>NZ_CP017141.1:0-4800000 GCF_001721645.1 Pedobacter steynii | reverse complement strand
TTCGCAAAACATATCCGCATTTTAGCCTCAGATGAATTTAAAGGCCGCAAGCCTTTTACCCTGGGAGAAACCAAAACCATCAATTACCTGAAAACGGAGTTTGAAAAATTAAATCTGAAACCAGGAAACGGAAAGAGTTTTTTTCAGGAAGTACCCATGGTAGACATTAAATCCATTCCAGAAGAAAAATTAGTTATCAAAGGAAAAAACGGATCGGTCACTGCTGAACTTCTGACCGGTTTTGTTGCCGGAACCAAACATGCAGCTGCAGAAGTCAGCATCACCAATTCCCCCCTGGTCTTTGCAGGTTATGGAATTGTAGCGCCGGAATACAACTGGAATGATTATGCCGGTTTAGATGTCAAAGGAAAAACAGTTGTGGTGATGATCAACGATCCGGGCTTGTCTGATTCCAGCTTGTTCAAAGGAAAAAACATGACGTATTACGGTCGCTGGACCTATAAATTTGAAGAAGCAGCCAGACAAGGTGCCACAGGAATTCTCATCATCCATGACGATATTCCTGCCGGATATCCATGGTCTGTAGTCAGAAGTGGCTGGTCAAAATCAAAATTACAACTGGAAGCTGCTGATCAGAATACATCCAGGGCCACCGTAGAAGGATGGATTAGTCTCGACATTGCCAAACAACTCTTTACGCTTGCCGGTAAAGACGGGAGCTTGTTGTTTAAAGAGGCATTGAAACCCGGGTTTAAAGCTGTTGATTTAGATTTGACTACTTCCCTGAAGATCAAAACCAGTATCAAAAGATCGGTATCAAATAATGTACTTGCCCTGATCCCCGGAACAAAGAAAGCTGATGAGGCCCTGATCTATTCTGCGCACTGGGACCATTTTGGTGTCGGAGAAATCATAAAAGGAGATTCGGTATATCATGGCGCAGTAGACAATGCAACAGGTGTTGCGGCATTATTAGAGCTCGCTTCAGCCTTTAAAAAAGCAAAGGTAAAACCGGAAAGGTCGATCCTGTTTATCTCTTTCACCGGAGAAGAACAAGGCTTGCTCGGTTCTGAATATTATGCAAAACATCCGGTATTCCCGGTGCAGAAATCTGTAGCAAACATCAATATGGACATGATGGGACTTGCCGGAAAAACCAAAGACATTGTGATTTACGGTTACGGACAGTCGGAACTGGAAGATTATGCGGCTTTATCTGCTAAAAAACAAGGAAGGATCATTGTTGCTGATCCCGTTCCTTCCTCCGGTTTATATTACCGTTCTGACCATTTCAATTTTGCAAAAGTGGGCATTCCTTCTCTGTTTACAGGTTCAGGGGTAGACAACGTAGCCCATGGAAAAGAATGGGGCATGAAACAAGCCCAGGACTATATCAAAACCAGGTACCACTCCCCTCAGGATAATTTCGATGAGAAAACCTGGGAAATGAGTGGTATGGTAGAAGATGTGCGGTTGTTATTTGATATGGGTTATCGTCTGAGCACAGAACAGACTTTTCCAAAATGGAAAACCGGATCCGAGTTTAAAGCAATCAGAGAGAAAAGATAAAAGAGCAGAGTTCCTATCACAGCTTAGCTCTCCCGCTCAAATGCAGAAAGCTGACCTTTATCAGCACCGATCAGGAAAAATTCATCCGTCAGCATGATGTCTCTGACAATGCTTTTCATGTTTTTTTTGTCAATCAGTGCTCCATCTTCCTTATCCAGGCAATACACGTGACCATCTGCACTGCCAAATAAAACCTGTCCATTGGCAATGCAGGCATTGGTGCTGATGATTTCAGGGACCTGATAGGTCCAGTCCACAGAGATGGATTGACCAGAAGTAGTCAGCGAACTGAATACACCCGCTTCATTGCCAATGAAGATATGTTTGTTTTCTATTATAGGTTTCCGGTAAATAGCACCTCCGGTCTGGAATTGTGTAACGATCTGGCCCGTGAAAGGTTCAAATACATATACAGATCCATTTAAACATCCTGTAATCACCTGATCTCCTAAAAGATTCGGGCTGCCGGCAAAATACCCATCGGCTTCATATCTCCATTTTTCTATCCCTGTATTCAGGTCTATTGCAAAAAAAAGTGGACTGTTACTACCATGAAAAATCAGGTCTTTATAAACTAACGGACTTGAGGCTACCGCCACACCAGTTTTTAACTCCCAGATCTTTTGACCACTATGTCGGTCCAGACAATAGGTGAAATTGCCGGTATGGGTTTCACAACAGATCAGTTTATCACCAACAACTGCCGGCGAGGAAAACATATTTTTTCCGGTATGAAATTTCCAGCGTAGCTGACCATCCGCCAGATTAAGTCCGTACACATGTCCGTCAAAAGCGGCCAGGTACACCTGATCACCTGAAACCGAAACTTTTGAATTGATCACATGATCAGTGACAAATTCCCATTGCAATTCCCCTGTATTTAAACTTAAACACAACAACTTGCCTTCATAAAATCCAGCCTTGGCATAATGAACCGCTATAAATACAAGATTCTCATGCACCAGCATCTGAGAAACTCCAGGAGTCCGGATTCCCTTAATGTTATAAGTCCAGGTCGCTTTATTGTTCATTGAATATATTTTTTTTAGCGGTTACGAAGCCATCATTTGCAAGTCAGATCCATTTCGCCAGGTCAGCTGTAGGATCATGATAATTGCTGACTCTAAAATAGAAAATAAAAATTGAGTATGAGTTACTGATCATCCCGATTGAAAATGCAGCAACCTAATCACCTGTACCTTAAAATCATAACAATCATTTAATACGGCTTTAAAGCTGAGGTATTGTTCAAAAATTATCTTGCTGCTGGTTCATTAATGACGAGATCAAAAATCAATAGAAAAACAAATATATTCCAATGAAAATAACGGAAAACCAGTTGTACCTGCTCCTGATCATCCTCGTTACTATCGTAAGTACAGCGGCACTCTTTGGGGATTTAATGGAACCTGATGGAGCTTTATACGCGACGATAGCCAAGACAATGGTTCTAAAAAATGACTGGATCAACCTCTATTTACGTGGTACAGATTGGCTGGACAAACCACATCTCACGTTTTGGCTCGCAGCAGCATCCTATAAAATTTTCGGAATTTCTGCCTTTGCCTACAAGCTGCCTTCATTTCTTGCGGGCTTACTGGGCTGTTGGCATTTATACCTTTTCACAAAAGCAATTTATGACCAGAAAACGGCATTAATTAGTGTACTGATCTATAGCACCGCACTTCACCTGATTATCTCCAGCTTTGATGTAAGGGCTGAAACCTATATTACGACATTTGTTATCGCCAGCATCTACCACTATTACAAAGCTCAGCAGCGCAGTTTCTGGCATATTATAGCCGGGTCTTTTTTTGCCGCCTGTGCCGTCATGATAAAAGGCATCTTTGTGTTGATTCCTGTTTTTGCAGGCTTCCTCATTTATTGGGCTGTCAGCAAGCAATACCGGGAACTCCTGAAACCAAAATGGTGGATTGCTTTGGTCTTGATTCTGATATTTATCAGTCCGGAGCTTTATACCTTATATGTACAGTTTGATCTGCATCCGGAAAAAACAGTATTCGGACAACAGGGTGTTTCAGGCCTAAAGTTTTTCTTTTGGGACAGTCAGTTTGGACGCTTTTTCAATAATGGCCCAATCAAAGGAAAAGGGGATGTTTCTTTTTTCCTTCATACCACTTTATGGGCATTTTTACCCTGGTCAATCTTGTTTTACACTGCCATCGCTCAGTTGGTAAAAAAGAAAAACAGAGATCAGATCCCTATGGAAGGCATCATCATCTGGGCGAGTGCACTGGTTTCCTTTGTCATCTTTTCTTTTTCTAAATTCCAGCTGCCACATTACATCCTGCTCATTTTCCCTCAGTTTTCGATCCTTACCGCAGCATACCTGTGCCGGCTGGAATCAAAAGGTCTCAAAGTATTTTTCGGGATTCAGAATGTTCTTTTCCTGATCATAACGGCAATGCTTTCTTCAATTGCCCTGTTATTTCGCGTTCCTTCACCATTTCTCTGCATCGGGAGCTTACTGCTTCTTCTGATCCTTGCTTTTGTACTGTTCAAAGGCACATCTGTACAGACCATCATGGCAAGAAGCACTTTGCTATCCATTTCCCTGATGGGATTTCTTTATCTATTCTTTTATCCTGCCCTTCTGGAATACCAGGCAGGGATGAAGGCAGGGAAATGGCTGCAGGAACAACATCCGGGAACACAGCCAAAAATTCTTATGAATGCTTCTGATGCTTTCGATTTTTATGCACCCGGAGAAATCGGATATCTGTCTGGCTATGAAGAACTGAAAAAGGAAAAGAGCGACAAAAGCATGGTGGTATATATCCCGGAGTCAGAATTTTCTGTCCTGAAGACGATTTACAACACCAAAATTCTGAAAAGCTTCGACTATTTCCGCATCACCAGACTAAAACCTAAATTCCTGAATTACCATACCCGTAATCAAGTGATTGAGCGGTTTTATCTCGTTAAGATTCTTTAAGGAAATTCCAAAATGGTGATTTATGTGAATTTCATTCCTCTGATATCACCCGATAGCATTCTATCATTCCCTGAACCGGGCAATCTGACCATACCAAAACAACTTGGTTTAATTTTTGATAAATTTCAGGAACCGAACAAATGTCTGCAAAAAATCATCCGACCAAAATGAGAAAAATCACCACCTTCAAATCAGTACACCAACACTCTTAAGGATGAAAAGCATTCTTTTGGCATTATCGGTCAGTTCTACACCGTAGTGCTGGTTGGCATCATCATCAGTAAATTCAGTTCAAAACCAGATCAACATTAAATTATGCACATTGGCAGATCCTATCAATTAAAAGAATTCCTTGTCTGGACAAGGAGAACCATTTATTGGGTGCTCCTGATTGGGGCAGTCCCCACCTTGCTTTACGAAGGCCTGGGTGTAAAATGGCTGGCCATTCCATGGACAGTAGTCGCACTCTTAGGCACAGCGACTGCATTTATTGTGGGCTTTAAGAATACCCAGACCTATAACAGGACCTGGGAAGCAAGACAAATATGGGGATCAATTCTCAACAGCAGCAGATCATGGGGAGTGATGAGCAGGGATTTTCTAACCCATCAGCCCCACGAAACAAAACAGCTGGTGTACCGGCATTTCGCCTGGTTAACTGCACTACGTTATCAAATGAGAGAAAGTCGTGTCTGGGAAAATAGCACCAACAGATCAAATCAGGAGTATAAAAAATTCTATACCATACCGGAAAGAGAAACCACACTTGATGAAGAACTGGCAAAATACCTTCCTGCAGCAGAACTCCGTTATATCTTAACCACCAAAAACCGGGCAGTACAATTGATGAGCCTCCAATCGAAAACCATCAGATCCTTATTCGACCGGCAATTGCTGGACAGCTACCAGTTTGTAGAGATGGAAAGAATGGTGAAAGAATTTTACGACCATCAGGGAAGAAGTGAAAGAATCAAAAACTTCCCCTACCCGCGTCAGTTCGCAACCATCAATGGATTTTTCATTAAACTTTTCTGTTTCCTGCTCCCATTTGGCTTACTTAAAGAATTTGACAAACTCAATGAGGGCATGGAGGGTATTATGAAAGGAAATATGGTCTGGATGGTCATTCCTTTCAGTGTCCTGATATCCTGGGTGTACACCTCATTAGAAGTGGTGGGAGAAAGTACAGAAAACCCTTTTGAAGGAAATGCGAATGATGTACCTATTTCTCAAATGAGCAGAACAATAGAAATAGACATGAGAGAAATGCTGGGGGAAACAGATTTACCTCCTGCACTTCAACCTAAAAACAACATTATCTTATAAAATCAGCCCCATGAAAAAAAGAGAAAAACTGGCCTTGGTCCGTACCCATTACCCCAATGCAATTACCACCATAGACAGCGTCAACTGCCTGATCGACTTCGTAGAAGAGCGACTGGACCTCGAGCCTTCCCAGATTATGCTGGCCGATAGCATTTGTAGTGATGATGTGAACAGCATTCAATACCCGGTCAGGGCGAGTGAATTTCTGGGGCCATTTAAAATGGGAGGTCTGGATGGATTCCCCTTCACCGGGCTAACCGGAATGGGGGCTTTTGCCAGTCATGTTCCCGATGAAGGTGCAGTCTTTGTTTACTATGGCCCTCATATTGGCATTTCAAAAGAAGGAGTTGTTGGTGAGATCCATAGATACGGACAACATAAAGGGACAGGTTGTTGCGGGGCGGCAAAGGGCGCTTTAAATAAATTACTCAATAATGGCATCATCCCCGGCAACCTAAATGATATGGATTATCAAATGAATACAATTGAACAAATCCTGTTAAAAGAAAAAGCAAGAATTGTCAATGCCGGGCATCCTTTGAAGGAAGCAACTGAGGTGATTTATGAAGCCATTGATAAAAGGATCAATGAATTGGTCAGCCAGACTAAATACACTTGTAAATACGTCATTTTATTAGGTACAATTCACATCAACAGCGATACTGACATAGGCTCTTTTACCTCTGCTAAACGCTTTGAGCTAATTGATCTTGCAACAAATGAGCGACAAAACCTGATTGGAGAATTTTTGAAATAAAACCGCGATCAATAATTGTATATTAGCCTTAAATCTTAAGCTAAATTATCAACTATGAACTTAAATAGCGCAATACTAACCTCCGCTTTGCTACTGGGAACAGCCGGATTTACGAAGGCACAGGAAAATGCAAAACATGAAGATACTGAGTTTTATACCCCTGTACCAGTGGTTGTAACTCCTGCAAAAACGGCCGGCAATGCGCCCTCAGATGCCATCATCCTTTTCGATGGTAAAAACCTGGACCAATGGGTAATGACAGACGACCGCTCACAACCTGCAAAATGGAAAGTAGCAAAAGGAGAAATGACGGTAGACAAAACCACCGGAAATATTGAAACCAAACAATCTTTCAATAATTATCAGCTTCACCTGGAATGGAAAGTTCCGGCAAATATTACCGGCGAAGGCCAGTCTCGTGGCAACAGCGGGCTTTTCCTGGCTTCAATAGGAAAAGGGGACCTGGGCTACGAATTACAAATCCTGGATGCTTACAACAATAAAACCTATACCAATGGGATGGCTGGAAGCATTTATAAGCAAACTACTCCCCTGTTCAACCCGGCCAGGAAACCGGGAGAATGGCAAACCTATGATGTCATCTGGACTGCTCCGACATTCAATACTGATGGTTCCCTGAAAAGTCCGGCAAAAGTAACTGTAATTTATAACGGCGTAGTCGTACAGAATGGTTTTGAATTGAAAGGTCCGACTCAATATGTGGGATTACCATCGTATAAACAAGCACATGGCCCATCTCCTATTAAACTACAATCTCATGGAGATAAAAGTGAACCGTTGAGCTTCCGTAACATCTGGATCAGAGAACTTTAAAATAAAGACAACCTATTTACATCATAAAAAACCGGCTGAGATAAGCCGGTTTTTTATGATTGTTTTGCCAAAAAACAGATACTATATCGCACTTCCGGCAACAGGCACCCAGTCTATTTTTTTAATTCGCAGATCTGTATTTTTTTATTTTGAATAAATCTAAATAACATTACCTTTGGCCTGATTACACACAGGGGATTGTTAGATATTACAGAAATAAAAGCACAGGAACTACCTTTTCAGATCAATGAGGAGACATTTGCCCTTGTCTATAAAATCTACTGGAAAAAACTCTATTACCTTTGTTATCAAAAACTTCAGGATCAGGATCTTTCCAAAGACATGGTCCATGACCTTTTCAGGTCTATCTGGGAAAGACGCAATGAGCTACAGATTTCTGATTCTATAGAAAAATACCTGGTCAGATCCATAAAATTTAAAATATCTACCTATTTTCGGGAGAAAATTCAGCAGGAAAGAAATCTTGAGGAGTCGATGCGTTATTGTAAGGATACTGATTTAGTTACGGAAAAACAGGTTGCATTTAGCTTTCTCACCAAAGAAATCGCATCCTTGGTAGAGAAGTTACCTGAACGGTGCCAGCAGATTTACAGGTTAAGCCGGGAAAATGGGATGAACAATCGTCAGATTGCCGCCTCTCTTCTTCTTTCGGAAAAAACCGTAGAAAACCAAATTACAAAAGCCCTTTCGTTCATCCGTCAGCATCTTTCGGCTTATAAAAACGAATGAAAATAACCCATATCGCCCTCCTGCTGATCAGCAGCTGCCTCATCGCCTGTCAGACTAAAGAAGCCGGAAATCAGGTCGATTCCGGAGAACAATATCAATATGGACTCCTGATTAATGCAGAAAAAGGCTCCCGTACTCAGGATCGCTTGCTCTGGTTAAACAGCCTGGATTCCGGTGAATTAATCCATACGGATCAAGGCATAGACATTTCAAATACTTTAGGTGCGGGTGTCATCCTCCGGGATAGTTTTTTGATTAGCCTTGATAAAAAGACAGAAATGTTGAGCAAGTATACCTACCGCAAGGGATTACAGCCAGCAGGAAAATTACAGCTCAAAGATTTCAACTTCATTGAAAACACCATGGACCTCGGCCAGGGAGAACTGTATATCAGTGGACGAGGAAAGACAAACCGGGATAAATATCTTATCATCGACCCAACGCAAATGATACTTAAAAAATCTGACTCCTGGCCTTTACCCGTCGCTAAGGATCAGAGCAGGCATGAGACTTTCAGCAGTTATCATAATGGGAGGTTATACCTTGGCTACAGCTCATTCGGCGTTGATTTTAACCACTGTAGTGATACTTCTTATCTCGCCATATTGAATTATCCGGGTATGGATGAGCTGAAAATTACAAAGGACACACGCTCGGCCTTTCCCGGAACTTCCATAAACGGACTGTTCAATTCCTTTATGGATGAAAAGGGCGATCAGTATATCCTCACTTCTCCCGTATTTTACCATGGTAACCACCCTACCGCAACAACGGCTTTTTATAAAATCGGAAATACTGCAAATGCTTTTGATAAAGATTACTTTTTTAACCTTTCTGAATTGTTAAACGGATTACATTTGCTGGGAATAACTGCTGCCGGAAATGGTAAAGTTATCCTGGTCAGCGCTCCGGTTCCGTCTACAGGAAAATCAGATTATTATGTCGCCGATGTGTATAGGAAAACCCTGACGCTCTTATTAAAAGATCAGCATCAACCAAATTTCATCTGGGGTACCAGTGGCTTTTTTGACGGGAAAAATGCTTATTTCATTGTCAATGAAAAAGAACATCAGGCACAGGTATATCGCTACAATTCAAAAAGTAATCAATTGAATAAAGGTTTAACAATCCGGGGAACGGTTTCTCCAGGATCTTCATATCTGCTCTTCTGTCCTAAATTCAAATAAAAAAACGAGGTCCACATCTTATTTAAAAAAAATCTAAATAAGACGTAGGGGTAATTCTGCTTTCGGTCTACTCTATAGTAATGGGCGATCAGAACATCACAGCAGAATTATTAAAAAAATACCACTCCGGCTTATGCAGCCCTGAAGAAATTCAGGAGGTTCTGGCATGGATGGATTCGGATGAAGAAGCTCCCCCTTCCCTACACAGTCTGGAAGAAGAACAGGAAATAGAGCAGTCCCTTTGGAACAGCATTCATCGTTCTACCCTGGCAAAGGATCAGAAAAACAGGATTAAAAGACTTCAACTGTATCGCTATGGAATCGCTGCCAGCCTTTTGATCAGTTTATCCGCTTTGTTTTTCTTCTACCATCAGAACCAATCTATAAAGACAACTTTTGTCAATATTAAAAACTTCGGAACAGATGGAACAATAGAAAAAAATATCGGTGGATTAATCCTGACGGCACTTCCAAAAACCAACGTACATGCGGTTCTAAATCAATCTATGTATTCAGGAGATGTCAGCTTCTGTGATGCCGTGCTGGTCAGAAATGAGTCTCCAAATGACATTAACCTTCAGTTTCTCAATACCTGTTCTTCAGGTATAGCGAAACCAAAAAATTATATCCTAAAAACAGGTATTACCTATGTTGCGGTGCGTGTTGACTGGAAATCTCCCGAAATTATTGTGGTAGACCAACGTTATCTGGAAGATCTGTTACCCTTAAATGTAGCCATGAGAATAAACAAGAAAATACAATCGATATAATACAGGTTTAACAAAAATGAACCGCACTGCTGGTAACAGTACGGTTCGGCCCGGTAAACGGGTGATTTAACGTTTGATAATTAAAATCAATGCAAATTAACAAAATTCTGCTGACAGGGCTTTTTTGTGCCCTTAATTTCTTCTCCTATGCCCAGAATTCCGGGCAATCCAGCCTCAGAGGTAAAATTCAATCTACTGATTTTCAACCCATAGAAGCTGCATCTATCCGAATCCGTTCCTTAAAACTTGGAACAGCAAGTACAGCGGATGGCAGCTATCAGTTTTCTGCAATTAAAGCCGGATCATATACCATAGAAGTATCTGCGGTCGGTTACCTGACTAAAAAACAAAATGTATCCATCCCTGCCCGTGAACAGCTTCTGATCCTGGATATCAGCCTTCAGCATGACGACCAGCAAATGCAGACCATAAACGTTGTCGGGAAAACTGAAAAAAGAAAACTGGCTGAATCAGGATTCAATGCAAATGCAATAGAATTGAAAAACCTGGTGAATACCTCCACCGATCTGAACCAGGTACTGAGTAAAAGCACCGGAATCCGGGTAAGGGAAACAGGCGGAATGGGTTCGGATTTCAACTTTTCCATCAACGGACTCTCCGGGAAACAAGTTAAGTTTTTCATCGACGGCATCCCGATGGAAAGCTTCGGAAGTACCATGACACTGAACAATATTCCGGTAAACCTGGCCCAAAGAATAAATGTATACAAAGGCGTGGTACCTGTAGAGCTGGGGGCTGATGCACTGGGTGGTGCGGTAAATATAATTACCAATCAGCAGGTTAAACAATACCTGGATATGAGCTATAGCTATGGCTCTTTCAACAGCCATAGAACGGCACTCAGTGCACGACACACCGATGAAAAAACAGGATTCACCGTCAACGCAAATGGTTTTTACAACTATGCTGACAATGATTACACCATGAAAGGAATCGAAGTTTACGATTACAATCAGCACCGTTATGTTCCGGGAAAATTCAAAAGATTTAACGACGGTTTCCACTCAGGAATGGGTCAATTAGAAGCTGGTTTCCGCGACAAGAGCTGGGCAGATGTCCTGATGGTAGGCCTGCTCTATTCTTCCAGCTATAAAGAACGTCAGACTGGAGCAGTACAGGAAAAAGTATATGGAAAACTTCATTCCTTTGGAGATTTCATCATGCCCAGTCTGAAATTTAAAAAAACAGACCTCTTTGTAAAGGGATTGAGCGCAAGTCTTTTCGCGACTTATGCAAAAGAAAAGAATACGACTGTAGATACCTCCGCGGCAAGATATGACTGGTCTGGTCACATCACTGCCTATGATAAGAATTTTGGAGAGAGAGGACAGATGTCCATCTTCAAATCCACCAATAACTTTGCCATTGTAAGGACAAATTTATCTTATCTCCTGGATCAAAATAACTCTTTCAGTCTGAATTACACCCTCAATGCCGGAAGAAGAAAAGGATTAGAAACATTTAGCTCAAACCAGAATGCAAATGCACTGGATGTGCCGAATAAACTGGATAAAGGAATATTAGGACTATCCTGGCAAAACCAGTTGTTTAGTGAACGGCTAAGCACGTCAGTTTTTGCCAAATACTATCGCCTGCACAGCTATATCCGAACAGCAAAATACTTTAACAGTACCGGTTATGTAAAAGAAGAGGCCGATAAAACCAGCAATTACTATGGTTATGGATTAGCAACCCGTTATAAGATAACGGAAGAAATCGGGATTAAAGCTTCATTTGAACATGCTTACCGATTGCCGGAAGTCGAGGAGCTCTTTGGAAACGGAGACCTGATTCTGGCCAACCCGCTGCTGCTGCCGGAAAGTAGCGACAATATTAACTTCGGCGCTTATTTTTCTAAACAGTTGAACGACCATCGTTTTGCCCTGGAAGCATCTGCTTTTTACCGCAATGCAAAAGATTTCATTCAGGAAATTCCCGGTGGAGTTTTCTCTTCCTATAAAAATATGGGAAAAATCCGCATTACCGGACTGGATGCCGAGCTGAGGTATCATTACAAAGGACTGTTATCCTTCACGATCAATGCGAGTTATATGAATGCGATCCAGAAGGACCAAAACCTCAGTTCTTTTAATGAACGACTTCCAAACCAGCCCTGGTTATATGGAAATGCAGATCTGGGTATCGGAAAAAATGACTTACTGGGCAAAGGGAGCAGAATTCAGTTGAACTGGTTTACTCAATATACACACTTTTTCTACCTCGCATGGCCAGCCCATGGAACCGTGGCCAGTAAAGATCAGATCCCAGGACAAACCATCCACAATGCAACACTAACCTACTCAGTACAGGAAGGCAAATACAACATCGCTCTGGAATCCAGAAATATCCTTGATACCATGGCTTACGATAATTTCCGTCTTCAAAGGCCAGGAAGGGCATTCTTTATCAAATTCAGGTACTTCATCAGATAACCAGCATTCTTCAAAGTATAAACATCAAACACAATATAAAAAATGAAAACATCCAATAAGACCATGCGTACGATAGCGCTGCTTGCCCTTGGAGCAAGTTTATCTTTTGCCGCCTGTAAGAAAAGTTCAAAAACAGAAAACCCTGTTGATACCACGACGCCTGATGCCAACAAATTTGCCATTGTTGGGGGCCTGAACAATCCCACGGCATTATACCTCCTGACTACAGGAGACCTCAGTACAGGAGTAGTGACAACTGTAGGAAAAGGTACAGAAATATCAGGTTGGAGCCGCCTGTTAAAAAATGGTTTCTATTACAACCTCGCCAATAATAAATTTAGCAAAAGTAAGCTTGAAAACTCAATACTGACAGAAGTTGCAGCCATTCCGGTAACAGGAAATGTAATGAACGGCTACTGGTTAAATGACAACACCGTATTGTTCAGCGGAGGAAATTCTACCGCAGCAAACGCCATCATGAACTATACCATTGTCAATACTGAAAGCATGACTATCGTTAAAACAGGATCATTTGGGAAACAATTGCTTCAGCCTACTGACAAGAGCATCTATACCAGTTCCTGCTTCTTAAAAGGAGATAAGCTTTATGTCACTTATGCCATTTACAATTCAAACTGGACGGCCACGGATACTGCTTACCTGGCCAGTGCGCCTTACCCTGCTTTAGATCAGGTGACCATCACCAAAGATACCCGTTCTACTTATCCGGGATCCTTTGCACCCATCACTCCCAATTCTGTAAATTACAACAATGATGTGTATATGATCAGTAATACCGGCGACCGCTGGGGCGTAAATCCAGCTAAACCTACCGGAATCTTTAGAATCAAAAACGGAGCAACTGCTTTTGACAGCGATTACTTCTTTAACCTGTCTGCAATCAGCGATGGAAACCGCGAATACTACGGTCTTTGGGATTTAGGAAATGGAAAAGCCATTACCCGTATGGGAAGAAAAGACCTGCTGGTAGAATTTGACGATTACAACAATAAAGATGTTTTTGAATACTATGTGATTGATGTCGTAAATAAAACAAGAACAAAACTGGACCTGCCTTTAGACAAAGGGGTATTGGTTTCGCCGGTATTGGTTGAAGATAATAAAGCTTATATCGCCATCTCTTCTTCCTCGCAAGGCAAATTTGTATGGACGTATGATATTTCTTCAGCAAAGCTCACAAAAGGTCTTGAAATTAAAGGTGTTGACTATATAAGTACCTTATCCAGATTTAAGTAAAACGCATTTGTACCGGTCGCAGCAGGTATGCCTGCTGCGACCTTTTTTATAGCTGTTCCTCCGAAATGTTTAGAAAAATTAATAACTGGCTACACCTCTGGCTAGGCCTGATCTCCGGCATCATCATGTTTATCGTCTGTCTGACAGCCTGTCTCTTCGTATTTAGTGAAGAGATCAAAGACCTCATCTACCCGCCCGTCCGCATCAGTCAGCAAGCCAAACCGGTTATCCGTCCTTCCAGGATTACCGGTATCGTTCAGGAAATTTTCCCGGGCGAACCGGTTTCAATGGTTACCTATAAGAAAACACAGGCCATTGAAGTCGTTGTTAAAAACTGGGATAACAATCCGATGTTGCTCTTTTTGGATCCTTACAGCGGGAAGGTCCTGGAAAAAAGAATCATGCTCAACAAAACAACAAAGTTCTTTTATCTGATGGAAGAAGGTCACCGGACCTTATGGTTGCCCTGGAATACCGGACGACTTATAGTCAATTACGGAACACTCATCTTTGTTTTTCTTTTGATTACAGGGCTGGTCTGGTGGTATCCTAAGAAATGGAACAAATCTACCAGAGATAAAAGTTTCAAGATCAAATGGACTGCAAAATGGAAGAGAATCAATATAGACCTGCATAATGTATTGGGTTTTTATTCCATGATACTTCTGCTGATTCTTTCATTGACCGGCATGATCTATGGCCTCAAATGGTTCAGCAACGGACTATATTGGAGTACTTCCGGCGGAGCTTCACTCCCAGCCTGGAAAGCCACGCTCTCCGACAGTACAAAGGTGAATACCGGACCTGGCATCGGACGGGTCCTGGACCACAGCCTGGACCTGACCATGCAACGTTTTCCAGATGCAGATGGCTATACCTACCGGACACCCGACACCTCAAATAGCAGCTCCAGCATAGAGATCAATGCGATTGCGAGCCTGGGAAAAACCTACGCCAACCAAAGCTTACACTTCGACCGGCATACGGGGCAGGAAATCAAAAAAGAAGCCTACTACGCTGCAACTTACCAGGAAGCACCTTTTGGCACCAAACTCAGGCGACTCAATTACGACATTCACCTGGGCCAGGTTTTAGGCCTTCCCGGAAAGATTATTGCCTTCATAGTCAGTCTGATTGGTACAAGTCTGCCGGTAACCGGATTTATTATCTGGTACAACAGAAAATTCGGAAAAAAGAGTAAAAAGAAAAAGAGTTGAAAACTTATTTATCAGGAACTGTTGCATAACTTTAAGTTTTAACGTTATAGCGCATATGAAAAAACTATTAATCCTTCTTGTTGCAGGCTTTGCATTTGCCGGTTGCAGCACCATGAAACCTTCAGGAGATAAAAACATGATAGAACTCAGCGGAAAAATCCAGAAGTCAGGAATGACTACTTATCAGTACGGCAGTCACACCATTCAATCAGGCGACAAAACCTATGCGCTGAAAAGCACTGCTGTTGATCTGGATACTTTTGCAGATAAAGATGTCGTACTAAAAGGGACGAAAGTAGCAGGGTATCCGGTTGAGAATGGTCCTGATCTGATTGATGTGAAAGAAGTAAAAATTAAATAATAAAACCAATGGTGTATTGAAACTCCTATAAGTTCAATACACCATTTTTCAGCCCTATCATTATCCCAGGTTCAATTTTCCTTCTATAGAATCATCCAGGGTTTTTCCTGTTGCCGCGCCCAGCAACATCTTTATGCCGGCAACGAAATTACCATGTTTGGTATCCCAGTAATAACCTTCCTCAGGAAGAATTTTAATCAGGGAGATCCTTGGATCATTTTCTCCTTCCGTAAACCATGTTTTCATTACAGGACTCCACAATTCTCTGATTTTTGACCGGTCATTAATGATCTCAGCCTCCCCATTCAGATAAAGAAAATCGGAATGTTTTGAACCCTGAAAATAGAGCTTAACATGCGGATCAACTGCAATCTCCTGGTTGGTATGACTATCGTTAGCACTCACAATCCAAAGGTATCCCTGTTCATCCACTTGCTGAACGCTCATTGGCCTTACCCCTTTAGAGGGTCCGCTTAGGGGTTCGGTACAAAAGAAACAAATGTCCGATTGACTGATCATCTCTCTTACCTTTTCTAAAGCCTGCTCTCCATTTAAGTTTTTCTGATTTTCTTCCGGTTGATTTCTGTTGATGCTATTCATAAGACCTGTTTTTGTTTACAATGACTATGATATTAACACCTCAGCTCCACAAAATGTTCTCTTTTCCCTTTTTATTTGTCGGATATCGGGCGCTGTCGGTCGACCATCCGGTCCTTTCCGTCATTGCTTTGATTTGTTCCCCTTTCTATTGAATATCTTTATTCCTAAACAAAAAACAACTCATGAAAACACCTCTTTTTATTATTCTTATTACACTTTGTTTCCATGCAAAAATTCAGGCACAGCAGCTAGATCCCGGTATCAAAAAAGAACTGGAAAAAGTAGTGGCTGATTTCGGAGCCAGTATTATCGAAAAAGATAGTACCAAATTCTACCGGTTGTTCCACGACGCTCCGGTGGTCTGGATAGGCGTAGATAAAGAAAAGAGTCATCAACATTTCCTCAGTAAAAACAAGAACCTGAAGAACAACTTCTTTAAAGATAGTCCCAGAGGATTTTTCAGGGGAATTATGGAAGAACAAGAACCACAGGAAGAAAAATTCTATAATGTAAAAATCGAAGGGGATGAACGTATCGCTGCCATCACCTTCGATTATAGTTACTGGAGAAAAGGAAAGAAACAAAACTGGGGCAAAGAAAGCTGGGCCTTAATCAGGGCAAATGGTTCCTGGAAAATTACCAGCGTATTGTTCTCCGTGGAAATGGAAAATATAGCTGCAGAACCGGCCCCCGAAAAGTAAAAAAGCCTGCCGGAACCGGCAGGCTTTTCCTGTTGAATTGTATGCTGTTACCTGTTACAGTCGGCTGTCCAGGTTGCGCCATCTCTAATGACTAACATTTTTAATTTACTGGCATCAATGGTGATCCCCGTAAGACCTGAACCCACACTCACATAAGAGTTGTCGCCGGATTTTTCGAATTTCACACCTTTAATGTCCGGAATATCACTTCCGAAATAAAAATTATAGGTGTCTCCAACTTTACTTACGGTAATTTTTCCATCCGTTCTAGAGATGTCTGTGTCACCTTTCTTATAGGAAATCGGACCTTTGTAGGTACCTATAAAAAAGTCTGTCGTCGCCGGATCTTTGTCTTTCTTACAGGATACCATGATCGTCATCGCGATCAGAAGCATGCTGAAAATTTGAATTGTCTTTTTCATAGTGTAGTCTTTAAATGTAACTTTAATAAGACAAAGGTTGTGCCAACAAGTGCAAAAAGGGCTTAAGAGACCTTTTAAGGGATACGGCATAGATATTGCATCCACATAGACTAAAAAGAAGTTATGAATGTAAAACGAATTTTTGGAACCATTTTAACCATCCTAGGGATTATTGGTTTAATCTATGCCGGATATGGTTTTTTAAAACATGCCGTTCAGACAAGGGAGCTAATTGTCGTATCCATAATTGGCCTTATCTTTTTTGTTTCCGGCATTAGTCTGGTAAAGAACACCAAAGACGAATCCTGATCAGTTATTATACCGTCTAAATGAAAACAACGGGCAAATACAAATTGCCCGTTGTTTCCTGAATAAGAATTTTATAATTAATTCTACTATTTGCCTTTACTCAGGTCTTTGATTCTTATATTCCTGAACTGTACCGGAGAACCGTGCCCAAGGAAACCAATGTGACCACTATTACGTAACAAACCAGGATGAGGCTGTCCATCAGCAGCGCCATTTTTTCTGGCATCGGTAATGTCTGCATCCAGGATCACCGTTCCATTCAGGATCACTTTAATTTTAGGACCTTTTACAATTACCTCTTCATAGTTCCACTCTCCTACGGGCTTCAAGAATCCCCGTTTCGCAGGAACTGTTCCATAGATAGAGCCATGATACTGGTAAACATGCAGGTCTTTATAGATCGGTGCTTCACTATCCAGTATTTGTAGTTCCATCCCTGCATAAGCAGCATCACCTTCTAACGGAGCCCTGATTCCCAAGCCGTTATTAGCTCCGGGAGTCAATTGAAATTCAAAGCGATAGATAAAATCGCTGAACTCTTCTTTGGTAAACAAGTTACCACCAGAACCTTTTCCAGGTTTCGGACGAATGGCAATGTTTCCATCTTCGATTACATAATCGGTGGTATTTCCCATCCAGTTGTGCATGTTCGTACCATCAAAAAGTACTTTATAACCTTCTTTTTTTTCCTGAGCACTCAGTTCAAAAGGTTTAACACGTGGAAGCTCCCTGATATAAAGATCGCGGTAAGCCACCGGAGAACCATGTGCCTGCAATTCTATCTGCTCTTCAGCAAAAATGGCCATGTTTTTATTCCAGTAATTTTCCAGAATCACATTGTCCGTTACCAGCACCCCATTTAAATAAACGGTCACACGGTCGCCTTTCATCAAAATACGGAAGGTATTCCATTCATCCAGTTTATTATCAGCTACTTTAAGCGGTTTGCTTTCATTCACCTGGTTGTTGTATAAACCTCCAGAACCTACCTGAGCGCCAACCTTTGTGCGGGCATTGTCCCAGATCTGAACCTGAGGAGTACCACGAAGGTAAATTCCGGCATCCCCCTCTCCTTTTTTATCATCAATGATTTTCCAATCTACCAGCATTTCGAAATCAGCATACTTCTTAACGGTAGCCAGATTGTCTCCATGGCTTGCAAACTGCAATTCACCATTCACTACTTTCCAGCTCTCTATCGCTTTTTCATCTGCTTTTGTCTGCTCTGCTTCCAGTGTTTTCGCGTCCATTTTCGAACGTTTGATCGGATCTCCGACAAGGCCTTTCCATCCGGTTAAATTTGTTCCATTAAACATGGAAACAAAACCTGCGCCTGCTTTCATCTCCGAAATATATTTGCGCATTCCCTCTTTCTGGTAACCGCTATCTCCACCGGTAATCACTTCAATAGTTTTGTTTAACAATCCTTTAACCAGGTCTCCGTTATACTCACCGGCCAGGGTAATGTTCATGACCGCATTTGCTGCTGCCTGCTGTAAAGCAGGATCGTCTAAATATTTACCTGCAAAAATGATGGCATTGAAACATTTAGCCTGCTCAGTAGCCTTTAAAATCTGGTTTTTCTGTTCCGGAGTCTGCGCCACAGCCATGGCATTGCGCAGCAATAATAATTTCTGTTCTGCAGGATCTTTGCTTTCTGCGATAGAACGTAAATAACCGGCAATAGCGGTATTCAAAAATTCAGGATTTTTTGTCGTACGTGCAATCTTAATTAATGAAGGAGCAGCGCTGCCATCTACCCATGAAGACAAAGCTTCCAGACTGGCTTTCTGAACCTGGTCATTGCCCGAATCATAGGCATCATTTACCGCCTTTAAAGATTTCTCTCCTCCTAAACCTGCCAGCACTTTATAGAAAAGCAGTTTTTTACTTTCCGGAGCAGTAGCCATTTGTTGCAATACCGCATCCACCTGTTGCGATTGATCACCGGGACCATTTACAGCAGCAATAATTGCAGATTGTACCGCCAGTTCCTGCGCTCCTGAACTTTCGTTCAATAAGGTAAACAACTTTGGTAAATCATCCTTTACCACCACCCTGCTTAAAGCAGCATATGCAGCTTCCTGTACTTGCGGATTCTTACTTTTCAACTGATCGTAAACCGTATTTAATTCGGAATTTGCAGCGCGCGAAGCCAGGATATTGATTAATGCGATCTGCACTTCAGGTCTGGCAGAAGGAATAGCAGCAGCCACCTTTTGTGTGATTCCGTTTCCTTTCATCCGGTCTATCGCAGCTGAAATAGCCGTCACATCAGCAGCATCGCCCTTACTCATCGCCTTCAGGAGCTCAGGAAGCACCTGATCCTGACCAATATTTGTAGCCGCATTAATTGCTGCAAACCTCACATTTTGATTTTTACTTTTAAACAACTTAAGGATTGCCGGCAACGCTTCTTTGGCATTGCTTTCGCCAAGCATGTATAACACATCCGCTTTCGCATCATCCTCAACTTTGTTCAGTTTATTAAGCCAGGCAGGAGTTGAAGCAGCGGTTACATAAGGGACAGCAAATTTAAGTGCGGCCGCACGATATTTGGCATTTTTATCTCCGGCAGCATTTAAAAGGATTTCCCCATTATTTTCTTTATTGGCATCTACCAAAATCTTTAGTGCACCCGTGCGAACATTTACAAGTTCATCAGCAGTAGTTTTGGCCAATATCTTTTCGCCAATCTGTTTTGCAAGCGCAGCGTTACCATTTTTCAGCAATTGCTCTGCGTAGATCAGGTAAACTCCCGTAGCATTGGTATTTTCATATTTATATCCGCTTTTTTCGGCAGCCGCAGCCAGTACGCTTTCCGAAGAAGGATCTGCGATATAGGCAAGGGCATATAATGATACTTTAGCGGTATTTACATCGGTACTTGTAGCCAATGCATTAATGGCCGGTGCAGCTTCTTTAAACCGGCTGTCTCCCAAAGATTCAATGATGGAAAGTTTTGCGGCGCCATTTGCCTGTGGCAATGCCGTTAGCATGGCTGTTTTTGAAGCTACTGTATTGATTTTAACCAGCGCTCTTCCGGCAGGATCCGCCAGCAGCGGATCACCCAGAAAACCTTGCAGGCAAGATACCGCATCATCTTTACCGACAAGTTCCAGCTGGCTGATAATAAATGATTTGTTTTGTGGATCTGTAAGTTTTGGTAAAGCTTTACAATAAGCGTTTACCGCCATTTTTCTCCAGTTTTCCTGCCCATTTTGGGTGATATAACCAGAAAAACCGCCAATTGCATATTCCAGCAGCGAGTTGTTTCCTTTGCCTGGAGCGGCAAGCCCGGTAATTAAGGTAACATATCCGTCTTCTCCAAGCTGAGCGATATCGTTCACATTATTTTTCAGCAGTTTTTCATCCTGTGCCGGCATTTGAGCCAGCAGATCGGCAATACGGGTGCTGACCGTACGTTGGTCCTTTTTATCCTGTGCCTGAGCTACATTTTGCAGCACAACTACAGCCAGCAGGATAAAGCATATCTTTTTTATCATCGTAATAGGGGGTAAAGTATTCATTTGAGTTTCTTTAAGGGAACAGGTTAATTTAAATGGTATAAGGGGCACGCATTACCGGATTAATCAGTCTGTTTGCACCTTCGTCATCAATAAATTCCTGTTTTACCGGATCAAACTTTAATGAACGGCCCAGTCTCAGGGCAATCAGTCCCATGTTTACAATGTTACAGGAACGGTGTCCGTTTTCTTCATTTAAAGCAAACTTCTGTCTGGTTTTAACAGAGGTTACAAAATCCGTCATTTGTGGTGCAGGCTCAGGGAATGCCGCCAGCTTACGCTCCAGGTCCGGGATATCCGACTTAAATCCCGGATAAAGTTTACCTTTAGGACCTTCGATATAAGGCACATTGGTATCCTTTCCTTCGCCGTCTAAAATAATCTGACAACCATCTGCATAGGTATAAGTAATCCTTCTCCAGGTACCCACTGCATCAGTGTGTTGTTGTGGGGCATCGATTTCTACAGAAACCGGACTGGTATCATCCTTGCCTAAAAAGTACTGGATAGGATCAATGTAATGCTGTCCCATATCGCTCAGCCCACCCCCATCATAGTCCCAGTATCCGCGGAAAGTCTGGTGAACACGATGTTCATTATAAGGCTTATAAGGTGCCGGACCAAGCCACCTGTCGTAATCCAGTTCCGCTGGTACAGGTTGAGGCGCAAGGTTGTCCTTACCTACCCAATAAAACTTCCAGTCATATCCGGTATGTTTACCTACGGTAACCTTTAAAGGCCATCCCAATAAACCACTGTCCACTAATTTCTTAACTGGTTTTACGGTGGTTCCCATTCCGTAAAAAGTATCTTTAAACCTGAACCAGGTATTCAAGCGGAACATACTTCCATGTTTTTGTACCGCCTCCATTACCCGTTTACCTTCTCCGATAGTATGGGTCATTGGTTTTTCACACCAGATGTCCTTACCTGCATTGGCTGCATCAACTGACATAATCCCATGCCAATGAGGAGGGGTAGCAATGTGTACAATGTCTACTTCGGGCAATTTAATCAGCTCGCGATAATCGCTAAAGGTTTTAACGCCCTTGTCTAACATAGATGCCGCCTTGTTAAGGTGTCTGGTATCTACATCGCATATTGCTACAACCTGTGTTCCATCGTAGCCAAAATGTCCACGTCCCATAGACCCCACGCCGATTACGGCCTTGGTTAGTTTGTCGCTGGGCGCGATAAATCCAGTTCCTCCTAATACATAGCGGGGCACAATAGTGAAAGCCGCCATTCCGACGGCGGCCTTGGTAATGAAATCTCTTCTCGTTGTTTGCGTTGTTGTTTTTTTCGGTTCCATTGTTGTTTAGTGGTTATTATTCGGTCTTATGTGTTGATTCTGGTAAATTGATTTATCCAGGCAAATTAAGCTTAAAAATGATCCTATAAAACTATTTGTACATACATTATAAATGTTCTGCAGCAGCAACGCTCCTGCAGAACCTAATGTAACCAGTTTTTTACTAATGGAGTGTCGGATCAAACGTTCCACCCCAGTCTTTATTCTGTTCTAATTTTTTAGTCTTACCAATTATAGTTTGTGATATCGGAGCAAAGTAATACTTATCAGGTACCACATTCATCTGCACTCCTGTTCTTGGTATTTGCAAAACAACATATTTAAAATTATTTTCCTTTAACTGATTTGCTTTAGCCTGAGCTGCAGCCGCACTGATCGGCATTTCCGATCCGTCTGCTGATATGGCAATCGATTCAATTCCGTATTTGGGATTGTTATTTAACACATTGAACATTCTCCAGCGGCGTAAATCATTGAACCGGTGCCCCTCAAAGCAAAACTCAATATTTCGCTCATCCATTATGGCTTTTCTGATCTGATCCCGGCTTATGGCGATAATTCCATAATTAGCAGCTGCCCCCGGGTCAATACCTGCACGCTTGCGGATTTGCTTTAAAATGTCCAGAGCCTCTGCAGCACGACCAGTTTCATTTGCCGCTTCCGCATAATTCAGCATCACTTCCGCAAAGCGCATCAACACAAAATCTGTATCATATTGCTCTACCTGTTCCTGTTTTAAATCTAATCTGCTATTTTTTAAGATAAAAAGCCCTGTATAACGGTTTCCATTTTCTGATTTCTCGGTAGAGTTCGGATTAATTCCGAAGTTATCCAATGCCGGAGCTACCCCAAGAGCGGTGTACTGTCTGTATCCATCCACTTTACCGGAAACAGGATAGGCTTTTCCATTCCACAATATGGACTTATCAAACCTTGGATCTCTGTTTTCCCAGTAAGATTTCAAAAACTGCTCATCCGTTTTGTAATAAGCACCTGTAGGGTCATTGTATAATTTACCATCTTTCATCGGAAAAGCTTTTACAAAATTCCAGGTCGGGCAAGATCCCGCCGGTCCTCTGCTCAATGAACCCGGACGGGTACCATTATCCCAATTCGCTACCTTGTTCGGGAACTTATTGATCACAGAAAAAATAACTTCACTATTTCGTTCGGTCAGCGCAATATTTGAATAATTATCTACCAGTGCAAATCCTTGTCCTTTCAAATCATCATAGGCTAATTTATTAGTGGTATAAGCATCAGCCCAGAAAGTATTGTCCCATGGACTCGAAGGATTAAATTGCGGGGATGCTTTGTACAATAAGACCTTTGCTTTAAATGCCAGTGCGAAATTGCCATCAATTTTTCCCCAGTTACCTGATGATGGAGCAGTTTTTTTAGGTAGCATTGCAATGGCCTGATCCAGATCTTTTGCGATAAACTCAAAACACTCTTTGGTAGAGTTTCTAGGTACATCCAGATCATCAGCATATCTGTCCTGAGGAATTTTGATATAAGGTACCCCACCATAGGTAGCGACCATCCCAAAATAAACATAGGCCCTTAAAAAATAAGCCTGACCAAGGATCGCATTTTTATCTGCGGTGGGCAAAGAGCCCTTTTCTACATCAACCAAAGCCTGATTGATTAAACGGATCCGGCCATAATCCCAGTTGCCAAGTCCACCGTTGGTTACGCTAACCGCATCCGGATAAAAAGGAATACCGGCCAGCTGATCTGATCTCCAGTCGGCAGCTGCATTCCAGTTCCCAAAAACAGAATAGATATTTGCCATATAGGCATTGGCTAAATTAGCATCATTCCACACCTTTTCAGGGCTATAGCTATTGATATTTTCGACATCTAAAACCTTCTTACAGCTTGTCGAAAGTGAGATGACTAATATATATAAGATAATTTTTTTCATGATAAGTACGATGATCAGTTAAAATTTGACGTTTAATCCAAGAGTAAATGTTTTCATTACAGGAAAGGAATCATAATACCTCTGTTCCGGATCCTGAAACTCTTTCATATCTGAAATGGTCAGCAAATTAGTTCCATTCAGAAACACCTGAGCACCGGAAAGCTTTACTGTACTCAACCAGCTTTGAGGTAAATTATACGCAATATTCAGGTTCCTCAATCGGAGATAAGCACCGTTTCTGATCCAGAAAGTAGAGTTGTTCGTTCCGGATTCCGCCCAGTTGGCACCCACTACACGAGGATATTTTCCATCCGGATTATCCGGGGTCCATACATCGTCTGCCCAGATCGGATAATACGTTCTGAAACTCCCTCCATGCTGGCGCATGCCGCCACCTTCCAGGTTACTGATCATCCTGTCGTACCCTCCTACACCCTGAAAATGAGTATCTATTGTAAATCCTTTCCAGCTCACATTAAAGCCTAAACCAAAATTTATCCTCGGTTTATTGTTGTTACTCAACAACTGAATATCATTATCATCTACTTTTCCATCTGGTCCTGGCGTATAGTTATCTCCTCTGATGTCCTCATACAAAATCGCACCTAGATATGGTGTGCGTCCATAAGTTTTATAGCCGCTTGCAATCAGCTGATCCAATTCGGCCTGGGTGCGAATAATTCCTTTAGCCTTAAAGCCAAACAGCCGGTCGGCAGGTTGCCCGATAGCGGATTGCCAATGGCGGTTTCCCCCTTCCAGATAATCTGCGCCCTGGTCTAAAATGTCCCACCTGTCTACCGCATAACCTATATTTCCGTATATGCCATACGAAATTTCGTTGCCCGCAGAACCTTTCCAGTTTAAAGTAAGCTCTGAACCCCGGAAAGAACGTTCCGCATAATTCTCGGCGGCCAGTGTCTGACCATAAGAATCCGGTAGCGTAACTGTACGGCGACCTAAAATATCTTTCATTCTATTCCTGAACACCTCGATGCTTCCTGACAAACGGTTATTTAGCAGGTCAAAGTCAAGTCCGATATTGGAGTTTTCGATTGTAGCCCAGGTTACATTCGGGATTGGTGTTGCTCCCGGTGCAATGGTCGTATACAGGTTATCACCAAAAATATAACTTCCGGCGTTTTGATAAGTTGGTGTATAAGTAAATGCCGGAAGCGGATCACTGTTCACATCTAACAGATTTCCGGTTGTCCCATGAGAGACGCGCAATTTCAAATCGTTTACCCAACTTACTGCATCTTTAAAAAAGCTTTCCTGAGATACCCTCCATGCCAATGACACAGATGGAAAAAATCCCCATCTTTTATCTTTTGCAAACAAGGTACTTCCATCATATCTGAATGAGAAATCAACCAGATAACGGTTGTCAAAATTATAATTCAATTTACCGACCCATGCGCTGCTGGCCCCTAAACCTTCAAAACCGGTTCCGGTTCTGTTCGCTTCATCATTTGAATAAACAAACATCTGATCAATGGAGGTCAGCGGTGAAGAAGCTTTTGCAGTTACATTATAGGCATGTCGTTCTGTCTGCTCCCAAACGGCTAAAGCATCAACAGTGTGTTTTCCAAAAGTCCGGTTATAACTCAGGTAGGCATTTAACTGATACTTCCAGCCATTTTCTGTCTGGTACCGCAGAAAAGGTAAAGCCTGACTAAAGTTAAATGTATTGGTGTTGTTCGGGTCAGGTGCACCCGGGATGAAACGATTTCCACCCGGTTCTTTAGAGATAAAGGCATAATTTTTCTGGAAGGTCATGTACCATTTCCGTAAAAAATCATTGCCTTCATAATTGCCCACTACTTTAGCCGAGAGCCCTTTCACAAATTCATCCAGCTTGATGTCCATCGTCAGGATAGAATTCAATTGCCTTTTCTTGGAGTTAATGTAACGTTCTCCCATTACCTGGTCAATCACATTCCAGGCCTGCCAGCTTCCCATTGGGGTTTGTACCGGATATTCGGTAACCTGATTTGCAGGATTGCCATCTTTGTCGGTATAAAAAGGGTATAGTTTAGGCCAGTTAAAAGTAACCCTGTAAAAATCCCCCACATCATAATCATCATCTCCCGAAAACGGCCAGTAAAACCGGTCGTGATTTTGCTGCGCTGCCGCAACATTCAGGTTCAACGTAATAGCGTTACTCAGTTTGGCCGTTACATTCGAACGAAGGTTAAATTTTCCATAATCTAAGTTTTCATAAGATCCTTTTTCACCGGTATAACTTGCCTGTGTGTAATAAGAAACTTTTTCACCTCCCCCATTTACACTGAGCAAGTATTTCTGAGTACTTGGGTTTCTCCAGATCCAGTCGTTCACATTGTAGTTTTTATCTTTAAAATAATCAAACTCTCGCTGTCCGTTTGGCAATGAATTTCCATTGAATTCTGCCACTCTGTTCTGATAAGTCAGCTCATCTGCAGGAGTAGTTAAATCCGACAGCAAAGTTTGTGTTGGGCGTGCAGTAGTGTAAGAAGTCTGAAAATTAAAGACAGGAGCCTGATTAGATCCTTTTTTGGTGGTGACCACCACGACTCCGTTTCCTGCCTGTGAGCCATAAACCGATGCAGTTGCCGCATCCTTTAAAATGCTCATCTGATCAATTTCGTTCGCATCTAAGGCATCGAAATCAGCCTTGGTTTTTATAATTCCGTCAATAACGATTAAAGGTGAGCCAAAAGTTCCCCTGATTCTGATGTCAGATGTCGCGCCAGCTAAGCCGGAAGTATTGGTTACCGTTACTCCCGCTGCTCTTCCGGCCAAAGCATTGGAAAGATTCGTAACCGGTACATTGTTCACCTTATTCATGTTTATAGAGGAAACTGCTCCGGTAATGTTCGCCTTTTTCTGTGTTCCATAACCTAAAACGACTACTTCATCCAGGTCATTTTTAGATTCTTTCAGGACGATTTGCAGGTCCTTTTTTGCTGGCACTACCTGCGTAATATATCCTAAATAAGCAATTTTTATCATATCGCCTGGTTTCACATTTTTAAGGATAAAGCGCCCGTCCTTATCGGTCTGAGATCCATTTGAAGTTCCCTGAATGGTTACTGTTGCTGCAGGAATAGGTCCTGCCCCTTCATCTACTACTCTTCCCCTCACTTCCATCAGATCGGTATTCTGCGCAAATGCGTTACCCAATGTGGTTAACAATAGAAACAGCAAGGCACAGCAATTTTTACTGAAGAAAAAAAGCATTGGTTTAAAATTCACCTTATGGCAAATTTTGGGTTTGGTCGTTGGTCTTAACTTGGTCATAGTTTAGGATTGATTTGTGGTGTAAAACTGTTTAGGTTGGTATATATTAAAGAACGGTGGTTGCAGAAACAGACTGTAAACTAATGGTTTGGCTTAGGGAATATAATGACATTTTTTATTTAAGTTTATCACATATATGATTTTTTTATCAAAATATTTTAGTTTTATAAAATTTTTATTTAAGTCATCAGCTCTTAACCAAATAAATAAACTAACACCATGAATCTTTCATTATTAAATAACATAATCCTTTCAGAGCATAAAAATGATAAACACCTTAACCATAAATACAAAATCTTAAAGCAGCTCTTTTCTGCAGGGCCTTCTTCCATTTCAACATTATGTGATGCGGTAGGTGTCAGTACCCCAAGTATGTTAAAGCTCCTGGCAGATCTGGTGGGTATAGGCTGGATTGAAAAAAGCGGCAGTGGTGTATCTATTGGTGGAAGAAAACCAGATTTATATGCGTTAAAAAATGAAAGAGCGTTGATTATCTGCGTCGATATAGAGCTGTTCGATACCAGAATAGCTATTCTGGACAACAACTGTAACTTTATATCTGAAGTGAAAAGGGTTTCCCTTCCCATCTCAAAAAGCAGAGCTGACTTTTTTTCCATTTTACTTCCGCTCCTTCAGGAGGTATTGGAATCTGCTCAGATTGACAAAACCAAAATAATTGGTTGTTATGTGGGCATGCCGGGATTGGTAAACACAGAAAAGGGCGAAAACTACAGTTATCTGATCGATAATATGGAAAACAGTTCTCTGGTAGAAGCCTTTGAAAAAGCACTTAATCTGCCTGTTATTATACAAAATGATATGGCGGGATCAGCCATAGCCGAATTTCGCCACGGACTTGCCAAAGGCAAAAAGAATGCCCTGGTCCTGCTCATGGATTGGGGCGTTGGACTGGGAATTATTATGGATGGTGAGCTAAGAAGAGGTGCTACCGGTTTTTCCGGAGAATTTGGACACATTCCTTTTGTTGAAAACGGTGCGCTTTGTTATTGCGGAAAACATGGTTGTTTAGAAACCATCGCTTCAGGAAATGCCTTATCAAAAACAGCAAGGGAAGGTCTTTTACTAGGTAAAAAGTCTATGCTAAACGACTTATCAAAAGAAGAACTGGAAAGAATAGAACCAGAAGTCATCATCAATGCAGCAAACCGGGGCGATCAATATGCTATCCAGCTTTTGTCCAATATCGGGGCAAATATGGGTAAAGGAATATCTATCCTGATTCAATTGTTTAACCCTGAACTGATTGTCCTGACAGGGAAAATTGCAAAAGCGAAGCAATACATTACTTTACCGATGCAACAATCCATAAATACCTATTGCATGACCCAGATCAGAGAAGAAATGGTGATAGAATCTTCTGTTCTTGGTGAAAATTCCAGACTTTTAGGATATGCAACAGACGGGATAGACCGGTTTCTGGAAGCCTATCTTAGCAAAGCAAAAAAGTTAAAGAAGTAATATTCAGCCCTCAAGACCAAGATACATGGACGTTCAGCAACTGCTCTTTTTTTACCCGGAAGATCCTTTATTGAGAAAATATATCGAATATTATTACTTTTTCCGAACGGATGATGATGGCTTTTATAGCAATTATTATTCATTTCCTAATGTTGAGAACTCGTTAAACATCCATCAGCATGTTTCCTGCCAGATAGAGGGATCGACCATCAGGATACAAAATGATCCGGCCAACGACTATCTATGCATCCTTCAGGGAAAATATGATACCCCGCTTCAGGTAGAGCTCCAGGGTAAGCTCGACAAAGTCACGATCATATTTAAGCCATTAGGCATTAATCATTTTATAAAACCAGCATTTGCCGATATCGCCAAACAATCATCTCAGGTATTTACAGCCTGGGAAGATGATCAAAATTATCATCAGTTTTTAACCTCTTTTTATCGCAAAAACGATCTCGGAGATCGTTTACCACTGCTGGAAAACTTCTTATTGACACAATACCATCTGCTGGATCAGTTGCCTGTATTGGAAATAGCTTTGAACATGTTATCAGATTTCGAACGTGAGTACAGTATTACCGAAATTTCCGACACACTATCTCTTAACAACCGCACCTTTAATCGCCTTTTCTATAAACACTTAGCAACCTCTCCGGTTACTCATCGAAAAATTGCCCGTTTCAGGCATTCCCTTAAAAATAAACTCATTAAGCAACAATTCGACAACCTTACTCAAATTGGCTACAGAAGCAATTTTTATGACCAGTCTTATTTCAACAGGGTATATAAAAAGGTTACCGGAGAAAATCCATCTCAATTTTTCAACTCCATAGCGAAACTGGCAGATGAGCAGTTGATACTGAAATTTCTAAGAAAATAGCTACTGTCCAAAAAGTACAATTCGAAGTTATTTTGATGGGTTTACTTTGTACCATCAAAGCATCAGATCTTATGAAATACTTGTTTTTTTTACTCTTTCTCTACACGGGCATTCAAAAATTGACAGCCCAGGATAAAATTGAAGCGCAGCTATACTCCACATCGTTAAAGGATTCCGTTAAATATACCCTGTATTTCCCCGAAGATTGGGAAGGCTGGGATGACGCCAGTAAACACCCCGTTCTTTACGCAATAAATTACGGGGTAATTACAGGGGATTACCTTCAGGCACAGGTTAGTTATTTCAGAAAGCGCAGATTGACGATGCCCAATAGCCTCATTGTAGTGATTGACGCAAGTATGAAACGTATGGGGTATAGCTATGAAACCGGTAATCTATCCGCCGAAGGCCTTCATTTTGTTGATTTTTTAAAAAAGGAACTCATTCCCTCTATAGAAAAAACGCACAATACTTCTACCTTCCGAACTTATATCGGACATTCATTTTCTGCAAGTTTTGGCAACTATCTTTTCTTAAATGAACCAGAGCTTTTTAAAGGTTATATCATGCTGGCTGCTGAAAAAATAGCGGAAGAAAAGCCACCGTTTCATCTTTCAAACTATGCAAAAGATTACTATAACCATCAGCCTACTTTCTATTACGCCGCGGTTGGTCAGTTTGACCTTCAACGCAGGCGGAATTATGCAAAGGAAATTCAAAAAGAAACCGGATCCCTGGACACCAGCAAATTCTTTTTCCGGTACGATAGCTTGTCTCTGGCCGACCACGGTAATATCCTGACTTTAGCCATCCAATTCGCGCTGGAACATACTTATCAATTTTATACCCCCTACTCTGCTAAAGACGAAAAAGATGTGGTAAAAGACTTGCAAGCCATCCATGCCCGTATCGATGATATTTACGGTATCGAACCAGAAAAAAACTTCACATTTTATAATCCTTTTGCTCAGGAAGCCATAAAAAACAATGATAAAGCGGGCCTTGTGGAAGTATTGAAATACTTTGAAAGCAACCGACTGAAGGGCTGGAATTTAATGCAATTTGGCCAATATTGTCTTCGGTTACAATTAAAAGAAAAAGCAAAATACTATCTCGGGCTGGCGATTGAAAAGATCAGACACGAAGAAATGAACAGCAATCTGGGACCTGAAAATTTATTAAGCTGTTATAGTGATCTTGCTTTTGGCGTTTATGAAAAAGAACCGGAAAAAGGCTGGGACTATTTGTTAAAAGGGCTGACATTATATCAAACCAACAACAAGTATTTGCTTAAAGACGGTAAAGTTTATTTTGACCTGGGTAAGTTTTCTGCAATCAACAATTATCATGTTAAAGAAGGTTTACAATATTTATTAACCTACGTATCTGATCACGCAGACACTTCCAACCTTCCGTCTTACCAAAGCAGAATCTCTAACGATGTGGCATATTATTATATAGCAAAAAATTACCTGCAGTTAAAGCAACCCAAAAAGGCCAAACCATATTTAATTAAAGCCTTAGCATTAAACAAGGAAAATAAAGCTGCCGATCAATTACTCAAACAAATACAGTAATATCAATAGGAAATATAAATAACTGGCCTTCTACATGTAGCGTTTAATCAGAGTTTTACGTTTGTGAAGAAAACCAAACAACCATGAGAAAATTTAATACTATAGCATTCCTTGCACTGGCTGCAACACTCGTTTTTTCTTGTTCTAAACCTGTAGATTCTGACTGCCCGAAAGACCGTTTTTGCACGACTGAGTTTCGTATGATTGGCATCGGTTTTACAGATAAGCAGGGGGCACCTACAGCAATACAAGATCAGAGTGTGATCCTGGTTAGAACCGGCGATACGATTAAATCAATGTCAAATGCGGTTGTAAACACGATACCGGGCGCATTCATTGTTGTCGACGACAGTTATACGGAAAAGCTTATGGAAGCAGGAGACGATATAAAAGTTACGGCAACCTCCGTGGCAACAAAGCAAACGAAATCAACAGTGATAAAGGTAAGTGGAGGCAGGTGTGCATGCCATATTAGGAAAGTATCAGGGGCTGAAAAGGTTGCATTTGACTAACTGGAGACCTATTATCTTTTAATCCGTCTTTCTTTTTTAAGACGGATTATCACCTCCTTATCCCCCCTCCCCAATACAATTAACTTCTTCCGTCATTAAATCTAATTCTCAGTAATTAAAATAATCCATACCTATCCCAGGACTCTAATACCGAACTCAATCTGTTAGAATCTTCGACCAAATTAACATCCAAAGGACTTATTAATTCCTCTAATAAATCAACCTACATCAACTTGGTTTTCCTGGCAAATTATCCAACTTAGCTTTCAACGCAAGGTATTCCGTTTGGAGATTCCTAAAGGCTTTAGTCTCCACAACTACCCCTCCGTTATGCTCAATATTCTGCCAATAAGCCACCGACACCTGATCAAACCGGGCTTTCAACTCCACATATTTCCTCTTTTGCCGCTGTTCTTCCGGCGTATCTGCTTCCCCGTTCAGGTTTCCAAAATAGACACTATCAGAGATTTCCTTTCCGTCGGCAGATTTAAAACACATATAAACCTCTATCGGATCATCCTTAAATTCTCCGGTTAAGGGAATGCTGTGTTTTCCTGTTTCTCTTTTGGACGCATTTAAAAAGCTGATCCCTTCCTGAGTACCTGGAAAATATACTAAAACCATGGCGATATCATCTCCATGATGCCAGGAATCAGGCATTTCAGGATTCCAGCTCAACTCCAGCCCTGTTTCTGTTTTAATCAGTTTAGTGTCTTTAGGAGCAGATAATTCCCCTTTACTCAGCAATACTTTGCTGTAATCCATCCTGAGGTTAGGATACTCGCCTTTTAGGGCAAATTTCTTATTGTAAGAAGTAGCCAGGTTATGCTGGTTTTTAACCGTTCCGCGGGCTTCCAGTTCAAAGCCTGAATTGATAAACCTCAAGACACTCTGATGATTTAAAAAGCGCATCGTTACTGCCATACTCTGGCAATTCACCAATTGCGCAGGACTCGATTTAGTCCTTCTTCCCACTAAACGTGTTACAGGCTGCCCATTTAACATGTAGTGTACCAGTTTTCCAATTTTTCCATTTGGATGGCCATATGGGCCGTACTTAGATATTGCCATAATGATAGGATTAATAATTTTAATCTTAAGATACGACTATTTTTTTATTAAAATACCTACAGATGCTATTGTATTTTTGATATGTTTGGGGATCCCTGCTCATGCATCCTTATTCCATGTAGCCTGGCTAACGAATTTATTCCGCTTAAATTTAGCCTACAATAGGCTACAGGCCGGATAAGGCCCTATCAACCCCTAATGGATACCCAAAGAACACCAGAGCACAGGTAACCACATTCAGGGCGCATTAGCCACGAACCAGATTAACACAAACACTACAAACACACCAAAAACCAATAAGTTTATTAACCTTTAAATAATATTGAAATAATAATTATATTTAAAACATTCACCACACTTTAAAAAACCTGGCCCAATAAGTAATTATCACCATTAAACCGACCATTATGAGGTTCAACTACTTCCTGAATTACCTGAAAGAGAATTTCAGCACCAATGGTTTAGATGAAGTGTTATTAAAATCTCATGTCCAGGGATTCCAGTTCAACAAAAAAACCGAGCTTCTGCATCCAGGCGAAATCTGTAAATATTTTTATTTTATTGAAGAAGGGATGGTCAGGACTTACGAAATCAGGGACAATAAGGAAGATACCCTGAACTATTACAGATCAGGCCATTTTTTCTCTTCTTTCCGCAGCTTTTTACACCAGGTCCCCTGTGCAGAAGGAATAATTTGCGAAAATGAGGTTAGGGGTGTAAAAATCAGCTATAACGAACTGCTCTCTCTGAGGCGAAGTAATCCATATTTCAACCAGCTCAGCATTCAGATCTACGAAAAACTGGTTATTGAGCTTTATGACGAATTAAATGCTTATCGAAAAAGCACCGCTGATGAAAGGTACGATCTGATCAATTCGAGCCATCCAAAAATCAGTACCATCTCTTTACAGAAGAATATTGCCTCCTTTCTGGGGGTAACCAACTCGCATTACAGCGCCATTAAACACAAAGCTTTAAAGCAACATTTACCTCCAAAATCCGGGTTATAATTCTTCATTTATAAAGATTATCTAAACTTTTCTGACCCTCCTCTATCCCTAACTTAGGTTTAAGCAAAACCATATATGACAACGCTTCTCTATAGAACCCGGCTTCATGAGCTGCTGTGCCTCATTCGCAATGAACGATTAAAAAGTTTGTCGCAAGGTGCAAAAGTACTGCATTGCAGTAAAGCAACCGTTAAGCGGATGATAGCAGCCTTGCGGAATCAACATCATGATATTGTTTACGATAAAAGGTTAAAACGGTACCTGGAAAATAACCGGGAAGAAGATTAAGAAATTAAGGTGATGAAAAAATATATAGATTCAAACACATTATTAGCAGGATTGACTTCAATTCTCATCCTGTTATGGATATACACAGCATTCAGTAAAATAATTGACTATGACGAATTTAAAGGTCAACTGACCAATCAGGTTTTCAGTAAGGGTTTTACTAAAGTTTTAGCTTTTGTACTTCCAGCTATTGAAATCCTTACTGGAGTTTTACTGCTTTTTCGTAAAAGCTGCTTAGCCGGGTTTGTATTATCAGCCTTGTTAATGGGGATTTTCACTGCATACATTGCTTTAGTTCTATCTGGCTATTATAACTATACTCCTTGTTCCTGTGGTGGTGTATTAAAAAGCTTAAGCTGGAAATCACAGCTATATTTTAACTGTGTCTTTTTATTCATTGCGCTACTCGGAAGCTATCTGCAAATCAAATCTCTAAGGAAAAGAAAGGAGGACACATCAATTCAATAAAACAAAGGGATTGATCATCAGTACAAGTATTGGTCATCTTGCCGAAAACCCGAAATACAGTAGGCGATTTAATTCATCTGCTCCGATTATAAGGGCAGCATTCTAATCGTTAAAACAAACCTTTTTGTGTGTTTTTCCAATGCGAAACAACGCTCCATGTTATGAAAAATAAAAATAGATTTTTACCATTTCTGGCTTTAATGTTGGGAATAGGATTAGCTTTTAGCCAGTTTGCTTTTAAAGCTAAAGACAATGGACTTTCTAAAACCATGTTGATTTATGGTTATGATGAAGGTAATCCAAGTAATCCCTGGGTTTTGGACGGGACACCGGGGTACGAGTGTGTAGTAAGTTTTCAAGATTGTAAATACTATTTTTCAACTCCGCCAACTCCTACTACTCCAAGGTCAGCAGGAATTCCTGTAGATGATTCTGAGTTTGGTAGTTACCAAAAAGTAATACAATAACGTTTGTCTAAATACGGTCCGGCAAGCAACCGGACTGTATTTATTTATTTTCTCAAAATGATTAAGGATTTTGAGGCATCTCCGGACCAGTGATTTCATTATCAGGAAGCGGAAACACATACCTGTTATCATCTGGCAAAAGTTGATAAGTTACCCCATTAATCTCTCGTCTTAATGTGACTGCAAATCGGGAGTCTTTATTCAATCTTCTCAGGTCTGACCAACGCAATCCCCTCGCTACCAATTCTTTTTTTCGCTCAATTAAAATTAATTTAAGACATTCCTCTGAGTCCTCTGCTTTCAATGGAAGGAAACTTTCTCTTTCCCATCGATTTTTCAATAGGGTATTAAGCGACTCCAGTGCTCCATCTACATCATTTTTTCTGGCCAAACATTCTGCTTTGTTTAAGTAAAGTTCATTCGTTGCTAATCCTCCAAACAAACTTGATGTCATAGTTCCACTGTAATTCCCCCTAAAAGTATATACATCATTCCCACGGTCTCTAAAAAAGATCAACTTTCTTAGATCTTTATCAGCGTAGGATTGGTATAGATCCAAATCTAAAGCCGCAGCCGGGGAAACCGCCGGAAAACTATAGAGCGGAAGTTTTCTATAAAAGATCACCTCATGATTTCCATTTGGAAGCGGTGATGGGAAGACATTTCCTACAGCGTTTTTATTAAGTTCATTGTAGTCCAACAATTTATTATTCATCTTCAAAGCCTCATTTGCATACACCAATGCCTGATTATAATTCCCCATAGATAAATATACTCTGGATAATAATGCAAATGCAGCACACTTTGTAGGCCGATTTTTGTTCAAGGTTGTTTCAGGTAGTAAATAGGCAGCCTGTTTTAGATCATTTAAAATCTGGTCATAAGTTCCCTGTACTGTTCCCCTTTTTGATTTCACTTTCACATCAGAAATTAAGCGGATTGGGATTCCAGGATCATTCCTTGCGGTTTCAGGATCATAAGGTTTAGCAAAACTTCCTGCAAGTTCATAGAATGCCAATGCCCTATAAAACCAGGCAGTTGCCTTGAGCCTATTAAAATCAGGGCTTTCTTTAGAAGGATCATTCATTTGCTTCAGTCCTTCCAACACCACATTTGCGCTAAACACTTGCTGATACGCTTTATACCATTCTACCACTATTGGCATTCCTGCAAAAGCATTTTTCTTCCATAAATAAGCATTTTGCTCCAGTACAGTCAGTCTCAAAAAGGCAGCATCACTTATCGAGAAATCTCCGCAACTGATTTCATTAATCCCTGGTGAATCTCCAAAAACCGGTGCATCCAGAATCATCTGAAAATCGGCTAAGGTAGAAGGAACAAGCAAGGCCTGATCCGGCTTTTTATCTAAAAAACTCTTCTCACAAGAGAACAGAGCGATCCCACAAATCAGGAGATATATAATTTCGTACTTTTTCATCTTTCTATTTTTCAGGCAGTTCATTAAAATCCAAGTTTAAAACCAGCAGAAAGCATCAATGGCGAAGGCCCGCTTTGATAATCAGGATCAAGTCCGGATTTGTTTGCTTTCCATATTAACCCCAGGTTATTTGCATAGGCATAGATTTGCATCTGGGTAAACGGAAGTCCTTTACTCTTTATCTCCGGAAAATTATATGACAGGTGTACATCCTGCAAGCGAATATGATCTCCCCGCTCCACCAATGCAGCCGAACGCACATAAAGCCGGTCTCTGTTTGGGTTTACTATACCGGGAAGAGATGGAACTGAGGTATGACTTTCATCACCAGGCTGTTGCCACCTCTTATAAAAATCTCCATGTACCCCCGCTTCTCCCCTTAAATACCCGTCAAACCAAACTGAATTTCTTCGAAAGTAATATCCCAGACGATAAGCAACATTGAAATTCAGGCTAAAGCCTTTATAGCTCAATGTTTGCTGTAAAGCACCAAACACAACGGGCTTCGCCGATCCGTGATAGATCAGGCTTTCGGGAGTTGAGGTCTGAATGATCTTGTTATAATCTTTACTTAATACCCCATCCAAATAGCCCTGAGGATCTCCTGTTACAGGATCTAAACCGCCCCAGGCATAACTATAAAGGGCAGATAAAGGCTTTCCTTCTAAAGGTATAGAGTTAGAGAATCCAGCATCCAGATAAGCATTTGCAGTAGCTTTTATTCCATATTTCGTTACCCTATCTGTAACATAACTCCCCAACAAACTGATATTCCATTTCAGGGATTCATTCAACACCCTGCTATTCAACACCACATCTATACCTTGTCCGGCAGTATTGGCTGTATTCCCTTTGAAACTGTTGATTCCAGTAGAACCCGGCATCATTGCGCTGCCAATAAGATCCAATCCCTGTTTTCTGTAGTAATCAATACTTCCGCTAAACACATTATTTTTACTACTAAAGTCTAAACCGAAATTCAGCATTCTTACCCGTTCCCACCTTAGCTCAGGATTTGGAGGATTTATAATTGTAGCATAAGGAAGGCCGTTATCAGTGCCCGCCCCATTGTTGTACCTTGCAGTGGTAAGTGCAGAAAGCGTTTTGTCTATATTTCCACTATACCCAAAAGTTGCGCGGAGTTTCATCTCAGGCATCCAGTTCAGATGATAAAACTTCTCCCTGCTGATGTTCCAACTGGTCCCTATTGAATACAAAGGCACCCCTTTTTGATTGGTGTTGACCCCAAACAAATTACTCTTGTCTATCCGGGCACTAAAGGACAGCATGTATCTCGACAAATAGCTATAACTTCCGTTAAGAAAATAAGAAATGTTTCGATCGGTTAGCCTCTTTCTGAGGTCATTAACCGGAACCCTGGTCTTCGGTCCTTCCGGATGATAGTAGTTGCTAAACGTATTAACATAATCCACATACTTGCTCGTTTCGTGCGCTTCATCATAGCCATACAATCTGGAATCTGCACTAACGGAGCGCAACTCCCGGATCTCATAACCTGCCAGTGCGTTGAGTTGATGCCGCGAATTCCAATCTTTGTTAAAATTCAGCTGTGCCCTCAATAAATTGCTGTTTATGTTACTATTAGAAAGATCCAGAATCCCTCCCAATGGAATAACTCTGTTCAGTGTACCATCAGGAGAATCCTGAGTAAACCTATTAATCAGGTTTCGGGCAAAATAAGTATCCGGTCCGTAATGATTTCTATCCTCTCCTCTGATATTTCGATATTGATACTGAACCTCTCCGTTTAGCTCCTTAAAAAATTTGTACTTAAGAGCGGTATTAAACTGATAGTTTACACTACTGATATTACGATCAGCCATTTTAATCTCCCATAATGGACGGTAATACCAATCCAACAGACCTTTATCACGGGCCTGATCAATAAAACTGCTTCGATAATCATAAGGAAAGGGAATTTCATTCCCCTGTTGATCTATCAGTTGAGCATAAGGATATATAATTCCCGTTCCGATTTTAATCGTGCTTTCACCTGTATTTTTCTGAGTGGTACCACTTTTGATAAAATATAATCCTGTGCTCAGCTCCAGTTTTTTATTCAGAAAACTATAGGTACTGTTTCCATTAATGCTAATCCTATCGTTGGAATTGCCAACCAGGCTGGCCAGGCTTTTATCATAACCTACCGAAAGAAAATACCTGTTGTTCTCTGTACCGCCATTCATACTCAAAGCATATTGCTCGTTGATACTCTTCCGATACAGGTATTTCTCTACATCATTTCTAAAATCGTATTTCTTATAAGATTCGATTGCCGCATCGGCTTTGTCTTTGTCTACCTTTCCATCCCGTTTGGCAATTAATAATTCCACTACCGGGCTAAAAGGAACATGAGTCAATGAACTCTCATCACTCTTATAAAAATCCTGAGAGAACAACACCTTTTCCCGATCTATAAAATCTGCACTGGATAATTTCGGAACATAAAAAAGATCCGGTTTTTCAGTTATACTGAGGTTTGAATTAAAGGAGAACTGCGGCTTCTGATTATATTTTCCTGTTTTAGTTGTAATGACAATCACCCCGTTTCCTGCCCTTGTGCCCCATATAGAGGCCGCAGCAGCATCTTTCAAAACGGTAATTGTTTCTACATCATTTGGATTGATCTGATCCAAATCACCCTCATATGGGAAATTGTTCAGTACAACCAATGGCTGATCATTGGCAAAAAGGGTACTCCTGCCCCGGATGCTAATGCTCTTTTTTTCCAGGCTGATGTTCTTGTTCACGATTAATCCGGATGTGATATCCGCCAGGCGGCTCATGATATCAGGACTTACCCTTTTATTTAAAGCTTCGTTAGCAAGCTGAACATAAGAACCAGTAGCGCGCTCTTTTGGCAGCCGCTGGTATCCTGTACTTACTATGGTCACATCTTTCAGATTCTGCGATTCTGGCTTCAGTAAAATGAGTAAATCGTTCTGACCGGGAATTTTAACATTTACTCTTTTAGTGAAATAACCAATGTACCTCACTTCCAACTGGGTGCTTCCATTCTCCAGACTGATGCTAAAATCGCCATTTTCATTACTCAGCACCATTTTCTGGTCTTTCAAATTTATAATGGTTGCTCTTTTTAGCGGAGTTTCCTCCTCTCCGGCAACTACTTTTCCTTTTACAATTTGCTGGGCATAACCTGCAAAAACCAGGCATTGAAATACCAGCAAAAGGTATCCATACTTTTTCATTCGTTCTTATTTTGGTATCCGAATTATTGTTTATCTCTGATGACAAGCATTGGTAGTTCCACTTCTTTCTCCACCCATTGCAGGTTATATTTCTTTAGGCCCTGGTTCATCGATTCCACATTCCTCAGATCAGCCTCAACATCCATATCCAGCCTATCCAGATACCCGGTATGGTCTAAGAAAGGAATCTTGGAGAATCTCTGGTACTCGATTTGGATCCGGTCTATAAAGGCCCCCATAAAGCTGTTTTTTATGTGAAACCCTTTGGAGCTGAAACGTTCTTCTGGTTGCTCGGTTCTGTGTTTAGTTTTCAAAAGGTCTGCGCCAGGTAACAGTACCAAAACCATACATTTTACTTTCCTTTTTTCTACAGATCCCCGATATTGTGGAAAGATGCGTCTTAAATCTTCTTGTAGAATGGGATAGAAATTATCCTTTAGAGATTTAGGCACCTGTAACTGATAGCAATAGCCGTTACCAGGGGTTTTAAGCCAATCTGAATAGCGGATCTCCTCCGATGGATAAATCTTCTCAGGCTCCTTCACTTCCAGTAATACCCTATTATCCGGAAAGAAGGTAGGATACCCATCACTAAACGCTAACTTGAAAAACCAGATGGCAGGACAGTTGGATAAAGTAAGCCTGTTACCGAAAGCACTATCTGGTGGCGCCAGATTTCTGGAAGATTTCATTCCTTCGATATAACCACTCAATGTGGAGTGATAAATAAGCTGGCTGCCATCACCTCCGTTCCCGTTTACCAAAAGGGGCTTATTTTTATCATACTTCATCCTCATGTCCTTCTTTTCGCGAAGCAATACCTCTCCTTCTGAGCTGAGCATCTTTTCAATATTGGCAGCAGTTACATCTATCATATCGGTAACTGCCCGTACCTTTCCATCCTTGCCTATCCAGACAAAATGCGGAAGATAGATATGAGGGAAGAATTTGCTCAACGACTTATCTCCTGTCACCTGAGGAATCATGGATGGCTTACCCTTATGCAACCTCTTCAGAAACGGAATCACTGTTTCTTTAGGCTCATAGCTAACCGACAGAAACTGTACTTTTCCATCAAATTGCTTTTGAAGCTTTTCCATCTCAGGAATTGCATTGACACATGAACCACACCAGGTAGCCCAAAAATCTAGGATGAGCAGCTTCCCCTGGAAATCAGCGATACTGGCCGTTTTTGTTTTGTAATTGTGAATCTCTTCAAATTTGACGTTAGGGATGTATTGCCCTATTTGAATCCCTTTTGCTGTAATATCTACAGCCTTGTCCTGGGATAGTGCTTTAAAAAAAAGGCAAAGCGTAGCCATTGCGATAGTTAGAATCGTTTTTTGCATGTTAGTAACGGAATTAATAAATAGCTTTAAAAAGAGTTAAAATGGCAATGAGAAAGACTAATCATTATAATGAATTCATTTAACGACATTTGCTTAAATACTCAAAAAGATTAAATACACTACATCATATTTTACATAAAATCATAAAATTAACCCTATACAACCATTAATTTCTCATTAATTACTAATCTATACAAAAAACTTAGTTATAACTAAGAAATGATATTGTTTTTTTATTCTTTATTGCAACCATGGCAGGAAAAAAATCAAAATTTGAATTGAAAATCGTTGAAAACGTAAAGATTATTCGGAAAAGCCTTTCGAAACCCCAAACCTACATCGGCATGATACTCGATGTTTCAGACGGCTATATTGGGCAAATAGAAAGTGAAAAATGGCCTGCAATGTATACGCTTGACCAATTGAATAAAATCGCTCTTGATTTTAATTGTAGTCCAAAGGATTTTATGCCAATAGAAGGGGTTGTTGAAGGTGATAGTATCGAAAATTAAAAATCCGAAGAGTAGTTACAACTACAGACTTCGGATCTGAATACTTATTGTGGTTATATAAAGTCGATATACCGCCCTATTAATACCTTTGTATATCGTTAATAGAATTGGGTATTAAAAGTTCTTCATTTATGTAATGGCTATATAAATCATCATCGGAAGTGGATACAAACCAGGCATCAAAAGAACCTCCAATAATTCCAAGCTCAGGAACATAAATAAACCGATCTATCCCCCTTGAGTAGTTTGGTCCATCTATAGTAGGCCAATCTGTAAATTGCCAAAATTTATATGCATCATAACCAAATAGGTTGAGATTTTCTGAATGAAATAACAAAGGTTTTTCTAGTGGGCGACGAAGGCCTGTATTTCCAGTACCTGATAAATATAATGTATTTGGAGAGTTTTCTTTATATGCAGCTTTATACTTACTTTCAAACTCTTTTGTCGACAAAACCGGAGATTTGATATTAATGTAGCCATTCTTCATTAGGTTTGGGAAAACCAAAAGTTGTTCTATAATGCTAAAATATTCTGTTACGCAGTTTTCCGCTACAAAAAACCTATTGTTTTTTTTGATAACTAACCTGATATCCTGTCTTTTAATATATAATGAATTATAACCGCCGGACTTATCAAATTCCTTGAACCCCTCTTCAACCATTTGTTTTAGCGAAGGGAAATTAACAACATTCTGGCTGATACGTTCTATATCGACTTCAGTCCAATTTTGTTTTGATTTAGCAGGAAGTATTGAGAATAAAACTAATTTATTTTCATATTTAAGATTGTAAAGCTCAATTTCACTGTCTTTTTTATACAATTTAGAAGTATTTAGTTTTGTGCTTACAACTTTGTAATCAGAACTATTTGTTTCAAATATAAAATACTTGTCAGCTCGTTGGCTTATTTTATTGATTAATTTTGAAGACTTTAATTCATTCACATTACCAGCAACGGCTGTTGCAATGAAACCCACGAAGAATAGGATTAAGAGGCTTGTTTTTTTCATTTTAAGGACATTTGGTACCTGTGGAAGTTTTATTTCTCGTATCTCGTTCATTGGTATTTAATGTTGACGCAGCTGGATCCAAATGCAGAATCCCTGCAGCAGCCATTGCTTCTGCAGTGGCTTTATTGAGGTTACTATTATAACTTAGTAAAGCCGAGGTTAGACCGTTCAGATAATTGATAGCCATTACCGAATGTTTGTCCACAAAAATAGCCTTAGTCACATCAATTCCAGCTGCACCATTTATATATGCAGGATTAACATCCGGATATGTCGTGGAATATTGATCGCCTAATCTAAACTTTTCAACGGCTATGAAGGAATGTAGTGCTTCATGGTACATTGTCGCTAAGATATACTCTTTAGTTGCATATTTCAGTACATCCTCATTAATGCGAATTGTTGTAGATATTGTAAAACCATCTTTAACATTAAATCCGTTCTTCATTTCAATAGACGTTACTGTTTGATCACCATCTGTTTTTGAGCCTGCAGGAAAAGCATGTGGAACAAATTTCATATTAAAATCGCAGCTCCCATTAAAGGTAGCATTTATCTTGGCAGCAATATCATTGTTCAATAGAGGTAACTGAGTCAGTAATGCCTGAGCGCATGGGTATCCCTGAAGACTATCAATAATATCTTTTGTTGGCGGAGTAGAACCAGTTCCACCACCGGTTGGGTTTGGTGGTGTATATTCTCCATCAGCACCGCCTCCGCCTCCATAGGTACAATTATTAATATATTCCCTACCTATCACATATTGCTGGCAGTTCATGTATCCATCAGCGCCCGCACATGCCATACCATAAATAATTCGGTATTCTGGTGTACAATAAGCAGCTTCGTATCTGGCAATTTTTCCGCCGTTTGACTTATTGATACGATCTTCTTCTGATCTGATCCGCATTGTTGCTTTATATTCTCTTTCATTGCTTACAGAAAATCTCTGCAGAGTTGCGCCATCACGGAAGGCCCATCCGTTAGCCATTGTTCCATCAGGATTAAAATATATAATGTTTCCTGTTAAGTTTCCAGGTTCTTTATAGCGAACGGATTTTATATTGTTCTGGATCCCCGTATTTAGTATTGACATATAACAACCATTTACAATTGATCCGCTTTTTATGTTTTCAAAAATTAAAAACCGGGTTTCACTTCTTGATAAATATTCCTCAGCTTTATTCTTATCAGTGCTTTCATAACCGATGAATATTTTCTGTGGGTTATTCATGCTAATCTCATAAACAATCTGCCCGTTTACTTCAGTTACCCGAACCTGATCCCAGATTGGACTTAAGGTACTAAAAGGATTCTTTTTATCAGGATTAATATTTGAATTGTACCATCTTTGAATTCTTTGTTGATCTTGTAGTTTTAAATTCCTTGAGGTACTATCTTTCTTACAGGAATATAAAAAAATTAAAAATGCCATGATGGTTAGGAGAACCCTTAATGGAATTTTGAGAACGCGAGATGTAATCATAGGATGATTTCTTAATTAATATTAATAATAGTACAATAAAAAAATGAAACAAACACCACAAATGATATTTATTATTCAAATGAGTCATCAATTATTGTTTAATGAAAAAAACCAGGAAATACATCCTCATAACACGATCTAATTACATATAAATAAAATATTATGATACATCTATCGAAATTCAAACCAGATTATTACTTGATAAGCCACCAGATTTCTTATCCTTTAATCTATGTCCTAAGAGAGTCTTTCTGCACTAACTAACTTATACAACTTCAAGTTATTAAAAGAGCCCGTACTACTTCTAATTAGACCTTCACAACTTTGATTAAACTCTCGTCAGAATGATATTGCGAGCAAGATAATTTATGAACTCCAACTTTTAGCTCTTGGGCACTTCGTTCAATTTCAAAATTACTTTTGCAATATTATAAATTAAAATTATCCCTTCGATTGACATCATATAATCCAATTTAGTTGACAGATCAAAATTTGTTACATAAATTGGTAACGATTAGGTTTTAACTAAGGTTAACTAAGATAAATTAAACGGACTCTCATGCACAAAGCAGATAAAACTATTAATAATTTAACTGAGCTTTTAGAGCTCTTAAAAGAGGACTCGAAGGATATAAAAACACCAATATGGTTTAGGGGTCATGCTAATATAGGTTATAAGCTTATTCCAGGATTATTTAGATATAGCAAAGCCCCAGTCGAAACAAATCTAATTGAAAAATTTAAGCAAAATGCCACGATGCTTTTAAACAATAACCATATCCGTGAAATAGATTGGTTATTTATCATGCAACATAATGGGGTTCCCACAAGATTATTAGATTGGTCTGAAAGCCCTTTAGTTGCACTCTATTTTGCATGTTCCAGCGATAAGAAGAAAGATGGTGCGTTAAACATGCTTTTGCCTATTGAGTTAAATAAAAAAGCATCAATTAAACAAAACTATATTGTTTCTATTAACGATACTGCAATTGAACAAAGGTATTCACCTGAAGCCTATAAAAGTGAAACAACTTCAGAGATGTTCCCTGTAGCTATTATTTGTCCTCGAAATAGTGCGAGAATCCAGGCACAAGCTGGAACATTTACGATTTTTCATAGAGACAAGACTCCAATTGAAATGATCGATGGTGGAAAGCACGTTTGGAGGTATAAAATTCCCGCCTCATCTAAAGATAGTATTCTCAAAGAGTTGGATTTGTTCGGCATAGATGAATTTAGATTATTCCCAGAATTACCGAGTTTAGGGTCAATATTAAAAAGAAACATATAATGGCATATATAAAAACGTACGATAAGAATAATAGAAATATATTAAGGATTAATTTTGAAAGAAAGTTAATTCAGCTCGCACCGGACTACCAAAGAAATGGAGATATATGGACATTAGAAAAACGACAACTCCTAATTGACTCAATTCTAAATGATTATGATATTCCCAAAATATACTTTCACGTTCTTGATAAAAGAAGTCCTAATTATCACGGTCAGGAATATGCGGTGATAGATGGCAGGCAACGTTTGGAAACCATATGGATGTTTCTAGATGGCAAGTTCAAACTCGCAGAAGACTTCAAATTCTTCAAAGACTCTAACGTCAAGGTAGCCAATTTCACCTATGCAGACTTAGCTAAAGACGAGCCAGAGTTAAAAGGTTTATTTGATTCATTTGATTTACCTATTGTATGTGTAGAAACGGATGATCTGGATTTAATTGATGATATGTTCTTAAGATTAAATGAGGCGGTTCCGTTGAATGCGGCTGAGAAGCGAAATGCAATAAGAGGGCCTATGGTACAAAGTATCAATAATATATGTAAGAATGACTTTCTAATTAAAAAAGTTAAATTCTCAAACACTCGGTATCAACATAAAGAAGTTGCTTGTAGACTTTTGTATTTAACCTGGACATTAACAAACGAAAAAAAGATTTATGATACCAAAAAAGTTTATTTGGATGAATTTGTAAGAGCCTTTAAACAAAATAAGGTTATGAAGTCTAAGCCAATTGAAAGTGCGGTTGTGTCTGTTCTTGATAAAATGAACACAATTTTTCATGACAATGATAATTTATTAAGATCTCAAGGCATCATTCCTATATATTATCTGGCATTTAAAGACGCTATTAGTAACTCTATTACCATCAACAGGAAAGATTTAGTGGAGTTTAGAGACGAAATCCAAAAAAATAAAAGCATAGCTGAGACAGATATCTCTAAAGCTAATTATGATCTAATAGAGTTTGACAGATTATCTCTTCAGGGCACGAATGATGCAGGTTCAATTAGAGAACGCTTACGAATATTAAAGGAGTACCTGAAGATACCTATAATTTAAAGCTTAATTACTTGCTAATTGTTTACGAATTTCAATTGTATTTTTTTCAGAGCGAGCATGGTATTATGGCTGCAACGAATGTTTCGTAACTAAGGAATTGATTCTATTTGGAGGTGTGAGAAAGTCTCAAATAATCATAGTATGGATGGAAGAACGAATTACCTAAATTCGCCTATTTAAAAGCAGTAATTACTTTTCTTTCTCTAAATAACGAATCCCTGGTCTTCTTTTTTTTAAGCTGCAAAAAAGAGAGCCAGGGAATTAAGGTACTATATCAGAAAGACTTTTACACTATTACCCCATTGAGGAGTATACCGACAGATCCTGAAGATTACAAAACTAAGCTGAACGTTTTCATCAGAGCAGGCAGCCTTGAAATCACAGACTTAGTCATTAAAAAATGGACAACGCCAGTCCATAACTGGGGATTGGTATTATCACAACTTGATCTTAAATTTGGTGATAGAGTCATGCAGGAGCTTAAGAGTCCTCTAAGGAGCATTAATTTAAAATGACATAATTCAGTTTACAACCCCAAAACATTCCCAAATAAGCCATCCTCAAGTCACATGTTTTTTCATTTAGCAACCACGGCAATATCCTTACCTTTAGATATATGTTCAAGAGTTTCATCAAAGTTATAAGGGGTAATCCCCGAGCGAAAAAAATATGCACCGAATTTACCCAATATCTCATTCGTAAGTTCGTCACTTAATGTAATTTGCCTTTTAAATAAACTCGACAAATCATCCTTTTTTAGTATGGAATATTTAGATAATAAAACCTTTCCTCCAATAAAAGATGCTGAAGGGGGTAGATAACGATCATATCCAGATATTTCAGGTTTATCAGTTAAAGCATGTGAAACTTTTTCTTTTCTAGTAGGGAAATTTTCAACATCAATTTCACAAACAAGTAGCTCCTCAGATTTTTTTGAAGCAACATTGCATCTTGGAGTAATAATAAGTAGATGTTTGTTACTATTATTTTCTTTAAATATGTCTCCAGTCCAAAATTCATATGGGCTGATTCTTTGCAAATAGTGCTCACAGGGATGGAGAAACTCCTGTTCAACAATACCTTCAGCATTTACGTCTGGAGCTAAAAGGCCGGATAAAAGCGACCTTACCGCTATTCTTTTAAATACTTTTTCAACACGAGAGACTCCCCCATCGGCAGCCACCGTTATGATATCATTTATAATATTTTCAATCTGACTATTATCATTAAACTGCTTAACGAAAGATAAATTAAGATCTTTATGAAGTTCTTTTTCTAATATTCCACCAGGACAAAAGACATTGATAAAACCAGAATTCAAAAATAATTTGATCTTATCAAATACTACAGCGATACCTAATTCTTTATCAATTTTGAAAACAGTTCCAGAATCCGAAAATTGCTGATTTAATGACTGTAAATATCCACTATATATAAAGATCGGTATACTAAAATAATTAAAACTCATTCTTATTGAATCCAAAAATTCAGTACTCTTCTGATCAATATCATCATTAGATGGCTCCAAGCCAATTAGATCAAAAATCAGCGCCTTAATATCAGTCCTATGCTCTTCTATCTTCGCTCTAAACTCATCTACGTCTTTACATGTGACATATTCTAGCTCTATTCCATATTGCTCAAACAAATTCTTACAAGGGTTAAGTATGTTCTCGTAATCGTTATCAAGATGAATTATAACACCTCTATTCATTTTCTAATTTTTTTATAATAAAAGCTGGACCATTATCTCTATTTATCGCGCTTACCGCCCAGTTATTTCTACTTAACACACTTTGCGTAAAAGCTAAACCAAGTCCAGTTGCATTTTTCTCTTGTCTTGTTGTAACTCCATATGAAAAAATAAGATCAAGAATATCATCATTAATAAAAGGTCCAGAGTTACTCACAACTAAGCTATCTCCTTCTAACAAAAATCTTATCTCGCCGCCCCTACCTGCTTTTTTAATCCAATATACAGCATTATTAACAATATTTAAAAAAGATATCCAAAAAGCATACTCCAAATCTACAATTTCATAATCATCCAACTCCTTATCAAAAATTATTTCAATTTTATTATCAAATATGTCATTCTTAAAGAGATTTAAAACCTTAAAAAAAGTATCCCTAGGTTTAAATTTCTTTTTTCTAGTTCGACCGATAGCTGGTTGTAATGAGCTTCGGAGTTCCGCAATAATATCTGTAGAATGGTGTAGTGTATCAATATCATTCAAAAAGCTATCAGCTATTTCAGCATCTATTCTTTCTTTCTTAAAGTTCAATGATGATTTTGTATTTCTAAGCGCAGAGATAGGTTGTGCCATTTCATGATAAATTAACTCTACACTCCCCCCAAGAGATGCCAGTCTTTCAGCAAAAGAAAGCGAGTCTTCAAGATTATCCATTGAAGTAGTTACATCCTTCAAAAACTTCTCGGAATAATTTCTTATTTGAGAAATATTATTGGAATTTAAGACAGATCGAAATTCTTCAATATCAGGCCTAGTATGTCTACTAGATGGTACTCTACCAATTCCATGAAGTAGCCTATAGTTGTACCTTTTCCTACCAATGTTTTTAAACAAAACAGACATAGTGCTTTTCACTTGCATAAATGCTCTATTCTCTAAAAAACCTTCTCTATTTGTTTTTTCTTCAAGAATATCATTTTCAGGAGAATAAAAAAATACATAGCCAAGAATCTGATTTGTATTAACATTTTGTCCCGGATTTTGAACCCTTGCTTTAGACAAACCAATCCAATCCTCAACTTCCTCACCATAAGGTTTAACGCCAAATCCATTTTTTGATATTCTTAATCCTTGAAAATCTTTAAAAGCGGTTCTAAATTTCATGCCTGATTCAAATCCAGCTTCTAAAGCGAGTTTTTCTAGATTATCTTTTTCTCCTATATCATAAATACGTATATCAAAATAGTACTCACCCGTCTCATTTACCTGCTTTTTTTGATCTGAAAACATTTCTAAAGACAAATCCTTTCCATTAATGCTTTCATTTATAATTTCGGAGAATGGAATCTCTAAGGTTTCTTCATAACTATATTTAATTAGGCGTTTATAATCTAAAAATCCTTTTAAGTCTCCTTTGCTATTAACCTTTCCATATGCTCTAAAGTCATAAACGGATTGTACTGGTATTGGCTCAATTTCTTGCCAATCAACTTCATTTGCTCCTTGATTAGGTATAAGATTGATGCCGAATTCCACGGAGAACGCACTGTCTTTTGTTGAAATTAAATTCTCCTTATGAATAATTTCTTTATCAAGCAGTTCCGCTTGAATATCTGAATTGATCCTCAAAGGAGTAATTAAAGCAGATAATGATTTATAAAAACTAGTTCCTTTAATAGAAGGTTCATTGAAAATTTCAGTTTGATTAAAATCTTCTGCTATAATTTTCAAAACAGAACTATCAAGTCTTTCGATTACAATTAATGTTCCATTGTTGAAGTCATTTAGCGAAACCATATTTAGCACACGCAACAACGACTCGTTCTTGAAGCAGCTTCTTTCCGAATAATATTTCTCATCTTTAAAAAGCTTATCAAACACATCAATGCTGTCACCAGGAAAATAAACCTCAGATAATAATTTATCCCTTCTAAAGGATTCTCGATTAATCGTTATCCAGTTATATAAGTTTCTTTTTTCCTTCTTTGATATAACTGTAACGCTTTCACCCAATGCCATTGCAGCTAAACGTCCTATTCCTTTACTTCCTAGCAAATGTCTTTTAAAAGTCTTACTCTTAGCATTCGCTCTTCTTTTAGAACTAACTGATGGCTTTAACCAATCGCCAAAAAGAGTATTATCGTCCATTCCACTGCCATTATCAAAGACAAAAGCAAATGATTCCGTTGGATTTTTAGAATGATGAAAATATACTTTACAATTTAATGCATCAGCATCATATCCATTTTTTACAAGCTCATTTATGGCCGTACTTGGATGACCAATCAATTCCTCTCCCATTTGAATAATTGACATTGCACCAGGTTGAAATGAGTGTCTTTGGATGTTTAAGTTAATCGCCATCTAGTACTTTTTTAATTTTATTTGCTATAATTTCGGCCATTAAAGGCGGAACTGCATTTCCGATTTGCCTAAAAGCAGCTGATCTATTTTGAAATTCTTTTATTCCTTCAAAATAAAAATTATCAGGAAATGATTGTATCCGAGCTGCTTCTCTTATGGAAATTGATCGAAGCTGTTCCATGTTTGGATGAATAAAATGGTGTCCATCTTTAGCTATATGAGCTATCATAGTATGAGGTTTTTTACCTACAACTTTGAAACGATCTAAGAAATCATCAATATTATTTTGAGTTCTTTCTTCTAAAGGTATATCTGAATTTTTTAATCGTACCCCATTCTGCAATTTAGCTATCGCCAATTTATAAATATTCAGATCTCTCTCATTATGAGGTCTACTTATATGGAGAGTAGTAAAATCTGTCGCATCGCGAATGGATGTGTTTTTTAAATATTCATTTGTAGAAGTCTTATATGAACACCACCTACTCCCCTGTCCTGCTTGCAATGAAGGAAGGTCATCAAATATATCATCTCGGTCCCATTTATGATGTAAATTACCAAATTCGATTGGCGAAAAATCTAAACTATCTTTTCTACCGATTAATATTAAACGCTTTCTATCTTGAATCACACCAAAATCCCATGAATTCAATAACAGTTCGTCTATTCGATATCCAATCAATTTAAAATATTCTTTAATGGTTTTATAATGTCTACCATTATCAGAAGTTTTTAACCCAGGTACATTCTCGAAAACAAACATATTTGGTTTATACCGTAGTAAAAATTTCCCATATTCTATATATAACTGTTTTCGTACATCTTTCTTTTTGTGTTTCAAAGCACCTCTGCCCATTGTCGAATATGCCTGGCAAGGAGGTCCTCCAACTATAAGGTCAATTTTAAGATTCTCTTTTATACAGTCTATTTTTTTAAATATTGATTCGTTTGTTTCTGCCCCTATAGATTCATTAATAACAGAATTTAGCAGCATTTGGGGAATGAATGAATATAATTCCGCTCTTGTAATATCTCCTTTTAAATATTGGTTATAAATATCTATTTGGTTGTTCTCATTAAGATAATGATATGCTAATCTTGTTTTAAGAGTATAGCATGCGGCTTTATCTGCCTCTACATGCGCAATCGGATTAAATCCAACTTTTTTAAATCCTTCTGACAATCCCCCTGCACCTGCAAATAAGTCTATATAATTCACGTCTGTTCTTGTAAATCTGTGAATTTATAAACTTTATCATGCATTCTGCAATTTATTTTTTAACAGACGCAAATTTTCGTCTTTAAAACCAGGCTTTAACTCACATTCCCATAATTTAAGAATTTTCCATCCAGCCGATAAAAGCTTTTCTTCAACAAATTTATCTTTCATTATGTTACCGCTTATTTTATCTTCCCACCATTCGGTCCGTGTTTTGGGAACAACATAATATTTACAATTCTCATGGCCATGCCAAAAACAACCATGAACAAATATTACTGTTTTATATTTAGGTAATACAATGTCCGGTTTACCAGGAAGATCTTTAACATGTAAACGATAACGAAGTCCATGTTTATGAAGAAATTTACGTACCAAGAGTTCGGGTTTAGTATCCTTTCCTTTAATCTTACTCATATTATATGAGCGAACTTCTTTAGAGTGTACATCTGCCATAATGAAGAATAAACAAACTACTTCGGCAACTGTTTTTCTAAAGTAATCAATAATAACGTTAATAAATGGTACTACTTTAACGCCATCCAGAAACTTAGATAAACTCGGATCCTTATTCTCCATACCCGCACTCCTATCCCCAACAAACACCCTTTTTACAATTTATCCAAACCAAGCGTACATTTTGCTGTTATTTAATCAGGCGCTCTCAGTTAATAAGCTGAGTATTCATTAACCTATTTGTTATGAAATTTATAATTGAAGACCCAATTGATCAATCGCCAATCGAATTAATAGGAAAACCAGAAGACTATTTCGGACAACAAGCCATCAGGGTATTTTTCCCGGAAATGGATTCCTTTCTCATCGTAGAAAACAAGGGAGACTGGCAGGTGGTTGACGAGACCGACATCAACCCGAATCTGGTGGCTTCTATCACAAAACAGCTTAAATCACACAGCCGCTATAATTAAAAGAGCAGGCATTTCCAGTGTTATGATTCAGTTGCCTTATCCTCCACCTTTGCTACATTTTTTTTCATCTGGTAAATCTTTAGCCTGACTGTAATTAGGGCCAGTACACCATATACCAGGATCAATACGCAGAGGTGTTGGATGGAGGGCAATACATCTCCCAGAGAACCATGCTGAAAAAGCATCATTTTATGCGCATTCAGGAATGGTGTGAGTGGCAATATCGCCGATAACCACTGTACCCCCACTGGCATGGCTTCCAGCGGCCAGGAATATCCACCAATGATAAAGGCCGGAGTAGCCAATAACATCAGCACTTGCGTAGCCTTTAACGCGCTTGGCAGTAAGGCACTGATAAATACCCCCAGAAAAGTAGTGGCCATGATAAAAAGCCCTGTTGTAAAAGCATAATTCATTAAAGGACTTGGTATCGGGGCCCTGAAAATATGATGAAAAGCATAGTAAATTCCCAATATAAAAATACTCATGATCCAAAATGGGATCACTTTGATTAAGATTGCAGAAAATGCAGATCCCGCACGTCCTAAAAATTCAGTTTCCAGTGTTTTGTTCTCATATTCTCTTGCAAAACTAACGGCAAGTCCCAACAGCAAAACCTGTTGTAATACCACGGCCAATACACCAGGCCACATGTAGGTAAAGTAGTTACCGGTTTCATTATATAAACGAATATAATTGACTTTAAAAGGCTCGTATTGAGTAGCGGCCTGCTCCGCTCCCATTCCTTTTTTCTTTAGTCCCTGCATGTTAATTCCGGCACTGAAAGTTCCCAGCGTAGTTTGCACCCCCTGCGATGCCATGTTTGCAGTGAGCAGATTGGTCGTATTGATATAAGTATTTACCTCCGGATAGCGCTTTTGCAGAACCGAAGCTTCAAATCTTTCCGGAATTACTACGGTAACCACCGCTTTCATTTGCCGCATGGTTTCGGTGGTTCCGTTATTGCTGTTTTTAACACGTACCACCTGAAGTTTTTCGTTTTCACCAAGCATGTCAATCAGCTGGTTACTCAAAGGCGTATTGTCCAGATCTACCACCAGAATCGGCAAGTGTTCTACTTTTCCTTTTTGATAAACAAAGCCAAAAAGCAAAGCATAAATGATGGGTGCCAACAGAAATACAGAGCGCAATGTACTGTCGGCAAAGAACAACCCAAATTCCCTTTTTATCAATGCAAAGAAGTTTTTCATTAGCTTATTGTCTTTTTACCTTTTTAAAGGATCGTTGTGGCATTTACCAATAATTTCTCCGCAGCCTGGATATCATCAGGAATGATCTTTACTTCATACACCGCTTCTTCCACATCATAATTGGGATAAGCAGCCGTGATATCCGCATAACGTGTCAGCTGTTTCACAGTTTGTATTTTTCCTTTTAACTTTTCCTTATTATAAAGTACCGTTACTTCAATCGCTTCGCCTTTTTTGTAGGCCGCGATTTTACTTTCAGGAATGGTGAACCTGAAATAAGTGGTGTTCGGCAGATATCCATTAAACAAAGGATAACCCGCAGTAGCCAGCTCGCCCACCCTTAAGCTGATCGTTTCTACCTGCATATCATTGGTGGCGATAATATACCTTTCGGATAAAGCCACTTCTACCTCCTGCAATACACCTAATGCCTGTTCTGCCTGTCCCTGTGTTGCGGTACGGGTTTCAATACGGACTCCTTTTTCGGCTTCATTATACTCTGCATTTACTGCGGTCAGTTGTGCTTTTGCGCCATTATATTTGGCCGTTGCCTCATCAAATGCCTGTGGGGTCATCATACTATCCGCAAACATGGCCTTTGCCCTGCTGAAAGATTTCTCTGCAAATTTAAACTGTTCAGTGATCCCCGCTTTCTTGGCCCGCAGTTGTTTCAACTGGTTCTCTGTAGCTCCGTTTTTAGCCATATCCCGTTGCGCACCGGCAGCTTTTACCGCTCCTTTTGCCTGAGAGAGTTTGGCATTTACCTCCGGTACATCCAGCATGGCCAGGGTATCCCCTTCTTTCACAAAATCACCTTCTTTCACATAAATCTTTAAAACACGCCCGGTTACCTTTGGCGCAAAGGCCAGGGTTTCGCGCTTAATCTTACCTTCAGTACTTTTTTCGGGCTTTGAGCAGGCTGATGCTGCCAGGACAAGTACAAATAATACGCTTTTGAATGAAGTGTTCATCATATTTTTCATTTATTGAATGGTAGAACGGTTCAGGCTACCTGTAGCTTTTAATAATTCTATTGCATTGCGGCGCTGGTTAAAGACCGCCTGAAGATAATCCAATGAAGCAGTCTGGTAATCACTTTCCGCACCAATCAGATCTGCAGCTTTAATCAATCCGGTTTTGAACTCCTTCCCCGCTTGTGTCAAAGCATTTTCGGCCATCTTCATTTGTTTCTGTTTAACCACCAGTTCCGAATTTGAATTGTTATAATCCGTTTGGGTCTTGATCAGGTTTAGTTTCAGTTTTTCTTCCGCTTCGGCTTTTTCATTTTCGGCTTTTTTCACCTCTATCCTCGCCTGCTGAACTTCTCTTTTCCCTTTATTCCCGTCAAAAATATCCCACTTAAAGCCCACCCCGACTGTAAAGTTAGGTGCCACCTCAATTTTGTTCGTATGACTGCTGAAACGGCCGATTACCGGCAGATCATGCTTTCCTTTCATGTCCACATCAAACAGGTTTAGATAACCTAAAGATGCCGCAGCCTGTACTTTAGGCCTCCACCAGGTTTGTGCAGCTTTAAGCTGGAAACCATGTGCCTCTATGGCAGCAGACAAAGCAGTGAATTCCGGTCTGTTTTCTATGGTATGCCGGGAAGTCACCGTTTTAATGGGCGACAATTCATTTTCAATCAGTCCTAAACGCTCCAGGCTAATGCCCGTTAGGGTTTCCAACTGGTGCAATAACAGGTTTCTTTTCCCTTCGTACTCCTGTATTTTAGAGGCAAGTGTAGCTTGTGCAACTTCTACCTTCTGATGTTCGTATTTGGTAATCAATCCATAATTCAGTGCCTTATCAGCAGTTTTCTTATTGATTTCATAACGTTCCCTGCTTTTATCCAGCACTGATTTTACCTGTCTGAGCAAAGCCAGCTGATCGTAGGCTTTGGAAATTTCTGTAATGATCTGCTGACGGTCTTTCTCCAGTAAAGCAGTTTGTGCTTTGGTTTTCGCATTTAAGGCACTTTTAAGAGCGGATACTTTTCCTCCGGCATACAATACGCTGCTCAGACTAAGGTCTGCTTTAAAAAGGTTGGCATTGGACGTAAAACCAGAATTGATTTCAGGAATGCTGATCAAATCGAATAAAGACGTTCCTGGTAATCCTAAATTAACGCCATTAGCAAGAAAGGCATATTTCCCGGATACCTCGGCATTAGGGAGGTATACTTCCGATAGTTTTTTCCGGTCGATTTTAGAAGACTCTATATCCAGCAGTTTATTGGCCAGCATATGATCCTTCTTTACTGCGCTATCAATCAGCTCGGTTAAACCCGGAGGACCGGATTGCTGAGCATGCAATATCAGGGGAAACAATCCGATAAAAAGTACAAAAATGTGTTTTAAAATAGCTTTCATTACACAAGGATTTTATGAAGGGGCAAAGGTCTGGTTAATTAAGCAATTCTCTTTTGATCTAAATCAAAAAGGGATTTCTTCTTATTTCTTATCCTGCTAAGGGTTTCCTGCGTAATTCCCAGGTAAGAAGCAATTGTTCCAAGAGGCGCTCTTCTGATGATGCTCGGTTGTGTTTCCATCAGGGTATCATACCTTTCCTCGGCACTAAGAAACTGAAGTGCCACAATGCGTTCACTGGCTTTTAGCAAAAAGCTTTGCAGGGTCTTATTTTCAAATCGCTGCATTTCCGGAAAATCATGGAGCAGCAGGTTCAGTTCGGTATAAGAAATGGCATAGATTAGCCCTTCTTCCAGCGTTTCCATATGGTACTTGGAAGCCGATTGTGTGTAGAAACTTTCAGGAACGGTCACAAAATCACCCTCGGTATAAAAACCGTAGGTAATGTCTTTGCCTGAATCGTTGTGGTAAAAAATGCGGATCAACCCTTCTTCTATAAAGAACAACTCCCTGGCAATCTTTCCGGTTTCATGTAAACTTTCTGTTTTGAAAACTTTTCGTTTTACAAACTTCTTTCGGGTGGCCACGTCCATCTCCTTGGAAATAGGGATCACTTTTTCGATTTCTGTTAGTAAGAGCATGCTTTTAACAAGTAGGTGAATACTGCAAAATAATCAATTTTATGCGGTAAACAGAGAGAAATACCAGAAATCTCTCTAAGATCAATTCCATACAATGTAAAATGCAATGCGAATCCAGTATCAGGTTAACAGTTGATTCAATTCCAGCAAAAAAGCAAATTGCCTCTGGTTAATATATTTTTCTGATTCCTGCAGACTAAACCAACCTGCCTTATCGACCTCATTAAAAGCAACAATTTTACCTGATTTTGGTGGCCATTCTAAATCAAAAGTATTACAGGTTATTCTTTTTGAATCCAGATCACCTGCTATAGCCCAGCACCAAACCTTTTTACCTCCCTTTTGTACGATGGGATGAAGTTCAATAAACTTTCCTTCAGGCCGATAGCCTGTTTCCTCATCAAACTCTCTGATTGCCGCGTCCAAAGGTAATTCGTCTGGCAGGATCTCTCCTTTTGGGATGGTCCACCAGCCCAGATCTTTATTCCGAAAAAAGGGCCCGCCAGGATGGACAAGAAAAAACTCAGGTCCGTTAAGGGTCTTTCGGTACAACAAAATGCCTGCACTTTGATTTGCCATTGTTTTAAGGGTAACGCGACTAGTTAGTGTTCTTTTATCACCAGCATCATTTGCTTAACTGCGCCGAGGTGATAAGCTGCATGAGGCAGTAAGGCTAATGTGCCTTTCCATAGATATTCATGAGACCAATCTTGAATTTTCTCAATCGCATCTCTAACCATAAGGTAGGCTTCCAAAAGATCTTCCCGGAGTTTAGTCCATTCCTCTTCTGTAACCTGACGTATTTTCCAGCTTTCTTTCCAATCTGACGATGGCCTGTTCCCTTTATAAAATTCCATGGCAAAGAGCAGGCTCCACCTCAGGTGTTCGGTATGGGCAGCGATGGTACTGCCGCCCTTTACGATAGGTATGGAAGCCTGTTCGGCATTTATGGTATCTATTGCAGCGGTAAACCCATGCCCTGGTTTGGCATCGATTACCCAGCTTTCATTAGTATTGGTTCCTACATATAATTCCTGCAGGAGCTCCAGTAATCCTTTGATTGAATTTTCCATAACCTGATGTTTTTGAAACAAAAGCCTGACTAACTATTCAACAAGGGAGCTAAAAAAATGTTTTTATGAACCTGATTTTCAGAATGATTTCATCTTAATTCTTATTCCAGTCCGGAGGCAACCATTTGTTTTCCGGCTTGTCTCCTTTCTTCTCCGGTTCAACATGGCTTTCGTTCTCTCCTATGCCCTCTACATTATTTTTAAGAAAGTCATAATACTTTTCTTCTTCGTCTTTAAAGAGCTCCTTACCTTCCAGCATATACGCCCTTAAAAGATTATCCAGCGCTTCTTCCTTTTCGTCAATTTCAAATAAGGCTTCGCCCAGGCGCAAATGAACAAAAGCACTCTCCTGTCCGTCAGGACAATTTAAAGCATTATAAAAAGCCTCTGCTGAGGCCTTATAATCTTCCAGAAACAGGTACATATCACCAATACTGGCATAGAGCCAGAATGCAGCTTCCCATTTGGTCTTCGGTTCGGGAACCAGTGCCAATGCTTCTTTAAACTTCTTCAGTGCTGCGATGTAATCGTCCTGATCTACAAATACATTCCCATCTTCCGACAGGCTTTCAATCTGATCATACAATTCATCATCCAGTTCTTCTTCCATTTTTGTATCTGTTAAAACCGGTTTTATTTATTCTTTAAAAGGTCACTATATTTTTTTGGTGCGCTGACAAAAGCCCTTCCTTCAGATTTGATCATAGCCAATGCGAATTTCTCTTTTGCATTTTCCAGATCTCCGCTTTCGAACAGCATCTTACCTAAAATAAATTCACGTGCACCGTCATCGGCTCTTTCCATATCACAATTCCCCATAATTTCCGCCCATTTGATAGATTCCTTATGATTTCCAGTTAATAAATAACCCTCTGCCAGACCTTCTGCAAGATGATAACTCTCATCATAAACCTCTTTAGGCGTTGGTAAAATATCCCAGGCTTTTAACGAGACTTTAACAAAGCCCTCATAATCTTCTTCTTCATAATACCCTTCCGACTCCTCTATTAAATCTTCTAATTTTGCAGCTATTTTCTGATCTTTTATTTCCATATGTCTATTCTCTTTATGTTCAGGTTATCTAGGTGGTAATTTATAATTTATGCCCAATTTGGCACCATCAGATCTATTATAGGTTTGATGCTCAAGATAATAATTTTTCGAGTCTCTCATCCATTTTCTTACTTCAGGCGACCGTGCGCCATGGTTCCTTCCAGTTCTGTTCCAATATTTTACGGCATCTCTTTTATGCGCCATATCGGCGTATTCCATATCATACCATTTGCCATCCTTCTTAGACTTAAACTGTTGTTTGCCCCTTCTTGTTCTGATTTTTCCTTCTTTTTTCATCCGGTCGATCACTTCGCGCCCGGTCTTTGAGCCTTTTCCAGGTGTTCTGCCTACCAGAATTTCTCTTAATTTTTTCTTTCCCGCTTTAATTTCCTTCAATACATCTTTCAGACAAATCCCTGCATTATGCACCAGAACTTTCGTATCACCAACAAAATAAGTACTCCAATCCTCCACTTCAAAATTATAAACTTTGACGCTATCCTCATCTATACTTTCCTGAGGAAAGAAAAAGTCTTCTTCCATCATTCCTGCTTCCATGTTTACCGGAGCATGGGCTCCGGAATAACTGATTTGCTGAACTTTTGCAGAAAACCCACCGATCAGCTGAACCTCATCCATAGTTTCCAGCAATCCTGCAGCTTTCCATTCCCCATTTACATAAAAAGGGTGCTCCGGAGTAGTCACAATCTTTTCACCTGCTATTTCCAGATTCACCAGCAGGCTGGTTCTTTTTTCCAGAGTATTTAAAACTTTCTTAAATCCTGTACCTCCTGTTTTTTCATCATAAGACCAGACTTCATCACCCGTCCGGATATCCTCTATGTTTTTAAAACCAGTTTTTGTAGCCACCGGTGTTCCTGCCGGAAAACAGGCAAATACACAAAGTTTCCCTTTGGTAAGCGATCTTACACTCAATTTCTCCAATTGCTTGATGGTTTGTTTCACCCCTGCTTCGATCGCTTCCTTCGACATTTTCTTTGCCACCTGCTTCGCTCCTGCTTTCACTGCCTGACGGATTCCCGCCTTTGCGATTGTTGCCCCGGCCACCGAAGCCCCTCCGGTAAATGGTGCTGCAGCTAAACCTGCTACATCAAGGGCAAGAAAACCCACATCCAGTGCTGCCATCGCCCAATTTCCCTGGCTCACATTCTTTACCAAACTCACCACCGGGCCGACCACAGGAATACAATCCACCACAAACTCACCCGCCTTTTGCCACCAGGACTTATTCTTTTCTTTCTCTTCTTCTTCAAAATTCTTCTGTGCATCCTCACGCATCCCGTTCAGCTGAGCTTCTTCATCTGCAGTCAGGGGAACCTGTCCGCTGGCTAAAAATTCAATTTTTCCGCCAACACCACAGTTCATACAACTTTTTCCAATGAGGGTCTGTGCACCTTTAACTTTTACCGCATAAGTATCCTTCCATTCCGTACTTACCGGAACACAAGGCTTTTGCGTTTTCTTACATACCACAAACGAGGGGATGTTTGCCATAGGGATCTTATCCTTATTGGTAGATACGATACAGCTATTGATTTTAGTGGTCTGATTATAGGTCGGTGTAAATAAACCAGGCACCGTACCCTCAGAACACTGCATCATGGCCTTCTGCGTAATATATTCCAGTTCTTCCATGTTCAGGCTGATTAGGTGATATCGGTATCGTCTGAATTGATGCGGATGGTACTTCCTCCCGACATTTTTATATCCGCTCCATCAATCAGGGTCTCAGTTTTACCGGTCAGGCTTACGATTGCATCTGTACTTTCTATGCTCACATCTGTTTTTCCGGTAATGGCAACTCCAAGTGTGGTGGCATCCAGTGTAATACCCTCTGTATCTGCAGTGGCAGCAATCGTTTTCTTTGCACTGATATTGACCGTACCTTCACCGCCGCCCTGCTCTCCGGGCTGTGCGTTCAGCGCAATGCTGTTTCCTGCGTTGACAATAAAATCTTTGGTATTGATGGTAAAGGAGTTCGGTGCGGTAAGGGATACATTGCCATCACCATGCATGGTAATGACATTGCCACTCGGGTCTTTAACATTGACGCTTCCGTTGCTATCATCCATAATGATGGTATTCCCACTCCTTGTGGTGAGTGCCTTTGTTTTATTCGCGCTGTCGCCACCCGTTCCGCTCTTGCCATGAAAAACACTTCCCATCACAATCGGACGGGCAATATTCCCTTCTTCAAAAGCAATCACCACCTGATCTCCTACTTCCGGGATAAAGACAAAACCTCTGTTTTTACTCACCTGATCAGAACTTCCGGCATCGGGAGTGATCACCCTTAACCATTCTGTAACATCGTTACATCCACACTCCCATTTGAACTTAACTTTGATTCGTCCATGTCCACTGGGGTCATTATTATCCACCACATTAGCCAGTTGCATGTCTGGTTGTGGGTTTTGTACAGCAGCGCCAGGCACACGTTCCGTATCGGCCGAGATCGCACCAAAGCTGTTCTGATAATGGCCAACGCCATCGATATGGTGGTAAATTGAAGTGACCAGGAATTTGCCAAAATCTTCTATCGCAAATTCGTTCAGGTTTCGGGTACTCATGCTGATGTCGACGATTCTTCCGATGCCCACTTCAGGATGATCACCGGTACAATTGATGTTCAACAGACCCGACATCATCGATTTCTGCTCATTTTCTACGAAACCATCAATGTCAGCTTTGCTATCTGCCCTGGTAATCAGCGGCTGGTGATAAGATTTACTGTACACGGTATTAGACGCTGCAATCGCATGCATCATATCCGGTGATCCGGAGCTCTGTCCTTTTCCATCGGCACTCAATAGTTCATCTTCTTTCGGATTATAAGCGAATTTTTTATAACGTAAGGGGGCAATTTCAATCCCGTACTGAATGTTACTCAGGTCACGTCCATATACCAGTTTCACTTCTTTCATCTCATCAGGTTTTCCGAAAACTACTTGCGTGCCATCGTAATAAAACCACTCATGATACTGGGCAGAAAGGCGGTTGAGGAAGTCGAAATCGCTCTCCCGGTATTGGATAACATAATCTATAGGTGCCTTTCTGCTTGGGTTTACCAGCATAGGAAGGTCATTTGCTGCCACCTCTTTAGTGGCCTGATCAATGATAGATTTAAGATTTTTCTCCAGGTAAGAACCCAGATCCGGTCCGCGGTCAATCAAAATGGTAGGGCTATAACCACTCACAATAATGTCTCCCATCAGGCCATGGGTTTGCGAGATTTCCACCTTGGTGATGATGCCTGAAAAACGGTTGGTTGCAAAAGCATCTTTTCCAAATTCTATGGCAATGCTTTTTCCGACAAACTCCTTTGACTTTTTGAGGGACAAAGCTCCAGGCAATTCTACCTGATCCTGATTAAAGCGTAATTCAAACGTATGGTGTTCATTGAAACGCTGATATAAATTTAAGCTCGAAAATGTAACGACCGGCACACCTTCAATATTGATTTCTACTGTTACTTTATTTTCCATAGGGATGGTTGGTTTTAGGTGGTTTGGAACTATTTCTGAACAATTCTATACACGGCTATTTTGAAGGCGCCGGGATAAAAATGAACTTCATACGGTGGCCTGGCGTGATTCCTCACCAGGTTATTGGCCACCAGCATTTCACTATATGGATGAACCTCGATGGTATGGCCTTTTTTGATATAACCATTACCGATCAAAGTGTCAATGTCAAAAGGTTTTACATGGATACAGCCATGTGATTCACTGAGTACGATGGGCTGTTTCAGAGCTACCCGGGCTTCATCTCCCGGAGTCGTATGGATAAAATCGCCAAGAAAACCTTCCTTACCGTCCATTTTCCAGTTTTTATTCCGGTCAACAAAGTACTTCACAGACACATGGCCAAAATCGTTAAATACCCAGCGATCGGGAACGACTAATTTGTTATAAAAGCTATGGTACGCACTTTTGATTTGTGCAGTAAGGTCTTTTTCCTTGCCTTTGAACTTTCCCCATTCGGAATTTACTTCGCTGAGCCTGATCCAGGATCCTCCTTTTTTGACCATTACGACATCGCCAAGCAAACGCATTTCTGTGCCCCAGGCTACCCCGGACCAGCCTTTATATTTGCCGTAGCTAACGTGTTTTTCAATCGCCCCGACCACATAGCGCCCCGGGGTGGTGGAAGTTTTAGGATGATTATCACCGCCCATGACTTCAGAGGCGGGCCCACCATGACCATCGTATTCTTGTATTTTAGTAAGTTGATAGGATGCCATGACACTATTTCGTTTTAGATTTAAGAACCTGAACAGATACAATCTGGTTGTTAGCGGCTTCAGGGAAATGCGCTGCACTGATATTCAGTGAGAGGCCATTTACCGGAGGATTAAAATGCTTTTTCAGACTGAGGCTTACCGGAGGCGGATTTTTATGCTGACGGAAGAGCGCAGGTTCCGGATCCAGTGGACCGAAATGATCTGTTATGGTCTTAAAATCCAAACGGGTACCGACCGTTCTTGGCAATGTTACCGTCAGCACATCGTCCTCAAGTGGACCATTGCTTTTATGCATCATGACCAGTACGGTACTGTCATTCATTTTCTGACCTGGTTTGTAAACACTGATCGGAAAATAATGCATAAAGCTGTCTGTTAAGGCGACAAACTGCAAAGAGTCAAAGCCGGAATCATTCATGCGTCTGGAAGCACTGTCGATATAAGCGATCAGGTGATCGTTAAGAGGTTTAACCTTTTCGGTTGTTTTAGCCTCATCAACAGCTTTTGGTGGCGGGGAGGGCGAACAGGCGAGTCCAAAAGAAAACAAAAGCCCATAGAGGCCAGTGTTCAAAATTGACTTGCTACCCAAGTTTATTTTGGTTGTTTTTTTCATAATTCAAGCGTATCGTTTAGATCACAGCAGAATATTCCAATAAGATAATATGTATTAAAGATTAAACAATTGTTATCAAAACACCAACATTAAACTACTAGTTGACAAGATGATAGCATCATTTTCTTTAATATTTTTAACGGCAATAATCAGACCATTATTGCATGGTTTGAAAAAACAATAAAAGATAAAGGGTATAAAAAACAAATTCGGAGCATTTGATGATAAATGGCTCCGAATTTAGTCAGCTATATGATATGGATCTTAAAGTTGGGCAACAGCTACTTGTTCCTGTTCTTTAATCCGCATTCTGATTTCTTCGAGACTGGTCTCTTTAATCAGTTTTCCATCACGATAAACTACCTGAAGCAAAGATTCCGCTTCTTCAACAGGTGTACATTGGTCTTTAGTCAGATAGTTATCTCCATCTTTTGTAAGGCAAAGCATTCCTTTCAATGATTTCTTTTTGTGATCAGTGATCGGATCTTTTTCGATTTCTCTAGGTTCACCGTTTACTTCCACATAAGTCGCTTTAATGGCAAACCCCAGGGTATCACGACTATGGTTTCTCAGGATACCACCTACCCCAATCACTAAGTTACTGGCTGCGTAACCCATATTTTTCAAGCGTTCCAGGGTCCTCAGGTATCTTTCGATATACATACCATCACCATAGATCAGGCCTACTTTAGGGTTTAATATTTTATATCCTTTACTGTTCAATGTAGAACCGAATTTCTCGTCTAATAGTCGAATCGCTCCTTTCCATTCATTGCTGCCTTCTTCCGCATCAGGATTTCCGCAAATGATGTACTCCGGATTTCCGCTGTCTGGCCTGAAGACTACTTTTCCATCTCTTTTCAGAATATCGTCTTTTAATATTTCAGCAAATTCCGTAAGAACTTTATATACATCGAAGGTATCAGAAACAATAGATACAATACCTGTAGGATACAATTCCAGCATATGACGGAAAGCGCCAATCTCATCTTCCCTTCCAAAAGAACACATCACGCTATGCTCACTTGCTGGCACGGATAGCAGGATCGGAGCACCTTGAATATCTGCATTGTAGTATTCTACCGCACAAGGTAAAGCGGGTACATTATCACTGCCAAGGAAAGACAATAAATGCGCTACCCCGCTAATAGCAGCACCTTCTTCTGAAGCATCTCCGCGATAGCCGAAATCATGGACCTGAAAGGCTTTGGCCGCTTCCATCTCAATTTCGTCGGTTTCACTGAAATAACGGGTTACAATTTTGCGATACTGATGACTGCAGGTGGCAACGGTTATGGTGTACCATAATTTGAGTAACAAGCTCTCCATAAATCCAACCACCCAGTAGAAATCAGGATGGGTATTAGTGATCGTCATCAGGACGTTTCTTACCGGCATGATCGTCCCTTCTTCTACTGCTTTAATTTCTATTGGCAGGTAGCCCAGTTCACAAAGTGCTCTTATTTTACTTTCAATCTCAGGAGAATTACTGCCCAGGATCAGTTTGCGGTACGTCAGGAACTCCTCACCCATTTCCGGAGTAATGGGTTCAGATAAATATTGTTTGATATAATATTGTAGTCCAAAGAAAACAGTTTCATCGAAATTCTTGTCGCTACGGGCGGTGAGGTAAGAATATACTTTATTGCAACCTGGAGCGTATTGTTCCATGTGGCCCATTTTATAAACGTCGGTTTGAAGAAGGATATTTTTCATGGTTGTGTTTTTAAATTTAAAAGGTAATTACAATTCGATCAGGTCGGCCAGTGGAATTCTACTGATTAGTGCTGAACTGTCATTTTTAATAGAGTCTGTGGTATAGATGTGATCAATCCAATCTATGAGTTCTGTTTCTCCATGAGACATGATACCATGAGAAACGATCAGGCTTACTTTACCGGCATTGCGCTTTTTAAGCTCTTTGGCCACACCTACGAAAGTGGCACCGCCATCACAGATATCGTCAATGATAAAACAATCTTTCCCGCCCAGATCATCCTGATCAACAGTGATTTGTTTAATCTTTCCATTGCTCACATCTCTGACTTTATTACACAATACAATATCATTGGTATAGCTTAAGGCTTCGGCTAGTTTGTAGATTTTTTTAAGTGCACCAGCATCCGGCGAAACCAGAAGGTAATCGCTGTGATTGCTCAATACTTGTTTTGCCAAACTGTAATTGCTGATCAGTTCACAGTTATCGAGCAAGGCAAGGGACACTTCAGAATGCACATCAAATACGTACACTTTTTCAAAGTTGCAACTGTTGATCAGGTTGCACATCACCTTAATGGAAAGAGGCTCTCCCCCTACCATCACTCTGTCCTGGCGGGCATAAGGAAGGTAAGGAATAAATGCAGTAATAGTTTTACTTCCATTCCTGCGAAGCGCATCTACTGCCAGTAACAATTTCATCACGTCGTTAGAATCGTTCAATCTGGCTGAGACCAATACTTCGTCAGCACGATCTTGTAATTTGATGTGTACCTCGCCTCCGCTGAATAAAAAGCTTTTGCTTTCTATCTCTTCAAGAGAAGAGTTGAAGGGCTTGAATCCGGTTGATAAATTTAGTACTTTCATATCTATTTGCGTTACAATGACACAAATTAAAGGCTTTATTTTTTCTTATACAAATTAATTTGCGTTTATTTTACGCAAATTAATCAAAAAACTCACAATCAACTGATACTAAAGGAGTTTATTAAGATCAAAACCGTTAACTTTTAACTGTTTATATTTTTCGTAATCGAAGGAATATAAATTCCCCGGTCGCCCGGCCCCTATTGATGGAGCCTTTTCGTCCAGCTCAATAACCAGACCTAAAGACATTACTTTGCGTTTGAAGTTCCTTCTGTCAATGTTATGACCTAATAATTTCATGTACAATTGCTCCAGATCGGAAAAAACAAATCGGGCATCAAGCAGCTCAAAACCGATCGGTTCATAAGTAATCTTTGCCCTTAAACGGGCGATGGCTTTCCCAACAATCTCCTGATGGTCAAAAGCCAATGGAGGCAGCTCATAAATGTTAAACCAGGCAGCCTCCGAAGCATCGGTAGATGCAAATAAGCTGAAATCAGCAGATTTAACGAGCCCGAAGTAAGCTACTGAGATAATGCGGGTTCGTGGATCACGGTCTGGTTTACCAAAGGTGAAGAGCTGTTCCAGATAATTGATAGAAACTCCTGCTTCCTCCTTGAGCTCCCGTGCTACAGCCTCTTCCAGGCTCTCCTCATTGTGTACAAATCCTCCCGGCAATGCCCATTGATCTGCAAAAGGGTCAATCTTTCTTTTGATCAGCAGTACGGAGATCCCATTCTCCTGATTGTATCCAAAAACAATGGCATCAACACTAACTTTTATATCTTGTTTGATGGCAGGTGTAGTTTTATTCATTTGTAGAGATAGCTTGCTACAAAGTAATAACATTAATCGGGGAATTGGAAAAGTAAACCTACCTTTATTAAAAAGCCATTCTAAATAAAGAAAATGAAAAATATACTGCTTTTATTATTGACTATCCCTTTGTTTGCAGCAGCTCAAAAGGACCCATGTAAGGAAATACAGAAAAAGGTAGATAAATCTACAGGATCAATAAATTACATGTCACCTTATTTCTCCGCAAAGGTCAATGCCATCCTTTCCAGAGATATTGATGGCCGAAATATTTCGGATAGAATTTCGCTGTCATTCACCTCGAAATATTCGGAAAACGCCCCGAAAAAAATCTATTTAAGGTTCGGGGACGCCAGCATTTTAGCAATCGAAAAAGGTACGGCAATGACTGCCCCAACCTCAGACAACAATTATTTGTGTATTGTCGAATTGCCTGTGAATCAGGTTTTAAAAGAAAAGCTTAAGAAAAATAAAATTACCAAAATTAAGATCGGGGATTTTGAGCAGGGTGTACCAGAATTGACTGCCGGCAAAATCAGAGGATACGCTAGCTGTATATGGAATAAGTAAATTATTTTTTTTTGCTCAATGAGCTAGAACAGACTGATGATCCAGGCTACGGTATACCATAAAATAACCAGAAGGATGATTAAAATAAAGAAAAGCATTCCTAATGCTAAAAGAATGGTATTCTTCCCACTTCCCTGGTGCTTTCCTTCATGGTAATACTCTTCCATGAGTTTCATATTCCTGGTGTTTGATTTGAAGAAGAAATCCCAGATCTGACCAATTCCAGGAATAGCTCCTATGGTAGCATCCAGTAAAATATTGAGACACATCAACACCACAATCTTACTCGTTAAACCTTTACTGGACATCGCCAGCACCAATCCACCGGAAATGATAAACCCCGCAAAATCTCCCGCAAAAGGGATAAGGTTAAATATAGGGTCCAATCCGAAGCGGAATTTTGTTCCCGGAATACGGAACTGCTCATCCATGAGATAAGAAAGTTTTTGCACCGTCCTGATGGTCGGCGTATTTGGAATTTCATTCTGATGAGGAGCAGTGTTTGGCATTTTACATAAACGTAATCCAAAGACAAATGTTTTGAGGATTTGAATTTGTCTCTAAGAAATTCATGAAGCGCATAACAGTCTTGACTTTACGACCGTATCGTATTGATCGTTTCAGTCAACAGCTGATTAAACTCTTTCGGGTGTTCAATCATCGGATAATGACAGGTACCGGTGATCTCCCTCAATTCAAAACCATTCATTGCATTCTCTTTTAATGCCTCCATATTAGTAGGAATATAGCTCACATTGATCAGGTAAATTTTCAGTTTTAAATGGGGAAGCAATTCTTTTTCCACCTGATCCATCGTGAAAAATTCGGGCATGGTTGCTTGTCCCATGGGCTCATATGTATTCCGGTAATCTTCAACTATCCGTTCTGTAATAGTTGCAGGTGTCTTTGGTGAAACTAAAACCATCCTTGCATATTGCTCATTGGTTCCTGCAAAATCTTTCTTCAGATTTTCAAGTATTTCCTCCACCTGATCATGAAATTCCGGCGCCAAAGGGGTCGCTAAATTTTTAAAATTATCCACCACAATAAAACCAATCACAGGATCCGGGAATTTTGTGGCCGCGATCAGGTTAAGATCAGCACCCAGAGAATGGCCGATCAGGATTACGTTTTCCAGGTGATTGTGCTTGATTGAAGCCACAATATCATCAGCGAGGCCTTCTATAGACCACTTACTACGTGACCTACCCGATTTACCATGACCCGCAAGGTCTAAAGTAACCACCTCATATTCATGTTTAAAAAAGTCTACCTGTTCTGCCCAATATGACTGATCGATATAAGCGCCATGAACAAACAATAAGGTAATATCTCCTTTACCATAAATATGATAATTAATAGTAGTTCCTTCATTTTCAAATTCTCTCATAGCTGTATATTTTATATTTTGGGTATACTAAGCTAAGGTTTTATAATTCGATAATCTATTTTAGAAATTTTTAACCCCGCACGATCGCTTCAATTGACCATGCAGGGTTAAATTCAACTGTTTTTAAAAACTCAATTATGGGATGAGCTCCATTTTCCACTTCTGTGCTGCTCCCCCATTATCGCTCCATAACTGAATCTTGGTGCCGTCGGCAGTTGCACCGCCATTCAGGTCAAGCACTTTACTTGCATTTAAGGCCGATTGCAACTTGTAATTCCCACTTCCCAGATCCACCAGTTTCCATTTCTGAGCGTTTGTTCCATTATCGTCCCACAACTGAATCTGAGCTCCGTTGGTGATCGAGGAGCCACTTACATCCATCACTTTTGCTGCATTCAGCTTCGATTGGATTTTATAATAGCCATTTCCTGCATCAACCAGTTTCCAGCGCTGCGCATTGCTGCTGTTGTCTGTATACAATTGTATTTTGGTTCCGTTTGCTGTTCCTGAAAATTGAACATCCAGGTTGCTGGTACCATTTACTCCTGATTTAATCTCATAAGTACCACCATTCACGATCCCACTTGCCGGAGGTGTAGTTACCGGTGGCCAGCTTTGTAAAGGAGAACTCAGCTTTGCACTATCTCCATAAAGCACTGTAGAATAAGAAGACAGGTAGTTTGCTACATTTGTTCCCGGCAAATCATAAGAAAGAAATACACCATAACCATCTGTCATGGTACTCTGTGCGAGGCTTTTTGCTGTTGCAGCGCTTGTATTGTTGATCCATACTGCTGCAGGGCTCAACTGGCTTTTACCAAGAGGTGGAACATTTGGGGCCGAATAAGTACCATACATTGCATTCCAGCTATAGTTCACAAAATCACCTGCTCTTTGTCCGTTCCAGGATAACCTTGATGATGCAGGTCCATAATCATAAAAAGAAATGATTTTATCAGGCATCAGTTTCCTGAGTTCATCTAACAACATCACAAAAGAGCTGTCGTTCGGCTGACCGGTTCCGTTTGCTCCGTAATTAGCATATTCATCATCAAAGTCTATCCCATCCAGGTTATAGGTCGTTACCGCAGCACTCAGTTGCTCTGCAAATGCTTTTGCGGATGCCCTGCTGGTAAAGTTGCAGAAACCCGCGCCCTGGTGATTGCCCAGAATGGAAAGCAGAACTTTAATCCCTTTATCCTGTAAAGGTTTGATATAGGTAGTTTTTCCATTCAATACGGCAGTTACTTTATCATTAAAAAATAACACAGCTTTTTGCTGCGCTACATCATAATTGATATTGGCGGCAAAGATAATGGCAATATCAAACAGCTGTTGTCCGCCATTTTTCAAGGTATAACTCCCAACATTCAGCAGGTTGTTGTTGTTTACTTCTACATAACAGACACCTAAAGGTCCTGTTTTTGCGTTTACGGGCAGAGAAACCGCTCCCATTTTTCTGGAGAAGGGATCATTTCCTGAATGCTGACTGTTTAGATTTTCCTTTTTGCAGGAGATAAAGAACAGGCCGGCAGCCATCATGGCCAGAGAGGCCCTTAGTAAATTGTTGATTTTCATACTGTAAATATTTGGTTGGTTTATATTGATAGAGAGCCAATTAAAACACAAATTGCCTACAGGAATCTATTTTATTTTTAAAAACCCAACTTACTTCATACAATATTGTCCGGTATGCAAACGTTTGCGCTGAAATACACATGGTTGCATTGTAATACGAATATTACGTCAAAAAAACCTTTTTATATACCTATTTAGTAGAATTTTAAGCCAAAATAGCCGTTTATCCTTTCCCTATACAAAAGTATTCCATCACCTACAGTCTGTATTTTGCACCAAAAGGCCATTTCCTTCTAATCAGATCAATATCAATCGTTTGCGCAACATCAAATCTTCAAAATCCGAACAAAAGCCCTTAGATTGGATTAACAAACCAAACCTAAACCAATCATCCTAAATCCTCTCTTATGAAATCTCTCTTCAACTATTTCTTTCCAATCAGAAAAGTTCCTGTTTTCATTTACATCCGCAGTACTCCACGCCACTAAACCAAACCACCTCAATAAACCATTATGAAGAAAATTTTATTATTTCTTTGGGGCTTCCTTGTGCCCTTATTTTTAAGCGCGCAAGATCGAAAGCCCGCGGAAAAAGATTTCCGTATTCTCCACACCAATAAGGAGTTTAAGCCCGAAAAAGGTTTTAGATCCGATCAGAAAACCATCCTGCTGGACCAGAAAAAAAACAGAATCCGGTACAACAAAGGACAATATTTTCTGGTTCAGTTTGAAGAACTGCCAGATCAGCCAAAAAAAGAAAAGCTAAAAGATCTGGGAATAAAACTATTGGATTACGTTCCAAATTATTCCTATTACGCCCATTTCAAAAAAGAGCTCAATTCCGACCAGTTTGCGACATTAGGAATCAGAACCGTTTTGCCTATCGACGAAGGCTTCAAATTAGCAGAGAATCTCTTTCGCGATAAAATCCCTCAGCATGCCAGAAAAGGCGGGGAGATAGAACTGGAAATTGCATTTTATGAAGATGCTGATCTTCTGGCTGCAGAAAAATCTATCCTTGAGGAAGCCAGGATTCAGGCTAAAGGTCCGGGTAAAAACTGGATCGTCAGAATCCCTCAGAACAAATTAAGGAAACTTGCTTTAATCAGGGAGATCAAATTCATTTCTCCGGTTGAGGATACACCGAAACCCGAAGTAGACGGCCCTGGAGATATCTTCAGCAATAATATCGGCCGTTCAAACTATATCAACAGCGGTTTTAACGGGGTAAATTATAATGGAGCAGGTGTAAACGTACATATTCGTGAAAATGACTTCCTCCAGGATATTGACATGCAAGGGAGGATGATTCCCGGGTCTATGAACGTTAATCCAGGAGGACACTCCTGGGGTGTTTCCAAACGCATGGGAAGTGCAGGAAACTATGATCCTAAAGACCAATCCAATGCATGGGGATCAAATTTTTATGTGGTCTCGGGACAGAACACCTATACCAATTACGACGATCCCAATAAAAAGATCAGGGTAACCAATATGTCTTACGGTTGGGGTGCAGATGCCAATTATGGCTCCTTATCTAATGAGCACGACAACTATATCCGGACCAGGCCAGAGGCCATGCTGGTTTACTCTTCCGGAAACAGTGGAGATATTGTTCCTATTGGAGGTAAATACAATGGTATTCCGGGATGGGGTAACCTGACCGGAAGTGCCAAACATGCTAAAAACCTGCTGACCATCAGCGGAACAGATTATGACGATAATTTCCTGGATTGGACCAATAAAGGACCTGCCTATGATGGCCGGATTAAGCCGGATATGACCATTGAAGGTTCCGGAGGAACTTCTTATGCCGCACCAAAGGTTTCCGGTATCTTTGCCATGCTGTATCAGGCCTATAAAGCCGAAACACAGGCAACAACCGCTCCTTCCGCATTGATAAAAGCCATTCTTTTAAATACTGCTGACGACATTTACAATCCCGGAATCGATTTTAAAACCGGCTTTGGACGCCCCAATGTCCGCCGTGCATTTAAAACCATCCAGGGCAGAAACTTCAGCACCGGACAAATGGCAAACGGAGCATCAGCAAGTTCAACGATTGAAGTGCCCGCAGGTACCAGTCAGGTGAGGGTATTGTTATACTGGCATGATTATGAGGCTACACCAGGTGCAGCACAGTCCTTAGTCAACGACCTTGACCTGAATGTTACCGACCCATCCTCCAACACTTTCCTGCCATGGGGTTTAGATACTGCTGCAAATGCAATAAGCCTGAATTCCCTGCCTACCAGAAAGGTTGACCATATCAATAACGTAGAGCAGGTAACCATAGACAACCCGGTTGCCGGAACTTATACCTTAAATATCAACGGGAATCTTATTCCACAGGGCCCACAAGAGTATTTTATCGTTTACGAATTTGTAAAAGATGAAATCACGATGGCTTATCCTCTGGGAGGAGAAGCAATGGGACCTGGAAAGTCAGAATATATCCGCTGGGATGCCTACGGCGTTCCCGGTACTTTTAACCTCGATTATTCAGCAGATAACGGAACTACCTGGACTGCAATTGCCAGCAATATTGCTGCAGACAAAAGACAGTTTAAATGGACTGTTCCAAACCTGTTTTCAAAAATACAGATCAGGATAAAGCGGGGGGCACAGGAGAGCATTGCCAATAATGTCAATGTCCTTGCCGCACCTGAAGGTCTGGAAGTAATCTGGGCCGGAAATAGTTCTTTACAGTTATCCTGGAAGAAATCAGTACCCGATGTTCAGTATGAAGTGTTCAAACTGGGAGAAAAATACATGGAATCTGCCGGTCTGACCGCAGATACGAGTATTGTTCTGAACGGTTCGGATGTCAATAAGCAGGAATGGTACGCCGTACGCGCCATTGGTGCCAATGGATTACAGGGACTCAGAAGCAACAGCATCCCTAAAGAAACCGGGTTATTGAATTTTAAAAACCTGATCACCGGAACAGCATTTAACATCCGTAAAAACGGTGCATTACTAACAGGAAAAGTTAACCCATTGGGAGGAACACTGACCAATGTGGTATTCGAATACGGCCCTACTACCGCCTATGGTTCACAAACAAATGTTTCCGGATCTTTTTCCGGTTCAAACCTCGTTCCCGTTCAGCAGGAAGTTCCGCTGACCATGCAATCGGGAGAAGTATGGCATTACCGTCTGAAAGCCAGTGCCAATGGCGCTGATGTTTTTGGAGAAGACCATACTTTCCAGCCGGCGCCAGGCACCTCGGTAGCTTTTACCGGCGCAGGAACAGAATTTATTACCTTAGGAAGTAATGCCGCCATCAACGGTGCAAAAGCCAGAACAATTGAACTCTGGGCAAAAGCCGATGCCTTTAATGATGGCGGGCTATTTACAACCGGAATTACCGGAACCACTTTAGGCGAATTCAGCCTGAGAACTACCACTACCGATAATCTATGGAGAGCCAACTTCTGGAACTCAAACAAAGACTTCACACTGCCTAACAGTAAAGGCGAATGGCATCATTATGCCCTTGTATTTGACGGAACAAATGTAAGTTTCTACTATGATGGAGAACAAAAACTGGCTCCTACCCCACTGGCGATAAACACCACCAATGGATTGGTAAGACTAGGATTGTGGAACAGTGGTCCCAGCAATAAATTTTTCAAAGGAGAGATTGATGAAGTAAAGGTTTGGAGCAGGGCGCTGAGCTCATTTGAAATCAAACAAGGCTTCCACCACCCTGTTCAGGGAAATGAAGCAGGTTTGGTATATTATTCAAATTTCGACAATACAGAAGCTGAAATTTACGATATCGTTAGCAAAAAAGCGGTAACTGTAACCGGAACACCAGTTCGGGTAAAAACTGCTTATCCGTTTGGCGGAGGGGTATCACAGGCAAAATCTGAAGTTGCCGGAAGTTCAGTTTATGGCAACGGCGTTAATGTTACTGCTTTCTACAATTCGGTCACCCCGGTGATTGCTGGTTTCTCTAAAATAGACTTTACCTCAGCAGCATTCAACGACTTCTCCCCTTCTGCGGTTAAAATCGGTAATGAATATTGGGTAGGAAACCGTTTCAATACGAATACCAACCTGAATATGAACTTAACCTTCAGCAGTACCGAAGATTTAACGGCTGCCGATCAGCTCAATCCGGAAAAAATACTCGTACTTACCAGGCCTGCTTATGGAAGTGGAAAATGGCAGTTCAGTACGCCGGCAAGTGCAGTTGACGAGGTAAACAATACCATTACCGTAAACAATCAAAATGCTTACGCTCAATATTTCTTTATTAAAGACAGTACACCTTTTCTATTGAGCAGTGCAGACTCTCTGATATTCAGTGATGCGAGGGCCGGATCAAAAACAAAGGCAGAAAGCTTCCTTTTATCAGGAACAAACCTTCCTGCAGATACCATTAAGATCAAAGCCCCTCCAGGTTATGAGCTTTCTCTGGATAACCTGACTTATGTGGATGCCAGCTCTTCCTTAATTGTTAGTCCGGTAAACGGAACCGTTAAAGACCTGAGAATTTATGCACGTTTTAGTCCGACAGCAGCTCAGGTTTATAATGGTACGATTAAAATCAGTTCCAGCGTTCAGCTATTCTCTGAGATTAAAGTAAATCAAAGAGGAATTAAAGCAGATGTGATTGCCGGCAAAGCGATGAGTTTTGACGGAAACGGAGATTATCTGGAGATCCAGGATTTCAACTGGCAGCCGAAAATTTTCACCATTGAATGGTGGCATAAGGCTAAATCTTTTAAAAATTATAACCAGTCTATTGGTAACGGATGGGGATCATTCCTGGTTCACTCGGATGGCACCGGCGGATTTAACGTTGGTGTAGCCAACAATGCCGCATCCAGACTGGGTGTTTTGGAAGCCTTTAAAGACCTGGCTTGGCATCATTACGCCTATACCTTCAATAATGGTGTTGCCAAAATTTACAGGGATGGAAAACTGATGGACAGCAAAACCGCTTCTGCACTTCCACCAGTATGGAGCATCTTTAGAATAGGATCGGCAGACGGTAACTCTATAGATGGAGAGATTGAAGAATTCAGGATGTGGTCTGTGGAGAAAACCCAGCAGCAGGTTCGTGAAGGAATGCACCTCACATCTATAGGAAATGAACCCGGACTAAAAGTATACTTACAGTTTCAGGATGCCAGTAAAGGAGTTTCCGATTTGTCGGACAACGGATATAAGGTTACCTTAAACGGAGATGCAAAAAGAGTTACCTCTACCGCTCCGGTAGCCGCAGGACTTAGTGAAAGCAAATCGATTACTACGGCCGGAATCAGCGATTATCCTTTGGCGGGTTTAAGCTTACAGTTTTCTGAAAGCGGTACCAACCCAAATGGTGAAGTCGTGGTGAGCCGTTTAAAATCTATTCCAAATGAAAACACCAATCCTTCCGTTCTGGATAGTACCTATTGGGTGATTAACAATTATGGAAGCAATATTGCCCCTACCGGCCTGATTGGAGTAAACCTGAAAAATATACAGGCACCTTCTTCTACACTAGACCTTTATCGTCTGAACGGACGGGCTTTCAATGCCTTCGGACCAGCATGGAGCTCGCTTGCTAATCATCAGGGGCCAATGGCCGATCCGATTAGTTTCAGCTTAACTCCTGGCGCTACTACTTTAGGTCAGCTTTCTGTAAACAGGATTTCCGGCTTTGAGCCACTTGAAACACTGGCAGGTAAAGCATACCAGTTTGATGGTGCTTCAGGAGCAATGAAAATAACCGGATTAAACTGGAAACCAACCACCTTTACCCTTGAATATTGGTTAAATGCGGCTTCAGCAAAATCATGGAATCAATCTGTTGGAAATGGATGGGGAAGTTTTCTTGTTCATGCAGATGATGACAACAGTTTAAGCATAGGTGTGGCAAACAATGCTGCTTCAAGGATTGACATTCCCGGAATGTTTAACACCCTGAATGTGTGGCATCACCTGGCTTTCAGCTACGACAACGGATTGGTAAAATTCTATATTGATGGTAAGTTATCAGGTACCAAACCAGCTTCTTCGGCTCCTCCTTTGTGGGACAGTTTTAATATTGGAAGTATGGACGACAATACCATCAATGGAAAAATGGATGAATTCCGTTTATGGTCTACTTCCCGTACCGAGCAGGAAATCCAGGAGAACATGCACCTCACATTGAGTGGCAATGAACCCGGACTAAAAGTATACCTGCAAGGACAGGGAAATGCAGGCGCCGGACAACTGATAGATGTGTCGCCTAACCATTATGTGGTAGAGGCTAGTGGAAATGTACAACGTGACGCATCCTCTGCCCCGGTAGCCAATGGTCTTAGTCAGACGCTGGCAATAAATGCCGCCGGTAAATACGATTTTGACCTTACCGGACTGGCTTTAAATTATGCAGCTACAGGAACCTATCCTAAAGGAAATGTAGTTATCAGCAGGCTAAACAGCCTTCCTTTTAACCCTGCGCAACAGGTCAGCATTCCGGATTCAAAGTACTGGATCATCAGAAACTACGGTGATGTGGATACCAGTGCTGTTGAGAATATAGAACTGCCTGGAATTTCGAATAGCAGTGTGAACCTGAACTTATACAAACGTGGGTTCAACGAAAACGGAAACTGGAGCACCCCGATCCAGGGATCAAACCAAATGGGCTTTACCAGCTTCGCTGCCGGAAATACCGACTTCAGAAACAGTCAGGTGATCATCGACAGTAAGGCCAATTCTGCACCACTTATCGCCTTCAGTTCTCCTATGAACAATGGCATCTATAAAACCAAAGATTCCATAAAAATAGCGGGAACAGCTACTGATCCGGACGGGCCTGCACCGATAGTTGAGCTGTATCAGGGATCAACGAAACTGACTACCATTTCGGGTCCCTCATTTAGCTATACCCTTGCACCTCTTCCTGTGGGAACTTATAGTTTAACCGCCAAAGCGATTGACAGGGCCGGATTGGTTACCACTGATAGTCTTTCCATTATCGTTAAGAAGAATATACGTCCCGTAGTGGCTTTGGCTGCTCCTGAGCAAAATGTTGTGGATACTTCACAACCTATTCTTATTCAAGCAGAGGCAACCGATGGAGATGGTACAATTACCTTGGTTGAGTTCTTTGACGGAGCCGTAAAAATCGGAGAAAGCAGTTCCTCACCTTATCAGCTAAGCTGGACCGGGGCAACGCTTGGAAATCATTCGATTACAGCAAAGGCAATAGACAATAATGAAGAGGATAGCGTTTCTAATGCCATTATGATTCAGGTGGTTCCGGTAAATACCCCACCAGCAATTGCGATCATCAGTCCTGAAGATGGAAGTCTTTTTAATCCGAACAAAAAGGTAACGATCACTGCCCAGGCTACAGATGCTGACGGGTCAGTTGCAAAGGTTGAATTCTTTGAAAGGACCACTAAAATTGCCACAGTTGTAAGTCCGCCTTATACCTTTAGATGGCAACCAAAAGACGCCGGCACCTATTACATCAGTGCAGTCGCAACGGATAATAAGGGGTTGACAAACACCTCAGGGACCATCACTATTAATCTGGATAAAAAGAAAGATGCGATTCTGGCTTCCAACATCATTACGCCAAATGGAGATGGCAGAAATGATAAATGGACGATTGAAGACATCTCCAATTTCCCGAATAATAAAGTGACCATTTTCACTAAGAAAGGGCAGATTATCTTTACCACGAGAAACTATTCCAATGATTCGAATTATTGGGAAGGATTATTTAATGGTAGCCCACTAAGAGAAGATACCTATTTTTACTCTATTGACATCGGGACTAATCAACCTTATACAGGTTTTATCACGCTGATCAGATAGTTCATTTTAACCACCGGATGCCATTCCTGACATCCGGTGGTTATTTTTAAAAAGCATTACTTCTTATCGCTTCAACCTCATCCACAGAGATTGCAAGTTGTTTACCCAACTGACGGGAGCCATTATCGGTAACTACATAATCATCTTCTACACGGATTCCTCCAAAGTTTCTATACTCCTCTACTTTATCATAATTGATAAACTCTGAAAATTGATTGGTTTCTTTCCATTGATCAATCAGTTCCGGAATAAAATAAAGTCCTGGTTCTATGGTCAGCACATAGCCTGACTCCAGCGCTTTACCTAACCTCAGGGATTTTAATCCGAATTGAGTGGTATTCTTTTTCAATTCATCAGTATATCCTACATATTGTTCGCCCAGGTTCTCCATGTCATGAACATCCAGTCCCATCATATGCCCCGTACCACATTGAAAGAACAAGGCATGTGCACCCTGCCCAACAGCATCTTCCAGATTTCCTTTCATCAGTCCAAGTGATTTCAGGCCTTCTGCCAGACTAAGGCAGGATTTATAGTGAATATCAATATAACGCACTCCGGGTTTCAGGGCTTTTACCGCTTCCTGATAGGCATGAAGTACGATGTTATACGCATCCTTTTGTGCCGGAAGGAATTTTTTTCCCGCCGGAAAAGTACGGGTAAGGTCGCCGGCATAACCCATTGGCGTTTCTGCACCAGAATCATTTAGCACCATATCCCCTTCTTTCAGCGTATTCCTATGAGAATGGTTGTGCAGGATATGCCCGTCAACACTTAAAATAATCGGGTAAGAAAGTTGTCCGCCGGCGTTTAAAGCCACCTGATGAACCGCAGCTGCGATTTCATTTTCCGTCATCCCTGGTCTTGCCATTTGCATGGCTTTAAGGTGCATGTCTGCCGAAATCTCAGAAGCTCTGTCGAGCTCCACAAGTTCTACTGCAGATTTTACAGAACGCTGAGCAACAACCGCCTTGATAAAAGGAACAGATACCGCTTCGTTTAATTGATTGATATTAAGATTCAGTAAACCGGCCAGTTTTATCTTAGCTTCGGCACGGTATGGCGGCAGGAAATGAACCTTTCTTCCCTTTGCGGAGGCAATATAGGTTTCCAGTTGCACAGCTGGAGAAACCAGGGTGATACCCGAATCGTCTGCCTTTGCACGAAGTGTCTTTTGTCTGCCCATCCATACGATGGCATCCATACTCATCTCATCCCCAAACAGGATCACTTTATCTTCATCTATATCGATGATGGCATTGAGCCCTGGTTCCTGAATTCCAAAGTAATAAAGAAAAGTACTGTCTTGTCTGAAATGATAAGTGTTATCAAAGAAGTTCATCGGACTCTCTTCATTTCCTAAAAAGAGCAGGATTCCGGAGTTGAATTGCGTAGCGAGTTGTTTTCTTCTTTCTATATATTCGTTTTTATGAAACATATCTGATGGTTTTAAGATGTTATCTCAAAGTTAGGAAAAGTTCATATGGTTAGTGGAGGAGTCTGGATTTTTATATCTTCTTTATACCTGTAAACCGGTAGTTTTTTATACTGGTTTTCCACGATTGCAAGTCACCTGCCGGCTTTTTAGTTTTGTCGGAATCTATTTCGATACTACATCTATATTAAACAAATTACATTATGATCATGAAAAAAGTACTTTTTTCTTTTGTTGCAGCTGCAGTTCTGTTTACCATGAGCATCAACAGCGCAAATGCCCAGGACTACAAAAATGCAATTGGTGGCCGTTTTGGTAACGCCAATGGAGTAAGTTTTAAAACAGCACTTAGTAAAGGTGCAATGCTTGAATTAATCGGAAACTTCAGAAGCAATAGCGGTGTGACCTACCTTAATGTTACTGGTTTATACGAAGTTTACAACCCAATCAAAGGTGTTGAAGGTTTTAACTGGTTTTATGGTGGTGGTGCAACTGTTGGAGCTTACAAAATAAAACATGGTGGCGGCAGCGATATTTATTTATCTGCTAATGGGGTTTTAGGATTGGATTATAAATTTAAGGGAGCACCAATCAATTTGTCATTGGATTGGATTCCGGCACTACAAATTACTCCAGATACGGAATTCTGGGGTGGTGATATAGGTTTGGGTGTACGATTTACGTTCTAAACGTAAAAGAGTTACATCAGTATTTCTGATGATATAAAAAGGCGAAGTTTAATGACTTCGCCTTTTATGTTTTCTATAATAGAAACAGGATTGTAGCCAGACAAACCTTCTCATTGAGATTTAAATTCAGGCAAAAATGGTCAAAAAAGAAAGAACTTTATATTTTAGCAAAAAAATAAAGACTTTTTAATTCAAAATATATCATGTCAGTTTCAAAAGCTTCAATTGCCGATTTATCAGAAATATTAACGTTAGTAAATATCACCTACAGAGGGGAATCTTCTACAAAAGGGTGGACTAATGAAAATTCTTTTATTGGAGGGGATATCAGAGTTGACGAAGAAGCTTTAACAACCTACCTTACCAATCCAGACATCTGCATTTTAAAATATACAGATGCAAACCGACAGATTATCGGCTGTGTGAATTTACATAAAAAGGAAGGAAAGGTACATCTGGGCATGTTTGCCGTGAATCCGGAACTTCAATCTGCTGGAATTGGAAGTACCTTATTGAAGGCCGCTGAAGTACATGCCAAAGAGGTAAACTGTAAGGTAATTAATCTGACTGTGATAGCAGGCAGGGACGAATTAATAAGGTATTACGAGAGAAGAAACTATATAAATACGGGGAACAGCTTTCCTTTTCCTATTGAGCACCATAGGTTTGGTATCCCATTAAAAGAGGTAATATTGATGGAAATGGAAAAATCTATCGAATAATTACTTGCTGGTGTAGCGTTATCCCTAATCTTTACGTTTTCAGAATTAAACACTTATTTTTTCTAAATTATGAAATATCTCTCTTTACTCTGTTTTATCATTCTTTTCTCTGCATGCAAAAAGGACGAAACATACGGTCCTTTGAACCTTAAAAATGGACAAGAAGTGGAATTATTAGTAGATCATCGCTATGAATCAGTCAATGATCAATTGTTAATTATGCCACAGAATAAATCGGCAGAATTATCCCTGCACGGATTTGCTGACAGAAAACCTGGTTACACTTATCGCGTCAAAGCACGATTCAATATAGAAAAGAATCCTCCTCAGGATGCTTCCGACAGATGGTTTAATTTCGTCCGGGTCATCAGCTCAGAAAAATACCAGGGGAATGAGTCGTTTGACATCTCGTTAATCAAATCGTATATACCAGGCGGACCATTTATTGCAATCAATAAAGAAAATGAGCAATATCAATATGTTCAGAAAGGCTTGCAACTGACCTATGCCAACCAGGAAGTGAAGGCTCAATTGGAGGAAATCTGGCGAAATGTACTGGAAATGAGAGAGAGTTGGACAAAAGATAAAGGACAAATCTATCCAAAGTGGAAGTCTATCAAAGCGACCGTAATCCACGATCCAGCTAATTTCGGAAAGGCTTATTTAGTACAGCGGATCGAATTTACGAAATAGGCTATTCCACGTTTATCTAAAGTTTAAGCACATTTGCAGGAATCTACGTTCTTTTAACAGGTTCCTGCTGTACCCTTGTCCCGAAATTTCATTATAATTGAATTGAAGCTTATTAACCGAAGATAAATAAACTTCAAAAAGTAAAAGAATAAAAACATCAAGCTATTTTCTGATAGATAAAATTAATCCGGGCCCATGTTTATAAGAAAACCAAAAAGTACTTACATCTTCCTGATTACCCTATTTTTTATCATCGTTGGTCTCGTTTCCTGTAAAGTTGCCCGTTTTGTCTATTACAATTTTGCAGATATTGGAGATTATAAAAAATTTCCATCCCGAAGTTTAAACAACACCGGTCAGAAATTCTCTTTCTATCAAACAGAAAAGGGCAAATTTCCAAAAAACATCAATCCTGATCAGCATGGAGAAGTTCCCTTTGATCAATATCTGGAAGAGAACAATACTGTAGCGTTTATGATCATTCAGAACGACACCATTCAATATGAAAAATATTTCCAGGGTTACAATCAGGCGGCTATTGTTCCCTCCTTTTCTATGGCAAAGTCTGTTACCTCTATCCTGATTGGTTGTGCCATCAATGATGGTCTCATTAAATCAATAAATGAACCCGTTACCAATTATATTCCCGAATTAAGAAAAAATGGTTTTGAGAAAGTCACACTCGAACATCTTTTACAAATGACGTCCGGATTGCAATTCAATGAAGGTTATAGCAATCCATTTGGGGAAGTAGCCACTTTCTATTACGGTACAAATCTAAGAAAAGCTACCACCGAATTAAAACTCAAACGAGCCCCGGGTGAAGCCTTCGAATATGTAAGCGGAAACCCTCAGATACTTGGATTGGTACTGGAAAGGGCATTAAAGACCAAAAACATCACAGCCTACCTACAGGAAAAAATATGGCAGCCATTGGGTATGGAATATGAGGCCAGCTGGAGTCTGGACAAAAAGAATAATGGACTGGAAAAAACTTTTTGCTGTATCAATGCCAGAGCCAGAGATTTCGCCAAGATCGGCCGGCTTTACCTGAATAAAGGAAATTGGAACGGCCAGCAGATCGTACCTGAAAGCTGGGTCAGACAATCTACAAAAGTAGATACCAGCAAAGGCAGCGCCTGGTATTATCAATACCAATGGTGGCTGCCCACAAAAAACGGTGATTTTATGGCAGCCGGCATATTAGGACAATACATCTATGTAAATCCGGCTAAAAACCTAATCATTGTGAGGCTGGGTAAGAACAAAGGAACAGCGAATTGGGAACAAACCTTTGTCAATATTGCAACTGGATATTAGGTCACAATCTCCGTTATTTATCTGCTTTTTTCTCTTTCAAAAGTTTAAAAGACGTGGCTTTAAACCGGCCATCAACCACTTTACCGGTAACTTCAGCTTTTCTGATTTTATTGCAAAAACCATCTTTTGCATGCGCATCACCGTGGTCGTCAAGACCCGTTCCATCCACAAAATAAGCATGCCCACCAATACGAACAGCAAGGTCACATTCTTTTCCTTCCATGCCGAATTTACATTCCCCACAAGCAGCTTCTACCACCTGAGTTTTTTCTTTGGCCGATGTAACAGCTTCCTTTTTCACTTTCTCCTGCGCCTGGGCAGCAATGGCAAAGCAGGCAAAAAACATAAAGACAATTATCTTTTTCATGGTTATTAAACTTTTCATAAACTTAATTATAAATCTCCCAATACGCCAAAGCGGCCTGAATTATTTTTAGCCTACCTGGCGGAACGATTTCGGCGTAGCCTGCATTTGTCTTTTGAAAAATATATTGAAGTTAGCCGGATATTCGAAACCGAGGCAATAGGCAATCTGAGCCACATTCCATTCCGTATGTTTCAACAGTGCAATAGCTTCGGTAGCAATTCTTCTGGAAATATGTTCTGAGGTGGTTCTGCCGGTTACTTCTTTCACCGCATGGTTCAAATGGTTCACATGTACCGAAAGCTTATGCGCAAAATCGTGTGCAGTTCTGAGTTCCAGAACATGATCCGTGGAGCCGATAGGAAACTGACGTTCCAAAAGCTCCAGAAACAGGGAAGTCAGCCTTACCGAAGCGTTATTCTCTTTGAAATAAGTATCTGCTGGCCTTACTTTTAAAGCTTCATGCACAATGAGATGAATGTAATTGCGCAGCATTTCATATTTATGTACATATTCCCCATCCAATTCGTCCATCATCTTCATAAAGATGTCCATAAAGGTCTTTTCCTGTTGTTCGTTGATATTGATCATCGGGCAATCGTGAATTCTCCACAGCAGGGACTCCCTCAGGCTCTCATTTCTTTTATGGATGAAATTTTCTGTGAACAGGCAAAAGTAACCCGATTGGGTATCAGAGGTACATTCCCATGCATACGGGATATTGGGATTTGTGAACAACAGTGCTCTGCCGTTTACTTCTATCCGTTGATTTGGATAGTGAAGGGTACCGGAACCTATAATGAGGGAGATTTTATAAAAGTCCCTGCGGTTATAAGGCGTTGGATGTAAGGTACACACAGTAGACCTTTTAAAAACACCAAAATGGCCGATATCATTCACCATCTCTAAATTAGGAATACGGATATCCGGACGGATCTCCTTTAGCCAGTCATAGTAATCCTGAAGACTTTGCGTCTTATGCGCTAAATTCAGGTCTAGGTTTTTAGTTAACATTACTTTAATCACTATATAAAATTACGGTTTGATCACGTTACCTTCACGAAGTTCTTCAGATGGTTCCGTAACAATTTCATCACCAGCATTAAGTTCACCAAAAATCTCGGTTTTATCATCTGTTAACCTGCCTTTTTTAACGTTTACCTTTACGGCTTTATTTCCTACCACCTTCCAGACAAAAATTCCTTCGGCGGTTTCCAGGACTGCTTTTCGGGGAACAGTAAAGGTACTTGCATTCGCAGGAAGCGGAATATGAACCTCTGCTACCATTCCAGGTAAGAGTTCTTTGCTGGTATTGGGCACATCTATCTCCACCCTTTCTGAACGCAGGCGCAAGTCTAAAGCACCGGACAAGCGTTTAACTTTTGCGGTAAAGATTTTTTCCGGCATAGACTTTACACTGAAGGTCACTTCATGTCCATCTTTCAGATAGCCGGTATACACTTCCGGAATTGAAACCGCCAGACGAAGGTTTTTCTGTTCCTGTAAGGTGAACAAGGGAAATTCAGATCCTTTTCCCGAGGGGCCGACATAGGCACCTAAATTCACATTCCTTGCGGTGATGATGCCGTTAAAAGGAGCCCTTATTTCGAGATAATCCCTGATATTGCTCACTTCTTTATAAGAAGCTTTAGCGGCTTCAAATTGAGCAAGATCAGAGTTTCTGCGCGCAACAGCCTGGTCCAGGTCGTTCTTGGAGATCGTTCCTGGAGTTTTACTCGTTTCGTACAGGCGGTCGTAATTTGCTTTACTGGCGGTATACAAAGCTTCCTGGGCTTTCAATCTGGATTGTGCAGCAGCAAGCTGTGAATTGGTTTCAGGAGCTTCCAGTGTCATCAATAACTGGCCTTTAGTCACCTCCGATCCGATGTCAACCTTTAAAGTCTTCACAAAGCTGCTCACCTTGGCATATAGGTCTACCTGCTGGAAGGCGCTCAGTTCTCCCGGAAGCTGTAAAGCGGTGGAAAGTTTTTCCTTTTCCAGTTTAAAAGTAGCGATAACAGGCTTTTTTTCTGCAGTTACGGCTTCTTTCTTTGCGCTGGCCGTACAGCCGTTAATGATGCTCAACAGGGCTAAGCTCCCTGCTAAGATCATCGTATTTTTTGTGGTGTTAGTTCTCATTGGTGTATATTTTTATAGGGCTAAACTCCTTATTTATTATTCTTCTAATCCTTTGATGTAATGTTTACTTTCTTTATCCTCAGGATCCAAAGAGATGGATGCCGTTGATACTTTCCCTTGTACCCATGCAAAAACAAGAGGTAAAATAATCAGAACTGCAAAGGTTGAGGCGATTAGACCTCCGATCACAGCTCTTCCCAAAGGAGAAACCTGATCTCCACCCTCACCGTGTCCGATGGCCATAGGTAACATTCCGGCAACCATTGCCACACTCGTCATGATAATTGGTCTGATCCTTAAAGCTGCCGCCTCTCTGGCCGATTCCAGCGCATTTCCATTGTGCAGGCGCAAATGTTCGGCATTGGTAATGAGCAGGACTGCATTGGCAATAGATACTCCGACCGACATGATGATTCCCATGTACGACTGTAAATTTAGCGTTGATCCGGTAATTTTCAATAACAAGAGTGCCCCCAAAACCACTGCAGGAACAGTTGTCAGGATCACCAATGGTACTTTAAAGGATTGGAAATTGGCAGAAAGCATCAGGAAGATCACTACGATTGCCACAAGAAGCCCTGATTGTAAACTTCCCAGTGTTTCGTCCAGTACTTTAATCATCCCTACCGGCTGCACAATCAGTCCGCGGGGCAGCTCACCTACAGATTTAATGGCTTTATCCACGTCTTTGGCAGCAGAACCAAGGTCCATTTTATTCAGGTTTGCGGTGACAGAAAGGTAAGGCATTGCACCTAAATTATCGTTTTCACCATAAGTAGTATCAGAAGTGATGGTGGCCACGTCACTTAATACCGGCCGGTTCACATTTCTCAGCAATGGAATCTCTCCAAGATCTTCTTTACTATTCATCTGGTTAAAAGGCACCTGAACCTGAACACTATAGGCAAGGTTGATCTTTTCATCTATCCATATATTCTTATCAGTATACCTCGATGAAGAAGTCGAAGCCACAAGGGATCTCGAAATATCAGTCAGGTCTACACCCAGCTGTGCCGCTTTAACCCGGTCGATATTGACGTTCAATGAGGGGTACTTAATGGCTTGTGCCAGCTGAATATCCCGCAGATAAGGAATGGTTTGCAGTGCTTTCATCACCTTTCTGGCATAAACTTCATTCTGGGCTTTATTCTTACCTGCAATGCGGACCTCTACCGGAGTTGGAGAACCCTGACTCAGCACCTTATCCGTAAGTTCAATGGGTTCAAAAGAAAGTTTCACATCAGGCTCCAGCTTTTTTACCCGCTCTCTCAGCTGATCTTTAAACTCTTCCATATCCTCATGGTAGTCCTTAAATCCTACCTGAAAAACGGCTTCATGCGGACCGGCCATAAACAGATAGATGGGGTTTACAGAGAATAGAGCCGGGTGTTGTCCTACATATACAGAAGAAATAGACAAGTGTTCCGGACCAACAATGTCCTTTAGTTCTTTCAGGATCACCTGAACCTTTTCTTCCGTCCGTTCTAATCTCGTCCCGTCCGGCGCGCGCATTCTCAATTGAAACTGACTGGAGTTTACTTTAGGTAAAACATCTCGTCCGATATTACTCAATAATAAAGCAGCAGCACCGATAATCAGTACCAGATAACCCAATACCACAATTTTCCGATGTGGCATGATGCGGTCGAGGAAGCGCATGAAACGATTTCTAAAGCGCTCAAAAAGAGAAACTTTACCATCATCATTAAAATCTTCACGTTCTACCAATACCTTCTTTTGATTTAAAGTATCTTTTTCCGATTCCAGGCTCAATCCGGTTTCTTTAAACACCGCTTCATCTTCTGTGATCTCCGCACCATGTGCTTTCGCTTTTTTAGGATGAGCAACCATCAGCCAGTTGGCCATGATGGGTACAAATGTTTGCGACAAAAAGAAAGAGACGATCATGGAGAAACCAATAGCCAGGGCCAGCGGCAGGAATAACGCACCCGGAATACCCGACATGGTAAATGCAGGTGCAAATACGGCCAGGATACAAAACAGGATCAATAATTTAGGGAAAGCGATCTCCTTACAGGCATCCCAGATGGCCAGGGCCTTGGGTTTTCCCATATCAAAATGCTGGTGAATGTTCTCAATGGTTACCGTGGATTCGTCGACCAGAATCCCGATCGCCAATGCCAGTCCGCTTAAAGACATGATGTTGATGGTTTGTCCGAAGAGCTTTAAAAACAGTACCCCTGCCACAATAGAAGTTGGAATGGTCAGGATTACGATCAACGCTGCTCTTTTATCACCCAGAAACAAAAGTACCATCAGACCGGTAAGCAAAGCACCGATAACACCTTCACTGATGAGACTTTTCACCGCATTGATCACATATACCGACTGGTCAAACTCGTAGGAGAGTTTGACATCTTCAGGCAAGGTATTCTGGATCGCAGGCAGATTTTCTTTGAGCTTACTTACCACATCCCAGGTCGAGGCATCTCCGGATTTGGCAATGCTCAGGTATACGGAACGCTTGCCATTGATCAGCGCATAACCCGCTGTGGCATCCGCCCCATCCTTTACCACGGCCACATCACGCAGGTACAGGTTTTGTACGCCTCCTTTAAACAAAGGGATATTTTCAAATTCTTTAACTTTCTGTATGGTATAGTTTGTTGGGGTCAGGTAGTTTTGGTTGCCCATACGTACATTCCCTGATGGGGCAGTCTGGTTGTTCACCTTAATGGCTTCCACCACCTGATCTACCGTCATGTTATGCGAACGTAATAATTCAGGGTCAACATTGATCTCGATCGTTCTGATGTTTCCTCCAAATGGTGCCGGCGATAATAATCCGGGGATCGCGGTAAAGGAAGCACGTACATAAGTATTGGCAAGATCCTGTAACTCATTATTAGAGCGTATGGGACTGCTCAACACCAATTGTCCGACCGGCAGAGAGGAAGCATCAAACCTGATGATAAAAGGCGGCTGGGAACCGGGAGGGAAAATCGCCTGTGCCCTGTTCGATAAAGCACTGAGCTCTGAGGCCGCCTGTGCCATGTTCGTTCCCTCATAATAGGTCAGCTTCATCAGCATCAGCCCCTGCACATTTTTAGTTTCAATAGTTTTTACCCCGCTGGCAAAAAGTAATATATTGATGTATTGCTTCCCGAAATAAGCTTCCATTTGGGTAGGTGTATATCCACCAAAAGGGTGCGCAATATAAATCACCGGAAGGTTCATTTTAGGTAAAATATCTACCTTGATATCTTTGATGGCACCAATTCCGAAGAAGAACAATCCGGCAACAAGTACCAGGATGGAGATCGGTTTTCTAAGTGCAAAACGTATTAAATTCATGTAGGGAGCTAATTAAAATTCGTTGATAAACAGGTCAAAATTTCCAAGTGCAGCAGATTTAAGCAGCAGGGCCTGCCATACATTCGTATAGGCAATATCGCGGTCTGTTTCTGCCCGGTTAAGGGTATATAAAGCCTGAGTGAGGTCTACAATAGTGCTGAGCCCATTTTTGTACAGGGTGTTTTTTTGCAGGTAGGCAGCTGAAGCCGCTTCTACCTGCACTGGTGCTTCGTTATAGTTGTCGACCGCATTTTTCAGTTTCGTATCCGCAATGGCTACCTGGGCCTGCAATTGCTGCCCGGCCAGTTCATATTCGTTTTGCAATCCTTTGGAAAGGTATTCCTGTGCCCTCACCTGAGGATGTGTTCTCAGAATACTGGTCAGGTTCCAGACCATTCCAAGGCCGACCAGGTAATTGCCTCTTACCGGATTGATGCCATCGCCATAATTCTGTGTAAAGGCATTTTGATTTTGTGCATAGGCGGAACTGAAACCCGATCCCCTGCCCTGCATCACCCCAAATAGAGAAAAAGTAGGGTAATAAGATTTACGGAATAGTTTTACCTGTTCATTGCTCAGTTCTACCCTGTTTCTGTAATATTTTAACAAGGGGTGGGCATTTTCATTGAGCATGCTATCGGTATAGAGGACCGCAGGAACACGTGTGATGGAAGCGGTATCCAGCACCAGATCGGTAACAGTAATGCCCATCAGTACACCTAAACGGTTTGCCTGCTCCTGCTCCAGGTCTTTGGCCTTGGTTAGGGCGATTTTTGCACTGGATACTTCGGCCTTTGCCAAAGAAGAATCCACTCCTGCTATCAATCCATTGGAAGCCCGGATAACCGCGGTATTTTTAAAAGTGATGGCACGATCCAGGTTCCGCTCCTGCGATCTGCGGAGCCGTTGTGCGGCAAGCAGGTTCAGGTAAGCGGCGGAAACGCGGATCTCGTGTTGAAATTTTTCCTGTGCCAGGTCATTTTCATCACGTTTAAGGATTGTTTGGGCAACCTTAATCTTCTCTCTGATTCTGCCGAAGGTAAAAAAGTCCCAGTTTACATTGGCCAGGTACAGGGCTCCAAAAGCAGCATTCCAGTTTTGACGGTCAAGCGATGGACCACTGGAAGCAACACCTAAGCCGCCTAAGCCGTAGGAAGGGCCATTTTGTCCGTTAATTGTTCCATAATCCTGCTGTGCAGACAAACTCAGGTTGGGAAGGTAATCCCGGCGGGCCTGCTGAACGCCTGCTGCGGAAGCGCTCAGATAATTCCCTTTTGCTTTAATACTGCCATAGTTATTTAAAGCAGTACTGATCGCGTCTTTTAGTTTGAGCATTTGTGCATTTGCTCCCGAAACACCAAGCGTCAAAATAGCGCATAGTGTGATCACAAATAATAAAGGTTTGGGCATGGTGTATGTTTTACACCACAAATGTATCTGCTGCCTATAAAATCAAAGTATTCAGTTCAAACCAATAATTATGAAATTCAAACAATTGTGCTGCTTTGTCATTAATGACATTTCTATTACAAGTTACAGAAAGTTCCATGCTTTTACATGAGAATCCTGATGTTCCTTTTTCTGGATTTCATTAAACCTGCTGATCAGCTCCGGATGATTTGCCGCCTGATCCCGGCTTTCATTCCTGTCGGTTTTCAGGTTAAAGAGCTGCCATGGGCTTTGAGGATCTTTTTTTACGTTCACACGGACTCCCTTCCAGTCTCCCATCCTGATGGCTACCTGTCCGCCTTTTTCAGGATATTCAAAATAGAGGTATTCATGTTTCTTCTGTTTATCATTTTCCCCTCTTAGCGTCGGAAGAAAAGAAATGCCATCTGTATTTTCTATTTTTTGTCCGGTCAGCTCTGCCAGTGTGGCCAGAAGATCGTATTGTGCGGAAACCAGGTTTGTGCTGCCCCCCCCTTTGATTTTCCCGGGCCATCTTACCAGAAAAGGCTCCCGGATTCCACCTTCATAAAGGTCCATTTTCAGCCCTCTTAAGCCATCTACACTATTGAAAAATTTAGGATTTACCCCGCCATTAAATGTTGTTCCGTTATCACTGGAAAACATTATGATGGTATTTTCATCCAGCCCCAGTTCTTTGATCCGCTGCATGATGATCCCAACCTGTGTATCCAGAAAGGTGATCATGGCTGCATAGGTGGAGTATGGATATTTATTAGCGGCATAGCCCTGCTGTCCATAATAAGGTTTTTCGGCGAATTTCCCGATGTATTTTTTCACTTCTGCATCCGGTGCCTGCAAGGAAACATGTGGAAGTGGATAAGGCAGGTATAAAAAGAAGGGCTGGTCTTTACTCTTATCAATAAAGGCAAGGGCTTTCTCCGTCATCTTTTCCGGTGCATAGACCTTTCCTTTATAATACTCAAAGTCCTGGTCTGTTGCTTTTACAGAATCCAGCGGTTGGTGTACATTGATAAAGGTATTTTCCAGGGTATCCCACTTTTCATTTTCCCATAAATGGGTCGGGTAAAAGCTATGCGCCTGCTTTTGATCCAGAAGACCATAATAATAATCAAAACCCTGTTTCAATGGAGATCCCTCGGTAGCGTTCATTCCCAGGCCCCATTTCCCTACTAAAGCGGTTTTATATCCCGCCTGCTGCATCAGGTGGCCAACAGTAAATGTACCCGCTTTTAAAGGCATCTGCCCGCGTTCGGTACTGTCGGGAAAGCCCCCTAATTCAAAATTCCCACGGATATAGGAATGGCCACCATGTTTACCGGTCATGAGCATCGCTCTGGCAGGCGCACAAACAGGTGTTCCGGTATAATGGTTATTAAACTTCATCCCCTGACCGGCCATTTTATCCAGGTTTGGGGTTTTAATCTTCTTTTGGCCATAAGGTCCGGTCTCGGCATAGCCCAGATCATCGGCATAGATGTAAATGACGTTTGGTTTTTGCGATTGCTGCTGACTGAAGACGGTGCTACATTGCAGGAGAACTCCTGCGATTAAACTTATTCGTTTCATAACTTTCCGCTATTGATGATACGCAGGCCTTTAGATCTGGTATCTGAAACCGCAAAATGACTGATTGCCGGAATACCTCGGGAATCTATAATGTTCAGCCTGATCTTTGCAGCATTTACATATTTAGATAACGAAATGATCTTACATGCACCGATTTCGGTTCCTTTATAAACCGATTCCCAGGCTCCCTCATTCCAGATCTCTACAGAGAACTTTTTAATATGAAAATTCCTGATGGTGGAGAATCCATCTTTCAGGTTCACCATATCCGGTTGTTCCATAATGGTAATGCGGTTTATTTTTTTGTTCAGTTCCATCTCTAATGAAGCAATGGAATCCCCTGCAGCCCACCAGGTCTCCAGGCTATAATCATTGGCCTTCTCCGCAGTTCTTTTTGGATCATTTGCCGTGCTTGAAGCGACGATTGGCAGGTTAAAAGCAAGATTTTCATAACCGGAAGGCAAAGGTTTCTTACCGCCACGGATTCCAATCCGCTGTGCCAGTTCAAGAACTCTCAACCGCTCATGCTCCCTGATCCGGCCGTGTTGATCTGGCGGAACATTCAGAATCATGATGTTGTTATTTGCAGTGGTCCAGTAAAACAGTTCTTCCAGCTCATCGACTCCCCTGGCTGGCAATTGCTCTTTCTTCTGAAACCAGTTCCAGCGGTCAGAAAGACACAGCGTATGCTCCAGGATCAGGTAATGGTTTTCGTTCTGGTAACTGAACAATTTGGGGTCGTCCCACCTGGCCAGGTTTGGGTCTTTTGTGCGGAAATCTACCGGCCAGAAACGAATAGGATCTCCCGGCTGCATGTCCTGAGGAGATTGGATAGCAGTTATTTTCTCTTTTTTACCAATGGTATGATTTACAGTAACCAGACATCCTGGCTGTAGCTTTTTGATATGTGCATATACTTCCGGTAATTTCCAGTCCTCATCTTTCTTTGCCCATCCGCCATCAAACCACAATTCACAAATGTCTCCATAATTACTGAGCAGTTCTGTGAGTTGATTTTTCATAAAATTAACATAGGCATCCGGATCCGGATTATGATGTGAAGGCTCATGTCTGTCCCACAACGAATAATACAGGCCGAGCTCAATTCCATATTTTCTACAGGCTTTTGCAACCTCCGCTACCACATCGGTTTTTACCGCTGAGGAGGCTACATCATAGTCTGAATATTTACTATTCCAGAGTGCAAATCCATCATGATGTTTGGTCACCAGGATCACATATCTGAACCCCGCGTCTTTTGCAGTTTTAACCCATTGATCACAATCCAGCTGATCCGGCTGATAAGAGGAAACAGGTAATTTTCCATCAGACCATTCTGTCTCGTTAAAGGTGTTCAATCCAAAATGGATAAACATTCCATAACCTCTTTTGATTTGAGAAAGCTGTAAGGTGGAAGGATTCTGGGCTTTTGATGCAGAGATTAGAAAAAACTGCAGGGCCAGGAATAACAGGAAAGAAGTCCTCATTATTCCAGATTTGCTGGAAAAAACAAACATAAATTCTGGTTTAGTTGGTTGTTGGTTTCAAATGTATTGGTGGTGTGTTTAAACGAAAATAAAGAATTCTTTCGTATTTCTACTATTCCTTTACTCATCCTGCAGAATCGCTATAATTTGCTTAAATTTGTCCCCTCATTTAACTCCCGGCCCATCATGAAAAATAATAAACTGCTCCAGATCCCACCTTTACCCGCAGTTTTATTGGCCATCATCAGTGTTCAGGCCGGGGCAGCAATAGCAAAAGGTCTTTTCCCTGCAATTGGTCCGGCGAGTACCGCTTCACTCAGAATAGGTTTATCAGCCGTCATCCTGCTTATCGCCAACAGACCTGACCTCAGAAAACTGACTAAAATACAATGGAAAGCGGTTGCACTATATGGTCTGGTATTGGGTGCTATGAACCTGATATTTTATATGGCGATCAAGAGGATTCCACTTGCATTAGGGGTAACATTGGAGTTTATTGGTCCGCTGTTATTGGCCGTAATCAACTCCAAAAAAATGATGGATTACCTCTGGGTATTGCTTGCCGCAGCAGGAATTGCATTGATTGCACCCTGGTCGGAAAAAGGGCTGGATTTAATTGGAGTCATACTGGCCTTAGTTGCCGGCGGATTATGGGCCACCTATATTGTGCTGGGAGGCAGAATTTCTAAAATAATGAAAGGAGGAGATGCCGTTTCCGTAGGAATGATCTTCGCCACCCTATTGGTTGTTCCTTTCGGAATAGCGAGCGGAGGATTCGGCAACCTGACACCAGGCCTGCTTTTAATGGGTGCAGCGCTTGCCCTGTTATCCAGCGCCATTCCTTTCACCCTGGAGATGAGTGCACTAAGCCAGATGCCGGCACGTACATTTAGCATCCTGATGAGCCTTGAGCCTGCCGTTGCGGCTTTATGTGGAATTGTGTTTTTACACGAGCACCTTTCCTTCCTGGAATACCTTTCTGTTGCGCTTGTCATCATTGCCAGTGCGGGTGCCACAATTACTTCAAAAAAGGAGACATTATAATTCAATTTTGAGCGTTATCTTATAGAACTATTTTCATGATGCAAGATGACGAACCTCGTAGAATATCAAAGAGCAGCTCCTGATCCTTTACTGTCCGACTTCATAAAATGCTATTGGTCAGTACACAATCCCGATGAACAAGAAAAAATTTTCAGCATCCTTCCTGACGGATACTTTGACTTGCTTTTTCGTGCAATCAAAGGAGAGTCTGTCCGACTGTCGTTAAGCGGATTATGGAACAGGGAAACGGAGTCTGTAGTGCCGGGAAACAGCATCGTTTTTGGAATCAGTTTTAAGTTACCCGCCTCTGAATATGTACTGAAAGAAAGCATTGCGGAACTGGTCAATACGGAAGTAGATTTACCCGCAGATTTCTGGGGATTAACCATATCAGACTTAACCAATTTCGACGACCTGACCAATATACTGGAGGAGAAGATCCGGCAGCGCCTATGCAAAAATACCGACAATAGAAAGCTACACCTCTTTGCTACCTTATACGCCACCAACGGTTCCATTACTGCGGAAGAAGTTTCCAATACAATTCTTTGGAGCAACAGACAGATCAGCCAGTATTTTAAAGATCAGTTTGGAATTTCCTTAAAGTCTTACTGCACGATTTTGCGTTATCGTGCTTCCTTTGATCATCTCAGTGAGAAAGAACGCTATCCGCAACAGAATTATAGCGACCAGGCACATTTCATCAGGGAGGTCAGAAAGTATTCGGGAGTAACGCCCAGTGTGCTTGCTGAAAATGAAAACAACCGATTTATACAATTATCAACCCTTAAGAAGAAATAATTTTGCAGTATATAAATTATACTAAAGAATTATGGAAAAAATAACTGAAAAAACCAATGTCATCACCTGGTTCGAAATTCCGGTAACAGATACCTTACGGGCAAAAAAATTCTACGAAACCATTCTGGATCTTCAGATGTATACCCAACAGATTGGGGACGAGGAACTGACCTTTTTCCCTTCTACTCCCGGGGTAATTCAAGCGACATCCGGCAGGGTTACCGGAGTTCTGTTAAAAAACGAATATTCCAAACCATCTCAGGACGGAACTGTTGTTTATATCAACGCCAGTCCTGATCTTCAGAAAGTGCTCGACAAAATCGGTCCCTCTGGAGGAAAGGTAATTGTACCCAGAACAAAAATTCCGGCCGGCTATATTGCTCAGTTTATAGATACTGAAGGAAACAGAGTCGCGCTGCATTCAGAACATTAAAAATAAAAACTATGAAAGCAATCAGACTGCATGATTATGGTACTCCGGAATCTTTAGTAATTGAGGATGTTCCTGTACCGGAAATCAAAGGAAATGAGGTATTGGTGAAAGTTCATGCCGCATCTGTTAACCCTATCGATTGGAAAAAGGGTTCAGGGGCGATGAAAGAAATCTTCCCGGTTCATTTCCCCTGGATTCCAGGTGAAGATTTTGCAGGTACGATTGCTGCCATAGGAAAAGAAGTACATGATTTTAAGGTCGGCGATGAAGTTTATGGTGATACCGGGCATGGTGGGGCTTATGCTGAATATGTAGCCGTTAAGCCCGGTATCATCGCTAAAAAACCCACCGCTTTATCCTTTTCAGAAGCGGCATCGGTGCCTGTTGTAGCTGAAACGGCATGGCAGGGATTGTTCAAATATGCAAAACTGGAAAAAGGACAAACCATTCTGATCCATGGCGGAGCGGGAGCGGTAGGTGCTTATGCGGTTCAATTTGCACATCTGATCGGTGCCAAAGTCTTTGTGACCGCCTCAGCAACAGACCAGGACTTTTTGAAATCTATTGGTGCCGACCAGGTATTGGATTATAAAACAACCCGTTTTGAAGAGGAACTGAGCGACATTGACGTGGTATTCGATCTTGTTGGCGGAGATAACCAGCTGAGGTCTTTCAAAGTAATGAAACCCGGTGGCATATTGGTGGCCAGCACTCAGCCCATTGATGAAGAACAGGCCGTCAGGCATCAGGTAACTGGAGTTTTTATGGACATGAAGCCCTCCAGAGAGGGGTTGAACCGAATTGCCGAGCTGCTGGACAATGGTGAATTACGAACCACTATCGCCAATACTTATCCCCTGGAGCAGGCCTCCTCTGGCTGGAACGATATTGCCGGCCGCCACTCAAACCCTGCCGCATCAACTGTACCAAAAGAAAAAAGCAGAAACGGAAAAACGGTGCTACAGGTGATTTAAATTTATTGGTCTAACTGTGGGTAATATGCTGCTTTCTATACCTGGATGGAGATAGTTTTGTCACATCCTTAAATTGCTTGCTGAAATTCGGCCAGCTGTTATATCCGCTATCGTAGCAAATATCCAAAACAGGACGATTGGTTTCGCGCAATAGTTTACAGGCGCGGCCAATCCTGATTTCCCGTATAAAATCAAAGTAGCTTTTTTTGACATTCCTTTTGAAGAACCTGCAGAAGGAAGGAATAGACATTTTGGTGATGTCAGCGACCTCTTTCAAAGAAATGGGATCCAGATAATGTTTAAATGAGTACTCAATTATGGTTTCTATCACTGCATTTTCCTCTCCCCCCGCCAGGGTGCCAGAAGCGGTGGTAATAATTTTATGCTCCGCTGAGGTACTGATTTTTCGCATGCAAGTCAAAAGCAGCTGAATCCGGTCCAGCCCCTCCGCCCTCTCTATTTCCCTGATCAGTAAGGCCACTTCATCAGACAATGCTCCTTGTAATTGAATTCCTTTATCTTTGTTTTCCAACGACCTGCAAATGGGCTCCACCTCCGGTAAGGATAGAAAAATATCGCCCATAAAGTCTTTCAAAAAATGGATCACAATAGCACTTCCAGTCATCTTTTGCTCCGATTTCCGAAACCAGTGAGGCAGATCCGGACTCAGAAAGAAAACATCCCCTTCTTTATACTCTCCAATATAATCTCCGATTAATGCCGTCCCGTTCCCCTCGGTAATCAGAATTAACTCGCATTCCAGGTGTTTGTGCCATGCGGTTTCAAAATCAGGTGTCTTATAGGTCCGGCATGCAAAAGAATGACGTTCTTCCACATGGATCTTCTGGATAAGGGTCTTCATTAAATATTTGGTTATTTAACTACTATATTAACCATAAATCCTTTATTTATCAGTAAAAAATGATCAGATAACGTATTTTTTTTAATAAATAGCAGTTGAAGGGCGCCTGGATTAAGTTGTACATTTAAATTTAATGAACAATTTAAGTATGGAAGACAATACATATGACGCAATTGTAGTTGGCTCTGGTATCAGTGGCGGCTGGGCGGCAAAAGAGCTTTGCGAAAAGGGCCTGAAGGTTTTAATGCTGGAACGCGGCGGGCCTTATGATCATATTAAAGACTATAAAACTGCCCAGAAGAACCCATGGGATTTCGATCACCGGGGAGGGACCACCGTTGAACAAAGGAAAAAACTTCCGGTTATTCATCGTGGATGGGCTGCATCAGAATCGGTAATTGATGCCTGGGCCAATGAAGAAGATTGTCCTTATACGGAGATCAAGCCTTTTACCTGGTGGCGCAGCTACCGCATGGGAGGTCGTTCTATTTTATGGGGAAGACAATCCTATCGCCTGAGCCCGATGGATTTTGAAGCCAACGAAAAAGAAGGCATCGCCATCCCCTGGCCTATCGGTTATCAAGACCTCGCCCCATGGTATGACCATGTGGAGAAATTTGCCGGAATCAGTGGCTCTAAAGAAAATCTTCCCCATCTGCCTGATGGTCACTTCCTGCCTCCTATGGAACTGAATTGTGTAGAAAAGGATGTGGCCGCCCGCTTGAAAAAGCATTACCAGGAAAAACGCCACCTGATTATCGGAAGAACAGCAAACCTCACTGCCGCAATTCCCGGAAGGACAAAATGTGAATTTAGAAACCGTTGCTGGGAAGGCTGTCCATTTGGTGGTTATTTCAGTACCCAATCTTCCACCCTGCCTGCGGCAATGAAAACAGGAAACCTCACCGTAAGACCATACTCCTTAGTTACACAGGTTTTATATGACCAGGACAAAAAGAAAGCAACCGGTGTAGAGGTTTTAGACACGGAAACCAATAAAACATACGAGTATAAAAGTAAAATTGTCTTTTTATGCGCTTCTACTTTAAATACGGCCTGGATTTTATTCAATTCTGCCACCAAGATATGGCCTGGAGGACTGGGTAGCAGTAGTGGCGAACTTGGACATAATGTAATGGACCACCACTATAATATCGGCGCTCAGGGAACGGTTGAAGGTTATGAGGATCAATATGTTTACGGCAGAAGGGCAAACGGTTTTTATATTCCCCGTTTTGTCAATTTATCCGGCGACAAAAGGGATTACCTGCGTGGATTTGGCTATCAGGGTGGTGCAAGTCGTCAAGGCTGGGGCAGAGAAATAGCTGAATTGACTATGGGCGGCAATTTTAAAGACGCCCTGACCGAACCTGGTCAGTGGACCATTGGAGCGACTGCTTTCGGGGAGATCCTTCCTTACCATGAAAATAAGATTTCATTAGATAAAACCAGGAAGGACAAATGGGGTTTACCGATCCTGGCCATGGATGCAGAATTAAAGGAAAATGAGTTGAAAATGAGAAAGGATATGCAGGAAGAGATGAAGCAGATGTTTGATGCAGTGGGTATAAAAAATGTAAGTACCTGGGATGGCGGCCATGCCTTGGGCCATGGTATCCATGAAATGGGCACCGCACGAATGGGAAGAGATCCAAAAACATCTGTATTAAACAAATGGAATCAGATCTGGGATTGCATGAATGTATTTGTAACCGACGGGGCATGTATGACTTCTTCAGGCTGTCAGAATCCTTCATTAACTTATATGGCTTTAACCGCGAGAGCTGCAGACTATGCAGTAAGTGAATTAAAGAAAAATAACCTTTAACCCTATGGAAAGAAGAGAACTTTTAAAAATGATTGCCTTACTGACCGGGGGTGTAATGATTGGTGGGAATGCGTTGCTAACCGGCTGTAACCAGGGCCATAACACCCTTAAAAACAATTTTTTTACTGAAGATGAAATTGATTTTTTAAATGAAGTTTCAGAAACCATATTGCCGGAAACTGGCAGCCCCGGAGCAAAAGCAGCCAATGTGGGACAATTTATGTCGGTCATGGTAAAGGATTGCTATGAACCAAATGATCAGAAAGCCTTTCAGGAAGGAATAAAAAAACTAGATCTGGCCTGCGAAAAGATGCATCAGACCGGCTTTATGAAAGTCAGCCCGGAACAGCGGCTTTCCCTATTGCTTTCACTGGAGAAAGAAGCAAAAACATATCAATTAAAAAAACCTGAGCTTGAAGAAGCCGAGCGGAAGAAAAACAAGGACTTTCCGGGTTTACCAAATCACTATTTTATCATGATGAAACAGTTGACAATGCTGGGTTACTTTACCTCTGAAGCAGGTTGCACAAAGGCATTGCGCTACATTGCTGTGCCGGGCAGATATGAAGGCTCGGTTCCCTATAAGAAAGGAGACAAAGCCTGGGCCTGATAAAATTTTGAAATTCTTTTATATCGCCAGAAAGCCCATCAGCTCTTCTCTTTCTTCAGCTTCCAGCTCAATAATTCCTTCGATAACATGGAACAGTTGCGCCCTGTCTGAAGAATTAAGAAGCACGTGGATTAGCCTTACAAAGGCTTTCTTCTGGTCGATACTTAAACCACTGAACAATTTCGGCTGAATTTCATAAATGACTTTCAACGTTTCCACCAGATCATGTCTTTTGGATTGCTCTTCTGCTTCAAACTTTGGCAGTACACCTTCCAGCTCGTATTTTTCTATCAGTTTATTGGAAAACTCTTTCAAAAAGGGTCTTCTTTTTGTTCTCAGCAGCTCATTGATCTTTTTAATCAGGTATTTATATTCTGAGGAAGATTTGGTACGGCTGTATAGCTTAACCTGGGCATCATGATCGGAACTGCTGAAGTCAAACTCATTGAAAAATTCACTTTCAATGAACACACTGTGGTAGTATTCGTCGGCTTTTTTATTCAGCGTGGTATAGTCCTTATAGACCTCCTGTCCTTTGTGGTTGATGAAGTAATTTTTAGATAATTCCTTATGCAGGGATTCTTTCCATTGGATAAACTTGACCTTAAATACGGTATTGCTATCCGGATAACGGAAAATCAGGCCTTCTTCGTAATCAATGATATTGTCCTGATAAGTTAAAGGCACTCCATTGATGATAATGGAAAATCCCCTGTTTTTATTCAGCTCCAGAAACCAGCAAAACTCGGCCTGTAAATAAGGAATGATGCTGAGCTCTATAGCTTCTTTGGAAAGCTGGATATTTGAAAAAGAAACAGTAGTTCCGGTTGTTGCGGTTTTTACATTCTCGTTGATCAGCACTGACTCATAATTATTGAGTCCGCCAACTGCCACCTGAATGCTTCCGTTTTTGTAAATACCCTGCTCCTCGTAAACCGTGTTCCATTCTGCATGATGTGCAAACGTAAAAAAGGTCAGCCTCCCTACCCCATTCTTTCCATGCATTGTGGATTTATGCAGGTGAATGCGTTGTTCCATGGCTTTTTCCGATTCATAAAAGGGATTAAACTTATCCTTTAAATGAGAGAAATTTATTCCATAACCGTTATCAGACACTTTCAGGCTTTCTAATGTTCCCAGTTCATTGTGAGTATAATCAATCCGGATGGTGTCTGCTTTTGCATCAAACCCATTCCAGATGTACTCTGCAAGCGCCTGCTTTTCATTATAAAGACGCAGGACCTTTTTTATGCCTGTAGAAGTAATGTTTACATGATTTGCCATATGCGGAATGTTAGGATCAGGAAATACAAAGTTAAAATTATTTAACTATCCTTTTACCGAAAGGACCATTTCATAATGCTCCACCCTGGGGAAAGGATCATAATACTTATGCAGCAGGCTTTTCCACTCCTGGTATTGTGGAGATTGCCTGAATCCTACAGTATGGTCTTCTAAAGTATCCCAGTTGACCAGCAAAAGATACCGGCTGGAAATCTCCAGGCAACGTTGCAGCTGATGCCCCTGATAACCTTTCATCGAAGAGATGATCCGGCACGCGCTTGTAAAGTCACGTTCAAAGGAATTTGTTTCGGAAGGAATCACGTCCAGTACGGCGACTTCTAATATCATTTTTTTTCTCTTATATAAGTGATGTACATCAAATCCGGTGCGACAGTCAGATACGGTTTAATCAGGCTCACAATCTGGCCCTGATGGTATCCTGAATGAATGATGAGGTGAGTTAGTATATCCGAGACGCTGGTCTCGTACTGAACTCCTTTGGTATTGTAATAACGGACTTTTTTACTCAGGTCCTCCTCCTCAATAGCATGAAGGAAATCAGTCAGCAATGTTCTGTTCAGTTCCAGCTCCTGTTTCCATTGCTCCATATCGAAATGTGCCCAGACCTCTACGTCCTGCATTTCTCCAACCAGTCGGCTTCTCCAGATACGCGTGGCAGCCAGCAGATGGTTAAACAGATCCTGCGCACGCTGGGGAATCTCCGTTGCGTTTTGCATGGCATGGAGAAGTCTGGTATTGGTCCAGTAATCAAACTCCAGCAAATTGAAAAAATAATCCTTCATAAATTTGAGTTTATGAAGGACAAGTTATTAAAAATCATGAAAAGATAATAGCCTTATTTACAAGATCAACAGGCTATTTACTTCGTAAGCAAGATCGGGAGTATCTCCGATTTTGTATAACCTCCCTGCCATCACTACTTCTTTAGATAATAACGATCCTGAGTCTCCCAAGGCCGGTTTATGGTGTACCTTCAGGATTTTACCATCACTTAAATTCATTTCCATCTGACCGTTGGCATTCACTTTAGAAATGTATCCTTTTATTTTCAGCTCAGCCTCCTGTTTATTTTTCATAAATGGAGTAATATTGCCGGGGCTAAGAATATCTACATTTTTCAGAGGTCTACCGAAAAGCAAAGTTCCTTTGAGTTCTGCTACCGGCTGAAGTTTCAACACTCCTGCTTTACGCTGTAAAAATTGATTGCCAATGATGAAAGTCAATAAGAGAAACACAATCACCTTCATGGTGCGGATTCCTTTTGACGTGTATACAAAATATGTTTTTTCACTGTTAACTCCATTTAAAATGTCATTAACGGCTAATGGTTTTTTCTTAATCAGCTGTCCCATAATGTTTGGTCATTTATTTATGGTACAAATCTGAGACATTTTTTCTCCACGAATCTTGATCTATGGTAAAAAAATGAAAATATTAAGAAACTATGACTATTCTTTTTTCACCATTTTATAAACCTTTTTTTCCTCATCATTAACCACGAACTGTTGCTTTTTACCTTTTCCCGAGAAAACCACATCCAGCGGCTCGGCGGCCTGGACAAAAAACTGATGCTGATCGTAGGGTTGAATTTCTATTTTTCGATTTTTTACAGTGGCAATCAACACACCGGGGCCAGAGCTGATTACGACGGTATCCTTCCCTTTAGTATTTACATAGATCCCGCGGTAATTGTCCAGGATCCCCTGATCAACTGCAACTTTGCTATATTTAAAGCGTTTCTGGCTGAGCATCCAGGTATATAAACTGTCTGTATTATAGGTATCCGTCCAGCTGTCGTGCCCCGCCTCCGGAAAAACAGTAAATTTAACAGAGGGGTTATACGGGCGCAATGCATCTACCATTTCCTGACTGGCCCTTAACGGAACAACATCATCTTTGGCGCCATGAAAGACCCAGGTTGGCGTATGTCTCATGATCCAGACCTTTGAGGGATCTCCACCACCACAAACCGGGACAACGGCTGCAAACAATCCAGGATATTTAATTGCCATATCCCAGCTGCCATAACCTCCCATACTTAGGCCCGTAAGGTAAAGCCGGTCTTCATCTATCCGGTATTTCTTTTGTAAAGACCTCATCAAACGCATCAGGTCTTTGCTTTCCCAACCTTCCTCTGCCTGAGGAGAAACCAAAATAAAAGGAAACTTTTTCCCCGCTTCTACCAGTTTAGGCAGACCATTTACTTTCACTTTTTCCAGGTCATTTCCCCGTTCACCACTGCCATGCAGAAACAATACCAAAGGAAATTTCTTCAGCGTATCCTGCTGGTATCCTTCCGGGAGATATAGCAGATAGCCCATTTCTGTAATCAGTTTTTGATGACTCTGCTGGGCAAAAACAGTTTTGCTGCCTAAACAGATTAAAAGGAGAAAGAGTAGGGAGATCTGCTTTATCATATTGATTTTAATTAATGACGACTAAGATAACCAAATCGACGAAAATATTTTCGTCGATTGGTCGAATACTATAGGCAGTTGGTCGACTGTTACTGTGGCATGGTCTAATGTGCAAAAAAACGCTGAAACGTTTCCTGTGTGATGGTGTCTTATCTACAAAACAACAATTAAATAATTAAAAACTAAAAATATAAAAGATATGAAAACCTCGATCAAAACCTTATTCGCTTCAGCTTTAACTGCTATCGTTTTAACTTCTTCAGCCTTCACTACTTTCGCTAAAGATACTACACCTGTAAGCGCACCAGCCGCTGTAAAATTCAATAAAGTAGTTGTTACCGGAAATGCTAAAGTGGTATTGGTACAAAGCAATTCAGAAAGCGTTACCACTAACGACGAGCTTGGCGCCAACACTACCGTTCAACAAAAAGGATATACTTTATACATCAACTCTACAGAGAGCAGCCCGGCAACCATTTACGTGAATGTAAAAGACCTGCAAAGAATTGAGGCTTCCAATACTGCCCAGGTAAAAACCCGTGGTAACTTCGACTTAGCCGTTCTTCAGATCTTTTTAAAAGATGGGGCTAAAGCAAATGTAAATGCAAAAGTAGGCAGCCTTTATACCGACATGAAAGATCAGTCTGACCTGAAATTGAGCGGTTCATCAGCAGAACATCACCTGGTAAGAAATGAAGTTTCAAAATTAAATCTGAACGACTTCGTTATTGCCAAACTTTAATCCGGGCCTCAGCACGAGTGCATCATCATATATTTACAAGAACCGTTCAAACCATGAGCGGTTTTTTTGTGTTACAATAAGTCGTTCGCCAGGTTTGCCAGCTCACTCCGCTCCCCCTTATCCAGGGTAATATGAGCATATAAGGGGTGGTTCTTGGCACTCTCAATCAAATAAGACAATCCATTACTTTCCGCATCGAGATAAGGCGTATCGATCTGATAAATATCACCGGTAAAGATAATTTTAGTCTCCTCTCCTGCCCTGGAAATGATCGTTTTAATTTCATGAGGCGTTAAGTTCTGCGCTTCGTCTACGATGAAAAATATCTTGGTGAGCGTCCGGCCACGGATATAAGCCAGCGGAGCGATCACGATCTTTTCGGTGCTGACAAATTCATCGATCTTAGCCTGGGTTTTCGGATCATCATTGTACTGCTCCTTAATAAAACGCAGGTTGTCCCAGATCGGGGCCATATAAGGGTCAATCTTTGATTTCGCATCGCCTGGTAAGAAACCGATATCTTTATTGCTCAGGGCCACGATAGGTCGGGTTACGTAGATCTGCCGGTAGTCTTTACGTTGTTCCAATGCGCTGGCAATTGCTAGCAAGGTTTTTCCTGTACCGGCTTTTCCCTGAATGGTCACCAGTTTTACCGCAGGATTCAGCAAGGCATGGATCGCCATACTTTGCTCCTCATTTCTCGGGGCAATGTTAAATACCTGCTGAGGTTTTACCGTTGTCAGCGTACCGGCTTTAACATCATGGTAAGCGGTGACCGGTTTACGTTTGCTTTTCAGGATATAAAAATGATTGCCCGTTTCCGGAGCAAGCTCCAGGTCAATAGTCGTTGTACTTCCCTCCGCTTTTAACTCATCGAGTACTGTTGTAGAAACATTCGTCAGAGTGGTCTTTCCGGTATACAGCTCCTCTACATTTTTGATCTTTCCGGTTTCATAATCCTCCGCATACAAATCCAGCGACTTGGCCTTTAAACGCAAACAAATATCTTTAGATACCAGGACAATCTTTTTCTCCGGAAATTCTTCCTTCAGACTTAAGGCTGCATTCAAAATGCGGTGGTCAAATTTCCCGGCACCAAAAATTGCCTCTGCATCCCAATGTGCAGGCTTATTGTCCATCACCACTTTAAAATGCCCTCGTTTACTTCCTTTCAGGGGAATCCATTTGTTGATGATCTGGTCTGCTGAAGCAGCATCCATCAAACGGATAAAGCTTCTCGCTTCTGCATTACGTGTCTCATTTCCATTTTTCATGTTGTCCAGTTCCTCCAGTACCTGGATCGGAATGGCTACATCATGTTCCTGAAAATTATTGAAAGCATTGTGATCGTATAGGATAACCGAGGTATCAAGTACAAAGATCTTTTTTTTGAGGGGCTCGCGATTTAGGATAGATTTACTCATGACAACTAAAAATAACGAAAATCACAGATAATTTTTGTTATTTAAGGGAATAAGTTCCGATTTCTATGGAAAATTAAAGTATGGCCATTTCTTTTCAGAAAACGGCCATACCTCAACGCTATTTTTTACGTTTATTCTTCAGGTCCATCACTTTAATGATCTTATGAAAAAGTTCATTGTTAGGATAAGTGCCCCGGAACTCTCCTGAGCCTGGTCCATAGGCAAATACCGGAACCATAATATTGGTGTGGTCGTTCGTACTAAAAGCACCACTGATCATCCCTTTTTCTGCGGATGCATCCAGCAGGGTTAAACCTCCCGTTTCATGATCTGCAGTAATGACCACCAACGTTTCTCCATTCTGATCAGCGAAACGCAAAGCTGCCTCCACTGTCTTGTCGAAATCATGAAGTTCAGTAACCACATAAGGCAGGTCATTGCTATGCCCTCCGTAATCGATTTGTGCACCTTCAGCCATCACAAAAAAGCCGGGCTTATTTGCAGACAGCATATTCAGGCTGTGCAATAATGATTCCTTCAACAATTGGCCGCGTCCATCTTTAACCGGACGGGTTGCGCTATCCGGTAGCAGGACCAGTTGACGGCCTTTGCTTTCCTTTAAGAAATCTGCCGCACTCGTACTCAGCTTAAACCCTTTACTGCCCAGTTTGTTCATCAACTCTGCATCTTTGTTTTTCAAAAAGCTCTTTTGATTCGAACCAACCAGTATTTCTACCTTGCTTTCCAGCAGGTCTGCAGCAATTTCAGAACTCATTGAACGGTCTGTCTGGTGTGCATAAAATACAGCCGGGGTTGCATCAGTAATATCTCCGACACTGATGATTCCACTTTTAATGCCATAATTGGCCAGGGTATCCACCAGATTTGTTCGTTTCTTTTGATCTGGCCCTACCCCTATATACCGGTTGTTTGTTTTTTCACCGATAGCCATTGCGGAGCCACCGGCGGCAGAATCTGTATTTCCGGCATCTGCCGCAGCCGTCTGAGAAAAACCGATGTTATGGATCTTCCCCATATTCAGCTGTCCGTGATTGGCAATACTGCCTGCATGAATTTGTGCAAGCCCCATTCCATCTCCAATAAGCAGAATGACATTTTTAACCGGTTTTTGTAATCCATCAACTTTATATTCCGGCGTATAAACCGGGTAAGCAACCGGATTGGTATAGCTGAGCTTATCCCGATGCAGGTAAAACTCCTTTAATTTATCCGGCTGATCCGTATTGATCCAGTCAGCACCCAACCTTTCCAGGACAATCCAGGTATTGGGACTATCCTGTGTAGCCCAAAACCGAAAAGGTTTATGTTGTTGATGGGCCTTTTCGATTACTGCCGTTAGTTTAGCCAGATCCGGAGTAGTTGGATTTCCCTTTCCATTCCAGGGTGTATAGTTCTTAATATCATCGCTGATCATGGCTAGTCTTTTCAGCTGATCCTCCGTATATGTGGTGTATGGGCGACCATCAAAAGAAATATAATCCGGATAATTTTTAAAATCGGCCGGTGCAGGGACATCACCACTGATCACGATCCTGATTGCCCTGGAGTTTTTACTGCTGTTGAAAACCTCCGGATAAACTTCCAGGTCCTTAATCAACCGGGCCAGCACCTTCACATAATCCTTTTTAATATCGACTACCAGTTGCAGGCGCTTTGTAGAATCGGAATATGCATGGTTTCCATTTTGACGATAGAAACCCGCCAATGGCTCCAGATACATTTTTTTTAAGGTTACCCCGGTTTTGATTTCTGAAGGATCATGTGCGACATACAATTCCCCGTCTTTAAGGAATACATCTGCTTCAATAGAACCAATGCCTGCATAATAGGCGGTCAACAGCGGAATATTCTGGTGATAGTCGTTATGACTATGACCAGAATTAACGTTTAAAGACCGTTGTGCCTTTGCTTCCGATGCAAATAAAGCACCGGCAAACAAAGCACAACGTATGATATTTTTCATTTCTATTCTCATTACCAGCCTGGATTTTGAGTAATTACTCCGCCACTATTGTCAATTTCGCTTTGTGGAACAGCCCATACATCATGAACCTGAGGATTGAATGCCCTGGAAGCCCAGATCTCTCTTCCTTGTGAGTCGTGTAATGGCAAAGCATAGGTTGCCTGCGCATCTCCCCACCTTACCAGATCGCGATGGCGGTCGGCCCATTCTCCGGCCAGCTCATTCCGGCGTTCGCGTTTCAGGTCGGTCATGGTCATCCCACTTTTGACTGTTAATCCTGCACGAACTCTGATTCTGTTCAATTCCGCATCACCAGCTCCGGCACCATTCAACATAATCGCAGCTTCAGCCTTGATCAATAATACCTCTGCAAAACGCATCAATGGCACATTCAGATCAGTAGTACCATTATCACCATTAGGATTTACATGTGTAGGGATTGGGTTTGCATAAGAGAAAGGCTCCATGTATTTCTTAAACTGGTAATCTGAGGTTGCTCCTCCATCTTTGGTAAAGCTACGTTCCTGTCCGAAAAACATGAACTTATCTCCTGGCTTCAGGATCGTTGCTTCGCGACGTTTATCCCCTGTTTCATAAGAATCATATAGCTCTTTGGTAGGCAGGTAATAACCCCAGCCGTTGTACAGGGTCCAGCCTTTATTGGTGAGCATTACGCCTGGCAATTTACTTCCCCAGCCCGTACCACCTCCGTTAGGCGTGCAAACTACAGACCAGATGTACTCTTTAGACCAGTTATTAGAGGCCTTAAATACATCCGAGAAACTGGTTAAAACCAACTCATGTTTACCCGAACTGATCACCATATCTGCATATTTCTTGGCATTGGCATAATCTTTTTTATAAAGATAAACTTTTGACAGATAAGCCCAAGCTGCAGTTTTGTGCGCTCTTCCATAATCATCCGCTTTCATGTCTGTAAAAAACGGCAGCTGCTCTGCGGCTTTTTCAAACAACTGAATGATATAATCATAGTTTTCATTTACATTTTTTGCCCTTGGGATTGCCTTTGCCGGATCCGTATCCAATCCGACAATAGGAACACCGGCCTTTTCATTTCCATAATTTGCAGCCAATTGAAAATAAACCAATCCAGCATTAAAATAGGCATCACCGATGATTGCCTTTTTCAGGGATTCATCCATTGAAATCCCCGGGACATTTTTAATGATGTCATTTGCGCGTTTGATGATCGCATAGCGCATGGACCACTGGCTTTCCGTATACCCACCTCCCAGATAAGTCTTATTAAAATTCTTAATGTTATCGGCTTCGGGTTTGTTTCTTCCCGTCACCATATCATCGCTGGCATTGATAAACCAGAACATCCCCCTTCCATAGAAGTTCTCATCATTATATTTCTCATATAATCCGTTTCTTCCCTTTAATGCATCTTCCTGGGTTTTCCAGAAGTTCTGAGCTGATGGAGCGCCTTGAGGGATAATATCCAATTGCTTCGTACACGAACTTAAGAAGGCAAGTGCAGCTACGGCTATATACTTTATATTTTGTTTCATTTTTCTTTCTTTTAAAAAATTATAAATTCACACTAAGACCTAACAGGAAGCTTCTCGCCTGTGGGTATCTGCCCACATCCAGGCCATTATTACTCATTCCGATTTCAGGATCAAAGCCAGAATAGTTGGTGATGGTAAACAGGTTATTTGAAGTCGCATAAATACGAACTGCACCTGTTTTCATCTTACTGGTAAGCGATTTAGGAAGGCTATAACCCAATGTCAGGTTTCTCAGACGCAGATAAGATCCATTTTCTACATAGAAATCTGAAGCATTAAAGTTCCCGTTGGCATCCGAAGTAGAGATGATCGGAACTTTTCCATTCGGATTTTCCGGCGACCAGGCATCGAGGATACCGGTTAGCTTATTGTAAGAAGGTCCACTTGCGCTATAAGTTGTTCTTTTAACGGCATTAAACAACTTGTTTCCATAGACACCCTGAGCAAAAATGTTAAGGTCAAAGTTTTTATAATTTGCGTTGAAACTCAATCCATAGGAGAAGTCCGGATAGGCACTTCCTGCAAAATAACGGTCTTTTGCATCGATGGAACCATTGTTATCCAAATCAGCGAATTTAAAATCGCCCGGTTTAGCCTTAGGCTGAATCTTCTCTCCATTAGCACCGACATATTCATCAACTTCCGCCTGAGTTTTAAATATTCCCTGAGTTTTCAGGACAAAATAGCTGTATAAAGGTTGTCCCTGTTTAATCATCAGCGGAGCCAGCTCATTTCTGAAATTGGTACCTACCGGAATCACATCCTGACCAGGAGCCAGTTTAATCACCTTATTGTTCACTTTGGTTAAGGTAAGACCAACAGTATAGGTAAAATCGCGTTCCTTACTGCTGTTATAATTGATACCAAGCTCAAATCCGCGATCTCTTACCAAACCAGCGTTAATGGTCTGAACGGCTAGTCCTGCAGTTCCCGGCAATGGCTTTTTCAGGATCATTTTATCTGTGTTTTTAACAAAATAATCCGCAGTAATGGTCAGCGCATTTTTCAGGATCCCAAGGTCCAGACCAATATTGGTTTGTTTGGATTCCGCCCATTTCAGGTCCGGGTTCTCCAGAATGCTGGATACATAACCCGTACCTAAGCTTGGATTTTGTCCAAAATAAGAATTGGTACGGTCCAATAAAGGGCTCACATCTGTGGCAGATAAACTACCCAGGTTACCTAATAAACCATAACTTCCTCTTAGTTTCAGCTCATTTAACCAGGTACTTTCCGACAGGAAATTCTCTTTTGTCAGCACCCATCCGGCCGAAACAGAGTAGTAATTACGGAACCTGTTTTCCTTTTTCGGGATTAGAGAAGAACCGTCACGACGTCCGATCAGCGATAGCAGATATTTATCTGCATAATTATAGTTGGCCCTTAAAAACAGGGAAGACAATGCAGTAGCTTCAAACCTGGTCGTGGCAGGCTCAAATGTCGATGCATTTACCAGGTATCTTTTTGAAGGGGACTCATCATCAAAGCCGTTTCCTTTTACATAAAAGTCGTTATATTTTGTTTTTTGGAAAGAGAATCCGCCGGTAAAATCCAGGTGATGCTGCTCCAGATCAGTCTTATAGTTCAGGATTTGTTCTGCAAGGATATCGCTCTTTCTGGTTTGTCCAACTTCCAGGGAATTGGTCAGTACCGGTTTTCCTACTTCCGGACGTTTAGGCGTAAAAATTGTCGTATTCAGGAAGTCTTTAGTCAGGTTAAAATTAGATTTAAACGATAGTCCTTTCGCCAGGTCAACCATGATATAAGGATTGATCATGAATACATTCTGAGGCCTGTTCACATCAATTCTCTTCAAATCCGCAACGGGATTAACGATATCGCCATAATCTCCTGCGTATGCCCCGCCAGGTAATCCGGCAAAAGAGCCATCCGGGTTATAAGGTGTTCCATTGGCAGGGTAATAGATCGCAGACAATAATGCCCCTGTGTAATCACTACTGGTATTTGCACCCTGTCCGTTTGTGCTGCTAAAAGAAAAGTTTTCTCCTACTTTCAACCAGGAACTGATTTTATAATCAGAATTAATCCTGAAATTATACCTTTCGGCAGAAGTATTCAGGACAATCCCCTCCGCTTTACGGTAATTGAAACTCAGGTAAGCATTGGATTTATCCGTTCCTCCGGAAAGACCAAGATTATAATCCTGAGTCATTCCTGTTCTGAAAACTTCATCCATCCAGTTGGTACGGGTTATTCTTCCATCCGGATATTTTGAAGCGTCAAAAGCCGGTAGTAAGTCGCTCTTTCCATTTTTAGCTGCTGTTTCCGCCACAAATGCTCTTTGTTCTGCATTTAGGGGTTCTAATTTTCTCCAGGCAGCTTGTGTCCCGATCTTACCATCAAATGTAATCTGCATGGCCTCGTTCTTACCTTTTTTAGTGGTGATCAGCACCACACCGCCCGAAGCACGCGCTCCGTATATTGCTGCAGATCCATCTTTCAATACAGAGATAGATTCGATATCATTTGGATTGAGCACCGGTGTTCCTGAAAAAACTGTCCCATCTACCACATAAAGGACGTTCTCTCCATTGATTCCACCAGAACCGCGGATATTGATACGAGGTGCCGAGGTAGGATCTCCTCCTTCATTGGTTACAATTACTCCGGGTGCTTTTCCTGCCAGAACCTCAGCCACACTATTTAAAGATCTTGAGGATACTTTATCCAGGGATACCACACTTACTGCACCAGACAGGGTTGCTTTCTTTTGCGTACCGTAACCTACCACCACGATTTCAGATAAAAGGGCTTTATCTTCCATCAGTACAACATTCACTTCCTGAATGTCGGAAACTTTAACCTGTTTGGTTTTAAAACCAACCATAGAGAAAGACAATACGCCATTTTCCGGAACCGGGATGCTATATGTTCCATCAGCAGCGGTAGTCGTTGCTTTTCCACCGATGACGTTTACGGATACACCCGGCATCGCCATTCCGGTAGAGTCTGTTACCCTTCCTTTGATCACGCGATCTGGTTTTGGTGGGGCAACCGGAATTTTTCTGAGGATCACATGTCCTGCTTTTTCCTGGAAATCGAAACCCAGAAGTTTAAGCAATAAAGAAACCTTCTCATTTTTGAAGGACTGTGGGGCAAGGTTTTGATTTCCAGAGGCAGATTCCGGATTGTATACAAAATGAAGTCCGGTGCCGGCTTCTATTTCTTTAAGTATGGAGCTGGTAGCACGGTTGGGACCAATTTTAATCGTAACCCTGCTTTTCTCCAGTGTTTGTGCCATGGTCAGGGAGGCAAAGAGCGTTCCACAGAATGTGCAGAGAATGGAAAAAGTTAACAATGAATATTTCATGGCTTTATAAAGAGCTGGTAACCTCTTGTATGAGGATTTTTTCATATTTTTATTTGTTTTTATACCCTGTAATGGTGGTGTTAAAATAAGCCTGGCTGTGTAATTGTCGTTATGAGGCCGGCTTTAGACTTTCCGGTGCTGATCTGATCAGTACCGGTTTTGTTGATCATCTTTATATTCTCATTTTCTGTATACATTAAAGGTTTTATGGTCATCAGATTTCCTGAATTGGAGATGATGCAGACTACAAATGATGTCCAGAATCTCTTCAGGGTTTTGTTTGGTGTTAAAAGTGGCATTACATTTCAACCTGCTGATTGCCGGACTGTTTAAAGAAATCCGGATGCTATAAGCATATTCGAGTTTACGGGCAACCTCTTGTAAAGAAGCGTTTTCGAATTTGAGGTTGATATACGTTTTTACAGGTGTGTAGCTAATTTCTGCCCGCTGTCCGACCTTATTGTAGGAGATTTCCTGTCCTTTGATCAGCGTTCCAAACAGTTGACGGGAATTTCCAACTGCCACTTTTCCAGTCAGCACTGCCACAGAAATATGATTGCTTTTGCGATAAGATTTAATCCGGAAAGAAGTCCCCAGAACTTTTGTATAAAGATCCTCAGCAGTCTTCACCATAAAAGGACGCTTTTCTTCATGGGCAATGTTAAAGAAAGCCTCTCCTTCTGTGAGCGATACTGTTCTCTCCAATGATTTGAACCTGGCGGGATACCTCAGGCGGGAAGAAGGTCCGAGCACAATTTCAGAGCCTTCTGCAAAAACAATTTTCTTTCTTTCCTTTGCAGTAGTGCTCAGTGACAGCAGTTTTTCAGGAACCACTGGTTTTCTGTTCATCAGCCAAATGCCTAGTCCCAGAGCCGAAACTAGCAGGATGGCAGCTGCGACTTTGCCGGTTTGATACCAGAAAGGAAAACGAAGATTTTCCTGCTCTTCAACTTTTCCCATCTCCTGGCGAAGTTTATGCAATACCCGTTCAGCAATCTCTTGCTTTTTTTCTTTTGGCAAGGGCAGGTTTTCTCCTGCGGAGGAAGCATACCAGCTTTCTACCTGTGCAATTTCGGCAGGACTGGCTTCCTTATTGATATATTTTTTTAGCAGCTCCTGTGCTTGTTCTTCCTTTGTCATCAACCTATTGTCAAAGCAAAAGAAGAATAGTACCAGCCAAAGTTGTTAAACTTAGGTTAAGTTTATGTTAACAAGATACAAATGATTAAAAACAGGAGATAAGAAAGCCTTTTCTTCATCACTTTTAATGCGGCACTGAGCTGATTTTTAACCGTTTGCACAGAAATACCGAGCTCCGAAGAAATTTCTCCGATACTTTTTTCCTGTTTTCTGCTCATAGAAAAAATTAACCTCATTTTTTCCGGTAGGTCCAGCATGGCCTCATCTACTTCCTGGTGAAGGTCTTTGAGCATCAGTATGTTTTCTGCAGAGGATCCGACTTCATCACGGATCAGGAGGGAAAGGTCTTCTTTATGTTTTTCTTTAATGAGGGAGGAACGGAAATAGTTAATGACCCGGTATTTTACCGCCCCTTCAAAATAAGCCCGCAGCGTACCTGTCAATTGGATCTTCTCCCGGTTCTCCCATAAAGAGATAAAAATTTCCTGGGTAATGTCCTGAGCAATCTCCTCGTCCCGCAGCCTTTTATAAGCACTATCCAGCACCTCTTCCCAATAGAGCTGATAAATATCTTCCATTGCTTTATGACTCCCGTTCTTTAGAAAAGAGATCAGTTGACTGCCAGAAATCATTTGATTTGTCTCGATGGTATTTTTTTGACAAATCTACTCCGGCAATATTCCCTTAATGTTAAGGAATTCTTTATTTAACGTTAGATTGCTAAAAGGGATTAATAATCCGGATTTGTCTTAAAAAGAATTTGATTTGATCCTGAAAGATCTTCAGCAAAAAACGGATATAAAAAGAAAACGGAGTCCCTCTTCTAGCGATTTGGTTCTCCGTTTTCACCTTTTCTTTGCCGTAGCACCAAAAAGGCATCAAACGCTCTGTATTTTAACCTTCTTTGGTCCTCTTAGTATTTTTCAACTTTGATCCCTCCGAACTTATCCTTTTCACATCGTTCCGTAGAATAATGGATAGGTTTAATGTCTGTCCCGAATTTAGTGAATATACCCTTACTTAACAGTTCTGGCATTTTAAGCATCATTTTCTCTGTCTCCTTTGAATCTGATCTTCTACTAATTCATTGAAATCCCCAGAACCTTTTGCCCTGAGGCCATTGTTCTTTTTGGAGTCTTTCTTTCAAACGGTCAAATTACTTCCTTTTTGATAGATCTAATTTACGAACTATAACTATCTAATCCAAAGATAATTGCATTTTATTTTTAACACATTACCAACAGGTTCCTAACAGTTTTTACACATAGTTATCCACAACTCACCATTGCGCTTCAATAGCCGAGATTTTCGCCAGACGTTTCAGGTGTCGTTCCTCATTGGAAAACGCTGCTTTTAAAAACGCAAATACGATATCTTTTGCCAGCTCTATCCCGATCACCCGCTCTCCGATACATAAAATATTAACATCGTCATGCTCTACAGACTGGTGTGCCGAATAGGTATCATGACAAACTCCCGCGCGGATTCCCTTAAATTTATTTGCGGCAATGCTTACCCCTACGGAACTTCCGCAGATGAGAATGCCCCGTTCCCCCTGCTTGCTGATCAAAGCCTTTGCGACATCTGCAGCATGATCCGGGTAATCACTGGGTGATTCGGTCTGGGTACCTAAATCAAGGACTTCATATCCTTTTTCTTTTATCGCCTCAACTAAAATGGTTTTATAGCGGAATCCCGCATGGTCTGAACCTACAATAACTTTCATACTGTTTAAATAAGTATCCCTAAGGTACAAATTTCATTTCTTTTTCGTCATTGATCTGTAGCGTTTCATTCTGCAAACCCGTTTTAGCATCGATAATATTTAAACCCCTCATACCCTAATATGGAACTCTTTACAAAAAACAAGCCCCTCAATCTTTTCAGATTAATGACCGCCTCTTTATTCGGTCTGAGTACTTTAATGCTGGCATCCTGCTCCACAAAGGAAACACCTGTTCCCGAATCTTCTTCCTTAATGGTAGTCAATACTTCAGCCAGTCCCGGTACCTATAACGTATATATAAACGGAGGCAAAGCAAATCCGGGTCCTTTACCTTTTGGTGGTCCCCTTCCCTACATCAGGCTCAATACCGGCGAAAGCACCATCAAATTTACAACTGCCGGCAGTACGGAAAGTCTTGTTACCAAAAAAATCATCTTGGAGGATAAGAAAGGTTATTCGCTGTTTCTCATTGATAAAGAACCAAAACTAGACATTTTGATTGCCAGTGATGAGGTGAGTGCCTTACCAACTACTAAAGCTTTAATCAGGTTCATTAACCTTTCTCCGGATGCCCCAGCCCTTGACCTTGCGGTGAAAGATGGCGCGGCACTGGTTACCGGTAAGGCTTACAAAGCAATAGGCGATTTCATCGAAATAGAACCTAAGAAATACATCTTCCAGATTAAAGATAAGACAGCCAGTCCCTTGAAGGCAGAATTAGCCGAAACAGAAATAAAGGCCGGCGGCATTTATACCGTGTTGAGCATCGGCCTGGTAAATCCAACTGGAATGGATCCCAGGATCATGGTCAAACTGATCACCAATAAATAAATCAAAAAAAACCGGGCCCTCCAAATGATATGGAGGGCCCGGTTTGGCTTTTTGTGTGTATTAATGCTTTCCTTTGCCATGACCTTTGTCATGCCCTTTATCCCATTTCCCTTTATCCTTGCCATAATATTTTTTAGCTTGTCCGGGAGGCATTCCATGCGGATGGCCTTTTACTACGTAATATCTGGAATCATTACTGTATTTGATCACCTTCTGTGTACGTACCTTTTTATATTTAGCATACCTTACTCTATCCGAATTAAAGTTGTCGTACGAATTCACCACTACTTTATACCCGTTGTATAAGTTATAGCTTCTATATCTGGTTGGCAATGACGTTGAAAAGATCCACCTGCCATTATCCATGTAAATAAACTGTCGTTTAGGCACAGAATAATAACTTTCAATATCCGGCAGATAGTAATAGTCTACATGATCATATCCTACCGGTCCCCATAAAGGCTGGGAACCTATGTTTACATTAACGCTGATTTGCGCCGCCGCACGGTAGGGAATCATCCCTATAATTCCGAGCAGACCTATTATGATTAACTTTTTCATGGTTGATGTGTTTTATAGATGTGTTTTTATATTTAAATATACTCAATTTTAAGGGTTTAATCTCTACCTCTACCGTGACCTCTGCCATGGCCTTTTCCGTTGTCCCTGTCACCTCTTCCATGACCTCTGTCGTCATCTCTGTCTCTGCCTCTTCCATAACCACCTCTGCGGTCATCATCCCTGTCGCGTCCTCTCCAGTTGCCATGATCTCTATCATCCCTGTCTCTTCCTCTTCCATATGATCTTCCGTGTGGATGACCTTTAATCACATAGTACCTGGAATCATCACTATACCTGATCACCCGCTGATTTCTTACATTTCTATACCTGGCATAGCTCACACGGTCGCGCTCAAAATGACGATACGGATCTCTGGAATTCACGACTACCTTATATCCGCTATATAAATCATAACCTCTGTATCTCGATGGCAATGAAGAAGAATAGATCCATCTGCTATTGTCCAGATAAATAAACTGACGTCTGGGTACATTATAATAACATTCAATATCAGGTAAATAATAATTATCTACATAATCGTATCCCACTGGTCCCCATAAAGGTTGTGAACCAATATTTAAGCTGATGCTGACTTGTGCTTCAGCGCGGAATGGCATCCATCCTATTATACCGAGCAATCCTAATACTATTAACTTTTTCATAACCCTGTTTTTAATGTTTCATTTGTGTGTTGTTAAATCAAATCTCTATACTGAAGATGAAATCAACATGAAATTTTAGAATTATTTAATTTATTTTTCTTTTTCATCTTAATTTCATCTTCGGTCCTCATCTTCGTATCATTCAATTAGAGTGGCGCAGATAATAAAACACACAATGTTTTAAGTGAGGGAGTGTTAGTTTGCCTCGGAAGAGGCAAACTTTCCATATATTTACATGATGAGCACTAATATTTTTTTCCGTTCATTTACCGCAGCCATACTATTTCTCTGGCTTCCCTCAGGTACTTTTGCCAGAGACACCCACCCTACATCCCTGATTTCCTTAGAGAATCCTTATCAGGACAGAAGAGGTAAAAAACAGGAACGAGGCAAAGAAGACAGAAAGCCTGATGTCAAAGAGGTCCCTCAATCCAGGAGACAGGAAAAACCTGGAGAAGTTAAACCTGAAAAAAGAGGAAAGCCTTCCAAAGAAAATAAAAGAAGAAACGATTAAGACAGGGTTATGAAAGTTCTGATTGTTGAAGACGAAAAAACCCTGGCCTATGAAATGGAAGACTTCCTGAAAAAGGCTTTTTATATCTGCGACCTTGCCCATACCATAAAAGACGGACTGGAAAAGATGGAAATCAACAGTTATGATTTCATTCTGCTGGACCTCGGTTTGCCTGATGGAGATGGCCTGAGCCTGCTTCCAAAAGCAAAAAAATACAATCCTGACGCAGCATATATTATTCTTACTGCCCGTGGAAACCTGGAAGACCGTATCGCCGGACTGGATCTGGGTGCAGATGATTACCTACCCAAGCCTTTTTCTTTACTGGAACTTCAATCCAGAATGCAGGCCATTGCCCGTCGTAAATTCAATGTTAAAGAAGAGTTGCTGCCGCTGGGCGATTTCAATGTAGACCTGCAAAAAAGACTGATTCTTTTTAAGGAAAACCAGATTGAATTGTCCAGAAAAGAGTTTGACCTATTGAGTTACCTCTTTTTACACAACAACCGGGTGCTGACCAGGATGCAGCTTAGTGAACACATCTGGGGCACTTTTGCCGATGATGACTACGATTCCAATTATATTGATGCGCACATCAAGAACATCAGAAAAAAACTAAATGCCTGGGCGCCCACAGATTTCCTTGAAACCGTGCGGGGCGTGGGTTACAGAATAAAGAAGTAAATGAAGTTATCATCGAAATTAATCCTGTTCATCACGAGCTCCAAGCTGGCAGTGGTATTACTTTTTGTCATTTCCCTTCCTTTTCTTGTAGACAGTATTGTTTCTGAATACACCAATTATTCCTTACGCCGGCAACAGGCCAAGGTGATCAATATCATTCATAAAAACGGGATCGATCATTACCTGCAGGGGGACGATAGTTATGGTAGTTACACCATGCTTAAAGAAGAGTATATTGCATTGGAACCTGCTGCTGCAAAAAGTCTGATCGATACCATCAAAACAGCACAGCGGGTAGTAGAAAGAGATACCCTCAACTACCGGATTCTGATGCATACCTTTAACTTCGGATCCAAAAATTACCTGCTGGAGATTGGAAAAACTACTGCCAGTATTAACCAATATAATAAGCCACTCCAAAGGATTGCTTTGTATGTGCTCATGGGCCTGATTGCACTGACCCTTCTTTTCGACCTGATCTTTACCAGGGCCCTCATCAGACCTTTAGGCAAAATCATCAAAAGTAAACTGATCAACAGGAAGTTTCCATTCAAAGATTATTCCCCTCCGGTACCTACCTCTACACAGGATTTTAAATATCTGGATGAATCTTTAATCCAGCTGATGGACCAGATCAACGAGGCCTTTGAAAAAGAACGTGAGTTTACTGCAAACGCTTCACATGAGCTCATGACCCCGATCAGCATTCTTCAGAATAAGATGGAAAACCTGTTGGGAGATGAACAGCTTCCTGAAAATGTGGTTCTCCGTATTGTAGAAATGATGAAGACCCTCAGCAGGCTCAAGAAAATTTCTAACTCCCTCCTGCTGATCTCCAGAATTGAAAACCAGCAATTTGTGAAATCTGCGCATGTAAAACCTTCCAAAATTATCCATGAAGTGATGGAAGAGATCAGCCATCGCCTGTCAGAAAAAGAACTGGAGATGGACATCCGCCTAAAAGAAGACCGGTTGCTCAAAGATGTTAACCAGGACCTTTTATTCCAGCTTTTCTATAACCTCATCAATAATGCGATAAAATATAATGTAAATCAGGGAAGTATCCTGATTACAGATGAGTTTCCTGAAGGAAAAAATTATGTCATTACCATTCAGGACACAGGAATTGGAATTGCGGAAGAAGACCTCGATTTCATATTTGACCGGTTCCGAAAAGCTAATCTGACCGAAAATGTAGGCTATGGACTTGGTCTTTCTATTGTAAAAAGCATTACCCTATATCATGGAATTGAAATCAGGGTAAAATCAAAAGTGAATGAGGGAACTACCTTCAGCTTAATATTTCCTGCGCTCTAAAAAACACCCCTTCTTTCTTTTCCACTTTATACTCGTTTCTAAACAAGCGTTAATCATTATTATACAACAATTTGCAAGCAAACTACAAAAATAGTTTGCAAACTATAAAAATAGTAGTATCTTTAATTAACGTTAAATATTAAGCGGATAAAATGAGAGAACTTACAAAAGCAGAAGAACAGGTGATGTTGATTTTATGGGAAATAAAAGAAGGTTTAACAAAGGATGTCATTGAAAAAATGGCTCCCCCGAAACCAGCTTACAATACCGTTTCTACCGTCATCCGGGTCCTGGAAGGAAAGGGGTTTATTGATCATAAAGCCATAGGGAACACACATATTTATTTTCCGTTGATTACCGAAGCCGAGTATAAACACTTTGCCTTTGATAAGGTCATGAATAATTACTTTGAAAACTCCTATCAGAGCCTTGTTTCTTTCCTGGTAAAGGAAAAAAATATGGACCTGGAGGAACTCGACGAACTCATCCAACTCGCGGAAAAACTTAAAAATAAGAAATGATGAACTGGTTGTACTATCTCCTGGAAGCCAATTTATACCTGGCTATATTTTATGGCTGTTATCGTCTGCTCTTTCACAAAGAAACATTCTATACCATAAACCGGTATTTTCTGATCGGCACTACCCTTCTGGCTTTCATCCTGCCGGTTCTGCAAATTGGTTACCTGAACCATCTTTTCCAGGGCACAGGATATGATTCTGGCACGATGACGGAGCTTTCCGGACTGACGGCCGTTTCCAATGACCAGCTGCTTAAATCAGGGATCAGCACCCTCTATATCCTGGTTGCACTTGGTTTTTCCTTAAAACTATTCAGAGATCTTTTTCACATCATCATGCTTTCCAGAAAAACAGAAAGACATCGCGATGGTCAGGTAATTTATGTACCGATTGATCAGGGCACCGCCGCTTTCTCTTTCTTTAACCTGCTGTTTATCCAACCAGATATTTTAGAAAAAGAAACCATTCTGAAACATGAAATGATTCACATCCGGCAAGGGCATAGTATTGACATCTTATTTTTTGAACTTATCCAGATCCTAAGCTGGTTCAACCCGATCAGCTACCTGATCAAGAAAGACATCAAGCTGTTGCACGAATATATTGCGGACGAACTGACTACCAAAGAAGACATCAGGAAACACGATTACGCCCTCTTTCTGATCAGAAATTCATTCGGAACCAGTACCAAACAACTGAGTAACCAAATCTTTAATCAATCCATACTAAAACAAAGGATCAATATGTTAAACAAGGAAAAATCAACGGGTAGGGCAAGGCTCAAGCTCCTGTTGGCACTGCCGCTTATCGGAGGAATGCTTTGCACCTCTACAATGGCTTTCACCAAGGATTATGGTCTTCTGGATTTCTATCCGGAAAAAGTAGTGATTACCACCATCAGGCCTCAGGATTCGGTTAAGAAAAGTGCAAAGGCTGATCAGAAAAAGACCAGGAAATGGGTGCATAAAACAGGTTTTAAGGCGCCGCCACCCCCACCGCCAGCCCCACCGGTAGAGCCCGCCTCATCAACTAAAGCACCACCACCTCCACCGATGGAACCTTCAAAAACGATAAAATTCGGACCTCCTCCTCCTCCACCGGCTAAAGGCCAAAAAGGTAAGGAAAACTGTTAAACAACAATACGCCATCCTGAACTGATTCAGGATGGCGTATTACATTTCAAACGAAAGTTTTTTTTTAAATATCAATTCTTAAAAAATCACCTGCTTTGCTGAATTTCAATTCCATTCCGCTGGTTAGCTGAACTTCCTGATCATTTACATCTGATTCCCATTCTGTAATCTGTTCAGCAGGATAATTCGCTTTCACATAAGTCAGAATCTTTGCCGGAATCACACTATCTGGCAGCTGTTTTAAGCTTTTAATACTTTCCACTTCTCCATTTGCGTTGAATTCCAGTTTCACACCATTGGCGAGGATCACCTCGTACTCATGACTTAATCCTTCTTTATCTTTGATGATCTGTGAAATTGCCACACCACTGAAATGCGTATTTACATAAGCTTTAGCTCCTGCAGAAAGCTCTGTTTCCGGAACAACCACATCATCGTCTTTATCACAGCTGGACAAAGTCAGGGTAAAAGCCAATGCCATACTAAGGGCAACAAACCCTCTTTTAAATGATTTCATATTCTTATTTTTTTTAGGGGGGGGGTTATAAAATTCTATTGCTCAGTTTTCCCTGTGCATCAAAAACTACTTTTTTCTCTTCACGCAGGGTTTTCAATTCTACCTTATAAAAGAATTGTTTTTCTTCTTCAAACTTATCTACATCATCAATCCTGAATCCTTTAAAGTTCTTTTTAATGCTATTGGCTACCGCTGCAGGCAACTCTCTGGAGCGGATCTCTTTTTTGTATTTAACGATCGCACCTTTATTGTTCAACCATACTTCATGGTCTCTTCTGCTGATATCGAAATCCGCATTAAATAGCTCTCCTTTCATCTCCCACTCTACTTTAACTGCCTGTGGAAATGTTTTATTGAAAGTGTTAAGTACTACTGAAGGCACATCTTTTACCGGAATATCCTGTGCGTAAGTAAGGCCTGAAAAAAGCAGGCCTGCTGCTAATATGATCCTTTGTTTCATGGTAATTGTTTTTATTTATACCACAAAGAAAGAGGTCAATTCTGAAAAGAAACTGGAATAGAAAACCAGAATTGGCAATTATTTCAATTATTTGAAATTTAATTGAATGTGGTGCTGATCGGTATAGAAATACCTGATGTTAAAACCATAGAGATCCACGATGGCCTTCACGATAGCAAGTCCAAGGCCGATACTGCTTTGTTCCCTGCTGTCTTTCTGAAAACGCTTAAAGATCTTCTCCTGATTTAAGGCGTTTGCCCCCCCCGTATTGCTGACGACTAAACTATTTCCATTAATGAAGACCTTTACAAGTCCTCCGGAAACATTATGGGTAATGGCATTTTTAAGGAGATTGGAAATGAGCACCGCAGCCAGATCTTTGTTCATTGCCAGCTCAGCGGCTCCTTCTTCTTCCAGATGGATCCGGACAGATTTCATTTCCGCAAAGTCTTCATATTCCGAGATCAGGTTTTTTACGATTGCATTGATCGAGAGCCGCGTAATCTCTCCATATTGCTTGTTTTCAATTTTTGAAAGCAATAAGAGCGATTTATTCAATCTCGTTAGCCGTTGTAAAGTCCCGATCACCTGACCTATAGATTCCAGGTGATGATCGGTAAGTCCTTCATTTTCTGCCAGAAGCTCCAGTCTGTTCAGACTGATGGCAAGTGGTGTTTGTAATTCATGCGCCGCATTTTCTATAAACTGCTTCTGGCTTCCATAGGTATTGACCGATTGCTCCACCAAACCGCTTACTGCCTCATTTAGTTCTTTAAATTCCTTTACACCTGTCTTTGTCGTCTCAATCCCCTGATCTTTATCCAGGCGGAATGCTTTCAACCTCCTGAGCAACTGATAAAACGGCGTCCATATTTTCCGAAGCAGCAGGTTATTGATCAACAGAAAGCTGACCAGAATTGCGGCATACAACCAGATCAGGCTATATAACAAGCTCCTTACCAGGTCATCTTCCTCTACAGTTGAAGCCACGACTTTCATTTCATAATACTTATTGTCCTTATTAAATACAGTCGTCAGCATCCGGAACGGTTCCAGATCTTCTTCATTCAGTGTGTACATCATCGTGTCCCGATACCTGTCCTTAAATTTAAGCCCTGATTGTTCTCCGATTTCTTTGATCTCATAATTGTGTTCAGAAAAGCCGGAACGCTGAATGATTCCGGGATCTGTTTCCACCCGCTGAATCACCAGCATCTTACTGTTCTCCAGTCCATCGTCCAGACTATCCTGTACTTCATCAATCATATTGAAATAAAACAAGATCGCCCAGATACTGATGACCAGCAGTAGTGCTAAGGAAAGATACTTGAGCGTGTAATTCAGCAGGTTCATAACGTGACCAGTTTATAACCGATGCCATACACCGCCTGAATTTCTATACCTGCATTGTTTTCTTTCAGTTTTCTGCGGAGGTTTTTTATCTGGGAATAGATGAACTCATAATCGTCCGCACCATCCATATAATCTCCCCAAACCTGTTCCGCCAATGCTGTTTTGTTGACTAACCTGTTTTTATTTACCGACAGATAACTCAGGATATCGAACTCTTTGCGGTTGAGCAGGAGTTCATTCCCTTCAATCCACACCTGACGTTCGTCCAGGTCCATGCGCATATTCGCATATTCCATTGTATTTTTGCCATTCAAAGACTTTCTTCTCCATACCGATTTAATTCTGGCATTGAGCTCTGCTATATGAAAAGGTTTAACCAGGTAATCGTCAGCCCCCATATCCAATCCTTTTACTTTATCTTCCAGCGCATCTTTTGCAGAAATGATGATCACATTGTCAGACTTATTCATTTGTTTCAATTCCGCAAGCAGGTCCAGGCCACTTCCATCGGGCAACATGATGTCCAGCAGAATGCAATCATATTCATAAGAAACAATTTTGTCTAAAGCAAGGGCATAGCTGTCGGCAGTTTCCACCAGATAGTTCTCTTTCTCAAGAGACTGACGGATCACTTCCTGCAAATCAGCCTCATCTTCTACAAGCAATAATTTCATAGCTACAAAATTGGGTTATAAAACCGGAAAGATCTGGGATTAACTGTAGCTTGTATTTGCCACATTCTTTCTTGAAAATGAATCGATCATGATCAACAGCATTCCGAGCATAATAGAAAGGTCTGCCGCATTGAACACGCCCGTCTGAAAAATAACAAAGTCAATATGAAGAAAGTCGGTTACCGAACCATAAATAATGCGGTCATACAGATTTCCTGCCCCACCACCAATCACACAGCTGATGCCAAACACCAATAGCGGAGAGAGGTTTTTCCTGGTCATTACAAAATAAGTACCCATCAGAAGCACCAGTACAGGCATCAATAACAGCAATACAAATTTAAATCCCGAATGAAGCGTATCTCCCACACTTAAAAAAGCGCCTGCATTTTCTACTTTAGTCAGCGTGACATGATTAGTGATGACTTTAATATTCGCATTATAATCTACATGATCTCTTACTATAGACTTTGTAATCTGATCGCAACCAATATTGAACAGGACAATCACCAGAATCAGGACCTTCCCCGCTACACCACTCCACATCATTTTTTTCATTGGAATATACTTGTCTTTTTTCGTGTTTTGTATTGTTTTCTAATGTAGCTCAGGAACTCATAAACCTGGCAGCGGTAATAATCATTTCTTATCCGTATACCTCAATTGATAAATATAGGAATAGTATTTTTGAATTCAAATGACGCAAATCTTGCAGGAGAATCAGATATTAGTAAATATTAACCCAGAAAAACAGATCAGATGAAACAACTTTTCTTTTCCTTACTTGTCACCGCATTTTCGTTAAGCGCATTTGCTCAGGCACCAACCCCGGGTACAGCCATCCCCAAAGCAGTTTTTTACAAAGAAAACGGAACTACCTTTTCTACCGAGCAGATCCCTAAGGGAAAGAAATCCCTCATCATGTTTTTTGATGCCACCTGCGATCATTGTCAGAAGGTAGCGGGATACTTATCAAAAAATAAGAAAGAATTGTCGGGAATTAACTTCTATCTCGTTTCCCAGGATGTATTCCGTTCGATCAATTATTTCATGGATACTTATGCAAAGCCATTAAAAGCAATGAAAAACATCACGACTTTACAGGATAAAGATTATGTTTTCATTCCTCTATTTCAGCCAAAACACTATCCATCATTATATCTTTATGGTGCAGACAAGAAGCTGGTAATTTTTACCGGAAATGAAAAAGATGTGCCCAAAGTCCTTAAATTGGCTAAATAAGAACCTGGTCACATCTTTTTAGAGCTGATGCTCCTTTGATATTTCAGGTGTTACTTTTTATAAGTAACACCCATATTGTAAAATAAGAATGCCCAGCGATCGGCAATTTCTTCAATCGCTTTATCAGTGGGTTTACCCGCACCATGTCCGGCATTGGTTTGAATACTGATGAGTACCGGAGCATCCCCGGCCTGATCCTTCTGTAAATTTGCGGCAAACTTGAAAGAGTGTGCTGGTACCACCCGGTCATCATGATCAGCTGTAGTCACCAATGTTGCCGGATATTTTGTTCCTGCTTTTAAGGCATGTACCGGAGAATATTTATACAGGTACTCAAACATCTCTTTTGAATCCTCAGCGGTTCCGTAGTCAAAGTTCCATCCTGCACCAGCAGTAAATTTATGGTAACGCAACATATCCATTACCCCTACCGCCGGGAAAGCGACTTTAAAGAGATCAGGACGTTGGGCCATTGTTGCGCCTACCAGTAATCCTCCGTTAGAACCACCCATACTGGCCAGGTAATCTTTCGAAGTATATTTGTTTGCGATCAGGTATTCTCCCGCCGCGATAAAGTCGTCAAATACATTTTGCTTTTGCAGTTTTGTTCCTGCCAGGTGCCATTTTTCGCCATACTCTCCACCACCACGAAGATTCGCTACGGCATAAATCCCGCCCTGATCCATCAGGATAATATTTGCAGTACTGAACGAAGGCGTCAGGCTCACATTAAAACCTCCGTAACCATACAACACCGTAGGGTTTTTACCATCCAGGGTAATTCCTTTTTTATAGGTAATGATCATCGGCACTTTCGTTCCGTCTTTGGAAGTATAAAAGACCTGTTTTGATTCATAATTTGCCGGATCAAAATCTACTCCTGATTTTTTGTATACTTCAGACTTTCCGGTTTCCACATTGTATTTGAAAATTGTAGCCGGATAAACATAGGAAGTAAAAGTATAATACAATTCTTTTTCAGCTTGTTTACTACCAAATCCATTCGCGGAACCAATTCCAGGCAACTTAATTTCGTGCTCAAGCTTACCATTTCTATCGTACTGCAATACCAGGGATACGGCATCTTTAATATAGTTGGCAAACAACTTCCCTCCTCCTGAAGAAGGGCTCAGCACATTTTCAGTTTCCCTGATCAGTTCTTTCCAGTTTTCAACGCCGGGTTTCGCTGCATCAACGGTCACCACACGTCCGTTCGGAGCATTCAAATTCGTATAAATGAATAATTTACTACCCACATTGTCTATGATGTTATGGCTCTTGTCAAAGTTATTGACAACAGGTACAATAGTTCCTTTTTTATCCTTCAGGTCACGGATATAAAGCTCATTTCCTGAAGTAGAATTTGCTGCGGAAATGATCAGGTAACGCTCATCTTCTGTGAGTCCTGCTCCGATATAGCGTCTGGGCGTTTTCTCTCCTCCAAAAATCAACTGGTCGTCTTTCTGTGGCGTTCCCAGTTTATGGTAAAATAACTTATGGTATTGAGTCATACCGGAAAGCTGACTTCCTTCTGCAGGTTTATCATAACTGCTATAATAAAAACCTTCATTTCCCTGCCATGCAATTCCCGAAAATTTAACATCTTTCAATGTTTCTCCCACCACCGTTTTATCGGCAGATTTCATCACAATGACCGAAGTCCAGTCTGAACCACCTTCAGACAGCTGATAGGCGACCAAACTTCCATCCTTGGAAAAATTGATGCCGGCAAGGGAAGTCGTTGCATCTTTGGAAAAAGTATTTGGATCCAGGAAAACCTCCGGTTCTCCCCCTTCTTTCTGACGATACATCACACTCTGATTCTGCAATCCGGTATTTTTGAAATAATAGGTGTATGCCCCCTCTTTGAATGGCTGAGAATATTTCTCATAATTCATCAATTGTCTCAACCGGTCCTTTATGTCTTTGCGATAAGGAATTTGAGCCAAATACTGCTGAGTAACCACGTTCTGCGCTTCCACCCATTTTTTGGTATCGGCAGAGCGGTCGTCTTCCAACCACCTGTAAGGATCGTCTATACTTGTTCCAAAATAGGTGTCTTTTACATTTTCTTTTTTTGTCTCCGGATAAATCATAGTTTTTTGTCCTGTATTACTTAGCTGTGCCTCCGCCACAAAGGGAAGCATTGCTGCGATAAGTATCAATGCATTTTTTGTTTTTTTCATAATGATGTTTTTTGATGCCACAATGTAACAATTCCTTTCTATAAATCTTTTACAATCGCTATACAAATACGGTCACTTTTTTGATTTTTCTTGCACTATTATTGTACAGAAAGAACCGATCATTTATTCAGGTAAGAACGCGATAATCCAATTTAATGGCTCATAGAATATACTTATACAATTTAAACCGCAGCATGCTTCCCGAGCAAGAACAGCTTACAGAAGAAAGTACTGCATTTTTAGATCAGATCCTTGCCGGAATCGGGGGCAATAGTGAAGAAAACCTACTTATGGTAGAGTGGAACTATGAATTCCCTCTGTTTCTTCATCCATTGCTTTGTGATCAGGCCTACATTTCAACCCCGATATACAACGGCACAGAAGGTGGGATTTATGCAGCAGCTCCTTCAGGGATTCAAAGAATTAAAGCCTTTTACGAATTCATAGATAAACATAAAGAACAGTTAATCGACAACAAAGCTGCATTTGATGCTGCAAAGCAGCGTATTTTCAAATTCCTTGACCAGAAAGTGGTCCATGATTTTTTTCATCTCGACGCATGGGATGTATTTAATATGGACGATACCTCCCATAAAATACAGGCCATTAAGCTCCTGAATGCAATCAATACCAGCAATGCTATTATCGCAGAAGCAGTTGCTCAGGATGATCCCGATTTACTGGACAACTGTCCTGAATTTAACCAGGGAGCTTTTGGATTTCAGAGCTTCCGGCCTTATCTCAACCATTCCGGATATGATTATGGCTGGGAAGTGATGACCTCCGGGGTGTATGACCTGGAAGAAGAGGAGGAGGAGGATCATCCTGATCAGGTTTTCTATACCCAAAACGAAGCTAAAGGCCTCAAAGACGATATGGGAAAAATCCTGATTCCCGCACGTTATGACGAGGTTTATTACTTTCCTGAGGAGGAGGAACTGGCATTGGTTCAGAAGGATGATAAATACGGTTACGTTAACCGTCAGGGAGAAGAAATCGTGCCTTTACAGTATGATGATGCTTACGACCTGAGCAAAGGCACTGCAATTGTTAAGCTAAATGATAAATATGGGTTCCTTCAACCCCTTAAGAGTCTTGAAGTAGCTTTTCTTTATGATGACATTACAGACCTCTGCCTGGAACCTCATTATTTTAACGCATGTAAGGAGGACACATGGGCTGTTGTGAATCCTGACAATGATATTTTACTCCCTTTTGAATACCTCAAAGAAATAGATTGTTATGCATATGATGGATGTAACCTCTATTCAGGGATACAAAAATCCAATAAGCAAAAGCATTTCTTTTTACAGGATTTCCAAAAGATCGGAACACATAAAGTAACCAGCGTAGAGTGGGCTGGTTTTGACCAGCAGCAACATTTTTTCGTAACGAACGAAATCGTACCTACGGGAGCTAAAAACCGGATGAAACTGCAATCCCTGATCAGGCAGGATGGTCAGACTATACTCCCTCTTGAATATGAACAAATCAGTTATTGCAGCGGTAGTCTTGTTTATATCCTGAAACAGAAAGGAAAATTCGGATTGTTTCGGCTGAATGATGGGCAGCTGCTCCCCTGTCTCTACAACCGGATTGATGAACTCAATGAGGCTTGTTTCCGTGTATTTCAATCTGGAAAAGCAGGTCTTTTTGATTCCTGGGAAGGGAGAAACATTTTCATCAGCCCTCAGTTTGATTCCATGCGCGATTACATCCGTAGAAATAAGGATGGCAGCTGGGAGATACTGGGCTTCCTCGGACAGGAAGCATCCTTGGTTTACAGCAATCAGACGATTAAGCCTGTTGATCATGAAATTGCCTCCAGGCAACTGTCCCCCGCTTATTACCCAGAAAGTCTTGCGGATGAGCAGCGGAAAATTCTCGTTGATATTGCCGGCACAAACGCTCCGGCCCTTGACCTTTACCACAAAGGATCAGAGGCTTTCGATGAGGGAGATCTGGATAATGCCATAAAATATCATTTGTTGGCAGCAGAAAAAGGAGATTCAGACTCCATGAACGACCTGGGTTTTATCTACAGCAGGACGGGCGAATATTATGATGCCAACAAGGCTTACTTTTGGTACCGTAAAGGTACGAAAGCCGGCTCGTCTGATGCCATGAACGGGTTTGGAATTTGCCATCTCCACGGGATAGGCGTCCGGCAGAACATAGACCAGGCCATCCGGTGGTATGAAAGAGCGGCAGAGTATGGAAACGGAAGTGCTCATGCAAACCTCGCAGATCTTTACCTGGATGGAATATGGGTACAGCAAAACCTGGATAAAGCCTTAAAACATTACCATCAGGCAGTGGAACTTGGACATACCAATACTTATTTAACGCTGATCAGGCTGTACCGGTATCATGACGAGCTGAAGGACGAAGCCAAGGCCTCGGAAATGGTGGCTTTAGCCAGGGCTGCAGGCATTGATCCGCCCGATGAAGAGCCACCGAAAGCAAACGGTTAGTTTGGCTGGTTTTTTAACGAATCCAGATAATTCAGGACTATGGGAACATCAGCAGCTGCCCAATCACAATCCGGCAATGCTGATGCCTCCAGCCAGTCATAGGAAATATGTTCTCTCAGAGTAACCTCCCCCGATATAATCCGGCAGATAAAGGGAATCAGGTGAATGGAAAATTCAGGATATACATGACGGTTGGATTTTATTGCCGAAAGGACCTGAATGTCGACATTCAGTTCTTCCTTTATTTCCCTGATCAGACAAGCCTCCGGGCTTTCTCCCGGCTCTATTTTCCCGCCCGGAAATTCCATCTTTAAAGGCAAAGACATACTGGAGCTCCGCTGGGCAACCAGTATTTGTCCTTCGTCATTCAGGATAATGGCACAACAAACATCAATCATGCCCGAAGATAATTGAAATTATTATTCAATGGAGGTCATTTCAAATAATCCCGGATAAGAACGCACCAATCCGAGCTCATCAAATTTGACAATTGCCTGGAAATCATTATGTGTATTTTCATATTTATACCGGTCTTCTGTAATCCTGGTATAGATCTGATCTACCCGCTTCACTTCAAATTCCAGAATATCAAAATACATCACGATGATCCGCTGACTTTCTCCGGTCTTCATCTTTAACCGGTTTACCGGAAGTCCGTTTGTAAAAGGGCTGACCATGATGTCTATATCGATACAGCCCTTGAAAAGCGCTACTTCCAGCCCATCCTGGTACCAGTTTCCAGCACCATCACTGGTATAGGCCAATTGCTTCAGCTCTCCCTCCATCTTATTGAGAACCGACACCGCTAAAGTTCTCCAGTTGCGATCTGCATGAATCAGATAGGAAATATCGACCTGCTGGTCATCCACCTTACCCTCAACCACTGCGGATACGATAATCCGATCCTCCTCCAGCAGCAGTTCACAATGCTCCGTGGTTTGTAACCGGTTTAACCCTTTCCATATGATCCTTTTTCTCATCATTCTATTTTTTGCTGACATTTTTCTGTGGCACTTATCTGTCTGAAAGTCTGCCGGGCATTTAACTGATCACAATCTCTCCCCGATGATGGGTACTATCGCCTACAGTATGCTGAATCATTTCGTATCTGGACATTTTAAGATCACCACCTCCAGAAATATCAAACGCTACTTTCTCTTTTAAAGTTTCTTCGGACAGTTCAGATACATAGTTTAGAAAACTTTCAGATTGAACGACGAGGTCTTTGAGCAAGGCATCGATTGCCCCTTCAAATACTCTTTCTTCAGGCGAACGCGTTTCCTTACACCGTATTTTCTGCATCCACTCCTCTTCTACAGCCAGCAGGCGGGATAACTTTTGGTTGATATGTGGAAGTTCAATAGAATCAGCTGCAGTGCCTTCTTTTTTTTCAGTCAGCTGTTTTACCAGTTCATGATTTGCCCATAAATTATAGGCACATAAGTCTTTAGTCAGGGTTTGCAAATTCATTTTCATTTCTTTAAATGTTTATGAATCAAATTTCAGCACCGACACTGACAACCCTATGGCAGCCTAAAAAACAAATTATTTTATTATAAATTACCTCTTCATTTCTCTAATTTTATCAGATGTCAATTACATTCAGAACCATCCTCCCGGAGGATAATGAACAGCTTGCTAAAATTATCCGCACCTCATTAGAAGAGTTTAATGTTCCCAAGGCAGGAACTGCTCATGCTGATCCGACCACAGACGATTTACACACCTTGTTTCAAACACCGGGAAGCACCTATTTTGTAGCGGAAGAAAACGGCAAATTACTTGGAGGAAGTGGCATATATCCAACAGAACGCCTGCCGGAGGGTTGTGCCGAACTGGTTAAGCTATACCTTTCTGAAAGTTCCAGAGGTAAAGGAATCGGTAAACAACTATTAGAGAAATGTTTTGAGTCAGCTAAAGCTATGGGTTATTCCCAATTGTATCTGGAAACCCTCCCCCAACTTGCGCAGGCATTGACGATGTATGAAAAGGCCGGGTTCAAAACATTAGATACTGCTTTGGGAAACTCCGGCCATTATACCTGTAATATCTGGATGCTTAAAAAGCTGGATTAATCCAAAGAAACGAACAACTCCGACTGAGTCATCCATACCCCATTAATTTTTCTCCACATGGCGGAGTAATTTCCTCTGAATGGCTCAGTTTTATAACTCCAGCTCCCACTTTCCCAGGCCAGAATCCCGCTATCGCCGATCACAATTGCGCTGGGTAAACGCTCAAATGAAGGAGATTTTTTAGAAAACATATCTTTCCATACTTTCAGCAGTTTCGCTTTACCGGAATACTGCCCCCCTTCGCCGGAGATCACTACAATATCTTCCATCCAGTATTTGGCTACTCCGGCTACGTCCTGATTAGAAATCGCCATATTTGAATCCATCCTGGACAGGCGGATTGCTTCTTCTTCTTGTCGTTTAAAAAATGAGGTATTGTTCAGTGAATTCATATAAAAATCGGGTATCAGTTACTGCTCGCTAATATGAGAAAAAAACTTAGAATCTAATCCATGCAGGCAGTATATCCTTCTTTTTTACGTTCCAGTATTGTTCTCCAGGCTATCATTAGTAAAGCCAGCAGGCCAAAGCACAATCCAACCCAGGGACTTTGTTTCACCCCCATATCTGCAATGACCCAGCCACTGACCATCGTTCCCACAGACACCCCCAGATTCCCAAAGGAGGTAGACAGGCTATTGGCAAATTCCAGGGCATGTGGCGCCGCAGAAATCAGATAAGCAGAAGCATTGAGAAAAGATGGCGCATATAGAAAACCCCAGATTGCGATCACCAGGATGGTGTTCCAGTTGTTTCCTCCGGAATACTCCAGCATAAAAGGGACGAGCACAGTTCCCGCCAGAAAGAAGGCTGTAGTTCCGGGAATACTGACACTGAGCATCTTCCCCGACAACCAGTTGGCAAAGACACCTGTAATGCCAAAAAGGAATAACATATAACTGATCATTTGTGTGTCCATTCCTTTTACCTTTCCAAGATAATCCGCAAAATAGCTATAGGTGGAAAACCAGGCTGCCACCATCAGGAAATTCATTACCGCACTGAGCAGGAAAACCGGGTTTTTCAGAATTTTCAATTGAGTACCATAAGATTTTTTTTCCCGGACAGGCATCGCAGGCATTCCTTTAAATATAGCAAGAAGTGCCAGCGCACTTACCATCGCCTGGACAACAAAAGCCGCCTGCCAATTGAACATACTGGCTACATAAGTGGCAAAAGGAACTGTCGTCACCATCGCAATCGCAATTCCACCCAGCACAATTCCCATTAATTGGTGCTCTTTCTTCTTGTCGGCCTGCACAAGAGCCGCAGCAATGGCAGTAGAAATGTAAACCGGCTGTAAAAAAGCCGGTAATAAACGAACCAGCATTAATAGCCAGAAAGGTGGTGCTAATGAAGATACTACACCTGTAAATAAAAAAACAGCGATACTCAGCATCATGATCTTTTTGCGGTCAAACCCGGAAGAAAAAAGAGTCATAAATGGCCCTGTTAATGCGATAACCAGGGCGAAAGCACTAAGAAGCACCCCCGCTTTGTCAATACTGATCTGATAATGTGTTGCTACCTGAGGTAAAATCCCTATAACCCCCAGTTCCGTGGTAATAATCCCGATTAATCCAAGGCATCCGATATATGCAATTTTCTTCATTTGACTGTAATATGAGCGGCAAAAGTAAAAGGTAAGCCTTAGATTTGCCCCCGGTACCGCCCATTGTACGGAACTAACAAAAATGTAAGTAATGGCAGAAAGAAAGGAAAATTCGACCAATAATGTGAACAGGAAGTGCATCGTTGATGGCAATGACCTCAGTTATGCGATCGCTATGGTTGGCGGCCGGTGGAAGCTCCTGATCCTGATTAATCTGGAAAAGGAAAAACTAAGGTTTAGCGAAATCAGGAAAGCCATGCCCAACATTACCGAGCGTATGCTCACCTTGCAATTGAGAGAGCTGGAAAATGATGGGCTGATCTGCAGGACTGTATACGCTGAAGTTCCTCCAAAAGTAGAATACGAATTGACGGAAATAGCAACAGAGCTCATCCCGATATGGAAAAAGCTCTGTGACTGGGGAGCGAGACACCGTAAAACACGAGTTTAATTGTTCACCCGATTTTTCTCACTTTCTGCTCCTGTCTGATTGTGTTTCCTAAGATCAGAGAAGGTCTTACCAAAACGATAACTTAAACTCAACAGCACATTCCTGGAATCAGAACGGTTACGCCAGCCTGCTGTAGTCAGGGCCAGGTTATTGATCTGTCCGTTGATGATCCTGGTATAAAAGATATCACTGGCATTTAGCTTCAGTGTCGTACTTGGAGACAGCTTCTTTTGTACCCCTATACTCATCGCATAAAGTTTACCAATGGTAAACTGGGCATCATTGATCTTTGTCCGGTACATGCCACCAAGTTCTGTGGTCCAGCTTGGGCTCAGCTTGAATTGAAAGGTATTGGTTGTAAAGAAAAACGTCCCTTTACTATTCAATACCCCATTATAAAAATCATTACTCTTTGAATTTAAATTGGTCAGTTCTCCATAAAACTGCCAGGTCAACCATGACGCCAGGTCAAGACCCGCATTCACACTCATGCTTTTAACAATCTTACGACCAATGTTACCCGGTCTGCTATAGTAAAGTCCGTCTTTAATTTCAATGGTTTCATTCACTTCATCCTTCGTATCGCTATAGCTAAGCGTCGTGGTGACTTTATTCTTAAAAGTATGGGAAAGCTCAATACTATGTGTAAATGAAGGATTCAGGAAAGGATTTCCCAGGTAATAGGTAAACTTATCCAAAGGAGAAACAAAAGGATTCAATTGTTGAAAGTAAGGACGATCTACCCTCCTGCCATAATTTAAACCGAGCTGGTTATTTCCAGCGGTATCCAGTTTATACGAAAGGTAAACCGTAGGAAATAAGTTGGTATAACTTCTGTTGAAGGCCGAGTCGGGCTTTACCGGATTTCCCATCTGATGTCCATCAGAACTGGTATGCTCCAGACGAAGTCCCATCTGAAAAGACCATTTCCCGGCTTCTTTATTCATGTTCAGGTAGCCTGAATTGATGTTTTCCTTGTAAATAAAATGGTTACTCTTTTCATAATCAGGTTTGGTGACCTGATTAATGGTATAACTGTACGCTCCAACATTATCTGTCTTGGTATAACTGGTTTTAGCCCCAAGCTCCATTTTCCAGTTGTTTTCAAAAGGTTTACTATAATCGGCTTTCAGGGTATAAATCTTAATGTCTGAAGGCAGTTTTCCCGTCAGGATATCTTCCGATTTCAAACTCTGATCAGGCAGGTAAGAAGAGTTATTGATCACCTGATCATTCCCGGTCCTGTAAATCAGATAATCCGCATCTACTGTCAGCTGTTGTCCTTTTTTATCAAACTGATGGCGGTAATTCGCGTTCACACCAAGATTTTTAAACGTTTCTTTCTCTTTTGTCAGCGCCTTTACAATTGAATCCAGTCCCCTTTGGGCATTTAAAAGGTTGCTGACATTGTTATTTGTTTCCGGTGATGACCTGTGCATACCGGTTAGCACCAGTCCCCAGGTTGTTTTTTCCGTCTGGTAATAATCCATTCCTACCTTACCATTAAAACCAGTCCCTTTCCTGCGGATATAACTATTTTGTTCAAAATAAGATTTGGTACTTCCATCTTCATTCTGATACTTTCTAAATAAATCCAGATCTGTAAAATTATTTTGATAGGTGTGACTCAGGACGCCAAAAAAGTTCAGCTTATTGTGGCGGTAATTCAGGTTAAAGCTGTTGTTGGTCCGGGCCAGTTCTCCCTGAGTATAGGCCAGGTTCAGGCCTCCGTTAAACCCTCTTGAATTGCTCTTCTTGGTTTTGATATTGATCACCCCTCCTTTTCCTGCAGCATCATATCTGGCCGGAGGATTGGTCATGAGCTCTATCTGATCCAGCGAGGCTGAAGGTAAAGCGCGCAAATAACTTTCCAGATCAGCGCCCGACAAATAGGTCGGTTTATCGTCGATAAATATGGTAACCCCTTGTTTTCCTTTTAAACTGATGGCCCCATTCTGATCTACCGATACCCCAGGAGACTTTTCCAGCACATCCATCGCAGTAGTTCCTGCATTGGCAATTAAGGCGTCCACGTTAACCACCGTCCGATCGATCTTTCGTTCTACAAATGCTTTCTGGCCGACAATAGATACTTCCTTCAGGTTTTTCGTCGCAGAAAGCATGCTGATATCAGCCAGCCTTAATTCGGGATTTGAGGCACTGATATGCAATACCGCACTTTGGTAATTCTGATACCCCATTGCAGATATTTTTATTCGGTAATCCCCCTCTTTCAACTGCTCGAAAACAAATTTACCATCCTGCTCGGTGAAACTACTTTTTAATAACGCGCTGTCCTGAACCCTGAATAAAGCCACAGTAGCAAGATCAAAAGCCTGTTTTAATTCATTTAATACCGTACCGGAAATCTGCCCTTTGCCGGGGTTTCCAGGTCCTGCAGACGACTGGGCAAAGGTAAAATTAGAGACAATACTTGCCCATGCGACTAAAACAGCCGCTATAAATAGTTTCATTCAATTTAATTTAGGAGGTGCGTGAAATAAGGTTAAAAAGCTCTGGTTTACTGAACCTCATAGTTATAAACCAGAATCCAATCCGGACGTTTCAGGTATTTCTTTGCATACTTCTTATGGGTACTTTCCGGCAAAGCTTTACCATTCACCATAAACTCATTCTTATCGATTTTAAAAGAAAGCTTTTCATTTTTCCAGATCAGGCCATCTTTAAGCAAATCATCTGTAATGTAGTCGGAGGTATTGTCGTCAAATTCCCCTTTGTTCAGATAATCGGCCGTGATTCCGGTCTTTACAGTCACTTTCCTGTTTTTAGTCTGATTTTCACGCTCTTTAGTTGTCGTTCTTGTTGTAGAAGTACTGGTCGTACTCCTGGTCCTGGCAACTTCCCTGTCATCAGACATTTGTTTTTTGTTCTCCAGGTCAAGCTTAACATCGACTTCCATTTTCAAACGGTCTTGTTCTTCTTTTAGACGATCTTGTTCTGATTTTAAACAATCCTGTTCTGATTTCAGCCTTTCATTTTCCGTTAAGCGTTCATCCTGTGCGCTCTTTAAACGGTCATTTTCAGATGCCTTCCGGTCATTTAAAGCGGCGTTCTGGTCATCTACCTTAGCCTGCTGGTCACGCAGGCTCGCCTCCCGGTCGCGCAATGAAGCTTGTTTATCTTCAAGTATTTTTTCGGTCAGGTGTTCTTCCACCCTGGTGCTGGTGCTTGTCTGTATCCTTGAATTACTAAGTTTTTTCTTAATTCGCAGTGTATCCTGCAGGGCAACATTATTTTTCGACTCCTTCAGCGTATGGCTGGCCCCTGAAAATGCAGCAGTTAAAGTAACTGCCGCAACAAGCCCGACTGCCAGGATGCCTTTTTCAATTTTATTTAAACCAGGGCTATCATTTGAAACCATTCTTTTCACCCGCTGTACCAGCTGGTTATCAGATCCGGAAACCGCCATTGCATATTGCGGGTTCTCTCCCTGGAACTCCTGACAGGAAATCAAAGCACTGATATAATTCACTTTATCATTCGTGTTTGAAATTGTCATCTCATCACAGCAGCTTTCCCTTTCTTCCCGGATCAGTTTACTGATCCACAATACAGCAGGATTAAAGAAGAAAACAATTTCCATCAGGCTTTGTAAAATATTAACCAGGTAATCTCTCCTTTTGATATGAGCCAGTTCATGGCAGATGATTGCTTCCACTTCTTTTGCAGACAGACCGTTAATCAGCCCCACCGGAATCAGGATTAATGGTTTGAGATGCCCGACAACCATGGGTACCTTTACAATTCCGGACTGAACAATCTGAACCACCTGACTAATCCCAAACTGAAGCGCAAGCGCTTTCACCCGGTCTTCCCAATATGTTCCCGCTGGACTAATCTGTGTATTTCTGATTCTTTTGATGCTGTACAAGCCGGCAAAAAGCTGGATACTTCTGGCGCAGATCACCAGAAACCAGATCAACACAATGGTAGGTGCATAACCATTAAAATGCTGGAGCCACTGCTGAATCATCGCAGTTGGGGCCTCGGCCCCTGCCCTAGTGATGTTCTGTCCGGTTGCAGCTAGTTGTAACTGCGAAGCAACAACTTGCCCGCTGTTAAAATCGCGTTCCGAAAACTGCTGCCATTCATAAGCAAAAGATGCACAGATCCCTACAGTGAATAACATCAATGCTGAAATCAGTAAATTATACCGCAACCTTGCACCGAGCCTGCCCGTAAATATCAATATCATTGCAGTGATCAGGGCAAGAATAAGCCCTTGCCAAAGGGAATGTAATAAGGTTTTAAAAATGATCGTTTCCATTTCTGTGGTTCTTTAAGAGATGAATTATTTTTGCTCCAGTTTACTTAACAGTTCTTTGATGGTTTCCAGATCTTCTTTTGAAGTTTTCTTATTGCCCATCAGCTGCATCATCAGTTTACTGGCAGAACCATTATACATGGTATCTATAAATTTTTCCAGTAAAAAGTCTTTTGTGGTCTGTTCCTTTTCAGCCACGTGATAAATGTGTTTCATCTGACTTTCATCACGGGTCAGAATACCTTTGTCCGCCATAATCTGCATGAGTTTCAAAGTCGTCGTATAATTAACTTCCCTGTTCTCGTTTAGTTTATCATTCACGAGACGAACCGTTAACGGCCCCTGCTCCCACAATACCTGTAAAATCTCCAGCTCTGCCTTAGTCGGTTCTATTTGTCTGTTATTTTCAGTTGTATTTCCTTTCATAATCTAAAGGTAGTAAATTTTTCGTACGAAACAATACTTAGGTTAATTATTTTTATTTTTCATCGATGGTTCCCGCCACAATCCCCTTATCATAGAGATGAACACGGCGTTACCAGAAGATTAACAAATATTAATACAGGCGATATTTTTACAGAAATTTACTTGTTAAAAACACAATACAATTATTATATCAAAATTATTACCGAAAACATAATGATTTTTATGTTTATCTTTCGATATAATTATCAATGCATTTATGAAGGATAATGGCTTCATGATAGATTCCGATGGGATCTGCCTTTTTATCACCCTCACTTTAAAAACCCATTTGTTTGGGAAACTGATCCTCATTTTTTTGAACCTGGCGGTTGCCGGCATCGCGATTATGGCAGTAACAGAAGGAATTCCCGCACTGGCTATTGTTTCCCTGCTGATCTTATTATTTCTGATCAGGTATTCTTTATGGAATTTTTATGGCAAAGAGCACCTCACCATCAATACCAAGTCTATTCGCTATCAGCATGAATACGGTTTCTTTAAGACCGCTGCGCAGACGAATAAAATCGGAAAAAGCCTGATGGTACAGGCGCAGAACATTTATCAGTCGGGCAAATCAAAACAGGTCCGTCTGGTTTTCATTTCACATGATGAGAATGACTTCCCGGAAGAGATTTATCACGTAGCCATCCCCATCACGCAAAAAAATGCCAATTCTGTAGTCAGAGGCATCAACCTATTATATATGGATAAGGTGACAGACAATTACTCCTTACCTCCGATACATATGAACTAGTGTTTACGCTTAAGGATCGCATGGTAAGCCCCATCCCACAGCCGGATTCTTTTTCTTAAAGATTCCATGCTCATCTCTTCAGCTGCTTTCCACCGGGCTTCATCTGCCCCGCAAAGGTCTGCAGTCATTTCCAGTGCCAGGTGACTGTGGTGATCGCCGTCTACTTCAATATGCCTGTCCAGATAATATTTAAACAAGGAAATCTGATCAGGAAACTTTTTATTCAGGTCATTTACTATAGACAAAAACATATTTGGAATCAGGTCTTCCCTACCGAAGGTGAAAGTACTTGCCTGTACATGGTGCTGCCCCTCATTGATCACTTCAAAAGTAAAGTTTACAAAATCAATTGCTTCCTGAGGAGTTCCTGCTGCCTGATAAGCCGTTTTTAAATCTGAACCACTTTTCAAAGCAGTCGTAAACCGGACAATTTCCTGGGTATCCGCGCCACATTGCTCCATTGCATCCAGGTACATTTCAAAATGGCTTTTCTTATTTCCAAGCGCATCCACATCAGATTCCTCTCCTGCCACAATCTCATTGATCAGCGACCTGATATTGCCTGAACCAACAGGAAACCAAGGAATACTGGTACAGGTCAGGTTAATTTGTAAAGCTTTCAATAAGGACATAAAGTCCCATACTGCATAAATATGATATTCCATAAAGATCCGGAGGTCCTCCAGGTCGTTGATTACTGAATATACTTTATGGTTAATAATTTCCTGCCTTAAAGGCTCAATATTGTTCTGAATTTTCTCAAGCGTCGCGCTTACTCTGTTCTCCATACTCATAAAAATGCAAATGTAAACATTCACATCATTGAATAATTACTATCTTTCTCTACTTATTTAAATTATGACAATACCAATTATCACCGGACTACTCGCATTGCTCCTGATTGGAGGAATCCTGATTTACAACCAACTGGTAAAAAAGAAAAACCTGATGAAGGAAGGCTGGAGTGGAATTGACGTCTTTCTTAAAAAAAGATATGACCTTATCCCTAATCTGATTGAGGTGGTAAAAGGCTACGTCACACATGAGCAACAACTGATGGAAAACATTACCAGGCAACGCGTCAGCGCCATGCAATCCAGTGGTAATCAGGAAAAAATTATTGCTGAAACAGGACTGACACAATCGATCGGGCAATTGCTGATGGTTGCCGAAAACTATCCTGACTTAAAGGCCAACACCAATTTCCAGCAACTCCAGTCTCAACTGGAGACCATAGAATCAGAAATAGAAATGTCCAGAAGGTATTATAACGGGACGGTCAGAGAAAACAATATCCTTATTGAATCCTTTCCGGCAAATCTTCTTGCCAATGCTTTTAATTTTCAACCGGGCCGTTTCTTTGAAATACAGAACCCCGAGGAGCGTGAAAATAAAAAAGTATCCTTTTAAAGAAACCATGCTATGACCAACAAAAACCTCCGCTACTTCAGTTATCTGCTATTCCTTATTTTTCTTCAATTTTCTCAGTCTTCATTGGCACAGACAGAAAAGATTCTTTCTTTTCATTCCAATATCCGGATTGACACCTCTGGCCTGGTCAGCGTCACTGAGCTGATCAAAGTATACGCCAATGGAGATCAGATCAAAAGAGGGTTGATCAGAACCATCCCCCTTCATCGCAAGGACATTTACGGAACCCGTAAAAAAATGGATTTTTTGGTGGAAAGTGTCTATAAAGATGGTAAAACCGAGCCCTTTTTTACCAAGGAAGAAAATGGCAGCAGGTCAATTTACATGGGAAGCAAAGAGGTTACGCTTGAGCCCGGCATCTATGAATATCAGATCAATTACAGTACCAGGGGACAAGTTGGTTTCTTTAAAGATTATGATGAGCTTTACTGGAATGTGACCGGTAATGAATGGGCCTTTCCTATTGAGGCTGCTTCGGCCAGAATCCAGTTTCCTGTGGGAGCAAAAGCAGGAAATACCGCTTGTTATACCGGGCCTGCCGGCTCTAAAGCTGCAGTTTGCAGTTTCTACAACAGCAGTGATGGCAGCGTTAATTTCAAAGCGGGTCAGCCGCTTGCCCCGGGCGAAGGATTTACCGTTGCTGCAGCTTTCAGTTCCGGGCTGATCAAAAGACCTTCATTTAGCGAGCAGTTGTTTACTGAATATAAAGAAGTAGCCATCACCGCCCTACTTTTAATTGCTCTTGGTGGATATCTCTTCTTTATCTGGCGCCGTTATGGTGTAGATCCGGAAACACCGACCGTCATTCCCAGCTTTAACATTCCCGGAGATCTTTCTCCCGGAGTACTCCGCTACTTCAATAAAAAGAAATCAGACCAGAAGGGCTTTGCCACTTCAATTGTAAACATGGCAGTAAAAAAAGTCATCAGGATCAGTAAAGATGAAGACGGTGAATACCTGCTGGCACGCTCCTCGGGAGATACCGCTCAGCTCAGTTCAGAAGAACAGCAAATCTATAAACACCTTCTCGAGTCGAGGGAAAAGATGACGATTACCAGCGCCAGAAGTAAGGACATCTACGCAGCCAGGACTGCCCATGAAAATGCGGTTAAACTTAAGATTGATTTTAAAAGCTATTTCATTAAACACAGTTCCCATATCCTGAAGGCTGTTATTGCTACGATCATTGCATTCGTTTTATTTATGTATTTCGTTGCCGGAGGTTATCCTTTGGTGCTCCTTTTCTTTGTACCATTTATCGGTGCAGGTGTGTTTTGTATTTATACAGGTATTGCCGGTTTACGCTCCACCTATGGAATATCCTTGTTTCTGGTTCTTTTTGGGTTGGCATTTGCGGGAATTCCCTGCTGGATGCTCTTTCAGTTTGTAGACAAGATGGAGACCAGCAGCCTGGTTTTCATCGGAACTTCTACCCTGATGTTTATTACTTTTATCTACCTGATTAAGGCGCCAACCATTTATGGCACAAGCCTGATGAGTGAAATAGCAGGATTCAAAATGTACCTGGAAACGGCCGAACAGGAACGTCTTAACCTCCTCAACCCACCCGAACTTACCCCGCAGCTTTTTGAGCGGTTTTTACCTTATGCAATGGCTCTTGATGTAGAAAATGCCTGGGGAGCAAAGTTTGAAAAAGCCTTTGACGGAACAGACTACCAGCCGGAATGGTATTCCGGGGAAAGTTTTCCTTACCGGACATTCGGTGCCGGTTTTACACGGCCGCTTAGCCGCGCATTTGAAACAGCAACACCAACTATTTCCAGCTCTTCCTCCGGTTCTTCTTCAGGATCCTCCGGAAGTTCCAGCTGGAGCTCTGGCAGTAGCAGCAGTAGCGGATCTTCCGGTGGCGGCGGCGGAGGTGGTGGTGGTGGCGGCTGGTAAACTATTTACCTGCGCTGATGATCACTATATCCCGTTGAACAGCAGTCCCCAGATTACTCCGGGTATTGTCTTTTTCTTCAATCACTTCGATGATATGAAAACCTGCGGCCTCTAATAGCTGACTTACCATTTGAGGATCATAAAGCTGGAACTCCCATTTCGTAAATGGCAGCTGTTCCATAAATTTTTTATCTGCAAATGTGATGCAGAAACGACCACCAGGCTTCAAAACACGGAAAATTTCTGCTGCATATGCCCTAGGATCTTTCCAGAAATAAAGGGTATTTACTGTGAAAATCTTTTGAAATGTATCGGCAGGAAAATCAAGGTGTTCTCCATCGGATAGTGCAAAAGAAACCTGCCCCGATTCCAGCAATTCAGCATTGATTCTGGATGCTTCAGCAATCATCGTATCCGAAATATCAATCCCGGTATATTCAAGTGCTGTGGCCTGCGCCATCAACAGGCCTACATGGCTCCCATTTCCCTGTCCGATTTCCAACACTTTTTCTCCACTACCCAGCTTCAAACTGCTGATGGTTCTGTTAATCATATTTTCATTGGAAGCTGCCATCCGTTCGCCTGTCTTTTTTCCGGCTTCACCGCTTGGCGAGCTCAGTTGACTCGCAACTTCCTTCAATTCTTCGTCATTCCATTCTTTTTCCATCTTTATATATTAGTTTTCTCCTGTATTTGTTACTTAATAACTGTAAATCTCCACAAAATATGAAAAGGAAGGATACAATTATTCAACACAAAGATTAACTTTGACACTGTAAAAACAGAGGATACACTACAATGATATTTGCACTAGTCGCCATTAATACCTTAATATTTATTTTTCTTTCTTTCTTACACATTTACTGGGTTTGCGGTGGAACCTGGGCCTTAAAAAATGCCATACCAGTCAGAACCAGCGAAGAGCAGGCCATAAAACCCGGCAAATTCGGAACCGTTATCGTAGCAGCGGGGTTGGCTTTATTTGCATTTATTACACTCGCTAATATTGGAATCGTTGACCACCTGATCGACAGAAGATACATACACATTGCAACTTATGTAATTGCAGGAATATTTGGCCTTCGCGCAATCGGGGATTTCAAATATATTGGATTGATGAAAAGCATTAAGGGGACCAGTTTTGCAAAAGAAGACACCAGAACTTATGTACCACTTTGCCTGGTGCTTTCCCTGTTCAGTTTATCTATTCCCCTCATGACCTGCGGGCAGTAGTTTACCACCAGAATCCCTGTACTTTTACGGCACCGTCAAAATCAGGTAAATTCCGGATTATTTTCTTCAGTTCTACCACCATCGGTACATTCCCGGCAATGTATACTGCATTGCTGCCCCATTGTTGTTCCTTCAGCCAGTTGTGCAGGTTATCAATATTGCTGTTCAGCTGTTGAGGAATGGCTTCCAGCAGGGTGTCGAAATAACTGGCAAACTCCCTGCGGTGACTTTCTTCTTTGATCACTAGCGCACCACTCACATTCCCCTTGCCTGCCAGTTGTTCCAGAGCAAGAAAATGTCCGACACAGGAGCTGTCGCCAAGACATACAATTCGTTTACCATCCACTGGCCTGGCATTGGTTCCGGCTATTCCAAGGTAACAGATCTGATCGCCTTTTCTCAAACTGGAAACCCATCTGCTGCCCTCTCCGTCGTGGGCCGCGTCAATATATAAAGTACAGGTACCGGTCTCTTCATCCCAGCTCGCGGGGGTATAATCCCGGTAAACATATTCGGCTACCTTTGTTTTCATGTGCTGAACAGAAGTCCATTTACTCATGTCCACACCGGGAAGGTGTAAATCTACTTCGTAAAAAGTGGAAGGACTCCAGCTTCTGACTTCCAAAACCGTCCCGCTTTTAGCCAACTGCCGTTCGATCAGTTGCAGCGCTTTCTTTTTTAGCATATTCATTCCCATATCATTTTGTATTCCCTACAAAGCAACAGCAAAAAGACAGGAACAACAATGCAGGATAAAAGGTAATTATTGGACGATTAGCGGTAAGCTCTTCTAAACTTACCGGCAGAGATGCCCGAAAACTTGGTGAATAACCTGGAAAAGTAAGTATGGTCTGCAAAGCCCAATGAAAAAGCAATCTCCTTCATACTGAGATCAGTATAATATAAAAGGCGCTTCGCTTCCAGAATAATTTCATGATGGATCCAATAGCTCACCGGGAATCCCGTATTGGACTTAACAACTTCGTTGAGATAAGTTAGAGAGATGTTCAGCATCGCCGCATATTCAGCCGGCCCTTTTACCCTTTTAAAATGATCGAGCAGCATACTTCTGAATTGCCGTGTCAGTTGTAAAGGCCTGGAGTTCAGCAATTCATTTTTAGGATTATTCAACAGGTAAGCTTCTGAAAATATCCCGATAAAAGAAGAAAGCAGGGAATGTACAATCTGTTTGCTCAAAGGCTGGTCGATTTTCTGAAAACGTTGATACACCAGCTGGATGCACTGTCTAAATTCGTCTTTCCTGACCGGGTCCAGTAATAGCGCCTGCTGTTGCAGCACCACGTGCTCCAGAATCTGACGGTATTCTTCTGCAACCAGCAGGGTTTCCACCGCAATAAACCAACCCGAAGAAAGCTCAGTATCCAGAATATGGTGCACTTGTCCGGGGACAATGTATAATAGCATACAACCACTAATAGAAATGGTCTTAAAATCGAGCATCAGCTCTGTATTTCCCTCTTCCTGAAAGATAAAAATATAATGATCGTCCCGATGTGCGCCTAATAATGATGCACGTTCGTTACTCACGCTCTCGAAATAAATCATTTCCAGACCTGAGCCGGTGCGTTCGGACATTTTATGTACAGGGATGTGTTGTTTCAAGTTCCGGTCGGGTAATTTTAAGTGTTTCAAAGTAAGGTAAAGATTCAGAAAAATGAAAATACTAAGGGATTAAAGAAGCGATGATCTGAATTCCTCTTTCCAATTCTTCTTCATCCAGATCCGCATAGCCGAGCCGAAGGGCATTCAGGGCTTTTCCGTTAAAGGAGAATCTTTCTGTCGAGATCACCTGAACACCATGTTTCAATAATGACTCAGATAAGGCAGCGGTATCTACCGGTGTTTTGAATTTTAACCAAAAGGCCAGGCCACCTTCAGGAAGGTGATAATCCGCTTTTTCTTTCAAATATTTATCCAGGTGTTTACTCATCGATGCCCTTCTTTCCCTATACACTCCCAATGCCCGTTTTGCATGTTTATTGACTGTTCCTTCTTCCATCAATTCGGCCACTGCATTTTCCATCACCGGATCTCCCTGACGATCGATCGTCATCCTCAATGCAGCCAACGCATCAATAAAACGCTCCGGGCCGGCTACATATCCTACTCTGACTGCCGGCGCAATGAGTTTACTCAAAGAACTGATATAAATTACATTCTGCGCATTATCATAACTCGCAAGAGGCAACAGGCTCCTCATTCCAAAATGATAATCGTGGTCATAATCATCCTCAATGATCGCAAATCCATATTTATTAGCCAGTTCCAGCAATCTCAATCTACGGTCGGCTTTCATACTTACCGTAGTCGGAAACTGATGGTGTGGCGTGACGTACACCGCTTTAACCGTCTTATTCCTACACAGCTCTTCCAGTTCCGGGATGCAAATTCCCTGCTCATCTACCTCCACCGGTATCAATTTAGCCCCTGCATGTTCAAAAGCTTCGAAAGCTGGGCGGAATCCTGGTGTTTCCACAACGACAATATCACCGGGCTTAATCAATATCTGAGCACTGAGGTACAGCGCCATCTGGCTCCCCCTGGTGACGCAAATCTGATTAATATCAAAACTTACCCCCCGGTCCATCCTGAGCATCGTAGAAATGGCGGTCCGCAACCGCTCCTCTCCCCTTTCATTGGCATAACCCAACATCCTCCATCTCGCCTTTTGCTGAAAAATCCGTTTATAAGCCCGTGCTAATTCATCCAATGGGGCCAGCTTAACATCAGGCAATCCGTCGTTAAACACAATTAATGGAACCTCAGCACTCACACTTGCCGGCATGCCGGAACCAAATGCAGTAAAGGAGAAGTTCTTCACAGAAGAAATGCTTTCTTCATTTCTCTGCCTCCGTCTTTCCTTTTGTTTTGGCAGCTTTTCTGAAACAAAAGTCCCTTTCTTATAGGCTGTTTCCAACCAGCCTTCCGCGATCAGTTCTTCATAGGCCAGGACTACTGTTTTACGGTTTACACCGATATCAGCAGCCAGGATCCTGCTTCCGGGCAGGGACATTCCCGGTTTTAACCTTCCTTTTCTGATCTCTCCGATAATTCCATCGGCAATCTGCTGAAAAACAGCCTTATGACTCCCCAATTCGATGTTCAATATGGTTTTCCAAGGTCTCAGCATCTGGCCCATTAGTTTAAGTAAAAACTGGATGATTTCAATCCTCCAAAAATACGCAAAATCTGTCCTGTCAAAAGGAATTGACATTTAATAATTTTTATCACCATTAAAAAAACGACCTGCACAAGGCACAGGACATTTTTTATCAGCAATTGAATTTATTAAAATATATTCTGGCTAAGGGACTTCCAAGAGCGATCAAATCGGGTCTGGAGATTCTGGGCGAAGAAGGTGGCGAACTAAGAGGGCCGTTAAAGCCCCTGAACATTCAGGAAGTAAATGAACTCGCTACCTTACTAAATGAAGTTAAAAAACTGGGTTAGGAAATGTTGTCCCTTTTTGTCACATGATCTGCAAGCTCGTAACCGCCTGACTCTCCTTTATCATCCAGGAAGAGCAACACGATCAGAGAAATGATTGGAATCAGAAAGGAGATAAAAAACCAGAAGAAGAAACTCCTTCCCATACTTTTAGCAAGAATTCCAGCCACGGTCTGTGGAATTAGTAAAACACATATCAGGAGTAATTCGGGCATATTTGAAACACGTAATCCTCAAGGGAACGCGTGTTTCAAATATAACAATTCAGAGCTGAAATATAAAAATCAATGATCATAGCTGATGACTCTCGTCATTTTCCATATCCCTTCTTTATGTTCCCAAACCTGAACAAATTTAAAAATCCCGATCTCTTCTTTACCATTTTCCATATGGGTAAACTGATGTACTCCCACTTCTATCGCTCCATAATCTTTAAGCGGATAGACTTCAGGCGTTCCGATCAATGTTCTTTTTAAGGGAGAGCGGCTATTGCTCGCAAACATATTTTTAAAACTCTCCATTGTTTGCTGGTAATTCGTCACCTTACCTCCATCGTTGTAAAATTCTACATTCTCCGCAAAGACACTTCCCAGTGTTTTCAGATCCTGTGTATTAAATGCATCAAAACAAACACTGTCCATATGCAGTATAGTCTGATACAACTTAAGATCTTTGATTACATACGCTTTCCCTTGTGCTTTCAGTCCTGAACCCAGGATCAGATTACAAAAAAGCAACGTTGTTGCTGCAATAAGGTAAATGGATGTTGTTTTCATACGATAATTTAGTTAAGTTCATTTCATTCTGCTTTAAGACATTTGATCGGATCCACATTTGCTGCCTTTATGGATTGTACAGCCACTGTTAGCCAGGATATCAGTAAGGCCAGCAAGCCGGCAGCCACAAAATACCAGACTTGCAGTTCAATTCTATAAGCAAAAGTGTTGAGCCAGTATTTGGTCATGATGTAACTCAGTGGAAGGGCGATTATGATTGCTCCGATTACCGGCCTGGTGAAATCTTTTGATAAGATCATAATGATACTCAATTCAGAAGCTCCCAATACTTTTCTGATGCCAATCTCTTTCAACCTTCTCTCTGCCGTAAATGTGGCCAGTCCGAACAAACCCAGACAGGAAATGATGATCGCAAGTGCAGAAAAATAACGGGATAGTATAGCCACCCTGTTCTCAGATACATATTGCGACTGAAAATCCTGGTCCAGAAACCTGTAATCCAGCACAAAACCTGGATTGAAGCGCTTATAAAACTGCTGAAGATCTCCTACCGTCTGCTTTTCCATTCCGGCTTTGACCTTAATCATGACCCTGGTTAACTCATTAGGTTCATACCTGAAGAACATCGGCTTCACCTCCTGACGCAGAGACTCAAAATTAAAATCTTTCAGCACACCAACAATCTGATAATCTTTACCCCATAGTGTAAAGATTTTGCCCACTGGATTTTTCAGGCCCGTCACCTTTATCCCCGCTTCATTGAGGATAATTTTAGCACTATCAGATCCATATTGATCCGAAAAGCTGCGGCCGGCAGCCATTTTCATACCCAGTGTTTCAATTAATCCACTTCCAATTTTGCCTTTTTGGAACTTGATGGTTTCCTTTGGATTACGCCCCTCCCAACTGAAATCGCCTACGGTTGCGCTCAGGTCACCCAGAAAATTACGATCTATTCCTGCAGCATTCAATACTCCCGGAATTTTCTTTACCTCCGACAAAAAGGAATTTATATTTCCTTTTACCCGGCCTTCCGTTTCAAAATACAGTACATTATCCTTTTTAAAACCCGGACTTTTAGTCTGCACAAATTCTATTTGTTTATAGATCACAAAAACAGATACAATCAGTACCACAGAAAGGGTAAACTGAAATACCACCAAACCTCTCCGGGTCCATAATTCGCTTAAAGTAGAGCCCAATTTCCCTTTTAAAGCTGCCGCAGGATTAAATCCGGAAAGGTACAAGGCCGGATAACTACCAGACAACAATCCCGTAAACAAGGCTATTCCCAGAAATGTCAGTACCAGGTTCAGGTTAAGATGAAGCGATAAATGCTTATCAGTGATCAGGTTAAATTGCGGCATAAAAAGCTCTACGCCTAATAATGCCAGGAATAAGGCCAGAAATGTCAGCAATACAGATTCCGACATATATTGCAGGATCAATGACTTTCTGCTTGCTCCCATTACTTTCTTAATCCCGACTTCTTTCATCCTTCTGGAAGCTTTAGCCGTAGATAAATTCATAAAATTGATACAGGCAATCAGCAGTATAAACACAGCGATTAAAGAAAACAATTGTACATAATCGATTCTTCCTCCGGTCATCACTCCATTCTCATATTTCCCATATAGGTAACCATCAGCATAAGGCCTGATCAATAACTCCCGGTAAAGCTGGCCCTTTCCCACCATATAATTTTTAATTTTCTTAGCAAACTGATCAGGATCCGCGCCCTCCTTTAAAACCACAAAGGTATTGGGCCCATGGTTGCCCCATTTTTGATAGTTGGAGTTGGCAAGCAAAAACTCCAGTGGAACAAGAAAATCAAAATGGTCTGAAGAATTAGCAGGAGTATTTTTAAAAACTCCGGAGATCAACACATGATTTTCATTTTTCAGTTCAGCATTCCTCCAGGTCATTTCCTTTCCAACCACATCTGTAGTATGGAATAACTTCTCCGCCAGTTCTTCCGAAATGGCTATTTTATTAACCCCCGTAAGGACCTGGTCTATATTTCCCGAAATCAGGGGATAAGAAAACACTTTCAGAAAGTCTTTGCCGGCAAATCTACCTGCTACTTTTATTGCCGGATTATTCCCGGTATAGGCCCTGCTTTCTTCCAGCCAATAGGTGGGCGAAGCCGTCACCGCCATGGCTACTTCCGGCATCTCTTTCGCCAGGGATTCACCAAGCAAGCCCGAAGTGGCATCTACGGTATTAATTCCTGCTACCGTCTTTTCATTTTCCATCACCTGGTAAAGCCTGCTGTTATTGGCGTGAAACCTATCCATACCCAGCTCATCTGCAACCCAGAGGTAAATCATCAGGGCGCAACACAGACCGGCAGAAAGCCCAAACAGGTTGATTAAGAATGAGCTCTTATATTTTTTGAAGTTCCTGTAAATCAGCAACAGATGATGTTGAAACATAATGATAATTCTTTTATCCTCTAATGCCAATCTACATGCCAAGGCTAAAAAACCACCATCAATGTAAAAAGAAACCTCCTTTAAAACCCTGATGTTCACATTCGGACAGCAACACTGTTCAGATCCGGACAGTCGCCATTCTCCTGCTCAGGGGTCCCTATGATCTTTTACTTTGATTTTCTTTTGCTTGGTTAAAAGCTTCCGAGGCTCCTCTCGGAATGGATAAAGAAGTCCAGTTGTCCGAGCACAACATTTTACCTATAAATACAATTTGTCCGATATGGTAAGGATAATGTGCCAGCTGCCGATTAACCGCTTCAGTAACAGAATGGGTTTCATGACGAATCAGGATTTCTTTAGCAAGGTCCTCTTCTTTTAAACCATAGATCACATCCAGAAAACATTTCCATCCGGCATTCCAGCGTTCCAGCAAATCTACCCTTGATTTCAAATCATTCTCAAATTCTGAATCCCGGTTCCGGTCTTTCTTCTCTCCGTCTGCAGTAAAAAAATCAGTCCACCTGGAGATCATATTTCCCGACAGGTGCTTCACAATGGTGGCGATGCTATTGCTTTGAGCATCATATTGCCAGAACAATTGTTCGTCAGAGAGCTGCGCAATGGTTTTCTCGCCCAATGCCTTATAATATTCCAGTTGCTGTTTAACGCTGTCCAGATAGTCTTTTGCCATCGGATAAAATTATAGAATTATTTAGCCAAAATCATCTTTTTATTTCTGCTGATCAACATCCAGGCGAACAGTGCTCCTGTTAATGCCATTACTGTACCCACCCATACCGGTGAGGTGTAGTCATAACCCGCAGCCAGCGGCAGGCCTCCCAGAAATGCACCCAATGCATTTCCGATATTGAAACTCGCCTGACTTACCGAGGCCGCAATCATTTCAGAACCTTTGGCGGTATTGATCATCAGCATTTGAATCGGGGCAGCCAGTGCAAAGGCAACCGCACCTGTGATAAAGGTCATCACCAGGGAAAGAATCTGATTTTCGGAGATATAGTGGACGATAAATAAAGTGATGGCCATCGCGATCAGTAAAGAAACGGAAGCTTTTGCCGGAGAAAACCGGTCTGCCAGTTTCCCTCCAATAAAGTTTCCAACCAGCATTCCCAGACCTGCAAGAACCAGGATATAGGTAATTGAATCCGGAGAAAAACCAGATACATCCGTCAATAGTGGTGCAATGTAACTATACCAGGAGAATAATCCACCTGTACCAATGGCAATCATCAGGATGATCAGCCAGGCTTCAGGAAGCTTAAAAAAAGCGAGTTCTTTCTTTAAATCCCGGTCTTTGGTAGCCGGAAGATTAGGCATCCAGAGTTTAAGACTTAAAAGGGTAATCAAACCAACGATGACAATAATCACGAAAGTATACCTCCAGGAATAATGGTGTCCGATATAAGTTCCCAGAGGGACACCGATCACATTGGCGATCGTTAAACCGGCAAACATCAATGAAACCGCCTGTGCTTCCTTCCCTTTTCCGGCAATCCTGCTGGCTACAACAGAACCTACGCCAAAGAAAGCACCATGCGGAAGCCCGGCCAGAAAACGGGCAGCGAGCATCATATGATAGTCCGGCGAAAAAGCAGAAAGGGCATTAAATGCCGTAAACATGATCATCAAAGCCAGGAGGATCTTTTTAGGAGGATAACTCCCCGCAATCGCAACCAGCAAGGGGGCACCTACTACCACGCCTAAAGCATAAGAGGAAATCAGGTGTCCTGCCTGAGGGATGGTGATGTTCAGGTCTTTGGCAATATCCGGCAGTAAGCCCATCATGACAAATTCAGTGATGCCAATACCGAGTCCGCCGAGAGTTAAAGTGAGTAAACTTTTCTTCATAATCCGCTAATAGTTAGTGTAAAAAATACACCGCGCAAATTTAGCAAAATTAAACAGTCACATTCGTCGTACTTAGGTCATATCGAACTGGCACCGGAGCTGGTTTCTTTTTCTTTTTTCTTTTCTTCCACCAGATGATAAATCCGGTTACCGGTAAGCTTGCAGAGATCAGACTCGCGATGCAGGCAATGATTTTACCAAACCAGCCAAAGAGCTGTCCGGTATGAAGGTCGTAATTGGTTGCCTCCACCAAATCCGCTTTATTGAATTCTTTATACAACTTGTAGCGCAGCATTTGCCCACTGGCCTCCTCAAAAAAGAAAGTATTTTGATTTCTCGCCCAGCGATAGGGATACATCGTTCTCAACCTTAATTCCCCATTTTTTCTGATGGATATTGAAGTCGAGCTTACCCCCGGGTATTGATGCAATATGGATTGATACATTTCATTGTAGCGGACTGCTATTGGCTCCTGTTTATCCTTTCCGGTTGCTACAGCAGCTTTTTTCCCATCTCCAAGTTTTGATCCGGTAAAAAAGCTAACTCCTGTTTTCACTTCCTTAAACGCGAAATACAATCCGGATAAAGAGACCACGATTAAAATCCCGGAAGCATAAAAGCCAAGCACATTATGAAGGTCATAATTTACCCTTTTAAAAGAGGCCTTCCATTTCACAGAGATCGATTGCTTTACTAAACGCATCTGGTTCGGGAACCATAAAACCAGTCCCGTAACCAACATGAGGACAAAGATCACCACCGACCAGCGTTGAATAAATTTTCCTGTTTCTCCCATTAGCAGGGTCATGTGTATGTCCAGAACAACACTCAACCAGTCGGCACCGCCTTTATTCACCAGTTGTCCATCATAAGGATTAAAATAATACACCTTTTTCTTCTTGCTGGTAATGGATACTGTAGCATTCGGTTCAGATTCCGTCAGTCTGATCACGCTTATTTTTTCTTTCGGGGCAAGCTGTTCAAAGTTCCTGATGATCTGATCCAGGCCTGTAAAAGGCTTTTGCTGCACCGGTACATACAGGTATTCCTTTTGTGTGAGATCCCTGATTTCTTCTTCAAAAACATACAGGCAACCGGTAACACTGATGATAAACACCACTAGCCCGGTACCTAAACCGAGCCAGAGGTGTATTTGCCTTATTGCGTTTTTAAATGCTTTCATATGTTGGGTTAGAAAGCGTATCCCACAGCAAGATTAAACCTTCTTCCGTTACCTCTCACATAGTTGATATCACTTCCATAGAACTGAGATATACTTGGGTAATAGCTTTTATTCAATAAGTTTTCAATTCCCAGATTCAATCTCATGGCCTCATTTACTTTGTATGCGGCTGCGAAATTAAATAAATCGTAAGCTTTAACCGGGCCTTCCCCAATTAAATATTTACCTGTTTTTTCATTGCGTTTAAAGCGGTCTCTGCTTCCCACATGCACCCAGTTCAGGTCTACACTTAGGTTTTTCAGGCCGGAATAACGGATATAAGCCGTGGTTTTGGAAGGCGGGATTCTGGTCGTATTCAGGTAAACATCTGTTGGCCCGTCAAATTTACCATCGTCATCTACATCACCTTTACCTTCTACTTTAGCATAATTACCACCGATCAACAACTCATCCAATACCGGGTAATCCGCCTGAACTTCAAATCCATAAACTCTTTCCGGAATTCTTTGGGAGATGTATCTTCCATCTACTTCAAGCAGGTTCGCACCTAATTTCGAAGTGCTCAAATAATAGGCAGCACTCAGGTTCAGTTTTCCCAGTGCACTGCTGAAACCAGCTTCATAATTATTCACGATGATTGGTTTTGTTTCCAACTGAGCCAATGTATTACTCGTTGCTACCCTAAGTACCCGTCCTACTTCAAAAACAGAAAATGACTGTGCATAGCTTATAAAAGGGTTAAATACCTTCCAGGCAGAATACCTGGCTCCGGCATTGAATACAAAAGCGTTATAATTTAAGGTCCCTCCTTTAACATCCACATTTCCGGTTCCGTTTGGACCGGCAAGGGTGGTAAAGTCATTGACCTTGATGTCCATATTTTCCGATCTTAGTCCGGCTTTAATCGTCAGGTCAGTCATGATATTGGCGCTGGCCTGAACATAAGGGGCAAGATTCAGCATGTTCATCTTTGGCACCCATGCCCTGCCATCTACCAGATTCTGCGCGGTTTTATCATTCAGTACATCCAAACCATAATTCACCTGCATCAATACCTGCTCTGAAAGTGAGAAAGGTGTGTTTAAGTTTAAACGTGCTCCTTTTTTAGTAGATAAAAGCGCTGACTGTCCGCCGCCTAAAAAAGAAGTACTGTTGGAATATATGGTATAAAAATCCTGATAGTATACATTGGCAGTAAGGTCTGTATTTCCTGCTATTTTTTTATTGGTATATTGAAGATTCGCATTGTGATTAAAACGTGTTCCTTCGTCCACACCAGGTCTGTCGCCTTTGACACCAATAGCTGGCGAAACTCCGTAAACACCTGCTTTAGTCACATAACGGGAATCCTGTCTGGAGCTAAAATAATTATACATCAGGTCCAGGCGTTGTGTTTCAGAAATATCATAGCCTAATTTCGCATAACCATTGTAGGATTTGGTTTCACCAAGACCGTATTCCGGAGAGATCACCAATCCTTTAGCGTCACGGTACACACCCGTTTTTTCATACATTCCGCTAACGATATAGTCGAACTTTTTCAATTTACCATAAAACTGTTGTGTCGCACGGTAGCCAATGGTACTATCACCTTTTGTATTTCCTGTCAGGCCGATCTGCGAGTAACCGCCGAATTCCTTTCCTGAATTCCCTTTTTTTGTAATGTAGTTGATCAATCCACCCTCTGCCCCATTTCCGTAAATGGCTGTTGCACCTTTAATCACCTCTACACGTTCAATAACAGAAGGGTCGATACTTCGGATATCCCTTCCTCCTGCTCTCAGTGGAGTAGATTGCGGAATTCCATCAATCAAAACCAGGACACTTCTGCCGCGCAGGGTTTGTCCGGAGTTTCCGGTCTGATTGGTCGCCATTCCAAGTCCAGGAACACTATAAGATAGAATATTAGCCAGGTTAGGACTGATAATAGATTGGGTATTGATATCTTTTGCTGTAAGGATAGTTACGGAAGAAGGGGTTTGGGATAAAGATTCTGCCCTTCTGCTGGCAGAAACGATCACTTCTGAAAGATCTGCCTGTTGTTCTTTTAAAACCACCGCCACTTCCGTAGTTCCCTCCGCTGAAACAGATACTTCTTTTTGTTGTTTCTCATATCCGGTGATAGAAATGCTAAGGATATGCTTTCCTGCTGAAACTCCGGTAAATGTAAACTTACCGCTCTTATCTGAGCTTGTTTTCAGGTTCAGCTTTTTGATGCTGATATTAGAAAAAGGAATATTTTGATTTAATGAATCGGTAACTATACCTGAAATTGTTCCTTTGCCTGTTTGAGCAAATAAATTCCAGGGCAAAAAGCACGCAAAAAGTGCGACAAATAAAAATAAGGGTCTAAGCTTCATGTATGGAGGTTTTGAGCGGCAAATATAGATTAATTTAGATTAATTACAAATAGATTGCCACAAGAAGAAAAGTATCATGCTTTCTGCTAATTCATTTTTTTTCAAACACTTTGAAAAGTCAGGTGTTGCTATATCATACAGGCTATCACCACATTGGCTATCGCCTACAAAAACCTTATCTTATGAAATACAATAATTATCGAAAAGTACTCTCTTCTTTAACCTCTCAGAAATCAGATTCTACCCTACCCGTGGTAGCTCTTTTAGCCGGACTTGCAGTTGGTGCAGTAATTGGAGTTTTGTTTGCCCCCGAACGAGGCACAGACATCAGGACACGGATTTCAGATAAAGCTAAAGGTCTTTCCGATACTGCTAAAGACAAAATCCGGGCTGTAAAGAACAAGTTTCATACCGAGGAGGAAGAACTGACTGACCTAAAAGACGAAGTAGTTGATAAAGTAAAGTCCAAAGCAAAAGAAGCAACTGATCTTAAAGATGAGCTGGTTGATGAGGCTAAATCTAAAGCAAAAGATATCTCAGAAGAGGTTAAATCGGCTGCAGATAAGGTAACAAACGGCTAGTCGAAAACATATAGCGTAAAACCGGAATTGGGTATTTCTATTGATCCCCAGAGTATATACTTTATCAGGAAGTTTCCTGTATAAGGTATATACCCTTAATGGTGAGAAATAATGTCCTATTGAAGCTTGAAACTATCGGATAACAGATGTTTAACAAAAGTTTCCTTCAAATAATGTTCATCGCCCTTTTGCGTAATGAAGTAGAAGCATCTTTTAATATCAAGGCCTTTTACATCAATAACCTTTAATTCACCGCTTTTAAGCTCCTTTAGCATCGAGTGGATAGAAAGAAATGCAAATGATTGCGAATTCAGAAGATAAGATTTTATACTCTCTGTGTTTTCCAATTCCATATCGATATTTAAATCTGATAGATTTACATCTACATTTTTTAGTGCTGAGGTGATGACTTCCAAAGAGCCTGAACCAGGTTCTCTGAGCACCATAGGTAATTTTTGCAGTTCAGCTGTAGATATGGTTGTTTTTTTCGAGACCGCATTGACATTACTTGTACATAGAACAATTTCATCCCTGGCAAACGATCTATAATTAATGTACTGACGTTTGGTTTGTCCCTCCACTAAACCAATATCTATTTTATTCCCTAACAACAAATTCTCAATCGTTTCCGTATTATTTGAGATAAGTGCAATTTTCACTTCAGGAAACTTCAGTTTGAACGATGCAAGATATTTTGGTAAAAAATAATTTGCAATCGTTGTGCTCGCCCCGATCTTAAGCGATCCCTTAATATTCTTTGAAAGTGCCGCGAGATCAGACTCTATATTACGGTGTAGATTAAGCAGTTCTTCCGAATGTTTCAAAAGCAAAATCCCCGCTTGCGTTAACTTAATTTTTGTCCCATTGCGCTCAAAGAGTTTAGTTTTGTAGAATACCTCAATTTCGTGTATATGCCGGCTTACTGCCGGCTGAGTAATAAACAACTCTTCTGCTGCCCTGGTAAAGTTAAGTCGCTTTGCTACGATATAAAAAACCTTGAGTCTAAAATCAAACATAAATTCCCTTTGCTAACCTCTCCATTTTCATGCTTTAAAAGTATCTTTTTCTTAAGAATTCGCCTAATGATTCTAACAGTTAGTCGTTTGTGGTAAAACCATATTTACGATAAATTTCCTTACCTTTTTTACTGATTATAAAGTCCATAAAATCTTTCGCCGCCTGTTTATGTGGCGCTTTTTTTAACTGCCCTGCCATATAGGTCGCCTGAATATTTTCTTTATCGGGGATTTCAATAATTTCTATAGGGTGATTAATCATCTTCTGATAATAGGCTTCAGAGTACCAGACCGGCCCGGCCTGCGATTCTCCATAAAGAATGCGCATCGGGGTTTGCCGGTGGTGTATTTGCGTAAGATAAGTAGATTTATCCTGCACCTTATCCATCATAATCTTCTTTTTTAATGCTACTCCTCCTGCTTTAACATAGGCTTCCTCTATTCTTTTTCCAATTCCTTCCCATTCAGGATTTGGCATTGCAATTTTAACATCAGCCCTACCCAGATCCTGTAAGCGCTCAATTCTGGCAGGGTTTCCTTTTTGAACCATGATTGCAAGCTTATTTTTAGCATAGACTTCAGTTCTGGAAAACCAATCTGAAAACTCCACAATCCTTGACTTGCCGGCTGTATATACATCTGGTAGATGTGAGATTCTCATATTACCAATAGTTATTGAACCGCTCTGTATTTGCTTCGCCAGGATCCCCGGAGGAAGTGTTTCGGCAAAGATACGGGTATATTGAGGGTAGGTTTCTTTGAAGCCCTTAAGCAAATCATCGATCACCATAAATTGGTTCCCCGCAAAAAAAATGACCAATTGCGGGTCAGTGATATCTCCATAAAGATCGGGTACATTGTCAATTCCTTTGATCGTAAAATTCAGTCCATCATTGAAAGGCTTATTCCATGGGGGGTCGAATTTATATTCCTGGGCATGCGTATTGAAGGTCAGCAACGTTGTCGTGGTTGCCAGTAAAGCAGCATAAATCAGTTTCATGTTATTTCAGATAAGATTAAAATTAAGGATGAAGAATTGCCCAACCCTCACTTTGGCGGATGATCAGTTCTCCGTTACCGCTAGGCACAAAGGAAATAAAGCTATAAAGTTCATCTTTTTCAATGTTTCGTTCTTTGAGCGTATTCTCACACTGCGCAAGTAGCACACCTTTTTTCTGGAGTTCCAGCAGCTGCTGTTCATAGGCTGAACCTTTTTTAAATGCAACCACACCTCCGCCATGAACAACCAATTCCACCTTAAGCTTTCCTGCCAGCCTTGGGTCTTGTAAAGCATTGTTTATATTCTTTAATGTAGCAGCAATCTTCTTGTCATCTTCTGTATTCAACTGATATACCACCTTATAGATTTTCTTTACTGCAATGGCTCCGCGGAAGGGTTTCGATACCTCTTGCTTTTCCTGAGCTACCACATTTAAGCTGAACAGCAAAACAGCTGTAACTGCCAGTAATCTGAACTTTTTCATATGATCTTTAGTTTATTTTGAGTGTTTGATAAGTTGTACAATTGGCTTGAATGGTCCGTATTTGTGTTGGCGCTCTGTAAATCCATCACTATAGGGCCCATAGGGATAATCAACCGGTTTTTTCGAAATGTCTTTCCAGTCGCCCGCCTGATCCTTATGAGGTCTGGGTTGCGAATTTACGAAGGCAGCGATGTCCCAGGATTCCTCATCTGTCAATAACTGATTTTCGTAAGATGCTCCAAAAGGCATATTATTTTTAACGTATCCTGCGAAATTGGAAATTCTATACAAGCCTGCGGCATCATTATAACTTTGCGGTCCCCATAAAGGAGGATACACAAAGGAATTTTTATCTTCCGTTAATATCCCCTCTCCCTTAGCACCATGACAAGAGGCGCATTTTGACTGATAAATCAATGCTCCCCTTACCGGATCAGCGGCCCGGTCAAGATACGCAAGCTTTTCCAGTCCTGCCCCCTGTGGAATGCTGTCTTTTTTTACGCCTGTACCCAAAAACCTGATGTATGCAACCATTGCGTTCATTTCCTCATTTCCGGGTCTGCTGCCATTAAGGCTTCTTTCAAAGCAATCTGAAATCCGCTTCACGATCGTTTCCTTAGTTCCTGATCTTGCCCTGAACTTTGGATAGGTCGAATAAACAGCTGAATAATTATTTCCAAATGGTTTAGTGCCAGCATCCATATGGCAATTCTGACAATTCATACCATTAGTCAGTTTTCCAACCGTACCATTTGGTCCTAAATACCTGGAGGTATTGGCGATCAGGTCCCTGCCATATTCCACCAATTTCTTTTCATCCTTATCTGTTAGGGAACTAATTTCCGGAGCTTTCCACATCGCATTTTTTTTAGTTTCTTTGGACGATGATGCAGAATCTATACCTTCCACTTTAGCCGATAGAGAAGATTCTGGGAGTATATTAGCGACCACCATAGCGACCATCAAGCCTAACATTACAACGATAAGTAAGATGACTATAATCAGTCCACGACGAAGCTGTTTTAAAATATCTTCCATTATTTTTAGGGTTATCACAGCAGCTAATAGCTTTTACTGCCTGACAAAAATGGATGAAACCGGAATGAAGAAGAAATTCAATAATGTTATCGCCTATAACAAAAAGTTATCAGAAAACACAAAATATTTAACCTATATAATAGATAGATTTTATTAAAGATCAAGCCGTATTTTACGATAAAGTAGTTTTTGGGGGGTTACAAAGATTTCTATAGAACAGATATTCATCTGTATTGCTCTTTCACTTTTCAGTACATTGGAGCGCATTAATACACCATGTTCAGTGAAGACATAAGGTTAAAACATCTTTTAGCGCCTGTTTGATGGTATCGCAAAATGCGATACCATGTCTTCAAGCTCCTGATCGCTTAACTGGAAGGTTCAGTGATTATCTCCCCCCTTTGTCACTACATGATGTAACATTTGATAAATCCCTTGGTAAGGCTTTCCTTTTTCCAATTTTAGAACATATCTTTGACCATTGCTAGCTTTCAAAACAAGACGTGTAAAATTTTCTTTATTCATTACCCTGTCTCTAAACTCTTCTTGTATAGCAAGGCTTACCTCAACTAGTTCACAATAAGGGATAGATAATATTATACTTTCCTCTGATTCTATAATCCGATCACTGGTGATGAACAACCAATTTAATTCATCCTTTTTAAAACATAATAATGGTTGTTCATCAGCTTTTATCAATGCTACCTGATTGGAAAAATTTAATTTATTATCCTCATTGATGATTTTAGTTAATACCCCTTCACCCCCTTTCCGTCTAAAGATTGACAGTAATATTGATGATTTACTTTTAATTTCTGTCATAACCTATTATCTTAAAACTTTTTGCAAGAAAACACCACTGCCTGACTTCTCAAAAGAATAACCAAAACACCTAGCAATATTTGGATTGAGGAAGCCTTTGTTAATTACAGATGAGCCGTAAATAGAAATTTTATTTGTGCCAGCCCCCAATGCCTCTGATTCTAAGCTTATAACTAGAGACCTAAAACCGGATAGACTTTTACCTCCTGAGGCTTCCAATAAAAAACATTTCTATTAAATGTATTACCTACTAGCCCTTTTGTACCCCAAACAGAATAACCTGCCACATTCTCAGCTCCGTTAAACAAAGCTTGAGAGAAAGTTTCCTCATTAAGGTTAACTAAATTTCCCTCTCCTCTAGCAACCAATTTACCAAAAAGAGAATCAACTGCTTTAGCAACTACACCCGTTACCGGTTTGAGAATCGCCCCCGAATAAAAATGACTCAAAGGTCAGATTCATATCTACCCGACCACGACTTGCCCTCCTAGGTACATAAAAGTTCAAATCAGAAGCTTTATCAGCTAAGCCCTTAAACTGCGAACCTAACCTTGTTACCGCTAAATTTTTTCCAGATAACGCATTTTTGTACCAGCAGCAAAATTATAATAATCGTAGGTAGAGCCTCCTTTATTACTAACCTTATTTTTTTACCTGAGGCGTCAACATAATACTCATCCTATGGTCGCTGAAACGCCATGGATTTTTTAATCTGGTCAAATATTTCCTTCACTTCTCCGCCATAGTAGGTTTCCATACCATTAGGGTCAATATTATTCACGGGATTATTATCGGTATAAACATAAGGGATAACAACATGTACCTTTTCTGCTTTCGGATCTATAACATTCCACCTCCCTATTGCCGGATCATAGAATCTCGCCCCGTAATCGTACTACCTACCATTTTTTGTTGAAGTATCCCTCTATTTCTTCCATTCTAATATTTTAAAAGAAGTTATTATTGAATCCTTTGAATAGGAGAATTCTAGATTTTTCGAATAGACAGGATCAATATCACTCCCATAATCAATAGCAATTCTATAAACAACGGTATTAGCCTCTTTCGAATCGGGATAACCTAAATATCCAATTAACTGAGAATAACTTAACCCTATTAATTTATGATTAGTTGTTAAATCCTTAAGCATCTGAGAACGGTATGCCGAAGGATAAATCGGATCAGCTTTCTCTGCCCATTTAGTCTTCTCAAAACTAATGTCCTGAGTACAGGATGTTAAAAAAAACACCACTACTATTACGCACAATACATCAAACGAAATTTCGGTAAATTTGGTCATATTCTTAATTCTAATCATCATTATTTTATGGCAGTTCCTGTTTCCTTTCTGGCTTCTGCTATACGCTTCATTTCTTCAGCAAAAGTAAAACCATCGTTATTCAAATTATTAAAGACTTTCTGAAGGGATTTATGCTGTTCATTACTAATTTTAGTTTGAGTCATTCGGAATGTTCCATCACTCTGTCTAGTAGCGGTCCATAATCCGTCGGTTTTGAAAGCGTCTAAAACTTTTAAAGCAAGATCTTTCATACCCATTCCTTTATTCTCTTCACCAATTGATCTACCGATTTCATTATTGGTTAAGTCGATTCTTTCATCTGCACCGCCCAGTGTACCAAAAGATTTTTTCGTATAATCAGTACTCCAATTACTATTAGGGTTCTCTTCATGAGCAAATCCTACTTTACTAGCTACATCGCTTCCAAACTCGCTGGTAATTGTTGCTTGCCATAATACATGTCGGAAAGCATTAACTTCACTCCCTTGGTTTTCCATTCCAGCAGGTTCTCTTAAAACAGATCCTCTAGCTTCTGATGAACTTCCCCTCGTTGAAAACCGTGCTGCATTAGTGGATATATTTCTTATAAAGCACCTGTAAAAAATTGCGTTCAGCTTTCGGTTCTACCCTACTTTTTGCTGATGGTTAAAGAATAACCTGGTAATCGGGATCAACAATAAACCACAAAGGGCGAAGATGATGAAAGATACCCTTAGGTTAAATGCATGTGCCAGGTAACCAATCAACGGTGGCCCTAATAGCATTCCTGTAATCGAATAAGTAGCGATAATAGAAATCGCCATTCCCGGAGAATATTTTTTTGAAGCTCCTGCAAGTGCATAAGACATCGGGATAATCGATGCAGTACCAAAACCAACCAGAGAAAAGCCCGCCATAGCCGTCCAGAAAGTTGGAAAGATAATCGCAAGACTAATACCGGATATAATAAAGGCCGCACTCATAATATAAGTTTTAGGCATTCCAAATCTGGCAATAATAATATCTGACAGGAATCTGGATGCTGCCATAAAGGTCATAAAGATCAGGTAACCATAAGTAAAGATCTCCACTTTTATGATTTCCTGAAAATAGATTCCGCTCCAATCGAACATCCCTCCCTCGCAGATGGCGCATAAGAATACCACCACTCCTAGATAAAAGATATACGGATCAGGTTTGCTTAGAATGAGCTTATTTCCTGTTTTGGAGCGGTCTCCCCCAAGCAGGAACTGATAAGAATATACCGTAACCAGTAACATAATTCCTGCTACAATAGAAAAGTGAAGCTGGATGGACACGTTTAGGGTTAGCAGGAAAGTAGAAAGCAAGATTCCCGCAATTCCACCAATACTCCAGTATCCATGGAAAGAACCTATAATTTTCTTCTCAAATTGCTTCTGAAGGGTCAATGCCTGGGTATTCACTGAGATATTGAATATCCTGGTGGTAAAAGCAAATAGAATAACCGCTACTATGAGGCTAAACGTATTTTGCGCAAAACCGATCAGGGATAAAGAAAGCGCGTTTAAGGCATAGCCCCCGGCCAGGGGTACTTTACTATTGAAACGGGAAATTAACCAGCCTGAAATTGGGAGTCCTAATAATGATCCCACAGGCAATGCCAGTAAGATGCTTCCCAACTCCGCCTCATTAAAGTCGAATGTTGTTTTAATCGTCGGAATCCTGGATGCCCAGGTAGCAAAGCTAAAACCCGATATGAAAAAAAACAGACTTAAAAAGAAACGGTGCTTTTGCTTGGAAATCATTAGATCATCTTTATTCTGCAAATTTAGCAATTCCTTTCGTTCCACCTCCTTAGTCGGGTATAGAATATGGATTTTATCGTCTATCAACATATCTGTAATATTTTTATAAATAAGCCAAATAATTGGACGATTAACGGCCTGTAAAAAACTGATAATCAATATTTTTTCAATAATACAACTCCATCTACCTGGAACCAGGTATTCTTATCTAAACGATAACAAATTTGTAGTGTAAATGTAATTTTCTGTTTATCTTGTAACTTTATTAACAACTAAACTATTTTTTATGAAAAAAATCTTACTAAGCTTGTTTGTGTTCATGCTCATTGCCGGGACCACGGTTGCACAAAACCGGACAATCACAGGTACAGTTACGGATCAATCCGATGGCAAACCACTGCCAGGAGTAAGTGTTAGAGTAAAAGGAGGTGTGGGTGGTTCCCAGACCAACGGGGAAGGAAAATATTCATTAAGTGTTCCAGACGGTGCGACTACACTGGAGTTTTCATACATCGGATACACTGCCCAAACAAAAGCCATTTCAGGGAACGTCATTAATGTAGCACTTCAGGTAAATGCTACGGAACTTGGAGAAGTCATCGTTGTTGCTTACGGTACTGCTACCAAGGAATCTTATACCGGCTCAGTGGGCGTTGTAAAAGCGGCAGATCTTAAAGACAGACCAGTAACTTCGGTGGATAAGGCACTTCAGGGTACTGTTCCAGGTCTGGTAGTTAAAAGTGCTTCGGGACAACCAGGCTCAGTGGCCCAGGTGAGGGTCAGAGGGGTTGGATCAATTAACTCTGAAGCCTCCCCTTTATATGTTGTTGACGGGGTTCCAATGGATACTCAGGGTGACATCAGTATGTTGAGCGCCTCGAATAACCAAACTACGAACATTTTATCCTCTCTGAATTCAGAAGATATCGAATCAGTTACCGTATTAAAAGATGCAGCTTCTGCAGCCTTATATGGATCAAGAGCTGCAAATGGTGTGGTGATCATTACGACAAAAAAAGGTAAAGCAGGTAAAACAAAAATTCAGGCCGGTGCGACATTTGGTTATTCTGATCTTGCAGTAAAACAACATAAAATGTTAAATGCTTCGGAATATTTCAAGGTTTACTGGGATGCCAGTTATCAAGGTTTCATTGATGCCGGACAAAGCCCTGCCCTGGCCACCACCAATGCCAATGCGGAAACCATTGACATTTTGAGTGTAAATCCATACAATACACCTAAACCATATGCGGCACAGGGAGTATTGAGCAATGGTGCTGCATTGCTTTATGATACAGACTGGAGAAAAGAAGTATTGCGTACAGGTAAAAACGAAGACTACAATGTAAGCTTTAGCGGAGGATCTGAAACGACCAAATTCTACGTATCTGGTGGATATTTTGACCAGGAAGGTATTGCTTTAGCTTCTTCTTTTAAACGTTATACAGCGAAAGCAAACCTCGAGAACAAAGCCACTGATTTTCTTACTTTAGGGATGTACAATACACTATCCTACACTGATCAGAATGCTCCATCCGGAGGCACCAATGGTTCAAGTTTATTAGGCTTCACCAACAACGTATCAAATGTATATCCTTTATACGCTAGAAACGCAGATGGCTCGATTCAGTATGATACAAAAGGACAACCGGTTTACAACTTTGACAACAATATGTTTAAGGACTACAATCCGGTTTACCTAAGTAAAGAAGATAAATTCTCTACACAAACTGCAAGGGTACTTTCCTCAGCTTTTGCCGAGATTTCTTTTCTTAAAGATTTTAAATTTAAATCCATGTTCACAGTGGATTATCTGACCAACCGTGAGCTATTGTTCTACAATATGGAGCATGGCGACGGTGTTGCTGTAGGCGGAAGAGCATCCCGCTTTTCTGCAAGAAACCTGGGATTAAACATCACCAATACCTTAAATTACAGCAAAAGTGTTGACAAACACCTTTTTGGATTCCTTGCTGGTCATGAAGCATCCAAAACAAACTATGATCTGATAAATGCAGCGGGAACAGGCTTTCCTTTTCCTGGTGTATATGAGTTAAGATCTTCGTCTAAAGCAGCAACTGCTGATTCTTATCAGACTGATTATCGTAATACCGGATATTTCTCCCGTTTCAATTATTCTTATGACAACAAATATTTCTTCTCAGCCAGTATCAGACGAGATGCTTCATCCGTTTTCGGAATAGATAGCAAATGGGGTACTTTCTGGTCTGTGGGTGGAGCATGGAGAGTAAAACAAGAAGCCTTTTTACAGAACGTGAATTGGTTAACTGATTTAAAATTAAGAGCTAATTACGGAACAGTTGGTAATGATAAATTCATTTCTACCAATCCAGAATTATCCCGTTACGCCTCTCTGGATTTATATGAGCTTGGATTCAATTACAATGGCCAGGGCGGAACCTCTTATAACCAGCTTGGAAACGGAAAATTACAATGGGAAAGAAATACCAACACTGACGTTGCCCTTGAATTCCGTTTGTTTAACATCTTTAACGGAGAGATTGTTTATTACAAACGATCCTCGAAAGACTTGTTATTTGCTAAGCCATTATCTATGATTACTGGTTTCCCTTCCATCAATACCAACCTTGCGTCATTAGACAATAGCGGTATAGAGGTTGGCTTAAATGCAGATGCCGTGACAACTAAAGATTTTACCTGGAATGTTGGTTTGAACTTCGCCAGAAATACAAACAAAATCACTAAACTTAGTCAACCGGAAGTGATCGTTGGATCGAAAAGATACCGTGTCGGAGTAGATATCTATCGTTATTACATTGAAGAATATGCAGGTGTAGATCCTGCAAATGGAAATGCCCTATGGTACAAAGATCAAACAGATGCAAATGGAACTACCACAAAAGTAACCACATCAGATTATCGTGAGGCAACCAGATACGAACAAGGTTCAGCCTTTCCAAAATTAACAGGTGCATTTAACAACAGATTTACCTATAAAGATTTCGATCTTGGCTTTATGGTTTATTTCAGTCTTGGAGGAAAAATCATGGACAATAACTATCAATCTCTGACAGGAGACGGCTTAAGCCCTGGTAAACAATTATCAAGAGATGCCCTGAATGCCTGGAAAAATCCAGGCGACAATACCAATATGCCTCGTTTCATCCTTTCGAACAACACCCTTAGCAACTCACGTTCAACCCGTTATTTGTTTGACGCAACCTACGCAAGGTTAAAAACGGTTTCCTTAGGATACTCTTTGCCTAAAAGTTTAATCAGCAAAACCGGAATACTTCAAAATGCAAGGATTTATGTAATGGGAGAAAATATACTAACCTGGGCAAAACATAAAGGAGTAGATCCTGAATTTGATTTCGATGGTGTTGCAGGAAATGAGATTCCAAATGTAAAAACATTCTCTTTTGGTCTTAATGTAGGATTTTAGTCTTAAAAAAAATGAAAAACAGATATATAACAATTTACACGTTCGGATTGCTGATTGCATCCGCGACATTATTTAACGGGTGTAAAAAAAGCGACCTTAGCCCTACTCCAACCACTGCTATCAATACTGATGACGCTTTCACCAGTCCGGGAAGGGTTGAAGCAGCGATGGTAGGCTTGTATAGTCTTCTGTCTTCTGGTGCATACATGAACGCTATGCTATTACAGGCAGACATCAAAGGAGAAGATATTTACGTAAGACGGTCAGGAAACTATAACAGGTTTGCGCAGGCTTATAGTTACGCGGAAACTCCAACCAGTCTCCAACAAACATTTTGGAGAGAAGGCTACAGATTGATTGCCAACTGTAATCAGGCGATCCAAAAAGTTCCACTTGCCCCTCTTACCGATGCAGATAAAAAGAAATATCTTGCAGAGGCCAGAGCAATGAGGGCAATTGCCTATTTTAACCTGGTGAGGTGTTATGGAAAACCATATTCACTTGATCCTAATGCTCTTGGAGTTGCAAAATCAGATACACCTCTTGGTGTAGATTCGGAATTACCTGGAAGAGCAACCGTAAAGGAGATTTACGATTTTATTCTTGAAGACCTGAATTATGCAGTACAAAACATGTCACCTTCTCTTTCAAAAATCTCCAGACTTACCTTACCGGCAGTTCAGGGGCTTTTATCAAGGGTTTATTTAAGCATGGGTAATAAATGGGCAGAAGCGAGCAGCTTTGCTAAACTGGCAAGAGCTGGTCATCCTTTAGATGATAAAGCCACATTACTGAATGGATTCTATAAAGCTTCAGGCGAATGGATCTGGGATATGGAATACACTCCGGACAATACTCCAGGATATGTAGGTGCAGCTTCATTTCATGAGCCTTATGATGTGGGTTACAGTACTTTTAGGGCAGATACCAATTTCCACCGCTTGTTTAAAACTAATGACATCCGTAAACAACAGTTTTTCGTTTCAGACGCTGGCTACGGTGATGCCTTGACTCGTGATTATGAAGTGAAAGACGCAGCTGGTTATTTGATGAATAAATTTTATTTTAAACCCGGATTTGACGCTTCAGTGGTATTGATGAGGTCTGCTGAAATGTTTTTAAATGAAGCTGAGGCTGAAGCGGAACTGGGGAACTGGCCTGCTGCACAAAATGCTTTATTTGAAATACAACGCCGTTCAATTACCGGTGCAGTAAAATCGACTAATACTGGTGATGCATTAAAGGAAGAAATCCAGATAGAAAGAAGAAAAGAGCTTTACGGTGAGGGCTTTAGAATCTTTGATATCCAAAGAAGAAAAGAGACGTTGAAAAGAACCGGCGGTTCGCACTGGTCTAAAGTAAATATGGCTCCTGGTGATCCTAAATTCTTAATGCCAATTCCAAAAGAGGAAATTGATGCCAATCCAAAAATTGTGCAAAATCCACTTTAGGATTTGATAAGCACTTAAAAACCGCGACAATTAATATGCTTAAGCGGCAATTTTCAAATTGAAAATTGCCGCTTTTTTATAAAAACAAATCCCGTCTCTTCCTACTCCACACTCACACACCCCCTCTCCCTAAGTAAAAACTCTATTACTTAACTAGAATTGTTCTAAATAACTTGCATTGTTAGTGTATTATCTACACTTTTGCGGCAGGGATTAGAATCAGTCTAAATTGAAATTACTTTACATTACACTTCTAATGGTGGCCTCAACGGCTACCTATGCGCAAAATAGCGCCATCATAACGGGGAAAGTTTATGACGAACAGCAAAAAGCCATTGAACTGGTCAATATTAAGCTGGTAGAAACGAATCAATATGCGGTCAGCAAAAGCGATGGAAGTTTCTCCATACCAGGTGCAAAACCAACAGGACAGGAGGTCACTTTAGAGTTCTCCTCTATTGGCTTCAAGAAACTCAGTAAAAAAGTTAACATCACCGCTTCAAAACTCGATCTGGGTATCATCACCTTAAAAACACTGGACCTTAGCCTTAAAGAAATCTCCATTAGTGCAAAAAGAGATTATCAGGGTTCTACAAACTCCTCCTTTATCATCGACCGGGACATGATCGAGCAGATCCCTGCTTTAAGTATAAATGATTTGCTGAACCAGATCCCAAACCGGACCATCAGCCCTCCTTCACTTCAAAGTGTACAGAACCTGACTTTAAGAGCGACTTTCCCCGAAAGACTGACAAAAGATCCTTTCCAGCTTAACAATGCTTTTGGTGTAGCGATCATCATGGACGGACAGGCGATCAGTAATAATGCAAACATGCAAAGCTATAATCCAGGTATCTCCGGATTATCTGACGCTCATATTTACAGCCCATCCAGTTATGGCCTGTCAGGGGCTAAAAACAGGCAGTACTCAGGAGATTATGCCTTTGGAGGAACTGACCTCAGACAAATTCCTGCCGACAATATAGAAAGTATTGAAGTCATCGCCGGAGTACCCTCTGCAAAGTATGGAGACTTAACCGACGGAGCGATTATCATTGAAAGACAGGCAGGAAAATCTCCCGGATACCTGCGCATGCAGATCAGGGACAATGCCACCTCCTACGGCTTGTCCAAAGGATTTAAACTAAGTGACCAGCTTGGATCCTTAAATCTGGGGCTTAACTATGTAAATTCCTACGCCGATAACAGAGAGAAACTCAAAGCCTATAAAAGAATCAATACCAATGCCATGTGGACCAACTCTTTTGGCCGCGAGAAACAACTGAAAAACACCTTTAGCATTGACTACGGACGAAATCTAGATGGCATTAAACACGACCCGGACGATCCAAAAAGCACTAAAACCAGATTCGACAGCTGGAATTTCGGAATAGGAAACAGATTCAACTATCGCTTGAAAGGTGATTTTCTAAAAAACATAGCCCTGAATGTAAAATATAGCGAAGGCCATCAGCAGACCTATAAAGAAGAGATTGTCAATAAATCTTATATCGCTTACTCTGATGCAACCAGTACCGGGATCACAGAAGGTATTTTTGATACAGGAATATACAATTCAGTTTACCAGGTAGACGGACGACCGGTCAGCCTTTCTGCCAGACTTGATTTCAACTCCGAATTTAACACCGGAAAACTGATCCATTATTTCTCTTTCGGGGCTGGTTATAACTATAGCATCAATAAAGGAGAAGGACAGCTCTCGGATCCCAACAGGCCCAGGGTTCAAACTACTGCACAATTGCCAACCAGCCTCAGCAGAGGAAGATATGGCTCAGACCGTTACTATGATTTCAAGCTGGCAGTTGCCCAACAGGATGTTGGAGCCTATCTGGAAGATATGTTTAAGTTAAAAGTTTTAAACAGAGAGCTCAATGTGCGTGCTGGTGCCCGCCTGGATGTACAGAATAGATATGCCTCAGTTGCACCAAGAACGAATGTCAACTATCAGCTCAGCGACAAGGTCCGCATGGGACTGGCTTACGGCATCGCATTTAAATCTCCAGGTCTTGCACACCGATATCCAGGTCCGACTTTCATGGAGGTTCCCCTCCTGCTTAGCTACAATGGCAATGTTAACGAAAGCCTGTATTTATTATACGTGGAGCGTTATGACCCTACTAATAAAAACCTGAAATCATCTCAGAACCAGACTTTTGAATTTACCACCCAGGTGAAACTTAAAGATTTCAACCTCTCCCTGAGCGCTTTCCATAAAGAAGCAAAAAATGGAATCAGTACCATAAGCAACCTGAAAAACATTTCCCTGCCAACATATACGGTAACTCCTGTTCCCGGAGAGAAACCTACCGTTATCACTAGCGGATTAAAAAAATATCAGCTCAACTATTTTACGTTCAGCAATACCCTGCAGTCGAAAAGCACGGGCCTGGAACTGATGTTAAGTACCCCGGCTATCGAAGCTATATCCACCTCTTTTAACATTAGCGGAGGGATTTTCAAAACCAATTCCCGTACCACTGAACTGACCAGAAGAGATGTTGCCGCAGGAAACAACACCAACCCTGAATATCCGAAAACAGGCCTTTATGAACCCAGCAATCAGACTTCTTACGAGAGCAATGGACGCATTACCGCAACAACCCATATCCCGAAAATCAGCCTGATCGCCCAGTTCACCGCAGATTTCAAATTCCTTAGGAAAACAAAAAGAAGAATCAGCGCCGGGATCCCCTTAGGTTATTACAACAATGACCTGGAATACATCAGCATCAGCCATTTCGACAAGAATGATCCGATACACAGCCTGTTGGTAATACCCGAATCCGCTTTTCAGGAAGATGACCTTCCCCGGATCCTGCCCAATTACCATTTAAGCCTGAGCAAAGAAATCAAAAAGCGTTTTAAGTTCTCCTTTAACGTGTACAACGTTTTCAATTATCAGCCTAGCTATCTGACTTCAGGAGGCAACCTGATGATGCCTAACCCTAGTCCGACTTTTGGCGCCGAATTATCATTAAAACTCTAATATATTTCTCATGAAAAAACTACTATTTACCCTTTGCCTATCCAGTATACTGCTGGCCTGTAAAAAAGATAAAACCCCGGATATTAAACCTGTTGATCTTGGCGTAAGCCTTGCTTATGACATCAGCTCCGGGTATACTTTACCTTTAACCAACGCCAAAGTTAAAATCACCAATATCCTGACAAAAGCTTCGCAGGAACTTCCTGTTGGTACCGATGGAAAAGTACTTTTTACCGCCATTGCAGTGGGCTCTTATGATATTGATGCCGTAGTAAGCATCCCTGCAGCTGAGTACTCCAGGATTACTGGTATTCCTACGGAAGATGCGGTAACCTTTAATGCGTCTGAAAAAGGAAAACAAATCAATTCAGATTTCAGCGGAAATCTGGAGCTAAAACTGATCGCAGGAAAATCCGGCGACTGGGTGATTAAACAAATCTATTATGCCGGATCGAATACCTCAGAGGGTGCAGGATTCAGAGACCAGTTTATCGAATTTTATAACAACACCAATGTAGTGCTTTATGCAGACAGCCTGTATTTTGGCCAGGTCTTTGGCAGGGTATCTACAGCCAACACGACGATACATACTTTAGCAGGTGGACAATTGGACTGGAGTAAATCAGTAAACATGCCTTCCAACATTAATGCAAACAGGGATTACATCTATGTAAAAACCTTATTGATGATTCCCGGAACGGGAAAACAATATCCTGTACAACCTGGAGAAAGCATTGTTCTGGCCCAAACTGCTTTAAATCACAAATCTCCTTTCACCGGCAATAACGGTAAAGTATTTTCAGTAAAAAAACCGGAATTAACAGTAGACCTGAGCAAAGCAGATTTTGAAGCTTATTATGGAAACCTGCCAGGCGAAACCCCTTTTGCCTCGGATATCGATAACCCTCAGGTTCCTAATATGGAAGTGCTTTCCTATACCGGTAATGACCTGATATTAGACAATAAAGGACGTGATAGCTATGTTATTTTTAAAGTAGACGGCACTCAGAAAGTAAGAAACTGGCCTCAGTATAATGAACCTACAAAGGCAACACCTGCCCCGACAGCTAAAAAATATTACCAGATTCCTCTACAATATGTAATCGATGGTGTAGAAATTCAATCCAACATCGCCAGCGACCGTTTTCCTAAAAAATTACCGGCCAATATCGACGCCGGACTGGTATTCTCTCCTAATGGTGCTTACTCTTCTCAATCAGTAATTAGAAAAACACAAAAAACCACAAATGGGAAAAGGGTGCTGAAAGACACCAACAATTCTTCCGAAGATTTTGATTTTTTTGATAGAGCAGAGCCAAAAGGCTTTAAATAACTGATGAAAAAACAATATATAATGCTGTTTATATTGCAGGTATCTACCTTTTGTCTTTATGCGCAAAAGGCAGATACCACTGCGATTCTAAGTCTGAAGAATAAAATATTTGCAGCTGATTCTGCCTCCTTCGCAGCCTACCAGTTTGCCAGAAAAAAAGCATTTTTCAGTTCTACTATTCCGGATGGTTTCAATACCCTTAGCATTGGCCATCAGTTTTCTAAAGGTGGTTATACCCCACTTCAGTCGGCAGGCAAAATCAAGGACAACTACCTGACAACAGAAGGTAAATCAACATTAGCCGGCATTGCATTATGGGGTGCCTTTTCCTACCACAGAATCGCTGAAGACAGTACCCGATGGGCACACCAGACCAGAAATAATCCGAGCAGCCCGTATTACTACGGATCGGCGGCCAATGTAAATTACCAGCGAACGGTTTACCAGCTGAATGCCACTGCAGAACGGAATATGCTGGGCAATAATCTACCGATAGCCATTGGTATCGACTATAGAATCGGCGACCATTATTCCACAAATGATCCCAGGGGTACCTTGAAAGATTATCAGCTCAACTTACAGGGAAGTCTTGGGTATCGGTTGTCCGAACAACTAAAGGCCGGTCTGGGAATCAGATATGGATATGGTGAAGAGGCCACTAATGTTGCTTATAAAAATCCAGATAAGGTGTCTAACCTGGAATACCTCGACTTCATTACCCATGTGATCAGCGGTTATAATACAGAAGGAGAAAAAGCCCTGGGCAGAGACTTTCGGAATGATATGTCGAGATTTGGCTTCGATGCTTACCTTTCTTATCAGGGTAACAATTTTGGAACCCTTCGTTTCAACGGATATTACCTCGAAGAGAAACAGGAATTCGTCAATCGGATTGAAGATGCCAAAACCGGAGAACACCTGAACGATTATACGCTTAAGACGTATAATTTTGATTTGATGTGGCAAAAGAAAATGCAGGGAAGCAACCTGGTCGTTACTTTTAATTACCTGAATACCGATGGAGCAGATTTTAAGTATCCCGCCAAAGCCAACAATTACCTGTACAACCACAATCTATGGGCTGCAAAAGCATTTTTGAACCGTCCGGGCAAAACCAGTTATAACTATATTTTAGGGCTGACCAAGGATGGGGAAGAACGGCAGGATGGCCTCACCGGAAACCTCCTTGGCTATAACCGTTTAAAAGTGAACGCAGGAATTGGCTTTAACAAACGGCTTAAGGGAGAGCAAAGCTGGGGGGTACATGCAGAAGGTATTTATTCCATCAGCTTAAATGATCGGTTCAATGTGCCACAGGGAAATGAAACGGTATTCGCCAGAATGGTCATTTATAACGATTATCTGTATTATACTTCCAATTTCTTTGGTGGCTCTGTAGCTGCAGATTACAACTTCCCTACCTATAAAAAAATTCAGACCGGCATCAGGCTTGGTTTCAGTTATATGGATGCGCTTAAGTTTAAAACCCTCGACAGAACGGTCATTTCTACTCCGGGAAACAATAGGTTTTCTACCAATCTATCCTTAAACCTCTATTTTTAATTCATGAAAAAGGTATTTTCTGTCCTTAGCGGATTGTTCTGCATATTGTTATTTCTCTCTTTCAGGTCCTATGAGTTCCTTCCTGATGATGAAATCCCAATAGATTCCCTGCGCAAGGTCTATTCTAAATCTCCGGATCAATGGCCAAAACCAAATATTGATTCAGGAGTGAATTTTGTGGAGCTGGGTGTACTTCCTCCATCTCCTCTGGAAGGGCAAAAAGGAAAATTAAAAGGCATCATTTCACTTGGAAAAACTTTATTCTTCGATCCCCGTCTTTCCGGTTCAAATCAGATTTCCTGCTCCAGCTGCCACGCATCGGATTTAAACTGGGCGGACGGTCGTGAGGTCGCCATCGGTCATGATCATGCCGCAGGGAAGAGGAATACCCCTACCCTGGAAAACATATGGTCGGTCAGTAAGCTATTCTGGGATGGCCGCGCGGAAGGATTGGAAGATCAGGCCGTAAATCCAATTACCAACCCGATAGAGATGCACCAGGATTTGAAGAAGCTCCCTTCCAAACTGCAAAAGATCAAAGGCTACCAGCCTTTGTTTAATGCTGCCTTTGGCGATAAAAAAATCACAGAGGAAAGAATCCTTTCTGCCCTTGCCACCTATCAGCGGACAATTGTAAGCAGGAAATCGGACTTTGATTACTTCCTGGAAGGCAATAAGAAAAGAATGACCGATCAGCAGATTCTGGGATTACACCTGTTCCGTACCAAAGCCCGCTGTGTCAATTGCCACAATGGCCCCTTATTTACTGATGGTGAATTTCACAATCTGGGCCTGACCTATTATGGCCGTAAATACGAAGATCTCGGCCTGTACAACATCAGCAAAAAACCGGAAGATGTAGGAAAGTTCAGAACTCCCGGATTACGCAACGTGATGCGTACGGCGCCCTGGTTTCATAATGGCCTGTTTGGCAATATGGATGGGGTAATGAACATGTACAATGTGGGCATGCCAAATCAAAAACGCAGACCCGGACAGGAAAATGATCCGCTCTATCCCAAAAATGACAAATTACTCCGTGGCCTGATGTTGAGCAAAATGGAAAAAGATGCGGTGATTTCTTTTATGGAAGCCATTTCCGGAGAATCCTGGAAAGAGCGTTCACCTGAATTACCAAAGTAAACCGGTCCGTATTTTTAGCAAAAAAGAAGTTCCGGTTAACGAAAAACAGTTAAAACAAGACAATCAGCAAATAACTTGTGTAATTATAGCAGGAGATATTATGTTTGTGGAACATCAACAATAATGTTCCAATGAAAAACATCCTCATCCTCCTGCTATTTTTTTGTTTAAACGGATACGGACAAGAACGGAAAGAGTTCCGCCCTCCTGCCGGCTTTAAACAGGTAACGAAGGCCGAAGGGGACCTGGATAAGGATGGGATTAATGAGATCGTCTACATCTACAACACCAACCGCAAAAGTGGAGAAAATGGCTTTTACCGGGTATTGTATATCTGCAAAAGGCAAAATGGGACCATCAGGCTCTGGAAGGAAAATCATTCTGTGATCTGGGAGTACCAGCGTTATGGCCGTATCTTTGAAGAAGTTCCGGACCTGACCATTAGCATTAAAAATAATACTTTGATCGTTGAACAAACTTTCAATTCCAATTCCAGACATTCTCATAAGTATAAAAACATTTTCCGCTATCAAAACGGAGACTGGTTCCTGATTGGCGCGACCTACAATGATTTTGATACCTGCGAGTATGATTTTCAATACGACATCAATTTTTCCACCAAAAAGGTCAATGTAGCGTATACGTATGGAGATTGTGATGAAGGCAGGACACCTCCAGAAGATGAGTACCTGAATTTCAGCTATCCTTTTAAAAAGATACTCAGGATGGATGAATTTACCCCCGGAAATACGGAACACAAAATCCCGGGCAAAAACAAATATTTCTATTACTAAATTTGCAACAGAAACTGCTTTCGATCAAGACGGTTCAAACCAGGCTTACAGAAGTACTTTTTTATGATACAGGCGCTAAGTCTTTATGGTACAGACCCTAAATCGAAAATGAAACTAAATTTGTTGGAATAAAGTCATTATTCGCCAATTAAATTAATCATAAGAAGATTAATTATCAATAATAAGTACTTTGTTTTAATCTGAAAACAGATCGTTTCTTCCAAAAACCCTTCCCGGTCCTTTCCTTTTTTTACCCCATAATCCATAGGTTATCCTCCGTATTCAGCCCGATATGACGCCGGACTGAGTCCACAGTAAGTCCACACTGAGTCCACAGTGAGTCCACGTTTTTTTCGGAAAAACCTGAACCAGCCGTGTACCTGGCCTGGACAAGCAGTGGATTCATTACGAAGGTAACTTGGACGCGTCCCGAATTATACTTAACTTCAAATTAAATAAACTCAAATAAATATGGCAAGATTAAAAGGAAAATTTCTTATTGGTGCAATAGGAAACCTCACATTCAAAAAACACAGAAAAGAACAGATTGTGCAGACAAAACCTGGAAAGGGTGGCGTAAAACAAACTAAAGAAACAAAAAAGGCAGCACTTGTATTTGGCAAAGCGAGCAGGTTCTCTAATTGTCTCCGTCAGAGCTTCGGCTTCCTGATTGAAGACCGTTACGACGGAGGAATGGTGAACCGCCTGAATAAAGAAAACTTCGCAATCTTTAAACAATGCTACCAGCCTGAAACGGAAAGTTACGAATTTAAACCGGATAGTTTCAGAAGATTAAATGGTTTTGATTTTAACACCAAATCACCATTGAAGGATAGCTTATGGGTGGAACCTTCCGTACAACTGGTCGGGCAGGAGCTCCAGATCCGAATTCCTGATTTTGAAATCCCGTCCGATTTCAAATTTCCACCGCACAGCAACATCTGCAGTGTGGAATTAAGTATCTACCTTCTTTCTATCGAAACCTGTTACCAACAACAAATACGTCTGGAAGCGTTGCAAATTTCCAATGCACAAAAAATGGTACCTTCCAGGGAATGGAAAATAGAGATCCCGGACGGATGCATCTGTGTTACCGGTCTGGCATTACACTATTATCGCAATCAGGGAAATCTAACCGTCCCGGTTAATCATAAAGAATTTAACCCCGCGGTAATCGTAAATGCGACAGTTAGCAATGGAAAATTCAATCTACCCTGGGATGTCAGCTGGCATTATGCGGCAATTAGATTCAGACCGAAAAACCAGGACGATCTTTCAAACCAGGAGACAACATCAGAATAACATCATGATCGTTTTATCCTAACTGGAAAACTAAAAAATGACAATGAAAAGAAACCCCGAAAACCGGGGTTTCTTTTTTTCAAAAAAATAATCTAGTTTTACAAAAAAACTTTAGGGGTGCCTTGCGCTGAGAAATACCCTTTGAACCTGATGCAGTTAGTACTGCCGAAGGGAAAAGTAGAAGCAACTTAAGTTGCCGTCTTTTCATGCCTGTAAAAAGGTCATGCCTATAGTTTTTCCAATTTTTCAAAATATGGAAATAACTGTAAATCAAAAAAACTACCAGCTTAACGATAATTGTTCCGTAGAACAAATGCTTGCAGAGGTCTTAAAAATCCCTGTTCAGGGGATTGCTGTGGCCATTAACCAGACCATCATTCCTAAAACCGACTGGCCCGGACGAGAAGTCCAGCATGGCGACCGCATCACGGTGATCAAAGCCACCCAGGGCGGTTAAACCCATCGAAACATACCAATCCATCCAACATAAATTTTCTTAACCAAGAAATCACAAATTATGAAACACGAAAAGACGCCAGACGAACAAGTCATCAGCCGAACTCCTTTTCCGGCATCCAAAAAGATTTTTGTAAAAGGCCAGCTCCATGATATCCAGGTGGCAATGCGTGAAATTACCTTAAGTGATACCAAAATCCATAACGGATTCGGAGCCACAGAACCTAATCCACCGGTAACCATTTACGACACAAGTGGCCCTTATACCGATCCGAATGCGGATATCGATGTGAAACGTGGCTTGCCGAAACTGAGAGAGAAGTGGATCACCGACCGGAATGATGTGGAACAACTGGATCACATCTCTTCAGATTATGGGCAACAGCGACTGGCAGATGCCAAACTGGATGACCTGAGGTTCGCTTACATCAACAAACCATACAAAGCGACTCCAGGCAGTAATGTTTCTCAGATGCATTACGCTAAAAAAGGAATCATCACCGCAGAAATGGAATATATTGCCATTAGGGAAAATCAAAGGATCGATCTTTTGAACGAACAGCTGGGCAGTCAATATGGTGTGATGAGTCACCAGCACCAGGGTCATAGCTTCGGCGCAAATACACCAAAGGGTTACATCACCCCGGAGTTCGTCAGAGAGGAAGTGGCGGCAGGAAGGGCAGTGATCCCCTGCAACATCAACCACCCGGAACTGGAACCGATGATCATCGGCCGTAATTTCCTGGTAAAAATCAATGCGAACATCGGAAACTCTGCGGTGACCTCTTCGATTGAGGAAGAAGTAGAAAAAGCAGTATGGGCATGCAGATGGGGTGCAGATACGATCATGGACCTTTCTACAGGTAAAAACATTCATGAAACCAGAGAGTGGATCATCCGCAACTCCCCTGTTCCGATTGGCACAGTACCGATTTACCAGGCTTTGGAAAAAGTAAATGGTAAAGCGGAGGACTTAACCTGGGAATTGTTCAGGGATACGCTGATTGAACAGGCAGAACAGGGAGTCGATTATTTCACGATCCATGCTGGGGTATTGCTTCGCTACATTCCTTTAACGGCAAAAAGAGTTACCGGAATCGTGTCCCGCGGGGGATCGATCATGGCAAAATGGTGTCTGGCACATCATAAGGAAAGTTTCCTTTACACCCATTTTGAAGAAATCTGCGAAATCATGAAGGCTTACGATGTCGCTTTCTCACTTGGAGATGGCCTAAGGCCAGGTTGTATTGCCGATGCGAATGATGAAGCGCAGTTTGCCGAACTGGAAACATTGGGTGAACTGACCAAAATTGCCTGGAAACATGATGTGCAAACGATCATTGAAGGTCCTGGCCATGTGCCGATGCACCTGATCAAGGAAAACATGGAGAAACAGCTGGAACATTGCTCTGAAGCTCCTTTTTATACCTTAGGGCCACTCACCACAGACATCGCTCCTGGTTATGACCACATCACTTCTGCCATTGGAGCGGCGATGATTGGCTGGTTTGGAACGGCAATGTTGTGTTATGTGACGCCAAAAGAACACCTCGGACTTCCGAATAAGAAAGATGTAAAAGACGGGGTAATCACTTACAAGATTGCAGCCCATGCCGCGGATCTTGCCAAAGGACATCCGGGTGCACAATACCGGGACAATGCTTTGAGCAAGGCCAGATTCGAGTTCAGATGGGAAGATCAGTTTAACCTTTCCCTGGATCCGGATACCGCAAAAGAGTTTCATGATGAAACCCTTCCTGCCGATGGCGCCAAGATCGCGCACTTCTGCTCGATGTGTGGCCCTAACTTCTGTTCGATGAAAATCACACAGGATGTGAGGGACTATGCAGCCAAACAGGGGGTAGATGAAGCGGATGCCTTATCCAAAGGGATGGCCGAAAAGTCTAAAGAGTTTGCTGAAAAAGGAAGCGAAATTTATTTATAAATGGAACTGATCGTAATTTCGAAACCCGATTTTTTTAAAGGAGAGGCCTTGCTGATCAACCAGCTCTTTGAGTCGGGAATGCAACGTTTTCATTTGAGAAAAGAAGGCTCGGAAAGACGAGGGTATGAACAACTGCTGGGCAATATCAAACCGGAATACCTGGAGCGTGTTGCCCTACACCAGTTCCATGAAATAGCTCCGGACTTTGGCATCCAAAGGTTACATTTTCCGGAAGCAAAAAGAAAGATAGGAGCACACCTCCCCTTCAGCCAATCGAAATACCTCACTTTAAGTACTTCTATACATCAAACCGAACAATTAACTGAATTAGAAAATTTTAAATATACTTTCTATGGCCCCGTATTCCAGAGCATCTCTAAAAAGGACTATCCGGGAACAGTGGATTCAGACTTCCGTTTGCCTCCTGTTCCCGGGTTAAAGGTGATCGCACTGGGAGGTATCGACCAGGAAAAAACAACGCTGCTGAAGAAGATGAATTTCGATGGCATCGCCATTTTAGGCTGCCTTTGGAATGAACCGGAACAGGCCTTGAAAACTTTTAAAAAGATCTTAGAAAAATGTCATCACAAAGACCCTACGTAATCAGCATTGCCGGCTTCGACCCTACGGCCGGTGCAGGAGTGTTGTCGGACCTGAAATGTTTCGAAGCACTGGGCGTGTACGGCTTCGGCATCTGCTCTGCCCTGACGGTTCAGACGGACTCGGAGTTTTTAAAAAACGACTGGCTGGATGCCGGGCAGATCATCGATCAGTTCCAGCCCCTGATGAAAAAGTTTCCGGTTGGCCTGGCTAAAATCGGACTGATCAAAGACCTGGATACCCTGGAAGAAGTCTGCCTTATTTTGAAATCAATGAACCCAGAGGTTAAAATTGTCGTAGATCCCATTTTAAAGGCCAGTGCAGGATATAAATTCCATGAATGGAACCTAGCGCCGGAAAAATTAAATAAGGTCTTAAAACAGCTTTATTTGATTACACCCAATTTTCAGGAAATGGAAAGCCTGGCTGGCGCACAGGAAAGCGATGAGAGCGGCCGGCCGGATGTCCATCAGCTTTGCCGGTCCTGGTCTGAAACCTGTGCCGTACTGCTCAAAGGCGGACACAATCCGGATGCCCCTGGTACGGATTACCTGTACCGGAAAAAAGGACAGCTGGAGCTCAAGCCAGGAGTATCGGAAATCTTTCAGAAACACGGTTCCGGTTGCGTGCTTTCGGCAGCCATCACCGCAGCACTGGCCAGGGGAAATTCCTTGGAAGAATCCTGCCTTCAGGGCAAGAAATATATCGAACATTTTTTAAACAGTAACACGAGCCTTCTGGGCTACCATTCCTCATGATAGATCAACTTCATTACATCTCCCAATCCACCGAAAACACGAGCCATCTGGAGGCCATCGAGCAGGTCCTTCAGGCCGGCGGAAAGTGGATTCAGCTCCGCGTAAAAGACCAGCCGGAAACGACGGTTTTAGAACTGGCTAAAGCTGCAAATGAGCTCTGCAAAAAATTTGCAGCCCGCTTAATCATCAATGATTTTCCGGAAGTTTCAAAGGCTGTTTCTGCCTATGGACTACATCTAGGATTAAATGATATGAGCATTGCAAAAGCCAGATTAATAGCAGGTAATAAAATAAAAATAGGCGGAACGGCAAACACTTTTGCAGACCTGCAAAAAAGAGTTGCAGAAGGTGCGGATTATATCGGACTGGGTCCCCTTCGCTTTACCAGTACCAAGAAAAATTTAAGCCCGGTTATCGGCTTCGAAGGGTATGCAAAAATCATGGAACAAGTCAAAAAGTCAGGCTTTACTTTACCCATAATTGCCATCGGAGGAATCACCGAAGCGGACCTTCCGGAACTCCTGAAAACCGGTCTTCACGGTGTTGCCGTTTCGGGGATATTAACCGGAAAAACCGATGCTGAAAACCGGATAAAGAGGATGTATTCCGAGCTTCAGAAACACCAACTTTCAACCACCCTAAATTCTTAAAAACGATGTTAAAAATAGCCGACAAAATATTCAGCTCACGCCTCTTCACCGGCACCGGAAAGTTTAGTTCTCCGGCCGCGATGGAAAGTGCATTGCTTGCTTCAGAATCGGAACTGGTAACGGTTGCACTGAAGCGTGTAGACCTGCAGGATGAGAGCGACGACCTCTTAAAGCACCTTAATTACCCACACATCAACCTGTTGCCAAATACTTCCGGCGTCAGAAATGCCAAAGAAGCGGTTTTTGCCGCCCAAATGGCGCGGGAAGCACTGGAAACGAACTGGTTGAAACTGGAAATTCACCCGGATCCTAAATACCTGATGCCAGACCCTATAGAAACATTAAAAGCTACGGAAGAACTCGCTAAACTGGGTTTTATCGTACTTCCTTACATCCATGCGGACCCGGTTTTGTGTAAACGACTGGAAGACGCCGGGACAGCAGCAGTAATGCCCTTGGGCTCCCCTATTGGCAGCAACAAAGGCCTGAAAACCATAGATTTCCTGGAAATCATCATCAGTCAGAGCAATGTACCGGTGATCATTGACGCCGGAATCGGCTCGCCTTCGGACGCTGCAAAGGCAATGGAGATCGGTGCAGATGCGGTATTGGTGAACACGGCGATTGCCGTTTCCGGAAACCCGACAAAAATGGCCAAAGCCTTTAAAATAGCGGTTCAGGCGGGCAGAATGGCCTACGAGGCAAGATTAGGTCAGGTGTATTCACAGGCTGTAGCCAGCAGCCCTTTAACGGCATTCCTTGACGATGAGTTTTAACGATATTTTTGAGTGCCATAGCTGGGAGGAAACCAGCAGGAGCATTTATGCAAAAACCAGCGCAGATGTAGAACAGGCATTAAATGCTTCAAAAAGGACTTTGGAGGACTTTAAAGCGCTGATCTCTCCCGCAGCTGCACCTTATCTGGAAAGAATGGCCCAGCTGAGCCAGCAGCTGACTTTAAAGCGCTTTGGAAATACGATACAGATGTACGTTCCGCTGTACCTGTCTAATGAATGCAATAACATCTGTACGTATTGCGGATTTAGCTACGATAACAAAGTGAGGCGCAAGACATTGTCGCCGATGGAGATTATGGAAGAGGTCGCCGTCATTAAAGAAATGGGCTATGACCATGTATTGCTGGTCACAGGAGAGGCCAATCAAAGTGTGCATACCGATTATTTCAAAAAAGTATTGGAGCTGATCCGGCCACATTTTGCCCATATTTCCATGGAAGTCCAGCCACTAGACCTTTCAGATTATCAGGAATTAACCCCATACGGGCTAAATACGGTACTTGTTTATCAGGAGACTTACCATGAAGAGGATTACAAAAAACATCACCCAAAGGGAAAAAAATCCAATTTTCAATACCGCCTGGATACGCCCGACCGCCTTGGACAGGCCGGTATCCACAAAATGGGACTTGGGGTATTAATTGGTCTGGAAGACTGGAGGACAGATTCCTTTTTTACGGCCCTGCACCTGAATTACCTGGAAAAAAAATACTGGCAGAGCAAATACAGCATCTCCTTCCCCAGACTTCGTCCCTTTAGTGGTGGCCTGGAACCTAAGGTGGCTATGAACGACAGAGAGCTGGTGCAACTCATCTGCGCCTACCGTCTGTTTAATGAGGAAATAGAATTGTCGATCTCTACAAGGGAGTCTGTCGCTTTCCGGGACAACGTCATCAAACTCGGGATTACCTCCATCAGTGCAGGCTCAAAAACCAATCCGGGAGGTTATGCTGTAGAGCCTCAATCCCTGGAACAGTTTGAAATCTCGGACGAAAGAACGGCAGCTGAGATTGCAGAAATGATTCATAAACAAGGATATGAAGCAGTCTGGAAAGACTGGGACATGAGCTTAACGAAGTGAAAAAATGAATAATCAGGAACTTAAAAGATACGACCGACAGCTGTTACTGGAAGAAATAGGCTTTGAGGGGCAGGAAAAGCTACATCAGACTTCGGTACTCGTAATTGGTGCAGGAGGCTTAGGTTGCCCGCTCCTACTCTACCTGGCGGGAGCCGGACTGGGAAAAATAGGCATCATTGACGGGGATGTGGTAGAAGAAAGTAACCTGCACAGACAAGTGCTTTATCAGATGAATGACATCGGAAAAAACAAAGCGCAAACTGCTGCCGACAAGCTCAGCAGGCTCAATCCCGGGATTCAGCTACAGGCTTATCCGCATCATTTAAGTCCTGAAAATGCAATGGCAATCATCGCTGCATACGATCTGGTGATTGATGGATCTGATAACTTCCCTACCCGCTATCTGGTAAACGATAGTTGTGTTGCACTGAATAAACCGCTGGTATTTGGCTCCATCTTTAAATTTGAGGGACAGGTATCGGTGTTTAATTACCAGGGCGGACCGGATTACAGAAGTTGTTATCCGGAAAGTCCTTTGCCCGAAGAACAGCCTAACTGCGGCGAGAGCGGTGTAACCGGCCCCTTACCGGGTATTATCGGAAGCATGATGGCTAATGAGTGCATGAAGATCATCTGTGGCTTTGGGGATCATCTATCCGGAAAACTTCTTATCTTCAATGCTTTAAATTACGATATGCAGATCTTTAATATTCAACCTGAAAATCCCAAAAGCGATCCCCCAACCGAAGGCACAGACAAAACAGCAATCTATCAGGAAATCGGACAGCAGGAATTACAGGACTGGAAAGATAAGGAAGAACCTTTCCTGCTGATCGATGTCCGGGAAGCCTATGAATTTGAAGAGTACAATATCGGCGGAACTCATATTTCACTTTATGATCTTAAAGAAAAAATAGCCGATATCCCATTCCATCACAAATTGGTTTTATGCTGCACTTCGGGAGCGAAAAGCAGAATGGCGGCTAAATTAATCAGCCAGAATAGAAAAGAAAAACTATTTATAATCAGCCTATTAAATAGCAATAGATAAACTTAAAATTTAATATTAGGTTTTAAATCTCTTTTAAGTCTTTCCTGTAATAGAAGAAAGAAAAATACCCGATATAGCTAAAGAAAACCAGCAGGATATAGAGCAGATAATAGTGGGTAAGGACGACAAACATGCTGACAAAAAAGAAGCCGAGTAACCATTTCAGGTATTCGTCCTGATCGAGATTTATCCAGTATAAGATCATTTGTAAACCCATCAGACCAGACAAGCCAAAGCCTAAACCATAGGCAATGTGCAACAGCTGTCCATCTGATTTGAGGATGTAAAAAATGATCTCGGGAACAAAAAGCAATAGCAATACCATCACCTGATGTCCCAGCCTGGAGGCCAGGGTAATGGGAAGGCTTCGGGTAAAAGAAAGGCGGTCGAGCTCATTTTTCATTAAAGCATGGATCAGCATACCGTGAGACAAAACAGCGGCCAGAATCCCGATCATGGCCACACGAACATCTCCGGCAACATCTGCAAACACCCACATGGTGGCATTAAAAAGGGCAAATGAGAGCACTTTACTGGCCACAAGCATCAGCGTCTGTTCTTTCAGCAGATAATAAAAAGGCCATGTCCAGTAAGGCTTACTCCATTGGGGGAGGGAGGTTTTTAAATAAACCTTAACTGGAACATGACTATAATTGATGATCCGGAACATATAGCCGGAAACGGCAGACAATATGCCCAAAACGCTGAGAAAAACTGCAAAAACACTGCCATAATAGCCATAACTAAGTCCTACGTATACTAAAGGTACGAGGTATAGCAATACCGGAAGAAACAATACCGCATACAGCTTTAACCATAACCTGAACTGGATTTTACGTTCAGATGCGCCAATCAGAAATACAAAACGGTAGGATTCCAGCTTCAACTGCTTTTTCACAAAAAAGAAGCATTTTATGGCATATAAAGCCCAACAGAGGACGACAAGGAAAAGAATAAGTGGAGAGGAATAAATGAGCAGCATCAGGGTTTTATGATAGCTAATCAGCTGTGCGGCCTCCACAATGCCGAATAACAGGTAAAACCCAAATAGAAAAAGACCTGCATGTGCCGCAAAAAATTCTTTACTCAGGGTTTTCAAAAATAGCTTCAACATGCGGCTATCTGTTGGTCCTTAATTTGAAATACGCCCTTAAGTGTCAGCTGGCCGGGTTCCAGCTCCTGATGGGAAGAAAGCAAAAAGCTGCTCCCCTGTTCATGGTACTTTCTGATCAATCCATAAAGTACTTCCGCGGAATGTGTATCTATGGTAATGAGCGGCTCATCCAGTATGTACAGCTGAATATCACCGGTAAAAGCGCATATCAATGAGAGTTTTTTGAGCATTCCACTGGAATAACTGCCGATCTTATTGTCCATAAAGGGAGTCATCCCGAACTGCTCTGTCACGTCCTTTACCATCAGTGGATCGGCTTTTCTAACGGAGATATGGTAGTTTAAGAGTTCATTTCCGGTGATAAACGAGGGATATTGAGGTTCCGCTTCTGCATAGGAGATCATTGCCCTGTAGGCAACAGGCGCTGTTTTAATGCTGATCTCATTCAGACTGAGCGTTCCCTCAAAGGGGGTCTGTCCGGAAATCACTTTAAAGAGTGTGGTCTTCCCGGTTCCATTTCCTCCTTTAACCCAGTAAATACCCTGGTCCAGGCTCCATTTTTCAAAAGAGAAAATGGTATGGTTACCGTATTTCTTAACGATATGTTGTAAATCCAGGCTGCGCAATTGGTTTATTTTTACATTTAGATACCTCGTGCACCGATATGTTACTGCTGATATCGTTACCTTTGCAAAAATGCCTGCAAGAACATGATAGAAATAGGAAGATATAACGATCTGCGAATTATAAATAAAACTGAAAACGGCCTGATCCTTACCGAAGGTGAAAACGAAGTGCTGCTACCTTATGTCGATGTCCCTAAAAACATCGAAATCGGGGATAACATTAACGTTTTCGTATATATGGGTAAAGAGGGCAGACTCATCGGAACCACCAAAAAGCCTTTGGCCTGTGTAGGAGATTTTGCCTACCTGACGGTAGTTGACGATAGCGAAGACGGTGCTTTTATGGATCTTGGCCTGGATAAAGACATCTATGTTCCTCAGCGTGAACAGAAACGCCCGATGTTTAAAGGAGACAGCCATGTCGTTTATGTGTATCTGGACGGAAGCAATGACCGTATGGTTGCTTCTTCCCGTTTAACCAATTATGTAGAAGATCAGGATATCGATCTGGAAGAGGGTGATGAGGTGAGTTTATTGATTGTAGACCGCTCTGATCTGGGTTACAATGCCATTGTAGACAATAAATATATCGGTCTTTTATATACCAATGAGCTATTTGACCAGCTTAATCCGGGAGAAATCAGAAAAGGATGGATTAAAAAAATCCGCGTAGAGGGCAAAATCGATTTGAGTCTTCAACCAATGGGTTATGGCCACATTCTCGAAAATAAAGATGTCATCCTGGATGAATTAAAGGAATGCGGAGGGATCATCTATCTTGGTGACAAAAGCTCTCCTGATGCCATTTATGAGCGTTTTAAGATCAGTAAAAGTGCTTTTAAAAAGGTTATTGGCGGACTATACAAAGATCGCTTAATCACGGTTTCGGATCATGAGATCAAGTTATTTGTGGACAACGAAGCGGAATAACCGCAGATCAGGCCTGTTTTAAGGTCTTACCATAAAAAAAGCCGTAAACATTAAAGTGTTTACGGCTTTTTAATTTTAAAGGACGAGCTCCTCCTCTACCCGTTTTATTTTCTGCGGGACAGGAACAACAGTTTTCTTTGCTCCCGGTATGGATGGCTTCCCGCCTTTTTTCTTCTTTTTGAATTTTCGGCCATACCAGATGATAAATCCAGTAATGGGTAAACTTGCTGAAATCAAACTGGCCAGAAAAGCAAGAATCTTAGTTGGGATCCCAAATATCGCACCGATATGGAGGTCATAGTTCATCCGTCTGAGCTTGTCGGCAGCACTGGCATCGGCATATTTCCCTGAAAAAGGAGAACCATCTGTGATGGGCTTAAGGCTCAGCTGATCAAAGCTATAACGGTTGGTTTTATACAATGTCCGTGCTTTCAGGTAAACAACAAATCCTATGGCATCAGATGGCTTTTCCGGCAGTGATACCAATATGTTTTCTGTTTTATCGGCAGCAACAATACTATGGTAAAGCTGGTCAATATCGCCTGGTTTAAAGGTTCCTGTTGCAGTGGTATCCGATACTGCCCGTTTAAATTCCTTCATGGATTTACCTCCGGAGCTTAACCAGTATAAAGATTTACTATACCACTTATAGCTGTAAACCAGTCCTGTTAAGGAAATGATCAGTAAAAAGAGAAAGGTATAAAAGCCCAGCACATTGTGCAGGTCGTAATTTTTACGCTTAAAGCTGGCATTCCACTTGATTTTAAAGCTTTTATCCCGGATAGACCTGATCCATTTCTTTGGCCACCATAAAATGATTCCGGAAAGGAGTAAGAGGACAAAAATCAGTACAGCAGCGCCTACAATAGGCCTTCCAATAGGATAAGGAAGCCATAGTGCCCGGTGTCCGTTCAGAATGAAGCGGAAGAAATCAGAGTTGCTCTTCCTGTTTTTCTTTTCCGTATGGATTACTTTTCCGTTATAGGGATTCATAAAAACAACGACACTTGTGCCCTTTTTCCGGTTAAAATTGCTGACCGTAACGGCCTCGTCTTTTTGCCCGTACCGGATGGAATTAGGCTTCACTCCTCCCATGTTCGGCCCGGCCAGACCGGCCAGTTGTGTAGGAAGCAGGAAAGCCTCTTGCTGAGGTTTTACATATTGCCAGGGCTCATATAAACTTCTGATTTCCTTTTCAAATACGTAAATACAACCCGTTATGCTGACTATAAATACAATCAGGCCCGAACCAAGTCCGAGCCATAAATGTAAAAAAGCATTGATCTTTTTAAAATTCATTATTTAAACTTGTAAAGCGCTGTTATCCTTGCATTTCTAGGCATTTCATAAATCCAGGTATAGTATCCGGAAGCATTTGCAGGAGCAGTTCCCTGGGTAAACAACTTGCGGTCGAACAGGTTATTCACTACCGCAGACAGGCTAAACTTCCCTTTTGCATAGGAAAGACCGGCATCAAAGCGCAGGTAATCAGGAAGGTTTGATTTGGTAAAACCTGATCCCGCAACACGCTCAAACTGAAACTGATATCCGCCACTCAGGCCAAAACCATTTAAAAGAGCACCCTGTTTTTTAAAGCTGTAAGACAACCAGCCATTGGTAATATGCTTAGCCGCATTGGCAATATAAGTCCCTTTAAGGTTTTTGATCACCGACTCGTCTTTGGTTACCTTTGGATCGGTATAGGCATAATTCAAGGTCACATTTAGTCCTTCCACAACTTCTCCGACCACATCAAATTCCAGTCCTTTTGATTGAATTTCTCCCAGTTGCACCCTCCAGTTAGCCGGATCGTTAGGATATCTCGGATCCTGGGTCAGCACGTTCTTCTTGGTGATTTTGAAGGCCGTAATAGAGGTATTCCATTTTCCGTCAAACCAGTCTTTTTTGAAACCGATCTCGATGTTGTTTCCCCTTACCGGCTTAAATACATTTCCTTCCTTATCTGCGCCAGACTGAGGCAAAAAGCTCTGGTCGTATAAAGAATATACAGACAGGTCTTTGGTAATGGAATAACTTAATCCTACTCTTGGAGAAAATACATTATCTGATAGCTGCGTGGCATTGGTCTTTCCAACCGTTACCGTATGGGTAAAGCGTCCGGCCAGGGTTAACCTCAGTTTTTCTTCCAGGAAACGAAGTTCATCCTGCAGGTAAATTCCGGTATACGTCAGGTTGGTTGCATATACATTGGATCCGGAACGTACCTGTATGCTTTTTGACCGGTCAAATACAGGGATGTTTGCCGTAGGAATGCCGTAAACCGGGTTATAAATATTAAAAGGAGCATTATTGGCCAGCTGAAGATCAGGTGTTCCTGAACTGGAGAAATCTCCCCAGGTCTTTAAGTTACCCATATCTAAACCACCCAGGATCCGGTGAACCACCTGTCCGGTTTTCAATTCTCCCTGTAAACTGAACTGCGCGTTCTTATTGATCGCCAGTTCATCTCCAATATTGTAATACCTTCTCATATTGCCGGCATCGTCCAAAGAAGAAAGCCATACCGAACCACCCTCCAGGGAGTAATTCAGGTAAGCCAGCTGGGCATTGAACGTCCAGTCTTTATTGAGCTTATGGTTCAGATATAAAGTAAGGTTATGGTCGTTCAGCTTGGCCGGATTCAATGAGGGATCGCCCAGGAAAAAGCTTGGGGGAACGTCACCAAACCCTTTTTTAGAAAAGCTGTAGTTTCCCAGTGCCTGTGCTTCCACATGCTGATGGGTATATTCGGCTGTAATTTTAGTGTTGCTGTCTATCTGGTAACTGATTACCGGTGCAACCACATATTTATCATTGTAATTGTATTTGTTAAAACTGCCTTTTGTTTGTCCGGCTACATTCAGACGGAATAACAGTTTACCATCTGAGCTGAGTTTAGTATCCAGGTCTACCGCAGCACGGGCAAGGTTATAACCGCCGGCGCTCACACTCACTGAACTGTTGTTCTGACCGGTAGGCTTCTTGGTTACAATGTTATACATCCCTCCCGGTTCGCCATTGGCCATCATAAATCCGGCAGGTCCTTTTACAAACTCTATACGGTCTATCGTAGCTGCATCGTCTGCAAGAGGTCCCCAGGGTGTTTTCATATTCATGCCATTCCGAAACGCAGGAATGCTGGTACCACGCATAAAGATATTGGCATACTGAGCATCCCAGTGGCCTACCCTGATCGCACCGCTTACATTTCTGGTTACCCCATCCACAATATCAAAAGCCATCTGATCGGCCATGACCTGGCTGGTGACCACGCGAATGTTCTGCGGTAATTCCAATAATGGGGTCTGCAGACGTAATGAAGGAGATACTTTATCCACTTTAAACTTCTTTTTACGACCTGATATCTGAACATCATCCAGCTGAGACAGGTTCTCTTTCAAAGAGAAATCGGCAATAACACTGGATTTACCGGTTACGGTGACTTCTTTTTCTTTGGTAAAAAGCCCAACTCCGGAAACGACAATGGTATATTCCCCTACAGGGACTTTTCGGATCTGATATTCACCGTCTTCAGTAGTGATCCCTCCCAGCGAGGTTCCTTTCAATTTTACGGAGATGTTACTGGCCACACGACCATCTGCCGTAGTGATCCGTCCTTTAATGCTGCTGGTTTGCTGCGCAAAAATACTGGAGCTGAATAGAAGGAAAAATAAAAGAGTAGGTAAGAGTTTTCGCATGCGCTATACTTATTAAGATTAATTACAAATAGAGCGCAAAGAAAGCTAAAACCCATTTACTATCCTAATAATATTTAAAAAACCTTTTAGCTATGCAAGCATTTGTCCTGGTTGAGTGGATCAACCAAGACAAGCAATGGAATACCTATACTTTTACTAAGGCTGTGGCCCCATTTTTAAGGAGATATTGTTTGACTTTACCACCTTTTCTTACTTTGATCTTTAATCTGTTATGACCTGACCTGGAGATCTCGAGGTCAAATACGTTTCCAAAGGAATGAATGTTACGCAAAGCCATCTCATTCCATCCTTCGGGTAGTCTTGGGGTACAGTTGAAGCGGTCGAAACCTATAGGACGTATGCCAAACAGGCCTTCCGTAAAAACCCGGCAGTATAAGCCACTTTCTGCGGATAAATGCCGCTGCCCTCCTTCCGGAAAGGCTTCTACCGGATAGGGAACATGTTCTCCCAGTAATCTTCTTCTGGAATAATACCTGAGGTAATGCATGGCAGTTTCTGTATCTCCGGCCTCCAGAATCCCACGCAAAGCATAAAGTGTGGAACGATCCCAGAATGTCTTATCACCCGCCTGTGTCAGTAATCCATCCTGAGTAAATAATTTTGGAGAGAACAAGGCTTTAATTGTCCCGGATTTACGCTCCAGAATGCCAACAGTCAGGGGCATGCAAATCCAGGAACGCAATACCGTGTTCTCCTTATAATAGCGATAAGTCTCAAAACCGTCTATATTAGCAGAGAAATAACGGTTTATGGCCAGCCGGAGTGCTTTTGCCTGTAGCCCATACCCATCTGCGAGACCTGAAGATTTTCCCAGTAGACGGCTCAGTTTTTCGGCAGACAGCAGGGCGTCATAATATAAACAGCTGGTCGATAAGTTCGCTGTTCCGGCAGGAAAACGTCCTTCCAGTTCATCGCTTTGCGAGGCTACCACTCCTTCCGCATTCAGTTTTCTTCTACAATATTCAAGGCACCACTCTATTAATGGCCATAATACCCTTGCGGAATCTATATTTCCGTTCGCTAATGCATACCGGGATGCCCCGTAGGCAATCATTGCCTGATCCCCACGATCGCCGGCACCATTCCAAAACCCTTCTCCTTCCGCAATGATTGAACTGGGAATAGGTTTATATTCAGGGTTCATATACGCGGCAAACATACGATAAGCATTCATAGCCGATTTATTTCCCATTTCATCGCCTAAAAACGCAAAAAATGGGTTTACATACTCGGCCTGGTCATTTGCCCAGATGGCAGCATAGTAGGAAAGTCCGCCGGGACCATGCATCAATCCACCTTTAGTCTTAAAAACACTCTCTGTGGCACGCAGCTTTGCAAAGGTAAAAGCAGTATTTAAAACCGGGTCAGGTGTGATCAGCTGCAGTTTTCCGGAAATCTCCTGAACCCGGGAATAACGGGCCTGTTCTTCAGCCAATACCTCCACATCGAGTATAGAGCTTGGTTTATCCACTGCCTGATAGGTGATGGAAAAGGTAATGGAATCACCAGGTTCAACCGTTTGTCTGTCTCCTCCGGCCGACTTTAATATCAAATGATGGGTTTGCAGATGACTTCTGGAAGGGGCTACCTGAATGTTCCTGATCTGATGATCCATTGAAATTTTCAGGGCTTTCTTACCCTCGTTTACAAAAACCAGTTTTTCAATGGCCATTGCCTGATCTACGGAGGGAAACAGGGTTCTTTTTAGGCTGACTTCTCCTTTTTCACCCAGTTTACTATAGATCTCCATTTTGCCGTCAAGCCGGATGGCCGTCACTTTTTCCGAAAAACCAGGAAGCTGACGCCCGTTAAACAACTCTGTCTTCATGGGCTTTCCATCTATAAAAACCTGAGGAAGTTCCTCATCTTTAATCACCTGCATGAGACTGGAATGGGTATCATTTGGTTTCATCCGGAAGCCGGGGAAGACTACCGTTCGCTTTAAATGAAGCTTTTTTTCTTTATCCACTTCATATTGAAGCCATAGAGAAACACGTTGCCCGCTCATTTCAATATGATCGGAATGAGACAGGCGGTCCTTAATTTCCCAAAGGATCCCTCCTTCTTTACTGATCTTCCAACGATCATTCTGAACGGGAAGGTTGAGCTGCTGGGCATTGACCAGATTCCAAATGGTCATCAATATGGACAGGATCAAACCTATCCTTAGTATCTTTAATTTACCTTTCATGGTTATTTTATTTATGCTGGATTAAAATCAGATTTAATGGCCTTAAAGACCATAGAAATAGTGCTGCAACAGGTTAATCTGTTACCGGAACTGATCTGTGAAATGAAATTGTTAAAGAGAAGTACGTCTTTTCAAAACCGTGGGAATCACTTCCTGTATTTTTTCCTGGCTGAGTACAAACGCTGCTGCTTTCTCTGCCATCAACTGGAAATCTGTAGAATACGTAGTGATGCCACCAAAGATGATTTCCTTTATGGGATCATCATCCTGAGCCAGAATACCAACGTCCTGACCAAGCTTGAAACCTTGTGCTTCACAATCTTTTAACATCGTCCAAAGCTGCCTGTCATTACACACAAAATAGACTTTTCCTTTTTCCAGAGCACCGGGAACATATTCCTTTTTTACCTGAAATTTGATATTATAGTCTTTTACGAATCTTTTGAATGCTTTCATGATTTCAACAGGCAGGTCTGAATTAGGTCTGGAAAAGAAAATCATCTCGTCAAAATTCCTGATGGTATCCAATAACTCCACAAACACACGATAACTGGATGCTTCAAATTCCTGAGTGAGGTAGGAAAAATCCCCCTGCATCGGCTCAAAACGGTCAATCATCAGGAATTTATTCAGCGGGAGAACTTTCAGGATTTCTGCAGTTCTGGGATGGGGCATTGGTGTAACGACATACATGCCATACTTTCCGCTGATGTTGTTGATGATGCTCCCGAAAGTGTCAATATTCTGATGGTGAAAAAATACGTCGATCTGAATATCCGGCAGCAAAAGATCTCTGAAAGCATTATAAAAGGTTTCCTGAATTGAATCGAAGGCATATAAAACCAGGGCCAGCTTTAGCGGCTGTCCGGTATCAGTATTGGAGATATAATAACCCATGCCTCTTTTGGACTCAATAATGCCCCGTTCAATCAGCTCTTTATATCCTTTTACGATGGTTTCCCGGGCAAATCCGGTTTCTCTGATCATGATATTTACAGAAGGAAGCTGGTCGCCTTTCACCAGAATCTTTTCATCAATTGAGTTAATAAAGCCCTGAACCAGTTGCTCGTGTTTAGAATAACCCGGAATCACTTCCAGTTCTTGTATTTTCTCAAAAACATTCCTCATATATCTTATCTAATTGCCTGCCTGAAGATCAGGAAAACAAATTTAACATTCCAATTCTTAAAACCGTACAGCATTTGCACACTGTACGGTTTTCTTTTGATTAATATCCGGGGTTCTGGATCAGTAATGTATTCTTTTGCATTTCATAAGCAGGAATAGGAAATAAATAATTGGCTTCCAGGAATTTCCTTGGCTGCAGATTGAAATAATCATAGCTCAGGGAGCCGTTAGCATTTTTAGTAATGTTTACTCCCCGAAGTGGTTTATTCTCGGTAACCATTGCAATTTTCCACCTGCGTACATCATAAAAACGATGACCTTCGAAGCACAGTTCGATTTCACGTTCATGCCTGATGGCCTGCAAAAGAGCAGTTGACCCTGCAGTAACAGGAGGCATATTTACAGACGACCTACTGCGAACGAGGTTCAGGTAATTTCTTGCCTCGGCTTCATTTCCCAGTTCATACTGGGCTTCGGCATAATTCAAATAGATTTCTGCCAGACGAAAAATCACCCAGTTCTGTGTACTTCCTGTAGCATCCATATCATGGGATTCATCTGCGTATTTACGCCAGTTATAGCCCGTCAGACTGGCATTCCAGTTTTCTACAGGACTCTGCGGGCTATCAAGCCCACCCTTAAAATATTCCGCATTCCTGCCTTTAAACGGTGTTCCATTATAAATAATGGTGGCATTGAAACGCGGATCCCTGTTTTGATAAGGATTCGCGGGATCGTATCCGGAAGCCGGATCAGTGATCATCTTTCCATTTTTCATTTCGAAATCATCTACCAGGTTCTGAGAAGGGGCGTACACCGACCAGCCATGGTATCCATTTGGCGCAATCATCACATCCAGAGAAGATTCCCAATCGGTTCCGTTCATCCCATAAGACAGGATGATTTCGGGATTAAACTTCTCCAGAAACAGCTGCTTGTAGTCTGCGCCCTGGTAAAGGGAAAATCCCGGCGCATCCAGCATGGCTTTGGTGGCATCTGCTGCGGCCTGCCATTTGGCCCTGTTGTTGGATGGGTTATTCAAAGGACTTGCCGCATATAACAAAGCCCTGGATTTCAAGGCCAGCACCGCTCCTTTGGTGATCCTTCCCAGGTCTTTCCCGGTATAACTATCAGGTAATAAGGCAATGGCATCGTCCAGCTCCCTGATCACAAAGGTCATGCATTCGTCGTAGGAGTTTCTTAAGGTTAAAAAATCAGGATCAGAAAGCTGGTAGACTTTTGTAATCAGGGGTACGCCGCCATAGCGGGAAATAAGGTTAAAGTAGCACCATGCCCTGATAAACTTCATTTCCCCGATCATCCTGTTCTTTATCGCCTCCTCCCCTTTTACTTCCGCGATCTTCAGAAAAAAAGAATTGCAATCCCTGATAAAGCCATAGTCGGCCGACCAGCTGTCCATAGAAAGGTTATCCGGGTTTACTTCTCCTTTATTCCATAAAAAGACACTTTCATAATTAAATTTGGAATAACCTTCATCAGAGGCAGCAGACAATCCCGGCCCGTTCACTGCAGCGCCCCAGTTATAAAAATGTGGCAAAGCGCGGTATTTAGAATTGATAAAGGTCTGTATCAGGTTCAGATCTGTCCAGACATCCTGCTCTGAATAGGTATCCAGCGGTTTTCTTTCCAGAAACCCCTTTTTGCAGGAGCTGATGTTCAACAAAAGCAGCAGGCTGAAAAAGCATATAGATATAGTTTTCATTTTCTTATTTTTTCATTTAGGATTAAAGAGAAATATTGATTCCGGCACTCATGATTCTGGTTTGCGGGTAATAGCTTCCGGTCACCGCATTGAGCTCAGGATCGTAGTCCTTAATTTTGCTCATCACCAGCAGATTGCTTCCATTTACAAAAACACGTAGGTTTTGCAGGCTTAAACGGGAGATGAATGTTTTCGGGAAGGTGTAAGAGATTTCTACATTTTTGAGCCTTAAAAATGCAGCATTGCGAAGCCAGAAATCTGAATACCTGTTGTTTACCGGATCATTCCGGTCAAAAGAAGCTGGATATGTGCCCTCAGGGTTATTTACGCTCCAACGGTCTTCAAATAACCAAACCGGAGGAGTAATGGCATTTCCCTGCTGTGGCAGGATCAATTGCCTTGCTTTCCCCTGCCCCTGCAAAAGGATGTCCAATCCAAATCCTTTATACTGAAAACCGGCAGTCAATGCGAAAACACTGCTGGGAGTTGGCGTTTCAAATATGCGGACCCGATCATCAGAAGTGATTTTTTTATCTCCATTAATGTCTTCATAGCCAATATCACCAGGTTTTGTACCAGCCAGATGTACAGAATTATCAATTTCTGCCTGTGTCTTATAAATCCCTGTACTCTTATATACCAGCCAGGAATCCATGGAATGTCCCTGAATTTTCTGCCATTCGGGAACATTCGCTGCCTCGTCCATGAATACCACCTTGTTCCTGGTATAGGTATAGTTCCCACCAACCTGGTAAGAAAAATCCTTATTGATGCTGTGCCTGTACATCAGTTCCAGCTCCAGGCCCCTGTTGTCTACTTTTCCAATATTTTCTACGGGCAACTTGCCACTCAATCCGGTGCTGGAAGGAACAGAAGCATTGCGGGCAATCAGAATGCGGTTACGTTTAGAAATAAAATAATCGGCATTGATGCTCAGCTCACCGTTAAAGAAAGCAGATTCTATCCCGATATTCATATTATTTGCCACTTCCCAGGTCACTCCCGGATTTGGGGCCACGCCTGCCGACAAGCCCTGTTGTTTCTCGCTATCCGGGCCGAAATAGAATCCCCCATCCAGGTAATATTGTTGCAAATTCTGGTAAGGCGCAATTTTATCATTCCCTAACTTACCCCATGAAGCCTTGATTTTCAACTGGTTTACAAAGCTGACCTGCTGCTTAAAGAAGTCCTCTTCAGAAATTCTCCATCCCAGGGAGATACCGGGAAAAGTTCCCCATTGTTTACCCTTAGGAAAGTTAAACGAACCATCATGGCGTAAAATAACCTCTGCCAGATAGCGATCCTTATAACCATACGTAAAACGGCCAAAGAAATTCCTGCGTGCAGATTGTGAGGCCACACTTCCATTGTTCTTGTCCTTATCCCCTCCAATAAAAATCTGATCGATCTTACTGCTCAGGTACCCTGTACGGTAGGCACTGATTCCTTCATCATAGTTTTCGCTTTGTTCAAAAGCCACAAATGCAGTGATCAGGTGGGCCGCAAAGCGTCTTTCATAACCTAATTTCAGGTTATAAGTTTGCAGCTGGTAATTTCTGAAGTCTTCATTGAGGTTAATCGGCCCTTCCGTATCCCGCAGGTTCACATATTCATTACTGGTTTTATTATAGCGATAGGCATCCCAGTTGTCATACAGTTTCTTTCCATTGCGAAAGCGGAAATCAAAGGCTGCAAGTCCGGAAAGGTAAAGTCCTTCGGTAACATAAGGCAATTTAAGATGAAATGAGGCATCAGAAATCAGGGAATAATCCTTTGTTTTGTTATACCCTGTCGCTCCGGAAGCCATCAACACGGGATTGCGCCCACCGGCAAGTCCTGGTCCGGGAAGCCCGTTTGGATAATAGGCCGGTAAAGTAGGATAAGCGGAAAGTACCTCTGCAAAAATACTCCCGCTGCTATAATTAGAATAATGCCTGTCCTCGAGCCTTCCCGAAACATTCAAAGATACTTTCAGGTCGTTTGTTACCTGAGAACCGATATTGGAGCGCAGGTTATATTGTTTGTAATTGGTGGCAGATTTATGAAAAATACCATCCTGATTTAAATACTCGCCGGAAATAAAATGATCTGTTTTTTCGTTTCCACCGCTCAGACTAATGGCATGGCGGTATTGTGGCGACAAATCTTTCAATACCGCATCGTACCAGTCGGTATTGGGAAAATTCAAAGGGTCGCTGCCATCTTTATACTTCTGCACATCTGCATCAGAATACTGATGAGGTTGTCCCAAACGGTCATTTACCTCATTAATATACGTGGCATACTGCCCGGCATCTACCAGTTTAGGCAATTGTGTAGGTTGGGTAAGTCCATAACTCCCGGTATAAGTAATGACCGGCTTTCCGGTTTTCCCCCGTTTCGTGGTAATTAAAATAACACCATTTGCAGCCTGAGCACCGTATATAGCAGCGGAAGCATCTTTCAATACACTGATACTTTCTACATCATCGGGATTAATCCTTTCAAATGCGCCCCTATTGGCAACTCCGTCAATCACGATCAGCGGACTATTGTCGTTCAATGTCCCCTTACCACGGATCAGTAAAGTAGAAAAATCATTGCCCGGCTCTCCGGACCGATTGGAAGCAATTACCCCGGGAACACGCCCTGCAATGGCATTACTTAAATTCGCCGCCGGACTTTGTCTGAGTACGTCCCCTTTTATTGAAGCTACAGACCCGGTAACCGTTACCTTCTTCTGAACCCCATAGCCCACCACCACAATCTCTTCCAAAACTTTTTGATCCACCTGCAATTGTACGTTAACTCTGGTGGTCCCATTTACGGCTACTTCCTTTGTGGTATAACCGGTAAATGAAAAAACCAATATCTCCTTCCCGGAAATATTGATGCTGTAATTGCCTGATCCATCTGAAGAAACAGCAGTTCCTTTGCCTTTAACTGTAACCGAAACTCCCGGCAGGCCCCCACCTGTTTCGTCGGTTATTTTCCCCGTTACCCGATCTGTTGTTTGCACCACAGACTGGGCATTAACGGCATTGATCATCCCCATCTGCCCCCCGCATACAGAGAATAGCATGAATACTTTAAGGGTCATTTTTAATTTCATACGCATTTTTGTTTAGTTGGTTTGGTTTATATTATTTGGTTGATATTATTTGGTTGTATCATTCGGTTGTATCATTCGGTTGATTATCACTCAAACCAAAGCAACAGTACTATTCTATACTGTTCTAGTATAACACAAACATATAAACATTTTAACAGATCCCAAACTTTATTTCAACGCGTCCCAAAAAGCTTATATTCATCGTATAAAAAAAGCCGCATCATTTAAAATGATGCGGCTTTTTTTATACTCCTCCCGGGTTTAGCACCCAAAAAAAGTATGCGTTCTGTGAGCAGACCTAGAAATATTTGCCCTTTTTCAGGGCAAGGATTTCCGTCTGCGAACAGACATGCTTACTTTTTAACTTCATTAAACCTTCTCTCTACCTCTGCCCAGTTGACTACTGTCCACCATGCATTGATATAATCCGGGCGTTTATTCTGATACTTCAGGTAATACGCATGCTCCCAGACATCCAGTGCCAGAATTGGTTTCCCTTTCTCTGCTACCACGTCCATTAAAGGATTGTCCTGGTTCGCTGTCGTACTGATCTTCAGTTTTCCATTCTGAACAATCAGCCATGCCCACCCTGATCCAAACCTTTTGGCTGCTGAATCGGCAAAAGCAGCTTTAAATTTCTCTATTGATCCGAAATTGGCATTAATTTCCTTCAAAAACCCGGCAGAAACCGGTTTTGGTTTAGGTGTCATGATCAGCCAGAAGAGGCTGTGGTTAAAATGACCACCGGCATTATTTCTAATTACAGCAGGGTATTTGGAAACCTGTGCCAACAGTTCGGCCAATGACTTTCCTTCAGCTGAAGCAGTTTTTAAGGCACCATTCAGGTTGTTTACGTAGGCAGCATGGTGTTTACCGTAGTGAATTTCCATTGTCTGCTTATCAATAGCAGGTTCCAGTGCGTTGGTTGCATAAGGAAGTGTCGGCAATTTAAATTGAGCGCTTACCACCTGCGTGCCAAGCAACAATAAATTAAGGGGCAAAAAGCTTTTTAATAATCTCATTTGATGATATAATTTGTAATAATAGAACGTTTTCAGGCAGACTTTGTTTCCCTCGCTCTCAGAAATAGAAAGGGATTTCGGGCTAAAAATTGAAACCTACTGAGAAATAGGGCATTGTCGCTTCCTTAGAGAAACCCAATGTACCCTGGATGAGGATCTGATCTCCCGGCATGATGTATAAACCACCACCATAGCCATGGTGCCATCTTCCACTGGATTCTCCAGGTTGCCAGACTCTGCCCACATCATTAAACCCGATCATCCCCACTGTTCCGGGAACCAGGTATGAGGTGAAATTGAACAACTTTAGTCGCAGGTCCAGGTTATGGTATGCTCCCGTGCGACCGGTAAATCTTCTGCTATTGAAGCCACGAAGGCTGTTTACTCCGCCCAGCTGAATGTGCTGAAAGAATGCCGGGTTACCAACTGTAGTCCCGCCACCAATTCTGTTGGCGATTACCAGGCCGGATTTCCATGGATTGAGGTAAAAACGGAATTCCGAAGTTACAATCCCATAGCGCTGATCCTCCCCTGTTACGCGTTGCTGCGCAGAAATTGTAGTTTTCCAGAACACTCCTTTTTTAGGAATGGCAATATGATCGCGTGTATCATAAGACCAGCCCGCAGTTAGTCCCGCATAAAAGCGATTAGAAAATACATCCTGCCCGGGATTGGCTAAATCATAATCAAAAAGAAAACGTTCCTCATTCTCCGATCGGTTACTTGCATAATAAGACAAGAGCAATCCTCCTTCCACACTCCAGAATTTATCGAGGTCTCTTTTGAGTTTCAGACTGGCATTTAAATAATTATACCGGTTCCTGTAGTAAGAAATTCCATCTTCTTTATCGTTCTCTTCCTCATTCTCCTCATGATGGTCATCATCTTTTATATAATCTGTATTGTTCCCCAGGCCAAAGAAGTTACTCAAATTATTAGGGCCCAACATATTTACCGTTACCTTCAGGTCATTGTTACCGATTGCTTTCTTAAAATCTCCGGCATAATCGAGGATAAAAGACTTTCTTCCGGTAGAATAATGCGCCCAGAACTCCTGTTTTGAAGCATATGGCGACTTTCTGAATCCTTGTTTTTCGATGATATAGCCCAATCCAATCTGCACTCCCTGATCAATATTATAGTTCAGGTCGAATAAAACCCCAGACCTGTCGTACAGGAATCCGGTTTTATTAAACTGGTTAACGGCAGTATCTTTTGCAAGCCTTAACTTGGCAAAACCTTTCTGAGGGAGCTCATTTGTTTCGTCCTTACGGTCGTAAATAAAGAGTCCTGATTTATTGCTGACCTCCTCTGCTACCTTAAACTGATCCTCTTCATCCCCACCAATCATCCTCACTTTTATCGGAGAGCTGGCTTTACCATGAACATCAAAAACATCTTTACCACCCAATCCGAATAACCTGATTTCTTTGGTTACCTCCGGGTTAAAAGTACGGTCAAAGAACAGGCGTCCTTTACTTCCATCCTTCTTAATATTATATACGTGCAGCCTTACCGTTCCATCATCCTGATGTTTTACATCGAAATATTCGGTCTTGTCTGAAGCAGGCACATCGACATTTATAGATAAAAACCTATAATATTTCAAAGCCAGTGTTTCCAGCTGATTTCTTCTTGAAGTAAAGTTAGCAATCAGCTCCGCTCCACACTGTTTAAAGATAGGATCCGGCATTTCCCTGAAAGATTTAGCAATCAGTTCGTCGGTCATCTTAGACTGTACTACCTTCACTTCCTCTTTCCAGTCCTGCTCCGTCAGCTCATTTAAGAAGAAACGGTCAAAATACCTTTCGTTAAAGTTCCAATGTTCCACATCCCGGATGGTTGGGGAATAAGGTTGCAGGTGAGATTTTAGCCACTGATGGGTCAATACCCATGGGAAAACGCCTGAAGTTTTATAAAACACTTTATCGCGGTCTCTTGGAACCGGGCTATAAGTGGTACCGTCTTTGGTTTTCTCTACAGACCAGCGCCAGTTGTCTTCATGCCTGTCCCAATCTCCCAGCAGGAAGTCCAGCAAACGCGCCCTAAGGGTCATTTTTTGATCTGCACGGGTATCATTATCTTTCAGGATTTTCTTCTGGGCTTTCTCGGTATTGTCTGTTTTCTCTTCAAAAGGAGACCTTTCTTCAAACACATAAGCGGCATTTGCGAAATCCTTACGGTATTCTCCCAATCCGGGATCATCGCCTACATACACGATTTCGGGTTTTGCATGTGCGAGGTCGAGTGCTCCGGCCAATGTCGGAACAATCAGGGAAGCAAAAGGATGGTTGGTAGATACCTGATCCTGAGTAATATCTCTTGCAATGGTAGCCCTCAGGTTCTCCGGCAGACTTCTATCGGCATATTTCTGAACGGTTCTCAGCACCCATTCTTTTCCCGCAGCATCTTTCAGACGCAGGGAACGGGTCTGCATCCCTCCTCCCAGTTTAATGATCGTAAGTCCTCCCTTTTCTTTCTGAAGGTCCATGATTCTCAATTTCACAGGGGTAGCCCATATTTTACGATAGCTTTCTCCCAACCAGAAACGGTGAAAACCACCTACTTTATCATATTCCGGTGCAATCGCTACTGTAATGGAATCCGTTTGCCCGACATGCTGTGCAATGCCAGGCGAAGGAATGGCTACAAGAGCCAGTTTTACTAATAATGCAGCTTGCAGCTCCTTTTTAAAACGCATGGTTTATTTTAATTTTTAAGCGTTACCCCTATTCTGAGGGCTTTTAATCCTTCAACTCCCTGTAGTTCCTCAATATCAAGATACTCAAGGTCGTCATTTAAAAGACCAATATCCTGAAGAGTTTTAATATATCCTACATATTCATGTGCTTCCCAACTGTTAAAGTATACAATTGCGATCTTTCCAGGTTGGGTAATGCGTTCTGTGGTGTCTTTGATATGTGCTTTATCGATCCTTTTCTTCACCATCTGGTATCGGATATTATAACTTCCTTCCACATCAAAGCGCTGTTCATCGATTCTGAAACTAATGTCGATCAGCTTTTCATACACGAAAATCAGCTGCGTAGTTTCCAATGGTAAAGAGAAATAAGGCGCCAGACTAAAGGTGGTCTGGGCAATTTCTGCCAGGACTTTTAATTGTTTCAGGCGGAACTCATGAAGGATCTCCTCTGAAAACGCTTTATCCGGAGCGATAGAACGGCCCAGGTAAATATCAAACTCTACCCCATCGGTTCTGAATTTCTCAAAATAGCAGGGATAAATGCGTTGAATCTCTCTGTTAAACTCATCCAGGTGCCTGGTGACCGACAGGTTGATCATCTGAAGACTTTTTTCATAACGGTCCCGGTGTTCATAGCTTTTTCCATCAACGGCAGTGAGTCTGAAATAATCATCAACCGTTTCAGTAAGTTCCGGATAAGTCTCCATCAAATGAGTCAGGGCATAAGGAATCTGGCGTTGCAGATAATCTTCAGTTTTTAGAATTTCACGGTCTGAAAGTTCTTCAAACTGTTCTTTGTTCCAGATTTGATATTGCTGAGGCATTTCTCCATCCTGCAGTTGACAGACTTTATCTTTCACTGCATCCAATGTTTTTTCCAGGATCTCGAAATGCACATACAAGTCCTTCCTGATGGCCATATTACGGAGCACACTGGAATTCCGGATGTCTACCGCCCCATAAAAAGGATGTACCTCTTTAAAGAAAACCGGTTCAACAGGCAGATTTCTAGCTTTACCTCCGGATTGTAGATAACGATATGCCGCCTGATGAAACCGCCATTCAACCGAAGGCTGCAATGCCGTGAATTTATCGGTTACAATTTCCGAGATCTCCTGATTGAAATCAGTGATGATATCCTGATATAGCTGCGCCAGTAATGGAAAGGCAAGGTCAATTTTCGTCAGGGTACTTCCGTTAAATTTGGTCGGATCTTCGGTATACAATTCCAGGCATCCTACCAATTTCGCGTTGTAGTACAAAGGAAAGAGGCCATAGGCTTTGATTCCTTTCGCCCAAAGGAGGCGGAGCATCGGATATTTTTCCTGATCTTCCTCTGTAATTTCCGGAAAGATCATGGTCCGCGGATTGCTCAGGTATTCTTCAATAAGATTTAACTCATCCTCATATTTCCAACCATCTTCTTCGGCCAGTTTGATCAGCTTGCTGTAAAAACCTGATTTCTCATTCACCAGGAGCTTATTGTTCAGCTTAGTATAAGGTAACATGCCAAATTCCAGCTTTTCAGTTCCCACAAGGGTCTTTAAGGCAGTAGCAATTTCTTTACTATGGCTTACATTCTTGGACTCATGGTGTTCAATGATGATGTTCTTGATCGATTCCAACACATATTCACCGGTCACATCCACCATGGTCACAATAGAAATCCCTTCTATGGTAAAGATTTCAGGTGGAATTAACTTGGTTAAAATGTCTATCGTATTGGTTTCATCCTGAATATAATCTTTCACAATATTGAGGTCATATACCGGCATTTCCACATTCGCGGTAATGTCCAGAAACCTGGTATCTATAATTAAACGATAATACTTAGGGAGTTTTGTCTCCGGATCGATAATTGATTTAACGGTAAACTCATTGGCAGTAAGGGAGAAATTATAAAAGCGGCGGAGCACCAGGTTATAAAATGCTGACAAGAGGCTTTTTTCCATTTCCAGCTTTGAAGGCAGACTCAAATCCGCTTTCAAGGTGCAGGTGGAGGGCTCCATCAATACATTATAAAAAGCATTTGTTCCATAATGAAAACAGGGCATCAGTGGTGTACTAATGGCCCATAAATGCTCTTTCTCTTCATTTATAATTGGCGATAATGCCGTATAGATCAATTCAAAAAGCACATTGTACCGCTGGACATTCTCCATTGGTATGGGCTCCTGCAATTCAGGGAATTGCTTAAACTGCTCCAGAATGTATTTATAAAAATTGATTTTGGCGGTTTTCTCCGTATTTGCCATGTTCTCCACATAAGCAATAAATGGCCTCAGCGACAGCTTTATGTCTGCGCCAACCGGCCTCTCGCCCGTTCCAACAATACTATTATTTAAATCCAGCGTGATCGCTTGCATCTGTTGTATTATTTATTTTTCAGTACTATTTACCTGCAGGCGTATATTTAAACTTGAGGATGTTGCCATTGGTCAGCTCATCCCCCTCGTTAGAAATATACAGGTTCAGGTCTTTGTCGAAGGCGATTCCCTCCGGCTGATTGTAGAGTCCGGAGCTCAGGCGGTGGATGGTTTTCACCTTCCAGTTTTCATCTGCAACCAATAACAACTTATTGGCTGACGCCAGAATATACCATTCTTTGGTTTTTGGATTTTTAGTTAGTGCAGAAGGGCTCAGACTTGCTTTCAGCTTAGGATTCATTGTTTTGATCTGCTCCAGGTCAATGCTGAAAGAGCTTTCAGGAACCAGGCTGTCAATCTCAGACTGATAGTTAAGTACATATCCTGTTACGGTTTTCTTCTTTTTATCTACCGGACATGATTTACATAAGATATATACCTTGCTGTTTTCCTCGTCTGCATATAAGCTTTCGTATTCCCCTTTCGGCACCAATCCTTTATTATGTTTCACCTGTTCTGCATCTTCCTTAACGGCTTCTGCAAAAGGGAAAGAAAAAAGGTGTCCGTTACTTTTCAAAACAAAGATCTTTTCTTTAAAGATTGCCAGGTCTTCATAATCACCTTTAGCGGCAAAACGAACATTCTTCTGGTCTTTAATGTCCCACTTCTGACGGAATACTTTTCCATCTTCATCCTGAATCGAATAAACAGTATCCGGCTGTCCCTTATAAAATGTAATCCCCGAGATCTCCAGGAGGCTTTCCGGCATATTGAATTTGTCGGGTTTCTCCAGGTCATAACCCGCAGGGCTGCTGAATTTGGAAGCTATGGGTTTGCAGGCATAAAAAACAAAAAGTGCCAGAACCGGAAGAATATAGAATAGTTTAGTATAGACTTTTTTCATAAAATACGTTCATTAATTAGCGTTAAACCTTTTTAACAACTGATAAATGGCTTCCTGAGAGCGCAATGCCGGCAGGGCACTGATCTCTTCATTCTGCATGGTGGAACTGATATTTACCGCCTGCACATTATCTTGAAGCTGCAAGGTAATAATTTCCATAATCAGACGTTTCAACTCAGCGTCATATAACGGAAAACATACCTCAATACGGCTATAAATGTTTCTGTTCATCCAATCTGCGGAGCCAAGATAGGTATCATCTGCCCCCTTATTATGGAAGATAAAGATCCGTCCATGTTCCAGGTAGCGGTCCACAATCCTTCTCACCGTAATGTTTTCACTCAATCCTGCTTGCCCGGGAATGAGGCAGCAAATGCCACGAATGAGGAGTTGTATTTTCACTCCTGCCTGAGCAGCTTCATATAATTTAGCGATGAGTACCTGTTCTTCCAGGTTGTTCATTTTGATGATGATTCCCGAAGGAAGGCCCGCCTTTGCATGGTCAATTTCTCTCTGGATCAGATCCAGAAAGGTTTTTTGCAGGTTAAACTGTGCAACAAGCAGGTGCTCAAAAGAGATCTGGTCCTCCAGGCCGGGAGTTTTCTTTTTCTTGCTTAAAAAGCCAAATAAAGACTCGAGCTCCTGTAACATCGGCTGATGGGCAGTAAGTAAAATATGATCCGTGTAAAATTTCGCGGTGCTTTCATTCAGGTTGCCCGTAGCCAGTAAACCCAGGTATTGCGTTTCCCCTTCGATATTTCTTTTCACCAGGCCTACTTTAGCATGTACCTTCAGGTCGAGGTTGCTGTAAACAATCCGCACCCCTGCAGCTTTCATCTGTTTGGCCCATTTGATGTTATTTGCTTCATCAAATCTTGCTTTCAGCTCTACCAGCACCACCACCTTCTTACCGTTTTTGGCGGCAGTCATCAGTGCATTGACAATTCTGGAATTGCTGGCCACCCGGTAAAGGGTCACAAAGATCTCTTCCACCGACACATCATTTGAAGCTTCATTGAAAAAGCGAAGTACCGGATCGTAATTCTGATAAGGTACATTGATCAGGATGTCTTTGCGGAGGATATGGTTAAAAAGCGTATCCTTTTCAGCAACCCGCTCCGCCAGGGCAGCCGGCCATTTCGGATATCCGAATTGCTTACTGTCTAAAGGAAAGTTATTGAGGTCTTTTAAATTATGATAAGTTCCACCTTCTACCACTGCAGCCTTATTCAGGTTCAGGGCATGAATTACGCGGTATAAGTTTCTAAGAGGTATCCCTGGTTCATAAAGAAAACGGGTAGCAAAACCAAAATCACGCACCTCCAGTTGCTTTTCCAGGGCACTGGTAATGTCTTCCGCATACTCCTGCCCTATTTTTAAAGCGGCATTTCTGGTGATCTTCAGGTTATAGGCACCATGAATCACATCATGAGGAAAGAGGTAAGCTAAATTATGTTTAATGATGTCTTCCAAAAATACCACATACTGTTCCTCTCCCAAGTGGATGGCATACAGACGCTGCAGGACTTCCGAAGGAATACTGATTAACTCCAGGCGTTCTTTCCCTTCTTTATCTCTTAAAATGATCACCTGGTAGAGTTTATTATTCTCGGCAAAAAAATCCGTCAGGTCCCGGTCAATACAAACCGAGTGGATATAGGCGAGCACTTCATTGAAGAAAATATCGGAAATCTGATCAGAAATGGTGGCAGGAATAGGTTTATTGTATAACCAATGAACCTTTTGAGCTTCCAGTTCCGGCAGGATCTGTTCCACCATGATCTCGCCAAACTTTTGCTGCTGCTGGTTGATCTTGTTTTTCGCGAGTTCAAAATCCCACATCAGCACCGGCATCCTCACTCTGTAAAATTCATCCAGATTGGAGGAATAGATAGAAAGAAATTTAATGCGTTCCAGGATTGGCACAGCAGGCCTTGAGGCTTCCATCAGCACACGCTCATTAAAGCTCAGCCAGCTTAAATCCCGGTTAAAAAAAACAGCAGACTCCATATTATAAGGTAACCAGGAATGACGCCAGGATAAAGGCCACTACAGAGATCACAATCCCGAACATAAAAACGTTATAGGCAATTCTTAAAAGACGGTATTTGCGGCCAAGGACTACTCCCTGCGAGTAAAGATCTTTGATCAGACTTCCATAAAGGAAATCCCGGTCTTCCATCATTTTGATCATTCCACCTTCATAATCCGGAAGGCTCATGCGGTAAAAGTTACCGAAGAACAAGAGATTTACCTTTTTATTGGTAATGTCTTGCGGGGTAAATACCCCTTCCGGAATGGATGGACGTGTAGCCAGGATAGAGAAAACCATGGTCACGACGCAAATCACCAACAGGATTAAGGTCGGGATAATCAGGTGTGGGTTATCTTCCAGCTTTCTCAGCAGGATACTCAGAATCACGGATAAAATGATAGAATTGGTAGAGATCATGATGTGCGCCTTATTATCGGCCATATCGCTCAATCGCTGGTGATTGGTAGAAGTGATCCGGAACATGGTTTCAATTCCCCTTTCCGGCCGCTCGCTCTTTTTCTTTTTATCTTTTTTGCTTTCCGCAGCCACTTCAGGTTCCAGCGATACCGGTTTGTCTGCTACAGGCATAAGAGCCGTCTCCTTTTGTGCCTCCTCCGCTTTGTGTTCCAGATCGGCCAGGTTCTCTGCTTTTTTCGCGTTCAGCAAATTCTGACAATACGCAGTATGGTAATGGTGCGCTTTAAAAAGGGCGATTGTTTTTAATCTCCATTCATCTTTATCCAATACCCGGTTACAGAAAGCTTCGGCTTCCTTCCGCATCAGTTTGTTTCGTTCTTTAAAACTGTTACTTCCCAAATGATACAGATCGGCATCACAAACAATCTGCTCCAGCAGACCTTCCGGGTTTTGTGGCATTTTAGTAGCCAGGATACAGTTCACCACTTTATCGATGACCTCTGCTTTAACTCCTTTTTCCTTCAGGAATTCTGTTGCCAGTCCTGCTCCACTTGCTTCATGATGCTGGCAGTCAAAAAAGTAGCCCAGATCATGGAACCAACTGGCCGCGGTAACGATGAAAAAGTCTTCATCAGAAAGCTGGTAATGGTTGGCAATTTTCACTGCATTCTCTACGACCTGCTCGGTATGGTTTAGGTTATGATATATAAGTCTGGCATCGCTTTTAGCGTGGAATACGTTGGCTACATGCGACCTCAACTGGTCTAATATTTCCCTATAATTCATCTGGTATCCTATTGTTTTTCTTTAGTAAATATTGTTTTTCAAGGGTTTGAGAAGCGATCACAAGCCTGTTTTAGATGATTTTGGAGGCTTCAGACCTGTGCCCTTTTCTTTAGTAAATATGGGTGTTTTAATTTTCATATTTAAAATTACTTTAAAAGATGTCATAACTTCTATTTTTCATGATGGTTTCTGATCTGTATCAGGCAGGAAGGTGACCGTCGTCATATTTATACTTAGGGGGAAGCGGGAACTTTGGAAATATAGAATTTCCTTATGTTAGCACAGAAAACCATAGCCCAGGAAACCCAATGTTATCATTGTGGTGACGAGCTCCCAAAAAGCCCTTACGTACTGGATAACAAGACTTTTTGCTGTCTGGGATGCCAGGGCGTTTACCAGCTTTTGTCGAGCCATGACCTCAGCAGCTACTACGCCTACAATGACGTACCCGGACAGACGCAAAAGAATGGGGCACAACACTTTGAATACCTGGACGAACCGGGAATTGCCGCAAACCTGCTGGACTACAGCGACGAAAGAGTGAGCGTCATCACTTTATATATTCCGGCCATCCACTGCAGCTCCTGCATCTGGCTGCTGGAGCACCTTCATAAGATTAAACCAACAATCCTGCAATCCAGAATTGATTTCCTCAAAAAGCAGGTTGTCATTACCTATAAAAACCAGGAATTGTCATTGCGGCAGCTCGTGGAAACCTTATCGGCCATTGGCTATGAACCCCTGATCAGCTTGCAGGATGTGGTTAAAAAGCAAAAATCTGATCATTCAGAAAGAAACCTGATCACCAAAATTGCTGTAGCCGGCTTCTGTTTTGGCAATGTGATGTTGCTCAGCTTTCCCGATTATTTTGGAATTACAAATCTGGATCAGGAGTTTAAGTCTTTCTTTGGCTGGCTGAACCTGGCTTTCTCTGTACCTGTCGTATTTTACAGTGGACGGGATTACTTTATTTCGGCCTGGAACAACTTAAAAAACGGGATATTAAACCTGGACTTCCCACTTGCTTTGGGGATTGCCGTGATGTTTATCCGCTCCATCGCAGAAATCCTGACCAATACAGGGGCGGGTTTTGTAGACACCCTTTGCGGTCTGGTCTTCTTCCTGCTGGTAGGGAAATGGATGCAGCAACATACCTATCATCACCTTTCCTTTGAAAGGGATTACCGTTCTTATTTCCCCGTTGCAGTGACCCTGATGGAGAAAGGCCGCGAAAGGCCCATTCCTTTAAATGAGCTGAGTGTTGGCGACCGGATCCTGATCCGCAGCAATGAAATCATTCCGGCAGATGCCATCCTGTTAAAAGGAGATGCAGAAATGGATTTCAGCTTTGTAACCGGTGAATCCCTGCCTGTAAAAAAAGTTCTGGGTGAAGTCGTTTATGCAGGTGGCAGACAACTCTCCGGGGCATTGGAGCTGGAAGTGGTTAAACCTGTTTCTCAAAGTTACCTCACCCAGTTGTGGAACAATGAGGCCTTTTTTGGAGAGAAAAACCGGATCAGAACCTTTAGCGACAGGGCCAGTAAATATTTCAGTATTGTGCTCCTGAGCATTGCCATTGTCGCTGCTGCTTTCTGGTTCTTTAAAGGCGATACCACCAAAGCAATTGCCTCCTTTACGGCCGTGCTGATCATTGCCTGCCCTTGTGCACTGGCCTTAAGCTCTCCTTTTACTCTCGCCGCAGTACTGAGCATTTTTGATAAAAATAAGTTCTACCTGAAAAATACAGCGGTTGTGGAAGAACTGGCGCGCATCAATACCTATGTATTTGATAAGACCGGCACCATCACGAATCCTGATGCAACAGGATTCAGTTTTGAAGGCAGACTTAGCGGAGAGGAAAAACAGCTGGTTAATGACCTGGCCAAAAACTCCGGACATCCCCTGAGCAGGGAGCTGGTGAAATGGCTGGACAGACCAGCTAAATATAGTGTAGTAAAATATATGGAAAAGGTGGGCCGGGGAATTACCGGAACGGTAAACGGAAATACCTTAAAACTAGGAAGTGCCTCTTTCCTTGGACTGGAAATCGCAGCAACGGCTCCCGGAGCGGTTGTACATATTGTTATTAATGAGCAGTACCATGGCTTCTTCTGTGCTCAGCAACAGTGGCGTCCCGGTTTTAAGGACCTGATTTTCAAATTGGGTAAAGATGCCGACTTACACCTGTTGTCGGGTGATCAGGAACAGGACAAACAAAGCCTGGTTCCGTTTTTCCCACGTACGCAGCAAATGCATTTTAAACAAAGTCCACAAAACAAACTGGATTATATCGTGAAGCTTCAATCTTCGAACAGAAAAGTACTGATGTTCGGAGATGGATTGAATGATGCCGGTGCTTTAAAACAAAGCGACCTGGGGATTGCGGTAACCGACAATATTAACAATTTCTCTCCCGGTTGTGATGCCATTCTGGATGGCGCCAGTTTTCATAAAATACCACAATTCATCCGGCAGGCTAAAGACGCGGTAAAAGTAATTCATATGAGCTTTGCCATTTCCCTGACCTATAACGCACTGGGATTATACTTTGCAGTACAGGGTATGCTTTCTCCACTCATTGCAGCAGTTTTAATGCCCATCAGTACGGTAACGATCATTTTATTCACCAGCATTGCAGCCCGGCTGTATGCAAGAAAAAACCAATTGCTATGAACATCATTTACTTTCTCATTGGCTGTAGTATCCTGCTGGCATTGATCTTTCTGGCCGCATTCTTCTGGGCCAGCAGAACGGGACAGAATGACGATACCTATACCCCATCGGTACGGATACTCTTCGACGATGAGGTTAAATCCGACCAGGCTGACATAAAAAGTGATGAGGATCACTATTAACCGCAATATGCGTCATTCTATAGTCACGCACACCGCCCTAATTTTACATGCAATAAACAACCACTCATTATTTTAACATGACTGATAAATTTTACTACGACAACAAGATCGTCAGGAACTTCGCAGTAGCCACCATAGTCTGGGGCATCATCGGAATGACGGTCGGATTGCTCATAGCCATGCAGCTCTTCAAGCCTGCATTAAATATGGGCTCCCAGTACACGACTTTCGGCCGGATCAGGCCATTACACACCAATGCGGTGATCTTTGCTTTTGTGGGTAATGCCATCTTTATGGGCGTTTATTATTCACTCCAACGACTCCTTAAAGCGAGGATGTTCAGTGATGTGCTGAGTAAAATACACTTCTGGGGCTGGCAGCTCATCATTGTTTCTGCAGTGATTACGCTCCCTTTAGGATTCAGCTCCTCGCATGAATATGCAGAACTGGAATGGCCGATTGATATTGCCATTACGGTCATCTGGGTAGTCTTCGGGATCAATATGTTTGGTACCATCATCAAAAGAAGAGAGAAACACATGTATGTGGCCATCTGGTTCTATATTGCCACCTTTGTTACGGTTGCCGTATTACATATTGTCAACTCTTTCCAGCTTCCGGTATCTGCTTTTAAAAGCTATTATTTATTTGCCGGGGTTCAGGATGCACTGGTACAGTGGTGGTATGGGCACAATGCGGTGGCTTTCTTCCTGACCACGCCTTACCTGGGAATGATGTATTATTTCCTGCCAAAAATGGCACAACGTCCGGTATATTCTTATAAACTGAGTATCCTGCACTTCTGGTCATTGATTTTCATCTATATCTGGGCTGGTCCTCACCATTTATTGTATACCTCTTTACCAAGCTGGGCACAATCGTTGGGAGTAGCATTTTCTATCATGCTGATTGCACCAAGCTGGGGCGGAATGATCAATGGATTATTGACCCTTCGCGGTGCATGGGACAAAGTAAGAGAAGATTCCAGGCTTAAATTCATGGTAGTGGGTATTACCGCTTATGGTATGGCCACTTTTGAAGGTCCGATGCTGGCCCTGAAACAAATCAATGCCATTGCACACTATACCGACTGGATCGTAGCACACGTCCACGTAGGTGCCTTAGGCTGGAATGGTTTCTTAACCTTCGGGATTTTATACTGGTTAATTCCCCGCATCTACAGAACAGAATTATACTCTAAAAAACTGGTTTCCTTCCACTTCTGGATCGGAACACTGGGTATCATATTTTATGCCGTGCCTTTGTATTTCGCAGGTTTCACACAGGGACTGATGTGGAAAGAGTTCACTGAGGATGGCATGCTCAGGTATCCGAACTTCCTGGAAACGATCATACAGATCCTTCCGATGTATGTATTGAGGGCTATCGGTGGTGCATTATACCTTACCGGAGTGATCGTGATGACTTATAACCTGATCAAAACGGTACGTATGGGTAAACTGGTGGCGAATGAGCCGGCAGAAGCCATGCCATTGGCGAAAGACTATGTACCTCATGGCGCAGAAAAAAAGCTACACCGTGTGCTGGAACGTAAACCAATGGTGTTTATGGTACTTTCTCTGGTCGTAATCCTGATTGGTGGAATGATCGAAATGATGCCCACTTTTACAATCAAATCTAATATTCCTACGATTGCGAGCGTAAAACCTTACTCTCCTTTGGAATTACAGGGGCGCGATTTATACATCCGCGAAGGTTGTGTAAGCTGTCACTCTCAGATGATCCGCCCTTTCCGTTCAGAAACAGAAAGATATGGTGAATATAGTAAAGCGGGAGAGTTTGTTTACGACCATCCACATTTATGGGGTTCGAAACGTACCGGACCGGATTTGCAGCGCGAAGGTGGTAAATACGGCAATGTATGGCATTACAATCACATGCTGGACCCACAGACCATGTCGCCGGGAAGTATCATGCCTCCTTATGAGTGGTTGATTACCCAGAAACTGGACACGACTACCACCATCAGCAAGATCAACGCGATGCGCAGCTTAGGGGTTCCATACGAAGAGGGCTATGAGCATAAAGCCAACAAAGACCTGGACAAACAGGCAAAGGCCATTGCCCAGGATCTTCAGAAGAACAATATCAAAGTGAAAAGTGATAAAGAAATCGTTGCGCTGATTGCCTACCTGCAACGTTTGGGAACGGATATTAAAGCAAAGTAAACATCTAAACGAAAACACCATGTTTAAGCAATTTTTAAATCAAGTAGATGGAAGCCAGGTGTATTTACTCACCTCTCTTGGAATTTTCATGCTCTTTTTCTTACTGGTCGGCATTCTCCTGCTGACCATGAAAAAAGACGAAATAAAATATATGAGTGAATTACCTTTAAAAGACGACGAGTAATGACAGAGCTACTTATTTGGGCCTTGCTGTTTGTTGCAGCAATTATCCTTATCGTTTCCTTACAGGTATTGAAGGTCATCAAAATCTTTATCAAGGAAAGCATCAGCCCTTCCCCATTTGCAACTGCAGAGGAGAAAGAACAATTCCGTTTGTTGGCCGCAGAACGCGAAGCGGAAGAAAAAGCAAAACCATCGATCTGGACCAAAATCATGGGCTTAAAACCTATGACAGAGGAGAAAGACCTCATGATGGAGCATGAATTTGACGGCATTGCGGAACTGGATAACCCTACCCCTGCCTGGTTCAGTGTATTGTTCTATGGAACCATCATCTTTGCCATTGGTTATATGTTCAACTACCATGTCTTTAACTGGGGAAAATCACAGGAAGAAGAATATGCGGTAGAGCTGCAGGAAGCAGAAGAAGCACGTATTGCTTTTCTTCAGAAACCCGGAGCCGGTGGTCCGCAGATCAATGAGAACAATATGGAGCAGAGTACGGATAAAGAAATGATCCAGAAAGGTGCTGCATTGTTCAAGACAGTATGTACCCCTTGTCATGGGGAACACGGAGAAGGTGGCGTTGGCCCAAACCTGACGGATGAATTCTGGCTACATGGCGGAGGTGCAAAAGATGTTTTCAAGACCATTAAATATGGTGTTCCTGAAAAAGGAATGGTGGCCTGGGAGAAATCCATGAATGCCAAACAAATCTCGGATATCACCAATTATGTATTGTCATTAAAAGGAAGTAATCCTGCAGGAGCGAAAGCACCTCAGGGCAAAAAAGAATAATATGTCGTCGCAAAGTCCAGGACACTTCAGAGATCAGATCTCCACCCTTACCGATGACGGTAAAAGTCGCAAATGGATTTATCCGCATGTCATCAAGGGAAAACTATATCAATACCGCGCTCTGGTCAGCTATTTTTTTCTGACCTTACTATTTGCTGCCCCATTTCTTAAATTAAATGGGGAGCAATTGGTCCTTCTGAATATTCTGGAAAGGAAGTTTGTCTTCTTTGGGGTCATTTTCTGGCCTCAGGATTTTTACCTGTTTGTATTGGCATTGCTGATCTTTATTGTGTTCATTGTGCTCTTCACTGTCGTTTTTGGCAGGGTCTTTTGCGGATGGGCCTGCCCCCAGACGATCTTTCTGGAAATGGTTTTCCGGAAAATAGAGATCTGGATTGAGGGCGATCACCACAAACGCAAAAAGCTGGATGAGGGGCCATTAACGGGACAGAAGGTTTTCAAAAAGGGATTGAAGCATGGAATTTATCTCGCGATTTCTTTTCTGATTGCCAATATCTTCCTTTCCTACCTGATCGGCTCGTCGGTATTGATCAGCATCATTACTGAACCGGTTTCGGCACATTTGACCGGTTTTATTGCCATTTGTATTTTTACCATTGTGTTTTACCTGGTATTCTCCAGAATGCGGGAGCTGGTATGTACCGTTGTTTGTCCTTATGGGCGTTTGCAGGGCGTGCTGCTGGATAACCAGAGTATCATTGTGGCCTATGATTATGAACGCGGGGAACCGCGAGGGAAACGGGTCAAGGAAGCAGAAAACCAGATTGGCGACTGTATCGACTGTAAGCTTTGCGTACAGGTATGTCCTACTGGTATCGACATCAGAAACGGCACTCAAATGGAATGCGTCAACTGTACCGCCTGTATTGATGCCTGCGACATGGTGATGGAAAAAATCAACCGCCCTACCCGGTTAATCGGGTTTAAGTCGGATGATGAGATCAAAAACAAACAAGGCTTCAAACTGAATAAAAGAGTCTATGCCTATAGTGGCGTGTTACTGGTTTTAATTGCCGTACTGAGTTATCTTCTGATCGTGAGAAGTGACGTTAAAACCACCATTTTACGTGCAGGAGGAACACTGTACCAGATGCGGGAGAAAGAAAAGGAAGTCAGCAATTTATACAATGCCGAACTGATTAATAAAACCAATAGGTCATTGAAATTTGAAATCGTACCTGATGATCCGTCAACAAGAATTCAATACATCCAGAAATCCGATTCAATTGCCTATGGCGGTGTGGCCAAGCTGACCTTCTTTGTGATCATGCCACAACTCGGATTGAAAAAATACAAATCGGATATCGGTTTCAAACTGGTGTCGGATGGCAAAGTTCTGGATCGGTTTGAAACTACATTTATAGCACCAATTAATGATTAAGCAGATGAAATGGAACTGGGGAACGAAATTAATGATAGGAATGGTCTCTTTTATGACCTTTATTATTGTACTGGCGGTACTGATGTTTAACAGCACACCGGATGCCCTTGTAGACAATGATTATTATGAAAAAGGGCTCAATTATGATGCGGACTACAATCGGAAGGAACAGGTAAAGGCAGATCATGCGGCACCGGAAGTACAGGTGTTAACCGGTGAAATCGTCCTGACCTTCAAAGAAGCTGCAGAAGGAAAAGTTAAGATTGTCCGCCCTTCGGATAAGCGTATGGACAAAGTTGTACTGATCAAAACAGATACGGACTATAAGTCTGTCATCCCTTCGGATGACATTGCCAAAGGCAGATGGAAACTGATCATTATCTGGAATAGCGCGGGTAAATCCTATTTGGATGAGCAGGAGGTCATGATAAAATGAGTACGGAAAGGCTTGCTTTCATGATCGGATTGCTGGGGAGCGTGCATTGCATAGGTATGTGCGGTCCCCTTGCCTTCGCTGTGCCCTCCCTGAAACAGGGATGGGCATTCCTGGTGTTGGACAAATTGCTGTATCAGTTGGGAAGGATTGTTTCCTACTGTTTTCTGGGGCTGATGATTGGCCTGATCGGACAACAGATCTGGATGGCAGGGTTGCAGCAAGGGGTCAGCATCTTTAGCGGAGTGCTGATTGTCATGGCGGCATCGTCCAGGTTATTCAAATTTCAGGTCTTTAAAAACACGCCTTCCTTCTTTCTGAAGCCTTTTCATAAGGCTTTTAATTATGCCTTAAAGCATAAAGCCAACCACCTGATCATTGGGATAATTAATGGCTTTTTACCTTGTGGTTTTGTTTATCTGGCCATGGCAGGGGCATTAAATACCGGAAATGTAAGCAATTCGGTCACTTACATGTTCTGGTTCGGAATGGGCACTCTCCCACTGATGTTCATCGCTACCCTGAGTATGGGATTTACAGGAGCATTGCTCCGCAGGAGGATTAACAAGGTTATTCCTTACTTCATGCTTTGCCTGGGCATCTGGTTTATTTTCCGGGGACTGGAATTAAACATTCCCTATCTGAGCCCGGCGGGAGCTGAGCAAGGGGTCGCAGAATGCAGATAAAATTCTTTCCATCCATTAAACGTAAATTAGCAACGAATATGAACGATATAAAAGATAGCAATGACATCCGTTTCCTGGTAGATACTTTCTACAGTAATGCCCTGATTGATCCTGTAATCGGCCCGGTATTTAAAGCTGCAGCCTTTTCTTTGGAAAGACACATCCCGGTGATGGTCTCTTTCTGGGAAACGATTTTATTAGATGTGGTGACCTATAAGGGAAATCCGATGTTAAAGCACATTGCCTTAAATAAAGAAGTTCCTTTACATGGAGAACATTTTGATCAATGGATGAAAATATGGGAAACTACAGTTCGTACTCATTTTGAAGGTCCGGTAGCCGACAACGCCATTTCCAGGGCCTCTTCTATCGGACAGCTGATGCAATACAAGATTAAACAAAGCAGCTCGCTTTAAACATTTCAAGTCCTTTTTGTAAGGTGGTTTGCTAAGTTTAAAGCGAGCTGCTTTTTTGCTGTTGAACGTACCCGAAGTACATTTCAGGTTCCGGCCATGCCTTAACCCGTCAGGCTAAACAACTGTGTTGTTGGCTGATTGGCCCAAAGTCTGACATCCAATGCCATACAGATATTTCTTAAGAAGCGTTTCCCCAGAGGGGTTACCCTCAGGTTATCTTCAGACATCAGCACCAGGCCATCCATTGCCAGCCAGCGCATTCGCTTTAACCCTTCCATCAATCCCTCAGACTGTTCTTCGGCTTTGTCCCAGGAAGTATATCCCCTGCACATGATGTTCAGAATATGTTTACGGATCACCAAATCTTCTTCGGTCAGCAGATGTCCTTTAAATACCGGCAGCTTTCCTTCATTTACAATACTGATGTAATCTTCCACCTTTTTCACGTTTTGTGCAAAGGCAGACCAGGTATCACTGATCGATGATACGCCCAGCCCCACCATTAACCGGCTGTACTGATGGGTATAGCCCATAAAGTTACGGTGTAGATCCCCCTTAATCTCGGCACCATACAGGCTATCTGTTACCAGGGTAAAATGGTCCATTCCCACATCGATATATCCGGCTTCCTTCAGTTTTTTACATCCAAGTTCATACAAGTCCTGTTTCAGTTCCGGAGCAGGGAGATCGGCTTCCGTATATCTTCTCTGGCCCGGCTTCACCCATGGTACATGGGCATAACTATAAAAAGCAATGCGGTCTGGTCTTAATTTTACGACGGCATCAAGGGTATCAGAAAGACCTGCTAAATTTTGTTGAGGCAGGCCATAAATGAGGTCATAATTGATGGAAGTATAACCAGATTCCCGGGCTTTCAAAGTCACTGCTTCTACCTGCTCATAGCTTTGAATCCTGTTGATGATCAGCTGAACATGTGGATCAAAATCCTGAATCCCCAGGCTGAGTCTTCTGAATCCAAGCTGATTGAGGGTAGTTAAATGTTCCGGACTGGTATTCCCGGGATGGGCTTCAAAGCTGAACTCTGCATCGGGATGAAGATCAGCGTATTGAAGGATCCCTTCAATCAGCAGCTGCAGGTTTGCTGCACTAAAAAACGTAGGTGTGCCACCACCAAGGTGTAATTCCTTGATTACCGGCCTGCTCACAAATAAATTCAGGTACAGTTGCCATTCTTTCAGTACTGCCTCAATATAAGGCGTTTCTACTGCATGATTTTTGGTAATTCGGGTATTGCAACCGCAATAGGTGCATAAACTTTCGCAAAAAGGGAGGTGAATGTATAGACTGATGCCATCCCTTTGATTGCTTTCTTTAAAAGATTGTATAACTGCCTTAGTCCAGTTTTTTGCGCTGAAATCGGATTCATCCCAATAAGGGACCGTCGGATAGCTGGTATAGCGCGGGGCGGCAACATGGTATTTTGAAATGATGTTGTTCATATTAGTACTGATGAGGTTTTCCTTTAATATGAACCTTACTTTCTGCCTGATCACATGATCTGGAACATACACAGGCATCGCCCAGGCAGCGGTTTTGCTGCCAGTTGTCCAGGTTGATGATGGTCTCTATAGCCAGAGCCATAGGCAATTCCTTCTCGCTAAGTCCGGATAAAGAAGTCAGGGGAACATTAGCGATCTTCAGGCTCCTTAAAGCAGCAGCTTCGGTGTCGATATGTGTGGTATCTGTAGAGCGTGTGGCAATGAATTTAACGCCCAGGTCTGCCAGTTTATTGATCACCATAGCAGAAACGTTGTCGTCCTCATTGAAAACGATTACTGCTTCTTTACCTTCAGCATAAGAAGCAGTTTCCGGGCTCAGTGAATTAGAGATCAGCGTGATCTCATGCTTTTTGTTATTGGCAATGGCCAGGGGTTCTTTTTCAAAAGATTTTATACTATATGCGACAACTCTCATGCAGGTTCGATTTATTTAATAATCAAAGTTAGCATGAAGGCCCGGCGGGGGGAATGAGTTTGGTCAGCCTAAAAAGTGATCTTCGTCAGTTTTTCATTTGTTGCAACCTAAGCTGATCCAGGATAACGATCTGGCTGCCTTTCCTTTCAATAATCCCTTCGTCTTTGAAATCGCTCAGGATCCTGCTTACCGTCTCCGTAGCCATTCCTGCCATCGCAGCAAGGTTATCTCTGGAAACACGCAAGGTCAGTTCAGCACCTTCCTGCTCCTGTTTGCACAGTCTGGTCAGTACTTCTGCCATACGCTTTCTTACCGAGTGGTAGGCCAGCTGGAGCAATTGCTCCTCTTTTTCCTGAAGGTTATTGGATAGAATTTCAATAAACTGTCTGGCCACATCAGGATACCGGTTGAGCAAATCTTCCATCAGATCCCTTGGCAACATACAAACAGTACTGTCTTCCATGGCCTCTGCCGTTTCTGAATAAGGGGCATTCAGCAATAAAGAAGTAATACCGAAATACTCCTCCTGACCATACATTCCGGTTAACAGCTCTCTGCCATCTTCGCTTAGCTTAAAGGTTTTAACCTTTCCCTGCATCACCAGGTAAACTCCGGAAACATGGTCTCCTTCATAATAGACAATCTGTCGCTTTTTTATCGTCCGGACCTTACGGGCGGCAATTATCCTTTCCAGCTCCTGCAAACCGGAAGTGTTGCTGAACAAGGCGCTCAGTTTTTCCAGCGACTGGCTATAGAAATGCTGCTGTTTTTCTTTTTTACTAAGCCGGCTTTCTATGGCATTCATCAGTTCCACATCATCAAAAGGCTTGGTCAGGTAATCATCAGCTCCCATTTCCATTCCTTTACGCATATCCAGACGTTCTGCTTTGGCAGTCAGGAAGATAAAAGGAGTTGCAGCGGTATTTTCATTTTTATTGAGTAAATACAATACGCCATAACCATCAAGTTCAGGCATCATGATATCACATAGGATCAGGTCCGGCAGGTGTGTGCTGGCCAGTTCAACTCCTATCCGGCCATTGCTGGCCTGCAGGACTTCGTAATTGGCCAGTTCCAGAATCTCTGCGGTGCTTTCCCTGATGTCGTCGTTGTCTTCTATAATGAGTATCTGTGTCTTCTTCATCAATGTGGTGTTTTATTTATGGAAGGACAGGACAAATTTAGTCCCTGTATCAATGCGGCTTTCGAAATATAAGTCCCCCTTCATCAGGGAAGCATATCGCTGAACAATATTTAATCCCAGACCAGTTCCGGGAATATTTCCGGTATTATGGGCACGGAAAAAGGGCTGGAATAAGTATTTATGATCAGATTCCGGAATTCCGATGCCATTGTCTTTAATGGTCACAATACATTGCTGATCGTTGATTTCTGTATTGAATTCTATGAAGGTATTTTCTCCGGAATATTTGATGGCATTAGAGATCAGGTTGATCATACAGTTTTTCAACAGATTGGGGTCAAGGAGTACCATGCTTTGCAATCCGGTATGCTGATAAATGATATTCTGGTCCTGCTTGGCAATCATCTGCATTTCCTCAGTGATCTCTTCAGCGAGTTTTACCAGGTCAAAAGCCGTAAACGTAGGTTCCACCCGCCCTGCTTCGAGACGTTCCAGAGATAGAAAATCATTCAGAATGGTGGTCAGGTTGCCTACCGCATTTTTGATCTTGCTGACATGTTTACGGATATTTTTATTGTCGTAAGGCTCCGCGTATTTATCAATCAGTGAAGCTGAAAGCTGCACAGAGCTCAGCGGGGTTCTGAATTCGTGGGAGGCCATAGATACGAACCTGCTTTTCAATTGATTCAGCTCTTTTTCTTTTTCCAAAGAAAGACTCACCTCTTCTTTCGCCTCACTTAAGGCCCTTACCGTTTTCTTCAGCGATTTTGTCCGTTCTTCTACCAGCTCTTCCAGCTCTGCAGCATATTCCCGCAGACGTTCTTCGGCCTCTTTCTCTCTGGAAAGATCATGGATAAATCCGGTATAAATGATCCGGTTTTCATATTGAACTTCACTCACCGCGAGTCTGAATGGAAAAGTAGTCCCATCTTTTCTCAATCCTTTTACTTCTCTTCCTTTCCCAATGATCCGTTTTTCTCCGGTAGTCTGATATCTGGAAATATAACCATCATGCCCACTTCTGTCGGGCTCAGGCATCAAGACAGAAATGTTCCTTCCCTCTACCTCTTCCAGGCTATAACCGAATAACCGCAGTGCTGCCGGATTAAGGCTCTCTATCCTGCCCCGGTTATCAATGGTAATGATCCCATCAATGGCCGTTTCGATGATTGCCTTAAGTAACCTTGCCTGTTCCATTATTTATTTTTTACAAATATAGTTTATACGATTGCAGTTGGTTGATAACCTCTATCACGCAAAAGTGTGACTAATATCATGTTTTTAAAATTAAATAGTCTGTTCTTTTGCGATTCACACCGCTATTTTATATTAAATGAACCATACTTTTCACATTCCTGTTTTAGGCTTAGGCTATTCCATTGATACTCCCTTAAAAGTAGCCAGATATGGCATCTCTTCCGTTGTCTCCATTGTAGATGATGAGCTGACTGAGCGGATGAGAAAGTATCATCAGGAAAAAACAGTTGGAGGATATACGCTAATTTCCAAAAAAGAGGACGACAGCAGGGCAAAAAGGATTACGGCTTACCTGAACCTGCTGGACCTGCTGGTAAAAAAACAGTTTACTGACTTGAAAACTCAAACCTTCGAAGAAGGGACAGACTTATCCCGGTATTTTGAACTTTTGCCGGATACTTCTTCCATAAAGCAGCAATATGAGGCAATGATGGCCCTGGAAGCTGAAGTGCCTAAAGCGATAATCCAGGAGCAGCTGATAGCAGCAATGGTTCCCGGTACGATAGACGTTAATATCATGTCTAAAGTCGATAAAGCAAATTATAAGGCCAATCAGGAATATGCAGGAGATGATTTTACAGATGCCCTGGCAGCCATGCGTGGTTTTGCCAATAGCACACTGAACTCTTCGGTGATCATTTCTGCCGGCCTAAATCCAAGATTGTATACCTATATGGAAAAATGCAATGCCTTTTATCCGGATGCGGATGGAAAGCTGCAAAAAAAGATCATCCTTAAAGTAAGTGATTTCCGTTCTGCACTGATCCAGGCGAAAATGCTGGCAAAAAAAGGATTATGGGTTTCCGAATTCCGGGTAGAATCCGGCTTAAACTGTGGAGGACATGCTTTCGCTACGGAAGGATTTTTATTAGGCCCCATTCTCGAAGAATTTAAGCAGAAACGTCAGGAGTTGGCGGAAGAGTTATATCAGATGTATCAAGCTGCACTGCAAAGTAAAGTTGATGTGAAAGTAATTAAACCAGTACAACGCATCACTGCACAGGGAGGAATCGGTACAGCGGAAGAACATCAGTTTTTACTCAATTATTATGAGCTGGATGCGGCGGGTTGGGGAAGCCCGTTTTTACTGGTTCCCGAGGCAACAAATGTAGATGACGATACGCTTAACGATCTGGTTACGGCCAGAGCAAATGATTATTACCTGAGCAATTCCTCTCCGTTGGGTGTACTTTTTAATAATTTCCGGAAAAGTACAGCAGAACAACAAAGGATACAACGCATTGAAAAAGGAAGACCAGGCAGTCCATGCACCAAGAAATTCCTCTGCACCAATACCGAATTTACAGAATTGCCCATTTGTACGGCTTCCAGGGAATATCAAAACCTGAAAATAAAACAATTGCAGGATCAGCAGCTTTCTGAAACGGAATACCAGCAACAGTTTGATGCGGTTACGGAAAAGGTATGTTTGTGTGAAGGTCTATGCGCCTCGACCTATATTAAAGCCGGAATATTAAAACCCAGGGAAAATAAAGCAGTTAGCATTTGTCCTGGCCCAAACCTGGCTTTCTTTCATGCCCAATATTCCCTTAAGCAGATGATCAACCATATTTACGGAAGGGAAAACCTGCTCTCAGAAGTACTACGCCCAAACCTGTTTATAAATGAACTCAACCTGTATGTCGATTACCTGAAGAAAGATATTGCTGCTCAGCTGGAGGAGCTGACAGCTAAAAAAGATAAGTATTTCAGCAAGTTTAAAAGCCAGTTGCTAAACGGGATTGCCTATTACCGGGACTTAATTCCAGAGTTGACATTTCAACATAGTGAATCTGTTGAAGAGATGCTCAAACAACTCCAATTAGCGGAGCAGCGCTTAAGCTAAATCGCGCTTTAAGTTGTTAAGCCAGGGATCGAAAAAGAATTTAATTTCAGATTGAGTCATCAGGGTCTCAATTTATCAAACATAATTGCAATATTGTTGCGTTTGATTTAAGTTTGCAATACTCATTTGTATTGACAAACATGAAAAACAAACTACTCCTGATCCTGTTGCTTTTTACAACAGCTGCATTTGCGCAAAAAAGAGCACACAACCCAGCCGATATTATCCATTCAATGAACTGGGACGTGATCGGTTCCGTAAATTTCGAATTGGACAAGCAAAACAGACTTCTTCCTGTATATGGAGAAATGATCAGACGTTTTGCCGATCAGGAGTTTAGCCTTAAAGGTTACATTATCCCAATCAAAGCAGGCTTAAAACAGCAACAGTTTTTGCTTTCTCCCTTGCCTATCAATCAATGTTTCTTCTGCGGACAAAACGGAGTTCCTGCCATGATTTTAGTGAATATGGCTAAGCCTGTTGCTTATACCACCAATCCCCTGCTCATCGAGGGGATCCTGAAACTGGAGGTTGTGGATGCAGCGACGGCCGCCCCAATTACACTTAATAAAGCGACTGCCTCCTCAACGAAATAACAAACAACTTATCGCAAACCATAAAATGGAACATTTACTAAACACCTTATTGTAGCGAATTTTTGTTATCTTAGGTAGAAACAAAAATTCGCTACAATAACCAAGAACATGCCATGGAAAAAGAAGCTATGAAATCATTACTGGAGATTATTGACCAGCAAGTTAGTTCCTCGATTTTAGGAGGAATGGAAGAACAATATGAAGAATTGGAAAGATTAGGATACATCCGGATTAACAGAGATAGTGTCCAGCATTCCTCTTCTATTACGCCTGAAGGAATGGAGTTTTTATACCACGATAAGGAATAGCCCCTGGAAACCAATTCTGCCGCTAAATCGATTACAATTGTCATTAAATTGTTTTTATTTTTAAAGTAGAAAACTTTTTGACAACATTCACCGTTATATGATCAGTTTGTTTGGTTTAGGTTGATCTGTGGTGGATCAACCATCATTATAACAGGGATAGATCTCTCCGATTTATCCCTGTTTTTATTTAAAACACTGCCACCAAAAAAGCACCTCAGATCTTTTATTTCTCGCCTGTTTTTTTGCAAAAACAGCAAATACCTACTTCCGGCGACCAAATAAATAACATAAAAAGCGGCCCCAAGAATTAACTTGAATGCCGCCAATCCACCCACGATGACTGTCTATGAGCTACTGTTGAAGATTGCTTATACTAAGCTATGTAAAAAGTTAATATATATACTAACTTTTGGAAAATAAAAAGTTATCTCTTAGGGGATGAAAAGTTTGGTATCTCCTTTTGAACAATATGTGATAGATTTTGTCTTGAAGTTAAGGAAGGATAAAGGATATTCTCAGGAGCAAATAGGCTTTATCGTTGGCACGAGTAAAGTTTTCATAAGCCAGATTGAGAATAATAGTCAACCAGCAAAGTACAATATGGATCATGTTAACTTACTGGCAGATCATTTTGGGATCTCTCCACGAGTATTCTTCCCGGAAAAAGCAATTGTGTAAAACCACGCTATTTATACCATAAGCATAAATTTTCATGTAAGAGCTGGCATTCGTTTTCAACCAGATCGCTTGCATTCCTTTTTTCATAAGAAATGCAAGCGATCTGGTTATAAGGTTACAATTATTTCCTTTCAGAGAAATTGTAAAAAGGTATTTATCATCATAGTGATATACATTGTAAGTTCGCCGCATTAATGGGCATAGAGATACTTTGAAAATGAAATCTACTGACTAATCAGTATCGTCCTGCCTCCTCTCCCTGCTGTATCGAAAGCACGCAATTTTATATCCCCTTTAACAGGAATCGCCGTTTTGTAAATGCTGCTGTTCTTTCCAGGCTCCGTTCCATCAGTCGTGTACCGGATCGTAAATCCCGGATATTGCAGGTTAGCCTCCAGCTGTCCATTGCTGAGGTTCACACCAACAGTAGGGATCCGGTATAGATATCCTCCCGAATAGTGACTCAAACGAGGAAGTTCTTTTTTGCCTAAAACGTTGACAAATTCAGACCATGCCTGCTCGTAAAGTGCTTTCTCTTTTGCCGGATCAGCTGTTGTTGCCCATTCCGGATCTTTAGCCCATGCCCTTTCGGCAAAGCCTAAAAGTTTTGGCAACAGCATGTATTCAAATTGTGCTGGTGTTTTAATCGTTTCACTCCATAGCGGAGCCTGTAACCCTACAATATTAGATTTACCTAGCTCCGTCAAACGCTCTTTATCTTTAAAAATTGCAGGATCAACTGGGTTTCCCTGTTCATCTTCTTTTACATTTTTATAGTAATCGTAAGGAATGAAGTAAAAAGGCTTGTCGACATCCACATAACCACCCCAGTTCTGTCCTCTTTCTTCAAAACTTCGGTTTACTGCCAGGTCTATATAGAAATTAGTCACCGGTGTCAGTACCACCTTATACCCTGCATTAGCCATTTTATAGGCGAGATCTTCATTACCACTCAGGTTGTTCCATACATCTGCATGAAAGTTTTCATTTACAAAACGAGATTCCGGTAACATTTTCTTTCCGCCATTCATCTCTGCTTTGTACAAACCAATTTCCTCCCATCCCGACAAATACAACCCTTTAGCTTTCAACATCTGATTCATTTTACTGAAATAATAATACCAGAGTGCGTCTGTTCCTTTCAGCTTAGGGTCTGTTTTTGAAAGCTGATCTGCTGCCGGCGACTTCTCCCATACTCCTGTCGGCACTTCGTCTCCGCCAAAATGAATGGTTGGAAGCGGTGCTCCGGCTTCTTTATGCATAGCAATCAATTCATCAGTTACTTTTTCTAAAAAAGCGTAGACAGAAGGAAGGGCAACATCAACCACGTTATCATTAAATCCCTGAACCGAACGGTATATCGACTGGTCATTCAGGTCTCTCAACAGATAACGTTCTGCTTCGGCCTGCCTGCCTTCTTTCATCAATCTGGCATACCTTGCATCCATAGATTTGATAGCTGCCCTGGCATGTCCCGGGGTTTCAATCTCAGGAATAACCAGAATATGTCTTTCCGTTGCATACTTAAGGATTTCTATATAATCTGCTTTGCTAAAAAATCCAGTTCCGGAATTCGTTCCAACAGTTGCAGCTGATCCATAAGATGGAAGAATACTGCTCTGTTCGTTCCTGCTATGTCCACGTTGGGCTCCAACGGAAGTCAGCTCAGGTAATCCTGGAATTTCCAATCGCCAGCCTTCATCCTCCGTTAAATGAAAATGAAAGACGTTAAGCTTGTATAGTGCCATCAGATCCAGAACCTTTAACACTTCAGATTTAGGTTGAAAATTTCTGCCGACATCCATCATAAAACCTCTGAAACCGAAACGCGGTGCATCTTTAACCTCCGCAGCGGGAATGTTGATCAGACGCGTAACACTTGCCCACGATGAGGCGGGAAGCATAGTTTTCAGCGACTGAACCCCATAAAAAGCGCCTGCAGCATCTGCAGCTTTAATGACTATCTTCTGCGCACTAATGCTCAGTTCATATCCTTCTTTTCCAATAGAATTATCCTGTTCGAAGAAAATCCCTTGGGTTTCTGAACCTTTGGCCAGCATCGGTTTCTTTCCAAAAATGCCGGCAAGATCTTTTGCCAGGGCTGATGCTTCTTTCTCAAAAGCCGCCACGGCAATGATTTTTACCTCCGGACTCAGTTTAAAACTTCCTTCCCTTTTAACATAGTTCACCGGACTTGGAAATATGGCCGGCAAATCACTTTCCGGAATGGTTTTAATCTGTTTATTCTGCTGATATATTTTTGTCGCAAGATCCAGCTCTTCTTTTAAATTTCCTGGAAATGCTTTAAAACTGAAGGTACCGATGTTTTCTGCATGATCGGGTGTTTTGTCCCATACCAGGTAAAATCCTTGCGGCCGTTCCGAGACATTGTTCATCGATTCCGAGCTCAGTTTAAGCTGAACGGTCGCCCCTGCCGGAAGCGTTTTAAATGGTTTTAATGGAGATAACTGAAACAGATCTCCATTTACATGTTGAATGGTAGCCACTGCCGAATCTGCTCCTGAGGTTTTTATTACCCTGGAATTGAAATAAATTTTCCAGCCTGAAGCAGGCAAAGCTGCTTTACCATTATTTCTGATGTGGAGAACCGATACGACTTTATCATCTCTGTTGCTCATCATCTCCAGGTTAATGCTCAAATCCTGAGCTTTCAAATCAGATCCTTGTTGTGCAAAGCTACTTTCAGTTGCTGTCATGATGAGTAAAGCTCCTATAAGGTATTGTTTCATTTGTTTTTCTTTTTAAATAGTTTTCTTAATTATTTCATTACCATCAGACGCGGATATATATTTTTTTCCGGTCAAGGAGGTAACCAATAAACCAGCACACCAGCATAAAGCTGATTGCAAAGAGCAGGGAACCGATAGGCCCCGGTGCAATTGCCTGGAAGAAAACAGTATTGATCCATCCGCTGAAATCAGATTTAGGAAACAGGGTATTGATGATAATCAGCAAGAGATCGGCAACGATGTAAATGAACAGAGGATTTTTCCCAAATACAGTAAAAAATCCGGTCCATTTGGTGGATGCTTTCACTTCTATAATGTAAATGAGCGCGGCAATAATGATCAGGTCAAGTCCACAGGTAATCAGTACAAATGAACTCGTCCATAGTTTTTTATTGATTGGAAAAGCGGAATTCCAGCACCATGCCAGGAAAACAAGTAACACTCCCGCCAGCAATAATTTAGCAATGCTTTCAAAGCCTTTTCCCTTTTCCTGAATAAAACGGCCGGCATAGTAACCTATAATTACGTTCACGCAGGAAGGAATTGTACTTAATATACCTTCAGGATCAAATGCGATCCCTTCGCCATGGTAAAGATGGGTATCTCCAAGGAGGAACAGGTCCAGGTATTGCCCCGCATTTCCGGTCATACTGAATGGATCGGCAGGATCTCCAAAACATAACAATACGATCCAATAACCAATCAGAAACAATACACTGAGAATAGCTACCCATCTGGTAGAAAGGTAGTGTATCATCAGGGAGACGATCCCGTAACACAATCCGATGCGTTGCAAAACGCCCAGAATACGGGTATTTCCAATCGGAGAAAAACTGATTCCCCCGGCTTCATTATAATGGAAAAACGGGAACCAGTACATCAGATATCCGATCAGAAAAATCAGTAATGTCCGTTTGAATATTTTAGTCAGCACCTCCTGATTATTCATCAGGGCAGACTTTTTCATGGAAAAGCTCATGGCATTACCTACCGCAAACAGAAAAGAAGGAAAGACCAGATCTGTGGGTGTAAATCCGTGCCAGGCAGCATGTTCCAGCATGGCAAATGGCTGGGCGCCGCTTCCCGGGGTGTTGACAATGATCATAAAACAAACTGTCATTCCCCGAAATACATCGAGTGATAAAAAACGTTGTGGTTGGTTCATTAGGAAAGGAAGTTACAAATAAAAAATAATATAAAATGAGTAGGGGCATCCGCCCCTACTTCATTATAGGGATAAGAAATGGGGGAACAATTTCTCCCTAGTTATAACCGGAATTTTGTTTCAATACCGGTGCGCCACCAGACTGGCTCAAATCAATCTGTCGTTGTGGAATCGGATAATAATCATTTTTACCTTTTGTATATTTTCCATTTCTCACATCAGAAGTTAGTTTTCCCTGATAGTTGAAATAGGCATTCAGCTCTTGCTCTGCAATTCCCCAGCGAACCAGGTCAAAGAAACGGTGCCCTTCCATGGCCAGCTCTATTTTTCTTTCGAAATAAATGGCACTTAATGCATAGTCTTTTCCTTTGGTAGAGAAATCACCCGCTGGATATCCGTTCACTTTATAGTTAGCAGCAGGAGTAGCAGAAAATCCTTCCATTGGTTTAGCATTATTTTTATACTGATAAACCCATCCTTTAGGATTAGCAGCCCTTGCCCTGACCAGGTTTACGTAGTCCTGAGCCTTAGCCAGATTTCCTGATTGGGCTTCTGCCTCCGCCCCCATTAACAAGACATCGGCAAACCTGATCACCAGGTAGTTGATCGCTGAACCGGGAGCCCAGGTGGTCAAATCTGCATCAGTAGCCTGCGATTCCTGCCAATAGATATTTTTTTTAGGTCCGTAAGGTCCACCATACCCCTGGTCCCTGATCCATGGTTTGCCCGGATAAATCCCCCAATCCAGATAAGGGATTCCACGTCTGCCCGCAGTCCAGTCAATTCTTGGGTCCAGGGTTCCTGCATCCGGAACAAAAGGATCTGTTCCGCTTACTCCCATATCGTTCTTTACCGCAAAATCATTGTAATTGCTCAGGTAAGGAAGTCCGTTGTCCTTATTGGTCCGGAAATGATTGACCATATCAATAGAAGGCTGGAAAAATCCGCAGCAGCCAAAAGGGCTATCTCCATAAGGGAAGTTCAGCATATCTCCATTATTGCCGTTTGAAGGTCCGTCAGGATCTACGTTTGCCGCCATCTGAATGGCAAACACCACCTCGGAATTGTCTTCCTTACTAGGTTTGAAATTATCTGCAAACTCTTCATTTAACTGGTATTTCTTGCCGGTAGTGGTTACTCCCTGGGTAATGACCAGATCAAACAAGGTCCTTGCTTCAGGAAATTTATGCTGATACAAATAGGCTTTGGCCAGATAAGCGCCTGCAGCCCACTTGTTTACCCTACCCATTTCCTGATGCGTAGGAGGCAAATTATCATAAGCATACTTCAGGTCATCTACAATTTTAGACCAGATATCGGTATTATTTGGCTGATTAAAGATGGTGGTGGTTTCATCAATCCAAGGCACCATATTCCACATCTTTTTCAGTTCAAAGTAATAATGAGCACGGAGAAATCTGGCTTGTCCGCTCAGACTTTTACGTTCATCATCTTTAAGGTCCGTAGCTTTTGCCATTAATTTCAGGACATTATTGGTACGGGTTACCCCCTCATACAATGCTTTCCATTTACCATTGAAATAGGCGTTGGTGGCATCCGGATAAAATTTTGCAATCGGGTCTATAGCTGGCTGATCCCCTCCATCGCTACCTTTGGAAGCATCTCCCCCGGTGATGGCGCCAAACACCCAGTTACTTGGTGAGGCATGCCAGGCTTCACCACCGCCTAAGCTTTCGTTGGAACCTTGTTGTCCGTCCAGGGCCGCATAAGCCCCGATTAATAAGCCGTTTACTCCATTTTTATTGGCTAAAATCTCCTCTGTTAAGGCACCTAATGGTGGTTGCTCCAATGCTTTCTTGCAGGAGAAAAATAGCTGTGCTGTACAGAACATTACAGCGAACAAAATATATGTTGATCTTTTCATCTGTTAAAACATTAAATGGTTAAAAATTTAAATTTAATCCGAACAGGAAAGTCCGCTGACTTGGATAAGCGCCCTCATCTACCCCGTAGGCGGTCTGGCTACCAGTGGCACTTGAAGTACCAATCTCAGGATCCAGTCCTGAATATTTGGTAATCGTAAACAAGTTGGCTCCGGATACATAAACCCGGAGTTTACCCACGCCGATTTTCTGAAGCATTGCCGCCGGGAATGTATATCCGATCTGTGCATTCTTCAATCTGAGGTAGGAGCCCTTTTCTACGAAATACGAGTTAGGGACACTGTTCGAGCTAAAATTCTGTTCTTTCTCCTGAATTGGTGCCTTCGCATTTTTATTGTTTTCCGTCCAGGAATCGTACAAAGCGGTATGGCTTTTTGCCCCTCCGAAAGAAGAAGAAAAATCCGTCCACCATTTTACCTGATTCCAGATCGAATTGCCCTGAACCCCATAAAAAAACATGCTCAGGTCGAAATCTTTATAGGTTAAACCAAGGTTCAGTCCATAACTAAAGTTCGGGTTGGCATTTCCTAAGAAAGTACGGTCGGCCGCCGTGATGATTCCATCCCCATTCATGTCTTCATATTTAAAACGTCCGAGACCTATTGCACTCTGATAAACAGAATTGGGATCTCCGGTTGCACCTTGTGCTTTTAAATTGGCAGCATCAATCTCTGGTTGGGAATTCCAGAATCCGGCCACTTTATAACCAAAAAACTGACTCACGGAATGACCTACCTGATTACGGATAATCATACTACCATCAAAGCGACGTGAATCTTCATCAAAATAATCTGCATCACCGGAAATCTTTTTAATCAGGTTATTATAAGTGGTAAGGGTTGCCGTTGCATTGAATTTAAGCTCGCTTCCGATATTGGTATGGGTTGAAATTGCCAGGTCTAATCCATCGTTCTTCATCTCGCCAATATTGATAAAAGGCACGGAGGAAGCACCTCCCGTCCCGATCATTTCAGGATTGTACAATAACTTATTGATGACCTTGCGATAGTAGTCTGCAGAAATTTCCAGTTTTCCCGCAAATAGAGTCGCGTCGACACCGATGTTGGAGTTGGTATTTCTTTCCCACTCCGCTCCCGGATTACCGGTACGGTTTCTATAGAAACCGGAAACAACATTGTTTCCTCCTCCTATTGCATAATAAGATGGGGCAATTGCACTGCTATAAGTACTGAATCCATTTCCGCTGGTTACATTCAGCTGATTCCCCATGACTCCATATCCACCTCTGATCTTCAGGTCGGTAATCCATTTGACATCCTTTAAAAAAGACTCCTGCGAAATTCTCCATCCCCCGCTTACTGAAGGGAACCAGCCATATACGTTTTCCGTAAATTTGGATGATCCATCGCGTCTGATTGTTCCTCCGATAAGGTATTTATCGTTGAAGCTATAGTCCAAACGACCGATAAGAGAAAACATAGCACTTGCTTCACGTTCACTGGAAGAATCCTTAGGTCCGCTACCGGTATTCAGATTGGTATAGTTGGGATCGAAAGAGAAATAACCTTTGTTACTCCCGCTTAAAGTATTGTTGCGGTTTCTCAGGTATTCCGTACCTGCCAATGCCTTTAAAGTATGTTTACCAAATGTTCTGTTAAAGGCAAGGGTGTTTGTCCAGGTATAATCAAATCCCGCATAAGAAGACTCAGAATAGGTATTGGTGATGTTATTTTCCGAGTTTTCATATTGTGGATGAACAAATGAACGGGAATCCCCTGAATAATTGGAACCACCGAATGAACTGCGCAGTGTCAGTGATTCCGGCAGGTCCACCTCTACAAAAACATTTCCAAACAACCTGTTGTCTGTGGCTTTATTGTCTTTCGTGCGCATCATCATAGCCACCGGGTTATAGGCATCGCCTAATCCTCCTCCAAAAGAACCACCATAATTGCCCATGATATCATATACAGGAATGATCGGCTGCTGACGAAAAGCATGTCCGATTGCATTATCACCAGTCAACCCTCCAATCTGAGGATTGCTCTTCAGGGAATAGGCAAGGTTTTCACCTACCCTGATCTTTTTACCAATATTGTACTGGGTATTTGAGCGGATGGTATACCTGGTCAGGAAAGTTTTAAGTAACGTTCCTTCCTGGTTAAAATAATTGGCCGAGAAAAGGTAATTTCCCTGATCTGAACCACCACTAACGGAAACGTTGTGGCTGGTAATCGGTGCCGGACTAAAGATCTCTTCATACCAGTTGGTTCCATTTTTATTGGCACGTGTGATGCGATAAAAATCAGCATACTCCGCAGCATTGAAAAACGGTTTGATATTGTATAAAGAAGGATTAGTTCTGGGATCTCCTTCCATTGCTCCACGCGGAAGAATATAATCAGGTACGACATAGGAAGGACCATTTCCATACAAGGGGTCATTCAGATTTGTTTCTCCGGAGTTGATCAGCATCTGACGTTTCAGTGTGGCCATCTCTGCAGGGTTTAAAATATCCCATACATTTCCGGTTTTAGGACGCTGACTACCATAATAAGCATCATAGTTGACCTGAGTTTTTCCCTTACCTCTTTTGGTGGTCAGGACGATTACGCCGTTCGCGGCCCTTGATCCATAAATCGAAGCAGCCCCGGCATCTTTCAATACCTGTGCAGATTCTATGTCATTCGGATTGATGTCGGAAGTGCTTTGGGTAGGAACACCATCTACAATGTAAAGTGGGCTATTGTTTCCAAAAGTATTGATCCCCCTTATTTTTACCTGAGGCTCTTCTCCAGGCTGTCCTGATCCCAATACCGTTACTCCTGAAGCCTGCCCCTGCAAGAGGTTGTTTACCGAAGAAACAGGTTGTTTGACCATGGAAGAGACATTGACAACTGCAACAGCACCGGTCAGGTCCTTTTTCTTCTGGGTGGAATAACCTACTACGACCACCTCGCCCAATGAGGTTTCTTCTTCTTCCAGCTGGACATTGATGATTGTCTTACCGGCAACTGCGACTTCCTTAGTCTTAAAACCAATATAAGTAAAAACCAGAATGGCATCTGCAGAAGTTGTCGTAATTGAGTAATTACCATTGTTGTCGGTCATTGCACCGGTAGCCGTTCCTTTGATCTTTACGCTGACTCCGGGAAGGGTTTCTCCTCTTACCGAGCTCACCTGTCCTTTGATAATGGTCTGTGGTTTTTGCGCCTCGGCTTCAGCCGCTGCAAAACCTGCTTTGTCGTATAGTAAAATGTGCTGATCCACCACTCTGTAAGTGATGTTAAGGGCGGCAAGTGTTTCCGTAAGGATATCCCCCAGGCGCTTATTCACGACATTTAGACTGACAATCCTTTCGGATTTGATTACAGATGGGCTATAAATAAATTTTACCTTAGTCTGGTTTTGAATTTCCTTTAAGATCTGCTTTATTTTACCTTCAGTAATATTTATAGAAATTTCTTTGTTCAGAATTCCCTGTGCCTCTACTTTTTTTGCAAAAGTACTGCAGGTGAATAAGATGACAAGAAAAATTTGGCTTACAGATATTCTCATTGCTGTTATTATTAAAGCAACAAATCGCTTTTTATTCATACCTTTAGAAGTTTTGTTCGTTAATGTGAAAATTTCGTTCAGAATCAATTTAACTGGCAATGTCCCGCAACATTGTCAGTTTTTTTTTTGAGGTAGGTCTAGTAGAAGTTTCTCTTTTTCATACGCTTTTGGTTTAGTTGGTTTAAGGTTAGTTTACTAAGTGATACTGGCTCAGGCCTGTTTTTCTCCGGCAAGGTCCCGCAACCCTGCTCTTTTGAAAATACAGTACCTGTTATTTTTTACTTTTAATGACGATACTGGTTCCGGAAACTTCATAAGTTGCCTTTATAGACTCACAGAGAAAATCCAGTTTATTGTATAAGCTCTGCTCAGAAAGGTCTCCCGTAAAGGTATTGTCGTATAAACCGGCATTCTCGACAATAAAGTCGATTTCATAAGCCTTTTTAAGTTGCGCAATGACCTCTGCCACTGTTGCATCGTTGAAAGAGAAGGCTTCTTTAATTTCCTGCTTGTCCACTCCTGTGTATACAGGTTCCGGATTGCTGACCAGTGTTTTTTCAAATGCTTTCTGATCGGCACTAAAAACGGCTTTCTGATTGGGATGAAGAAAAACCCCTTTATCTGTGCCGAGAATTCCTTTCAGAATGGCCAGTCGTCCGGAAACCGGAGAAACCATCACTTTTCCAGTCCTTACTGAAACTTCGGTTCCATTACCTGAGGAAGTGGTTCTGACCGTAAAACTGGTCCCAAGAACTTTGGTGATGACCTCTTTACTATAAACCAGAAAAGGCCTCGAAGCATCTTTACTAATCTGAAAAAATCCTGTTCCTTCTATCGTCACTTCTCTGGCCTCCCGACCAAAATGTACCGGGTACTTAACCACTGCATTTGCATCCAGAACAACAAAACTCCCATCTTCAAAGATGATCTTTTGAGCACGTTCTGAGGTATTGGTAAGTTCTTTAACTTCAAACGCAGCGCTGGCCGCAAGAAATACCGGAACTTGCTTTTCTTCTTTAAAAAACAGGTATCCGCTGCTGAGGAGAACAAAGCCCGCAACTGCTGCTGCAATGCCTCTCCACGTCCCTGCAGAAAGAATTCTATGATTTGTTAAAGCTATCGGTGATGCTGTTGCCGGAACTGAGATATCCAGGTGGATCCGGTCCCAAAGCTTTTGCTCCATAATATTGAATTCCCGTGGATTAATTTCCTCCAGCTCTTCTTTATCGAGCATTCCGTAAAGTTCTTCGACGATTCGTTTTTCCTCATCTGTACATTTTCCCTGGAGATACCTTTCTAATAGAAGGTGAAATGCTTCTCTACTCATTCTTATAGCTTTTAAACTATATGTAAGTTAACAGAGGCGGATCCCTAAAGAAAATAAAAATATTTTTCCGTTTTATAAAAACAGACTGATGATAAGGGGTAAAAAGAGGTAATCTTTCAAATGAAAGCGCATGGATTTAAGCGATTGGGTAATGTGGTATTCTACCGCTTTTTCAGAGATATTGAGTTCTCTGGAAATGTCTTTTATAGAATAATGTTCCAGTCTGCTCAGCTTAAATACTTCTCCTGTTTTCTTGGGTAGTCTGGCAATCCCACTAGTCAGTGCATCAGACAGTTCATTGAGCATCAACAGGTAATCTGTATTTTCAACAGTATCATTTTTCAGCACCTTAAGGTGCTCCTGATAGTTCTCCTTCACCAGTTGTGACTTATAATGATTGATAATGCTGTATTTCAGGCTACCAAAAAGGTAATTACTCATGGAAATGATGCTGATGCTTTCCCTCCTGTGCCAAAGATCAGTAAACAGGTTCTGGGTGAGCTCTTCTGCCAGTTCCTTATGGTGTGTTTTTTTATAGGCCACCTGAAACACCTCTTTCCAGTAACGGGTGTAAATCTCTCTGAACGCACGCTCACTGCCGTCTTTAAAAAGAACAATCAGTTCATCATCTGTCAGGAGTGAAAGATTCATATGGTGGTAAGATAGTTAGTTAAGTCTGGTTCTAACAAATTTAACAATAAAAGTCAAACGGCGATAAAAAATTATCTGATCCTAACGAGCAAATCACTCAGCAGAATTTACATTCCTGCTGAGTGATTTCGAAAGGCAAACGAGTTTAAAAAGGCAAGGACAAATGCACCATTACCCGGTTTCCTGCCCTTGCCCTTCCGGCAGCAAGGTCCTGGGAACGTACATTCTGATAATTGGCGCCAAATGCTAGTCCTTTCATCGCCACTTCCAAACCTGCAACTGCAGATAAGGAATAACCTCCGGATACTTCGACATCGTATTTATTGTTTTCCACGTCTTTCTCCGCAGTTTCATATAAAACACCAGCATTGGGTGCAACCGTAACTACATTAGCCAGTCTGAACTTATAATAGGCAAGCATATTGGCCGTCAGTTTATTCCCATAACGGTAATTGTATTTGTTTTCGGTATTGATCTTATAATTCACATTTGTATTCAATCCCAGATCATTATAACGAATATCATAGGCTGCATTTAGAGTAAAATCTGTACTTGCTGTACCCAATTGAAAATTATTAGGAGACTCCTGAATGGCCAGACGTTCTGAAGGTTCGTATTTTCCCGTCGGCACTTTTACCCCTCCTCCAAGCCATATGGATTGCACCAGCAAACGTTCGCCCAGGGTTCCGCTATGATCCAACAATTTATAGTAACCCATCAACGCAATATCTCCAAGACCGTTTTTTGTTCCGTCCCCTGTCTGACTTTCTCTTTTATTGAAATTGTAGGGTACAAAAGCCAGAACCCGAAAACGGCTTCCGATATTCCAGCCGCCCCAAAGTTCCGTACTCTGGTAGGTTTCATCAGCAGTAATGGGGGTTCTCTGGCCTGAGGGCCCCAGGTGTGTTTGTAATGTTTTATGCTGATACCTTAACCCTATAAATCTCTTGTTAAATTCAGGGAGGATACCCAGATAATAACTCCCTACTCCGCAGCCGCAAATGTCGCAGGCAAAGCTGGAAAGCGAAGTGGTACACAATAGCATCAGGCTAATCCATATTTTCTTTTTCATCATATCTCTTTATTATTGTTCGGCTAAGAGTTTGTTATTGATAAACTCTTCATCATTTAAAGTGGATAGGAAAGCCGTTAGCTTAACCTTATCATTTTCTGTGAGGTCTATGCCTCTTTTGTCTCCTTTTATTAATAAGGGATCCAGATTCGGCGTATCCTGGACTTCGGAATTGTAATGCTCCAGCGCACCTGCAAGACTTAAAAACCGCCCATCATGCATATAAGGCGCCGTAAACCGCAGGTTTCTCAAAGACGGCACCTTAAATTTATAACGGTCTGTACCGATAAGGGTGGCCAGGTACAAACCCTGATCATTGATTGGGCTGATTCCTAAGCCATTGTTCCGGAAAGACCCATCGGTAAACAAAGGTTCGCTATGACAGGAAGCACATTTCTGCTTAAACAAGTTGTAACCTTCCTGCTCTTCCGCAGTAAAAACTGCATTTCCTTCCTTTCTCATTACCTGATCATATTTGGAATTGCTGCTGACACACATCAGCATAAACTGCGACAATGCTTTCATAAACCTGGCCGTGCTGATCTCCTCTGTTCCAAAGGCCCGTTTAAAAAGCTCTGTGTATTTAGGCAGCTGACGTAGTTTGTTAAATACATTTTCGAGTTTTTCATCCATTTCCTCATGAGTGGTAATGGGTGCAATAGGTTGCAGATCCAGGTCATAAATCCCTCCTCCCCACATGAAAGATTTGTTCCAGGCGAGGTTCATAATTGGCGGGGAGTTGCGCGTTCCTAAACGATCGTCAATCCCATGACTTACATCATGCCCATGTTGGGTGAAAGCAGAGGATTGAATATGACAGGAACCACAGGTAATGGTATTGTTCCTGGACAACCGGGGTTCATAAAACAAAGCCCTTCCCAACTCAAAGCCCTCTTTAGTCACTTTGTTGTTGGCGAAATTATAAGTGGGCTCCGGAAAATTTACCGGCTTTTGAAAACCCAGAAACTTCGAAATCTCCCCGATCACAGGATGGTCTTTGAGCACCACATCCTTCTTACAGGCCAGAATAAAAATGCCCATGAGCAACAGGGTTATCCAATGTTTTTTATTCATAGCAACTAGTTTTCAGTATGGTCATGCCTGAACATTTCAGTCAGGTTATTGGCAATTTTGGCACTAAAATCCCCGAACATCACATTCGGATGTGCCGCAATACTAAAGACATTCTTTCCATTGAATACTTTCATCACATCCACAAACAGGTGCACATTACTCTGCCTGTCTTTTCTGACTTTGGCAATTCCGGCGGCCTTCAGGTCTAAGGTCACTGTTCTGATGTTGTTAAGCGTCGGCGCATTATAACCTCCAAAACCACCAATATGGTATTTAAACTGCCTTTTACCGGAAGGATCTCCATTCTTATCATCAGAAATCACTGAAGAATTCCCTTCGAATTTGAAAAAGATATAACCGTTTTGCCATCCCCAGTACATTCCTCCTGATTCATGGCCTCCGCCATAAGCAGGATCCAACATACCGGTCCGCTTTTCCACTGGCATGGTACTTCTTAAACTATCTACTCCTACCGTAAAGGTTAAACGGGTATAATCCCCCTCCGGAACATTTACTTTGGCAAAACGGGTTGTTTTATCGGCACCATTGATCAGGAAATAGCTCTCATCCTGTTTTACCGTATATTCCTGACCGGAAGCCGTAGCGACTTTGATGTTACTGATGAAATATTGCAGAAAAGAAATAGAGAATTTCTCTCCTGAAGCATTGGTATATGGACTGCCCGTGTTGTTAATCGAGAAAGTTCTTTCTCCAACAATATTATCAAACTCGACAGAAAAAGGAGCCAGATTTGTTTCCACAAATTCAGGAGCCCCGGCTTCTTTCTTAGAGCAGGCTGATAAGATCATTAGTACACTACCCAGTAATATCCATGTAAGTTGTTGTATGTTATTTTTCATTTTTATTTGAAATTATTCGTGCATACCCCCTCCGTTCCAAAAGAAAAAAGGCAGGCAGGGTTAAAAAATCGACAGTTGTTTTCACAGCAATATCCCCCCGGGTAAAACCCGGGTAAAATGATCAGAAAGGAAAATTTAAGCTGTTAAATATGGGGAGTGAATGAAATTTACCGGAGGAGGGTGTAAAATTTCAGCAATACTTTCAGGCAGGTGGAAAGGCCTTTCCATAGAAAATGCCTTCCTGATAAAATAATCAGGAAAGACAAGCAGCACATTTGACCTCACAAAAAAAGTATCTGCAGCGCTTTTCTTTTGAGCTTCTCTTTCCTGTCTTTTTTCTTTTTCTTCAGCTTGTTTAAGCTTCTTTGTCAGGTAGCATTTACCATTACAATGCATTTCCGGTTTGTCCCTGTTTTCGCAAAGTGTACTGGCAATGTATTGCTGATTGAGTTCAAAACCCGCATAGATACATACGCTGCTGAATTGCGTCAGCAACATATTGATCAGTAAAAACATAGCGGTAAAACTCCTGAGCATGATTTACTTTTTAGTTTTATACTCGTTTAATAAAATATCCATATCCTCCATCAGTTTTTTAACGTCCTTATCTACCGTACCATCATAGGCTCCGCGGATGCGTTTCTCTTTATCTACCAGGATGAGGTATCCCTGGTGCATAAAACCGCCGGGTACATTTTTATCTTCCTTCGCCGCCACAATATAATTGCGTTCTGCAAGGGCATAGATCTCTTCTTTTGTACCCCAAAGGTATTCCCACTGGGTCCCTTTAACGCCTAATTTGCTCGCATATGCCTTCATTCTTGAAGGAACATCATACTTCACATCAATGGTATGGGAAGCCAGTTTCACTTCCGGATTCCCTTCATACTTTTTATAAACCTTTAACAGGTTCCTGTGCATAACAGGACAAATGGTCGGACAGGATGTGAAAAAGAAATCAGCCACATAAATCGCTCCGTTGAAGTCTTTTTCGGTTACCGCCATACTATCCTGATTTAACAGTTTAAATGCGGGAATCGTCCTGAAAACAGTATCTATAACCGTTTTACCGTCAACAACCCTTTCGGATTGTTCCATTTGCAAAAAGGGCAGGCGTTTGGGTTCTTCCTTACAGCTAAAAAGAAACAATAAGAAAAGACAGCTTAAGTTTAATCTCATTATTTTTTGAATTTACTGAAGTAGGCTTCGGATGATTTGATTTCTTTTTTATACAGGCTATCGACCCGCTGTATCTTGGCCTTCTCTGCTTTGAAATATTGTACAGATTCTTCATTTGATTTGCCGGTTACATCGGGTTCAAATTTATGCATCCAGTCGTTCATGCTATCCTCCGCAGTAGTCAGGTCGTTCAGCAGCACCTTTATCGTTTCTTTTTCCTTCAGGGTATCCAGCTCCGGATACTTTGCTTTTAAGCCCTTCATGTCTTTTAATAAGGTGTCCAGTTTCATCTGGTAATTAACGATAGCGGTCTGATCTCCCATAACCAGGTCATGAAATTGCATGACTTCATCGCGTTCTTTTTTGTAATCTACAGTGCAGGCCGATGCTCCAAGAGCAATCAGCACTATTCCAACTAATTTGTTCATCTTGATTTTTAAAAATATTAGTGTATCATCCTGATCAGATTCAGGCATGGCACAAAGGGACAATCCGGTGCATATCAATACACCTTCTTCCCTGCTGAGCATGGAAACCGTCTGATCAACCCGGTAAAACCTGATGCGCTCTTTTAGACCGGCACTAAAAGCCGGCTGCGCATGCTTGGATTAAACGATGAATTGCGGAGGGTGAAAAATAGCATTCAGGCCAGATTGTGGCATTCCTGTAGAAAGCGGAATATGAAAATGAATTTCTCCGAATGGATATTGTTTGAATTCCAGTATGTTGACTACAATAGCCTCCTGGACTGGTGTTTTCTGGGATTGTCTTTCCTGCTTCTGCTCTTTGTCCTGTGCCTGCTTTAATTTTTTCATTAAATAGCACTTTCCATTACAATGAAGCTGAGGTTTATCTTTATTCACACAAAGCTCGGCAGCGATGTATTTTTCGTTCATTTCAAAACCCGCAAATACAAAAGCATTGGAGAAGTTTACCATCAGTAAACTCAACAAAAGCAATATGGCTGTTGGTTTGATTAACATTGGCGCAAAGATAGGGAACAATTACCGGGATTTAATGGATAAAGCATAAAAAAAGCAGGCCTGAGCCTGCTTTTCACTGATTATTTTAATATTTTAATCGGTTTTTTATGTTCGTCAATGGCGACAAAAGAAAACTCTCCGGTAACGGCCTTTTCTCTGTCTTCGGAATACATTTGTTCGATGTATATATCCACCCTGACTTTCAGACTGGTATTTCCGATATGACTTACCGTACCAATCAGTTCTACAATTGTTCCTGCGGGAATGGGTTTCTTGAAATCGATCCGGTCACTGCTTACGGTAACCATGATCTGTCTGCTGAAACGGGTTGCCGTAATAAAGGCAACTTCATCCATCATGTGCATGGCTGTCCCGCCAAATAAGGTATCGTAATGATTAGTGGTATTTGGGAACACGGCTTTAAAAATGCGTGTTTCCGACGCTTTAATTTTATCTTCTACTGTCATTTACTTTTCGTTAAACACTTCTAACCCGGGGAGTTCTATTTCCCCCTCAGTTTGCCCCATTTTAAATAGGTAGCACCCCATGAGAATCCGGCTCCAAAAGCGGTTAATAAAAGTTTATCACCATATTTGAAATCATCTTTAAAATCCCATAAGCACAATGGAATCGTTGCTGCAGTAGTATTTCCGTAACGGCTGATGTTTACTTTGACCTGTGAATCTGTTAAGTTTAACTGCTCCCCTACGGCCTGAATGATCCGCAGGTTCGCCTGGTGAGGAATCAGATAATTGATTTGTTTAATGTCTAAATCATTTGCCCTGAGGATTTCTCTACAGGTATTCGTCATGCCCTGAATCGCGGCTTTAAACACCACACGACCGTCCTGACGCACATAATGTAAATTCTGATCCAGGGTTTCCTGAGATGCAGGATATTTGGAACCTCCGGCAGTAACGATCAGGTTTTCCTTACCGCTGCCATCTGTTCTGAAAAAACTATCTATTAATCCGACTTCTTCTTCTGTTTGTTCCAGTAAAACCGCTCCGGCACCATCTCCAAAAAGAATACAGGTATTGCGGTCTTTATAGTTTACGATCGAACTGTTTTTATCTGCACCAATAACCACCACACGCTTACAACGTCCGCTTTCAATCATGCTTGCGCCAAGCGTCAAAGCATAAAGGAAACCACTGCAAGCCGCATTGGTATCTATTCCCCAGGCATTCTTTAGTTCTGCTTTTTCACACACCATACTTCCGGTAGAGACCATCACATAGTCTGGAGTAGAGGTGGATACAATCACACAGTCTATTTCATCAGGATGAATGTCCCCATCCTGAAGCAATTTTTTCAAGGCTCTGGTTGCCAGGTCTGAAGTCGCCACATTGGCATCATTAACTATTCTTCTCTCCCTGATCCCTGTTCTGGAAACGATCCACTCATCATTAGTTTCCACCATTTTTTCCAGGTCCTTGTTGCTCAAAACAGTTTCCGGAACATAACCACCAACTCCGGTTATCACCGCATTTTTACGTATTCTCATTCTGTGTGCTGTATCTATTAAAACAGGCAAGCCTACCACTTGCCTGTTTGATTTTTTTTACAAAGTTACAGCTTCTTCAACATATTCCCGCAGTACTTTTGCAGCAGCGACCATTTCTGTCAGTGCTTTTTTTGTTTCCTCCCAATGTCTGGTCTTTAAACCGCAATCCGGATTCACCCAAAGTTGTGCCGAAGGAATTACTGAACGGGCTTTTTCCAGGAGAAAAACCATCTCTTCTTTTGCCGGAACACGTGGCGAATGAATATCGTAAACCCCTGGTCCTATTTCATTTGGATATTTAAAATCAGCAAAAGCATCTAATAACTCCATTTGAGAACGGGAACATTCAATAGTGATCACATCCGCATCCATATCTGCAATATTCTGAATAATGTCATTAAATTCAGAATAGCACATATGGGTATGAATTTGTGTATCATCCTGTACTCCACTGGCCGAAATACGGAAAGCACGTACCGCCCAGTGCAAATAATTCTGCCAATCGGCCTTACGTAAAGGCAAACCTTCCCGAATTGCCGGCTCATCAATCTGAATAATTCTTATCCCTGCTTTTTCCAGGTCTACCACTTCATCTCTGATGGCCAGTGCAATCTGTGTACAGGTTTCAGAACGTGGCTGGTCATTACGCACAAAAGACCATTGCAGGATCGTTACCGGACCGGTCAACATTCCTTTCACCCATTTTTCGCTCAATGACTGCGCAAAAGAAGACCACCTTACCGTCATTGGTGCCGGACGGTGAACATCACCATAAATAATCGGTGGTTTCACGCATCTGCTGCCATAACTTTGTACCCATCCGTTTTTGGTAAAGGTAAATCCTGCCAGCTGCTCACCGAAATACTCCACCATGTCATTACGCTCAAACTCTCCGTGAACCAAAACATCAATACCTGTTTCTTCCTGGAAAAGAATGGTTTCTTTCGTTTCTTTTTCAATCAGCGCATCGTATTCCTGCTGGCTCAATTCGCCTTTTTTGAATTTCGCCCTCCAGCTTCTCACTTCTGCAGTTTGCGGAAATGAACCGATGGTAGTAGTCGGGAATGATGGCAGTTTTAAGGCTTCTTTTTGGGAAACACTCCTTACCGAATAAGGCTGCAGACGTTGCTCATCTTTTTCTTCAATTCCGGCAACCCTTTGTTTTATCAATGGATTATGGATTAAAGCAGACGTTTTTCTGTTATTACTGGCCTGGTCATTGCTTTTCAGTTTTGCTTGTGCTGAAGCATCATTTTCAGCCAATTGTTTCAGGGTTACGACCTCTTCTACTTTTTGCTTCGCAAAAGACAACCATTGTTTGATTTCTGGCGTTAAAGTAGCTTCATTGGTTTCCAGGTCCAGGTCGCATGGCGAATGAATCAAAGAACAGGAAGGGCTAATGATCAAACGACCTGCACCGATCTGCTCTTTTGCCGTTTCTATTAATTGCAGGGAAGAACGGAAATCATTTTTCCAGATGTTTCTACCATCTACCACTCCTATCGAAAGTATCAGGTTGGCAGGTATAGCAGATAAAACAGGCTGTAATTGCTCCGGATTTCTAACCAGGTCAATATGTAAAGCATGTACAGGAAGAGAAACGGTCAGTTCAGTATTGTCTTTTAAGGCTTCAAAATAAGTGGTCAGTAAGGTCTTAAGTTTAGGAAACTGTTTTTTGATCTCTGCATATACGTATTTAAATGCGGCTTTATCTTTGTCTGTCAGGTCTAAAGAAAGAAAAGGTTCATCAAACTGTACCCATTCCACATGTTGCTCTTCCAGTTTTTTAAGGATGTCAATATATACCGGCAACAGATTTTTAATCAGGTCGATCCGCTCAAAACCCGCTTCTTTTTCTTTACCCAATAATAAATAAGATACCGGACCGATCAGGACAGGTTTAGTTTTAATATCCAGTCTTTTGCTCTCATTATATTCGTCCAGTAATTTGGTGGAGAACAGTTTAAATTGCTGGTCTTTGGTAAATTCCGGCACAATATAATGGTAATTGGTATCAAACCATTTGGTCATTTCCATGGCAGTAATGTCCAGACCTTCTTTCTGATAACCCCTGGCCATGGCAAAATAAAGATCCAGCTCGGTATTGGCCTTGTTCAGAATCACCTCATGGTAACGCTTGGGAATAGCTCCTACGGTTAGAGACAGGTCTAATACCTGATCATAAAATGAAAAGTCGTTGGAAGGAATCAGGTCGACTCCTTTCTCTTTTTGCAGTTCCCAGTTTTGCTGGCGAATGTTTTTCCCTACCTGTACCAGGTTTTGAAGGGTACTCTTACCTGCCCAAAATTGCTCGCAGGCCTTTTTGAGCTCTCTGTTACTACCTATACGCGGGTAGCCTAGATTGTTTGTTAGCATTGTCTTGCTTTTTAATTGATGAAAAGATCAGTTAAAAGCTCTTTGCTGGACTTCGCAATGCTGGCGGTAAGAAAAAAAGGAAAAATAAATGTATAGGCGCACGCATTCTACAGAATGTATGTATTGGATATACACCTACCTGACCCATGCTTCAGTTCGCGAAAGCATTGTCAATTCGGTAAAGGCAGGTCTCCTGACTTGTAACATTTTTACCATCCTTCCCATTCCTGTGTTGGAACAGTGGATATGCCTGGGTAAAAACTTGTTGTGTTACTTACAGTTGCGCGACAGCTCGTGATTTGCACACGATTCCCTATTAATCTACAGCTAAGTAAAACCTCTTCCGGTTGATGAAGAAATAAAGTAAAGAACTTATCAGGGCAAATGTAACGAAAAATCTCTCTCCTAGGATACTTTAAGGGGCAATAGGTAAAGAAAAGCAGAATTTACTGCCTTCACCCAGTGCGCTTTCCACCCAGATCTTTCCACTCTCAGCTTCGATAAAGTCTTTGGAAATGGCCAGCCCTAATCCGGATCCCGACTTGTTATTGCCATCTGTAGGAACCTGAAAATACTTATCAAACAGTCTCTTTTGATAGATCTCCTCTATTCCTTTTCCGAAGTCCCGTACAGAAAATTCAATCTCCTCTCCCTTTTCTATAATCTGGATCTGCACTTTTGATTTCTCAGAACTGTAACGAAGTGCATTAGACAGGAAGTTGACCAGTACCCATGCTGTTTTTTCTACGTCTACGTTTATCTTAGGCAGGTTATTCCTACTGATCAGCTCCAGTTCAATGTTTTTTTGCTCGGCCTGAAACCTGACCGAATCCATTGCATAGATCGCAATCTTGCGGGGATCAGATTTTACGAAATTCAACTGAAGGTTTCCTGTTTCAACCTGAGCAAGGTCCAGCAATTCACTGGTAATCTTTAACAATCTGCCGCAGTCTTCCCGGATGTGTTGTACCAATTCTTTTTGTTCCACATTCATCGCTCCCACCCGCTCATCATCCATCAGCTTTAAGCTCATTTTAATGGAAGAGATCGGTGTTTTTAATTCATGGGACACGGTAGCAATAAAATTGGTTTTCGCTTCGTCCAGCTCTTTGAACTGGGTGATATTTTTCAGGATATATACTTCTCCGGCAGCTTTTGCAGTTTGATTCATGGCCACATCACTCTGTCCCTCATAGTTCGGAACCGTAATTTCTCTTCTTTCCAGCTGGAAATAGGACTCTTTATTATCCGCATATATTTTCATGGCTTTATCGCTTTGCTGATCCTGAAGAATCCGGTTTAACAGGTCGTTCTTTTTCATCAGAGCTTCTGCATTCTGACCAACAACAGCCTCTCCGCTCAGGTTCAGCAACTCACCTGCCACCTTATTAAAAAAGAGGATTTCTTTCTTTTCATTCAATCCGATAATCGCATCCTGCATTTGTTCAATAATCGCTTCTATCCTTAATTTTTCAGACTGAATTTTAGAAAGATTGCTATTTTCCCATTTGTTGAGCTCCTGGGCCATGGTATTAAAGGAAATTGCAAGTTCAGAAAACTCGTCGGAGCCTTTAAATTCCAATCGTTGTTTATAGTTTTTGCGACTGATTTCACGGATCGCTTCAGAGAATTCCCTCAATGGATTGGCCACGAAACCAGGAAAATTTACAATAAAAGAAAATAGGATCAGAAAACAAATTGAAGCAGCAAAGATCACGTACATTGCGGCCTTTTCTATGGCTTTCTGTGCAGCATCGTTTTTACCCACAATCGCATCCATATTCAATTTGTCAATGAGCCGGAGTGCGGACCTCAATGTAGTCACTGCCCCCTGTTTTTCAACCAGGCTTACAGCAGGGCTTTTTATACTTTCATAAGCTTTACGCAAGGCTGCAACAGCTTCGCCCTCTCCTTTTTCCGTTACATTTTTTCCTTCCAGCTCCAGGTAATTTTCAAAGCTTTTCTTTGCGCTTTCCGAAAGTGGCAAAGGATGCTCATCCAATACTGCACGCATATTGCTGGTATAGTTCAGGGTTTCATAATTATCCTTCAGGATCACCTTAGAACTCAGCGAGATTTTATTCATGTAAAACAAAGAAATTGCTCCAAAGAAGATAACCACCACGAACAGGAATCCGAATCCGAGGCGGAGTTTGGTTTTGATTTTCATGACTTTATTTTTTTAATAGTTATTGTTATATTTTTATAGGGTCAGGCCCGTGTTTATATTTAAGACAAAATCAGCTGATGTTCAGGATAAAATGACCAGGTCCGTTTCTGTAGTAGAAATGTGTTTCAGCAGCTGGTTAAAAATAGCCGTTCGCATAATCACCTGAAAAAGGTTTAAATGTGGTTTTCCAATACATATCGTTGTAATTTCCTTTTCATCTGCTATCCTGGTAATCGTTCCGGTAATGTCGTCACTCTTCAGCTTAATCACTTCTGCACCCAGCTCGGTTGCCAGTTTAAAATTATTGATCAGATGCCGCTGCAAATCTAATTTAATTCTATCACCACTTTCCTTACTATTCTGCACATATAAAACAATCCAGGGAGAACGGTAATAAGAAGCCAGTCGTGCGGTTTTACGTATGACAATCTTTGCTGTTTTATTGTTCGTGGAAATACAGGCCATAAATCGCTCCTGACGCAATTTAATCTGCTTCGGAATTTCGATACTGATCTTTCTTTCCACATGATGCGCTACTTCCTTGAGGGCCATTTCCCGCAATTGCAGGATCTTTTCTGATTGAAAAAAGTTATCCAGGGCCCTGGAAATTTTACTCTCATCATAGATCTTTCCGGCTTTTAAGCGGTCGATCAGTTCATCGGCGGTTAAATCGATATTCACGATTTCATCAGCCAGTTCCAATATCTTATCCGGGATCCTTTCAGTAATGGGAATTCCGGTGATCTTTTCGATCTCTTCATTCATGCTTTCCAGGTGCTGAATATTGACGGCCGAGATCACACTGATCCCTGCCTCCAGAATATCCACTACGTCCTGCCAGCGTTTCTTATTTTTACTTCCCTCAATATTGGTATGCGCCAGCTCATCCACAATCACCACTTCCGGATGGATATTGATGATGCCCTGTACATCCATTTCTTCCAGTTCTTTTCCCTTGTAAAAGATCTTTCTTCTGGGAATTACCGGGACACCTGCCAACAAAGCATGGGTTTCTACCCGGTTATGTGTTTCGATATAGCCGATCTGCAGGTCTATTCCATTTTTTAAAAGCGCATGAGATTCCTGCAGCATCCGATAGGTTTTCCCTACCCCTGCACTCATGCCGATATATACCTTAAATTTCCCTCTTCTTGACCGTTTTACCAGGTCCAGGAAATCTTTTACAGAACCTGACTTATTCTCTTCCATTTCTGTTTACCATTTAAGAATCACATAGTCCTTACTCACCAAATACCACAATGCCATCAACAGCACAAAACCAACGCTTAATAAGGGGATAAGTTTAATTGTACGTGTATTATAGTTTCTCTTTTTCATGAGGATGATCATTACATTTTTTTATAGATACCTGCCATTCCGGGCTGCTCCTGACTGCGTTGTGATGCGATGATCCTGATCGCTTTCAGGCTCAGCACACCGGTCCGGAATGACAGGTAAATCTTTATTTATTTTTAGAACGATACTGCAATACTTGCCGTCATTGCCGCATTATAATTCACCAGACTTGGCTCACGGACAAAAATCTTATCCTTGCTATCGTAAACTTTACCTTCCAGTCTGACTACCGCATTCGGGAATGGTGCATAATCTACATTCAGCGAATATCCTGTTGTTTTAAATCCGTTAGCCGTTCCTGTCGCAATAAAAACACCGTTCTTATCCTGATAATGTTCTACCCTACCTGCCAGAGCCCAATTGCTATTGAAACGGTACTGGGCAATTGCCACCGGTGAAAACACTTCATTTTTTGAAGAACTTCCTTTTTCTTTCTGTTGCGTGCCGTAGTCAATTCCAAGGGTTACACCAAAATGATCGGTAACCTGGAAAATCCCGTATACGTTATGATAAAAACGACGGACACGAACAGAATCAGCTCCTTCAGTTCCTAAGAAATTACTATAGTTTACAGTAATCTTATCAGTAGGTTTCCAGGTTAGCTGTACTCCTCCTGCAGGCTGACTGTTGGCATTCTGACGATTGATGCGCTGCCATCCGTTCAGGTAAAGTGCTGTTGCCGTAAATTTACCATCATTGGTTCCGTAAGTGATTTTAGCTCCTGATTCGTAATATGGCGTATTTTCAGAAGAGATGTTACGGGTCAGAACCCAGCAATCTTTTGATACTGCGCTTTCAAAACCGATATGAGAAGAGAAAATCCCCGCATCAACCCAAAGGTTGGCTGTTTTAGAAAGTTTAATCCCGGCATTGGCTTCCAGTACATTTTTTAGAACTCCTGGTTCAGCCGCTAAATTGGCATTGGAATAAGTTCCGGCCATCAGTGCCACATTTGCCCTGATGTTTCCATTATCGTAGCTGCCTTTTATAAAACCAAGGTTTAAGTTCACTTCATTATGGCGGTTATGGGAATAGATAAATCCCGGTCTGTTGTTATCTGATGGTTTATTGAAATCGTATCCGTAATAAGTTTCCAGGTAACCTGTAACTTTAATCTTAGGTTCTTCCTGTCCGTAAGTGCATAGTGCAGTACCTAATACTGCTGATAATGTAAGTAGTTTCTTCATTTTAATTGCTGTTCTTTTTATCATTTTCCGAAGCGATCATCAGTTTTTCCTTTTTAACTGGCCTGATGATCGTTTTCTTTTCCCGTTTGGCTGCCTTTCCCATATCCGGCAAACGCTAAGGAATCGGCAGCACCATTCGGGCGGGGGGAATTATTTCTTTAATTCGTCAAGGGCAACATTGAGTTTCAGGACGTTTACTTTCGAAGGGCCAAATAAGCCAAACAAAGGACCTTCGGTATTTTTCACTACTACTTCAGCTACCAGTCTCTCGTCAAGTTTGCGGTATGCCGCTACCCTTTTGATCTGCATGATCGCTGCTGTTTCTGAAATGTCCGGATCCAGTCCGCTACCGGAAGCAGTCACCATATCCGCCGGGATATCGGATTTTTTAAGGTAAGGATGGTATTTCAAAAGGGTATCAATCCTTCCCGCTACATCTTTCAGGTAGTCAGGATTTGATGGTCCTTTATTAGAACCGCCTGAACCTGCAGCATTATAAGTTACCGCAGAAGGTCTGCCCCAGAAATATTCCGGTTTGGTAAAGGACTGACCAATCAAAGCATAACCTACTACTTTACCATTTTTTGTTACTTTTTCACCACTTCCTTCACCAGGACTAAATTTTCCAACATAGGCAATGGTTAATGGATAGATGACACATAACAGTACCATAAGTACTCCTGTTAATCTCAAAGATTGTATGATGTATTTTTTCATGATTATTTCTTTTATATTTCTTTCTATGGATCCGGCAATTAAGCCATCAGAGCAATCAGCATATCAATTAGTTTTATTCCGATAAATGGAGCAATCACCCCTCCTATTCCATAAATCAGCAGGTTTCTGCGTAACAAGGCGCTGGCACCAATTGGTTTATAGGACACCCCACGTAAAGCAACCGGGATCAACAATGGGATTACTAATGCGTTGAAAATCACTGCCGAAAGGATCGCTGTTTCCGGACTGTGCAGGTTCATGATGTTCAGACTGCGCAATGCCGGAATCGCCACAATAAACAAGGCAGGAACGATGGCAAAATACTTAGCCACGTCGTTGGCAATAGAAAAGGTAGTCAGCGTTCCCCTGGTGATCAGCAATTGTTTTCCGATCTCTACAATCTCAATCAGCTTGGTTGGGTCATTGTCCAGATCCACCATGTTACCGGCTTCTTTAGCGGCCTGAGTACCACTGTTCATCGCTACACCTACATCTGCCTGTGCAAGGGCCGGCGCATCATTCGTACCATCACCCATCATCGCAACCAGCTTACCCTGTGCCTGTTCTTCTTTGATGTAGTTCATTTTATCCTCAGGCTTAGCCTCTGCAATAAAATCATCCACACCTGCTTTCTGAGCGATAAACTTAGCAGTCAACGGATTATCTCCGGTTACCATCACTGTTTTCACACCCATTTTGCGTAAACGCTCAAAACGTTCGCTGATACCTGGTTTAATGATGTCCTGTAGCTCAATCACTCCCAGTGCTTTTTCATTTTCGGCAACTACGAGCGGCGTACCACCATTGCTGGCAATTCTTTTCACCTGCTCTTCGATGTCCATCGGAAAAGGATTTCCTGCAGTCAGCACAATGTTGCGGATGGAGTCAAAAGCGCCTTTTCTGATCCTTCTGCCATCTGCAGTATCTAAACCACTGGACCTGGTTTCTGCAGTGAACTTGATGAATTTAGATCCTTCAGGAGCAGTGGTCATCAGCTTATCATCCTGTGAGGCAGCCAATTCTATGATCGACTTCCCTTCAGGAGTTTCATCTGCCAGGGAGCTCAATACGCAGGCATCGGTAAAGCTTTTGATGATCATCCCTGCGGTAGGGTAAAAATTAGTTGCTTTACGGTTACCAATGGTGATCGTTCCTGTTTTATCCAGTAACAATACATCAATATCTCCGGCAGTTTCCACCGCTTTACCGGATTTGGTAATCACATTCGCCCTTAAAGCCCTGTCCATTCCCGCAATACCGATGGCGGAAAGTAAACCTCCGATGGTAGTTGGGATCAGGCAGACAAATAATGAGATGAATGCAGCAATTGTAATTGGTGTATTTGCATAATCTGCGAAGGGTTTTAAGGTGATACATACAATGATGAAGACCAGGGTAAAACCGGCAAGCAGGATCGTCAAAGCGATCTCATTTGGTGTTTTCTGACGGGAAGCCCCTTCCACCAAAGCGATCATTTTATCCAGGAAGCTTTCACCCGGCTGAGTAGTCACCTGAACTTTAATCTGATCTGAAAGTACTTTTGTACCTCCTGTTACTGAAGATTTATCACCACCGGATTCGCGGATCACCGGAGCAGATTCTCCGGTAATGGCCGATTCATCTATCGTTGCAATCCCTTCAATGATTTCTCCGTCTGTAGGAATGGTATCTCCGGTTTCACAGATAAACACATCTCCTTTTTTCAATTGATTGGAAGAGCGTACTTCGATCTTCCCATTGCTCAACACTATTTTTGCAGGTGTTTCTTCCCGGGTTTTGCGCAGGCTGTCTGCCTGTGCTTTACCTCTTGCCTCGGCAATTGCTTCCGCGAAGTTGGCGAACAATACTGTGAGCAACAGGACGATAAACACAATGAGGTTATATCCGAAGGAACCCTGACTGCTGTTACTTAAAGAGTAAATCGTAACGAACAACATCACAAATGTTCCGATCTCTACAGTAAACATGACCGGATTGCGAACCATCAAACGCGGATCAAGTTTGATAAATGATTGCTTTAATGCAGTATTTACTAAAGCGGGTTCAAATAATATATTAGATTTATTTTTCATGTCTTTTGATTCTAATGATTTTGCATCTTTTGATACTTTGCAGCGATTGCTGTGTTGTTTCTTTTGATGCAGCGCTTCATTCCGTTATTTAATCAGGGTAAAATATTCAGCTACCGGACCCAGGGTCAATGCAGGGAAAAACGCAAGTGCCGCAATGATCACTATGACTACGAAAGTCATCATCCCAAAGGTTAATGTATCTGTTTTCAGGGTTCCTGCTGATTCCGGAATGTATTTTTTCGAAGCCAGTAATCCGGCAATGGCTACAGGGCCGATAATCGGAAGGAAACGTCCGAGGATCAATACAAAGCCTGTCACTACGTTCCAGAAGATGTTATTGTCCCCAAGTCCTTCAAAACCGGAACCGTTGTTCGCAGCTGCTGAAGTATTTTCATATAACATTTCAGAGAAGCCATGGAAACCCGGGTTATTTAACCAGCTGGCCGGTTTAACCGCCCAGTTTGCATCTGGAAAATAAGTAATCGTATAAGCAGCCAATGCCGTTCCTACCAGAATAATGAAGGGATGTAGCAAGGCGATGATAGAAGCAATCTTCACTTCTCTGGCCTCTACTTTATGTCCGAGGAATTCCGGTGTCCGGCCAACCATCAGTCCGGAAATGAAAACTGCAATGATAATAAAGATAAAGTAGTTCAGAATCCCTACCCCACAACCTCCATAGAAGCAGTTCATCATCATGGCAATCAATTGATACATTCCGGTTAACGGCATTGCGCTATCGTGCATCGAGTTGATGGAACCTGTAGAAATAATTGTGGTGACGGTACTCCAGTACGCTGTGGCCGTAGGTCCAAATCTAACCTCTTTACCTTCCATAGCACCCGTTAACTGGGAAACACCCATTTTTGCAATTGCAGGACTTCCTCCGGTTTCACTGATGACTGTAGGAACCAATAACAACATCATACCTAAGGTCATGATCCCAAAGATCACCCAGGCCATTTTCTTCCTGCGGATAAAATATCCGAAGGCAAAGATCATCGCCACAGGAATGATCACCTGGGAAATGGCTTCTGTCATATTGGTCAGGTAGTTTGGATTTTCTATTGGATGCGTACTGTTCACACCAAACCAGCCACCACCATTGGTACCGAGATGCTTAATCGCTACGAAACCAGCTGCAGGTCCCCGGGAAACACTTACGCTATCGCCCTGAAGGGAAACATATTGGCCTTTGCCTTCGTAGCTGGTTGTTGTTCCATTAAAAGCCAGAATGATGGCAACCACTATAGATAGCGGCAATAATAAACGGGTAATAGAACGGGTAAAGAATACCCAGAAGTTACCAAGACTGGTAGTGGTTTTATCTCTGAAAGCCTTAAATAAGACTACTGCCGCCGCAATTCCGGTAGCCGCACTTACAAACTGTAAGAACATGAAGACGAAATGCTGTGTGAAGTAAGTCGCCCCGCTTTCTCCTGAATAATGTTGTAAATTACAGTTGACCACAAAGCTGATGATACTGTTAAAGGCAAGATCCGGCGACTGACCAAGGTTTCCGTCCGGATTTAAGGGAAGTTTATCCTGATAGATCAGGGCAAAGAATCCGTACACCAACCAAACCATATTGATGGTCAACAGCGCTTTCATATGCTGTTTCCAGTTCATCGACTCTTCCGGATTAATTCCGGATAATTTATAAATACCCTTTTCAAGGGGTTTTAGAAAGTCTGTCCAGACTTTCTCACCTGCAAACATCTTTGCCAGATAAATACCTAGTGGTATTCCAATCAGCAAGGTCAGCCCGTAGGTGGCAATAATGCCAAGTAATTCAGTGTTCATAATAAATTAATTAAAATTTTTCAGGTTTAATCAGCACGTATACCATATAGATAAATACTGCGATTGCGACAATAAGTAATGCGATCATAATTGTTAGATTTTTTCGAACCAGTCGATTGATTTGTAGAATACCCAGCACATCAGTAGCAGGGCGAGAAGTAGTGCGATTGTTAACATAAATTAGCTATTTTAGATAGCCATAGCCAATCGGCATACCAGAGTCCGGACCAAAGTCGTAAAACACTGATTACGAGGCTAAAAATCAACATACAGAGCAAATGCCAAAAATCATAAACGAAAAAACCCTTCCATTTTGGAAGGGTTTTTTATCATAATGAATGTATTGGAGATTCCCTTTAGCTGATCTTATATTCTTCCATTTTACGGTATAAGGTGGTCAAACCAATCCCCAGTAACCTGGCGGTTTCTGTTTTATTACCTCTGGTATGTTTCAATACCTTATTGATGTGTTGCTTCTCGATAACCTGCATTTTCATAGAATCTTCTTCCTGGGTATCTGTATGAAACTCATAAGGCAGGAGGTTCGCGGTGACGGTATTTCCATCGGCAAGGATGACCACCCTTTCCATCACATTTTTCAATTCCCTGATGTTTCCTTTCCAGACATGCTTCAACAGCAAATCTGAAAATCCTTCGTCCATCACGAAATCAGGCTTATTGACTTTCAGGCCAAATTCCTTTAAATAATGTTTCGCAATCAGGAGAATATCTGTTTTCCGCTGAGAAAGATTAGGGAGTTCAATAGAGAATACAGAAAGCCTGAAATAAAGGTCTAACCTAAACTTCCCTGCTTCTGCTTCATCTTTCAGGTTCCTGTTCGTTGCTGCAATGATCCGGACATTTACTTTGCTGGTATGGGTATCCCCTACTTTGATAAAGGTCTGGTTTTCCAGTACCCGTAGCAGCTTTGCCTGAAGGTCGAGGTTCATCTCCCCAATCTCATCCAGGAACAGGGTCCCCTCATTTGCTTCCTCCAATAATCCCCTTTTATCTTTCATAGCCCCTGTAAAAGCACCTTGTTTATACCCAAACAATTCACTTTCCAGGAGTTCCGGATTAAAGCCGCTACAGTTCAAGGCAACAAACGGCTTCATCTTCCTTGGGCTTTCATAATGGATGGCCTGGGCAAAAACTTCTTTTCCCGTACCTGTTTCTCCGAGTAACAACACGGTAGTATCCGTTGCAGAAACCTTTTGAGCCAGATCCATTGCCTCTTTCATCGATCTGGACTGCCCCAGAATGGTACTAAAGCTATGTTTTTTGATGATTTTATTCTCCAGTTCGTAAACCCTGCGCTGCAGTTTCACTTTATCCATTGCTTTATAGACCAATGGGATAATCTTATCGTTGTCATCTCCTTTAGTGATGTAATCAAAAGCGCCGTTCCTCATCGCCATAACCCCATCTGAAATAGTTCCAAAGGCAGTCAGGTTGATCACTTCCACATAAGGTTTGATTTTTTTAATCTCTTTTACCAGCTCTACGCCATTGATATCGGGTAGCTTCACATCGCTGATCACCACATCTACCTCCTGCATTGAAAGCGTTTTCAATCCTTCCTTTCCCGTATTTGCCTGAAATACCTTAAATCCCTCCAGTTCTATAATCCTCGCAAGGAGGCTACAGATTTTCTTTTCGTCGTCGATAATGAGGACCGTATCTTGCATAGCTGATAATTTAGACAATATTAATAATTATCTGAGACAAGTAAGTTTTTCTTCTTTCCGTGATTGCTGAATAAAGATTCCAGCAGCCAGATATAAGTCGCAATTCCTTCCCGGATTTCATCTATATAAATGAACTCGTCTGCCATATGCGATCTGGCAGAATCACCAGGCCCCATTTTCATAGAGGGAACATCCAGCCAGCCCTGATCTGAACTGGTAGGCGAGCAATAACTGGTCTTTCCGATTTCTTTCCCGGCCATCACCAAGGGATGATGTCCGTCAATAAAGGAAGGATTCATGACGTTTGGACGCACTTTGATTTTGCAGGTGGTATGGTTATAAATGGTCGTTAAGATTTCTTTTGGCGTCCAGGAATGGGTAAAACGGATGTCAACTGTAAAATTACACTCCCCAGGGACAATGTTATGCTGAATTCCGGCATTGACTTCTGTCACCGTCATTTTCACCGGACTCTGCAGATCGCCTTCAATAGGAAAGATAAAAGCGGCAAACCATTGCATATCCGCAAAGGCTTTATAAATTGCATTGTCTCCTTCTTCCCTGGCGGCATGACCAGGCTTACCATAGCTGGTACAATCCAGAACCATAGACCCTTTCTCAGCAACGGCCATTTCCATTTGTGTAGGTTCTCCAACAATGGCAAAAGCAATGTTCTGAAGTTCGGGCAGGATACATTTCAATCCTTTCTCTCCGGAAGTCTCTTCCTCGGCAGTCGCGGCAAAGCAAAGGTTGTAAGGCAGGTCTGTAAATTCATGGAAATGAAGGAAAGCTGCCATCAAAGAAACCAGGCATCCTCCGGCATCATTACTTCCCAATCCATGTAGTTTTCCATCTTTGATAAAAGGATGAAAAGGATCATTTTGATAAGCCTTTGATGGCCTTACCGTATCGTGATGAGAATTGAGCAAAAGGGTTGGTTTTGAAGGGTCAAAATTCCGGTTATAACACCAGATGTTATTGAATTTCCGGAAAGTAAACACATCGTGATGGTTCAAAAAGGATTCCAGCTGATCAGCGGTATTGATTTCTTCACCACTGAATGAAGGTGTAGAGATTAACTTTCTTAACAACTGGATTGGGTCTTCAGTCAAAGTATATAAGTCGGGCAGACTGCCGGAGCTTTTTGTGGAATTGGGATTCATATGCTTTTTGATTTGATGATTTGATTTATTGAATTGGTTTAATGATTCTGATTAGAAAATCTGAGTTAACCTCTTGATTTCGGAACTGTATTTCCGACCAATCAATTGGTGTTAGAAAGGTACCGCTGATAAGCCTCAACAGGCATCGTCAGCTGTCGTTCTGCTTGTATTTTTTCCGGATCGAATAACATCGCAGTACACAAGCAATTGCATTTTTTCTTGCCTTCAAGGATACTGTAGTTCACACAGCTTTTGCAACCTTCCCAGAAGGAAGGGTCTTTTGTAATCTCGGCAAAGGTGACAGGTTCAAAGCCCAATTGCGTATTCATCTTCATAATGGCAATGCCTGAAGTAATGCTGAAAATTTTTGCTTTGGGATATCTTCTTCTGGACATTCTGAAGATCCGGTCCTTAATGGCTCTGGCCACTCCTGTTTTACGGAATTTCGGAGAAACAATCAATCCGGAATTCGAGATAAAATTACCGTTCTCCCAGACTTCAAAATAAGCGAAACCTACCCATTCCCCGGCAGTCGTCACTGCAATTACCGCTTTCTCATCTCTGATTTTCTGAGCCAGCGCTTCCGGGCTTCGTTTTGAAATTCCAGATCCCCTGGCAATAGCAGAGGATTCCGTTTCCTGAATTATTTCATCGACGTATTTTATATCATTTATGGTAGCAATACGCACAAAGATCATTGGATTTTCCATTCTTAATTTATTTTACCCCAACCGCTTTCAAACCAGATGCCCAAACGTGCCAGAATTCAAAAAGACGCTTTGGAGATTAATTAAGGCCTGAATAATAATTTCATGACGCTATTGTGGCAATAGTGGACCTTATCAAAATGGCAGGGTTAATTTCATTTTAGCTACCTTTGGCGGATTCAATAATAATAAAATGATGAAGCTGAACTTTTCCCGCCCATTACCCTTTCTATTTGCACTCGCAATCTTTATCTCTTCTTGTCAGGACAGTAAAAAATTACCCATCCTCGGGCCCAGAGAAGCAGTGTCTGTTAAAAATGAAGATGGTTCCATGGGGGTAGACACCCTTTATCAGACCATTCCTCCCTTTCGCTTCTTAAACCAGGATAGTGTTTACATTACCAATGATCAGTTCAAAGACAAAATCTATATTGCAGATTTCTTTTTCACTTCATGTACCACAATTTGCCCGACCATGCATAGAAACATGAAAAGCATATTTGAAAAATATAAAGACAATCCTGATGTAATGTACCTTTCCCATACCATAGATTTTAAATACGACAAACCTTCTGTATTAAAAAAATACGCACAGAAACTTGGAGTAGATGGCAATAAATGGCAGTTTGTATACGGATCAAAAGACAGTGTATATAAGCTGGCAGAACGCAATTACCTGGTTGCAGTGATGGAAGATACCACGTCCAGAGACGGTTATATCCATCAGGGATGGCTGGTTCTGATAGACAAACAAAAACGCATTCGTGGCGCTTATGATGGAACCGATCCGAAACAGGTGGAACAGCTGACTAAAGATATTCCTGTATTACTTGCTGAAGACAAAAAATAACCATGCGTAAATTATTGATCAGTACCATCGTTCTCTTTACCCTCCTCAGCATGATTTATTCCTGTCAGAGTGCAGATCAGGTAAAACAAGACATTTATTATACCAACGGCCGCGATTATTACATCAAATATTGCCAGAATTGCCATGGCGCCAATGGAGAAGGATTGGGTGCATTGGCCCCCCCACTTACCGACACCGTATTCTTAAAAGAAAACAAACAGAAACTGGCTTGTTACCTAAAAAACGGGATGACTGAAGCCATCACCATACATGGACAGAAGTATGAAGGTAAAATGCCGGACTTTCAAACTTTGGCCGCTATTGATATTGCGCAGATTGTCGTTTACATCACCAATTCTTTCGGGAATAAACAAGGGATGTACACTTTGGAACAAACTTCCAACGATTTAAAAAACTGTAAATAAGCTTTACCCGGAGTAGCAAAACACCCATCTCATCTGGTTAAATATTCCCAACCAGCAGCCTAAAGCCGGATTTTAATAAAAATATTACAATTTATTACCTCAGAAAAAACCGAGTTTTTCTGAGGTAATAACGTTTTAGCATCTCCATCGCTTAAAAATCATCACTAAAAAAGTTCCATAGTCTTTAATTATTTCATAATAATTTAAAAGATTCTACATAATATTGTTTACACACAAATGAAATCATTATGAGTTCCACCTCCATTAACTTTGGATTAAAGACGCATTGATGATTTTTTAAAAAATCTATCAAATGAAAAAATCATTGTTACTATTTGTAGCGATGGTGACTGGTATGGTCGCCAATGCTCAGTACGAGAATGCCAAACAGGTATTCATCAGTCCGAAACTGCAGGAAGCAGTAAAAACGCACAAATTGGTCGCCATTTTGCCTTTCGAGGTAAAGATGACCTATAAAAAGCAACCCCGGGATTTCGACATCGAAACCAACCGGGAGAAGGAAAGAGAAAAGGCTTATTCTATTCAGTCCAGCATCTACACCTTTTTGCTTCGTAAAGCCTCAAAGTATACCGTAGAATTTCAGGACGTGGAAAAAACCAATGTACTGTTAAAGAAAGCAGGAATGACCGATAAACTCGGGGAATTTACCAAAGATGAAATCGCTAAAGCCCTGAATGTCGACGCAGTGATCGCTGGTAAATTCGAAGCGGAACAGTCAAAATCTGAAGCAGGAGCTATTGTAACTACCGTATTATTTGGAGGAATGGGAAGCAAAACCGGATCAGGCGCATTGACGATGATGGTAAATGATGGCCCTAGCGGCGATTTATTATGGCGCTTCTTCAAAAGCATGAACGACGATGTATTCAGCTCAAGCGATGAGCTCATCGACCGGATGATGAGAAAAGTTTCCAGAAACTTCCCTTACAGCAAGTAATTTTTTTACCCCTGAATTGGTCTGGTGGTTCCGTTTCTCCCCCCCTGAACGAATCACCAGCCAATTCTCATCTTCTTAATCCGATAAAGTGATCATCCTTGTTATGATCGCTTCATCATCATTAAAACATATTCCAATGAAAAGGATCTTTTTATTTTTAATAGCAATGACCATCGGTATGATGGCCCATGCACAATTCGGTTTTTCCAGGACAAAACAGGTATATACCCATCCCGATCTGAAAAAAACAATGAAGGACTATAAAGTAATTGCAATTTTGCCGATAGGATCACAATTGAGCTTTAAAAGCCAGGTTTCATACCTCAACGAAAGAAATAAAGCGATTGAAAATACCGGATTGGCCAATCAGTCCAGACTATACAGTTATATTTTACCCAAATCCCATCGGATGAAAGTAGAAATTCAGGACATTGAAAAAACCAATCTCTTGCTGTTGAAATCAGAAATGAGCAGCAGGCTGGATCAGTATACAAAAGAAGAAATTGCTAAAATCCTGGGTGTAGATGCCATCATATCTGGTCTGTATGAAAGTAATTCCTTTGTTAAAGAGAGCCAGATGACCATAGATACGGCTTCACTATCCGTAAAAATGCCTAGCGTCTCTACCTTAATCAAGAATACACTTACACTTGTACTTTATGACGGGCGAACCGGAAAACAAATGTGGAGGTTCTACGATCACGATGTACAATACAGTTATATTTCCGAATATTTAATAGCAGCAGCAGTAAGAAGTCTGCCTTTTATCCGATAAACCCCGTTTTTTTATATCTTTGCAACACAAAAATGCAAGCCGTTCTATCGCTGCGATTTATCGGAGAGGAAAGTCCGGGCAACACAGAGCATCTCGCTTCCTAACGGGAAGAGGCTTAGGATTGAAAACCTGAGTTATGGAAAGTGCCGCAGAAAATATACCGCCGATGGCTTTTAAGCACAGGTAAGGTTGAAAACGTGAGGTAAGAGCTCACGAGTATTCCGGGCAACCGGATTGCTGGTAAACCCCGGGAGTTGAAAGACCAAATAGGCTAACGCATGTAGGGCTGCTCGTCCGATGTTAGCGGGTAGGTCGTTAGAGATAAATGGTAACATTTATAGTGGATTAATGATAGAAACGCTGAGCAATCAGTGTACAGAACCCGGCTTACAGGCTTGCATTTTTTATTTTATCACTCCTTGTTGATAAAAGTAATATATTCGTATCTGATAAAAATGATGAGTACCACCTATGGCAAAATTATTAATAATTGATGATGAACGGGCGATAAGAAGCACCCTGCGTGAGATCTTAGAGTACGAAAACTACGATGTTGAAGATATAGATAATGGCGTCGACGGACTAGAGCTGATTAAGAAGAAGAAATTCGACCTCGTACTTTGCGACATTAAGATGAATAAGATGGACGGAATGGAGGTGCTTGAACAGGCACTTGCCTACAGCCCGGACCTTCCTTTCATCATGATCTCCGGTCATGGTACAGTGGAAACCGCTATCGAAGCCAGTAAAAAAGGTGCGTTTGATTTCATCTCAAAACCACCTGATTTAAACAGGTTATTAATCACGGTAAGAAATGCGCTGGACAGAGGCACTTTAGTTACCGAAACAAAAGTCCTTAAAAGAAAAGCCAGCAAAACAAGAGATATATTAGGTAGTTCCGAAAGTATCGGAAAAATCAAGGAAACCATTGAGCGTGTAGCCCCTACTGATGCCCGTGTGTTAATTACCGGAGCCAATGGAAGTGGTAAAGAACTGGTAGCAAGATGGCTGCATGAGAAATCAAACCGCGCAGACAGCCCTTTAATAGAAGTCAACTGTGCTGCAATTCCCTCAGAATTGATTGAAAGTGAGTTGTTCGGACACGAAAAAGGATCTTTTACCTCTGCAGTAAAACAACGCATCGGTAAATTTGAACTGGCCAATGGAGGAACACTTTTTCTGGATGAAATTGGAGACATGAGCCTTTCTGCACAGGCAAAAGTATTACGCGCCTTGCAGGAACATAAAATCAGTCGTGTGGGTGGTGAAAAAGAATTGGAGGTTAATGTAAGGGTTCTTGCCGCAACAAACAAAGACCTGTTAAAGGAAATTGAAGACGGTAACTTCCGTATGGACTTATACCATCGCTTAAACGTGATCAATATCCATGTTCCCCATTTAACAGAACGCGTAGAAGATATCCCTGAAATTGCACAAAACTTTCTGGAAGAAATCTGTAAGGATTATGGCATGCCGACCAAAAAGATCAATGATGCAGCCATGACTGCCCTTCAGGCATTACCATGGACAGGGAATGTACGTGAACTGCACAATATGATTGAACGTTTAATTATATTGAGCGATAAAGCCATTACAGAACATGATGTGGCCGCGTTTGCAAATCCTGGTGGAGGAACAAACATCGGTGCAGCACATCACGGTTCGGCAAATGCTCAGGTAACGCGTTCTGCAAGTCCGAATTATGATAACTTCAATAATTTCCAGGATTATAAAGATTACGCAGAAAAAGAATTTATCAAATTTAAACTGGAAAAAAACAACTGGAATGTATCCAAAACTGCCGACGACATTGACATTCAACGTAGTCACCTTTACAGTAAAATTGAAAAATTCGGACTAAAAAGATCTGCCGAATAATAACACAATACCAACGAAAAAGGCCAGCTCCTGATATTGGAAGCTGGCCTTTTTTTATGTCTTTCAGCTGCACTATTCCATATAATCTGCCTGTCTTCTCAGCAGTGCACGGTACCTGTTAAAGATGGCCGTTTTAGAGACAAAGCCAATATAGCTCCCCTGTTCAGTTAAAACCGGCAACAACCAGGCATTTTCTTTTTCCATCTTCTGCAATACCTTCTTCATCGGATCCCCCATCTGCAAGGTATCCGGAGCAGCAACCATCAGGTCCTGAGCAGTCATTTCCTGCTGATCAGGATTGTTAATGGCCCTCTTTAATACATCCTCGACATAAATCAAACCTTTAAAGCTCAGGTCTTCTCCCCCGATTACCGGAAAGAGGTTCCTTTTAGATTGCAGAATCTCATTTAACTTTTCAGCAATCAGATCCCCTTCATTCAGCACCAGATAATCACGTTCCACCAGGTACTTCAATTTCATCATGTTCAATACCGTGGTGTCCTTATCTTCATGAGAAGACAACTCCCCTTTCTCTGCCAGAGGTTTGGTATAAATTGAATATTTGTTCGCACTGCGGTTAATCAGGTAAGAAATGGCAGAGGTAATCATCAGGGGTACCATCAATATATAACCACCTGTAATTTCTGCAATCAGAAAGATCCCGGTCAGTGGTGCATGCATAATTGCGCTTAAAGAGGCCGCCATTCCCGCTACGATAAAGTTAGCGACATTCAATTGGGCAATTCCAAGGGTATTGACGGTATAGGCAACCATAAACCCGATCAAACCTCCCATAATCAGACTAGGCGCAAAAATACCTCCGTTCCCGCCCGCTCCCAACGTAATCAGGGTAGCCGCAGATTTCGCAAAAATGGTGATCAGGGTAAACAATAATACGACCCAAGGCAGGTTACTATAAGATGAAAAAATGCTGTTATTGATTACCGCAAAATAATTTCCCCCTAACAGGTTCTTAATGGTAATGTAACCCTCACCATATAAAGTAGGAAATAAAAATACGAGCAAACCCAGCATCAAACCACCCAGCACAACTTTTTTATAAGGGTTACTGATCTTGTAAAAAAGCCCCTTTATAAAACTGTTTGCCTTGGTAAAATAAATGGAAAAGAAACCAATTAAAACAGCCAGGATCACATAGTAGATCAGGGCATTCATCTTCCATCCTTCTGTTACGAGAAAGAACAGTTGCTCATTATAAAATAACCTTGCCACCACCGCTGCAGTTGCAGAGGCCAGTAATAAAGGAATAAAAGCCGGAATGGTAAACTCAGGCAACAGAATTTCAATAGCAAATACAATTCCTGCGATCGGACTGTTAAAGGCTCCTGCGATCCCCGCAGCAGCACCACAGGCCAATAACATGGTCGTCTCCCGATAAGACAAGCCGAGGAAACGGCCAACTACCGAACCAATTCCCGCACCACTGGTCACGATGGGTGCCTCCAATCCTGTAGAACCACCAAAACCAACAGTCGTGGCGGCCGTGATGATCTGAGAATAGATATTATGAGGCTCTACTTTACTCGATTTTCTGGAAATGGTGTATAGCAAAGGCGTAAGCCCCGTTTCAAATTTTCCTTTTCTAATGAACCTGCGGACATACATCACCGACAACAAGATCCCTATAAACGGAAAAAAGAAAAAGAGATAGTATTTATATTCCCAATGAAATCCCGTTTGCAGGAAATCTTCAATATGGTGTGTAATTGTTTTTAACAATGATGCAGCAAGCCCGGCCAGGACGCCAACAATCAATGCTGCAATCACCAAAAAATTTCTGTTTGAGATCTTAGTTTTCCGGTATTGGTTAATTGCGTCTACATAATTTACCAGCCGTACGTACATATCTTCTTACTTAAGCGTCAAATTTATCCAATAATTTTATGAGCGTGGCAAAGTCTTTCGGATATGGGGCTTCAATTACAATATCATTCCCATCCAGTCCTTTAAACACCAGATGTCTGGCATGTAAGGCAAAACGTTTCATAATAGGTAGTTCTTCATCATCCTTAGCAATGCGATAGCCTTTTTTCATACTGGATAGAAAAACAGGTTTCCCACGGTACATGTCATCTCCGGCAATAGCTGCACGCTGCGTAGCCAGGTGAATCCTGATCTGGTGCATCCGACCGGTAATCGGCTTACATTCTACCAGGGTATAATGGCGGTAATTTTTTATAGAATTAAAAATGGTTTCTGCGCGTTTACCCTCTTTTCTGTCGATGGTAACACTCTTATTTCCGTCATTGAGAATCGGAAGGTCGATAAAAAGCTCGTTAAAAGTAAACTGTCCGTCTACCACAGCATGGTACACTTTGCTCACTTTACGCTTTTCAAATTGCATGGCCACAGAACGGTAAGCTTCAGGTGTTTTGGCGATGATAATTGCACCTGAAGTTTCTTTGTCTAAACGATGACATACCTGTGCGTCAGCAGAATACTGCTTTGCCAAACGTAATATATTGACCTCGCCTGATCCGCCACGCTCATCCAGCGAGGCTACAAATGGAGGTTTATTTACAACGATATAATCATCGTTTTCGAATAGGATAAGATCTTTAAAAGAAGGATATTTCAATACAGTAGATTTAATACTGTACAAAAATACTAAGAAAGTTCGAATTTATAGCCTACACCCTTCACTGTTGCAACATATCGCTCACCTAATTTCTCACGAAGCTTACGAATATGCACATCAATAGTCCTGTTTGTAACTACTACGGAGTCTTCCCAGATGTTTTTCAGAATCGATTCCCTGGTATATACTTTTCCCGGTTTCGAAGCCAGCAGATAAAGCAATTCAAATTCTTTTTTGGCTAAAACAACTTTCTGTCCGCCCTGAAAAACCAGATACGCTTCCCTGTCGATCACCAGGTCCCCAATCTCCACTTTATTATCAGAAACCTCATCTGCACTTGAATTTCTTCTCAGGATGGCGTTAATCCTGCTAATTAAAGCTCTTGGTTTAATCGGCTTGGCAATGTAATCATCGGCTCCAACATTAAAACCGGCAATTTCCGAATACTCCTCACTTCTGGCAGTTAAAAAAACCATAAAGGTATTTTTAAACTCAGGAATAGCACGCATTAACCTGCAGGCCTCTATCCCATCCATCTTAGGCATCATGATATCCAGGATAATCAGATCGGGATGAACTTTCTTGGCAACCGTAATCCCCTCCTGACCATTGCTGGCCAGAAAAACCTGATAACCTTCTTTTTTTAAGTTATATTCAATTAACTCTAAAATATCTGGTTCATCATCAACAATAAGTATCTTCTGTTTTACGGTGCTCATAGCTTTAAATATTTGTTACGAAAATAGGTAATCAATTATAATATAGCGTTAAACCCAAGTTAACAAATTGTTAAGTACCTCCTGTATATTAACATGAATTTAGGGTTATCGTAAAGTTTTATTTAAGAAAGCATCTAACTCCTCTCCGCGCAGGTTTTTAGCAATGATTTTTCCATTAGGATCTAGTAGAAAGGAACTTGGAATGGCTTCAATCTGATACAACCTGACTGTTGGTCCCTCAAAATCTTTCAACTCTCCAACATGCGACCAGGCCAGGTGATCTGCAGCAATGGCATTTTTCCAGGCACCGGGATCTTTATCTAAAGAAATTCCAAGCACGGTAAAGTTCTTGTCTTTATAAGTATTATAGGCTTTTACCAGGTTTGGATTCTCCTGGCGACAAGGCATACACCAGGACGCCCAGAAATCCAGTAATACATATTTACCTTTAAAATCGGTCAGTTTTACCGGTTTTCCATCCAAACCATTAATGGTAAACTCAGGTGCCGGCTGTCCGATCTGCAGGGCTTTCAGTTTCGCCATCTTTACTAAAAACTCAGTAACCGCAGCATTGTCATTGAAACTGCTCTTAATCTTATCCGAATAAGCCACCATTTCGGCCTCATACTCTGATGGGTTTAATAAGTTAATGGCATAAAACCCGGCAAGAGAGCTGGAATTTTCCTGAGCAAACTTTAGCACCGCCTTATTCAGACCTTCAATTTCCTCTGTATACTTTGGTCTCATCTGCTCCATGATCATATCTCTGTTCTGGGGCTGTGAGGCTACCGTCTCGTCAAATTGAGTTTGAATGGCTGCAATTCTCACCATATACTGATGTTTGGTCACATTCAACTCTTCCAGCTTATCAGCTTCTGCTGCGCCAGACAATTTATAGGTTAAATTCTTATCCGATAAATCAGCCGAGATCTTAATGTCATCTCCGTTTTTGGCGATGATCATATACTCGCTATTCCCTGCAGATATCCGGAAAAAATCTACTCCCGGTGTACTGTGAGAAAACTTAAACTCCCCTTTTTCCGAAAGCACCGTAGAATCTAATGGCAAAGCATTGTCTTTTTGTAAACCAAACAAGTATACTTTACTCTTTGGAGTTGCATTTTTAAATGCTCCGCTGATCATAAATTTACTCTTGTCTTTACACGCTGCAAATGCAATACATACCAATAATATATAGGCGATTCTTTTCATCTCTTTCCTGTTTACTTTAATTTTTCCTGTAACAATTCATTTATTTTCTGCGCATCGGCTTTTCCCTTGGCCAGCTTCATCACTTCCCCGACAAAAAGTCCCAATACGCCCTTTTTACCTTTTTTATAGGCAGCTACCTGTGGTTGATACTTCGATAGTACTTCCTCCACAAATCCGGATAGCTCATCACCGTTATCAGCAATCAACAGGTTGAGTGCTGCAGCCAGTTCCGCCGGTACCGCATCAGGCTTGCTGATCAATTCCGGAAGCAATTGCTGTAAAGCAATCTGCTGGGTAATTTTTTTATCATCTACCAGGTTGATCGTTCCCGCCAGTTGTGCCGGTGCCAGTTTAAAATCAGCAATGCTGATCCCCTGTTCATTCAACAAAGCTCTGATCGCTCCGGTCAACCAGTTCACCAGGCTTTTCTTATGGTTTACACCTGGCAAAGCTGCATTAAAATAGCTGAGCAGGGCTTCATCTTCAGAAAGCATCGCGGCTTCTGAAGCATTGACACCGAACTCCGCAACCAGACGTTTAGCAATCTCTGCCGGCAATGCAGGCATTTCGGCTTTAATCTGTGCCAGCCATTCGTCCGAAATATGTATAGGCGGAAGATCGGGATCAGGAAAATAACGATAATCATTGGCTTCCTCTTTGGTCCGCATCGGGGAAGTTGTTCCCTGGTCTGCGTCAAAGTTCAGCGTACTTTGAATGATGCGTCCTCCCCCGGCAATCACCTGCTTCTGGCGGTTAAATTCAAAATCCATCGCCCTGCGCACATTCCGGATAGAGTTCAGGTTTTTTACTTCGCAACGGGTACCGAATGCGGTAGTTCCGGCTTCACGGATAGAGATGTTTGCATCGCAACGCAAGCTCCCTTCTTCCATATTCCCATCACTCACATTCAGGTGACGTACCAGCTTTCTCATTTCCGTTAATAAAGCCGAAGCCTCTTCCGCACTGCGGATATCTGGTTCAGTAACAATTTCAATCAATGGAACCCCGGCCCTGTTCAGGTCCACAAAAGAATACTGATCATCTTGATCATGTAAGCTTTTTCCGGCATCTTCTTCCAGGTGGATGCGGTTGATTCCTATTCTCTTCTCCTCGCCATTGGAAAGGACTACATTCAGGTACCCATTCTGACAAATTGGTCGGTTATCCTGGGTAATCTGATATCCTTTAGGCAAATCTGCATAGAAATAATTCTTCCGGTCAAAATAATTCAACTGGTTGATGGTACAATTTAATGCAAGCCCCATTCTTACCGCTTTAGCTACCACCTCTTTGTTGAGTTTTGGCAAAGCACCGGGTAAGGCAAGTGAGACTGCAGAGATGTGTTCATTGGCTTTTGCACCAAAAGAAGCACTATCTGAAGAGAAGATCTTAGTTTGTGTATTCAGCTGTACGTGGATTTCCAGACCAGATACCAATTCAAATTCTGATGAAGAAATTAGGGTATTCGTACTCATTTATCGGCAATGATTTAACTTAAATTTCGATGTATTTGATAGACAAATATAACATTATTACCCATAGCCAGACAGAATTACCGCAGTCAAACAGAAAATCAGGAGTCGATTCCCAGATTCACCTCACTGGGTAAAATCCCGAAATAACGTTTAAAGGCATCGGTCAGGTGACTCTGATGATTAAAACCAACTGCGGTAGCAACCTGTCCGATACTCATTTTATCCTCCAGGATCAGACTCCTGGCCTGTTCCATTCTTAGCCTGGTGACGTAACCGTAAATCGTTGTCCCATAATATTCCTTAAATCCACGTTTCAATTTAAACTCATTTAAAGAAACCAGTTTTGACAACTCTATGATTGTTGGAGGATAACGGTAACCTCCGTCCAGCAGCTCCCTGGCATGCTCTATCTTTTTCAGGTCGTCCTGCTTTATCAGGTATTTTTCTACCTCCATTCCCGACTGCATCTGTTCCAGCTGCAACATCAATAATTCCAGTATTTTTGATTCGGTATGCATCCGTTTCAATTCTCCGGACCGTTTACATTCGCAAATGTCATTGATCACCCGCCTCATTTCGCTGGTTACAGAAAGGTCTTTGGCAGCAAAGGAAGTGTATTTCCCTTTTAGAATCTCCTTTACAAAACCGGTATGAAGTAAGGAATGCTGATCAATCAAATGAAAATAATAGGATTTGGAAAGTACCAGCAAGAAATACTTATACTCAATATCGGGCATCATCGGATACTTCCCTTTTAAAGAAGGAATGTAGCGGATATTATGCCGGCTTCCCGTTCGTCTGCTGTTTTTGGGTTCAGCTTTATCCCCGGCAGTATTGGCGCCGTAAAAAATAAACTGGGAGGTAATGGTTTCCCCCTCCACCTCAGAAAGCACTTTCACATTTTCGTTGAACTGCATGGTAGAGTGTACCAGAAAAAGTCCGCCGGCACTCAGCTGGTAATTGATCAGCTTCTGCACGGCCGGCATTCTGATATTGATATTTTTCTCGGAAAGCGGAGTATTAGGGGCATACATTTCCGGTATTTCTTCAATAAACAACCAGTCTTCCGAGCCTTCAATCTTCGATTTAATTTTCATCCTGAATTTTTATTTACTCATCAGCACATACACCTCATTCATGTACATTGCTTCATCTATTGCCTGCTTAAACGTCTCAAACTCCTCATAACAAAAGGCAAAGCAAATGTCATCATTAGGGGTATGCAGAATGATCCTTTCTTCATCATCAGGAAAAGGCAGACTGTTCTTATGAAAAGGCAGACTGTTCACCACTTCTCTAAAGGATTCAAAAGCCTCTGAAGTAAAGTTCAACAGCAAATTATTATGCCATAAATAATACATCTGGCATCCTAAACAACTGCTGATTACGGTATCTCCTTTTGTACTTAATACTCTTGTTTTACACATGACTCTCTCAATTAGTTCTCCATCTTTTTTAATTTGAAATGTGTGGTAATCATACCACGAAACCCCGGATCCATGATCGGTTCCGGGGTTATTGTATTTGCAGGCGCGGCCATGCCCATTAATTTACCGGTCTGAATTCCCGTTTTTGAGCTGCTGCTGATTCCGGAAAGCAAGCTTTTCAGGCATTGCTCCTCCGGATCACCAAAATCATGGCCTACATCATCGGCCACCACCAGATCCGGTAGAAAACCACTATAATATTCTCCTTCATTTGCTGAATTTTTAATCAGGAAATTTGACAGGTATACGGTATACCGGTGAATGTTTATGCCAAAAAAACCTACGGGCTTACCATAAGTCCGGCTGCCTGCCAGTTTTACATTGAAATAAGGCCTTAAACTATTGATCAGGAACTCACTTGCAGAAGCGGTCCGGTTACTCACAATAAAATAAATATTTTTAACCCGCTCCAAAGCTCCCTGCTTGTTAAACCGGGCGGTATTTCCTTCCACAGTAAAGTCCACATCTGCCATCGTAGCCCTTCTTCCTTTAAGGTAAACCGGCTTACCTTCTTCATCAAAGTACAATTGTTTCTGCAGGATCGCTCCTTTACCCTGTTGCAATAAGGTATTAAAATGTTTGGCATACATGACTTTTCCACTCATCGCCGAAGAAACCATCAGATTAGCCAGGTATTCGGCTGTTTCCACGTAACCGCCCCCATTATAGCGAAGGTCAATCACCAGCTCCTGCGGCTGTTCTGAAGAGAATTTCTGAAAGGCCTGATCCAGCTCGCTCTTCACCTCATTTAAACGGTCAAATTTGGCCAGCGACAAATAGCCTATCTTTTGTCCGCCCAGATTCAGCAATAAAGATTTCAATACCCCATGACTTTTATAGGCAACCCGGTCCAGTGTAACCTTAACCTTACTTCCATCCGGCTTTTCATAACTGATCATTACCTGCGACTGTTTTAAAGTATTTTCTGCAAGTGCAGGATTGGCCGCCTGCCCATTGATTTCTACCAGACGGAATCCCCGCTGTAAACCGGCCTGATCAGCTGCTGATCCCGGATTGACCACACTCACGTACACCCCTGCCCCCATCGCCGCAACTTCCAGTCCGAGGTCATTCCCGGATGTTCCCAGCGAAATGGCAGCCTTTACACTTCCATAAGTATTGCCCTCTTCGATAAAAGAATATTTGGGAACACCTGCAAAAAGAGGTTCTTCATAAGCTGCGCCAGTTAAAGGATTCTTTTTGAGCTGACTGATGTCAAATAGCTCCTGCTTAAAGTTTCCGGCATCCGTACCCGAACTGTTGTATTTCCTTGGGTTAAAATCCAAATAAGATGGCAAGGCATCATTCCATAAATAGGTTTGCAAAGCGTACAGATAAATAGAATCCAGCGTCATTTCTGCAACCGTTCCGGTAAGCGGGGAAATGGCCTTCTCCCCGGGATTGATTTCATTTTTTTTACAGGCACTGAAGCCCAACATAAAAAAAAGCAGCCCTGCAAATTTCGCCTCATTCCGGATTGATTTCATAACCTTTGTTTATGGGACAATCGTAATACTTCCGGTAAAGCTGATTCCTGCATTTCCACCTTCCCTATAATCGGTTTCGGGGAAGAAGAAATACAAATCATTATACACACCCAGAGGTAATGTTGGCGGAATCTGCAGGATCCAGCCATCTGCCCGCTTCTCCTTAATAATCAGATCGTACTCTCCGCCGGTGGCATTATTGTAAAAAATGACGCGGTCCACTACGGCAAGGTTCATTCCTCCTTTCACTTCAATTTCATCTCCATGCTTCAGCGTTCTGGGCTGCCCAAAGGAGACGGTAGTCAAAGAAGGTAAAACCTGTTCCGGTATCAGTTCGAATTCCTGTTCATAAATTGCAGTCAGCTCCTGGCTTACCAGCTTTATCCTTTTGTAAAGACCAGGTGAACCATCAGGAATAAACGAGATGCTGATTGGATTTACAGAAACTGGTTCAACCTGGGTTTCTTTATCATCTTTCCCTATGAGGTAAAGTTTGATCAGCTTTGCATCTGTACCAAAATAATCACCGATAATGGATACCGGATTTCCTTTAGTCAGGAATATTTTGGTTTTAAATTTCATAAAATTGACATTGCTGATATAGGGAATGATGGCATTGATCTTCAGTTTTATCTTATAAGTTGTCGTATTCCCGTTTTTTGCCTTTACCCTGAAGACTTCCCCATTTCTGAAAGGGACCTTTGTTCCTGAAGCAGGTAAAACCGTAGCGCCTTCAGCTAAAGTGATCGAAGGGGTAATAAACTCCGGAACGGCTTGTTCCGGCGGCCAGTACAGGATAATTTCCTGATTCTCCAGTCCAGCCTTAAGTATTTCTCCCTTTGCATCTTTAATGCTGAAATTAATCATCTCCGCATAGGGGGACTCCTGATATTCCTTCTTACAGGAAGTGAAAACCAACAGGAACAACAGGATCATCAGTGGCTTTCCAACAGGCGATTTAAAGTACTTAATGAACTGAATTAGTGTCATATATTTTTAGTTGAAGTACAGATATTTATTTTTTTATATACATTAGCGCCTGATTAGAGTCTGGCGAAGACTGGTAGCAGCCATAAAAAGCTGTATGAGTTTAAAAAACAATCCGGGATTCGCTCTACCCTGCTTTAAGTTTAATCTGGAGCACCAGGGCTCTTTCTGAGGGACGGTATTTGAAGATGGCGTTCCTCTTTTTTTCTATTTTAATCTTTTGGTATGGAACTGTACGTTGGTCGTGAACGGACCAGTTGTACCTGTTGCAGTTACCGCATCCAGCTGAACCACATATACTGCAGTTGCAGCAGCAACAGAAGCATTATTTGCCACTACAGCATAACGTTTTGCTACCGGAGTAATCACACGGGTAACCCTGTTGTAATCATACCAGCCAACAGTAGTAGCAGAGTTGCTGCCTAAAGTAGTCAGGCCAAGTGTAACGGCAGAGATATCAGTTAAGGTAATGCCTGATACATTGGTCACTGCAGGTGAATCGTAATATCCCAAAGAATATCCGGTCAGCTTTGTAATGTTTCCATTAAAGTTGCTTTCAAATTTCACTTGAGCACCTACGCTTGAAGCCACATTATTCAATAAATTGTAGTTAATCGCAGTCCAGGAAGTTGGAGAAGCAGAAGTGTTTGTAACCGCACCTGCTTCAGTTCCGTTTACAGGAATTACAGCTTTAGCTTCATTCAACGCTAATTTCTGATCTGGAATTCCTTCGTTTTCTTTTTTACAAGCTGTACCTAATACGGCGATCATTGCGACGCCTAATGTTATTTTTAATAAGTTCTTTTTCATGTTATTTTTTTTATTTAAGGATAATAATATATGTGGGAGAGCTTCCCGGATTGTTTTTTTAAATGGATAAATGTTTATTTAGGCGTCACCGTTACGGTCCAGCCATAAGTTGCGGCCGGCCAGCCTTCAAATTTTGCAGTCGGCTGATAGACGCCCGCCGGAATCCCATCGGGCACCCTGATGATTGCCGACGTTCTGGTATAGGAAACAATAGGCAATACCGTTTTTTGTCCGTTCACCAGAATGCTGAACTCAGAAAACTGATGAAAAACTTCTGCTTTGGTACTGATGGTAAAGGTTTCCCCTTGTCTGGCAGTTACCCCTGCATAGGTAATCTGAGGCTGCCCATAAACGACTTCAACCGGATAAGTGGTTTCTGCAACCAAAGCGTATACCTTAACCCTTAATTTATAACTTCCCGGATTTACCGACTGAGGTACCTGCAGGTAAGCGATCTGGTATGTTTTTCCGGCAGGCAATAACTGAGGGACGATACTGGTTGTTGAACTTGCACTTGGCGTAAGCTCGATTTCCTTTTGGTCTGCAGCAACCAGGTAAGCTTTTACCTTCGTAATATCCGTGGTATTGAAATTACCCCGGATCAGTACAAAGCCATTCCCGATTCCCCATTTTGTGATCACCGCAGCAGTAGAAACTTCTTCTACCACCAATGGGGCAATCTGCTGTATCACGATCTTTAACTGATAGGAAGTCGTTGTCTTATCCGCTCCTGTAACGGTATAAGTAGTCTTATTGTCCATTACTGCTACCGGAACAATGCTTTCTTTTAATGTCGCCCCTGCAGCCAGTTGAATTTTCGGATCAATCACATCAAGCTGATAAAAGAAGGGTAAATAAACCGTAATGGTTTTATCCGATTCATCAATCACACCGGTAATTTCTCCGTTAGAAACCGGAACTTTATAAGACAGGATTTTGCTATTGGCAGGTTTGGGATAATCAACCGTCTTTTTGCAGGCTGAAAACAGCAATGGGATAAAAAGGTAAAACAGAACTGGTATAAGTCTTAGTTTCATATGATCTCAGCTAATCGTTCTTATTTAATTTCAAATTTAGTACTGCCCTTCGGCACCAATACATATTCAAAGGTGAAAAACATGTGCGGGGTATCTCTGAACCACTTATCTGCAGTAAAGGCATCTTTATAGCAACTGATCATTTTTATCTTTGCATAATTACCTGTGGCGGTACGGATCACCACAGTCCGCATTTCCGGCATTGCATAAGCCACGTGTTTCTTCTGCTCGCTTCCATCGCCACGGATTGTACCTCCGAAATCGTATAAATACCAGCCTGTACCTTCACCAAAAGCACCAAGGTCATCTGTTCCGACCACCGCGGCTTTCGTTTTAAATTCACTTTCAGCGGGTACATCAGTTACCTCTTCAAATGGTTTTTTGAGGATGGTGATTCCACCAATACCGTTCCCTCCATATCCCTGGTTTGTTCCATCAGAACCATTATTACCGGAAAGAAAACTGTTGTAAAGTCCGGTGAAGGCTATATCCCAGCGTGCAGTTTTTGCATATAAGGCCGGTACTTCCTGTTTGTGGTCCAGACTAAAATAAGCAGCGAGTTTTGGTACAGTCGGGTTTTTATCATCCGTTTCCACCGCAAGGTTTTCTACCCGTTGCAGCTTATAGAAAGGCACTGTTGCCGGTGGATTGATCACTTCCGGCGGATCTACAACGGGTGCAGGGTCCTCATTTTTCGAACAGGCAGTCCCAAGGCTGATCACTAATCCCAGCATCAGGAAAGCGGAATATTTTTTAAGAAAGGTTAACATATTCGTTTTCATTTATGAATGTTCTATAATTTTAATCTTTAGTAGACAGGTTTCTGCTGCCATCTTCCTGTACATAGTACCTGAATTTGAAATATGGAGCAGGCCATTTCATGTCGCTTACCGTAGCAGGGGCGCCTTTATACATGCTGATGATTTCCAGCTTCGCATACTTACCTTCGGCCGTACGCAATACGAATGTTTTGTTTTTAACGGGGATCGCGATATGGGTTTTCAGTTCATAGAAAAACCAGCCGTTTCCATTTCCGGTTTCCCAACCTGTGCCGGTAATCCCGTTATTGGTAAATTCGGCATCAGCAGGGGCTGCATTCACCTCATTATAGGCTTTATTAACCACCACCATTGCCCCTTTTCCGGGACCGCCAAATCCCAGGCTTTTATCGTCCTTACCATTATTAATGGAGACAAAAGAGTTGTATTCTTTAGCAAAAACAAGGTCCCATCCTGCAGTCAGCTTTTCTGATGCAGCAACCTTTGCCCCGGTTTTAAAACTAAAATATAAAGGATCAAAATCAACCCCGGCTCCAACAGTTTTGCCCACATCTCCCGGGAGATCCATAATCACCTTACTCTTCCCATCTTCAAGATCCGGTTTCACTTCATCTTTTGTGCAGGCGCTTAAACCAAGCATTACTACCAAAAGAAGGCCTGCAGATTTCAATTTATTATTCATGGTTATCATTTTAGATTTCATTCTTCTTTAATCTTTAAAAAACCTCCAGCTTATTCCCGCTATGATCGCCCTTCCCTGTTGTCCGGGCATCAGCTGGTCCCTGTAATTCATCAGGTTATCTGCGCTTAGCTGCAACTGTAAATGTTTGTGGTAAAGCGTTTTTTGAACCGCCACATTAAACAGGAAGTAACTGGGTACAAACGTATCGTAGGTATCTATAAACCGGTTGGCACTGTTGTTTTCTGTAAAGCCATATTTACTTCTGTAATTTACCCTCAGGGAGCCGGTGAGTCCTGTTTTAACATGCTCATAACTCAGTTTCAGGTTAGCCATATGACGGGAACGGTTGGACATCCCAAAATAATCCGCTCTGGTAGAGCGCCTTGGTAAGGGAGAAACACCATCATAAATATTGGCATATAAGCCGGTCCCATTTTTTATAGAATCCACCACCCCTTTATCCACCGCATACAACAACTGGTAACCAGCCGAGAGACTTAGCGTTTTACTGGCTTTCCAGCTCAACCCAATTTCTGTTCCGGCGGTATAGGCTTTGGCTACATTGACATAGGAAAATATCTGTTGAGAATTTGTCTTTTGTGCCACTGCTTCAGCATTGATGAAATTTTTCATGTCGTTATAAAAGACATTCACATCCAGTTTCAGGGAGTTAAATGGGTTGAAAACAAATCCGCCACTATAAGAAACCGAACGTTCCGGTCGCAGGTTCCCGATCTGAGTAGCGGCAGGATAAACACTGACGATCTTCCCCGCTTCCTGTAAAGCATTCAGTTCTCTCCAGAATTCCTCCGAACCGAATACAGTATAACCTGTCTGAACATTGGTAAATACCATATACAATTGCTGGAAATTAGGGGTCTTAAAACCTGTTCCTATTGCAGCCCTGAGGGTCAGTTTTTCAATCGGCTGATAACGGAGACCAATACCCGGGCTGATCTTAGCGCCATATTTGTCATGATAATCATATCGGGCACCCGCAGTCATATTGAGCTGTTGCGAAAGCTGCCAGTCGGCCTGACCATAGGCAAAATAATTGCTCATGTCTTTTTTTCCACGGTAATAGGCATTATCCAACAATTCATAAGCTCCTCCGATTCCGCCGGTCAGCGACAAGGCGCCGAAAAACTGATGACTCCCCTGTACTTCTACACGATGCAGGTATTGTTTGAACCGGCTTCCAGGCATTACAATACCACTATTCAGGTCCGTTACATCCTGCCCGGTTTCATAACGAGTCAGGTAATACTGGGTTCTTAGTTTAGTTCCGTTTCTAAAATTCTGGTTCAGGGCAACAGACCCATTCAGGTCATGCTCATCCATCACGTCTTTGCTGGGTTGCACGCCGTAGGACTGGTTGTTTACAGAGTGGCGACTGGCATATCTTCCGTTGAAATTCAGGCTGCTGATCTCCGTCAATTCATAACGTCCCCTTCCCTGAAAAGAGTAGCTATCAAAAGGAGGAGCTGTTTTCCCTTCTTTCAGATAAGGGTTGGAATTAAACCCGTCGGTTTTATAATAGTTACCGGAAAGATAGATCGAGCCTTTCTTTCCTGCAAAGGGAGTTTCTCCTTCCAGGGTAGCATCCAGCACATTAAAACTACCATAGCGCAATGCGGCCAAAGCCTGTGGCGCCGAAATGTTCTTACGGGTTACGATATTGATCACTCCTGCTAAGGCCTCACTTCCAAATAAGCAGGCAGAAGCCCCTTTTATTATTTCTATTCTTTCAATATTGGAAACCGTAATCCGGGACAGATCCAGGTTACCGCTATTGCGGCCCACCATGGGTTGTCCGTCGATCATGATCATGGTATACCCGCTGTCAAAACCTTGCATCTGTAAACCAACCGCCCGGTTCCCCGCACCAATGTCATTGACAATTGCCAGTCCGGTTTGCTCTTTCAATACTTCATCCAGCCGGCGGCTTCCCATCTGTTCAATTTCTTTCCTGGTAATTACTGTAGCTGGCATTGCAGTTCTGGCCATGTCAATGAAATTGTCAGGATTACTTTGTACGCCTGTAACACTCACTTCATTTAAAGAGGCGTCTTTTCGCGTTAAGCGGATAGTTACCGTATTTTTTTTGCCTTCTTCTATGACCACTTCCTGTACATGAGTTCCGAAGCCTATGGCAGAAATTTTCAAAGTATAGGTACCTGCATACAACCCCTCAATTCCGAAAACGCCTCTGCTATCTGTCAATGCGCGACGCATATCCGGTTCCAGTGCAACCGTAATTCCTGAAAGAGGCTTATTGGTATGATCGTAAACCACACCGGTCAGTTTCCCTTTTAATTCCTTTGCCATTGCAGCATTGGTAAAGAAGAACAGCAGCGCCAATAAGTAATTCTTTTTAGAGATATAGTTGTACATTCAATTACGTGATCTATTTTTAATCAGTCTAAATAAAGTAGGCAAATATGCTTAGATTTACTAATATCTGCACAACGCAAAAGGGATTATTTTTAACCTTTTCGGGATAACATTTACGGAATCGGGATATATTACAGGCAGAATTAAAAGAAAATAAGCAATAACGACATCAATAAAATAACATTCAAAACACTGTAAATCAATTAAATAAATAGAAAAAATATCAAAAAAAGCAGTCCTAAACCCTACTAAAAGTGAAAACGTACCAATACCGACAATAAAAAAATAATTATTTGGAATGAGTATAATTAAAGGTTTCTTTGTGTCGTTATAAACACGCATACACAAACGAAAAAATGATCAGAGCGTTCCAAACCTTCCTCCTCGTAATACTATGTTATTGTACTTCTTCCGCGATTGCGCCCAAACGGATCATCACCCTAAGTGCCGCGCTTACGGAAACCGTTGATGCCTTAGGTTTTGGAAATCAGATCGTGGCAGTGGATGTAACCAGTGCCTACCCTGCTTATGCCGGCAAATTACCAAGAGTAAGCCAGAACCGGGTTTTATCAGCAGAAGGGATCATTTCCTTCTCTCCTGACCTGGTCATTGCGCCGGAAGGTGACGTATCCAAAGCAATCGAATACCAGTTAAAATCAGCCGGGATCAAGCTGGTCAGTATCAAACAGGAATACACCATAAAAGGTGCCTCTAAATTCATCAGGGCGGTTGCCGCAGCATTAGAGGTGGTTCCCAAAGGAGAAGCTCTGGTTAAACAAATGGAATCAAATCTCGCTCAGTCACTGGAGCTGGTCAGGAAAAACCCCAAACACCCTAAAGTCCTGTTTGTCTATGCCCGGGGCACGGGTGTGATGATGGTAGCAGGGAAAAATACAAATATGGATGCCATGATTACGCTGGCAGGCGGAAAAAATGCCGCACAGGGCTTTTCCAGCTATAAACCCTATACTACAGAAGCTTTAGTCAACGCCAATCCCGACCTTATCCTCATGTTTGATTTCGGGTATAAAAGTCTGGGGGGAATAAACAGCATTCTAAAAATGCCGGGAGTAGGCTTAACCAATGCAAGAAAGCACAAAAGGATCATCCAGATGGATGGGGAGTTAATGGTAAGTTTTTCAGTAAGACTGCCGCAAGCCATTAAAGAACTCAACAGCAAATGGTAATGCAGAAAACAACCCTTTATATTTTACTGGTATCAGCGCTATTTGTAGCAGCTGCATTTTCTCTTGGATTGGGGGCAGTTAAAATTCCGGTAACTGATGTGCTGCTCATCCTTGCAAAAAAATCAGGTTTCTTCTCCGGCTCAACCGTTTCTGTTCAATATGAAGGGGTCTTGAATATTGTCCGGATCCCGAGGGTGGTCCTGGGTATGCTCATCGGTGCAGCTCTGGGTATTTCCGGTGCAGCAATACAGGGGATTTTCCGGAACCCACTGGCAGAACCCGGATTAATCGGCATCTCTGCCGGAGCTTCCTTAATGGCAGTCATAGTTATTGTATTAGAGATGGCACTTTTTGCCGGCCTGAGCAATCTCCTGGGCTATTACCTGCTCGCTTTCGGAGCTTTTGCAGGTGCAGGAATTGCGGCAATGCTGGTGTATCAGATTTCAAAAACAGATGGAAAATCCAATGTGGCCACCATGTTACTGGCCGGTATCGCAATCAATGCCCTGGCCGGGGCATTAACAGGTTTAATCACTTATATGGCCGATGACCAGCAGTTGAGAAATATTACTTTCTGGATGCTCGGCAGCCTGGGTGGTGCCACCTGGGAAACTGTCCTTACCGTCGCCCCCTTTGTGCTAATTCCAGCGTTTGTTCTTCCTTATATGGGCAAGGCACTCAATGCTTTTGCACTTGGAGAAACACAGGCCAATCAGCTCGGACTCCGTATCAGCCGCATCAAAAGAAATGTCGTGATCCTTTCCACAATGGCAGTTGGTGCTTCTGTAGCCGTATCCGGCATCATTGGATTTGTAGGTTTGCTTGTTCCGCATACCATCCGCTTGCTGATCGGCGTAGACAATAAATATGTACTGCCCGCTTCCGCCTTAATGGGCGCTTTAATGCTCACACTGGCAGACATGCTTTGCAGAACGATCATTGCTCCTATTGAACTTCCAATCGGGGTCATTACCGCTTTGCTGGGCACCCCCCTCTTCTTATATATTTTAATTAAGGACAAGAAAAAACTGACTTTATAACCCTCTGAAATATGTTAATAGCAGATAATATAAGTTATGAAACAGGAAAGCGCATGCTGGTCAGGGATATTTCCTTTAGCATTCGCCCGGGTGAAATGCTCGTCGTTCTGGGGGCCAACGGAGCAGGAAAATCGACCTTACTCAGGATGTTAAGCGGGGAACGGAAGCCCTCTAAAGGAAGCCTTACCCTCCACCACAAGGAAGTCAGCCATTATTCCCCTCCTCAGCTCGCGTTGAAAAGGGCCGTACTCAACCAACAAAACGTGGTAAACATGGCCTTTATGGCAGCGGAAATTGTCATGATGGGCCGCTATCCTCATTATCAAAATGCCCCTTCCCCAAAAGACAGGCAGATCTGCGAGGAGGTCATGAAGCTGACCGGTACGACACACCTTTCAGAACGCTCCTACCTGAGTTTATCCGGAGGAGAACAGCAAAGGATCCAGTTGTCCAGGATCCTGGTGCAGATCTGGGATGTCCCGGATGCCCTGCTCCTGATGGATGAGCCCGTTTCCGGACTTGACCTGCAATACCAGCAGCAAACATTAGCCATTGCACAGGCGTTATCTAAAAAGGGCTTTATGGTGATCAGCATTTTACATGATATCAATCTGGCCGCCCAGTATGCAGATCGCATTCTGATGCTTAAAAATGGCAGAAAATGGTATGATGGGACCGCATCCGAAGTATTGAACACTAAAAATATTTATGAAGTATTTGAAATTGACTCGGAGGTTTTTACCAACCCCAGAACCCTCAAACCCTTCTTTATTCCAAAAAATACAATTGTTAATTTAACTCCATTCTCTTAAAATTCAACACCATGATTACAGAAACAAATAGCCTAAAACAAAAATATGAAGCCTATAAAACTGCCAACCCTAAAAAACGCATCAGGGAGGCCGCACAGGAACTGGAAGTAACTGAGGCAGAATTACTGATGACCGGCTTAGGTCAACAGGTTATTTTCTTACAACCTGATTTTGAAAAAATCCTGGAATCGGTAACCTCATTGGGTTATGTAATGGCACTTACGCGCAATGAGTATTGCGTAAATGAAAGAAAAGGGGTTTATGAAGACATCTCTTTTACCCCTCATGCCGGATTGGTACTCGGCGCAGATATCGACTTGCGTTTATTCCTCCGCCAGTGGAAACACGGTTTTGCAGTAGAAGAAAACGGACGTAAAAGCCTTCAGTTTTTTGATGCCAATGGGACTGCCCTTCACAAGATTTATTTGACGGAACGCAGCAACCAGGAAGCTTATGATCAACTGATCCAGACCTTCCGCAAAGACACTCAGGAAGCGGTATTGATAGAAAAAGCTCCCGAAGCCGCTCCACAACCGGAATTGGCAGATGCAGAAATTGATGTAACCGGATTTCAGGAAGCCTGGAACAATATGAAAGACAGTCATGAGTTTTTTATGCTGTTGAAAAAGTTTAAAGTAAGTAGAACACAGGCCCTGCGTCTTGCTCCGGCGGGAAGAGCAAAAGAAACCACCATCGAAGGTTTCAGAAAAGCCATGACTGCCTGTTCGGAAAAGCAGGTTCCGGTAATGGTTTTCACCGGAAATGCAGGTTGTATTCAGATCCACAGTGGAAATATTACAAAATTAGTAGATATGGGACCATGGTTTAATGTTTTAGATCCAGAATTTAATTTGCACCTTCGTGAAGATGAAGTTCGCAGCGTATGGCAGGTCGTAAAACCTTCTACCGACGGAGATGTAAACTCAATCGAATTGTTTGACAAAAACGGAGAAATGATTGTTCAATTTTTTGGCAAGCGCAAGCCTGGAATTCCTGAATTAGAGAGCTGGCGTGAAGTCCTGAAAGAATCGCTTTAATTATGACAAATACACCCACATCAGAGAAAAAAGCCAACATCTTAAAATGGTTAAAGAAAGTTGGAATCTGGGGATTCCTCTTTTTTCTAGTCAAGGGGCTGATCTGGCTGGCCCTTGGTTATTGGGTTCTTAAATAAGAAAAGGCCGGTTTATGACCGGCCTTTTTATATCAACAGGCTTTTTGAGCCCCATTTTTTTAACAAGCAGTTATGCCGGGATTAAATCAGCTGCTTTAGCAAGAACCGCAGATAAACCATCCTTGTTCTTACCGCCTGCAGTAGCATAAAACGGCTGACCGCCACCACCACCCTGGATGTCTTTAGCCAGCTCCCTTACTATATTCGAAGCGTTTAAGCCCTTATCCTTAATCAGGTTTTCTGAAAGCATCACCGTAATTCCAGGTTTATCATCAATTAAAGTAGTAAATACCAATAAAAGATCATCTACCAGGTCTTTCACTGCAAAAGCCAGGTTCTTCACCGCATCGGCATTCGGCAGATCCACATGAGTGGCAATCAGGTTCACCCCATTAATGGTTTTAAGGTGGTGAACAATTTCATGTTTCAGGTTCGCAGACTGCTCCCCTACTGCTTTCTCCGCGTCTTTCTTCAGCTTCGAGTTTTCTTCCAGCAAAGCGCTGACTGCAGATTTTAAATCCTTATTTCCTTTAAGTAAAGCTCTCAGCTCATTCAGCTCCCTGTTCTGGTCTAAAATGAAGGCTTCAGCTTTATCTGCTGTAATTGCTTCAATACGTCTTACCCCAGCTGCAACCGCACTCTCTGAGATGATTTTGAAATAACCAATCTGCCCCGTTGCCTGAACATGGGTACCTCCGCAAAGCTCTTTTGAATAATGATCATCAAAAGTGATGATACGTACAAAATCACCGTACTTTTCTCCAAACAATGCCGTCACCCCACTAGAAATCGCCTGATCATAAGGCACATCCCTTTGTTCTTTCAATGGAATATTCTCTCTGATCTTTTGATTCACCAGGTGCTCGATCTGTGCCAGGTCATCCTCGCTGATTTTTGCAAAATGAGAAAAATCGAAACGCAGATAATCCGGATTAACCAGGGATCCTTTTTGATTCACATGACTTCCAAGCACTTTTTTAAGTGCTGCATGAAGCAAGTGTGTAGCCGTATGGTTGTCTTGCGACAATAAACGTTTGTCTTCATCTATCACCGCCCAGAATAAACCATCCAAATCTTCAGGCAAAGTATCTGTATAATGAACGATTACTCCATTTTCTTTCTTGGTGTCTGTAATCTCCACAAAGAACAAACGGCTATGGTCTTCCAACCGTCCGGTATCTCCTACCTGACCACCACTCTCTGCATAAAACGGTGTTTTGCTCAGCACAATCTGATATTGTTCCTTGCCTTTTGCACTCACCTTACGGTATTTGATGATTTGAGTTTCTATTTCAAAATCGTCATAGCCCACAAAATCAGTCTCCAGGTCAGCATTCACCATGATCCAGTCGCCCGTATCTACAGCCGTAGCTGCCCTTGACCTTTCTTTCTGCTTTAACAAAGCCTTATTGTATTCATCCATATCAACAGTCCAGCGTTGTTCCCTGGCCATCAACTCCGTTAAATCTATCGGGAAACCATAAGTATCATTCAGTTCAAAAGCAAAATCTCCTGAAATCACCATCTGGTCTTTTAAAATGCTGTAAACCCAATTGTCTTCGAATGATTTCTCCAGTTCAATTGCATTTTCAGACATCAGCAATTCACCTTGTTTTTTGGTATAGTTTTCAAAGCGCTGAATTCCTGTAGCTAAGGTCCTCAGGAAGGAAACTTCCTCTTCCAACACTACTTTCTGAACGAAATCCTGTTGTAAAACCAATTCGTCAAACACACCGCTAAACTGTCCGGCCAATACCGGCACCAACTGGTTCAGGAAAGGTTCTTTCAGGTTCAGGAAAGTATAGGCATACCTTACTGCACGACGAAGGATTCTGCGGATCACATACCCTGCTTTATTATTTGACGGCAACTGTCCGTCTGCAATCACAAAAGAGATCGCACGGATATGGTCAGCCATTACGCGCATCGCAATGTCGGTCTTTTCATCTGCTCCATAAGCAACCCCTGCATGTTCCGCAATAAACTGGATTAATGGCTGGAATACATCGGTATCGTAGTTAGAGGATTTCTCCTGTAACACCCGTACCAGACGTTCAAATCCCATTCCTGTATCCACATGTTGAGCCGGAAGCGGTTGCAAAGAGCCATCTTTAAGCCTGTTGAACTGCATAAATACATTGTTCCAGATTTCGATTACCTGTGGATGATCTGCATTCACCAGGTCTTTTCCGCTCACTGCTTTACGTTCTTCTTCAGTTCTGCAATCTACATGGATTTCTGAGCAGGGTCCACAAGGACCGGTATCGCCCATCTCCCAAAAATTATCTTTTTTATTTCCAAGGATGATGCGGTCTTCGGGCACATATTGTTTCCACAGATCATAGGCTTCCGTATCTCTTGGTAAACCTTCTTTCTCATCTCCTTCGAAGATAGAAACATATAATTTATCTTTAGGGATCTGGTATACTTCTGTCAATAATTCCCAGCTCCAGGCAATGGCTTCTTTTTTAAAGTAATCTCCAAAGCTCCAGTTACCCAACATTTCAAACATGGTATGATGATAGGTATCAATTCCTACTTCCTCCAGGTCATTATGTTTACCTGACACACGCAAACAACGTTGCGTATCGGTTACACGTGGATATTTAACGGCTGCTTCTCCCAGAAACAAATCCTTAAACTGATTCATTCCCGCATTGGTGAACATCAGTGTCGGATCGTTCTTTACTACAATTGGTGCAGAGGGAACAATATGATGTTGTTTCGATTCAAAAAATTTTAAGTAAGCCTGTCTGATTTCCTTAGCTGTCATCCTTCTCTATATTAATGGTGAACAAAATTAAAATTTTATTGCGGTATTCTACTAAAATCCCTTTACATTTGAACACTTTATATAATAGCCGTAAACCACTAATAATCAAGATCAAACTATGCCTTACAAAGAACGGGAAATTAATAAAATGTATTATACGATGGGTGAGGTGACCGAAATGTTTGGCGTAAATGCATCCCAGATCCGCTTTTACGAGAAGGAATTTGATGTATTGCAACCTAAGAAAAACAAAAAAGGAAACCGTTTATTTACTCCTGAAGACATTGAAAATCTAAAGATCATTTTCCACCTGGTAGATGACAAAGGCTTTACGCTTAAAGGGGCAAAAGAACATTTAAAAAACAATACCTCCGAAGTAAAAGAGAACCAAAAGATCATCGCTTCTCTGGAAAAACTGAAAGACTTCTTATTAAAACTTAACGAGGAAATATAAATTATTAGTTAAATAATTATTTATTACCACAAATAATACGGTGATTAGGCATGATGATGCCTGCTTCACTTCGATTTCTCTTCGTCTTCATTCTGATTTTTTCGGAAGTTCCCCTCTTTGCACAGGAAGAGGAAGCTGTAAAAGAGCTCAGGGAAAGCCTCGCCGAAAAGGGGAATGAAGAAGAAGAACTTTCTGAACTGACCGATCAGCTTGATTTTTTCAGGAAGCATCCGATAGACCTGAACCGCGCCCGCCCGGAAGACTTAAAAAAGCTGATCTGCTTATCTCCTCTACAAATCAGCAATTTCTTTCTACACCTATCTGTTAATGGAAAATTGTTAGACCTTCTGGAGCTACAATCTATTCCTGGTTTTGATCCGGAAACCATAGACAGGCTGCTCCCTTATGTAACCTTAAATCCGGCCACAGCCTATACTCATTTAAAACTGAAAGATCTTTACCGGGAGGGTACCAACCAGATCATGCTCAGGTATGGCAGGATTTTGCAAGAACAAAAGGGTTTCAGAAATCTTAAGGGAAGCAGGTACCTGGGGAGCCCGGACAAACTGTTGTTCCGGTACAAATACCAGTATTCAGAAATACTTTCCGCATCCATAGTGATGAAGAAAGATGCCGGAGAAGTGATATTCAATGAGGAAGCAGCCATAGATTTTCTCTCCGGAAACATTGCCTTTTATAAGTTCCGGCGCATCCATAAACTGGTTATCGGAGACTACAGTCTTCAATTCGGACAGGGGTTAACGCTCTGGTCCGGCTTCTCTTTTGGAAAAGGCCCTGATGTGACCAGTGTAGCCAGTAAAGATGTAGGTTTAAAGCCTTATACCTCTGCCAATGAAGGTGCTTTTTTCAGAGGTATTGCGGCTACCGTTCAGTTGTCCGGAAATTTTTACCTCAACTCATTTTTTTCGTTCAGAAAACGTGATGCCAGCTTAAAAATGCTACCTGATGGCAGCGCCATATTAAGTACCATCAGCGAAAGTGGTCTTCACAGAACCCAAACTGAACTACAGAACAGAAAGAGATTGGCTCAACAGGTATATGGAGCCGCCTTACAATACCTGACTGACCATTTTAGTGCAGGTATAGTGGGCTATCAATCGAAATACGGACATTCCTTTACCAATAGCAGTCCGGCTTATAAAAAATACCATTTCGCAGGTGATCAGCTGATCAACACCGGTTTCCATTACAATTACACTTTTCAGAATGTTTACTTTTACGGGGAGCTGGCGCGGAGCTTTCATGGCGGCTGGGCAATGCTACAGGGCGCAATGGCCAGCATCTCTTCCCGGTTTTCTGCAGTATTGCTCTACAGGCATTACGACAAGAATTACCATAATTTTTTTAGCCAATCAATTGGAGAAGCTTCAGAAACGGCCAATGAGCAGGGCGCTTATTTCGGATTAAACTACAGCCCTCATCAACACTGGAAATTCTCCGCTTACCTGGATTATTTCAAATTTCCATGGTTAAGATACCGCGTAGATTTCCCCTCTTCCGGGCACGAAATCCTTTCTCAGTTACGCTATACCCCCTCTAAAAAACTTCGGCTTAACCTCCGCGTTAAAACAGAACAGAAACAACAAAACCCCGACGCCGGAAACCCTGATCGATCTCTGGAGGATCTCAGGAAGACAAACTACAGACTGGAATGCGACTGGCAGTTTGATAAAAAGTTCAAATCTCAACAAAGGTTCGAAGTTATTCGATATCATAAAGGCAGGAAGGCCGCAGAACTGGGTTATCTGATTTATCAGGACCTCCACTACACGCCATTGTCCTCAAAGTTATCAGGTAATATACGGCTTGCTTATTTCCGTACCGACTCCTATAATTCCAGAATTTACGCCTATGAGGACGATGTTTTATCTGGTTCTGGTTCCGGCGGATATTATGGTAAGGGCATCAGAACTTACCTGAATTTCAGGTACCGTTTATTCAGGATGCTGGATCTTTGGGGAAAGTATGCGATATACATTTATCAGGATAAATCAAGTATTGGTTCCGGGCTCGATGAAATCACAGGAAATCAGAAGTCGGATCTGAAATTACAACTGCGTTATCAGTTTTAGACCATGTTCCCTTCCCATCAGCATGCCCTGACCTTTATGCGGATTCTGATCCCCTATTCCGCAGGAATAGGTTTCTTCTATAACTTCAAATTTGTCTCCGGGATCCTGGTTTTAATTTCGTTCAACCTCCTGTTGTTTATCTCCCTGATCGTCATAAACACCTATTACAAACAATGTAAAGCTTATCGGTTCAAAGTCCTTACTGGTTTTCTTTTACAGTTGCTGATGTTCTTCTTTGGCGGTTTATCGGCGATGAGCTATAATCAGTCTTTAAAGTCCGATTACTTTGCCAAAGTACCTTCCCGTTATTTAAAGGTTCAAATCAATGAGGAACCTCAATATAAAGCCGGGATATGGAGATTCAAAGCAAAAGTAATGCTGGCCTACCAGATCCGGGCTGACTCCAGGGGACAGGAAATGCAGCTCCTTCCCAGATCCGCTTCGGGGATGATCATGCTGGCTATAAAAACACCTGTTGATATTCCCCTGCCTTTGCGTTATGGAGAAGAGTTGATTATCCCTTCCTTGTTTTCGGAAGTTAAGCCTCCTCATCTGCGCTCCGAATTTGATTTCAAATCCTGGCTTGCCACACAAAACATCTACCATCAATCTTTTCTGAACAGGGATCAGTACCTGAAATTAGCAGGAAATTACGGCAACCCCATCCGGCGATTCGCTTTGCAACTCCGGCAACAACAGCTGATGCGTTATGTACAGCTCATCAAAAACAAAGAAGCAGTTGCTTTGGCTTCCACACTTATCCTCGGCTACCGGGCCGACCTCAGTCAGGAAATCCTGAATATTTATGCCAAAACGGGAACCATTCACGCTTTATCGGTTTCCGGGATGCATGTAGGTCTGATCTATATGGTATTGAATTACCTGCTGGGTTTTCTAAACTATAGCAAGCGGGGAAAATTATTTAAACTGATCTTAATCCTCCCTGTCATCTGGTTTTATGCCCTCCTCACCGGGCTTTCTCCTTCAGTCCTTCGCGCGGTATTGATGCTTTCGGTATTCCTGATTGCAAAATCATCTTCCAGGCCAGCCAACAGCTATAACATCACTGCTTTCAGTGCTTTCTGCCTGTTGCTATACAATCCGTTTCTTCTTTGGGATATTGGCTTTCAGCTGTCCTTCCTGGCCGTAAGTGGCCTGGTTTACCTGCAACCGAAAATTCAGCAATCCTGGTATATAGAAAACAAATGGCTCAACAAACTATGGGGAGCAGTTGCCATGTCTTTAGCAGCACAGCTATTTACTTTTCCCTCCTCAGTTTATTACTTCCATCAGTTCCCTCTTTATTTCCTGCTCAGCAACCTGTTTATCCTGATTCCCATCGCATTGCTGATGTATCTCGGAATTGTGGTGCTGTTTCCGGGTTTTGGTTTTCTGGCACCAGTTTTCGAATGGCTGATCAGCTTTACCAATCAGGGGCTTCAATGGATCTCCGGACTTCCTTTTTCCAGCTTATCGGGCATCTGGATCGATAAAGCAATGTACCTGCTGTTATGTCTGACCTTAACTCTATTGATACCGGCAATAGTCCACCATCAGAAAAGAGTGCTTTTCGCAGCGCTAACCACACTTCTTATCTTACAAAGCTTCTTGAGCTATGAACAGATCATGGCTTACCGGCAATGCAGGATTATTAGCTTCCGCATTCCAAGACAACAGGCAGTTGCCTATATATTTTCAAATCATGCCATCGTCTGCACCGGGCTAAAAAGAGAAGATAAAGACTTCGTCTATTTTATCCAACCAGCTCTGGATCAGCATAAAGTAAAGTCAATAAAACTGATTCCTTCAATTTTTTCTGCCAAGAACCCTTAACCTGGTTTCCCCGGGAGGTTTTCCAGTTTATTTTTTAATACTTCATACTCCTTTTCCAGGTTACGGAATGCTTTGCTATCGACGCGATTTCCAAAATTATCTTTCAGTTGCTGCAAATAATCGGCTTCTACCACATCAAAACGCTGTTTGATCAGCTGATACTTTTTATTTTGTGCGGTCTCCTCCGGGCTCTCGAGCTCTCCATTCAGGTTCCCGACGTAAGCACTGTTGGATATGGCCTTACCATCCGCTGCCCGAAAGCAGATATAAGCTTCGATCGGCTCATTCAGGTGGTCCTCACGCAGGCCAATAAAGTAGGATCCTGCATCTCTGCGACCTGCATTGATACAGGAAGTGGCCCTTTTTTGTAAAGGATGACAAAGCAAAATCATTACGATATCATCATCTTCACCTGCAGCATCCCAGCTCAGCAATACCCCATTTTCTTTCTTTTCTATTTTCAGGTCAGCAGCACAAGGCAAACTGCCATTGCTCAGGATCACTTTACTGTAGTCTACCGAAATATTGGGATATTCACCCTTTAAAGCCAGCTTTTTGATATAAGAAGTGGCCAGATTGTGGGCATTTCTGACTGTTCCTTTTGCTTCCAGTTCAAAGCTGACACTGGTAAAATCAGTGATCCTGCTCACCAGCCCCATCGTCACCGACATTGCCTGACGGTTGGCCAGTTGATTTCTGCTGGGTTTACCCGGATCGCCAATGGTACGGACAACAGGTTGCCCGTTGAGCATGTAAAAAACCAGGTTCCGTAATTTTCCGTTTAAGGCCCCCAAAGGGCCATTTGATACTTTTGCCATATTGAATAAATTAAATGTTTGGTAGTAAAAATTAACAATACCATTATTAACACTACCAATATAGCCAATAAGTTTTGTTAAACCTAATAAACACGCTATAACAAGCGGCCAATTACCTGCGATTTACATTAAATTTTCATCTGAAAATAATATAGGTTAGCAGGGCTGCCAGGCCCTGATGGGCCCTGCCAACCTACCTTCAAAAAAGCAATAACATAGCCGTAAGTAGTGCCTTAATATAGCCTTCTTCAGAAGGCAAATGCCTGTTGCCCTGAATAGCGGTTCAACATTCAGCGATCAGCTTCCGGGAAAATATAATCCCCTCCCCTAACACCAATGGTTTTGTTTCTTTACTTTTGACGTAAATAAAGATTTATTTCAGAAAGATCATGACAGCTCCTTTAGTCTTATATTCAGTTGAAGAACGCATTGCAACCATTTCCATCAACCGCCCGGAAAAGCGTAACGCCCTAAATCCTGAGCTGGTTAGCCTGCTCACCCAGACCTTAATGAAGGCATCGGAAGATGAAACCGTTAAAGTGATCCTGTTAAAGGCCAATGGAACCACATTCAGCGCAGGTGCCGATCTGGCGTATCTTCAGCAATTACAACAGAACACCTACGAGGAAAACCTGGCAGACTCAGAAAACCTGAAACGCCTGTTTACCACCATCTATTACTTGCCTAAAGTAGTGATTGCACAGATTGAGGGCCATGCCATTGCCGGGGGATGTGGTCTGGCTACCGTATGCGACATCAGCTTTGCTGTTCCGGAGGCCAGTTTTGGTTATACCGAAGTGAAACTGGGTTTTGTACCTGCAATAGTATCCTGTTTTCTGCTAAGAAAGACCTCGGAAACCATCGCCAAGCGCATCTTATTTACCGGAGAGTTATTCTCGGCCCAGCAGGCTTTAGATTATGGTTTAATCACTTTTGTAACAAACAAAGAAGACATTAATCTTAAGGTAAAGGAATTTGCATTAAGTTTGTGTACTGAAGCTTCTTCAAATTCGTTAGTGGTAACCAAGCAACTGATTGGACAAACTACCAATCGGGAATTAGACCACAGTCTTTCATTGGCGGTACAGATTAATGCCAGGGTAAGAGAAAGTGAAGATTTCAAAAAAGGTGTTGCTGCTTTTATCAGCAAAGAGAAAATTAAATGGTAAATTAAATAAGTATAAACACTAAAAACTATTATATGTTAAAATCTATCAAAACCGGAGTTTTAGCTGCAGTTCTTGTAAGTACCGCTATCTTCGCACACGCTCAAAAGAAAATTTCTGAAGGAAGTGTAACCTTTGGAGTAAGCTATTCCCTTACTCCGGAACAGGAACCAATGGCATCCATGCTACCTACAGAGACGAAAGTAAAATTCAACGGCAATATGTCGAGATTTGAATTACAACAAGGTCCTGCAACCATCACTGTGATCTCTGACAATGTTTCCTTTAACTCATTGGTATTAATTGATGTACCGGTAGCGCAGATGCAAATTGCGGTAAAAGGAACTAAAGAAGATTATGAGAAAGAAAAAGCAAATGATCCTAAATTCAGTGACTTTAAAGCAACTGGAGAAAAACAAAAAATCCTTACCTATAACGCAGAGAAATACACTTATAAAGACGACAAAGGAGGTACCTATGAACTTTGGGCTACGAACGACATCGAGCTTCCTGCAGGTCTGATGGGCCAGGAATTTAAAGAAGTAAAAGGTACGCCGATCAAGTTCACTAAATTTAATCGTGGTGTAAAATCTACTTCAACCATCAAGGCCTTAAACGAAGAAGCAGCTGGCCCATTTACATTAGACGTTCCTAAAGGATATGATCTTAAAACAATGGAAGAAGTAATGCAAATGCAAGGTGGGGGTCAATAACATCCGCTAAAATGTTCAAAAGCCTTATCTTTTTAATTAGATTTTACATCTTCTGGTTGCTATTTTTCTTTGTCGACCGACTGATGTTCCTTCTTATTTATCATAAAAAACTTGCCATGGTCCCGCTATCTGAGACCATGGCAACTTTCTATCATGCCATTTTATTAGACCTTTCCATGACGGCATACCTGGCCATCATTCCACTCGTAGCCTATATTTACTGGCTTTTAAGTGGCAGAAAAGTCGTGGAACTCAAATGGATCTCTACCTATAACAAAGTCCTGATTGTATTATTCAGTATCATTTCAGTCATCAATTTCAATATTTACAGAGAATGGGGAAGTAAAGTAAATGCCAAAGCCATAGGTTTTGCCATTTCCACCCCCAATGAAGCCATGGCTTCCAGTGCCTCCTCTCCAATCGGACTATCGCTGTCCTTATTGGTTTTAATGATCGTTCTGAGCCTGTTTATCCAGCGCTGGGTCGTTTCCCGGAAGCTGAATTTTGGCAGCTCATCAATCTGGTTGCGTGCCCTGGTATCCGTGCTCTTGATTGGTCTTTCCTTTATCCTGATTCGTGGAGGCCTCAGGGGCTCTCCCATCACTCAGAGTATGGCTTATTTTTCGAAAGAACAATTGCTCAATCAGGCTGCTGTAAATACAGAATGGAACCTGCTCAGAAGCTCGCTTTCTGAAAGAATGGCCAGGAATAACCCTTACGTTTATTTCGAACCTAAAAAAGCAGATCAACTGCTTAAAGGGCTTTATACAACGGAAAAAGACAGTACCATCCAGATTTTAAAAACAAACAGGCCTAACGTGGTTTTTGTCATCATTGAAAGCTTTACGGCCGACCTCACCCAAACATTGGGAAACGAATCCGGGATCACCCCTCATTTCGATACGCTGATGCACAAAGGGGTATTGTTCGATAAAATTTATGCTTCCGGTAACCGCACAGACAAAGGTATTATTGCTTCTCTTGCGGGGTTCCCGACACTGGCTTCCGGAAGTGTCGTAAAATGGCCGGAGAAAATGCAGAAATTACCTGCCCTCTCCCAATCCTTCCATAAAAACGGCTACAATACCTCTTTCTATTATGGAGGAGAATCTGAATTCGACAATTACAAAGCTTTTATTCTCAGTCATGATTATCAGAAGCTAATAGATAGAAATAGTTTTAAAGGAGGGGAATTACAATCTACCTGGGGAAAATATGATGAAGTGGTATTTGGCAGGCAACTGAAAGATCTGAATGCCGAAAAGCAACCTTTCTTTTCCACTTTGTTAACCCTCAGTAACCACGAGCCTTACACCCTTCCCGGAAAACCTAAATTCGGAAATTCCGATAATGTTGCCAAATTCAAAAGCACAGCTTACTATACAGATTCCTGTATTAATGCTTATCTGAACCAGGCAAAGAAACAAAGCTGGTACAAAAACACCTTGTTTGTATTTGTAGCAGATCATGGTCACGGACTTCCAAAACAGGCCTACGAGATTTATGCTCCGGAACGCTACCATATTCCGCTACTGTTTTATGGAGAGGTGATCAAAGATGAATTTAGAGGACGCAAGTTCAGCAATGTAGGTTCACAAGTCGACATTGCCGCCACACTGCTGGCACAACTACAAATTCCGGCTAAGGAGTTTGTATGGAGTAAAAATATGTTGAACCCTTATACCAAACCTTTCGCCTATTTTACATGGGATAATGGAATGGGCTTTATCGATAACCAACAATGTGTTACATTTGATAATGTAGGTAAGATGGTTTTATTTAACAGCAATCCAAAAGACAAGGTCAAAACCTCTGAGCTGCTTGACCATGCCAAATCATACCTTCAAAAAGTATATCAGCAATTTATAGAATTATAAAAATGAACTTTAAAAATCTCTTTTTTAAGCTGACCGTCATCATCTTTCTCGGATATTGCGGACAGGGCCATGCGCAAAGACAGTCTGATCTGAAATGGGCTAAGGATGGCAACTCCTACTATCAGGTGAAGGACGGAAACATCGTTTCCATCACTTTACCAAAAAACGAACAAAAGATCATCCTCGACCAGAGTTTTATTTATTCCAATTCCGGAAGCGGACTTGGGGAGATCAAAGACTTTCAGATCTCTGAAGACGGCAGTAAAATCTTGCTTTATACCAATAGCAAAAAGGTATGGAGATATGAAACACGCGGAGATTATTTTGTCGCCGACCTGAAAACTAAAGAACTGATCAAAGTAGGAAAAGATCAGCCGGCATCTTCTCTGATGTTCGCCAAGTTTTCTCCGGACGGAAGCAAAGTAGCTTATGTCAGCAAACACAATTTATATGTAGATGACCTGAATCTCCGCAGCACAAAAACCTTAACCACTGATGGTACTGACCGGGTGATCAATGGTACATTTGACTGGGTATACGAGGAGGAGTTTGACTGCAGAGACGGTTTCAGATGGAGCCCTGATGGAAAAACAATTGCCTACTGGCAGTTAGATGCCCGCAAAATCAGAAACTTCCTGATGATCAACAATACCGATTCCATTTACTCTTTTAATATCCCTGTAGAATATCCAAAAGTTGGCCAGGACCCTTCTTCCTGCAAAGTTGGAGTTGTAGACATCAGCACTGCCACCACAAAATGGCTGGATGTTCCCGGAGATCATATCCAGAACTACATTCCAAGAATGGACTGGATTCCAAACACCAATGAAGTGATCCTTCAACAGTTAAACAGAGAGCAGAATGTGAGTAAGCTTTTTGTAGCCAACGCACAGTCGGGCGCCGTAAAAAACATTTATAGTGAAACGGATAAAGCCTGGATTGACGTAACCGCGGGATGGGAATGGATCAATGGAGGTAAGGAATTCATCTGGGCAAGTGAAAAAGACGGATGGCGCCACCACTACCGCATCAGTAAAGACGGTAAAAAAGAAACGCTGATCACCAAAGGTGATTATGATGTGATCGAAAAGTCCCTGATCGATGAGAAAAACAACTTATTCTATTTTATGGCTTCTCCGGAGAATGCCACTCAGAAGTACCTGTTTAAAACAAAATTAAGCGGTGGTGGTAAGGCCGAAATGGTTACCCCCTCTATCCTTCCGGGTACGCATAGTTATGAAATTTCTCCAAATGGTATTTTTGCCCGCCATCAATACACCAATGCTACTGTCCGCCCGATCACAGAATGGATGAAGCTGAGCACTTTGAATCCTTTGACAATGGAAGGCAGCGTTACCAATCAGCTGGGCAGGATAAAACCACCTAAAAACCAGGTAGAGTTTTTTAAAGTAACCACCGAAGATGGAATCATTCTGGATGGCTGGATGAAAAAACCTGATAATTTTGACCGCACTAAGAAATATCCGGTAGTATTCTATGTATATGGAGAGCCGGCATCTCAAACCGTAACCGATACTTATGGGGCAGGACGTAATTTCCTATATGCAGGTGATATGGCTAAAGATGGTTACATCTATATTTCCATAGAAAACCGTGGCGCACCAGCGCCAAAAGGCAGAGATTGGCGCAAAAGTATTTATAAAAACATAGGTACACTGAACATACGTGATCAGGCCATGGCTGCGAAGAAGATTCTGGAATGGCCTTTTGTTGATAAAGACAGGATTGCCGTTTGGGGATGGAGCGGAGGTGGTTCTTCGACTTTAAACCTGTTGTTTCAATATCCTGAGATTTATAAGACAGGAATTGCAATTGCAGCCGTTGCCAATCAGCTGACTTACGACAATGTTTATCAGGAACGTTATATGGGTTCTCCTTTGAAAACAACGGAAGCCTATGTAAAAGGCTCTCCGATCAGCTATGCAAAAAATCTCAAAGGTAACCTGCTTTACATTCATGGTACAGGCGATGACAACGTACATTATCAGAATGCAGAGATGCTGATTAATGAACTCATCAAACACGGAAAAGTATTCCAGATGATGTCCTACCCTAACCGGACACACAGCATCAGTGAAGGGGATGGCACCTTCCAGCATTTAGCCCTCACCTACACTCAGTTTTTACAGAAAAACTGCCCTCCTGGAGGAAAATAAAAGAAGGAAATAAAAGGATGGTCTGTAATTTACAGGCCATTTTTTTATGTAAAAAACACTATAATCGGGAATATATCGTTAATATGGCGCAAATTTTGATACGTGTTGCACATCTCTGTTATAACACATAATATAAAAGGAGTTTTTTAATATAATCTGATCACACCTACACTAATTAATGGATAAAACAGCTGAAACTCCAGCCCATATAAGAAAAGAAGTCAAACCTCCCGGAAAGATAACCAGGATGTTTCTTACTTTTTACGATGTCTGTCAATTCGTCACGCGTTTTTTTAAGGAAGGATTCCTTCCACCTTACGAGGGAAAAGAACTCATGAGGCAATGCTATGACATTGGCTACCGGTCTTTAGCCTTAATATCTTTAACGGGCTTTATCACAGGTATTGTATTTACCAAGCAATCCAGGCCATCACTGGCCGAGTTCGGGGCCACTTCCTGGCTTCCTTCACTGGTGGGTATTGCCCTGCTGAGAACGCTTGCACCACTCCTTACCTCACTCATTGCCGCAGGAAAAGTTGGCTCCAGTATCGGTGCAGAATTGGGCTCAATGAGGGTAACAGAGCAGATTGATGCCATGGAAGTTTCTGCTACAAACCCTTTTAAATTTCTCGTTACCACAAGGGTGCTTGCAGCAACCATCACCATTCCTATCCTTACCTTTTACACGGCAATGGTTGGAATGCTGGGTGCCTTACTGAATGTATCTTTATTTGAAGATACCAGTGCCAGGGCATTTTTTCAGACCTCTTTAGAATCGATTACTTTTTTAGACATCACTGCTTCTACCGTTAAAGCCGTGCTCTTTGGGTTCACCATTGGGATTGTTGGCTGTTACCAGGGTTATAACTCTTCAAAAGGAACAGAGGGTGTGGGTAAAGCGGCCAACTCCGCAGTAGTTATCGGAATGTTTCTCATCTTTATAGAAGAGGTCATCTCCGTACAGTTTTTTGGTCTATTCAGAACTTGATCTTTTAAATAATGGAACAAAAGAAACCAACCGATACGGATCAGGAAAAAGTAATAGAGATCAAAGGGCTATATAAATCCTTTGGCAGTTATGATGTGCTTAAAGGCGTTGACCTGGATCTTTATAAAAGAGAAAATCTGGTTGTTCTCGGAAAATCGGGAACGGGAAAATCCGTATTGATTAAGATACTCGTTGGGCTGCTCAGTCCGGACGAAGGAGAAGTAAAAGTACTGGGGCAGCATGTAGACCAGATCAGCTATAAAGAACTTTTAGCTTTACGCCTGAAAGTGGGGTTCTCTTTTCAGAATTCGGCCCTCTATGATAGTATGACGGTAAGGCAAAACCTGGAATTTCCCCTGGTAAGAAATCAGCGCAGGCTGACCAAAGGAGAAGTGAACCAGGCTGTGGAAAGGGTACTGGATGCCGTAGGCTTGTTGCAGACTATTAATCAGATGCCTTCAGAGCTTTCCGGCGGACAAAGAAAAAGAGTAGGAATTGCGAGGACACTGATCCTTCAGCCGGAGGTGATGCTTTATGATGAACCTACTGCCGGTTTAGACCCGATTACCTGTCTGGAAATCAACAGCCTGATTAATGAGGTACAGGAACGCTTTCATACCAGCTCTATCGTGATCACTCATGATCTCACTTGCGCCAAAGCAGTCGGCAATAGGGTCGCCATGCTGCTCGATGGCAAATTTGAACGTCAGGGAACCTTTGACGAAGTATTTAACACCAGTGATGAACGGGTGAAACCATTTTACGATTATAATTTTATACAATAACAATATGCAAGTAACAGACACGCGTCGCAAAGTAACAGTAGGAGTATTCGTATTCCTGGGTTTGCTTATTTTTGTATTAGGGATTTTTACGCTGGGCAGTCAAAAAAAGACATTTGTAAAGAGCTTCACTGTTGATGTTGTTTTTAATGATATCCAGGGACTAAAAGCAGGAAACAATGTTTGGTTTTCAGGAGTTAAAATCGGAACCATCAGAAAAATCCAGTTCTTCGGAACTTCACAGGTGCAGGTATTCCTGAACATTGAAGAAGAAGCGCATAAATACATCCATAAAGATGCTACTGCAACCATCAGCTCCGATGGATTAATCGGAAACAAGATCATTGTCGTAACAGGAGGATCACCAAAATTCCCATTTGTAGAAGATGGCGACCGCCTGAAAGCGAGCAATGCACTATCTACAGACGACATTATGAAAACCTTCCAGGTAAACAATAAAAACCTGGTTGACGTGACTTCAGACTTTAAAATCCTGGCTAAAAACCTGGTAGAAGGAAAAGGCGCTGCCGGAGCATTATTGGCCGATCAGCAGATTGCAGATAATTTCAAAGCCATCGTACAGAACCTGAAAGTGACTACCGAATCTGCCAATAAAATGGCGGTAGACCTGAATGCATTCACAAGAAAAATGAATTCAAAAGGCGGTCTGGCAGATAAAATGCTGACAGATACTCTGGTATTTTCACAGCTTCAGGCCTCCGTAAATGAGTTAAAAAAAACAGCTAGCTCAGCCGCAGCAATGACAGAGAACCTCAATAAAGCTTCGTCAAAACTGACACAGTCTGACAATGCAGCCGGGATGTTATTAAACGATCAGAAAACTGCCGAACAGATCAAAGCTATTATGCAGAACCTGGAAGGAAGCAGCAAAAAGCTGGACCAGAATATGGAAGCTTTACAACATAACTTCCTGCTGAGAGGATTCTTTAAGAAAAAAGCCAAGGCAGAAGCTGAAGCGGCAAAAGCAACAGAAAAACAGTAGACGGGACCGTTCTGAAATTATTCATACCAACAATTTCAGGTTCAGTAGTTTCACAAAAAAAGCAATTTTCTACCCCGAAATTGCTTTTTTTTTGTGAAGATCCCGGGTCAAAATAAAAAAACTTATAGCGGGTACGCGGTTTCACTTTTGGTCTCCGACAATACAAAGAAACTTTGAACTGTACTTACGTTTGGAAGGGTGGCTAATTTATGGCGCAAAAACAGGTGGTAAGCATCCATATCACTCGTGGCAATACGCAGAATAAAATCGTAAGCACCAGTCATCTGAAAACACTCCATCACCTCGTCAAATTTTGCCACTTCATTTTCAAACTCTCCCAGGGTTTCCGCAGTATGTTCTTTTAAGAATACATGTGAGAATGCAATCAGGCTTCTATCGATCTTTTTCCGGTCAAGTATGGCCACAATACGTTTGATGTAGCCTTGTTCTTTCAGCTTTCGGATCCGTTCGTGAACCGTAGCAATAGATTTTTTGATCTCAAAAGCGATCTCTTTATTATTGAGTGTCGCATCCTGTTGAAGCAACCTGAGAATTTCAACATCTGTGGGGTCAAGTACGTTTTGCATATCAGTTTATAGTATAGAAGCGTCGAAAAAAAGACAGTTGGCAGTAGCTAAGTAAACTGGTAACTGAAAATAATTATACAAAATTAATCATTTTCCATAAAATAAATGGAAAACAACCGATACTATTGTCATAAAAAACATAAATACAGAGTTTTGTCAGAAATAAATGCAACATAAAAAATGCTGACTAAAGAGAAAACCACCTCCCGGTTAACGGAAACACTGGCCGACAAATTTGAACATTTATGGCACCTGGTAGGCAACACGCCTATGCTGGAACTTCATTATACCTATAAAAATAAGGCCGGAAAGATCTATGTAAAGTGCGAACATTATAACCTTACAGGAAGCGTTAAGGACCGGATGGCCTTGAACATCATGTACGAAGCGTATTGCTCGGGTGCCATAAATCCTGGTGATACCATCATTGAGGCGACTAGCGGCAATACCGGGATTGCCTTTGCTGCAATAGGGCGTGCGCTTGGTCATCCCGTAAAAATCATCATGCCCAATTGGTTAAGCAAAGAAAGAATAGACATCATCCGAAGTATGGGAGCAGAAGTGATTCTGCTGAGCAAAGAAGAAGGTGGTTTCCTGGGCAGCATCAGCATGTGCGAAGAACTGGCCGCTAAAGGAGGCGTATTTCTACCAAGACAATTTGAGAACCGTTACAATGAGGAAGCCCATGAAAAAACCACTGGTATGGAAATCTGGGAGCAATTGAAGTCAGTTGGATTAAGGCCAGATGCTTTTGTAGCCGGAGTAGGTACTGGTGGAACCGTTATGGGCGTTGGCAAAAGGCTAAAACTTCATCATCCATCCATCAAAATACATCCGTTGGAACCAGCAGAAAGCCCGACGCTGACCACAGGATATAAAGTTGGCAGCCATAGGATACAAGGGATTTCTGATGAATTTATTCCTGAAATTGTAAAGCTGGACGAGCTGGATGAGATTATACAGGCAAATGATGGAGATTCCATCATTATGGCACAGAAACTGGCAAAAGAGCTGGGTCTTGCTGTAGGGATTTCTTCCGGAGCCAACGTCATTGGAGCCATTAAAATCAAAGAGGATTTAGGCGTTGACGCAGTTGTGGTGACCCTGCTCTGCGATAGCAATAAAAAATATTTAAGTACCGACCTGGTTAAAGAAGAGACGATTAAGGAGTCCTTCCTTTCTACGGAGGTCACTTTTACCGGATACCGCCCTATCTGCCGGTTAAGTCTTTTGCCCAATCATGGGGCTTAGTTAATAGTTAGAAAAGGTCGGCATCCACCGACCCTTTCTTTTTAGTCTTCTTTTTTCCGTACACCAGTCAGCTCAAACTGGCTGTTGACCTGTCCGGTCAGGTTGTCTGCATCCTTTTTCAGCAGGCTCATTTCCACCTCACCGCTACTGTGGTCAAACTTCACAACAACTACAGAATCTTTTAACTGAACATCTGTAAAAGGCATATCTTTTTGATTTGCCTTATCAGCAATACTTCCACTTAGTTTCCCGTCTTTCAATTCAAACTTAACCAGGGCTTCTGTATCCCCCTGAGGTAAGCCTTTGATCAGGATATCCCACTTACCTACAAAGTAGGTTTCATTTTTCTGGGCCTGTACCCCATTAGCAAATAACATTAATAAAACAAAAGAGAAAAGGAAACTTAATTTTTTCATAATAAGCAGACTATAGGGTTTATAATTACCTAAATATAAAAAATATTCAGGTATATAAAACTATTCCAGCTCCCCCTTGTTCTTAGAAAAACAGTTTGAAAATTAAAAACATACCAACATGGGCCTATTAAAAAATCTTCTCATCGGTGCCGCAGTTTATGGGGCAGTAAAATATGTCACAAAAAAAGGTGTCAATGGCAAATCTCTTGTAGATGAGCTGAAAGAACAGGCACCGGAATGGCTGGACAAAGCAAAGGAATTTGGAAATGACGTGAAGCAACAGTACCGACAATCCACTGATCCTTATACAGAATAGTTTATATAAAGCTGAACTCTATATATGAAACCTGCTATAAGTGTATAGCAGGTTTTTCTTTTTACACTTCCTGATCATTTGGGCATTTAATTTATCCGCTTGGGTTGCGGATTTGGTCAATTGGGTCTGTTTCCTCCTTATACCCCCGGAAACATTACCTATCATTGCATCCATAAAATAAGTGCACCTAACGAAAAATGATCATTCCTATTTTTACCTTCATCAGGATTTACCTGCAACTCAATATCATTCTCCAATTTGAATTCGGGACAGATAAACCCGGGCTTTTAAATCCTGATCCGGAGAAAAAGCTGGAACTTCTTTCCTATGAGCGATGCAGGTTGTTCAACCGCGTGGAAGACTGCTTCAATATTTCCTTTACCTTCCCCGAGGAGAAAGCAATAAAGACACCTTACGACCTGATCAACGCCATCATGGAAAAAAGGATGCGGAATGGATCAGAGCTGATCAATCATTTTTTATTTTCAGGCAGGAATACCTCATTTCTCACCTCTGATCACTCTCATTTTATGTAATTTTGAAAAATATAAGAACATTCGGCGGCACGATGAGCAAATCAAGAGAACTATTTCCAAGACCAGTAAACAAATACCTCAGGTTTATCACCATCCCCCTGATATTCCTGGTCTTAAACCTCTTATCCTATCTGCTTAATCCCTACAGTGCTTATTATAAGCATTATTTCAGCCGGCCTCTTTTAGAGATGCTGACTGATGCTGGCCTTACCATGATCTTTTGCGGTTTGATATTTGAATTGAGCGTCCTCAATTCGGTGATGCTTGATAAAATCATCCCCTGGACAGAAAAACCCTTTACCCGCTTTAGTATCCAGTTACTCCTTCAGATTATATTTGTCATCATCCTGATGATCCTGTTGTACTTTATCGGCTCTTTCATCTATACTTATGAAGAAAAACTCACCTTTGAGGAAGAGCTGAACAGTCTGCAGTTTGTCTATGTATGTGTCATTATGGGCATTCTGATCAGTGCGGTAACCACCGGAAACTTCTTACTCCAAAAATGGAAAACCACCATGATTGAAGCCACAGAATTAAAACTCAAAACAGCTGAATTTAAAGAGATCGCCATGCAGGCGGAACTACAGTCGCTCAAGCTCCAGCTGGATCCTCATTTCATGTTCAATAACTTCAGTACCCTTTCAGAACTGATTTCTGAAGATCAGTTAAAAGCCGAAGTATTTCTCAGAAATCTGTCACGGGTATACCGTTATATGATTGTGAACCTGAATAAAAACATTGTCTCACTGGAGGAAGAACTGATCTTTGTCGATGCCTATTTATACCTTATCCGGATCAGATACGGCGAAAATGTGACCATCTCAGTCGACATCACTAACGATGACGGACGGGGCATCCCTCCCATTACGTTACAATTGCTCATTGAAAACGCAATTAAGCACAATGCAGCCACCAAGACCAATCCCTTACACATCAGAATTTACAATACCGATGCCCACATTGTGGTAAGCAATAACTTACAAAGAATAAAGCTGGCCATTCCATCCGCACGTATTGGCCTTCAGAATATCAAAAGCCGATACGCTTTACTATCAGAGAATCTCCCTTCTATTATAGAAGATGAACATTCATTTGCAGTTTACCTACCTTTACTTCCATTATAGCTCCCGAAATATGAATATTCTAATCATTGAAGACGAAAAACCCAATGCCAACCGGCTGATCAAATTACTGGCAGAGATCAGAGAAGATGCGGTCATTACCGGGGTTTTAGCCAGTGTAGAAGAAAGCGTAAACTACCTGACACAGCATCCTCAGCCAGATCTGATTATGATGGACATCCGGCTTGGAGATGGATTGTGCTTTGAAATATTCCCTAAAGTGGAAATCCATTGTCCGGTAATTTTCACCACTGCTTATGATGAATATGCCCTTCGGGCGTTTAAAATTTATAGCCTTGCCTATTTATTAAAGCCTATAGAAAAGAATGAATTGAAAGATGCACTGGGTTTATACGACCATATTCTACAGGAAACCAATCCGAATAAGGCATTGGACCAGCTCGTAGACTATATCAAATCCAAATCTGTCATTTACCGTTCCCGCTTTCTGCTTCCATACAAAGACGGATATAAAACCATTCTGGTTTCCTCTATAGATTACATTTATTCAGAACACAAAATCACGCATCTTGTTCTGGACGACAATACCGATATTATCGTTCCTTTTACCATGGATGAGCTGGAAGACCAGTTAGATCCGGTATGTTTTTTCCGTGCGAATCGTCAGCATATGATTTTTGTGAATAGTATTCTTTCGATTCATAATTATTTTAATGGTAAATTGAAAGTGATTTTGAAGAGCAAGAGTTCGGGTGAGATCATCATCAGCAAGGAAAAATCCGGCCAGTTCAAAGCCTGGCTGGACCGCTAAAAGGAACCCATGCCTTAAAATTTCGGTTATTGAATTTTGCCGTTTCAGTAACGATTATCTCCATTTCGGTCATTTAATAAACATACCGCGCGTGTGAGATTTTATTTTTGCATTCATTTTTAAAAGAACATAAATTATAAAAGCAATGTCTTTCCCTCCAACCCCTAAAAATCAAAAGCGATACCTACTATTATTATCCTTGCTTTTCCCTGCAGCTCTTTTAAGCAGTTGCGGTTCGAAAGGAGCAAACGAACAGGCAGCTGGCGCAGGAGCTCCCCCTCCTGCAGAAATTCCGGTCATCAGTGTGATGGAACAACCTGCAGTTACCTATACCGATTATTCCGCTTCGATTGAAGGAAAGGTGAATGTAGACATCCGGCCTCAGGTAGATGGTTACCTCGATAAAATATTTGTCGACGAAGGTGCCTATGTAAAAGCCGGACAACCTTTATTTAAGATCAATGACCGTGTTTACCAGGAACAGCTGAATACAGCTAATGCCAGTATGGAGTCTGCAAAAGCAAGACTGCGTACCGCACAGATTGAGGTAGATAAAGTCACCCCATTAGTTAAAAACAAAGTCGTTTCTGAAGTACAGCTGAGCACTGCCCAGGCCAACTACAGCGAGGCTCAGGCCACAGTATCACAGGCAAAATCAACCATTAATTCTGCAAAAATCAATATTGGTTTCTCCCTGATCAAGGCCCCTATTTCCGGCTATATCGGTAAAATCCCTAAACGAGTGGGTAACTTGGTTGGCAAAGGGGATGCAGAACCCATGACCACCTTGTCTGACACCAAAGAAGTGTATACTTATTTTGCGATGAGTGAACCTGCATTTCTGCAATTCAATGCGCAGATTCCGGGATCATCAATGGCAGAAAAATTAAGGAAGCTCCCTCCGGTAACTTTATTGCTGGCCGATGGAACCACCTATCCTCAAAAAGGAAAAATTCAGATTGTAGATGGTCAGTTCGATAAAAACACGGGTTCCATTAGCTTAAGGGCTATATTCCCTAATCCAAATGGGCTATTACGCTCGGGTAATACCGGAAAAATCCGTTTGGAAGAAACCCATGCTCAGGCATTGATGGTTCCTAAAGCATCAACGATGGATGTACAGGATAAAATCTTTGTTTACCTGGTAGGTCCCGGGAATAAGCTGCAACGCAGAGCGATTACAGTTTCCGGAAAAAGTGGCAATAACTACCTGATCAGCGATGGTCTGAAAAAGGGAGAAACCATTGTATTTTCAGGTATTGATGGTCTGGCAGAAGATGCACAGATTAAACCGAAACCTCTGAATACGGACAGCGTTTACCGCGCACAATAATTTACATTTTAATACGAAATCAACATGTTACAATCTATTATAAGAAGGCCGGTATTGGCTACGGTAATCTCCATCCTGCTTGTCCTGCTGGGGATTGTTGGCCTTACCCGACTTCCAATTACCCAATTTCCCGACATTGCCCCTCCCACGGTAATGGTTTCAGGGAGTTATCCGGGAGGAAACAGTGAGGCGGTAGTCCGTTCCGTAATTACCCCTTTAGAGGAATCGATCAATGGGGTGGAAAATATGGATTATATGAAATCTTCCGCCAGTAACGATGGTTCCTTCTCTATTTCTATTGTCTTTAAACAAGGCACCAATCCTGATCAGGCTGCGGTAAACGTACAGAACAGGGTTTCACAGATCAACAGTCAGATGCCTGCAGAGGTATTGCTGGCGGGGATCAGTACTTCAAAACAGCAGAACAGTAATGTGATGTACTTCAATATTTACAGCGAAGACAGAGCGAAGTACGACGAGAAGTTCCTGCAAAACTACACCAAGATCAACCTTGTTCCTGAGCTGAAAAGGATTCAGGGTGTGGGCCAGGTACAGATTTTTGGTTCCAAAGATTACTCCATGAGGGTTTGGTTGAACCCGCAGAAAATGTCGGCCAATAACCTGACTCCGTCAGAAGTAACAGCAGCCATTAATGATCAGAGTCTGGAAACTGCTCCGGGAAAATTTGGTGAAGAATCTAAAGAAGCAATTGAATATGTGGTAAAATATAAAGGGAAGTTAAACCTTCCTGAACAATATGAAAACCTGATTATTAAATCCAATCCTGATGGTGGTGTCCTTCGTTTAAAGGATGTGGCCAGAATTGAGTTTGGCGCAGCAAGTTATAGCAGTGATTCCAAAATGGATGGTAAAGATGCGGTGACCTTAGGGATCCTTCAGGCCAGTGGTTCCAATGCAAACGAAATTGAAATTCAGGTACGTAAAGCATTGATCAGGGCAGAAAAAGAATTTCCAAAAGGGATAAAATATGATATTCTGCAAAGTACTAAAGAAAGACTGGATGAATCCATCAGTCAGGTAAAAACAACCCTGATTGAAGCTTTCGTGCTCGTATTTATTGTGGTATTTATATTCCTTCAGGATTTCAGGTCTACTTTAATCCCGGCCATTGCGGTTCCGGTAGCGATTATCGGTACCTTCTTTTTTCTTCAGATGATCGGTTTTACCGTGAACGTACTGACCCTGTTTGCCTTGGTACTCGCCATCGGAATTGTGGTCGATGATGCGATTGTGGTGGTGGAAGCCGTCCATGCCAAGATGGAAGGAACACATATGACGGCCCGGGAGGCCACCTATTCTGCGATGAGTGAGATTACCGGAGCAATTGTATCCATTACCCTGGTCATGGCAGCAGTATTCCTCCCCATCGGATTCATGGAAGGCTCATCAGGAATATTCTATAAACAGTTTGCCTTTACCCTGGCGATTGCGATTTTGATCTCTGCAGTAAACGCATTGACTTTAAGTCCGGCTTTATGTGCCTTATTCCTGAAAAACAACCATGCGGAAAAGGCAGGTAAAAAAGAAGGATTCTCTAAAAGGTTCTTCAATGCATTCAATACTTCATTCAACAGAATGACAGACAAGTATATCGGCAGCCTGAAATTCCTGATCAGGTTTAAGTGGTTGAGTCTGGCTGCATTGGCTTTGGTTACCGGTCTTACCTTCTGGATGATGAACAATACCCCCAAAGGATTTGTTCCGAATGAAGACGATAGTTTCATCATTTATTCCTTAACCATGCCTTCAGGTACGGGTTTAGACCGGACAACAAAATTCATCAAACGTGTCGATTCTACGTTGAGAACATTTGACGCGGTGAAAAACGTAACGAGTGTATCCGGTTTTAACATCATGAGTAACGCATCGAGTCCTGCTTATGGTTTAGGTTTCAGTAAACTGAAAGCGCCTAAGGAAAGAGGTGAAGTTCAGGATATGGATGGGGTAATTAACCTCATCAATGCCAAAATGGCAACCTTAAAAGAAGGAACCGTAAGTGTATTCAGAATGCCTCCTGTTGCAGGTTATGGTGCAATTGGTGGTGCTGAATTCGTATTACAGGACAGAACTGGTGGTAGCCTGGAGAAATTCAGCGGTGTAGCCAATGGTATTGTCGGCCAGTTGTTTGGACTGGATGGTATTGCCGTGGCTTTTACTACTTTCAAAGCGGATTATCCGCAGTTTGAACTGGAAGTAAATGATGAAAAAGCCAAACAGCTGGGTGTAAGCGTCAGAGAATTACTCAATACCATTCAGGTGTATTATGGTGGCGCACAAGCCTCAGACTTTAACCGTTTTGGTAAATATTACCGGGTAAATGTGAAGGCTGATGGAATGTACAGAACCGATAAAGAATCCCTGAACATGGTATTTGTTAAAAATAATCAGGGCAAAATGGTTCCGGCAAGTGAGCTGGTGGCTGTAAAAAGAGTATATGGTCCGGAATCTGTGGACCGCTACAACCTGTTCAACTCCATTACGGTGAATGCAATTGCCAAACCGGGAGTCAGCAATGGTAAAATCATGGAGCAGATTGAAACCCTGCTGTCTGAAAGACTACCTAACGGATACAGCTATGAGTGGAACGGCCTTTCCAGAGAAGAGAAATCTTCAGGTTCTCAAACCCTTTTCATCTTAAGTTTGAGTCTGTTGTTTGTTTACTTCCTTCTGGCTGCGCAGTATGAAAGTTATATTTTGCCATTGGCCGTTATGCTTTCTATTCCTACCGGACTGTTGGGCGTATTTGTTGCCATCAAGATTGCAGGTATAGACAACAACATTTATGTACAGGTAGGATTGATCATGCTCATCGGATTATTGGCAAAGAATGCCATTCTGATTATTGAGTTTGCCTTGCAACGCCGGAAAGAGGGCATGGATCTGATTCCTGCTGCTTTAGAAGGATCCAGACTTCGTCTGAGACCGATCCTGATGACTTCCCTGGCCTTCGTTGCGGGTATGATCCCGCTGATGATTGCCACAGGTGGTTCCGCAATGGGGAACCGCTCGATCAGTACTGGTGCTGCCGGCGGGATGCTTGCAGGGGTAGTGCTCGGACTGTTTATCATTCCTGTATTATTTGTAGTCTTCCAGTCCCTACAGGAAAAAGTAACCGGAAAACCGGTAGTTGAAACAAATGACGACGTCAAATCACATTAACAATGAATCATTTACATAAATTATATACCATTACCGCCTTAGCCATCCTGATTTCAGGATGCAAGGTCGGTAAGGAATATGTCCGACCGGACATGAATCTTCCACAGCAATTCAGATCTGAAGAGGCCAAAACAGATTCCAGCAGTGTCGCGGCATTGAGTACCAAAGTTTTTTTTAACGATACGGAGTTACAATCACTGATCGACAGTGCAAATGCGAAAAACTTTGACCTGCTGATTGCCCTGAAGAACATTGAAAGCGCGGATCAGACGCTTCGTGAGGCAAAAGTAAACTTCCTGCCGGAACTGGGCTTAAATATCCAGGCAAATTCCAGTACACCTTCGAAAAACAGCTTAAATGGCTTGAGCATCGGTCAGTTTATCGGTTCAAGGTCAGTACAGGATTACAATGCGGCTTTAAACCTTTCCTGGGAAATCGGTTTCTTTGGTAAGTTAAAAGGAATGAAAGCAAAAGCTTTATCGGAATACCTTCAGACACGTGAAGCTTCAAAAGCGATCCGCAGCAAACTGGTATCCGGAGTAGCTACAGGTTATTACAACCTGTTGATGCTGGATGAGCAATTACAGATCGCCAACAGAACGCTTGCCCTGAACGACAGCACCTTAAGAATGACAAAACTGCAATGGGACGCAGGTTTAACAACCATACTGGCGGTTCAACAGGCAGAAGCGCAGAAACTAAGCTCCGCACAGCTGGTTCCTTCCCTGCAACAAAGCATCAGCATTCAGGAAAATGCGCTGAGCCTGCTGACAGGAACCCTTCCTTCTTCCATCAACCGGATAAAGAAACTGAATGACATCGCTCCTGCAGCGCAAATGCTTACCGGATATCCCGTGGCTTTACTGAACAACCGTCCGGATGTAAAAGCAAGTGAATATGCGCTTCGTGCCAGCAACGAATCTGTTGGCATTGCACAGGCAAGCCTATACCCATCGCTCAACATTACAGCAAACGGCGGACTGAACTCCTTCAAAGCCAGCAACTGGTTTAATATCCCCGGTTCCTTATTTGGAATGGTGGCAGGATCAGTTACACAACCCATCTTTCAACGCAGAAAGCTGAAAACAGCTTTTGAAATTGCAAAGGTAGAAAGAGAAAAGTCTGTTTTACAATTCAGACAAACGGTGCTTACTGCGGTGACCGAAGTTTCGGATGCATTAGCAAAATCAGCCCGCTTAAAAGAACAGGTTGCCATTGCTGAAACCCGGGTAAATACCCTCCGTTCGGCCATAAAAAATGCGAATATGCTTTTCGGAAGCGGCATGGCAACCTATCTCGAAGTGATCCTTGCACAAGGAAATCTATTGCAAAGCGAATTGGAGCTAAGCAATTTGAAACGTCAGCGTTTAGGTGCAGACGTAGAACTTTATACTGCTTTGGGAGGCGGTATTAACGAATAAACCAAGATCTTCCCCCTATATTTCTATTTGTTTATCAGCACTGCGGAGGCATTCCCACCTCCGCAGTATGATGAACTTACCTGAAGTAGATCTTAAAAGTTGTTCCTACCCCAACTTCACTCTCTACCGTTACCCTTCCCCCCATGGCATCAATCTGATTCTTCGAGATGAACAGTCCGACACCCCTGGAATCCGGATTCCCATTAAAAGTTTTGTACATTCCGAACAATTCATCACCGTGTTTTTCCAGGTTCAGCCCGATTCCATTATCAGAAATTTGCAGTACCAGTCTATCTTCATGACGACAGCTTAGTTCAATCACAGGCAGCCTATCGTCATGACTGTACCGGATGGCATTGAAAATAAAATTCAGCAGGATACTCTCCAGATAAGCCGGATTATAATTGACAACAATATCCTCAGTAACCTTATTGATAACGGTAACCTGCTTCAATACAATCTGATCATGCAGAATATTCAGTGTTTTATCAATATATCTTTTCAGATTAAGCGGCTCAACGATAATGTTAATATTCGTCTGTATATTAACCACTTCATTTAAATTCAGTAATGTTTCATTTAAGGCATCAGACACCTTTTTCAACAGCTGAATCATCTCAGTCCGTTCTTCCTCAGCATCCGTAGTTTCAATCAAAGAAGCAATCGACTGGATATTACTGCTATGGGAACGCAGGTTATGAGACACGATATAGGAAAAATTCAACAAGCGCTTATTTTGCTCATTTACGAGATCAAAAGAATGATTCAGGTCTCTTTCTGCCTGTTTGTTCTTAGTAATATCAATCATGATTCCCCGGAGCAATACTGCTTTGCCCTCTTCCACAATCACGTTGACAATATCCCTTAACCAAACGACATCCCCTCCCTTTGCAATCATCCGGTATTCAAAATCATGCTGCTCCATTTTTCTTGTACAGGTGATGCAATATTTGACTGCCCAATCGCGGTCTTCAGGATGTACATGGTCTGCCCAGAATGTTGGCGAGGACAACCATTCTTCAGCGGTATAACCCAGAATATCTTCTGATTTCTTACTGATGAAATTAAAATCAAAAGTAACCGGATCTGCCTCCCATACAATTCCATCTATGGTATTGATTAAAGACTCCAAACGATGTTGATACTCTTCGGCAATCTGTTCTGCTTCAATTCTCCCGGTCACATCTTCAACAACGGTAATATGGGTAGTGGGTTCAGCACCTGCCTTCCATAATGGGGTTATCATTAAATTTACCCAGACCACCTGTCCATCTTTGCGGTAATATCTTTTCAGCAATTCAAACTCCCTGATTAGTCCCGCCCTCATTTGCTGGAAATATCGCAAATCTTCCTTTAAATCGTCCGGGTGAGTCAGGGCCTGAAAAGTGGTCTGACGCAATTCTTCCTCAGTATATCCCAGTATTTTACAAAGCTTACTGTTGATCCTTAAAAAAGTACCGGTATTGGAATCAATTTCCATAATACCGATTGCAGCCTGATCAAATATCGTTTTAAACTTAACTTCATTTTCTATTAATCTGGATGCCTGGTGATGAACCAGTAATTGTAACTCTGCAGGCTTCTTAAATACGAGGTAAACCAAAAAGCCAGTCAGTGCGGCTAGTAAGACGCTAAATATCGCCGGAAAAATTATTTTCAGATAAGGTTTATAAGCAGTCGCAACCATTACATACAGCTTCCAGTCTCCATCAGGAAAGTCTATGGTTTCATAGGCAGATTTCGAAAAACCTGGGTGTATTGGTAGAAAAAATTCCTCTTTACCACTTACCGGATTTACTTTTGACAATTGAAACTGAAACCTGTTGTTCATCTGCTCGTGTACTCCTGCCTGTTTAAGAAACACATCCAGCTTAATCACTACCGCAGAGAAGCCCCAAAACTTATTGTCAAAAAACAAAGGCATCCGGCCCACAATTCCCATTCCTCCCTGCTGAAGCGCTATTGGACCAGCAAAATACATCTTCCTGGATTCTACAGCCTTTTGCGCCTCGATAGAAATACTTTTTGAGTGCCTGAACACATCCATGTTGAGCGCAGGCTCATTCCCTTTCAGCGGATAGATATATTTGATAATACCATTGGGTACCAGCTGAACTGAGGATAACGTACGGTTAGAATTCAGCAGCTGTGAGGCTACCGTATCAAAGTTTTTCGGAACACCGTTCCCATTAATGGTAAGCCCAAGGGTCAGTGCAGCAGTATAGCTATTTTTCAGAGATTGATCTACATTCTGCTTCACTGTGCTTAATATCCTGGACATTTCCAGTCTTTTATCTTCCATAACCAGCCGGTATCTCTGGTTGGCAACAAAAAGAATGATGGCGGTTAGCAGCAGAAATACGATAATTCCTACAACTTTAGGTCTTCTGAATAAAATGCTTGTTGTGGATGATAATTTCTTTTCTATACTCATTTTTTCCCAGGCAGGATTTAAATATAGTAAAAAATGGTTGACAAAGCTGTGACAAATAGCCAATTGATTTTTCAATTTAATTTCTACTTTTATCCATTATGATTTCCTTAGAAAACCAGTACCTGCGCGCTTCCTTCTCCTCTAAAGGCGGAGAATTACAAAGTTTAAAAAGTAAAAAAACAGAGCTGGAATACCTTTGGAGTGGCAATCCGGATTACTGGGGTAAATTTAGTCCGATATTGTTTCCTATCGTGGGTGGCTTAAAAAACAACACCTATTATTTTAAGAATAAAGCTTATACCCTGCCCCGTCATGGCTTTGCCAGAGACCGGGTATTTGAAGCAGAACAGATCAGTGAAACAGAACTACTCTTTACGCTGGAACACGACGAAGAGAGTCTGAAAGTGTACCCTTTTGAATTTCGTCTGGGCTTACGTTACCAGCTTTCAGCAGATCAGCTGATTTGCAGCTATGAGGTACTTAATACAGGAGATCAGAAGTTATGGTTTTCTATAGGTGGCCACCCAGCATTCGCAGTCCCTTTAAAAGAAGAGTTATCCTATCATGATTATTATCTTCAGTTTAACAAAGACCATCAGCTCATTTCCAACAAGATCAATCAGGACCTGATAGACGATGAAACAAAAATGACAGAACTGGAGAATGGAAAACTGAGACTGGAGCATGACTTATTCTATGAGGATGCCCTGGTATTTAAAAATCTGAAAAGCGATGCTATTGCAGTCCGGAGCAAACAGGATCCGCATGGACTTGAATTTCAGTTTAAGGATTTTCCTTTCTTTGGAATATGGGCGGCTAAAGATGCCAATTTCGTATGCCTGGAGCCTTGGTGTGGCATTGCAGATGGGATTCATACCAAACAAAACCTGGAAGAAAAGGAAGGGATTCTTTCTTTAAATCCGAAAGAAAACTGGAAGCGACAGTGGCAGGTAACCTGCTTCTAGTTAGCTCCTTGTAGGCAGTTCAACAATAAACTTACAGCCTTTGCCCTGCCCTTCACTTTCTGCTGAGATCGTACCTTCATGTGCTTCAACGAGCACTTTTACGATGGAAAGGCCAAGGCCTGTTGAATTTTCTCCACCGGTAGGCTGTGCGCTTAAACGGGTAAACCGTTGGTATAGCTTACTTTTATCTTCAGTAGTCAGGCCCAGGCCTTCATCTTCTACCTCGATTATCACTTTATGATCAGCTGTTTCTTTGACACGTACAAAGATATTGGTGCCCATTGGTGAATACTTGATGGCATTGTTTACCAGATTATCCACGATTTCTGTTAGCTTTCCTTCATCAGCACTCACGTAAAGGTCCTTTTCATAGCTAAAGTGCAGCGTCTGGTTTTTTCTTTCCGCTAAAGGGAGATTCATAGAAACTACATTGCTGACTAAAAATGAAGCATTGACCCTGATTAACAGCAAATGAATTTTTCCTGCTTCTATGCTTCCAACCTGCAGCAACTCATCAATGATCCGAACCATATTTAAGCTGGCAATTTTAATCTGATCACATAGCGTGTCTACCATCTCCGGATTGTCTTTCTTCATCTTGATCAGATCGGCACGGACAGGGATGGTGGTCAATGGATTTTTAAGGTCATGGGCAGTGGTATTTAAAATCTGGTTATGCTGGGCGATACTGGTCCTGGAAGCCAGTCTCAGTTCAATCTGATCCATTACAATGTCCCTCAGGTCTTTTAAAATCTGTGCTTCCTCCTGGTTCAACGTCCGTGTTTCTTTGTCCATCACACAAAAAGTACCCAGGTTAAAACCATCTTTAGTCCGCAGGGGGGCTGCAGCATAAAACCTAAGTCCTAAAGCGCCTGCAACGAGTGGGTGGTTTGATGTTCTGGGATCAGCTGCTGCATCTTCGACCTGATAAAATTCATCAGACCAAATTGCAGAAGCACAAAGCCCTTCTTCGCGATCTATCTGCTGGACATCCACTCCATATTTCGACTTAAACCAGATCCGGTCAGTATCTACCAGACTCACAATGGCAATGGGTACTTTCAGCAGGCTCGCTGCTAACCTGGTTAACCGGTCAAAGGAGCCATCCGGTGGCGTATCCAGAATCGCATACCTTTTCAGGGCTTTAATTCTTTCTTCTTCTGAGGAGATAATATCCTGATCTATTTGAGTCGCCATTGAGATTGTCATTGTGATATAAAGTTAAGAATGTTCCCTCTGAAAACAAACTACCCAGACTTTATACCGAGAATATGACTAAAGATAAAGATTTATTACCACAAAAAAGGCCGTCATCTGACGGCCTTTTTTATTTTGTTTTTAATCTAAAAACCGGTGTTAACGGTGATCTGTTTCTGTTCTTCAAGATCCTGCTTAACCTGATTAATCTTAACATTTGCAAATTCATAAGCATCGGCACCCAGAAACAAATGTAAAGGAGGCTTTTCTGCCCCTGCAACCTGAATCAGTGCATCAGCTGCCTTTTCAGGATCTCCAGCCTGATTACCATTAATGCTATTCTGATGTGCATGTTCATTTGCCCTTACTTCCTGATAGGCCTCAATTTGATTTTTCGGTACGATCAAAGAATCCGGAGAAAGAAAACTGGTCCTGAAATATCCGGGATAAACTACAGTCACGTTTACGCCAAAAGGCGCTGCCTCAGCGGCAAGTGATTCGGAAAAACCCGCTACCGCAAACTTGGTTGCGCAGTAGATGCCAAATCCGGGAAAGCCGCCTGTATAACCACCGATAGAGGCGATGTTAAAGATATGACCTGCATGTTTCGCTCTAAAATGAGGCATCACCTTTCTGATGACATTTAAAGAACCAAATACATTCACGTCAAAGTTAGCCCTCGCCTCTTCATCACTTAGCTCTTCCAGGCTTCCGGTTAGCCCATATCCTGCGTTATTTACAACGACATCTATTTTACCAAACTTAGCGATGCTGGCATCAATTGCTTCGCCGATACTTTCTTCATTTTTAAGGTCTGCCACCAGTGGGAGAAAATTCGCGGTATCATTAGCTACTGCACCTGTTAACTCCTTGAGTTTCCTTGTTGTTGCGGCCACTTTAAAGCCCTCTTTTAACAGTTGTTTTACCAGGCTTAACCCTAATCCCTTAGAAGCACCTGTTACAAACCATACTTTTTGATTGTCCATAATTTCAGCGTTTTTATGGAAACAAAATTACCGGACAGCGGGCATTAAAGGTTTATATCTATCAAACCAATTATTGTAAAATTCAAACATTCCTGAATTGAGAAGGGTTGAGCCGGGTATGTTTTTTAAAATAGTTGTTAAAATGGGCAGATTCTTCAAATCCAAGACAATAGCCAATTTCCGTAATATTCCAGTCGGTATGTTTCAGCAGGGCTTTGGCTTCGGCCACAATGCGCTCGGTGATGTGCATCGTAGTTGTTTTTCCTGTGGTTTCTTTAATGGCCCTGTTGAGGTGATTTACATGGATAGAAAGTTGTTGTGCAAAATCTGTTGCGGAACGCATGGTAAAACGTTGCTGCAGGCGTTCTATAGGAAACTGGCGTTCCAGCAATTCGGTAAACACCGAAGTAATTCTGGAATTGGCATCCGGGTGTTGATACAGGGTTTCTGCCGGCTGTATTTTCAACGCAAAGTGAATCAGCTCCATCACATAGTTTCTGATCAGGTCATATTTATAAATATAATCTGCATCAAGCTCTTCCATCATTTTCAGAAAGAGTGTAGTTACCTGCCTGTCCTGCTCTTCATTTAAGGAAAAGGAAGGTTTAGCACCCAATGCAAACATGGGCAGGTCCGTTAAACTGCCCCGGATCTTTTCTGTAAAAAAAGCATCGGTAAAAATGCAGAAGTAGCCCGATCCTTCTTCATTTAAGCATTCCCAGGTATAAGGAACTTTTGGATTGAAAAACATCAGGGTAGAACCGCTGATCTCTACGCTTTTATCGGCATAATGGTAGATATTCCGTCCTCTCATCAGGCAGACTTTATAAAAATCCCGTCTGCTGTATTTTACGGGAGCGGCATTTGGCCCCAGGTGCTTATCCAGGTTAAAGACGTTAAAATGTCCTATGCCTTCCTGAAGATTTTCAGGAAGCCAATTGAACTTTTCGCGGTAAAAATCTTCAAGGCTCTCTGTTTTTGACATGAGCCAAAGTTACACAATTCAAACCATTTACAAGGAATTACCAGCTGTCCGCAATCAGGTCATAATTTATTGCTGCACCAGAACGCATTCCCGCAGCAACCGCAATTGCTATCGCCCTTCCACTACTGGTATTATCCCCCGCAGCATAGATGCCCGCAACACTGGTATGCTGCATTTCATCCACCTGCAGATACCCCTGCTCATTTAATGTGCAACCCAGATCTGCAGGGACATCGGTATGCTGATCAAAAGGAATTCTGGCATACATTACTTTAAATGCATGTTCTTGTCCGTCGGACAATACCAGCGTATTCAATTGTCCGACGGTGTGCAGCAAATGACTGACCGGAGTTTCTATCCATTTTATCCCATGTTTTGTCAACTGCTCCTGTTGTTCTTCATCCAGAGTTATCGGACCATTGGTAAACAAAACCAATTCCTTTGTCCAGTTGCTCAGTACCTGAGCAAAATGAAGTGCATCATGACCATTGGCCAGCAGGGCGGTTTTCTGACGACTGACTTCATAGCCATGACAATACGGGCAATGGATAACTGAAATTCCCCAACAGGCAGCAAAACCTTCCATATCCGGCATCCTGTCTTTAATACCAGTTGCAAATAAGAGCTTTTTGGCAATCAGTACCTGACCTGATTCTGTCTGGAGCTCGAAATGACCATCAATTTTCTTTCCGGAAAGAACCTTATCGTTCAGGAATGAGACCGTTGGATATTTTAAAACCTGCTCTTTTGCTATTTTTGTTATTTCTGCCGGAGTTTCTCCATCCTGGGTAATGAAGTTATGTGAATGAGGGGTCTGGGCATTACAAGGTCTGCCGCTGTCAATAATCAGTACATTCCGCATCGCGCGACCTAGAGTCATCGCTGCGGAAAGACCGGCAAAACTTCCACCAATAATGATGACCTCCCGGGTATTTTTATCTTCCATTCTTTTAATTTTATGATTGAGTCATAAAAATAAGAAGGATTCACTATAATGCAACTAAATTGCATTAATAAAACTTAAGCCTGACAAACCTGAACCACTATTTGATCACTGCCGTTCTGGAACTTGAAGTATGCGCATTGAATACACCTAAGGCACCATTACTGAAATTAGATGGTGGATTTGCGGGAGCTACCGGTGGCCCTCCTTCTCCTGAATTTTGTCCGAGGCTATAAAAATAGCGGTATACCTCTTTATCAACGCACTGAAATTCAACATTGACGCTATCTCCTTTAATCAGGTCATCCAGCTCATAAAAAATAACGTTGGCCACTTTGTTCCCGTCATTAAAACGGTCTTCACTAACGGCGTCTTCTTCAATCACTCCCTTGGCCTTGAGGATATAACGATATTGATTGGGAATGCCTGCAGGATCGGAAAAATTGGCAACGATATAGCTGTTATTTTCACCAAAAAAGTTGAATGTTTTGAATGTCAGTGAATCCAGCGTAACCCTTGCCGGCATAATGGAACTCGCCTTATAGGTTTTCCCTTCAAAAGTGACTGTCAGCTCATACCTGATTCCGGATTTCCCCTTGAACTTGGGGCTTTGATAAATTCCTGGCGACACTTCCACAAATACTATCGGATTTTCTCCATTTGCGGTCAGCACTACCACTGCTCCCGTTACCCCGTTAAACTTATTCGGCTCAGTGAAACTGTACGTTTTAGAAATTCTGATTTTATGGTTTACATTCAGGTCACTGATTCCCCCATCAATCACAATAACTGGCTCCGCCTCATCCAGTTTAAGGTCAATAACTTTCTCACAGGAGGTAAAAACAGATAAAACAACAAGTACCAGCACTGAACTGATATGTTTTTTTAAATTCCCTATTTTCATATATTCTTTTATCATACTAAAATTTAAAATTCCAGGTTACCGAAGGAATGATCCCAAATAAAGTGGTTCTTACCACCTGTGTTCTGGTTGCATCATCCGGATCATCCTTAAAGTCAATAGAAAATGCATTCTGACGGTTATATAAATTATATATTCCAAAAGACCAGCTCGACTGCAGCTTTTTCCCTGGTTTGCCTTCCAGTGTAGCCGCAACGTCCAGTCGGTGGTAAGCCGGAGTCCGGTATCCGTTCTTTTCTTTATAATAAAACGCTGTCCTTCCGTTTACCTGATATTTACCGCTTGGATAAGTCACCGCATTTCCGGTATTATACACAAAAACAGAAGAGAAAGTCCAGCGTGGACCAGCTTTATAGATCCCTACAAGTGAGAGGTCATGCGTTCTGTCTTGCTTTGCATAAAACCATTTGCCTTCATTGATGGCATCAAACTGCCGCTCAGTTCTGGAAAAAGTATAACCAATCCAGCCGTTAAACTTGCCGAATCTTTTCTTAAAAAATAATTCTATACCGTAAGCACGGCCATCTCCATATAACAGATCGGCTTCTACATTTCCATTCCCTCTCAGATCAGTCCCGCTTCGGTATTCAATCTGGTTCTGCATTTGTTTATAGTAGATCTCCGCAGAAAACTCATATTTGTCTTGGTTGAAATTCCTGAAATACCCCAAAGCAACCTGATCTGCAATTTCAGGCTTCACGTTATTGCTGTTCATGATGTATAAGTCTGTCGGAGAAGTGGAAGTTGAGTTAGACATCAGGTGGATGTTCTGAACGTTCCGGGTATAGGCTCCCTTTAAGGAACTTACCGTATTCAATTGATAACTGGCAGAGAAACGTGGCTCCAGGTTTAAATAGTTCTTTACAAACGCCCCGGATTTATAAGATTTGGTCTGAATGGTATTTCCCTCAGCGTCATAGGTTTTAAAATTACCCGGTCCCAACAGGGAGAACCCGCTTAATCTGAATCCGTAAACCAGGTTTAGCCGCTCATTGACGGCCCATTCATCTGATATATAAATTGCCGACTCCAGCCCTTTACGGTTTTCATAAGTAGTTTCGTTGACGCTTGAACGCTCATCTGAAGTCAGTTTTCCAGGTGCAATGGTATGGTGAATCAGGTTTAAGCCGAACTTCAGGTTATGGTCGTTACTCAGGCTGTACTCAAAATCCTGTTTCAGGTTAAAGTCCTTAATAGAAGAGTTGACCTCAAAATTGTTGTCCTCCATAAAGTTCTGGATGACATAATTGTAATTGCTGTAAATAAGAGAAGTATTGGAGAACAGCTTATTGCTATAGAGGTGGTTCCAGCGCAAAGTGACGGTTGCATTTCCCCAGTTAAAACCGAATGTTTCGGCAAGGCCAAGTTTATCCCTTCCAAAATATCCGGATAGGTACAGGGTATTTTTTTCATCCAGCTGATAGTTTGCCTTGGCATTAACATCATAAAAATAAAGGGTGTTTTTGTTGATAGAACTATCCGAAGAAAGCTTAAAAAAAGCATCCAGATAAGTTCTTCTGGCGCTGACCATAAAAGAGCCTTTGTCTTTGACAATCGGGCCTTCCACTTTAAGCCTGGACGAGATCAGTCCGATTCCGCCCTCTGCCGTAAACTCCTTACGGTTTCCATCGTTCATTTTAATATCCAGCACCGAGGCCAGCCTTCCGCCATATTGCGCCGGCATTCCCCCCTTATAAACGCTCACATCTTTGATCGCATCAGAGTTAAAAGTAGAAAAGAAACCCAGTAAATGGGAAGCATTGTATACCGGTGCTTCATCCAGCAGAATCAGGTTCTGATCGGTAGAGCCGCCCCTGACATAGAAGCCGCTATTCCCTTCTCCCGCCGATTTTATTCCGGGCAGCAATTGCAAGGTTTTCAGGATATCGCGTTCACCTAATAATACAGGAACATTATTGATCTCCCTGACATTTATCTTTTGCAGTCCCATTTGCGGACTACTTACATTTTCATTTTTCTTAGTCGCAGAAATGACCACCTCATCGAGCTGGTTGTCTTCTTCCAGTGTAAAGTTCAGCCTGGTATCTTTAGACAGTTCTACCGTTTTCTGCACAGTTTTATACCCAATAAAACTAACAGAAACTTCATAGTTGCCATCAGTCACATTGAGAGAATAAAATCCGTAGGCGTTAGTTATTCCGCCGGCAGAAACCGGCCCGATCAGCTTTACACTAGCTCCTATTAAGGTTTCTCCGGTTTTTGCATCACTGACATTTCCATTTACCGTTCTTCTGGTCTGGGCATTTGAATATTGAAACAGGGCAATTAATAAAAGTATCAGTACAACTCTATTGGTATCAGGCATAAAAAATTGAGTATATGGATGTTGTAAATATATGTACAACTGCTGACACTTTTCAAAATTCCTCCTCAAACTTTATAGCCAGGGTTTTGTTGATAAAAGGATGGCTTTAATCAGATTCACTAATAAGGGCATATACTGCGAGCAGGGCGATTTTTATATCGATCCATGGAAGCCTGTTAAACTTGCAGTGACCACGCATGGACATGCTGATCATGTAAAATGGGGAAACCAGGCTTATCTGTGCCATGAGTTAACAAAGCCTATTTTGCTGCACCGCCTCGGCCCGGAACTGACAATCCAGACCCTTGCTTACGGAGAGGAAATCAATATTAACGGAGTAAAACTAAGCATGTTTCCCGCGGGCCATGTGATCGGTTCCGCACAAATCAGACTTGAATATAAAGGAGAAATAACCGTGGTTTCAGGTGATTACAAAGTAGAATATGATGGGATCAGTACTGCTTTTGAGCCTATAAAATGCCATACCTTTGTTTCTGAAAGTACTTTTGGCCTCCCCATTTATAAGTGGCTACCTCAGCAGCTCATTTTTGATCAGATCAGCACCTGGGTCAATGACAATCAGGAACAGCACAAAACGAGCGTTTTGATCGCCTATAGTCTTGGCAAGGCGCAAAGGTTAATCAAAGGGCTCAGTGAAGCCGGTCGTCCGATCTATGTGCATCAATCTATTGCCAACCTGAATGACGCATTCATACGATCAGGGGTCACACTTCCGGAAACCATCAGAATCGGTCCTGAAATCAGGAAGGATGAACTTCAGCAAGGGATTGTGATTGTTCCGCCTGCCCTTGCCGATGGGCGCTGGATAAAAACACTTCAACAGGCAGCAACAGGAGTTTGTTCCGGATGGATGCAGGTGAGAGCCGGAAGAAGATGGAGAAGTGCCGATGCCGGATTTGCCCTGAGTGACCATGCCGACTGGCCGGGATTGCTTTCGGCGATCAAAGCCACCGAAGCAGAAAAAGTTTTTGTTACCCATGGCTTTACCGCTACTTTTTCAAAATACCTGAACGAGATTGGAATTCTGGCAGAAGAAGTAAAAACACAATACGGTGCAGAAGATGATGAAACGGAAATCGGTTCCCCCGAGAAACAGGTCATAAAGGAGGGCATAGATTGAAACGTTTTACCGCACTGATCGCTCAGCTGGAATTGAGCAATAAGACCAACGATAAGATCGCTGCCCTGGTTCGTTATTTTAATGAAGCAGAGGACCTGGACAAACCATATGTGATCGCCATGTTTACCGGAAAAAGACCCCGGCGACCAGTCAGCACAGCGCTTATGAAAGAGTGGGCCATCAACCTGAGTGGTATCCCAGCCTGGTTATTTGCAGAAAGTTACCACAGTGTAGGTGACCTCAGTGAAACCATTGCGCTGATCCTTCCCCCTCCTACAAGCACCACTGATCTTCCCTTACACCAATGGATCAATGCACTTGCAGCGCTCAATGGTCAGGATGATGAAAGCAAGAAAAGATTTATTGAGCGCGCCTGGGACAGCCTGGATATGCAGGAAAGATTCGTCTTTAATAAGCTCATTTCCGGCAATTTCAGAATCGGCGTTTCCAACAAGATGCTGGTCAATGCGCTGGCAAAACAAAGCGATCTGGAAAGCAATCAGATTATGCACAGCATTATGGGCAAGTGGAAACCTGATGAAATCAGTTATCAGGAACTAATTGCCGGTGCACATGTAGATACCGACCGGTCCTGGCCCTATCCTTTTTGCCTTGCTTATGCTTTGGATACGGAACCACAATCTCTCGGTAACATTAAGGAATGGCAGGCAGAATGGAAATGGGATGGCATCCGCGGACAAATTGTGAAACGCGGCGGAGAACTCTTCATCTGGTCGCGGGGGGAAGAACTTGTAACCGATCAGTTTCCGGAATTACATTTCCTCATCGATCATCTGGAAGACGGGACTGTGCTGGATGGAGAAATTCTTTCTGTTAAAGAAGGAAAAATACAACCTTTCAGCCTTCTTCAGCAACGGCTAAACAGAAAAACCATTTCCAAAGCACAGCTGCTGGCGGCACCGATTGCCTTTTATGTTTATGATCTTCTGGAATATCAGGGGGCCGACCAAAGAGGAAAAACCCTGCAAGTCCGAAGGGATCAACTTACTACAGTCATAAAAAATACCGGAAATCAGGAGGCAATTGTCATTTCGCCTGTAATCAATGTGGAATCCTGGGAGGCTCTTGCCTTGTTAAGAGCTGATTCCAGATTACAGAACAGTGAAGGACTCATGCTCAAAAAACTCGACTCCCTTTACCATAGCGGCAGAAAAAGAGGTGACTGGTGGAAATGGAAAATCAATCCGTATACGGTAGATGCCGTCATGATATATGCTCAGAAAGGTAGTGGCAGAAGGGCGAATTTTTTCACCGATTATACTTTTGCCGTTCGTGATGGAGAACAGCTCATTACCATTGCCAAGGCTTATTCCGGGCTAACCGATCAGGAGATCAAAGAGGTGGATGCTTTCGTCAGGAAAAATGCCATAGAAAAATTTGGTCCGGTACGTACCGTAAAACCTGAACTTGTGTTTGAAATTGCTTTTGAAGGAATTGCCGAAAGCAAGCGGCATAAAGCTGGCCTCGCTTTACGCTTTCCAAGGATTGCCCGATGGAGAAAAGATAAAAAAGCAGCAGAAATCAATACATTGGAAGACTTAAGACAATTGTTGCAGTCGACCTTATAAGCTGATATGGAACTAGAAAAGAGCAAAGGATACAAAGAGGTCATCAAATGGCTTAAACTGAGCAGGAAAAAACCTTTTCAGTTCCAGACTGATGCCTGGCAATATTATGCAGAAGGGTATTGCGGCCTGGTGAATGCCCCGACGGGGTTTGGAAAGACCTTTTCTCTTTTCCTCGCTGTAGTGATTGAGGAACTGAACAGTCGTGCAGCACAGGCTGCTGTAAAGCCCAAAATAAAAGCCACAAAAAAAGCAGCAAGAGCAGTTACCGGATTAAAGCTGATCTGGATTACTCCCCTGCGTGCGCTGGCTAAAGATCTGGCACGTGCCATGCGGGAAGTTTGTGCAGAACTGGAACTGGACTGGCAGGTTTCCGTAAGAAACGGCGATACTACCGCAGCAGAAAAACTGAAACAGAAGAAACAGATGCCGGAGGTCCTGATCATCACTCCAGAAAGCATGCACCTGCTCTTAGCCCAGAAAAACACCGATACACATTTCCATCAGCTCCAATGTATAGTTGCCGATGAGTGGCATGAGCTCCTGGGCAGTAAACGCGGTGTAATGGCTGAACTGGCCATTTCCAGAATCAAAGGAATTGTCGGAGAAAAACATCCGGAAAGGCTGCTCAGAATCTGGGGGATCTCTGCAACGATCGGAAATATGGAACAGGCCCTCGAAGTCCTTGTTCCGGATCAGGATGTCTTTAAAATCATCGTCAAGGCAGAGGTCGATAAGAAAATCGAGATCAGGTCCATCCTGCCTGATCACATTGATATGCTTCCCTGGGCCGGACACCTGGGGCATAAGCTGGCGCATAAACTTTTACCCATCATCCATAAAAGTAAAACCACCCTCATTTTCACCAATACCCGCGGACAGGCCGAATTATGGTACCAGAACCTGCTGACGCTGGATGAAAATCTGGCCGGATTAATTGCAATACACCACGGCTCTATCGATTATGAATTGCGCAACTGGATTGAAGACTCCCTGCATTCCGGTGCACTGAAGGCGGTCATCAGTACCTCCTCTCTGGATTTGGGTGTGGATTTCAAACCCGTAGACACAGTGGTGCAAATTGGCTCTCCAAAGGGTGTAGCCCGTTTTTTGCAACGCGCCGGCCGTAGTGGTCATTCTCCTCATGAAACCTCGGTGATTTACTTTTTACCTACTCACGCCCTGGAGCTGGTGGAGGCGGCAGCCATAAAAGAAGCGGCTAAAACGCAACAGATAGAAATCAGGGACCCTATAGTGATGGCTTTCGACACCCTGATCCAATACCTGGTTACACTGGCTGTGGGCGATGGTTTTGATGATCAGAAGATCTACAGGGAAGTAAAAGCAACTCATGCTTTCAGCGAATTACTCCCTTCAGAATGGGGATGGGTAATGCAGTTCATTACCTCCGGCGGCGATAGCCTGGCGGCTTATACAGAATTTAGTAAAGTCTTAAAAAAAGAAGGCTTATGGAAAGTGGAAAGCCGTCAGATTGCCATGCGGCACCGCCTGCATATCGGAACAATAGTAAGTGATCCCATGCTCAAAGTAAAATATCTTGGCGGTGGATACATTGGCATGGTAGAGGAATCTTTTATCTCCAAACTGAAAGCGGGGAATAGTTTTAGTCTTGCAGGCCGGGTGCTGGAATTTATTATGGTAAAGGAAATGACAGCTTTAGTCAGACGTAGTAAACTGAAAAGAGCCATCACTCCCAGCTGGATGGGCGGAAGGATTTCTCTAAGTGCCAACCTGGGCAGTATCCTAAGGAAAAAATACAATGAAACCCTGGATAAAAACCATCAGGATGAAGAACTTGACATCATCCTTCCCTTATTCGAACGTCAGGCAAAGGTCTCTCATGTTCCTAAAAGTGATGAATTTCTGATTGAACTGATCCATACCAAAGATGGTTATCATTTTTTCGCTTATCCTTTTGAAGGCAGACAGGTGCATGAAGTAATGGCGGCATTAATTGCCTACAGGCTAAGCCGTAAAACCCAGATCAGCTTTTCCATTGCGATGAATGACTATGGATTTGAGCTGTTGAGCGAATATCCGATTCCGGTGGACGAAAAAAACATCAACACTTTATTTAGTCCGGAAAACCTTGGAGAAGACATTGTAGCCAGCATCAATTCTACGGAAATGGCAAAACGTAAATTCAGGGATATCGCCTGCATCTCCGGACTGGTATTCCAGGGTTTTCCGGGTAAATATACCGCCAATAAACACCTCCAATCTTCTGCCGCATTATTTTTCAATGTTTTTAGTGATTATGACAAACATAATTTATTATTGCGCCAGGCTTATGATGAGGCTTTCTATCAGCAGATTGAAGAGCCCAGGTTACTGGCTGCCTTACAACGCATACAGCGGAGTAAAATCATCCTGGTAAAACCGGAAAGCTATACTCCTCTTTGTTTTCCGATTAAGGTTGACAGTTTAAGGGAGAACATGAGTACGGAAGAGCTGGAAAAAAGAATAGCAAGAATGACTGCGGAATCAAAAAAGAAAAATGACGATCAGCTGTAACGGAGAAGAATTGATATTGTGTAGGGAAAGGGCCATATATTGGACTGCTCAAAAGACATTGATCATTAGTGACCTCCATATCGGAAAAGCGGCACACTTCCGGAAACATGGCATCCAGGTTCCATCCAGCATCGGTCATGATGACCTGCAAAGGCTAAGTAAGCTGATTGCCCTTTATGATCCTCAAACCCTCCTCATTACGGGAGACATGTTTCATGATAAAATCAATAGTGATGTCGCTTTATTTTCGGACTGGAGAAAGGAGTTCGGTACTTTAAAAATTTTGCTGATCAAAGGCAATCACGATAAGCTGGCGGTCAGCAATTACCGGTCGCTGGACATTGAACTGGTGCAGAAAGAGCTGATATCCGCTCCTTTTCGCTTCATCCATGACCAGCCGGAATTGTCAGGTCAGCCGTACTATACGATTTCCGGACATATTCATCCCGGGGTAACGGTTTATGGAAAAGCCAGACAAAGGCTAAACTTTCCTTGTTTTTATTTCGGAGAAAACCATGCCATATTACCGGCATTCAGTGCCTTCACCGGATTGAGCAGGATCCATCCTCAAAAGAATGACCGCTTTTATGCGATCACTCCTTCGGGTATTGTTGCACTTTAATGTAAGTGCTGTGGTCAATTGATTAGTTTGCTACAGGAGCAGCCACACCAGTCTGCAAGGCCAGTCCCTGCATCCAGTCGCTAAACATGTCCTGCTCAATTTTGATTACCAGATCCGCATGTTCTTCCCAATCCGGGGAGAATGTTTTCAGCTGGTTCAGCATTTCTTCCAGATGTCCTTCTTCTTCCAATATGATCGACTTGACATTGACTTTACTTCCGGCATCGGTAAGCACATCCTGATAAATCGGATACAGCTCATCGGCACGGACTTCAATGGCATAAGTCACGAATAAATAGGCGCCAAATTTCAATTCATAACCTGTTAAATTGAAATGCTGCTTCAGATAACGGCAAACGGCAACATCCAATGCATTTAAGTAAAACTTGGTATGATTAGGTGCCAGCAATTCATCATTGGTATAGGTTTTACATAGGTTACCATCCAGTTTATCCAGTTGTTTCTTTAAATAATAAGCGTGGCGGTGTTCTTCTGCGGCATGTTTCAAAATGATCAGGTTTACCTGTTCTTTATGCTCCGATGCAGAGATTTTTTTTGCACCGGCATTTTCCATATAAGACAGGGTATTTAACCATTTTGCATGTAATTGGTTATCGCTCACTATATTTTCAAGAATCGCTTTGATTTCCATGTTATATATCGTTTAATGCTTGTTGAATTGTTTGGTAAATATAGTCCAGATCTTCATCACTGATGATATATGGGGGCAAAATATAAATGGTATTGCCCAGTGGCCTCAGGATAATGCCTCTTTCCAGAAAATAAAGATACAATTGATTGCGGAGGCTGCTCAGGTAAGAAGTATCATTTCCGGTTTCCCATTCCAGCACAAGAATGGTGCCTTTCTGCCGCACATCCCGAACTTTAGGATGCTCCTTAATCTGAGTGGCAAAGGCTTCATTTTTACGCTTTATCCTTTGAATATTAGGTAAAGTTTCCGCGCTAAGCAGGATATCCAGACTGGCCAGTGAAGCGGCACAAGCTACCGGGTTTGCCGTAAATGAATGCCCGTGATACAAAGTTTTAAGTTTATCATCACTTAAAAAAGCATCGAATATTTTTTGATTACAGGTGGTTACGCCAAGGGGCATAGTCCCTCCTGTCAATCCTTTTGAAAGACAGAAAATATCGGGTTTTGAGTGCAAGGTTTCACAGGCGAAATAAGTTCCTGTACGTCCAAATCCGGTCATTACTTCATCGGCAATGGTCAGGATTCCGTGCTTCTGACAAGTTTCGATCAGTTGATCCAGGTACTCCGCCTCGTACATCAGCATTCCTCCGGCGCCAAGTACCATCGGTTCAAAGATAAAACAGGCCACTTCATTACTCAGGTAATTAATTTTCGACTTTAGCTGTTCTATATTTTTTTCTGTAGGCAGGTCTATAAATTCCACTTCAAACAACATGGATTTAAAAGGATCAGTAAAAATACTGCGTCCGCTTACCGACATCGCACCAAAAGTATCGCCATGATAAGCTTCCTTAAAGGCAATGATCCTGGTACGTCCTTTATGTCCGGTATTGGACCAGTACTGAAGGCACATTTTCAAAGCCACCTCCACTGATGTAGAACCATTATCCGTATAAAAAACCTTTTCCTGATCACCAGGAAGCAGCTCCAGTAGGCGTTCTGCCAGCTGTACTGCCGGTTCATGTGTAAATCCGGCAAAGATCACATGTTCCAGTACACTCAGCTGTTCCGCCACCTTTTTTGCAATATGCGGATGTGCATGTCCATGGATATTTACCCACCAGCTCGAAACCGCATCTATGTATTTCTTCCCATCTTCATCAAATAAGTAAACCCCTTCTCCCCGAACAACAGGAATATGTGGTAAGGCATTCTTCATTTGGGTATAAGGATGCCAGATTACTTTCTGATCTCGTTCTGTTAAGCTCATGTTGTTTGTTTAATGGTCAGCAGCTCCACTACTGTCTGATCCGTTTTAAAGGTAACATCCCCGATTTTAAGCGTGGCGAGGTCCACCCACCTGAAAGATTGCAGGCTGTGTTCATCAAAGTCAAATACTTCTGATTTGAAAGTAAGTTCCAAAGGATGAACTGCTTTTACGAGGTAATAAATACTTAAGATCTGGCTGTCATTAAAAGAAGATTTCTCGTAGAAATCTGTCGTATAAAAATGTTCCAGGACTTCAATTTCGGTATTACACTCCTCCATAAACTCTCTTTTCAATGCATCAATCAGGCCCTCTCCCAATTCCAGTCCGCCACCAGGGAATTTACTAAAGGTCCTTCCCCCCGACTGCTCATCACTGATCAGTACCTGGTTTTTGTCGTTAACTAGCAGGCCATACACCCTTACATTAAAATAGCTCATTGGAAATGTTTTTTATTTTTAGTTGCATTCTCTACGGTCCAGGCAATTTCCTTATCAAAGGGTTCCGACCTCACAGGGCAGTGCTTCATGTTACAATAGTGGCAACATTCCGGCAAACAGGGATCCGCATGAATAAAAAGTTCAGTTTTATGCTCTGCCTTTACATTGATCAGTTTATCAATATCAGATATTTCCTGATGCACCTTCACCAGATCAAAATAATAAGGCAGCGTAATGTGGCAATCAATATGAAGGTCGGCCCCGTACTGTTGTGCCCGAAGGTTGTGGACATCAAGCCAGGCATCATGCCTGTTTTCCTGCAGGATCGCCACAATATCTTTTACCAGTTCCACATTACTTTCGTCCATCAATCCGCCCACAGATCGTCTGGTGAGCTTATATCCGTTAAAAATAATGTATAATCCCAGCCCAATAGAAATCGCACTATCCAGCCAGAAGATTTTCGTCAGCTGAATCAGCACGATACCTGCTACCAGTCCGGCGCTGGTAATGGCATCGGTAAGCAGGTGTTTCCCATCTGCTTCCAGTGTAATAGAACGGTGTTTTTTTCCGGTATTGATGAGGTAAAAACCAACCAGAAGATTGATCACCCCCGTAACTCCGATAATCGTTGCTCCTTCAAACAGTTGAGTAATTGCTTTTGGAAATAAAAGGTCGTAGCCCGATTTAAAGACAATGATCAGTCCGGCGAGGGCAATGAGTACCCCCTCTACAAAAGCGGAGAAGAATTCTACCTTACCATGTCCATAAGGGTGGTTTTCATCCTTCGGTAAGGTAGCCAGATAAATACTGTAAAATGCAAATCCACTGGCCAGTACATTCACAATGCTCTCCGCAGCGTCGGTCAGTATGGCATTAGAATGTGTGATGAAATAAGCCACGAACTTGGCAAGCATCAGCACAACACTAATGCATAAGGAAACGAGTATGGCTTTTTTCTGAGGTAGCAATTTACAGAGTTTAGCTGTCAAAAGTACATTTTAACAAGGAAATTATATTAAAAAGTATTTTTTTTAGTTTATAATTCGGTTAGGTTTCTATATTTGCTATCTCACAAAATTATATTTGCTTGCGCACAAATTATTATGACATTTTTATCCAAAAGAATCAATAACCTTTCAGAGTCACAGACCATTAAAATGGCTAAGTTAGGCAGAGAACTATCCGCAAAAGGGATAGATGTAATCAATCTGAGCTTCGGTGAGCCGGACTTCTTTACGCCTGAATTCGTTAAGGAAGCAGCAAAGACTGCTGTAGACGAAAACTATTCGTATTACACCCCTGTTTCAGGATATCCTGAGTTGCGTAAGGCGATTGCCGAAAAGTTATTGAGAGAAAATGGATTAAACTACAGTTTTGATCAGATTGTGGTATCTACGGGTGCAAAACAATCTCTGGCCAATGCAGTCATGTGTCTGGTAAATCCGGGAGAAGAGGTTATTGTACCTACTCCATACTGGGTTTCCTATTCTGAAATGATCAAACTTGCAGAAGGTGAAACGGTATTCATCAATGCCTCAGTAGAAAACAATTTCAAAATTACAGGAGCAGAACTGGAAGCAGCGATTACGCCAAAAACCAAATTGTTCATGTTCTCTTCTCCATGTAACCCTACAGGATCTGTATACAGCAAAGAAGAGCTGGCAGACCTGGTTGCTGTATTCGAAAAATACCCGAACATTTATATCATCTCTGACGAGATTTACGAGCACATCAACTTTGTAGGTAAACATGCTTCGATTGCGGAGTTTGACTCGATCAAAGACAGAGTAGTCCTGATTAACGGATTCTCTAAATCCTATGCAATGACCGGATGGCGTGTAGGTTATATGGCGGCTAACAAAGAGCTTTCCAATGCCTGCGACAAAATGCAGGGCCAGATCACTTCAGGAACTTCTTCTATCGCACAACGTGCTGCTATGGCAGCATACCAGGGTGGATTAGATACCGTAAATGCAATGGTACAGGAATTTAAAAGTCGCAGAGACATCGTTTTTGCCTTATTAAAAGAAATACCCAACATCAAAGTAAACCTTCCCGACGGCGCATTTTATTTCTTCCCTGAAGTTAAAGCATACTTCGGTACGAGCACCGGCGATTACAAAATCAACAATGCTGAGGACCTTTGTCTATACCTGTTAAACGAAGCTCATGTATCTACCGTTACCGGTGAAGCTTTCGGAAACGAAGATTGTATCAGAATTTCTTATGCTGCTGCAGAAGATAAATTGAGAGATGCAGTTTCCAGAATCAAAGCTGCTTTAGAAAAATTAAGCTAGTTACGACATTCATATATCATAAGGGCAGGTTTCTTTAAAGGAACCTGCTTTTTTTATTTAGGCTGCGCTCATTTAGTTTTATCTTTCAGGAGAAATTAAGTGTTGATCAAAATATCTATCTCCTTTTCATCCCCGAATCTTTGCTGAAGGGCAAATATTCGAATGTCTTCAAAGCAAATAGATATTTTGATCTGAAACAATGATTGCTCCATCGCATGATACAACGGCATATCTCTTAAAGATAAGAGTCAATGTAAATCACAGAAAAATCTCCAGGAAAAACAGTTTGCTCTGAAAAGGCATAGAAAAGGTAACTACACCTCTATACCTGCCCGGGTCGAGGTTTGTCAGTGGAGCGAGTAACAAATCTGTGTAACATTTCTTCAGGAAAAACAGCTTGCTCTGAAAAGGCATAGAAAATTTTGCGCCCTTCAGCGCAAAAGATTTCAGCCTTTGATGAGTATGCTGTTTTTCCTGAAGAGGGGGCAGGATTTCGTTAGGAGCGAATTGCTTCAACAGGGTCTAGTCGTGATGCCGAAAACGCTGGCCAGAACCCTGAAATCGTACCAATGACAACCGATATTGTTACGCCTAACATCACATTCTTCCAGAACAGGATCATTTCAAACCCACCCGCCGTTAATGCTAAAGTCAGTAAATAGACGAGTAATAGTCCCAATGCCCCTCCAAGCAGGCATAGTGCTATTGCTTCAAACAGAAACTGCAGAAGTATAAAATAGTTTTTAGCGCCCAATGACTTCTGAATTCCAATGATATTTGTTCTTTCTTTGACAGATACGAACATGATATTAGCGATTCCAAAGCCTCCGACAAGAATGGAGAAACCTCCGATTACCCATCCGGCGATGTCCACTACTCCGAACATCTGATCGAGTTGATTGGAGGCGATTGTACTTTTATTCAGGGCAAAATCATCCTCTGCACCTGGCTTGGTTCTACGGATTGCTCTCATCGCCCCTCTGATTTCGCTTTCTACTTCTTCCAAAGCGATATAATCTTTACCTCTTACGGTGATTGTCGGATCATAACGTTCGCTTTCCACATCCATTATTCCTTTGGCAAAGTTCAGGGGGATCAGGATATTTTTATCCTGAGACATGCCCATCATATCTTCGCCTTCTTTTTTAAACACCCCTACTACCGTTAGCCTTCTGGCCATCACTGTGATAGATTTACCGATGGCGGGCTGGCCATTAAACAAACCTTCGGCGATATCGGCACCAATAATAATTACCGGGGATCCGGATTTACCTTCATTATCGGTAAAATACCGTCCTTCCTGAAAATCGAGGTTCCATGTTTTATTAAAATCCTGAGAGGCGGCTCTTATTCCTCCACCCTCTACAGAGTTACTTCTATATTTGATTGTTCTGCCATTGGCAGAGATTTCGTAAGATACCCCCTCCACATATTCCAGGCGGTCTTTCAGTCCTTCATAATCTCTTAAGGAAGCTTCAGGTCTGTTCATATATTTCCACCATGGGTAATCGCCAAAGCCACCCCAAGGCCATTTTTGAACAAATACTGTACTGGAGCCCAGTTTATCGATACTGGCTTGTAGTTTACTCCTAAGAGTATCTACAGCAGAGAACACGAAGATAATCGTAAAGATACCAATGGTAATTCCTAATAAGGAGAGCATTGTTCGCATTTTATTCTGGCGCAGTGCATCTAATGCAAACCGAAAACTTTCGCCTATTAGTCTGAAAATAATCATAATTGAGGTTTAGACCAAAAGTACCTAAAAAGGTTACAGTAAAATCTTATATAATATAAAAAATACATGACACAGCGAGATCTTTTAAAATTGTGATCGCTTCGTAGCGGATAAAAATAAATGTATACTAATGAAACCATTATCCGCATACGGTTTATAAATGGCAACAATATGCTGATGATAGCTTCATAACCGATAAAAAATAAATGTATACTAATGAAAAAGAAGATTATATTTCTTAAATTTGCACCCTTAATTATCACATCGAAAAATATGAAGTTATCTCAATTTAAGTTTAATCTACCTGAATCATTAGTTGCCAATAATCCTTCAGAACACAGGGACGAAGCCCGTTTAATGGTTTTGCATAAAGATAGTGGCAAAATTGAACATAAAATATTCAAGGATGTTTTGAGTTATTTCGATGACAAGGATGTCATGATTTTAAACAACACCAAGGTTTTCCCTGCGCGTTTATACGGAAATAAAGAGAAGACAGGTGCGACTATTGAGGTCTTTTTATTAAGAGAGTTAAATAAAGAATTACGTTTATGGGATGTTTTAGTAGATCCTGCACGTAAAATCCGCGTTGGAAATAAATTATATTTCGGTGATGACGATTTGTTGGTTGCTGAGGTTGTAGACAATACTACTTCCCGTGGGCGTACCATCCGTTTCTTATTTGACGGTACAGATGAAGAATTCAGAAAGAATATCGAAATTTTAGGAGAAACTCCGCTACCAAAATACATCAAACGTAAGGCTACTGCTCAGGATAAAGAGCGTTACCAAACGATTTTCGCTAAGCATGAAGGTGCTGTTGCTGCTCCAACTGCAGGTTTACACTTTAGCAGAGAGCTGATGAAAAGACTGGAACTGAAAGGTGTTAATTTCGCCGAGGTGACTTTACACGTTGGACTAGGTACTTTCAGATCTGTTGAAGTAGAAGATTTAACCAAACATAAAATGGATTCTGAGCAATTCATTATTGAGCAGAAAGATGCAGATATCGTAAATAAGGCGATTGAAGAAAAGAGAAAGATCTGTGCGGTAGGTACGACTTCCATGCGTGCAATTGAATCTGCTGTTTCTTCAGGAAGAATGCTTAAAGCGGCCAACGACTGGACCAGCAAATTCATCTTCCCTCCTTATGATTTCAGCATTGCCAATTCAATGATCACAAACTTCCATACTCCTGAGTCTACTTTATTGATGATGGTGAGTGCATTTGGCGGTTATGACTATGTGAGGAATGCTTATGATGTAGCATTGAAAGAAAAATACCGTTTCTACAGTTATGGAGATGCGATGTTGATCATCTAAGTAAAATATAAAAACATAGAAATAGGAGATTTTGAACCATTTTGGTTTAGATCTCCTATTTTTGTTTTAAAGATACAGCACAAATGAAATATTACGCAGTTATCGTTGCAGGTGGATCCGGAAGCAGGATGCAGAATAAAATTGCCAAGCAGTTTTTATTACTGGATGGAAAGCCAGTCCTGATGCATACTATGGAGGCCTTTGCCGCCTGCGCCTTGAATCCCGAAATTCTGCTTGTCCTGAATATCCATCAGCATCAATACTGGGAAGAGCTTTGTAAAGCCCATAGCTTCACGATTCCCCACCAACTGATCAAAGGCGGAGAGCAACGCTTTCACTCCGTTAAGAACGGCCTTAAGGCCATTAAAGGCAAAGGTATTGTAGCTATACATGATGCCGTCAGGCCATTAGTGAGTCCGGAGCTAATTTCAAGATCTTTTGAAGCTGCAGAAGCCGAAGGAAATGCGGTTGCAGGTATCCAGCCTACAGACTCTGTCAGAAAGATCAATTTTGATGGAAAGACTGAAGCTTTGAACCGGAATGAGCTGTTGCTGATTCAAACTCCTCAGACTTTTAACATAGACTTATTGAGAAAAGCCTACCAGCAACCCTTCAGAAATGAATTTACAGACGATGCTTCTGTTGCCGAATACTCCGGGTTTACCATCAATATCATTGAAGGTGCCCGGGATAACATTAAAATCACTTATCCGGAAGACCTGGAGATGGCTTCCTTTTTAAAAAAGAAAAGCTCCTGAAATCAGGAGCTTTTCTTTTTATATCATCTGATTATGCAGCCCTGTTGATGACTTTCAACAGGATCGCAATCACAGCAATCACCAGAAGCACATGAATTAAGTTCCCCACATTCGGACCGAAGCCTTGAAAAAAGAAGCCAATGACCCATAGTATCACTAGTACTACGGCTACTAAATAAAGTAAATTTCCCATAACGTTTAATTTTTAGATATGTTTTTTAGATAAAATGAAGAGAACTGTCAAACATTCTCATGACATTACATAAACAATCTTCGTTCCAAAAAGTTTACCTTAAAAAAATCGTACAGCAAATTGTACAAGAAAGGCCCCGTTATTCACAGGGCCTTTTAAATCATCATTAAGAAAATCTTAAAGATTAATATTCATCTTCATTGAAGAAGAAATCATCTTTAGTAGGATAATCAGGCCAGATTTCTTCAATGGTTTCATATGGTTCCCCATCATCTTCCAAAGCTTGTAAATTTTCGATCACCTCTACAGGCGCACCTGATCTTATACCGTAATCAATTAATTCGTCTTTTGTTGCAGGCCATGGAGCGTCTTCCAAATGCGATGCGAGTTCTAATGTCCAATACATATTTCTTATACTATTAAGTTATTCTAATTCGTTTCGCAAAAGTATATTAAAAAACATGAGCAAAACAAACTTTTTTTCAACCAATTTATAGTCGCGGAATCCAGATGTTTTCATCCGTTTTTGCATCTAAATTCAGTTTTCGTGCCAAAACAAATAAATAATCACTTAAACGGTTTAAATATATAGTCATTTTTTCGTCAACAAAGCTTTCTGAGGCCAAATGCACGGTTAAACGCTCTGCACGGCGACAAATACAGCGTGCAACATGACAAAAAGAAACCACAGTAGTTCCGCCCGGCAATACAAAATGTTTCAATTCAGGTAGCACTTCATTCATATCATCCATTTCCTGTTCGAGCAAATGGATGTCACTTTCGTGCAAATCGGGGATTTTCATTCTTGATTTCTCCGGATCTGCCGCAAGAGAAGCGCCCACCGTAAACAACCTGTCCTGGATTTCTTTTAGTATTTTCTGATGATGAACGTCAATATCCTGACACATGATCAGCCCGATATAAGAGTTCAGTTCATCTACAGTTCCATAACATTCTATACGCAGATGGAACTTAGGTACCCGGGTGCCTCCAATCAGGGAGGTTAGCCCCTTATCCCCGGTCTTGGTATATATCTTCATGAAGAAATATTAGCTTATTTTTTCAAAATCATCGCCTTTTGCCTCCAGCTTGGTGAGACGTGGAGAAACTGTTTTTACATCAGTATTCTGATAATCTTTTTCAATCAATCCATCGCGCATCCTGACGATACGGTGTGCATGCTGAGCGATGTCCTCTTCGTGCGTAACCAGAATAATGGTATTTCCCTTACTGTGAATCTCTTCCAGCAAACCCATAATTTCTATGGACGTCTTCGTATCCAGGTTACCTGTTGGCTCATCCGCAAGAATAATAGAAGGGTTGTTGATCAGCGCCCGTGCAACGGCTACCCTTTGGCGCTGGCCGCCGGAAAGTTCATTGGGTTTATGCGTAACCCTGTTGCCCAGGCCTACATTTTCCAATGCCTTCTGTGCCCTTGCATCTCTTTCCTTTTTATTTGCTCCTGCGTAAATTAATGGCAGCGCTACATTATCCAAAGAAGTAGAACGGGGTAATAAGTTAAAGGTCTGAAAAACAAACCCGATTTCTTTGTTACGCACCTCTGCAAGCTCATTATCTGTCATCTGGCTAACATTGATCCCGTTCAGCACGTAATCACCCTTGCTAGGTGTATCCAGACAACCAAGAATATTCATCAGAGTAGATTTACCGGAACCAGAGGGGCCCATCAATGCGACAAACTCTCCTTTATGTATATCCAATGAAACTGATTTCAGGGCATGGATTACTTCCGACCCTATCACGTACTTACGACCTATATCTTTGATGTTGATTAACGCTTTTTCCATTGAAATTTATTTATTCCTGTTTCGTTTTAGACAATCGGCCACCCCGGGATGTTACACTCTGCCCCTATTTTTCTATGATCTTTGGAACCATAAAGAAGTTTTCGTTGTGCCGCGCCGCATTCTTCAGTCCGTCTTCAACGGAAATCTCCTGCTTTATCTGGTCCTCACGCCATACATTCTCTTCAGCGTTCATATAAACAAGGGGGGCAACACCTGTCGTGTCCAGCTCATTGAGCTTTTCCATAAATGTAAGGATCTTATTCATATCCGTCATCAATGTATCGACTTCTTTATCTTCGATCGCGATTCTTGCCAGGTCTGCAACTTTATGTATCGTCTGCTTATCTATGGTCATGCTCTAATGAGTTTACTATTTATTAAATTAAAGATGCGATCCTTTAAAAAATCTGCATCTGCGATGGTTAAACCGGTTGTGTCCACTGGCTTATGGATGTAAATATCACAAATTCCCGGCGTACTACCATATTTTGAACCATCATCCCACATTTTTTTCCATACATCAGTCAGGCTGACTGCCACAACAGGGATATTCTTTTCAATGGCCAGGCGGAAAGGTCCGTTTTTAAAAGGATGCAATACCGGAGGATAATGTACCCCATCAATCCCTCCTTCGGGGAAGATAATGAGGCTCCATCCCTTTTCCAGCGTTTCACCGGCTCTCTTGAAAGCCCGGAATGCAGAAATTTTACTTTTACGGTCTACGGAAATGTCAATTGTGTTAAAGAAAATCTTCAATACCGGGTTGCTCCGAAGTTCGTCCTTCCCCATAAAATGAAATTTCCCCCTTGCCAGAATACAAAATACCATGATGTCCAGACTGGAAGCATGATTGGCGCAATAAATATAAGTCTGGTTCCGATCCAGCGGCTGTTCATAGGTAAACTTAAAGAATATTCCGCTCAGCCAGCTGCTCAGGATGCTGTTTACTTTGCGCAGCTGGTTTAAGGCTCCGTAGCCTTTGGGCGATTTCGCGGCGAGGTAATAAAAAGGATAGAAAAGTGCAGACAGCAACAAAATAACGGTTATCGAATAGAGGCGATGGGTGTGCTTAAGCAGGCGAATCATTGCGCCAAAACTACAAAAATTAAGCAGTAAGCCCGATGAAAACGTTCATGCAAATGTAAATTCAGGACAATAGCTATTTATAACGCATAAAAATAAAATTATAGGCAGACCTAATACCTGTTTTTTATTAATTTCGTCCCTATGAAAGAAACGGTAGTTAGCGGGATACGTCCTACAGGAAAATTACACCTTGGAAATTATTTTGGTGCAGTAAAGAACTTTGTAAAGATGCAATATGATTTCAATTGCTTCTTTTTTATAGCAGACCTTCATTCTTTAACGACCCATCCAACTCCCGGCGATCTTCATGGTTATGTAAAACATGTTTTAGTAGAATACCTGGCTTGCGGAATCAATCCCGAAGAAACCACCATCTATATTCAATCTGACGTTCCTGAAGTAGCAGAGTTGTATTTATATCTGAATATGAACGCCTATATGGGCGAATTGGAGCGCAGTACTTCATTCAAAGATAAAGTGAGGACACAACCGGACAATGTAAACGCAGGTTTGCTGACTTATCCGACCTTAATGGCTGCAGATATTCTGATCCATAAAGCAGTGAAAGTACCGGTAGGTAAAGATCAGGAACAACACCTGGAAATGACCCGTACTTTCGGGAACCGTTTCAACAGGCTGTATAATGCAGACTTCTTTCCGGAAGCTCAGGCCTTCAACTATTCTGAAAACCTGGTAAAAGTACCTGGTCTGGATGGAAGCGGAAAAATGAGCAAGTCTTCCGGAGAAGGCAATTGCATTTATTTATCAGACAGCCCGGAAGTGATCCGTAAGAAAGTTTCCCGTGCGGTAACTGATGGCGGACCAACTGAAGAGAATCAGCAAAAACCAGAGGCGATCCAGAATCTGTTTGACCTGATGAAAATCGTTTCTCCGGCAGATACCATGAAGCACTTTGATGACCTTTATAACAGCTGCGCAATTCGTTACGGTGATTTCAAGAAACAGCTTGCTGAAGATATGATTGTATTTAACACCCCTATCCGTGAAAAGATTGAAGACATTGCAAAAGACACTTCATACCTGCGTCAGGTAGCCAAACATGGCGCATTAAAAGCCAGAGAAAGTGCCCAGAAAACAATTAAAGAAGCAAGAGAATTAATCGGGTTCAGATCCTTTTAATCTTACTATTAATGATATAGCTATAACAGCTACCTTAAAATAAAATATATGCATATAGCTATAGTTGGAAACATTGGTGCCGGAAAAACCACATTGACAGGCTTACTGGCCAAACATTATGGCTGGGAAGCTTTGTATGAAGCGGTGGAAGACAATCCATATCTGGAGGATTTTTACAGCGACATGAAACGCTGGAGTTTTAACCTGCAGATTTACTTTTTGAATAGCCGTTTTCAACAGATTGTAGAGATTGAAAGCAATAAGCGCAATGTCATTCAGGACAGGACGATTTATGAAGATGCCCATATCTTTGCGGAAAACCTGCATGAAATGGGCCTGATGACCACCAGAGACCACCACAATTACCGGGCAATCTTTGAGAACATCACTTCATTTATCAAACCTCCTGATGTACTGGTTTACCTTCGTGCTTCTGTTCCTACCCTGGTTAACAACATCCAACGTCGCGGCCGTGAATATGAAGCCAGCATCCGAATTGATTATCTTTCCAAGTTAAATGAAAAATATGAAGCCTGGATTAAAGATTACAGTCTTGGGAAATTGCTTATTCTGGATAAAGACAAGCTTGATTTCACGAACAATCCGGAAGATCTTGGCAGTATTATTCAATCTATTGATGCGGAAATAAACGGATTATTTTAAGATGAAAGTATTAGGTGTTATCCCTGCCCGTTATGCCTCTACCCGTTTCCCGGGGAAACCGCTGGTAGACATTCAGGGGAAAAGCATGATCCGCCGGGTTTATGAACAGGCGGTTAAAGCTTCAGGAATAGACCAGGTTGTAGTTGCTACCGATGATGAACGCATCGCTGCAGAGGTGAAAAAATTTGGCGGGGAATTCATCATGACCGGCACGTCACATCAGAGCGGTACAGACCGCTGTGCAGAAGTTGTAGGGCAGGTTTCCGGCTTTGATGTGGTCATCAATATCCAGGGCGACGAGCCTTTTATCGATCCTGCACAGATTGACCTGCTCATCTCCTGCTTTGAAGACAGGGAAGTCCAGCTGGCAACCCTGATTAAAGAGATCCATACTGCCGAAGAATTATTTAACCATAATATTCCAAAAGTTATTCTGAACAACAAAAAGGAAGCGGTTTATTTTAGCCGGCAAACCATTCCTTATCTCCGCAATGCAGAAAAGGAAAACTGGTTAAAAACACATCAGTTCTATAAACACATTGGTATTTATGGCTATACTGTTTCTGCATTACTGGAAATTACCCAGCTTCCACCCTCTGCTTTGGAAATTGCCGAAAGCCTGGAGCAATTGAGATGGGTAGAAAACGGTTATGCCATTCAGACCAGGGTAACGGCCATAGAAACCATTTCCATAGATACTCCGGAAGACCTGAATAAAATCATTCGCTCATGAAAAACCGCTATACCTGCATCTTACTCTTTTTAGGATTTCTTGCGGCCTGCAACGGCAATAAGGGAACAGACGCTGCAAAAAGCTCAGGGGCTGATGCAGCGGGTTTCAAGGTGTTGAAACCTTTCAGTGACTCTGTAAAAGTGGATACGTTTAAAGTCGTACTTAATGGCGAATCTCCGAAAGATATGGTGATGAGCTTTAATATTATCGCGCATAACGGGATTAAAATCTATCAAAAAGATTTTAAGGCAACAGATCTTATAAAAAATTATGAATCGACACTTGATCTGAATAAGGAGTCGAAACAAAAGGAATTTATTCAACAGGAATTTAAATCGTTCTTTGAGGATGAAAACTTTTTGGAGCCGGCAGTAACAGAAAATGAAAGCCCTGACGCCAATACCCCTGATAAAAACTTTTTTAAGGAGTTAAAGCTATCCGGATTAAATGGTTTCAAATACCGTTTATCAAATGAGCAAAAAGTATATATTGCCTGGTCTGCCAGGGAACAGAAAGTGCTGCCTTACTATAGTTGCTGCAAATAACATTTTATAAAACTATCCACAGCATTCTGCCAAAAAAGGCTTCCTGGTACAAAAACAGCATATTTTTGTTCGTTTTATAAAAAAAGTTGAAAATTATATTGTGATTAAAATATATTTTACATTATATTTAGATAATCAAAATGTAAAGAACTAAAAATAAACAACCAAAACCAGCATATTCTAACCAAATATAATTTAACGAAGGTGCCCGGAAAATTCCGGGCATTTTTTATATCCGCTTAAATTTTCTCTCAAAAACCAATAATATTCCTAAAAATTAATACTTACAAAAAAATAGTTATTAGATTTAGGAACTCTCTAGGATTGTTACCCGGTAATTTATGCTGAAAAAATTTTTCATTTATATACTTTTCACTTTATTTTCTTTTACCGTTTTAGCACAAAGAGCAAGTATCAAAGGAATAGTTGCTGATACATTGGAGAAAAAGGTTCTGGAAAATAGCTCGGTGTTACTGCTCCGTTCTGCCGATTCTATATTGGTCAGAACAGTACGTGCCGATAAAGAGGGGCGTTTTGAATGGAGTAATCTGGCCAAAGGCGACTACAAGCTTCTAATCAGCTATCCGAAAATGGCCGATTATGTCCGTAATTTAAGGTTATCAGAAAATACAGTGCTGGATCTGGGCAGGATCAATATGGAGCTGAAATCCAAGCTGCTCAATGAAGTAGTCATCGCGGCAACAAAGAATGCCGTCCGCATGCGGGGTGATACACTTGTCTTTCAGGCCGATAGTTTTGCCGTACGCACCAATGCCAATGTACAGGAACTTTTAAAAAGACTTCCCGGAATAAATGTAGATAAAAACGGAACAATTAAAGCTCAGGGCAAGGAAGTAAAAACGGTGCTCGTTGATGGAGATGAGTTTTTCGGAGATGATCCCCTGCTGGCTACAAAATACCTCAAGGCCAATGCGGTGGATGAGGTTCAGGTATACGATAGAAAAAGTAAAACAGCAGAACTAACCGGCATTGATGACGGGATAAAAAATAAAACCATCAATATTAAATTAAAAGAGAACGCCAGGAACGGATACCTGTCTACTCTTGATGCCAATGCCGGCAGCTCCAATTTTCAGGATTATGGCGGAATGATGGGTATTTTTAAGAATAAACTCAAAACTGCCATTTTCGGCACTTATTCTACTCTGGACAATGAGTCCAAGATTAACAATTCCATGAGAAAATTAAAAGGCGAAGAGTATGATCAGATAGAGGTTGGTGATGATGGGAGCTCTATTATGTATTCTTCCGGCGGAGATGACGACGACGATTATTATTCTTCTACAGGAGGTTTACCCAGCAATCTAAATCTGGGAGCTCATTTCTCTGATAAATTCTATAGCAATAAAATGGGCCTGAAATTAAACTTCAAGGTCTTTGACAACAAGAACACCAATATCAAAACCTCCAATTCTCAGGAGCTCCTGCCCGATGGAAAACGTTTTTTTAGTCAGGGGAAAACCGACGACCGTTCCAAGGTTACCGGAGAAAACATCCGTGGTACTTACAACTATCATATCGATTCTTTGTCTACCTTAAAAATTTCTTTCGGACTGAAAAAGAACCGGAATTATACCGAATCCGGCACCATTAACGGAAGTAGCAGTGAAACCGGACAGATCATTAGTCAGAATAACCAGTCTAATATCGGAAATGGCTTCAGTGATACCTTTAATGGAAACATCAACTGGTCAAGAAGGTTCAAAAAAAAGGGACGGGCTTTGTCTATCGATATTCAGCCGGAAAATCTGAACAATAAAGGATTGGAACGAAGTTTAAACCATACCGAATATTATGATAACAATGGAAACTGGAACCGAAGTGAAGACATCAACCTGATAAAGAACAATTCGGGAACACAAAACTCTATCGGGACCAGGATCAGTTATGCGGAAACACTCACCAAAAGGTGGTCTTTGGAAGCAGGTTATACTTTCAAAACCATTTCTTCCAGCAGCAACAGACTTGTTCAGAATTATACTACCGGAATCAAAACAAAAATAGATTCCCTGAGTAATGACTTTAAATTCATCAATTTCTCGAACATTGGAAAAATGATTTTTCAGTATAAAGCAAAAAATTTCTCCATTTCCAGCGGACTGGAAGCCACTATTACAACATTTGAGCTGAAAGATCTTGACCTTGGCAGTAATTTTCAGCGCAAATACCTGAACCTTTCCCCGCGTACCAATCTGTATTATAAACTCAGCAACAATACCAGTCTCGCGGTGAATTACAATGGGTTTACCCAGCAGCCAAGTATTGAACAGATCCAGCCGGTAAGACAGATTAATAACCCCTTGTTTCAGGTGATCGGAAATCCACTGCTCAGGCCTTCTTTTACCAATAATTTCGGGGTTTCCTACAATAGCTTTTTAATGAACTCCGATCAGTATATCTCCGGGTACCTGAATTACGGTTTCACCAATAATGCAATTGCAAACTCAGAAAATGTAGATGAGTTCAACAAAAGGATATCCAGCTTCGTCAATCTAGACGGGAACAATTCCTTAAGCGGAAACGTCTATTATTCAAAAGGATTTTCCAAACTTCATTTCCGGATGGGCCTTGATATGAGTTTCTACAGATCCAACAATATCGCCATCATCAATGCAGTAAAAAACCGGACTGCAAACACACAATATAACGTCAAAGGCTCGTTTAACTATTATACCTCCAAAGTAGATGTCAGTTATTCGCCATCAGCAACAATTATGTATGGTAAATCATCCATCGGTGGCATTAATGACGGAAAAAGCATCACCCATAACCATGAATTTTCAGGTACGGTGCAGCTTCCTTACCGGACAGAATTCAACAGTACGGTTTCTGTTTCCTTAAGACCTGCAAATGCCTCTTTTGGCCAGGACCTGAATGTGGTGATCTGGAACAGCTATCTGGCCATGAAAATGGGTAAAGGTGAGGCCCTGGAACTTAAATTAACAGTAACCGATATCCTGAACCAGAAGATTGGATACAACCGTTTTGTTGGGGGTAACGTGATTAGTGAAAACACATTTAGCTATATTCCGCGTTATGTATTATTTGGTGTAAGCTGGAATTTAAGTGGTAATTTTACCAAAACTGTTGTTAACCCATAAGATGATGAAAAGGCTCGCTCCCTTCTTATTTTTTATCTGCACCTGTACAGGTATGAAGGCACAGCAGCTATTCATTCCTTATGGCAAGATCAGCTTTGAGAAAAAGATCAATCTGCAGCGAAGTCTGGCAGAGTGGGATATTCCCGATGAAGCCAAGGAAAAAATAAAAAAATATAAAGTGACGAACTGGGAATTGTCCTTTGACCGGACAAAATCAATTTTCAAATCCATAAAACAAGAGTCTGAGGACAACAACAACCTTTTTTTCGATTTCGCAGGAGAGCCGGAAAATGAGCTGTATGCTGATTATCAAAAACAAAGCAGGGTATTAAAAAAGAGAATCATGGGAGAAGATTACCTCCTGAATGATACCATCCCTAAGGTAGACTGGAAGATCATGCACGACGTGCGCAATATTGCAGGCTATGAATGCAGAAAGGCTATTGGCAGGATTAATGATACGGTTTATGTCGTTGCTTTTTATACCGATGAGATTTTATTAAGAGGGGGGCCGGAAGGATTCAGTGGATTACCGGGAATGATTCTTGGTCTTGCCATTCCCCGTTATTACACCACCTGGTTTGCAACTAAAGTCAATGCTTTCAGCAATCCCGTTGCAGATATTGTTCCACCTTCAAAAGGAAAGAAAACACAGACGGAAAAAGATTTCAGGAAATTGCTGGAATTATTTACCCGATATGATGAACAAAAAAAGGAAAAACCTGAGGACCTGAAAAAGCGGCTCTACGGTTTCGTCCTGTAACATTTTCAGCGATAAGCGCTTACCTCCACTTTTAGGCGTGCAATTTTATTTGTACAATTAGCCCTTTAGCTTCCGTTTTATTTGCTAACTTTGTATCCCGTACAAAAACAATAAAAGTAGCATAAAAGCTGCTTTTATATCAGAAACTCACAAAGCATGACTAAGTATATTTTTGTTACGGGCGGTGTTACTTCCTCATTAGGTAAGGGCATCATCTCCGCTTCATTAGCCAAATTATTACAAGCAAGAGGTTACAGTGTAGCCATTCAAAAATTTGATCCCTATATCAACATTGATCCGGGAACATTAAATCCGTATGAACATGGGGAATGCTATGTTACTGAAGACGGTGCTGAAACAGATCTTGACCTTGGTCACTACGAACGCTTTCTGAATGTCCCTACTTCACAAGCAAACAACATCACTACCGGCCGGATTTATCAGAATGTAATCAATAAAGAAAGACAAGGAGAATATCTTGGAAAAACGGTTCAGGTTGTTCCTCACATTACTGATGAGATCAAACGCAACATGCGCATTCTGGGCGATAGCGGCAAATACGATATTGTAATCACTGAATTGGGTGGAACTGTTGGCGATATTGAGTCTTTACCATTTATTGAAGCTGTACGTCAGTTCAAATGGGAAGAAGGTGCAAACAATGCCATCGTAATTCACTTAACGCTGATTCCTTTCCTGGCCGCTGCAGGTGAGCTAAAAACAAAACCAACACAACACTCTGTAAAAGCATTATTGGAATATGGTATTCAACCAGATATTCTTGTATGCCGTACAGAACATAGAATCAATGCTGATATCCGTAAAAAGATTGCCCTGTTCTGTAATGTAAACGTAAATGCCGTAGTAGAATCTATTGATGCGTCTACCATTTATGATGTTCCATTGCTAATGATGAAAGAGCAACTGGATAAAACAGTATTGAGCAAATTGAAGCTTGCTCAGAAGAACGAGCCGGATATGGAAAGCTGGAAAGATTTCCTTGGCCGTTTAAAAAATCCAACTGCTGAGGTGAAGATCGGTCTGATTGGTAAATACGTTGAGCTTCCTGATGCTTACAAGTCAATCATTGAATCTTTTGTACACGCAGGAGCTAAAAATGAATGTAAAGTAAAAGTAGAATACATCCATTCTGAAGGAATACATCCTGAAAATGCTAAAGAAAGACTAATGCACCTTGATGGTGTGCTGGTTGCTCCCGGTTTTGGAAGCCGTGGTATTGAAGGAAAGATTGACGCGATCCAATATGTACGTGAGCATGATGTTCCATTCTTTGGTATCTGTTTGGGTATGCAGTGTGCGGTAATCGAATATGGCAGAAATGTATTGGGTTTAAAAAATGCCAATACCACAGAAATTGATGAAAACACAGAAAATCCGGTAATCAACATGATGGAAGATCAGAAAAGTGTGACCAATAAAGGTGGTACCATGCGTTTAGGATCTTATCCATGTGATCTTAAAAAGGGAACCAAGGCTTATGCTGCCTATGGAAAAACCCACATCACTGAGCGTCACAGACATCGTTATGAATTCAATAATGATTACCTGGCTCAATATGAAGCAGGTGGAATGATTGCTTCAGGATTAAATCCGGATAGCCATTTGGTGGAGATTGTAGAGTTGAAAAACCACCCTTTCTTCGTAGGCGGACAGTTTCACCCGGAATTAAAATCAACAGTTGCTAATCCTCACCCACTTTTTGTTAAATTTGTCGCCGCCGCGATGGAATTTGCGAAGAAGAAAATAAAATAATACGAGTTTAAATAACAATAATGGATAGAAATACGTTTACAGGCCTGTTCCTGATCATGATCGTTTTGGCCGGTTCTTTTTACTTTTTTGGTCCCAGTCAGACTGAAATCAATAAAGAAAAGGAAAGAATTGCTGCAGATTCTTTGAAAAAAGTCGCAGCAGCCACAAAAACTACTGCTCCCTCAACCGCAGCAGCCACAACTCCTGCAGTTGATTCAGCTACATTATCAGGACCTTTCGGTGGCAGCATCGCAGGTACTGTTCAGACTACTGTTCTTGAAAATGAGAACCTGAAGTTGACGCTAACCAATAAAGGTGGTAAAATCTTATCTGTAGAGGTAAAAGATCAAAAAACCTATGACGGTAAGCCGGTCATCTTATTTGACGGAAACCAGAATAAGTTTGGCTTAAAAATGAATATTGCCGGTAAAGAAGTAAATACCAATGATCTTTATTTTACGGCTACAAAAACCGGAAACCTGGTAAGTATGCGTGCGAATTACCTGGGTGATAAATACATTGAGTATACTTATGACCTGAAGCCTAAAAGCAATAACGTGGCCTTCAATATCAACCTGAATGGTTTAAATCAGGTGATTCAAACAGACTCTGTAGCCCTGAACTGGGAAACTACACTACTGGAGCAGGAGAAATCAGGTAAAAAAGAGAAAGAGCATGCTGCTCCTTTCTATAAATACGTAAATGAAACTCCTGATCATTTGAGCATTGCTAAAGATGAAACTGAAGAGTTGAAAAAAGGAAAGATCGAATGGTTCTCCTTTAAACAACAGTTTTTCTCTGCGGTATTGATCCCTAAAGTAGCTTTTGAAAGCGGAAAACTGGGTGTTACCGTATTGACTCAGCCTGGTGAAATCAAACGTTATGCGGCAGATATGAAAATGCATTTCGGACAACTGGCTTCGCAAAATTATGCGATGGATTTCTACTTCGGTACCAATAAGTTCGATGTATTGAAAAAGCAGGGTCACGAAATTGAGAAACAGGTAGATATGGGTTACTGGCCATTGAAATACATCAACAGATTTATTGTACTGCCGGTATTTAAATTTTTGGAAGGTTTTGGATGGAACTATGGCCTGATCATTCTGATCCTGACCATTCTTTTGAAAGTAGCGATGTCTCCTTTGACTTACAAATCATATATCTCGATGGCTAAGATGAGAATTCTTAAACCGGAGATGGATGAGATCAAGGCTAAGGTTGGCGATGATAACCCTACCCTATTACAACAGGAATACCTGAAACTCTACAAACAGGTGGGTGTAAATCCTTTGGGAGGTTGTTTACCAATGCTCCTTCAGCTTCCTTTTGTAATGGCCTTCTTCTTCTTTTTCCCGAACTTATTCGAGTTAAGAGGAGAAAGCTTCCTATGGATGAAAGATCTTTCCACTTATGATGATTTCATCAAATTTGGTTTCACCATTCCATTTATCGGAGATCACCTGAGTCTGATGTGTGTGTTGATGACGATTTCAACATTGATCTATACTTATTTCAACAACCAGATCTCTGGTGCAACCGGACAGATGAAGTACATCGGATACATTATGCCAATCATTTTCTTAGGCGTACTGAACAGCTATCCATCAGGATTAAACTATTATTACTTCCTGGCAAATATGTTGACTTTTGCTCAGCAGTTCCTGATCAAATCTATGGTTGATGATGAGAAAATTCACCGCACTTTACAGGAGAACAAAACAAAACCTGTAGAAACAAAAAAGAAATCTAAATTTCAGTCGAGATTAGACGATTATATGCGTCAACAACAACAAACGCAGATCCAGTCGAAAAAGAACAAATAGTCTTTTACAGACCTTAAAAAGCACCCTCAGGGGTGCTTTTTTTGTTTAATGACCTTTCATTATTGTAAAAATTTGGTTCGTAATGAGAATATCTGTCAAAAAATCACAATTTTTAGAAAAAAATAGCTTTTTATGATGCACAAAAAACTTACCCTAACTTTTCTATTGTTTTCCAGCGTCGCTCTGGCGCAGAAAAAACCGCTGGATCATAGTGTCTATGATACCTGGGAATCTGTTGGAGCGAAACAACTCTCCAATAACGGACAATGGGCGATGTATGGGGTGAACCAACAGGAAGGAGATGCCAATCTATACCTGAACAACCTGATCAATAACTCTAAAATAAAAGTTCACCGGGCTACAAATGCACAATTCAGTGCAGATTCAAAATATGCGGTCTTTGCAATCAAGGCATTTCAAAAAGACATCCGCCAGGCTAAGATCAAAAAGAAAAAAGCCGATGACATGCCGAAAGACAGTCTTGGTTTAGCCAACTTAACCAATCTCGGGATTGTAAAAGTTGCGCGGGTAAAATCTTTCAAAATGCCGGAGAAAAGCGGAGGCTTCCTGGCCTATCAACTGGAAAAACCAGTAGATACCACGAAAAAGGCTGGTGCTTCCACTAGTCCCGATAAAAAAGACAATCAGGATTTCTTCGCCGATGAGGAATCTGCAACAGCTTCAAAACAGGAAGGCACAGATCTGATTCTAAAAAACCTGACTACCGGTCTGGAGCGCAGCTTCAAATATGTTAGCGAATACGCTTTCAGCAAAAATGGAAAACAGCTTATTTTTGCTTGCACAGGAGCTAAAAAAGACAAATCTGCTCCCGCAGGTGTCTTTGTATTGAATACGGAAAAAGGGACCCTGAAAACTTTGGTTAAAGGAAAAGGAACCTTTAAAAACTTTAGCTTTACTGAAGACGGAGATTACCTTGCTTTTGTAGGAGAACAAAGTCCGGAAAAGACAGAAATCAAAACCTATAATGTATATTACAATTCCCTTTCCTTAGATACTGCTCAGATTTTGGTAGACAATGAAATTCCTGGAATGCCTGCAAAATGGGCCGTAAGTGGTGATGGAAAAGTAAACTTCAGCAAAGACGGAACCAGGTTATTCTTTGGCATTGCTCCGGTTAAAAAAGCCAAGGACACGACTTTGGTAGATTTTGAAAATGCAAAGCTGGATGTTTGGGGCTATAAGGACGATTATCTTCAGCCCATGCAGTTGAAGAATGCGGAACGCGAATCAAAAAGATCCTACCTAAGTACCATTGAAATCTTCAACAGCGATCCCAGAATCATTCCGCTTACTGACCTTAAATTACCTGATGCCACGATGATCAATGAAGGAAATGCCCCTTATGCATTGGCTGCTACTGATTTTGGCAACAGGATTCAACAACAATGGACAGCAAATTCGATCAGAGACTATTATCTTGTAGATGTCAAAACCGGAGCAAGAAAGAAAATCATTGAAGGCCTGAGTGGCAATGCCATGGCATCCCCTAATGGAAAATATGTGATTTATTTTGATCAGACCAATTCCAACTGGTATACCTATGCCATCGCGACTGGAAAAGTGACCCACTTAAACAACGGCATGACAGTTAAACTGGTAGACGAAGAAAACGATGTTCCGGATGATCCTTCCGCTTATGGACTTGCAGCCTGGACTGAAGAAGATAAGACTGTTCTGATTTACGACAGGTACGACATCTGGGAATTCTCTCCCGAAGGGAAAAACCCAGCTAAGAATATGACCAATGGTTTTGGCAGACAAAACAGCCTGACTTTCCGTTACCAGAAATTAGATCCGGAAAGCCGCTTCCTTGGAAAGAAAGAAACGATTATTATGGATGTATTAAACAACCTCAACAAAGAGAATGGTTTCTATAAAACCAATGTCGGCGATACGAAGAATCCCGAGTTGATCGTTATGGGGAAATTCAAATACTCGAATCTGGTAAAAGCCAAAGACGCAGAGGAATACATCTACGATAAAGGAAATTACAGCATCTCTCCTGACGTGTATGTTTCCAAAGATCTGAAAACAGAAATCAAGCTGAGCAATACCAATCCGCAGCAACAAAACTACAACTGGGGAACAGCAGAACTGGTAAAATGGGAGACCCCTAAAGGATATAAATCCAATGGAATTCTCTATAAACCGGAAAACTTTGATCCGGCAAAAAAATATCCTATGATCGTTTATTTCTATGAAAAACTATCTGATGGATTATATGCTTACCAAGCACCGGCTCCTACCCCATCCCGCTTAAACATTCCTTTCTTTGTGAGCAATGGTTACCTGGTTTTCGCTCCGGATATCAGCTATGAAAAAGGATATCCTGGAAAATCTGCTGAAGAGTTTATCAATTCGGGTGTAGAATCCTTAAAGAAAAATTCATGGATAGACGGTAGCAAGATCGGAATCCAGGGACAAAGCTGGGGCGGTTACCAGGTTGCTCACCTGATTACACGCACCAATATGTATGCTGCTGCCTGGTCTGGTGCACCAGTGGTAAACATGACTTCTGCCTATGGCGGAATGCGTTGGGAAAGCGGTATGAACAGACAGTTCCAATATGAGAAAACACAGAGCAGGATTGGTGCAACCTTATGGGAGAAACCAGAACTGTACATAGAGAACTCTCCTTTATTCTCCTTACCGAAAGTCAACACTCCGGTAGTGATTATGGCTAATGACGCCGATGGTGCCGTACCATGGTACCAGGGAATAGAGATGTTTACCGGTCTCAGACGCTTAGGAAAACCAGTATGGATGTTAAACTACAATAACGAAGCACACAACCTGGTACAACGTCAGAACAGAAAAGACATTCAGATTCGCGAACAACAATTCTTTGATTATTACCTGAAAGGGGCAAAAGCTCCTGCATGGATGACCTCAGGGATTCCTGCTACGGAAAAAGGAAAAACATGGGGTTTTGAACTGACAGACGAAAAACCATAGAGATTCTCCATTATTCAAAAGGTCCTGCATGATGTGCAGGACCTTTTGTTTTTTAAGCTCTTTTTTAAATCTTTTACCTGTTCCTGCATTTTATTATGCTTTAAAAACGGATTATTAGAATCAAAACTATAAATTTAACCATTCAACTAATTTTATTTTAATGGCATTAAGTAGAATCTGGTCCGCTTTCATCATCATTGCGATTGTGGTTGCCAGTATAAAATGTTTCTTTTTGGGCGAAACCGAAATTTTCAACCTGATGATTATTGGAAAAGCCAGTGATCCCGGAAATCTGCTCAAAGTAGACGGCGTAATTGAAACCTGCTGGACAGCAGTCAACATCTGCTTAAAACTGATCGGTATTATGGCCTTGTTTATGGGGTTTATGAGCATTGCCGAAAAAGCAGGAGGTATCCGTTTGTTGTCCAGAATTATTGGACCATTCTTCTCAAAACTCTTTCCTGACATTCCTAAGGGGCATCCTGCTACCGGACATATGGTAATGAATTTTTCGGCCAATTTATTAGGCCTTGACAATGCCGCTACCCCTTTCGGATTAAAAAGCATGGAGAGTTTACAGGAACTAAATCCGAGTAAAGATACCGCTTCCAATGCTCAGATCATGTTCCTTTGTCTACATGCCTCTGGCTTAACCCTGATTCCGGTAAGCATCATTGCCGTCCGTGCTTCTTTAAATTCGGCCAATCCTACAGATATTTTTATCCCTTGTATGATCGCCACTTTTGTTGCCACTATGGCTGCGATGTTCATTGTTTCCTTCAAACAAAAGATCAATGTTTTTCAACCGGTGATTCTGGGTTGGGTACTGAGCCTTTCTTCTATAATTGCCTTACTGGTTTTATATTTAACGAGCCTGAGTACTTCCGGCCTCCAGCAATTTTCAGGAATTCTGAGTAACGGGTTACTGCTATTGATTTTCTTTCTTATCGTTCTCGGCGGATTGTATAAGAAGATCAATGTATACGATGCTTTCGTAGAAGGTGCTAAAGGTGGTTTTGAGACCGCTATCCGCATCATTCCCTACCTGGTGGGCATGTTGATTGCTATTAGTTTACTACGCACCAGCGGCACCTTTGATATGGTCATCAACGGATTAAAACATTTATGTACTATATTGGGTGCTGATTCCCGTTTTATCGATGGAATTCCGACCGCGCTGATCAGGCCATTGAGTGGAAGTGGCGCCAGAGGAATGATGATTGATACCATGACCGCACATGGACCAGATTCCTTTGCAGGAAGGTTGTCCAGTATTTTACAAGGCTCTTCAGATACTACCTTTTATGTGATTGCCGTATATTTCGGCTCAGTAAGTATCACCAATACCCGATACGCCATTGGTGCAATGTTGCTGGCGGATTTGGTAGGTGTTTGTACTGCAATCAGTTTATGTTATCTGTTCTTCGGATAGTTCCGCTATCTCATTAAAAAAGGCAGGTATTTGAAAAATCCCTGCCTTTTTTATGTGGTTATGGTTTATCCCACCAGACCCTGCTGTCCAGGTTATCTGCTCCTCCATACGGGAAGGCGGATACTGCAGCACTGTAGTTTACCCCATTATTGGCGATTTCCTGAGTAGGATAACCTTCTCTTCTTGGAATCTCCTGGCTGTTATTATTTGGTGCAGGACTCAACAGCGGATATCCAGTTCTTCTCCATTCTGCCCAACCTTCATAACCATGCATAAAGAGATGGATCCAGCGTTGTTCTGCAATCTGACGCAAACCTGTAGCCGCATTGTATGCGACCTGCGACTGCTCCAAAAATTCTGCTGCACCATTGCTGCTGTTGGTCCACTGAAGGATGGATTGCTGAATCGCCATATCATAATTGGCTTTAGCCTCCCCATCTCCACCAGGAATCCAGCCCAGCTTGGCTGCTTCTGCTTTTGCAAACAAGGCCTGGGCATGAGTTACCAGATATACCGGTGAATTTTGCTGACGAAGTGCAGTGCCCAATAAAGAAATGTTATTGATCACCACCGAAACGGATCCCGGAAGACCGTATTCTAATCCTACATAATTACCTGCTACATTTTTGTCAGCAAAAACAGGCAAACGGGGATCATTTAAGGGCTGCATATAGTCAATAACCGGCTTGCTCACTGCAAACCAGTTTCTTTTTAAACGGGTAAAGGAAGTATACCAGAAGTTTTCATTCACCTTATCCACCAGATGAACATAATTAAAATTGTCTGTGTTACTTTCCATGATTCCATTTGCCAGTGCCTTTTTAAACTCTTCCGCACCTTTTACAGGATCTATCTTAGAAAGACGTAATGCCATTAACAGATGAATGGTATTCCCTAATTTCTTCCATTTGCTCACGTCACCATTATAGATGATATCATTCTTAATGCTACCCGCAACAAAAGCTGCATTTGCTTCGTCCAGTGATTTAAAGAGATCGGTATAAATCTGCTGTTGTGTATTGTATGCAGGTGTAAAGTCTTCACGTCCTTTAAGTGCATCGGTATAGGGAACCGCTCCCCAACGATCGGTAATATGCCAGAAGTAATAAGCTTTCAGTATCGTTGCTACCGCAATCTGATTCGGAACCGGCCCTTCGTTTGGGTTGGAGGCCACTCTGATTGCCTCTTGCAAATTCATCAGCGGCCCTGCATAAATGGGATAAAAATTAAAGTTGACTGTATTGTAGCGGCTATTTTCGGTAAAGGTAGTCCCGGAAATATATTGAGGATAATGAATACCATAAGGAGAGGCATTCTTATCAAATGCAGAGCCGATATCCGGGAGAGACTGCTGTGCACTGGCAATCAATTGTGTCGCAGATGCTTTTTCGGGATTATTGGGTTCCTTGTTGATGTCGTCATCAAATTTGTTGCAGCCCGTTGCTGTTAAGACAAACATGGCGGCCAGACCTATATAAAGTTGTTTCATTGAAGTAGAAATTAAAATGTCAGATTCAGGTTAATACCATAAGAGCGTACGGTTTGCAGTTCTCCTTTTTCCAGCCAGCTGATCGAGGCACTTCCGGTAGACAATTCGGAAGGATCCAATCCTTTTGGTGCTTTTTGCCAGATCATTACAGGGTTTCTGGCTATCACTGCCAGTTTAGCTGATTTGAAAGGAGTTTTTTTCATGAAATCACCGCTAAAGTTATAGCCGATACTCACCTCTCTCAACTTGATATAAGAAGCATCATATAACCATTCCTCGTAGATTTTAGTGCCGATAGAATTTCTGAAATAGGATCTTGCATCTACATAACCGTTAAATTCCTGTCCACTTACATCTACCCCCGCTATTTTTGTTCCAGGTCCATAGATTCCATTCAGCTTTACCCCTCCGCCATCGGCAAGAGGATCACGTACATTTGCACCTCTGTCATTCATCACCGCAGTTTCTGCTGCCTGTCCTGATTTTGTGGCCAACATTTTTGTCCAGCTAAAAAACTGACCGCCCTTTTGGAAGTCGATCATTGCCGAGACGTCAAACTGCCCTATTTTAAAATTATTCAGGAATCCACCGGTAAACTTAGGCAGTACACTTCCAAAATCATGATTGGTTTCCACCAAAGGTAGGTTATCCGAACCTAAAAGAATTTTTCCGGTTTGGGGATCACGCGCATAGGCTTGTCCGACCAGGCTTCCAAACCCCTTATTCACTGTCGCATTCAGGTACATGTTGACACTGGAATAGGTATTTACGTCTAACTGGTAGACCGGCAAGTCCTGATACAATTCCTTGATGATACTTTTATTACGGTTAAAATTCAATGTCGCATCCCAGCTAAACAGCTTGGAACGGATGGGTGTACCGGATAAGGAGAATTCAATCCCCTGGTTCTGAATCATTCCTGCATTGACTACATTTGACGTATACCCGCTTGCTCCTGATACAGAAAGATTGAGGATCTGGTTTTTATTTTTCTGCTGATAATAACTGAATTCAAAACCCAGTCTGTTGTCCAGAAATTTCAGGTCTGTTCCTATTTCAAAAGAGTTGGCAAAAGCAGGCTTGAGGTCAGAATTGTTCAGCCTGTCCGGAACAAATAAGGTATTGATATTAATGGTCGTATTTTTATATACACTGCCAGGAGAGTAGAAAGGATTAACCTGATAAGGCTTACTATCAGAACCTGCTACTGCATAACTAGCCCTGAGTTTCCCAAAAGAAAGCGGTTCCCATTTCACTAACTGACTGAAAACAAAACTACCTGAAACAGAGTAATACCAATAGGAATTGTTGTTTTTCGGTAATGTCGAAGAATTGTCGTTCCTAAGGGAAGCATCCAGAAAATAGGTGTCCTTATACCCCACAGAAGCCATCGCATAAGCGCTGCGAACTTCCTTTCTACGCAGAAAAGAAGTGCTTTCCGGACGATCTACCGAGGCAGCCATGCTGTAATAATCAGGGCTTGATAAACCACCCACGGTAGCCTGAAAAGTTTGAGTAAACTTCTCCGTATAGAGATTGGCGCCTAAATTTCCTGTTAAGGAAATATCCCCAAACTGCTTGTTATATTGCCCCAGGAACTCATAATTGTTATCTATTCCCTGGTATTTCCCCACCGAATAGGCATCATCCAGACGGCCTCCAAAAGCCTCTTTATGAGAGATATTCTGAGTATAACGGTCTGAACGTACGAAGGCACTCAATTTCAATTCCGGTAAAACCTGATAGTTCAGGCTTACATCACCAAATAAACGGTCACGATCATCATTATTTAAACTCTTATAAGCATCAAAGAATGGATTATTCCAGTCGCTGGGCTTGTTGTTTGCACTGGTAATCATCCCCGTGTTCGTGTTCGGGTTAACATTCCAGTTCATAATCGTACCATCAGCATATTGATAATTTCTTAATCTGTTGATGTCTATATTGCGTTGAAACCACTGGGTTGCACCGGAGAAAGATCCCTGATACCCTTGTTCCGGCCGTTGCCCACTGTTATTCGCATAATTCGCATTGACACCAACGGTGAGTTTATCGTTCAGCTTCAGATCTGAGCTTAGGCTCAGGTTATTTCTTTTCAGCCATGTATTCGGGATCGTTCCATTAATATAAGCGTTGTTATAACTCAAGCGATAAGAAGAATTCTCATTTCCCCCCGTTACCGATATGCTGTTATTGATATTTTTTCCCGTTTCATAAAAATCACGGATATTATCTGGTTGAGGAACAAATGGTGTTGATTTTCCATAGTCTGCGTCCTGAGGATAAAAGCTATAATACATTCTTACCGGGGTTCCATCCATCTTTGGCCCCCAGCTTTCGTCATTTCCATTGATATATTTCTCTCCGTTAGCGAGCGTAAGAAAAGTCTGGTTATTACCAACTCCATAGAGGTTTTGCAAAGGCATAAAATTGGCAACTTTTTCGATAGAGAAACCCGAATTGAAACGTACCTCCACTTTTTTAGCACCTTTACTCCCCTTTCGGGTCGTGATCATGATCACTCCATTCTGTCCGCGGATTCCATAGAGTGCAGAGGCGGTTGGACCTTTTAGGACGTTGAGCGATTCAATATCTTCTGGATTGATGTCCTGAGAGATATTTCCAAGATCCACACCATTTCCGTTGTCGGTACTGAAATTGGCATCAGAGATCGGTGTGCCATCTACAACGATCAACGGAGAGCTGCTGCCACTTAAGGAATTCACTCCTCGGATTTTGATCTTCTGTGTTCCTCCCATGCTTGCTCCGGAAGATCCGACCACCTGCACACCGGCTACCTTTCCGGCCAGGGAGCCCAGAACATTTTGCTCTTTTGTTAGCGTAAGGTTATCTCCTTTGACGGTTTGAGTAGAATAACCGATAGACTTTTCACTGCGTTTAATGCCCAATGCGGTCACTACCACTTCCGTCAGGGATGTTTCATCCGCTGTTAAGCTGATATTGATCAGGCTACGGTTATTAATCGGGACCTCCTGACTTAAATATCCGAGGTACTTTACAACCAGTGTTGTAGCATTTGCCGGCAAAGTAATGCTATAACTACCATCCGGTTGAGTTGAAGTTCCGGAGCTGCTGCCTTTAACAAGGACACTTGCACCCGGAATGCCTGCTCCATTACCTGCATCACTTACTTTTCCCCGGACAATTTGCTGAGAAAAACCACTAAATGCGAATAAAATAAAACAGGAACAAATAAGGATAAATCTTTTGTTCATTTGGTTAGTATTTAAGTTCTATAAAGGAAAATACTAAAAAAATGACTGTATTGTTAATTATTTGGATACTATTAGCCAAATTGATACACAAATACCATTAAAATGAACCTTATTAAAGAAGGTAAAGAAGAAGAAAATTTTAAACGGGTTTGCTTAGGGATAAGCGACTGATAATTTGCTCCAGAACTCCCGGCTCTACACTGGTATATTTTGAGGATCTCCAGGTGCTGGAGGAATCCAGCCATACACAAAAGGAATGGTAGCCATCCAATACTACGGCATAAGTTTCATGAAAATCGTCCTGAATCCTCATGCAGAAACCTTTCACGGGTTTTCCCTGAACATCAAACTGAAAGTTGAGATAATTACTTAGCATATTTATATGAGGTTAGGTATTGACAACAAATCTATAGTTGAAATGTTTAAGTAATTTTAACTAATTAACATTTAATTGTGAAGTGACCAAACGTTTTGTACTTCCAGTTGTTCCAATGTTTACATCAGTTTAACCATCATTCTTATTTTCATTATGTCAGACAAGCAAATCACCGCAGTAACCGAACTGGACAGATCAAATTACAAAACGAAAGTGTACTCAGATGGACATTTTATTTATGCGGATGAACCGGAAGATCTGGGTGGTACAAATGAAGGAATGGCACCAGGCGCCTTGCTGCTTGCAAGTCTGGGGAGTTGTACAGCCATTACCATAAGAATGTATGCCGACCGCAAGGGGTTAAATCTGGAACACATCCGGATTGAGCTGGCCATCTGTAAGGAAAAGGACATGAACGAAGCTACTGTCATCACCAGGAAGGTGGAGTTAACCGGAGTGCTGACCGGCGAACAACATGATCGCCTGATGCAAATCGCAGATAAATGTCCGATTCATAAAATCTTAAGCAATCCGATAAAGATTGAAACCAGATAAATGTTAAAGGGGCACCTGGAGTGCCCCTATATTTTAATCCTCTTTTACTACTTCGTCGTCTTTAGTCACCTTAACCTCGACTTTGGTTGCTCCTGCCCTTGCAGATGAAACTGCTTTTCCGATTTCAGTAAGTCCTTTTGATTCATAGATTTTCATTGCAGTAACCACATCAATAGCCTGTCTGGTTTGCTCTTCAGGAATTGGAACAAAAGAAAGGAAGTTTAAAGTCACTCCTTTTGTTTTTAGCAGGTTGTTTACATTTTTTAGCAGGTCTGCTTCAAACTCATTTTGATTGAAATCAACAATATCCTCATTTAACAATAGATCTCTTGCGATTTCTTTAATCCTTTTATCAATGACCGAATTCTCAGCAGTTTCATAGGCTTGGGAACTGTTCACTTCGCTATCGCTGTCGCTATTCATTTTACCCAGGTACTTGGCTTCTCCGATATAAAGCCGCGCGTCTGTTATTGAATAATCATAGGTAACTTCGATTTTAGCCATTACACGGTTTTTAAATGCGCTTTTAAAAACACTTTCACCCTGCATTGGATAGTCTGGTACGGTAATTTTATAGGAACACATGCCCACACCTTTTGGCACGGTTTCACCGGCTTTGATTAATTCCCAGCTTACCCCACAATTACTGGTATAGAGGGTTTGTACATTGGATTGAGCGCGATCGCAGGAAGAAAGAGACAATGCCATCAGGCAAGCAGAGAGCGGTAAAAATAGATTTTTCATCGTTTATTATTTTTGATGTAATTTATTAATTTATAGGAGATAATAGCAACCACAATTGGAATTAATGCCACTATGACCGTAAAAAATAGGCCGGCACTTTTGTAGTATTGACCGAGAATGTAAATCTGATACCAAAAGTTGATCAGGCAGATTGCAACTACTACAATCAGGATGTAAAATAGCACTTTCATATTGGAAGATCTTAAATCTGATTTTTATTTAATTCAAGATAAAATTTATTCTTTACAATTTGTGAAGAAGAGAAATATGAGTCCAAAAACCCATTAAACAAAAAAAGACGAAGTCTGGAGCAACTTCGCCTTTAATTAAGAGATAAATCCCTTGTACACCCAATAGGATTCGAACCTATGACCTACGGTTTAGAAAACCGTTGCTCTATCCAGCTGAGCTATGGATGCGTTTCCCTTGTTGGAGCGCCAAAGATAGAAGTAAAAATGAATAACAACAAATCTATTTTACAATTTTATTTACCATTAATGCGTATTTCACTGCTTTTAAGCACGATAGGATGCAAAAAAAAATGTAATTTCGAAATACAGAAATATCACGGGGGATTCACTACAATTTAACATCACATGAAAAAACACTACCTAATAACCACATTAATTATTTGTTTGACAGCTTTTTACGGAAGCCTTAAAGCACAGGAAACCAACAAAAACTACGATGAGAAGCTGGCAAAGGAATTAAATGCCGATGAATACGGAATGAAGACCTATGTTCTGGCAATTTTAAAAACAGGCACTCAAAAAAGTCTTCCGAAAGCAAAACAAGACAGTATTTTCAGGGGACACATGACCAATATTGGAAAATTAGTGACAGACGGAAAACTGGTTGTTGCAGGTCCCTTGGGTAAAAATGATAAGAATTACAGGGGTATTTTTGTGCTTGATGTACCTACCATAGAAGAAGCAAAAAAGCTTGTTGACACCGATCCGGCCATCCAATCAAAATTATTGGACGTAGATCTGATTGTATGGTATGGTTCTGCAGCTTTAAAGGAAACCTTAAAGATCCACAGCAAAATCGAGAAAAAAAGTCATTAAACAGCGATTCGCTTATGCGGGTGTTGTTCCGTATGCGTCAGAATCAGGTGCATGATGTAATCATTCGAAGGATAAGCTTTTAAAGCAGATTTCAGGAGCTCAGGCTCCTGAACATCTGAGTACTGAGATATATACCCCATTCCATATAATTTACCCTGCTCCACTAAAATACAGCTCTGCTCATCCTCCGTTCTTCCTGCATCTATAATGGCGAAGCTCGGAAGCATAGATTTCAGTTGCGCAATTGCATATTTAACCCGCACATTATAGGCAGGAGCAGATTCCTTACCCACACATGCCCCACTGCAATTACCCTCCTCATGACCAGTACAGGCCATTCTGTTTTTCTGAATATAACACAGCTTTTCACATAGAAAATGATCTTTTATCAGGATCTTTAAAAGGTGATGCCCTTCAAGAATCGTATTGAAACTATACAATACCGGTAAGTTCTTCTTGAACGTATCAATTCCCAATCGGAGGTAACCTTTCTGGTCTTCAAAAGAATACAAAGCATACTTTTGTTCGTAACGTTTCAATGCCCGGTTATTTTCCGGCCATAGTCTTTTGATTTCCGTCGCCTCCAGGATGAAAGCCATCAATTCTGTTCCGCACACTTCAAAATCCACACTATAAATGTTCTTCAGGAAATCCTGACGTTGCTTACCTGCATTATTTCCACTGAAATGGGAACACACTCTTTTCTTTAAGCTTTTCGCTTTTCCGATATAAATGACCTTTCCTTTCTGATCTTTAAAATAATAGACCCCCGGATTCTGGGGTAGCTGATCGATCTTGGATTTCGATAAATTAGGGGGCAATGCCTGCTCTTTCGAAGTAATTTTAAGGGATTGATGGATGATGCCTTCCGTATCGTTCTGTAGCAGCATGCTCAACAATTCCGCAGTAGCCTTCGCATCTCCCCCCGCCCTGTGGTGGTTGTTCAATGAAATTTTTAATGCAGCACATAGCTTACCCAGACTATAGGATTTATGACCTGGCAATATTTTACGGCTCAGCCTTACCGTACACAGTTTATTACATTGTAAATCATATCCGGCTTCACCAAGCTGATGCCGGATAAAAGAAAAATCGAAATTCACATTGTGGGCTACAAACACTTTATCATGAAGCAAATCGTAGATTTCTGAAGCCACCTCTGCAAATACAGGGGCATTTTCAACCATATCATTGCTGATTCCTGTTAAAGCCTCAATATGATCGGGAATATATTGCTTCGGATTAATCAGTGTTTCAAATGAATTGACCACTGATACCCCATCATGAATCAGGATTGCAATTTCCGTAATTCCATTTCCTGAGGCATAACCACCGGTGGTCTCTATATCTACAACAGCGTACAGCATGATTTATTAAAAAACGTGATTTCAGGCTGTAAATATGCTAATAAATTTAGTATAACTGAAGCGAATTAAAATATCTTTTCTCCGGCCTTTCAGAATCCCTTAAATATCTGCAGAATAGTCGGATGCCGGTCATAAACCAGAGCTTAGTCGCCGGACCATTATATTATCCGTATCTTTGTCAATTAAAGTAATATGTAATATGATAGATTATAGTGAATTGATTAATAACGATAAAAGTTCTGGCAGAATTAAGGACCTTGAAGATGCCTTAAATGGTGTTGAAGTAACTTATTCCCGCTGGTTACTGAACCGTGAAAATATCCATACCGGAGAGAAACCAGACAAACTGGGTAATTACTTCCGTTATTTCTACGATGCAAATGGAATTCAGTTTTATGTAAAAGATGGACTTCCTATCGATATCAAAAACGCATGCTGGTCTGCTTTTAAAGGCGTTTTCGTAAACAAAAAGTAATTCCATAGGAACCTTACAGGCAATAACAAAGGCAGCTGCAGGATTTAATAAGCACTATTAACGCTTGCAACTGCTATATTTTCCAGATTCCTTCTCCATAGAGAAAACTGGAAGAATTACCTATTTTTAAACCTCAACCAGTTTTCCTTGCTTAATTCCCAGATTTCGCTTTCTTTTAATAAAGGATCAACAAAGGCTGTGGCTTTAAGTCCGATGAGTTCGCAACCTGTTTTTTCTTTGATTCTCCTGGAAGCGATGTTCCCAAGCGCATTTGCAAATACCAGTCGCTCAAAACCAAGCTCATTAAAAGCAACATCGATCACCGGAAAGTTTGCTTCGGTCATGATTCCCCTACCCCAAAATGGCTTAGCCAGCCAAAAACCCCGGTGTTCAGGCTTGCCTTCACGCCATAAATCGATACAACCAATCAGCTGATCAGGCTGCTCCTTCAGAAAGATCCCCCATGCCCAACGGTCTTTACCTTGTTGAGGCAAAAGAACATGCTCAATATAATCTCTAACTCCATTTTCAGGATATGGCCATGGCACTTCAGCAGATAAGAACCGGATCACATCATAATCAACGAAGTACCCCGAATAAGAAGGCACATCTTCCATCGTTACCCCTTTCAGCACAAGCCGCTCAGTATTTAATGTCGGAATTTTCAGCATAATGGTAAATATAAATAAATCGCCAAAATGGAGAAAAATACATGTAACCTAATATTTTTTGTATATTTCCCTACACTCATCGGTGCGCAAAGGAAAAATGTCTTTCCTCCGGCGAACCGATGTGGGGATTAAACAGCTGTATAAGAAGGGATAGGGACCTACTTTATCATACTAAATAGACTAATGTGATCAGCATCATTTTATGATTCGTTACATTGTCATTATTTTGAATTTGATACTCAGCAAAAATTGTTTATTATTTATAAGAATTCTAGATAAATATTCACTTATTTGCGAAACGATCTTATTAAAATATTTGTATTCTATTTATGACATCAACCGACATCCGATTTTCTGATTACATCAGAGACTTCGAGCAAACCTTAAAAAATTTATTCCACGTACAATCTGACATAGACAAACTTAGTCTGGAGAGAGGCTTGCCTCCTGAAATACTTCGGGGGATCATGGATCAGCAACCGCTTTCGGTAGCTATTCCAACTCAATATGGTGGCCGTGGAAGTATCGTTAAGGAATGTCTGGGCGTTTTAGCTGCAGCATCTTATGAGTCGCTTCCCCTTTCTTTAACCTTTGGAATCAATATTGCCCTCTTTTTAGAACCGGTTTCTAAATATGCAGATGAATCAGTTAAATCCGGAATTTTCAATAATTTCCTTGAAAAAGGACAAATGGGTGGCCTCATGATTACCGAACCTGATTACGGTAGCGATGCCCTTAACATGAAGACTACCAGCAAAGAAATTCAGGAAGGTTACCAGATTAAAGGTACCAAACACTGGCAGGGGCTTACCGGAATGGCAGATTACTGGATCATTGCCGCAAGAAATGAAAATGAAAATGGCGACCTGGCCAGAGATATTGACTTCTTTTTATGCGACATCACCCAGCCAAAACAACACATTGTTGTGGAAGAATATTTTGACAATGCCGGTCTTTATATGATCCCATACGGCCTAAACAAGCTCGATCTTGTAGTGCCTCAGCATTTCAGATTGAAACCGGAAACGACCGGAATAAAAATGATGCTGGACATTCTTCACCGAAGCAGGATGCAATTCCCGGGAATGGGAATGGGCTTTATCAAGCGAATGCTGGACGAAGCCATGCAACATTGCCATAGCCGTATCGTAGGTGCTGGTAATTTAATGGCGATAGACAATGTACAGTTTCAGATTTCAAGAATACAATCGGCTTATACCATCTGTTCTGCCATGTGTGCACACAGTAGCGAAATTAGTGGTATTCAACACAATTTAGCGACTGAGGGACTGGAAGCAAATACCATGAAAGCAGTGGTGACTGACCTGATGCAGGAATCAGCTCAATTGCTGGTACAACTTTCCGGTGCCAACGGATACAGAACAACTCATATCGGCGGCCGCGGAATTATGGACAGCAGGCCATTCCAGATCTTTGAAGGTTCTAATGAAATGCTGTATAACCAGACCGCTGAAATGATCACCAGAACGATGAAAAAACAGAAACAATCACATCTGTTTGATTTCCTAAATATGTTCAGCCTGACTGCAGAAGCTTGCCAGTATTTTAAGAAAGACTTATCCTTCACACTTTCAGAAAGCTTGTCACAACGTAAAATGGTGGATCTGGGTAAGGTTTTAACAAGGATTATTTGCATCGGATACGTATTAAACCTACAGAAAAAAGGATTCAGAAAAGACCTGGTTGACAATTGTATTACGATGGTTCAACAAGAAGTATCCGCTTTAATTGCATCCTTCCAGTTCGACAATACCGTTAAAGTAATAGATGATTATTCGGCAGACAGCTCCTGGCTGAACTTCGCCTAATCCATCAATACCTAGTTTAAAAAGCATCCGCCTAAAAACCGGATGCTTTTTTTTATGCCACGACCATACGTTTTCTTATTTTAGAAAAAATTTTCAGTTATTTCGGTCAACTGAAATTCATTAGAAAAATTACTGGCGAAAACACCAATCAGAAATGAGCACAGATCAGAATTTAATCAAAGAACTTATCGGCCTTCTGGCAAATGGCCGGCTGGAACAGGAAGAAATTAGCAGAATTACAGAAATTATCTGCCTTGCTTATCAGGATCCTCAAGCATACCTTAATTCGGAAGCAGGTGAAGAATATACCTGGTTATTAGAGGTAGATCCGGAAGGAATCGCGACCTGGTCAATCGGCTCAGAATTATTTGACCTTTTGCTCCGTTCCGATAAAATAGACGAGTTTCACGAACAAGTACAGGATGAATTCCCAGGCGGCCCCATTCCCGACTTCCCACATAACCACTTCTCTTCCTCAGACGAATACTTTATCTGGATCAATAAGATCCTGAAAGGCATACCTCCAGGTCATCAGCTGATTTCATTTGGAGACAGCTATGGAGATGATTTACAAGGCATTATCGTTAACCGCGCAGATACCTCGAGAATTATGGCCTTATGCCAGGTGCTAAACATAAAATCAAGCGTGTCTTTTTATTAAAAAGCACCCCAATAAGCGTCTGCAGTGCCCCCAAAAGTCAGACACTTTTTGAGGGCGCTTTATCAATCAGTCTTTGTACTTAACTGATTTTCATCACGATTTTCTTTCCATGAACCTGGTTATTCTCCATCAGGGAATGAGCTTCCTGCACCGTCTTAATACTAAGCTCTCCCACTATATTTATCGCCGGAGGACTGATTTTATTTTCTTCAATCAGATCGACAACCTGACGAAGTGTTTCCTCGTAATACATCATGTTGTTATCGAGGATATAAGCATAATTAGAGATATTGACCACGATACATCCTTTATCAAACAATACCCCTCTGGCCTGCTCTGTTCCCAGAAAAGTCACATCAAGATAGATTCCGTTTACCCTAAGCACTTCCGCAGCAAGCTCTGAGCTCTCTCCTCCGACAATCTCCACCGCAAAATCAAAAGACTTTCCACCATTAGCTGCGATAACCTGATCTTTCAAATGTGCTGTTTTATAATCAATTACATTATGCTCGTCCAATCCAAGGGCAAATAAAGCTTCCATGCTCCTTCTGTTACCGGCAGTTGTAATGATCTGATGAATGCCTTGCTGCTTCAAAATTCTAATTAGAAAACTTCCTACCGCTCCGGATCCTCCGGTAATAAAAACCGATTGTCCTGGTTTCACATCCATCCTTTTAAAACATTGCCATGCAGTTAATCCCGCAGAAGGAATCGCTGCTGCCTCCTCGAAACTGATATTGGAAGGCTTATGCGCAATCATTTTCGGGTTTAAGGCCATATATTCCGCATAACTACCGTTGGAACCCATACTACCCGAAGCAGCCAACACTTCATCACCAGCTTGAAAACCCCGTACAAGATCTCCCACCGCAATAATCACCCCCGACAACTCTCTTCCCAGAATCGGAGAAGTCATCCGGTGCTTCTCTCTACGGCCCAGTCTCATTTGATAATCTATAGGATTAAATGCAGCCGCTTTAATCTGAATCAATACCTCTTCTGCTTTCATTACAGGCATTTCTATATCGGCAAGACGGAAATTATCCAGTCCGCCAAAGCCATCCAATACAATTGCTTTCATCGTAACTTTATTTTTATATTTGTTAGGGAAAACCCCTCTCACAAAACTACAGCACAAAAGAATAAATACTCAGAGCTCCCTTATTTGGGAGTAACTCATAAAAAAATGAGCCGCGTAATGATTAAAGAAACCTCATCAAATGCCGTTAATAAAGCCTTTCTTCTAAGGTCATGCAGGATTAATACCGCTCTGGACGCCATTTCCGGAAGATGGAAGGCACTGATCCTGATTCACATTTATGAAGAAACAAACCGGTTCAGTCTGCTGAAAAGCGTTCTGCCGGGAATATCGGATCAGACACTGGGCAAACAATTGAAAGATATGGAAAGAGATGGATTGCTTAGCAAAGAGATCATTGCCGAAATCCCGGTGCGTGTAGATTATCATCTGACTGAAAAAGGAAAAGCCTTAATGCCAATCCTGGTGAATCTTTCCAACTGGAGCGATATGGAATAAAGCTAGCCGGTGTTATTGATGACTTCCAACAGCAGCTCATGCATTTCATCGGGATTAAAAGGTTTAGACAAAACATAGGTGATCCCCATTTCTGCCAGGCGCATCCTGACCTCTTCCAGAATATCCGCAGTAAAAATGATCACTTTTGTTTCCGGATAATCTACCTGTACCTGCCTTGCCAGTTGATAACCATCCATCCCCGGCATATGAAGATCAATCAGGATGATGTCAAATTCCTCTGCTTTCAACATGGCCAGAGCAGTATATCCATTATCAGCCTGCTCCGCATCGATACCAAAATTCCACAATTGACGCTTGGCAACGAGCAAATTAACAGGATTATCATCCACGACCAATAGCCTTAATCCAGGCAGAATATCCTTTATACGCCGCTCTCCTTTAATTACCCTACGAAGGTCGGGGCCTTTAACCACCTCGAATTCTATCTCAAATTCAAATGTAGTCCCTTCATTTACACGGCTTCGCAGGAATATTTCACTCTTAAATAAACTAACCAGGCCCTTGGTGATACTTAATCCAAGACCAGTTCCCTGTTGTTGTCTATGGCTCGCCTGCTGGACCTGATGAAACTTATCAAACACCAGGTTATGAAGGTGCTCGGGAATTCCAATTCCAGTATCTTCAATCTTAAAAAGCACCCTTATCATTCTTCCTTCTTGTCTGACCGCTTTAAGGCTAATCCGGACTTCTCCCTTTTCGGTAAATTTAATTGCATTCCCGATGAGGTTATTCAAAATCCTTCCGAGCCGGAGCTCATCAAAGATAACAGAAGAAGGAATTCCATGATCCGCATAAAACTTTAGCTCAAGCCCCTTCACTTCGGCCAGCGACTGGAATTGTTTAATGATATTTCCAACCAGACCAACCAGATCTCCCTCCGTTTCATTGAGTTCCATTTTCTTGTTCTCAATTTTCTCCAGATCAAGGATATCATTTACCAGACTCAGTAAATGGTTAGAGGAAAAACTCAGGTGATCCAGATACTCTCTGATCTGGGGATCAGGAAAATCATTCTGGTTCAACAGATTACAGATTCCGATAATCCCATTCAACGGAGTACGTATTTCATGACTCATGATAGAAAGGATTTCCGTTCTCTTTCTTGCAATCTGCTCTGCCAGATTCTTCGCTGCAATAAGCTCTTCCTGATTTTTTTTATTGTGGGTGATATCCTTCAGAATTCCCCTGAAGGACTGAACATATCCATTCTCTGAGACCGGAACTCCTGCGATCCTAACCCATTTTTTCTGGTAAGTTGCAGAAGTCAACTCCAGCTCGATATCAAAAGGCTGGAAACCTTTAAAGGCTTCGTTAAGCGTATTTAACAGGATAATTTTATTATCGTGATCAAAGTAATCAAGGATAGTTTTATAGTCAAGTACCACCTGATGGTCCAGATCTTTAATGTCATTGATCTGTTTGGTCACAAAAAGCTCCCTGTTTTGCAACTGGTATTCCCAGCCCCCCATCTTAGAGATATCCAGGCCAATATCCAATAAGTTATTGATCCTTTTTAATTCCGTTGTACTTTGCTGTAATTGATCGCTCATTAACTTCTTAGCAGTGATATCTTCAATCACACAGATCACCCGGACTGCATCAGCGTCGTTTTCTCCATCAATTTTCTGGAACTTCGCACTGTACCAGAAATCCTTGTTCACATCAAAATCCGGATACACACACTCCTGTCGTTCTCCGGTAATGAGCAGCTCGTGTATACACTCCATAAAGACATAGGCAAAACCGCCCATCACCTCTGTTAAGGTTTTCCCGATAAAGAGTTCCGGCGGCATAAACAGCTTACTCTTATCTTTTACCCAAACTTTTTTAATGACCGTATTTTCATCCAGCTCCAGGATGATGTCATCAAGGGATTCTATCAGTAATTGCAGACTGGCGGTCTTTTTCAATTGAATATCCAGCTCCGGAACACTCTTGCCATACAGGTTCATATAGGCCAGCATTCCATTCAGGATAGGAATTGCGGGCTTGATCATGGCATAATTCTCAACAGTAAAAGGCTGGTTCGAACGAATCAGATAAATCAGTCCCACAATACCTTCGGCATCTTTGATGCTGCAAATCAGCATACTTTGCTCGCCGATCTTTTTTATCTGATAATTTCCGGTTCCGGTTCCAGTATTTTTAAAGGTAGCATGAACCAGACCAACCTGACCATTGTTCACGAAAACATCTTTCAACCGGTTTTTATTATTGATCAAACCTGCCGAATCGCTTTGCGTGAGCTCACATAACTCGTGTAATAACTGCTCCAGCACCCGTTCTTTCTGACCATTTGAATAATAAGCATTCTGAAACTGCAAAATCCTGTTAAAAAAAACAAGATCGGGCTGTGTCAGGTAGTTATTAGAAAAATCAGCAAAAGATCGCATAGATAAAAACATTATTCTTTAGATGCTGCGGTCAATTTACATAAATAACCCAAAAACAATCCTTCTTATCAGAGATTTCTGGAATAAGTTAAATAGCAGGCAACATTATTTAGAAAAAGTGATTCTGACCTATGAATCTGGAAACCATCAGGTTATAAAAGAGCAGATTCAGAGGCAAAATCAGGCTATGGGAAAAGCCTCGGCTGATATAACATTCCCTTCTCCGGCGCGGGATTGAAGTTAGAAACAGAGACCCCCAGCAACCTGACCTTTCTTCCTTCCAGATCAGCAGCAGTTAACAATGACCAGGATACCTCATTGACCATCTCGATGGTCGTAATTTCTTCCGCAAAAGATTTACTCCTCGTAATCTGCTTAAAATCACTAAACTTAATTTTCACAGTCAATGTCCTTCCATAGAGCCGGTAAAGGCTCATCCGCTGGAATACAATTTGCGCAATCCTTTCCAGTTCAGGCTTCATTTCCGACAACTCTTCCAGATCAAAGGAAAAAGTATCTTCGGCCCCGATGGATTTTGTCTCCTGATTGGGTTCGACCTTGCGGTGGTCCAGCCCCCTCACAATTTTATAAAAAAAACGCCCACTCTTTCCAAAAAGATGGACCAGCTCTGCCTCGGTTAGTTTTTTCAGATCTGCACCAGTATGTAAACCTCTGATTTTCATCTTTTCAGCGGTCACCTTACCTACTCCATGAAACTTCTCAACCGGCAATTTTCCAATAAAATCCTCCACTTTAGAAGGGCCAATGAAGGTAAGGCCATCCGGCTTATTCATATTGGAAGCAACCTTAGCCACAAATTTATTAATAGAAACACCTGCAGAGGCGGTCAGATTCAGTTCTTCTTTGATTGCTGCTTTGATGGCTTTTGCAATTTCAATTGCTGATCCGATTCCAAGTTTATCATGACTGACATCAAGGTAGGCTTCGTCCAGCGATAAAGGCTCTATCAAGTCAGTATATCTGCTAAAGATTTCACGGATTTGCCTGGAAACCTCCTTATAGACCGCAAATCTGGGATAAACAAATAAAAGATGAGGGCATAATTGCTGTGCCCTTTTGGACGACATGGCTGAATGTACTCCAAATGCCCTTGCTTCATAGCTGGCGGTTGCCACTACCCCGCCACGTCCTTCAGGCCCACCACCAACTGCTACAGGCTTTCCCCTGAGTGCAGAATTGTCCCTTTGTTCTACAGAAGCATAAAATGAATCCATATCAATATGTATAATCTTACGTTGGGCTGGTTGCGACAAAGAATCCATAAGGCTGAAGCCTTAAAATTATAAAATAAAATCCTCAATAGCTATAAACAAGAAAGGCCTGCAATTTGCAGGCCTTTCTATTGACATTCAAAGTAGATTACTTTGTGTTTTTTTTCTCAGTCACTTCAGTACGGATCTCCTGAGCAAGGCCTTTTAAATCTTGCATTGCTTTACGTACTCTTGTACCAGCAGCACCGTTACCTGAATTATAAAATTTGTCTGCATCAGCTTCAACGCCTGCAATAAGTTCTTTAAGTTTCGAGAATTTTTCCATGTTTTTCTTTCGTTTAAGATTTTAAATATATGATATAACGCTTTAAAGGTAATAATTATTGGATTTCCTCCAAATGAATATTTATTGACAATGCTCTTTTTTTGTTCAAAACGGCTACTTTTCTTCAAAAAACCCGCGTAAAGCCCGATTTCGTTTAAATAAAACAAGAAAAAGTATAAACAAAACAGTGCAAATAAATTTTCAAAAAATAGCCTGAGGACTAAAAAAAGGCCTAATCCAGGTATCCTTAGTGCAAATAAGACCTCAGCATCTCTGCTTTCGAACTGTTTTTTAAAGTCTTCAATGCTTTATCTTTTAATTGCCTGATTCTTTCTTTGCTCAGTTTAAAAATGCACACCATATCATCAAGTGTAGTCTGGGGATGGTCATACAAACCGTAATAATAAAAAAGGATCTTTTGCTCTCTTTCCGACAATATCTTCAGATACCGCTTCATATCCAGAATCATCGATTCCTGGAGCAATCCATGATCCGCAGCAGGAGCATTCTCATTAGGGATAAGGTCTTTTACAGTGGTTTCGCTATCTTCACCTAACAGCATATCTAAGGAATGTGACAATGGGGAGTTGGAGATATAATCCAATACCCGTTCTTCAGAGATCCCCAGCAACTCCGCAATCTCCTCTGTACTTGGAAGCCGCTCCAATTCCTGCTCCAGCTGGTCAATCGCCCGATGGGTCTTGGTAATCCCCACAATCTGATTGCCAGGTAACCTGACCAGACGCTTTTGCTCTGCAATAGCCACCATGATGCTCTGACGAATCCACCATACTGCAAAGGAGATGAATTTAAAGCCCTTAGTTACATCATAACGACCGCTCGCCCTGATCAGACCTTTATTCCCTTCACTGATCAAATCAGCAAGCCTTAAGCCCTTATCCTGATACTTCTTTGCTACAGAGACGACAAAGCGCAGGTTCGACTTAATCAGCCTCGCCGCAGCCTCCTCATCCCCCTCACTGATCCTGAGTGCCAGGGAAAGCTCCTCCTCTGTGGTTAACAACTCAATTTTTCCAATTTCATTTAAATACCTTTCCAATGAATCTGTTTTCCTGTTGGTGATGGAAGGCGATATCCTCAAGTGTCTCATAAAAGCTGCAATAGATTAATTATTCAGTTGACTTAATTTAAAACCTGCGACCTCAACCCATAGAGATTTACGTTCCATAAAAATCAGATATGTTACATTTTTTAAGAGCGTAAGACATCATGAATCAGTATCGCAAACAGAAGCCCCAAAAGACATCACAAGTATGACCAGCAGCGCATCCTGAAACAAACATATAAAAAATTAATACACTAAGCATAAATTATAAAAATAATTTTTATTGATAAATGACACAATAAACGCGTTTTTAAAGCATAAACAAAACATACAAATACAAAATAATATACACTAAGTAAAACTTTTGACAAAACATGAATTTATATGGTAAATAAAAAGCCGGCTTGTCGGCCGGCTTTTTATTTACACTTAATCACGCTGAAATTACTTAATCCTAACCACCGCTCCTGTCCTCACAGATTCGTCGCTGGCAAAGGCTACACTCAGACTATTGAGCGCATCTTCGGTAGGACCACTAAGGTCCAGATCTTCCCGTATTGCCCTGAGAAAATGACGTTGCTCCCGGCTGCACAATTCCTGATGATCAGGTTCATCTCTCAGATCAACCCATTCGTCAGGTCTTGAGAATTCTCCTTTTGCATTCAGGTCCGCATAATGAACTTTAATAGACTCCGTTTTCGTGTGTGCATCAATCTGGTCCGAGTTACCTGCCGCAGCGGCTTCTTTTGCAACAATAGAGACTGCCCCTTTCGGTCCGATCACATCCTTCACAAAAAAAGCAGTTTCACTGATCATCGGTCCCCAACCAGCCTCATACCAACCCACAGACCCATCTTCAAAACGGATCTGCAAATGTCCGTAATTATAATTACCCTCAGGAATGTCCTCCGTCAGGCGTGCACCTATAGCTGTCACCTGAACCGGTTTAGACCGGGTCATCTGGCACATCACATCAATATAATGAACGCCACAATCTACAATCGGGCTTAAGCTTTCCATCAGGTTCCGGTGTACCGCCCATTTTGCTCCCTGACTTTGTTGATTCAGGTTCATCCGCATCACCAACGGTTTGCCCATCTCCTGAGACAATTCAATAAACCGTTTCCAGGACGGATGATACCGCAGGATATAACCGACCAATAACTTCCTGTTGTATTTCTTCGCCGCATCAGCTACCCTATAAGCAGCTTCCATACTATCTGCCAGCGGTTTTTCTATAAAAACATGACAGCCTTTTTCCATTGCCCTGATGGCAAACGATTCATGGGTATCCGGATAAGTTGAGATGCAGACCGCATCAGGATTTGTGCGCTCCAAAGCCTCTTCGTAGTCGTTAAACAAAGCATAAGTTCCACCCAGCTTTTCATTTAACAGTTTTTTACTATCTCCTCTGGATACCAATCCACAAATTTCAAACCCCTCCAGTTCATGGTATGCAGCAGCATGAGACTTCCCCATATTGCCACAACCCACAACCAATACGCTAATCGTCTTTTCTGATGACATATCTACTGATTTCTTTATTATACACCTAAACTCCAGCCTTTACGGTATTCCCGTTTCACAAACTGATTGACTTCATCAAAATTAGTTACCCTCAGGTTCTCTTTATCCCAGATCAGTTTAATGTCCCGACCAGGATAATCAAAACCATTTCCGGTAGACCGGGGTACCTGAACATCTGTCCCTCTTATCGCCAGATTTGCGATCAGCAGGGTTTCTGTAAGTGGCCCCGCAATTTCAAAAGGAGAACTCAGCTGTTTCTTTCCATAACCAGCAATACAGGCTTCTGCCCAGTCCCAGTAATGTCCGTCCACACCACCGGTTACTCTCTCTGCCCTTGGCTTGATGTGTACCTCATTATTCCTGCTCAAAGGCAACAAGCGAGGGTTCGCTCCATAGACATCGCACATCATTTTCCCTCTGGTGCCTTCAAACAGCACCCCATTTGTCCCAAAAGGCTCGTTCGCAGCCAGTTCTTCCGGACGGGCTGGTTTAATTCCTCCATCCATCCAATGGATCTGCAGATCTCCCTTGGTCTTCTTTGTTTTCTTAAAGGTCATGATGACATGACTGGAAGGCGGACAGCTATCCGGAAAATAGCCTCTTTTAAATTCATCCACATAAATACTTCCAACGCTACACTGCACATCAATCGGGGTATCCAGTCCCAGAATCCGAAAAGGAGGTTCCACCAGATGACAACCCATATCGCCGATTGCCCCTGTTCCGTAATCCCACCAACCTCTCCAGTTAAAGGGCACCAGTTTATCGATAAAAGGTTTATAGGGTGCACTTCCCAGCCAAAGGTCCCAGTCCAGTTCCGGAGGAACAACACCTGTTGCAGACGGCCATAAAATTCCCTGTGGCCAGGATGGACGGTCTGTCCAGCAATACACGGTATGAACTTTTCCAATCAGACCGGCATCACACCAGTCCTGAAGCTGCCGTACACCATCTCCGGAAGAACCCTGATTTCCCATTTGGGTAACCACCTGATAACGGCCTGCCGCTTCGGTCAGCTTTCGGGCCTCAAATATATCGTGCGTCAGCGGTTTTTCGACATACACATGTTTACCCAGTTGCATCGCGGCCATCGCAATCATGGCATGGTTATGATCTGGTGTAGAAACGACTACCCCATCAATATGCTTCGCTTCCTTATCCAGCATCTGCCGGTAATCCTTATAATATTTTGCTGCCGGAAAATTCTTCACTGAATTTGCAGCCCGGCGATCGTCTACATCACATAAAAAGGCGATATCAGCCTTTCCACCTTTATATATATTACTCAGGTTGCTTTGACCTTTTCCTCCAACTCCTACTCCGGCAACCATCAATCGGTCGCTGGGCGCAAGAAATCCTTTTCCACCCAATACATGTCTCGGCACAATCATAAAACCGGCTGCAGCTAAAGCAGTTGTTTTAATAAAATTTCTTCTGGAATGATCTGCAGTCGGGTTCTTTTTTTCTTCCATCATTTTTATCTTTTAATCTGATTGACAGCTAATTCATTAAGTCTGATCAGTTCCTGATTATCGCTAAAGGTTTTGATCCCGCCGGAAGCTAAATAGCCGGTACCATCAGGGACATATCGGGGCATCATGCTGAATGCGGCGACTCCCAACTCAGAGTTCTTCATAAAATCTCTTCTTAAATTGATTTGGTTTGGTTTCATATATTGTATGTGTGTTCATGGTTTTCTAATCATTCAACGCAATGCAATACAGTCCGCAAAACAGGCACGGATCGGCATTTACCTGGAACAGGCAGATGCGCACAGGGACAGATTACATTTGGTTCATTTTCAAATTTATTATTATTCCTGAGAAAACGGGTGTATTAAAAACACTAACTTAAACCAATTGGCTACAATTTGATAAAGCCTGAAAATATTATCTTAAATTTGAGAACAGATCAGTTATTTACATGGCATTCATAGACTATTATAAGATTCTGGGTATCGACAAGAAGGCTTCTCAGGACGATATAAAAAAAGCCTACCGAAAATTGGCAAGAAAATATCATCCGGACCTCAACCCTAATGATAAGGAGGCCAATAAGAGGTTTCAGGAGATCAACGAAGCCAATGAGGCGCTTAGCGATCCGGACAAAAGAAAGAAATACGACGATTACGGAGAACACTGGAAAAATTCCGAACAGTTTGAGCAGTCTAAAAGGTCCCAATCCAGACAACGTACCCAAAATCCCTTCTCCGGAGGAGGATATGGCAGTGCTGATTTCGGAGGCGGAGACTTTTCAGATTTCTTTGAATCGATGTTTGGCGGCGGAAGCGGAAGATCAGGAAGAAACAGCGTAAAATATAAAGGTCAGGATTATCAGGCATCACTAAGCCTGAAACTGAGAAGCGCTTATCAAACCCATAAACAAACTTTAACCGTTAACGGAAAGAACATACGCATCACCATTCCTGCAGGTATCGCAGACGAGCAGGTCATTAAATTAAGCGGACATGGCGGCCCCGGCGTAAACGGAGGCCCGGCCGGCGACCTCTACATTACTATCAATATTGAAGAAGATGCTATGTTTAAAAGACTGAACAACGACCTTTATATCCAACAGGAGATTGACCTCTATACCGCCATTCTGGGGGGCGAAGTCACCATTGAAACACTGGATGGAAAGGTAAAACTGAAAGTACCTGCCGGAACCCAGAACGGAACAAAGGTGAGGCTAAAAAACAAGGGCTTTCCTGTTTATAAGAAAGAAGGAGAATTCGGGAATATGTTTATCACTTACACCGTAAAGATCCCATCCGACCTGACCGACAAGCAAAAAGAACTCTTCAGGGAATTACAAAACCTGAGTTAACCCCTGCAACTATGGAAACAGAATTCATCACCATCACTGAATATTGTATCAATTACGACATAGACCCTTCTTTTATGGTTTCTCTGGAAGAGTCGGGTATCATTATATTCACCCTTATCGGGGAAGAAAAGTGCGTTCATCAGGAGCAGTTCAGCGAACTGGATAAATACATTCATTTACATTACGACCTGCACATTAATATGGAGGGAATCGACGCAATCAGACATTTATTACAAAAGGTCAGTCGGATGCAGGAGGAGATCAGAGACTTGAACAAAAAGCTTCATCTGCACGAATAGAATTCTGCTTCCATTTTACAAAAAAATATTAACTTCACAGATGGCTTCATCTTATTCTCTTGCTGAAGGACTCTCAACACTCCAACAATACTATCCTTACCAGCTTGAGGGGGATTATACCCCTACCTATAATATAGGTATATATATGCCCGGAATGGTCATCGCTGCTGATCAGCCCCAGCTGATCAGAAAAATGCATTTCTCGATGGTTCCTTTCTTCTTTAAAGAACGAAAATCATCCATGTGCGATGCCCGAAGCTCCCAGATCATGGTCAAACCAGTATTTAAACAATTGGTAACCGCCAACAAAAGATGTCTGATTCTGGCTGATGCATTCTATATCTGGCAAAGGTTTGGAGCAGACAAATACCCTTTCCGGTTTCAATTGAAGGACCGTCAGGTGTTTGCAATGGCTGGATTATGGTCTGCCTGGATAGATCCTGAAACCAAAGAAAGGTACGAGTCCTTTTGTATCGTCACTACCCCTGCCAATCCATTAGTGAGGGATATCCGTAAATCCATGCCGGTTATTTTAACTCCGGAAACCGAAAAATTATGGCTCAGCAAAGGAGCATCCGAAGAAGAACTGCTGTCGGTATGTACCGCTTACCCTGAAGAACAGATGCTGAAGTTTCTGGTATCCAGAGATATCGCGGATAGAAACATCAATGATCCCAGCCTGATCAAACCTTTGAATCATGTTCCGGCCTGATCCTTTAACTCAGCTCGCTTTAAAATGTGTGATCAGGGCAGAAAGTTCGGACTCAGCGATTAACCTGGGATCAGTAAATTGCTTTTTCAATAAATTGCGGGGAACCTTCACCAGGCCGGTGGTGGTTTGCAAAATCACTTCTTTTTCCAGCAGGGTATGCGAAAAATAATCTCCCACATTGGGGTTCAGTTCGGATAGCCTGATCAACAGCTCATAAAATACAAAAACGGGAATACTCACGCCTCAAAGGTAAAGCAAGCCGCTTTTAATGTTAAATTATCATTATATTAACAAATCACCTGAATTTAACACAGGTTTAACGACTTTTAAACCAGTTTGTTAAAAAATATTATCCACATTCGAGTAATTTAACACTGTAGTAATATTTAAACTCATTATTTTGTATCAAACATCAAAATATGAGAATCAAACATTTACTTATCTACAGCTCCCTGACTATCTTCACTTTAGCAGGTTGTTCCAAAAGAGACGACACTCCAGTCACCTACAAAATTACAGAAGATTTCGAAAATGGCAGTAAAACTGCTTATGCGGCTAAAACGGATACGCTGATCACCGGGGTATGGAATTTCGAAGACGCATTGGTTGGTAACCTGCCTGCCGATTTGAAAACCGGTCTGAAAAGCGCCAGGTTAAGAACCGGAAAAATCACCATGAATTTTGATGTGAGCGGATTAAAGACTTTATATATCAGCCATGGTAAATATGGTAAAGACGCCAACTCTTCCTGGCAATTATTAATGTCTACAGATGGCGGTACCACTTTTACCCCACTGGGTGCAGAGATTCAGGAAACCAATACCACCCTGGTTACCGATTCCTTCCAGATCAACACACAAGGAAAGGTACGTTTCCAGATCCAAAAAACAAGTGCGAGTACCAGAGTAAACATAGATGACATCATCTTTAAGGGAACCGGAGAGTCGGGAATCATTTTAGGAAAACCTGATACCGATCCGGGAGAAGGTGGTAATCCTAACCCTACCTTGCCTTCCCGCGACCTGGTAGTTGGCCCGGATGCACAACCTCTCACCGGAGATGACAGCAATGCACTTTTCGGAAATCCTTCAGGCGCAAGTACAGTTACACCAGAGAACTACCTCTTAGATATGCGTTATTACACCCAATCCTATAGCAGCGGCAGAGGCACACCAAACTGGGTAAGCTGGCATCTGGATGCCAAAAGCATCACCAAAGGAACAGAAAGACTAGATAATTTTGCAGGCTATACCGGCCTACCTTCCGGTTTTTACCAGGTATTAAGCAGCAGCTATTCCGGATCTGGTTTTGACCGAGGTCATAACTGTCCTTCTGCCGACCGCATCAGTTCCAAAGAAGCGAATGGTGCCACTTTCTTAATGAACAACATGATCCCTCAGGCACCGATGAATAATCAAAAAACATGGGAAGGTCTGGAAAGCTACCTCCGTTCGCAGGTGACTGCAGGAAATGAGGTATACATTATTATGGGTAGTTACGGAGTTGGTGGCGTTGGAAGTTCAGGAGCCATGACCAGTACTATTGATAACGGAAAAGTAACTGTACCAAGTAACGTATGGAAAGTTGCCGTAGTTATTCCTAACGGAAATGGCGACGTGCAGAGAGTAAGTACTTCTACCAGGGTAATCGCTATAAATACACCGAACATCAACACCATTGATCCGGATTGGAAAAAATATACGGTAACGGTAAGAGATATCGAGAAAGCAACGGGTTATAACCTGCTTTCGAACCTACCTCAAGACGTTCAGGATGTAATAGAATTGAAAAAAGATACAGGTATTTAAGTCCTGAATCAAATCCATAAAAAAAACGGCTGCTCAAATTGGACAGCCGTTTTTTTTAGTTTCATTTGTCATCATCTCTTTTATTAATACAGTTTTATACGGTTGGTTGCGCGATTTACCAAGAAATATCAACTATTAACAGATGCAATCAGGACTCCCGCACTATTCTTGCCTGCAAAGTTATGCTGATCTATTATCTTTGCTTTTGAATGAAGCCCTATCTCCGACTATTCGATTTTTCTCAGAAAATCAACTACAAAGTTGAAATCCTGGCTGGCCTTACGGTAGCTATGACTATGATGCCAGAATCTCTTTCTTTTGCTATTCTTGCAGGCTTCCCTCCTTTAGTGGGTTTATATGCCGCATTCATCATGGGGCTGGTCACTGCTATTTTTGGCGGAAGGCCCGGACTGATCTCCGGTGGAGCAGGAGCCACTGTAATCGTTCTGATTGCCCTTATGAAATCACATGGACTGGATTATGTTTTTGCGGCAGTTGTTCTGGCTGGTATTTTTCAGATCAGCATTGGTCTGTTTAAGCTTGGAAAATTTGTACGCCTTGTTCCGCAACCTGTGATGTTTGGTTTCGTAAACGGCCTCGCCATCGTCATCTTTATGGCGCAGCTGGAGCAGTTTAAGATCAAGGTAAACGGAGAAATGGTCTGGCTAAGTGGCAATGCCCTTTACCTTATGCTCGGGCTCGTTGCCTTAACCATCGCCATCGTGGTGATGCTTCCAAAAATCACCAGGGCTGTCCCTCCTTCTCTGGTAGCCATTATGGTCGTATTTCTCCTGGTCCTTGGATTTAACATAGATACCAAAACGGTCAAAGACATTGCTTCAGTCGCTGGTGGATTTCCCCCTTTTCATATTCCAGAAGTGCCATTTAACCTGCAAACACTTCAGGTTATCTTTCCGTATGCCCTGATTATGGCTGCTGTAGGCTTAACAGAAGGACTTCTGACCCTAAACCTGGTGGATGAGATAACCGATAGCAAAGGAAACAGCAACAGGGAATGCATTGCCCAGGGAAGTGCCAATATGCTCAATGGGTTTTTCTTTGGTATGGGCGGCTGTCCGATGATTGCTCAAACCCTGGTCAACCTCTCTTCCGGAGCAAGGGCACGTTTATCCGGCATCATTGCAGCATTGACGATTTTAATGATCATTCTTTTTGGTGCGCCCATTATAGAAAAGGTACCTATGGCTGCTTTAACCGGGGTTATGATCATGGTAGCCATCGGAACCTTCGAATGGATGAGTTTCCGGATCATTAATAAAATGCCTAAACAGGATATATTTGTTGGTATCCTGGTAGCCGGGATTACCGTATGGCTTCACAACCTTGCTTTAGCAGTTTTGATTGGTGTCATTGTTTCGGCATTGGTTTTTGCCTGGGAAAGTGCAAAAAGGATCAGGGCAAAAAAATACATTGACGAAAACGGCGTCAGACATTATGAAATCTATGGACCTCTATTTTTTGGCTCCGTAACTGCTTTTAACGAGAAATTCGATGTCCATAATGACCCTCAGGAAGTCCTCATTGATTTCAAAGATAGCCGCATTGCAGATATGTCCGGGATTGATGCAGTCAATAAACTAACCGAACGGTACCATAAAGCGGGAAAGAAACTGCAGCTGACCCATTTGAGCGAAGATTGCAGGAGATTGTTAAAAGATGCAGAAGAAGTGATTGTGGTGAACATTCTGGAAGATCCTACCTACAGGATCGCAACTGAAAAAGGTTAATCCAGGCCACCTTAACACCGAATTTTGAAATAATTTCAGATAAAACATTAAAATGACTTTGAATTCTCATATTAATCGTATTATTGCAATATATTAATCAAGATAAAAATGGGACTTACCAAATCAGAGATCTTTACCGACGAGCAGAATCAGTTGTCGCAGCTCCTGAAAGCCATGGCACACCCTGCCAGGATTGCCATTTTGCAAAGAATCCTGATCTCCAACACCTGTATCTGCGGAGATCTGGTGGAAGAACTTGGTCTTGCTCAGGCCACCATATCACAACATTTAAAAGAACTAAAAACAGCAGGAATAATCCAGGGAACGATCGAAGGCGTGAGTGTATGTTATTGCATCAACCCTACTACCTGGAAAATGATGGAGCATCAACTGGGAGCCTTTTTCTCTTCTTACAAAGGCGAAGTCAAATGCTGTTAAAAAAAATTGTCTAAATCAATCGTAAAATTGCAATATTATGAATACAACCACATTTATGAACTGGCAAAGCTTTAAAACAAAGCTGGAGGAACATCCGGAGCTGACCCTGCAATTTCAATATGCAGAAAACAAATGGGTAGATGCTTCCTATCACATTACAGAAATCAAACAGGCTCCGATTGTTTCGGTAGACTGCGGCGGGGTGATGAACTCCTGGACAGAAATCATTGTTCAGCTCTGGGAACCTAGTCAAAAAGACAGTGAAAGAGCAATGCAGGTTGGCAAAGCTTTGTCTATTGTCAAGCTTGTAGAAAAAACATTGCCCCTGAATCCTTTAGGCATTGTAAAGATTGAATTCGGAAACTCTCAGTTTGACACCAGACAGATGTACCCGGGAGAACTGACCATCGCAGGAGAAGACCTGATTGTAAACCTGATCCCTGATGCGACACAATGCAAAGCCATTAATCGTGGTGGCAGCTGTGGCACTACAGACAGCGGAGAGGAATGCTGTGCACCTGCCGCTACGGAGGCAAAACCTAAAATCCAATTGATCAACCTGGCTTCCAGCGGCCCCACCTGTGGACCTGATTCGGGATGCTGCTAACCTTATAATAAAACATTGAACATGAAAAAAGTATTGGTATTGTGTACCGGAAACAGTTGTCGCAGTCAGATTGCAGAAGGCTATTTGAAACATTTTGCAGGCGATAAAGCCGTCATTTACAGCGCAGGAATAGAAACCCATGGGGTAAATCCCAGAGCCATTGAAACCATGAAGGCAGATGGAATAGACCTCTCCGGTCATACCTCCAATAACATTGAGGAATACCTGGACATCGATTTCGACTTTGTAATCACGGTATGCGATAATGCTAAAGAAAGCTGCCCTTACTTCCCCACAAAAGCGGTTAAGTTTCATTATAATTTCCCTGATCCTGCAAAAGCACAGGGAACAGAAGAAGAAATCAAATCGCAATTTGCGGAAGTGCGCGAAATGATTAAAAGCTATACTCAGAATTTTGTAAACGAAAACCTCCATTAATCCCATGTCTGCAAACCAATGTTTTCCGGTAAGTGAAAGAAAAAAACTTAGTTTTCTGGACCGTTACCTCACTTTATGGATCTTCCTGGCGATGGCTATCGGCGTAAGTGCCGGTTACTTCATACCATCCTCTTCGGAGCTGATCAATTCCTTCTCCAGCGGAACCACAAATATTCCCCTGGCCATCGGCCTGATCCTGATGATGTACCCGCCACTGGCGAAAGTGAAATATGAAAATATGGGAAAAGTGTTTAAAGACGTTAAAGTGCTGAGCACCTCGCTGGTGTTGAACTGGATTGTAGGCCCGGTATTGATGTTTATTCTGGCGATCACCTTTCTCAGGGATTATCCGGAATATATGATCGGGCTGATCCTGATCGGGCTGGCGAGGTGTATTGCCATGGTAGTGGTATGGAATGAACTGGCAGAGGGAAACCGGGAATATGCTGCCGGATTAATTGCCCTGAACAGTATTTTCCAGGTGTTGTTATACAGTGTATATGCTTATGTTTTTATTACCGTTCTCCCTCCCTTATTCGGATTAAAAGGATTGGAAGTAAATATCACCATCGGGCAAATTGCCGAAAGTGTAGCCATTTATCTGGGAATTCCCTTTGCCTTAGGCATCATCAGCAGGTATAGCCTGATTCGTTTAAAAGGAGAAGAATGGTTCCAGGAGAAATTTGTACCTTTTATCTCTCCGATCACCCTGATTGCCTTGTTGTTTACGATCGTGGTGATGTTTAGCCTTAAAGGAGAGCTGATTGTTCAGATTCCAATGGATGTGGTCCGCATTGCCATTCCTTTAACCATTTATTTTGTACTGATGTTCGTTTGCAGCTTCTTTGCTGGAAAATACTTTGGTGCAGATTATTCAAGGAGCGCTTCTATTGCATTTACAGCTACGGGGAACAACTTCGAACTGGCCATTGCCGTGGCGATTGGCGTTTTTGGCATCAACTCCGGACAAGCCTTTGCAGGTGTAATCGGGCCATTGGTTGAGGTACCGGCCCTGATTGCATTGGTCAATGTTGCTTTCTGGTTCAGAAAGAAATACTATCCCAGGTCAGGAGACAGCCCGATCGAAGAGATAACTTCTTAAGTTCTAATAAAAAAACACGAAAGTTAATCACAATTTTAAAAAAATATATAAGTTTGTAATGTGAGATACTTAGCTTACCTGTTTACTTTCTGCGTTCTGGCCCTTTCAGTATGGCCATGCTGTGACGATGAAGCTAACCTCAGTTCTCAGGAAGCACAATACAATCAGGTAAAAGAGATTCCTTGTGATGCTGAAAACAGCTCACATACCTGTTCTCCATTTTTTCATTGCAGCAGCTGTCAGGCTTTTGCCCTAACCAGTGTAGCTTATCTGGTGCAATCTGCAGCTCCATTTAAAAAGGAAATCAGTTATTCTGAATTACCTATTTCTCCTGTAATCTTATTTGCCGGCGACATCTGGCAACCGCCTCAGTTGGTGTAAATCATTTTTTTTCTTCGATTTATTTACCCATCTGTTCATGGTCAGGACTTCCTGCCATTTAACAGGCTATAAAACAAACTTTCGTATGTTTGATAAGATTATTTATTTCTCTATAAAGAATAAACTGGCAATTGGTTTAATGACCCTTTCCCTCATCATCTGGGGCATTTATTCCTTAACAAAACTTCCTATTGATGCGGTACCCGACATCACCAATAACCAGGTACAGATCATCACCCAGGCCCCGAGTTTAGGTGCCCAGGAAGTAGAACAATTCATTACCGCTCCTATAGAGCTGGCCATGGCCAATATCCCCGAAGTGATCGAAAAACGATCCATTTCCAGATCAGGAATTTCCGTGATCACCATTGTTTTTGAAGACGAAACAGACATTTATTGGGCCAGGCAACAGGTTGGCGCACAGCTAAAAGAAGCAGAAGCCAATATCCCTAAAGGCCTGGCTTCGCCTACCCTTGCCCCCATTACTACCGGATTGGGGGAAATTTACCAATATGTACTCCATACCAAAAAAGGCTACGAGAAAAAATACTCTGCAACCGACCTCAGAACCTTGCAGGACTGGGTGGTACGGACCCAACTGGCAGGAACCAAAGGCGTTGCGGAAGTAAGCGGATGGGGAGGATATGTAAAACAGTATGAAATTGCACTCGACAACGACAAACTGAACTCCCTGAACATTACCATCGCAGACATTTATAAAGCCCTGGAAAACAACAATGAAAATACCGGAGGCTCTTATATCGAGCAGCAAAGCAACTCCTATACCATCAGGGGTGTTGGTCAGGTGAAAAGCCTGGCGGATATCGAAAAAATCGTCGTCAAAAATATGGGCGGCGTGCCCATTCTGATCCGTGATGTGGCTACCGTTCAGTTTGGATCAGCCACCAGATATGGAGCCGTTACCCGGGATGGTGAAGGCGAAGTGGTGGCAGGAATCACCCTCATGCTAAAAGGAGAAAACTTCAATGAAGTAATCAAAAACGTCAAACAACGCATTGTCCAGATTCAGAAATCACTTCCTGAAGGGGTGGTTATTGAACCTTTCATCGACCGTACAGAGTTGGTGGGCAGATCCATCAGTACCGTTCAGAAAAACCTGATAGAAGGTGCCCTGATCGTTATTTTTGTCCTTCTGCTCTTGCTGGGCAATTGGCGGGCCGGTCTGGTGGTAGCTTCGGTTATCCCCTTATCCATGCTATTTGCCTTTGCCATGATGCGCTTGTTTGGAGTGTCCGGTAACCTGATGAGCCTCGGTGCGATAGATTTTGGATTAATTGTAGATGGTGCAGTGATCATTGTGGAAGCCATTATTTTCAGGTTAAGTGCAAGAAATGCGAACAATGAAGCACTTCCTTTAACTCAAAGTCAGATGGACGAAGAAGTCTATACTGCATCCTCCAAAATCAGGAACAGTGCGGCTTTCGGGGAAATCATTATCCTCATCGTTTACCTTCCCCTTTTATCATTGGTCGGAATTGAAGGAAAAATGTTTAAACCAATGGCACAGACCGTGGTATTTGCAATTGTAGGGGCTTTCATCCTGTCCATGACCTATGTCCCGATGATGACGGCTTTATTCCTGAGCAAGAACACCACACACAAGAGGAACATTTCAGACAAAATCATGGATGCCTTGCGTAAGGCTTATCAACCCGCCCTGGTACTGGTGCTGAAATTCAAGAAACTTACAGTGGCCTTCGCCATATTGCTGTTCGCCTTCACCCTATGGGTATTTAACCAGATGGGAGGAGAATTCCTTCCGCAACTGGAAGAAGGTGACCTGGCGGTAGAAATCTCAATGTCGCAGGGAACCTCGCTCACCCAGGTGGTAGAGACCTTTGGCAAAGCAGAAAAGATCCTGAAGGAACAATTCCCTGAAGTAAAACAGGTGGTCACCAGAATCGGAAGTGCAGAGATTCCAACCGATCCCATGCCCGTAGAACGCGGAGACATGATGGTGGCAATGAAACCAAAGGAAGAATGGAAAACAGCCTCATCAAAACCAGAGATGTCGGAAAAAATAGAGGAAGCACTTTCCATCCTTCCAGGTGTGAATATTGAAATCACTCAACCAATGCAAATGCGTTTTAATGAACTGATGACTGGTGTTCGTCAGGATGTAGCCATCAAAATTTACGGAGAAGACCTGGATATACTGACCCAGCAGGCCAATAAAATTGCGGCTCTGATCGCACCTGTGTCGGGCGTAAATGAACCTTTTATAGAACAAGTGACCGGCCTGCCTCAGATTGTTGTAGAATACGACCGCGATAAGATCGCCCAATATGGACTGAGCATTTCCGAGGTCAACACCTTACTGAAAACCGCCTTTGCCGGAAATACTGCGGGGGTGATCTTTGAAGGAGAAAAACGTTTTGAAATGGTCGTCCGGCTGGAAAGAGAACTCAGAGAAAACATATCCAGTATTGAAAACCTGTACCTTCCCCTCCCTTCCGGAAATAAAGTACCCCTGAACCAGGTGGCGAGCATTGCACTAAAAAATGCCCCGGCCCAGATCTCCAGAGAAGATGGAAAAAGAAGGATTTATGTAGGATTCAATGTCAAAGGCCGCGATGTGGAGCGTACGGTTTCAGAGATCCAGCAAATCCTCGATGCGAAACTAAAGCTTCCATCGGGTTATTACCTGACCTATGGCGGCCAGTTTGAAAACCTGACTAAAGCTAAAAACAGGCTTTCTATAGCGGTTCCTATTGCTTTATTGCTGATTATGGGGCTGCTATACGCCACATTTAAATCATTTGGACAGACGATCCTCATCTTTACCGCTGTTCCCCTGTCTGCGATTGGCGGGGTATTCGCCTTATTAGTCAGAGACATGCCTTTCAGTATTTCCGCAGGGGTCGGATTTATCGCCCTTTTTGGAGTGGCTGTCCTCAACGGAATTGTCCTGATCGGATATTTCAATCAATTAAAAGAAGAAGGAATGACAGATATCTATCAACGTGTGATTGAAGGGACTAAAGTCAGACTTCGTCCGGTAATCATGACCGCAGCAGTGGCTTCACTGGGCTTCTTGCCTATGGCTTTATCGGGTAGTGCCGGTGCAGAAGTACAAAAACCTTTGGCTACGGTGGTTATAGGAGGCCTGCTTTCGGCAACCTTGCTGACGCTCTTTGTCCTGCCTTGTTTATACCTGCTGTTTGGAGATAAAAAAATCTCAACGGAAAAATCTGCAAAAGCACTGGCCATTCTTGCAATCCTCGGTTTTACATTAACAACGAACAGCAATTCCGCTCAGGCTCAAAGCAATAATACCGGGGTACAAAACACGAATAATCCGCTTAGTTTAGACAGCGTTCTTTCTATCGCGGTAAAAAACAACCTGAAGCTAAAATCTGCCAACCTGGGAAGTACACATAGTAAAGCCTTGCAAAAGACAGGTTTCGACCCGGGGAAAACAGAATTTTCCCTTTCTCAGGATCCTACCAGTGGGGGCGGTAATGACAATGCCATTAATGTCACCCAGACTTTTGCATGGCCGGGTTTATATAAAAACCAACAAAAGGTTTTAAACCTGCAGACTGCCCTCTCCGAACAATCCGCCCGCTATACCCGTGCTGAAATCATCAGAGATACTAAAATTGCCTATTACCATTACCTATATTTCCAGGAGAGTTTAAAAATCCTTGATTTTCAGGACAGTGTATACCGGAACTTCATCAAGAAAGCAGAAGTGAGGTATAAATCCGGAGAAACCTCCAACCTGGAACTCATGACGGCAAGAAACAAATATCAGGAGGTACAGACCTTAAAAAATATGGCCAGAGCAGGCTTAAGGGTTCAGGAACTACAGCTTCAGCAACTGCTGAATACCAGAGCTCCAATCCTTCTTGCAGAAAAAAGCCTTCCCATTCTTTCTCCCGGGACGAATGAGGCTTTAGGCAACAGCACCAATCCATTGATGGATGTTCAGCAGCAACAGATCGCAATTGCGAAAGCGAAAATCGGACTTCAAAAAGCTAAAGCTTTACCCGATTTCACCCTAGGCTATAGCCAGCAGCTGGTTATCCGCTCTTTTGACCCCGCAAAACTGAACCGGGATTATACACCCGGAACCAGAATTGCAGGCCTTCAGTTCGGCATTGCGGTTCCTCTATTCAATGGCGCGGGCCGGGCAAAGGTGAAAAGCGAAAAAATCGCTGCCCAGATCGCAGAAACCGCGTATCAGGAAACACAGCAGCAATTCGAAATCCAATATGAACAGGCCTTTCAGGAATACCTGAAAAACAAACAGACGGTAGACTATTATACTTCAGAAGGATTAAAACAGGCTGCAGAGCAGCTGCGCATTGCCCAGGTGTCTTTTGACCTTGGAGAAATCGGCTATATGGAGTATGTCCAGAACATCTCTCTGGCCGTGCAAAGTAAAATCACTTACCTGGAGACATTGAATCAATTAAACCAAACTACCATTCAATTAGCATTTATCAAAGGAGAATAATCAGATGAACCGATATAAAAAACAATTCCCTCTCGCCCTTATGATCGCCCTTTCGATGAGCATCAGTATGAATTCCTGCACCGGCGACAAAGCAAAACCAGCCGCAAAAGAAACCGCTGAAGCCCATGAAGGAGAAGGGCATGGCGAAGAAGGACACAGTGATGAGATCGAATTGACGGAACAGCAAATGAAGGCTGTAGACATTCAGATCGGCAAAATTGAAGAGAAAAACCTCACCGCAGTGGTAAAAGCAAGCGGGCAACTGGCCGTACCTCCACAAAATGAAGCCAAAGTAAATCTGCTTTCCGGTGGGATCATCCGCAGAATCAGTGTTCTGGAAGGCCAAAAAGTGCATAAAGGACAGGTATTAGCCATTATGGAGAATCAGGATATGATCCGTTTGCAACAGGATTACCTTTCTTCAAAGAACGGGTTCAGCTTTGTGGAAGCAGAATATAAACGCCAGCAGCAATTAAAAGCGGCAGATGCTGGAACAGGCAAATCCCATCAGCTTGCCGAAGCAAATTACCGCTCGGAGTTATCCAAAATCAAGGCTTTGGAACGTCAGCTACAACAATTGGGTATCTCTCCTTCCAAAGTTGCTTCCGGTAAAATCACCTCAGAAATTCCGGTTATTGCACCAATTGCAGGTACAATCGGAACGATTTCGGTCACCACCGGATCTTTCATCCAGCCCGGGACTTCCCTGATGGATATCGTAGACAATTCCAAGATCCATGCCGATCTGCTGGTCTATGAAAAAGACCTTTTTAAAGTGAAGATCGGTCAGAAAGTAAGTTTCAGGTTAACCAACCAGGAAAATCAGCAGATTGAAGGGGTATTAAACGGGATCAACAAATCTTTTGAAGATGATACCAAAGGGGTCATTGTTCATGCAGTCATTACCAAACCATTGAGTAACCTGATCCCGGGAATGTACGTAACCGGACTGATCAGCGTAGGAACAGCACTTTCTCCTGCAGTACCCATTGATGCAGTAGTAAAAGCAGAAGGAAAGGAATACATTTTCATCGTGGAGGAAGAAGAAAAAGCAGGAGCAAAAGAAGCCGGACACGGGACTCATTTCAAAAAAGTAGAAGTCGTAACGGGAGTTTCAGAATTGGGTTATATCAACATCAACCCATTGGAAAAACTACCTCCAAACACACGATTGGTAACTAAAGGCGCATTTTACCTGCAATCCAAATCTTCAGGCCCTTCAGAACACGCCCATTAACCCCAGTCACATGAAACCACAATTTTTAGAAATTTTAATGGTAACTTATAGCGCGTCATACAATCAAAATAACCGATGACAAAGGATATAGAACACCGGCTTAAAAATAAGGATATCAATCCTACAGCGATGCGCTTACTGGTACTGGATTTTTTGACTAAACAAGTTGCGGCAATCAGCTTAAACGACCTGGAGAAAGGAATGGGCCCCTCAGACCGGATTACCTTGTACCGTACCTTAAAAACTTTTGAGGAAAAAGGCCTGGTCCACAGCATTGAAGATGGTACCGGTGCAACGAAATATGCACTATGTGAGGATAACTGTGATGGAGATCATCACCATGACCTTCATGTCCACTTTTACTGCAATACCTGTAAAGAGACCTTCTGTCTACCCAATACAAAGATTCCTGAAATCTCCCTGCCTAAAAGATTTCAGAGCGAAGAAATGAACCTGATTATTAAAGGAATTTGCGATCAGTGTCATCCGGGCTAACATTGCAATAGCATTGCATCGTCATAGCAAGTACATTTGTAGTACAAAATCTATGACGATGCAAGAATCTAAGAAACTTAAAGAATGCTGCTCCACAGAAGAACACAGTGCCGCAACTCCCCGTACTCCACATCAACATAACCACACAGGACATCAGCACGCCGCAGAAGAACATTCCGATGACGACGGGCACAACCATGGTGACGAAGACCCTTCAGGATGGAAAGATCACTGGCCATTATTAACCTCACTGGCTATTGTACTCGTGATGCTGACCCTGGAATATGGTTTTGACCTCACCTTTAACAACCTCATTCAACTTGCAATCTTTATTCCTGCCTATTTACTTGCCGGATATAACGTACTGGAACTGGCTTTCAGAAAGGCATTGAGACTGGATTTCTTTAATGAATTTTTCCTGATGAGCGTAGCTACCCTGGGGGCTTTCGCCATCGGTTCTTATAGTGAAGGCGTGGCGGTAATGGTATTTTACTCCATTGGAGAATGGTTCCAGGATGCTGCCGTAAACCGGGCAAAACGAAGTATTAAAGCTTTACTGGATATCAGACCGGAAAGTGTAGATGTGATCCGCGATGGGAAAGTGAGTACCATTGCCCCCGCAGAAGTGCAGATCGGAGAAATCATCCAGGTAAAACCAGGGGAAAAAGTAGCCCTGGACGGAACTTTATACTCTGATAAGGCAACATTCAATACTGCAGCGCTGACTGGTGAATCAAAACCCGATTCCAAAGCCAGAGGCGAACAGGTCCTGGCCGGAATGATCAACTTAAACCAGCTGGCACAGGTACAGGTAAAATCTCTTTTCAAAGACAGTAAGCTGAGCAAAATTCTGGAAATGGTACAGGATGCCACGGCCAGAAAATCACAAACCCAGCTATTCATTTCCCGTTTTGCCAAGGTGTATACGCCAATTGTATTCCTCCTTGCCCTGCTTGTGGTTGCCCTTCCCTATTTCATTGTAGCCGATTACAGCTTTAAAGAATGGTTCTACCGCGGCCTGGTCTTCCTGGTGATCAGTTGCCCATGTGCCCTGGTCGTTTCTATTCCATTGGGTTATTTTGGAGGAATCGGACTGGCTTCGAGAAATGGAATCCTGTTTAAAGGTTCTAACTTCCTGGATGTGATGACAAAAATTGATACCGTGGTGATGGATAAAACCGGAACTCTGACCAAAGGAGTATTTCAGGTGCAACAAGTCGTTACCGCGGGCATCGCAGAAAAAGAATTTATACAGCTGGTTGCCGCCATAGAAAGCAAATCTACCCATCCGATCGCAACAGCGATCGCTCAGTACGCCGGAACGGAACCGAACCTGGATCATATCGGCGAGGTGGAAGAAATTGCAGGACACGGCTTAAAAGGGCTGATCAGCGGCAAAGAGGTGCTGGCTGGCAATGCCAAACTTCTGAAAAAACACAATATCCCCTATCCTGAAGAAGTGGATGCCATTGTAGACTCTGTAGTGGTGGTGGCCATCGATCAGCAGTTTGCCGGATATGTCACCATTGCCGATGAGATTAAAGAAGATGCTAAACAGGCCATTACCGACCTGCATGCCCTGAACATCAAAACCGTCATGCTGAGTGGTGATAAGCAAAGCGTGGTGGCAAAAGTAGCTGCTTTTCTGGGAATTGATTTCGCATTTGGCGACCTCCTTCCTGAAAACAAAGTAGAAAAAGTGGAAAACCTTAAAAAAGAAGGAAGAGCCATCGCCTTTGTTGGAGATGGGGTAAACGATGCACCTGTGGTGGCACTGGCTGATGCAGGAATCGCCATGGGAGGCCTTGGAAGTGATGCTACTATTGAAACTGCCGATATCGTGATTCAGAATGACCAGCCTTCAAAAATCGTTTCGGCCATTAAAATTGGAAAAGTGACCAGAAGTGTGGTGTGGCAAAACATCATTCTGGCCATGAGTGTAAAAATAATCGTCCTGATCCTTGGTGCAGGTGGCGTAGCCACCCTATGGGAAGCGGTAATTGCCGATGTAGGAGTCGCATTGGTGGCCATCCTCAACGCCGTCCGCATCCAGCGCATGAAGATATAAATGCCAATCCGGTTGATTAAACTGCTCATATGAGCAATAAGAAATTCGGATATTATCGCGGTATTGCATTTACAAACGATAATATCCGAATTCTGATGAAATACAAATCCATTTTCTGCCTGCTGATCCTCCCGGTCAGCCTCTTTCTCTTTTCTTTTATCCAGCATAGCGGCACCTGGACTTCCAGGTTCCTGAGCATCAATAAAGACGGCAGCATCAAGTATCATCCGGACGAAAAAGGCAATACCATTCCCGATTTTAGCGGAGTAGGTTATCACCACGGACTAAAAAACATTCCTAAACTGAAAGTCGTTAAAACCCTGAATCCTGTAAAAGGAGATGCAGGAAAGATGATCCAGAACGCAATAAATGAGGTTTCTGCCCTGCCGGCTGATGCAAATGGACATCGGGGTGCCATTTTTCTGACAAAAGGGGATTATTCCATTGCCGGCACTTTAACAATTGAAACCAGCGGCATTGTGTTGAGAGGTGCCGGAAGCGAAGGAGATGCAACCAGGCTGATTGCATCCGGAAAAGGATTGCGCTCCCTGCTGAAAATACAGGGTAAAGGAAAAATCACTGAAATCCCCGGAACCAGGGTTCAGATTACCGACCAATATGTACCTACAGGAGCCAAATCCTTCAAAGTGAGTGATTCGAAAGGCTTAAAAACCGGCGATCGCATTATCCTGTTCAGACCAGGAACAGACAAGTGGATACATGACCTTCAAATGGATCAGATTGTAGCGAGAGAAGGCACCAAACAGTGGACAGGGGCAGATTATAACCTCAGCTATGAGCGTGAGATCCTGCGCATTCAGGGCAACACGGTCTTCATTGACAATCCTGTAGTCATGGCTATGGATCAGCAATACGGCGGTGGAAACATCTTCAAATACGAATACAAGGGCCGAATCAGCGAGGTTGGGATAGAAAACATACTTTTTGAATCCGAATATGCCAGCGATACAGATGAAGATCATGGCTGGATCGCGGCAGACTTTAACCACATCGAGAACGGATGGGTTACAGGTGTCACTTCCCGCTTTTTTGGCTATGCCTGCGTTAGTCTGGATGGCGGCGCAAAGAACATCACCGTAAAGAATTCCAGATGTCTGGATGCAAAATCAGTGATTACGGGCGGAAAAAGGTATTCATTCAATAATAACGGGCAGCAAAACCTTTTTATGGACCTGGAAACCACAGAAGGCAGGCACGATTACGTAACCGGAGCCAAGACCTGCGGCCCGAATGTATTTTACCGATGCAAATCCAGAAATACCCATGCCGATATCGGCCCTCATCACCGCTGGGCCAGCGGAACCTTATACGATAACATCGATACCGACGGAGAGATTAACGTTCAGGACCGCGGAAACTGGGGAAGCGGGCATGGCTGGGCCGGAGTAACACAGGTGGTCTGGAATTGCAAAGTGAAATCCGCGGCCATTCAAAACCCCTGGGTATCAGGCAAAAATTATTCGATAGGCCTGCAGGGCCAGAAACTGTCCGGGCGACTAAAAGATAAACCGGATGGAGAATGGGAAGGTCAGGATCAGAAAGGTTTGCAACCCGCATCTCTGTTTCAGGCACAATTAAATGCCCGCAAACTGACTAAATAAAGCGCCAGATTTATTTTATAAATAAATTATTATCTTTAAACATCAGACAGATTTAACTGAAAAATCCAGTACACCCCCATAAAAAGTATTAAAACCCTAAGGCAAGACCGGAGGGTATCCCTCCGGATTCGGGTCGATATGAGCCCGGACTGAGTCCACAGTAAGTCCACACTGAGTCCACAGTGAGTCCACGTTTTTACAGGAAAAGGTGGACCAGGCCTGCAGCCACCCTGGAGTAGTACTGGAATCAGTACGAAGGAGCTCCGGACGCAGTACGAACTCACATTAAGTTTAACTTAAATTGAAGAAGATTAATAACCCGTTGCCTTTAAGATAAAATCAACAATAGGCTGAGGATTAGCAAGGCTGTGCGGGTGATGTTTGCCTTCCGGTTTATGGATCAGCTGAATGTCTCCTCCGGCAAGTTTGATCTTTTCCGCAAAGGGAAGGCTGTTTTCCGACATCGGAACCACTTCATCCTGATCACCGCAAACGTGTAACATCGGATATTTTCCCTTTACAATAGCCTCAATCTGATCAATAGGGCTGCCTTTGAAGACCACAGCGGCGGTTTCCGTCTCGTAACCATAATCTGTCAGGAAAGTATTCCAGCTTTCCTTACTCCCTGGTCCCTGCCCTTTTCCACCGGGCCAGCTTTTCAGGTCCAGTACCGGGTTATCGGCATATACACAAGCCACCTTTTCCGGATTTGCAGCGGCCCAGTTATAGACATACACACCGCCTCGGCTCATTCCTTCCAGAACAGCTTTCCTGGCAAAACCCATTTTCCTAAGATACGCATAAAAACCATTCCAGATGCGGATAGCCTCGGGATTGCCGAATAGCTCTGCCACATCACAATAAACCACATGAAAACCTCTTTCCAGCAAAGCAATATCGGTCTGAGGTTCATGACCCCAGAACCTTGCCCTCCAGATCCAGGGCATGCCTTTAGCCACCTTTTTTGGCTGTACAATCTTTGCGCTACGCCCCTGAAATGAAAAATTAAGGACTTCATATCCATAAAACTGTTCCTTTTGAAGAGGAACACTGATCTTTTTGGAAAGCGCTTTTCCAGGTTTTGTCTGCTGACGCAGGAAAGATTCCAGCCTCAGCGCAATAAAGTTATCCCCTACTGCATTAGGGTGGATTTTATCGGCCAGCAGCGCTTCTTTATCTGCAAACAGGGAGTAGAGGTCCAGGATCTCCAGCTGCTCTTCATAGGCAATTTTCTGAATCACCGGAATCATGCTTGCTTTGAGATAACTCCCCGAAATTCCAAATTTCTCATCCGAAAAGGCCTTGATCGGAAGTAGCAAAACCACCCTGGGTTTACTGCTCAATGCTTTAAAAGTCCGGATCATTTCCTTGTAGTCGGCTTCAAATCCAGGCATCTGCTCCCGGTTGATCAACTTGCTGTCGTTGGTGCCCAATTTGATAAAAATCAGGTCCGGGGAGGCGCTCAGTACCCGCTGATATTCCGGGGTATTCCAATAGGGCTTATTCCCCTTTTTCAGCATCGTTGCTCCGCTTACACCGAAGTTTGAAACCTCGTAGGAAGTGCCCAGCAAAGCCTGTAAGCGGGCAGGGTAGGACGCTGTTAAACGATCCTTCAATCCGGAGCCGTAGGTGATGCTGTTGCCGACACAGGCAATCTTAAATTTTGACTGGGCATAAATCTGATTCCCAGAAATAAACAACGCCAATATCAAGAAATACTTAAACAAAATTTTCATGAACATATATTTTATCTGCTCTTTACGATATCGGTACCTTTTAACCGCAATTGAAGCTGTGCTTCGAATAAAGAACGGGGAAGAACAGGTGTTCCCTGCGACTCATTTATTCCTGCATTTTCAAAGGTAACCAATCTGTCTGAAGTAAAGCCTGCTAATATAGGAGCAGCGATGGTGTAGTTCCTTCTTTTGCTCTTGTCCCAGAAATTGTAATGTTGATCTTTGGCCGACTGGTGCTGAAAATTCCAGAGCACCAATTGTTTACCATGGTGCGGATGACCAGGCTCGGGACCACCCAGGTTGTAAAACACCCCACCGCTGATGTCATCATACAAAGTCGCATATGGCTGTCCGGAGTGGATATCAAAGTTCTGATCCCTTCCTAAGGAACAACGGGTGATGACCGTCCCTACGGCACTATAACCGGTTCCTGCCCCATGATGCTGTGCCCCATTGAAGGAACAATCTTTAATCAGCACCCCATAGCCTGTCCGCGCATGAATGGAGGCGTGTCCCTTCTTTCCTCTGAAATGGGTATTTTCAATGGTAATCTGATAGCCGGAGCGGATAAAAACACCTTCATTGAGGTCATGGAACTCACAATTCCTGATCCAGCTATTCTTGAGGTATTCCATTCCAACTGCCTCATAGGCATAATCATGAATTTCATTCTTATGGTGGATAAACTCTTCGGGATAACTTTTCCAGTTGCTGGAGAAAAGCAGGTCTTCAATACCACATTCGGAGAGGGAGACAAAACTTTCCAAAGTCCAGCTTGCAGAGCTGACCATTTTAATATCCAGGTGCAGGGGGTTCTTAAAAGTAACCTTGTTTCCATCGATTTTTTCAATGGTGTGGATCTCATAAACCTGCATTCCACCGTTTGTTCCAAACAACCTGGACCATTGCGGTTTCAGGTCGAGGGGAGCAAAATACAGTTTCGTAAATTCTTCACTTCTATGGCGGATCACCACGTCCTGTCCGACTTTCAGCTGGCTGGCATCTTTCAACACAACAGCATAGGATTCCCTGCCGGCATCTTCCACAATTGTAGTCAGCTTTTTCGGCTCTTCGCCGGAAGGTTTGAAAAGAAACTGACGCCCGTTAATCCGCATATTTTCCTGGTAAATTTCGGTCCCTCCGACGGCACTTCCACTCCCCTTTAAAACGATCCCGCTTTTGGAAATCCGGATCTGTTTTTTAGCGTCCGAATCGGGGGCAATCAGGTATCTTCCGGGAGAGAAAAAAACAACGCCTCCACCAGGATTTGCTTCCGCTGCATCGACCGCTTTCTGGATCGCTTCGTCATCATATTTTTCATCATTTGGAACCGCTCCGTAATCGTCTGCTCTAAACACTTTTTTGTCTTCCAGGGAAGGCAGATTTTTTTCAGACCAATGGTAACCGGCATAAGAGAAATCCGGAAGCACTGGAGTTTTTCCAAGCCGTTTTGCCTGTACAAAATCCAGCCACAGCGGAGAAACCTGCTGTGCTTTTATGGGCAACGCCATCAGCAAAAACGGGAAGGCAAAAATTGATTTATTCATGTATTTTTTAGAGATATTGAGCTGTTTTTAGTCATAACTTTTGGTAATACGCTATTTTACAAAAAACATAACATACTATTTACCAAATAAAAAACTAATTTATGATGATCTTTTTATTTAAGTTAGAAATCCAGGATGGTCCGATCTGCTCTGATTCCCAGAAAGGTTTAAAATCGGCTTGTCCCGGTCTTAAAAAAACACCAGACTCCGTCTTTTTCAGCTGCTCATTTTTAAGTTCAAATCCCCTACCCTGCTGACCGGAAAAGGAAGCACTGAGGATCTGATTGCCTTCAAAATTGACTACTACTTTTTCATCATACCATTTCAAAGGTTCTGTGTTGCCGACGATAATGTTCTTCCCAAAATAGGTATTCAAAGCAGGTAAATACCGGTCCGTTCTGTAGCCCGCAGCAATGGCAAAAGGCTCCTTACAATTCAGGATCAGGTTGTCCGTAATCCGGGCATTTTTCACCTGCCAATGACTCACCAGAATTGGGTTCGGCAAGCCCGCCATTACAGAGATTGCAGCGCTGTTTCCCGTTCCGGTCAGGTCCTGAAAATAGTTATCCCGGACCAGGTGATCTTCTCCTATAATCCGGACTCCTCCGGTACCTGGTTTCCCATTCCCAATGAAGTAATTTCCGTAGACTTCAGAGTGGTTCCCATGCCTCAGAGTCAGGGTCGCTTTGCACTCATAAAAGAGGTTATTGCGAATGGTATTTTTGCAGGATTTAACAGAAACCGCTTCGATCTCCCCGTCGCAATGGTCAAAGATATTTTGCTCCACTACGGTAAAGGAATCGTAAAATGACCAGGTACTGGTTCCGATACGGATGGTCTCTCCACCATTTCTGCCCAGTTCCGGACGTGGACCAAAATAGTTATGGTCAATCTGATGGTAATTCGGCTTGTCAGAAAGCCAGACCACCAAAGTTACCCCCTGATGATTTTTCCCTTTCAGCAGGCAATGGTCTACGCGATTGTGGCTCCCCCTTAAGGAAACCCAGGTATAGTCCACCTGATCATTGGCTCCGTTGTAATCGGTAACCGTAGTATTTGTAAGACGGCAGGAAAAAGACTTTTCGGAAAAATTAATGACCTCTCCGGAATCTAAACGCCCGTTGGCAAAAGCAAGTCCCTCTACCAGCAACCAGGAACCATCAATATCCAGGGTAGAGTTTCCATTTAAGATGGTTTTCCCTGGATTTGCGGCCATCAAAACAATCGGCCGACCTTTCGTTCCATTGCCTTTAAATTTCAGCTGCTGATCCTTCCATTCTCCTTCCGCCATCAGCACCCTGTCGCCGGCTTTTAAATGAAGGGCATCCAGCTCTTTAGCCGAGCTGATCCGGTAGTCCTTTGCCTGTGCTTTCCAGCTACTGCTCATCAGCAGCAGGGCAAGCCCCATAGTCATAATTTTTTTCATGTTCCTTTAGTCTAATGCACCGGTTTTCATTTCTTTTTTCGGCTGGTCGGTATGCTGACTGGCAATATTACCTTCAAACTCTACTTTAATCACACTTGCTATGGCATCAGGTGCCTGGGCAGGGAGTTTTAAAAGCAGATCAGCTCCTTTTGTTTCCGCAGCAATCTTCCCCTTTCCAGCAAGTAATCTGGCAGAAAGGACTTTATTTTTTATACCCGGAATAAGCAGCTGACCATTGGCAGGCCAGTTGAACACCGAAAAATAAAGTGTGGTTCCGTTTTTAGTTTCTTTTTTAGTGCAGCGTCCCCAGTCTAAAGGCAACAATGGGCTCGCCTTTGTTCCATAGATCGATTCGCTGTTCACTTTCATCCATTTTCCGATGTCACTTAATCTCTTCACACTCTCTTCCGGAAAGGTGCCATCGGGTTTCGGACCAATATTCAGCAGGTAATTCCCTCCTTTTGAGGCAATATCAGCCAGGTTGCGGATCAGTGTTTCACTGGATTTCCATTTATGATCTGAAGTCCTGAATCCCCAGGTACCATTCATCGTCATACAGGTTTCCCAATCCAGACCATCCAGCTCTGCCTGATTTGGGATTTTCTGCTCCGGAGTTTTGGTATCTCCAGGGAAGTTGGGTCTTTTTAAGCGGTCGTTGGTAATGATATAAGGTTGTGTTTTTAAGGCATTCTGAAGCTTTAAAGCGGCATCATCGGTCATATTTGTCGGCGTATCCCACCATAGCACCGCGATATCGCCATAATTGGTCATCAGTTCTTTTACCTGTGGAACGGCAACCTCATCAATGTACTGATCAAAGGTTCTGGTCTGTTGTGCCGGATCCCAGTGGCCTTTATTGGCCAATGTATACGCATCAACTTTTACAGAATCCGGGTTTGCCCATCCTTCACTCATCACTTTTCTCGCTGCTGCACCACCCGGATTGTTCCAATCCTGGGCCTGTGAGTAGTAAAAGCCTAGTTTAAGTCCATATTTCTTGCAGGCAACTGCCAGGGGTTTTAACAAATCTTTACCATAAGGTGTCGCATCAGTGATGTCCCATTTGCTCGCTTTTGAATTGAATAAAGCAAATCCATCATGGTGTTTTGCCGTAATGACCAGGTATTTCATCCCGGCATCTTTCGCCATTTTTACCCAGGCATCGGCATCGTATTTTGTAGGATTAAAGCTTTTCGCCATTTCCTGATATTCCGCAACGGGAATTTTGGACCTGTTCATGATCCATTCCGCTCCGCCTCTTCTTTGTTCCTCTCCACGATAAACCCCTGCAAACTGGGCATAGATCCCCCAATGGATGAACATCCCGAATTTCGCTTCGCGCCACCAGGCCATGCGCTCCTCTTTAGGAATGGATTGCTGACCATAAGCCAGTTGAATAAAAATAGAAAATGCCAGAAGCAGGGAAAATGATATTTTGCGCATAACGATTATAAATGGTTTGATTGAGTCTTCTAATTTAACTTCTTTTTATTTGAGGGCGATCTATTCAATTGGCTTATGGTTCAGCAATTTTAACTTTTAATGCTTCGTTTATTGTGCAGCATCAGCATAGGTAGAGCCGATTCTGATCTTTTTCACAAAATGGGTTACCTGTGAAGTGTCTCCACCGTATACTCCCCATTTAGGATCACAATAATCTACATCCAGTGTTCTGCAGTATAAACGCTGACTGCCATTGGAAAGGGTTTGTTTTACCCCATTATACCAGAATTCGATAAATCCAACGGATGCATCTCTGGAAACTTTCATACGGATCACGAATTTCAGCCAGGTACTCGTAGAAAGTGGAGTAGACCATGGAACACTAGCCACATGATTGTCATCAAAGTGCTGAAGTTCCAGGTTTCCATTTTTTGTCCTGACCATAAACGGATGGTTTTGTAAAGAACCTGAGGTAGGATAAGATTTCCATTGGAAAAGCGCATCTGTCTTTAAAGTGGAAGGCATATAGATTTTGCTCGTCCAGCCAATATAGATCTCATCTCCATCCTGGGCCTCATAATTTTTAGCACCATGTCCTTCGGTACGATGACTTCCGGAAGGTTTCAGGAATTTCCAGGTCAGGGTACCTGTTTCATCATTTACGGTGGTCACAGTTCCTGTTCCTTCAATGTTAATGTCTTTCCAAACGTTTGAAGATCCATTACTCGCATCTCCGTTAAAGAGGACAGACATGATTCCGACATCAGCAGCAGCGCTGGCCAGATCTTTTTGAGCAGCATCCGGCTCTTTTTCTTTTTTACAACTCGACAATAACAGGCCTCCACTCATCAATACAGCAATCATTACATGGTTTGTTTTCATAATTTTAATGTATATAGTTTAGTATTTGGTTAATTCGTCTTATTGGTTGTAAAAAGGCCGGCTGCCACAAATTTCTATTTCCTCTTCTCTGCCCTTAGCAATGCTTCCAGGTAGTAATAATCCGCGTAGGAAAGCGGTTCATTGACCTCAGTACCTGAAGGTTTTGATCCCGTACTGCTGGTCAGGATGAACCCTTTATTCTCCCCTACCCTTGCGGTATAAATATTGGCCATGCTTTGCAGCATGATGCCCGCTTTTTCCTGATATAGTTTCTTTTGATCACTGTAGTCACTCAACTCATAGAGTGCAGAAGCAATCACAGCCCCTGCCGATACATCTCTTGGTTCGTCCGGAATATTCGGTGCATTAAAATCCCAGTATGGAATCAGGTCTTTTGGCATATTCGGATGGTTCAGGATAAAAGAAGCAATGTGTTCTGCCTGTTTCAGGTACACCGGATCTTTGGTATAACGGTAACACAAGGTATATCCGTAAAGCGCCCATGCCTGTCCTCTGGACCATGCCGACTCATGACTATAGCCCTGATGGGTGTTCTTTTTCAACACCGCTCCGGTTGCAGGATCATAGTCAATCACATGATAAGAACTGTAATCCGGACGGAAATGATTTTTCATCGTGGTATTGGCATGGCTTACCGCGATCTTATAAAATGAAGAATCTCCGCTTAAGCGGGTTGCCTCAAAAAGCAGCTCCAGGTTCATCATGTTGTCTATAATCACCGGATTTACCCATTTATCACGGCTATGGTCCCAGGAAAGAATCACCCCTGTTTTCGGGTTAAAACGGCTGCTCAGTGTTTTTGCGGATTGAAGGATTACTTCTTTGTAATGTGCATCATTGGTAAGACGGAAACCGGTACCAATGCTGCAGAATACTTTAAACCCCATATCATGGGTAGTGCCGTTTAGTTTTTCTTTTTCAATATCGGCAGAGAATTTCTCTGCCTCTTTCTTCCAGTGTTGTTGTTGGGTATATTCATAGAGGAACCACAATACCCCCGGAAAAAAGCCGCTTGTCCAGTCTTTGGAGGCCACCAGCTTCAGTTTTCCGTGTTCAATCGTCCTGGGAGACACCAATCCGGTTTTTCCCGAACTGTGTTTTACTTTATCAACCTCCCCCAACATCACCTGCGTTTGCCGGGCAGCTTTATCAAAAACCTTTTTAACGTTTACTTTTTGTGCAAAAGCGCTGGAATGTAATACGGAGAGGGCTAATACGGTAAAGAGATATCTTTTCATTGTTTTATGTTCTTGATGTTTATACGATTGGATTTATTCAGCTTTTTAGTTAAAAGGATCATTTGGTTAAAGGAATGAGTTGAATTTCCAGCAACTTCATGGGTTCATTTCCAGGAACCTGAAGGGGAGCGATTTTAAGCTGTGCCGCTCCCTTATTTAATTTTATAGTGCCTATATCCTGAGTCACCACTCCTGTTTTTTGGATGATGACGGAAAGTTCCTTTTTAAAATCCCCCAGCTGAAGGAGGTACGTTCCTCCGGCTGTTGCAGCGGAAAGGTATTTGATGAGGACCTGATATTCCGCTGGCTGTGGAGTCCTGAAATCCCAGGACAGGGACTGCGTTTTGCTTTTCCACCCATCCACAAAATAACGGTCAGTTTTCCCGTCCCCAAAGCCAAAACCTTTGCCATGAAGACTGGCATCAAAGGCCAGTAGTCTGTTGGTATTTCGGACAGACAGCAAGCGCGTACCCTCCGCTTTTACCGGAGCTTTCAGCTCCAATACCAGCACCGCATCCGATCCGTCCGGAGCTACAGCCGGAACATCAATACTCAGATCCGAACTATTTAAACGCTTTATATTAAGCTTGGTTTCAGACTCATCTGCAATCAGATAAGCAGCATCTACTGCAGTTTTCAATCCGGCGAGCACCAGCTTTCCATCCTCAGGCCATTCAAATACATGCAGGTAAAGACGTTGTTCTTTCTGAGTAACTACACCCCATGACTGAATGGGCAAAGCAGAACGCTCCGTTCCGAATATTGCGACTGAATTGGTTTTCATCCAGCTGCCGATGCTATCCAGGATCCGGCTGTCTTTCTGATCAAAACTGCCGTCTCCTTTCGGGCCGATATTCAACAGGATATTACCCCCTCTTGAAGCCGCATTGGCCAGCAGCTGAATAAAGAATTTTGCTGGCTTATGACTGTTATCGTGTTTCGAATAACCATAAGATTCGTTCGTTGTCGGAATCGCTTCCCAATCGCCCGCTACGGTACGCAGCTCTGCGGGGCGGTCGCCGGTATTCAGGTAATCACCAAAATTTCCGGAGGTACTTCTGGCCAGGCGTCCGTTGACCACAATATCCGGGTCCGTTTCCCGGATGGCCTGAAGAATACGCAGGTTTTCGGAAAGCGGCAGTTTATGAGGGGTATCAAACCAAAGGATATCCGGATGGTATTTACGGATCAATTCTTTAATCTGAGGAATCGCCTTCTGGTCTACATATTTTACTGCTTTAGGCAACCATTCCGGATGGTTATCGAACCAGTTTGCCCCACCTATCAGCCGGTCTCCGCCCGGATTCTGGTACTCCCAATCGTTTCCCGGTGCATCAGGATGCTCCCAGTCGAAAGCATGGGAATAGTAAAAACCGAATTTCATTCCGTGTTTTTTAGCTGCCGCAGCAAGTTCCGCCATTGGGTCACGCTTAAAAGGGGTCTGATCGATCACATCAAAATCAGAAACCCCGGAGTCGAACAGGGCAAAACCATCATGGTGCTTGGCGGTGACGATAAAGTAATGCATCCCTGCTTTTTTAGCATTCAGGATCCATTCTTCCGCATTAAATTTCAGGGGATTAAATTCATGGGCAAGCTCAAGATAAGCCGCCCTGCTGATCTTTTCCTTTCTCATCAGGTGTTCGGCATAACCGCTTACCACCTTTCCTTTCCATTCCCCTTCAGGCATGGAATACAGGCCCCAGTGCACAAACATACCAAACTTAGCTTCCCTCCACCATTGCATGCGCTGCTCATGGCGCTTCATGGATTCGGTCCACCAACCTGTTTTGGCAACATCTATAGCCCGCTCATCACGCTGCCTGGCCTGATTAAACATTTCCTTATCTTCATCACCAGGCACCTGGCTATAAGCCGACCCGGTAATTAAAGAAAGAGAGAGTAAAAAAGCCGACTTGCGGTTTATCCGGAGCTTCATATTGGTATCGGTGTTAATAGTTGTTTTTTTGGTTTTATAGTTAAGCGGAATACATTGGGCTAATTGATCCAGATTAAGGGGTTTCTGAGTGGCAGGTTTCGGATCACCTCTTCTACCTGAGGATCATGATCCAGCTTTTGCCAGGTCTGCAACCAGTTTTCCTGCTGAAATGCCGAAGCGCCCAACACTAAAAAAGGCTGTGCTACCGGCCAGTTCTCCCAATACATCACATCTGGTTTTAAAGGCCATTTGCTTTTGTCTTTTACAAATGGGTACAGGTACTCCACTCCTTTCTGAATCGATTTCCCGTCTGCAGTTTCATACTTCCAAAGATTATCCTTCGGGGTAGACAGAATCTGGCAAAGGGCGGTCATCGCATCCAGGTTAAAGATGGAATAACCATAAGGCTTGGTACGGCTCAGCTCTCTTGGAAAGCTGCCATCATTGGCCATCTGGTTTGGCAGAAGTATTGTTTTGTACCGTTCTCTGCAAAAAGACAATAGTTTCTGATCTCCCGTTAATTTCGCAAATGCCGCTACCTGCATCGTAAAACAGGTACCATGGTTGTTTTGGGCATTCATTTCATCTTTACCATAAGTGTGGGTCATCAACCAGTTCAGGTATGCCGTAAACCATTCTTTTGTTCCTGAAAGGATTGCTTTACTCAATGCTTTTTCCAGTACCAATACCCCTTGCGAAACTTCCAGCAGCTGAATGGTATCAATAATGCCGATTCCTCTGCCGGTAAACCTGCCCTTGATGGCCTGGGCAAAGTTTAGACTTGGGTTCATCCGGCTACCCTCATTAATGAACCAGGCTTCCAGATGGATCATGGCCTGATTTGCATATTTCTGATCTCCGGTGATTTTATAGGCAGAGGCCAATGCCCCTATGATTCTGCTAAACCGGATCATGGCCAGCCGGTGGGCCACAAAATTGTCCGGATTGGTCATTCCATCACGCTGAATATAAGGTCCATCAGGATTTGCGGGGTCTGGCCACCAGTAATCACCTTCCGAATAAAAATCATGTATCCCTCCGGCAGATCTTGCCGAGCCCGCCGCGGTAACCGTTACCGGTTGCTGTTGCATTGCCCATGCTGCCTGTTCCAGTACTGTTTTTTTTAAGGTCTGCAGCACTTCCTTACCCACCGTCCCTTTTTGTGCAAAGGCGGTAAGAGAAACTAAAATCCCCAACAGGGTAAACACCAGCAGGCTTAATCTTTTCTTATTCATGACTGGTCATTGCTTTAAAAGTGATTTTATCAAGAGTATTCGGTTTTCCCTTTTCCGCTTTGGAAACTGAAGTCTTTAATACACCGTTGGATCCTTTGGTAATGTTGATTTCCCGGAAGCTGAAATCTCCCTTTTCATAGTTAAAACTTTCCCCATCATCATCGTAAAGCAGGTATTTACCCGGTTTACTTCCATAGTACCTGATTTCCAGATTGATTTTATCTGTTGGTTTTGGGGCCTGCATCAGGGCTGGGCCCATCGGGATAATCCCTCCATCTTTTACATATACCGGAATCCTGTCCAGTCCTGGTGTAACGGTGATCACTTCTCCATCACCCGCAAATTTGCCGGTATAGAAATCAAACCATTTCCCTCTGGGAAGGATCACCGTACGACTGCTTTTACCGGCAAACATGGGGGCAACCAATAAGTATTCTCCGGCCATATACTGATCTTTCACTTCTTTACTCACCGCTTCCACATAAGGATTATCTTCCAGATTGGTGCTTTTCAATTCCTTTTTGACTTCCGATAAAAAACCCTCTTCCAGGTTCATTGCCCGGAATGGCGGAATGCCCTGAAAATGGTATTTAGCAAACTCGCTATACCAGTACGGCATCATCTGCATACGCAGTAAAGCCATATCTTTTACCTGTTGTTCTACTTCCGGGTAAGACCATGGTTTTGTACCGCTGGACCAGGCGTTGATCATCGCCATTGGCGAAAACACCACAGACTGCATCCTGCGCAACCATTCCTCTCCTGTTTTGGAAGCCCTCGCTTCAGGCGTCCAGAGCACACCGGAGAAGCTGCTGTTGATCAGCGCGGTGATAAAGTCCTCATGATTGTAATAGTCGTTATAGATCACGTAAGGCATCGCCGTTCCTCCACCATTAGAGGCACGGACCAGGCCATAAGTACGTTGGTTTCTTTGATGAAACAGCTCCGCACTGTAGCGCTGAATCAGCAAACCATAAGTCTGGCGCATTTGTTCTGCACTTTTTCCGGAAGGGAAACTGGTCACATCAGGCCATAAATAATGGTCGTAACCATCCACCTCATCAAATTTGTACCCGCTGACACCAATATCCACCTGAGCTTTCTTTAATTGTCCGAACAAGATCGTTCTTGCTTCCGGTAGGGTCAGGTCTGGCACGGCACCAAGCCATACCGTATGATCGGCAGTATAAGGTTTCAGGTCTTTATAGATAGAGGCAAGTGGAGAAACATATGGATTGGTCCATAAATTCAGCCTGATTCCCTTACTGAGCATGTGTTTCACAAACCCTGCAGGGTCAGGATAACGGCTGTTATCCCATTCAAAAGTACATGGATAGGCTTTACTCTGCCATCCCGGTTCCAGTCCGATATAATCCAGCGGGAAACCTTTATCGGCAAATGCCTGGGCTTCCTTTTCTACTTCAGCGGCAGTGTAAAGCGTTTTTACCCTTTGTGTAAAGCCAAGTCCCCAGCGCGGAGGCAAAGGACCACCACCATTAAACAGGTTATACCTGCTGATGGCATCTAAAGGTTTAGGGCCTGCAAACACATAAAATTCCACACCTTCTGCAGGAACCAGAATTTCCACTGCATCCGAATAAGGACGCGAAGACCAGGTTTTATCCGTATTGCGGTCTTTCGCTTCGGGCGCATCTTTGCTGTCCCTTCTTACTGCAGATCCTGCATATACTTTTAAGTAACGGGCAGAATTGATGAATACCCCATAACCATCAGAAGAGACATAGAAAGGTGTCGGCGCATGCGTCCGGCCATTGTCTTTGCCTCCATAATGATCTACGTGTAATTCGAGGATCTTCCCCCTTTGGTGAACCGTCTGAAAGTTAAGTCCAAAACCATAAAGCTGTTCCTTTTTGTTTAAAGGAAAGCGGAGATAGGTCTTGCCATCATTCAGTTTGGCCACAATTTCTTGTTTAAGGAGTGGGAAATCGGCCTCTCCGATTCGCTTTAAGCCTTCTGTTGCCGGCTGAGCTCCCGATGCGGTAAGCAGGTTATAGTTTTCCGGTTTTCCCACCATTCCTTTCCAGATCCCGGGGGCTACCTGCTCCCACTTAATTTCCTGCGCCTGTGCCGACAGACCAGACCATAAAAAGGCTACAAAGATAAATACTTGTCTATACATGAGCTTACAGGGCTATAATTTTATATATTTTTCCTTTTTCAGTTTTAAAATCCAATACATATCCGGGCTCCACATTCAGCTTTTGCAGTGTAGATTTAGCCTGATTCTGGTATGGAGGCAGGTAGGCTTTCTGTGTAAGCAGGTTGCTGTTTTCCCCAGCAGCCGCGGTCGCATTCACAGCGACCACCTGAACAGGTTGTAAAGTTCTGAGCCTGCAATTCCCGCCGATTTCTGATTTAAGTGATGCAGAAACCAGCTTTCCTTTTTTCCAGCTGATGTCTACCAGGAAATTTCCTCTGGCTTTAATCCCCTGAATCCTTCCTTCCTGCCAGGCATCCGGCAATGCAGGCAATAAGCTGATTGTTCCATCCTGACTTTGCAGGAGCATTTCTGTGATTCCTGCTGTTGCCCCGAAATTACCGTCAATCTGAAAAGGCGGGTGCGCATCAAACAGGTTCGGATAAGTTCCACCCCCGCTCATTTGTGCCTTTGTTAGCGTAGGGTCGATATAGTTAAACGCATCTTCCAGGATTTTATAGGCATGATTGCCATCCTGTAACCTGGCCCACCAGTTGATTTTCCAGGCCATAGACCATCCGGTGCTCACATCCCCTCTGAAGAGCAGGCTTTGTTTTGCCGCACTGGCCAGCTCCGGACTTTCAAAAACCGAAATCTGGTTTCCCGGGAACAGACTGAACAAATGGGAAATATGTCGGTGTGTATCTTTCGGATCATCCCAATCCTGAAACCATTCCTGAATCTGACCATGCTGGCCGATATGGAAAGGGTATAATTTTTCACGTGCAGCAAGCAGTTCTGTTCTGAATGCAGCATCTATATTTAAAGCCTCAGTACTGCGGATCAAATCCGTAAACAGTTGTCTGAGGATAGACATATCCATCGTTGAAGCTTTAGAAAGCTGATATTCTTTGCCTTGAATTTTAACGGTGTTTTCAGGTGAAGTGGAAGGACTGGTTACCAGGTAACCAGTCTTCTCATCCTTGATTAACCATTGCAGCATAAATTCAGCAGCGCCTTTCATCAGCGGATAAGCCGTTTCTTTTAGAAATTGCTTGTCGCCGGTAAACTGATAATGTTCAAATAAATGGGTACTGAACCAGGCTCCACTCATTGGCCATGCCGACCACCTCGGCATTCCTTTAGGGTCCCAGTCATATCCTCCGGGGGGAGAAGTTTTGGCCCAAAGGTCAGAATTATGGTGTGCAACCCATCCTTTATCAATGTTGTAATTCACTTTAGCCGTCTTTGCACCATTCACTGCCAGTTCTTTCATAAAATCGAACAGCGGCTGGTGACATTCTGAGAGGTTGGCATTTTCTGCCAGCCAATAATTCATTTCCGTATTGATGTTGGTGGTATAATTACTTCCCCATGGTGGTTGAACCAGGTCATTCCAGATCCCCTGAAGGTTGGATGGTCTTGATCCCGGGCGGGAAGAAGCGATCATTAAATACCTGCCAAACTGATAATATAGGGCTTGCAGCCCCTGGTCATTTCTGTTCTTCGCATATTGTTTCAGACGTTCGTCTGTGTTTTGTTTTTCGGCAGCAGGATTGGAAGCAAGCCGAAACTCCACCCGGTTAAATAAAGCCTGATAATCGCGGACGTGCTGTGATTTCAGCTGGTCAAAGCTCCTGGCAAAAACCTGGTTCATATTGGCCAGTGTTTCGACAGCCGGATCTTTACCTTCCAGTCCCGCAGACTTATCAAAGCCGTTGAAACTGGTTGCTTCTGTTAAATAGATCGTTACTGCATTTGCATTTTTAACCAGCAACTGGCTGCCCTTTCCGATGAGCGATCCTCCCTCGTTTTTGATTCTCAGGCGGATCTGGAAAGTCATCCCTTCTTTTTCATCATATTCCACCTGTTTAGGTTCATAGTCCCTGTTGGCCACAAACTTCGGTGCCTTTCCTTTCAGGATCAGCTCATTGCTTCCCGAAGTATTGGTCTGAAACCTCAGTTTACTGATCAGGCCTGTTGCAAAACTGATGGCGCCCCGCTTGTCGGCTGTAATGCGCACCATCAATACCTTTCCGGGAAAGCTGGTAAACACTTCCCTTCTGTAGGTTACCCCCTTCAGTTTATAACTTACAGATGATACTGCTGTCCGCAGGTCTAATTCCCGATGATAGGTTTCAGGAATACTATCCAGTTGATCAGACTGCAAAAACAATTCTCCCAAAGGAAGATACCTTGCCGAATAAGGGCCCTGCATTTTCTTCCAGAGCACCGCGGCCTGATCGTACTGTCCTTCCTCTATCGCCTTTCTTACCTGAGGGAGCACTTTTGGCCCATTCTCATTGTTCCCCGGATCCGGAAAACCCGACCATAAGGTGTTGTCATTTAAAGCGATACGTTCCCTGTTGATACGGCCATATACCATTGCCCCCGTTTTCCCATTTCCCAAAGGCAGGGCTTCCTCCCAAACTTTTGCCGGGCGGTCATACCACAGTTTAAGGGGATCATTGCTTTGAGCATCGGCATTTACGTGGATGAATAGGGCTCCTAATAACAAACAGGGGATAATTTTCATTTCAAATATTTAAAGTTCAACAAATGCGGAGGCCAGTCCGTCGGCTTTTACGCTGGCCACACTTTTTCCATTATTCAATTTTATACTGATCTCGGCTCTTCCGTTTCCTACCTGCACCTTGCTTGAACCGCGGGCAGTTCCCTGATCATCGATCAGTTTACCATCGCCGGTAAGGCCGAAGTTCACGTAATTCTGGGCATCCAGACACAGGATATTGTTCTTATCCAGCATCTTTACCCGGATTACCGCGATCCCATCTTTTTCTGATACTTTCTCCAGGACCATTTTAGCGGGTCTATCCCATTTTGCGGTCTGGTATTGCTGGATAATTTCGTCGGTAAATACTTTACCATCTTTCTTTCCTACTGCCTTGATGGTATTTTCACCTTCATTGAAATTGGCCATCCACCTTAAACCAGCTGCAGGAAAATCCTGTGAATCACGTTTCTTTTTGCCCAGACTCTGGCCATTCAGGAACAGCTCCACTTCATCCAGGTTCGCATATACCTTTATCATTTTCTGCTCTTCCGCATTTCCCCATCTTACCGGCCATGAATGCCCGTAGATATGGATCATTGGTGCGGTTGTCCAGTACGACTGGAATACATAATATGCTTCTTTCTTGGTAAAATCACGTTCAACCACCCCTTTCTGGTTCATATAAGGAACCGGATTGTCCGGACGCACCGGAGTAGAAAAATCTTTAAAAGGCCAGTAAGCCGCTCCGGTTAACCAGGGCATGGTTTCCTGTTCCTTTAAATGCCAGTCGATCAGGTTAACAATATAACTTTCACTCCAGTCTCCATCCTTGGAAACCCTGGCACTTCCTCCAAATAAAGAAGCATCTCCTGCTCTTTCATCTGCTCCTTTGCCGGTTTTCACCTGGCTTAAAGCATTGTCCGGATTTTCAGAATGTCTGCCAGCATGACTGTCGCCGCCCCATTCCACATGAAGGAAATGGTCTACCCGATCAAATTCCTGCTTAGAAACCTCTTTATATTCCGTATAAATCCCGCGGTACCATCCTGCCCATATTGAAGGAGAATAGACATCTACAATATCTTTACAAAAATCACATCTTCTGATTGCCGTTTTACGGGATGGGTCCAGGCGATGAGAAAGGTCATTCAGTTCTTTCATAAACTCTCTGATCTTATGCTGATCAAATTCACTGAAATCCCCCGGCCAGTCGTTTTCATTCCCCATTCCCCAGATGATGATTGAAGGATGGTTATAATGTTGTTCCACCATATTCACCAGCATGTTGCGCGCCTGGTTTTTATAAGATTCGCCTCCTAAACCACCTCTGCACCATGGAATTTCTTCCCAAACCAGAATACCCAGGCTATCGCAGAGTTCCAGTACAATCCTGGATTGCTGATAATGACCCAGGCGGATAAAATTGACCCCCATATTTTTCATCAGCCGCATTTCCTCACGAATCTGATCTTCCGTCATCGCTGCAGCTACTCCAGCATGGTCTTCATGGCGGTGAGTCCCTCTGAGCAGGAGTCTTTTGCCATTGAGCATAAAGGGGCCTTTTTTAACGAACTCAAAATTTCTGAAACCCACTTTTTCGCTATGGACAGACTTTTCTCCTTTAGCGTCCACCGTTATTTCTACGGTATACAGGTTTGGATTTTCCGTCGACCATAACCTGGGGTTCTTTATCTTCGTTTCCCAAAGGTCTTTTGTTCCATAAAATGCTTTTACTTCTTTTTTCCAGCTGCTGATCAGTTTCCCCTGAGGATCTTTCAGCTCCAGCTTTACCGTTACCGTGTCTACTCCATCCGGATTAAACAGTCTTGTTCCTATTTTTAACTGTCCCATTTCCCCTTTTGCATCCACACTGGCTGCAGCGAAAACCTTTTCCGCAGATACCTGAGGTACATAAACCAGGTTCAGGTAACGGTATAAACCACCGTAAATGTTAAAATCAGAGAGATCTGAAGGGATCATTTCCAGGTCCCGGGAGTTATCACAACGGATTTCTACCGGAATTTTTCCTTTAAACTGTTTTTCAAACAGCGGATTTTTACGGAACGCAGCTACAGCCTCCGTAATGTCCGCCGTCCACTCATCATAACCACCAATATGTTCAGCCACTTTCACATCATAGACATATACCTGTGTTTTTTGCCCCGCTCCTTCAAAATGAAGGATGGTCCTTCCGTTTTTATAAGGATTATTGATGCTGAGCTGAGTCCGGTACCATCCCGGCCCCTGGTAATAATTCCGGTCAGGACTTACGGCGTCTGTCGCATTGAAACAATGCGGCAGACTGACGTTTTCCCATAAAGGAACGCTTTCCGGGTTTCCGGCTTTTACTGGCCTGATGGCTTCATAAATACCGCCCAGATCGCCCTTTAAATATTCCCAGTTTTGCGCTAAACGTTGAGTTTGCTGTGCAAATAAATGATTAAAAAGGATCGTGCAAAACAGGGATAATATTAGTTTTCTCATAAAGATGGCGCTGATCTGAAAGGATAGATGGTACTGCCATAAACATGAACGATGGCATTGGTGGCGATGTAACCACCAGAACGATTTTTAGTTTTATCGTTGATCATGATGGGTGCCAGGTCATCATTATTGACGATCCTTAAATCCATCTTTCCTTCCTGGTCAAATCCGGTACCATTATTTAAAAGGCCCAATGCCGATTTTTTCGAGGCTTTAGATCCCGGAGGTAACAAAGTCTGAGCCGTAACGGTGGTCAGGCCGATATTATTAAAGTTGTACGTACCCTGAACCATCAGGTATAAGAAGAAATTTTTAACATCTTCCTTCGGATAGTCCTCCCACTTCTCAGCGATTTTGGTTTTGGTTTCCCCCGTTGTCGGATTTACGATTAAAAGAGGAAAATCAACAAAAATGCCTGAAGTGGTTTTCTTTGCTTTTGCATCCCAGACCCTCACGGCATCATTGTGCAGAAAGATGAAGGTCATTCCTGGCTTATCATAAGCCGCCAGGTCTATCTCTGCATATTCCAATCCTTTTCTCATCCATTTAAAGACGGTATCTTTCAGGTTAGTCGGAGATTCATAAGAACGGGTTTCTAAAAACTGCCTTGCCGTAATGTTAATGTGCGGGTCCAGTGTTTTATGTTCATAATCGTATTTTTTTTGCAACTCCATATCGAATAAGGTACATCCCGACAATGGCAGTAACAATAAGAAAGCATACCTTTTCAATATTATTCTGATCGTGTTCATATTGCTATTTTTAGTCTGTATAACCAGGGTTTTGAGTTAATTGTCTGTTAGAGTTGAGCACATTTCTGTGTAAAGGCCAGTAGGCTTTAGTTTCCGGATTCAGGAATCCCGGAGCTTCCAGATTTCCGGCAGCAGTTTGTCTTCTTTTAAGGATAGGATCCATCACCTGTTTAACGTGATTGGTCCGTACCAGATCAAACCATCTTTTACCCTCTCCAAAAAGTTCCAGCTGTCTTTCATCCAGAATCGTATTTTCCATTGCCGTCTGATTGGAAACCAGTGGATCCGTAGCCAGATATTCAGGAACCATCGCTCTTTTACGAACAAAATTCAGGTATTTTAATGCGCCGGCCAGATCACCGCTACCGTTTAACGCTTCTGCATATAAAAGATAAATATCTCCCAGGCGGTACATCGTCAGGTATACCGGCAACAACTGATTGCTTGCCGGAAAGGGATCAGCCGCAGTTGGGCTGGCCGCTGTAGGATACCATTTAATAAAACGGTCTCTGTTTGGTTTTGGCTGAGCCAGAAACACATCTGCCGTTTGTCTTGGTCTGATATCCGGAGACCTTGTAGGCTGAGTTTGGGGCTGGAACCAGGTTGCCCAGATGTCCTCATCCACCACCACTTGTTTATTGTTGTTCGTCCAGGAAGTCTGCATACAGGCACAACCATTTTTAAGGTAATCCCAATGGATACTCCAGATCGACTCATTACTTGTTGCCGGTGCGGTAAACAACGTTTTCCAGGTTGCTGAAGGTTGAAGATTTGCTTCGCTTGCACCTGCATAAGTTGCGCCCAGTGGTCCTTTTGCAGCAAACAGGTTATTGATCCATTTGATGGCATTCGGATAATCTTTCTTCCACATGTACACATCTGCAAGCGTGGCACAAATAGCGGCTTCTCCAATGTTATACACGACCGGTTTTGAACCTTTAACCACCAGGCTATACGCCTTTTCCAGATCCGGAATAATCACCTCTGAAATGATCTTATCTTTAGATTCTCTGCGGAAATCTGATTGTTCAGTAATGTTTACATAAGGTTCCAGTCTGATCGGTGCATCTCCCCAAACCCTCACCAGATAAAAATAACTGATGGCGCGCATGGCATGAGCCTGACTAAGGTAACTATTGCTCAGGGCAGGCGTAAGTGTCACATCCAGGCTTGCAGCCTGCCCCATATATTTAATGGTACTATTGGCCCTTCCGATTACCGTATAAAGACCGCTCCAGTCTGAAAACTGATTCGTAGGCGTCAGACTGTTCAACACAATTTCGTCTACATAGTCTTTGGTGTACGACAGGAACCGGTCAAAATTATCGGAACGGTATTCTCCCCAGTACATATATTTCTCTGTATACTGCTCCTTCCCTATCATTTCCTGCTGAAATGCAGCATAGATGGCTGCCACAGAGGCTTCCATATCGTATCTGTTTTTGTAAAAATCCTCTACAGCCACCTGAGCTAAAGGTTTTTCATCTAAAAATTTCTTACAACCGCCTAATAATAGCGCTGTAGCTAAGGCAGACATTGTGATTATCTTACTCGTCTTCATCTTATTAAAAATTAATGTTCACACCAAAACCAAACTCTCTTCTTCTTGGATACTTTCCGGTATCATCACCAGGAGTCAATACGTTATCTGTGCTGAACTCAGGATCATAACCACGGTAATTCGTCCATGTCAACAGATTTGTTCCGTACACATAAGTGGTTAAACCTTTCAGGAAAATACGTTTTGCCCAATCCGGATTTAAGCGATAAGAAAGCCGGGCACTCGATAACCTGATAAAAGAAGCATCTTCGATATACAAGCTGTTCTGATTGGTTTTCAGGTTTCCACGGTTATTTTTCTCTATATAATAAGGATATTTGGCTACATCACCCGGTTTTCTCCAGGAGTTGTAAACGATCTCCGGAGAACCTGCACCTGTATTAGAAGGGTTATTTTGTGTTTGCAAAAGTGAGTTGTACACTTCTCCGCCAAATGACCCGTTGATCAGAAAAGACAGCGAGAAGTTTTTGTAACGGAAATTGTTCAGCACACCCAGGTAGTAATCCGGAGTGGCATTTCCCAGAACCTGACGGTCTGCATCATCGATCACCCCATCCTGTCTGACCTCTTCCCATTCTGCATCTCCACCTTTGAGTTTACCATCCGGTGCACGTTTACTTTGAACGTTTCCGGTATATTCCCGTCCATCCTGTGTGTATACCGGTTTTCCGTTCACATATTTAGGCTGGCCGTTTTCCAGAACCACATTCAGCTTTTTCCAGTTCTCATCGTATGCGTTGGATTCGTCCCACTGGTAAACTCCCAGATTTCTCCATCCGTAGAAGTTGCCCATCTTGCCTCCTTCTTCCACATACCATTTGTTTCCTGCGAAGAAAGGAACACCATCCGCCAGTTTTAAGACTTTACCTCTTTCAAAAGAGATGTTTGCGGTCACATTCCATTCAAAATCTTTCGATACTATTGGCGTACCGTTTACCACAAACTCCAATCCTTTGGTTTGTATCGTTCCCACATTTACCTGTACCTTACTGAATCCGGTTTCTTTGGCAATCTCTCTTGGATACAAGAGGTCGGAAGTTTTCTTCACATAATAATCTCCGGTAAAGCCCAATCTGCCTTTAAAGAAGCTCAGGTCTAAACCTATGTTATTCTGTGTAGTGGTTTCCCATTTAATGAATTTATTTCCAAGAATAGTGGTTGGCGCTCCTGCACCGACACCATTGTAATTTCCACTGAATGCAATTCTGGTCCGTGCTTCGTAATCACCGATCTGGTCATTTCCCAGCTGACCGAAACTGTAACGGATTTTGGCATCTTCCAAAAAGGATTTCGACCAGGACATAAATTTCTCATCAGAGAAGCGCCATGCTGCTGAAGCAGACAGGAAATCTCCCCAGCGGTTTTCAGGACCAAATCTCGAAGAACCATCCCTGCGGTAAGTTCCCTGCAAAATGTACCTTCCTTTATAGTTATATCCTAATCTTGAAAATATTGAAGCAGTGGAATTTGCCGTCGCTTCCGTATAGGTTTTTGGTGCAGTCAGGTAATCCGGCAGCGTCACAAAGATCTCTTCACTTACACTGTTTAAATATTCCGTCTGAAAACGGTCCATTCTTTTCCTGTCGGCACTAAATCCCAATAAACCAGAGAAGTTATGGTTTTCATTAATGGTTTTATTGTAGTTTACGAAAGCCTGATATTCCCAGCTAAAGTTCTTTCTCATTTGATTTCTTCCGGCATTCTGATCTCTGTTGGGAGAAAGGATTCTCGGAAGGAAATACAGGTTCTGGAAGTTATCCAGTTTCGCATTGAATAAGGTGGTAAATTTCAGGTCATTAGTGAACTGATAATCCAGTTGGTTATTGAACTGTCCGGAATAGGTTTCATCCTCATCCCTTTCAAACAAAGCCTGAGCAATCGGATTCCTTTTTGAGGCAATATAACTCGTAAGCGTGCCATCAGGATAGTAGATCAGGGAATAAGCAGGTCTGTCGATGACTACCCTCACCGTATTTCCAATCGGGATCTGGTTTGATTTCTGCCAGGTGAAAGACATGTTATTGGAATATTTCAATTTTGGAGAAACCTGATAGTTGACATTGATCCTGGACTGTAAGCGTTTTGCCCAGCTGTTGATGATGATGGATTTGTCGTCCATATAGTTTAAGCTGGTATAATAGCTCAATCCTTTTTGTCCGCCGCTGATGCCCATCTTCACTTCTTTCCTTTGCGCAAGATTTCCCAGCAGGAGGTCCTGCAGGTTATTGTCGGCATTAAAGCTTGGATTCAGGGAATCTGTTCCATTTCCTCTGCCCTGAATATCGCGGAAAGCACGTACTTCTGCAGAGTTGCTCACCGGAATGCCATGAGCCAGGCGTCCAAATATATGGTTATAAGTCAGGTCAATGGCCGGTTTTCCCTCCTGACCTCTTTTGGTGGTAATTAAGATTACTCCGTTGGCAGCTCTGGAACCATAGATAGAGGCAGAAGCTGCATCTTTCAGAACTTCCACGTTTGCAATATCTGTAGGGTTAATCGCTGCTCCGTCAGGATTGATCACTCCATCTACAATATATAATGGTCCGTTACCCCCGTTTAGTGTCGAGGCCCCGCGAATCTGTACCGATCCCGTTGCTCCGGGAGCACCACCTCCATCATTTACGATTAAAACCCCTGCAGCCTGACCTTGTAAGGCATCAAAAAGGTTCACCGGCTGACGTTCCAGGATGGTTTTTTGATTGATAGATGAACTGGCACCGGTCAGGTCTTTCTTTTTCGCTACCCCACCGTATCCGGTTACTACGACCTCTTCCAGGTCAGAAAAATTTTCTTTAAGGCTCACATTGATGTCTGTTTTCTTGCCTACAGGGATTTCCTGTGAGACAAAACCAATATAGCTGAACACCAATACCGCAGCATCCCCTGTTACGGTCAGGTTATAGACCCCGTCTACATTGGTAGAGGTTCCCGTGGAGGTGCCTTTTACTTTTACACCCACACCCGGAAGCGGGACTCCTTTGTCGTCCTTCACTATTCCCTTGATTTTGCTTGTTTTCTGTGCAAATACAGCGGGCGAAAATAACATGCCCAGGGCAAGTAAAACGATCACGCCAACCTGTCTGATATTACATACTTTCCATTTGTTAGACAAATAGAGGTTCTTAGTATAAATTTCCTTCATACTTCTGTTTTAAAAAAATGAGTAAATACTTTAATTGATAATCTGTTCAGGAGACGGAGCCATCAATCCCTTATGGCCGCTGGTTTGGAGGTTTTCATGTTCATTTTGTTTAGGTTTATATTTGGTTGGTATAAGGGATGACGTTGGTTGGTTGACGATTTATCCGGTTACAAACTCCCGCTGGTAAGAAAGCGGGCTTTTTCCGGTAATTTTCTTGAAACATTTATGAAAGCTGGCGAAATTGTTAAATCCGCTGTTATAGCATATTTGTTTCAGGTTGAGGTGTGCTTCAATCAGGAGCTTACAGGCCTGTCCGACTTTAATTTCTGTGAGGAACTGCGAATAGGTTTTGCGAGTTCTGGATTTGAAGTATCGGCAGAAAGAATTCGGACTTATTTTGGCTACATCGGCAATCTCTTCCAGACAGATCTTATTTCTGAAGTTGGCATAAGTATATTCATAGATATCACTGATGCGGTCCTTCTCTACCTGCTCCAGGTCGTATTGAAAGCCTACAGAGGCCAGTGATTCCAATTGTCCGCATTTGGCAATTTCTACCAGGGCCTGCATCAGCATGATGATTCTTTCGGTACCCTCTGCCTTCAGCATTCTGGTTAGCAGGTCTGCCACCTGTTGTCTGTTTTTTCCGGTTACCTTCACTCCTCTTTTGGATTTCTCCAGCACATCCTTTAGCAATTTGTTTTCAGGCAGGTTCAAAAAGAAATCCCCCCATAGGTCTTCGCTGAAATGCGCTACTTTAACATCCAGGCTTGCGGCCTTTCCGTTTTCATCGAAATAGGCTTCATCGAACTTCCAGTAATGAGGAAGGTGCGCGCCTACCAGCACAATATCTCCCGAATTAAAAGGTTGTATGCTATCCCCTATAAACTGGGTTCCTTTACCTTCATTGAAATAGATCAGTTCCAGCTCCTGGTGGTAATGCCATTTGTTATTTACAAAAGGTTCTACATCCTGCCTTACACTAAATGATTGAGCAGGAGCCATTGCTACTTTAAGTAATTGTGCTTTCATAATCAATAATTATCTAGTTGATAAACTGGAAAAAGAATATTGCGAAACCTGTATATAACAGGAAACCACAGAAAGAAGGATCATCGGATACTCGTTCATAGATTCTTTAATCTTAACAGATATTTATAATTGGTTTTGCTAATGTAAGTGTCATGCTCCTCCCTGAGGGGGTGAAATCTTAAAGAAAAGGGGTGAAATTCTTAAATTAGCAGGGATTATTCCTCAAAAGCATAATCAGAAGGGGTACGTCCGAATTGTTTAATAAATTCTTTGCTGAAATATTTCGGATCATTGAAGCCCACGATATAAGCAATCTCATATACGGTGTATACGTTTTGGCGCAGGAGCTGGGCAGCCCTTTTCAGACGAACCGATTTGACAAAATTATTTACCGTTAGTCCGGTCAGCACTTTGATCTTCTTATATAAAACCGGCGTACTCATCCCCAGATCTGAGGCCAGGGTATTCACACTGAAATCAGCCTCGGCAAAATTATTTTCAATGATGAGCATCACCTTGTTCAGGAATTCCTCATCAGAAGATTCTATTAAAATATTGGAGGGTTGTAAGGTAATCTGCTGACTGAATTTGCGCCTCATATTTGCCTGAAGCATGAGCAGATTGGAAATATTGAGCTGCAGACTGTTGATGCTGAAAGGTTTGGTCAGGTAAGCCTCCGCTCCTGTCCTGAGCCCATTTACCTCATGGATATTTCCCGAACGTGCGGTAAGCAGGATAATCGGGATATGGCTGGTCCGTACATCCACCTTTAAGGTACGGCAAAGCTGTAAGCCGTCCATCACCGGCATCATCACATCACTGACAATCAGGTCGGGGATTTTTTCTATCGCCAGGTCAACCCCCTCTTCTCCGTTTTCTGCTACCAGGATCTGGTAATAAGGACTCAGCGACTGTACAATAAAGTCCCGTACTTCATGGTTGTCTTCGACAATCAGTAAAGTCAGCGGTTCTTCCGTAACATTTTCCTGAGGCAGGCTCGTCCATACATTTTCAGGATCGGGATTAAACTGGTAATGTTCCGGGTTCTCGCTGTTCAGAAACTCTTCTACCAGTTCTTCTTTAGAAAAATGTGTTTGTCCCAGCTTCAGTTTCAGACAAAAGCAGGTATGCATGCCTTCCTCCGTCGTATTTTTTTCATCCAGCAGGAACAAACCTCCATAGTGGAGCTGCGCAATCTTTTTGGACAATGCCAGGCCGATTCCGGTACCACTGTTTCTGGACAAAGGATCTTTTACCTGGTAGAAATTGGTAAAAAGCTTTGCCCGGCTTTCTTCGGGAATTCCTTTTCCATTGTCCGATATCCTGATTTCCAGAAAACCGTCTTTTGTTTTTAGTACCGCTAAATGAATTGCGCCACCATCAGGAGTAAATTTAAAAGCATTGGATAAGAGGTTAAACACTACTTTTTCCAGTTGCTCATTATCAAAGTAAACCTCAATCTCCTCTTCCTCACTGATAAACTGATAACTGATCTGGTGTTTGATGGCCAGGTATTGAAAAGAAAGGAAAATCTCCTTGGCAAAAGGCACGATATTTCCCGGAGAGATGTTAAGCCTCAGTTTTCCTGATTCTGCTTTTCTGAAATCCATCAGCTCATTGACCAGCCTGGTGAGCCTTCCCGCATTTTTTCTTACCGTCAGCAGTTTCCTGTTTAAGGCCGGAGATTCCTGGGTTTCATTAATCAGGTTTTCCAGCGGCCCCACAATCAGGGTAAGTGGTGTCCGGATTTCATGAGATACATTGGTAAAGAAATCGAGTTTCATCTGATAAAGCTCATGCTCTCTTCTTAAGAGTGCACGGATCCATAAAAATCTGGAAAACAAAAACAGGAGTCCCAGGAAGCAGCTCAGGTAAATCAGGTAAGCCCACCAGGTTTTCCAGAAAGGCGGGTTCACATGGATCGTTAAGCGTGCAGGAGCAGCAGTCCATACCCCGTCATTATTGGAACCCCGGATCAGTAAAGTATAAGTTCCCGAAGGAAGGTTCGTAAATGTTGCAGAAGGGCTGCTTACATAATTCCAGTCTTTTTCAAAACCCTCCAGTTTATAGGCGTACCTGTTTTTCTCTGACTTGATGTAGTTGAGTACCGCAAAGTCTATCGTAAAAATATTCTGGTGGTGGGAAAAAGTAATGGATTTGGTCAGGCTGAAGTTCTCTGAGAGCAATTCTGTTTCATCATTGATATTGACCGGTTTGTTAAACAACCTCAGGCGACTGAAGACTGCTTTCGGCACCATTTTATTGTCTTTGATCTGATCCGGAAAAAAGCTGACCATACCATTGAATCCGCCAAAGAAAAACTCGCCCTTACTATCTTTAAAGAATGAATTGTAATTGAATACATTTCCCGGAAGGCCATCTCTTACGGTATAGGTTTTGAACACCTTGCGGTCGAACTTGGAAAGGCCGTTATCCGTACTGATCCATAAATATCCTTTTGCATCTTCCAGCATTCCGAGCACGACATTGCTCGGCAGCCCCTCCTCTTTGGTAAAAAACCGTGTCGTTTTCAGTTCCGGAATATACCGGATCAACCCGGATTCATATCCTCCCAGCCAGATGATGCCTTTGGAGTCCTCCTGAATAAAATTGATGTCATTAAACTTCGTATCGTCGTTCCTGGTCTTAAAACGCCGGAGGATATTGGAATTGTTTTCCAGGATATACGTTCCCGAACTGCAGGCGATCCAGATGTTCTTTTTAGAATCTTCGAAGAAGCACCGTACAATTCTAAGGTCATGCTCCCCATCCTTTCCGGTATAGGGATCAAAATTATCCGACTTTTCGTTGTAAAGGTAGATTCCCTGCGCCCGGGTCCCGATCCAGAAACGCTTCTGACTATCGTGCAGCAAGGCTATAATGCGGTTAGAATTTAAGGCGTAAGGATTTCCGGGATTGGGTTTATAATGTTTGAAACTTCCGGACTCCGGCAGAAACAGGTCCAGGCCGCCTTCATAAGTGCCCACCCATACTCTTCCTTTATGGTCTACAGACACTGCTTTAACCAGGTTGGAGCTCAGTGAAGCCGGATTTTCCGGATCATGTCTGAAGCTATTGAATTTCCCGGAACTGCGGTCGTAATAGTTGAGGCCTTCGGCTTCCGTACCGATCCAGAGGTTATGCTTTTGATCTTCCAGAATTGCGCTGACGACATTACTGCTGAGCGCGTTTTTGCCGCTGTTAGATTTATACTCACGGAATGGGGTAGAATTTTCATGGTAAACATTCACCCCTCCGTAATATGTCCCTACCCAGACCGAGCCTGCAGCATCCTGCATCATATCGTAAATTGAATTCTGATTCAGACTGGAAGGATCATCCGGATGGTGGTTCAGCACCCTGACCGTCTGGTTTTCTACATCAATGATGTTGATTCCGTTTAAGGTAGATACCCATAACGTCCCGTCTCTGGCCACCATCATTTTACGGATCACATTGCTGCTGATGCTGTTGGCCTGTCCTTTTTTAGACTTGAAATGCCGGAATGTCCCCTTTGTGCGGTCCAGGAGCTCAAGCCCGGAGTTATGGGTGCCGATCCAAAGGTTATGCCGGCGGTCTTCCAATATCGAACTGATGTCGTTATCGCTTAAGCTTTCCGGCCGGCCGGCTTCATGAATATAGGATTGGTAGCGGTATTTACCCTTTTCCAGCGTCATGCTGCTCAGTCCCTGAACGGTCCCGATCCACATCACATTGTTATGGTCCTGATGAATCGCTTTGATCAGGTGATGCACCCGTCCTTTAGCCGGACCTGTACTGGTAAAATAACGCTCAAACTTATCCGGGCCCACCATTTTATTCAGACCGCTGTCTGTGCCAACCCAAAGGTAGCCCTGACGGTCCTCATAGATGCACCTGATGATGTTATTACTGAGGCTGTTCTTTCGCTTCGGGTGGTATTGAAAACGTTTAAAGGAGTTTGTTTTCGGCAGGTAGAGGTTAAGCCCTTTCTGGGTACCCACCCATACATTGCCCTTATGGTCTGTGAGGAGCGCATTGATGTTCATGCTGCTCGTTAAAGAAGACTTGTCTTTTTTATGGTATTTATAGATTTCGAAATTCTGGGTATTGAATTTATTGAGTCCGTCTTTTGTCCCGAACCACATAAAGCCCAGACTGTCTTGTGTAATCGATAGCACACTGCTTTGAGAAAGCCCGTTTTCTACAGTGAGGTGGTTAAAGCTAATGTTACTCTTTTGCGCAGTTGCTTCTATCGTATAAAAGAGCAGCACAAAAAACAATAGTTTGTAAAAGTTCATATCAGGTTAGGTTACCATATATTCAGGATCTTCAGGCTTAACCCGATATATGGCGTATTTGGTCGGAGGTAAAAGTATATAATTTAATGGAAATTCAAAGGTAACATGTTACTGATTCAACCAGTTTTTGAAAGCTTCGGCCCTTTCTTCACTAACCACCACTTCCAGTCCTTCAACCGGCGCAGGTTCCAATACGACCCTTACCCTGTTCCGGGAAAGCTTGTACATTTCCCTGATGGCGTTGATGTTGATGATGAACTTCCGGTTGATGCGGAAGAAATCCGAGGTATCCAGTTGAGGCTCCAGGCTACCTATGGTCTCTTCAATGATGTAATTTTGCTTATCATTGGTGACCAGGAAAAGATATTTATCGTCGGCCATAAAATAAGCCACATCGTCTGACTGCACCGTTTTGATCAGTTTACCCAGTTTAACCATAAAGCGGTTACGGATCCTGGTTTCTTCTGATTTTGGGCTGATCTGCGGGATATCCAGTTCTGTAAATTTACGGATACGGTCCAGTTTGGCCAGGGCTGCCGCTACGTCTTCCTCATCAAAAGGTTTGAGCAGGTAATCGATCCCCTGGTTTTTAAAGGCTTTTAAGGTATACTGATCATAGGCAGTGGTAAAGATGACCGGACTATTTACAGGTACCTGCTGAAAGATCTGGAAGCTTTCCCCATCTCCGAGATGGATGTCCATGAACAACAGATCTGCGGTATTTTTGCTGAGCCAGGAAACGGCAGATTCCACCGTCCCCAGAATGGCGAGTACTTCTATTTTCGGATTCAGCTGCAAAAGCATCTTGTGCAGCGTATCTGCTGCCAGTTCTTCATCCTCAATAATTAATACCCTCATCCTTTTTTTACTGAAATGTAAATGTAAAAAAAAACTCCGGCCTGTAAAACAGACCGGAGTGATTCAAACGCTTAACAGCGTATTTTAAAGCTCCCCCCTATTGGAGATTTGGATTGGCGGTGATTGCTTCCTGAGGAAAACGAATCACATACCTCGGATCATTTTTCTGCAGGGTATACGTCACCCCGTTTACGGTATGTTTTAATTCCGGCTGACCATAACGTTTCAGGTCATACCAGCGATGGCCTTCCAATGCCAGTTCTCTTTCTCTTTCATTCAGGATTTCCTGTAAAAGGCCTGCCTTGTCCAGTCCGGATATCCGGGTTTGTTCGGTAGCAAAATAAGCAGGAGTCAGACGTTTTGCCTTTAAGGCCATCAGGCTCTGTAATGCCACAGACAGGTTACCGGTCTGTAAAGCTGCTTCAGCCTGAATCAGGTAGAGCTCTCCGTTACGGAACGAAATCTTATATTCACTGGAAGCACCTTTCTTTCCGATATACCTGCTTCCGGACCGACCGAAATATAAGGCAAACCGTTTGTCGTTTTCCTGGTTATAGATGCCGATCAGGTGTGGTGCGATAAAGCTGATCTTGGTCAGGTCACTGTTAAAAGCATCTTCCATCGACATGATGTTTTCTTTGGAAGTATATTGATTAGGTAACAAAGGATTTTCGCCTGCGTTCAGGTCTTCCAGCTGGTTGCCCAGTGCCAGTGCATCCTGACTCGCTTTCAATGCGTTTGCCCATTCTCCCCTGAATTCATAAATCCTGGCCGCGAAAGCTAAAGCTGCACGTCTGGTGAAACGGTAATTTTTACCCGCATCAAAATTATCTACATTCAGTAATTTCTGTCCTTCTGCCAGGTCGGAAAAGATCTGATTGTATACTGCTTCTACCGATGCCGGTTTATAATTTTGCTCCAGGTTTACCGTCACGGCCAATGGAACGCCACGGTCTGTTGAAGCCGTACTTTTATCGTAGGATTTAGCATACAGGTTCAACAGTTCAAAATGATTGTAGGCACGCAACAAATACGCCTCCCCTTTCAGTTGTGCCGTTTCCGGAGTTTTCCCCGCTCTGTTTTCTACATCAGCAATGACAGAGTTTGCATAAAAGATGGACTTATAAAATGCGATGTATGGAAAGGCTGTAGAAACCGGATCCGGATTGGCATCATTCCATTTATAGCTATCGCGGTAAGCCGCGGTTCCTTCTTCATTCTCATTCAGCAACAATTCATCCGTGCGTAAGGCCAGCATGGATTTATGTTCTGCAAAGCCGGTATAACCTGAATTTAGCAGTGCCCTGAAGTCTTCTGCAGTGGTAGGAATTACTTTTCCTACCGGTTCTATATCCAGATATTTTTTGCAGCTGCTGGCTGTCAGAACCAATAACAGGGCTGCACTTAATTTTATGATCTTCTTCATCAGATAATTAATTAAAAGGTAGCATTTAAACCAATAGAAATACTTCTAGTGATCGGTTGTGAATAGATATTGCCATAAGTTTCCGGATCAAAGAATCCTTTATGACTGCTTCCGAATACAAAAGGATTTCTGCCCTCCACACTAATTCTCAGGCTGTTTGCTTTAATCTTTCCAGACACAGCTGAGGGTAAGGTATATCCCAGACGAATGCTGTTGATCCTGACATAGCTCATTTTTTTCGCAAAGATGTCCAGGTCATTATAGGTATTACCCGGGTCATTGCCATTCTGCCATTTATAGGCCATCCATCTGGCGCCTGCAAAGCTGTCGTTACCATAGATTCCAGGTAAGTTGCTGCCAGGATTTAAAGGAGACCAGGCATTCAGGATATCTCTCGAGTAATTACGTCCGCGATCCACCTGCGCCGGGTTGTAAACCGGTCTTGCTTTTACCCATTGGTTAATGTTAAAGATTGCCGTCACCGAAAGGTCGAAATTCGCGTAGCGGAAACGGTTGGTTAAACCTCCTGTAAACTGAGGATCCATATCACCTGCATAGCTATAAAGGCCTTGTGTGCTTTTTGCATCCAGTCCACTGTTGACGATTTCACCAGGGAAGAAGTCTGCGTAAGGGTCATATAATTTATAGAACTCTTCCAGGGAAACTGTTTTACCATCTCTCTGGAACTGAGGGATACCATTTGCATCCAGTCCGCTTGTTTTGATCACAAATAAAGCATTCAGCGGATATCCTTCTTTTGAAGGAGTCAGCTGGTTATCACGGATTTTATCTTTAACTACCCTGGTTTTATTGTGCGCGATGTTAAAATCTGTCCACCATTGGAAATTGCTGGTACTGATGTTTCTGGTAGAGATGGTCAGTTCCAGACCTTTATTTTTCACTTGTGAAGCATTGGAACGGGTAAAGTTAAATCCGTTTTCCAGCTGTAAAGATTGGGTTCCGATCAGGTCTTTACTAGAGCGGTTATAATAATCAAAAGTAATTTGTATTGCATTATTTAAGATACCCAGATCCAGACCCGCATTGAAGGTCGAAGTTTTCTCCCATCTCAATTTATCATTTGGCGGGTTTGACACCGAGATGGTCGGCTGATTTGTTCCCGGAAGAATCGATCCGTTGGAATAATCCCCAACCACGAATGGCGAAGTATTTTTATCGATATTCCCCTGAAGTCCGTAAGAAGTTCTTACCCGAAGGTTAGAAATCCAGCTGATGTCTTTAATGAATTTCTCTTCATTGGCATTCCAGGCACCTGAAACCGAGTAAATAGGCAGGTATCTGTATTTCGGATCTACCCCGAAAAGGTCTGAACCATCATAACGGATACTTCCGTACAAGGTATATTTTCTATCGTAGGTATAAGATAAAGTACCGTAAAAGGAAGCAAATGCATTCTCATTTCTGGTCTTCTGATACGCGCGCCAGGTCGATTCCTTTGCAAAGTTTGCATTCGGGAAAACGATGTTCTGATTGGTCAGCGTACGTTCATTGTAACCAAATCCTTTGGTAATGATCACGTTGTTGTTATTTCTTCTCAGCTCAGATCCTGCCAATGCTTCAATCTCATGTTTTTCATTGAAGACCTTTTTATATTCCAGGATAGATTTCCAGTTGTATTGGAAGAAATCTGTATTCTGGTTCTGAATGGTTCCTCCTACAGGCAGGAAATAATCATTTTTCTTAATCGCTGAATTATAGAATTTAGACGATTCTCTTAGCTTACGCAGGTAATATGAATTTTGTCCGGCAAACTTCTCTACTCCTGTGTCTTCAAACTGAACTCCGAATTCGGTGCGCAGGTTCAGGTCTTTATTGATTTGGTAGCCCAGGTCGAATACTGCTTTCACACTCTTATTGTCCAGGGTGTAATGCGTATTGGCACGCTCTTCCAGCATGTTAAAAGGAAGGTAAACATCTCCATTAACGTTACCGAAAATATCCGGATCATACGTATAGGCACCGGAAGCGTCTCTTGCCTGCAGGTATGGGTTTACATTCCTGCTGTAAGTACTCAGGTTGGTAAATGAATCTGCATCTGTCAGGTAATTATTACGCTTAGATTTTGAACCCAAAAAGGACACCCCTGCTTTTAATTTCTGAGAGATGTTAAAGTCCGTTTTCATCGTCAGGTTATACCGTTCCAGTCCGGTTTGTTTCGTCGTTCCTTTTTCATTGTAATAACCACCGGAAACGTAATAGGTAGCCTGCTCATTTCCTCCGGATAAACCCAGGGTATATTGCTGGTTGATGGCCGTCTGGTACAATTCCTTGCCCCAATCTGTACCTGCTTGACGGAGGTTATTGATGGCATCCTTTGTAGCCGGGCTCAGGCTGGAGAAACCACCTGTTCTAAACTGGTTCAACTCACCACTTTTGCTCAGGATTCTGGAAACGCCACCCTGGTTATCTCTGTAATTCAGGTCTGCTCTGGAAGCCAGTCCCAATTCAAAATCTACCTTTTCATTGGCATTCATCAGGTTTAGTTTATTCAGATCCGGGCGTTGTGAGATAAAGGTATTTGCACTGAAGTTAATTGCCATCGGTCCTTTTTTACCTTTTTTGGTGGTGATCACGATTACTCCGTTTGCCGCTCTTGCACCATAGATTGCCGTTGCAGCCGCATCCTTCAAAATGGTAATGTCGGCGATATCGTCCGGATTTAATCCAGCAATCGGCAAGTTGCGCAGCTGATCGATATTGTCTTTATCCGCAATATTGTTCGGCAGGTCCGTTCCTTCCAAAGGAAGTCCGTCTAATACCCATAAAGGGTCCTGGCCTCCGTTTAAGGAAACGGTACCACGGATTCTGATTTTTGGTGCAGCACCTGGTCCGCCGGTGATGTTGCCAACCGCAACCCCCGCAACCTGGCCTGCCAGCATCTCGTCTATACCAGATACACCGGTCTGACGGATTTTACCATAATCCAGTTTGGTAGTTGCCGTCGTATTTTTACGTTTGGCAATGTCAGTATATCCGTTCACCACCACTTCACCCAGTGTATTGTCGCTGTTTTTCAGGGAAACGGTGATATTGGTTTTATTGATGATATTGATCAGGGCTGCATTGTATCCCAGGTAGCTTACTTTTAGCGCTGTAGTTCCTTCCGGTACTTTTAAGCTAAACTTACCATTGCTATCCGTTACCGTCCCGATTACCGAATTCTGAATCACTCCGGGAACGCCGGTCTGCTCACCGATTACGGCATTGTCTACAAATACAGAAGCTCCCGGTATGGGCAAGCCATCCTTTTCGTCCAGCACCAGTCCGGTGATGGTCGTTTGTTTCTGACTGAAACCTGCAAAGCTGATGCCCAGCAGGAACAGTATTAAAAGTAATTGTTTATTCATATCCCCTATATTATATATTAGTTTGTTGGTTGTTTTTAATTCATTTTAAGGCTCTGACGAATCCTTAAGATCAGGTCCATATAATGCCCCTTTGTGGCGTCATCTCCTCTTCCTTTATTTTTTTCCAGCAGGGTTACAATCTGTAACAGTTCTCCACGTTTTGCTGCTGCCACATCAGAAGTTCTGCTCATGGAGCTCACCTGTATGTTTCTTGCAGAGATCGCCTCTCCTGTTGCCGATTTATCCGTATCACCAAAGTCACAGATCTGCAGTTCGTTTTTAAGCTTAAGCTTGTTTTCCTGTAAGGATGTTTTGGTGATTTTTTCCAGCATCTTATCCGTGCTCACCAACAGTACATCTACATAGTTCTGCTCCAGCATGCGGTCTTCTACGGAAAGGTTTTTACCGTTTAAGGTTTTCGCAAAAACAGTTCCTCTCAGTTCTTTCAGTAATTCTGCAGCGGTAAACACCTTGTCTTTACCCAGCATCACTTCCATCTCCATCATTCTCAGCAGGCGCTCCTGACTAACCAGGCTGTACAATAGTCCGTATTGAAACTCGCGTTTCAGGTTATAAGGTGCATATTCATAAGGTCCCATCGGAGATTCTTTAATCGGGAAGGTTTTTTTCAGCAATTCCTGATCAAACAACCATTCCGGTGCCACCAATGCCTGCTCTTTTAAAAAGCCGAGGGCTTTCAGCTGCATGGCTTTAGGAACCGGTGTGTACGCATTCTTATGGTCGCCAGCCACCGGGTTTTCCAGGTATATCCCCCCTATATTTGCCATCACATGTTCTGCATAGGTTTGCCATTGATAAATGGTAGCCATGAACAACTTTCCGGCCTGAATATAATCTTCACCTTCATTGGAAGCCCAGCTTGAAATCTGAGGAACCAGGCGTTTCAGATTTGCCAATCCATACTCGCTTGCTTTAACGGCATCATCCCCTAAGTCTTCTGATTGTGCTCTTGGATCGATCACGTTTTTAGAATCCTGCTGTTCGCCATAATGGTATAAAGGATCATCAGCATGTTCTTTGATCCATTGTCTGAGTACAGGAAGCTCCTGATGCGGATCTTCCACATCTAACCAGCGGTAACCCCATGCAATTGCATATTTATCATAAAGACCGATCTGAGGGGTAATATTGGTGACCTTATCTTCCGGTTGTGCCACATAATTAAAACGTGCATAATCCATAATGGAAGAGGCCGTTCCACCCATACGATTGGTAAAAGAAGGCGAGCGCAAAGAGTCTACCGGGAAAGAGAAAGAGGAACTCATGTTGTGCTTTAAGCCCAAAGTATGGCCAATTTCATGAGAAGAAACGAAACGGATGGCATGCGCCATGCGTTCATCAGAAAGCTTATTTTTTCTGGCTTCCGGATCAATTACCCCGGTTTGCACCCTCATCCAGAAATTCAGGGAAGTCATCACATTGTGCCACCAGATCACATCTGATTCCAGGATTTCTCCGGAGCGTGGATCTACCACCGCAGGGCCCATCGCATTCGATTTCGGTGAAGCCGCATAGGTGATCTCCGAATAACGGATGTCGTCCCCATCGTAATCAGCCGTATCGGTAACTTCTCTTGCCTGAATGGCATTTTTAAAACCTGCCTGTTCAAAAGCTTTCTGCCAGTCGGTTACCCCTGCAATAATTTGTTTTCTCCATTGCGGAGGAGTAGATGGATCGATATAAAAGATGATTGGTTTTACCGGTTCCACCAATTCCCCTTTCAGGTAACGGGCACGGTCTGCCGGCTTAGGCTCCATTCTCCATCTGGTTAGCAATTCCCTGGTTTCCAGCTTGTGCTGCGCATCAGAGAAATACCATCTTGGAGTGGTGAAAAATCCAACCCTTTCATCTGCGAAACGTGGTTTCATTGGTTTTTCCGGTAATAAAAGCAGGTTTGTCGTTACCGCCATACTGATCGGTGTACTGGATCTGCCTTCGGTTACCCTGGTGGTCAGTAATGCACGCACCACAATATTTTCGGGAAAGCTCTTGATTCGCTCTATTGCGGATAAAGTGGTTTTAGGCGCAGTACCTAATCCAATATCGGTAAATACATCGTTAAAACTTTTGTCTGTACCATCAAAAACCCTGTTCATTTTGATCACTACTGCCGAAGAGTCCGGTGAGTAGGCTTCAATTTTAAAAGATTCAATCACAGAAGCCACAAAATTATCGTTCACAGAACGCGTAATCGCATCTCCTGCCGGTGATTCTACCTGGGGAACAATTGATTTTACCCATATGGTTTTCGCCAGTTTATTCTGAGAGAAACGAATCACTTTATTGTCGTAATTGATTCCTTTATTTACCCCGAATTCGTTCAGTGAAAGTGGAACAGAAGAGATTTTGTTGACGATCAGAAAATCCTTTCCCATCAATTTCAGGGGGATTTCAAAGTAATAATCTGTTTCTACCTGGTGAACCTTAAATAAACCATTAAGTGTTTTTGCTTTCTTTAAAAGTTCTGCATAATTTTTCAGGTCTTTGCCTTTTGTGCTATCAGCGGTATCCTTTTTTTTCAGGCTATCGACCACTACTTTTTTAGTGACTTTCTTAGGCAATTTCTTCGGGCTCTGTGCGTTAACATGGAACGCAAAAAGGCATACTAAAACTACTAAAAAGGAATTCCTTGAAGTATCGGCTAGTTTAATCTGGTGTTTTTTTTCGGTTGAAAAAAATGAAGTCTTATTCAAAATCATGTTCCAAAGTGCTTCATAATTGGCACATTATGAAATTATTAGGAGTGGAATGGCGCATTATGTTTAGTGAAAGCGCGGTTTTAAGGAGTGAAAAAATTATTGTTAATTAAATATGATGTCCTGATTACTATTCAGTTAAATAAAGTACCGGGAGTTCACAGCGGTAAAACTCCCCTTCGATACCATACTTTAGCTGCTGGTTTCCAAAATAAGCGTAGGTACTTTGAAGGTAGTTCAGACCTTGCTTTCCCGAATCCCTGACATCTGTACGCAGCTGCAGGTTATTGCTCACCACAATTCCCTCTCCCCTGCTTTCGATCCTGATTTTAAGGGGTTTGGATTTGGATAAAATATTGTGCTTTACCGCATTTTCCACCAGGGTCTGTAAGCTCATAAATGGAATTTTCCCCTGCAGATGGGCTTCCGATAACTCCAGGTCCAGCGGCTCCAGGGCTTCTCCAAAACGAATTTTCAACAGGAAAAAGTATTCGTTCATGAAACGCAGTTCTTCGGCAACAGTAGCCAATCCGTTAGGATAAGATTCCAGGACGTACCGGTACACCCTGGATAACTTTACGACAAAAGATTTTGCCAGGTCCGGGTCCTGTGCAATTAAAGCATTTAAAGAGCTTAAGGAATTGAAAAGAAAATGAGGATTCACTTTTTCTTTCAGTTTTCCAAGTTGTAACAGTGCATTTTCTTTTTGCTGACGTTCAGCAATCAGGTTCAGTGCCTGTTTTTCCATAGAGAGTTCCTGACGATTGATCTCCACCTCTCTTCTGAGCAGGAATTCCTTCTGCCACCTGCGCTGGTACAACCATATTAACACCAAAATGACAGTTACGGCGATCAATCCCAGGTAAATAGAATAGCTCCGGATTGCCGTCACATCCTCCTCCAGCACAAAGTCCGGAATATCAATCACGACAGTCCATTTCAGCCCTTCAATTGCATTGGGAATATAATAACGGGTAACCGGGATTTTCAGGTAATCAGAAATGACTTTTTCATGTTTGATTTTGCCCTCCTTCATCACTTCGGTGATGAGCATTCCAGGCTTCAGGTCGTACAGCTTTTCGCCGATCAGCTTTTCATTCGGATTATTGATACAGATCCCGTTTTCATCCACGATAAAAGCATAAGCGCTTCCTGTAGGGTCTACATAATAAAAAAACCGTTGCAGTTCCTCCAGGTTGAGGTCCAGGCCCAGCATCAGTTTCCCTTTGTCGGATTGCACTGTGTTTGAAGCCGTCATCCACCTCAGGGTATCCCTTTCAGTGATCAGTCCGGATCTGACCATCGTGCTGTTCTGAGCAGACAGTTGTTGTTTCACCCAGCTTTTCAGGTACTCAGGTAAGGCGGTTTCTTTAAAAGAGTGAGCGGTACGAACCAGGTAAGAGCATGAAGTATCGCGGCCTTTTATCACCGCATACCATGCCCTGTTGACCTTTTTATCCGCAAGCAATGCTTTCCCCAGCGTTTGGCTCAGCTGATCATTTATATTGCTTTTATCTGCTGCCTCGGGAAACAGGTTGATGGCATTCAGGCTGGTATTGAGGATGTTATTAAATTCATACCTGAAGATGCTGAGTTTTTGCTTGTAGACCACACTGCCCGTAAACTCAGCGATTCTGGTCATACGTTGTTCCACAAGACGGCCGGTAAAGAAAGTGATTCCGGCAATACACAAAAAGACAGTCAGACCGATGACCAGCAGGTACCGGGGGTTTTGTAACGCAGGCTTCATTGCCGCAAAGATAAGAAAATGAGAATGATAAAGAACCCGAGGCTGCACAAACGTTTGCGCGAACTCCGGGTTCCTTATTTATTTTCCAGGGCTGAGCTGCTGTGTTTCCTGGCTCAGACAGGCCTATTTCATACTTCTGACTGTGGTATTTCCACCACCATCCAGTGTTAAATTAACTGGTTTATTGGCGGTCCATCCACCTCTGGTAAAATCAGGGATGTCTACACTGGATGATCTTTTAGATACCGATTTCTTGCTTAGCGGCACAATACAGCTCCATGCTGCAGCATCGTAAACATCCTGATCTAAAGGAAGTCCGTTACGCAGACAGTCGATCAGTCGCCAGTCCATCATAAAGTCCATTCCGCCATGTCCACCTACTTTTTTAGCGATATCTCCCACATGTTTGATCAGCTGAGGAGTATAGGTCTCGTATAATTTTTTCATTTCGTCCTCTTTCAACCATTCTTCGCCAAAGGTGATGCGTTCAGGATCAGGCCATTTACTGGCAAATCCTTTTGTACCACTTAGCAAATGAATTCTGGAATAAGGTCTTGGGGAGGTCACATCATGCTGCAGCATTAAGGTTTTTCCTTTGCTCGTCCTGATGGTTGTGGTATTCATATTTCCTCTGTAGTTCCTGCCTACAAACTCATTGTAAAAAGGATCCGTTTTAGCTTTCTCTTTTGCGGTATCGCCCATCATAAAGTCGTTGGTCGATACGGAAACCAGATAATCCATTTTATCCCCTCTATTGATGTTCATACATTGTGCAATAGGCCCTAAACCATGTGTCGGATATAAGTTTCCATTGAAATCAATGTTTTCTTTCAGTCTCCACATGTTCTCATAACCCTTCTTATTGAAGTTCAGGCCTAACAGGTCATGGATATAAGCACCCTCTGCATGGATCAGCTCTCCGAACATTCCCTGACGGGCCATGTTCAGGGTCAGCATTTCAAAGAAGTCATAACAACAGTTTTCCAGCATCATACAATGCTTACGTGTTTTTTCAGAGGTTTCTACCAGTTTCCAGCAATCTTCGATCGTGAGGGCTGCAGGAACCTCTGTAGCCGCATGTTTTCCATGCTCCATAGCATAAACTGCCATTGGTGTATGCAAATGCCATGGGGTGCAGATATAAACCAGGTCCAGCTCTTCTTTGTCGATCATTTCTTTCCAGCCATTTTCGCCGGAATACTCTGTTGCTTTAGGCAATCCCTTCTGGGTCAGGTATTTTTGTGCAGATGCCGCTCTTTCCGGAATTTTATCACAAAGGGCTTTAATTTCTACCCCTTCAATAAATGACATCCTTCCTACCGCACCAGGGCCTCTCATGCCGAGGCCAATAATGCCAATCCGGACTTTATCAATTTTAGGAGCAGCATAGCCACACATATTGAATTTTGGTGCAGCACTGGTATAACGGCTAAGGTTTTCTTCTTCCTCTGATACCTTATCATTTGAGAAAGCAGGGAGTCCGATGGCCACGGCTCCCGAACCAATGGCCAGGGTTTGTAAAAATTTTCTACGGTTAGGTTTCATTTGGTGGTTAAGTTTGGTTAGTGTTTGATGTATAAACGAATATAACGATTCTGTCCCCTCCTCTTCAATGCTTTGTCAACGCAAACGCTTGCGTAAATTACAGATCGCGCTTATTCCATTAATTTTTCAGCTTCCTGATCTTCATATTTGAGAATCTGGGCTTTTAAGGTTCCTTTAAGCACTTTGGTAATCTGCTCATAGCCCTTTTTTCCGAAAAGGTTATGCGCTTCTCCGGGATCTTTCTGAAGGTCAAAAAGCTCCCAGCCATTTACCCGTTCATAGAAGCGGATCAGCTTGTATCGTTTTGTCCTGATGCCGAAATGAGGCGATACAGAATGGACCGTATTTTCATAGTAGTGGTAATACATCACCTCCCGGCCTTTAGCCCCGCTCTTTCTCAACAGTGGCATAAAAGACTCGCCCTGCATTCCCTGAGGCACCGCTAAGCCCGCAGCATCCAGCATTGTAGGTGCAATATCCAGGTTCATCACAAAACTTTCCGATTTGCTACCCGGTTTGATTAGTCCGGGATACCGCATCATCATGGGTGTTCTGAAGGATTCCTCGTACATAAACCGCTTATCAAACCAGCCGTGTTCCCCCATATAAAAGCCCTGGTCGGACAGGTAGATCACAATGGTATTTTCTTTCAGGTCATGCTGATCCAGGTAATCCAGCGTACGTCCGATATTACGGTCCAAAGAGGCGGCGGTACTCAGGTAGTCCTTCATGTAACGCTGATACTTCCATTCTACCAATGCTTTTCCCTGAAGGTTTCTGGATTTAAAATCTGCTTCGACCGGTTGATAATAGGCATCAAACTTAGCACGCTGCTCCGGATTCATCCGTTTCACTGCTCCGTCCACCTGTTTACCATAAGAAAGCATTTTCAGGTCATAGTCCAGCGTCATTGTTTTATCAATCGTCATGTCCTGAACTTTTGCCGCTTCCCGGCCCTCATACGCATCGTAAAAGTTTGCCGGCATCGGGAAGTTTACCTTTTCAAAACGCCCCATATCTGTTGTATCAGGTACCCAGGAACGGTGTGTAGCTTTATGCCCGATAACCAGACAGAAGGGTTTAGAAGGATCTCTTTTCTCCATCCATTCTTCTGCTGCATCCTCTATCAGATTCGAGACATAACCTATTGTCTTTTGTTTGCTTCCATCCATCATCAGAAAATCAGGATTGTAATAATCACCCTGACCAGGAAGAATCTGCCAGTAGTTAAATCCTTCCGGATTGCTGCCCAGGTGCCATTTCCCGATCCATGCAGTCTGGTATCCTCCTGATTGTAACTGTTTGACAAAAGAATCCTGACTTCCTTCAAAACGGGAATGGTCATTGTCTTTAAATCCGTTCTTATGGCTATATTTCCCGGTCAGAATAACTGCTCTGCTGGGACCACAGATAGAATTGGTAACATAAGCTTTATTGAAGATCATCCCTTCTTTCGCAATCCTGTCGATGTTTGGGGTCTGCATCAGCTTACTTCCATAAGCACTGATGGCTTGAAAAGCATGATCATCAGATACAATGATCACTATATTCGGTTTTTTCTGAGCAAACAATACCGCAGCACAGAGTAGAAGACTGAGAAATAAAGGGATTTTTTTCATAAGTTAAAGATAATGACCAGGTGCTGATTAATGATTAAAGATGCTCAAAATGATAGGATACACCTTTTGCCGCATTAAAACCGATGACCTCAGCTTTATCGGTTGTACGGGCAAGCACCTTTCCCTGAGGATCTTTCAGCAAAGTATTTTCCGGTAAGGCCACTTTGCAGGCTCCCCCATTTAAAGCCAGGATGCTCCCTTTCTTCAATTGGCTGTTTTGCCATTCAAAATCTACCACAAATGCGTTTCTTGCTCTCATTCCTTTCACTTCTCCATCCTTCCAATCGGCATTTGAAGGTAATGCAGGCAGCAGACGGATCACATTATCCTTTCCGTGACTCTGCATCAGCATTTCTGCGATGCCTGCAGTTCCTCCAAAATTACCATCGATCTGGAATGGTGGATGCGCACAGAAGAGGTTTGGATAAGTTCCGCCAGAATGCATATTCAGTTTTCTAAGTGGATCTACCGGCGTTACCAATTGCTGAAATAATTTCAGCGCATGATCCCCATCCCCCAATCTGGCCCAGAAATTGATTTTCCATGCTTTTGACCATCCGGTGCCCCCGTCTCCCCTTTGTTTCAATGTTTCCCGTGCGGCATTTGCCATTTCAGGACTATCCCATGGGGTAATTTCTTCATATGGATGTAAACCATACAAATGAGAAGTATGGCGGTGTTGAGGCTCTGCATCCTTCCAATCGTTCAGCCATTCGTTGATGTCTCCTGCCGCACCAATCTGGTTCGGTGCCAGACGTTTTCTGATGCCGGTCAGTTTTTCCGCCCATTCGCTATCTTTATTTAAGATTTTTGATGCTTCAATAGTGTAACCAAAGATTTCTCTGCAAATCTGCATGTCCATGGTCGGGCCCATTGCCGTTTGTCCTTTAAAACCATCCGGCATGATATACGTGTTTTCCGGAGAATTTGAAGGAGCGGTGACGAGCCATTTATGCTCCGGCTCTTCGATCAGAATTGCCGACAGAAAATTAGCAGCTTCTTTCAGAACAGGGTAATATTTCTCCAGAAATGCTTTGTCGTTGGTAAACTTATAATGCTCCCAGATGTGCTCACATAACCATGCACCACCGGTTAAAGTAGATCCCCACTCTGCTCCTTCTCCCGGAGAGGTATAACCCCATGGGTTAGAAATCACATGTGCCACCCATCCCGGAGCGTTGTAATAGGCTTTAGCCGTTTTCATTCCGGGTTTCACCAGGCCTGCAATAAAGCGATGTAAAGGATCTGCCAGATCTCCCAATCCGGTAGGTTCTGCCAGCCAATAGTTCATCTGAATGTTAATGTCCAGGTGGTAATCCCCATTCCAGGGGGTCTGGTATTCTTCTGCCCAGAGTCCTTGCAAGTTTGCCGGCATGCTTCCCTTCTGAGAAGAAGAAATCAACAAATAACGCCCGAAATTATAATACAGAGCTGGAAACTGAGGATCAGGCAATTGTTTTTCATAACGGATCAAACGTTCAGGAGTACTTAAGGCAGCAACTTCTGCAGGAGCACCTTTCAGGTAAAATCTGTTTCTGTTAAAAAAACTACCAAAGGTATTGATGTGTGCTTTTTTCAGTTGCAAAGGATTTAATTTCTCTGCACGCAGCAGGTTGTTTTTTACAACCACCTCCGGATCCGCTCCCCGTTTACTATAATCCTGGAGGTTGTAATCGGTAGCAGCCGTCCAGAGCAGGATACATTCATCGGCATTGAGTACTTCCAGTTCCTTCCCTTTCCAGGACTTCTTTCCTCCTTTGGTCTGTACTTTTAAGCCTGCGGCGAAACGCAATCCAGCTTCTTTACCATTGGGCAGTTGCCCGGTCATGATCAGTCCCTGATCCTGCACTTTAAATGCGGCATTTTCGTTCCGGTTCATGCTGGTCGAAAAGCTGATCTTTCCCTTTTCTGAGGCCGTAATTCTGATCATCATGATATTTTCCGGAATACTGATCAGGGCTTCCTGAGTATAGGTTACCCCATTTCGCTTCCAGGTTGTTTTTGCAATTGCCTTTTCCAGGTTTAAAGTCCGGTGGTAGTCAGAATAAGCAGCAGTGGTATCCTTCCAGGAAATCAAGAGGTCTCCCATTGTCTGGTAACATCCAAAAGAGACCTCCTTACCATTCCCGAAACCGGAACCAGGGCCTTTCGCTACAAACTGTTTTTGCAGCAGTTGCTGGGCTTCTTTATTTTGTCCTTTCAACAAATAGTCCTGAATGGGTTTAAGGGAGCTATGGGCATTTTCATTGTCAGCATCCTGTGGCCCTCCGGACCATAAAGAGATCTCATTGAGGGTGATTTTATCTTTATTGGGATTTCCAGTAATTAATGCGCCCAAACGTCCGTTTCCTAAGGGTAAGGCCTCGTGAAAAGACGCTGCAGGTTTTTTAAAATAGATTTGAATATCGGAAGATTGCGCATAGCTGGTTCCGCTGATTGCGAATAGAAAAGTATGGCCAATTGTAGCTAAAAGAAAGTTCTGGTAAAACTTCATATCTGGTTTGGTTTCAGGTGTGTTACCCAAAGAACGGCACAATTAGCGAACAGAAAATCTATCTTTCTGTCAAATTATTAAGTGATTTTGGCTTTTAGTTCATTAATCTATTCCTATTTGAATTTAATTGCAATTATTTTTCATTTATTTTAACAAGCATTTATGCTCTGAAAACGGAATAACTATAAGCCAGGGGATTCGTTATTTTATTTTAGCAGCAGTCCTGGCTTTCAGTCCCCAGCTCCAGTTTTCCCTGATCGTTGCTTTTACAGGCAGGATATTAAATTTACTGGTATCATATCCGGCGGCCAGTAAAATCGTTTCTCCCGGAAGCGTTGAAAAGCTAAGGTTCATTTTTCCTTCATTCTCATACACCGTAAAGGCCAGTTCTTTTCTTTTATCGGAACTGACCATACTTACTTTCATATCTGTCTGAATCCGGCAGGTATCTCCTTTGGTGCTAAAAACCCTGATAAACGAAGTCTCTCCATTTTCCCGGTTTGAGGAGACCAGAAAACCACCCTCTGCCCGAAGTTTATCAAATGATACATTTTTCCATTGATCCGGAATTGCAGGAAAGACCCTTGCTTTTCCGCCATAGCTCTGTAATAACATTTCCTGGATAGAAGTTGCTGCAGCAAGCGGGGTTTCAATCACCGGACCGGATTCCTGGTACAGGGTATTTGGTTTGATGAAATTATCAAAAAGCTGATTTAATAAATCGTAGGATTCATTTCCTTTCCCCAACATGGCATTGATCGCGGCAGCACCGGTAAAAGTATATCCCTGTAATGCTCCTTTCAATGAAATCCAGTGGTTCATTGACTTTTCAATGAGCTCCCTTTTATCCACCTGATCGGCATTGATCAGGCGATAAGGATAGATCATCATCAGGTGTGAGTAATGGCGGTGTGAGCTGCTCAGGGGAACATCCTTACCGATCATAAAACCAGTATCATCTACTGGATAAGGTACCAGCTTTTCTAAAGTAGATTCCCATTTTCCCCGGTCGGCATCGTTTAGATTTTCATTTTTATCCAGCGCAATTAACGTTTCCAATCCCCAACGCAAACTGGATAATGCATAATTCGCATCTTCTGCATATTTATATTCCGGAGAAAAAGAAGAAGGCAGATGAAGAACTCCTGCCTCATCTTTTTTCAAATGATACATCAGGTGATTCACCGATCTTTTCAGTAATGGGTAAATGTATCTGGTTAATTCCTCCTTGTCTTTGGTGTAAGCATAATATTGATAATAATAGAACAAGGTCCAGGTCAGGTTCCCCAATTCAAATTGCCCATTGTCCTTTTCCGCTTCCCTCAGGGGTGCAACCAGATCATAGCCACTGATGCGTCCGATTGCAGCCGCATCCTTACGCCATTCCTCAGGAACGTTATTAATCAGATTCTGCAGGTTCTTATTCAGGGTATTAAACAGCGATTTAGCCAATTCCATATGATTGGCCGTAAAAACAGGTGAGTAGGTTAACTGGGTATTTAAGTTCCACCAGATTCCGGGCCATGGTGTTTTACTGCTGAACCAGGGGCCCATCAGGTCAACCATAGGTTTGTTCGCTCTTGTTGCGGAAGCCAGTTTATACAGCTGGATCCAATAAAAACTTTCCATCCGCTGATCCGGAAGCGACAGGAAACTCTTCTGATAAAACTGATTCCACCATTTTTGATGTGCTGCCCACACGACCGGCATCTTAGCGGTAATAAAAGTATTGATGGCAGTTGTTGCTTCTTTTATTTCATCTGATTTTCCGTCTCCATCATACCCTACAGAGATGAGCATGGTACTCTCATTGCTTCCTTTTTTAGCTGTCCAGGCTGTCGCATATCCCCCACCATTTAACAACAATTGATGACAAACCGTAAATGTCCCTGATTTTTGAAGTGTTGAGGCAGGATTTTCCGGATAGGTATCGGGATTTCCGGAATTGTTCTGGTTCATTCTAGGGCTCTTGCTTTGCTCGGCGACAAACTGCCAGCTGACGTTCTTTTCCTGCTGAGTTCCCTTTGCCTTAATGTAGATCACATTGGTATTTGCCGGGACAAACGAGCTGAATTCAACAGCTCCTTTAGTGGTATAAATCGTTCCCTCTGCCCTGGCATTGTAAATATCCAGGTTCATTTTAGCCCCTGTAATTACTCCTGCTGTTTTCAGTACCATTCTTCCGATTGGTAACCTTGGCCGGGAGATCAGCGGTTCTGATAGTCCTGTTCCCTGATGCTCTCTTTGATCGGTTACATCCGTCCGTCCAATATCAAAGCGGATTGTACGGTCATCTTCCTGATAAATATTGGTCCCCAGTAAGCCATTTCCCAATAATATACCCGTATAATAACTGGTACCGATGGAATCCCATCGCAAGGTTTGGCGCTTCATATATTCTGCCCAATTGATCCCAGGATGATTCACCTGAGCAGCTAAGCTGAGGCTGCATAGCAAAAAGATAAAACCAGCGTAAATCTGTTTCATAAGATTAAAATTAAGATGGTTATTCCCCTGGATGATTCTCTTAATTTAAATCTAATCAGATTTACCCGAAATTTCGCCAATATGCCAAAATTCCTTAATGTTATACTAAAATTCCTAAATATCCATGAACTGAATATCTTCCAGACGATAAGGTTCCATCAGTTTATAACCGTTCACCAGGATCGTTGGGGTAAAAGTAATCTCTGCCATCTCACACCAGGCCTTTTGCCTTTCCGTAACCAGGCTCATTTCCTCATTCACATGAACAGGGTATTGAGTAGCCCAGGTATCATAATCTTTATTGCTTTGTTTATACCAACCATTTAAAGCTTCTCCTACGTATTTACCGTCTTTAGACAAGCTCAATGCGGTTACATGTCTGGCCACTTTGGTGCGGGCATCTTCTTCATGGTTTGCCGTAGTGAACAAGATTTTTAATTGCAGGTCTTCCCTCGTCGTCAGCCATTCATCCAGCATTTTATGGGTAGCCGCACATGGCCCGCAGAATGGGTTGGTGACCATCGTAATGACCGTTTGTGCCTGAGGGTTCCCTAAATTGATGGCTTTTAATTCCTCCGGAACAGCATAACGAGGTTGTCCGGTAAGCAGTTTATGGAACAAATCGCTGTTGTATTTAAATCCTTTCAACTGCTGTTTCAAGTGTTTTGTTTGTCCGGCTTTAGTCAGGAAGGGTTTCAGGAAAGCCCAGATCGCAATAGGAAGTAAAAAACAAACCATCACAGTGGGAAGAACTGAAAGGGGAATATCCAATGTAAAAGAAGAATTCATCAGGAAAGCAAATGCTTCCAGCCAGAGCAATCCCTGTATGGTACAGCACAGTACACACCAGTTTTTAATCTTTATCTGGTAGCCGATGGAGTAAAAAGTGTAAGGTAAAGCAGCAAGACATAACCAGGCCAGCAGCGCAACGGATTGTGGGTTGACCAGTAGACAGAGCAATGATCCCGCAAAATAAAACAAGCCCACTTCGCTCCAGCTTAACCAACTGGTTACTTTAGCGGCATCTGACTTCAGGATCGCATTACAGTTATTCTCTTTGCCCAGGCTACAGAGGTTTTGTATGAAAGGATTGTTTCCGTCAATACTGTACACTAACAGCAATACACTGACGGCAACTCCTAACAGTTTTACGGCCAACAAGGCGCCATAGGCCATACTCAATGCAGTATCATTAACCACCGCAGCAACACAAACCAGGAGTAAGAGAACCAACAATGGAACGCGCGCCTGATCGAACCATCCTTTGAGTTGTTCCATTCTGTAATTTTCTTCTCCGCTATGCTCCGTCTTTTCGGCATATAAGAGAATTCCATCCCATTTTTTCAGAAACTCTGTTTCCTCCATGACTGCCTTTTTCTCTGTCTCGTTGGTATAAGTGACTTTTCCGTTTGTAATGTTATGGATCAATATAAATCTGCCTCCTCCATCTCCTAAATGAGCAATTAAAGGAAATGAAAGGTCCTCAACAGCATACTCCCCTTTGTCTATCCTATAGGTTTCGTGCGGTATTCTCCAGCCATTTAAAGAATCACTAATCGCCAATAAACTAGGGTATTCCGGATGCTCATTTAATTGATACTGTACGGTAGGTTTGCTTACGTCAATACGAAGCTCTTTTATAAGAGATAAAACTACGGCTTCAGAATTCTCGAGCCTGGATTGCAATGGATTTATCATATAGAGAACAGTTGATTTACAAAAAAGAACATTTGCAGCTTAATAAATTTACTTTACAAACATTAAAAATAATCCCGTTAAACTAATCTACAAAAAACACATTCACATTTGCAATATATTTTTCCTATTATACTGAACATTTTCACTGTACTTATTATTTTACAAAAAAATCAATATTGTTTTATAAAAAAATTGTCTTTTTCACCGGCATCAGAATTATAATAAGCAGGCATGATTTATATGATGATCATCCTATCATAAATCGGACTATTTTTGTCTGATATTATTAACCACATACAGAAATGAACATATATTTAACTGCTATTGTAAAAAGTAAAGAAGGAAGCGCTGAGTCTATGAAAAACCTGCTGCAACAGCTCGTTGTGGACTCCAGGAAGGAAAATGCCTGCCTGCAATATGACCTTCATCAGGATCAGGCAAACAGAAACGTATTTATTTTTCAGGAGATCTGGGAAAGTCAGGAGGGATGGAACCTACATAATTCTCAACCTCATATTGCCCGTTTTATCGCAGATTCAGTAAGCATTATAGATGGGCCGGTCACCATTTATCACACAGATAAGATCAGCTGATTCTTAGCTGAGGCATAGAAAAACACCTTGATAAGGAGGATTCGCATCTAGAATATCCCCGACATGATGATTCGTTTAAACGGATAAAAAACAGGCTGTTGGGGATATTCTTCCTGAAGTCTTATTTTATATTCTTTAACCCCGGTTTTCTACAAGATATGATCTTTTATTGCTCCCGAACTAAATGAAAATGCCCAACCGTTCTGTGGCCGAGCGTTTTCATTTACATTTAATCAGTGTTTATTTTTGAGTGACACGAATATCAATCCGTCTGTTTTGGGCCCTTCCTTCAGGGGTATCATTACTGGCAATCGGATGTTCAGGACCATAACCTTCCGCTTCCAGGCGTTTGGCATCAACGCCTAGTTTTACCAGTGCTTCTACTGCGGCGTTTGCCCGCTCGGTAGATATTTTCTTGTTCACAGCTGCATCACCGGTATTATCAGTATATCCTCCCATTTTGAGCTTTACATTCGGATAAGCTTTTAAAATGGCGGTTATATTTTTTAACTGCTCCTGCGATTCAGCTTTTAAGGTACTTTTTCCGGTTTCAAAATACAACCTGTCAAAAGTAAACCAGGTGGTTTTATCAACCGGTTTATCTTTGTCTTCAATGAATGAGATCAAGCGGTTTTCTACAGAATTATCTCCAATATTAATTACCGTGCCATCGGCTAGTTTCTTATTGATATTAGCACCCAGATCTCTGATAAAATCACCAGCTTCATTCAGTTTACCTGCAATGGCACCTTTTGCGGTTGTTGCTCCATCTTTTATCGCATCAGCAGCAGAGTCAAGTTGGTTGCCTGCAGAATCTACATTAGCCGATAAAGAATCAACTGCGCTACTCATGGTCGTGTCTTTGCAACCCGATCTGCCTAAGATCCACCATACTCCTATAATGATGATCAGTAATGGGATTAACCATTTCAAGAAGCTACCTCCGGATTTAACGTCATTTCCAGAAGCATAATTTACAGGAGGAACCCGTGGTACTTCGACCCTGGGCACTTCCACTTTCGGCACCTCTACATTCGGAATATTCACATTTGGCATATTGATCCCCGCTAAGCCGAGCGAATCGCCTAAGCCCTGAGGAAGTGCGGCGGTAATATCTGCTTTATTTTCAAAAATCTTACCCAATAAGTCGGTCAGGCTCCAGCCTTTACTGCTCATGATTTTAGATACAAATCCGGTAATTAACGGAACAATCATTGCCAGCAAGCCTGCGGATTTATCAGTGCTCAATCCACCTGATGAGGAAACTGCATTCGTTAAAGCATCAGTATCCTGTCCAAATAAACCACCCAACATTGATTTACCTTTCTCCAACAAAGAATCATTATCGCTGTTTAACAAATCTTCCGGTTTACTTTCTCCTCCTGAATTGGTAATATTAGAGAGCATTTTGCCCAAAAATCCTGAATCTCCTCCTACTCCGTTTTTTAAGATTCCGGCCAGAACAGCGGGAATACCTGCAGAAAAACCGGCTTGCACCTGTTCTTCAGTTACGCCAGCTTTCTGGCTTAAAGAGGAGACAACGCTGCCGCTGACCTCATTCTTTAGCATTTCAATTAAATTCATGTTTATAGTTTTTAGGTTAGAAATCTTAATTCAAACAAATACTATACACCCTCGCCTTTAATTTCAATTCGACCTATCGGATTACAATAGGTCTACACTATTACAAACTTAAGCACTTACGACTGAAAATCAGCAAGTTAAAATACATTAACAAGGAAAGATCATTTTTTCAGGGATAACGACCGTTTTCCGGGCCAGTATTAGAGAGAGATGCCCAACAAAACCGCCTCTAAATAATGATATTTAGAGGCGGTTTAATCACGTTTCACGGTTAGGTTACCAGTGAAAGAGAATACTTTATCAACAATTTATCCGGCATCCGGTATTTCAGGTTCAACCAGTTTAATGAGTTTTTCCAGCGATTCCTGCCAACCCAGATAACACATTTCCGCTGGTATCACAGCAGGTATTCCTTCCTGCAGTACTTTTAATTCCGTGCCTACTGATGTTTTTTGAATCCAAACAGAAGTAGTCATTATACCCGGCAGGTTAGGATCATCAAATTTGTCGGTGTATTTAAGAAATTCATTTGGCTTAACCTCTAAATATTCTCCGCCAAATGAATGGCCATTTCCAGTAGTAAAATTGTGAAACGACATTCTAAAAGTACCACCAACCTGAACGTTCATCTCGTGTACGGTACAAAGAAAGCCATAAGGCGGCAACCATGAAGCGATCGCCGTAGATTCGGTGAAGGCACGATATACCTTTTCAGGAGAGGCCTTAATAACTCTGTGTAATGAAACTTTATTGTCTGACATAACATCATTTTTTTGTATTCCTACTCGTTTGGCTTTTCGGCTCGCCCGTTTTTGTCTGTGGTAGCTGCTCCACCATTGTTTTAATAAAGATCCTGGTAAAAACAGATATTAAAAGGGGGATAATGCGACAATTTACAGGCAATTTTGCGACAGGCTTCCAGACCTTCCTGTATAAATTCCGGGAGAAACGTTTTTCGTCATCAATTTTTAATGCCGTAACGGAGTGAAACCAGACCTGTTTCATAGGTTTTACTATCCAGGAGTGTAAGTTGGGTACGATTACTTTGCTCCTGAAACAGTAGTTTACCACTACCCAGTAATATTGGATGCACCGAAAGCCACAGTTCATCTACAAGTCCTTCTTTCATCAGGGCAGCGGTAAGCAAAGCCCCTCCATACAGCCAAATGTCCTTGCCCGGTTGTTCTTTTATCCTACGTGCTTCAGCAATACTGTCACCTGATATCAGTACCGCACCTTCTTTTAAAGATTTTAATGTCTTCGAAAATACATACTCCGTAACTGCAGGCATGCCAGGTACCATTTCTCCATTATTACCATCGGCATATTGCTGCGCGATTTCATAGCTTTTTCGCCCTATAAAGATGGCATCAATGCGGGCAAAGAATTCATTCAGTCCATAATCCTGATCGGTAAAGCACCAGTCATATTCGCCGTTCGGACCTTCAATGTATCCGTCTAATGTTACGGCCAGTCCTAATATTAGTTTTCGCATGTTGTTAATGTTTTATCCTGCAAAATTTCATAAACCCTTTGATCCGGAATTGTATAAAACGGACATTAGAATAAAATGTGCTGTGCGTCTAAAACCTCAGAGGGAGAATGTCCGGTGTACACCCTATAATCATGGATAAAATGTGCCTGGTCATAGTAGCCGCTTTGATAGGCAACCTCAGTAAGTGAAATAAGCGGGTATTTTTTCAGATGCTGCAGTGACTGCACGAACCTGAAGACACGCAAATACGCTTTGGGCGACAAGCCTATATTTTCCTGAAACCTCCTGGAAAGCTGACGCTGACTCATCCCAATTTCAGCACTGAGCTTACCCACAGCAATTGAACCGCCCGAAAGCCGCGCTTGTTTCATACAAAAGGCTACCTGTAAATCATGCTTATCGGAAGCCAATTGTTGCACCAGATATTTTTGCACGGTTTCTACACGAGCTTCATTGGTGCATAAGCTGGCTAGCTGATCCTCTAACTCTGCTGCCATTCCAGACCATACATCAGAGAGGGCTACAGTAGTGTCCGTTAACACCTGCATTGAAACACGAAAGAACTGACTGGCCATCCCCGGATAAAAACAAACGGCAAGACAGCCTGCACCCTTACGCATCTGAACATCCATAGGACGGCTCATACGGGAAGTAATGATACTTCGATTATGGAATTCGTTGTCGATCATCGCCACAGGTTTACTGGTGTAGTTCAAAAACAGTTCCACACAAGTATCCGGCAACACACGAATATGATGCGTGTCCGCATCTTCCTCACAGTCCATAGTACATATCAATTTTATGTAGGGCTGTAAAATTGGAATAATATCATACAATTGCAGGCGCATGTCTTGTAAAGATAACTGATATCAATAAATTGCCGAATTTTTATATTAATCCTTATTCAAGTAAACCAGTATGTTGTTTTACACTCGCTGCTTCAGCCCTCGGCTTTCTGGAAAAAGAAAAACCTCTTAGCCATTAACTTTTTCTATTGGCCATACCTGACCTATAATTTCCGTTTTGTGTTGTGCTTTCGCATGAAGCGTGAAAAACGCTGCAAACAGTAACAGATAACTAAAATACTTTTTCATTGAACATCTTTTTAAGCAAAACAAACACTTTATCATCAGCGCGTTGCGGCTCATCATATCGGTATCTGATCAAATTTTACAGGCTGGCAGCAGAAACCTGCCCCAGCCTGAAGTATTGGCTGAATGTCCTTAATAACTGCTATTAAAATCCCTTGTTCTGCACAAGATTTGGGTTTTTATCGATTTCACCTTGCGGTATAGGGAACCAATAGTTTTTCTTTGTAAACACCCGTCGTTGGTAAACACTTCGTTTGAAGAACGCTTTGGGATTACTTTCATTATCATTGTTTTCGGCCCCTGTAAAGTTCATTCCATAGAAATTACCGTTTAACACCTCTTCTCCAATTTTCCACCTTCGAATGTCCCGGTATCTGATACCTTCTGTGTTCAACTCGACCCTTCGTTCCCTGCGAATTGCCTTACGCATCGCATCCTGCGATCCCGGCACAGGCAAAGAACCATTCCCGCCACCGAATTGAGGGATACCGGCCCGTTCACGGATTAAGTTAAGGTATTTCAGGATATTCGGGTTGCCGGGTTCAGTCTCGTTCAAGGCTTCTGCATAGTTCAGATAAGCTTCTCCAAGCCGATAAAGGATACCTGGACGATAGGGATTGATGTTATTGCGGGGGTCATAATCCGGATGAACCTTTTTTCTGACAAGGTATCCATTTTGTGGTGCGTCATGCGTCGGCCCGCCGTCCATAGCACCGAAGTAAAACTGTGTCCGCCGGTTTTCCCTGCGATGCCATGCCTCATTATACAATACGGAAATGTAAAACCGGGGTTCCCGATGCGTGTACATATTATAGGTATTTTCCAAAGTGACCTTACCGCCACCCCGCACTTCTTCCCATTTTGTGTTCCTTATTTCGGGAGCCGTTGAAAATCCTTTTTCCACGTAACCGGAATTGGGATCGTCTATCGGCAATCCGTTTTCCATAAAGAAGGCATCCACCAACGACTGTGTGATTCCCAAGCCGCCATTGCCACCAGTTCCACGGGGTTGCGCATGCTTGTCGTACTCAGAAAAATTACAGTCCGGCCGGGCAAAAAGGATTTCGTTATTGCCATCCTGACGTCTTTTAAACATCATATTCTGATAAGAGAGAAAGGGGTCAATACTTCCATCTGAATTCCGTTCATAGTAAAGTGCATGCCCGTTCGCTTCCGCCACATCCACCAACTCTTTACATGCATTTGTCGCTTTAACCCATTTACCGGGATCATAACTGGCATTATACAAGGCAACCCCTTCATGATTTTTGAAATCTGCATAGTCGGGATTTCCGTTGACCAATGGACTGGCAGCGAAAAGCAATAACCGCGCCCTTACCGCTAAACACATGATCGAAGTTGCCCGGCCATATTTCTGCGTGTTTGAATAAGATGGTGGGAGTAACGACGCCAATTCTTTCAGTTCAGCATCTATCCAGTTTACCGTTTCGTCAAACGGAGTCTGCCCGATTAAAAGTTCCTTTTCTGATGCATCCGGGCTATAAAGTCCCGCATGATAGGGTATAGCACCATAGACATCCAAAAGCAGAGAGTAATAATAAGCGATCAGAAACCGGGCCTCATAACGCATCAGTGCCACATCGGCTTCTGTTACGAGTTGTGCCGGATTTGGCTTCACATTTTCGATTAATATATGTGCTGCCCGAATCCGCCGGGGAAGCTCAGACCAATAATTGGGTGTCCACTCACTTGTAGAGTTCCAGTTGCCGTTTTGCTTAGACACCACCGTCCAGCCAAACTGTTCCCAACCAGTAGATGGAGCGAGATCATCGGCCAGTGCATCAAAGGCAATATCGCGGGTATACCCCCAATAAGGATCAGGAATATTGGTATAAATACCGGCTAACCAGTCCTCTGTTCTTGTCTTGTCCTTAAAAATCATCTCGAGCGTAAGCTGATCATCCGGCATCCTGTCCAAATATTTTTTGCATGAAGTAAAAGATACCACAACTAACGTTGCGAACATGTATTTGAATATTCTAGTCATTTTAGAAGTTATTAGGTTCATTGTTATTTAAAATTGATCTCTACCCCAAATGAAACAGACTTCATCACCGGATACCGCAGTCCGTTGTTTACCCCCAACTCCGGATCCCATAGCTTGAACTCTGAAATGGTAAGCAGGTTATTCCCACGAAGAAATAACCGTAGGTTCCTTACGCCTACCCTATTCATTAAATTTTGTGGCAGGTTATATCCTACTTCAATGTTTCGCAGCCTGATCAGACTCATATCACGTAGCCACCAGGTAGAGGCTTCATTGTTGTTTGCGCTTTGGTAGTCAGAAAGACGCGGGTAAAACACATCTTGTCTCGGATTATCCACAGTCCAACGGTCTTGTACATTAGCATAAATATTACCCAGGGAGCCATTACCGCTTCCTGGAATAAAGTTAGCTCCACCAATCACGCGATCGGTCTTACCTATTGCCTGGAAAAAGAAACCGAATTCAAACGCCTTGTAACGAAGATTGGCCCCGGCACCATAGATTAACTGAGGATCTTCGGTACCACCAATTGCTCTTCGATCCAAGGTATTGATCAAACCGTCGCCATTTAAGTCCTTGTATTTAATATCTCCGGGGCGTACCGGACCAAAAGTATGTTTTGGCACATGAGGAGCCAGTTGCCCTCCTCCTACATTGGCGAAATCTCCTTCTGTGAAAAGACCGTCTGCAACCAATCCAAATAACTGCCCGATAGGTTTGCCCGTTGATGACCTGCTGGTGCCTATAATAGCGCTGGGCTCATCCTGCTCTAAAATGCGGTTTGCAGCATAAGTTAAGGTACCTCTCACGGATAAGAAGAAATTTTTACTGAGTTGTTTATTGACATTAACTGACATGTCTATTCCCCGGTTCTCTACCTTACCGTAGTTCGCCCATGGAATGCTGACAAAGCCACTCGAGCCCGGTATCGAACGTCTCTGCATAAAGATGTCACTCCTGAGCTCCTTAAAAAAGTCCATTTGCAATTCTATTGTATTCCATAGCCCCAGTTCTATACCTACATTGGATTTAGCGACTGTCTCCCAGGTTAGGTTCGGATTGCCCAGATCTCCCTCACGCCGTCCGGTACGGGAAAAATCATTATTTATGCCCCAACGGTATCCGCCCGTTTCACCAATGGTTGTAATATAAGCGAATCGCCTGCCATCCAGGTTATCATTACCCACCAGACCGTAGGACCCCCTGAACTTGATTTTGGAAAACGTGCCCCGAAATCGTTCCATGAAAGGTTCTTCAGATAAATACCAGCCCAGGGCAACAGAAGGAAAGAAGCCAAAACGTTTTCCCCGTGCAAAGTTCTCCGATCCGTTATAACCGAAATTGAATTCAGCGATATAACGATTATTGTAGTTATAGGAAAACCTGCCGGCAATACCCTGGTTGCGAAAAGGCAAAATGGAACCGTTGTCATAATTGCGCATATTGTACAAGAACATTGATTCGATGTTGTGATTACCAATAGCTTTATTGTAAAATAATGTTCCTTCAACATAGGTGCTTTTGTCTCCCCAGTCTGATCCCGTGGAATAGCCCAGAAATTGCTGCCCGTATCTGTCGATGACCAGCTTCAGATTGCCGTCCTGATCCCTTCCCGTTGCAGGGTTGTAATAATCGGGATCTTTGCTCCGTGTAACGGAAGTATTCGAGTACCGGTCAAACGAAAATAGTCCCCGGGCCTTCAGCCCTGGTATGACAAAACCAAGATCCTGCTCTAATGAAAATAACGATTCAAGCTTGCTCGCACTAAACCGCTCATATCCCCGCTGTGTGGCCAGAGCCCAGGGATTGGTTCTTTCAGGGGTACGGGGGATTTCTCCGGACGAGTATACTGTAGGGTGAACAAACGGCGGAATGGTAAAAGCTTGCTGGAATAAATCGTCAACACTTTGAGGTGCACGTTGCCGGTCCTGCATATAACCTCCGATATTGAGCCTGAAAAGCGTTGAAGGAGTAATATTGATATCTACATTGGAACGGACATTGAACCGCTGCAGCTTGGAAGAGGAATCCCATGCCTGATTTGGATCCCGTTCAATAAGCCCCTGCTCACCGTAATAGGATGAAACCAGGGAATACCGTAAGATATTGGAGCCTCCGGAAACAGTCATATTTGCGCGGGAATTGGCCGCCTTGTCTTTCAATATCGCATCCAGCCAGTTTACATCAGGATAAAGATCCGGGTCTACGCGGTTGCGGGTATTATCAATGCGCTCCTGGGTATAAAGCCCGTTTTCACCCCTTTCTTTCCGTATGTTGTTCATGATCTCCAGATAAGTCGCTGCATCCACAAAATCGGGCAACTGTATGGGTTGTGTGAAGCCCTGTTCATACTTTAATGAAACATTTGGCTTGCTCACTTTACCCCTTTTTGTGTTGATTAATATCACGCCATTCGCACCCCTTACGCCATAGACTGCACTGGCCGCCGCATCCTTAAGGATGGAAAACGATTCGATCTCTTCAGGGTCCATGTTGTCCAGTGAGCGTTCAACCCCATCCACCAGCACCAGCGGATTTCTGTTCCCACCAAATGTACTGATTCCCCTGATCCAAAAATTCGAATTGTCATATCCAGGCTCTCCGGATCGTTGGATACCAATAACGCCAGCTAATTGACCGGCCAGGTTATTGCTCATGGAACGGCTCGTGCCTATTTTCAGTTCCTTTGGATCGATGGTGGTGATCGCACCAACAACAGATGCACGCCGCTGTGTGCCAAAACCAACTACCACAACCTGATCTAATTCGCCCACACTTACGTTTAGCATCACATTGATGACATTAGCCGTATCTACTTTTCGTTCTTCCTGCATGTAGCCTACCATAGAGTATACCAATGTGGCGGTCTGACCAGGTAAAACAATCTGATAAGCCCCGTTCTTATTTGTCACAACAGAAGTTCGCGCATTTTTTACGCTTACGGTGACCCCTGCGATCGGCTGATTCTTTTCATTGGTCACTTTCCCTCCGACGGTTCGAGGCTGTGTTTTTTGAGTGGAAGAGAGCGGCTTCCTTTTGATGACAACCGTATTTTTATCGTTGATGATATAAGTTAAAGGCTGGTCCTGGAAACATTTGTTTAGAATTTCTGATAAGGAGGCACCTTGGACAGAAAGGCTAACCTTATTCGCGTTATTCAGGTCATCGGCATCATAGAGAAAGTTATAATTTGTCTGCTGACGAAGCAAAGTAAATACCTGCTCTAAAGGAGCGTCCTTAATGGTCAGTGAAATTTTTTGCTGAGCATTCGCAGTTGTGTGCAAAAAACTGACAAACAACAGGATGATGATACTTTTCGTCGTAAAAAAAAGCTTCGAATAAGTGCATAGCGGCTTCCGCCGATGCATTTCGGTAAAAATGTTATACATTTGGTTGTTGGTTATTATTTTCTGAAAGGATGGATAATTTAACGAACAAATGCCTTATGGGCAAAGGGTTGGGGGTGCTGTAACACCTCTAGCCTTTTTAGGTCCATACCGCATATATTTAGATCGACCTACGGCATAACAGTCACCCTCCTTCCCTGGATTTTAAATTGAACTTTTCCGGTTAATTCAATGGTTTTCAGCAACTCATCAAGTTTCTCGTATCTGGATACTGAGCCACCGAGCTTTTTCCGGTAAACATCACCCTTATATTCAACTTCAACATCGTACCATCGGGCAATTTTTTGCATTACAGTCTGTATGTTCTCATTCTTGAAAAGAAAAATTCCTTTTTTCCATGCAATCGCATCTTCGGCATTTACCGCCGATACATCAAATGATTGCTTCGAATTCAGCATCGCCTGATTTCCCGGATTTAACATAATTGCGGAACCGACCCCAAATCTCATTTTAACCAGGCCACTCAGTAAAGTGGTTTGATAGGATTCATTGCTATAAGCACTTACGTTAAAGCTGGTTCCAAGTACCTCCACTGTTTTTTGATCTGTGACCACCTTAAAAGGCTTTGACTTATTTTTCACCACTTCAAAATAGGCCTCGCCGGTTAGCTGAACAATGCGTTCCTTTCCGTTGAAGTTGATGGGAAACACTAATTTGCTGTCCGCATTTAACCACACCCTGGTACCATCAGCAAGTACCAATGCATACTGCCCCCCACGCGGGGTAATCAGTGTATTGAAGAGCTCTTTACCCCCTCCGCCAGCTTCGTTATTGCTTTGATAGGTCAGCGTGTTATCACGGTCTTTTGAAATGGTCACATACGCGTTTTCGGAAATCAGGTCTTTTCCTGAATCCTTTAACAATACCTGATGGCCATCGGATAAAATAAGCGTAGCCTTGTCTCGTCCCGGCTCAATAGCAACCGCTGCCACCATTGGCTTAGCCTTTCCAGGCTCGTCGAAATATTTAATAAAGATAAACCCAATACCGATGGCGATGACAATGGAGGCCGCAACAGACCAATGCCATTTTTTAAGTTTTTTAGGCTCGCTTAGGGTTAACCGCTCGTCAAGATCTTTTAGGAACCGCTGCCGGGTGAGCTGGTAATCACCCATTTCGGCTGTCCAGGGAATATCGGATAAATCAAACAGATCATTGTATTCCTCAAACAGTTTCTGTTCTTCCAGGCTCGCTTTCCCCGAGGTGCAACGCTCATAAAGTATGTCGAATTCTTCTTGTGTCATGGATATATTTGGTATGTGTATAGACAACAAGTTCTTCAACAACTCACATAACTTTAATATTTTTTTGGTAAGGTGAATAAAAAAACCTTTTTTTATATTTCAATAACCAAACTATACCTAACTCAAAATGGCATTAACGCAGCTCACAGATGAAGAACTGTTCTCCGCGGTTAAACGGGACGACAGGAAGGCATTTGATATGCTTTATGAAAGGTATTGGGCGCTAGTCTATAAGAAAGCTTTTTTCTACCTCCATGATCAGGATGCCTGCCTGGAAATTGTAAACGACATTTTCTTAAATATCTGGCTTAAAAGAGGTGTTTCTAATATTTTAATCTTTAAAAACTACCTTGCTTCAGCCGCTCGTTTCCGTGTTTATAACGTCCTTAAGGCCAGAAAAAACAACAACCTGGTTTACGTGAACAGTTACGAAATGTTCGAAAATAATAACGTCGAGCGCAATGCCGGCGAAACCGACATGATTAATACTGAAATCCACTCCCGCATCAATGGTTTACTTAATGGCTTACCTGAACGATGTAAAGAGATCTTTTTACTAAGCAAATTCGGACAGCTCAGCAATTCCGAAATAGCCGTTAAACTTTCCATTTCAAAAAGGACGGTTGAGAATCAAATCTCTTTGTCGGTAAAATACCTGAAAAATCACTACGCAATTCAGGGCAAACGAGTAATAAAGTAATCGATCTCCATAATCAGATATTAATTAAAAGGCGGATCTTCTCCCTTGCTTTTCTTTAATAGGAACAAAACGAAAAAAACCTCTAAATCGTGACATTTAAAGGTTTTTTGTAGCGTTCTGATTTGGTGTATTATTCTGCAACCGCATTATTCTCCGGCCAGGCAAAACCTACTCCTCCATGCCGGTATCTTTCTGTTTCCAGATAAAAAGAATTCACTCCCTGAAGCCCGACTCCCGCATAATAGACGAATTTGTCTACATGCTCCTGAAATTCACCAAACTCACGATACTCAGCGTGTAAGGCAAGCGCTTTTGCCAATTCTTCATTATGGATGCGAAATGCCTGCTCGCAGGCCTCCTTCAGTGAAAGATTATATTCCTGCTGTAATACAAAGACCAGGTTAAAAACTTCTGTTCCCTTTGCCATTTCTTTTGGCAGGGAATGAATGTCATTTTGCCAGGCAACAACCAAGGTCATATGAGATATCATTTTTTGAACAACAATATGCTCAAAAATATGTTCCGGCAGGACAAGTCCCGATTCAATTTCACCTAAGATCAGATATGGGCGCATAAGAACAGAATACTCACGAATGGTTTTGAAAAGCGTGAGCGACGGCGGGCGCTGCGCTATTTTATAAGGATACTCCAATTCAATCCCATATCTGAAGGATTGATAGAAATAATAAATAAAACGCTCCACCCATATATCAGGCATCAAAGCGCGGAATTCATCCCTGATCAAGGCCATATGCTGATAGAGTGCATTTTCTTCCGGTCCAGGCCGGGCCCCTTTGAGAATGTCTACACAACGAATCCTTAACTGTTGGATTTCCTCCAGGGATGAATGTTCCACCTGATCATCAAGAGCGACATACTGGAGCATGAACCTGTTGCAGGGAATACTCTGCTCATAGGTTAAGTCCGGCCACATACGCGCAGTGCACATGTGCAGCCTCATTTTCTTATATATTTCACGCTGTTTTTCCGTCAGGAAAGTGTAGTCATTGTCGATCCATCCGTCCATATCTTTTCCCATTTGCTCCGCATGCGGGTTAATAAGGTCTGGCCAGGGATAATGGCCACGTGGCAGGTAATCTTTTGAATTATATTCTTCCGGTTTCATTTTTTTTAGAGGTATGTTTAATTTAACTGTTCACTTAGTTATTTTACAAAGAATTGATGAGGAACGATTATTGATTTCACTCTTTCTGCTGAAGGAAACCCATTCAACGAATTGTACCGTTCCATTTTTGATGACACATTCTTCCATCCGCTCAGGGTCATACTGATATAATGAACCCGGTTCACGACTGCATCGTGCCATTCCCCGAAATCGGGTAAAGATTGTTGCAGATGAACAAACTCTTCCAGCGCTTCATTGTGGATGCGAAGATCCTCCAGGCATGCTTCCTCTAAAGAAATGTTCCGGTTATGCTGAATCACTTTGACCACGTTATAATAAATGCTATCGGTTGCTTCATCCTTGATCACAGATTGTACCTCATTAAAATAAACCATCATTTGACTGGCCAGGGTTTTAAGCCGTTGTATCACCGGATGCCCATAAATATCAGCTGGCAAGGGTAGTTTCGTTTCTACATCTGCCAGTTCCAAAAATGGAAAAAGGCAGAGCGAATCCTCGCGGATAGCAATACATTCCTCTATAGTTGGAAAGGCTTTTTTAGATTTGTAAATGAGTTCCTGCTCCAGGCCCTTAAAGTACTTATCCAGTGCAGCAATAAAACGATGCAACGATTCGACCGGAATAAACTGCAGGAGTTCCTTCCTCAGGGACGCCAGCAAACCGCCTAAAGGGATCTGGGCTTGTTCAGCAGTCAGATTCCCTCTGAGTACATCCACAGACCGCTGATGAACAAGCCGGCTTTCCTCCGGGGTTCCTTCTTCATATTTATCGTCATTATACAGTGTCCATAACATGAACCTGCAAATGGGTTTTAAACGCTCCGGACTGGCTGTGGGGAACCATTGAGAGGCGATATGGGCAGTTTTGGTTTTCTTATACTTCTGCCTGGTATCTGGATCATCCCTGTACAGCCATAGGTACTCCCCATCAATCCACTCATTGTCCGTAATTTCCTGCAGCGCATCTGCTGAAGGATTCTTAAGCATGGGGAAAGGGTAATGAAATCGGGAAAGCATGTGTGCATTCATAATAGGTTTCTTTTAATTTATAAATTCATTGTCGCTTTGTTTTTAATATTGCAGCTTTATTTGATGGGCACATTATCGTCATAGGGCTGATTTTGAGTATTAATTCAACGATAAATTGTAAAAGGAAAGCAGTTTAATGATCACATTTTCAATCAGAATATCCGGACAGGAAGCGCCACTGGTTAAGTGGATCACCACTGCATCTTTGTCTGGCAGATAGGAAGAGGTAACCTTTAACCTTTGGTAATGAATGTCCCAATGAATAATTTTGTCGTCAGAGACCATACTGTCGCTAGAGGAAATAAAGTAGGTAGGCACTTTTTCTTCACACAACTCCACCAGATGGGAGGTATTTGAACTATTATACCCTCCTACGACAATGGCCAGGTCTGCATCTAAGGACAACATACTGATCACTGCACTTTGATTGTCATTTGTCGCATAGCAAAGGGTATCTTTCATGTTTGCGAAATGAGCTGAGGTATCCTCCTCATTTATGCCGTATTTCTCTCTCATGGTTTGCATTAAATAGTCGGCTATTTCCTGGGTATCGCTGGCCAGTAAAGTCGTCTGATTAACCACTCCTATCCGGGTTAAATCCTGCATGACATTAAATCCCTCAGAATACCTGTCCTTGAAGACCTTTGCAAACTCATCCGGAGGTCTTCTGTCAAGAATAAAATCGGCCAGTAATATGGCCTCCTGCAGATCTTTGATGATTACCGAAGGTGCTACGCTTTTACTGTGTGAGAATGTGGCCCTGGTCTCTTCATGATCAGGCTTTCCATGCACGATGACGGTATAATCGTTATTAGCAATCTGGGAAACCCTGGTCCATACTTTTTCCACAAAAGGGCACTTGCTCTTATAATAGATCTGCTGAATTTTTTTTGCCTTTAAAATACGCTCCATTTCCAGGGTGGTACCAAAAGCAGGAATAATGATGACGTCTTCTCTTTTGATTTCATCCCATGGGATAAGCTGATTTCCTGCGGTATCCATAATAAACCGAACCCCATTCTCCTGTAAAGCCATATTGACATGCGAATTGTGAATGATCTCACTTAACAAATAGATCTTTTTACCCGGATTCTCTTTAATAGCCGCATAGGCAATCTCTATGGCATTCTCCACACCAAAACAGAATCCAAAATGACGGGCGAGATGGATCCTGACTTTACCAAAATCAAGTATGGATGGCATAAAATCTCTTTTTAAGCGGTCCTTCTCCTGTCTGCCTTTTTTTATGGTCGTAATGAATTCGCTTCTATAAATTTCAGGAATATTAAATGCTTTCACGTTTCTAGAATCTAGCGGTTAATACTTCTTTCCTTAAAGACATTATCGATGCTTTCGACGCTCTCACCGTGTACATGATTCCTTCTTTATCGTACATGCATTCTCTATACAGTTCCTCCACTTTTCCATGCTCAACAATCTGGTCTGGTACACCAAGGATCTGTAAGTCGGCCTGATACTTATATTCAGTCCTAAATTCGGCTACTGCTGTTCCGAACCCGCCAACCTTACAGCCATCTTCTACAGTAATGATATGCGTATAGTTCTGAAACACATGGTGGAGTAGATCTTTATCTAGTGGTTTCACAAACCTCATATCAAAAAGACCTGAATAGATTCCTTCTTTCTCCAAATCCAGGCAGGCATCATTCGCAAAATTCCCAGGGTGACCAAAGCTTAGAATAGCGATATCTGCTCCTTCCCTGATGATCCTTCCTTTTCCAATTTCTATTTCCTCAAAAGGCTTTCTCCACTCTGGCATCACCCCCCGTCCTCTGGGATAACGAACAATAAATGGCTGGTCTGTTTTGTCCAGTTGTGCGGTATACATGAGGTTGCGAAGCTCGGATTCGTTCATTGGGGAACTGATGATTACGCCAGGCAAACAACGGGAATACGCAATATCATAAATGCCATGGTGCGTAGGCCCATCTTCGCCTACCAAACCACCACGGTCTAAACAAAAGATGACGGGTAATTTTTGTAAAACCACATCATGGATCATTTGATCATATCCCCTCTGCATAAAGGAAGAATAGATATTGCAAAAAACTTTTAGGCCCTGTGTGGCCATGCCCGCCGATAACGTAACGGCATGCTGTTCGCAAATACCGACATCAAATGTACGGTGCGGCATCTTTTCCATCATAAATTTCAATGATGAACCTGAAAGCATGGCCGGTGTAATGCCTACTATTTTATCATTTAATTCGGCAAGCTCTATGATGGTATGTCCAAAAACATCCTGGTATTTTGGTGGCTGTAAGGTCGTCGATGCCTTTTTGTGGATTTCTCCGGTTACTTTATCAAATAACCCTGGAAAGTGCCATAAGGTTTTTTCTTCTTCGGCGGGTAAAAACCCTTTCCCTTTGGTAGTCATCACATGCAATAATTTAGGCCCTGGAATTTGTTTTAAGTCTGCCAGGATAGCTGTTAATTTGATCACATCATGACCGTCGACCGGCCCAAAATACCGCATGTTCAATGCTTCAAAGAAATTGGCCTGCTCTGCAAATGCACTTTTCAGACCTGCTTTAGCATGATTGAGTACGTCTTTAGAAAATTCACCAACAACCGGGATCTTATTAAGTGTATTCCCTACTTTTCTTCTGATCTTATTGTAGGCCTTTGAAAGGGTAAGGTGTGTGAGGTATTCTTTTAAGGCACCAACATTGGGATCTATAGACATGCAATTGTCGTTTAGGATCACAATAAGGTTAGTTCCCGCAATACCAGCATGATTAAGGGCTTCAAAAGCCAGGCCTGCAGTCATTGCTCCATCACCAATCACAGCAACATGCTGCTTATCATGTTCGCCCTTCTGTTTTGCTGCCAGGGCCATTCCAAGTGCTGCAGATATAGAGGTGGAAGAATGGCCAGTCCCAAAGGTATCGTATTCACTTTCATCTCTTCTTGGGAAACCACTGATCCCTTTATGCTTTCTGTTGGTATCAAAGAAGGGCTTTCTTCCGGTAAGTATCTTATGTCCGTAAGCCTGATGGCCAACATCCCAAATCAGCTGATCGTAAGGAGTGTTCATCACATAATGCAATGCCGTTGTGAGTTCTACAGTTCCCAGGCTTGCTCCGAAATGTCCACCATTTAAACTTACTGTATCAATAATAAAGGAGCGCAGTTCCTCACATACCTGTGGGAGTTGACTGACCCGCATCTTCCGTAAATCAGCGGGATAATTGATGTGGTCAAGCAGAGATAATTTTAGTTTTGTTTTCATAGAAAGGTATTTTAATGGTGAACTTCGGGTGGTCCTGTGACCCGATCAGCATAACCTTAAGATTGGCGAACCAGCAGGGAATTAGCTAACTCTGTGAGCTTCTCTTTTTTATGGATAGGAATTTCAATCCGGTCCAGACTGTTAAAAGCAATTTCCGTATAATGATGAATTGCCCAATCGGCCCACAGATCTACTTTAAGCTCTTTATATACTGCGATCACAGCTTGCACCTTGCTCTCTCCTGCCGTGTTCATTGCTTCTTTCAATTGATTTTTCTGCGAAGAATTTGCCAATTCAAAAGCTTTCAATAAGAGTGCTGTTTTTTTATTCTCCAGGATATCGCTACCAGCTTGTTTTCCCATTTTCAGGGTATTCCCAAAAGCATCCAAAAAGTCGTCCTGTATCTGAAAAGCAATTCCAATGTTTTTCCCAAACTCATAAATATCCTCTTGCTGTTTAGCACTTGCCGAACCTATAATCGCCCCTATTTTTGCTGCAGCACCTAACAAAACAGAAGTTTTAAGGGTAATCATTTTAAGATATTCTGCATAGCTCACCGATTCAATGGCCCGATCTTCAAATTCAATATCCATTTGCTGGCCTTCGCAGACCTGACAAGCCATCTCAGAGAATATATTTATAATCTGCGTACGGTATTCCTGTGTTATTTTGTTGAGCTGCAAATAGGCATGAATCAATAACATATCGCCGGCAAGTATTGCCGTATCCTGACCATACTTTACATGCAAAGTCGGCCGTCCTCTGCGAATTGCGGAATGGTCCATGATATCGTCGTGCACCAGGGTAAAATTATGGAAGAGTTCCATGGCATAAGCAGCAACGTAAGCATTGGGATGTATTTTATCGAAAAGTTCATTTCCCATCAGGCATAGAACCGGCCTTATCCTTTTCCCTGGATAGTCCAGGAAATAAACGATGGAACCATATAGATTTTCTGGGGAGGAGGGAAAAGTTACAGAACCTGCGTGGTCCTGATAGCTTTCGTAGATTTCTGTGAGTGAGAGCATAGGTTTAACATTATGTACATAATTATTTTATCAACTTGGCGAGATTGTTTCATAATTGTAGCATCAATGAGTTAACAGACGAAAAACACATCAAATATAATAAGCTATATATCAAATATATACATTCATTTTATTCATTATTACTTGGATTTTTTTTTAAAGAAAAGCGTTTTGATCAATATGCAAATAGGGCCTTATTACCAGCTAAACCGGTCCATTAGCATTAATTAATTGGGTGTGAATAAATTGAACAGAATTATAGAAAAAAATGGGCTGCCTCATCTGGTATAGCCAGCCCTGATCAGAAAGCAAAACTAGGTTAGTATGTTTTGGGATTTTTTAAAGGCTAAGATTGTAAACACTATTTCCTCCTTGCTCTTCAGTGTAATAAATTTATTGACATACTGCTCCGGGAGCCGTTAGAAGTTCACCTCTATCTGATTCTTACCATTGTATACATCTCACAGAAAAGTGGAACAAACCTAAAAGTGTTGGCTATTACGGGGTCTTTTAATTTTAGTCAGCTTCAGTTTACTAAATAGTTATAGATTAGGCTTATCTTTTGACAGATCCGCACAGAAATGAATATTTATAGAATTAGTTTTTTAATCGCAATAGGATTATTTGCGCCATTTTTTTTGAATGCACAGTCTGGTATTAGTGCGCCTCTCTTTGTTCAATCCGACCTTAAACTGGTTTCTTCGAAATTCAGTTTTACGGAAGGTTGCTCTGTTGATAAAAACGGAGATGTATTTTTTACCGATCAACCGAATGATAAGATCTGGAAATATAAGGCAAGGGATCAGCAGCTTTCTGTTTTTTTGAATAAATCGGGCAGGGCCAACGGAACTTATTTCGATAAAAAGGGCAACCTGATTACCTGTGCCGATGAAGAGGGACAGCTATGGTCTATAAGTCCGTCCGGTAAAATAAAAATTGTCCTAAACAGCAAGCTTGGCAAACAATTCAACGGACCAAACGATATCTGGATCCATCCCAATGGCGGAATGTATTTTACCGATCCCTATTACCAGCGTGATTATTGGAAAAGGACTGCCCCTGATCTTAAAAATGAAGATGTGTATTACCTTCCAAAAGGTAGTAACGCCGTAAAAGTAGCTGCCAGCGGGATGGTTAAACCGAATGGTATTGTTGGTACACCCGATGGTAAATACTTGTATGTAGCAGATAACCGCGCCGGAAAAACCTACAGATTCCGTATCGAAAAGAACGGAGACCTGATTGGAAAAGACCTGATCATTGAACGGGGTTCTGATGGCATGACACTGGATAACCAGGGACGTTTATACCTGACTGGTGCCGGAGGTGTTTTTATCTATAGTCCAGACGGCAAGCTGCTCGATCAGATTAAAGTTACAGAAATCCCTACCAATGTTTGCTTTTTTGGAGAAGATAGGGATCATTTATTTATTACTGCACGTAAAGCCATATATGTGATAAAGATGCAAAGTCAAGGAGTGGAATAGCATTATATATTTAAAAGACATAGATATTCCGTTGCTTATCTTCGATATGACTAAAACCAAAAAAACCTCTAAACTTTTACAGTTAGAGGGTTTTTAAATTGTTGTCGGGGTGGCAGGACGCCGTACCTATATTTTAAGCATCTTATTTTCAACCACTTACACACTTTTTAAATAACAGGGTGTAGATTAGGGCATAAATTATTTCAAATCAAATCAGCTTAAACCATTTTATCAACTTGTATAACTATCGTCCGATAGTAAAGTATGATTAACTGCTTATTTAATGGCTATATTATGACCTTTTGAATAAACAGGTCTTCTTTGATTACAGGCAGGGCCTGTGGCAGAGAAGGTCCTGAAGAGTGTCTGAAAAACTTTACCGGATATCTTCAGACTGACGGGTACCAGGTCTACGAAAACTTTGCAAAAAGGGATGGTATACCCCATATGAGATGTATGGCCCAAGGACTGATTATGTCCTGGGAGAACTGCAGAAAGTCTATGCCATTGAACGCAAATTCCTGGAGAAACAAATTGATGCTACACAATTATTGGCGGACAGAAAGGAACTGGCTGCACCAATAATAGTAAAGCTAAAAGAATAACTTACGGCTTTCTCCGAAAGTACACTGCTCCGCATGGTTTGATTTTTTGTAGCTCCATCATAAAGGTATTAGGATACAAACTTAGAATCACAGCTAAATCATGTTAATATGTACTCTATTGATAGCATACGTTTTTTTGATTCAGCAGCTCACATAGATACTCAAAAAATTATTTAGTAATAATGAAATCTTCTATAATTAAACAATCCAGTCCACATTCAAAGAAAAACGCTAATGCCTGATTAGGCGTCTCGACAATGGGCATTCCTTTTTTATTAAACGAAGTATTTAGCAATATTGGTATGTCTGTTATGGTTTGAAACTCTTTAATTAGCTTGTAGAACTTCTCATTATTTTCAACAGTTACCGTTTGAATGCGTGCTGAATCATCAACATGCACAACACCTGGAATTTTAGTTATCCATTCATCTCTGACAGGAGCTGTTAAGATCATGTAAGGACTTTCGCCTTCAAATTTGAAATAATTTGAGACTTCTTCTCTTAATACTGCTGGAGCAAAGGGACGGAAATCTTCTCTAAATTTAACCTTATTATTAATGAATTTTTGAACGTTTGCTTTTCTTGGATCTGCTAAAATACTTCTGTGTCCGAGAGCTCTGGGGCCAAATTCAGAACCACCTTGAAACCAAGCGATTACTTTTCCTTCAGATAAGAGCTCAGCGCTTTTTTTAAAGACATCTGTTTCCTTAGAATATTTAATTTTTGGAAAAGTGACTTCATTCCGGATGTGTGTTTGAATAAAGTCATTTAAACTCTTGATTTTGATACTCCTTAAAAAGTAATTGATATCTCCAGTTACTTTGGACTTCTTTTCATTAACAGATTTGATAAATACACTTTTATCTGTAAGGCCAGTGATAAATATATCAAGCGTAGTGACAATAGAACAATTGGGATTGATAGAAGAAGATTTTAGAAACTGAATTTTCTCCTCCTTAAAATTAATACTATAAAATCCTATATCAACGAATTCTATCTGAATTGTATACGTTTCTTTGCTTATCTCTTTTTCATCGACAAATTTTTCAAGATTGTTAATGAACAAATTCCAATAAATTTCATTAGAATTTGCATTTCCGATAAAAAAGTTTTCTATATCGTTTAATACCTGATCCGCATCGTAACTTTTTCCAAAGTTCGAGGTACCTTTATGAATAACCCTTTCTTTCTTAAGTATCTCCAGCCAGCCGTAATAAGCACAGCCAATTGACAAACCATTATCTCCTGCAGCTGGAGTAAAATAGCAGTTTTCAAATATTTTATCTTCTAAAATTTTACGATTAGCTACTGCGTTCAATGCAACGCCACCAGTGAAAGATAAATATTCTGTTTCAACCATTTCTTTTCGGTTTCTTAACAGATATATAATTGCTTCTTCAGTTTCTTTTTGTACCCAATATGCAATATCGGCATAGTATTGAAAATTATGCCAAAAACTTTCGGCGGACCTCGCCGCGCGATTGAAACCAAACATCCAATCGTGATTTAAATAGACCTTTCCATCTTCAAGTCTGAATATTTTCTCTTTGTAAATACCATCTTTCCCAAATGACGCAAGACCCATTAATTTACCCGCGTCTCCGTCATTGTTAAAACAGTACCCAGTAGCCGCAGCATACACACCTCCAATAGAATGTTTAGTAGTTCCAGGATGCATGGGATAATTCCGATGAATGAACCCCATTGGTGAAAAATCCTTAATTACAGTTTTAAAACTATTATTTACATATGTATACAAACTATCTTTTTCGCAATACAAATGTTCTATGTCCTTATCAAGGGCAATAGGTGAAACTACGGCGTTTTCTAAATCGATACATTGATCATAAGGACTACCGCAACCATCTAAAACAAAGATTGCTGTGTTCTCAAAAGGGGAAGTCCCCAAGGCATAATACGCATGGGCCAAATGATGGGATATGGTGACGATTGGAATGTTGACCGAATCATCAAATAATCGATTTCCCTCGAAAAATGAATTACCGAATTTAAATGAGCCAAAATTTGCATTTTGAACAATGAGGCTTATGTCGTTCAACGTGATACCTTCTGCCTCAAGGCAATATTCTATAGCGGCATTATCGTTGCCTCCATCATGCTTAATTCGCGTTATTCTCTCTTTCTCAATAGCCACGCAAATTTCACCATTTTTAAGCAGACAAGCTGAACCGTCATGTGACAAACCGGTCCCCAAAACATAGACATCTTTTCTTTCAATATTCATAAATAAGTTATTCTATTATTAAATTTATTTCAATTACCGCAAAATCACTCTCGATACGATAAACAACAAATAAATCTACTTCAGTTAAATCAATAAAACCAATGAGTTGTTTTAATTTTATTACTATAACGATCTGCTTATTCTAAACATAAGTATAATAGTTTGAAATTAATTAAAATATTTCTATTTATTAAATTTATATAATAGAATTATAATATAACCCTCCATTGTTAGAAAGTCCATACAATGTCGATTATTTAATTTTGTATGGTTTTGTGGAGTTATTGCAATCAATGAACTGGGAAAATGGATATTCCGGGGAAAAATTCGAAATTGATAAAAACTAAAAACGGCAGGCCGCCCTAAGACTACCCACCGTAAAACAAACCTGTAATTAAATAAGCTATCGAGATTGTGGCGCAGGCGTTTGCCCCGCCCCCGCGCTATCAACAACTTGATCGTTGCGTCCAGTACTATCTGACATGTTTCCCCTGTCCATGGTGCTGGTATCAGAAACCATAGTATCTGTGGTGAGCGAGTCGTCGGTGCGCTGATCGTTTCGTCCCGAACCACATCCGGCCGCTGCGATGCCGGCAAATATTATCAGCCCAAGCATCATTTTCTTAATTTCTCTCATTAGTTTATACATTTTAGTTTTCAATTTGTTAATTAATCCATTATGGTATTCCCGATCAAAATATTCCACTCCAGTGCGTTATGATATGGTAGTAATTCTTTTATTTTTCTTTGCCGTCTTCACCTTCCTTTGCAACTTTGTCTGCACGACAGCCATTCGCCGCTTCCATTTTTCCAGTTGCTCATCTTGGTAAAGCGGTAGGCCCTCGGCACTTAGCAAACCCAGGCTCTGGGCCAATGATCTGGTCAGATCAGCTTGCTCGCCTTTTTTCATAATCACTGTTCTTGTGCTGATCCGACAAGGAAGTTCTAACAGTAAACAAACTAGCAAAAATGGATAGAAGTCCAATCAATAAATGCGGCATGTATACATGATCTTTAAAACCCAGTAGTGCTGGGGACACGCAGAGAAAAATTCCAATCAAAAGATCTATATTCAAATGCATGGACATCGGGATATGGGCAAGCCGGCCACCCTCGTAATCGGTCATTACTGACATTATCAGAATAACAACTCCTGCAAACACAGCAACCGTCCCGCCTCCACTTGATTCGCTAAAGCCCATTGCCCATGGAGCAACAAGCAATGTAAGGCCAGAAAGATAATCCAGCACCGCATGAAATTTCCTACTTATAAAATGCATAAAATTTAATTTTATATCAGCTCATATTAAACCAATCGATTAAAGCCAAAAGCTCCTGTGTTACAATTGCGCAGTAGCCTTTCCCTTGTGATCCCAATGATCTTTGATGACTTTCCCATCTGCAGCCTTCAAAAGCCGTCTGGCGTATCGCGCTCCTTTAATCCGGCCGTTCTCGTCCTTTTCTCCCATGAAAAGCAATACCGGGCAGCCGTCACCGTCAGTTTTAAAAGCCAGATCATATCTTTTGAATCGAATTTCTACCAGCGTAAGAGGCTGATAAGTCTTGCCCAACACTTTCAATATGGCGTCCTTCAAGCTATTCATATTCATTGAATTTTAAACTCATAGCCACCCGCTGTTTCATGAAAACACCAAGCGGCCATTTGACTATTTTGTCTTTTTCTTTTCCTTGATATATTTTTCAATCTTGTCCCGGTCATTCGAACCAGTTGCTCGCTTAGCTCCTCCTATCGCTTGGCTACTGGCACCAAGTTTTTTCGCCAGATAACTTACTTCGTAATCTTGCGAGGAGTTTACTTTACTTTTTTCAACTTTTGATCCTTTCGTTGCCATATGTTCTAGATTTTAGTGCAAGCGTCAAATAAAGACCTCCTGCGGTGTTTAAAATATTTGTGTTATTTTTTAAAAGATGAGGCCAACATTATACAAGCCATTCCTTGATTTAACGGACCCAGACTGGGTCACTCTTAAACTGCAGAAATTCTAATCGTGCCCTTCAGTTTTAACAATCTTGTTGTAAACTCCAAACAGTAGCAGTGGTGCTGCCCACTGCCCTACAAACAATGCCGTATTGTTCTTTCGGATACATTTTAATGCCAGGGAAATTCCCATCGCACCCACAGCTGCCCATAGAAATACATCCGAGGGCAATTTGGACGTTTGTTCTTCGATAGCCCTCGCTAAAGGCCCTTCCTTCTTTTCATTATTGAAATCTTCCATAATTATTCAATTTAAACTCGTTAAAGAAATACCAAACAGATTCCGCTGCATTGCTGAACCCTGTCAGTGCATTAACCCTCTATATCGGCATTTGTTCAACAAATGTTTCAAACACGTAGATTCCTCCCCAACTACGTATTATACGTTTGGCGTTGTACTTCATAAAACCATGTTTCCAGCTGTAATCCCTTCTTTAAGAACATCATCCATATGTGCTTACCACATTTGTCCCATTAGAACTCGATAACCACTGAGCGATATCTGATCTGGCATCATTACCGGATTTACAAAGTAAACAAAACGGGTATTTCCCCAAGAAAAATCAGGTGTTTCACTCGGAAACTTATTCTTTTTCAAGAGGTTGTAATAGCAGTCTATCTATTTATCAAATTATTCATTAAAAATTTCCATTATGAAAAACTACATCCATTCCCTACTGATCACGGTCGCAGCAGCAGTTACTGTATCCGCCTCAGCGCAAACAACTCAAACCACAGGTCCAGGCACAAACATTACTGCTGACCAGTTCATTACCCAAGCGGCCTTAGGCGGCATGAAAGAAGTGGCCACCGGCAAAATCGCGAAGCGAAAAGCACAGGATCAAAAAATTAAAGACTTTGGCTCAATGATGACCCAAGACCACAGCAAGGCAAATTCTGAGCTGATGACTATTGCCAAATCCAAAAACATCATTCTGCCAAAGCAAGGCGACATCATGCCACAAACAGGCGGCACAACTACCAGTCCAAGTGGAACCTCAGAACGCCAAAATAGTGATTCAACCAGAACTGGAACTACGACCGGAACCAAGCAAAACGGCAAAACAACAACTGACACAACCGGGAATAACAAAGCAGGTACTACTAGAAATGGAAACACAACCTCAACTACTAATGGTGATGCGAAGGGAACGCTGAATGAGAATAATACGATCGCCAATCAAACCAATTCACAGACATCTAATACCTTGCCATCCTCGGGCGTGATTGCTGGTGCAGACTCGCTTAAAACGATTACTGTCGCAGAAGTTAACTCAGCAATTCAGGAACTTGATGCTTTAAGTGGTACACAATTCGATATGGCTTATACGCAGATGATGATCACCGATCATAAAAACGCAATCACTTTATTTGAACTTGGCTCCAAGTCCTCCGATCCAGAAATCAAAGCTTTCGCGACAAAACACCTCCCAACACTGCAAAGTCATTTACAGCAGATACAAAACATTTCTGGTGCCAATGGAAACGGGCAAAAAACCACTCCGATGCCTGCTGGCACAGGCCATCATTAAAACCGGCTGAAATGAAAACATATCTGCAAAACAAAAAATCAATAAGCTGCTGTTTACTGCTGGCCCTGGCTTTAATCGCCTGTGAGCCACAAACAGGGTCAGATGGTACAGGGTTTAATTGGCATAGAATTGACACCACCTGGGAATCCGACATTGATGGCGACGCAGCCTATTTTTTGAAGGAAGCAGCTGTTCTTTTGAGGACGCAAACAAGATATGCAAGTCTAAGTTTAACTTCAAGCGATCCTCAAATAAAAATGCATGCTAAAGAAGTGGTTAAAAAAACAAATGCATTTTGATGGAAATGGAACGTGTTGCTACTGAAGGCAAACTACTGTTGCCCCAAGAACTGCCCCACGACGTCAATGAGGAAATAACAATGTTGTCCACAGCCAAGGGCAAAGCGTTTGATCAGGAATATACCCGTCGGGTGGAATTGAACAAACAAAGATTAATCGATATATTTGCTTCGGGAATTGATGTTACGACCAGCAAAGTCAGCCAATTCGCAAAGCGCACATCAATTGCACTTACTAATTTGTAATAATATACTCTGTTACATATAATATTAATTGGGCTGTTCGGAATGTCGAACAGCCCTTTACATTTATCCGAAGAACGATTCTTTATGATACGCTGAATCAACAGATTCATCTACCCGGACTTGTTCAATGGGGTCTCATATCTTATCGGGCAGCTTTTTACCATCTGTAAAGCTAGGCGCAGAGCTAATGGAGATTTTCATACATTAAAATAGGTATCGACTACGCATATGTCTGCATTAAAAATGATATATAAAGAAAGCGGTGAACAATCCCTCCGACTGTTCACCGCATATCTAAATTAACGCTCTCTTAGTTAGAACATTCGACAGAGAAATTTGTTTTTCCGAAATTCCTCAAACATTTTTAAGGATTCAGTCCCGCGTTAAGTACAATCGCTTCTTGAAGGTGCGCTTTCAGTGTAGGTAATTTACTTGAAGCCATTGCTCTGAGGTCAGCGTCTGCCAATCCCATCGGCGATGAGCCAGTTTCAAATAATGCTACCGTTTCCTGATGCGACTGCACCATAATCCGCATGAATTCCCGGTCAAAGGCATTCCCACTTAAGCCAGCCAGTTTAGCCAACATCGCCTGGTCCTTCAGCAGCAGACCTTCCGAAATCGACCAGTTTTTTTGTGATGCAAGACTTTTCAATTCCAAACCGGCGGCAGTGTGATCCGTAACCATATGCTCGCCGTAATGTTTGACCTCAGCTTTTTCGGCTTTACTCATTGCCAATCCGCCAGCAGCAACTTCAAAGTTATTGCCGCCGGATGCGCGTGTTACAAATTCCTGATTGCTCACTGCGTAGTCCTGGTTATTGTCATCCTTACAAGAGACCAAAGCTATCGTTGTTATCAATAGCAAAACCAGGTTGATTTTGTTAAATGTGCTTTTCATATTTTCCTTAGTTAGACTAATTCAACACCTCATAAACCAGCTTGTTTCTCCTAAGACAAAAACAGGTACACTACTCTCCGCGGCGTACTAATACCCTGACATCAACCCATTTGGAACCGTACCGAATGCGGGAATCTACTTTTTCATATCGATTTTCGCAATATACCAGGTATCACTGATTGTTGTCATGATGTATCGATCGTAGTCTTCTACAACTGGAATTTTACTCCTTGTTATGACCTGCGCATAAGTTTTAATCACCTCATACTCAAAATCTCTGTCATATGCTCTGTTATATTCCCCGGGTATACCCTTCTCAGGATTACCAAGCAGCTGAATGGGTATTAGCTCCTTAAAGGCCAAAAAGTAATATTCGCCAGGTGCCGCACTTGGGGTCACTAAAATCATTTCCATAGATTCCATTGTGTTTAGTTTTTTAGGTTTAGGAGAACTAAGAGCCCAAGTAAAAATTACATGGGTAACATTATTAAATAACAAACGGCGAATGTGTTAAACACTCGACGTTTGTTGCTGGTAACCTGAATTATTTTCACAATTTAATCAGTTACAGAAAGCTCATCATCGTCGTCTTTTTCGACTTCATTGACATCAGTTTGCTGCTCTTGATCATCTTCTTCTTCCCATTGAGAATCTTCATCGTCCGTATCTGATTCCTGGGTAATCGATCCGTCGTTTCCTTGGCTGCCAGGTTCCTGTTGATTTCCGCCTGCATTACCCGCGATATCATTTTGATCTGTATCAGTATCGTCCTGTCTGCTTTCCTGATCTTCTTGTGGTAACCCATTTCGTTCATCATCTTCCGGAGAGCGCTGTCCCCCTTGATTCTGTCCCCATCCACCTGAGTGCTGATTTTGCTCTTGATTTTCCATAATGTTTTATTTTAAGTTGTATAGCCTCTAACAGCAGACATTTAAAATAGTTCCCGGAGCCTAAAAATCCGGTAAATCCCGCAGTACCGACAGGTATTTAGCCTGATTCTACGTAAGCTGAATGTATTCGTTTAGTAATCAAACAGCATATGATGCATGCTGGAAAAAAAAACTTACTTATCAATTTTTTCGGGGCGGATGATCAGGCGCAGTGTTGGATCATTTGTTGCAAAGCTCCAAAACCAATTAAAGGCAAGCTTCAGCTTATTCCTGAATCCAGCGATAGGAATAATGTGAATAAACAGCCATACCAGCCACGCAAAAAAACCTTTGAAAAAACCGCTGGGCAAATCCACCACGGCTTTGAACTTAGCTATAATTGCCATGGTCCCCTTATCCTTATAATAAAAAGGGACAGGAGGTTTCGCTTGCGAGATCTTTAAAAGATTTTTGGCCAATAACGCTCCCTGTTGAATGGCTACCTGCGCCAGCTGAGGATGTCCATTCGGGAAATTAGGATCACCCAATTGCAAACACATATCACCTATCGCAAAGACATTTTCAAGTCCATTGACCTTGTTAAACAGATCAACCAATATTCTTCTTCCCTTGCCGATCGCTTCAGCCGGTATACCCGGCACCTCCCTTGCAATCACTCCCGAGGTCCAGATCAGCGTAGCGCAGGGGATAGTTTCTCCATTAGCAAAAACGACCTCACCAGCGATATAATCTTTGACCGTCGTGTTCAGCAGAATCCGAACTCCCAACTTGTTTAGCACTTTGGCTGCTTCCTGCTGAGACCTATTACTCATCGGTGCCAGCAGGCGGTCCAGCGCATCCACCAGGTAAATTTTACCCAACCCCTTTCTTGCTGCCGTCGGGTAATCCTTTCTCACAATATTTCCACCCATTTCTGCCAGCATCCCAGCGATCTCCACCCCTGTAGGACCGCCACCAGCGATCACAATGTTGCCAAGCTGCTCCCGCTCCCGCGCATCTTCGCTACGTGCAGCTTCCTCCAGACGGAGCAGTACATGGTTTCGCAGTTCCAGTGCATCATCAATCGACTTCATCGGCAAGGCGTTGATCTTGACATTTTCCAACCCGAAATAATTGGTCTCCGTACCCATCGCAAGCACCAATTGATCATACGACAAGGAACCATGGTCAGTATGTACCGTGTTAGATGTAAGGTCAATTCCTAATAAAGAACCCATATGAAAACTAAATTGAGGCTTTGACTGAAACATACGCCGGAAAGGGTAACTGATATTTGAGGCTTCTATAAAAGCTGTAGAGACCTGATAGAGAAGCGGCGGAAAAAAATGATAATTGTTTTTATCTACCAATATTATTTCGGAGTGGTCATACCGGGCCAGCTTCTTCGCCAGATTCAATCCTGCAAAGCCTCCGCCGACAATGACAATTCTTCCTAAAGTAGGTTTCATAACTAAGAGTTAAGCATGATAAAGTATATTTATGATCCTTGCTGCGTGCTAAGATTTTTGTCTTCGGCTTCATCTTCCCCAGACTCCTTCCCCCCATTTGCATTACTACCTGAGATGTCCTTGTCCAGTTTTGGGAATTCACCTTGCTCATTATAAGCCCTATCCGCATCACTACCCTGGAGTTCTGACTCGGGCACAACCCCTTGTTTTCTTTTCGTATCTTTTTGATTATTCATAGCTGTAAATATTTGTTCAACTCATGGAGGCCATTGGTAAACACTTAATCCGATTTGCTTTTTTCGCATTTCTTCAGCGTTATATCTGTCCCATACGCCGATACACAACAGAACACCCTCAAAAGTGATTTGTTCTTTTGATGCAGCGATAACCAGAAAACACGTATTTGCCCTATCAGCGGTGTCGAATACGCTAAATTTGTGGATAAGTACCCTAACAAAATCAGTTTCAAACAGTCTACCCAATGAAAGCGTTATATGCTACGTTGTCATAATAATTAAAGCTCATCTAACATTACCGTTATGAGACATCGTTTATGACTAGAAAACCCTATTGCCTGTCTAACTTAGGACGGGATTTACCTAAATAAACACCTATGTTAAAGCTAATCCTCACCGAAGACCACAACGTTGTCCGTAGCGGCATAAAAAGACTATTAGAAGAAGACCAGACCTTCACTATTGTTGCGGAGGCAATCAATGGTGCACAGGCATTGAATCATATTAAAAATAGCGACTCAGTAGATCTTGTATTGACCGATATTAATATGCCCGGAATGGACGGAATCGAGCTGATCACAGAAATTAAAACCTCTGATCCTGAAATTAAGGTTGTAGTGTTGTCCGGGCACGACGATGAGAAATATGTAGCCCAGGCTTTCCAGGCGGGAGCTTCCGGCTACCTGCTCAAAAATGCAGACGCTGAAGAACTGCTTTTTGCTTTAAAACACATCAGCCGTGGAGGAAGCTACCTTTGCACCGAATTGTCCATGCTAATGCTGGGAAAGGCGTTGAAGAGAATAAATGGTTCTATCTCGGTAACAGAGACGTCACTGGATTTTTCCAGCCGAGAAATGGAGGTATTGGAACTAATTGCGGAAGGATTGACCAATCAGGAAATGTCCGATCGATTGTTCATCAGTAAGCGCACGGTTGAAGGGCACCGCCTGAGTCTCACAGAAAAGACCGGATGTCGAAATACGGCGGCTTTAATCCGGTACGCCATGATGCACGATATGCTTAAATAGCCAGCTGAGATTTCGCACGTCAGTGCCGTTTAGAACTTTAGCTTGATCCACCTTTTTTATAAACTCATTGTAGTCTGCGTACTCCCAGGACCTACCTGTTTTTTTGATGCGTTAAATACTTGAACTGGATGTTAGCTGAAACACTTAAATCCTCGAGCTGTTGTAACAATAACTTCAAACTAAAATAAAAGCAAGATGAAATTAAAACACACTCTTTTTCTATTAGCTACATCGTCGCTAATTGCTTGTGCCTCACCAGAAGAGCGATCAACTCAGCAAACAGATACAAATACTGTAAAAAACAAAGACACTGTTGGTTCCGATACCATAACTAATGTAAGCGGTCGTTCGGGAGACAATGGAACAGGAACTGACACGACCAATACTACAGAACAAAGAGCTATACAAGAATCGGGTAAACACCCTAAACAATAATTAACCAAAAATCAGTCGGTTATTTCTTTGCCTCGTGAAATAGCAGCCTTAAAATGATCGCCCCAATTCTCAAAAACAAGGTCATTATAAATGAACCGTGTACTGGTTTAGCCTAGATAGATGTATTGCTTTATTTAACTACACTCATTATTTACTCCGTTCCCAATTAAACATAAATAATCTTAATCGGCCTCCAATGAAAGCGTTGTTCCAGCCAAGTTTTGGATTATTTTTTCTAGTTCGGTTAAATCAAATGGTTTAGCAAGAAAAGCATCACACCCATAATCCCCGAGGGAACATAACACTTTCGGATATGCTGAATAGATTAAAACTGGTAGAGAACTGGTAGATGAATTTTTCTTTATCTGGGCACATAACTCGCCACCATTAATTTCAGGTAACAAATAATCTAAAATTACCAAATCGGGTTTAAATCCTGCGATTAACGGCAAAACATCATCCGTCCTATTTATTATCTGATAACTGACACGAATGTTTTCAAAAAAAAGGCGCATGAAATCAGCTAACTCAAAATCATCTTCAATCAAAAAGATTTTTTTCCTGCTCGGTTTTACTGATCTGTAATAAATCTGATGTTCGTTCATAGCAATAAATTGATTGATAAAATTACCCAAATGAGCGAGCACTACCATGCTGTATACTACCCGATTATCCAGTGCTTTCTACCCGTTTTAACAGCGTGCCGCTTACTAAGCTTAAGATATTGTAACCATATTGTTTGCAAGCTCAGTATGACTATTTTGTCAGGAGCTGATAAGTTCCGCATACCGTATTTCACGCATACAATAGGAAAACTACTGATCTTTTCCAATGTAAAAACTAAGTTTTAGGCGGGATGTTATAGCAGCGTATCTACCTCAAGAACCTGTTTAAATTAGAATAATATGAATGCACTGTCACCATGGGCGGTCGTAGCGAGCACCGAATTGGCAAATAGTTCATCCACAGTCTTTGAGCATACAGCAGACCAATTTAATTTTAAAGTGATTGTTACCTCGGATTCTGTATGGATCCAAACCGAAATGCCTGGTGGCGGAAATGTCGCCTTCCGCGGAGCCTACAGCCCAGGAGCTGACTTGGAGTTTACGAAAACAGAAGCGCTGGGTCAGGGAATCGCACTGGATATATCAACACCCATAGGCCAGCAAAGAATCGACATCATAATAGACCAGACTGAGCAATCGCCGGTACTCCGGTATACTACCCGTCTGACTCCGGCAAAAGACATGATGATTCCTGGCTGGCCAAGAGACATTCTGTTTAACGGAAAAAATGATAACCCTGAACAAACAGAAGGAAAAATTCATGCCAGCCAGTTTGGCACAAGGACTGGGTTCCTCTACCTCAGTCAAACCAAACCGAAATCTGCCAGTCTGCTCTATCTCCAAAACCTAACCGCATTATCAGATTACTGCCAACAGACAGAAACTTCCCTGGGTGATACCGTTGGCGGGGAATGGCCCGAACTAGGCTTCTCTCTACCACCTTCCAAAAAGCCACTGCAGACTGGTAAAGAGGTGATTCTGTCAGATGCTTTGATTGCTTTTAGTGATGAAAATCCCGATAAAGAATCTATACTAAGCCGTCTATATCTTGATCTATTGGCAAGAATTTATCTGCTCTTACCCAAACCTGAGACGGAATACCAGCCATGGCCGGATATTCTGGATAAGGGGTTAAAAGATTTAATAGAAAGCCCTGGCTGCTGGTCTCAGGTGGGTGGACACAAATACTTCAATGCCTATGTTAGCGACTATGAGACACCACCGGAAATCATGGTACAACTGGCAGTCTTGCTACCACTGGTGGACTACGTTGAATGGAGCAAAAAAAAGCTGGAAGTCATGAATACTATAAAAGAAGGTTTACCAGCCTTTTATGATGAAAAATTAAAGACCATCATGCGCTGGCTTCCGGCAGCAGAAGATAAACTTAAAGGCGAAGAAGAACAGAAAGTCCCAAAGGTCATGGATTCGTGGTATTTGCACCATCCCCTCCTTAACCTCTCCAGACTGGCTATAAAGGGAGACAAAATCGCCAAACAACTGTTTCTGGATTCACTTGATTTTGCAATAAAAGTAGCCCGTCATTTTAAATACCAGTGGCCTGTATTCTATAAAATGGATACGCTGGAGGTTATTAAAGCAGAAACTGCTGAAGGAAAAGGCGGTGAAAAAGATGTTGCAGGCATATATGCTCATGTTATGCTCCAGGCCTGGGAACTGACTAAAGAAAAACGTTACCTGAACGAAGCAGAAAAAGCAGCCAAATCATTAAGTGGCCATGGCTTTGAAATCTTCTACCAGGCTAATAATACTGCTTTTGCCTCCGGAGCCTTACTTAGGTTATATAAAATTACGGGGAAAGAGTTGTATCTCGAACTCAGCTATTTGTGCTTAGCCGCGATATTCAGGAATGTACAACTTTGGGACTGTAATTACGGATATGGAAAAAACTTCCCGAAATTCTTTTTCCTTTATCCACTCAACGATGCTCCATATACAGCTGTTTATGAAGAACAGGAAGTTTTTTGTGCTTTTCATGACTACCTGAAACACGCCGAGGGAGTCGATATTCTACCTTCTGTAAAATTGCTCGTTGCAGAGTTCATTCGTTTTCTAATAGACCGGGCTGTATATTATTACCCCACTATGCTCCCAAAAGACATGCTGGAAGAAAACCCCAAAATGGGAGAAATCGATCCCAGGCTCTGGATTGCACTGGAAGACTTACAGGACGGATGGCTGAAATCAGGAACAGTCGGTCAGGAAGTTTATGGTGCGGGAAACGTCTTTGGCATTCTCCCACGACACTATTTGCAAATCCCCGGGCTACCCTTTCTGATTTACACCGATTATCCGACCTCAGGCTTTAGCGCTGTTAAGGGAAAAAACATCCAATTCAAAGTTCTTGGAGATGACCGGCTAAACTGCAGGTTGATGCTTATAAAAACAGCAAAAAAGAAAATCCCAGAATTCAATATTCAGGTTAAGGGCCAAAAAGAACCATTAAAAGCTAAACCTGCCCCCCTTGGAAACTTAGAATATAGCATTCCTGGAGGCAGCATAATTACAATTATGTTACACAGCAACTAACCATACCTGACTATGAAAATATCTAATAACTATATACCTGTACCCGTTAAAGGGAAACGGATACTGATTACGGACGGTACCACAGGCATCGGCCGGGCGATGGCAATATTACTTGCCTCCCAAGGTGCGAGAATTATGATCTTTGGCCGCCATCAGCGGTCCATTGATAAGACTATGATGGCTATTGGCGATTTGGAAACTGAAACAGAATGCTTTAGCATGCTCGCTGATGTCGCCAATAAAAAAGACCTCGATCGTATATTTTATATGGTGGACTGCATGTTTGGAGGTTTAGATATTTTAATCAATAACTTCCATACACCTTTCGAAAGTAAAATGGAGGGAACCTACGAAGAATGGCAATATATTATTAACAACAATTTATTGGGATACATCGCCTGCTGTAATGAAGCGATAAAACGGATGAAAAGCCATCAGCGAGGCCATATTGTGAACATTGGTCCCATAGATGCAGATGTGCAAGCGAAAGGAAATGCAGTTTATGTTGCCGCCATGGCCGGAATCCGGGGGTTTAATAAGCATATAAGGAAAGAAGTAAACGAGCACGGCTTGAAAGTCAGCCTTATTGACCCCGGTATTGTCGATTCAGACATGATTATGGATGGTGATGTGAAGTTGCGTAAAAAAATGGCTGCAATGGAGATTCTGAAAGCCGACGACATCGCCATGACCGTGATGCATTGTCTTTCTCAACCTCACACTGCGATTTCCTTACCTGATAATCAGAGTTCAGTCCAATCCGTCTAATACAAAACTCCATACTTATGAAAGAAGACATTGAAAACGCCGATTTAACCGCCTGTGGTAACCTGTTGATCGAACAGCAGCTGAGCATTGCATTTGCAGAAAGTGCGACCGCTGGTCGCATCTCCGCCGAATTCGCACTGATACCAAATGCAGGCAAATTTCTAAAGGGTTCGATTGTTTGTTACGATGCCGATTTGAAGTGCAGTTTGCTAAACGTACCCAGGGAACAACTTAAAGTTTTTACTCCAGAGTCAGAGATTGTAACCTGTCTAATCACTGCCGGTTTGCAGAGACTCATTCCAGCAGATATTCACATTGGCTGTACTGGCCTGATTGCGCCAGGTGGTAGCGAGACTACCGAAAAGCCAGTCGGCACAATGTTTCTGTATGGCATTAAAACAAATGAACTGATGTTCAGTGAACGGGTACTTTTCCAGGGCAGCCCGGAAAAAATTGTCAGTCAAACAGTCGAGTTCCTTGCCCAACGCCTGCATCAGTATCTAAAACATTCAGTGTAAAGGCGATATGCAATTTATCATAGGCTGTTCGGGATTTCATTACAAACATTGGAAAGGAGGCTTCTATCCGGCAGATCTCCCGGCAAAAAAGTGGTTTGAGTTTTATTGCAGGCATTTCAAAACATTAGAGCTCAATGTGACATTTTACCGTTTCCCTAAGCTTTCAACACTTAGGGAATGGTACCAGCAATCTCCAGACGATTTTATCTTTTCCGTCAAAGTGCCCAGATCAATAACCCATTTCAAAAAATTAAACAACACCATACCGATGGTTTCTGATTTTTACCATTTGGTCCGGGAAGGTTTACAGGAAAAATTAGGCAGCGTCTTGTTCCAGTTTCCACCCAACTTTTCTTATACAGAAGACCACCTTCGCCGAATTATGGACAACGTAGACCCCACATTCGAAAATGTTGTAGAATTTAGGCACGCCAGCTGGTGGAATGACGAAGCGATTCGCAAACTTGGAGAAAAAGATATAGCTTTTTGCGGAATGAGCCATCCGGATTTCCCCCCTGAACTTATCGGCAATACAGACCACTTGTATTACAGAATGCATGGTAACGAGCAACTTTATGCTTCTGGATACTCAAATATAGAACTCAGTCGCCTGTTGCACAAAATACAAGAACAGAAGCACGTAAAACGTATTTATATCTACTTTAACAATGACGCGAAGGGTTTTGCACCTCAGAATGCGGAAAGTTTGATAGGTCAAATAGCACCTTGATCACATCGTTCGCAGGGTAAATACCTATTAACTTCATTAATAGTACCTGAAATGGAGTTAAAGTAAACACATACCCCCTAAAGACTGTTGATGACCACAACCGATTGACTAAATATATATCGTATGAAAAATCAAAAAAAACCTAAGCCCGATCCTATTCCAAAATTCCGAAGCAGTACAGACCATAGAAGTAGTGAGGAATTACCAGCCGAAGAAAATTTGAATGACCAGCAACAGAAAAATCGGACTACTGCCGATAAATCACCAAAGCCGGATCTGGGTAACGACAGAACAGAGGATGAGGATGAACGCGAAAAGCTGATTACGCCCTAGATGTCGGATATGTGTAGCGAGCCACATCAAAACAAAATTAAACGCAAAATTTAAGCTTATGAAGAACCTGAATGATTACTGGACAAAGAGAATATCCGGAAAAAAAGTACTGGTTACCGGGGGAACCACTGGTATCGGTCGCGAAGTTGTCATATTACTGGTTGCCTTGGGGGCTCGGTGTATGATTTGCGGACGTAACCAGCCGCAGATTGACGAAACAATTACAGCTGCAATTGCCCAGGGAGGTTCCGGCTCTTGTGAAGGTTTAGTTGCCGATCTTGCAGACGCCGATGATATTATAAATTTATTTGAGACGACTGACCGGCAACTTGGAGGAATTGACATTCTCATTAACAATGCAGCATTGGGTTATGGAAGTGTTACTGAAGGAAGTTACCAGGATTGGGATTATATTATTCGTACCAACCTCACAGCCTATCTTGCTTGTGCCCATCAGGCGATAAAAAGAATGGAAGCTGCAGGCAGTGGCCATATTATCAACATAGGCTCCATGAGTGCTGATGTCCGTGAAGTAGGCAGCTCAGTTTACGTAGCAACCAAATCCGCTATACAGGGATTTTCTGAAACGCTGAGAAAAGAAGTTAATTGTAAAGGCATCAAAGTGACGCTGATTGAACCTGGAGCCGTAGATACCGACATGCAACCTGACAGTGGACCGGAAAAAGAAGAACAGGTACAGAACCTCGAGATGCTCCGTACCGAAGACATTGCGATGGCTGTAACATTTTGTTTGGCACAGCATGAGCGTTGTGATGTTGTGAATATGCAGATCAGGCCACATTTACAAATCATATAATATGCAACTGATAGTTGGAAGTTATCGGGAAGCTACGAACAGAGGAATTCATCTTTACGATTGGTGTGGGTCGGATCAAACATTTAAACCAACAGGCGGTATATCAGGTATTGAGAATCCATCCTACATTTGGATAGCTCCCCAAGCTCCACTCCTATATGCCATAAGTGAAGACAAAGAGGGATCGGCAGGCAAAATTAGTATTTATGAGCTCCAACTAAATGATGGAGAAGCCACACTGCTCAGTTCCATTCCCTTTGAGGCTGCAGGATCCTGCTTCATCAGTACTGATGACGCAGGACGGCACGCCTTTATTGCTAATTACGAAAGTGGAAGCCTTACCGTGGTGCAGCTGCCGGCAGACGGAATCACCGGAGGAGTAGTTCAGCAATTTAAGTTCATCGGAAATGGCCCTGATCCTAAACGCCAGGAACAACCGCACCTTCATGCTGCCTTGCTATCTAGAGACGAACGTTTTTTATATTGCAGCGATCTGGGAACTGATCATCTGTATCGATTTTTATATCAACCGGAAGATCCTCTTCCGCTACAGGCCAACCTGCATTCCTACATAAAACTTCCTTCCGGTTGTGGCCCACGACACCTTACCTTTAGTCCGGATGGGCGATGGCTTTACCTGATCACCGAACTCAGTGCTGAACTATTCGTATTCGATATGGCTGAGCCGGATAACAATTGGTTACAGCAGATAGCAATTAATCCCTCAGGCTATTCGGGGAAGATTGAAGGAGGAGATGTTCAGGTAGATGTTACCGGACGTTTTCTTTACGCATCCAACCGTGGAGATGCTAATGAAATTGTTGTATTTAAGATTAAACCGTTGACCGGTAAATTGCAATTCCGCCAGCGCATAAGTACAGCTGGATTAAGTCCTCGGAGTATACTGATCTGTGAACAATGCGGCTTACTGCTTGCGGCCAATGAGCAGAGTGACAATGTTGTCATCTTTAAAATTCAGCATAACGGCTCCTTGGAACTCACGCCAAATCAACTTCATATTCCTGCACCGACATGTGTTAAAACTGTAAACAATCGAATTAACAGTACTAAAAATCAGATATTATGAAAGAAGTAATGACCGCAGCTTTAAAAACCGCGGAAGGTAAATTTGAGGTAAAACAAGTGGAGCGGGTTAAAATTCCGGCAGAGGATTGGGTTTTGGCCCGTGTGAGAGTATCTGGTATTTGTGGAACGGATCTTCGCCATTGGAAAAAGCATGAACCCGAATTGGAATGTAAAATCATGGGACATGAACTGGCCGGGGAGGTAGTAGAAGTAGGCAGTGAAGTGACAAATGTAAAGCCAGGCGACCGGGTTGTGATCGAGACCTTACTTGGAGACGGCGATTGTGAATGGTGCCGAATTCAGCAATATAATCTTTGTCCAAATCTTTATAAAGTCCGTATGGAAACTGTTTCCCGGGCTTTCGCAGAATACATTATAGGCCCGGCCAACAAATTCTATGTGTTACCAGAAAACGTAAGTTTTGAAGAAGCAACCGTTCTGGATACTTTTGCTGTTTGCCTACATGCCTTGCAGCAAAGTGGCTTAAAAATAAATGATCAGATAGTTATCGTGGGTGCCGGACCAATAGGTATTGGTCAGCTTCAGCTTGCTAAACTTTCTGGCGCGGATGTAATTGTCGTAGATGTGGTAGATTCTTCGCTTGACATGGCGACCGACCTTGGTGCGGTAGCAGTAATTAATAGTGAAAAAGAAGATGTCTACAGCCGCGTTATGGAGCTTACTAAAGGCCGGGGTGCCGATATTACCTTTGAGTGTGTTGGAGGAGAACACATGCAGCAAACATTGGAACTCGCCACAACAGTTACCAGAATTGGAGGTAAGGTAGTTATCGTAGGAGGATTCGATAAAGGAAAAATGCCGATTGAACTCAACTGGCAACAGCTTCAGCTGAGCCAGCTCCAATTGGTTTTTAGTGCCAGTTATGCCTTCTGGAACATTGACCCTGAGATTAAGATCTGCCTGGACTTACTTGAAAAAGGTAAACTCAATGCCAGAAAAATGATTACCCACAGTTTTCCGCTTGCACAAATTAACGAGGCTTTTGAGACAGCTAATGCGAAATCGGAAACCGGGGCCCTGTTTGTCGCACTGATTCATTAACGGGCTAGCCAGAAAGTATAACTTCTGGGTCCCGGATCGCTTGTAGCTATACTTTCTCTGCCTGAGTTGTTGATCTCATTGTAGCATCATCAGTTGCAAGCACAGCTATCTGTAAAGCCTTGTACGCATCTTCGGCTGATATGCCCAATTGTTGAGCCGGGTTTTCCACTTTTCCGATCAGATCGATTAAAATATGCTGGAGACAAGTGCCATAGACAACAGATTTTGGCTGTGGAATTTCAAATGTTCCTGTTATCACCTCCTTTACATCATATTCGATACCGGCACAAAAAACACCATTATTTTTTTCATCAGATGAGCTTCCCCATCCTTCCGGACGGGAAACATCGGTAAGCGCGTCAACGGGAACCACTTCTCCCAGTTTAAATCCCGGAAGGAGTGTTAACATTTCCTTCGTCTGTTCATTTACCAGAGCCTTAATGCTGCCCTTCATCGGCATCCATCCTTCGATCTCCACCTTTGCCAGATCGTATACCAATCTCAAACTGGTTTGTTCAAAAAATCCTGGGCCTGAAAACGAATGGTAATGGCTGGCTATCAGTCCGCCATTAAATAGCACCGTAGCAGACACCTGGTCTTCCTGTCTTTCATTCCGGTAATGCGAACAGCCATAAACCTTGCTCACTTCCTGATCAGTCAAAGCATTAACGATATCAAAAAAATGCACACCGTGTTCAATAAATATACCACCAGAAAGCGTTTTATTCCAAAACCAGTGCCGAGCCGGCAGCAATTCATCCTGTGCGTAATTACTCACCTCTACATGCCGCAGTTCACCAAAAGCTTTTTCCTTACCTAAAGCGATAAACGCCTGAATAACCGGATTATATCTGATCATATGGTCTACCGTCACCACCTTGCCCGTTTCTTTTTGAATTCGCAATATCCGTTCAGCACCTTCATTTGTCAAGGCAATCGGTTTCTCCAATAGAACATGTTTGTTGTGAAGCATTGCCTCACAGGCAATCTCAACATGAAAGGCGGGTGGCGTAGCGACACTTACGATATCAATTTCCTCATGTTCAATTAAATCCTGCCACTTTTTGTATTGCTTTACATCACCTTCCAGGTCATCATCGAGGCTCATATCCGAGATGGCCAGTACCTTAACTCCTTCAAGTTTATCCCACCAATGGTGGAGAAATTTACCAAATCCGCCATAACCGATAATTCCAATATTATATGTTTTCATAATCTAATCACTAACAGTAGGTTTTTATTTCTTTTTCGACTTATAATTCAGAAACACAATCAATCCGACAGCGGCCACCGCAGCTAGCTTTGTGGCGATGCCTTTTGGGTTATACTTCCATTCTACTTTCCAGCCCCGCTCAGCCGCAATATTAGGCAGATATCCCCTGCTGATGTCTTCTATTAGCCCTTCCACCATGTTGACCCGGTCCGCAAGAATCAATGGGATCCAGTGACGGTAACGGTCTTCACTATGTTTGAAGGCGTACCTGCGAATGGCACCGCTAAGTCCGGAGGGCGGCACAGAAGTCCCAAACACCCGGGGCATAGCCGGCCGTTCATTAGACATCAGGACTTCGACATCAACCGGCTGCTGATCTGCATGCTCGTAGTTGATTCTATTGTGGTCATCACCCGTATAATTTTTCATCGGATAAGTAGGTTCATTTTCCGGATCAGCATCCATGCCCCATCCTGGTATATTTTTATAATCTAAATTATTACGTTCCATAATTAAGGTTTTGAAGATGGGATCAATACAGCTTTTATACAATTGTCCAGTTTTGACGAAAACAACCGGTACGCATCTGCAACCTCTTCCAGAGGGACGCGATGTGTGATCAGCCCCTTGGGGTCCAGTCGTCCGGATTGGACATGATCGATTAATTTCGGCAACAGCCTCTTAACTGATGCCTGATTTGCACGGATGGTAATTCCTTTATTCACCACATTACCAATAGGTATCAGGTTAAATGGTGGACCATAAACACCGACGATGGAAACAATACCGCCTTTTTTTACCGAATTGATCGCCCATTGCAATGCTGTACCTGCCCCGGCCTGCATCAGCATGACACGGCCGGTAAATGTCTGCAATGTATTTCCTTCGGCCTCACATCCGACACAATCAATACAAACATCAGCTCCATACCAGTCTGTGGTTTTCTTTAAAAACACCACAGGGTCTTCCATGTCTTTGAAATTATAGGCCTCACATTTGGCATAATTCTTCGCAAATTCGAGCCTGTAGTCTATATGATCAATAATGATTACCCTTGAAGGACCGAAGAACCAGGCGCACCTTGCTGCCATGATCCCGATTGGACCAGCACCAAAAATGACAACCGTATCTCCTTGCTTAATGCCACCCATTTCGGCCGCCTGGTATCCGGTTGGTACGACGTCTGTCAATAAAACCGCGTCATCCGGATCCATGTCGGCGGGTATAACAGTAGGACCTACATCGGCATAGGGAACCCGGACGTATTCCGCCTGCCCCCCGTCAAATCCGCCGGCAGTGTGAGAATAACCAAAGATACCGCCAACAGCTGTAGCCATAGGATTTGACTCATGGCAGTTGCCAAATAAACCCTGCTTACAAAAATTACATCTGCCACAGGCAATATTGAAAGGAACCAATACCTGATCACCAACTTTAAGATGCTGAACCAGGGGGCCAACTTCTTCCACTATACCTGTAAACTCGTGACCAAAAGTGGAACCTACGCGCGTATCTGGAACCATGCCATGATACAAGTGCAAATCCGATCCGCAAATACAGGTACGGGTGACCCTAATAATTGCATCTTCAGGATGTAAAATTTCCGGCATTGGTTTCTGTGTCGTTCTGACCCTATAAGGACCCCGATAATTCATGGCTAGCATAAGCATAAGATTTATGATCAGCCTGAAAACCAGCATGATCAGATTAAATAACACACCATTAACCTGTGGGGTCTTAATTTGTTTAAGGGAATGCATAAACAGGTAATTACCGTATCAATTGCGTCTTATACGAAATGGGCGTTCCATCAGACGGCGGATCCAAATAACAGAAAACGAGGATTTGGGAATACCTTGAGCGCTAAGCTTGACTTTACATTTTCTATCAGGACAATGATACAAGAAAAAAAGAGGGTGTAGAATAGGGCATAAAAACCTTGATATTCTTTTCTTTGATATGACTAAAACGAAAAAACCCTCTAAACTTTTACAGTTAGAGGGTTTTTAAATTGTTGTCGGGGTGGCAGGATTCGAACCTACGACCTCCTGCTCCCAAAGCAGGCGCGATACCGGGCTACGCTACACCCCGAACTGGTATCTTCTTTTTTACTGGCCATTATAAAACCACCTTTCCAGGCAATTTGTGTCGGGGTGGCAGGATTCGAACCTACGACCTCCTGCTCCCAAAGCAGGCGCGATACCGGGCTACGCTACACCCCGAACTGGTATCTTCTTTTTTATTGGTCATTATAAAACTACCTTTCGGGTAATTTGTGTCGGGGTGGCAGGATTCGAACCTACGACCTCCTGCTCCCAAAGCAGGCGCGATACCGGGCTACGCTACACCCCGAACTGGTATCTTCTTTTTTATTGGTCATTATAAAACTACCTTTCGGGTAATCTGTGTCGGGGTGGCAGGATTCGAACCTACGACCTCCTGCTCCCAAAGCAGGCGCGATACCGGGCTACGCTACACCCCGAACTGGTATCTTCTTTTCCCTTTTTCGAAGGGTTTGCAAAGTAAGGATATTAAAATCCGGTCCTTTGTCAAAACATTAATTCAGCGGAGAGGGCGGGATTCGAACCCGCGGTACCGTTGCCAGTACGACAGTTTAGCAAACTGTTCCTTTCGGCCACTCAGGCACCTCTCCTTTTCAATTCTTTTTCAAAAAACGCTCCTGTTTTTCGGGATTGCAAATATAGTAACTTCAACCATTGATCCAAAAAAAATTTACACATTTTGGAGGTAATCTATACGCACATGATAGATGCTCATAAGCATCGTCTTGAAGATCAGCTTTATAGTTTCTAAATCTTTTAAAGTAATATCGCAATTATCTAATTGATTTTGTTCCAATTTATAGTTGATGATCCTTTCCACGATGTCATTTATACTTTGAGCGTCCGGATTTTTTAGGCTTCTTGAGGCTGCTTCGACTGAATCTGCAAGCATTAAAACACCTGTTTCTTTAGAAAAAGGGATAGGTCCAGGATATCGGAAGATGTTTTCATCCACAAATTTCTCCGGAGAATTCTTCAAAAAGGATTGATAAAAATAATCGACCCTGGTATTTCCATGGTGGGTTCTGATGAAATCAATCACACTTTCCGGCAGTTGATGTCTGCGCGTAATCTCTATGCCTTTATGAACATGTTTGATGATGATCTGAGCACTTTGCTCGTAAGGCAGCTTGTCGTGTGGACTGAGGGCTGTATTCTGGTTCTCTATAAAATACTGAGGATTCTCAATTTTACCAATATCATGATACAAAGCACCGGCCCTAACCAGTAATGAGTTCCCTCCTATTTTAAAAATAGCCGCCTCTGCCAGGTTCGCTACCTGCAAAGAGTGCTGAAAAGTTCCCGGAGCCTTAAAAGCAAGCTCTCTCAATAACTTATTATTGGTATTCGTGAGCTCAATCAGTGCGACATCGGAAGTAATGCCAAATAAACGCTCGAAAGCATAGATCAGTGGATAAGCAAGCAGAGAGAGCAATACACTAATAATGAAAGGGACGAAATTAATCCACTCAATCTGACTGAAAGATCCCTCTCTAAGTAAACCAATCCCAACAAAGGAAACAAAATAAGCCGATAGTATAAATAAGGCCGACAATAACAGCTGTTCTCTTTTGATTAGATTTCGGATACTGTAAATGGCCACCATACCGGAAGTGATCTGATAAAACACAAACTCAAAACTGTTTGGCACAAAGAAGCCGGCAATCAGGATCACCAATAAGTGCAGGTAAAGCGCCAGACGGGTATCAAATAAGATCCTGATGATAATCGGAACGATACAAAAAGGAATATAATAGATACTGGGCAGGTTCAGTTTAATGGCCCAGGTTAAACACAAGAGCATGGTCGTGATGACCAGAAGCAGCAGGGACAATTGCCTGTTATCGGCAAAAATATCCTTCCTGAACAGTTTCAAAAAGAACATCAGCAAACTCACAATGAAACCGACCAGCAATATTTGTCCGAAATAAACCAGCTTGCTATCTCCTATGGTTTTGGTTTGCGCCTCATAAGCTTCTTTAAAGGAAAGCAGTTTTTGATAAATCTCATCATCCACCACATTGTCTTTCGCAATGATCAGTTCTCCCTTCTGTACCATCCCCCTGGTAGTAGATAAACTACTTACGGTATTGTTCTGCACAATTGTAGTCAGCTTCTCATCAAAAGTAATATTGGGTGTCAAATGATCTTCAACAAGGTTAACAATCATTTCTTTAACCTTCAGGTTGATGGAATTGTAGTTCTTCTCAAAATATTCCAAAGCCGACTGTACCGTAAATACATCCTGTGTGCTTAAATTCCTGCTGATATTATTGGTCATCAAAGCGAAATCGTAATACTTATTTCCCTTTTGATGTTTTGCATTCATCGCAATAATTCCTCTGGTGTAAATCGCTTCCAGTAATTTAAAGGAAGAAGTTTTATACGCTGCTTTTTCATTTTCAGGAAAAGCATTTGTTTTCCACTTCACATCAAACTCATTCAAATAGGCTTCTTCCACTCCATGGATAAGGTCTTTATTCATCTTATAAATAGGAAGTACATTGTTAAGTGCATCCTTTTTATCAGTGGTTACCTGTGGGGCAGTTTTTAAAATAGCAAAGCTGAAAGGCGAAACCAGGTCTTTATTTTTCCATATTTCACCCTTTTCAAATTCATACCTGAAACGGGGCTGTTTTGGTAAAAACACCGTTATAATCAATACTGAAAGTACCATCATGATGTATTTGATGTTTGATGAATACTTGCGGTAAAGCACCCTGTGGGAATTCTTTTTGATTTTAGCCAAAATGATATTGATTTTATTTCATTCAAAAATAATATAAATTTTCTTCAAATCGTGTTTTGGATGAGGTAATCTCTTGTTTATCTCCACAATTATACTTTACTTTATGATATCAAATCAATATCATTATGTATCAGGAAAAAATCATTACCCCGCCATCCGGCTATTTAACATTCGTATTATTCCTTGTCTTATTGGGCGGTGGAATTTTCGCATTGGCAACAGAACAGTTTGTGATCGGTGCAATCGCCCTGGTCTTGAATTTCATCCTGGTATTACCGGGACTCATCATCAATAACCCAAATGAATCCAAAGTACTTACTCTTTTTGGAAAGTACGTAGGCACAGTAAAGACAGATGGCTTTTTCTGGGTTAATCCATTAACTGTAAAAAAGAAGGTTTCCCTTAAAGCAAGGAACCTGAACGGACATCAGATCAAAGTAAATGACAAACTCGGAAATCCGATTGAAATTGCGGCTGTAGTGGTATGGCAGATTCAGGAAACGGCAAAAGCCATGTTTGCAGTAGAAGATTACCTGCAATATGTGACCATTCAGAGTGAGGCTGCAGTAAGACATCTCGCCAATATTTTTCCCTACGACAATTTCGAAGATGAAGAAGCAACCATTACCTTAAAAGACGGGGCAGAGAAAGTAAGCTCATTACTGGAAGCGGAATTGAGCGAAAGGTTATCAAGAGCAGGAATAGAGGTCATAGAAGCAAGAATCTCTCACCTGGCTTATGCACAGGAAATCGCGAGTGCCATGTTACAACGCCAGCAGGCAACGGCAGTAATTGCCGCACGTAAGCTGATTGTAGAAGGGGCAGTAGGCATGGTTGAGATGGCATTAGAAAGACTTTCAGAAAAGAACATTGTGGAGCTGGACGAAGAACGTAAAGCTGCAATGGTCAGCAACCTGCTTGTTGTACTTTGTGGTGACCGCAATGTACAACCTGTAGTCAATACAGGAACATTATATAATTAATTACCAGGAGTACAAAAAAATCATGTCTGATAAAGATAAAAAAGCTTTTGTGCTTAGGATCAACGCCACCCTGCTCAAAGAGATTGAGAATTGGGCCGGAGATGAGTTCAGGAGCACAAACGGACAAATAGAATACCTCTTAAATGAAGCCTTGAAATCGAGAAGAAAACGAAGAATAAACAAAAATGATACAGACTGAAAATGTTAAAAACAACTGACTTTAACCAGCACATGCCAGTAATTACTTAACTTTGCTTTTAACCAAAATTAAAAGACATTAATGAGAGAAGTAGTCATAGTATCTGCCGTTAGAACACCAATAGGAAGCTTTGGTGGTTCATTATCAGGTTTTTCAGCGACCCAACTAGGTGGTTTAGCGATTAAAGCAGCTGTAGAGAAAGCAGGCATCGCCCCTGCTGATGTTCAGGAAGTTTATATGGGAAATGTGTTATCCGCTAATCTTGGTCAGGCCCCGGCAACGCAGGCCGCAAAATTTGCCGGTTTACCGGATGTTCCAGGTACGACTATTAATAAAGTATGTGCTTCCGGAACAAAAGCCATTATGCTGGCTGCACAAAGTATTGCCTTAGGCCAAAGTGACATCATCGTGGCCGGTGGAATGGAAAGCATGAGCAATGTACCTTACTATTTAGATAAAGCCAGAAACGGATACCGCCTGGGTCATGGTCAGATTACTGACGGACTGGTAAAAGATGGTCTCTGGGACGTATATAATGATTATCATATGGGTTCTGCCGCAGAACTTTGTGCTGCTGACTGCGGATTTACCCGTGAAGAGCAGGATGCTTTTGCCATTGGTTCTTACAAAAAATCACAGGCTGCACAGACTGAAGGTAAATTCGATTCAGAAATTATCGCAGTAGAAGTAAAAGACCGTAAAGGAGAAATCAGCCTGATTAATAAGGATGAAGAGCCATTTGCCGTTAAGTTTGATAAAATCCCGGGTTTAAAACCTGTTTTCAAAAAAGATGGTACGGTAACCGCTGCCAATGCCTCTACTTTAAATGATGGTGCTGCTGCTTTAGTGTTGATGAGTGCGGATAAAGCCAAAGAACTTGGATTAAAACCATTGGCAAAAATCCTTTCTTATGCAGATGCTCAACAGGCACCGGAATGGTTCACTACTGCCCCTGCCAAAGCAATTCCTCTTGCACTTCAGCGCGCAGGAAAAAATATTACTGATGTTGATTATTTTGAGATCAATGAAGCTTTCTCTGTGGTTTCCCTGGCCAATAATAAACTATTGGAACTTGACGGAGAAAAAGTAAATATAAACGGAGGTGCCGTTTCCCTTGGCCATCCGCTAGGTGCTTCAGGTGCGAGGATCGTCGTGACCCTTTTATCTGTACTGGCACAAAACAACGGCACTATTGGTGTTGCAGGAATTTGTAATGGCGGCGGTGGCGCCAGCGCAATCGTTATCGAAAAACTAAGCTAAATGTTTAAGGCTTCAAAACCTTTCCTGCTATTGACCTTTTTATGCTGCGCAATGGCTACAGTCCATGCGCAGCATAGCTTTACGCTGACCAATATCCCGGCGATGGCGAAATACCAGGACTCCCTGATCCAAATCGGTGAACGGACCGCTGAAGCGCTAACCAATCAGGAACGCTTTGCCTCAAATGCACAGTTTATCAAAACGCTGGTAAACGCGTTAAAAACCCCCTCCTCTTTTAACCACTCCTTTGATTCCGTAAAAAGAATCACGGTTCTGAAATCACCAGATAAATCTTTCCGGATTTTCTCCTGGCACTTACCGTTGGATGATGGCTCTTATCGCTACTTTGGAGCGATACAGATAGCCACTAAGGATGGCAAACTGAAATTACACCCCCTTATTGACGGAACTGAAAACCTGAAAGATGCAAATGCGGTTACCAGTAACAAAAACTGGTATGGCGCACATTATTATGAAATCATTCCGGTTATCGTAAACGGTAAAAGCCCTTATTACGCCCTGATCGGATGGAAAGGGAATAATAATAAAACTTCCAAAAAACTGATTGAAGTCCTTTCCTTTGAAAAAGGAGAACCTGTTTTTGGAAAAGCCATCTTCGATCAGAAACAAGATCCCGGCAAAAACAGAATCATTTTTGAATACAATAAGTTAAATTCAATGACATTGATGATGGATAAAGCCACAAATATGATTGTATTTGATCACCTCGCGCCTTTTAATCAGGATATGGTGGGAAATTACGAATTCTACGCATCCGACCTGAGCTTTGATGCGTATAGACTTAGTGGAGGAAGGCTAAAACTCGTTGAGAATGTGGAGCTAAAGAATGCGCCCAACGATCTGGATGAACTTTATATAGATCCCAAAAATAAAAAGATACAACCCATTAAGAAGCTTTAAACCATGATTATGAAGTTTTAATCTACGCTAAAAATTTGTGAGTCTGAGTCTGTGTGCCTATCTTGCGCGATGGTTTATAGCACAGACACAGAAAAATCCTCCCGAAACATTCGTCACCACAATATTTATTCATAAGAACTAACTGAACCATTCTATAAATTATTACACAAAAAAACCAACACATGAATGCACAAAATTTGGATAATCCAAATAACTTTTTTGAGAGTAAGGTATTAGGACACCCTTCGGGATTGTTTGTCCTGTTCTTTACAGAGATGTGGGAAAGATTTTCCTACTATGGGATGCGGGCATTACTTGTAATGTTTTTTACGGCCTCTGTTTTAGGAGACCATCCAGGCTGGGGCTGGCCCCGCGAACATGCGATGTCACTGTTCGGATCTTATACAGCATTGGTTTATTTATCGACTATGCTGGGCGGTTATTTCGCTGATAAACTGATCGGCTTTAGATGGGCGGTAATCGTAGGTGCTTTGCTAATGACCTTAGGGCATGGCTGTATGGCTGTTGAAACCCCATTCTTTATCTACCTTGGATTAGGTTTACTAGTTTTCGGTACCGGTTTTTTCAAACCTAACATGACTTCCATCGTTTCCCTGATGTACAAAGACCATCCTGAAAAGAAAGATGGTGCGTATACCATATTCTATATGGGTGTAAACGCAGGTGCATTCTTCGGAATTCTGCTTTGCGGTTATCTGGGTGAAAAAGTGGGCTGGAGCATTGGTTTTGGTCTTGCCGGAGTATTTATGCTTTTTGGTCTGTTACAGTTTTATTTTATGCAAAACATTTTCGGCACCATCGGTCTGAAGCCTATTAAAGCTAAAGATGTGGTGATCGATAAAGATGATACCGATAAAAGGGTGCCTTTTTCTTCATGGCAGCTGATTATCGTTGGACTTTGTTCAATATTGGGTTTGATCTGGGTGATTAACGATCCTGTTTCTAAAATATCTAAAGGGGCGCAAAATTTATTGAATTTCAACATCTTTGGAATGGAGGGCACGAATTTCACGATTCTTCTTGCCCTGGTATTGTTTCTGTTCCTTTTGTTCTTCCGATTAACACAATATTCAAAAATTACCAGAGACAAATTGTATGCGGTAACTTTCTTTGCCACCTTAACTTTCTCTTTCTTCGCCGTTTTCGAACAGGCTCCAGGAACCTTAACCATCTTCGCAAGAGATTATACGGACCGTGTGTTACAAGGCGATGCAAGTTTGATCTTCCTGATTGCAAATTCATTGATCGCTGTGGTTCCCCTGGGAATCATTACCTGGGTACTGTTCCTTCTATTTGGACAAACCTTTAAAAAATTCGCATTGGCGAACCTGATTTTAAGCGCAAGTTTTGTGATCATCTGGATGATTACCATCTGGATGTTGTTACGGGACTTCTATGGTGCAGGTCATCTGACCTTATCAGATGATACCCTGTCGATGTTGAAAATTGAAAAGGTAAAAGAAAACCTCACGCAAATTCCAGCTTCCTGGTTTAGTGTATTGAACTCTTTATTTATCATTACGCTTGCGCCATTGTTCTCTAAATGGTGGGAAAGTAAATACAATCCCGGAGCAAACGTTAAGTTTGGTATCGGAATGATTTTATTAGGTCTGGGAATGGCATTTCTTGTTTTTGGAGCAAGAGACATCGCTCCAGGTGCTAAAACGGCTTCCGTGAGTATTGTCTGGTTAATCTTTGTTTACCTGTTCCATACCATGGCAGAGCTTTGTATCTCTCCTGTAGGCCTATCTTATGTAAGTAAGCTGGTTCCGGCACGGATGATCGCCTTCATGTTCGGGGTATGGTACCTGGCTATCGCTATCGCGAATAAAGTGGCAGGTATCCTGGGTGAAAATTCAGATGCCATTGCAGCAGAGAAAGGAATCAGCTATTTCTTCCTGATCATTACAGGAGTTGCAGTAGCGATCGGAGTAACTTCCATCCTGCTTGCTCCACTAATCAAGAAACTAATGCACGAAGTAAAATAATACAAAAAAAAAAGCCTTTGGACCTCTCCAAAGGCTTTTTTTGCTCAACAGATAAATTAAATTAAGATATGCCAGAAAATATCAGCCTCGAACAAATCCAGAATTTTAAAGGCAAATACCCTAAACAACTTTGGTACCTGTTCTTCTCCGAAATGTGGGAACGCTTCTGTTTCTACGGGATGCGTGGAATGCTTACCTATTTCATGGTTACACAGCTCCTCATGAGGGATCAGGATGCAAACCTTCAATATGGTGCTACGCAGGCATTTGTATATGCTTTCACCTTTATCGGTGGTTTGTTTGCAGATAAAATTCTTGGCTTTAGAAAATCCCTGTTCTGGGGCGGTATATTAATGATTATCGGAAGTGCGATCTTATCCTATGATCCACATCAGTTCTTTTTCCTCGGAATCAGCTTTACAGTAGTGGGAACAGGTTTCTTTAAACCTAATATTTCGACCATGGTAGGTGCCCTTTACAAAGGAAATGATCCCCGCCGCGATGCAGGTTTCTCTTTATTTTATGCAGGGATCAATATCGGAGGTTTATTAGGTGGTTATGCCTGTATCACACTTGGAAAAACCTATTCCTGGCACCTGGCATTCGGCCTGGCAGGGATCGTAATGACCATCAGCTTACTGACTTTTATCTTCACTAAAAAAAGCCTTGGCCCTATCGGTCTGTCTCCTTTTAAGGATGAAGAGATTAAAGAAATCTTAACGGATGGCATTGATGCAAAAATTCCTTCTGAACCGGTAACGATTACCAGCAAAGCGATAGGCAAAAAATGGTATGACTATGCGGTTTATGCCGGATCATTGGCTATCATTCCTGTTATTATGATCATGGTGGCAAAAACACAGTACACAGACTGGTTTATGTACATTATCGGCCCTGCAACATTGGTGTATATCGTTTACGAAATGACTAAATACAGCTGGGCAGAAGCTAAAAAGTTAATCGCAGCCCTCGTTTTCATATTATTTTCCATTATTTTTTGGGGAATCTATGAGCAAAGTGGTGGTTCAATGGCGCTGTTTGCAGCAAGAAACCTGGACAATAAACTCCTAGGTGTAATCACCCTGGATCCGAATGGAGTAAACAACTCTGCGAACTCTTTCTTCGTTATTATTTTTGCTTTTGTTTTCAGTCTGGTCTGGATTGGTCTGGCTAAGAAAAAGATCGAGCCAAATACCGTTGTAAAATTTGGTTTAGGCTTCTTATTCCTGGCTGGAGGATTCTTTATCCTGTATAGCACCAGATTCTTTGCCAACGCAAGTGGCATCGCTTCACTGGATGCCTTTACGCTATCGTACCTGGTGATTACCTTCGGAGAGCTTTGCCTCTCTCCTATCGGCTTATCGATCATGACCAAGTTATCTCCGGTAAAACTTCAGGGAGTAATGATGGGAATGTGGTTCCTGGCCAGTGCTTACGGTCAGTATGTAGCGGGGATTCTCGGAGCTAACATGGCAAAGGCAGGCGAAAATGATACGACTGTGCAAAAGCTGATCACTTTTACGGATGGTTACAAACAACTTGCTATTTACGCTTTAATTGCAGGAGTGCTGCTGATTATCATCTCTCCTCTAGTGAAGAAACTGATGCAGGAGGTGAATTAATCCGCTGATCAGGCAATTTAACATAAATTAACCCTCAGTATATTCGATATGCTGAGGGTTTTTCGTTTAGAATCCATAATTTCGCTCATTAATTTATTTTACGTGTCAGACAGTCTAATTATAATCCCCACTTACAACGAGAAAGAAAATATTGAAAAGATCATCAGGAAGGTTTTTTCCTTACCCTATTTCTTTGAGATATTAATCATTGATGATGGATCCCCGGATGGAACTGCTGATATTGTTAAGAGGTTACAACAGGAATATCCAGCCTTACACCTGGAACAGCGTACCGGAAAACTAGGATTGGGAACAGCCTACATTCATGGATTCAGATGGGCACTGGAACGTCCTCAATATGAATATATTTTTGAAATGGATGCTGATTTTTCTCATAATCCTGACGACCTGATCAGACTTCGTGAAGCTTGTGTTAATGGTGGAGACCTGGCCATCGGATCCCGTTATGTAAATGGCGTGAACGTGGTTAACTGGCCAATGAACAGGGTATTGATGTCGTACTTTGCCTCCATGTATGTTCGCATCATCACCAGAATTAATATTCAGGATGCAACAGCAGGTTTTAAATGTTACCGCAGACAGGTTTTAGCAACCATTCCTTTAGATAAAATCAAATTTGTAGGTTATGCCTTCCAGATTGAAATGAAGTTCACTGCGATTAAGTATGGCTTTAAAGTAGTGGAAGTTCCAATCATCTTTACTGACCGCACTGAGGGTACTTCTAAAATGAGTACGAGGATTTTCAGGGAGGCTTTCATTGGAGTGATTCAAATGAAAGTATGGAGCTGGTTCAGGAAATACGACCGATAAGCACTAATCTTTATTTTTAGGAGGTTTTCCATCCCTCATCATGGTGCCAAAATCCCAGTCTTTATCCATTGCGGAAACAATTTTGACGATCCTCTTTGTTCTTGTAGGCTCTGTCTTCGCAGAATTTAACCAGTTAATGTACCAGTTCTGATGTGATTTGGGCTGCTTCAGGAAATTTTTTAATAGCTGAGGTTCATCGGATAAGCAGAGTTCAAGATCTTCGGGCATCTCTATTTTGAAGGCGACATCTTCTTCCAATGCAACATCAAGTATTCCACCTTTTTCCTTTTTTAACTTTTTCCGTAAAGTAGCATTTAAAGAAATGATAAAATCGCCCTCGCCCATTGGAACAAGAGCCAGACCTTCGACAGGAACCTGATCAAGCTGTCCTTTCACCCGATAGCTTTTTTTACAGTTTTTCTTGATTTCGTTTGCGGTTGCAAAGGGGATAAAAATATAGGTCCAGCCGGATTTTTCGCCCATTTCTGCGAAACGCTCAATTTCTGCTTTGAAGGTTACCATAATCATAAAGATAAATGATTTGGATTTATCTCTTTAAAAAAAGGAGTATTTTGTTCAGGCTGGAACCTTTGCCTGAAGGGGCAAAATTCCTATGCCCTCACATAAACACTCCTTTTTTTTGATATTGCTCCTATGCGGGGAGGTTAAAGCGGGGTTTATTAAGCAAGGTTCATAAAGCAGAATTTTTTTTGACAGGGCTTTTAGAACTTTTCTTCTATGCCGAGGCCAAATAAAGCGAAGTCGTATTTTACGGGGTCAAGGGGATCAAATTCGGAGAGGTGACGACTCAATTCTACTGCAGTTTGCCAGTCGGTTTGTTTCCTGCTGATCAATCCTAGTTTGCGTGCTACCCGATCAACATGGACATCACAGGGGCAAATTAAATCTGCAGGCTTAATGGTGTTCCAGACTCCAAAATCTACTCCTTTATTGTCCTTTCTCACCATCCAGCGTAAAAACATGTTCAGGCGTTTGCAGGTGGATTTCTGTAAAGGGGAAGAAACATGCTTGATCGTTCGTCGGGGGAAATCCGGAAGGCTGAAGAAATAAGACCTGAAATGATTCAAGGCACGTTCTGTAGCCGGGACTTTCTTTAGTTCAGATAGCATACAGGCGGCAGAACTATAGCTGTTTGTAGCAGGAGTCGCTTCTTTCAGGTATTCTTCTCTAAAAACTGGTTCGGGCGCCAGAAAGGCAGTTTCAAGGCTGTCCGATTGTTCATAATGGTGCTTAAAGAACGATACGAAATAAAGCAGATCGGTATCGTTGAAAGTGCGGTGTTTGAAGTTTAGTAAACGCTTCAGGTCATCATCACTATGGTTCAGCATAAAGTCGTACGGCTCATTATCCATTCGCTGAAAGAGCTCGGTACATTTGTTGATGATCGTTTTGCGTTGCCCCCAAGCTAAAATTGCCGCAAAAAATGCGGCAATCTCAACGTCTTGTTTTTTTGAAAAACGATGTGGAATGCAAATCGGATCATTTGAGATAAAATCAGGCCTGTTGTATTGCTCAACTTTGAGGTCCAAAAAATCTTTAAGTTCCAGGAATTCCAATATTTCTTATTTTAAAGCTTGTTCTAAGTCTGCGATTAAGTCGTCGATATCCTCTACGCCAACACTGAGGCGTAAAAGGTTATCAGTAACACCTACTTTTTCACGTTCTTCTTTCGGGATAGAACCGTGTGTCATGCTTACCGGGTGATTGATTAAAGATTCAACACCGCCCAGAGATTCTGCCAGCGTAAAGACTTTGAATGAAGAAGCAATCCGGAAAGTTTCCTGAAGATCAGCATCCTTTAGGGTAATGGAAACCATACCGCCAAAACCACGCATTTGCTTTTTAGCAATATCATGATTAGGATGATCCTCAAAACCAGGCCAGTAGATCTTATCTACTTTTGGGTGGCTTTTAAGGAAACGGGCAACCTTCTCTCCGTTTTCACAATGTGCTTTCATTCTCAGGTGAAGGGTCTTAATCCCTCTAAGTACCAGAAAGGCATCCTGAGGTCCCGGAGTGGCGCCACAGGCATTGTAGATAAACCAAAGGTCTTTATACAACTGATCATCATTTACCAGTAGTGCACCCATAACGACATCAGAGTGACCGCCAATGTATTTGGTTACAGAATGCATCACGATATCAGCACCAAGATCCATAGGATTTTGCAGATAAGGAGAAGCAAAAGTATTGTCTACCGTCAGGATTAGTTTGCGTTCTTTGGTGATCCTGGCAATACCTTCAATGTCAATGATCTGCATAGTTGGGTTTGTAGGGGTTTCAATCCATACCAACTTTGTTTTATCATTGATATAAGGCAACATATTTTCTGGCTTTGACAAATCCAGAAAATGAAATTTAATGCCATATTTTGCATATACCTTGGTGAAAATACGATAAGAACCTCCGTAAAGGTCATTACCTGTAATGACTTCATCTCCCGGTTGCAACAACCTCAAAACGGTATCTGTAGCACCCATTCCACTTGAAAAAGCCAAACCGTGTTTCGCATTTTCCAAAGCGGCCAGACACGCCTCCAGGGCCTTACGCGTAGGGTTAGTACCTCTTGAATATTCAAATCCCTGATGATCACCAGGTGATTTCTGCCAATAGGTAGAGGTTTGGTATATAGGAGTCATTACTGCTCCGGTAGACGGGTCAGGTTCCTGACCGGCATGTATTGCTTTCGTTGCGAACTTCATATGTTATTATTTTGCTCTATTTCCGCTTTAAACTGATATCCCAGATGTTTACCTGTAGGATATCCGCTTGCCGCCAACATGGATTGTTTTTGATTTAAAGTTACTTCTTTTATTTGCGCAAAAGGAGGAATTACCAGATCCGAAGCCAAACAGAACAAAATTGACCTTTCTATGATGTCTGTCAGCTTCTCTTCTGTGACCAGATTATTGGCAATATCCTGGTACAGAAAATCCAGCGCCCCCTCTCCTTCCACCATAAAGTGCTTGTCTCTGTTGATGAGGATACGGGCGATCAGCGACCCTTCATCCGCCAGGCGGTTGTATTTAATAGAATCAGCCAGAAAATTATGAATATAGATCACACCACAGTAACTCAATGAAGGATCATCCTTAATGTATTTCGTTTGAAATATAGAATGGGCAGGTTCAAAGTTAAAAATATTACTGTGCATGGATACCATCAGCATATCGCCGGAAAACTTAAGCTGAGCTTCAAACTTATTATTCTCTTTATAGTCAATTTCGACAGAGGTATCTTTTACCCCGTAATCGTGTTTTAGTCTGCCGGCAGTCTTTGACAATTGCCTTTTCAACAATTCAAAAATCTCAGTTGTATTTCTGTAAATCGCCTGCTTTAAAGAAGCTTTATTTTCAAATTCTTTAAGTATTTTACCGTAATTTTCAGTATCCATTAAGTGTTGATTTAGTAAGCTCTGGCAAACAATACCCTTTGTTTAGATGGTTTACCAGAATAGATACAAACACCATCTTCCAGTTTATTGTTTAAAGGCACGCACCTGATTGTTGCTTTTGTTTCTTCTTTAATTTTCTGTTCTGTTTCTGGTGTTCCATCCCAATGTGCAGAAATAAATCCGGCTTTACCATCCAGCAGTTCTTTAAATTCATCATAAGAGTTCGCCTCAGTGGTATGCTCTTCTCTGAATTTTAATGCCTTATCGAAAATATTAGCCTGAATTTCCTCCAGTAACTGGGCAATATGAATATCAAGACCTTCCTGAATTACGGTTTGTTTTTCTCTTGTATCCCTGCGGGCAAGCTCAACAGTACCATTTTCCATATCTCTTCCACCAATAGCTAAACGAATTGGCACTCCTTTTAGTTCATACTCCGCAAATTTGAATCCCGGACGTTGGGTATCACGGTCGTCATATTTTACAGAGATACCAAGGCGTTTTAGTTTAGGCATCAGCTCATCTACAAATGTGGAAATGTTTTTCAGCTCCTCTTCTCCCTTATAAATCGGAACAATGACTACCTGAATAGGTGCCAATTTCGGAGGTAAAACCAATCCGGCATCGTCGCTATGCGCCATAATCAGTGCGCCCATTAAGCGGGTCGAAACGCCCCATGAAGTAGCCCATACGTGTTCTATTTTACCTTCTTTATTGGTGAATTTCACATCGAAAGCCTTTGCAAAGTTTTGTCCGAGGAAGTGTGATGTTCCTGCCTGCAAAGCTTTTCCATCCTGCATTAGCGCCTCGATACAATAAGTATCCAAAGCACCGGCAAAACGTTCATTTGGTGTTTTTAATCCTTTCACTACTGGTACACCCATCCAGTTTTCTGCAAAATCCGCGTACACATCCAGCATTCTTTCTGTTTCTTCAATTGCTTCCTGTGCAGTAGAATGTGCAGTATGCCCTTCCTGCCAAAGGAATTCTGTGGTACGAAGGAATAGGCGGGTACGCATTTCCCAGCGCACAACGTTAGCCCATTGGTTGATCAGTAGCGGAAGATCACGGTAAGATTGGATCCATCCTTTATAAGTGTTCCAGATGATGGTTTCGGAAGTTGGTCTTACGATCAGTTCCTCTTCCAGTTTGGCGGTTTCATCTACGACAATGTTTCCGTTTCCATCATTTTTAAGACGGTAATGTGTCACAACTGCACATTCTGTCGCAAAGCCTTCCACATGGGATGCTTCCTTTGAAAAATATGACTTAGGAATGAATAAAGGAAAGTAAGCATTGCTGTGGCCTGTATCTTTAAATTTCTGGTCCAAAACCGCCTGTATTTTCTCCCAAATGGAGTATCCATAGGGTTTTATCACCATACATCCTTTAACAGAGGAATGCTCTGCAAGGTCGGCCTTTATAACAATGTCGTTATACCACTGGGAATAATCTTCGTTTTTACTTGTAATACCTTTGCTCATAACTATTTGGAACGTTTTTTGTGTAAGTTTGCTTGTAATGTAGGCTACAAATTTATAAATTTATACCTACAAAAAACGTGCACACACAAAGAAAACATATAGTTATGAAACCTAACCATTTATTCACCAGTATGCTGGCCCTGACAACACTTGTTGTTGCGTCCTGCTCTGCGCCAAGATATGCGCAGCAAAGTACGAATGAGGATGATGTTTATGGCTCTACCGCAAAGGCGCAGATTTATACGCCACAGGAACGGCCGAGACAACAGGCTCCTCAGGACAATTACGATCAAAGCGACGAATATTATGGCACCAGTGATCCTTATTATGATATGGATTACTCTTCGCGTATCAATAGATTCTCTTACTCCAGCCCATGGAGATCATATTACGATCCTTATTTTGACAATGGATATTATGGCTATGGTAGCGGATACGGCTACAATGGCTTCTCTCTAGGTCTTAGTTTTGGTTCTCTATGGAATTCTCCATACTACGGATGGGGTAACTATTATTCTCCTTTTGGTTATAACCCATGGGGATGGAACAATTGGGGATGGAATAACTATTATGGCGGTGGAGGTTACTATGGTGGCGGATACTACGGAGGAGGTTACTGGGGCGGTGGATACATCGGCGGAGGAACCTATACCGGCAGAACGAACAATGCCCCAAGAGCAACAAGAGGCTACAGAGACGGAGCAAGATCTTCATACGGACCTTCAGGCAGGTCTTCGGAAACGGTGAGAACTGATTTTAATGGAAATGTGATTTCAAGAGGAACCAGAGCTGACATGTACGGCCCTAACCGTGCTTCCGGAAGCTCAAGAGCTTCCCGCGGAGAAGGCAGCAGGGCATCAACCCGCGATAACTACAGACCGCAACCATCGCAAGAGAGACAAAGTCGTGGCGAAAGCTACAGACCGGAACCTCAAAGCAGACCATCTTACAGTCCACCTCCATCACGTGGTGGAAGTGAAGGCGGTGGTGGTGGCAGATCTTCCGGCGGTGGCGGAGGAGGTGGCGGCAGGTCATCACGTGCAGGCAGAGGCTAGTCAGATCATTTTTTTATTATTCAGAAACACACATGAAAAAACTTTTATTGTCCTTAGTGGCTATAGTAGCCACTACAGGAAGTTTATATGCTCAAATTACGGCCGATGCACTAAGGTTTTCACAAACCAATTACGGAAGTTCTGCAAGGTTTAAAAGTATGGGCGGTGCCCAGATCGGAGTTGGTGGAGACATGAGTTCATTAGGCGGCAACCCTGCCGGCCTTGGCCTATTCACCAAATCAGAATTCAGCCTTACTCCTGAATTTAATATGATAAAAGGTAAAGCCACTTATTTAGGTCAGAATACAGACGCCACCAAAAATAAATTTAACCTGAACAATGTGGGTGTGGTATTTTATAGTCCAACCTTTAAACCTAAAGGTCAGGATCCATCAAAAGGAGTAATCAGCGCCGTATTCGGGATCGGATACAACCGCAATAATGATTTTACTGCAAATTATGTTTACGAAGGTCAGAATGCACCAAACTCCATTACAGATTACTTTGCTGAGGAAGCCAACAGATTCCACAATGGCGGAACATTAGACGATTTTTCGGTAGAGAAAATGGCTGAAGGCAGTAAATTAATCAGATACAATCAGCCTTCCGATGCCTTTTTATCAAATGCTGCTAGTATTAGCAATCAAAGGCAATCAGAGGTTAGAAGTGGTTCAAACTCAGAAGTGAATATCGCAGGAGCCCTGAACATTTCAAATAAATTCTATATTGGAGCAAGTGTGGCTTTTGTAAATGTACGCTACCTGACTGACCGTGTATTTTCAGAATCCGGTACGACAGTCGCTACCTCCCCTACGATGGGTACAAAATACGATATGAATTACTTTGTAAACTCAGAAATAAAAGGTTCTGGTTTTAATGGACGTATTGGTTTGATCTACAGACCTGAAAGCAATATCCGTCTGGGAGCTACCCTCCAAACCCCTACCTGGTTGTATTTTGATGACACCCAATCGACGACTATGGATTCCAAGCTTTATAGTGGACCACTGTCTGGTATCTACACCAATCCGGATGGTATTTCAAGCATTACTTATCGCTTGCGTACTCCATTAAAGGGATCATTTGGCGCAAGTTATGTAATTGGAAACCGGGCGTTACTTTCTGCAGATGTGGATTATATTGATTATTCTACCATGCAGTATTCCGTTGACCAGGACAATAACCAGGGCCAGTTAAATAACCTCAACAGACAAATCAAAACGAATTATAAAGAAGCAGTAAACTTCAGAGTTGGCGCAGAGTATAAAGTTGACAATGCAGTGAGCCTAAGAGCAGGTTATGGCAAAAATGGCACTCCGCTTAAAAACGATAAAGATTCTTACTTTGCGACTGACTTTTATAGTGCAGGTTTAGGTTATCGTGTAGGGAATTATTACGTTGACCTTGCTTACCAGCGTGTAGAAAACAATGTGGATTTGGATTCTTATTATTTAAATAATGAGCAGGAACCTGTTGCCAATATTAAAACCGGCAGAAACAATGTTTTCCTGACGTTTGGAGTAAGATTCTAAATAAGATATGGTCTTCTAAAATAGAAAAGAAAAGGGGTTGTAAATTACAACCCCTTTTTTATGATTTAAACAATCCTGAGAACCGTTCTATATTCTTCTCCACTATAGGGTCTTTTATCAGTTCAGGTGCATGATGAGGTTTCTTACGCGCATCAATAACCACTGGGCCTGTACATCCCCAATGTTTATGTGTGGTAAACGCCCCTATTCCATGGATATCTGAAGCAGGGTTACTCCTTGTAAAAGCAATCCATACCAGGTTATTTATGTTTTCAGCGGTAAAAGAACTGTCATCACATAAAACAATTAAAGCAATCCCCTCCAGGTCCCTATCTTTTAAATGTTGGTTTAAAGATTCCACCTCCAGTTCCGTCTGATGCTGATCCTGATACGGTCCGCTTTGAATGACTAGTACTCCAGGAATGGCCAGCTGCGCATCACTAAAAGACTCAGGAAGACTGAATCCAGCAGGAATCTGACCAGCTAATATTCTGCGTTTTTCTCCCGCAGCGGCAAATACTACCTTAGAACCACTATTCAACCCATCACCACTATAATCTAAAGTATCGATAGTGGTATTGGTATGGAAATGCAGATCGGTAGGGAAATCCATTCTCTCCAGTATATGCTGAAGGAATTTTGAAATGTGATGTGTATCCAGGGCTTCATCATCTTCTCTTGCAGCAATAAACAGGTATTTGGCCAGGCTCAGCTGATTTTTGCCAAGAATGTGATTTGCGATAGTTAATATCTCCTGAGGCCTGCGCTCTTTGAGAAAGGGGGTATAGCGTTCGCTTCCTATCGCAAACAGCAGGGGATGTACGCCTGCCGCATCTACCGCATTCAATTCCTTCAGACCGTGAATCTCTTTTGGCAATGCTGATCCGGCAATTTCATGAATCAATGCACCAAAACTGGTATCCTCCTGAGGAGGCCTTCCAACCACTGTAAAAGACCATATTGCATCTTTGCGATGGTATACGTTATGTACTTTCATCAATGGGAAAGGATGAGTTAAACTATAATACCCTAAATGGTCTCCAAAAGGACCTTCAGGTTTATTCTCCTGCGGATAAACTGTCCCGGTGATGACAAAATCTGCGTCTGCAGAAATGCAGAATCCCTCCTCATCGTAGAAATAACGGAATCTTCGGTTACCTAATGCACCGGCAAAAGTCATTTCTGACAATCCTTCCGGCAATGGCATTACTGCCGCCAATGGATGAGATGGTGGGCCTCCGACAAAAATACTTACTTTTAAAGGCTGCCCTTTTGCATTGGCTTTTGACTGATGTACCCCTATCCCACGATGAATCTGGTAATGGAGCCCTATTTCTTTGTCCTTCACGTAATCGTTGCCCGCAAGCTGAATGCGGTACATTCCCAGGTTTGCATTTAGTATTCCTGGTTTATCAATATCTTCTGTATAAACTTGTGGCATGGTGATAAACGGACCGCCGTCCATAGGCCAGTTCACAATCTGAGGCAAAGCACTGATTGTTGTCTTGCTAAATACGGATTTAAAAGTCTGCTTTAGGGGTAATGCAGTTAATGCGGTAAAGCCTATTCCAGGAAGTTTTAAAGGGTTTTTCAGCACTTTCATTGGGTCAGACCTCAGCCTCACCAGCTGCTCTACTTTATCCAGGCTATCCCTGAACATAAATTTGGAACGCTCCAATGTACCAAACAAGTTAGACACGGCCGGAAAAGGGCTTCCTTTAACTTTCTCAAAGAACAAGGCAGGCCCCTGCTCCTCATATACCCTTAAATGGATCGCAGCCATCTCCAGATATGGATCTACTTCTTCTTTAATCCTGATTAAATGGCCGTGTTTTTCTAAATCGGCAACGCATTCTGCTAAACTTTTATATCCCATTACCTGCCAAAGATATTAAACAATTGTTGTTTGACATAAAGCCATTAAATAGAAAAGACCATGCATAAATGCATGGTCCTTATCATTGGGGGGAAGTTATTGTTATTTCTTTCCGGCAAACGAGCGTAACATCCAGGTATTTTTCTCCTTGAATTGCATAAACCTGTTTACCATATCATTTGAACCATCGTCACCAGCTGCATCAGTAGCCTCCAGTAAGTCGCGCTCTATTTGGATCAACTGGGCCATATCGTCCAAAACGGCATCAACCATATCCAGATCTTTCATTCCAATTGTATCCGCCTCTTTAATCACTGACTCTTTAATATAGTCTGAAAAACGACTATGAGGGGGCTTTCCTAAGGTCAACACACGTTCAGCAATTTCATCAATAGTTAACTGGGCATTGGTATATAATTCTTCAAATTTGATATGTAGTGTAAAAAAGTTCTGCCCTTTAACATTCCAGTGACATCCTCTTAATTTCTGGTAATGCATATGGTAGTTAGCCAGATAGTCATTCAGCATATCTACTACAGGTTTCACTTTTTTCTCATTTAAACTGATTTCTTTTGCGTCCATGGTATTTATTTTTTTATTTTGTTGTAATTATAGGGATCGCATATATAACAATAGGGCTTATAAATGGTTTTGAAAATTGTTATTTTGGCGTACAATACCACTTTAAAATGAGCGTTAAATATTCAAAATTCCCGCTTTCTTTTATTATTCGTATAATTGCCCATTAAATTTAACAAGACATTAATGTATAAATATTATATAGTATCGTTGTTTGCAGTGGTTTTAAATCTATCTGCTGCTAATGCCAATACCAGTACCCGGGATTCTATAGGGGTAGAAAACCGCAACGGCAAAAAACTAATCCTACATCAGGTAGTAGCCAAAGACACTTATTATTCTATTGGAAGAAGGTATAGTGTAGTTCCAAAAGACATCATGACCTTCAACGACAACAAGTTTTTACAAATCGGGGTCGTAATCAAAGTACCAACTAATATTCCATTCGTTGCAGAACAGGCTCCTTCCAGAGTAAATGCCGCTGGTAAAACAACCGGTAACAATCAGAGTAATACTTCCGGAAATAGTTCAAATGAGGTATCGGAAGGTGGATTGATAGAACACACCGTTCAGAAGAAAGAAAACCTGAATATGCTTGCTGAAAAGTATGGTACCACGGTAAATGAGATTAAAAGAGTCAACAACCTGAGAACAATTAACCTCCAGATCGGCCAGTTGTTAAAAATCCCTGCCAAAAATGTGGTGGAAGAACAACCCCAAGAAACTGCCGGCACAACAAAAGCTGCTAATCCTCCCGTTACGGCTCAGCAGAACGTTCCAATAGAAAACAGGAAGAAAGAAGAAGTCCTGGTTCCGATTTTCCCTAAAAAACAACCAGTAGCTCCAGCACAAACCACTACTGCGCCACCAACAAGAAACACACCGGTTAATGCAACAACAGACTCTTCCGCTTCAGAAGAACTGCTCGTGCATACTGTTGCTTCCAACGAAACGATATACTCCATTGCCACTACCTATAAAATGACAATGGATCAGTTAAAGGCAAAGAACGGGCTTAATACAAACTCCCTTTCTGTAGGTCAGAAATTAATCATAAGAGGCCAATACCCGGCAAAACCGACACATAATGAAGTAGAAACCCCTACTGACACTTTAAATTCTATAAAAAATCCTTCCTTAAGGTTACCTGCCAGCAGATACGGCCTGAACCAAATGGACGAAAAAGGAACAGGAATCTGGATTGCTGATCCGGATCTTGATCCCTCAAAAATGCTGGTATTACACCGTACTGCCCCTATCGGAACAGTTATGAAAATTACCAATCCAATGAGCAACAGATCAACCTTTGCAAAGGTTGTTGGTAAATTTACAGAGAATGAGTCCACAAAAGATGTTATCATTGTAATGACTAAAGCTGTTGCTGATGCATTAGGAGCCTTAGACAAGAGATTTTTTTGTAATTTAACGTACGGTGGACAAGACAATGAACAATAAACCATTTATCATTGGTATTGCGGGGGGAAGTGGTTCCGGTAAAACCTTTTTTTTAAATTGTTTCTTACATCATTTTAAAAATGATGAAGTTACCCTGGTATCCCAGGATGACTATTATATTCCTGTGGGAGAAATGACCCAGGAAGAAAACAAACTCTATAATTTCGACTTACCTTCTACCATTGATCACGAGCAGTTTTTACTGGATATTAAAAAACTGGTCAAAGGTGAAGTGATCTACAAAAAGGAATATAATTTCAATAATCCTTTGGCAGTAACTAAAATTCTGGAGATTAACCCAGCTCCTATTATTATTGTAGAAGGGCTTTTTATTCTGCATTTTGAGGAGATCGCAGCGATGCTGGATCACCGTATATTTGTAGAGGCTGAAGATGCGGTTGCCTTGGCACGACGCATCAAACGTGATGGAATGGAACGTGGTTACTCTGAAGAGGATGTAACTTATAAATGGATAAACCATGTCGTTCCGGCATATCATGAATATTTACTGCCGTATAGAGAAAGTTGCGATAAAGTAATTGTTAACAATTTCGATACTCCGGATGATATTATTAAAATCACAGATGAAATCTCTGTAGATTTAAAAGTAAAATACTGTAAACACAAACAGGAATAAAATAAGAAAGGGACGCGATGGCGTCCCTTTCTTATTTAGGTTAGGGGCATTCCCCTGACTTCTTTATCTTAGTTAAAAACCATTTCCGGAACATGATCTTCAGCAAACAGTTTTCCTGTGGTTGCCTGTCTGATATAATCCACACTCACTCCCGGTGCCCTTTCAATCAGTTTAAAACCTCCTTCAGGGAGTACATCCAGTACCGCCAGCTCCGTCACAATTTTCTTAATACAATTCACTCCGGTAAGCGGCAAGGTGCATTTCGGCAGGAGCTTACTTTCTCCGGCTTTATTTACATGTTGCATCGCAACGATAATATTCTTTGCAGAAGCCACCAGATCCATTGCTCCACCCATCCCTTTCACCATTTTCCCTGGAATCTTCCAGTTCGCGATATCTCCGTTTTCAGACACCTCCATAGCACCCAGAATCGTCAGATCTATCTTCTGACTTCTGATCATGCCAAAACTCAGCGCAGAGTCAAAAATAGAAGACCCTGGCAAGGTGGTAATCGTTTGTTTCCCTGCATTGATCAAATCTGCATCTTCCTCTCCTTCAAAAGGGAAAGGTCCCATTCCCAGAAGTCCGTTTTCAGATTGCAGGACTACATTGATTCCTGCAGGAATATAATTGGCTACCAATGTGGGAATACCAATCCCTAAATTCACATAAAATCCGTCTTTGATTTCTTTTGCGATACGCTTCGCAATTCCGTCCTTATCCAACATACTAATAATTTATAGGATTAATTTTTTGTTCTAACTGTGCGCTGCTCGATTCTTTTCTCATAACCGGCCCCTTGAAATATACGGTGAACGAATACACCTGGCGTATGAATGTGATCAGGATCGAGTTCACCAGCTTCCACCAGCTCTTCTACTTCAGCGATGGTAATTTTCCCCGCCATAGCCATTACCGGATTGAAATTTCTGCTCGTCGACCTGAAGATCAGGTTTCCTGCAGTATCCCCTTTCCAGGCTTTAACAATTGCAAAATCCGCATCAAAAGCATATTCCATCAGGTAGTCCTTACCATTAAAGTTTCTCACTTCCTTTCCTTCAGCCACTTCTGTACCTACTCCTGCCGGAGTAAAAATTGCAGGCATTCCATATCCGGAGGCCATACACCTTGTTGCCAATGTTCCCTGAGGGATCAGCTCTACTTCCAACTCTCCACTCAGCAACTGACGTTCAAACTCCGCATTTTCACCGACATAGGAAGAGATCATTTTCTTTACCTGACGTTGCTGCAACATCAGCCCGATTCCGAAATCATCTACCCCTGCATTGTTAGATATACATGTTAAATCTTTGACGCCTTTTTTTACCAGAGCGGTAATGCAATTTTCAGGAATACCGCACAGTCCAAAACCGCCGAGCATTAAGGTATTCCCATTCTCGATGTCACTGATGGCTTCATCAGCACCCGAAACTACTTTATTGATCATATATAAGGTTTTGCTACTAAATTATAGTATAAAATGTTTTCGAACAATTTATTTGGCTATTTCTATAATTTTATCGTTGTTGCCATTGCTGCTTGCGATATAAATCTTCCCCTCAGGCGATTGGCAGATAGCCCTCAGCCGGCCAAATTCATTGATCAGAAAATCTTTCGCTTCTGTAATCTTATCTCCCGCAGGATTCAGGCTAAGCTGGGTCAGCCTGGAAGCTTTCAGACTAACCAGCAACAAAGAGTTTTTCCATTGGGGGATATAGTCAGAATTATAATAAGAAATGGCCGAAGTCGCGATGGTAGGCGTCCAGGCAAACAATGGCTCTGCCACATTATTCGTGCTGCAAAAACTTTGCTCTGCAGTCGTATTACAAAAACCTTCTACATTTGGCCAGCCATAATTTCTGCCTTTTACAATCAGGTTGATCTCATCATTACTACTTGCTCCATGTTCAGAAGAGTAAATCTTATCCCCTACCTGAATTAATCCCTGAGGATTTCTGTGTCCAAAACTCCAGACTGGGCTGCCTGCTATCGGATTGTCTGCCGGAATACTCCCGTCCAGGTTTAAGCGAAGGATTTTCCCCGAAAGGGAATTCCTGTTTTGTGCGTTTGCAGAATTACTGGCATCCCCGGTACTGATCATGAGTTTTTGATCTGAACTGATCAATAACCTGGAACCATTGTGAATAGAAGCCGCCGGAATCTGATCGATGATTGTGAAAGCTGAACTAAGTGTACCATTTGCATAATTAAAGCGGACTACCTTTTCTCTGTAACCCCCACCGCTCTCATAATTATATACGACGTAAACCCATGGACTGGCACTGAAATTGGGATGTAAAGCCATACCTAACAGCCCGCCTTCCCCATTAGAAACGACTTCAGTGATGGCATGTAGTAAAGTGACCTTTCCCGTTTGCGGATCAACCCGGCTAATTCTTCCTGGTCGTTCCGTAATCCAGATTTGTTGATCAGGGCCATAAATCATCTCCCAAGGGTGTACCAGGCCGGAACTCAACACCCGGGTTTTTAATTCCGCATCAGGAAGCGGATCTCCTGTGCCGTTAGTTTTGTTTTTCTTACAGGAAGAGAGGCTTAGCAGAAGTGCAAAAGCGCTGATGATCAGGGTTTTCATAGGACATTGCTTTTTAATATAACAGCAATGTCCTGAATATGTTTACTTAATTGAAATATACATAAGTGATGCCATCACCACCTCTATCGGCATGTTCATCCTCTACCCGGTTTACCTGACTATATTTTTTCAGGTATTCACGGATCAGCTTTCTTAAAATTCCGTCGCCTTTTCCATGAATCAGTTTGATGAATGGGAAGCCAAGCATGATGGACTTGTCCAGATATTTTTCCACTTCATGGAGTGCATTATCACCACGCATCCCCCTCAGGTCCAGTTCTGCAGTAAAATTACCTATTGCCTCAGAAATACTACCAGTATAAGAATTGTTTTGTATGGCCTTTTTTGCCTGTTTATTGCTGATCTTATACACCCTGTTTTTCTTTAATACAGAACGTAAATCACCCAATGCAACCACCAGGTTATCCCTGTTGATTTCCAACACCTGCCCTGTCGTTTCGCTGTTGTTCAGCTGTACCCAATCTCCAACTTCAATAGGCGTATTTAATGGTACCGCAACTTCCGGTTTCTTTTCTTCTTTTACCTGGTTTTGAACCATTACTTTTTGCAGATTTTGTCTAAGCTGTTTAGTAACGGTTTTATCTGCCTGATTTTCTTTGATCTCTGCAATGGTATTCTCAACCAGTTTATTCGCGTTCTTAATGATCGCCTGAGCTTCCAGTTTTGCCTCCTTAATGAGTACTTTTTTGTTCTCATCTAAAAACAACTTCAGCTTCTCATTTTCAGCGACCAGGTTTTTCACTTTATTCTGCTGATTGGACAGGTGCAGTTTCGTATCATAAATCTGCTTCTTTTCCCTTTCCAGATCCACCAGCAGGCTATCAATCCTGTTCTGGTTAGTACCTGTTTTTATCCTTGCAAGTTCCAGCACTTCCTTTTGCAATCCGATGTTCTGCGCAATTTCAAAAGCATAAGAACTTCCGGGTTTACCAATCTCCAGGACGTAAAGCGGCTTCATTCTGTCGTTATCAAACAGCATAGAGGCATTCTCTAATCCAGGGGTATTCCCGGCAAAAAGCTTCAGGTTAGAATAGTGGGTAGTGATCACTCCCCTTACTTTCTTATTGTTCAGTACTTCCAGCACAGCTTCCGCCATAGGTCCTCCAAACTGAGGATCGGTACCTGTCCCAAACTCATCGATCAGCACCAGTGTTTTCGGAGAAGCATGTTCCACGAAATAGCGCATTTTTGTTAAATGGGCACTATAAGTACTCAAATCACTTTCTATGGATTGATCATCCCCGATATCAGCAAAGATATTTTCAAAAATCCCTACCTCACTTGATTCATGAACTGGAATGAGTAAACCTGATTGTACCATCAGCTGCAACAGCCCTACGGTTTTCATACAAACCGACTTTCCACCCGCATTTGGCCCTGAAACCAGTATGATTCTCAAGTCGGAAGTGATGTGCATATTCAAAGGAACAACCGTTTTTTTATCTGCTTTAAAGGAAAGATAGAGCAAAGGATGACGGGCATTAATCAGTTTTGTCTTCGCCTCCTTGATCAGCACCGGCATGTCTGCTTCCACTTCTATGGCAAACAAAGCCTTGGCACGAACAAAATCCAGTTTGGTCAGGAATCCGTGGTATGACAACAATAATGGCGTATAAGGCCTCAGATCAGTAGTCAGCGCAATCAGGATCCTGATGATCTCCCTGCGTTTATCAAACTCCAGATCTCTCAGCTTATTATTTAAAGTAAAGACCTCTTCCGGCTCCATATATACCGTCTGTCCACTCGCAGACTCGTCATGAATAAACCCTTTCAGTTTTCTTTTATTTTCTGCCAGGATCGGGATACACATCCTTCCATCACGTATCGTCAGACTTCCGTCTGCCACCCAGTTGTTTCCTACGGCCTGCTTATAAATTGAGTCCATCCGCTTACGGACATCCTGTTCCGCCTTGGAAATGTCGCCAATAATCATTTGCAATGCCGGCGAAGCATTTGGTTTGATTTTTCCTTTAGGATCAAGGACAGTCTCAATTCTTTTCAGGATATTTTTTTCTACCGGAAGGTGTTCCAATAAGGCTTCCAGGTTGGGATAAACTTCTTTTCTTTCTTCAAAAAACCTCAATACCGAAAATACGGTTTGCAAGGAGGCATATATTTGGTGTAACTCTTCTTCTACGAGATAAGTTCCTTCTACTTTGATTTTATCTGCAAGACTTTTAATATCAAAAAAGGTACTGATCTGTAGGGGCTCCTGGTTTTCCAGGATGCTTTTAAATTCATTCGTTTGACGTAAAAACTTATTGATCTGGTCATACTTCGTCATGACCTGCATTTTATCGACCATCTGCTGGCCCATCGGGCTCAGACAGTGCTTATGGATCAGTTGTCGGACCTCACTAAAACCCAAACGCTCTAAACAATTCTCCGGATATAACATACTTATATTTATAATTTGGGTTCTTTATAAACCATCTTTGGTTGAATAAAATCAATAATCTTCTTCGTGGTATCCTTCAGAAGAAAACGGATTTTGTATTCAGGATCTGCCTTCAACAATGAATCAGCAGTCCTTTTTAGAGATAACTCTTTTTGATTTTTCGCATTTATCAGGGAATCAGACTTCAGCAAAACCGATTTTTGTCTGCTCAGGTCATCCACTACTCTGGTATAAATCCCATCCAGTATCCTGGGGTCCCTGTTGTAATAATTCATACTCTTTGCGTACATAGCGGAATCAATGCCATACTTTTTATAGATACCTTTATAAAAAGACGCAGCAACCTTCCTCGCCGAGTCGGCACTAGGCATCGTAGACACGTAACCATCAACAATATGAATATCGGTCAGAATCGACGAGATCTGATCCGGTTGGATGATGTCTTTAGGAATACCGGGTTTACAGCCTGAAATCAGTAAAAAAAGGAAGACTATATATAGAAAGTTTCTCATTATGCTTAAAACATCATTATTTCTTAGACAAAGTTCGCTAAGGTTATTAATTTTACCAAAAATACTGATAAATGAGTATAGCAGATAACTTATTAAAATATAAAAACGAATTGGATGAGATTGCGGTGAAATTAATCGCTGTTTCCAAATACCAGGAACCGGCAGCAGTGCAGGAAGCTTATGAAGCCGGACAAAGGGTATTTGGAGAGAACATTGTGCAGGAGCTGGTAGACAAACAGGCACAACTTCCACAAGATATTGAATGGCACCTGATCGGTCATTTACAGACCAATAAAGTAAAATATATTGCCCCTTTCATCAGCCTGATTCAATCTGTTGACAGTTTAAAGTTGTTACTGGAAATTGATAAACAGGCCGCAAAAAATAAAAGAGTAATCGATTGCCTGCTTCAGATCTATATTGCAGATGAAGACACCAAATTTGGCCTTGGCTTTGATGAAGTAATCGAACTGCTGCGCTCCGAAGAATTCGCCCAGCTGAAAAATGTCAGGATTGTCGGTTTGATGGGCATTGCCAGCAATAATGCTCAGGAAAAACAAACCCTGGATGAATTCACAGAACTGAAAGTTCTTTTTGACGGCATCAAGGTTAGCTTTTTCAGAAAAGAAGAGAGCTTTAAAGAGATTTCCATGGGCATGTCAGGAGATTATAAACTGGCCATCGAAGCAGGGAGCACCATGGTTCGCGTGGGCAGCAGTATATTTGGTAAAAGAAAAATTAAACACTGGAAAGAAGAAGCCTAATGAATAACATCACCATCAGAGTTGCAAAGCAAGAAGATTGTGCCAGACTTTTAGAACTGATCAATGAACTTGCCCTTTATGAAAAAGCACCGGAAGAAGTAACCGTTACCCTTGCCGAATTTATTGATGCCGGATTTGGAGCCGCACCGGTATGGAAAGCTTTTGTGGCAGAAGATGAACAACAGATCATTGGTTTTGCCCTTTACTATACCCGATATTCTACCTGGAAAGGTTGTCGTTTATACCTGGAAGATTTCCTGGTTACCGAACAATACAGAGGTAAAGGGGTAGGCAAAATTCTTTTTGAAACCGTGATGAGAGAGGCACAGGAAAAGAACTACAACGGAATGACCTGGCAGGTACTGGACTGGAATGAACCAGCTATTAATTTTTACAATAAATATGCTGCTCAGATTGAAACCGGTTGGTTAAATGCTTCCTTTTCGAAAGAACAGATCTCAAAATAATTCGGTTTTGTCGCGCTGAAGGGCATGACCTTTGCAGGTAAAAGGACTAAACTAATATAAAAACATCAGATGAAAAGACTAGGTATATTATTGATTTCTTTAAGCATTATCGCTTGTCAGAGTGAAAAGAAAACGGCTGGTCAGGCAGACAGCACTGAAAACAGTGACTTAACCTTCAAATACGACAGCCTTCAGGTATTCAGCAAGCAAGTTAAAACTGCTGAAAAAGGCAATGCCGACACCGCCTATGCGAAAATTGTCTATCCGGTATTTACAGACCAAAAGTTAAATCAGCTGATTGAGAAAAAGACTATAAAGGCTGCCGAACAAACCGATACAAGCACAAACAAAACTTATCAAGAACTTGCTGCTTCTTTTATTGAGGGATTTGACAGCATTAACAAGGATCCGGAAATGGCACAGTCGGGAGCCTGGTTCCTTGACGATCAGACCAAAGTGCTTGTTAGTCGGCCGGATTACCTTTGCCTGGAGCACAGCAACGTAAATTATGCGGGTGGCGCTCATCCGAACAGCGCCATGGTATATTGGAACCTGGATCCAAAAACGCTAAATGAAATTACACTGGAATCACTGATAAAAGAAGGAAGCCTTCCTGAGCTGACCGCTATCGGAGAAAAAATATTTAGAAAAAATGAGAAATTAAGTCCCACAGCCAGTCTGAAAGACAACTATTTCTTCGAAAAAGATACTTTTAGCTTAAACCGCAACTTTACCATTACCAAAGAAGGTTTAAAATTCCTTTACAATCCTTACGAAATTAAAGCTTATGCTTATGGAAGCACTGAACTGGTTATTCCCTTCAGTGAACTAAAAGCCGTTGCTAAACCTAATACTTTACTCAGTCCGACACCATAACTATGCTCGTATTCAAATTTGGAGGCGCTTCTGTGAAAGATGCAGAGGGCGTGATCAATCTTGCGCAAATTGTTAAACGCTATCCCAAAGAAAAACTCCTGATCGTGGTTTCCGCGATGGGAAAAATGACCAATAAACTGGAAGCCCTCACCCATGCCTATTTACGTGGAGAAGAAGAAGTTCATCAGATTTTTGAGGAAGTCAAAGCTTATCATTTTGAGATTCTGGAAAAACTGTTTCCGGATCATCAGCATCCCGTCTTCAATGACGTTGCCAATAGCTTTGTGGAAATCGACTGGCTGATCGAGGAAGAGGCTACTGATGCCCCTGACTATATCTATGACCAGATTGTTTCTATAGGCGAGATCGTTTCTACCAAGATCATAGCCGCTTATTTAAACCTTGCTGGTGCCAATGCGAAATGGCTGGATGCAAGAAATTTTATTCAGACCGACAACAATTACCAGGAAGGCAATGTAAACTGGGAAAAGACTGAAGAAGAGATTTTACAAAATCTCTCTCCGGTTCTGGAGCATCACATTGGCGTTACCCAGGGATTTATAGGAGGTACGAGTGAAAACTTCACTACTACTTTGGGCCGTGAAGGTTCAGATTATTCTGCAGCTATCTTTGCTTCCTGCCTGAATGCGGAGTCGCTGACCATCTGGAAAGATGTTCCTGGCGTATTAAATGCAGATCCCAAATGGTTTGATGAAACCGAACGGATTCCACAGCTTTCTTACCATGACGCGATAGAACTGGCCTATTATGGTGCAACGGTAATTCACCCGAAAACCATTAAACCAATTCAAAACAAAAACATTCCTTTATATGTTCGCTCCTTCCTGCAGCCGGAGGCTGAAGGTACAGACATTACTGAAGCGGAGAATCAATTGCCCATCCCCTCTTTCATTTTTAAGGTAAAGCAGGTCCTGATCTCTATATTTCCTAAGGATTTTTCTTTCATCATTGAGGAGAATCTAAGCGATATTTTCAATCTTTTTCACAAACACAAGGTGAAGATCAATACTATGTTAAACTCCGCCATCAGTTTTTCAGTAAGTATTGATGAGGATGCCGAGAAATTACAAAAACTGATTGAAGAATTGTCTGTTCATTATAAAGTGAAATATAATACAGGCCTGGAATTGGTGACCATCCGGTATTACAATCAGCAAACTATTGACCGGGTAACGGTGAATAAAAACATTTTGCTGGAAGTTAAAAGCAGGCATACCTGTCAGGTTGTAATGAAAGACCAGACTGTCATTTCTTAAATTATCAGCTATTGAACGATCATATTTTAGACAGCGAAGTACAACAATATATCAACAGTCATTTAAATGATGACGTACATAAAATCGCTATGGCTAAAAGTCCCTTTCCTGAGGTCAGCCCGAAAGAGCTGGCCAATCAGATTGCAGCAAAAAATAAATCTGTAAAGAAACTGCCTGCCTGGTATCATCAGGAACTGATCTACTATCCCCTATTGTTATCTATTGAGCAATGCTCATCAGAAAGCACAGCAGCTTATAAAGCCACGCTTGCCAGGGGAGAAAGCCTGATAGACCTGACCGGGGGTTTCGGTGTGGATAGCCTCTACTTTGCCAAAAGGCTGAAATCTGTTACCCACTGTGAAATCAACGGGGAGCTCTCCGCAATTGCGGCTCATAATGCAAAAGCGCTAAATCAGCATAACATTCAGTTTCTCCCTACAGATGGTATAGCTTATCTTGAAAATAATCAAAGTCAATTCGACAACATTTATATAGACCCCGCAAGGAGAAGTCAGACTGGAAAGGTATTCCAATTGAAGGATTGTACGCCTGATGTGGTTCAAAATCTGGATCTCCTTTTATCCCGGGCCAGCAGAATCATCATTAAAACCGCTCCTTTTCTGGACATTAGCGCCGGAATAAAAGAGTTGAAAAATGTTACGGAAGTCCATGTCGTAAGTGTTAGAAATGAATGTAAAGAACTGCTCTGGGTTATAGAAAAAACAATTGCAAAAGATGTCAGGATTGTCTGTATCACCCTCAATGAACAGGAAAAAACCTTTAGCTTTTTCAGAGGGGAAGAGCATAGCGATTCGGAAATTACCCCAGGTCCTTTGCAACAATACCTATATGAACCCGATACCGCATTATTAAAGGGGGGGGCATTTCAGCTCATCGCTTCCCGTTACGGCCTTCAGAAACTGGATTCCCAGACACAATTGTATACTTCAGATCAGGTTATCGAAGAATTCCCCGGCAGAAGATTCAGGATCAACGGCCTCATTTCCGCTACGGACCTGAAAAAAGAAAAAGACCTGAGGGCGAATGTCATTGCCAGAAATTACCAGGACAAGGCAGAAAACCTGGTAAAGAAATACAAAATCAAGTCCGACAACCATCGTTTCCTGATATTTACCCAAAGCAAAAAGGAAGGATACCTCATTATTGACAGCACTATTGAACAGCATTATTAAATAACTAAGCCTGCTAAAATTTAACATTCTTTAACATACTTTAACATTTGCAAAAGACTATACATTAATGATTTAATTATTTTTGATTAACCAAAAATCAAAAATAATTAAATCATGAAAAATTATCGCCGCCTCAACAACACCGTGGGCTTTCTCCTTTTTGGAATCGCCAGCTTTGTCTACTGGCTTACGATGGAGCCTACCGTAAGCTTCTGGGACTGCGGAGAATTCATTTCCGCCAGCTACAGATTACAGGTAGGGCATCAGCCCGGAGCCCCTTTGTTTATGATGATCGGCAAATTATTTTCTTCGCTCTCTATGGGCGATACTACAAAAGTTGCCTACTGGATAAATTTCAGTTCCGTTTTATTCAGCGGGGCTACCATCATGTTCCTGTATTGGACCATCACGGCAATGGCCGCCAAACTATATCCAAAAGAAAAGAGTAAACTGGAAATCCTGGGCATTATTGCTGCAGGCGTAGTTGGCGCATTGGCCTATACCTTTTCAGATACTTTCTGGTTTTCAGCAGTAGAAGCAGAAGTCTATGCCCTTTCCAGTCTTTTTACCGCCATTGTGTTCTGGGCGATCCTGAAATGGGAAAATGATCTGGATAACCGTTGGCTGGTCTTTATTTCTTTTCTTGTTGGTTTATCCATTGGCGCCCATTTACTCAGCCTGCTTACCATCCCGGCGGTAGTTCTGGTTTATTATTTCAAAAAGACAAAGCAGGTTACCTGGCTAGGCCTTTTAAAGGCATTTGGCCTGGCTTGCGGGATTGTAGGAGTTGTACAGGTTGTTATTGTTCAGTATCTGGTGCTATTTGCTGCTAAGTCTGACCTGTTTTTCGTCAATACGCTCGGCTTCAGTTTTGGCTACGGAGCTATGGCCTTTATTCTCCTGCTGATTGGAACCATAAGTTATGGCATTTATTATTCGGTACAGCATAGAAAATATAACATGAACCTGGGCTTGTTATGCCTCGCATTTATCCTGTTTGGTTTTAGTTCTTATTTTGTCACGCTCATCAGAGCAAATGCAAAACCCAACATCAACCTGTCCAATCCTGACCATCCTTTTTCTTTATATGATTATCTTGGAAGAACCAATTACGGCGAAACACCTCTTTTATATGGAAAAACTTTCGATGCCGAACAAACGGACTATAAAGATACCGGAACAGAATACCGCAAAGGAAAACATAAGTATGAAGTATCCGGGAATTCCTTTAAAGTAACCTACGATAAAAACCTTCTTTTCCCACGTACCCATAGCGCTAAAGACGGTCATCCGGCCTACTACAGGCAATGGCTGGGAATGGAAGAAGGCCAGACACCAACCTTCGCTCAAAACCTGAGCTTTTTCGCTTCTTATCAGGTAGGATTTATGTACTTCAGGTATTTCCTATGGAACTTCGTGGGCCGTCAGAATGACATTCAGGGAAATGGAAGTCTGGATGCAGGAAACTGGATCAGTGGTATTACACCATTAGATGCAATACGATTAGGCTCACAGTCCAATCTGCCGGCTTCGATTCAGTCCAATGAAGGACATAATGTGTATTACGGCTTTCCACTGATCCTCGGAATTGCAGGGCTCCTGTTCCTTTACAGAAAGAACAGACAGGCCACTTTAGTGATCGCTACACTCTTCTTTTTCACCGGGCTTGCCATTATCCTTTACCTCAACCAGGATCCATTACAGCCAAGAGAACGCGACTACGCCTATGTGGGTTCATTTTATGCCTTCTGCATCTTCATTGGCTTTGGTGTATTGGCGTTGAAAGAAGTACTTCAGCGTTTTGCACCAGGCAGACTGAGTCTGATTACCGCCTCCCTCCTGGCTTTACTTGCTGTTCCGCTACTAATGGCGACTCAGGGATGGGATGACCATAATCGTTCCACCAAAATAACCGCCAGAGATTGGGCCCACAATTACCTGAAATCCTGTGCACCAAATGCCCTTCTTTTCACCAATGCTGACAATGATACTTTTGCTTTATGGTATGCACAGGAAGTAGAAGGAATACGGACAGACGTCCGGGTTATTTGTATGCAGTTCCTCAGCGATCACAATTACATTAATCAATTGAAAAAACAGGTCAATAATTCCACTCCGCTACCTCTTACCATGGCAGATGAAAAGTATCAGAAAGGGGTTCGGGACTATATTCCTTATGTTGATTATGGATTTACCGACAGTGTAGAACTGAAAGACCTGATGGCCGTGCTGACTTCCGACAATAAGGCGGATAAAATAGAAATGCGCGACGGTTCTTTTGAAAACTTCCTGCCCAGCAGAAAGCTGAAACTAAGTATTGATGCAGATCAACTGGTAAAAACACAGACCGTCAAAGCCGAGGACAAAGAAAAAGTGACTTCCAGTATGGAATGGACAGTGGATAAGAAATTTATCGGAAAAGCAGATCTTGCGGTATACGATATTCTCGCCAATAACAACTGGAAAAGACCCGTATATTTTGCAACCTCCTCTTCTCAGGATACTTATATGGGTCTGGACAAATACCTTTATATGGAAGGTTATGCCTATCGTCTGTTACCTTTAAAGAGGGCTGCAAATGATGTCAGAGATAAGTCTCAGGTTACCAATACCGAGGTAATGTATCAGAATGTGATGAACAAAATGGACTTTTCCGGATTCAATAAGGCCAGCTATCTCGATGAACAAAGTCGCGCCATAGCTTTTGGCACATGGGCTTCAAATAATACCCTTGCCACAAACCTGATTAACGAAGGTAAAAATAAAGCGGCTCATGCAGTCATGATGAAAAGCATTAAAGACCTTCCCTTAAGAAATTATGAAATACGGGATACCCTGAACAAATTTGATGCGGTCAGTATTCTTTACCATCTGAATGACCTGAATCATGCCAACATCATAGCCAAAGAAACCCTTTCTTTTCTGGATCAGGAACTGAACTACATTGCCTCTTTATCACCGGATATTCAACGCGGCTATATCAGAAATATACAATGGGGATTATCTATATTGAATGGTCTGGACCAGGAAACTGAAAAAAATAAACAAACAGTCCTGAATAAAGAAATCAAAGATAAGTTCAGAAATTTAGAAAATATTTTCAGGAAATCACTCGGATAATAATACATAAAAAAGACCCTCCCAAAAAGGGTCTTTTTTTATTCTTTTCTTTTTAATTATCTCGACATGAAGGTTAAAGACAACGGATTTGGTTTAGGCTGGCAAGCGTCTCATCTATTGATTCTTTCTGAGGAATTTTCAGGAAATATTCCAGTTGCCATTTCTGAGTCCTCATCGCCTGCCTGCTCGTTGTCTTATCCCATGGGGGATAAACACGAATTGCCCGTTTACCTTCTTTTCCGTTATTACTGATGATGCCATGTTTAATCAAAGCAGATTTAGGAAAAACGAATTGCCCAAAGTGATGCTCTTTTCTTGTGCTGACCAGGAACAGGTCAATTTCATCAGATGCCTGGTAAGGCTCGATTGGACCGGCCCCATTTCTCTTCCAGAGCGTTACAAACTGACCGGTTTTAGTTGGGGTAATTTTGGCTACGCGAAACCTGACTGCCAATCCATTGAGCTTAATTGAACAGGCTCCATACTCAGTGCTTTCAGCCTCAATAACCGCCGGAGTAGATTCAAAGCCAAGGTGATCAAACACCAGTTCTTTAGCTATAAGCAAATCAGGTGGTAAAATCATACTGTGTAATCTCACCGCAAAGCCGGTCTTTGTTAAATGATTAACCCTGCAACAACCAATTAGATTGATGCAGGGTTATTATATAAACTGAATAAATCTTATTTGTTAGGCTGAGGTGTAGTTCTCAGATAAGGTTTGATGACTTTGTGTCCTTTAGGGAATTTAGCCGGAATATCTTCGGTTTTGATGCTGTTCATCACCACAACATCATCGCCATCTTTCCAGTCGGCCGGAGTGGCAACACTATAATTTGCGGTTAACTGAAGTGAATCGATCACCCTGAGCACTTCATCAAAATTCCTTCCGGTAGATGCAGGATAAGTCAGCATCAGTTTCACTTTTTTATCCGGAGAGATGATGAACAAGGAACGCACAGTTAAAGTCTCTGATGCATTGGGGTGAATCATGTCGTACAAATCAGCTACTTTTTTATCTTCATCAGCAATGATCGGGAATTCTACATTTGTATTTTGCGTTTCATTAATATCATTGATCCATCCTTTATGAGATTCCGCTGAATCCACACTCAATGCAAGGACTTTCACGTTTCTTTTTTCAAATTCAGCTTTCAATGAAGCTGTACGGCCAAGTTCTGTGGTACATACTGGTGTATAATCCGCAGGATGAGAGAATAAAACACCCCAGCTATCTCCTAAGAATTCATAAAAATCAATATCACCAATAGAGGTTTGTGCTTTAAAGTTGGGAGCTGCGTCCCCTATTCTTAAACTCATAATTTTGTGGTTTTAGGGTATAAATACATTATCTACAAATTTAGTATACTTTTTAAAATAATTGTGTCTGTTTTGTAATATCTTCGTTCTTATCACCAAGAAAAGAAATTTCCGCAATCTGACTTCCTAAATGTTGATTAAAGGCTTTTATAGTATAGTTGGCTAAAACAGGCGTATCCTTTTCATCATGCTGATGCAGAAAGAAATAAACTTTTTTCAGCCCTTTGCCCATCCATATTTTGATCCGCTCCACCCATTCGTCAATCCTGGCTTCGTCGGAAGCCTTATGCTCCTGTCCGTTGCCTACAAAGCGGATAAAAATCTCCGGCGTGCTCAGTTCCATATGTACACAATCTCTTCTGCCGCTGGCATCAGTAATTACGGCTCCTTTATGGAGCTTAGCCAGCATTTCAAAAAGCCGGGTTCTGTTTCCTTCATCAGAAAACCATTCCGCATGCCTCAGCTCTACGAATACAGAAAGATCTACAGGCAGGTATTTCAGAAATTCTTCCAGCACTTCTATATTCTTAGGACCGAAGTTATCGCCCATTTGCAGAAAACAGGGTCCCAGATACTTTCCGAATTCAGAAATATTGGCCAGGAAAAGGTCCGTAGGCTCTTCTGCACCTTTGAGTCTTTTGATATGGCTGATCGTTCTCGAGAATTTAGGGCAAAACAGAAATCCGTTGTTGGCGTTCTCATCAGCCTTTTCTTTCCACTTCCGGATCAGTTCCTGGTTGGGAATGCTATAAAAAACCGCATTCAGCTCAATAGAATTGAAGTGTTTTACATACTCGTCCAGAAAATTAGCTTCTTTCGTTTTAGGCGGATAAATCATATTCACCCATTCCTTTCTTCCCCATTTCGCACAACCTACATAGAATTCAGGCTGTTTTGCCGGCTGATTGCCGTTCAGGGTTTTTGCAGTTTGTTTCCCATCATCCGGTAAAGTGAAATCTACTGTTTTAAGCTCATTATCGGAAACCTTTCCAAAATCCATATCCAGTTTGTTAAAATAAAATCAGTATTTGCTACCAGTAAAACTATGAAATTTCAGGAATTGTTTACATGACTGAACGATATTTGTCTCATCAAACAAAAAACCCCGAAACGCCTGACAGCATTTCGGGGTTTTCAATTTCTTTTTAGAGATCTATTTATAAACCTTAATCATAAATACATAATCCTGGATCTTCTCTACCTGTTTATTTCTGCTCAGGCCTTGTAAGGAGTTCCTTTTGTTAAAGGCTACTTTTTTACCCAGAGAATCATTAGGAATAGAATTTAAAGCTTCCTGGATGTATTTTGATTTAACGGCAAATGTGGCACCATCCACCTGTTTTTCTTTCGCAGAGATCACTCCGATAATGTTTCCCTGATGATCCAATAAAGGACCACCGCTATTTCCAGGATTCACCGGGATAGACACCTGATATTGTGTAGTATCTCCGTTATAACCACTTCTTGAACTCACATAACCTTCACCAAAGACGGCATCATCTTTAGGAAAACCAAGCGTGTATACAATTTCTCCCATTCCTATTCCGCTTTGTTTCAATCGGTAAGGCAGGTTAGAAAGCGGGCTAAATGATTTATCTGTTATTTTTAAGATCGCCAGGTCGTATTGAGAATCCGTTCTAACCACTTTAGCTTTAAAAGAATCTCCTTTATTGTCCTGAACATATACAGAGTCAGCACCATCTACCACATGCAGGTTAGTTAACAGGTAACCATTAGCGGTCAATGCAAATCCTGTTCCACCAAAATTAGCGGGTTTCACATTTTTAGGTGCATTCGGTGCATTTTTTGAATTCATGATTCTGATCAGACTGCTTTGAGAACTTTTGATTTTCGCAAGCTCTCTGCTTACTAATTCGACATTACCAATCTGTTTCGTATTTTGCTGAATAGAATAAACCGTTACAATAGTTAACAAGATAAAGGAAGCGGCCACAGCGATTGCTGCTTTATTCTTACGCCATATATTAATAATGTAAGAAGGGTGAGGTCTCAGCTCTTCACTTAAAGTCTCCACATCAATCTGTGCATGTGCACGATCCATTTTAGCCTTTAAGTCCAATACCTGAGCATAATCTCCTAAAGACTCCAGAAAAACCTTGTGCGCTACCACTTTATGGTCCACCATGGGATCATTTTTGCGAAGCTGCTCAAATGCCGTTCTTTCCGCTTCAGAAAGTTTACCATTCAAATAATCCTCAATTATACCTTCTAACTCAATCTCGTTTCTCATATCACCTTTAAACTTGAAAAAACAATTTCTTCAACCGCTGTAAGCATTTATATTTTTGAGTTTTGGCGTTATCCGTATTGGTGTAACCAAATTTCTCGCATATATCCTGCATCGAGAGGTTGTTGATGTAAAAATCCTGAATAATCGTCTTGCAGGGTTCACCTAAATGAAGGAGGGCATCCTGCATTTTATCAAATTGCTTATCCTTCTCTTCGTGCTGTTCCACATCTACCTCTACTGCCATTACATCTTCAAAGTCTGAAATGTTACTGGTCTTCTTGCTTTGCTGTGAAAGCTTTTTCAACCAGATCCTTCTGCAAACTGAGTAGATATAGGTCTTAAGTTTACTGCTCAATTCAAAATTTCCGCCTTTTATTTTATTGTATAAAACGATAATTCCTTCCTGATACACGTCTTTTGCATCATCTTCGTCACCGTTATTATTCAAAATAAACTGTAAAATCATCGGAAAATACCCCGTGTACAATTTATTTAGCGCATCTTCTGAGTCATTTAGTATTCCTAAAACTACCTCTCTATCTGTTGGAACTGAACTGCTTAACTTATTACTCACCAATTAATACATTTATACGTGAATGGTAACCCAATGATAGCCAAAAAAAAAATACTTTTTTATCATCTGTCATTTAATACAGTATTAACGTCAACAGTAACCCAAAACACCAATAAAAATATTTTTATTTTTTTTTCAGATTGATGGGTTACCTTTTAATCTTTCCCGTATTAATCAGCAAAATTAATTAATTATTTAAAATAGAATTAGAATGAAAAACGCATTTAAATTTGGCTTTGTAGCTTTAGCAATCTCTTTATCAGTAGCAGCTTGTTCATCAGAAAAAAAAGGTGAATCAACTGATACTACTTTAACTGATTCAGGTGCAGTTGTTACTACTGTTGATACTAACGTTGTTGATTCAACTGTAAAAGATACTACTGTTAAAACTACTACAGTTGCTGTTGACACAGTAAAAAAATAAGCTGAATAAAACTCAATAACAGAAAAGGCGCTGGAAATTTCCAGCGCCTTTTCTGTTATATGGTAATTACCTTTCTCCATTCAGGTTTCCAGGTATATTCCGAATTGCACCACAGGCTCCAGCGTCAAAGCTGGAGCGTATACCCCATTTGGCAGATACGGAGTATACCACCTTTTTTTTTGCTTTGAATATCGCATCCGATAAAATAGGTTTGAAAGGGCTACAAGCCCTACCAGGCCCATTCAACCCCTACCCTTAGCCCGAACCAGATTAAGGCAATTTAAGTGATCCTAGGACAATCATTATGATTCCGCCACAGGATAGCAGCCCTTACTTCCAATCCCCTTCCAAAAAAAATATTTTCAAATTAATTTCAAATACCCGGGTTACCTTTCAGACATTGAGGTATTAATCATTAAAATTAATTAATTACCTAAAATAAAAATAGAATGAAAAACGCATTTAAACTTGGCTTTGCAGCATTAGCAATCACTTTATCAGTAGCAGCTTGTACTTCTGAAAACAAAGGTACTTCTACTGACACTACTTTAACTGATTCAGGTGCAGTTGTTACAACTGTTGATACTACTGTAAAAGACTCTACTGTAAAAGATACTACTGTTAAAACTACTACAGAAGCTGAGAAACCAGCTGCTCACTAGTTTAAATTAACCTATACAAAAAAGGCTTTGGAGATATCTGAAGCCTTTTTTTTGTGCCTTGCATTTATTTTAACGCCCCCACAGTTCCAAAAAACGCCTGAGAATGCGTAACTTCGCGCCTGTAAACAACCATAATATTCATGAATTTATCTCCACTTCAAGCTATTTCTCCGATAGATGGCCGTTATAGAAACACCACTCAAAGCCTATCTAAGTACTTTTCTGAATCTGCCCTGATCAAATACCGGGTATATGTAGAAGTAGAGTATTTCATTTCACTATGTGAAACCGGATTACCAGGATTAGCTCAGTTTGATAAAGCCAACTATGGAAAACTACGCCTGATCCATGAACAATTTAATGATGATCACGCTCAGGAGATCAAAGACACTGAAAAAATAACCAACCACGATGTTAAAGCGGTAGAATATTTTATCAAAAAACAATTTGATGAACTGGGTTTTCAGGATTACAAAGAGTTTATCCATTTCGGATTGACTTCTCAGGACATCAACAATACCGCAATCCCATATACTTTCAAACTGGCACTTAATGAGGTTTATTATCCGAACATTACCGGATTGATCAGCCGTATTAAGGAACTGGCAACAGACTGGAAAGATGTTCCATTATTGGCGCATACCCATGGTCAGCCTGCCTCTCCAACCAAGTTGGGAAAAGAGTTTCTGGTATTTGCAGAGCGTTTGGAAATTCAGCTGAACAACCTTAAAAACATTCCGAACAGTGCTAAATTTGGCGGTGCTACAGGAAACTTCAATGCCCATCATATCGCTTACCCATCTATCAATTGGGTGGATTTCTCCAACAACTTCGTGAATGATGTATTAGGCTTAACCCGCGCGCAACATACCACACAAATTGAACATTACGATCAGTTTGCGGCACAATGTGATGCTTTAAAACGAATCAACAACATTATCATTGACCTGGACCGCGATATCTGGGCCTATATTTCAAAGAACTACTTTAAGCAAAAGATCAAAGAAGGAGAAGTAGGTTCTTCAGCGATGCCACATAAAGTAAATCCTATCGATTTCGAAAATGCGGAAGGAAATGCCGGGGTAGCAAATGCTTTATTTGAATTCTTTGCTGCAAAATTACCTATTTCCCGCTTGCAGAGAGACCTTACCGACTCTACCGTATTGAGAAATGTAGGTGTCCCAATGGCGCATACCGTAATTGCAATCGCTTCTACTTTAAGGGGTCTGAATAAGTTATTATTGAACAACGAAGCAATTGCTGCAGACCTGGAAAACAACTGGGCAGTAGTTGCGGAAGCCATTCAAACAGTGTTGAGAAGAGAAGCTTATCCGAATCCTTATGAGGCTTTAAAAGACCTTACACGTACAAATCAGAAGATCACTGCAGAAACTATGGCTACTTTTATTGATGGCTTAAATGTCAATGAATTCATAAAAGCAGAGTTAAAGCAAATTACTCCATTTAACTATACCGGGATATTTTAAGATATAATGACCTAAAACAGACATCGATAGCCTAAATTGCATCTTTGAATTATTTATTTTTGTAAGAAAAAAAGACAATGACGATCAACGTATATACAGAACAAACCCCAAATCCTGCCACCATGAAGTTTATGGTCAATAAGTTATTGATCAATGGCAGTGAAGATTTTGCAACTAAAGAGAGTGCTGAACACTCCCCTTTTGCGAAGGAACTGTTCAAGTTCAACTTTGTGAACGGCGTTTTTTTTGCGAGTAACTTCGTCACCATTACCAAAACTGAAGATGCAGAATGGCCGGATATCGAGCCTATTCTTAAAGAATTCGTTAAAGGTGCGGTAGAATCAGAATATAAGATCAAAGAAGAAACCAGCGAAGTTGCAACTGCATTTGAAGGTACTGAACTGGAAATAAAAATCCAGCAGATCCTGCATGATTACGTACGTCCTGCCGTTGAACAGGATGGTGGTGCAATCAGCTATAAATCATTTGAAGAAGGTGTGGTTACCGTAGAACTGAGAGGTTCATGCAGCGGATGTCCATCTTCTACCATCACCTTAAAGTCAGGTATCCAGAACCTATTACAACGCATGGTTCCTGAAGTGAAAGAAGTGGTATCTGAAGCCCTGTAAGGATAAGATCAACGTTATAAAAAGGAAAGCCCCTGACCAAAAATCAGGGGCTTTCCTTTTTATATTTCTTTTATAATAAATATTGGCGTTTTAGCTGTTAAAATGTTTGGCCATCGTATCGAGAATAGCTTCATGAAGCAATCCGTTGGAAGCCAGTATTTCCCTTTTCTCCAGAAACTCTTCTCCGCCAGAGAAATTCATAATATTGCCACCTGCCTGTTGTACCAGATAGGCGCCAGCGGCGACATCCCAGGCATTCAGATTGTATTCAAAAAAAGCATCAAACCTGCCACAAGCCACATAAGCCAGATCCGTTGCAGCTGAGCCTATCCTCCTCAATCCGTGGCACCTTTGCATCATTTCAGAAAAGAGCTGCATATACTGAGCCTGTTTATCAAACTGATAATAAGGAAAACCGGTGGCCAGCAGACTGTCGGACAAAGCGGGCCTCGTAGAAACCCTGATCTCTTTATTGTTCAGGTAGGCTGCGCCTCCCTTATAAGTAAAGAACATTTCCCCCCTGTTGATCTCATAAACCACCCCAATAACCGGCTGATCATCTTCATAAAGTGCAACACTGATTGCGTAAGTGGGAATTCCATGAATAAAATTTGTGGTTCCATCCAAAGGGTCTATAATCCAATTATACACTTCTCCTCTGCTATTGATGGTTTCTTCTTCTGTGGTAAACCCTGCGCCAGGAATAAGCTTGGACAGGTTTCTTACCAGCTGCTTCTCCGCGGTTTTATCTACATAGGACACCAGATCGTTCAGTCCCTTGAACTCAACGGTATTTGCGTCAAAATTCATGGATTCCTTACGGATAAAATTGCCCGTCAGCCTTGTGATAGCAACTACTTTTGAACAGAGTAATTCGTAATTCAAGTCTCTTAGGTATTAATAATTTGCATGCTTCTCTTTATTCTTCAGAGAATAGAGTACAAGAAGCAGACCAGATAGGAATAAAATACTGGATATCAACTCCGCCTGTGTGAAACGGATTCCGGCAACGTTATATTTGGTGTTTACCCTGATCAGCTCTACAAAGAAACGCTCCAGACCATTCATCATCAGGTAAATTCCGAACATCATACCCGGTAGTTTAATCCGGTCACGAATTTTCCAGAGAATCAGAAATAAGATAAAGCAAACAATCACTTCATAAATAGGTGTCGGATATACCGGGGCAGCTAACTCATGACAGAATTTACCAACACAACCAGGAATAGAAATTCCTTCATTAGCCACATTGTTCGGATAAGTATAGGCCCACATCCAATCCGGAAGCCAGCTAAAAGGCTTAGGGTTAAGATTGGTAATTCCCCAATCCCCGTCGCCCGACATATGGCATCCGATCCTTCCGACACTATAAGCCAGCATCATTCCGGGACCACCAATGTCCAGCATGTGTAAGATTTTTACATTGTTCTTTTTTGCAATATACAATACTGCAGCACCACCACAGATCAATCCACCGTAAAAGGTAAGTCCGCTGAAAGAAAGTAAACTTCCGATAGGATCCTGTACAAAAGTATCCCAATGTTCCAGGTTATCGAATATTTTAGCTCCCAGGAATCCCCATACCGCAGCCCAGACAATCATATTGCCCATCAGCTCATATGGATGTTGCGTCACCTCTACGGTCTTTGGAGCAGCTAATTTATGTCTGTTTTTTTCTTTATGGTCCCAATAAGCGAAAAGACCGGCAAAGAAAAGACCGCCGAGCAGGCTTCCTTTGGTAGAAAGCAATACTGTTTGAGCATCGCTGACAAAAAGTTTATAATTTAATAAGGCATACACCAGTTTATAGCCAATCAGGAAACCGAATATCCCATTATAAACCAGCTCCATGGTACTTGCCGGTTTCCCGATCGTCACCAGTTTTTTTATCGGATGTAATAGTCCAAGCGCTTCTTTACGCTTAAACTCCTGGGTAAAAGCCCAGTAACCTGCGATGAAAGCGAGCGCAACAAAAACGCCAAATGTATTAAAAGGAAGGGGTACCTGAACGCCGAAAAGATACTCTATAAAATGAGATACGGTTGGAAACATACGGATAAAAAAGTTTTATGCGAATATAGGATTAATGCGCTAAAACTTCCCCGGTTTCTGCAACTTCTACCTCTCCATCTGCAGTAAGTTCAATCAATTTCACCGTTTTGATCTCATTTACCATAACCGGGTCGTATTTCGCTTTCACTTTCACATAGTTTTTAGTGAAGCCATGCATAAAGCCATCTTTCTGATCATCTTCAAAAAGCACTTCACCTACTGTACCAATCTGCGACTGATAAAAGGCTCTGCGTTTCTTATCGGATAAAATATGAAGCATTTTACTACGGTCTGCCCTGGTACTTCCGGCTACACGGCCTTTCATCTCTGCGGCAGCAGTCTGTTCACGCTCAGAATAAGTGAATACATGTAAATAAGAAATGTCCAGTTCGTTTAAAAACTGATAAGTATCCAGGAAGTCCTCATGTGTTTCACCCGGGAAACCAACGATCACGTCCACCCCGATACAGCAATTTGGAATCAATGCTTTTATCGTAGCTACACGTTCGGTATATAGTTCTCTCTGGTAACGTCTTTTCATCAATCCCAGAATTTTATTGGATCCGGATTGCAATGGAATATGGAAATGGGGTACAAATCGTTTAGAATGCGCTACAAACTCAATGATCTCGTTGCTCAGTAAATTAGGCTCTATCGAAGAAATCCTGATCCGTTCAATGCCTTCTACTTCATCCAGTGCTTTTACCAGGTCGAAGAATTTATCTTCTCTCTGACCGTCCCGGATTCCAAAATCACCCAGATTTACTCCGGTCAAGACGATCTCTTTTACACCGCTTTCTGCAATTTGCGTTGCTCTGTTCACCACATTTTCTATGGTATCACTACGGCTTCCGCCACGGGCAAGGGGAATGGTACAATAAGTACATGGATAATCACAGCCATCCTGAACTTTAAGGAAAGTACGGGTCCTGTCGCCTATAGAATAAGCGGCAATAAAATTATGGTTTACCTTCTCAATGTTCTGCTGATGAATAACAGCCTTAGGATTTTTGGTCAGATCCGAAATGTACTCAACGATACGGAATTTTTCCGCTGCGCCTAATACCATATCCACACCTTCAATTTCCGCAATCTCCACCGGTTTCAACTGTGCATAACAACCCACAATAGTAATGTAGGCATTGGGTGCATACTTAAGTGCTTCCTTCACCACCTTGCGGCATTTCTTATCTGCATGTTCCGTTACCGAGCAGGTATTGATTACATATACATCTGCTGCTGCTGTAAAATCCACCACTGAATAACCGGCATCGGTGAATAACCTGCCTATAGTGGAAGTCTCAGAAAAATTTAATTTACAACCCAGTGTATAAAATGCAACCTTCTTCATTAGCCCTGATAAATTTCATTAAGAATTTGCAAAGATAAGTTTTTAGATGAGATTATTCCTCATTCCAACGGTAACTCTCCATACTCAGCCCCGCCAGGTCAATAACACGGCTAACTACGGTCTGAGCCAGCTCTTCAATGCTTTTCGGGAGACTGTAAAAGGACGGACTCGCCGGACAAATGATGCCACCTGCTTCAGTTACAGTCTTCATATTATTGATGTGAATGAGGCTAAAAGGCGTATCACGCACCACAGCGATCAATTTTCTACGTTCTTTGAGTACCACATCTGCAGCCCGGCTGATCAGGTCGTTAGAGATTCCATGGGCAATTCTTCCCAGCGTTCCCATGGAACATGGAATGATAATCATAGTGTCAAATTTTGCAGAGCCCGAAGCAAAAGGGGCATTGAAATCCATTTTTGGATAAAAAGTAAAAGGATAATGATCGTAGTCTTCATTGCCCAGCTCAAAGCGCCAGACCTCCTTGGCATTGTCGGACATCACCACGCCTACCTTTTCAATCTGATCAGACAGCTTCAACAGATTATCCAGGAGTAGTTTAGCGTAAATGGAACCACTGGCTCCGGTGATGGCAACAACGATTTTCTTCTTATTCATAACGCCGGTAAAGATACGGAACCACCGGCAACAAAAAAGGGCCGAAAAATTAATTTCGACCCTACATCTACCTATGAAAAACATACCCTCGAAAGGGTAAGCCCAAATGTAATTAACTTTTTGATTAAATGAAAGTTTAAACACTTTTTTTTACCACATAAATCTTGCGAATAGTAGGATTAAAGCAACTTATTTACATAATATATATTTTTGTTGCTTAGCAATGACCAATCGGATGCTGCTTCTTTATACTTCAGCATTATTTTATCCGGCCCTCCCTGCTCTCCCGATACATAAATTTTAACTGGATGATACCCCGCTTTCAACCTCACTGTTGTAAAAATTTCCTTACCCGGTAGATAACCAAAGTCTGCATCCAGCAATTCTGCCTCATGTAACCGTACATAAGCTTTACCTTTCGTCTGAAGAGAGAAAGTGTAACTTCCTTCCTTAAGAATTTTAAGGTAACCTTCATATAATACCATTCCTTTCGACGCAAATGCGGGGACAGATTTTAAATCTGTCGCATGTCCTTGCTTAAAAAATTTTCTTCCTTTTTCTGAAACAACCCATGGAAAATTACCTTTAAAAAACTTCCAGCTCAAACCAGGCTGCATCACTTTGGAAAGTAGAACACCAGCGGGAACAGCAGTGGAATCATAAGGACGGGGAGCTTCGGCATCAACCCTTCTATTCTGTAAAACCTTGGCTTTCATCTTTTCCTGAACCTGCCGATAAGCTGGTTCTATAGCAAGGTTTCTCCTTTCTTTCGGATCTGAAACAACATTGTAAATCTCAAAATCATCGCTGGCAGATCTGATCTGGTAACGTACACCTACCAAATCGCCGATACGTATCATTTGCATCTGCTCTCTTTTCCTTCCCCTCCGGCTTTCTTCAAAGGATTTAAAATCAGGGGTCCTTCCTCCTTCGGTATATTCCACATAAACCTGTCCCTGTTCCTGTTTTCCCTTCCCTGTTAAGGAAGGCAGCAAGGATACCCCATCTGTTCTTGCAGGAGCAGGAATGTTGGCCGCATCAGCAAATGTCGCCATCCAGTCGGACAACATACTTGCTGAACTGATGGTTTTCGCCCCGGGGATCCGGGCCGGCCAGGAAGCCAGAGTCGGCATTCTCAGGCCTCCCTCCCAAACGTCTCTTTTGATTCCGTCAAATGGCCCGAAACTCCCAAAAAATTCAGGGCTGTTAGCTGCAAATCCTTTTGGAAGATAAGACTCTATAGAAGGCCCGTTATCAGAAGTAAAAATGATCAGGGTATTATCTGCAATATTCAGGTCTTTAAGCAATTGGCTAAGATCACCAACCGCGTCATCAATCCTTCGGTTGGCGGTAGCGTAACGTTTATAAGTATCCGGCCAGGCCAGTTCAGGAGTAGCGGCATTCTGATCATCATCATAAGTGGCCCAGGCATAATCGGGATGTACATAGGTATCGATCTCTCCTGAAGCTGTATTGATCATTTCTCCTTTTTTTCCCTTCCATTGTAATCCACCTTTCAGTCCCCCTCCCTTCGGATAAGCCTGAGTCGGCAACTCCAATACGGCATGTGGCGCATCATAAGCCAGAAACATAAAGAAAGGGTTTTTCGCTTCTTCTCCCCGTTGATGGGATACGATCCATTTCTTGGCATAAGCCGTCCATAAATCAGTTGTATAACATTTGCTCAGTCCAGCTGCAACATCCGTATAATTGTCCCATACCTGCTTCTCGCCCCGGTAAAGTCCTTCGTAGGGATAATGCTCGTGGCCGTCTGCATGTCTCATATAACCAAAGAACTGATCAAAACCTCTTTTGGAAGGATGAGCCGGCCAATTGGGCTCTTCCTTTGTTTCTCCCTGCAAACCCCATTTACCAATTGCTGCCGTGGAATATCCGGCGGCCTTTAACATCGTGGCAATGGTATGGTTCTCTTCTATCTGTTTATCAAACTGATTGTCTCTTACCTTTGCATTCCCCTGATTCATTCCGGTGATGAAGGAGGCCCTGGATGGCGCACAAACAGGAGCGTTACTATATTGATGAGTAAACTTCGCTCCGGAAGCGGCCATTTGGTCCAGATTAGGACTCAGTTGAAAAGGAAATGCCTTATTTCCATTTTGTTTTCTTTGGTTCTGAAAGAAAACACCGATGTCCCCATAGCCAAGATCGTCGGTAAGAATGAAAATGATATTGGGTGGAGCAACGATGGGTTTAACAGACTGTGCTTTAATCTCCGCCGGGAAAAGTGTAACAGAAAGCAGAAAGGACACTACAGTCGCTCTCCAGGTTGTTTTGATCATGGTTTAATTCGGTTTTTGTGTTGTCAAACCAAAGTTATCAGTTTTTATTTAATCGCATAAGCAGAAGAATAATTAAGCGATATCAGCAATTATTAAGCAATATTGGCAGATTTAAGAGTAATTATTAAATTATAAGGTATTTATAAAACATTTTTATACTTTTATCTTTACCTAACCAAATATTATGAAGCCACAACTACTCAAAGTTTCAAACAACCTTGTGAATTCATTTAGTGCAAGAAGAGACAAGGTTCCTTACATCAACAACCGATGGCATTACCATGCAGAGGTAGAGCTCATTTATTTCAAAAAAGGCAATGGCACTCAATTTATCGGCGACAGCATCAAGCGTTTCAGATCCGGCGATGTGGTACTCGTGGGTGCGCATCTCCCCCATTACTGGAGGTTCGACGACATTTACTTTAATGAAGATGAAAAGAACAATGCAGATGTGATCGTCGTACATTTCAATGAAAATTTCTGGGGAAGTCATTTTCTGAACCTTCCTGAAAATAAAGCCTTGAAACTGACATTGGAAAAAGCACAACGTGGAATTCAAATCCCGGACAAGAACAAAAAAGCCATTGGAGAACTGATCGAGTCGATTTTACTCTCTGAAGGCTCAAAGCGGATCATTTTATTGATGGAAGCCTTGCTCGCGATTGAAAATTGTGCACCGGCTAACCTGCTTTCCTCTATCGGTTTCCGCCATGACTTTGAGGAAATCGAAAACGACAGGATCAATGCCATTTACAACTATTCTCTGGCCAATTTTAAACGAAAAATCCAGATGGAAGAAATGGCTTCAGTAGCCAATATCAGTCCGAACTCTTTTTGCCGGTATTTTAAATCGAGAACCAGAAAAACCTATACCCAGTTCATCAGTGAGATCCGGGTGGGACACGCTTGTAAACTGCTGATTGAGGACAGCATGAATGTCAAGCAAATCTGTTATGAAAGTGGCTTCCATAATTTTGCCAGTTTTCATAAACATTTCAAAATTATTACCGGAAAAAGCCCTTTAACTTACCAGAAGTCTTATCTGCAAAAATAAGCGAACAAAAAACACACAAACAAAACATTAACAAACGAAACCTACACACAATCTATGAACAAAAAGACCTTATTGTCTTTTCTGTTTTTGCTGGTTTTCCACCAGACAAACAAAGCACAGGAAAGCAAATCCCGGGACAAGAACAACGCTAAAAAAATGGAATGGTTTACCGATGCCAAACTGGGAATATTTATCCATTGGGGTATTTATTCGGTGAATGGTATTTCAGAATCCTGGGCATTTTTCAATAACTACATCAGTCATGATAATTACATGAAACAATTGGATGGCTTTAATGCCTCCGGTTACAAACCTGAAGAATGGGTAAAACTCATTAAAGAAAGTGGCGCTAAATATTCTGTGATTACCACCAAACATCACGATGGGGTCTCTTTATGGGATACTAAAGCGCCTAATGCCACAACAACCATAAAACATAGCGCAGCAAAAAAAGACCTGATCAGTCCTTTCGTAAAAGCCTTAAAAGCTTCGGGATTAAAAACAGGATTGTATTTCTCCCTGCCCGACTGGAGTTATACAGACTATGACGGATTTACAAGAGAACACAAAAGATATAAATTAGGAGAAGAACCAAAACGCTGGAACAAATTCCTGAATTACTACCACAAACAACTGGATGAGCTTTCATCTAATTTTAGACCAGACCTGGTTTGGTTTGATGGCGACTGGGAGCATTCAGGTGAAGAATGGCAGGCTCAAAAAGTGCTGAAAGGATTGCGCAGTTATAATCCGGATATCATCATCAACTCCAGACTCAACGGACACGGCGACTACGAAACTCCTGAACAAGGGATCCCGGTGGTAAAACCTGCAGGAGATTACTGGGAATTGTGTTATACCATGAACGACTCCTGGGGTTATCAGCCTTACGACTATAAATATAAATCCCCGAATATGATCATCAGGACCCTGGTAGATTGTATCAGCATGGGCGGAAATTTATTGCTTGATATCGGACCAAAGGCAGATGGAACCATCCCTGACCAACAGGTAAAAATCCTTAAAGGACTGGCCCGCTGGACACAAAAGCATGGAGAAGCGATTTATGGCACCCGTGCAGGGATTCCCACAGGACATTTCAATGGAAAAACCAGCCTTTCCAAAGACCGTAGAACATTATACCTCTATGCAGATTGGGCACCATATGATGGAATTTTTTATCTGAAAGGGATCGGATCTAAAGTTAAATCGGCTAAAATTGTAGGCAGTAATACGAATGTAGACATTCGTAAAAGCGGAACCGACCTGGTTTTAAAGATTGCTGAAAGCTCAGTTGATGCCGATGTAACGGTGTTGGCGCTTCAATTTGATGAGCCTTTGAAACTCGACCAAAAAACCAGTATTAAAGTCAACCTCTCAGAAAAAAAGAAAACTTCAGCTAAGGAACAGGTCACGGAAATTGCCGATGCAATGCAGGATGGCAATAATCCTTTCTTAAACACAAAACTTGCCATAGATGGATTGGGATTTGAGGCGGAAAAGAAAACTTTAAACCCTGAGGTTTACAGCTGGATTACTAAAAATGCAGAGTCTTTATTTCAAACCGGAAAAGGATTACCTGAAGGACACTATCAGGGTAACAGCGCGTTGTCTGCGGATAAAAAAACCGTTTATCTTTTTGTTGAGGGGAAGCCAACAGGACCAATTGCTTTAAAGGGGGTTAAGAACAAAATTGCCAGAATCCGGATTGTGGGAGAAGGAACGATGATGGAGCCTGAGATTTACAATAAACTTTATTGGAGCGCCATCCCGGGCATCATTTATATCCCGGTACCGGAAGATCGCCTGGATAAAAATTTAACCGTCATTGCCGTACTTCTGGATGGTCCGCTGGATTTGTACAGAGAAAAAGTAGGTGCAATTGAAAGCAACCTTTAATTAAAAGGCCTGTGGGTTTCTGAACAAATTCAGCAACCCACAGGCTTATGATTATTTTAAAAACTTACGGCATGATCATCCGGATAGATCCCGCCTGACCAAGCCTTTTTACCACTCCAGTCTTCTGCCGGACCTGCCCAGAAAACATCGTCAGCAGGTAGCCCCAAAGGCAAAAAACCAACACTGCATAAATATAAACTTCCGGTACTGATATAGGTTTCTGCAGCCTGAGGCTGATGTCCGCAAAAACCCAGTTGCAACCAGCCTGTTTTGCTAAAAGTGCCCTTCATTTCGAATTGTCTTTTCATCACTGCCGTTAAGGCAGAACGTACTTGTGCCGGACTGATCATCTTTGGTAACTGACGGCTTAAAGCCAGCTGTGCCAGCGGCTGAAAAGCACCGACCCGATAGGCAACAGACCGTCCTATTGCCGGATAGCTGGCTTCCGGAGAAATCATGCGCTCCTGACAAGCCGCATAGCGCTGCATTCTTCTCAGCATCAGTTCATACTCTTCTGTTTTCGCCAAGCCTTTTTCTACCAATACTTTATGAATATCCACCAGCATTGGCTGGATCACAAAACCGTTATAATAATCAAAATGAAATTTCTCTCCATCACCATACCAGCCATCTCCCTTGTACCATTCTTTATGTTTATCAATGGCATAACTTATCCGTTCCTGCTGCCATTCCTCTCCAATTTTCAGAAAGAATGTTTCTACCATTGCAGAGAATAAAAGCCAGTTACTTTGGCCGGGTTTAATCCACCTCAGACTTTTAAATGCGCTGATCACTTGTTTTTTTCCCTCGTCAGGAAGCGGTTCCCAAAGCTGTAAAGGAGCACGCAGAAAAGCATGAGAAAGAAATGCCGCATCAACCAATAACTGAGATTCCCCCTTTTTCACGAAATCCGTGTAGTCAGGAGAAGCTGGATTAACGAGATTTAAAATGCTCTTTCTGGCCATTTCTGAAAATTCCGCTCTTTTCTTCCCTTCTGCGCTTTGATCAGCAGGCAAAGATAACCAGCCTGAAATTCCGGCAAGGGTACGCCCCAACGCTTCAAGATAGGTTACCTCTTCCACCTTTTTCCCATAACCTACAGGTTTCTCCAAAGGCATATTCTTCTTTAGCTCTCCTTTGCTCAGATTTTTCAGTACCGGTTCCGCAATTCGGATCATCAGGTCTATCCAATATTCCCGGTCTGACTTTTCCGGCACAAAAACCTCAGGAATAGCAGCAATTGTTTTCCCCGGGTTTAACAAACCAAATAATCCCGCTAAAGGGGCAATCTTAAAAAAGTTCCGTCTTCTCATTCTTACTTAATTTTACAACTCTGTATTGAAACGTTTCATTCCCTTACCTACTTTTACCGGTTCCGGGTACTTTCGGCTTGGGAAGGGATCATAATAATAAATTGCCTCCGCCTCATATAGCGCCAGATGCCCTTTCAGGCGTTGCATAAATTGCTGAAAATCTTTTCCTTCCTTTGGAGACCAGGCTGCTTCGGCAAGAGCAGTAATCCTTGGAAAAAGCAAATAATCCAAGCGTTGTTCCGTTTGAACGGTCTCTGTCCATAAATTGGCCTGAATTCCCAGAATCTGGTTTTTTTGGACTGCCTGGGATTGATAATTATCAGCGGAAAAAGAGTATACACTTTCCAACGGATTGTAGAGCTTACTCCATTTACGCCCGTAAGTATGGGTACTGTCCTGCACAAAATCGAAATACAAAGGCAGACGTGGACATAAAACGGTCTCATATCCTTTGCTTAAAGTCGATTGAAGCACTTCCGGTTTATCATGTCTCCACCAAAAGATAATGGTCTTATCTTTTGGCAGGCCAGCATCTGCCATCTCATCCCAGACCAGCAATTTTGCATTCATGCGATATACAGAATCTGCCATACGCTTCATAAAATAGGTTTCGACCTCTTTTGTTCCGGCAAGTTTTTTTTCTGTCATTAAGGAACGGATATCCGGATCAGTGGCCCATTTCTGATTGCCATAGCTGACCTCATCACCACCAAGATGTACCATGGCAGAAGGAAACAAAACATTGGTTTCTTTGAGGATATTTGTGAGGTAAGCATAAGTTCCTTCCTTTCCGGGGTTGAAGGTAAACTCAGGATGCCCCGGAGCTCCGCCACCACTAAATTCAGGATAAGCCTTATTTGCCGCTGTAGCATGCCCCGGCATGTCAATTTCTGGAATCACCGTAATAAACCTTTTAGCCGCATAAGCTACGATTTCCTTCACCTGTTCCTGACTGTAATATTGAGCAGGGGCAAATTCATTGGTGTAATTACCCGCTCCTCCTACCAGTGCCAGCTTAGGATATTTTTTAATTTCAATACGCCATGCCGGCTCATCAGTAAGGTGCCAATGTAATTTATTCAGTTTATAAAAAGCCATCCAATCGATGATGGATTTTAGTTTTTCCATACCAAAGAAATGTCTGGATTCGTCCAGCATAAAACCTCTCCAGCCATAAGCCGGCTGATCTTCCATTTTCCAGCCCTTAAGGCTCAGGCTTCCTTTGATATTTCTGCTTTGCCGGATCAACTGCATTAAAGAGGTCGTACCATAAAACATCCCTGATAACTCTTTAGCAACAATGGTAACTCCATCTTTATTGATTTCCAGCAGATAAGCTCCTTCTGCAGTTTTCTTCTTTGCAGACAACACCAATCGGATTGCCGGTTGTCTGATCAGGTCCTGAGTTTGTATACCCAGCGTAATTCCCTGTGTTTTCAGCAGTTCCTCCTGCAGATATTGAGCAATGGGATTTAATGCCGCATCATTCAGTACGACTGGCGTATTTGAATGGAGTAAAAACTGGCTATTTGTTTCGGTTACTGATACCGGGCGTGGAATGACCGGACAATAATCCTGAGCAAATGCCATTCCGGAACTCATCATCAACAAAGCAAGCAATCCTGTTTTAATCTTTATTTTCATCATTACTGTTGGTTCTAATTTACTTTACCTGCAGCTCTTCTATTGGCACCCACCCGTTTAGTCAGGTCATCACCCAGGTCTTTCCTCGCTTCTTCTGCAAATGCTTCAATTTTTCTCATGATCTCAGGATAACTGGCCTGGACATCATACTGTTCTCCCGGATCATGGGAAAGGTTATATAAAGCCGTTTTCACCGGAGCATCGGGCGCTGCTCCAGGATACCCGTTTTTTCCGGGCAATCCGGCAGTATAGGTTCTGGAACTATGCGGAAATACGAGTTTCCAATTCTTGTAGCGCAGTGCTTTCAGGTTATTGACATCATAATAGTAATAAAAGACTTCCCTTGGCCCTTTATCCGTCTTTCCGGTTAGCAGGGAGGAGAAATCCATTCCATCAATTTTATTTTTGGGTAGTCCTGCTTTTGCGATAGCAACAATAGTGGGTAGTAAATCTATATTGACCATTAGCTGGGAGTTTACACTTCCTGCCGCTATTTTTCCCGGCCAGCGGATGATGCAGGGAACTCTTGTTCCTCCATCCCATGCTGTGCCTTTTCCTTCTCTCAATCCTCCGCTGGACCCTGCATGGTCACCATAGTTTAGCCATGGCCCGTTATCGCTGGTAATGATCAGAATGGTATTTTCGGAGAGTTTATTTTCATCCAGGCTCCTCATGATTTCTCCTAAAGACCAATCCAGCTCCATGACCACATCTCCAAACAAACCTTGCTCACTTTTCCCTTTAAATGCAGCTGAGGCAGCTAAAGGGACATGTGGCATCGGTTGCGCCAGGTATAGAAAAAAGGGTTCCTTTTTATGACTTTTAATAAATTCAACTGCTTTTTTTGTAAAGGTACCCGTCAGCTTTCCCTGGTCTTCCAGGTTGTCATTATAAGCCACTACCTGATCTCCCTCAAGAATAGGCAGTCGTGGGTATCTCCCTCTGTACGTACTGGAGTCCAATGCTTTTCCATCATAACCCACCGGCCACATGTCATGAGAATATGGAAGGCCATAGAAACTGTCAAAACCAAAATGAGTGGGCAGGTAAGGCGCTTTTGAACCCAAATGCCATTTCCCCAGCATTCCGGTTTTATATCCTGCCTTTTTTAACAAGGAGGCGATCGTTTCTTCGGAAGTGCTCAAAGCTGTTCTAGCTTCAGGACTCAAAGCATGGGCAAGGCTGAGCCGGTTTGGATAACATCCGGTTAACAATGCTGCCCTCGACGGACTGCAAACGGCTTGTGCTGCATTAAAATGAGTGAGGCGCATGCCCTCTTTTGCCGCACGGTTAAAATTAGGTGTTGGAATTCCATTCATTCCATAAGGTTCGGTATCTCCATAGCCCATATCATCCATATTGATGATAATGACATTCGGACGGACTACCTTTTTATCCTGCGCTTTCATAGAAAACATCAGTGCAAACAATCCTGCAATCAGTAAAGGTCCCTTCATCTGTTTATCTCCCCATCCATCCGCCATCCACAGTCATCACTGTGCCGTGCATGTAGTTTGAGGCTTCAGAAGCCAAAAACACAGTCGGACCTTTAAAGTCTTCCGCTTCCCCCCATCTGCCGGCGGGAATACGTTCCATGATAGAACGGCTTCTGTTTTCATCAGCCCTTAAAGCGGTGGTATTGTCTGTAGAAATATAACCGGGCGCAATCGCATTTACATTAACTCCTTTTGCTGCCCATTCATTGGCAAAAGCTTTAGTCAGCTGACCAATCGCACCTTTACTTGCGGCATATCCGGGAACGGTAATTCCTCCCTGAAAGGTAAGTAATGAAGCTGTAAAGATGACTTTTCCACTTCCTCTCAAAATCATCTCTTTTCCGATCTCACGGGTCAGAATAAACGGTGCAGTTTGATTTACGGCAATCACCTCATCCCAATATTCATCAGAATGATCAGCAATTGGCTTTCTGAGGATGGTTCCTGCATTATTTACCAGAATATCAATTACCGGATGTTCAGCTTTCACCGTTTCTATAAAGCTTTTCAAAGAATTGCGGTCATTGAAATCACATTGATAAGCAGAAAAATTTCTGCCTAGTGCCTTTACCGCTAACTCTACCGCTGAATTTTCCAGTTCCAGGCTGGCAGAAACGCCAATGATATCTGCACCTGCTTCGGCAAGTGCTTCGGCCATTGCCTTACCAATTCCACGTTTACAACCCGTAACCAGGGCTGTTTTACCACTTAAATTAAATAAATTCAGTACTGACATTTGATGTATTTTTAGATATTAAGATTTATTGAACCGTTACTTTTAGCGGCTGCTCCAGCGTATTTTTAAAATTGTTCAGATAGTCAAACCAGGCTTTTGCACTGGTGATTTCCATGGCTTTATCCCAGGCTGCCCCATTATAATAAACAACCGGACTACCATTATTTGCGTTGGTTTGTGTCAGCAGTTGTTCATTGCTCACTTTCATCTTCAGTTTAGGATCGGCCAGGATTGTAGCAACTCCTGTTGTTCCGTCGGCCCCATGCTGAGGCTCCCAGTAACCCATAATCCCTTGTTGTTCATCCAGTAACATCTTCCCCGGAGTTGCCCGTTTGATGATCCCGAGTACTACTGGCAGTGGCTCCTCGCCCTGGTATTCATAACCTGCTTCTATCCTGTTCAGGTGTGAACCGGCATCTAAAGAAATCGTTTTGGTTACTTTCACCGATCGTCCATCTACATCCCAGTTATCGTAAATCAACTGGAAAGTAAAACGTAACGGTCCCTGATCCAGAATTTTCCAGTTGCGGTAATTCAGCGGGTAGTAAATTTTGTCTTTAACATAAGGAGCAATATCTCCGGCCCCCAAGGTCAGTCCAACATGGTAATAATCATTGCCGTCCCCATGGTCCACATGATATTCACCTCTTTTATAGCGTTCATTTAAGATCATTCTGGTTGTTCTTTTCCCCCAGACATCCGTTCCGTAAGCCATTTCTTTAGGTGTATTTTCCAGTGCTTTACCATACATCCGGAAAGCCACTTTATCATTTTCCCAGGCAAAATCATCTTTGCGTTCCGGAACATATCGTCCAAAAGTTTTCTGAACAGTACTGGCGGCTTTGCCAGGAACCACAGAAAGTTTTACCGAAGCATTTGGCTGTACATCCAGCTGCACCAGGAGCTGCTGCGGACTGGTTTGTCCTTTATACTCCAGTTGAAAAGGTACTTCCTTATTACCTGAATTCAGGACTTTAAAATTTCCCGTATCGATACCCGGGAATTTGGAAAGGATACTTTTCCACGATATAGCGGTTACTGCCCCGGTTCTTTTTATGGTAGAAGTATTCTGAATGATGATCGTCGCTTTTCCATTTTTGGTTTGTGCAGAAAGCACTATTGGTAAAGCAGAAAAAGCATATAGGAATAGGATTAATTTCTTCATTAGTTCATACGGTTAAATTAAAAGCCTGTTCAGTTGGTTATGCTGAACAGGCTATTTGGTTTATTATTATCTCAATTCAGTGATGGCACAGTGGTCCATATCGCCATAATCGAGATTTTCGCCAGCCATACCCCAGATAAAAGTGTAATTGCTGGTTCCTGCTCCAGAATGCACAGACCAGTTCGGTGAAATTACCGCCTGCTCATTTTGCATCCAGATGTGTCTTGTTTCCTGTGGCTGACCCATAAAATGGCAGACACTCTGACCTTGCGGGATTTCAAAATAGAAATATACCTCCATCCTGCGATCGTGGGTATGTGCAGGCATGGTATTCCAGACACTACCACTTTTCAACTCCGTCATTCCCATCTGTAACTGGCAGGTTGGCAATACACTGTTTACAATCAGTTTATTGATCACACGGTGGTTCGCAGTTTCTGCCGAGCCTAGTTCTACCACTTCAGCTTCTGTTTTTGAAACTTTCTTTGAAGGGTAAGTATGGTGTGCCGGAGCAGAATTGATATAGAATTTTGCAGGAGCATTTCCATCAGCAGAAGAAAAGCTCACTTCTTTTGTTCCTTTCCCTAAATATAAAGCTTCTTTGAAATCGATCTCATAGCTCGTTCCATCAGCAACCACAGTTCCTTTTCCGCCAACATTGATGATCCCCAGCTCTCTTCTCTCCAGGAAATAATTTGCTTTCAGGTTTTCCGGGTTGGAAAGCAATACCGTTTCTTTTACCGGCATTACCCCACCAAAGATATAGCGGTCGTAATGTGTTAAAGTCAGGTGTATGGCATCTGCTTCAAAAAGCTTTTCCATCAAAAAATTATCCCGTAAGGCCTGGGTATCTAATTGTTTTCCTTCATTAGGGCTCAGGGCGAACCGGCTTTCAAAATATGTTTGCATCTTCTCTTTTTTATTTCGTTAATGTTTTGTTATTCTTCTTTATCAGTTCAGGTGCAATTGCCTGAACAGGAATATTATGATTTTAAGTACCAGTTTTTATAACGGTGCAAGGCTTCCAGGAAGTAATAATCTGCATAAGTTAAAGGCACATCAATTTCCGATTTATGAGGAATTGAGCCTACGCTGTGCATTAACAGAAAGCCACCATTTTCGCCCAATTTAGCACGGTAAGCATCAGAAGCAAGTGAACGGATCATTTTCTCTGCTGCAGAAACATATACTTTACGGTCTTTTTTATCTGAATACTGAGCCAGTTCCAGTAAAGCGGAAGCATTTACTGCAGCAGCCGAGGCGTCCCGATAAGTATCAGGAATTCCAGGTGCGTCAAAATCCCAGTAAGGAACCATATCCTTCGGCAAATGAGGGTTGCTAAGGATAAATTTAGCAATGTTTTTTGCCTGAGTCAGGTAACGTTTATCTTTAGTAAAGCGGTACATCATCGTGTAGCCATATAATCCCCAGCTTTGTCCCCTGCTCCATGCCGATTCATCAGCAGCTCCCTGAGCGGTTTGTTTTTGTACAACTTTACCCGTTTTCATGTCATAATCCACTACGTGGTAAGAACTGAAATCCGGACGAAAATGGTTTTTCAAAGTCGTGTTGGCGTGGGTAATGGCAATCTCTTTATATTTTTTATCTCCACCATGGTCGCTCACCCAGCTCAACAGCTCCAGATTCATCATATTGTCGATGATCACTGGTCCGCCCCATTTTTTGCTGGCATTCCAGGACTGGATCACTTTTGCTGCCGGGCGATACCGGGTGGTCAGTGAAGCTGCGGCAGTATCAATAGTAGTTTTATACTCCGGTTTCTTGAACAGACGGTAAGCATTTCCAAAACTGCAATACATCATAAAACCAAGATCATGGTTTCCGGTATAATGTTTTTCTTTTTCCAGAATTCCCAGACGCGCATCAGCTTCTTTCAGAATTTCCGGATCTTTCGTATACTCATAGATATATAAGAGAGTTCCAGGATAAAAACCACTGCACCACCATTTGGTATCGCTGGTCTGGACCTTATCTGTCTTTGCATTATAGGTCTGAGGCATGACATCTGCCGGAACATTTCTGGCCAGCACCTTATATTGCTGTTCCGCAAATTTAAACTGTTCATCAATCAATTGTCCCATTCCAATCTTCCCTCCGTTGTCCTGGGCCATCAAAACCATACTGTTCAGCATTAAACAGCTAAAAAAAACTACAAGCTTTCGCATAATTATCCTATTTATTTCAAAATTTATATTAAACAAGTTTCATATTTTAACACCGCTAAGAAGACATCCTTCTGATCAGCTCCACCGGAATCACATGGGGTCTCGCCTTCACCTCCGGTTTCTCCGGTCCGTTCTTTAACAGGTCCATTAACACCTCTACAATTCTTTTTCCTACTTTGTCCGGATGCTGTTCTATCGTCGATATAGAAGGAGAAATGATGGAAGTCCTTGGATCATTTGAATAACCGATCATCTTCAAATCATCGGGAACCACAATTCCATTCTCTTTTGCAAACTCCAAAGCAGCGATCGCGGTTACATCGTTGGCGCAAAACAAAGCGTCAGGGACCGTCTCCCCTTCAAACATTCTGGTCATGGCTTCCCTGGCATTTTCATGAGTCAATTCCTGATGAAATACCCATTCTTCATTTACAGAAAGTTTATGCTGTTCCATCGCTTTCCGATATCCTGCAGTCCTGTCCTGATAAAGGTTAGAACTTAATTTTCCGGAAATGTGGGCAATTCGTTTACAACCGGTTTCAATCAGATGTACTGTAGCCAGATAACCTCCTCTGAAATCATCCCCCTTAATAAAGGTGGCATTATAGGTATTCAAAGGAACGCGATCGTAAAAGATGACCGGAATTCCGCTGCCTACCAGTTTATCAAAATGGCTAAAATCAGTGGGTTGTAAAGTACAGGCCACAATCAGGGCATCTACTCTGGAGGAATATAAAATCTCCGCCAGCTCCTGTTCCATACTAAGCAGGTCGTTGGACTGGCAAATGATCAGGTTGTATCCGTGTTTATGCAGACTGTTCTGAATTGTGGTAATTACTTCTGCATGGAAAAACATGGAAATCCGGGGAACAATTAAACCAACCGTATGGGTTTTATTACTCCGTAGTCCCGAAGCCATCTGATTTCTCCTATAGCCCAGTTGAGCCGCCATTTTCAGGACATCACTTTTCGTTTTCTCTTTTACATGAGGATGGTTATTCAAAGCCCTTGATATCGTAGCCGGAGATAGCTTTAAGGCTTCCGCAATATCAAGAATCGTATTCTCCTGTGGTTTCTTGTCCTTACTCATTGATAATATTAAAATCATTCGAAGTTAAACAGAGGCAAGCTAGTCATTTACTTCATAAAATGAAAACGTTTTCAGTAATTTAAGAGTGACAATATCTCCTCCATTATTTTGGCAATATATTAAGCGGAATTGACGCCAGCAGGACAAATACCTCTTCAGTCAGGACCAGGATCAGAACCACTACCCAGGCCTTCTACAAAGGTTTTCATAATTGAACAAAAACAGCTACCTTCCCCTTTTTAAAAGGAATTCAGACGCTATTTCCGGCTGCTGAAACAAAATTTTCCAGTTATGCATGTAGGACTTTTCATTCCTTGTTATATTGACCAGTTTTATCCGAATGCGGCAATTGCCACATTGAAACTCCTGCAGAAGTTAGGAGTTAAAGTGAGTTATCCAATTCACCAGACCTGCTGCGGTCAACCTATGGCCAACTCAGGCTTTGAACACCTGACCACGGGCTGCAATGAGCTTTTCATTAAAAACTTTGCCGAATTCGACTATATCGTATCTCCCTCCGGGAGTTGTGTTTTACATGTAAAAGAACACCTGCACAGTCATGAAGAAGAAGATAAAGCGGCCAATGTGCGGAAGAAAGTATACGAACTGACTGAATTCCTTACTGACATCCTGAAGGTCGACAAGCTCAGCGCACGTTTCCCTCATAAAGTTGGTGTACACCAAAGCTGTCATGGTCAGCGCGGATTAAAGATGTCGCAAATGACCGAACTGGTTGCCACCCCTTTTTCAAAACCTATGCAGCTGCTACAAATGGTACAAGACCTGGAGCTGGTAGAATTAAGCCGGCCCGACGAATGCTGCGGATTTGGAGGAACCTTTTGTGTAGCGGAAGAAGCCATATCCGTAAAAATGGGTAAAGACCGCGTAGCAGATCATATAAACCATGGAGCACAATACATTACCGCCTCAGATATGTCATGTCTGATGCATATGGAAGGAATTCTCCGCCGTCAGAACAGCCAGGTAAAAGTTCTGCATATCGCTGAAATTTTAAATGCAGAAGAAGTTTAAAAAAAGGAAAAGATGAGCACAGGAACAAAGGACCACGCAGGATTAGCTGATATTTTTAATGAAGACGAAGCACGGGTAGACTGGCATGACGAAACCCTATGGTTTGTTCGCGCTAAGCGGGACAAAGCAGCACATACACTCCCCGAATGGGAGTCGTTGAGGGAGAATGCTTCTCAAATCAAAGACAATGTACTTTCCAATCTGCATGACTACTTATTGGAGTTTGAAGCGAAAGCCCAGCAAAATGGCATCACCGTTCATTGGGCCGCTGATGCAGATGAACACAACCAGATTGTCCACGCTATATTAAAAGCAAAGGAAGTGACCAGGATTGTAAAAAGCAAATCCATGCTTACCGAGGAGTGCCATCTGAATGAATACCTCCATAAAAATGGAATTGAAGTAATTGACACCGACCTTGGTGAGCGCATCGTTCAGCTTGCCGAAGAGCCACCAAGCCATATTGTACTGCCCTGTATCCATAAAAAGAAAGAAGAGATCGGCGAGTTGTTCCATGAACACCTGGGAACACCTCAGGGTGAATCTGATCCTCAGTTTTTAACAGCTGCAGCCAGAATTCACCTCCGCGAAAAATTCCTTACCCGAAAAGCAGCCATTACCGGTGTCAACTTCGCTATTGCTGAAACAGGAGAGTTTGTCGTATGTACAAACGAAGGAAATGCAGATATGGGTGCACATCTTTCCGAGGTCCACATTGCCTGTATGGGAATTGAAAAGATCATCCCAAAAAGAAAACACCTTTCTGTATTTTTAAGGCTGCTTGCCAGAAGTGCAACCGGACAACCGATCACGACCTACTCCAGCCATTTCAGCAAGCCCAGAGCCGGACAGGAAATGCACCTGGTCCTGGTAGACAACGGCAGGACTAAACAACTGGGGAGAGCAGATTTTCGAAATTCTTTAAAATGTATCCGTTGCGGCGCCTGCATGAATACCTGTCCGGTTTACCGTAGAAGTGGCGGACACAGCTACCACACTGCTATTGCAGGGCCTATAGGCTCTATTCTTGCCCCTAATCTGGACATGAAAGCCTATGCAGACCTTCCCTTTGCATCCACTCTTTGTGGCTCCTGCACTAATGTATGTCCGGTAAAGATCAACATCCACGAACAACTCTATAAATGGAGACAAGTGATTGTTAAAGAGGGTTACGCCGATACCAAAAAGGCGGTAGCTATGAAAGTTATGGATCTGACCTTATCTCATCCTTTCATTTATAAAAATGCAGGAAAAGCTGGCCGGTGGGTAATGAAAATCGCTCCGTTTATGGTCAACAATAAGCTCAATGCCTGGTATAAGCAACGCGAAATGCCAGAGCCGCCAAAACAGTCTTTCAGTGAATGGTATAAGAACAACAATAATGACTAGCAGAATAGCAATCCTTTCCCGTATCAAAGAAAACCAGCCGGACTTAAGTAAGTTACCCGCCGATTTAACCGCCCCTATTCAATATCCCGATGCGATAGAAGTATTCAGCAACGTACTTGGCAATATCGGAGGAACTGCGGTTCCGGTAAAGAGTTACGCTGAAATTCAGGAATACATAAGTACACATTTTGCAGATCAGAAAAGGATCATTTCTACTTTACCAGAGTTGGCTGCAGTTACCGAAGCAAACTGGGAAGAACAAGATCCACACAGCTATGAAGACATCGATATTGCCATTATCAAAGCACATTTCGGTGTAGCTGAAAATGCAGCATTATGGGTAACAGAAGAGTTAATGAAGCAAAGGGTTATTCCTTTTATTTGTCAGCAGTTAGCAGTGGTAGTTCAGAGAAAGGACATCTGTTCCAATATGCATGAGGCTTATGCAAAGGTATCTGACTCCTTATATGATTTCGGAACTTTTATTGCAGGTCCTTCCAAGACTGCGGATATCGAACAATCTTTAGTATTAGGCGCTCATGGTCCAAAGAATATGACCGTATTTATCCTGGATATCGGTTAAGATCAGTTCAGCTCTACAACAATTAAACTCAGGGAATCACAAGAAAACCACTTTAATCAATTGATGCTCAAAGGCAAAGTGAAATAAAAATTACTTCCTACTCCGGGCTCACTTTTCAAACCAATTTTCCCGTTATGACGGGCAATGATGTCTGCGCAAAGATATAGACCGATACCAAATCCCGAAGCATTTTTTACCTGCAGGTCATCAATCCGGTAAAAACGGTCAAAGATCTTTTGCGTATGGTTATTATCAATTCCAATTCCATGATCTTCAACAGAGACCAGTACCTGTTCTTTCTGTAGTACTGCGGTCACCAATACTGTTCCTCCCTGAGGTGAGTATTTAATGGCATTACTGATGAGGTTGTCAATCACCTGCGTAATCTTGTGGCGGTCAGCAAAAATCAATGGCAGTTCCTGAGGCTCAAAAGATATTGGATGGTTTCTTTCCTGAAACAAATAATCAGCCGCCACATCCCGGATGATCTGATTCAGGTCGATCAGCTCCTTTATCAGCTCTGTTTTATTAGATTCTATTCTAGAAAGGTCAAGAAAACTATACACCAGCTTGGTCATTTTATTGATCTGACCTTCGATTCTTGTGCCGATACTACTTACAAATGCCGGATCAGACACTCCCTTTCCTGTTTTCAGCAATTGAGCATACCCCTTTAAGGAAGTCAATGGGGTTTTTAATTCATGACTGGCAATGGCAATAAAATCATTCTTTTGAATCTCTTCATGCTTACTCTCTGTAATGTCCATTACCGTACCCAACATCCTTAGTGGCGTACCTTCTTTACTGAACAGCACTTTCCCCATCACTTTAACCCAGTAAATGATCTTATCCGGACGAACAATCCTGGCCTGATAATTATATTTCCCAGAGATTAGCGCAGTCTGAAAAGCCAGCTCTACTGCTCCGGTATCCTCAGGATGAATCATAGCACGAAGTTGTTCATGAGTCAGGTCAGTTACTCCAGGATACCCAAACAAATCAGCCAGGCTGGAAGAATAAACTATTTCCCTGGTCTGCAGATTAAGATCCCAGCTCCCTATGCCTGTCGCTTCAGATGCCAAACGAAGTCTCTCCTCGGCATTCTCAATTGTTTTTCTGGTCGCAACCTGTTCTGTCACCTCATTGGCCAGAGAAAGCAATCCGGTAATTTCTTTTTTTAAACCATATACCGGCTCCAGGTTCAGGTCAAAATAATAAGTCTCCATTACCCCGTTACGGTCGTAGGTTACAGGGGACTCCTTAGTCAGATACGCCTTGCCCGTATTCACCACCTCTTCGTAAATCTCTTTATAACCAGCTTCTTTCAGAGAAGGGATCAGCTCAAAAATAGAGTGACCCAATACTTCTTCAGGAGATCCTTTATTCCACATCTTACAAATAGCCTCATTGGCATATTCGATGATAAAATCACCTTTTGAGTACAGCGCCATCCCCATGGGCGCCTTCAAAAACATCTTATTTAATCGCTGTTTCTGCAATACCAGATTCTCTTCTGAGCTATCGGCCATTTCTTTTAACATCACCTGAGCGGTAACATTCATGGTCGTATTTATGATATAACTAACCTCGCCCGCCTCATTAAAAACGGGTTGATTGGAATTCGACCAATACAAAGGTTCCATTTTGCCGGTATCACTGGAATAAATATCATACTTATAAATAGGAAGCTCTACTTTCTTTTTTGTTTTCATCACCTCCATCAAGGCAGTCAGTGCACGCTCCTTTCCTGAGGGATCTTTGGTGTTGTCCGGAAAAACATCAAACAGATTTTTTCCAAGCAGCTCAGCCCTGCTTTTCAGAGAGATATCTACAAAACGGTCACTCACAGCAAGAATGGTAAAATGAGGAACATTTGCTTTAATTACAACAGACTGAGGAGCGTCTTTAAAAAAAGACTGAAACATCACTCCCTTATATAGAGAATCGTCCGGATCTTCTGAGTAAGCATTATTCATACCTGGCACGCGCAATTTTTATGCCCTTGTTCCTTTAACAGAAAAATAACATTTATGTTTTCCAGGCAGATCAATTTTAGAATAATTAATCTGGTCATCGTTAACAATATCATAACCTAAAGCTTAAAGCCGGATAACATCCCGCGGATACTTTTGTCGGATTGGAACCACCATACATTTTACAAATAAGCCACATTTCCTTACCTAAAGAACACCTGCTTTTATGAAAAGAAACTTACTATTTAGTTTTCTGCTGATCGCCTTTCTGGGCTGTAAAAAAGAAAACACTGAAACACCGATAGAAATACCGGAAGTGATTGTAAATGAAGACCCTGCGACCTTTGCAGAAATTGGCAGCATTGATGTAGGCGAAACAGGAGCGGCAGAAATCACCGCTTTTGACCCCATCACCAACCGTTTATTCGTAGTAAACAATACCGAAAACAACAACAGGATAGATGTAATTGACTTCAAAGATCCGAAAAGCATGACAAAGATCGGGTCTATCAGCATAGCTCCTTATGGCGGTCTTGTAAACAGCCTAAGTGTGCACGACGGAAAACTAGCTGCTGCTATCGAATCCGTTAACAAAACTGAAAATGGCAAAGTAGCCGTTTTTAAAACCAGCGACAACAGTGAGATTAAAGTGATCAACGTAGGCGCACTTCCCGATATGATTACTTTCTCTCCCGATGGCAAATACATTCTGACAGCCAACGAAGGTGAGCCGAATGCAACGTACACAGTTGACCCAATTGGCACTGTTTCTATCATTTCTGTGAACGACAACTATGCGGTGAACACCATTAATTTCTCTGCTTTCGCGGCTCAACGAGAGGCATTGGAAAAAAAAGGGTTCCGAGTTTTTGGCCCCGGTAAAGATTTCTTAAAAGATATTGAGCCGGAATACATTACGGTATCTGAAGACTCAAAGACTGCATGGGTAACCTTACAGGAAAATAATGCAATTGCTAAAATCAATATTGCAGAAAAAACCATCACGGATATCTTTCCTTTGGGTTTCAAAGATTACAATACGGATGCAAATGGAATTAACCCAAGTGATGAAGACAACAGTTCAACTACCTTAGGAAAATGGCCGGTAAAGGGAATGTATCTTCCTGATGCCATCGCATTATTAGAATCAGCAGGAACGCCTTATTTATTTACCGCAAATGAAGGTGATGTCAGAGAGTACGAAGGAGCCTTTCTTGAGGCAAAAAGAGTCAAAGACATCATACTGGATCAAACAGCCTTCCCTACTGCAGGCTTACTGCAAAAGAAAGAACAACTAGGAAGACTTAACATCACTTCTACACTGGGAGATACGGATGGAGACGGAGATTACGATGCTTTGTATTCCTTTGGAGCACGTTCATTCAGTATATGGAATGGCAATACCGGCACGCAGGTCTTTGATAGCAAAAATGAACTGGAAGTAAAAGCGATAGCTGCAAGCCTGTATAGCGACAAAAGAAGCGACGACAAGGGCGTGGAACCAGAAGGGATAGCTATTGGAACTATGGGTGCTAAAAAACTAGCCTTCGTTGGCCTGGAAAGAGCAGAATCCGTAGCCACTTATGACGTAACGAATCCTTCAGCTCCCGTTTTCCTCCAGTTGTTAAAGACCGGAAAGGAACCAGAAGGCGTACTTTTTATCGCCGCTAAAAATAGCCCGACCAAAAAGAGTTTGTTAATTATCAGCAGTGAGAATGATGGCGTAATCAAAGTATATACGCCTAAAAATATCTAACTAAAATAAAGACGTAAAGCAAAAAACGGCTGCAATGGATATCGATTGCAGCCGTTTTTCAACCTTTTTTTGAGCCAGGCTCCCTTAACAGAAACCAGTGTATCATTTCTTCTTTGATCACCTTCTGATAAAAACCAAGACGCTCCAATGTTTTTGTGGAGCCCTCATTTACATGCATACAACGCGCTGTAATGACCTTAACCTGCTGTTGCTTAAATGCCCAGCTGATCAAAGCTTCGCCAGCTTCAACCGCATAACCTTTACGTCTGGCAGAATCAACAATCCCATAACCCAGGTCTACCGCCCCTTCCGGATCTGGTTTTCCTTTGAATCCGGCATCTCCAACAATATTCATCCCTTCCTTTTCAACGATCAGCCAGGATTCAAATCCGGAGGGCTCGGTCACCTTTTCCAGATTGGTCACAATCCTGGGTAATGTTTCCAGGAGGTCCTCATCGGGCCAACCCTTGCCTGGTTTTAACCCCATGCCTGATAAGATGGTATACTTTCGATCCAATATCTCCTGAGCAATAGGAATTGTAAATGGGATTAAATAAAGCCGGTCTGTAGTTATCTTCTTGGTTTTCATGACAATAAAAAGCTCAATATTATAAATATTTTTCTTCCTTAAACTATAGAAATAAAAACTTATTTACTACTACTATCCAATCAAATTTTCAATATCAACAAAAAAAGCACTCACCTTATTTTGTTGATTTTCACATTTATATCTATTTTAAAAATTAATTAACACATATAATTAAAAAAACACAAAATGCCAGCAAAACAATATTTATATTTGAAAATAATATCATAATAATAAACATAAAAATCATATACATAAATTATTATGAAATATAATCCAAAACAAATACATTATTCTTGTTGCAAGAACGAACAAACGCCTTAAAAAAAATAAAAATATCCAACAAATTACTTTTTAAAACACAGAAAGACAATCGTACAATAATTAATCCCTAAGAATGAAAAAACAAACAAAAATGGCCTGCTTAATCCTGGCCTTCGCAGCCATCGTTAGTGGCTGTAAGAAAAATGACACAATTAATTCCGATTCGGGAATTTTATCGAAAAGTAAAGGTCAACTTTCCGCCGGTGACGGAAAATGGGATTTATTAGGTTATGGAGTAGATGTTACCGGCGATCTGCTTGACGCCTCCAGCATTTCAGATGTGGCGATCTTCGACATGCCAAGATTTGAACTGGACTACAGGAACAGGCTGGATTCGTACGGTACCACAGAAAACTCACAAGAATTCTACGGCGGAGCTTCGGCCCTGGACTATGTGAAAGACGTCAGCAAAAAAAAGAATTTTAAAGTGGGTGGTAACGTCAGCATCGACACCACAACCAAATTTACAGGAAGTCTGGAAAGAAATACTTCTGATCAGAACATATATACTTATTCCACAAAATTTTCATACGCTACTTTTGAAGTACAGCAAAGGATAAAAAGATTAAGATTTACTGGCGACGCTACCCTGGATTTATTAATGCAATATCTAACTCCGGAGTTTGTAAACAACATTGCCACTCAAAGTGCTGATGATTTAGTGCGGAGATACGGTACCCATGTGATGATGGATATTAGCATAGGTGGACGTTTAAGATTTAATTACAGTGGTGCGATCATAAATGAAAGTAATCTGGAAAAAAAGACCAGAACAACAAAGGCAGGCTTAGGATTTACGGTACTGAAAGCAATTGGCATAAATATCGATGGAGAAATCACTAAAGATGAAATGACTAAAGCAGCTACAGAAAGCCGTAACAAACAATACAAGCTTAAATTTTATGGAGGATCAACTTCAGGAAGAAATATCTCTTTTGATACCAACGGAAATACCAGCGAAAATATAAATTTTGGAAGTTGGGAACAAAGCATTACAGACAGAAACGCGGCTTTGCTTGATGTACACAACTCGTTATTTCTCTATGATTTTATAGCTGACCCAGTTAAAAAAGCAGCCGTTAAAGTAGCTGTTGAAAAACACATTAAGGATAATCAGATAAAACTTTCCCCACAAGAAGTTTATGAGTTCTCCACCCCATTACTTAATAAACATGCGAATAACCTGGATCCTAACATGCATATGCTATTTCCAGCAGGTGGATGGCGTCCAAATGGACAACCGTTTAAAGCTTATCCTAACGCGTATAATGGATCTGTTCCAGTTTATCAGTTTACAAATCAGGCGACCTCAGATAGATTTCTATCTACAAATAGAAATTTCAGTCTCCCGAACTATAATTATGATGGAATCCTCTTCTATGCATATGCGTATCAGGCAACAGGAACGGTACCTATTTATCAATTAGCCTACCCAAGAGATCCGGATCATTTTTACCATCCAGACCGTAATGTTATAGCTCCATTTGTTGGCTGGCAAGTGGATGGCGTTGCTTTTTGGGCCTTTCCAAACTAATAACCTTTAAAAAGTCATTAATCCGCTTGCATTTTTCTCAGAATGCAGAATAATGATCTTTGCTTTACAAAATAAAATATCGGCAATTTAAATTGTCGATATTTTTCCTCATTTTAGCCGCATTCCATAGCAAAGCTTATTAAGTGAAACCACCATCAGGTGATTGTTTACAAAACAGGCACTGAGAATCGTATTAAAAAAACAAGCCCATACCAATGAAAATTTTTGTAGAAACCCACAGAATCGTCATGAGAGAACTCATGTTGTCTGACGGCCCCCTCATGTTTGAAATGGATTCGGATCCTGAAGTTCATTTATATCTGGGAAACAACCCCAATACACAGCTTTCACAAAGCGAGGAAGACATCAGGTTTATCCGGAAACAATATGAGGATAACGGCATCGGCAGATGGGCAGTAATTGATAAGGAAAGCAATGAGTTTGTAGGTTGGGGTGGCTTAAAGTTCATCACTATTGAGACCAATAACCGCAATCATTTCTATGAAGTTGGCTATCGATTTCTTCGCCGTCACTGGGGGAAAGGTTATGCAACTGAATCTACGAAAGCAGCTTTAAAATATGCCTTTGAAGAACTCCAGCTAGCTCAGGTTTATGCTATGGCGGAGAAAGAAAATGCCGGATCAAGACATGCACTGCAAAAGTCCGGGTTTAAAATCACAGAACAATTTGACCATAAGGGTATCACATGCGACTGGTTCGAAATCAGCAAAGAAGATTGGATAAAAAAACAAGATGAAAGATAAAAGAACCGTTATTGCCGCAGCACAGTCCATCTCCGAAAGAGGTGATATAGCCGCCAACACCCACACGCACCTGCAAATGATTGAACGTGCTGCGCAGCACCACGCAGAATTGATCTGCTTTCCGGAATTGTCCTTAACCGGATATGAAATGGATCTGGCTGATGAGCTGGCATTTACCATAGATGACCAACGCTTAAGTGTTTTCTCCCAGGCTGCGAAACAACATAACATGATCGTTCTTGTTGGAGCTCCTGCGAGATTGGATACCGGCTTACATATTGGATCCTTCCTATTTTACCCGGATGGAAAAACAGACCTGTATACCAAACAGTTTATTCATATGGGTACCGAAGATGCTTTCTTTACTGCTCAGGCAGATCAAAAGGACGTGGTAATCCATCTGAATGACGAAAAAATCTTTTGTGCCATCTGCGCTGATCTGACTCATCCTGAACATGCAGCAAAAGCTTTTGAAAGCAAAAGCAGTATTTATTTCCCAAGTGCCCTGATCAGTAAAAATGGTTATGCAACAGATGCTGCGTTCTTAAAAAGATATGCTTCAGAGTTTCAGCTAACAGTCATTCTATCGAATTATGGCGCTCCTTCCGGAGCTTATGATGCTGCCGGACGAAGCGCAATCTGGTCTGCTGATGGCGTACTCCTTCATGAAGTAGATGGAACCGGAGAAGCCCTGCTGATCGCCACAAAGGAAAATGGCTCCTGGTCTGCCAGAACAGAAAACTAATACTACTTACAAGCCTTAGAGACTCTTTAAGGCTTGTCTTAAGGAATCAATCGCGATTAAAACATCATCATTAGTCGTTCTCCAGTTGACAAAAGCAGCCCGGATAGCCTGCCTTCCGTCGTAAATTGTTGGGGTCATAAAGACTACTCCTTTGTCATTTAACACCCTCAGGTATTCAAAGACCTGATCCTTATAGGCCTCTCCTTTCAGGCTAAAACAAACCGTATTTAACCGTACCGGTGCCAGGAGCTCAAAAGCATCTTCTTCCTCCATAAACGCAGCCAACTCCTGCGCTCTGGCAATACAGCTTTCTACAATATCCTGATACCCTTTGGCACCATAGGCTTTCAGGGAAAACCAGGCAGGCAAAGCTTTTAAGCGTCTGGAATTTTCAGGCAGGAAATTCAGGTAGTTAAAGTTCTCCAGCGGATCTCCAAGATAAGGGGCATTGGAGTTCTGAAAACTGGCGATCTGTAACAAGCGGTGTTCTTTTTTAACCAGGAAAAAGGCGTTCTCATAAGGAACGTTTAACCATTTATGACAATCTACAGTGATGCTATCCGCCTCTTCCCAGCCTTTTAACAGATGACGGTAAGCAGGGGCACAAGCCGCGAAAGCACCAAAAGCAGCATCAATATGCCACCAGAAATGGTATTTATCTTTTAACCTCAGAATGCCTTCAAAATCATCGAAATCCACTGTATTTACCGTACCTCCGCTGGAGATCAGGATAAAAGGTTGTCCCTTTAATTTCGAAATCTGTTTTTCCAGATCGTTCAGATCGATGGCTTCCCGGTTACCGGGCATTACCTTCACCTTAATTAGGTTCTGACTGCCAAATCCCAATAAGGCGAGCGATTTTACTGAAGAAGAATGCGGCATTGCAGATAATACGTTCAATGTTCCTGAAACACCTTCTCTGGCAATATCACGACCATTTTGCATTCCCAGCCATTGCCTGGCCACGGCCAGACAAGTAAAATTAGACATGGTTGCACCGGTTACAAAACCACCAAGATAGTCCTCATCAGGAAGCCCCAGCAATTGCAATAACAGGCGAACGGTTTCCAATTCAATATTGGCAGAAATGTCGCCTTGCCCTTTAATAGTCTGGGTATTTTGATCATACACTGTTGCCAGCCAATCTCCTGCAATTGCTGCCGGGGTCGACCCACCGGTAACAAATCCCCAGTACCTGGGGCCTGTAGAAGCAACAATAGTTTCATCAAAACGGGATTTAAATTCTGCAAGCGCAGCAAGTGCACCTGAACCATATTCCTCCAGATCACAATTTGCAATCTCCCTGTTTTTCACACTGGTTGGTCTCCTATCGATACCATCCAGGAATTCAAGTCCTTCAGCTTTCACCTGATTCAATATCAATTCCAGGTTCTTCAGGTCTTCTTTTAAAATCTCGTTCATGCTGCTTCTTTATTTATAATGACAACACAAATTTTCAACAATAAAACCGCATAAAAACAATGCAGTTTTATTTATTTTGAGGATAACAGTTGTAAGATCAGGATTTAAAATACATCGTCAAGAACGATGACTTCATTCTTTAAAATTTTTGAAATCGGACAGGATTGTGCAATTTTGAGTAATCTGTCTTTTTGCTCAGCTCCCATCAGCTGATTAAAGAAAATGGCTCGTTCGATAGTTGTAACGAGTTTCCCTACCTCTATCCGTTGAAACAGATTTGCTTTAACTGTAATTTCAGGAACTTTCCATTCCTTTCGGTCAATATACATACGAAGGGTAGCCAGGGTACAGCTTGCCAGTGAAGACAGCAGTAAGGTATATGGATCAGGACCAAGATCCTGTCCACCTAAGCTTACCGGCTCATCAGAAAGTAGTATGCCGTTTCTCCATGAAATTGTGGTTTGATATTTTGCCTCAGCAATGCTGGCAACTAAAGGTTCTGTCAGAATATATTTTTTTTCCATTCTTAGGTTTATTTCAAAAAAACTGAGCTTTCACAATCAGTTTCTCCAACTGTTTTTTTTCGTCTACTGTCGGTGATATTCCGGATCAAGCTGTTTCCGGTACTCCGGATGTTTCTTAATAAATCCGGCAACAAAAGGACAATAGACCATTACCGGTTTATGCTGTTCAGCAGCGTACTGAAAAGCATATTTCGCCAGAGCGGAAGCAATTCCTTTACCTTCCATCTCTTTAGGCACTGTCGTATGCATCATGGCAATATCTTTCTTATACAGACGATAAGAAAGTACCGCCTTCTCTCCATTTAAAGCTACTTCAAACTGAAGCTGCTCTTTATTATGGGTCACTTCATAATGTGATTCAGCCATTAGGTTCTATTTAAAGTGTTAAACCCCTTAATGAGGTTTAACACTTGGATCTAAAATTCGGTTCCAGTCGGGATGGCGCTTCAGGTAAGCTGCCACTAGCGGACAGATGGGAATAAGGGTGTACCCATTTTCTTCAATATAAGCCAGGGTTTTCTCAATTACAGCAGTTGCTGCGCCTTTACCCTGCAATTCTGCCGGAGCTTCTGTATGGATCAGCCAGATCTTCTTATCATGCTCCTTATAGTCAATAAACGTAATATAATCGCCTATCTTAAGTTCAAAACGTTTGTCCTCTGTGTTCTTAACCAGCGGAAGGTCTACATACTCCTCATTCATATCTTTAAATATTTAATTGTTAATCTGCTAATACACCAAATTTACCCATATTGAAATCAACGATCGCCTGGCTGATTTCTTCTTCCGTATTCATAACAAACGGACCATAACTTACAATTGGCTCATTCAGAGGCTCTCCGCTCAACACCAAGATAACACTTTTCCTATTGGCTTTAATGTGAATCTCTTCTCCTTCATTTCTGAACAATACAAAACTATGTTCTCCGGCAATCTCTCCGTTAACTTCCACGCTGCCATTTACCACCAATAAAGCAGTATTATGACCCGCCTGAATGCTGGTAGTGACTTCCCCGCCTTCGTTTAATTTGATATCGAACAAATTTACCGGACTATAGGTTTCTGCTGGTCCTGCAACACCATTGAAGTTTCCTGCAATTACGTTTACCACTCCGGCGTCACCGGCTAATGCTACTTTTCCCATTCCCGCAGCAGTTAACTCCTGATAGTGTGGAGCAGTAGATTTATCCTTTTTTGGAAGGTTCACCCACAATTGTACCATTTCAAAAGGACCACCTTTTTTAGAGAAGGCTTCCTCATGGTATTCTTTGTGTAAGATTCCGTTTCCTGCCGTCATCCATTGTACATCACCTGAATTGATAATCCCTGAGCTTCCTGTACTGTCATGATGGGCCACTGTTCCTTTATAAGCAATCGTTACGGTTTCAAAACCTTTGTGGGGATGGACACCTACTCCCCTCACATGACTGGAAGGACCGAAGTCGTATTCAGGATTAAAGTCCAAAAGTAAAAACGGACTTATTCTCTCCTGAGGAATGCCTGCTCCTGGGATATAATTAAATACCCTGAACCCATCGCCAACCATATGTGGTCTGCCAGAATTTGTCACGATTTTTTCAATTAACTTTTTCATTTTGTTTCTCCTTGTTTTTTAAGCAATCCTTCAAATGGTTTTCTGGTTTTTATTCATCTGAACCAAATCAAAGTCATTAAACCAGATCCTGTTTGAATTATTGTATACAAAGATACCTGGTAGCCCCTGCGCCCGCATTGATGTAGGATAAGAAGTGATTAGGTAAAACAATGCCAAACCTTAATCGCTGATTAACATGATTTTAATGAGCGCAGACTTTATTTGCAACGCGTTTAATTACCTATCTTAATATTTAAACCAACAAAATCATTATGAAAATTACATCCCTAAAAGTCCAGCTGATCCTGGCAGCAGCAATTTCATTTACCGCCTGCAAAAAGCAGGATTCCGAAAATGGCACATTAACCTCCAAACCGAAAAAATCCCTGATGGCACTCCCTTCGGTAACCAGCTTTACCATGAACAACTGGATGGGTGCCTTATCAGACACCATGAGCCTTACCCAGCTTTCCATTCCCGGAACTCATGATTCAGGAGCCAAAGTTGAACCTATCTCCGGAACAGCAAAAACCCAGAATTTAAGCATTGCAGAACAACTTACCGCAGGTGTAAGGTACCTGGACATCCGCTGCAGACACATTGGAAATAGTTTTACCATTCATCATGGTGCCATTTATCAGAACTTAAACTTTGATGATGTCCTGAACGCCTGTATCGGTTTCCTAAACAGCAACCCTACCGAAACGATCATTATGAGTGTAAAAGAAGAACATACGCCGACTGACAATACCCGCAGTTTTGAGCAGACCTTTGATGCCTATGTTGCTCAGAATGCTTCGAAATGGGATTTAGGAAATGGCATTTCTACCTTAGGTTCAGTACGTGGAAAAATTAAATTACTAAGAAGATTCAGCGCCGCAACGACAAAAGGAATCGACGCCACCAACTGGGCGGACAATACCACTTTTGAAATCAACAATCCAGCCGCGAGTCTGAAAATTCAGGACTACTATAAGGTCGATGACCTGAACGCAAAATGGACAAAAGTAGAAAGCCTTTTAAACGAGGCAAAAAACAGCACAGTCAAAAAATTATATGTGAATTATGGTAGTGGCTATAAACCAGGGATTTTCGGCATTCCAAACATCAATACTGTAGCCAACTCCATTAATCCAAAAATCAACACGTATTTCAGCAGCGCTGCTCATGGAAGATATGGAATTATCCCATTAGATTTTATTGATGCTACCCGTAGCCAGCTGATTGTAAATACCAATTTCTAAACAATTCCGATTAAAGTAAAAAAGCACTTTCCCGAATTCAGGAAAGTGCTTTTTTTATAAATAAAAGAAAGATGAAATTATTCTGATTTGTCGTAAGAGAACTGTATACCTGCAGTACCGCCCGTCTCGATGAACAGTTTCATAAATCCAGGTACAGTTTCCGATCTTGCCCAGTCTCTTTGTAGCTCACAGAACAACTGTGCTACACTTACCGGCTCTGCACCAGCCTGCTCCATTCTTCTCAATGCAGCATCATGGGCAGCCAGTGAAGTTCCACCAACGGCATCCACTACCGGATATACCTCATAACCTTCTTTCAAAGCATCCAGGGTTGGGAAAGACAGGCAGGCTTCGGTCCATAACGCGGTCATGATTAATTTTTTTCTTCCCGTATTTTTTACCGCTTCCAGAAACTCCTCATCTTCCCAGGCATTGATGGTGGTACGGTCGTAAGAAGGTATGCCTGTCATCTCTTTACGCAGCTGAGGGATGGTTTCAAAGTTTAAACCTGTCTTTACATTAACCGTAGAAAGAATGATTGGCAGGTGATAAAGCTTTGCCATTTTTGCTACACCGACAATGTTGTTAATCAATAACTGTCTGTCCATTGAAGCAATTGAATTCACCTGAACCGGCTGATAATCAATGATGATTAAGGCTGCGTTTTCCGGTGTTAAAAGGTGATCATTTTTTTGATCTCTGATTGCTAAGCTACTCATGATATTTGTTTTTAATGGTACGAATATGTACCACAAATTTATCAGCTGAGAAATTCTTAAAAAATAACATAGGTTAACTCAAATAGTTAATCCAGGTTAAGAAAATCAGGGCTTCAGCTCCTGATCGGCATGGAGCATTTTACTCAGAAATTCGGGGGTAACACCAATATACGCCGCCACTTGCTTTTGAGAAAGACAGTCTACCAGTGAAGGGTATCTGAGGCAAAACTTCTCATAACGTTCTCTGGCAGTAAGACGCAGGTTTTCCATCGCGCGTGTCTGGTAAGAAACCAGGGATTTTTCTGCCAGAATGCGGAAGTAATAGTTGAATTTAGGGATTTCCTTATAGAGCTTTTCCAGATTGGTTTTAGAAATGAGCAACAGTTCCGAATCAAACAATGCATCAATGTATAAATGGCCAGGTTCCTGCGTAATCAGGCTATACATCTCGCCCATCCACCATCCCTCTGGCGCAAACTGCTGAATGTACTGAAATCCGTTTTCATCCAGATGATAGCTTCTCAGGCATCCGGAAATCACAAACATGGCAAAACGGTTCACTTCTCCTTCTAATAACAGGTATTGCTTTTTTCTTACTTTCTTCGTCTGAATATAGGAAAGGAAATGCACCGTTTCCTCTTCATCAAGTTGAATGTGTTTTGCGATACTTGCCAAAAGAAGGTCATGGTTCATAGGAGGAGGATGTCTAAATACCACGAAGATAAAGCTTCTTCAGATGTAAAGCAAAAGGCCCCGGGTACCGAATCGCAAATGATTTAGTACCCAGGGCCTGATAATGCAGGAAGCACTCTTTTTAGGCTCCTTTTCCTACACTTACCGCTTTTTGATAACTTTCGATCAGAGACTGATATGGCGGCATTACTTTAGAATAAGCAGATGCATATTCCAGCGCATCAGCACGATGCCATGTTTTCTGGATTTCACTCAATACCGCCGCAGTACTGATCGGCACCACATCGGCTAAAGCCAGACGTGCGGTAGTAATCTGCGTAGACAATGGACTCATGTCGCCTGATGCATCAATCACCGCAAATACATCAAAACCCTCAGTCTTAGCCGAAATAGAAGGGAATGCCACACAAACACTGGTTAGCACACCGGCGATAATCAGTTTCTTTTTACCCGATTTTCTAACCGCATCAGCAAATGCCGGTGTATCCCAGGCATTGATTTCGCCGTTACGTGGGATGTATACGGCATGAGGTGCCAGTTCATGAATTTCAGGCATCAATGGTCCATTAGGACCATTGGGCTCGGAAGCGGTTGTAAATACCGGAATATTTTCGATTGCAGCTACTTTTGCAAGCGCAGCTACATTATTACGTAATGCCGTTACATCAATATCTTTAACGGTTTGAAATAAGCCACTTTGGTGGTCGATCAGGAGGATTGCTACCTCATCAGAATTGATCCTTGTTAATACTGCCATAATTTTAAGTTTTTCATTTAAAATAACCGGGCATTTTATCCCGGCTTTTCAGGAGCTAAAGTTATGGAGCCCATTAAAACCAAAAAATGGAGTAGGTTAAGGTAAAAGATTAATGTAGGTTAAGAAAGGTCCGGAAAATTACTGTCTCTGATAATTTAATGGACTCATGCCAGTCATTTCCTTGAAGTGCCGGTGAAATCCGGCAAGACTGGAAAAACCACTTTCATAACTAACCTGCTTCACACTTAAATCACCCTTTCTCAAAAGCCGGCAAGCATGCTTGAGACGTATTTCAATCAAAAAACGCATATAGTTATGCCCTGTTTCCGTCTTAAAATACCGGCAAAAAGAATTGGGACTAATATTGGCAATCCTGACCAGTTCTTCCAATTCTATCTTCCGGTGGAAATTCACCATTATATAATCGCAGATCGCATGGATAGGTTTATTTCCGATTCCGGGAACTGCATTGCCCGATGCAGCTGCACAAATCAGATTTTTATCTGTGTACAGATCTCCAATATATAACAACACATCCATTAACAACAAAATACGTGCAGCTCCACTCACATGAACAATGCGATTCATTAAATAACCGATATATCTATTGGTACTGTCTTGCAGAAAAACCCCTCTCTTTGAGTTTTCAAATAACGTCCTCAGTACCGTATTTTCCGGTAGAAAAAGAAATTCTGTTCCCCAGAAATTTTCGGCAAAATGAATCACAAAAACCTCCACATTCCGGCCCTCATTTTCTTTGAGATAAGCTTCATCGAACTCACACCTGTGGGCTAAGCCCGGACCAATGAGCACCGCATCTCCTTCTGAAAATCGCTGTTCCTGATCCCCAAGAATCCATTTCCCTTTCCCTCTTTTCATATAGACAAGCTCGGACTCCAGGTGATAGTGCAAAAAATTATTTATGTCCGCGGAACGGTCGAATCGCACATGAAATGAGCTTACGAAATTATCCGCCAACCTGATCAATTGTGGCTTCATTCTCAATAGGGAATTTAAAATATTTGGTTAACTGGTAACAAACCTATTACACAGCATATAAAGAACAGACCCTATTCCAGGTTAAATTGCCTACAACGATTCAAATTACTCAGCCCTTTCATAAAGCATACCAAATAAGTATACTTTATATACAAAAGCATATACAATATTTACATAATCCCCTCTACATCTGCACGATCATCAGGCTTTAGGTATATTCAGTTAATCAATTAACATAATCAACCTATTCATGAAAACAAACTTTTTATTCAAAACAGGAGCTATTGCCCTGGTGGCATTAATGGCCACTACGGTGGTGATCAGCTGCAAGAAAAATAACGGCAATACAGATACACCTGTTGATCACGCCTCAGCTTTAACGAAAGAAGAGCAGATCGGCATCGCCAAAGCTGGCTTTTCACCTACTGGTGCGTATAAAACCGATGGCGGCTATATTGTTGAAGGCGATATTTTCCTGAAACCTTCAGATCTGGTTAACCAGGCCGGTCTGATTAAGGAACTGGCATCAGGCAAACCGCGTACAGAACAATACAAAACCACCAATCAGGTTACCGGATTACCAAGAGTCCTGAAAATTAAAGTCAATGCAGGTGAGGCACAGAAAGTGTTTACCGATGCAACCAAAGAAGCCATCAAAAGATACAATGATCTTGGCCTTAAGTTAAGTCTTACTTTACTCGATTCAGGTTCGGTAACAACAGAAGATATCCTCATCAAAGGTGAAACTTTCAGTGATCCCAGAGTCCTTGGACAATCAGCAGGTTTTCCTGATGCCAGCGGAAATCCTGCTACACCGATTAAGCTGAGCAATACCCATTATAACAAAAATTTCACGAACAATAACCTGCTGGCAACAGTGGTGGCCCATGAAATCGGGCATGCCATCGGTTTCAGGCATACGGACTATGCAGACAGAACCTATAGCTGTGGCTTAACCCCATGGGAATCTTTCTTAAGGATGTTGGGCATCAGTGTTGGCAATGAAGGCGATGGAGGAGTTGGCGCCATTCATATCCCGGGAACGCCGGTAGGTGGAGAACCTGGATCATGGATGCTAGCCTGTTCTGATGGGACCAACCGTCCTTTCACTGCAAACGACATCATTGCGATCAAAGCATTATATCCTAAAAACTAACTAATTTCTATATAACTCTCATCCGTTAATTGATTCAGCAAAGACGGTGTTGCTCCTGTTCATCCGATCTACCGATGGAAGAACTGTGTAGCAACGCCGTCTTTTTTCAGGCTAAACGACTCAATCTCTTAATGCAGTCAGATCAGTTGCAGGCTCCGGTAGGTTTAACGCATTAATCTCATCGTAAACGGAAGCATTGACTGTAAATCCCCATGCTTTAAAGAAGGAAACCAGGTTGGTATTACTCAACTTGCTCGCATTGATCATAAAAAGTCTCTTTTCTTCATCATCATTAGCCACGCTAACCGTATTTTCTCTGTAATACTTATGCACTTTAACAAAGAAAGCGTCTCCAAAGGCCAGGTACAATTGTTGGAAAAGCCCCAGTCTGGTGATCAGGCTTGTGCTACTGGCTTCATAAATTCTGCTGGCTGCCGGCTTAGCCAGAAAAGTGCTGACATCATTCCATTGTGCAGTGGTCAGTCCTGCCGAAGATGGCTGTACGACTCGTCTGGCGGCAAGGGTATAGATATTTGGCATCACCTCTCCTACTACGGAATTCCAGGTCCATTGATGCATTTGATGCTGGTGTCCGAATTCATGCCATACACCCCAGCCGTTGGTTTGAAGATCTGAGACTTTCAGGATCCTGGAAATCGAAGCGGTCACAATACGGATACGGTAAGAAGTGGCATCCATATATCCTCCGGTTCTTTCAGTCACCATAATTTTCAGTTTCCTCGGGGCATTTACAGGCGAACTGTTGTCCATTCCGCTAAAGTCGTCTTCTGCTTTTAATGCCGTATCAATTAAACGCAATGCCTGATCCTGGTCTTCGTCTTTAAATTCCAGTGCTTTAGTTTTAGAAACCACCAGAAAAGCACGGTTTGCTACCAATATGGCATTTTTAGAGGTCGTATCGGTATCCCCCGCAAGCATATCCAGCCAATCCTGATGTGTGGTCTTTCCAAGTTCATAAAAAGGCATTCCAAGGTGACCACTGTTGAAAGTCACCTTTATCTTCCCCCCTGAGGGGTTTGAGGAAACATACTTAATGTATAGTTCTCCTGCGTTTGTCGGATTGACGGTATTGTTGCCCGCCTGGAGGCTATAAGTCGTTACTGTTCCCCGATCATAGGAACCGACGATGAGCTGAGGTATTGCTGATGATGGGACCAGGATTTCAACATGGATCGATAAGGCGACACCACTTTTTACCCTTAGTCCTACCGGATCGAAGTCTGCTGCTTTTAGCGAAGTTTTTAACCGGCTCTGTTCTGTTTCTGTACTAGGTTTCTCATTAAAAGTCCATTCCGTTTGAGGGGCTAAAACAGAATTCGTTCCAAGAACCTGTAAAGCAGTTCCTTTAGGTTGCTGATCTTCCGCAGCCGAAGCCCCTTTCTTGCAGGAAAGCAATGTTCCGGTTAAAATAAAGGAAGTCAGGAAGATTAAGATTACACTTTTTTTCATTGTAGGGTTGATTGATTGGTTAATGATTAGTTGATTGTTTACCGAATCTATCTGATTCTCAACCGAAAAAAGATGAAAATTCTAAAGGAAAGGATAGAGAAATCAAAAGACAATGTATTTTAGCAGTATCAAATCAATTTGCATGAAACTATTAGGACTTATTGGCGGAACAAGCTGGGTATCAACCATTGAATACTACACCCTGATCAATCAGGGGATTAACAAAAAACTTGGAGGATTAAACTTCTCAGAGTGTGTGATTTACTCTTTTAATTTTGCGGAAATCAAGAAAAACATTGATGCAGGCGACTGGGATACCATTTTTCAAATGTTCAAAAAAGCTTGTGATGCCTTAACGGGATCCGGAGCAGAAGCCATTGTCTTATGTGCAGCTACCGCACATAACATCGCTGAGCGGCTTCAGAAGGAAACCCATTTACCAATCCTTCACCTCGCCACTGCAACAGCAGTTGAAATCAGAAAGCAGGGCCTACAAAAAGTTGCTCTGCTGGGAACCAGGTTCACCATGGAATTTGATTTCTTTAAGACAAAACTTGCAGACCATGGTATTGAAACCATGATCCCAAATGAAGAGGATCGCGCCTATATTCACGCTTCAATTTTTGATGAACTAGGCCAGGGAATTTTTAATGCGACAACAAAAGAACGGTATTTATCCATTATCCAGGGATTGATTAACGATGGTGCGGAAGGCATTATACTCGGCTGTACCGAAATCCCATTGCTGTTAAAACCGGAAGACATTCCTGTACCTTCATTTGATACCGTACAATTGCACACTCAGGCTGCTATAGATTTTTCTCTTTCTTAAAATGAACTCCAGCCCTTATTTTTTTAGGCATTATTCAATCGTGGCCTTACTTTCCCTGTTGTTTTTTGCCTGTAGCCCAAGAGTTAGTTCTGATGCCATACTCCGGGTAGGAACTACCGGTGATTACCCACCGCTGACCAGCTTTGACACGCTAACGGGCAAATTTAGCGGGGAAGACATTGATATGGCCATACGCCTGGGGCATCACCTGGGCAGGAAAGTTATATTTGTAAGAACCACCTGGAAAACGCTTGCAGAAGATATGCTGGCCGGTAAATTTGACCTGGCTACAGGTGGCATTTCCGTCAATGTGACAAGGGAAAAGCTGTTTAACTTCTCCATCCCGCTCCTTCTGGACCGTAAGGTGGCTGTTTTCCGGGCAACAGACCGCCACAAGTTCCGGGATTTTAAGTCTATAGATCTGCCGGATGTGAGGGTAATTGAAAACATTGGTGGAACCAATGAAGCTTTTGCAAAACAACACCTTCGGCATGCTATCCTGCAAATAATTCCGGATAATCAACGGGTGTTTAAAGCTTTATTAGCTAACAAAGCAGATGTCATGTTTACGGATGAAACAGAAGCCAGGTATCAACAGACACAACATCCGGAGCTTACCTGGCTTCGCCTGGATGAAAACATCAGTCCCGCTTATGCAAAAGCAATCATGTATTCAAAAAAAGATAGCCTTTTACAACAAAAAGTAAATACCTGGTTAAGGAAACAACTTTAATGATCAGCTTTCTCTACGGCTTTGCTTATAGAGATAAACAACCTTCATATGTTTGAATATTGATGCGGAAAAAAGATTGGCGATTGTAATTTAGATTCCATTACTTACCCTACATCAAGATTAAGATCAGCCATCTTACCTAATTTTGTATACAACAGATGTCCAGGATTCAGGTGTATAGCCTGATCCGGAAAAATCACCTTTTCAAAAAAAGAGTAATCAAAAACCGATTGATATGGAATTAGGAATAGATAGTTTTGCAGCGAAATTTAATATAGATGGCCCTGATGCATTAAGTGATGCTGAGGCTATTGCTCAGTTATTACAAAGAATTGAATATGCCGATCAGTCCGGAATTCATGTTTTTGGAATCGGGGAACACCACCGCCGGGAGTTTCTGGATTCCGCCCCCAGCAATATCCTTGCTGCAGCCGCCGGCAGAACAAAAAACATCCGGTTAACCAGTGCCGTAACTGTACTGAGCGCAGCGGACCCGGTCAGGGCATTTCAGGATTTTGCTACGCTGGACCTCATTTCTCAGGGACGTGCAGAAATGGTTGTCGGCCGTGGCTCCTTTACAGATGCTTTTCCGCTGTTCGGTTATAGACTTCAGGATTACGATCATTTGTTTACCGAGAAGCTCGATTTATTACTGCAGATCCGGGATCAGGAGAAAATAACCTGGTCGGGACAGTTCCGCCCTGCTTTAGTGAACCAGTCTATTTACCCAAGACCGCTTCAGCAGAAACTACCGATATGGCTCGGTGTAGGAGGTACACCACAATCTTTTGCCCGTGCAGGAGCCTTAGGATTGCCTTTGATGGTGGCCATTATCGGCGGTCAGACACATCAGTTCCGCCCTTTGGTAGATTTATACCGCAAAGCAGGTAAAGAAGCCGGCTTTAGTGAAGATCAGCTAAAGGTTGGTGTCCATTCACTGGGATATGTCGCAGAAGGCAGTCAGCAGGCACAGGATGAATTCTATCCGGGATATGCAAAATCCATGACCAATATCGGTAAAGAACGTGGATGGCCACCTATGACAAGGGATCGGTTTGAATCTCAACTGGGACCTGAAGGTGCGCTATTAGTAGGCAGTCCGGAAGAAATAGCGGCAAAAATCCAAAGACATTCTGATGCACTTGGTGGCGTATCGAGATTTACTTTCCAAATGGACACCGGAAACTTATCACATGAGCAACAACTGAAATCTATCCACCTGATCGGTACGGTAGTTAACCCTTTACTAAATAACTAATCAACAGGTGCGGCCCTACTTTTTTACCGTTATGCGGTTACTGATGAATTTTCCCAATCGTTCATACCCATCCTCATTTGGATGTAAACCATCACTGAACAAAGATTCTTCAATCCGCTGGTTACGATTTAGAAAGAGGGTTCCTGCATCTGCGTAGTTTATTCGTTTCTTTGCCAGCATGGTTGCGATTCTTTTATTAAGACGGGCAATCCGCGATTCCATTCCTCTGCGAGGCAGGATTCCCATACATAAAATACGCGATGCAGGTTGTCTGGAATGAATGGCCTCCAGCAGAAAATCTAATCCTGCAAGCAGTTCTGCGTCGGTATTAATCTCCAGATTATTGGTCCCTATCATCAGCACAATCTGCTCAGGGGAGAATCCGTCCAGTTCTCCATGATAAATCCGCCATAATACATTTTCAATGCGGTCCCAGCCAAAGCCCATATTTACGACATGGCCTGAACCAAAATATCTTGACCATGATTTTTTTCCATTGGCAACCTGAGCCTCCGGTAAACCTCCCCAGAAATGGGTAATAGAATTTCCAATAAAAACGACCTCTGGCTGCTTTGAAGCAATGCTGCTTAAGACTTCCTGATGGCGTGTTTCCCAATCGTAAGTGGAAGCGTCTCTTCTTTGCCGGACTGGAATCATAATGGCATTTTTTCCTTCAGATTCTCTGAAAATGCTTTTGATTTTCTTTTCATAGGCATTCGCATAATTCATCATCCCGATATCATTGGGATGAACACCATCTACCATGCTTTCTATATCCTGTCCAATTTCTTCCTTTGACAGCAGGTAAATATCATTTACACCTGCTTTTTTCAAGGAATCTACTGTAGCTTTCATGATTGCATTTACACTTTCATACTCTTTTTTCTTAACTGGTTGTACCTCTGCTTCCGAATACCCATCATGTTCCGTTAAGAGGATCGGAACTCCCGGTCGTTTAAGCTGAAGGGTGCCGATCGTATTTACAATGCGTTTTCTAAGATCAGCGCTTTTTACTCTGGTCAGATTTGGCAAACAATCGATTACATATAACCTTGCATCAATCTGCCCGATATAATCCAACACTTCAGGTTCCAGCATTCCATTTCCCGAAAATCCCAGGTTAACCAGGGCCCTGTCCAGCTTCCTTCCCAAAATTGAAGCCCAGGCCATACCGGGACGGGAGGCGCATTCTCCCTGGGCAATAGAAGTCCCGTAAACAACCACCGGTTTTTCCGAGGACACCGGTAATGCCTTGAAATCACTTGCGCCCGGAACCTCGATTTCCATCCAGCTGATGCTATTGTATAAAGGAAGGTACAGCGTATACTCCCTGTCTTTCAGGTGCTGATCATTTCCTGAAATATGATTAAACTGGTAGCTGATCGTGTCCCCAAAGGCAAATTTCCCGGCACACCAAAGCCATTTTCCATTCAGGTCTCTGGTATATAAATCCACACCACTTACCCCAGTAGCGGGCATATGGGGCATTTGAACCGGACCTTTAACACGGAATCTAACCACAATATTTTCTGCATTTGTCCTGAATCGCAAACTCAGTCCAGCACTATTTTCTGATAAATTCCAGACCGCTTTCCTCACCTTATTTTCTGCATCGGCCGGCAAACGGTCGTAATCGCTTTTAAACCCCTCAGACCATCCCCTTCCCTGTATGACGTTTAGTGAATCTTTTGCAGGGTTCCAGGATTTGAAAGTGTTCTGCTGTTGTGCCTCACAAAAGTGGGCAGAGATCATCGTAGCGAGCAGGATTAAAATGTATCTTTTCATCATGTAATTAAAGCGGCAGAAAAACTGAAAAAGAAGTCCCACTTTCTCCGTCACTTTCTACTTCAATACTACCATCATGCAATTCTATAATTCTTTTGGTAAGGTACATCCCTAAACCTGTGGTCGGCTCACCTGCAGTGCCCTGTCTTTTGGCACGGGTAAATTTATCAAAAATCTGCTCCTGAATATTTTTGGGGATACCGATTCCATTATCCTTCACAACCAGTTTTAACATATTGTTTGCAACCACAGTGGACAATTCAATTTTCCCATTCTGATTGGTAAACTTAATACTATTAGAAATCAGGTTGTATATCGCTCGTTTAAATTTGGGCCGGTCCAGTTTAACTGATTGACCGAAGCGCAGGTCCGTATGGAGGTTAAGCTGTTTCTTTTCCAGTTCTGTAACCAAACCATTCGCACATTCTTCAACCAGTTCATCAAAATTCTCCTCTGAATAATTTACCAATTCTTCGAAGGTTTGCTCCGTCAGCAGGATGTCTTCGATTATTTTCTGGGCAAAGTCACAGCTTTGGTTTAAATAATCTACCAGTTGTTTGTTTTCCACCAGAATCAGATTATCCTGCAACATATTTCCCAACATTTTGATGGATGCAATCGGACTTCTAAGATCATGTGCCACAGATTGTAAAGACAAACGCTGACGGTTAAGGTTGGCATGTAAATGATTTAGGATATCGTGTTGTGAAATTGTACCCAAAAAGGTTTCCTCATCATATACCAGCAAGACATCATGTCCGCTGTTTTTCATCACATCCAGCACTTTACTAATCATATCCCCTTTATTGACTGTAGGTTTCGGGCTTAAACAATCCATAATAATCATATGGTGTTTCCTGGCCAGGTCTACGGAAGTCAACACACCTACCGGCATATTTTCATCTAAAACAACCAGGCCATTAGCAATTGCTTTATGGCTCCTCGCAATGTGCACTCCCTGGTAACCGTCAAGACTTGCATAATCATATTTAATGAGAGAAGCTATATTCATAAATCGGAATCTTTAAAGACAATATCTTTCACAGAGATATTCACTTTGAAATTTACACTGATGAGTTCGCCCTCTGAAATAAAAGGAAACACATTATTTTGCAGTATCTGTATTACTTTTTCTTTAGAGATCTTGGCAAGGATATTCCTGTGAACAAAAATAGTTTCTATCACACCATCATTGATATCGATGATTTCAAAGCCATTTGGCACAAGCAATTCAAATGATTTAGAAAGTCCTATTTTTCCCTGAACTGAATTTTTTGCAAGCACCAGAATATCCTGAAATGGCGGAAGCTTTATTTCCTCAAAACTTAAATTAATATTATAGGTCCTGTCCACTTCATTCATAAAACGATTTTTTAATTAATTATTGAATCAAATATACACTTCTCTACCCAAAAATAGGTATTCGGTCTCTCTAAGCAAGCTTTTCTTTTTCCTATTTCTTAATTAAGATCTTCGATATGTACAAGATTGGGCCCTGATTGTTCATCGATATATTCCGGCAGGTAATGATCATTTACTTTTTATTTCTGAATGCGAGGATCTCCTTCCCATTTTTTTCCGCCCATCCAATAATACCAGACAACTCTTGCATCAGACTTCGGCCCAGCTCCGTCAGTTCATAATCCACTCTGGGAGGAACCTCCGCATAAACAGTTCTTTTGATATAACCGTCTCCTTCCAGGTTTCTTAAAGTTACGGTAAGCATGCGATGAGAAATGCCATCAATTTTATGGATCAGCTCACTGAACCTTAGTTTTCCATACGCCCCCAGCGCATAAATTGACAAAATACTCCACTTATCGCTTATTCTGGCGATCACATCTCTTACCGGGCAAATCTCATTGGCGATAGTATTGGCATTATAGAAAATTTGTTGTAAATTTCTTTTGTCCTTAAGCTCCTCATTCCCAGCAATAGTTACACCGGTGTTATTAGGTAATGCTGCTGTACCTTCTTGTTTATCCATTAGTTACCTCTTAATATTGTATTACTAAAAGTAACTATTGAAACTTAAATCCAGAAAAAAATGGCAACTAAAATTTTAGTAACAGGCGCTACAGGCGCAATTGGTAAAGCATTAATCAAAGACCTTCAGGAAAAAAACATAGCTTTTTTCGCGGGCACCAGAAATGTAGAAGAATCCAAAGCAAAACTGGGATTATCAGAAGAACTGGTTTCTTTTTCTTTTGATAATCCTGCAACCTTTGAAGCGGCCACAGCAGGCGTAGATAAAGTTTTCCTTCTTGGTCCTGCTATGGTATTGGAAATGGATCATTTGATCAATCCTTTCCTTGATTTTCTAAAGTCAAAAGGAATACTAAGGGTCGTATATTTATCTGCATTAAAATCGGATCAAATGGGACCTGACATGACTTTCCATCTAAAAACAGAAGCAAAACTTGCAAATGATGGTTTTGATTACACCATTCTGAGGGCCTCTTTCTTTGCCCAGAATTTCAAGAACTATGAATGGGAAAACATCACACAAAGAGGCATTACATTAGCCACTGCAGGTGATGGCAAAGTTGGTTTTATTGACGTAGCAGACATTGCAGCGGTTGCTTCGGCCGTACTCAGCGAGGAAGGCCATAGTAAGAAAACTTATGAGCTGACCGGCCCCGAAGCCCTGTCTTATTTTGATGCTGCAACCATCCTTAGCGAGGTTACCGGTAAAACTATCGTCTATCCGCAACCAAGCCCGGAACAATATGTAACTATACTTAAAGAAGCCGGTGCTCCTGATTTTGTGGCCTCCTATATGAACTCCGTTTATTCCGTTATCGCAAATCACCATGTTGGTTTTACCACCAATGATGTGGAAAAGGTAACAGGGAGGAAACCTAATACTTTAAAATCGGTGATTAACAGCGATTTCAGTACAATAAAATAAATGCCTTGCTTATCTTTAAGTAACCATACCTTCATTTTATGAAAACGCTACTTAAGTTAACCTACCTGCTCATTTTATTATCTTCTTGTCAGTCCAGTCAGAAACTGTTTGACAAAGGTGAATATGGAAAGGCCTATTTTTCTGCGATCAATGACCTCAGGAAAAATCCTTCAGATGCCAATGCAATAAGAATTCTTCCCATTGCTTATCAGGAAGCAGCCTCAAAATATGAACAGGACATCGCCTTGGCGAAGAGTAGCAATGGCAAAAAGGGTCAGATGCTCGATCAGGTCTATACTGGTTATGAAGCTTTACAGAAAATGTATGATGCAGCGGCAGATATAAAAGAAGGAAGTACGACTTTTCGTCCGAGAAACTATCATGCAGAGTTAGATCAGGCTGCTTTGGCTGCTGCATCCGCCAGGTACAACCGGGGCCTGGAATTACTGCAACGCAACGATAGGCTTAGTGCCAGAAAAGCCTACGATAACCTAAAGATTGCCGACACCTATGTTCCGGGTTATAAAGATGTCATTGCAAAAAAACAACAGGCCTATGATGCAGCCATCACAAATGTAGTGGTCAGTAAACTAGATCAGCGCTTCGGCTACTATTCCATCAATGGTAGTTTTTTCGAGAATGATATCTTATGGAACCTTAATTCCATTGGTGAACGCAGTTATTACAAGTTTTATGGAATGTCTTATGGACAGCAATCTGACATCAGGGTTGACCAGTTTATGGACATCAATATGTACGACATCTGGTTCAGTAACCTGGCTACTAATACCTATTCTTATGAAGTATCCAAAAAGATCCCGGTAAAAAGTGATAAGATGGCCGGTTCACAGAGTAGCAAAACGATTTCTGCTAGGGTATATGTAACCAGAAGAATCATCAATTCAAGAGCGGTAATGGATTATCGGGTTACAGATGCACATACACAGAAACTCGTTGCTTCAGACCGCATTCCTGCTCAATACACATGGGAAAACCTTACCGGAAAATATACTGGTGATTACAATGCGCTATCTGAAAGAGATAAGGCCATTGTCAATGGAGTAGCCAATAACAGGCCTGGATATGATGACCTGTACCGGGAATTGACGCGACAGATCCTGAGCCAGTTTAATTTTGCCATGAGAGACCTCTATCGTTAAGTTGATAAAGTGGGTACGCGACCAAACGTACCCACAACCTAAACTACCATAGCGACCAAGCTATGATATTTCCTTTATGGGATATAAATTTGGTTTTATAAGGACCATAAGGGTTGGCGAAAATAATACTTATCTTTAAATAACTCGCAATATAACTTCATGAAAAACACTTTTAATAAAAATGAAATTCAAATTACACACCTACAAATAAAATTGGTTATCGGCTGATGAATTTAGCCTTAACAGTGGCAGAACAAGCTTTTACTCAGGTAAAAAATCTAGAATGGTGCTTTTTCAATCCAGCCGAATCCTTCCGGTAATTCCTGGTTACAAAACTCAATATGAATTACCCTTCTTTTATTGTTATTAACTGTTCTTCCTGAACTGTGCAGTAAAAGTGGTTTCATGATCATTACTCCTCCGAGATTTACCCGGCAGCAACATTCATTTTCAATCGACCAATCAATATCCTCTGGTCTGTAAATTCCCTTTAAATGAGATCGCGGAATAACTTTTAAAGCACCATTATTTTCATCGGTATCGTCCAGATGAATGCGAACGGTATAAATTTGTTTTAAAATATTCAATGGAGGCTGAACCGCAAACTGGCCTTGCTTAACTGTCCATTTCTCGTAGCCCTCAGCAACCTGCTTTTTATCAACCGATATGGTCAGGTCCTGATGATAGGCGACAAACCAATTGGATTGTTCAGGTTTATCAAAGTAAATGGATTTCACGACAAAATAGCCTTCCCCAAAAAGCTGTTGAATCAGCCTTTTAAAATTCTCCTTAAAAATAAGCTGGGCAACTCCAGGAACAGCTTTCAAAAATTGTCTGATTGCAAACAAATCAGCAGATTTTCTAAACGTCTCTCCTGAGGAATCTGTGGCTTCAATGATCCGGAGTATTTCCGCTATTGTTTCTTTTGAAAATACAGCATCAATAGTGGTAAAACCCTTCTCTTTCATCTCTGTTTTATGCCTGTTTACCTCATTCATAAACCGAAGGTAAGAAAACTTGACCAGCAAAATAATAATTGTAACTTTGTTGCATTAATGAATGACAAACAGAAATATCTCAAGAGCATTTCTCTCCGCATCGGGGCGATTTTCTTATTGCTTCTTTTTATGAGCACTTCTGTTATTCCCGCTTTACATCAGCATGAACATAGCTCCCAGGAACAGAGCAACATCAAAAAGGACAGTCAATATTCTGGAGGGGAAAAGTTAAAAACGCATTATTCTCCATGCAAAATCTGCGATCTGATGAAACATCAATCTACTGATTTCAACCAGCCCAGGCCGCTTATGGTCTCCTTCCTCCCCCCTTCAATACCCTCAACTGAAAGTCTCCTGATTATTCAGGCCACTTCCAGCTTTATTCTTAAATGCAGCAATAAAGGACCTCCCTCCTTTAACTAACCTTTCTTTTTATTGAGTTTTTTCATTGTCCTTCCCGGACCATGTATTTCCATACCTGCTAATTTATTTAAAGCACATGCTTCAAGCAATCTCTTTATCCAAACATTACCAGTCTCACGTAGCACTGGACAATCTCAACCTGGAAGTAAAACCGGGTGAAATATTTTGTCTTCTCGGCCAGAACGGTGCCGGAAAAACCACGACCATTAACCTCTTTCTCGGATTTACTGAGGCCAGTTCCGGAAAAGCCCTGATTAACAATATCGAAGTACAATCCGGATCTGCAGAGACACGAAAGCACCTTGCTTATATTCCAGAGGTGGTGATGCTCTACGGCAATCTCAGTGCATTAGAAAATCTTGATTATTTCAGTATGCTCGCCGGCTTCAGTTATGCCCAGGAAGAACTAACAGCCTTTCTTTCCCAATGTGGTTTACAAACCGCAGCGCATCATAAACCGCTTTCGGGTTTCAGCAAAGGCATGCGTCAAAAGGTAGGTATTGCTATTGCTCTGGCAAAAAATGCAGCAGCAATCCTGATGGATGAACCTACCAGCGGATTGGACCCTAAAGCCACCGACGAATTTACGGAACTGGTAAAGACGCTTGGAAAACAAGGCAAATCAGTCCTTATGGCTACTCACGACATCTTCAATGCGGTTAACATCGGTACTCATATTGGAATTATGCGCCAGGGCAAACTCATCCATACCATTAAAGCTGCAGACATCAATGCCAGTGATCTTCAGAAATTATACTTAGAAACTATATAAATGAAATTCAGTTCTATCAAGCCCGTTTTAACATTATTCCTCTCCTTTCTTTTTTCGGTCTCCACTCGGGCCCAGACAAAAGTTTTCGGAATCCTGACAGATCAACAAAACCAACCCATAAAAAATGTAACCCTGAAATTCAAAACTGGAAAAGATGTTTTAAATACTTCAAGTGACTCCAATGGTCATTTCCGACTTGTATTACCTAAGGCCGGTGATTATTCACTAAGGGCCAGTGCTGTTGGCTTTATTCCTTTTCAGCAGGAATACCGGATTTTCCAACAACAGGAATTTCGCATAGACACCATTAAGCTTTACAGTTCTAATGAAGAACTTCAAACCGTGGAAGTAATAGGTACAAGCAAGAGGAAATATTACGGTGATTACTCCTTTTCTGCTACTAAAATCGCGGCCTTAAATAAGGATATCCCACAAGCCATCTCTTCTGTTTCCAAAGAACTGATAGCAGACCGACAGGCTTTTACACTCGCAGATGCAGTAAAGAATGTGCCTTCTGTAACCCAGAATAGCTATTACAATCAGTTTTCCATCCGCGGAATTAATCAGAATGAGGAAGGAGCTATCGTCAATGGCATGCGAACGAGGCAATTCTATTTTCTCCAGCCATTAACGAATAACCTGGAACGGATTGAGGTGATAAAAGGTCCCGCCAGTGCTTCATTTTCCAGTGCTGATCCTGGAGGAACGATCAATCTGGTGACCAAAAAACCACTCAGCGAAGACCGGAAGCAGGTCAGTATTTCTGCAGGAAGCTTTAGCACTATTCGCGGAGCATTGGATTTCACAGGCCCACTTAACCAGGAAAAGTCCTTATTATACCGATTAAATGTAGGATACGAAGACAGCAAAAGCTTCCGGGATCTCCAGTTTAAAAAAGCTTACCTGATCGCTCCATCTTTCTCCTATATTCCAACTGATAAAACCAGTCTGAATGTAGAACTGGTATTAAACCATAACAAAACAAGATTAGACCGTGGACAGAGTATTTTTGGAGCGATTGCTGGTCAGACTGACCTTAAAAGTACACCCATTACATTTAGCATGGGAGAAAGCAATGACCGGTACCGTACGCAGGATCTGATGCTGATGAGCAATTTATCTCATGCCTTTACCAAAGATATCGTATTTAACATTGCCTACATGAAGCAAACCTGGGATGAGGACCTGCTGGAACACAGGACTACCAATGCTTATGGGGTAGATGAAACAGGCAAAGCCATTCCAACACTTGCCGGATTACGGGCGGTACAAAGACAGCAAACCTTAAACACTGATAACCTGAGCAGCTATTTTAGCATCCATGCCATTACAGGTCCGATTCAGCATAAAATTGTTCTTGGTTACGACCGGATCAGTGTTCAGAAATACCGTGGAGGTGCAGAAAGCTCAGCACAGGGTTACCGTTTAAAAGCAGGTGGCGTTGCAGCGAAATACGATCCTTTAAATAAAGACCTTTATTTGTTTCAATCCGTTAGCGGGGTTAGTGCTCCGGTTCCAAATGTAGCGCATTTTGATCTTGCCAAACCTATTTATACCCTCCGGGATCTGAGTGAATACCATTTCACGCAAAATGAAATTCCACCAGCCCATGCACTTGCAAATGGAATTTACATTCAGGACCAGCTCAAATATGATAAATTAACACTTTTACTGGGGCTGAGACAGGAATGGCATGACGACTACAGCAACTACAAACTCAGCAACGAGAAAACCGTTTTCAGACAAAAATTATTACCAAGACTAGGGATTACTTACGAGTTTAATTCAAACATCAATATTTACGGAACCTACCTTCAGGGTTATCAACCACAGGGCAATACTTCTAATCTGGTGGTCGTCCCTCCCCCTGCCGGAACAAATTACAAGCCCTTAAAAAGTGACCTGAAAGAGATTGGTGCTAAATCAGAATGGCTGAACCGGACTTTAATGGTCAACCTCTCTGTTTTTGAAGTCAACCAGAAAAACCTGTTGATGAATGCAAATGACCCGGTTGATGCGAACCGCCTGATCGAACGCGGCGCGCAACGTAGTCGCGGGGTTGAGCTGGAAGCATCCGGGTTTATCCTTCCTAACTGGCAGTTTAACGCGGGTTACAGTTATGTAGACGCCATTATTATGGAAGATTATGATCCCGCCTTAAAAGGTCAGCGTGTACAAAATACCCCTCAGCATAGCGGAAGCTTTTGGACCAGATACGACCTCAATGACAGCCGGCTTTTCGAAGGTATTGGCTTTGGCGCAGGGCTTCAGTACAGTGGAAATAAACTTCCCTGGTATACCCGTGACTTCCGTCTTCCTGCCTATACCCTGATGGATGCCGCAGTTTATTATTCTCCGCCAAAGTCAAATGTTCAGCTGGCGATGAACATAAATAATGTATTCAACAGCACATATTGGGTAGGTGCCCAGAGTTACCTGAGGTTATTTCCCGGAACGCCCAGAAATGTCATGTTCAATGCTACTTACCGATTCTGACCTATACCTGCAAAATCATATGAAAAGGATATTGATCATAGCCAGGAGAACCTGGAAAACCGCTTTCAGTAGTAAAGCAACCTTAATCCTGACCCTGATATTGGGTCTGGCCTTATGCCTCGCCACTTTTATTGGCTGGCAGAATTTTAAAACTCAGAACAGTCAGCGTCTAAAATACAAGGAACTGGTCAGGGAAAAATGGCTTGCTAAACCCGACAAACATCCTCATCGGATGGCCCATTACGGATACCTTGCTTTCCGCGATAAACATGAGCTCAGCTTCTTTGATTTTGGAATAGAAAGTTTTGCCGGTGTATCCATTTTTCTAGAAGCCCATAAACAGAACACGGTCAACTTTAGCGAGGCTGGCTTTTCCAATGGAATGCTTCGTTTTGGAGAAATGAGTGTAGCTATGGTACTACAACTGCTCGTTCCTTTGCTGATCTTTTTCCTGGGTTACAGCAGTATTTCAGCCGAACGGGAAACTGGAACTTTAAAGATTTTGCTTTGCCAGGGCCTAAGCTGGCGGCAACTCCTGACGGGAAAAACCCTCGGCATCATTGCAGTGAGTTTCAGTTTGTTTATCCCTGTCATCCTCTTAACCATCCTGTTATGGGCAGTACTCAGCAACTGGCAGATCAGTATAGATGCTTCATTACGCCTTTCCTTACTGATCCTTAGTTATGCGGTCTATTTTATCATCTGTGCAGGTATTGCAGTGCTGGTTTCGGCTTTTCACCAGAGCTCAAAATCGGCACTAACCACCCTGGTTGTTTGCTGGGTTTTCTTTGCCATTGTGATGCCCAGAATGACACAGGCTTTAGGCGTAATCCTATACCCTTCTCCATCCAAGATTGAGTTTAATGCAGCCATTGCTGCAGATCTTCGCAAGCAGGGAGACAGCCATGATCCTGATGATCCACATTATGCCCAGTTAAAAGCAACGCTCCTAAAGAAATACAAGGTAGATGATGTCAAAAAGCTACCGTTTAACTACGGAGGATACGTCATGGCCGAAGGAGAAAAAATATCCGCAGGAATCTATAACCGTCATCAGCGTGAGCTCAATAAAACATTTGAACAGCAAAACCGTTTTACGGTGGCGGCAAGTTATCTGAATCCCTTTTTAGCCATTAAAAACCTATCCATGGCACTGACTGCTGCTGATTTCAAAACTTACGTTGATTTTCAGGATCAAGCTGAAGCTTACCGTTATGGCCTTGCGCAACGGATGAATAAACTGCAGATCGAAAAGATCAGTAATAATGCTCCTGGAGAAAAGGAAGCTCCACGATCTATCAGCCGCAGGAACTGGGAAGAGCAACCGGATTTCCAGTATACCTTCAGGCCGGTAAGCAATGTCATTTCTAATCATACCGGAAGTATTTTCTCTCTTTTCTGCTGGTTTTCAGGAGTGTTGATTCTGCTTAACTTTTCCTCAGGACGGATAAAAACATTATAACAGAAGCATATGAATCAAAGTATATATCTATTAGAATTTAAGCTGTTTTTTAGAAATAAAGCGGCCTGGTCCGGTATCCTCATTCTGCTGATCAGTGGGTTTGCGAGCTTGTATTTAGGAGATAAATTCATCCGGCAGCAAGATTTGGTTATCGAAAAGGCTGCCCGGCTCCAGGAAGAGAATACCCGTACGAACATTAAACACTTTGGTAAGGATCCCGGTCTGTTACTCTACCATAATAAGTTTTCCATGGTTAATATTCCAGATCGATGGGCCGCTTTTGCTAACGGACAGCGGGACATTAATCCTTACCTCATTTCAGTAAGTATGTTAGCGGTAGAGGGTCAGATTTATGATACCGACCTGAGCAATCCATCGACTCTTTTATTGGGCAATATGGATCTGGCATTTGTGTTCATTTTTCTGTTTCCGCTGGTCATCATTGCCTTCACCTATAATCTGCTCTCCGCCGAGCAGGAATCCGGTGTATGGGCAATTGTCAAATCGCAATCAGGAGCGCTTATACGCCTCATCAGACTCAAATTTTCAGTTAGGATGATCAGCATTTTCAGCGTCGCATTTTTCCTGATGGGCAGTGCAGTTTTTTACCTTAAGCTGCCTGTTGACTTTCGTTTGCTCCTGGTTTCCGTGCTATTAAGTCTATACCTGATCTTTTGGTTTTCTCTGACTTTCTGGGTGATTTCCCGGACAAAATCCTCCAGTTATAATGCAGTAATCCTGATTTCATTCTGGGTAGTGCTGAACATCATTTCGCCGGCCATCCTGAATGTCTGGCTCAGTCAAAAATACCCGGTTCCAGAAGCATTGGAAACCCTGGTTAAGCAGCGCGAAGGTTATCATGAAAAATGGGATACCGATAAAAGTAAAACCATGGATAAATTCTATGCCCATTACCCCCAGTTTAAACAATACCCCTTTCCTGCTGAGCTGACCTTCAGCTGGTATTGGTATTACTCGATGCAGCAAATGGGTGATGACGAGGCTTTAGCAGGTGCAAATGCCATGTCAGAAAAATTAAGTAAAAGACATGAATTCAGCAACCTTACTGCCTTATTTTTACCTGGTATCCAGACGCAGTTGCGGCTCAATGAAATCGCGGGCTCAGATCTGGAAAATCATTTGAACTTCCAGCAGGCTGTAAAAAGGCATCATGAAAAAATACGTTTGTATTTTTACCCGTTGATTTTTAAAAATGAGACGATAGAAAAAGTTCAATGGGATCAATTCAAAACGGCTACATATAAAGAACATTCAACCGGATACATCTGGCAAAACCTGTTATCCGTTCTTATTTTCTCCTTATTGTTTACTGCCCTGGCCCTTTCCAATTTTCGCAAACGGATCCATCTTTTCTAAGGATTGAAAAATCAAACAAATTTATCCCCTTAACTTCAGTTTATTGGGGATAAATTTGTTTTTATTTTATAATTTAACCTTATGAATTCCTCACGCAGACATTTTATCAAAAACATCTCTTTTGCGACAGCCTTGCTGGTCGGAGGAGGCGTTAAGTTTTTAACTGCATCCGAAGTGCATGAGCTGAAAGCAACTGTTAAACTGCGTTTTGCAGTGGCATCAGATGGTCATTACGGGCAGGCAAAAACTCAGTTTGATGAGTTCTTTTCTACCATCACTCAACAGATTAATGGCTTTCATCAACAGAATCGCCTTGATTTTTGTGTGATTAACGGAGATATCATTCATGATGACAAAGACTTATTACTAAAGGCAAAGCAAAAGATTGATCAGCTGACTATGCCTTATTACGTGACCAGAGGAAACCACGACAAAGTTAGCCCGGAACATTGGGAGTCCGTTTGGAAAACACCATTAAACCACGATGTAGTGATCAGGAAAAATGCCATCCTGCTTGGCAATACTTCCAATGAGAAAGGGGAATACCTTTCTCCGGATCTAAAATGGCTGGAAGAGAAACTCAATGCGCACCGGAAGCTGGAACATACTTTTATCTTCCTTCATATTCCACAGGCAAAATGGACGGCCAATGCAATTGACACCCCTGCCTTTTTTGAATTGCTGAAAAAGTACCCTAATGTGAAGGCGGTCTTTCATGGACATGAGCATGATCAGGATGGGGTTAAAATGAAAGATAACATTCCATATTTATTTGATACTCATTTTGGTGGCAATTGGGGAACCAGTTACAAAGGTTTCCGAGTTGTTGAGCTCCTGAAAGACAATTCGATGCTGACCTATCTGATGAACCCTACGGAAAAAATCAACATCCTGACTTATTAATTGTATTTTCACTCAGGAATTAACACCTACATATGGCCTTACCCAATATCTTTAGTCAACAGGTTGCAGACGACATCATTCAGCGAATTAATCAACTTAGCCCGGAAAGTCAGGCACAATGGGGCAAAATGAACGTTGCCCAGATGCTCTCTCACTGCTGCGTGACCTATGAACTGGTTTATGAGGATAAACATCCTAAACCAGGTCCATTTATGAAATTTATCCTGAAACTATTGATCAAACCTAAGGTAGTCAGCGAGGTTCCTTATAAAAGAAGCGGTCCGACTTCCCCTGCATTTATTATTGCCGGAGAAAAGGACTTTGAAGCAGAAAAAAACCGTTTAATCGCATTCATTCAAAAAACCCGGCAATTGGGTGCAACAGAGTTTGAGGGAAAAGAATCCCATTCTTTTGGAAAACTGAATCAGATAGAATGGAACAACATGTTCTATAAACACCTGAACCACCACCTTACGCAGTTTAACGTATAAACGTATTATTTAACCCTGATCAGCAGATAACCAGAGAAATTGGACCAGTTATCTTTTCTATTTTCAGCCGTTTTCTCATAAAACTTCATGGAAGAAACCAGAAATGTGAGGTCATACCGATCGAATTTCCTGGTAATGCTCATCAGATTCTGAGGCACATCATAGGTATCCGAAAATCCTGCTATAGCTTGAAGCCTCCCATTTTTATTAAACGTATACATGCTCTTTAAGGCAGTCATTATTGGAAGAACATCAAATTCAGTTCTGATATCCGTTCCCAACTCCACTTTCAGGACCAAATCTGAACTTTCTGTTTTTATCAATAGTGGAATTCCATTCAATTGCTTTTTACCATCTCTCTGAAAAGAATTAACCTCTACCATAAAATCATAGCCTTTTATAGACAATGTTTTCGTGCCTTCGGTTATAAAACTGAGCAACTTATTATCGCTATCAGCCCATCCTTTTTTCACATGAAGCAAGGCCAAAGCCGTATCTATTTTATCATATTTTATACGATAAGCATCAGTGCCGGTTACACGTTGCTCCATTCTGGTTTCTACTGCATCCAGTTTTACTTTTGTAAAAGGCTGTAAAACACTTAGACCATGTCTCCCTACAAGGTATCTGATCACGTCCTCACGCTGAGCAACATCTTTCTCTTTTTTAGAGGCGAACAACATTTTAAGTCTTTTAACCTGTGCATATCTGGATACCGAAGAAGCACTTTGTGGCCCGTAGATAGCCAGCAGGCTCAGGACACACAAACTGACTGGAATGATTTTTATATTCTGAGTTTTACTGAACAGGAAATAAACGGTGACAAAAAACAGCCAAAGCGACAATACCATTAAAACATACCGGGATTCGGTGATACCATAATTACCTACCCTTTTCCAGATCGCCAGTAACAATAAAGCAAGCAGCGGAAGCATCATCACATAGAAAAATCTGGAAAACAATTTGATCCAGCCATTTCCTGCTTTCTCCCGGATCGGATAGATCAGCAATAAGGAAAGGATACCAAACACTGCATATCCCAGGATCAGTGAAGATACCAGCCCTTTGGGAAGTTGCCAGTTAATGATAATTTTTAGCTCATAAACCAGCAAGATCCCCAGATAGATCGTCATTAATGGGATCAATACATACTGTGTAAATATTTTAAGGGCCTTAGGATAGAAATCCTCCTTTTCTAATGCTTCAAAATCCTCCGGTATTCCTGAGAGAAAGAATATCGTCATGAACCCGGCAAATACCAGGGCCATTAGCCTGACATATGCAGAAGAATTAATGTTTGCGTTGAATAGCCCATCAACAGCCACCAGGGCGATGGCCAGACCAGCGTATAGCACGGAAGCATACAAGCCTGAAGTTAAAAATCTTAAAAATAAAGTCTTGTTGAATTGCCAGAAACCATTCAGATTTCCTTTTCTGATAAAGGGTGAAAAAGCAACGAGCAGATGCGCAGCTGCCATGAGGAAAGCGACCCGGTAGATATCCGCCACAAACCTGATTGGATACAGCAGGAAGTATAAACCAATACAGATCATGAGGCCAACTATTCTGAGCCCCCACTTTTTTCTTCCATTATATAGGTTTACCTCTGCATAAAGATCTCCTGCAAGCAGCAAGGTCAGGGACAAATTAGCGATCAGAATGATCTTATAGAGGTATTCCTCCCTTAACTCTCCTTCCCGGGAGCCAGCCAGATAAAACCAGGCCAAAGTGGCTATGATAGAGGAAAAGACCTGGAGAGGAAAGCGAAGCAGTACTTGTTTTATACTTAGGCCAAGAGCATGTATCGAAGGAAGTTTCATGGTATAAATTAATATATGCAAAGATGGAATTTAATAAAATGATATCTATGACCTATCTGTAAAATCATTTTTATCGTTTTCAATACAGCCCAAAAACTACAGATTATTTTTGAAGGATAATAAAATTCAGTTTCATTAACCATAGAATTAACTATTTAGCTGTAAAACATAAATATATGTTGATTCGGTATAACACTTGGCATTAATTTTGTCGACATAGATCTTTTCTTTGATAGAAAAGAATATATTTTAACAAAAATCATTTTTATTAGTTTAATCTTAAACGCTTAATCATTCCATTATGAACAATTACAAATACTTTGAACAAGAAGGCAACAAATTTCATCTGAAAACTCAATTCGTTTTTATCGGATTTATTGGAGGCTTGTTTTTATTAGGAGGACTCGCTCTTGCTTTTACAAAAGGGGCAACGGATAAAGGGAATATGTGGATTGGGATCGGTATGGCCGTACTTGGTGCGATGGCTTTACTTCGTCTTACATCAAAAACTACCATAGACATGCAAAACAATCAGATCCTGATTAAAAAGAACTTCATTTCTTCAGAAGTCGCTTATAGTCTGGACTATTTTGAAACCTTTCTTGTTGCCAAAAGTGTTTCTCTTTTCGGTATGACGATGAATGGTGCGGCAAGTATGATCCTCAACATCAATGGCAAAGAAAAAAACCTGATGCTCAACAATTCCATATTTACGGTAAAACCGCTGAATGACATGGTTGTTGAAGCCTTGCACATCATGAAAATTGAAGACTAATCATGGCGCTTTATAATTTAGACCTATCAGGCAATAAGATGAGCTTCCAGCCCAATCTGAGCCTGTATACCAAAATCATTGTATTTTTAGCGGCCATTTTTTTATGTTTCGCCGTTACTCCTTTTTTGCCAATAGGATTCGATGTAAAACGTATCATTTATATTATTGGCGCTGGTTTATGCTGCTATGTGATCTACGATTTCTTATTCGTCGTCAAGGTCACCATGATCTTTGACAAAAACACCCGTAAAGTGTATCAAAAGATACCAGGTATTTATACCAAAACACTGATGGATTTCGAAGAAGTCAGAATCGTAAACGACACCAGTTACGGAACATTAATGTATACCATTGGCGCTAAAAACAATCGTTTTGTAAAGAATTATCCTATCAGTGATAACTTTTCCGACAGCAAAAAAGGCATTCGCAAACAGGAAGAATTTGAGGCCACCATCCTGGAACCCTTACTGGAATTTATCAGATAATTTTAGTTTCCCGCATCAGTGGTAGTTCGAAGGAGAAGGTCGCCCCCTCACCCGGTGTACTTTCCACCCATATCCTACCCTGGTGCCGGTCCACTATTTCCCTGCTGATATATAAACCAATCCCCAGCCCCGAAGCATTTCCATTTGACCTTTTCACCTGATAAAACCTGGAGAATATCTCTGCCTGTTCTGAGGGGTCAATGCCAGGACCGAAATCCTGTACAGAAAGCTTCAGGTATTGGTCATTTACAGATTGCCTGATGACCATTTCGTGGGTATTCGGTGCGTATCTGATTGCGTTGGATATCAGGTTGATGACCACCTGTTCAATCCTTTGTTTATCGGCAAAGACATGCAGCATGTCTATATCGCTATACAAACTGATCTGATGGGAAGGATGATTTTGCTGCATGACCTCAATCACCTCTTTCAAAACACCAGTAAAATCGAAACCAGTAAAAGTATAGGCCATTTTTCCGGTTTGAATTTTCGTTACATCCAGCAAATCAGCAATCAGGGAGGTCAGTCTCCCCACCTGGGTCCTTGCTTTAGAAACCAGTTCTTTATCTCTCTGCTCCAATAGCTGCGAACGTTGTACCAGCTGCAAAAAAGCATCAATACTCGTCACCGGTGTTTTCAGTTCATGGCTGGCCATTCCGATAAATTCATCTTTTTTGGAGTTTAAGGCCTGAATGTCTTCATATAGTTTTTGTAACTGCGCTTCCGAAAGCTTCTGAACACTAATGTCTCTCGCAATTTTAGAAGCACCAATGATACGCCCTTTTCCATCTCTGATCGGCGATACGGTGAGAGAAATGGGCACCTCCAATCCGTCCTTTGTAATGCGGATGGTTTCAAAATGTGCTATACTTTTATCGCTCTTCACCCGTTCAATGATCAGATCCTCCTCCGCCATTCGGTCTTTAGGAATCAATATAGAAATGTGCTTCCCTAGCATTTCCTGTTCCGTATAGCCGAAGAGTTTTTCGGCTCCCTGGTTCCAGCTGGTAATATCGCCATTCAGGGTTTTACTCACAATAGCATCCTCAGAATGTTCGATAATTGCAGCGAGCATGGCCTGCTTTTTCTCCCCCAGGCGCTGTGCGGTAACATCCATCAGGGTATTAATTGCGCCGGTAAGCCGCCCGGAATGATCAAACAGCGGAACAGGACTCGGCAATACATTTTTCAGAAGTCCATCCGGACACGAGATCAGGATTTCTTCACCAACCAGGGCAACTCCTTCCTTCAGCGTCCTCGCCATCGGACATTCGTCCAAGGACATTGGCCTGCCATCCGGCCAGAAGATTTTCCAGGAACCACACCAAAGGTCCTTTCCTAATTCCGGCTCCCTCCCCCATAAATCTACCGCAGCCTTATTGTACGAAGTTACATAACCCTGATGATCACAGGTATAAATGGCTACAGGCAAAGTATCAAACATTTGTATCGGCCATAAATTAAGCGGGACGTGATCATTGGGATGAGCAACAAGCTCATGACGGCTGGTAAGCGGAATGTTCATAGTCTTTCTGATATTATCACCGATATATATTTTAGAATAAGTAGTAAACAGTTTTTTTTGAAAAATGTTTAGTTCTGATCATAAAACAAATACCACTCCATCAAATCTACTTATCTTTATTAAAAATCACCTATAACACCCCCTATTATGAAAAACTATAAATACTTGCTATTATTTTGCTTTTTGTCTGTTTCCCTGAGCTCTTTTGGCCAGGATGCAGCCCTTAAAAACTGGCCGGCCTTCTGGGCAAAGTTTAAGACGGCAATTCATACCAAAAACACCAGTTCTCTTCGGAAATTGATGTCGGATGATTTTTTTGATGGCGGCGGAGGGGGAACTGCATCAGAATGGGTCAGCACTATGCAAGCCAACAATTCCTGGACCTTTTATAAGCCTGTTGTTGCCAAAGGTACCAAACCTGGAACATGTTCTGTACCATGCAGATCCACTAAAGACGGTTATTTACTTTTCGAATATAGAAAAGGGAAATGGTACTGGGTAGGCCTTGGTGGTGAAGGGCAGGACTAACCGGTGTATCTACTGATAAAAAAAAACAATTCCACACCTACACTGTTGTTTATCAGACAAATACATCATTAAACATTTAATACCATTACGATGAATACACAAGAAGTAGCAAACAGATTGGTTCATCTTTGTCGCAGCGGCAATTTTGAAGAGGCCATTAATGAGCTTTATCATGATGATATCGTTAGTAAAGAACCTCCTGGATCAAAACAGGAGGTCATACAGGGTAAAGCGGCAGTTTTAGATAAAACCCAGGAATGGATGGATAGTGTAGAGGAGATTCATAGTTCTACCATTTCGGATCCGGTAGCCGGAGATGATTTCTTTTCCTGCGTAATGGATATAGATGCGACCTATAAAAATCATGGCAGAATGCCCATGAGTGAAGTTTGTGTTTACGAAGTTAAAGACGGCAGGATTGTTTCAGATCAGTTCTTTTATAAAATGTCCTGACGAAGATCTTAAAAAAACAATTAAAAAAGGCCATCTGAAATTTCCTGATCAGATGGCCTTTTTATTTGAAATGAAATTGTTTTATTTATCTTCGAATCAGATTCGCTTTATCTATGAATAAAATTAACATTTCAATGCCTGTTTTATGCTTCCTGGCCAGTCTCAATTTCGCCTGTACATCCCATGAAAAAACAGGGGAAGAGCTAGCCAGGCAACCAGCTAAGCCGAGACAAGATACACTTAAAGCAATCGTTCAAACGGATACACTACTTACCCCTCAACAGACACTCGATCGGCTGATCGCTCTATTTCAACAGGAACCGTCTTTCCCGGCACTTGATTCAGTAGAAAATGCGATACAGATAAAACTCCCTGAACTACCCGTCGAAAAACGATATCAGTTATTAGACCAATGGAAAAAAGTACTGACTCCACGTATCGGCCGTTTAGATTCGCGTCAGACAAAGCTATTGCCGGTCTTTGATCAGTTTGAAATTGCCTGGATTGACGGTGAAAGTATCAATAACCGTAGAAAAAGAGTGGAAACAAAATTCCAGGAGAAACTATCTCCTGAACAAAAAGAAATCTTTCTACAGCTGATCAATCATCACATTGAAATTACCCACGAAGAAGAAACAGGGGCTATTTTTCATCTTTCTCCCAGCTATTGGAAGTCAATGTTTGCGTCACACCTGCTTAAAGACGACCGCAAATTCTGGGATCAGACCGCAATTGAAAATGATCCGGTAATTGATTATGATGCCGGTTTAGCGATAGATCGGGTAACTCTAGGTGACTGGGCCTTTTATTGGGAACAATTTTTAAAACAATATCCAAAAAGTCGCTATAAAAAGGAAGCAGCGAAAAATTATCAGACCTATCTGAGCCATCTGTTAATGGGATTAGAGAATACGCCTACTCTGGCATACGATTCGAATAAGATCTTACCGGAAGTGGAACAGGATTTTGATCAGATCATGAAACGTCATCCCAATAGCGACGTCACCCTATCTATTACAGCCTTTAGAAAGACTTTAGCTATATCTAAAGATAAAATTGACCTCTTTAACCTGAGTAAATCGTCAATTATACCTCAGGCCAGATAAGATTCTTAAAACTATTCAGCAAACTCAATCCACTTTTTATCTATATAAACCGTCCCTTTAAGCTGACCCTCCCACTCTACATTCGCTCTTATAAAAATATCTCCATCAGAGACAAACTTCAATTTAAAACCATCCATTTCATTTGTTTCATAATAGGAACCGTATGGACATTTATATGGATTTCCACTAACATCATTGGTGAAGATGGACAACAATATCATTTTTCTTGAATTGCTATCGGGCTCTTCGTAACCAAAAATTCGGTGATCAAGCCTCATATGTGCAGTTAGCCATATGGTGCTGTCCTTCATCGAAACACTGGCTTTGTTTAGCTGATCATCACTAATTGGCTCCTGCTTTATTATTCCGGCGGTATCTGTGCTGACAGGACCATGTTCCGGAATATTTTTCTTTATCACGGTATCCTCAACAAGAGCTTTATGCTTTTGAGCCGGCGGATTAATTCTGCCAGGATCACTGCAGCCAGCAGCACACAGCACAACAGAAAACAAGGCAAATTTCTTAGCGAAAGAGCTCATGGGCGACAAATTAACCATTCAGATTGTTATGATTATTTTGATAGGCGGGCGATCGCTTCCTCCACCGTAGGCACGAAATTGACCATTCTGCCATTATTGCTTTCATAAATAAAGTCTCTGACACTTTTGCCTGGATATTTGCTGAAATCACCTACAATCGCAAGCCTCATTCTATAGTTAGAAAACTTTTGAAGGATTTCGCCCAACAAACCGTTTTTAAGGTCAAAGACATCCGGATCCAGATTTTTATCCTGCAAGATCATTCGGTCATACCCCTGATAATAGATATCAGCAAGCAACTGCAGTCCTTCCTGGGGATCATTAATCAACTTTTCCTCTGAAAGAACTTCTACTATACTTTTCTCTCCTGCCTGATGTATTTCCAATTTCATAACCCGTCTTTTTTCACTAAGATAAAATCAAAAAAGATACCCGACAAGTATAATTTATCTTAAGAAAAAAGTGAATTAGAAAAAAGTAAAAAATGGGGCTGAGCATTAGCCTAGACCCCATCTTAAATGACCTGAATCAAGTTACCCCATAACCAGAATTCTATCAGATCATTGGATTTTTGGCATAATCTGCCCAGAGTTCCTGCAATGTCTTACCCGTAAGTTTTTTCCAGCTATCGGGTGTAAAAGTATGGCTGGTTAACTCTTCATTCAGTATCCTGACCATGCCCGGTTTAGTATCTTTTTCTATCCATACCAAAAACCTCGCGGCGATTCTATAGCTATTTTCATAGCTATGGCTGGCATTAAATGCCGGCAAAGACCAGTTTGCACCCGCGTTATCTACCCCATACCTGAACCTTACATAATCTGCAATTCCTTCTGTTAACCAACCTGGCCCCATACTGTTTCCATAATTCTGTACCACATGCATAGCCTCGTGAGTAACCACATCAATATCTTTAGGATGTGTAGTCATATACTTTGAGCTGAATTTAATCTCGTTCGCAGAAGCTTCCGCGACTCCCGTATAGGCCGTATCAATTATAAAGGTGACCGCTTTTGCAGTTTTCGGATTATAAGCTTTCGCTAATTTTGGATACACTTCGAAAAAGGTCTGGATCATTCTCTTCTTCAAATAAGGATTAAAATTCTGATCCTGATTTAAAATAGTCAATTGATAACCATTCCGATGAAGTACCTCCGGAGCCTGTGCCCTGCTATTTTCTGCTAGCCCCAGGGTCATAAACAGGCCAAATAAACCAATATATTTCATCTCTTTATTTTAATTTTTTAGTTTCCAGATCCCTGATGGCCATCCACAATACACCTGCTTCTCCTCTGAAACTGGCAGAACCCTGGGGTTTATTATCCGGTGTATACCATTCGTAAAAGCCATTATTTTTCACCACACGGTCTAACATCGGCTTCATGGCCTCTGTCGCCTCCTTAATAAAGTTATAGCGAATCAGCTGGGTAATCATCCTTCCTCCAAACCAGGTCCAGTCTCCGCCATTCTGATAAGAATATGGTCCCATTCCTTTATTCTTGAAAAACCCCTGAGGATAGACCGGATAGATCGTTAAACCAATAGTTGCTGCATTTGCTTTCTTTACATTCTCCTGCATCTTGTGGTAAGCATGAAGTACTTCTTCTCTGCTCAGTAAGCCTGCCTCAATGGCCACTGCTGTTCCTCCATGATAATAAACCTCGGATTCATTAAAAGAAGACGGAAAGGGAGATCCTTCCAGATAAATATGAGGAATAAATTTCTGCTGTTTTTTATCCCAAAGATATTTCCGGGTGTTCACCGCAATGTTATTTCTGATGCTCTTCCAATATTTTTTTGAGGAGGCAGATAAATCAGCGATGCTTAGAAAATCATTGATAGCAATGATAAACATTGCATTATCATAAATATCAATCGTTCTGTGGGAATTCGAATCCAGGACTACCCCCCAATCGTGTTCCGGCTGAACATCTCCCCAGTCTACTGTAGTTGCCCCCCAGATCAGACCATATTTCTTAACAAATCTTTCTTTCAGCAAGAATTCCATTGCACGTTCCAGGTGTTTCTGTACCGGTTTACCAGCAATATCTTCGGTAAGAATCGTTTTATCACCTGTCCCTCTCACATACTTAGCCACAGCCTGCACCAGAGAGGTTTCCTGATCTGTTTCTACTGTATTTTTATGTCCTGCATAATTTGGTGCCAGTTTAGAATAATAGAAGTCATAGGAAACCCCACCCGGCTTGGCCGGAATATAACCATCCAGAATCGCCCCATCGGGCTGCTGAAACTGAAAGAAAGTCAACAAATGTTTTTTGATTAACGTCTTATCATTCACCTTGCAGGCCACATCGACAAAAGTATTGAGATCCCTGATCCATACTTCACCATAACCATCACCGGCGGTAAATCCTTTTTTAACCAAACGTTCGGCCATATTCTTCACCGAATCTGCCAAAGGAGCAATTTTTCTGACTTCCTGTTGCGCTCCTGGCTGTAAAGCCAATTGTGCCTGACTGCTATTGCCTATTGCAACGACACCCAAACAACCTAATACTACTGATTTTATTTTCATATGTGTTTTATATTTGTGTTTAAGATTACCTGTCATTTGTCCAAAGTGTAATTTCCTCCATCGTCATAAAGCCTGCCCCTCCCCAGTTTTCCAACAATTTAAGCCTGATGTACCTTACTTTCGGTAAGCCGGCGGGAAAAACAAACTCTTCACCAGCTTTTGCATAGTCTATATCTGCGGCAGTATTTTCTCCTAAGGGCAATCCGGACGGCTTCACAGATTCGGCAGTCAGCAGTTTTGTCCAGCTGCTCCAGCTACCATCAGGATTTGGATCATTACTTCCCCACACTTCAAATTTCCGGACACTTTCTCCTGAATACAACCTGTCATTTGCCTGCCAGGTTTTCATCCGGCTTGGAGTACTGGAAACACCGGTATCAAAAGTAAACCAAAGCGGAACACCCGGAGTGGTTGCAAAACCTGGTGGGTTGTACTTATCATCCCATAAAAAGGGCATCAACCAGCCATGAGCTGTCCTTGCATCTCCCGGAAGAATCAGCTCCATGAATTTAGATTTATTCAGTTTACGTTCAAAGAAAGGGATATTTACCGCCGTATACTCAGGCGAAAAAGTATCAATTGCATTTGGCTCCGGTTTAAATAAAGACCTGTATTTTAACACACTACCATCTTTAACCCCTGTAAGTTCGGTCGTTAACTGTCCTGCAGGAACAACAAATATCTTCTCCTGATTATCTGTCCCGAGATGCCTCAGTTCAACTCCAATTTCATCAATACTGGGAGCCGCCCAGCTCAATTCCAATTTAGTTCCATCGTTGGAAAACCCGAGTTCTTTAATTCTTCTGTTGACCAGAGAATTGAAATAACTCGGCCCGTACACCGTTCCTGAAGCATTTACTGCTACTGAAGAGTTATTTTTGTTGTCCATGGTAAAAACACTAAAATTGTAGTTCCCCTCTGTCAGGTTACTGATGATCAGGTTTACCGTATCCTTCCCCGATGTCCGGTTTACGGTAAGTATTGTTGAATCACGATGGTCGTTCCAAAATGCCTTAACTTTAGTCACTAAAGGATCACTCCCCAGGGCCAACGATAATTGTATACGCTGATTACCGGGATGAACAGTTATCGAATCTACCCTGCCTGCATAAGAGATCTCACCGCCTTTCATAAATTCCTTGTACGCATCTTCTTTGGTACAGGAACTCAGACACCATAAAATGGTGCAAAAGCAAATTACATTATATATTAGTTTCATCATCTTTTCTATAGATTAAAATATGAGTTATCTCAAATCTCCCCAGGCCGTCAGTTCATTAAAATTCACGAAGGTGCCATCTGTCCAGTTCCTCAATGTCTTAAACCTGATGTACCTTACTTTAGGAGCTGTAACCGGGATTGCAATAGATTCTCCTTCCAATGCAGCATCTTTATCTGCCTGAGAAAGTTGCCCTGTCGGCAAACCTGAAGGTTTCACTTGTTTATGTGTAGTGAGTAACACCCAGTTGTTATAACTTCCGTCGGCAGGGGGATTATTTGAACCCCAGATTTCTACCTCTCTGGGATTATGCAGATTGAAATAGTAAGCCTGACGCATGTAATAGGTAAGCCGGCTCAATCTGGCTGTTACCCCGAGATCAAATGAAAACCACTGTGGCATTTTTGCTGCATCGCCGGAGTGATAAAACCTGCCATCTCCATAATCTCCGTCAAATAAAGCGGATAGATTTCCACCATATCCTAAAACTGCATCTGTAGGTAAGACCAAAGGCCTCATTTTCGTCCGGTCCAGTCTGGCTTCGTAATATGGAGTAACCTGCTTATATAAGGTATCAGAAACATTGCCCCACCTGTCCCGCACAAAAATGCCAAATCTGGTTTCCTCTGCTTTCAGGTCTCTGGTAGGAAACAATCCTTTTTTAATATTGGTATAATAGGTGTTTATCGGTACAAAATTACCCAGAGAGTCGTCCGATAAAACGACAATCGCCAGATTATCTCCCTTTTCATTCTCAAAAGCGACGTTAATACCACCGAAATCAGCTGAGACCGCTAATCCGTTTCGTACCAGTTTTAGAGGTGGCTCCAAAGGATTTACGGTCACAATTACCGCAGAAGAAGCATTTTCACCATTGTCAACCGCATACAATTCTACCTCATACGCATTGGTATCTCCAAAACCCAGCACGGTTAAACTGCGGTTATACTTACTCACTTTTGTTTCCCTTACTTCTCCTTTTCTGGTCCGGTATACCGCCTTGATGTATAGAAGATCCTGGTCAGAGGGAACGGTATAACTAATTTCTGCAGCACCATTCAGGTTAACTACCGACACCTTACTTACCGGGGCCGGGGCATGCCCGTCGTTCACTATTGGCTCAAGCTTATCCCGTTTACAGGAAATCCAGCTCAGCAGCAAACAGAAAACGGAGCAGATATATGCTATTCTTTTCATTGTCTTTTCGTTAAATTAAATCATCATTTAATAGTCGCCATTGAATTACCAACCCGGATTTTGTACCAGGTTTGGATTGATCTGAAGGTTATACTCATTGATGGGCCACAGGTAATCTCTGGGAGCACTGAAAGTCTGACTAAACAACAATACCCTGGTATTGTATTCCTCTATCGTTTCCTGGGTAATGTTCCATCCATAAATCGGGGCATTCATCTTTTTTGCCGCCGTTTTCCATCTTCGCAAATCCCAGAACCGACTGGCTTCAAATGCCAGTTCAATCCCCCGTTCCTGATGAATAATTTCTCTCAACCCATCTACTGTTGTAAATTTCCCGGGCTTATTGGAAAAGGCGGTCCAGGAGCTTTCCACAGAGTTTAATCCTGCCCTTTTCCTGATTTCATTCAGGTATGGCAGTGCTGCAGCAGAATTCCCAGTTTCATTAAGGCTCTCCGCGTACAACAGGTATAAATCTGCCAGGCGCATTATCGGCCAGGGATAAGACTCTACATTTACCTCCGTTGTGCTGGCTACTAAATTCCAGTTTACGAGCTTTTTGGTAAAATAACCGGTAACCGAATACATGCGACTTTGTTTTTTACCGGTATATTCTCCCGATTTACTTTGAATATTATAATTTCCGCTCTGCATATACCATTTTGATCCGTCGAATGCCATGTCGGCATAAAACCGCGCTTCCCGGTTAAAATGAAGGCCAACAGTCCGATAACCTTCCTGCATCATTGGCTCAGCAGCGGATACAGTACGCAATTCATACCTGTTTGCGTAATCCCAGGTATTGTCCTCTTCAATAGGAACCCCGTTTTTGGTATAGAAAAGTTCTGCCATTTTTAAAGTGGGGGCCAGTTTTCCTTTTAATTCCCGGTTTACATTATTCGGATCAAACTGAGGACAGGCAAATAACTGCAGCCAATAAGTAGGGCCGTTTTTCCCGGTATACCCCCAGATCAGTTCATTGTTCCATTTTTCACAAACCGCATTGCGAATGTTCATTTCTGTTTTCAACGCCTCACTTACCTCACCGGCTGCAGGAACAAACTGGTATAATTTGACATTGGAAAAGGAAGCTGCATCAATTGCCTTTTTACAGGCCTCCATTGCTCTGGTCCATTTTTTCGGATCATAGGTGGCATTAAACAATGGCTTACCCTCTTTATTTTTCAGGTTACCATAGTCTCCATTACCATTAAACAAAGGACTTGCTGCAGTAACCAGCAACCTGGCTTTAATGGAAAGCGCCGCTACTTTTGTGATTCTTCCCAGCTCCGTTGAACGGCTGTCTATTTTATTTGGCAAGCCGACATTCGCCTCACCAGCGGTTGCCTCGTCAATCAGACCGGCAATATAATTAACCACTGAATCTGCCGGCTGACGGGATACTTTCAGCTCTTCAGGACTTGCAGTAATGGGCAGGTTTTTATCGATCACCGGGATCGGCCCATACATTCGAAACAGGTACCAATGAAAATAGGCCTTCAAAAACTTGACTTCAGCAATCCATCTTTCCTTTACATAAGGCTCCAGATCAATAGCTTTGTCGATATTTTCTAAAAAAATATTGCAGTTTCTGATGCCCTGCCACATAGAACGCCCATCATAACCATCCCAATAATTCATCTTAGCATTTACTTTATTCTGAAGGCCCCGGGCGATCTCATAAGAATCCAGTGAAAAATAATCCAGTGTCATGGGCCAGTACGTCCAGAACTCATCTCCGGCATTGAATCCAGGATTCATATCCGGGTTACCTTCCTGCGGAAGATAACCATAACAGGTAAATAAGAACTTCTCTGCTTCCACACGGTTGGCAAAGGCATGGTCTATGGTTGCTACATTATCCGGAATCACGTCCAGATAGCTTTTCTTACAGGCAAAGAAAGTCATCAGCAATAACAACAAGGTGCTGACTCCAATAGGTTTATATAAAATCTTCATGTTCGTTTTGTTGATGGGTTATAACTGTACATTGACGCCAATATTAAAGACCTTCTGAATTGGATAACCCAAGCCATTACTTCCCTGTTCAGGATCCCAAAGCTTGAAACCACTGATGATAAACAGGTTGCTGCCATTGGCATAAAACCTCAATCCTCCTAGCCGCAGTTTCTTCAGTGTTTTTTCCTGGAGGTTGTAGCCAATCTCTACCGTTTTTAACCTTAAGAATGCACCATTACGCATCCACCAGTTAGAAGGTTGATTGTTGTTTTGATTACCTGTAGCACTTAGCCTGGGCCAGAACGCATACAGGTTATTCTTTTCTTCCGACCAATGGTCTTCCGCAATGACATTTAATAAACCGTTCTGCTTAGATCCATTAAATACAAATGGGGTGATTGCCTTTGGGTCGATAAATAAAGAAGACCTCGCTGAGCCTTGAAAAAAGGCACTGATATCAAAATTCTTATATCCCGCAGATAGTCCAAAGCCATAATTAATTTCCGGAGTGACCGGGTACCCCAGACCATTCACCATATCCAGATTGGTAATTTGTCCGTCGCCGTTCAAATCGCGATATTTGATGTCTCCTCCCCTTACCTCACCGAAATTCTGTTTTGGGGAATTCGCGACATCGGTATCATCTACAAAAAGACGCTCTGCAATCAGCCCATAAGATTGGGCCAGTGAATGTCCTATGCGCGACAAATAATACATATTAGCAGCATATTCCGGCTCCTCGTTGACCAGCAATTTACTGGTAGCATAAGTAAATGTACCTCTTGCCTGTAACCAGGTTGCGCCCATACTCTTGTAGTAATCCATGGAAACATCTACTCCCTTGCCTTCCGCAACGCCTACATTTGCATTGATGGGCGCAGTTAACCCCATTGTGGAAGGAACGTATACCCTCTGCATCAAAATATTACTTCTGTGCTGCTTGTAAACGTCAACAATCAGATTTAAAGCATTAAAGAAACTCAGATCCATTCCAATATTGGTAGTCCTCGCTTTCTCCCAGGTGATGGAGGAATTGGCGTACCTGGATATCGAAACTCCGTTTTTAGAGTAGCCATAATCTTCCCCAAAGGAAGTTCCAAGCGCAGGGTTGTTCAGGTTTACATTTGACAGGTAAAAGAAACGGTCTGCCGCGGCGCCAATCTGATCATTTCCCACCAGACCGAAGGTAGCCCTGAATTTTAATTTCGATATTGTTGGCAATAATGGTTTAAAGAAAGCCTCATTACTTGCATTCCATCCGATACCTACTGAAGGGAAAAAACCGAAACGTTCATTTTTAGCAAAACGTTCTGATCCGTTATATCCAAAATTGGTTTCAAACAGGTATCGGTTATCGTACGCATAGGTAAACCTTCCCGAAAGTCCCTGATTTCTGAATGGAAGTGAAGACTGAAGATCACCTGCATTGCCATTCAGGTAATTCCTCATAATGGTGACCAGCAAACCGCTGATGTTGTGTTTCTGGCCGAATGTCCGGTTATAATTTACCGCAGCTTCGGCATAAGTTGAAGTATTCGAAATTTTATCTCCTTCCTTATAATTCAGGTATTCCGTTGCTGATTTCTCATTTAAAAGCGAAAGTGTGTACCCTTTCTCATTAGATTTTGTGGGATTTACACCATAGAAAAACGGATTGTACTGACGTTGTAAACTGAAATAGGAATAGCGTTGTGTATAAGCCATCACCCTTGCCGAAAGCCCTTCTGTAAGAAATTTAAAATCTTGTTTCAACTCCAGCTGAACATTAAGCGTTGAGGAACTGTATTGCTGAAATCCGGAAACCATGGAGGCATACGGATTGTTGTAAAAATTATCCGTACCTCCCAACGTTGCATTTCCAAATAAGGGATGTTTAACTGCCGATAAATCTGATGCAGGAAAACTCGCAGGAAACAATACCGGATTAGAAGTGACCGCGCTTTTGAAGATTTCTCCTCCCCCGCCAATTGGCCCGGTATAATCGTCAAAGCTACCGGAAGTTCTGACGATTCCATCAGTAGTTGGGGTAAGCTCTACGTTTACATTCGACCTCACCTCGTAGCTTTTGAGATTAATGTTGTTGTTGAAATTATTTTTCGGATCTGTTTTTAAGACGCCATTATCCTGATTAAAGGTCCCTGAAATATAATACTGAGCGACTTTCCCTCCGCCATTCATGTTCATATTAAAGCGTTGGTTCATGGTATAATCTTTTATCAATAAACCAATCCAGTCGTTGTTTGGGTACAGGTAAGGTTGATCACCTGCGATAGTATGGTCTATTTTTGTCTGCGAATAAGGCAGCACGCCCAAAGGATCTCTGGTAAGCACTGCTTCATTGGCCAGTTTCATATAGGTGATGTTGTCTGCTAATTTGAAATTCTGAGTATTGGAAGAGATCGAGTTTTCTAAACGGAAGTTGAATTTCGTTTTTCCGTCTGTACCCGATTTTGTAGTCACCAGCACGACTCCATTTGCACCTCTGGCCCCATAAAGTGAGGATGCCGCTGCATCTTTTAAGATGGAAAATCCTGCTACATCATCCGGTTGTAACCTTGCCAATGCATTTGTTGTGGACTCCATCCCATCGATCAGGATCAAAGGATCTACTTTTCCCGATCCAAAACTGGTAATTCCCCGGATAAAGAACTGAGCATTATCTGCTCCCGGCTCTCCGCTGCGCTGGAAAGCCACAACTCCTGCCAGTTTCCCGGCCAGCATGGTGGTCAGGTTACTCGTTGGCCCCTTGATTTCCTTGGGATTAATCGTGGTAATGGAGCTGACCATACTCTCCTTCTTCTGCTGGCCATAGGCAACCACAACCACCTCATTTAGTGCATTATCGTCTTCTTTTAAAATGACTTCAATTGAGTTTCTCCCATTTATATTTTGTTCCTGTCTTTTAAAGCCAACGTAGAAAAATGTCAGTATTCCTTTGCCATCCGGCACACGAATGCTATATTTTCCATCTGCATCAGTTACACCACCTGTAGTGGTATTCTTCAATAATACGCTTACGCCTGGCAACGGACCTCCCTTTTCATCCGTTACTTTACCAGTAACCCTGACGAGAGATTGAGCTGGGGCCTGATTTGCTGAAATCAGGAACAAAAAGAGGAAGCCGAGGTACTTTAGATTGAAATCAGTAAACCTTCTTCGATACATAATAATAGTTTGTTAATTGGTTAGATTAATCTGGTTATGTCTGTACAACGTGACCCAAACCATCAACATTGTACATACATATTTACGTATTAATTTATCAATCACAAATTTTATTTTTCATACTTTACAGTACAAACCAATCAAAACCCGGTTAAAATACCAAAAAACAAAGTTTTCAACATATAAAAAACACATCAACATGTACATACATTAACAATGCACAGTAATATATTTCCTGCTTCATCCAGCAGGTTTTATCTAAAACAGGTTTCTACTCAGGGCAATCTGTACTTTTAAGGATTTAAATCTTGATTTCGGATAAAGCAATCAAAATGAACCGAAATAACTTATCCCCTGTATCATAAAAAACCCGCAAACCAATATGATGATTTGCGGGTTAGGATTAATGTTAACCTATGCAGCTTTAAAACTTAAAGGTATTCAACTTCCTGTCTACCAGAAATCCATCCTGTACTTTAAGATCAAACTTCAGTTTGCGTTTTGCTTTTAATTTCAATACGAACAACACTGTATTTCCTGTTAAAACCTCCTTGCTACCGAGATTTACAAAAGTTGGATACAAGACTTTATCTCCATTTGTATGCAACCGGTCGTTAGTAAGGTTCTCCATTTGTTTCACATTCAGGTTTTGCACACCAATAAACTCATAATCCTGACTAGAGTATGGTAAGGCAAAACTTAGTGCATTCACAGACTTCAGGTTTAGCCCTTTCACCTTCACTTCGATAATTTCGTCCTTATTATAACTCTGTTTTGCAGTACTGATTTCAATTTTACCGGCAACTTTATCCGTTTTGCTATCTTCTATCCCGCCATCAAGCTGGGTAGCTACCACAGAAATATCATAGGCATCAATCAGGTTGTTTTTGTTGATGTCCCCATTGCTGATATAACCTTCAAAGTCAGCATCTCCTTTTCTCAATCCGGTATAATTGGTATAAGAAGTCAAATCATTCCCATCAATCAGACGATCGTTATTGATATCGCCCGGAAGGTAACTTTCCGTTCCCTGAACTTTAAATACATATAATTCACGTCCGGAGCCAAAACCTCCGACACCATCGGTAACGGAAATTTTAATATAACGGGCAGTCGGATGGCTGGCGAAATCGAATACCTTAACATCTCCTGCATTTTTCCATTCAAAAGCACCTGCTTCTGTCCAGTTTTCCTTATTGTTGCTATAAAATACTTTTCCTTTCAGCAATATTCCGTTTCCTCTTCCATTACGCGGCAGGTAATGGAATTTATCCAGCTGGTTGATTGATTTCAGGTCCATGACGATATCGAAGGGAACTGATTTTTGCCCCCATTTTGTATGCCACATGTTTCCTTCATCATAATCAAACAATTTGTCTATTCCTGATTCCTCCTGGTTTTCAGCAGTTGTTTCGGCTCCAATTCCAGGAATGGCAAATTCCAGCGGATTAAATCTAGTCCTGGAATTTAACGTTGTCCAATCCGAATATCCGTCTTTATTTACTGCACGAATTTTAAAAGAATAAGAGGTTTCTGCCTGCAATCCCTCAAACAGCAGACTCGTATCTCTGATCGTCGTATAATGCATATCGTTGAAATCTATTTCATAGAAATCTGCATTGTTCACCTTGTTCCATGTTGGCCTCAGGGTATAAGCCTCTTTATTTTTATCGGTAACCGTCGCATTTACCGGAGCACTCAGCTTACCTGATGATACCCGTTGCTGGTCTGCAGGTTCAAATTTAAAGCCTTCAACAATTACGTTAACCGGATTCAGGCTGATATCTGTAGCAGCTAATTTCAACAAAAGCTGAGGATTTTTAATGATGTTCACTTTTTCAAATTCACTTCCTTTTGTAGCGAACCTGTTCAGATCCGGACTGGCATCATAGAAAGATACATTCTCTTTCTTCAGAAAATCGTCCATCGAGCTGGCCTCAGTCAACCTGATTTTAGTATCTCCGATTTTAGCAGTCAATTTCTTCGGTTTTTCCGTAACGTTTATCCTCAGTTCGGTAGATTTCTCTTTTACAAATCCATTAAAATCACCTTTGGCAGGATGAATCGTCAGGCTTACTTTACCTTTTTGATCCAATTCGGACTCAATTAAAGTCAAAGCACCTTTACCTGATTTGTATTCTTCTGTTGTTCCGTCATCGTCATATTCCGTAAAAGAAGTTTTTCCTGAAGGGTACAGCTCATAAATGCGAATTCCTTTATTGATCTCTGCCACATTATTATTTGGATTTGACATGGGGATAATTGCTCCTCTTTTAACAAAGAGCGGCAATTTCCACAGTGGGGCATCAAAGGTATTTAAAATACTGTTTCCAGCGTATTGTGCTCCTGTAAAATAGTCAACCCAGATTCCTTCGGGCAGGTAGATTCCGTTGCGGATATCATTCCCTTTATCATCTGATTTGGTGTCCTGATAAATCGGAGCAACCAGGAAATAAGGTCCGTACAGAAATTGATATTGTGTAGCTGTACCTTTTGTGTAAGCATTTGGATATTCCAGGAACATTGCCCGGATCATCGGCAACCCGCTCACTGCCTCCCTTGAAATACTGTAGGCATAAGGCATCAATTCAGACTTCAATTTTAAATAATTGCGGTTAATCGAAGTCACCGGCTCTGCGAGAGCATGCGGATATTTCTCATTGGATCCCCAACCATCCATATTTAATTCCATCGGTGTAAAAGTCTTCCATTGGAAATCCCGGGTGTTAATGGCTGCATTTTTACCGCCAAAAATGCCATCCATATCTGAAGTAATGTTGGGTTGTCCGGATAAGCCGGAACCAATATAAGTAGGGATATGAAAACGGATATATTCCCATACTCCCCCTGTCTGATCACCGGACCAGATACCGGCATACCGTTGCGTACCTGCCCAACCATCCAGGGAGATGATAAATGGCCGGCTGCTATTCCCATAATAAGGCATGATCTGCGCCACATCTGCAACCCCATTGAGTCCGAATGAATATCCAGCACCTACCCATGCCACATCAGTTTTTAAGACCCTTACGCCTGCATCTCTTACTTCTTTAATAATATCCCGCTGTAATAAGGCGCTGACTTCTGCTTTAGGATGAAGGTCAGATTGTGTCCACAATCCGATTTCCACACCATTCTTACGGGCATAGTCCCCTAGGCTTTTAAGGTTCTGAACATTTCCATCCAAAGTTTCTGTCTGCCCGTAACCGGCACCATAACCATCATTTGGGAGTAACCAGCCAAAAGGCATATCGTTCTTTTTGTATCGATCAATGACTGCACGGGCTGAAAACTGATAGTTATTCTTTTCTCCGTTGAGGGATTCCCTGACTCCTCCATTATCTTTCTGGCTCTCCTGATATCTCTTGCCATCTTCAAACAAAATTCCTTTTTCATCTGCCTTCCAGAAATCCCTGTTATAAGCATTCAGGTGTCCCTGATAAAAACCGAATTTCGGCAGCAACACCGGATTTCCGGTCAGCTGATAAAAGTCGTTCAACAAGGCTGGAGCACCATCATTTACCATAAGAAAAACATCCAGATAATCTGAATCGTGCGACAGTTTTACCAATCCCTTTTCTTTGGCTCCGAAATCATACTTCCCTTTTTTGAAGGTATGCCACATCATACCGTAGCCGTTTGAAGACCAGTAAAAAGGTGTTGGAGATGCTACTCCTCCATCCGTCCAGCTATTTTGGTTTTCAATAGAGATCGCTTTTCCCTTATGAGAGAAACGCCCGTTCTGTACTCCTCCACCATAGAAGTATTCCTGAGGGTTTTCTTTTAGGGTCAATGTCGCTTTTCCTTTTTCAAAACTAACAGGAGCCATTTCTTCCAGAACAACAGTTTTGGTGGCCTGGTTAATCACCTTTAGCAAAGCGGTATTCTTATCGATCAACACGGTGATCTTATCTGTAGCAATTGTAATCTGCCCGGATTCCTCAGCAAGGTCTAATTTTGACACCGGCCTTCTTGGATTTTCCACTAAGATTTTAGCTTCAGGTTTGGCTTCAGGATCCCTGATAAATCCTCCTGAATTATCCTGGAACAACCGGAAAAGGTTTCCGCCATAGAAGTCAAGTGTCAACCGCTGATTGTTGGAAAACAGGAGTTCAATTGAAGTAGAATTAATCTTTTTCGCACCAATCACTTTCAGGCGCTGTTGCATTGTCTGTTTTACCAGGTTTGGTTGTGGCACTGCCGATGCTGAGGTGTAGGAAACCAGTAATGGTAAGGCAAGTGCGAGTAAAACTGTGTTTTTTGGGTTTGGATGCCCAAATAATTTTCTCATCATTCTTATAATTGGTTTTTCCTGGGATTTTCCGGACAGAAACCAGGTCGAGTCTGTCAGTCATCCCAGAAGCTTGTGTGTTGAAGCCGCCAATATAGGAATTATAGCAATAGCCCGGAATGAGATTTAGGAAGTTATCACTTCATTATTATTTAGATTTGTTTTAAATAACTTGAATTTTAAAGTTACATCATGTAGTTTTGCAATTATTTTTAATAAATCTAAATAAGAAATATGAATAAAATCAAACTACTCATACTAACAGCAGGGATGTTGCTTAGCAGTTTTATCACCTTTGCCCAACAGTCTGCCACCATAAAAGGCAGTGTCCGGATCTCCAACGGAAAAGCTGCACCTCAGATCTCCATTACGCTAAAGGGTAAAAACATTGGTGCAACCTCAGACGAAAAAGGGGAATTTACCCTAAAACATGTCAAAGCCGGAAACTATACCATTAAAGCCTCTGCAGTAGGTATCCGTTCGGCAGAAAAAAACATTTCCGTTGAAGCCGGAGAAACTAAAACAGTTGATTTTGTTCTCGCAGAAAATGATGAAGCCTTACAGGAAGTCAACATTGCAGCCATTAAAAATAAATATAAGGTCAGCTTACCTTCCGCTACTTTAAGATTGAACGAACCCTTATTGGAGGCACCCCAGAACATCCAGATTGTTAGCGAGCAGGTACTTAAAGACCAGCAAATCATCAGCATGAGTGATGGATTGATCAGAAATGTAAGTGGAGCGATACGCACCCAGCACTGGTCAGACATGTATGCCAATATCAAAATGCGGGGTTCACAGCTTCAAGCCTTCAGAAACGGGTTTAATGTGGTGAATTCATTCTGGGGCCCGCTCACCGAAGACATGAGTTTTGTTGACCATGTGGAATTCGTGAAAGGTCCAGCAGGATTCATGCTGGGTAGTGGCGATCCAAGTGGTCTTTATAATATAGTCACTAAAAAGCCTACGGGAATTAATAAGGGGGAAGTATCTCTTACTGCCGGCAGTTATGGTCTTTACCGCACAACCGTAGATTTTGACAGAAAGCTCACTGAAGACGGCAAGTTATTGTTCAGACTCAATGCGGCCGGACAGAACAAAAAATCGCACAGAGACTTCGAATATAACGACAGGTACAGCATTGCTCCTGTTCTGTCCTATGAAATCGGAAATACAAAAATTACTGCCGAATATACTTTGCAGCAGGCAAAAACCAGTCAGGTTGGCTCTTCCTATATTTTCGGAGTGAACGGTTATGGCACGCTTCCTGTTGATTTTTCACAATCCGATCCTTTGGTTCCTCCTACCACAATCAACGATCAAAGCCTGACTTTGAACGTTCAGCAAAAACTTGGCGAACACTGGAAATTAACTGCTCAGGGAGCTTATTACGATTACAATATGATGGGTAACAGTGCCTGGCCTTCCACTGTAAATGCTGATGGGACCCTCATCCGTAGTATCGGAATATGGGATGCAACCAGCAGTATGAAACTGGCTCAGGTATTTTTAAATGGAAACTTTAATACCGGTGGAATTCAACATCGGATCCTGGCTGGTTTCGATGCCGGTGATAAAAAATATGAAGCAGACTGGAATGCCAGTGTTAAACTAGATACAGAGGCCAATCCTTTCAACAACGAACGCCCTGTTTACGGAGCCAATCCCGCAGCAATTTATGCGTTTGACCTCAGACGAAGAACTCCTTTAAAAGAAAGAGCGATAGATGCCGGAGGATTAATTGGCTCCAGATACCACTCTTTTTACCTTCAGGAAGAACTCGGTTTTTTCAGCAATAAATTGAGATTGACACTTGCCGGCAGGTATACCAAGCTCAGTGAATACAGCTGGGGTAGCAGTGCTGAAGATCCAAACAAAGCAAATCAGTTTTCGCCGAGGTTTGGACTGAGCTATTCTATCAATAACAATACTTCGGTTTATGCAGTTTACGACAAAGCCTTTATCCCTCAGAGTGGAATACTCAGGGATGGTGCCAAGATTAAACCGCTTACCGGTGTTAATACAGAATTCGGTGTAAAAAAAGACTGGTTTGACAGCAAGTTCAATACTACTTTATCTTTCTACCGCATCGTAAAACAAAACGAACTCACCGGAGATCCTACCGATCCACAACGGATATACAGTGTTGTTTTAGGTGAAAAAAGAGTACAGGGTATAGAGTTTGATCTTAGAGGAGAAATCACCGAAGGCTTACAGCTTATTGCCAATTATGCCTATACAGATGGAAAAGTAACCAAAGCCAACCCGGATGTCGAAAGCATCAAAGCTGGAGATGTGGTACCCGGTTTTGCAAAACATACCGCAAATAGCTGGTTAAGCTACACGCTACAAAACGGACTATTGAAAGGTGCGGGTATTTCTGCAGGTTTTTCATGGCAAATGGATCGTGTACCAGGCAGCTGGAGCAGAACAGACGATAAACCTTTACCGGATTATTTCCGCCTGGACGGAGGACTTTTCTGGGGATCAGGTAAGATCAGAATCAACGCAAACGTATTTAATATCCTGGATAAATACCTGTATGACGGTGAGATTTACAATTTTGGGACGGTAGCAGCTTATGCCTGGCAGACAGAAGCATTGAGAAATTACAGATTAGGAGTTGCTTACAAATTTTAAGCTTATTTGAGCTTTCATTACTTATAAAAAGCCGTTTCTGTATAGCAGAAACGGCTTTTTGTTTACTTACTCAATTGACCACTTTTCTTTATTACTTTTTCAACCCCTTTTCTTTTACTTTCTTTTTCGAAATCATCGAGTCTTGAAGTCAGTGTTTTTATGAAAATCTCTTTGTTTGTATTAAGCCCGTTTATTTAAGCTCTCCATCAACTGTTCATATAAATCTTCAGAAACTGCTTTTTGAGGTTTGATCTTTTTAACGGTCGCCCGCTTCCCTTTGGCTTTAGCCTTAATAATTTTCAACAGCTCTTTGGCATAATCATCTTTAAAAGTGGTGATATCAAATGGCGCTGAATATTGATTGATTAAGGCCAGACCAACCTGCAGTTCTTTCGGTTTAATCATGATTTCATCTTTAAGTTTAAACTCTTTAGTACTCCTGATCTCTTCCTCAAAACGAATTTTTGTGATCACGATAATTCCTCCGAGAGGGTGAATGACACATAGGTGTTCCTGATTTCTCAATACAAAACGTGCCACACCTGCCTTTTTAGATTTCGTCAGTGCCTGGAGCAGTAAGGTATAGGCTTTCTTACCCTGAGCTTCAGGCTGGGTATAATACGAAGTTTCATAATAAATGGCATTGATCTCATTCATATCCACGAAGCTTTCTATTTCTATAACCTTCGTTTTTTCCGGCTTTACTTCCTCAAAATCATGATCGTCCAGCACAATATACCGATCTTTTAAGAAATAGCCCTTGACAATATGATCGAAGGGGACTTCTTTATGGGTTTTCTCATTTACCCGTTTGAATTTGATATTGGAATGATCTCTTTCATCAAGCATATCCAAATCAAGGTTACTGCTTTGAACCCCGGAAAACAATTTCACAGGAATATTCACCAGGCCAAATCCAATTGCACCTTTCCAGATAGATCTCATTTGTCAATTATTTAGGTTAGCGGTTCTTTTTAATAATTTTCATCAGGTCAACACCCTTTCCAAGTACCGGCTTAAAAATGTCGCCCAGCTTATTTGCCCTCGATACCGCATTAAAGATGTTAAAGTCCTTCATTTGCAGCCCCTTTTCCAGCTCATCCCAATGTAAAGGCATAGAAACAGTGGCGCCTGCTTTAGGCCGCAGGGAATAAGGGGCAGCTATAGTAGCCTGTGACCGGTTTTGCAGGTAATCCAGATACATTTTCCCTTTGCGGTCGGCAATAGTTCGTTCAAGACTGGTAAATCCAGGCAGTTCCCGGTTAACGAGTGTAACGATAATCCGTGCAAACTCCTTACTCTGTTCATAGGTGTATTTATTACCGAGGGGAATATAAATATGTAAACCTGTTGATCCACTTGTTTTACAATATCCTGGTACCCCCATATCATCTAAAACAGCTTTGGTTACCCGCGCAGTCTCAATAACCTGATCAAAAGAATTCTTGTCGGGATCGAGGTCTATAATACACCAGGTTGGATGATCCGGTTTTTTAATGGTGCTGCTCCAGGGGTGCATTTCAATACAACCCAAACTGGCCATATACAATAAAGTTGCTTTATCATTCCCCACCAGGAAATGTTTATCAGTGTCGTCTCCTTCAGCATGATACAAATAAGTTTTGATCCAGTCCGGCACCTTTCCCGTGACGTCTTTCTGATAAAAATTTTGCCCGGTAATCCCATCAGGATAGCGATTTAAAGATTGCGGACGGTCTTTCAGATAAGGCAGGATAAAAGGGGAAATCTGTTCATAATAATTAATCAGGTCCCGCTTACTGATTTTTTCTACCGGCCAGTATATTTTACTGAGGTTAGTAAATGTTAATTCATGCCTGTTTACCTTTTTCACTTCTGTTTCTTCGCCTTTTGTGATGAACATATCTTTAGGATTAATGAAGTCAGGAATAATTTTATCCGCATCAACTGCTTTTTCCAACACCACTTCTTTTGCATTTTTATCTACTCTCATTCCTTTAAAAGAAGGATGCCTCATGACACCGTCTGTGGTCATCTCTGCAAAATTGACCTCACAAATCAGCTCCGGTTTTAACCAGGTGGCCCTCGCTTTTGGGGAACCAAAACTGAAACGGTTTGGCTTATTCACATCCGGTTCCTCCGCAAAAGGAGATTGAGCGATGATCAGCGGTTGAAATTGAGTAAGCAACTCCTTTTGGGTATCGATGTTGAAACCGGCGCCAACTTTTCCGGTATATATAAATTTCCCCTGCTTAAAAAGCCCAACTAACAGAGAACTAAAGGGTTTGTTGCTATTTTCATTTTTTGTGAAACCACCAATAACCGCCTCCTGCCCTCTGCTGGCTTTGATCTTTAACCAATCGGTTGTCCGGCCTCCGCTATTGTATATGCTTTCAGCTCGTTTTGCAATGATTCCTTCCAGCCCCATATGTTTTACAGCGCTGAGAAATTCTATACCAGATGTTTCAAAAGATTTACTGAGCAAGATGGACGATTTTTCCGGGATAAGTTCTGCAAGGATCGCTCTGCGATCAACTAAAGGTAAATGGGTCAGATCATATCCATTATACCAGAGAACATCAAAAACATAATAAAGGAGTTCGCCATCCGATTCATTACGCCAATTCTGCAATGCACCAAAACTGGCCTTTCCTTTTTCATTGACCACCACTACCTCACCATCTATTATCGCATTAATTCCCCATTCTTTCAATTGCTCGTATACCGGATAAAACTTCTTCTCAAAAGGCTTATCGTTCCTGGATTTTAAGGAAACCTCTCCCTTATTCATAAAAGCAACTGCCCTATAGCCATCCCATTTGATCTCATATATCCATCCAGGCTCATCAAAAGGTTCATTCACCAGGGTCGTCAACATAGGTTCAACCCACTCAAAAAAAGGTTTTTTCACTGCTTTTTTGAGCAAATCCTTCAACCTGCTACCCCCAGACTCAACGATTTTAACTTTCTTTTCAAGTGCTTTCGTTACTTTTTCCTGAGTAGATCCATAAACATGGTCTGGCCTCTTTTCCATCTGGGCAATGGTCTTCCTGGAAAGAACTGATTTATCTTTTAGAAGAATATCCGATTGCCCTGCGTATTTATCCTCCAGTTTCATGAGGAGCCAGCTGTTTTCGCCTCTGCCGTAAGCCTTTATCAACGCATAAATTCCCTTGAGCTTTTTACCTTTTATATTGATTTTAAGTTTTCCATTTTTTAATTCTTGCAGCAATTGCTTTTCCTGTTTTTTCAAATCATCAGACTCAGGTTCGGCGGGCGAATAAGTTCCCTCATCCCAAACAATAACAGTTCCGCCTCCATACTGATCTTTCGGAATGATTCCTTCAAAATTCCGGTAATCGTAGGGATGATCTTCAACCATCATCGCGAGGCGCTTAACGTCAGGATCTGTGGAGGGGCCCTTTGGGACCGCCCAGCTTTTTAACACCCCCTCCATTTCCAAACGAAAGTCATAATGCAGATGAGAAGCATCGTGTTTCTGAATAACAAACCGCAATTCTTTCCCAGTTCCCTTCCCTCCGCTTGGCTCGGGGGTTTTCTTAAAAGACCGCTTCTTTTTATATTCAGTAAGACTCATCGAAAAATACTTTTGAACTCTGGAGTAATTAAAAAATTAATAACATATGTTGAAAAACACACCGGGCAGCAGAAAGTTTAGTATAATGAAAAATCATGGAACAATTGTAGTTTTGTTTTATGCATAGTCCGGTATCATGGTTATAGAAGTTCATCAGAAGAAACTTTCAATGGCTGCTCAGTTCCGCATCCTGATAAATGAGGAACTCATGTACACCGCCTCCCGGGAATTACTCCAATGGTTGGCAGAAATAGTAGTTTTAAAGATCTCTACCAAACACCTGAGCATAAAAATCAATAAACAATTTCACCTGTTTAAGGCTAACTATAAGATTTCACTTGACCATACCACCTGTATTTTTCAGACGGTCTCTTATCTGAAATCTCATTTCCGATGCCAGTTTGCCGGAGATAGGTATGATATTTATGGTCATCGGGGCCGAAAATATTCTATTTTCAGAAATGAAGAACAGGTAGGTTGGTGGGAAAAGGAAATCATTGCCTGGTTAGAAGGAGACAGATACAGGATCATTGCAAATGATGATGACAATGCCAAGCTACTGATCGCCTTCTGTTTGATCGTTGACAACTATGTTACCGGAAACCACGGGGAAGAAGTCCTGACCATCAACTGGGGCTATTTCGGTTTACAAAACAGACCCTTCGATGAGGATTGGCAACCCCGTCCATCAGCGGGGACATCTCCTATTTTCGATGATAATTAATTGTCTTTAATAGCCGCTTTAATCACACCACTGAGCGCCATAGCATTGTCATAAATAAAGAAATGACCACCTTCAAGAACCTCATACTTAAAGGTCGACAAGGTATAGGTTTTCCAATTCTCAATTTTATCTACCTTTGATTCCGCATCGCCCATCAATGCATAAATAGGACTATTTACTGGGGTCAACACTTCTTTACGTTGACTAGTTTCGGCTATTTTAAAATCTGCACGGATAATTGGTTCCACGAATTCATAGAGCTCTTTATTGTCAAGAACTTCATCTGGCATACCTCCCAATATTTTCAGTTCATTTTTAAACTGCTCGTCCGGCAGCAGGTGCCTAATTTTTGAACTTGAAATTCCGGGCCCTGCATTTCCAGAAACTACAATTGCTTGAGGGATATAACCATCTAACTCGAGTAAACTGGCAATCCTTAAAACGAGTAATGCACCCATACTGTGTCCATAAAGCAGAAAATTTGGGGACTTTAATTTAGATACAATCTGTAAATAGAGATCTCTTGCAGCAGCGCTGAAGTCTTGCAGGATTCTTTCTCTGATTCTGTTGCCTCTTCCCGGAAGTTCAATCGGGATAAAATCGTATTCCTGAAAGTGTTCTTTCAGGAATTGAAAGGAATAAACACTTCCGCCCGCAAAATGAACTAAAAATATCTGAGGTTTTGGATTATGATTCTGCATCACTTAATTTGGTTTGTAATTATAATTTTCCTTAAACATCAATCTCGCGCAACAGCGCCAATGCTAAGATCTCCGTCGGATCTACAATATGAATTCTTTCAAACATTTTTTCTTTAAAGATCATGGAAAGCTCGGTACAGCCAAGTATGATCGCTTCAGCCTCTTTCTCCTTAAAATATTCCAGTGCTTCATTCATTAATCGCTGAACATTGACATTTAGATTATTCGGAGAAGCCTTTATACCAAACTCAACATCGTAAATCATTTTATGAATCACCTGATTTTGGAAAACAGCATCCGGAACGATAACTTCGTATCCGGAATCTTCAAGGATTTTTTTGTAGACTCCTGACTTATAAGTTCCATTCGTTGCCATCAAACCAACCTTGGTTATCCCGGTCTTACTGTCTTTTAAATGACGACACGTTTCTAATGGCATATTCATTAGTTTAACTTCGCTTTTTTCTTTGACAAGCTCATCAATAATTACATCATATATATGCTGAGAGTGCGCAGTATTACAAGCTATTCCTACGACTTTAGCTCCCGACTTACCCAGGTTCAAAATTATCTGGGCAATGCTGTAGGCAGGGTTTATCTCGGTATCTCCTTCCAGAAATGAAGTCCGGTCTACAATATGTTTGGGAAAAGACATCATAATAACTGAAGGATGTTCCTGGTCAGTTCTTGCCTTTGTATTGGACAAAATATGATTAAACAATGTAAGTCCCGAATGAGGCCCCATTCCACCGACGATCCCAATCGCCATATCTTGTTTAAAATCCATGAGGAGTTATATTTAGAAGTTCATTATTTAGACATAGAAACTAAAACTTTTCTTTCACCAGAAAACTCATTCCTCCCATGACTAACCAATTCATTATCAATGATCAGCAATTCGTTTTTATTCCAAACCGGTGCAATAGTAACTGTCTCTATCGTATTCAGAATTTCATGAACCATATCCTCTTCAATTGCAGTTCCATCCCCAAATTTTACATTCATTGGAAAATCTTCAGTTGATTCATATATGGACTGCATAATTTCATATATTTCATCCCCAAGGTGCACAGGATGGAATTGATCTATCTGATTAAACCATATCAGTTCATCTGTCGTTCTATGACGAATGACGCCTTTACTCGGCTGCATGAGTCTTAAAATTCCATTTTCGCCCCATTGATAGGTGATGTTATAGCTTTTACAATAGGTTTCAAGCTGACGTGGATCAGCAGTTTCGAATGTATCCTGCCAAGAGGGACCTAACCCCAACCCGCCATGTAAATTTCTGATATAAGTAATTCCCTTTCTTTTTACCTCTTCTACAATTTCCGGATTCATTGCTTTTACAATTTCTCTGCTATCTGCCAATAAGGTCTCCCCTCCGGTTTCACTTGGAATTAAACAGGAAAAAAAAAGTTTATTTGGCCACTGAGCAGAATATGATAGCTCATTATGCATCGTAATTTTCTGATTCTTATCATATTCTGTAGAAGTATATACATTATCAGTAAGTTTGGTTCGTGGAGAGTTACCGTCAACATAACTCAAAAATTTATCAGATATCGCATTTACGATATCCTGAAAATCATGAAGGGAAGAGATGCTTACGTTTTGAAATTTAATAGCCCCTATACGGTTCAATTGTTCTTCGATTTCAATTTTATTAGTTTGATAATAAGAAATGAAATTTACTGAATCAGCATCACTTAAGCCTATAATGAGCGGGAGATTTGATTTTTTTTGCATTCTAAGAAAATTTAAAGATTTTATTAATAGTGGTTCGCTATTTATTTACAGATAACTTATCATCACATTCTTTTATAAACTCATCAATCTGCGTTCCTCCGTAATTCAGGGCTTTGGCTCTGACGAGGTAACTCTTGGCTAATGCATATTTATGATATATTTTTAAGTTCACAGCCCCGAGAATAGCATTGGCATTACTGGATTCGGGATTATACTTAAGAACAGTAACTGCCAGTTTACCTGCAGTTTCTTTGTCCATTTTATACATCTGAATCATTAGGTTTCCCAAAATATCTGCGTATACCTCTCCCTTTTCTGCTCTTCGGTCAATTTCTTCGGTCATCGCCTCAATTCCGAAACGATTCTTTATCTTGAGAAGAGCAGACACATAATTGTCGGACTTAAAACCTGGATTATTGAAATATAGAGAAAGATCTAATTTGGTACTTAATTCGTTAATTAGCGGCCCCATTAATAGCCCCAGATCGCTATTTGTAAAAAAAACAAATCCTCTTTTTTTAACTTTAGAATAAAACATGTCAGACCTGAAACCGGTGTTCTGACCAGCAAAACTAAAGATGGTATCCTGTTTACTTGTGAGTACAAAAAAACCATTCCCGATACTGAACTGAGATACGCTATCCTTACTAATCAACTTCATATCCAATGTCATTTCCCTTACACTTGATTTCTTTAAGAAGCGGCCATTAAACATGCCTAACAAAAGCGCTGAAAAAGCTTTTGAGTTGGTATGAACTGAAGATGCTGGCCAAGGTTCATTGGTAATCCATTTATCTAATGCTCTCCCAACGTAATTATGACCTTTTGATATATTACTACTAGAATCAGCCAGCACATAATTAAGTTTTGTACTGCTGCGTGTTTCCGGACTCAAAACCCGTCTGGGAAGATAACTTTGATACGGTTCCTTTAGGATTGAGGCAATTACGTCTGCCAGGTAATGATATCCTTCTCCTGAATACACAAACTTCTCACCCGGATTGCTTAGTATTTCCAATACATCCTTGTCATTCATTCTTTGCCAATTCTCCACTCCTGAAGTATGATTTATAATCATCTTAGGTGTAATTAGCCGATATCTGGGATCATGCTCTAATCTTTTATTCTCCAGATAGGTATACATAGGCTTGTCCAGATTCAGCTTACCTTCTTCCACCATTTTATACGCCAGACTAAGCAAGTACATTTTCGATAAAGAACATGCCTCAAAAAGTGTAGCAGAATCAACAATGGCTTTGGTTGAAGTATTCTGATAACCGTAAAAGTTCGAGAATACAACTTTATCATCTTCAATAATAGCGATTGAAGCTCCGGGTATTCCAGTCTCCTCCATAAACTTTTTAATATGCTGGTTGAAAGAACTAACATCAATTGATTGGCCCCCGGAAACGAATGAAAGAGATTGTGCAAATACATCCGAAGAAGAGAATGCCAGGGCACCAACTGAAAGAAATATTCCCGTTATATAAAAAAATGTGTTGGACAGGCTTGCTAATTTTTTTTGAGAAAAGCGCTTCTGTTTTTTCATAGCATTATCGAGTTTATTGGTTAGAAATGGTTAATGATATTTCAAGGTAATAATGGTGCCTTAAACCCATAGAAATGATCCGGGGTTTCACCTGGTGCAACTACATCAACTGTTGATAGCTTACCCTCATCCATTTTCAAAACATGGTCTGCAATGTCAAAGTAATGATCATCATGGGTAATGGCAATGACTATTTTACCCTGTTTTCTCATTTCCGGAAGTAAGGTTCTATAGAAAAAATGACGGTAAGAAGGATCCTGGTCAGCAGCCCACTCATCAAACAAATAGATTGGGGAATCCTCCAGGTAACACTGTAAAAGTGCTAGCCTTTTCCGCTGACCGGCAGATAAATTAATAGTACTGTACTTATTATCATTTATAGTAACCTTTTTTTCAAGATCAAGTAATTTCAGATACTTTTGAATGGCTTCATCTTTATCGGTACAATCAATATTATACAATTTTTCAAACAAGTGAAAAGGACTGAATACCGTCGAGAAATACTCTCCCAGACAATGACTATCCGTTTTCATATTATTGATGAACACGGTGCCTTCGTCTGAAGAATATAAGCCTGTAATGAGTTTAGCCAATGTGGTTTTTCCACTCCCATTACCACCGATAATGAATACAATCTGACCGCTTTTAATTTCCAGATTAATAGGCCCCACACTAAAATCATTGTTCTCTGCATTTTTGTAATGAAATTTTACCTGCTCGAGTTTAATAGATTTCACCAATGAAGTTACCTCCCCTGTCTTTTTATGAAGATCCTGGTTTGCAGGTATCTGAGCTAAAAAGGTCTGTATTTTTTGCCAGGCAATTTTAAATTGTAACAATTGGGGAACAGAGCCTAAAATGGTGTTAATCGGACCAATCATATACAACAATATGATCACAAAATTGAGGGCCGTATAGACAGGAATTTCGGGAAAGAATTTTGGAACACAAAAAGCAACTAAAGCCAATAACACCAATAACAATGACTCTCCAACTAAAAAGGCATTGATAAACCTGATATCTGCAACAGATCGTTTTTCTTTATATGCTTTTGCACTTTTAGTGACTTCATCCCTGTATAATATTTTCTTATTTCCGTGTAAGCTTAATTCCTTGAAGCCATCAACAATTCCATTGATCAGACGCATATACACATTACGTTCTTCACGCGCATCCTTAAAATAGATATTTGTACTTTGAACAACAAAATAATAGGCTAAGGAGAATGCTACAAACAATACGATAACAGCGAGCGTTACCACTAAAGAGATCGAAGCGAGGTATACGAAAACTCCAATAGTTGTAATGATGCTGGTAACCAATGATACAAGTGTACTAGCAGATTGGCCTATCACATCTACATCATCATTTAGTGCAGTATAAATCTTCCCTCTATCGATCTTTTCAAAATGCTGATAAGAAGTGGAGAAAATTTTAGATAACAATTTCACTTTCAAGTCATACACTATTCCCCTTGTCAACTTTGTCAGATTCATCTGAACAAATCTTCTTCCGAGCAAGTACACGACCAGTATTAATGCATAATAAGACAATATATAATGCAAGGGTATTTTTGACCCCACCAATGAGGTTACCAGAATAATTAAAATCACATTGGCGATTCCCGATAGTAAGCTGAATAAAACGACACCAGGAATTACATCCTTATGCTTATTCTTATTAGGAAAACATCGGTTAAGAAAATAAGCAAGATAAGTTAGAGTAATGGCTATAAAGGCGGTTACAATCAAATAACTAAGACTTATCGGTGACCAGATAAATATAGACCTCCAGTCAAAGCCCAGAAATGCTCTGGGAAGAAAATAAAAACCATATAGAAAAGGTAGTATGAAACATATAGCAAGTAAAAACTGATTTACCATAGCAAATGAAAAACCCAGATATATACGTTCTTTTTTGATCAGATCACTGAACATAAAACAGATAAATAGAACAGTCATCAGCAGGTAACTCAACAAACCAAAAAAGACCACAGAATATATCGTGTCGTTATTATCACCAGGGTCTGGCTGATTTTCCTGCTTTTCAGATGCCAGCAATTGCATTATTTTCCTCGCGATAACCGGAGTATAAGTGCTATTTGAATTTGCAATTACTGCTACTGCGAGTTTACGATCGGGTCTTAACAAAATATGGGCGCTAAAATTCGGATTAAGTCCTCCATGAAATATCTCTCCTGTCCCGTTAAGCGCAATCTCCCAACCTGCTGCATAAGCATCCATTCCATGCAGGGGAACGGTCTCGTCTCTACTATGGGTACTTTTAGCCAAAGGATACAGATCCGAAGGGATCATCCCCATTTGAAACTTAAGCCATTCAGACATATCAATTGCATTGGTAATGACGTAACCAGCGGAATTGTTTCCTTTAAATACGGGAGCCTCATAAGACCTGGCCTTAAAAAAACCTACTTTATACCCCTCGGACATTAATTCATTGTCTAAAGGTTTTCCAACTGATGTGTATTGGAGCTTTAACTTGTTGATAATGCTATCCTGAAGATAAGTTTCAAATGTTTCTCCTGTTACCTTTTCAATAATCAATGCTAAAACATCATAATTAACGGTAGCATATTCATATTTTTCGCCTGGCAATCTGTTTAACGGCAGTCCCGCAATAATTCTAATTGTCTTTTCAAGCGCATCTTTACTATCAGATTCCGGAATATCTGAGATAGTACTCCAGGCAATCCCACTGGTATGATGCAACAATTGGTTAACGGTTATTTTAACCGGTTTCTTTTTATAATCAGGATGAAACCATGGGATGTACTGAGAAACGTTTGCATTTACATTAATTTTCTCTTGCCGGATCAGTTGTTCTACTGCCAGTGCAGTAAATGCTTTACTACAAGAGCCAATTTGAAATAAGGTTTTTGGGCTGACGGGCTTTTTAAGTTCCAAATCTGCATAACCATAGCTTTTTATCAGTGATTTGCCGTTTTCGAGTACAACAATACTCAAACCAGGAATATCACCTTTTTCCATCAGCTCAGAAACCTGATTCTGGATTTGACTGTTGATGGCCTCATCCTTCAATTGTGCAAATAATGATGGAGATATACCTAAACTAGAAATGATTAAAATCAAAAAGACATAGAGATTATTTTTTCTCATTAATTGTTATTTTAAATAGTTTTTACAACAATTGAATTATAATTATTTTTTTTTAATATGATTTTTAATTTCAATTAGTGGCTTGATTAAAATTTACGGAAGTAAATCCAAAATGCGCTAACATATACCTTATCTAATTAGCATTCAAAATGATACATACATCACAAAGCATTTTAACGAAAGTCAATCATAATACAACAAAAACATTCCACCTAATGACAATATCTTAGTTATTTAACATACAAACAAAAAAATGAACATTTAAAAACAACAATAGATAAACACTTAAACACAAGAATATAAAAAAACATATATAAGAAAATTATTTCACCACAAATATCAAGCACAAAACAAGCGATTGAACTATAGACTATTATCCAGATATTTTTTTAGATATTCAGCAACGTTTACAACAGATGGAGCTTTAAGCAGATCAAAATGACCACCTCCCAGTTCAACAACGACTATTTTTTCCAGGAAAGCATCCTGAAGCTGTCTTAAATCAACTTCCGATGTCTCCGCTTTCATATAAATCAATTGTGCATCAGATTTTTCATTAGCTCCATAATAAAAACGCTGGAGCGCATGACGTAATGACCTGATTGTATTTATAGATTTAATAGTGTCACTTAATTTATTGGAAGTACCTGGAGCCAGTACGAGATTCAGCATATCCTTTGGCAGTTTATTTATAATATACTCATGGCTTCCTTCTTTTTCAAAATGTTCAGCAGCTAATTCCCAGCATTCTTTTACAGTCTGTACATTAGTTAGAGAAGAGATCAACTTCTCTTCAAATCCCCCAATCAGGGCTTTCTCTTCATTTAACGTAAATACGGGATTAATAAAATCATCTGTTTTAGGTGCAAAAATATTGTTTGGAAACACAGGCAACGGGGAGTCAATCATAATTACTTTATTGTTTTTTTCACCGTTCAGCTCCAGTTGTTGTATCATTTCAAGTGCGATTACGCCTCCCAAACTCCAGCCGGCGATTTTATATGGACCGGTCTTTTGAACAAGCTTTAACTTACGAACATATCGGGATGCCATTTCTTTAATGTCTACACTTTGAGGAGCTAGTGAGTTTAATAGCTCACTTCTTAATCCCCAGCAATTGTATTGTCCCATCAACCCAGCCAATTCGACATAGCCCCGAACACTACCACTGACCTCATGTATAAAAAACAGGTTCTCAATAGCCTTTTCACCGCCTTTAAGTAGAACCAGATTTTCATCACTAATAACATCCGTATACTCCTTTACTGTAATCACTTCAGCAAGGGCACTTATCGTTGAGGACCTAAAAAGATCTACTAATCCTACTTCCTTTTTGATTTTTTTATTGATCTGAGAAATCAACTGAACAGCCTTAAGTGAATGTCCTCCAAGATCAAAGAAGCTTTTATTCACACTGATCTTATCCTGGTCTATTTTCAACACCTCAGACCAGATACCGGTAAGTGTACGCTCCAGTTCAGTAGAAGCTGCCAGGTAATCATCCGATACATCCAGACTCAATTCCGGAAGTCCACGCCGGTCTATCTTCCCGCTTACTGTTAATGGAAATTCGGATAAATGAACATAATAAGAAGGAAGCATATACTCTGGAAGCAAGCCTTGCAGGCGCTGTTTTAAGTCAGCAACCGAAACCATTGTTGATGTGGTATAATAGGCTACCAGGTGTTGATCACCTCTTTCTTCCTTAACTACTACCAATGCCTGGTTGATCTCCTCCAATCCACTGATCACCACTTCGATCTCTCCGGGTTCTATCCGGTAACCACGGATCTTCACCTGATCATCAATACGACCCAAAAATTCGATATTCCCATCTGCACCCCAGCGAACAAGATCTCCGGTGCGGTACATCAACCCATCCTTTTCAAAAGGATTGCTCACAAACTTCTCTGCAGTTAAAGCTTCATTATTCACATAACCAGCTGCAAGACCAAGACCAGAGATACATAACTCGCCGGAAGCCCCCTCAGGACTTAAACCCTGATATTGATCCAATATATAAACACACGTACCTGATATCGGACGTCCGATCGAAATTACCCCCCCTTTATATCCGGTTAAATCAGCCACCGTAGTGACCACAGTATTTTCTGTTGGTCCATAGTTATTATATATTTTTAGTGAGGTCCCTTCATTTATTCTCAATACATCCCCCCCAGTCAAAATCAATGCTCCATCAAGGTCGATATCATTTCTAACCAGATCCTGACAGATAATACTTGGCAGGTAAGAATGGGTAATCTGATGCTGGCCAAAAAACTTCTGCAAAGCATGAACATCATACCGCATCTCGTCCCTTAAAATCGGATAAAGACTACCACCACTAACTAAATAAGGATATATCTCCCATACAGAAGCATCAAAACCAACACTGGAATATAAAGTACCACGGCTATCCTGGCAAACCCCATAATAATGCTGATGCCATAAGCATAGATTACTCAGACTTTGATGTGTAATCAGAACACCTTTAGGTAATCCCGTGGACCCGGAGGTATAAATAACATATGCCGGATCATTTCCATTTATCATCAACGCTGTTGCACTCCTGGGATAAGAGTCACAAAGCGCCTCAAAACCAGCAATAAAAACACCATCAATGATAAATCTGCACTGACTATCATTTGTTATAAAATCTATTCTGGTATCAGGATAATTCGGATCTATCGATACATACGCCGCCCCAGTTTTTAGAATAGCCAGCTGAGCAATGATCAACCAACTGCTTCTTTCCAGTTTAACCCCGGCCAGCTCTCCTTTTTGCAGCCCTTCGGTTGCCTTCAGGTAGTGACTCAGTTGATTTGATAAATGATCCAGTTCCTGATAACTCAGTTCCTGATCTTCAAAAAATATAGCCCTCGCATCCGGATGCTTTAACACCTGTTCGCTGAACAACGCTACCACCGTCTGATCGGTTCGGTAAGCAGGGACAGCTCCCCTGCCCAGGTCCAGTAAACGTAAACGCTCAGGGGAAGAAAGCAAATCAAGCTCAGAAAGCCGAATATCAGGAGCGGAAAGGACCTGGTCAATGATCTGTTTGAAATAAGTTCCGAAACGACGGATCGTTAAAGCACTGAACAATTCGATGGAATAACTTAAAGCCAGATATAAACGTCCGGATTGCTCTGAAGCAGAAAGCGAAAGGTCAAACTTCGAACTCTTCTCTCCCTCCTGTTGATAGGCACTCATCACCAGTCCTGGAATCTCCAGTTGCTCGATTTCAAAATTCTCATAAGAAAACATCACCTCTATCAGTGGGTTACGCCCTAAGTCACGTGGCAACTTCAGTTCATCAACCAGATCTTCATACTGAAAATCCTGATGGTCAAAACAGGATAAAGTACGGGAACTCACTTCCTTCAGAAAATCACGGAAACTTAAACTCCCTAAGGGATAATTACGAAGGGCAAGCGTATTGACAAACATACCGATCATCTCATCCAGGTCCGCATGACGGCGTCCGGCAATAGGTGTACCAACCACCACATCCTCGCGGTTACCCAAACGCCCAAGAAGGATCGTATAAACCGATAACAAAACAACATATAAGGTGGAATCCTGCTCTTCTGCTAAACGTCGAAGTCCTCCCGTAATCTGCTCATCCAGCTCAAAACCATGACTCTCTCCCCGATGATTCCGGTGATCCGGACGTTCATAATCGCAGGGAAGGTCCAGCACCTCCGGAAGATCCTGATACGCGGAAAGCCAGAAGGATTTCTGCTCGGCCATGCGCTCCTGTTCTGCTGCACTTTGCTGCCATTCTGAATAATCTTTATACTGCAATCCCGGAGCAGAAAGTTCCTGCCCATCGTACAAAGCCATAAAATCACGGATCAGAATCCCATGGGAAACCCCATCGGTAATAATGTGGTGCATATCCACCATCATCAAGGTCGCTCCATTGGCAACATGGACCAGTCCCACACGGATCAGCGGACCACGACCAAGATCAAAAGGACGGATGAACCTGCTCATTACTGCTCCAACCTCTTCTTCAAGGCACTGATAATCTGTGATTGAAAAGTCTGATCCATCACCTATAACCTGGAAAGGTTCATCCCCAATCATCACAATTCTGGTCCGGAGTACTTCATGACGATGGATCAAAGCGCGGAAAGCTCCGCTCAAACGATCCTGATCCAGCTCTCCATCAAGCCAAACCGCCCTGGGCATATTATAAGCCAGAGAATCCCGGTCAAACTCATATAAAAAATACAAACGCCTTTGAGCAGAGGATAATGCATAATAAGGCTTTTTTCCAACAGGATGAATCGCTTTAACTTTTTTATTATTTTTTGCTTGTTCAATAAAAGAGATCAGCTCTTGTTTATTGGCTCTTACTTCTTCTATTATTTCATCTAAAAAAAGACCATTAGGTATGCTCAATTGAAGCTCGCTATCTATAACATCAATTGCGATATTGTTTTGCCTTAGTTTATATATTAAGTCTCTCATCTAGATCTTTATTTTTATAATTTCTGAACTCTTATTAACACTCACTCCAATCCATTGCTGTACTTCTATAATTTTCGCCATTAATTTTACTGTCGGGTTATTAAAAACATCAGAGATAGGAAAATCCACAGAAAATGTTTTATGTATCTTATTTGCCAGACTCATTGCTTTCAGCGAGTGTCCCCCCAAATCAAAGAAGCTTTTGTTTACACTGATCTTATCCTGGTCTATTTTCAACACCTCAGACCAGATACCGGTAAGTGTACGCTCCAGTTCAGTAGAAGCTGCCACGTAATCATCTGATACATCCAGGCTTAATTCCGGAAGTTTACGGCGATCTACTTTACCATTGCTGGTTAATGGAAACTCAGATAAATAAACATAATAAGAAGGAAGCATATAGTCCGGAAGCAAGCCCTGAAGGCGCTGCTTTAGATCTGCAAAAGGGATGCGTGTGGCCGTGGTGTAATAGGCTACCAGGTGTTTATCGCCACCTTGCTCCTTAACCATCACTAAGGTCTGGTTGACCTCCTCCAGTCCACTGATGACTGCCTCAATCTCTCCTGGCTCTATCCGGTAACCACGGATCTTCACCTGATCATCGATACGACCCAGGAATTCAATATTCCCATCCCGCTTCCAGCGAACAAGATCTCCGGTACGGTACATCAACCCATCCTTTTCAAAAGGATTGCTCACAAACTTCTCTGCAGTTAAAGCTTCATTGTTCACATAACCCCTTGCCAGACCAAGACCAGAGATACATAATTCTCCAGCTACCCCATCAGGACATAAATCTATACTGCTGTTCAGCACATAAACATCACTCCCTGTGATCGGCCGGCCGATCGGAATATTCTCATCTGCCTGAATGGTCCGGGGAATTTTATAACAACAGGTAAAAGTAGTATTCTCTGTGGGGCCATAACCATTATAAATGTTCAATTCAGGAAGCTGACGGTAAACCTTACACACAGAAGCTGCATGAACAACATCACCTCCGGATAAAAGATATACTAATGGCAATCCGGATAAATCATGATCAGCCCACTGGTCTAAAAGTCCGGACGTCAGCCACAAGGTATTCACCCCCTCTGTACGGATCAAATTATTAAGCTTGCCAATATCTATCGATCCATCTCCCCGCAGAACAACTTTACCTCCGCTTAGAAGCGATACCCAGATTTCAAAAGTAGCTGCATCAAAAGATACAGAGGATAACTGAAGGGTTACGGTATGCTCATTGAGCACAATATCACATAGGTTCAACAGCCGAAGGATACCCTGATGAGGAACCATCACACCCTTGGGATTGCCTGTACTGCCTGAAGTATAACTGATATATGCCAGGCTCTCCCCTGTAATGGAAACCGATGGCCTGGAATAAGTCTGAGCGTCCGGGACAAGCTCTGCATCCAGGGCCATAATGGAACCGCTGTAATAATCTACCGCATCAAAAACATGATCGGTAACGGTGAGCAACAAACGGATACCGGCATCAGCACATAAATAGGCTTTACGTTCTGCTGGATAGTCAACATCAAAAGGAACATAAACCCCGCCTGCTTTCAGGATACCAAGGATCCCAACCAGCAACAATTCTGTACCTCCAAGGGAAATACCCACAGCATCTCCGGCCTGGATCTGATAAGAACTTTGCAGAAGACCAGCCAGCTGATTGGACAACTGGTCCAGCTCAGCATAAGTCAGTGCACGCTTTTCAAAAACGACAGCCACAGCATCCGGCCTTTGCAGAACCTGTTCGCAAAACAAATCTACTACGGTCTTTTCTATTCCATAGGCAGCAGCAGATCCTTTACCCAGTTCCAGTAAATGTGAACGCTCAGCAGCAGAAAGCAGGTTGATTTCAGAAAGATGCATATCAGGATCCACCAGCACTAATTTTATAATCTGTTGCAGATAATCTCCAAAACGTTCAACCGTTGAAGCATTGAACAGGTCTCTGGAATAACTTAAATTCAGATATAGCAGTCCGGACTCCTCGATAGCAGAAAGAGACAGATCAAATTTGGAGATTCCCGCTTCCTGAGCGTAAGGGGATAAACTTAATCCGGGAATAGACAGTGAACCGGTTTCAAAATTCTGATAGGAAAAGGTAGCTTCAAAAAGTGGGTTCCGACCTGTGTCACGAGAGAGCTTCAGCTCATCAACCAGATCTTCATACTGAAAGTCCTGATGGTCAAAACAGGATAAAGTACGGGAGCTCACTTCCTTCAGAAAAGCACGGAAACTCAGGCTTCCTAAAGGATAATTACGTAAAGCCAGCATATTGATAAAAATACCGATCACTCCTTCCAGATCCGCATGACGGCGACCAGCCGTTGGAATACCGACCACTACATCCTCACGATTACCCAGCTGGCTTAACAAAATTTTATACGCAGACAGTAACACCATAAATAAGGTCGCTCCGTTTTCTTCGCCTAAACGACGAAGCCCCCCGGTGGTCTGTTCATCCAGTTCAAAACCATAACTCCCGCTTTTATGTACAGCCTGCCTGGAACGTGCATAGTCCAGGGGAAGTTCCAGTGCTTCAGGAAGATCCTGATACTCAGAAAGCCAGAAGGATTTCTGTTCAGCAATGCGTTTCTGTTCTGCTGCACTCTGCTGCCATTCCGAGTAATCCTTGTACTGCAATCCCGGAGCAGAAAGTTCCTGTCCATCGTACAAAGCCATGAAATCACGGATCAGAATCCCATGGGAAACCCCATCGGTAATGATGTGGTGCATATCCACCATCATCAAGGTTGTTCCACTGGCAACATGGACCAGTCCCACACGGATCAGCAGACCACGACCAAGATCAAAAGGACGGATGAACCTGCTCATTACTGCATCAACCTCTTCTTCGCTGCTCTGGTACACTGTGATTGAAAAGTCTGATCCATCACCAATAACCTGAAAAGGTTCATCCCCAATCATCACAATTCTGGTCCGGAGTACTTCGTGACGATGGATCAAAGAGCGGAAAGCTCCGCTCAAACGATCCTGATCCAGCTCACCATGGAGCCAGACTGCCTGTGGCATATTATAAGCCAGGGAATCCCGGTCAAACTCATATAGAAAATACAAACGCTTCTGAGCAGAAGACAGTGCGTAATGTCCTTTCCCGGTGGCTAAAGGTATTGAAGAATAAACTGAGCCTCCAGACATACCTTGAATATATGCAGATAAACTTCGGATACTCTGATGGCTGAAGATTGCTTTTAAAGAGACTTCTACTCCCACCTCTTTCCTGATCCGGTTGACCAGACTCATTGCTTTCAGCGAGTGTCCCCCCAAATCAAAGAAACTCTTGCTTACACTGATCCTGTCCTCTTCTATTTTTAAGATCTCTGACCAAATGGTGACAAGAGTATCTTCCAGGCCAGTAGAAGCCGCCACATAATCATCTGCTATATCCAACCGTAATTCCGGAAGTCCACGACGGTCTACTTTACCATTGCTTGTTAATGGAAACTCGGATAAATGAACATAATAAGAGGGAAGCATATACTCTGGAAGCAAGCCTTGAAGACGCTGCTTTAAGTCAGCAACAGGAAGTCTTGCTGCTGTAGTGTAGTAGGCTACCAGGTGTTTATCGCTACCTTGTTCCTTAACCACTACCAAAGCCTGGTTGATCTCCTCCAATCCACTGATCACCACTTCGATTTCTCCTGGTTCTATCCGGTAACCACGGATCTTCACCTGGTCATCAATACGACCCAAAAATTCGATATTCCCATCTGCGCCCCAGCGAACAAGATCTCCGGTACGGTACATCAACCCATCCTTTTCAAAAGGATTGCTCACAAACTTCTCTGCGGTTAAAGCTTCATTGTTCACATAACCTTTTGAAAGTCCAAGACCAGAGATACATAACTCTCCTAATGCCCCCTCAGGACTTAAACCCTGATATTGATCCAATATATAAACACAGGTACCTGATATCGCACGCCCGATAGGAACCGCCGATTTAAAGCTTGAACTTTGTTCAACATGATAAATAAGACAACTTATAGTACTCTCAGTTGGACCATATTTATTATAGAAATTATAGTTCTTTTTGTACCGGTTGGCCAGATCTGCACTGCAGGCTTCTCCTCCGGCAATGATCCGCTTCAGGGAGTTTTGATCCGGCAGACGGATGTTTTCCAGAAAGGAAGGTGTAGCATGAAGATGAGTCACCTCATGAATCCGGAGATAATCCTGGAACATTTCCTGATCTGTAAGCACTTCCTTACTTAGCAATACCAAACCAGCACCGCTTAATAAGGCCAGCCAGATCTGCTCAACTGAAGCATCAAAACTGATCGTCGAAAACTGAAGAATACGCTCAGCAGAGGTGATCTCAAATAAATTCCGCTGACTTTCAATAAAATTAATCAATGAAGTATTGCCTACCATGACCCCTTTAGGTTTTCCGGTACTGCCTGAGGTATAAATAATATAAACCAGATCTCCCGGTTCAGTCTGTACCTGAACCTCTCCCCCCTGTTCAGCAACACTTTCAGCCGCTGAGATATCCAGTACAGAAATATGATCCTGATATGTCTGCCAGTACGCTGATGAAGTGAGCAAAAAGCTGGCGCCACTATCTTTCAATAGGTAAAGAATACGCTCTTGTGGCAAAATACTATCAATAGGTACATAAGCTGCTCCTGACTTTAGTATACCAAGAATCCCTGCAATCATCTCTGGTGAACGGTCTAACATCAACCCGATTACTGCTCCAGATACCACTCCCGAATTTCTTAAAAACACACTCAACCGGCTGGAAAGATCATCCAGTTCCTGATAACTCAGTACCTGATCTTCAAAGATTATTGCAGCAGCATCCGGATTCTTTAACACCTGCTCCCTGAACAGCTCTACCAGAGTCCGATCGGTTCGGTAAGCAGGAACAGCTCCCCTGCCCAGTTCCAGTAAACGTAAACGTTCAGTGGAAGAAAGCAAATCAAGATCAGAAAGCCGCAGATCAGGAGCGGAAAGGACCTGGTCAAGAATATCATCCAAGAAAACAACCATTTTACTCATTAACTCAGGATCATATACGTTTGAGTTAAAATCGAATTGAATGCTGATCTCCTCTCCGGGAATCACCAGAATACTTAAATCGTAATTTGTCTGTTCAAACATTCTTACATTATCAATTTCTATATCATCGGAAATATCCTCTTCTGGTATATGTCCCTCCAGCCGCTCAGACAATGGATAATTTTCAAATACCATAATATGATCAAACAGATCTCTTCCGGGTTCAGTTAAGGCCTGTATTTCTGCTAATGGATGATAATGATAACTTCCTGCTTCAAGAGCCTGGCTTTGCACCGACTTTAATAATTCTGCAATAGTATCACTAGCCTCATAAGTTATTCTCACTGGTACAGTATTAATAAATAGACCAACCATACGCTCTACATTTTCAATTTCAGCGGGTCTCCCGGATACTACCGAACCAAATACAACATCATTGGTATTATTGTATTTACTTAACAAAAGTGCCCAGACGGCTTGAATGATACTATTAACCGTTATCCCATATGTACGGGAAAGCTTATTGACAGCTTGTGTCCTGCCTCTGTCTATAATCAATGAACTAGCACTAAACTCAGGCTGTAAGAAGTAGGCAGTATGCGCTTTCCTTTTTTTAGGTAAGCTTACAGGAACTTCATAAAACAACAAATAATTCTTCCAGTAATTAGCCGCTTCTTCTTTGTCTCTGCTATCAATCCATTTAATGTAATCCGCATAGGGCTTAACAGGAGGAAGAATAAATTCGCTACCGCTGGACAGACTTGAATAAATCTTCCTGAATTCTTCAATAATGATCGCCATACACCATCCATCCATTAGGATATGATGATGACTCCATATAAATTCAAATTCATTTTCTGAGGTTTGCAAGACAGACAATCGCATCAAACTATCATTACTTAAATCAAATTTATTTGACATGTCCTTCAGGCGGAAAGACTCCACAATCCTCTCTTTTGAATCATTTCTATACTCATCACGGATATCTTTATACAGAAAGTCCACAGGACTTTCCTCTAAAACCATCTGTAATGGATGCTTCAAATCCTCATAAAGAAATCTGGTCCGAAGAATGTCATAGCGTTGAGATAACATATTGATACTGGATTTTACAGCTTCAACGTTTAAGTTACCCTTCACTGTAAAGGTCATCTGTTCGAAATAATTATCTGACGCTTTATCAAGCAAGGCATGAAACAGCATGCCTCTTTGCATTGGTGATAAAGAATAGATATCCGTAAGATTATATGCCCCCTGTAAATGGTTGAGCTGATCTATTGTCAAACCTTTATAGGTGAGATCAGAAGGACTTAATTCAGTCTTGCCATAATTGCAGCAGTAATCAATCACTTCTGCCAGACACACTCGATAATGGTCCATCAGGTGTTGTAATGTAGATTCCTTAAACTGATTTTTACTATAGATAATATCCATATATAACTGATGTCCTGACACCAGTCCCAGAACTTCCAGGTCATAAGGTCTTACTTGTTCAGGAGCAACAATATTCCCTTTTGATTCAGAGGAAATAGAGTAAGATTTATTTTCAGTATCCTGATCGAATTGTCCGAGGTAATTAAAACTCATTCTGGATTCTCTACTGACATTACCATGGATTGAATCAGTAGCCATATATTTATTAATCAGAAAGTCCCATCCTTCATTAGGAACATTTCTAAGTGCTTCCTTTACACCTTTTATGACCTCAGACAATGCCATTCCCCGGTATTTAAGTACCACGGGATAGATGCTTGTAAACCAACCTACGGTACGACTGATATTAATCAACGGATCTGCACTTTGACGACCGTGACTCTCTAGATCAATCCTGATTACATTATAATCGAATTGTTTCACTATACTCAACAACAGTCCGGTTAACAGTATATCATTAATTTGGGTCCCAAACGCAACTTGTGAATATTTCAGCAATTTTGTTGTTTCAGCCTCAGTCAAATGAAAAGAGACAACACCTGTACTGCTATATGTATTTTCTCCATCTGAGAGCTCAGGTCTGATATCATTTATTTCCTGAGCATTAATACTGTCCCAGTATGATTTTGCCTGCAAAAAAGCTTTGCTTTGTGAATACGAGTAGATAGAACGGGACCAGACTTGAAATGAATCAGTTTTCAATGGTAGCTCCAAATGCTTATTTTCCATCAATAATTGGTAGAGCGACTCAATATCTTCGAATAAAATCCTCCAGGATACGCCGTCGATTACCAGATGGTGTATAATGATTAATAAATGGCTACCATCATTAGTATGAAATAAACCAAGTTTCATTAATGGCCCATTCTCTAAGTCTATACTTCGCTGGAGCTTGTTGACTTCTAAAAACATTAGTTCTTTTGCATGGTCATGTTTTGTCAGATCGAAAGTATTTAGCCATACGGGTGTTCCTGCTTCAAAATTTCTTTGAGAAATGCCCCCCTCATGCTCGGCAAATACCATTCTCAATGCATCATGATGATTCTGTAGTTTATAAAATATCTGATTTACCGATTCAGCAGAAATGCCGCGCTCAAATCTCAGCATTACAGCATGGTTGTTATGGTGTCTATACCTCTTATTTTTATCAAAAAACCAGGACTGAACAGGGCTTAAAAGTACTTCCCCATAAACAGGAGACTGATCTGATAATCGCTCCAGATGTTTCAATTTTGATGCGAGAGTTTTAATTACCGGGAAGTTAAATACAGACTTCACGGATAGTTCATATCCTAAACCACGCAAGCGGGAACTGATCTGAATGGACTTGATGGAATCACCTCCCAATGAAAAGAAATTATCATGAATACCAACTTTCTTTACTCCAAGTACTTTAGACCAGATATCCACCAAAAGTATTTCTTCTTTTCTTGTTGCTTCTTCGTAAGCGCTTTGCTCTTCCATGCCAGGATCAGGTAAGGCTTTCTTATCGATTTTCCCACTGGTAGTGAGGGGAACATTTTCCAGATACATATAAATTACAGGAACCATATATTCCGGCAGTTTATTTAGTAAGAAGGTCTTTAGTTTTGCGTTTTCGATCTCTTGCTCTGCACTGTAATAAGCAATCAAATTTTTACTACCCTGCTTTTCTCTTAAAAGAACTATAGCATGATTAACCCCAGTATAAGAAAGCAATTGATTTTCAATCTCTCCCAGTTCAATTCTGTATCCACGAAGTTTGACCTGATTGTCAATTCTGCCAATAAATAAGATATCTCCATCAACCGTCCACTTTGCAAGATCGCCAGATTTATATAATTTCTGATTTTCACTGTATGGACTGCCTACAAATCTCTCTGCAGTAAGGTCTTCATTATTCAGATAACCTCTTGCAACCCCTGCCCCACCGATATATAATTCTCCTGCGACTCCACGAGGTAGTAAACAGCCTGAAGCGTTTAAAATGTAGAATTTTACATTCTTCAATGGCTTTCCTATCGGAACGGGTAATTTATCATTATTTGGCAATGTAGAATAAGCACTGCTATAAACTGTTGCCTCTGTAGGCCCATAAACATTTTCAATGGCAATTCCTGTCTTCAGAGCCTGAAACTTTCTAACTAATTCACCGGATAATGCCTCTCCGGCAAGGAAAATGTACTTTAATGAAGCTATTTTATTCAAATCCCGCTGTCCTATGAAATTCAGGAATGCCGAAAACATGGACGGAACAAAGTTGATATGGGTAATGCGATTCTGTTCTATTGTATCTAGTATCGCTGAAGGATCATTTTCTGAGCCCGACTTAAGTATACAGAGGCTTCCACCATTTAAGAACCATCCGAAGATTTCTGCAACGGATACATCAAAAGAATAATTTGTTTTTAACAGGAATTTATCTGTCGCTGATAATGGATACTTTTGATCCATAGCAGTGATGATATTCACCAGGGAATGATGTTCTATCATTACACCTTTGGGCCTACCTGTAGATCCGGAAGTATAGATAATATAAGCCAGATCTTTACCTGTAATATCTACAATCGGTCTGGAATGGTCAATGGCATTTAAGTCCTTCCATAAATCAGTAATAGAGGTCTGATCAATCTGCGTCGCAACTGCGTATTGAATATGATCACTTTTAATAATAAAGCTTAGTCCGGAATCTTCAATTATTGAATTAATCCGTTCTAGGGGATGTTTTACATCAATCGGAATATAGGCATATCCAGCCTTGAGTACGCCGAATATAACTGGAATAAGGTCTATTTCCCGATCAATTAATAATCCGACGATTTTCCCCTTTTCTAAGCCCACATGTTGATGCAAATAATTGGCCAGCTGAGAACTACGCTGATCAAGTTCTTCATAAGTCATACTCCGTTGCTCATCACTCAATGCCACTGCTTCTGGATTTCGCCCTACCTGTTCCACAAATAAGTCCAGAATTGTTTGATCTGCCGGATAAACAGCGGCTGTAGCGTTAAACCCATACAACAATTGCTCCTGCTCCTGAACAGATAAAACTGAACCCATACCAATAGGAGAATCCGGACTGCTTAAGATCAGTTCCAGTACCCGATGGTAATAACTCATGAACTGCTCCACGGTACTTCCACTCACAAAATTACTCTGGTAACATAAGGAAAGCTTCAGTTCCCCACCGGTCCGGTCTACATTCAGGTTAAATAAGGAGTTGTTCCGCGTTTCTCCTGAAACTCCTTCTCCCTGATCAGCAACTGGTCCATCTGACAAAACTGCCCCTCCACCCTCATTCAGTTCAGCACCCTGTAAAGCATCGTAAACATGAAAATCTACATAGTTGAACAGCACATCAGTGATCGGATTCTGATCTCCTGAAGCCTCTTGCAGCCCGGATACAATCTTCGAAAAAGACAAACGCTCATACTCCTTCTGTCCATTCAGCTTTGTATTGATCTCCTGCACAAAAGAAAGCCAGCTCCCTTGCTCGGGTACAGAAGTTCGAAAAGGTACTGTATTCAAAAAGCAACCCAGAATCTGGTCCCCATCCTCCAAAGCAGGACGGTTATTGGTCACCAATCCAACCGTCAGGTCATTCTCGTAACTCAACATATAAAGGGCGTAAACAAAAGCTGAAAAACAAAGGCTGCGAACACTCACTTCTGAAGATAAATTCCAGGAATTTAACCCCGAAAGTAAAGCCCCGTCCAAACTCGATTGGTGGGTCCGGTACTCAGATACTTCCTCTACTGAGGAAAAAACAAAACGTTTATAATCCTTCAGTGCTTCCTGCCAGTAAGTCTGTAATCTCCCGTCCATCGAGGCCAGATGCTGATCAATAACAAAGTCCAGATAGCTATGGCGCAGTCCGGCAGGACGGAATTCAGGATCGGCAGAAAGACTCATCAGCGTATTGTGAAGCTCTGTATTCAAAGAGGCCTCACTCCAGCCGTCAATAATCGCATGGTGACAAACCAGACATACACAACTCCGACCCTCTTCCAAACGGAAAACCAGCAATCGGAATAAGCCGGGCTCACCAAGACCGAAAGGCTCATCCTTATCCTGTTCCAGCGATTCCCGGATAAAAGCCTCCTGAGCTGAGCTAGACAGCTCACTCAAATCCTGGTAACGGATATCGGCAACACCCTCGGTAAAAACAACCTGTAACAGCTCTTCCTCTCCCTGGTAAAAACCTGTCCGAAGAATCGAATGTTTCTCGATCAGAAGGCCCATCGCCTGATCAAGCAACGAAAGGTAATGATCCGGATAACGGACCACATGAACCATCTGGTCATGATAAAGTCCCCGCTCTTTCATCGAATGATAAAGCATCCCCTTCTGAATGTCACTTGCCGGATAAACAGCACTTACATCATCCCCATTCACTGAAGGATGTGACTCCAGGAACGACGACCGTAAAATATCATAAGAGGCCAGTAAACCGGCAACTACTTCTTTTTCATCTGACAACGGAGAAACAGCCACTAACCGTGGGCTCAACTCTCCAATACACTGATAGGTAAACAGATCGGCAATGCTCATCTTCAAACCCAGATCCCGGTTGATCCGGCTAACCAGTTTCAGTGCAAGCATAGAATCTCCACCTAAACTGAAAAAGTTACTGGTCAAGCCGACCTCAGCAACCTGAAGTACAGAAGACCAAAGCTTACTTAGGGCAATATCAAGGTCACTTTCCGCAGCTACATAAGCAGATCCATCCTGAGGAACAGGTGCTGGTAGTGCATCACGGTCTACTTTCCCGTTTCCGGTCTGAGGAAGGAAAGGAACCTGAACAAAGTGTGAGGGAACCATATAATCTGGCAATACCCCCGAAAGATAACTCCGAATCACGGACAACTCCAGTTCTTCTGTACTAACCAGGTAAGCACACAACGAACTGTTATTTTCATGATCCTCTCGGACCAGCACCACCACATCTGAAATCTGGTCATGCTCCAGCAAACGGCTTTCGATCTCCCCAAGTTCAATCCGATAACCACGGATTTTAACCTGATGGTCAATCCGGCCGATATATTCCAGTTCTCCGTTTGCCTGCTGACGGCACAAATCCCCGGTCCGGTAAAGACGTTCTTCAGCACGGTAGGGATTGGGCACAAAACGAGATGCATTAAGCTCCGGACGGTTAAGATAACCACGGGAAACACCTGCTCCACCAACATACAGTTCTCCGGTAACGCCCTGAGGAACCAAACGCTGGTAAGGATCAAAAATATAGGCAGATAGTGTCGGAATAGGTGTACCAATATTGCTCACATTCCCACCGATCTCCTGTTCTGTAATTAATTTATAAGTCACATGCACTGTCGTCTCGGTAATCCCGAACATATTGATCAGCGCGATATCCGGATACCTGGCATACCAGCCAGATAGCTTTAAAGGTTTAAGAGCTTCACCACCAAAAATAACATACCTTAACTTCAATGCATCGGGTGATAACCCCGCATACGATTCTGCTTCGATCAGGTTATAAAATGCCGAAGGGGTCTGGTTCAATACCGTAACACCATGAGAAACCAGTAAGGAAAGATAGGAACCCGGGTCACGGGCTACCATTTTGGGGATCATCACCAGTTTTCCGCCATACAATAACGCCCCATACATTTCCCAGACACTAAAATCAAAATAAGGATTATGGAACATCGTCCAGACATCTTCTGCTCCGAAATCAAACAAAGGCTCCGAATGGAAAAATAAACGCACAACATTCCGGTGCTCTACCAGTACACCTTTTGGATAACCAGTGGTACCGGAGGTATAGATCACATAACAAAGATCTTCGGCAAGATTCTCCGAAGGTAAAGCTTCAAGGCTGATCTCATCCTGTTCAAGAACCTGCTGAACAACCATCGTATTTAGCTCATGGGATACCAGGTAGTCAGTTGCAGTCACCAGAAGCAACACAGCTTGACTGTCTTCCAGCAGATAACTGATCCGGTCATGAGGATAATCCAGGTCCATAGGAAGGTAAGCCCCGCCGGCTTTCAGAATGCCGAGCATCCCTATCACAGTCTCTTGTGTCCGTCCGGTTAACAAACCGACAATACTATTCCGCCCTACCCCCGCTTTACGCAGAACACGGGCAAGCCGGTTGCTTAAACCATCAAGTACCTGATAACTTAGCGAAACATCCTGATCTACCAGAGCAATGCGATCCGGGTAAAGCTTTACCTGCTCCTCAAAATAGCTGACCACAGTACGATCTTCAGGATAAGATACCGAGGAATGATTATGCTGATTTAAAAGCTGATATTTCTCTTCTTCTGATAAGATATCTATATCTGCAATACGAATATCATGATCTGATACGATAGCACTAATCACACGCTGTAGATAATGTGCAAAACGTCCGATTGTAGACTCAGTAAACAGGTCGGTAGAATAACTAAATCCGAAATATAAACGGTCAGCACCTTCTACAGCCGATAAAGACAAATCAAATTTAGCACTTCCAAGTCCATGATCGTAGGCATCGAGTTTCAACCCGGAAATCTCAAGTGCTTCCGTTTCAAAATTTTCATAGGAAAATACGGTCTCAAATAAAGGATTCCGACTCATATCACGTGTCAGTTTCAGCTCTTCAATAAGTTCTTCATATTGAAAATCTTGATTATCGAAGCAGGAGAGTGTTTTTGAACGTACTTTCCTCAAAAAGTCACGAAATTTCAAATCCCCTTCCGGATAATTCCGTAATGCAAGGGTATTCACAAACATGCCGATAATACCTTCAATTTCAGGATGCTGACGACCCGCTAAAGGGGTTCCTACAACGATATCCTCCCGATTACCAAGCCGACCAAGGAAGATATTGTATACTGACAACAAGACCATAAATAAGGTTGACTTTTCCTGCTCGCCTAAATAGCGCAAGGCAGCAGTAGTCTTTTCATCCAGTTCAAACTTATAGGTCCCTCCCTGATAACTGCGTTTTTTAGGGCGGGCATAATCAGCAGGCAGCTCAAGAATATCTGGCAAGACCTTATATTCTGCCAACCAGAATTCTTTCTGTTCGCGGATACGTAACTGCTCACCTTCACCTTGTTGCCACTCTGAATAATCTTTATATTGCAATTTCAGGGATGGTAATTCTTCTCCTTCATACAGCTGCATGAAATCGCGGATCAAAATTCCCTGAGAAATTCCATCTGTAATGATATGGTGCATATCCACCAACAACAAATGTTCTTCCTCTGCGATCGAAACTATCCCTATACGGATGAGTGGTCCTTTATCCAGATCAAATGGACGGATAAACTGACGGATAACTTCTTTCAGCTCAAGCGTTGAAATCCTGTACTCTTCTATAGAAAAACCGGCCCCATCACCAACTAGCTGACAAGCCTCTCCATCTTTTAGGATAAAGCTGGTACGTAAACTCTCATGACGAGAAATGAGTTCTTTAAAAGTATTGCCGAATCTGATGAGGTCGAGTCCACCGCTAATTCTCACCACCTGCGGCATATTATAAGCCAATGAACTTTTATCAAGTTCATATAAAAAATACAAACGTTGTTGCGCAGAGGACAATGCATAAGTTTCCTTTTCAGTAGCCTTATTAATCCCGGTTGAATTCACGGCCAACAAGGAAATGAGAGAAGCAATCGCCCGGATAGAGGGAGCGTTAAAGAACTCAGCCAATGAAATTTCTTTTTCAAATTTCCGCCTTATTGAATTCAATAGACCTAAGGCTTTGAGTGAGTCTCCTCCGAGTTCAAAAAAATCATCGTTAACGCCAATGGTATCGTAACCAAATAGGCTCTTCCAGATTGCAGCTAATTCAGTTTCTATTTGATTTTCAGGAAGGTCAATGTCACCGGAAAGCTGTGGCCTTTCCAATTCTGGCATTTTAATATTATGATCGGGTAAATCCTGTTTTTTCAAAACCCAACGGTCCATTCTGTCCTTCAAATCATGAACTGACACGACAAGACGACCATGTCCCAGTAATAACTCCATTTGAGAAAATACCTGGTTACCCTCATTTTCAGTAATAGCCAGATCAGCAGCTCCATTATTCTCCGTTCCCCATGCATCCCAATTGATGGAAACCCACCGTACGGCATCAACACCATCATTTATTTCAGCCATACGGTCCAGACAAGCATTTGCAGCGGCATACGCAAAATAACCGATTCCGCCTAAAACTGATGCTATAGAAGAAAATAACACCACAAAGTCAACCTGATGATGCTTAAAAACCTGACGAATATTTTCAGCACCTTTCAATTTTGCATTGAACTGTTCTCTGCAGGTAGCTATGCTTAATTCTTTAATCAAATGATCTTCATGATGCGAAAAACCAGCTGTCGAAAGATGAAATACTCCCACTATGTTCCCTAGCTCCTGTTCAATCTGCTGAACTGCTTCATTAAGCAATTTTTCATCCGCCACATTAGTCGAAACATAAAAAACGTCAGATTTAATTTCTTTAAGCTGGTTGAATCGCTTCAACTTTTCACTATCTGAGCTATTGATGCCGGAACTGATTTCAGTTCTCCCGATGATCGCCACTCTTGCTCCTTTCCTGCAGAGATATTTTGCCAGAACAAAACCTACATTTCCAAGACCTCCGGTAATCAGGTAAACTGAATTCTCCTGAATTTCAAATTTGGAATCAGGAGCCAGCTCATTTTTATTCAATTGCTCATAAGCGGGAATCCATCGCGTATAATTTCTCAAGGCAATGACAGTTTCATTGGAGTCAATTGACACCTCCTTACCTATCCTTTTATAAAGCCCTGGTAGATCGGATAGTTCAGCAGCGGAAACATCAATATTTTTAGATTTCACATAGAAATACTCCTGAGAGATTACTTTTAATGTACTGGCAAGATACGAAGCACGTAATGTTAATTGCTCTGAACCATAAACATCATAGTTATCTATAGTTAAACAATTTAAAAACACCTCAGGTACGCGTGTCAACCGGCCAAATGCTTTCCCTAAATGCAATAAATGATGATAAGAGACAAAATCAACCACATATGCCGCAGGTAAAGTATCCTCAGGAGTAAAAAAGGAAAGATCAATAATTGTTAACGGCTCACTTAGCTTATTAAAATGCTCGACAAATTCAAGGTAATGTTCTGGATTATCTATATTAATTTTGAAGCCATTATGATTGTCCAGGCTGACCGTGTCTGATAAACCTGGCACCAGGCTGTATACTTTGTCCACAGGAACGTCGATATGACTTATAAAATTACGGATCAGCTGCTCATCGAAACCTATGATCAACCATTTTCCATCTAATTTTTTTTGCTTATAATGAGCTGTGCTTTTTTTCCATCCAGGGATATAGAACCATTTTTCTACTTCATTTTTATTGGTCTCTCCATTTAACTTACGTCCGCTTAATAAATCATCCAGTATTTGTGGATCAATTTTAAATTCTTTATGAGTAAAACCATATCCTGGCAAGGAAATTTTCGCCTGACTTTTATAAAATGAAGACCAGTTAATGTCTACTCCAGACAACCAGATGTCACGAAGTTTATTCAGTAAATATCTTAAATCTGGAGAAGAATGATTATTTACATGTCTTACAATACTATGAACGTGATGACTCTCTTTAAATTCTTTATTTTTTTCAACAAATGACCCTATAGAATTTCCAGGTCCCAGCTCCAGAATGATCACTTCTTTCGCTTCAAGTATTTTGCTTATTCCTTTCTCAAGCTGTACTGGGCTCTTTAACTGTTTAGCCCAATATACTGCAGTCTGACAATCTTCAGTTTTAATCCAATCTCCTGTTACATTAGAAATAAATGGAATCTGAGGCTCATGAAATACGACATCTTCCATTTCGTTTTCCAGCATTTCTGCTGCATCCCGCATCATAAAAGAATGAAAAGCATGTGATGTTTTTAAAATACCGGCATTGATGTTTAACTCGGTAAATATGCCATGCAGTTTAATGATCTCTTCCGTCGTGCCGGACAATACACAGTGCAATGGGCTGTTTATCGATGCAAATGAAATCGAAGGAGAGGTAAATTTGACCACCTCTTTCCAATTTAAGTTTACAGCAAGCATTTTACCAGGTTTCATATTCTGCATAAACTCAGCCCGCTTTGAAACTAAACGGAGCGCGTCCTCTAATGAAATCACCCCTGATAAACAGGCAGCAACATATTCCCCTATACTATGTCCGATAAATGCGTCTGGTTGAATGCCTCTGGAGATCATTAATTTTGCCAGTGCATATTGAAAACTGAATAATATGGGCTGACTATTTATAGTTTCATTGATTTTTTCACTGTTTTCGTCTGCATCTGGATAAAGTACGGTACTGAAATCTGTTCCTGTGATTCTTTTTAATATACCAAAACATTCATCCAGAACAGTAGAGAATAGGACTTCTTCTGCGTACAGCTCTTTACCCATGTTTGCATACTGCATACCCTGACCGGGGAATGCAAATATTATTTTCTTATTTTTTGAGATGGCTAGCCCGCTCTTAAAGGCGTTTAGTTTAAAAATATCAAGTAATTCTTCCCTGGATCTGAATACCGCACTCAATCTGCAGGCCATATGATCCCTTCCGGTTTGAAGAGTATGAACCAGGGCAGACATATCCAGATTCTCATTTTTCTGGATATATTCATAGAGATTTTCTTTCATCAATTCCAGTGCAATCTTATTTTTTGCCGATAGAATCAGTATTTTTTCATCGTCAGAGGCCTCCTTATCTGAAACAGTACTGAGGTGCTCTTCCAATACCATATGTATGTTGGTCCCGCCAATTCCAAAGGAACTAATTCCCGCTCTTCTGGGTTGCTCAGAAACCCAGTCTTCTTGTTTATTGGTAAGGATAAAAGGGGATTTACCAATTCCTAATTTTGGATTTTCAGTTTGAAAATTAACAAGAGGTGGAATCACTTTATGCTTAAGGACAAGTATCGTTTTAATTAGTCCGGCAATACCGGAAGCAGCATCCAGATGTCCGATATTAGTCTTGGTAGCCCCGAGATAACAATAATTCTTTTTGTCAGTATCAAAGGCCTTTTTTAACGCTTCTATTTCTATCTGATCCCCCAGATTAGTACCCGTTCCATGAGTTTCCACAAAACCAATGTGCTCTGCTTCAAGTCCCGATAATTTCAGCGCATTTCTAATGACCTCAATCTGCCCCTGTACACTGGGAGCAGTAAAACCACCCTTTCTGTTCCCGTCATTATTAATCGCACTTCCTTTGATCGTCGCATAAATATGATCGTTATCTGCTATCGCCTTACTTAACAATTTAAGTACAATCATTCCTGAACCCTCTCCTCCAATAATGCCATTGGCATTTTCATCAAAGGTCCGGCAATGCCCATCCGGCGAATTAATGTATCCCTCTTTATATAAATAGCCTATGCTTCTGTTTACGCTGACCGAGGTTCCACCTGCAATGGCCAGGTCAGACTCTCCTGATAAAATAGACTTCAATGCCATATGTACTGCAACCAACGAAGTAGAACAAGCCGTATCAACATTGACACTTGGGCCCTTCAGTCCAAGCTTATAAGACACCAATGTTGGCCCGAAATCTTTATTCATAAAATGGTTGGCCGACCAGTTTCCGATTTCTGAGGAGATACCGGAAACATTACACAATACTTCCCATAATGGATTTGCTGAACATCCGGCAAACAAGCCAATATTACCTTTGAAATCAGAAGGAGCATAACCGGCATCGGTTAGAGCATTATATATACACTCGTGCATCAGCCGGATTTGTGGATCCAGTAAAATCGCTTCATCAGCAGTATAATTAAAAAACTCTGCATCAAAACCGTACCTGTCTGCAATCTCACAACCATTCGATTTAATGTAGTTGGGGTCGTTTAGGAGTTCAGATTTTACCCCAGATTCCATTACTTCTTCAGTGGTATAAAATCTGACAGATTCCTTGCCTCTCTGAATATTCTCCCAATAAGTATTTATATTTTCAGCATCCGGAAACTTGCAAGCCATACCAACAACTGCAACTTCCAATCCGGTAAAATTTGTATTAGAATCTAAATCCATTTTATCGACTATTATTTTTAATTGAGTGAATTTGTAAATAGGTTTTCGGCTTAACTTTCTAGGTTATCAAGCGCGTTAACAGTTGCATTATTTTTGTTGAAGTCTTTCAGAAACTTATTGATAAAAGTGTTTATCGTGTCATGGTCAAATAGTTCAGCGACCTGAATGGATATACCAAATGCATCTTCTATTTTCTGACTCAACAGAACAACCTTCAGTGAATTACCTCCCATCGCAAAAAAACCGTCATTTACTCCGATATTCTCTTTTTCAATATTCAGGACATCAGACCAGATCTCCACGAGTCTTATTTCTATTTCATACACAGGAGGGATATAAGAACTGCTCTTCTTGATCACCGGATCGGGAAATAAATTATAATCGACCTTTCCGTTAATATTAATCGGAAACTCTTTTAACCAGATGATTATTCCGGGAATCATTTGGTTTGGCAGGTACCTTGTCAACACTGCTTTTATCTTTCTTTCATCCAGACGCTCTTTTGCTAAATAATAAGCGACTAACGTATCTTCATTATTTAGCTTTTTTACCAAAGCAATCGCTCTGTCAACATTTTCAATTTCAGAGAATATTTTTTCAATTTCCTTCAGTTCAATCCTATATCCACGAATCTTTACCTGATCATTCTTAACGATTCTACCCATATATACTAATCTGTTGGCGGAATTTAAAAGCCCCTTATCTCCGGACTTGTAAACTCTTACTTTAGGATCGGTAGGAAGCTCAATGAAACTCATACGGGTATTTTCTTCATTCAAATACCCTTCCGCCAGACATCCTCCGGCAATAAAAATTTCGCCAGGAACATTTGACGGCAACAAATTATACTGTTCATCAAGAATATAAATCTGTGTATTATCAACAGGAGAACCTACCGTAATTAATTCATTCTCATCCTCTATTAAAATAGCAGTACAGGCCACGGTAGCTTCTGTAGGGCCATACTCGTTAAATATCCGGATATTCCTATTCAGCTGTTTCAGGAATGAAATTTGTTTCGGCAAAAGTTCCTCTCCTCCTAGAATAACAATATCTAAAGAAGTACTGGTAAGGTTTAAAGAACTCAGCATATCGATGTGTGCAGGCGTTGCCTTAACAGCTTTTATATCGGACTGAAATATCTTTTTCAAACAATCGTCAACAGCGTGGTCATCACTAAATACATACACCGCAGCTCCCCTTAATAATGGAGAAAAAATACTGGTTAGTGTAAAATCAAAAGAAATTGAGGTAAATAAAGGGAGGTCAAACTGCTGCTGATCAAAGTAAAACTCATTGGCCCAACTGATATAATTAGCAAGACTATTTTGAGCAACCTTCACGCCTTTTGGATAACCAGTTGAACCTGAGGTGAATAAAATATAAGCGCCATCGGTTAACTCTCCTTGATATACACGTTCATCATTGACCGGTAATTCCGCTAACTGAATATCCATGCAAAATACAGTCCCCTGGAAATAAGTCAGGTCAAACATATAATCAGCCAACGTAAGTGCAACGCTTGCAGCTGAGTTTTCCATTATATATTTTACCCGTTCCTCCGGTAAGGAGATATCAATTGGAACAAAGACAGCCCGACTTTTAATGGAAGCCAGGATTGCTATAATGAGGTAAGCTGATTTAGGCAGATATATGGCAACACGATCTCCTTCTTTGATGTTACAACTATCAATCAGATAATCAGAAAGCTTATTGACTTCTTTGATTAACTGGCCGTAAGTCATTTGTCTTCCATCGAAGTGAATAGCGATATTATCTTTTGCTTCCTCTGCAACTTTACAGAATTCAGAAAAAATAAGAGATGCGCTGGTTTGAACGGTTTCTTTACCTCTTAATACCATATCAGGATAACTTTCCTCATTGTTGGGCAACAATAGGTTAACCTCTTTAATCTGAAGATTGGGTTTTTCTAAAATCTGATGTAAAATATGCCTATAATAAGCGCTGTAAAGTGATATTGTTTGTTCTTCAAACAAACTTGAGTTATATTCGAAACAGAAACTCAGTTCGTTTTGGTGCAAACTAAAAGTGAATAATAAATCAAATCCTACTTTGACATTACCATGTTCAACGTAGTTCAATACGGTGTGATGATCAGGCTGCTCAACCACGGTTTCTCCAATATTATCAGAAGAAAATACGACGTCAAAAAGAGGATTTCTTTTTCTGTCTTTTGGCAATTCTAGCTTGGCGATCAGCTCTTCAAATGGAAACTTTCTGTTGTCAAAGTCCTCATAAGTATTATTTTTTATCTGATTCAGGAAGACCTGGAATACCATTTCATCATCAATCGTATTTCTGAGTGGGATAGTTTCAATAAACATCCCCATTGTATTTTCAAATCCAATAATATCCCGGCCAAAATGAGTGGTACCAATGATCACTTCGGACTCTCCGGTCAGCTTCCTCAACAATACGTACAAAGCAGACAAGGTATAAGTAAATAAAGTTACGCCTTCATTCTTAGCTGCGTTGATGGCGAGCAGTGATAGATCGGCAGGAATTGTAAATCTGTGTCTTTTTCCTGTCTTCTGATCATTTGCTTTTCGGGGATGATCGAGCATCAGTCCATTGAGTTGACTATAATCTTTAAATTTATTTAACCAATGCTGTTCCTCGGCTTTTATTTCCTCCTGCATTTCAGCAGCATAAAACTGATGAATATAAGATCTGAAGTCGCTACTTTTTTCCGTTGATTTTACACCATCTAAAGAACAGAATAAATCAGTCAGAAAGACTTTGTTGGAGACACCATCTGATATAATATGATGAATATCAACTAACAAAAAATCATCTCCGGAAGTATTTGTAACATATCCGATTCTGAAAAGAGGGGGCACTGATAAATTGAAAGGACGCTCAAACTGCTTCATAATTGCATCAAGTTCATCTTCCTGCAGAATAGAGTAATTTTCTATTTCAGCTGTGATATGATTCCCGAAAGATTGACTTGGATACGCTCCCTCCAAATCAAAAGAGGCGCGAAGAACGTCATGTTTTTCAATCAGTAAGCCAATGGCATAATTCAATTTTGCTTTAGAAATAGGTTTGGTTTTAAAAGTAAAAATCTGATTGTGTATGGTCTGTAATGGATTCAATCTGTCTAGAATGAATATCCTGTTTTGAGCAGGTAGTAAGAGACAATTATCAGATAAATCCGCTTGTTGCTGATCTGTTTCAGATATTTCTCCAGGATCAAGTTTTAAATTAATCACCTTTGAAAGCAGCAGGATTGTTGGATTACTAAAGAAGTCTCCCAAAGAGATTCTTACATTCAGTTCCTTTTTTATTTGATTGATGTATTTTACTGCTTTTAAAGAATCACCACCTAATTCAAGAAAGTCATCATTGATCCCCACTCTATTCAAACCGAAAAGAGTACAGCATAGGTTTGATAAAAGGATTTCTGTTTTTGTAGAAGGCGCTATAAACGGTGTAATGAGTTCAGGTCTTTCAAATGAATTTTCAATAAGATCGACAACCTCAACTTTTTCAGTTTGTTCTTCATTTTTTTGGTTATAAAAACCGGTGAGATTTTTTTTACTAATGATGTAGGCAGATTCAGGATTTGTCAGGCAATGGCGGAAAACCTTAACACCTTCTTCATTCGTAAGTCCATCTTTAAGAAAAGTATTGATATCTTCCTGAGTAATACCCGCATCCCTCTTTTTAAGCCCATCGACAGTCATCCCCGCATTTTTCCAGTCACACCAGTTAATGACCGATATCCTGTATTTGGCATCATTACTTCTTGCAAAAGCGTCGGTAAACTCATTAGCAACATTATAAGCAACCTGTCCAAACTTCTCTTTATAATACAAGTTTCCCGCAGAAGAAAATAGTACAATAAAATCAAGTTCATCAAAGTTCAACAATTGTTCAGCAATCAAAAGTCCATGAACCTTCAACTTTATATTATCAATAAATTGGTCCCGGGTTCTTCTCCGTATAACGCCATCGTAATCTATCACTCCAGCTGACCAAATCAGACCATTAATCTTTCCAAATCTCCCCTCAGCCAAACGAATTGCATGCTGCATCTGTAATTTGTCAGCCACATTAGCACAAATTACAAGAACTTCAGCACCATTCCTTTCCATATCCCAGATCTGATAAATAATTCTGCTGATGACATCTTCTTTTCCGTATTTATCTACCCATGCTTTTCTTTCACTTTCGATTGGAAAATCACGTCTGGAAATTAGCGTAAGTTTTGCTTTTTCTTTTAAAGCAAGGTCATGAGCAATTGATAAACCCATTCCTCCTAAACCACCGGTAATCAAATAACATCCTTGATTTTTTAGTGGGTCTTTAAATGCTCCATTTACCTTTATTGCTGCAATGGACGGTATAAATCTTGAGTTTTTGCGATAAGCAACGCTAATTTGACCATCTTTTTTTGACCATACTTCTCTAATCATTGAGCTAACTGGAGTATCATTCTTATCGAAATCAATGAGCTTACAGTTTAAGTTATCGTGTTCCACTGAAATAATTTTCAGCGCGCCAAGTAGCATGGCCTTTACTGGATTGATTTGATCATCCGGATTTATCCTAACTATTTCGCTAGCCAAAACCATCACATTCCTTTCATGCTCAAGCTGATGATCGGACAAGCTTTTAATTAGGAAAACAAGACTTAAATATCCCCGAAACATCCCGTCATCCAAAGAGACCGGGAAGTCGTCCAATCCAAATGCGTGAATAACATCTGCTTTCTCATAACCATCGGATTTTAGATCTTCAACCAACCGGCTATATTCATCCAGGTTATGGCAATTGACCACATAAGAAAGAGGGTTAATTTTTTCATACCTATCTCCAATGCGAATCTTAATTAGAGCATTAAAGTCAATACCTGATTTTTCCAATGCAAGTTCAGCAACTCCCTTATCATCACAAAAAACCATCAGATTTTTCTTTTCTGACTTTGGATTCAAAATCTGTATATCAGACTCATCTTTTGTCCAGGTTGATTCATACAACCAGTTTTTACTATTTTCTGCAGGCGTTAAATAAGAGAAATACAAATTCCCAACTAATTTCTGCAGATCAATCTGTAGGGGGAATCTCATTCTTTCAAACGCGTATATTGGCAATGGAATCTTTTTTACGGCCATGCCTTCGTAGCATCTAGACCACTCAACAGGCCATCCATTCATCCAAAGCTTCGCTATATTTTGATGCAGTAAATCGTCATCCTGTACCGTCTGAGAAGCGGTTCTTAACGTATTAACCGGCATAACAGTTTCTGTTACCATTAACTGCTCAACCAATTTAACCAACTGATTTCCGGGACCAACTTCAACAAAATGAGTATTACCTGCGGCAATTAACGTTTTTAATCCATCACCAAAAAGAACAGTATCACGCAAATGTTTGCTCCAATAGGTGGCATCTCTGCCAGTATCTAGAAATTTTCCCGAAATATTAGAAATCAAAGGTATCTTCCCTCTTTTGAAATTATAGTTTTCTAAAAATAAGCGGTATTCCTCCAGGATTTCATCCATCATTGAGGAATGAAATGCATGAGAAGTATTTAATTTTTTAGCGATGATATGTTTTGAATTTAAGGTTTCTATAAATTCGCTCATAGAAATCTTATTTCCAGAAATGACGACTACCTCTTCTCCATTTATAGCTGCAATGGATAAATCCGGAGGAAGCAGATCTTTTAATTCTTTTTCATTGGTAAATACCACATACATCTCCCCCCTTTCGGTATTTTGCATTAATAATGCTCGTTTTCCTATAATTTGAATGGCTTCATCTAAACTAATCATCTCCGAAATGACTGCTCCGGCATACTCGCCGATACTGTGTCCTATTAGGGCATCCGGCTTAATCCCAATTGCTATCAGAAATTTTGCCATCGCATAACTCACCGTAAACAAACTCAGCTGAGTGTATAAGGTATCATTGATTTTTAGTTCTGCACTATTTCCATTTCTGTAAATCTCCTCTTTTAGCAAAATTCCATGGTGACGTTTTATCAATTCAAAACATTCATCCATCTGTTGGCGGAAAAATGGATATTTCTCATATAAATCCCTACCCATCTCCACATATTGAGCACCCTGCCCGCTAAACATAAAAACACAATGAGGTCTTCCAGGGCTTTTTTCCTGTATATTACTAACCACTAGTTTCTCACTTAATTTTTGAACAAATTCTTCCGTACCAGAAGCAGTAATCGATGTTCGGTAGTTAAAATCAGTCCTTCCGCAATTAAGTGTATATGATAAATCCGAAAGTCTAATACTGGGATGATTTCTCAAATGATCGGCAAGAAGCAACCCAGCATCATGTAATTTTTTTGAAGATTTTGCAGATAAATTGATAGTACAAGAGCTTGATGCATTATTGCTTGCCTCAGATATCTGAACCGCCTCTTCTACGATAATGTGGCAATTTGTTCCCCCTATGCCAAAAGAGCTTATTCCAGCTCTGAGTTTAGCATATGGGCTTTCCCAATCCTGCAATTCCTGGTTAACATAAAAAGAAGAATTTTCAAAATCAATTTCAGGATTCGGAGATTTGAAATGTAAACTCGCAGGAATTTTTCTGTACTTCATCATCAGGATCACCTTAATTAAAGAAGCAATTCCGGCAGCACTATCCAGATGTCCGATATTGGTTTTTACAGAACCTATCGGGCTGCGATGACTTCCTGTCTGACCATACCCATCATTCAAAGCTTTAAACTCAATGGGATCACCTAATCTTGTCGCTGTTCCATGGGTTTCGATATAGGTAATTGAGTTTGGATCAACACCAGCAAGCTGCAGGGCACTTTTGATGACTCTTCTTTGTCCCTGAATACCGGGAGCAGTGAATCCAATCTTATCGCTTCCATCATTATTAACCGAGGTTCCTTTGATGATAGCATGAATTGTATCTCCATCTTTTACGGCATCTTTATATTTTTTTAGTATAACCACTCCTCCGCCTTCACCTTTTAAGGTTCCATCAGCCCCACTGTCAAATGCCCTGCAATGACCGTCGGAAGAAAAGATTAAATTTTCCTGATACTGATATCCCCCCTTATCCAGCAGAGATGCTGAAACTCCACCAGCGACAGCAATTTCACAATCTCCAGTCAACAATGCTCTGACTGCCTGATGTACGGCTACTAAAGACGAGGAACAGGCGGTCTGCGTAAATATAGCCGGCCCTTTCAAATTTAACTTATAGGAGACCAAAGAACATAAATGATCCTTATTTGAAAGATAAGACGTTTCCAGTTCTCCTGAATCAGGGTTTCCACTTAAAGACATGATAGACTGCCATAAATTATTATCACTTGCAGAGGCGTACAAACCAATTCTTTTATTAGTCTTTTCAGGACTACAACCTGCCATTTCCAACCCACTCCATACGATTTCATGAAATATCCGGATCTGGGGATCCATAATATTTGCTTCTGCAGGGGTGTATCCAAAAAACTGAGGATCAAAACATTCTTTATCTTGGAGTACTCCCTTTACTTTAACATAGCTGGAGCTATTATATATATCCTCAGCAATACCAGACTCGGCCAATTCTTCATTACTATAGTTATGAAAGGTCTCTTCTCCATTGAAAAGTTTATTCCAGTACTCTTCAGCATTCACGCAATTATTAAACTTTCCGGAATACCCGATAATTGCAATTTCCAATCCATTAACGTCTGACTTTGCCATCTGTATTTAAATAAATTTTTATTAATTCAGCTCTTGAAATATCCCGATTGTTAGATGGGATACATTAAATTATTACGGGTTAGTTTAACTAATCCCCTTCGTCCGTATTGAAAAGACTTACCATACTTTCCAGTTCCGAAGCTGAAAGATTTTCCTCTTCAGCATCCTGATCTATTTCCTTAACCTGATGGATGCGCCCAGCCTGCAGACGGATCGTTGATAATTCGAATAAACTAGCCACCGATAAACTGGCATTAAAATGCTGATTTATCTTCCCAACTAAGCCAATCAGTTTGAGAGAATTTCCACCTAAATCAAAAAAGTTCCTGTTCACTCCGATATTTTCTTCTCTCGTCTTCAATACCTCAGCCCATATCTTTACGAGATCTTTTTCGGTTTGATCAACCGCTTTGATGTTAATTTCATCATCATTAATCAGCTTTGGCTCCGGGAGTGCTTTCCTATTTACTTTACCATTCGCAGTTAATGGAAACTCTGTTAAGTGGACATAATAGGAAGGAACCATATAGGCCGGTAAAAGCTCATGAAGATAAGTCTGTAAAATTTGTATGGGAATAGCCGTTTCAGCTACATAAAAAGCGACGAGGTATTTGTCTCCCTCATTCTCCTTGACCTGTATAATTGCTTCTCTTATCGCTGACAATTCCAGCAATCGGCCGGCAATTTCTCCCGGTTCAATACGATGGCCCCGGATTTTGACCTGATCATCTATCCTGCCCAGGAATTCTATATTACCATCTTTATCCTGTCTGGCAAGATCTCCAGTGAGGTATTCCCTTAAACCCTTCTCGGAGGTATTCACAAACCTTTCTTCAGTCTGTTTCTTATTGTTGAAATATCCTGTAGCTAGACAGACTCCCGAAAGACGGATTTCGCCACTCACTCCTTGGGGAACTAAATTTCCATACCGGTCTGTTATCCGAACCCGAACATTATTTATGGGTTTACCAATAGGTATTTTCCCCATTCCATCCGGATTAACCAAATGATAAATACAACCAATACTTGCTTCTGTTGGTCCATATAAATTTACAATTGATATCGACGGATAATCAAGAAGAAATTGATGTGTAAACTTGACAGAGATCTCCTCTCCTCCCTGAATTATATACCTTAACGAAGCCAATTGAGAACTGATTTCATACTCGGGATTCTTAGAATATTCAAATACGGTATTAAACACCGAAGGCGCAAAATCTACTAGTTTGATGTCATGTAACCTAATCAGCTTACAAATGTTTTCGCAACTCATCTCGAAGTGTGGGGGCAGTATTATCGTCTTTCCACCATTAATCAATGGCCAGAATAGCTGCCAGACCATGCTGTCATAAACATATCTGGTGGTTTGAAGAACGGATGTGGCAGTACTATGACCAAAAAAATCATTCATCCAGAACAGTCTGTTCATGATTCCTTTGTAAGGCACCTCGACTCCTTTAGGTATTCCTGTGGATCCCGAAGTAAAAATGATATACATCGGATCCTCCATACTTAGTATGACTCTCTTTGTACCGGATGTATTTAGAAGTTCCTCATGCCTTACTTTTAAACTGAGTGGCGCTTCAAGACCTTCAATATCATCCTGACACAGTACCATTGCAGCAGTTGTCAAAGCAATACTTTGATTCTGACGTGATAGAGGCCAGTGTACATCAATCGGGACAAATGTACAAGCACTTTTCATGATTGCCAGAAACGATATCAATAATTCTAGAGAGTGATCGATCAATACACCAATACGCTCACCTGACTTAACTCCTGAATTTTTTATTAATTCAGATAAGGCATTTGCTTTTTCATCGAGTTCACGATAACTCAGCTGCTTTTCTTTAAAAACAACAGCGACTGCATCTGGCACCATTTTTACCTGCTCAGCAAAAAGATCTATAATTGTTCTTTTTTCGGAATAAACTTTACTAGTTCCCTGACCAAGCATGGTTAAATACTGCTGTTCTTTTTCTCCAAGCAGACTAATATCTCCAAGCAGGATATCCGGATTGGAAATTACTGTATTAATAATTTGCAGCAGATATTCTGCAAAACTGCCGATACGTTCTGCTGTAAATAAATCGGTAGCGTAATCGAAGCTTAGGTATAGGCGTTCCGGAGTTTCCACAACCGACAGTGAAAGATCAAACTTTGAGCTGTGTTCCTTATAATTATAAGCACTAAGTGTTAAACCAGGAATCTCCAATCTTTCATTATCAAAATTTCCATAAGAAAACATGACTTCAAACAAAGGGTTACGGCTAACATCACGTGTTAACTTTAGCTCTTCTACAAGATCCTCATATTGAAAATCCTGATGTTCAAAGCAAGATAAAGTACGAGAACGCAGATTTCTTAGGAATTCTCTAAAACTTAAACTTCCTGCTGGGGAGTTCCGCAATGCTAATGTATTAACGAACATCCCGATCAGACCTTCAAGATCAGCATGACGCCTCCCGGCTACAGGACTTCCAACCACGATATCTTCCCTGTTTCCCAAACGACCAAGCAAAACATTGAATGCCGATAATAATACCATAAATAATGTTGCACCTTCTTCTGCTCCTAAATCACGTAGATCCTGGGTTGTTTGTTCGTTCAATTCAAATGCATAAACGCCACCTTGATGGTTTCGCTTTTTAGGTCGCACAAAATCTGAAGGTAAATCCATCACCTCAGGTAAATCCTGATATTCCTCCAGCCAGAACTTTTTCTGTTGACTTATCCGTAACCGTTCCTTATCACTCAACTGCCATTCCGAATAATCTTTGTACTGTAAGCGTAATGAGGGTAGTTTTTCATCCTTATATAATTTCATAAAATCTCGGATCAGAATATCCTGAGAAATCCCGTCGTTAATGATATGGTGCATATCAATCATCAGCAATTCTTCTCCTTCAGAAATAGAAACCAATCCGGCACGAATTAGGGACCCCTCACTAAGATCAAAGGGACGAATGAATCTATTTATTATTCCGTTCAATTCAGATTCGATGGCATTATACTCTTCCATTGAAAAATTTGAACCGTCTCCGATTACCTGAAATGCTTCCCCATCTTTCCATATGAAATTGGTACGTAAGCTCTCATGCCTGGCGATAAGCAGCGCGAAAGTAGCGCTGACCTTTGTCCGGTCAGTTTTTCCACTGATCCTGATGAGATGAGGCATATTGTAAGCAATGGAATGTTTATCAAGTTCATGTAAAAAATACAACCGTTGCTGGGCAGAAGATAAATGATAAAAAGAATGCCTTGTTGAAGCCGAGATCTCAGTATACCCTGAATGTCTGGCGGAATCATTAATATAAGCACAAAGACTTCGAATATCTTGATAACCGAAAATTGCGGAAAGTGGGACCTCTACTTCCATTTCTTTCCAGATCTGATTGACCACACTTACTGCTTTCAAAGAATGGCCGCCCAAATCGAAAAAACTACTGCGAATATCTATTTCCTCTATATTCAGAGGTAATACTTCTGACCAGATTTTCATCAATTGCTGCTCGGTAGTCGTAACCGGCCCCTCATATTTCCCCTTAGAAAACACGACTTCAGGCAGAGATCTCCGGTCTATCTTTCCGTTTACGGTTAAAGGAAAGCTGTCCAGATAAACAAAACCAGTGGGAATCATATAATCAGGAAGAATTTCCAGTAGAAATTTTCGGATTGAGGCATCTTCTATTTCTACCTCAGCAACATAATAAGCGACAAGATACTTATCAGCCTCGCCCTCCTTTAATACCACTAATACTTGCTTTACTCCACCTAATTGCAGCAAGTTCTTTTCAATCTCCCTGGGTTCTATCCTATATCCTCGAATCTTAACCTGATCATCCGTTCTTCCTAAAAATTCGATAAAGCCATTCGCTGACCAGCGAGCCAGATCTCCTGTCCTATACATTAAAGCGCCATCCAGGTATGGGTTTAGTATAAATTTCTCATCGGTTAATACCTGATTGTTAATATATCCATGAGATAAACCAATTCCTGAGATACAAAGTTCTCCGACAGTACCATAAGGACTTAACCGCTGATACTTATTCAAAATGTATACGCTTGTTCCAGACACTGGCCGACCTATTGGTATATGCTGATCTCCCCTTATGTCACGGGGTATCTTATGGCAACAGGTGAAAGTGGTGTTTTCTGTCGGACCATATCCGTTATAGACCGTCACACCAGGTAATGCAGCATAAACTTTAACCACCGATGAAGCATGTACTACATCTCCTCCAGATAATAAATATTTTAACGGCAAATCTTCAATATTACTATCTACCCATTGATCAAGCAGTCCAGAGGTTAACCATAAAGTGTTAATTTGCTGTTTGCTGATCAGTTGGTTGATTTTCTTTACATCAACATGCTTTTCAGAGTAAATTACGATACGGCCTCCACTTAAGAGTGCCGGCCATATTTCAAATGTTGCGGCATCAAATGACGCAGAGGATAGCTGGAGCGTTACGGTATCTCTGCTAAAAATGATGTTTTCCAAGTCCAGGAGCCTTAGAATTGCCCTATGCGGTACCATAACCCCCTTTGGATAACCGGTACTGCCAGAAGTGTAATTTATATAAGCGACGTCTCCTCCCCCAACGGATTCCCTTAAAAAAGAATCAGAGCTTGGCGCATAATTTTCAAGAAGTTTATTCAGATCCAACACGATGAGGTCTTCTTCTGATTTGAAGGTCGCCCCGGCTAAAATAACTTTCGCATTTAGGTCATTAAGCATAAAAGTAACCCGGCTTTCAGGATATTCCGGATCAATCGGCACATAGGCTCCTCCAGCCTTCAGTATTCCTAAAATACCAATAATCAGCGCTGACGAACGTTCCGTAAATACCGGAACCAGTGTCCCTTTTTTGACGCCTTGTTCCTTTAACAGATTTGCAATATAATCCGACTTTTTATGCAATTCCACATAGCTGATATGATGATCGTTAAAAGTCAGTGCAATAGCGTCAGGCCTGCTCACCACCTGCTCGGCAAAAAGATGAACCACAGTTTGATCTTCACTGTACGACCTTACTGCACCCTGACCTAATGCCAGTAAAAAGGCCTCCTCATCTTCTCCTGATAATTTAATATCACTCAACCGAATATCCGGATTCTCCAATATCATTTCGATGATGTGTTCCAGATAAACACCAAATCGAACGATGCGTTCCGTGGTAAACAGATCGGTAGAATAATTAAAAGCAAATGATAAACTTTCTAACCCCTCTCTTACCGCCAAAGTCAGATCAAATTTTGAACTCCTTTCCTGATGATTATACGGAGTCATTGTTAGACCGGAAATATCCAGCACTTCAGTACTGAAATTTTCATAAGAAAATATTACGTCAAAAAGAGGATTACGATTCATCTCACGTGTCAGTTTTAATTCTTCCACTAATTCCTCATATTGAAAATCCTGATGATCAAGACAAGAGAGTGTCCCTGAACGTAAATCACCTAGAAATTCCCTGAAATTTAATCCGCCTTTAGGATAATTACGCAAAGCCAGTGTATTCACGAACATTCCAATTATATCTTCCAAATCAGCATGACGTCTTCCAGCAACAGGACTTCCAACCACAATATCTTCCTTGCCGGATAAATGCCCAAGGAAAATATTGTAAACCGATAAAAGTACCATATACAAGGTAGCTCCTTCACGACTGGCCAATTCCCTCAATGCATTTGTCGTCTGTGCACTAATTTCAAAAGTATAACTGTCCCCTTTATAGCTTCTTTGTTTTGGTCTTGCATAATCAACCGGCAAGTCAAGCACTTCTGGCAACTCCTCATACTCTGCAAGCCAAAAATCTTTTTGTTGAGTGATATGGACCTTTTCCTCTTCACTTTGCTGCCATTCCGAATAATCCTTATACTGCAGACGAAGTACTGGCAGCTCTTCCCCTCTATATAGTTTTATAAAATCGCGGATTAATAAGTCTTGAGAAACCCCATCAGTAATAATATGATGCATGTCCACAAGTAACACATCCTCGTCTTTTGAAACAGAAACTAGCCCTACACGGATAAGAGGGGCACTGTCCAGCTCAAATGGGCGGATAAATTGATTGATTACTTCATTCAGATCAGACTCAACAGCCGTATACTCTTCTACCTGAAAATCGGAACCATCCCCAATGGTCTGAAATACCCTCCCATCCACCTGCACAAAACTAGTCCGCAGACTTTCATGACGGGAAATTAAAGTACAGAAGACATTAATCAGCTTTTCACGATCAACTCCTCCGCTGATTCTAACCAGTTGAGGCATATTATATGCCAACGAATCTTTGTCTAATTCGTATAAAAAATATAACCGCTGCTGTGCAGAAGATAGGCGATAAAAGCTGTGATTTGCTGAGACCTGTATCGCAGCCTGAGTTGAACGGATAGCAATATCATTGATATACACGGATAAACTACTGATAGTGTCACAGTTAAATATTTCTTTAAGTGGCACTTCAGTTCCCAACTGTTTCCTGATTCTGTTCATCAGATTTACCGCTTTGAGAGAATGACCACCAAGTTCAAAGAAGCTTCTGTTCACGCTGATTTTTTCAGCATCCAGGTGAAGTATTTCCGCCCAGATCTGAGCCAGTTCCTTTTCTCCCGCTGTTCTTGGTTCCTGGAAATTTTGTTTCTGGTCCGGCCCAGCTTCAGGAAGAAGTTTTTTATCTATTTTCCCATTTGCACTTAATGGGAATACAGAGAGCCAAACATAATAAGATGGAACCATATAAGCAGGCAGAATTCCAAGAAGGTATTCCCTAAGAGAAAAAATTTCATTTTCAGCAGTGTAATAGGCAACCAGATATTTCTCTCCCTCACGCATCATCACCGTAACCAAAGCCTGGTTTACACCTTCAAACTGCAATAAACTACGCTCAATCTCAGCCGGCTCAATACGATAACCACGAATTTTGAATTGCTCATCAGTTCTCCCTCTGAATACGATTCTATTGGCAAGATCACGAATAGCAAGATCGCCTGTTTTATACATTTTCAACTCAGGTACAAAAGGGTTATCAATAAATTTCTGGTTGCTCAATTCTTCCTGACGGAAATATCCTGCTGCCAGTCCTTCTCCGGCAATGTAAAGCTCTCCAATGCTTCCTGCAGGAACATGATTAAAATTACTATCCAGAAGATAGACTGCCGTATTTCTTATTGGATAACCTATAGGGACTGAAAATGACTGATCCAATGGATCATATTTATAAATCATACAACCAACTGTGGCTTCAGTAGGTCCATACTCATTATAAATATCGATCTGTTTATCAAACTGCAAATAAATTTCAGCAGCCAGCTGACTGGATAATTCTTCACCACCAACAATCAGTTTCTTATTCTTTTTGGAATGCTCGCACGAAACAGGATCAAGATGTCTGACGATATTTAAATGCGAGGGCGTTAACTTAATAATATCGATTTCATCATCAACAAAAAGTGCATTGATCAACTCAGGACCTGCATCCTGGTAAACAATGATCTTATTACCGGATATCAGTGGAGTAAAAATTGAAGTAATTGTTAGATCAAATGAAATTGAAGTATAAAGTGGAAAGGTTGCCTTCGAACTACCAATGTAAAAATCTGACGCCCAGGAAATATAATTCAATAAAGAGCTATGCTGAATGACCACTCCCTTAGGCTTTCCTGTGGAACCCGAAGTAAAAATAATGTAAGCTAAATCCTCACTTCCAGGTATGCTTAAAGAATTTTCAAATGAAAATGTCTGAATCAGCTGCTCATGTATATCCAGGTCCAGAATCACGGTGTCTGATAAATCTGCTACATCGCCTCCTCTGGCAATAACTAACTTTAGATCAGCTTCATTGGTGATCGCCTTGATTTTAGGAATTGGATATGCCGGATCAACTGGTACATACACCCCTCCGGCTTTTAAAACACCAAGAATCACTGGAATCAACCATGCTTCATGTGCTAAAAATAACCCGACCCTATCTCCCTTCTTAATATCGTAATTTTGGTTAAGATAACCTGCAATTTTATCAGACCATTGATCTAGCTCCTGATAAGTACAAATTTGATCTCCAGCGGAAAAAGCGATATGCTGAGGAGTACGTTGAGCCTGATTTCTGAATAAGGAAATCACTGTGGTGTGATTTGAAATAGTGCTTTCTATAACATTAGCGGTGTACAAAATCTGTTCTTTCTCTTCCTCAGTGATCGCTTCGATCTCCCGGATAGGGATATGAATGTTAAGAAGTACTTTAGAAAGAAGGTTTAAAAAGCAATTTCCGATATATTCAATATAAGATAACGTATACTGCTTACTGTTATATTTAATTTTCAGGAGCTGATCACTGATATGGAAAGAAAACAAGAGATCAGGATTTAATCCCTGAAATGCCTGGGCAGTGTGCAGACCTTCAACCAGCAATCCAATTGAAGGTTCTGACTGTAGATCATAACCCTGCCTGAACATTTTCTCGATTGGGTAATTGCCCTGATGTAAATCTTTTAGAAGTGTGCTTTTTGTATGAATAAGCAATTCCAGAAATTTAAGCTGAGAAAAATCGCTGCTCCTGAATGGAATAACTTCATTCGTCATTTCTGCAATCTCAGCCTTATAAAAAGGAGTCAAAATGCAAACATCATCTTTGCCTGAAAACTTATAACCTAAAACAGTTAAAATGGAAAGAAACACGACGTGCTTACTCTTTGCTGAGGGAGCAACCTTATCCAATTCTGCAAGAACATTTAAAGGAACCGACAACAAACATTCATGCTGTCCGCTATGATTTAGTTTACTGATCGGATCGGGATTGCTAAAATAAGACTCGGATTCGAAACCATCTAATCTGGCCTCCCAATAATATCTTGCACCAATATTTCTATTGGCTTCAATTGCTTTAATATTCAATTTAGATTTATCAGACATATTATTCAGTGGTTCTAATAGAACCACGATTGCTAATCATAGAGACAAACAACCATGGGCTATATGTTTAGTTAAAATTTGGAATAAGGTTGGTCTACTAAGGCTGACTAATTAGAGACGAAGATGTTCAGACATTAAATGAAATATCATCTTCTATAAATTCAGAAGACTGTTCAGTATTACTGATCAGATCAATTAATTCAGTATCTGGCCTTTCAGAAAGTGTGATCACCAATGTTTGGAATTCTGCAATCAACCGTTCAATATCAGATGGAGAAAAGTACCGGGTTGCATACTCCATTCTAAAGTTAAACACACTGGCAGATTCGCTGACAACTAAAGAAAGAGGGTACTTGGTCGCTTTATGCTCAAATTCATGATAAGAAAAACTGGTATTTTCCAGGCCTAATCTGTTCTTATCATAGTTTTGATAAACAAACATCACATCAAACAGTTGCGTTTCCGAAACACCATTATTCTTATTTACTTCGATCAGAATATCCGCGAGATCATATAGTTGATGACTCTGTATCTGAATCAAAAGCTGATTCACTTCTTTTACCAGATCATTAAACGATTTCCTTGCATCCACCTTATATCTTACAGGAAGCGTTCTTGAAAACATGCCAACTAATGGTTCGAGTCCCTGTTGTAACCTTCCGGAAGACATGGTACCAACTACCAGGTCGTCCTGCCCCGTTAACTGGGTCATAAACAAGAAGAAAACGGAGTGTAAAGCGGAGAAAGCGGTGATACCGTCTGTTCCGGTTTTTGTAACCAAATCCGATATCAGACTGCTTTCTATTTCAAAATTTGCCTGAGCCCCCGACTCTTCATTTCGTTCTTGCAATGATGCACTTACGGGCAGCTCCAGTTTGGGAACTCTTCCGCTGAACATCTCCGTCCAAAAACCTTTTTGCAAATTATATTCTGAAGTTTCCCGGAAGTTTTTCTCCCATTCGCTATAGTCCACATACCTAAAAATCAATGGCTTAAGTTCTTTATCCGCATACAGGTCTAGAAAATCAGAAAAGATATTAATTTGAGAAAGCCCGTCACAAGCGATATGATGAATATCGAAAACAAGAAAATTTCTACCCTCAGCTGTCAGCTGGGCAGCTCTGAACAAAGGTCCCTTATTTAAGTCAAAAGGTCTTATAAAAGAATCAATGGCTTCGGCTATTGATTCGCCTGATATGTTTTCCAACTCAAAATCAAGTCCCGGAGCAATTTCCTGATAAACAGTATCAAGGCCTGTTACAAATTTAGTCCTTAAAATCTCATGTCTTTCAATTAAAGCGATAAAAGTCTGTTGGATTTTATCTGTATCTGCTTTACCGGTAATTTCAAATGCAACAGGTAAATTATAAGCTGTACTCTGCTTATGGAGTTCATAAAGGAAATATAACCGCTCCTGAGCTGAGGACAAATAATAAGTTTCCTTTTCCGGTGCTTTTTTAATTTCAAACAACTCATTTCTGATCGCATTTTTAATATAAGTAGCCTGACTTGTGATCGTCAACATTTTAAAAAGATCGCTCAGCGGAAACCGCACCTTAAAACGGGCATATATTTTGGCGATTAATTTCATCATGCTTAAAGAGTTCCCACCTATTTTATGAAAATTATCCTCGGTTGATATTTCCGACACACCCAAAGTCTCTCTCCAGATAATCAGCAGAGCTCTTTCTATATCGTTGACAGGAGCTACCAATATTGATTCATGACTTAATTCATACGCTTCTGCTAGTCTTTTATGATCAATTTTCCCATTCCCCAATAGCGGAAATTCAGTCATCAACAAAATACCGGCAGGCATCATATACGCCGGTAAAATAGCCATTAGATAGTTGTGAATTTTGTCCTCGAGAGAAGAAGTATGTGCTAGATTTTCCGCTTTAATAACAAATGCAATAATCGATTCCTGGTTTCCGATATCCTGACTTCCTTCAGTATCATTCGACCTTGTCCATTTAATGACAACGGCATTCTTTACCAATGCTGATTGTATCAATACATTTTCAATTTCATCCAGTTCAATCCTGATTCCTCTTAATTTTACCTGACGATCTTCTCTTCCAAGAAGTTCATAATTGCCATCAGGTAATATTTTAGCCTTATCCCCCGTTCTAAATGCCATTCTTCCCTCGAAAGGTCCAGAATGAATCAGAATGAATTTTTCGGCAGTCAGTTCTGCTGCATTAAGATATCCTTTACTAAGGAAATCGGAAATAATGTACAATTCACCTGATATTAAAACATTACATGGTTTGAAGTCCTTATTTGTAACCAACAGTTCCGTATCAGCGATAGGTTTACCGATTGGTATCCTGTTCTTGGAAACATCTGCAGGCTTAATTCTATAAAATGCCCTGATCAGTGTTGTTTCCGTAGTGCCATATAAATTACATAACTGAATCCTATCCTTAAAGATCTGGTACCAGTTTCTAAATTCATCGGGAACGATCTTCTCACCTGATAAAAGAATATACTTCAAATGTTTAAAACTGTCTTCCCTAAGTCCTTTATGGTCTTTTATTAATCTGAAAACACTCGGCACACAATGAATCAATGAAATGTTCGACTGTTCTAACCAGTCGAACATTCTTTCAGGAGTAAAGAAATCTTCGTGATCCGGAGGTATACAAAGTACTCCACCAGTAAACAGGGGTAGAAAAACATCTCTTAAAAATGCATCAAAATATGGACTGATCAGCTGACTTACTCTAAATGAATTATCAATTTCAAATTCTTCTGCTTCCCAGTTCAAAAACTGAGTCAAACTAGAATTTTTTCCAATAATAGCTTTAGGAATACCGGTTGAACCAGAAGTAAAATAAATATACAGGCTATCTTCTTCTTCGAAACCAGGATAAATAAGAGAAGAAGTCTCCGTAGGAACAGATTCCCCTATCAAATCTTCCAGGTGGTATATATTTGATACGGAAATCCTGGATTCCACTAGAGATCCCGAAGTAATGATGTGGCTCAGCTTCAAATTTGTCTTAATAGCTTCCAACCTACCAGCAGGCCAGGAACGATCTATAGGAACAAACACACATCTTGCATTGGCAATTCCTATTATAGCTTTAATCAGATCCGCTTTGTCATCTAAAATTATTCCGATATAGGTACCATGCGGTATCTGATCATCAAGTAACCTCTTCGTTATGCGGTTGGCATCCGCTATTAATTGAGCATAAGATACTTTTCTATCTTGATACTCAATGGCTATAGTTTCTTTTCCACGGTTGAGACTTTCAATTAGTTTATGCTGAAATATCATGGTTCTTTTATTAAAGTGTAATCGCTTGAACTGCGTTGTTTTTGTTTTAAGGCTGGAAAATCAAGTAGTATGTTCTTGAACTGATTTAGATAAATGTTTCCAGCAACATTCCGAAAGTGATGACAGTGGATAACAAATCACTTTCATACGGGGCATTTACAACAAAGCCCGGGGTGCTATATATGGCTTTAAGTTTTTCAATTTCATCCGGATTAAAATATCCTTGTCTTTTAATCAGGTCATAAGACAAAAGATCATTGATATATGCGGAGTTCTGTTGTAACAAATAGGGACTCCCAGGTGCAATAAAATGAAATTTTTCTCTTTCCATAATACTTTTCGGAAGGATGCTTTCTCCTATTTTTCGTAAAATGTATTTTTCTGTAAAGTCGTTAAGTTTTAATTCCGACGGAATTTTAGCCGAATATTCAACCAGATTTTTATCCAGAAAAGGGTATCTGACCTCAACGGAATTTGCCATAGCCATCCGGTCTCCGTGATCGCCAACAAGATGGTCTACTAGTCTTAATTTATAATCTATGTAAGCTCTTTTGTTGAGCACATCTCTATTTTTAATGCGATCTTTATTTACTACCGGATAATTAAGACAGTTGGTTTCATCGTATCTGTCGTTTAAATCCTTTGAATAAAGGTTTCTCTTCAATAGGTCAAAATCTGTAAAATTTCGCTCATAGAAAAAATCTTCGTCTCCCCAAAGTTTGTTTCTGACTACCTTCTCTGCTGCAGTACTTTCATTTCCTATCAGGTTCATTGAACGCATCTTATCAAATCGGTACCCAACGTAACCAGCAAAAAATTCATCGGCTCCTTCTCCTGATAAGATTACTTTTAAGTCATGTGACCTGACACTTTCTGATAGCGCCATAGAAGCCGTATTATAAGTTTCTTTAATCGGACATTCACTATGATAAACTGACAACTTCAACCGCTCAATGATATCACTGTAAGGAAACATATTTTTTGTCAGAACAGATCCACATTCCCTTGAAATAATGTCTTGATACTTTGCTTCAGAATACAATGCATCTTCGAAATCAATTGAAAAAGCCTTCCTAAGGATCCCCGGAGCCTGTTGCTTCACCTTCATAGCAATCATAGACGAATCCAGACCACCACTTAAATAAAATCCACTGGGAACGTCTGCCCTCAACCTCAATTTAACTGATTCATTAAACAACTCTTCCAGTTCACTGATATAATCATGTTCTGTTTTTCCATTAAATGTGGTTTCGCCTTCCGGATAGATCAAATCCCAATATTCAACATCTTTTAAATTTCCGTTATCATCAAGAATCAGATAATGTCCGTTTTCCAGGCTGTGAATATTCTTAAACATAGTTCTCGGACTTATGAGCCCGGCAAACGTGAATACCTGATCCAGCCCCACGGTATCGATTTCACGTGCCACTTCGGGATGTTCCAGAATCGCCTTTATTTCTGAACCAAAAATAAAAGTATGATTGACGCGGGTATAGAAGAAGGGGATGATTCCCATTTGATCTCTGGCGCAGAACAGGAGTTTTCTTTTCCTGTCATATAGGGCAAAGGCAAACTGACCATTGAGTTCATTTAAAAAATCTGCACCTTTTTCTTCATACAAATGAAGAATTACTTCGATGTCAGTAGTTGTTCTAAAATGGTGTCCTTTTTTGACTAATTGCTCCTTGAGTTCAATATAATTGAAAATCTCTCCATTGCAAATCAACACTAAAGATTCATCCTCATTGTACAACGGTTGCATCCCATCCTGTAAACCAATGATACTTAACCTCGTAAAGCCAAACACTACATTTTCAAAAAGCAAAGTGTCCTGAGCATCCGGACCACGATGAATGAGCTTATGAGTCATTCTTTCTATAATCTCTTTGTCATTACCGTCTGCACGCGCATCATATTTTAAAAAGCCACAAATACCACACATATGGTTATTTTAGTTAAATTGATAATATAAAAAACAGGATAGTAGGTCGATAGGAAGCCAATGTTAAATTGACTGATAGCTTTCTTTCAATTGAAGCTCATCATAAGTATAAAATAGTTCCTTCTCTCCAAATAATCTTTCCGCAACGATATTTTTGTTTTTACAGTATTCTACCAGCATATCTGATTGAACAATCGGATGTGAGGTAGCGGTATATTTGATACTGCTTATAAATTCCAGCCAGGGTTCCTGCCCCATAGCATATACGTAAGCTTCTTTCGGATTGAAAATATCGATCAGATGCATTCCTCTTTCACAATCGCAGCCGGAAAGTCTTCTTGATTGATCATTTTCTCTTGAAATCTTCTCCGTCAGCAATGGACCATATAACCATGATAGTGGGGCACCATCACATTCCATTCCCAGAAAAATAACATCTACATCTCCTATTATTGCTTGTATATGCTCATAAATTTTTGCTTCCAGAATTCTGGAATCAGCAACAAATAGAAAAGTAAACTGGTCTATCGCTACATGAAAACATGCTTTCGATTTAATATTTAAATCACTATGTTCCCCGGTAAATGGAAGCCCGGTAATCTTTACATTTTTCAACTGAATCTCTTCCATTTCATCTATTTCAATAACATTATGAAATCCTGCACTCTTAAACATCAGTTTAAGATTAGGATCCTGTAATGCACCACTTGAAGTTCTTGGAACAACTATATTTTTGATTTTATGACGTAGGGGTAGTAATGTTTCAAATAAAATATGGTCCTGATGGTTGTGTGTAATCAATACATAATCGATCACATCAGGAATATCAATATCAGAAAAATGGGCCACGCTGGATTCGTATCCATAATAACTGATTACCGGATCAGTAAGGACACATACATCTTCCGTCTCTATCATGATACATGCATGCCCAAAATACCTCATTCGCGCCTTTGAACCTTTATACTTTTCGTAAGGTTGACAGGGTTCGGTGGTAAAAAAAGAATCGAACAGTTCCCTGTCTTTATCATTTATCCCAAGCACCTTAGCTATTTCATCAATGGAACCTGGTTCTCTTTTCATTTTACTCAACTGATCAATCCCGGGATGATCAAACGGAATATCGAGGTGCAGAACACCTGGTTCATCAAGACGCGGAGTGCTCAAACAGAAAGGCCGTTCATCATTTGAAGTTGACCACAGGGCAATACTTTGAGATGATTTATTATAAAACTCGCTTTGATAAAGCAGTGGCTCAAAAAAACGGAATGAAGGATTATTATTTAGATCATAAACCAATTCAACATATCCTTTGAGAATTTCAGGAACTTTTTCATACAATGGTTCAAGAGAGCCTCCGCTAACATTGGTTTTCAGCATACTGTCCAACTCCTGGACCGCCTCTGCAAACAGAATTGATTTACTTTGTTTTTCCAGGGTTTTTGCTTTCAGCAGCGCAATATCCTCTACTCTTTCTGTAGGGAAATCCATAAAGGGCCCTCCCAGCATTTTTGGGTTCTTGACCGCTGCCTCGTGCATTTTAGGAGATTGAAGATAGGAATTCATGATTTTCAAATGCCTTCCAACAATGTTCATTGCACTTGTTGCAGGAGAAATCAGATGTGGCCAGGCGTACCATCTGTCAAATAACGGTTCTATAACTACATTGGGTTTTAACAAAAATTTTTCCATGTCACTGCTTATTCTAGGTTTACTAAAAAATAGTTATTCATTAAAAAGAAGGGATATTCTATACTGGTAAATTTTAAGGAAACATTAAATTTCAATATCTCCGATATTCAACTGATCGTTTTCCAGCACTATCTTCAGTATTGCCTGATAATAGTTCAGGAGAAGCCCAATCATTTCGTCATCGTATATTGCCTTGCTGTAAATGAACTCAATCAGGAATTGGTCATCTCTTTCCGTAACTTCTAATTTAAAATCGTACTGGGTTGTTTTTTCCCGCTCTATTTGAGCGGATTTAAATTTCAAGCCATCTAGTTCGAAATCAGCTTTACCTTCCATATAATTTGCAAAGGCAAAATGAATATTCACCAAAGGCCTTGGATTCGGATTACCGGAATTGATCATACTCACCATATCATCATACTGAAAATCCTGGTTTTCAAATGCTCCCAGGACAACTTCCCTTAGTCTGTTTAAAAACTCACGATATTGCTCTTCATCATCGAGATTTATTCGCAATGGTAGAATGTTTACGAAAGTTCCCACCACGTTCCTGAGATCACTATCCGTTCTCCCGATCGAATCGCTACCTATAATGAGATCGGTTTGATCAGACATTTTATATATCAAGATGTAATACACTGATAATAAAAACATAAAATCAGAAACCTTTGCTGACACTGTAAAGTTCTTTATCGCCGTATAAAGTTCATTGTCAACAGTTAATAGCTGTACTCTCGCCACCGTAAGTTCATCCGGAACATCATGATTATGCTCTGCCAGTTCAACCCAGGGAAGATCTCCTGAAAGCATATCCCTCCAGAATTCCCGTTGTTTTGATAATGTACTAGTGCTACTACGTTGCCATGCGGCGTAATCTACGTAACTATATTTCAATTTATCTAAAGGATTACCCTGAAAAATAGTTTTAAAGTCCTGCATTAGGATATTTAGTGAAATGCCATCAGCAACGATATGATGGACGTCAAAGAGTAAAGCCTGACCACTTCCTTTCAGATTTAAAAGACCAAAACGAACCAATGGTCCTTCTGATAAATCAAATGGCTTTATAAACTTTGCAAAACCTTCATGTATGTTAGCTGCATTTAAGAATTGTAAGCCAACGGATACAGCTTTATTTATTCGTTGCATAAGACCATCTACTGTCATATAGAAACTCGTTTTCAAGCCTTCATGTCTATCGGTGAGCAACTGTAGAACCTGCTCAATCTTTGCCGGATCAGGCTGTCCTTCCAGATAATAAGCGCCAGAAATATTATAGGCAAGGCTTTCTTTATGGCTTATGTATTTATAGAATATTCTCTCTTGTGCCGCTGATGCCAGGAAAGGTCCTTCTTTTACCAATACTGGAATACCGGTATCTTTGATAGTCAGACTTTCCCTAATCAGGGTAGCTAATTTCGAGATAGAACTGTACGTAAATATTTCCCTCAGCTCTATTTTCTTTGAAAATTCTTTCTGAATCCTAATCATCAGGTGAACTGCTTTAACAGAGTTCCCGCCCATTTCAAAGAAATTACGATCAGTGCTGATTAACTGTAAATCAATGCTTAATATTTCGCCCCATATCACTAGTAACTTTTCTTCGATCTGATCAATTGGGGAAATGTGTGCTCTCGAACCGGAAAGCATTAAAACCGGTTCGGGAAGTAATTTTCTATCGATTTTTCCATTTGCAGTCTGTGGCATCTCTTCTAATCGGATAAACAAAGAAGGTACCATATAGATTGGCAATGATCTTAACAATTGAGTTCTGATTTCTTCATCTTCAATCTCCCGGGATGTAACCAGATAAGCAACCAGTAATTTATTGCCATTGTGTTCCTTTGCCATCACCACAGCTTCTTTAAGCTGATCCAGCGCTAAAAGCTGATATTCTATTTCAGCGGCCTCCATTCGGTATCCGTCTATTTTTATTTGGTTATCTGCCCTGCCGCTAAGCTGTATATTTCCGCTTGAAAGCCATTTCCCTATGTCGCCGGTTTTATAAATTAATTCTTCCTTCTCTGCTGAAAACTGGTAATTAATAAACTTTTCCCTTGTTAGCTCCGGCTTCCCATAGTATCCCTGAGATAGTCCATCTCCACCAATATACAAATCACCGTTCACGCCGGGAGGCAGGAGATTCATGTCTTTATCTAGAATGTATAATCTGGTATTAGCAATTGGTTTACCGATGTTAACTCTATCCTGCAAATTAAGCAGAGCCGACGAGGACCAGATGGTCGTTTCTGTAGGACCATATAAATTCCAGATTGGCTGCTTGGCTATTAGTACTAGTTGGTCCTTTAACCTATCCGTAAGTGCTTCTCCGCCCGAAAGTATCTTTGTATTCCCTGTACACTTCAAACCCGCATCCAATAACATCTGCCATCTCGATGGCGTTGCCTGAACATAAGCAGGACGCAATTTTTCCAGGTCTGCAATTAATATTTGTGGATCTGATAAAGCTTGCACTGAAGCAATGACCAACTGTCCGCCAGTACATAAAGGCAGATAAAACTCAAGGCATGATATATCAAAACTAAAAGTTGTCAGGCTTAAGAACAAGTCATTACGAGAAGCCTCAAGCAGACTAGTCATTGAAAGGATAAAGTTATACAATGCCTGATGAGCGATCATTACCCCTTTTGGTTTTCCGGTAGTGCCTGATGTATACATAATATACACCAGCGCTTTCGAAGTGGGGAGTTCACACGCTAAAAATGCAGCTTCTTTTCTAATCTTATCCTCAATCTGATCGATGTTAATTACTCTAATTGTACTGTCTTCAAAAGCTGCTGCTGTGCTATTAGCCGTAATCACCAGAGGGGCGCTGATGTCTTCCAGAATATATTCAATCCGTTCTTTTGGATGGCTGGGATCTATAGGAATATAAGCACACCCGGCTTTCATCACGCCCAGTAATACAACGATCAATTCTGCAGATCTATCCATATATACCGGCACTAGGTTTCCTGAGGTCACCTCATGATTTCTGAGATAATTGGCCAACTGAGAACTGTGCTGATCAAGTTCTTCATAAGTCATGCTCCGTTGCTCATCACTCAATGCCACTGCTTCTGGATTTCGCCCTACCTGTTCCACAAATAAGTCCAGAATTGTTTGATCTGCCGGATAAACAGCGGCTGTAGCGTTAAACCCATACAACAATTGCTCCTGCTCCTGAACAGATAAAACTGAACCCATACCAATAGGAGAATCCGGACTGCTTAAGATCAGTTCCAGTACCCGATGGTAATAACTCATGAACTGCTCCACGGTACTTCCACTCACAAAATTACTCTGGTAACATAAGGAAAGCTTCAGTTCTCCGCCGGTCCGGTCTACATTCAGGTTAAATAAGGAGTTGTTCCGCGTTTCTCCTGAAACTCCTTCTCCCTGATCAGCAACTGGTCCATCTGACAAAACTGCCCCTCCACCCTCATTCAGTTCAGCACCCTGTAAAGCATCGTAAACATGAAAATCTACATAGTTGAACAGCACATCAGTGATCGGATTCTGATCTCCTGAAGCCTCATGCAGCCCGGATACAATCTTCGAAAAAGACAAACGCTCATACTCCTTCTGTCCATTCAGCTTTGTATTGATCCCCTGCACAAAAGAAAGCCAGCTCCCTTGCTCAGGTACAGAAGTCCGAAAAGGTACAGTATTCAAAAAGCAACCCAGAATCTGATCCCCATCCTCCAAAGCAGGACGGTTATTGGTCACCAATCCAACCGTCAGGTCATTCTCGTAACTCAACATATAAAGGGCGTAAACAAAAGCTGAAAAACAAAGGCTGCGAACACTCACTTCTGAAGATAAATTCCAGGAATTTAACCCCGAAAGTAAAGCCCCGTCCAAACTCGATTGGTGGGTCCGGTACTCAGATACTTCCTCTACTGAGGAAAAAACAAAACGTTTATAATCCTTCAGTGCTTCCTGCCAGTAAGTCTGTAATCTCCCGTCCATCGAGGCCAGATGCTGATCAATAACAAAGTCCAGATAGCTATGGCGCAGTCCGGCAGGACGGAATTCAGGATCGGCAGAAAGACTCATCAGCGTATTGTGAAGCTCTGTATTCAAAGAGGCCTCACTCCAGCCGTCAATAATCGCATGGTGACAAACCAGACATACACAACTCCGACCCTCTTCCAAACGGAAAACCAGCAATCGGAATAAGCCGGGCTCACCAAGACCGAAAGGCTCATCCTTATCCTGTTCCAGCGATTCCCGGATAAAAGCCTCCTGAGCTGAGCTAGACAGCTCACTCAAATCCTGGTAACGGATATCGGCAACACCCTCGGTAAAAACAACCTGTAACAGCTCTTCCTCTCCCTGGTAAAAACCTGTCCGAAGAATCGAATGTTTCTCGATCAGAAGGCCCATCGCCTGATCAAGCAACGAAAGGTAATGATCCGGATAACGGACCACATGAACCATCTGGTCATGATAAAGTCCCCGCTCTTTCATCGAATGATAAAGCATCCCCTTCTGAATGTCACTTGCCGGATAAACAGCACTTACATCATCCCCATTCACTGAAGGATGTGACTCCAGGAACGACGACCGTAAAATATCATAAGAGGCCAGTAAACCGGCAACTACTTCTTTTTCATCTGACAACGGAGAAACAGCCACTAACCGTGGGCTCAACTCTCCAATACACTGATAGGTAAACAGATCGGCAATGCTCATCTTCAAACCCAGATCCCGGTTGATCCGGCTAACCAGTTTCAGTGCAAGCATAGAATCTCCACCTAAACTGAAAAAGTTACTGGTCAAGCCGACCTCAGCAACCTGAAGTACAGAAGACCAAAGCTTACTTAGGGCAATATCAAGGTCACTTTCCGCAGCTACATAAGCAGATCCATCCTGAGGAACAGGTGCTGGTAGTGCATCACGGTCTACTTTCCCGTTTCCGGTCTGAGGAAGGAAAGGAACCTGAACAAAGTGTGAGGGAACCATATAATCTGGCAATACCCCCGAAAGATAACTCCGAATCACGGACAACTCCAGTTCTTCTGTACTAACCAGGTAAGCACACAACGAACTGTTATTTTCATGATCCTCTCGGACCAGCACCACCACATCTGAAATCTGGTCATGCTCCAGCAAACGGCTTTCGATCTCCCCAAGTTCAATCCGATAACCACGGATTTTAACCTGATGGTCAATCCGGCCGATATATTCCAGTTCTCCGTTTGCCTGCTGACGGCACAAATCCCCGGTCCGGTAAAGACGTTCTTCAGCACGGTAGGGATTGGGCACAAAACGAGATGCATTAAGCTCCGGACGGTTAAGATAACCACGGGAAACACCTGCTCCACCAACATACAGTTCTCCGGTAACGCCCTGAGGAACCAAACGCTGGTAAGGATCAAAAATATAGGCAGATAGTGTCGGAATAGGTGTACCAATATTGCTCACATTCCCACCGATCTCCTGTTCTGTAATTAATTTATAAGTCACATGCACTGTCGTCTCGGTAATCCCGAACATATTGATCAGCGCGATATCCGGATACCTGGCATACCAGCCAGATAGCTTTAAAGGTTTAAGAGCTTCACCACCAAAAATAACATACCTTAACTTCAATGCATCGGGTGATAACCCCGCATACGATTCTGCTTCGATCAGGTTATAAAATGCCGAAGGGGTCTGGTTCAATACCGTAACACCATGAGAAACCAGTAAGGAAAGATAGGAACCCGGGTCACGGGCTACCATTTTGGGGATCATCACCAGTTTTCCGCCATACAATAACGCCCCATACATTTCCCAGACACTAAAATCAAAATAAGGATTATGGAACATCGTCCAGACATCTTCTGCTCCGAAATCAAACAAAGGATCTGAATGGAAAAATAAACGCACAACATTCCGGTGTTCTACCAGTACACCTTTTGGATAACCAGTGGTACCGGAGGTATAGATCACATAACAAAGATCTTCGGCAAGATTCTCCGAAGGTAAAGCTTCAAGGCTGATCTCATCCTGTTCAAGAACCTGCTGAACAACCATCGTAGTTATATCATACGATACCAGGTAGTCAGTTGCAGTCACCAGAAGCAACACAGCCTGACTGTCTTCCAGCAGATAACTGATCCGGTCCTGTGGATAATCCAGGTCCATAGGAAGGTAAGCCCCACCAGCTTTCAGGATACCAAGCATCCCTATCACAGTCTCCTGTGTCCGTCCGGTTAATAAACCGACAATACTATTCCGTCCTACCCCAGCATTACGAAGAACACGGGCAAGCCGGTTACTCAAACCATCTAGTACCTGATAACTTAGCGAAACATCCTGATCTACCAGAGCTATGCGATCCGGATAAAGCTTTACCTGCTCCTCGAAATAGCTAACCACAGTACGATTTTCAGGATAAGATACCAAAGAATGATTTAATCCGAAGAGTAACCTTTCCTCCTCAACGGCAGTCATATAGTTCAAATCAGCAATCGTCTCATGATGAGGGTTTACGATAGCGTCAAGCAGTACAGTTAAGTGAGTGATCATCAACTGAACAGTTTCCAATGCCAGCAATTCCGAATGATAACTAAAATCTATTGTTAGATTCTCATCTGTTTTAACACATAACAACAAAGAATAATGAGTTTGTTCCTGGCTATGTACATTTTCAATTTTGAGATCGGTCTCCGCTTCAGTTATAGAACTCACAGGATAGTTTTCAAAAACAACTAAACTGTCAAAGAAATCCTCATCAAATCCGGTAATAACTCTGATATCCGCTAGAGGTGTATGACTATATTCTGTGGAAACAGCATGATCTTCTTGTATTTTCCTAAGCCAGCTGATGATATTTAAATCATTTTCTACCCCTATACAAACTGGTATGGTATTAATGTACAAACCAACACGATCTTCAACATGATGAATTGCAGCCATCCGGCCGGAAACAGTTGTTCCAAAAACTACCTGAGTTGTTCCCGTATATCTGGAAAGAAGATAAGCCCAGGCTCCCTGTATAATGGTGTTTAAAGTCAGGTGCTGCTGTTTAGCAAAATCATGAAGTCCTCTGGTCAGATGTTCTTCTGCGACAAATTGAGTGACCTGATTGCCCAACTGCTTATTTCTAGGAACCCTTTGATGAATAAAGGGAAGTAAAGTTGGCGACTTCAATTGAGCCAGATACTGCGACCAGTGTCGCTCTGAATCAGCTTTGCTTACTTTTCTCTGATAAGCGATCAGATCCTTAAAATAATCTACCTTGTCCACATCGGATAATGATCTGCCAGATCTCAATCGTTTATACAAAACAAGGAATTCTCTGATTAAAACGGACATAGACCATCCGTCTAATATGATATGATGATTGGTCCACACCATTTTTACACGGTGCTCAGCAAGTAAAATAAGGCTGATACGCATTAATGGCGGCTGTTCAAGATCAAAAACTCTCTGACTGTCATCTTTCAGAAAATTAGTTAGTGCCAGCTCAAGAGCTCCTCCTTTTAAACCACTGTAATCAACTATTGTTAATGGAAGTTCAACATCACCGAAAACACATTGTACAGGAGATTCAAATACCTCATAAAAGAAACCTGTTCTCAATATACTATGTGTAGCAATGAGTTGTTTCCAGGCATTTCTGAAATCGTCTATAACCAGTCCATTAATAAAATCGCAAGCAAACTGAACAATATAAGCGCCAGAATCTTTCTGATATAAACTATGGAAGAGCATACCATTTTGTAAAGGACTAAGCGTGTAGATATCTTCTAAATTCAACTTGTCCTTCATAAAGACATCAAGACTGGAATGGTTTGCGACACCAGTGAGTCCGTAATCTGATGGGGTTTTTATTGGCAGACTCAGAGAACAGCAGTGGTCTATAATTTCATTCAGATATTCATGATATCTATTAACCAGAAATTCAATGGTAGATTGACTATAAATCGCTACATCATAAGTCCATACCAGATTAAGATGCCCTTCAGCAATATTTATGCTGACCTCCATTGCATTAACGTTATGGTTGGCAGGACTATTATTTGACCCTGCATATTCTGAAGCAAGATTAACGAACTCATTTCCGTTCATTGCTGCATCAAAGTTTCCCAGATAGTTAAAAATTATCTGTCCGAAATCAACTTCAAGGCATTTCCTTTTTTCAGCATCCTCACTCAGGTAACGAAGTACTCCATATCCGATACCTTTATTCGGAACACTACGCATCTGTTCTTTTAGCCTGATTATTAAACCAGACAAAGATTCATCGTCCTCCATGCTCAACTTAACAGGGAATATTGTGGTAAACCATCCGACAGTCTTACTTAGATCAGCATGTTCAAATAATAGTTCCCGGCCATGGCCCTCCAGGGCAAGTACAAATTCTTTACGTTCAGCCCAGTCACAAATAACCTGTGTCAGCGCGCAAAGAAGTAAATCATTTATTTCAGTATGATAAGCTGAATTGGACTTTTGCAACAAACGATGTGTCTGTGATTTGGAAAGCTGTAATCTGATATCGCTACGTAAATGCGTATTCAGATTATGATCAGGCTGAACTGTTGATAAAGGAACAAATCCCGCTAAAGCATCCTTCCAATAACCAAACTCAGTATGGATCGCAGCAGATTTTGCATAATCATGGAGCAGATTCCCCCATTGGCGGTAAGAGGTGGTTTTTAATCCTGGATCGACTCTTTTCCCAGATACTATATCTCTTAAAAAGGTACATAAATCATCAATAAGGATGCGCCAGGAAACCCCGTCTATCACTAAATGATGCGTCACCAAAAATAAACGGTTAAATTCCTCCTGATCCGGCGTTTTGATAAATACCATACGGATAAGTATGCCCTCTTCTAGAGACAACTTCTGCTGATAAAATTCACAAACGGATAAAACGTCATCGCTAAAATTATTGCTGCCAGATAAATCCCTGATGTCCGGAACCAGCCTGTTATTACCATAGGACTGAATCGTTCCGGAATGTTCAGAATCCTCATACCTGAACCTCAGCGCATCGTGCTGATTAAGCAGATGATCAAAGCATTCCGTTAAAAAAGAGTGGTCAATATTCTTATTTAAATTTAACAGAATGGACTGATTAAAATGATCATTACACTTGAAGTCTGCTTCGAAAAACCACTTTTGGACAGGAAGCAGAAAAGCATGACCTTCCAGCACCCCTTGTTCATTTAATGTCGTATTGCTCTGTTGTAATTGTTCTGCTAATCTGGAAATTGTCTGATGGTCAAAAACATCTTTAACCCTAAATGTTAAGCCGAGTTCTTTAGCTCTGCTTACAAATTGAATAGCAATTATTGAATCCCCTCCAATTTCAAAAAAATTAGTGTGAATACCGACTTCTTTAATATTTAGCAGGACGCTCCATAATTGCGCCAGTTTTTCTTCTGTGGGATTTGTCGGCGCAGCATAACCTTTCGTCGAAAAAGAGGACATGTCCGGATCAGGAAGGGCTAACCGATCAACCTTATTACTGGATGTTAGGGGGAATTCTTCCAACCTCACATACAATGAAGGTAACATATATTGAGGCAATATTGATTTCAAGTGACTATATAAAGCACTTTCATTCAGTTCATTTTCGGCAATTACATAAGCTACAATTTTTTTATTCTCCTGTTCATCAGCGTAAATCTTAACAACGGCTTGTTTGATCGGTTCATATCGCTCTAGGGCAGCCTCTATCTCACCAAGTTCGATTCTATATCCCCTTATTTTCACCTGATGATCAATCCGCCCGGCATATTCAATATTACCATCTGGAAGCCACCGCGCGAGATCACCTGTACGGTATAAAACAGGACAATTTCCCCCTTCATTGTCAAATGGATTTGGAATAAATTTTTCAGCAGTTAAGTCCGGCCGGTTAAGATAACCCCGTGCTACCTGTATCCCACCTGCACACAATTCTCCGATAACTCCCACAGGAGCAAGCTGATTATTTTCATCCAGTATATAAATTTTCACATTTTCAAGAGGTTTCCCAATTGTACTTTTATAACCCTCGATTATAGGATCAGAGGACATCGTAACATAAACAGAACTCTCTGTAGGCCCATATCCATTAATTACGTTGACCCCTCTTTGCTGTAACAGCTCCGTTAATTTAATATTGATAATTTCACCAGCAGAAATGACTGTCTTTAAAGAGGAAAGATGATCAACTAACAATACTTGATAAGAAGGAGGAATAGTTGCGACAGTGATTTCATGACTACGAATAAAATCTTTCATATCGTCCATCGACAACTGCATACTTCGGGTTGGAATACAAAGCTTCGCACCCGCGGCTAAAGTTGAAAATAGCTCAGCACAAAAAATATCAAAAGTTGCCGCTGCAAACTGTAAAACATGATCGTCGTCAGTCAGCTTTAAAAATGAAATCTGTCCAACTGCCAGATTGTAAATACCCCCATGCTCGATCATTACTCCCTTAGGCTTCCCCGTGGTTCCTGAAGTATAAATAATATAGGCTAAATCTGACTGACTAACACCGGCACCAGGCCTCTTGTCTGAATAATCATTTTTACGAATAATAAAATCTTTGATTACTGATTCATCGATTATAATATCACACTTACTATCTGATAATATATAATCAACTCTTTCTTCAGGAAAGTCAGGATCGATCGGCACATAAGCTGCCCCTCCTTTTAGAATAGCCATTATTACGGTGATTAACCATTCACTCCTTGGCAATTTCACTGCAATTAGCCCTTCCTTTTTAAAACGGTTGTCAGCAAGCAGATAATGGGCAAATTGACTGGATAATACATCTAGATCGATATAGCTCAAAATCGTTTGCTCGTAAACCAAAGCAATAGCTTGAGGGTTCGCATTTACCTGTTGTTGAAAAAGATCAACAACGGTTTCAGTGCTGCTATAATTGACCGCTGTATCATTAAATTCCGTAAGTAACTGAACTTTTTCGGAAACGGATAACATCTCCAATTGCCCAATTGGTATATCGGTCCTTTCACTGACAGCGGATAGGAGTCTTAGATAATGTGCTCCCATCCCCGCAATAGTAGAGGGCAGAAACAAATCAGTACAGTATTCTAAAACTACTTCCAGATTGTTCGGTAACTCATTCACAGATAGAGTCAGATCGAATCTGGAAACTGGATAGGCATAGGGCACCATGGAGCAATTCAGATCCCCCATTTGGAGATCCTTCATATCTTCCTGCTGCTGAAAAACAAACATCACCTGAAACAAAGGGCTACGGCTTTTATCACGTTGTTTCTGGATTTTTCTAACTACTTTCGCAAATGGTACATCCTGGTTTCTATAAGCCTGAAGCGTTAAGGATTTAACCTCATTTAATAGTTCTTCAAAAACCATTTCGCCATTTAACCTGGTTCTCAGAACAATAGTATTTACAAAAAAGCCAATCAGCGTATTCAACTCTCGTTGCTCCCTGTTTGCAACAGGAGTTCCAACAGCAATATCAGTCTGATGTGTATGACGGTAAAGCAGAACATTAAAAACGCTCAGCAGCAACATATTCATCGTTACCCCTTGCTCTTTTGCCAATACACGAAGTTTATCTGTTAAAACTTTGTCAGTCTTCAAAAATAATTTGGCACCCTTCGTGCTTTGTTCAGCCGGACGTGGAAAATCCTCAGGGAGCTTAAGTGTGCTTAAACTTTTAAGTTGCGTTTCCCAATAGGTAAGTTTAGCCCCAATCTTTTCCGTAGTAAGTGTTTGCCTTTGCCAGGCGGCATAATCGGCATACTGTACCTTCAGTTCCGGTAATAAGGGTAATCTTCCTCCTGTCTTTGCGGTATATATTTCTGTCAATTCCTGGATTAACAATGGAATAGACCAACCATCGCAGGCGATGTGATGAATAACTATGGTTAGGAAATATTCTTCTGGTTTAACTTGGCACAAAGCAGCCCTGAGCATATGCTCGCTACTTAAATCAAAAGGCGCTTGAATGAAAGTTTCAAGATAATCCTTCGGCAGATTCGCTGTCTGATCATGATCGAGATAAAGTTTCCAGCAATCTTCAGGAAGTAACTCCTGATGCGGAATGCCGTCCTTCTCAATAAATATAGTCCTTAGGCTTTCATGACGATTCACAATCAGGTTAAGGGCATAGGCTATTGTCTCGATAACCGGCTCTCCACTAAGTCTGAAAACCAGAGGAATATGATAATGTGAGCTACTTTCAAAATGATCAATAAACCAGAGGTCTTCCTGAGCAAAAGAAAGGGGAAACTGATAACCCTCTGCCCTGTTTATCAACTCAATCTTTTCAGCAGAAGTATCATTTTGAAAACTATTGGACTCAGCAGATAAAAATGCCTTGATTTCTTCTTTATGACTTCTGATAAGCCCCAGAAATGCCTGATCAATTATGGTATCTTTAGCAGTAGAAATCATCAGTTTATCTTCTTTTAAAAAGATAGAAATCCCTAGCTTACCAGCTTTACCGAGCAGTGAAATAATATTTTCGGTCTTGTCGGAACTAATATTTAATTCTTTTATCATTTTCAGATTTTTAAAGCTCAATAGTATTTACATTTTCCTGTACACTCAATTCTTTTGCTGACTGTAATACTTCCAGATACGCACTCAATTTTTCTATAGTTCTCAGCTGAAAGAATAAGGTTATGGAAATGTTCACAGAAAACTCATTGCTGATTTCCGATAATACACGGATAGCTAGAAGGGAATGCCCACCAAGAGCAAAGAAATCATTCAGAACACCTACTCTATCAGTTTTCAGTAAATCCTGCCATATTTTTGTCAGCTTTAATTCCACTTCATTCCTTGGCGCTACATAGGTTTCGGCTATCAATGGCAGAGTAGTTACATTCAACTGATTCCGGTCGATTTTACCGTTTATAGTTAAAGGGAATTCATCTACCTTGACCATTACCGCAGGCACCATGTATTGTGGAAGGATACTTTTCAGCTGATTACTTAATGAATCAATATCCACCCCGTTTTCAAGTTTTACGAAAGCTACCAGATACTTATCTTCCCCACGTTCTTTAATCAATACAACAGCATGCTTCACTCCTGAAAGCTGACCTAAAGTAGCCTCGATTTCGGCAGGCTCTATTCTATACCCTCTAATCTTCACCTGATCGTCAATCCGTCCTAGAAATTCAATATTTCCATCAGGTAACCAGCGTACAAGATCTCCGGTCCGATATAAAACAGGACACCCTTCTAAAAAAGGACTGATTTGATTTGGAATGAACTTTTGTGCAGTCAATTCTACCCGGTTCAAATATCTTAATGCGACCTGAACACCGCCAATAAGTAATTCTCCTGTAACTCCCCTTGGCTGTAACCGCCCATTCTGATCGACAATATATAAGTAAGTATTCGCAACAGGTTTACCTATCGGAATACGATTAACGAAATTTGCTGTGCGATCCAGTTTGATGGCAGTAACATCTATAGCTGCTTCAGTAGGCCCGTAAAAATTGTAAAGGTCAATATCATTAAATAGTTCCTGGAAAGCAGATACGGTATTGAGTTTGAGCTCTTCTCCACTGCAGATAACTGATCTGAGGCTGCTACATTTTCCGGCGTCCGCTCTTAATAGAAATACGGCTAGCATAGAAGGTACAAAATGAATGGTAGTTACCTGGTGTCTTTGAATAAGTTCCTGTAGGTAATCTGCATCTTTATGTCCCTCTGGCCTCGCCAGAACCATAACCCCACCACAGATAAGAGAAGACAACAGCTCCCATACGGATACATCAAAACAAAATGTCGTCTTTTGCAAAACCACATCTCTCTGATTCAGATCTAAATAATCCTGCATCCACAACAACCTGTTTAGTAATCCTGAATGTTGGTTTTGTACTCCTTTAGGTCTTCCGGTGGTCCCCGATGTATAAATTGTATAGGCCAGGTCTTCAGGCAATACAGTCGCAACGATCTCTTCTTCTGAGCAGCTAGCGAACAGTTTAGGGTCATCAATTGTAAAACACTTAACGTTTGACTCCAGTTTCAATTTTTCGGCCACAGCAGTACTACTCAGCAAAATTTCAGCCCCGGTGTCTTCGAGAATAAAATTGATTCTGTTTTCAGGAAATTCTGGGTCTATTGGAACATAGGCTGCCCCAATCTTCAAAATGCCTAAAATCCCGATAACCATTTCAAAAGAACGTTCCAGACAAATGGGAACAAGTATATTAGTTAGAACTCCTTTTTCAATCAGGAGTCTTGCAAGCTGATTGGATCTCCTGTCCAGTTCCTGATAACTGAGTGACTCTTTTTCAAAAATCAAAGCCGTAGCATCAGGAGTTCTTTTCACCTGCTTCCGGAACAAGTCAATGACTGTATTTTCACTCCTGTAATTTGTCCGAACACCCTTGCCTATACCAAGCAATTCCCTATGCTCCTCTTCGTGTAAAATATTCAGGTCTTTTATCTTACTATCGGGTTCGGCAACTACCGCTTTCATTAACTGAACATAATGAACTAACATTCGTTTTATGGTATCCTCGTTAAAAAGGTCACTGAAATAGTTAATCAGGACCTCTGTACCATCGGCACCTTGAATAACCTCAAAAGTAAGTTCAAATTTTGCACGGTCACGTTCCAGCCACTCAGGGGTTCCATTCCATCCTTCAAATTCCAGCTGTTTTAAAGGTTCATTTTCAAGAATAAACATGACCTGGAACAATGGACTATGACTAAAATCCCGCTCTTTAACCAACCTGTCAATTACTTTCTCAAAAGGCACCTGCTGATATTCGTAGGCTTCTAACATCGTTTTTTTGACCTGCCCGATAAGCTCAACAAATGACATATCTCCGTTAAGTTCTGATCGCAAAGCGATTGTATTTGCAAAAAAGCCAATCATATGTTCTGTCTCAGACTGCTGACGGTTAGCTACGGGAGTACCGATGCAAATATCATTTTGAGCAGTGTAACGAAACAGTAATACCTTCAACACAGTTAAAAAAGTCATGAATAAAGAACACCCCTGAGCATGGGCAAGATCAGTCAGCTCCTGGCTTAGAGATTTATCTACTAAAACACGATGTGTCCTGCCCCTGTAAGAGATTTGACCCGGTCTGGCAAAATCTGCGGCCAGATTCAATGGCTGTACGCCGCCCAATTTACTTTCCCAGTAACGAAGACCTTCTTCCAATAAATCTCCTTGCAAATCAGACTGCTGCCATGAACTGTAATCTGAATAGGTAATTGGAAGTCCTGGGAGCTGGTCTGGAACATTTAATTTAAGGGTCCCATATAGAGACGCAAGTTCCTTTAAAAAGATTGGAGTTGACCATCCGTCAAAAGCAATATGATGAATAACTAGAATCAATTTCTGAAATCCAGCAACGTTCCTCAACAATCTTGCTCTGATCATATGGTCCTTCGAAAGATCAAAAGATGCTTTGGAATATGTTTCTATCAACTGACCCGTTTCCTGAGTCATAAATCCTTCAATATCTTTTATGATAAAATCATTCCATGAATCAATTGGAAGCACAACCTGAAATGGGATACCTCCAGAAGATCTGATTACTGTTCGTAAGGGCTCATGACGGTTGATTAAGGCCTGCAATGCGGTCAGCAACACATCTGGATCCAATTCTCCCTCCAACTTTAAAACTAAAGGCAAATGATAATGTACAGAGCCGTCCATTTGATCTAAAAACCACAGCCTTTCTTGTCCAAATGACAAGGGTAATCGAACAGGCTTATCTCTCTTTTTTAAGATTTGAGCATCTTTATTCTTCTCCAGATTACCGATATAAACGGCAAGGGATCCAATAGTTTTATATTCAAAGAAAGCGTTAATGGAGACAGAAACTGCCAGTACATTCTTCAATTTACTAATCAGACGTATAGCAGTAAGGGAATGACCTCCAAGCACAAAAAAGTCATCGTTTAACCCAACTTTCTCGATGTCTAATACTTCCTCCCAAATACTGACCAACGTCTGCTCCAGTTCCGTAGTGGGCGGCACATAACTTTGCAATTTTATAGGTATTCTAGGATCAGGAAGTAATTTTAAAGCTGGTTTTCCATTAATCGTAAGCGGAATTCTTTCGACAAAAATATAATTGAAAGGCACCATATAACCAGGCAACCTTTGCGATAAGAAATATCTTAATTTCTCCTGATCAATTTCACGTTCTGAAGTATAATAGCAACATAAATTCTTTCCGTCCGGATAATCATATACTACTACAACGGCATTCTTTATCGAAGGGTAGGCCCCTACATGGTGCTCAATATCTCCAAGTTCAATACGATATCCTCTGATTTTAACCTGACTATCAATCCTGCCTATATATTCGAGGTCTCCTGACGGCATCCTTATAGCTAAATCACCTGTCTTATACAGTCGCTCCCCTTCAACAAAGGGGTTCATTACAAATTTTTCATTTGTTAAATCTTCACGATGAAGATAACCTCTTGCCAGACCTGCTCCAGCAACAAATAGTGCTCCGGCAACTCCCTTTGGCACCGGATTCATCTGTTGGTCAAACAAATAAATCTTTGTATTGTCAATTGGTCTTCCGATTGGAACAACTTCAGACAAGACAGCAGGATGAAACTGATAAATCATACAACCAACAGTTGCTTCTGTTGGCCCATACTCATTGAAAATATCAGCATTACCTTTAAACCGCATATAAATATCCATGGCCAGTCGGCTTTCCAGCTGCTCCCCACCTACGATAATAACTTTTGGGTTAATGTCGTCCAAATCGAATTCCCCATCCTTTATCAATTTCAGATGGGATGGAGTAAATTTGATGATGTCACACTCTTGATTATTGATTACTTTTTTTATCAGAACATCTATACTTTCATCCTTATATACCAGGATTTTCCCTCCCGTTATCAATGGGATAAAAATAGAAGTGATGGTTAAATCAAAGGAAATAGAGGTATATAAGGGGCAATTACTCCTTCCTTTACGGACATATTTTTTTGCTGCCCAAGAGACATAATTCAATAGCGAACCATGTTCTATCATTACTCCCTTAGGGTTACCTGTAGAACCGGAAGTATAAATCACATAAGCCAGATCATTACAACCAACCTGATGTTTCAGTGGCACGGACTGGTATTTATGTTCGTCAAATTCCAGATCAGCAATAAATATAGGGCCGTCATAAAAATCATTTTCAAAAACATAATATGCTTCTGAGACCAATAATTTACTGCCGGAACCGGCAAGTATAGCGGCCTTCCTGTCTGCAGGATACTCTGGATCAATAGGTATAAAAGCTGCACCCGATTTTAAGATTCCAAGAATAGCAATAACAAGCCAGTCATTTCTTTCCAAAATAACACCAACCATATCATTTGTTCCTATACCATGATCCTCATTGAGGTGATTTGCAAAAACGTCTGACAGAGTATTAAGCTCTTTATAGGTCAACACCCTACTATCGGCACAAACCGCTATGGCATCCGGATTCGAAACGACCTGGTCGCTAAACAACTCTAAAACAGTATTCTTCTGATTTTCAGTTACTTTTGTATCATTATAATCGTAAAGCAGGTTTTGCGTCTCCTCCTCTGTCAGATAGTTAAAGGTTAATGCATTCTCATCTGGCCTATTTATAATGGCTTCAATAACCTGACTAAAATGAAACGCAAATCTTTCTACGAATTCTTCACTAACTAAGCGGGTTTGATAAATCACTTCTATTTCCAGCTTCTCTCTAAAGAACACATGAACCACAACTGGTATCCCGGTATCACCATAGGCAGACCTGAGATTAATATCAAACGCAGAGTTATAATTTATAGCTTCAATATCTAGCGGATAATTTTCAATAACAAGAATAGAATCAAACAAGGTATCTGCAGGATTCAGAGAAAGTAGGCCTTTGATATCACTATAGGAAGTGCTGCTATATTCTGCCCTATCCAACAATTCATTATTTACCTTTTTGAGTATATCTGATAAAGATTCTTCCTTTGCAGCACATACTCTTAGCGGAATAGTATTGATAAAATTCCCCATTACATCTCCGCTCCCTTTAACCGATGAGCTTCTATTAGAAACAGGTGTGCCAAAAACGATATCCGTAGTATCTCTGTATCGTTGCAACAATAATCCGTAAGCAGTATAAATTACAGCTGCTTTTGTAATTCGGGAGGAAGTAGAAAACTCATTCAGTGCATCAATAGGATACTCAGAGTGATATGTTTTTAATTTTTCAGTGAATTCTCCAGATAAAGGTTTAAGGCCAAATACCGGAGTAACTTCATATAAACTTAGATAATCGATCCAGAAGGATTCGGATGAACTTTTGTCATACTTTCCTTTTAGCTCCTGAAAAACTTGTTTATAAGATACTTTATCTACCGTCTCAGCTTCAAAATTATTATAAGTGCTAAATAGTTCTTTAAGTAAGATTCCGGTACTCCATCCGTCGTACAGAATATGATGATGGGTGATATTAAGTATAAATTCTGTCGCTGAAATTTTAATCAGACTAACCCTGAAGGGAGTGTTTCTCAAATCAAATTTCTCCTGTCTATCTTTAGCTATAGCATCAGCAGACCATTGCCTGATCAAAGTACCTTCATAAGAGGAAATATCCTGATAACTAAAATTTAAATCAGATTCTTTAAGAATAATCTGTAGAGGTACTTTCGATTTCTCCCATTCAAAGACTGATCTGAGCACATCATGGTTCCTCTGCACTTGCTTAAATGCACTTTTTAACCTGTCTGCATCTAATTGTCCCAGAATATTAAAAGACAATTGAATATTGTACAAATTCTGCCCGGTATCATGAAGGAAATGAAATAGCATTCCTTTCTGGATATCACTCAGTTCCAAAATATCCTGGACATTTGTTTTTTTAATTTTTCCTTCCATTATAAGCTCAGTTAGGGATTATTTTAATCAAAAAGGGAATCAAGTTCGTTTTGATCAATTTCAACAGAATCAAAATCAGATGGGCTAAAATGTATATCGTCTTCATTTCTTACATGATCCAGAATCATATTCAGGTGCTGAATAAAAGAATTTAGTAACGTCGTCATGGTAGACATCTTATGAGCTTCTTTATTAAAGGCAATTTCTAATTGAAGCTGACCTCCGATAACCATCATGTTTAAATCAAGTTTAGCTGTCAGCTGATTTTCAGCTGCAACATCTTCAGTATCATAAATTCCCGTATAAGAAAAAAGATCATTATTGAACTCTGAATCAAAATGTCCCAGGTAATTAAATCTTACTTCTGCAATTGAATTATTTTGACCGTGATCGGTAGTGTACTTTAACACTCCATATCCAACCCCATCATCGGGCACAGCCTTTACCTGTTCTTTAATATTTTTAATCTGACTTCCGATTCCTAAATCACCTACTCGTAACAACAAAGGATAAATCGCCGTAAACCAGCCTATTGTCCTGGAGACATCAGCAAATTCAAGATTCCTCCCATGATTTTCCATCTCTATCACAGGCCGCTCAGAACCGGTCCAGTCTTTTAATGCAAGTGCTAGAGCGGTCAACAAAAGTATCTGAGCATCTGTCCGATAAGGTTTATTCGCCTTTCCAGTTAGAAAATCGGTTTTATCCTGGGACAGGAGACCGTAAACTTTACCTTTATTACCCACCGTCCAGTTAACGGTTTCAAAATCCAGAGGTATAGAAAAATTCTGGGATTCTTGTTTTTTCCAGTACTCTTCCTGCCATTGGTATTTTTTGATCCTTCTAATCTTATCCCAATCTATAAAAACAGCTGTTTTCGCAGGCAATGCTATGCTTTGTTGAGCACTCAGTTGCATGTAAGCAGTAAACAGATCTTCCAGAAGAATTCGCCAGGATACGCCATCAGTGATTAAGTGATGCGCAGTAATAAATAAAAAATCAGAAGCCTGATCGTTGCTAAAAACTGCAGCTTTTAAGAGTAAAGAGCTTTCCAGATTGAAGCTACATTTTAAATCTGGCAATAATTCAGGTCCTGTCAACTGTGTCACAGAAAAAGAATGACTCAGGTGTTTTTCATTAATAAAGAGCAGCTTTCTTTTTGTATTGTAATTTAACCTCAGGGCATCATGATGAGCAATCAGTTTCTGAAATGCCTGTTCCAACAGTCCGATATTCACTTCCAGCTTGAATTTCAATACAACTGATTGATTAAAAAACTCAGCTTTCTTAAATTGATGACTAAAGAACCAGGCAGCTATCGGAGAGAACCCTTCTGCCATATCAATGTTATTTTTATGATTCTGACGGACAGCCACCTCAACCTGTTCACTGTGCCTGCTTATTTCTTCAATAGTCTGATAGGTGAGGATTTTTTTAACCTCTACCTTGATTCCCTTTTCCAATAAACGGGAAGCGATCTGAACAGCTTTGATAGAATCACCTCCTGCTTCAAAGAAATTATCTCTTATCGAAAGATCGTTCTGACGAAGTACTTTCTCCCAGACTTCCAATGTGGATCTTTCTATTGGGGTTTTTGCTTCATGTTTCACCCTCAGTACCTGCTCCTGATTCCCAACATATTGCAATGCCAGGTAATCAACCTTACCATTTTTTGTTAAAGGAATGGTTTCAAGGGATATAAAGCGTGCAGGCAACATATAATGCGGTAGCCTTGCCGACAGAAAATTTCTGAGTACAGAAGCCTCTACAGGCAGGTCAATGTTCCTATAAACAAAAAAAGCACTTAAAATTTTTCCCGCATCGTTGTTAATTAGCGCAACCACGACATCACTGATATCTTCATGAGCTGATAAATGAAATTCTATCTCCGCAGGTTCTATTCTGTATCCGTTAATTTTAAACTGTGAATCTGTCCTACTTATGTATTCCAGATATCTTCCATTAATACTTTTGACAAGATCGCCGGTTTTATACATTAAAACATTGCTGACAAAGGGACTGGGAATAAATTTTTCGTTGGTTAACTGCTCATTGAATAAATATCCCTGGGCCAGGCCCTTACCGGAAATATAAAGTTCGCCAATCACCCCTTCTGGTACAGGCATTAAATATGGATCAAGAACATATAATTGGGTATTGGGAATAGGGACTCCTATAGGTACAGATAAATACTGTTCTTTCGGATTATAACGATGAATCATGCATCCAACAGTTGCTTCTGTAGGCCCATATTCATTAAACAATTCAACATTTCCTTTAAATTTATGAAATATGTCACTTGCCAGCTGACTATCGAAGGCCTCCCCTCCCACAATGATTTTTTTGAGCTTAGCATTCATTAAGGATTCCTGAAAAGGAAGCTCTCTTAAAATACGAAGATGTGAGGGTGTCAATTTCACTACACCAGCCATATTATCATTAATGATTTTTTCAATTAGCCCTGCTGCTTCTCCTTCCTGATAAATAATCATCTGATTACCGGTAACTAAAGGGACGAAAATTGAAGTTAAAGTGAGATCAAAGGAGACAGAAGTAAATAAAGCGAAATCCAGTTTTTCTTCACCAACATAGGTCTCAGCTGCCCATGTGATATAATTGAATAAAGAATCATGAGCAATCATCACTCCCTTAGGATTTCCCGTTGTTCCAGAAGTATAAAGAATGTAGGCAAGATTTTCAGCAGCTGTCAGGTTCTCACTATAGATAGGTTTATTAACTACTAGTCCATGCAACTTGTCAATAAGAAAGCGTGCTTTACTATTGCTCAGCAGATATTTTATTCTTTCCTCAGGAAGCTCCGGATCTATTAATAAAAATACTCCGCCAGCTTTCATTACAGCTAATAGACTGATCACAAATTCCGATGATCTCGGTAACTGGATACCAATAATATCATTTGCTCTAAACCCCTGCTGCTTCAGTTCAGACACCAGCCTATTAATTCCATCATTTAATGCTGCATAGGTCACCTTACATTGATGATCTACTATAGCCACCTGGTCAGGTTTAGCGCTTATCTGTGCCTCGATTAAAGACCAGATATTCTCGCCTTCAGGAAGTCCTTCTCTATAAAAATAATCATTATTCCTGCTTTTCTGTTGCTCCTCTGTACTGATCATTTGTAAGGCAGTGACCTGCTTTAACGGATCCTGTAAAATTTCGGAAATAAGGTTTCGGAAATGACTGGCAATGCGCAAAATCGTTTCTTTTTTAAAGAGACTCTTCGAATATTCAAGAAAACAGGTAATCTCATTTTCAGCCAGGTCATGAATCTCCATTGAAATATCAAATTTTGAAATCTCAGGATCAAAGAAATAAGTATCTGTTAGCTCTACACCGCCACCAATCTTTTGTAGATTAATTTCCTGGAATAAAAACATGGTATCAAACAGTGGGTTTCTGCTCGCATTTTGAGTTGCTTGTATTTTATTTATTAGTCGATCAAATGAATAATTCCGATGATTTAATCCGGCATTGGTTGAATCTCTTACACTTATCAGGTAATCTCTAAAACTTTTCCCTGATAATAGCGGGCCTTTCAGTGCTAAATTATTAACAAACATTCCCTGTAAATTCCGCAGATCCGGATGATCTCTTCCGGAAACAGGTATACCTACAATTAGCTCCTGCTGCCCTGAATATTTAAAAAGGAGTATTCTATACATTGCCAGTAAAAGCACATGTAATGTCGATTCATTAGCTAAAGCTAGTTTTCTTAATGCCAAAACAACACTGCCATCCAGCTGAAATTTAATCTTGCCACCATGCGCGTCAAAAATCATGGGTCTAGGAAAATCAGTTGCCATTTGTAACACCGGGATTTCCCCACTCAAATGGTCGAGCCAATACTTTTCCGGTATAGCTCCCTGCTCATCATTTTTACTTTCAAATTCCCGGAGAGCATAGTCCTTATAACCAATGGGTAGCCTTTCCAGTTGATGATCCTGATAGAGATGGAATAACTCATCTAAAAATTTATATACAGATAATCCGTCAGAAATGATATGATGAAAATCAGTAAGCAATAAATATCCTGTACTTAATTTCAATAACTCTATTCTGAATAATGGACCTGATGTGAGATCGAAAGGTCTGACAAAGTCCTTCAATAATTCTTCGGTCTTTTCTTCTTTCTTCGATTCCCTGACTTTCAAAATAAAATCGATCTGTTCATTTATCTTAAATTCCGGCTCATCAATAAACAAGAAAGTCATACGAAGTGAATCATGCCTGGTTATTAATTGCCGGATGGCCGCTTCCATTCTTTTCACATCCGGTTTGTTCGCTAAACGGAAGGCAGATGGCAGGTTGTAAGCCAATGAATTTTTATCCATTGCCCAGGCAAAATAAAGTCTTCTTTGAGCTGGTGAAACAGGATAAGAGTGATATACCGGAGAAACTGGAATAGCCTGATACTCCTTCACTACTGAAGAAGCAATAACAACGGCAAGTGCTTTTATTGTTCTTTCTCTATAAATGATGTCAAATGGTAACTCAACATTAAACTCTTTATAAACTTGCATACCAATTTCAGCTGCTCTTAGAGAACTACCTCCTATTTCGAAGAAATCATGGGCAATACCAAAATCCACTCTATCAAGCAATGATCTCCATATCAGTAATAAACGATGCTCAATTTCTGTTTCCGCAGGAATGATTCTTTGGCCATCCTCGCCATCTAAAAGTAAATTTAATGCGGTTTCAGTTTCTTTGTACTCGCCCTGTTGGTAAAGCTCTACCAACCTGAATCTTTGTAACTTCCCACTTGTAGTTCTAGGTATGTCCTTTACAGGGATCAAGGCATCCAGTTCAATACCGGTCTTACTGTTGATATATGCTTTAACCTCCTTACAAAGTGGCACAAATTTATTCAGACTGCCGCGATGAAAAATAAATCCCACCACCTCATTTTTTTGCGCCTGGTAATTAAAAAAGCCAGCAATAGCGATCTTATTTAGTTCAACCCCTTCTACTGAATGGGCAACATCCTCTATATCATGAGGGTAATAATTCTGACCATTTATAAAAATCACATCTTTAGATCTTCCGGTTATATACAATGATCCATTCATCATAAACCCAAGATCGCCCGTATTAAACCAGCCATCTGGCATTACAACTTTGTTTGTCTCGTAAGTATTGTTGTAATAACCAGTGGTAACACTACCTCCCTTGATGTGGACTTCTCCTACTACCTGTTCTTTTACTGGCAGGCCATCATGATCAGTAATACTGAGCCCAAAACCAGAAATAGCTTTACCTACATTAACAATTGGGATAGCCCGGTGGTCACTACTTTTAATGATCGTAATCTTATCTCCGGTTTTCAACTTATCCCGATCCAGATAACAAGTAATCACTTCATCTTCAAGATCGGAAATCGAAACAGCCAATGTCGCCTCAGCTAAACCATAAACCGGACGTATCCTGTTTCTTCTCAAACCATAGACAGCAAGAAAATCCGAAAAATCTCGACAAAGTTTCTCAGATATGGGTTCTGCTCCATTATAAATAAGACGGACAGCTTGGAGATTCCAGTTATTTATCTCAAGTCCTGAACAATGTTTAAGGACATATTTATACCCAAAATTGGGAGAACATAAAATACTTACTTCGTATTTAGTTGCTTTGTCCAGCCAAAGTGAAGGTCTTCTGACGAACATATCAGTAGGAATCAAGTACTGATTGATTTGCATAAACAACGGATTGATATGAAACCCAATCATTCCCATATCATGAGTTAAAGGCATCCAGCTTAACATAGAGTCACTGGCTGAATAAGCTGAAGCCTTACTTATAGCTTCAATATTTTCCAGCAAATTTTGATGGGTAAGGATAACTCCTTTAGGATGACCAGTTGAACCCGAAGAGAACTGAAGAAATGCAATATCATCTTCCTTTGCCTCAAAAATACGACCTGAAGAAGAAGAAGACCAAATATCAGTTACCGCTATCCACTTACTCTTAATCTGAAGAAACAGCTCATCTGATCCGTCTGCAAGCGCAAAGGCATTTAGTTTTTGTAATACCTGATCACCCGAAATTATAAAAGGATGATTTAAAACAGACCATACCTGGAACAATTTTTTCTTATGATCATCTTTCTGTCCAATAGATAAAGGAACAGGAATTATTCCTCCCAGGATGCAAGCCCAAAAAACAATTATAAATGTCTTATTATCTTCCAACTGAAGAACCAGTTCATGACCGGGCTCTATACCTTTTTCCTGAAAAATAGCGAGGACCTTCAACGCTTCCTCATAAAGTTGATGATAGGATAAGAAATCTTCCTTTACACTATCTTCAATAAAAGTCACGCCAACCGATTTCAGTTCGGCGCAACGCTGCAACATTCGAATAAGAGTTCTTTCTGACATACAATGGGTAGGCATTATTTAATCCGTTTAGAAAATAGAGAAATCTATATCAGCGCCGGGAATGAGCGGGACATCACAACGTAAGCGGAATAAAGCAAGTATTACGGACAGTTATCAAAATCAGTTTTACTTAAAAAAACGAATCTGACTATAACATCAAAACATATAAATATAAAATGGAAATAGCTCGCTTACAGAAAAGGTTAGAGCTCTGCTAGAGATGGTCACAAAACCAACTTTGTTAAAGCTATTGAATGCTATAGCAGGCAGTGCCTGCTGGCATTTTCTTACATAAAACAATTATAATTTATTAATATGCAAAAAACAAATTTTTTAACATATTTGATATCATAAATAATAATTTTAATTTCAATAATTATTTATTTACCTCAAATAATCCAAATTATATTAATCTACTATTAAATTAAAAACAAATATCTATTAAATCACTTAGCCACAAACACCACAAAGAACTATATACTAAACAGGTAGCAACATTTACACAGGCACGTATTCAGAGAAAAATTACAATTAAATATTTAAATATTTTCCATCTATCTTAAAAACAACAAGCAATAGTTACTTTTTTATTATATATATTAGTAAATAATGAAAATATCTGCTATTCATAGAATACTTAACACTATGCGCACTACTCTTTTCACCCTTATTTTTATAATTACGTCCTTAAATAATTTAATTGCATCTCCATTAAGGGATCGGACTATTCTAAAGGGGAGTCACTATACATTAGCAGAAAAGCCTAACAGGCAAACTGGTTACGTAATTCAGGGAAAGGTAACCAACGTCAATCATCAGGCTATAGACTATGCCACAATTATTATCAAAAAAATCAACTCCGGTAAAGTCATACAATCTACCTTTACTGACAGTATTGGCTCATTCCAATTAAATGTATCAGAAAAAGGAGAATATCTGATTGGCGTCTCAGCGATAGGCACCTTTCCATTATCAATAAGCTTAACACTAGGAGAACAACAACAGGTCAAACTTCCTGACATCATCCTAACAGCCAACGTTAGCAATTTAAAAGAGGTTGTTGTAACTGGCAAAAAAGCATATATCGAGCAGAAGCTAGACCGTACAGTAATCAATGTGGGTTCACTGATTTCTAATGATGGAGCCAATGCACTCGAAGTCCTTGAAAAATCACCGGGGGTGGTTGTGGACGGAAACGGAAATATCAGCTTTAAAGGAAAATCAGGTGTTACCGTATTTATTGATGGCAAACCCAGCTACTTATCAGGAAACAGCCTTGCCAATTATCTAAAGTCACTTCCGTCCTCCGTTTTAGATCAGTTAGAATTAATGGACAATCCTCCTGCAAAATACGACGCAGCAGGAAACTCCGGAGTGATTAACATTAAGACAAAAAAATCTAAGATAAAAGGGTTTAACGGCTCCTTATCCGCCAATTTAGGACAAGCACATTATACACAAACCAGCCAAAGCCTAAATCTAAATTATCGCATCAATAAAATAAATATTTTTTCCAATGCAGCTTATAGTCTAAACCATAGCTATCGGAAACTAAATCTGGGCCGGAATTATTTCGACAGCAACGGAAACTTCAATTCTGCTTTTGAACAAATACAATACATCAAAAGTAAGACCAATGCCGCAAACCTTAAGATCGGCATGGATTATTACTTATCTCCCAAAACAACATGGGGCATCGTTTTCACGGGCGCAGCAACTCCAGGTAAAGTGGACAACCCCTCGGATAATAGATTACTAAACAACACACTCCAGCTGGACTCATTAATCACCGCTAACAACAAAAGCAAAAATCGCTTTTACAATGGAGGAATTAACCTCAATTATAGCCATCAGTTTGACAGTCTGGGAAAACAACTAACATTTGATCTGGATTATTTAAACTACAATTCACGCATCAACCAAACCTTTATAAATCAGTCATTTGGACCAGACTGCACCCTAACAAACACCCAGATCATTAAGGATAATTTACCGACAAACATCCATATCTCATCTGCCAGGGCAGATTACACCCTACCCTTAAATAAAGGAGCTAAACTGGAGGCGGGTGCCAAAGGAAGCTACGTAAACACCGATAATGAAGCCAACTATTTCAATGAGCGGAATGGAACAAGTACAATCGATTACAACTTAACCAATCGTTTTACATACAAGGAGAATGTTAACGCAATATACCTCAACCTGAATAAAAATTTCAACAGACTCTCCCTACAACTCGGACTACGCCTGGAAAATACAAATGCGAAAGGTCATCAAACCGGAAACCCAACCCGAAAGGACTCTTCTTTTGTTAAAAATTACACCAATTTATTTCCTACTGCATATTTTTCTTACAAACTTGATAGCTCAGGGACAAATTTACTGATTGTTTCCTATGGCAGAAGAATACGCAGACCGTATTATCAGGACCTAAATCCTTTCATCACCCTTTCAGATAAATTCACCTATTCATCGGGGAACCCATTCTTAAAACCTCAATATTCAGACAACTATAAACTATCTTACAGTTATAAAAGTACAATTACCGCAGCACTCTACTACAATCACATTACCGACATTCAGAACGAAATCGTCAGGCAAGAGGGAAATATTTTCATTAATGGCACTGGAAATATTGGAACAGCAACATATCTCGGCGCATCCGTTAATCTCGCGTTACAACCAACCAAATGGTGGTTCTTAAACACCTACATACAAGTTTTTAGAAATAACTTCAAAGGACAGCTATTCTCCAGCTACATTGACCAATCCTCCACCTTCGGAGAGATCAACCTAACCAATCAATTCACTTTACCTCAAGGATGGAGTGCTGAAATCGGAGGGTTTTATATCACGCGCAGAGCAAATGGCCAATTTATTAATTATGCTAACGGACAACTAAATGCTGGCATTCAGAAAAAAATATTAAACAACAATGGATCAGTTAAATTAAATGCAAGAGATCTCCTCAATACCTACACCACTGATGGGATAGCGAACTATATTCCAAATGCAACTTCTTCTTTCAGAAACCGATATAATTCACAAGTATTCACACTAGGATTCACCTATAATTTTGCACAATCCAAGAATGGCGCAAAAAAACGCAAAACAGGAAGTGTTGATGTTGAAAAAGACCGGGTTAAAACACAATAAGATAGACAGCACAAATAAGAAAAACCACCTTAATGAGGGGAGACAACCATAAATCTGTCCTCCCGTCCCAAATCCAATATTTAATTACACCAGATTTGAGACAGAAGACCGATATTCATTTTACCAAAACACCTATAGAGAACTTAAATCTTTATTTCACATTTTTTTATTGAGGACATACCAATTTCAATAGAAAGAAATTGATTGATACCTCGGATTTTAATACCAAGCCTCGACTTACTACTCTTTTTGAAAACCACTCCTTTTATCCCTTCAAATGCACCATCAGTAATTTCCACCAAATCTCCGGCATCGACCTTCCTTTCCACAACAATTCCAGGAACAACCATTAACTTTTTTATTACATCTATTTCATTTTCTGAAATAGTTACAGGTGCACCATTAGAAGAAACATATCGTGAAACACCATACACATTGAGCACCTGATATTTCGTTTTATGGTCTGCATAGACAAAAATATAATTTGGAAACAAAGGAATTTCCACTGCTTTTTTCCTATCACTCCAGTTCCGGATTACTGTTTGAACAGGTAGAAAACAAGGAATGTTTGAGCGTAAAAAAATACTTTGAACCTTCTTTTCATAATTTGGATATGTGTAAACGACATACCACTTCGAGTTAGGGACATTAATACTATTCATATAAAAAAAATTAGGGATGAGTTAACAGGGCAGTTTAAAACTTCATGAATAGCACTTGAATTGAAGCCTCCCCTGTTATTTAACAATAGTTATTAAAATTATGAGGAGCTATTTTATTATTAATTACAAAGATAAACACTTCGCAATTACATAGGTAAAGTAGTTGTTAAAATAGTTTTTCATCTTGTTTTAAATTATAAATGGGTTATACATATACGGACTACTATCCAGATCGACTGAAAATTCTTAAAAGAAAACAGAATTAATGTATGTTTTTCCAAAGATTAATCTTTGGAATATAAATATCTCTTATCCAAATTATAAAACATTTACACGTAAAAAAAGTTTTTCAACATATATTTTTAAACATATGTCTAAATCAAAAACCTGGTAAGAATTGAAAAAACACTTTACATCAGAGAACGACACCTACTCATGACTCAGCAACAAACCAGAACCGATATTGTTTACGTTGTTTTGTTATTCGATCAATACCCAGCAATAACTTTCCGGCTCCAGGGTACAGGTATATTCAATTTCATAATTCCTGCTCAGGGCATAACTCTTTGGAGCTTTTCCTTTTTCCGTCACTTTTGCCACAGTGGTTAAACCGGTATAGTAAAGAGGAACTTTAACCGTTCTCGTGATTTTCTCTTTTAATGGATTGTACAACATCATCATCCCTTTGTTTTTAAGCTTAGGATTTACATGGAGCAAGCCATCCCAATCTCTCCCATCCGCTCTGCGTAAATGGATAATTTCCGAATTAAGGATATCGCGGTATTTCTTATACCAATCTATCACTCCCGATACCATCAATCTGGTTTCTTCGGTGTCATACAACCTTGGTCCGCGATAACAAGCTTGAACCCCCGCTCCATAATACTGAACCATTAACTGTTCATAATCTTTAAGATGGTCTTTTAAGGGCTCCAATACTGCTTCAGGTCCACCTCCCTGATACCTCGTAAGCGGAACAAAACCCCGGCTCATAGAAGACGTTTTCTCCCAGGTACCATCAAAGATATTCTGACGGTTCAGAATCAGCTGATTTTCCCTTGGCAAAGAGAAGTTCACTTCCCGGTAGCCAATTCCGATTTTATGTGTACCATCAAGAAAATACCAATCTGGCGCATTGATATACACCCCTCTTTCGTTTAACCAATGATACAATTCCTTTTGAATGTTGATTTGTTTCCATTGAGAATCTTCCAGTCCTTTATGGCCGGGATGCGTAGTTGAGGCACATACATCACCAGGATATGGACCGTCGTTCTCCCAGATATCGAAACCTGCTTTTAAGTAAAAGGCCTTAATCTTATCACGATATCCCAATCCCCACTTACTCCCAAAGCAAGGAGCATTGCCAAAAAAAGCACCCCCGGTTTTACCTGTCTTTGGATTAATTACATCATCTTCTTCACTGATTTTCCGGGAGCTGAATAAAGAATAGCTTCCGATAAAAACCTTCTTACTGTGTGCATAGTCAGCAAGTTCCTTCCATTTTTTAATATTTGTGGCGGTCGTATCTTCCACATTACAATGACTTCCAAAGCTCAGGATTAAAGCTTCATATCCGGTCGCAGCACACTGATCAATTGCCGTACGTACTTGCTCATCATTTTTACTGACAAGGTGCATAAATATCGGGTTTGCGGTAGTCCATGGTGCAACAGTATTGTACATTTTGCGAATGGAAAGTCCCCTGCGCTCTCTATCATAACTATCCATCAACAATTCATAGCTGCGCACCGAATGGTAAGAATCTCCTTTTTGCAATTCGATTCCGGATACTTTATCCGGATAGATTTCGAGCAGACAAGGCGTCTGATAATCATAATTTACCTGTGATCTATAGGTGGAATCTACTTTCCAGTGGGTCGTCTGGTCACTCAGATCGTACCTCATGGCATTGTTAAAAGCGTAATTGGTTTCGAAATAAATCCCCTGCGGTTTCGCCATCTGATCTACTCCTCCCACCACAGCACTCTGCTCTTCCACCATGCCCAGGATTTCATTCACTACCCGGCCAATGGTAAAGGACTCACTCCCCTTGTTGCGAATAGAAAGTGACTTAACAATCAGAGGAAGACCATCATATAACTCGTAATTAACATCAAGTTCCAGACCTGATAATTCAGTTGCGGTAGCGCGATAATGAAATGAAAGTACTTTTCCGGTAGGTTGCTTATGGTTTGCAGCCCAGAACTTGCTTTTCCAGTTGAGCTGTGGACGGATCGGATTGATCTCAAAACCAGTCATTTTAAAAGCCTGATTACCAGGAGTAAACTGACCCAACCATTCCGGTCGGATATAAGCATTTTCCTTTTGCCCGGTCAGTCCGCCAATTTCATAAATTTTATCATTAATAGTGACTCTGGCTTCCGGCTTTATTGCCCGTAACAGCTGCTGCCCGTTCACCTGGTTCTGGTAATCAATGCAGACCACACTGGGCGCTATCCTGAATGTTCTTTTCACAAGGCCATTGTCAAGTGTAACCTCCTTTTTGTTTTCGTTGGTTTTAACCATAGCCATATAACTGGCAGAGTTTAACAGCCAGTCACTTTTTGTCTGTTTTTGAGCCAGCAAGACCGGTGTTGACGCAATTAATCCACAGCCAATCAGGGATACTCCCCGCAGGATGCACTTAATGGTAAATCTTTTCATTTGTGTTTATTTGTGTGTTTGTTGGTTAAAAATCCAGCATCAACAGATCGATTGGTCAGATCTATAGCCCGCTAATACCATTTGGTTTATTGATTTATTATATCAGTTGAAATTAATGCTTTTTTTGTAAACTATTTATTCCCGAACCCTGAACTCTGGTGGACACCACCTTGTAATCAGATCCAATACGTCATCGGCATCGTCTTGCAAAGCCTCATCATTAGCAAAAACTGTTTCCTTAAGTAAACTACGTATTGTTTTAGCGGGAGTGGTAATCCATTTTTGATTTTTCCTGTTCGGCTGCTTACCCATGGTGATCAAAATTACATATTTCATTCCTTCCATTAAATGGACTCGGGGACTATTTCGCCAAACTAATGTAAAAACATCCTGAGCAAGATCATTTTAATAGCTGTTTAAAGGCATTTTTTTCTTTGACCAGCCACAATAGATTTGCTTCAAATAAATATTACTGATATGAAAAAGTTAATGGTATGTATGGCACTGATGCTGGCCGGATTTCATGTGTATCCTCAATCCTCCCAAACCGAAGAGCAATGGAGGATCAGACTTAGAGGACTGGCTGTTATTCCACAGGAAAGTGCTTCAATCGGAGTCATCGGTGGCGATGTAAAAATCTCAAACTCCTTTATTCCGGAACTGGATTTCACTTATTTCTTTAACAGGCATTTTGCGGCAGAACTGATTTTAGGAACCACCAGGCATAAGATAAGCACAACAGGATCCGATTTAAGTGCCATAGGTGCATCAAGTTCCGCTAATGTAGATTTAGGTAAAGTGTGGTTACTTCCACCTACACTGACCTTACAATACCACTATCCGGTTGGAAAATTCAATCCCTATCTTGGCGCCGGTGTCAATTACACCATTTTTTACAATGCAGATCAGGGACCGGTGGTAAAGGGAATAAAATATAAGGATAAGTTTGCTTTTGCAGCTCAGGCCGGCTTTGATTACGACATCAGCAAAAGGTTGTTTATTAATGTCGATTTAAAGAAAATCTTCCTGTCTACAAATGCTACAGTTGATGCGGAAAATCTTAGTCCTGCCGGAAGCCCGGAACTGGCCCCCGTATTAAAACATATCGAAGCAGATGTAAAAATCAGACCATGGTTATTGGGCCTGGGTATTGGATGTAAATTTTGATCTGTTGTAATCTCATCGAAACCGGTGGTCAAGTCAGTAATAATTCTATTATTACTGACTTGACTATATTAAATCCTGGTAGCTTATGGAATTAGTGCGGCTGAAGACCTTACAGAAACAGTTAAAGAGATCAGGTAAACCAGCGTAAGTGCCACCACCTGCATTTCAGGAACGATAAAGCATAAAACCAGGCAAAACAAAAACATCATAAGGTTCATTAACACAGTCAGCAATTTCAGCTTTCTATTGGTAGCATCCAGATTGAGCACGTTGAGAAATACGCTGCCCAACATCGCCAGGGATGCCGAAAAAAACCACATTTGCTGTTCCAATGATCCTGAATTTTCAAGAAAAGTATACATCATATGACCAAAGGAGAAAATTAATAGCAGTACAATCGTCATTTTATAAATCGTTTTCATTTGCCCATTGCTTAAAAAGTATTTAAGCACAAAATTATCAGACTATAAAAGACAACGTTTGTAAAAACCCGACATATGCTTCCATAAACTCCCTAAAGCTATAGTGTGGTCAAAAAAAAGAAAACCCATAATCGCATTTATTATTTCGATGCTTTTACAAAAACCAGATATTGCCGGATATTGTTTTCGAGCTCTCCCGGATAACTATAGCTTAATTTATCTGCTAATGTGGTCCCCAACTCCCGCACTAAATCCGCATAAGCAATTAATGCCCGCCAATTATCCTGTATATCACTTCCTGAAAATGTAGCCTCTATTTTCTGCCATATTTCCGGCGACAAATACTTTTTGAATAACCGGCCATGCTTGTTGGTAGTCATGTTCCAGCCATGATCTACTGCGATGTACCATTCAATGATCGGAACCAGATAACCTGTTCTCATATTATCTTCAGACATGAACTTTGCATAAAAGATGTTATCCCTTGCCAGACATTTTGCCACATAAGTCATGTCCCACCAAAAATCATTCAGTTTCTGCTCAAACTCAGCAGCCGTTGGCCTTTTGATCAGGGAAACCTGATGGCTCGCTGGTTTTAAATCTGCTGTAAGCCGGTCTTTATCGACCAGAACTTTATAACCGATATCCCAATCTTCAGGAAGTTCGTCATTTTCTACATCTTCCCTGAACTTAGAAACAGAATACAACTTGAAATCAACTTTTACATAGTCATCATACAACACCATTCGCATCGCATGTTTCCCATTGAATACCGTTTCAGGTTCTGCTATTTTCGCGACCACTTTGCCGAAATGGGATAACCAGCCGTCATCATTCAGCACCTTTTGCAAGTCGGAAAAAACCAATTCAATGTCCAGATCACTGAATTGATCTACTGGTGCATAAGGATTAACCAGAGAACTCGTCAGCAACATGGCTCTTACATCATCATTCGCTGTCGCCCATTCTAAGATTTGCTGAAGTTTCTGATCCCTGCTGTCCATTTCGCTAAAACTATTTTTACAATATCGGTTACGTCAAATGGAGCTGAGGAATATCCTCAGCTCCATTCACTATGTATTTTAATTATGAGTAGCAATTTATAAATTTTCCAATGCTTTTTTTACGGCTTCGCCAACAGCTTTGGCTGATTGCGGGTTTTGTCCGGTTACTACTCTTTGATCGGTAACAACATGTTCCTGCCAGGCTGCAGATTTCTCATAAATCCCCCCACGTTCTTTCAGCTTATCCTCCAGTAAAAATGGAACTACATTTTCCAGTTTAACAGCTGTTTCTTCTTCGTTCGTAAACCCATTCACTTTTTTGCCATCAATCAAATACTTTCCATTGCTCAGTTTAATGTTGACCAATCCTGCCGGACCATGACAAACAGCGCCTACTATTCCATTGTTTTCATATATACTAGTCGCAATAGCGGCAATTTCAGTGTTATCAGGAAGGTCCCAAACAGCGCCGTGTCCTCCCGCATAATAAATAGCATTATATTCCTCAGCCTTTACTTCCGACGGTGTCTGGGTATTGCTGATCTTTTTATGATAAATCTCATCTTCCCAAAATTCTTTATTAACAGCATCGGATAAATCGAATCCATCTACCGGTGGATTCCCTCCTTTCGGGCTTACAAAATCAATTTCATAGCCGGCTTCTTTTAATACTTTCCAGGCATGGCTCACCTCTCCGAGGTAATAACCTGTAGCATCTCCGGTACTTCCTTTTTTATCATGGCTCGTCACCACAAATAAGATTTTCTTTTTCATTTGATTAGATTTTAGGGTTTGAGCATTTGCTGTATTTACAGAGGAGAAAATGGCGCAACATGCAAGAACCATCATTCCCGTTTTAATCACCTTCATAGTATTGAATTTAAATGCCACCTCTATTACAATGGATGACGGGACAAAGTTTCAATTAAAACAGAAGTGCTAAAAGGGAACTGATCACAAAATTTATGTGATTACAATCACACTAAGGATGACTCAAACGACTCAATGTCTCTCTGGATACGCCTATATAAGCCGCCAACAGTGTTTTTGGCAGGCGTTGCAGCAACTTAGGGTTCAATGCTAAAAAACGGTTATATCTTTCCTGCGGATTTTTATGGAGGAGAAACAAAATGCGTTGTTGCAAGGCAACATACCCGGCATGGGATTTCTTACGGAAAAAATTGGCCATTCCCTTCATTTCATTACAGAGCAGTTCTCTATTTTCCGATGATATCACCAGTAGTTCACTGTCTTCAATACAGTCGATATTAATGGTTGCTGCAGTACCGTATACCAGGGAATTATAGTCTGAAATCCACCAGTCTTCCATTGCAAATTGCAGGATATGTATTTTACCATCTTCATCAGCATGATAAGCTTTCAGCAAACCCTTTACCACCCAATAATCATTGAGTACCTCTGCTCCCTCCTGCACCAAAAACTGATGTTTCTTAAGTTTTTTGGTGCTAAACTTAGAAAGTACATAATCAAACTCCTCATCGGTTAAGGTAATTAGCTTTTCTATATGTTGACGCAAGGCTGAACTCATTTTCAAATCTATTTAATTTTTCAAAAATGAGCGACAAAAGATCGATTTACCTGAGAACCGCCGACTCTCAGGCTACGGCCGAGCAAGATATTTACCGCATTAAGACATCAGAATTTGGGACTAATTGCCCTATTCAGAGGCAGCACAACTCCGTAACTTTAAACTGTTAAGGGACGGGCCGAAACCCTTGAAAACAGTAGGCGAAAATTAGAGTTTTATTCTTTTTGATCTATAAAAGAAAAATGGCAAACAATCCTGCTGATCTTAGGATTGGCAGGATTGTTCCATAACTCCTGCCAATAGGAATTTTAAGAATATGCTGTTATTCCTACCGTCTGAAATACCGGTCGTTAGAGTAAACACCCACCAGAATATTATTTTCTTTTTTTACAGAAAAAGACCTTAACATGGTTTTAAAGTCGATTATACCCGTACTATCAGACAACATCAACAACTGCCCTTTTAAATTGCCCCAGGAAACTTTACCTGTTTTATTGATCTTCATAGTGCCGGATTTTTCAGCACCATTGTAAAAGCCAGCATACTTTTTGTCCGTAAGGATATGCAGCTCTTTAGCCTCCCTTATTTCCTTTGTTTCCAGCATATCCGAGTCAAAATTCCTCTTTAGCGACGCCAGATTTTCCTTAACAATCTCATTCTTATTTCCTTTGCTTAACATCGAGTTGTAAACATAATTGGCAACCAGATGAGCCAGTGCCTCCATTCCTTTTTTATTGCTTAAGACCACAATTCCGATTTTATGATCTTTCATAAAAGATAAATGAGAGGAAATCCCACTATATCCCCCTAAACGGGATACCAGCTGTTCTCCATTAAAAATGGATTGTTCCCAGCCCAATCCATAACCAAATCTTTCATAAGATTGATAGCGGTTTTTTTGAGGAACAATTGCAGAGACCGAAAAATCAATCTCCTGTTTACTCAATAGACCGGGAACAGAACTTCCCCCACTGATAAAGAATTGCAAATATTTCAGAAGATCGTTTACTGTACTTACGTGTCCGCCGGCCGCCGACATCGAATTATCTGCTTTATCAAATACGCTTTTCAGTCTACCCTCCGACTGGTCAATAACATTGCTGATATATCTGGGGTTTGCTTTTGAAATATAAGCAGTAGTCTTCTGCATATTCAATGGTTGAAACACCTGCTCGTTCATCACCTCCTGCCATGGCTTTCCGGTCTGCTTTTCAACAATCAATGAATAAATAACAGGTCCTAAATTAGAATAGTAAAAGGCCTGATCTGGCAAAGCAGTGCTGTAGTTTTTAAGCAACGCCATCATTTGTTCGGCACCCTTATGACCAATAAAAGCGGTCCATACTACCAGATCATTATTTTTGATGCCATGGGTATGCGTCATTAATGAGCGTATCGTGATTTTTTCCGGATGAATATTTTTATCATCAAAATGAAAATCCGGAAAATAATCAGCCAGGGTATGATCTAATTTTATGATGCCTTTATGATCTAAGACCGCAGCCAGCGTTCCCGTTAGTGACTTCGACGTTGATGCCAGATAAATTTGCGTATGATCAGAAAATAGCGTTTTTGTTTCCGGATTGGAAAAACCACAGTTCTTTTTCAGGAAGACCTCACCGTCCTTTACCACACCTAAAGTTAAATTGATCTCAGCCCCTCCAAATGATTGTTTAATGCGGCTTAATAAACCATCCAGCGAATCACTTAAGATTTTAGCTTCTTTATTGCTATAAAAGTCATTTCTAATCAGATTTCCTCGCTGACCTGAGGTGTTGATAAACGCACTGAAAATTGCACATACCATAAAAGCCGGGACATAAAATACAAATAAAGACCAGTTGTTAAATTTCTTGTGTAAAGTCATAAATCATGAATTAGATTACTATGTGGGGTAAGACGAGCTCATGGAGAAACAGGTTACACCGGACAGATCCGGTACACAATTAGGACTAACCTTAAAAAGGTCTTTTAATACAAAAGCCCCAATTTTCATTGGGGCTTTTTGTGTTCCTGCTGGAAGCAGAACTAATTAGTCGCTAAAAAAGCATATTTATTATCTTGGAAAAGCGTAGAAACTAACGCCATCATTCTGCCAACCGTTTTGTTCATAGGCATATTCACCTGGGTAGGCGGTATAAGTGTGCTTATTTATTTGTGCGTTATAATAGATATAAACCGGTAAGGTTCCATTAGCCTGATTCGGATAAGCATAAAATGCAACTCCTGCATAAGTATATCCATTTTGCAAATAAGGGTAATCGTTTCTGTTGATGGTCAAAACATGCTGACCAACTGAATCTTTAATAAACAAATGAACAGGCAAAGTTCCTGATTTCTGTGTAGTAAACGCATGAAATTTAACGCCAAAATATTCCCAGCCGTTTTGCTCATACGGGTAGTCGTTTTTATTAATGGTAAAAACGTGTCCTCCGCTACTTGCGTTATGAAATTCATGAACAGGTAGTTCGCCTAATTCCTTAATCTGGCTGTCGTTTATACGTTTATCAATCGCAGCATTTACCTGGCTTTTTTTAACAGGATCGGTTATAAAATCGGAAAGTCGAACGGCTTTTCCGATCTCAACTAATTGAGAGTTTCTGTCATTTACACTCTGTTGCCAGCTGGCAATATTAAGAGATTGAGAAAAATTCCCGTTCGCATCAGCCGTCAAAGACAGACCAGAAGTAGTCCCTCCATAATAAGTAACTGTAAATTGTTTGCTGCTACTTTCAGTAAGAACTTTGTTTATTTCTTCATTGCTGACATCAGAAGAAAAATTAATTCCTACTTTCTTTAAAAAGCCAGCGATACCAACTTTAGTATTTCTCACCTTTCTGCTGTATTCACTTTGATTGGCTATAGTGGCGCTATAATCAAATCTAAGGCGACCACCCAAGGTAATGTCTAACAGCACGTGGGTACCATATCTGGACACTAAATAATCAGCATCTCTGGTAGCTACATTATTAATAAATTCCGGAGTCAGGTAATTCATTAATAAAGATACTGGGGCATCACCTGTAAATCTTATTCTCTTTACCGCACGGTACGACTCATAACTGGCATAGGAAAACCTGCTGTAAAAAGTGCTTTTGGTATCATCTTGTTTATTCCTGTTCACACTTGCTGAAAAGAAGGTTTTGTTAGTGTCTTTAGACTCTTTCTGACCATACGAAGCTTCAAGACCCCATGACCTTTTTTTAGATACCTCTTTCAGGTAATCTATTGCCGATGATCCAATATAAGCACTATCAGTTCCTATTGAACCTGTACCCACATCGATTCGCTGCAAATAATCCGTCTCAAACCGCTTCATGTCAAGGATTGGAGCATCTGAGATATTATTGGGATTTAAAAAATCACCGGTTACATCATAACCATACGACAATACATCCCATTTCCCATCACCGATAGAAAGGTTATTGCCTTTTGTTATAATTTCTGAATCAGACTTTGGCTGTTCATTCTTTTTACAGCCACTAAAGATGGCGGTTGCGACCAGTATTAAACTGATACATTTTAAATTTTTTTTCATTTAGGGATTTTTATATGTTTTAATTATATACAATATATGCATTATGCATTTCATTTTTAGAAATATGATGTTAAATTATTTTTAATTTATTAAAAATAATGATTTTTATTTCACATGGATTAATCAAGTAATAAACATAGACGATTCACTACAACAAAAGGCCGATATTTAAGATATAATTAATTAAGCTTCTATTTCTCTGGATCCACAAGCATATTAAATCAAAAAAAACCAAATAAACCTAAGACTATTTTCCTTGGATTATTTACAGAAACTATCTACTTTAATGAAGTCCTGTTTTTAGGAAAGGAGCCAAACCATCAGTATCTTCAAAAAATGAATTTCAACAACCAAATACTCTTCTTTTTAAGTGCATTAGGTGCTTTTAATGGCATTATTTTGAGTCTGTACTTTGTGATTTTCAAAAAGGAAAAAAGCATATCGGATATATTTTTAGGAGGTATATGAAGAAAATGCAGGGATTATATCTTCCGTTTGTCATGGCACGGCCGGTATTGTCCATTTAAAAACTAAAGACGGGAGATATGTAGTTGAGGGAAAAAGAATAAGTGGCTATCCTGATGGTTACGAAAAACAAGATGCTGAATATTTTAAACATTTTCCATTTCTAATTCAGAAAACGATAGAAGAAAGAGGCGGAACATTTAAATTTTCAGCTAGGAACATTGCACATGTTGAAACTGATGGAAGGATTATTACCGGACAAAATTATCAATCATCCAGGGAGGTAGCAATGAGAATAATACAATTAATAGAGCACAGCAAATAGTAAAAACCGCCTTCTAATGAACGGTTATGTCGGGTTCTAAAATAGTTACCTGTTTTAGGGCCTGACATTGTTTATTGAAGGTTTTATTCTCCTGACAATAATTTGTCTAGTTTTTTCCTGGACTCTGGATTTTCTTTTACGGACAGACACTTTTTGAAATATTCAATCGCTTTTGATTTATCGCCAATTGCCTGGAAATAGTCGCCATAAGAATCGTAAACATTAAAACTCTCAGGATAATTCTCAACATTCATTTTAAATAGCCCTCCGGCTTTGTCATATTGCTTTCGTTGCAAAAATTCATACCCCAGGCCATTTATCATATTTTCAGGTGGGGAAAGCTTATAATTCAACAGTTTTGAAACTTCCTGATAATGTTTTTCGAATTTACTGACTATGTCTACCCTGGCGTCTAAAAGGTCTTTAGGGGAAAGTTTAAAACGATACTTATTAAAGATGAAACGAAGCGCATCATATTCTGTGATTAAGGGTACAGATCCGTGGTCATCATTCCCATAATATTTACTTTCATACCTTAACCCGTTTTGCTTTTGATCTTTAATATATTTATCCAGATCAAGAATTGAACGGATATGCCTGGTACCACCAGATGTATCGCTCCGGACTTTAGTGATATCCATACCCTCGTTCATGGTATTTGCAATTCCTAAATACAAAGTAGTACCTGAAAATTTCTTTTCTCTCAGGGATTTCTTAGTTGTATTTAAAAAATTCATTTTATCCCACCACATACTTGGGTCTATACAAATGTAGGAGTTGAACAATTTTGTATGGTTCATGGCAACGTTCATCACTGTCAGACCTCCAAATGAATGTCCGGTTAATATTTTGTAAGGTTGCGTTGGGTATAAGGAATCAATATGTGGCATCAATTCCTTTTCAATAAAGGAAACAAAGCGTTCGCCACCCCCTGATGTTTTTGAAAATGCGCTGTCGATAAAAGGCGGATCAGCACCTACATGTGTTGGTGTCAGATCTCTTGTCCTGTCTGTGTTTGGAATACCAACTACGATCATTTCGGGACAAATGGTATTACCATTTACCTGACTGAGGTTCTGAATCATACCTACTACTGAATAAAAATGGGCATCACCATCCAATAAATACATTACGGGGTATCGCTGTTTAGAATCCGCGTTCCGGCTATTTGGTACATATACCCAGATTTTTCTTTGTTCATTCAGAATTTTCGATTGGATGCTATCAATTGTTCCGATGGTCACTTTGTTGTCCTTTTGAGCCAGGACACACAGCGAAAAGAATACGGTGAGAACCGAGAGAATTATTTTTTTCATTGTCGGGATATGGTTTGCTGCTATTAATATCTTGCAACGCCTAAATATTTAGGAAATGCTTATGTTATGAAAACTTCGATTCAAATAAAACACGTCAGTTTTATGTTACTCTAGTAAGCTCAAGATAGTGAATTTTCATTGAAAAGATAATGGCATTAGTGAAATATGAAACCGCTTAAGTCATCGATGCAAGAAACGCATATTACTTACGGACAATCACAAAATCGTTGCTGTTTTGCGGAAGATATAATAATAGGCGATAATCGGCTCCTCCACCCTTTTGTCCTTTTCGAATTAAGGGACCCCAACCCTTTATATCCAATGGAGATTTGTTGTTAAATTCTGTAGTATGGCTTCTTCTCTCTAATGTAGCTAATTTTCCCTCTGCATATAATTTCAATTCATAATCTTCTAAAGGAATCATTCTATTGGCACAATATTTTTCAACATTCATTCTGTTCTCCTTGATAGAACTTTCATATCGTTCAGTACTGCTATAATTAAAAACCGCCGTTTCCGTAGCTCTTCTCTTTGTTAAATCTATCCATTGATCTCCATTTCCCTGGTTCAATGTTTCTCTGATGCTTTCATGGTATTGTATCACTTTTTTTTCAATTTCCTTTTTATCCATTTTCGACAGGTCCTGCCCTTTACTCCAGCCTTCTAATGTATAAGGAAGTTCTTTAATATCAACTTCCCATTCCTGCTCAAAATAGGCGACAGGGGAATTCAGATCTTTTAGTGACAATTGAACATAGGTCTGAGGTTTTGAAATATCTCCTGTCTCCCCATCTCTTACAAAACTTCCAAAACTGAATCGGCATGATTTAATATCTTCTGGATATACCACCTTATCTCCTCGTTTAAACACTGGAAAAATCTGTATTTTGACTTTATACTTCCCATTCTTCAAGGCATAACCATTCACATCTATAGATGAATTAAGCGGAGTATGCTCTTCTGATACTTTTATATCATTAAAATAGACCACTACTGGTATTGGGGTAGTGGCACTGATGGTATAGGTGATTTGTTTTTCTTTTATTACTTGAGTTATCGCTTTGTCTGTTTTACTGTTTTTCAAATCATTACAGCCCAGACTCATGATAAAAATGATAGAGAGAATTAATTTTGTTTCCATAGTACTAAAAAAAGATAAATTACCCTTTAAACTTGTTAATAACGAGAACCAATCCGAAAAATAGAAATACAATGCCAATTAGAAGGAAAATGCCAGTAGTCATACTGACCTTATAATAATTGGAAGCAAAACCATATTGTTCGTCATAGTAGACATCTACCATATCATTGATCTTCAAATCCAATTCATCAAGGGTATTCATTCTGTTCGTAAGGGTAACCGTTCGGTTATTGATGTCCTTAAATTTTAAAACTGCATAATGAGTATAAGAAATTACATCGTTCTTCTTAGTCATAACAGAATCAATATTAACCACTTGAGCAGATACTTCATCTCCATAAATCAACGGAAACTTTGATTTCACTACGGTGAATATCAGAAAGAACCCTAATAAAATTAATAAGATTCCAAAAGTATTTTTGAGGTAAACAGTGTCTTTCAACCCGATAAATTTTTATAAAATCGTTGCCTTTAGGAAAAGGCAAATTAAGGGTAATATCAGCAGAAACTATAATAAAAAAACACCATTTGCAGTTGAACACTACCATATGGTGTTTTTTTGTGATCCCGCTGGGATTCAAACCCAGGACCCCCCTATTTAAATTTTACAACCTGACTTTTACAAAATACAGCCGGTTACGGTCAACTGATTTGGTAACAGGCAGGATTTTCTGTGCAAAAGTTCCGTTAGGCCCCGGGATTACGCCAAAATCATCATCATTGGAGATCACTAATGTATTCCCATTGATCAGCGCCAATCCCTCAGCTTTATCATGAGGATAAATCCCGGGCAAATCTTTTAAAAGATCCAGAACAAGAGATTTGCTGACGGGAACAATTCCAGCTGCACTAAGGTTGGCCTGATCTTTCAGTTCCTCCACAGTTTTACCGCCAAACAACTTCCCCTTAACCCCATTTGCAGGATCAGAAATATCGGTAGCCATAGAAAGATCAATCTTGAAGACCTTTTTGAAAGTTGCAGCTGAAGTAGCTGCCCCGCCATAACCACCATCTCTTTCCAGCGTTAAAAAGGTAGTCGCATTAACCGCTACGATTTCGCTGACCCCGGTTAGAGACGGATTGTCCATCATATAAACATATTGCTTTGTTGCTGCCGTAGCAATATCAAAAGTAAGGATACGTAATACGACGGAACTGCTCACTGCCGCACCGGAAGGGTTAGACATTGGAGATTGCATTATTCCTACCAAGGTCTTTCCGTCAGGAGTAATCGTTAAGCCCTCCATCCCTCTGTTTGCTTTACGTTTTGCAAAAACTGCAGGGATACTCCTTCCACCGGTGCCATTTCCAAAAGGATTAATTCTTTCGATAGTACGTCCGCTGGCATCCACATGCAGAAGGTGTGGTCCGTATTCATCACTGATCCAGAAACTCCCATCTGAAGCCCTTACCAATCCTTCAGAATCTATACCGTCAATACTTGGGTTCAAGGTTTTACCGTTAAGATCGATCGCCGTTTCCCCTGTAGAGCCCTGCCCCGTTGGGTTTGGTAATCCGTTCAGCTTTTGCCCGGCTGCATTTTTAAACTCAATGATTTGCTCAAGCACAAGTTTGCCCTCCTTTAACCGGAATTTACCAATCTGAGGAACAAAATCTGCCTTACCAAAGATTTTTATATCCGAAGCAGGCCCTTCAGCATTAGGTCCACGGTCGGTTAAGAGGTAAAATACATTGGGGTCATTCGGATCAGCTGCCACCGCAGAACCAAATCCTCCATTGTATACTTTCACACCATTGGAAGCCTGAAACAACAATGCAGGATCAAAAGCTTCGGCCATATCCGGATAACTGGTCTGCGCCATAGCACCATTCCTGTCTTTTTTACAGGAAGAAAATGATGCCGCAAGGGCTACAGAGCAAAGTAGTACTATTTTTTTCATCGTATTCTTTTGTTTTGCTACAAAAAGAACAACCAGCTGTGAACAAATTGTTAAGCCCCTGATAAGTCGCAGGTATACTACAGAACTATCTCGCAAATTTCTTTGAACCCGCAACACAGAGAATTACCCCCACGGTAATACCCATCATACCAATACTCACCTGTTCATGAAGCAAAGTGGCAGCAAGTACCAATCCAAAAAAAGGCTGTAACAGTTGCAACTGCCCCACCGCCGCAATACCACCCTGGGCTAAGCCGCGATACCAGAATATGAAACCAATCAGCATACTAAACAGCGAAACATAGGATAGTCCGATCCAGGCACCCGAACTCAGGCCCTCAAATGAAGAAGGGCGCAGGAAAAACATTAAGGGCAACATTAAAGGTAATGCCAATACCAAAGCCCATGAGATAACCTGCCAGCCCCCAAGTGTTTTGGAAAGTTTTGCCCCTTCCGCATAACCTAAACCACACAAAATCACAGCCAGCAACATCAGGATATCACCAACAGGTGATGCAGAGAGACCTTGAGAAATTGCAAATCCAATAACCAGCGAACTCCCGAGTCCGGAGAATAACCAGAATGCCGGACGGGGACGTTCAGCCCCGCGCAGCACAGCAAATATAGCCGTGGTAAGTGGTAACATTCCAAGAAAGACGATAGAATGTGCAGAAGTAATATACTGCAATGCCAGGGCACTCAGCAAAGGAAAACCTATTACCACACCCATTGCAATGATGACCAGGGAACCGAGATGCTGTGTTGCCGGGCGCTTTTCCTTAAAAATTAAGAGTAAACACAAAGCCAGAAGGCCTGCAATGCCCGCACGGGCAACAGTTAAAAACACAGGAGAGAAATCCAGGACAGCAGCTCTTGTTGCGGGCATAGAGCCACTGAATAGAAGTACGCCGATAAAGCCGTTAATCCAACCCGCGGTTGGGTTTTCCTGGGGCAGGCCGGAAAATGATGTATTGCTCATGATAAAAGGATTATTCTAATTCATACAAAAGTAGAGGGGCGACTCAAACAAACACAGTCTCAGTTTTTAGAATTTAAATAGACACAGTTAATTATATTTGTGGGATGAATAAGGACTTTCTATATGATGAGATCGCAAACGGAATTGCCAGTCAGATCAGAAATGGTGTGCTGAAAACGGGCGACCGGCTCCCTTCTGTAAGAATGTTATGTCAGGAGCATGGAATCGGGATGAACACCGCAAAAAGGGTATTCCTTGAACTGGAAGCACAGTCTCTCATTGATTCAAAACCACAATCCGGCTATTTTGTAAGCAGGCAACGCCACCGGGAACTGCCATTACCGGATGTCAGCCGGCCTTCATTGACTGCAAATGATGATGAACCAAGTGAACTGGTTAGTAAAGTCTATGCCAATATGGGAAATAAGGAGCTTACCCTTTTCTCTATCGGTGCTCCTTCCGGAGATTTATTACCCCTGGTAAAACTGAAAAAGGAAATCATCCAGGCAACCCGGGAACTTGGGGAAGGTGGCACCGCATACGAGCCGCTGGAAGGAAATCTGAAGTTACGCCAACTGATCGCTGTCCGCTCTTTAGCCTGGGGAGGAAATTTGCATGAAAATGACCTGATCACAACCGCAGGTGGAGTAAACGCACTTTCCTTTTGCATGATGGCATTGGGAAAGCCAGGCGATACCATTGCTATGGAAAGCCCATGTTATCCGGGGATTTTACAATTAGCCCTCAGCCTGGGTTTGAAAGTCCTGGAATTACCAACACACCCTGCTACCGGCATTGATATAGAAGCCCTGAAGAATGCCATTCCTAAGATTAATCTTTGCCTGTTAATCCCAAACTTCAATACTCCCCTGGGCAGCTGTATGCCGGAGGAGCATAAAAGAGAAGTCGTAGCGCTTTTGGCCAGACATCAGATTCCACTCATTGAGGACGACGTATATGGGGACCTTTATTTTGGTTCACAGCGCCCCAGATGCTGTAAATCATTTGACCAGGAAGGAAATGTTTTATGGTGCAGTTCCATTTCAAAAACCCTTGCACCAGGTTATCGGGTGGGCTGGATTGCTCCGGGAAAATACAAAGAAAAAATACTGAAACTAAAACTGGTCCATTCCATTTCCTCTGTCTCTATTGTCCATGAAGCAGTAGCCAATTTTCTTAAAACCGGAAAATATGAGCAGCACCTTCGTCTGCTGCGCCGGACCCTGCAGAACAATTATGAAAACTATGTCCGGGCCATAGCAGAATATTTCCCCGAAGGCACCAAAACAAGCAGGCCCCAGGGCGGACTGGCATTGTGGGTTGAATTTAGCAAAGACATTGACACTGCAAAGCTCTATGAACTTGCCATAAAACAACAGATCAGTATTGCACCGGGACGGATGTTTACCCTGCAGGATCAATTTGGAAATTGTATGAGGTTATGTATCGGCCTGCCCTGGTCGGAAAAGTTAAACCTAAAACTAAAGCAACTCGGCAGTCTGGCAAAGACACATTACGTTTCCGGATAAGTTCAGTCTTCAGCTCCCCCGTTGCCATCTGAAGTCAATACCTCAGACATGTAATCAAAGAATGGACGCATTTCCCGAAATGTTGAACCGGCTTCTTTTAAGAACCTTTCGTGAAGCACTTCCTCATCAGAAAATGACCTGATCAGCAGGAACTGTTTGTACCGCAGCAGATCAATGGCTTCATGATCTGCATCAAATCCTTTAGGACTGGTTTTTAATTGTTCTCCTTTGAGGGTTCCAAAATTTGATATAAATGATTCACTGTTTAATATTTTTCTCAATGGAGCATCATCAAAAGAGATGTCATTCCTGATCAATTTTAAATCTTGAGATGAAGGTCCCCAGAAAGCTCCGGCCACAAAACTTTTCCCCTGTTCTAAATGGAAATAATAGCCACCTCTGCGGAATTTTGTGGCACGTTTAAAGGCACCACCCCAGTAAGTTTGATAAGGAGTTTTATCATGAGAAAAACGAACATCTCTGTAGATACGGTAAAGTGCTCTTTTTCCGGACGGTGTTTCAATCAGATCATGGGTACGAAGGTCCTCCAACAAAGCCTCGGCAAAGTCTTCCACCAATACTTTTTCCTGCTGATATGCTGTTTTATGCTCGTTAAACCAATCTCTGTTGTTGTTATTTTTTAAGGCATTTAGGAATTCAAAACCAGATTGATGAATTTTTGTAGGATATTTTGCCATTGGGCTAATCTAATTGCTTTTTTTGTGATCCGCAAAGATGAAGCTAAACATTTACATTACAAACCCGACGTTGGAAACATACCCGGCATATCTCCTGATCTGCCGGGTATATTCTCTATGCTTTACAACAGCTCTTTCAGCTTCTGGTCGATGTCTTTTTCATCTCCAGACCGGACAATGATTTTTCCGGCTTTATCCAGCAAAATATAAAAAGGCAAAAATGGAGCTTCGTACTGAGAAATCACCCTGGCCGTTCTGTTTTTTACAGGAAATTCATCCGCAACCTGTATCCAGGGCATCTTTTCCTGATCCAAAGCCCTGGTCCAATCCGCTCTCCGGCTGTCATTGGTAATGCTGACAATTTCAAATCCTTTGGGCTGATATTGCTGATATACCTTCTTCCAATGAGGAATCCCCTCTCTGCAAGGTTTACACCAGCTGGCCCAGAAATCAAGCATCACGTATTTACCTTTCAACGAAGAAAGCTTAAATGAACTACTGTCTCTTTTTAAAAGCTCGAAATCAGGAGCATCTTTCCCAACCATTACCGCCTTCCTGGAATTGACGCTTTTTAATATTCGCCGGTAGTAGATAGATTTTTCAGCCTCTCCCTTAACCTTACTTAAAAGCGCCTCAATTTCCGAAAGGGGCATATCGGAATTCATTTGATAATAACTGGCTAAAATATAAGCCCCCGCCACAGAGCCTGGCTGCTGTTGAAGGTAGGTATTGATCCATTTTGATTGCCAGGCATTATTCAGCTTACCAAGGGAATCAAACTTCAACTTCATTTTTTCCTTAAGCTCAGGCTTCTTCTCCAGTTCATAGGCCTTATTCAATGCCGCAAAACCTTCCTTAAATTTAAGCTGCTGAGGGTCTTTCTCAAAAGTCTGATAGGCATCATGATTGCCGGATCCGGTAATCAGCACCTCTTTCAGAACAGCACCCTTATCACCCCCATAGGCGGTATAATCATAATGTTCTGCCCCGGTGGTATCAGCACTGATGCTGATCTCACTGTTTTCTACAAAAACATTGGTCTGCCAGTTACCTGGCCGAACCACGATGCTCATCATTTCGGGATTCATGGCTTTTCCATTCAATTCAAAAGCACCATTTTTGAAAGGAATACTATCCAGTACTTTTTTTGTCATCTCTTCTTCGTCAAACTGCTGAAGGATAACAACACCGCTATCCAGCCCTTTAACCGAGCCCTTAATGCTAAAACTATCTGCTGCCGGTTGCTTACAGCTACTGCTCAACAGCAGAACAACACCTCCCATAAAAAGGCCTGATTTTATTGAGTTATATTTCATGTGATCCGCTTGATTAGTTGAACAATTCTGCCAGTTTTTTATTAAGGGCCACACCTCTGAGGTCTTTTGCAATGATGTTTCCCGCTGGATCAATCAGCAAAGTACTTGGAATCCCCATAATGCCGTAATAGGTGGAGACTTCATTTTTCCAGCCTTTCAAATCAGAAACCTGAGTCCATGGCATTTTATCATCTTTAATTGCTTTTTTCCAGTTCTCTCCTTTATCGTCCAGAGAAACCCCAACCACAGTAAAGTTTTTATCCTTATACTGATTATAGGCTTTCAACACATTGGGATTTTCCGCACGACAAGGTCCGCACCAGCTGGCCCAGAAATCTACCAGCACATATTTACCTTTGAAATCTGAAAATTGCACTGGTTTTCCTTCAGTATCATTTTGTTTGAAATTCAACATCGGCTCCCCGATCGCACTTCTTTTCAATACCATCAGACGCTCCGAAATACGCTTCCCCTCTTCACTTTGCTGAGCAGCCGGAGCCAGTTTTTTAAATGCCAGGGCAACGTCATCGTAGCTCCCCATCATGGCCTTTTCAGAAACCATACTGATGCTCAATGGGCTATTGGGATGAGTCTTAATGTATTCGCTATTACGGGCTCTTCGCTGATTCCTTAAATCTTCTACTTTTTCTTCCAGGGCAATCTGCTCATCTTTACTTACTTTCCCCCACTTCTGGTATAAAGGAGCTTCCTGATCATCCAGGTCTTTCAGTGTTTTTTCGTAAGCCTCATACTCATCCTGCGACTTGGAGCCCGTAATTTTCAGCTCTTCAGTCGTATTCCCTCCGGTAATTTTAATGTTCCCGCTTTCTACAAAAAACTGGTAATATCTGTTAAAAATCATACTGCCCACTTTTTGTGGTTCGGTGATTTTCGGACTCCATTTAAACTGACCATTGGTCACTTTAACGGTATCCGTTTTAGACTTGCCGTCCCGGTAATAATAAAGGTAAATTTCTTTGTCCTTCAGGCCTGTGATGTTTCCTGAAACATATGCGGTCTGCGCATAAGCAGCAATGCCATAGAAAAATAAAACAGGCATTATAAATTTCAATTTCTTTGTCATGGTTGATTATTTTAATAGTTCTTCTAATTTTTTGTCAAGGTCCTGATCTGAACCGCCATTGCGATCTCCATAGCGGCCTATGATTTTTCCTGAAGGATCAATCAGTATTTTTGTAGGCAGGGAACTGATGCCATACTTCTCGGAAATGTCCTCAGGATTAGGCAGGTCTTTCATTCTCAGGTCCATGTTTAAGCCCCTTAGCACATGGTGCCAGATGCCAATTTTATCTTGATTTACGGCCTTTTTCCAAGCCTCATGATTGCGGTCATCATCAGAAATCCCGATAATTTCCAATCCTTTATCATGGTAGGTATTGTAGAGATTGATCAGATGAGGATTTCCCTTGCGACAAGGAACACACCAGCTGGCCCAGAAATCAATAATTACATATTTACCTCTGAAACTGGAAAGGGACAGCATTTTACCTTCGATGTCTGTTGCACTAAAATCTGCTGCAGGCCTGCCTGGCATGCCCATTTCAATTTTACGGATTTCCTTTGCCAGCTCTTTTACATTGGACTGTGCCTTCATTTCCGCATTAAAACTATTGTATATCTTCTTAACAGAATCCAGCCCCATACGGCTCAGGTAAAAACGCATCGTATTGGCAGTGACGTAGGAATTGGGATGGGTGATAAAGAAATCATAAGTGATTTTTTTGATCCGGTCATTATAAGGCTCCAGCTGGTCCCTGATTTCCGAAGCTTTCTCATGGTCCTTTTCTTTAGTCAAAGCATCGATGATCGGCTGCATCTCTTTCCGAACAACCTGAACCTTGCCATTGAGCGATTCAAACTCACGCTGTGTCGCAGAACCGGTAATTTTTAAACTACTCAGGTCGGCAGCATTACCGGAAATCGTCATTACACCAGGCTCCAGGTAAACTTCTGTCATCCGCTCCCAAAACTGATCACGGGGAATGACCTCCCCTTTTTTCTTAAACAAAAGCCTCGCATTAACCGGCTTGCTCAGGTTTCCATTAAGTACAAATTTCTGATTGGAAATCAGCTTGGATAACTGGATCTGTTTTCCCCTAACCTCTCCATAATAAAGAAGAACGGAGTCTGCCCCGGTTACAGTTCCTTTCAGACTGAACTGGTTTTTAACTGGCGCCGATTGGGCAAGAGTGGGTTGTATCTGACAACACAACAAGGAAAATAATAACAACTTACATATTTTCATAGCTTATATTTTTTAACAGGTTTAAAAGTTTTCTTAATTTTTACTGTAACCAGGGTTTTGGTCCCCTATTGTGGGATTCTTATCAAATTCATCTTTTGGTATAGGAAGAATAAAATGGTTTTTATCGGTGATTGCCGCTTTAACCGACAATACAAAAGGAAGCGGCATTCTCAATAGTGCTGACCAATCCTGACCATCTTCAAAAGATAAATTCCTGGCCGTTTCTTTATAAATCTGAATCAATAGCAAATCAGGGGTACCGGCATTATCGATTTCGCTAAAATCCGTTACTCCCGCATGTTGTTGTACCGTCTTCAACAGGGTTCTGGCTTCACCTAGGTTTCCTCCGGACCGTACAATTGCCTCGGCCTCCAGCAAATAAATCTCTGATAACCTTAAAGCATAGGAAAACTCTACTTTTGGCCCCTTGTATTTAAGGATCCCATCAGGTTCTGTACCCACCACTCCAATCATCCAGCTGCTTCTCGGATCATTTTCAAACAGCGCCTTAAGTGATGGGGTAGCCGTATAGCTAGGACTATTTCTATAAAAATAGGCATCTGATCTGCTGACCTGGTTTACCTTCGGAACCAGCCCCAGCATCACTTCTTTACTATCCAATCCCTTGGTACTGAAGATATCCTGAAGATTCCCTTCGAGCACATAGGGCGAATGCTGAATGATGTCTTTTGTTAAAGAAATCACCTCCTGATAATCGCCCGCAGCGCCACGAATCGTCAATACCCTTGCTTTTAATGCCTTCGCGACCCATTTATTCGTATAATAGTTTACACTTACCGTCGGACAGTTCGCGATGGCGTCATCCAGATCTGCAAGGATAAAATCATAACTTTCTTTTACAGAACTGCGTTTTTGAGAAATGTTATTGGTGGTCACAAATTCCTTTCTCAACATGACGCCATAGTTGCTGTTCAGGTCATAGAACTGCGCAAAATAACGCAGCAGGTAATGGTGTCCATAAGCCCTTAACAAACGGGCCTCTGCAATGATCTCCGATTTCCTCGCTCCGGAAAACTGACTGTCCTGAAGCTTGGAAACCTGTTCGATGACTCCATTTGCAGCATTCAGCAGGCTATAATAAGTTGCCCATAAGGACTCCACCCGATAATCAGTACCGGTAATCCGGTTGTTTTCATCCAATGATGAACCCCCATTTGGATAGGTGATGTAACCGGCCAGATAAGTGGGCACAATTTCATGGTTCTCAGCCCAGAGTATACTGGGTGTACCGCGGTCATCTCCTCCTTCAGCCAACCGGAGGTAAACCCCATTTAAAGCGACCTCAGCAGTTTTTTGGTCAATGATAGCATTCCCAACTACCTTAGACTGGCTGGGTAATGCATTGAGTTCTTTTTTACAGGATAACTGGGCACCCGCGGCTAAAAAGAACAAGCTATATATCAGAATTAATTTCTTCATTACTTTAAATATTTATGATTAGAATCCCATTCGAACCCCAAAAGTGAAGGTCTTCACTGTTGGATAAGTACTTACATCACGACCACCACCGATTACGCTGCCAGGGTCGTCACTCACCTCCGGATCAGGTCCGGGATATTTGGTCGCCGTAAACAAATTGGTTCCGGTAGCATATACAGAAAGGTTGTTCATCTTTAGTTTCTGTAAAGCTTTGCGCCCTAAATTATAAGCCAGCGTGATGGATTTCAGTTTCAGGTAAGAAGCATCATAGACGTTCAGATCGGTTAACATCGGAGTATCGTTTAACAGATACCTTGGTTTATCTGAGCCCGGGTTTGATGGACTGTAATGATCCAGTGCAGCGACCCCTTTATTTGGCAGACTGCCGAAGCCCATATCGCTGACATCTTTCTGATACATCAGCTTAGCGCCATAAGAAAAGGTGAATAAGGAAATCAGGCTTATATTTTTATAAGAAAGCGTATTGGTATACCCTCCAAAGAATTTCGGGGCTGCATGGCCGATGATATCCTGTTTCCAGAATCCATCTTCCGCCATCTCATAAGCTAAATCTCCAATGTTCAGGTAGGGACTAAAATAAATCCAGTACGGAAAGGCTTCCTTATAGGCATCCAGTTCCTGCTGGGTTTTAATCACGCCTTTTGCTACCCTTCCGTACAATAGTCCCAATGGCTCTCCTTCCTTAACGATACTGGTACCAAGATTAAGTGCATTCCGGTCGTTCGGATTGGAAAAAGGCCCCCCGTCAATATTCAGCACTTTTGAGATGTTTCTTGAAATGTTAAAAGCTCCCGACCAGTTGAACACCTTTTCACGGACAAAATCGCCATGAAGGTCCAGTTCCAGACCACGGTTCCTGATCTTTGCAATATTATAAATCACACTTTGATAAGAGGAGCTTGGTGCAGGCGTCAGGTTTAAAAGGGCGCCATCAGTTACTTTATTATAATATCCAAAGGTACCTCCTAACCTGCCTTTAAAAAAGACAAAGTCCAAGCCCAGATCCTGCTGGCTTGTCGCTTCCCATTTGATATTCACGTTTCCAAGTTGTGTCGGTATAACGGCATTTCTATCTGCATAAGAATCCGGAGAATATAACGTACGCCACATATGGTCACCTATACTTTGGGTTCCGGTTTTACCCATGCTGGCCCGGAGCTTAATCTCGTCGATCCATTTTACATCTTTCAGAAAGTTTTCCTGAGAGATTCTCCAGCCAATTGCCCCGGAAGGAAAGTAACCTACCTGATTGGAAGGAGCAAATTTCGAGGAAGCATCAGACCTTCCGGTAAAGGTGAACAGGTATTTATCCATCCATACATAGTTGGCGCGGATATAAAAGGACAACAATGAACTCTGACCATCCGGGTTTGCTCCCTTCACGGATACTGCTGTGGCAGCTGAGCTGAGATTGTTGAGTATAAAATCATCCGGGAACCCTCTCCCTGTTGCCGCAAAATAGTCGCTCTTATTGCTTTCCCAGGAAGTACCCGCCAAAACGGTAAGGCGATGGTTATCATTGAATTCTTTATTCCAGGTCAGCGTATTTTCTATGAAACTACTCAATGAACCTGAACTGGCCTGCGTGGCCAGGCCTCCCTGAGAATTTTCACGTCCATAAAATCCGCCTATTTCCACAAAGCTTGGAACATAGTTTAATTGGTTATAGGACCCGTAATTTATAGATAAGGTGCTTTTAAATTTCAGGTCTTTCATCAGGTCATACTCCGCAGACACAGAACCCATCAGAGAGTAGTTCTTACCTCTGTTTGTGCCTGCCGCTACCGCCAGGGGATTCTGATAACCTCTGTAGTCGGTCTTAAGTGCCCCTAATGTGGAATAAGAACCATCCGGATTATAAGGAGAAAATACCGGCGGAGCGGTTAAAGCCTGCCCGTATATTCCATTGGTGATGTTGTTTTTAGTATACCCAAAATTCAGATTTGTAAACAATCTCAGACGTTTGGAAATTTCATTATCCAGATTGATCTTCCCGGAAAGACGTATAAAGTCAGTTCCTACCAGCGTTCCTTTCTGGTCGGTATAATTCAGAGAGGTATAATATCTGGAATCCATTCCACCACCGCTGACAGAAAAATCTGCGTTTTGTGTCACTCCTGTTCTTAAAACCAGATCCAGCCAGTCTGTCTCTGCATTTCCGAAAAAAGAAGGATCGTTCATGATACTTAAAGCCTGTTGAGCAGCGCTCGTAGTCAGGCTCATATTTAGCCTTTTACGCTCATTAATATAGTTTGTGGCTGCTTCCTGAAGTCCGGCTTTATACTGGCTTGCATTTAAAACCTGCTCTTTAATCGGCGTGTTCATTCCGACATAATAATTAACAGACAATTGTGGTTTTGAATTCCGCTTTCCTTTTTTTGTGGTGATGATCACCACTCCATTCGCAGCCTTTGAACCATAAATAGCGGTTGCAGAAGCATCTTTAAGGATATCAACGCTTTCAATATCTGAAATATTTAAACCAGCAAGGCTGTTCAATCCCCTTGAAAAGGCTCCGGAAACACTATTATTGAAATCTTCTCCATAATTAGCGGCTTCCAGTGGGTTTACCAGATCAGACTGCCCATTGATATAATTATTAGAGATCACAGTAGGAATTCCATCAATTACATAGAGCGGGTCGTTTGTACCCAGAAGGGAGGCCCCGCCACGGATTCTGATCCTCACCGCACCGCCCGGAGATCCATCGGCCTTGGTCACCTGAACTCCTGGTGCTTTGCCCGACAGCGCATTGTCGATACTCATAAAAGGAACATCTTTAACTTCACTCACATTCACTGAAGAAACAGACCCGGTCAGGTCCTTTCTTCTGGTACTGCCATACCCGACAACCACCATCTCATTTAACTTATTGAGCTCTGGTTCCATCAGTACGACCATACCCTGTTTTGCAGGCAATTCCTTAGTAGCCATCCCTACGCAGGAAAAGACAAGAATGGTATTTTCATCAGGTGCATTAATGGAGAACATCCCTTCTATATTCGTGGCCGTAGTTTTAGTGCTTCCTTTAATTTTCACACTAACCAGGTTAAGCGGATTGCCATTGAGATCTTTTACGGTGCCGTTAATGATCATGACCAGGTTTTTCGGGTTTTGAAAACGGGTCTCTTTCGCTTTTTCTTTTACCAGAATGGTTTTATCAAAAATGCTGAAGGTAAATGGTTGCTGATTAAAGATCTGTTCCAATGCAAAACCGATCGGAACATTAACCAGGGTCAGCGTCACCGGATTTGATTTTTCAATCAATTGCGCATCGTATAATAATTGATAACCGCTTAATTTTCTAAGCTTCTGCAAAACATTCTTTAATGAAGTATTCTTTTCCGATAAGCTGATCTGCTGAGAATACCCGGCAGCTGAAACGTGAAGGCAGCAGATCAGGACGATAATTGCAGTCAATTTCATAATTAAAATTAATTTAGGTTTTAAACCAAGGGGATGAGAAGTTCCTTTTTTAGAGCAATAGGGTCCCTTGTATAGAATTTTGAAATTCATACATTTGTTTAGTTAAGGTTGTGGTTAGTTGATTGTGCTACTTTTAATTACTACTGTGCCTTAATAGAGCCAGATGCGTTCCACCGTATCTGGTTTATTTTTTTCATGGCGAGGTACATTTCGTTACATAGGCGTTATTTTTAGGTTATTTACTTTTTCAGGTTAATCACTTTAATAGTCTTATTTTCAATTTCGAGCTGGATCCCACCGGTGATTTCTATCATTTCCAGGACCTTGGAAAGGTTCACACTTCTGGAAATGAATACGGTGAAACTTCGGTTATCCGGAACATTGGTATAATCAACGTCAACGTTATACCACCTCGACAATTGTTGCAGGATCCTCTTCAGGTTGACTTCATTAAACAGGAAATTCCCATCTTTCCAGGCGGTCGCCATTTCAAGGTCTGCACGGTCAATCCGGATGCTCTTTTCAAGTACCGACTGCTCGCCGGGTTTCAGGACAACAAAGTCTTTCCCTTCTACAGGGTTCAGCACATTGCCCAGACGGTTGATCAGTACGGCTCCTTTAAGTAAGGTGGTCCTGGTTTCTTCTTCATCATAACTGCTGAGGTTAAAATGAGTTCCTAAAACCACCAGCTCCTGTTTCGCCGTCTTCACTATAAAAGGTTGTTTTTTATTATGGGCGACTTCAAAATAGGCTTCTCCTTTTAACACTACACTTCTTTTTTCCAGGTTGGCAAATGTCGCAGGGAACCTGAGGGAAGAAGCAGAATTAAGCCAGACCCTGGTTCCATCCGGTAAAACCACCTGATATTGTCCGCCTTTCGGGGTTTCAATGGTATTGTACATGGTCGTTCCGGCTTTAAGCGGCTTTTGATCAGCCAGGGTATAGATCAGCTGCCCATTAGCAGTTTTACTGATTTCTACACCGGATTGTCTGGCCAGCTCTCCATTGGCAGCGTTGGTTAATACAATCCGTTTTCCATCTGCCAGGGTTAAATAAGCTTTATTCCCACCTGCAGCTACATCTTGTTTTACCACGGGACGCGCCTCTTCTCTGCTATTAAAATAAAAAAACAGTCCGGTACTGAGTGTAATCAGAATTACTGCCGCTGCCCTGGCAAAATGCGACCATAAACGCAATGGTCTTTTTTGAATTCCCTCGGCTACTTCCAATCTGCTCCAGATATGATCTATCCGCTGTTCCGCTTCGGCCTCAGCAAGGTCAATATCCTCCTCTGTCCGCCATTGCAAATACCAGCTTTCCAGCATGCCTGTTTCTTCAGGAGTACAGTGTCCTGCTTCAAATTTTTCCAGTAATGATTTTAGTTCTTCTTTATTCATCGCCTGAGGGCATTAATGATCTGGTTTAAAGATATAGACCCTTAACCCCGGCGGAACAGGTAGGTGATTTAAAAATATTTTTTTATGGTTTAATAAAAAAGGCCAGGAAGGTTAAAAACCACAGTTTAGCCTTTAAAATCCGGAGAGCATTGCTGACTTGTTTGGAGACCGTTTGTTCAGAAAGCTGTAATTGATCCGCGATCTCTTTATGGGAAAGGTGTTGTTTACGGCTCATTTCAAATATTTCTCTCATTTTTAATGGGAGTGCCGCAATCTCCTTTTCGATCAGAATCGCCATCTGATTTTCCCGGACCAGGTGATCCGTAATGTTAACCGTGTTTTTTGCAGTTTCAAAAAAGGAAGAAATATAACTGGACTCAATGTCTTTATGCGCCATAAATTTAAAGATGCGGTTTCGCACTGCAGTATATAAATAGCCGGACAGATGTGTCTTTAAGACAAAGCTGTCCCTGTTGTTCCATAACACTGCAAAAAGATCATGAATGATGTCCTCTGCTTCATCTGCGTTCCTTAAACGTTTGTACGCGTGCAGGTATAAAAGATATTTGTACCTGCTATAAATCTCGGTAAAAGCAGCCCGGTCACCCTGTTGCAGTAAAATAGCCAATTCCCCGTCATTAAGACCTGTATAAGTTATCATCCCCATATCCCCTTAACATAAAGGTAATAAACGCTGGCCAATGTTAATTAAACAATTTGAATTTTAGCGCCCTCTTAGCCCAGGACACATTGATATTATTAATTAAAAAATCCGGCTGAAGAACCGGAAAACAAGCCCAATCATTTCTCACGAGTAGAAAAAGAAATTTCCTCAGAAACCAAGGTCACCAAAACGATTAAATAGAAATATTTATTTTATAAAATAGCAAACAAATTAAAATAATAAACGTTATAATAGCTTAACCATCAAAAATATAGACCAATGAATACATTTGATATTGAAGTAACAGTAAGCAACAAAAAAGAAAAGCTACAGGTATTCCCGGTTGAGAAGGAAAATAAGTACAAACTGCTTAATGGGGAAAAAGAAATAGGAACAGTATGGCCTGCCGACGGCAATAACAGCGGTTTATGGAAGTCAGATGTTTTCATGACTCACCAGCAGCTGATCGAAATCGGACAGAAAATAGCACAACGTAACCAGTACGTTTAATCGCTTCAGCTGATTCTAAAGAGGAAGTTCAATATAAAAAACGGAACCTTTTTCAGACTCGCTTTCTACCCATATCCTTCCTCCATGAGTTTCAATAATTTGTCTGGAGATGGCCAGTCCAAGTCCAAAAGGCTCTTCGCCTGCGGTCCCTGACCTTTGCCCCGCCCCCGACATATCAAAAATTTTGGTTTTAATCGCTGCAGGGATACCAATTCCATGGTCTTCCACAGCGATCAAAACCGTTTCTTTTTTCTCCTTTATACTCACCTTAATTGTAGCAGCCTCCGGACTGAACTTAACAGCATTCCCAATCAGGTTGCTCATCACCCGCCACATCTTTTCGGTATTAAGAGATATCGTCACATGCACCGCATCCAAAACCAGTTGCTGCTTTTTCTCTTCCGCTTTATGACGAAGCAGGTTCACGCAATAATTCATCAATACGTACAGGTCCACAGGCTCTTTCTGTAAATTTTCAATCTGGCTATTCACTTTCAGCAGATCGTTCACCAGCAGCAGAGAATTCTGTCCGGATTTTTTAATCATCGCCAGCATCGACAGGTCATCCTCAGACCGGTTATTTTCCAATAACATTAAATCTGCCATTGCTGTAATATTTCCAATCGGATTGCGCAGGTCATGAGCAACAATCATCATCATCTTTACATTTTCCTCCTGACTTTGTTCCAGAGAACTTAAAGTCTTCTGCATATTGATATTCTGTTCGGAGATCTGCTTGTTTATCCTTCTGGAATGCTTCAGGTTATACCAGATAAAGAAAAGGATGATCATGCCCATAATCATACATATTACAGCAGCAGATAAATAGGCCGTTTTCAATTGATTATCCTTATTCAGCAATGCCAGCCGATACTTTTGCTCATTATCTTTGAATGCCTTATCCACATCCAGATTCTTTAATTCGCCGGCAGCCTTAATCACCGAGTCGCGTGAGAAATCGCTTCTTTCCAGATAAGGATAAGCCATCATCGGCTCTCCTTTTTTATCATAATATTCATATTTGAGCCTCACCCACCTTAATCTGATATTGATATTTCTTTGTCCCAATCCATATTTACCTGATAAATATTGCTGTACTTCATCCAACAGCTTTTCTGCCGGAACAAAATCTGAATGTCTGATATACAGATCGGCCAGTTTTAATTTGGCCGTTTGTGCATCCTGAATCTCATACCCAACATGGTCATTAATACCAATGCTTTGCTTCAGGCTTTCTTCTGCCTTTTGATATTGCCCTTCTTTAATGTAAATGCCCCCCATATTTCCATATATCACCCCATTAGCCGCTTCGGTAAAAGACTTCCTTTTAGGAAAGCGCGCTTTATTCTGAGAAATAAAATCCAGGGCTTTCTGATAGTAAACCAGGGCACTATCAGATTGTCCGGACTTTTCAAAACATAAGGCAATGGTATTCAGGTAACTTTGAGGCAAGATAAACAGATAATCAAAGCCAGCTACGGGTTTACAATTCCTGTTCTGGATCAGGGCTTCCTTAAAAAAGGGAATGGCTTTCAGGTACTCTTCCTGATTATACCTGACCAGGCCCAGCTTATTACTAAATGTGGAAAGGTTACAGTCTTCCAGGTTTTTATTAGCAAACAGACGTCCGTCATAAAAGACTTTAAAAGCCTCGTTATAGCGCTTTTCAGCCATCAGAACTTCTCCAAGAAAGAACAGGCCACTGGCATATTCATTTTTATAACCGGTCTCTTTCCCCTTTAGGAGGTTAAATATGCTATCCGTGTATTGCCTCGCTTTAGGAATATTAAAATCGTAGTTCAGGTAAATGTTAAGCAGGTTATCATATTTTCTGTAAAGATCTCTCACTCCCGGATCTGGAAAAGCCCTATAAGCCGAATCCAGATAAGAAATCGCACGTTTATTCTGTCCATCGCCTAAATAAGTAGTAGCCTGATTGATCACAGTATCGAAATGTACCTGGTGATCGGCTGGTTCTCCGTCAGTATTTCTACAGGAGGCAGCTGAAAGGATATAAATTAAACACAAGAGCAATAAGGATATTCGGAAAGACATCAGTAGGTTTTATCTTTTGTATGTATCATAAATCATTCCATTGTCAAAATGCCCGCCCTTTCTATTCCTGCATCCGGATAAAATTATCCAGGCTTTCCTCTTTCTCCAATCCGAATTTCTGTTTTATACGATAACGGGCCATTCGGATACTCTTGGGTTCAATCCCCAGACGTATCGATATTTCTTTGTTAGACATGCCCATTAAAATATAAGAGCAGTATTTCAGGTCAAGACGGGTAAGAGCATGATCTGCTTTCTGCTGCAGGCGTTCAAAAAAAACAGTATTGGTTTCAAAAAAATCCGTTTTGTGATCTTCAAAGTCCTTATCCATCTTTTTCTGTTGGTTAATAATCCGCTTAATCTGTTCATCAAGGGAGAGGTGACTCTCAGTACTCACTTTCCCGGACAATAATCCCAACAATTCATTCTTTTCTTCAATTTGTAAGGTCCCTGCAAGCAGCTCTTTTTCCAGGCGCTCCTGTCGTTCCTTTAACAAGTCCTGTTCAGTCTGTAACTGAATCGCCTCTGCTTCTTTAAGCTGTGCCCTTAATTCAGCCTCCTTTTTCTCCTGATCTACCAGCTTCTGCTTCCGAACCGAAGCCTTCAGTTTGTAATTATAAGAACTGAGCAATAAAAGCAAGACCACAAGACCAGTTGCGCCCAACACCATATAAAGGACATTTCTCTTTTTATTAAATGCGGCTTCTTGTTGTAAATAAGCTATTTTTTGTTCTCTTTTTTCGGATTGATATTGCGCATCTATCCTTTGGATGCTGTTGATTTTCTCTTCATCAAAGGCTTCTTTGGTAAACTCTACATTCTTTTTCAGGTAGTTGAGCGCAGCAGCAGGATCCCCTCTTTTCTCCGCAATGCTGGAGAGCGCCAGAAACATCCTGGCCTTGGTAACCGGCATTTTGATCACCTCATCTTTAACCTTACTCAAACCTGTTAACAGCATCTGTTCAGCGGCATCGTATTTTCCTTCCCGCATTGCATATTCACTACGCATCCCATAACAATTCAATAACACCTCATGAAGGTTTGTCCTGGTTGCAATATCAATTGCAATGTCAATGTACTTCTCTGCACTGTCCCGATAAGTACTTGGATAATGTTTGAAATAACTGTTGGCCGTATTTAATGCGATGGCAGCAGTATTACTATGCACCAACAGACGCCCTGTCTGCTTTGTGGAAAGATTCAACGCTTTTTTATAACAGGCAAAAGCAGAATCCAGTAAAACACGCCTTCCGGTATCCAGTTTAAAACGGTCATAATAGCTCTGACCCAGGGTAAAATATGCGGTATTCAATGACTCAACCTGCTTACTCTTTTGGGCGGTACTATACGATAAGAGGGCATACTTCCGCTGTTTATCCGGATCATTGCCATAACCATATAAACTGGCCAGGTAATGATAAACCAGACTCTCATATTCCTCGGCATGTTGTCCGTTAAAAAAGTTAAGTGCCTTCAGGAGCTTGGCTATAGCCTTATCATTTTCATCATTGATCAGATCCAGCCAGCCATCTCTGAGCGCAACAAAGCCATTGGAAACCGGATCTTTAGTGTGCCCTGCATAGTACCTTGCACTATCCAGACTTTCGTAGGCTTTTTTCATGTCCTTTTTACGCACATAAAGGTGTACCAGCGTAGCAAAAACCATCGCTTTCCCTCGTCCGTCCGGACTACCTTCCGCCACCTGAAGGGCCTGCTTTGCCAGCTTAAAGGATTGGGGAAGGTCCTGCTCGAAATTTGCCTTTGCCAACTTACACAAAACCACAGTCCGGTCTTCATTTGAAAGACTTTTGTGTCGTAATAAACTCGTCAATGAATCTATATAGATCTTTTGTGCTTCCGATTTTATCGAGAAAATCAACAGGAAGGCACCTAGCAGGAATAGGGATCTGACAGGTAGTTGCATAAACCAAAAATAGAAAAAAGAAACGCTTTAAGAAATCATTAATCAACATAAACAGCTGAATAAAAACAACTTAAGGTTTTTCGGTAGATACATTGTAGTCGTTCCGATTCGATATAGTAGTCATAACGTAGCCAGACATTGCTTGCAGGGGGCAAAGACAGGAGCTAATTTTGTTTCTGTAACCCAACATTAATCTCATCACAAACATGAAAAATAAAACTATGGCCGTCCTGGCCTACATCACCATCATCGGCTGGATCGTTGCTTACCTGGAATACAAAAAATCGACGGAACAAAGTAAACTGGTTAACTATCATTTAGGGCAGGCGTTGGGAATATTCCTCTCTTACCTGCTCATTAGCATCCTTGGAGGCATCATTTTATCCCTCATTCCCGCCTTGGCAATCGTTTTTTATGTGGCTTTGTTTATCCCTTTAATTCTGCTGCTGTTCGGAGTCATCACCGCTTTAAACGAAGTAGAAAGGCCCGTTCCGCTAATTGGGAAATTATTCGAAGGCAAGTTCAATTTCTCTGCCAAAACGATATAAATCAGATGTACCGGTTCATAGAGTCTTCCAAAATTACTTTTGCATCCAGATAGACATTTTGGTCCGCATAAAACCCATGCATGGTATCAAATTCGAGGTCCATCATCAGGTCCTTAATCCGCCTGGTCTCTTTGATAGCCAAGGGGATTCTGTTGGGATAACTGTACATGGCCGCCATATGCTTTTTGCTGGGCGAAATGTAAAAAGTATCCCCGCAGAGGACTACACCCTTAGGAGAAAGAAAAGGAAGGTGTAAAATGCTGCTGCCGGATGAAAACTCCGTACCACAGGCCCCGCAGATTTTAGAATTCATAGAGAGGATTTTTGTTGTTTTTATTTTAAAATTACGACTTCTTCAGGGATCGTGTCAAGATCAATTCGTCAATGCTCCAATAATATCCGGATACCGTAGAAAGCAAAAATGCCCCGGCACTAAAGGCAAACACAGAATAATCCAGAGGGTCTTTGAGGCCAAAAGAATAGGTCATAGCCAAGGCAAATGCAAGGGTTAAAGCCGCGGCGCCAACCGAAACCCATCTCGTTTGATATCCGATCAGTAACAGTATCGCAAACAGACTTTCAAAAATGGTACTTGCAATGGCAAAGATTAAAGCCGAACCCTCGGGCGCAAAAGAATTGACCTTCCCCACGTAAACCAGGAAGTTTTCCCAGCCTGAAGAATGGCGGCCCAATAATCCTAGCCGGCTGCTTACTGCTGATAAAAACCCCATTGCCAGTGCGAGTCGTAATAATAACGTTGCGGTATCCTGATATCTTCTCATTTTTTGTTGCTGTTGATTGAAAGATAAAGGTGCAACGGATCCCTCCCCTAAAGAATAGAGAATCCTGGGAAAAGCATATAATATTAGTTCAACACCTGCTCTTTATAAGATTTTGGTGAAACCCGCGTATGCTTTTTAAAGAAATTAGAGAAATAAAAAGGATCATTGAAACCCAGAGAATAAGCAACCTCTTTAACAGATAACTTTTCATAGGTAAAAAGCCTTTTTGCTTCGGAAATCATCAATCCGAAGATCACATTCTGCGCAGTCTTACTGGTATGCAATTTCGAAAGTTCGTTTAATTTAGATTCCGTGGTCCCCAGAAACGCAGCCATATCCGCTACAGAAAGGTTATCCTTAAAACTACCCAATACGGCTTCCAAAAACCGTAGAAACAAGGCATCAGGCTTATAGATCTCATCGCCACGGTTAATCTTCGTACGGTTGATCTCAATGAGGATCAGCTCAATTCTGCTGTGAATGGAAATCAGGTATTGATACGGACTGGTCAGAAGCTCTCTTTCTATCTGGTTCAGCTCTTCTGCAATCATTTTTCCATGCTCTACTTTGATGGCTTCATTCATCGCAAAATGACAAAACAAGCCATTGTGAAAAATGAGCTCCATATCATTATCATCCTTAATAAAGAAATCGTAAGTAAATTCCAGAATGATTCCTTTTGCCCCTGCTACACTTTTGAAATAATGAATCTGTCCGGAGGTAATGGTAATTACGGTATTTGAACTGAGTTCAAATTCATTTTCATCCACCACTATGGTCGCCGTACCGGAAGTACAGAATACCAGGACGTATTTCAGAATACGTCTTGGTATCTGCAAATCGGCTATATTATCAAAATTCTTTATTTCAATCATATAGAACTCCCTTTCTAAATTCTATTTTGCCGGAGTAATCCTGATTTTTCTGAATTCAATCGGCCCGTGGTCTCCCTGAATGTAGATTGGTCCGGACTCCCCTTCATTGCTGTCCAGTGCACCACCGGTTATCCCGGGAATCTCCTGATTACTGATCACTGTTTTTCCGTTCGCCACTACTGTTATCTTTCTTCCAATAAGAGTAATATCGTAACTCTGCCATTTATCCGGGCCCAGGGCAGCAATTTCGGATGGAGGTAGAAACCCGTAAACTCCGCTAAACAATACGCTGGAAGGATGCTCATCTTTCGGACTGTCTTCAATCTGAACCTCATAGCGGCCTCTTAGGTACACGCCACTGTTACTCCCTTTTTTATACCTGAATTCTACATGTAATTTAAAATCCTTAAACTTTTGCTCTGAAATGAGGTTAGCTCCGGATTGAGGACTGGTCAATACGCCATTCTTCACCAGCCATTGGTTCTTACCCAAAGCTTTCCAGCCGGAAAGGTTTTTTCCATTGAACAGCTCAACAGGCTTAGCCCATGCGGTTACTGTTCTTTTTAAAGCAGGTGCTTTTACCCCTTTCCAGGTGTATTTTTTCCCCTCACTGCTAACCAGCGTTCCATGAATTTCCGAACCGGATACTTCTCCTTCAATCACGAAGTCCTGATCCCCTCCTTCCCATTGTGGCGGAATAGTGAAGCTGAACTTCCCATTGTCAAAATTTACTTTTGCGATCGGACGTGCGCTTCCGGATACGCCTACGAAATAGCCCACCAGTGTGCGGTGGCCTGAAAGTTTAACCTCCAGCCAGGAAGGTACCGGTTTTCCATCTTCGTCCATGGTAATATCCCAGCGGCCGATTAAATCTTTTGCAGTTACGTCCCGCTGAATGCGGCTGGAAGGGAAATGGTCTGCTGCAAACAAGGTGTTTGCCGACCCGAATGTTAACAGGCTGCTAAGCCCCAATAAGAGAAATTTCTGATGCATTTGATTCGAATGATTAGGTTAACCAGTCTCCTCACCTTACCCTTGCTTTACTATCTTACGAAACCGGCATCGTAAGATAGGATTTATTCGCTTTTTGCACAAGGCTTTATTTCTTCATTAACAACCTCAGGTCGTTCAGGTCTTTCTTTAAACCTATAATCAGGCTGCTCAGTAACTCCACCGTATGGTCATCCTGGTTTAGCAGTCTGAAGCTCTCTTCATCAGGAAGGCTGAACCTCTTTTTCAGCACCAAAGGGATTTTATAACTTTCAGCAGTTATCGCACAGGCATAGAAATACAGGCTCTCGATAAATTCGGACAGCGACCGTTCATAATAGAGTTTTAGCTTTTTATAGCTTTTGGACCGCTTAAATACCAGCATATAAGGCCTGAAACGCAATGCCTGTATCGCAATTGAGGGATCTTCCAGATCTTCCACTTCATCAATTCCAAACCTCAAAGTCAATTCTTCTTTACAATGGATCAGTTTCACCTGGGCTTCAAGGCAGTTTTGGACAAAGGGATCTTCAATTTTTTCGAAGAAATCCAGATGTTCGATGCTTTGTTCCCATGGATCATTGAAATCTTTAGCATAGGATTTCATAGATCTCTTAAACGTCAGGAAGTAGGTATATTCATAAAGATCAGAATGCATCTGTGTCAGCAACACGCCTAAACCTCTGATAAACAGATCCAAATCAAACGGGTCATTTCGGGAAATTCTCATACACTCTTTATTTTCGTCAACACCCAAAAACGGGATTCACCGGGGTTTTAAACTTAAAAATAAAAAAGCATACTTAATAACTTAATGTGATTCCTCCCCCATAGCCCATATCACTATCATAATGGGTAGACAAAGAGAAATACTTCGTAACGATATAACGGAAACCGGTCATATATTCCTTATCTGTATTGGCCGAGAAATTAAATCTTAGCCTGTTGGTGATGGGCACATCTTCCCTCTTTAACTGAAAGCGCAGTTTCCCCTTACTATCTACTCTCGCTTCCGCAACAATGAGCATAGGCAAGGTGTATTGGATACCCGCAGTAAGCGCCTTTCTGTTTTTCTGATTGCTCAACTGCCCCAACAGATTCCTTTCTCTTTCATCTCTAACCGGATTATAATGATAATCAAATCCTATAAAAGGAAACAACCACTGTGTTTTCCCCAGATACTTGCCGAAATAAGTCTCACTTTCCATACCATGATGTGCTTTGAACCCAAGCCGCCATTCGGTAGAAAGACGGTAGCGCGTATTCGCCAGCATAAATTGTCCGTCACTTCCGTTACTTTCGAGTCCCGCCATTCCCATCAGATGAAACATGCGGTCGTCACTGTTCAACATCCTTTGTGCATATTTCGGATCCGGAATTTCAGGGTTTGGAGGAGAGTTTTCATAACTGAATACCCTTCCCATTCCACTCATCATATGGTAAAGAATATGGCAGTGAAAGAACCAGTCTCCACTTTCAGTAGCGGCAAATTCCAGGGTATCAGTTTCCATCGGCAGGATGTCGAGTACATTTTTCAATGGCGCATATTCTCCCTGTCCGTTTAACACCCGGAAATCGTGGCCATGCAAATGCATAGGATGGCGCATCATCGAATTATTGTAAAGGATAATTTTCACGTTTTCTCCTTTTTTGATCAGGATCCGGTCTGATTCTGAAACTGTTTTATTATCCAAAGTCCAGACATAACGATCCATATTTCCCGTCAGTTCAAATTTCAACAACCGCTCCGGCCCTTTCCTTAAAGTGGTTTTCTCCGTGGCCCGCAGCATTCCATAATTCAGTGTAACCAGATCGGTAGCATCCTGGCTTCCCATGGCTTTCATATCATGGCCTGTAATTTCCGGATACATGACATTGTTCATGTCCATTTGCTGGTTACTCATCTCCATTCCTTCCATCGGGGCCATACTCCCATCCATCTTCATCATGTCGTTCATCATCTTCATCCCCTCAAAATACTTCAGTTTTCCTAAAGGTTTTGCCGGCATTTTCATTCCGCTTCCCAACCATATAGAGGTAGAATTGATACGGTCTTCGGCGGTCGATAAAAACTCATACTGCATATTTTGTGGAATGGTGACGATCACATCATAAGTTTCAGAAGGAGAAATGATCAGCCGGTCTACTTCCACAGGTTCCACATCATTACCATCATTTCCTACCACTGTAATCTTACCACCAGAATAGCTGAGCCAGAAATAAGTAGAAGCGCCCCCGTTAATCATCCTCAGTCTGACTTTATCCCCAGCCTTAAACTGTGTGTAATCAATCGCTGGTTTCCCATTGCTCAGGAACTTTTCATAATAAACATCACTCACATCCATCGCGCTCATCCGCTTCCACTCATTGGTCAGTTTAGTTTTAAAATGTCCTTTTTGTATTGCTTCCACATAACTTTGGGTTGTTCCTTTCTTTATGGCAGACCAATCGTTGGCATTGTGTAAAAACCGCTCTACTTCCATGGGGTTCATGTCTGTCCAATCGCTCAGTACAACCGGAATAGTCGGAACATCGGGTTCATTCACCTTGTTAAAGATCAGGGCCCCATACATTCCGCTTTGTTCCTGCAGTTCGGTATGACTATGGTACCAATACGTACCATTTTGAATGACCGGGAATTTATAGACAAAGGTAGAATGAGGTTTGATCGGCATTTGCGTCAGATAGGGAACCCCATCGTAGCGGTTAGGCAAAAAGACACCGTGCCAGTGGATCGAAGTTTCCATGTGCATGAGGTTGTGCACATACACCACCGCCGTATCCCCTTCTGTGAAAGTCAGCACAGGCCCCGGAATACTGCCATTAATGGCAATCGCTTTTTTCTCTTTTCCGGAATAGTTAACTATCGTGTCTTTGACATACAGGTCATAACGCACTGATTTCGGTTGCCTTTTTACTGATGGGCTGTTCTTATCCGAGGCTATCCATTTTTTCACCTCCTGCGCCGGCTTTTGTTTTGGTTTGGCAGGCATCTGATGCCCTTCATGCTGGGCAATACCCAACTGGGAAAAACCAAACACCAGTACTATTATTAATATCGTTTTCATATTCTATTTGTTTAATGAAATGCTATCTCTTGTTTTTGTTAACCAATCCAGCACTAACTTCTTTTCATCTAAAGACAGCTTTGCATTCTTATGGATCAGGGTATAGGAAGATAAAGGCATGCTGTTGTCTGCTAAACTGCCTGCAATAGATTTTAGTTTACTTTTCTGCTTCCGGATGGAATAAGTTCCAAACCTGTTAAAATTTAATTCTTCCTTTCCTTTTCTAATGTGATCTGCCAGCCACCAGCCCATGGGCTGAACATCAGCATACCATGGATATTCAGTATGGTCACTATGGCAATCATAACAAGCCTTTTTAAAAATGCCCCGGACGCTTTCCGGCATCTGGTAAATATTGCTCATATCAGTTTCAGGAGCCTGCCCGCTTTCATTGCGGACAGGCCTGATCAACTGAATAATTAGAAATAAAGCGAATAAGGTCAATAGCACCACCTTTGTCCTTTTCATAAATATTCCTTAATTAATTTCTTCCTTTACCGACCCACAATCGGGCATTGACTTCCCTAAATATGGATTACGGATTTCTTTTGTTTCACTAAGCCAGTTCGCTCCTTTTGAATCGTTATACATTGGACAATGATCAAAATATAACTTCTGACCAGTTCCCATGGCTTTTGCCAGGTCGTAGATATCCTGACTCAGGCTTTCAAAATGCTCTCTTTGATGGTGGATATTACCTACATTATCCCCGATATGCTCCGCATGTTCTTTGACGCCATCTTCTATATCAGCATAGATTTTGACCTGCTCGGTGCTCAAAGCCGATTTATCAAATGCAGCCATGGCTTTGGTCATGACTTTTCCCGCCTCCGCTGCTGCTTTATCATCGTCAGCAACCAATGCATTTTTAAGCTTTAAATAGCCATTTATGATTCCATCTGCCGGAGCAGCTTCTTTCTTTTCTGCCTGAATTGCAGAGGTATTGGTATCGGTGCCTTGTGTAGCGGCCTCTTGATTAGCCGTAGAACTGCTGTTGCTGCATGCAGCAAGAAATAAAGTAGAAAGCAGGGCACTAAAGATGAATATTTTCATTTCTATTAGATTAAGATAAGTTAATTTTTGAAGATTATTTTAAAGTGTCGGCTACTTTTCCGCAGGTCAGCATCGCGCTTCCGTAATAAGGGTTTTTGATGGCAGATTCTTTGCTCAGCCAGTTTGCCTTTTTCATCGGACAGTAGATTTTATAAATCGGATCCCCACTCAGCTTTACGGACTTAGCCAGCGTAAACATATGCTCGGAAAAGTCGGCAAAGTATTCCCGCTGTTCTTTCAGATCCTTCGCAGAAGACAAGGCAGCAGCATCTTTAAGTAACACCTTACGGTCTGCATCGGGGAGATCCTGTACAGTAACAGCAGATTTTGAAAACTCTTCCGCTTTGGTCCTCACCAGGTCGGCGTTGCCTTTCACCAGGGCATCTTTTATTCCGTAATATATATCCAGTAACTGACCCGGTTTGGATCCATTATGATGATCCTGTGCAAAACCATTTTGCACAGAGAAGGTTGCAACAAAGGCAACGATAAAAAATATCTGTTTCATTTTGATTGATTTTGAAGTTAAAAGTTAATAGGTTAAGCATGATGCTCGCCTGAGAACACGATTAAAACTTCATCTCAAATCTGAAAACTCTGTAAGGCAATCCTGATATCAGAAATGGGGAGATGATAGTCCCGGTCCGGATGTTTGGGACGGGATATTTCCAGAGCAGACACTGAAGCTTCTACAAGAAAGTAATTAGGAAATATAAGGGTATAAAATGGCTGATAACTACTGAATTCCACAACCGGAGGACTCAGTTTGTCTGTCCGCTCTATTTTTTGAACTTTATCTGTACAGCAGTCATCGGCTGCTTTTTCTGCTTTTGAGGAATGATGATGATGCTCAACTGCCCCCATCTCCATACCTACTGAGCAGGCAAAACCGACCACCGTATTCAAAAGAAATACGATCAGTAAGAAGGCTGCCTTTCGCTGTATGCCGGAGTTTCTGTTCATCACATACAAAGTTAAATCAGTTCTCTAACAACAATTTACATAATTCCGCGAAAATTTTACACTATACCGTAGCATCAAAAGACCTGACAAACAGCGCTTTGTTTAAAACCATAAAATTCCTTCAGGACTACCGGAAGTTTAAATCCTTTTGAAAGGTATCTTTGAGGCATTAACATCCTTGATTATGCGATATACAACACCTTTCATTTTGTTCCTCCTGTTGATCAGCGGATTTACGTCCTGGTCACAGCAATCAACTACCGCTTTCAAAATCGTGCCCCTTGGTGTTAAAGGTGGCGATGATGAAAGCAACCTCTCGGCCTATCTTCTGGCTCCTCTGCACAGTAACAACTATATTTCTCTTGATGCAGGAACCATTCATGCGGGGATTCAAAAAGCCATTCAAAAGGGAATTTTTAAAGGATCAACTCAGGATGTATTGAAAAAGCAGGTAAAAGGTTACCTGATATCCCATGCTCATCTGGATCATCTCGCCGGTCTGATTATCAATTCTCCGGCTGATAGCGCTAAAAATATCTATTCAATGCCAAAAGTTTTGAACATCATCCGGGATAAATACTTTACATGGGATGCCTGGGCAAACTTTGCCAATGAAGGAGAAAAACCTCAGTTGAAAAAATACACTTACAGCCCGCTTGAAGAAGATATCCCCCATGTACTGGAAGGAACGGAAATGACGGTTCAGGCCTATACCCTGAGCCATGGCAATCCTTATCAAAGCACTGCTTTTTTAGTGAAAGCCCAGGATAGCTATGTTTTATACCTGGGAGATACCGGTGCTGATGAGATCGAAAAATCAGACCGGCTAAAGAAATTATGGCAAAAAGCCGCGCCGCTGATCAATGCAGGGCAGTTAAAAGCCATATTCCTGGAAGTCTCCTTTCCAAATGAGCAGCCCGAAAATCAACTCTTTGGCCACCTGACCCCAAAGCTCTTTTTTAAAGAACTTCAGGAACTGCAAAAGCTAACAGAACCCACAGCTTTCAAAAATCTGTCTTTTATCGTTACCCACCGGAAACCACCGGTTTATAAAGAAGAAAGAATCAAAACGCAACTAAAAGCAGCAAACGACTTAAATTTAAGGTTAATTTTCCCACAACAGGGGAGGATGTTAATAATAAATTAACACCAAATTACCTTAAAAACTGATTTCAGGAAGTAGTTTTGCAGAAAAAAACTTCATGAAAAGAAATCTACTATTGTTTCTGTTTACTGCCGTTTTGATGCTTGGCGGACAGCTGGTCCGGGCACAAAACGAAACTACTGCTTCCATTAATGGTGTGGTCGCAGATGCACAAGGACCTATTGCCGGTGCATCTGTGATTGCAATTCACGAGCCGTCAGGTACGAAATATGCTACTTCTACCAGAACAGATGGACGATATAACCTTCCCGCTATGCGCATCGGCGGCCCTTATTCAATTACAGTTTCCTTTATTGGTTATAAAAGCAATACAGACCGTATAGAGAAACTGGCACTGGGTCAGAATTCTACGCTAAACATTAAATTGAGTGAAGAAGCCAATAACCTGTCGGAGGTAACGGTTACCGCAACACAAAGCAAAGTCTTCAACTCCGGCAGAACCGGAGCTGCACAAAACATTTCCAGAACAGCAATTCAGAACTTACCTACTCTAAACAGGAGTTTTACCGATTTCGTAAAGCTTACCCCTCAGTTTTCAGTTCAGTTTGGAAGCCCTAGTTTTGCCGGAAGAAGTAATGTAGGCAATAACTTTACTGTGGATGGAGCCTTATTTAACAATGCTTTTGGTTTACAGGGAACAATTGGTAGTCAAACCGGTTCTCAGCCAATTAATATGGATGCATTTGAAGAGATCAACGTAAACATCGCCCCATACGACATCCGTCAAAGTGGTTTCACAGGGGCAGCCATCAATGCGGTAACAAAAAGTGGAACCAATGAATTTCAGGGAACCCTAAATACCTATTATAGAAATCAGGACCTGGTGAGTGATTATAACTATGCAGGATTAAAAACACCGGTAACAAATTTTAACCTGAAAGGATATGGACTGACTTTAGGAGGTCCGATCATCAAAAACAAATTGTTCTTCTTCTTAAGTGGAGAGCTGGAAAGACGTACAGATCCGGGAACCGGTTTTGTTGCTTCCCGTGGGGGCAGTACCGGCCCGAATGTTTCGCAGGTCAAAGCGGAAGACTTAGAGGCATTGAGCACTTATCTGCAGGGATTGGGCTATAATCCTGGTCCATATCAAAATTATGCCCTGAATACCCGAAGTGATAAATTATCAGCCAAGGTAGATTACAATATTGACGATAAGAATACTTTAAGCTTAAAGTACTTCTATTTCAGGTCTTATAAAGACATTTTGCCAAGTAACAGCGGTGCTCCTGCAAACAACCGTCAGCCTTCCAGACAAGGACTTCCCTTCCAGTCTGCAGGTTATGGGATCAACAACAATATGGACAACCTGAACCTGGAATTCAGAACTCGTGTCAGCAATAAGATTTCCAATCAGCTGACCGTTGGATTTAACAACATGAACGATTTCAGAGAATCTAAAGGTGGTAAACCATTCCCACTTGTAGACATCATGAACTCAGACGGAACTTCATCAACCGCTTTCGGTTATGAGCCCTTCACAGCCTTCAATACGTTAAAAACAAAAGTATATCAGGTAACGGATAACTTAAATATCTATGCCGGACGTCATGAAATCACAGTAGGTATTAATTACGAAGGATACAGAACCTTAAATGGTTTCGCCCCGAATTATTATGGAGCCTATTCTTTTAAAAGCCTGGATGATTTTTATAACAGTGCAAAAAATGGGGTATCCAATGCTACGAATTACAGCATCCAGTATTCTGTTCTTCCTGACGGTTCTTTTCCTTATGCCAAAACACAATCCAACACATATGGTTTATATGTACAGGATGCTTTTACCATCAGCGATCAGTTTAAGCTGACTGCCGGATTACGTGCTGATTTAAATGATATCTCTTCCTCTTCAGGTTTAAGGAACGAGAATGTAGAAAAACTAAGCTTTGTCAATGGAGAGCAGATTGATGTCAGCAGATTTCCAAAGGCCTCGATACTATGGTCCCCAAGACTAGGATTTAACTGGAATGTAAATAACGAAGGAAAAACACAGGTACGTGGTGGAACCGGACTATTTACAGGCCGCCCTCCATTGGTCTGGATCTCCAATCAAGCCAGCAATAACGGGGTTCAGTTTGGATCAGAGAATACCGCAAATCCAACAAATCGCCCTTTTACTCCAGACGTTGATGCCTATAGAAATGTAAACAAATCAACTGCGGCGAACAATACCGCTTACAGCCTTGCAGTTACTCAACCGAATTTCAAGTTTATGCAGGTATGGCGCTCCAACCTCGCGGTAGATCAGAAACTTCCGGGAGGCCTGAATGGAACAATTGAAGCCTTATATTCAAAAGACATCAATTCCGTTTATTTCAGAAACGTGAACCTGAATACCAATGATTCATCTCCATTGGTAGGCGCAGATAACCGTCCGGTATACAAAAGCTCCAGAATTTATGGTGACAATACCCCAACTCCGGCAAAGCCAAACATTTCTGAAGCGATAGTAATGACCAATACCGATAAAGGATACAGCCTTTCCTTGACGGGAACACTTTCCAAAGAGTTCAAAGGAGGATTCTTCGCAACTGCGGGCTACACTTATACGGATTCCCGTTCGGTAAATGACGGTGGAACGATTGCTCAATCCATGTGGAGAGACAGGCAGGTTTCAGGAGATCCGAATTCCGAAGCCATGTCTTATTCTACTTATATGGTTAAGAGCCGCTTTATCGCTTCTTTGGTTTACAGAAAGGAATACATCAACCACCTGGGAACAACCATCTCTATGTTCTATCAGTTACAGGATGGTTTCAGATATTCCTACACTTATGCCAATGACCTGAACAATGACGGCTTAAAAGGGAATGACCTGATTTATATACCGAGAAACAAATCGGAAATTTTATTGGTACCTGAAAACACCGGTAAAACGCCAGACTTGCGTACGCCTGATCAAATCTGGTCGCAATTAGACAGCTACATTAACCAGGACAATTATTTAAACAAAAGAAGGGGAAAATATGCCGAAAGAAACGGACTTGTAGGGAATATGGTGGGTACATTAGACCTGCGTATTGCACAGGATTTATTTACCAGTTTCAGCAACAAAAAACATTCTTTGCAAATCACATTTGATGTTTTCAACTTCGGAAACCTGATCAACAAAACATGGGGTGTTCCTAAATTTGCGAACAGGGCAAATGGATTACTGAGCTATAAAGGTATAGATCCGGACACTAAAAAACCAACCTTCTCTTTCCCTTATATGGACTCTACGAGTGCTTCACCAATGGTGAATTCTTTCTCTAACAGCATCGATGAGACCGCAAGATGGAGAATGCAGTTCGGTATCAAATATCGTTTCAACTAACCGCTGAACTGATATTTAAACATATCACTGAAAGGTGATGAGGAAATCACCTCATCACCTTTTTTATTTGCCGTTCAGCCCTCCGCTTACCTGTAATTAATCCTGTTTCCTTCCGTATCCTTCAGGTAAGCAACAACCCCCGCAGGAAGTTCTGCGCTTTCTATTGGGAAACTCACTGAATCCGCTACGTAATTTTTTGTGGTATTGACCTTTTGAAATATTTCAAACAAGGCAATGGGCTCCTGATTAAAACTAATACAGGTACTGATGAAATGCATTTCCTCAATCCTGTAATTAGGTTGTTTTAGCTTCTCTCCAATATCTTTCAGGCGGGAAATAAAGTGCCGCTGACGAATAAAGGTGTTGCTGTTCATGATGATGAAAATGTAATCCGCATAGGAAGTGATTTTCCCGTAATACTTATGGTTATCTCCCCCGCTCCTTTCAATAAAATATTCACCCGTAGATTCAGATTTATAAATTTCAACGGAAGAACGCCAGATCCTTTCCTCATTAATTTTTTCCGGATTATCAGGCAGGTTCCGGTTAAAAGAATACCATAAACCAACCAGTTCATCCAGCAATTTATGGTTTACTGTTGCTTTAGGAATGTCAATCTTTAAATCGTTAAAATTGAAAACCTCATTATGTGAATTGATAAAATCGATGTAATTATCATAACCCAGTAATTGTACAATAAGACTCAGTTTACTGAGGTTGGGTTTGCTCGATCCGCTAAGGTCTTTCTTCTTTTCATATGCTTTTAGCTTATTGATAATCAAATGCTCATACAGGTAATTTGCCCCAAATAAGTTGTTCTCTTTTTTGATCCTTTGCTTCCTGTTGCGCTCCTGCAACAAGCCATTTAATTCCTCTACGATATACGTCCATTCAGATTTAGAAACATCTTTCCAACTCTTTTTCTTTAGAAAATTACTGGCCAGAAAGTTCATCAGTTTCTCCAGGTGTAGCAAGTCCTCTTTATTCATAATACTAATATAAGATTAAAATAATACAATATAATACTGATGTAAGACTTTTATATTTTACTCTTTTATGAAGTTTGATTCAACTTAAAACCAACAACCATGGACTATTATCAAATCTTTCTGAACTACTGGTGGATATCCGCCATCCTGTTCACCCTTTTATTTTACAAGTTTATTTTACGTGTTTTCCTGGGGATGGTTATCGTACCCGAAAACAAAATCGGACTGGTAACAAAGAAATTTGTTCTTTTTGGCAGGGACAAAGAACTGCCTGATGGCCGTATCATCGCCACTAAAGGCGAAGCAGGCTTTCAGGCAAGAGCACTCGCACCAGGCCTCTACTGGGGCATGTGGCCCTGGCAGTATTCTGTAAACATGCAGGGTTTCACCATTATCCCCGAAGGAAAAATAGGCTTGATCCTCGCCAACGATGGTGCTGAAATACCTACTGGCGCCATCCTTGCCCGAAGGGTCGACTCCGACAATTTTCAGGATACTGAGAAGTTCCTGAATAACCAGGGACAAAAAGGTCGTCAGACCTCCTATATCACCGCAGGAACCTACCGCATCAACCTGTTTGCTTTTACGGTAACCATCGCCGATATGGTAAGTATCAGGGAAAACATGGTAGGCATTGTCACCACACTGGACGGCCTTCCAATCGATACCGGACAAATTGCGGGTAAGCAGGTTAGCGGTCACAACAATTTCCAGGATATCGATGCTTTTCTAAAGAATGGCGGTAACCGTGGTTTGCAACCCAGCATCATTTTAGCGGGTAGTTACAACATCAATCCATGGGCAATCCAGATCGAAGAAATACCGATGACAGATGTACCTATAGGTTTCGTAGGTGTGGTGATCAGTTATATCGGAGAAGATGGCAAAGACATCAGCGGGGAAAGCTTCAAACATGGCAACATCGTGAGCAAAGGCCAGCGTGGTGTCTGGATGGAAGCTTATGGCCCCGGCAAATACCCCTTCAACAAATACATCATGAAGGTAGAGCTGGTTCCTACAACCAATCTGGTGCTCAACTGGGCGAATGCCAGGAATGAATCACATCAGTTAGACAAAAACCTGAGTACGATTACCGTCCGCTCCAGAGATGGATTTCCCTTTAACCTCGATGTTTCTCAGATCATCCATATCCCGGCTACTGAAGCCCCTAAAGTAATCGCCCGATTTGGCAGCATGAGCAACCTGGTTAGTCAGGTTCTGGAGCCTACCATCGGTAACTATTTTCGAAACTCGGCTCAGGACAGCGATGTGATCAGTTTCCTCATTACCCGTAAAGAAAGACAGCAATCTGCAAAAGAACACATTAAGGAAGTACTGGACGATTACAATGTCAATGCCGTAGACACCCTGATCGGCGATATTCTTCCGCCCGAATCTTTGATGAAAACCCTGACCGACCGTAAGATCGCCGAAGAGGAACAAAAAACCTATCAGATCCAAAGAATGGCACAGGAACAACGTCAGGGCATGGAAAAAGAAACCGCCATTGCAGATATGCAAAAGGAAATTGTGAAAGCACAGCAAAACGTAGAAATCGCCCAGCGTACTGCAGATGCCACGGTAAAAAAGGCAGAAGGTGATGCCAATAGTCTTAAGCTACAGGTCGACGCGGAAGCCACTGCTACTAAAATGCGTGCAGGTGCGGAGGCAGAGGCTACAAAAGCCCGTGCAGGAGCACAGGCAGAAGCAACAAGACTTAATGCCAGTGCCGATGCAGAGAAGATTGCAAAAACAGGTCTGGCCGAAGCCGAGAAAATCATGGCCATTGGTAAATCTACCGCCGATGCCTATGACCTGCAGGTAAAAGCAATGGGCGGTGACAACTTTACAAGGTTCAAAATCACAGAGGAAATTGGAAAAGGAAGGATTAAGATCATACCTGACCTGATCGTAAGCGGCGGCAACGGTACTGATGGAAGCCTGAGCGGCCTGATGGGCATGCAACTCATGCAAATGATGCAGCAGGAAAAAGAAAAACCAACGAACAGTAAATAACAGAACAGGATTATGCTAACCGAACACCTCCACCTCATCGATCAAAACCCGCAGCAGCTGCTGGGAATGACACCGGATCTGGCTTTGCAATTACTTCAGGATGGGCATGAACGATTCCAGAAAGGATATTGTACCCCCCGGGACCTCTTGCAGCGCGTACAGGAAACAAAAGACGAACCCAGACCTTTTGCAGCAGTATTGAGCTGCATGGATTCCCGGGTTGCTGCGGAACTGATCTTCGATCAGAGTATAGGCGATATCTTTAACATCCGTGTGGCGGGGAATGTAGTTTCCCCCCATATCCTAGGCTCCCTGGAATATACCATTTTAGCCGCAGGTGCAAAACTGATTGTAGTTATGGGACATACGGGTTGCGGTGCGGTTAAAAGTGCCTGCAACAATGTGATGATAGAAAACCTTTCTGGTTTGCTGAGAGAGGTAAAAATCAGCATCCCGCAGGAGCTGACTGAATACACCGACAGAACCGGAGAGAATGCCTCTTTTGTCAATAAAGTAGCGGTCCTAAATGTATACCGCTCTATGCAACAGATATTGGAACAGAGCAGTGCCATCAGACAACTCGCAGACAGTGGCGAAATAAAAATTGTTCCTGCGATGTACGACCTCTCCACTGGTATCGTCACCTTTTACCCCTAAAATATTACACGTTTTTTCGGTTAATTTTCGTCTTATACAACAACTTTCTCCTTTTTAAAGAAACAGCAGTGACAATTATACTACGCCTCTAAACTTTATAAAATCCATGTGAAAGCCTTTGCACAACTGAGCATCAGTTACCATTTTGGAAACAGCGGAGATAAATCCGGAGATAAAAATACCGGCAACGCGGAGAGTCATCAGGAGGCTATTGTCCGGTTCTTTGCTTTCAGCTGACGTGCAGCCTGCGTATAACCTCCCTCCGCTCCGTCTACAAAATGAATATGCCCGTCTTTAAGGTCACGTACATAACAAGACATCACGGAATCACCACTAATGTGAATTCCATATAAAATATCTCCTGAGCTTTCAAACCGGTCCAATACCTTTATCAAGGCTAAGCGTTGCGCTTCATTTCCGGTCATCACCGTATTGATCCTTCCATCGATCACCAGTGTGTCTGACATTTCGACCAGCTTGTTCAGGTAGTTTTTTCCGCTTTCGGTATGAAAATAAATATAACCGTATAAGTTGATCAACCAGCTCTTCATCAACTCAAAAAAACGAATCTTTCCAATTCTGGCACGCATTTCTACCCCCAGCCGGTCGAAGCTCGATTTTAACTTTAGTTTGGCTACAGAAATTGGCTGTCTCTTTTGCGGCGGCCCATAGATATCGTCGATCTGGCGCATCACCTGACTAAAGATCTGAGCCGGGGCAATACCTCCTCTGGCAACCACCAACAAGGTTACAATCTCCTGGCTGTTTTCGGGCGGGTCAATCTTATCCCAACGACATTGCATTCCGGTCAGGTCGAGTTCCTCCGCAGGACTCAGTGCTGTTGCAAAAAGGTAGTCTTCTGCTTTGATCAGCTGCTCCGCAAAGCTCAACCCTTTTCCCAATACCACCGGAATAGAGAAAGACGCAGAAAGACTGAGTTTACTGATATGCAATTCATGACCTTTCTCATAAATCTGTTGTACAGGAACTGTTCCAACGCGCAATTCAAGATTAAAGTTCTCTGAGGTATTTGATTGATACAACATCAAGCCCCCCATCGCCTGATCTACAATAGAAGGTGGAACAATAAACGTAGCTCCATCACCTCCGAAAAAGAAAGGAATGGTGATTCCTGCTCTGAAAGCCATATTCAATACCATGACAATACTTCCTGTGGCAATCAGGTTGACCGTCTCATGAAGACCATCGAAGACAGCCTGAGTAGATCGTTTAATATCCGTAATGATGACATGCCAGTCGGCCGGAACCTCAGCAAACAATTCTGCATTAACCAAAAGGTCGGCCAGCGCCATTCTATTGGCGGGCAGGCCATTATAAAACCGATCCGTATTTTCAGACATCCTTAAAAATAACTATCATTTTTGTAATTAAGAACTGCTACCTGAGTACCAGGGCTAATTACCCAGCACAAACTTCACAGGAAGATTACAAAGGATATTACTTGGAACACCTCTGTAATAGCCTGTTTTCCATCGCGGACTAAGTTTAACTACCCTTACAGCTTCTTTGGCCAGGTCCTTATGAATTTCCCTGGTGACACTGATCTCGCTGAGCGCCCCCGTCTTAAGTACCTTAAACGTTAAGATAACCGTTCCCTCAATTCCCTCCTCCATACATTTTCGGGGATACTTGATATTTCTTCCAAGAAATACAGAAAGTGCCCCCGTGCCGCCCACAAATTCAGGAGACACTATTAATTCCGTGTAATCATAACTGTTCCCTTTTTCGTCCTTACTTTTTCCAGAAATCAACTTTCCTTTAACATAAATTTCAGAATAACTGATCTGATCTTCATCATTTGTTCCAGTCCAGGTCCCATCATATACTCCATCCTTAACACTTCCTTCATCTGTGATCTGCTTAAAATCCTCATCATATATATGGTATTTACCGTTGCCATTTACAACGAGAACCTTTCCTTTCCTATCCTTAACCGTTTTTATATACTCAGATCTCAGGGCAGGTGTCCCCTCTTTTTTGTAAATTTTAGTGACATATAGTTTTCCATCCGGATAATAAGTATTCACTTCACCTTCCAGTTCGTTATTAACATAAGTACCCTCCTTCTGCTTATTACCATTTTGATAATAAGAAACGTAAGGCCCCTCATAAATCATCCGTTTATCCATCCTTCCCTGAGCTGTGCTCTTCTTCTTTCCATCTATATAATAATCATTGATCTGATATAGGTTACTTCCGGGACCTGGTGCAGTTACCACACGTTTATAATCTGCGCTGTCTTTATTCCTGACATAACCAACTTTATTTTTAAGGTAATAGGTAGTGTCCGCCGGAGTTTGAGCAAGCACATTCAAACCTGCAAACAACAGGAATAATACGAGCATATTAAGTTTATTCATAACAGTATAAATTGGGCAGCGATTAATTTCCGCTAAAATTAGGGAATTTATTATCCTTTACGGTAGACCTGGCCTTGAATAAAGCCTCCGTAATAGCTTTTACCTATAATTTCCTGATAACCGGCATTTTTAAAATACGGTTCCATATCGGTCAGTTCCGAGGCTTCCACAATTCTGATGAGCTTAAAAAAGGAATACATCAGCTGCAGAAAGGCTGATTTCCACCATCGCCCTCTTTCTCCTTTCAGACTAAAGTCTACAAATAGCCAATAACCATTTTCTTTCAACAAAAGATCCAGCTGCTTAAACACAACAACTGCTCTTTCTGCTGAAAAATTATCAAACAAAAACGGCGTTAAAATCACATCAAAACTCATTGAGGAAGAAAAGTCTTCTATCCTCTTGTTTACAAATTCCACCTCATTGGCCCCCGGATTTCTATCCCTGGAAAGGGCAATCATATTTGCGGATATCTCCACATAAACAATATGTAATCCCGCCGGCCGGACTTTCGCCAGTTCTTCCAGAATCCATCCGGTTCCCCCACCTACAATCAAAACACTGCTATTTTCCGGAATATAGCCCAATTGATCAATCTGTGCATTTACCTGAGATTTAAAGAAAACCATACGGCTCAGTCGGTCGTAATAATTGGCGATATGGTCATAATTATTGGTCATACCGGCATGAATTGCATTGCGATGATACCACAAATCGCTTTAAACAAAATCAATCCGTCAATCACCATCAGGTAATATAAGATGTTCTTTCTCCGGCGCATGGAATAGGCAATATAAATGGTCAGGATAAAAGGCAATATATTTAATGCTGTCGGGATCGGGCCAAAACCTTTATACCTGGCAAATATAAACAGGGATATCATGCCAATGATCAGCAAAGGAATCAGGATATAAAATATGGTACGCCTTAAGCCAAATCTTACGACAAAAGTTTTGAGGTGTTTATTGGCATCTGTAGGATAATCCTTGATGTCAAACAGAATGGCATTCACCGTACAGAACATCCAGTTTTTGATGAACAGCCAGGTCCACAGCAGCGGATCATGATAACCGATTCCAGTTTCTATTTTCAGCATAATCAGTGGCAATATGTTTGCACAGCAAGCCCAGACAAAGCCAATTACAAAAGCCTTTAACCAGCCCGTATTCCGTAGATCGAAGTTCAGGAAAGACCTGGGCAGCAGCCGGTAATATAATCCACCAGCCAGTACAATCACAGTGATCGCAAGCCAATAGCTTAGCGGGAGGTTCAGAATATGACTATAATTTATATAGAGCAATCTCACAGCCAGGGCAATACATAAACTAAATAAAATTCCCTGACTCCAGCTGATAAATACCCTATGCTTAAAATACCACTGGCTCCGGGGATTATTCAGGGAAGGCCGGGCAGAAATCTGATGATAGGCATAAGTATAATAGATCGTAGGCGCCAGAAATAACAACAGGTAATAATTCAGGGAATTATAGGGTAGTCTGAGTTGCTGGGTTGCTTCCAGCGTAAGCGCCACGGCAAGCAGCCCTACAAAGTAGTTACCAAAAAAAACGAATCTGACGATTTTATTGCCCATTAATATTTTAATAACACAGCGATGCGCAGGCCAATTTCGCGTTTATTCCTGATTAAGGAGGTATAGATATGGAGGAAAAGAATGATGAAGCATCATGTCTTTGCCCTCATTTGGAAATTTCTGACCATAACCCGGCTTCGGATACAAAACGATTGAGGTTCCTGTCCGGACATAATTACTGCTGTTATAATAATCAGGAGCCTTATAATCCGGCAAATAGGTTTTTATTTTCTTTGCCATCTCCTTTCCCAATAGCTTCTGATAGCGCTTCACTACCTTTCGGGAAGGGTTACGTACGCTGTTATACACCATATTGAGGATGATGCGCTTAAAGAAGGGTTGCTTTTTGATTAAGCCCTCCATCAAAGGACCAGGGCTTACTTCCGGAAGGTCATCCAGCATCTGCACTGAAAAAGGGGTTTGAGGTACCCAATCAGCCGCATTGATCACATTATACGCCCAGCCATCCTGAGTTGTCGATTCGTAACTATAGGCAAAGTATAAGTTTCCTGGCTTTGGGGCTACACTACAATAGGTTTTAAAACGGTTTAGGAATAAGTTTAGCCTTTTGTGGTGTCTCAAATGAGGTGGACGACAAATAAATCAGCTCTCTATACTCGGCTTTATCAAAGCCAGGTTTTAAGTGTTGTGCCCTTCCGAAAAAACTACAGCACAATAGAAACAGAAAAATAGCAGTTGATTTTAAAAAAAACATAGATCAGGAGCGTATAGGCTTTGAATTCTTAAAATTAGCGAAAAGAATATGGCTTTCCGAATCCATCAAAATTTTTTATTGTTCATAAAAAATATATCAAATTGGCAAATGTATCAAGAAAATTACCATATATTGGGTTTAATACCGACCGAAAAACAAACCAATTTTATGAAAATTACAAAAAACCTATTGTTCGTTGCAGCTACGCTTTTAATCATGGCAGGCTGTAAAAAAAACACTGACAACATCCAGCAGGAAACTCCGGTAGTAAAAACTGAATCAAGCGCTCCATTTTCCTGTGAGATGAGAGTGGATGCTCCTAATGGCTTACCTGGTACGGAATCCAACGGACCAGCCAACAAAGTATGGCCTAATGGAAGCATCATTAAGGTTAGATTTAGCGGAGGAACTACTTACGTAAGATCTAAAGTTCAGCAGTATGCAAAAAGCTGGGAAACTTATGCCAACCTTACCTTCCAGTTTGTTGCAGATAATGCAGCTGCAGATATTAAAGTTGCTTTTGATGCCGGAGGTTCCTGGTCCTACATTGGAACCGATACCAAAAACAAAACCGTTTCTATGAACTATGGCTGGTTCAATAACAATACCAGCGATACCGAGTTCAGAAGAACAGTAACCCACGAATTTGGCCATGCTTTAGGTTTAAATCATGAGCAGTCACATCCTGATGCCAATATTCCATGGAATACCCAAGCTGTTTATGACTACTACATGGGCGCACCAAATTACTGGACAAAAGCTCAGGTAGACTATAACGTTCTTGCGGTATCTTCAAGAACAGGATTGAACTATACTGCTTATGATTCGGCTTCGATCATGCACTACCCTGTTCAGGCTCAGTTTACCACAAACAATGTAACGATTGCAGCCAATAACACCACCATTTCGGCTAAAGACGCCTTATATATGACCAGCATTTATCCTGGCAGATAATCGTCAGATACACTATTACTAACTCATCCTAAAAATTCATTTGGTCCGGTATTCAACCTTCAGAGGCATTGCTTCTGAAGGTTTTTTTATGCAACAGTATGTAAAAGAAAAGACCAGTGCCATTCCCAATGATTGGTCTGACACTGGTCTTCCTCCTGCTTTTATTTAAAAATTAAAGCCGATCCTTGCAAAAATGCGCCTGCCATTTCCGCCCATCTGAACGGCATCAAATGGCCCTGCAGGTTCATTATTATAGGCCCAGCCTTTGGCTCCGGGAATATAACCAAGGTCCGGATGCACATTAAACAGGTTATCAGCCCCCAGAGAGATTCGGGCGTATGGATTCAGTTTATAAGAAAAATAAACGTCACTTACCATTTTACCGCTATAGTTGTAAAGATCCGCTACTGATCCGGAACCGTCATCTTTTGGGACCACAGGTGAAGTTCCTGTTCCGTCCCCATACCCATAGATATCCACTTTTCCGAAGTACGTGAAACGCATCCCGATAGTCAGGTCCCGGTAGCCATATTCAGGATTCAATGAAAACTTTGTTTTGGGTGCAGAGGCTAAAATGAATTTCTTTTCCCTTGAGCTCAGGAAGGTTTCTTTTAAGGCCTCTGTTCTGCCCAAAATGGTTGGATAGTTTACTTTATCGATGTCCATACTTTGGAAGTTCCCCGTAAATAAAAGTCGGTAGCGGTTGTCCCCGATTGTTTTGTTGTAATCCAGTACCACATCCAAACCACGGTTTGTCGTGTTTACAGCATTGGCAAAAAACTGAGCTGTACCCACCCTCAATGCTTTTAAGGCATCGGTAAATACGGGGTCAAGTGTTTCATCTGCTGCACTGAACTGCCCGGACAATACCACCCTGTCTTTTACATTAATGAGGTAACCATCTACCGTAATGCTAAATTCCGGAACGGGCTTAAAGGTAAAGCCCAATCCTGCATTTTTTGAAGTTTCCTGTTTAAGGTTCGGGATTCCGGCGGCTTTTGTGATCGGACTGCTGTTCGGAGCGATTTTCACTTCAGAAATGATGGCTCCCTGCACATTGGTAAAGGTAGAGCTATAATTGATCTGTTGTAGCGATGGGGCACGAAAACCTGTACCTACCGAACCACGAATGTTAAAGTTATCGCTGATTTTATAGCGCGTGGCAAATTTTGTACTGAAATTATAGCCGAAATCACTGTAATGTTCCAGTCGGTTGGCAAAATTGATCAGCCATTTATCCGTTGCATCCAATTCAAAATCAACAAAAGCACCAAACACCGATCTGTTGGAATTTGCAGCATCAGCAGGTTGAAAACCAGGAAAACCCTGTGATCCCGCAGCCTTAATGCCATCCGGATCATAGTTTTTATAGGAAGCTTCTTCTCCTGCAGAGATCTTATAACGCTCATACCTGTACTCCCCACCAAAACCAAGATTAAATCCGGAAAGTACCTGATCAAAACGTTTACTGAAGTTTAAATTTGTTGTATTCTGTAAAAACTCAGATCCTCCGTCATCAAAAGAAGTTTTGTCGGCTCCTAAAGAGGCATTGAAAGTCTTTTTACCATAAAAATGAAAATCATTATTTCCGGTATTGTTACTCAGGTCCCAGTTCCAGTCCTTGCCAAAACTACCTTTTAAGCCGGCTGCAAAAGCCAGGTCTTTAATATGTGTTTCAATGAGCGGATTGTAATAAGATTCTCCGTCAGGGGTTTTGATGATGATCCCCTCTACCGGGATGATGCTGGTACCATTAGTCGGGAAACGTTCCGGTCTGGACGAGAAATTACGGGTGAAAGCATAAGCTTCTGATCCTTTATAACTGTAACCACCAAAGCTGTAAAAAGTGGTCCTGGCACTGGTTGGGATCTCACTGTTAAAAAATATCGTCCCTCCTTCCGATGATCCATCACCATTTGCCCTTCTCGGTGTATTTAAGGGCAATGCTTTAGGATTGGCAGTTGCCGTATCCTTTGTCTGACGATAGGTTTTACCGCTTTTGGAATAATCAGCACTCAGGTTCAGAAAACCGGTTTTTCCTATTTTCAACCCGTAGTTGGCATCAAAAGTAAAGGCATTTCCATCGATACTGCCTCCATGAGGATATTGGGCAGCAGCCAGGCTTTTTTTACTGTTAAAGGCCGGATCATAATACCCTGAATAGCCGGCATTGGCTACAAACTCATTTACATTTTTTTTAAGCACCAGGTTGATTACACCTGCGATGGCATCAGAACCATATTGTGCCGAAGCTCCGTCACGGAGAATTTCGACCCGCTCGATTGCAGCGGTCGGAATCGTGCTCAGGTCTACTCCTGAATTTCCCCTGCCCCGGGTTCCGAATACAGAAACAAAGGCGGTAGAATGACGACGCTTCCCATTCACCAATACCAAAGTCTGGTCGGGCCCCAGCCCTCTCAATGTGCCTAGCTCCACATGATCCGCGCCATCGGAACCAGATTGTTTGTTGTAATTAAATGAAGGTGCTGCATAATTTAAGATATCTGTAAGTTCCAATCTACCGGTAGTAGCAGCAGTCTTGCTTACATTTACAATATCTACCGGAACTGCGGTTTCCAGCTTTACCCGGCCTGCGGAGCGGGTACCAATCAATACAACTTCATCTAACTGTGCCGCACTGCTTTCCAGGCTGACCTGAAATGTCGTATTGGAACCGACCAGCAGGGTTACCGGTTTATATCCGGTATAACTGAAGACAAGTTGATCTGTTGATACCGCCTCAATAGAGAACTGTCCGCCGGAATTGGTACTGGTTCCCTGTTTACTTCCTTTAATGTACACAGATACGCCTATTAAAGTTTCTTTTGTTGTGGCATCAGTTACCGTGCCGGTGATGGTCGTTTTTTGGGCAAATGTCAGTTCTGAGCCCAGGAAAAGCAGGGCCATAAGGAGTAATAATGTTTTTTTCATAGTGGTGGGATGAGGTGAACAATAGGTTTGATTTTTCAACATAAAATACCAATTATTATCCAAACCACAGTATACAATATTGCGGGACATCACAATTAAGCAAATAAAACCTCAATTATTTGCTCAAATTTCAACAAAATTGGACTTTAGAAAATTATAAACTAACTTAGGTTAAGGCCACCCGCCTGACAGACCAAATATTACACCTATAAAAGGCCAATTTTAGCCTGGGTAAAACGCCATTGATTTCTTGCTATTAAACCCCTTTAATCTAAACCATAACTAACCAATTATGACAAGCAATTTTTTACTCAGAAATTCCGGAGTCGTTTTTAAAAACAGGCCCGGCCTTCAAACCCTGCAGAAAGCAGTGCTTTCTCTCTTTATCCTGCTCTTATCCTGCGTCACGGCCTATGCCCAATCTGTGGTGACAGGAACAGTCACAGATAAAGACAAGGAAACCCTCATTGGTGTAACCGTTTCTGTCGAGGGCAAAAGCATCAGAACCCTGACTGATGCCAATGGAAGATATTCCATAAATGTACCTGCTGATGGAAAAAGATTAAGTTTCAGTTATGTAGGAATGCAGACCATAACCCTGGATATTGACGGAAAGAAAGTCCTGAATGCCAGTCTCAGTTCAGCAAATGAATTAAGTGAAGTTACTGTAGTTGGTTACGGTTCCGTTAAAAAAAGTGACCTTACCGGTGCTGTGGCTACCCTTTCTTCAAAAGACTTTAATAAAGGGCCACTTATTGCGCCTGATCAATTACTTCAGGGCAAGGTTGCTGGTGTGCAGATGATGAACAACAGTGGTCAGCCAGGTGGTGCCACAACGGTAAGAATCCGTGGAAATGCAGCCGTGACCGGTACTGGTCAGCCTTTATACGTGGTGGATGGAGTAGCACTGACCAGCAATTCGGCAAGACCAAGCGCCAGTCCGAGTTCTGTAGGTGGTGTGAGAACTGATCCTGGAGGCGGCCTGGGTAGTGCTCCTGGTGGAAACCCTTTAAACTTTATCAATCCCAGCGATATTGCCACAATGGAAATCCTGAAAGACGCTTCTGCAACGGCCATTTATGGATCAAGAGCAGCCTATGGCGTTGTTTTGATCACCACAAAAAGAGGCGCCAGCGGCGCCATGAAACTAGATGTAAATGCCTCTACAGGTGTCAGCAACATCATGAACCAGTTAGAGGTTTTAGATGGCGATCAGTACCGTTCGGCATTGAATAAATACGGTCTTACTGCAGGCGACTATGGAAGCAATGTAGATGCGATGAAAGCCATCACCAGAACTGCATACAACCAGAACTATTCTATTGGGCTCAGTGGCGGGAACGATGCCAATACTTATCGTGCCTCTTTTGGCTATCAGGATCAGCAGGGAATTATCCGAAAATCAGATTTAAAAAAATATACCGCCTCCTTTAATGGCAATTTCAAATTCCTGGACAGCAAGAAACTGGGAATGGATGTCAGCATGATCAGCAGTCAGTACAATGAAAACATTGCCCCTATTACCAATGATGCCGGATTTACCGGAAGTTTAGTAAGTCAGGCATTGTCATGGAACCCTACCCGACCTTTAAGAAATCCCGATGGTTCGCTGTTTATTGAAAATGGCCGGATTATCAATCCTCTGGCAATGTCGGAAGGTTATAGCGACAAATCTAAAGTGTCTTCTATTTTAGGAAGCATCTCTCCTTATTATAAAATCACCCCCTGGCTGGAATACCGCATGCTGGTGAGTCTTAACTACAGTACAGGTGTGAGGAGAACCTCCACACGCAGCTTCCTGAATATTGACGGCGTACAAGCCAAACCTGCGGAAAATTTCCTGGGTGGTTATGCCAGTTATTCGAACAGTGAATTACTGACCCAGCAATTCACCAATACCTTAACCTTTAATAAGGAAATCGCCTCCAGATTAAATCTGAATGCAGTAGTTGGTTATGAATATACCAATTACATTAATAAAGGGAGCAATATGAACGCCAGCGGATTTGGAGATATTCCGGTGGATTATACCGATGCTTTACAGGCCACCCCTCCAAATAACAGGAGGATGAGTTCTTTTAATGATCCAACCACCGAACTGCAATCTTATTTTGCACGTGCCATTTTTAACTATGCAGGTAAATACCTGTTAACAGCCACCATCAGGGCAGATGGTTCTACCCGGTTCGGCTCGGACAATAAATATGGCTATTTCCCTTCCTTCTCTGCTGCATGGAATATCAAAAATGAAGATTTCCTTGCCGATGCGACCTGGCTGGACCAGTTAAAAATCAGGGCAGGATACGGCTTGACCGGAAATCAGGAATTTCCTTCTGGCTCTTCGCAAAAACGCTTTGCTTTTGGATATAATTCCGGTGGACAAACCTTAACCGGAGTCAATAATGAGAATAAAAAACTAAAATGGCAGGCGGATGAGCAAATCAACATCGGTGCCGATTTCGGCTTTTTCAAAAGCAGGCTTACAGGATCAGTTGATTTTTTCAAAAAAACCACAACAGACCTGTTGTTTCCTCAGATCCCCTTTTATCCATCTGCAGCAGGAGCTTCTGTAACCTGGGTGAATTTACCGGGCAAGATCATCAACAAAGGAGTGGAACTGACCTTAAACGGCAGCATTATTGACCACACCGATCTTTCCTGGTCGCTGGGCGGAAATGTAACCTTCCTGGATAATACGGTAAAAGGTATTTCGGGAATCATCAATACCGGAACCTTAAATGGTCAGGGTATGAGCGACGTAACCCTGGAAGTGATTCAAAGTGGCTTGCCGCTATTTGGGATGGTCACCAGACGTTTTGAAGGCCTGGATGCCGGTGGTTTTTCCAAATATACCGATGATGGGTATACACTGTATTATGTAGGAAACCCAAATCCAAGTGTGATCCTGGGCCTGAGCACCGACTTCAGGTATAAAAAATTATCACTGGGACTTAACTTCAATGGCTCATTCGGACAAGACATTTATAACAACACCGCCAATTCAGTACTGCCAATTACCAATTTAGGGACCAGAAATATCGCAGCTCCCTTATTGAATTCGGCCATACAGGAATCGCTGGCAAATCCGATCTCTGCGTCTTCCCGCTATATTGAAAAAGGAAATTACTTAAAACTGGCCAATGCTACCCTTAATTATAATGTGGGCAATCTCGGAAAAACCATCAAGGGATTAAATGTCTTTGTGAATGGTCAGAATCTTTTTGTGATCACCAAATTTACTGGCTTTGATCCGGAGGTGAATGTCGACAAAAGCAGCAATGGTGTACCATCAGCCGGAATAGAATATGTTCCTTATCCAACCGCAAGGACTTTCAATTTCGGAGTTAATTTTTCCCTATAATTTAAATATTCTGAACATGAAAACTAGATATATATCCGCTGTAATGATTGCTTTATTCTCCGTTACGGCATGTACAAAACTGGATGAAAAACTAAACGGGCAGATTAACGATCAGGGCGTAGGCTCAGGAAACGTTGCCGCGGTATTAAACTCGGCCTATAATTCCATGCGTGCACCTTATCAGGGCCCCTATGGCTGGTGGGCTTTACAAGAATTCCCGAGTGACGAAGCCATTGTTCCTACACGTGGTGGCGACTGGGACGATAATGGTGCATGGAGGGCATTACACCTTCATCGCTGGCAGCCAGATCATACCCGCATACATAGCGTATACCGCGACTTAAACAGTGTAAGTTATGTCGCCACAAGTGTTTTACAATTTAATCCAACACCGCGACAAGCTGCTGAAGCCCGTTTTTTACGTGCCTTTGCCCAATTCTCTATTCTTGATGGCTGGAACCAGGTACCGTACCGTGATCCGGGAGAAGATGTAACCCAGCCTTCCAGAGTGAGAAAAGGTCCGGAAGCACTCACGTACCTGATCACCGAGTTAAATGAGATTCTGCCATCCTTACCAACAGATACCAATACCATCGCAACCAAGGATGCGGCAAAGATGTTACTGATGAAATGTTACCTGAACAAAGGTGCATTTTTAAATCGTGCGGCCCCAACTTTTGATCCGGCAGATATGGCTAAGGTGATTGCCCTTGCAGATGAAATCATCACCGGCGGCAAGTACACCCTGACGCCTAAATACTTCGACAATTTTGCCCCTAAAAATGACCTGCTTTCGAAGGAAAACATTTTTACCGGAAAAAATAGTGGTGGCATAGATGCCGGCGGACTCAATGCCATGTGGGTGGCCCCTTTACATTACAATCAAAACCCAAGCGGAAACAATGGTTTTTGTACCCTATCGGATTTTTACAATAAATTCGAAGCCTCAGACTCCAGAAGAGGTGGTGCGTATGCAGGTGTTACTGATGTATCCGGTATCCGGGTTGGCTTTCTCGTAGGTCAGCAGGTAAATAAAGATGGCGTATTGATTAAAAACCGTCTTGGCGAAAACCTGATTTTTACCCCTGAGGTGAATATCATTGAACGGGATCAGAAAAGACTGGAAAATGCAGGGATACGTGTCATTAAATATCCTATCGATTATCCAAACATCGGTTCCCGGATTCCGGACAACGACTGGGTTTATTACAGGTATTCGGACGTGTTGCTGATGAAAGCAGAAGCACTATTGAGAACCGGACAGGCCTCACTTGCGCTTCCTTTGGTAAACCTGGTACGGACTACCCGCGGCGCATCTTCCTGGGGAGCGGTAACACTGGATCAGTTACTGGACGAACGTGGCCGTGAATTCTTCTGGGAGGGAGTAAGAAGACAGGATTTAATCCGCTTCGGTAAATTCTTAACCCCATGGCAGGAAAAACCATCGGATGACCCTAAGTATTTGATTTTTCCAATTCCTTCTAATCAAATGGCAAACCCGAATTACACCCAAAATCCAGGGTATTAAATCAAAGTCCCTCTTTTCTAAGTCAGGAAAGAGGGACTTTATCTGATGAATCATCAGGCAACTGTGAGAACAGGCGTCTTAGAAAGCCTCTCCCAGACTAAAGGTAAAACTATTGTAGCCTTTGCTCGTTCCGTAGTCAACACCAATATTAGTATTTGAGCTCTTATTGAATTTTACCCGAAGTCCCGTCCCAACGGCAGGTTTCCAGGAGCTAAACATTGTGTTTGAACCACTAACCGTATTGACATTCGCAAATACCACAAAACCCAACAAACCATTATTGGTAATGTCCCTTCGATATTCGCTCTCCAGATAAAATAAAGACCTTCCACGATACCGGTTCTGGTCGATCCCTCTGCCTGAGCGGTTAGCGGGGTCCCAGCCGATACTGGGTAAATCAAGATACGGAGTTTTATTTCCCAGGGTCGCCCAGAGGTAAGTCCAGAAAGCCAATGTGTTCTGCTGATCAGGTTTGGATGGATTCATGGAAATATATTTTCTAACATCCAGGTACAAAGAGCTCCATGAATCATTGCTACCTAAAAATTTGGGATTTACCCGATAAACCAGGTTGCCATACATACCTGGAAGTGGATTAATGGAGTTATTCCTGGTATCGTAGAGCAAATTGAAGGTAATACCGGAAGAAAAAGAGTTATTGCCAGTCCCGTATTCGTAGTTTGTGTACTGTTTCAGACTCACATTCGGATCTTCACTTTTTATATTAAAACGGTAATCAAGACTATAACCCAATCCCACAAAGAAATAAGGTCTGACCTGTTTCAGTGCACTTTGGTAAAAACGAATATACTTGTAATCTACCAGGGTAGGCGCTGGTTTTAAGGCCTTACTCCCCAGTCCCCAGGTATATTGCGGATAAACCAGAAAACGCGTATCTCCCTGGATTACCCATTTATTGTCAGGAAGCCATATGGTGCTGCGCAAGGGCAAACCAAAACGGTTTCCCAGATTCCAGTAGGGAGTAAATGTAACAGAGGACAGGTTCGTGGTCTTTCTGGGCCCCAGATACATCGCTGCAGTGGTACTTGTGACCAATGCGCGGCCACTTCCACCAGGAATGTTACTACTCACCGGAAGTATAGAAAAATAGATCTTTTTACCTCGTTCTTCCTTGATTTTCTTCGGTTTTATCTTAAACAATGATTTGGCCACATCAATCAGATCTTTCTGAGCGGAGGTGTCCGTCTGAACCGTTTGCTCCGTAGCGATATTGCTCACATTCTGAGCATATAAGCCACAAGGAAATAGCAACAAGAAAAATAAACTTGTTTTTACTGAAAGTCTTTGCATAAAAAATACCTGAATTATTAGTTGTTCAATAAACGTGCCTATAACTAACCGCTATTTCTGATTTAAGGTTTATAGACTTCAAAAGTATCGCTAATAAGATCATGAATGATCAGGGTTCGCGGAAGAATCGCCTGGCTCTTGTAAGTAAAAGGGCTCTTGCCGAAATTCGCGACCACCTCGATCTTATCGCCAAATGTAGTTTTCTGAACCTGATGATCTTTGCTCAGCCAATCGAATGCATTCATCTCTGATTTGACTGCAATTTCATGTGTTTTTGAAAAGACTTTTACATGTTTCCCAATGACTTCTTTAAACTTCAACCAGCTTTCATCATTGAGGTGATACAATGGGGGAACATTAAATAAAATCTCCTTTAATTCCGTATTCTTCAATTCTGAAGGCACTTTCAAACTTCCCCATTCCCAATGATGAGAAGTGATTACCGCATTGTTATAGACCAGTTGAAATAGGGGAATGTTAAAACGACTATCATAATAGAGATAGCGGTATTCTTCTTTCAGCTCTGCCTGCATTCCGTAACGGTCGGGAACCCCTCCATTATTCGAGAAATATCCACCGATATAATACTTTGAGGTTTTGTTTGTTCTCATATCCGGATCATTCCAGGCAATCACCGGCGTAGTCATTCCATGACCATAGGCAATTGTACCCGCAGCAAAATCATTTCCTACCTCCGAGCCAACAACCAATTGATAAGTATCCCTAATCCAGGTCATTCTTTGCAAACGTGCTTTGATGTCATCTTCCTGACTGGTCATCCTTCCAGGCGTATAATCATCCAGACTTTCGCCTGTCGCATCACAATCAATAAACCAGGAATTGAATACTTCCCCCGTATTGTTCATCACCTCTCTCATCCTGTTTTTCACCGCAGGCATCGACAAAGTAGGATTTAGCTTCCGCCCTTTCCCCAGAAAACCCAAAGATGGTTTCCCATTTTTATTCATTACAAAAGCTCTTGTGAACAGCGTTGTGTCGGAAAATCTTGCCGTAATCCAACCTTCTTTTCCCGGCTGATGAATGCTATGATAGGAATCATAAGGGCCGATTAAATAACCTTTTCCGACCGCCTTCGTGACAAACTCAGGATGAATTTCTGCAGGCATCCAGTCGTTTAAACCCAGCCATGTTTTTTTTATTCCCGCAGCCTGCATTTCATCCAGCATTTTGGGCTGTGCCCCTCCCCAATCGGCCACCGGACGAAAAACCTCAGGGTATGCAGCAACCAGTAACAGTTTATTTAAGCGATAAAGTTCAACAGCATTCAGCTGGTCCGGGCCTTTACCGATCAGGCTTAAAACATTTTCCTCCATCCTCGTATTACTCCAGGCCAGTTTATTATAAAAATCTTTCCTTAGCAAAACTTCATTTATGGCCTGGATCAATCCATTCTTCTGGTACCTGGTCATGAATTCCTCTTTTACAAACTCATCCAGCTGATTTTGAAATTCAGTCCCTGCCTCCCCGACTGAAAACTGTCTAAACATATTTTTCGTAGGATTCATTGTTCTATCCCGCAGTTGCCCCAGGATTATTCTCTTAAACAGCTTCCAATTAACCACATCATTTGATACCAGAAATTTATCATTCCAGATATAAATATGGGGCGCGCCGTACAATTTCCTAATATTGGGATTATGCTCTGCCTTCTGTTCCAGTGTAATGATTTGCCCTTGTTCTTCTACATACTTTTTATAAGTCTTCGCAATCGCTGTGGTACTGTTTGTAGTCAGATAAATTCTGAAACCATATTGCTTGTCGGATACAGTTGCAGGAAATTCATGATTAACGCTCAATCCCAAGGTACCCTTATCGTTCGCAAAGTTCAACTCATTATTGAACATATTCCTGATCACATAAACCAGCGCTTTAGCTCCCATATTTGCTGCAAAGAATTGCATAGACAAATCCTGGCTTCCACTTAAAGAACCTGTTTTGGTCAGATGACTGATCCATAAGGAATCCTTCGCAGGAATATATTTCCCTTGATGCATTGGAATCGTCAACGCGTCTATTTCTCCTTTCAACACCGGCCATGTGAACTCCGTGGTTTTACTTGCTTTTATACTTACCTCTAAGTATTCAGGATGCAATTCCAGCGATATCCCGATCCCCTTTTCAGGATAAGCCCAGGATGCCTTTTTGTGATCATGCGTTAATCCGCTCAGCTTTTCTTTTTGAAGCGGAGCAGAAACCTGGTACCGCTTCCCCTCAGCATCTACCGCTGTAATTGAAAACAATTCGGGATCAATTTCCATCTTCTGCGCACCGTTTAACAAATACAGCAGCTTCCCCTCGTGATTAATGCTTTGTCCGAAGGCATTCCAGCTCACAAATAAAAGGATCAGCATTAAACCAGTCACACCTGTCTTTCTAAATTTCTTCAATACCTTATGGTTAACTTTCATGGGTTTCTATCTCCGGCAAACATACGTTATTCAGAAAAACATATCGCTATATTTGCTTCAGGGTTAATTTGATTGTGCATAAACGTAATCGAAATCTTAAATGAAGGAAGTAGTTCACCAGTATGGCGTAGAATTGGATTGGGTAGCAGATTTAGCGGCTCAGCTGGATGGCTATGTAGAAGGAAATTGTATCAGAATTCCTGACGAGCTGCATCCGGGAAACCGTTATGTGCTCCAGATCAATGAACAACTCAGCGCCTTTATTATTGATGTCACCTACCGGCAGGACGTAGTCTTTAAGCTGAGGAATACCCGAAGCGACTTCGTAGGTCTTTACTTCAACCTCACAGAAGGAGAATCTATCCATATACTGGATGAAGTATCCAGATCTGCCGGAAGATGGGGCTACAATCTGGCTATATTTGATGCCGATATGCGGGGCGATTTCCAGGTAAAAACAGGCTGCACCAGCTATATGATTGCGATTTTCATTAAGAAAACTGCTTTAAAACAATATATTTCCAACATCCCACAATACCAGCAGATTGTAGAGTCCATATTTGATCCTAAACTCAATACCATTGTGCGCTTTGACCGGATGAGCAATCAGGCCTGGTGGCTCATGAATGAATTGCGAAAAGTAAGTCCTGACAATCCTTTATATAATATTTTTGTAAGTGGTACCGTTTACGGATTGATCGGCGACTATATGGACCAGATCATCAGCCAGGAGATCATCATCGGGCAGGTTATTGCGGAAGATGTGGTCAATGTGGTTGGTTCACAAGCTTTTTTAATCGAGAACATTGAAAATCCTTTCCCCGGAATAGCGGATCTTGCTTCCCGGGCCATGATGTCGGAGACAAAATATAAAAAGCTCTTTAAAAAAATTACCGGGGTAAGTCCCAATAGTTTTTTCCTCAGCAATAAGCTTTCTTTCGCAAAAGAGATGCTGGAAACCGGCAATTATACCATTTCAGAAATAGCAGATAAATTCAGTTTCTTCGGCGCTTCGCATCTGATTGAACAATTTAAAAATGCTTATGGTATTCCTCCAAAGGAATACCTTACCCGACTATAACCATGACGCAGGAAAGAATAGATTTTTTTTACCACTATACCCTCAGTCCGGAATGGCAGCAGCAAATCGTTGAAAAATTAGGCGCCAGGCTCATCGACAACAAAATCCTGCTCATGCCGGAAGGAATTGCTTCCGGAGGTTCCATTTTTCTGGAGGTATTGCCTGGAAAACTATCGGTACTGCTGCTGGACATGACTTTTCAGGTTCCTGTTGCCATCACCAGAATCCCTACAGACCACAATTATTATATGGTCTATTTTGACATTGGTGATGAGATTACCACTCATATCGTGGAAGATAGCGTTCACCGGGCCGGATACCATTCCAAATTGGGAATGAGTTTTATGGATTCCAGTTCAAAGGGAATCATTATGCCCCCGATCGGGGAACGCTCTTACAGCCTGAGGTTGTTTATCGAAAAAAGTTATTTAAAAGAATTAGGGGCCTCCACCAGAGACCTTTCTGTGAACAACCAGTTATTCGACGAAACGAAAAATACCTTGTTCTTCTATAGTCATATTGACAGCAGAAGTAAGGTATTGCTCAATAACCTGAAGGAACATCCCTTTACCAATCCATCCTTCGAATTAAAGTTGAAAAGTACCGCTTTGTATCTTTTGGGTTATCTTGTGGAGCGGGTCAGTCGCTTTGAACCCATCATCAACAAGCTCTCCCCTTCCGATATCGACAATATATTGAAAACTTCTCAATACCTATTGGATCACCTGCTGGAAGAATTCCCTGGGTTACCAACGATGGCTGCGCTTGCGGGAATGTCCGTTTCGAAGTACAAAACACTCTTTAAAAAGATGCTGAAGGAAAGTCCGAATAACTTTTTTCTGAATGAGAAGCTCCTGCTTGCACAGAAGCTATTACAAAGCGGCAACTTCAACAGTGTGCAGGAGATCGCCTATGAGCTCGGCTATAGCAGTCCAAATTACTTTGCCAAAGTGTATAAAAAAATGTTTGGCCTGCTACCGGCAGAAGTGCTGGTTAAGGAACATTAACCGGATAAATCAGGTTCTTCATACATAAAAACGGGCATGTCCCCAAGGGCATACCCGCAATCAACTTTAATAGTTGATCATTAACCCCCTATCAGGTTATTTTTGCATACTGAATACCAGGTAACCTTTATCTTTGGTATTGATCCTAACGGTTCCACCTTTGGCTTCAAACTGTTGTCCCAGTTCCAGAAACTGAACCACTTTCATGTCGTACTCACCAGGAGCAATTTTAGAAGTAGAAATTTTCGCATCTTTTAGGCCATCCTTACCTTTTACCGTATAGGTTCCCGTCAAATGAATGTTTTCCGGTTTACCTGATACGTTTGCCGTTTTCGTAGCCTGATCAAACGTCAGGCTAAGTGCACTTACCGGAAATTCAACTGTTGATGAATCTTTTCCCTGAGCGTTGAACTCGTGCATTTCAACCAACCTGTATTTCCCTGTCGGAAGTACTGTTTCTTCCGGATTTTGATTGTCTTTTTTACATGCGGTAAATGCTGCGGCTATCACTACTAGTGTTGCTAAAAATTTGATTTTCATGATGTTCTTTTTTTAAATTATCTAATTGTTTATTTTATCAGTTGTGTGTACTATTTAATTTTTAAAATTCTTTTATTTTAGGAAGCCGGAGGTTAATCCAGGCCCAGATAGTTTGCAATGAGCCGCTGGTCGGTTTCCGGTATGCTGGAAATCGATAAGGAAGTGCTCTCCCCGATACAAATCACCCGCTTACGGCCTTTTTCTTTAACCACTACAAAGAAACCGGCACTATCTACTTCGTTTTGCTTCCCGGCCACCTCTGCATGGATCAGATCAGCTGGAAATAAAATTGGATTTCCTTTAACGACGATATACTTTCTTAGCGACATCATATTTGTTTCAATTATTTATGATACAAAGGTAAGGCAGCCTCAAATGGGGGAATGGCAGGATAAGACATTTAACTATTAAAATAAGACCAAATGAGATGTTATATTTGCTCATATGAAGAAAGCATCAGCATGTGAAAACATGGAAGAGATCCGTAAAGAAATAGATGACCTGGACAGACAGGTTATTGGTCTGATTGGCCAGCGTTATAAATACGTACAGGCTGCGGCCAAATTTAAAAAGGACGAGAGCTCAGTAAAAGCACCGGAAAGGTTTAAAAGCATGCTGGAAAAAAGAAGAGAATGGGCAGTAATAGAAGGCCTATCTCCCGATGCAATAGAAAAAATGTACCGTGATCTGGTTAACTATTTCATCACCGAAGAGCTAAAAACCTGGAAGGCTTCATGAAAAAGAAATTGCCGGTCTTTGGTATTTTACTGCTTTTCGTAATTACAGCACTACTGATCAGCACGAATGTGATGGCAAATTTATGGGGCATTGGTACAGGACAAGGCTACCTGATTCCTGAGGAAAGCTCCATGATCAGTTTTAAGGCAACACAAATGAATACCGGCTCTGGCGAATACTGGCTGTATGGCGAAGATGAACACTACTATTACTCCATGATGGCAACATCAGGACTAAAGCCTTATGTATTCATTTCCAAAGAGAAGGCGGTCAGCTGCGATCACTTTGATAAATTTGATTTCAAAACCTGGTGTCAGTAGAAACATCAATTTCAGGAGGGCGCTATGTTTTGCTTTGATCCCTTGAAGAAAAGAGACAACTTCCGCTGGGTTCGTGTCTTTGGTGCCTGCTCCTTTGATCTGGATTTCCTTTGTACAATGACCGCATCGGGCCTGTCCTTATCTTTCGGGGCGATTTCCTCTATCATACCGGTCTGCTGCTCCAGATCTATTTCCGGAACTGCTGCATTTAAAGATCCCACATATACACTATCCGAAATCTCCGTTCCGAAAGGGTTGATAAAGGAAATATAAGCTTCCATAGGTTCGTTTGCCATTTCGGAACCAATCCAGAGCAGCTCTTTTCCTTCAGACCGTTTGGCCCCACTTGGATTAAAAGTACTTGTTCCGGTATTGGGAAAATAAACCAATAACATCACCCGATCGTTGCTATATTCCGCTGGAATGCCGGAAGTATCCCAGCTAAACGCTACTCCACCCTCTACTTCTGCCACCTGAGGCTTATTAGCCTTCAGCAGGCTTCCCTTACTTAGCAATGCTTTGGCATAATCCATACTGATGTTCGGGTATTCTCCCTGAACAGCATTCATTTTGTTATAGGAAACCGCTTCATTATAAGCATTTCTATTCGTTCCGATAACGGCCAGACCAAAACCTATATTGAGGAAACGAAGTGAGGTATTTAAGAACCGGTTTACCACGGTCATTTTCTCGCAATTGGCTTTTCTTGCCGGTGTAAGTGGTTTACTGCTCTTGCCTATTTTCCTCAAAATGTTCTCTCCATTCAGCATGTAACCAACCAGATTACCGACTTTTCCATAGACCCCGCCAAAAGGGCCACCTTTTAATTTTCCCATCTTGTTATATTTAAATTCATAGATACTTTATTTATACACTGAATATACGAAATGTTTTGCCGCTATTGTTAATTTCATGTTAAAACAAATTAAACCCCTATTGAACTATAAATCAGCCTTCATAGAGCTACTGGATCAATCAGGGATCAATCAACCCTCTATTATCAGTTAACTGAGGATTAATAACTGGGCAAAACAATCACAACAAAAATCGACCACAAATTCAGGAAAGAAACCGCTTTCAAGGCAAAATAGAGGGTCATACGAAACATTATTTGGCAAAGCGCCCATTCTACTGTTAATCGTGTAATTTTTTTGTTATATTGCTATATAAATCTAAAACCCTATGAAAAAAAATTTACACAAAATCTCTTTTCTGATCTTTTTCCTGCTACTCTCTGGTCAGTTATTTGCCCAGGGCTTAAAAGGGAAAGTCACAGATTCTGCAGGCTCGGTGATTCCGGGCGCGACCATTCAGGTAATAGGTGCCAAAATAGGAACCTCTTCCGATGCTAACGGACAATATGCTTTAAAGTTTCCGGCAGCCGGGAATTATAGAATACGCGTATCCTTTACCGGTTATGAAACTTCCGAAGCTCAGGTAGACATCGACAATACTGTAAAAACGCTGGACTTTAGTCTTCGGGATGCCAAACAGTTATTACTGGATGTCATTGTAGTGGGTTCGAGGTCATCTGTACCAAGGACCAACATCCAAAGTCTGGTTCCCGTAGATTTGATTACCAGCAAAGACGTCCGGACTTTTGCCCAGGTAGACGTTACCCAGATCTTAAATTACGTTGCCCCTTCCTTCAGTTCCAACAGACAAACGGTTGCTGATGGGACAGACCATATCGACCCCGCCTCTTTACGTGGGCTGGGCCCCGATCAGGTTTTGGTCCTGGTAAACGGGAAACGCAGACACACCACCGCCTTGGTGAATATCAATGGTACTTTTGGCCGTGGTACCGTAGGCACCGACATGAACTCTATTCCTGTTGCAGCCATTGAACGCATTGAAGTTTTACGTGACGGTGCTGCCGCACAATATGGTTCTGATGCCATTGCCGGGGTAATCAATGTGGTCTTAAAAAAAGTTACCCCTTACAGCTTTTCCACTTCCTTCGGGCAGTCTGACTCTAAAGCTTTAGGCAGGGAGTTTAACGATGGCCGGACTTTTCAGGTTGATTTCAGCAAGGGATGGGCTTTCAAAAGTGACCGGGGCTTTATCAATTTTGCCGGTCAGTATTTACAACGTGGTTACACCAACCGTGGCGGCCTGGATACCCGTCCTTTATTGTATTCTGCCAACCCAACAAAAGGAGCAACGGAAACAGAGGCTGATTTTCAGGCCAGATTTGCCAGTTTAAAAGCAGCAGATGATGCAAGGGCTGCAGCAAATGGCCTGGACAGAAATAACATGCGTGTAGGAAATTCTGATTCCAAAAACGGCGGTTTCTTTTTAAACGGGCAATATAACTTCTCTGAAAATGCTGAGCTTTATTTTGCAGGTGGTTATACCCACAAAACAGGAAGTGCAGCTGGTTTCTTCCGGCTGCCAACCCAGACTACCCAGATTGACCTGACGATCTATCCGAATGGTTTTCTTCCGCTTATTGATACCAAGATCAATGACCTTTCTTTCACCGGCGGCCTGAAAGGCAAACTCGGCAGCTGGAATTATGACCTGAGCAATACCAGTGGGGAGAACAATATCGCATTTAACATCAACAATACCGTTAATGCTTCCCTCCCATTGGGAACCAGTCCAACTTCATTTTATGCCGGCAAGTTACTATTCAGACAAAATACCACCAATCTGGACCTGGACAAAAAATATAGTTTTGACAGTGGTTTCTTAACCTCCCTGAACACCGCTATAGGTGGGGAGTTCAGAATAGACAACTATCAGATTAAACCAGGAGAAGAGTTGTCCTACTCCTATGGCCAGCCTTCAAAAGGCATACCCGGCAGAATGGTAGGTTCTTCATTTACCGCAGCAGGGGCCCAGGTATTTCCAGGGTTTAAGCCCGTTAACGCGCTGAATAAATCCAGACATAACATCAGTGGATACCTGGATTTCGAGGCAGAGTTTGGCTCCAGGGTTACACTTGAAGCTGCAGGACGTTATGAAAACTATAGTGATTTCGGATCTAACTTCTCCTATAAGTTTGCAGGAAAAATAAAGCTGTTCGGAGATGTTTCCCTACGTGGTGCCTATGCAACAGGCTTCAGGGCACCTTCTTTACATCAGCGCTATTTCAATAATGAAAGTACCCAGTTTGTTGCCGGAAACCCTACACAGGTCTTAACCGTAAACAACGACAACCCAATAGTTTCCCAATTTGGAGTAGGATCCTTAAAACCAGAGATTTCCAGATCAGGAAGTTTAGGGCTTGCAGGGAGGATTGCCAAAACATTTACGTTTACGATAGACGCATATAATATTGATATCGACGACCGCATTGTATTCTCCAGTCAATATGCACGGGAACGTGGCGCCGGAGGCGTACTTATCCCATCAGGTGTGGTCAATCAGATTCTGAATACCGTTGATCCAAATGCACAGGTAAATAGTGTTCAGTTCTTCACCAATGCCATCAAAACAAATACTGCAGGATTAGATGTGGTATTAACCAACAGGTTTTTGCTGGGCACTTCCAGCAGCCTACTGTTAAGTGTGGCCGGTAATTTAAACAAGACTATTGTCAGAAGTATTCAGGGTTCCCCAAAAATAGAAAGCGACCCCACTCTGAAAGCCAAATTGTTTGACCGCCTGGAGCGTTCCCGCTTTGAGAGCTCTGTTCCAAAAAACAAATTGAATATTACCGCCAACTATACCGTAGATAAATTGAGTTTTGTGGCAAGGACTGTTCGTTTTGGAGAAGTCACTTTCCTGAATGCGGTAGATCCGAACCTCCCTGCAAACAACCTTCCTCTGCAACTAGATCAGACTTTCTCTCCAAAATGGGTGAGCGATTTTTCTATCAGTTATGCACCAAGTAAGGCCTTAACCGTAACTGTAGGTGCAAATAACATCTTTGATGTGTATCCTGATAAATTATACATCGATCCACGGAATAATGAATATAATTTAAGTGGTGTTTCCGGCAGTAATTACTCAGGTGGCCTGGACAATACCTCTAACGGAAGGTTTTTATTCCCAAGGGCGATCAGCCAGTTTGGCTTTAGCGGTCGTTATGTATACGGTAAAATCGCCTGTACTTTTTAATATTTAACTGCTGTTCAACAAAGAAAACCGGTTAGGACGACCGGTTTTCTTTGTTGAATTCAGCCAAATACATTACTCTTTTAGCCTCATTTCCATCTTGAAATGTCCTTTCCTGGACTTGTTGTGACCTTCATTTTTGTAGCATCATAGAAGCCGGGTTATTGAGAAATAAGAGAACCATATTATAGCAGAACAGTTTTTAATTTTTCTATATCGCAATTCTTTTTCTGTCATCAGGAATATTATTTGCCATAGTCACATTAATTTATATATATTTAAAACACTAAGAAAAGTTGAGAGAGGAAATATCCTGTTTAACTTATTATTAGGATTTTAAATGTCATAAATGCTGTAGCTCTTGAAAAAATTCCCTTTTTATAAACAACCAGACCAAATGGACTGTGGGCCGACCTGTTTACGCATGATTGCAAAACATTTTGGCCGTAACTATAGTTTACAGCGTTTGCGTGAAATTTCAGGAATCAACCGGGAAGGAGTCTCCTTACTTGGAATCAGCGAGGCCGCAGAAAAGATTGGATTCCGTACTACCGGTGTCAGAATCAGTCTTGAACAGCTCACCGAAGTTGAAATGCCCTGTATTCTGCACTGGAGCCAGAACCACTTTGTGGTATTATATAAAGTTCCTTCAAAAACCAATTTAAAAGGAAAAAACTACCTCATTGCAGATCCTGCCAAGGGGCTTATTGCCTATACCGAGCAGGAACTAAAAACGCATTGGATCAGCACTCAGAATGATGGTCATGCTGAAGGCGTAGTTTTGATGCTTTCTCCGGCACCCGACTTTTATACGCAAGGTGGAGATCCGGATAAAGGAATGAGTTTAACTTATATGCTGGGTTATCTGAGCAAATATAAAAAACTGCTCCTCCAATTGTTTGTTGGCCTGGGTGTAGGAAGTATATTACAGTTAATCCTGCCTTTTTTAACGCAGTCGCTGGTAGATGTCGGGATAAATTCGCGTAACCTGAATTTCGTCTATATCATTGTTATTGCTCAGACAATGCTCTTTTTAGGTCGATTGAGCATTGATTTCATCCGATCCTGGATTTTGCTGCACATCAGTACCCGGATCAATATTTCTATTCTGACCGACTTCCTGATTAAGATCATGAAGCTGCCGATGAGTTTCTTTGATACCAAGATGACCGGTGATATTATGCAACGGATGAGTGATCAGGGAAGGATTCAAAGTTTCTTAACGGGTTCTTCTTTAAATACTGTTTTCTCTCTTTTTAACCTCATTGTCTTTGCATTTGTGCTGATGTATTATAACGTCACCATCTTCGTCATTTTTTTGGTCAGCAGCATCGTTTATACCCTCTGGGTGGTCTTCTTTCTTAAAAAAAGAAGGGAACTTGATTTTAAACGTTTTGATATCTCTTCCAAAAACCAGAGTAATATTGTGCAGCTCATCAGTGGAATGCAGGAAATCAAGTTGAACAATTGCGAGCAGCAGAAAAGGTGGGAATGGGAAAGGATTCAGGCCTCTTTATTCAGGTTTAGTGTGAAGAGCCTTGCTTTAGGCCAGTATCAGCAGTTTGGAACCTTCTTTATCAATGAAGGTAAAAATATCCTGATCACTTTTATTGTGACCAAAGCGGTTATTGACGGGCAGCTTACCCTTGGTGCCATGATGGCGATCCAGTATATCGTTGGTCAGCTCAATAGTCCGATCGAACAGTTGTTAGGTTTTCTACAGCAGTTTCAGGACGCTAAAATCAGTTTGGAGCGCTTAAATGAAATCCATGAGATGGAAGACGAAGAACCAATCGATCAACCTTTTATGTCCGAGTTACCTTTAAATAAAGGCATTTCTTTTCAAAACTTAACCTTCAGTTATCCGGGTGCCGGAAATGAGCCGGTGTTGCAAAATATTTCACTGAGCATCCCGGAAGGAAAAACCACAGCTATTGTTGGGATGAGCGGCAGTGGGAAGACCACTATTTTAAAATTGCTGCTCAGGTTTTATGAACCTCAGAAAGGAGACATTAAAGTGGGCAGCACCTATTTAAATCAGATTGGTTACCGGTATTGGAGAGGAAGATGTGGAATTGTGATGCAGGATGGCTTTATCTTTTCTGATACCATTGCCCGGAATATTGCCGTTGGTGATGAGTATCCGGATATGACCAAATTACTCCATGCCATGAAAATAGCGAACATCAGTAATTTTATTGAGGAACTGCCGCTGGGATTAAATACCAAAATCGGGGCAGCGGGCAATGGAATTAGTCAGGGGCAACGACAAAGAATCCTGATTGCCCGTGCAGTCTATAAAAATCCGGAATACATCTTTTTTGATGAAGCCACCAATGCCCTGGATGCCAATAACGAAAAGACCATCATGGAAAACCTGGAAACCTTTTTTAAGGGGCGGACTGTTGTGGTGGTTGCTCACCGTCTGAGTACAGTCAGAAATGCAGACAACATCATTGTGCTGGATAAAGGGCTCATCACAGAACAGGGGACTCATGAAGAGCTGACCAATAATAAAGGGGAATATTATGAACTGGTAAGGAATCAATTGGAACTCGGTGCCTAATACCGTCTTTTGAATAGTTTAAACAACATGGCTACAAAAAATACTGAAGAAAGAGAAATGATGATGCCACCGGGACTTTCAAATCCTCCGGAAATCACAAGTCCACCAACATACGAAATCAATAGCGAAGAAGTTCAGGAAATCATTACTGCAGTTCCATCATGGATACTGAGAAGAGGAAGTACAGCCATCTTTCTGATTTTGTTTTCCATTGTTATGGCATCAGCATTTATACAATACCCTGATGTAGTTAAAACCCGATTAAAAGTCAATTCACTGAATGCACCAAAGATCGTATATGTCAGACAAACGGGAAAAATCATCTCCCTCCTTGTGAAGGAAGGAACCCAGGTGAAACAAAATGATCCTCTGGCCTTTATGGAAAGTACGGCCGACCATAGAGACGTACTTAAATTACAGGAGACCTTAATGCAAATTACAGCGCAGTTGAATAAAACGGGGCTGGCTAAAGAAGTATTGCTCGACAATTTACGTCTGGGTGAAATTCAGGGTGCCTATCAGAGTTTTTACCAGCAATACCTGCAGTTTATCTCTACACAAAACGGAGGTTATTATCTAAACCGCAAGAAATACCTGCAACAGGATTTGCAGGAAATAGAAAAGTTAAAGAACCAGATTCATGTGCAGAAAAAAATTCAGGACAAGGAATATGCAAATGTGGAACAGGAGTTTGAGGCTTATAAAAAGCTGTATCAGAAAGGTGTAATTTCAGTGAATGAGTATAAGCAGCAGGAGAACAAATATCTGGCCGGCAAGTATCCGCTGGAACAGACCGTTACTGCGCTGATCAACAATAGCACCAGCTATGCTGCCAAGCAAAAGGAAATCATGGAAGTTGACCATACCATTCAGGAAGAAAAAGCAAAGTTCATACAATCGCTGAACAATATGGTAACCGAAACCGATGCCTGGTTAAAGTTATATGTGCTGAGTGCACCTGTAGCGGGGATTGTGAGTTATGCCGGAATTGTACAGGAAAATCAGACTGCCAATGCAAACCAGGAATTATTCATCATCAATCCTGCAAACACCAATTTCTTTGGCGAAGTCTACATTCCACAGGACAATATGGGTAAGGTTAGGGTTGGGCAACGGACATTGGTAAAAATGCGAAGTTTTCCTTTTGAACAATACGGACTCATCCGCGGTAATGTGAATTACATCTCTGACGTTGCTTTCAAGGACAGTGTATTTATTGCTAAAATCGCATTTGACGAATTTGAGAACAAAGATCCGGAACATAAGATTGTATTGAAAAACGGCATGCAGGCAGAAGTAGAAATTATTACCGAAGAAAGTTCTCTGTTGCGCCGGTTTACAAGGAGTATTACCAAAATGCTAAACAACAATTAGCAATTTCCAGGCAATGAAGTAAATTCCATTCCCTCTGTATCGGGGGAAAATCCTACATTGAATCACAAAACTTCATCCATGGAACCTACAGATGTAAAAATATCCCGTAAGAAGCCGGTTTTTCCGGTATCCCCGGCTTTGCAAAAATACCTGAAAAGCTATCAGCGGGAAGCCAAACTTCCGATTACGTATGACGACCTGCTGATGTTTAACGAGTCTTACCCGATCATGGATAAAAATGGGAAAGACACGCTATGGGAAGGGCCAATATATCCTTCTGACCACCTGGAGGAACTCCACAATGGATTAAAAGTAATCTATGCCAATCTAAAGGCCTCCGGAAACCTGCGTATCGTACAACATAAATACATTGATAAGATTGAATACTGCACATTTGGAAATACACATCCTTTCCGGATCAGGATCGTAAACCGCTTAAACGATGTATACGATTATTTCTATGTTAAAAGAGCAGATGCTTCAAGAATATATGGACTGGAACTGGAAGAAATCTTATCTCCCAATCAGGTCAATTATCTGGTAGACAGAGAGACGCTCATTGAGGAGCATATTGCCGGTATTCCAGGAGATGTTTTTTCAAAAACCTATCTGTACAACCCCGAATACAACCAGACCCGGATTGCCAAAGAGTTTGTAAAATTCAATGAACGCTGCCTGATCATGTTGCTGGGCGATATGAGGGCCTACAATTTTGTGGTACAGATTACACCTGATTTCGACGATATTCAATTCAAAATCAGGGCTATTGATTTTGACCAGCAGTTTTACGAAGGAAATGTAAAAGTATACCTGCCTCAGTTTTTTAAAGAGAATTTTCCCTTTGTAAAATTATGTATGGAAGAACTTACCGACAAAACATTCCTGCAATATCAACAGGAAGAAAAATCCTCTATATTACACCGGGTAAGAAGTGAAAGGCACCGTCTGGCAGACCTGAGAGATGTATCCAATGCCGATGTGCTCACCACGACCGAAAATATAAATATGCTGAAAGCAGGTATGGCAGCACATTTTGCCGACGAGAATTACCTGGAATGTAAAACCATGACCGACATTATTGAGTTGAATGTTAAAAACATCATCAGACAGGTAAAGCTATAATCCTGTGTCAAAACGGATTACACAAACGTTTGCGTAATCCTTTCTCCTACCCCGTGGCAAAGCAGTACCATTCCATAAAAAAACAATCACTTATGAAGGCGGTTATAAAAATGGATAATGTCCCTCCTTTTCAGTCAGAATCATTACTGAATAGTTAAATTTCATCATTTTTGTTACATTACTCCTATTCCTGCAGTTATTTTCCCCAGTCAAGCTTATTTATTGATTACCGGCTCAGATGCAAACGTTTGCGTTGAGCTTCGCCGGGATATTTACCCTCTTTATTTGTTCATTTGATTTAATCGCTGATTCTCAATAGGATGAGTGATTACACTGACTTAATACCTTAAACTGACCATTTAAACCTGCAGGTATGAAATAAGGACAACCAAAACAATAACTAACCTAATCAATCCCAAAACCATTATGAACCTAAAATCTTTAAACCTCTTAAGTGCACTGCTGTTATGCATGGCACTCTCCATTGGATGTAAGCAACAAAAAATGTCGCCCGAGGAAAGCCCCATTACAGGGGATAAAACCGCTGCCGACAGCAATAACCCGAATTTAAACAGCACCATTGGCACCAATATCCAGGTCTTTAATGAATTAAAATCAGGTACATCAGAGGCCACCCGCCTTGGAATTACCCCCTGGTCTGATTTTGATGCTACAGGATTTTACCTGGCGCCAAATGCAACCTTACAGGTCAGCGTACAGCAGCTTAGCGGCAGTACAAGACCAAAAATTCTGGTAGGTACCTATTCCAGATATGAAGTAAAAAATAACCCACAGGAGTTTTCTTTGAATGTGGGAACCAATAACATTACTGCCGATCAGTACGGAGGTTTGATCTGGGTACGCTTCGGTACTTCCGGTACTCCTTCTTCCAGTGTGAAGATTACTTTCCTGAGTGGCCATCAGCGGGTACCGGTATACCTCAAGAACGTCACTACCCAAACCGATTGGGCCAATCAGTTGTCTACTTATACCGCTTCACCTGACGTAATTCTGGTGGGCAGCAGGGTATATCAGATCTACTCCAGAACAAGGGCAGTAAATACCCAGACCCAGGATAACAATTATGTCCTTAGCAAGGCCGACCAAACCATGGAAGTGGAAGATGCTTTTAGTGGAATAGACGGCTCTGCTCCCCAGCACATGCCGAATGTTAACCAACGTATGCTGATGACAGAAAACGATGGTTCAGGATGGATGTTTGCGACCTGGTACCGCACAGCCTATGTTACGGCAGCAGCTTCTGCCGCTTTTACCTCCAGTATTGGTACTGTTGACGGATGGGGCCCATGGCATGAATTAGGCCATATGCATCAGCAGGGCGCCTGGAAATGGAGTACCCTGGGTGAAGTGACCGTAAACATCTACAGTCTGGCGGTTGAACGTGCTATGGGTGTAAGTCCTTCCAGACTTAAACGCGATAATGTTTGGCCTGCTGTTGCCACTTACCTGGCCAATACCAGTCCGAGTAAAGATTTTAACAGCGATGCCATCATGACCAATGGTACCTGGGTAAGGCTGGCCATGTTCCAGCAGCTGTGGATGGCATTTGGAGATAATTTTTACAAACACATCCATAAAGCAACCCGTATTGAACAACCGGTGGTGAGCACTGATGCGGAAAAAATGCGTTACTTTATGTTAAAAGCCTGCGCTGCTTCCGGCCGTAACCTGACCAATTTCTTCAAGAAATGGGGATTTAAGGTGAACGCAAGCGTTTATGCAGAAATTACCGCCCTTGGTTTACCTCAGCCAACTGTAGAACCAAGTACGCTAAGTGAATAACAACCGGTAAAGACTACATTAATTTCCTTATTTCATAAAATGGAAAAGCATCAGGTAGGTTTACCTGATGCTTTTTTTAGAGTCAATTCTTTTCCTATTTCTTTCTGATCATCACCACACCATTGCTGTCATTGCTGATATCTCCGCGTACTTTTGCTTTTATGGTAAAAGCAGCTCCGGTTTCATAATTACTGATGTCAAAATTATACTCATTATCTTTCTTTGTTCCACCGGTAAAACCTTCATGTACATCTTCAGCAATCTTAGTTCCATTCTTAAAGACCTCTACCGATTGAATATCCAGTCGTGATGCCCCTTCGGTAAACCAGAAAGAAAGGGTATAAGATCCATTTCCATTGATTTTCCCCGACCCGTTCATTTCAAAGATGCCAAACTCTTTGCCTTTTACTTTTGAAGGGCTCCAGTCTGCCACAAATTCCCCATACTTTTTGAACTTCTCATATTTCTCAGGAAAGAATAAAGGGAGTGAATATTGATTGTTGTTCATCACCGTAATGGCATAGAAATCATTCAACCTGTCTACAGTTACCGGTCCGGTATAGATTGCAGAATGAACATTTGGAGGGGTACCATCCGTTGTATATCTGATTTGTGCACCTTTAACCACGTTTTCCAGCTTCAGGGTATAGCCTTTATCTCCTTTATCATTCGCGATTAGTTTCGGTTGAGGAAGGCGATAACCAAATCCGGCCTGATCGTAACGGTTATAATGTGCAGACTGACGTTTCTCAAAATCGGTCCAGCTTTGTCGTGCTACAGGCGTCCAGCAAACCTCTGCCAATGCAGACATCCTCGGAAAGGTCAGGTAATCAAAGTACTTTTCCGAGCGGTCCTCATTGATCAATGAGATCTCCTGAAGTATTGTTCCATGGATAAACTGATCCGACCATAACGTTGCCGAAGCTCCTAATATCAGCGGACGGTATTTTTCATCCAGTCCTTTCAGCATTGGATTCAACTGATACACCTTTTCCAGAGAAATCGGCGGGAGCCAGGTTGCTGCTTTGATCTCACCGGGAATGCTGCTCTCCGCCACATCAAAATAGCAATATCCGGTTAAGGACATCACCGAGAAGTGTCCTGCTTCGGCTGCTTTAAATGCCTTTTTTGGATCGTGCCATACCATGCCTACTGCTTTCTCTTTCAGGCCGTCTTCAATAATTTCATCCCAGCCAACAATCGTCTTTCCATATTTTTTAACCATCGTTTGCACCCGTTGGTTAAAGTATACCTGTAATTCTTTCTCCTCTTTTAATCCCAGTTCTTTCTTTTTCTTTTGACAATGAGGGCATTCTTTCCAGCGGTCATAAACTGCTTCATCACCACCGATATGGATATATTTGGAAGGGAACAATGCAAAGGTTTCTTTAAAGACATCCGCCAGAAATTCAAAAGTTGACTCCCGGCCTACACAATAGATATCCTTGCTGATGAAATGCTGAACCGGAACTGCATGTTGTTCACCTGTACAGCTCAGATAAGGATAAGCAGCGATAGAAGCAAGTGCATGCGCAGGCAGTTCAATTTCCGGAATGATGTCTACATTTCTTAACGTTGCATAGGCCACCATTTCTTTAATATCCTCCTGCGTATAATAGCCGCCCGTTCTTTCCTGACCAACGCCTCTCCAGGCTCCTATTGAAGTCAGTTTTGGATATTTCTTTATTTCCAGTCGCCATCCCGCATCATCAGTAAGGTGCAGGTGCAGCGTATTCATTTTATACATGGCCATCATATCGATAAACCTCAATACGTATTCTTTACCAAAGAAATAACGCGCCACATCCAGCATCATTCCGCGCCATGGATATAACGGTGCATCTTCGATCTGTACCCCTTTCACTTCCCAGTTTACGGATTTCTGACGTTGTTTATTATAGACTTCAGCAGGCAATAGCTGAAGCAGTGTCTGGATGCCATAAAACACCCCGCTGCTGCTCTGCCCATTGATTTTAATCTGGTCCTTATTGACAGCCAGACGATAGCTTTCGTTATTGGCTGATCCCGAATTTCCGGTACTCAAAATAATTCCTTTTGTTGCCGTTTTTGACTCTTCCAGCAGGAAATCAAAACCTGTAGCCGGAGATAAGGCTGCAGCGAGCAATTCTGCCTGTGGTTTCAATCCTTTTTCGAAATAGATCTTTGTTTGCGGCCTGATCACAAAAGCAGTCCCTTTTTCTTCCACCTTTTGTGGTAGCGGGATGATATTCAGTTGCGCCAGAACAGGTGAGCCTGCAAATAGTATTGCAGCAATTAACAGGAATCCATGGAGTTTCATTTTCATAACCTTTTTGCTATCGTCAATCACAATTTTACTGAAATAATAGCCAAAAACAGCGCATGAAAAAGGGAGGATCAGCACACAAACGATTGCATTATACATTGCAACCGTTTGCGTAATTTTAAAATTACTAATCAGGAAGTTAAAAAGCAGAACTTAACTGATGTAATCCAGTATTTTTTCCATCAATTCTGTTTCCGTGAAGGGCTTAATGATGTAATCATTCAGCCCCGCAGCAATATAAAGGTCGTGTGATTCCGCTGTGATTTGTCCGGTGATTGCGATTACCGGCAACTGAGATTTCTTCTCATCTGATAAGGCGCGGATCCTTTGAGTCAGTTCAACCCCATCCATTTCCGGCATCTGAATGTCTGTAAGTACCATATCGTATCTTTTTTCTTCCAGAAATGCCAGTGCCTGATGTCCGTCATTTGCCGTATCAAAGCTGATTCCCAACTTCTTAAAGATCATTTTTATGACCAGTAAATTCATTTCCGAATCATCGACTACCAGCATATGAATATTTTTGAAACGATCACTACTGATCACCTGAGCCTGCTGTCCATCCAGGTCTTCTGTATTCTGCTGAGCCAGGGCATAAGGCAGTTCCAGCGTAAATGTAGAGCCTTTACCCAGGGTACTTTCCACGGAAATTTTTCCCTTGTGCAATTCCACCAGTTTTTTACTGATCGGCAATCCCAGTCCTGAACCTTTTTGCCAGTCGCTGCGTTTTGAATTGATCACTTGTGAAAACTCATTGAAGATGACCGGAATATTTTCACTGGCGATGCCAATTCCGGTATCAATCACTTTAATTAACAAGGTCGCCTGCTTATCATCGGCTTTTTTAACGCTTACATGAATGCTCACTTTACCTTTATCGGTAAACTTGATTGCGTTGGCCGTCAGGTTCATCACAATTTGTTTCAGTCGGTAAGGGTCACCATCCAATAATAAATCAGGAGAAGCCCCCTGAACCAGCTCTAAAATCAGGCCCTTCTGGTCGGCCAGCACCCTTGCCGTTTCTGCTATTTCTTTCAGGATTCTTTTGTACCGGAAAGGAGTTTTGGCAAGCGACAGTTTGCCCATTTCCAATCTGGAGAAATCAAGCACCTCATTTACCGCCGATAACAACATGGAAGAAGAATTGTCGAGCAGCTTGGACATCGAACGCTGGTCGTCATTTAACGGCGTAGATTTCAACTGCTCTGATACCCCGATAATGGCGTTCAGCGGCGTTCTCATCTCATGACTGATGCTGGTAAAGAATCTGGATTTAATCACCACCTGTTCTGCAGCCAGCTGATTTGCCCTAACGGTCTTATCATAGGCACGGTATAACTTCCACATCAATAAAATGATGGCCAGGTAAGACAGCGCACTGATTCCAAAATTGATCTGTCCCGATCTTCCGATCGCCTGCACAGAATCATTTGCCCTATTTTTCAGAACGGTTTTCTTCGCCTCTGAGTTTGCGCTCTCTGAATTTCGGAATTCACGGAACAGCTGTTTGATATTTTGAAAAATGCTTTCATTCAGTTTCAGAATAGCTTCTTCCTTCTGGCTTAGCTTTTTACGGTTATTCTTTAAATTGTCAAACAAGCCCGCATAAAAACTCTCAATGCGTTTTAATTGCTGTTTATTGTATTCATCCGTATTTGATGAGCCTTGTTCGTAAGTCACTTCTGTTTTGAGTGTCTTCACCGAATCTTTCTGATCCTCTTTGTTCAGAATTGCATTTTTTAACCGTTTAAAGAGCTTTTCTTTTTTAGCTGTCGGGGCAGCTTTCACCTGCTCCACTTTCGTGGTTTTTTTTAGCACAGGTTTGACAGTTGTCTTCAGTTTCGGAGCATCCCCGGTAATTTTGAGCAATTCTACCTCCACATTGATGTTATTCAGGGAATCGGTGAGCTTCTTGATTTCACTATACAGTACCATTTGCCCTTTCTTGTTATTCAGAGCCCCCTCAATATTTCCGGAAATCCGGGTGCTGTCGTCTATAGTAAGGTCCTGTAACAAATTGGATATCAAAAGGATTTCCTTAGTATATTTCTTAAAATATACCGTATCCCACAGCGTGGTATACATTCTGAAATTATTCTCTGCTGTTTGTAGACTTAACGTGATGGTATCCAGCTTGGAAAGCTGACGACTGTTTCCTTCCAGTTCTTTCAAACTCGATATCAACACCTTTTGTTCCGATCTCTGTACCAGCGAATTGCGGAACAAAAAAGCGATAAACAAGAGTATAACCACCGAAATGACTACGAAGGAGCGTTGTTTGTTTTTCATTGTTGAAAAAATGAACCTATAAAGTTTAAGTAAGAAGATCCCTGGCTGTTTATCTTACAAAATTCAAAGTTAAACATAATTTATATTAACGCTAAAATCGGACCAGAATTATACGGCTACTGTATCGGATTGGTTACACCACATAGCATATATCCGAGAATTGGCTGGCATTTTTCTTCGCAGGAACTATAAAAACCACCTTCCACCCGATGTCCCGAAGCAGTTGCCTTACCCCAGAAAAACTCTGCAATGCTCAGGGGTTTCAGCTGATGTACAGCTGCATAGTTCAGTAATTTAGGGGCGCAGCAATCTCCAGTTCCGACCGGAATTCCTTTCTTCAGATGGAAAGCATCCGCAAGACTGCGTTTTTCATTTTTGAAGTTATGAATTTCATACAGGGCATTCAGTTTCGCCAGGATACCATGGGAAACAAGTCTTCGTTCAGCGAGCTTAGCGTACCATTCCCGGGATTCACGCGGAAGGGTCGCAATCAGGTCTGTCAGCGGGTGAAGGTCGAGATTTCCCAATTCGACTTCAGCTACAAACCGGTGCTCATCTACCAGGGGAGGTACCCATCCTTCTACATTCCATACCCCATTATGCCTGGAAGAAAAAGCACGGAGAATGATTTCATTTCCATCCTTATCCTCACAAACCAGGATGCCGAACATGCGTCCTCTCATTTCTGTATATAAGCTATCAGTAGACAAGCGGGGATCAGCATCCTCCAGAGGTTTGTCAAAATCTATTCTTTGGTGTGCGGAAAGTTTTGCCATGAGCGCATAACAATGCCCAACAGCAATCCCGGATGGCAGTTCATGTACTTCGCCGCAATCATTACAATAGCCGAAACAGGATCTGGAATTCACATATTCCTTTCTCCCTTTTGTTCCCATATACCCCTCTACGTCTGACATTCCCACAAAGATAAGTAAAAAAACAAAATTCACTTTGATATATGTAGTTAACTACGTAGTTTTGAATAACAAATTCCTAAAACAGATGAGCGTCCATATAGAACAAATTAAAAATGAATCCTCAGCGGCTGTAATTGAGATCATCCTACCCATTCAGCAAATTGAATTTAACGTACCGATCACCTTAAATGACCAGCCTGATTTACTGGACATAGAAAATGCCTATTACCAGACCGGCGGTGGTTTTTGGGGAGCAAGAGTGGAGGGAGAGCTTGCCGGCACTATCGCATTGCTCAAATACGACCATGATTCGGCCGCCATCAGAAAGATGTTTGTTAAAAAAGAATACCGCGGCAAAGAACTTGGATTGGCACAACGGTTATTGGAAACCCTGATTGCTTATTGCAAAGAAAACCAGATCCGTCACCTGTATCTGGGAACTGTTTCCGTATTGCAGGCCGCCATGCGCTTTTACGAAAGAAATGGTTTTGAGAAAATTGAAAAATCTGCACTTCCGGAATCGTTTCCCTTAATGAATGCAGACAATGTCTTTTATCATTTAGCCATCAAATAATGAACATCATCGATGAATCCGGCATTCTGGCCATCTCTACAAGACTCCAGAGGTTAAGCGAACAATTGAGAAAAGACGGCGCATTGGTATACAAGAGTTACGATATTGACTTTGAGCCCAAATGGTTCCCCGTAATTTATACCCTTCATCATAAACAGATTCTTAGTGTAGTAGAACTGGCCTCAGAGATTGGATATACCCACCCTTCCACCATCAGCCTGCTTAAAGAACTGGAAAAACAAAAACTGATCCGTTCTAAGAAAGATAAAAAAGACGAGCGTAAAAGATTGGTTCAGCTGACCAGTAAAGGCGAAGAGCTGATCATCAGGATGCAACCGGTCTGGCAGTTAATGGTCAGTGTTTTTACGGAAATCATGAATACCGAAAACAACCTGCTCAAAGCCATTACAGAAGTAGAAGAAAAGCTGAAGCAACAGGGTTTCCTGCAAAGGGCATTGCAGTTATCCGCGTCAAAATAGATTTGGCCTTTGCTTTAAAAAATCATTCCGTACAATACTTTTCCGCTCATGAAAGTCATGATTAAAACCACCAGTACACCAAAACAGGTGAGCCATACCGGATGTTTGTAATCCCCAACAATCCTGGTCTTATAAGCCGCGAAGAGAATCGTAGCCAGTGTAACCGGCAGAATAAAGCCATTGACTACCCCGGCCATGATCAGGAGTTTTACCGGCTGCCCCACCAGGATAAATATCAGCGTGGAAACCAGGATAAAAGCAATGATCACTTTATTCTCATTTCTGTTGATTTTAGGACTAAATGATTTCACAAATGAGACCGAAGTATAAGCAGAACCGATTACAGAAGTTACTGCTGCCGAGAACATCACCAGGCCAAATAAGCGATAGCCCAGGTTACCCGCAGCGAGTTGAAATACGGACGCGGTAGGGTTTCCTGCATCGATGGCCAGACCTTTACTGATGACACCCAGGGAAGCTAGAAACAGAAATATACGCACCAGTGAAGCGACCGAAATCCCCATCACCGCGCTCGTGCTCACCTCCTGTAAAGCTCCCCTGCCTTTCACTCCCGCATCAAGCAAACGATGGCCTCCCGAAAAGGTGATATATCCCCCTACCGTCCCTCCCACCAGGGTAAGGATGGTGATCAGGTCTATTTTTACCGGAACGAAGGTTCGAAGAGCTGCTTCTCCTATCGGAGGTGCCGAAGTAACCGCGATGTAAATGATCACGACAATCATAATGAAACCCATCAGCTGGGCAAAGCGATCCATTGCTTTTCCCGCTTCCCGGATCAGGAAAATTGCAATGGCCAGTGCTGCAGAAATCATGGCACCCTTGGTAACCGACACCCCCAGTAAAGCCTGAAGTCCGAGGCCCGCACCTGCAATATTTCCGATATTAAAAGCCAGTCCGCCTAAAACAATCAACAGAGAAATAAAACCTCCCAATCCCGGAAGCAGCATATTTGCAATATCCTGAGCCCGCTTTTCTGATACCGCAATCACCCTCCATATGTTTAACTGCACGCCAATATCAATAATTATAGAGCTGAGGATGACAAAACCAAAACTAGCGCCCAGGGACTGCGTAAAGACCGTAGTTTGCGTTAGAAAGCCCGGCCCGATGGCAGAGGTAGCCATTAAAAATGCGGCTCCCATCAGCACGCTTCTGTTTTTTATGATCTTCATTCAGCAGAATTATTAGCAGTAAAATCTTTGTTATTGAATAAGGACAGTGTAATTCCCTCTTCCTGAAAAGCGGCATGGATACCTTTGGCAAATGCTGCTGCCGAACTTCCATCTCCATGAATACAAACCGTATCGGCTTTGATCTTTACCAGCGTACCCTGTTCAGAAAGTACCAGTCCTTCTTTGATCATCCGGATCACCTGAGCTATGGCCAGCCGATGATCTGTGATCAGGGCATTCGCTGCCCTTCTGGAAGTCAGCGTCCCATCCTGCTGATAGGTACGGTCTGCAAAAACCTCATTGGCGACCTGTAAGCCCAGTGCTTCCCCTGCGAGAATCAATTCCGAGCCGGATAAGCCGTATAAAATTAATCCCGGGTCAACCCGATATACCGCTTCTGCTATTGCTGTAGCCAGTCCTTTATTTACTGCTGCCATATTGTATAAAGCACCATGCGGTTTCACATGCTGCATTCTTCCCCCTTCGGCCTTTACAAAGGCAGCCAGGGCGCCGATCTGATAAACCACCATGTCATAAGCTTCTTCTGCAGAGATTGCCATTTCTCTTCTTCCGAAGCCCTGTAAATCAGGTAATCCCGGATGTGCCCCAATGGCAACTCCACGATTCATGGCCAGGCGGACCGTCTTTTTCATTACTGTAGGATCTCCTGCATGAAAACCACAGGCGATATTTGCTGCGGAAACAAAGGGCAGTATGGCTTCATCATTTCCAATGCGGAAAGCACCAAAGCTTTCCCCCATATCGCAATTCAGATCCGCAGAATAATGGTTAAGCATGGACTGGATATTTAAAAGTTAATGTTTGTCTGAGTTGTTTAAGTTCCTGCTCCCTGGTTATGAGCAAGGCCTGCGCCTGAGCCAGGGTAATTAATTCGAAGCTCAAATGAGCTCCGGTTTGAAATTGCGCCAGTTTACCAAGGTCTGCAGTGATCACCTGTAAGATGCGGGGATAACCGCCTGTAGTCTGATGGTCTGCCATTAAAATAATCGGGCTTCCTTCAGCGGTTACCTGTACCGTTCCGAAGGACACTGCGGAGGATAACATTTCTTCCTTTTTGCGCAGCTTTAGTTTTGATCCTTCCAGGCGATAACCCATGCGGTCTGCTTCTTTACTGATCCTGAATTTCTCTGTAAATACTGCTGCGATACTTTTTTCCTGAAAAAGTTCGAATTCAGGGCCTTTAATCACCCGGATGATGTCATCCTTCGATTCCTGGTGCATTTTAGTGCTTAAGGACCAGTTGAAATCTGACGGTACCACAGGAGCAGCAGATTTAAAAGGGATCAGGTCTCCTGTTTTTAATGCCCTGCCTTCCCATCCGCCAAAACCGGCACGAAGATAAGTGGAATAACTATCCAATACTTTTGGTAAATCAAGTCCACCCTGAACAGCCAGGTAAGTACGGCAGCCGGACCGGGCCTGTCCAAATGAAAGAACAGCTCCTTTAGCTACCCGTACCGGACGCCACATGGGAATAGCAACTCCATCCAGCTCAGCGGAAAGATCACCCCCAGTAATGGCGATCAACTGTTCCTCCTCAAAAAGAAGGGCCGGTCCCATTAAGGTACATTCTATTCCTGCTTCCCTCTCCGTATTTCCAACAAGGAGATTGCTCAGCTGGTAAGCCTTTACATCCATCGCACCGCCAATAATGATTCCATCTTTGCGGTAGCCATAACGGCCGGCATCCTGAATGGTTGTCAATAAGCCTGCTTTCAATACTTTAATTCCCATTCCTGCCCCTCCTTATTTTCTTAAATTCTGTTTCAGAAATGGCTGAAAAACGAACCCGATCACCCGCTTTAAGCAATGCCGGAACTGCGCTGTTCAGGTCAAACAAATTGATTGGGCTCCGTCCTATAATCTGCCAGCCTCCCGGAGTTTCAATTGGATATATTCCCGTCTGCTGACCGGCAATACCCACCGATCCGGCAGGGATTTTAGATCTGGGATTATCTTTTCTGGGTGCGGAAATCAATTCGTTCATTCCTCCCAGGTAAGGAAATCCGGGCGCAAAACCAATCATATAAACCAGGTAATCCGGAGCGGTATGGAGGGCAATCACCTCTGCAGCTGTCATCTTGTTATGACTGGCTACAAAGTCCAGATCCGGGCCCCATTCGCCACCATATAATACCGGAATTTCCAGCAGTGTTCCAGCCGGAACCTCCTGTTGTTCCAATACTTCACTTGCCAGCTCCTGAAGGAGTGGCAGCAGTTTGTTATAATTGATGATCCAGGGCTCATAATATATCGTGACCGTGGTAAATGCAGGCACATATTCGATAAAGCCCTCAAAGCTATATTCATCAAGATAAGCACATACTGCACGTACCCTTCCATTAATGAGCGGGCTGATCTGATTACCCAGCTGGATCACTATTGCCGCATCACCAAGCGGGTAACACTTAAAATCATCAGGATTAGTCTTTTTCGCCATTTAATTATCGCCTCAAAACAAATATAACGATATAATGGCCCCGAACTAATCTCCGGATTAAAATCTTAATACAGATCCTGGTTCCAGTTCATAAGGCTCAGTATCTGCGAGGAATATGCGTGAAGACCTGCTCCCTTCTGTTGTCACTTCCTCTGCTTTAACACGGATCCAGCTTCCCTCCCTGAGTCCTACAACAGGGATATCATTGAATACATGAAATTCCTTAATCCTGGTTTCCCGTGTTTCGCCGTTATGGGTACTATTTGGATCCGGGTCCAGGTAATGCGCATTAATATTAAAAGGAATAAGTCCCATGGTGGTAAAATCAGGGGGATATACAATGGGCATATCATTGGTATTTTTCATGTTGATTCCTCCAATATTGCTTCCGGCACTTGTTCCCAGGTAAGGAGTCCCCCCTTCTACCGCCCCCTTCAGCTCTTCCATCAGGTTTAGTTGATGGAGTTGCTGCACCAATAAAAAAGTATTTCCTCCTCCGGTGAAAAAACCTTCCGCCTGTTGAATCGCTTCTGTAGGATCAGTAAAGGTATGAAGTCCCCTTACTTTAATGTTCAAAGGATGAAAAGCCGCTTTTACCTTTTCCGTATACTCATCATGACTGATTCCTCCGGGACGCGCAAAAGGAATAAATACAATTTCAGTGCAGCCTTCAAAAAAAGACTTTAATTCGGGCATAAGATAAGCCAGATATGCTTCCCCAAACATAGAAGAAGTACTGGCCAGCAGGATATTTTTCATCAGCGTATATTGTTTAGTCCAGGAGACGAATGACCATTAATTGTACACAATATTAAATACTCTGCAGCAGTCAGAAAAATATATTCAGACATTAATTGGTAAAAGTCTGATTTTCCATGCACTTGTGGTTAAGACATCAAAAATATGTCTGACAAAAATTTATCAACCCTATAATCAACCAAAATGAAAAAAATCTATGTTATGGCGATTCTTGCCATCGTCTTCTTCTCCTGTAAGAAAGACTCCAATGCAGACCAGGCTAAATCAGAGAAAGTAAATTCAAAATCCGCTGCCGTTCCTGTTCCCGGCGCAACCATTATCAATTTCAGCGGCTACAACTGGCAGGTTAAGAATGTCACAGACCTCTCTGTGGGCGGTCCGGGACCAAATTACTGGGCCAACAGCAGTGTATGGGTAGATGCACAAGGACGATTACACTTAAGAATCCGCAGAGATGCCGCTACCGGAAGGTGGAATTGCGCCGAAGTCAGCTCCCTGCAGGATTTTGGCTATGGTTCTTATGTATGGAAAGTGGAAGGCGCGGTAGATGAGCTGGACAAAAATGTAATTTTAGGCTTGTTCAACTACAAATCCGGTGATAACGGACACCATGAGATCGACATTGAGTTTGCCAGATGGGGCAATTCGGCATGGCCAAATTTCAACTATACTGTGTATCCGGCTTACGGAGATCCTGCGACACGGGTATTTAACACATATGAGCTTGCACTGAATGGAACGTATTCTACTTATAAATTTTCCAGAAACAGTCAGAAGGTGAGTTACAAAGCTTATCACGGACATAACGAACTTGAATCCAATGCTTTCTACCCATGGGCAACTCCTGACTCTGGTTTCCCGGTCAGCACTGAAGCCTTGCCAGTACACATGAATTTATGGTTATTTAATGGCCAGGCCCCTTCAAACGGACAGGAAGTAGAAATCATCATTCATTCTTTCCAGTTTACTCCCGCTTAATTTCAAAACTAAAAACTCCCCGGTACAGGAAGAGCAGCCTTTTAGGCTGCTCTCTTGTTCGTATACATCTTTTAAAATGATGTTATTTAGTGGTGTTTTCCAACCATTTTCTTGCATTTACAAAAGCCTCCATCCATGGTGTCACTTCGTCTTTACGTCCCTGAGGATAGTTGGCCCAATGCCACTGGAATAAAGAGCGCTCAATATGAGGCATCATCACCAGGTGTCTTCCCGACTGATCACATAACATCGCAGTATTGTAATCCGATCCGTTTGGATTGGCAGGATAGCTTTCGTAACCATATTTAGCTACGATACCATATTGATCTTCAGCATATGGCAATTGGAATTTACCTTCTCCATGAGATACCCATACTCCTAATGTACTGCCGGCAAGGCTCGATAACATTACGGAATTGTTTTCCTGTATCGTTAATGAAGTGAAAATACTCTCATGTTTCTGACTTTCGTTGTGCAGCATTTTAGGTTTTTCCTCATGGTCTTTATTGATCAGTCCTAATTCTACAAAAAGCTGACAACCATTACAGATACCCACAGAAAGCGTATCCTCACGTTTGAAGAAATTCTCCAGTGCTACCCTTGCTTTTTCATTGTATAAGAATGCGCCTGCCCAACCTTTGGCAGAACCCAATACGTCTGAGTTAGAGAATCCACCTACTGCACCGATAAACTGAATGTCTTCCAGTGTTTCACGACCAGAGATTAAATCCGTCATGTGTACATCCTTCACATCAAAACCTGCAAGGAACATTGCATTGGCAAGTTCACGCTCCGAGTTACTTCCTTTTTCTCTAAGCACCGCCGCTTTAGGTCTTGGTTTAGACGCGTCGATCGCCGGTTTTTTACCATCAAACTGTAATGGGAAGGTATAGTTTAAGACATGATTTTTATAGTTATCAAATCTTTCTTTTGCTTTAACCGGGCCCGCTTGTTTCTGATCTAAAAGATAAGAAGTTTTGAACCATACATCACGTAAATGATCGATATCAAAAGTATGGTTTGTACCTGCGTTTTTAACCGTTAAAGTCGCTTCAGCTTTTACTTCACCAATTTTATGGTAAGCTACTCCTGCTGCTTTAAGTGATCCTTCCACACTGGCATCTGCCTGGAATACGATTCCGATATTTTCTGCAAAAAGCACTTTAATCAGGTCTTCATTTCCTAAAGCAGAAAGGTCGATTTCCGCACCAAGGTTTCTGTCTGCAAAGCAAAGCTCTAATAAGGTAGTGATCAGACCACCGCTACCGATATCATGACCTGCCTGGATTTTTCCGGCTTTGATCAGTTCCTGAACAGTATTGAAAGCTGTTTTAAACTGTGCTGCATTTTTAACATCTGGAGTTTCATTGCCGATCTTGTTTAAGATCTGAGCAAAAGAAGAACCTCCAAGCTGATAAGCATCTCCCGAAAGGTTGATGTAGTAGATCAAGCCTCCATTTTTCTGAAGTACAGGTTCCACAACCGCAGCAATGTCATCGCAATGACCTCCAGCAGAAATGATTACCGTACCTGGAGCAATCACTTCACCATCAGGATATTTTTGTTTCATGGACAAGGAATCTTTACCGGTAGGGATATTAATTCCCAGGTCAATGGCAAATTCCGAGCATGCTTTTACCGCTTCATATAAACGTGCATCTTCACCTTCATTCTTACAGGCCCACATCCAGTTGGCAGAAAGTGAAACACTTTCCAATCCATCTTTTAAGGGAGCCCAGACAATGTTGGAAAGAGATTCTGCGATTGCATTACGGCTTCCCGCTGCTGCATTGATCAAAGCCGATAGTGGCGAATGTCCGACAGAGGTAGCGATACCATCTTTTCCCTGATAATCAAGCGCCATTACACCGCAGTTGTTTAAAGGTAATTGTAATGGTCCTGCACATTGTTGTTTTGCAACTCTTCCACCCACACAGCGGTCAACTTTGTTCGTTAACCAGTCTTTGGAAGCTACTGCTTCCAGCTGTAATACCTGCTCCAGGTAACTGTCCAGTTTATTAATATCGTAAGTTACAGGTTCATATTTCCTGTCTACTGTTTTATCTTCCATCACCACTTTCGGTGAGCTGCCAAACATGTCTTTAAGCTCCAGGTCCATAGGTTTTAAGCCTGTGGTTTTAGAAGCGAAAGTAAAGCGGTGATCACCCGTTACCTCTCCAACAGTATACATCGGACTACGTTCACGTTCAGCGATTTTATGTAAGGTATCTATGTGGTCTTTTCCGATCACCAATCCCATACGTTCCTGAGATTCGTTTCCTATAATTTCTTTGGCAGAAAGTGTAGGATCGCCAACAGGCAATTTATCCAGGTCAATCAGACCACCTGTTTCTTCTACCAGCTCAGAAAGACAGTTTAAATGTCCGCCGGCACCATGGTCATGAATCGAAACAATTGTATTTGCATCGCTTTCCACCATACCACGAACCGTATTTGCTGCTCTTTTCTGCATCTCCGGATTGGAGCGTTGAATGGCATTCAGCTCAATGCTGGAACCAAGCGCACCCGTATCAGCTGAAGATACCGCAGCACCTCCCATACCAATGCGGTAGTTTTCGCCACCCAGGATGACAATTTTATCTCCTGTTGACGGTTTATGTTTTTGTGCCTGATCAGCTTTTCCGTAGCCAACACCACCTGCAAGCATGATCACTTTATCGTATCCTAATTTTCTACCTTGTTCTTCATGTTCAAAGGTAAGTACTGATCCGGTGATCAATGGTTGTCCGAATTTATTTCCAAAATCAGAAGCACCATTGGATGCTTTAATCAGGATATCCATTGGCGTTTGGTACAACCATTTTCTTTCTTCTACTCCATTTTCCCATGGACGATCTTCGGTAAGTCTCGACAAAGCAGTCATGTATACTGCAGTACCTGCAAGGGGCAATGAACCTTGTCCACCCGCCAGTCTGTCTCTAATTTCACCACCTGATCCTGTTGCTGCTCCATTAAATGGTTCTACAGTAGTCGGGAAGTTATGGGTTTCCGCTTTTATTGAAATCACGGAATCAAAATCTTTCAATTGATAATAATCAGGTACGTCTGCTCTTTTAGGGGCAAATTGCTGTACCCTTGGTCCTTTAACGAAGGCCACGTTATCTTTATAGGCAGAAACTATTCCGTTAGGGTTTAGTTCTGATGTTTTACGGATCAGTTTAAACAAAGAAGAAGGTTGCTCCTGACCATCAATCACAAAAGTTCCGTTAAAGATTTTATGACGGCAGTGTTCAGAGTTTACCTGAGAAAAACCGAATACTTCTGAATCCGTTAATTTACGTCCCAGGTTTCCGGCCAGTTTATTTAAATAATCTACTTCCTCATCACTTAGTGATAACCCTTCCTGTTTATTGTAGGCAGCGATATCGCTGATTTCCAGGATTGGCTCCGGCTGAATGTTGGTGGTGAATACATCCTGATCCAGTCCGTCGTATTTTTGAAACAACATGTGGTCATAATTTGAAGCCTCAGCAGTGGAGTGCTCAAACTCTTCAATGCGGATAATACCCTGAAGGTCCATATTTTGGGTAATCTCTACGGCATTGGTACTCCATGGGGTTACCATTGCTGCCCTTGGGCCAACAAAGAATCCACTTAAAGATGTTTCCGATTTAACTTTCGCGCCTCCAAACAGCCAACTTAATTTTGAAATATCAGATGGTGTAAGGCTCCGGTTGATTTGCAAGACATAAATCTTGGCAGATGGGGTTTCGAAGAAAAAGATCATATTCATAAAGTGATGCAAAGATACTTTAAAAAGTAATAATGATGCAATTGAAAAAGAGGAAAATGACGCTGAATGATTTATGGTGACAGCTATCAGACAACTTTATTGAATTGAGCAATCTTTATCCACTAATCTTTGCAATACTTCTCCAGTAAGCGAAGCGAGGTCGTTCCTCCCAATCTCCGAATTTCCCGCCAGTCTTCACATGCAGCGTTTATATTCCCAAGCATTTTACTGCATATCCCTCTTTTATATAAATTTTCCTTATCAGCGGGAACGTATTGCAAGGCCTCATTATATAATTTAAGCGCAGCAGCATAATCTTTATTCCGATAATACTCATTTGCTTCATTTGTTAGCCCGTATGACGGCATCATTTCATCGATTGTTAAGTACCTGACTTCATACGTCATTTGCACTCCCACTGGTGTTCCATTCCTTACTGCCGGAGTCCATTTGCTCTTCAATTTAAAAAACTCCTTTTTAAAGAGTTCATCGTAAACCGGGCTGATGCTGTTCAAAATCTTCAGGCTATCGACTTTTCCGGATTTAAAGACAATAAAGCTTGCTTTTAAAAATCCGCTTTTTTTATCCATTAATTTGCCATTCCCCACCTTTAAAGAAGACTGAAGTGTATTTCCATTAAACCTCGCGTATACCTTTGGACTTTCTTTATAAATGGTATCTCCGTCAATTATGCTATAGACATCTTCTGCATTTAAGGTCTGCGATTTCTGAAAAGCCTCTTCTGAAACAAAGTGATACTCCAGTGCCTTAGGATTATCAAAACCATCTGCAGCTGATTGCAGCAATACCAGCTGATCTTCTTCTAGTTTTTCAATCCGAATGGTATTCATGACATGTCCTTCTGTTGATTTTAATACGACACGGTTCCCCTTAATCCCGAACCCCATGGGAGTTCCCAGGTCCTTATATCCATGAGCAATATGGAGCTTATCGGGAGCAGAAAAGGCATATTTAAAGTAGGCGTACTTGATCGTCTCTTCATCCGGTAACTCCGACTCGTCATTGTATTTAACTTCGGTAAGCACCCAGGACTTGTAAATATGTTCTGAGTTATGCTGAGCAAATAATGGAGTTGAAATAAGACAAAAAAGAAAAAATAGAATAAGATTTGAAGAGGTATTATTTAGAAAGTTCATTACGATTGCGTTTAAACAAATATAGCAATAGACCTCAAAAGTTGGCTTACTCTCCCACTATATTGTTCTTTTTCCGTTGATTGTAACGCATCATCTTGTCGGCAGAACCACAGGACTGGGGATTACACCATTTCCTTTTACCGTTCCTGGTCTCGTCCAGAAATACCCATCCACAGTTGGGACATTCCTTTATTCGAACGGCTTCCTGTCCGGTGAGCAGAGAGGCCAGTGAATTGACCACTTTCCAAACCGGAGAGCTGAGATCGCCAGGTGCCTCTACCTGCCCCATTAAAAACTTTCCTTCTACATAAAGCAAACGTTGCCTGGATACCGCATCAATGAGCAAAAGATTTGCTGCAGGTAGAAATTTCGACTTTTCATCATTGTCATTGTGCGCAACAGCAGATATCAGTCCCCGGATTACCTCCCTGATTTCTTTGACACGAGCTAAAGCCACCATCGCTTCTTCAGGTTGAACAGCGGCCAACTGACGAAGCATATCCAGAGTCCGGAGATCCGAAACTTCCAATTTTGCACACCAGGCAACAAAATCATTATAGCTCTCCAGATAGTCGTGTTTTTTTTCTCCTTTCCAGGAACTTACTGTATTTACGAAATTACAGCACAGCACGCTGCTGTCTATTGTTAGTGTTCCGATGTTTCGCAATTTCGCCATATTACAAAGTTATTTTTTTACCACCTAACAACGAAATATAATTTTAGGAGTTATTCTGATCAGCAGTTGTCTTAGCTTGCCACAAGCATTTATTCTCTACAAAAAACACGGCCATCCCCCTCTTCATCTAAAGATTTGTTTGTTTAACTAAAATACATATATTTACCATCTAAATAAAGTTAGATGGTAAATATTTAAACAAGAAAATCAAATGAAAACACATACCACAATTATCATCGGATTATTATTCAGCATTATGTCCTGTAAATACAAGGTAAAAAACAGTAACGCTTCCTATAGCTCTCCCAGCCCTGTGGACAGCGCAACACTATTTGCAGACGGCCTGATTTCCTCCAGATTAAACGAATACAACCTTACATTTTCTCCGGATGGAAATATCAGGTTATACACTATTGCCAATAATACCTCAACAAACAGATTTTACACCATTTTCATCACCAGGAAAGAGCAAGGCAGATGGACCAAGCCCCAAATCGCATCGTTTTCAGGACAGTTTAGTGATGCGGATCCTTTCTTCGATCCAATAGGCAAGAAACTTTATTTTATCTCTACCAGGCCAATTACTACAGGTGTATCAAAATCGGACTTTGACATTTGGTATGTTGATTATGAAAATGAGAAATTCAGCTTACCGAAGCACCTTGGAAACGAAGTGAACTCAATGAATGATGAATTATACCCAACTGTTTCAGAAAAAGGCAATCTGTTTTTTTCTACTGAAAATGGCTCAAAGGGGTATGACTTAATGGTTTCCAGGTATGAAAAACATAAATTTCAGCGTCCGGTTCCTCTGAATGGCTCTATAAATACAACAAAAACCGAATTCGACGCCTTCGTATCGCCCGACGAATCGTTCATTATATATACCGGTATGAATTACGCAGATAATCATGGAAGCGGCGATTTATACCTCAGCTTTAACAAAGGAGGTTTCTGGGGCAAAGGTAAAAACCTGGGGAACAAGGTTAATTCCAGCGATATGGATCAATGTCCGATGCTTTCAAATGACAGAAAAACCTTGTTTTTCACCAGCTTCAGAGACTCACAACCCTATCCTAATGATAAACCCATGACTACTGACGAATACCTCAATATATTAAACTCAGCTCTTAACGGACTTGGTAATATTTTTTGGGTTGATTTACGTCAGGTCATCGGGGCCTCCGGGATTTATAAACAAAGTAATTAGTTACAAAGCATCAAAAAGGCCTGGCTTATCTACCTGACTTTATTCATAGCAAGCCAAAGTTTCTTGTCCATGCCGTATACGTCTGGCCGATATTCAATCTTGTTATTCATCTCCCATGCTGTAAAATAGGTGATCAACAATGAAACTGGTTTCTTAGGACTGAATGCAACTGGTTCGGGAATGAGATTCTTCACTTGTACTTTTTTTGCCCGATTCAATTTATAGGCAACAAGTCTGCTACTATCCAACGGTGCCAGACCAATTTCAGATCTTAATTTATCGTACTTGGCTTTATCTGCTACCAGAAGTTCAGCAAATTTCAATGGCCGTTCCAATCTGATACAGCCATGGCTTATTGCCCGGTTAGTGAGTTTGAAAGCCTTTTTAAAATTGGTGTCATGCAAATAGATACTACTATTATTCTGGAAAGCAAACTTAAATTTACCGAGAGAATTTTTAGGTCCGGATTTTTGTACAAATCGAAAAGGCAGCTTTTCTCTGGAATATTTCGACCATCGGATCCGGCCAGGATCCTGAACAAGCTTATTCTTATAGTATACGCCGATTTGGTTTTTATTCAGGTAGCTTCTATTCTTCAATACAGTTGGATAAATTTCATTTTTGGCTATACTTTCCGGAATATTCCATACCGGATTGGCATATAGTAAGGTTATGGAGCCAAAAAGCATAGGCGTTTCATGATTATCGGGTCTGTCTTCATAATCGCCGGACTTTTTAAAAACTTCCATTTTCTTATCATAGTCCTCGTCGGATTTACTGCCCACACACACTTTCATCATGGCCAACGTATCCTCCTGCTTATAATACACCAGGTTAAAATCCGGAATATTCACCTGAACATACTCCTCCCCCATTTTTGGCAGGACCCAACGTAAACGTTCCATATTCACAGCTAATATGCGGCGAACAGCATCATCCTCAGTTTGCAAATAGGCGGACTGCAAAGCCTTATATTGTCGTGATTTATTTTGTACATGATCTAATGTATCCGATATATCGATTGAATTTAATAACCCGATAGCAGATTGATGATCTGGTCTTTTCACCGGAATAAGATATCCGGAAAACACCTTTCTGGGATCCACGACCCCAAACCTGAGGTAATTCACATAACTAATATAGGCGTCAGCTGAAAGGAGCTCAACTTTTGCCAGTGTAGGGTAAGCCTGATCCACATTTGTATATTTATTTTCTTTAAGCTCCTCCAGTAAACCGGCAAGCTCCTTTGTTGAAAACATTTCCGGATTAAGGCCATGCTCATTGCTGTTTTGTAAAAAGCTCAAGAGTGTATCTAAATTTCTGTTCCCATAAAATTTCACAATTAGCTTTGGAGAACCGGCATTACCGGCATAAAAAGCTTTAATTGATTTGGTATTGGTTAGTCTGACAGACAGAGTATCCATCGTTCTGTTAAAAACAGAATCAAAGACAAGGGTATCAAATTTCTTATAAATCTTGCTTTTGAAGCCTTTGGACAGCAACTCGCCAACAGAAGGTTCTTTCTTAAAAGAACTAATTAAACAAACTAAAATAACAAGAGCCGATGCAATCGTAAATGTTTTCAATGTATACAATAAAATAGATGTAAAATGATCTCAAAAACGACATGTAGGGGGGCTATCTTTTTGAAAAACAAATAATTTCGAACGTTACAATAAACATCGTGCCAGGTTTAATGACTCTTAGAAATTTGAACACAATCTCATTTCAGCAGGAATTATTTGAAACAAAAAAAGCAGTCTTTTCAGACTGCTTTCAAAACTGGGGTGGAATATGGGGCTCGAACCCACGACCCTCGGTACCACAAACCGATGCTCTAACCAACTGAGCTAAAACCACCATGTTTTTTTCAACGTCACAAAAGTACGATTAAAAACATTTTTATCAAATAATTTTAACAATTAAGTCACACTTTTCTTTTAAGCCTTTCTATTTCAGGGCATTTATTTTTTCATCCAAATAATAATTGATTGTCATAAATTGCATTTAAAGCTTAAAAACATAGATTTGTCTCAGTTATGATTGAAATTTTTACAGACGGAGCAGCAAGTGGAAACCCTGGACCAGGAGGTTATGGGGTTATTTTACGTTCGGGCAACCACTACAAGGAATTGAGTGGCGGCTTTCGCATGACCACAAACAACAGAATGGAACTACTGGCGGTTATCGAAGGCTTAAATGCTTTAAAAACCCCGGGACAGGATGTTACAGTTGTTTCCGATTCGAAATATGTGGTAGACTCTGTAGAAAAGAAATGGGTATTCGGATGGGTAAAGACCGGATTCAAGGGAAAGAAGAATAAAGACCTTTGGGTTCGCTTTCTAAATGTATATAAATTACACCAGGTTAAGTTTGTCTGGATTAAGGGGCACAATGCCCACCCGGAAAATGAACGTTGTGATGAATTGGCTGTAGCTGCAGGCAAAAACAGAGCCGCCCTGGCTATTGATGTAGAATTTGAAAAAGAAAGAGCTAAACAGACTTTATTATAATAGTCTGTTTAGCTCTTTATATGGGCCAGAGATTGATTTGATTATCCTACCTCTCCCAGTTTTTCAGACACAGCCGCATTTACATTTTTCTCTGCGGAGAACTCCGCCATCATTCCTTCAGCCATCGTCACCATTTCTTTGGATCCTATAAAGATGGAACTGCGCTGGTGCAATTCTGTAGGTTCTATATCCAGGATTCTGTTGAATCCATCAGAGGCAACCCCACCTGCCTGTTCAACGATGAAAGCCATCGGATTACATTCATATAATAACCTCAGTTTTCCTTTTGGAGAATTGGCTGTAGTCGGATAGATATAAATCCCCCCTTTAATCAGGTTTCTATGAATATCACCCACCATTGAACCAATATACCTTGACGTATAAGGTCTGTTGGTTGCTTCATCATGTACCTGCACATATTTCAGGTATTTCTTTACCCCCTCAGGGAAATGAACATAGTTCCCTTCGTTTAAAGAATAAATATTACCGCCTTCAGGAATTCTCATGTTTGGATGAGATAAACAGAACTCCCCTATTGAGGGATCTAAAGTGAATCCGTTTACCCCTTTTCCAGTAGTATATACCAGCATGGTAGAAGAGCCATAGATCACATACCCTGCCGCCACCTGTTGTGTACCTTTTTGTAATACATCCGCCAGTGTAGCTTCTCCATCCACAGATTTTCTACGATAGATAGAGAAAATTGTTCCAACAGCCACATTACAATCAATGTTTGAAGAGCCGTCTAAAGGGTCGATACAAACAATATACTTTGCATTTTTCGATACCGGAGAGTCAATCCTTACAAAATCATCTTCCTCTTCTGTCGCTACAATACAGCACTCACCGCCACTGGTTAGTGCGCTAATGAATTGGATATTCGCAAATACATCTAATTTTTTCTGACCTTCTCCCTGGATATTAACTGTCCCTGCATCACCAAGAATATCGACCAAACCGGCTTTATTTACTTCCCGGTTAACGATTTTTGAGGCAATACCTATGTCTCTCAGCAATCTGGAGAGCTCTCCTTTTGCATAGGAGAAGTCTGCTTGTTTTTCAATTATAAATTGGCCTAGTGTTTTAATGCCCGACATATTACTTAGTGTATTTTATACGTTATCTATTTCCTATTTCTATGGCCTCTAAGGTATGTATTTTTTCCTCCGAAATACAAAATCTAATTAATGTTTTCACCCGATGCCAGCCCGAATTTCCCGCCGCACCCGGATTTATATGCAAGCAATTAATTTTTTTATCGAACATCACTTTAAGGATATGCGAGTGCCCGGTGATAAAGAGCATCGGGGGCTTAGTGTATATTTCACCCTTAACCTGAGGAGCATATTTTCCCGGATATCCCCCAATATGGGTCATCCATACATCGACCTTTTCACAGTTAAAACGGAGGTGCTCCGGGAATGCGGAACGGATTTCCTTTCCATCGATATTGCCATAAACCCCTTTAAGCGGTTTAAAGGCAGCTAAGCGATCGGCAACATCGGGACCGAAGTCTCCGGCATGCCATATTTCATCACATTCATCAAAATGTTTAAACACTGCATCGTCAAGAAAACCATGCGTATCGGAAATGAGTCCTATTTTTTTCAAAGTATAGCGTATTTGTCTTTAGACAAAGCTATGTATATTGCCATCAGAAGGCAAGAAAGAAATCTTTTAACAGCAAGCGGTAAGCTTCAGTATAAACCCCTCTGGACTCATAAATGTAAAAAGTTTCCTGTTCTTTCGCCCCTTTTAACCTGGACAGACAAACGATCTGGCGAATCACGGGTTTGGTTTGATCAGAACAAACGTCAATCTGTTTTCGAACCAACAAATCAAATGCAGCAGCACTTTGTACTAGCAAACCTGCCTGCTTTACCGGTAAAATTACCCAAAAGCAACCTTCCTCAGCCAATATTTCGGAAACTTTCTCCAATAGCGCCTCAAAAAACCGTTCATCAGCATGTCTTGCAATTCCTTTTCTTATTTCAGGATTTTTAAGGTCGTTGACAAAATATGGGGGATTGGAAACGACCAGGTCATACCTCCGATCGGTCGTATAATCTTCTATGGCACTGAAATGAGCGGCAGTCCGCGATGAAAAGCTGGAACGGGCAAAATTCCCGACCGCTGCATTCGCAGCAGATTCGTCGATCTCTACCGCATCTATATAGGCAGAAGAAAAACGCTGGGCCAGCATCAGGGCGATTACTCCTGTTCCGGTACCGATATCCAGAATATAACGAGGTTCAGATTTAGCTACTACAGCAGCCAGCAACACACCATCCGTATTGATCTTCATGGCGCAACCAGATTGGTCTACCTCAAATTGCTTAAACCTAAAAATACTCCCCATGATGGCATTTGAAATTATCGTATACTATATATAATATATAAGTATGTTATTTATGGAACGGGGCAAAGGTAAAAAAAACAACCATCAGGATCTCAGATCGGGGAGGAAATAAAATTCCTGATGGTTATTTGAAGTACAGCAGGCATGGTTTACTAACCTTGAGAATTTATTCCTGCTCATTCTTATTTTACCTATCTAAAGTGCTACACCACCTAAACTGGTAAACATCCATATCAATATGATTAGGGGGTCACATTAAAAAGGGCTGTCTCTACTAAGATCCTTATGTTTTTATTATTCTGCTATATCTTTTTATTATTCGTAGGCATAAACCTTTTATTTGCAGGGAATGCCTTATTATTTGTTTTTTCTACACCTTATATATCATAATCAGCTTTTTTTTCTCTTTTATTTGAAAATTTCTTCCTATCTTCCAGAAAATAAGGGAAATATCCTTTCCATTCCTTACAATGATGTGAAGATTACCAGCTTTTCATAGCCAAAATGCAAAAAATCTTAAAACGCCTGAAATCGGCAAAAACATCAAACAGGCGGCAGAATAACGCCTATTCATTAAAATTCATCACACAAAATCTCTAAAAACCTCAAATATTTCTTTGATTATTTCCTGACATTCGTATTTTTACAAACAATTCACAGAAAATACCAAACAAAAATTATATTTTTGACCAAATTTTAAACAAATAAATGAAAAGCTTAAGAACAATTGCATTAAAAGAGGCGCAATCAAGAATTTCACCGGAAGTAAAGTCTCCTTCGACTAAGATTTCTGAGTTTTTTGGCGTTAATGTTTTCGATAAGAAAAAAATGAAAGATTTCTTATCAAAAGAAGTGTTTGAGAAATTAATTTCTTCCATTGACCAGGGAGAGTTAATCAATCATGAGGATGCCAATCATATCGCCACAGCCATGAAAAGCTGGGCAATGGCTAAAGGTGCAACCCACTACACTCACTGGTTTCAACCATTAACAGGATCTACTGCTGAAAAACATGACTCTTTCTTTGAGCCAAGTAAAGATGGTGCAATTGAAGTATTTGCAGGAAGTGCATTGGTTCAGCAAGAGCCGGATGCATCCAGCTTCCCTAACGGAGGTATCCGTAATACTTTTGAGGCCCGCGGATATACTGCATGGGATCCTTCTTCTCCAGCTTTCATTATGGAAAGCAAAGCTGGTAAAACGCTTTGTATTCCTACTGTATTTGTTGCTTACACCGGTGAGGCTTTAGATTATAAAGCTCCCCTGTTAAAAGCACTTTCTGCTTTAGATAAAGCAGCAGTTGATGTTTGTCAGTATTTCGACAAAAGCATCACTAAAGTAAATGCATCTTTAGGTATTGAGCAGGAATACTTCCTGGTAGACCTTGCGATGTATAACGCACGTCCGGATCTTGCCTTAACCGGCCGTACCCTATTCGGACATATGTCTGCAAAAGGACAACAATTAGAAGATCATTATTTCGGATCGATTCCTGAGCGTGTATTCACTTATATGGTTGATTTTGAAAACGAAGCCCTGAAATTAGGTATTCCTTTGAAAACACGCCACAATGAGGTTGCTCCTTCTCAGTTCGAATGCGCACCAATCTATGAAGAAATCAACCTTGCGATTGACCACAATCAATTGTTGATGGACTTAATGGAAAAAGTTGCCTTAAGACATAACTTCAAAGTTTTATTACACGAAAAACCATATGCAGGAATCAACGGATCAGGTAAACACAACAACTGGTCACTAATTACTGATACTGGTAAAAACTTATTGTCACCAGGAAAAACGCCTAAAAACAACTTAATGTTCTTAACGTTTTTCGTGAATACCATTAAAGCTGTTCATGAACATGCTGATCTTTTAAGAGCAAGTATCGCTTCTGTAAGCAATGATCACCGTCTTGGAGCTAATGAGGCGCCACCGGCAATCATCTCGATCTTCCTTGGTTCACAACTTGCTGATGTATTAGACGAAATCGAATCTTCACGCAGCATCATCAAAAAAGTAAAAAGCGAAGATTCATTGTGGTTAGGTATTCCTAAGATCCCTCAGATCTCTTTCGATACAACTGACCGTAACCGTACTTCTCCTTTTGCTTTCACCGGAAACAAATTCGAGCTTAGGGCAGTAGGTTCTTCTGAAAACTCTTCTGCTCCGATGACTGTCCTGAATGCAATTGTTGCAGATCAATTGACTAAATTCAAAGTTGAAGTAGACAAACTGATCAAAAAAGGAGAGAAAAAAGATGTGGCTTTATTAACCATCATCAAAAAATACCTTAAAGAATCAAAAGACATCCGTTTTGAAGGAAATGGTTATAGCCAGGAGTGGGAAGAGGAAGCTGCAAAACGCGGTTTATCAAACATCAAAACTACACCTAAAGCTTTAGATGCTTACTTAACTGAAAAAACATCTGAGCTATTCACTAACACCAATATCTTCAGCAAACGTGAATTACATGCACGTCATGAGATCTTATTGGAAAGCTATTACAAGAAACTTCAGATCGAAGCAAGGGTAATTGGCGAAGTAGCAAACAGCATGATCATTCCTGCTACAATTGCTTACCAAAATACGCTAATCGAAAATGCAAAAGGATTGAAAGACCTTGGTCTTGGTAAAGATGCTCTAGAAACGCCGTTATTGATCATCAATAAAGTTTCAGAACACCTTGGTGTCCTTAAAACCAGTATCGATAAAATGTTGGAAGAACGTAAAAAAACTAATGCAATCGAAGATTCACGCGAGAAAGCAATCGGTTATGATGAGAATGTTAAATCTTACTTTGACACCATCCGTTACCATACAGATAAATTAGAACAAATTGTAGACGACAGCGTATGGCCTCTACCTAAGTTCAGAGAATTGTTGTTTATAAAATAAACCAAACCTCAATAAACCATTTATTTTAGTTTTATAACCCTTCAATTAATTTTGAAGGGTTATTTTTTTGCGCTTAACGCTTTAACATTCGGGCGTTTCCCTATCTTTGCAACAACATGAGTGATAACAGGTACAACCAACGTGGCGTTTCTGCGTCAAAAGAAGATGTGCACCAAGCCATCAAGAATATAGATAAAGGTATTTTTCCGCAAGCCTTCTGTAAAATCATCCCGGATATCCTGGGAAATGATGAAGCATTCTGCAACATTATGCATGCAGACGGAGCAGGGACAAAATCATCTCTGGCCTATGTTTACTGGAAAGAAACAGGTGATATTTCCGTATGGAAAGGAATTGCACAGGATGCCATCATTATGAATATCGATGACCTCATCTGTGTAGGCGCTACAGATCAGATCCTTTTATCCTCTACCATTGGACGCAACAAAAACCTGATCCCAGGAGAAGTGATTGCTGCAATTATCAATGGCACTGAAGAGATCCTGGCAGAATTAAGAGCACTTGGAATTTCCATTTATTCTACCGGAGGTGAAACCGCCGACGTGGGTGATCTTGTTCGCACCATCATCGTTGACTCTACAGTAACCTGCAGAATTGAGCGGGATAAAATCATCAGCAATGATAAAATTCAAGCGGGAGATGTGATTGTAGGACTTTCTTCATCAGGACAAGCCAGCTATGAAACCGAATATAATGGTGGAATGGGATCAAATGGATTAACTTCTGCCAGACATGATGTTTTCGAGAAATCCATCGCCAACAACTATCCTGAAAGTTTCGATCCTTCAGTTCCTTTTGACCTGGTATTTTCCGGAGGCAAAAAGCTGACTGACACCATCAAAATAAATGAAGAGACAGAAATTACTGTAGGAAAGTTAGTGCTTTCCCCTACCCGTACTTATGCACCTGTCATTAAAAAAGTTTTAGAAGCACACCGAGATCAGATTCATGGCATCGTACATTGCAGTGGTGGCGCCCAGACTAAAGTGCTTCATTTTGTAAATGATGATGTACATATCATTAAAGACAATCTGTTTCCTGTTCCTCCTTTATTCCAATTGATCCAGGAGCAGTCAGGCACCGACTGGAAAGAAATGTATAAAGTATTCAATATGGGACATAGAATGGAACTATATGTTCCGGAAGCTATTGCTCAGGAGATTATTGCAATTTCTAATAGTTTTAACATTGAGGCACAGATTATTGGCCGTGTAGAATCATCATCACAGAAACAGGTAACGATTCAAAGCGAAAAAGGTACGTTTGTATATAACTAACCGAAGCAGATATTATTAAGGAAACCGGCATTATTTAGTGCCGGTTTTTTTGTGTTCCTGATTTTTGTTATTTAGCTCTTTCGTTTCCAATTATTCTTAGTTAAAAAGATTATTCTTACTTAAAAAAGAAGCATCACTCTTCAAAGGCTGAAAACCTTGCGCTGAAGGGCGCAAAGCCTTCTATGCCTTTTCAGAGAATGCTTCTTTTTTATTGAAATATTGCTCATTCCCACCCATAGTTATCATCCTGGACAAGGCGAATTGCTTCAACAATAAAAAGGAGCAAATAAAAAAAGGGTTAAACATGATGCTTAACCCCTTTCAGTTAGTTTTAAAACAGTATTTTAATCTGAGTGCTACAAGGATCTTTATCTGAAATCTTACAAGTCCTTTAATCTGAAACCCTGCAAGATCCTTAATCCCGGGCAGGATCTCTCTTTTCCCCAAAAAAAATGTTCCTCTTTGAAGACATCCGGATATTTGCTTTTCAGCAAAGATCCGAGGATGAAAAGAGGAACATTTTTTTCACATTACTTCTTGGTAACAGCTTTCTTCGGAGCTACACCATCTTTTCTGATGTCCAGCTCATCAATTATATTCTTAGCGCCACCTAAAACGTCAATACACCACAACACATAGCGTACATCCACACAGATTGTGCGTTTAAATTTCTTATCAAATGCGATATCACCGCTCATTGCTTCCCAGTTACCATCGAAAGCAAGGCCGATTAGTTCGCCATTGCCATTGATCACCGGTGAACCAGAGTTACCACCAGTAATGTCATTATTGGTAATGAATCCTACCGTCAAAGTACCATCATTACCATATTGGCCGAAGTTCTTTTTATTGTAGTTTTCGATCAGGTTAGCAGGAAGGTCAAACTCGCCATCACCAGGAACATATTTTTGCATGATTCCTTCGATCGTTGTCGTAGTTTTATACGACATCCCATCTTTTGGAGCGTAGTCCTGAACATTTCCATAAGACAACCTCATTGTTGAATTTGCATCCGGATACATGATCTTTCCTGCATTTTTTTCCAGGATTGCTTTCAGGTAGAGGTTATCCAGTTCTGCTTTTTTAGTTTCAAAATCAGCTACCAGAGATCCGAAGTTTGCTTTTACATAATCCGCAGGAAGCAGGTTTACCGCATATTTATATCCAGGATCAGCTTTAATGGCATCAAGGCTTGGATTAGAAGCGATAAATTTCTTCAGTTTCTCCGGTTTAATGAAATTACTGTTTTCCCACAGGTAATCCGCGTACTTCTCAAAAGTTGTTTCAGGGCTTCCTGTCCAGTATTTCTCTGCAATTTCGGCGAAGAACTTAGGTTGTGATTTTGTAGGAACATCCTGATAGAAAGCAGCCAGGATCTTAGCGAAGATCTTTTTATCAGCAGCTTCCACATAAGTTTCTTCGTAACCGGCAATCGAACCATTGATGCTTGATTTTACTTTTTCAGCAAAGGCAGCATCACCTTTTTTCTGGTCCATTGCAGTCCATGCGCGACCGATAGAAATTGCATTTGGCACCCATCCTGAGGCCATAAAGCCTTCATTGATATAAGTACGTTGTACAGAGATCGGATCGATATCTTTATAAATCTGAGCATATTGATCCATCAGGCCAGCAAATTCAGTTTTCTGAGCTGCCCATTCTGTAAACTCTTTTTCTTCTTTTCTTTTTGAATCGGCAACTTTAAGTCTTTTCAGCTGTTCAGTCTGACCAATAAAATATTTCCAGTAGTTAGCGATGTTTGCATATTGTGAAGACAGTTTCAAACGGGTATCTACACTTTTATCCATTTCCTGTTTCCATGCTTTCAGACGGATATCGCGTAATTTCACGATCGTCGGACTTACTTTTTCAGTTGCAAGATCAACACCGTAAGAAGTTAAATACCGGTCTGTGCGGCCTGGATAACCGTAAACGATAGAAAAATCACCATTTTTCACTCCCTTGATAGAAACCGGAAGGAATTTTTTTGGTGCATAAGGCACATTTTCTGTGGTATATTTCGAAGGCTTATTGTCTTTACCGGCATATACTCTGAATACAGAGAAATCACCTGTTTGACGTGGCCACTCCCAGTTGTCTGTATCACCACCGAATTTACCGATATTCTGAGGAGGTGCACCTACCAGACGGATATCATCAAAACGTTCGTAAACGAAAAGGATAAACTGGTTTGATTTATAGAAGTCTTTTACGTTTGCTTCGATTGTAGGGCCTGTTACCGCAGCTTTAGCGATGGTATTGAAGGCTTCCGTCATTTTTGAAGCTTTCTCTGCGCCTTTCAATCCTTTGGTTGCTTCATTTACTTTATCCGTTACATCTTCCATTTTCAGAAGGAAACGTACAAATAAACCATCGATAGGTTTTTCTTCACCATAATTTTTGGCATAGAAACCATTGTCAAGAATGTTGTTTTGAGCTGTTGAGTTAGAAGCTATTGCATCATAACCACAGTGATGGTTGGTAAAGATCAATCCTTTATCAGAAACAATCTCTCCGGTACAGAAACCACCGAAATGAACGATAGCATCTTTAAGGCTCGAACCATTTGCATTGTAAAGGTCTTTTGCGCTTAGCTTAAAGCCTTGTTTCTTCATTTGCTCATAGTTCTTTCCTATCAGCATCGGGATCCACATCCCTTCATCTGCCTTGGCTGTATTCGCAAAGGAAAACACCAATGCACACAACAGCAGATAAACTGTTTTTTTCATGATATAATAAATTAGTTAGTGATACACCAAAGTTAAGTAATTGGGACCAGTTATAGGTTAGGAATTACACGCTAAGCGTCTTTCTTTGGGAATACCTGCTTCGGTAAATGATAAAAGCTACAGTTGCGGTGATGCCGATCGTCCCTTCAATGAAGATTGCCGGCCTCGGACCTATCAGGTTTGCGGCCCAGCCAATCAGCAGGCTACCGATGGGTATGATTCCCTGATAAGCCATTACATAATAACTAATTGCCCTGCCGCGCATCTCCGGAATTGAATGTGTTTGTATATACGTATTGATTGCGGAGGTCTGCGCCATCATCCCTACTCCTGCCAGTGTCATAAAAAATAAGGCGAAGGGCAGTTGAGGAGCGTAGGCCAGGAACAGCAGACTTCCACCCAGGATTACTCCCGCTATCGTCACCATTTTGATCAGGCCATTGCTGTTTTTAAGGTTGGCCAGATAGATGGCACTTAAGATAGAGCCCAGGCCGGCTGCGCTTTCAAACCAGCTGAAAGTCCGCGCATCACCGTTAAATATATCTTTTGCAAACATGGGCATCAGGGTATTAAAAGGCATCACAAACAAGCTGCTCATGCCAAGTATGAGGATCATACTACTCAGGTCTCTATCTCCGGATACATACTTAAACCCTTCTTCCAGTTCAGTCCAGATGCTTTTCTCCGATTTACCGATCGCGGTGACATTGAGGCGCATCATAAACAGACAGATCAGTACCGGCACATAACTCAGAAAGTTCCCGATGAAACAGATATCTGTACCAAAGGCACTCAGGATAATTCCCGCTACTGCCGGCCCCGCAATGCGTGCAAAATTCACCATCGTGGAGTTTAGCGCAATTGCATTCGGAAGGTCTTCTTTATCATCTACCATTTCTACCATCAACGACTGTCGGCAGGTCATGTCAAAGGCATTGATGATCCCCTGGATAAGACTCAGCACAACGATCAGGAGTATATTATGGTATCCAAAAAATATGATTCCTGCCAATGCTCCCGCCTGCATCATGGATGCAATCTGCGTAATAACCAGGATCCGGTAGCGGTTATGTCTGTCGACCAGGCTGCCTGCATAAGGCGAAAGCAGCAGCGAGGGGATCAGGCTCACAAACCCCACTACCCCTAACAACAACGCTGATCCTGTCAATTGATACACCAACCAGCTCACTGCCGTCTTCTGCATCCATGTTCCAATTAAGGAAATGGATTGTCCATAGAAAAACAGCTTGAAGTTTCTGGATTTAAGCGATCTGAATAGTGCCATAGGATTTATTTCTGTGATGGCTCAAATTTCGGCATTAACTATATATTTGTAAAATTGATAATTTTAATCATATTGATTAGTTTAACCGATCGATTATGGAATTTAGACAACTGAATTATTTCATCAAAGCTGCAGAGTTGCTGCATTTCACGGATGCTGCTGCAGCGTGTTTTGTCACTCAGTCTACCTTATCCCAGCAGATCAAACAGCTGGAAGAAGAATTAGGAATGCCCCTGTTTGACCGGATAGGTAAACATGTACAGCTCAGCGAAGCGGGAAAACTATTTCTGAAACATGCAAGACAGATTTTGCAGGAGGTAAAAAAATCAAAGCAAGCCATATTTGAATTAAACAATCTCGTTAACGGGGAGCTTAGGGTCGGAGTAACTTATGCTTTCAGCTCATTATTACTGCCTTCGCTCACGCCCTTTTCAAAAAAGTATCCTGGTATTAAACTCCATATAGAATCCGGCATTGCAGGGGAGCTGGAACTGAGGCTGAAAAATGCGGACCTTGATTTTATCCTTGCTTTCCATGAACAATCTGACAATGACGGCCTGGATATGCAGTTGCTGTTTACTTCACGAATCAAAATGGTAACTTCCAGAAGCCATCCACTGGCACAACTGAGTAAAATTTCCCTGAAAGACCTCGGACCGCAAGAAATGGTTTTAGCCAATAAAGGATTCAGTTCAAGAGACATGCTTGATCAGATTTTTAAAAAGAACAACATCATTCCCAACATCAAAATCGAGATGAACGACACTCATTCTCTGCTGTCTCTCGTCGACACTGGCAACTGGATCACGATCATTAACGAAAAAGCAATTACCGGCTGGGATAACCTTATTGCCATTCCAATTATTGGAAAAGAACTCCATAAAGAAGCTTTTATCCTATGGCAGAAGGGGGCTTTCAAAAAAAAATCAGCAACCCTTTTTATTGAAGAGCTGCTGAAGACTATGTAGGAGAACGTATTAATTCGTGATTCCCTTTCATTTATATACTTGAAGATAACATTATTATTTAGATTATACAATAATTAAATCAAAGATTAAGGCAAAAATTGGTCATTTATCCTTCCTTTTTCCATCTGCGGATGCGTCCTCTCGCATTAACGTAAGGTGAAGCCGTATTAAACTGAATCATTCTTCCCATCGTCCATTTATCGTACCAGGGCACTCCATACAGCTCTTCATTACTTTTTTCTTTTACCAGGGATAAGATCCTTTCTACCGCCAGGTCGAGTTTGCGGCTAATCGTTTCCAGGTTGTCTCCATCATAATCTACATAAAATTTTTGCGCCAGCTTTCCCAACTCATTCCATTTATATCCGGTTTCCGGAAAGTCGACCGGCCGGCCCTCTTTCTTTCCTTTCTCCCACTTCAGTACCAATTCCGCCCATCCACAAAGGTATGACAGCAGGTTCAGTACTGTCATTTTTGTACCTTTTACATGTCCTTCCAGTTCTGCTTTTATCGCCTGATCTTCGGAAATATGCGCGATCTCTCCTTTCAGCTTTTGATAACTCGTTTGGATTGCGGTTAGGAGCGCTTCTTTATCAAGGGGAACTGCCATCGTATTGTCTTAAGGTTATTAAGCCTATTTTTCTGCCTGATTAAAATCGCGGACTGCTCCTCCTAAATCGTACACCGGAATTTCGGCCCCTAATTCCGCAGCAATAATGCTGCTTCCTGCTGCGCTTCTGCTTCCTCCTGCACAATGCACCACAATGGGCTTTCCTGCCGGAACTTCTTTAATACGCTCCCTTAATTCGCCCAGCGGAATATTTAAAGAACCTTTGAAGACGGTTTTCTTTTTCACCTCATTCTCATTTCTAACATCAATGATGGTGAAATCATCCGGACTGGCCATAAAATATTCCAAAGGCATTACCGGCATAATTACATCACCGGTATGGGTTACAAATGCAGCTTCAATAAAATCCTCATAACCGATACTTGCCGTACGACCGATCAGTTCCTGCAACTGTTCCTCATTTGCTGCTGTCAGATAAAAACGTTCAGCAGGTTTAACAATACTTCCCAACCAGGTTTCAAATTTCTTACCATACACAATATTTATTGCTCCCGGCAGATGCCCTTCTTTAAACAGATTTTCCGGACGGGTATCCACCACTACAATAGCCGGGTTGAGTGATTCAGGATCAGGATTAACTATCGTCTTCACTTTTTCTATTTGCGGTTTAAATTCAGCTGCACCTTTCCTGTTGAGGTCCACATCGAAGCCAAAATATTTAGGAATGAAAGGTTGATCTGTAGTCAGTTCTTTCACAAAATCTTCCTCGGTCATCTCCTGTAAGGACCAGTTACCCACCTTTTCTGCTCCTATAGTACTTGAATTTGCCGTACTAAGTGCTTTACCACATAATGTTCCTGAGCCATGGGCAGGATAAACCAGCACATCATCATCCAGTTTCATCATTTTATCTCTGAGGGAATGGAACATTTTTTTAGCCAGCTCCTCTCTTTTTGCCTGCAGGTTCCCTACCGACTCTCTCAGGTCAGGTCTGCCGCAATCACCTATAAACAAAGTATCTCCCGTGAATACCGCTTTATCCTGACCATTATGCTCCAGCACAATAGATATGCTATCAGGAGAATGCCCCGGAGTATGCAGGCTTTTCAGTTTTATTTTACCGAAATTGATTTCCTCCCCTTCATCAAAAGGGGTAAAAGGATAAGCAACTCCTGTTAAACTATGTGCATATATGGTAGCGCCGGTATGCTGATGAATTTCCAGGTGACTGCTCACAAAATCAGCGTGGGGATGAGTTTCTATCACCCCAATGATCTCTGCTTCAAACTGTTTTGCAAACTCATAATAAGGCTCCGGATTACGTGAAGGATCGATCAGAACGATCTTCTGTTCACATTCACTAACTATAGCATAACTATAATGGGCTAAAAATTCATCTTTAAATTGTTCTATAATCATCTTTATTTTTTTTAACGTAAAACCCTTTATCTATGCAAATCTGAGTATTATTGACTGCTTTTTTAGTGATGAAAGTCACACATCGCTCAATGAGGTAATTTATCTTTAATCAGCCCATACAGGAAGGTTCCCAGCAAAGCACCGACAATCACAATGGCCATGGTCAGATAACCGTAGCCAAGGTTCACAAACATCGGCCCCGGGCATGCTCCCGTTAAGGCCCATCCCAAACCAAATATCGTCCCGCCGATGATGTACTTTGTATATGGAGGTTCTTTATCCTTAAACAGAATTGGCTGGTGTTCAGAATCTTTCCAATGCATTTTTTTAATCAAGAAAACGGAAATTACGCCAAGAACAACAGCTGTTCCGATAATGCCATACATCTGAAACGACTCGAAGCGAAACATTTCATAGATCCTGAACCAGGACAGGGCTTCAGATTTGGTCATGATGATGCCGAAAAGTATTCCGGCAAGTATATATTTTACTGACTTCATGTTTTCAATTTTTTAAAGGATAAAAGGGAGGATTGCCCAGGTCATGATCAATCCACCGATAAAAAAGCCAATTACCGCGATCAGAGAAGGCAGTTGCAGATTTGACAAGCCTGAGATTGCATGTCCTGAGGTACAGCCACCCGCATATCTGGAGCCAAATCCAACCAGAATGCCTCCGGACAACAACAGCAACCATGTTTTAGGCGCTGCCAGTGCGTTAAGGGAAAACAGCTCGTCGGGATTGAGTGCGCCATTAAAATGAATACCCAGTGTTTTCAGGTCTGTGATCGTTTCTGGCGACAATTCCAGGCCATTCGGGTTACTTAGAAACTGAGCAGAAATCCATCCGCCAATAATGGATCCCAATAAAAACAGCAGGTTCCAGCGTTGGGCCTTCCAGTCAAAATTAAAGAATCTGACCTTCTTTCCTGCCCCTGCCATACTACAGATGGTCCTTAGGTTAGCAGAAAAGCCAAATGATTTTCCCCAGAAGATCAACAGGAGCATGACCAGCGCGATCATAAAACCAGAGAAATACCAGGGCCAGGGTTGTCTGATGAAGTCTATCATAATTTTAAAGAATTTCTTTTAAGAGGATATATGTCCCCATGAGTAATACAAACCATCCAAAGCCCGTTTTTAGCCTTTTACTGTTTACTTTCGTATTTATTTTACTGCCGATAAAAATTCCGGCAACGGCAATCGCGGTAATTTTAAGTAAAAATAACCAGTCGATTTTAAAATGTCCAAAGTCTCCTGAAAACCCAATTAATGAGTTCAGTGCAATGATAAAAAGGGAAGTTCCAATGGCTTCTTTCATTGGAAGCCCCACCAATACCACCAGTGTCGGGATCAGTAAAAATCCGCCTCCCGCCCCTAACAGACCAGTAGTTAAGCCGATTCCTACCCCATATATTAACAACTTTGGCAGATTTAATTTTTCATTCTCTTTTTGTAAAACTTCCTCTTGTTTTCCATTTCTGATCATGGCAATTGCAGCGGTCACCATCAGGATCGCAAACAATCCCATCATCAACATTCTTTCTGTCAGCTCAAAATGGTCAAATGTTGCGATATGCTGAGGGATCACCGGAATCAGGAATTTCCGGCTGAGCCAGACTGTAGTGATAGAGCTCATGCCAAAGAGGAAGGCTGTTTTTACCTGAACCAGGCCATTTCTATAATTCTGCCAGGCACCAACCAGACTGGTACATCCTACGATGAATAAAGAATAAGAGGTAGACAGTAAGGGAGGAATTCCAAAAAGATAAACCAGCACAGGAACGGTCAGAATTGACCCACCTCCTCCAACCAATCCTAAAGAAATACCGATCAGCGCTGAGGCCAGGTATGCAACAACTTCCATAAATAATAAGCTTTAAGACAAAGATGAAGATTCTTCGTCTGAGATCCGGTGACTTTTGTCACAAGAGTTAGTTTAATAATTGAATATAGTTTCTATGCAGGCGGATTTCGCCTCTTTGTTCCATTTTTTTAAGCAATCTGGAGATCACTTCCCGGGAAGAGTTCAGGTCGTTGGCAATTTCCTGATGTGTTAAATTCAGCTGTTTTAGTGCCAGTTGTTCCCCTTGTTTTTTAAGATAAAAGCCCAGTCGTACATCCAGTCCGTTAAAGGCAATGCTATCGATTACCTGCAGTAGCTCTTCAAATCTGGCTCTGTAAGTTTCCATTACAAAATAATACCAGCTTGGATACAGTTTCATAAATTCGTCCATCAGCTCAATCGGAACCATTAAAACCGTGCTGTCTTCTACCGCTTTCCCCAGAACCTTACTGGATTCCTGTTTTGCCGCACAAATCATAGAAAGTGCGCAGGCATCACCAGGCTGAAGATCGTACATAAAAAACTCATTACCGTCTGTTCCCTCCCGATAAAGTTTCACTCTACCTTTCACGACCAATACCGTAGACCTGAAATACTGGCCCGTTTGCAGGAGTAGCTCCGCAGCTTTAAAATCTTTTATGGTTACCTCTTTAATTAACACCTCCTTTAATGCAGGTTCAAACCGGGGAAATAATTCATTGATGTAATCACTAATGCTCTTTTCGGTCATGCTTTTTATATTTTCAATCTTTAAGGCCTTAAATGTATGATTAATTCTAAATTTGGGATTAATCATCTCTTTCGGTTAAAATATTCCATCCTTGAAATCAACAGAAAAAAAAGTCGTTTCCTCTTCCGGAGATTGTTTGTTATCGCTCCGGCAGATATAAGCCGGGGAATTAACGCTGCCTGTTCAATATTCACGTTATACGATTTTGTACATTGAAGAAGGGCGAGGCTCTTTCCAGGCATCTTGCTGCTGCTTAACAAATACCATCCAGCAATTGGAATGGCTGGGGTTGCAATGGTGATTAAGGACGTCATTATGATGGAAGCAGCCTTCAGTGCGCTTTGTGATTCCGCCCAGCAATATCTGATTTTAAAGGGTCGGGAATAGCCAAACCGACCAAAACACTCCTAATCAAACGATTGCGTTGATATATATTACAGATCAGGTCAAATAACTCCTAATTTTAAATACAAATCAACACAACCGTTCGTATGAAAAAATACTTAATGCCATTTGTTTTTATCTTTCTTGCCGGCACCGCATCGGCACAGGAGCTAAAATACACCAATGGAAATGATGCCTGGAATCCAGACTCACTGGGAAATCACCGGGTGGTCCTTCAGGTAACCAGTGCAGGAAAAGTTGCAAAGGCCATTATTCCATGGCGAAGAAGAGATCCGCAGCCGGAACAGAAAGAGATTTGGGTGGTAGATGCCAAAACTAATCAGAAAGTGGCCCATGTAAAAGTCGAGCATATCAACAGAGAACAAGGTACCATCTATTTTGAGCCAGGCTCCGGCATTGGAACATACTATGTTTATTATATGCCTTATAAAGTGGATGGCCGCTCGAACTATCCAAATGCGACCTACCTTAAGAGGTCAACAGCCGAGCAGGGAAAGTGGCCGGCATCAACGGATAATGCTGCAATGGTTAAGGTACAGGAAATACAATCGGTGAATGCCATGAACAGCTATTACCCGATGGAAGTTATTGCTACTGCTAAAGAAACAAAAGACCTGATCAGGCAACATCCTCAGAAATCTTATTTTGTATTTCCTGAAGATCGTTTGCATCCGATAAAAATGACGACTGATCTTCCGCAGCGATGGATACTGAAGGGTCTTATGAACTCCTTCTCCGCAACTGCAGCAAAAGGAGAAAACTTTGCTTTTCAACTGGGAATCTATCCGGTAAAGCAAGACCTCAATGATGTTAAAGTCCGGTTTACAGACCTCAAAAGTAAAACAGGGGCCCGCATTCCCGCAAGTCTCCTCTCCTGCCTGAATACAGATGGAACGAACTGGAATACCCAGGCCTTACAAAAAACAGTAAATGTAGGCAAAGGCAAAATCCAGGCACTCTGGATTCTGGCCAACCTTCCAAAGGAGCTCAGTGCAGGAACCTATACTGGAACGGCCACTGTTTCTGCCAATGGCACTTCAGCTACACCGGTTCAAATCAGCATACAAGTGGGCAATCAGCTGGCCCTGGACGGTGGCATAAATGAACCCTGGAAACAAACAAGACTGACCTGGCTAAACTCTACACTGGCGCAAAAGAATGAGGTCATCGCACCTTATATTCCTTTGGTGGTAAAAGATCAGACCATTAGCTTACTGGGAAGACAGGTTACTTTAAACAAGGATGGTTTGCCTGCGCAGATCCAGACGTTCTTTAGTCCGGAAATGACAGAATTATCTACTACCGCTAAGGATATTCTGATCGAGCCGATTCACTTTCATGTGACCAGGGAAAATCATAAAGACATCAACTGGAAAAACAGCCCGGTTACTTTTACAGAAAAGCAGGCCGGAACCGTTCAATGGAATACGACCAATACTTCCGACAGCTTAACCATGCAGGTAAATGGTTCGATTGAATTTGATGGTTTCCTTTCTTATACGGTTCAATTGATTGCCACCAAGGATATCAATCTGGAAGATGTCCGTCTGCACATTCCATTTACACCCGCTGCATCGAAATACATGATGGGTCTGGGATTAAAGGGAGGAAACAGGCCTGACACTTTAAAATGGAAATGGGATGTAGCCAATAAAAACCAGGATGGTGCCTGGATTGGGGATGTAAATGCCGGATTACAATATTCTTTACGGGACAATCATTATGTACGTCCGCTTAACACAAATTTTTACCTTCAGAAACCATTAATCCTTCCATCCTCCTGGGGAAATGAGGGTAAGGGTGGAATTCAGGTGTTTAAAAAAGGAAATTCGATCTTATCTGATAATTATAGTGGTGCACGTAGCATGAAAAAGGGAGATACATTATATTATAATTTCACCTTGCTCATTACACCTTTTCATCCGATCAACACGGATTTTCAATGGAGCAACAGGTTCTATCATAAATATGACAACCTGGATACGATTAAGGCAACCGGAGCAAACCTGATTAACATCCACCATGCTACTCCGATCAATCCTTTTATCAATTATCCTTTTATTGCGCACAAGGAGATGAAGTCTTATATCAATGAGGCCCATTTGAAAGGCCTCAAAGTAAAGATCTACAATACCGTCCGTGAGTTGTCCAACAGTGCTTATGAAACTTTTCCTTTGCGCAGCCTGGGGCATGAGATCTATTCTCCCGGACAAGGCAGAGGTTATTCCTGGTTACAGGAACACTTGGGTGAAGACTATATCGCAGCCTGGTATGTACCTGAAATAAAAGATGCAGCTGTAGTGAACAGCGGGATGAGCAGGTGGCATAACTATTATGTAGAGGGGATGAACTGGCTGGTAAAAAATATCGGCATAGACGGCATCTACCTGGATGATGTGGCCTTTGACCGCACCACGATGAAACGCATCAAAAGGGTACTAACTAAAGATGGACATCCCGGGATTATTGACCTTCACTCCGCCAATCAGTACAATAAGAGTGATGGTTTTAACAACAGTGCGAACCTTTATATGGAGCATTTCCCTTACCTGAACCGCCTGTGGTTTGGAGAGTACTTTTACTACGATAAAAACAGCCCCGATTTTTTCCTTACAGAAGTTTCAGGGATTCCTTTCGGACTGATGGGAGAAATGCTGCAGGATGGTGGAAATGCCTGGAGGGGAATGGTATATGGAATGACCAACAGAATGCCATGGAGCGATGGTGCTGACCCTCGTCCAATATGGAAAGCATGGGACAATTTTGGGATGCAGGGTAGTAAAATGATCGGCTACTGGGTAGAAAATAATCCGGTGAAGAGCAACCAGGCCAGTATTCCTGTAACCATTTACAGAAAAGACAAAAATGTGCTGGTTGCCCTGGCAAGCTGGGCAGAGGAAGATGTAAAAGTGAAGTTAAATATCGACTGGAAAGCTTTAGGCATTGATCCGGCAAAGGCTACGATTACCGCAGCGGAAGTGAAGAACTTCCAGCCGGCAGCAAGTTTTAAAGATCAGGAAGAGATACTGGTACCGAAAGGGAAAGGCTGGATGCTAGTGATTAAAGAGCAGTAAGTCTTTAGCTGTTGTTTAAATAAAAAGGGTTGCTGATGATCAGCAACCCTTTTTATTTAAAATTTATATGGTGGTATTAGTTAAAATTATAACGAACACCAAATTGCATATAATAAGTAGAAAGGAAAGTTTGGTTATCACTAAAAGATTTCCTTACTAAATCATTGTTAAAGTCAGCCAATCTGAAAGTAGGCACAGTACTACCTCCCATTGCGGAAGTATTGGTAGGCTGTAAAATACTTGCAGCGTTAACTCTTTTCATAGTTCCCCATTTTTTATTCAACAGGTTACCAAAGTTAAGGATATCAGCAGTAAACTGGAATGAATTTTTCTTACCAGCAACATTTCTGAATACCTCTTGAACCAATTTCACATCAAAACGGTGTAACCACGGCATTTTAGCACCATTACGCTCTGAATACTGTCCTTGACGTGACTTCAGGTAATCATCCTGAGCGACATAAGCGAAGAATGCATCGCTTTGTTCTTGTGCCGTAAATGTTTTAGATACACCGTCCACAGTAATCGTTTTAGAAACAAATTTAATTTCTGAAGGGTCTTTTGGAACGTAGATCAAATCGTTAGTCTGTCCATCACGGTTAAAGTCTGAGCTATAAGCGTAGGTGAATCTATCCTGAATAGAACCAACATAAAATACACTGATTGATGTTGCCAGGTTTTTCATGTATTCTTTTCTGTAAGAAAGAGATCCCACAATTCTATCAGGTAACAAGTTGCTGCTATAACTTAATGAAGGAATATTTGAGTTTCCTACAGTTTGAGGAATAGACCATAAGTTCTGCAGCTGATCTCCGGCGCCATTACCAAAGTTACGGCCATCACTATGTGTATAAGCAACCATAGCTGATATACCATTACTGAACTGCTTCGTTAACTGAGCAGTAGCAGACCAGTTATAACCACCTTTTGCATTGTCTAACACTGTAGCATTTAAAGCCTGACCTCCAGCTGTACCGTTGGCAACAGGTTTTCCACCAACTAATGGATTTACGAATTTATCCTGATTTGCACTTGGGTAAACCATTCTGTTATCAGGGTACCCGGTGATATTTAATGCAGTTGGATTTACCAGGTTGATATTTCTTGCAATTGCAGTATTCAGGTCTTTTGCATAGATACCTTCTAAAGTAGCAACAATACCACCAGGAAGTCTAAAATCAAATGCTAAATTACTTTTCCATGTTTTAGGCGATTTAAAATTAGGAGAGATAGCACTAACCGGGTTAGGAATAGAAGTTCCGCCCACTGGAGGTGTTGCTGGTAAATAGGCATTTGGATTAGGGTTAAACGGACCAGGAGTATTTGCCTGACCAGCATAAGTCTGAGTAAACTGTAACATACCGGAGTCACCAGATTGTGAAACGATCCATACATAAGGAACGGTTCCTCTGAAGATACCAGAACCACCACGGATTTGTAATGAACGGTCACCTAAAGCATCCCAGTTAAATCCAAATCTTGGAGACCAGATGATGTTTGATCCTGGTAATACACCAGTATCCATTTTTTCACCGTTCGCAAAAGTAAGTGGAGTAACCAAAGGATTGGACTTAATTTCTTCAACACCAGGGAAGCTAAATTTCTCTACCCTAACACCTGCAGTAACTTTTAATCTATCGGTTACACTAAACTCATCTTGTAAATAGGCCGAATATTGATTGAATTTAAACGTCGGATATGCTTGTTCAAAACCTGGAGATAGTGAATAGGTAATCGCATAATCTCTCGGTTTAGCACCGTTGACAAAATCAGCCCAGGTATTAAAAGTATAATAGCTGGTTCCAAAACGTTGGAAACCATTTTGAGTTTTACTGAAATCAGCCTGAACACCTAGAGTAATATTATGCTTTCCTAAAGCCATAGAAAAGTTATCCGTAAATGAATAGGTCTTCACATCACGTAAGTTACCATAAGTAAATGGCTCATAACCAAACGTAGTCAATGGAACACCATTACCATCCAAAATATCTACTAAAGGGAAGATATCACTATCTGAACTACGTGGGTCATTCTGATGTGTCCAGCTTCCACGTAAAACGTTTGAAAACTTACTTCCAAATGATGAGTTTAACTCACCAGCGAAAGAGTAAAGATTAGCATCCTGATAATAATTTGAGTTAGAGAACCATAAGGCATTTTTATCTGTACGACCTGCCCCTGTAGCATACCCAGTGAATGGGCTTCTAGAAGTACTTACCCCAACCGGACTTTTACTTTCAACCTGGTTATAACGTAGGTTCAAACTATGATCTTTGGAAATATTCCAATCCAAACGAGCTAATAATTTATCATTGTTACTATTATTGCTGTAACCCTGATATACTCCCGGATCATAATTATATTTTGATTTTAAGTAATTGCTCACTTCATTCATAAAATCCGCAGTAGGACGGGCAACGTTATCATCTGGTCCAAAAGGTTTCGAAGGAGTAGCAGCTGTTCTGGACTGACCAGGTGACACTTCCTTGTTAAACTCCGCATTTAAAAAGAAGAACAACTTATCTTTAATTATTGGACCTCCTAAACTTGCACCATATTGCTTCTGAGCATAAGGTTGAATTGTTGTAATTCTATAATCACCAACTTTAGTTCCCTGTTGATCCTGATTCCTCATCATGTAAAAAGCTGTGGCTGAGAAATCATTTGTACCTGAACGGGTTACCGCATTCACGGAACCACCTGTAAATCCTGATTGTCTTACATCATAAGGAGTTACGTTTACAGAGATTTGCTCAAGAGCGTCCAATGAAATCGGAGCACCACCAGCAGGAACGTTCGCTCCGATACCAAACTGGTTGTTGAAGTTCGATCCATCCACAGTAAAGTTACTTTGACGGTAGTTACCACCACCAATTGAAGTACCATTAGATTGAGGAGTCAATCTGGTGATGTCATTCACACTACGTGAAATACTTGGTAAATTCTGGATTTGTTGTCTGGTAACCGTTGTAGTAGCTCCGCTTCTGTTTGAATTTAGAATAGAATTTGGATTGCTGGATACAATGTTTACTTCAGCTAATGTTGCACTGTTGTCACTTAAGGTAGCGTTTAACACGTAAGGCTCTCCTAACTTAACAAAAACGTTATCGAATGTCTGCGGCTCATAACCAACAAAGCTAAGCACTACCTTATAAGGTCCGCCAACTCTTAAGTTTGAAAGGGTAAACCTTCCATCAGCATTTGATGTTACCCCGTAAGAGGTTCCTGTAGGTGTATGTACTGCTTTTACACTCGCTCCAGGCAAAGGCCCTTTTGAGTCTTTTACAGTACCAGTCATGTTTGTGGTTGTAACCTGAGCCACTGCTGCAGAGAACGTTCCCGCAAAGGCTAAGATCATGACCACGAATTTAATTAGTAATGATTTCTTCATACTTTTTTTAATTACTTTTCGTTTTTTTATGATATCACAATATTAAATATCGCGACAAAGGTAAATATTAATTTATCCAGCACATTGGTTTCAATGTTAAATTATTATTAAATATCACAATATTTTTCAACATTTAACATGTTATTTAACATCTGTAACTTTCAGTTTACCAGCAAATTGTTTTTCTGTTAAAAACAGATCTCCTTCATAAAAATGTAACATATTCAAATTATATGGAGTAAAAGCATGTTACTAAAATCTAAGAAGCAGTATTAATGAACAATTTTTTTAATTTTGGCAATTACTTAAGTTAAAATTCCTTTAATAAGATATGAACTACGATGTAATTGTAATAGGCAGCGGTCCTGGTGGATATGTAGCTGCGATAAGAGCTTCTCAGTTAGGTTTGAAAACTGCAGTAGTAGAACGCGAATCTTTAGGCGGAATCTGCCTTAACTGGGGTTGTATCCCTACCAAAGCCTTGTTAAAAAGTGCACAGGTTTTTGAATACATCAACCATGCTGCTGAGTACGGAATCAAAACCGCTGAAGCTGAGGCTGATTTTGCTGCTGTAATTAAACGCAGCCGCGGTGTTGCTGACGGCATGAGCAAGGGTGTTCAATTCTTAATGAAGAAGAACAAAATTGACGTGATCATGGGTACCGGAAAAGCGAAACCTGGAAACAAGGTGGAAGTGAAAGCTGCTGACGGAACACAAAAAGACTATACTGCAACCAGTATTATATTGGCTACAGGAGGCAGATCAAGAGAATTGCCTAATTTAAAACAAGACGGTAAGAAAATCATTGGCTACAGACAGGCAATGGTATTACCGGAACAACCAAAATCTATGGTTGTAGTAGGTTCCGGCGCTATCGGTGTGGAATTTGCTTACTTCTATGCCACTTTAGGAACTAAAGTGACCGTAGTTGAATTCATGGAAAACATCGTTCCGGTAGAGGATGAAGATATTTCAAAACAATTGTTGCGCAGCTTCAAAAAAGCAGGTATTGAAGTGATGACTTCTTCCAGCGTTGAATCTGTTGACACCAGCGGTGCAGGTTGCAAAGTTCAGGTTAAAACAGCTTCAGGTATGCAGACCTTAGAATGTGACATCGTTCTTTCTGCAGCTGGTGTGGTTGCCAACATTGAAAATATAGGTTTAGAAGAAGTAGGCATCAAAACCGAAAAAGGTAAAGTGGTAGTAGATGAATTCTACAATACCAATATAAAAGGTTATTATGCAATCGGTGACATCGTTCCTGGTCAGGCTTTAGCTCACGTGGCTTCTGCGGAAGGAATCATCTGTGTGGAAAAAATCGCAGGCCATAAACCAGAACCTTTAGATTATAACAATATTCCAGGATGTACTTATTGCAGCCCGGAGATTGCCTCTGTAGGTTATACTGAAAAAGCAGCCAAGGCAGCCGGATATGAGTTGAAGATTGGTAAATTCCCATTCTCTGCTTCAGGTAAAGCGAGTGCAGCAGGTGCAAAAGATGGTTTTATAAAAATGATCTATGACGCCAAATATGGCGAACTGCTAGGTGCCCACATGATCGGCGCAAATGTTACAGAAATGATTGCAGAGATTGTGGTAGCCCGTAAACTGGAAACTACTGGTCATGAGATGCTAAAATCTGTACACCCTCACCCTACTATGAGTGAAGCGATTATGGAAGCAACTGCTGACGCTTATGGTGAAGTAATTCACTTATAAAAAAGAAACACTGTCCTAAAAACCTGTTGAGCTTTCAACAGGTTTTTTTTTACATTTACTTTTCCCTAACCGAATTTCAATATGAACTTACATACCATTGATACCGGATTATTTAAATTAGACGGAGGAGCCATGTTTGGCGTAGTCCCTAAATCTATCTGGCAGAAAACCACCCCCGCTGACGCGAATAACATGTGTACCTGGGCCATGCGCTGCCTGCTCGTCGAAGATGGTGATCGCCTGATCCTGATCGATAATGGCATCGGTGATAAGCAGGACGAAAAGTTTATGGGACACTATTACCTGCATGGGGAGGATACCCTGGACCGCTCTTTAGCTGCCAAAGGCTTTTCAAGAGACGACATTACCGATGTCTTTTTAACGCACCTGCACTTTGACCATTGCGGAGGTTCTATCATCCGCCAGGGAGACAAACTTCGTCCTGCTTTTAAAAATGCATTTTACTGGAGTAATGCCAAACACTGGGACTGGGCAGTAAATCCGAATGACAGAGAGAAGGCTTCCTTTCTAAAAGAGAACATTCTTCCGATCCAGGAAAGTGGACAATTGCGTTTCGTTGAGGATATAGAGGGCGTTTCCTTTCATGAAGGGATCAACATTCGTTTTGCCTATGGCCATACTGATGCGATGATGCTTCCACAAATTCAATATAAAGGTAAAACCCTGGTATATATGGCAGATTTACTTCCTTCTGTAGGCCATATCCCGCTGCCTTATGTAATGGCTTATGATATGTTCCCGCTAACAACTCTGACAGAGAAAAAAGCTTTCCTTCAGGAGGCCGCAGAGAAAGAATATATTCTCGTATTGGAACATGATGCAGTGAATGAATGCTGTACGCTTCAGCAAACCGAAAAGGGCATCAGACTTGACCGCACATTTAATCTGGATAGTATTTAAAAAAGCCCGGCTACTTTCAAACCCATATCCGGCAATAGCTTAACAAAAAAATAATTCCGCTGATTTTTGTTTAGCCTTTATTTTTTTCTAAATTGGATGAATAAAGTCAACCTAGAACTAAAATAAAACAAAACACGATTATGGGAAAATTCGAGATCAAAACAAGAAAGAACGGTGAATTTCAGTTCGATTTAAAAGCTGGTAATGGTCAGGTCATCTTAACAAGTGAAGGCTATACCACAAAAAGCAATTGCCTTAATGGCGTCGAATCTGTTAAAAAGAACTCACAGGACGATAGCAAATTTGATAGAAAAACCTCCACCAATGGAAAACCTTACTTCAATTTAAAGGCTACCAACGGACAGATTATTGGTACCAGTGAAATGTATGAGTCCGAAGCAAGCCGGGATAATGGAATTGAATCTGTTAAAAAGAATGCGCCTGATGCAGAAGTATCAGATCTGACCTAATCGTATCAAATATTTTAAAACAGGCCTGTCAGCTTCCTTTACTAAGAAAAGCTGACAGGCTTTGTAATTTATAGCATAGCCCTACCCTTCTTCTCTGTATCCATACAGCTGCAGAATTCTATACCTTATAGTGATCATAAAAATGGGGAGCCTTTCTCTCAATCATGGGAATTTCAGCCCGGTCTTTATAAAAACAGCAAGCTTCTTTAAAGTCTAATCAAAAGAAAAACAAAAGAGATGATCATTAGTAAGTTCTGATCGGATGAGTGGATTTCAAATCTTTTTTTCATTTCTTTTCCTTTTGTGTCAGTTGGCAGTTCCTTTTCAACTGACCGTATTTGAAAATTTCGCTTTAAGTAATTTTCGATTCTGACTTCTGCAAGACAAAGTATATTTCTATGCTTACATAATGGATTTAATGTTATTAATCAACCTATATTTATTGCTTAACAATAAATATAGGTCAACAATCAATAAGGGCTCAAAATACTGACAAAAGTATTTTGGAATAATTATTGCTGTTAAAATATTGTAGAAATAACAGTTGTAAACTGTAACATTTTCAGGAATTTATGTTTTCAAATTGCCTTTAAATTCTTACTTTTGCACGTTCAAACACATAACGAGTACCAAAGCATATAAATGAGACAACTCAAAATCACGCAATCCATTACCAATCGCGAAAGTCAATCTTTAGACAAATACCTTCACGAAATTGGTAAAGTAGATTTAATCACCGCCGAAGAAGAAGTAATATTAGCAAGAAAAATACGCGAGGGAGATCAGGCCGCATTAGAACGTTTAACAAAGACTAACCTACGTTTCGTGGTTTCCGTGGCAAAACAGTATCAAAATCAAGGTTTAACGTTAGGGGATTTAATTAATGAGGGTAACCTGGGTTTAATTAAAGCTGCAAAACGTTTCGATGAGACCAAAGGTTTTAAATTTATCTCTTATGCGGTTTGGTGGATTCGTCAATCTATATTGCAGGCTATTGCAGAACAAAGCCGTATCGTTCGTTTGCCATTAAACCAGGTTGGTTCCCTAAGTAAAATCAGTAAAGCCTTCTCTAAATTAGAGCAGGAATATGAGCGCGAGCCTTCTCCGGAAGAACTGGCAGACATCTTAGAGACTACGGTAGATAAGATCTCTGATACTTTGAGTAACTCCGGACGTCATGTGTCTATGGATGCTCCATTTGTTCAGGGTGAGGAAAATACCTTATTGGATGTGTTGGAAAACCATGAGCCAAATACCGATAGCAGCCTGATCAATGAATCTCTTTCTGAAGAGATCAAACGTTCCCTGTCTACATTAACAGAACGTGAGCGTGAAATCATTGTTCTTTTCTTTGGATTAAGTACCAATCACCCCCTGTCTCTTGAAGAGATCGGTGAGAAATTCAACTTAACCCGCGAACGTGTTCGTCAGATCAAAGACAAAGCTTTACAACGTCTTCGTCACACTTCAAGAAGTAAAATATTAAAATCATACCTGGGCTAATCAAAAGTTCGGACCCGCTGGCAAAGCGAGAAATTATATAAGTAAAAAAGATTGGGTACTCGCTCAATCTTTTTTACTTTTGTGCCATTCTAACCAAAAATATTCCACGCATGCTAAAGAAATACCAATCCGAATTTCAAAGTTGGATTGAAAAAGAAAAAAAAGCGATTGAATTGATTAACGTTGTTGGCCAGCTTTGGTTCGACAGATCTATTGAACTGGTACTATTCCGTAAACCTTTATTTGATGTTGGAAGCAGTGAAATACTGGCACATCACCAATATGCAAAGGAAGTTAGCGGAAAAGACATCGGCATTTATGAAACACTGGAACTTGCCGTTACCATCTCTAAATGTAACCTTGCCCCTTCTCGTGTTGACATTGGCAGACTAGCTTCAGAATGGCTGGAAGACAACAACAACTACCCTACAATGAACGACTTTGTAGTGAGTAAACTCAGCAAACACATCGGTAAAGACAAAATCAATCTGAAACCTAAAGACGTTGTTCTTTTTGGTTTTGGTCGTATCGGTCGTATTGCCGCACGTGAACTAATCCTTCAGGCTGGTAAAGGAGAACAATTACGCCTCAGGGCAATTGTAACCCGAAGCTATAGCGATGAAGAACTGATCAAAAGAGGTGAATTATTACGCACGGATTCTATCCATGGTCCTTTTAACGGAACCATTACGGAAGACTTTGAAAACAAAGCCCTGATCATCAACGGGCAAACCATTTATTTCATCGAAGCGAAACAACCGGAAGATGTTGACTATACACAGTACGACATCCATGATGCATTGCTGATTGACAATACTGGAATTTTCCGTGACCGCGAAGGTTTAGGCAGACACCTGACTGCCAAAGGAATCAGCAAGGTATTATTAACCGCACCTGCCAAAGGAGATATCCCGAATGTGGTTGCAGGAATCAATGATGCCCATATTGATTATGCCAATGAAACCATTTTATCCAATGCATCCTGTACAACCAATGCCATCGTACCGGTATTAAAGTTAATTGATGATGCCTTTGGAATCGAAAAAGGACATATTGAAACAGTTCACTCTTATACGAATGACCAGAACCTGTTAGACAATTACCATAAAAAATACAGAAGAGGCAGAGCAGCTGCATTAAACCTGGTGATCACAGAAACCGGGGCTGATAAAGCAGTGGCAAAAGTGATTCCTCATCTGGGTGGAAAGCTGACCGGAAATGCGGTACGTGTCCCTACACCAAACGTTTCCCTTGCTATCCTGAACCTCTCCTTAAATAAAGTGAGTTCAAAAGAAGAAGTAAGTGAAATCTTAAGACAAGCATCTCTTTTCGGAGACCTATCTGAGCAAATCGAATACTCGATCTCTAATGAACTGGTAAGCACCGATTTAATTGGAAACAGTCATGCTTCCATTATTGACGGACCCGCAACAATTATGGCGAAAGACAATAAATCAGTAGTACTGTATACCTGGTACGACAATGAATATGGCTATACCAGACAAGTAATCCGTCTGGCTAAAAAATTAGCGGGTGTAGTCAGGTTAACTTATTACTAGACATTTTAAATCCATAAAATTTAAATCCATAAAAAAGGCCGGTGTTTTACAAAACACCGGCCTTTTTTATGTTGAAGATTAAAACTGAGGCAACTGAGGCCTGGTTTGCATGATATCTTCTATATCAGCCAAAACCTGCTCCGTCAATAGCGGCAGCACCTCCAGTGTAGTCAGGTTTTCTTTTAATTGCGCTGTCTTTGAAGCACCTAATATTACCGTACTTACATTCGGGTTTTTAAGACACCATGCCAATGACAATTTTGCCAGTGGGATGTTTAACTGATCGGCCAGTCCCTGCAATTGTTCTGCCTTCTTTAATTTTTCTTCATTTAACACGGCATCTTTTAACCATTCCATCCCTTTCAATTCCAGACGGGTATCCTTCGTTACTCCTGATGTATATTTACCGGACAATAAACCCGAAGCCAATGGCGACCAGATTGTTGTTCCCAACCCATATTCTTTAAACAACAGCAGGTACTCGTTCTCCATCTTATGACGTTCCAGCAGATTGTATTGAGGTTGTTCCATTGTCGGCCCGATCAGGTTGTACTGTTTAGATACCCGGATGGCTTCCATAATTTCCGAAGCACTCCATTCTGACGTTCCCCAGTACAATATCTTACCCTGCTGCAATAAAGTATTCATTGCCCATACGGTTTCTTCAATCGGAGTATTTTTATCTGGCCTATGGCAAAAGTAGAGATCCAGGTAATCCACCTGCAAACGCTTCAAGGCTGCGTTACAAGCTTCAATCACATGTTTACGTGATAAGCCAACCCTATTCGGGCCTTTATTTTCCGTTCCAAAGAACACTTTACTCGAGACTACAAAAGATTCCCGTTCCCATTTGCGCGATTTCAGGATTTTACCCATCACCTCTTCGGATTTTCCTTCCGCATAACCCTCGGCATTATCGAAAAAGTTTACTCCTGCATCGTAAGCAATTCCCATTAACTCATCGGCAGTTTTATCGCTGATCTGTTGCCCGAATGTTAACCAGCTTCCTAAAGAAAGTGCACTGACCTGTAATCCTGATTTACCTAAACGTCTGTATTCCATTTAAATCTTGTTTTTAATGATGTATATGCCCAAATTACCTTATAATATGAAAACATACCGCGTCATTTTAAGTTTTGACAATCTCATGTCGAAGCAGATGTCGGCGAATATAATTATCTTTATCTCACCGAAAAGCCAACGAGAAAATGAAAGTATACCTGCTATTTCCCTTAATTGCTCTGCTGAGCTGCAATACCATCAAGAATCCTGGTCAGGCACAAACCGGGCAACATTTTTCAAAGATAGAGCAGCAATTGTTAAAAGATGTAGAGGTCCTTTCATCCGACGAGTATGAGGGACGTAAAACAGGCACCAAGGGTGCAGAAATGGCCAGGGCATACCTAAGCATCAGATTTAAACAAATTGGTTTAAAACCAATCCCTTCGCTTGTAGGATATGAACAACCCTTCTCTTTCAGAAACAATAAAGGTGTAGAAATTCACGGAAAGAACATGATCGCTTATATTCCGGGAAAAGACCAGCAGGTGATCGTTATCTCCGCTCATTATGATCATGTTGGGGTCATGAACGGTGAGGTATACAACGGGGCGGACGACAATGCGTCGGGTATTGCTGCATTATTAAATTTTGCAGCCTATTATAAAAAGAACCAGCCCAACCACACCCTGATCTTTGCAGCTTTTGATGCAGAAGAAATGGGTTTAAGAGGCTCAAAAGCTTTTGTTGACAAAGCTCCGGTTGCACTGGAAAAGATCCGCATGAACATCAATATGGATATGATCAGTCATAATGACAAGGGGGAGCTTTATGCCTGTGGTACCTATAAATATCCTGAATTAAAGAAATATTTTATCACCACAGATCCGAAGATTAGAGTCTTGCTGGGGCATGACGATCCTAAAACAGGTCATGAGGACTGGACTAATCAGAGTGATCAGGGTTCGTTCAATGCTAAAAACATTCCTTTCATTTACTTCGGCGTTGAAGACCACAAAGATTACCACAAGGCATCAGATGAGTTTCAGAATATTAACAAAAAATTCTTTACCGATGCTACTGCTTCCATCCTGGAAATTATCAATAACATCGATAAAGAACGTAACCTGCAATCCATCTTCAGAGAAAAACTGCGGATGAAAAAGCAGTAAATGCTAAAACTCTATAGCGAGCAAGCTGCTCAAAGGAATGTGAATTCCGTTTTTCAGTTGAATGTACTTTTCTGTCACAGACCATACGGTAGTCGAAACCGTTCTTGGCCCTTCTTTCGTGTTGAAGGAGATGTCTGCTTTGGACTTAAATTCATTTCCAAGTCGTTGTGCAGAATTCAACTTGTCTCTCAATTCTTCTGTATGATTTTGATCAGCAGGTATGATCTGACTGATGTCAATTGACTCTTTTTCGATTAATTCCCCTATCATAATATTATGCCTTAATTCTTATTAAATATGCGTTTAAACAATTAAAATCGCAATAAAAACAGATATTTCAAAGTCATTTTTACATAATTATGTAAATAGGCTTTTACATTCAAAAAAAACAACTGATTAACAGAAGTTTATCTTCTTCCGGGAGTTTTAATCATCCCTACAAACTCGCTATTACGTTTAGAGGGCACCATAACCATGGCTGAAACGGAAGTATTACTTTCCTCGCGGATGCTCATTCTTGCGTTCTTTGCTGCTGCCAGGGCTGAAGACCCTGCTGTTCCCGGAATAACCGATACCGATTTCGCCAGATACCCTTCTCTTACATCTCCAAACTCAAAGAAAGGATTATCGAAGAAGCCATTTTCCGAGCTGGTTGCCGCGTTATAATCAGGAACCATTCCATTGAAATAACCACCTTCGCCGTTAGAGTTTTTAGTTTCAAACATGGCATAAAGCACATCGTAACGATTCTCAATCCGGATAGGGAAGAAACCAACGGGTTTTCCATAAGTTGTTTCCCCTACCAGTTTCACATTGACAAAAGGTTTCAGACTGTTGATCACCAGTTCGCTGGCAGACGCGGTTCTGTCGGACACAATAAAAATCACATTGGCTACACTTCCAAGAGAACCCTTTTTACTGAATGAAACAGACTGAGCTTCCGGACTATAATCGTCGTCGGCCTGGGTCAGGTTTCTTCCAAGACCTCTGTCATAAATTAGATTGCCATTAATATCAGTAACCGGCTGATTGATCAGGATACCAGCCTGCCCATTACGCATGGTATTATTATAGTATTCTCTGAACATCACTTTTCCACTGGTGTTTGAAGGTGCGATCAGGTTGATCAGGTATTCAGCTGTATTGATATATCCGCCACTATTGTACCTTAAATCAATCACCAGGTCTTTCACTCCATTTGTAGAAAAACCTGCAAAAGCCTCATCCAGCTCTGCCTTGGTATTGTTATCTAACGTGGAGAACCTTGCAAAAGCCAGGTAACCGATTTTCTTCGTGCCAACTGTAAGTGTGGTTGCCTTATAAACCGGACTGCTTTTATAGCTCTTTTTCGCTAATGTTTTTGAGAAATCGGCTCCTTTTACCCCACCGGTATAGATGGTCCCTTCTATCGTTACACTCTGATTTCCGATTACATTCTTTGCCAGTTCCAATTCAGAGCTAATATTTGCACCATAAGGCTGTCCGTTTATCTTTTTGATTACCCATCCCCTTTGCACCCCTGCAAGTGCTGCAGGAGATCCCGGATATACCGCAGTAACGAACAGGCTATACACTGTTGGCATCGTTTCTGAGGTTCTGTAACCTTCTACTCTAAGCCCTACATCATTTCCGTTACCTTCCGTATCCACAGCAGCTAAGGCATTGGGAACGCTTGCCTGAGGATTAGCCTCATTAAAATCTTCTATAAAGGAATATTTTAAAGAAGAATAACCAGGCTCATAATCCGGAGAACCAGAAATCTTACCTATATTAAAAAGGTTATTCTCATAATTATTCAGGTTGCTCCCGCCATTTGTATATTTTCTTGGTAAATATTCATCATAGGTTGGCAGCGCCGCATTCCAGTAATACACTTCTTTCGCATATAGAAACACTGAGTCGTTACTCAGCTCTACTCTATTTGTTGTAGGCGTCTGTTTGGTATTTCCGGTGGCCGGAACACTAACCTGTCCATTTCGTTCTTTTGTCGGCTCTACTTTACTTTTCTTACAGGCCGAAAAAGCAAGAGGCATCAGCATAATCGCAAAAACGGAGGCGCTTCGGAATGGGGTATGTTTTATCATTGATATAGAGTTAGATTATAACAAATTTATAATAATTAAACATCATTACAGCAGATTGTTATGCGAATACTAACGTAATTAAACTGATAATAGTTTATTCACTTCCAAAAAATCAATCTTTGCATTTGAAGCACATTCCCGGTCCAGGCCTTCTTTTCCGACAAACAGTATATCTTCCTGTTTTAAAGTATGTTTGTCCATGATCAGTTCCAGACCTGCCGCCGCTGGCTTTGCCTGTATTTCAGCAGCAAAATAAACCACCAGGTGATTTTCAAGACCATTCCATTCGATCTGTCTGATCTTATTCAATTGCATCACAGGATCGCCATCTACAAAGAGAAACAATTGCTTACCCCGGGCTACAATTTCCTGCAGGAAAGTCAAAGCCTTATTGAAGACCAACAACTTCAAAGGAAGTCTGGCATTTTGAAGCAACAAGTCGAAATTCAGCTGGTATTTCAATGGAATATCAAATTTTGCTGCAGTCTGTTCAAACAGTCCTTCATGTCCATCTGAAAGGTACTTTTCCTGCATAAACTGAAGAATTTCTGTCGCATTTAGCTGCTCCCCGTACTCAATAAATTGGGCAAACAGGTAATATACCTGCAACAGATAATCTTTTTCGGGATAAAGCACATCGTCCAATTCAAAAACAAAAGCTTGTTTTTCTTGTAAGTATTTTTCAGGTACCATTAATGTTTATCTAGAGGTATTAATTGATAGTAAATAAAATGGGCTCTGGTCCTTTCGCGTTATTTCGGATATAAAACGCACCATTAAGCCCTGCAGTTTTTAATGCTTCGTTGAATTCTGCTGAGGGATTGGAAGAAAACAATAAGCTTCCATCCTGATAAATGGCCCAGTCTCCGGAAAATTTCCCACTATCCAGATATTGATTCAGGCTGCTGATCTCCGGAAGAAGCACACGGATTCCAAACTCTTCGAAGAGCACAATTGATTTAGACACGGCTTCGATTTCGAAAGCGTGCAGTGGCAGTATCATGTCTACATTTTCATCCAGACAATTATTGAGTAGGTTGTGTGCCGTAGTATCGTCATTTCTCTCTCCCAAAGAATGCATCTGATAAGCTTCGGAAGCGAATGAAGGCATATCTCCATAATCCGCCAGTAATATATGGTCATTGGCAAAAGCCTTCAATAGCTTTAGTGCTGCAGCAGATTTACCTCCTGTAATTAATATTTTCATTAGAATACCTTTGTTTTTATAGGTTATGACAGGATCAGCCCATCTTTCATCGTGACTACCCGGTCACTGATTTTTGCCAGTCCTTCGTTATGCGTTACAATGACAAAGGTTTGTTTAAAATTATCCCTCAGGGTGATAAAGAATTCATGCAGCGCATTTGCATTGGCAGAATCAAGATTCCCGGAAGGTTCATCCGCAAGTATGATGGAAGGCTGGTTTACCAAAGCTCTGGCAACAGCAATCCGTTGTTGTTCTCCACCGGAAAGTTCGTTGGGTTTATGTGTTGCCCGATCTTTTAATCCCAGAAGGTCCAGCAGTTCCATAGCACGTTGTTCTGCTTCTTTTTTACCGGTCTTGGCAATGAATGCAGGGATACAGATATTCTCCAGCGCATTGAATTCAGGCAACAGGTGATGGAACTGAAAAACAAAGCCTATATTTTTGTTACGAAAGATGCTCAGCAGCTCCCCCGACAAAAGGTTTACTTTCGAACCGTTTAATTCCACCGTTCCATGATCTGGCTTATCCAGTGTGCCTAAAATATGCAACAAAGTGCTTTTGCCTGCTCCGGATGCACCAATAATACTTACAATTTCCCCTTTTGCCACTTCAAAATCCACCCCTTTCAGGATGGGTAAATTTCCATAAGCTTTCTTTATACCTGTAGCTTTTAGCATAAATGCAAACTTACTGTTTTTAAAACCAATCTGAAATTGTAGATTTGGACAAATTTTTTCAGCAAATGAATATCCACGAATATCAAGGTAAAGAAATACTTAAAAGTTTTGGTGTAGCCGTACAAGAAGGCATTGTTGCCGACACGGTTGAGCAGGCTGTAGAAGCTGCTAAAAAAATGAAAACTGACTTCAATTCTGATTGGGTTGTGATCAAAGCACAAATCCATGCAGGCGGAAGAGGTAAAGGCGGAGGTGTAAAACTGGCCAAAAACCTTGATGAGGTTAAAGAGAAAGCTACTGCAATTCTGGGTATGCAACTCGTAACTCCACAAACTGGCCCTGAAGGCAAGAAAGTAAACAAAATTTTAGTTGCACAGGATGTTTATTATCCTGGCGCTTCAGAAACTAAAGAGTTCTATGTTGGTGTATTGCTAAACCGTGCAACGGGTAAGAACATCATTATGTATTCTACAGAAGGTGGAATGGATATTGAGGAAGTAGCAGAAAAAACACCTCATCTGATATTCAAAGAAGAGATTGACCCTAAGGTTGGTCTTCAAGGATTCCAGGCCCGTAAAGTTGCGTTCAATCTTGGATTGAGTGGTGCAGCTTTCAAAGAGATGGTGAAATTTGTGACTGCGCTTTATAAAGCATATGACAGCATTGACTCTGCCATGTTTGAGATCAACCCGGTATTGAAAACTTCTGATGATAAAATCATTGCTGTAGATGCTAAAGTTGATTTAGATGAAAATGCATTGTTCCGTCATCCTGATTATGCAGCAATGCGTGATAAACTGGAAGAAGATCCAACAGACGTTGAAGCTAGCGAATCAAACTTAAACTATGTAAAATTAGATGGTAATGTTGGCTGTATGGTTAACGGTGCTGGTTTAGCGATGGCGACTATGGACATCATCAAAATTGCTGGTGGTGAGCCTGCCAACTTCCTAGACGTAGGTGGAACTGCAAATGCACAAACGGTAAAAGCAGGATTTAACATTATCCTTAAAGATCCGAATGTAAAAGCAATTCTAATCAACATTTTTGGTGGTATCGTTCGTTGTGACCGTGTAGCTCAGGGTGTAATTGATGCTTACAAAGAAATCGGAAACATTCCTGTTCCAATTATCTGCCGCTTACAAGGTACAAATGCTGCTGAAGCTAAACAGTTAATTGATGATTCAGGACTAAAAGTATATTCAGCAATCGCATTGAAAGATGCTGCTGCATTGGTAACTAAGGTACTTGCCTAATATCAGGTCTTAAAAAACCAATAAAAAAGGTCAATTGTTCATTCAATTGACCTTTTTTATTGACTTATATTTTCTTCAGAAACGTATAAAAAAACAAGAAGCCTCCAGTCATCCAACGGGAGGCTTCTTTAACCAAATATAAATTAAACGAGCTGACACAAATATAGAACTTAATGACAAAAAACACAATTTATTTTAATAAAAAATCGTAAAAACACCAAAAAAGATTAAATAAAACACAACAAAACAAATTAAAACTTCAAAAAATTACAAAAAGACACAAAAACAAAGAAAAAGAAACAGAAAAATCATAAAACATCACGCAAAATCACAAAACAATCATAAAAAACAACACAAAATCCAATAATCACTCTAAAATAAATCACATTTAACTACAAAAACACAGTTAAGTGACAAAAACACTAAAAAATACAAACTAATAGCTAGCTAATTTGAAGGAAACATAAAAAACAGAGCCTTTATCCACTTTACTTTCAAACCAAATTTTTCCTTGCTGTTGTTCTGTAAACTCTTTACATAATAGCAATCCCAGACCGATTCCTTTTTCATTATTGGTACCATAGGTAGCAGAAGCGTTGAGCTGAAAAAGATTTTCCTGTTTATCATTTGAGATTCCTATTCCATTATCAGAGATAATGATCAGGCCTTCTGTATCCCGGTATCTGGTAGAGACAATAATCTCTCCCCCCGCAGGAGTAAACTTGAGCGCATTGGAAACCAGATTCCTGATCACCAGGTGAAGCATATCATGATCAGCCATTACATTTAACTGTCCGGCTGTCAGCACATTCAAGCGGATCCCCTTCTTATCTGCTATTGACTTTTCGATCTTGAGCCAGCTTTTCAATGCTTCATTCACATCCAGCGTCTTCAGCTGAACATTCGTTCCTTTAAGCTGAGTTCTGGACCAGGACAGCAGATTCATCAGCATCTCTGACGTATCTCTGGTGATCTCCAGCAACTGCTCTTCGATAAAATGTTTTTCTCCCTCTTCCAACCCCACGGCATTCAGTAACTCCAGATACCCCTGTATGGAGCTCAATGGCATCCTTACGTCATGCGCCACAATAGAAAGCAAGCGATCCTTTTCGCTGTTTAAGTATTCCAGTTCGGCCTTCTGTGAAAGAATTTCTTTGTGTTGCATTTCAATAGCCCTGTTTCTTTCTTCTACAGAAGATCTTTCATAATCATAATTTTTCCTCATGTAGCTGATGGAAAAGAAAATCAGAATGGTTGACACCGCGTAGGTCACCCCAAAGTCTACAGTTCTTGCCAATGGACTGCTATAAAGATTCGGCGCCAGGTGTGGCCAGTAAAGCTCTACAGTAAGCACAATTAACACAGTCAGCATATTAAAAGGCACCCAAAACTTATACTGTCTTTTAGGAATAATGGTGATGATAATAAAAAAAGAAAGCGCGAACAGTAAAATGTTCGGCCCCAGGATTCCCGAATTATAGAAATAGCAAAAAACAAAGGTGAAGTTACTTGCCAGACAAAAAATCATAATACTTAGAGAAGACTTTCGCTTCACCCTTGACAGGTAGTATAACCCCCAGATAAAAAATACGCACACCGAACACAATAAAGCCAGTGCCTTTAGGTTCATTGCATAATTATAGGGTGTTTCTGCCAGCATTGCAAAGGAGGCAAAAATGCACATGGTATTAAAAATACGTTCTTCGAGAGAGAATTTATGCACGTCGCCAATGGCATTTTGCCAAAACGAAAGTTTCTGATTTGATAGCACGTTAATATGATTGAGAATGAACCGCAAACTTAATATATTAAGATTCATAAAAAAAATCAATATACAATTGAATATAAGCAACCTATTCCCTCTTATTTATTGAAGTAAATCCTTATTTTTGAACCTCTCCACAATAAAATCATGATAAAAAGAGAAAAAGTAAAAAGCCTGTTAGAGACAGTGCAATTCGACAGAGAAGTGACCGTTATGGGATGGGTTCGTACCTTCCGTAACAACCAGTTTATTGCAATAAATGATGGTTCCTGCATGGGAAATATCCAGATCGTTGTTGACTTTAATAATACTCCTGAAGATTTATTAAAACGCATTACTACAGGAGCCGCGATAGCTGTTACAGGAATTATCGTAGAATCCGTTGGTAAAGGACAGAGAGTTGATATAAAAGCAAATTCAATTGAAATATTAGGCGATAGTGATCCGGAAAAATTCCCTTTACAACCTAAGAAACACAGTCTGGAATTTTTGAGGGAAATTGCCCATTTACGTTTCCGTACCAATACTTTTAATGCGGTTTTCAAATTACGTCATGCCCTGGCTTTCGCCATTCATCAGTTTTATAACGACCGTGGGTTTGTTTATATGCACACCCCTGTAATTACGGCTTCTGACGCCGAAGGTGCCGGTGAAATGTTCAAAGTAACTACTTTGGATTTTGACAACACCCCACGTACAGAAGATGGTAAAGTAGATTTCTCACAAGATTTCTTCGCCCGTGCCACCAACCTTACCGTTTCAGGACAGCTGGAAGGTGAACTTGCAGCAATGGCTTTTGGTCAGATTTATACTTTCGGTCCTACCTTCAGGGCGGAAAACTCCAATACAACCCGTCACCTTGCCGAGTTCTGGATGATTGAACCGGAAGTTGCTTTTGCAGATCTGGAAGACAACATGCAGCTGGCAGAAGACATGATGAAGTATGTGATTAGCTACGCTTTAAAAAATTGCAAAGAGGAAATAGAATTCCTGAATAACCGTCTGCTGGAAGAGGAAAAAACCAAACCACAGAACGAGCGTAGTGAACTTTCCTTAATTGAGAAATTAAACTTCTGCCTGGACAACGATTTCCAACGCCTCACTTATACTGAAGCGATTGCGATATTGAAATCGTCCAAACCAAATCAAAAGAAACAATTCAAGTATCTTATTGATGAATGGGGAGCAGACCTTCAATCAGAACATGAGCGTTACCTGGTAGAAAAACATTTCAAGAAGCCGGTAATTCTTACCGACTATCCTGCTGACATTAAATCATTCTACATGCGTCAGAATGAACCTGATGCAGAAGGACGAAAAACAGTAGCCGCTATGGATATCCTCTTCCCTGGTATCGGGGAAATGATTGGTGGATCTGCCAGAGAAGAACGTATGGATAAACTGGTTCAAAGAATGGAAGATTTAAACATCCCACAAGAAGAAATGTGGTGGTATTTAGACACCAGACGTTTTGGAACAGCCCCACACGCCGGATTCGGGTTAGGTTTCGAAAGGCTGGTACTTTTCGTGAGTGGAATGACCAATATCAGAGACGTAATTGCTTTCCCACGTTTCCCTAAAAATGCAGAGTTTTAAGCTCATTGATATATAGAAAAAGGCTGGTTTCATAATTCGAAACCAGCCTTTTTTATTTTATATAACCGACAGGAGAAATTAAGTATTACAAAAATATCCCTCTCCTTTTCATCCCCGAATCTTTGCTGAAGGGCAAACCTTCGAATGTCTTCAAAGCAGAGAGACATTTTTGTTAAAAAGTGCTTGCTCCATTGTATGATGCCAAAATCATTTGCAAAACAGCAATTCCAAAAAAATAAACAAAGAATGAAAATCCAGTTCTTAAATCCACACAGCTGCTCAAAAAAAGAATTAAAATCCAATCCCTAAATTCGGCCAAACTGCTAAAAAAATAAAATAAACCTTAACCCTATCCCAAGAATACGGGTCGGGGGTTTCCCGGTTGAGGGAGTAATAAATCCGGGCAACATCTCTCAGGTAAAAAGAGCGTGTGCTGAAAAGGCATAGAAAATTTTGCGCCCTTCAGCGCAAAAGATTTCAGCCTTTGATGCATATGCTCTTTTTACCTGAGCAGGAGCAGGATTTCGTTAGGAGTGATTATCAGTAAAAGAATTTGCATGTGCATAATCTACAATGGAAACCTTATAATCTGTAGGCATAAAACTCGACGAAGTGCTCAGTGCCATTCCCAATTCAAAACGTAAAGGATAAGGAGTCTGCAGCAAACTTCCTTCCGGAATATAGGGAAAGCTCTCCATATAAGACTGCATCACATTAGGGGCAATTCTTCGGTTAATGTAAGCCCTAGTGAGTTGATAAGGATGGTGTAAACCTGCAGCACCGAGAAGCTCAACAGCACTTTCTACCGTCAGCTTATGGAAGTTAAACACCCTTACTTTCTTATCTTCTACAACCAGGCCTTTCATCAGACTTGCATCTTGTGTAGCGACACCAGTCGGACAGGTATTGCTGTTACATTCCAATGCCTGGATACAGCCCAGGGCAAACATCATTCCTCTGGCAGAATTACACAAATCTGCTCCCAGGGCAATATTTTTCACCAGATCAAATCCAGAAGAGATCTTTCCCGAGGCGATGATTTTGATGTGTTGTTTCAGGTTAAATCCACTCAGCACATCATACACAAAAGCTACACCTTCTCTCAACGGCATTCCTACGGCATTAGAAAATTCCTGAGGAGAGGCTCCTGTACCACCTTCACCCCCATCAACTGTCACAAAATCAACATAGGTTCCTGTTTCGGCCATAGCTTTACAGATGGCAAAAAATTCACTTCTTCTTCCGATACATAGTTTTATTCCTACCGGTTTGCCTCCTGAAAGCTCTCTTAACTTTTGTACAAAAGCTACCAGCTCCAAAGGGGTTTTAAAGGCTGCATGTGCTGGTGGAGAAATCACGTCGAAACCTTCTTTCACCAATCTGATTCTGGCAATTTCCGGCGTCACCTTCTTTGCGGGAAGAATTCCACCATGGCCAGGTTTAGCACCCTGAGAAAGTTTAATCTCAATCATTTTCACCTGGTCAGACTGGGAGCGTTCTGCAAAAGCCTCGTAGTTAAAACTACCGTCATGATGGCGGCAGCCAAAATATCCCGTTCCAATCTGCCAGATCAGATCGCCACCCGGATTGGCATGGTAATCACTAATCCCTCCTTCTCCGGTATTATGAGCAAAGTTTCCCAGTTTTGCTCCTCCGTTTAACGCCAGGATCGCATTCTGACTCAATGAGCCGAAGCTCATCGCCGATATATTATAGATACTTGCAGAATAAGGTTTCGTGCAACCTGGTCCACCTACAAGTACTCTTGGATCTTCATTCAGCTCCGTATGGCTGATTGCCGCAATGCTGTGGCTTAGCCACTCATATCCGTTTTCATAAACGTCCAGCTGAGTACCGAAAGGGATCGTATCATTTTCTTTTTTTGCTCTTTGATAAATCAGCGAGCGGTTCAACCTACTGAAAGGCTTTCCATTGGTATCGCTCTCTACAAAATACTGGTATACCTTGGGCCTCAGGTCTTCCATGAAATACCTTAAGCGGCCTACTACCGGATAATTTCTGACGATGCTATGCTTGGGCTGGTAAAGGTCGTAAACCCCGAGTATTACAATAGGTCCGATAAAGATGAAAGCCCAGTAAAAGGGTGGCCAGGCTAAGCTGATCATGACCGTTGCGGTCACCAGAAATGCAGCAATTGCGATAAAAGCTTTTCTCATATGGTTTAATTTAATAAAAACATACTAATAGAACAATAATAAGCATAATAAGGTATAAAGATTTTGTAATTTTACATATGCTTATCAAAATCTATCCTGAGAATCCAAATCCCAAAGCAATTGAACAGGCGGTTGAAGTCTTAAAAAAAGGAGGCATCATCATTTATCCTACGGATACTGTTTACGGATTGGGTTGTGACATTACCAATCATAAAGCCATAGAAAAGATTTGCAGGTTAAGGGGTATCAAGCCTGAGAAAGCCAATTTTTCTTTTATATGCTCAGATCTCAGACATATATCTGATTATATCAAGCCGATTGACACTACCACTTTCAGGGTACTTAAAAAAGCCTTACCTGGTCCGTTCACGTTTATATTCAATGCGAACAACAATGTACCGAAGCTGTTGAGTTCTAATAAAAAGACGGTCGGTATCCGTGTTCCGGACAATGCCATTGCCCGTGAGATCGTGATGATGCTTGGCAATCCCATTTTATCCACTTCCATAAAAGACGACGATGAGCTGGTTGAGTACTCTACTGATCCGGAACTGATCCATGAAAAGTACGAAGACACCGTAGATCTGGTTATTGATGGTGGATATGGTGATAATGAGCCATCTACCGTTGTAGATTGTACTTCAGGGGAATTTGAGATCATTCGTGAAGGTAAAGGGGATCTGGAAAGTTTCCTTTAATTTGTTGCCTAACTCCCCCTTGAATGGTATCTTTAGCACATGGCAAAACTATTCAATTTACAGGCATTCAGGGATTTTTTACGCTCAGGACAGATTGGAGGCATTATGCTCATGGTCTGTGTGGCCATCTCCCTGTTCATTGCAAATTCCTCTTACAGTGAAGGATTCGCCAATTTTCTAGCTACAGATTTCGGATTTACTTTCGGCAGCAGCAGCTATTCCTTTACTGTATCAGCATGGATCAATGATGCTTTAATGGCCATTTTCTTCCTGTTGGTCGGACTGGAAATCAAGAGGGAATTGCTGGAGGGAGAGTTATCTTCCATTAAGAAAGCCTCATTACCTGTTATTGCTGCCATGGGTGGAATGCTTGTTCCTGCTCTGATCTATTTTGCTTTTAATTACAATACCCCTACTGCCTCAGGCTGGGGAATTCCGATGGCCACAGACATTGCTTTTGCTCTGGCCATTATTTCTATGCTGGGCAAAAGTGTCCCCACTTCATTAAAGATCTTTCTGGCCGCATTAGCCATTGTGGACGATCTTGGTGCCATCCTCGTAATTGCGATATTTTATACCAGTGAAGTTCATTTCGACTACCTTTTAATGGCTGCCGGAGTGCTTGCGATCTTGTTCCTGTTTAACTACTTCAACTTAAAACCACTTTATTTTTATCTGATTCCCGGCGTTTTTCTATGGTATTTCATTCACCATTCCGGAATCCATGCCACCATTGCAGGAGTATTACTCGCCTTCACTATTCCTTGTAACGCCAGTAATACCGAGTCGCCACTTGAAAAGCTGGAGCATTTACTGAATGGTCCGGTAAATTATTTTATCATGCCCATCTTTGCTTTGGCCAACACCAATATTACCTTTCAAAAGGAAATGCTTGGAGGTTTGGTTTCTCCTTTGGGGGCAGGAATCATCCTTGGCTTATTTGCCGGAAAAACAATAGGGGTTACGCTCTTTTCATGGCTGGCGGTAAAGCTAAAACTTGGCAGCTTACCTTCCAGGTCCGGCTGGAAGCACATCATCGGATTAGGTATGCTTGCCGGAATAGGATTTACCATGTCCATTTTTATTTCCCTATTGTCTTTCAGCGACGAGATGCACGTTACGGAGGCTAAATTTGCCATCCTTTGTGCTTCTGTTATTGCCGGATTAATTGGCTTTATTTACCTCAAATCCATCAATAAGAAGAAAATCGTTACGACTTAAAAATTTTCATAAAGTCCTTTACGCTGGCTGCCACATCATCCTGCTTCAGTTGTTTTACAAAAGCACTACCGATGATTGCACCATTTGCATACTGACAAGCCTTGTCAAAAGTTTCCCTGCTGCTGATTCCAAAACCAATCATAGTAGGGTTGCTCAGTTTCAGCTCTGCAATCCTGGAGAAATAAGCCTCAGTATTTTCAGATACCTGCAGGTTTTGCCCGGTGGTAGCAGAAGAAGAAAGCAGATAGATGAACCCATTGCTCAGGCCATCAATTTTACGGATCCGCTCTGTAGAAGTCTGAGGTGTAACCAGAAAGATATTAGTCAATCCGTATTCTTTGAACACCACACTATAAAGCTCTTCGTATTCCTGCATTGGAAGATCTGGAACAATACATCCATCTACCCCAACTTCGGCACATGATTTACAGAAATTTTCAACCCCATACTGCAACATTGGGTTTACATAACCCATCAGCAACACCGGAATACTTACCGTTTTACGAAGGTCTTTTAATTGCTCAAACAACAGTTTAAGTGTCATCCCACCATCAAGGGCAATCTTACTACTCGCCTGGATGGTCGGGCCATCCGCCACAGGATCTGAATATGGAAAACCGATTTCCAACAGGTCTGCACCAGATCTTTCCAGCTCTTCTGCAATCGCTACCGTATCATCTAAGTTTGGATATCCTGCAGTATAATAGATGGATAATATATTTTTTTTCTCCTGAAATAACTTATTAATTCTATTCATTGCTCTTCTTATAAATCAAAATACTTCATATAGGTATCCATGTCTTTATCTCCCCTTCCGGACAAACAAACCACTACATTTTCTTTACCTGTAAACTTCATTTTCTCCAGATACGCCAGTGCGTGTGCACTTTCAATAGCAGGAATAATACCTTCCAGCTGTGTCAGTAACAACCCCGCCTGCAGAGATTCATCATCAGTTACCGAAACATATTCTCCCCTCAAGGTCTTGAACAAGTGTGCGTGCTGAGGACCTATTCCAGGATAATCCAGACCTGCAGATACGGAATAAGGTTCAATTACCTGTCCATCTTCAGTCTGCATCAGGATACTTCTGCTACCGTGTAACACTCCCTCTTTCCCTAAAGAGGTGGTGGCTGCAGAATGTCCGCTGTCTACCCCTTTTCCGGCTGCTTCTACTGCAATCAGTTTCACTTTTACATCATTGATAAAGTGATAAAACATCCCCATTGCATTACTTCCTCCACCCACACAGGCCAGGACATAATCAGGCTGGTCATTACCGGTTTGTTCGATCAGTTGCTTCTTTGTTTCTTCAGAAATGATCGATTGAAAAAGTGCCACCATATCCGGATAAGGATGTGGCCCTACTACAGAACCGATGATATAATGGGTATCAACAGGATTATTGATCCAGTCGCGCATCGCCTCATTTGTTGCATCTTTCAATGTTTTACTTCCTGAAGTTGCAGGAACCACTGTAGCCCCCAGCATTTTCATTCTCGCTACATTGGGTGCCTGACGTTTAATGTCAATCTCGCCCATATACACCACACATTCCAGTCCCCGCAACGCACAAACTGTAGCCGTAGCCACACCATGCTGCCCTGCTCCCGTTTCCGCAATGATCCTTTTTTTACCCAGACGCTCTGCCAATAAAATCTGACCAATAGTATTGTTGATCTTATGTGCACCGGTATGGTTCAGGTCTTCTCTTTTCAGGAAGATATTGGCATTATAGCGTTGCGATAAACGCTTTGCCAGATACAAGGGAGAAGGCCTTCCTACATAATCTTTAAGCAGTTGATGAAATTCCTTTTGAAAGTCTTCATCTTCGATAATTTTCAGGTAATTGGTTCTTAGTTCTTCCACATTGGGATATAACATTTCGGGAATGTAAGCTCCTCCGAAATCTCCAAAATAACCCTTCTCATTTACAAAATAGTTCATAATCCTGTTCTTATTTCTTTAGTATTCCGTTATCCATCTTGCCTTATAACGCTTTTCTTTTCCCACTGTATCCTGATGTCATCTTAGGATTTTACTCCCGACAACTTTGTTTTAAATTCAATCAATTCGGGGGTATTTTTTAATCCTGGCTCCAGTTCAAACCGGCTGTTGACGTCGACTGCAAACAAACGCGGGTCTGTAATTGCGTTTAAAACCGCTGCACTTTCCGGTCCGATTCCCCCGCTTAAAAAAAAAGGAACATCGAGCGTATATTTTTCCAGCAGCGTCCAATCGAACTTTTTACCTGAACCGCCATGATCGGGTGTCTGTGTATCAAACAAAAAGTAATCTACTTTCTTCTCATAACCCTGTAGCTGCTGAAAATCAAAAGCTGCATCTATTCCAAATGCCTTGATTATTTTGAAGTCCGGTTGCCTGGCTTTAACCTGCTGAGCTAAAAGCCCTACATATTCCGGGCTTTCCCCTCCATGTAACTGCACTGCATTCAATCCGTATTTCTCAATCAGATCCAATACAACTTCTGCAGCTTCATTGACAAAGACACCTGTCCGCTGAATGCTTTCCGGCAATACATTCAGTACCTCTGGCGCTAAATCACCCGCATATCTTTTTGAGCCTTTAAAGAAAATAAAACCCAGATAGTCTGGTTGTGAAGCTGCCACCTCCGCAATATTCTGCGGATGCAACATGCCACATATTTTCAACAGCAGCTTTTTCATCAGGACAACAGGCTTTTGAATGTACTTAATGCCTTTTTGCTGAATAAAGACTCTTCCGCTTCATAAAAACAATCGGCAAACGTCTTACTGCTGTCTATCGTTTGCAAGGCTATTGCCGCATTACACAACACCACATTGTTTTGGGCATTCTCCCCTTCCCCGTTCAGGACTTTCATAAATATCTCTGCCGAAGAGGCTACGGTATCACCACCTTTAATCAATTGTTCATCGATTTCCTCAAACCCGAGGTCAGACACTTTTCTCAGCGCCTCCCCATTTTTGCTGAATGTTTTAAAATCGCAGGTCAAAGAGATTTCATCAAAGCCATCCACCGCATGCAGAATAGTATAGTTTTTATCCGTATCCTGATACAGGTAAGCATATAAACGCGCCAGCTCCAGGCTAAACACCCCAACCAACTGGTTTTTAGGTTGTGCCGGATTACACATTGGCCCCAGCATATTGAAGAAAGTTTTTACGCCAAGTTCTTTCCTTATTGGCGCCACCGTTTTCATTGCCGGGTTAAACAAAGGAGCATGAATAAAGCAGATCCCGGACTTGTCCAGGCTTCTTTTCAGCACATCCTGATCATTTGTAAACTGATAACCTAAATACTCCATCACATTAGACGATCCGCAGCCTGAAGAAACACCATAGTTACCATGTTTGGCCACTTTATGGCCCGATCCGGCCACGACGAAGGAAGCCAATGTAGAAATGTTAAAAGTATCCTTTCCATCTCCACCGGTACCACACAGATCGATCAGTTCATGGTCTGAAAAGTCGAGCTTTACACATAGATCCAGCATGGCATCACGAAAACCCTGCAACTCTTCTACGGTAATGTTACGCATTCCATACGCGGTAATAAAAGCAGCGATCTGAGAAGTATTAAACTCACCTAAAGCAATGGAAGTCAGTATACGCTGTGCTTCAGCTCTGCTGAAGGTCTTGTTTTCAAATAAGTGGTTTAGTATTTTCTTCATGGGTATAAAACAAAAAAGGTTGCCTTAAAGCAACCCTCAAATTATTTTTATGTAATAAAAAACGTTCAAAACAGGGGGTTACACTACGCGAATGCGTTGTGCCACCACCAAAGATTAAGTCCGTTTGTTTGTATCATCTTAGCAAAGATGGAATAGTTTTTAATAATTGCAAAATTTTTCTTGAAATTATTAACAATATCTGGCATTATTTAAGCAAAACCAAGCGCATGGCTATGATTTAAAACCTGACGCACCAATTAAACCCTAATAAACAATAGGTTAACACCAGTAAAAATCATAAAACCTTAATCCTGGGCGAGAGAAATTAAGTGTTACAAAAATATCCCTTCTCCTTTTCATCCCCGAATCTTTGCTGAAGGGCAAATCTTCGAATGTCTTCAAAGCAGAGTGACATTTTTGTTCAAAAAAATGATTGCTCCCTCACATGATGCAAATGAATGCATAACTATTGCTCTTGAAATTTATAAATACACGGGTCGCGGTTTAGCCCGTGGAACGAACCTTAATTCTATGCAGGATTTCTCAAATACGGGAGATGTTCTGAAAAGGCATAGAAAGATTTTAGCGCTCTTCAGCGCAAAAGATTTCAGCCGCTGAAGAACATCTCCTGTATTTGAAGAAAAAAGCAAGATGCCAAGCCAGAGTGGAATCTCTTATTTAATCAATGCGTTTTTCTCTTTTGTAAAGTGGTTAAACACAAGTTTATCTGCTAAAGCGGGTAACAGTTTATTAATCCATACCGTTAGTTTTCCTTGCCCCGTCATGATCAATGTGCGCTTTCTTCCGGCAATTCCATCTACAATACGGCCTGCTACTTCATCAGCGGTCATCATTTTGCCTTCTTCCATACTCGTCTCTCCATGAGCGGCACCATCTTTAGCCAAAGCTGTTACACGGATATTGGATGCTGTAAATCCGGGACAAGCTACCATCACATGTACTCCGGTTTTTAATAATTCTGTTCTCAATGCTTCCATAAAACCATTCATAGCAAACTTAGAAGCAGAATACCCGGTACGTCCCGGCAGTCCGCGGTAACCAGCAATAGAAGATACGCCGATTACACCGCCCCTGGTTTTCAGGATTTCCGGCAAGGCATATTTTGTGCAGTACACCGTTCCCCAGAAATTCACATCCATCAGGTTTTTCAATACAGAAAGGTCAAGGTCATTAAACAGGGCACGCATCGACAACCCTGCATTATTCACCAGGATATCGATTTTATCAAAGGTAATTAATGCCTGCTTGATCAGCACTTCGCAATCGTGTTCCTTACTCACGTCTGCCTGTACTGCTACTGCACGAATACCATATTTACTTTCCAGCTCTGCAGTAATTTCACACAGGGTAACATATTGTCTGGCAGCAAGCACCAGGTTGGCTCCACGTTTTGCAAATTCTTCGGCACAAGCCTTTCCTATACCTGAAGACGCACCGGTAATGATGACTACCTTATTCTTAAAATCCATGCGGGTTATTTGATTAATGAGTTTTCATAAGGCACCCTGGTAACGATAGAGCGGCCTAAGGTGATTTCATCTGCATATTCGAGTTCGCCACCAAATGCAATTCCACGCGCAATAGTGGTAATTGGTATTTGAAAATCCTTAAGGCGTTTGTATAAATAGAAAAGTGTAGTATCCCCTTCCATAGTTGCACTTAGTGCCAATATGACTTCTTTTACAGGAGTAGTCGCTACACGTTGCACCAATGAATCGATAAAAAGATCAGACGGACCTACCCCATCCATTGGAGAGATCAGGCCACCCAGCACATGGTACACGCCAAAATACTGACCGGTATTCTCTACTGCCATTACATCTCTGGTATCCTCCACCACACAAATCACTTCCTTATCCCGCTTATTGGCAGTACATATTTCGCAAATCTGCTGATCGGAGATGTTATGGCAAATTGCACAGTGCTTGATCTCCTGTCTGAGTTTAATGATGGCATTTCCGAAGTTTGACACCTCCTCCTGCTCCTTGTTTAATAAGTGTAATACCAGACGTAATGCGGTCTTTTGTCCAACTCCTGGCAACTTTGAAAATTCATTGACAGCGTCTTCAAGAAGTTTAGAAGAAAAGTTCATCTTACAAATTTATATTTATCTTCCGTTATTTGATTTTTAAAATTTGATTTTCTTACATTTAGCTGCTAAAAACATACTATGAGCCCAGCTATACTTTTGTCTTTTTTAATTGGTTATTTCCTGATCCTGATCATCATTGCATTTGCAACTTCGAAAAAATCATCTGATAACTCCACTTTTTTTATTGCAAACAGAAATTCAAAATGGTACCTCGTGGCCTTTGGGATGATCGGAACAGCATTATCCGGAGTAACTTTCATTTCCGTTCCGGGAGAAGTTGGGGCCCCTTCAGGTAACCAGTTTCAATATTTTCAATTTGTGCTCGGCAATGCCATAGGATTTATCATTATCGCAACAGTGCTACTCCCCCTCTATTACCGGATGAGGCTCACTTCCATCTACAGCTATATTGAACAAAGACTGGGTTTCTACAGCTATAAAACTGCAGCCTCCATCTTTCTGATTTCCAGAACCATAGGGTCTGCTTTTCGTTTATACCTGGTAGTTATTGTATTACAACGCTTTATATTTGACAGTTACGGGATTCCTTTCTGGGCAACGGTACTAATCTCTCTGGGACTCATTTGGTCTTATACGTTTAAAGGCGGACTAAAAACGATCATTATCACTGATACCCTGCAAACTTTCTTCCTGGTATTATCTGTATTTCTGACCCTATATTTTGTTTGCAGCAGTCTGGATATGGATATTCCTAAAGCCTTTGAGTCGATTAAAAACAGCGGTTATTCCAAAATTTTCTTTTACGAGGACTTTCTGACGAGCAATTTCCATTTCAGTAAACAGCTGCTCGGAGGGATCTTTGTAACCATTGCCATGACCGGATTAGACCAGGATCTGATGCAAAAAAACCTGAGTATGAAAACCATAGGTGAAGCGCAAAAGAACATGTTTACTTTCACCGGAGTTTTCGTGATCCTGAATATCTTCTTTTTGAGTGTAGGCGCTTTATTATACATTTATGCCACAAAGAACGGGATCGAAATTCCATTAGATCATGTGACAGGTAAACCAAGAACAGATTTTCTTTTCCCTGAGATTGCCCTGAATCACCTTAGTGTAGTTCCGGCTATTGTATTTATGCTGGGCTTAACAGCAGCTACATTTGCCACTACAGACTCTGCATTAACAGCACTGACCACCTCTTTTTGTGTGGACTTTCTACAGATGGATAAAAAAGAAGATTCAAATTCCAAAGACCTGGTTAAAAAGAGACATATGGTTCACGTAGGATTTTCATTATTGATGTTCCTTGTGATCATCATATTCAACGCTTTTAATGATGAGTCAGTAGTAAAAGGGATTTTTAAAGTCGCCTCTTATACTTATGGCCCACTTCTTGGTCTGTATAGTTTCGGTCTTTTTGTAAGAAAAAGAGGACTTCATGATAAATTAGTACCTTTAGTATGCCTCATCTCACCGGCGATCTGCTATTTGCTAAATGCCAATTCAGCCACCTTATTAGGAGGTTATGTTTTTAGTGTGGAGCTGATTCTGGTAAATGGACTGATTACCTTTATCGGGCTGTTACTGATCAGCAAAAAAACAGATTTACAAACAAAATTTTAATACCTAAATATCTATAGAATGACAAGTGAAGAGAAAATAAGAAGTGCGTTTGAAAATAAAAACTGGCAGGAAATAAAAGTTACTGACTCCTGGCAGATCTTTAAAATAATGGCCGAATTTGTCGACGGCTTCGAGAAATTAGCAAAAATTGGCCCTTGCGTATCCATCTTTGGATCGGCAAGAACAGCAGAAACCAATAAATATTATGAGATTGCTGTAGAATGCGGCAGACTATTAACAGAGCGTGGTTATGGGGTAATCACAGGTGGTGGTCCCGGGATCATGGAAGCAGGTAACAAAGGAGCACACATGAATGGCGGGAAATCTGTAGGTTTAAATATTGACCTTCCATTTGAACAGTTTCACAATAAATATATTGACCATAACAAATTACTGGAGTTTGATTACTTCTTTATCAGGAAGGTAATGTTTATGAAATATTCGCAGGGATTTGTCGTATTGCCAGGTGGAATGGGAACTATGGATGAGCTTTTTGAGGCGATTACATTGATTCAAACCGGAAAGATTGCCAGATTCCCGATTGTATTGGTAGGGAAAGATTACTGGGGTGGCCTGGTAGACTGGATCAAGAGCACCATGTTACAGAAGGAACATAATATTCATGCAGAAGATTTGAACCTGTTCAGGTTAGTAGATACTGCCGAGGAAGCAGCTGAACATATTTTCAGGTTCTATGATAAGTATGTATTGAAACCGAATTTTTAGATTTTTTGTTTTGGAGCTTCGCTCCTTATTTATATGAATAGCGCTTTACTTAGGTAAGGCGTTTTTTATGTTTTCTTTCTTTGGGAAACTAAACTTTGAGAGGCCGTTTTCCGGGAGACCATTTTCTGGGAGGCTATTTTTTGGGGGAGGAGGGTAATTCTTAGATTAAGGTTCAACAGAAAACAAATAGTTATTCGCCTCCTCAAATCTTTTGCTGAAGGGCAAAACATTTGCATGTCGGCTCACAACCATTTGTTTTCTGTTTTTTGGTTATCCTCAGAGATTTAGAAATGACTAACGCCACCTGAAACAACCAGTTTCATAGCATCAGCAGCACTCATATTGAGTGGTTTTATTTTCTCATTTTTCACCACATATACCTGTCCGGCGAACGAATAAGAGAAAGGAAAATAGACTATGGCTTCACCTGGGAGACCAATGTTACCAAGGTCACTTTGTGTCAGAAAACCTATTCGTTTCATATCTCCCTCTACCTCAACAAGGACGGGATTATTAAATTTCTTTTCATCGCCAACGAAGGCTTCGGTAAGGTCTTTTATAGAGGAGTAGATAAATTTCAGGATCGGTAGTCTATCCAGGATTCTCGTAAACCAGTTGTACATTGGTTCGGTTACGAAATTGGTAACAAATATTCCGGCGACAAGTGTAATCGAGATGACTAGCAATAATCCAAGTCCGGGAATATTCCGGCTGGCGCCTGTTCTGGGGTCCACACCTAAGATATTGTTCACATTTAGCCAGCTGTCTACTGTAGTGACAGCCCAGATCACAATAAAAATACTAAGCGCAATGGGCAATACAATCAGTAGTCCTTTAATGAGGTACCTAAGGAAAGCCCGTCCAATTCTGTTCATGCTGCAAAACTACTCATAAAAATAGACCCGTTTCACCCTTTGTGAAATATTTGTTAAGATCTCATAAGGAATTGTTTGGATCTGTTCTGCCAGGTTAGCAATGGTTAATTCTCCATTGAAAACAATTACTTCATCACCAGTTTTCACTTCCAGTCCGGTCACATCCAACATACACATATCCATGCAGATCACGCCGACTGTAGGCACAAGCTTACCGTTGATCAACATTTTTCCGATACCATTTCCAAACCTGCGGTTGTATCCGTCAGCATATCCGATTTTTACAGTGGCCGTTGTTCCTCCATCCGGTAAAATTCCCCGGCGGCCATAACCGATGGTTTCATTTGGCTTGATTTCCTTTACCTGTGTAACAGTTGTTTTTAATACCGCAACAGTCTGCAGTCCATGATTTCTATCCAGTCCGCCATCATAACCATAAAGGCCTATTCCTATTCTTACCATATCCAACTGAGCTTCCGGATGGCGTGTGATTCCCGAAGTGTTGGAAATGTGCCAGATAAATTTATAGCCTAAGCCATCAGAAATCTGCCGGGTAAATGCGCTAAACCTTTCCATCTGATGTTTGGTAAATGCATCATGATGCTCATCTTCACTACCTACCAGATGAGAAAAAGCCGATACCACTTTTACCTTCCTGCTGCCCCTGATCATTTCCAGCAGTTCAGTAAGGTCTCCTTCTTCAAAACCAAGACGGTGCATTCCGGTATCTATTTTCAGGTGTACAGGGTAATCATATGCATCCGCAGAAAGAAAATTAATGAAACTGCTTAAGATGTCCAGGTTATAGATTTCCGGTTCCAGGTTATATTTTACAATGGCATCAAATGCCGAAGGTTCAGGACTCATGACCATAATGGGCAAAGTAATCCCTCCTTTTCTCAGTGCGACCCCCTCATCCGTATAGGCCACTGCCAGGTAATCCACTTTATGGTACTGAAGTACGTTTGCAATTTCAAAACTGCCGCTTCCATAAGAGAAAGCTTTTACCATTGCCATGATTTTCACCTGCGGTCTGAGCTTATTTCTGTAAAACTGCAGGTTACCGGCAAGGGCATTCAGATCGATTTCCAGGACAGTATCATGCACTTTTTGTGTAATTAGCTTACTGATCCTTTCAAATTCAAATTTTCTGGCCCCTTTTACCAGGATCGTTTCATTGCTGAAGTGTATCGCCGGGAAATGATCGATAAAGTCCTGTGTACTTTGAAAAAACGAGGTATCCATATCGAACAATGCTGCTGATGCAGAGATATGAGGACCAATTCCAATGAGCCTGCTCAGGTTCTTTTGCTTCAATAGGGCTGAAATTTCGGTATATAACTCCTCCTGATTTTTACCCGTTTCATGTAAATCAGAAAGGATTAATGTTTTTTTAGCATGTTGGTTTTGCAGATTAAGGAAATCCAGTGCAATGGCCAGTGAGGAAATATCGGCACTATAAGAATCATCTATTACAGAACACTGGTTAATCCCATTTTTTAGTTCTAACCGCATTCCTACACGGGTTAATTTTTCCAGACGCGCATCAGCCTCTTCAGGGGAATAGCCCATAGAAAGTAAACCGGCCCAGCAAATGATTCCGTTTTCTACAGAGGCCCGGTCAGAGAAAGGAATCAGACATTCAATCTCAGCTCCCTTAAACAGCGCCCGGACATAGTTCCGGTCTTCAATAGGTTCAATAAAAGAGATCTGTAAATCTGCTTTTTGCTTCATGCTCCAGGAGAACTTTGTTTGCCCGGGCAATTCCGATACCGGAAGATCCAGGATATATTCAGGAGAATAAATAAAGAGGTCTGTATCTTTAAAAAGCTTTAATTTTTCAAGAAGCTTATCTTTTTGAGAGGCAAAGCCTTCGGCATGGGCTTCTCCCAGGTTCGTTAGAATGCCAATTGTCGGCTGAATAATTCTTTGAAGCGCTTCCATCTCGTTTTCTTTAGAGATACCTGCTTCAAAAATCCCCAATGTGTGCTCATCGCTGATATTCCAGACCGATAAAGGAACTCCAATTTGAGAATTAAAACTCTTTGGACTTCTAACGATATTAAAATCTGATGCCAACAATTGATACAACCACTCCTTTACAATGGTTTTTCCATTGCTGCCTGTAATGGCCAATACTTTTAAATCGTATTGTTCCCTATGGACAATAGCGAGACGCTGTAAAGCAAGCAAAACATCCGCTACAAGCAAAATATTGGCATCCCGAAATTTCTCAAGATAGGCCGCATCACTGATTACAAAACTTCTGATCCCATTTTTATAAGCATCCTCCAGATATTCATGACCATCTCTCTTCGAGCTTAAAGCAAAAAACAAAGAATTTTCCGGATCAATAACACTCCGGCTATCAATCACCAGTCTCGTAACGTTGAGTTTTGGATTAGCGATGAAAGATTTTGCCTGAATGATTTCTGCAAAATGATCAATGGTATAAATGGTATCGTTCATGACATCAAAATTAAGCATTTATGTTAAAATCCTATGGTCTCAGGGAATCTCCTTGGGGGAGACTTCACAATTGATCCCGCTTCTGATTACCTTCTCTTTGGGTTCCTTGGTGGCATCAGCAGATATAAGGCCAGGTATCACTAGTTAAACAGGTAAAATTCTTAACACATATCCCTTCACTGTTTATCCTTCAAGAGGAAAATATATAATTTAGCAATTAACAAGGATACCTTATAAAGGATACATTACAGATGTTACAATTCAAAAACTTAGTCCAGACACCCCCTGATATTTTACTGGCTACATTTAACGAGGCTTTTTTCGATTACCTGGTTCCTCTACAACTTACAAAAGAACAGCTAGAACGAAAACTGATTGCAGACTCTATTGACCTCAACTTTTCTGTCGGGGTTTATGAAGAGGAAAAACTCATTGGTTTTATCCTGCATGGAATCGATATTCTGGATGGAGAAAAAGCAGCCTACAATGCCGGTACCGGTGTCATCCCATCCGGAAGAGGCCGGCAACTGACCAAACTAATGTACCAGTTCATATTACCTTTATTTAAAACAGCAGGAATACAATATTGTTATCTGGAAGTTCTGGATCAAAACATTCCTGCAATAAAAAGCTATAAATCTGTCGGCTTTACCGCAGAACGGGAACTCATCTGTTTCAAAGGTACCCCTCAGATTCCCAAAAATCCGGATACCTATACCGTAACCGAATTGAAAAACATAGATTGGAAGCAGTTGACTTCCTTCTGGGACTGGCAACCCTCTTGGCAAAATTCAATTACCGCATTAAAAAATATCGGTTCCGGAAACCGTAGCATTGGGATTTATAGGGAAGATAAATTGGTAGCCTATGCCAATTACAACCCGCAGAACAACCGCATTTCACAATTCGCTGTAGCTAAAGAACATAGAAACCAGGGATTGGGTTCTGCTTTGTTTCAATATATCTTTAAAGAAAACAGCATAGAAATTTCATTAATCAATATAGATGCTACCGCTGTTGAAACCATCAGTTTTTTGAAATCAACCGGACTGATTTCTTTTGTGAATCAGGTAGAGATGAAAAAGAAAACAGGTTAATAAATTAGCGCCTCAACAAACCGATACAGATACAATTTGATTATATTTGATCAATACAGTTATCTGAAATGAATACAAAAAGCCATCAATTCCTATACCTTCAAATTGCGGACAGATTAGAGAAACAGATCCTTGATGAAGTACTGAAAGCTGGCGACAAACTACCTTCAGTAAGGATGGTCTGCAGGGAACAAGGTTTGAGTATGAGTACGGTAACGCAAGCTTATTATGAACTGGAAAGCAGGTCATTGATTGAAACCCGCCCACGCTCAGGATACTATGTCTGTCTCCCTCCTGTAAAACGTCTTGCTGTTCCTCAGACCAGTAACCCATCAGCGACCGATGGTCTCCTCCCTCCCGACGATCTGGTTAGCCAGGTTTATATGGATCGGGAAGATCCGGCAAACACGCTTTTTTCCTTAGGCATGCCTCATGACGATTTTTTGCCAATTGCCAGGCTAAACAAAGGCCTTATTCAGGCCATGCGCAATCTGCCAGCAAGCGGTACCGGTTACGAACCGACTCAAGGAAATGAAAACCTAAGGAGAGAAATTGCAAAATGGTCTTTTGGCTGGGGGGCTGATTTCACAGAAAAAGACCTCATCACCACTTCCGGCTGTATGAATGCCATTTCTTATGCCCTGTTGGCACTGACTAAACCGGGGGATACTATTGCCATAGAAAGTCCAGCTTATTTTGGCATCTTACAGCTGGCTAAAAGTGCAGGTTTACAGGTATTGGAATTACCTACTAATGCCATTACAGGAATTGAACTCGACGCGCTAAAGAAGGCGCTATCAACCAATAAAATCAAAGTCTGCCTTTTTGTAAGCAATTTCAACAATCCTTGTGGCTCTTCCATGCCGGATGAACATAAGAGGGCGGCGGTCAAACTCCTGGAACATTACCATGTTCCATTGATAGAAGATGACATCCATGGGGATCTTTACTTCAGCAATAACAGGCCAACAACCTGTAAAACCTATGATGAAAGTGGGTTAGTCCTTTACTGCAATTCCGTCTCCAAAACGCTTGCCCCAGGCTACCGGGTAGGTTGGATCGCTCCCGGAAAATTTAAAGATCAGGTGATCAAGCTAAAGCGCTATCATGCGATTTCCTCAGCCCCGCTGACTTCAGAAGTGGTTGCCATATTTCTCAAAAACGGCAGATATGAAAATCATTTGAGAAAATTGCGTCAGACCTTATACCATAACAGCATGAAATACATTGGAGCCATTGCCAATTACTTTCCTGAAGGTGTTAGGGTCAGTCAGCCGCAGGGAGGGTACTTTTTATGGCTTGAACTGGATAAAAGTGTGGATACCGCTGAGCTATACCATCAGGCCATGAAACATCAGATCAGCATTGCTCCGGGAAGAATGTTCACACTTCAGCCCCAGTTTGACCATTGCATGCGTCTGAGTTTCGGATTACCCTGGACAGCACAGCTGGAGAAAGATCTTCAACAATTGGGGAAACTGGTAAAGGCAATGCAAAAGAGTACGATTTAACTTCATAAATACAGAGAAACTGCTATTATTTTACTCAGAAACGACTTGTTTATCACGTCTGATTGTTCCCGATTACGTAATATTGCAGGTATTGGAACCCTCAGAGAAAAGAACAATAAAACTAGATAAGAAGACTGCTTTATTTAAAGCCGAGCATTATTGTGCCTATCAGGAACGTGCACAGCAGGAAGTCCGGGACAAGCTATATGAGTTTGGCTTACACAGTGATGAAGTAGAAGAATTGATCTCGGAACTGATCAGCACCAACTTTTTGAATGAAGAAAGATTTGCACAGGCTTATGTTTCAGGAAAGTTTAGTATAAAAAAATGGGGCAAAATAAAAATCAAGCAGGCACTAAAGCTTAAAAAAGTTCCTGAAAAGATGATTTTAAAAGCATTAAATAAGATCGATTATGATGATTATTTGAAGACCATTCTCATTTCTGCGGAGAAAAAGTCGGCACAGATCACAGAAAAAGATCCTTATAAAAGGCGGAATAAGCTCATCACACACCTGATGAGCAAAGGATTTGAAAATAATTTGATCATGGAAGTATTGAAGTCCAACAACTTATACTAAACATTCAAATTATTTATAAAAAAAACTTGACAGGAAAATAAAAGTGTCTATATTTGCATTCCCAAACGAAACAAAGGGTATTACAAAATACACTTTACTAGAATGGCAACATCGGAGGATGTTAAATTAAAATCATGCGAAAGTAGCTCAGTTGGTAGAGCACGACCTTGCCAAGGTCGGGGTCGCGAGTTCGAATCTCGTCTTTCGCTCTAAATGCCTTCATCACATGAAGGCATTTAATTTAAAAGGTTAACACCTGCTCAGATGGTGGAACTGGTAGACACGCAGGACTTAAAATCCTGTGACCTTAAAAGTCGTGCGGGTTCGATTCCCGCTCTGAGTACTGGAAGAGTTCAAACACTCTATAAAAGCTAACATTCATACTGTTAGCTTTTTTTATGTCCAAAAATTTCAGGACATATACTCCACCCTATCGTTCTTTTGGTAAACAGAAGGAGTAGTACCTGTCCACCTTTTAAAGGTTCGGATGAAAGCAGTAATTTCATTATACCCAAGCATATAGGAAATCTGCTTCATAGGATAGCTTCCTGATTTCAGGTAGGTGATTGCAAGAGATTTACGTGCCTCATCTGCCAGTTGCTGGAAGCTAACCCCCTCCTCCTTTAATTTTCGTTGTAAGGTGCGTGTACTGATATTAAAGTTGGAAGCGATCTGGTCCTGAGAAATAATTCCCAGGTAAGCATTACTCATCAGGTAATTGTAGATTCTGGTCCGTAAATCAGGAGTACTACTGATTATTCCTGTAAATGGCTGTACCTTTTCTACCAGCATTCTCTGCAATTCAAAATTGGCGCTGAGTATCGGTTCATTCCAATAAGAGCGGTCAAAAGTAACGGCATTGTCGGTACTGTCAAACACAGGTGCACAGCGCATCACACGCTCATACTCATCTGTAACAGGTATGGACCGGGCATATTTAACAGAAACTGGTCTTACCTTCTTTAGCAGAAGCCCATCCAGTTCATGGACTACAAATACCATTAAAAAATCCAATGTCTGTAATAATGCCGGACTTTGCTGCCAGTTCTCTACCTGAGGTACAAACAGTAAGGTAAAAGTGTTTTCATCATGCAGCAATTCCAGACGAAAAGCACTGGTGATTAAAGGGGTGAGTGATGCAGCGATGCTTATGGCTTCACCTACCGTATCACTTGTTTTTATGATTTCTCCTACGATCCCCAATGCAGACAATTGCAGGGATTCTCCAAAATGCAAACCAAAGAGATCATCCTTACTTAAATGTACCGCATTTAGCCAGACCTCATTAACCTGTCTGTCGGACAAGGGCTCTTGCCCGCTTTTCAATTCATCAATAGTGATATTAGACAAGCGACACAATACTTCGGGCGAAATATCCCGTTGCACGGCATAGGCCAAAATGCCCATCACCAATTTCTTTACCTGATCTTCCATCTTCGTGATTAGTTATATATGAAGATAACCAAGTCAGGAGTACAAAAACAAGGATTGTCGCAAAAAGGTAATAGTATGTCGCAAAAAGGTATCATTCAGCCCTCTCTTATTCCTGACCTTTGTTATCAACAAGAAGGAAATAATCCACTGCTTGTTAAAAAGAACATCAATTTAAAAAATAACCTATAAATAAAAATAACATGAAAAACGAAGCAAAAAGAGTAGTTACAGAATTCTTAACAGCAGTACAAAACGGAGATAATGAAAAACTGGCAGCCCTGTTACATCCTGCAGTAATCTGGATCCAACCTGGTGAAAATCAAATATCAGGTATAAAAAATTCAAATGCTGAGGTGTTCCAGATGGTCGGAAAAATGTTTGAACTTTCTGCCAATACCTTACGCTTAACAGACATCACGTCTATCGGTGCAAACGGTAGTAAAGCATCTTGTGTGTTACGCTGGACTGCCAGTCAGCCAAACGGGAATACCATGGAAGTAGATAATATTGATGTTTATACAGTTGAAAACGGGCAGATTATTAAAGCAGAAATTTTTTCTGCAGACCTGGAAAAAGAAAATCAGTTTTGGGCCTGATCAGGAAACTGAATAAAAACATTAATGATGAATACCGAATAAAAAGATGCCCTTGAAACCAGGGCATCTTTTTATCATTTTATGGTAGAAAGGTTTCATGTAACTGGTACCATTGAAGTCCCCCCTCTTCCGTTTGAATAAACAAGACTGTTGAAATCCGTTTGTTTTCCGTACCACCACCACTTTGGTACTCTTCATATTCCATCAATATTGCACCTGCCTGTTCAAAGCGTACTTTAATCTTCGCTACTTCTACCAGTATACCAGGCTTTCCAGCGTATACAGATGGCAACCAACTTTCCAGATCAGACCGGTTTATACAGGCTCCGGAAGGACTTATCATTTGGAATGCAGTATGAAAAGCAGTTAAGGCCATCATCTCTTCTTTTTCATTTGGGCTCATCTCTCCCCTAAACCATTTCCCGATCTGCTCATGAAAGCGAACAATCTCCCGGGTAGCCAATTCGTTTAAATTCATATACAAGGTCTTATTTAATATTTACTGTTCTTTAATTTTATACCATAATATAACGCAAGCAATTCAAGCGATCCCAATACCAGGATGGCAATCATAAATGCATTGGTGTAACTGCCGGCAAGAGGGAGAATGCTAAAAAATAGCGTTCCGATTATCGCCACTCCCAGCGCGCTTCCCAGCTGAATAGCAGTACTCACAATTCCCGCAGCCAGGCCAGCGGTGGCAATAGGTGTATCTGCCAGTACCAGCCTCACCACCACCGGCATTACAATACCGTGTCCCACTCCGGCACATAGCAAAGCTCCATATAAAAGCCCACCCGGTAAGGGATAATACCACAATACTACTGCCGACAGGACAAATCCAATAGTTAACAAACTCAATCCAATTGTCAAAACATGATCTTTATAGCTTCTGGATAATACTGCCGACAATAACGGGCCAATAAAAAATCCCGCGGCATAAGGTAATACGGCCAGACCTGCCTCCAATACCGTCCAATGAAAACCACTTTGCAAATAAACCGGATAAATCATAAAAAAAGAGGCTGTATTGTTAAAAAGAAAAATAACAGTCAGGCCGGCGACAAATTTCTTATCCTTAAATAACTTCAGATAAATCAGGGGATCTTTGCCTTCAGCAGTGATGCGTTTCTCTGTACGGATAAACCAAAGGCCAAAAGGCGCAGACATGGCCATACAAATGAATACCCAGAGTGGCCATCCGGCTTCCCTTCCTTTAATTAGCGGGTAGATAAACAAGAATAAGGTGATGGAGATGAGGATCACACCTGGAATGTCCAGCTTCGGTCTTTTCTCCGGTCGATTTTCCGGAATAAAGATCAGAGCCAGCACAATTGCAACAAGCCCTATGGGAATATTAATGAGAAATACGGTCTCCCAGGTTAGGCCAAACGGCTGCCACTCCAATAGCATTCCCCCACAAAGTTGTCCGGCAATAGAAGCCAGTCCGAAGGTCGCTCCGAATAAACCCATCGCCTTTGGTTGTTCTGTGGCTGGAAAGATCACTCTGATAGAAGAGAGTACTTGCGGCGCCAGCATCGCTGCTGCCAGTCCCTGTAAGATACGGGCCGCAATCAACACTTCTGCATTAGTTGCGATTGCGCAGGCTGCAGAAGTCAAAGTGAAGAGACACATTCCAGTGATAAAGATGCGTTTTCTGCCATAGATATCGCCCAATCTTCCTCCTGTTACCACAAATACGGCATAAGCAGCTCCATAACCGGTAACAATAAACTGAAGCTCTGCACTATTCGCATGTAAACCTTGTTGCATAGCCGGCAGTGCTACATTCACAATAAAGAAATCCAATGGTGATAAGAATGCACCCATTAATAATACTGCTAAAGCCTGCCATCTGGCGGGATAGGGTATAGTCACATTGCTTTCTTGCATACAAATTATTTTAGGCCACAAAGGAAGCGCTAATGCCCGGGAGAAAAATTGGACTTTAAGAGGATTATCCGGTACATTTGCCGATATGTATACTAAAGGTAAAAAGCAGCCTTTTGATCTGTTTTTGCTGGAAACAGATACCTGGAAGAACCCGTCAACACCTCATGTATTTGAGTTGGTTTACCTGATATCCGGAATGGGAAAGGTCCTGATTAACGGCAATACACATGACTATTATGAAGGAAAGATATTCCTGCTCAGCCCGGAAGATAAATACACATTTAAGTTGCAATCCAGGACGAACTTTCTGTTCATCCGTTTCAACGATTTATCTTTCTCTCAATTTAAAAATGAGGTAGAAGAACTGGAATTCTGTGATTGGACAAAAAAGGCACAATACCTCTTTAATAATCTCCATGCCAAAGCGGGCTGTGTATACCGCAATTCTGAAGATGAACAATTTGGAAAGGCACTGCTATCGGCAATTATCCGGGAATACCAGCAGAAAGAAGCGGGTTACCTTTTGGTTATCCGTCAGTCTGTTTCTACTTTGGTTAATATTCTTGCCCGTAACATCTCCTTAACAGAGCCTCCTAAACTGCGAAAGAAAACACCTAAAAACGACATCATCCAAATTGTTGCTTATTTACAACAACACATTGCTGAACCAGAGTATCTCCGGATTAAGGCAATTGCAGCTCATTTTCATTTTTCCCCGAACTACCTTGGGGAGCTTTTCAGGGAACGTACCGGAGAGAGTATTCAGGATTACGTCATCAACTACAGATTGAAGCTCGTTGAAACCAGACTTGCCCATAGCAATATGCGCATTAGTGAAATTGCCGAAGAATTAAATTTCACCGATGAAAGCTATTTATCACGGTTGTTTAAAAAGCACAGAGGCATTACCCCTGGGGCTTATAGAAAACAGCTAATCAAGTAGCCTATAGGACAAATAAGAAGTTCATTTTCAGAAATTTAATAGTATATTTGATTACTTCCTTTACCCATTCTTCCGGGAAACTGATCTGATGCCCTAACAAAAGCTCAAAACCATAGCATGTCTACAACAAAACCTCACCATATTATTGCAATTGGTGCATCCGCCGGTGGCCTGGAGGAAATTAATTCGTTTTTCGATCACACTCCTTCCGATGCTGTATCCTATATCATTATACAGCACCTATCTGCAGATTTTAAGAGCAGGATGGTAGAGTTACTCGCCAGACATAGTAAGCTTGAAGTAAAACAAGCCGAAGAAGGAATGGCTGTGGAGTGTAATAAGGTATATCTGATTCCCAATGATCAGATGATGACCATCTATAAAGACACGTTATATTTAACACCTAAAGAAAAGGAGAATACTCCCCATTTAACGATTGACATATTTTTTAGTTCACTGGCAGCTAACAGTCAGGAGCGTGCAATTGGGATCATTCTTTCCGGTCTTGGGAGTGATGGCACTGAGGGAATTAAAGCCATAAAGAATATTGGTGGAATGGTGATTGCCAGGAACCCGGAGACTACAGCCTATGGCAGTATGCCTTCCAAAGCAATCGCTACAGGAATGGTAGATTTCATTCTGGAACCTGAACTCATGCCCAATGTAATTGAAGATTATATCAAACATGGAGCGGACTTGCTATATGATAGTCAGGAAGACAAGAAGAATATCATTGCCATTGTTGACTTAATCAAGGAAAATTCACTTCTTGATTTTTCAGAATACAAGCAAACCACCATTATCAGAAGAACAAAAAGAAGAGCTGCTTTTAGTAATTTCAATTCGCTTGACGGTTATCTTGATTTTCTAAAAACGAGCCCGGAGGAATTAGAGGCGCTTTCGAAAGAGTTTCTTATCAGCGTCACCTCTTTTTTTAGAGATAAGGGGGCTTTCGAATATATTAAAAGCAAAGTATTACCAGGAATATTAGAAAAACTCGTTCCCGGAGAAGAGTTAAAAATATGGATTGCGGGTTGTGCTACCGGAGAAGAAGTATACTCAATGGCTATTCTTATTGCTGAATTACTGACCGGAAAATTTGCTGATACGGCGGTCAAAATATTTGCTACAGATATTGACAGTTCAGCATTGGTTCATGCAGGTAAAGGAATCTATAGCCAGGGCATTCTGAAAGATGTATCTCCTGACCGACTGGAAAAGTATTTTACAGAAGACAGAAACAGTTATCGGGTAAAATCAGAGATCCGGAAGATGGTCATTTTTGCCCAGCATGACCTCGTCAAAAACCCACCCTATTGCAATATGCATTTCATCAGTTGCCGCAATTTACTGATATACATGACCCCCATCCTGCAAAAAAAGATCTTTACCATGCTGCTCTTCGGGCTGAAAGTAGACGGATACTTATTTCTTGGTTCCAGTGAAAATCCGATTCCTATCATTAAAAACCTAGAAGTGGTTGACAAAAAATGGAAGATTTATAAAAACCTGGAAACAAAAAGAACTGTTCGTTTTGATACCTTCTCCCTTCCCGAATTATTAGATACCAAACGGGCTCCTTATCTCCTTTCCAGGGAGGAAGGATCTAAAAACACCAATCATACTTTAGCCGAAGCGGTTAACAAAAAACTCACCGAAGAACTGGATTACCTGATTATATGCATTGATGAAAGTAACCATGTTATAAAGACTTATGGCGACACCACTAAATATCTGCTTCAAAAGAATTTTAACTCAAACCTGGAAGAACTTTTACCAAAAACGCTTGCGGTCGCACTCAATACCTTAAAAGCCAAAAGCCTCAAGAATAATAAAAAGGCGACGGTTAATGGGATGAAAATAAAACATGGAGAATCTTCTGTGAGTGTCAGTCTGTCTGTTAGTCCCCTACTGGTCAAAAAAGACGAGCAGTTGTTATTTATGGTGACTTTTAGCGAGGACAAATTGAAAAACAGCTCTTCACAGAATGACGTTGCATTTGATGAAAAGCTATACCTCAACCAGTATATCATGAACATCGAAGATGAATTAAAAGAACTTAAGAACAAGCTTCATTCCGCATATGAGCAGCTTGATGCTTCCAATGAAAATATGCAATCCTTTAATGAAGAGTTACTTTCCGCAAATGAAGAAATGCAAAGTACCAATGAGGAAATGCAATCTGTAAATGAAGAGCTGGACACAATTAACTCCAACTATCAAATTAAAAACAAAGAGCTACTGGAAATTAATGACGACCTGAATAACTATTTCAGAAGCAACATTAACGGGCAGTTGTTTATCGACAATGAACTGTTACTCATGAAGTTTTCGCCAGGTACGGTAAAACAAATCAATTTATTAGAGAGCGATATTGGAAGGCCAATCAGTAATATTTCAACAAATATCAAATTTGAAACGATTATAGATGACATCAGACAGGTACTCATAGAAGGGAGCATCATTACCAAAGAAATTGAAACCAATAACGGTAAATGGTATCAGATCATGACTATGCCTTATATACAATCTGACAACAAGAGTAATGGCGCCATCATTACCTTTAATGATATCACTGAATTGAAAAGAACTCAGCATGAACTGGATAAGAAAAATAAGAGCCTCCTACGCATCAATGCAGATCTTGACAACTTTGCAAATACCGCTTCACATGATCTCTTAGCTCCATTGGGCAACATAGAAGTCAGTATTAGCATGATGAACAGAAAGGTCACAGATCCTGATCTTAGTAAATTTTTAACGATCATTAATTCCTCTGTTAAAAAGTTCCGCGCACTTATCGATGATATTGCCATTATAGCTAAACTGGAAAGTGATATGATCACAATGGAGCTGGTTGATATCGAGGAAATCGTAGACAATATCGAATGGAGTCTGGATGATAAAATAAAATCATCAGGAGCGGTCATCACCAGAGATCTAAAGGTGCCCCATATCTTATTTTCAAAAAAAAACCTAAGGAGTATCTTATATAATTTGATTTCCAATGCGATTAAATTCAAGGGAAATCAATCTCCGGCAATCACAATCCGAACCTTCAAAGAGGACGATACGATCATGTTATCTGTTGAAGATAATGGCCTTGGAATGTCCAAAGAAGATTTGGCACGCATTTTTGATATGTATGGAAGACTCCATCAGGACATCGAGGGTCGGGGTATCGGCCTGTATCTTGCTAAAAAGATAGTAGACGCCACCAGTGGCAACATCCATGTGGAAAGCGAACAGGGAAAGGGAAGTAAATTTACCATCAGTTTTAAAGCAGAGCCGGAATATATAACACCCGCTCCTCTCTCCCTACAATAACGATCGGCTCCCGCTCAATTTTGTCTAGTAACGCAGATGTTTAATCGCTACGATCAGGTTGTTTTAGCCAGCGGGTATTGAAAATAGATGATCAACAGATTCAGGGCCAAAAAAGGCAACTCAATTGCTGCTCCTTTAAGGTCCTTGTTTAGCAATTGCAGACAGATGATCATTAAGATCCCCGCTCCCATCAGGAAATTCCCCAAAAGGAATGTTCTTGGAAAAAGAATGAATACGGCGCTCACCATAGTGATCAATCCATTGACCATTACTCCCGTCTTGTTAAAGTTCCATTTTTCAAACATTTCCAACATTTCCGGTTTACCATTTACCATGGCCCAACCTTGCTTTAAGCCCATGAACACGGCGAATAAGATCAAAGCGGCATTTATAACTTTAAGAACCATTGTCAAAGATTTAGGATAGATACTGTTATAAATCTACATAAAAAACATTGCTTTTATTACCAATGATATTGGTCCTGATTTAGGTAAATTTGTATAACCGTTAACCCTTTGGTGTAAAATACGAGGGAAATCAAAATACAGGCTGATATGGAAGAAAAGAATTTTGAGGCTCATCTGTTTGATGTTGATACTCCATTAAATGGTGTTTTAAGCCATTTCTATCAATTCCAGACTTCAGCCAAAGCAGAAAGCGTAGTCAAACACCTTGCCCCGAATTTTGAGATGTTACTGGTTTTCAACTTTGGTCCTCCCATTCGGATTTCCTTCAATGAGGAAAGCCCTGGAACCGCAACCATCTACCGTACCGCAGCGATAGGCCCGCTTAGAAAGTTATTGAATTATGAATTACAACCAGGAACCAATGCCATCGTTGCAAATTTTACCCTCAATGGCTTTTACAGACTTTTTAAATTACCCATGAATGAGCTCGGGGCCAAAGAAGTTTTCGATCCTGATATTCTTATTGATAAAACCTGTTTCTCAGAACTCTGGAAAAAAATAAATGTATTGGAGGATTTACAAGAAAGGATTCAACTACTCAGTTCCTATGCCTCCCAATTTATTGAACCGACAGATGCCGCCTCGAAACCCTTACTGGACGGAGCTTCATATTTTCACAATCCGATGATTCATCCGGTAAAAGCCATCGCTTCCGAAACCCGGCTGACAGAACGAAGTATCCAGCTCCGCTTTCAAAAATATGCTGGCTATTCGCCTAAAGAATTACTCCGGTTTTTAAGGTTCAAAGATATAGTTCATCATATCATGAATCAAAAGGATGAAACATTGAATTTATTCGACCTTATTCATACTTACGGCTATTACGATCAGAGCCATCTCATCAAAGATTTTAGATATTTTATGGGCACTACACCACAGAAATTTTTAAATGAACTTATCGGAAAAGGGTTTTGCATTCCTAAAAGTGATCATCCGTAATTCCAGGAAAAACCTGATTTCAGGGCTAAACAACCTTAAAGCCCCTTAAAAAAGAGATATTCGAAAAAAAATATTAATTTTTATTGCTTGAAATCCAGTCCATTCGGTGAAATCTTTAAAAGAGAGTAGGGAAAAATGAAAAGTATATCTATCTTCGTAACGTCATCAACGCGAAAGTAGCTCAGTTGGTAGAGCACGACCTTGCCAAGGTCGGGGTCGCGAGTTCGAATCTCGTCTTTCGCTCTAATGCCTTCATCACATGGAGGCATTTATTTTTAAAAGGTAATCACCTGCTCAGATGGTGGAACTGGTAGACACGCAGGACTTAAAATCCTGTGACCTTAAAAGTCGTGCGGGTTCGATTCCCGCTCTGAGTACTAAACAGGTTTACATACCCTGTAAAAGGCTAGCATTTATAATGTTAGCCTTTTTTATTCCAGCTGAATTTTCCTTGACCTCTACTGTTTGACTTTTACCAGACTTGAAAAAGAAAAAAAACCGTATCTTCTTTTCTTCAAAATATCTCGGGAACGAGAGGAATATGATACGCTTCAAACGACGAATAAAATGAATTCACAAGAGAAAGTATTAAGTTGTTACAATAAGGTAGCCGACGACTATGCGGCCGATCGTTGGGATGAACTGTCAAAAAAACATCTTGACCAGTTGTTATTGAAGGAATTTGCAGCTGTAAATAAAGACAAAGGATTATGTGCCGACTTTGGCTGTGGTCCCGGACAAACCACAAGATTTCTGTACGAAAACGGTCTAAAAGACATTGTCGGCATCGATCTCTCACCAGCAATGGTTAACGCTGCACGGAGACTTTCCCCTGAGATTAAATTTGAGACCGGGGATTTGCTAAACATCGGTTATCCATCAGAATATCTTGGAAGTGCACTTGCATTCTATTCCATAGTACATTTTAACACTGAACAGGTAAGGAAATGTTTCGGAGAAATAAACAGGGTATTGAAAACCGGGGCGGACTTTTTATTTTCTTTTCACGCTGGAGATGAAATCGTTCATTTTGACAAAGCTCATGACAAGGAAATAGATATTGACTTATACTTTTTCAAAACAGAAGATATTATAGTATTGCTTAATGAAACGGGGTTTAATATAACTGACGCTATAGAGAGGCCCCCACGGGAAGGCATGGCATACCCAACCAGAAGAGCCTATATCTGGGCCGAGAAAAAATAAAGCCCCCTGTTTCCTACCTAACACGCAGTAACAAAATATTTTATCAATAATACTTTGAAATGCAAAGTACTTTTATTTAACTTTGTACTACAAAGTACTTTTAGCATTAAACAACTTATACAACTAAACTGCCATGACACAGACAAACAATTTAACAACACAACCAATCCATTGGGTTTCACTAGGTAAACGAATGATATTGGGCGCATTAATCGCATTAATTCTGATCACGATCTTTCTTCTTGGCGCTGGTGAGCCTAATCCGGCCTGGGGAAAATTATGGATGATCAAACCTTTGATCATTGTTCCCTTAGCCGGCTCTATGGGAGGCGTATTTAATTATATGATGGATCACCTGAGTGATCAGGGTGGCTGGAGAAGAATACTAACTAATATATTGAGTCTGATTGTATTCATCATCGGGCTATGGCTGGGGACTGTCTTGGGATTGAACGGAACATATTGGAATTAAGGATTCCTGCCAATAAAATTTTAAAGTATCAACTTATGAAAAACGAAATAGTGAACCATCTGAACGAGCCAGCACAACTCGAAAAGATGTACCAGGCCAATAAGCTTTCTTTTAAGCGGGAGTTCAATCAACTATATGCAGAGGTTAAAGGCAATCCACTTGTTGATTTCTGGAATGAAAGATTAAATTACAAGAGCGAGGAGATTAACTGGGGAACGGGCAGGGAATTAACATTCATAATCATTGCCTCAATCCTGGCAGGCCTTATCGCAAAACTGCCGATATTTTTATCACTAAGCGAGGAAACTTTCTATCAAAGGAACATCGGTTTTATTATTTTTCCTGTATTATCGGCTTATTTTGCCTGGAAGAACAAATTATCGACCGGAAAAATTGCCTTTATTGCCACTACAACCCTGATAGGTATCATTTTCATCAACTCATTTCCCGTGGCAAAAAAAAGCGATACTTTAATTTTATCGTGCATCCATTTGCTGTTATTTCTATGGTCTATATTAGGTTTTGCTTTTGTTGGAGAGAAAAGAAACAACGATGAGAAACGGCTTAGCTATTTAAGTTACAACGGCGACCTCGTTGTCATGACCACATTAATTCTAATAGCAGGCGCGCTAATGACTGCCATCACCAACGGACTTTTCTCTTTGATTGGAATTAATATTGAGAAATTTTATTTTGATTATGTTGGCATTTTCGGGCTTGCAGCCGCGCCAATTGTAGGAACTTACCTTACCCAAACCAATCCTCAATTGGTAGGCAAAGTATCTCCGGTAATTGCTAAACTATTCAGCCCGCTGGTATTGGTTATGTTGGTCATTTACCTTATAGCCATGGTTTATTCGGGCAAAGACCCCTATAACGACCGGGAATTCCTGATGATTTTTAATGCATTATTAATCGGCGTTATGGCCATCATTTTCTTCTCTGTGGCCGAAACCTCTAAAATGGCTAAAAGTTCCACAGAGATCTGGATTCTTCTATTACTATCGATTGTGACTATTGTCGTTAATGGAATCGCGCTTTCCGCTATTTTATTCCGGATTTCAGAATGGGGTATCACTCCAAACAGAACCGCTGTTCTGGGTGGTAATATCCTGATTTTAATCAATCTTCTCCTCATAACCAGACAACTTTTCAGGGTCCTTTCAAAAAAGGCGGAAATCAGTGTAGTCGGGAAAACGATTGCTTTCTATCTGCCTGTTTACTTCTTATGGACCATTATTGTGACCTTTATATTCCCGTTTATATTTGGATATAAATAGAGTTACAAATCAGCTAATTAACCATTTTACAATGGTTAATTAGCTGATTAATTCAAGAATATCTCATCTACAAAAAACCAGGCCGGTTCTCCTTTACCGGGATGCCAATCCGGTAATTTCTTCAGGTTTTTGGCAACGATCTTCAGATAGGAAACATTCTGGGGTTTAAATTCTGCTTCAATTTTGAGTAGTGCCCTTTCCGCCCCATTCCTGGTTGTTTCGGGTTTTACCCTGGTTAATAAGCGAAGTTTATTTTTCTCCGAACCACCCCAGATCTCTACCTCCAAAGGTGGGAAAATATAGGTCGGTACAAGTCGCATCACATTTAAAACCACCGATTGCATCATTACCGGCTTCTTAAAAAGCAACAAAGCCTCCATATTATTATTTCTAAAACCAATCCATTTCCCTGAATTGACCTCATAATCTCCCAATTGATGATCTGAAAGAATCTTAGATGCTCCGGCTTTATATTTATCATCCGGGGGCAATAAAAACAGGATCGTATCCGCCTGATAACTACTCTTGTAAAAATTAGCACTAAATGTCTCGCTTCCATACCATCCTTCTTTATAAGCTTTCGCTTTTAAAGTGGTATTTTCTTTAAGCAGAATTTGCCGGTTAAACAGATTTGATTTTAAGCTATCAGGCTCTGATCCGTCTGTTGTATAACGGATTTGAACGCCATTGATCGGATGCTTGATCTGTAAAGTCAGCGATGTTTTGAAAATGGAAACGTCTGTACTGATCCGCGGCTGATTTAACCGGATAGGATGTTTGCCGTCATCTTTAAAACCAGAAATAACAAGCACGTTCGGGTTTGTTTTTTTCAGGCGCTGCAGATCTGCTTCGCTCAGTCCTGTATTCCATATCATTAGCTTTTTAAGGCTTTTAATAGAAATTACCTGTTTTACAAAGTCATAATTCACCTTTGTTCCGGATATAGACAGCGAGCGTAAATGTTTCAAAACCTTAAGCTCTTTTAGCCCGGTTCCTTTGATATCGGTAAAATTAAGATTCAGCTCCCTTAGGTTTTCAAAATGCGCAATTGTCTTCAACTCCTCATCATGTACCGGTAATCCTTTCAGATCCAGGGATACGATTTGTTTTTTTACCGCTTCCAGCTGCCTGACCGACTCCGGTTTATATTCACTTTTATTATAAATATTTACCGCTAATGCCGGCGACTCCTTCGCCAATGCATATACAATCCGGTAATTATTGTTCAGCTTTTTAAGCTCATTTTCATCTGCTGCTGCAAAATCATACTTTTCTTCAGGAGCTTCCGAAGGCGCAAGAAAAGTGCTGGCCAATAACCTTAAAGAATCGTTCGCAGGCAAATCAACAACCTTCTTCTTTAACTCTGCATTTCCTTTAATCCATAAATTCAAAAGTACAACCTCTTCATCAGTCAACTGATTTTTCCCTTTTGGAGGCATGTGCTTTTTATCGTCCATAGGTAAATGTATCCGTTTCAGCAGCAAGCTGATTTCCGGTTTTCCCGGTATAAATAATTTTCCACTCTTCCCTCCTTTAAGAATCGCCGTTGCATTCTCCATCATCAAACTCCCCTTGGCCTTTTCCAGATTATGACAGCTCAGGCATTTTTGAGAAAAGACAGGCAAGATAACATCTTCAAATATCCTGGCCTGCTCCAATGGGACTTTAGGCAGGGTGCCTGCTGAGGTTACGGATTCCAGCACAAAATTATCCCCATGTGTTAAGGACGCGCCATAATGACCTGCGGCAATTATACAAAGAATTGTAATTATTGCTCCCCCTCTGGCCAATTGAACCTTATACCAGGAAGTATTTCTACACCAATAAACGATCGAAGCGATGAAAGCAATGCTTATCCCGGTCCATTTATGCCATTGCAATACTGTTCCCGAATACCCCTCCTCCTTTGATAGAAATAAGCCCATGATTACCGTCAGCGCTGAAAAAAGCGTCCCTGAAAGTAACAGACCGGAAGTAAAATTCTGGTATAACGGTTCTTTAACGTAAGCCTCTTTAAACCGGAAAAATTCCAGCAACATTGCCAGCATCAGGATGACAATCGGGAAATGCAAAATCATCGGATGCATTCTTCCAAAGGGCTGCAACCAATATGGAATGTTTAATTTATCCTCAAAAGCAAGTAAAAAGACAATAAAGACATTAGCCGCAAACAAGAGATGCTCCGCAAAACCTTTAAACGTTATCCTCATAAATAAATATTATACCCTGTTAAACTTGTAAGGATAAACTTTTCCTGAGGCCCATTGTGCCACGTAGAGGTTTTCATCGTCATCCACACATACATCATGTGGATTTAATAAAATCTTTTCCGTCTGCCCCATGGCTTGCAGCACCCCGTCTTTATATACGGGTTCATTCCCTCCCAGATTGGAAACGACTTTATTGTCTTTATCCAAGATTGTCGTAAAACCACTACCTTCTTTATTCAGGTCCGGCGAGCGCAATACGGCAGCATATAGGTAATCATTCTTTATCACTGGTCTGCAAACGCAGGCTCCGGGAAGCTGAATGACTTCCCTCAGCTCGCCCTGCATATCAAAACGTTTAAAGCAATTCCTCGTGCGGTCAGTAACCAATAGTGTAGCTGCGCCCTTACGCTGGTCAATACATACACCATGAGCATTGTCCAGATGTTTCGTTTCTGTCCCTCTACCACCAAAATAACTCAATAGCTTGCCACTGGCATTGTAATGAAAAACATATTGCAGGCCATAACCGTCTGCAATAAAGAAATCTCCGTTATCAGCTACCGCCGTTTCCGTCGGAACAAACTCTTCCTTTTTCTTGTATAAACCAGTCTCCATAGGACAATCAATCGTCATCAGTACCTTTCCATCCATGGTTGTCTTATACACCTGATGTCTGTGGGTATCGGTGATAAAAAGATACTCTTTTCCGTTTTCTTTTGCGAGGGTAAGCCCATGCCCGCCTGGAAATTCATGTCCCCAGGAATCCAATAACTTACCCGACTTATTGTAAATAAGAATGTTATTTCTGGTTTCATTAGTCAGTAAAATAATCCTTCCTTTTGAATCCTGAACCATCTCATGGCAATCATTTACAGGATGCTTTAAAGGGTTTAATTGTCCCCATTTGACATCCAGTCGGTAACGCATGTCATTGTGCCCATACACAGGCCCCTTTGACTTTGCAAACAGGTCTTTTGTAATAAAAAAGCTGGCTGAAACAATAGCCGTATGTTTTATAAACGTTCTTCTTTCCATAGCATATTTTAGATCAGGATATCTTTTATCACCTTTCCCGAAACGTCTGTCAGCCGGTAACGACGCCCAAGATGTTTAAAAGTTAGTTTTTCGTGATTTAGCCCCAGCTGATGGAGAACAGTGGCCTGAAAATCGTGCACGTGTACCGGATTTGAAATGACGTTGTATCCAAACTCATCCGATTCTCCATATACAATTCCCGGTTTTACTCCACCCCCCGCCATCCAGATGCTGAAGCAGCGCGGGTGATGGTCTCTTCCGTAATTGTCTTTTGTCATCTTGCCCTGACTATAATTGGTACGGCCAAATTCACCACCCCAGATCACCAGCGTCTCATCCAGTAATCCTCTTTGTTTCAAATCTGTAATCAATGCTGCTGAAGCCTGATCTACGTCCTTCGCCTGCCCTGCCATTTCAGAAGGGAGATTGCCATGCTGGTCCCAACCCTGATGATATAGCTGAACAAAACGGACTCCATTTTCGCTTAGTTTTCTAGCAAGTAAACAATTGGCGGCAAACGTACCTGGCACCAGGCAATCCGGTCCATAAAGTTTAATGATATCGTCCGGTTCTTTACTAAGGTCAGTGATTTCAGGCACTGCGGTTTGCATTCTATAGGCCATCTCATACTGCTGCACTTTCGCACTGATTTCGGGATCACCAAATTCCTGATAAGAGATGTTGTTGAGTTCAGAAAGCTTATCCAGCATCTTTCTCCTTTCAAACCTGTTTAACCCTTCCGGATCTTTCAGGTAAAGCACCGGATCTTCTCCGCTGCTAAACTGCACCCCCTGATGGGTAGAATCGAGAAATCCATTGGTCCACAGTTTAGAATAGACACCCTGACCATTGCCTTTACCTCTTGAAAGTAGTACTGTGAAAGCAGGCAGGTTTTTATTTTCACTTCCCAGACCATAACTCAGCCAGGCACCCATACTCGGTCTGTTGCCCTGCTGGGCACCGGTCTGAAAGAAGGTCAAAGCCGGGTCATGGTTGATCGCTTCGGTATGCATAGATTTAATGATGCAGATATCATCCACCACCTTTGCGGTATACGGAAATAAGTCGCTTACCCACGCTCTGGAATCCCCATATTGCTTAAAATCATAATACGAGCCTACCAATGGAAAAGAAGCCTGATTGGCGGTCATTCCGGTAAGTCGCTGCCCCGCACGGATAGAAGCTGGGAGCTCCTGCCCCATCATTTCTCTCAGCTTAGGCTTATAATCAAAAGATTCCAACTGTGAGGGTGCCCCATTCTGGAATAAATAAATCACCCTTTTTGCTTTGGGCGCAAAATCCGGGATTCCCGGGGGAAGACTACTTTCTTCCATGCCACCGGTAAACAAATCGGGAATCAATAGCGACCCTAAGGCCACACTGCCAAGGCCTAAACTTAGCCTGGATAAGAAACGACGCCTGTTAAAGTTAAGGCCATGTTCTAAAAAATCCTTTTCCATATCTCAGGTTTTTGTAATGGTTTCTTCTAAATTGTAAATGGTAGTCATCACTTCCATCATGGCTGCAAGACTACGTTTATCGATTTTTTCAGGAATCGGATATTCTCCTACTGCCAATACCTTTTCTGCTGCTGACTTTTGCTGAAATACCTTTAGCTGATCTGCATAATAGGAACTGAGCAGTTTGATTTCTTTTTCATTTGGATTTCTGCATACAATCAAACGAAAAGCTTTTATCATTTTCGCTTCAACCGCAGTATTTTCCTGTAGTAACTTTGCCGCTAATACACGTGAAGCTTCCAGTACGGTAGGATCGTTCATCATGACCAATGCCTGCAAAGGGGTATTTGTATTTAAGCGTTTTACTTCACACTGATCTCTGTTACTCGCATCAAAAATGCTCATCGTAGGTGGAGGTACGGTACGTTTGATAAAGGTATACATCCCTCTCCGGTATAAAGCCTGGCCATGGTCCTGTTTATAATTAGCCAGGATTCCGCGTCCCGAGGTGGCTGCTTCCCAAAGTCCGGCCGGTTGATAAGGCTTTACACTTGGCCCACCGATAGTTTTTACCAGCAGCCCGCTACTCGCCAGTACTACGTCCCTAACCGATTCGGCCGGAATCCGGTAACGTGGTGCCCTGGCCAATAGTATGTTTTCAGGATCTGTTCTTAGTTTTTCTGCAGACACTACTGCCGACTGCCTGTAGGTAGCAGAGCTGACGATCTGCTTTACCAGTCGTTTTATATTCCAACCATGGTTCATAAAATCTATTGCCAGCCAATCCAGCAATTCCGGATGAGAAGGAAGTTCACCCTGCATCCCGAAATCACCTGATGTTTTCACAATGCCACGTCCAAAAAACTCCTGCCATACCTGATTTACAAATACCCTTGAAGTCAATGGGTTTTGTTTATCAAACAACCATTTAGAAAGTCCGAGCCGATTTTTAGCATACTTAGAGCCAAAAGGCAGAACTGATTTGGGTGTTCCAGCCTCTACCTCTGTTCCATGAGCGTCATACACACCCCTATCCAGAATGTACGTTTTTCTAACCGTATCCCTGTCACCCATCACAGAAACAATCAGCTTACCCGTATCTTGTTTATTGACAAAAGACAAAATCTTTTTAACATCCTCATTACTGATTTGCATCAAAGGCTTCTTTGCATAAGTTTCCGGTCCGCCGACGCTTGATTCCAGGCCTACTTCTTTTACATTATTAAAGAAAGCAAACACCTGATAGTATTCCTTTTGGGAAAAGGGATCATATTTATGATCATGACAATGCGCGCATTCCAAAGTAACACCGAGGAGTGCTTTTCCGAATGCATTTGTCCGGTCTGTCACATACTCCACCCGGTATTCTTCGTCAATTACCCCCCCCTCTTCGGTGATTTTATGGTTGCGGTTAAAACCAGTGGCTAACAGCTGCTCCTTAGTTGCATCAGGCATAAGATCTCCGGCCAGCTGCCAGGTAATAAACTGATCATAAGGCATATTTTTATTAAAAGCATGAATCACCCAATCTCTCCATGGCCATTGGGAACGGTAATTATCGTCCTGATAGCCATGAGAATCCGCATAACGTGCTACATCTAACCAGTGGAGCGCCATCTTTTCTCCATATGCAGAACTCTGCAATAAAGATTCTACCGCTTTCCCATAGGCATTACTGCTTCGGTCTGCCAGGAATTTATCCATCATCTCAATTCCTGGAGGGAGACCGGTAAGGTCAAGACTAAGTCTTTTCAAAAGTCTTTCTTTATCTGCTTCCGGATTAGGTTTTACTCCTTTCTCTTCCAGCTTTGCCAGGATAAAATGATCTATTTCATTTTTTGCCCAATCCTCTGTTTTCACTTTAGGAACCACTGGAGCTGCCGGAGCAGTAAAGGCCCAATGACGTTCATATTTCGCCCCCTGCTTAATCCACTCCTCTATTAAAGAAATTTCATGTGCGCTCAGCTTCAGATTAGAAGATTTTGGTGGCATCATCAGTGCAGAATCAGTAGAGGAAATCCGAAGAAAAACCTCAGAAGCTTCAGGCTTGAAGGGTACAAGTGCATGTGCAGACGGATTCTCCTTAAGGGCTTTATAAGCCTCTTCAGCAATATCTAACCTTAACCCTGCTTCCCTTTTATTCGCATCGGGTCCGTGGCAGGCAAAACATTTATCCGACAGGATGGGTCTGACATGAAAATTGTAGCTGATCTGATCCGGTATACGCTCTTCCCCAACCTGGCTACCCGATGAGTTGCAGGCTTGTATAGCGTATACAACAGTCCCAAACGCCAGCGTTAGGTAAAAAAGCCTGCGATACATACGAAGTTCTATTTGGTGTCAATGGTAAGGTTCGGTTTCATTCTCCCCTTATCTGTAAATTTAAGACAAAAAAGACGAACAATCGGATGGATTTTACTAGGAAAAGAATGGACTATCCTTTGATTCCCATAACTTTTACTTTCTTTATCGGCAGACGCCTGGCATAACTTAACTGACGCCAAATCCATTCTACTGGACCATAGTTAAAATGGGTTAACCACCATTTACTGATAAATATCTGGGCGATAAAAATCACAACAGCCATTAATACATAAAACCAATAAGGCATGGTATTAAACAATCCAAGGCCTACATTTAAAAACAGTAATGTTGCGATCACATTCTGCACCATATAATTCGTCAGGGTCATTTTACCCATAAATTGGAGTCCATTAAAAACAGATTTCAATTTACCATTGATATACAGCAGACAAATACCAGACATGATACTGAACATGGTACTTAATACCACCCAGTAACCTGGTTTAAAGAATTTCCAAATGGTAAGTCCATGGACTAAAGGAATCTTAAAGACAATATTAAATAGCAGAGCAAACGTTAAGCATATCCAAAACAAGGTTTTTAATTGTTTTTTAAATTCTGTCAATCGCTCAAAAATGTTGAGACGTTGTGCCGCAAAACCAAACAACATACAGGCAAACATGATGAGGTGAACCGTTATGGCATACTGAGGATTGATAATTTCCAATGCATAAGTTCCTTTGAGATTCATTATAAAAATATCAATCCAGTTATGACTGTAGAAAAGCGGCAAAATTTTCTCCATTTCTTTCTGATGGTTATAAGGAGAAAGATTCAGGTAAGCACCTACAAATGGAGCGGCCAGCAGTAAAACGATTCCTGTCCTGAAAGCTATTTTAGCTGAAGACTGGTAAAAAAGCAATAATACCAGCCCTAAGAAAGCATAATCTTTTAAGATATCGCCAAACCAGAAAGCCGAATTTATGAAAGCGATGACAAACAGCCAGAACATCCGCCTGGAAAAGAACAAAACCGGATTTTTACCCTTCTGAGCAATATTATTCATTAAAATGGCAAAACCATACCCGAATAATACACTCAGTAATGTCCATGATTTTGCTGCGAAAAAATATTGATTAACCAGGGTTAAAACATCTGACACTTTATCCGGAGAGTGTTTTACAGGCCTGCCAACCTGAAAATAATCTACATAGTTACCAATGACTACTCCAAGCAACGCCCATCCCCGTAGAACATCGACAATAGCAGTTCGTTCCCTGGGCTTAACAGGCTGAATGATTGAGTTTTCCATTATTCTTAAATATAGAAACAATTTAACAATTTTCCTGTTAGGAGAACGAAAAACGATACAAATAAAAAAATATGTTTACGTCTGAGGTAAATTAAGAAGCGGGAGCATATATAAAAATCTAAGATTTGGGTGTATCCTGCTGCTTCCTATATAAAACAGGAGAAAGTCCCGTATGCTTTTTAAAGTAGTTACTGAAATGCGAAGCTTCCGAAAAGCCAAGAACATAAGCGATTTCTTTGATTGATGTGGAAGAATTCTGTAATAATGATTTTGATTCAGCAATTGTTTTTTCTGTTATCCAGGTCCCGATGCCTTTTCCTGTTTTACTCTTCAGCACATTACTTAAATAGTTGGGATGCAGATTTTGGGCGCTGGCATATTCCTGAACACGAAACACCTGTGTTACCTTCCCACTGCTTAAATCCCTATAATGTTTTTCAAGCATCATTTTGAAATTTTTAACAATCTGAGAACTTCTGTTCCCCTCATAAATTGGATTATAATCCTTCCAGAAATATTCCTTTATTTTCAGCAGCAGGACTACAAACAGGTTACCAATCAATCTGTTTCTGTAGGGGGAACTGGCAAAATATTCTTTCCTGATCTGTAGATAAAGCTGTTCAAACTCAGAGAATGATTCCGGATCGAGTACTCTTGGCAAGACCGTTTCTGCCAGCAGAAAGGGAAATTCTTCAAAAACATCCGGATGAACATTTTCTTTTAGAAAAGATTCACTTAACGTAATCAGGTAAACCTCCTTAATCTCCTCCCATTCGTAAGATTTATAATGACCGGGATTTGTGAAATAAATGGTTCCCGGAACGGTATTGAAACCAAGATCGTCTGTAGTATACTTGCCATGGCCATCCTTCACGAAAACAAAGGAGAAAAAATTTGCCCGGTATACCGGAGATTTAAAAGGCAGCCCCAGGTGAATATCCTGCAGGTTATGAATAGTAAAATCAATTTTCCCGTCAATCTGATCAACCGGCAATCCAAAATGCAGGTATTGCTTTAACAGGGAGTTAAAAACTGGTTTTTCTCTTTCTTTCATTTGAGGGACAGGAAAAAGAGCTGACAATGCCCAATCGCCTGTATAAAAATAACAAGATTTTACCAGAACCGCCCGAAGATTATTCTACGGACGGTTAGTTTCAACAATTAAATTTATAAATTATGCAACAGCATCAATCGCCTCACGTAAAGCCCGCGCAGCAGCTGCAGGATCTTCTGCACCATAAATTGCGGCACCTGCTACAGCAACGATTGCTCCTGCTTTAATCACTGCAGTTACATTATCGATATTAACCCCACCGGCAATGGAAACCGGAACTCCTGCGCCTGCAGCCTCATCAATCAATACCTGAATAGAATATCCTGCTGTCCATTGTTCGTCTAAACCTGCATGTAATTCTACAAACTCCGCGCCCAACGCAATTGCTTCCTGCGCACGTTTCACCCGGTCAGCAACACCAATTGTATCTACAACCACACCTTTACCATGTGCTTTTCCAGCTTTTATTGCACCTGCAATCGTCGCATTACCTGCTGCTCCAAGAACAGTAACCAGATCTGCACCGGCCTTAAATGCGATATCCGCTTCCAGTTCTCCTGCATCCATGGTTTTTAAATCTGCAAAAACCAGTTTATCAGGATAAGCTGCTTTCATTGCAGTAACCACTGCCAATCCTTCTTTTTTTATCAATGGAGTACCCAATTCTATAATATCGATATAAGGAGCAATTTTAGCAACCAATGCCAATGCTTCTGTTGTGCTCAATAAATCTATTGCTACTTGTAATTTTGCCATAATATGATTTGTTTTTATTTCTATTTAAGTTTATCATTCCTGGTATGTTATTCCAGATTCGCATGCCTTTTCCAAAGCTCTTCTGCCGGAACCGGCTTTTCTTCCCACATCGTTTGAAAGATCGCATCCGTTAGCAGCCACAAGCCCTGCTCAAATAAACTTCCTGCATATTGTACAGAAATACTTTTGCCATGATCTTCTTTTTGCGCTGCCGGAAGAATGATGGTATGCGAAGCTAATTTTGCCAGAGGAGCAGCCAAAGTGGTAGAAAATGCAAGCACTGTTGCCCCTGCTTTAATTCCTTTTTCTGCTGTAGTTAAAATCGAAGCCGTTGTTCCCGAACCAGAGGCCACAATCAAAAGGTCACCTGGTCCGATTGCAGGGGTTGTGATTTCACCAACGACAAATACTTTCAATCCAAAATGCATTAGCCGCATCGCCGCAGCTTTTAAAGCAAGTCCAGAACGCCCGGCAGCTGTTAAAAATAGTCGGTCTGCACTATATATGTAAGGAATAAATGTGGCGACCTGTGTATAATCAATCTTTTCAGACAGGCTGATTTGTTCCTTTAAAATCAAGTCCATATTCGACCTGATCGCTGTTGAAAATTTCTGTTCTTTCATGATTTCCCCGATCTTTAGTCACAAAGGTATCTTCAGCATACCCCCTGATCCTTATACATTATGCGCATTATATTGGACTATCTGGAAAAAAAACAATCGCTTTAGAAATAAATCCACCTGAATGTCCGGATTGTCCAATGCGATAATTGAGGATAACTTATATTTGAATCAGAAATGAAAGAAAATACCACACTTGGTTTAGAAAAATCTCTGATTTATATCAGGAATCTGGAAAACTGTCCACCGAGTTACCTCAATGATCCATGGAGAAAAGACTTCTTTGAAATTGTCTGGTTAAAAAATGAATACCCTTTACATGCCACCAAAGAAGGGGAAGAATTGGGAAACTGGATTTACCTGATCCCCCCTTACCGGGTACATCAATTGAATAAGGCTGGAAAAAATGGCGTTTTATTGTCGTTTAAAAGAGACTTTCTCGGGGAAGAAGACAAAGAGTTTTATCTGGATATCTTTAAAATTTTCAATATTCAGGGAGAATTCTCCTTTCTGCCGCTCCAGCTCGAAAATGCCAGGGAGCTGGAAAAGATTTATGTGCTGATGGAAGAGGAATACCTGCTTCAGCAAAATAATTTTTCTATCCTGAAAGCGATGCTAAAAGTCTTTCTTTTGAAACTAATCCGGATTAAGGAACATGTTTTCACAAGTCAGGACCTTAATCAGAAAAGAGTATATGAATTTATGCTGCTGCTGGAAGACAATTATCTTCAGGAACGCAATGCCGACTTCTATGCGGCTGCCTTAAACCTCAGCTCGAAACGCCTGAACCAGGTACTTAAAGAAAAACTCAATAAAACCAGTGTGCAATTGATTCATGACAGAATCATATTGGAAGCGAAAAGAAAAATTATTCATAGTGAGTATTCTTTAAAACAAATTGCATACGACCTGAATTTTACCGACCGCCCTTACTTTAGCCGTTTCTTCAGGAAACAAACCGGACAATCTCCGGAAGAATTTCAAAAACATGCAAGGAATCATATCGCATCGAAATTCAATACCCTGGTCTGAATTCTATGATAAATCTTACAATTCACTGTTTATACTATTTTGTATAAACAGTGAAAGAGCCTTATCTTTGCATGGTAAATTATTGCGATTATAATAGTTAAAAGACCGATATCATGAATGAAGATTTAAATATGCTCGAGCAAACCGCACTAAATGATTACAAGTACGGTTTTGTTACAGATATTGATACGGATATTATTCCCAAAGGGCTGAATGAGGCGGTTATAGCCCTCATTTCGAAAAAGAAAAATGAGCCGGAATGGATGCTGAACTGGCGTCTCAAAGCCTATGCACACTGGCTAAAGATGGAGGAGCCCAAATGGCCCAATGTCAAATATCCACCCATTAATTATCAGGATATCATTTATTATGCTGCACCTAAGAAGAAAGAACAGCTCAATAGTCTGGATGAAGTAGATCCTGAATTGCTGCGCACATTTGAAAAGTTGGGAATTTCATTGAATGAACAAAAGAGGCTAACCGGTGTAGCAGTGGATGTAGTGATGGACAGCGTTTCTATTGCCACCTCTTTTAAGGAACAGCTTTTAGAAATAGGTGTTATTTTTTGCTCCATCAGCGAAGCCATTCAAAAACATCCTGATCTGGTAAAAAAATATCTGGGCTCTGTCGTGCCGATGACAGACAATTACTTTTCCGCATTAAACTCTGCAGTATTTACGGATGGATCTTTCTGTTACATTCCTAAGGGCGTACGTTGTCCGATGGAGCTTTCTACTTATTTCCGTATCAATGCAGAAAACTCAGGACAGTTTGAACGGACTTTAATCATTGCGGAAGAAGAGAGTTATGTCAGTTATCTGGAAGGTTGTACTGCCCCGATGAGGGATGAAAACCAGTTGCATGCTGCAGTAGTAGAACTTGTAGCGATGAAAAAGGCCGAAATTAAATACTCTACGGTTCAAAACTGGTATCCTGGTGATAAAGATGGCCAGGGCGGGATCTATAATTTCGTTACCAAACGAGGAATGTGTCAGGGTGATCATTCTAAGATTTCCTGGACACAGGTAGAAACAGGGTCAGCAATTACCTGGAAATATCCAAGTGTAATCCTGAAAGGCGACTACTCAATCGGAGAATTTTATTCCGTAGCCTTTACCAACCACCATCAACAGGCAGATACAGGAACTAAAATGATTCATCTGGGGAAAAATACCCGCAGCAGGATTGTTTCCAAAGGTATTTCGGCCGGACAAAGTCAGAATAGCTACCGCGGTTTGGTTCGTGCCAGTAAAGGAGCAACCAATGCACGAAATTACTCGCAATGTGACTCCCTCCTGTTGGGCGACAAATGTGGTGCCCATACCTTCCCATATATAGAAGTAAAAAACAAAACTGCCATTGTAGAACATGAAGCAACAACCTCAAAGATCGGGGAAGATCAGTTGTTCTATTGCAGACAACGTGGTATTGACGCAGAAACTGCTGTAGCCCTGATTGTCAATGGCTTTGCAAAAGAAGTAATGAATCAGTTGCCTATGGAATTTGCCATAGAGGCGCAAAAACTACTTGCCATCAGTATGGAAGGCAGTGTAGGATAGTTAAAAGTACCCATATAAATTTTATAAGATCATGTTATCAATCAAAAATATACACGCAAATATTGAAGGTAAGGAAATCCTGAAAGGAATTAATCTCGACATTAAAGCGGGTGAAGTTCATGCCATTATGGGGCCCAACGGTTCCGGCAAAAGCACCCTTGCCTCCGTACTTGCAGGAAGAGAAGAATATGAAGTAACTGAAGGTGAAGTGACCTTCCTGGAAAAAGACCTGTTGGAGCTTTCTACTGAGGACAGGGCACGTGAGGGTCTATTTCTGGCCTTCCAGTATCCTGTAGAGATTCCTGGAGTAAGCACAACAAATTTCATTAAAGCTGCTGTAAATGAGAAACGCAAGTATCAGGGCGAAGAGCCTTTAGATGCGGTTGCTTTCTTAAAAATGATGAAACAAAAAATGGCTTTGGTAGAGATTGACCAGTCATTGTTGAGCCGCTCTATCAATGAAGGCTTTTCCGGTGGAGAAAAGAAAAGAAATGAAGTTTTCCAGATGGCTATGTTGGAACCTAAACTGGCCATCCTTGACGAAACAGATTCCGGACTGGACATTGATGCTTTACGTATCGTGGCAAACGGCATCAACAAACTGAGAAATGAAAACCGTGCCATATTGCTCATCACCCATTATCAACGCCTGCTGGATTATATTCAGCCCGACTTTGTACATGTTCTTTACAACGGAAAAATTGTAAAATCCGGAACGAAAGAACTGGCTTTGGAGCTGGAAGAAAAAGGGTACGATTTTATTACCGATGAAGCAGATTTAGCAGCCAGTCTGTAAACCGATCATCATCAAAAAAGAAAGATAATGACGAATGTAAATTATTTTAAGGATCAATTTGAGCAGCTTCAGGATTCTGGTCCGGCAAACGCCATAACTGACCTGAGAACAGCCGGTTTCAGCACCTTTAATCATGCAGGTTTACCAACTTTAAAGTTGGAAGAATGGAAATATACCAATATCAGTAGCTTATTTGAGAAAGACTATCAGTTTGCCACCAATCCACAGGCTTTAAGCCTATCCGATATAGATGGTCTTCGTTTAAAAGGTTATGAACAAGCCAATGAGCTGGTTTTCGTAAACGGGCGTTTTGCTCCGGATTTATCGACTATCCGTGATGCTGCTTCACAACTTGTTATTTTACCTTTGGAAGCAGCAGCAAGAGGCGGATATGAAACGCTGATCAAGGAACACCTTGGGCAAAGTAGTCAATACCTTAAGGATGGCATTCATGCCTTAAACACCTCTTTTATACAAGATGGCGTTTTCATTCTCATCCCAAAAAAACAACAAACAGTACGGCCTGTTTACCTCTACCATATTGCTGATGCAAGGCAAAAAAACACACTTTCTCAACCCCGTAGCCTGATCTATGTGGAAGAAAGTGCAAAATTACAGCTAACGGAAACCTATACCACACTGGGTACGGCAGAAAGTTTCACCAATGAGGTCATGGAAATTGTGGTGAATGAAAATGCTTTTGTTGAATACTATAAAATCCAACACGACGGATTAAATGCCAGTCAGGTAAGCAGCACACATATTCACCAGATTGGGAGAAGCCACGTTCATACTGTAGTGGTTTCCCTGAATGGAGGAGTAATCCGCAATAACCTAAATCTGGTATTGGATGCGGAGGGCAATGAAACACACCTATATGGATTATACCTGTTAAAAGGAAATAGCCATGTTGACAACCATACACTGGTAGACAACAAACAACCAAACTGTTTTAGTAACCAGCTTTACAAGGGGATTGCAGATGACAGTTCGACCGGTGTTTTTAGCGGAAGGATTATTGTACAACCTGATGCCCAGAAAACAAATGCCTACCAGTCTAATAAAAATATTATTTTATCTGATAAAGCAACGATCAATACCAAACCACAGCTGGAGATTTTTGCAGATGATGTAAAATGTTCTCATGGCTGTACGGTTGGACAGCTGGATGAAGATGCTTTGTTCTATTTAAGGGCAAGGGGAATTCCAAAGGAAGCCGCAGAGGTATTATTATTGGAGGCTTATGCTGCCGATATCCTGGATCAGATTAAACCGGAACCCTTGCGCAATCATGTAGCAGAATTGATTTACGAACACTTATCTATATCATAAAATGACACAGATAGATTCCATATCCCTGGATTTAGACCTGCAAGCGATCAGGTCCCAGTTTCCTATTCTCAGCAGAACGGTAAATGATAAACCATTGGTTTATTTGGACAATGCAGCGACCTCCCAAAAGCCACAATGCGTAATTGATGCGCTGAGTGATTATTATAGCCGCTATAACGCAAACATTCACCGCGGCATCCATACCCTCGCTGAAGAAGCAACATTGGCCTATGAGGCCACACGTTCTGCAGTACAGGAGTTTATTGGAGCAGCATCGGCGGAAGAAATTATCTTCAGCAGAGGGACGACAGAAGGAATCAATCTTGTGGCCTATACCTGGGGTCGTCAGTATATTAAAGCTGGTGATGAAATCCTGATCTCCGGAATGGAACACCATTCGAATATCGTCCCATGGCAAATCCTTTGTCAGGAGAAGAATGCGGTATTAAAGGTGATTCCGGTTAGCGATGAGGGGGAAATCTCTATAGAGGACTACAAAAATCTGTTAACAGAGAAGACCAAGCTGGTTTCCATTGTTCAGGTTTCTAATGCCTTGGGAACGGTTAATTCTGTAAAAGAAATGATTGATGCCGCACATGCGGTAGGTGCAAAAGTATTGGTAGATGGAGCACAGTCTGCAGTACACCTAGACATTGATGTTCAGGCTTTGGATTGCGACTTTTTTGCGTTCTCTGGTCATAAAATATATGCTCCTACCGGAATCGGAGTGCTTTATGGAAAAAAAGAATTGCTGGAAAGCATGCCGGTATTTCATGGTGGAGGAGAGATGATTAAGGAGGTCACTTTCGAAGAAACAACTTACAACGACCTTCCTTATAAGTATGAGGCGGGCACACCGAATATTGCAGATACTATTGCTTTAAAAACGGCACTGGACTTTATTCAGACGATAGGTAAAGCCGCTATTAGAAAACACGAGAATGAGTTACTGACTTATGCCACTGCACAACTGGAAGGCATTCCCGGCTTAACCATTATTGGAAAAGCCAGAGAGAAGGTAAGTCTCGTTTCTTTTATCGTCAAAGGTATTCACCCTCAGGACATGGGTATTTTGCTGGACAATCTAGGGATTGCTGTCAGAACAGGGCACCATTGTACCCAGCCATTGATGAAACGTTTTGGCATTCCAGGCACTGTGAGGGCCTCTTTTGCCCTTTATAACACGAAAGAAGAAATAGATATCCTGATCGCAGGTATGTACAAATCCATTAAAATGTTATCCTGATGAGTCAACAGTCAATTCTTGAAATAGAAAAAGAGATTATAGAAGATTTTGCCCTGTTTGACAGCTGGGAAGATAAATATGAATACATTATTGATCTGGGAAAGAAACTTCCTGCGCTGGAGGAAGAATATAAGGTAACAGACAATAAGATCAAAGGTTGCCAGTCTACCGTTTGGTTGGTTGCCACTCAGGATAATGGGCGTATATTTTTTAAAGCAGACAGTGACGCGGTGATCGTCAAAGGCCTGGTTAGTATGCTCATCAAAGTATTATCCGGACATCGTCCTGAAGAAATTCTGGAAGCGAAGCTGGATTTTATAAGAGAAATAGGGATGATGACACACCTGGCACAGACCCGCTCTAATGGACTACTGGCAATGATAAAGCAAATGAAAAACTATGCCCTGGCTTATCAGACTATCCAGGGATTAGAAAAGAAATAGATCATGGACAAAGAGGAATTAAAACAAAAAGTAATCGACTGCCTGCAAACTATATATGATCCTGAAATACCGGTAAGCATATACGAGCTTGGGTTAATTTACGAAACGGAAGTGATGACTCCGTTTAACAACGTGCAGATTGTTATGACCCTTACGGCCCCGGGTTGTCCTGCGGCGCAGGATATTCCTGTAGAAGTAGAACAGAAAGTAAGGCAGATCGAGGGGGTAAATGAAGTATCCGTAGAAGTTACCTGGACACCACCATGGAATAAGGACATGATGTCTGAGGCTGCAAGACTGGAATTGGGAATGATGTAGCCATCCCCTGAAAAAGAATTGAATTGGCTACCGCTTAAGAAGATAAATAAATAACAATGAAAATTACAGCTCAGGAAGAATATGGCTTAAGGGTACTCCTACGGATTGCCAGGCATGGGAATGAAGAAGGCATTAGTATTCCTGCACTCAGTGAAGCTGAGGGGCTTTCCACAGCATACGTTGCAAAACTGACCAGAATGCTTCGCATATCAGGATACATCAATAGCACACCGGGTTATAAAGGCGGTTATATACTTGCGCAACCTGCTGATCAGATCAATATCAATAAGGTCCTGAAAGTATTGGGTGGCGCATTGTTCAACAAAGCTTTTTGCGAGGAATACCCGGGAGCGGTAAAACTCTGCACCAACTCTATAGATTGTTCTGTTCGCTCGTTATGGCAAATGATTCAGTTTACTGTAGATCAGTTATTGGACAAGGTTTCCCTTCAGGACCTCATTAATCCAGAACAGGAATCAAGCCTGCTGCTGGAATCTATTTTACGTCAAAATGCCAGGTAATGTTCATTTGGGGCTAAAAATAATTCCTGCCCCAAGTGCTCTGACAGTTCTTATTGCCCCATTGAAGCGGGATTCCCGCTCCTGTCCATCTGCGAGAAAAAGCTGATCTACACCAATACCTGTTTCGGCGTAGCTATATTCTGCCTTTATATGAGCAGAAAATAGGGCATTAATTTTTAGGTTCAGCCGCAGCAGCGTCTGATTTTCGAAACCTTTAGCCCTATGCCGGAAACTTAGGGGATGTTTAAAGGCATCGATCAGGTTCCAGTTTGCGGATCCCGTATAGTTGAGTTGTTTATAGTTGAATCCGGCATTCAGACTGATCCTCCGCCCCACCGCCACATCAAGGTCAACACCAATAACCGGCCCAGCCCACCTGGATTCATAACTACTATTTAGCTTCTGTTCTCCTTTTTCTTCTTCAAAACTCTTTAATGACAGCGACTGTTTACTTATTGCATACCCCACATACGGCACCATAATCCATATTTTATGGAGTTTAAAATCATAAGCCAACGCTGCTGAATAACGATAAGTATTCCCCTCATTACTTTTCAAAAGGGCATGATAAGTTGGCTGGCTTCTATTGTCTGCAGCATAATCGTTATCTGTTGCAGTTCCACTGCGTATAAAACTCAGGTGATAACCAGCTCTAACGAAAATATGGGACCAGACATCTAACTCCATATCCAGTCCCATACCGGGTCCTTTTAGTTTTGCCCATTTAACTTCAGATAAAACATTTGGATTTTGTCCATTACTGTTACCAGCAATGGACCATTGAAAATTTTCGGAAGTATAACCACTATAAAAAGCAATCAACCATCTCTTTTTGTGTTCATGAACCGGCTGTCCAACTACTGAAAAGCAGCACAATGCAAAAAAGAAAGTGATCAGATGTCTTTTCATACCGTCCTTGCTACAAACTAAATGCTTCCCATCCGGAAATTGTGGTTCTGTTACAGGTCATTGCAGTAGTCCCGTTTTCGGAAGAAATGTACCTGCCATTATTACCTCTGAGTGATATTTTTCCGTCCGCATTCACGATCCAGTCAAATTTTTCCCAATCTCCTATCGTTGTTCTGTTACAGGTAATCGGTGCAGCACCGTTTTCTGAAGACACATATTTGTTCATGCTCCTTAAAGCCACTTTACCTCCACCGGCATCTACAATGGTAAACTTCTCCCAATCCTGTGAAGTGGCACGGTCACACAGCATAGGAGCGGTTCCATTTAGTCCGCTTACAAACAGGTTATTTATTCCTTTAAGAGAAATCGTCTGTCCGATAGGTGCATTAGAGGATCCCTCTGTAAGCTGGTATACCTTTACATAATCTACATACATATTCGCAGGCAATCTGCTTTCATCAATGTTTTGTCCGGGAAGGTTTCCTCCTATTGCCAGGTTCAATAACAGAAAGAAAGGATCATGAAATTCCTCTGTTCCATTAATATTGTTCTGAATATTCGCCACATGAAATTGTACATTGTCCACGAACCAGGTAATTGAACTTGGCGTCCAGTCTACCCTGTATACATGAAAATCTGTAGGTGTAGTATTGGTATTGCCTCCATAGTAGGTATACGCCGTGTTAAACCAATGCATGGTTCCTAATACGGCATTGGAGGTATTCGTATTCTCCATGATGTCGATCTCACCACATTTCGGCCAGGGATTTGTTCCAATATTAGCACCCAACATCCAGAATGCAGGCCATTGCCCCTGCCCCTGAGGCAGTTTAATTCTGGCTTCAAAACGTCCATATTTAAATTCCCGTTTACCTCTGCTGATCAATCTTGCGGAAGTATAGGGCAATCCGCCAACGCTTTGTTTCCTTGCAGTAATGATCAGATTGCCACCAGACACTGTAGCGTTCTCTGCCTGGTAAAATTGTTTTTCATTGTTTCCCCATCCACCACCACCGGTTTCAAAACTCCAGTTATTTGTGTTCACCGCATTTCCATCGAATTCATCCGACCATACCTGCTGATATGTTAAAGCCCTTGGGGCGGTGAGCTGATCATTCGTTGCCGCGGCAGATTTAAGATCCTTTTTACAGGCAGATAGAATTTGTGAAACTGCCAGCAGGCAGATCATCAGGTTTACTTTTTTCATTTTTTTAGGGTTTGATGATTAATTTAGATTATGATTAATTTAAGCTGAATGCTTCCCATCCCGAGATTGCAGCTCTGTTACAGGTCATCGCATTTGCGCCATTTTCGGAAGAGACATAGAGACTATTATTGCCACGAAGTGAAATCTTTCCATCAGCATTGACAATCCAGTCGAATTTCTCCCAGTCGCCAATACTTGTCCTGTTACAGGTTAAAGGCGAGGCCCCGTTTTCTGAAGAAACATATTTATTCATACTTCTCAATGCTATTTTTCCTCCCCCCGCATCTACTACTGTAAATTTCTCCCAGTCGCCGGCACTAGCCCTGTTACACCACATTACAGCCGTTCCATTTTCACCACTAACAAACTGGTTGTTTAATCCCCTTAGAGAAATCACCTGCCCTATCGGGGCTGTTCCGGGATTCCCTGTAACGGATCCCGACCATTTAAAAGTAGCTACGGCACCGGCAGGAAGGGTATAACTAAAAGATTGGCTTCCCCATTTTACTTTAAAGGTGCCACTGCCAGATCCGCTGTTAGAAACGATGAGGACTTTAGTGCCATCTGCATTTTTAAAGGCTACATTTTGAAAACTACCGGCAATATTGGAGCTGATTCTTGTTGCTCCGGGCCTTGCAAATTTCGAAGCATGGGCAATAATATAATAAGAGACATTTCTAGATACAGCACTTCCATTAATAGTTAATGCACCTTCACATGTGCTACAGCCCCCATTGGTATGAGGTCCGTAATTTTGATCTGCAGCCAGATTCCATTCCAGGACATTTCGGCTCCAGTTCCTCGTTGCACCGATAATAAGGGTGTTAATATGCCATTGCAGGTCACCTGCAAAATTGCTGGGTCCACCCACCCACTGTTCTGTGAAGTAAATGTTTTTATTGGGGTACGCATTATGCACTTCCGATAGGGCACTGATATTCCCCCCATACAGATGAAATGCAGAACCATCTACGTAATTCCTTGCAGCAGCATCGTTTAATATTGCAATCGGGTAATCAGGGCGGTCAGCATTGTGGTCGTAAGAGATAATTTTGGTATTGATGTTATTGGCACTAAACTGAGGTCCCAGGTTATTTTTGATGAATGAAGCCTGTTCTGAGGCCTGCATGAGCATACTAGGATTATTGTATGGATTTAAAGGTTCATTTTGAGGGGTAATGGCATCAATGGTAATTCCCTGCGCCTGCATTGCCTGAATATATTTCACAAAATATCTGGCATAAGCATCGTAATATGCCGTATTCAGGCTTCCCCCAACATAACTACCATTGGTTTTCATCCACCTTGGCGCCGTCCAGGGGCTGCCTAGAATTTTAATTGACGGGTTGATGGCAAGAATACTTTTCAATACCGGAATCAGGTCCGTCATCTCCTGACTGATACTGAAATTATTGAGGTTATTATCGGTCTGTCCCGCAGCAACTTCATTGTAAGTAAAAGGGCTTGCACTTAAATCAGACGCTCCGATGGTAATCCTTAAATAACTAATTCCAATGTTATTTCCAGAGGTAGAAAATAACTCCTGCAGCAGGCTATTCTTTTGTGCAGCACCAAGATTATTGATTAGTGTAGCACTTGCTCCGGTCAATGTAAAACCAAAACCATCAATTCCCTGATAGCTTACATTTTCATCAACGGTAATGGTATTGGGGTTTGTTCCTGCATCTGCTGCAAAAGTTACGTTATTTTGTGTTTGCAGTAATTTACTTTTATCTGTTGTCGTCATCCAGATACTGACCGATTCGTTGGCCCGGACAATTGTTTCTTCGTTTGCGTTTAATCCGGAATTGGACCGGAGCTCCTTCTTACAGGAAAACAGGACTGCACAAAGCACAATGCAGCCTGTTAAAATCAGGCTTTTTTTCATAGGGATAAGAATATTTGGTTACCCAAATCTATATCGGCTTAAAAAAAATTGTACATATTGCCGGGCCTACACAGCCACTACAGAAAGGATAAATCAGATATTTTTTGGGATACAATGGCCCTACTTCCACACTACAAAAAACACATAACAAGCTTAAAATAAAGTACTTAAAAACGAACAACCATTAGTAACATTCTGATTACGATCTGATTACCTTACAGAAAATCGCAGGTCATTTAATGCAGCTCAATAAAAAACAAATAAAATCTACTAATTTAGTATACTTTATATATATTTGCTGATGTAATGATTATATATAGTCATGTGGCCGAGTGGTTAGGTATGGGTCTGCAAAACCTTCAACGGCGGTTCGAATCCGTCCATGACGTCATCAAAAGCTTGCCTTCGGGCAGGCTTTTTTTTCGACATAAAAAAACGGGGATACAGCTTCCAGCCACATCCCCGTCATCTAAATTAACGCTCTCTTATATAAGACGACTAAATCATCCGATTATTGCATCCTGCGTTAAAAAATTATTTTTCATAAAACTCTATTGGTAAGCGATCTGGATCGGCAATAAAAGTAAACCGCTTTCCAGTAAACTCATCAATTCTGATCGGCTCTGCCTCTACTCCTTTTTGTTTTAGCATTTCGACAACCGCATTTAAATCATCTACCTCAAAAGCCAAATGCCTCAAACCAGCCGCTTCGGGTCCGGATGCTCGTTTAGGAGGATCCGGAAAAGAAAAAAGTTCGATAATATATGTTCCGTTAAGGGCCAGGTCTAATTTGTAAGATTCTCTTTCTTCCCGATATACTTCTCTTATGACCGTAAGCCCTAAGACGTCGATGTAAAAAGCCTTTGAAGCGCTATAGTCTGTGCAAATAATTGCAATGTGATGAACTTTACTTAACATACCCTTATTTTGCTGTAATGACCAATTGATAAATCTGTCCTTTATTTCCCGCCAGCAGAATCAAATCACCTTTTTTTGATTTCTGAACTACGTTAAAGCTCATTCCGGAAATATTATACCAATATTTACCTCCATCAGAAGAAATATCAATTCCAGATGTTCCTGCCGCAATCAAAGTTTTTTCATTAATATAGGTTACACCGGAACGATAGCCATCTACCGGTTTTTCGGGTTTAGTCCAGGTTTTCCCTCCATTATTAGTCAGTAAAACATTGTTTTCATTTTCTTTATCTTTCAGGTAGTTCCCGCCAACAACCACTCCTTTATCTTCATTAAAGAATGACATTGAAAATGGCCCGGTGCTGCTTTCGCCCTGTAAGATCGGACATTCAAATATTTGCCAGGTAGAGCCGAAATTACTGGAATAATAAATGTTGGATGTTGTACCACCAGTGGCAATCCAGACCTTTCCATTTCCTTTTACCTGTATGGTTGAACCGCTCGCTGCAAAAGCAGCTTCACCAACGCCCATTTTGGCCTGCAAATTTTCGGAAATATCACTCCAGGATACCCCTCCGTCAATAGTCCTTAACAGTTGCATCTTGCTATTGATCGGATCACCAAAGACAATTCCACGCTGGTCATTCCAAAAACCCATACCATCTAAAAATATAGCCGTATCCAGGTTTTTGTAACTCTCTTTCCAGGTTTTGCCTCCATCAACAGTCATCAGTATATAGGCAGGTGACCCCGCATTTACCGCAATTGCTTTATCTGCATCAAAAGCTTCAATATCTCTGAAATCCAGTTTTTCATACCCCTCCGGCTTAATCCAGTCCCAGTTTTTACCTCCGTCTACTGTTCTGCCGATATGACCATTACTTCCACTTACCCATGCCACCTGATCAGAGACAATACTCATTCCTCTTAAGCTGGTTGTCACACCTGATGTCATTGGAATCAGGTCATAAGTCTGTGCAAAACCGAATAAGGGAAGGAATAATAAACAATAAATTATACTCCTCATCTATTTTACTCTTTTCCAGGTGTCAGATCTGCCTATCAATGAGATACCAATATATCCTCTTACATTCAGGTCTCCGTTAGCTTTAATGTTCATATTACAACTATAAGTCTTGCCGGTTTTTGGGTCATAGATTTTTCCATCCACCCATTTTCCATCGTCATAAACAAAATCTTTTAACATCTCAAGGCCCATGATTGGTCTTGTTTTTAATTTTAAATCTGGATTTTTCACATCTAGCTTAGCCTGTCCTTTTTCATCTTTAGGTGCTTTCAACCAAACAATTTTACCGAAAAACTTATCTCCTTTTTTGGAAATATCTATGTGTGCTTCACCCGAAGAATTAGCCCATTTTCCCAGAATAGCGTCGCTCGTTTGAGCAAGCCCGGAAAAGGAAATCGCTGCAAAAAGAATTAATAACGAAATGTATCTCATATCTCATGTTTTAAATGTATCTAAAGTTACTAATTACCCGATAGAATAGGAAGTATCAGAAGATTATAGGAACAGTTTTATTCTTCTTTTTGATAAGGAAGATCAAATTTAAAATGACATCCCTTTCCAGCCTCACTCTCTACACTAATGTGACCGTTTTGAATGTCAATAAGCTGACGGCATATATATAATCCCAAACCGGTACCTGGTTTTCCAGCAGAGCGATTCGCCTGATAATATCTTGTGAAAAGTTTTCCCTGTTGTTCTTTAGGAATTCCTATACCCGTATCAATGATGCTCACGTGCAGGCTTTCGGTATGCTCGTCAATACTTTTTAAATCTACTTTTACCACTACTCCACCCTGATCCGTATACTTAACCGCATTGTTTAACAGATTAATCATGATCTGTTTCAAACGGAATGGATCTCCTTTTACCGTTGATTCTTCATTTCCGCTAAATTCAGCAGTCAGAGAGATTTGCTTCCGTTCTGCTGTAAAACCCATTGCAGCAATAGTATCCTTAATTTCAGCACAAGGCTGGAAAGAAACAATATTCAGTGCACCTGCCTGTTGATTGTCAATCTTGCTCACATCAAGAATATCATTTACGGTATTGATCAGCATGCTCGACGACAAATTAATCGAATTCAGTTTCTTTTTCTGATCATCCGTAAGTGGGGTTCTGTTCAATAAATAGATAATACCTGTAATGGTAGTCAGCGGGTTTCTGATTTCATGGCTCATAATGGCCAGCATTTCCGACTTTTGTTCTGCAAGTGCAACTGCGCGCTCATTCTCCCGGATATAATTGTCCTCCGCCATTCCCGCTTTACGGATATATACGATCAATAGAACAATAAAAATCAGGACCATCACCACTGCTATTCCAGTGAAATTATTCATATCATTGGTTGCCGATTGATATTGGTTGAGCATCTCAGATCTCGTTTTCTCCCAGTCGTTCAGGTGAATATCTTTCAACTCCTGAACGAGTTGATGAAGCTGAATAACCAGGCTTAGGTTGGCAGAAATGAGCTGTTGATTTGATTTAGCAAGGCGGCCATTCTCTTCATTTAATTTTCTAAGCAGATTTTCCTGTGAATTGTTCTGCTTCTTAATTACAGAGCGGCTTATAGAATCACGAATCTGCTTCTCTCTGTTCACCGTGACCACCTTAATTGACTGTGCATTTTCCTGCTTATTTACGATAGCATCCTGCAAACGTTTAAAAAGTCCTTTCTTATTGGGCTGAGGCTTGATTACTTTGACAGAAGTATCCGCTTTTCCGGTGCTTTTTTTAGTCGTAGTTTTCAATTGATATTTTTCTATAATATCAGCTGAGGCTTTTCCTGTTATGTTTTGAATGGTAGTGATCCGTAGTAAGGAATCGAAATTATGTTTCAATCCGAACACTTCATTTGACATCTGTAATTTTTGCTCAAAAGACTTTCCGATCTTCTCTTTACTTGCCGATAAAGATCTTGTACTATCAAGGTCATACTTCTTTAAAATGGCTTCAATCTGGATAAAAGTATTGTTCAGCTTTGATTTATAGTCCTCCAGCTTTTCATTCTGTCCATATAAAATGGCCTGCTGAAAATCACTTTCCGCACCGTTCAGATCCAGTAAAATATTGCTGATCTCCTGGGCCTGTGAATGCCCCCTTAAATTCTCACTTAATGTGTGTAATTTTTTAAAGATAGAGTGCCTTAATAGCAAGGAACCTGCAGCAATCAGAAAGGTAAAGGCCAGAAATAATATAAAAAGTTTACGAAGATTCTTTGACGTTTCACCCGATTTGTTGACAAACATAGATTTCATTAAATTTTCCTCCAAAAACATGAATGGATTGCAAATTTATTAATAATTATCATGTATAAAGGAAGAAACCTCAGGAACTGTAATCCAATAGCAATCAGGGTGATTGTGTTTGCCCTTCCAGCCAGCTTTTAAAGCTGCTTACTCTTTCTCTACTGATAATCGCTTCTGCATCTATAAGTGGAAACAATTGAATGACTAATCTGCTGTTATAATAGGTGGTAATCTTTTTAATGGCATCAATATGAACGATCAACTTTCTATTGATCCGGAAGAACAGGTTCTTATCCAACATCTTTTCTATCTGATCCAGGGAATAGTCAAGGGGCGTCTTTTGATTGCTGATAGTCGTTGCCCAGGTCAGTCCATCAGAAAAATGGATATAAGCAATGTCCTTTGCCTTGACATATACCAATTGGTTGTTGATTTTACCAATAAACCGGGTATTCTCCCTCTTAAAGAACTCTTCTGCAAGTCTGGATATATTTATAGCCGGTTCTGGTGGCAGTTTAAAGTACGCATACTTTTCAAGGGCTCTTTTCAAATCCTTGATGTCTATTGGCTTCATCAGATAATCCACGCTATATACCTTAAATGCCTGAAGGGCAAAACTATCATAAGCAGTCGTAAATATAATGGGAATCCTGATATCTACCTGATCAAACATCTCAAAACAATTGCCATCAGAAAGCTGGATGTCCATAAAAATCAAATCGGCTGTATGAACCGGACTGGCGAACCAGCTTAATCCCTCCTCAATAGATTCTATAACCGCAAGTACTTCCAGGCTGGGAACACATTGCTGTAACAAATGAATCAAACGCTCCGCATTGTGTTTTTCATCCTCAAATATGATAATCTTCATGAGTCGTTATGATAGGAATTTTGACAATAAACAGCTCTTTTGTTTCTATAACTTCTATTCTTTTTTCTCCGGTCAGTTCATACCGCTTGCCAATATTATCCAGGCCCAACCCAATAGAATTCTGAACAACAGATCTTTTCCTCAGGTCATTTGTGACCACTAAAACATTGCCTTCATCTCTGATGCGGATGTGTAGTGGGTCATTGGCAGAAAAACGATTGTGCTTAACCGCATTTTCTACCAGCATCTGCAAAGTTGCCGGCGGAATCATACCAATATACTTTATATTTTCATTGATGTGTATATCAAATTCAATACTACTTTGATGCCTGATTCTGATCAGGAAAGAATAAGACTCCAGAAATTCAAGTTCGGTTTGGATGGGAACCAGATTTTCAAATTTCTTATCCAGAATATAGCGATAGCTTTTGGCAAGTTGTGTAATATACTCAGCCGAAAGATCCGGACTTTTATAGACCAGGTTGGTAAGCACGCTTAAAGAATTAAAAAAGAAATGTGGATCAATCTGACTTTTTAACACATCATACTTGGCCTGAATATTTTCGCGCATTAACCTTTCCGTATTCAACTGTGACTCCTTCCAGTTCTTATAGTAAAATACAATGCCATTATACCCCAGCAACAGGAGATAGAATATAAAAATACCAAAATAAAGGTCGTAACTCAGGGAGCTGAAACTCTTCCAGGCATCATAACGATGGAATAAAACGATATCAAAAAGGGAATAGGACAATCCGAATAAAAGCGAAACCAGCAGTCCGTAAATTACAAGCGTAAGGCATAAAAGCACTAAGCGTTTGGAAACATGCACTTTTAAGGTACTTCTTTCAATCAGTTTTGCAAGTGCGATTGCTCCTTCCCAGACCAGCAATCCAAAAACCACATACATTAAACTAAAAGCCTGGCCTCTAAAGAGGAAGGTACCGAAATTATGAGGGAATGTCAGGTCAAAAGACTTAAAAACAACACTAAACAGGTATAAAATAAAAATTCTCAACCCATAGACAAACCATTTGCTTTGAAAAACAGATTCCATTCTGGTTGCATTCATCTTTAAAAACATGGCATAGGTAAACTTGTCCATACGAGGCAATTAACAATAATCATTTTCCCGGAACCACTTTAAAGCATTGTCTATTGCATTTTCTATAGGGGTATATTTCAGCAACAACTCTCTTTCAGACTTATTACCGGAATAGTAGTTATATAAACACAGCATATAGGCAGAGGAATAATTCAGTTTTCGGGACACAGGACTGAATATTCCCGACAATGTACCTATTATTCCTGCGATTTTAAGAACAAATTCAGGGATTCTTATCAGCTTTGACCGTTGACCCGATACCTTATTTAATAAACTGAAAAACTCTTTATAAGTTAGGTTTTCTCCGGCCATCAGATAACAATCACCGATCTTACCCATCTCCAGAGCACTGATAATTCCAGTACATACATCATTGATGTGTACAAAATTCTTTCCTCCCGGAGGATAGAAGACTATACGTTTATTCATTCCATGCAGAATCAGTTTACCAGAACTTGGCTTCGCATCATATGGCCCGATCATAAAGGTCGGGTTGATAATGATTGCAGGCAATTTTGCTTTTTCTACCTGCTCCAAAACATACTGTTGTGCAATATACTTGCTACTAATGTATCCTGAATTTACATTCAGCAGGGTAAAAGAATTCAGTTCTGTACCCGGTTTGTTTTCATTTCCCGGACCAATTGTATTGGCCGTGCTAACGTGAATTAACCGCTCTACCTGATGTGCCAGACAAGCCTTCACCACATTTTTTGTTCCTGTTACATTTACCCTTTCATATTCCTTAAAAGTCACTGCCCACTGTTCTGTTACGGAGGCAGTATGGACCACAAAATTGCAGCCTTCCATGGCTTTCATAACCTCCGCTTCCTCACTGATATCTCCATAAAAAACCTCTGAGGGGATATCCGCAATTACAGAAACATCTGCAGAAGGACGGATCATCAGTTTAACTTCATATCCTTTCCGGAATAGCTCTCTTGCAACATTTGACCCTAAAAAGCCATTAGCCCCGGTAATCAGTACTTTTTTCATCTTCTGTTTCATCAGCTAACCGCCATTTCCTTTTTAACTGCGTCCGATACAATTCTAAGTTTCGTTTCTGTAGGAAGCATACTCATCAGGCGATGACTGATCCGATTCCAAAAACCCGGAATGATAATTCCCTTTCCTGCCAATGCCTGCCTGAGCGAGGTCATCACAATCTCAGTTGTGGTGAGCAGTCCTATCCTTCCCTTCATTCCCTGTTCTACAATTCTGGTGGATACCCCAGAGTTGGTCATAATTGGCCCCGGATAGACGACACTGACCGATACTCCTGTATGGTGTAATTCTTCCCTGAGTCCCAATGAAAAAGAGGAGATAAAAGCCTTTGAAGCGGGATACACCGTTTTGTAAGCTATTGGTGTAAAAGCAGCCATGCTGGAAATGTTCAGGATATGGCTTTTTTTATGCTTCAAAAGATGAGGTAAAAGTGTCTGGGTAACCAGAACTGTTCCCCTTACATTGAGCTGGATAATTTTATCAATAGATTCTAAACTGCTTTCCGTGATGGCAACTGTCCCTCCAATCCCCGCATTATTAATTAAAAAGGTGATATCAAACTCAGTCATAAGTTCGTTTAGTTTTTCAACCAATAAGCGGCTATCTGTCAGGTCAAATTCTAACACTTTAACCTCCACTTCATACTCCCGCGTTAACTGGGCGGCAAGCAGATCGGTATGACTCCCAGGAAGTGCAATCATGATGATATTCATTCCCATTGCGGCGCACTGGATGGAAAATTCTTTTCCCAATCCTGAACTGGCACCCGTAATCAGGGTGTATGTTGTATTGTTCATATAAATGGTCTTAAATTCTGACAAATAGTCCATCGACTACCGGGAACAGGTATTCGCCGATCGTTTGTAAAGATGTTCCTTCCGATTGCAGCTTTGCATCATTTCTATAACACCTGAAATGTTGAATAAAACGCTTGATTCCGGAAGACTCCATGCTTTTATAAATGCCTTCCCGTATGAGTCCTGCCTCCTGATGATCAGTAATAGAAAGCGCTTTTTTAGCGAGATGCTCAAGCAGATAAATATTGACTTCATCCAGCTCAGTTATGAGCACAAAATCGGCGAGCGCTCTTAACAAACTACTCAGGACTAACAACTCTTTCGCGGAAGTTTCAAAACAATGATAATGGACTTCCGCTTTACCATAAACAGCATTTCTTTGCGGACAACCAGTCAGCCATGCCCCCTCTGCTTTTTGAGAAAAATGGCTGAACAATAGAAATATATCGGAGTCCTCCAGGTCGTAACCAGCAATCAAAGAAGTCACTTTATGTAAAGTTTTCTGTAATTCTACTAAATCCAGAGCATCGCCCATGACCAGCATATTTGTTTTATTTTCAAAATTACCTGTCAACATAAGTCTTTGTATAAATGGAGTGTAACCATGATACAAAGCTGTAGATCTGGAAGTTTAAAGAAGACAAATAACTGACGAAGCGTAGATATTTCGGGCTGAGTTGTATGAATTTACAATTATACCGGTTCAGTTTCCAATAGCAGGTTCTTTTTCTTTCTTATCATAGATCAATGATTTAACAGTGGTAATTGACTCAATTTGTCCTCAATTAAAAGAAATGAAAAAAATTATGAAAAAGTTATTCTTATTGGCCGTAGTTCTAAGTACTACTCTTTTTGCTTTCAAAGCAGTTGCGCCTGCTACCTGGGAAGCTGACACCTCACATTCAAAATTAGGTTTTGTGATTACCCACTTATTAATCACTGATGTAGAAGGATCTTTCAAGAACTTCCAGTCTACACTGACTTCTTCAAAACCCGATTTCTCTGATGCTGTAGTAGAACTAACAGCAGATGTAAACTCAGTAAATACAGACAATGATAAAAGAGATGAGCATCTAAAAGGTGCAGATTTCTTTGATGCTGCAAAATTTCCAAAATTATCATTTAAAAGCACTTCAGTGAAGAAAGTTTCTGCCAATAAGTTCAAAGTGAACGGAAACTTAACTTTCCATGGTGTGACTAAACCGATCACTTTAGATGCAACATTAAGAGGAGTAACTACTAATCCTATGTCTAAAAAAGCAACTGCAGGTTTCAAAGTTACCGGTACAATCAAACGAGCTGATTTCGGATTTGGAACTAAATATGCAAATGCCATGTTAAGTGACGAGGTAACATTAAATGCAAATACTGAATTCGTAAAGAAATAGTATCAGTTCTGTAGCATTTAAATAAAAAAAGAGGAAGTTTTCCTCTTTTTTTATTTACTTAACTTTTCAATTTTCGATTTGAAAAATAGTCATCCAGGCTCCAGCCAAAAACCTGAACTGTGCTCAATAAAAGGCAGCCTGCGCTAACGGCGAATACAGAATAATTCAAAGGGGCCTTAATTCCCAGAAATATAGCCATGCATAGGGCAAAGCTCAATGTCAACAAAAAACTACAGAAAGCAACCAATCGTGTTTTCAGACCGATAATCAGCATTATTCCAAAAAGCAGCTCTGCCAGCGTTGCAATTGCCCCCATCACATTTGCTCCCGATCTCTCCATGAAAGGTAATAAGGTATGCGTGTAGGATATAAAATTATCCCAGTTGCCCCAACCAATATTCGGAGTTCCCGGAGCTCCCAGAACTCCAAACCGGTCTAAAACAGGAACAATAAAACCGATACCTAATGCTATTCTCAGATATAGCTGAGAAAGGTGATTATAATTTTTCATAGCTCTTCATTTATTCATTAAACACACTGCGCGAATCACTTATCCGTTCAGGGTCGAAATAAAGGTAGTACATCGCTTTACGAAAAAACTTAATCTGGAATAAGAAATAGATTTAGGTAAGGAAATTAACCAGTTAATTTATCCTGCTCCATTTACATAGAACTCAAAGAATTTCTTCGTATTCATATCAAAGTGTATACTCCAATAATAACTTCCGCCATCTAATACTGTCACTTTAGAATCTAGCCAATATGTATGATCATTATACTTTTTATCGTAGAAACAATTTATAAGCAGAATCTTATGCCCAGATTGATCTAAGTACCCAAAATACTGTCTCCGATATTTTCCGATCTTTTTATGAATTATGGGAGTCCTATATTGATTGATCATTGGGGTATTTAAAGTCTTTATATCTTTCGCCAAGGCCGATTCAGCGGTGTCGATTTCTGCATTTGTAGGAGTGAATCTGATTCCTGGTATCATGTCCAAAGAATTCGCTGGGAATATAGCTGAATCAAATTTTGATGTTTTGTAATGCTTAGCAATATGCTGAGCGCCACACTCAACATCAACTACCATCACCAAAAACGCTAACAAAACAATACTCCTTATGATGTTTTCAATCCTCATTTCATGATTTTTTCCTTTGATTAAAGATATTATAGATAATGATAGAAACAAACAACTAGTCAATCATACCGGAAAAATACTCCGACGATCATTACCTGGCTCATTTAGTGTTCCTGGATATTCAAATGGGCAAGCAAACAGGTTTTGATGTACTAAAATTACTTCCAAGACGTAATTTCGAAGTTATTTTTGTTACCACTTACGACCAATACGGGATACAAGCTGTAAAATTTGCTGCCTTAGCTTATCTTTTAAAACCTATTGATATTGAAGAGTTGATTGTAAAAAGCTGGTTGAAGGAAGATGGTGGCATGCTACTCTTAATGTCTGGAGAAAAAGTACCCATTTCTAAGCCTAACAAGGACACCGTAAAACAAGCATTGCAACAACTCTAAGTAATATATTAGACCGCACTTATCTATCAGTCACTTATTTTACTTTAACAACCACCTTTCCCTTGGCACGGCCACTTTCCACATATTCCAAGGCCTCATTCGTCTGATCAAATGAAAACACTTTGTCCACAACAGGCTTTATCATCTGCTGTTCGATCAGTTTGGAAATCTCTTGTAACTGTTTACCTTCCGCCCTCATAAACAGAAATGAGTAGTCTACGTCTAGTTTTCTAGCTTTTTTGCGGATACCCAAGCTGGTCAGCGAAACAATGGCCTTCACAAACCAAGGGGCTCCAATTGTTTTGGCAAAATCTGGCGTGGGTGGTCCTGAAATCGAAATTACCTTTCCTCCCGGTCTTAATATCCGTAAGGATTTTTCAAGCGCCTTGTTATCCTGACTGTGCAACACCATATCATAATCTTTCAGGATTGCTCCAAAATCTTCTTTCTTGTAGTCAATCAAAATATCTGCTCCGAGTTGCTTTAACATGACGAAACTTTTTTCACTTGCAGTCGTAGCTACTATTGCACCAAGGTGTTTCGCCAGCTGAATGGCAATTGTGCCTACTCCCCCTGATCCCGCCTGAATAAATACTTTCTGGCCTTTTTTGACCTTGGCTTTTTCTACCAGCGCCTGCCATGCGGTCAAAGCCACTAACGGAACCGACGCGGCCTCTTCCATGGTGATGTTGCTGGGTTTAAGCGCTACATCATCCTCATTAATGGCAATATATTCGGCTAAGGTGCCAATGTGGAAATCGGCAGCTCGGGAATAGACTTCATCACCGACCTTAAACTGAGTTACCCTCGTTCCCACCCGGGTAATTACTCCCGCTACATCATGTCCCAAAATAAGTGGTAACTTGTAAGGCAATATCAACTTGAATTCCCCAGACTTTATCTTGGAATCGAGCAGGTTAAGACCAGAGGCATGAATCTCTATCAGTACTTCATCCTCTTTTAGGTCTGGAACAGGAATATCAGTAAGCTGTAGAACCCCCTTTTTATCGTATTTTTTTATCGCGAATGCTTTCATGATTTTATTATTTATGGAAAAGCCTATACTAGGGTTTTAATTCTGCATTTATTTTCTTCGGATTAATCAGGCCAAATGTCAGTTTTGGAAATAAACGATTGAATATATAGACTAGTTTTGTATCGCCAATACGAATAGTGTAGTGATCTTTCCTAAGTCCATTTATTAATCCCTTTACCAGTTTTTCAGGACTTATTTTTTTATCATCTCTATCTGCCACCATATCTGTATCAACCAACGGTGGTAACAGTTCAAAAACCTTTACACTAGCTCCCAGGATCCATAGATGTGCTCTCAATGATTTTGTGTAAAATGCCAATGCAGTTTTTGATGCCGAATATGTAGCCTCAATCAATGAGGGTACAATACTGAGAATGGAAGTGGTATTGATAATCGCACTTTCCTGCCTTGATTTGAGCATTTCCATAAAAAGATTGTTTAGACGGATAACTCCCAGATAATTGACCTCCATTTCATATGTGGCTCCTTTATAATGGTCATCATTTGAAATGCCTAAATTTTTTGGCGGAACACCAACGCCTGCATTGTTATAAAGAATATCAATGCCGCCCAGTTCATTAACCTTGTCGAAAAGAGCATTAGCATCATCTTCATTTCCCGCATCACTCTGGATAGCAATCAGCATTGGATATGCTTTTTTAGCGGCGTCAAGCCTACTCTTGTTTCTACCTGTAATGATGACCTTTGCTCCGATTTCCAAAAATTGTTTTGCGGCTTCCAATCCTATGCCCGATCCACCACCTGTGATGAGTATTGTTTTTCCTTTTAAGTCCATAAGGTTCTTGAATTATGTAGATTAATGGGAAACCTGTTCTGTAACATGGGCTACTAACGCATGTATTTTTTTAGTATCACCTACAGGAACTTCAAACTGATCCTTTGCCAAAGCAGCAAATAACTCATCTGCCACTTCAGATGCTGGAATTCCATTCGCTCCACCAATTTCTGCGGAGAATTCAGTATTTACCAGAGGTGGATAAAGTTCATACACATTTAGGCCTTCGTTTTCAGAAAATGTATCTCTTAATCCTTGTGTATAACTGTGCAACGCAGCTTTGCTAGCTGAGTAAGTAGGCAGATATTTGTTGGACCTAAATACAGCTATTGAGGAAACATTTACGATTGCGGCCTCTTCTTGTTGCAAAAGCAGGGGTAAAGTCAAAGCCGTAAAATCAATAACACTAATGTAATTGGTGTTGATTTCTTGGTAAGCTTTTTCTGCTGAGTTGCCATTACTATCACTTAAATCGTTCAGAAAAGCGGCACCAGCATTATTTATGATGATGTTGGTATTGGGATAATTACTTTTTAATTGTTTCGCAATATCTATCCTGTCTGCTTGTACCGATAAATCTCCTTGTATAGCAACTGCATTGTCCAACTCTTTCAAGGCACTTTGAAGACGCTCTTCATTACGTCCATTGATAATAATTTTGTTGCCGGCTGCATTAAATTTTTTAGCAATAGCCAAGCCAATTCCAGCGCTTCCACCACTTATAAATATGGTATTTCCTGTTGTTTTCATTCTTAAGTTCTTTAATTTTTTGATTGTTTATAATACACAGCCGTAAGCGCCGCGGCTACTTTTGCAGAGCAACTCCTGATCATTGGTTCAAAAATTAATGTTGTTTCCATTGCATCTATAATTTATTTTCGTAAATTCGCTTGCGTTTTGCAAGTACAAATATACAAACAACTTTCATTTTGCAAGCGTTTTTATTAATTATTTTATGAAGGATATAAAAAAGAGGTCTGATTGCCCTATAAGTAGCTCGCTGGATATCTGGGGAGACAAATGGTCATTGCTTATCGTTAGAGATTTAATGTTCTCAACGCAATGTACTTATGGCGATTTCTTAAAATCGGATGAAAAAATAGCTACTAATATTTTGGCAAACCGATTACAAATGTTAGAAGTGAATGGAATAATTACTAAACAAGAGCATCCCGAAAGCAAAGCAAAAGTATTATATAGGCTAACTCACAAAGGGATTGATTTACTTCCCATAATGATCGAAATAAGCTTATGGGCTGATAAATATTTTACGCTGCCGGTAGAAAGAAAAGAAATGCTTGTAGAAGTAAAAAAAGATAAAGAGGCTTTTATAAAGGGAAAAACAAAAGAATTATTGAAGGATAGACATTAATTGAGAAGCATATAGAATATCTATTTGGCATAATAAACCGTACTTTGAATTGTTCGAAGTACGGTTTATACCCTAAGTATTGTACTTAGAACAGTACCCAAGAGGAGATTCGAACTCCCACACCGTTGCCGGCGCCAGCCCCTCAAGCTGGTGCGTCTACCAATTTCGCCACCTGGGTATTTGTTCTGCAAATATATATTTATTCGCAGAATATACTCAAACCATCGTAAGCTAATTTTATATTTTTCGGCAATTCATTTTCTACCTCTTCATGTAGTCCTAAATTATGGCTGATATGAGTCAGGTAAGTCATCTCTGCTCCAATCTTTTGGGCAAAGTCAACTGCTTCTTTTAATGTAAAATGAGAAATATGCTCTTCGTGCTGTAATGCATTTACGACCAGCACTTTGGTTCCTTTAATTTTCTCTATTGTTTCCTCAGAAATTGTCTTTGCATCCGTGATATAGGTGAAATCATGAACTCTAAAACCAAGGATTGGCAATTTATAATGCATGATATTCAATGGAATGATACTTGTTTTGCCAATTTTAAAAATCTCATCCGAGATGGTATGCATATCAATTTGCGGCAAACCAGGATAATGCACCTCCGCAAAAATATAGGAAAACTCTCTTTTCAGCGCCTGCTGAACCCGTTCAGTGGCATAGATGTCGATGTTTTTCTTTAACAGATAATTGAATGGTCTGATGTCATCCAAACCAGCCACATGATCTTTATGCTCATGTGTATAAAGAATGGCATCCAGGTCTTTTACATTAGCACGCAGCATCTGATACCTGAAATCAGGTCCGCTATCAATAACGATCGTCTTATCTCCCATCTCCAGTAAGACAGAAACCCTTAAACGCTTATTTCTATGATCTGTAGACTGGCAAACCGCACAATTGCAAGTGATGACAGGAATGCCCTGGGAAGTACCTGTACCTAAAAATGTAACTTTCAAAATAGATGAGTTGGGACCATATTTTCAAAAATAACAAAAAAAGGGTTTAAACAAATTGCTTAAACCCTTTTTAAAATTTTAATCGTCAGACGACTATCTCAAGTCTACAACTTCTACTCCCGGATATTTCTTAGTATCAAAAGCGAAGGTACTTTCAGGTACTTTAACATTAGATACAATCTTCTTTACGTTATAGGTGTACTTATTTCCGCTTTTATCAAAAATCACCACGCTTCCAACCTGTTTGGCCGTTTTATCAATTCCCAGGCGAATTTTAAAATAGGATTTTGTAACATCTACAGGTGCAAGATCAATCATTTGATAAACTTTCCCCCCTACTTTAGACTCCCCGGTATAATTGTATTTAAAGCCCTTTTCATAAACAGTAAATATCTTCGCAGGATTCAAAGCATCTCCGCTATTATCGGCATTAGTCAGCTGAACCTCTTTATCCTCTTTCAGATAAGTCCATTGATTTTTACCATCACTAATCAGTTCCTGGTTGGTCATGGCTACCCTGTACTTATTTGTTTTTGCTTTCACAATTAATGTTCCCTGCTGGGTTTCTTTAATTTTAGCTTGCGGGTTATCCAGAACAAAAGTAAAATCAGTTTTCACCACATCATATGAACGATACTTCTTACTTACATCGGCTAATATAGCTTTGGCCCTGGCATCCGTCTGCGCATAAGATGCACAGGCAAAACCTGCCGTAACCAATAGTGACAATACAATCTTTTTCATCTTTTCTCTAATTACGTGTTAATCGTTATTGAGATTATTCAAGAACTGTTCCAAAGCGTAATCGTCAGGGATCAGAACCTCCCTGGCCTTACTCCCCTCAAACGGGCCTACGACTCCCGCAGCTTCCAATTGATCAATGATTCTTCCGGCTCTGTTATAGCCCAACTTCAACTTCCTCTGGATCAAGGAAGTAGAGCCCTGCTGATGCATTACAATTAACCGTGCTGCATCCTCAAACATCGCATCACGATCATGCGGATCAAAGTCCAGCTTAGCAGATTCGGCTGCTTCATCAATGTATTCAGGAAGCTGATAAGCCTCAGGATACCCCCTTTGGTTACCAATAAATTCCGAAATCCGGTCCACCTCAGGTGTATCAACAAAAGCACACTGCAACCTGATCAGGTCATTTCCTGTAGACAACAACATATCCCCTCTACCGATCAGCTGATCAGCTCCTCCACTATCAAGGATTGTTCTGGAGTCAATTTTAGACAAAACCCTAAAGGCAAGCCTGGCCGGGAAGTTTGCCTTAATCGTACCAGTAATAATATTTACCGAAGGTCTTTGTGTAGCCAGTACCAGGTGAATACCTACCGCACGGGCAAGCTGTGCTAAACGTGCTATCGGTGTTTCCACTTCCTTACCCGCAGTCATCATTAAATCTGCAAACTCATCCACGATCAGCACAATATAGGGCAGGAATCTATGGGAATTATTAGGATTTAGTTTTCTTTTTATAAACTTCTCATTGTACTCTTTCAGATTTCTTACCTGGGCGTCTTTTAATAAATCATAACGCTGGTCCATCTCAATACAAAGAGAATTTAAGGTATTGATTACCTTTTTGGTATCTGTAATAATTGCATCCGCCTCACCCGGAAGTTTAGCAAGGAAGTGACGTTCAATTTTATTAAATAGGGTTAACTCCACCTTTTTAGGGTCAACCAGAACAAATTTCAACTGTGAAGGGTGTTTCTTATAAAGCAGGGAAACCAGAATAGAGTTAATTCCCACCGACTTACCCTGTCCGGTCGCACCAGCCACCAATAAATGGGGCATTTTCGCCAAATCACCAATATAAACTTCATTAGAAATCGTTTTCCCCATAGCAATAGGCAAATCCATTGTAGTCGTCTGGAATTTCTCCGTAGCCAGAATACTTCGCATGGATACCATTTCAGGATGCATATTTGGCACCTCAATACCAATTGTTCCTTTTCCAGGCATCGGAGCAATAATGCGGATTCCCAATGCTGCTAAGCTTAATGCAATATCATCTTCGAGATTTTTAATTTTCGAAATCCTTACCCCTGGAGCTGGAATAATTTCATATAAAGTCACCGTTGGACCAATGGTTGCCTTTATTTTGTCAATTTCAATATTGTAGTGATTCAGGGTCTCTACAATTTTATTCTTATTGGCTTCCAGTTCATCGGCATTCACTGAAATCTTATTCGAACCATAGTTTTCCAACAGGTCCAGATGCGGGTATTTGTAACTGGAGAGGTCCAACGTCGGATCATAATTTCCGAATTGTTCTACCAGCTCATCAGATTTCTTCTCCTCTTCTGATTTCTCAATAGTTAGCTCCAATTCTGGCTCCTCTTCCATTACCGGTGTAATTTCTATTGGTGGAGAAACCACTACAGGAGGTGGAGGAGTCATTACATTGACCGGAGGAACCGGTGCAGTAAACGCAGGAACAACTTCTTTTTCCAGTTCGATTTCATTTCTTTCTTCAAATCTGGAAGGGTTAAGTACCACATTTTGTTCTTTCTTACGTTCTCTGCCTAAGCGGTCATTCAGATTAAATTCTACCGGTTCAGAACGGACTTCATTTTCAATTTCTATATCTTCAGGAACATCAGGAATGATGGCCTCTTCTTTTTTACGCTGAGGTAATTTAAAATCAATGTTATAGGCAACAATAAGAATAGTTAGTCCTAAGAATACGATCAGTCCCGCTACTCCGGCCTTGCCAATCTGAGCTGTGAGCAATTTATTTGTCCAGTAACCAAATTCTCCTTCCAGATAATGCGGGGCATCATTCATAAAGGAATGCGCAAATCCAAGCGTCAGTGAGATAAACAGTAAAAAGAATAAGCTATAACCTAGTGTTTTTTCAATGGAAAATATTTTCACCTTAAACAATAAGCGGTAACCAATTACAAAGAATACAAAGATGAATAAGAAAGAGGCCAAACCAAACCATTCATAAATAAACTGGTGGGATAATAAAGCGCCTATTTTACCCAGCCAATTAGAGACTACGGGAGTAATATTTACCTGTTGAAGTTCTTCGTATGTTTTGAAAAGATTTCCCCAGCCTCCGTTCGCATCGATCACATAACTATGATCCTCCTGCCAGGTGAAAAGGTAGGAGGTGAAAGCGATCAGGAAATACAGAGACATGATCACAAACACCAACCCTATGATCTTAAACAGTCTCCCATTCTGAAAATCAAGACGCGGCATGATGTTAAATCTCTCCCTGGCTGGTCTGTTTGTTGATGACTTCGAGCTCTGCTTATCACCGGACTCGTTTTTAAATGAATTGGACCTGAACTGATTTCCCCTTACCGACATTTTTCGTTACTAATATTATAATCAACAAATATAAAACATATAGTTGTATGTACTAAGTTATTATAAATACATTTAAACCTGTACTTATTAAATAAAAATTATTGCTGATTTGAATGGCTTATCTGATCAGATTTCTGCGGCTGATTAAACCATTTAAAACCTTTGATGTCATACATATAGCGTTTAAGTTTTAATTAGAGATAAGTTTTGTTTTAAGGTAATCCCGTCAGATAAAAATGTTTGACGGGATTTTTTTTATCCCTATCTCATTTTAAATTTGTTATTTTATTTATGTATTTTAAGACCTCTAAACTCAACAATGGACATCTCTCAGCTTGAAACATTCATAGAAACAGATAAAAAACAAGAGATTTCTGATTTGCTAACCAGGCATCCGGAACTGACAACAAAGGAAACCAGTCATGGGGTATCTCCTCTTTTGCTTGCATGTTATTATAAAAAACCGATCATTGCAGCTGTAATTGCAGGTTTTTCAAAAAACATCAGTCTTTTTGAAGCATGCGCTCTGGGGAAATTTCAGGAAACTTCTGATCTCCTTGACCAACATCCTGATCTGGTTAACTCCTTCTCCAAAGATGGCTTTACTCCTCTTGGATTAGCAGCTTATTTCGGACATGAAGAAATTACAAGATTATTAATTTCCAGAGGGGCTTCGGTAAATACAGCGGCAAATAATGGTTTCAATGTATTCCCTATTCATTCTGCGGTTGCCGCTAAAAGTTACAACATTACCAAAATGCTTTTAGAGGCAGGAGCGGAAGTAAATGTGAAACAACAAGCTGGATTTACTGCCTTACATGCAGCTGCGCAAACTGGAAATATAGAGCTTATTATCCTGTTACTTGAATATTCCGCAGACTTAAATGTGCGTATGGAAGGTGGAAAACTACCTGCTGACCTCGCTGAAGAAAAAGGTTTTCCGGAAATCGCCGCAATACTTAAGATTTAGTCAGCATCCCAAATCCGTAATCTGATCTTTTTGATATAATGTCTCACATCCAGTACTAAAGCCGCAAGGATATAAAATATGATAGGAAAACCTATGGCTAAGAATGAAGAGTATATAAAAAACAACCTTATTTTGCCGATTGACATATTCAATCGTTCTGCAAGATAGGTACATACCCCAAAACTCTGCTTTTCAAAAAATGTAATGATTCGTTGGAACATGTTATTTGTTTAATATCTTGATTCCGATACCACAATTTAAGCATTTTTTTTGAGCACAATAGTATTTATTTAACTGAAGCAATGCCTGAGAGAAAAAAGCATTGTCAACAACAATGCCTGAAGCCCTGTACCAGCCTATAATTGCGTTATTTTCAGCAGGCATTTGCTCTAAAAGATTTATCGCACGACTGATGAACTGAGGTTGATCTACATATTTTCCGTAAGAGAACAGGAATACACAAATGGCATTGATAATCAAATGATGGACAGATCTGGTCCCCAACTGTAATCTCACCTTTTTTGTCTCCTTTCTAAAATGATAATGACTAAGCCAATAAGGATTAACCTGCAGATTTTCCAATAGCTTAACCAGATCAGGCAAATGTTCAATATCCAGCATCCTGGAAAATAGACGATCAGACTTTATCATTAATCCACAAAACTGTGCCAATCTCAGTGTCGGGAAATTCTGCGGCCTCATTCTTAAAAACTTCCATGCTCCGGGCCCTATTGGTTTTAAACCATATTTCTTTTGAAGGAAAAGGTATTCCTTTTTTAACTTCCGCGGATATTCATCTTTAAAAGATCCGGATAAAAAGCCGGCCTGACCAAACAGAAGGGCTTCTACCTGTAAAGCATTGTTCAGATGTTTTCTAAGCACCTGAAGTGGCAGAGCGCTTACCAAAAGCTCAAAGGGAATTTCATTTACCTTAAACCCAAAACTCTTAGCCATGAAATAATAAAAAGTTGCCTCCCAATCCCCGGCCAGCCTCGCCAGCTTATCAAAGACCTGGGCCGACTTTTGCTCTAAACGTTCTACCATCATTCTGGATAAAAAGCCGTTGATAACAACAGAATTTATTTCCCTTATCTGCTTTTCACAAGGGAATTTGTTTATAGAATTAATCAATTGATCATAATGGTCTAAAAGCTGTTCTGGAAACAGCTTTTCCAATACCAATACCGGAAGTACGCTCCCGTCTTTCCTGTAAACCGGCAAATCATATTGATAAACAACATGTAAAATTACCGAGTCATAAGCCGGATCCTTTTGATGTCCGTGTAGCAACCAATCAGAGGATTTGATATGAATTTCAACATCGCCAATCCAGGTAATCCCTCCTATTGAAAGTTTAGCACGATTAAAGTCAGGTCCTGCATTTTTATTAGAAATGCCTGGATTCAGTATTCGCAACCGCTCTCCATCGACACAAAATAAATCCAATGTTTTGTATAGCTGGAATTGCCAAATAAAATGCAGAAAGTTTTCAGAAAAGTCCATTAAGGCTAACTTAACTCAAAAGAATTAAATTATCACAAAGAGACTTTTGTTTTTTGCTTTTTATAATTCGTAATAAAGACCCCAAGAATAATCAATACTGTGGCAATCAGAATATCAATGGTAATGACCTCATCCAGAATGAGCCATCCCAGAAATAAAGCAATCACGGTATTAAAATAGGTCAGGATAGACACCTCTGTAGCGGTTACTCTTTTAAGGGCGTAGTGGTAGCAGAAAAAAGTAAATACCGAGCCAAAAACAGCCAGATAAGCTACTGCGATGAGACTACGTGATGACCAGTTTCCGACAGCGATATCATCGGAAAACATAAAAGCCAGAATGAACTGAACTATTGCAGAGAACGCAAACTGATAAAATAAGTCAAGAAAAATATGATCGGATTTATGGTTGTTCTTTTTTGCATAAACGGTACCAATCGTCCAGCCGCTAATGGCAAAACAAAGGAACATAATTCCTGTTTTATAGTTAGGGTCCAGCAACTCACTGATGCCTTCCCTGAAGATAAACGCCACACCAAGAAAACCAATTATCACCCCCAAAAATCCTCTCCAGGAAGGTTTCTGCAAACCTACAAGTACACAGGCGATAAATACCACCAATGGATTCAGCGCATTTAACAGAGAGGTAAGTCCGCTCGGAATGGTTTGTTCAGCCACGGTAGTCATTCCGTTTGCCATTACGATCATCAATGTAGATAACACCATCTGGCGTCTGAAATATGGCCAGCCTTTCCATATCAGATCTTTTTTCCGGATCAGGATAATTAACAGGAGAAGGGAAGCAAGGCTTTGCCTCATCGCGGCAACGAACCAGGGTGGAATGGTTTCCACTGCCACCCTGATTCCAAGATAAGTTGTTCCCCAAACAACGGCAACAGCTAATAAAGCTCCAATGAGTTTTAAATCTGTTTTTTGGGTCATATCAATTTAGCAGATGCTAAAATCTGCTCCATCTCTTGTTGTAATTTCAAAGCTTCTTCTCTGGCACGATCGGCAAAATCCTCTCCGTTACTAGCATAAATAATTCCTCTGGCTGAATTAACCAGTAAACCGCACTCTTTATTCAGACCGTATTCACAAACATCTGCCAGACTTCCACCCTGAGCACCAACACCTGGTACCAGCAGGAAATTATCGGGAGCCAGTCTTCTGATATTTTTGAATTCGGTTCCTCTGGTTGCCCCAACCACATACATCAATTGTTCACTATCTGCCCATTGGGAAGAAATCCGGATCACCTCCTCATAAAGTTTTCCTTCAGGAGTCTGATGCAGCTGAAAATCACTATGCCCGGCATTTGAAGTTAATGCAAGCAGAATTACCCATTTATCTTTGTGGTTCAGGAACGGTCCTACAGAATCTTTCCCCATATAAGGCGCAACTGTAATGGCATCAAAACTCATGTCAGACTTTGCTTCGTTAAAAAAAGCATCTGCATACATGGCAGAAGTATTCCCAATATCTCCCCTTTTTGCATCAGCAATAGTGAAAATATCTTTGGGAATATATTTCCAGGTTTTGATCAAGGTGTCCCATCCTTTTAATCCCATAGATTCAAAGAAAGCAGTGTTGGGTTTATAAGCAACACACAGGTCTTTAGTCACATCAATAATCTGCTTATTAAATTCCAAAACCGGATTTTCGTATTTTAAGAGGTGTTTAGGAATATTCTCCATTACTGGATCTAAGCCTACACATAAAAAAGATTTTTTTAATTGGATCTGCTCAAATAGCTGTTTTTTATTCATCTACGGGTAATTTTGTGTGCAAAGATGACAAATTTCATGTTGATTTAAAGCCTCTTCTGAAACTTTTAAATGTAAATTTTATAAACATTTTTAAGTTTTCCTTGGAGATTAAGTTACAAATACATACAATTGTAGCGTAATTCCCTAAAGTTTATCTGACCATTCCAGAAAATCTCATAAAATTTTGTTCCATACCATCTTTTATAATCGCATTTTTTGCTTTGTTCAATTGGATAAATACTTTTTTTTAAAAAAATTCTCTACACCCATATAATGTTTAATAAAACAGAATTAAATGAAAAGCTCACCGCCGAGTTGCGTGAGATTGCTAAAACCCAGGGTATCCTAAATGCCGATGAGTTGCGTAAAGCCGAACTAGTTGAAATTATCGCACAAATCACAGAACAGCAACAAGCTGCGGAATCGGTTGAAGGTGAAGCACCTGTTAAAGCGACAAAAACAAAAACTGTAAAAGAAAATACTGCTGAAAAACCAACCAGAAAAAGGATCAGAATAACGCCTAAAGAGGAAGAAGAAAGCAAGAATAATAACTTTAACAGGACATCCTTATTTGACGATGAGCCTGTTCAGGCCAGTCCGGTTAAAGAAGAGAAAAAAATATCAGCTCAGTCAAAAGTGGTGGCTCCACCTTCGGAAGCTGCTGCAGAAGTTATTTCTGAAGTGAAAGAAGAAGCTGTTGCAGCACCTCCTGTTCAGGAAATGAAAAAACACCGTCCCGCAAGAGACGAAAACAACAGGGCTCCAAAAAATCCTAATAACATTAATAATAACGGAAATCAGAAACAGAACGAGAATAGCTATTCAAATCTGGATTTCGACAATACCATTACTAACGAAGGGGTATTAGAGATTATGCCTGATGGATATGGCTTTTTAAGATCTGCAGATTATAATTACCTATCTTCACCAGATGATATTTATGTATCACAATCACAAATCAAACTCTTTGGTTTGAAAACAGGTGATACAGTAAAAGGAAGTATCCGTCCTCCAAAAGAGGGAGAAAAATATTTTCCATTGGTAAGAGTGGAAACCATTAACGGACGTTTACCTGCTGATGTAAGGGACCGTGTTCCTTTTGATTATCTGACCCCTCTCTTTCCTACAGAAAGATTGAATCTTTATACAGAAAGTAATAATTATTCTACCCGCATCATTGACTTATTTACGCCAATAGGTAAAGGACAACGTGGGTTAATCGTGGCTCAACCTAAGACAGGTAAGACCAATCTATTAAAAGAGGTAGCGAATGCCATTGCGAAAAACCATCCTGAAGTTTACCTGATCATTCTATTGATTGATGAGCGTCCTGAGGAGGTAACAGATATGGCAAGAAGCGTAAGAGCTGAAGTTATTGCCTCTACATTTGATGAACCGGCAGAAAGACATGTTAAAATTGCAAATATTGTACTTGAAAAAGCAAAACGCCTGGTAGAATGCGGTCATGATGTAGTGATTCTTCTGGATTCGATCACAAGATTAGCCAGGGCGTACAATACGACTGCCCCTGCTTCAGGAAAGATCCTGTCAGGTGGTGTGGATGCAAATGCTTTACATAAACCTAAACGTTTCTTCGGTGCGGCACGTAATATTGAAAGAGGTGGCTCATTAACCATTCTTGCAACTGCCTTAACAGACACCGGCTCTAAAATGGACGAGGTTATCTTTGAAGAATTTAAAGGTACCGGTAACATGGAGCTTCAACTGGATCGTAAGTTATCTAACAAACGTATTTTCCCTGCAATTGACATTACTGCTTCAAGTACCAGAAGAGATGATTTACTGCACGACAGAGACACGTTACAACGTGTTTGGATCCTGCGTAACCACCTTGCAGATATGAACGCACAGGAAGCCATGGAGTTTGTACAGCAGCAGATCAGAAATACAAAGACAAATGAAGAGTTCCTGATTTCCATGAATAGCTAATTGATCAGAAAAGCTTTTAAATGATAGTTAAACAGATCCCCAATGCCATTACTTCCGCGAACCTGTTCACCGGATGTATTGGTATTGTTTTCGCTTTCAACCAGGATTTAAGGTCTGCTGCTTTATGCATCCTTATTTCCTTAATCATTGACTTCTTTGATGGTTTTGCGGCCCGCCTGCTAAATGTAAGTGGGCCCATGGGCAAGGAACTGGATTCCCTGGCAGATATGGTGAGTTTTGGCGTACTGCCATCAGTCATCTTATTTCATATGGCTCCAAAATCCTTTTTTGGTTATACTGATTTCCCGGTCCTTTCTTACCTTGCTTTTTTTGTGGCTGTATTTTCGGCTTACCGGCTGGCAAAATTCAATCTGGACACCAGACAAACAGATAAATTCATAGGCGTTCCTACTCCTGCAATTTCAGCAGTAATCGCTTCTGTACCGTTTATTTACGAAAGTGATGTGTTTTATTTTGACAGTTCAACAACTACAGTTCTGTTATATCTGGCTTTTATTCCATTGGTATGTTACCTGTTGATTAGTGAACTGCCTTTAATCGCATTAAAATTCAAGAGCTTTGGTTTGGCGGAAAACACATTCAGATACATCTTAATTGTCTCGTCTGTATTGTTGCTCACCCTCTTCAAATTTGTTGGTATTCCACTTATTTTAGTTCTATATATCATATTGTCTATCATAGAACATAAAACGGCTAAAAGTTAAAGCCGTTTTTCCAATTCGGCTTTAGCCTGATCCAGTTGTCTGTATAAAACTTCCGCAAAAGCACTGATCTCGCTAAATGCCTGTGGTAATTCCTCCACATTATTCAGTTCCCTGGCATTACGCTCCATCATTTGCATATGATCTTTAGCATCATTGCGCCCTACGTATGCAAAAGTAGGCTTTATCTTATGTGCACAGCTCGAAGCACGTGCCCAGTCTTTATCTGCAATAGCCTTTCCTAAGTCCGCAACATAAGCGGGAGTCTGAGCTTTAAACAGGTCTAACATTTCTATAATAAATTCAGCGCTATCTCCAGACATATCCTTAAGGTAGGAAAGGTCCAGAGGTTCGTTATTTTTATTTGGGTCGATCATTAAACAAAATTAATAAATTAAATTTTTGTTACAGTTAAATTATCATCTAAGATACCTAATATTTCTGATACACTCTTGTGAAAAACAGGATGAATTACATCAGCTGCAATCTCCGCTAAGGGCATCAAAACAAACTTTCTATCCTGCATATGAGGATGAGGAATCTGAAGCGTTGTTCCGGAATCCACGATCAGATCACCAAACAGAATCAGGTCAATATCAATTAAGCGGGCACCCCACTTCTCTTCCCGGATCCGGCCTAAATTCTCTTCAATTTTCAACACTTTCTGCAATACATCCATCGGACTCAATACCGTGCTCAACCCTATTGCGACATTTAGAAAAGAAGGCTGATCGGCTTTTCCCCAGGCAGCAGTTTCATACAACGAGGACCTGGAAAAGACATCACCTATCTCATTTTCTATCTGCACAATTGCAGTCGTCAGAAGCTTTTCCCGATCTCCCAAATTACTTCCCAGTAACAAATAAACATTTTTACTATCCAACTGCATATAAAAGCCTCAGGCATTTTTTTACCTATATTTACAAATTAAATATTTAACCGTCAAATGAAAGAATTTTTTAAGTATGTTTTTGCAACTATCGTAGGTGTCATCTTATCTATGATACTGTTTGTAATCTTGCTCGTTTCCATCATAGTGGGTGTTGTCTCGTCAATAGGTGAAGACAAAAGTGTAGTAGTAGACAGTAACACAGTGCTTTATCTTAATCTGGATCAGTCAGTAACCGAGCGTACCTTCAACGATCCCCTATCCGAACTTCCTATTGTTGGAGATGAGGGACAAAAAAGTATTGGATTTACGGATATTATCAAAGCACTGAAAGAAGCAAAAACAGACGACAATATAAAATGTATTTACCTGAACGTCACTTCTCCGAATGCAGGCTTTGCCAACATGAAAGAGATCAGAGATGCCCTTCTGGATTTTAAAACCAGTAAAAAGAAAATCATTGCCTATAGTGAGGTCTATACCCAGGGGGCTTATTACCTGGCCTCGGCCGCTGATAAGGTTTATCTGAACCCTGAAGGTGCATTGGAGTTTAAAGGGCTCAACTCACAGCTTGTGTTCTTTAAAGGTGCCCTTGATAAATTAGGAATAGAAGCACAAATCATCAGAGTCGGCACCTATAAAAGTGCTGTTGAGCCATTTATAGCCGATAAAATGAGTGATAAGAACAGAGAGCAGGTTACCGCCTACCTAAACGGATTATATGCGACCTTTCTTGCCGACATTTCCAAAAGCAGGAACATCAGCAAAGACAGCCTTTTCCAGATCGCCGATCATTATAAAATTCAGCAACCAAAAGATGCAGAAAAATATAAAATGGTGGATGGACTAAGATACAAAGATGAAATCCTCGATGAATTGAAGTCGATTAGCGGCACAGAGAAAAAAAACAATCTTTCCACTATTACCATTAATGACTATGCAAAAAATGTAATCATGTCTGGTAAAGGAAATACCAATAAAACCAAAATTGCCGTGATCTATGCCAACGGAGATATTATGGGAGGAGAAGGGGATAACGATCAGATTGGCTCGGAAAGAATTTCCAGAGCAATCAGAAAGGCCAGAACAGATTCAAACATTAAAGCGATTGTTTTAAGGGTGAACTCACCAGGCGGTAGTGCACTCGCATCTGATGTGATCTGGAGAGAAGTAGTCCTTACAAAGAAAGTAAAACCTGTTATCGCTTCTTTCGGTAATGTCGCTGCCTCCGGTGGCTATTACATTGCTTGTGCTGCGGATTCCATTTTTGTACAACCCAATACCATTACTGGCTCTATCGGCGTATTTGGAATGATCCCTAACTTCCAGAAGTTAATGAATAAAGAACTTGGAATTACGTTTGATGGCGTAAAAACCGGACAATACGCCGATATCATGAGCGTTAACCGTCCAATGACACCAGGAGAAAGACTGATTATTCAGAATGGCGTAAACCGGACCTACGACAGCTTCATTAGTCGTGTAGCTGATGGCCGGAAGAAAAGTAAAGCTTATGTGGACAGCATTGCAGGAGGCCGCGTATGGGTCGGAACTGATGCGGTTAGAATCGGCCTGGCAGACAGAACAGGAAATTTCAATGATGCGATCTTAGCAGCTGCGAAAAAAGCAAAAATTCAGGAATACAGAATTGTAGAATATCCGGAAATGCTGGATCCGATCCGCTCATTACTGGATAACTCTGCCGATAAAATAAAAACCCATTATGCAAAACAGGAATTGGGTGCAAATTATCTGATTTATCAACAAATAAAAGCCGCAATTTCCAAATCAGGGATTCAGGCCAGAATGCCGTTCGACATTACAGTTCAATAGATTAAGATACTGGTAAAAGGGGGCTTAGCCCCCTTTTTTTATGAGAAAATTGTAGACAGCCTCCCCTATCCAGTTCTTAATTAATCGGAAAACCGCGGCTTTTTATTTAATTTAGCATCCCATGGAAAATAAAACCATTGCACGCAACTTGCGCTTGCTTTCTCAATTGATGGAATTGCACAATGAGAACCCTTTTAAGATTAAATCAGTAGCTAATGCTGCTTTTAAAGTAGACAAATTACCTTATGCCATTCAAGGCAAGAGCCTGGAAGAAATTGCCCGGATCGATGGTCTTGGAAAGAGCATCTCTTCTAAAGTCTGGGAGTTACTGGAAACAGGCACGATGACCGACTTAAATGAGATTCTTGCGGAAACGCCTGAGGGTATTGTAGAAATGCTGGGGATCAAAGGCATAGGCCCAAAAAAGATCGGAGTGATCTGGAAAGATCTTGGTATTGAAAATATCGGAGAACTATACTATGCCTGTAATGAGAACAGGCTTATTGAGGCAAAAGGTTTTGGCTTAAAAACTCAGGAAGAGATTAAAAAGATCATTGAATTCAGAATGGCAGGACAAGGAAAATTCCTTTATGCCCATGCTGAAGGCACTGTGAACACGTTATATACTGCATTAGCAGTTTGGCTGAATACCATTAACGGTGAACCGCTGTTAGGCATTGCCGGAGCATACCGCCGGTGTATGGAAATTATAGAAGATGTTCCTTTTCTGATTGGAGCAGATCAGGTAGCAGAGGTACAGGAGAAAATTTCATCCTTTGAAGGGATTGCTTTTGAAGAACAAGCCGATGGCAGTTATGCAGCAGTCGGCACCTCCGGACTCAAAGTCCAGTTGCATGTCGTTCAAAAAGAAGATTTTTACCTGAATTGGTTTAAACTTACCGGTAGTGAACAACATGTAAATGAAATACTTGCCTTAGCAGGCACAGGACCATTTGAGGATGAAGGGGCAATTTATCGATCTGCAGGTCTGGCATTTATCATGCCGGAGCTCAGAGAAGGGCTCAACGAAGTTCAGCTGGCCAAAGAAAACAAGCTCCCGGAACTGATCAGATATGAAGATCTGAAAGGCAGTTTACATAACCACTCTACCTGGAGTGACGGGGTGCATACCCTGGAACAAATGGCCGTTTTCTGTAAGGATAACCTTAAAATGGAATATCTTGGTATCTGCGACCATTCAAAGTCTGCATTTTATGCAAATGGCCTGAACGAACAACGTTTATATGCCCAGCATCAGGAAATTGACAAGCTGAACCTTCAGCTTGCCCCTTTCAGGATTTTTAAAGGAATTGAAAGCGACATCTTAAACGATGGTTCTCTGGACTATAGCGATGACATCTTAAAAACGTTTGACTTCGTTGTAGCCTCTGTACACAGCAATCTTCGTATGGACGAGGAAAAGGCTACTGCCAGGCTAATTAAAGCAATTGAGAATCCCTATACTACCATTCTCGGACATCCTACAGGAAGGTTGTTATTGAGCAGAAAGGGATACCCTATTGACTATGAAAAAGTAATCGATGCCTGTGCGGCAAATAATGTGGTTATAGAAATCAACGCCAACCCCTTACGTCTGGATCTGGACTGGCGTTGGCATAGGTATGCATTGGAGAAAGGAGTATTACTTTCCATCAATCCGGATGCCCACCGTATGGAAGGCTTTCATGATATGCATTATGGTACGCTCATTGGAAGAAAGGGTGGCTTAACCGCAGCACAATGTCTCAACGCCATGTCCCTGCAAGATATCTCAGAATACTTCAGTAATAAAAAATAGTTATCCTTACCTTTGATTCATGATTAGTAAGCTTTGCAATAAAATATTTCAGGATGCGATTAATGACTATCACATTCACAACAATATCGACCAACCGATTCAAAATAGCTATAAAATAGGCACCATTGAACACCTGCTTTATCTGAAATGCTGGATTGACACGGTACAATGGCATATGGAAGATGTGGTTCGTAACCCTGAGATTAATCCTGTAGAAGGCCTGCAATGGAAACGCCGCATCGACGCGTCCAATCAGGAACGTACTGATGTGGTAGAATATATTGACAGCTTCTTTTTAGAAGAGTTTAAAGACATCACTCCTTCTGCTACTGCAAAAATCAATTCAGAGAGTCCTGCATGGGTTATAGACAGACTTTCTATTCTGGCCTTAAAGGTATACCATATGCACGAAGAAAGTCAGCGCAGTGATGCCTCAGAAGAACATAAACAAAACTGCACGGATAAACTTAACATTTTGTTAAACCAACAAACCGATCTTTCTGCTAGCTTAGATGACTTAATCGCTGATATTAAGAGTGGAGCAAAATACATGAAAGTATATAAACAAATGAAAATGTATAATGACCCCAGTCTTAATCCCGTGCTCTACAATTCCAAGTAATTAATGCCAAAAGAAACTGCTAAAATATTAGTAATCCGTTTCTCCGCCATGGGGGATGTAGCGATGACTGCCCCCATTTTAAAAGAGTTCAACCAACATTACCCCGATATACCGCTGCTTTACATTAGCCGTGAGCTTTTCAAACCTTTCTTTAATGAGGTGAACAACCTCAGCTTTATCTCATTTGATCCCAAAAAAAAACATAAGGGCTTTTTTGGTCTGATCAGACTTTTCAGAGAACTAAACAAACATGAGATTACAGCAGTAGCTGACCTGCATCAAAACCTGAGGAGCAGAATTTTAAGTTTGCTGTTCTTCTTCAAAGGAGTAAAACTCGTTATGATAGACAAAGGCCGAAAGGATAAATCTGCACTGACCCGTAAAGAAGACAAAGTCCTACGCCCTCTTCCGCAAACCGTGGAAAGATATGCAGAGGTCTTCAAAAAACTAGGATACCCATTTGCCCTCTCCAATACATTAGAACCCGCTCAGCCAGCAAGTCTGACTGCCGAGATATTCCCGGCCAAAACACAAAAATGGATTGGGGTAAGCCCTTTTGCCCAGCATTTGCAAAAAATATATCCTTTGCATAAAATGGAATCCGTGGTCTACAGACTTGCCAGCTTGGGGTATCAGTTATTTATCCTGGGCGGCACGGCAGAAGAAGAAGAAATCGCAGACAGCTGGGCTTCAAAGCACGAGAACATCCGTTCTCTGGTCAGAAAAATTAAACTGGAAGAAGAGTTAAAGTTCATCTCCAACCTGGATGTCATGCTTAGTATGGATTCTTCGGGGATGCACCTGGCATCTTTACAGAACATCCCAGTAGTGTCTGTATGGGGCGCTACTCATCCTTATGCCGGATTTTTAGGTTACGGACAATCTATGGCAGATGTTGTTCAGGTTGATCTTTACTGCCGGCCATGTTCTGTTTACGGCAATGTTCCTTGTTACCGGGGAGACTTTGCCTGCATGAACAATTTAGCGGAATCAACTGTTGTAAATAGTGTAATAAATAAACTCAATCATGGCGAAGCAACTTCTCTTAGTACGACACGGAAAATCTGAATGGGGTAATAGCCATCTATCGGATTTTGACAGGCCCTTAAATTCCAGAGGCCTAAGAAATGCGCCGGAAATGGCAACCAGGATTCTTCATAAAGATTTAGTCCCCCAACTGGTAGTCAGCAGTCCGGCTTTACGCGCACTTACTACCGCAAAAAATTTTGCTGAGGTATGGAACAAACCCTTAAGTCAGATTCAGGAAGAAACTTCTATCTACGAAGCCAATGTAACAGCCTTATTAAAAGTGGTAAATAAGCTGAGTGATAAATACGAAAGGGTTGCTTTATTTGGTCACAATCCAGGGCTTACAGATTTCGCCAATTATCTGAGTAATGCGAATATCTATAACGTCCCTACATGTGGTACAGTGCTTATAGAGTTTCCATTTGATAAATGGGAACAGATAAGCCACCATACCGGAAATTTATTAGAATTTGATTATCCTAAAAGTGCAGATGAAGATTAAAAATGCAAGTGTTTCACTGTTAATCCATTATTAATCAACTGTTTTAAAGAATCAATTCCAATTTTCAAGTGTGTTTCCACATAATTACTGGTTACACTGCTATCACTTTCTGCCGTTTTCACACCTTCAGGGATCATAGGCTGATCAGATACCAATAGTAATGCTCCTGTTGGGATTTTATTTGCAAAGCCTGTCGTAAAGATGGTAGCCGTTTCCATATCCACAGCCATGGCACGTAAACTTTTCAGGTATTTTTTAAAGTTCTTATCATGTTCCCAGACCCTGCGGTTGGTGGTATAACAAGTCCCGGTCCAATAATCCCTGGAATGGTCACGAATGGTCGTAGAGATTGCTTTTTGAAGAGCGAAGGCAGGTAATGCCGGAACCTCAGCAGGAAAATAATCATTAGAGGTACCTTCTCCCCTGATCGCTGCGATTGGAAGAATAAGATCACCCAATTGATTTTTCTTTTTTAAGCCCCCGCATTTGCCAAGAAACAATACCGCTTTAGGACTGATAGCGGTCAGCAAGTCCATCATTGTTGCCGCCATAGGGCTTCCCATTCCAAAATTGATAATGGTAATACCATTGGCTGTTACACTTTGCATTGGTTTATCCAGACCTAAAATAGGTGCATTGTCGTGCCATTCGGAAAACATCTGAACATACTTACTGAAATTGGTCAACAGAATATATTGTCCGAATTCCTCCAACGCTCTGCCAGTATATCTTGGCAGCCAATTTTTAACAATATCACCTTTAGATTTTAATCCTGATTTTACCGGAGATTCGACTTCTTTAACTTTTTTTCCCTTTTTCTCATTTCCATTTTTGTTTACTTCTAATTCTTCATTCATATATTTTCTCCTTTTCTATTATTCATAATTCTTGCTGTTTTCCGGCCGGTGCTTTCCTTTGATACTAAAGGTAATCAGGCTTAAGGGGAGATCTTCCCGGGATAAAACCCTAAAATAACAAGTTAAAAAAAATCCCCGTAAAACGGGGATTAAATTTTTTAAGCTGCTTTTAACTTTTTAAAGTCGGCCTTTTCAAATTTCTCCACCGCGTAGTCGAGTGTAATGCTCAACTCCTTTATACTCGGATCGGAAGGAATATCAAACATCGCATCCAGCATAATTGCCTCACAAATAGAGCGTAAGCCCCTTGCTCCAAGTTTGTATTCCATTGCTTTATCTACAATAAAGTCAAGAACCTCATCTTCAAATACCAGCTTCACTCCTTCGAATTCAAACAACTTAACATACTGACGAAACAAAGAATTTTTAGGTTCTGTCAGGATATTACGTAAAGCTGCTTTATCCAATGGATTAAGGTGCGTTAAAACAGGCACACGACCAATCAGTTCAGGAATTAAACCAAAAGATTTTAAATCCTGAGGGGTAATGTATTTATACAGATTTTTAAGATCAAGATCTGCATCGTCCTTTTTCACTTTATAACCAACGGCCTGAGTACGTAACCGGTTTGCAATCTTACGCTCAATACCATCAAATGCACCACCGCAGATAAACAGGATATTATTGGTATTTACAGGGATCATTTTCTGATCAGGATGTTTACGTCCGCCCTGAGGTGGAACATTCACTATAGTCCCCTCTAAAATCTTTAGTAGAGCCTGTTGCACGCCTTCTCCCGATACATCTCTTGTGATAGATGGATTATCACTCTTACGCGCTACTTTATCCACCTCATCAATATAAACGATTCCACGTTCTGCTGAAGCGACATCATAATCCGCAGCCTGAAGCAGACGTGTCAGAATACTTTCCACGTCTTCTCCTACATAACCGGCTTCGGTAAGGACCGTCGCATCGCAAATGCAAAAAGGAACATGCAGGATCTTGGCAATCGTTTTTGCAAGTAACGTTTTTCCGGTACCGGTTTCCCCTACCAGCATGATATTCGATTTTTCAATCTCTACTTCATCTTCCTGGTTTACCTTTTGGCCTAATCTCTTATAGTGGTTATACACCGCTACAGAAAGGACTTTCTTAGCATCATCCTGACCAATTACGTATTGATCAATATGCGCCTTGATTTCCATAGGCTTCAATAAGGTAACAGAAGAATCCAAAGATTTTGCCTTCTTACTTCCAAGCTCCTGTACCAGGAGTTGATTGGCCTGGGTCACACATTTATCACAAATGTATGCATCCAGTCCTTCAATAAGCATTAAAGTATCCTGCTTACCTGAACCACAAAAAGAGCAACGAGATTCTTTGTTTTGTTTAGCCATTATTTTCTTTGTTATTCGCTCCCAGCACCTCATCAATCATTCCAAAGCTTTTCGCTTCGTCAGCTTTCATCCAGTAATCACGGTCTGAAGCCTTCTCTACCCACTCGTAACTTTGTCCGGAGTGGTTTGAAATGATGTCATATAATTCTTTCTTTAATTTAAGCATCTCTCTTAAGTTGATCTCCATATCTGAAGCAACTCCCTGTGCACCACCTGAAGGCTGATGGATCATCACACGTGAATGCGGTAATGCAGCACGTTTACCTTTGGCTCCTGCTACTAATAATACTGCTCCCATTGAAGCAGCCATACCAGTACAGATCGTAGCTACGTCCGGAGTAATGTATTGCATGGTATCATAAATACCTAAACCTGCATACACAGAACCGCCTGGCGAGTTGATATAAATCTGAATATCCCTGTTGTTATCTGTAGATTGTAAAAACAGCAACTGAGCCTGTATAATGTTCGCGTTTCCATCATAAATGGCATCACCCAGAAAGATGATACGGTCCATCATTAAACGGGAGAATACATCCATTTGTGCAACATTCAGCTGACGCTCTTCAATGATATAAGGGGTCATGCTTTTTGGAGAATTATTGGTAGCACCAATAAAACGATCCACGTTTAAGCCATTAATACGATGGTGTTTAACTGCGTATTTTCTAAATTCGTCTTTGTCTATTTTCATCAGTATATCTATTTTTCTTTAATTGCGATGAAGCTTGCTGCGCAGGTTTCATCAGTATATTCCTCTATTTATCGGACTAATTTTCACCAAATTAATTAAACTAAATTGGTAATTTATTGTGGTATTGTAAAATTCTCGAATCTCTTTATATAAACAAGGCGGCCTTAACAAAGCCGCCTTATCTGTATTATAAACTAAAAGTATCGGGTATAACCTGGATTACTTCAATTCTATAAATTTATTGTAAGCTATTTCTTTTTGGTCTAAAGTGGCAACTGATTGAATGTATTCAAATACTTTAATTGCTTTTACTTCATCAAAAATGCGGTTTGCGTTGTCTTTCTCTTTCAAGAAAGTTGCAGTGTATTGTGCCAACTGATCTTCCGGCATCGGACTTGGGCTATACATTCTGAACTGTGCATCTAAACGTTGTTTTGCAGTTTGGAATACATCCTCGTATTTAATTTCGATGTTGTTATCTTTAATCAGCTTGTTCTCGATTAAAGTCCATTTAAGGTTTTTAGCGAAATCATCATATCCTTCTGCCAATTCAGCCTCAGTTAATTTCTCGTTAGTTGCTTTTAACCACTTACGTAAAAATTCATCAGGCAATTCCATTTTCACACTTTCAATTAGTTTAGTGTACATGTCGTTCTGCAATTTGCGGTCAGCATCCTGCTTGAACATGCTTTCTACTTCCTCAGTGATTTTAGCGGTAAAACCAGCCTCGTCAGTCACTACACCTTCACCAAATAATTTATCAAAGAACTCCTGGTTTAAATCCGATTCCTCTAAGCGGTTTACATTTTTAACCGTTACCTGGAATTTAGATTGTAATTCTTTAGCGTCTTCTTCAGCAATGTTTAACAATTTGGCGATAATCACCTCATTTTTATCGAAAGCTTTTTGAACATCCAGTTCAACTACATCATCCTTTTTTAAACCAATTAAAGACTTTAAGATCTTTTTATCAGCTACCTGATCTAAACGAATAGAACCAGTGCTATTGATGCCACCTTCAAAAATTGAACCATCAGCAGAAAGTTGTGCTAATTCGGCATAAAGTACGTCATCATCTGCCGAAACTTCCGGGTTTGTCATTTTGCCATAGCTTCTTCTGATATTTTTGATACGGGAAGCTAAAGTTTCTTCGTCTGCCTTAACGTTAAATTGAGTGAATTTATCTTTGGCAGTGATTTTTACATCTACCTCAGGTGCCAGTCCCAATTCATAATCAAACTCAAACTCATCTGTATTGTCCCATTTGAATTCTTTAGTATCATCCATTACCGGTAAAGGCTGACCAAGGATTTCCACTTTATTATCAGTAAGGTGCTTGCTTAACGTTTCGCTTAACAGGGTATTGATTTCTTCAACCAAAATGCTTCTGCCGTACATTTTCTTAATATGTGCTGCAGGAACCATTCCTTTACGAAAACCAGGAAGGTTTGCTTTTTTAGCTTGCTCTCTTATAGATTTATCAACCTTTTCAGTATAATCTTCAGGTGAAATCTTAATTTTTACGACTGCATTTAAGTCGTTAATTTTTTCCTGTGTAATGTTCATCTTTCTGAATCAATAATTATTAGTGTCTTTATACAAAAAATCCCCCGTGTTGCGGAGGAACTTTTATTGCGGAAGAATTGACTTCCAATCCATCGCTCAAATTTCCTTTTCGAGGGCGCAAATATATTCGTTTTTTTGTTGATTTCAAAGCGCATAGTTTAAAAAATTATGTCCGTAGATTGTCTGAATTTCATCGACCTACACTAAAAAACCATATTGATTTCCCACCAGCTAAGAAGAGAATGAATTTTGTCTTTTAAAAGAAAAACAGCCCTTTTGAAGCTGTTTTCAATTGTTGTGCGGAAGAAGGGACTCGAACCCCCACGCCGTGAAGCGCCAGATCCTAAGTCTGGTGCGGCTACCAATTACGCCACTTCCGCAGTTAGGATGTATTTATTTCGGATTGCAAAGATAGAATAGTTTTTTAGAAATCCCAATAAACTTTAAAATAAGTTCATTTTTTATCAATACCGGGATTACATCGTACCTGTCGGGCATATTCCTTCGCCCAGGGCGGATAACCAGGACGTACGAAATTCGGCTCTGAAACGTACCAACAACGTCTTTTTGATCAGAACGACGTTGTTGGTACGTTTCAGGTACGTTCGGGGGACGTTCCAGTCATCCGCTGTAATCGAACAATAACCGGACAAAAGTAAATGAAAATGAATTAGAAATAGATGGAAATAAAAAACCCGATCTGATGGACCGGGTTTAGTTTTGTGCGGAAGAAGGGACTCGAACCCCCACGCCGTGAAGCGCCAGATCCTAAGTCTGGTGCGGCTACCAATTACGCCACTTCCGCAGTTAGGATGTCATTGTTTTGGATTGCAAAGATAGATATTGTTTCTAAAAGTCAAAACTCTTTTACAATTAATTTCAGCGCTAAAAGCTAACATATTGATCCTATACGCTTTAAATTTCAATCTTTTTTTCTTTCCCATATGTCTAAACATCCGGATTGAGAAAAGGTCAATACAATTCTTTCTGCAATTGAAAAAAATACTGAACGGCCTTCACCAACCGGCTTCCATACCAGGAAAACATTTCGCCGTCTACCAGCATCACTTTCGCCTCCGGTAAAACGGCGCGGACCTCTTCCAGGTGTTTCTCGTTAAAGGGATAAGGTTCCGACGATAAAAATACCAGCTCAGGTTTCAGCAAATCCAGCGCTGCCAGGTCCATTTCAGGATATCTGCTTTCTTTAATCACATTGCTCAGACCATTCAGGGCCAGTATATGATTGATAAAAGTATCTTTTCCGGCAAACATATACGGCTTTTTCCAGATCAGATAAGCAACACGCTTACTCAAATTATTTTGGAGGGCTAAGGTTTGCAAATCATTAAATCCAGCATGGATCAAATGATTCAGATAAGCTGCTTCAGGCTCCCTGTTTATCAGTTCTCCGATTTGACTAATGGTTTTCTTCGCATCCTCCAGATCATAAATATCACTCATCCAGACCGGGAACTCGTTCATCAGTTCTTCGATCTGCAGTTTTTCATTTTCCTCCTTATTACCAATAATCAGGTCAGGCTTCAAACTACGGATCAGATCGAGGTTTAATTTCTTAGTCCCCCCTATTTTCGTTTTTTCCTTAAACTTTGAATCCGGATGAACACAAAATTTAGTAATTCCAATTACTTCCGCGTCTAACCCCAAATCAAACAGCAGTTCTGTTTGAGAAGGAACCAGCGAAATGATTCTCTTTGGCGGATAATTGATACTTATTTTACGGTTAAGCTGATCTGTAAAACTGCGTTGCATTTCACAAAGATAAGCTACTCATACTTTAATGCATCCACTGGGTTTGCTTTTGCAGCGCGATAAGACTGCCAGCTCACTGTTAACAATGCAATAACCACAATCAGGATTCCTGTTTGCACAAATACCGCCCAGCCAATGGAAATGTGATAATCAAATTTATTCAGCCAATTGTTCATGATGAGGTAGGCAACGGGCATCGCAATTATGAGGGCCACAAATACCGTTTTCACAAAGTTAAAAGACAATAACCTTACGATCCCCGGCACGGATGCACCCAACACCTTCCGTACCCCGATTTCTTTTGTACGTTGCTCTGCACTAAAGGCCGATAAACCAAAAAGACCAAGACAGGAGATGAATATGGCCAGCCCACCAAATAGATTAGACAAGCTAACCATCGTTGCTTCATCTCTGATCTTCTCTGCCACCAGATGATCGAGAAACTTGATCTCTACAGGAAAATCAGGATTGATTTCTTTTGTAACCTTACTGATCATTTCTACATTATCTTTTAGATCTTTATCCGTATTTAAGCGCATCGTAATCACATCACTGTTATTGGGATTATAAGCGATGATCATGGGCCTTTCTTTCTTTGCAAGATCTCCCCAGGCAATGTCTTCAAATACACCTACCACCTGCCGCTTTACATCCTGAAAAACCACATTCTGTCCAACCGGATTTTTGAGTCCCATCATTTTCACCGCAGTCTTACTCAGCATCACTGCAACACTATCAGAACTTAGTCCCTTTGTAAAATCCCGACCTTCAGAAAGTTTGAGGCCATTCGTTTTCACGAAATCATAGCCTGTGAAAATCTGATCCACAGACATTTTTTTATCTCCTTCAGACATTCCCTCCCACTCCATCCCACTGCTATTGGAATTATGCTGAGAAATACTCCCCGACGACTGGCACATGGACGTGATCGCCCCCGATGCCAGCAACCTTTCTTTCAAAAGGTCATATTTAAGATAGAGGTTACCTTCATGCGGCATTTCCACCAATGCATTGACCTGGTATCCCAGGGGTTTCTTTCTGAGATAAGCCAACTGATCGTACATGATTAATGTCGCAATGATGAGCAGTACTGCAAAACCAAACTGAATGACCACCAAAACCTGTCTGAAATTTAAAGAGAAACCACTTTTGAGTCCAACCGTTTTCTTTAAGGTTTGAACAGGATTAAAAGCGGAAAGATAGAAGGCTGGATAACTTCCTGCAATAATCCCAGTAAAGAGGATCAATAGGATCACCCCAATCCAGTTCAAAGGATCACCGTAAGCAATGTGTAGTTCCGCAGAAACCAACTGATTAAATTTCGGCAAACTTAACTCTACCAAAACAATTGCAATCACAACGCTAACTAGTGTAAGCAATAAAGATTCCATGAGAAACTGAGACACCAAAGAATATCTGGAAGCGCCAATGGTCTTCTTAATTCCCACCTCTTTTGCCCGCTTTTGAGACCTCGCTGTAGAAAGATTCATAAAATTGATACAGGCAATGATTAAAATACTGAGAGCCAATATCCCAAATGTCCTTACCCGGTCAACCTGCCCACCATCTACCTTTCCGTTTAGAAACCTGTCATACAGATGGAGCTTTACCAATGGATAAGCAAAAGGTTCTGCTTCCGAAATGGTACTGGGTGCATGTTTCCTGCTGAGGTCCTTTATCTTCTTATTAAACGAGCTCACATCCGTACCTTTTTTAAGGGTAAACAAGGTAAAAAAAGAATAATTGTGCCAGTTAGGCTCGATTACCCAGGTATTCAACTGCTCATACAACTTCCAGGAATTCAGACAATCAAAATCATAACTTGTATTCGGAGGTAAATCTTCGATTACAGCGGTTACTTTCAGGGCAACCTGATTTTCAAACTTTAACCCGCGGTTTAAAACATCTGTACTTCCAAACAATTTACGGGCAGTACTTGCCGTCAATACGATGGAATGAGGATCATCTAACGCCTTCTCCAAATTTCCATGAAGCACTTTAAAATCAAATATCTTCAGCAGCTCCGGATCTGCATAACGTCCACTAACCTTAAAGGAATTTTTTCCATTCGCCAGCAAGCGCCTCGATGCCCACAATATCCTGCTGACATTTTCAACCTCAGGCATTTCCTCTTTTAACACCGTAGCGATCGTATTAGGGGATTGATTTCCCGTCGAGCGGATATGATGATCAGCACCATAAAAATTAAACATCAGCTGGTAAGTGTCACTGGACTTTTTAAAGCCCCGGTCGAAATTCCATTCATAGGATACATAAAGCAATAACATCAGACAAGCAGCCAAACCAATTGCCAGACCACTGATATTGATCAATGATGCCATTTTATTCCTCAATAGGTTCCTTAAAGCGATTTTAAAATTCAGGAGATACATGGTATATGTTTAAATTAACTATTCATATTTCAACGCATTTACTGGATCGTTGACTGCAGCTTTTTTCGCCTGAAGACTTACAGTTAACAATGCAACGGTAAGCGAGAGTAAAGTTGCCACTGCAAAAGGGAAAAAGGGCATTTCAATGCGATAAGCAAAGCCTGAAAGCCAACGGCTTGTCAGAATATAGGCAATTGGCCAGCTGATGACGTTGGCAAATAAAACCAATAGCAGGAAAGAACGATTCAACATCCTGATAATCTGAAGGTCAGAAGCGCCAAGAATTTTACGGATCGCTATTTCTTTTGTTCTTCTCTTAGAGACAAAAGCGGCCAGCGCAAACAAACCAAGCAAAGAAAGCGCAACAGAAATGAAACTAAACACCATCACCATCTCCATAAAGCGCTGGTCCGCTTTCAAGGCATTTTGAAAAGCATCTTCTGCAGTCACATAGGCCATAGGAAAATCAGGGTAGCTTTTTTTCCATTCTTTTTCAATCAATGAAATGGTATGCTGGTAATGCTCACTTTCAAAACGTACCAATAAGTTATTGGTACTTGATGTTCCGCCAACTGATGTCGCTTTATAAACAGTGGGCAATATTTCTTTATCAAATCCCTCATTATGATAATCTTTAATCACTCCGACAACCTGGAAATTGTATTTTTTTTCCTGGCTTTTCAACTCGTATTGTTCTCCTAACATTTGCCCCCCGAGCAGCTTGGCTGCCGCCTCGTTTAACACCACGGCATTTACGGTGTCTTGTGCATAGGCATTAGAAAATAGTCGTCCTGAAACAAGTTGTGCACCAAGTGCCTGAAGCGCGTCCATGCTAACTGTAACGGTATTTAATTTATAGTCCTGCCCTTTATAGCTAATTTCTCTGGGTACATTAAACACGTTTCCCATCACCTGGGTAGTGGTAGCAACATATTTAACACCTGGAATACGCCTGATTTTTTCCGCAAAATCCTTTTGATATGAAATCCGCAGATTGATTAACCTTCCCCGTTCAAAACCTGGATTCTTATTCGTTACATAGTTGTTCTGTAATGCCATTACACCAATACCAATAATAAAGGTAACTGCGATCACAAATTGTAAAACCAATAAACCATTCCTTAAAGCGACACCCTTAAACCCTCTTTCATAAGCTCCCTTGAGTACATCTACAGGATTACAATTACTAAGAATGAAAGCAGGATAAAACCCGGACAAGAGCGTGACCACTATAAAAACAGCACCCAATTGCGCTACTAATGACCAGAGCTGACTATTGTCCCAAAAAGACATCTCAATTTCAAAATGACGTCCAAAAAAAGGAAGTAAAAGTTCTGTCAAAGCAATGCTGATCACCAGAGCAAGCGAACTCAGAATAGCGGCTTCCAAAAGAAACTGCAACAGTAAACTCCTTTTATAAACCCCCAAAACTTTCTTAATTCCAACTTCCTTCGCGCGCTGAACAGACTGTACCGTAGCCAGGTTTACAAAATTAATAATAGAGATCAGCAACAGAAATACGGTCAGACCTACGATCGGCTTTACCTTTTCCAGCCAGCTTTTAGACAATACCGGATTGGCATGAACCTGCGACAGAGAGACCATCTTTAACCCGGGAAACATTCCCCCCTTGTAATATTCATTATATGAGATTTTTAAAGCAGCTAGAGTCGATTTTTTATGGTCAACATAGGTTTTCTGAAGCGTCCTGCCTAATGCAGCGGTATCTATATTTCCCTCAGCTAATGCATAAATCTTACAATAATTTGTAGACCCAGCTCCTTCTGGATCTTTTTCTCTTTCCCCACTGTGTAACGCTGCACTGAAAGGTAAACTTTCAGGGGTTATAGGATCTGCTACCACACCTTTAACCTGATAAAACGCTCCTTCATCTGAATGCCATCTCAGTACTTTTATACGCTTTCCCAGCACATCATTGGTTCCAAACATCTTTTTGGCAGTGCTTTCTTTTAATACAATGGTATTCGGTTCGGTAATCGCATTTTTTTGGCTTCCTTTCAAAAATTTATGCGGAAAAACCTTAAAAAACAGAGAGTCAACTTCCACCAAATCCATCATAATGACCGGCTCCGCGTGTTCAGTTTTAATCGCAGTACCGTTTCTCCCAAGAGCAGCCACTTTTGTTACCTGTCTGAGTTGAGGAATACTTTTCTTTAATAAGGCGGCAATTTTAGAATCCACTTCGTCCTGCCAATGCTGCCTGGCATCAGAACTAAAGAAATCATGCCTTTCCCTCAGCTGATAAACATTATTTAATCCGGAATCCCAACGGTCATAATCCTGTTCGTGATTAACATACATCAACAATAACAAAAAGGAAGTCAGGCCAAATACCAGTCCCAAAACATTTATAACTGCATACCCTTTGTTTTTCAAAAGATTGCGAAACGCTATTTTTAAGTTCAGTTTTAACATCGTTTTTCTAACCGTTAAGCAGGAAATTCCTCATCAATAAACATTTAAAACCATCTAAATTGCTGGTTGCAGGGAAAGATCTTCTTTAATCACGCCATCCAGCAAATGCAAAATCCGACTGCCATACGCTGCGTTCACTTCTGAATGGGTCACCTGAATAATGGTGATGTTCTCTTCTTCATTCAATTTTTTAAACAACTCCATGATCTGAAGTGCCTGTGGGGACTGAAGATTTCCGGTTGGTTCATCTGCCAAAATGATGGAAGGTTCAGCAACTAAAGCTCTTGCAATTCCAACCAATTGTTGTTGTCCGCCGGAAAGCTGATTTGGGAATAAATCTTTTTTGGCGACCATATTAAAGCGGTCCAGAATATCTGCAACACGACTTTTACGTTCCGAACTACTCACCTTTTTGTACAGCAAAGGCGCTTCAATATTTTCTGCAACAGTCATCTCATCAATCAGATGGTAAGCTTGAAACACAAAACCGATATGGTTTCTGTAAAGCTCAATCCGCTTACGTTCATTTAAGGAAACCACATCCTCTCCCATAAATTCGTATGATCCATAAGTCGGTTCTTCCAACATCCCCAGAATGTTGAGTAAAGTAGATTTACCAGCTCCGGAAGGTCCCATTATGGAAACAAACTCCCCTTGTTTAATACTAGTAGTGACATGGCGAAGGATATAACTTTTAACGCCTTTGTTCGCATAGTACTTCTCTATATTTTTTAGCTCTATCATCTGTATATGTTTTAATATTTAACTCTTAAGGGATTATTCGTATTTAAGGGCATCAATTGGGTTTGTATTTGCAGCTTTATAAGAACGCAGACTAACGGTAATCAAGGTAATCACAACGGATAATACCATCGCCATCATAAATGGCCAAATGCTGATATCTATGCGATAAACAAAGCCATTGAGCCATTTCGAAACGAAAATATAAGCCAGAGGCCAGGCCACCAGGTTGGCAATCAAGACCATCCACAAAAAAGAACGGTTCAACATTTTAACCAGTTCCAGGGTCGAAGCGCCCAGGACTTTTCTGATGGCGATTTCACGTGTCTTCTGTGTAGCTATAAACGACACCAGACCAAACAAGCCGATAAAAGAAATAAAGATCACCACTCCTGCAAACACTTTAAACAGCACGCCCATTACCTGCTCTGTTTTGTAAAAATTCTGAATATTATCATCCAGAAACTGAGCTTCATAAACATCATCAGGGAAAGCCGCATTCCATTCCTGTTCGACCTTTTTAATGGTGGTCATCATTTCCTTTACATCCATCTTTATCGCCATAGCAGAATACTCATTCTTAGCAGAAAAAATAGCGATTGGAGAAATGGTACTTTTAAAGGTCATGTTATTGAAATCTTTTACCACTCCTACGATTTTCCTGTCGCCGCTACCGCCACCTAAACTGATCGTCTTTCCGATTGCGTCTGAAGGGTTTACAACACCTAAAGCCCTCAATAACTGTTCATTAACAATAAACTCTTTTAAGGTATCGCTTTTTGACAAATTTCTACCTGCAATCAGTTCTAAATTAAAAGTCTTCAGATAGTTTTCATCTGCCTGCTTGATATTCAACTGTGTCTTCTCATCTTCAGGACGACGGTCGTATTTGAAACTTACAGTTCTGTTACCCGACGAAATTGGCGCCGCACTTGTAAGACTGATATCCTGCACTCCAGGTAATTGAAGCAATCGCTGTCTAAGCGGTTCATATTTTAATCTGCTGAGGCTATCTCCGGGAATATTAACCATAGAAACTGCTTTTGTATCAAATCCAAGAGATTTTTCCCTCATATATTCCATTTGTCTGACCACCACCAGCGTAGCAATAATCAAGACTGCGGTAATGGCAAATTGTGCAACCACCAAAACCTTTCTCAACCCCAATCCGCCAGCACTGGCCGAACTGATCTTATTCTTTATCGCCAATGCCGGACTAAATCCTGACATGATCAAGGCAGGGTAAAGTCCTGCAAGGAAACTCACCGATGCGATCAAAATGAACATAAACACAAAAATAACCGGCTCGGTGAAAAGGTGGAAAGAGACATTTATCTCCATCAGACTTTCCATCTTAGGAATGACCAACTCTGTCAGCACACAGGCAAAACCCAAAGAAATGATGGTTATTAAAGCGGTTTCACTGAGAAATTGCACAATGAGCTGCTTCCTTCTGCTCCCCATAACCTTTCTGATCCCAACTTCTTTAGAGCGGCTGATTGCTTGTGCAGTAGCCAGATTGACAAAGTTGATACATGCGGTAATCAGTAGAAAAAGGCCAATTACTCCCAGGCCAATCAGTTCTTTATAAGCCACCGTTTTGTACCTGAAATTACTATAACGTGCATCATGGTGTACCTCAGAAAGCGGTTGAAAATAATGCTTTTCTTTGGCCGGCGACTTCTCTGTATAATGTTTATCGATAAACTGCTTTAACGGCTTGACCAGATCCGCAGGCGTCAGGCCTTCTTTCAATAAACCATAACCTTCTGACCTGTTTGTTACCCATCCCCATTCTTTACCGAATTTATCATCAAAAGAAGCGTAAGAAAATACAACCTCAAAGGGAAAACTGCTGTTCTCAGGAAAATCCTTAAACACTCCTGTCACCTTATAATCAGCCTTATTGTCGTAACGGATACTTTTACCAATTGCATTTTTCCAGTTCCCAAAGTATTTCACCGCTGTCTTTTCCGAAAGCGTTACCATATTCGGTTGTGACAGCGCCTCTTCAGGCTTTCCGGAAAGCCATTCAATTTTGAAAATCTCAAAAAACTGAGGTTCAACATAGAAAATGTCCTGTTTTAATTTCATGTCAGCACCTCCCTCTTCATTCCTGATCTTCAGAATGCCTCCACCCTGATGAACAGCAGCAACTTTCTCAAATTCAGAGAAATCATTCCGCATTGCTGGAATCAGAGGAATCGGAACTCCGCTGGTAAAAAACTCTCCTTCCGGATATACCCATGAAGAGACGATCCTGTAAATCCGGTCTCTTTTCTCTTCGCTCTTGTCGAAGCTCAGCTGAAACTTGAGGAAAATGAAGATCAGCAGGCAGCCCGCCAATCCAATAGATAATCCAACAATGTTGATTGCAGTATATCCTTTGTATTTCCAAAGGTTACGCAAAGCAATTTTAAGGTTTAATCTGAACATATCTTTACCAGTTAATTATGTTATTCATATTTTAAGGCATCAACAGGATTTGCTTTCACCGCTTTTCTTGCCTGAATGCTTACTGTAAACACAGTTAGAACAGTACTGATCAGGGCAGCAAATACAAATGGCAAAATGGGCACATCAATTCTGTAGGCAAAAGTATCCAGCCATCTTTTTGCAACGATATAGGCAATTGGCCATCCAATCAGGTTGGCAGTTAAAACTACCCGGATGAAAAAGGCATTTAGCAAGCGGAACACCTGAAAGTCTGTTGCTCCTAAAACCTTTCTGACTGCAATCTCCTTTCTTCTGTTATTTGTACTGAAAGCAGAGAAGGCAAATAGGCCAAGAACAGCGATAAAAATAGTCAGTATAGCCGCACAATAGAAGACGGTCTGCAGTTGTTCCTGCTTTTTAAATAACCTTCCATAAAGCTCATCCAAAAACTCGTACCTGAAGTCGTCCCCATCAAGCTTGTTCAAATCCTTCCAGTTTGTTTTTAAGCTGGCAAGGACAGCTGCCATTTTATCCTGATCTATATTGACCATCAACATCAGCTTGTCGTTACTGGTGGCACAAGGGTTTTTTATCGCGTAAACAGTTGGTTCCACAGCCACCTCAAAACCTTGTGCTTTAAAATCTTTAATCACGCCAACAATCCGATAGTCCATCTGACACCCCCTGATGATCTTCCCAACCGGATTGACCATTCCATAGGCAGCTACTGCGCTTTCATTCAATACAATCGAATTTACCGTATCGGTATTGAATCTTCTGGAAAAGACTCTTCCTTCTCTAACTTTCAATTCGAGCGTCTCGAAATAATCAAAATCTACAGTAATCATATCTAAGCCTTGTTCTTTTCCTTCAAAAGAGTAGTTACTTTTTGCAGCTTTGGAGCCATCGGGGATATTTGAAGCTACGGTAAAGGAATTTACACCAGGAATTTCATTAACCTTTGACTTCAGGCGCTCAAAATTAACACGGTTAAACGATACAATATTTCGGATAAAAACCACCTGTCCGGCCTTAAAGCCTGTATCTTCCGTCTTCATGTATTTCAGCTGTGTGCTCACAATCAATAGACCCGCAATAAATACAATCGCTACACTAAACTGTGTCACCAACAATACATTTCTCAGCCAAAGGGTCTTATAACTTGTTTGCAGATTCCCCTTTAAAACTTCTGCAGGCCTAAATCCAGATAACACCAATGACGGGTAAACGCCAGAAATCAGTGTAATCACGATCAAAATAGCTGGCAACTGCCAGGCCAGAGCCCCATTGCCTTTCCATAAGGATAAAGAGGTCTCAAACAAACCATTAAAATAGGGAAGGAATAATTCAGCCAATGCCAATCCAATCGCCAATGCGAAAATACACTGCATCAGAATTTCGATCAGAAACTGAAAAATCAGGTTCATGCGGTAAGCACCAAGCACTTTTTTAACACCAACTTCTTTTGCTCTTCTATTCGTCTGCGCTATAGTCAGATTGGTGAAATTTATACAAGCAATAACCAGAACCAGAATGGCCAGCACACCTAAGGCCAGCACAATTTTATAATTGGTATTATTTCCTGCTATAGGCCTTAAATGCAAGTTATTCAAAGGATCCAAAAAGACGGCCGATTTGCCGGAAATTAACGGGTCACTGGCTGACATCCCGTTTTTGATCATTTCCTTTTTAAATAAACCATCAATCTTTTGTTCAAGTTCCAGCATATTTGTCCCTTCCCTAACCTCGATATAGGTATGGTAATTCAATGCATTCGGATCCTGGTTTACATCAAGGTCATTTGAAATTACCAGCGCATCAAACTTCAGATTTGAATGATCTACGCGGTGGTTGATGATACCCTGGATGTTTGCCGATTGTCCAGCTGACCTGGGGCCGATGGCAACCAATTCGGGGTAAACGGGTTTCTTTCGGGGGAACAAGACATCGGCAAACTCCTGAGGTATATATAAATTCAAAGCCTCTGCAGCCGGTTTTCTTAATCCACCTTCTGGTTGCAGCCGGAACATTTTTGCCAATTCATAATCTAAAGAAATTACGTTTTTACCATAGACCCTGCCCTGATCGGTACTAAAAGCAAATTCAAAACCGACCTTTTTACTTCTTCCAACATTTTCAATTTCCGGTAAAGCGTCTTTCATCGCCCTTGCCAGTGAAAGCGAAGTATAATTTGTTTTGCCCTCAGGCAGACTCCTGCCGACCAGATAAATACGGTTGTGATTTGGAATATTATGGTCAAAACTTGTTTCAAAACCAACATACATCACCACCAAAATGAATGCTGAAAGCGCAATGGCCAATCCGCCTATGTTAATGGCAGTATACCCTTTGTTCTTCCAAAGGTTCCGCAAAGCGATTTTAAGATTCAGTCTGAACATATTTATTAAATTCTTACTCGTATTTTAAAGCATCGATGGGATTGGATTTCGCCACCTTAACCGATTGTGCACTTACCGTGATTAACGCAATGAGTAAGGATAAGGCAATTGCAATTACAAAAGGGACAATCGAAATACCGATTCTGAATTCATAAGCAGAAAGCCATCTATTCACGATGATATAAGCCAATGGGAAAGCGATAAGATTTGCAATAGCCACCAGTTTAATGAAATCTCTGTTTAGCAGGGTTAGAATATTGAAGGTACTCGCACCAAGGACCTTACGGATACTGATCTCTTTTTTACGTTGTTCGGCCATAAACAAGCTCAGTCCCAACAGGCCCAAACAGGAAATAAAAATTGAAAAGCCACCAAACCAATTCGCCAGAATACCCAGCACCTTTTCGTTTTGGAATTTGGCTTCAAAACTATCGCTTAGAAATTTGGCATCAAGCGGAAAATCAGGGTTCATCTCTTTAATGATCTCTTCTATCTGTTGCATGGAAGTAGTGATGCTTTGGGCAGGATTTAAGCGCAATACCAGTACACCTTCTCCATCGGCACTGTGATTATTCATCATGACCATTGGGGTAACCGATTGATATGGCGTTTCCATTACAAAATCTTTCATCACTCCAATCACTTTTAAGGGATCACCACCCCATTGGATTACCGTTCCGACAGGATTCTTCAAGTCCATGGCTTTTACCGCTGCTTCATTTAAAATAACGTTTAAAGAATCGTTAAACTGTGGCAAAAACTCTCTGCCCATCACCATCTTTGTTCCCAAAGTAGCAGAAAAATCAAGATAGGTGAACCTGAAGTTAATAAGGGTATTCATCTTTGGATTTTTACCTGGCCAGTTAAAGCCAGAGCTGTTGTTCCCACCTTCACTCAGACTGCGGCTAAATATGCTGGCATTGGTAACCGCGCCGGATTTCAGCAAACGCTCCCTAACCAACTTCATCCTTCCTTCTGTTTGCAATCGTCCTTCAATCGGAATCTCTACCAGCCCCGTACGGTTGTAGCCTACAGGTTTGCTCTTAATAAAGTTCAATTGCTGATAAATCACTACAGTACATATGATCAGACAAGCCGCAAACACGAACTGAAAAACCACCAGCATTTTTCGGATAGACAAAGAGGAACTTCCAGGTAAACTAAATCCTTTCAACACCCTTACCGGATTAAAGGACGACAAATAAAGAGCGGGATAGCTACCAGCGATCAGCCCTGTGAGGAAGGTTAAACCTGTCAGAACAGACCAAAAAGCCCAATCCTTATAATCGATAGTCAGATTCGTGTTTAAAACGCTGTTAAAGTAAGAAAGGCTAATTTCCATTAACATAAAGGCAACCAGCATCCCCAGGAAGGCCAGCAATAACGACTCCAGCATAAACTGAGCAATTAACGATTTTCGGGCCGCACCAATTGCCTTCCTGACGCCCACTTCTTTTGCCCTTTTTTCAGATCTTGCTGTAGAAAGGTTCATGAAATTGATACAGGCAATCAACAGAATGCAAAATGCCAGAAGTAAGAAAATCCTAAGGGTATCGATCTTGCCACCAACCGACTTTCCATTCTCAAACTGACTATACAAATGCCATTTAGACAAAGGATGAAGTACGGCAAGGTTCTCATTTTCTTTTTGATTCCTGGTATAAATATGCTCTATTTCTGCATTCGCTTTTTCAAAAAAACTCTTGTCCTGCAACTGGACTACAGTAAGACAATAATTATTTCCCCAGCCCTGCTCATCACCTTTAGCCCAGGGATTTTCTTTAACAAATACCTCCCATGAAGCGAGATAGTCGAACTGAATACTGCTGGTCAACGGTACATCTTCAATAACAGCTTCCACGATCAATCCCTCTTTTCCTCCAAATTTCACGGTCTTATTAATCGGATTTTCTTCTCCAAACAGGCTTTTTGCCATATGTTCTGTTAGTACAACAGAGTTTGGATTCCTGAGCAGGCGATCTCTGTTTCCCTGCAGTACCTTATAATCAAAAATCTTAAGAAAAGAAGTATCCGTAAAAACTACGTTTTTCTTAAAACTCCGGTTGTCATAACTGATCAGTTGTTCACGGGGATGTGTAGATCTGGATGTCCTTTCCACTCCCGTTATTTTGGTACGGACCTCTTCGGCCATCACACCTGGTGTCCAGGCATAACTGACAATATGATCGGCGTTCTTTTGATTGCTATAAACGACATAAGTACGGTCATAGCCGCTAAACTGTTTATCAAAGCTCCATTCATAAGCCACATAAAGCAGCAAAATCATACAGCTGGCAAGACCTATAGCCAATCCACCTACATTTATCAAAGTATAACCTTTGTTCTTCCAAAGGTTCCTCAATGCTATTTTCAAATTGAGTCTGAACATATTATATATTTTTAACTATTCATATTTAAGTGCATCAACAGGCTTGGCATTTGCAGTTTTAAAAGCCTGAAGACTTACGGTGAGCACAGTAATCACCACAGAGATGATGCTTGCAAAAATAAATGGCCATGCGGTGATCGTTGTCCTATAGGCAAAACCAGATAACCAGTTACTGGATAAAATATAGGCCAGGGGAATTGCCACAAGATTCGCAACCGCCACCAATATCAGGAAGCTCCTATTAATCAGTCTCAGAATATCTGTTGTTTCTGCACCCAAAACTTTCCTGACGCCGATTTCCTTGGTACGCTCCTGCACAGAGAAGGAAGCCAAAGCAAATAAGCCCAATATGGCAATCGCCAAAGTAATGTAAGTAAAGATGTTGAAAAGCTTATCCAACCTGACATACTGTACATAAACCTGAGCAAAACTTTGATCCAGCCAACTGTATTGAAAAGGGAATGGCTCAACAGAAATCCATATTTTTTTAACCTCCTCAAGGCTTTCCTGTGCATGTGCTCTATCCATTTTCAGAATCACCTGATCAGCAGAATTAGTGCCTCTTCTTTCCACCACAAATGCCGTAGGTTCAGCGGCCGTTTCCATGCCTTTCTGAACATGATCTTTAACCACGCCAATAATCACCCTATTCTCTATCCATTTGCTGCCAATCAGCTTTTGTAATCCATATTTCTTAACTGCAGATTCATTTACTACGATAGTATTGCTATCCGTAGAAAAGGTATCCGAGAACACCCGACCTCTTTGAACAGGCATCCCCATTACTTTGAAATAATCAAAGTCAACAGTAATGGTGCTTAAATTTGATACCTTCCCGCCGTTAAACTCGCGGTCTATCACCTGCATCGCTTTTACGCCGGGATAATAGTTCACACGGCTTACCGCATTGACTCCCGGTACTTTTAGCAGACGCTGTTTGATCTGACTAAAGTTCTTTCTGCTCTCACCTTTTCGGATTTTGAACACCAGAACATGATCTTTATTGAAGCCCACATCCTGATTTTTGATATGATCGACCTGCTGACGGATGATCATTAAAGCCACCATAAAAACAATAGCCACAATAAACTGAACAGAAATAAGCGTTTTGCGCATCCATAAACTGCCCATACCTCGGGAGAAGTTTCCCTTCAATACCCTTACAGGTTCATAACTGGATAGAAAAAATGCAGCATAGCCGCCCGCAAGAATGACAACCAGAATCATCACCAAAGAAAGCTGAGTAATTAGCTGACCTGGATTTGAATAATTTAGCAAAGACAAATTTACCTCCATCAAACGGTTCAGAACCGGCATTCCTACCTCTGCAATTGTCAATGCTAACAACAATGCCAATACGCACTGAATGCCTGTTTCAATTAGGAAATAAGTAATCAGGTTGCCTCTTCCAGCCCCTAAAACTTTCCTGACCCCGGTTTCTTTAGCCCGCTTCACAGATTGGGCAATAGAAAGGTTCGTAAAGTTAATACAGGCAATCATCAGCAACAGGGAAGAAAAGAGAATCAAAATCGTCACAATTTTCGCATTACCTCTTTTGGTAGGGTCCTGTGAACTGCTGGCGTGCAGATAAAGATCCGGGACAGAAGTGAGAAACATTTCTATATCTTTCAATCCTTCATTTTCCTTTGCCACTGGAAGATTTTTAAAAACCTGGTTTAGTTTTTTAACAAAGGCTTCTTTATCTGTTCCTTCTTTCAGTTTTAGGTAGGTATAATAATTGCCATTACCCCATCCGTCACCAGGCGATGATTTTTTAACAAAACCATCATGCTCCATATGCTCGGGTGTATTGGGCTGTTCATATACTCCGGTAACGGTATAACGTTTATTGGTATTGATCAATAGAGATTGTCCCACGGGATTTGTTTTCCCAAAAAATAACTCACTTGTTTTTTGACTTAAAACAATCTGATCAGCTGATAAAAGGGACTTTTTTGCCTCACCATAAATAAATTTATAGGGGAACAGGTTAAACCAGGAGCTATCTACTCCCATAATATGATCCACATAGTTTTCATTTTTATCCCGGGCGACCAGACGTTGTCTCATGTCCCAGACATAAAAACGGCCATAATCGACAATTTCAGGTAATACCTCTTTCAGGGCCGGAGCCAATTCAGCAGGGCTTGAAGAATACTCTTCCTGCCCAGGACCCCATTTGATAGAAATCCGGTAAATGTCTTTTGCAGCCGTGTTCCAGGTATCGTAGCTCCGTTCATGATTGGCAAATAACAGGATCATAATAAACCCTGCCAGTCCGATAGAGAGTCCAAAAATATTCAAAATAGAATAACCCTTATTTTTCCAAAGGGTTCGTAACGCTATTTTTAGATTGAGTCTGAACATTATAATTTTATTAAATGAGTTCCTCTGTACGATTTTTATTGATCTTTTCTGAGATCACATGCCCGTCTTTTAAATTGATGATGCGATTAGAAAAACTGGCATCATGAGAAGAGTGCGTTACCATCACTATAGTCGTTCCTGTTTCATTCAGTTCGCAAAGCAATTCCATCACTTCATTACCATGGGAACTATCCAGGTTTCCCGTCGGCTCATCCGCTAATACCAGTTTAGGCTTAGTTACCAGTGCTCTTGCAACGGCAACACGTTGCTGCTGTCCACCTGAAAGCTGCTGAGGAAAATGACCGCTTCGGTTCACAATATTCATTCTTTCGATAATCTCATTCACCAGTCTTTTACGTTCTGCAGCCGGGACTTTATTGTAGATTAGCGGAAGCTCAATATTTTCAAAAACGGTCAGCTCATCAATCAGGTTGAAATTCTGGAAAACAAATCCCATATTTCGTTTTCTGAAATTGGAACGCTCCTTATCATTTAGTTTCAATAATTCTGTATCAATAAACTTATAGCTGCCACTCTCCGGCTTGTCCAGTAAGCCCATTACATTTAAAAGGGTCGATTTCCCGCAGCCCGAAGGCCCCATAATAGAGACAAATTCACCTTCTTTAACATGCAGGTTAATTCCGTTTAATGCTGTGGTCTCAATCTCTTCAGTTTTATAAACTTTTTCCAGGTTTTCTATTTTTATCATGGCTATATTTTTATCCGTTTATGCTTTCTTTTGGGAAGGTTATTTGCTAATTTCTACAATATCGTACTGATTAAACTGATCGTAAGAAGAAGTAATGACTTCCTCACCTTTCTGAAGACCTTCCAGCACTTCATAGTAGAGGTAGTTTTTACGTCCGATCTTTACATTTCTTTTAGTGGATTTACCATTCTTTACGACAAAGACCCAGGTTCCTCCGGTACTTTGGAAAAATTGTCCCTGTGAGATCAGCAATGATTTACTGTTATCGGAAAGGGTTAATTTCACCTGCATCGACAGTCCTCTTCTCAACTCGTCAGGTGATTTTCCTTCAAATACAAGTTCTACCTGAAACTGCCCTGCAGTCACCTCTGGAATAACTTTTCTCACAGTCAGCTTATAAGTCTTTCCATTAAATTCAACATTGGCACTTTGGCCTTCTTTTACTCTATTGATATAATATTCATCTACCCCTGCCTGCAATTTATAACCTTGCATCACGTCAATCTTTCCCAACATCTCGTTCGGGGCATATGATTTTCCGGTTACGGGATCATAAGAAGACAAGCGACCAGCTACAGGAGCTTTAATCGTCATATTTTCAATATTCTGACGGATGGTCTCCAGGCTCTCATTCATCCTTCCAATGGAAATGTCTATTTGCTTTAGTTGCATGATCCTCCCCTGATTCTCCTGTTTCACCGCTTGTTTCAAAATGGTCTTTCTACCCTGGAAATATTCGTAATCCTGACTGGATACATTGAATTCTTCCCTGGTGATTACATTTTTTGCATATAGGGTACTGTCAATTTTATATTTTCTGGCCGCCGTTCTCAGACTGTTCTCAATCACCATCATATCCTGACTCATTACCCGCTGATTCTGCTCCAGATCCAAACGCAATTTTCTCAGTTGATTGATCTGTTCTGTGATGCTCGTTTCACTTGAGGTGTAATTGGATAAGGCATTCGGATTGGTGATCCTCAACAGTGGGGTACCTTTAACTACCGAAGCACCGTTTTCTGTAAAGATCTCCGCAACTGTTCCACCTTCCGGTGAGCTTACAATTACAGATGTTAAAGGAACTACACTTGCATTTAACAATACGACATCTTCAAAATCACCATACTGTACCTTGCTGACCGTGATTTTCTCGGCATCAGCTTTATATACTTTGTTTAATGACAAGCTATATCCATAAGCCACAAGCGCCACTAAAACTACTACGCCGGCAATGGTCAATATTGTTTTTTTATTGAATCTCTTTTTCTCTATGATCTTATCCATTTTTGTATTACGCTTAGTGCTAAGCCATAAGCCAAGGGTATGCCAATCAAAAAAAACATAATTATATATTTAATTATCAGGCACTTAAATCAACACCTCATCAAAAACCGTTCATAATCGGACACTAGCTGTACAGCATCGAACAGTTTCTCTTATTTTTGGATGATACAACCAGATAGTACAGTTTAAATCCATAATAATGATAGATGCAAATGTTTTAGTGATCGATGACGATGATGACATCTTATTAAGTGCACGCTTATTCTTAAAACAACATTTTAATCAGGTCGTTACCTGCAAATCTCCAAAAGAGATCAATGTACTGCTCAGTCATAATGAGATAGACATTATCCTATTGGATATGAACTATCAGAAAGGAGCAAGTAACGGAAGGGAAGGCCTGTACTGGCTGGAACACATTCTTTCTATTGATAAGGATTATGTAGTGATCTTGATGACGGCCTATGGAAATGTGGAACTCGCAGTTCAGGCTATAAAAAAAGGAGCCACCGACTTCATCCTTAAACCCTGGGAAAATGAAAAGCTCTTTGCTACCCTATCTGCTGCATCCCGTTTAAGGCAGTCCAACAAAAAGGTAAAGAAATTGGAAAAAATTCATTCCTCCCTGCAAAAAGACCAGGCCAGGCAATTTGAACACATTGTGGGAAATTCAGAACCTATCAGGCACTTGCAAAACACCCTGATTAAAGTAGCCCCAACGGATGCCAATGTATTAATACTAGGCGAAAATGGAACCGGTAAACAGGTTTTCGCCTACGAACTGCATAAACATTCCCTTAGAAAGAACCACATCTTTATGCATGTAGATCTGGGATCTCTGAATGAAAACCTTTTTGAAAGTGAACTTTTCGGCTATGCAAAAGGAGCTTTTACCGATGCCAAAGATGATAAACCGGGACGATTTGAACTTGCTGACGGAGGAACCATATTTCTGGATGAGATCGGCAATTTATCCCAACCCCTGCAAGCCAAGTTACTCAGCGTTTTACAGAACAGAACGGTTACCCGCTTAGGGGAAAGTAAAGAGCGAAAAATCAATGTCCGGCTAATCACTGCAACCAATATGCCCCTCAATGAGATGGTCGGCAAAGGAACTTTCAGACAGGATTTGTTGTTCCGGATTAATACCGTTGAGCTATTGCTTCCGGGGCTGGCGCAACGCGGAGAAGACATCATTCTGCTGGCAAACCACTTTTTACAAAGTTTCAGCACCAAATACCATAAAAGCCTGTATAAGTTCGAGCCTAAAGCAGAGCACCTGTTACTGGCCTACCACTGGCCGGGAAATGTACGCGAGCTGCAGCATGTGATTGAACGGGCAGTAATCATGGCCGATGGGATGGAAATCAGCAGCGGCGACTTACAACTGAGCCCTCAGAAATTTGGAGGAAATACAGTAATCCAACCTGAAATGGGGCTGGAAGAAATGGAAAAACTGATGGTTCAGAAGGCAATAGATAAACATAAAGGCAATATTTCAAGGGCCGCCCTTGAACTGGGTCTCACCCGCGCTGCACTGTACAGGCGCATAGAAAAATTTGACCTATGACCTTTTATAACCGCTTTACCTTCCGCTTAATCAGCAGGCTCGTACTGATTAATGCTCTAGCCATTCTACTATACTATCTGATCAGAAAAACAGAACTCTGGTTCACGATAGCAGGCCTGGCAATCATATTGGTTGCCGCCCTGATGAACCTATACTTTTATATCAATCAGATCCGGGAAGATATCAAGCGCTTTATCCTGGCCGTAAAAACCCGTGACAGTACCCTTAATTTTAGAAACAAGGCCACAAAAGGTAGTTTTCCTGAACTTTATGAATCCTTTAATGACATCATACAAACCCAGAAAGACATACAACTGGAGAAGGATTCCATGTTCCAGCTGATAAAAGCGATCCTGGAGCAGGTGCCGGTGGGAGTAATTGTAATTAAAGACAACGCATTGGACTCAAAACAAACAGAAATTGTTTTCTTTAATCAGGCGGCGACCAGTCTACTAGGCATTCCAACCTATAAATACTGGCATAGGGTAGCGCAGCACAGTCCGGATTTTTCTAAAGAGATTGAAGCAATCGGCAAAGGTGGAAAACGCTTTATGGAGCTGAAGATTCAGGACAAGCTGATTCAGCTGTCAACAGAAGTGATCCCTCTTAATCTATACCTTACAGATTACACCATTATTTCGTTTCAAAATATTAAGGATGAGATTGAACAGAAAGAAAGTGAGGCCTGGAACAGACTCATTGGGGTGATCTCTCATGAGATTCTCAATTCTATTACCCCGATCAGTTCTCTTTCTGATACGGTAAACAGCATGATAGCCAATAAAGAAACCTTAAGCCATGAAGACCTGGAAGATTTAAAACCAGCGATAAAAACAATTAAAAGAAGGTCTGAGGGATTATTGGACTTTGTAAAAGACTACCGACTGATTGCAGAACTTCCTACGCCAGACCTGGAATACCACACCATCGGAGAGATCCTGCAGCACATCAAAGTACTGATGCAGCCCTTTGCAAATGGGAGAAATATCATGCTTAAAGTGGAACAGACTTCCTCTAAAATCACGATACAAATTGATTTGAAACTGGTAGAACAGGCCTTAATCAATCTCGTAACCAATAGTATTTATGCATTGGAAGAAGCTGAACATCCCGTAATTGAAATCAATTACCGACTGGATCAGAATAAGTTATACCTGGAAGTAACGGACAATGGAAAAGGGATTGATGCCGAACTTATCGAAAAAATATTTGTACCCTTTTTTACCACCAGAAAAAATGGTTCGGGTATTGGCCTTACCATTACCCGAAACATTATGAAGATGCATCACGGAAGTCTTGAAGTCAATTCTGTCCCTTTTGAAAAAACAGTATTCTCATTGGTCTTCCGCTATCAATAGTTAATCATTTAAATGATTGTGCCATCTGGAATAACGGCTCCTTTTTTCACGACAACAATGCCATCTTTTACCGTATAAAGTGCCTGATCGCTATCCGGAAGATGTGCTCCGCCAATGATTTGCACATCATTTCCGATCCTGCAGTTTTTATCTAATATGGCATTGGAAATGACACACCTGTCGCCGATCCCGATCCATGGTTTCTTATTTTGCAAATCAACTTCCATCTCCTCAAGAATCTGATATTTATCGCTGCCCATAATATAACAACTATCGATTGTTGTATCTTTTCCTATCCTTGCACGAATACCGATTACTGAATGTTTGATACTTTTTGCATGTAAAATACAACCTTCTGCAATGATCGCCTTATCCAGTGTTGTTCCTAATATTTTGGAAGGAGGCAACATACGCGGACGTGTAAAAATGCTGTGGTGGCTATCAAAAAGGTTAAATTTAGGTAGGTCATCGGTCAGCCCCAGATTGGCGTCAAAGAAAGAAGAGATGTTTCCTATATCGGTCCAATATCCGTCATATTGATAGCTCAACACATCATAGGTGTTCAACATGCGTGGAATAATTTCCTTTCCGAAATCCTTTTCATCCGCATTCTCTGCAAATATTTTAATCAGCAGGTCCCTGTTAAAAATATAGATCCCCATTGATGCCAGGTGCTCACGGCCCTCTGCACGCATCTCTTCTCCGGTATCCGAAGTCCAGTCGGCCAGCAATGAAGTAGCAGGTTTTTCTATAAATGAAGTGATGATGTTTTGCTCGTTGGATTTCAATATCCCAAAATCAGGAGCCTCTTTCGCCGTCACAGGAATCGTTGCCAATGTGATTTGCACGCCACTTTCGATATGCGCATTTACCATCTTATTGAAATCCATCTGATACAATTGATCTCCTGACAGGATGAGCACGTATTCAAATTCATGATTCAACAGGTGGTGCATCGTTTGCCTCACGGCATCGGCAGTTCCCTGAAACCAGGTTGGGTTATCAGGTGTCTGTTCCGCAGCCAGAATATCGACAAAAGCAGCACTAAAATGGCTGAAATGGTAGGTGTTCTTAATGTGTTTGTTCAGCGATGCTGAATTAAACTGTGTAAGAACGAACATGCGGTGTATGCCTGAATTTAAGCAGTTTGAAATGGGAATATCAACCAGCCTGTATTTTCCGGCTATAGGAACCGCTGGTTTAGAGCGCGTTTGTGTCAGTGGGGACAGCCTCGACCCCTGGCCACCACCAAGGATGACCCCCAATACTTTATCAGTCATAGCTATTCAGTTTATTATATTTGGTACAAATCAATGTATTGTTGTGCCGCTCTATCCCATGAGTGGTCTAATTGCATCATATATTTACGGATCTCCTTTAGGTGTTTCTCATCGTAGTAAAGCTCGTATGCTCTTCCTATCGCATGTCCCACATCCCAGACACTGGTCTGATCATGACAAATGCCAAATCCACCATCCCCAATATCAATTACCGTATCCTTTAACCCTCCAATCCTTCGCACAATCGGAACAGTCCCATATCTCAAGGCATACATCTGGTTTAAACCACATGGTTCCACCCTGCTTGGCATCAGCAGAAAATCTGCCCCCGCATATATTTGATGAGACAACTGTTCGTTATAGCCAATATAAGCATTATAATTTCCCGGGAAAGCTTCTTTCAATTGCATTAATCTTCCTTCCACCTGCGGATCACCAGACCCTAAAACCAAAACATTTATACCTCCATTAGCCTGTAATAAAGCATTATAAAATATATCCGGTAAGAGGTCGGCTCCCTTTTCTCCGACTAATCGCCCTATGAAAGTAAAGAGTGGTTTCAGAGGATCCAAATTGAAAACACGACATAAGGCTTCTTTGTTTGCCTTTTTTCCATTTTCTACCGTTCGGATCGCATATTTTTTTTCCAGCATAGGATCATGCTGTGGATCCCATACTTCATTGTCAATTCCATTTAGAATTCCAACAGATTTTTCACGTTCCTGCGCAAGCAGGTCTTCCAGTCCGTTAGCCCTGAAGCTAATCTCCTCGAGATAACTTGGTGAGACCGTAGTGACCCTCCAGGCACATTTTATGGCCGAAGCCAATGGATTGATAGAACCACGCCAGTCCAGCTGGCCAGATTTCCACAAGTCGAATGGAGGAACATAATGAAGCTTGTCCCAACCAAACTGCCCCTGATATTGTGCATTGTGTATGGTTAAAATTGTAGGTACAGTACTCAGTCTTTTGAACTGATGACAATAAGCCATCATAAATGGAACTAAACCAGTATGGTGATCATGACAATGAACAACATCCGGACGGTGCTCCCATTGGGTAATCCAGTCAAGCACCGCTATCTGATAGGCGAGAAAACGCTCCGTATCGTCGTCATATCCGTATACATTTGGCCGGTCCAGCAGTCCGGAGATGTGCACCAGGTAAAGGTCAAAACCCAGCTTATTGGTTTTTTCCCTGAATATGCGCACAGGGAAATTATGGAAGCCCAGCTTTCCCCATCCATCATAAACCACCTCAAACTCATTCTCCTGCATGAATTTTGTCTGGTAAGCAGGCATGACCACCTTTGCAACATGGCCAAGCTTATTCTGGTATTTAGGCAAAGCGCCTACAACATCACCAAGACCTCCTACTTTGGCAATAGGATAACATTCTGCACTCAGGTGTATAATCTCCATAATTTTATTTGGGGGTTAAAAAGTATCTTAAATTAGGGAATAGCAGGTAGAATGGCAATTATTACTGGAAATTATTTCTTAAAAAAGATATGCTATTCAAAGACGGAAATCTTTTTAAGGAATACATATTTACATGGAATAAAGCTGGAGAAGGGAAAAAAGAGCAGAGTTATGGGGCAAAAAGTCCATAACAGAGACATCAGCATTTGGCAGGAATCGACGCAAACTTGTCATTGCAGACAGAGCAGCCCAACCTTACCTTTGTGGCGTAATATAAAGATCAATGGAGAAGCGATTAGTTGTTATTGTGGCGATGCCTGATGCCTTAACACTTGACATTATAGGCCCTGCGGATGTATTTACCGGAGCAAATTATTTCTTTCCTCCTGAAATAAATAAAGATATGGACTACGAGGTACTCACGGTATCTGCGACAGAAGATCTTGAAATCAGCACTAGAAGTGGAATTCTGATCCGGAGTAAAAGCAGCATATATCAGGTGACGCAAAAGATTGACACCCTATTGATTGCCGGATTTCCTGGTCATAGGGAATGGAAAAGTCATCCGAAACTGGTAGAATGGATAAAAGTTAATGCCCCTGAAATTCGGAGGGTCGGTTCAGTATGTATCGGGGCATTTGTCCTGGCAGAAGCAGGCTTGCTCCGTAACAGACGGGCAACAACACATTGGATGAACTGTCAGGAGCTCCGCAGCTCCTATCAGGATATCGATGTTCATCCTGATCCGATTTTTGTTAAAGATGGAAACATCTATACCTCAGCAGGAGCATCAGCCGGTATTGATCTCGCATTGGCACTGGTAGAGGAAGATCATGGTCCGGAGGTTGCCTTAACAATTGCCAGATATCTGGTATTATACCTCCGCAGACCAGGCAACCAATCTCAGTTCAGCAACCTGCTTAACCAACAGCTTTCCAGTAAAAAGCCGATCCGGGATCTGCAATTATGGATCACCGGTCACTTACAGGAAAACCTGAATGTGGAAGGCCTGGCCAGCCGGCTGGCCATGAGCCCAAGAAATTTCGCCAGGGTATTCCATATAGAAACGGGATTTACCCCGGCACGATACATTGAAAAGCTTCGTGTAGAGTCAGGCCGGAGTTTTTTGGAAGAAACGAGACTCTCCCTGGATGAGATTGCGGAAAAGTGCGGTTTCGGTAGCTCAGATACCATGAGAAAAGCATTTTTACGCCACCTGGATACCAGTCCCTCCTATTACCGGAATCTGTTTGGATCTTCCTAAAATTTAATTCAAAATAATGGCTTCAGATAGCCTGAACAATGATTTTCAATCATTGTATTACACCCGTATTGTCCAATAAATCACATCACAATTCAAAAAACATGAAATCAGTAAAAACACTTATTGTCCTCGCTTCAATTCTCGGATCCGCTGTGGCCGGTCAGGCACAAAGTTCAGTCACTCCCCTGCTGGAAATGAAAAAAGAAAAAAAGAAGATCAATGTTGCGTTTCTGATCTATGATCAGGTAGAAGCAATGGACCTGAACGGCCCGATAGATGTCTTCACAAAGGCCAATGTGATCGATCCCAGCTATCATTTATATACGGTATCTGCTTCCAGCAAACATTCCGTAGCTTCAGAAGGAGGAACCGTACGGATGCAGTCCACCTATTCCTTTGAAAATGCACCCCAGGCAGATATCCTGATCGTTCCTGGTGCCGCACCTGAAGTGATCATCAGTATCGTCAACAATCAACCTGAACTCTTTAAATGGATTAACAAACAAAATGAAAGAACAAAACTGACCATGTCGGTTTGTACAGGCGCACTACTATTGTCAAATGCCGGTATCCTGGATGGAAAGAAGGCCACAACCCATTACCTTGCTCTGGACCAGCTGAAACAAAACCCCAAAATCCAAATCGTAGAAAAGGTTCGTTTCGTAGAAGATGGCAAACTGCTGACCGCTGCTGGAATCACCTCTGGATTAGACAGCTCGCTCCATTTGATAGAACTCATCAATGGAAAGGGAATTGCAGATCAAATTGGAAAGATCATGATCTATAACCGGAATGGCGATCTGTCTTTCATGGAATAATCATCAAAAAAAAGAAGCGTTCTAAGAAAAGGCATAGGAAGATTTGCGCTCCTTCAGCGCAAAAGATTCCAGCCTTTGATTAGTAATGCTTCTTTTTTTAAAGTAATATTTCTAATGAATCTAATAATCTGCTATTGCCCTGAACATCAATGCAGCAACAGTCAAATTAGTCCTGCTATCAATCAAAATCGCGGCGCCATTGGCTTTATTATCAGTGTAAAGATCAAAAGCCAGCTCATCGGCAGTCTTAATAACCACCCTTCCGATATCATTGAGTTTAAAATCAACCGCACTTTGTTTCTCCAAAGTATTGATGTCAACCTTATAAACAATCTCATTGATCCTCGCCTTCGTGACCTTGCTGTTGTGCTGCAACAGATAAGTAATACTTTCATCAAGCGGACGGGTATCCATCCAGCAAACATCTGCTTCAATCAACTTAGAGTGTTGTGGTAAATGGTCTGCATTTACAAGCACATCTCCTCTGCTGATGTCTACATTGTCTTTCAGATGAAGGGTAACAGATTGCCCTGCATACACCTCTTCCGGCTGCTGATCAAAGATTTCTATTCTTTCAATAACAGAACTGCTTCCTGATGGCAATACCGTCACCTTATCATTCACTTTAAAAGAACCACTCAGCACTCTTCCTGCGTAACCTCTATAATCGTGAAGCTCATCTGTTTGCGGCCTCACCACCCACTGAACGGGCATTCTCGCCAGGTTATAACTTTGTTTATCTTCAACATCAACTGTTTCCAGGAAGTGAAGTAAGCTACGTCCCTGATACCAGCTCATGTGTTTGGACTCATGAACAATATTGTCTCCTTTCAGCGCACTTACAGGAATAAAAGTAACCTCCTTTAATTTCAGTTCGGCTGCCAGAGTTTTATATTTTTCAGTGATGGCATTAAATACAGTTTCACTGTAATCTACCATATCCATTTTATTCAAAGCCACCACAACATGCTCAATCCCCAATAAAGACACAAGGTAAGAATGCCTGATGGTTTGTTCTACAACACCATTTCTGGCATCGATTAAAATGATCGCCAGTTTAGCAGTAGAGGCTCCGGTAACCATATTACGGGTATACTGAATATGCCCCGGAGTATCTGCAATGATAAATTTGCGTTTATCAGTCTGAAAATACTTATAAGCCACATCTATAGTGATCCCTTGTTCCCTTTCTGCTCTGAGTCCATCCGTCAGAATAGCCAGATCAATTGTTCCGTCGTCATTTTTGCGGTTGGACTGTTGTAAAGCTTCCAGCTGATCAGCCAGAATAGAATCTGTATCGTAAAGCAGTCGCCCGATAAGTGTACTCTTTCCGTCATCTACACTTCCTGCTGTAAAAAATTTCAATAAATTCATTAAAAATACCCTCCTTTTTTGCGGTCTTCCATAGCAGCTTCAGATACTTTATCGTCCATGCGGGCTCCACGTTCACTAATTTTTGATGCACTGATCTCGGCAATGATATCTCCTATTTCATCTGCTTCAGATTCCACAGCTGCAGTACAGCTCATATCTCCTACCGTACGGAAACGAACTTTCTTGTTTTCGACGATGTCTTCTTCATCCATATTCAGGAATGGAGAAGCCGCCATCAATTGTCCGTTTCTGGTAATACAATCCCTATAGTGGGCAAAATAGATAGAAGGAAGATCTATATTTTCTCTTTTCACATAGTTCCATACATCAAGCTCTGTCCAGTTGCTGATTGGGAATACCCTGACGTTTTCTCCTTTATGGATTTTTCCGTTATAGATGTTCCAAAGCTCCGGACGCTGACGTTTCGGATCCCATTGTCCGAATTCATCCCTTACTGAAAAGATTCGTTCTTTAGCCCTTGCTTTTTCTTCGTCTCTGCGGGCACCACCAATACAGGCATCAAAACCATGTTTGGCAATGGTATCCAAAAGGGTTACGGTTTGCAAGGCATTTCTGCTGGCATTTTTTCCGGTTTGTTCCACTACTTTGCCCTGATCAATAGATTCCTGAACATGACCGATGATCAGTTTTTCCCCCAGGCGCTCCACCATATGATCACGGTAGGCGATGGTTTCTTCAAAGTTATGCCCCGTATCAATATGTACTAAGGGAAAAGGGAACTTTCCCGGTCTGAATGCTTTTTCAGCAAGCCTGACCAGGGTAATGGAATCCTTACCTCCGGAGAATAACAATGCTGGTTTCTCAAATTGCCCTGCTACTTCACGTAAGATGTGAATCGCCTCGGCCTCCAGTTCGTCTAAATAGTCTAAATTGTACTTACTCATTTTCTTTTAATTACGAAGTGGCATGTAAACCACATTCTTTCTTTGATTGATCTTCCCACCACCAGCGTCCGGCTCTGAAATCTTCACCTTCCCGTACTGCTCTCGTACAAGGGGCACATCCTATGCTCGGAAATCCTTTATCGTGCAGGGTGTTGTATACAATATTGTGTTTCTTGATGTACGCTTTTATTTCTTCCAGCGACCAGAAGAAAATGGGATGGAACTTTAACAACTCATTTTGTGCATCCCATTCGATATTAGCCATATCATGTCTGTTTAAGGACTGCTCTGAACGTATTCCTGTAATCCAGCAGTCTTTACCAGCCAGGGCCCGTTTCAGGGGCTCCAGTTTACGGATATGACAACATTCTTTTCTGTTTTCCACGCTTTCATAAAAGCTGCTCGGTCCTTTCGCATTGACCATTTCCTGCAGGGCTTCTGCCTGTGGATGATAGGCCAGAATCGGCTTTTTATAATTTTCCAGCGTCCGGTTCCATACGTAATAGGTTTCCGGGAAGAGCCTTCCTGTTTCCAGGGTAAACACTTCAATCGGAATATCATTGGCAAAGATCATATGTGTAATCACCTGATCCTCCCATCCAAAACTGGTAGAGAATACAATTTTTCCAGGGTAAGTGATGGCAAAATACCTCAGCGCCTCCACAGGATCTTTATCTTTTATTTGGGCCGCTATTTCTGCTAAATCTACTTTCATGACTATACTAGTTTAAGGATAAAATTGACAATGCTGCGAAGGCTGACCAACACCACCAGCACTCCGACTGATACCATAATGGTCTTCACAGAGATTTTATTGGAAACCCTTGCCGCGATTGGCGATGCCAGCGCACTGCCAATAACTAACCCGGCTACCGCTTCCCAATGCGCTCCGTTTAACATGGTGATAAAAGTCAGCGAGCTCATTAAGGCAATAAAGAAGCGCGTAATCTTTACCGTTCCCAAAGAAAACCTTGGGTTTCGCCCTCCCGCAATTAAGCTCGATAAAACAATAGATCCCCATCCACCGCCGCCAACAGCATCAATAAAACCACCAAACAGTCCCAGCAGAGAAATTTTCTTTATTTTCCCTTTTGGATTTTTATGTTTCTGGTTTACCTTAAACGCTTTGGATAGAATTACTCCACCCAGAATCAAGGTATATAAAGAAACCAAAGGTTTGGTGTAGTGACTGTAATGTTCCAGGGAAGAGAGCAGATAAGCACCGACCACTGCACCTACAATTCCAGGAATCAATAAAATACGAAACAGTTTCCAGTTCACATTTCCAAAACGATAATGCATCCATCCTGCAATTCCGTTGCTCAAAATCTCTGATAAATGTACCCCCATACTCGCTGATGCAGGTGGAACACCCATCGCCAGAGAGAATGAAGTAGAAGTTACACCATACGACATTCCAATGGCACCATCGATCATGGCAAAAATAAACCCGCCAATCAGGAACCAGTAAAACATCGGATTCAGCTGAGCAATATAAGCCTGGAATTCAGGTTCCTTATGCCAGAAGGCAGCAATCACAATTCCAAAGGAAAAAATAATGGAGGTCCAGATCAGCCATTTAAAATTCTTCTTTACCTTATCCTCATTTTTTTCCTTCACCAGAATGGCGGTCACTTCATTGAGCTTTTTAACTTTCGAAGTAAAATTACCATTCAATGTATTTCTAAGTGCCTGCATTTGCTGTAAGGTATCATTCAGCTCTTCAGGTAAATTATCATTCAGCACTTCTTTCAGTCGCTTTGCTATGGTTGGCGACTTTCCATTCGTGGAAATCGCAATTTTCAGGTCTCCTTTTTTTACAATGGATCCCAGATAAAAATTACAAAGATCCGGCTTATCAGCAAAATTCACCAGGAGGTTACGCTGATCTGCCGCCGTTCTGATTTGCTGATTCAGCGTTTCATTATTTGTCGCAGCGACCACCAGATCTGCATCATCCAGATCCGCTGTATCGAATTCCCTTTGGATCAGTTTCACTTTTTCATAACCTTCGGCCAGTTCCCGCAATTCGGGCAAAATATCCAATGCAATTACCGTTACCCGGGCCTCCGGACTATTTGTTAGTATCGCCGATAATTTCTCCAGTCCCACAGGTCCGGCACCAATCAGCAACGTATGTATGGTATTTAACTTGATGAAGACAGGAAATAATTGGTTGCCTTCCATATGCTCTATTGTTCCTCTTTAAGCGCGTTGAAAAATTCCCTGATCGGCAGGAAAGAAGGATGTAAGGAAACTACCTCTCCAAACACAAGTAAGGCAGGTGCTTCAATTCCTTTTTCTTCTACTACTTCCACAATCGTATCTACAATGCCAATGGCAAGTTTCTCATTTTCTGTGGAGCCACTTTGAATCGCCGCAACCGGCAGCTGCCCTTTTCCTTCATTCTGGAAAAGCTTCACAATCTCTTTCAGCTTGCCTAAACCCATTAGTACAACTACTGTTGCTTTAGATCTGGCGGCTTCATAAAGATCGTTGGAGATCTTTCCCGAGGTCGTCGTCCCTGTTACCACCCAGAAGCTTTCGCTTAAGCCTCTGTGTGTGACCGGAATTTGTTGTAACCCGGGTACAGAGATTGAGCTCGATAAACCTGGAACAACGGTTACGGGAATGCTGTAACCAGCTGCGAAATCTAGTTCTTCATATCCCCTGCCAAAAACAAAAGGATCACCACCTTTTAAGCGCACCACATGCCCATAATTAATCGCATAGTCTACCATCAGTTTATTGATCGCATCCTGAGCGTAAGAATGTTCTCCGGAGCGCTTGCCCACATACACCTTGATGGCATCCGGGCCTGCATAATCCAATATGCCTTCATTCACTAAAGCATCGTACAAGACAACATCTGCAGATTTCAAGGCATTTGCCCCTCTCATGGTGATCAATTCAGGATCACCTGGTCCGGCACCTACCAGGGTAATCCTGGGTTCTTTATGATTTATATTTTGAGTGATCATTAAATTTTCTCCTCTCGTTTTGCAGTAATCTGTTGATAAAAATTCTCCACTTCGTTCAAATAAGCCGTAGCAAATTCCGCCGAAGGCTCGTTCTTGTTGATCTGTAACACCAGCTCGTTGAAGGTACTTTTTAATTTAACCTCGCCTGTTTCCACATAATGTGCATCAAACTCACGAATGACACCAATCTGCGTACTGCTGTTTACTCCCTTATCTAATAACAATGCTTTTGCACTATTTACAAATACAGCATAAGTATGATAAATGGCATCAGACCATGCTCCTGCTGCAAATGATGCCCTGGCCCAGCTCAGTTTCTCTCCTGCCTCTAAAAGCAAGGTCGCAACCAGGTCAATCACTACTCCGGCACATTCTCCCACGCCTATTGCCGTGTTAAAAATTTCCTCATGACCCCAGTCTACATATTCTTCATCCTTCAGATTGGTCAGATCGGCCAGTGGCTTTAACAACTGGTAAAAATAATCCTTCCCTTGTCTGTCGTAATAATGGTGAAAGCTTTCGCTGGCCTCTCCATTTGCACTAAAGTCATTTAAAATTGTTCTCAGTACAGCTGTAGCACGTTTTGAAGGTGCTTTAATTACTCTTTCCGCTACCCTTCCGATTCCATCACCTACTGTACCACCGCCCAACATCACCTGTACTGCCGGGACAACTTTCCCATTGGCCTTAACAGAACTGCCATGAAATCCGATATGTGCCAGACCATGCTGGCCACAGGAATTCATACATCCACTGATTTTAATCTTGATTTCTTTATCATAAATCAGTTCCGGAAATTCCTCATAAATCACTTCTTCCAGGGCAACCGAAAGGGACATGCTGTTCGAAATTCCGAGATTACAGGTATCTGTACCCGGGCAGGTCGTCACATCTCCAATACTGTCAAATCCAGGGGTTGCAAAATCCAACGCTTTCAGTTCTAAATATAGGGAAGGCAGAGCACCTTCTCTCACGAATTTTAATAATAATCCCTGATTTTGAGTAATACGGATCTCATCGGCAACATAAGGGGAAATCCCTTCCACCAGTTTACGTGCCCGATCTGTTTTAATATCACCGACAGGAACTTTCACATATACACCATAAAAACCTTTCTGCTTTTGTTCAACCACATTGGTTGCACGCCAGTGTTGATACTCCAGGGTATTGATAATATCAAGCTCAGGATATTCCAGCAAAGCCGGAGGCTCCGGCAAAGGAACAGTATCTCTGTCGATCGGAAAGGACTTGGATTTATTGGCGACTCTTTCTTCCTCAATTAACCTGAGCAATTCTTCGAGTCCCAGTTTCTGGACTAAATATTTTAAACGTGCTTTATTGCGGTTGGTTCGCTCTCCATAACGGTCAAACACCCTTAAAACAGACTCTGCATAAGGAATGATCTGGTCTTCCGGCAAAAAATCATGTACAAAACTCGCCAGGAAAGGTTGTGCGCCCAGGCCGCCACCCAGCATTACTTTAAAACCACGTTCTCCCTTTTCATTGATTTTTGGGATAAAACCAAGGTCATGAATATAGCTGTATGCAGTATCCTTTTCATCAGAGGAGAAAGAAAATTTAATCTTTCTACCCATCTCCTGACAAATAGGGTTTCTCAAAAAATAAGTAAAGAAAGCATGGGCATAAGGAGAAACATCAAACAACTCATTCGGATTAATTCCCGAATCCGGTGAAGAGGTAACATTCCTTACGGTATTACCACAAGCCTCACGAATGGTTACATCATCCTGTTCCAGCTCCTGCCACAACTGAGGGGTCCTGTCCAGGCTCACATAATGAATCTGAATGTCTTGTCTGGTAGTTAAATGTAGATTTCCACTTCCATACTCATCAGAAACATCCGCAATGCGCAAGAGTTGCTTAAAAGTTACTTTTCCAAAAGGTAGTTTAATACGTACCATTTGTACCCCCGGCTGCCTTTGTCCGTAAACACCACGGGCCAGGCGAAGGCTCCTAAATTTCTCTTCATGAATTTTCCCTTCACGGAATTCTCTGATCTTTTTTTCAAGATCAATGATATCCTTTTCAACAACAGGATTTTCTAACTCTGTTCTAAAACTTTGCATAGTACGTTTGGTCTTATTTGAAAAAAGCTCCTTCTGCCTGGGAGACTGAAGAAGCTTTTAAATATTTTTATTCTCTACAGCCGAAATCACTACCTACACATGCAGTGGGTAAACATCAGATTTCCGTTGTAAATTGTTTGGTTCATACAGCAAATATATAAAGTATATAGGTTTAGTCGTATATTGTATTTGTAAAAAATATGTAATAAGCTGTATTACAGTGATTTATTTTACATAAAAAGCAAACAAAAAATCTTCTTTTTTACTTATTAGTCCCTGATTGGCATCACCTTAAGCGCTTCTTAAGCCGGGTTATTACAGATCAGACATACACTTACGGATCATCAGCTGCACAAATTCATTTCGGCAATCATCTTAACAATGTCAAATTGGTTTTCATACACCTAAAATCAAGACTGATACAGTACTTTTATTTAGTTTAAAATTTCTATGAAGAGAAAAATCAATCTTTTACCTTTTGTTGTTATCGCAACATTTGTCTTTTTATTAAACTGGTATGTGCTCTCCGGAATCCAGACTTTAACGATCAGTACCTGGCTTAGCCCTGTTTTCTGGGGTTTCATTATTTTCATTACAGTTTCCCTCGCCTATTCTATTCAAAGGATGCGGGACAATGGAATGGATATTTTCTTTAAAATCACCACCCATACTTTCCTTGTATTACTGGCAAGTGAGCTGGTTTTTTTCATCGTCTTATTTCTGGGTGATGGTTACCGGTTGATTACAGGAGCTGCAAGAAATGTCTACTGGGTGGAGTTTGGACTGGTACTCTTTGGAATTACGGTACTCATCTTTTTATATGGTATCATCAGGGGAAAATATGCTTATCGTGTGATTAAACATACTTTATACTTCGATGATCTCCCTGAAAATTTTGATGGTTTTACGATCACCCAGATCTCTGACGTACATGCAGGTAGCTTCAAGAATGCTAAAGCGGTACAAAGAGGAATAGACCTGATTAAAGCGCAGAATTCAGATGTTTTTGTATTTACTGGCGACCTTGTTAACAATAAAGCAGAAGAGATTGTGCCATGGATGGGACATTTCTCGCAGGTAAAAGCACCCTACGGCCAGTTTTCCATTCTTGGGAACCACGATTATGGAGATTATGTAAAATGGGAAAACGAAACCATTAAACAAGCCAATTTACAGGATTTAAAAAGGCATCATGGCGAAATGGGTTATCGTCTTTTACTGGACGAACACGTTGCACTGGAAAAAGACGGCCAAAAGATCATCCTTGCCGGTGTTGAAAATTGGGGAATTGGATTTGGCGAACGTGGAGATCTGCATAAGGCCCTGACTGATGTTGACCCGAAAAGTTTTAAAGTATTACTCTCCCACGATCCTACTCACTGGGATTCAGAAGTCAAAAAATGGCCTTCGAAGATCCACCTCACCTTATCAGGCCATACCCATGGAATGCAGTTTGGAATGGAAGCTTTTGGCATCAAATGGAGTCCCGTTAAGTACAGATATGCACACTGGGCAGGTATAACCAGCGAAAATGGCCGGTACCTGAATATCAACAGGGGCTTCGGTTTCCTCGGTTTTTCAGGCAGAGTTGGCATCTGGCCGGAGATTACCGTGATTGAATTGAAAAAATCCAGGTTATAAAATGTCCCCCAGAAATAGCTTAACTTTTTGGGGGACTGTTTTTTTTAATAGGCTTCAGTAATTTCCAGCACCGCTTCTTTGATGTACAGGCCAGCCAGTTTTTCAACTGCAAAGTCAATTTCTTCTTCGGTATTATAACGACTAAAAGAAAAACGAAGTGTCGGTCTGCTGAAATCATAGCCTAAAGCAGCCAGCACATGCGATCCTGCACCAGAATGACTATTACAAGCGCTACCTCCTGAAGCCGAAATCTGATGCTGGTCCAGATAATGAAGAGGACTAATCCCGCTTTTCAAATCAGGGAGGGAGACACTCAATACACTATTCAGAGTCCCTTCATTCTGCGCTGAATTCCCGTTAAAAGAAATGCCAGGAATCTTTTCAGTCAGCCTGAAAATCATTCTCTCTTTCAGCCTGGCTAAATGTTTCTGGTTGCCTGCCTGATTTCTATAGGCAATTTCAAGTGCTTTGGCCAGACCAACGATTCCGGTTACATTTTCCGTTCCGGCTCTTTGCTTGTATTCCTGAGCACCACCATTGATTAAGGGCTGTAATTCAAGGGATGTGTTCCTGTATAGAAAGCCAATTCCCTTTGGCCCATGAAATTTATGCGCTGATCCTACCAGAAAATCAACATTTAACGATTGGGTATCGTACCGGTACTGTCCCATAGATTGAACGGTATCTGAATGAAAAACAGCCCGGTACTTGCTACAGACCGCTGCGATAGTTTCAATATCATTCAGGTTTCCAATCTCATTATTCCCGTGCATTACCGACACAAACGCCCGCTCATTGGCTGCAAGGAGCTGCTCCAGATGGGACAAGGAAAGCTTTCCCCTTTGATCATGTTTCAAATAGACGATCCGGATCTCTCCATTTTTTTCCAATGCCCTTAAAGTATGAAGCACCGCATGGTGCTCAAATGGAGTGGTAATGGCCAGGCGGATACCATTAGCACGAATACCGGAAAGGATCGCCGTATTATCGGCTTCAGAACCTCCGGAAGTAAAAACAATATTCCTCGGACTGGCGTTTAATAAATCCGCGATAATTCCCCTGGACTGTTCAATGGCTACTCTTGCTTCCCTCCCATGGAAATGAGAAGAGGAAGGATTACCGAAGTTTTCAAATAAGTAAGGCTCCATAGCCAAAAATACTTCTCTGTTTAATGGTGTTGTTGCAGCGTTGTCTAAATAAATTCTCATTTTAATGGGTTTAATAGATTAATAAAAATCTACTTAATCAGTTTCGAGAAATAAGGCAATGGATGAGTCAAAGAGAAACCACAAGCATGGGTTTCAAACAACTTATCTCTTCCGCCTTTGGCGGACAGGAATTAGCACCTTATTATTCAACAGGTTGCTAAGACATCACAGGGCCTTTCCCTCAGTCTTTCTGGATAAGTAAATAAATGTAAGAACTTTACTGTCAGCAAAGATACAATAAAGACTACTAATTCAATAGACTTTTTGTAAAAAAAAATTAAATCGAAGATTTTCAGTCATCCAATTGCTAGATCTACCTAACATTTAACTTTTTTTTCCTTAAAGTCAGGATTCATTTACATATTTTTGCGGGATATTCTAAAGGAATATAATTATACAGCCTGAATGGAAGAAAACAAATTGAGAGAAGAAGCGCGTCCGGTTACCGGCGACAACAGTATTTTAAAAAGAATATTCCAGGATAGAAAGCGAACTAATATTTTAAGTGGTGTAGAGCAAAGCACCATTTCCTATCTCGTTAAACGGGTTCCATCCTTTATTACTTCTGATATGCTGACCTTCATCGGTACAGCTGGTTCAGCGCTTGTCCTTACCGGATTTATCCTTGCCACCTATCTAAGCAGGGAATACTTATTGCTTGGGGTATTAGGACTGGCAATTAACTGGTTCGGTGATTCGCTGGACGGAAGGATTGCTTATTACAGGAATATCCCCCGTAAATGGTATGGCTTTTCCTTAGACATCATTATGGATTGGGCCAGTACCGTACTCATTGGCCTGGGTTATCTGGTTTATGCCAGAAATGAATATGAACTTATTGCTTTCGTTTTCGTGGTTCTTTATGGATGGGCAATGATCATTTCGCAACTGCGCTATAAAATTACGGATATCTATAGTATCGATGCAGGTCTGGTTGGTCCTACAGAGATCAGGATCATCCTTGCGTTGATTATAATTATGGAAGTCATTTTTGGACATTTAATAGAATATTTTGCTGCAGGAATCTGTATTACCTTATTTATTATTAATTTCATTGATACCAGGAAGCTGTTAAAACTTGGTGATATCAGAGATAAAGCAGAACGGGAAGCAAAGAAAAAAGCCATTTAATGAGTAGAAAGAAATCTGTATATGTATTTGCAAAGGCGCAGGTTTCAGCTTTCTTAGGCGGAATTCTGGATTACCTGATCATGATCGCCTGTACAGAACTGCTTCACATTCATTATACCATATCTATCGCCATTGGCGGCGTAATTGGTGCGATTGTTAACTTCTCGATCAACCGTTACTGGACATTTAATGCCAATCAGGCCAATAAATCACCTGTAGGCTTCCAGCTGGCAAAATTCATCTTTGTAGTTGCAGGAAGCATTGCGCTCAAGTCTTCAGGCACCTATCTTTTTACCAACTGGCTACGCCTGGACTATAAAATCAGCAGGATCATGGTAGATATCATCGTCTCCCTCGGTTTTAACTACATTTTACAAAAATATTGGGTCTTTAAAAAAACGGCCACAGAATTAAAAACACCACAGGAAGACGGAATAAAAGCCTGATATAGCCATTTCGATAAGAGTACAAAAATCACAATCAGTAAAAAGTACCATTTTATAAAGAATTAATACCCCTTAAGAATCAGGACTAAGGGGTATCTTTGTATATGAAAAATGATATCCCTGTTTACGACATCAGTACTTTTGAGGAATACAAAAATGCCGGTATCCTTGTCAGCAGGTTTGGGCATTATTCCAGGCAGTACCTGCACTTACATTCTGCTCACCGTCACTCCTTTTACCATTTGGTTTATTTTACCAGCGGAAGTGGCAGTCAGACCATAGATTTTCAAAATTACCCGGTAATGCCTGGTTTGATCTATTTCATGACTCCTGGTCAGGTTCATAGCTGGTCATTTAATACAGAGGTTGAGGGTTATATCATCAATTTTTCTGAGGATTATTTTAAATCCTTTTTGTACAATCCCTTGTATCTGGAGAATTTCAGTTTCTTTGATGAGCACTCCGGAGATGCAGTACTGGTCTTGCCAGCTGATGCGAGAGAAAAGGTTGCAGCCCTCTTTGAAGAAATACTAAATGAAGGAAAAGAAGCACGTGCATTTGATGCAGACCTGGTTAGGATATTGATGTTAAACATCTTTATTCAGGTTTCCAGAGGCTTGAGTTTAAAACAACAGACCCAAACCAATTCCTATAACCAGACCCTGCTAAAGAGTTTTAAGAAACTGATCGAAACTAATTTCGTTGAACTGAGGTTTCCTAAACAGTACGCCGAGTTGTTATATATTACTCCAAATCATTTAAATGCCTTGTGTAATGACCTTTTAGGTGTTCCAGCAGGGCAGCTTATCCGCGACAGGGTAATTTTAGAAGCTAAACGGCTATTGGTAAACATGGAACTTTCTATCGCTGAAATCTCGGAGAAACTCGCTTTTAGCGACCACTCCTACTTCATAAAATTCTTTAAAAAACAGGTGGGTACCACACCGGATAAATTCAGAAAACAAGACAATTAAAACACCTAGATATGAACAGCACCGATCAATTAAATCATACACCACACGTTTCTCAATGGTATGGCATTACCCATTCAAAATGCCCAAGATGCCGCGAAGGTAAAGTTTTCACCGGCGCAACCTATGGCTTCAAGGTGCAGAAGATGAACGAACGTTGTCCACATTGCGACTTGAAATTTGAACGCGAACCGGGATACTTTTATGTAGCAATGTTCGTGAGCTACGCCATGAACGTTGCCGAGATGATCTCCATGGCCGTTGCAGCCTATGTATTAGGCCTGCCATTAACTTATGAAAACCTGTGGTATTATGTAGGGATTCTATTGATTGGGGTATTTATATTCTCTCCTTTTAATTACCGTTACTCCAGAATGGTCCTTTTATATTGGTTATCGCCGGGACTAAATTACGATCCTTCGAAAGTAAATAAACAACCTTCTACGGTTCAATAATTCAACAACTCACTTTCCCCCGCAGGTGAAAGGGTTAGCAGGAAATCTCCTGTTGACCCTTTTTTAATTCCTACCTGCAGAAAATATAACCATCTCCTATCCCCTCAGGAAACCAGCATTTCCTGAGGACGGAGTCCAAGAACTTTATAAAAAGTATTGCTAAAGGTGGATACACTATCATAACCTACCTTGATGGCAACGCTCTTTACATTCTCCCCTGAAACAGAAAGTAACTCTACGGCTTTGATCATTTTATATAGTTTGATATATCCGGCAACGGTAATCCCGATATCCTGTTTAAAAAGTCTTTCCATTGTCCGGGCGGAAAGGTTAAACCGCTCCGCAACTTCAGGTATCTTAAGCTCACTCGCCATATCCCCTCCGGTTTCCACACAAGCGGTCAGGTAATCAATCATACTGGCAATTCTGGGATTCTGAGGAACAGGAAGAACCAGAGGTAAGGCGGCATTAAAGGTCAGCGGTAAAATCCCAACAAGCGCTTTAAGGAAATCCAGTTCCAGTGCATCCTCTTCTTCCAGACGGGACCATTGTTCCGTAAACAGAATCATTTCTCTCAATACCTTTGAAGTATGGAAGATATTCAATTCCTTAAAAAAGGGATTTTCGGCAGTTTTATTTAAAAATATGCAACGCAGATAAACCTGTTTTACCGGACTGGATGTCTTATGCACCAATCCAGAAGGAATCCAGGCACAATGATGGGTAGGCAATAAATAAGTCCTTTCTGCAGTATGCAGGTATTGCACTCCTTTTTCTACAAAAATCAACTGCCCCATATGGTGTGCATGCCATTCATCAGAAAACCTCCAATCGGCCTCATGCCATACGTAGGCCTCCTTCTGTACTGCATCAACCGTTAAATGGCAAAACCTTGCTCGCTCCATTTGTCGTATATTAACATGTTATTGGCAAATATAGACATTTAAAGACATCAGGTATTCCAGACCTTTGTGCCTATAAATCAATAATCACATGAATTCTATAAATTCAATGCGCATCAAAACAGGCATTTTTGTACTGCTTTCCCTGTTTAGCTGTTCATTACTAAAAGCGCAAAACAAAATGACAAGCACAGATTCAGAAATAAAGGTTCTGGTCCTTTTCAATACGGAGCATGGTGGAACCTATAAAATGGCAAAAGAGATGGCCGCCGGAATAGAAAAGCTACCTGGAGCTAAGGCCGTATTAAAACAGGTTCCTAGAATCAAACCCCTGGAAAATGAGGTGAAACAGGATTTTGCCAACATTCCTTATGCAACAATTGATGAATTACCTGAATATGATGGCATTGCTTTCGGCTCAGCAGTTCATTTCGGAAACATGTCTGCCGATATGCGTTACTTTCTGGATCAGTCCGTTGGCCTTTGGACTGCACATAAACTGGAAGGAAAACCTGCAACCGTGTTTATGTCGGCAGGAAGCGGAGCAGGGAGAGAAGGGGCAATATTGTCCTTCTGGAATACCCTTGCCGTACATGGGATGACGATTATCTCTCCCGGCATCATGGGTACATCAGAAATCGACAAGTCCATTCCTCAGGGAAATACTGTATTCGGGGCATCCTCTCTTGCTGCTGCAGTTGATGGCAACAGGCCCTCAAAAGGAGAACTACACATCGCTTCGCTGCAGGGTCATGCCTTGGCTAAAGCAGCAAAAGGATATCAGCTTACAAAGAAGGACATCCCTCCTTTATCTGCCTCCCCGGCATCCGGAAGCCCGAAACCTGGTCGTATTGAAGCAAAATTAAAAGCCCTGAATATACAACTACCTGATGCACCTGCCCCTGTAGGAAATTACAAACCTTTCCGGATTTCCGGTAAACAGGTATTCATCAATCAGATTGCCTTAAAGGCAGGAAAAGTCGAACATCCGGGAATGATAGACAGGGAGGTAACAGAAGAACAGGCAAAGCAGGCCACCCGTCAGACCTTGTTAAATATCCTTGCAGTATTAAAGCAGGCTGCTGGCGGAGACCTGGACAAGGTCAAACAAGCCGTACAGCTCACGGGATTCTTTTATACTGCCGCAGGATATACCAAACATGCCGTACTGATGAATGAAGCCTCCAACTTATTGGTAGAGATTCTTGGCGAGAGTGGAATGCATACCAGGGCTACCCTTGGTGCCTCCTCCCTGCCAATGAATTCTGCCGTGGAGATCCAGGCTATTTTTGAACTGGAGTAGCCGCAGTGCTCAGCAATCTTCTATGATAGTTGATCTGACCGGTATGATAGGCCAGATGAGCCAGTAGATGACACAACATAAAGTCAATCGTCTGGCCTTCATATACGTCTTTGATCAATTTAGGATAAGGAGCTTGTAAGTCATCGATCTGCTTAATGCTCTCGATAACTTCTGCTTTCAGGGCATATAGTTCTTTCAGGAGTTCTTCGTAACTGAACCTCCTGGAATTAAACTCCGCGTCTCTGTCGCGCACATATGGAAAACCGGCAAGCGGCTCGGTCACAAAGGTTTTTAAATTCCCAATCAGATGTTGGGCAAGGTGTCCTGCAGAGTTGCTAATCATTGGGGCAACCAGCCAGATTTCTTCCGCTTGGACATAAGCCTCCATTTCGGTAATTAATCTTTGTAAATCTCTGTCGTAAATATGGATATAATCGTTTTGATTCATGTTTATATATGTTTATTATAAATTGCTACTCGTTAAAATAATATTGCATTTCCTGGTTGATTTCCTTCCTCATGTCTGCCAGGCGGATGGCATATTTCTGAAGTGCTTTTTCTTCTTCTGTTTCAGGAACCCATTCCGGAACAGGCACTGTTTTCCCGGCATCGTCTACCGCTGCAAAAACAATCACACAATGGGTTGCCTTTGTTTCCACCTTTGTCTTGGGGTTAATGGTCATGATATCGACCCCGATATGCATACTTGTTCTTCCCGTATACAGAATCCTGGCCTGGACCTCTACAATGTCGCCGATATGGATGGGGTTTACAAAACGTATACCTCCAACATAAACGGTTACACAATATTGACTGCTGTATTTCACCGCACAGGTATAAGCGGTCTGGTCAATCCATTTCATCACTGCCCCACCATGAACTTTACCACCAAAATTTACATCTCCAGGTTCGCTTAAAAAGCGAAAAGTGACCATATTTTTCTGCATAACTATCTGAATAAAGAATGAACTTAAGATTTTTAAATTTCCCTTATTTATTGCTTTTATCCTAAATAAAAACACTTTCTTTTGTTAAATCAAGCTCATAATTGCCCATAGAGAAAAAGAAGAAATAGCGATCCACAAGATCAGTCCCTGCAAAAATGGCTTGACGCCGACCACACGGACCACCTTAAAAGACAATCCGGTCCCGATAAGGAACAAGGTCAATGTCAGTCCTGATTTAGCAATCATCAGCATATATGGTGCAATAACCCGCACTGAAGGAAGAAAAGTATTGGCCAGCATGGCCAGAATAAACAGCCCTATGAAATAAGGCAATTGAATTTTACAACGCTCACTTTTAAAAAGAAAAGCCGTTCCAAAAGCTACCGGAACAATCCAAAGTGCGCGGGCCAGCTTAACTGTTGTTGCGACTTGCAATGCTTCTTCTCCATATTTACTGGCTGCCCCTACCACAGAACTGGTGTCGTGAATGGCAACGGCACACCACATTCCGAACTGAGTTTGCGACAGGCCCAATAAATGCCCAATGGCAGGAAACAGAAACAAAGCCAGAGAATTGAGGATAAATACAATCCCCAGGGAAACAGAGATCTCTTTCTCTCCCGCTTTCATTACAGGCGATAATGCCGCGATTGCACTCCCCCCGCAGATGGCTGTTCCCGCAGAAACCAGATAAGAAGTCTTACGCTCTATTTTAAAGACCTTGCCAAGAATAAAACCGAGTACCAATACCCCTGAAATGGAAATAACGGTAAACAAAAAACCTTCTTTTCCAGCCTTCGCCGCAGAAAATACATTCATCCCAAACCCCAGGCCTACTACCGAGATTTTCAATAATAAATTGGTTACTTTTTGGTTTAAATGAAGATAAGGGTGTTTCATTACCTGCGCCAATATCAATCCCATCAGCAAAGCCAATGGCGGCGACATAAAGGGCATCAGACAACACAATGCTGCGGCTAAAAAAACAACTTTCCGGGTATTCAGACTTCGTTCCATAATCTCTTAATTGATTGGGAACAAAAGTCCGGATCGTGGCCTTAGCGGTCAAATTGCTAATGTTTATCGCCCATTACCTCAGGTTATAGGCCAACTGGGCATGACGTAAGAATATTTCTGATAAACCATCCAGCTTTCCCTGAAGATGAATGAAATAGAAATAACGTTCGATACTCAATCCTGCTATATCGATGATATGAAGACTTCCGTTTTGCAGTTCTTTGGCAAGCCCGTGAATAGAAATAAATGCCAGACAGGAAGAATTCATCAGGTAAGATTTAATACTTTCAGTACTCCCCAGCTGAATCTCCATCTTCAGATCAGCCATTTTCAGGCCCAGCTCTTTTAAGGCATGGTCGATCACCTCCCGGGTTCCGGAACCTTGCTCCCGCATCACAAAGGAATGTAATTTCAATGCTTCTGCGGTTAAAACACCTTTTCTAGCCAGAGGATGGTCTTTACTGCAGACCAATACAATTTCATCCCTGATAAATTCCGTATAGCTGATTTCCTGATTTTTGGATTTCCCTTCTACAATACCTAAATCAATTTCTTTATCCAGCAAGGCCTTTTCAATCTGTTCGGTATTTCCATTAACCAGATTGAGCCTGATGTCTTCAAACTTCTTCTTAAATCCCGCCAATAATGGCGCAATAATATAATGGGCAATAGTGGTACTGGCCCCCAGACTTAAGGCACCTTCTTTTTTATGAACAAGAGTGTTCATATCAAAATCAATATTGCGATAAATGGCAAAGAGTGTTTCGGTATGGCTAAGCAGCAGATCTCCGGCAGGAGTGAGTTGAATCGTATTGCCTTTACGCTCAAATAATTTATTATTATACTGCTGTTCTAACTCGTGGATGTGCTTGGTTACAGCTGGTTGGGTAATAAACAAAGCAGTAGCTGCTTTGGTAAAACTGAGCCGCTTGGCTACGGTATAAAATACTTCTAAACGAAAATCCGACATGTTGATTCTTCAAATACTAATTCATGTCATCCGGTTAAGCAGGATGACATGAATTGATTTAACAATTAAGCCTTTGGCCAATCGTTGGTATGCTCGGCATTGCCAAGCTTTAATTTTCTCGCAGAAATCACAAAACTTAAAGTCATAGGAGTTTTATCATGAACAGCAATACCTTCCGTGTATTGGATGATATAACCATCTTCAAAGGAAAGTTCTTTCATTTTTGCATCTTCTTCACCTCTTTTAAAGATGATGTTACCTGATAATGCTTTGTATTGATTGTTTACCATTGATTCCACAACTGAAGTATCTTCTGTTGATTCTACTTCAATGTGAATTGTTCCACCATAAACACCTGATGACGGACGTCCTTTTGCGTCCACATCTCTGTTTAAGGAAAAACTGCATTGCAGCACATCGAATTCTTTGGATCCTAGAGTCAATCTGGTTTTAAAAGCCATGATAGTATTATTTTAAATGGTGTGATAATGTTTAAATTGAGCTATGCTTTCAGACAGCCATTGAGATGCTCCGTATAACCAGGCTTCACTAGGTGAATATTACCATTATACGCCCGGAAACAAGAACTATGAAATACGTCATACTCCTTGCCCGAAAAATTCAATCTTGCTTTGAAAGCCATAACTTTATTTTTGGGTGAAAATTTTTACTACTGACCGCAATATTAACAAAAATATTGCCAATACCCTAAACAGGGGGCCTACATTAATTTCGATCCAAAGCTCTCCAGTTTCCTAAGCCATTTCTTACTGTAATCATTATCAAGCGAATACAACTGACCGATTGTACTCGTATGTACCGGATGAAAACGACAGTTTTCAAAGACATTTCTTTTTATAGATAAATAGGTTACTTTTTTGTCTTGTTTCCAATATTCAAAAGTCTCTTCATCTAATATGGAGATGATACGCGCAGATTTCCCGCTGAAATTATTGCTGATGTTCTGGAATTTGGAAGTAAAAACCTGGTCAGGCATAAAAAGACGGTCGAAAAAGCCTTTTATCCTTGTGGGAATAGAAGACAAATAGACCGGACAGAACAAGACCACATGATTTGCCCACATGATCAGGTCCAATGCACGTTTCAGATCCGGCTCCAGTTCAGGAACACGGTTATTGAATTGCTTATTTGAATTAAAGATCAGATCAATAATTGCAATTTCCTTTACATGTGCACCGGCTTCCAGAGCTCCTTTATGGTAAGCCTGGATCAGGTGGCTTGTAGCAGCAGTCTTTTCAGGATCACCATTGATGATCAATACTTGTTTCATTTATTCCCCAACCTAAGTAAACATTGAGGTGCTAAATTATAAAGAAATTGTTAAGTCAGGAAATGCAATCCGGGTATAAAAAGAAATCCGGAGCAGATTTATTCAATCTGTCCGGATATTCTTTAAATAAGAAAAATATTATTGGCTATTGCTGCGCATATTCTGAACTCCAGGTGGTTTCTTCATCCTCTCCTTTCTGACCATCAAGTTTCACCACGAAACTTTTTGCAGGGAAATAAGGAGTAATGTGAATATCCAGATGGATTTTATCTTTCTGTACTTCATCACGTTCAAAACGCATGATTTTGAATCGTTCAATCAGACGTTCAGGTCCCTGAATGCTATCCAGGAATTTCACAATCTGTCCGCGAAGGTCCTGTTCTGTTTTAGAAGTCCAGTTTTCGAAAGCCCTTCTGTTTAAGAAGTCGAACAATACTTTGGTTACATAGTCAAACACACGAACAACAGAATAAGTCTGTAATCCGATGTTATCTCCATTAAACAGCGTTTTAGCAGAGAAGGCCATTACTTTACCATATTCGTTCACCATGGGCACTAAACCAATACGCTCCAGGTGGGAGATTTCGCTTTTCTTCAGGTCGAATTTCACACCATCCACATCGTTGATCGCACCATGCTTTTTACCTGCAGTCACCTGCGACATCAATGTATAATACATTTTACCGGCCAAAGCTGCTGATCCGGGCACAGTCAGGTCATCCTCTTCACCCACTTCTGCTACTTTACCCCGGCCTACTAACCAGTTACAAGTCATGATGGTATTTGATTTGAAAGCATCGCCACCGGTTAAGTTGGCAGAGGTAAACAAATCAATCACGTCATCAGGCTGATCAAGATCCGCGAAATCAGTAACCAGCATCGCTTTGTTGTCGTAGGCAATCTTACTCCATTTTTCTACAACCTTATTAGAGCCCATATAACCTGGAATTACCATTAAAGAGTAGTTTTCGCGAAGATCCAGCCTATCGTATTTTTGTTTCAGCTCATCACTCACATAATCGATAAACCTTGGGTTATCCAGATCTTTGATCTGGTCCATAGAAGCGTTCATCATGATCACATTTTTCACCTTGTCTGCCTCTGTATTTTGGTAAAACAGGTTTACAGAACGGTAAGCCTGCTCCAGTTCTTTAGTGCTTTCCAACGCCGAAGCAATGTTCTTATTCAGGTTTTCTTCTGCGTTTTTTAATTTTTCTGTACTCTTATCTACCATCGAAGCCACAGAATCCGAATCTTCCAATACATCAATCCAAAGCTGGATTTTCTTTTTCAGTTCATCTCTTTCCTTTTTCTTTTCATCACCAGTCAAAAAGATCTGTTTCCTTGCCTTTCTTTCCGGATTTAAATTCTGTAAACCATCTACTGTTGCTTCCAACAAATCAAACCCACCTACCCTGGCCAGTTTATCTAAACTCTCCTGAAGGGAAAGCTTAGCTTTACTTTGCTTTTCTGCCGGCTTAAACGCCGTTTCCTGTGATGAATCCTGTGCTATTTTTTGTTCTTCTGGAGTTGCCATGCTAATATTTTTAAATCGTTCTCTGGGATCACTGAATTATTTATTCTCTTCTAATTCAGCTACAAAATTTTTCAAAGCACTTATAAAAGCACTTTTAGTTTCTTCGTCATCAAGCGTCGCTTTTAAAGTCTTGTTAGACTTCAGTTGCTTGATCACATTCAGGGACATTTCCCTTTCAATATTCACATTGCTCAAATGGTTACTTTGAACAATGATATTTTTTACGGCAAAATCGCCAAGATTTGTGAAATGAAGTGTTTCAGGTACCGTAGAACCGTCTTCTCTTTCAAATGCCACATTCACCTTCGGCTTGTAATGGTTAAAAACCTCCTGAACAGTTTTTAAACCCTCTACTTTTTCAGGTTTGATAGGTTCATTGTCGGTCAGCTTCTGTATGAATAAAGTTTTGTTATAGGCAATGTCTGCAAACGCTTCGGAGGTATCGATTTTTCTTTCGTTACCGCCAATTTCATAGTTAAACATAGTATTGATATTTAAGGGTTTAAGATCTTTAATTATTAAAAATATTGAATTTAATTAAGAAAACATTAATTACTTATATTTTGTTTTCCAGCTCAGTTACTGCACTTTGTTCGATAATCTCCCATACCAGGCGCTCCTCATTCTCGTGTTTTTTTATGACAATCACGTTTCCTTTCTTCAATTCTCCTGATATGATATATTTGGAAATCGGCCTTCTCAGCTCATTTCTGATTACTCCAGACAGCTGTCTCGCCCCATATTTAGGGGTAAAACCACTTAAAGCCAGCATTTTTACAGCTTCCTTCTCTATCTCAAAAGCAATCCCCTGCTTGTCCAATGCTTCAATTAAGCTCTTTAGCTGAATTTCAAATATCCGGACCACATTGTGCTCAGAAATCGGCGCAAAAGGAACAATCTCAGATAAACGGGCTAAAAATTCCGGCCTGAAATGGCGGGCCATAATTTCCATCAGCTGTTGTGAGGTAGGGATTTCTCCCTTAGCCACCTGCTCGGCAATCCACTCGCTCCCGATATTGGAGGTAAATAAAATCAGGGAATTGGAAAAATCACCTTCTTTTCCCAGTCTGTCGTGCATATGGCCTTCATCGAGGATCTGAAGAAAAGTATCAAATACCGAAGGATGTGCCTTCTCGATCTCATCAAACAACAAAACCGAATAAGGTTGCTGCCTGATTTTATTCACCAGCAAACCACCTTCTTCATACCCTACATACCCTGGAGGCGCTCCATAAAGTAATGCAGCAGAATGCTCCTCCTTGAATTCAGACATGTCAAACCGGATCATTGCCTTTTCATCATTAAAAAGAAACTCTGCAATGGATTTCGCCAGTTCCGTTTTACCGGTCCCTGTCGGGCCTAACAAAAAGAACGATCCAATCGGCTGTCCTTTTTTGTTTAAACCACTCCGTGATTCCAGAATTGCATCAGACACTGCTCTGAGCGCCTGATCCTGCCCCACTACCCTTCTCTTCAGAAATTGCTCCATATTCAGCAGCTTTTCCTTTTCCTGAGCCTGAATTTTCCCTAAAGGAATTCCGGTTTTATAAGAAACGACAGCAGCAATATCCTGTTTATGTACCTCATCTGTTTTTTGTCCGGCAAGCAATTTTAACGCAGTCATGTTTCTGGACAGATAGTCATGGTACTCTTCAATTGTTTCAAAGGCTTCTACCTGTGTCTCGTCGGTAAGCTGACCAAGAAGCACCGGGCTCACCTTATCCTGCATCTGACTGTACAGCCACCTGTAATCGGCCAGCCGGATTTCCTCTTCCCCCTCTGCATTTTCCAATTCAGTAAGCCTGGTCGATAATTCCTCTAAAACTTTATCGGATGTATCATTCATCATTTTCATGGCTGCCATGGTACGGTCCAGCAAATCAAAAGCTGAATCCGGAAGACGCCTGTCTTTCATATAACGCTTTGCCAGTCGTACACAATCCGGAATAGCGTCCGGCTGAATTTTCAGCTGGTGATGTTCTTCGTATTTTTCTTTCAGTTTCTCCAGCATTTTAATCGCTGAAGCTTCATTGGGTTCATTCACCTGCAGCACTTCAAACCTCCTGCTGAAAGCCTGTTCCGGCTCTATGATTTTGCGGTACTCATCAATGGTTGTCGCCCCGATCACCGTAATCTCTCCTCTGGCCAGTTCCGGTTTCAGCAAATTGCCTACACCGCCGCCAATCGGACCTTTATTATCCAGCAGCGTATGGATCTCATCAATAAACAAAACCGCTTTATCAAACTGCTTAATCTCTTTCAAAATGTTCTTTAACCTATCCTCAATCTCTCCCTTATAGGAAGCTCCGGCAATTAAAGAACCCAGGTCCAGTTCAAAAAGCTGTACCCCCTTCAGTAAGTCAGGAACATTATCTGCAATCACATCCTGTGCAAAGCCATCTACAAGTGCTGTTTTACCGACCCCTGCATCACCGGTAATGATCACGTTCGGTTTTGTACGCCTGCAAAGAATCTCCATGATCATTCGCGCTTCCCTGTCTCTTCCAATGATAGGATCCGTTTTTCCATCTCTGGCCATCGCTATCCGGTCATTACAATACTTGTGAAGCGCCGACGCTGCTCCTGATGTTTTGGCTTCCTTACCTGCTGCTCCGGCTGGTGATACCACCTGCTGGATTTCTTCGTCCTTGATATATAAATCCAGCAACTCTCTTTCCTTGATCGGGAAGGATTTCAACTGGTCCGGCTTAAACCCGACAGTTGGCTTACACAATGCAGTAAGAATACATACCGGGGTAATCAGGTCCAGCCCAAGCTTGATCCTGATGTGATCCGCCTCTTCGAAAACTTTAGCAATCTCGGGGCTTCCCTTTACCTCATCTGCAGCGGCAGCCGTTTTGTCCAGCTCTTCAATTCTGACTTCCGCCCATTCGCTGATGTACTCCTCGTCCTTTCCAATGGAAGTTAAAAAGCTTCTCAATCCCACATCCTTATGCATCAATCCTTTTAACAGGTGTGCCGCAGTAAATTCCGGGTTATGGTATTCCTTAGCCAGGGATTGTGCCACCCTGATCGCCAATTTTACTGATTCACTGATATTTGTAAGGCTCATAATCTAAATACTAAGGGTTTGCTTTTTCAACAGGCGTTATAAAATTCTGCTCTGTTACATAATAATAAGTCTTTCCGTTTGAGATAAACTGCTGACCAACCTGAGTGCTTCTTTTCACCCTTTCGCTGGAACTCATCAGGAATTTCAAATAGTTCTCAAAATCAACCTGAGGCATTTTATTTTTTCTTTTCAGATCTACTACCGTGTACTTATTTAGCAGCTCATTCTGTATCGGCAAACCCGTTACAGTTCTGAAATATTTTGCAAGGCTCATCGCCTTAATGTCTCCTTTAGAGATTTCCATATCCAATAGCTGACGCTGAATATTGATGTAATTCTTTACCAGTTTACTCCTGAAAGACGACTGATCCGGTTGAAGGTTCTGACCGATCATCAAAGAAAAAATATCATTCAACTGCTTGTATTCCATGGTATTTAAAACCACGGCATATTGTAATAACGATTTATTCTTAGCTACAATATCTTCAGGAACAGAATTGGTCATATAGTATTTGAACCCGTTATGTGGCATTTTATCTGCCACATCTCCATAAACCGGAGCCTCTAACTGGGATTCTACAGTAACAGATAGGTTTTTACGCTCAATTCCGGTTAAACGGAATGCACTATCCAGAGAGCTGATCTGGCTATTAATATCCAGGTCCGTTTCTTTGATGAAACGTTTCAGGGCCGCATTCATTGATTCTGCAGAATTTACTGAACCTTTGGTTGGGAAAACTACCCCACCCTGCACCAGACTGTTTTTTGGATAATCCAGATAATAAGAGATCGAATCCAACTGACTCGTGTTATAAGCCTGTGTGCTGTTTAAGCCCTCTCCTTTTACCAGAAATCTTTTCTTTCTGTCTGCGGCATATACCGCAGCCTCAGAGACTAATTTTTTAGATTGTAATACGAAATTATTGAACAGCTGATCGTAATCGCTATACATTTGAATGGCCAGTAACCGGGCATCTACCTGAGCAAAATCCTCTGTCAGTTGATTCACACGATATTCTGTCGCGGCTTCATTCCCGGTACTACCGATCAATACGATCAGGTTGGTTTCATTGTGATGGTTTTTCAACAGGTTCAATCCGGCTTTGATCCCGTCGTAAACCGGCTGATGTGCAATACGACCATTACATCCTTCTGTTTTCTTTGCTTCTTTTGAAAGGAAGGTCATGAGCTTGCGGTAGTCAGGAGATAAAGAAGGAGAACTTAGAATCCCTGTTGTGGCGCAACTCACCCCATCTCTGTAAACCACTGCCCCATAGCTTAGCGTATGTTTTTTACCATACTCATTGAAAACATTCTCAAAAGATTGTATGGTATTTGTTAAACCGGAGAAATACTTCGTCATCGGACTTCCGCCGTCCACCACAAATACCACATTGATTTTATGGATATTCTTTCTCAGGTCGAGATAGCTCAGATACGGCAATGGAGAACCACTGATGGTAATCAGCTTATTATCAGACTTATTATAAACATCTGCTGCAGTACCCAAAACCAAACGTCCGTTACCTTCATCAGCCACAACTGGTGAGCTTCTCAGGATCACGTCATTAGTACCCAATAGCGGGTCCATATGTACGCCATGAAGGGCAAAAGAAACGGAGTCACTTTGTTCGTAAGAATCCATTTGCAAAGGAGAAATGAATAACCTGTTTCCCCAGTTATGAACCGCATCAGCTGCAATCCATCCATAAATACTTTTTCTGGCACTATCTGCAATCAGCTGATCTTCATTCCCTATGAGGTATTTCTTTCCATCTTCAGATTTTTTGAAAATATAAGTGATTTCATGAAGCCTTACTTTTGCCGACCGTTGTTTCAATTCCGGAGAGCTGTACACGTAAGCAGAATCTGTCTGATCATAATAGAACCTGGACTCTGTCATCGGCATCTTTCCGTTGATCACCGCAATAGATTTTTCCGGATAACCGGATTTCTGGTTGGAATAAGAACGTTGCCAAAGCAATAGTTTGGATTTTGGAATCCAGCCATAACTGATGGCACTCTTTTTATCATTGATTTTTCTGCCCCTGATCATTCCTGCTTTATATTTGATCAGCTTTAAGTACCCGTTTTCTTCTTTGGATACATAGAAAGGCTCCATAAAGTTCAGTTTCTTCATGATCAGACTTCCGCCGGGTGCAGTAGTGGTATAATTTTCATCCCTGTCGGAAAAAACAATCCAGGGTAAATTTGTGGCTTTGCCTTCTGAACCTAAATCAGTGGTTGGGGACGGCTTTTCGAAAGCCTTGGGCATATATTTTACTTTTTTCCCAAATGCTGCCGGCGACTGTGCCATTACAAGCGCAGTTTGGGTAATGAGTACAAATAGAGAGATAATTCGTTTCATAAATAGTTATTTTACGGTCTTGGCTGAATGTTGTTTGATATTTACCAGAATGGCACAATTTGAAGTAGGGCTGATGGTCAATTGTGCTTCGTCTACAACGATCTCACCTCCAAAGGTTAATCCCATACAATAAGAATAAAAGTCGCTTGACTTTTTAACGTTATCCTGCTCCACAGCAACGGTAACCTTCTCACTGTTACACATATACTTACGGGTCAGGTAGTAATAATTGGTATTGAAGTCTGCACCATTGGCTATGGCCTGTAACCTCGCCCTGATGTCATCAATCACTTTACGCTCCCCTTCTCCGGGCAATACCAGCTCCGTATCAATTACTGCATTCGGATCTGTAATGAAGATGGTATGGTAAACCGGTCTGTGACCTTTATCTGTAGTCAGCTTCACCATATATTGCCCGGGCTCATGAAAAGTATACAAAGCGGTTCTTCCCTTCACATCTACACGGCCTGTTTCTCCAAAAGCCCACTCATATAAGCCTGCTTTTCCTTCCGCTTCCAGCCTCACTTCCTCGTTCACCACTCCGGATGTAGGTCCGTTAATACTCACTAAAGTATCAATTGCGGCAACAACGGTGTCTCTTACGTTTACAGGAAACTGTTCACGCAATTCTCCGTCAACGGTTAACCTCACGATGTAAGAACCCGGTTTTAAATAACGGTAGCTTCCGTTCTGTGTATTTGATTTGGCCCCATTGCCAAATTCCCAAAGCCATTTTTTGGCATTTCTTGTATTATCGGTAAATACAAGGTCTTCATTAAGGTACATCTCGTCTTTTAAGATCCTCGCATCAACATTGCGTTTATCAAATACAGAGCTCTTAAAGAAAAAGATAATTGCTGCGAGAACGAGTATGGCAATAAAAATGTACAGAAATATATATCCCTGCGAATTACTGCTCACTGATTTTCCATTGGTAGTCGTGTCGGCCATATTCTTGTGGTTTGATTATTTTTTTGGTTGGTTTATTTCTGGTTGCCCATGGTTTGTTTCAACTGATTGGTAGATAGCTTACAATCCTTTAGAGAGTTGCTTAGACCTTCCATATCATTATTATTTCCCTTCAACTCTCTCCTATCATAAAAAAGATCGGTATACAATTGCGAAGCCTGAAGGAAGGTCTTATAGCGCAGGTCTGAAGCCCTTCTCTCATAATTGGATTTAATGGAATTGAGAGAATTTTTGATGTCATTCTCCAGGAAAACTGCCTGTACACCAGGGTCAAACCTGATGATTTGTTTATAAGTGGTATCCACTGTGGCCCGCTGATCTTTTACCGTGGCTTCGAATTCAGCATTCTGGGAAAGCTTATCAGCTAAATCCTGCTTGGAAACTACCCTCCCATGACCATAATCATGAAAAAGACCGAAGCTCAGCAAAGCAGCGGTAAACAAAAAAATTCCTATAAAAAAGAGAAACTGTTCTCTTCTTTCTTTTATACTCAGCTTAATCATCTTGCTTATTTAAAAATTCCCGATTTCAGTTTTTTCGTTGCAGCCTGGTTTGTTCTGAGACAAGACTCCAGCTGGCTCTTCAGATTCGCGATTTGAAATTTCGTTCCAAACAAAGAATCCTGAATGCTGGCCATTTGCGCAACATCGTCGGTCATCTTTTTGTACAATTGAAAACTACTGGCTTCAGATTTCTGCTCCTTGATGATTTCTCTGATTCTAAAATTTTTATTCTGAATGTCTTCCAGCATAATCGCCTGATTATTCATTTCAGCAGAACCTATAGAGGTGTATTTGGAAAGTTGTTGGAAACGCTGCAAAATGACATCAAAATTGGTATTGATTTCTTTTCTCTTAGAAAGGAGCATTTCCGTTTGCTTTACTTCTTTTTCCAGCAATTGGTATTCAAACTTTGAAGCAACAAAAAACAGGTATACGCAAAGGATCGCAAAAGACGTGAGCAAAATAAAGTTCAAGACAAAAAGCCGGTAAGATTTACTGAGTTCCTGAGCGTTGATTGGTTTCATAGTAGGGGGATTGGTTAGGCATTAGGTAATATTAAGTTTTTAAATACGATAACATTTTCAAAATTTTGATTTTTTGGACGTAATATTGATTAACGTTTTACCAATTATTGTTCCATTTAAGTATAAAGCGATGTCTGATTTCTTATATAATAAACCATTTCGATTAAAAAACATCTTTGAAAACAAGGATCTGAAAGAAACCGATATAGGCAAATCTATTTCTCAAAACATCGAACTAATCATTTTTACGAGATATGGAGAACACCGGCATAACAGGAATTTCGGGTGCGAAATCTGGGATCTGGACTTCGAATTAATTGTAAGTGAAACCACCTGGGAAGAAAAATTCAGGCAATCTCTGCTCCGCTCTATCACGAATTATGAGCCCAGACTGTACCAGGTAGAGGTTGAAATTAAAATGAGTGAGGTAGAGAAGATATTTTCCATCAGAAATGTTACAGAAATTAAGAAAAAGGTAGATATCTCTATCTGGGGAAAAATGAATATAACAGGAGAAAAATATTATTTCAACACCGGTCTGTTTTTAAGCCCATTATCCAGCTAAGTCGAATTGTTCTATTTTAAGGATACTGTGCACACAATTATAGACAGTCCCAATAATTTATCAAAATAATCATTCTCTAACAGATGAAAAACATATTCTACTCTTCAAAGGACGAAATCCGAAATAGAATCCTTAAAAATGCCCGCGACTATTGGGGAATAAAAAATACTAACGACTTTGATCCGCTGGTTAAACTGATCATAGAAGCCCTGAGCACGGAAATATTCAACGTTTCCAATGACGTTAAAAATCTGGAAAACAGAATACTCGATAAAATATCCCGCATACTTGCTTCAGACACACTGACCTCCGCCCTTCCTGCCCATGCCATCCTTCATGCAAGACCATTTGAGGCGATAGAGACCATTGATACGAAAACACAGTTTTTTCACCGGAAAAAGCTAAAAGATAAAAATGAATCGAATAAGGAAAACGCAATAGATGTATTTTTCAGCCCACTTAAACCGGTAAAAGTATTCAATGCAGGCGTAACCTACCTGGCCAGTGGAAGCAACTTATTTCAGGTTGACGGGCAGCATAATAAATTACTGCTTAGCAATACGATTCCCGGGAATACACTGGAAAGTAACACCATGTATATCGGGCTGGAAGTCAGCCCCGGATTGAGCACTTTTAAAGGAATGAGCTTTTACTTTGACTGGAGAAACTATGTGGTAAACGACCATACTTACGACCTGTTATCCCTATCCAGATGGTCAGTAAACAACAGCCCGGTCAACGTTTCCCTGAATAAGTTTCATCAGGAACCTGAAAATAATTTCCAATCGCCTTTTGAAAAACACGATGTACTCAATTTACTCAATGAGGATGTCCAGGCATTTTATTCCAGCCGTTTTCTAACCATTGATGATGAAAATATTTTTCTTCCGCACCCTTACCTGCAGCTTTATCCTAAAGAGTTTGAAAATGCATTTCAGGCCGGAAGTCTGGTTAACTTTAAAAAACCAATCCTCTGGTTTAAAGTACAGTTTCCTGCCGCCATATCTGAGGTCATGCTGGATGAGCTTCATGTTTCGACCAATGCCTTTCCGGTAGTCAACAAAAGGATATTCGACATTAAGCACCGGCTAAAAATGATGACCAATATCATCCCGGTTAAATTACAGGACCACGATCAGTTCTTATCCGTTCATACCCTTAGCGACAAATTAGGCAATACCTATACGGAGATCCCGCACACCCATTATGACGACCGGAATGTGGGCTCTTTCTCTATCCGTTATGGTGGTTCTGAACGCTTTGACGGCAGAAATGCTAAAGAAGTAGTCGATTATCTTTTTGAACTGTTAAGAGATGAAAAAGCGGCTTTTTCTGCTTACGGATCTGATTTTTTAAATAGCTCCCTGAAAGATCTGGAGCAGAACATCTCCATTATCGAGCAGAAAACAAAGGCTCAGCTAAGCATGATCAAAGAGCTTTTAAACTATATCATCGTAAAACCGCTGAACAATGCAGACATCATGTTTCTTGAATTCTGGACCACCAATGCGGAAATGGGGAACCAGATCCGTTCCGGTAGTCACCTGCAGTCTTTTGAAAGTAGCAAAGTCATGCCGGAAAGCCTCTTTTTATTAAGTAATTCTAAAGGTGGACGTTCGAGGTTAAATGCCGGAAACAGGGTTCAGGCTTATAAGTATGGCCTTACAACCGGCAACAGGTTAGTGACTCAGTCTGACATCATCAATTTCTGCTTTTATGAGCTGGGAAGCAAAATCAAGGCAGTTAACATTCGTAAAGGGCTGATGTCTACCCCAAACCCCAAAGAAGGCTTCATCAAAACAACGGATATTGTCATTACTCCAAATCAACAGAATGAACTGAGCAAAGAGGAATGGAAGTCCATGCTGGAACTGACCAAATCAAAACTTGAAATCCGCAGTACCATGAACATTCACTACCGGTTAATCCTTGACTAAAGGTAAACCGTAAAACCCAGGTAAGAATGCTCACTCTCTGCACCTAAAGATCCTACCCGGTTAGAGGAACTGGCAAGAAGGTTTACCTTTACTTCAGTCTCTACCGGGACCAGATAAGATACCGCGAGGTCTATAATACGGGAATGAGCTGTCCCGGGCATAAAGTTCAGCAAACGGTGGGTGTCTGTAGGCCCGATATTAATAACGATCTCCTCTTCATCGGTCTCAAAGCTATTTCCTATAATCGAGTTAATTCCAAGCGCGCCAAAACCGAGTTTAAACTGCATATGTTCGTCTATTAACTTAGGCTTAATATTGGATTGTTTCATCAACACCTCCACCGGAGTCTTAAAAAGAACGGAAAGCAGTTGCCCCAGGAAAACAACATCATTCCGTTTCTGATGAATTACCGGCAACAGATGCATCCATATAATGCTTTGTTCTCTATCGAACAATTCAAACTCGTTCCATTCTGCGGCAAAGATTCTGGTCAGGTCACTGTAAGTGGTTTTTTTATCCAGTCTGTTTTCATAAAGTTCCAGAATGGTCCTCAGCTGATTAAGCTCCGCTTCAAAAGGCATAAAGAACTTTCTGGAATCCTTTTCCTCTGCTCGTCTAAGCTGAACATCTTCAACCATTTGCTCTTCAGACATCCCTGAACTTCCGGTAGGCGGGTTGTGAAACAGGCCTTCCGGCAACATGTCATATAAACCTTCCTGATTGCTTTCAATACTGATACAATCTTTACGTTTACTGTCTGAATAATAAAAAGTATGATCCCCTATTTCTTTTGCAAAAGCCCGTTTTCTTGGACCAACAGGAAGGACGGCAATCTGGTCGGCTTCAAAATCCCCGGCTTCAATCAGTTCCGCAGCCAAAGCAACTGCCTTAAAATCTGTTTGGAGATCATTTTTTAAATGTAGACTCTGTTTCATATATTTATTTACCGCATACTTAAACCAACATACCCTAATAATTATACCATTTTTATATTTAAAAATTTAAGGTACTATATTTGTTAACAGATTAAGCATAAAACATCAAATACTATTTAATGGACGTTCAATCATTTTTCCTGCGTTATTTACTCTTTCCTTTAATTTTCATCGTATCTGCTGCCCTATTATCTATTGTCAATAAGAAAAATCAATTTCTAAATAACAAAAAACTGATAGTAAGCATTTTAGTACTCAGCATTTCACTCGCTCTTCCAGGATTTTTAGGTTTTTTAAGCTTTGATTTTATGCCCTGGGGATATATCATCTGCCAGATTTATTTTATAGGACTGGGGATCCTTTTTGTATACCTTTTTACAAAATACTATCCTACTGAATTACTGGAGAGAAAGTTCTTTGTAATATTTGCGATATTAATTAGCTGCCTGCTCAGCTTTTACCTTTTTCAGCTTGCCTTCAACTGGCTTAGCGATATTCATTTTGGCATCTGGGCTGCAACCAGTCTGCTCACTTTCTTTATTCCGGTTTTATTCTGGTGGGCCTATGTAGCCCTTATCAGCATTCCGACAGAAATCTACAAAATCTGGCAATACCCTTCAAGCCCGCTGAACATCAATTTAGATCATCTTGATTTTGACCGCATGCTCGTTCTTGAACTGGAATTGTATAAAAACACCAATGATCCTGAACCCCTGAAAGTGAAAGCCAAAGCACCCGAGAATATGGTGTTCGGAGAATGGTTTTATAAATTCATTGAGGATTATAACCTGAAATTCCCCAAAGCCCCGGTTAAATATATGGGAGAGGATTTTGAATCCTTTAAATGGATCTTTTTTATTAAAACATCTTTCTTTAAGAAGAACATTTTTATTGATCCTGACCTCGATATCATCAACAATGGCATTACAGAGAAAATGACCATTTACGCAAAAAGAGTTTCTGAAAACGTTAATAAACCAGAGAAAATAGGTGATGAATCTATTTTTATATAACCAAAGACTATGATTTCACCATTAAAATATAAGCCCGTTAACTGGGTGGACGGCATGAAGCTTTCCAGCAATCATTTTATTGCTACAGATCAGTTTAACCAGGACTTTGTCAGAGATGCGAGTTCTGTATTTATTAACCATTTCAATTATGGCTTGCTTCCCCCTTTTGCAGGACAACGCCTTTCACATGATATTGAAATCATGGAAAAAGCAACCAACCATATTGAGATCAAAGTGAGACACTGCAACGCAATCACTGCTGAAGGGTGCAGGATCGATATTGCAAGCTCCTCTAATTTTGAAGATCAGCTGACTTACAGCCAGTATTTCAGTAGTGAAAATATAGACCATTCCAGGGTAACACTTTTCAACATTCTGCTAATGGTGAACCCCTTTGAAAGGGTACCCTCAGGAAATCCGGATCCGGAAGACAATCCGCCAAGGTATCCTGATATCTCCAAAAATTACAGCATTACGATATTGCCCGCTACAGAAATGGCACCAAAGGCAGCCGACAGTTACCACCTGACTATCGGACAACTGATCATGGAAAGTGGCCGGATATCCATTAACCACAATTATATCCCGCCAAGTAGCAGCGTAATCAGCCATCCCAGCCTAACAAGGTATTATGAACTGTTTAGCAGTCTCATCAATGACCTGCAGCTGGCGGCCTTCAAAATCATCGATAAAACTACCGGAAAGGATTCCATTACCCCATTAGGAAGAAACATCAGGCTTCTTTCCGAAAAATTGCTGGACTATATCGCCCAGATCTTTTTCAACTACAGAAATTTTGGCTATCAGCAATCCCCGGTATATATCGTTGGCTATTGTTCAAATCTTGCCCACGTCTTCTTTACCGGAATAAAACTGGTAGAATCCAGAGAAAGAGAGGAAATGTTGAAATATTTCTATGAATGGAGAGACGTTACACCAGGAAATTTCGAAGAAATACTTGCGAAAATGATTGAGATGGTATATGATCATCAGAATATTTATGCTGCGATGAACATGACCGAAGAATTCCTGAAAGTCATGGTTGCCCTTTGGAACAAACTAGGTACACTGGAGTATATTGGTCAGCGCAAAGAGAATATTGTGGTTGCAGAACAGCAGGTAGTACAACAGGTTCAAACCAAAAGAAGCTGGACTTTACTGGACTAAAATCCAATTAGAAAAACTTGATTTTACTTCATATTTAATCCCGTTGAAACTTATTCAACGGGATTTTTTCTGCAATTTCCTCATGCTGCTTTAACCGTTAGCTCCAATGATTCCAGGTAACCCTTCCTCGTCCTTTCATCACAGGTCATCACAGCCGGAAAAAAATGGTGTCCGATCATCCGCATACCGGTAAAACAAAATGTATTTTCAGCTACGGTTCTCATGGCATCGAAGATGCCTTTATCTATATAGTTCTGTTCTTCTGATCCGACGGTATTGATGATCAAAAGATCCTTGCCTTTTAACAATTGCTCCAGCCCCTGCTCTCCGTAACGGTATGCAAAACCATAACTCAATACCCTGTCAAAATATCCTTTTAAAAGAGCAGGCATACCGGTCCACCATACCGGATGAATAATCGTAACCAGCTCGGCCCAACGGAGATGTTCCTGTTCTGCAAAAATCTCTTCCGGTACAGCACCTGATTTAAATGACAAAATATCTGCGGGGGTAAGCACCGGATCAAAGTTCAAAGCATAGACATCACGGATTCGGATCTCGTGTCCTGCTGCTGCCGCATATTGAACCACCGACTCTTTAATGGCGTGATTAAAGCTGGCTGGATTTGGGTGACAATAAATAATCAAATGTTTCATGGTTCCTTAAATTTGTTAAGACAAACTTAGGGAGCCCAAAAAGGCGGGTATTGTAAGAAAACGAAATCAGCCCCTTCTGCAGACTCGAAAGATAATTGCGTCAGAGAAAAGGGGCTGATATTTTTATTTTAAGGATATTTCAATCTTTTTCAAAGCCTGATTTCTAAAGACCTCAACCATCGCTTTCTGGCTTAACTGTAAACCCATCTGAATCGTCATCAGGTCTTTCATGTTTTTCACCGGAGCATCGTTAAATTTCAAAACCACATCATTGGCCTGTAACTTCCCATAAAGAATGCTTTTCTTCGGAACTTCCAGTACCAGTACCCCGGTTTCTGTAGACATTCCCGTAGCGGAACGCTCCCCCAGGGTATTCAGGTTTTTAACCTTTGCCCCCAAAAACTCATAATTGTCCTGACCTTCGCTTTTCATTTCTGAAATTAATACCGGCAATTTTACCGGACTGACCAAAGCTTTCAAAGCGGGAGATTTGACTCCGAATTCATTCATAGGGAAATTCTTAAAGCCCAGCTTAAGCGCAGGAGAGCCTGGTTTTACCCGATAATCACCAATCCCCGCATGAACAAATAATGGGTCCCCATACGCGGAATGAGCATCTGTACCCACTTTTTGGGCAGCTTCAAGTGCCTGTTGATCCGGAAAAAGATTCCTATCAACTTCCTTGCCCCAGTCATTTACACGGATCGGAAAATAATTGCGGGTCACAATATTGTGTCTGAATACATCTCCACTTCGATCAAACCATACATGAGGATGAAAAGAATTGTTTAAAATCACATTGTTTTCTACTGTTCTGAAGAATCCTTCGCGAAGTTTCAAACCTCCATTCAGACAAACATTATTGTAAATGTGGTAGTTCGAGGAACCGTCATCCAGATCGATATCCCATCCATGATCACAACGAAAACGGTTATCATGGATGACAATCGGCTTAATCACATCTGCAGTGATCAATGCAGGATTATCCTTCGCAATACCGGCCATCACCTGATAATCCGGATGCCAGTAACGGTCGCGGCCCCAGGAATTAAAAGCCCCATGATCTCCGGATTCCAGCACGGTATTGTAAACATCATTATATTCAATCAGGTGACCGCCCCAGGTTCCTTCACTGATATTTATACCTGCTCTGGGTACATCGTAAATGGTGTTATGGCTCACCTTAATGTCCATAGACATCGATATTTCCACACCCGCAACCTGCTTCTCTACACTACCCAGGCCATACATCAGGGTATTTTCTACACTGCAGTTTGCAGGATAGTTATTTGTTTTTGGTCCCGGTACCCGGTCTATTTCGTTTAATGGAACAAACTCTCCGTATTCAAAACTAGGGGAGCGAACGGCTTTGGGATCGCCGACGAAGCAAACGCCACTCGCTCCGGCAAAAGCAATATGACAGCCCGAGACCAGGTTATTCCTGTTGTAATTACTCATGAACACGGCGTTTCCGCCAACGGTATTGAAAAAGCAATCTTTGATCACACAATGCTCTGCGCCTTCCATCACTACCGCGCCTCCACGATAAATCGTCCAGTCACTGCGCAACAAGGGTTCCTTGGTTTCCATGAAAGTCCGAAGCGTATGACGAAGTTCCATGCCTTCAATCCGGATGTTCTTTACCGGCTGTTCTGCTGTCCCCCGAAACTCAAAAAGCGATTTCAATTGCGGGATTTCAACACGCGCTTTCCTCAAATCGGTTCCCTGCTGAGGATAGAAATACAGCATCTTTTCTCTTTTATCAAAATACCATTCTCCTGCAGTATCCAGCTCTTCGAAGATGTTTTCTACAAAACGGTATTTATCATGCATCCCCATTTGCCGGTTATTCTGGAAACCACCTTCAAGGGTCAGCTTCCCTTCCTGGTCTTTTCCGGAAATCAGGTATTGATACCCGCCCCATTCGTGTTTATGCAGGGCATGAATGAAACCTCCTTCGGGATGATTCCATCCTTTTACCCTTTCCGGACTAATGGCATCGGCAGAACCACCACCAAAAAACCGGATGTCAGGGTTGTAATTGGGGTATCTCGCCATGCGCTGTTGCTTGCCATTGATAAACAGCTGATCAAAAGCGATCTCTTCTGATACCTTAGCCCGTTTTATCCCACCCTTAGCATTTTCCCATTTCAACTGCAACTCACGGGCACCACTCAGGTTTACCTTTTCTCCGGAGTAGGACTTATAAGTCACTCCCTCCATAGGACTTCGGGAGTCCTGTGCAGTAAAAACCACAGCAGAGGTGAAGTAATAGGTTCCACCGCGAACATATACTGTTGTCGCTCCTCTGATGGTCCTGAGCGCCAGTTGTGCTCTTTTAAATGTAGCGAAAGGTTTTTCTTTTGTACCGGGATTTTTGTCATTTCCTTTAATGGAAACATAAATATCCTTGGCAAAACCATTACTACTTAACAACAGGCAGAGCAGGAAGCCGGGTAGATTGATCCAGGGCATTGTTGTAAATTTCATAAATCAACGGGATTATTTTATAATTATTTATATACTGGGTTCTGAGCAATATTATTGTTGACTACCTCATTATCAGGGATCAGCCAGGTTTGATTGTAAGCACCGATTGGATTCACCAACCCTGCACCTCTTCTATTCTGGATATTCTGCATCGTATTCGTTCTTTTCAAATCAAACCAGGTGCTTCCTTCCAGGCAAAGTTCCCATTTACGTTCCATCCATGCTGCTTCCCGGAACTGTTGCTGGGACAGCCCTGTTAAGTCGGGCACATTCGTTACATCTGCCTTATTTACTCTCGCACGTTTTCGGATCTCATTGATGTAAACATAGGCACCGGCAGGTCCGTTTACCTCATTTTCGGCTTCGGCTGCAATTAAATACATTTCTGCCAACCGAAGGTATGGAAAGGTATAGCTCACGATTGCCCCCGAAGAGGTGGTACCACCGGCCACTCCGGATACATCTGCAAATTTCTGGAAAAAGGGACTCAATACCGTTCCTTTCGGGCCCGCGTAATTCTGAACAATTCCCCATTGTTTTCGCCGGTCGCCGGTCGCAAAACTATTGATAAACCAATCGGCAGGGACCAGGATAGGGTTATAGGTTGCCGCAGTTAAAGTGATCCCATGTACCGGATTGCCTCCCAGTCCGGTCACATATAGTTTCTCCCAAATTGATTCGGAAGTGTATGCCGTTTGATGAAATACCGAAGCGAAATCATTTACCAGCTGAAACTTTCCCGAATTGATCACTGCGATAGCTTTTTCTTTCGCATGGGCAAAATGCTGAGTCTGTTTTAGCGGATTTCCTGCCATTGTCAGGTAAACCTTGGCCAGTAGCGCGGTGGAAACCAGTTTATAAACCCTTCCCTGAGCAGCAGTCGATTCAGGAAGGTTTGCTTCTGCATAGTTAAGGTCTTCCAGGATTAATTTATAGACTTCAGTCTGTGCGGTTCGTGGCATTTGTAATTTACTATAATCGGTAATTGGCTTAACTGGCATAGGCACATCACCATACAGCTGCACCAGATAAAAATAGGCATAAGCCCTTAGAAAACGAGCCTCAGCCATTAATTGATTTTTCTTCAGCTCAACCAGAGGTCCCTTTGGCAATTCTTCAAGGATAAAGTTTGCATTTTTTATAATGGCATACGCCCCTCCCCAGGCCTCCCTGGTATTGTAATAAAAAGAGGCCGGAGCATTCTGATACATGGGAAGTGCCTGTTCAAATGCGGATGCAGGAGCCCCATAAATATCGGTGCACATCTCCAGCATCATCGCTCTGTTCCCTGAATAGAGTGGTAATCCGGAATAAATTCCCAATACGGCGAGCTCATAGCTTTCTGGGTTTTTGAAAAAATTCTCCGGTGAAATAAATGTTTTAGGATCTTCATTCAATGCTTTTTTACATCCGGAAATAACTGTTGTCAACAGCATTAAAGTAAGCAGAGAAAATGTAATATATCGTTTCATAACCTGTTCTTCTAAATGATTAAAAATTAACTTTAACACCTGTGGTAATCGATTTTGCAGCAGGATAATTCCCCCTATCCCATCCGTTTACAGTCGACACAGACCAGGAAACTTCCGGATCATAACCAGAATATTTGGTGATGGTAAAGTAGTTCTGGGCGCTGGCATAAAAACGAATGGAAGCGATATTCAGCGCTTTAAGCAATTTTGGAGAGAAGGTATATCCCAGGGTAACATCACGGAGTTTCAGATAAGAACCGTTTTCCACCCAAAGGCTATTGGCATAATCCCGGGTATATTGCATGCTTCCTTTAGAAGGCTTATCACCGGTCTCACTGGTACCCGGACCTCTCCATCGGGCATCAAAGGCTTCCTGGGTCGGTGTCCACAAACCATTCAAGGTCAGGTTATATTTTCTGAATTCATTGACGATTTTATTCCCGAAAGAACCCACAAACAGCAAGCTCAGGTCGAAGTTTTTATAATTGAAACTATTGTTAAAACCAAAGGTAAATTTAGGGGTCATATTGGCCAGGACATGTTTATCAGCGTCATCTACCCTGCCATCCCCATTATAATCCAGAAATTTATACTCACCGGCACGCTTTTGAGGCTCTCCATTTGCGAGCGCTTCGGCATCGCTTTGATACACCCCTGCAACCGTTTGCCCATAGAAGGAATGCATAGGTTGCCCTAGAATCATCGGAAACCAGTTTCCTCCTGCCCTCACCTCCTTATATACAATCGGACTGCCGTCAGCGGCTTTACCCAGATCGGTCACCTTATTCGTATTATGAGAAAAAGTCAGGGAAGAGGACCATTTAAAATCCTGCCCCTCAATGTTTCTGGTATTCAACTGGAACTCAAAACCCCGGTTCTGTACAGAGCCCAGATTTTGCAGTACCGCACTAAAACCTGAAGATTGTGGCAGATCTACACTCAGCAGCAGATCATTCGTCTTTTTATCATAGTAGTCGGCTGTAAATTGAATTCTATTCTGTAATAGTCCCAGATCCAGACCAAAATCAAGTTCCTTGGTGGTTTCCCATTTCAGGTTTCTATTGGGTAATGACCCCAGTACGTAACCCAATACAGGCTGATTGTTGAAAATAGGGTTTACTGCTGATACCCTTGCCAATGTTTGATACGGGCTAATGGCCTGACTGCCCGAAGCACCGTAACTTGCCCTTAGTTTCAGATTGGATATCGTGGCATTGTTTTTCAAAAAATCTTCTTCTGATAAGATCCATGCCAGCGCCGCAGAGGGGAAAAAAGCATATTTATTATTTTCCCCGAATACAGAAGAGCCATCATACCTCCCTGTAAAAGTGGCAAAATACCTGCCCATATAATTGTAATTGACCCTACCTAAATAGGAGATCAGGTTTCGTTCTCCAAAAGAAGTGCTGGGCAGGGCTTTATTGGTAGCGCCCTGAATGTTATGATTTAAATAATCATCTGTCACAAATCCGGAAGCTTCATTACTATTCAATCCTTCATTTTTATCATACTGGTAACTAAACCCCGCCAGTACATCCAAATGATGTTGTCCAAAGGCACGGTTGTAGTTCAAAGTATTCTCATTTACAAAAGAAGAATTGTTGCTATAGCTCTTGGAGGCCTTTCCTGCAGGCTGGCCAAAAGTAATGCTTGGCGGGTTATATAGATCTGTTTTATTGTTATTGGCATCGATGCTGACACTACTTTTTAATTTCAGGTCTTTAATGACCTCATAAGTAAAAGCGGCACTTCCTAGGATTCTCAGGGTATTACTCGGATTGTACTGCTCCTTTGCTACTCCTATTGGGTTGGTTTGGCCCCAGCTCACACCAGTAAATACAGTATATTTTCCATCTGCATCGTATACGCCCTGGGTTGGTGGCATCACCATAGTCTGGAAAGGGACACCGCCAAAATCAGCACCGGCATAATTTGCCTGTCTGTAACGGTCCTGAACCACGGATAAATTGGTATTGAATTTTATTTTCTCGTTTAGTTTCTGATCCAGGTTAATTCGGGAGGAAAACCGCCTGTAGTTTGAATTTTCAATAATACCATTCTGATCGAAATAGCCCAGAGAAGTATAGTATTTCGTATGATCCGACCCTCCCGAGAATGATAAAGTATGGTTTTGAACCGGAGCAGTCTTATAAACCAGAGATTGCCAGTCGGTTCCTTTTCCAAGGGCTTTAATTTCTTCTGCAGTGAAAGGTAAAGGCTGACCATCATTTGCAGCCACTTCATTTTGAAGTTGTCCATATTCCGAAGCGTCAATCAGGTCTTTTCTTTTTCTGAGGTCCTGAAATCCGTAATATCCGTCATAATTCACCTGAAGCTTTCCGGTTTTCCCACTTTTTGTAGTGATCATGATGACGCCATTTGCACCTCTGGAACCATAAATAGCCGTTGAAGAAGCATCCTTTAAAACATCAATTGTAGCAATGTCATCTACATTGAGCTGGGCAGATATCCCCTGGGAAAGAATTCCATCAATCACATATAAAGGGGCATTGTCGCCACTGATGGAGTTAGTTCCCCTGATCGAAATCTTCATCCCCTCACCTGGCTGTCCGGAGCCCTGATTTACCTGTACACCTGCCATTTGTCCCTGCAGCGTCTGCGCAACATTGGAGACCCCTTTTACCTGGGTAATCTTTTCTGCACCTATGGATGATACGGAACCGGTAAGGTCGGTCTTTTTTACCGCACCGTATCCCACTACCACAACAGACTCCAGCTGCGCAGGCTCTTCTTCGAGCATGATATCCGGAACCAGGGCAGTCTCTACCCTTATCTCTTTCTTTTTAAAACCAATGAAACTAAATACCAGCAGGTCGCCGGGATTGGCATTAAGGGAAAACCTACCCTCTATATCTGTACTGGTTCCTTTTCCGGCTATTCCTTTTACCATCACATTTACACCAGGAAGTGGCTGACCTTTCGCATCTAACACCCTCCCTCTGACGTCTACAGGGAGAATGACGGGAGTATTTAACTGCTCCCGAGCCATTTCTTTTTCAACGATGGCGATATTTTTACCAATGATCTTAAACGTTAAAGGCAGGTCTTTAAGACATTGTGTCAAAGCCTCATTAATGGACACATTTCTAAGTTTCACCGAAATGTTCGCCCGACTGGCATCGTAATTCCTGATTATGAAAACATAATCTGTTTGTTTTTCAATGAGCTGGAATACCTTATCCAATGTGGTATTCCGTTCATTCAGATTGATTTGGCTATAGCCTTTTGCACTTGCATACATCAGGCTGATCATCATCAGGAAAGTGGTTAATTTCATGACTATAAGTATTTTACTAGGGCGCCATGTTTTGGGCATAGCTAGGTTAAAAGCATTTATTTTCATACTTTTGAATGTTTGGGTTAATACAAGAATTCGTTTCCAATTGATTTTTTATTCCTGATTTCATCAGAAATCCGGGTTGACTCAAATACTTACCGTAGAAGTACTTCGACCTACTTCTGCGGTTTTTTATGTCGTCTCCCCAACGGTGAATCACCGCATCCTGAGTGCTCTTTTCATGTTTAAATTTGGTTTAGATTTGGTTATTGATTGTTTGGTTTATTTGGTTCGTGGTTATTTTGGTATTCCAGAGGAAGGATATATAATGCTCATTCTTTTTCCTTCGATCCTGAAATTAACTTTTGAAAAACTGAGAAGCTCCAATGTTTGTGCAAGACTCGTATTGCGGTGTACTTTCCCTGTAAATGAAGTTGCCGGAATGTTCCCTGAATAAATGACTTCTACATCATACCACCTCGACAATTGCCGCATCAGGGTTTGAATACTTGCTTTTTTAAATAGGAAGTATCCATCTTTCCAGGCCACTGCCATTTCCGTATCCACCGGTTTAATCTCCATTCTATTCCCGCTCAGCAAAGATTGTTCCCCTGGTTTGAGCAGGGCATCATGCCCCGATTCTTTTACTTTTACGCTTCCTTCCAGTAAAGTGGTCCGGATGCCATTTTCATCTGCATAGGCGTTGATGTTAAAATGCGTTCCCAATACCTCTACCTCCTGCTTGCTGCTCATCACGCGAAAAGGTTTTCCCGGATCCCGGGCAACCTCAAAATAGCCTTCGCCTTTCAGTTCAACTTTTCTTTCGTTTGCAATAAACCGGGTGGGATACTTCAGGGAGGAAGAAGCATTCAGCCAGACTCTGGTCCCATCGGGCAAATTGATCTGATACTGCCCCCCCTTAGGCGTTTCGATGGTATTATAAGTCATCGAAGTATTTTCATTTTGAGCTGCCGAAGGATCTATTGTATAAATCAGTTGTCCATCTGCAGTTTTGCTGATATTGATTCCGGCCTGCTCGGCAATTTTTCCCTCGGCTACATCCGTCAGTACTACTTTTTCACCGTTCCCAAGGGTCAATACCGCTTTATTTCCTCCGGCAGGAAGATCCTGAACATACTGTTTCTCTTTTGGTAAGGGATCAGCCAGATGGTTATTTTTATAAAACCAGATTCCTGCTCCTACAATCAGCAGAACTGCTGCAGCAGCCATGATCCGATACCAGATCTTAGCTTGTTTCTTTTGCGAAAGGCCGGCCCTGCTCAGTACACCGTCCCATATTTCTCCATTCAGGTGATCAAAATCCTGATCTTCAGTCAGACTTCTTTTGGCAGCCTCTTTCAGATACCAATGGTCTATCCATGCCCGTTCTTCCGGGCTTGCAGTCCCCTGGTTGTAGCTTTCGATGAGTTTCTGTACTTCCTGATGGTTCATAGTGTTAGGATTTAAGGCTGAGTTTTCCGCTCCCTTTAAAATAAAACACATGAAAAAGACTCAGGGGGTATCCGGCATTAAAAAAAATATTGCTCTACAGAATGAGATAAATCCCGGGTTCAAAAATCAGCGTAGAAAAGTCAGCAATAACACTGCAGCTCCGCCTGATTCCTTCAGGTGATGTTTGATAGATTTGATAGAATTGTGCACCTGCTTTTTAACGGTTTCTTCTGACGTTCCCAGCCGGTCTGCAATCTCTTTATAGGAAAGGTTCTCTTTCCTGCTTAATTCAAAAACCTGTTTCATCCTTGGCGGAAGACTTTGAATTTCTCTTTCTATGGCCATAGCCAAATCACGTTCATTCAACTGATCTATGGTAGCCGTACTGGCCTCCGTGATAAAATCTGACAAAGAATTGAGGTAGGCAGTCTGAAACTTATTCCTGCGGATCAAGTTTAGTACCTTATTTTTTGCCATTATATACAGGTACCCCGGAAGGTTTAACTGATCCGGAATACGATCAGAATTGATCCATAAATTGCTAAATAGTTCCTGAATGACATCTTTTGACTCCTCTTCGTCCAATAGCATCTTATAAACATGACCATACATGATCCGCCAATACCTGTCGTAGATTTCCGTGAATGCAGCTTGATTTCTCTCTTTTAAAAGAGCCACCAGTTCCTGATCAGAAAGCCTGTTTTGAATTGTCATTCGTTATTTATCCCCCAACGAATATAGGAAAAAGCACTATTACTTAAGCAGCAGGAACCATTCAGTTATTTTATAGATTTGGAAGCTAAAATAATTCTATTCCATTGGTGTGCTGACGATGGCTTCTAAAGGTAGAATGAAATGGGTTTTCGCAAGATCCGGGTTGACACGATTATATTTACTTCCTACCTTGCCTGCCTGTCCAAATCTTGTGACAACCCATTAAAAATATGATCTCTCATTTAAGCCTTGGCCTCCATCCCGATGAACGAAAAAAGCAACTTGCCTCTTTGATAAAAGCGGGAAAAATCAAGTTTGGAGGGTATAAAAAAAACAAAATATATGGCCTGCTGAACTGCTCCTCGGGGAAACGCATGAAAGTAGAAAACCGGGTCTTTTTTAAGGATGAGCAGGAGGCCCTGCAGGCAGGCTACAGACCTTGCGGCCATTGCCTTCCTCAAGCCTATAACATATGGAAATTAACCCATTAATGATATCTTTACCCCCTAACCCTTTTTGAATGATGAAGATCGCTTATGTTTCTTACCAGATCCAGGAAAAATATACCTCAACCACTGTAGATGAGGATAAAACCTTACTAGAGTTTTTAATAGGCAAAGGCCTTTCCATAGAACGTGTCATATGGAATGATCCTGCGGCAGATTGGAAAAACTATGAGGTAGCCATTATTAAATCCCCATGGGATTACCATGAACACATCGCAGAATTTAAACAATGGCTCGATCATCTGGAAGCTTTAAACGTAAAACTACTGAACCCTTACGAACGGGTAAGGTGGAATATGGACAAACATTACCTCGGCGAAATTGCAGACTCGGGCTTAGCCGTAATCCCTTCTTTATTCCTTGAAAAGGGAGAGCGTCTGGACCTGAATGCACTTATGGCCCATTTCAAGACCGAAAAGCTAATCATCAAGCCTTGCATCAGTGCAGGAGCTAAAAACACTTATATTTTAACAGCTCAGAACCTTTCCGGTCATGAAGCTGAAATTAACGGATTATTACAGGAAGAAGCTTTTGTAGCCCAGCCTTTTATGCCGGAGATCCATGATGGAGAATGGTCGTTTCTCTTCTTTGAAGGAAAGTATAGCCATTCTTTATTGAAAATACCAAAAGATGGTGATTTCAGGGTGCAAACTTATCACGGTGGTAGCGTGAATGTTCAGCAAGGCCTCGACAAACATATTAAAAGTGCCGCAGCTTATGTTGAACAATATGCACAGGGTTGTTTGTATGCGAGAGTTGATGGCTTAATTGTAAACGGGGAATTAAACCTGATGGAACTGGAACTGATCGAGCCCTATCTTTTCTTAGATACCCATCAGGAAGCTTCAGAAAATTACTACAAGGCCCTGTCCGCCAACCTATAAACAACCTACATAAAAAAGCTATCTGAGCAAATCAGATAGCTTTTTTTAGAACATTTGCTTTTACTATTTCATCAATTCTTTCAACTTCTCATGCAACGCTTCACCTCTTAAATTTCTGGCAATAATAACCCCATCAGGGTCTACAAGATAATTGGCAGGAATTCCCTGGATACCATAATAAGTAGAAACTTCATTCTTCCATCCTTTCAAGTCAGACAATTGAGTCCAGGGCATTTTATCCTCGACCACTGCCTTCTTCCATTTATCCGCATTGTCGTCCAGAGAAACACCCAAAACGGTAAAGCCTTTATCTTTAAACTGGTCATATGCTTTCAATACATTAGGGTTCTCGCCTCTGCATGGCCCACACCAGCTTGCCCAAAAATCTACCAACACATACTTCCCTTTAAAAGAAGAAAAACTAACGGGCTTGCCTTCCATATCATTCTGGGTAAAATCGATCATCTTCTGACCATTACTTCCTTTTTTCAATACGGCTAACATAGCTTCCATCTTTTTCCCGGTCTCTGTTGCTTTCAACCCTGCATCAAGCGACTGAAAAAGACTTTGTAATTCAGCATAATCTGTACTGGAACCAAGATCTTTTATATTGACCAGGCTCACATAGCTTTTAGGATGCTTAGTAATAAATGCTTTATTCAAAGCATCAGATTCCTTATAGCTTTTAAAAAATTCACTTTCTATCTTTGCGATCGCAGCGGCGTCTTTCGCCTTCTCTGCTTTCTCGTACTCGCTGTAAAGTTGCTTCTGCCTTTTTTCCAGGTCTTTTTTGCTCACACTTAGGACATTCGACTCTTGTTGCGTCTTCCCTCCCGAGATCAGCATATCTTCAATTGCGTTTACATTGCCCTTAATACTTACAGGCGCATTTTCAACATACAATCCAAATTGCAATCCCTTCCGGTCAGTCAGGTAAATCCGGGTAGGTTCCTTAACACTACCCTTATAGCTGAAAACACCATTTTTTACGGAAACGGAATCACTTCCTCCCAAACCGTAAATGTACATATATGGACTTTTTAGTCCTTCAATTTTTCCGTTGATGGTATAACCATCTTTCTTTACCTGTGCAGTGGCAAACAGGCAAATGCTGCTTAAGCTTAATAAAATGATATTCTTTTTCATATTTAGGGGGTTTTAGTATCCGGGGTTTTGTTTAATTAAATGATTTGAGGCATCAACACTCACTTGTGGTATGGGAAGAATCAGCTTGTTTTCGTCTGTAAGGCTTTGTTTTACAGCTGTAGCCTGCAGGTCTCCGTTTTTGATATAACGAACAAGATCATACCAGTCTTCTCCTGATTCTCCACCCAGTTCCAGTTCTTTCTCTTTCCTGACCAGCTGAAGTAAGTCTTTCTGTCCGGAGGCAGTCACTTCCGGATTGCCTCGTTTGGTGTGCAGGATATTCAATGCTTTAAGGGCATCGTCTAAGTTTCCACCTGGTCTTCTGGCTTCTGCCTCTGCGTAAATCAGATAAACTTCCGCCAAACGCAGATAATATTCGGTATCGTTTCTGCTGCCTTGTACACCTGTACTGAACTTCCCGTTACCGTGCCATTTCAACAAATCTGCCGGATCTGAAGGAGTTCTCACAATAATCGATTTTCTGGCATCCTGCCTTAATAATTCAGTATACCGGTCTGTAAATTTATATCCCCCATCAGTCCAATAATAGGATTTTCCATTCTCAAAATAGATATTGTTGTTATTGGCAAAAGTAATAGAGGCCAACAGCACTTCATCAGCATTGTACTTTTCATTTGTAAAAAGACGAACAAAGTCTCCTGACAGTAGTGCCGGACCAGACATCACCTCTTTAGCCAATATGGCTGCCGCAGCATAATCTTTTTTATACAACAACACCCTTGCCTTTAAAGCTTTTGCAGCAAGTTTGGTCGCATATCCCTTCATGACTCCGGTTTTATACTCCGGGCAATCACTGATTGCTGCATCCAGATCCGAAAGGATAAATTCATAAGAGAGCTTAACGCTTGCCCTTGCAGCAACAGGTGAATTCGGAATATCCTTGATTTCAATTCCGTAACTGGACCCCATATCCCAGAACTGACCGAAGAGACGCAGGATGTAAAAATGTCCCAACGCACGGAGAAATTTTGCTTCTGAAATGATCTGGGCTTTACGTGGATCTGTAAGGGTTAAAGCGCCGGTTTTCAGAATTACAAAGTTAGCCGTCTGAATAAGTTGATATGGCCCTCCGTATAAATAACTATTTAAGCTGCTGTTATTTGGAGGCACATTATTGTTAAGATAAGGATTGCTGGATGCACCGGCGGCCGTCACGTTCAGTCCCATTAGTCCAACATAAATTGGGGTCTGGTTAGCCAGCGGTTCATCTCTTAAGCTATAATATGCGCCTGCCAACAATTTCTCAGCAGAAGGAATATCGACAACCACAGTACTTTCATCCAGCTTGTTTTCCGGCTTAAGGTCTGTTACATCCGTTAATTTACAAGCCTGCAAACTAATAAACAGCATACAGCTTAAAACGATTGATATAGATTTCATTTTCATCATCTTTTTAAAATTTAAGATTAACACCAAACGTTATACTTTGAGTAGTTGGATAAGTAGCAGTATCCCTTCCGTGATCCGTGAATGTGTTTTCACTGTTCACTTCCGGGTCCAGCCCTCTATATTTTGTCCAGGTAAATAAATTCGTCATTCCTGTAAATAACCTTACCTGTTGAATGTGCATCTTTTTTAATAACGCACTGTTAAAAAGGTAGCTCAGTTGTACATTCTTTAACCTTAGAAAAGATGTATCTTCAATAAAACGGTCTGTATTCGTATCAATATTCTGTCCAGGCCCGTTAACCACATTTCTCGGTTGCTGTGTATTTGTATTTTCAGGAGTCCATCCGGTAAGTACCAATGAAGAGACATTGTAGCGGTAGCCATTAAAAACATCATTATTCTGTTCTCTTGAAACTTTACTTCCTACATCAAACTGAAAAAGTGTGCTCAATTCCAATTGTCCATATCGGAAAGTATTATTCCAGCCCCCAAAATATTTGGGATTTTGAGAATAGCCAAGAATTGACCTGTCTTTGGTATCTATCCTGCCATCTCCATTGAGGTCAACAAACCTGACATCTCCGGGAGCCGTCTGTGAAGTCTGATAAAATGCACCTGGATTTCCTGTTGCTTGTCTGGCAATGGCATTTAACGCATCTATTTCTCCCTGATTCTGGTAAAGCCCATTTGTCCGGTATCCCCGGATTCCATTCAAAGGAAGTCCTTCGGTCAGAAGAATAGTACCGTACAATGCTGTTCCATAGGTCTTTTCTACTTTGTTCTTATTAAAGCTGATGTTAAAATCAGAGATCCAGGTAAACTTGTCATTGTTTACCGGAATAGCCGATATGGTAAACTCCCATCCCTGGTTGCTTACATCTCCAATATTCTTGTTTTGAAAACTATAACCATTGGATGAAGGAATACTGGGCCCGGTTATCATGCCCTCGGTATATTTCCGATAATAATTGATGGTGGTTTTCAGCCGTGACTTTAAGAAACTAAGCTCCAATGCCGCATCGGTCTGCGTCGTTCCTTCCCATCTGATGTCCGGATTCGGCTGCCCATCATCAGGATTTGCCCTAAGCCCGTTCACGCCATTATAGAAATAACCGGTGTTAAACAAAGTCAGGAACCCAAAACTTCCAAATGCTGAAGTTCCCGTTTTTCCTCTGGTTAACCTTAACTTCGCATCATCAATAAAGCTTAAGCCTTTCATAAAATTTTCCTGTGAAAATCTCCAGGCCAGACCTACTGAAGGAAAATATCCCCATTGATTTTCAGGTCCGAATTTGGTAGAATTATCTGCACGCCCACTTACCGTCAGGTAATACTTTCCATCGTAATTGTAATTGGCACGAAGAAAAAAAGATTCCAGACCACTGCTTTCTCCCCCGCTGCTGTAACCATTTATTGTGCCCGCAGAACCGAGGTTATTCAGTACATCATCATTAGGAAAATTGATGCTGTTTACGTTATTGAAATTACTTCTGTTCAAAGTCCAGGAAGCGCCTGCTACAGCATCTATATGATGTTTATCATAAGCTTTGGTAAAACTGAGCGTGTTGTCAAATATCCTGTTGGTATATTGAAAATTTTTATCCGTCCTCGACCCTTTTTGGTTCTGATTAATTACAGAGAGCATCCAGCTTGGGGTATAAGAAAACCCCGTATTGTGGTTTACATCATAGGAAAGCGAAGACCTCGCTTTTAAACCCGGAATGATTTCCAGCTCAGCAAACACAGAAGCCAGTAGCCTTTGACTTTCATTGATATCTGTAACCATTCTGGAGGCAACAGGATTATCATTAAAACCATCATTAGCATAAGACCCGTCCGGATTGTAAACCGGAATATCAGGCCGGTAATTCGCTGCCCCATAATTCATATAACTAGGCGAGGAACCACCAGTCTGCTTACTGAAACTGTAATTCAGGTTTGTTCCTATTTTTAAAAGATTAAAGAACCTGGATTCCACATTCGCCCGTAGCGAGTAGCGCTTAAAACCGGTATTGATCAGCACTCCTTTCTGGTCAGTTAAGCCTGAAGAAAAGCCATAATTAGTCTGCCCATCCCTGGATGCACCCATTACGCTCAGGTTGAGGTTCTGAATAAGCCCCTTCTGTATCACTGCTCTTTGCCAATCTGTATTTGCCGTTCCGGGAAAATCTTTTCCCTCAATTGGAACTCCGGCTTTTTCATAGGTTTCTGTCATGAATTTTATATATTCCGGACCAGACAGCGCGTCCAGAAATTTATACTGACGATCTGTGGAAACATCATAATTAAAACTAAAAACCGGCTGTTCCCCTGCCCTTCCGCGTTTGGTGGTCACAATAACCACCCCATTTGCAGCCCTGGAGCCATAAATAGCAGTTGCAGTAGCATCTTTTAAGACTTCTATATTCTCCACATCATTCATGTCTATTCCTGCCAATGGGTCCATTAGTCCGTTTGCAGGAACAAAACGCGCTGCATCTGTTCCACCCCCATTAAACAGTTGGACCGGAATTCCATCAATCACAAACAGCGGATCATTCACTCCACTTGCAGTCGACAGCCCCCTTATTCTGATCGAAGCTCCGGCACCAGGATTTCCATTAGGTCTGCTCACCTGAACACCTGCAGCTCTTCCTGCAAGGGCCTGCGTGAAATTAGTGGCTACCTGCTTTCTCATTTCATCTCCGCCAATAGTGGCGACTGTACCAACAAGGTCTTTTCTTTTGGTTGTTCCATAACCAACAACAACAACCGCCTCCAGCCTTTCCTGACTCTCGGCAAGTGTAATCCGGATATTATTCTCACCCTTAACGGCAACATCTTTAGTCTGGTAACCCAAATAGGAAACTGACAATACAGCATTTTCTTCTACCTGCTCCAGATTAAACTCACCACGGCCATTTGTCTTTGTTACCTTACCAGTACCTTTAACTTTTACACTTGCACCCGGTAAAGGAAGGCCTTTTTCATCCAATACAAGCCCATGAATGTCAATTGCCTTAAGATAGCCTACCAGGCGATCAAGGAATGTTTTATCTATGGTCTGAATAACAATGGTCTTATCCTTAATAGAATAGGATAAATCGCTGGCAGCAAGGGCCTGTTTTAATACTTTTTCCAATGTTTCGTTTTGAAAAGAAACATCTACATTTTTAACTTGCTGAATTTGAATGGATTGCCATAAGACATCATAACCAGTCTGTTTTCTGATTTCATTAAAGATATATTTAAGGGATGCACCTTTCTTATTTATCGTAATCCGCTGTGCAAATCCACTGGCATTGACCTGTAACAGCAGACTCGTCATTAAAATGATAACTAACTTCATCACTAAAAGAAGTTTAGGGGGTAGCCATAGTTTGGGCATACCAAGGTTAAAAGCATTTATTTTCATACTTTTGGTTTGTTTTGGGTTAATACATGAATAGTTCTCTAAAACTTTTTTCCGGTATTACCGGAGGGGTTAACTCAAAATTATAGCGCATCCCGAGGCCAATCGGGGTGTGCTTTTTCAAGTTACCCGCGATACTTAAGTCTGACCCTGTAGTTGTTTTTTCATTGTTGATTTGTTTATGGTTTGTTGATATTTATTTGAACTTACGATACCTGGTGGTTTCAGGGCATCACCGTAATTTTCCTTCCTTCAATTTTAAAATGAACTGCATTTGTCAGTTCAAGCATCTCCAATACCTTGGAGACATTTTCAAATCTGTTCACTGTTCCTCCAAATACCTGCTGAGCTGTCGTCCTCCCTTCGTATACCACTTCTACATCATACCATCTGGCGATCTTTCTCATAATGCTTTCAATACTTTCATCATTAAACATAAACCAGCCCTTTTTCCAGGCAACGTCATATTCCGGATCTACCCTGATTACCCTGATGGGGGTATTCAGGTTTGTTTTTTTATCGTTCCAGGCCTGTTGATTGGGGTTAAGCACCATAGCATGTGGTGTTTCAGGATAACTGACACACACTTTACCTTCCAGTAAGGTGGTTTTAGTAAAGGGCTCATTGTCGTAAGCATTGACATTGAAATGAGTGCCCAGTACTTCTACCTTCGCTCTGTCGGTCAGCACAATAAAAGGCGTTTTCTTTGGAAACTGTTTCGCAACTTCAAAATAGGCTTCACCTTTCAATACCACTTTCCGTTCTGTTGCCGAAAATGTATTGGGATATACCAATGAAGAAGCGGCGTTAAGCCAAACCTTAGTCCCATCAGGAAGAATAACCTGATATTGTCCACCTTTGGGGGTGGTTATGGTATTATTGCCGGACTGTTTTTGTGCAGACTGTTTACCGCTCAATATATATAACAGCTGACCATCCCGGGTTTTCGTCACCTTTATCCCCGATTCTTCAGCAATAGTTCCGTTGGCCGCATCTGTTAATGAAATCTTCCGGCCATCTGTAAGGGTAAGCACTGCCCGGTTTCCTCCAATACCAATATCGTTATGCCGATAGGAAATCATATCCTGTTTTTGAACCGGACGGAAAATAAAAAAGATGCCAATGCCCAAGACCAGAAACAATACTGCCGCAGCAACCATTCGGGGCCATAATCTCATTGAAGATGAACGGTCCATATGTCTGGTCAATCCCTCCAGTCCAAGCAGGTATTCCTGCTCTATTTTCTGCGGACTAAGATCTGTAGCTCCAGCCTCATATTTAAGATACCAGCTTTCTACAATGACTTTTTCTTCATCCGTAGCCATTCCTGAGTTGTACTTATCTAATAAATCTGTTGCTTTTTTCATTGAGTTGCTCCCTGCAAATATTACGGGCCATAAACAAATGACACCTAAGACCGGGCTATAGAGTAGATGATTTTTAAAAAAAGATTAAAAAGATATTTACCCCCAACTTTTCTCTTAAAATACGAAGTGCATTTCTAACCTGGGTACGTACCGTATGCGGACTCAGGTCAAGCTCCAGGGCAATCTCATTATGGCTCATCTCCAGGTTACGGCTCATTTCAAAAATCAGACGCATTTGTGGGGGCAAAGCAGCAACCTCTTGTTCTACGAGCTGAATCAGCTCTTTTTCCCGAAGTGTATCTTCTGTAATATTGCTTCCCCGCTCCATAAAATTCTTTAAGGAAAGGCTGTAATTATCCCGCACCTTCTGATTTCTATACAGGTTCAATATCCTGTTGCGCACCGCGGTATATAAATATGAGGCCAGGCTCCCGCTCAATTGAAATGAACTGTGGTTATCCCAAAGGTTAATAAACAACTCCTGGATAATATCCCTGATCTCTTCCTGATCGGGCAATCGCCGGTAAGCATGGCTATAAAGAAGAGGTTGATAACGTTTGTAAATTTCTGTAAGCGCTCCTTTTTCCCCATGTCTTAACATGACGGTCAATTCCTGATCAGAAAAAGTATGGTAAATTTTCATCAATTGAACACGGATGCATCTCTGGCACAAAATGCTTCAGAATACAATTTCCCCCTTTCAATTATAGTGAATTATTTTTGAAATGCGGCGTTTCTATGTCCGATTCAATGGGCAACACTCAACTCCTTAACCTTTTTAACCGGCCAGAGTGTAGAGATAATCGTTAATGTACCTGCCACCGCACCCAGAATCAGGGAAAGAACAGCAGCATCAAAGCCATACCCTTCGGGTACCGTCAGCTGCACAAAAAGCATCGCCGCTAACATCACTACCAGGGAGGCAGCGCCATTGGCCCCTGCCATTTTAAACATGAATTTATTCTTGGTAAAATTGTCCGGGAGTACAAAACCAGCCTTCCCTTCTTCGGATAAAATAATAGTCTTCCTCAGCATATCAAAAGTGATGATAAAAGGAAGAAACAAAGCCATAGGTAATAGAAAACGGGCAAAGCAATATTCACCCTGAAATAAATAAACCGGCCCCAGGTTCCGAAGGGTCAGATATGGGATGGTGGTATTGAAAATAACATTCGGAATGATATACAACAGCAGCTTCTTTTGTACAAACTTCTTCAATGCCGTATCTCCTTGCTTTTTTATCTTAAACATATTCTGCCATCACTTCTGCCATCAATAATTCCATTGCTTTATCCCGGATTGCTCCCGCTTCATCTTCCGGTAAAAAAGTATCATTAGAAAGAAAGGCAAAGTCCATTTTCTTTCTAAAAGTACTGACCACCAATGTATTTGCATTTCTCCATGGAAAACCAACATTAGGGCTATGCAGAGCCTCCACCTCAAAAGAATCATACTTATCCGGAATTCTAAGCCTCCCCATATTGGAAAGGGTAATGTCATGCCCTCCGTCAGTTGCCTTCAGGTGTTTCACCATCTTATCTACAGAAGCATGAAAATATTCACTCATCACCAGGAGTTCATGTACTTTCATCGCAGCAATCTTTTTCACTAGATCTCCTTTTAACAGTTTCGCTTTCGCCCAGAAGCCAAGGCCTTTCTCTTTAGAAAGAGAGAGTTCCGCTATTGGTGCAAAAGCAAACATCGCATCTTTCCTGATCTCCGTCACAAAGTGTCTTACATCCACCGGGCAAATCACTTTGCCCTGGGCTTTATTTCCTCTTACCAGCAGGAATGCTTCCATAAAGGCCACACATAATGCAGCATGTAAGGTTACACCCGCATCTTTACAGGCTCCGGCCAGACTGGATGTTTCTGCCTCGGTTAAACTCCAGTGTAAAAGATAACCCTCTCCTTTCGGATGTTTGTTCTTTGCAGACTTGAGCAAAAAGAACAACTTCGCCAGCACCGCAAACACCCTTGTTTTTAACACCTTCGCCGGGGTACTCCTAAAAGAAGGCGACAATAATTCTTCGATCGAATTAAAGGAGGGATAAGGAATCAATTCCCGTTCCGGACGGTCCATTAACTGAAGCATTTCCGACATCAGTGCCACAAAGGTAGTCCCGTCGCAAATGCAATGCGGACATACCAATAACAGATCAGAAACTTCCGTTCCTTTAATCCAAACCACCCTCGCCAGCGGCAGGTTTTCACCATCAAACAGCTTTTTCCACTCTATTTTAGATTGTTGTTGCCAATCCTCTTCCCCCAGCCTTTCTACAATCCTCACCGGAATTTCTTCCAGATTATTGCCCGATACAAAATGAGGATAGCCTGCAGCATCTTCTTTTATCCGGGTACGTAATAATGGATGTTTCTGCTGGATTTTAGCCAGGGCAATCCGTAGGTTTTCAGCACGTACCGCTCCACGGATTTTAACCGGAAAAACACAATTAAGCGGGGTCTCCGCATCTACATACATGATTCTTTCGCCAATGATCAGCTTTCTTCTCATAATCTATTGATGATTTCCATTATTTTATTTTGTATCTCCACTGCCTCTGTATAAGGAATAAAACCTTCGCTGGCAATGAAAGTAAAATCCATTTGTCCACGGTAAGTAGAGGTAACCAGGGTGGTGGTATTTCCCAAAGGGCCAATCACAGAAGGACTGAATATGGTTTCCAGCTCAAAGTTTTTGTACTGATGGGGAATGTCTATTTTCCCAAGATTAGAAAACATACAGTCATTACTTGACTTTCCATATTTTAAAAACTCAGTAAACCGGTTTAAAGAAGCATGAGATTCTTCCATCATCATGATCGTATCATAAGCATCCAGTTTAGCTGTTTTCCGGTCTATATCTGCCTGCATCTTTCTGGCATTGCCAAAAAAATCCAGTTGCTGGTCTGCAGAAACAACGAACATCAATCCAAAAGCAAAGATGTGGTCTCTTTTGATTCTTGGCGCAAACCTGCGGATGTCTACCGGACAGGAAATCTTATTGTGAAACCCTGCTTTTCTAACCTCCTGAAAAGCCTGTAATACCGCTGCACAAAGCACCGTATTTACAGTTACCTTTTCAGATTTACATTTGAGCATCAGGCGGTCGCTGAGTTCCTTTTCCAGCTTCCAATGCAGCATATAGTCTTTCTTACGCGCAACCAGGTGTTTTTTTAACGGAACAATCCACAGTGCAAAAGTCGCAACGCCACCAATTAACTTGGCCTTGATCATTTTTTTTCTGCTCTTCAAAATCTCTGCAGGGATGATGTCCTGTATGCTCATGATCGGATCTTCCTTGCCGATATTCGCAGTGCCATCGTCCATGAGGAGCAATAATTCTGCTAAGATGGCCATCGCAGAACCCCCATCGCAAAGGCAATGGTGGATCACCAGGATCAGCTCTGAAAATTCAACACCCCGGATCCATACTACCCGCATTAAAGGTCCTTTCCGGGTATTAAAAACGCCTGACCATTCCTGCATAGATTCGTTTTTCCAATCTTCCTCTCCTGTTCGCTCCGTAATGCGGACTGGAATCGAAGCGGTAACAGCTTCATCAACCACAAACCAGGGCATTCCCCGCGCATCATTTTCTACACATGCATTCAATAAAGGATGTTTCTCCTGAAGCTTTCTTAAGGCCTGATACAGGTTTTCCTCTGGGAAAGTTCCTTTGATCTTTATCGGAATTACCGCATTAAAAGGCAGCTCTCCGTTTCCATGAAGCATGCGCTCGGCAAATAGCAGTTTTCTTCTCATATTGGTCTCCTTATGCTCAGTTAACAGCTTGTAATACCTGTTCAGCAGCGGCAAACTCTTCCAGCAGCTGAACGGCTTTGTCATTTCCGCCGGCAGCAGTAAACGTCTCTTTAATCCGTAAAGCGGCATTTCTATACTGCGGGTTTTCCAGCAATTCAAACACTGCATTTTTCAGGTCTTCAATACGCAGACGCTTGTAGCGGATCTTGATGCCACAACCTGCATTTTCAATAAGCTTAGCCGTATGAAAATGATCGTAGGCGATAGGAGTAATCAGCATCGGCAAACCGTTCATAAAAGTATCATTTACGGTATTGAACCCGCCATGGCAAATCACGGCATCCATCATCGGCATCAATTCTGCCTGCGGGACAAAACCATTCACAATAAAATTATCAGGCCATTTCTCGAAAATATCCGGATTTGTTGCCGCTACAATCGTCACCGGGGCATCTGCAAAGGCATCGATCAGTTTCTGAAAGAAAGCCGCCCTGATGTCAACCAATAAGGTTCCCAGAGAAACAAATACTTTAGGAGTAGTCGCTTTCTCTAACCGCGCCCAGTCAAAATCAGCGTGATTTGGCCTGCCCTTAACCGGCCCCACAAATTTCATATGTGGTTCAGGGTTTTCAATTCCTGCAAATTCGGCAGAAGTGAACACCAGGTTGAGCTTACGTGAATGGATCACAATGTCGTCACCATAAACCTTGAACTCTCTTTGCAGCCCCTTCACCAGGTTTTCCTGCCATTCAAATATTTTAGGGGCACTGTTTGCGGTATCGCCCATCACATCTGGTGGTACGGGGGTGGTGGTTACACTCGGAATCCCTCTGATATGAGCCAGCAAAGCACCTGCAAAAGTGATACAATCATTCACAATCACATCCGGCTGCCAGACATCTACAAACTTTCCCAACCCTTTCATCATGATTCGCGCTACCGGAACATAGGTTTCTTCCAGCGCCAGTTTCATCACTTCAGGACCAGAGCAGGAAGGACCGTCATCCTGAAGTTTCAGAATTTTTTGAAGCTCCTCCTGGTATTCTTCCAGGTCAGCTTCAGGATAAATATATTCACCTCCGGCAGGGAGATGTGAGGCCGCAACGGGTACAATCCCCAGCCATTTTACTTCATGCCCACGGGCGATTAAACTAGCGCCAATGCTTAACGTAGGACTGAGATGACCAAAAAACGGAGGTACAACGAATAAAAACTTTGACATAATTTTTTCTTTAATTATTTAACAATCTATCACGGGTTCCTGAGCCAGTTCAACCAATAGATCGGCCGCTTTTTCTGTTCCCCCTGCCCTGTTGAAAGAGCCACTGATCTCCCTTGCAGCATCCCTGAATCCGGCGTTACCTAATATTTCAACAACCGCCTCTTTCAGGTGTCTCGCTTTGAAGCGGTTAAAATTTAACCTTAAACCGGCGCCTACACGGACTACCCTTCCCGCCACATGCGACTGGTCGTAGGCAATAGGTACCACCACCATCGGTAAACCATGAGTTAAGGTTTCACATACGGTATTGTGTCCCCCATGACAAACGACGGCATCCAGACAAGGCAGCAACTCCAATTGCGGAACACTGCGCTGCACGATAAAATTATCGGGCCATTGCTCAAACAAGGAAGGATCAGAAACCACCACGACTGTTAAAAGTTCATTTTCAAAGGCCTCAATTACTTTTGCAAAAAAGCTTTTTTTATGCTCATGATCGAAAGTAGTCCCGATACTCACTAATATTTTTTTATTCCCGGGGATACGTTCCAGCTTCTGCCAGTCGAAGTCTGGCTGCTCGGTTCTCTGATGAATAACCGGGCCAACAAAACGATAGTGCTCCGGAAGTTCCATCTCTCCAAAGAATTCACTGGAGGTCAGGACCATGGTCAGCTCTTCTGAACAGGCAATGGCAGTCTCCCGCTCTATACCAAATTCTTTCTGCAGGGCAATCACCTGGTTCATCTCCCATTCATGAACTTTAGGCAGCTCATCCATCACCTTAATCGCAGCAGGTGCAGTTACTGAAGTCGCATAGGAATATCCTTTATTGCTCGCTGCAATTGCTCCAGCAAACATCTGATGGTCGGTAATCACCAGATCCGGTTTGAAGCGGTCCAGCCAGCCGGCAATGCCTTCATAACTATGCCTGTTCAAAGGGATCAGCACTTCTTCATATAAAAACTTAATGCTGTCTATTCCGTAAACGATCTTCTTGGTGATGATATCCAGGTATTTTTCGCTTTCCTGTTTTTGCAGGTCGTCTTCTGCATACTGGATCAGCAGCAATTCTCCTCCTTCGGGAAGTTTTGATGCTAAAGCAGCATCCAGGCTAATCCAACCGACCTGATGTCCCCGTTTTAGCAATACGGCTCCGATGCTTAAGGTTGGATTAATATGTCCTGTTAAGGGTGGAACTACAAATACAAATCTTGCCATAGGGGGATTTATTTAATTTCTAAAAAACGATTCCATTAGGTTTCCAATATTTACCGGTTGCTGGATAGGCACATTGTGATCGCCCTCAACTTCCAGCATCTCTACTCTTTTTATTTTCTTTTTCAACTTTCTACCGGCTTCCAGACAGTTGGAATCTGCACCATATAACAGCAGCGTTTCCTGTGGGATCTCCTCAATCTCTGCAGCGCTAAAGAAATCCCGTTCCCGGATCATATCGCTTTTGATACTCGTTTCATGAAACAGGTATTCATACATCCGGTGATTTTTCTCCATTTGCCTTTTACCCATTTTCGATTTGGTGGTATCGGCAAAATTCTGGACATAATATTCCAGAAATTCCCGGCTGTATTCGTCAATGATGTCCCGGGTTTTGTCGTCATTAGGATCGGGTGCTTCAATGATGGCCAGTTTCCGGATTTTGTCGGGGAACCGGGCAGCCATTTTCAGAGAAATCAGCCCACCGAAACTATAACCTGCCAGGTATACCGACGATAAGCCCAATCTTTCCAGCAGTTCAGACAAATCATCTGTCATGCTGTTCAGGTCATAACCATCTGCAATCTTTTCGCTCATGCCATGACTTTTCAGGTCATACATCACCACATGAAAATGCCTGGCCAGAATCGGCGCAATGTTAAAATAGTAAATAGAAAGGTTGCTGAACATGCCATGAACCAGAAGCACCGTTTCGGCAGCCCCCTTATTCAGTTCCTGAACATGTACTGCCCGGCTTTTCACGTCAATTATTGGCATTCTTCAATGTAATTAACAATGGTGCCCAGGTTCAGGTTGATCAGCTCGTCCAGATCCATTGCAGATAACCAGCCGGTAAAATCAATCTGTTCTCCGAAATGATTCTTTATTTTTTCTGAGAAAGACACAATCTCTATGCTGTCCATTTCCAGATCTTTAGTGAAAGAACTTTCCATCGTGATGTCCATTTCTTCCACAAACTCTTCACCAATCACTTCGGTGATAAATTGTTTCATTAGATCAAAGATCTCGCTGCTATTTAGTTTCGCTGTTGATATTATAGTGTCCATCCGATGATATAGTTTTTATGTTTAATAGTTTTAATGATGATGTCTTTAATTCTTAATTCTTCGCCATTGATCTCTTCGATCACATAGGCTCTTGGATTTCCCTGTAAACCTTTTCCGAGGAATTTGCCGTAAGCTTCCTTTGCTACCCAGAATCGGGTAGCCCATTCGGCTTTGTCTTTACCAGCCAGCAACGCTTGTTCTCCGGCCGAAAAAACGAGTTCGTAAAAACCTTCACTCCGGTCCTCCATCCGTTCAATATCTATCCCTACCGGGCGATCAAAACGGGCAATACCTACCGCATCGGTTCCTTTATGCGCAATGGAAATCTGAATTCCATCAGTCATCGGTCCATACAGGTAAGGTTTATGCACTTCATCAGACCTGATTTCAAATGAAATCGGATAATAGGCTTCTCCGTTCTCCTGATTCAATAGATTTCTGACGGCATCCTTTACGGCTACGCGACTGATGATCCATTCTTTTCTTTTGTTAGGTAATAGCGACAGGTGGTGTTTTTTCTCCTCCTGATTGAAATAGCGTTTCAGGATAAAATCCCAGGAAACGACCCGGGTATAGGCATTATGAAACATAAAAACACCCGGTGCCACTTCTTCCGATAAGCGGTTGTGCAAGGGCGACATAGATACTTTCCACAGGGCTTCATCGATTTCCAGCCTTCTGTTTTGCCAACCGGTAACCACAGCCCATACCTGGTTATCTCTTTTTATGACAAAATCTGCGGTTGCAAATTCTTCATTGAGTTCAGTCAGCACACAGGTACATTCAAATGTTCCTTTCTGGTCCATCATTTCCCCGAAGAATTCTATTTCCTGAATTTTAACAGGAAAGGCAATCCGGTCCTTAGTAAGCGTCAGTTGTAACCACAAGCCAAATAATTGTCCGGCATTATCCAGTAGTGAACCCTTACCGGCCCCTCCTTCAATAATTCCGGTGATGCCCTTCTCTCCTACATTAACCAGCTTCCTGATGCCCTGATACCCCGGGCCATGAAACATATGTTCTTCATAAATCTGTGCCGCTGTACGGTCAATATTTAAGGACGCCCCGATGTCAAAATTCCGCTTAGGCGGTGCTGTAGCAATACTGTTGAGCAATACCTCTGCATTTGCAAAACGTTCCAGGTTTAAATAAACCAAATGCTCTGCTTTCCATTCGCCGGTAATCGTTTCCCGAAAAGGCTTGGCTACGTTCATCCATTGAAAAACCTTGATATTCAGGATTTTTTGAACCCGTTCTGCCGGTGCCTGTTCTGCTGCGATCTCCCCGAACATTTCAAAAATCATCGTCATAGGAATTACCGGATCCATATCATCCACACAATGCCAGCCTTTGGGTTGTCTTAAAAGGGAATGATCAACCAGGTAAGGGCAGTTTTCCAAAGTAATGTCGATCGTTTTGGTAAAAGGCACCCTTACCGGGGTAACCACCAGCGGCTGTACCGCTGGTGAAGTCCCGGTTGTCGGAGCGTACGCATTGAGCGTGAATGGCTTATTTTGAAAAAGCAGCAGCAATTCGGATTGAATGCCGATCATTTCTTCTACGTTTTCATTAAAGGCCCTCATCAGAGGATGTGCGACATCTTGCAGGACTGCTTCTTTTCGGGGAGCTTTATTTTCCTGTTGAAGCGCCAGATTTTTAAGTCCGTTCAGCTTACTGATCAGGGGTAATCCAAGTTGCAGTTTCAGCCCTTTAGGAAGCAGGGGCTCCTGCTGGTCATACCCCATAAATTTCATTCCGGCTTCTTTGCCTTCCACAAATAAGGCAGCCAGAACCCTTTGTAACTGGGCTATACCGGATCTTAATGCCGTATTTGAGGATACGGTACTGAAATTACGGCCTTTTAAAGTATCATCGATAAATCCGATTAATCCTCCGGATCCTACCTGAATAAACAGACGGGCACCTTCTTCATACAGCTTCTCGGTCAACTCACGAAAGCGTACAGGCTTAATGAGGTGTTCCACACTGAGCTGCCTGATGGCTTCAAATCCTTCGGGATACAATTCAAGTGTAGTAGCAGACCACAACGGAAACTTTGTTTTCCTGAATTGCATCTTGCTCATTCCTTCCAGCATGACGTCCAGTTTATCTGCCACAAAAGGAGAATGAAAACCGGACTGAAAAGGAAGTACCTGATGAAAAATCTGCCTGGCCTTTAAAACCGGAACCAGTTTGTCCAAAGCGGCATTGCTTCCGCAAAGAATCACCTGCTGCGGACAATTGTCGTTGGAAAGGTATAAATGTTCGATATCCTGCAGGATGGGCTGCAACTGCTCCAAACCGCAACCCACCGCAATAAACCGGGAATCTTTCAGCTCGAAAGTTTCCGGATTCAGGTAATTGAGTAATTCTAATACAGAGGATTCCTCTGCCAGTCCTGATGATCTTGCTGCCAGCCATTCGCCTAAGCTGTGTCCGGCATTCATTTCCGGCAGAACCCCCAACTGCTTCAGCGCAGTATCCAGTACGCTGCTTTTATTTAATATCTTAAGGGCCTCATTTAACAGTCCTTCGGCTTTGGTATTGTTGTCCTGGGGAATGTTAAAATGGCTGGCCACGCTGCTGATTTCTCCACCGGCAAGACCATCCAGTCCGGGGAAAACAAAGGCTATTTTACCTCCTTTGCTTAACAGGGGCTCATTGCTATACCAGATGTCTTGTTTATTCCGCCATGGAAGGTTTTTCCCGGCAATCTTGATTGCTTTTTTTAAGCGTTCCGGACTGGGGTCAAATACAGCAATCCGGTAAGTGCCCTTTCCCGGGTTCCGATCCTTGTTTTCCAATGCAAGCATCAATGCCTCATGACTTTCACGGGCAAGTAACAAGACCTCATCAGTAATCGCCGGTTTGAATTCCGGCACCTTAACCGGATCAGCTCCGGGAGGCCGGTATCCTTCCAGCACCACATGTGCATTGATCCCTCCAAAGCCAAATGCATTTACTCCGGCAACCTTTGGTAATCCTGAAGCATCCCAGTCCTGTGCTTCCTGAACCGCCTGAAAACGGCTGTCTTTCAACAGCGCAAGTGGTTCCTCGCAATGAAGCGTAGGTGGAATGATGCCATGATACAGGGCCAGGGAAGTTTTTATCAGCCCGGCAATCCCTGCTGCAGGCATGGCATGGCCAATATTTGATTTTACAGAGCCGATCCCTGCTTTTAATAAAGAGGGATCTTTACCAAAAAACTGAGCCAGGGTTTCTATCTCGGTCTTATCCCCCAAGGGAGTTCCTGTGCCATGCGCCTCAATATAACCGATCTGATCAGCTTCCAGTCCGGCATTTTTCCAGGCCTGGGTAATGGCTTTCACCTGTCCTTTAACAGAGGGGCTCATGACACTTGTTCCGCTGCCATCACTGCTGACCCCGACTCCTTTTAATACGGAATAAATCTTATCTCCATTGCTGATGGCATCTTCCAGCCGTTTAAGCACCACAAAACCACATCCTTCACCGATCAGTAAACCGTCAGCATGTGCATCAAAAGGGCTTATTTTTCCTCTTTTGGATAAAGCGCCAAGCTGACTAAAAATACTCCAGAAAGCGGCGTTTTGTCCAACATGGACTCCTCCTACAATCACCAGGTCACAGCGACCGCTGTTGAGCTCCTGCAAGGCATGGTCAATGGCTATTAAGGAACTGGCACAGGCAGCATCCAGGGTATAAGCAGCTCCGCCAAGGTTGAGCCTGTTGGCCACCAGTGAGGCCACAAGATTTGGAATCAGCCCCATCGCAGTGTCCGGCCCGAAACGCCCTTTACGCAACTGATATTCTTTTTTTATCTTTTCCTTTTCTGCTGCTGATAAATCAGGCATCAGCTCCGTCAGGATATTGACAATCTGCTCGCCGGTTCTGACAATCTCAATGGCCCGCGTAGCGCCGGGCCCTGAATAATTACCTTTTCCGATGATAATCCCGGTCTTTTCAAGGATAGGGTCCTTTTCCAAAACACCCGCGTCATTCAGTGCTTTATGCACCAGGCTCAGCGTGAGCAGATGATCGGGTTCTGTTCCCTCTACGGCAAGGGGGAGAATTCCAAAATTCGCAGGATTAAACACAAATTCCGGAATAAAGCCTCCCCTGTTGCAATAGAACCGATCTACCCCTGTAGAACCTGAATCAAAATGTACAGGATCAATTCTATCAGCAGGTACAACCTGGGTAGAATCTACCTTATTAATGATATTTTGCCAGAAAGCAGCTACATCTTCCGCACCAGGAAAAATGCAGGACATTCCAATAACGGCTACGTCGGTCTTTTTCATGACTACCAGTTGTTTCCTGCCATGATCAGCACCTGACTCTCATTTCCATATTTCATTTCGTTAAGGAAAGTCTCCATTCCTTCATCAAGGGGAATCATGGAAATTCCTCTCCTTTCATATTCTTTCTCTAAAGAAGGCGATACCATACCGGCGCCTTTCCAGGGGCCCCAGTTAATGGAGAGCACTTTTCCTTTGATCTTTTCTTTCAATGCCCAGGCATACCTGTCCATCACACTGTTTGCAGCAGCATAGTCCGTTTGTCCGCGGTTTCCATAAACAGAAGCAATGCTGGAGAACAGGATAACAAATTGTGTATCTGCCCTCAATTGTTCTGCAAGCACTCTTAATGGGGTTACCTTGGTTTCAAAAACCCGCTTAAAAGAATCCAGCGTTTTCGCGTGGAAAAGCTTGTCTTCCAGCAAACCTGCACCATGAACTACACCATCAATCCTTCCAAATTCCTCGTAAACATTGCTGATCAAGGCACTTAAACCCTGCTCATCCCGAAGATCTAATGCCTCATAAGACACGATAGACCCGGTCAGTTCCAGGGAAGCAATGGTTTGAAGAATCTGGTTATTTTTATAGATTCTTGAGGTTTCCTGTTCAATTTCTGCCGGCGTCTTAAGTACACCCAGTTTAACCAGGTAGGCCCTGATTTCTTCTTTGGTTTTCAGGAAAGAAAACTGCTCCAGTCCGTTTGTTCTCGGATCCGGAGAACGCCCAACGAGGATGTAACGGCAAGGGTAATCTTTAGCAAAGCGCATCATGAGTTCTGAGGTGATCCCCTGTGCACCGCCCAATACCAATACGACTGCCTCTTTATCCAGCTGGATATGGGAATCTTCCAATCCGGTAATCAGTTCAGAAGGAATCAGCTCCAGTGTTTGTCGGCCGTCCCCATTGTAAATCACTTCAGAAGGATCATCCGGATTTAATATTTCATTTAGCGTAATCTCGGCAATCGCTATAGGACTTTGTTTTGTAGCCAGACTGACGATCCTGAATTTGGTTTGTTCATATTCCTTGTCCAGACTTTTAAACAGCCCTGAGTATCCTTGAAAACGCCTTAGCGTAGTCGCATCGGCCTGTTCTGTCAGATGGCCTTTGGTATCAGAAATAAAATATACCCATTTCACTTCTTCCAGATCCAGTTGTTTGATCAGTGCGATGTTGTCAATGATCTCAGTCTGGTTAGGAGAATCAAACATATTGAGGATCACTAAGCCCTGATACCCCTTAAGCTGATCATTTACAGATACAATATCTACAATGGCGCCCTGCTTTTCAAAAGCATGTCTGATGGCGAGGGATTGAGGTCCCTTATCGTCAGTTATGGCAAAACGCTGTCCTTTAAGGGCAACAGGTTCTGTATTCTGCAATTCAGACGGTGTCAGTTCAAAGCGAAGGCGCGATAAACTTTCGGCCGGTATCTGCGCACTTTCTTCAAGAATCTTCTGTGCAGAAGCCACGGTTTCCAGGCTTTCGGTTTCAATTTCTGAAATCCAGTTGACCAGGCCATTTAAGGTTTTAATGGCAGCCAGTTTCTCCATCAGGTCATCTCCGGCATCTTCGCCCTTGCTGAATCCGATTTTGATTTTCAACTCCCCGATGATCTCCATCCGTTTGATCGAATCGATACTTAAATCAGCTTCCAGATCAAGATCCATACCCAGCATATCCTGAGGATAACCTGTCTTTTCACTCACGACCAGCAGAATTGCCGATTTGATGTCTGCAGCACTGAATTTAACCGGAGTTGCTGCTACCGCAGCTACTGGCTTTTCAGGCTCAGAAACAGCTTCCGCTACCGGTGTATTTTCTTTGATCCAGTTGACCAGGCCATTTAAAGTTTTGATGGCAGCCAGCTGCTCCATAAAAGTATCTTCGTTTTTATCCGCCTGACTAAAACCGCCCAGTTCTGTCCGTAAAGCACCGATAATTTCCATGCGCTTAATCGAATCAATACTCAGATCTGCTTCCAGGTCCATTTCCATCCCCAGCATCTCCTGCGGATATCCGGTTTTATCACTCACAATCTGCATCAATACCATTTTCACATCGATCTGTACCCGCACTGGCTTTGCCACTGCCGCCTGAGGTGCTGCAATTACCGTTGCCGGAATAACGTGTTGGGCAATAGGTTCTGCTTTGTTTACCACAGGTTGAAAGGCAACTGGGTTCCCTTGTGTAACATGTTGTCCAAGGAAAGTTAACATGACATCGCGCTGTGCCTGAATCATCATCTTCATGCTGTTCAGGTATTCCTGCATCATCAGTTCAGCTCCATTGGATGGGGTATTTATGATTTCGGTTCTTCCTTCTATATTTTTCATTTTGAGTGGTTCTATGATTGGTAATGCCCCATACGCAGGAAGTTTTCCTACCGTAGGAATGGCATGCTGTCCGTTAACAGACCATACTGTCGGACTTTTCTTATATTGCCCGGGTTCATCCAGGTTCAGCAGTGTGGCTTCCCGTCCTTCAAAGAGTTTCTCCACTTTCACAGCTCTGCCTGTAGCCATATAGGTAGCAATAGTGCACAGGAGATGGGTGATTTTATTGTGCCCGTTGTCTTCGGCATACAAAAGCAATTCATCTTTGGACAGACAGGCTTTTACCAGTGAGGTTAGTACTTTTCCAGGGCCTACTTCGATAAAGATTCTTGCACCATCGACATACATCTGCTGCACCTGCTCTACAAACCTTACCGGTTTCACCAGGTGTTCCGTTAGCCTTTGTTTAATGGCACCGGCATTTACCGGATAGGTTTCGGCAGTGGTATTTGACCATACCGGCAAGCTCAGGTCCTTAAAGTTAACCAGGCTCAATACCGATTTGTAATTCTCTTTTGATTTCTCTACCAATGGACTATGGAACGCACAGGCCACTTCCAGCGGCCGGAAAGAAACTTTTTCTTTTTTTAAGGTCTCCGATAGTTTTCTGATAGCAGGAGTTGTTCCGGCAAGCACCTGTTGAGTCGGGGAATTGAAGTTAACCGCATATACATCTGCCAGGCCATCTATCCATTTGGACAGGTCTTCCTGACGACCGTTTACGGCAATCATGGCTCCAGTATCTTCACCTTCTACAGCCTCCAATATGGATTTCGCACGCTGCTCACTTAAGAACACGAGCTGGTCTTCATCAAAAGCACCTGCAAAACACAATGCAGGCAACTCGCCATAGCTATGTCCGGCAACCATATCCGGTTCCATTCCCAGCTCTTTCAGGAAGTTGGCCAATGCAAGGTCAACAATCCCGAGAAGCGGCTGTGCCATACGGGTATCCTTAATCCGGTCTTTCTGTGCTTTCAGCGATGCTTCATCAAAAACGGTATTGGGGAAGAGCACTTTTTCATATTCTGGTTTGCCTTTCAGCAGTTTACGCATTGCCGGAAAGATGACAAAAAGATCTCTTGCCATATTGATCCGCTGGCTTCCCTGTCCGGGGAACATAAACGCAACTTTTCCTTCTTTCTTTTTCGTGATGTAAGTATCCTTACTTTCCACGCCGGAAAGGGCCAGGTCAATTTTCATGATCAGGTCTTCAGGTCTGTCGGCCACAATACTAAGTTGCACCGGTTTCTTATTCTCCAGTGCCAGACTATAGGCAATATCTTTAAGGTCGATACTGTCATTGTCGTCCAACAGGTTTTTCACCACCGTAAGCCTTGATTTGGCTTCTTCATAGGTATTACCCCTGAACACAAATAACTCTGATGGCCATGATTTTAAGGCAGGAATCACATCCGAAACCTGATGATCACTCTCAATAACCGCATGGAAGTTGGTTCCACCAAATCCAAAAGCACTGATTCCTGCATATCTTTTCTCTTCCATCCATAATCCGGCTTCGGTATGGAATGCAAAAGGACTCGTTGCCCCATTATAATAGCTATTTGGAGTTTTCAGATTTATGGTAGGTGGCTTAATTCCATAATAGGTTGCTAAAGTTGCTTTGATCAACCCAGCCAGGCCGGCAGCGCATTTGGTATGTCCGATCTGTGTTTTTACCGAACCAAGATGGGTCTGATTGGCAATGGCACCAGACTGATTCAGCATTTCGGTGAGTGCAGTCAGCTCCGTCCTGTCGCCAACGACCGTACCGGTACCATGGGCTTCTACCAATCCCAGAAGAGATGGAGAGATCCCTGCCTGTTCATAAGCACGTTCCAGCGCCTTTACCTGTCCTGATTTTCGGGGAGCAGTTAAGCCCAGGCTTTTGCCATCGCTTGATCCGCCAATTCCCTGAATCACTGCATAGACGGTGTCACCGTCTCTTAACGCGTCTTCATGTCTTTTCAAGACCAGCATTGCCACCCCTTCACCAAGGGCAATGCCATCAGCTTCTGCATCAAAAGTGGCGCACCGTCCTTTACGTGACAATGCGTGCGTGCTGGAAAACATCAGGTAATCATTAATTCCATTGTGCAGGTCTGCTCCTCCGGCAAGCACCATATCCGATTTCTCTAAAAACAGTTCCTGACAAGCCAGGTCAATTGCAGCAAGCGAAGAGGCACAGGCAGCATCTACCGTAAAATTACGCCCGCCAAGATTCAAACGGTTGGTAATTCTTCCTGAGATGACATTTGCAAGGATGCCGGGGAAAGAATCCTCAGTCATCTTTGGTAATGCAGCATCCAGTTCCTCTGGCATTTCACCAAATACCTGTTTAAAGAAACACCTGAAACTATAACTGTTTGCCAGGTCATTTCCACCTTCAGCACCAATAATTACGGATACGTTTTCGGCATTGAAGCTTCCGTCTTTATAGCCGGCATGTTCCATGGCCTGTCTGGCCACCATAAGACTCAACAGCTGAGTAGGCTCAATTGCGGCCAGCGACTGCGGAGGGATTCCATACTCGAGTGGATCGAAATCAATTTTAGGAATAAAGCCGCCCCATTTAGAATGGGACATATCTGCGGCGGTAGATGCAGGGTCATAATATAATGCTTTATTCCAGCGCTCATCAGGAACTTCAGTTACTGCGTCTGTTCCAAGAATGATGTTGCGCCAATATTCTTCTATATTTTTCGCTCCGGGGAAGATACAGGCCATCCCGACAATAGCGACATTCAATGATTTTTCTTTTGATTCCGGAGGGCTTGATAAAACGGCTTCCTCAATGTGCCGGAAATTCCCGTCGGCCACCTCTTTATGCAGGTCCAGAACGGATACGATCTGGTTACACATCGAAGCCACCTGTCCGATCATATACATGCCAAGTGTCAGTTGTTCCTTTTCATCGATAGTGACCAGATGATCTCCCCTGCGTTCAATTCCTTTCGCAGCAATACGTAAACGACCTACGTTCAGCGTTTCCAGCTTTGCCCAGATCTCTTTTTTATCTACTCCTTCTTTTTGAAGTTTTTCCTTTTCCTCATTAAAGAAAGTGGCAAATGGAGAGTTCAGACACCTGGTTTCATGCCCTGGTGCAGTTTCCAGCAAAATCGTATCGGCTGATAGCCTGGCCTGCTCCTGAAACTGACCTCCTATTGCACCGGTACTTACCGCTTCTTTGGTATAGAGATAGGATGTTCCCATCAATACCCCAACTTTTACTCCTTTTGCGGCTAATGGCGCAGCCATAATGGCAATAAATGCGGTAGAGAGGCTATCGTGGATCCCGCCTGCAAAAAACACACTGATCTGCTCGGGATGGTCTTCCTTAAGCAGGCGTTCAATTTGTTTTTCCCAAAGTACCATACTCGACAGCGGGCCGACATGGCCGCCACATTCTCTTCCTTCAAATACAAACCTTTTAGCACCTTCTTTTAAGAACATATCCAATAAGGATGCGGAAGGAACATGCAGGAAAGTTTTAATGCCTAATTTCTCTAAAGGTTTGGCCTGAGATGGCCTGCCACCCGCAATGAGTACGACCGGGGGCATCTGCTCTTTAATGTATTCGATCTGTTCATCACGTAATTCCTGCGGGGCAAAACCTAGAATTCCGACACCCCAGGTTTTATCTCCTGCCAGCCTTTTTGTTTCCGCAATCAGATTTTTTGCAGTTTCTCCTTTTAATAAAGAAAGGGCGATGAAAGGAAGTGCACCGGCCTCTGCAACAGCATTGGCAAAAGGGGCAACATCACTAACCCTGGTCATCGGACCCTGCGCAATCGGATAAGTAATGTTCAGCTCAGTAGCTAAATCATTACCTGCACGGATCACATTTATGGATTTGGCCTGGTTCAGGTGACCATAAACAGCTTCTTCGATACCAAAGACCAGTTTATTCAGTTTCTTATAGCGTGCTTCCAGGTCTGTAGCCAGGGCAATATCCTGCCCCATTGGAAGGAAACTCTTTTCGAGGTCAAAGTCTGCAAAATACTTTTCCAGATCTTTTGCTGTGGCATTCAGCTCCAGTGAAGGAGAATTAGGCCGCTGTAATATCCTGAAATCACCAATTAGACGGGCTTCATTGCCACTCAGCTTTTCGCAGACCTGTTTGATGGCCTTCGGAACGGTACTTTCGGGAAACAAGGCCAACTGGCTATCCAGAACCACTCCTTTTGCACCAGAGGCAATTAAGGCAGCTGCGGTGTGTATACCTACACCTCCCTGTACATATATGGCTATGTTTTTTATTTCTTTAATAATTCGCTGAAAGAGAACATACGAAGATTCATATGCGACCTTTCCAGCGCCTTCATTACCTTTTACAATGATACCAGCAGCACCTTCAGCCGCAGCTTTCCGGGCTTCTTCGACATCATGAACCTGATAAAACAGCTTCACCGGTTCCGATCTGATCCATTTCATGCCGTATGGCAAAATCACCATAGTAACCTGTGCCGGCAAAATGATGTTGTTCAAATCATCCGAAACAAGGCAAACGCCAAATTCCGCAGCGGATTTTTGTGTGAACTGTTCAAGTGCTTCAGCAGCCCTGGTCCGATCTCTGCCGAGATGGAGTACAGGAAAAGCCTTTGCATTTGATAGAGAGAGTGCGAGATTTACATCGGGCCTTTCAAATGGAGTTATTCCAATAATTAAGGGAGTTTTCATATGGGTTGAGGGATGATTAGGGATTCAACTTTCGAGCGATTCCATAGCTATTGAAAATAATAACCTATAGAAACAGGATTTTTAAAGAGAAAACACCTTGATTTTTATTCAAAGTAGCTCTATATCAATAAAATCATTAATTTTCGGACAATAATTCAATAGGGAATCCGAAAACTTAATGAAAAGCAATAATCCTACGCTTTTGTGATAGCAAAATTACTACTATAATAACGCAGAGCCATGAAATCATCAAAAATGAACAAAAAGAACAGACTGAAAAAGCCTGAAAACAATAGAAAAAGCGCAATAACTTAATAAGTAGTTAACGCAAAGCTTAAATGAAGTAATAAAGTGCACTGAAATTCGTTCGCCAGCTTTTATAAATACATTCCGCTATTGCAAACAGTTACTGTAAAACAAAAAACCTGTTAACTTCATAGAGTCAACAGGTCATTGGTTATTGAAATTTATCCTTGGGGGAGGATTAATTGATCTTACTAACTGCTAAATTGTCGTAATAGATGTAATCTGTAGTGCTGGTTTTCCAGTAATCCTGGCTGCCTCCTCTAAACGTGTGGAAGGTCAGGTTATTGATCAGCCTTTTACTATCGTTGGTAGTCCAGCGGATATCCGTATCCAGTATGGTAGTTCCGTTAATGATGATTTGCGCACGACCATTTGTACTAGATCCGGTATTACTTTTTATATACATGTGCACATGGTACCATACGCCTTTCTGCAGTGCACCTGAGGCAGGGAAACGCTGGGTATAGGTGTCGCCATATTGAGTAGGCTGGTCTTTATGATAAACATAAGGCTGGAAAAATACCCGGTTTGGATTGCTATCCGGAGAATACCACATTAACCTTAAGCTGCCGCCATTGCCATCCCATCCCGGGTCTCCTCCGGTATTCCCTTCACCAACAGAAAACCCAAAGCCAATCTTTCCTCCCCGGCTAAAGTTAAACTGGCTGTGAAATTTCACGTCAAAGTCCAGTTCATAAGCGCTGCCATCGGTAATGTCGACATTAGTAACCATGCCTCCGGCACCAGACAACTGGTTTGGCAACAAAGTGACCCTAAGTCCATTTGTTCCGTCTTTACCATTGGTGATGAATGCACGGGATTCCTGCCAGCCGGAAACATTTCCGAAATCGGAAGAAGCTTGTGAAGAAGTATAAGTAGAGCCATTAGTCCTGTTCTCCCAGTTCAGGTTAATCGCAGATGAAATAGCGGCAGCGCTGATGGCCGCGCTTTTCTGGTTTATAGGAATCTGGCCCTCTCCCTGGGATCCGCTCTCCTTTTTACAGGCAGTAACAGCCAGTGCGGCAAGAAGTAAAATACCTGCAGTAAATCGTCTTGGTTTGGTTTGGTTTTTCATTGCTTCGTTTTTAGGGTTTATGATTTGGTTGATAAATAAGAAACTGGTTAAGTAAATTTAACACAGTTATATCTAAAAAAACAAATACAAATATCTGTAAAACAGACACTTAAAAACAAAGCAATACGCTTTAAGCACGAAGCTATTTTAAGGAAAAATGCCGCAAACCCTTCCCCGGGAAAGCAGGCCCTGTCATTTAAAATTCAGGGCAATACGCTTACCGGACAAGAAATATTTTTTTAATTTATTTTATGGGATTCCCCTTTACCCCTTCAAAGGTGATTTTGACTGGCTTAATGTATCCATTTTCGTCAAATTCCATCCGGTCAATACAGGTGACCCGATGATTTCCATCCTTTTCACCAAGCGGTCGTCGGTGGTACACCATATAATAATCGTTTCTCTGAGGATGTTTGATCACGGAATGATGCCCGGCACCGGTAGCCACCTCCGGATCCTGCTGCAGCACTTTAGCAATTCTTTTAAATGGTCCCAAAGGGGAATCGGCAATGGCATAGGCAACTGAATAATCAGGACCTGTCCATCCGCCTTCAGACCACATAAAATAGTACTTACCATTTCTCATGAACATATATGGACCTTCGACATAGTTCTCTGGTGTAATTTCTCTAAACACTTGCCCATCGGGAAAAGGTACAAATCCTGAAAAATCAGCATTCAGCTTTGCGATGTTGCAATGCTTCCATCCTCCATAAATCAGGTAATATTGTCCGTCTTTATCCTTAAAGACAAACTGATCAATGGGTTGGGCACCGTTGTGAAACTTATCGACCAGTGGTTTACCAAGATGATCTTTAAAAGGTCCCTCAGGCCGGTCCGCAACACCCACACCTATACCCCCGGTTTCCTGATCACTTTGAATATCATTGGCGCCGAATAAAAGATAATACTTCTTTTCTTTTTTAATAATGGAAGGTGCCCAGACTGCTTTCTTTGCCCATTTAAATCCGGCAGTATCCAGTATTGAGGGGTGTTTCTTCCAGGTCAGCAGGTCTTTAGAAGAAAAAGCATCCATAAAAACCTGCTTTTCATATTTGTCTGAAAAAGTAGGATAAATCCAGAAGGTATTCTCAAACACCGCCCCCTCAGGATCGGCATACCATCCGGGAAAAACAGGATTTCCTGAACTTTTTGCAGATGGAGCAGTGGATTGGCCATAACCTGAAATCGCAGAAAAACAAAGAAGAGTAACAGTCAGGATTCGTTTCATCAATAGGGTATTTATAAGTTACCCTACTAAAGTAATCTTTTTAGACAGCAAACTTTTATACTGAGGCCCCTGAAACATATAAATTACATTACTTACCTGATTTTACACGTCTGCCTTCTGATTCTGAACTGCCTGAACGCTGACGGGCGGCCTTAATATCTTTGCTTCCAAACCGATAAGTACAGGTTAACCTGAACACCTGACTTTCCCATCTTTCATTTACCACGTAATTTTGTGAAGGAATTGCACTGGTGATCTGGCTCTTTTGTAATTTAAAGATATCATTGGCAGCAAACTTAATGCTCAGTTTATTGTCCATAAAAGACTTGCTTGCTCCCAGATCAATTCCATACTGCGGGGCGATCAGCAAAGTTCCATAAACCTGTTTCGACTGGTAATATCCCGACCATTCAAATTTCGTAGACGAATTTAAAGTAATGGTCTGACTCGTATTCAGGTTAAATGAAGTCCGTCCACTTTTATAAGGAAGGCCAAGCAGATTAGGGGTTTGAAACTTGTTATAATATACGGTCAGGTTGTTATTGCTGCTCCACCACTTGGTAATCTGAACCGGATAACTCATGTTCATATTATAGGAATCCTGTTTGGCCAGGTTTTGAACAGATATAAAAATAGTTTTTTTAGCGGTATCCGTTAGCAACACCTCAGTCATTACATCATTGGTATGGCTGTATCCGAAAGTCACGTTCAAACTCTTTTTAAAGGAATAAGAGAATTCAAATGAATTGGTGTACTGTGGCTTTAAGAATGGATTTCCCTGCCGGAAAGAGTACAGGTCAACATAATAAATAAAAGGGTTTAAAGAACCATAGTCCGGACGATCAATCCTGCGGCTGTAGGAGAATCCTACTTCATGATCTTTAGACAACTCCTGGTTGATAAAAAGGGTTGGAAACAAATTCAGATAATCCCTTTTCACTACCTTTTGTTCCGTTACCGAATTTCCTTTGGAATTCGTTTGCTCCAACCTCAGTCCTAGCTGTACGGTTGTGCTTTTAAATTTCCTGTTTATATTGGCATAAGCAGCATTGATATTTTCATCGTACAGGAACTGGTTGCTTTTTCCGGCATCATTAACCCATTGGTTATTGTTGAAGTTTTCGAAGAGGAAGTTATTGTCTGTCTGCACAAAACTTGTTTTCAAACCAAGGTCTAATTTCATTTCCTTATTAATCGGTAAAGTATAGTCTACCTTGGCCGCCTGGATTTTCACAACAGAAGGCGAAGCGTTTCTGAAAATATAAGCTGGTTTCAATGGCTGTCCGGTAGCATCCTTGTACATGTTGTTGAATACACTGTTCTGCTTCGCCGTGTAGCGGGAATAATCCACATCTGCACTGATCTCCTGACCAAGGGTATCGAGTGTTCCTTTATAATTCAGGTTATAGGTAATCCCGGTATATTTTCTTTCGTTCGTGTTTGGAGCAACTACCGAGGAATCTGTTTTTCCAGGCCGGTCTCCAATCAGGGTCAGAACATTGGCCGCATCATTTCCATTGCCATGATAGCCATTCAGCAGGAAACCAAGCGTATGGTTGTCATTTATAAAATAATCGATACCCGCTTTATAATTCCGGTTTATCCTTTTCGCGTCACTATGGCTGGTCTGATCAAAATAGGTCTGATCTGCAGCCGTACCATTTACCCTTACAATATCCGTTTCCTGAAAACGCTTATTTACGCCATAATCCCCGTTCCCAAAAATATTAAACTTTTTCGCCCTGTGGTTCATGTTCAAACCGCTGTTTAATTTATAATTGGCCCCGTAACCGGCGCCGGCAGACAGAGAGCCATTGGTTCCGAAGTTTTTATTTTTCTTTAATTTGATATTGATGATTCCGGAATTTCCTGCTGCATCATATTTTGAGGAAGGATTAGTAATTAATTCGATAGACTGAATCGCGCTTCCTTCGGTAGAGCGGAGTAAATTGGCCAATTGCTCCGCAGACAAATAAGTAGGTTTTCCATCTAACATCACATTTACCCCTTGTTTTCCCCTCAGGCTGATTTTACCATCTTTATCTACTGTTACACCAGGTGCTTTCTGTAAAATTTCCAGCGCTGTATTTCCCGAAGCGAGCACGCTATTTTCTATGTTCAGTACCGTTTTGTCGATCTGTCGCTCGATCAGGGGCTTTTGTTTAACAATTTCCACTCCTTTCAGCTGTTTGGCATCGGTAGCCAATTGGACCTGCTCCACCTGAAAAAGCCGTTTATCTGCGCCAATGGCATAGGGGCCTTTAAAGGTTTTCTTATAGCCCACCACATAAATAGCTATTAAATACTTGCCGGCATTCAGGTCTTTAAATGTATAGGTTCCATTATCTCCTGTGAGGGTACCTTTTATTGCCGTAGAGTCTTTGGCATTCAATAAACTGATGGTGGCATAAGGAAATGCTTTCTGGTCTTCATCCAGTACTTTACCGGTTATCTCCCCTGTCAGCGTTGTACTTTGTGCATTCACCCTCATAAAAAGTAAAAACACCATGGCTAAACTAAAGAAGAAAGAAGTATATAGTTTCGTTTTCATATGGGCATAGTTTTTCCACATACGCTTTTAAGCATATCCTGAACATATGTGAATGGGTTTTTGGTGATTAATTTGTCTGGATATAAGACGGACTCCCCTGGTAAAAGGTTACACTAAATCCGGAAATATTTTGAAGTTTTTGTAAAAACGGGCTTATCAGCCTACTCAAGCGTCATTTCGACGGTTCTAAATCCCTGGTTGCTAAAAGAAGCGTGAGGACTTACCCTTCCGATATCTACAGAGTTGAAAAAGCTACAGGAATTCCTGCTGCACCACCAGGAGCCTCCCCGGGCATGCACGACTTTCCGCGTTTTGGAATCATTCTTTAAACTGCCTTCGCAAAACTCAAACACATTTCCGTACAGATCATACAAACCTAAAGCATTGGGTTTAAAACTTCCTACCGGCGAAGTATAGAGATAACCATCTGAGGTATCGGCACTCAGGTGGTCCCTCCCATTCCAGATATTCGCATAAATATTGATTTTGTCCTGATCTTCCCCCCAGAAATAAGTGCTTTTAGCACCGGCACGGGAAGCAATCTCCCACTCATCTAAAGTCGGCAGCCTGACTTTTGCCCATTTGCAATAAGCTTCAGCATCTGCATAACTGATGCTGGTTACCGGATGGTCCATTTTATCCTCAATTCCTCCCCGGCTGATTCCATTAGGGAAACGCCAGAAAGCGGTACTATCCCTGAGCCATTTAAACTCTTCCAGCCCGGGCTCAAAAACCATCGCATTCCCCAGTCGTTCTGCATCTGTCTGATAAGAAGTAGCCTTCACGAACGCTTCAAAATCCAGATTGGTAATTTCCGTCTGCCCTATATAAAAAGCAGCAACACGGATTTTTCTTAAAGGATTAAGCTGATGGGTACGTCCTCCAATCCAGTATTCACCAGCAGGGATTTTCACAAAACCGGAATTCTGGGCCTTTAATCCGGCCGGCAGGAAAAACATTCCGCAATTCAGCAGCAAAAAAAGTAGGAATTTAACGGAGCCCATTGTAAAATGCCATAGCCCTGTTGATGATTAGCTCTTCATTGGCCTTATTAAAGTCGATAAAACTGAGATAAGTACTTTTCGAGCCATATAATTTAACAAAAGACGCAGAGGTCATAAACGGTTTATATTCCCCCTTTTTCATCAATAACATCAGCACCGTAAGCAGGTCGTAATCTTTCCGCTCCAGTTTATAGGTTTCAATTAAAAAAGGAATCATTTCCTTTCCGTTAACGGCAACAATAGCAGCTTTATAGTTCAGGCCAACGCGATTTGTCCGCTTAACAGAAGCGCTGATCAATGCCATGACTGAATCCCGGTGACTCAGCAGAAAGTTGTCCTGTCTTTCACTCCAGGCCGCTTCATCAAAAGCATCGGGAAGGTTTCCAAATATTTTCTTATCCTCATCCAGAATCGGAGGACTCACATCGCAATTCTGACTGGATACTTCTGCATGAATCATGTGATAAGTAAACTTCTCCCTTAGCGATAGCGCCATATAAGTTTTATTACTCAGCTTCCAGGTTTCATCTTCCGCAGGCTTTATAGCCGCGATCAGTGTTTTCACCCTGGCTAAACCATATGGAGGTACGGTGTTCTTTTGTCTGTATTTATGATAAGCCTGACTACTGGGACTGGCTTCTTTCCAGGGAAGTTCCTCCTGAGCGGAAGTCATAAAAGGGAACAACAAGACTACAAGGGAAGTCAATAAAATGCTATAGCGCGTTTTCTTAAAATTTAAAATCATCGTATCACGTTAATGGTGATATAAAGGTAATTCTTATTTCTCAGCGTAATAAATAAAAGCCGGAGGAAGATTCAGTAAGGTAAACTCACAATGTACATTTTCAAAATTTCTTTTGATCAGGGCAAGGTCTGTCTTACAATACTGAAACTGAATATAACATCCGCCAGGTTTCAACAATTGATAACAATCATTCAGCAGCCTTCCTTTTTTTAATCCACCCATATTGGCCAGTGGAAGTCCGGAAATAATATAATCCACACTCCCTTCTTTGAAATACCGGGCAATATTCATCACATCGTCCTGAATCGGAACAAAACGCGGATCGCTTTCTTTCTTCAGTTCTTCAAAAAGTACAGGGTTCATTTCAAAGCCCGACAATTTGGACTGAAAATTCATTTTATCCAGCAGGTGTCCGGTAATGCTTCCCTTCCCCGCTCCCAGCTCAACAAGCTGCAGCGGTTTTTCGAAATCAATAAACTGCATCATTTTACGGGCCAGATAAGGGGAGCTCTCTATGATAGATCCAGTCTGCACAATATTCCGATACGCTTCTTTTACAAATACAAACATGAATCACAGGTATAAGAAATTTCAATTTACAGATTTATCCGGCTTTATGAAATATTCCTTTATATTTTGATGAATCCGCATCTTATCTCTAAATCTGAAAGCAATTATCTTTATTTTTATTGGGAAAATTCCCACAAAGCAAAACGCCTACGCTAATGAAAACACCAATAACCAAACCAGGTATCATGCAGCAACGTTTAAATGTACTTGCCGGCAAATGGAATACTACAGGCCATACCATAGCAAATACAGATCAGCCTTCGCTTGAATGTGTAGCCACGGATATTTACGAATGGCTCCCGGGAGGTTTTTTTCTGATGCACAGGGTGGATGCCAGACTTGGGGAAGACCGGCTTCAATTTACCGAGATCATTGGATATGATGCCTTAGAAAAGTCTTTCTTCATTCAAACCTATGATCATAAAGGCAAAACTGAACGGTCCAGGATGAACCTGAATCATGGAATACTGGAAATTAAAGGAGCAAATGAACGTTTCAGCGGGACAATTAATACCCAGGGGAACATCATCAGCGGAAGCTGGGAACGCCTGATAGCGGATTCCACCTGGCAGCCTTATATGGAGATAAAATTAACCAAAGTTGGTCATTTTTCTTAAATCCAGAGCTGCTCTTCTGCGGAAATCCTATATTGTATCCAGGTAAATCAGGAACTTTAGCATAAAGAAATGAAAGCACATAAATTTTGGGGAGAAGTAGAGGAAGACTGGGCAGGCTTCTCATCAGTAAATACTTTTAGCATCCCTCATTTTGAACAGCAGCAGGTCACCGTATTTCTGGGAGAAGAATTTGATGAAGAGGGAGATGAAATAGATACGCCACCGGATGCGGAAGAACTTGACGCCTACGAGGCCACCTTTTCCAGCTTTATTGATCAGCTGGACCACATTATTATAGAGATTAAGGAGCAGTCGTTCCGCAGGTATCAGAAATTATATGCGCATTACTATGAGGACGAGACCAAATCCGGACAGCCTCCCTTAAATATCAATACCCCCGGTAAACATTTCCAGCATCTGAAAGAAATCAATTACATCCGGGTCCTTCCCAACCAGACCATCCAGATCCCCATCAGATATGGTATCGATACGGAACATGGATTGGAAATAAGGCTAGAAAACAACAGCATTACGGCAATGGCAGGAATAGCTGAAACCTGATCAGGGCTAAAGAGGCAAGAGCAGAAAAGAGGCTGAGCTTTTCAACAAAACACATTGAGCTTTTTAACAAAGCGCTCCCCTCCCTTAAGCCATATCTTTGCTTTACTTAAATTCAGAAGCAATGACAAAAGTTTGGTTTATTACAGGTAGTTCCAGAGGGCTTGGACGAAGCCTCACAGCAGCAGTACTGGCTAATGGCGATTGTGTAGCCGCCACAGCCAGGAAACCAGAACAATTAAATGACCTGCTCGAAAAATATCCAGGTCAGATTTATCCTATACAGCTGGATGTGACAGACTATGATGAGGTCTATCAGTCTGTCGTTGCAGCCATCGCCCGTTTCGGAAGAATTGATGTCCTGGTGAACAATGCAGGATTCGGAATCACAGGTGCAGCAGAAGCTTTCAGCGATCAGCAGGTGCGCTGTCAGATAGAAACAAACCTCTATGCACCCATAGAAATCACGCGTGCGGTACTGCCTTACATGCGCAATCAGGGTTCAGGAAGAATCCTTCAGATCAGCTCGGTCGGCGGACGGGTTGGTGGCCCCGGACTCACGATGTATCAGGCTGCAAAATTTGGATTGGGAGGTTTTTCAGAGGCCCTTGCTAAAGAGGTTGCCCCTCTCGGTATTTATGTCACCTGCGTAGAACCCGGCGGCTTTCGCACAGATTGGGCTGGAGAATCCATGAGCTTTGCACGTGAAATCGAAGGATATGAAAGTACCGTTGGCCGGATGTCGGATTTTATAAAAAGTGGCGGTTATGTCCCAATGGGAGATCCGGATAAAGCAGCAAAGGTGATGATCAACCTGACAGATCACCCGAAACCGCCCATACACCTGGTTCTTGGCAGCGAAGCCATCTCCATTGTAAAAACTTCGGATACCCTGAAAAAGGCAGAGCTTGAAAAATGGGAAAGCATCAGCATTTCTACCGATCATGAGGAGGCGGTAAATTTCCTGGACACTCCTGAAGGGAAAGTAATTTCCGAACTAAAGAATTATCAGGCCGCAACCAGTTAGAATCAGGCGATTCTGTTTACATTTATATTAGGATTCATTCAAATGCCTCAACAAGAAGAAAAAAAGAAACGTCCGGATATCCTGTTTTCCTGTTATTTACACAAAAGCAGATCAGGAGAGCAATTTATTGCAGAGCATAGCCTGGGCTATAATATTTCCGGGACCATGGAGGTCTTCATTGATGGAAAAACACATCTTTTTAAAGAAGGTGATCTCCGTTTTTTCAGAAGAAACCGCTTGGCCAGATTTTCGAAAGAACCTCCTCCGGGTGGTGCCTTTCGGGCAGTTAGCATCTTTTTAGATCAACAGCTGTTGCGAAGCATCAGTGCAGAACACCAGCTCCAGTCGGGCGGACTGTATTGCGGGGAAAATGCACTGCTCTTAAAACCGAACCCTTTGTTCAGGAATTACATGAATTCACTGACCCCCTACCTGGATGAGACCAGACCGCTAAATAAAGCGCTGACAAGTTTGAAGGTGAAAGAGGCCGTTATGATTTTGATGGAAACCAATCCGGCATTACAGGATGTGCTGTTTGATTTCAATGAGCCTGGTAAAATTGATCTGGAAGCCTATATGACAGAGCATTACAAGTTCAATGTAGACCTGAACCGGTATGCTTACCTGACCGGAAGAAGCCTCGCTACTTTCAAAAGAGATTTCGAAAGGATTTTTAATACCTCGCCGAACAGGTGGCTTCAGCAACAACGCTTAAAGGATGCCTATTTTTTAATCAAAGAAAAGGGGGTGAAAGTATCCGATGTTTACCTGGATGTTGGCTTTAAAGACCTCTCCCATTTTTCTTTTGCATTTAAGAAGACTTATGGCATCACCCCTTCTAAACTTAGCTTACAGATCTGATGTCTTATCCTTCTTAAAACAATAGTCCTTATTTCCTGTTCCACCTATATATATGCGCAAACTTTTACAAAAGCTGCTTACCGGACCAATCATCAGACTGGCCAATAAATATTCCTCCAGACCGGATGAGCAGCGTGTGCATGAAGCCCTGACTACTTTATTTAATAAAATCAGGAAAGAACCCGGTAAACGAGGACAGCTGATTGAATTTGATCCATCCTCCAAACTGATCATCTTTTCGGATCAGCACAAAGGCAATAGAAATTATAGCGATGATTTCGCCCTGTCGGAGAAAAATTACCTGGCCGCACTCCGGTATTATAATGAACAGGACTACCTGTTTTGCAGCTTAGGAGATAGTGAAGAGCTTTGGAAAAACACCCTGATTGGGGTGGTTAAAAACAACAAAGAAACCTTCGAGCATGAAAAGCTTTTCCTGGAAAGGAACGCTTTCATTAAAATCTTCGGTAACCATGACCTATATTGGGACAATGATCCGCTTGCCGCTTTTACACTCGAAAAGGTCTACGGGCAAAAGATAAGGATTTATGAAGGGGTCATCCTTCAGATCCCGCTGAAAGACCAATTGTTGTCGGTATTCATGACCCATGGCCATCAGGGAGATTTGCAAAGCGATGGCAACTGGTTTAGCAAATGGTTTGTTTCCAATATTTGGGGCCCACTCCAGGCCTATCTTCGCATCAACCCCAATACCCCGGCTTACGACAGTCAGCTGAAATCTGCACACAATGCCATCATGTACGAATGGACGGCAAAACAATCCGGACTTGCCCTGATTACCGGGCATACCCACCAACCGGTATTCAATTCCCTGACCCACCTGGAACGGACTTATATACGGCTGGAAGCTGCAAAGGAAAAGGGAGATCAGGCACAAATCCAAAAGATAGAAGCAGAGCTGGCCGCTGGAAAAATCAGTGGGGATACTTCGCCCAGATTGAACTATTCTAAAAACACCTATTTTAATACCGGCTGCTGTTGTTTTAACGACGGGGACATTACGGGAATAGAACTGGAAGGAGGAAAAATCAAGCTGATCAAATGGAAATTCAATCCGGAATCAGGCCCTATCCGAATTGTCCTGGAAGAAGCGGAACTGGAGCATCTGCTCGAGGCCTGATTCCATAAATTCTAAATCAATACGCTTTTAGATCACCACCCTGAAAGTCAGGTTCAGCCTTTCTTTCATTGGCCTGACAGACTTTGCAATCCGGTGGTCCCAGTTGACCTGCAGATCGCCCTTCATGATCATCAACGAGCCATGTTCCAGTCTGATGGAGTATTTCAGGCCATGATCTGCCTTATTCCGGATATCAAAATTACGTACCTGGCCAAAAGTGACCGAAGCAATTACAGGATGCGTACCCAGCGCCTTTTCATTGTCGCTATGCCAGGCCACCGAGTCATTGCCATCCCGGTAATAATTCAAAAGCACACTATTAAAGGAAATACCGGCAATGGGCTCCACTTTCTCACGGATCAGGAGTAAATCATCAGTCCATGGTAAAGGGGCCGATTTCCCCTGCACAGTATAGTTGTAAGCTTCAGGATCCCCATACCAGGCCGTTAGCCTCGGCGTAACCACCTCTTTATCGTACATTTTCACTATCCGCTGTTTCCAGGCCGATTCTTTGATCAACCGCTCCATCAGTGCTCCACCCTCTGCTGCTCCAAACAATTCAGGACGATAATCCAATAAGGATACTGGGAGTCCGGGCGTATGTCCTTCTTCTTTAAAAAAGCTCAGCTGTTCCATTTGATGCTGCAATAAAATTCAACCCTGCAATTTACTAAAAATATTAGCATAACCAAAACCTGGCTTAGTTATATTCAACCGAGCTGCAAGGTCAGAATGGATATTTAGGAAAAATCTCCTATCTTAATCTCATGAGAACAGAGAAAGAGAAAATGATTGCAGGTGAACCTTACCTCGCCGGAGATGAAACCCTTGTAAAAGAGCGCCTGTATTGTAAGCAGCTCTTATATGAACTGAATATCAAAGAATATATTCTGAATGAAAAAGGGAAAGCCATTTTAGCTAAGCTGATTCCTAATGCGCCTAAAAGCTTATATATAGAGCCCCCGTTTTTTTGTGATTACGGATACAATATCTTTTGCGGGGAGAATGTATATTTTAATGTCAACTGTGTGGTATTGGATGGCATGCCGGTTAAGATTGGCAGCAGTGTGTTTTTCGCCCCGGGCGTACAGCTCTATACCGCTTCGCACCCATTGGATCCGGAACTAAGAAAAAGTGTAGAATTTTCTAAGCCGATTATCATCGGTGACGACTGCTGGATAGGCGGCGGAACAATTGTTTGTCCCGGGGTAACCATCGGAAGCAGGTGTGTGATCGGAGCAGGTTCTGTAGTTACGAAAGATATTCCTGACGATTCCCTTGCTGTGGGCAATCCGGCAAAAGTCATCAGAAAAATCATTCCCGAAAATAAATAAAGAAGAGGCTGTCAGATGACAACCTTTCTTAGTTTAGGTGGTTTAGTAGTTCTTGTGGATCCTGGTATTGTATACATCGTCCCAGGTGATGTACGGATAGAGGTTAAATTTCTTTGCCTGAACTTCAAACAGTGCTTTCAGCTCTTCCAGCTTTGCCGGATTCTTCTTCGCCAGGTCGGTCCGCTCATTGAAATCTTCATTCAGGTTATACAATTCCCATACGTTCTGAACATAGTTCTTTGGAAGTCCTTCTTTATCATTTGATAAATCCAGCAAATCAGGATGATAGGAAAGTGCCGCCTTCCAGCCATCTTTATAGATGGATCTTGCCCCGAAAATATAATAGTGCTGAATGCGATGTTGAGAAGCTGCTTTTGCATCATCAAAAGAATAAACCAGAGAGGTGCCCTGAATGGAATCCTGCTTAATCCCCCTGATGTATTCCGGTGCTTTAATTCCCGTATACTCCAATGTAGTCGGTAGTAAATCGATCACATGACTATATTGAGTCCTGATCGTTCCCTTATCTTTTATTCCTTTAGGATAATAAACAATCAGTGGGTTTCTTGTTCCTCCTTCCGAATTTGCATCCTGCTTCCATTGTTTAAAAGGCGTATTCAAGGCTTGTGCCCATCCTAACGGGTAATTTCCCTGAATAGATTTTGGAGTACCGATTTCTCCTGAAGCCTGCAGGTTATGCTGTATAATTTCCTGCTGACTCAGCTTATTTACTGCCCCTCTTGGCAGGTCTATTGTCCCGCTAAAGGTTCCCTCCTTACTGGCCCCATTATCTCCTATAATCACAAAGACCAGGGTATTTTCCAGTTGTTTTGTTGATTTCAGGTAATTGATTACCCGGCCGACTTCATGATCAGTATAACTCAGATAACCGGCATAAATCTCCATAAAACGGCTATATAGCTTCCGCTCATCCTCCGGAAGTTTATTCCAGGCTTTGATGTTTGAATTACGTTCCGGCAATACGGCATTGGCAGGAATGATTCCACGTTGCTTTTGTCTTTTGAATACTTCTTCTCTGAAAACATCCCAGCCTTTATCAAATTTCCCTTTATAAAGGTCACTCCATTCGGTAGCCACCTGATGCGGGGAATGTGTCGCCCCTGGCGCATAGTATAAAAAGAAAGGTTTTCCTGAATTTGCCTTTTGTTGTCTTTCAATAAAGCTGATGGCCTTATCCGTAATCTGCTCGTTCAGGTGTCTGCCATCAGGCTGAACATGGGCATTGTCTTCCACCAGATCAGGTTTATACTGATCCGTTGCCGAACCCAGAAAACCAAAGAAATGATCAAAGCCCTTCCCTGATGGCCAGCGGTCAAATGGACCGGCATCCGTAGCATCTTCATCTGGTGTCAATCCATATTTCCCTACGGCAAAAGTATTGTATCCGCTTTCCCGGAGTATTTCTGCTACGGTTCCTTTATCTGAAGGAATGCGGCCATCGTAACCGGGGAAACCGGCAGATAAGCTGACATGCGCAAATCCGCCCATGTGTACCGAATGACTATTCCTTCCGGTCAGCAATGCGGATCTGGTAGGCGCACAGATTGCGGTAGTGTGAAAATTAGTATAAGTAAGGCCCTGATTGGCCAGGCTATCAAATGTAGGCGTACGGATCACTCCTCCTAAGGTGCTCGTGGCCCCGAATCCTACGTCATCCAGCAGAATCCAAATAACATTGGGTGCTCCGGCAGGAGCCTTAACCGGCTTCGTCCAGGATTCTTTGGAATCGGCCAGCGTTTTACCGATCACTCCCTGAAATGCCTGTTGCTGTTGTATGATGTTTTGTGAGTACCCTTCTGAGTAACTGAGCCCGCTGCCCAGAAGCAGCCAGGCTATAATTGATCTTTTGTTCATCTTTAAGCGTTCTTTAATTTCCTTTTGCCAATTCTGTCTGATGTTGTGCAACAACAGCTTCAATCTCCGCAGCAGTCGATTGCCCTGCTTTCTTCCAGACTTGTTTTTTACCATGATAAAGCACCAGTGTTGGAAGCTGATTGATTTTAAGCGCTTTCAGCAGCTCCGTCTGGTCATAAGCCTCGATCCGCACAATTTTCGCTGCAAATCCGCTTTTCTTTTCCAAAGTATCCAGAACAGGAATCAGTTTTTTACAGGCTCCGCAATATTTGGAGCCGAAGTCTACCAGAACAAAATCTGAGGATGCCGTCAAAGTCTCAAATTGAGCCGGCGAAAGAGAAACGCCTTTCTTCGCATTATTTACAATCGGATATCCTGATCCAATCCAGTTGGCAATACCTCCCGGAAGGACAATAACTTCTCTGAAACCTTGTTCAGAAAGTTTTTTTGCCAATGCCACACTCCGGCCATTCGCGATGGAATACACAAAAGTGGGTTTATCTTTAGATAAGCGGGCGATGTCTTTTTCAAGTGTTAAAGATGCAGGGTCAATATTGATCGCACCTGCCAGGTGGTTCTGTGCAAACTCTTCGCTGGTTCTTGCATCCAGAATCTGTGCGTCCCTTGCTTTTGCCTTAGTTGCCACTGAGGCCAGTGAACCTGATGATTCTTTGACGGCTGCAGGAGATTGTGCGTTAACGATTCCTCCCAGAGGAATCAAAAGGAGGAATAAAAGCTGTTTTAACTGTTTCATTTTTTTTCATTTTTAATTGGTCAATGATCATTTGATGGTATTCCAGTCCTGAACCCCAACTGCTGCGGCCCATTCCAGGTATTTTTTTTCCAGCTGCCTAACCTTCTCCGGATATTTCCCTGCAAGATCATGCGTTTCTGTACGGTCTGATTTCAGGTGATACAATTCCCATGGCGAATTAAGTTCGGCAACGAGTTTCCAATCCTCTTCCCGGATCGCCCGGCTTCCTTCATGCTCCCAGAAAAGGGGCCTGCCAGCGCTTTCCTTTTTACCCTTTAAACCCCTCAGAAGGCTGCGTCCCGGCAATGGGGTTAAAGTATTGCCTTTAAACCGTGAAGGATATCTTGTTCCGGTCAGTTCCAGAATACTGGGTAAAATATCGATGAGGTGAGCGGGTTGTCCGTTTAAAGATCCCGAAGGAATTAAACCAGGATACCAGGCGATAAAGGGAGAGGCAATGCCTCCTTCATGTGTATTTTTCTTAAAAAGGCGGAAGGGGGTATTACTTACATTTCCCCAGGGAGCCTCATAGCTGTCTATCGAATTTACGCTACCCGGAGTTCCATTTTTCTGAATGACGTAGTTCCAGTTTTTCACTTCATCGGCACTGCCCCCATTATCGGAAAGAAAGATGATCAGGGTATTTTTATCTCTTTTGATCTCCCTGAGCTTATTCAGGATCTGTCCTATTCCCGCATCCATACGGTCAACCATAGCGGCATAAATCGCCATGCGTGTATCCCATAGCTCCTTTTCATCCGCCGACAGGGATTTCCATTCTTTCGCATTTTCAAAGCGTGGTGATAATGTCCATTCCTTTTTCAGGATACCCGAAGCCAGAAGTTTTTCATAACGTTCCTTCCTCAACACATCCCAGCCTGATAAATAACGGCCTTTATATTTCGCTATATCTTCCGGCAAGGCCTGAATCGGCCAGTGAGGAGCATTATAGGCTACATATAGAAAAAACGGATTGGGCTGATCCTTGATTTCATCCAGTGATTTCAGGGCAAAATTAGTGATCGCCTGTGTTAAATAAAGGGAAGTATCCTGGCGTTTCAGCTCCTGTCCGTTCAATTGAAAACTAACCGTTCTTCCATCGTTGTACAGGGGCTGCGAATTAAAATAGCTGCTGCCATTGTTTTGCAGGGTAAAGGATTTGTCAAATCCCCTGTTCACTGCAAAGGCTGAAGGAACCAAACCCACATGCCATTTTCCGGAAACGATGGTCTGGTAACCCTGTGGTTTTAACAACTCTGCAATTGTCGCGCTATGTTTACTCAGATACCCCTGATAAGCTTCGGTTCCTTTGTCCTGAACCATATCTCCTATTCCCGCCTGATGCGGATATAAGCCTGTTAACAGCGAAGCCCGGGAAGGGCAGCACCTTCCTGCATTATAAAACTGGTTTAAGATCACTCCTTCTTTGGCCAGCTTGTTTAAAGAAGGAGTATGGATCTCTGAACCAAATGCACCAATATCCGAGAAGCCAAGATCATCAGCAAGAATGATCAGGACATTTGGCCTGGACCGCAATTTTCCAGCGGCCCGTTGTCCCGGTACTGAGTTTCCCGGTTGAGCAAGTCCCTGGCTAATATTCAGTCCAAAGAATAAGGCGGTTAAAAGGTTAATTCGCTGACTCATAATCTTATTTTTTTATAGGAAGACTTACCATCCCGGGTTTTGAATGAGTTTGCGGTTCAAATCGATTTCCTGCTGGGGAATCGGGAAAAGCAGGTGTTTAGGAACAGACACATTGACTTTTCCAACTTTCCTGAGGGCATCTTCGAGGATAATTTTTCCTGAGGCATCTTTCTCTCTGATCAGGTCAAACCAACGTTGATTTTCCCATACCAGCTCCAACCGGCGGTCAAGGTATAGGGCCTCCCTGAACTGATTTTTATTCAATCCCGAAACCGGCGTTAAACCTGCACGTTCCCTCAGCCGGTTATAAGCAGCATAGGCTTTAGCTGTAGGCCCCTTGGCTTCATTTTCTGCTTCGGCGAGTATCAGCAATACTTCAGAATACCTGATGATAGGAACATTGGCTGCAGATTCACTTAAATTTGCCGACTGATCGGGATCCCAGTACTTATTGAGATAGGGAATAGAATCTCCGGGAATAGACTTATCATTCAGGTCACCATACCATTTTCCATCAGAACCCAGAAAGCGGGTTACAAAACTCCCCCTTTTCTTTCTTTGATCATGGGCTTCATATAGTTTATAGATGCTGAAAAATTTATCCGTTCCTTCTGTATAAAACCTGACCTGATCCGTATAGGAGCCTTGCATCCCCGGTACCCCTGAACGGGCACCTCTTGGCGCCTGGTTGTTACCCTGGCTTAAAGAATTGGACTTAAACTGGGCTGAAAAAATATGTTCCTTTCCATTTTTATACGCCGGAAGAAATACCTGTGCATAATCGGCAAAAAGATCGTACCGGTAAGGACTCGATCCTGGTCCATATGGAAAAGGCCCGGTTACTTCCTCTGCCTTTGCCGCCGCTTCAGTCCATTTTTCCTGGGTCAGATATACCTTTGACAACAGGGATTTTGCCGCGCCGGCAGTAGCTCTTCCAATATCCGCGCCGGTATAAACATCCGGCAATACCGCCGCAGCCGCTATAAAATCCTGCTCCACCTGAGCATATACCTCAGCCACGGAATTACGGGCAATCTGAAAGTCAGAGATGGTTACTCCGGGCTGATCATGAAGAATCAGCGGCACTCCGCCAAATAAACGGACCAGATTGAAATAATATAGGGCCCTTAAGAGTTTCGCCTCCCCTACCAATCTGGTTTTCAGTGCGGGAGTTAAAGCCGGATCTGCAATTTCCGGCACCTTGTCTATTGCAATATTTGCCTTTTTAATCCCGGCATAGTGTTGTTGCCACAACTGAAGTACCCTCAATCCGGTGGAAGAATGATTGAGCACTGCCTGCGAACGTACATCCGCATTTGTTGCCCCAGGTCCCGGATCAATGTCGTCCGACATGAAGTCCATACCCGTAGCGAATAAGGTATTGTATGGGGTCTGAACAGAAGGCCCACCTGAGTTTAAAAGGAAATATGCTGCATTAACCGCATTTATGGCATCTGCTTTTGTTTTATAATACTCTTCCGCTGTAATAAAAGTACCTGGATCTTCCTTAAGTTTAGCGCAGGAGCTTAACCCGGCAATAAGGAAGATTAATGAAAAATATTTGAGGATATTCATTTTCTGATGTTCTATAGAATTAAAAGGAAAGGGATGCGCCTCCCGTAAAGGTTTTACTATTGGGATAAACTCCATTGTCCACGCCCGAATTGATGGCCGACTGTCCGTTAAAGTTTGCTTCAGGATCATAACCTGTATAATTGGTCCAGGTCCAGAGGTTTTGTGCGGAAATATAAAACCTGAGGTTCTTCAGCCTCGCCTTGTTCAGCACCTTCTGAGGTAAGGTATATCCTATAGAAAGATTCTTCAAACGCAGGTAAGAAGCATTTTCAATGAATCGGTCTGCAATGGTTACTGCCGGATCGGTATAGGCACTATGCACATCGGTATTGGTGTTTGTTTCGGAATAGCGGTTCAATAAGGTACGTGGGGCATTCGTATAACCAGTTCCTAATTCTAAAGTACCGCGGTTCTGATTGTATAACTTATTTCCATAGGAAGTTTGGAGAAAGACGGAAAGGTCAAACCCACGGAAACTGAAATTATTGGTCAACCCACCGGTAAATAAAGGCTGATTGGAAATAATGAACCTGTCGCCGGCCTGGGTAATGACCCCATCCCCGTTTTTATCTACATATTGTTGTCCACCCGCAGCTTTATTGGAAGAAGGTGTCAGGGCCTTACCCGGAGGAGTTCCTGCGGAAATCAATCCATTTGTTTTATACACGATAAAGGAACCAATCGGATACCCTACCGCTGCAATGGAAGGCAGGGAACTGTCAGGAATAATCTGATTTACCCCATCCAGGCTCAACACTTTATTCCTGTTGACAGCAAAAATCACATTCGTTCCCCATTTGAAATCTCCGACCAGGTTTTTAGTATTTATTCCCAGCTCAAATCCCTTATTCTCTACTGCTCCGATATTCTGGTAAATCTGACTTTGAAGTGTGGAGAAATCTAACAAGCCACTTGTTGAAGGTACCGTGATGTTATACAACAGATCTGTTGTTTTCTTATAGTAAACATCTGAAACCAGATTAATTCGGCTATTGAACAAAGACAGATCAATCCCCAGGTTATACTGTGCTGTTTTTTCCCAGGTCAGGTCCGGATTGGCATTGGTTCCCGGAGCAAAACCGGAGACATTGTTGCCATTAAAGTTATAACGATAAAAAACTTCCCTTGCAAAAGACTGATAAGCCGGGATTTCCTGATTTCCGGTTAGTCCGGCGCTAAAACGAAGTTTCAAATTAGAAATGGAGGGATGACCTTTCAGAAAGTTTTCTTCACTCAAATTCCAGGCAATCGCAGCGGAGGGAAAGGTTCCCCATTGATGCCCCTTTGAAAAACGGGAAGAGCCATCTGCACGAAGGGTTAAGGTTAAAAGGTATTTATTACCATAGCCGTAGTTTACCCTTGCCAGAAATGAATTTAAAGCGGTATCATAAGCCGATGAAGAGGGGGTTTGAGAAATAATCCCCGAGGAAAGGTTGTTAAAACTCGTTTCATCCGAAGCAAAGCCAGCCGCGGCAGCAATGGCACCTTTGGTTACCGCAGCTTCCTGCGTAAAGCCAATTAAAGCATTGAAATTATGAATTTCATTGACCTTCTTCGTATAGCTCAGCGTATTTTCATTGAGCCATCTGGTAGTAAATAAACTCCCTACCTGTCCAAGACCAGATGTGCCGCTGCCTTCATATACGCTGGAAGGTAAGTATCTGTTCTGCTTATTGTCGACGATCAGGATACCGGCAGAAACCTTTGCTTGCAGGCCTTCAATAATCCGGTAATCTGCAGAAGCGTTTCCCAGGACCAGATTGGTACGGGTTTCGTTCAATTGATTATACAAGGTATTTATTGGATTTCCATAAGCCCCTTCATAGGGGCTTTTCAGGTAAAAAGTACCATCAGCATTATATAGGGGAACAGCCGGCGACATCAGCAATAAATTCGGCACCACCGACTGAGGGGCGATTTGTGCTTTGGAATTGCTCCCGGCAATATAGGCGACAATTTTCAGGCGTTCATTGTATTGATGTTCTACATTCAAACGGCCTGAATAACGGTTGAAATCTGTATTTTGTAATACCCCCTCCTGTTTGAAGTAATTTCCTGAAAGGGCAAACTTTGTTTTTTCAGAACCGGTTAATACCGAAATGTTGTGGCTTTGAACCGGAGCGCTACGAAAAGCAGCAGCCTGCCAGTCCGTCCCTGTTCCCAATGCATCCAGCTGTTCCTGTGTATAATAAGGTGCTTTTCCTGCATTGTTCAAAGCGTCATTTCTCAATGCCCCCCATTCGGCAGCATTGAGCAAAGGAAGTGTCTTCACTACTTTCTGAGAACCGTAATAACTGTCAAAAGTAATCGAAGATTTTCCTGCAGTTCCTTTTTTTGTATTGATGATGATGACCCCATTGGCTCCTCTTGAACCGTATATTGCAGTAGAAGAAGCGTCTTTCAGGACATCAATGGATTCGATATCTCCTGGGTTTATGGCCGAAAGCAGGTTAATTTTCGGGCCATTACTTACCCCTGCATCTGCGAGCTTTTCATCGTTATAAAAAGGAAATCCGTCAATCACATACAAGGGTTGTGAACCCGCAGTCAGAGAGGCCGAGCCCCGGACCTGCACACTTACTCCTCCCCCTGGCTGTCCGGTAGATTGTGTCACCTGCACCCCGGGAATAGATCCCTGCAGCAGGCGTTCAGCAGAACTGACTACCTGCCCTTTTACTTCCTCCAGTTTCAGAGAGGATACGGATCCCGTTACATCTTTTCTGCGTTGTGTTCCGTAACCAACCACAACCACATCATTGAGGTTATTGCTGATCTCTTTTAACAGGACTTCCACGGGACTTCCGGTTACGTTCAGCTCAATCTTTTCATAACCGATATAACTGATGATCAGGGTGTATGGGAACTTCTGACCTGTCCTGAAATTGAACCGGCCTTTATCATCTGTGGCGACTTTATGGGTCGTTCCTTTAATCTGGATCAATACTCCGGGCAGCACCTCTTTGGTTTTTGCATCCAGTACCTGGCCGACAAGTGTAGAATTAATGATGGGCTGATTCTCCTGTGCGTTGATCCCAAAAGGAAACAGCAACAGGATGACCAGGCAGGCGGTCAGAAAAGCAGAAAAACCCACTTTTGACTTTATTATAAATGAAGCATTGATTTTCCGGGAAGCGGTAGTTTTCCGGTCCGCCGGATAGGTTAAAGACAGGGCATAACGCTCCCTCTCTTTAGCAAGATAGTACATATTTGTATAGTTTAAAATGACATGATAGGAGCAGGTCCAACGCCAATTGATTTCCTGTTCTTTATACGATTAATCTTTAGGGATTTGAGATTGATGTGCTTTAACCTGCCGCAGCGGGCACTTGTTTCAGCGCCAGTTCCTGTTCTCCCTGATGTTGGTGAACCGTTCTAAGGGTTAATAAATCTCTTTCTTCAATCGGAATATCCTGTTTTACGATGGGCCCGTCTGCTGCCAGTTCGCTTCCCGGTACATGTGATTTAAAAATCGGCCATAACAATTGGGCATACCATGGATCTCCTTCATAATGAGAAATGCCATAGGCTGAAGGATATTGTCTGGAAATATGTGCCGTTCCAAAAATGACATCCCAGAGGAAAAACATGTTTCCGAAATTGCCTTTGTAATACCCTACGCCATCATCAGTTGTTGCGGCATGATGTGCATGGTGCGTTGCAGGCGTAGAGATCAGGCGCTCGAGCACCCAGGCTATCGGATGCAGCACTTTATATTTATAAAAAGGCTTGTCCCATGGAATACTGGAATGGGCCAGGGTAGTGATGGTACTTTTAATCGCGCCCACCAGGATTCTTGGTGCACCAAGACCGAGATAAACCAGGATGGTAGTCACGTAAGTTTGAGAAAAGAAAAGTGTATACAATGCGTTCTGGCGACTGGCCATTGCCATTCCCATATAAGAAGCAGAGTGGTGTGTGCGGTGAAAACGCCATAACCATGGAATTTCATGGTGCAGACGGTGATACCAGTATTGAGTCAGGTCATCTGCAATCGCGATAATCAGCAATCCCCATCCGAACGAAACCCAGTCGAACTCATTTCTCAACGCAGGAATCACTGCTGGTAAGAATTTCAGTCCAAAGAAAGCGATAGCGGGTCTGATCACCAATTTTGGCAATACAAAGCAGGCAATGTCTACTAATTTTTCATTTTTATTCCAGCGTTTTTTATATAAGCCGAAGGAGAATTCAAGGATCCCTAAAACGAGAACCAATACACTGAGTCCGTAACCATTCAGGTTATCTATGACTTGTTGGATAATTTTAATCATGTTGTGGTTTATTTGGTGGTTTATTTGGTTAATGGATTAAGGCTTAGTCACCTGGCCTGTTTTTGTTGTTTTCTTTAACCAGGGTCTCTGGCCCGTAAAATAAAAGGTGAAAAACATCAGCAATATGGGTAGTGCATAAATAAACAGGCTCAGAAAGATGTTTCTAATGATTCTCTTCTTTACTGATTCTTCAATTTTCATAATGTTTTATTTAAGGTTTACGGTGGTGTTTGTAGCCGAAGGCTGTTTTGTTAAAATTTTCTGGATAAGCCAAAGCCCTCCCAAAAGAATGACCAGAGGAACGGTAGCTACTACAATCCCTACTGCAATCTTCTTTCCGATCAATTGTAAGTCTGAAATGGTCATATGATGATTTTGTGGTGTGACAGTAAAAGGAGAATGTGAGGAAGGGGCGGATATACGCCGGTCAGAGAATTCCCTGAGGATTCTGCAAGAGATTTCATAATGATAATTTTAAATGACAAGATTGAACAGTACCAACGCCAATTGAATTCTGTTCCTTTACTAAATATTAAGCTCTTTTAATAGAAATATGGAGGCTGTACAGGGGGCACAGCAGACTAACAACAACAACAACATCCTGCCAGGGAAAGGGAGGATATCAATTCTTCATTTGTAAAAATGAATCTTAAATCGGGATGTAGGTTTAAACTTAACATCGTTATACTGTGTGAGTTAGATTGTTTATACAAATATAGAATTTGAATCCAACAATACAAATTAATTCTACTAAATAAGTAGAATTAATTTGAAAATCTTTTATCTGCTAATTTATTTAACTTTGAGAAGGTTTAAATGACAAGATTGAATCAGGTCCAACGCCAAAATCAGAACCTGGTTCAGTTATTAATCCTTGGGGGAATACTAGTATTCCCCTTATTTTGACTCCTCCACTACCCTATGTGCTTACAGAAACAATTTCCAAACTTAAGTCCGGTTCTTTTGTTCTTATACTAATTAACATTAGAAAGGAAAGTATTATGAACAGAGAAAAAAATCCAGCACAGAAAGGTCAGGCTCAAGGTAATCCGACTTCAGACCGCATCCATCACAGTGTTAAAGATGATAAAAAACAACAAGGCATTACCAACGGTGGCGGACAACGATCCGACCAGACCTCAAATAAAGACAATGCCCGTAAAAGGGAACCAAAATAAAATTCAGCTCATAAAAAAGGCCTCCAGATATCTGAAGGCCTTTTTTATGAATATAGTAGATTTCTCTTTATGCCATTCCACCATTTACCCCAAGATTCTGTGCAGTAATCCAGCTGGCTTCATCACTTGCTAAAAACAACACCACTTTCGCAATATCTTCAGGTTCGCCAATCCTATTGAAAGCAGACAAAGCAGCTAAACGATCGATAACTTCCTGAGGTTTACCGTTTGTAAACAATTCGGTATTTGTCGGGCCTGGCGACACGGAGTTTACATTAATCCCCCTACCACCTATTTCTTTGGAAAAGACCCTGGTTAACTGTTCAACAGCTGCTTTTGTCGCCACATAGGTGCTATATCCCGGAAGCATAATGCGGTTTACCGAAGTAGAGAAATTGATGATACTGCCATTATCAGCCAGACGATCAGCAGCTTCCCGCATGGTATTGAAAGTCCCTTTCACATTGATATCAAACTGCCTGCTAAATTCCTCATCGGTTGTATCCTTTAACAGCTTCGTAATCATAATCCCTGCATTATTGACTAAAACGTCTATTCTTCCATAATGGGCAATGGCCTCATCAAACATTCTTTTCACTTCAGCGGTTTTGCTCACATCAGCCTGCAATGCAATGGCTTCAGCCCCTTTTTGTTGCAACTCTTTTACGGTTTGTTCCGCAGCCTCCGTACTTCCGGCGTAGTTGACGATTATTTTTGCTCCCGCCTCAGCTAATTTATGTGCGATCGCAGCTCCTATCCCTCTCGAAGCACCTGTGATTAAGACTACTTTCTCTTTTAACGTTTTCATAATTTCTCTTTTGATGACTCCACAAAGTTGGCATATTTCAGCAGGTAAAAAGTATGGATATTACAGCATTACATGCAAATTTTCAAGATTAAAAAAGGACCATACTTTCGTATGGTCCTTCTATATTGATCTGGTCCTCCGCCCGGTTTATTTCAGGTCGAACCAAAGACGGGTAGTCAGGAGGTCTGCACCCTGCCTCGCTACTGCTGCTCTATAATTTGCTCCATTTAAAGATTGTTCCTGCCCCGGGTAGATAAACCTCAATGGAATTTTCCCCGAAAGCGTCCCTGCAACTGCCGGAACAAGTTCCGGATAGTCCAGCCGGCGCCATTCCGCAAAAGCTTCTAATCCCTGCCCGAACAACGCAATCCATTTTTGATATCCGATAGATTTCTTAAAGTTCGTAGCGTCATACTGTATTGCCGGAGATTGCGTATAAGCAGTAATCGCTGCTGCTGAAACACCATATTGCTGCAATGACGCTTCGATAGCCTGCTTATAAAGTGCTGCAGCGTTCTCGTTACTCAGCCCTCTTGCTGCAATTTCAGCTCTGTTAAACAACACTTCTGCATAGCTGATGATCACTGCCGGAGCAGTAGGCGCCAGAAAATAAACACCAGGTTTAGACGTTTTGGTCAATCCATAATTACTGGCATCTCCCGTTAATAAGCCATTTGGAATACCTACATAGGTTTTTGCTGTCACATCTTTTGTCGGACTGGCGAATATGGGAAGTCTTGGATCATTCATTGACCTCAACGTATCCACAATAGTTTTGCTCATTCTGTAATCATCCCGGGTATCGAATAGATTACTCACCGGGTTCTGATTAGGCGAAGTAGAATAATTCAGTTGTGCATTCTCCTGATTAGCCGCAATCAGCGCCCCTCCTTCTGCAGTAAGCTCAGCCAGTACAGCTTTCGTTTTTTCTACCTCTTTATCCGCGATACGGAGCGCGATACGCAACCTCAAAGCATTCGCGAACTTTTTCCAGAGTTCAATTTTACCATTATAGATAATGTCACCTAGAATTGGCTTACCCGCAGCATTCAGGTCTGCCTGAGCCGACTTTAAATCAGCAAGCAGTCCAAAATAAACATCCTTTTGCGTATCATAAACAGGATTTACATAAGCTTTGATCTGTACAGACTGAGAATATGGGATATCTCCATAAGCATCTGTCAGCAATAAAAACACCCAGGACCTCAAGACCTTCGCCACACCTCTGTAATTGGTATTTCCCTGCTCATCAGCCAGGCTCACCAGTTTGTTCAGATTGGTAATTCCTTTGGTGTAACCGGACGACCATAATTCCTGAAGGTCATTATTGGTAAAAATATAACGGTCTGGATCCGTGTATTGAATTTTCGACCAATGTTGAATGAATAACAAACTGGAGTTCATGTTATTGGTTACCCCCCAATAGGTATCTGCCGTACTTTTTATAGCTCCGGTAAGCAGGTAATCCGCTTGCGGGACTTCAGCAGAATTGGGATTTTTATTCAGATCTGCCAGTTGATCCTTGCAGGAACTGAGAGATAACGTAAAAATGCTGGAAAATAGAACTGGAATATATTTGAATTTCATGATGTTTAGAATTTAAGGTTAAGGTTAAAACCATATGATCTTGCTGTTGGAAGGCTCAGGTCTTCCAGGCCTTGTGCATTTCCCGTATTGAATGCGGTTTCAGGATCAATGTTTGGTACATTTTTATGAATGATCCATAGGTTTCGCCCTACCAGGGAGAAGGTCGCATTCTGAAATCCTATTTTCTTAGTCCATTGGCCCGGTAAGGTATAACTCAACTTCACCTCTCTCAATTTAACATACGATGCATCGTAGATAAACTGTTCATCCACATTGGTAATCCCTTTATAATATTGTTGGGCAGGAACGATGCGGCTGTTTCTTGTACCATCAGCCAATACACCATCGAAGATCATCCCATCCGTGTAGACCGTTTCTCCTCCCGGGGCTTGTCCGCCATTGGAAATTCCAACTGCTGTTCCCGAATTCACATTTCCAGGGAAATAGTAGCTCAAACCACCGTTTTCAGTATTTCTTCCTTTTAAGGTACTTGCCAGTACCCCTGTATAGGTTCCGGTCCGGTTTGAATTGGAATATACTTTACCCCCGATTCTCGCATCTACCAGGAAGTTCAGGTTGATATTTTTATAGGTAAAACTGTTGCTGATCCCTCCAAGCCAGTTGGGTGTAAATTTACCCAGATATTGTTTTGCCGGGTTAATTACGGGTGTTCCTCCTGCACCAACCAGGATCTCACCGTCAGCATTTCGCTGATAAGCAGTTCCAAAGAAAGTACCATAAGGTTTGCCGATTGCAGCAAGTACATCTACAGTTCTATTGGTTCCGATCGTATAACTGCTGATCAGTCCTTCTTTATCCAACTCCGTGACCTTACTACGGTTCAGTGCATAATTCAGGTTGATGTCCCAGCTAAAATCCTGCAATTTCACCGGCGTTAACCCAAGCTGTACTTCCAATCCTTTATTATTGATACTTCCTCCATTGATTAATTTCTGATTGTATCCGGTTGATGAACTCACGTTTACTTTCAGGATCTGGTTGATACTATTGGTATTGTACACACTCAGGTCAAATTTTACCCGGTTATCAAACAAGCCCAGTTCAATTCCCGCCTCCGCAGATTTGGTGATTTCAGGTAACAGATTTGGGTTGAGCTCTACCAGGCTTGCAGCCTGCTGCGGGTTTCCATTAAAAGGAGCGGTAAAACTATAAGTATTAACCAGCTGATAAGGCTCGGTTGCTTTCCCCACTTTTGACCAGCCACCTCTGATTTTGGCAAAACTCAACACCTCGCTTTTGATATCAAAAGCTTCGGTCAGGACCACACTTCCATTTACTGAAGGATAGAAATAAGAGAGGTTTTGTTTAGGTAAACTGGAATCCCAGTCGTTCCTGGAAGTTACGTTAAGAAAGGCATAGTCTTTATACCCAAATTGAGCAGATCCAAAGATACTATACGTTCTCAATTTGCTGTAAAAATTGGAAGATACAAGCGGATCTCTGGAATTGTTTAAAGTATAGAGGCCATTTACCGCCAGTTTCGTAGCCATCTGATCGTTCTGTTCCAAAGTAGATGTTCTTACATTTACCCCACCCAGGACATTAATAGAAAAGTCGTCGTTTATCTTCCTGTTAAACTCCAATCTTCCTTCCGTATTGTTTTCATTCACGGTATAAGCATCCTCCTGATAGGAGCCAAAAGGAGTTCCGTTTGTGCCATAGGCAATTTTTATCTTTCTGCGATCCGTATAATAATCGTTTCCGGTTCTGAAATTTGCAGACAGGGCTTCTGTAATTTTATAATTCAGTTCTGCACTTCCAATGATGCGGTCCCTTTTCTGGCTCACTGTATTTTCATAGGCAATGAAATAGGGATTGCTATAATAACTGTTGTTCCAGTTGATGTTATTTCCATTGTCGTCTTTATATTTTTTAAGCTGGCTCACATCTACCTGTCTGCCAAACCAGGTAAACTGAAGCATCGGACCGGTAGCCCGTTTACCTCCTGATGCCGGCAGATTTGCTGCATTGCTTTTGATATAATTCACATTGGCATTTAAAGTCAGTTTCGGTGTAATGCGATAAGTCGTATTCAGAAGTAGTGAATTTTTATTTTGCGAGGAGTTGGGTAATATCCCACCCTGAGTCAGGTTGTTATAAGAAAACCGAACGTCCTGTTTCTCCCCAGATCCGGCAATGGCCACTCCATTACTCAGGGCATAACCGGTTTCAAAAAAGTCCCGCACATTATCCGGATGGGCAATGAAGGGCTCAGGTTTTCCATTTGTATTAAACTGCGGAATCAGGCGGCCATCCAATGCGGGGCCCCAGCTTTCGTCCACACCGTCGTTCACTCCTCCCCCTTTACCATCTACATAACTAAATTTGCCATTTGAACCCTGGCCAAAAGCATTCTGATAAGTTGGCAGTGTTAGCAAATTAGAAATAGTAGTATTGGAATTGATACTGATTCCCAGTCCCTGTTGCCCTCTTCCTGTTTTTGTTTTAATCAGGATAACACCGGCAGCAGCCCTGGAACCATATAAAGCCGCGGCATTCGGGCCTTTCAGCACACTAATTGATTCAATATCTTCAGAGTTGATATCAGAAATTGTATTGGCAAAATCCCGGGAACCTCCGCTGCCAAGAAACTGTGAATTGTCTACCGGAACTCCATCTACCACAAATAAGGGTTGATTCTGACTGGAGATAGAAGTTTCTCCACGGATGATGATCCTCGAAGAACCCATATCTCCCTGACTATTGGTGGTTTGTACACCGGCGATTTTTCCTGCCAGTGAGTTGATCAGATTGGTTTCTTTTGCGGTAGTGATATCTTTGGATTTCAGCTCCTGTACAGCGTAACCCAATGATTTCTTGGCTTTCGTAATCCCTAATGCGGTAACCACAACCTCATTCAGGTCGTTTAATGAAGGCTCAAGACTGATCTTTAAAATCCCCGTTCCTGAAGTAATGCGGATTTCTTTACTGGCATATCCGAGATAACTGATCCGGATCAGGTCATTCACATTTGCCTGCAGGGAGAAATTACCATTTGCATCTGTAATTGTAGCATTATCTTTTCCTTTGATGGTCACTGACGCACCTGGAATCGCCTGTCCATCAGCGCTATCATTAACCACACCGGTAACTTTTACTGACTGCGCCCCGGCGGTCAGCAGGAAAAAAAAGGACAAAGCAATCCCTATAAAAATTTTGTATATTTTTAACATATTGGTTTTGAAATAAGTGTAAGAAGTTTAGAATTTGGTACGAAAGATCCGGCAACAACACATGAGTGTTGCCCCACGCATATCGTGATTTGCAACAGGGTGATAAAAAGATTTAGCGCAGCTAGTTTCGTAAGGAAGTAAGAGTAGGTTCATATGCTTAAATTTAAGTTTAGGATGCGCCCCGTTTCCTTCTTTTTCAGTGATGAGTGATGGCTTGATAAGCAGCAGCATTGTAGCTGTTGAACTGCTTATCTTATTCGCTATTTGCGAATTGGAATTAGCACCTTTTACCGGTTAGAAGGTAGAGGTTGCTAAGACATCACAGGGCCATTCCCTCAGTCTTTCTGGATAAGTCGGAAGATTAAAGAAGCATCTTCAGCAGCAAATATACAAATAATCTACTAATCCCATAGGAATTACAAATTTTATTTAAATAAATCCCATTCAGATTTTAGCATGGCAAACTGATATTGATTGATCCATTTACCATCTATGAAGGCATTTTCCACGAAATAGCCTTCTTCACTGAAACCTAAGCTCCTCAGCAAGGCTATAGCAGCCTCATCTTTAGCATTCACCGTTTTTACAATCCGGTTAACTTTTGCTTTTTCAAACAGGAAAGACATTAGCGCCGATGCAGCTTCTTTTGTATCACCTTTACGCTGCTCCACAGGAGAGATGTTGATCTCAATTTCGGCTATATACTGGTTGTTTTGTCTGAGTTTAAAGGTGAAATCACCAATAATCTCATCACTAGCCTTGTTTTTCAAGAAATACTGATTCCAACCTTTAGCTGAACTCAGCTCCTGATTCGGAACGTCTATGATTTCAAAATCCGGGCCTGAAAAACTGAAATCCAGGATTGGTGTTGCTGTTTTTGGCGCTGTTTCTACAGTGCTTTCTGTTGCTTTACCGGCATTTAAAGAACCGGCATAAACACTATTTGAGACCTGTTTTCCATCGTCTTTAATAAAAGAGATATAAGCTTCCATGCGTTCTCCTGCATGGGCTCCATCGATACGGATCGTGTCTTTACCTTCAGCTCTTTTTGATCCGATCAGATGATAACAGCTTACTTTTAATGCCGGGAAATAAATCATCAGCATGGCACGGTCGTTATCATATTGGTAAGACAGATCAGCCGGTATTTCCCAGTTAAATTCGATCTCATTGCCATCAGCATTCTGGCTGATTGCAGGATTAACCGCCATAGGGAGATCTCCCATGCTGACCAGTACTTTGGTATAATCCAGGCTGATGTTTGGATATTCACCCTGAAGGGCATTCAGTTTATTATAAGAAACGGCTTCATTATACTCGCTTTTATCCGTTCCGACAATTGCCAGACGGAATCCAGCCCGTATAACAGGAAGCGAAGGGCTCAGTATTTCGTTTACTACCTTCATTTTTTGGCAATTGGCTTTTCTTGCGGGGGTCAGCGGTTTAGTACTGATACCTATTTTTCTAATGATGTGTTTACCTTTTAAAGTATAACCTACCAGGTTGCCGATTCTGCCATGGAATCCGCCAAATAGCCCGTTTATTAATTTTCCCATTTTACTGCTTTTAGTTAACTAATTAAGTTCAATAGCAGTAATTTACGAAATATTTTGCATATACTATTAATATGTAACTAATTAAAGTTAATAGCTACTAAGTTATAAAAACGTTGTTAAAAGGTATGACAGACCAATAAATGACCTATCAATCCCCTATTAATAACGAAGTAATCATTAATAAAAACTAAAGGGAAATGCAACACATTATATCCGCATTTTAACCGGATTTTCTTACTGCATGTATTTCATAAACACCGCCTGAAAAGCTGCTAAGCTGATGAATTCCTTTTTGCTGACTTTACCCTTATTATAAATTTCATAGTAAGGCCTGGCATCTGCGGTCCAGGTAATTCCGGAATCAATTTTCCCCTGGGCATCAGTTTGTAAAAAGCTTAAAATTTCGGGTTTCTCTTTTGAAGCGCCACTTTTATAAATGACCAACAAGGCTTCTTCTTTAGAAAAAAGATCTCCAAGATGCTGGAAAACAACATTCAGATCAGTTGTTTTTGGCAGCAGTAAACTCATAAGAAGTTTAGTATTGATTTTATGATCATGGAGAGGTTCTTCTGTCAGTTCAATATTTTTGCTGGCATTGTAATAAACAATACCGTCTTTTTTAATACCGGTAATCCTGCTTTCTGCCGGAAGCACTCCCTTAATGTTGTCCAGTTGCTGACTATAAAAAACAGGTTTTCCTGATGCAGACATTTCAGCGATCAGGTGTTGATCTTTGACATAGATTTTTATATTGGATACTGTATCTTCCAGGTTTCTGATCAGAATCGTATCGCTCGTTTTTTTCAGACTGATCCGGTTATAGTAATGCATAGCAAAAAGATCTACGGTAAAATGGTCCAGTTTACCCTCTTTCCAATCTTTTATGGTTAGCCCCCCTTCCAGCAGCACATACTCTGGTCCATCTGTAATTTTACCATTCTTATAAACCGATCTGATGTCAAGAATTTTACTGCCTTCTCCGGAATGTTGCTCCAGACCAGATTTCGAATATTGATACCGGGCTTCTCCATTTTCATATTCATCCACCAGGTAAAGGTTTAATCCCGGAAGTACCTTTTTGAAAAAACCATGGAAAGGTTTGCCATTTTTATAAGTGCCCTTATAGACTGAAGCCGGTTGTGTGGCAATGATGAAAGAACTGTCGGTTTGAATCCTGTTCTCCTCATTTTGCGCATAAAGAAAGGAAGTCATCAGGCTTAAAATTAGGGTAAACGCTGTTTTCATTTTTTTAGATTATCAATCAATATTACCATTTTATTTGTAGATCCATCCGGCGGTTTATTATTTGCGGGAAATCGGCGTGTATTTGCTGATCTGCACAAAAAATCCGGCTCCTTCAAAAATGATGTTAACTTTGCCGGATGAATAAAGAAATTGCAGTGATCTTTGACATGGATGGTGTGATCGTCCATACGAATCCATACCATTCCCTTGCTTTTCGAGATTTTTTCTCCGTTCGGAATATGGCACCAACAGAGGCCGAATTTGCCCAACACATGTTCGGAAAGAGTAACAGTTATATTTTCAGTCACTTTTTTAACCGCCCCGTTCAGGGAGAAGAACTCCTGCAATTAGAAGAGGAGAAAGAAAGTCTGTTCCGGAAAATCTACGAACCTCATGTGGACCCCATTTCCGGTTTCCTTCAGTTCATATCAGACCTGGAAAGTCATCAGATAAAACTTGGTGTAGCCACATCAGCTCCTTATGCAAATCTTGACCTGATCCTGAGTAAAATCGACCTTCGTGAAAAACTAGGTTCAATTTTAGCCAGTGAAGATGTAAAAAAACATAAGCCAGATCCTGAAGTATATTTAAAATCGGCACATAATCTTGGGGTATCACCAGATCAATGCCTTGTTTTTGAAGATTCGTTTTCCGGAATATCTGCAGCTTTAAATGCAGGAATGCGTGTAGTAGGCGTGCTTAGCTCTCATACGATTGAAGAACTTCCGAAGTGTGACCTGTATATAGATAATTATAACGATCTGTCTTACGACAAAATTAAAGCACTGTTTTAAATCAACATATGGTATTAAAAGAAGGGGAAATCCCCCTTCTTTTAATTATTGGAGATCCTAAACGGCTAATTCGGAACATGTTCCACATCAACCACCTCTCCCTGAGGGTTCGTAATGCGGTAAGTAAAAACCTCTTTGCTGAGCACCAGGATATCCACCACTCTTGAAAACTGAGCACCGGCAGCAGTTGTACCGATTAACATTCTCTTTTTACCGTCTGCAGTCAATGCCCATTGACCTGAGCTCCTCAATGTGCCATCAAATGCCCTGATTTCAAAGTCGCCGTTTAAATTGTACTTTGCCAGACCAACGTATCCACCATTAGCGGCAGTTACATCTTTCCCTGTCTGGTCCTTAACGGTTGTAGATTTCCAGGTAACGGAGGCTAAAATTTCTGAAGGCGTTGCAGAAGATTGTTCCGGGGTCTTGTCGTCGTCTTTTTTACAGGAAGTAATGCCGAGCAGCAATAGACAGCATACCATCAGCACTGAAGTTTTCATCTTTAGATTCATAGTTTGTTTTTTGATTAGTACCACAAAACTATGCTCCGGAAGAATGATTCAGATAGGACAGGTTAACGCAATACCAGCACTAATTATCAGATCTTTTATTTTCCAACTCGGTTTTTAGCTTTTCTATTTCTTCCTGTGTATGACGGTTTTCCAGGTAATAGTAAATTGCAAAGGCAAGGAAAATCTTTCCAAGCACAAAAACTGCGAGAAATACCCACCTCCATATTTTACGGATGCGCATGTGTCCGGATTCGGCTTCGATCTCTATAAACTGCTCACTTTTACGTGACCTGGAACCCCGGCTGCTTTCTTTAGGTTCCTCTCCTATTAGATATCCAAATTGAGGCGCTTTAACCAGTTCATTGATTCCTCCTTCAATCTTAGCCCAGGTATTGGGAGGAGGCGTAATGGCCATATGTTCCGCGATACGTTCCAGATCTGATTCCAGTTTAAAGAGTGCCTCTTCAATTTGTGGGTGTTGCGTTTTTAGCTGTAACAGCTCATTGGCTTCCGCTTCAGAGGCAGAACCTAATACATACGCTTCCAATATTCCGCTTTCTATGTATTCGTTAATTTTCACTACCTTTTCTCATTATAGCGAAAGCCTCTTTTAAAGTCTTCCTGGTTAAATCTTCTGTTTTATTTAGCGTTTCTGCGATAGCTGCAATTGTTTTTCCACGATAGTAAACATCGCAAAATACCTGCCTTTGCTCCTCCGACAATTGCTTCAGATCATGATCCGGAGAACCGGGCATTTTTACCCCGGAACTCAGACTGGCATGTACTGGGATATCCGCTGAAGACCATAGCTTCTCTCTTGTAAATTTTTGTAACGGAGGCCAGGCGCTGACACCGTTCCAGTTGACATCATTAAATTGAATGGAAAGGTCACAAAAAACTTTAACCAGGTATTCTTCTGCCAGTTTTCTGTCTTTGACAACTTCGAAAATATAACCCAGGAGCATGCCTGCATGTCTGTCGTACAGACTGCGTATGCTTTCGGGTTTATGTTCGGTGAGTGACTGAGGCGTTGTTTCGAGCATAATTCAGGTCTTCTTCAATGGAGCAAATTATCTTCATACGGCCCCTTCATAAAGGGTAACGCAGGTCCATTAATCTTAAAAGTAAACAAACTTTACAACATTTGGGAATAAATACCATAAAAAGTAAAATGATATTAATAAAAAACGGGCAATAACCTCATTTTTAGGTTATTGCCCGTTTCTCTATATAAAATTGATGTTCCTTTAATTTACATTATTCAGGCTGATGGTAAAATCAAGGTTGGAATTAGCAGCGATTGGCCCCTGCCCTCTTGTTCCATAGCAAAAAACAGAAGGGATCAACAGTCTTATTTTTCCGCCTGGTTGAATTTTTGGAACACCAATGATCCAACCCGGAATTAAAGCACCTAATGGAAAGCTCACTTCGCTTCCTTTTGAACTATCGAAAGTTGTACCGTTCAGCAATTTTCCTTCATAAACAATGGTGATGTTTGAACCCAAAGTAAAATGATGATTGCCGGTACCAGGCGCTGAAATCTGATAAAACACGCCATTTTCATCTTTCTTCATGTTTTGAAGGTTGTTGTCAGTCACAAATTTACGGATTGCCGCAGTGTCCAGTTTATATTGAGCCATTGCTGCAGCAGGTATTTCATATTTTGGTATTTCACCAGAATAACCGTTATCGGATTTATCTTTTGAACAGGCTGCAAAGCATCCGGCTATGCAAACCAATAATAAGAAGTGTTTTAGTTTAGTCATGTCCACAAATATATCATATATATTGTTTTTTTCATCAATCCACAGGATAAGGCCCTTCAGAAAATGATTGGGCATGATATCCTTTTTTTCCAACCTGTTTTGCCAGCGAACTTCGAAGCTCATTCCCGGCTTTCAACTGTTCAAGCAGGTAGCCAAAATCATATTTTGGTATCCAGCCCAACTCTTTCCTGGCTTTTTCATTCACGTATACCCGGTCGATCTCCGCAGACATCTCCCAATCACAACGCTCATATAACTCCTGGTAACCAGGATAATATTTAGCCACCACCTGAACTGCATTTGTTCTCAAATCAGCCAGGTCTTCCGGTAAAAACGGAGAACTCGCAGTAATGATGTATTTACCAAACCCCAAAATCCCGGCTTTTTCCGCTGCAGCTAACTGTGCCCCTACTACATCTTCCAATTCCACCCGGCGAAAGAGAAATTCATTTGCTTTAAGGTTTTCTCCCTGAAAAGCCTCTCTTTTTTCTTTCTCATCATCATCTTCAGGGAAGAACCGGGATGTTCTGAGGACGATACAAGGCAGGCCATGATTTTTATGGAACAGCTGACAAAGGTCCTCGGCCGCTAATTTAGTAAGCCCATAAATATTTTTGGGAACCGGTACCAGCGCTTCCGTTACCCAGGCTGCCGGAGCTCCCGGACCCGGTTTCATCGCATCACCGAATACACTTGTGGTGCTGGTAAAAATAAAGCGCTTTACGCCCGCAGCAACAGCTTCCTGCAGGAGATAAAGGGTTCCGGTAATGTTTGTATCAATAAATTGCTCCATACTATGAGTGGCCACATGAGGTTTATGAAGCGTAGCAGTATGAAAAACAGTCTCTACTCCCTCCATGCAAGTCCTCAGAAAAGACGGATCGGTTATAGAACCGACATGACTGGTAAAGGGCGAGCTGCTGATATCTATCCCAATTACTTCATCGTTTAATTCGCTCAGCCTCCTCACCATTGCCTCTCCCAGGTGTCCGGAACTTCCGGTAACTAAAACTTTCATATCGTCTATTTTTATTGCAGTTAAATCAGGGCTAATTTACAAGGAAAAGACCAGAGGCAGGAAGGAAAAGGGCTTTAAAAGTGTCTTTCTCCGGACCACAGATGAGTTGATCTCTATTTATAAGTACCGGATCAATTGAAGAAGATTTTATTTCCTACTTTTATAAAAGACTTATTCTTTATAAATAAACAATGAAACGAATAGCTTATTTACCCTTAATGGCCTTACTTGCAATTACCAGTGCCTGTAACCAGCAAAAATCTTCATCTGGCGAAAGCGACGAAAGCATTTCCCCTTCCAATCCATTCTTACAGGTCAGCAAGCTGCCTTTCCAGGCCCCGGCTTTTGATCAGATCAAAGACAGCGATTTTAAACCTGCTATTGAAGAAGGAATGAAACAGCAAATGGCCGAAATTTCGAAGATCGCTGATCAGGCTGAGCCGGCAACTTTCGAAAACACCATATTGGCTATTGAAAACAGTGGTCAGCTCTTAGGTCGTGTAAACCGTGTATTTGGCTTACTTACCGGCGCCAATACCAATCCGGAACTACAGAAAATACAGGCAGAAGAAGCACCGAAGCTCACGGCAAACACTGATGCGATTTACTTAAACACCAAATTATTTAAACGTGTAGAAGCCGTTTATAAGGAACGCGCCAAACTAAAATTAGATGCAGAATCGCTTCGTTTAGTGGAGTATTATTACCAGAAATTTGAACTGGCAGGAGCTAAACTGTCGGAGGCCGATAAAGACAGATTAAAAGAATTAAATAAAGAAGAATCTTCCTTAAGCACGAAATTCAGCACCCAATTGCTGGCCGCAGGTAAAGACCTGGTCAACACCACACAGCAACCCCCTCTTCAGGGAATGGCCGATCGTGCGGCACGCCAGCGGCTTTTTGAAGCCTCCTGGAACCGTGCTGAGAAAGGTGATGCCAATGATACCCGTAAATTAATTTCAAGAATTGCACAGATCCGTGCGCAACAGGCACAGCTTTTAGGATTTAAGAATTATGCGACATGGAAGCTTCAGGACCAGATGGCCAAAACTCCTGAAGCAGTAGAAGCGTTCTTCAGACAACTTGTTCCTGCAGCAACGGCAAAAGCCCGCGCAGAAGCCAAAGATATCCAGGCGGTGATTGATCAGCAAAAAGGAGGATTTAAACTTGAGCCATGGGATTGGACTTACTATGCAGAACAGGTCCGGAAAGCAAAGTATGACCTGGATGAGAATCAGGTGAAACCTTATTTTGAGCTCCATAAAGTATTGGAAAACGGGGTATTTTACGCCGCCACCCAGTTGTATGGCATTACTTTTAAAGAGCGTAAGGATCTTCCCGTTTACCAGGAAGATGTCCGCGTATTCGATGTGATCGATAAAGATGGCAGTCAGATCGGGTTGTTCTATGCTGATTATTTCAAAAGAGACAACAAAAATGGTGGGGCATGGATGGACAATATGGTTCCGCAATCCAAACTGATGAAAACAAAACCGGTGATCTATAATGTATGTAATTTTACAAAACCGGCTTCCGGACAACCTGCATTAATCAGTTTTGATGATGTAATTACCATGTTCCATGAATTTGGCCATGGTCTTCATGGCCTCTTTGCCAATCAGCAATATGTCAGTCTTTCAGGGGCGAATGTTGCACGTGATTACGTAGAATTTCCTTCTCAGTTCAATGAGCATTGGGCATCAGATCCTAAGATCCTGAAAAACTATGCTGTTCACTATAAAACCGGTGAAGCAATGCCTCAATCACTTTTAGATAAAATCAAAAAGGCAAGTTCATTTAACCAGGGCTATGAATTTACAGAAGCGCTTGCAGCGGCTGATTTAGATATGCAATGGCATACCCTTCCTGCAAATGCAGCGCTACAGGATGTCGATAAATTTGAAGCTGAGGCATTGAAGAAAACAAACCTCAACCTGAAAGAAGTTCCTCCGCGCTACCGTTCCAGCTATTTCTTACACATCTGGAGCAATGGTTATGCAGCGGGTTATTATGCCTATAGCTGGACTTCTATGCTGGAAAATGATGCTTACTCCTGGTTTCAGGAAAATGGCGGACTATCCAGAGCTAACGGACAACGTTTCCGCGATATGATCCTTTCAAAAGGAAATACCGAAGATTTAGGAAAGATGTTTTTTAATTTCCGTGGGCATCAGCCAGAGATTAAGCCCATGTTGATTAAACGCGGATTGCTTTAATCTTTTTGAACAGAAATTACAATTTTCCCAGCCTCCGATAAGTACCAAACTTATTGGAGGCTTAACTCAATGGTCTGATCTGCAATTGAATTCCTGCATCAGATAAGGCTCTTTTAACATCAATCATTGCCCCCGATCGAATCCCTCCGGCAACAGCCAGGTCCCCAACCCATAAAAGACTGCGGACAGTAATGGCATATTCTCCAAAGTCCTGCACAATGACCACTGGTTCAGGAACAGGCAGAACATTGGCATTTTCTTTCAGGGTATTTTTTATCAACTGGATTACCGCATCCAGATCACTGCCATAAGGCACCCCCATCGTAAATTCCACCCTTTTACTTCTATTCTGCATCGTCCAGTTGATCAGGTGTTGCGAAAGCAGGTCCCCATTCGGCACAATAATATCCGCCCCTTCTGCATTGTGAATTTTACTGGAACGGACCCCGATTTCTTTAACGATACCGGATTTGTTTCCAATCTCAATCTGATCACCAATTTGTATGGGACGTTCAAAAGCAAGGATGATACCTGAAACCAGGTTGTTCACAATATTTTGTAAACCAAAACCGATACCCACACCAAGGGCTCCGAGCATGATAGAAAGCCGGTCTATCGGAATTCCCGCAGCAGCTACGGCAATCAGAAACCCTACCGTCCATATCGCCAGACGGATGAGCAACATCATGGAGTTTAAGCCACTTCTTTTCCCCCCTGCACTCGCTTTTTCATGTCCAAAGAAGAAACTGATAAAACTGGAAATGAGTGAAGAGAACCAGATGATACAAAAGAAAATACCGATACTGGCAAAAGTGAACTGGTAACTGCCAATACTTCTGGACTCATACAGGAAGTCGGCCGACAGGCGAAGCATTAGGTCATAGAGCGTCAGGTTTCTGATCAGCCCGATAGTCCAGATGATACTTGCCAGAATCCATAAGGTCCGCTGAAAGCGGTGCTGTAACTCTTTGAAATTGATAAAATCTGAAAAACGGCTCGATTGATAGGCTTCCGTTTGAAGGTAAATTGCCTCCAGGACCATGGTACAAAAGACTTTCAAAGAAATTCCCAGCATCAGGCATTGGATCGCACTCACCCCGAAAATTTTAGCAAGAGACAACCTTCCCGATAAGTTAAATAAGATGGAGAGCGCCACCTGTGCGAGCGTGAAAATGATCAGAGCTTTAGTGACGGGAGATTCTTCAATTTTCACAAAGAAAGGCGTTCTCCTCCGAATCATATCTACACATAGCAAAAACAGTAATATTCCTGCAATAAACAATCCCCAGCGTTCGCCAACAGAACTCTCCAGGAGGATGTCATCAATTGCATAGAAGAACCAGATCAACACCAGACCGGTCCATAAATATTTTGATGATCCATTTAAAAAGGGGAACAGCAAAAAACACAGGGCAATGATGCGGAGCGCCTCAATGGCATGCAGCAATGACATTGTCGGGTTACCAAACAACAAGGGAGCATAGGTAAGTAAACCCATTACGGAGCCAATAATGACACTCCGTTTTAAGAAGTTAACCTGCATGAACACACTTTCCACCTCTTCCTGTTTTTTGATTCTGCGCATGTTAGACAGCAGCCAGGCAGTGATGAAAATAAAGATCAGCAAGGCGAGGGTGGCGAGGTGGCCTTTACCTGCAAGATAAATGGAGATGATCTTTCCGGAACGTTCAAAGGCATTCAGAACCGTTTCCCCAAAGGACTGCTTGTACTTTTCGGCTTTCAGTTTAAATAAAGGGGCCTCCTCCCTGGAGAACATATTTATCTTTTTAGAGATCGACAAATAGCTCATATTTGAGGAGAGGTCACTCAGCTGTAAAAGATTAATTGACAATCTGTTCCTTAATAAATTAACACGGGAAAGCATTTTTCTTTGTAGGGTATCGAGTCCCTTTCCGTCTTTAACCAGACTGTTCAGCTGTTCGTTTAAAACGGAATCCGGGATAATCACATTCAGGTCCGGATCAGCAAGTATTTTCCTGACTTCGATATTGCTCTTGCTGAGCTGGTCCCCATAGGAAACGAGTATCTTTTTATAGTTCAGCAGATTGTCGGACTGCTCCTTTAAAAGGATTACGGCACTATTTAAGCTGCGCAGGTTCATTTTCTGCCCCTGGGTTTCAAACCTCTTTTTGAAGGTTTTCAGTTTTGTTTCTATTTCCGACAAAGGCTTTTCGATCACACTGAAATCAAAACCGATCCTGATAATGAAATTATTCTTATCAATAGCCAGCGTGTAAGTTTCCACTTTATTCACCAGCAATGGAATCTCAGATTCCGTAACAATATGTTTCGGCTTTTTTTGGGTAGGTTGTTGTTTATTCTGGGCAAAAGAAAATTGAAAAGCTGCCAATAAACAAAGAAATATTAAAGATATTCTGATATTCTTACGATAAGAACCTATTAAAATCATATGATCATTCAATTTACGCTAAGAGCTAATACTTTAAGCAGTATTTATGCCAAGTATTAGCTGAAATGCAAATGTCCTGAATTTAAAGTTTCCGGCCCCAAAAATATTCTGCGATCATCCGGACTATTCCGGGCGGGTGTATTTTACCAGATCGATCGCAATTCCATTTGGATCTGAGATGGCAAAATGACGATCTCCCCAGTGCTCATTCCGGAGGTCAATTTTGATCTCTACCTTTTTCTTTTTCAATTCTCGATACAAACGGTCTACATCTTCCACTTCAATGGTCAGGTACATCCCCTGTCCTTGAAAAGGTTGCTGAAATAATGGCTGCTGAGAAGCATGGTTTGGAAGTAAAAAACTCAGTTCCGCCTGTTTTCCAGGGGCATGCAGCAGCAGATAAAAATCGTTTTCATAAGAAATTCCAAACCCTAAGATATTGGTATAAAATTCTTTTGTTTCAGCCAGCTTACTGGTAATAATTCCTGCGTTTAATTTCATTTTCTGTGGTGATCTGAGGTGTTGTGCATTCGATAATCCAGATAACAGGATTAGAATAAATAGCATACATGATCTTTTCATCGCTTTATTTTGATTACAAATCTAGCGATGCATTCAAAACAAAAATTGTAAAAAACGGACAACTTAACTTCGGAAGGCTTTGAAAGGGGTACTGCCGTAGAGTTGTTTAAACTCTTTGATAAAATGCGCCTGATCATAATATCCTGCGATGAGGTAATAGCGATCTTTTTCGGGATTTTCTGTGTCGGATTTTCTGCGGATAAAATTCTGGAAGCGGACAATTTTACTGAAGGTCTTGATGGTATCCCCCGTATAGTATTCGAACAACCTGCTGAGCTGCCTTGGGCTTATCCCTACATCCAGATCCTTTTCAATATTCAGCACACCGGCACGTTGTAAAATGATATCCATTGCCGCCGCAACCCGGTTATCACTTTTCAGCTTTACCTTTCCTATCAGGTTCAAAAAATAGTCATTTAACTTATTCACGATTTCTGTAGTGCTCATTTCTGCAGAGAAATTACTTCGGATAAATGAAGAGGTTTCAGGAAGTACCTGTTCCATGGGTTCACACAGATTGGTCAGTTCAGCTGCGCTGATCCCATAGATTTGTGTAAAGCGGGTAGGAAGAAACCTCAGTCCGATATAGTTAAAACCACTGCTCAGCTGAAATTCTGTATAACTGTTGCTAAGGCCCATCAGGTAATTTTCTTTCGGGTTATTCAACTCAAAGAAGATGTCAATACAGCCATCAGCCACCACCCGATAGGGATACGCATCCGCTAAATGCGTTTCTGATTTCAGTTGCCAATAACAATAAATAAAATCCTGAAGCCTGGCATCCGGTAAGAATTCCAGATAACTTACCGCCCTTTCACCGGAACCCCTTGCGGGCTGAACCGGACGAAAAAGGGCCCTGATTTTAAAATCATTGTTCGCGGCCATGAATTAAAGTTGTTCAGATACGGTATCTTTTTTATTCATTCTAAAAATGAAGAACATTACAATAATAGACAATAAAATGAGAATCAGGTAACTATAACTCAGGTTTCCTTCGTCTTTAGCAGGAACGATATTGACAATGCCATAACTTAAAAAAGAAACAATCACATAAGTGATCCCTCCGGTAAGTCCGCCTGCAATACCTGCATTTTTCGGAAATTTCCCCAGACAGAAAGTGAAGTAATTATTAAACGTGTAGCCCGCGCCAACATGGATGATAAACGCAAAGAAAATCAGTGAATACAGGTTTGTAACAAACTGGAGGCTGATCATCATCAGAATGACAAATACCAGTTGCAGGGTCACATTGACAACCAGCCGACTGAAAAAAGGCTTATTGATGGTAGCCTTCCCAATAAAACCACCCACCATCCAGGCAAATCCCAGAACCAGAGAGCTGTACCCTGCTATAACCGGGGTAAGATTTAAGTGGTGCTCAATGATAAAAGGCCCGGTCATATTATACACCATCACCATACAGTAAGCCAGCCCCAGCATCACGATACCCAGGGTAAAGCTTGCTGTTTTAATCATATTCACATAAATGTCTACAATTTTACGGAAACGGAATTCGGTAAAATGAACCAATGTTTCTCCACTATATATCAATTCTAAAACCGCGAAGACCAATGCAAATCCGGCTAAGAAATAGAAGTTAGACTCCCAGCCAAACACCGTTTGCAGGTAACCTCCTACAAAAGGGGCCACAATCGGACCCGTCGACCAGATGATGGAAAAAAGGCTCAGGTAATGCTTCAGCTTATCTCCGGTAAAGACATCTACGAAATAGGCGCGTTTCGCTACCACAATAGCTCCTACCGTAAGGCCATGAATTACCCGCATCAGGTAAATGAGATAGATGTTATGGGTTACCGCAATAACCAGACTGGCCACAGCAAAGATCAACAGCGAGACCAGTCCCGCTTTATACCTGCCAAAGCTGTCCAGTACACTTCCGATAAACAATTGTGAAATTCCATAGCTGATCAGGAAAATACTCAGGGTAAGCTGCACCTGAATGCTGCTGACCTGCATCTCTCCGGCCATGGTTGGTAGTGAAGGAATATAAATATCAGTAGCAAAACCAGATAAAGGCAGTAATGCAAAAGCCAGAAGTGTAGCGATACCCTGATGGCCTTCTTTTATTTCTTTTGTTTTGGATGTAATCGTAATCATAGACGCCACAAAATTAACAATTTAAAAGGAGCCAAAATTATGATATTCAAACAAACACTTATGGAATTCAACTAAAGCAGCGTGAACAAGCAAACAAAAAAGCCCACAAATAGCCTAAACAGGCAAATATCAGCTTTTTACAGATTTCATAAAATTACACAATTCAAACAATCAATCTGCACATAACTTCACATCTCCTTAATCTATTCATAACACCATACCTGGTAAAAGAGCTGGGTAAGTATTTTATTTTTGCGGGGTATGAACAGAAGATCAGCACTCAAAAATATTGGCCTCGGCAGTATCCTCCTATCCCCTTCCTTTGGATTCAGCAAAACCGCAACAGCATCCGCTCCCGTTTTAAGAATCGCCCATCTGACAGATGTCCATTTAAAAGATGATTTTGATGCCCCTGCAAAATATGTAAAATGCCTGCATCACGTTCAGCAGCAATCGCCCAAAGCAGACCTGATCCTCAATGGCGGAGATATCGTCTTTGACATGAACAAGGAACAGCTCAGCGCTATTGAGGGGCAATGGAAATTAACCCATCGCATCCTCAAAGAAGAATGCAGCATCCCCCTGCATTATTGTCTGGGGAACCATGACATCTGGTGGGATGAAAACAATAAAGGACAGACGATTTACGGTAAAAAGTATGCGCTGGACCAGTTACAACTTTCCAAACCCTATTACAGCTTTATGAAAAACGGCTGGAAGTTTATTGTGCTCGACAGCGTTCATCTGGATATTGATCAGACCTGGTATATTGGAAAACTCGGAGAAGAACAGTTTCTATGGCTGGAAAAGGAGCTTCAGCAAACACAGGCAGATACCCCTGTACTGATCATGTCCCATATCCCGATCCTGACAGCGACCCTGATGATTGAAGATGATATTGTTAACAAATGGGAAATGCTGGGTGGAGATATGCATACCGATACGGCAAAAATAATCAAGCTGTTTTATCAGCATCCAAACGTTAAATTATGTCTGAGCGGACATATTCACCTCAGAGATAAAGTAACCTATAATGATGTCACCTATATTTGCAACGGAGCCGTCAGCGGTGCCTGGTGGAAAGGCAATAAAAGAGAAACTGCTCCTGGTTACGGCCTCATTGATTTGTATGCAGATGGCAGATTTGAAGAACGTTACGTCAATTATTAGAGCTTAGCCTTTGTTGATAAAATCACCACACAAGAGCCCATCACTGCAATAAATATAAAAGAGACTTTTAAAGTAAATGCACCTGCCAGGAAACCGATCACCGGTGGTCCGATCAGGAAGCCCACGAAGCTGATGGTGGAAACCGCTGCAATGGCAGCTCCCGGAGACATTGTGCTTGATTTCCCTGCCGCACTATATACCATAGGTACCACAGAGGATACGCCTGCGCCCACAAGCATAAAGCCAATAATGGCCGTAGTCAATGTTGGAAACAATACGGCGATCATTAAACCGATGGTGGTCAATATTCCGCTGACCTGTAAGGTTCTCTTTAATCCGAAACGGGCGGCAAAGCGATCTGCTACAAAACGTCCCATGGCCATCGTACACATAAAAGCAGTGTACCCTGCAGCCATCCAGCCTTTCTCTGCCAATACGATTTTCTTAAAATAGATGACACTCCAGTCGAACATTGCCCCTTCGCATACCATAGAGCAGAAGGCAATCAGGCCAAGCGTGATCAATGATTTATCCGGAATGGCGAAAGCTGAACCTGTTTTTACCGGCTTCCGGTCGTTATGAAGGTATCGCCAGCAAAATACAACAGAAAGCACCGTAATCAGTGCAATGAGGAGAAAATGTGGAGTAGGACTGATGTTCTGACCGATCATAAAAGTTCCTATTCCCGCGCCGATAAAACCTGCCATACTCCATAAGCCATGAAAAGAGGCCATAATCGGTTTGGTATACAAAGCTTCTGTGGCTACCGCCTGTGTATTTACAGAAATATTGGTGGCATTACTGGCCAGGCCGAAAAGAACCAGGCAAATCACCAGCTGGTAAACCTGTGTAGCCATTCCGAGGGTGATCAGCATCAATCCATAAGTAATCAATGCTGCTGCAAGCAACCTCCGGCTGCCAATTTTAGTAACTGCCCAACCCGATAGTGGCAAAGACAACATCAGCCCAACAGGTAATGCAAATAATACGGCACCCAGTTGCGCATCCGAAAGAGAAAGATTTTGCTGTATGGTCGCAATACGGGAAGCCCAGCTTGAAAAGCACAGACCTGTCATAAAAAACATGGCAGCAACCGCTGCCCGTACCACTTTCGGAGAATAATGCTTCATGGAATTACTTTGATTCAAGTGCAAATATATGCAACAAATTCATTAAAATATGCAATATATTGCAATAAACTGCAAAATACACTATAAGATAAGTAATTCCTATCAGAATGTGTATTTTCAGGCCCATACCATTGACCTACCTGAAAGATCAATTATTCGAATAAAAAGAAAAATCAATGAAAACGTTTCGTATTTTCAGCCTGCACACCTTCCGGTAACGAAAGGGAGCCGCTCCGTTTTAAGAAAACCAACAATGACAAATACGATTAAAGACATGGAGAAGCTGTCCGGGCAGGTAGAGCAAAAAGACCTTGCTAAACTGGAGACCGGAGCGAAATTATATTTACGACATTCCAACATTACCTTCCAGATCATTTCCTCAGATCACAACAGGCTGATGATCAAAACGCAGCAAGGCAGGCATTTGTCTGGCAGTTATGCTGATGAAGTCAAACTCATTGAGCTCACCAGAGACCTCTTTAGCATTTTGCCCAAAAAACCGGTTATTGCAGTTCAGCCATTAGTTTATACCCCAGTTCCTGTTGACGTAGTAGACCCCGCCTGGATCAAAGAAAAAATGGAGAAACACCATATTTTCATCGACCATATCGTAGCCGATACAGGAATAGATAAAGACAGTCTTTCTGCATGGATTAATGGAACTAAACCGATGACGCAACCTGTAAAAGCCATGCTCTACTTTATCTTTACAGATCATGAAAGCAGGGAGAGCTGATCTCTGATTTATTCGTTTTCTTTTAACAAAAGAAAAAAGGTCGTTCCTTTTCCCGGTTCACTTGTTACCGAAATCTTTGCATTCATAATCATTGCCATCTCATAAGAAATACTCAGGGCAAGTCCTGCCCCATTATTTTCATGCTGGTCTATATCTCCCGATCCCGCAGTAAAAAGCCGATCGATCCGTTTCTGACTCATTCCAGCGCCCTGATCATGAATTGCAATGATCATGTTCCCATTCTCCATCCAGGCGTTAATAGAAATCCTTCCCTCAACCGGTGAAAATTTAGTCGCATTGTTCAGGATATTCCTGAGTATGAACAGCAACATTTGTTTATGAGTTAAAACCGTTGCCAGCTCAGGTATATTCAGGATCAGCTTTATGTGTTTCTTTTCCTGGGCAATTTTAAAGAAAGTATTCGCTTCGGTAATCAGGTCTTTTACCAATAGTTTTTCCGGCTGATATTCAAAGGTGGTTTTCTTGGATTTGATCCATTCCAGCAAACCGTCCATAAAAGAGAGACTCTTCTGAGAGGTCTCAGCAAGCTCCTTCATGATTTCCAGTTTTTCTTCCTCTGTCAGCAAATCCACATCATCATTAAAAACGCTGGACAACATTACAATGGTACTGAATGGTTGCCTCACATCATGTGCAATCACTGAAATCAGCATGGTATTAAAGCGGTTGGTCTGCTGCAGTTCCACATTTTGCGTTAAGGTAATTTCATTCAGTTTTTGTTGCGCTTTCACATGTTCTCTTTTCACCCTCAATGAGCGATAAACGAAAAATAACAGGGCCATACTAAGTGCAAACAGGCAACTCAATAAGACGATCGTGGTTTTTCTTGCCCCTTCTTTACTCCTGAGTTCTTCATTTTCATTTTCACGAAGTGCGTAGTTCAGGTAATTATAACCAGACTGGTCTGCAGCCTGTGCAATGCTGTTTTTCTTGGCTAGTAAAAGAGAAACGTAATGATAAGCTTTCTCATGGCGACCATCGTCTCTATAATGCTGGTATAGCTTCTCCGCAAAAAGCATGTAAAATTCAGCATAACCAAACTTTTCAGAGGCAGCCAATCCAGTTTGCAGATAACCGATTCCAAGGTCATGCTTAGACTGGTCATTTTTACCCTGCTCTATTAACATTTTGCTCAAGGGCAAATAAATACCAACCTTTAAATTCTCCAGTCCCAGACTATCTGCTTTCCGCAAAGACCTCAATAAAATCTCCAGGCCCTGCTCCTGCTTTCCTTTCTGATAAAGCAATTCTCCTTCAAGAGACTCATAGTAAATAATTAACCGGTCATCTTTATATTTTTTAGCAATACGCATTCCCTCTTCAAACAGGGAATTGAAACGCTCCGGGCTGATACTTTTATCAATATCCAGGATATTACTAATGATGATTGAGCGTATAGAATCCTTTTTTAAAGATTTGCTCTTTTCAAAAGCTTCTTTAACATACCTAAGCGCGCTTTTCTCATTCTCATAGACCAAAATCAATACTCCTATGTTCATAAGTACCTGACAAACATTTTCCTGATCGTTTATCGATTTATAGAGCTGAAGTGCTTCATTGAAATATTTTGCAGACAAGTAATTATTAGTAGAAAGATAATAGACAGCCTCGCAATTCTTTGCATCGGCAATCCCTTTTTTATATTGTAACCGGAGAGCGATTTGTTTTGCTTTTGTCGCATAATAAAGGCAGGAATCCCGGTAACGAAGATGAGACAGCATAGCCATGCGGTTCAGGCTATTCACATACTTGATGCTATCTTTTATCAGGGGCAGTCCGGATTTCAATTTATCCAGCTCGGCAATCTGAGAGAATCCCCTGCCAGCATTGAGCAGAAATACCAGCGTAATCCCAATAAATAACACAAAACGCTTAAACATAGCAACAATTGGATGAACTATGTGAAATTACTATTAATTGTGTTTAAATGGTAAAAAAACAGAAAGCTTACCTGTTGATCTTTTGTATTAATGATTTGCTTTTACATTTTTCGCTGCAAGTTCCACTGTCTGTACTACTCTTTTTTCCCTTGTTTCTTCTTTTTTCGCCTTAGCGATCCATTCCAGGATCATCCGTTTGGAAGAGGGAGAAAACTTCTGAAAGTTTTCGAATGCCTCAGTATTTTTATCGAATAATTTCTGGAGGTCCCAGGGTATAATGGCATTCTGAGCGTCAGCCAGGCCTTCCCAACTGCCATTGGCCTTAGCAAGGTCGATCATGGCCTGTCCGGCAGGCATCATTAACCCCTGTTCCAGCATCCGCTCCACCCTTTCCCTGTTCACTTTACTCCAATTGCTTTTCGCCTTTCGTGGCGTAAACTGGAGGTAACTGCTTTCCTCATCCCGTTTATTTGCTTTGCTGTCAATCCAGCCAAAACACAATGCCTGCTCAATAGATTCCTTATAATCAATACAAGGGGTTTTACTTTTCTTATGATACAGAATCAGGCATATCGCCTTTTCAGAACTCCCGTTTTCTGCTAGCCAATTGCGCCATTCTGCATTTGTGCTGGCGTAAAAGGCCGGTATTCCATTATTCATTTCCATAACTTTCAGTTGTTTTACAGGAACATTTAACTCTTTTTTGCGTTCAGCACTTCCAGGTAATGGACATTATACATGATACCAAGGATATTCCCGAAAGGATCAATTACCGAAGCCGTGATGAAGCCAGGACCCCGTTCTGTCACCGGTTCATGTAATGTGGCGCCCAAAGAGATCAGCTTATCAAGACTCTCATTGATCTCATCTACATGCCAGTACGTAACCGGGGCCGGCACTCCAGGTGTCCATCCTTCGGGAGCATAACGGCCGTCAATCAATCCGAGTTCATGCTGATAATCTCCGATCCTAAACTCTGCATATCCCGGACGTTCAAAATATGGAGGGATTCCCAGTAATTCTGCATACCATTTCTTTGCAGCTTCATGATCCAGCGCGTAATAACAAATTGTAGTTAGTCCTCTTAACGTTTGTGAAATAGCCATTTTTACATTTTTTTAAGTTGAAACCTGATTTCTTTTTCTAAAAGTAAGACCGGCTTGTGACAGCCCTATGTCAAGGGTTTTATATTTTTTTTACAATGCTCAAAATATTCCATCAAACTGAGGTTATGCGGCTCAAACTTATCACTGAGAACGTTTAAATGGATAATCCGGTCCAGCCTGAAGTTCCTGTAATCTTTACGTAATCGGCACCAGGCCACCAGCAGCCAATTCTCCTGCGTACTCAGTAAGGCAAAAGGCTCGACTATTCTTTTGTTCATTTCAGGTGATTCCGCAGATTGATAGTTAATTTCCAGGAGATTAAAATTGGTAAGGGCCAGCTGCAAGTCAGACAGGTAATTACTTGTCCGGTCATTTTCTGTATTCTGGCTAAACAGAATCCGGTTAGCAAGCAGGTTCACTTTATCTTTAGTATTGTATTTCAAAACCGATCTGATCTTACTCATCGCCTCTCTATAATCTCTGACAAAAGAAGCATCCTTATTTTTTGATACCAGCTGTTCTGCCGTAATCAAGGCATTCGCTTCACTTTCTGAGAGCGCGACGGGCGCCAGCCGATAGCCCTCCATCATGGCATAACCTTTCCCCTCTTCTGTCAGAATAGGAATACCAGCTTGCTCCAGGGCTTTAATATCCCTGTATATTGTTCTGGAGCTTACAGAAAATTTATCTGCCAGTTCAGCTGCCGTGATCAGTCTCTTGGTTTGCAACTGGGTGAGAATTGCCGTCAACCTCGAGAGTCTTTTGGTATCATTAGAAAAGCTTTCCATTGCTACTCAATTCTTCTAAATCCAATCGTTTTTCTTCCTCTCTGAGGATATCATCATCATAATTTTTATCCTTTTTCAAGAGGTGTAATTCATGTCGCTGAATGTGAATCAGATCCACCATCATTTCCTTATACACTTTGAGCTCTTCCAGATCAACCTTTCCCTCCCGGAATGCCTGCATGGCATTTTTCTTATCCACCAGTGATCTTTCCAGTTCGGCCTTAAAACTAACCACCAACTCATTGTGGATACATTGAGACTGGTAATTCTGCTGCATCCTTTCTAAAGAACGATCAATCAGTCTGAGTCTGATCTGAGAACTTTGTTCCTGTTCTGAAAGCTTATAAGTGTTTTCAGGTATTTTCAATAATCTGATGATTAGAGGTAAGGAAAGCCCCTGAACAACCAATGTGACCAGGATCACCACAAAAGTGATGAACAGAATGAGGTTTCTTAAAGGAAAGGCAGTCTGGTCGGTCAGCAATAAAGGAATTGATAATGCAGCAGCTAAGGAGACCACTCCCCTCATTCCTGCCCATACGATCACTACGGATGAATGCCAGGTCATCCCCTGATAACGGATCCGGGATTGCTTATTCACCAATCTGGTGAACCGGCTTGTGGTAAATAACCAGACAAAGCGCACCACCAAGGTCAGTAAGCTGATCCCGATGCCATAACCAATTGCCGTTTTCAGCGGATATTCTGAACCCAGGCCCGCTACAATATCAGGTAAAGCCAATCCGATCAGAATAAACACCACACCATTCATCATGAATGTAGTTGCAGACCATACCGCGCTCACCTTGACCCTGGAATTTGGGGTTAGAATGACGTGCGACTGGCTACAGAGGAACAGTCCACCGGATACCACAGCCATCACTCCTGACACCTTAAAATGCTCCGCAACGATATACATAAAATAAGGAGTGAGTAGTGTTAAAACAGTATCTATATTTTCATTTGTAGGCAGCCAGCGGTGTATCGCATAAAATATACAGCCGATCCCAAGACCGATTAAAATTCCCAAACCAGCAACCACCACAAAGTTGATGGCGGCATCCTGAAAGACAAAATTCCCGGTAATTACGGCAGCAAGTGCAAATTTGAACACGATTAAACTGGAGGCGTCATTAATCAGACTCTCTCCCTCTAACAGTGAATTGATGGTTTTAGGAATCTTCACCCCTTTTAAAACCGATGATGCCGCTATGGCATCTGGCGGGGAAACGATGCCACCTAAAAGAAAGCCCAGCGCCAGGGTAAAGCCAGGGATAAATGCTACCGAAGCATAGGCTACTGCGATGGAGGTGATCAGCACCAAACCTACAGCCATTAAAAAGATGGCACCTTTATATTCCCAGAAATCTTTCCAGGAAGTTGTCCATGCCGCTTCATATAATAAAGGAGGCAGAAAAAGTAGAAATATGATATCCGGGTCCACAAAGATATGCGGGATACCAGGGATAAATCCGATGATAAGACCAGATAAAACCAGAAATATGGGATAGGAAACTTTCAGTTTGTGACCAATCATCACCAGGATGGTGACACACAAAAGTAAGACAAGGATGAGAATGAGGTTGTCGTGAAGCATGTTTAAATATAATCTATATAGATTATATTTAAACATGAAAACCTGATTTTCCTGATGTCAATCAGCATCAGGACTGTTCTGCCAGTTCTTTTGCTTTCTGCAATGCTAAGGGCCAGGTTTCGTTCATATAGTCTGCCCATTCTTCCCCCATATCCATTTCTACGGTCCATTCGGTTTTCCCGTTTACGTTTTTAAGGGTATAATTCTCCATGGCACCCGACCATTTTTTAACGTCTTCACTGTCCAGGTCTTCCACACCGTCCTTGATCATTCCGAGATGCCGGATCGACAAAAACTCATTGGGTTTATTGTCTGCAATTTCAGATACCATTCCGGAACCTTTTCCATCGCCGAAAATTGCTTTACTTCCTTTCTTCCAATCGGTTTCTACATTGGAACCTTCTGAAAAAGGTGCAGTCCATTGGGGATAAGTTTCCTTGCCAATAATAACATCCCATACCTTTTCACGCGGAGCGTCAATTAAAACCTTAAATTCCTGCTTTTTCATAATTGCTTATTTAGTGTAACTATTTTAATAGCTGATGATATAAAGTTAAAACAAAGAATGGAGTTACAAGATGGTCAATCGCGACAATCTTAGGGGTTATTTAAGCCAGATCGATTTCTTTTCCGGCCAGCTTTCCCGTTCCCGGAATCAGCCAGAGCATCCATATCACGAGACCAAGACAGGCAATATTAGCAGAGATGCCGTAGTCGAAAGCCTTCAGATAATCAGGATTGGCACCGCCCAGGCTGATTACTCCATAGAATACGCCTCCCAGAATACTGATTCCCAATGCCGAAGCGGTTTGCTGGAATGTAGAAAATATTCCCGCAGCAACTCCGGCGAACTTTGCCGGGATACTTTCTAAGGTGATGCTCAGCAGAGAAGGAAGTACCATTCCATTCCCGAACCCATACCATCCGATCAGCAGGATCACATAAGTACCACTTACCTGCGGCCTAAAAATCAGTATCTGCAGAATGAAAGAGCTCATGATGATCAATACGCCAAGCTGCAATACCCGTTTTCCAAATTTCACAATCCATCCGGAGGCCAGCATGGCCGATATCATAAATAAAACCGCATGCAATACGAAATACAGACCACAATCTAAAGCCGACAAGCCAAGCCCGTTTTGTAAGTATATCGCACTCATTAATAAAAAGGCGGTATGCATCATAAAATGAAACAATACCGTTAACAAGCCGATATTGAATCCCCTCAGCCTAAAAAGGGAGACATCAATCAAAGGGGCTTTATGCTGCAGTAGTTTACGCTTCTGATCAGCAATAAAATAAGCAAAAACGGGCACTGAAGCCAGTATCAATATTATACTCCATAATGGCCAGCCTTTTTCCCTTCCTTCGTTTAAGGGATAAATCAGGCAGATGAGCCCAATGGTTAAAGTGAGTGCCCCCGAATAATCGAAACCCGGCCCTTCCTCTTTCTTTGTTTCCGTTAAAAACTTCTTTATTGCCCATAAAGCCGCTATTCCTACTGGGAGGTTGATCAGGAAAATCAGTCGCCAGCCTTCAATTCCAAAATGAGTATCCACAAGATAGCCACCCAGGATCTGACCGATAATAGCGGCAATACTTAGGGTAACCCCATACCAGCCTATTGCTTTTGCCCGCTCTTTCGGATCGGTAAACAAAACCTGAATAAAAGCAATCGACTGAGGCACCATAATTGAAGAACTTAAACCCTGAAAGAAACGGGTGATGTTCAGCTGGAGCGCGGTATCAGACAAACCGCAAAGGCAGGAAGTGAGGGTAAAACAAAACATCCCCCAAAAAAAGACCTTCTTTCTGCCCAGGTAATCGCCTGCCCTCCCCCCGATGATCAGAAAAGCTGCGCTTCCAAGTAAGTAACCTGCAATCACAAGCTGAATTTCTCCATCAGTAGCCCCCACTCCCTCTTTAATGGCAGGTATCGCCATATTAATAATAAAAATATCGATCACATAAAGCATCGGCGCCGTTAAGACAATGACTAAAGCCAGCCATTTCGAGTGGTTATTTTTCTTTTCCATATTCTTCTATTTTTACTCATTTGTGGTTGAAATCAAATGATCGAACCAAAAGTAGAGTCGTCAGAATAGCCCGGCAACCGAAAAATTAACAAGTATTTTTTTATTCCTTAAAGCGATTAATTTTGCAACAATAAATCATATTTAATGATGAGCTATGAATACCAATGATTTTAAAATATTTGAAGCGGTAGCTGCCCATGGCAGTTTCACCAAAGCAGCCGAAGCCACCTTTACCGTTCAATCCAATGTAACCGCCAGGATTAAAAGCCTGGAAGAGGAATTTCAGGTTTCTTTGTTTAACCGGACTTCCAGAAGAGTAGAGCTGACTGCAGCCGGCGAAACGCTGATGCATTATTGTAAACAGATTGGCCAGCTGATCGAAGAAGCTAAAAGGGAGTTGTCGGGCACTGAGCAGTTAATTGGCCATCTTAAAATAGGTTGCATAGAAACCACTATGGCTTTAAAAGTCCCGGAATTGATGAAAAGGTTTAACCAGGACTATCCGGATATCGAGCTCGAATTTAAGTCGGCCATGTCGCCGGACCTGATCCAGGATGTGATGAATTACAAATTAGATGCAGCCTTTATCACCACTCCGGTTACCCTTCCTGACCTGGAACAGAAGCTGATCAAAAAAGAACAGCTGGTGATCGTCTGTTCAGATCAGTATGCCGGGCTCAATGAGATCGTCAATGATCATCAGCTGAGCATTATTGTATTTGAGCAAGGCTGTGTTTACAGGTCCAGACTGGAATCCTGGCTCAGTTATCAAGGCATCATCAATTATAAAAGTACCGTAGTTAACTCCCTGGAAGGTATCATTAATTTTGTGGAGGCCGGCCTGGCCATCACCATTCTGCCGCTGGAACTGATTGAACAGTATTATCCGAACAGAAAGCTGAAGACCTTTTCTATTGGAAAGGAACTGGGCAACGCCACTACCCTCATGATTTACAGGAAGAGCAGAAAGCAGGATCGTGTATTGAAAGCTTTTACAGAGATCTATTAGCCTGGTAGATTAAAATTTTATTCTTTATTAATGGTGAAAGCCCATACTTAAAAAGCAAAAAAGCTAACTAAAACAACTTAAACACTCAAAAACCATGATAAATGAAAATATTTCGTTCGTAATATTTTGATTACAAAAAAAAGAATTATAATTTGATCAAAGATCTACTAGCTGCACCATAATATTTATGAAAAACTTAAATTTATGAAAAAAAACAACCTATTAGCGTTCGCTTTAATCGGAGCGCTTTCTGTATCTTTATTTGCCTGTACAAAAAAAGATGCAGTAGAAACCACAAACAACAACGAAATCTCTGAAAGCACCTTAGCCAAAATCAGTTCCTTAGGCTTCAGTACTGAAAACGCAAGGAAAGTAGAAGGCGGTTATTTAGTGGAAGGAGATATCCTTTTAACAGAGGCTAACTTCGCCAGCACTGCAAAGGGTAACAATTTAAACATTGCGGAGACTGAGCAGTACAGAACTACCAATCTGGTAACCAATCTTCCAAGAGTAATTACTGTTTCTGTTACCAATCTACCTCAGGTTTACAGCGATGCTGTCGACGAGATGATCAGCAGATACAATGCTCAAGGTTTGTCATTGACTTTCCAGAGAGCCACTACCGGAACAGTTGGAAACATTGATGTTTTTGGTTTTAATGAAGGACCTAGCGGAGGCTATATTACTTTAGGCTCAGCTGGATTCCCTACCTCTTCAGGACAACCGTTTAACCAGATTAAAATGAACACCAATGTGAATGCTTACGGCACAAATCCTAATTTACAGTATTTGGCTTCAGTATTACAACATGAGGTTGGACATTGTATCGGATTCCGTCACACAGATTACATGAACCGTGCCTATAGCTGCGGTGGAAGAAGAGCAAACGAAGGTGCTTCGGATGTTGGTGCAATCAGAATCCCTGGAACTCCATCTAAAGCAGATGCAGAGTCATTCATGTTAGCTTGTTCTAACGGAGGAAACAGAACGTTTAATGCAAACGATCTGATTGCCTTAAACTACCTTTATTAATAAAAAAACAACCTATTAACTAATCCTTATTCATTAATTATTGTGTAGCAGGAGATCAAAACATAAATTTGGCGTGCAACCCAAATTTGCCCTCTGATTCTAAAATCAGAGGGCTTTTTTTATTTGGCACATTATTAGTAAAGGACTAAGAAACAAAATTATGAAAAGGATTTATTTGATACTTGCCATCAGCACCATCATGCTCAGCAGTTCCTGCTATAGCTATCGTACTGCAGGAAACAGCGGCAAAGTGCCTCCCGGGCAGGCAAAAAAGGGGACGGGATCGAAGTCAGCAAAACCATTTGCTCCAGGTCAGCAGAAAAAAAATTAAAATCATAAAAGCCTCCCTAAGGAGGCTTTTACATTTAATAGGGTTAATACTATTCTGAAACCAATTAAGCCCCCCGACTTAATTCAAGCCGTTTCAGCGCATTAACCCTTTACTTTGAGTACCCTTCAGGTGTACTCATCCCTCTCCTATTGTTTAAGTACTACAGTTCCCAGACTGGTATTCTGACCAAGAGCTACCTGAACATTCGTTACTGTACTATCTCTATACCCGGTAACCGGAACAAATTTTACGGAGTAACTTCCATTTCCAAGTCCGCCAACAGTGAACTTTCCGGTAAAAGGATCAGCAAGGGTACCTACGGTATCCGTTCCTGCAATTACCAATACCTCAGGGTGACTTGCCAAAGGCATCACTGTACCTGAGATCAATCCCGAAGTTGCCTCGGTAATTCCTCTGACAACAGGTTTAAGTATGTACTTTCCATTACCCGTTTTTACAATTGATTTTGCGGCATCGAAATCCAGTAACAGCGAATAAGTTACGCCCGGCACCAATGTAGGATTGGCTTTCAGTTTTACTTTCCAGCCTGATGACTGTCCGCTTGGCGTAGTTAAATTCTCCGGATTGCCATTCACTACAATGGTATTTCCATTATCATTCAATACCAGTCTGATTTCAGTAATCTCTCCTGAAGGCATTTCTCCGGAAGCAACCAGAATATCAGGTCTGCTCGTTCCAATCCTGAAATCCAGAATATTAAAAATGTTAACGCTTGATGCAAATACATAAGGTTTGCCATCTGAAAAAAGTATAATTTCTTTAACACTCAGATTGATCTTATCAAAGTCTCCGGGAGCATCCGTCATGCGGATTTCTACCTTTGTTGTTCCATCAGAACTCCCCTTATCTTTTTTACAGCCGTAAAGCACGGTTAGCCCCGTCACGAATAAAGCAAGACCAGCATATAAAATTCTCTTTTTCATAGGTTTTTGTTTTAAATAACTATATCACATTTTCGTTAGTCAAAGTTGGGGGGTAAACATGAAAACAACATGAAATTCCAGGAGTATTTGCACCCAAACTTTCATCTTATTTTCATGTTGGCTAATCATCTTTGTCTAATCAGGCCTTTTTACCCTGAAATCTTTATATTTATATCATGGACAATGCATTCATTTTCCGCAGATTATTGAATCTCATTATTATTTTGATGTTCCCCGTATTTCTGCGGGCATCAACGCTAAGGGAGTATAAGCAACCTGCTACCGTAAAATTCTCTCTGACAGAAAGCGTTAGCCATCTTCCACAGGAGAAAGAAAAAAAGAAAAATGACGATAAGGGCAAACAAGGCAAGGATGTTCCGGATATCAGGGAAATTCCGAAAGCAAAAAAGCAATCCCGGCCCATAGTTATTAAACCCAATATTAAAGGCAAGCCAATTAAAGTAATCCGTCCAAAAATTAAAAGACCGTAGTATCTATGAAGATCCCCCCTCTTCTTTTGCTCATCTGCCTGTTTTCAGTTCCCGTACTGGCACAACAGGACAGTTCAAAACGGACTACCCTTACCCTGGCTGCGCTGTACAACAGTAATGTTAGTTATTATGGACAAACGACCAGCGAGAAACTTCCTTATGTGCTGGCCAATGCTACCCTCAGACTTCCGGTAGGATTATACTTTTCTGCAGGTGCCTATAAACTGCTGAATTATGGATCAGGAATATCTGAGACCGATCTTGGACTGGGATATGATTATGATATCAACGAGAAATGGAGTGCCGGCATCGCTTATACACGTTCCTTTTTTCCCGATAACTCCCCTCTATTACAGGCGGCAAATGAAAATAACATCAATCTTTCCGCTACCTATTTATGGCCATGGCTCAAGACTTACCTCAGTGCGGACTATGCCTTTGGCAAACAGCAGGATGTTTTCTTAAGCCTGACCAATTCAAAAGAAATCAGTCTGGGCAGCTTATTTAATGAGAAAAATGCAATTTACATAGAGCCTGCTATAGAGCTCATTGCAGGTACCCGACATTTTTATGAGACCTATACGATAGAAAAGGGCAAGCGTGATCAGGCTAGAGGAAAAGGAAAACCACCAGTTAACCAACCAGGCAAACCTGGCTCTACTATAACTACCACCGTAGCGACGGATAGTTTCAACCTGTTGTCTTATAACTTTAAACTTCCACTTAGTCTGAGCCGGGCAAATTATATCGCTGAAGCGAGTTACCAGTTGTCAGTTCTGGGTACGGAATCAGGACCGGAGTTAAAACCTCAGCAGTCTTTTTTTGGCTTTGCTTTCTATTATCAGTTTTAAACTTTAGTTATGAAAGTCTTAATCGTTGAAGATGAAAAAACACTGGCCTATGAAATGGAGGCCTTTTTAAAAAAGGCCTTTTACCTTTGTGATATTGCTTTTTCTTTCAAGGAAGCGCTTCAAAAAATAGAGCTGAATACGTATGATTATATTCTGATAGACCTGAGTTTACCCGACGGAAATGGGCTCGATCTCCTCAAGCAGACTAAAAAAAACAATCCTGATACAGTCTATATCATCATCACGGCCAGGACCAACCTCAAAGACCGGGTTTCCGGACTTGACCTTGGGGCAGACGATTACCTGGCGAAACCTTTCTATCTTTTGGAACTCCAGTCCAGAATGCAGGCCATCGCCCGCCGCAGATTCAATATCAGCGAAGAGCTCTTGTCCATAGGTAAATTCAATATTGACCTTCAAAAAAGACTAATTCTCTTTGAGGAGGAACAAATCGGGCTTTCGCGTAAAGAGTTCGACCTTTTCACCTATCTCCTCCTTCATAAAAACAGGGTACTCACCCGGGCACAGCTAAGCGAGCACATCTGGGGAACCTTTGTGAATGATGATTACGATTCAAATTATATTGATGCCCACATCAAAAACATCAGGAAGAAACTCAATGTATGGGCAGAAACAGAATGGCTGGAGACGGTACGTGGGGTAGGTTACCGAATTAAAAAATAACATGAAATTATCAACGAAACTTACCCTTTTTATTACAGGGTCTAAATTAGCGATTGTATTACTTTTCATTCTTCTTCTCCCCTTTCTGGTCAGGCAAATTGCTTCAGAATACACCAATTACACCCTACATCAGCAGCAAAAAAAAGTGCTGAGCATCGTTAAAAAAAACGGACTGGAATATTATTTCCAGGGTGATGACAATTATGGCAGCTACACCATGCTCAAGGAGGAGTTTATAGCCATTATTCCGGTACCTGATTCCCTAAACATCAATACGATAAAGAATTCCCAGCGTCTTCTGGAAAGAGATACCCTCAATTACCGGGTGCTTAGTCATACTTTTAAAGACCATCAGAAAAATTACCTGCTGGAAATCGGAAAAACGACTGCCAGTATCAATCAATACAATAAACCTTTACAGCGTTTTGCCCTTTATGTGCTGATTACCTTAATCGTGTTAACGATTGTAATCGACCTTACTTTTACCCGCCTGATCATCCGTCCGCTTGCAAAAATTATAAAAAGCAAACTGGTTAACCGGAAATTTCCTTTTGAGGATCATCAGAAACGCATTCCAACCAGCACCACCGATTTTAAATACCTGGACGAATCGCTCAGCACATTGATGAACCAGATCAACGAAGCCTTCCATAAGGAAAGGGAGTTCACCTCCAATGCTTCCCATGAGTTGATGACCCCCATCAGCATTTTGCAGAATAAAATGGAAAACCTGCTTGCAGAAGAAATTCTTGATGAACCTTCTACCCTGGCCATTATAGAAATGATGAAAACAGTGGACAGACTAAAAAAGATATCCGGTTCTTTGTTGTTAATCTCCAGAATCGAGAACGAGCAATACATCCGGAAAGAAGAAGTCAAACCGCTGGAATTGTTTAATGAGATTGTTGAAGAAATCAGTCACCGGCTAGAAGAAAAAAATATACAGATCTTTCTGAATATCTCTGAAAATGCAACCGTAAAACAAGTAAACAGAGATCTGTTGTTTCAATTGTTTTTCAACCTCATTCACAATGCGATAAAATTTAACCGTCAGGATGGAGAAATCATGATCAACGACGGGTATTCGAACAACAGGTACCAGATTACGATCAGCGACACTGGTGTCGGTATTCCGGAAGAAGACCTGCCATTTATTTTCGACCGCTTCAGAAAAACAAACCTGGAAGAAAGTGTGGGATATGGGTTAGGATTGGCTATCGTTAAAAGTATTGCCGTTCACCACCATTTACAGATTGAAGTCCGCTCTGAAATAAAAAAGGGAACCACATTCAGCATATTGTTCCCCGATTACTTTTAACCCATCTTATCTATAACAGGTTTTATCAAACTTCTCTTAAACCACAATTCCTATTCTTCCCAGCTTATTCCTGTACTTGTTGATGTATGCATTCCAATCCTGCTGATACCCCGGCCCATCATACCGTAATTTAGCATAATCAAATGCCTCCCGGCTACAATGATTTGCAAATATGGTATCTACATAGGTGATACCGGCATCTATAACCCTTTTTATGACCACGATTTTATTGATCTTATTTTCTTTACAGGTCTTGTCCAGCCACAAACCTTTACCCAGCATGAGGTACCTCATCAGCAAATCCTCTGTGATAAAAGATGCGGGTACATCGTTAATATCCGGTTCTGACTTACTATTGGTAAAGACAGCTATAATTAATTCTGCTGTGATAAACTGAGCTGGAATAAACTGCAGCATCGTCCCTTTTTGAGCCGCCAGCATACAAAGCTCCGGGGAAATAAAGCGTTCAGGTATTTCTTTTATTGCAAAACCATTTTTTTCTACCAATTGTCTGCAAAGGTCTTCTGTAATGTATTTTTCGGGGACAAAAGGCAATGCATAAAAGGTGTTTTTTAAGGCATGCAGGCATAAGCTTTCTGTTTTGTACGCCGAGGGAACACGCTTTAAGTTGCGGTAATTCTGTTCCACTTTTTTTTGCCAGTAAGCAGCATCTTTAAGTGTTCCAGTCTGACCCTTTAATACAAATTCTCCTCCCTCCAGATCCATCAACAGGTCTTCGAAGGTCTGGGTTAAGGGATTGTCTACATGTTGGGCAAGTTCTTTTGAGAAAAAGTTTTCTCCACTTTCTTCATCTTCATAACAATTGTTTTCTTCTGGATGATCCGCTGACCGGTCATGATAATAGAACCGTTCATTTACATGCTGCTTTACGTAAGTATTGTGATCATTTGCAATAAACACGGGCGCATAAACAGTGCCCTCACATGCAAAATGACCATGATTATAATCCGTCATCACGACTTCCTGCGCAGTTACATTGCCATTTACAATCACATAAGAACCACCCAGTAACAGACTTTGACAGGTTATATTTTCGCCTACATATACAAAGGGGCCATAATCCCCTTCTTTGTTGATCACACAACCCTTGCAAACTATATTTCCGTTAATCAGAATTCCTTCTATTCTTAGATTAGCATTAAGCTGTTTAGGTACCAATGTCCTGTTTAACCACCTCTTTACCTCCTCCTCAAATATATCCAGGTAAAAATGTCCGTCGATATGAACATCTCCATTTGCCAGTAAAAAATAATCCTCCTCGTTCCAGTCATCATACAAATCAAATCCTTCATATTGTTGTAGAAAGGGGTATTTGCTTTTTACCTCTTTAATCTGAACTAAGCTAAAAAAATCCATTGTCCTGGTTTTAAATCACGAAAGTATTGAAAAAACGTATGGCTTTAGCCCTAAATTGTTTCCTTGCTAAGAATTCAGGTTATAATGTTTAATTTGGTAATCATTCTATTTTAAACTACCTATGGAAACAAAGAAAACACCTTATGTGGAAGCACAAATGCTGATAAGAAGGCCGGCAGCCGCAGTATTTCAGGCCTTTATAGATCCGGAGATCACTAAAAATTTCTGGTTCACGAAAGGAAGTGGCAAACTTGAAACGGGAAAAAGTATCACCTGGGAATGGGAAATGTATGACGTTTCCAGCACCGTATTCGTCAGGGAAATTATAGAGAACAGAAAGATATCGGTCGACTGGGACCAGTATTCCACTATAGTTGATTTTGAATTTGAGCCGATGGGCGATGATACCACCTATGTTAAAATCACACAGTATGGCTTCCGTACTACAGGAGACCAGCTTATGGCAGAGATCAGTGGGGCGAGTGGCGGATTTACTACTGTTGTTGATGGGCTAAAAGCCTATATGGAACATGGCATCAACCTGAACTTAATTGCGGATAAATTTCCGAAGGGAGTTAAATAGCAGCTCTTGTTAAAGCTGTATCTGATCAATTATAAACCTGGTTTTGAAGGCCCGCTTTACGGGGATTCCAAAACCAGGTTATCCTAAAAGGGTTAATTCATTTTGATTACCCATGCATATTTACAGGGAAGTACTGCAGGCAATTTGATGACTGCAGAATTTCCTTTTTTACTCCATTCCAACGGTTGCTGAACGCCAAGCATATAGATTTTAGCTCCCTCTTTTGGTTGAACGGCATTGATTACCAGCTCGTTGTTTTCGGCTTTATTAAAAATGGCATAAGTTGATTTACCATCTTTACTTTGAGTAAACCTGATGTTCGGCCCATCATTATAAGGATGACCACCTTTTGTCGAATAGATCGCTTCTTTGTTCACCTTTAACCAGTCGCCCATCTCCGTTAATCTTTCTACACTTGGCCCGGGAATTAATCCTTCTGCAGAAGGCCCTACATTTAACAGATAGTTTCCTCCTTTCGCGGTAATATCTACCAGGTTATCGATTAAAGTCTGTGCAGATTTCCAGTTGTGGTCTGCTTTTACGAATCCCCAGTTGTTGTTGATCGTCATACAGCTTTCCCAATAATCCTGTCCGGCACCTGCCAGAATCTCCTGTTCCGGGGTATCATAATCACCTGCTGCATCTTTGTATTTCTTCACGCCCTGCATTCCATCACGGCCTTTTCCTACCCGGTTATTAATGATCAAAGAAGGTTTGAGGTTGCGCAGGTAATTATAAAGGTCTTTCCCCTGCTCTTCTGTCCATTCCGGAATCCATTCCCCATCAAACCAAAGGATAGCAGGGTCATATTTTTTAATCAGTTCTGCCAGCTGAGGTTTTAAATATTCTTCACGGTATTTGTTAAAATCTGGATTAGCAGTGTTCTGATGGATAGAACCTTTTGATTTTGCATCCGGCTGGTGCCAATCCATAATAGAATGGTAGAGGGCGAATTTTATACCCGCTGATTTACAGGCATCAGACAATTCTTTTAAGATGTCCCTTTTAAAAGGCGAAGCATCCATGATGTCGTATTTGGTAATTTTACTATCCCACATGCTAAAGCCATCATGGTGTTTCGAAGTGATCACAATGTATTTCACTCCTGCATTTTTTGCAATGCTGACCCATTGTTTCGCATCAAACTGCTGAGGGTTAAACTGGGCAGCATATTTTTCATATTCACTGGTTGGAATTTTATGTGTTTCCATAATCCATTCCGCTCCACCACCTTTACCATTGTATTCACCGGCAGGCACTGCATATATTCCCCAATGGATAAACATTCCAAAGGTCGCATCATCCCACCACTGCATGCGTTTGGTTTTTGCTTCTTTTGATTCTTCCAGATAATTCTTCTGGGCAAAGACAGCACAGGTCATAAAGATCATCATCGTGATCAACAGGATATTTTTTTTCATATGTGTTTAATTGGCTATTATAAAGATAGTTGCAATAGCCATAATTAATTCTGAGATCCTGTCAAATCATTAAGCGAAATTGGCAGTCCGGTATTTGTTTTTTAAATGACATCAAAATCTGGTTAATCATTTAGTTTTACATTTTCAATCCGCAGCAATAAAATTTACGTCAAATGAAACTTACACAGAAAACCTTTTTAATTTATGGTGTCAGTAAAGGATTGGGGAAGGCCATTTTTAATCAGTTACCAGATGCTGAAGATAAAGTCTTTGGTATATCGCGTACCAGGCCGGATTTCCTGAATACACAAAATGACAGACATTTTTGGATCCAGGCCGACCTTTCTGATGTTAAAAATGCGAAAGAAGCAATTCAACACGCAATTGGAGGAGAACAGATTGACTATCTGATCTACAATGTGGGAATCTGGGAAAAAACTGCTTTTAACGCAGATTATGATTTCGAACAATTGGCTGTTGATGAAATCGAAGAAATTATTCATACCAACATAACTTCCCTCATCCTGTCTGTACAGTCATTTCTACCCAACCTCAGAAAGTCTGAGAATGCAAAAATCATATTTATAGGTTCCACTCTTGGCCTGGAAAACCACAATAAGCAAGCTGTTATTTTTTCTGCAGCAAAATTTGCCTTGCGTGGCGTAGTTCAGTCCTTAAGAACCCATCTGAGAAAAGACAACATTGGAATTACCGCACTTAACCTGGGAGATTTAGCAACAGATGCGGAACATGATGAAACGCTCATCCCTCTTTCTGATGTCATCAGTGCACTAAATTTTGTGATCCAGACCAGCAATGCAAGCTGTGTCAAGGAAATAGACATGCCTTCTATGAAAGATATAGATCTATAAGGAAGCTCTGCCGGTTAGCACCGGCAGAGCTGATTTTAGGCAAGCAGATCCGCTTCCGCCCCAAAGGCATGATCAACGATAATCTTCCAGCCACCATCGTCCTGTTGCTTAAGGACCTCAATCCCTTTGGCACTGACCTTGACTTCATCTCCATCAGTGATGTTCCATTCAGATCTTGCTACCGCAATGTCTCCTGCCTGAAGGCAATAAACCGTTTTGATTTCCATTTTTCCTTTAATTGATAAAAGGGCTTTGACTGCTTCCTCAAAGTTCTCTTTTCCAGATATGGATTTTCCGGGTTCCGGCACGATCACTCCTGTTACATCGTACATACTCATGACGGTGGCCACATTGCCCGTGTTGAAGGCCGCAGCTAATGCTGCATGCGCATCTTCTGCTTTTTTTGGTAAGTTCATATTTATAAATTTTAGTTTGATTTGAATGAATACGGGCGACTAATCATGAAAAAATAGCTGAAAAATCACGTTCGTTAACGATGGCTGCCGAGCGTTTTAAAGCATCCTCATAAAGCCTGTTAAAAAAGAATCCGCCCATGCTGATCCGCTTTACCCCCAACATCTCCAGCTGTTTGAAATCCGGAAGGCCAGGCATACACATGACATTGATTGGAAGGCTGGTTGATTTTACCACCTCAATGATATCATCCTTCTTTGTAATGCAGGGAACAAAAATTCCGTCTGCACCGGAGTTCTGATAGGCATTTATGCGGGAAAGTGTTTCCTGAAGGGCAGCAGGCATCCCCAGAAGAAAACCATCCGTACGGATGTTTAAAAAGATCTTTAAATTGTTGCGTTCGATATGGTTCGATATTGCCAGCAGCAGCTGCTGGAAGTTGGCAACAGACTGCAGCGTTCTTGTACTGCCGGCAATCGTATCCTCCAGGTTGATTCCGGCCACACCAACATCATGCAGTTTTTCGATATGCTCAATGATTCCGGAGACCGTTCTGCTGTGCCCCCCTTCCAGGTCCACCGAAAAGGGAATTTGAACCAGCTCCACCACTCTTTTCGCCAGCTGAAGTATGATTTCAAATGGCAGTTTTTCTCCGTCTTCATAACCAAATGAATTTGCCAATGCCTGACTGGAAGTGCCGATTGCCTGATAACCACTGGCCTCGAAGACCTGAGCACTCTTTACATCCCATATATTTCCCAGCAAAAAAGGAGTGGTATTCTGATGCAGTTCTACAAATTTTTTAAAAGTTCCCATACAATTGATTTTATACTTTTGTTTAATAATTGATTGTAAACAAAGGTATTGAGGCAGAAAACGCCGAAATTGTACAAACCGGAACAGAATAAAATTTTAGGATTGCAATAGGGTATTAACAGGCGATCTGTTCTCGATATAGTCGGAAGGAGTGGTACCTGTAAACGATTTAAAATCCCTGATAAAATGCGACTGGTCGAAATAGCCACATTCATAAGCGATGGAGGTGAAAGGCTGATCATTCTTAGCCATCAGCTGCAGGCTATGCTGAAACCTGTTGATTTTATGAAAAGATTTTGCAGAGAGCCCTGTATTCTGATAAATTAACTTTTGCAGGTAGCGGGGCGTAATCCCATGATTGGAAGCGATGTTACCGATGCTGTTTTCTTCGGGATTCCTTTTTATACTTTTTAAAATATCGGCTACTTTATCCACTTTAAACACTTTCTTCTCGTTGGCGACCAGGCGTTGAATTAAGAACCGCTCCAGTAGTCCGAGCCTTTGGGTCAGATCTGTGGTTTCCAGCAGTTGCTCATGCAAGCCTTTTACAGCAGTTCCGAGGATATCGGAAAGGTCAAAAATCCGATCATTAAATACGCCGATCTCGTCATTAAAAAAATAAGCGGCCGAATGGGTAAAGAACTTAATGCCCAGCATGCTGTGTTTTCCTTTAGATTTTATGGGCAATGGTTTTGTAATCTGTCCCCATAATTCTATTGGCGGGGTTTTGATGAAGTTACCTTCTACCGAAGATTCCCAGGTTCCTCCACCAAGGTTAAAAATCACTTCCATATCCCCGCTTGGAAATACAATATCATCAAATTCCGTAGCTGAATCTGACTCAAAACTATAATAATGCCTGATGTAAGGCTTTAAGATTGCCGATGGAAGGAAGTGTTTGAATTCCATGATTTAAATTTAACTAAAATTCAAGTTTAAATCCGTCACGAAATTGTACAAATCGGAACCACCCGTTGTAAAAAACAAAAGCCTATTTATTTGAAAAATAGGCTTTTGCTTTTCTATTAACTGAAATACTTACAGATTCTTCAGTCCTTTTGCCTGAGATTTATCCGTTTCAATGATACTGATTGCATATCCCCCTCCCGGAGCAGCAAACTGGGTTAGTTTTGATTTGCTGTTTACCAGGACTTTTCGGATTTGATAAGCCTGTGGGTTTGTTTTATAATGGGCATCCTTTGCATCGCTATAAATCGTAGCCACATAAGTTTTCCCGGGCTGTAAAAAGTCAAAAGAAATTTTTGAAGTATATCCATCTTCTCCTGCTACACAGCCCACAAACCAGTTGTTCGTTCCCTTAGCTTTACGGGCTACAGAAACATATTCACCAGGTTCGGCTTCCAGATATTTACTATCATCCCAATCCATTGCCACATCTTTGATAAACTGGAAAGCATCCAGGAATCTATTGTAATTTTCCGGCAGATCGGCAGCCATCTGGAGCGGGCTGGCCATCGTTACATACAATGCCAGCTGGTTGGCCAGCGTTGCATTCAGGTGAGATTTATTATCCGGATTGATTTTGGAGATGTCCATTTCAAAAATACCCGGGGTATAATCCATCGGGCCACCAATCAGACGGGTAAAGGGCAAAATCGTAACATGGTTTGCTTTACTACCTCCAAATGCCTGATATTCCGTACCACGGGCAGATTCATTACCAATCAGGTTAGGATAAGTACGGTTGATTCCTGTCGGACGTACGGCTTCATGTGCATTCAGCATGATTTTATACTTTGCTGCTTTTTCCAACGCGTATTGATAATGGTTCACCAGCCACTGTCCATAATGGTATTCCCCACGAGGGATCATATTTCCTACATAACCGCTCTTTACGGCATCGTATCCATTGTCCTTCATGAATTGATAAGCCTGATCCATATGGCGTTCATAGTTCCTCACCGCACCTGAAGTCTCATGGTGCATGATCATTTTCACACCTTTACTCTTAGCATAATCCCTGATTTCAGTTACGTTAAAATCCGGATAAGGGGTTACAAAATCAAACACATAATCTTTAGAGTTGCCAAACCAGTCTTCCCAACCTACATTCCAGCCCTCTACCAGAACACCGTCAAAACCATGTTTGGCGGCGAAATCAATGTATTCTTTTACATGTGCCGTATTTGCCCCATGTTTACCATTCGGCTTTACTTTCGTATAATCCGTTACCCCCAACTGTACACTAGGCAATTCGTCGGTATAAGCCCAGGAACTTTTCCCGGTAATCATTTCCCACCAGACCCCTATATATTTACTGGTTTTAATCCATGAGGTATCTTCTATTTTGGAAGGTTCATTCAGGTTCAAAGTCATTTTTGAAGCTAAAATATCACGGGCATCATCACTCACGATAACCGTTCTCCAGGGAGAAATTGCAGGAGATTGCATGTATCCCTTATCCCCTTTTGCATCCGGAGTTAACCAGGACTCAAGAATCATGTGCTGATCATCCAGGTTTAAGTTCATGGTAGAATAATTCAATAATGCCGCTTCATGGATACTGATGTAAAGGCCATCGTTACTTTTCAGCATCAGCGGAGCCTGAACCCCTGTTTCGGAATATTGAGTCTGAGAAGAATTGTCTGTTACCGCGGTGCGGAACAATCCTCTGATTTCTGAAAGTTTAGAAGTCGTATAATCATATTCCTGGGTATCATAATCTCCAGGGATCCAATATGCTTTCATGTCGCCGGATAAGGCAAACTGAGTTTTTTCCTCTTTGATCACAAAGTAGTTCAGATTTTTCTGTTGCGGGAATTCATAACGGAATCCCAGGCCATCATTGAAAAGGCGAAAGCGGATCAGGATATTTCTGTCTGTATTTTTTTGATTTAGCGTAACCGCCAGCTCATTATAATGGTTTCTTATATTTTTCAGCTCGCCCCAAACCGGTTGCCAGGTTTCGTCGAAACTGGTTGTTTTGGTCTCTGCGATTGCGAATTGATTATATAAAGAAGTTTTTGGGTTGTCAGTTCCGGATTTCATTCCCATCTCGGCACCAAACTTCGCAGGAGGTCTTTCATCCTTCAGCTCCAGGCCAAGTTTACCTGGTTTAAGTACGACTTTACCTTTATAAGTCAGCTTATAGGTTGGTATTCCTCCATTCTGGATGCTGAAGTTCATCAGCAGTTTGCCATCTGGCGATTTCAGGTCTTGTGCATTTACCAGTTCAGTGGAAATACATAAAGACAATAAGGCGATAAATATCCGTTTCACATTATAATATTTAGGTGTGAAAGCAAATATATAATTTTAACGGGAACGTTCCCAATAGAACATTCCCGTTATTTTGAGTCAGCTGGTTTTAGGGTTCTGTACCTAAAGATCCTGCGGCATCAGGCCGTTAATTATTTTGCGGCATTTTTCTTTTCGGTGATCTCTGTACGGATCTCCTGAGCAAGGCCTTTGATCTCCTGTAAGGCTTTACGTACTCTCGTACCTGCAGCACTGTTACCACCTTTATAAAATTTTTCTACGTCTGCTTCTGTTGCAGCTACTACTTCTTTTAATTTTGCGAATTTACTCATGGTTCTTTTTAATTAATTAGTTTTTTTCTTAGTTATCTGTCTCAAGCGCTAAATCAAATGGCATAAAAAATAGGCTCTATACCCTTCTGAATGCGCTTAATATTGTAAACATAAGGATTAAAAATAAAATTACAAATAAATACTACTAATTCAGTAGACTTTTATATATTTGTTCCATCATCAGCAGGAAAGCTGATCAGAAATAGTCATGTGGCCGAGTGGCGAGGCACAGGTTTCATAAACCTAGAATGGCGGTTCGATTCCGCTCATGACGTCTAAGTGGTAGCGAAGGTCTTCAGACTTAGCTTAAACTTTTCCATGTTTTGTTTAAATTTTAGTCAGATGCTCAGTCTGGCGTAAAAAACTGCTGGTTACTCATTGCCAGTTGCTTTTTTAAGGTTTCATGCTGCGAAGCACAAACATTAAGTACTCGTTTAATTTACACTTTGGTTATTAAAGGCTATCTCTCATCGGATAGCCTTTAGTTTGCGCCCTCAAAATTTAATTGATTAAATGACAAAATAATTGATATTTTTACTAATATTTTTAGCATTATTGCAATTCAAAACTGGGAGGGAATATGAAAACACTGTCCATTGATTACCGCGATACCGTAGATTTATTGCAGTATAAAATCATCACCTATATCAGGCTTAACTATGCCTTAAATGCTAACATCACCTACAAGACAAGATTTGTAGATGTTACTGAACAGGCTATTAACTTCAATTTCTATGAATTCAGAGAGGCTTATCAAGTGAAATTCATTGAACCTGACTTTGAGGGATATTCGATCCGGTTTATAGAATTTCTTAAGCCAGTACTCTACGCTTTTATCAAAGAAGTCAATTATGGTGGTTATACCTTCCGGGTAACCATGAGGTTCGGAGCAGAGAAATACGTAAAGATCTTTAGCATTTTAAATAAAAATGAAGAGGACAATGGGACCGGCCCTGTGTTGTTTCAAAATTTAAAATAGTACATTAGTTGTATGAAAAATCAGGACCAGGTCAGGTTATCTCTAGAGGTTGACCCTAATAAATTAGATTCCAAGATTAAAAGTTTTGAATATAATGGCAATCATTACCTATATGTATGTCACATAGATAAATACTCTGATATTCCGGGAGGCCATAAAGATGACCATCCGGATCGGATTAAATTATTGGTAAAGAGCTTTTATGGTAAATACCTGAATATGGATGTTCCTTTAGATGAATTCAATACCGACGCTTTTTACGAAAAATTGCTAAAGGAGATTGACGAACATTTGATCTCTACAGAACCTAGCTATTAACCCCTAAACTCAGGTATGAGACAGGATGGGGAAAATTAACTGATGTTCCTCAAACAATTTACGCTGCTTCGCCTGCACAAAAAGAGTAGAATTATCTTCTTTATAAAGACTTATTTCATAACCTTCTGTCTGATCCGGCATAAATCTCAGCGAAACCTTGCCGGTCTTACCATTTGCTAAAGCATGGATAACTTCTTTAATTTCTATCTTTTCCAAAGCCAAAATATCGTACAGGACCAATGTCCCCTCTTCGTATTCGGCAACCGCAATTGCTTTTAGCGCTTCTATATAATAAAAATTATCCCGGAAGCTAAACCTGTCAAAATAATTGGCATAAAACATAACCAGTCCGGCATTATCTTTCATGGAGATTTTGAACAATGGACTGGCGTATTTTGCCGTATGATAGAGTAAATCACGGTCTTTAGCATCGTCCATATTCATTTTTCTAAATGCCGGGCCCTTTATTACTGCCTCCGGTTTATAAAATGCCTGATATTCGGATACCGGTACAAAACCAAACTTAGGGTAAAAATCCAATACCGCATCGTTTGCAAACAGGTACATCATATCACATTTATGTTCCCATTCCAGCATGATGTTTTCCATCAGCATACGACTTAAACCCTGGTTCCTATATTCAGGATCGGTCATCACCGTACCCAACTGCACAAACCTCTTTTCTTCGCCCAACACGATAAAGTCTATGACATTCACCGTAACATGAGCAATCACCTGGTCTTTGTCGGCAATTGAATAGAGAACACAGTTGTCCTCCCAATATCCGGCCTGATACCATTTTTCGAAATCAAAATGATACGTTTTTTCTGTCAGCAGATTGAAACTTGTTCGTAGTTTTTCATCCTCCTCGTACTGATGCAAAAGTTTATAATCTTTATGTTCTATTTTCAAATCAGCTTATTTTTTAACAGTTCCTTTTTAGATTCCAGCCATTCGCTTTTCAGCATACTCAATACGGCAGAGTTCCTTCTCGTTCCATCAGTTCTGTATCCATTGTTTCGGAGTACACCTTCAAAAGTACATCCAAGGCTTTTAATCGCTTGCATACTTCTTTCATTTTCGCTGTCTAACCTGAACTCCACCCGTTCAAATTCCATCTGCTCAAAGATGAATTCAAAAAGCAGGTATTTACAATGTTTATTGAGGCCTGTTCCCTGGAAGTTTTTCCCATACCAGGTATATCCTAATGATAAATTCCTGCTGGCAACATCAATGTCATAAAGCCTGGTAGAACCGGCATATTCATTTTTTGTCTTGTCAAACACGATAAAAGAATAGCTTGTTCCTTTTTTTCTCTTCTCCATTGCCGCTTTCAGGTATTCCCGCATACCTTCTTCAGTTCCGGCATTCTGCAAAGAGAACTTCCATAATTCCGGTTCATTAATTCCAAAGTTCTTTAACAGTTCAAAATCACCTGACTTTAAAGGTCTTAGCAAGGCATAATTATCTTCGAGAAGATAATCTTTTTCGGGGTCAAATGTATTGTTCATTTCACTAAATTACAGGGATTAATTTTTAGGACGGGAAGAGATTAAAATATAAAGGCCTAAGGCGATACTGATTAAAAAACCTGTTAACGCAAGCACAGGTATTCCGCTAAGTTTAGGCGGTTTATCCGCTAAGATCAATACGGAGGAGCTGATGAGTAATCCACACATTACCACCGCCATCACCATCCTGTTGATCCCTTTGCCCATCATTTTATTCAAAGCAGATAAGCCCTGTACTTCCTGCTGAACTTTTAACTCCCCGCTATTCAGTTTGCTGATGATAGACTGCACATCGTCGGGCATTGTTTTCATCGCCTCAGTAAGCGTTCTCAACAACTTCAAGCCACTCTTTTTTAATTCTTCCGGGCTCAGTTTACGGAAAGCTATTTTTAAGATATAAGGTCTTAAACTTTCTATGATATTTAAATCGGGAACAAGGGCACGGCCAATTCCTTCGATCAGTACAATTCCACGGACCAGAAGATAAAGGTGGTCGGGCATAAGGATTTCGTTGTTATTCAGAATTGCCGAAAATTTACCCAACACTTCTTTAATGTCCATTTGCTCCAGTGAGGCACCATCCAACAAGTCAAAAAAACCATGAATATCCTTTTCCAGTTGATTTTCATCCGTTACATTGAAGCGTATCGCCATCTTTTTCATGACCGCAATTAGGCGCTTTGCGTCCTGGGCCATGAAATGAGAAACAAAATCTTCCAGCATTTCTTTTTCTACAGGTGTCAGGCTCCCCATAGAACCAAAATCAATAAAGGCAATCTTTCCGCTTCTGAGTACCATCAGGTTCCCCGGATGAGGGTCTGCATGAAAGAAACCGTGCTCCAATACCTGAATCAGGTAGAGATCAAGCCCTTTTCTTGCAATGGCAGCAGGATCTAAATCCATGGAAAGGAGCGCGTCTTTATCACTTATTTTTACACCGTCCAAAAATTCCATGCAGAGGATATTGTCGTTGGATAACTCCGGGTAAACCTTAGCCAGATAAATGGATTCATTCCCCTTAAAATTCCTGGAAAAACGGTCAATATTGGCCAGTTCATTAAGAAAAGACAATTCCTGAAAAATAGATTTTTCAAATGCTTCCAGTACCTCAACCAGGTTTATCCTCCTGAATGCTTCGCTGTAATTGACTAAAAGCTTTGCGATATCTTTCATGATCAGCATATCTGAAGCGACAACCTCCCGGATTCCGGGACGTTTTATTTTTAAGATCACCCGCTGTCCGTTGATCAGTGTTGCCTTATATACCTGGGAGATAGAGGCGGAAGCAAAGGGCTCCGGATCAATTTCTGCAAAGAATTCGTCCGGATCTACACCCAAATCGGTATTCAGCAATTCCCTGACATCCATCGGCTTAGCCTCCACATTATCCTGCAATTTCTGAAGTTCCAGAATCATTTCTTTGGGCAAAAGATCCTCTCTGCTGCTAAAAGCCTGTCCGAATTTCACATAGGTAGGTCCCAGCTCTTCCAGCGCCATCCTGATGCGCTCATAAACACTGAGTGATGAAATCTCTCCTTCCGTCTGATTATTCGTATAGTTGAGTAACTCTCCAAATCCATACTTTGCCAGTATTTTAACCAGAGATACCGTTCTTTTGAGCTTTTTCTTTTGATTTTCCATCATGGTTTTATCGCCTTTCTTATTTAGATCAGCACCTAGAACCATGCCGTTTTATGCTACTGCTCCGAATTTAACAACAAAATCCATAATTTTGGCGCATGACAGAAAAGGAATTTTTAGATTATTGCAAGGGTCAGGTAAGCGGACCGCTTAAGGATGAGGACATTATCTTAATGTTAACTGCCTGGGGAGGAATCAAACATTCCTTAGGTTACCATAAAGCACTGGATGATCACGACATTACTCCTGATCAGGATACGCAAAACCAGGACAGTCAGTAGCAATACTTAGCGCATAAAAAAGAGGCACCATGTTCGTCATGATGCCCCTTTCTCTTCTATAAGGTGCTTATTGAGATAAGCTGAAACTGATCGGAATATTATACCGTACACGGACAGCCTTACCATTTTGAATACCCGGGATCCATTTCGGACTTGCTTTTAATACCCTTATCGCTTCTTCATCGGTACCGGAACCCAGCCTTTTTTCTACTTTGATGTCGGTTAATGTGCCGTTCCGCTCAATAATAAAGGATACAAAAACTTTTCCCTGCAACCCGGTTTCCTGGGCCAGAGCAGGATACCTGATTGCTTTCGACAGGTAATTATAAAATTTGTTTATTCCACCGGGGAAATCGGGTTGCACTTCAAGAGCTACGAATATATCATACACCTTATCATCCTCTACAGCAGCCATTTGCTTTTTTCCTTCTCCGGTAGGGCCGGTAATCACAATATCCCCATCAGGATCAGCCAAGTCTGTTTTCTGACCAGGATTCGCAATGGCCAGGTCCTTAATCATTACCGGATCTGGATCAGTCGGGTTTTCAACCACTACCGGAGGTAGAAACTTTGTAGTCGGCACCGCTGACTTCGGTGGCTCAATGATGGTTGGAGGCGGTGTTTTGGGATTCACCGCTGGCGGAGGCGCAATTTTAACAACAGTTGTGGTTAAAGGATCGTCTACCCTTTCCTTTCCGTTGATCAGACTGATGATTTTAGGAGTTAAAAAAAACAGGATAAAAAGTGTTCCTGAGATAAAGAGCGCTTTGGTAGTATTTGAACCGTTCTGCCTGCGTAGCTCATAAGCCCCGTAAGTTTTGTTTTTTTGATCAAATACTACATCAAGCCAATCATTGCCAAATAAATCGATTTTTGAACCTAACATTGCTTTAAAGATTAAAGTGAATACCATACTATAAAATTGCTTCCCGCACATTTATAATATGGATGCCGGGTCTGTCAGCTTTCCATAAGGTCAATGAATATTTCTTTACATGATCAGCAAGTTTCGGGTTTTGTAATGCAATCAGATATACGACCTTTAGGTATTAAAAATTAAACAGATCAATAAAATGAAAATAGAGAATTGCCATACAGCCGATATTCCTGAAATATTCAGGCTTTACAGGATCGCATCAGCTTATCAGAAATCAAAAGAAACAGTAGTGATATGGCCTGAATTTGAGCAACAACTTGTAGAGACTGAAATTGCAGAAAACAGGCAATGGAAACTGATCATAAATGATGAAATCGCCTGTATCTGGGCCACCACCTTCAGCGATGAACAAATTTGGGGAGAAAAAAATAATGATGCTGCTATTTATATTCACAGAATTGCCACCAATCCAAATTTCAGAGGGAAAAACTTCATCGCTATTATTGTAGACTGGGCCAAGAAATATGCAGCAGAAAATGGAAAAGATTTTGTCCGCCTGGATACCCTGGGAAACAATTCAAAATTAATCGCCCATTATACCAATGCCGGTTTCAGCTTCCTTGGAATGTTTGATCTGAACGATACTCAGGGTCTACCCGATCATTACCACAATGCCCCTGCATGCCTGTTCGAAATAAAATGCTGATTTGGTTCTTTTGAACGAAGCAATTTTCAGAATGAAATAAACTTCCGGAAAAATTAACGGGGAGACAGCAACCAACCGCTCCCCGTCCGTACTATTTGTACTAAATTAACTAAACTTAATTCATCCCTGATTAAATTCATACCCTAATATACCACATAATGGCAATTAAAAGTGTTAAATAATGTTAAAGAAGGTAATTATTTATTCATGATCACTGTAAACAGCAGTCCGGCAACAACATACCTTACCATATCCACTGTACCGCATGATCTGTAGGTAAAAATACCTGTTTTAGAAAGACGGTATTAGTACCCTGAAATCCATCTTCATTGCTCGTTAACTTTATATAATTAAAGTTTAATTTTTAACGCAAAACAAAGAACATGGCACTACAGATTCATCCCTCTGTGGGAGTTGCCCGTTTAGGCAATAGCCCCATTAATGCAGTACCCAGTCCAGTGATTGCTGTCTCACCTAACGATCCATCCAACATTTGTCTATCCCCGGACACCATTGGAGGTCTTCCGTTTAATGGTGATGGCAATGGTCCCATCGTCAAATTCAAGGATGATGCCGGCCGTATTAAAAGACAAGGTCAGTTATTCCGGGTTTTCAAGGACAACGGAATAGATGAACTTACCCTCGACTCACCTGAAGTCGCATCTATGGAATGGACCGTCCATCTGGCCAATAAAAAGGCCGCCTGGTACCAGTATTCCGAACTTCAGGGCAACCTGCTTTATGGTCAGGAAAACAGCTATCAAAATCAGAACATCCCTTTCAGAAACCCGGAAATGGTTACTGAAGCTCAACGTCAAACACTAATTGTGGATCCGGGTCCCCGTACGATTTCCGGCCGGGACAGCTCTGTTGGTTTTGACAAAGACAATGTACCTGCCGGATATCCGGCGCAATATCCTCCTGATACCGTACAATATGGAGTTGCAGTAAAAACCCTAGGTGCATTGTGGACGGATAAATCAGGTCGTCTTATCGTATTAGGTGGTTCCGGTTGTGCCGGAGGTAACCTTCCCCTCACCAGTTATGGCGGATCAAGCACCTGGCATGACGATATTTCTGATGGTCCGGTGTATTGCACGATTACCTTTAATGATGGAAGCCCGGCAGTAAGTTTATCGGCATGGGTCATCGTAGGTTCCCCTGATTTCGCTCCAGAAATTGTCAATATTTCCACGCTTAGCGATACCATGTTCGATGTAGGGGTCAGAAACCTTAATCTGGTTCCTCAAATGTATAATAACGGCATTTGGAACCCTCAGTTCAAAGCGAACTATTATCGCGACATCTTTCCGATAATTGACCGTATGGGCCGCTATCAATGGGTTTCAAATGTACAGCCTATGCAGGCCGCCGTAAACGGACCATTCGATTACGCTGATCCTTCGCCTGAAAACAAAACTAACCGGATGAATTTCTATAACCTCTTCAGGCAGAATGATGCTGAGCCACCTGTAAAGGGTAATTCATCCGGACAATCATACCCACAGGAACAACTCTTCAGCAGCGAAGAAACCGGAAAAATGTTTCCAATGATGCCCCTCAACTCTGGCAGTAACTCAGTCAGCAATACCAATATCATGAAATTCATGGCACTGGATGAAACGCAGTTATTTTTACTTGCTCAATGGGCGGAAGGCAATTTCGACAACAACCGGGATTACCTGCCGTATCCGGTTCACCCGCTGGATGCCGGAAGTGTAGGCAACTGTGTAGGACTACCGATGTGCCCGGGTATAGAAGTTACCTGGAGTCTGCAAAATCCAGTGCTATATGCTGCTCCTTATGTGATTCAGCAGTATAAAGACGAAGCCTGGTATCAGGCAAATGGCTTAACTCCTTCCAGAGATGAGTGTGAAGGTGGTGGCTGCGAACCCGGAGATCTGACCAAGCGTATGGCATGTCCATGGCAGGCCGACTTTTTCCAGTGTACGGTACAATACATCAACTTTACCGACATTTATGCCAACAAGGCAACACTCCCTGATGGTAGTAAAGCGCCACTTCCACCCAGCTATTACAGTTATTGGTGGCCACCACAAAGTCCATGGGATGTACTCGTTGGAGAATTCACTGCAGAAGGACAAGCCGCCACTCATGTCCCTCCTGGCGAACAGATGAATTATGCCAGAGGAATCAACAGCTTTGTGCAGATGGTAGAATACTGGTATGCATTGGGTTTCCTAAGGGATAAAAATGCCAATGCAGAGAATGGTTATCCTTTTATTGTGGAAACGGAAAGGAATAACGACCTATTTACCTATAAAGAGATTCATATCGGACAGATCAGCGGTAACGTACAGGATTGGGATACCACTTTACCTGTATTCTATATCGAGCCTGATAAAGGAAAGGTAAAGAAACGCAGTCTTCTGGCCGCCAATATGGTTGAACATATGGAAGAAGCTGCATTCAAAGCTATCGAAACCCTTACCGGAGCCGCAACCCTACCTCGTTCCGGTAGCAGAAGCAGAAGATAATGAACAGAACAATGCAAACCGATGTATTGATCATCGGTGGCGGCCCCGGCGGGGCTGCCACCGCACTTAGTCTGTTGCGGTACTCCGGGCTTAAAGTGATGATCGTAGAGCAAAGTGCTCTGGACAATACACGTGTTGGTGAGAATGTGAGCCCGGCTTTGTTTGACCTCCTGGACTATGTGGACATCCATAAAGAAGATTTTGGACCAGATAGTTTTTTAGAAGGTTACAGCAATAAGGCCGCATGGGGAAGTTCCTATATCAACACCCGTGATTCTCTGTTTACTTCACAGGGAGCAAATTATCAGATAGACCGGGAAAGGTTTGACCTTCATCTGCTGGAACAGGTGATGAGCCGTGGTGGCATTGTCTTTCCAAGAACCCGTTGTCAATCGTTGAGACAATTGCCAAATGAACATTGGGAAGCCAGCTTTCAGCATCGCGATCAACAGCAATTTGATGTACTCGCCCGTTATATCGTTGATGCGACCGGCAGACAAAGCACCATCAGCAGGCAGCTGGGAATAGAATCTGTAAGATTTGATCAGCTCGTTGCAATCGGCGCCTTTTTGCAAACAACAGACAACCGTAACATCAGTCAGGATCTGTTTATGGAGGCTACAGAAGAAGGATGGTGGTATACTGCCGCATTACCAAAGCAGCAAATGGCCGTAACCTTTTTTACGGATGCAGACCGTGCTTCTGAATTGCAATTACACAAACCGGCGAACTGGTGTAAAATGCTGGAACAAACGGTACATACGCGGCAAAGGACCTCAGAGACCTTATCCCATGAAGCACTCTGGACCCGTAATGCCTTCTCTCAGCTCAATGATTTCTCCTGCAGGAAAAATTTTATTGCTGTGGGTGATGCAGCCGCAGCATTTGACCCATTGTCCTCTATGGGTATTGGTTTTGCCATAAGTTCTGCTTTTCAGGCTGCAAGGGCTTTGCTTGAAAACTATAATGGAGATGCTAAAGCTATTGATCGTTATCAGCAGGATATCAGCCGTATTTTCCATAGTTATCAGGAGCTAAAGCTTCAGTTTTACCATAAAGAACAACGCTGGCCTGAATCCGCTTTCTGGAAAAGACGGCATACCTTCGTTCCATTGAGAAGAGAACAATATGCCTGAGTATTCCAGGATCAACTCAACAAAATAGCCCTGTGAAAGCCGACTGTTTTGTTGAGTTTTACCACTGTCCTGTTTTTATCCCAAAGCAGTAAAACATCCGGTATTCACTACCTGATTTCAGGTAGTCAGACCTACCCTAAAACCAGTGTTTTCATTGAAAATAAAGGGACAGGCATATTTCTTGTCTGTTTTTTTTAAAACAACCCCCTTAGACAATGAAAAAATTACTAACCTATGCCGCCTTATTAAGTGCCTCAATTATTTTATTTTCCTGCGGTGGAGGCAAAAAGAACGATCCGGCACCAGAACCTGTTGGTGAATCCAGCTGGAAACTCGGATCTTATACTTATACCAGAGGTGCCTCTGCCCAGACTAATAAAGATGGAAAAGCGGGCATGGTAGTCACTACTTCAGGAGATGGCGGCAATCATGGAGCCTACTCGGGCAGCGCATTAACCATCATCTTCAATAACCGTGGGCCAGGAAAATATACACTCAGCACAACAGCCATCATGTCGGCCAATCCTACTGCTGCCTTAATGGCCCTGAATTGCAGTATCGGAACCGCAGTTACTACAGGATCTGTACTCTATAGCGCGCCTGTTAACCAGTCTACAACGGCTGATGTGAGCATTGACGCTCAGGGACAATATCATGTTAAAATCTCCTCTCCTGTCAACGTTGTTAAAAAACTGATTTTAGGTGGCGGGATTCCGGGAGCACCAGAAACAACCAGTTTAACGATTAAAGACGCCTTTTAAATCACCAGGTGTGAAGAAATTTATTCCTAAGAAATCGGGAATTGGTCTAATCTTTGTTAAAAGCTGATCGGACTAAATTACTTATCTTATGAATACAAAACGACTTTTAATTGTTGGACTGATTGGAACTATGTGTATGTTCTTTACTGCAAAATCATTTGCGCAATCAGCAAAAATAACCCTGTCACCTGAATTGTTAATTCCTTTCAGCAAAGCTTATAACGTAGGTATTGGTGGAATTTTGGAAGCGGAATGGCCAGTAGAGAAAAAGCTGGGATTAACCCTGGCAACAGGGGTAGAAACCTTATTTCCTAAATATGATGATTTCTACAGCAACTATACTTTTTTACCCTTAAAAGGTGGGGTTAAGTATTTCGTTGACCCAAAGGTTTTCATCAACTTTAACTTAGGTGCTGCTATCGGATTTAACGATTATGGAACAAGCTTCCTTGTTGGTGGTGGTGTTGGGTACAAATTTAACAACCGCATCGATGCCGGTATCAGGATAGAAGATGCAGGAACTTCCTATGCTGCACTAAGAGTAGGATTCAGACTGTAAGCTACTGCAATATATTGCCAACAAAAAAGAGGTGCTTTATAAATAAAGCACCTCTTTTTTGTTTCAACGTTCTGAAATGTTCTCATCAGCCTCTGTTGGTTATAATGTACTGTTGAAACCAACTGGCAGTATCGCAACTTTTACAATACCAATGCCCGCCAGTTTGTTGAGCACTGGCCGCTGCTGCCGCAGGATTCCCGCTTGCTCCGTTAAATAATGTTAATTCTCCTGATGCGCTTTGAGCGAAACAAAACTGAATGTCTTTACCACCCAATATTGCTTTTTGTTCGGCCCGGCTTAGGATTTTTACGCTTGGTTTAGTGTTTAATGAATTCTTCATAATAGGTCTGAGTTTATAGGTCATGATTAAATACCATTACCTGAATTTAAGACCTTTGTTCTCTTCATTTAAGACCAACTATTAAGTGCTGATGATCAACAATTAACCGACTAATCTTTCCAATAATACGCAGAATTGATTTTCATCCTCCAACCTGTAAAACAAATAGTTAACACCGCTTAAAACTGCAGAAAACAAAATTCTGGACGATATGAAATGGAGTGACAATAATCATCTATTTTATGTGATAACAGTATTTTCATTCTATCTTTGAAAAAGATAAGTTCAATTTCTATGAAAAGTGTAACTAAAAGCCTCTTAATACTGGTAATTACGACCCTCTCCTTCACTGTTTCTGCACAAAATAAAATGCAAAGTCTGGATGAGTTAATTAATACAACAGACCCGGCATGGCCGCTGATTCAAAAGTGGGTAGATTCTGCAAAAAATAAGGTCGAGGTTCTGGGCTTTGATTCCGTCAGTGCTAAGAATGCATTGTTTAACGCTCAGGTTTCTACCTATTCTTCTTTGGGTGCAGTGATTTACAACAGCGGAGGCATTATGGTAGACAATGGCTGGCTGAGGATTTTAGGTTCAGGGAACGAGCGGCTGAACCGTTCTGTTCCGGAATGGAATAAAGGAAAATCAATAAAAGAATTTGGTGATAAACCAGACTACCTATTGGTTGCAGATGATGCCGTTGGCGGCTTTTTTGCGATTAATTACGGTGCTTTTGGAGAAGATTTAAAAGCCATTTATTACCTCGCACCCAATAGCCTGCAATGGGAATCCCTTGGGCTTGGCTATACTGAGTTTATTCGTTTCTGTTTTGACAGTGACCTTTCTGCCTTTTACAAAGGCCTGAGGTGGTCTACCTGGAACAAGTTTATTGCAAAACTTGATGGAAGCAAATCCTATAGCTTTCAGCCCTACCTATGGACAAAAGAAGGCATGGATATCGAGAAATGCAGCCGGAAACTCGTACCTACAGAACAACTCTTTCAGTTTGTGCTGACTAATCAAAGAGAGCTTGTTCAAAAAAGCCCTGCAGAACCACAAAAAAATTAAATTAACGAACCCATACACCGCAATGGAAGTAGCTTTTCAGTTACTTGGGCAATTGACTTCGGTTGAACAGGCGAAAAAGATCAATGCTTTATTTTGTCAGGATCTTTTGTGCAGCCAGGCGTTTATAAAAATAGTCGGACAGTACAATTAAAGAAACGGCAATCAGAATCAGTAAAACGCCCAGAATCAGGCTTCCGGTAATGGCCTCGTTAAAAGCCAGCACGCCTACAGCTACGGCAACCACAGGCTCCAAAGCGCCAAGTATAGCGGTCGCAGTAGAACCTACGTATTGTACGGCAAACACCATTGCGACACAGGATAAGGCGGTAGCCAGCAAAGACAACAAAGCCAGATTTACCCATGCAACTGTATCAGGAAGGAGCATTAGTCCCCCGGTTGTTTGTGCCTTTATCAGGAAATAACCCGAGCTTAACGCCATGACATAAAAAGTAAGCTTATAGCCTGAAAAGTGTTGTACCCTGGATTTATTCACCACGATAATATAAATCGCATAACTCAGTGCAGAGAGCAGGATGGTTCCGATCCCCAAAGGGTTAAGACTCTTCCCCTGATCCCCTTTATATAAAAGGGAAATACCTAAAAAGGCGATTAAAATAGCAGCTAAAGTCGCCATCTTTATCTTTTCCTTAAAAAACACAGCCATCAATACGGCAACAAATACCGGATACAGGAATAAAATGGTTGAGGCAGTGCCTACCCCTAAATAATCATAACTCAAAAACAGGTACTGTGCGGATAATGCATACAATACCCCAAGGAGCGCCAATAAGCCCATCTCTTTTTTAGCGATAGCAAACGATTCCTTTTTGAAAATCATCCATAGGGCCAGAAATAAAGAGGCGCCAGCAAAACGGTAACATAAAACAGAATCATGTGAGATTCCTTTTTGCGTGAGCGGTAAAGCAAATAACGCAATGAGGCCAAATGTTGCAGAGGAAATACATGCCCAGAAATAGCCTTTAACATGTGTATTCATTATCCGTAATAGCAGATATACGCTACATCAGTATCGCATTCCACACCAAAGGAAATACCGGCAGTGACATGGAATTCCTGCTGTTCCGTATATTTCAACCAATCCGTATCCGGTAATTTCACATTCATAACACCGGATACCACGACCATTCTTTCAGGCGAAGAGGTTGAAAATTCATAAGTACCTTTCTTCATCACACCCAAAGTTGCCTTGCCATTTTCTGTTTCCAGTCCGAGGCTTTGTACCTTTCCATCAAAATAAACATGGTGTGGTATCGGATTACTTGTATTGTCCATTGCTTTTGTACTTATTGAGGGTTATTGTCTCCTCAAAAATAATATATTTTTTCATTCAAAAAACCTGGAAATCCCTATAAAGGAATATTTAAATCAGAAATTATAATCTGTACCTGTTTTCCTTTGATTACATAAAGATAAAGTTGATAGCGTGCTGGATTTGGCGGTATTGTCAGGGTAAGCTGGGCTCCTTCTCCTACTCTTTTCATCCGGACCGGATTCCCATACCTGTCATTTCTCACCAGGTTCCATCTGAACTTCAGATCCTTTGAGTCTGCTAAAATTTTCCATTCCTCATTGAGCTGGCTGATGATGTGGTAGGTTGCCTGCCCTTGCGCCACAATTGTTGTCGCAGGTCTTAATATTTTCATCGGCGGAACCGGTGAGGGTACTTTCAGGTTATTCCATAAATTTCCCAGCGTATACCAACCCGTTTTGTTGTTCCCGTACAAATCTTTAAGACCATCAAAAGAGACAAAACCTTTTCTCTGCTGATCCTGCCAGTTTCCCATTAAAACACCTGATTCCTTTGATTTTAGTTTCCGGTACTGATCCGGGCTCAGGACACTATACAGGTAAGGGACTTTCAATCGACCTGTTTCTCCTTCATTGATTTCTCCTTTTCCTGCAACCAGCCCCAGGTAGTCAAACGGAATCTGGTATTCCAGTAAACCTGCATTCTGATTTAAATTCCGGTCTACCTCTAGATCAACAGATATGGCACGGTCCGGATCGGCCTGCTTAATTGAAGTCGCTAATTTCCTCAGCCAGGATAAATAAACTGCTCTTGGGTAAAATAAGTCCGGCTTATAAAAATGTTGCGCCATCTGCATCATTGGCGTATTGCCTATATTCCACATGACGATATTTTTATTGCTCTTCAGGCGCTTTACTGTAGCCAGTATTTCATCAGCAAAATCAGATAACCGAGCCGTATCTGAAATGAAATCGTTATGTTCTTCAATCCAGAAACTGTACACTACTTTAAGCTTCTTCTGATCTGCAACCTTCAGGATGTTATGATCGTAAATATTTGGTCCGAAATGTTTAATCGTATTGATGCCTAGCTTCTTCATCTCGCTGAAGTCGCTGATAATTTCTTCTTTTTTAAGGCTGTGGTAACTGCTTCTCCAGTCCTGATCTTTTGAATAATTAACCCCTTTGATCCCTGAAAAGTAATCCGTGTTAACAGTTCCCTTTTTATAAGGGATGCCCTCCGGCTCAGCCTGTACAATTGGCTGGCTAGACATCCAGTCTGTATATTTTCCGCTGGACTTTAATAGTTTGGCAATAGGATTAAAATCCGCAATCTTCCAGTCCAGTAAAGGAGGGGAATCGGCCGAAATCGTGTTTTTATCCTCAGCGCTATTGAAAAATACCACTGCTTTTATCTCCGGATACCTGGTATCAATCTGATGAAAAGCATTTTCTATCCATTCTTTTTGCCTGGCCGCCGTACGCAATGATCCAGTTTCTGCAAGCATCACCGGTAATCCGCTGGTAAATTCTTTCTGGCGATGAAATGCCTCATAAAGCTGGTCCATGCTATACCATTTCCGATCCGGATTCTGATCTGCATAATTGAGGTTGGTCACTCCAATCCAATCTACATATTCCTTTCCCGGAAAGTATTCCTTAACAGCTTCTGGTTTCCAGGGGTTCCACACCCAAACCACATTGTCGACACGATGGTTTGCAAAGTATTCATGTACATATTTCCAGGCGGCAACAAATTCCGCGGGGGTATTTCCTCCACTGGCAGACCAGGGATACTGTGGATTATCAGCTTCGTGAGCAAACCTCATAAAAACAGGCCTGTTTAATGCTTTTATCTGATTGGAAAAGCGCTTGAGGTATTCATCATATGCCCCATTTACAATATGCGAAAAGACTTTTTGTTCCTTCGTTCCACTGTTTTTATTTTGCTCAAACAGGCTTTGCCAAGGCTCCCAGGTAATCATGGGAATTGCATTTACTTTATAAATACTATCCAGCAATTTATGCGGTAAAGCATTTTTCTGCTGATCACCCCATGCTAAATAAAGCGATACGATACCGAAATGAATGTCACTTTGCTGTTCGATTTTTTCTACCGCTTTCATAGAGCTGAGCCCATCCGACTGTGAAGGGGCATATATTCCGGGAATCAGCATCTTTTTGCGGTCAGGAAGGGATTGCACCGTTGACTCCTGGGCCGAGCGGTTGCGCTCAACCTGATAAATTGTAACAGAGGCAATAATCGCAGTAATGATCAGTGCAGAGCTTCTCACCCATCCATAAATGCGCCTTCTCAATTTCCAGAAATGCACTTTAAAGATGCCAACGCCAGTCATAAAACGCAGCAGATAAAGATGTTTGTGCTTGTATTTTCTAAACTGTGTTTGCCTGCTGGCTACCACCGTAAACAACAGGATAAAACAATTCGCAACAGCAAATCCTGCCATAAAGAGATTATAAGGGTTCAGGTCATAATATAAGCCATAAGCTACGGCAACAAGAGACAGGAGAATCAGTGCCAGGTTAGGGAAGTTCAGGCGCCAGTTGTCTTCTTCTTCATCATCTTTAGGGGTGGGAATGTAGGGAACCTTAATCCGCAATATCGTATAAACAAAACCTACCAGAAAGATCCACCAGGTGCCGATCATCAACAGACCTCCCACTAAATGAAAACCCCGTTCCTCTTCCTCCATCACCCATTTTTGTACAAAATGCCGAATTAATATGATCAGAATGGCCAGTGGAAATCCAAGCGTGAAGAAACTCAAAAAGTCGATATTCACCGGACTGGTATTGAGTAGCAATGAAGCTATAGGGATCACAAAATTGAGTAAGAAAAATACCCCGGACAGGTAAAATACCGGGATTGTTCCGTAATGTAGTTTCTGCTGCCAGCTGAACTTTCTGAATAACTTAAGATAAGAAGTTACCCACAGTTCAAACACACCTCTGGACCATTTTAACTGCTGACTATAATACGCGGATAAAGTAGCCGGCACCAATCCTCTTGCCACTACTGCAGGTACATATACTGATTTCCAGCCTTTAGCGTGTAATTGCATTGCCGTATGCATATCTTCCGCCAAACCGGCGGCATGACCACCAATAGAATCCAATGCCTCCCGTCTGAAAGTGCAATTGGCACCAATCGCGAGCACCGTTCCATACTTGTTCATCGTCATCATCATTGGCCCATAAAACTGATAAGTTTGCTGAGCTGCCCCCTTGGCGATCAGGGTTTGATCCTGGTTCTTATAAGATTGGACCACCTGTACAAATCCGATTTCCGGCCGGTTGAAATGGGGAATAACATAATCAAGAAAATCTGGAAAAGGAACATGGTCCGGATCAAGCACCAGACAAAGCTCAGCCGAAGAGCTTTTCAATGCATTGTTGATATTTCCAGCTTTTGCATCAATTTTAACTGATCTCGTGACATGATGGATTCCTAATTCCACACAAAACTGCTTTAAATAAGGATCGTTGGCCTCATCACACAGAAAAGTCTGATGAGGATATTCAATGGCCTTAATTGCGATCAGTGTTTCTTTGATCATCTCATAAGGTTCGCCTGCACAAAATGTCGTAAAAACATCTACTGTAAAGTCTTTCCGGACGTTTGGTTTTTTGGGAACCGAGATGAACAGGTAATGAATCCATTCATGGATGATTTTAGAACAGGCAAAACCAAGCGTTAACATCAGCATCCAGTATAACACAACAGCATCTGTATCCTTACGCAGCAACTCCACAAAAAAGAAAAACATGCAAAGCATACCCAAAAAGATCATCAGTCTCAATGTGAACAACTGATATTTGGAGGGATTCACCACAGGATTACTTCTTTTCATCATTTTCAGCTATGTAAAATGGTGTATTGGAGGTTGCTATGTTTCCGTTGTGCCCCGTTATGGTGACAAATATCCGGTATGGCCCTTCCTTAACTGGTGCTTTAAAAGTAACTCCGAGGTTGGTGGTCCTTGTAAATATGGTTTCAATCAATGCAGGCCTTATCAGGTTATTCATGTTGTCTACTTTGTACCAGTCTTCCGGATAGATTTTCCATTCTATCCTTTCAGGAGGTACAGATCCTGGCTCAATTAATAATTCCGCAGCAGCTGTCTGACCATTCTTCAGGATGATGTTGTCTTTTGCACCTTTCCCATTCAACAGCATATAATTAATTTTCGGAAAAGTATCCTTTGTTTTTTTACCCGTCCAAATGGCCGAGGCTACCGCAACCGATTCCGTTTTCCTGCCATGCTCATCAAAAAGACTGAACCAGGTATGAGTGGTCTCCTGCTTCTGGCCCCAGAAAAAGATAAACGAGCCCAAATATCCAGGGTCATTTACCGGCATGTATTGGTCGTAACGCATCTTGTGCAACTCTGCCTTTTTAGTACTTGTTGGTTCAATATATGCTCCCCAGGCCGTATACTGGCTTCCATCCCATGGTCCATCAATCCCCCATTCAGTAATCAGATAAGGACCATTCCAGAACCAGGAAAACCCCTCCCTATCCTTTTTCAAGCTCGTCAAACCTCCAAAAAGATTAAATGAGATGAGGTCAATGTCTGTCCGCATTTTGATATTAAAAATATCCTTTCGCCGAAAATTCAAAACAGTAGTGGTAACCGGATGATCCGGATCCTCTTTATGAATAAGGGAAACGATATCGTTAAAGGTCTGGTAAAAATTATTGTAATTGGGCTTAAGCGGGAAAGACAATTCATTTCCAACACACCACATCAGTAAAGCGGGGTCCTTTTTATGGGCATTAATGAGCTGCTTTATCGCATGATACTGGGAGTCAATTTTCAGCTGATCATCGTAAAAAACCCGATACTGGCTTTCTGGTAATGGCAATCCAACAATGACGGCAATTCCATTCTCATGTGCTTTTTTTAGTATAGTGCTGAGTCCCGCTGTATCCCAGATTCTGATTGTATTTCCTCCGGATTTTTTTAGTTCTTCCAGTTCTGAAAAACCAGAAGCTCCTTTAATGTAATATGGAGCACCATTTCTATATAAAACAAACTTTCCATCTTTTCTTTCTATATAAACCTTCGCGGCCGTATTATCCTTCTTCCCGGAACAAGCAAGCGCTCCAAGTATCATGAGAAAAATTAAAAATTTCAATGCCCTTTTAAGTGGTTTATAATTATTTGTCATTTTGTTCTACTGATCTGCAAAACTTAATAAAGGTATCCTTCGTTATGCTCCAGTCAGGTGCCTTTATATCACCCCATACCTTAGGGTTATCAAATAAATTGAAATAACATATTCCAAATATCTCCTTGTGGCCACGAATGGTTTCTGCGGCTCCTTCGAGCCATTTTTTCTTATAAGCCTCCTTACCTTTCACCCCGAATTCCGTGATAAAAAAAGGTTTATTAATAAATCTCATCCGATAGCTTTTACGCTGAAATACGGTCCCAAATGACTCCTGTTTATCCTCATCTGTGATGTTCTTATCCGGCAAACCATAAATTGCAATACTGATATAATCCACCACATCATCTCCCGGATACCAGTCAACCGAGCCCCTGTCCCCTGCCGGCCCCCAGACACTAAGAATCTGACTGGCTTCCTGCTTAAATTTCATGAAATAACGAAAAGAGTTAATATAATCTACGGGAGACTGGCTTTGCCAGGAGTACCGGTGAATCGGAATTTCCATTTCATGTGCCCAACGCAGGTAAACCTGCTGACCCGAATTTGAAATGATGTGGTAAAGTTTGATGATTTCCCGATCATATTTTCCCTTTATCGTATTTTGCAACGCGAAAGGATCCTCAACATTGGTCGTATCCCTCCAGGGTTCCATCGTGACAATTACATCGTGCCTGCGTTTGATCACTTCATGGAAATTACGTGAAAAATCACCCCGTTGAATTTCACCCCAATCGGTAAAAAGATGTTCTGTACTGACTGATGGCTCTTTCAACAGGATTTTTCTTGGATCATAGACCCCTATCGCCAGTTTTTTACGACTGATCACCTGTTTAGATCCTTTATCGAAATGCTCCGCCGAATAAATTGTGTTTTTAAAACTGTCTGCCTGATTTTTAACTTCTTTAAGCATGGGAGCTATCTCCGGCGGATTTATTTTTATGCCCTCAGCCAGAATCAGGATGGCTTTATCCATAAATCTCATCCTGTGTATTTTGCTTTTCAGCACAGTACTTGTTAAACCCGTATCCAGAGGAAAAGCTTTACTACTCTTTTCAGATTTACCTCCTACCGTAATGCTGATGAGATCTACATGATCTGGTCCCGGCCAGAATTCCGAATCTCCCGGATACCCTGCCGGTGACCAGACCATCTTTACCCCGGGCGCTGACTTTTTCAGCAGGGCAGCGAAATAATTGAAAGCATTAATATATTTATCCGGCGACTGGTATTGCCATGGAAGTAACTGAACCGGCACTTCCATTTCGGGAAGAAAGCGCAGCATCACATCATTTCTGCCGGCTACAAACCGGGCAAGCAATTTAATTTTTGCGTCATACTCCCCTTCAAGTAGTTCATCAAGTGGATTTTTATGTTTAACCGGCCATATTTCAATAGTGAGCAACAAATCTCCGGACTTCGATAGTTTTTCTTTTAGGTCTGCGGTATCTAACCTGGAATCTGCGTCTTTCCATTTCATGGAAAGGTATCTGATGTGATTGGGTAAATTTTCAGGAATACGGTGCTTCATGTCGTACACAGCAACCAGAATCTCATTTGCGACACCCGCTTTCAATTCGTCCGGAAGAACCGGCCCCTTTCCGTATCTGACATACAAAAGCCATACGGACAAGCCCAGCAGAATAGAGAGAAGAGAGAATTTTAATGAGTTACTATATTTCACAGTTTGTGATTTATCTATATCGGTAAATGACAAATATTGGTCGAAAATAGTAAAAAAAACCTATTATTCCTGATTAAACAAATAACCGCAGATCCCATCCAGGTATCTGCGGAACTTTTTTCAATTCGATAAAGTAGATACCCCTATCTCATTAACTAACCTATCATATTTCTTATGATAAAATCTTGAATTTCAAATAAAGCAGAATTTGGGGGTAGAAAATTTAGTTTTTTTGTCAAAACATTAAGTGGAATTGTCAGTTTTTCTGACACCATATTTTCCCATTCTTTGTCTCCATTGCCTCTATCCTGCCTTCATTAACCAAATTTGCCAATATATGTTCCGCATCAGCCAAAGAAATACCGGCAATAACAGCGAACTCTTTCCTGGTTAGTGAAGGGTAAAACGAGAACAAATTCTCCGGATCCAAATTGATCTTTTTAGCTTTGGTACCGCCCAGAAGAGTTCCGATTACAGCTTCATAAACAGCATATGGCTTTACTCCATATATCTTTTCCTGATTCCCTTTGGCATCTGTAAAAAACAACGTAGGAAATCCCCTCACATTCCAATCTCTGGCCAGTTGCAGGTCCTCTTGAAAATGTTGCCTTGCTATCCCATTAAAATCCAGTTCCAGTTTTACAGGATCAAGTCTCACTGCAGTCGCTGCTGCTAAAAGATGTTTCCATTTACTGATGTTCTTTTTTTCAAGGAAGACCATTTCTTTTATCCTTCTTAAAAAAAGTAAGGCTTTCTCCGGGTCCTGAATCTGGGCGGCTTTAAATGCAATTGAAGGAGGATAAGAAGAGTCCAGTGGATCCTCCAGCCAGACATCCCCGTCAATAGGCATTTCATAATACAAGCTTACCTCATCCCAATGAGCCGCTACATCTGATGGTTTACTGATTCCGCCACTATTATAAGACCAGTCTGGTAAAAGCCCTCCCATCCGGTATTCAATTTCGAGCATTTCTCCGTATTCCATCTTTAATTTCCGCAACTGGGGCTCTATTCCCCAGCAGGAAGAACAGATCGGATCAGTAAAGTAAATTATCCTTAAAGGCTTTTCTGATGCCTTCGGTAATATTTTTTCCGCTTCTTCAGAAATGCCAGGTATTTCACATACTCCACTTTCCGGATCACACATTAAAGGATTATTTTTCAATTGTTCTTCCATGGTCTTGATTTAATCATCAGCAAAGCTACCCTCATCAGACAGGCCCTGCAATAAGTCAAAAAAACATGACTACCTATTAGGCTAACTCCTTAACATCATGAAAAATCAGGATCTATAATCCTTCCAGTTGTTGAAAAACGCTGATCATCGAGGTTCCTCTTTCAGACAGAATATATTCCACATGAAGAGGTTTTAGTTTAATTACGTTTCTTTCCAGCAGGCCTTCTTCTTCTAATTCTTTCAGGGCTACAGCGACCGCTTGTTTATTTGACCCTTCTAACTGCCGGATCAGGCTATTAAAACGCAATGGTCCGTTTAGGGCCAATTTAAAGATCTGAGGTTTCCATTTACCAGACAACATTTTCAATAATTTTGAAGCAGGACAATTGTTGTCGTTGATACCATTGTTGTATGCGGTCATATCTTTCCCTTAGAGTTCAGTAACCTTCAGATTCCGGAAATGAATTTCTGCACCCTCCGATTCCAGGCAAAGATAACCCTTCTTTACTGTCGACCTGCTGATTCCATTTACGAATTTCCCGTTTACAGATAACTTAATCGTTCCATCCACACAGATCACCTTATAGGTATTCCACTCGCCTTTAGCCTTACACCTGTTTTCTGTGGACTTGCTTCGGTCGCCTCTGGGATTATCAGGAACAGTTTCCACGCCACCGACACCAAACAGTTCTCCATGAACATAAGCTATCGGAGGTGTTATGCCATCTTTCTTATTCAGCTCCGGCCAGTCGAGTTCCAGCATCTGTACCTCCACTCCTCCCGGCAAACGGTTCTGTTCACCAGGTTTCGCATCACTCCAGACAAATACCCCGGAGTTCCCTCCGGATTCCATGTGCTTCCACTCTACCTCTAATATGAAATTTTCATATGTTTTCTCCGACCGCATTACGCCAATTGGTTTACCCGAGCAGATCAACAGGTCTTTTTCCTTTCTCCAGGTTTCAGGTTCCGTATTTACATTGATCCAGTTAATGGCTTTGCCCTTACTACTTTGCAGGGTAGTTTCTTTACCAAATTGCAGGGGTTTAGCTTGCGCATGTAATATAGAGATACTCATCAGTACGATTGCACAGGTCGCACTGATCCCCTTTAATGCTTTTCTCATGATACACTTATTTAGCCGGAGGATTAAATTACTTTGGTTACTCCCGGTAAGGCTACCGGTTGATTTTCCCATTTAAGGTCCCAGTTATACTCGTCAATTTTCGGCCCTAAAACAAGGTCTGAATTCAAAGCCTGCTCAAAGCTAATCGTTTGTCCGCTGTAAGCAGCCATCCGGCCCCAGATTGCCAGTAAAGTACTGTGCGTCATAAATTCCCCGTTATTGATCGGGTTTCCGCTTCTGATCGCTGCAAAGAGTTCATCATGCTGAACCTGATACATGTTCTTTTTTGGGCCATCGTATTTCCAGTTATTTTTGCCATTGATCTCGTATCTCATTCCCACATTTACGAATGCACTGCCTTCTGTTCCCAACACATCAACCGTATTGCGATGTGAAGTTCCCTCCTGCTGCCTGCAGAAATGAAATCCCTTTGCACCATTTGCATATTCAAATTCCACGGCAAAATGATCGTAAATATTTCCATAAATTTCATTCACACGAACCTGCCTGCCCCCCGTTCCGGTTGCACTTACCGGCATTTTATCTCCCATTGCCCAGGACATCATATCCAGACTATGCACTGCCTGTTCCACAATAAAATCACCGGAAAGCCAGTTCTGATAATGCCAGTTACGCAATTTAAAAGTCAGGTCGTTCCAATCCGGCTGACGGGGATTAGACCAGTTTCCGGAGCCATTTCTAAAAGTAGAGATCGTCCTGATTTCCCCCACTTCGCCATTTAGCACCCGGTTAAATACAGCCCTGCTTGGCAGGTCATATCTAAAACAAAAACCAGATACCAGCGATAAATTCTTTTCCTGGGCCTTCTTAGCCGCAGCAAGAACCTTACGAATCCCAGGGGCATCTACCGCCACCGGTTTTTCACAAAACACATGTTTTCCCGCGTTTATTGCTGCAGTCAGCTGATCTGGTCTGAAAGCCGGTGGAGTCGTTAACAAGACCACATCAACACCAGAATCTATTACTTTCTGGTAGGCATCAAAGCCAATAAATTTTCTTTTTTTATCCACCTTTACCCGCTTTGAATCAATGGTGGTCAGGGCAGCATAAGCCCCCTCAAGCCTGTCTTCAAAAATATCGCCAAGCGCAGTAATGACTACATCCGGATCTGCCGCCAATGCCTGGGCAGCGGCGCCGGTACCGCGTCCGCCACATCCAATTAAGCCTACCTTAATGGTTGATTTTGCAGAACCGAATAATGGATTGGAAAAACCAGTCTGGTAAGCGAGCGTACTGCCTAACATTACTATACCTGATTTTTTCAAAAACGATCTGCGATCAGTTGAGTTTAAATCATTAGTTTTTTTCATCAGCGTCTATTTGTTTAAAGTTATGAAGCGATCATGATCTTTTTATTATTCATTGATATTTATTGTTTTCAATGATATTCATGAACTCGTAAACTCGGTTCATTTCGTTATGTAATTTGTAAGATCACGATGGTTTCATCATATTTAGGTTTCATTTGGTTCATCAACTGGGTTGTGTCATTCCAGAAGATATTTTCTAAATTAAGAAATTTATTGTTCTTATTTAAAGAAGATGATAACCAGTTCATTGGATGAATTAAAAAAATTACAATTAAACATGGCAAAGAACAAAACTACTCAGACTGCCCAAAGTGTTCATGATTTTATTGAACAGGTGAATGACCCGATAAAGCGAAAGGACAGCTATGACCTGGTTCAACTCATGGAACAACAAACAGGGTTTCCGGCCAGAATGTGGGGACCATCTATCATCGGTTTTGGGAGCTATCATTATAAGTACGACAGTGGGCATGAAGGCGATGCACCCTTAGCAGGATTCTCACCACGAAGTGCTGCAATCAGCTTATATGTAGGCTGTGATTTCGAGGTAAAAGAAGGATTACTGAAACAACTTGGAAAGTATAAAATGAGTAAGGCCTGCATTTACATTAAGAAGCTGGCAGATATTGATACTACAGTGTTAGCAAAGATGATCGATCACTCGATCATCCTTACTAAAGAAAAATATCCGGAAAACAGGAAATAACACGAATCAGGATTTAAAGCCCATCACCGGAACGGCTTCCATATTCTTATCCATTTCTAAAACAATCACAGTATCATTGCTATCAGGCAATTGCGATGGCAATGGAATCGTAATCTTAGTATCCTCTGATTTAAAAGTTATCGGGGCAGCACCATTAAGAAAATAAGCTTTCATTACTTTAGCACCCGGTACCGCAGCAATCGAAATTTCGGCACCCTGCTTTTTAAAGAGGTGCAAATAAATTTTGTTTCCTTTTCTTGTCGCCGCCATAACGCTATCAGGCTTATAAGGTCCACCTTTAGTGCCATATATTGCCGCCCCATTTTTATTTAACCATGTTCCCATCTCCTTTAAGCGGTCGACCTGCCTGGCTTCAATTCTTCCATCCATCATTGGCCCCACATTAAACAACAGGTTCCCATTTCCACCTGCAGTACTTGCCAGCGTCTGAATACATTCCTTCAGGGACTTCATTTTATCGTTCGGTTTCCATGCCCATTGCTGACAAATGGTGATACAGCTTTCCCATGGATAGTCCATATTCATTGCGCCTACCTCTTGTTCCGGAGTAGCAAAATCTGCCAGTGTAGAAGCCAGCATCTCTTTATGTGATCCTCCACTAGCTTCCCTGGTATCCAGTCTGTTGTTGATGATCACATTAGGATCCAGCTTTTTTATGGCATTATAAACTTCTGTTGAATGTTCACGTGTCCATTCTTTATCCCAGTTGGCATCAAACCAAAGCATGTAAGGCTTATAATTTTGAATCAGTTCCTTTAATTCGTTTTTCATTCTGGATACGAACCTGTCCATATTTGCCGACTTATTGGGTTCTGCAACCGGATAAAGTATGGCATAATCCGGATCATGCCAATCGGCAACCGTAAAGTAAATGCAGAATTTCAGTCCGTACTTCTTACACGCTTTTGCCAACTCTCCTACGATGTCTTTTTTATACGGAGAGTTCATGATGTTATGTTTGGAATATGCGGTAGGCCAAAGACAAAATCCATCGTGGTGTTTAGAAGTAATCGTCAGGTACTTCATTCCCGCATCTTTAGCTGTCTTTGCCCATTTATCTGCATCAAACAATACCGGATTAAATTCTTTATACAAATTATCATAATCACTATAGGCAACAGAAGTACCTCTTGACCAGCCTATCTCGGTTCCCCGAAGGCTAACAGGCCCCCAGTGAATAAACATGCCGAAACGTTTATCCATAAAGCCTTCTACTACTTTCTTATCCGTACGGATCACTGGTGTCTGCGCAGCTATCAGGCAGGACACACACATTAAAACAAGGGTTAAAAAACAGGTGTATTTTCTCATTTGGTTATATTTTGGTTCATTGGTGTCCTACTAAATTAGGCCGAAAGAGATAGATAAAGAATAGAGAATATCATTAATATACTGGATTATCCCATTAAATTTCAGCAGCATATCCAATTCTGTTTAATTCCTAAAAAGAAGAGAAAATCACACATAAAAACAATATGTTTACATTAGGCTTTGCAGGAGCCGGCAACTAATATACACCAATGAAAATCAATAAGAAAAAACGTGATGGTTTTAATGGGGAAAAACTGATCAGTCTTCCGGAATTTCTATTTGAACGTAAACCTAAAGATGATTTTTTCCTGAATTCCCTTTATATCAGTCACATTGGTTACTTTCCGAAAGCTGCCGGTCATTACCGGAACAGACCTAAAGGATGTACGGATAACATCCTTATTTATTGTACCGATGGGAAAGGATGGTTCAGTATCGACCATGAAAAATACGAAGTTTCGGCCAATCAGTTCTTCATCATTCCAGCTACAGATCTGCCTGTACGTTATGCTTCAGATACCATGGATCCATGGACAATATACTGGGTACATTTTACCGGAAGAAAGTTATCCAGTCTGAACGAATCTTTATCTATAAAAAATCTCATCAGCCCTAAGACCATTCCATTTGATGAACACCGGATAAAACTCTGGGAAATGATTTACACTTGTCTGGAGAAAGGATATAGTGATGAAAACTTAAATTACGCCAACCTGAGTCTTTATTACTTAATTGCGAACTTTCTGTTTCCTCAGAAAAACATCGAGCTGACGCAAACCGCCAGTGAGGATATTTCAGATCAGGTCATTGAATATATGAAGAACAACATTTCGATGAGGTTAACTGTCCAGGATATTGCAACCGAATTTTCTTATTCTGCCTCACATTTTCAAAATCTTTTCAGGACCAAAACAGGAATTTCCCCAATTGATTATTTCATTCATTTAAAAATACAGCGTGCCTGTCAGCTGCTTGCTTTATCAGATTTACGGATAAAAGAAATAGCTACTGCTGTTGGATATTCAGACGCCTTTTATTTCTCTCGTCTGTTTAATAAGATCATGGGTAGTTCACCACTGGATTACAAAAATAAACACCGGATATAGGTTAAGATCTCAAAGCCCGATACCCCAATTCCGCCCCTCCGCTTACTGGCAGGATCGTTCCTGTAATAAACCGTGCTTTATCTGACAACAGGAACACACAGGCATCCGCGATCACCTCACCATCCGGACAATAACCCAATGGATGAATGTCGTCCAGATACTGTTCAATGGAAACCGTGTCTGGTTGCTCCTGACTCCATTTACGTAACATGGGTGTCCATACGCCGGCAGGCAATACTGCATTTACCCTTATTTTATGAGCCGCATAATCCAATGCCATAGATTTTGTCAAGGCATTCATCCCTCCTTTGGTAGCCGTATAGGCCGCATGATTCTCCTGTCCGATCTCTCCCACAAGACTACTGGTATTCAGAATACATCCCTCAGATTTTTTTAAGGCTTCAAATCCGAACCTGGTGGTATACAATACCCCTTTCAGATTTACATCCATCAACTGATTCCATTCCTCATCACTCGTTTCATGTAGAGGCTTAGAAGGTGAAGCAATGCCAGCATTGTTATGAATGGCATCTATTCTTCCATATTTTGCTATCGTCTCTGCAATTGCTGCTGCTACATCATCAGCTCTTGATACATCACATACCAGTCCTGAATGTCCTGTTCCCAGCTGTGCCGCAATTTCCTTAACAGGCTCAGATGCAAGCGCTGCAATAACTACTTTAGCTCCGGCCTCAGCATACGCCTTTGCACAAGCCAGACCAATTCCCGCTGAACCTCCTGTGAGAAAAATAACTTTACCGGATAATAACTGCATACCTGATTTTTTTGATTGATAATGATTTAGAGAATAGCTTGTTTAATTGGTATGAAAAACCTGTTCCATATTGGTCCAGATCTGTTTTTTCGCGGCGGTTTCAGGTAGTGGCTGCTGACAGGGATCCGTTTCTTTCCACCATCTTTGTGTTTCCGGATCATCGGCCATTTTTTTCATATCGCTATCAAAATCTGTCCCTGTATATTCAAAATAGCTGAACAAATAGTAAGCATCCCCTATTTTCTGCAGATAAATAGAATAATTACGGATGTTACATTCTTTAATCTTTTTCAAAACCGAGGGCCAGGCATTGGCATGTAACCGCTTATAATCCTCCAGCTTTTCGGGCTTCAATCCCGTTACCGAACCAAAACGCTGCACATCAACCGGTTTCTCATTACACGCTCCCAGTAATAAACCGGCCAGCAGTGCCATCAAAATATATCTTTTCATCCTATCTGAATATGTAATATAAAATACCCGTAACCAGTAATAACAAGCCTGACCATACTTTGTAATTTCCTAAGCCTTTCCAGGCAGCTCCCTGCAAAGGTTCCCATGGCGACTTCCAATAAAGCGTTGCACTTACGGCAGTATGCTGAACCGGGTAGATATAAGAGAGGGACACCTGCATGATCACACAGGCACAAAACAGGTAAAATGCCATCATCATAAATGGAATGTGGCCAATCAGGCTATCCGGATAAATTTTATTGATGGCAAATACCAAAACCCCCAGCGCAGAACCAATCCACAAAGTTAATTTGGCAGACGCTGCAGAAGCACCTTTCCAGAAGACCCCTAATAAAAACACACAGGTAATGGGTGGTGCAATATGGGCAATGATGTCATTGATACCACTAAAAATACTTTCATACTGATCCAGTAAAGGCAACAATCCTAACGAAAATACCAGGGCAATACCTGCGGAAATTTTCCCTACCCAAATCAGCTTTTTATCAGATGCCCCGGGGCGGTAACGCTGATACATATCATAACTCACCATTGTTGAAATAGAATTTAATGCCCCTGAAACCTGGCTCATTAAACCCGATAAAAGCGCCGCTACCAGCACCCCCACCAGTCCGGATGGCAAAAGCTGTGTAATCATCAGTGTATAAATTCCTTTTGAATTGACCTGGCCTTTCGCATCAACTCCAAGACTGCTTACATCTAAGTGGCCAGACTGAACCAAAGTATACGCAAACAAGCCGGGCAACACAAAAATGAAGACTGGTAAAATCTTGATAAAGCCACAAAATAACGGACCTATCCTTGCGTGATTCTCATCCTTAGCTCCAAGCACGCGTTGCACGATAGTTTGATCCGCACACCAATACCAGATCCCCAAAATAGGATAACCCAGAAAAACGGTATACCAGGGCATTCCGCTGGCATCACCATGCGGACGCAACATCGAAAGCTTATCCAGCTCTCCCTTATTTTTTAATACCTCCGTCATTGGTTCCCATCCACCCATTTTATGGAAGGCAGCATAGCTGATGATAAACGCCCCGGTAAGCAGCACTACGGTTTGAATAGACTCCGTAACCACTACTGCTTTTAGTCCACCGACAATGGTATAAATTGCCGTGATCAGACAAATGACAATCACACTAACATACATGTTTAAGCCAAACAATGTTTTTAATACAATGCCTCCTGCCAGCATAGAAAATGCGATATGGATAATAATTGCAGAAACTACAGAAATCACGGCCAGCCAATCCCGGCTGGAGCGGTCGTACCGCTTTTCCAGAAAATCCGGTAAAGTTGCTACGCCGGATTTGATGTAGAAAGGGACGAAGAATAACGACAACAGGATCAGCGTAAAAGCAGCCATCCATTCGAAATTGCCATTTAACAAGCCGCTGTCGAAGCCACTTTGTGCCAGACTAACCAGGTGAACGGTAGAAATATTAGTTGCAAATAGTGCCAGGCCAATGGCTGGCCATTTCAATGTTTTCCCCGCAAGGAAATATTCTCCCGCAGCATTCGCCTTGCTTTTTCGACGATGACGGATACCCGTCCATAATCCGACAGCTAAAATGCCAAGGATATAGAGGATGCTGATGCTTAAGTCCAGAGATTTTAACATGGCTATTTTATTTTTAAGTCACAACTGCTACCCGGTTCCATCGGCGTTTTGTAAACACCTCCTTCTACGCTGACCGGATGAACAAAATGTTCCTGCAAATGGGGAATATGTTCCAGAAATAAAGCGTCATGCCCCATACTGATGTGATTAAACAAGACCAAGTGCTGATGGAGCTGTCCCATGTCCCCTACATGGGGAACCACAGGGATATTGTATTTACGACAAAGCAGACTTACCGTAATAAATTCACTTACGCCTCCGATCCTTACGGCGTCCGCCTGTATAAATCCAGCAGATCCGGTTTGCAGGTAGTTTTTAAAAATAATACGGTTCGGCACATGTTCTCCCAAAGCCAGTTTTACCGGAGCAATGGCATCTGCCAGCTTCTTATGGGCTAATATATCATCCGGATGAGTTGGTTCTTCTATCCAATACGGATTCATACTTTGCAGCTCTCCGCATATTTTCAGTGCCTGAGGAAGCGTCCATTGCTGATTGGCATCCAGCATAACTTTAACCTGATCTCCTGCTTCTTCCCTTACAATATGAGACCTGCGGATGTCCCTTTTCGGATCCTGACTTCCTACTTTTAGCTTCATCGCCGTAAAGCCTTCAGCAATTGCTTTTTTACAGTTCTCACGAACCTTTTCGTCGCTATAATTAAACCAGCCAATGGAGGTATCATACCCCGGATAACCGGCATGGATAATCTGACTGCGATCTTCTTTACCCTGCTGGTTATTTTTCAATAATTGCAAAGCCTGTTCCGGGCTAAGTTCATCCTCCAGATACGAGAGGTCAAGTGTATTGAGCAGCTCCTGAGGAGATAAGTCTATCAGTAATTTCCAAAGCGGCACACCTCTCTTTTTAGCCCATAAATCATAACAGGCATTTGTTACAGCGGCCAGAGCCAGCTGAACCACCCCTTTATGAGGGCCAAGCCAACGAAACTGCTGTTCATTGCTCAGCTGATAAAATACATTCCCAAAATCAGACATGAGTTCTTCAATATCCCTGCCTTTCAGCTGTGCAGCATAAAACTGTGCAGCCTTACAGACCAGGTCATTTCCTTCCCCTAAAGTAAAAGCAAAGCCGGTTCCGGTAAGTCCACTGTCGTCTATCAGGTTCGTTACGGCATAAGAATAGATCGGGTCGCGGTGAATCGCATCGCTCCCGGCTCCTTTAGCCAGCGGAAATCTTGCATCCTTCACCTGAATATTTTTTATCATATTTTAGTTTGTACTTGGTGAATGCAATTTAGCATCAGCCGCAGTGCAAAACCAATAGACTAAAATTCTATTTAACTGGATTATTCGATGTATTTATTCAGCCCTAGATCGCATCGTTTTCTGTCTGATCTGCCAAACAATTCGTTTTTACTGCTTAATAGAATCTATCATGACCGAAAATAAATTGTAGCGCAAGGCGCATTTCACTCGTTTAGGTAAAAAAACCAAATATGAAAACAAGCAACTACTTCTTTATTATCCTATTACTCATCGGAACTGCTTTAAGTTCCTGCAAGAAAAGTGACATTGACCACGAAAACAAATTCGATGAAAGTTATAAAGCCTGGACCGATTTCAAAAAATCCTCAGGAAATTCTTATCGATATAGCGTCACTACTGTTTCCTGGACCGGATCCCGTACAAAAACAATGATTACAGTAAAAGATGGTCAGGCCATTCATCGTTCTTACGTGTCGAAAACCATTATTTCTACGCCAAAAATTGAAGAGACCATACATGAAGAGTGGCAGGAAGATAAAAACACCCTGAATACACATTCCAGCGGCTTTAAACCAATTACTTTAGATGAAGTTTATCAATTGGCTAAAACCCAATGGCTGGTAAAAAGAAAGGGTTCAGAAAGTGTTCTGGAGACAAAAAACAATGGCATGATATCTGCCTGCGGGTATTCTGCAGAGAACTGTGTAGATGATTGCTTTTCGGGAATCAGCATAGAATCTATTGAAGGGCATATGTAATATTACTGATAGCTTCCCTTTAGTATGTACTTTTTCGGCGGTGGTCTGGTTCAGAGATTTGATAGACTCCCCATAATTTGGTAACCTTGAGAACACAATTGAAACCAACCAAATTATAAATGTCGATTAAAGAACTCCACCCCGACTTACTAAAAACCAAGCAACATTTCGAAATTCTTGATGGATTAAGAGGGATAGCAGCCATCTCTATTGTAGTTTTTCATTTCATGGAAATGGTTTATCTCCCTGACAAAAACTTTATTGCCCACGGATTTCTGGCCGTAGATTTCTTCTTCTGTTTATCCGGATTTGTAATTGGGTATGCTTATGACGACCGGATAGGTAAAATGGGTCTTGGTCAGTTTTTTAAATCCAGGCTGATCAGGTTACAACCACTGGTAATTTTAGGCTCGGTATTGGGTTTACTGGCCTTCCTTTTTGACCCTTTCGGAGGGCACCCGGAAGTGTATAGTGCAGGTAAGATTATCCTTATATTTCTTGCTTCCGTTTTTATGATTCCCTTTCCCGTAATTGAAGAGCGTTCTTTTAATCTTTTCGGAATAAATGCCCCGGCCTGGTCGTTATTCTGGGAATATGTAGCCAATATCGTTTATGCGCTGGTACTTTGCAGAATTCATCGCCGTTACCTGGTTGTACTAACTATCATTGCTGCCGGAGTACTCTGTTATGCAAGCCATCGTGCCGGAGGGTCTCTTCTGGGCGGATGGGGAGGACCAAATGCCTGGGATGGCGGTGCCCGTATTTTTTACTCTTTTTTAGCCGGATTGCTGATCTTCCGTTTCAACCTGATTATTAAAAATAAACTCGGTTTTATCGGACTGTCGGTGTTGTTACTTTTAGCCTTTCTGATTCCTTACAGCAAATGGAACTGGGTTACAGAACCACTGGTTGTTCTCCTTTATTTCCCTTTATTGCTTGCCCTTGGTGCTGGCGCGACATTAACCCAGGGATTCAAAAAGCTCTGTGTATTTTCGGGCAAGATCTCCTATCCCTTGTACATGACCCATTACGCGTTCATCTGGATGTTTTTAAATTATTACACCAGTCATAAACCAGAAACAGGTCAACTTACTTTAATTATTATTACAGGAACAATTCTATTGACCTGCATTGCTTATTTTGTGATGGTTGCTTTTGATATTCCGGTGAGAAAGTATTTGACGAATAAAAGAAAACCAGCTTAATATAAATTAACGCCATAAATCGAACTGATAACAAAATGCTAATACCTGGTTAATAAACCGGGTATTAGCTCAGCTCAAATCCGGGTAGGCCCCTTACTCAAGAAAGTATCTTTTTCTTTTAAAAAAGCTAAAAAAACAGAAATAAAACCGTTTTAGCCACTTTTTTAAGGCCTGGTATTCCCCTGAAAAATTTTTCAGCCGGGGAAGCTCTGCTATTGCAGAAAAATATAACCGTAATGCCAGTTTCATATTTGCTTTACAGCCTGAATCTAGATTTGCAGGTAAAAATCAAACACACATATGAAAGGAAAACTACTATTATTGAGTATGCTTTGTCTACTTCTCACCAAGGTAACCATGGCACAAAACATCATTAAGGGAGTCGTAAAGGACGCCGGCGGTGCTGGCATTCCCGGAGTAAGTATCAAAGTGATCAACACACCCAAAGCTACCATCACCGACTTTGATGGTAAATACACGATCTCTGCTGCTGCAGATGCGACCCTGACTTTTAGTTATCTCGGTTATATTTCTCAAAACACCAATGTCGATGGAAAAACTCAGATAGATATCGTCCTGCAGGAAGACTCTAAAACCTTGGGCGAAGTCGTAGTTACGGCAATTGGTATCAAACAACAAAAGAAAAAGCTGGGCTATGCCACACAGGAAGTTAAGCTGGATGTATTGTCTGAATCGAAAACGATGAACATCGGGAACGCTTTATCCGGACAGGTTGCCGGATTAACAGTAAGTAATCCTACCGGTATGTTTCAGCCACCTTCTTTCTCTTTAAGGGGGAAAAATCCTTTAATTGTAATTGATGGTATTCCTGTAGAAACAGACTTTTTTGATGTTTCAGGTGATAACATTGCAAATATCAACGTCTTAAAAGGAACCACGGCTTCCGCTTTATACGGTTCAAGAGGTAAAGACGGGGCGATCCTGATCACCACAAAAAATGCAGAAAAAGATGGTCTTGAAATCAACATCAATACCAATAATATGATTACCGCCGGCTTTACTGTATTTCCAAAAACCCAAACGGAATATGGAAATGGTTCTAATGGAAAATATGAATTCTGGGATGGCGAGGATGGTGGGATCTCGGATGGCGATATGATCTGGGGACCAAAATTCCAGCCAGGTGTTAAAATTGCACAATGGAACAGCCCGATCAGAAATAAACAAACCGGAGAAACCATTCCATGGTGGGGTAACGTTAAGGGAACCATTTATGATGATAAATCCAAATATGAAAGGGTACCTACTGATTGGGTAAGACACGACAACCTGAATGATTTCCTCAGACCAGGAATCGTCACCAACAATGATTTTTCTGTTGCCTACAAAACGGCTAAAGCCCGTTTTTATGTATCCGGCACCTATGGTTTTCAAAGAGGTCAGGTACCCAATACCTCACTAACCACAGGTGGGGCAAACTTTAACTCTTCCTTTAATCTGAGCAAAGCTCTTCAGTTAGATGCAACTTTATCTTATAACAAGGTAAGTTCTCCCAACTATCCAAGATATGGTTACGGTCCTAAGAACCATATGTATACCATTTTAATCTGGATGGGTGATGATGTAAACGGGAAAGACCTCAGAGACCATATGTATGTTCCCGGTCTTGAAGGTTACAGACAGGCCAATTATAATTACGCCTGGTACAACAACCCTTACTTTGCTTCCGAAGAACTGACACAGGCTCAGAACAGGAACGTGATCAATGGTCAGGCAAAATTAAGATGGCAGGTAACACCCGACTTAAGTTTACAGGCCAGAGCGTCCGGAAGAGAAAAGAAATCTTTTGAAAACATGAAAAGTCCTAAGTCTTATATGAATTATGGCGATTCCAGAAATGGTGATTATAAGATGTGGAACAATTCTCAATTAAATGTCGATCTGGATTTCCTGGCTTCTTATAACAAAAAAATATCCAAAGATCTGAATTTCACGTTAAACGCAGGGGCATCAACCCTCAACAGGGATATCCAACAGGAATACGCCTCAAGTGATGGCTTGATTGTACCTTACATTTATAGTCTGAACAACACACAGGGTCCCGTACAGGCTACCAATAAACTGGAGCAGAAATCTATCCGAAGTGTTTATGGTTCTGCAAATTTTGACTTATTCAATGCAGTTTACCTGAATGTTACCGGTAGAAATGACTGGTCTTCCACGCTGACTAAAGAAAACAGGTCATATTTTTATCCATCTGCATCTTTGAGTACTATGGTATCCGATTATATCCAGCTGCCGAAAGCAATGGATTACCTGAAAGTTTATACCTCATGGGCTAAAGTATCCAGCGACCTTGATCCATACAGTGTCAGTCCTACTTACAACAAGGATATCACTTACGACTCTACACCATCTGTTGGGTATCCGGGAGGAATTATCAACCCTAACATTAAACCGGCCCAATCCACTTCTTATGAGGTTGGTCTATCTACATCACTGGCAAAGAGAATCGGTCTGGAATTCACTTTTTATAATGTAATTGATGAAAATCAGATCATCGACTTAAAAACTTCAGAGGCTTCCGGTTTTGTTACCCGCAAAGTAAATGGGAACAAATACAGAACCCAGGGTTTAGAGATTGTGGGTAATTTCAGTGCGATAAAAAACAAGAATTTCAGCTGGAATATTGGCGCAAACTGGAGTACTTCCGTAAAGAGGATTACAGAAATCTATAACAATCAGGAACGATTCGGAGACCTGAGACTCAACGACAGAGCAGATAGTTTTTACGGAACGGTATGGCAAAAAAGTGCTTCCGGAGAAGTTATTCTGGATGCAAATACCGGCTTACCAACAAAAGACAATTTTAATGTAAATCTTGGTCATAAAGACCCTACCTGGCGCCTTGGTCTGCAAAACAAGTTCATGATCAAAGGTTTTGACCTCAACATTGATATTGATGGCGCATGGGGTGGCGTGATGCGCTCCGTAACCATCGAGAAAATGTGGTGGGGCGGAAAACATCCAAATTCTGTTGAATTCAGAGATGCGGAGTATGCAGCAGGAAAATCAATCTATGTACCCAATGGTGTAGTGGTAACCGGTGGAGAACTTAAAAGAGACGTGAACGGAAATGTATTGTCCGATACCCGGACCTATAAGCAAAATACCACTGCTGTAAACTGGCAAACCTGGAGCCAGATTTATCCTTATCAGGCAAGGGTTACCGAAGGAGAAAACAAAAAATTTGCCAACGTTTTTGACCGCTCTTTCTTTAAACTAAGAAGAATATCTGTTGGATATGACCTGGCAAAAATTGTTAAAGTGGGCAGCTTAAAATCAATACACCTGTCTGCTTATAGCTATAACCCATTAATGTGGAAGAAAATGCCACTATTGGATCCGGATTACGGAGATGATGACAACCTGCAAGATCCATCAGCAAGATTTATAGGCTTCTCCCTGGGCATCAAACTTTAAGAAAACAGTATCACAACTAAAAAAATAACGATGAAAAAATTAATATATAGTCTTTTGGCAGGAATACTCCTGATCTCCTCATGTAAGGATCAGGATCTCATGAATGTAGACCCGAATAAACCCAGACAGGCACATCCTCAGTTGCTGCTAACAAAGGTAGAATGGAATGCCTTCCGTGCTTTTGGCGGCACCTCACCTTTATATGCAACGCGTATGCTCATACAAACCGATGGAGAAAGCGAGGGTCAGTACTTCAAATGGGGACGAGGAGATTTTGCTCCCTACGCCAACCTCAGAGATGTAACCAAAATGATTGAAGAAGCCGACCGGATTAAAGACAATTCCTATGTGGCACTCGCCAAATTCTTCCGTGCCTATTATTTCTATAATTTAACCCTGACTTTTGGAGACATCCCCTATTCACAAGCCTTGAAAGGAGAAAGCGAACAAGGTTACTCACCAGCTTACGATTCGCAAAAAATGGTATTTATCAGTATCCTTAGAGAACTTGATGAAGCCAATACCATGCTTAAAGGGATTAATGTACCTATTGAAGGCGACATTATTTATAAAGGAAATGCGACAAAATGGAGACGGCTGATCAATGCTTTCCGGTTAAAAGTGCTGATCACCCTGTCAAAAAAGGAAAACGATACAGACTTAAAAGTTAAAGAAACATTTGCTCAGATCATGCAGAATGAACTTCTTCTGGGTACAGATGCGGGGAACGATGGTCAGCTGGAATTTTTAGATCAGGAAGGAAATCGTTATCCTGAATTTAACTCCAGCGGATTCGGTTCAGGAATGTTCATGAGTGCTACCTTTATCGAACAGCTACAGCTCAGAAAAGATCCTCGCTTATTCGCATACTGCGCACAAACAAAAGTCGCGAAAGAGGCAGGAAAGGCTATTGACGACTTCAGTTCTTATGAAGGCGGAGATCCAGCTGCACCTTACGCAGAAACCAGTATAAAAGCCGCAGCGGGTAAAGTATCTAAAGTAAATGACCGCTTCCCAAGCGAACCGGTAAATGAGCCAATGGTATTAATGGGTTATGCTGAGCAGGAACTTATTATTGCAGAAGCAATCGTAAGAAACTGGATTTCGGGCGATGCCAATACGCATTATAGAAATGGAGTAAAAGCTTCTTTTAAATTCTATCAGAGCTATCTTAAAGGGAATATTTCCTTTTATTCGGAAGAGAAAGCCAATGAATATCTAGCGCTACCTGTAAATAACTTTGCACTTAGTACAAGCACCCCACAAAAAATAGAACAGATTGTTACCCAAAAATACCTGAGAACATTTTTTCAATCCGGATGGACTGCCTTTTATGATCAGCTCAGAACAGGTTATCCTGAATTCCGCAGGCCACAAGGCGTAAATGTTCCCTACCGCTGGATTTATCCGCAAACGGAATATGATAACAACAGAACCAATGTTTCCCAGGCAATCGCAAATCAGTTCGGTGCTGGTAATGACAAAATCGACCAACAGGTTTGGTGGGTAAAATAAATAACACATTTTGATAATTTTTAAAAGGATTGATTAGTTTAGGCTGATCAATCTTTTTATTTACAATACAATTCAATGGAAAGCAGAAGAGATTTCATTAAGAAAGCGACCTTATTAACCGGTGCCCTTGGTGTTGCGGGTATATTACCGGCGTCGATACAAAGAGCTATGGCCATCGACCCTAAAGTAGGAAGCACCTTTTTAGATGCAGAACATGTCGTATTTCTGATGCAGGAAAACAGGTCATTTGACCATGCATTCGGTACGCTTAAAGGGGTGAGAGGATTTAACAATCCCAGAGCCATTACCCTGCCCAACCAATATCCGGTATGGCTGCAAAGCAATAAAAAAGGGGAAACCTATGCCCCTTTCAGATTAAACATCAAAGACACCAAAGCCACCTGGATGAGTGCACTTCCGCACTCCTGGGAAAATCAGGTAGATGCCCGTAACAACGGCCGCTATGACGGTTGGCTGGAGGCCAAAAGATCCGGACATAAAGCCTATGCAGATCTGCCCTTAACCATGGGTTATTACAACCGGGAAGATATACCTTTTTATTATTCCCTGGCGGATGCTTTTACGGTTTGCGATCATAATTTCTGTTCTGTGCTAACCGGAACAAGCCCTAACCGCTGTTTCTTCTGGACAGGTAAAATCAGGGAAAAGCAAGAGGAAAGTTCTCTTGCGCATCACTCTAACGACTATATTGATGGTTCAGAGCGGGTATCCTGGAGTACTTTTCCGGAACGTTTATCCAAACATGGGGTAGATTGGAAAATATACCAGAATGAGCTGAGTGTTGGTGTCGGTTTCGAAGATGAAGAAGATAGCTGGCTCTCCAATTTTACGGATAACGACATGGAGTTCTTTAAACAATATCATGTTAAAAGACATCCTGAGCATTTGGTTTACCTGCGTAAGGCTAAAACTGAACTGGAAACCAGATTAAAGGAAAAAGCAGATGCTAAACTTCAGGAGAAACTTCAGTTTGTAAGCAAAGAGATCGATTTCCTGGAGCAAAATCCACTGGAAAAATTAACTCCTGAACAACAGGACCTTCATAAAAGGGCTTTCGTAACCAATAGGAATGATCCTGATTTCCATACACTGGAGACACTGACTTACGATGACAATGGCACGCAAAGGACCACTAAAATTCCGAAAGGAGACGTATTGCATCAATTCCGTGCAGATGTTGATGCGGGCAAATTACCTACAGTTTCCTGGCTGGTGGCCCCTTCGAACTTTTCTGATCACCCCGGGGCACCCTGGTACGGTGCCTGGTATTTATCAGAATCTATAGATATTTTAACAAAGAATCCGGAGGTCTGGAAGAAAACCATTTTTATCCTTACTTACGATGAGAATGATGGTTATTTTGATCATCTGCCTCCTTTTGTGGCGCCAAACCCGAAAGATCCGACAAGCGGAAAAATATCAAAATCACTAGATAGCAGCGCGGAGTATATTTACAAAGGCGAAAACAGCGAAAGAGAAAGTTCGGTAGGCTTAGGTTTCCGGGTGCCGATGGTAGTGGTTTCTCCATGGTCAAGAGGTGGTTACGTTAATTCTCAGACCTTTGACCATACTTCTTCTATTCAGTTCCTGGAGCATTTTTTAACACATAAAACCGGTAAAAAGATCTATGAAGATAACATCAGTTCCTGGAGAAGAAGCTTATGCGGTGATTTAACCTCGGTTTTCAGGCCTTATAACGGAGAACATATTCCTTTACCAAAAGCAGTGGAAAGAATGCCATTTTTGGAAAGCATACACAAAGCTAAATTTGCCAAACTGCCTGATAACTTTAAAAATCTGGATAAAGCCGCTATAGGAGAAATTCTTAAAAATCCGCTACGTAATCCCAATTTGCCGCAGCAGGAACCAGGAATTAAACCCGCGAACGCCATTCCTTATGAGTTGTATGCCCATGCTGCAATGGATCGCGTAAACAAACAGTTAAACATTGATTTTACTGCAGGAAATACTTTTTTTGGAGATAAAGCCAAAGGTGCTGGCTTTATCGTTTACAGCGGGGATAAAAACTGGAATTTCACCGTAGATGCCGGTGATACCATCGATTACAAATGGCCCCTGGCTGATTTTAAAGAGGGAAATTATGATTTAAGGGTTTACAGTTCAAATGGTTTTTACCGCAAGTATACCGGTAATGCACAGGACCCCGAAATTGCAGTTTCTTTAAGATACCAGAGTGAGAAAGATGGCAGACGGGTAAATGGCAATATATTGCTGCACATCAGGCGCCTGGCCAAAGGCAATCCCATTAAATTAACCATAACGGACAACAGCTATAAGAAACCCGTTCTGAAAGCCGTTTTGAATAAAAATCAAGAGGAAATTTTCATTCCGATCGATCTTAAAGCAAGCCATAGCTGGTATGATTTCACCGTAACCGCGGAGAAAAATGATACCTATAGCCAACAGTTTGCAGGGCATGTAGAACATTCAAAAGAAAGTTTTACAGATCCTTTAATGGGTAATCCATAACTGCACTGCCTCAATGTTTCTCTCTGGACATCACTGAAGAGAAACATTGAGGTAATTTAAGCCATCTACTCAAATACTGGTTTTAGAAATGTACGCTCATAACTTATGATACATTTGTTTGCTTCTGCGAGTCTAAAAGTTTCCAGACATTCTGCATCGGTCAGGATCTTAGTTCTATAGCTTTCATAAGCTGCCAGACTTGGAAATGAGAATAGCGCGAATGCAATATTGTTAGCTCCTTCACCGGGCATAAAGTAACCGTGATGTTGCCCTCCAAAGCGATTTACCAGTTGTATCCATTTCTTAGCATAGGCTTCAAAAGCAGTCAATTGATAAGGATCAATAATATATTTTAAATGACAGGTTACCATAATCGTGATCAGTTTTGGTCAAATGTACGGCTCTGCGCTGGTTAGTCCTAAAACAGATTCTCCTGGTCAGTCCGCTTTACGCCAACGAATCTCAAGACAGCACCTTTTCCAATATGATATTTCCCTTCATTTAAGCGTATTTCTCTTTCCCCCAGCATCAGTATATCGTAATTTGCAAAGTCTGCTATTATTTCTTCTTTAGAGAGCAGCATTTCCAGTTCCTTCGGCCCGCCAACTTTAGGATCAAGATGATTCAACACCAGGTGTTCCTTACAGAAAGCTTCTAAAATAACCACACCTCCGGGTTTCAGGCAATCATTAAGTTTTCTATGAAACCGGGACTTCTTATCTGCAGCAAAATGCGCATAAATCAAGCCTATTGCATCAAATGATTCCTTTTCAAAGCTAAGCTGCTCCAGGTCGCCGACAACGTATGCTATATTCACCTTCTTCTCTTTTGCCAGGTCTAAAGCCTTCAACTTGCCTTCTGCGCTGAGGTCAAATGAAGTTACATCCCAGCCAAGCTGCGCCGCGAATACACCATTCCTCCCCTCGCCATCGGCAGGCATCAATATCGTTCCGGGTTCAAATTTTTGAAGCCATTCTTTAAAAAATAGATTAGGGCCTTTTCCATAGACATATTCCTCCTCTTTATAGCGGTCGTCCCACCTGTTTTTGTATTCCTCGTCCCAGGTCATATCAGTTTGATTATTTTTTATAACAAAAGTAATTTCAGTGGGGTACTGAAATGTAGGACAAAAACTTAAATGTATAGGACTTAGCTGAAATTTTGCCGGAAGGACTCGGGTGAAAACCCAGTATGCTTTTTAAAAAATCTGATGAAATACGAAACATCTTCGTAGCCCAGATGATAAGCGATTTGATTGACCTGCCCGGATGTTGCCAGCAGGCATCGTTTAGCTTCCAGGATCATATATTCGTCGATGAGTTTTGAACAGGTTTTACCCAGCATCGTTTTGGCGATCGTATTCAACTGATAGGTAGACAAGTTCAAAAGTTCAGCATATTGGGACACCTGTTTATGCTCAAAAACATGGATTTCTAAAAGCGTCAGAAATTTTTCCAGCATTTCCTGCATATATAGATTAACCGGCGTTAAAGCTTTGCCCTGATGTTGGCGGAAAAGCTCAATAAAGAGAATCTTCATATTTGCTTTAATGACCTCCTGATACCTTTCCTGTTTGTTACTATATTCCTGAAAGGCATCAGTAAGTATCATTAATATCTTTTGAAACCTCTCTGCAGTCAACTGATAATGATTAACATGGCTGACCTTAGCCAATAGCTGATTTGAGTTCTTATCATGAAGTGCATAAAAAGCTTCATTAAAGTGGATCAGGTACCCCCTACTTTCTGCTTTCAAGAGGAGTTGGTGGACCTGTCCCGGCCGCATAAAAAAAACAGCATGATCAGAAACAGGATAAGGGCTGAAATCTATTTCGTGATGACCAGCCCCTTTTTCTAAAACAAGAATGTAAAAGAAATCATGCCGGTGAAGTTCCTGTACCATATCTTTTCCTGCAAGCAGGTTTACGATACTTCTGATACCAAAGTTCAGGGAAAAATCCTGTTCTGTTTGTGATGCTGCAAAGTGTCTTATCGGTATATTTAACCTAGTTTCCAATCCGGTCTTTCAAAATGACAGGTATATCCGTATGGATTCTTCTGTAAATAATTCTGATGTTCCTCTTCCGCGTTCCAAAAGTCTGTTACCGGGACCACTTCTGTTACAATTTGTCCTGGCCATACACCAGAAGCTTCCATCTCTGCAATTAGCGTTATGGCAGTTTCCTGTTGTGTTTCATCCATGAAAAAGATGGCAGAGCGATAGGAAGTACCAATGTCGTTTCCCTGTCTGTTTCTTGTCGTCGGATTATGAATCTGGAAAAAATACTCCAATAGTGCTCGGTAGGACAATTGTGCCGGATCAAACTCGATCTCTATAGCTTCAGCATGTGTTCCGTGATTCCGGTAAGTTGCATTGGGAACATCTCCGCCGGTGTATCCAACTACCGTTGAAATTACACCTGGATAATGCCGGATCAGTTCTTCAACTCCCCAAAAACATCCGCCAGCCAGAATGGCTTTTTCAGTATTCATAAAATTCTCCTTTTTTATAGAATAAAGGTACGGTACCGATCCGTAATTGACAAGGAAGTGGAAATGCTGATTATCGACTGAGGCAAAACTCCTGCTATATTTCGTCAATTTTTACGCTGATTATACAATTCCCGGCCGGAGGAATATCACAGAATACCTTTTTAACATAAAGTATTCGCCAATTGCAAAATTAAGTATTTACAATTAACTGACTATTAAGCGTTTTTATTATATTTGGTTAAGCCTACACCTATTCGTAGCTGAATCTAATAACTTAAATATAAACAGTATGAAAAATTTAAATGAGGTTCAAAAATTATCAAGAAAAGATTTAAAAAACATTATGGGAGGGGGTAAAATACCTCCTGCTGGCTGCAGTTGCTTTTGTTATACCAACCATGTAAAATCAAGCCACTCCTGTACTTCTTATTGCCCTGACGGGGCAATACCAGGTTTAGACTCTATTCCTCCGGGAGGTTCAGGTGCTGATTGTGGTTTGCCTCCACCATTGAACTAGTATCACGATAAAACAGGAATGCCTTTAGAAAATTTCTAAAGGCATTCCTGTTTAAATTTATTTTTTCCGAATTGGCTATTCCTGTAAAAGGGCTATACCAATTCGTAATAAGATGAATTCAGTTCTTTATTTGCTTTTTCTGCCTTTTCAATCGGAGCATAATCCGATAAAACCAGCGCTTTATTCTTTTTAATACAAACATCATGTTCAAAATGTACAGATGCCTTACCATCTACTGTTTTTACAGTCCATCCATCTTCCATCGTATAGATATGTCTGCTTCCTAAATTGATCATGGGCTCAATAGCCAAAACCATATTTTCTTTCAACATGATACCGGTTCCTTTCCTGCCATAATTAGGCACCTGAGGATCTTCATGCATATCTCTGCCCAGTCCATGTCCAACCAGTTCTTTTACTACGCCATATCCTTCATTTTCATTATAAACCTGGATTGCATTGGCAATATCCCCTACACGTTTTCCTACTACAGCCTCTTTTATTCCTTCGTATAAGGACTCCTTGGTCACCCTTACCAGTTTCAATATGGCCGGATCCACTTCACCTAAAATAAAAGTATAAGCATGATCTCCATGAAAACCATTTTTATAAACACCTACATCTACGGAGATAATATCCCCTTCTCTCAACGGAGTATCATTTGGAAAACCATGAACTACTGCATCGTTTACCGAAGTCGTAATATTGTATGGATAGCCGTGAAAGTTTAAAAAAGAAGGTGTTGCCTGTTGATCAGCAATAAATTCGCCAGCAATTTTGTCAAGTTGAAAGGTCGTTAATCCGGGTCTCAGAATTTTAGCAATCTCGGCTATTGTTGCACTCACCAACAATGCACTAATTTGCATCAATTCTATTTCCTCTTCAGTTTTATAAATAATCATACTTTGCAAAGATACTTTATCAAAATAAATATTTTGCTAATTGTAAATTTACAATATTCAATTTTACATAAGCAGCAGGCAATTTTAATAACCTGATTTGGTCTTTTATGCAGGGAAATGAAAAAAGCCTTAGATTTCTCCAAGGCTTTCTATTTCTAAAGGATGGTTTTTATTCCTGCCAGGCAATGGGAACATAAACGGTTACATAACCATCAGCATCAACCATTTCCGGAGATAAAGTAACGATGACATTTCCATATCCGGTCCAGTTTCCCTGACCTTCAATGGCGTTAAACTCATAAGTTCCACCCGGTAGGTCTTCTATAATTCCAGGCAATTGGTAAGGCAGAAAAATTCCCGCTGGAGAAGCATTCAGTCTACAGTCAAATTCATCATTGGTATTGACATTCGTCGCAGTAAAACCGGGGCTATCGGTATAACCGGTAGTCGAGACACTGCCATCCAGGTGTTTAAAACCAATGCGGACCTGATAAGTATTGACCCTTTGTTTTGTACTCTTCTTTACAGGGGTTTCGGCTATATTTGCATAGCCGGTTAAAGACACAACTGATAATAAAATCAGGCAAATTGAGATGATCTTTTTCATAATAAATGGTTTTGTGTACTTAAAGATCAAAAAAAAATCGCAATTATTTATTAAATCGCCGGTTATCCTATTATTAAGGAGCTTTAACCCTGAGGTACCTGATATTTAGAAAAAATCCGGCAGCGAACACAGCATGTCCCCGCTACCGGATTAAATTCAGAAGAGATAAAAATGTGAGCCAGTTTATCCTGTTTTGCCAATAGGTTCACTCCAGCGGTTCAGCTCCTGATTTTTAGGATGAACGGCCGGACATGCTTCCGAGGGCAAACGAATTTTCTTGCTCAGACTACAGCCGCATAATTTGCAAACGCAATCCGCTACTCTTTTTCCAATTTGCGCTTTGGACTTTGAAGTAACCAGCTTTTGAAGCATCGTTTCCGGCTTTGAGATGTACTCACAACCCAAACAGGCATTTTCTCTTGTTTCCAGCACCTCCTCATCGACTGTGGAAAATCCCGCCTTACTCCAGCGCAGGAGTGCTCCGGACGCTTTTTTCAAGAGTTCTGTATTGGTTATTTTAGCCGCTTCCGCCTCAGGTTCAGCATAATGATCGTTTCCCGGGTCATCGAGCAATGCCTCCAGAAAGTCCGGGGCGTTCCGGCAGGTAATTAAATCATTGGCAAAATCCGGATCCTGAATTGCCCTGCGCATGGCATTTTCAGGGATTCTCGTCTTCATTCCCAGGAAAGCCGCCATACGGTCGCACATGTCCTGAAAAGAATCTGTTGGTTTGATATCTAATATGTCTTGAATCATAACTGGCTTTTCTTTATAAAAAAGCTGTTTTTAAACAGCTTTTTTTAGTTTAACACAAAATTACCTCCATTTTGGCCTATGATAACCGGTTGCTGATTGACAGACAAAACTCCTGTAACGACCAGATAGTATTCGGTAACCGGTGCGACGTCCGCCACAATATTTGCCTTTTTCGGGTCATTCTCATCTACTGATGCGGAATAAGCAATTACTGCCGGATCAAAAAGATAATTACCCAGGGCAGCAGCGGTCTCCGGATCTATCGGCAGGTTAAATGTAACCGTCACCACCGGATGTTCTGCACCTTTAGCTAAGGTTGCAGATACGCCTAATACTGCGAGTGCCGCATCAGGAGGTCCACCGGCACATTGTGGGATCGGAAGCCCTTTAATGGAATTTTGCAAAGTGTCTATGCGACAATCTAAACTCACTCTTCCAACCGGATTTCTCTCTTTCTTAATGTAACTGAATACGGTTTTGATTTGTCCAAATGCAAGGTTATAGTTTTTAACCGCATCAGGTGCAAAGAAGAACAAGCTTAAGAAAACCGGATACACATCATAATCTGCCTGAGCAGTCAGACCGACCGGGTTAGGCTGTGTTTCTTTATCATATAACGCGGCAACCAAATGTGCAATCGTCATGGCGATTCCATGAAAATAGATTCCCTCTACTAATGTCCAGCCAAGATTTAAAACCACAAATTTCTGGTCATATTCCTCAAATGCATATGCATTTGGCGTTACATTATTCCGGTCGTAATAAAAGGTGATATCCGGATAAAACCCACTAAACAACCTGAACAGGTAACGGACGCTTGGTTCGGCCACACCCTGACTTGCCGGGTATATAGGGCCGGTATACAACAGTTCCAGTGCCTGATCTTTTGTGATGTAAGAGATCGCATGTTTAGGAATCGTTGAGGATTTATCTGGATGAAACAGGGTAAACGAATCTACTTCATGCTCTTCCGATTTTCCTGAGGCATAAGCACCGAAAGGGGTGGTTGAAAGGTGTGTATTTGCCTCACTGTAGGCTTTAGTTCCAAATACCGGAGCATCAACATGAGCATCATTTAAAAGACCGTTTTTACTTGTTAAACTGATCTGTGTTGAATAATCTCCAACTACAATTCCGTTTGCAAGCAACAAATGTCCATCCAAAGATGTAGCCCGTTCTGTTGATGTGGCAATATGATGAACACCTTTTTCAAACATTCCTACTTCCAGAGATACAATAGGGGTGGTACTTCCATCTTCAAGGAGCAGCACATCTTTTCCAGGCACTAGTTTCTGAGCTTGTTTCAGGGTTCCATCTTTCATCAGGAAAGGCTGAATCCCTGTTACCAACAGGTAGCTGGAATCCGCATTAAGAATATGAAAGATTCTTTCCCCTACTACCGCCGGTACCGCCAATAGTTTACTGATCACATCTGAATTTGCATTGCGGACCATCATCAGGTTAACCAAACCATCGATGCCGATAAAGTTGTTTGGTGGGGTGGATAAGATTTTAAAATAAGCGTCTGCCTGTGCCCGGGTAACAAACTTGGAGACAAAATCTTCGGGCCTTACGGTAATACCCGTTTTCTGATCTCCAAAATGAATTTTAATCAATCTGTTTTTGCCATGGGCTCCTGTTCCGGAACTAAATAGAACTGGCTTTTGTACCCATTTTTTCAGACTTGCATCTGTAGCTACCCAAACCGGATCGTTAATCACAAAATCCTGAACAGCTTTCGTCACACTTTCCGAAACGGCAATCGGTGTTCCATAGGCAAAGCAACTGCAACAGCAATAGCAACCCGGATCAGCAATCGGGATGAGTGAGCCTATCCCATTCGGGCAGACTCCGTTAACTTTTAAACGTTCGAACTGCCCCGTGCAGTTACAAAACTGATGCCCATAACTGATGGTGTCATCACAATGAATTACGGTACAATAACCCCAGGGATCTCCTGAAGCCTGACTTGCTGCCAGAGCAGCGTCACATTCTGGCCAATTAGACATAATTTTTGGTTTTTAGGGTGATAATTATTTAAAGTTGTTGTTTTTCATTTTTTCAATCCTTCTAAATCCTCATAGGCACTCCTTTCTTTAAAATCCTAATGAATACTGAGTTAGATATCGCTCGTATAACCAACAAACAGGATGGCCTCGATTAATTTTGCAGGATCAAGCTGATTGTTACTGCACAATTGAGGTAGCTTATCGGTCACAAATATTAAGGACCAGTCCAGCCCCAGCCATTGGGTAATCGTAGCCAGATCAGCATCACTTACCGTTCCCTGGTTGTTCTGAATACTTACAGGTACCGTCACATTGCCGACCTTCAGCAACAAACCATTTGTATTACTGCTCACTACTGCGCCCGGGGCGGTTCCCAGATCTATGATGATCTGGTTGAGCTGTACATTTTTAAGGTTCGGCAAGACCATATTATAAGCAATAGGGAAAGTCAGTTTTTGTTGTTTATTGATATCCGGAGGAGTCTGGAACAGCTGATACCAATTGTTTGCAAATGCCTGGGCGAGGTTGAAGCTGGTAATCCGGATGTTCTGATATTGCTTATCACTGCCCGAATACAGACCCGTTACGTCCTGTCCAAAGGAGCTTCCGCCATCCTTCGCTGTATATTTTACCGATAAAATCACATCAGAAATACTGGCAAAGTCAATCTGGTTTGTTGCTGGCGGCATGGACAACGTCCAGCTGGACACCGCACCTGTGGCTTCAAAAGGCAGGTAACGCGGATCGTCAAAATTCAAAGCAAAGACCCCTGAATCATCGACTCCTTTTGAAAGGGCTATTTGCTGACTGGAAGCCCAGTTCTGGCGTAAAGCATTAGCTGCCGGAGTTGCAGGTGCATTACCTGATTTCTGAGGCGCAGTCTGATAAATTACATAATTAACCACTTCCTTATCAGGAATCAACACTACCAGGTTAGTGTTTTGGGTGAGGGTAGCATGAATGTTCTGATATGGACCAATTACAGCAGGAATAGATACGGAAACAGATTTAATCCGGCGACAATAATGGCTTGGAAAATCCCGGTCGTACAGTTCTTCCGTAAGCGAGAACATCAGTGTTCCCCGGTTACTTCCTGATAAAAACGCATAAAAGGCTTCCGGATTCAGTGATTTCAGTGAGATGGTTTTTTCAATCTCCATCCGCCGTTTGTTATTCTCCGTATACGCATTGTCCAGCTGGGCAATGGATAGTTTTAATCCATCAGCCGCGAGCAGGCCTTTATGTAGGGAATCCCAGTAACCAAAAGTAATATAGGCGTCATTACGATCAAGCTCATACTGATAAGACATCTGGGCGGTCAGCGCAGTATCTAATGCCAGCTTATAGGCCTGGAAATATACTGCCGATAAGCGACTGATCATCCACTGATAAAGCTCCTGATTGGTAAACTTATTCTGGTAGAAGCTGATGAGGTCCTGGTTTTGTTCAATACTTTTCTTTTGGATCTCAATTTCCTGCTGGCTGGAAGTAATATTGGTCTGCAGGCTTAGTATCTGATCCTGAATCTGATTGATATCGAACTGGGCGGTCTGCTGTTGTAACTGCCAGTCTTCTGCCCTTCTCTGGAACTGTCCGATGGTTTCTGCCGAACTCCCCTGCTGACTCAGGATCTGAGAAGTGGTCTGCAGCATTTGTGCGCCCATATTGATGGCATCACCAAACTTCATTCCCCCATCAGAAAAGCCGAAAATACAAGGAGCAAGATAACCCGCAATAGAAACCCCCTGAATACCAGCCATTACCTCCTGCACTTCGATGCTGGATTGCATAAAGGCCAGTGCAGAATTTTCCGCAGCATTAAATCCGGCATCGATCATTGTGGTATAAAAAAGATTCCTGTTTTGTGCACTTTGAAGGCTTTCCTCCATTCCGGACAACTGGTTCTGTAAGCCTTCCAGTTGCTGATTCTTAATCACCATCGTCATGTTCAGAATGGTTTTCGACTGGTTCAGGCTCAGCACCGACAAAGCTTCGGCATCTGATTTCTCCAATGCACTTAAAAGGCCCGAGCCAAATTCACTCACCAGTTCTGTATAAGCCCTAGCTCGGTCAATCAAATAAGTAAAGCGGTAGTAAGAGATATTTTGCTGCTGCTGACTGGCTACTCCCAACACATTGCCCCCCTGAGCAGATGCCCGCACCAGGTCCATTGGGTTAAGTGGTGGCTGAAACAAAGGCAAAGGTTTGGCTACCCCATCTATGTTAAGGCAATGACGGATTTTATAAAGGCGGTCTTCAATACGATCCCAATAGGCAGAAAGATCCTCATTGTCCGGAACACCGAAATAAAAGCCCAGGTCGTTAAATGGCTTAGCCGGGTCACCTGCAACGGGTTGGATCGGCCCGGTAGCAGAAAGATGTTCCATGTCTATCAAAAACTGAGGAATATCCCCATCTTTATATTTAGCCGCAATGTCCTGAAAGGTTACCGGAAAGGGGACCTCACAAATCCCGACATCCACTGGCCTTGGCCCCAGAAGGTCAGAAGCATAACCGTAATACATTCTTGCCATGGTTATTGATTCCCAGGAGTATTGTGCAAACTCAAAGTCGCCCCAATCCAGCAGGTTATCAATATATTTCATCATGATCGTTTTCTCGTATGCACCGATTCGCAAACGGGCAATCGCATCCGGATCAAAAGGATCATCATTGTATACCGCAATCTGTGCACAACTGCTCAGGTTTTGCAACAAGGTTTGCAGCGTATAATTCCGGAAAGGATTAAACTGCCAGGCCCTCACTTCCGGCTTGTTGACGTAATAATTATTCAAGAGATTTAGCACTTCAGTTCCCTGGTCCAGAGGTAAGGCCAGCAACAGACTTAAGGCATATGGAGAGGTATTGAGCACTAATGAAGTCACCCTTCCTTTATCATCAATATATTGATTGGGCGGAGTTTGCAGAATCGGATAAAAGCCTTCCATTACAGATGCACTAATATCCCGCGGCCGTTTGGCTACAAAAACATCTACAGTCAGGTATTTGTTCTGCATCGTTGGATTGAAGATGTATTGCAGCCAGCTTTCCGCATCTTCGAACCGCTGGTTGCTGTTCAGCATTGCTGCGACCAGGAAAGGCGTATGGAAAAACAACTCCCAGTAATACATCCCATAAGGTCCGGTAAAATCTACTTCCTGATTCGCAATAATGGAAGGCTGAATCACTACAGGGCCGGTTAAAGGAGCAGCAAGTAAACTGGTATTGGGTTCCAGGTTACTGAATGGTTTCTTAATCGTTACCGGCGGTTGCTGAATATCCAGTGCAAGTGCAGCATCAATACCTCCAAAAGTCATCGCCTGACTGATGGAATTAATTGCGCCGGTAGAGAGTCGTTCTACCTTAAACTGAAGAGAATAAATGTTATCCTGATCATATTGAATCAACTTACCCGGAGCAGAATCCGGTTCATTGGGATAGGCATACCCCAGTGCAACAGGCAGATAAGAACTCAGGACACTGATCACGCTCGCCACTTCAAAACTATATGGCTTCAAGGAAAGCAATGCTCCAATGGAAAATACAGTTACGTTTTCCATTAATTTCTGATTAACCAGGCCGTTGGTCAGGATATAATTATTAGGTGCTGTGGAAAGAATGCCAAAGTAAATTGCAGATTGAGCCGGGGTGATGTAAGGCTGATTGGTACCGGGATCGACAGCCAGTGTGACAAAAGAATCCTGAGTGATGATACTTGCGGCAGATTTTAAGACCGCCACAATATTGATTACTGTGGGGTCTGTCGGTGTCAGGCCAATCAAATGCCCAATAGCGAAGGTCGTAACCCCCTTAACCAGGGTAAAATTTACCGAACCATCTGCCAGAATATAAGCGTTTGGAGGGGTACTCAGGATATTGAAATAGGTCTCCGACTGATCTTCAGTCACGCTGAGTGATACAAAACAATCAGGCGTTAATGTGGCAGTAATCCTGATCTGCTGATCAATTTTATCATAGTCTTTTACCACCACTTTTTGCGTGGCCTGTCCTGCCACGGTAAGTGTATCATAGATTGCTGTTCCATCGGCAAGTGGTACAGCCAGTAATTTAGAAATGGAAAAAGCAGTTGCATTCTTTAGCAGCGCATTATTCACGGTTCCATTTGGAAAAATGTAATTATTCGGATCGGTGGATAAGATCACAAAATAATTTTCCGACTGACTCTTATTGATGGTTGCCGATACAAAGGAATCTCCGTTCAGTACCGTCAATTCTGTTTCGACCACATTGTTGATGGCCGTTACTAAAAAAGCTTCATCATTATTATCGAGGATAAAAGTATTCGGCTGATTTTTCACCGGCACCACTTCCGCATTGTAAGAGAGGTTTGAAAACAAGACCAACGACCCGTAGTAAAGGTTATAAAACTGGTTTTGTACCAGTACAGCATGGTCTTCAGAGATCACCAATTCCGATGAAATACTGGACACACTTAAACTCAGCGCAGCCTTGGTAATCTGGTTATTTCCATCGATGATCCCAGGCATATTCTTAAGGATCTGCGACCGGATATATTGGGACTGAACGAAATCAATATAGGGTACAATCACGAAACTGGAATCCGTGACCACCTGAGGGCCCGTTAGCAATTCCGTATATCCGTTATCAATACCGTTACAGTTGTTGGCCACGATACTCGAATAATTCGTTTGCGCCACAAGGCAGGTATCGCTGATGGATGCCGTGAAGGTCGGCGGCATAAAGGTAGAGAGTGTATTGCTGGCCAATACCAGATATTCATTTTGGTTGAGGATAATCTGATTGGTCAATACCTCATCCACCACATAATGACCGCATAATGGAATATAACCTTTCAGGTTAAAATAATCCATCTGCTGCAGGTTGAAGTAATCGTTCTTGAGCATATCCTTAAAGGCATATACTGCGGTCGAATCATTCACCAAATTTGGTATTACTGGTATTTTATCCAGGTTACCATAAGTACCCAGGGGACCAAAATAAACGATCAGTTTTTCATCGGGTGCTTTAGTATTCCCGATATAATTATCGGCCTGCGTATTGATTACAGAAACCCTGGTCCAGCAAGCCGCATCTTTATTCTTGAATTCTTTGGCAAAGGAACCATAAATACCCGTGTCCACTGAAAGCACATTCACCACTTTATCGGCAACGAGTGTCTGTGGCTGAACCCATTGCTCATTGAAGTTATAGTAAGAATACTTAATGGATGCCTTTGTAATGATATTGGAATGGGTGGTAATGGATGTTTTGTCTCCTGTTTCACCGGTTAAACCAGCACTGTCTTTAATGTTGGTCAGCTCTACCCAAAACACAAATAATTTGTTGAAGGCATAAACCGGGGTTACATGCCGGGCATCGATCTTGATATTGATATTTTTCCATTCCGTCCATTGATATTGAGCGCCTCCGCTACAGTTACCTACTGTTTCTCTGGTAATGTAGAAAAAGTGATAGGGTTGTTCCTGAGTACGGGCAAACAGAAACAAGGTGTCAATGGGACCTCTTTCTTTATCTACTACAATTGTCTGGTAGGCATCGACGTAACGTAATTTGGCAAAAACGGAGAAATCGTCCAGGTATTTCACATAGGCTGTTTCCACCAGACCAGTGGTCACCTCTCCCTGCATCAGCGTATTCTCCAGATCATCGAAAAGTGAAGTCTTAGATTTTCGCAAACGGGGATCGATATAATTTTCAGGATATACAAAGATTTTGCGGTTCGCCTCCCAGACCCGATAGCTCATCATCCATTCCCACCAGACATGTGGAATATCCAGGGGACTGATATGAATGTCTTTCTCCAGATTTAAGCGACAGCGCTGCAGGTATAATTGCGCAGCATTTATTGCCTCTTCTATTAAAGAAATATCAGAACAACCACCAGTTTCCGGATCGATCAACAGAAATTCATACAGGTTATTCGGGGTCTTGATGTCCTCCCATATTTTGCCAAGCACCGAAATGCTGAAATGCAACATGGCATCTCTTTTTTCTCCTTCGATCTCTGCGTTAATCGCTCTGTATTGGTCCTGTATGGCCTCTGAGCTGGTCGTAGCCTGAAGCGTTAACAGTAATTTTGAGGCCACATCGTTGTAAACCGGCCAGTTTGTTATGGTTGCAGGTAATGAGCTCGTCTGATTTACCGTCTGCAGGAAATAAGTATCGATACCCAGGGTATTCGCCAGGTCAAACACTGCTTTTACAGCGATCACCTCTCCAAGTGTTTTACAACCATCAGGGTTGTTCAATACAATTTTGACTACATTAAGGTATTGCTGTTTATTCCAACCGGTTAACGCACAGAGTTCATCCTGTAGTACCGCTACCGGCGGTGGTATAGCGGCCCATACCTGGCCAAAATATTCGATTAGCTTATTGTCTGTATCGCCCAGAGACTGCACTACTGGTTTAAGGTTAGCGACCGTCAATACCGCAGTATAGGTATACGTATTGTTTCCCACAAGGCCGTAAGCTGCCGGACTAAAACAAACGCTGGATAGCTGTTCATCAGTAAGTCCGGGAATCCTTTGCAGCATCAATATTTTGGATACATTAAGAAGGAAGGTTTCTGCCTTTTCTGTGGAGACCGCATCAGGCGAAGCAATAAAAGGCTCCAGATAAGCAAGGTCAGCTCCCTTAACCGCATCAATCGCCAGGCTGGCCGTGCTGTCTTTTACACTGAAAAATGCTCCGATCTGATTGGAAAACACATCAGACTGGTGGCTCTGAAGCGTGCTGAGCTGAGAAACTACAAATGCCTGCTGATCCGAATCGGTGAGTGATTGCATGCTGAGCATGATGGCCAATACCGCAGCCTGCTGAGCGGCATCAATGGGTACCAATGGATTGCCGATCAGAATCTTTGTCCAATCCGTTTTTGAGGGATCGGTCAGGATTCGGCCTTTATCACTAATGATCTTCTGGGTTTGTAAAGCGGCATAAACCTGCTCTGACTCTTCCGTTGTCAGGAGAGGGCCGATAAAATCATCTTTTTGAATCAGGGTACCTATATAAATAGATGCCCAGTTGGCGTCGGTAAGACCGGAAGAGTCCTTAACTACCAATCCATAAATATCGATATAACCAAGGGAAACGAGGCTTTGGAAAAGCTGTGCAGAATCTTCTGCGGTTATGGTGTTTGCAGCAAAACTATCCGGCAGACAAGCACTGGCAGTTAATAGTACCCGCAGGGTTTTTAAGAATTCAGGAACTGCCGAAATCCGGTATCCGTTGTTCACATATGGACTGATCAGCAGGCCATTTTTCTGATTCACCAGGTAATCTATATCGTATACGGTAAAGCCTGTATATTTGATGCTGTTAGCCGTATTTAATATGCGCAGGACCGCATCTCTGTCTAAAACAGGCTGAATCTGTGCAGGCTGCCCCGACAAGGTATACCCCAATAATTTCAAGAGTAACACGTAGCGGTCTATCGTGGTGTTTAACTGTTTCGCCAGCACGATATGCCGGTATAATGCAGACAAGTTGGAAACCGTCAGCTGAATCGTGGCTACCTGACCAAAGATTGCCAGTGCGATGGCCCTGATGTTATCCTGTGAGGTTGGAATTCCACGGATAATCACCTGTCCCTGGGCAACCAACAGCTTTGTGGGGTCTGTAGGGTTTGATTTATCGTACAATTCCTGATCCACTACAAAAAGAACCGGATGATCGGTATAGAGTGGATTTACAAAACTGGTTGTCGCAGTTGCAATCAGCGGGCGGTAGAATTTACCTGTTTGCTGCAAAATCGCGGGCGAATTAAACAACTGGTCAAAAGGTGCTTCTGACAGCGGCCCCTTGCCCATTCCTATCGTTCTGATATCAAACCACATGCAGGTTAACAAGCCCAGGTCCGGCCCAAACTGTTCCATACATTCTTTGACTTTTGCCAGCTCGATAAATGTGCCATCACTAATGTCGTTCGCACCTAGTAATGTCGTTAATACCCAATTGGTATCCACATAAGTCCATCCCGTAAGTGCAGACAGGCGGATAAACCGGTTCATATGATCCAGTGTATCCAGGTTTTGCAATGCGATGGTATCTCCGGTTACATTGGAGACAATTTTCAGGTATTTTTTTTCGGCAAGGGGGGCATTAATATATAGGCTATGAGGAATGATCCCCTGAGTAGATGTTCCGTTCAAGGTACCATTCCAGGCAGTAAGTTCCCATGGCATGCCCAGACCTTTACTCCATTTCCCCGTAAAGGACGTTCCGTCATCACTGAAAGTAAATTCAATATCTCCCTTGGTAAAGTCTACAAACTGGGTGGCGCTGGTCCATTGTCCCCTCATCACCTGGCCATCCATCGTTCCCCTGATGTGTCCGTCTGTGGCATAAGTTCCAGTAACATCACTCCCCTGCTGATCTAATATCAACGTCGGACCAAACATAGAAGGCGTATAATTCCCCGTCACATCAAAAATCTCTTTTGCACTTAAATTCTGTGTCAGCGCGTCCTTTAAACCGGCAAGCAACAAACTACTTTGTTTCAGGTAAACATCAACACGGTCCAGGCCTTTTAAATCATTGGCAGTAAGGGTTAGTCCATAGTTGGCACTTTCTACCGCTGCCAGATTTGCAGGATTAGGCTTTTTGAGGTTATTCAGCGTCTCCACAGAAAGCATCAGAATTTTCCCTGCCTGATCAACAGTCAGGATATTATCTTTTGATAACACCGCAGAAACATCCGATAGGGCTAGGTTTTGATTGCCCAATACCGCTTCCATCTGTTGCAGTGGCAAGTTAAAAGGCAGGTTAAAAGGAAAATAACTGTTGGCCAATGTCAGGTAAACATCTCCTCCTATTAAGCTGTTGCTTTGTGTTAATGCATCTTTCAGCGTATTGGCCAGGAGGTTGTTGACAATCTGCAGATAAGGAATCAGGGTATTGGTATTTTCACAGGTCAGTTCAATTTTTTCCAGATCCGGCCTTCTGTCAAATAAGCGGAGACCATCGGCAATATCAGGATTGGCCCTGGTGATCCCCTTCTCTATAATGCTAAGCAGGTCTACCAGATAAGCTGCGGCACCAAAAATAGAATTACACTCTTCACATTCACAGTAATCCAGACTTCCGAAATAGTCCTGATAGCTGGCCATATCCTGAAAAGTTCTACCTAAACTATCATCAACAGGATTGAACAGCATTGTACTGAAATTTGGAGAAGCTGCTATACTTTTGACAGAGGCAACCAGGTGCATGACCCGGCTTTTGCAATGCAATGCCGATCCGTACAGTTGACTGGCAATCTGGGCTCCATCATCGCCGAACCGGGTACCATAGGTCTTTACAAAAGTAGTCTGGCCAATGTTGGTGATTTTGATGCTGGAATCCAGCTGGTCTGAAATCAGCTCATTGGCTACGTTTACATCCGGGTAAAGACGTAATACCCGCTGGTAAGCCATCAGTTTCTTTAAGCCCGTTCCTTTTAACAGGCCTTTAGTATTCAGTAATGCGGCAGATTCTGTATCTAAAAAATTAAATTTCAGGATATCGAAATCCGGATTCATCTTGTAAAAAGATTTGAATTCAGGATGTTGAAGCGTTAATTTATTTTTGTCCATGGCTTTATGGTTTAATTCCCGTTTTATCTGTTTATGATTATTTGTTACAACCCCAGGTTCCGTTTTTCCTTCTGCCGACATAGTATTTGCGTATTTTATGGTCGCTCCCCTTGGCAAAGGATATATCTGAATCTCCTTCAGTAAACTTTTTCTTTTTTGCTGTGTGGAAGAGTACGCCATGATCAAGGGCCCCACCCCCATTATGTGTGGGCGCATCAGCAGCAAAGACTTCCATTTCGGTCCTTTTCCTTTTTTTGGCAGAAGAGGTAAACGTATCCGCATCCTGATTGGCATCCCCGGCAAGCAGTGTAGAAGAGGTTGAGGCCGATCTGTCCATCACACTTTCCAGGTGTTTTGCGGCCAGCTTAGGTACACCTGAGACCAGGTGAATATTAAGCAGGTTCAAGCCCTCCACCTGTGCAGCCAATGCGGGCCTGAAGCGCCAGCTTTTATCGTCATCATCCGCCCGGACCAGATGTGCATCCTTAATCTTGTAGAGGGATAAGATCATCAGGTTTTTACTTCCGGTTTCCACGTGGGCATAGTGCACCGTCTGACTCTTTGTTGTGGTCGTACCTCGTTGTTTTTTCTGCACGACTACACTACCGGTTGAGACACCAGTAAGGGCACTCGGTACCGCTCCCCTTGGGGCACTTCCCGCCTCCTGTACCAGTAAAACATCCGGACCACGCCGTTCCATCGTATACGATCCCAGTGCCCGACCGTCTTTATTCTGCGTATTCCAGGAATGCACCACCAGTTCACTTTGCGTATTGCTAACAGGCGGAGGAGCAGAAAATGTAGCCGTATCTTTGGCTACGGTGTGTAGATATTTACGCCTTTTCTCATTTGCAATGGCCACTGCCCCCTTCGCTTTTTTCTTTAAACCATCCTCATCACTGTCTGTTACCGGATTCCCTCCTACAAAAGCAAACAGGTTCAACCCATCTACCGTACCCGCAGGGTCAGGATTAAGCCACCTGCCGAGCCAGGAGACATAATAGCGTCTGCCATAATAGTAAAGGCCCGTACTGTTGTCGCATTCCTTACCAGAATACCGGTATACTTTAAGAGCTACATCAACCTGGTTAGGTCCGGCGATAAATGAAGTTCCTCCATAGGGAAAAAACTCTTCATAACTGATCAGTAGTCCCTGTTCATCCAGCTCTAAGCCGACAGAGCCGAGGTTATTATCGAGCTGATACCTCAGCTGATCTGGTGCCGGCTGGATTTCATTGCCGGCGGGGCCTCCGGCAATCCAATGATAAACGATGGCTACACATCTGGAATCGTCCATAATGCGGAGGCATTGTCTGTTCATGGTTACGGTTCTTGTGCCATCCGCATTTTGAATTCCGCTGTGGAGGCTTTCATAATTACCGAAGTAAAATGTATCCTTATAATTGCAAGAACCGGCATTGATGTACAATTCGTTTACTTTCCGCGTTCGCTGTTCCAGAAAGTCATATACATAATAATCCGCATCATTTGCTTCAGCCGGCCGTTCGATCACTGCCGCAGAAACTAAATTTTCACAGCAATTGTAAACGAGGGATACCACGTTGTTGATGGACAGCTGCTGCTGGTTACCAGAGGCATCATAGCTGAGTCCCTGCAGCCGGTTGCAATTGTCCAGTACCGGAGTTTCCACTGTCCATGGGGAGGAAACAGCGAGATGCTGTTTCTTAATCAGGTTTCCGGAGTCATCATAGGCATAGTTTTCTGTGTAGTTTTCTATAGCCTGTATATTGCTCAGTGGTGTCTGACTGAATTTTGATTGCATGAAGCTCCCCTCAGTGGTGTTGTTTTTATAGGTATTGGCCGTAATTCCAGGATGTTGCCTTCCTGAGGCCTGAATGAGGTAGTAGAGTGAATCGTAATTGTAGCGGGAAACCGGATCTACTTTCTGGTTATTGTTAAAGATCACATCTATCGAAGAATCACGGGTGCAGGTAATGTTACCAACAGGATCATAGGTATAGGCGATATCCTGTACCACTTTCAGAGAAGGTGACAGGCCTGTCTGGCTAAAAATACGCAATAGCCTCAGCGTGGAAGCTTCATAACTAAAGGCAGTTTTTAGTCCGTTTCCATATTTTACCAGTGTCCGCTGCCGGTTGGCATCATAGGTAATATCTTCTATAATAGTGGTGTTGACACTGTTTGTAGTCAGGACAATGGAATTCAACATTCCTTCCTGGTTATAGGTATTAGTGGTGGTATTCCAGACTATATCCTGATCCTGAATGGTTTCAGTTAACAAAAGGTTCAAAGCATTATAACTGAAAATTTTGGTGCAACTGCCCGTATCCAGCGGTACGGTCTCATGCCAGTTAATGGCCGTTTTGTAAACACTGGTCATTTGCCTGTTCGTTTCCAATACACTACCCAGCATACTATAAGCATCGTTGGTGAGGATACCGGACAGATCCTTGAGGATATAAATTTGTCCGCGCAGGTTGGCATTTGTAGGTGCCGCAGGGTCTTCCCCATAGGTGAAGACTTCTACCAGGTTAAAGTTGTCAAAGCCGGTGATGGGATCTGTGCCCGGCACTTTCTTAACGAGCAGCTCTGTTTGTCGCTGTAATCCATCATAATAGATCACCTGACAATAGTCCCGGGGGCTCAAAGACCAGACCTGGTTGTCAAAAATATTACTAAAATGCCTTTCTATCCCGGCATCAGCACTATCTGTCAGCATCGGGTTTCCGGCAGTCATGGCATACTGGTACCTGAAATTATAATAGCTGGTCCCTGTATTTATATTGCTGGCATAAAGGCGGGGATCTATCTCTGTTAAGCGCCTTCCCTGAATATCCAGTGCATAAAAAGTAATCAGCTGACGGATGGTTTGCTGATCGTTCAGTACCTGTATCGTTCTGATCTCGTTCCCGATATTATCTATTATTGAGCTGGTTGGGGTATTGTAAAAACCAGCGGCCATCTCCAGCGCTTTTTTCTCTTCAATTTGATCTGCTGTTGGCTGTACCGGATAATTGGCCATGAAATTCTGATAATACACCGAGTCTTTTACGGTATCATCTTCGTCATAATGAACCTGCTCCCAGGCGTCAAACTCTACTTTTGAGAAAAAACCTTTTGGTGTATCTATCCTGATTACCCTCAGTAAAGGGTCATATTGCGTGATTTCCGGTGGTGGTACCTGATATAAGCTGGTGATTTCTTTTTGTGTCTGGTATAATGGGGTACTGCTGAAATACGGTAAATAGCTTTCGCAGACCTTTCCTTTATTGTTGTATACGCTACGTCCCGAAACCAACCATCTGGAGATCGTATCTTCTGGTTCCACCTTTGTTTTAATGGCCAGATTACGGCCCAGGCCATCGTTATATGTAACGACTGCCAGACAAGAAAAATCATTTGTCCCTGCCGGGCCAATTGCATAATTCCGGCGCTGAAGATGAATGGAGTTTATGGGTTGTTTCCGAATCGCATAAGCATTGATGTCGTAATAAAAATAACTGCCAGCGCCTTGCAGATAATATTCCATGTTCTGCTCATCTTTGATTACGGAATCGAAGTCTATAGGCTGCCCATTAGGAGCTGTGGTTCTTAAAATATATTCTGCCTGCAGGCTTCCATATGGATACAAAAGTATATCCCCTGCCCGCTGGCCATTTTCTGTTCCAAACAGTGCAGTTACGATCACCTGGCCCAATGCGTCAAACAATGCCTGACTCACATTTCCGTTTATGTCTACCATTTGTTTTATTGCCATCGCCTGATAATCAATGCTGACCTCTACCACATTGGTCACGGTGGGTGATATATAAGAAGTGGTGCTGATCACTGCCAGATCATAGGCATCATAAGCAACTGTACTTTTGGTGTTGAGTACGGAATCAGTACCGGATGGCAGGTAAAATCCGGTTGCATCACGATAAGACTGGATCAATCCCTGATTCTCCCAGTACGCACTTTGAGAGTCATATACATATCCACCCAATTGTCCGATAGCCTCTTTGGTAAGCCGCTGTCCGAACATGCTGCTGATGTTGTCATTGGTAAATTCAGCTGTAGCAATATGATGTAACAGCACCTGTGGCGATACCTGACCAAAAGGCAGAACCCCGGTTCCGGGATCGCAGTAATAAAAGCTGCTCTTGTTCAGCTGCCCTGCCTGCAATCCGGAAGAAGGCTTAGTCAGATAAGGGATGATGTTCCCGAGCGCCGTCTGAACGCTGATAAAGATATCCTCAAATGAAAAATAACCGGAAACGGGGTTTTGAATGCCGAACAGGTTAAAGCCCTGTTCTTCATATTTTATCCCCCGGAGACGCATAGTAAAATCGGTATCCGGGCTATTGTAATACCGTTCAGTCGAAATGATGCTTTTTACCAGATATTGTTCCGGATAGGTTTGATTGAGCTGGCCACGTCTTGGCAAATAGACAATGCAGGAACGCAGCGGCTGACCGCAAAGTGGATCCGTTTCCAGCACGAAATACTGTTCCACCCTTGGATCCATATAATTACGCTCATAATGATAAGTAATGCTTTCGCGGGGGCTTAGCATAAATACAGCAAGCGATTGTTCTGCTGCCGACTGGATCAGTAGTAAACTGTAGTTCGATTCTTCAACCGTATAGGGATTAGCCGATTCAGGAGTTCCATCCAGCGCATATACCTCTGTACGCAAAATACTAGACGAAAGTGCCTTATAGGCCTGCAGGAAGGTTTTTTCATTACTGGTATAGATATCTGCCGAGAAATGACTGTTGGGAAAGTTATAGGCAGCCGTATCCTTGTTAAAATAATCCTTTTTATACTTTGCCATTAACATCTCGTACTCCAGCATCGGGGCGCCATTCAGGTACCAGGATTTGGTATAAACCGGAGGGACAAATAATTCCTGATTTAACTCCGTTGCTGGATAGTCAGGATTTGAATACCCTGCCTGAAACTCTTCATAGCTTTCCGTATCCCATGATTCCACAAAACCAAATCCCAGGAATTGCTTCTGATCCGGATTGTAATATCCATCGTGATACTTGTATTTAGAGACATATTTTGAGGAGCTGAGCTGCTCATAAAGGATGACTTCCTCTACTACCTGCACTGGAAAAGGCAATTTGGTTATCCAGGGAGTTCCCCTTAGTTTATCGTCCAGAAAAAATTGAGTGGAGCTGCAGTAATTGATATAGCTTACTGAGCCCATATTGTTGTCTATTTCATTTAGCAAATAAGGCTTTAGCGATTCCTTTAAGCTTCCGTCTGGCATTTTAAACTCACCTGAAAAATTATAGTAATAATGCCTTGGGGCGATTGCTATTTTCGTAAAAACCAGGCAGGCCGTACCATTTCCCAGGATATCGGCAAAGCTGATCTGATCTATGGTGTCAAAAAGTTCAGGCAGCTTAATCACCACCGCATCTGAAAATGAATTCCCTGATTCGTTCAGGAACAGCTCCACACGGTCAGGATAGACATAAGCCAGATCAGTAGTACCCGAGCCATCTACATCCGTTAAAAAAAGTCGGTTGACATCAAAGTTCCCGTCGAATACAGGTGCATTGGCTAAGGTCACTTTTTCACCAAACTTCCCGTAGCCGAGGCATGGCCAGCATTCTACGGAGCCGCTGCTGATTTTCACACGATGCGAAAGTCCGTCGCCAAACAGACTGGAAAATGTCACCAGCTCCTGTTCGTATTGAGGCTTGATCAGTGGAAAATCATCCTCAGCAGGGATATTTAGTGCAGCGCTGTATCCTTTTTTTCCGTCCGAAGGATAATATTGGAGATTATTTGTTTCTACCAGCAGCAGATCACTTTTACCATTGGCAGACAAGTCCACCAGCTCCATTTTCGGATCAGCGATCACATTGGGATGTTGCTCAAAGGGCACAAAATTATTCCATCCACCTTCCAGGGCTCGTTGGTAAAACCCCGAATTTCCGGGTACATTGACGACCAGTTCCAACTGTCCATTCCCATCGAGATCTGTAAGAATGGATTCGTTTTCCTGTATATTCCGATAAACAGGAAAACTGGCATTGGGTTGGGGCAATGCATACTTACCATTACCAAGCGGCTCGATATACAGGCTCATTAAATTATTGCTGAGCAGGAAACCAGGCAAGCCTTCCCCATTCAGGTCTACCGGTAAAAAACGGGTCGGTTTAAAATACCCTGGAATGGTATCCTCCCCCATCCTGAGCATTCTAAATTCAGGTGTAATTGGCGGCCGAAAACCAGAATAACCAAATTTTAAAGGAGGCAATAATTGCGGTTCAGTCAGTTCTTTTCTAAATCCTTTAAGGCTGACCTCAGTAAGCATAGACATCCCCTGGAATTGTACAGGAGTATATTGTTGGATATTTTCATAGGTAAAAGCAATTTCCTTGACTACCAATGGTGCTCCCAGCTCATCAGGAAAATGATGAACAATCTGTATGTACTGACATAAGCGATAGGTTCTGATCTCAAAGCCGCTATTATAAAATGAAAAAGGATCAGGCCTGCAGACCCAGCTTTGCTGAGGAGCCTGCATCGAAGGCTGTCCATAGTTAAAGCATACTTCAAATGCGAAATTCAGCTCCCCACCGGCATCGGTATAGTTACCGTATTGTATGGTATCGATATAACGATTAGCCGTATTGCTCCGATTGACTTCACATATGTTATCAGGAACATTGATTGCATTTTCTGCTACATAATTGTAAATGATCTGGTTTCCCTTATTGTCCAGTGCACTGTCAATCAGCCATTCAAATATCTGGCTTTTGTTATCCGGGTTCGCTATCCGCGTAGTCAAACCATAATAGCTGGTGGTATTGCCTGCGGAGATCACTTTCCAGAAGGACAATCCCGTATCTCTGTTCTGCCAGTGTTCAATTTGTGAAAAAGAACCTTCCATCTGTGTGATATAAATCGTCACCAGGCAATCCTGCTCCTTATATTTATCCTTGCGTGGATTAGGTATGGCCAACGTATTGTTTTGTACCACCAGTATGGCTCCGTCCAGTTCATGCTGATCTGTTCCGTCATATTTAGGGATCCTCTTATTAGACTTGACGGAGATTTTTGATAGGGACAAAGAAAAGCCGAGGCCAAAAATTCCGTTGCCGGCACCGGAACTGTAATCAACGCTCAACTGTGGTTCAAAACCTCTGGCTTCGGTAAGCGGCATAGGAATGCTGTACGTTCCCGCTCCTGAGAACAAATTGGCTTTAAAAGAATCGCCCAGGCCATGGGCTGCTCCTCCTCCTTTAGGGAAGGAAATTTCTTTCAGGGAGATTTTTGTGTTTTCTGAAGTGCTTTTATCTGACGCGAACATGTTAAATTTCATTATGTTATTTCATAACCTATCCAGGCCTACTCAAATAGGTATCAATTAATGATAGCTGGAAACAGTGGCGGCTTTTACTTAAGGGATCGGTCTATACCAATAGCGATTGCTTGTAATAAAAAATGGATTTCCACCAAGCCATATGAAATTGGGTGGTGATGCTTTTTCGACAAAAAATTGAAAGGTATGGATTACTCTTTCTTTAAATTTTACGTCGAGTGCCTGAGAGAGCGTTAAATCGAACATATAAACTATTTTTAATTCCAATCCAATTTGCAAAAGAATTTCCAGCGAAAAATTGTTTTATCCGTTCAAATAATTCATTGATTAAAAAAATCGTTCATTTTATTCAGCCCGGTGTTTATACTGGATTCAAGCGGATTATTCGGGTTATTGATTTTCACTTCTGTACCATATGATTTTCCATATTATCACCATATTAGCGAAATCAAATGTGTGAATATGAAAAACCCCGGAAATGAAGACGGCTCCGATTCTGAGCACATTAATGCTCTGGAAGCCATAAAAGCAATTGCATTTCGTGAAATACATGAGAAAGTTATCCATTCAGAAGAAAGGGGGGCCGAACAATGGATTATCAACTCCTACCATTTTGAAATGGGCGGAGATTACGATGATACTGAGGAAAATAAACTAATCTTTATCCGGGATCACTATAGCTCCTTTTCCAGATACCTGGACTATTGGGCAAAGAAGAATGGGAGGTATTAACCAGATCATTTTTATTTTTGCTAAAGAAAAAATGCCTGAATAATCATTTGATTAACAAATTGAATTATCCAGGCATTTAGGGATTGGGATGAATTAAGTTCTATTGCAACACAAATGTCATTACAATAGAAGGATCGTCAACGCTTGCCATTTTACCGTACACCACTGCACCATCAATATAATAGTCAAAAGTGACACGATTGGCTAGCATAAAGTCGTGTAGCTTTGCAATCATTTTACCTGCATAACCTTCTGAAGGCGCAGACAAAAGCGTAAATTTATACACCCCTTGATTGTCTACGGTATAATTGTAGGTCGAGGCAGTCACCCAGGTGTTCACTCCTGCGCTTTGACTGGTATGCGCATTAATCGTTAACCTTTTATTTACTACACTCCAAACGAAGTTGATTCGGCCATAATTAAAGTTGTAAGGATTAATCGGACTAGGTGCCAGGTTATTATGGAAATAGTTTAATATATCGGTTCCAGTGGCTGAAGTACCCGGATATATGGTCTTAAATTCAGAAAGCATTCCGATATACTTGCTACCCCATAATTGATTAAGAGGAATTAAAGGAGCGATAGAATTTTTAACTGCATATTCCTTTCCTGAAGCATCAACTGCCACTAAAGAGGTCGCATCCTTCCATCTAAGTTTAACAAACGTTATCCCTTGAAAAACCAGCCCGTTATTGAGAATAGAGATACCATCCAGGGTAAAACTAAATTTCTCCGTGTTGGATGTAATCTTTCCATCCGCAGAAGCCCCCGTCATGTCAATTCGTTTACCGATGTCGAGGTTATTCGTCATATTAGGCGTGACACTGACCTTTTGAGCTGTAGCGCCAGACCCCAGCTCGATGTATGGATTCTGATTTACACTGAAAAAGCTTTTAAATTTGTCGATAGCCGTTTTATAACCACCAGCTTCATAGACCGCCTTTTGGGCTGCAGTAGCTTTTACCAGTTTAAATGGCTGACGATATTTTTTTCCGATAAAAATGATGCTATCTGCTGTAGATCGATCGTAAATAAATTCTACGTCGCTGCTAAAACCTACTTTACCTGCTCCTCCCAATACACTGTCATCAGGATCGTTTAGCATAGAAATATAGGTATAGGTATCAAAAACCAAGTCCGTTCCCATGTCTTGTTTAACCCGGAAATAAGACTTTTTAACTTCTGCAGCGCTTTGATCGGTCATATCACCGTACATCACCACATTCTGATCATTATCAAAATTCACGTAGAAACCATAACCTCCGCCCACACCTGTTGGTAAAGACGCGATCCAGCCGTTTTTGTTAGATGTTAACACATCTAACACCATTGCAATCTGCTCTCCTGCCCTCTCCTGCGGCAACTTATCAAATTTAGCTACGTATGATGATTTTTTGCAACTTATCAGTACAGACAAGAGTGCAATAAAAACTAATATTCTTTTCATTTTGTCTTCAGTTAATTTAAAGCTAATGGTCCATAGAAATAGTTTGCCGGACTACCCTTAACAGAAAAACCAGCATATTTCATGTAATTATCGGCATCAACAGTTACTGGTATCCAATCTGCAATAAACACCTGGTTACTCAGGTAATCCAGCAAGGGCTGTACAGCAGGTTTGAGTAAACTCGCATTACCTACCCATGGGTGACCAGTTCCTTCAGGTGTACCAGTTGTAAATTTAACTTCCCCTGTGGCCTGATTAACTGCCATATCGTAAGCATAATTCGCCAGAAAAGTATTTGTTCCCTGACTAAAATTAACCTCCACGTTCATCTTTGTTGCCGAGCTAAAATTGATTTTTATAAAATTCAGCTTAAAGCCATAACCATTCATACCACTGATCCCTGTTTTTACCGCGTTGTAAACCTGTAAAAAAGCAGCAGAGTTGCCATACTTGATCGAAGATGCAGACTCCGGATTTAGCGTCATTGAGGAATATATTTTTTCATTCAGCCAAAAAGGAAATTTGGATTCGTTTAAATTCAGCTTATTCCTCATATACATTTGCATCTCCTTCTGTAATTCTTTGAAATTGATACCCAGGCTACTGAAATAATTGATCACATTTTGCTCTTTCAGGATCAATCTTCTTTTTCCTGCTGCTGATGCTGTATTGGCCCAGTTGTCATACCATGCCTGCCCATTGATCAATAACCAGCTGATTGATTCTGCATAATCCTCGGTATATACCCCACTCGCATAACTGGTTACAAAACCATTTTTATGGGCAGAATCAATCGGGGTATCCTTATAAGGCTGTTTATAATAACCTTTGGAAATGCTTTCAAAATCTGTAGGAATAGGAATAATCTGGTTCAGAATATGTCCAAACTCATGATGCATAATCCTTTGTCTGTCCCAGAAGTAAAAGGCACCTCCGGGAAGCGGAGCATAATCATTTAACCCATATAATGTGATTCTCCGGCCGGCAGCAGCAGTCCCCGCTACTCCGGGATCATTGGAATCAGCATAAGAGTAGGAACCAAACAAGACGAATTCTTTAGGAATGTATTTTTTAGAAAATGTTTCCCCTGCAATTTTTCTGTATGGGGCGATGAAGCCTTCCAGCACCGCTTCCATTGTCGGTTGAATATCCTCCAGGTTATTTGGCGTAACATTAGCTGTATTTCCGTGATAATACCTGTTATACCGGTACACTACATCGATGTTATAGGCATCTAAAAAGTTCTTTCTCAACCATTGGTCGAGCGCAGTATTGGTTTCCGGATGATCTGCGTTAAAACTACTGTAATCAACATCAAGTTTTTCCGCTTTCCGGCAGGACGTTATCGCAGTAACCAGCGCTGCAAAAATTAAAAATCTATATATATTTTTCATAATATTAAATCTATCTCGGGTTTAATTCTATACCAGACAATTTAACCTCTTTCGGTAATTGAAAAATTCTTCGTTTATCACCATGTTTAAGCTCAGAAAAGGTTTCCAGACCAGTGGCATCGAAGTTATTATGCACTACTGTAAGTTTCCGGCGAATGATATCAAACCACCTCATTCCTTCCTGTAAAAATTCCGCCTTTTTGGCATCCAATACGGTTCTGATCAGCCCTTGTTTAGGATCTGAAATCCCATAAAAGCTATTAATTTTCTCCAGTGTTACCGCATCATTAATCGGGTTATAGTTATCCGTTCTGACGCTATAAAAGTCATTGATATCTTTCAGTGCCAGATCGTTTTGTCCCAATTCCGCGTAAGCTTCGGCCCTGTTCATCAGGGTTTCATCCACGGTTAATGAGGCTGTGGTGAGATAAGGAAAACCTATCCCGGGTCCGGTATTGAAGAAATACCCTTTATGCTTATAGGTAGTGTATTGAGGCACCCCATAAGACACCACCCTGTTGCCTAAAATTTTACCCGTTACATTAGGGGTCGTAAACATTTTAACCAGTTTGGCGCCATATCCATGTCTGGGTCCCCACTGATAATGATAGGTAGAATAGGTATTTGACAACAACAGGTTGTATTTTTGCGCACTGGAATTAAACGCAGCATTAAATTCCTCTCCTGTCATGTCTTTCAAGGCAGTGGTAATCAGACGCAGGTTACTCGCAAAGTCATTACCAGGTACCGTTAGCGTAGCATGATCGATCACTTTTTGCCATTCTCCTTTAAATAAGTAAAAACGGGAAGCGAAAGCATGAGCCGCAGCTGGTGTAAAATGAAATTTTGGTGCTTTATAGACAGAGCCGGAAGAAAGTAATTTCAAACCTTCTTCCAGGTCTTTTTCTATTTGTTCATAGGTAGATTTCACAGTACCTCTGCTGTATTGTACAATAACTTTGGTCTCCGGAGCTGTAATGTAAGGAACTCCCGGAGCGTCATTTGCAGCGCCCTGTTCATAGGGAGTTGCAAACAGAATCGTCAACATAAAATGAGCATAAGCTCTGGCTACCAATGCTTCTCCTTTATAGGGCAATACTGAAGGTCCCAGGTTTTCTTTTTCTATTGCTTCCAAAGCCTGATTTGCAGCTGCAATTGCTTCATAACATCCATTCCAATAGCTGGAAGTAGAGTTCGTTCCTGTTCCGATCACGTCTATCCATGCATACGGCAGGTCAAACATTTCATCGGTGCTTCCTATCCCTACTCCTTTATCTTCGGTATTATCAGAAGCAGCTTCAGCAAAGGTTAAATAATCAGCGCTAGGATAAGCTGTAGCCACGAGCTGAGCTACCTTTTCGACGGAATTGATTTCCGTCCTGTTGTCCGGAGCTTCGTCTAAATATTTCTTACAGGATAGTAAAGAAAGGATTGGAACTGCTCCTAAAAGTATAAATGATATTCTATTTAATTTCATGATCTATTCTGATTAAAATCCAACTTTTAATGATAAGGTATACTGCTTGGCAACAGGCATCGCCACACCGCCAGACGCATAGAATTCCGGGTCTTGTCCATTCAGACGTTTATCCGCATAAAGCAGCCAGATGTTATTACCAACCAGGGATAATTGTGCATTTGACATTTTTAGCTTAGAATAGATGCTTTTAGGAATGCTATAAGTAAGCGATAATTGTCTCAACTTAATGTAATCCCCCTTTACCACTCTTTCTGTTGAATAATTGTATACGTTATAAGGATATCTGATATCTACCGTAGAACCATCAGAGCCCACTATTTTAGCTGCTGAAAGCGGGTCTAATATTGCCGGAATACTGGTATAATTCTCGTCTCCTGGCATTACCCATCTGTTCAATACATCCCTGCTTAGTGCAGTTAAATCATTATATGCACTTTGAACAGTTGGTTTTAAGCGAAGGAAATTTCCTGCAGAAAAACCAAACAGCGCAGAGATGCCAAAACCTTTATAAGAAAACTGATTGTAAAATCCGCCTGCAAAAGTAGGATCAACAGGTCCCTCATATTTTAGAAAGGACAGGTCATCATCCTGCAAACCGATATAGGTAGTCGCTTTACCATCCGGCCCAACAAAAGTCGGATATCCGTAATCATGATTTAATCCTGCAAATTGTACAGAAAACAAACTTCTTTGAGAGTAACCTTCAACCGGAGCACCATTAGCAGATATCGATCTCCAGACATTCGGAGCAACCTCCAACCTGGTTACTTTATTGGTATTGTATCCGAAATTTAAATTGGTTCTCCATTTAAAATCCTGATGGTCTATTACTTTACCACTGATTGCGAACTCAATCCCGCTTGCTTTCATTCCTCCATAATTGGCAATTTTCTCATACTGACCGCCAACTCCTGAAGTCCTGATCCCACCAATTAAGTCGTAAATATTTCTTTTATAAAAGTCGACAGTTAAATTTAAGCGGTCGCCAAGCATGGCTACATCCAAACCAATGTTAAAATCCTTGGTTTTCTCCCAGGTAAGCTGTGAATTCTCTAAGCTGGAAATGAAAGTCAATACTTCCTGATCAATAATATTGGGTCTTCTGGCAATCTGATTATAAAATACCGCCGATGAGTTGGTCGCATTTCCTATACTGGCAACCAAACCATAAGAAGCCCTTAATTTCGCGGCACTGACGATGTCATTTTTAGGCCAGAAACTTTCTTCATCTATATTCCAGCTACCGGAAAGGTTCCAGGTAGGCAACCATCTGGCCACCGTACTTTTCCCCATTAAGTTTGAGCCATCCAGTCGGGCGGAAAATTTTAAAGTATATTTCTCTTTAAATGTGTAGGAAGCATTAGAAAAATAGGCAATGTAACGATCAAGGCCATAGCCCATCCCGAAGTAGGGTTTTCCTGTTTCTGCAGCTTGTTTAAAATAGTAATAATTGGAACTTACCAGCCCCCCATTCTCAAACTGATAACCTGCTCCGTCAAAGTATTCATTTTGTCTGTCCGCATACCGAACTTCCATTGCACCAAAAACATTTAAGTTATGGTCTTTATTAAACGTCTTGTTGAATTGCAGATTTTGTCTGAAATAGTAGCTTTTTAAATTATCTCCTGTAATCTTATAAAAACCACCATCAGGTAATACGCTTAATCTTAAACTATTTGGGAAATCCGGATCCAGGTATAAATTTGGGTTCTGCTCAGCCGAGGTGGCATCATCAATCGTTCTGAATGAGGTAGCCATATTGGAATTTTTCAGAATAGAAATCTGGCTTTCAGTTTTTGTGAACCGGTAGGAACCATCCAGCGAGTAAGTCAGGCTGGGAAGTATTTTATAATTTATTCCTCCCTGCACCTTAAAGTCGATCATCCCCAATTTTAAATAATTTGTGTTTAACTCGTTGAGGACATTAAACGGGGCACTGTTTTGCCTGAAATATTCCAGATCACCATTTTCATCATAAGGGGTGATTAAGCGGCTGGTAGATAATGCATAGTTATATGGATTGATGTCAAAACCTCTATAGTAAGTACCATAAACAGGATCGGATTGCAGCACCGTTGTTCCCGGGGCCCGCTGATTACGTACCGAACCACTGGCCAGCAACTCCCCGCTAAATTTGTCGCTCAGCTTAAAATTGGCGCGATAATTTCCTGTAAAACGATCTACACTGTTACCGATGGTTTGTCCGTTATCACGAAGGAAGGAGGTGGAAGCATAAGTCTGAAATTTCTCCGTACCCGAATTGATGCTCACCGAATGGTCCTGCTGCAAAGAATTTTTAAACAGCACATCAAACCAATCTGTATTTGCATTGGCATATCTAGATAAGAATGCAATTTTACTGGCATTATCATTTCTCAGTGCCCAGGTTTTTGTGGTCTCGTTATAATCATAGAGCATGTTATACATTTTATAAAAGATCCCTCCGGAATTACCCCTGGATGCACCTGGTATCTGATAATGTCCTTTATTCTGCATCTCGATCATAACCGCCATCTGATCTGCAGAATTCAGCACATCAAAATCAGTATAGCTGGGTTTGGCATAAGTGGTATAGTTTCCACTATAGCTAATTTTAGGAGTACCCTGCGTTTGCCGGCCTTTTTTTGTAGTCACGACAATGACACCATTCATGGCCCTTGCACCATACATACCTGTCGCAGCGGCATCTTTCAGAATATTAAAACTTTCAATATCATCAGGGTTCAAACCTGCCACAGAAGAGCCGATCAATGTATTTGCATCACCTGTGGTTAAAGCCTCATTCGAAATGTTGACAACATCTTCCAGAATGATACCATCTATTACCCATAACGGTTTATTATCACCCGAAAAAGAAGTAGCCCCCCTTACACGGATTTTTGGCGCTGCACCGAAAGTCCCGGAGACATTTTGTACGGTAACCCCGGCAACCTGGCCTTCCAGCATACGACTGATGTCAGGGACACCGCTACGTTCTGCATCAACTGCTTTCACCAGGGCAGAGGAACCGGTAAAGGTTTTCTTCTCCAGCGTTTGGTAACCTGTAGAAATCGTTACTTCTTTTAGCTGCGCTACATCCTCCTTCATCCGGACGTTGAGTGTAGTTCTGCCGGCAAGCGTGATTTCCTGAGTTTTGAATCCTAAAAATGAAAAAACAAGGGTTGCAGATTCATCGACTTTCAACTGATACTCTCCGTTTCCATTGGTTGTAGTAGTGGGTTTTCCTCCTTTTTCTTTCACTACTACTCCCGGAATAGGTTGTCCGGCATCATCCGTTACCCGTCCCTTGACTTCAACTACTGCAAAATAGTCTGTAATCTTTTCCAGTATAGACTTTTCTTTGGCCTTTATGACCACGGTTTTATCCATGATTTCATAAGAAAAGGGCTGGTTTTTAAAGCATAAATTTAAAGCCTCGATTAAAGTGCCGTTTATGATTTCAACATTTACTTTACTGGCTTTTTCAAGAAGACGTTCATTGTAAAAGAATTCATAGCCACTTTGTTTTCCCAGATCGGCAAAGATTTGGGGAAGGGCTGTATTTTTCTTCCTGAGATTAATCGTTTGGGCTGTCCCCGCAGCACTTACCTGCATCAGTACGGAGAATAAAAGAGCGAAGGTTAACTTCATAATTCGCCAAATGAGATTACCCCCCTGCCGTTTTTTGGACAGCAGGGTGTAATGAATAATATTATTCATATTTTTGTTTTGGTTGGGTTTTTACTAAACTGTTTTACTCGAATTGTTAAAGGGTCTACCCAATCATTTCAGAGCTCCGATCGCCATCGGGGCTTCTGTTTTTATATAAGGGTAGCCCTGTTGCGGTTAGGGGCCGACGTCTCTGTAGATTTTTTCCATTTAGTTGGTTTGGTTAGGTTTAAAATTGGGTTTGTTGTTTTTATTTTTAGTCAATAGTCATTTTACGTCCTTCTAATTTAAATTTCACATCACTCAGTTGCAGTACTTTAATAAACATGCCCAAGCTAGCCGTTCTGGACACTTTACCCGTAAAACGATCGGCTGGGATGCTGCTTTCATAAGTGATTTTCAAGTCATACCATTTGGCCGCTTCGTTTAAGACTTCAGGCAAGCTGGCACTCTTAAAATAGAACCAGCCCTCTTTCCAGGCAATTGCCTGGTCCATATCTGCAGAAAGCACCTCAATTCTGCCTGATTTTTGCACCGCTTGTTCGCCAGGCTTAAGTAGCACACCTGTCTCGGTGAGCTGGAGGCCATCTGCACCGTTTACGGAACTCAGCGGATAAACCATAACTGAACCTTCCAGCAATGTGGTTCTTATTGCGGTATAGTTACTGTTGATGTTAAAATGTGTTCCCAGTACTTCTACTTTCTGCGTATTATTTTGAACTATAAATGGTCTGGATTTATCTTTTGCGACTTCAAAATAGGCTTCCCCGCTGAGCTTTACGATCCTCTGCCCTTTGGCAGGGAATGAAGACGGAAAACTAAGGGAAGAGGCTGCATTAAGCCATACTTTAGTTCCATCCGGCATCACCAGCTGATATTGCCGGCCAACAGGTGTACTCACAGTGAGGTTACCGATCTGAGTATCATCTCCAGCGTTGGTCCCCCCGGATTTTCCAGGGGCCAGGTCTGGCGCTACTGCAGTACCATCGCTATAGGTCAGTGCAGCGATATTTATTACGATTCCTGCTTTTGCGGCATCCAGGCTGATCACTTTTCCATCTGCCAGTTTTAAGGTAGTAGCCTGTTTAGCAGGCCGGATCGTATTGGCATAAGAGATGACACGATCTTTTTCCGATTGATGGCCCAGGGTGTATAACCCGATACCAATTCCAATTAATATAGCTGCAGCAGCGGCAATTCTTGGCCAAAGCCGTTTTTTTAACACCAGAGGTTTCTGCCCCTTTGCTGCATTAGCAGCGGTAATATCTGTAAATAAAGCGTTTACCCATATTTGCTGAGCTTCAGCGTCCATACGTTCAAAACTGGTTTCCGCAGAACCATGTTCAGCAAACCATTCATTCACCCTTGCCTCCTCTTCTGGAGTACATTGATGGTTATAATACCGGGTTAAAAGTTCTGATATGCTTTTTCTTGTCATACGTTACCAGGAATGGCTCATTTCCTATCCTTCATAACGGTAGTAGTTTCAGCACACAAGAAGTACCGAAGAAATATTAAAATATTTTGAATGTATTTAAAACAGGCAAAAAAAGAAAGCCGAGAGGGACTTCCTGAGGTGGTTCAAAGCAATACTAATCTGATTTTTTACCGTTTGATCAGAGAGGTTTAGTTCCTCTGCAATTTCCTTAATGCTTTTATGTTCATCCCTGCTGGATTGGTAAATGTATCTTGTTTTTTGGGGTAACTGATCCAGCTTTGAACGGACATTAGTGCGGAGCTCTTTTGCGTTTAATTCTTCTTCTAGAGAGTGATAAGCCGGGGATAGTGTTCTTAACTTTTCAGCGTAACTTTCCCTGACGATGTTCTTTCTGATTTTGTTGATGATTTTATATTTGGCAATACCGAAAAGGTAGGATTTTAAACTTTCCTGAATTTCAAGGGTTGATCTTTCGTCCCATAAACCAGTAAACAAGTCATGAATAACATCTCTTGCATCTTCCAGGGTATATAATTTAGACTCCGCAAAGCGGATCAATACACGTACATAACGACTGTAGATTTCAGAAAAGGCTTTCTGGTCGTGTGCACTATCTTTTAGCAAAGAAATCAGTTCGAGATCAGAAAATGTATTGTAATTAGCCATTACTTTAAAATATCAATACTTTTTAAATGCTGTGATGATCTTTTCAACTCACAAAATAGCTTTTTTAAGCTCATGATCCTTTTTTTTTATCAAGTTTTTTCCGGTTTACATTTTAACAAGGTAGTAAATCTGAATTTACCGCATTTAATCACATGAAATGATCGTTACCATGCTAAAAATTCTTAGTCCCAGGTACAATCTGGTGGAACAGTTGCCCTAGAACCCACAAAAAAACCAGAACCGGTATTAACAGATCTGATCCTTTCATTTTGGAAAAGAAGTAAAATTGTTAACTTTAAGTATGAACCCTAAAGTTGATTTTTATTTTAATAAAGAAAAAAAATGGCAGGAAGCAGTGGAACAATTGCGACTGATCGTTCTGGATTGTGGGCTTACCGAAGAATTGAAATGGGGTTCCCCTTGTTACTTGTTTCAGAAAAGCAATATTGTTTTAATACATGTATTTAAAGAATATTGCGCGCTTTTGTTTTTCAAAGGCGCCTTATTAAGTGATACAGATGGCATTCTAGTTCAACAATCCGAGAATACACAGTCCTCGCGCCAGATCCGTTTTACCAATGCGCTGGAAATAGTAGAAATGAAAACGATCTTAAAGGCCTATATTTATCAAGCTATAGAAGTGGAAAAGGCGGGCTTGAAAGTAGATTTTAAAACGACTGCAGAATTCGCCGTTCCTGAAGAATTTCAAAGTAAGCTGGATCATATCCCTGCCTTGAAAACTGCTTTTGAAGGATTGACCCCAGGGCGGCAAAAAGGATACCTGCTTCATTTTTCCGGAGCTAAACAATCCAAAACCAGGGAATCAAGGGTGGAGAAATATATGCCAAAAATCCTCAGCGGAAAAGGCCTGGATGATTAGTCTCCTCTGCTGTTTTATTTTAAAAATTCACAATCTGTCCGGTTTCCGATAAAAATTCATCCGCTCTATTCCGAAAATGAGAGGCGTAAGATTGGAATTTAACCATTCCTTTATCCGTTTGGATTAAGATATCAATTCCAATATTTTTTCCATTCTTCAGGTTAGTGATCACCTCTGTTTTCAAGGGGCTAATCACCTGATATCTTTTATTAAAGACTCCGAAGAGGTATCCAATCGTCATAGATTTTTCCCTGGGATCCAATGCAATCCGCTTTAACCCTACTGCCAAAAAAAATATCGAGAGACAGGCCCAGGCCGGCGCCAGCATTCGTAGGTAATCATTAAATACAACCGGTGTAGCAATACGGTAGTTAAACAGTTCCCGAACGCTAAAAACAAGAATGGCAGTGCCCAAAAGGCACATTATGGTATTGATATCGTTAAAACTATAACGGTTATTTTTCTGCCTGTAATGTTTCATTCTATTTACTATTTTAAAAAATTCATCAAGAGTGGTAATGTTTCCTTTTCAAATACATCCGCATGTTGCTGTATATCAGTTGTCAGTTTTGGAGGAAATGAAATTTTGATCGGGTTTCCATATTTATCTTTTTTCAAAATCACGCCAAACCAATCTCCATAGGCTACTGAGCTTACCCGCTGAATGGTTAAGATCTCCGCTTTGGGGATCATTTTTTTAAAACGGAAATTTTTGATGATCATGACCTCTGCATTAAAGTCAAAGATGATTACCCGGGTGCATTTTAAAAGCGAAAAAACCAGGCCAATCAGGCTTACCGGAATAAAAATGCCAAACACTTTAAGGATGTCTTTGTCTAAAAAAGTAAGTAAACTCCCGGTAAACAGAAACACCCATAAAACCAGTACCAGTTTATCGGTCCATTGAAATGTTTTTATGGTCATGGTACGCGACATTATCTGTTGTTTTTCTTTTTTACGGGCAGCGGTGGAACAGGTACCGCTGTTGATGGCATTGGTGCTGGCTGCTCCTCTTTTTCTTTATATTTTTGAAAGCCATCATAGTGATACGATTTTTCGGCTCCCTCCCCACAAACGGTAAAAAAAATACTCGAAGCAGTTATCTCATTTTTTGCCATATCACTGCTGTCCATTCTCTGTGGCTGTAGCCTAACATATTTACGCAGGTAACGGTTGTCATTATACTGGTTTTGGCGATAGTACTCCTCATTCTCCGAAGCCAGCTTGCTGGTGTATTGATCAGATACTTTATTGTACAGATAGCTATTGTCCGGTTCAGGAAAGGACTGATAATGTTTGTTTGCAAAGACGACATCTTTATTCTTTTTCGAGAGGTCATATTCGGCTTTCATTTGTAACACTTCCTGCCATTGTTTTTGATTTTTATCCGCTCTTTGCTTTACAATGCCCTGTTCGCTGGAAAAGGCAGATAATTTAAGTGTCACCCCCTTTTCATTTCCGGAAATTACAGCACCAAAGTTCTTATAATCCTGATCAGGCTCATTATAGATCAGGATAAAATCATTATCACCTTTATTTATCAGATAGGACCAGGTATTCCTGACCTGCTCCCCCGAGCTTTCTTTCAAAATATTGTATAGGGTAATCCTTCCAGGTGTATTTTGAGTTTTGTACACAAATGGCGCGTCGAAGCAGTTGGCATCTTTATTAAACACCCTTTTTATACTGTCCTTCCCAATTTTCACAAAGTTTTCTCCACCTCGTTCAAAACCCAGAAAATTCATCCTCGTACTGTCGCCTATACCTTTGTTCCGACAAGCATATATGGTAAACAGTTCCTGCTTATCGGGATAGAAAAGCACATTGTCTTTTTCAAAACCATAACTACCAAAAATGGCTGTAGCATAGCCGTACATTAAAAATGTGCCATCATCAAAAAGGCAAACTCCTTCAGTACTGCGACCATATTGACCACTTAGCTCCTTATAACGTGGGTCTTTGTTCTTTTGCTGAGCAAATCCTGATGTCATTAAAAACAAGGTTATACCTAATATTATAAATCTTTTCATTTGAAAATTTCCCCAAAGCTTTTTCTTGTTTAATAATACCTACTTTTTCGAATATTATCCCAGCCAGTTTATATCCGTATCAGATCTATTCATATCCGCCAGGGTTTTATGTTTTTCTGATAATGGAAAGAGTCCTAGGAAATATTTTCCAGGTATCGAAGTACTTCTTCCTTCTTCCTACTCGAAACAGGTACCATTTCCTTGTTCTGCATCTGTAGGAATCCCTCCCGGAAGTATTTTTTCACGTACTGAAAGTTGACCAGATAAGACTGATGACACCTTAGAAAACCAAAGGGAACCAACAGACTTTCATATTCTTTCAAGCCTTTAGAGACCAGGATTTCCGTTTTATTGTTCAGGTAGAAAGTCGTATACCCTTTATCGCTTTTGCAAAATATGATATCTTCCATAGGCACAATTTCGATGAACTCCACGCTCTTCAAAGCGATACGCCTGCTTGCTGCCACTCCCTGCGCCAGGTAATGGTCTCTGGCTATGCTGAGTTGCTGCTGGTCAAAGCTCTCTTGTTTTCTATGATGGAAACATTTATCCAGCATGCTGGTCAGGCTGGTTTCGTCTATCGGTTTTAAGAGGTAACCGAAAGCTCCCATATTCAGTGCCTGTATGGCATACTGATCATAGGCCGTAAGAAAAATCACCTGAAAATCTGCTTCGCCTATTTCCGCAAACAGCTGGAAACTGTCCCCATCCTTTAGCCGGATGTCTGCTAAAATAATATCCGGTTTCAATTCGGGTATTTCTTTGGATGCTTTTACGACCTCCGCTGCGGATCCCACCACTTGTATATAGGGAATTTTCTGAAGAATCTGCAAAAGATGTTGCAGGATGCGTACTTCATCTTCAAGAATGTAAAGTTTCATATGTATCAGTTTTCAGGTTTAATCTCTTATTTCCGGTATCACGATGTGTACAGTAACACCCTGCTCACCATTTATTTTTTTATCCTCAATCTCATATTTGGCTTCTCTACCCTGGGAATTGAAAAGCACATCCAACCTTTCTTTCAGAATAATCCCTGCCAGCGACTGTTTCTTTTGGGGATTTATATTTTTTTCTGTCAGCCCTTCACCATTGTCGTCTACCGTGATGATCATTTGGTTATTCTCTACTTTGAATCTTATCGTTAGCAGGCCTTTGTAATCAATATTTCTGAAGCCATGCTCTATTGCATTTTCCACAAAAGGCTGCAGCAACATGGGGGGAATCAACAGATCCTGGGGATGGAGATTTTCATCTATATTTATATGGTAATCAAAAAGATCCAAAAACCGCATTTGCTGCAATTGCAGATAATTATCCAGAGAAGCGATCTCTTCGTCCAGGCCAATAAAATCCTTCCGGCTTTGTTCCAGAATATTTCGCAGGAGTCCGGAAAAAACAGTCAGATAACGCACCGCCTCATTCGCATTGCCTGTTGCAACCAGGCTTTGAAGGTTAGCAATCGAATTAAAGATAAAGTGAGGGTTTAACTGCACCTGTAACAGTTTTTGCTCGATATTTAAGCGTTTGTTTTCTGATTGTAGCAATTCATTTTTCTCTTTCAACCGACGTTGTCGCTGTATCACGTAGAAGAAGGAAAGTACCCCCAGGAAAACCAGTGAAGCCAAACCTAATGTCCATCTTTGCTGAACAATAACCTTTTCATTGAGCTGATTACGGTTTGAAAGATCAGTGATGTTCCTATCCTTTTTTTCTACTTCATATTTCTCACGTATCTCTGCAACTTTTACAGCTTCAATCTCCTTGAGATTACTGATTTCTATATTATAAGCAGAGTCTGCAGCTGCCAAGGCCGCCGCATAATCACCTTTCCTTTTATAAGCATTCATCAGTCCGTTGTAACAGAAAGATTTTTGTTTTCCCTGAGGGTTCTTTTTTGCAAAAGCAATACCTTCTTTGTAATAATAAATAGCGGAATCGGTCTGGTTATTATGCTCAAAACTGGTAGCCAGGTTATTAAAAGCAATGTCGTGCAGGCTATTGGTCCTTTTTAGGTAATTAAAGTAGATCCTACTGGATGCAATTGATTTTCTATGATCTCCCTTACGGTCATAGACCTGTGCTTCGTAGTCATAAGTGCGGGCAATGGCCATGCTGTCTCCAATACTTCTGGCAAAATTACGGGCACTCACATTAGATCGCATCATCTTATCGTAGTCGCCCATTCTGGAAGCCAGCAGGAAAGAAACGTCATAATATCTCTGTTTAATTACCGGGTGTGATTTATAAGGATGGCTCTTATAGTAGCGTTCCACATAGTCTAATGATACTTTTTCATTTTGATTCTGGTAATACACTTTAGCCAACAGGTCATAAAAGTAATGGGTTAGCCTGCTTTTGGACTGTTCTGCCTTTTGCATGAACGCAAGAATCCGGTTCATTAGTGCAGCCTCCACCATCCTCCCATTGCTGCTACTTCGATCCAGCAGGGTATAATTTTTCAACAGATCCACTTCATCTCCATCATGAGCCGGGATCATTTTTTCGTAGGCTGCCATAGCGCTATCCTTCTTCTTCTCCAGACTAAATCTTCTGCCCTTGAAATAATGGTAAAAGGGATTGCTACCCGTATCCGGGAGATTCCGGAGCAGGCTATCCTCCCGGTAGATCATTTTTCTGGAATCTTTGGGCAACAGCGTATCCATGGCAATGATCATGGACATGTAATCCTTGCGGCTATTCTTGTCGGAGTTTTTTTTCAGATCGTTCTGATCGTTTTTCTTCTGTACACAGGAGAAGATCAATAAAAGTGGTAGAACCAAAAAAAGGAGATGGGTATTTCTTGTTGTCATTAAAAATATGGCCGGTTAATTCAAAGGTAAAAATAGCAAAGTTTCAAATCAAAGACGGTTAAATATCCGATGGTTTTCATATCATATCCGCATATTTCGGCTTGATTTCCGCAGCAGTCTTTTCTCAAATAATAAGCCGGACAGGACAAATATCGGTTCAAAGAAACCGAATATTGACCCGATAATATCCTATTCAAAGGACAAGATTATATTTGTTTGATCCGAATATCATAAAAATGAGCCTCTGCGAAACCAGATCATTTTTTACTATGATGTTGTAAAATCAGAAAAATGGATAGAAAAGATTTTTGGGATATCACCCAACCTGCTTATGGTCCAATGCTCACAAAAGAGTTGATAGCCTTGGCAGAGCGAAAACTAAACGTGCGCTTACCTCAGTTATTGATCCATCTGCTGAATATAAAAAACGGCGGTACCACCTTAGGATTTGCACTACCTATGATTCAAAAAACGATTGCAGGTGATTACTTAGCGATCGAAGAATTATATGGTATTACAAACGACAGCTTTTTGTCTAAACCAAATCTATTGCACAGCAGCTATTTAATCAAAGAATGGGGATTACCGGAAAAACAGGTTTTAATCCTTGGAGAGGGGCATTGGTGGGTCACTTTAGATTACAGGGCTGGTGAAGAGCCAACAGTAAACTGGATTGATGCAGAAAACAGACAGGACTTTATACTCGCCCCTACATTCGAGGCCTTTATGAGCAGACTGGAGACCATGGAAAAATACCGTCCTTTGGAGCAGAATAACAGAGTGGCAAACAACACTGTGATCTGGGAAAGCTTTATTGCTGAGGAAAAATTAATCGAACTCGATGAAAGATTTTTGAAACAAGTCAATGAAAGGCGAAGACAAAAAGGCTTGCCTGACATCAAAAAGGAATAATTATGCTGTTAGCGCTCCACAACTTTATCAGTCATTTACTATCCAACGAAAATTGGATCATGCCTGTCATATTCCTCGGTTTTTCGTTAGTCTTACTGATTTCACTTACTGTTGACTTTTTCTGGAAAAAAGGATTTTCTATTTTCTTCCTGCTCCTTTTTTATATTCTCGGCTTTTTCCTGAAAAATGACATGTTATGGGCAGCCAGGCTATTATGGAACAAAAATCACCTGTTAATCTTTTTCTGCACCCTGCTATTTTTAGCCTTGGTATCCGCAGTTCTTTACCGCTTATACCACAGCGATAACGTCTGGACAAAACATTACCAGAATAAACCAAAGACCAGCGCTCAAAAAAGCTGGAAAGAGGAAAGCATCTTTATAAAGATCGTAACCCTCCCTTTCTTTGGATTACTGATCTATTTTATGGCATCTGTACCTTTCAATGCCGTTTCAGTCGCCGGCTATTTAGCATGTAATCAAGAGGTCAAAAAAACTGCAGGCATCACCAATAAAGGAGCCGTTCGCGGTTCAGGAAGGGGTAGCGGATTCTACCATCGATATTGGACTATTGACATTGATAACAGGGAAGAAAGATTTTGGATATATGCAGCAGTGAATACTGAAACAAGCAAAGGACTTCCCTGTTCAGCGCATGATCCCGAAGTAGGAAGTACCCTTTTAATTAATGGGCGTGAGGGACTTTTTGGTTTCGCCTACGATCAGGTTGTTGAAATCAAAAGCCCTGATCATCGAATTTATTGTGAGGGCCGATAGTAAGGAAGCGGCTAAAAAGTGAATTCCAACCCAGCCTTTGCTCCAAAACTATTAAACTCAGCACCATTAAATCTGGTTCTTACCTCTTCTCCATCACTGAGGTAGGCCTCGTCAATTCCCGAATAGCTTGCCCCATATTTTTTCTCTACCCCCATTATTACAGCAATATGTTTTGACAAACTATATCCAGCTCTGAATCCAGCCGATAAAGTATAACTATTGGCGGTTTGTTTAAAGCTTAAGGGTTGATTAAACTTTTCATTTAGATTCCACCGTGCCTTTGCCAAATAATCATAATAACCAGCGGCAAGATTCAGGATCAACAACAACTTATTGAGTTGATAGCCGGTCTCAATTCCCAAAACACCTCCCTTCCACCGGTTTTTATAGGTAGAATTTAAAGGGGGATCGTTTAATGTCCCGGGAAAGTCCAGGAGATAAAGCTTTTTATCAAAATACGCAGCACCGATGTAAGGTTTTAGTTTTAAAAAGCGGCCGGCAGGTATTTCGTATTTTAAAAACAGGGAGTAATCAAATGCCTGGCCTTTATTGCTGAGTGCGTCTTCATCAAAAAAGGGATCTGTTCTGTTATCCTGTAAATAGTCTGTGTCTTTGGCCCTGCCCTGTTTAATACAGTGTTGACTAAAGTTAAAACTGAGTTCAAACTGCTTATAAACAGAGCGGCTGATATTCAGGTTAATCTTTGGTCCTTTTAGCTTACTCCAGATTAACTCAGATAAGATATTAGGTGAGTTTCCTTCAGGATTTCCAGCAATAGACCAGTTGTAATCATGGTTGAGTTGTTCGATGGAGGTTTCAATCTTCCAGTTGGAGGATTGGGCGAAAACATAAAAATGGGTGAATAACAAAATCAGGGTATACGTAATTTTTTTCAAGGACAAATAGGTAAAAACCCATACTACAGTGCCATATAGTATGGGTCATATTAAATTATAACTTGGTTAAATTAAATCTCTGCGCTTGTGAGCTGGTATTAGAAGTACTGACCACTATTGAAGTGAGGTTAGCCGTTCCTGCTCCAAGCACTTCAAGTCTCAGTGAAGTGGCATGCATAGGGGCAAAACTGAAACCATCATTCCCCCTGTTATACAATTTAAACTTCTGTGAAGTGCTGCCGGCATTGGTTCTTAATTCCACCTGTGTCCCACTGACGGTTGAAGCGCTTCTAACCGTAAGCACTTTATTGGTATCCAGCAGGGATTTAATCTGATAGTAACCATTATCAACCTTTCTGAAGCTAAACTTCTGATTATTTCCGGTACCATTGGTGTACAAAATAACATTTGTTCCATCAGCAGTTGAGCTTCCGGTGATATCTATCGATTTACTGCTTAAATACACCGGATTGATCCGATAAGTTCCATTGGCAACAGTTGGGAAATACAAACTTTTTAGTCCGTTGACGTCCCCCGGACTTAATCCGTTTCTTTGTTTAGTGAAGGTAGTCCCATCTAATTTTGTCATTGGCGGCAATGCGGCATTTTTTGCAAAATCCCCGGAACTGTATATCATGATCGAATTAAAATCAAACGGGCCATGTCCGGCATAATTTGTATACTTATTAAAATTATGCTCCGCACCATCTGTTACGCGGGAAGTATCGACAATGATATACTGATCTCTGTCAGGCCTACATTGTTCATGCATGACTCCCAGAGAGTGTAACACTTCGTGCATGGTGATCCCAACATGAGTATAATTATACAGGTTAACGGTATTCACGCGGTTTTTCTGCCATCCGAGAGGAGAGCTATTGGTACTGGAACTTTTAACAAACTTCATGTATTCCGTCTGTGTTGTCCGTTGTACAAATTGTATGTTTGTTGAATCGGTAATTTTAGTTAAGGCCGCATCTATCGTAGCCACAAAGGAAGTATATTGTGCGGCTGTCATTGTAGTTGCATCGGGATAGCTATAATACACTTTTGCATTAGGCCAGGTGCTTAAGAAATCCTGAACGATTGTGCTTCTTTCAACAGTACTCAAATTTGACAAGGTCATCTTTTTTAAGCTATTGAACTGCTCTTTGCTTAAGAGAATGTCATGTGCATAAAAGAACTCGTTATTGAACTCTTTAACGATATTGATGCTTCCATTAATGTTTAACCGGTGTATAATGGTGTCGCCATGGCGACTTGAGCTTATATTTTGCTCTTCGGTATTCTGAACATTTTTTTTACAGGAAAAAAATAGACCCGTAATCAGGCATAGCCCCAGGATAGGCTTTAAAAAGAATTTCATAGTTTAGGTTTAATAGGATGATTAATTATTTAATAGCACGTACCTAAAACTAGTAATTAATTTAAATTCTCACAACTACCTGTAAACAAGCGATTAGCATCGGCAATAGCTGTTACCACCTTCGCCAGTTCTGCACTGTCCACCCCCGCACAGGAAGTGTTCGATTACGAACACAACAATAAACTTAAAACAATGACTAACAGCAGCTTAACAATTAAATTTTGTTTTGGCACCAGCTTGGCTAAAAACGAAAACAAACAGTGTAACCAAAAAAGAAGAATAACAAGATGAAACACATTATAAGACTCCGAATCAAAGCCCAGATTGCAATGGCATTCGCTACAATCCTGCTATTATTAACTGCTACCGCTCCTGCTAGCGTCCACACAATAGCCAACCTCTTAAAGCTTCATAAAATTTCGTCCTTCAGGAAAATCTCCTTAAAGGGAAATATCGAAGTGGTATTGGTCCAAAGCTCTACTACTGGCGTTTCTTACGCGGATGACAACGAAGGAAGTGCCGACGTCACAAAAGAAGGGGAAATACTTCACATTACCGGAACCAGCAAAGAACCATGTAAACTCGTTGTTTATGTGAATGACCTTTTTAGAATCGTGGCGGAAGAAAATACTGTTGTAAGGACCAGAGGAATGCTGTCTACTAAATTTCTCCAGATCGTTTTAAAGGGAAATGCAAACGCTGATATTCGTGCAAAAACCCAAAGCCTGTATACCGCAATCTATGATACCTCTGCTTTACACCTTCGGGGTTATACTGATGTTCATTTTCTTTTCATGGAAAAAAAACCAACATTGACCACCGGTGACTTTATAGCGCTACGTACTCAAGAAGCATTGGAGAATTATACATTGCCGGCCTTGTCTGGTAAAGATCGCCCGGAAACAAACCTGGTGTCCAGACTATCCCTGGTTTTGTAAGGCGAGCCCTATAAAAGACCCGGGAGATGAATCAACGCCAACTTATAGTCAGCTTATTTAATAGAGATCAGGTTATAATTGAAACTTCAAATATTCTAACGGTGTTTTCCCGGTATAACCTTTAAAATCTTTTAGAAAGTGGTTTGAATCGTAATAACCGTTTGATATCGCGATTCGCATCAGATCGACCTCCTTACTTCCTGCCAATTCAATGTATGCATGAATAAAGCGTTGAAGCTGAATGTATTCTTTGGGCAAGAGCCCAATATTCTTCGCAAAGCTCCTTTCCAGCCACTTATAGTTTACGCCAGCATCATTGGTCACATTTCGTACCGTGCCTTTGCCTTTTAGTTTATGGATATAATCCAATGTCTTATCTAAGGTTTCAGAGGTATCAGTCTCCGTAGGAGAATTCCGAACATAACTTCCGACAAATGCGATCTTCTCTTCAATAGAATGACATTCGAAAAATTCTGCTATACTGAAGTAGATGTTCTTAGCAATATGTTCAAAAGGAGTAATTGTATGATATCTAAAATATTGAGCGTCCAGACCAAACAACCGATAAAAAGCATTTGGATAGAAACGAACTATAAAAACCTGGTCTATATTATTATTGTATTTTACATAGACATTTTTAATTGAGCCAGCGCTTGCCCATACCGCTTTAATTTCGAAAGCATCCTTTCCCCTTGTTACGGTTACAGTCTCTTCGTAATTTTGCAAAAATACAAGCACAGGAAACCCATCGTTAAAAATAAGATGCGTATCATTCTTTGGGTCTTTGGAGAAAATATAAAATCCTTCGATAACAGACTCCAGCTCTTTTGTAGGGCTGATTCTGTAATTCTCCTCATTAAACTCTCCTAATTGTATCTTCCTCAGATAATTTATTGGCATATCGCAAATTTACCGGAAATCTTAATCGATGGCGAATAATACCGTGTCTAATATTTACTATGAGAACAGTTTAAATACCCTGAGCTTTGCCCAAAACTGAACGAAATTAATTTATGATTATAAAAACGGCAGAAGAACTACAGGGTATAAAGAGCGTGAGTGAAGCTGTTGCAGTTACCTTACAAAAAATGAGGGCATATACTCAGATAGGCATGTCTACAAAAGACATAGACGAATACGGAAGACAACTATTAGAGGCGCTTGGTGCAAAGTCTGCCCCATTCGAAACCTATGGTTTCCCTGGTTACAGCTGCATTAGCGTCAATAAAGAGTTTGCTCATGGCATTCCTTCAGACAAAATTAAACTAAAAAATGGAGACCTCATTAACATCGATGTATCCGCAGAGCTAGGTGGCTTTTGGTCTGATAATGGATCCTCATTTGTTGTTGGAGAAGACATTCAGGGGGTACAACATCTGATAGATACTTCAAAAGAAATATTGCTGGAAGCGATTTCAAAAATTAGCGGGGGAGCAAGAATTTCTGATACTGGAAGGCTGATAGAAACCAAAGCAAAAAAAGCAGGATATACAGTTATCCGGGACTTAGGTGGACATGGGGTTGGACGAAGTCTGCATGAAGAGCCTGATGGAATAATGAATTATTACGACCGTTATGATAAATTCAGGCGATTTAGAAAGGATTCTGTTGTGGCTATTGAAACATTTATCTCCACCAGGTCTACATTTATTGAAAAGGCGTCGGATGGCTGGGCTTTTGTTGGCAACAAAGGCGGATTTGTAGCCCAGCATGAACACACGATACTGATCACGTCAGGCAAACCAATAATTTTAACGGCAGCGAATGGAATATAAACGACTACATGGTAAATCCAACCATATAAACCTGCCTTTTATAGGCACGGGGAGGCATTCCGGTTCGCTTTTTAAACGACTTTGAAAAGTAGGAAAGGCTGTCAAAACCCGTCTGGATAGCAATCTCTGAATAGGTCATCCGACTGGTAGCCAATAGATACTGGGCCCTTTCAATGCGTTTATCAAGAATGTATTTCGCAGGTCGCTCCCCTGTAAAAATCTTAAATTGACGGGAAAAATAATCAGGATTTTGATTTACACGGGATGCGAGCAGAGCAACAGATAGTTCCTGATGTAGATTAACCAATATGTATCCAACGGTTTCTACTATCTTAACCGGAGCCTGGTTGTCTGAATGTCTCAAATGTAACTGAGGGTGCAGGAACCGACCAACCAATTGGAGCAAAATTCCCTGGGTCTCGAGATAACTGGCTATATTCTGGCAATTATTAAGCTCCTGGTACTCCTTATAAAAGATATTTTTCTCATAAACTCTCGGATCATCCGATCTATTGATTCCTCTTCCGGGATTAATTTCAAGCAGGCGCTTAAACAGACTAATGTCCAACTTCGTGGCCTGGATTTTGGAAACTATACGACTACGGGCAAAAAGGGAAACTCCATCGGCCGATTCTTCAAAAAACTGGACGAAATACTGACTTAAGTGATCACTGCAACCAAAATTACAGAGTGTGAAGCTTGGAATAATGTAAAAATAGCCTGGTTCGAGCTGCAACGTATTCTTTTGGTCGGCTATCAGACCGGAGCCTCCATCAATATAATATATACGGTAATAAGGACTGATTACATTTCGGTAATTCCATTTTGAAGTCAATTTTACATAGTCCACATTCAGCAGGGAAAAGCTGTTCTGTAATACTCTTTTTATCATGGATTAAATGTCGGATTTTTACAACAAATAGTCTAATTATTCCAAATAAAGGTCGGATATGTTATTTAGGTTTGAAATCAACAACCATATATTAAACCGAAGCTAAACCTGTTTACCATACCGACGAGGTTAGCCTTGCTGCATTTTAATATTCTTTAAAAACCAAATAGAATGAAAAAAGCATTAGTTACCTGTCTTATGGCACTTTCCGTTATAACACATGCCCAGACACAGGAAAAAAAGGACAAGATCTTACAGAAAACATTCAAACCCACAGACGAGTCCTTAAAGCAGTATCAATATCCGGACTGGTTCAGAGATGCCAAATTTGGGATTTGGTCTCATTGGGGACCGCAGGCCGTGCCAAGGCAGGGAGACTGGTATGCGAAAAATATGTATGTCCAGGGCAGCGACCAGAATAAATATCATGTAGCAAACTACGGAGCGCCTTCAAAATTTGGATATAAAGACATTATTCCTTTATGGAAAGCAGAAAAATGGAATCCAGAGGAATTGATGGCGTTATATAAGAAAGCAGGAGCGAAATATTTTGTGACCATGGGCTCCCATCACGATAATTTCTTCCTTTGGAACTCGAAGATTCATAACTGGAACTCAGTAAATATGGGACCAAAAAAAGATGTTGTTGGATTATGGCAAAAGGCGGCTAAAAAGGAAGGGTTGCGTTTCGGTGTTTCTGAGCACCTTGCAGCCAGTTTTAACTGGTTTCAAGTCAGCCATGGGGCAGATAAAACAGGGCAGTTCGCTGGAGTGGCCTACGATGGCCGTGATCCGAAGTATTCTGATCTCTATCATCTTCCCGCTGATTCAAGCGATATGAAAGAATGGTTGACCAACAATCCGGGATGGCATAAAAAATGGCTGGAATACGTTAGCGAACTGATCGATAATTATCATCCAGACCTGCTTTATTCAGACAGCAAACTTCCATTTGAAGATCTGGGGAGAACGATGGTAGCCCATTATTATAATCAGGATATCATAAAGAACAAAGGTAAACTGCAGGCTGTTTATACCCCTAAAGAACCATCTGAGGGGAAATGGGCACAAGATGTAGAACGTGGCGTACTGGATTCCATTAGTCCCTTTCCATGGCAAACCGATACCTCTATCGGAGATTGGTATTATAGAACAGGACAGCAATATAAAAGCGCAAATGAAATTGCGCAGCTGCTCATTGACATTGTAAGTAAAAACGGCAACCTATTGATCAATGTTGTACAGACTCCAGAGGGTGATCTGGAACAAGATGTGATTAAAATTGTGACAGAGATAGGTGATTGGATGAAATTGAATGGAGAAGGGATCTATGCGACAAGACCCTGGAAGATTTATGGTGAAGGACCTTCAACGATCAAATCAAATCAGAAAAAAGGCACCTTTGGCGGCCTCACTGATACCCGTGATTACCAATCAACCGATATCCGCTATACCACTAAGGATGGTCATCTTTTTGCCTTTTGTCTGAATGTACCTGAAGGAGACATCAAAATCAAGGCCTTGGGGAAAAATTCAAAATATACTGACCAGGCAATTGCCTCCGTCAGCCTTCTCGGAAGCAAGGAAAAACTAAAGTGGACACAGGAAGACGGCGCTCTTATCATTACTAAACCTGCAGATTATCCAAAATGGATGGTGACTGGCTTCAAAATTGAATTCAAAAAATGATGAAGTCTGCTGATCTTCCTCCGGTTATTTTTGGGACCAGCAGTCTGGGCAATCTGTATCATGCACTGGATTATACTGTTAAACTGGATATCGTGAGATCCTGTATCCTATCCGGAATGGAAACTCCTGTCTTTGATACTGCAGGTAAATATGGAGCGGGTCTGGCTTTAGAGACATTGGGGAAATGTCTGTATGACCTGAAGGTCAAGCCAGATCAGGTGATGATTTGTAACAAGCTTGGTTGGTACAGAACCGAACTGTTATCATCAGAACCCACCTTCGAGCCAGGAATATGGAAAGATGTCCATCATGATGCAGTACAGATGATCGATTATGAGGGGATACTCAAATGTTTTGAGCAGGGCAATAGTTTACTGGGCAATTATCCTGCAAAGATGGTATCGGTACATGATCCGGATGAGTATCTATCGGATAGCATTAATGATCATGATTACCAGAAAAGATATCATCATATTATTGAAGCTTATACTGCGCTGAAGGAATTAAAATCTTCTGGCCATGTCTCCTCAATAGGTATAGGTGCAAAGGACTGGAAAGTGATCAGGCGCATCACTGCGGATGTCGATCTGGACTGGGTAATGATTGCCAATAGCCTGACTTTAAAATCCCATCCTGAAGAGCTGATTACTTTTGTAAAAGAGCTGCATCAAAAGAATATAAAAGTGATCAATTCTGCAGTATTCAATGGTGGATTCCTGACTGGGGGAAGTTTTTACAACTATCAGCCCGTTGATCGAGAAACAGTTTCAGGAGCAGCCCTATTGAATTGGAGAGCGGCTTTTTTCAGCATCTGTGATCAGTTCGGGGTACTTCCCGCAGAAGCCTGCTTTAATTTTTCTTTCCAGTTTGCAGGGATTGGAAGCATTGCACTGAATACAACGAAACCAGAAAAGGTAGCCGGGAATGTAGCTCTGGTACGGAAAAAGATACCCGTAGAATTCTGGAAGGAAATGCTTGATCAGGGATTAATTGAAACCTTTCATTAAAATGAAAACACTTATTTGTAAAAAGCCAGGCGAGTTCGGCTATGAGGAAAGAGCTATTCCGGTTCCCGGACCAGATGAAATATTGCTCAGGATGAAAATGCTGGGTATCTGTGGCACAGATTATCATGCCTTTGATGGAACACAGCCTTTTTTTGAGTATCCCAGGATATTGGGACATGAAATCTCAGCGGAGGTCGCAAATGTACCTGAGGGAAGTAAATTTAATGTTGGCGACCTGGTCACGGTAAGCCCTTATTTTTCATGCGGAAAATGTATCGCATGCAGAAGAGGGAAAACAAACTGTTGTACAGCTATAAAAGTTTTTGGTGTTCATATCGATGGCGCAATGCAGGAATACATTTCGGTTCCCTTATCTGCTGTTGTCCCCGGTAATGGCCTGACTGCTGAAGAGCTGGCATTGGTAGAACCGCTGGCCATTGGTGCCCATGGCGTTGGGCTCGCTCAGATTACAGAAAATGATACCGTTCTTGTTCTTGGTGCCGGTCCTATTGGTCTGGGGGTAATATCGGTCCTGAGCAGCAAGGGTGCAAAAATTATCGTCAGCGATGTGAATGAGAACAGGTTGAGCTTTTGTATGGATAAACTCGGGGTATCGCATCTGATCAATCCGCTAAAGACCGATTCATTGGCTGAAGTCAGAAAAATCACCGGCGGAGACATGGCAACAGTGATCATAGATTGCACCGGGAACCTGAATGCAATCAATGGTGCTCTTCCATTTCTGGCTCACGGCGGTAAATTTATCATGATCGGACTTCAGAAAGGAACCATTGAGATCATACATCCTGAGTTCCATAAAAGAGAAGCGATGTTGATGAGCAGCAGAAACGCGTTACCTGAGGATTTTAATGAAGTCATCAGAAGTATAAAGGAAGGTCTCATCAGACCAATGGACCTGATCTCTCATAGAATAGCTTTTGGCGAGGTCAAGGAAAGTTTTTACGGGTTAAGCAACACAGATCAGTCATTGATAAAAGCATTAATTATTTTTGACTAACATCTCAGGAAGGAGCCTTAATGATATATTACTTATCTTTATTTAATAAAGATTGTAATGAAACAAAATGCCATTTCCGTCCGACCATTTATCGGTGCCAAAAATTTTGAACAATCGAGAAGCTTTTATCAGGATATCGGATTCCATGAAACAGTTTTGAATCCTGCACTCTCGCTATTCAAATGGGGAGAACTGGGCTTCTATTTGCAGAATGCTTATGTAAAGGAATGGATAGACAATACCATGATATTTTTTCAGGTTGAAAATGTAAAGCATACCTGGGATGAATTGGTTGCTATGGAATTACCCTTAAAATATCAGGATGTTAAGCTGACGCCGATCCGTGTAGAAAATTGGGGGCGTGAATGTTTTCTGCATGATCCTTCCGGAATACTTTTGCATTTCGGAGAGTTTTTTTAAACACAGCTGTTTCCATAAAGCAAAAATCCCGCTCTACTTTCGTAAAGGGGATCTGTACCTATAAGCATGAATACTTAAAGTCTCTTTAATTATTTATTGTTCGATTTCTTTTAAACTATCCATTTTCTTGTAAGCCAAAAACCCTTTGATGTCTTCAAAGTGTTCACGGACACGTTTATTACCAAATTCAAATACTTTTTCTGCCAACCCATCAAGGAAATCCCGATCATGGGATACCAGGATCAAAGTACCATCAAAATCCTTAAGCGCATCCTTGATAATATCTTTGGTTTTCATGTCCAAATGGTTGGTTGGCTCATCCAGTATTAACACATTTACAGGTTCTAATAATAACTTGATCATGGCTAAACGGGTTTTCTCCCCACCGGAAAGTACCTTAACTTTTTTCGTGGTATCATCGCCACTGAACATAAAGGCGCCTAAAAGGTCTTTTATTTTTATACTGCCATCGCTTATTGGAATCTGGTTAATGGTTTCGAATACCGTTAAATTCTCGTCAAGTAATGCAGCCTGGTTCTGGGCAAAGTATCCAATCTTAGCATTGTGGCCTACTTTTAAACTTCCCTCAAAATCGATCTCGTTCATGATTGCTTTGATCATGGTCGACTTACCTTCACCATTTTTACCCACAAAAGCTACCTTTTCACCCTGTTTGATTACCATAGATGCTTTTTGGAACACCACATGATCGCCATAAGTTTTAGTCAGATCCTCTACAATTACCGGATATTGACCGGAACGTGGTGATGGTGGAAATTTCAACCTTAATGCGGAAGTATCTACTTCATCAATCTCAATCACCTCCAGCTTTTCGAGCATTTTCACACGAGATTGCACCTGCAAAGTTTTGGAGTAGGTTCCCCTAAACCGGTCTATAAATTCCTGGTTATCTGCAATAAAACGTTGTTGTTCTTCGTAAGCTTTCAGCTGGTGCACACGGCGGTCAGCACGCAACTGGAGATAATGGGTATATTTAGCTTTGTAATCGTATATTCTACCCATGGTAACCTCAATGGTACGATTGGTAATGTTATCTACAAAAGCACGATCGTGGGAGATCACCATGACTGCTTTTGCTGAGTTGATCAGGAAGTCTTCTAACCATTGAATACTCTCAATATCCATGTGGTTGGTCGGCTCATCAAGTAAGATCAGATCGGGTTTCTTTAACAGGATTTTGGCCAGCTCGATACGCATGCGCCATCCGCCAGAAAACTCAGCAGTTTGGCGGGTAAAGTCCTTACGCTCAAAACCCAGGCCTTTTAGTACCTTTTCTACCTCTGCATCATAATTGACCTCTTCGATCGAATAAAATTTCTCACTCAATTCCGATACGCGTTCGATCAGCTTCATATAGTCATCACTGTCGTAATCCGTACGAATGGTCAGTTGCTCATTCAGCTCATCAAGCTCTTTTTGCATTTGGTTTACCTCTTCGAAAGCTTTCATCGTTTCTTCAAAAACAGTAACCTTATCCTGGGTAAGGAAATGCTGTGGCAAATAGGCGATTACCGCGTCCTTTGGACCGGTTACGTTACCAGAAGTAGGTTTAGCCGCATTGGCAATGATCTTTAAGATGGTCGACTTACCTGCACCATTCTTACCCATCAGGGCAATTTTATCGTTTTCGTTGATTGAAAAGGTTACGTCGCTGAATAGCGTGGTTCCGCCAAATGAGACGGAGATGTTATTTACATTAATCACAGTATGGGAATATTGAATTGACGGCAAAGATACATAAAAAGAATGCTCCGAATATTTGACAGCCAAATAAAAAGGGCACTGAAAAATATCAGCGCCCGATTATTGAGATGTTCTTACTAGAAGTTTGGATTTTGCTTAAGCACCCCATTACTCTTATCAATCTCCACTTGTGGAATAGGATAATAATAATGTTTGGGCCTGACAAAATTTACTGTTTTGGCCTGGTCTACCGGGGCTTTCGATTTCGGAAGGTTATATATTGCCGCAATGTCAACTATATTCTTTTTGTCCCAACGCATCAGATCCTGGTGTCGCTCTCCCTCACCTGCCAGTTCCATCCGTCTTTCATGAATCAGCTGTGGCATTCCTGCACCTGCAACAGGGCTCAACAGCGGGGAAGCTCTTTTCCTGACGATATTGATCAGGGCATCACCTGCTCCGGCTCCCTGCGTGCGGATTTTAGCCTCGGCCACCAACAGATAGATATCTGCAGATCTCATTAGAGGAACGGCATAATTATGATCCACTCCGGTGCCCTCATCTGATTTGAACGGATAGAAAACAGCGTATTTACGGAAGCTGTACCCCGTTGATGATAAGTCTGAAGTAAACTCCGTCTCCCCTTTTCCATCGCCAAGGTCCATCTTATCTCCCAAGCTCAATAATGTAGCTGCTTTTCTCGTATCATTTGCCTCAAATTCATCAGCAAGACCTTTTAAAGGCTGACTGAACCCATAGCCTCCCCAGGCCCTTGGGATATAGTAAATGGTATAGTCATTTTGCACCACGTTCTGAAGTCCTTGTACAGACATCAGAATCTCTGTACTCTTCTCATTGGCCCGGGTAAAATTATCCTGATAATTGGTTGCTAAAGCATATTTATTGTTATTAATTACTTTCTCCCCGGTCTCAATTGCCTGGGGCAATTTTTCCCAATACATGTACAATTTGGTTAACAATCCCAATGCTGTCCCTTTATTCACCCTTCCACGCTCCGAATCCGGGTAATTTTCAGGTAACAGCTCTACCGCCTTTAAAAGATCTGCTTCTATTTGCTTACGGACTTCCTCTATTGGAGATTTTGGCAGATTAAAATTGCTGTTTTGATAGTCAGCTTCAGTAACAATGGGCACATCCCCATAAATCAACATTAACCTCCAATATCCAAAGGCACGGAAGAAATATGCTTCTCCCATACAACGGTTTTTTACCGCAGGAGTGATTTCCATAATTCTCGGAATGTTAATGATGGCGTTTGTGGAACGGTTAACGGTCTCATATTTATAAGTCCAGCTAAAATTCACCTGCGCATTAGAAGCATTATAGGTTAAGTTTTCAATAGCCTCATCTTCGGCATGGTCACCAGATCTCCAATAATCATCTGAGGCCACATCAAAAGTAGTCTCAGCATGAGAAATATAATCTTCCTGTGCCAGTAAGTTATAAATACCGGAAATGACATTCACAGCATCCGTCTCATTCCTGAAATAGTTATCGGTGTTATAAACACCTTTTTGTTTAAGATCCAGGTTTTTTTTGCATGCAGCGGAAAGAACCACCACAAATAAAAATGTATATATTATAAATTTTGTTTTCATGGGGGATTAGAGTTTTAGGGTTAAACCAAATGTGAATGACCTTACGGATGGATACTGAGCAACATCTACGCCCCTTTGTCTGTTGCCATTGGTGTAGCCGAGTTCTGGCGTATAACCAGAATAGTTAGTAATCATAAATAAATTCTGTCCGGTCACATAAAGTCTCAAGCTGTTCAAAGTCGCCTTTTTCATTATAGAAGCTGGTATAGTATACCCTAACGTTAGGTTCTTGAGGCTTACATAATTGCCATTTTCAATAAACAGGTCTGATGTGCGGTAGTTGTCATTTGCACGATCAAGGGACATTCTTGGCATGGAGTTGCTGGTTCCGGGACCAGTCCATCTGTTTAGTGCTTCTGCGTATAAATTAAACGAATAAGTTGGGTCAACTCCCTGCATCCGGTCTGCATTATACAAACTAACTCCAAATACCCCGGCTAAATTGGCGGATAAATCAATCCTTTTATAAGATAACTTTGTCTGGAAGCCCAGTGTAGCCTTAGGATTTGGATTCCCTAAATAAGTTCTGTCCAAGCCATCAATTTTACCATCTCCATTGATATCAACAAAACGAACATCGCCTGGCTTAATCAAGCCTTTTCTGGAATCATTTGTCAGGTAAGGATCACTATTGATATCAGCCTGGTTTTGATAAAGGCCAGCTGTTTTCCATCCATAGAATGAAGCAACAGGCTGACCTTCATAGGTTCTGGATATTTCCTGACTTGAACGGCCATAAACAGTAGAAGGAATAAAAGCACCAGTGCCATATAGCTGAGTCACCTTGTTTTTAATGAAGGATCCGTTCACACCAAACGAGTATTGAAATTCGTTGCCCGACTGATAATTCAGGTCTACTTCAATACCATGGTTATTCATGGTTCCAATATTACGGTCAGGGGCACTCACCCTTCCTGTGGTTCCAATCTGTAGTGCCGGAACAAGCATGCTTTTGGTGTTTTTATCAAACCAGGTGATGGTGGTACTCAACTTATTCTGTAGAAAACCAGCTTCCACACTAACATTGGTCATTGCTGCACGTTCCCATGTAATGTCCGGGTTGGCTGTCTTTATTACTGCCGAGCCGCTTACTCCATTTCCACCAAAAGTGTAACCATTGGTGCCGTATCCATTACCTACTACTATTTTACTCAGATACTGAAAGCCATCGATGTTCTGGTTACCTAATTCACCCCATCCACCTGTGATCTTTAAATTACTGATCCAGCTGATGTTTTTCATGAATTGCTCATTGGATAATCTCCAGCCTAAAGAGAAAGCAGGGAAATAGCCCCAGCGATTAGAACTGGCAAATTTAGATGATCCATCTGCCCTAAAGGTCAACGTAGCTAAAAATCTACTGTCATAATCATAAAATCCTCTTGCGAAAACCGATTCAAGACCATATGGATCTCTATAAGTGCCGTTTGCAGCCAATAAGTTTTTACCATTATCTAAGGTTCTTTGATCTTTGGAAGTATCATCATAGCCTGTTCTTGCCGCAGAGAAAAAGCTACCTCTGAAGCTTTGTAAAGAGTAACCACCGGTAAAAGTGATGTGGTGTTTATTTACCTGCTTATCATAAATAAGTAACAGGTCTAATAAATGAGAATAGTTGTCCTCTTCTCCTTGCGATAGCGTAGAGTTCGGATTCCGTCTTGCCTGATTTAAATCCTGAATATCAAAAGAATAGCTACGATTGATTGTTCCATCGAACCCATAATTCACCCGAAAATTCAGGTCCTTATAAATTGGGACTTCAGCAAAAACATTGGCCACCGCCCGGTATTTACGGTTGTAAGCATCCGCTTTCTGAATCGTAGCATAAGGATTATTGATATCCCCAAGCTGATTGGCAAAAACTTTAGACGTTCCGAAAGATCCATCCTCGTTCACAGTAGGAATTGCAGGATTATACCTTAATGCAGAAAAGAGTAGTCCCGCCTGAGAATCGTTATTATTGAAACCATTATTTTCTCCATACGTCACCTGCAGGTTTTGTCCGACCTTCAACCATGGCTTGATCTTGTGCTCTGAATTGATGCGGGTGCTAAAACGCTTAAAATAAGATTTATCAATGATCCCCTTCTCATCATAAAAAGAAGTTGAAAAATAATAAGTGGAAGCCTCATTCCCTCCCTGAATGTTTACGTCAATGTTGTTTACTTTGCCGCTTCCAAGGATAGCTTTCTGCCAATCTGTACGCTGGGTAGCATAGTAAGCATCTTCCCATGGTTGCTCAAACGCCACCCCATCATTGGTGTATCTTTCTCTTTTCAGCATATAAAGATCCGGGGCAGTAAGTAAATCAATGTATTTGGTAGATTTAGATACTCCGGTATAGGCATTGATTGAAGTCGATAATTTCTGACTGTAAGTACCTCTTTTGGTCGTCACTAAAACCACTCCGTTTGCCGCTCTCGTTCCATAAATCGCACTCGATGAAGCATCTTTTAAAATCTCCACCGAAGCAATATCATTCGGGTTCACGTCACTTAAGGCATCCGGATTGTTTGATGGTACCCCATCAATTACGACTAATGGGTTGGCATCGTTGATAGTACCTGTACCGCGGATACGAATACTTGGCGCTGCGCCCGGCGTACCATCATTACGTACAATATTAACACCTGTTGCTCTTCCTTCTAAGGCAGAAGCCACTGTACTTACCGGTAAATTCTGAATGTCACTGCCCTTAACACTGGCAATTGATCCGGTCACATCAATTTTTTTAGCTGTTCCATAACCCACAATCACAATTTCATCCAGATTGGAATTGGTTTCTACCATCGTGATGGTCAGGTTTGTTTGTCCGGCAATCTTAACGATCTGTTTTTCATAACCCACATAGCTGAATTCTAAAACCCCGTTTTCGGGAGCATTAATGACAAACTCCCCGTTTGCATTGGTCGTTGCCCCGATATTGGTTCCCTGAAGTTTGACACTGACGCCAATCAGGGTTTCCCCTTTGGTATCGACCACCTTTCCTTTTATAGGCACCTGTGCCTGAGCCGTCCCCTGATCGTAGATAAATACCACACCATCCGCTGTGATTTTATAAGGCAGCTTGTTTCCCAGAACGGCTTCCAGCACATCATTAATAGATGCATCTTTCACGTGAAGCGTTACTTTTCTCAGTTTTTTAATACTGGAATAATTGTAAAAAAAACGGTAATCACTTTCTTTTTGTATCCTGGTCAGGATGTTGCTCACTTCTGTCTGTTTCAGGTCAAGTGAAAACTTTTTCTGGGCATAAACAGATGCTGAAACTTGTAAGCAAGTGAACATAATGAGTAATAATGCTCCTTTCATTAGCAGAATTATTTTAAAAGGTGGTTGCACAAATAACCATGCAAAAGCTTTTGTAATCTTTTTCATTACATTTGTTTTTGAAAATTAAGAGATAGAGTAAGGCCTTCGAAAACACTTACTCTTGTGAATTAAATCTGGATTTTTGAAGGGAAGAGGTCAATTCTTCCCTTATTTGATCGGAGCTTTCAGGAATCTGTGAGGTAAAATTTCTGCATTTTTTTGGTTTAATTTGGTTCTATTATTGGTTAATTATATGCGACCTTAAGGATAGGAAAATCACTCCCTTATCTCTTCTATATTTAAATGGGGTGGTCATCTTTATAAAAGAAAGTGCCTGTTCAAGTGATTCATCTTTAAATACGCCACTGATTCTTTCCTTTTTCAAGGCCTCATTTTCAAATACTATTTTTACATCAAATCTTCTTTCGATTTGTTTTGATACTTCATCGAAACATTCATTTGTAAACACTAACTTATTATTCAGCCAGGCAATCTCTGCTACTTCATCCTTATGGAGATCAGGAAGCTCTTCCAGTTGATACTCGGTTGCTGCGTCCTTGTTTATTAGTGTTAACTTTTCATTAGGCTTCATCACGATGTTCTTTTCAGGTTTATCATTTAATTCAACCTGAATCTTCCCACTAAGCAATATGGTTTCGATCTTTTTATCTGTTGAGTAAGCTTTGAGATTAAATGCTGTTCCCAACACTTTTATGATCACCTTATCAGTATGCACCAGAAATGGTTTGTTTGCATCTTTAGCTACCTCAAAAAAGCCTTCTCCTTTAAGAGTTACCATCCTATTTTTTGTGCTGAAGACTTTCGGATAGATCAAGGCACTTCCAGCGTTTAATTTAACCCTGGTGCCATCAGGCAATTGCAGTTCCTTGATTTTCCCAAACGGCACATAGACATTTTGCATTCCGGAACCGGCAAACCGATCTGAAGGATCTGTTTTTTGTGCAAAGAAAAAAAATGCGGCTAATACGCCCACTAACAAAACAGCGGCAGCCCACTTCCAAAATACTAAAGGTCTTATTTTAGCTTCTTCAATAGGAGCAACGATGGCTTCTTCTCTCCTTATTTCCTTCCAAATCTGATCAAGATTCTTATCTAAATCCTTTTTCATCCAGGTATCCGGCTGTTTCTCCTCCGTTGTTAACGCATCTGTAAAATTTTGCATTTTTTTGTATTCGGGGAAACGAATGAAAAACTCTTCCAGTTCCTTTATTTCTTCAGGAGTAGCAGACTTTCCCATATTTTTAGCCATTAGCTCGATAAATCTGGATTCTATCATAGTTCAAAATGGTATTTATAGCATTTCAGGTAAAGACACGCGAGGGTGCCATTATTCTTAAAAGGATTTAGAAATAATTTTATGCTACGTTTATCGGAATAAAATTGTGCTTAGTAAAGGCATTATTATTTACAGTGAAGAACGGTATGAAGCTTCTTAAGGGCAATGGAAAGTTGCGCAAATACGGTCTTATCAGAAAGCCCAAGAATGCATGCTACTTCTTTACATGAAAAACCATCTTCCTTTACCATTTTAAAAATAAGTTTACATCTGGGAGGCAGGTCATTTATAGCTTTTAACATAGTAACAGAGAGCTCTTTGCTAATCAGAATTTGAGATGGATCTACAGACAAATGAAAATAGTAGGCTTCCGTTACTTTCACTTCATTATTTCTCTTGGAAGAAATACTCCTTATATGGTTTAAACAGGCGTTTTTTATTGAGGTGTATAAATAAACCTGGATGTTCCTGATTTGGTCAGTCTTGTTTCGTTCAATCCAAAGCCTGACCAGAATATCGTTTACAATCTCTTCTGCGATCTCTCTTTCCTTCACAAATGATTGAGCAAACCGAAAAAAATTATGCGCATGCTTTTGATATAGTTCGTTAAATGCAAACTCGTCGGCATTTTCTCTAATGCGAGTAATCAGTTGTTGCATATCCCCAAATCTATATGATGATTTGGGGCAATATTAGAAATAAGAATCCAATTTATTTATTATTTAAACTTTTTTTTGCTCACTCCTCTATCCTTTTTTTGAGTAAAAAATTCAGGTGAAATCTCAAACTAAAGGTATAGGTCTTTACCCCCGTTTACTTAAATTGAGTGCTCTTTCGATTCGTGGACGATTATACCGCTGAAGGAAAATTGGATAAAGGTTCAGTAAGACATTTAATATGAGCAAGGACAAAGATTTGAGAAAGCCAAATTTGAATGCTACAAAAACGTTAAATCCCAGAACTATGAACAGAATAATGACGTGATCCAGTTCAGATTTCTTTGTTGTATAATGTAGATTCATCAAAGCTTTGGTGTTTTTTTCTACTGGATTAGATTTTCTAATTACCTTTTCCCAACCAATCCAAACCAATAATTTTCTGAAAAAATTTATTCCAAGACGTTCGTATACCTGTCCTTTCTGTTCCCATCTCTTTTCATTATAGTAAGAAGAAGAAAGTGGGCTCTTTAGCGCTCCAGTAAAAATAACAACAAATAACATCAACAGGAAGTTCAGAATCCACGCAAACGAAAAACCATCCATTCTAATATAAATAACCAGGGCATAAATTGACCCAACTGTAAGAATTGCAATTAAAACTAAGGTTAATGTTCTTCTCATTGATTAATTCGTTTGGATTCTAAAATGACATATAACGATTAAATATACAATAGTTTCAATTACCAAAAACCGAGAAAAAACACATTTTATTAAGTTGCACTATTTTTCATGTTTTTGATGATAAGTATAGGGTTAAACATCGAAAAAGCCATATTCAAAAACAAAAGAACCTTTCTGATTTCGCAAAGAGGTTCTTTTGTTTTTGAATGGTATTCATGAGCATACAAGCTCGGTTCATTATTGTTTGTAAGCGATATGCTTATGATGGTTTCACTAGTAATCAGTCCAATTGAGACATAGAAACCTAATAAACCCGAGTAATAAACTGAGACATAGTTGTAGGTTTTCTACCTAAGAATGTTTCTAACGTATCATCCACGATTTCCATTGCACCTTGCGCCTGAGCCATTGCCCACATTGTAAACATACCAATGTACAAGTCTGGAACGCCAAACTGTTTCATTTTTGATTCAAATATGTCAACTTCCAGGGATTGATATTTAACTTCTTTTCCCAACTGATCACCTATGGCTTTAGCTATTTCACTAAAAGAGACAGAAGTCGAATTAGCTAAACTATAAATTTGCTTTTTATGACCTTCAGTAGTTAATACGTGTGCAGCAGCTTCCGCTAACTCTTCACGAAGAACATAACTTGCTTTACCGTCCTTTGCAGGAAATAAGATAACGCCGGTCTCAGCTACTTTTTCTCCGGCAAAAATTGGTATCATTTCCAGATAAATACCGTTTTGAAGAATAGTATAATCAAGCCCACTATCTATCAGATATGCTTCCGTTTGTGCGTGCGAATTCTGGAATGCGGCTATAGACGAATCCTCAAAATTTGTATTCCTCACAAAAGAGGTATAGACAATATATTTAACATTGGCCTCTTTCGCGGCCTTTATGAGGTTTATGTGCTGAGCAGTTCGGTTTTCGAAAGCTTGCCTGTCATTACTGGAAACCAATAATAGCTTCTCTACTCCCTGAAATGCTTTAACCAATGAATCATAGTCAGTGTAATCACCAATTTTCACTTCAATTCCCTTGCTTTTAAGATGATGTGCATTTGCTTCGTTTCTTATTAAAGCGGAAATTTCAGATGGTTTAACACCTTTGTTTAATAAATGATCAATGGCTTTTGAGCCGAATTGACCTGTTGCGCCTGTTACTAAAATCATATGCTATATTTTATTATGATGTAAACCTAGCGATATTAATATATTAAGTATACTTTGTTATTAAAGATTAGTACTATACTTTTGTATACTAATAATGAAATAATAATGAGTGATTTCAAGGAGTTAATAGATAGAGATAGGGTGCAACAGTGTCCACGCCATTATGTCCTGGCTTTAACGGACACTTTAAATGTCATAAATGGCAAATGGAAACTGCCGATAATTGCCTCACTGCTACATGGGAAAACCCGGTTTAAGGATTTGCAGGACAACATTGAGAAAATAACTCCCAGAATGTTATCAAAAGAACTTAAAGAATTGGAAATCAATGGAATTGTAGAACGCAAAGTATACAACCAAACGCCTGTATTAATAGAATATATTTTAACAGAGTCTGGGAAGAATATAACTAGTGTGATTGACTCAATGATTGATTGGGGGATGTTGCATAGAACCGAAGCTATCAAAAGTAGGTGGACCTGAAATCGTAGAGAATTTTATATAGTTCCTTCCACAAACTTAGGTATTGTTAATTTTTAACTGTATTCTGTCAATTTGGTTTAAATGTCTAAAGATATGATTGATGTAAAACACAAAGGTATCACCCAACTTTAACCTGAGCAAGCTTGAAATGGAAGTCTGAATTTTCACCTCGTTCAAGCTTATATTTCTTGAGTTGTTTAGCAAGTCCATGAGTTTAATTTGTTGATTAAGAAATCTGTCAATAACCATTTTATCAAGTATGGTATTCAGTGGATTTTTGTCTTTAAAAGTTTTCATTTTGTTTAGTTTTGCGTTGGGCAACATGCTTTTCGCAAAATAACTCCCTAAAAATCCGCTCTTAAATTCAAGGCTGGGTCTGGTGTTTGAGTTTTTTATTTTGTTTTCCATCTGGGGCAAATAAAAGTCACCATACAAGTTCAGATGCTCTAAACATTCTAAAATGTTCCATGAAATTTCGTTTTCTTTCCAGGTCAATGTATGGAGATCATAGGCTCTCAGTTTTTCAACCTTGTTTATAATTTGCCTGGTCTGGCCTAAAAGCGATTCTATTAATTTTTCAGATTGCATAATTTAAAAATTTATGCAAAAATCAACAATGCATTATTGAAAACTCTTGATTGAAGTCAAGACTTTTTTAATCGTGATAAGGTCTCTGCACTCATTCTTAAATAGTTTGCAATATATTTATTTGGAATTTCCTGAAAAAGCTGCGGACTTCTCTTTAAAACCCTTTCGTATCGTACTTTTGGCGAATTTGTTAAAATGTCAATTTCGCGTTCCATTTGCTGAATAACCAGCTTTTCTAAAATTGTAGTCCAAAAATTTCTATTGGTTTCAGTTTTTAAAAAATGGTCGATTTGATGCTTTGTAATAATTTTTACCACGGTCTTTTTAATCGCTTGAATATATAGGCCGGAAGGTTTGCCCGTCAAAAAAGAATCCAGCGAAAGAATTAAATTGTTTTTATAACCAAACCGAATTATTTGTTCTTCAAACTCATCCAAAACAAAAATCCTTAAACTTCCGCTCTCAACATAGTATATGTTTGTATCAATGCTTCCTTTCACTTTTAGAAATTCGTTTCTATCAATGGTTATTGTCCTCTCGGAAAGTTCAACTATTTCTTTCATTATCTGTCAATTTCATTAGGCTGAGCAGGGAGATTTTCAGCATTTAGAGTAAATTCTTTATAGTTGTCAATTTATAGGAGTCAATGCAAAAACACTATAATCAGAATTTTCTTTATTTGTTTCTGGTGATTGAAAAAAGTTAAATTTCATCAATAGCTTAATTGAATGCTGATTTTTGTTGTGAGTAAACGCGACTATTTTTTGAAACTGCAATGTCTGAAAAGAATAAGCAATAACTTCCTCTATCGCTTCTTTCATTATTCCCTGGCTTTGGAATTTTGTCATAAGCTCATACCCAATTTCGCAACTATTTTTTTCGTCTGAAAAGTCAAAAAGACAAATTGTCCCAACAAATGTTTTTGTTTTCGTCAGCGTAATTACCCAATAAATGGATTTGTTTTTTTGAATGTTATCATTAATCTTGCTGATAAAGCTTATTGCATCCTCAATTGTCTTGCTTGGTTCTCTGTCAAGATATTTGTTTATTTCTGTGTCAGAACGCAAAGCAAAAATATCTTGCTGGTCATCAATTGATAATTGTCTAAGAGTGAGCCTTTCAGTTGTCAGAACTGGGAAAGGGTTGAAATTTCTGTTTACCATTTTGTATGATCTATTTTGTTTACGTTGTGGCTGTCATAGCCTGACCGCTAACTCAAATATATACGAAAGTTTGAATAAACTTCATGGCCCATATTACAATGTATTTAAGGTCCAAACAGGAATATATAGTTTCTTTTTTAAATTCTAGAATTCCGCCTATTTTTGAGTTGGTGCCAATTGTAACAGACGATAGTAACAACATATGAAAACAATGCAAGACATACTATTTGACTTTATATCAAAATACGTTTCTCTGACAGATGAAGAGAAGAACGCAATACTTTCGTTAAACATATTCCGCTCTATTAAGAAAGGAACGACTTTACTCAAAGAAGGACAAAAATCGAAAGATAGCTACTTTGTTTTAAAAGGCTGCATTCGGACATATTATGTTTTAGATAGTGAAGAAAAAACTACTGCTTTCTATACAGAAATGGAAGCTTTGACCCCGCCTTGTGTAATAAGCAAAACTCCGTCCGAATATTATGTAAGTTGTATAGAAGACACGATACTTACTGTTTCAAATTCTGATATGGAAGTAGAAATAAACAGTAAATTTCCAAAGTTTGAAACCATATGCAGAATATTAGCTGAAGAACTTTTAGCTAAACAACAAATAGACTTTGATGAGTTTAAAACTTCTTCCCCTGAACAACGATACCTGAACTTAATACAAAAAAGACCCGACCTTCTTCAGCGTGTGCCACAGCATCAATTAGCGAGCTATTTAGGTGTCAAACCCCAATCTCTAAGCAGGTTAAGAGCAAGGATTGTAGGAAAAAATAAGGGATAGGGTTCATTTCTTAACTTAAGTGAACGAGTTATGGCATCTTGCCAATCTACCTTTGCATGATCATTTAACAACTAATAGTATTGATGTGCAAAAGAAAATTTTATTGTTCGCTTTGACCTTAATGATGGCAAGCATTTTACAAGTGAATGCACAATATGCCAAACAAGACAGTACTTATAAGAAGTATTTTGTTGGGAGTACATTCCTGATGTTAGGAAATTTTATTCCTAATGACCGAAATCCCCCTCATTTTATACAATTAAATGTTGGATATAGGATCACACCTAAAGATGTCGTTTTCTTAGAATTGAAAAGATCCAGGTTCGCTTACCCATTAGGCATCCCTTGGGGAAAATCATTTGACGCACCAGGAGAAAACTATCCCGGACACGTACGCCAAAATGTAATTGGATTAGCATACAATCGTTTTTGGTGGAAAGGATTATATACAGCCGTTCACGCAATGAATGCTTTTCAAAGATATTATGATGAGGATAATAAAAAGATTACAAATGGATTCACGTTATTTATGACCTACCGTTTGGGTTACCAGGTTAAACTATTTAAAAACCGTTTCTTTATAGAACCATCTATTGGTTTGACTCATTGGCCTATAAAAACCAATACACCACAACCTTTTGAAGAAAAGGAAAGTAAATGGCCTAAATACTTTGGTTTCGAACCCGGGCTTCATTTTGGGTTTAATTTTTAGCAATCTGACTGACAATTTAAACATCTTCACAACACCAATTGGCAAGTTTATATCAAACCACAATCATTAAGCAGGTTAAGATAAGAGCAAGGATGACACACTAGAGTTATTTAATAAGCTGATTTTAGCCTATAATGTACAAAAACGTACTTAAACGGTTTACTTTATAGCATGTAAAAATCATAACAAGGCCTCCTATCCTTTTTTTTATTGACAGAGAAATCCTAAATTAACAAAGCGAAGCGTTATTTTAATGCTCTAAAAAACTGATTTCTATGAAATTTTGGAATGTTTTAATTATACTTCGGATCATCTTTTTGTTATTTTTTGCGATTGGATTGCCACTCATTCTCCATTACGCAGGAAATCATCATCAAAGCGATTATCAGATGATTCATACATCTGCCAACGAAGCATTCATTTTGCTTGGCCTTGGCACAGCACTTTGGTTCATCGTATTTATCTATTACATTAAGGAATTTTTGATTAATCTTCTTTTGAAAAAAAATGACACTATTCAATTGTTGGAGTGCGGTGAAAAAAGAAAAGGAACGGCTTCGTACGAGTTTGAGTTTATGGACTCAAAGCCATATCAACGCCACTTTGAAGTGGGCAATACCATTGGGATAGATGGGCAGGTGGGGAATACCAAAACCATAGTGCTTACTGCGATTGGGCTGCTACTATTGATTGCTTTGGCAGCAGGAATATTGGTTTATACCTATATAAATGAAAGCCGGGGCTATGGTTGGCGGTATCTGTATTTTTGGCATCCTTACATCATGATTCCCGGTTCCTTTATTTTATATCTAGGTTTTTTATTTGGCACTGCCAATGATGTTTTTTCAAAATATTTGGACAAATTCGTAAAACCATAAATGTTACTTTTCGGGAAACGAGCCGAAGAGGTAATAGAATCTGTAACCATACAGGACTTAACGTAAACGATATGCCTCAAGTCCTGTTTAACATTTCATTTACCGATGACATGAGAAGGCAAAGACGTGCTTCGCCAAAATGGTCCAATTTGTTAAAGAAGTTTTTAAACCAAAAATCCCTCTCTACTTTCGTAAAGAGGGATTTGTACAGCGGGAATACTTTGAACATAGCCTGAGGCATCTTTAATCCCAGAAAAGTCATAAAAAAACCGGAATCGATGTGTTCGATTCCGGTTAGTACCCAGCGCCGGAGTCGAACCGGCACGGTTTCCCACAGGTGTTTGAGACCAGCGCGTCTACCAATTCCGCCAGCTGGGCATTTGCTTTGTTAGCGGGTTGCAAATGTATAAAACACAATCCTAATTACCAACAAATATTTTTAATTTTCTTCTTTCAGCTTTTTATCGACAATAAACGGTGCAAAAGGCAGTAGTGAAGCCGCTCCAATCATAGCCGTCTTGCTAAACTTCCATTTATATTCCTGCCATGCCATGATCAGGATCACAATATACAGAACAAACAGTAAACCATGCGCCCAGCCAGTATATTTCACAAACAAAGGCATTCCTGCCCAATACTTCAATGGCATTGCTACAAATAACAACAAGAGATACGAGATCCCTTCAGCAACAGCAACTTTTCTAAAAATGGATAGTGTAGTCATATAAATGGGTTTGAAGCGCAAAAGTACCTCAAACAAACATTGTAAAAAAGCCCAAACCGGCTTTTTTACAATGTGATAACACCTAAATTGCCGATTCGGCTTTCTGAATACTTTCCCGGATCCGGTATAAGTACTTATTTCGGTAATATAAATCCTTTATAGCAGTCAGCAGACGAGTCTGGCCTTCTACATCCTCTGATTCAAATGAAGCCGTCAGTGCGCCTATTTTGCCGCTTAATTCTTTTTCTATTCCATCCACCTCAACCTTCAATGCAGCTAAACGTTCTGCATCAGGATCAAACTGCAGGTCCATCAGACTTTCGTTCACATCCATCATTTCCATCAGGAAACCCTGGGGAAGCTTATAGTTCTCCCCTTCTGTCAACAACCCTTTCAACTCCAGGATATAATGCAGTCTCTTTTGCGGATCACTCAAAACCTGGTACGCTTTATTATTTACGGTACTCAGTTCCAATACTTCTTCCTGCTTCTCCTCACTTTCATTGATATAAAAATCAGGATGATACTTTTTACTCAGCTCATAGAACTTCTTTTTCACTAAGCCAGCATCAGGATTGAAGCTTACCGGTAAACCGTAAAATTCAAAATAATCTGTCATCTTCTTAAGCTTTGAAGAAGACCTTGAAGAGGTCATTCCCCAACACAAATACCATCAACGCCAGTAGCATCACAAAACCTACGATCTGAGCGCGTTCCAGGAACTTATCACTAAGTGGTTTTCCTTTCACCATCTCGATCAGCAGGAAAATCACGTGCCCACCATCTAAAGCGGGGATAGGAAGCAAGTTCATAAATGCCAGTGCAATTGAAATAAAGCCTGTAGAAGCCCAGAACCTTGCCCAGATCCACTCACCGCCGTAAACTTTACGTGCGATCTCCACAGGGCCGGAAAATGCCTTGTTTGCTTTGATCTTTCCGGTTAGTACTTTCCAGATTCCTTTACCGTTATCACTGAATGTTTTCCAGGCCTGCTCTGCACCGATAGGCAATGCAGCAAAGAAACCATACTTAATCGTTTCCTGTTTAATCTCATTCACGTTAAATGCAAAACCAATGGTACCAGCGGTATCTACAGGGATTTTATAATCCAGTGTTTTTCCGGAACGGTTCACTTTAAAATCTGCTGTTTTTCCTTTATATTTTTCAACTTCTTCCCTGAGGTCCACGTTTGATTTAACAGGCACATTATTAACCGCAAGGATCTTATCTCCTTTTAAAAGACCTGCTTTAGCCGCAGCTCTTCCCGCTACCACACTGTCTACTGTGGTACTCAATAGCGGCGCCCTGCTGATAAACTCTTCAATGCCAAGATCAGAAACCTTGTTCAGGATATTATCAGGAACTTTAACATCTAATGTTTTTCCATTACGGATAAGCGTCAGTGTGGTATTGCCCAGTAAAACTTTAGAGCTGATCAGTTCTTCAAAACGGATCACCTTTTTACCGTTTACTGCGATCACCTTATCCCCTCTTTGCAGACCAATCTCTTTACCGATTTCCCCAGGATTGATTCCATTCATTACAGAGCTGTTTGGAATATAGGTTTCTCCATATTTGAAAGTCATCATCCAGAAGATGAAAATACCTACAACAATATTGACGAATACCCCGCCCAGCATCACGATTAAACGTTGCCATGCTGGTTTAGACCGGAATTCCCAGGGCTGTGCTGGCTGTTTCATCTGCTCAGTGTCCATAGACTCATCGATCATCCCTGCAATTTTCACATAGCCACCCAATGGCAGCCATCCTATTCCATATTCACAATCACCACGTTTGAAGCTAAACAATTTGACACCCCAGGCATCAAAAAATAAGTAAAACTTCTCTACTTTAATTCCAAAGGCACGCGCCGCCAGAAAATGTCCTAATTCGTGTAAAATTACCAGTATCGATAACCCCAGAAGCAACTGGGCCGCCATAATCAATCCGCTCATATCTTATTTTAATGTTTTTATTTTGATTCGTTAAATTCTATTTTGTTACTAATTGGTTGGCAAATATACGGGTATGCTGATCCGTTTCTAAATAATTATTCAGGCCTGGTTGCTCGATAAACCCTATTTCCTGCATACATTGCTCAATCACGTCACTCATTTGTAAAAAGCCAATCTGGTCCTGTAAAAAGGCATTAACTACGACCTCATTAGCTGCGTTGATGATACAAGGCATGTTTCCGCCCTTTCTCAACGCACTATAGGCCAGGTCCAGATTTCTAAAGGTATCATTATCCGCTTTATAGAAGCTCAGTTCCGGATAGTCCAGAAAGTTAAAACGTGTAAAGTCTGTGCTTATTCTATGAGGATAGGCCAAAGCATAATGAATCGGCAGCCTCATATCAGGTACGCCCATTTGGGCTTTCATTGAACCGTCTTTAAATTGTGCGATGGAGTGGATAATCGATTGGGGATGTACAATCACATCAATCTGATCTGCTTCCAGGTCAAACAGCCATTTCGCTTCAATCACTTCCAGCCCTTTGTTCATTAAGGATGCAGAATCAATAGTGATTTTCGCTCCCATCACCCAATTGGGATGTTTCAAGGCCTGAGCTTTGGTTACATTGGCTAGAAATTCCCGGTCCTTGCCCCTGAAAGGGCCTCCTGATGCAGTCAGGTAAACCTTTTCTACAGACTCATTTCCTTCACCTACCAGGCATTGGAAAATTGCAGAATGCTCTGAATCTACAGGAATGATATTTACGTTGTGTTTTTTTGCCAGACGTGTAATCAGATCACCAGCTACGACCAGTGTTTCTTTATTGGCAAGGGCAATGTCTTTTCCGGCTTCAATAGCAGCAATAGTAGGCCTAAGGCCTACTGCACCTACAATTGCGGTAAGAACCAGCTCTACCTGGTCTAAGGAAGCGGCTTCACATAAAGCCTCTTCTCCGGCCAATACACGGATCGCTGTCCCTGACAAAGCAGCTTTTACTTCCTGATATTGATTTTCATCACCGATCACCACCACATCCGGCAGGAACGTTAAAGCCTGACTGATTAATAAAGTGGCATTCGATTGAGCGGTCAGCACTAATACCTTGTATAATCCCGGATTTGCCTGGACTACAGCTAAGGCCTGGGTTCCTACAGAACCCGTAGCGCCTAATATGGCTATATTTTTCAATTAGATTCTCCCTGTTGTTCGCCTTCATGACGAATTGTAAAACTACTTAAATCATCTGCAATCTTCCTATCATTTGATAAACGGGGAACTTTATTTTGTCCACCCAGCTTACCTTGTCCTCTCATATAGTTCACAAATGCGTCTTTTTGAAGGGAACGGATGATTAAAGGCTGCAGTATTTTTCCTTCAATGAGGTCAAAATAGTAAATATTCTTCTTTTGCAAAGCCTGATCTACCTTTTTACTAAAGGCCTGCAGGTCTTTGGGCGCAGCAGAGAATTCCACAAACCACTCATGGTAAGGCAACTCCCCTTGTGGGGTACTCACTTGCGGGGCTACAGTAAATTCTGTAATACCTACCCCCTCTTCATTGGCAACGGATAAAATCGCATGTTCTACTTCCTCTCCGATCACATGCTCTCCAAAAGCAGAAATGAAATGCTTGATCCTGCCGGTTACCATAATCTTATAAGGATTTTTGGAAACAAACTTAATGGTATCACCAATACTATATCCCCATAACCCTGCATTGGTGTTCAGGATTAAGGCATAATTCGTTTCCAGTTCTACTTCTCCCAGACTTAGCCGTGTTGGATCATCATTATAATACTCGTCTGCCGGAATAAACTCGTAAAACATACCTGCTTTGGCCAGGAGCAATAAACTCTTGTCCTGCTGACTGTCCTGATAGGCAATAAAGCCTTCCGAAGCCGGATAAGTTTCAATAGCGTCGATCTTCTTCCCGATACTCTCTTCAATTTTCGCACGGTAAGGTTCATAATTTACGCCACCATATACAAAGAGACTAAATTCAGGGAAGATCTCTTTGATTTTTTTTCCTCCGGATTGCGCTGCAAGTTTATCAAAGTACATTTGCACCCATGGTGGAATTCCGGAGATCAGCGTCATATTCTGATGAAAAGTTTCCGCAACAATTGCGTCTACTTTCTCTTCCCAGTCTTCAATACAATTGGTTTCATAAGAAGGAAGACGGTTTTTCTGTAAATATTTAGGGACCAGGTGGGCAACAATACCGGATAAGCGGCCTACATTGATGCCATTCTTTTTATGCATCACCGGGCTTCCCTGTAAAAAGATCATCTTTCCATTGATGAACTTCACCTTCCCTGTTTCATGGATATAAGTCAATAATGCATTTCTGGCCGCTTTGATGTGCTCTGGCATAGATTCCCTGGAGATGGGAATATATTTTACGCCGGACGTGGTACCTGAAGTCTTGGCAAAATATTCTGGTTTACCCTTCCACATCACATCCGTTTCACCAGCCACCACCCGGTCGATATAAGTCCTCAGTCCTTCATAATCCCTGATGGGTACATTCTTCTTGAAGTCTTCATAATTGCGGATGTTTCCGAAATTATGGTCTTTACCGAAAGCAGTATCTTTTGCGGAGTCAATGAGCTGTGTCAGGATGTTATGCTGTGCACTGACTGCATTTTTTTTCCATTTATTGATGCCCTTTACAACAAGAGCAGCAAACGGTTTACTTAATGCCGCTTTTAATCCCATAAACGAGTATTAAACTATATTGTGTAAAATGTCCGGTTCTCCCTCTCCTTTGTACTCACTCACCATTTTGCGATAAGCAATGGTCAGGGCAACACTGGATAAAGGAACAATGATAAAGGAACTCAGGATATTTAAAAGAAAGGCGATGATCGGCCATTTAATGTAACCAAAAAACATACACAACAGGTAAAAACTACCCAATACCAATAACAACAAGAGGATTTTGGTAAAGTTTCCACGTGTAGTAGCCAGACTATATTTAATGGAAGCAAAAGGCGCCAGGTTCTTATCCAGAATAAAGAAAGGATAAAAAGAAATCCTTACCCACGTAATCAGCATGGCAATGATTCCGATAGAAATGGCAATATTGGTAATGATCTCCATTCTGATCCCCGTATAAATAAACGGAAAGGCAACCAGGATCACCACGGTATACACCCCTGCAATACAAAGGATGAAATACAACATGCCAATCAGGAATTTAATAATCTGTTTCTTGGTAGGAATGGTACTCACAATGCTCACATCATGCTCCTCATCGTCCAGTAAATGGAAGATGTAGCGGAACAGGGAAAGATTAATCGTGAAATAGAACATGATGAATACCAGTGCCATTAAAACACTTAGTCCTTTATTCACGTCTTTCAGGAAAAATGCCATGAGGCCTGAAGCGTTGGAAGTAATGAACATCAGAAAGCATAATGTAGCGATAGAAAAGTAATTCCTTCTGGTCACTGCCCATGCTTTAACAATCACCTCATTAACTGTAAATGTACTCTCCTTTAAAAAATTTATCATTGTTGTTTAAATACTACACGCTTAAAAAAATCCTGCATAAACCCTAACCCATAAGCGGTTAGTTGAATAAACGATGCAATTATACTAAAAAATGCAACCTTTACCGTCTTATTGACCTGCCAGGAATGAAAAAAGATCATCACAAAGTATACCAATAATATAAAATTACAGATATAAGCCAAAGGTGGCCAAATGATGTTCATTAATACACTAAAGAGTACAAAACAAGTAAAAGCTGCCGGAAAAAAATGTACTAATTTCAACTCGGAAGGAAAATGTTTGTAAATATTGATCCTTGCTCTTCCAAAAAAGTGTAGTTGTTTGTAAAACTGACTAAAACTTGTTCGTCTTTTATGAAAAACTTTAGCCGCAGGAATTAAACCGATCTTAAATCCGCTTTCATGAATCCTGATGCTGTATTCGATATCTTCTCCCAAACGGGTCAGAATAAATCCACCCGCTTTTTCATATACTTCGCGGGATACCCCCATGTTGAAGCTCCGGGGATGGAATTGTCCGATGTGCTTTTTATTGCCTCTGATACCACCTGTAGTAAACGGGGAAGTCATGGCGTAGCTGATGGCTTTTTGTACGGGGGTAAAGGTTTCGTGCGCCGCATCTGGTCCGCCATAAGCGTCCAGTTTGTGTTCAAACAGATAATTCTTTACAATTTCCAGGTAGTCTTCCGGAATCAGACAGTCAGAATCAAAGATCACAAAGTAATCTCCAGTAGCCCGCTCAAAACCATAGTTCCTGGCAAAGCCCTGCCCCGCATTGGGTTTGAAGAAGTATTTTACATCCAGTGAATCCTCATATTTCTGAACAATCGCTTTTGCATCATGGCTAGAACCATCTTCAATCACCAGTACTTCAAACTGCGTATAGGTTTGACGGGTAAGCGTGCTTAGCAATTCATTAATCTCCTGAGGTCGGTTATAAAGTGGTATAATTATAGAAAAAAACATGAATTAAGTGATCTCCTTTTCTATCAGATAAGCATTTCTTTCAGGCGCATTACGGGTAACCAACTCTGCCACAAATCCGGTAAGAAAAAGCTGAGAGCCGAGTATAATGGCGACCAATGAGATATAAAATAAAGGCTGCTCGGTCACATCCCTTTTATAAGGGATCAGCATGGCAATGTGGTAGAGTTTCTCTCCAATCAGCCATAAAGCCATGAAAGTTCCAAGCAGAAAGCTGAATACACCCAATGAACCAAAGAAGTGCATCGGCCTTTTACCAAACTTACCAACGAAAAAGATCGACAATAAATCCAGGAAGCCATTGACAAAACGACTGAGGCCAAATTTGGTCACTCCGTATTTTCTGGCCCTGTGCTCTACTACCTGTTCTCCGATTTTTTTGAATCCTGCCCATTTTGCAATCACCGGAATATAACGGTGCATCTCTCCGTACACTTCAATCGTTTTCACCACATCATGACGGTAGGCTTTTAGTCCGCAGTTGAAATCGTTCAGTTTTATGCCCGACATCTTTCTGGTGGCAGCATTAAATAATTTTGTAGGAATGGTCTTGGTAATCGGGTCGTAGCGTTTCTTTTTCCATCCGGAGATGATGTCCAGTTTTTCCTCTTTGATCCTGCGAAACAATTCCGGGATCTCGTCCGGACTGTCCTGTAAATCCGCGTCCATCGTAATCACCACATCGCCCTGCGCAGCTTCAAAAGCAACATTCAGTGCAGCAGATTTACCGTAGTTTCTTCTGAACTTAATACCTTTTACGGCATCAAACTGAGTTTTCAAATCCTCAATTACTGACCAGGAAGAATCCGTACTTCCATCATCAACAAACAGGATTTCATAAGAGAAATTGTTTTCAGCCATTACTTTGGCAATCCAGGATGTTAACTCAGGAAGAGACTCGTCTTCATTATATAAAGGAACTACAATAGAAATATCCATGACTTAATAACGTGCTAAAAAAAAGCAACGTGCAAATTTCATCAAATAAAATGATAAAACTGCACGTTGCAATATTAATTGTTTTAGAATTACTCTTCAACTCCTGATTTAAAAAGCGGAGGATTCTTTTTAAGAATGGCAGCAAGGATCAATGCAATTACACTATAAATTGCCAGACCTACGCCAAAGCTGGTGATGATATTTTTAGGCGTAATCTTTAGCTTCTCTTCCATACTTCCCGCTTTTGCCAATGCCTCATCGATCTGTTCATCAGACATTCCCATTTTACCCATCATACTCCGCTGACTTTCTTCCATTGCTGCCGCAGCTTTAGCTGGAAGTCCCGGGTCAATCACTGTCATTAACAGAATGTTATAAAGTGTAGTCGCCGCTGTAAGGATAAGGGCAATGATCAGAAATGATTTAAATGCATCACCAAAGCTCCAGTATCCGCCTAACTCAGTCCGGATAGACTTGCCAGAATACACCAGCAAACTAATGCAAAGCACGAATATTCCAATCTGCACCCAGAAATTGGTATAAGGCATCATCGGATTGATAAAATGGATAACCAGGGAAAGCACCACAATCACAATTGCAATGATGACACCATTTTTAGCAGATAATTGGTTAAGAGTCGCTGTTTCTTTCATGTTCTTTTGAATTGATGAATAGTTTAGTTTTTGTTAAAATTAGCAATTAACGAATAAACTGCAACATCAAACGATTTATTTGGGCTAAACTCCTGTAAGTCTTTCAATACTTGTTCATTTTCTTTTGGCTGATGGAAGAAGGCCATAAAAGGAATAAATAAGTCTTCCATTTCTTCGCCTATTTCAATCATTCCAACATGACTACAGATATCTTCGATACTGCTCTCTACCAGGTTCTGGTTGCTGATGAGGTCTTCGTAGATATGAAATTCGTCTTGAAATTCATCTTCTTCTACCAGCAAGAATTCTTTCAGGAAGTCGCCCAGCTCTGGTTTAATGCGCTCATCATGGCATTCATTGATGTACAACAACAGATTTAAAAGCTCGGTACCTCTTTCAATGGTCTCCTCTTCAATATCTGCCCACTCATCTGATTCCAGGTAATCTTCTTCCAGCTTCTTCACGTCACTGGCGAAGAAATTGATCATCAGCAGGTCAAAGAAAACTTCTCTTAACTCCTCAAAAACAGGATATTCGTTAAACACTTCGTCGAATTCCGCTACTTTTTCCAGGAAGCCAAGATCCTTACTAAATACTTCGATCAACCCTTCTTCTAATTTGATGGAATCCTTTCCAGATACCGCAGCAAATTTATCTAACGACGCAATCAGCGCTGTTCTTACATGATTATCCATATGCTTGTAATTGTTTGTTATTATATACCAGTTGAACTTTACCGGTTAATTTTTTATTCAAAAGTGGCGAATTTGCCGATTTTGACTGATTATTTGTGGTATTGTATTCCCATTCCTTTGCCGGATGATAAACAGTGAAGTTTGCTTCAGCATTCTCTTCGATCACAGGCACCGGAAGGTTTAATAGTTTGCGGGGATTGACAGACAGCTTTTCTGCAATCTGACCGGCATCAAGTCCGGCTTTGATCAACAATGGTAAAACTGTTTGCAGGGCAATGATTCCATACGACGCAATCTCAAATTCTACAGCTTTAAATTCAATCTCCTGCGGACGGTGTTGTGAACATACCGCATCAATGGTTCCGTCTTTTAAGCCATTCAATAAGGCTTTGATATCGGACTTTCCACGCAATGGAGGTTTCACTTTGTAATTGCTGTCGAAATCGTTTAACAACTCTTCGGTAAATACCAGATAATGTGCAGCGACATCACAGCTGATCTTTACTCCGTCTTTTTTTGCCTTTTTAATCAACGCTACCGATCCGGCAGTAGTAATGTTGCTGATGTGTAGCGGAGCATCATGGTAAGTAGCAAGGAAAATATCTCTGCTGATGTGCATTTCTTCGGCTAAGGCAGGCACACCTTTCATTCCTAAGAGTACACTGGTTTTGCTTTCATTGATCTGTGATTTGCCGGCAATGGATTTATTTTCCGGATGAACCATCATCAGTCCATTAAAGCCTTTAACATATTGCAGGGCACGGCTCATGAAACCATCATCTGTAATCGGCTTGCTGCCATCAGAGAAGGCTATCGCACCAGATTGTTTCATATCGTACATTTCTGCCAGTTCTTTACCTTCCAGATCATGACTTACCGCACCTATTGGTAATACTTGTACCAGATTTCCTTTTGCTTTGTTGAGGATATAGGCCACCTCTCCTTTGGAATGAACCACGGGTTTGGTGTGTGGCAGAACAGCCAATCCGGTAAAACCTCCTGACATTGCCGCTTTGGTCGCCGTTTCTATATCTTCTTTGGTTTCGAATCCCGGATCTCCGATGGAGCAGTTCAGGTCAAAGAATCCGGGGGATAAAATTGCACCGGTTCCATCAAAAACTTCTTCCTGATTTGCAGGCTTCAGGTTATTCCCAATAGCAGTAATCTTGCCCTGTTCTACACGTACATCACAAGTTTTTTGATTGAACTGGCTGTTTGGGTCGGCAATAGTTACGCCAGTGATGAGAAGATTCATGGTGTTTGTGTGTTTTTTGTTTTATTAAAAAATCGGATCAATAGTATTTCAATGGCTAAAAAAACAACAGCCAAAATTAGGCAAAGTTTCCATAACTCTACGCTGTTATTTTTTGCCTGAATATTTAAAGACATGGCATCTTTCTGAGAATTATATAGAGCGATCTTCTGTTTGCCAAATAAGCTGCTCAGGTTTTGGTCTGTGGCATAATGCATATCAGACTCTCTTCTGTTATCGTTGAAGGCAACCACGGCTAATACGGAATCGGCTTTCTTCAGGTCGTAGAAACCAGGTTTACGAATCTGATCGGCTACGTATAAAAGGGTTTTCCCAGGCATTTGTCTGACTTCAGGAATGACCTCTACCCCATTTGATTTTAAGGTTAAAGATTGATTGGCACCTAAAGAGATCTTTTCATGCTCCAGCAGATCGCTCTGTCCTGAAGTATAGTATAAAGGCAGTTCTTTGGCACTTGAAAAAGCAATTTTAAGCATCATAGGTACAAATACCGGATGTCTGGACAGGTTGCCATCTTTAGGATCGAGCGAGCTGGCTGCCAGGTACATTTTTCCCGCTCCGGATGCATACCTGGCAAAAAGAAACTGACCCAATGGCAATTGGAGAATCCCCTGTTTCCCTCCCGCGTTCCGTTCCAGATAACTGAAATAACGGTTTACAACGGGAAGATCCATATTGGCAGGAACCTGATCAAACACATCTTTAAAGATGGGGTCTTTGAGTTCGATACTACTCGCAATAGCTGGTCCGGAATTGAGTTGTTTTACTGCAGGCAGAGATAAGGCAGTTAAAAATGGCGTATATATCGCACCATTGGCATCCAGATCAGGAAAGATCACTATGGATCCTCCGTTTTGCACATAGCTTTTCAATTGTTGTGCAAGTCCGGATGAAGGTTGCTTTAAGCCACTGAGTACAATAAGGCTATATTCAGGAAAACTGGAATATTTGATATTCGCCTCTGGCATTTCACTGAGCTTAAAATAAGGATCGGCAGCAAACAGGGATTTAATAAACTTCTGCGAAGGGTCTCCGCTGATGTTCAATACTTTCATCTCGGTATTTACCTGGAAGCTGAAGTTGAGCTCATCGTCAAAGGTGAGTGGAAAGTCTTTTATTTTCAGTACTCCTTTTTGCCATCCTTTTTGCAATCCACTAAAGGATAGCGTGTCTTTCACAGATTTGCCAGCAGGAACTTTAGTATTACTAATGGCTTTTTGTTGTTGATTGATAGTCAGTTTAATGGGAATATCGGTTGCATCTTCTTCTCCGTAATTGTGGAGCTGAACAACAAGCTGCTCCGCCTGATTGGGTTGATGCACGGGCGATAAGCTCCATACACTGTCTACCGAAATATTAGGAAGGCTGTTTGCATTTAATTTAATGAAGGAATACCGGACGTCTTTATCTGCCTGAATGGGCTGACTGCCGACAAAGCTTTGCTGGAAATCCGACAATAGGTAAGCGATCTGATTCCTGTTGGCCCCACTTTCACGTTGCAGCCTGTTGACCACTTGCTGCAGACTTCTGCTGGCAGGGGAAATCCTGATTTCGTCCAGCAGCCGAATAAACTCTTCTTTGTTGACTGCCCGCTGATGTTTGCTGTCAAAGTCATTGCTGAGCAACTGAAACTGATCGTTGAGCTGATAGGCTGCCGCAATCTCCTTGGCTTTTCTTTTGGCTTCATCGAGCAAGTTTCCTTCTTTGTTGACCGTCTCCATGCTATAAGAGTTGTCAATATAGACGCTGATCAGGTTTCTTCTGCCGGGATCTCCGGCGGAAGATAAAGGAATAAAAGGCCTGGCAAAAGCAAGGACCAGAAAGATCACCGCAAGGATCCTGCTGATGAGGACAAGTAAGTGTTTAAGCTTTTCCCTGGAGGAGTTCTGTTCTTTGGCTTCCTTTAAGAATTGTACATTACTAAAATATACTTTCTTGAATTTCCTGAAATTAAATAAGTGAATTGCAATAGGAATGGCTATTGCCAGCAGTGCAAAAAGAAAACCTGGGTATAGGAAATTCATTAAAAACCAAAGGTAGAACTTTTACATGAATTTTTTCATAGCCAGCCATAAAGTTTCATCTAAACCGTAGACATCCGGTCTGAATTGGATGCTACCCTTCTCTGACCATGCTGTGATATAGTTGATAATCAAGGGAACAGGTTTTTTCGTTCCAAACCAGGTTGGCCTCAACTTAAATATATTTACGGTATCTGCTTTTTTAGCTAGTTTCTTTCTGTAAACATTCATCCGGTTGGTATCCAATGGCGGAAGATTTACCTCCATCCTGAGCTGATCGTAACGATATTTGTCTTTCACCAGGTTCTCTGCAAATTCCAACGGCTTTTCTACCCGTACACAACCATGGCTAATGGCACGATTGGCTTTGTTAAAGCCACTTTTATTATTGGTATCGTGCAGATAAATGCTGGAACCGTTGTCAAAGATGAACTTGAATTTACCTAAGGCATTCCCGTTTCCTGAACCTTGCTTAAACTGATAAGGCAGCTTTTCTCTCGAATAATTGCTCCATTGAATGGTATCTGGCTCCCCAATGAGTTTTCCATTGCGGTATACGTTGATATTGCTATTGGAAAGATAATAAGGGTCTCTGCGGGCCATCCAGTAAATTTCATTTCTGGCGATGCTTACCGGAATGTTCCAGATCGGGTTTACCTGAATAGAGTTCAATTTACTGTAAAGGATTGGCGTCTCATGGTTTTTAGGCTTATCGTCCAGGTTTCCTGTTTTCGCATATCTGGCGATCTTCTCGGCATATCCTTCTTCTCTTTTCCCCCCTACACACACTTTCATATGGGTTACCGTGTCTTCTTCGCTAAACCAGGTAAGCGAAAAATCAGGGATATTTACTTCCACATATTCCTTTCCCATCTCGGGTAACTTCCACCTCAAACGTTCCATATTGACCATGATCGTTTTTGCCTGGTCACTTTTTCCCAGTCCGTCAGCTTTTAAGATGTTTAGCCTATGCTGGAGTGCCTTATACTGTTTAGAAGAAGGTTGGACATCTTTCAATAACTTTCCCAGGTCTTTAGTTCCCAGGGCAGCAAACATGCTTGCGCTATCCGGACGTTTTACGGGAACATAATACCTGGAAAAAAGTTTACGTGGGTTTACCACCCCGTAATTCATGTAATTGTCGTATTTGATGAGTGCCTCTGCAGCATTGAGCTCCAGATCGGCAATCACAGGATATACTTCTTCTATCTTTTGGAATTTATTCTCAGAAAGCTCCTTTAAAGATGTACTCAGCTGTTTCTGACGAAAATTATCCGGATTAAAACCATGATCTTCACTTTTGCTAATGTATGCTTCCAGTGTGTCGAGGGCCCCAACAGGAAAATACTGGGTAACCAGACGAGGTTCATAGTTGTGCTCATCGTAGAATCTTTTTAAGGTATTGGGATTGGATAATTTAGCTTTTAAGGAGTCGTAGTGTTTCCTAAACACTACATTATAGGCTGCAGTATCAAAGTCCTTATATAATTTTCTGTCAAAGTGCTCTGAAAGGACCAAACCGACCTCTGGGGTATCTTTGAACCAGGAACAGGCATTTAACAGCAGACAAAAGGGGATCAATAAGAGTAACGCTTTTTTCAAGATGGTATTTTTTTGCAAAACTAGATGTTAATTATATTTATTGAAGCGATATAATCAAATAAAATGCCATATATATTTTGATTTGTAATTTGTATCTATATATTTGCACTTCCTCAACATGCTAGTCATTGTTGATTAAGGACTTAAATAGAATTATGAATCAAATTTTGAACCATCACTTACATTTGCACCATCGCCTGTCGGCGATGTATATGTAATGTTTTGTACTTCAAAACTTGTTTCGGAACTATCTTCTTGTCCAATAATCAACAAATTTCAACACAGCATAATTGAAAACACTTAAAATTGCTATCCAGAAATCGGGTAGACTAAACGAAAAATCAGTAGAGATTCTTAAAAATTGTGGTTTATCATTTGAAAACTACAAAAGCTCCCTTATATCCACTGTTACCAATTTCCCTTTAGAGATTCTTTTTCTGAGAGATGATGATATTCCCGAATATGTTCAGGATGGAATTGCAGACCTCGGCATTGTAGGCGAAAATGTAATCGTCGAGGCTGGCGCCGAAGTGACCTATCTTCAGAAATTAGGTTTCGGAAAATGCACCCTTAAGATTGCTATTCCTAATGAAAGCCGGATCACTGAGGTGGCACAACTGGAAGGAAAAGCGATTGCAACATCTTATCCGGTAATCCTGGAAAAGTATCTTAAAGAGAACCATGTAAATGCAGACATCAGAACGATTTCAGGATCTGTGGAAATTGGTCCGGGTTTAGGATTAAGCGATGCGATCTGCGATATCGTTTCCACCGGTGGAACATTAAAGAGCAATGGACTCAAACCTTTCTCGGAAGTGATGAAATCTGAAGCAGTACTGATCGGAAGCAAAGGCTCTGAATTGCTGCCGGAAGTTCAGGAATTATTACAGAGAATACTTTCTGTTTTACGCGCTAAAGAAACCAAATATGTAGTGCTCAATGTGGCTAAGGTAAACCTTAAAAAAGTGGTGGATTTATTACCTGGAGTAAAAAGCCCAACGGTAGTTCCATTGTTTGATGAGGACTGGGTTGCTGTTCATTCTGTTATTGCAGAGCACGACTTCTGGGAAAAGATCAACAGCCTAAAAGCTGCAGGTGCACAGGGGATAGTAGTGATGCCAATTGAAAAAATAATTGCCTAAAACCAAGGCGATTACCTGACAAAAAGACACAAAACTGCATTAACTACAAGTTAAACTAAAAACATAACACATTGAAAATCTACAGTTATAAAGACTTATCTAAACAGGAGATTGAAGAAATCTGTTTAAGGCAGCTCGAAGACGATAGTAGCATCCAGGATCGTGTAAAGAACATCGTAGAACGGGTAAAAACTGAAGGTGATTCAGCCCTTCTGGATTATGCACAACAGTTTGACCAGGTCACCCTGACGCAACTTTACCTGGGTAAAGAAGAAATTGAAAGCATTGCTGCAGACATACCCGCAGCAGAGAAAGAAGCCATTGACACGGCGTATTCCAATATCAGAACCTTCCATGCGGCACAGGCCGTTTCGGAAAGCAGAATTGAGACCATGCCTGGCGTGAACTGCTGGCGGGAATCAAGGGCGATAGAACGGGTAGGATTATACATTCCAGGTGGGACTGCAGTACTGCCCAGTACCTTTCTGATGCTGGGTATCCCAGCCGTTTTAGCAGGCTGCAAAGAAATTGTGGTTTGCTCTCCTCCTCAAAAGGATGGAAAGACCAATTGCTACCTGGCCTACTGTGCTTTAAAACTGGGGATAGAGCGGATCTATCTGGTTGGTGGTGCTCAGGCGGTAGCAGCGATGGCCTACGGTACAGAAAGCGTTCCTAAAGTGTATAAAATATTTGGTCCCGGAAACCGCTATGTGACGCAGGCGAAGCAGCTGATCCAGTCGGCCACCATGACGGCAATTGATATGCCTGCAGGTCCTTCAGAGGTCTTAGTACTAGCAGATGAGACCGCAAACCCGGCTTATGTGGCTTCAGACCTGCTCGCTCAGGCAGAACACGGAACGGATAGCCAGGCTATTTTAGTGGCAACCTCTCTTAATGTTATAGAAAATATCCTGAAGCAGATTGAGTTGCAAATACAGGATCTTCCAAGAAAAGATATTGCTGCCAAAGCTATTGCCAACTCTTATGTGGTACTGGCAGACAATCTGGAGCAAGGGATGTTGTTCAGCAATACCTATGCTCCGGAACACCTGATTTTATCAACCACGGGTTTTGAACCACTTATACCCCTGATTTATAATGCAGGATCTGTATTTCTCGGCAACCTGACGCCTGAAAGCGCAGGAGATTACGCTTCCGGAACCAACCATACCCTGCCAACAAGTGGATTTGCGAAGGCCTATTCGGGCGTATCTCTGGATTCTTTTCTTAAAAAGATCACCTTTCAGCACATCACAGAACAGGGTTTAACTAATATAGGACGTACTGTAGAAGTCCTGGCAGAAGCCGAAGGTCTGCAGGCACACAAAAATGCAATCACTATTCGTTTAAAATCATAAGATGGATATCAACAATTTACAAAGGGAAAATATTAAAAATCTCCGCCCCTACTCTACTGCGAGAGATGAATATAAAGGACAGGCAAGTGTATTTTTAGATGCAAATGAGAACGGATATGGTTCTCCACTGGATCAAAACTTCAACAGGTATCCTGACCCATTACAACTGGACCTTAAGGATGCACTGAGCAAAATCAAAGGTGTACCCATAGAAAACACTTTCCTTGGAAACGGAAGTGATGAAGCCATTGACCTGCTGTTCCGCGCTTTTTGCGAACCCGGAAAAGACAATGTCATTATCCTTCCGCCAACCTATGGCATGTATGAGGTTTCGGCCAATATCAATAATGTGGAAGTCCGCAAAGTAAACCTGCTGCCCAGCTTTCAGCTGGACCTGGAAAAGATTGCGGAAGCGATCGATCAGCATACCAAACTGATCTTTATCTGCTCCCCGAACAATCCGACCGGAAATTCAATTATCCGCACGGATATTGAAACGGTTCTGGCCAATTTCAACGGACTCGTGGTGATTGATGAAGCCTATATCAATTACGCCAAACAAAGGACTTTTATCCCGGAACTAACAGAATATCCCAACCTGGTTATTTTACAGACTTTTTCAAAAGCCTGGGGACTTGCTGCACTCCGTTTGGGAATGGCCTTTGCCGCCCGTCCGGTAATCGATATTCTGAATAAAGTAAAACCTCCGTACAACATCAATCAGGCAACTCAGGACCTGGCTTTAAAAGCCCTGGAAAACATCGGACAGGTGAACGACTGGATCAAGGTGACGGTAGCAGAAAGAGAAAACCTGAGTCAGGAATTAGCGGCGCTGTCATTGGTAAAAAAAGTTTACCCTTCGGATGCCAATTTCATACTAATTGAAGTCATTGATGCGTTGAAAACTTATGATGCATTGGTAGAACAAGGTATCATCGTCAGAGACCGCTCTAAGGTGTCGCTCTGTGAAGGATGTCTCAGGATTACCATAGGAACTACCCAGGAAAATCAAATTCTCTTAGCCGCTTTAAAATCGCTTAATCCCTAAACCATGAAGAAAGTATTATTTATTGACAGAGACGGCACGCTTATTATTGAACCTGCTGATGAGCAGATTGATTCTTTTGAAAAGCTGGAGTTCTATCCCCGTTCACTTTATTACCTTTCAAAGATTGCGAAAGAGCTGGATTTTGACCTGGTTATGGTAACCAATCAGGATGGACTGGGAACGGATTCTCATCCTGAACAGAACTTCTGGCCGGTACACAACTTCATTATGAAAACTTTTGAAAATGAAGGAGTCGTATTCAGCGAGGTGATCATAGATAAAACCTTTGCCCATGAGAATGCACCTACACGTAAGCCCAATACCGGCTTATTGCAACATTTTTTTGAAGAAGGATATGACCTGAAAAACTCTTTTGTGATCGGAGACCGGATCAATGATGTGGTTCTGGCAAAAAACCTGGGTGCAAAAGCAATCTGGTTGTCCAACAACCTGACTCTTGGTGCAAACGAGAAGCTGGACAAAATAGAAACACTTTCGGAAGTGATTGCCCTAAGGACCCAAAACTGGGAAGACATATATACCATGTTAAAAGCGGGAACCAGAACGGTACACCACGAAAGAAATACCAATGAAACTAAAATCAGCATTGATATTGACCTGGATGGAACCGGAAAAGCAGATATCGATACCGGACTGAATTTCTTCAACCATATGCTGGATCAGATTGCACGTCATGGCAGCATTGACCTGAAGATCAAAACCAATGGCGACCTGCAGATTGATGAACACCACACTATTGAAGATACCGGCATTGCGCTTGGCGAAGCTTTTGCAAAAGCGATTGGCAATAAATTAGGCCTGGAACGTTATGGTTTTTGCCTGCCAATGGACGACTGCCTGGCGCAGGCTGCAATTGACTTTGGCGGAAGAAACTGGATCGTCTGGGATGCAGATTTTAAACGCGAAATGGTGGGTGATATGCCTACAGAAATGTTTTTCCACTTCTTCAAATCTTTCAGCGATGCTTCAAAATCAAACCTGAATATTAAGGCTGAAGGCGAAAATGAACACCATAAAATTGAAGCCATATTTAAAGCTTTTGCAAAAGCGATCAAAATGGCGATTAAACGCGATGCGGAGAAATTAGTCTTACCTAGCACTAAAGGAGTATTGTAATGATTGGAATTGTAAACTATGGCGCAGGCAATATCTTTTCACTGACCTCGGCTTTGGAAAGACAGCACATTCCCTTCGGAATGGTCAACACGGAAGCAGATCTGGATAAATATACCCATATCATTATCCCTGGTGTTGGACATGCTGGTGCCGCCATGAAAAAACTGGAGGAAACAGGTTTGGTAGCGCCAATCAAGGCACTGAAAAAACCTGTACTCGGCATCTGTGTAGGAATGCAATTGCTGACTGCACATTCGGAAGAAGGGGATGTAACCATGACCGGCGTTTTTCCTTTAAAAACACGGTTATTCAATAAGGATCAAGGGATTAAAATCCCGCATATGGGCTGGAATAATATTGATCACAAAAACAATTTGTTGTTTGAAGGTGTTGAAAACCTGACACAATTTTACTTTGTGCATTCGTACTTTATTGAATATAACCCTACTTTTGATATTGCGACTGCAAATTATGGAATGCCATTTTCTGCAGCCATACAAAAAGATAATTTCTATGGCGTACAGTTCCACCCGGAGAAATCCGGTATCGCCGGAGAGCATTTATTAAAGAATTTTTCAAACTTAAAACAGTAAGATGTACATAATCCCTGCTATTGATATTTTAGATGGAAAAGTGGTCCGCTTAAGAGAAGGCGACTATAACCAGAAAACTGAATATGATGTTTCCATCGCCGAAATGATCGAAACTTACCGCTCTAATGGTACAGAGTTCATACATATTATTGACTTAAATGGTGCCAAAGGCGATTTCAGCAATCAGAAAGCGCTCTTTGAAATCATCAGTAAAACAGATATGCGCGTACAATACGGAGGTGGCATCAGGACGATCGAACAGGTAACCAATTTATTAGATGCCGGAATTCACCGTGTAATTGTGGGTACTCAGGCCATCACTAACCCCGATTTCCTTGCGGAGCTAAGTAAAGAAGTGGGTAAAAAATATGATTATGCCAATAGAATCGTCATTGCGATTGATGTACTGGACGAGGTAATCAAATATTCAGGATGGATGGAAAGCTCCCCAATCAAACTAATGGATTATGTGGACAAATGCCTTCAGTTGGGCTTCTTCAGGTTCCTTTGCACCGACATCAATAAAGATGGTAAGCTGGGCGGCGCAGCGGTAGACCTCTATAAGAAGTTATTGGAGCACTCTCCTTTCATCAAACTAATCGCATCTGGCGGAATCAGCTCCATGGAAGACATCGAAGAACTGGCAAAATTAGACATCCGTTCTGTTGTAGTTGGCAAAGCAATTTATGAAAACAGAATCTCAATTGATGAGATCAAAGACTGGAATCTGAAACAAATGACTTCTCTTTAATCCGATGCTGAGCAAACGTATCATTCCATGTCTGGATGTTAAGGATGGCAGAACCGTTAAAGGGGTCAACTTCATCGACCTGAAAGATGCCGGAGATCCGGTAGAACTGGCCTGGCAATATGCACAACAGGGAGCGGATGAATTGGTATTTCTGGACATTACAGCTACACATGAACGCCGTAAGACAATGATTGAAATGGTGAAATCTGTTGCCCGTCAGCTGAACATTCCTTTCACTATTGGCGGTGGAATTACCACAGTTCAGGATGCAGAAGCATTACTGAATGCGGGTGCAGATAAAATCAGCATCAACTCCGCAGCGGTAAAAAGACCAGCTTTAATTGAAGAACTGGCCAATGCCTTTGGAGTACAGTTTGTCGTAGTGGCAGTAGATACCAAGCTGGTGGAAGGCCGCAATATGGTACACCTGAATGGTGGAAGACTGATTACAGAGCTGGAAACAGAAGACTGGATCTCTGAAGCTGAAAGTCTGGGTGCCGGAGAAATCCTGCTGACCTCTATGGACCATGATGGCACAAAACAAGGTTTTGATCTTGGTTTATTAGATAAAATCACTCAAATGATCAATATTCCGGTGATTGCCTCCGGTGGTGCCGGAAAAGTAGAACACTTTATTGAAGTCTTTGAGAAAACAGGGGTTGATGCTGCCCTTGCAGCGTCGGTATTTCATTTTGGTGAAATCCCGATCCCTGACCTGAAACAAAAATTAAAATACCACAATATACCTGTAAGGTTATGAATATAGATTTTGAAAAAACGGACGGGTTAGTGCCTGTAATTATACAGGATGAACAAACCCTGGAAGTTTTAATGCTGGGTTATATGAATGCGGAAGCATGGACGAAAACCCTTGCAGAAGGAAAAGTAACCTTTTTCTCAAGGTCTAAAAACCGGCTATGGACTAAGGGAGAGGAAAGTGGAAACTTCCTTTTTGTAAAAGAAACCCATATTGATTGCGACAGAGATACCATCCTGATTAAAGCAAGTCCGGTAGGTCCGACCTGTCATACCGGCAGCAGAAGTTGCTTTAACACCAATTACAACAAAAATTTCCTTTTTGAGCTGGAAAGCATCATTGCAGACCGCTACGAAAACCCTTCTGAAGAATCTTATGTCAACAAGCTTCGTCAGAAAGGCCTGAACAAAATTGCCCAGAAAGTAGGCGAAGAGGGCGTAGAAACTGTAATTGCAGCGCTTAATGAAACGGATGAAGATTTTGTAAATGAGAGTTCAGATCTTATTTTCCACCTTTTGGTTCTGCTGAAAGAAAAAGGAAAAAGCCTGACTGAAATTGCACAAAACCTGGAAAAAAGACACCTTAAATAAGGTGTCTTTTTTCTCTCTCACCCGATCAATCCAGAAAAGAATTCAGCATGTTACAACACTTACATACGCTTAGCGGACACCAGAATCCGATTTATACTTTAATCAACTCTACTAAGAAGGATACCTTTTTTAGCGCAGGAAATGACAAGGGGGTCGTAGAATGGTCTTTGGAAACCATGAGTTTTGTCAGGGTACTTGTTCCGGTACAGAGCTCTGTTTATGCCCTACACCGTTATGATAACCTACTGTTTATTGCACAAAGAAGCGGTTTGATTCTGGTATTTGACCTGAAGGAGGAAAAAGTAATTACAACCTTAAGCTTCCACCAGAAAGGGGTGTTTGATATCAAAACCATTGCTTATAAAAATGAGCTGATCAGCACGGGTGAAGATGGTTTGCTTGCAGTATGGTCTTTAAAGGATTTTTCTTTATTGTATCATTTTCCTGTAATCCAGCAAACGGTCAGATCGATCGCCTTAAGTAAAGATGAGCAACAGATTGCCCTCGGCGCTAAAGACGGACTGATCCGCATTTACAGTTCTGAAGATTACAGTCTTATTCGGGAGCTGAAAGGACATACCTTGCCCATCACTGCTTTACAGTACGCTCCGGAGGGAAATTACCTGATTTCAGGTAGCAGAGATGCTCAACTGAAGGTATGGAGCTTGCCTCATTATGAACTGATCAATAGTATTGCTGCACATATGTTTAGTATTTACGCCATCGCCTTCCATCCAACCAAACCCTATTTTGCCACTTGTAGTCAGGACAAAGGAATTAAACTCTGGGGAAGCCAGGATTTCAGGCTGTATAAGATCCTGAGTCTGGAAAAAAATACTCCGGGACACTTCCACTCTATCAATAAAATGATCTGGACTGAAGACGGCCGCTACCTGATTTCTACCGGTGATGACAGGCAGGTAATGATCTGGAAGATGGACCAATCAGACTGATACTTTTTATCTTTTAAAAACTAGGAAAAGAAAAGTAAGAATGTTTAAATTGGCATAAACAAAGTACAAATCATGGCTAAAGAACATCAATACAAAACCGCGCTTACCTGGACAGGAAATAAAGGATCCGGAACAATGGATTACCGCTCTTATGATAGAAGCTATGTGATTTCTATTGACCATAAAGCCGACCTTTCAGGTTCCTCAGATTCTGCCTTTTTAGGAGATAAAACAAAACATAATCCGGAAGACCTCCTGGTCTCCTCTCTTTCTTCCTGCCATATGCTTTGGTACCTGCATTTATGTTCGCAGAATGACATCATTGTAATGGATTATAAGGACAATGCCGTAGGCATCATGTTAGAAGAGCCTAATGGAAGCGGAAGGTTTTCTGAAGTGACGCTATATCCTGTAGTAACGATCACCAATGCTGCTGATATCGATAAGGCGAATGCTTTGCATGAACAGGCACATAAAATGTGTTTCATTGCAAATTCCTGTAATTTTCCGGTTAAACATCAACCACAATGTGTGGTTGAAGGGGCTTAACAGAATTTAAATAAAACGTTTGATAATTCTCAGGCGATGGGTATACTTACCTAGCTCGGCGTTATAGATCCCCTGGTCGTCAATCGGATCAATTCTTACTTTTCCTGAGGCATGAATGATCTCGTTGGCATTCAGCATAATTCCCACATGGGTAATGCGACCTTCATCATTATCAAAAAAGGCGACATCGCCGGGTTGTACTTCGGGCAGGAAATTAACATCTGTCCCCTGTTCTGCCTGCTGCCAGGCATCACGTTTCAACTGAATGCCATTCAATTTATAGACTACCTGAACAAAGCCTGAACAGTCGAGTCCAAAAAGGTTCCGGCCTCCCCATAAATAAGGGACATTCTGGAAAAACAAGGCATTTTGAATGACATCATCTGCAGTATGAAATCCCGAAATCTTTTTTGGCGTAAACATCACCATAAATTTCTCCTCACCGAGATAACAAAAGCCTTCATCCAGCATAGGAAGATTACTTCCCGGAGATAAAAAATACTTACTTCCTGTACTATCAATAACGATGCTGGCAAGCTCTGCAGGTACGACATGATCACAATCGTGATTTTTAACGTACTGTTCAAGAGATAAATCAGCAAGCTGCCTGAAGTCGATCCAGCCTTCATACCCATCGTAGGCATTGTATACCAGCCACCATTTCTCCGTTTTCTCTAACACCTCCACATGGTCTCCAAAAAGCAATTGTGAACTAATTTCAGCCTTATCAGAGGCTTCCGTTCTTAGGGGTGCTACTGCTACCCTGCAAATTCCATATTGTTGTCCCATTATGATATGTTTTCTGAGTGCATAAAATTAAGAATAACTGTGTAATTATTACAATTACTATTAACGGATTTTTAGAGGCGGGTAAAAAAGAAGCCCTGCGACTCAGTTGCAGGGCTTCTTTTTTGATCTTTATTATCGTATGGGTGTCAGTTCATTACTACCTGCCTTTTTATGAAGCAGAAAGGAAACCTGAATATCATCATCATCAGTCTGGGCATGAATGGCAGAAAGATAATCTTTATACATTTCGCTTGTTGGCTGTAAGGCTAACACTTTTCCACCGGCATACAGCACCATTTTAAAATCTTTCAGCGGCAAAATCTCTCTCTTTTCCCGGACTGTACCACTCATTTCATCCCAACGTTCTTTGGAATCTGCAGGAGTATCCCAGTAAAAAGCTTTTGCCAGCTCGACCTCTTTATCATACATCAGTGATGCATAGGCATTCACGTCTTTCTTTATCAGTACATTTCTGAAATTGTTATAAGCTGCAACGGCCTCTTTCAGTAATTCGTCCTGATTTTCTTTACTCAGGTCTTTAGAATTGCGCCATCCCTCTAACTGATATGGCACCTCTGCCTCAAAAGTGCCTTTAAATTCAAAGATTTTTTGTCCGCTAGCCAGGAAATTTTCCGTCCCGGGTTTATTAGGGGTATTAAATTCAAAAACCTGTTTATAGTCTTCCAAAGGTCCATCAGGTTTGCGATGAAATACCTTAATTTTAAACTTTGAAGCATCAACAAGTGTCGGCGACCAGCTTTCGTCTGAAAGCTGAGGGGGAAACAAGCGTATGGTAATCTCTTGCTTTCCACTCGTCAGGATATGATCATTAACCTGAATGCGTTGCTCATTGGCACTACCAAACAACAAATAACGGTGCAGGGGTACATCATTGATTAAAATTTCATAACCACAGGCATCCTGGCTAAATTCTACCTCATACCATGGGTTATAATCGTATGTTTTTACCTGCTTATAAATATCCAGCATTTTCTGATCCATGTTCTTATCCTGACTTTTTAGAGTTGTATCTGATGATTGTTTTTGCTGACAAGCTCCCAGGCTCGACAACAGTACTAAACTTGATATAATTAATTTCCTCATTTTTCATTTTTAATCGCCTGTATTACCAACCTCCCGTTGCTCCGCGTCTATTGGTTGGAGTAGTATTGCCTGGTGTCGACGCCGGCGCAGCAGGTGTAGTAGCAACCGCTTTATCCGGTTCACTAAAGTACCATTTTCCCATCGGCCAGGTGGATTCTTTAAGGAGTGTAAAGGACCACTTATCACCAACGTCAACAAAGCTATCCTGCTTCGGCTTCGCCTGAGGATTATCTCGTCTCCTTCCTCTGGATTCACCTTTAACACTTAATTTCGCCACAACATCCAGTTTAAGTCCGCCAAAAACAAACTCCCATGCAATGTGCAATCCTTTTTCATCTGCCTGCACTGCAGCGCCAAGTTTAATAAAAGTTTTGGCTTCTGCACTCACCTCTCCACTGACAATTACCTTATAAACGAAAGCATCGTAAGTTTTGTCTTTCTTGAACTTTAAAGTTACAGTTAATTCTATTTTGACATCACCTTCAAGGGGTTTAGCTTTCGTGTCCTGAAGGTACTGTTTATTGGTCATCGTATTCGCGCCTGTCATCAGGTTCTTAGTCCCGCTTCCTTTCAGATTTATGTCTCCGCTAAGCTTGATTTCTGCAATAATTTCTGCATCTCCCATAGCAGCAGCAAAATCAACCAGTTTCACTACTACATATGCAATAGGATGCGCATTTTGCACCAGCGCAATTAAATCCAGTTTGATGCTGGCACCAAAGATCGGACTGAATTCCAGGGCATAATCCAGCACAAGACTATTCAGGTTATTTAACGAAGGGTCACTACTATTATTTTCTTCAGCCAGTCCCCAGCCAAGGCTCGCCGCAATGGAAGGCGGCGTAAACTCAAAACTTAATTTTTTACGCTCTCTGGTCAGGCCTTTCTTGAATTTTTCAAAAACAGTCTTTTGTTTTTCATCAAGGCTTTCTTTTGGTGTCCCTTGTCCTTTTATAATCCGGGCGACCTCCTTATAAATTTCAAATCCGATCTTAAATTTACTGTATACATCTTTAATAAATTTATCTGTTAGCTCGACCTTTTTATCTCCGCCGTTCCATTGTGCTTCCAGGCCGAGTTCGATATCTTTTCCAACATCCAGGATTGTCCTCCCGGCACCTAACTTTTTACTTTTGGCTGGATCAAACTCCTCTCTTTTGATCTTACGGTCTTCTCTGCTATTTTCCTGAATCTCTACATTCACAGAACGCTGTACCCCGACAATATGGAAATCTGGCCCCCTGAGATCGAGACTGGTCTCCTGGAACGCGACTGACTTCAGTTTATATTTTGAGGCTTTATACCATTTTTTCTGTTCAAACCAACCGAGATTTTCAAAATTGAATTTGATATTAATGGCCCATTTAATATCCGGATAAACCGCAAAAGTAACCGGTCGCTGATAACGACAACTTTGTACAAGTAACGGATAAAGTTTATGTTTAGCTTTTGCCGGGTTCCACAAAGAAAAAAGATAGGAGAAACTATCCATATCACCATACTGATAAGCTGCTTTAAATTTAAATATCTCGTCGGTATTCCCATTCATAATTAGAAAACCAGGTTTCTGCTCGGTTTTCATTTTAGAAGTACTACTTGTTCCACTTACAGTGGAAGTATGTTTTCCTCCATCAAGAATTTTCATAAAAGCATTTGCTGCGGGGGTAACCGGCTGATTCTTCTCCTGTTCTATTGCTTCTTCAATCTTCTCGGTATTGAATACTTTACCAGTATGTTTAGGGTTATTAATACATACTTTATCATTGACCTGCACTTCTCCCAGGGTTATGGTAATTTCTTTCTGTCCTTTATCCGCCCCGGCAACGATGTTGTAGGTCATGTGTGTAAAATCATGAAGTACCTTTCTTGGCCCGGTAGCAGCATCAGCCTTTTCCTCCAGCATCACAAATTTCCTGTTATCGTATTCCGTCTTCTTTTCTTTGGCTGCTTCTTCTTTTGCACCTGGAACAATCTCTTCAATACGAATTGCTTCATATTTACAATCTGCGTAACAAATGGTTTTCACAGCGGAGACTCCGATTTTAACCACTTGATTGGTTTGCTCTTGCCTGGCCTGTGCCACCTCATCGGTATCGTAAAGTAAGGTCAGTACACTGGAATCCCGTTGTGAGATTTTTTTCGGCAATATTTTAGCCGGATTAACGTGGGTCGAACTGGCTACCGGCTGTCCGGTATATTGAGCCAATGGTTTATCTTCATTTAGATTTTCCCAGACCCCAACATGCACTACAAATTCCTTTTTCTGTCCTTGTTGATGCCCCAGAGTTTCTTTCCATTTATTGTCGAGGATAAAGTTAACCTCTCCAGTAAAATTATAATTGACACCAATAAAATTATTGGTTTCTTCCATTTTTTCAGGTTCCAGAGCGGTAAGCACCTGACGACCTAATTGTTTTCCATCCTTACTTTTAACCTCTACGATCACTGTATGTTGCCGGCGGAGCTCATGGATCAGCAACTGAACTTTAAGGAGTTCTCCATAACGGTATTCAGTAGGTTGATCTCCGTTACAACCGCATTTACTCAGTGGCTTTTCAGCATTGATCTCCACTACAATCGGTTTTTCTGCCACCATCACCACAAATGCTCCTACAGGAGATTTCAGTTCCGGACGCAGGCTGAAGGCTTCCATCCAGAATGCCCTTCCAGGTTTCATTTTCTGTGCACCGACCTTTGCATATTGAGACTGTATGTATCTTTTACCAATGTTATATTTGTCCGGTTGTCCGGTTGCCTCTGTATATGTTTTTGCAGCTTCACCAGTCCACTCCCCAACAATCTGTCCTTTAAAATTATAAATCCAGAACCACTTCAATCCGCTCATTGTGGTTTGAGGGTTGGCTGTATTTTTATCCAGTTCCGCCATAAAACGGGTATCCTGCTCATAAGGAATTTCGAACAGTACATAAGCCTGTCCGTTCTCACCGGTCACACTTCTTTTCCGCATTGATCCCGGAGCAACCAGCGGAATACCACCTGGCTTAGTGCTGCTTTCACTAAAGCCTTCCGGCTTTATCTCTTTAACTCCTGCCATAACTATTCACCCATTAAGTTTACACCTGCAAAAGGATCCTTATCGTCAATTGCCTTTGGATTGACCAGTGGATTAATCTGACTGTGCACCGTTTCTTCTGCTTTAGCTGCATTCGCTCCTGAAGCGGACCCCTTTTGTCCATGTTGAATAATATTGATACAATCTGGTGTACCGATTGCACAGGTACAGGTGCTTTTATCCAGCAAGGGCATCCCACCATGGCTCAGTTCAACATCCTCATAATACTCCTTCCATTCCGTAATTACCGGATTGCAGGGTTTATTGAGCATTTTCTTACAACTGCCAAAAAACGGAGGTTTATAAGGAACACCAATATCCAGATGTGAAGCAATTAGTTTCTGCGAACCTGCGCTGTCATTCACATAATGTTTAGTCTGTGTCAGCACAAGTAATTCTGCTGGATTAGAGCCGAATTTGCACATACATTGTGCTCCCTGACAAACGAGAAAACCACTTTTCTCTGCCTTACTCGTTGTATATTCTGTCTCTTCCATAACGATCTTATCCTAAATAATAAAGTGTCCGGTCCGCTTTGTTTTCTGTCATTTCAACCGCTACATCCCGGTCTTTGATATGAAATGCAGAAAACCTGGTTTCCATTCTTCCCGTTTTTAATTCCGCAAAACCACTTCCCCAAATGGTCCTGATTTGATTTAACTCCGGATCAATCACATAATTAATTTCCAGTTCTGTCTGTGTAGGAATCGTACTGTAAACAAATACCGGTGTATCAGGATCCAGGTTTCCCCTTAATTTTGCTGTGATCCGGTCTTCCTCTACATTAATTTCTGCCGTTATCTCATAATAAAAAGCAGTTTCTGTAGGTACAAGCGGAAATAAAGAGGTTTTTACCGGCTCCTTTTGTCTGAAAATCGCAGCAGTACTTCTAAAAAAAAGTGTCAGGAAAAGATCTTTTTCCAGGGCTTTGCTGAATTTTTTATGATCCAGGACATTTTCCTCCATCTTATTGAGGTAATGAACAATATAACCTCCGTTATACTCATCCAGCATTTTTTGCTTGAAATCCGGCCAGCGTTTAATTAACTCTGCATGGATGGTTCTACCCGTCCATACCCCTTCTGCAGAAACCTGAATATCCAGCGGATAAATAAACTCACTGCATTTTACTGCGATTTCATCTATCACCAGATCGGGCTCATAATCATCTATAAAAATATGTTTATCCCTGTTGACCCGAAAATGGTAAGAACCGTCGGATAGCACGCCTACATTTTCGACATGAACCTCAAAGCTTACCCTGCTTTGCCTTTCAGCAGTAATAAAATCAAAAGCTACCCCAAACCACCGGTTGAAGGGAGCCGGACTCCATTTTAAAAAGTCCTTTTTCTCTATGTTATGCACATCCATATTTATGGTAAATCAGCTTAGAAAAGTTTACTTTTTTCCGCACTTTTTGCCACAATAGATTTACCTGAAAACATTTGTAAATCCGCCACAGAACTCACCACACGTACATCATCGGCCGTATTTGAGTGTTTTTTAGACTGCACGGTAATACTGGCCTCAGCTTTCTCTTTGATGTCTTTGGCAGAGAGTTCATGCCACTGCACCGCTCTCACCTTAATATTTTCACCTGCATTGGTCGTCATATTCTGACCAATCTGCATGTCCATATTTTCAGCCACATTGATCTTCATATTTTTTGCATTGAAGGTCATTGTTTCATTAGCCGTTACAGTGATATTATTTCCTTTGGTATCGATATGAATGATATTGCTGTTTTTATCGGTAATCTTAATTCCATGACGTTCCTCACTATCATCAAATTCAACCAGATGACCCGTACGGGTGGTAATACTTTTCAGGTGGTTTTGTTCCAATCCACCTCCAGCTGTTTTACCATGGAAGATGCTTCCCATAATGAAAGGGCGGTTAGGGTCATTATATCGGAAACCTACGATCACCTGATCCCCTACTTCGGGAACAAATACATATCCTCTGTTGATACTGATCAGATCGCTGCTACCGGCATCCGGTGTCAATACCCGAACCCAGTCTGTAGTTTCATTTAAAGGTTTCTGCCACAGTAGCTCCACTTTAACACGTCCCATATTCATCGGGTCATTATTGTATTTCACCGTCCCTACCTGCGCTTCGGCAACGGGATAACGGGCTTGTTTTACAGGGATCACCTCATTAAGCGCCGGAATTCCTTCAATGGTGTTTCTATACCGTCCATTACCGTCTACTTCATGTACAATAGAGGTCAGCAGGTATTTACCATAATCTTCGGTAACAAAATCGAGTATTCCTTTTTTAGAAACCCTGATATTGGCAATTCCGCCAATCATAACCGCCGGGCTGCTGGTTTTTGCCACAAGAGCAACCAGATCTGCAGTTGCGGCTGCTTTACGTGCAGCAATCAGCTCAGCAAGCTCCTGTTGATCCTGTACTCTTGGCTTAATCGGGATGTTGATATCTTCAGAGAACATTTTTCCTGAAGCCGCAGCAGCAAACCCATTGTCATTTTCAGAGCCTTCTGTTGAAGGGGCACTCGTTTCATGGATATAATCGTTGTCTGAATTATAGGAATACTGGGAAAAATTAACCGGGCTGACCTTCATCGACCAGTTCATGGCGCTGATTTCCCGGCCATAAGTCAGGCTGATTTCTTTTTGTTCTTTGGGACGGCCGAAATAGGTATTTTGTCCGTCGTAATAGAACCATTCTCCATATTCGGCAGATAAGCGGTTCAGGAAGGAAAAAGTACTTTCCTTATACTGAACCATATAATTGATTTTCTTGGCAAACTTCGGTGCAACCTTCATATTGAGGTCATTACTTACCATTTTCATGGTCGCTTTTTGCACGATCTCAGACAGGCTTTTGGCCATATAACTTTGTAATACCGGACCATAGTCCATCAGGATGGTTGGGCTATAGCCCCTGAGTACCAGCTCTCCGTGCATACCATGGCTCTGTTCCATGGCCACTTCGCAGATTACTCCTGCAAATAATGTCTCTGCCCTGGATAATGTTTCAGTAATGGTAACCAGAATCTGCTTACCGATGTGTCCTTTTGAGTTATTTGGACGGTAATCTCCAAGATTTTCAAATGTATCATGGTTCACATACAGTTCAAAAAAATGATGATTATTGAATGATTGTCGGATCATTAGGTTCGAAAAAGTAGAGATAGGTTTCCCATCAATACTGATCGTAGTGATAATTCTTTCTTCCATGGTCTTAGGCGCTGAGCTGGTTAGTTCTTAATTTTTCTGGATAAAAAACGTTGATGGTTTTTCTTTAGATCGTCATTGAATTCTTTGTTGATGAACTCATCGTTAATCTCTCCATTGCCACTTTTATACTGCCGGCCAATTTCCTTCTCTCCTGCAGCAGCAAGCTGGTCAAGTGTATTGGCCACAAAACTTCCGTTTTCCTTTTTTCTTGGGATCACTAAATTGGGCAAAGATTCCAGGTAAATGTTCCACTTTCCTTCCTCTTTGGCGGCATACAATACCTGAACGTAATCCAGTTCTGCCTGTGGGTCTTTATCCTGATTGAGCAATAGCAGGTATCCTTTATCATTACTGCTATTCAGAAAAACCTGATCGTCGATTTTCCATTCACTGGCCTGGAGGAATTGAACACCTTCAATACCTTCGGCCAGCCATGAGGTTAAGGTCTGGCGGGCGGCTGTTTTTACGTCTTCTTGTGCTGTCGTATCCATTTTAGTTGTTTCTTCAGAACTCATATTTTTACTTTTATTACTGCAACTGCTGGCCGTGCCAAACAGAAACAAAACTGCTACGCAGATTAAGATAATGTTTTTAATCATGTTATCTTGGTGAAATGTATCCTTGCTGGTATTGCTTAATTTTAAAGATCCAGCCATAATTGGCAATGCTATGGCTATCGTATGGTCCTTTATCTATTCCTTCAGGAATAAACGCCCTTTGTCTGATGCCCGGAATCTTATCCTGAGGGGCGATTCTATCCTGATGATACCAGGGATCAGCCGGTCCACTTCCATATTGATTGGCTACATCTAAAAAATCGGGGGTATACCCTGCTGTCGGATTTTCAGGGGCGATGGCATAAAGCCGGTCTACCCAATATCCGGATTCAGTCAGTTCTTCAATCATTCCAAGAGCATAAGCATAGCCCATACTATGACAAACGATATCAATAGGTATTTTTTTTGCGGCATTGGTAATGCCAAAATCAGCTCTGCTTGGTGTGGTATTTGGTACGGTATTGTTGAATTTTAATACGGAAATCTTCCTGATCAGGTTTTGTGCTGCCTTGCGGCCATGCATTTTACGTGCATTAAAACCCATTCCATTTTTTGCGGTTAAGGTTGGGGCATCTCCATCTGCATAAAATGCATATTGATCATTTAACCTGCTCTTAAACTGGTCATCGATATCACTCCAGTAGTCGTTTACGTCTACCAGTGTCACTTCATCACTACGTTTAAACTCGCGAACAATGTTTGCAACCGGCATAGCCATCCTATAACCATTCACAAAAACAAGTATAGCAGGTTTTTTGGCCGGTGGGCCACCTGAGGCGTTATTCCAATTGAATCCGGAAATCCGGGCAATAGGTGTCCTTGCTGTGTAATTTAATCCTTCCATTATTTGCTTTGAAAGCCACTGAAAATAAATTAATATAAAATATACTGAACGCTAGCGATACAACAAATTTTCGGCCAAAACCTATTGCGCCTGGAAAATAATTGTTATCTGTTTACGATTATGCCTTTCAGTGGTTTTCTGAGACTTAAATATTACAATAGAGGAAATTACATAGGTGTACTGTCTGTAGAAAAATTATACAGAGTGCCGACTAATTCCTTGTACATTCCGGATGGATCTTCACCTTTTCTTTTCAAAATTTCGTATTTTTAGGATAGCATAAGGAAAGACCTGAGCGGTAACAAAAACAATTAACGGGTACAGGATGTATCTATAGTATCACCATTAATCTGTAAGATCATGAACGTTAAAAAGATTTTAATTGCTGTCGACAATAGTACCTGCTCTGAAAAGGCAGCTAAAACAGGTTATGAGATTGCAAAAACCTTCGGTGCTGAAGTGGCATTGGTCAATATTATTGAACCGATACCAGCAAACATCAATCCCGACCTTACCTTAGCACCTGTTTTTTTAGAGACTTACGACAATAGTGAGGAGAATAGCCATATGCTCCTCAAGGAAATAGAAGCCAAATTTGGATTGGGTATCCCCACTACTTATTTAAGCGTAATAGACAGCGCAGCGCACGGCATCATCCAACAATCTGATGAATGGGGTTCTAACCTCATTGTAATCGGAACATACGGACGCACCGGCATCTACCATTTTTTAATGGGAAGTGTGGCCGAACATGTGGCAAGAAAGTCTGCATGCCCCGTATTGATTGTACCTAATAAATTCGAGGATAAAGATTAATCCTTTTCTGAAAAATCTGCACAAACAAAAAGAGGATGTCTTATGGACATCCTCTTTTTTATGATCTTTAAACTAAAGCGTCTAGTTTTCCTGATGTAACCAGGCCTTTTTCGCTAACAGCTCCTCTTCAGTTTCGCGGATGTCTTCATCATCAACACAACAATCCACCGGACATACTGCTGCGCATTGAGGTTCGTCATGAAAGCCTTTACATTCCGTACATTTGTCCGAAACGATATAATAAACTTCATCAGATACTGCTTCCATAGCAGATTCTGAATCAATTTCTTTTCCTCCAAAATCAATAATACCATTTAAATTGGTACCATCGGAGAATCTCCAGGCTGTGCCTGCATCATAAATAGCATTATTGGGGCATTCAGGCTCACATGCTCCACAGTTAATACATTCGTCTGTTATTTTAATAGCCATGTCTTCGTCGATATCTAATGCTAAGGTTTACCTTTGCAATGCAAATATAACACATAAACTTTAAAATATTTGGAATATGCCAATGCTTACTGCTGAAAAACTAATTATTGCATTCAAAAAACTTAGTCACTTTGTTGCCAATCCCGATCCTGAGTTCAAAAATTTAATTTTATCGGCTTCAAACAGCAATGCCTGGTTCAGTCCGGAAGAAGTGGAAAAGGCGCTTAAAGCCTTACATGATATGTTAAATGAATCCGATATCGAGACCTGGTTCAAAGGCATTAAAATCAGCGAAACGCCAAAAAAGGTAGGATTGATTTTAGCCGGAAATATTCCAATGGTAGGTTTTCATGATGTGATTTCGGTGCTTGCTACCGGAAATATAGCATTGATAAAGCTGTCTTCATCAGATGACAAGTTACTTCCAGCCTTATTTAAACGCCTGATTGCAATAGAACCTTTACTCGCTGACCGCATTATTTATGTAGAGCGACTTAAAGATTTTGAGGCCGTAATCGCTACAGGAAGCAACAATACCTCCAGGTATTTCGAATTTTATTTTGGCAAGGTTCCCAATATCATCAGAAAAAACAGAAATAGCGTTGCTGTGCTGACCGGAAAGGAAAGCAAGGAAGAAATTACCGTGCTGGGTCATGATATCTTTGATTATTTTGGCTTAGGATGCAGAAATGTATCGAAGCTTTACATTCCTGAAGATTATGATATCAAATATTTCTATGAGCCATTGGAACCTTTTCAGCCGATCATTAACCATTTCAAGTACAATAACAATTACGATTATAACAAATCCATTTATCTGGTAAATGCAGCCACACATTATGACAATGGATTTTTACTGTTGAAAGAGGATGTAAATATGGTTTCGCCCCTTGCTGTTTTATATTACGAACGGTATCAAAATATAGAAGAGGTTCAGGAAAGGTTAAACCAGGAGGCGGAAAACATTCAATGCGTGGTTTCAAACGCAGATTTGAAAGTGAACACTGTAGTATTGGAGCCGGGTCAGAGTCAGCATCCCCGGTTATGGGACTATGCAGATAATGTAAATACGATTGACTTCCTGAACAAAATATAAACCGTTAAATAGGAAGGTGTAAAAAATCAGAAGCGGAACTAAGACCGCTCCGCTTCTGGTTTGATTATGCATGTTACCAAAATAAAGGTCATTTCAAACCCAGGTATTTTGGTTTAGATTACAATGGCTTCAACAGTAAATGACATTATTCTCCATTGTCCCCCTACTACTCCGGATACCTTCACTTCAATATTGTACTCGTATCCGCCAGCTGAATCCACCACATGAGTTTGGAACGTATCAACATTGACTGTTCCTCCCTGATGATTGACCAATCCCAATGAAAGATTAGTCAGACTCGTTCCATTGATCGAAGCCGTAATCTGGTATGGAGGCGATCCAGCCAAACCATAGGTTAATGTTGCAGTTGCCGTTTGTGAGGTCCAGGGGATATTAATCGTCTCTGTTACCGTAACCGGAGGAATCATCCTCATGTTAGATTGCGGAACAGCGTTCAGTTCCTTGGTCATCGTAAAACTACTGGCAAACATTACAATTGCCAACGCACTGCTCATTCGGAAAAGGGATAACATTTTCATAATTGTGGAGTTTAATTATTGGTTTAACCTATTTAATATTTACTATTTATGCGTCACACCATTTAGTTTAATCGTAATCAGATAAGTACCTTCCTGTTTAATCTGAAATCCAAACCTCGGATTGATGCTAAATGTAGAACCTGGAGCTTGTCCTGCCGGAAAATTATCCAGTGTGGCATAGGTGCTTGGAATACGGTAATACATTAGAAAATCTCCGTATCCGCTGATTCTTTTCATCGGGAAAGGGGTAATTTCATAGTTACAGGTCATCGATTCGTCTCCAATTACTACTGGATTAAACTTGGCATAAGATTCGAAAGTGGGCCTATCCCCTCTTTTGATAATCTCCCCTTTCTTCGGATTGAAAGGAACACCGTTTTTATCTACAATTTTTACGATAGCGTTTGTACCCTGATTGCTCACTTTTGTAATGATCATCTCTGGAGTCGAATTTACAGTTCCACTCAAACCAGTCTGATCAGAAAACCAGCTATTTGCAATGGCGTATGGCCTAAACAACTCTGCATCCTGGAGTTGGATTTCTCCAATATTCTTATATACCCTGGAACCGCTTTCATTACTCACCTCAATATCAAATTCGTATTGTGCTCTGGCCGGTAGAAATATCGTGCCGGCGTTGAAAAGGAACTGCCCGCTTGGTAAAAATTCAAATGGTGGCAGCATTTTCTTTTCCCGTTTTGCGTTGACCATTGCTATCGTAGTATCGACAGCTGGATCAATAGGCTGTTTATAGACATACACTTCATGCTCTTTATAAAAATCATCCGCACGTTGATTCGTTCCTTTCACTCTCACTTCCAGCAGCTTTACATTTACAGGGAGCGTGGAGCCATCCAGATTAAGCGAACTCGTTACTTGTTTGATGTTCCCTTGCTCGATTTTGAAAGGACTATCCTTATAATACATAGATTCACCTATAAAACCTACCGGAATCTTTTTACAGCCAAACCAGGCTACACTTATTAATGCGATCAGCATTAAAACAGATCTTATCATCTTCATTTCTTTTGATTTAATGTGGTTAACGATTACCAGTAAAATTTGTGCTTGTTGTGCAGAACATGCAGGATTCCATTTGTTGTAATAATTCCTGAAGTCTGGGCCAGCTCCTTAATGTCTTTATCCTCATCCGGAATAGAGGGATCTGGCTCACCATTAGCTAACTTCAGATCCAATCCATTTCTTACTTTCACCAGATAGAGGTACTGAGGTTTGGTGGTTAACAGTCCTGTATAATCGTTTGTTTCTGTCAGTAAAATTGAAAAATCTTCATTAGACTTGCTTTTAAACAACTTATCTCCCAGAGAAAGATTCTCCCTGTTAATAGCGCCTGCAAAAAGATGGGAACGTAATGAATCTCTTAACTCCGGTATAGGAAGACTATCCAGGGTATACCTGATGTTTTCATTGTTGTATTTCAATTGAATAATTCTTGTACGACGTGCCAGCAGTTCTGCTACAGAGTAGTCTGTAGGTGCAAAAAAAGTGGTATTACCGTTGATCTCTTCTTTCATTCCTGCTTTGTCGATGAGTATAGACAATGTATCGAATAAAGGTTTGCTTTTCAGAAAATCATAAGTGGTCATGTTAACCCTCGGGTCATGGACATCGCCTCCAATGATATAGTCATTCTTCTTACAGGCTGTCACCATAAGACAAAGCCCAAAGAAGGTTAAGATGTATATTAGTTTATTTTTCATGAGAATCTATTTAATGTGAATCATTGATTTACCTTAATCTGCCAATCCAGTATTTATTTTGAGCCAGATCTTTATTCGTTACAAACAGAGACCTCGCAATAGGCCATTTCCAACCTTCTTCATCAAATCTGGCCTGAGGAAAACGATCCAGGTATTCTACTAATCTTTTATTCCTCACCATATCATACCAGGAATGACCTTCACAGAACAACTCTCTGAATGTTTCTTCAAAAATTTCTGTTTTCAGATCAGCACCTGAATAATTACCCACATTTGACCTCCTTTTTACATCATTAAGATCGGTTAAAGCTTCGCCAGAACGACCAAGTAATTCGTTACATTCTGCCCTTAAAAGCTTCATTTCTGCCAGTCGGAAAATACTGATGTTACAATCGACAAATCCGCTGGAAGTATTTGACGCATTTAGAAAAACCCTGTTCTGGTTATTCTTTCCGATATACTTAGTCAGGATGATATCTTCTACTTTATTGCGGTCAAAATAATATTCATAACGGGCATCATCAGAATCGGTAAAAAAGGCGTTGATCACATCACTATCAAAAATTGTCGATTTCGCTTTACCTGGAAGGTAGGGCGCTCCAAGCGTATATCGGTAAAAACCGGCACCGGCCTGAAATTCCATTTGGTCAGCACTGGTATTAATTTCAAAAATACCTTCTGATGATCTCCCTTTGAAAAGCTTGTCAAAATTAACTGCCGGCACCAATTCATACTTGCCAGAAGCAGTAATGGAATCAATTGCGGCCACAGCCTTAGTCAATAAAGATTGATCCGTTTCTTTAGTTACAAAATATTTCCATCTGTTCACATGTGCCAGCAAGGCAAATGCAGCCCCCTTGTCAGCCCTCACTGCATGATCGCCGCCCGAATTCCAGCTCATCAAGCCTTTAGCCTTATTCATATCTGCTGCACAGGAATCTAACACAACAGCTTCCGGGCTACGCTGGATATTTTTAGAAGATACAGGATCCGGGTCATATTGAAGCACCAATGGTACATCTCCCCAAATCCTTACCATATAAAAATAAGTATAGGCACGGATAAAATAGGCCTCACCAATAATTTTACGTTTATTCGCCGGATTCTTGAAAGCACTTTCCGGCATTTTGCTTACTTTCTCTATCACTGTATTGGCCTGGGTGATTGTTCTGAAATAAGGACTCCAGTCTTGAAAGTCCTCTATATAATCTCCTCGGAAGTCATCCACAGCAATTCCGGTTCCATAGTACTGATCTCCTTTGACTAAAAAGTTCAGCGCATAATCCCCACCTTCTACAAGTACACCTGTCGTAAAATCACCATACACGAAATTTGACATTCCCTGGCCACCAAGCGTTAGTGACCGGCGAAGCAGGGAATAAGCGCCCATCAATCCCGAAGTGGCATCGCTCTCCGTTTTCCAATATACACTTTCATATACCGAACCTTCAGGCTTAAGATCTAATAGTTTTTTACAGGAAACCAATCCTCCGGAAAGCAGTCCTCCTAAAAGGAAAATGCTTACTATTCTATATTTTAATAAATTCATGATCGTCATTCTAATTAATACTTATTTATGATCCCTGCTTAAAAGCTGGCCTGCAAACCGAAAGTGAACTTTCTTGGCACAGGATAGCTATCGCCAGAATAAACACCCAACTCATTTACGGCTTCTACATCAGGCAAAGTTGATTTCTGGAAAGAGTACACATTGTCAATAATGGTATATACCTGCAAACGTTTCAACTTAAACCGCTCCAGCACCTTAGCTGGGAAATTATAGGCCAGGTTGATGTATTTGATCTTAGCATAGTTTCCATTCTCCATATAAGCAGAGGAGAAGTTATTGAACTGGTAATAATAATTTCCATAAGGGTTCAAATCCGCATACTTGGCATTATCGCCAGGTTGACGCCAGATGGGCAATTTGTTGAGGTCAAGTAAACCGGTTTGAGAAAATGTACCCAATTGTTTGTACCTGTCTAACAGACCGGAGATATAAGTGTTGTATACCTCTCTTCCCAAAACAAAGGTGGTATATACTTCCAGAGAGAAGTTTTTATAGGTGAAAGTATTGCTAAAACCACCTGTTACCCTTGGATTAGGGTTACCTACCCTTACTTTATCAAAATGATCCCATACGTCATAATCGAAATTCTGATCAATCCAACGGTAAGAACCTGGTTGTGCAGTTACCGATCCGTTCCAGTAAGTGATCAGATCGCCGGTACGCGGATCAAAAGGAATCTGATCTTTTGTAGAATAAACACCTTGAGATTTAACCAGGAAAAACTCGTAAATAGGGCGTCCTTTAGTAAGGATGAAGGTGGTTCCGGTATTGTTGTCGGTAACCATGATATCTCTGTTGCCATCCGGCAGGGAGACAATCTGATTTTTGTTAAACGACATGATCAGTCTTGGATTCCATTGGAATTTACTGTCTGTATTAAACACCCTCCCGCTCAGATTTAAATCAATGCCTAAATTTCGGATGTCTACAGCATTTGTTTTGACTTTAGCATAACCGCTCGTTACTGGTAGATTTAAGTCGAAAAAAATATCTGAAGTCCCGCGGTTGTAAGCGTCTGCGGTGATCATTAATCTTCCTTTAAAAAATTCTGCATCCACACCGATGTTCGATTGAATCGAGCGTTCCCAGGTCAGGTTATCCTGAGTAATCGAATTCGGATTAACCGTTACTGCATTAACCCCATTATAAGTATTAACTTGCCCCGAGCCATTATAACCACCCTGCCCGATCAGATAAGAATTGAAAGGAGCATAATAATCACCAGGCAGATTTCCTGACACCCCATAACTACCCCTTACTTTCAGGGAAGACAACCAATTTTCTGTCGATTTCATAAATGGTTCATCAGACACCACCCATCCGGCTGAAACTGCAGGAAAATAGGCCCATCTGTAGTTTTTACCAAAGCGGGAAGAGGCATCTGCACGATAACTCACGGAGAAGAGATACCGGTCTTTAAAATCGTAATTCACGCGACCAAAGAAAGACAACATTCCGGAAGCTTCTGTTTTCGACCCGGTAATCAGGTTACCGTTAGGATCTTCCTTCACATAGTTCTTCGGATCAATCCCTGTTACTGTAGTAATCACATTATTTCCGAAACCTGTACCACCAACACCAGTATACTCACGGGAGGTATAGTTAACCGTATTACCCGCGAGGAAACTCAGGTTATGGTCTTTACCAGGCTTAAGACTATAAGTCAACAGGTTATCGATGTTGAAATTATCATAATTGGCTCTGGAAGATTGTACATAAAACACATCATTTGCATCCAGTATACTTGGCCTGAAGATATCTCGATTGGCCTTACTGCTCTGCAAGGACCCTTGTGTACGAAAATGAAGGTCTTTTAAAATATCATAATCCAGACTTAGACTGGCCGTAATGTCGTCATTGATGTTTTTATCTTTTGCTGTTTCCAGTTCGCCTGTAAAATTAGCCCGGTCAGAAGGACTGATGTACAATAACGATGTCGGAAATGTACCCGCATTAATCGGAAGTGGGTTTTCCCATGGAGCCTGTCCGCGTGAGCGGGAACGATCTCCCCTTGACAATCTGAACACCAAATCCGTCCGCAGTTTTTCATTTAATTTCACGCCCATTGAACCAGACATCGTATACCTTTTGAATCCACTTCCTTTGATGATCCCTTCTTCATTATAATAGTTTCCACTGAAACGGTAATTGATATTTTCAACACCGCCAGAAGCAGAAAGGTCATAATTCTGAATGATCCCTGTCTGGAAAAACATGCCTTGCCAGTCATTTGCATTATTAAATGCCGGGTTTAGACTGTCTGTTAAAATCTGTGGATAAAGCCCCTGATCTCTGTGATTAGCATATTTATTCAGATAGTCTAATTTAAACCTGCGTTCCTGTGCACCAGTAATATACTCGGCCATTTCTCCTTGTCTGGAAACTCCCCCGTAAACATTTACATTGATATCCATCTTTCCGGCCTTTCCACGTTTTGTTTTCACGACGATCACTCCATTTGCTCCTCTGGAACCATAGATTGAGGCCGCGGCTGCATCCTTTAGCACATCAATAGATTCAATATCATTGGGATTAAGTCCGGCAATAAAATTCGTTCCTGTAAGATCCCCAAAAGAAGACAGATCGTCATTAGACATTGGAATTCCATCAATCACAAATAAAGGGCTGCTCAATGCTCTCGCCGCATTTACGGCTCTTCCGATAGAAGAGTTTCCCCTTACCACAAAAGTCGGCCTGCCTCCCGGTTCACCGGAAAAACTTTGTACGTTCAATCCTGCTACCCTACCCTGCAATAATTTATCAAATGATGGAGAAGGCAGGTTTTCTAGATCCTTGGCCTTAACTGTTGATACTGCAGCGGTTGATTTCTTCCGTGACACCTCCTGAAAACCAATTACAACCACATCTTTTAATGCATTTGCAGATGGATTCAATTTCACGGTAATTTCAGACTTCCCTGAGATAGAAATTTCTTTAGCATCATACCCTATATAAGAGAAGCGGAGTGTTCCATCCGCCGGGGCGTCAATACTAAATTTACCTTGATTATCAGTACTTGCACCTTTACTGCTTCCTTTCAAAATAACAGATACTCCAGGAAGAGGGAGCCCATCGTCAGCACCGGTAACGGTCCCTGTAACTTTCTTTTGCGCAAAAGCAAATGCAGCAAAAAACAGCAATAGGGAGACCATAAAGAGTTTTTTGTAAAACTTATTCATAAATTTTTGTTTAATTAAAAATTAAGCTGTGTTCAATAAAATAGGGATGCTTTTTTAAGACAGTCTAAACAGCCTTCATAGGATGTCCTGTCTAAATCGACGGAAATTAGTGGAGTCTAATTTTTTGCATGTAATGGTTGTTTAGGTTAAGTTGAATTGGTTAATTAAATTTTGAATTACCGCTAAAAAACTATTTGGTCGAATAGTCTGTTGTACTTCTAGAGGAACTCTGATCCTAAATTTATTGTTAATTAAACGTCATTTAACAAATTTTAACTACACAAACGTTTGCATAACTCCCCTATTAACCGTATAGGATAGGTAAAGCCCCCGACATCATTAAATAATAAAGAAAAATACCGCCGTCATACAGCAAAAAAAAATCATGAAAAATAACATCATCCACATGTCTTACGTTAATAAAGTGATGCGGCATTGGAATATTACACAAACGGTTGTTTTACATTAAAAAAGGCATTCGCACAAAAAAAACAGCACTTAATCTCGGTTTTAATTCAGTAAAACTCAGATTAGAAGGTATCATCAGATTTTAACATCTTCTTCAGTCCCAGAAGCCCAACACGCATCAAAATTGCTGAAAATTCTGAGCTGAAGCCGTTAACCGGGAATAGGAACAGATTACAATTTCTTTATAAGCAAGAAAACATCAGCCTCATTGCAAATTACCTCCAGGTACAACACCGTCAAAACTAGATAAATACCCTAAAGCCCTTCATTTCTCATTTTGAAATACTATTTTTGAACAAAATGTATGTAATCAAAGTAAAAGGCATTGCCAAAATTCCTGACTATGTGCAGTTGAGGGATGATAAATTCACTTTACTGGCCTATTTCAGGGTCGACAGACCTGACAAATCTCTGGATAAATTAGGCCTAGGCGATAAATTGCCCTATATAATGAATTTTGTTAATGATTTGCCTTTCGGACAAATTGCTAAATTAGATATTTAAAAATGGCAGAAAACGCAGTTATAAATTTAAAGAAGGTTGATGTATTCCAGCAGAAACACCTGGTCTTATCCAATGTAAACCTGAATGTAGATAAAGGGGAATTTGTTTTCCTGATTGGTCAGACGGGATCCGGTAAAAGTAGTTTACTTAAGATCATTTATGGAGACCTTCATATTGGAAATGGTGACGGACAGATTGCAGGTTTTGATTTAAAAAACCTTGCCCTGAAAGATGTTCCTTTTCTGCGCAGAAAGCTGGGCATCGTATTTCAGGATTTTCAATTGCTGACAGACAGAACGGTAGAAAAAAATCTGGAGTTTGTATTAAAAGCTACCGGATGGAAAGATGCTGCTTTAATCCAGGAACGCATTAAAGATGTATTGGAAAAAGTAGGGCTCAGGTCAAAAATCAGAAAAATGCCTCATGAGCTTTCAGGAGGAGAACAACAACGTGTAGTGATTGCCCGTGCCTTATTGAACAATCCGGAAATTATCCTTGCGGATGAACCTACAGGAAACCTGGATCCGGATACTTCCGAAGAAATTGTAATGCTATTGAAACAAATCAGTCAGAGTGGAACCGCTGTATTAATGGCTACACATGACTATCATATTATTCGCACCTTCCCATCCAGAATCATCAAGTGCGAAGGAGGAATTGTGCATGAGGATGCCCAAATCGTATAATCCTTAACCCTGACAAAACATTCCTAATCCGCCATTCTGGTCAGTCTTTTTCATTTAAAGCTGACAGCATGGCGGATATTATTCATTGGCAAAGCTTTTGAGTTCAGATCCGAAAATTCTACTATACCATGTTTAGCAAGAAGAAAAAAAACGACATCGAAGATCCTATTGTGGAAAATACTGCTGATGAGCAGGTAACCAGCGAGCAAGCCGAAGAAAGTGCAGATGCCGCTTCAACTGAAGAAGTTCAACCAGAAATCTCTGTTGAGGAAAAATTACAACAAGAAGTTGCTGCTTTAAATGATAAATATCTACGCTTATTTGCGGAGTTTGACAACTATAAACGTCGTACTCAGAAAGAACGTGTAGAGCTTTTACAAACTGCAGGTAAAGACGTGATTGTATCTTTGCTTCCGGTATTAGATGATTTTGACCGTGCCAATAAAGCCATGGATGCTGCAACGGACATCAACCCGATTCGCGAAGGCATTGCTTTGGTTCACCATAAATTAAAGAGCGTATTAGGACAGAAAGGCCTGAAAGAGATGGAGAGCATCAACACTCCTTTCGATACAGACCTTCATGAAGCGATAACAAAAATTCCTGCCCCGAATGAGGAAATGAAAGGAAAAGTTATAGACGAGTTAGAAAAAGGTTACACTTTAAACGACAAGGTAATACGCTTTGCCAAGGTTGTAGTAGGTAGTTAATATTTTATGAGCAAAAGAGATTATTATGATGTGCTTGGTGTATCCAAGAGTTCATCCGCTGAAGAGATAAAAAAGGCTTATCGTAAACTGGCCATCAAGTTTCACCCGGATAAGAATCCTAACGACAAGACAGCTGAGGATAAGTTTAAGGAAGCAGCTGAAGCTTACGAGATTTTAAGTAATCCGGAGAAAAAGCAGCGTTATGACCATTATGGCCATGCGGGTGTAGGCGGCGCTTCAGGTAACGGTGGCGGATATGGCGGCGGCGGCATGAACATGGAAGATATCTTCAGCCAGTTTGGCGATATCTTTGGTGGTGGTGGCGGTAGTCCATTCGATAGCTTCTTTGGCGGCGGCGGTCAGCAATCTCGTGGTGGCAGACGTGTGGCAAAAGGCACAAACCTGCGCATCAAAGTAAAACTTACTCTGGAAGAAATTGCCAACGGTACAGAAAAGAAAATTAAAGTAAATAAACAGATCACTTGTAAAACCTGCGATGGATCAGGTGCGAAAGACCGTAACTCGGTAAGCACCTGTCAGACTTGCGGGGGAAGCGGTGCGGTGCGCAGGGTAACCAATACCATATTGGGCCAGATGCAAACCACCTCTACCTGCCCTACCTGTAACGGTAGCGGTTCGCAGATTACGGCTAAATGTACTTCCTGTCATGGTGAAGGTATCGTTCGCGGTGAAGAAACCATTGCCATTAACATCCCTGCGGGTGTAAGTGATGGCATGCAGCTGAGCATGAGCGGAAAAGGTAATGCTGCCCCTAATGGAGGAATTCCGGGAGATCTGATCATCCTGATTGAAGAGGTTGCTCACGAAACCCTGAAACGCGAAGGAAACAATGTAGTTTACGACCTGCATGTTTCAATCATCGATGCGGCCTTAGGTTATAGTGCCGAAGTACCTACTATCGACGGTAAAGCAAAAATCAAGATCGAACCAGGTACCCAAAGTGGCAAATTGTTGCGTTTAAAAGGTAAAGGTCTTCCTGAAATCAATTCTTATCACCGTGGTGATCAGATTATCCACATCAATATCTGGACACCTAAAGCGTTGAGCTCGGAAGAAAGAAGTATGCTGGAGAAATTGCGGGAATCTCCGAATTTTAAACCACAGCCAGGAAAGAATGATAAAAGCTTCTTTGAGAAGATGAAAGAATATTTTGAGTAATTAATTCCACTGAATATTTAAAGCCACCCAATGGGTGGCTTTTTTATTGACCATATTTTTTTGTATTTAAAATTATTATTACAAAATCAGTAACATTTTGAAAGGATGCGATACTAATTGAAGACTAATAAAACTAAGAAATGCTAATTATAAAGAATATTGTTAAACAATACGCGAGCCACCGCGCATTGGACGACGTCAGTCTGCAGGTAGAAAAAGGCAAAATATTTGGTCTTCTTGGACCTAATGGTGCAGGAAAAACTTCCCTGATCAGAATCATCACTCAAATTACCGGTCCCGATAGCGGAGAAGTATTATTCAACGGAGAACGCCTTAATGTAGATCACATCTCTCAGATTGGCTATTTGCCGGAAGAAAGGGGCTTATACAAGAAAATGGAGATCGGGGAACAGGTTTTATACCTCGCCAAACTAAAAGGGCTAAGTACAGCTGAGGCGACCAAAAGAATCAGATTTTGGTTTGAAAAACTGGAAATGGCCGACTGGTGGAGTAAAAAAGTAGAAGACCTGAGTAAAGGAATGCAGCAAAAGGTACAGTTTGTGGCAACGGTTCTTCATAAGCCAGAGCTGATTATTCTGGACGAACCCTTCTCCGGCTTTGATCCCGTAAATGCAGACATTATTAAGAATGAGATTCTGGAACTCAATAAAGAAGGCGCCACCTTCATCTTTTCTACTCATAGAATGGAATCCGTTGAAGAACTTTGTGACAACATTGCGCTGATCCATCATTCCAAAAAAATATTGGATGGCCCGGTTAAAGAAATCAGAGAGCAATATCGTAACCAAACCTACTGGCTGGAATATGAAGGTGAGTATAATATCGAGCAATCAAAAGAACTCTTTGAAGTATTGCAAATGGAAACCATGAAAGGTAAAACCAGGCTAAAGATCAAAATCCGGGAACAGCAGCACACCAACCAGGTATTGTCGGCATTACTTCCACACGTATCCATTAACCGTCTGGATGAAGTGATCCCTACGATGAACGACATTTTCATTCAAAAAGTAAAACAACAAGACTAACAGCCATGAACAAAATCTTACTCATTATACAAAGAGAATACTTATCCAGGGTAAAAAAGAAGTCGTTCATCATCATGACTTTAATCACCCCCCTTATCATCGCCGGTTTTTATGGCCTGATTATATACTTTTCCATTCAGGGCGTAAAGGGAACGTTCAATAAAGTTGCTGTAGTTAACCATAACAAGTCCTTAACCGAAAAATTAAATCCTACAAAAAATATAGGTTATACCTATGTCAGCGAATCGCTCGAAGAGATGAAGGCTTCATTAAAGACCGCGAAATACGACTATATTCTTTACCTTCCGGAATTCAGCATCAATTCTCCAAAAGGAATACAGCTGATTGGCAATAAACAGGCCGGACTTTCGCTCAGCAACCGGGTATCCGGAGATATTGAAGAACTGATCCGTACGCAGAAATTAAAAGCCTCCGGTATTTCCCAGACCGATCTGGATGGATTAAAGACGGATGTGAATATTGACACTAAAAAAATCGGTGAGACAGGAAAAGAAGAAGATTCCAGTGCAGGCGCCAGCACGATTATCGGTACCGCAGCCGGCATATTGATGTTTATGTTTATTCTCTTATACGGAATTCAGGTAATGCGCGGGGTGATTGAAGAGAAAACCAGCAGGATCATAGAAGTGATGATTTCTTCCGTAAAACCCTTCCAGCTGATGATGGGTAAGATCATCGGGATTGCACTCGTAGGTCTCACTCAGTTTATACTCTGGATTGTCCTTACCGCATCGATTTCCACGCTTGCAGTAACTGCTTTTGTGGGCAAAGATACCCTTCAACAGACTGCCGTTGCTTCAGCGGCTGTTAAAGCAAAAGATGGGACGAGTATTTCAGCCGGAATGAATAGTCAGGCAGACAGTCCGGTACTGGCTATGCAGAAAAGTCTGGCCAGTTTAGATCTGACTAAAATTATCCTGGTTTTTATTTTCTTCTTTATTGGTGGCTACTTATTTTACAGTGCACTCTATGCAGCCATTGGTTCGGCCGTAGATTCGGAGACGGAAACCCAGCAGTTCATGATGCCGGTAATGATGCCTTTACTGGTTGGTTATGCACTTTCCTTAAGTGTAGTAACCAATGATCCTTACGGGCCAATTGCTTTCTGGCTATCCATGATTCCGTTTACCTCTCCTATCGCTATGGTGGTACGCCTGCCTTATGGTGTTCCGGACTGGCAATTGGCACTATCTATGCTGATTCTGATTTTCGGATTCATTGGTACCGTTTGGCTGGCCTCCAGAATTTACAGAGTAGGTATCTTAATGTACGGTAAAAAGACCAGTCTGAAAGAAATGATAAAGTGGTTTACCTATAAAAATTAAATTACATGAAGGTTGCTGTTATTGACCTTGGAACAAATACCTTCCACCTGATCATTGCGGAACTTACACCGCAGGAAACCAGGATATGTTATAAGACCAATCTTCCTGTAAGACTTGGTGAAGGGAAAATTAATGAGAATTTCATCATTCAGGAGGCTTTCGAAAGAGGCCTCCTGGCCCTTGAAAAATTTAGCCTGATTATTAAGGAACATCAGGTGGACCTCGTAAAAGCGACCGCTACCTCTGCTATACGAAGTGCGGAAAACGGGATTAATTTTGTCAAGGCAGCCAAAAATTATGCAGGAATAGACATCAACGTAATTAGTGGCGATGAAGAAGCCGCATACATTTTTAAAGGGGTCAGGGCTACGGGAGTAATCGATCAGACTGCTCTGATAATGGATATCGGAGGAGGGAGTACAGAATTTATCCTCTGCAATCAGGAAGAACTATTATGGAAAAAAAGCTATAATATCGGGGCTGCACGTCTCATGCAGGCATTCTTCCATTCTGATCCGATTACCGCAGAAGACCAACAGGACATTATTCGCCATTTAGATGGGGAATTAGGCGATTTAAAAGAAGTATTGAACTTATATCAACCCCAGCATTTAATTGGCTCAGCGGGCGCTTTTGAGACCTTTGCGGGCATCTTATATCCGGAGTTAAACCTTAAGGAAATCAAGTACTATCCGATCAGCATACCTGCCTATAAAGTATTATCTGCTACTTTCATTGCATCCAGTCATACCGAAAGGGAAAAGATGCCAGGCCTTATCCGCTTAAGGGTAGATATGATTGTTATGGCTTCTATTCTGACCGATTACATTCTTTCCGTGGGAAATATCGAACAACTTAGTTTATCTACCTACGACCTGAAGATGGGCGTACTGGCAGATCTTCAGCCCCTAAAGTAACCAGGTATTGTCGGCCAGGACTTTATACAGTTTTTCTGTAGGCAATCCCATGACATTGGTATAAGAACCGATTATTTTTTCTACAGCGATGAGACCAATCCAATCCTGAATTCCATAAGCTCCTGCTTTATCCATTGGATTATAATTTTTGATGTAATAGCTGATTTGCTCCTGACTTAAGGTATTGAAGAAAACTTCGGTAGTGTCATAAAAGGAACGCATTTTTCCGTTACAGATTAAGCTGACACCGGTATATACCTGGTGGTTGGTTCCTGAAAGTTTAGTCAGCATTTCTGTTGCATGGTGTGCATCTTCCGGTTTGCCAAGAATTTCTCCGTTATAGGCCACAATGGTATCCGCAGTTACAATAATGCTTCCTTTACTATCTTCATCAAAAGCTTTTGCTTTCTTTTCAGCAATATACACTGCAATTTCAGCAGGAAGAAGCTGATCCGGGTAACTCTCATCTACTTCTTTCAATACGACTTTAAAATCGAGGTTCATGGCGCTTAACAATTCTTGTCGCCGTGGAGATTTGGAGGCCAGGATAATAGGAAGTCTTTGCTGATACATATTTAAATATTTGTGCAAAAATAACAAAAGCGGCCAAAGGCCGCTTCTGTTATTTGTATTAATTGCTTTTTATCGGTTTCCGTCAGATTTCTGACCATCTCCTCTTCCACCTCTTTTCATTTTATCTTTACGTTCTGCTTTCCAGGTTTCGTAAGTTTTTTTCTGGTCTTCAGTCAGCAATGCATTAATCTTTGCATCAGTATCTTCATTTAACTGTTTCATTTGAGCTCTTCTTGCTTCTTTATCGTCTGAACCTGCTTCACGTGCTTTGTTTACCGCATTTGCCTGTTCCAGAAAGATGGCTGTCGCCTTTGCTTTCTGATCATCGTTCAGACCTAATCTCTTAGTCAGGCCTTCTGCATTCTTTTGTGCTCTTTCTTCAGGGGTCCTCATTTTACGGCCACCATCTTGTTGGGCTTGTGCGAATGTAATTACACTGAATAACAATCCGCAAATCATCAATAATTTTTTCATAGGATTTTATTAACTCTGTTTTTCTTGTTTTTTAAAGATTAGAGGAATCCCGGGGAATTTAGTTTAATCCCCAAAAGGTAACATAGGTGTTACAAAAAAAAATAGCTATTATTTGCCGGAATCGGCTGCAGAAGGATGTTCGTCAAACCAGTTTTCCTGCACACGAAGTACCTTTTCAATCACATCCCTAACCGCAGTTTTACCTCCGGTATAAGGAGAAACATATTGAGAAATGGCTTTAATTTCCGGAACAGCATCTGCCGGACAGGTAGGCAGGCCTACCATCTTCATGACTTTAAGATCCGGGATGTCATCTCCCATGTACAATACCTGGTTGGTATTAACCTGAATTTTTTCCAGATAACTTTCCAATACGGTTACTTTATCAGAAACCCCCAGAAAGATCGCTTTAATACCCAGGCCTTCAAAGCGTTTTTGCATCGCCTGACCTTTTCCACCGGAAATGATACCTACCTGATATCCACGTTTCACAGCGAGTTGCAGGGCATAGCCATCTTTGATATTAAATGTCCGCAAAAACTCCCCCGAATCCGAGGCCAGGATATCACCATTCGTTAATACACCATCTACATCAAATATAAATGTGGTAATTTCTTTAAGTTTTTGCAGAAACATCAGGTTTAGCCTTGGTTATCTCTCCATTCATAAACCCAGGCAGACTGGATTTGCTCCAGGTGGCCTTCATTACTTTCTTCTCTGGTTCCTTTAAAATTAGGTAAGGTTAGTACCCATTCCAATAATTCAGTAAACCTGATACGGTATATCTTGGCTTCATTGAATTCGTCCCCGAATTTCTCATATAATTCCTGAGCAATGTCCTCGTGGTCGTTCCAATAAATCGGTAAAGCAAATTTATCTTGCATATAGTGTTTGTTTGTTAATTAATGGCCTAAAAACTCGGACTGGTCAGGAATGGTCACTTCAATATCCCCGTTCACTACCACACACTGGCATCCCAGTCTGGAAGTAATTCTCGGACGAACCGCGCGATCAATAAAGTCTTCTTCCTTATCGGAAATTTCCTGGATATCATCCATTCCCTTATTCACATACACATGACAGGTACTACAACCGCATACCCCCCCGCAGTTATGTTGTAATTCTATTCCGTGATCAAGGCATACATCAAGAACTGATTCCCCTCCGGCGATAGGAAGTTCAATTGGCTCTTTACCCTGCTCTTCAAAATTTATCTTTAATTTAAAAATACTCATAATTAGGTCTCAAAAATAAGCACCAAAAACCGCAATTACATGATTAATGTGTTTTTTTAATGCTTTTACTTAAAGTTTCGTAGATATCCTTCAATTCAGGCATATTACTCAACAGTTCTTTATGTTTGGTAATCGTTTGTTCGTCGTTACGAATGGCCGGTCCTGTTTGTACATCGACAGGAAATGCGTTTTGAACTTTTTCCGCAGTCTCCATAATCAGAGGCCTCAGAATTTCGAAATCCAGTTCATTCCTTTGAAGGATTTCATTGCTCAGGGTATATAAATGGTTCACAAAATTACAAGCAAAAACAGCAGAGAGGTGTAAAATCCTTCTTTTTTCACTATTCACTTCATACACCAGCGGACTCAGCATCAGCGCTATAGATTTTAACGATTTTAATATCTCCTCATCTTTAGCCTCAATACAAAGCGGCACCTGATTAAAGTCGATTGCTTTATGTTTAGAGAAAGTCTGCAATGGATATAAGACCCCATATTTTGCAATGGTGGCAGGAAAAACATCAATATCCGTAGCTCCGGAAGTATGAACGATCATTCCTTTGACAGCGCTCAGCTGCGCGATTACTTCTTCGATGGCATCATCCTTCACTGCAATCAGGTATACATCAGCATTGTTATCGATTTCCTTTAAATCGGCAATTGGCTTAGCCCCGGTTTTGATAGCCAGTTCTGCAGCATGTTCCGGATTTTTACTCCAGATTTGAACCAGCTCAGATCCGGCTGATTTAAAAGCATTGGAAAAGTGTGTGGCTACATTACCCGAACCTATACAAACTATTTTCATAGGATTTAAACCGTCTTAACTTCTTTTTGCCTTCTGAAAATAGAAAGTAAAAATCCGATCACCATGACAATCGTTCCTGCCCAATACAAATTGATATAAGGAAATTCAATGGATTTAAATACCACCCAGTCTTTGGCCTGCTGAGGTTTTTCAAAAACCTGCAGTTCTACTTTTTGCTGATCAGGAAGTACTTTAGTGAACCTGAATCTCAATCCCAGGTCGTCAATATTACGTGCAAAATCGAAAGTATTGTTGCCTTTTACCAGGAAGATCGGCTCTGTTTTATAAGTCTTTCCGTTCACCACCACTTCCAGTGGTAAACCTACAGCAAGATCACCTGGAGCTAATGCCAGGCTTTTCGCTTTTGGCTGGTTGTTTAACCCTTTAACCGTAATAACTCCGCTACTCGTATGCAGGGTATCCCCTGTACTTACATTTACGATTCTCGGTGCTTTATAATTTTCTTCCGGATTGGCATCCTCCTCATGACTTCCGTTTGCCTGTTTTTTATCAGGTGCACTGGTGATGTGGGTGTACACATCATAGGTCAGGTAATGTTTGGTATCCGGAGAAGCAATCAGACCCATTTTTTCATTTGCCTGCACATGAGGGTTCAATTCAAAATCCTCTTTCAGTTTTCCAGTTTCCTCATCGTAAACCTTGAAGTTTAAAGTATATATGGTATTTGGGGCAACCGTAGTGTCTCTGGTATAAGTAACTGTGTACCTGCCCATTTTCTTAGGCTCATTTTTATAGAGCACAATATTTTCACCAGGCTTCTCCGCTTTTTCAAAATCCTTTACCGGAATGAAATTCGTTGCATTCAGGGAGATCGGTTTATTCGTCGCTGCAGCAACCAAAGCTCCAATCAATAATAAAGCAAATCCCATATGGGCCACTGCCGCGCCTACCAGTTTACGTTTCCCGCCAAAGGCCTGTCCGAGGATTCTTGCATTGGCAAGGATCGCAAACACACAGCTAAAGGTCAGCAGGATATACATTAAGTTTGTGTAGATATTGGTCAGGTAAACAAATCCAGCCGTAATGATCACCGCAAATACGATAGAGGCAATCAGACTGCTATAAAACTTGCGTGTATCAGTTCTCTTGTATTTCATGAACTGAGAAAAACCAGAAATAATGGTCACCAGAATTGCAAAAGGAGCCTGCCATTGGTTATAATATTTGATGGCATCGATCGGGGGAGCAAATTTGGTCCCGAATGCAGCATTGAATACCGGCACTGAAGTAGAAAAGATCACCTGAATACAGGCTACAGTAATCACCAGGGCTCCGATAAACATCCAGAATTCTCTGGAATAAGTTTCTTCATCTTTATTGGTAATCGGCAATTCTTTCCATCTGGAGATCAGCAGGTACACCGGTACTGCAAGGAACACCACATTGTATAAAATCAGGTGGCCAAACATTCCCAGGTCCGTGAAAGAATGAACCGAAGTTTCTCCGAGAATTCCACTTCTTGTCAGGAAAGAAGCATATAGAACCAATACAAAACTAATGATGACTAAGAAGATAGCCGTAAAGAAAGCATGTCCTGTATTTTTGAAAGCGATCATCACGTGAACGCCTGCAATAAGTGTCAACCATGGAATGATGGATGCATTTTCGACAGGGTCCCATGCCCAGAACCCACCAAAATTCAACGCTTCATAGGCCCAGAAGGAACCCATGATAATACCTGTACCCAGAATCATCACTGCAAACAATGCCCAGGGCATTGCCGGTTTAACCCAGTCTTTATATTTCCTTTGCCATAAACCCGTCACTGCGTAAGCAAATGGAACCACCATACTGGCAAAACCAAGAAATAGTGTTGGCGGGTGAATGACCATCCAATAGTTTTGTAACAATGGATTCAGTCCTCTTCCGTCAGTAATAAACTTCAGATAGTTTTTATAATTTTCAGGATCCGCAAATACAACCGGAGCCATATCTTTAAGATTTACTGCTTCCCTTAAAAGAATAAACGGAGAACTTCCGATTCTCTCACCGAATATTTCCACGCCTAACAACATGGAGGTCAGAAATACCTGAGAGAAAGCAACAACGGTCATTACCCCATTTTCCCAGGTCTTAGCTTTCCAGATTAAGATTGCACCCAGCAAAGACTGCCAGAAAGCCCACAACCAGAAACTCCCCTCCTGTCCTTCCCAAAAGGCAGAAACAATATAATATACAGGAAGTTCTTTGGAAGAGTGGGAGTAAACGTAATAATACTCGTTATTGTGGTTTAAGATGAGGTAAAATAAAGTGATGCCAATTCCCAAGATGCTTACCCAGTTTATTAAAAATGAAATCCGTCCTAAGCGGGTCCATGACTGATCCCCAAGGTCTTTATTTTTTGTAGCAAAAAAATAGGCTATCGTAGAGAGTAAAGAAGCCGCAAACGCTAAAACAATAAAGAATTGGCCGATTTTACCGGGCAGGAGGTTCTCTCCAATAAATTGTATATCCATTAAGATTAGTTGTATTTTATTACCTGACCGTCCTCTTTTACCTCTACAAGGTCATTGTTATATTTAGAAGGACATTTCATCAATATTTTTGAAGCATAAAAGGTATCATCTTTCATTTTACCAATTAAAACTAATTTTTCTGAACGTTCGAAATCCTGAGGTTTTGTGCCGTTGTAAACTACTTTGTTCACAAGGCCCTTTTCATCTTTCATGTAGAAAGCAAAATGATTGGCATCTTTCTGGGCATCATAATACATCCCTTTCGCTTTTTCCCAGTATCCCATGACATGGAATTCACGGGAATCTTTTGCAGCTTCGGAGAAAGTGGAATAGTTGCTTGTGCCGGCATTCAGGCTGATTAAGAACCCTACACAGATTGCTATTGTAATTAAACCAATAATTGCACTTTTTCTCATGATGCTAATAAAATTTTAGAATGGTACAAAGATAAAAAATATAAGTACCTAAAATCTTTTAGGGCCTTCCAAATCACTTTGATGACCATTTATTGATAGTTCTCTGACAAAAACGCTAAGATTGAAGGAGTTCCTGTCGGAAAACAGAAGATTTTTATTCTGTTTCATATCCGGATTTGGTGAATTCCGGCATTTTCCTACGGAGTTTATTCACTTTTGGTCTGGAGATTTTCCTGATATAAGTATCCCATAAATTGCGTTTATAGTAATCCTGGTGCTCCATTTCCGCCGGATAAATGATTTTAAAGGGAAGGATTTCCGTAACAATAGGAATATTCGGGTATTCCCTGGCCTGAAAGCGATCGATAACCCGGCGAATGGTTCTAAATTCTTCCGGAGTCCGAAAAAAAGCAATAGACCGATAATCAGACCCGATATCCGGGCCCTGTCTGTCTACCTGAGTAGGATCATGAAGATAAAAAAAGGCCTCACACAATTTTTCAAAAGAGATCACTTTTGGATCATAATAAACCTGTACCGTTTCCGCATGTCCAGTAGTTTTCGACCGCACAGCGGCATCATCCGGATTTACGGTAATCCCTCCTGCATATCCACTAATCGCTTTATGGACTCCTTTCAGACCAATCATTCCCTCCTGCACCGCCCAGAAACAACCTCCTGCAAAAGTAGCCAGCTGCTCACCTTCCGCTGGCAGACTGATCACCACAAATCCATTTCTGCTTTCCAGTTGCTGCTGCGCTGGTCCTGCTGAACAGGCCGCAAAAAAAGCAAGCATCCATACACAAACCCTTCGTCGTATCTGCATCGTTTAACTTTCTATATTGATTATTCCAATATACGGGAATCATCAGCAGGAAGTTTTACCTTTCAGTTCTGCTGAGAAAAAATGACATAAAAAAAAGAGGGCAAATAAATTGCCCTCTTTTTTTAATCGTCTGATGCCCCGTCTTATGGCCAGATACCAAGGTTCATATAAGAAATTGCAATCTTATCAATTGAACCTACAAATGCAGCTGTTCTTAAAGTCTGGATACCAGGTTTGTTCATTAAAGTTTCTCTGATCTCATGGTAAGAGTGGATCATGGTATCTTCCAGGCCGGAGTTTACCAATTCCAACTCCGAAGCCCCTTTTACAATCATTAAACGGTGTTCGGCTGGAATGCTTTTACCAGTAAGGCTTTCCAGGGTATTAATTAAGTTTCTATTAGAGTTTTCGGCATAACGGTTTTCCATACGGCCAAACGCTACGTGAGAAAGGTTCTTTAACCATTCAAAATAAGATACCGTAACACCACCAGCATTACAATACATATCAGGAATAATGATACCACCCATTTCAGTAAAGATCTCTTCTGCTTCCGGAGTACAAGGTCCGTTGGCACCTTCAGCGATGATCTTAGCTTTAATATTTCTGATATTCCCTGAAGTGATCTGGTTTTCCAATGCTGCAGGCACAAGGATATCGCATGGCTGCTCTAAACCTTCCATAGAATTTTTAAATTCTGTAGCACCCGGGAATCCTAAGATGGATCCTGTTAATTTACGATGAGCAAATACTTCATCGATATTTAAACCGTCTGCATTGTAGATTGCACCTTCAAATTCGCAAAGACCAACGATAGTAGCTCCGAATTCTGCAAGGAATTTTGCAGAGTGATAACCCACATTACCTAATCCTTGTACAATCACTCTTTTATCACCTAAACCAGCCTTAAAGCCAATTTTAGCCATATCTTCTCCTACACTAACGCATTCTCTGATGGCGTAAGCCACGCCACGTCCGGTAGCCTCTTTACGACCACGGATACCGTGTAATGCGATTGGTTTTCCGGTAACACAACCCAAAGCATCCAACTGACCTGGGTTCATGGTCATATATGTATCTGCGATCCAGCTCATTTCACGCTCACCTGATCCATAATCAGGAGCAGGAACATCAATGCCGGGACCAATAAAGTTCTTTTTGATTAATTCTGTCGTATAACGACGGGTAATGTTTTCCAACTCTCCAACAGTATAGTTTTTAGTTGTGATTTTAATCCCCCCTTTAGCACCTCCGAAAGGAACGTTGACAATAGCACATTTGTACGTCATTAAAGCAGCCAAAGCCATTACTTCATCTTCGTTAACCATTTCGCTATAGCGAATACCACCTTTGGTAGGACTCATATGGTGAGAGTGCTCCACACGCCATGCATCAATAACCTCGAAACCATTTCCTCTACGGATAGGGAATTGGAAACGATATACACTGTTACAAGCTTTGATTTGGGTTAACAGACCCTCTGGATGGGAAGTGAATTGGGCGGCATTGTCAAAATTCTTGCAGACATCTGCAAAAAAATTTGTCTCGTTTGCTGTATTAGCCATTAGTTGTTATTTATGAATTGAATATAAGTTCGTATCCTAATTAGGTGCAAAATTGCATTAAAAAAAACCATTAATGCAAATACAGAATTACTTAGTGTAATGCAAACACCACATCATAAAGCGGGCAAAAACAAGGCCTAAACGATTTAAAATTAGATTTTAGCCGAAGTTTTCTTTTCTAATTTTTTTAATCTTTTTTCTATCGTAAATAGAAAAAAAAGCAAGCCCAGCAAGATTAGCACCACACATGCTACCACAACGTATATTTTTCCGGAAGCGTATAGGCTATCAGTAATGGCCGAACCTTGCCCCTGAGCGAACAGCTGCATGGTGATCATGAACATTAAAAAGGTTGCTGTAATTTTTTTCATTTGGTATATATTTTAATAAAGGGTATTAAAAGTCTGCATCAGATCATGCGGATTTGCAAAGAAAATATCTTTTTAGCGGTTATTTTTTTCAAGGATACGAACCCTGTATAAGATGGTGTAGATCCAATAACCAACCAGAATCCAGCCCAGGCATGCAGGATAGAATACCATCCTCATCCGGCTGTCAAGGTCGTAAGAATTAAAACCCGGATTTCCGCCGTCACCAGGATGCAATGAGTCGGATAAACGCGGCAGTACAAAAAGCAGCACGACCATAATCGGGAAAGCAAATATATTATAGATGGCAGAGATTTTCGCCCTCTTTTGTTCTTCGTCCACCGCATTCCGTAATACCAGATAGGCAAAATAAAGAAGGATTGAAATGGCAGCAAAATTTTGTTTCACATCAAAACTCCAGGCCTGTCCCCAGGCAAACCTTGCCCAGATCATACCAGTCGTAATTCCCAGCATTCCAAAAATCACCCCGGCATTCACGCTTTCCACAGCTTTGGTATCATCCTCAGGGTTGCTGCTGCTTAGGTATTTAACACTATAAAAAACAGATACGCTAAATAAAACGATCATGCTAAACCACATAGGAACATGAAAATACAGGTTTCTGATACTTTCACGAACAATGGGCAAATCTGGCGTCTTAACCAAAAAACCTGCAATAGTTGAATAAATTACCAGCACTGCTCCTAATATTTTCCACCAGCTCTTATACATTGATCTAAAAATTTAATCTTTTCAATTTTATTAACCGCCAAATGTAAAGAGAAATTTGCCTACTTACGTTATAATTAAGCCAATAAACACATGTTGCTTACTGCAAAAGCCGGTAGAGTTCTTCTGCTCCGAAAAAAATCGTCCGGAAACGATGGCTGATATGTCACAGAAAAATTGCACAATTAAATTTCAGGGATATTATCCTAAACGAGCAACAAATATACCTTCCATCAAAACAGTCGCACATAAATTACCACATATATTTTTTGAGTATATAATTAATAATTATGTTAAACTATTAATTACAACAAACATACATTAGAAAAATAACAAACCATCAATATCTTTAAAAGACTTTAATCACAGTATTTTTTATTTTTATAATTTATCTCGTTTAAGATTCTAATAACTACAGGCCTGGCTGTCATCCAGAACAACAAAATCAATACATTAACTAACCAAATTTAATCTTATGTTAAAACTAAAAAACGCTCAATCTCTGAGCAGAACCGACATGAAAAAATTAACGGGTGGTACGAGTGAGGATACTGCCAGGGCCCTTTGCCCGAATCAATGTTTCATGGATGCAGAAACCGGAGCAAGATCCTGCGCCGGAAATAAGCCTTGCCAACAATTTTTATGCGACCCTCTCCGGGAGATCTACGGCTACAGATGCCCTTAGGCAATTCACCAAATCGGCTATAAATGCAGGTAACATTTTATTAATCACCCTAAATCAAATTGTATGTTAAAGACCAATTTAAAATTAGCAGGAAATCAAAAATTAAGCAGAAATGAGCTTAAAAAAGTAACAGGTGGAGGAATAATCCCTCCTGGCTGCTCTATTAGCTGTACCCACAGGCTTCCAAACGGCCCGATCCAATTTGGCTGTCCCAGCTACGAAGAATGTGTTCCTTAACGTTGTGACGACATCTGGACAGGAGAACGCTGTCAGCCGCTATAAATTCTTTAATAAATTTCAGGCTTAAATTACCTCAGAGCCAGGCGCCTGATTACAGATGTCCTGGCTCTTTGGCCAGCACCTATTTGACCTGTTAATCCCTCCAGAGATACGGGAATAAAATTAAGGAAACTGACATCACCAACGCATTTATGATCAGCAAAATGCCAATTTCATCCAGACTTACACTTCTGTCCAGTCCATCTATTGCATTTTTGGTCAGCTTTATCAATACGATCAATACCGGGATGACCACAGGAAAACTCAGAATGGCCATCAACATCCCCCCATTACCGGCCTTAGAAGCAATTGCTGATATCATTGTAAATATGGTAGAGAAACTTAAGCTTCCCAAAAGCGTAGCGACGATATACAAACCAAGATCCTCCGGTACATAACTAAATACCAGGGTATAAAAGGTAAGTGCAATAACCGTCAGTAACATCATCAACAACACATTGTAAATGGTTTTTGAAATAATCAGTGCCAAAGGGCTTGCTATTGTATAAATGTACAGTTGCCGTCCTCTACTTTCCTGCAGAAAACTTTTTGAGACTGCATTGATCGAAGCAAACAGCATAATGATCCAGAACAAAGCATTCCAGGTAATCTTTTCTACACTTACAAAAGATAAGTAGCAGACAAAAACCGTCGACACGACATAGAGAAGAACACCATTCAAAGCGTATTTGGAACGCCATTCCAACAGCAGCTCTTTCTTAATTAAAAACTTAACCTGATCTATTAAATTCATGCAGGCGCAAAGATAATTCTTAATCCCCGATCTTTTATCTTTGTAACTTAAATATCCATAATATTGTAATCCTATGAGTAATCAATATTGCAGTATTTTACAGAGCCCCCTTGGTCCCGTCAGCATCTTTGCCGATGATCAGTATGTTCAAAAAATCACTTTTAGAGAACCATCTGATTCCGATAACCAGGCAGACTCTTCAACACTTACTGAAAATGAGCTTACAAAACTGGCCGTTTCCCAGCTTACAGATTACTTTGAAGGCCGTCTAAAAACCTTTACCCTACCCTTAAAACAATCCGGCACAGCATTCCAGCAGGAAGTATGGTCTGCCCTGCTTACGATAGGTTACGGCGTCACCAGATCTTACCTGCAAATGGCAAAACAGATGAACAATGTACTCGCCATAAGGGCGATGGCTGCAGCGAATGGGAAGAACAACCTTGCCATTGTTGTACCTTGTCACAGGGTAATCGGAAGTGACGGCACTTTAGTTGGCTATGCCGGATCGCTCTGGCGCAAAAAGTGGTTACTGGACCATGAAAGGGAAGTTAGTCAGCAGGGACAAATGACCTTAAAATTCTAAACACATGAACCCATACCTCGACATCATACTCAGAAGCCTTGCCGTCTACGCATTTATGCTGATCGCTATCCGTTTAACCGGTAAAAAGGAACTCTCTCAGCTAAACACGACCGATGTGGTACTGATTCTACTCATCAGTAATGCCGTTCAGAATGCCATGGTGGGCAACAATACCAGTCTGCTGGGAGGCCTGATTGCCGCCGCAGTCCTGTTCGCCCTGAATTACGCATTAAAAAAGCTGATGTTCAAGAGTAAAAAATTCAGGGAGCTGCTCTCGGAAAAACCGGAAATCCTGATCCACGATGGAAACCTCGATTTCGCAACGCTAAGCAAGCTGGACATCAGCAATGAAGAACTACGCGAAGCAATGAGGGAACACGGTGTAGAGAAATACAAAGATGTGAAGCTGGCGGTATTTGAGACAGACGGCAATATCAGCATCATTACGGGCTCCGGAGACCTGAAACAAACCCAATATAAGCGAAAAAAGAAACACAAATCTCTGGGCTCACTGAATTAAAAACAGCATACCTTGCCTAAAGCCAAAAAAATTCCGGAACCGGTTAATCCCAGACCATCTACAGACAGCGAAGGAACCACCAATTCCGGAAGAATATTTATATAGTTATATGGCCACTTCGGCAGGCACCGCAGCACTCACTACAGCCACCTTAGGCCTTCTCACTGTAATCAAAATAAAGGCACCCGCCAGGATTACATACCAGCCCCACTTATACTTTACCATTCCTGCAGCGAGATTAACCAGCTTTTTGAAATGAAGAAATCCAAAGGAACCATTCACCTTAAAATACACACCAACAAGTGTGATTGCAACCAATGCGATAGCTGCCCATCCGGCAAACCTGATCAGTCCTGCCTTTTGGGTAAAAGCGCCCAATAATCCAACCAGTACCAATACATAAAAAGTAATGGCCAGTGTCTGGTCCAGATCAAAGTAGTTCCAGTTGCCGATAATCGGGATGCGTAGCAAAGGACACATTCCACCAATTGCCATGATTACCGCACCTATAATTCCCTGAGCTCTCATCTCTTATTGCTGCGTATTGATACCCATTTTATCTGCAAAATGCGCACAGTAATCACGCAAATCTTCGATGATCAATTTTTCTCCTGTAGCTTTAAGGAAGCTATCCCCCATTGTTTGCAATGTCTCGTAAAAAAATCTTTTCATCTCATCTACAGGCATGTCTTTAGTCCATAAGTCGATGCGCATGGAGTTTTTATAATTATGGTCCCAAAGGGCCAACATCATTGATTTTACAGGCACCTGCTCCTGGCTTTTAGCGTCTGTAGATTCCCATAGGATATTGTCAGGTACATTGTTATCATCTAACTGTACCGTAATTTTAATTTCTGCTTGTTTCATTTAATATATGCTGACTTTTATAATAAAAACTAAAATGATGGTAAAAACAATAAAGGCACATTCTATGGCCCATATTTTTTTCAGTTCAGGAATGAACTTTCGGAAAATCTGATCAGAGATAAAAGAAACCAAAACGATCAGAAAGCTAAACCACATTAATATCCTTGCCAGGTCAATTGCTTTGACACCTGGTGCGGGTTGTTTTTCAAACATGAGCATTACGGCAATCACCAGAAAGACCGCGGAAACAATATTAAGTGGCGTCAGTTTTACTTTCAATTCCTCTTTGTTTACTTTCTTTTTTTGAATTTCTTAGACTTCCAGGCAGGGGTTTTGTTTTTGTTCTTCTCCCTTTCTTTAGCAGCAATTGCTGCCGCATGTTTTTTCTCGTGGAAGGCTCCTTTAAACTCAGGATCATCCTTACGTTTCTGATCATCAATAGCCCTGTTAATAGCCTGACGTTCTTCATAAGGGGTCTCTTCTACGAAAACTTCCGTTGGCAAAGGTACTACAGGAATCTCCTGTCTGATTAACTTTTGTATTTTCTCAATGTAATATTTTTCCGCCGGCGTGAAAAAGGTCAGGGCATCACCTTTGGCATAGGCCCTTCCTGTACGACCGATACGGTGGACATAATCTTCGATGATGATCGGTACATCAAAATTGATCACGTGAGAAACCTCAGAAACATCAATTCCACGGGAAGCCACATCTGTAGCCACCAGTACTCTGATGTTTCCTTCTTTAAAGCTATTGATGGAGTTTATCCTGGTATTCTGTCCTTTATTAGCATGGATTACCCTCACTGCATCCGCACCGAATTTACGTTCGATGAAGCTAAAAATGTTATCCGCTACTGTTTTAGTCTTACAGAAAATAATCAGTCTTTTAAACTCCTCATCATTTTTCAGCAGGTGCTGTAACAGGTTGATCTTTGTTTTTAAATTGGGCACCTCATATAAGACCTGAGTAACCGTCTGAGCAGGTGTAGCTTGTAAACCAACCTCAATAACGGTAGGATGTTTTAAGAAATCTCCTGCGATTTTCTGAACCAGATCACTCATTGTTGCAGAGAAAAGCAGGTTTTGACGTCTGCGTGGAACAACTTCCAAAATGCGGTGAATAGAGCCAATAAAGCCCATATCCATCATTTTATCTGCCTCATCTAAAACCAGGAATTTTAAATACTGGGTATTGATATGTCCGGCCAGGTAAATATCGAGGAACCTTCCAGGAGTAGCTACAATAATATCAACTCCGGCTTTGATTTGTTCAATCTGTGTTTTTGGACCCAGACCACCATAAACCACTACGGTACGGAGGTCGGTATATTTGGAGAAAATTCTGATGTGTTCAGTAATCTGCATCGCAAGCTCTCTCGTCGGAGCCAGGATCAACGCACGGGCAGCATCTCCCTGTGCATACTTCAATTGCATTAAGATCGGCAAAACATAGGCTGCAGTCTTTCCTGTTCCGGTTTCAGCAATACCGAATATATCCTGACCTGATAACACAGGTGCAATTGCTTTCTCTTGTATTGGGGTGGCATGAGTAAACCCTGCATCAGCTACAGCATTTAAAATCTGGCGATTAAGGTTAAACTCTTCAAATGTTTTGGGCATTTTGCAAATATACTATTATTTACAGCATCGTTAATTACATTTTTTAATACACTCCGGCGCTAATCAGGATAGTGATCCTGGCCACTTAGAGAGCGGATTCCTTATTTAATGCCCTGATCATATCCTCAGCACTATTAACAACCTTTACCACCATCCCCTTTTTATTAACAATCAGGTGAGTCGGATAGCTATTGATCTGAAGCTGATCCCTCATATAACCTTCCTGATCAGGAACCACAGCATAGCTGAATTTTGATTTTTTCAAGAAAACATCCAGTTTTTTCTTTGAATCAAATGCAAGGCTGATAAATACCACATCTTTTCTGTTTTTATATTGATCTACGACCTGATTAAGACGGGGCATCTCCTCAACACATGCAGTACAGGCAATAAACCAGCACTTTAATACCACAATTTTGCCCTTGGTATTCAACTTGCTGTAGACCCTTCCATTGACATCCTTAAAATTAAAGCCTGGAATCGGCTGCCCTTCTCGTTTATAATAATTGTAATATCTTTTACCATAGTCCTTAATCACCTCTTTCAGTGAGGACTCCGTTTTAGCTGGCATTTTATAGAGCTGATATTTCAATACTCCATCATTAGCACTCAACTTTACCGGCAGATAACTTCCCGAAGCCAATTGTTTCAGGAACTGATCTTTACCAATAAGGGCAGCCCGCTGGTCGTATGCCTTAAAATCACCGGACAGCCGGAGATGACCCGCATCATACCTCCCCCAGCTCATTACATCTTTTGATATTTCTTCCGGACTCATCAGGGGCTTGCCGGGACTGACAGGTTGTGCCAGGGATATAAAGGTTATACTCCAAAGAAGGAGAACTGCAAATGCGAGTTTCATTTTATCTAAAGATTTTAATTTTAAATAAAACTATCAATAAAAATTGAATTAATTAAAAGCCACGTCGGACTAAAAGAATAACCGATGTATTATTATGATGGCAATTCCCTTAAAAAAACATAAAATCCTTACTTTTATAAGACCACGATATCATTTTATGAAAAAGAACATCTTCAGACTGGCAGCAACAGCTTTTCCTCTTAGCCTGGCACTCCTGCTTAACGGGACTATAACTTTACAGGCTCAGGAACTATATATGCCCAGAAATATTAAAGCCGCCTATGATAAGGGGACTCGTTCCAAAGATGGCAGACCCGGAAAGCAATACTGGCAAAACCATGGGAAATATGATATGACCATACAGGTACACCCGGACACCAGACTTGTGGAAGGGACTGAGACCATAAAATATACCAACAATAGCCGGGATACCCTCTCTGAAGTAGCCATCAGGTTTGTCAACAATCTGCACAAACCTGAAGCACCGAGATCAGGATACGTCAGCAAAGATTTCCTGACCTCCGGACTGGAAATCAAATCCCTCGCCATAAACGGACAAAATTATACCATTAACACCGGGGACTGGGGCACTGTTGAAAAAGTACCTCTAAAAAGCAGTCTGAATCCCGGTCAAACCGCTGTTTTTAACATCAGCTGGTCCTATCCCCTATCTAAAGAAAGTGGAAGAGAGGGGCAACTCGATAGCACCACCTTTTTTGTGGCCTATGCTTTCCCGAGAATTTCCGTTTATGATGATTACAACGGCTGGGATATGATCCCTCATACTGACCGTGCTGAATTTTACAACGATTTCAATGATTATCAGCTCACTGTTAAAGCACCAAAGAATTATGTGGTATGGGCTACCGGCGACCTGCAAAATCCGGATGAAGTCCTTCAACCCGCCTTTGCCGAACGTCTAAAAAAATCATATACCAGTGAAGAAATCATCCCTGTGGCCACTGCAGAGGAGATGGCTAAAGGACAGGTAACAAAGCAGAATGAATGGAACAGCTGGAAATTTACAGCGGATCACATTACCGATATGACTTTCTCCCTGAGCAGTCATTACCTCTGGGATGCCGGAAGCGTAGTGGTGGATACCAAAACAAACAGAAGAACAAGCGTACAATCCGCTTATGATGCAAAAGCCAAAGACTTTGCACAGGCCACTGGCTGGTCTAAACTGGCATTAGACTGGTTCTCCAACAACTGGCCTGGCATCCCCTATCCTTTCTCTAAGATGACTGCTGTGCAGGGTTTTGCCGACATGGAATACCCAATGATGGTAAACGACTCCAGCACTCCCGATATGGAGTTCTCTCAATTTGTACTCAATCACGAAATTGCGCATACCTATTTTCCTTTTTATATGGGCACTAATGAAACCCGTTATGCGCATATGGATGAGGGCTGGGCAACGACACTGGAATACCTGATCGGCATTGCACAACTTGGAAAAAGCAAAGCTGACCAGAACTTTAAAAAATTCCGGGTAAACAGGTGGACCTTTGATCCTTCAACTGAACAGGATCAGCCTGTCATTTCTTTATCCACTCAGGTTTCAGGAGTTGGTTATGGCAACAATGCCTACGTCAAACCTGCATTGGCCTACCTCGCATTAAAGGACATGCTTGGCGATGCGGCCTTTAAAAAACACCTACATGCCTATATGGCACGCTGGAACGGCAAACACCCTATTCCATGGGACTTTTTCTACACGATGAACAATGTAAGCGGAGAGAATCTTAACTGGTATTGGAACAACTGGTTTTTCAGCAATAATTACATCGATCTGAGTATTGGCAAAGTCAGCAATAAGGGCTTGAATTATGAACTTTCTATTCACAATACAGGTGGTTTCGCTATCCCTTTTGATATCAGAGTTACTTATCAGGATGGAAGCAATGAAGTCATCCATCAGACACCGGCCATTTGGAAAACTGACCAGAGATTGGCAAGAATTCCCTTAAATGCCAAGAAAGCGATCTCAGAGATTACCATTAACGGCGGCATATTTGTAGATGCCAATGGCGGAGACAATACATGGAAAAGTAAATAACATTTTTTTTATTTAAGTTTGAGGTCATGAACACCATTCTGATAAAAGCGGCCTCAGTGGTAAACGAAGGCCAAATCTTTGTTGCTGACGTACTAATTAAAGACGGATTTATTGAAAAAATCGCCCCAAACATCCAGGTGGAAGGAGCGAAAGAAATTAATGCGGAAGGCCTGCACCTCTTTCCGGGAATGATTGACGATCAGGTCCATTTCCGTGAACCCGGTTTAACCCATAAGGCGGATATCTTTTCTGAAAGCATGGCCGCGGTAGCCGGGGGGATCACCTCCTTCATGGAAATGCCGAATACCGTTCCGAATACTTTGACCCAGGAATTGCTGACCGATAAATACAATATTGCTTCAGAAGTATCACTGGCAAATTACTCCTTTTTCATGGGCGCCTCTAATGACAACCTGGAAGAGGTTTTGAAAACCGATCCGAACAATGTTTGCGGAATTAAGGTTTTCATGGGTTCCTCTACAGGGAATATGCTTGTAGACAATGAGAAGGTGCTGGAAAATATTTTCAAAGATGCACCGATACTCGTTGCCACACATTGCGAAGATGAAAAAACCATTCGCGAGAATATGGCAGCATACAAGGAGAAATATGGAGACAACATCACCATAGACATGCATCCGCTCATCAGAAGTGCTGAAGCCTGCTACCTGTCTTCTTCTATGGCCGTGGAGCTGGCAAAAAAATACAATACCCGTTTACATATCCTACACATCTCTACAGCACGGGAAGTAGCCCTTTTTGATGCGGTTACCCCATTAAAAGATAAGCGGATTACTGCTGAAGCTTGTGTGCATCACCTCTGGTTTGACGATCGGGATTATGCAACAAAAGGCAACTGGATCAAATGGAACCCTGCGGTAAAGACTGTTCAGGATAAAGATGCCATCCTGAAAGGGGTATTGGACGGCCATATTGACATCATTGCAACGGATCATGCCCCACACACCATAGAAGAGAAAGAACAACCTTACTTACAGGCGCCTTCCGGAGGCCCTTTAGTACAGCATGCCCTTTCTGCTTTATTGGAAATGTACCATCAAAAGAAAATCACCCTTGAACAAATCGCTGAGAAAACAGCCCATAACGTGGCAACTTGTTTTAACATCGACAGAAGGGGTTTTATCAGAGAAGGCTATTGGGCTGACCTGGTATTGGTTCACCTGAATGATCCCGTAAAAGTAACTCGGGCAAACCTCTGGTATAAATGCGGATGGTCGCCGTTTGAAGGACAGACCTTCCAGGCCGAGATTACCCATACCTTCATTTCCGGAAACCTGGCTTACCAAAAAGGGAAGTTCATGACCCACAAGATTGGAAAAAGATTAGCCTTTAACAGATAATGACGTTAAAGGACAGGCCAAAGTTCAAACAGTTTGTCCTGCTGTTCATGCTGTCGGGATTTATCTTTCTCGCCGGCCTGAACAGCTCGTTTATAGAGCGGGTATACGCCAATGGTTTATACCAGGTTACAGCTGTCATCCAACGTTTCATCAGCTCATTTTTCCCTTTCGCGCTGGGCGATTTTTTATACCTCCTTCTCGTACTTTTTGTGCTGAGAAGCATTTATCTGTTTTTCAAAAAACTCTCTCAGGGAAAACCAGAGCCCGGAAAAAGAACTGAGATTCTTCTGCAGGTAATTAATTTCTTTCTCATTCTTTATCTTGTGTTTAAAATCTTGTGGGGACTGAATTACTCCCGCCCGTCGATTTCTAAACAGCTCGGGATTCCAAATCAAAAATACAATACCGCAGAGCTGGTCCTATTGGGCGAATATTTCATTGATCAGCTAAATGCTTTTCCACACCCGGCAAAAGCAGATTACAAAATCGGAGAACTGGAACTTAAAGCCAAATCAGCTTATGATCTGATGAAAGAAACAAATCCCCTTTTTCAATACCGCAGCCCATCAGTCAAAGCGGTATTAAATAGCTGGCTGGTCACCAAAATTGGCATTGAAGGTTATTACAACCCACTTTCCGGGGAAGCAAATGTCAATATGCGCTTACCTTCAGTATCTCTACCTTTTGTTACCTGCCATGAAATTGCACACCAGCTTGGCATAGGGAGAGAGGATGAAGCCAACCTCATCGGCTATCTTGTCGCCGTCCACAGTACTGATCAGAATTTCCGGTACTCTGCGGAGTACAATATGCTCCGAAGCATTTTATATGAGATCAGGATAAAATCTCCGGAAGATTATCAGCGTCTTTATGCCAGTATCAATCCCGAAACAATTAAAGACTTTAAAACTGAAAGGGCCTTCTGGCAGAAATATAACAGCGATATGTATGGTTATATGGGGGTAGCTCTGGATAGTTTTTTAAAGCTGAATAACCAGCGAAAAGGAACAGACAGCTATCAGGATATTGTCATTTGGCTCTATAATATCCATAAAAAAGACCTGATTCAAAGACAGAAGCTCAAAACATTACAACCTTAACACAAAAAAACCTTAAAACATTCCTAAATTTGCCAGACTATGGCAAAGATATCCATTAACCTGGCGACAGGCTCCCTGCAACAAGAAGAAATCATCGTCGGTATTGACCTTGGTACCACCAATAGCCTGGTGGCCTTTATTAATCCAGACAAAAACCCACAGGTAATTAACGATACCGGAAAGGGCTTATTAGTCCCTTCTGTTGTACATTTTAATGCTAAAGGAGATGCTCTTGTCGGAAATGAGGCCAAAGAATTTTTAATTACAGACCCTGCAAACACTATATTTTCGGTAAAAAGATTACTAGGCAGGTCCTATAAAGATGTCGCCAGTCATCAGGACACCTTTTCTTATAAAATCATAGATGATGAAAATGATTCATTGGTAAAAATCAAAGCCGGAGATAAATTTTATACCCCTATTGAGCTTTCTGCAGAAATTCTGAAAGAATTGAAAGCAAGGGCTGAACATGCGTTAAAAACACCCGTTAACCGTGCCGTAATTACTGTCCCTGCTTATTTTAATGACAGTCAACGACAAGCAACCAGGGATGCCGGAAAATTGGCAGGCCTGGATGTATTGAGAATTGTAAACGAGCCTACTGCCGCCAGTCTTGCCTACGGCCTGGGCCTTGATCCCAGTCAGCAAAAAACAATTGCGGTATATGACCTTGGAGGCGGTACTTTTGATGTGTCCATCTTATCTATACAAAACGGCATTTTCGAAGTGCTGGCAACAAACGGAAATACCTTTTTAGGTGGTGACGATTTTGACCGTTCTATTGTTCATTACTGGATAGAGCAGAATAAACTGGATGCTGATGCACTTGCACAGGATTCGGGATTGATGCAATCGCTAAGGTTAAAAGCGGAAGAAGCAAAAAAAGCATTGAGCAATCAAAACCTCTTCAACGAACAGATTGGCGACATCTGGTGTACTTTAGACAAGCAAACATTTGAGCAACTTATTGCAGCGAAAGTAGCTGAAACCCTGAATTCGTGTAAACAGGCTTTAAGCGATTCCAGGTTAACTGTTGCCGAAATTGATGAGGTCGTATTGGTTGGAGGATCTACCCGTACACCTTATGTCAAAGCACAGGTTGCCGAATTCTTCGGACGTAAGCCGCATGACCAGATTAATCCGGACGAAGTAGTAGCCTTAGGTGCAGCCATTCAAGCAGATATTCTTGCCGGGAACCGCTCCGATATTCTCTTGCTCGATGTTACCCCACTTTCTCTAGGCATTGAAACCATGGGTGGACTGATGGATGTGATCATCCCCAGGAATGCCAAAGTTCCGACCAAAGCAGGAAGACAGTATACCACCTCTATCGACGGACAGATCAACATGAAGATCTCTGTTTTTCAGGGAGAACGTGATCTTGTTCAGGAGAACAGAAAACTAGCAGAGTTTGACCTGAAAGGGATTCCTGCAATGCCTGCAGGCTTACCTAAGGTAGACATCAACTTCATGTTAAATGCCGATGGGATTCTAACCGTGCAGGCGATAGAATTAAGATCAGGCGTAAAACAGGAGATCGACATTACGCCAAGTTATGGTTTAACCGATGATACTGTAGAAAAAATGCTGATAGACAGCATTACTCATGCGAAGAGCGATGTTGAACAACGCATGTTAATTGAAGCCAGAAGTGAAGGGGAACAACTGGTGTATACTGCAGAACGCTTTATTGAAAAACATGGTAGCTTCCTGACCGAAACAGAAATTTCAGAAACGCGTACCCATATTGATGCCCTTAAAATAGCTTTAGGGAAGGCAGAAAAGGACGAGATCCTGAAAAAAGCTGATGAATTGAATGAATTTACCCGTCCATTTGCAGAACGTGTGATGGATGTGGCGGTATCTTCCGCCATGAAAGGAAAAAGCATAGATAAATAACCACTCAATAGGTTCGTTTATATAGTTTTACAGAGATGAAGCAGGTATTTATCTCTGTAATGCTATGTGGCGGTGTTCTCTTTTTTTGCTCCTGGGGGTTTTATGCCCATAAACGGATCAATTACCTGGCCGTTTTTACGCTCCATAACGGCGTCAATACTTTTTACAAGGCAAACATCAAATACCTTAGTGATCATGCCGTAGACGCCGACAAACGTCGCTATGCAGACTCCGCTGAAGCCCCGAGACATTATCTCGACGTAGAAGTCTATGAAACAAATATCGATAGCATCCCCAGAAAATATAACGATGCCTTAAAGAAGTATGGTGCTGCAAAGTTGAGCAGCAACGGAACACTTCCCTGGCAGATCCAAAAATCTTATTACCAACTCATCAATGCTTTTAAGGACAGGGATTCTTTAAAAATACTCGTTTACTCGGCTTACCTGGGGCATTATGTTGCTGATGCCCATGTTCCGCTCCATGCCACACAAAATCACAACGGACAGCTGAGCAATCAACATGGCATACACGCTTTCTGGGAGAGCCGTTTACCAGAACTATTTGCCAAAAAGTATAATTACAGAGTCGGAAAAGCGATATATATCGAGGATCCCTTACAAAAAGCCTGGGCAATCATCAGTCACAGTCATCAGCTATCAGATAGTGTATTGACGCTGGAGGCATCGCTGAGTTCCAGCCTGCCTTCCTATAGAAAATACAGCTTCTCGAAAAGATACCAGCAGGTAATGCGACAATACTCATTAAACTACTCCCGTGCCTATCATGAGAAAATGAACCATATGGTAGAAAGGCAAATGCGTGCTGCAATCCTGGCCACAGGCTCCTACTGGTATTCTGCCTGGGTTGATGCCGGACAGCCGGAATTGCGTAACCTGGTCCATAAAAAAAGGTCTTCCTCAGACCTGAAAAGGGCTAAGGAAGACCAAAAGCTTTATGATAAAGGACAGATTATCGGTCGGGAGCCTTAGTTCTCTACGATATCCTTAGTTTTAATTCTACTCTTTATTGCAGCATAGATAACCGGAGCAAACGTAACTACTGCAATCGTAAGGATTACAATAGAGAAGTTATCTCTGACTACCGGAATTTGTCCCAGTAAGAAACCTGCAAACAACAAACTACCAATCCAGCCAAGACCACCTACCACATTGTAATAGGTAAACCTTCCAAAAGGCATTTTTGCCACTCCGGCAACAAAAGGTGCAATCGTTCTGAAAATCGGAAGGAAACGGCTAAACATAATTGCTTTTCCACCATGCTTCTCAAAGAATTCATGCGATTTATTGTAATATTCCAATTTTAAAATTTTATTCCCTTCTTTAAAGACTTTTACGCCGAAGAAGCTTCCGAGCCGATAATTGAGACTATTTCCCAATATGGCCGCAACGCTCAAAAGCAGGAACATGATCCAGATATCTAAACCAGTGCCTCCTTTTGCAATCAATGCCCCAACGGCAAATAACATAGAGTCACCAGGCAAGAACGGGGTAACCACGAAACCGGTTTCAGCAAAAATAATTAAGAAAAGAATAAGATAAGTCCATGTTTTATAATCACTTACCAGCTTCACTAAAGCTTTATCGGTGTGTAATATAAAATCTACCAGTTGTGAGAAAATTTCCAAGTTTGTATAAATTAAGTCCCAAAATTAAGAATATCATGGCAATAACCATGCTATTTTTGATTTAGTAACGTAAAATTAATTAGCTGATCAATTTCAGGGCTTCTGCTCAGCATAAAACATTTTACAAAAAGAAGGCCTGGTTAAAAACCAGGCCTTTCCAATATATTTAACTTTGAATTTAGTTATAGTTGTTTAGCATTACAGGCATCACCAACATCAGCACATCTTCATTTTCGTCATTTGTTTGTGGAATCAGCAATCCTGCACGATTAGGAGTAGAAAGTTCCAGTGTCACTTCTTCTCCACTTAAATTGCTCAGCATCTCGATTAAGAAACGGGCATTGAATCCAATTTCCAGATCTTCACCTTCATACTGACAGCTTAAGCGCTCATGAGCTTCATTGGCAAAATCCAGATCCTCAGAAGAAATATTCAATTCACTGCCATTGATTTTTAAACGTACCTGATGTGTTGTTTTATTAGCAAAAATAACCACCCTACGCAAAGTATTCAGAAACAATGCACGATCAATAACCAGTTTATTCGGATTGTTGGCAGGAATTACGGCTTCATAATCAGGATAACGTTCGTCAATTAAACGACAAACCAGGTTGATATTTTCAAATTTAAAGAAAGCACTCGTTGCATTATAATCCACAGAAACATTTACTTCTGTTGAAGGAAGTGCAGCTTTCAATAGGGTTAATGCTTTTTTTGGAAGGATGAAAGAAGAAGATTTATCTCCTTTACTATCCATTCTTCTATATCTTACCAGTTTATGTGCATCAGTAGCGACAAAGGTAATGTGTTGCTCAGACAGCTGACAATATACTCCGGTCATTGCCGGACGCAGCTCATCACTACTTACTGCGAAAATAGTTTTGGTAATTGCTTCTGTTAATACCGAAGCAGGCAGGTTTACAGAAGAAGCATTTTCTACGGTAGGGATTTTAGGAAAATCATCACCATTTTCTCCACTCAACTTATACTTTCCATCACCAGCACTGATTTCAATAGAGAAGGTATTGTCGTCAATATTGAAAGAGATCGGCTGATCTGGCAGCGTTTTCAAAGTGTCTAAAAGTATTTTTGCCGGCACAGCTACTTTTCCGCCTTCTTTAGACTCCACCGGTAAAGAGGTCGTCATGCTGGTTTGTAAATCAGTGGCAGATATGGTTAAACTTCCGTCTTTAATTTCAAAAAGGAAATTTTCCAATATTGGCAATACAGTACTACTGCTTGACGCACCGTTTACTGTTTGCAAATGTTTTAATAACGTTGATGTGGATACAATAAATCTCATAGTATGATCTTGTCAGTTCTCAAAAATATAAAAATTACCTTGTATACTTATGCTTGCGGTAATAATGTTGAAAAATTGCGAACGATATTAACAAAAATAAAGGCAAAGCCATATTGATTATTTGCCATTGCAGCTTTTCTGTGCGCAAACCTGCCTTATCCAATAACCTGATCTTAACCTCCTTATTACGTAAAGCGATTAAATTATCTTCATTTGACAGATAATCGGCGATGTTTAACAACAATGCCTTATTTCCGTAGTTTTTTTGGGTGTACCGGTCAAAGCCTAACGGAAATGCTGAGCCATCCTTACTGCTCAATTGATTTTTGAAGACATCGCCATCACCAATAACGATCATTTTTGTGTTTTTACTCTGTGCAGGTACGTTATAATTCCCCGTGACTCCTTCCGGAACGGCACGATTCAGGAAAACAGAAGGAAAAGTTCCTTCAATCAGTATCCCTAATGTCTGTGGAATGCTCGCATAATCTCTCGGATCAGGCTGTTCAGCTACCATTTGCAGAGAGAGTAATTTAGGGGTATTAAAGATCTTGTTAAATGGTGAAGAGTGCAAAATGACTGTTTTTTTCAATCCTTTCACTCCTATAGTGTCTACTGTAGACGCAAATTCGCTTCTGATCGCATCAATATTTCTGACCAGGTTATGCGCCGTATCCGGCATCATTAATGGATAATAAACCCATGGTGCCAATTCTATCTGTCCCTGTTGTCCCATACTTAAAGGAATTTCCACACAGTTTGCATCTGCAATCAGGTTATAATTCACCCGGGCACCATACATAAACAACAGGTCATCTATATTCAATTTCTTATTGAAGGCCAACTGTTCTCCGGAACCTTTTAAACTATCCAGGTCTGCACTTACCTGATCTATCGCCCAGACCACCCTTCCCCCCTTCATTACAAAATAGTTAATCTTGTATTTTTCTGCTTCGGTAAACGCTTGTTGTGGCTTTGCGATGATTAACAATTTCAATTTATCCAGGCCCGAAGCATCTATGGTATTCAGGTTTACCCTTCCTACTTCATAACTTTCGGAAAGGCTGTTGATCGCATCATTTAAGGAAAGGTCTGACAATTCCCCGTTCCCCTCTGTAAAACCAATCCTGGGATGATCATTACTAAGTACTTTCTGTATGGCAGCTGTAAACAGGTATTCGAGGTTCTGAATGGAGTTATTGATGTTCTCTTCATAACTTCCGCTAGCATTGAGGTTCTGCAGCAACTTCAGGGGAAGCTGCTGGCTTTCTGTTTCCAGCATGGCCATAGGAAAGACCATCTTTTGTGCAAAACCAGCATCATTTTTTATGTTTATCGTTGTGGGTTCAATGCCGGATTGGTATAAATTATTGATCACCGTATCCTGTTCTTCGATAGAAAGTCCTGAAAGTGGGTCTTTGAACACCACTTTTATTTCCTTCCCTGCATAGGCTTTATAATCCGCCAGCAAATCTCTGGTTGCATTTTTCAAACGTTTAAAAGGAGCTGGCAGGTCACCTTCAAGAAATACAGTAATGGTAAGCGGCGTATTGATTTTTCCGAGAATTGCTTTTGATTTAGGGGTTAAAGTAAACCGCTTTTCTTTTGTAAAATCAATCCTGGTATAGGCGAATTGAGCCAGAATATTCAGCAGAATTAAACCTCCGGTGAAGGCCAGTATGTGGAACAATTTTCGTCTGTTGCTTACCATTTACGACCTCCTATCACCAGTTTAGTCAAGCCCAGGAACGCCAACACGAAAGTGAGGAAATAAATCAGATCCCTGGTATCCAGAACTCCTCTGCCCATAGATTGATAATGTTCATTTACACTTAAATTCAGCAGTATATTTTCGATTGCACGAAAGCCAAAAATCTGGCTCATGGCATCAAATCCGCTGTAGGCAATAAAACAAACGAATACTGCCAGGGCGAATGCGACGACCTGATTTTTTGTGATTGAAGAGGCAAAGATACCTACCGCAAGGAATGCAGCACTGAGCAACAACAAACCTATATATGAGCCGATAATAGCTCCGGTATCAATATTACCTGCTGGTAAAGCCAGTTTTGATACGGAATAACAATAGATCAAAGTAGGAATCAAGGCGAAGAGTACCAGTACAAAACAGGCCAGGTATTTGGCCATTATAATCTGCCAGTCGGTAAGCGGTCTGGTTGCAAGTAAAATATAGGTCCCCTCCCTTCTTTCTTCTGCAAAAGAGCGCATGGTGATGGCGGGGATAAGGAACAGAAACAAAAAGGGGGCTAGGTTAAAAAAGCTGCTGAGCTCAGCATACCCATATTCCAGGATCGAAGTATCTGGAAAAAACCACAACAACAACCCACAGGCCAATAGAAAAACCCCGATGGTAATATAAGCCATCAGCGAGTTCAACAAGCTAAACAATTCCCTTTTAAATACGGCGTACATGCATTTTAATTAACGATGCCGAAGTTAGAAAATTAAAAATTATATCCTGCTCTGATACCAATAAAAGAACGGGTATTGCTACTTCTGGTCCAGCTTTCATAACGGATACCCACATCGACAGATCCCGTATCCGATACCGGAAATTCCACTCCTGCAGAAGGGACATAAATAAATGAAGTTCCGCTACCATTACCACTGGCTGTGGAAATGGAGACCCCAAGTTCAGCTCCTCCGTAGATATTTTCTGCAAGAAAGTACCTGGCACCGGCCTTTACTGGTATGAATCCTTCCGTATATTTAAGATTTATAATCGTCTTCTTTCCCTGTAATTCCAGGTAGCCGACATTTCCGGTAATGTTTAGGTTTTTGGCAATGGGATGCTGGTATAAAAGGGAAGCTCCAACTCCATAATTTGTCTGGTCTTTAAAAGCTCCCATAGGAAAGGCAAAATCAGCACCAAGTCCGAATTTAGATCCTTCCATTGCTGGATCACCGGTTTGAGCCATACTCGTCTTAACTGTAAAAAATGCGGCAATTGTTGCCAGCAATAATCGCTTTTTCAAATTCAGTATTTTAATTTATGGCGATATTATAGAATAAAATTCGATTTTCAGCAAAACAAAACAAGAAAGCCTTCCTGTAAACAGGAAAGCTTTGAAGAGATCCTTTAGCAGGATCTGTAAGTTTTAATAGATTAAGTTCTACAAACCGAAGTTAAATGCAGCTCTTAGACCAATGAATGAAAGTGTTCCATTATTAGACCATCCTTCATAACGAGCACCTAAGTCAATAGAAGATTTGTCAGCTACAGGAAACTCAACACCGATACCAGGTGAGTAAACGAAAGCAGTTCCATCGTTAAAATCTCCTGTTCCAAATGAAGCACCTAGTTCTCCGTTCAAATAAAAGTTTTCAGCTACAAAATATCTCGCACCTACTTTCACAGGAACAAAACCAGAATTTCCACCTCCAATGATGTCCTTATATTTGAAGCTCAAATAACCAGCACTTGCTGTTAAGTTCAAATTTGGAGCAACTGGATGTTGGTACAATAACGATCCTCCAACACCAAATTTGGAAATATCACCAAAGTCACCCATTGGAAACGCGAAATCAGCACCTATACCTAACTTAGGGCCATTCATTGCAGCATCTTTTTGTGCACTAGCGTTAGTGAATGCGAAAATACCTACGATTGCTGTTAGTAAAAATAATTTTTTCATGTGTTTAAATTTAAATTTATATTACTGATATAAAATCAACCCTTAGATGCAAAAACTTGGCCAATCGTTACAAACTCATGAAAAAAAATTAATCAGGAGGTCAATTTCCTGAAAATATCCTCTAAAGAAGTCATTTGGTGTTCTCTTTTAAGATCAGTTATTGTAGCATTGGCTACAATTTTACCGTTGTTGATGATGACCACTTCATCGCAGATCGCTTCTACTTCCTGCATGATATGCGTGGAAAGGATTACCGTCTTGTCTTTCCCAAGCTGTTTGATCAATTCCCTGATGTCGGTCAGTTGATTTGGATCCAGTCCTGAGGTTGGCTCATCAAGAATCAATACCTGCGGATTATGGATAATTGCCTGGGCCAGCCCAACTCTCTGTCGGTACCCTTTAGATAACATGGAAATCTTTTTATGTTGTTCCGGAGAGAGGCCTACTGTTTCTATAGTTTCTTTTACACGCAGTGCCGCATCTTTCAATTGATAAGTATTGGCTACGAATAATAAAAACTCCTGCACATACATATCTGCATATAGCGGTGTATTTTCCGGCAGGTAGCCCATCACACGCCTGACTTCAAGACTATCTTTCCGGGTATCAAAACCACAAATCTCTGCGCTGCCTGATGTGGGTTTCAGGTAGCCCGTCAGCATCCTCATGGTGGTAGATTTCCCCGCACCATTCGGACCTAAAAAGCCAAGAATTTTCCCTGGTTTAGCTTCAAAGCTAATTCCATCTACTGCTTTCTGCTGACCGTAATGTTTGGCCAATGTGCTTACCTGAATGCTCAATTTATTTTATTTTTTTAACGTGTACAGAACTGATCTTTTTATCTTTTCTATATTGATTCAATTCCTTACCGGCCATGATTAGGTTATCCGTGGAAATCATATCTGCACCACTATTTGCGTACATGTAATAGTATTTTATGTTTTTCCTGGTCATCGCCCGCCGATCCAGGTTACCCATTGTTCCCATAATACAGGAGATTTCCCTCTGATGCAATGCCCAAAAGCCTTTTTGATCGAACCCACCAGTTCCGACAAATGCAACCATCCTGTCGTATGGAACACCTTTAGATTTTAGCCTTTCTAAATCATTACTATATTTTGCTGAAACAGAAATCATCAGATCAGGGGCCAGCTTATGCACTTCTACGGCCTGGTTATCATTATAGGTAATGACGATAGAATTGGATTCAGATTGCGTTTTGCGGACTTGTTCAATGATTTTCGAAAAAGGAACTCCCCTTTTTACATCAATGGTAAACAACACTTTTCCTTTCCCCCATTTCAGCACCTCAGTTAAAGTAGGGATCTTATAGGACGTTAATGTTCCGAAATTGTCTTTTAAGTGGAGTTTCTGTAACTCCGCATAAGTATAGTCCCGGATAAATCCAGTTCCGTTACTGGTTCTATCCAGTTTATCATCATGCATGATCACCAACACAGAGTCTTTACTCAATGTCACGTCAAACTCAATAACTACGGGTTGATAGCTTGTCGCATTTTCAAAAGTTGCAATACAGTTTTCAGGAAAACCTTTCATAGGCCCGCCTCTATGTGCGCTGATCAGCGGATATCCTGGTGTCTTTCTGTTCAAAAAGTCTCTTAGTTCCTGAACGCTCCCAAAAGAAATGTAGTTTTTTGTTTGTGCAGTACAAGATGAGGCAAGCAAAAGAAAGCCTGCCAGAAGCAGATTAAATTGTTTCATGTTCAAAAGTAGGAAAATTAGGTCTAAGCAAGCCTATATTAAACGTTTTTTGTAACCTGAAATGCTTCGGGGATCCTCCGTACAGACTCCGGGGTTGGAAGGTAGTTGCGAGGTAGTTGAAAGGTACCTGAGAGGTAGTTGCATTATTGTTTTAACCTTTCAACTACCTCGTAACTACCTCGCAACTACCTCCCAGATCCAGACTCATTACAGAGTGTCTTATACTGCAATAAGTTTACATACAGAAAGTAAATTACTGATTAGTGTTTACGTAGTTTTTTTGTTTTACTGATATAGGTTTACAATGATAAATTTTATTACTGATATAAGTTTACCCAAAAATGCTGATTTTCCTGTTTTGAGTTTACATAGGCAGTAAGGATTGTGTTTTTTGTTGTTTTGGAACGATATTCTCCACCATGTGAGTCAGCTGTGGGGTTTGGAATTCGCAACTGGAATGCATTCTTAAATTATTGTATTTATCCATAGCCAGTTCTACTGATACTTTCGCCTGGGCTACATTTTTAAAGGTCTTTTCCAACCCTAGTTCCATTTTCAGTATTCCATTCACTCTTTCTGCTATTGCATTATCATATGGACTGCCTGTCTGAGTCATACTGATTTGTATTCCATTGTCTTTAAGCATGGTCACATAGTCATCGCAACAATATTGAGTTCCTCTGTCTGAGTGATGAATAAGGGGTCTGTTTGGATACAATCTTCCTTTTAAGGCTAGATTTAATGCTTTAATACATCCGATTGCCTTTAAATCAGTCGCCAAATGATGACCTACGATCTTTCTTGAATAGGCATCTGTGATTAGTGATAAATAAAGAAAACAAGTACTGGTACGCAGATAAGTAATATCGCTTACCCATATTTCTTCAGCATGTATCGCTGGCCTGCGCTGCACCAGATCAGGATGAACTTTAAACCGGTGAAAAGAATTTGTTGTACGAACCCATTTCTTTTTTGTCTTGATCAACATTCCATTAGAACGTACGAATTCAAATACCGCATCTCTTCCCATAGTGATACCATGGGCCTGTAAAAAGCCATTATTGAGTTCTTTATACAACTTTATGCATCCTGTTTTAGGAAGCGCTTTACGGATCTCAATGATTTTTTCAAGTACAATATGCTCCTCCAGAAGATGCAATTCAACACTTTTTAGATGATTATACCAGGCTTGCCTGGTATAATCAAATGTGGCGCAAAGAAGAGCTATGCTATAGTATTTGCGGGTGCCTCTGAGTTCTGAGATCACTTGGTAGCAGCTTTTTTTTTAAGATCTGTACCATATTCCTCATTAGCAATGGCAATCACTTTTTCCAGCACGGCGACCTTCAGTTCTGATAAGGCCAGCCGCTTTTCCAGCTCTCTTCGTTCTTTAGCGCTGAAAGGCAGCTCTTCAGCTACGTTGACGGCTTCTGGCATAAGATGGTTATGATTACTTTTGTACCAAGATACGAATCTATAAACCGTATTGGGCGATAACCCATACTTACGTTCTATTTGAACCTGGCTAAAATCACCATCAAGATACTCTAAGGCGATCTGTACTCTAAGACTCTCGGAATGATTCCACTCTGTGCCTCCTTTTCTTTTGTTTGGACGTTCATTTTTCATACTCATTTTTCTCTCTTGAAAAACTTTCTTATGTAAACTCAGGGCAGGAACGGACAAGGATCTCCGAACTAGAGTCTTTCCGATTCAGACAAACCTATATAGGGTTTAAGGTCGTATGCCCTTTAGCATAGACCCATTTAAGGTCACAGTAGCACTGTCTGACAAATTGTAATGAGTTTTAACAATTTTTGGATTTAAAAGTACTATTGTACTTCTACCAGGAATACTCAAATCTGCAAATGCAATCTGGTTAGAAGAATCAACTGTTAAAAACGCATCGGCAAAACCGGCCTCTCCTACTCTGGCCTTTAGCGTATTTACTTTAACATGATCCATATAAACAGAAGTAAACTTTCCGAGACGAAGATCCAGCAACTCTCCGCTTAAATCTTTAACTCTGATTTCGCCATGATTATAAAACCATTCTTTCTCCTTTTGCTCCTTAGTAAAATAAGGTGCTGTATTTATCGTATTCAGGCTATTTGAAAAAAGAATGATATCACCATCTTTGGTATGGAAGCCACGTTCTTTAGCCTCATTAGTCAGATCTATAGTCAATGCATTTCCTACCTGACTAACATTAACCAGACCTTTAACCTGGTCTCTAATCCATAAACCTTCTTTATCTCCTTTTTCTATACTGATGGCAAATCTGTTTGCCGCATTAACGTGAAGCTCAGTCAATCCTTTAATGGAGCTAAACTCAAGCTCATTGAAACGGTCTTTATAACCACCTTTCTGATAAGATGCCTTTAAAGAAAAGTTATAAGCAGTTAACATCGCCAATGAAATAATGGCTGCTGCGATAATAAATATGGTACTTAGTTTCATCTTCTGTAATTTTATTTTTAATGATTACTTCTGGTAATGTTCCGCTTTAAACTTCTCAAAGCGTTCTTCAATTTCTTTCATACTGATATTTAAGAGAAATATATTTCTGAAAAATTCCGGGAGTTCATTTCCCAGGAATCTTTCTTTACTATATCCTTTTATTTTCTCTTCGGCATCCGCAGCAATAAAAAAACCTATTCCCCTCTTGTTTAAGATGACTTCTTTATTCTGTAAAAACTCATAGGCTCTGACTACCGTATTCGGGTTTACCTGTAAATCCACAGCCAGTTCTCTAACGGAAGGGATCTTCTCATTTGCCGGCCACTTGTGCAGCATAATATTTTCTCCAACATAAGCAGCTATCTGCAGATATATGGCTTCATTATCTCTAAATTCCATCTTAGACTTCTTTTTCTTTCAATTTAAAATAGGCACCGATCCATAATAACACCGCAAAAGTCAGGGATAAACCAAGCATTAACGGTTTGACAGAAGGCAAAGGATTAATGATATAATATCTTCCGGCTTCTTCTATCCCTAAGTTTACAAAGGGCACTATTTTTTGCAGCTTCACATCAAAGAGTGCATGAACCATAGGTTGATTGATCAAAATCAGCACCAGGCTCAGTATCAATACCACAAATGCAGTTTTGATAAAATGAATCTTCTCAAAAAAGATTGCTCCCAAAAAAGCCATACTATGGACAATCATGTAGAGCTGAAATACAAACAAGTGCTCGCCATCTGCAGAAAACACATTCATAATTTTTAATTCTTCACCTTTTCCTGAACTACCAAGCGTTAAGACAAGAAAATCGACAGCATAAAAACTCAACAGGAAAACCAGTTGAAAAATAACAAAAGAGTAAATCCAGGCGACCAGATACTTCTCAAAATGAGAAACCGGCAGCGTCAACATCGCAATTGACTTCCTGCTATCTCCAAAATCAGAAAAGACCAAACTCGTAAAAACTGAGCCCGCACCTAAAAGAAAAAGAAAGAAAATGGAAAACTGAGTTTTTATTTGAATAGCTCCACCACTCACATAACAAAGAAATCCAAGGGCTGCAGTCAGCAGCCCGAATAACACGGCTACGGATAATAAATAAGTTTTATAATATTCTCGGGTATGTTTACTAAAAAGAAGTGAAAATCTTCGAAAGTTAAATATATTGTTCATGAGGCCTTATTTTAAAATGTCTATTACTGATTTATGATCGTTGACGATCGCATTGAAAAGCATCTCCATATCAACCTTGCTGAAAGTCTGATTATGGTTCACACTGATCGTATTGATTCCTACAGCATTGGATTCTTCATAGAGGATAGCCGCCTTATTTGCCTGAGCAGTAGTCGTAAATTGAATGCGCTCTGCAATTTCATCCAGACCACTATTCAATACAATCTCTTGCTGGTGCAAAACCAATACACTGTCGATCAGGCTATCCAGGTCACGGATCTGATGCGTAGAGATGATGATACAGCGCTCATCAGTAAGTGCCCCGGCGATAATTTTCCTGAATTTAACTTTAGACGGGATATCCAAACCATTAGTAGGTTCATCCATAATAAGTAATGCCGTGTTTGTAGCCAGGCCAAAAGCAATCATTACTTTTTTCTGCTGACCGAAAGACAGTTTTCCCAATACACTGGAAACCGGCACATCGAATTCTGCCAACATCTTAAAATATTGTGCTTCATTAAATTTCGGATAGAAATGTGCGGTACTGCCTGCAAACTGAGTGGCCGTAATTCCCGGCAAATGCATTTCCTCAGGTATAAAAAACAATTCCTGCAAAAAACCTGGTAAACGGCCTGCAGAATGATATCCATTAAGTGAACAAAGGCCCTCCTGAGGGAAAACAAGGCCCGCAAGGTTTTTAAGAAGTGTAGATTTACCCGCTCCATTCTTTCCAAGCAGACCATATATATGACCCATCTGAAGCTTTAAGTTCAGGTTTTTAAACAACAATTTCTTTTTGCTGTATCCAAAGGTTAAGTTGGAGATTTCTATCATAGCGTTATAAGTTTAGTGTACTATTTAACTAGTACAGTACAAATGTAGACAATAGACTTAATTATCCAAATATTTTATTCTTTTTTTATTACTTCTATCAGGAAGAACAAACCAGCATGTCTTTACTGAGCCGAAATAATACTAACTTTATATCCTGGCGGGATCAACTCCGGAAGACTACTAATGAATCAATCAGAAAAAGCGACAGCAGGTTTTCTGCAGAATAAATCAGCAACAAGCATTGCCCTTTTTCGGCAGCTGACAGCAACTTTATTGAAAATCGGGAATGTGGAATATCATGCCGGAAAAACTATGATCGCTTTTTCCGGCAGAATAAATTTTGCTTATGTCATACAAATGGGTAAGGATTTCATCGATGTAGTTCTACCCTTTAAACAGCCTTACGAAGACAACTTATGTTTCCGCAAGATCAAAGCAGTGCTGGGTAGCGATGACTACAACCACCATTTGAGAATCTATCATCCTGATGACCTCAATGAGGAAGTCATCAGTTACCTTAAAATAGCCTATGAAAATGGGAAGTAGCCTATCTTAAGGCATAATTTCAAATTCCTGTTTCAACTTAATATCTTCGGAAGACTGACCAATCATTACTCTAAATTTCCCAGGTTCCACCCTCCAGTTCATATCTTTATCCAAAATAGAAAGGTCGTCCGGCTTGAGCATAAATTTCACGGTTTTCTGTTCTCCTGGCAAAAGGCTTAATCTTTCGAATCCCCGAAGATCCGAGTCATAAGTGGTTACACTACTCACCAGGTCTTTAAGATATAGCTGTACCACATCATCTCCTTTACGTCCTCCGGTATTCTTCACCTCCACACTCACTTCAATATCAGAACCTGCCTGCTGCGTAGTTTGTTTTACCTGTAGGTTGCTATATTCAAAACTGGTATAACTCAAACCATAACCAAAGGGATATAATGCACCGTTCACACTTGTTTTTCCATATCCATTATTTCCGCTGCTGGGCTGCCCCGCCTGTGAAGCAGGCTTAAAAGGGAAATTATACTCCAGCTGACCTACAGACTTCGGGAAAGTAATGGGAAGTTTGCCTCCAGGGTTATAATCTCCAAATAAAGTTTCGGCAATGATCGTCCCACTCTGCGGGCCCGGAAACCAGGCTTCCAGGATTGCGGGGATATAGCGGTTTTCCCAATTGATGGTTAGAGGCTGACCGTTGACCATCACCATTACTACCGGTTTTCCCGTAGCATGAAGTGCCATTAGTAATTGTAATTGTCGGCCGGGCAGATTTAATCCAGTACGGGTAAGGCTTTCTCCCACCCTTTTCTCATCTTCCCCCACCACAGCAATGATCACATCAGCTTGTTTCGCCTGTGCGACAGCTTCATCAATTCCTCTTTGTTCTGCATCAGAAAGAGGGCTGGGAATAATTTCACTTTCGGGCCAGTTGGGATCTATCATATCACATCCTTTCACATAATTGACCTGAGCAGCAGCGCCCAGATATTTCCTGATGCCATCAACAACAGAAGTGACCGGATTGTTAGATGGGCCATACCTGCTTGTGGTGTAATTTACTTCTGCGGCCAGCGGTCCGGTAATCAGGACATTTTTCAGTTTCTTCGCATCCAAAGGCAGGAGGTTTTGCTCATTCTTCAGGAGTACCAGAGACTCACGACTCAGCTGCGCTGAAAATGCTTCATTTTTGGCAGTATGAACCACCTGATCTGATGCTTTTGTATTTTGGACGTAAGGGTGATCGAAAAGCCCCAGTCTGAACTTTACCCGTAAAACATGAGCAACTCTTTCATCAATCGTTTTCATCGCAATCTTTCCCTCCTTTATCAGTTCTCTTAAAGGCATGATATACTGTTCTGGCATGGTAAAATTGGTACGTACGTCCAGTCCGGCTTCAACAACCTGCCTGATTGCCCCTTTATAATCATCCGCAACATGATGTTTTGAATAGAGGTATTCTACCGCTTCACTATCTGAAACGATATATCCTTTAAAACCATATTTTTCTCTGAGCAATTCTGTCAGAAAATAACGGCTTCCCGTCACCGGAACTCCATCATAGTCATTATAGCTACTCATCACCCCCATCGGTGCAGCTTCCTGCACAACCCTTCTGAAAGGATACAGATGTATCTGATGCAACTCTCTCCATGCCACATGCGGGTCGGTGCGGGCATCCCCATCTCTTCCTCCTTTAGGCACACTATATACAGCAAAATGTTTCAAAGTAGCGGCAACTCCATTCTCCTGAATTCCCAATACCATTTGTTTTCCAAGCTCGGCTATGTGAAAAGGATTCTCTCCATAACATTCAACTACCCTTCCCCAGCGCTGATCTCTGGCAGGATCTAAAATAGGTGCATATACATTGGTATATCCCAATGCTTTAGCCTCACGTCCGACAATATTTCCTGCCTGTCTTACCATAGACTTATTCCAGGTGCTTCCAATGTTAACCGGCGCCGGTAAAGGCGTTGCGCGGTCATGACAAAGTCCATGAATACCTTCATTGGTAAAATCGACCGGGATTCCCATTCTTGTTTCTTCAATAAACCACCTCTGAAGTGTATTAATGGCTTCAGCGTGCTTACTGAATGGATAAGAATAAGCAGTTTGTGCTTTTTTATTATAAGCCAGACTATTCAATGCCTCATCAATATTGGCAATTCCATCCTTCCAGACTTTAGTTTTCCATTCCGCAGTAGGCATCTCCTCTTTCAGCACCCTTCCATAACCATACAACGTAGCCATCTGGCAGGTCTTCTCCTCCATCGTCATTTGAGAAATTAAATCGGCTACCCTTTTCTCTATTTCCTGCGAGGGATCTTCAAAGACCTCTTTCTTTCCATTTTTATTAAAATCTATCCAGTTTTTATTGTAGATATTTTTATGCTGTGCGTAAGAAGCACTTTGTAAAGAGAAAAGTGCAGCACATAACATCAATGTCTTTTTCATCATAATGAGCAATTGCAGTACGTGGTTCTAAATCCGACTAAATTAGGTTAATTAAATGATTTGATACTGGCATTTCGGTCAATGATTTTAGCATATTCGAATCTTTCCGTTTCCTGTAGATCATTAGCCGGCCACCTGTTTTTGCCCCACTTTTAGCATCAGAAAAACACAGCCAGAAAACGCCATTTGTTAAATTATGTTAAGGGTTTGACAGGATGAATCGCTTTACATAGCTTAGCGTCCTATTATTTTTAATTGACGTTATCGTATTATTAACTTATCTTTGCAGAATGTTTAAAATTAAACACGTATTACTATTAAGTTTCACCATCATAGCCCTAACTATCGCGGGTTGCAAAAGTCAGTTTGAAAAAATCAGACTGAGCAACGATGTAGCCAAGAAGTATCAGGAGGCCATGAAGCTTTATAACAAGAAGAATTACACAAAAGCTATCATTCTATTTGAAGACCTTTCTCAAAAGTACAGAGGAAGAGCAGAAGCGGAAGACTTAAACTACTACTATGCCCTGACTTTATATAAATTAAGGGATTATACGACTGCCAGATATCAGTTCAAATCATTTGCCGATACCTATCCGACAAGTAAATATGCAGAAGAATGCAGATACCTGGGTGCTTACTGTTATTACCTGGAATCTCCGAAATCTTCTCTGGATCAGGAGAATACTTATAAGGCGATTGATGCCTTACAATTATTCATCAACTTTTATCCTAAAAGCGAACGTGTAGCGGATGCCAGCAAATATATTGCAGACCTGCGCTCGAAACTGGAAACTAAAGCATTTGATAATGCCAAATTATACTACGATTTAGGTGGATACGACATCAGCAATTATAAATCTGCTGTTATTGCGTTAAAAAACGCACAGATTGATTTTCCGGATATTAAATATGCAGAAGAGATGGATCTTTTGATCGTTAAATCTCAATATGCTTATGCAAAAAACAGTATTGAAATACGTCAGGAGGACAGATACAATGAAGCCATCACTTATGCTGATGAATTTGTAGAGTCTCATCCTCAGAGTAAATTGGTTGATGAAGCTAAAGCTTTAAAGAAAGATAGTGAAGAAGGTATAGCACATGCAAAACGTGTGATTGCCGAGTTCCAGAAGGATCAGGAAAAATATAAAGCAATGCTGGCAAAAGAAGCGAAAGCAGACAGCACCAATACTACAATTAAAACCCCAATCAAATAATGAACACGAACAAACCTGCTGTACCGAATACTACGGTTACTAGAAATGTTAATGATTTAGATCAAAAAACTGAGAATATCTATGAGTCTTTAGTAATTATTTCTAAAAGGGCTAATCAGATTTCTAACAACATTAAAGAAGAATTACACGGTAAATTAGCGGAGTTTGCTTCTTCAAATGATAACCTGGAAGAGATCTTTGAAAACAGAGAACAAATTGAAATCAGTAAGCACTATGAGCGCATGCCTAAGCCTTCGCTAATTGCTATTGATGAGTTCCTGAATGATAAAATTTATCACAGAAACCCTGCTAAAGAGCAACAATAAAACCGGGCATAGGTATTAAATTGCATTCCTGCATTAAGAAACCATGCTAGAAAATAAAAACATCATTCTTGGCGTTTGCGGCAGCATTGCAGCATATAAATCGGCGATACTGGTCAGGTTACTGGTAAAGGCTGGCGCAAACGTTAAAGTTATTCTTACGGCCGATGCGGCAAATTTCATTACCCCGCTCACCCTGGCCACCCTGTCGAAAAATCCCGTTTATACCCAATACTTTGAGGCCGAAACCGGCGTTTGGAGCAATCATGTGGAATTAGGCCTCTGGGCTGATTTTATGGTAATTGCCCCGGCAAGTGCCAATACATTGGCAAAAATGGCCACCGGTATTTGCGACAACCTTTTAACTGCTGTTTACTTATCGGCCAGGTGTCCCGTTTTTGTTGCTCCGGCAATGGACCTCGACATGTGGAAACATGAGAGTACACAACACAATATTGAAAAGCTTTTATCCTATGAAAACCAACTTATTGCGCCTGGAAAAGGAGAGCTTGCAAGTGGTTTATACGGAGAAGGCCGGATGGCTGAACCTGAAGAGATTCTAAGTTTTCTGAATGAAGCAGCAAAGAAGGGCCTTCCGTTATTGGGCAAAAAAGTACTGGTTACTGCTGGTCCTACCTATGAAGCCATAGATCCTGTTCGCTTTATCGGAAATCATTCTTCCGGAAAAATGGGTTTTGCAATTGCAGAAGTATTTGCTGCTTTAGGAGCTGAGGTAACCCTGATCTCGGGCCCTACTGCAGAGAAAGCCTCCGCTCAAATCAAAAGAATCAATGTTGTAAGTGCAGCCGACATGCTGAAGGCTTGTAAAACAGAATTTCCTCAGTCAGAGATTATGGTCATGAGTGCAGCTGTAGCGGATTATACCCCTGTTACTGCCGCCAGCCAAAAGATTAAAAAGACAAATCCTGAATTCAGCCTGGAATTAAAAAAGACAGAAGATATTCTGGCTACATTAGGGCAGATAAAAACAAAGCAGCAAATTCTTGTCGGTTTTGCATTAGAAACTGAAAATGAAGAAGCCTATGCAAAAGCAAAGCTTGAAAAGAAAAATCTTGACCTGATTGTACTCAATTCGTTGAACGACAAAGGTGCGGGTTTTAAGGTAGATACCAATAAAATCACTATATTTAATAAAGCAGCTGAAAAAGTGGTTTTTGAAACAAAATCCAAGTCTGAGGTTGCGAAAGATATCTGCAATGAAATATTAAAATTAGTTTTATAAGCTAACTGTAAAAACCGCTCCGATGAAAAAACGCCTTCTCCTCTTTTTCTTCTCTTTCTTTCTTTGCAACACCGCTATCCTTGCACAGGAATTAAATGCAAGAGTTACCGTAATGGCACCAACAGTACCTAACATCAATAAGAGGAATATAGAGGTTCTACAGAATACCATCAGAGAATTTTTAAATAATAATAAGTGGACCAATGAAACTTATACCCCTCAGGAACGTATAGAAACTAATTTCGTGATTACAGTAACCGCCTGGGATGGTAGCTCAGGCTATAAAGCAGAAGCACAGATCCAATCCAGCAGACCAGTATACGGTACTGCTTATAACAGCACCATTCTAAATATTAGCGACAAAGATTTCGATTTCAACTATAATGAAGGGCAGTCTTTAGATTTCTCGGATCAGAATTTCATATCTAATCTGAGTTCCCTGCTCGGTTTTTATGCAAACACCATTATTGGATTAGACAAAGATAGCTTTAGTAACCTTGGTGGAACACCATTTTACAATAAAGCTCAGAATATTCTAAACCTGGCACAACAATCCGGCAATAAAGGCTGGAAGGCTGCTGATGGTTTAAGAAACAGATACTGGCTTAATGAAAACCTGCTCAATAAAAGCTTTGAGGATTTAAGGGTCTTTATTTACAATTATCATTACAATGGAATGGATCGTCTTCAGGACGATATGGAAAAAGGGTCCAAAAAGATCATTTCTCTTCTTTCCGGATTAACAAGAATGGACAGGCAAAAGTTAGGCTCTATTTTCCCCAATGTATATTTTGCGACCAAAGCGGATGAAATTGTTAACCTCCTGTCTATAGGAAATCCTCAGGAAAGACTAAAAGCTTACAACCTTCTGTCAGATATTGATCCTGCAAACCTCAATAAATACGAGGCCTTAAAACCAGCCAGACAAGGTCTTTAGCAGTCATTTACAAAAATATTCAGCATTTTATTGAAAAATATTTTGTTTATACGAATAGATTCGTACATTTGATTACGAAACAATTCGTACAATAAAGGATATGACAGCAGCGACACCCCTTAAGCCAACAGAAAGTGAATTGGAGATCTTACAGATTTTATGGGAAAAAGGAAATTGTACCGTAAGGGAAGTACACGAGATTCTGGAAAAAAATAAAGATGCAGGCTACACGACTACCCTGAAACTGATGCAAATCATGTCGGAAAAAGGGTTGGTTATCCGCGACACTTCTTCCAAAACTCACATTTACAAAGCACTCGTTAATCAACAAAAAACAGAACAGCATCTGGTTAATAAAATGATTGATAATGTTTTTAATGGTTCTGCAGCGCGACTGGTAATGCAAGCCCTGGGAAACCATAGCGCCAGTCAGGATGAAATTGATTCAATTAAAAAATACCTGGACGACCTTAGCAAAAAATAAATTATGGAAGCAATTGTAAACAACCTGATCAAAGCCACCGGCTGGAGCATATTTCACTCCTTATGGCAGGGAGCTATTATTTATGCCATTTTATTCCTGACTGTAATTGCAATGCCTAAACTGAAGGCCCAACTGAAGCATAACCTCGCTTATGCAGCCATGTGCCTGATCTTTGTTTCTTTTTGCATCACCTTCTTTTCCATTTTCAAGCTTCCGCTAAGCAATGGAAATGGCAGCGGGGCAGAATTACACATCAGTGCCGCTTATTATGAATACCTCAGTACCCTACCTCAGGAAATCAGCAGCAAAACAGAAACCCTATTCCCTTATATTGTCAGCGTTTACGGAATCGGCATTCTTTTTCAGCTATTCATCCTTATCGCAGGATACCGAAAAATGCATCAACTTAAAAATGCAGCACAAATCGCGGTACCAGCTGCATGGACAACTGTATTTGAGGAGATGGTTTCCAAATTAAACCTGAAACAGTATATCGGATTCTATCTCTCGGAAAAAGTAAATGTTCCTTTAGTAATCGGTTATTTTAAACCCATAGTCTTGTTCCCTGTTGCGCTGGCAACACAACTTGACATTAAACAGGTGGAAGCAATCCTGATTCATGAACTTTCGCACATCCGCAGAAATGATTACCTCTTAAACCTTATTAAAACAGGGATAGAAACCATTTTGTTCTTTAATCCTTTCATCTGGCTTAGTGGCCGGTTCATCAACATTGAGCGTGAGCATGCTTGTGATGACCTTGTGGTACAGCTGACCGGGACGCCGGTAACTTATGCCCATGCCTTACTAAAACTGGAAATTCTGAAGGACCAGTCTGCCCCTGCCCTTTCTATGGCGGCGACAGGAAAAAATCAACATTTATACCAACGAATTAAAAGAATCACAGACATGAAAACGAATTATATGAATGCAAAACAGCAGATTTTTGCGATCACACTTACCATTGCTACGGTAATATCCTTAGCATGGGTTAAACCATCTAAAGCCGAAAAACCAACACTCAACACAGCCCCGCTTACAGAAGACGTAGAAATTGCCGGTGTCGGACTAAAATTTAAAGTACAGGATCTGAAAGCCTTGAAACTAGCTCAGCAACCAGCACACCTGAATACGGATACGACCAAAAAGAAAAGAAAGTTTAAAATTGTAACGGTTGATGCAAATGGAAATAAACAAGAGTACAACTCCATCAAAGAGGTCCCTGATAGTTTAAGAGCTGAAGTTTTTAACCAGACTTTTGTCAGCTTTCCGAAGTCAGGTAACTTCAATGTTTTTGTAGACAGCGTTACCGGAGCAAGCCTGGCATTTATGAAGTCTCCGGAATGGAAAAAAAATATGGCTGATATCCGGAAAAACGGCGAAGAAATCAGTAAACATTTCAATTCTCCGGAATGGAAAAAAAACATGGCCGATATCCGGAAAAACGGGGAGGAAATCAAACGACACTTTAACTCTCCGGAATGGAAAAAACAGCAGGAGAGTATCCTAAAAAACGCAGAAGAGATGAAAAAGCACTTCAGCTCTCCGGAATGGAAAAAGCAACAGTTGGAAATCCAGAAAAGTGGAGAAGAAGTCCGTAAATATTTCGACTCTCCGGAATGGAAAAAACAACAGGAAGAAATCCACAAAAATGGAGAAGAAATGAGTAAATATTTCAATTCTCCGGAATGGAAAAAACAGCAGGAAGAGATCCGTAAAAATGGCGAGGAAATAGGCAAATACTTCAATTCTCCGGAATGGAAGAAACAGGTAGAAGAGATGCGTAAAAATGTCGGCGAGGGTGATCATTATTACTATAATTTCAAAGAGCTTTCAAAAAAGGCTCAGGAAAATAAAGAACTTCGTAACTCCGCTGAATATAAGGAACTCAAAGAGAAATTTGACAAAGAGGTAGAAGCATTGAAAAAGAAAAAAGAAGCTGCTGCACCGGCAAGAGCGAATAACTAAAATATTAAAACCACAAATAAACCAACATGGAGGCAGAGGATTTTTCTTCTGCCTTTTTTGTGGAAAAGAATAATCACCCATTGCTTAAGTTTTCATATTTTAGCAGCGTAATATGCTACAGAAACTTTCTATTCGTAACTACGCTTTAATAGACAGTGTGGAATTAAACCTGGATAAAGGTTTAAACATCATCACTGGAGAAACAGGTGCCGGGAAATCCATTATGCTGGGCGCCCTTTCGCTGATTTTAGGCCAGCGGGCAGAAACTAAATATTTCTTTAATCAGGAAAAAAAATGCATTATTGAAGGGCTGTTTTTACTGACAGACCATAACCTTCAGCATTTGTTTGAAGACAATGACATTGATTTTCATGAGGAAACGATATTAAGGAGAGAAATTTCCACTGATGGCAAATCCCGGGCTTTCATTAATGATACCCCGGTTACCCTTGTGGTTATGAAACAGGTTGGCGAAAGGCTGATCGATATTCATTCTCAACATGCAACCCTGGAAATAAATGATCCCGGATTCCAGCTTTCTGTGGTTGATACACTGGCAGACCATCAGTCCTTATTATCTGATTACCGTCAGAGTTACAAGCAATATAAAAAATACCTGCAACAGCTATCTGCCCTGCAAACCGCAGCAGACGAGGCGAAAAGCAGACAGGATTATGAACAGTTTTTGTTTAATGAGCTGGAAAATGCTGCGCTTAAAACAGACGAGCAAACGGTTTTAGAGACCGAATTACAAACCCTTAACAATGCAGAAAGCATTAAAAGAAGCCTGTTAAACGGCTATAATCTTTTGAGCGAAGAGGAAGCTTCTGCCCTTCCTATCCTTAAAGAAGTGATCGCTCAGATCCAAAGCATTGAACGCTTTAATCCGGATTACGCCAGCTTAAATGAGCGCCTGCGCTCTGCATTGATCGAATTAAAAGATATTGCTGCCGAAACCCTTAACCTGGAGGAAAGTATTGTTTTTAATCCAGCCAGAATTGAAGAAATCAATGAAAGGTTAGATGTCCTCTATACGCTTCAGCAAAAGCATAAAGTCAACAGTGTAGAAGAACTGATCGATATCCGTCAGCAACTGTCTGACAACCTGAATATATTGTTGAGTGGCGATGAAGAAATTGACCGACTGAACAAGGAAATCATCGCACTAAAGGCAACATTGGTTCAGATGGCAGATCAACTCGCTGAGGACCGGACTAAATCAATTATTAGTACAGAAAATCAGGTTGCTGCAGTTTTACAACAGGTAGGAATGCCTAAAGCCAGAATCAAAATTGAACAAACAATTCTGGAGGAACTAAATAAAGACGGAAAAGATAATATTGTGATGCTCTTTTCTGCCAATAGCGGCCAGCCCCCTGCTCCCGTAGGAAAAGTCGCATCAGGAGGAGAGCTTTCCAGGCTGATGCTGGCGATCAAGTCTATCATGGCTAAACATACTGCTTTACCTACACTTATTTTTGACGAGATTGATACCGGCATTTCGGGTGAGACCGCCCTGCGTGTGGGCGATGTAATCGGAGATCTGGAGAAAAATATGCAAGTGATCTGTATTACCCATCTCCCGCAAATTGCCGCCAAAGGGGAAGCGCATTATTTTGTATATAAAAATGAAAAGGGAGTACGCCCTACCACCGGCATCAGAAGACTGGCGCCCGCTGAACGGGTCCAGGTGATTGCTGAAATGCTCAGTGGGAAAGATCCGGGAGTTCCGGCCATAGCAAATGCAAAAGAACTCCTTGGTTATTAAAAACAAGCCCGACAGAGTCGTATTTGTTATTTTTTATTACTTTCGATACTAAGTAATGTATAACAAAACACGAAATTATGTATAACTTATTAAAAGGTAAACGCGGCATTATTACCGGTGCACTGGACCAGAATTCTATCGCATGGAAAGTAGCTGAAAAAGCACACGAAGAAGGTGCTGAATTTGTTTTAACCAATGCTCCTATCGCGATGCGTATGGGAGAAATCAATGCCTTAGCTGAAAAAACAGGCTCAAAGATCGTCCCTGCTGATGCAACCAGTGTCGAAGACCTGACCAACCTCTATATACAATCACAAGAAATATTAGGTGGAAAAATAGATTTCGTATTGCATTCTATAGGAATGAGTGTAAACATCCGTAAAAAGATCCCTTACGCAGAATCTAATTATGATTATTTCATGAAAGGGATAGACGTATCCGCGCTTTCTTTTCATAAAATGCTAGCTGTAGCTAAAAAACTGGATGCCATCAGTGAAGGCGGTAGTGTGGTAGCCTTAACTTATATGGCGGCACAAAGGACTTATCCGTTTTATACAGACATGGCAGACATTAAGGCCATGCTGGAATCCATTGCCAGAAGCTTTGGTTACCATTATGGCTTAGAGAAAAAGGTAAGGATCAATACCGTCTCCCAATCTCCAACAAAAACTACGGCAGGTTCCGGAGTCAAAGGTTTCGGCGATTTCTTTGATTTTGCCAACTCTGTTGCTCCGCTGGGTAATGCCGATGCGGAATCATGTGCCGATTACTGTATTACGCTCTTCTCTGACCTCACCAGGATGGTAACCATGCAGAACCTGTTCCACGACGGGGGTTACTCCTCAACCGGGGTAAGCGATGAGGTAATGAAAAGACTGGGAATTGAATCAGAATCCTGATCAGTCATACACAAATAAGGAAAGCCCTGAAAAGGGCTTTTTTTTGTGCTTTTAAATCTATAAATGATTGGTTACATTAGCCAGATGATGAAATGGTTGTGCTGTTACACTTTGCTTTTATTTTGTGCGCTCAACGGTTTTGGACAAAATAAATTCCATATTTCCGGAACGATTAAGGATGGAGAAGGAAAACCCCTTCCCGGAGCAGGAGTCTATCTGAGCGGCTACAAGACCGCCACGGTTTCGGATGGCAACGGACAATTTATGCTGACCAATATTGCAGCCGGCAATTATGATGTACTGATCCAGATGATGGGTTATCTTCCACTTAGTAAAAATGTGCTCATATCCGATAAGCCGGTTAAAATAGAGGTTGTACTAAAAGACAATACCATTCAACTGAAAGAAGTGGTAATCAAAGCAGACCCAAACCGGGCACGCTATCTGGAAATGTTCAGGGAATACTTTATTGGAAAAACACCCAATGCTGAGAAATGCAAAATTCTGAACCCACAGGTAATTCAGACAGAATATGATAAAGAAAGGAAAATATTAAGAGTAACGGCCAATGAATTTCTACTCATTGAAAACAAGTCGCTTGGCTACCGCATTAAATACCTTCTTGAATATTTTGAAAGGGATTTCACAGAAAATGTAGTGTATTATGCCGGTCATCCTTATTTTGAAGAACTACCCGGATCCGGTTCAAAAAGAAGAAGCTGGTTTCAAAAAAGAGAAATTGCTTATGCAGGATCTTCACAGCATTTCTTCCGGTCCCTATATCAGAATACCACAAAAAATGAAGGCTTTATCATCCATAAGATGATGAGCATCCCAAACCGCAACAGACTTCCTGACAGCCTGATCAATGCCAGTATCAAACGTCTGTACAAACCTGGAAACACCATTGTGCGGATTGGCCCGGGATTCAGCTCTCCTCTAAATGACTCGATTAGTTACTGGCTTAAACAAAGGGCAGTTCCTAAATCCCTTAATGTTCTGGACAGATCGGAAGTGCTCACAGATACACTGGTTGCCCAGTTGTATAAAGATGTAAAGACGATGAATTTCAACGGAGATCTGTATGTGATCAATACCAGAGAAAGGGAATCTGAGGACTATACTGCTTTTTCCGGCCATTCTATGACCAGACCTCTCGATGTTCCAAATTACCAGATCTCCACCCTTCATATTCTCAAAGGGCCTATACATTTCTACGCAAATGGAGGTATTTTTAATCCAAAATCAGTACTGCTGGCGGGATTCTGGGCATATGAAAAAATTGCTGACATGGTGCCTATGGATTACATCCCCAATACAAAAGAAGAATAAGCATTTGCAAATTACTAATATTATTAGTAATTTTAACTAATGATATTAGACGAGGAACCTAAAGACAATTACTTTAAAGGCAGAGGTGCACAGTTCAATCCGCACAACAGGTTTGCGAAGGATGACTATGCGAAAACGCATCCCGAAGGAATCGACGACTGGGAAGAAGAAGATCATAAAACTACCTTCATCATAGGTCAGAGCAAATCTATCGTTAACAAAGTTGCGAGTCCGGATGTAGGTATGGCTTATTCCCTTAACCCGTATCAGGGTTGCGAACATGGATGTACCTATTGTTATGCCCGGAATGCTCATGAATACTGGGGATTTAGTGCCGGACTTGATTTTGAAAGGAAGATCATCGTAAAAAAAGATGCACCAAAATTGTTCAGGAAGTTTCTGGAGCGAAAAGACTGGGATGCTTCAGTAATTTCTTTGTCTGGCAACACCGATTGTTATCAGCCGGCAGAAAGACAGTTCAGAATTACCCGGTCTTTGCTGGAAATTGCCCTGGAATACAGGCAACCTATAGGCCTGATCACTAAAAATGCCTTAATTCTAAGAGATCTTGATATCCTGTCCGAGATGGCCAGGCTAAACCTATGCGTGGTTTATGTATCCATAAACAGCCTGAACGAAAAACTCCGGCTAAAAATGGAGCCCAGAACAACCACAGCCAAACAACGGTTAAAGGTGGTAGAGGAGCTCAGCAAAGCAGGCATCCCCATGGGGGTTATGGTCGCCCCGTTGGTTCCTGGTTTAAGTGACCATGAAATTCCCGCCGTCTTAAAAGCGGCAGCCAATGCCGGCGCAGGAGCAGCAGGTTATACCATCGTCAGGCTAAATGGTGCAATTGCCGGTATTTTTGAAGACTGGCTACGCAAGAACTTTCCGGACCGCTTTGAAAAAGTCTGGCATGCCATTCAGTCTTGTCATGGAGGAAATGTGAACGACAGCAGGTTTGGAGAAAGAATGAGAGGTGATGGCCACATTGCAAAACTGATTAGGGATAGTTTTAAACTGCATTGCAGGCTGAACCATTTAAATGAACGGGTAATTAAACTGGACTCAGGCTTATTTAAAATTCCTCAAGCCCAGTTTAGTTTATTTTAAACGCTTTTAAGACAAGAAATCATCCGACTCGCGGTAAGCCTGGATTACACGTAGTTCTCCTTCCTTACCCCCCTTAGAATTGCCATGTTCCATTCCCATCACGCCTTTATACCCCTTATTGTAAATGTGTTTAAATAGATTTTTGTAATTAATCTCTCCGGTTGTCGGTTCTTTCCGTCCCGGATTATCACCGATCTGAATATAGGCAATCTCTTCCCAGCAACGGTCCATATTTACAATCAGGTTTCCTTCGGTCTTCTGCATGTGATAAATATCATACAGAATCTTGCAGGAAGGGCTGTTTACGGCTTTACACACGTTATAGGTTTCGTGAGTTTGCTGAAGGAAAAGTTCAGGAGTATCACTCAATGTTTCCAGTACCATAATCAGACCATGAGGTTCAAAAATTTCCGCTCCGGCCCTCATTGCATCGACTACATTAGCCATCTGATTTCCGTAAGGAAGTTTACGTTCATAAAATCCGGGAACAACGGTCATCCATTTGGCATTACACCTCTTCGCAGCTTCCACCGACTGTTTGCAGGTTTCTACAAATTTATCTTTAAACTCTTTCTTTCCGGTAGTAAGGGACGTTTTCCAGTTATCGCCTCCATCCACTACAAAAACGCCCATTCTCATACCTAGTTTAGCCAGCAGGTCTCCTATCTTCTTTTGCTCTTCCACTGGTCTTCCAAGGTAACCATTGTCTTCAATAGACCTGAAACCCTGGTCATACATAAACTGGATCTGATCCAGAAAACTTTTACCTGCATGATTGGCAAACATTCCCTGGTGTGGTGCATAATCCAGATTAAAAGTTTTTCCTGCAAGTCCTTTTGCCAAAGTATCTTCTGGTAACGCAGCAGCTGCACTTATCGAGGATCCGGTCAATACCGCCCCGGTGGCAATAAAGCTATTTCTTAAAAATTCTATTCTTTTCATAACTATGCTTTGGTTGGTCTGGGTTTAAATTGTTGTTTATTTTACGATCATTTTTCTGAAGCCACTGCTCAGGGTATCTGCCACGCTTCCATCCTTACGATGGTAAATCAGATAAGCTTCCATCCCCTTTTTCGCGGCAACAAAGGCCAGTGCTTCATCCACACTCATCGACATGACCGCATTGTCATATCCGTCAGCCGTAATCGCATCTTTTGCATAAATCGTCACGCTGATCAGTTGATTGTCTAAAGGATAACCCGTTTTAGGGTTGATCAGATGGGCAATCTTTCCTTTTCCACGCTGGAGGTATTTTCTGTAATTTCCAGAGGTCGTTACTGCCCCGCTGCTGAAACTCAGCACATGTCTGATCTCTGGTTCCGACTGAGCAGATAATGCAGGTCCTTCAATTCCTATCCTCATGACAGTGCCATCAGGTTTAGGCCCTTCTACTCTAAGTTCCCCACCAATCTCTACCACAAAAGAACGAATGCCCTTACTTAACAGATAACCGGCCACAACATCCACGCTATACCCCTGGGCAATACCATTCAAATCGATCTTTACATCTGGTTTCTTCTTTTTAAGGTAGTTTCCCCGGAGTTCCAGATAATTCATCCCGACATTCTGAAGCAGTTGCCTAACCATCGCAGAATCGGGAAAAAGCGATACAGGTTTTGGCCCAAAACCCCAGGCCTGGACCAGGGGCGCAACTGTCACATCAAACTTTCCCTGAGTATCTTTATAAATCTCAAAAGACTTTTTCATTACCCTGGTAAAATGAGCATCCAGCAAGATCCCATTCGCCGAGCGATTGAATTGACTGATCAAAGAATAAGGCTTATAAAGGGACATAGAAGAATCTATCTTTAGCAAAATGCTATCTACAGACCTCTTGGTCACCACACTATCTTCCGCAAAATATTTAATGGAATAGTCTGTTCCCTGGGCGTAACCATGAATACTATACTGCTGCTGGTCTTTCTTTTGCAGGAAAAGAGAGATCAGCAGCGGTAAGAGCAGGATAGCCGGTTTATGGACAATCGCCACAAGCAGGCTTTGCTTAAATTATTTTTGATTTCCCTGGTGTAGGGATTGGATACAAACCACTTTCATCCGGCATTAGTTTCGGATTGGCCGTCCAGCTCAATTCAGCTGGCATCAGGCTGTTGTCTGCCTTCAATGCCTCATCCCATTTAATAGTCTGTCCGGAATAAGTAGCGTATCTGCCAATGATTGCAGTGAAACAACTTTTTGCACCACGTTCCGCATCAGCAAATTTATATTCTCCTTTTGCAATAGCTGCAAAAAGCTCATCATGTTCTGTCTGGTATGGATTCGCATTTCCTTTAGTCGGGTGGCTAAACAATTCTTTCCCTTTATGGTCCCAAAGTACCCCGTTATTACCTGCTGATAAATAGGTACGGCCTTTTGTTCCCTGGAAGGTTTCATCTACGCGATTCGCAATGCCTTCAAAATGGCGGCACTGACTATAGATAACAGATCCATCGGCATAGGTTAACTCCACCGCATGGTTGTCATAGATTTCTCCGTAATCTTTTCCAGTTCTCCAGGCACGACTTCCTGTTCCCTGAACAGAAACGGGATAAGCATTTTTTACCCAGTTTGCAATGTCAATATTGTGTACATGCTGCTCTACAATATGGTCTCCGCATAGCCAATTGAAATAATACCAGTTTCTCATCTGGTATTCCATCTCCGTTTGTTGCGGCTGGCGTTTTTTCACCCATACCCCGCCACTATTCCAATATACCTGCCCACTCACAATGTCTCCTATTGCACCATCCTCGATCCGTTTTAAGGTTTCTCTGTAGTTTGCCTGATACCTGCGCTGAAGCCCAACCACCACATTTAATTTTTTCTGTTTTGCCAATTCTGCTGCTGCAAGTACTTTACGGACTCCCGGGGCATCTACCGCAACAGGTTTTTCCATAAATACATGTTTCCCCTGCTTAATTGCCTCCTCAAAATGGGTAGGTCTGAAACCCGGAGGAGTGACCAATAAAACCACATCTGCCAGAGCAATGGCTTTCTGATAACCATCAAAACCTACAAATCTGCGGTCCTGAGGAACATCTACCTTTTCTTTAAATTTATCTGAAAGTACTTTATAGCTATTGTCCAGGCGATCCTGAAATGCATCAGCCATGGCTACTAGTTTTATATTCTGTTTGGTACTCAATGCCTGAAATGCGGCACCTGTACCACGATCTCCACATCCGATCAGTGCAATTTTAATGGTATCATCCGTAGAAGAATGACCGCCGGCAAAGGCAAATTGATTTAACATTACGCCACCCGCTACAAGTGCAGATGCCTTTAAAAATTCACGGCGTTTATCACGCAATTCTTCTTTGTTCATAGTTTTGTTGGTTGGTTTATATTTGGTTGTTAGTGTGAGTTCTCTTTAGTAGTCTTTGATTACGGGTTTATCATAATAAGCATCAATGGCTTCTTTTGATGGCGGCGTTACCGGCCTGACCAATCGCATTCCAATAAACGGTGCTTCAGGAAACCACCAGTTACTTTTCGGGATCTGCGGATCAAGTTGTTTCCATACCGGATCTGAAGCTAGTCTTGCCGCCGAACGCAGGTCCTTTGCTACATCATCATAGGAGCCTCCTCTGATCACATGGGAATATAACTTATCTGGAACAGCAACCGGGTTTTTCGCTTTTTCTCCACTTATTCCTGCATAAGTATCAGGAGCATATTGATCATAAGTCCATTCTCCTACATTGCCATACATGTCATACAAGCCCCATTGATTTGGTTTCTTCTGTCCCACTACATGTGTTTTTCCTTCACTGTTTTCTTTAAACCAGGCATAGTCTCCAAGTTTAGCTGGTTCGTTGCCAAAAGCGTACTCTTCCTGGCTACCTGCGCGGCATGCATATTCCCATTCTGCTTCTGTAGGTAGTCTATAAAAAACACCTGTTCTGGCATACAACCATTTACAATACTGAATGGCATTATAATGTGTCATCGCCAATGCGGGATGGTTCTCTTTTCCCATCCCAAAGGTCATATCAAGGTATGGTTTTGTTGGCCGGGTTACCGCATCGACATTGGCAGGAACAGGTCCGGTACTATGTGTGGTTTCGTAATCTTTATATAGAAATGGTTCATAAATATCCCAGGTTACCTCAAAGCTACTCATCCAGAAAGGATCAATAGATACCTTATGAACCGGTTGCTCGTCTGCTTTTCCCTTTTTACTACCCATCTGGAATTCGCCACCTGGTATCGCTTTCATTTCAAAGCTTAGTTTTGTTCCGTCAATTTGTTGTGTATAAGCACTGCTTTTTTCCTGAGAAGAGGCGCAAAAAGCAGAAACCAAGAGTGGAATTGTCAATAATATTTTAACTTTCATCTATAAGATTTTGATACAACTGATATTTTACCTGACCTATTTAATCCCTAAAATAGAAGCATTTAGGGTAAATCCCAAATCTGCAACAGCATTAATTAACAAAATGTGTTAAAAACACACTAAGTTGTGACAAATATTGGCGCTAACAACTCATTCAGGACCTTTTTTTCAAAGCTCTTTTTAGTGCAGGCAGAAATTAATACCTTGTACTATTCAACGCTAAAACTAACCACAAATGAAAACGACAGACCGTAGAAATTTTATCAGAGATCTGGGCATCTTATCTGCCGCCGCAGGAATCTCTTCCCTCCTTCCTTTAGAAGGCTTTGCTGCAGGTAAGAAAGATTTTTTTCAGATCTCCCTGGCTCAGTGGTCACTTCACAAATCTCTCTTTGCCGGAAAGCTGAGTAATCTTGATTTTCCACTAAAAGCAAAGAACGAATTTGACATCCATATCGTGGAATATGTTAGTCCGTTTTTCAAAAAGAAGGAAACAGACCAGGCTTATTTAAAAGAGCTGAAAGACAGAACAGACAGCGAAGGGATCCAAAATCACCTGATCATGATTGACGGAGAGGGGCATTTAGGTGACCTGGATGATAAAGCCAGATTAATTGCCGTAGAGAACCATTATAAATGGGTGGATGCAGCCAAATTTCTGGGTTGTAAAACCATTCGCGTAAATGCTGCAGGAACAGGAACAGCCGAGGAAATAAAAACAGCAGCGATCGATGGTCTGGGGAAACTGACCGAATATGGAAAGAAAAACAAGATCAATATTATTGTAGAAAACCATGGGGGTTACTCTTCTGATGGAAACTGGTTATCTTCGGTAATCAAAGGAGTTAACAACCCTTATTGCGGTACACTCCCTGATTTTGGAAACTTCAGAATCAGTGCGGAGAAAGAATACGATAAATACCAGGGTGTAAAAGACCTGATGCCTTATGCCAAAGGAGTGAGTGCGAAAACTCATAATTTTAAGGAAGACGGAGAAGAAAAGGACATTGATTACACCCGCATGTTCGAGATCATCAAAGAGGCCAAATGGTCTGGAATTGTCGGAATAGAATATGAAGGCTCTGTATTATCCGAAGAGGAAGGGATCAAAAAAACCAAGGAGCTGCTGGAACGCGTAAGAAGTAAATTCTAAACAAAAGCCGATCCATACAAAAAACAAAACGGCTGCACCTTTTCAGATGCAGCCGTTTTTCTTTGGGTCATTTAAACCAGTTTTCTATATTTAATCCGGTGTGGAGTTACATCTCCAAGACGTTTCTTACGGTTTTCTTCATAATCGCTATAGTTTCCTTCAAAGAAGTAAACCTGCGAGTCCCCTTCAAACGCAAGGATATGCGTACAAATACGGTCTAAGAACCAACGGTCGTGACTGATCACTACCGCACATCCACCAAAGTTTTCCAGCGCCTCTTCCAGTGCCCTTAAGGTATTCACGTCAATATCATTGGTCGGCTCATCGAGTAACAATACGTTCGCTCCCTTTTTCAAAGTGATAGCCAAATGCACCCTGTTGCGCTCTCCTCCTGAAAGTACACCTACTTTTTTCTGCTGATCACCGCCGTTAAAGTTAAATTTAGATACGTAAGCTCTTCCATTCACGGCCTTATTACCCAGCTGAATGTTATCTAAGCCATCAGTAATATTTTCATAAACAGTTTTATTAGGATCAAGGTCATTGTGCATCTGATCCACATAACCTAAAGCTACAGTTTCACCAACCCTGAATGTTCCGGTATCAGGTGTTTCCTGCTCCGTAATCAAGCGGAATAAAGTTGTTTTACCGGCACCATTTGGACCAATGATTCCTACAATACCCGCAGGAGGTAAAGAGAAGCTCAGATTTTCAAATAACAGCTTATCACCATAGGCTTTAGTAATGTTATTGGCTTCGATCACCACATTTCCTAATCTCGGTCCTGCAGGGATAAAAAGCTCCAGTTTATCTTCCCGTTCTTTGGAGTCTTCAGAAGCCAGTTTGTCATAGTTTGACAAACGCGCTTTAGATTTGGCATGTCTTGCTTTTGGCGCCATACGTACCCACTCCAGCTCACGCTCCAATGTTTTCTGGCGCTTGCTTTCTGTTTTTTCTTCCTGTGCCAGACGTTTCGCCTTCTGATCTAACCAGGATGAATAATTTCCTTTCCATGGAATACCTTCACCTCTGTCTAATTCAAGGATCCAGCCAGCTACGTTGTCAAGGAAATACCTATCGTGAGTCACTGCAATTACAGTTCCTTTATAGTCTTTTAAGAACTGCTCTAACCAGTCAATACTTTCTGCATCCAGGTGATTCGTAGGCTCATCCAGCAACAGTACATCTGGTTCTTGTAATAACAGACGGCACATGGCTACACGGCGACGCTCACCACCTGATAAAACACCAATTTTAGCATCCGGATCAGGGCAACGAAGTGCGTCCATGGCACGCTCCAGCTTGTTGTCCAGTTCCCAGGCATTCACTGCATCAATTTTATCCTGCAGCTCCCCTTGTTTTACCATCAGTTTATCCATTGCATCAGCATCTTCATAAACCTCAGGTAATCCAAATTGCTCATTGATGGATTCATATTCTTTCAGAATAGCTGTAATCTCTGCTACTCCTTCTTCTACAACCTCTCTAACGGTTTTATTTTCATCCAGTTCAGGCTCCTGAGCCAGATAACCTACCGTATATCCTGGTGAGAAAACCACTTCCCCCTGGAAGGATTTATCTAAACCTGCGATGATTTTCAATAAAGATGATTTACCAGAACCATTCAAACCGATCACGCCAATTTTGGCGCCGTAAAAAAAGGAAAGGTAGATGTTTTTTAAAACTTGCTTTTGGGGTGGATAAATCTTATTTACCCCCGCCATTGAAAAGATTATTTTTTCGTCTGACATATTTGCTTATTATATTTTATGCCCTTAGCAGGCTTTCGGTTATTACAAGGTTATTCGCCGCCCTGATCAGGTCAATGGCGACAAAGATAAGCATGTAATGCCCATTAAAAAATTGTTTAGCAGATATCACAGGAATATTAATCTTCAGGGTTATCATTTATATGTTTTGAATCGGTTTTCCTCTCCCTGCTGGATGAATAACTTTCACAAGTTGCATCAATTAACTGATCTATAGGATCGAATACTTCATATAATTCCTCAATATGTGTATCTTTAATATAATACCCTTTACAAGGAAGATCATCAGTTTGGTCAGCAATTATATGTCCGCATTTACAGATTATCTTAGTCATAGGGATTATAGAGCTTAAAATTTGAAAATTCTGATCACCAGTAATTTAGCAGCTGTTAGAGAAATGTCGATCATTTCCATCTGACATATTTGCTTATCGGATTGGAAATATCACCAATAAAGTCAGAACTTAGTAAGATTTCTGAAATATCGGCAGTTGCGACATCCGTTTCTCCTGCTATGGCGTAATTGTTGATAAAATAAAAAAATCAGGGGTGCCTTTTTATAAAACAAATTTTATAGTTTAGAGCATTCCCGATTTAGAAAGGTATATATGGAAGCTAAATTTTCTCCACAAGTAAAAGACGTGATATCTTTTAGCAGGGAAGAAGCCCTGAGATTAGGTCACGATTACATAGGCGCAGAACATCTATTGTTAGGCCTAATTCGCGAAGGCGACGGTATGGCCATCAAGATATTAAAATCACTGGGTGTTGACACTTCAAAACTTCGTCGTTCGATAGAAGACTCTGTTAGAGGTACGTCTAGTGTTACAGTTAATCTGGGAAATATCCCATTGACCAAACAAGCCGAAAAGGTTTTAAAGATCACGTATCTGGAGGCTAAAATCTTCAAAAGCGATCTGATTGGAACAGAACATCTGTTACTGTCTATTCTACGCGATGACGATAACATCGCTTCTCAAATCTTATTACAATACAGCATCAATTACGAGATTTTCAAACAGGAAGTTGAAGTGAACAAAAACGGTTTCAGAGATGAGACTCAAAATAGCGCATCAACTGGTGGTGATGATGATTACCGTGAAGAAGAAAGCTTCAGTAGCCCTAAGAAAGTGTCAGATATCAAATCGAAAACCCCGGTTTTAGATAATTTTGGAAGAGACTTAACAAAAGCTGCGGAAGAAAACCGTCTGGATCCTATTGTAGGCCGTGAGAAAGAAATTGAACGTGTGTCTCAAATCCTGTCACGCCGTAAAAAGAACAATCCGATTCTGATCGGTGAACCAGGCGTAGGTAAATCTGCTATTGCAGAAGGACTGGCCTTACGTATTGTTCAACGTAAGGTTTCCAGGGTATTGTTCAACAAAAGGGTAGTAACTTTAGATCTGGCCTCATTAGTAGCTGGTACTAAATACCGCGGGCAGTTTGAAGAGCGCATGAAAGCGGTCATGAATGAATTGGAAAAATCTACTGATGTAATCTTATTTATTGATGAGATTCACACGATTGTAGGTGCCGGTGGAGCTTCAGGATCACTTGATGCGTCGAATATGTTCAAACCTGCGTTGGCAAGAGGAGAAATTCAATGCATTGGTGCTACAACTTTAGATGAGTATCGTCAGTATATTGAGAAAGATGGGGCATTAGACCGTCGTTTCCAAAAAGTAATGATCGAACCGGCTACACCGGATGAAACCATTGAGATCCTGAACCGTATCAAAGAAAAATACGAAGATCACCATGGGGTAACTTACACTGATGAAGCGATCAATGCCTGCGTTGCCCTGACTTCAAGGTATATTACCGACAGGTTCTTACCTGATAAGGCCATTGACGCTTTAGATGAAGCTGGTTCAAGGGTACATTTAACGAACATCCATGTTCCTGAGAACATCATTGAGATTGAAAACAAGATTGAAGAGATCAAGCTTGAAAAGAATAAAGTGGTAAAAAGCCAGAAATACGAAGAGGCTGCCAAATTAAGAGATACCGAAAAGAATCTTTTAGAGGAGCTGGATCGTGCGAAAGCTGCATGGGAAGCTGAAACTAAAACCAAACGTTATACCGTATCGGAAGATAATGTGGCAGAAGTAGTTTCCATGATGACCGGTATTCCGTTGCAACGTGTAGGCCAAACCGATAGTGCTAAACTATTGAACATGTACGATACAGTAGCAACAAAGATTATCGGACAGGATGATGCCATTAAGAAGCTGACAAAAGCAATTCAGCGTACCAGAGCCGGATTAAAAGATCCTAAGAAGCCAATTGGTTCATTTATTTTCTTAGGTCCTACAGGTGTTGGTAAGACAGAGCTGGCAAAAGAGTTGGCCCGCTTCATGTTCGACAGCGATGATTCTTTGATCCAGATCGATATGAGTGAGTACATGGAGAAATTTGCGGTTTCCCGTTTAGTGGGAGCGCCTCCGGGATATGTAGGTTATGAAGAAGGTGGACAACTGACTGAAAAAGTTCGTCGTAAGCCTTATGCGGTTATTCTTTTAGATGAAATTGAAAAAGCTCATCCTGATGTATTTAACATCTTATTACAGGTATTGGATGAAGGTCAGTTAACTGACAGCTTAGGTCGTAAGGTAGATTTTAGAAATACCATTATTATCATGACTTCCAATATTGGCGCACGCCAATTGAAAGATTTCGGACAAGGCGTTGGTTTCTCTACATCAGCTAAAACAAACCAGGTAGATGCACATTCAAGAGGCGTAATTGAAAATGCGTTAAAGCGTGCTTTTGCTCCGGAATTCCTGAATCGTGTAGATGATGTAGTTGTCTTCAATACCTTAGGTAAAGAAGAGATCTTCAAAATCATTGACATTGAGTTGAAATCTCTGTTCGGACGTGTTCATAACCTTGGTTATGAAGTAAAATTAACTGAGAGAGCCAAAGACTTCATCGCAGATAAAGGTTTCGACATCAACTTTGGAGCAAGGCCACTGAAACGTGCCATTCAGAAATACCTGGAGGATCCAATTGCTGAAGAAATATTAAAAGGTGAAATCAATGATGGTGATATACTTGAAATTGATTACGACAAAGAGAGTGATCAGATTGTTGTAGAAAACAAAAGTCCGGGTAAGAAAAAGAAAAAAGAAGAAGGAAGTGTAGAGTAATGCACCCGGAATATTCATAAAAAGTCCCCTTTCATTTAAGTTGAAAGGGGATTTTTTTATGAAATGTAATCCCGGTTTTATTGCTTTAGACAACGTTTTGCTACCAAACATCCTTAGCAAGGAAAGAGAACGCTTAAATTGTTATGAAAACTATTTACTATTAAAAAAATTATTGAAAAACATCAGCTGGAAACCAATTGCATTTTTCCAGTAATCCCAGTTATGTGCACCGGGCCGGATGGTAAAATCATGTGGGATGTTGCGATACAACAATTCTTCGTGAAGCTTATTATTAACCTGATAAAAGAAGTCATCTCTTCCACAGTCGATAATTAATGCCAGTTTATTAGGAACCAGCAAATGGGTCAGGTTTAATACACTATTTGCTTTCCATCTTTCTGCCTGCTGCTCATAACTACCTAGTCTTTTTGCAATGTCCCAGTTGAGCGGAAAGGGAGTCAGGTCTACTCCACCACTCATACTTCCGGCAGCACCATATACATCCTGGTGCTTGAAAGAAAGAGATAATGCGCCATGCCCACCCATACTCAGTCCTGTAATTGCTCTTCCTTTTCTGTCTCTTCGCGTTTTATATTGCTGATCAATCTGACTAACCAGCTCAGTGGAGATATAAGTTTCATACTTCCATTCCGGATCTACAGGACTATCTATATACCAGCTGGAAAAATTCCCATCCGGACAAACCAGGATCAGTTGAAAATCATCTGCATACTTCTTCAGTATAGTCACCTTATTTATCCAGCCATCATAGCGATCGCCATAACCATGCAGGAGGTATACCGTCGGAAAGCTTTTTTCTTTTTCATAGTTATCAGGAATGACAACCACCGCTTTTATCTTCTTTTTCATTGCAGTACTATACGTGAGCACCGTATCTACCTTCGCCGCAAAAGCGCCTGACTGGCTCAACAGGACCAATATTCCTGCAATAAAAAAGCATTTTCTCATTTATCTTCGTTTTAAGCCCATGCGCTCGCTGCACCTACAAGAGCTGCATCTTCCCACATTTCGCTTTGTCTGATGGCTATAGATTTATCTGTGATCTTATCCTTCAGCGCAATTATAAAGTGTTCCCACGTTTTGGCAATATTACCACCAATCACCACCACTTCCGGTTGCTCCTGAGCAATTAAATCATTCAGAAAGATACTGAGATTGTCTGAAAATTCCTCAAAAACCTGATCTTTAACAGATTGATCAGCCTTTGCCAACAGCTCTTCCACATTTTTAACCTCTTCCCCGGTAATTTCCTTATATCTTTTCAAAAACCATCTGGTAGAAATGTATTCCTCAGCAATGCTTTCTTTAAAAGGACGAAATGCCCAATTCATATCTACCGTAATCCCACTTGCATTACTTGTAGACCCAAGACCGGTGCCCAGCGTTACCCCTATCGCCCTATCCTTATCTGCAGCTGCACCGGAAGCAAGCTCACCACGTAAAAAAGCTTCGGCATCATTGATGAATACAATGTCTTTTTCAGGTATTTCCAATCGCCTGGCCAGTACTTCCTTAACATTGATGTTGTATAATGCATCGTACTTTTGCATCCCCTTCATCAGGGATATCCCATGTTCATAATCAAACGGTCCCGGCATGGCGATCCCTATTTTGGAATTTTCTCCGTTAGCCCTGATAATGAGGGAGGAAAGTACACTTAACCAGGATTCCAGAATTACTTCTGCAGAGTCCATTGATGCGACGCGTTCGCGCTTCATCGTACTGTCTATTACTTTATATGTGGTCGCATCTACATGAGCAGCGGTGATGTGGGAGCCACCTATATCTACTCCTATATAGGGAAGTTTGGAAGATGTTGAATTCATTTTAGCTGTTATCTATATTTAAAATCTCAGCAAATTAATTAATAAGTTTTGTATATTCTAATAGTTGTTAAATAGTTTTAGCAATATTTTTAACGAACTAATTATCCAACTCTTTTCAAATAAAACAAAACAACTTTTAACAGGGCAACAAAGACCTTGTTTAAGATAAAAAAAGCGGGATACTAAAAAAGTATCCCGCTATACATTCTATTTCTTTGAATTCTATTTTTTAATCACTTTAAATTCTGTTCTTCTGTTAAGCTGATGTGCAGCATGACTACATTTCACTCCATTTGCACATTTGTTCAATAACATGGTCTCTCCATAGCCCTTAGCTTTGATGCGTTCACGTTCAACTCCTCTATCGATCAGATATTGTACTGCAGAATTAGCCCTTCTCTGGGATAACCACTGATTATACTGATCTGCTCCTCTGCTATCGGTATGTGAAGATAATTCAATCCAGATGGCCGGGTTCTCTTTTAAGATTGCCAGCAGCTTATCCAACTCTCTGGCTGCATCAACTCTGATATTTGCCTTATCAAAATCATAGTAAATATTTCTTAGCACGTACGTTTTTCCAGGCTCAAACTTATCCTTATCCAGAAAAGCCTGCATATTTAAGGTATCGGATTTCGCCATTCCCTTTGTACTTAAAGTCTTAAAAACAGAAGTATACCCGAACTTACTGATTTCAATTTTATAATCCTGATCTCTGCTTAAGCCGAAAAAGAAATTTCCATTCTGTCCGGTGACCTTTCGGTTAACAGCAACTCCATTCCCGTCTGTTAAGGTCACCAGTACCGAGTCTAAGGTAGTTTTAGTCTTCTGTTCATATACTGTTCCATCCAGGGCCAGAATGATCGCTGCAGGCGTCTGATCGCTGAAGCCGTAAATGTCATCATCACCTGCCCCACCCTCTCTGTTAGAAGAGAAATAACCCGTTTTTCCATCCTTACTGACAAGATAGAAATCATCGCTTGTAGAATTCAGCGGATATTTCAGGTTCCGCGATTTACCCCATTGCGTTTTCTCTCCCCTGCTGCTATAAATGTCATATCCTCCCATCCCGATTTTGCCTTTTGAGGAATAATACAATTCCCCTTCAGAACCGATTGTAGGAAAGGCTTCCTCTTCTGCCGTATTAAGCTCTGCTCCACAATTCACCGGTTTAGCCCAGCTTCCATCGGATTGAAGTTCAGTATACCAAATATCCGTTTTACCCAATCCACCAGGCATATCTGAAGCGAAATACAAAACCTGGCCATTTTTAGAAAGGGCTGCATGTCCTAAGGAATATTCCTTTACATTGTTATAGGGAAAAGCTTTCAGATCTCCCCATTTTCCGTCCTTTTTCACTGCAGTCATCAATTCCAACCGACGGGTATACAAACGTTCTTTAATCTTACCATCAGTTTTATCCAGCGGTAATTGTGATGCCGAAGCCCGGGTTGCAATCGTAACAAAAGCGACATCACCTGCAGCATTCAGCTCCAATGGACCTACGTGGTAATCTACTTTTGAAGGCATGTTCTGTTGATTCACCACAGAAAGCTCCTGCCCTGGCTGATTTTCAGCATTGGCAAGATAAAGCTTTAGCCATGGGTTTCCCGTCCATTTATAGATTTCGCTATTCTTCTCTTTCTCATCAGTGCTCCGCTCAGAAGTAAAGACAAAACCATCGTTCCCATAATAATTCAGGCCCCAGTCTGCGAATTTTGTATTTAAGGCTTCTATATTTCTAATCTTCACATCTTTGGGTTGTCCTATCCATAAAGCGGCACTATCACAGGAAGAGATTTTAATGTTCATTTCTCCGGATTTGCCTGTACGATTTCCGTAAACACGGTACTGTTCTTTTGCCAGATCAAACTTTTTGTTTCGCTGCAAAGCTTCAGCATAATAATAGTGACTCATTGGTTTGGCTTTCGCATCCGCTACAGCTTTGCCGTACCACTTTTCGGCCACCTCGTAATCATTCATCATGCGGTAACATTCTGCCAGCTTTTCCAATAGTTTAACATCCGGCTTCTTCTTCTCCGCAAGCGGAAGATATAAACGTGCGGCATTATAATATTCAAAGCGATTAAAGAGCACATCGGCCTGTTGCTTCCTGCTCAACTGCTCCTGGGCCACTCCATAATTGCCAAGGAATAATGCCATTATACTGATGACCACAATTCTGTTCATCAGTAAATTTGGACTTTTGAATGCTGTTCTGTTCATATAATTCTGTTCAGCTTAAAAATAACGTGGACTTAATACTCTTGCTCTCTTTCCCGGGAAGCTAATGCTTAAAGAAAGCTCATGCGAGCCGCTCTGATAACTGGAAAGTTTACTGGTGGTATAATCAAAAGAATAACCCAGGCGAAAACGATTGCTCATCTGAAGCTCTACGATACCTGCTATGGCATCACTTTGGCTCAGACCTTTCTGCAGGTTATTCTTATCCCATAAGGTCACCCCTGTACGATAGGAAGCACCTAACCAAAGTACCTTGCTGATCAGCAGATAAGCATTCAGATCCAGATTTGTAGGTCCTTTAAAATCTTCCTTCAGCATAAAGGTAGGTTTTAGATCAAGGGATTCGGATAAAGGAATCATCATCCCGCCGGTTAAATAAATGTGACGAACCTGACGAATCACTTTATAATCTCCTTCCGTACTGATCTCATCTTTTCTCATTCCGGATAACAGGTCCATCACCGAAGCGCCGATATAGAATTTAGGTGTGTAGAAATAAACCCCAAAACGAACATCCGGTCGTAATTTACTTTCATTTCCTATCGGAATGACCCCATCTCCAGGATCGGTGGAGATAAATTTGGCGCCATCCAGGTTGTACTGGGTAACTCCCGCACCGATACCAAAACTTAGTCTTTTGGTATCTTCTGCATCCAGCTGCAAACGGTAGGCATAATTGGCATAAAAAGCGGAGGTATTCTGAGGTCCCAAACGATCAGTAGCGGCAATAAAACCCAATCCCATTTTCTTTCCCTGCTGGTCAGTTACCCCATCAAAGGAGGCGGTGGCGGTACGTGGAGCCCCTTCAATTCCCACCCATTGTGAGCGAAAACTGAAGTTGGCCGTCCAGTCTTCTTTATAACCGGCGTAGGCTGGATTAACGGCAAGACCATTAAAAACATACTGACTGAACTGGATCGTTTGCTGTGCGTATCCACTGGTCAAACTTAAAATGAGCATGGATAATAAACTATATTTCTTTAAATCTTTCATGTGTAGCGTGTCTTAATCTGTTTTACCTTTTAATAAACATCCATCCTTTAAACGTTGTCGTACTGCCTGATTTCTCTTTTCTGAGGATCAGGTAATAGTAAGTACCTTCATTCAGCTGACTACCGTCCCAATCATTGGTATAATTATCAGATCGGTAAACTTCATTACCCCATCTGTTGAAGATAGTAACCTTCGTTCCCGGATAGTTTTCCAGTCCTTTAATTTTGAAAGTATCATTATTGCCATCCCCATTTGGCGTAATAATATTAGGGATGATAAAATCTGCATTTTCTACCACCGTGGATACCACATTACTGTTCACCTCTGGTGTTCCTGTATTTGAAAGTGCCCTCGCTGTATTTTCAATCCTTCCGGTAAATGATTTAGAAATCGTACCGGTAATCGTAACGATCACTTTATTTCCATTACCAGATGGGATATCAGCAGCCACATTGACGTTACTGCTACTTCCTGTTGCCCCGGAAAGAATTTTTGCAGCTCCCTGAACTTCCGTTGTCCATTTCACATTGAGGATATCTGAGCTCACCAAATCAGTAATGGTTAAATTATCCGCATTACTTAATGAAGAATTACTAACCTCCACAACATAAGTAATCAAGTCTCCAGATTTCAATGTAGCTGGCCCGGTTTTACTGATCGTTAAAGCAGGAGTTTTACTTACATCTGTTTCTACCGGTGGAGTTACCACTGGTGGGTTACCTGGCTCTGATGGCGTTCCTGTTGCGGTATTTACCAGTTTACCACTGAAGGCAGGATCTACCGTACCCGTAATGGTAATCACCACCTGATTACCTGCACCAGTTGCGATATCTCCTGTTACCGAAACTGCATTTCCTGTACCGGTTCCACCTGCGGTTACTGCAGCTACTCCGTTAACACGGGTTGTCCAGCTCACGTTTTTAATTTGTGATGGTACATTATCGGTAATCACCAGAGCTTTCGCATTACTCAATCCAGTGTTTCCAGCTGTGATGACATAAGTAATAGGTGCTCCTGCACTGATGGTTGCCGGACCTGTTTTGGCAAGTGTAATGTTTGGTTTCTGATCCGTAGTTGTTTCTACCGGTGGAGTTACCACTGGTGGATTACCTGGTTCTGATGGCGTTCCTGTTGCGGTATTTACCAGTTTACCACTGAAGGCAGGATCTACCGTACCCGTAATGGTAATCACGACCTGATTACCTGCACCAGCTGCGATATCTCCTGTTACCGAAACTGCATTTCCTGTGCCGGTTCCACCTGCGGTTACCGCAGCTACTCCGTTAACACTGGTTGTCCAGCTCACGTTTTTAATTTGTGATGGTACATTATCGGTAATCACCAATGCTTTCGCATTACTCAATCCAGTGTTTCCAGCTGTGATGACATAAGTAATAGGTGCTCCTGCACTGATGGTTGCCGGACCTGTTTTAGCTATCGTAATTCCTGGTTTCTGATCCGTAGTTGTTTCTACCGGTGGAGTTACCACTGGTGGATTACCTGGTTCTGATGGCGTTCCTGTTGCCGTATTTACCAGTTTACCACTGAAGGCAGGATCTACCGTACCCGTAATGGTAATCACGACCTGATTACCTGCACCAGCTGCGATATCTCCTGTTACCGAAACTGCATTTCCTGTGCCGGTTCCACCTGCGGTTACCGCAGCTACTCCGTTAACACTGGTTGTCCAGCTCACGTTTTTAATTTGTGATGGTACATTATCGGTAATCACCAATGCTTTCGCATTACTCAATCCAGTGTTTCCAGCTGTGATGATATAAGTAATAGGTGCTCCTGCACTGATGGTTGCCGGACCTGTTTTGGCTATCGTAATTCCTGGTTTCTGATCGGTAGTTGTTTCTACCGGTGGAGTTACCACTGGTGGGTTACCTGGTTCTGATGGCGTTCCTGTTGCCGTATTTACCAGTTTACCACTAAAGGCAGGATCTACCGTACCCGTAATGGTAATCACGACCTGATTACCTGCGCCAGCTGGGATATCTCCTGTTACCGAAACTGCATTTCCTGTGCCGGTTCCATCTGCGGTTACCGCAGCGGCTCCGTTAACACTGGTTGTCCAGCTCACGTTTTTAATTTGTAATGGTACATTATCGGTAATCACCAATGCTTTCGCATTACTCAATCCAGTGTTTCCAGCTGTGATGACATAAGTAATAGGTGCTCCTGCACTGATGGTTGCCGGACCTGTTTTGGCAAGTGTAATGTTTGGTTTCTGATCCGTAGTTGTTTCTACCGGTGGAGTTACCACTGGTGGATTACCTGGTTCTGATGGCGTTCCTGTTGCGGTATTTACCAGTTTACCACTGAAGGCAGGATCTACCGTACCCGTAATGGTAATCACGACCTGATTACCTGCACCAGCTGCGATATCTCCTGTTACCGAAACTGCATTTCCTGTGCCGGTTCCACCTGCGGTTACCGCAGCTACTCCGTTAACACTGGTTGTCCAGCTCACGTTTTTAATTTGTGATGGTACATTATCGGTAATCACCAATGCTTTCGCATTACTCAATCCAGTGTTTCCAGCTGTGATGACATAAGTAATAGGTGCTCCTGCACTGATGGTTGCCGGACCTGTTTTAGCTATCGTAATTCCTGGTTTCTGATCCGTAGTTGTTTCTACCGGTGGAGTTACCACTGGTGGATTACCTGGTTCTGATGGCGTTCCTGTTGCGGTATTCACCAGTTTACCACTGAAGGCAGGATCTACTGTACCCGTAATGGTAATCACCACCTGATTACCTGCACCAGCTGCGATATCTCCTGTTACCGAAACTGCATTTCCTGTGCCGGTTCCACCTGCGGTTACCGCAGCTACTCCGTTAACACTGGTTGTCCAGCTCACGTTTTTAATTTGTGATGGTACATTATCGGTAATCACCAATGCTTTCGCATTACTCAATCCAGTGTTTCCAGCTGTGATGACATAAGTAATAGGTGCTCCTGCACTGATGGTTGCCGGACCTGTTTTAGCTATCGTAATTCCTGGTTTCTGATCCGTAGTTGTTTCTACCGGTGGAGTTACCACTGGTGGATTACCTGGTTCTGATGGCGTTCCTGTTGCCGTATTTACCAGTTTACCACTGAAGGCAGGATCTACCGTACCCGTAATGGTAATCACGACCTGATTACCTGCACCAGCTGCGATATCTCCTGTTACCGAAACTGCATTTCCTGTGCCGGTTCCACCTGCGGTTACCGCAGCTACTCCGTTAACACTGGTTGTCCAGCTCACGTTTTTAATTTGTGATGGTACATTATCGGTAATCACCAATGCTTTCGCATTACTCAATCCAGTGTTTCCAGCTGTGATGATATAAGTAATAGGTGCTCCTGCACTGATGGTTGCCGGACCTGTTTTGGCTATCGTAATTCCTGGTTTCTGATCGGTAGTTGTTTCTACCGGTGGAGTTACCACTGGTGGGTTACCTGGTTCTGATGGCGTTCCTGTTGCCGTATTTACCAGTTTACCACTAAAGGCAGGATCTACCGTACCCGTAATGGTAATCACGACCTGATTACCTGCACCAGCTGCGATATCTCCTGTTACCGAAACTGCATTTCCTGTGCCGGTTCCACCTGCGGTTACTGCAGCTACTCCGTTAACACTGGTTGTCCAGCTCACATTTTTAATTTGTGATGGTACATTATCGGTAATCACCAATCCTTTCGCATTACTCAATCCAGTGTTTCCAGCTGTGATGATATAAGTAATCGGTGCTCCTGCGGTTATCGTTACAGGGCCTGTTTTGGCAAGTGTAATGTTTGGTTTCAACGTACTCTCAGTTTCTACCGGCGGGGTCACCACTGGTGGATTACCTGGTTCTTTTGGTGTCACCGTTGCCGTATTTACCAGTTTACCGCTAAAGGCAGGATCAACTGTACCAGTAATGTCAATGGTAATGCCATCACTCACTCCGGTAGGAAGAGTTGCAGTTACACTTAACGTATTTCCTGATCCCGTTTGTCCGCTAGCAATTGTTGCCGCTCCACTGGCAGTAGTAGTCCAGGTCACTCCTGTTAATTGAGCAGGAATAATATCACTGATAATCGCGTCCTGCGCGGTACCTGGACCAGAGTTGCTCACTTTAATCTGATATTTCATTACCTGACCGGCAGCCACTGTGGCCGGACCAGTTTTAGTAATGCTCAGGTTGGACAGGTTAGTTACTGTTGTTGTTACCACCGAGTTAATCGCAGGTTTAGCTGGATCTCCAGGTGTAAGGACTGCGGTATTCACAATAGATCCGGCAAAAGTTGGATTTACCTTACCGCTGATGTTCACCAAAATACTGCCATTTGCCGGCACATTTGCAGTCAGTTCCACATTATTTACCGCACCTGTTGCTCCACTGCTAATCGTTGCTCCACCTGCAAGTGTTGTAGTCCATGAAACTCCGGTAATCTGCGCAGCCACTATATCTTTAAGTGCTACACCGACGGCATCAGACGGCCCTGCATTACGAACTGTCAGCGTATAAGCAATATTTTCACCTGAATGAAGAGCAGCCGGACCGGTTTTTACCAGACTCAGACTCGCATTATTGACAATTGCCGTCGTGATTACATTTGAAGGTACTGCGGGATTGCCGGGTTCTGATGGAGTCGCAATTGCAGTATTGCTAATGTTTCCAGATGCGGCATTTGCAGGAACCAGCCCAGTAATGTTAACAGTTACGATTCCGCTTCCTGCAGGAAGGTCCGCTTTAAGTGCAACAGTATTTCCTGTTCCGCTTGCACCAGATCTGATTACCGCCCCAGAAGTCGCTGTTGCAGTCCAGTTTACGCTTGTCAACGTAGCAGGAACAGCATCGTTAATATCCACATTCATTGCATTACCTGGCCCCGCATTGCTGAGTTCCAATGTATAACTAATGGTCTTACCAGCTTCGATACTGGTAGGCCCTGATTTAACAATTCTGACGCCAGATTTATTAATTACCTCTGTAGTAACATCAGTTGAAATCACTGGTGGGTTACCTGGTTCTGATGGCGTAATTGTTGCATTATTAATTAGTTGTCCGCTGAAACCGGCATCAATTGTTCCATTAATGGTAATATTGACATCATTGGCAGTGCCTGCAGGAATATCCGCAGAAACAGTCACTGTATTTCCTGTTCCACTAATTCCTGAATTGATCACTGCATTGCCAGTCTTGGTTGCCGTCCAGCTTACATCTTTTATTCCTGCCGGAACGACATCTCTGATCAGAGCCAGACTTGCATTACCTGGACCAGTATTCTTCACTTTAATCATGTAGGTAATTGCAGAACCCGACACCCCATTCTGAGGGCCTGATTTGCTGATCGTTAATCCCGATACCGAACTGATTGCAGTATTTACCTCACTTCTATTGTTGGCCAGGTTGAAATCAGAAATCGTAGATGGCATTATTATACTGGCTACATTACTGATGTTTCCTGATGCAGCACCCGGATCAACCAGTCCGTTTACATTAATCAGAATGTAGTTGCCTGCACCTACAGGAACATCTGCAGTAGTTTGGATCGCATTTAAAGTTCCGCTGGCCGCACCTGTCAGGCTTGCTGTTCCAAATGCCTGAGCGGTCCAGTTGATCTGCCCCACTACCGCAGGTACATTATCCGTTATGGTCAATCCGGTCACCTCTCTAGGCCCCTGATTGCTAACTTTAATCGTGTATGCAATCGCAGATCCTGAAGTAACTGACTGAGGTCCTGTTTTTTCTACTTTAATATCAGTAGATTGATTTACAGCAGTCACTACCGAACTTGTTCTTTCGCCATTTGCAGTTACTGTAACGGTATTGGTAAATATCGCATTAGCAGTCGTTTCCACAATACCAGAAACATTGATTGTAATTGCAGTTAACGGGTTACCGTCTGCAGGTATATCCGCTTTAGTAACAATCGAATTGGTTGATCCACCTGTTGCTCCTGTAATCGTTGCTCCACCTCCCTGGGTAACCGTCCAGCTTGTCACTTTAACATCAGCAGGTACCGGATCGGAGATATCAGCGTTTGTAATATTACCGGCACCTCCGTTTCGGATAACGATCGTATAATTGATCGGATCACCAATATTTACCGTTGCAGGACCGCTTTTCGACACTTTAAGTACCGGATCATTGTTGATTACCGTTTGAACGGTGCTGGTATTTGAAGCCGGTTCCGGATCCACTATAGGACTTCCAGGAGGGAAGAAAGCAGTCGCAGTATTGGCAAAAGTTGTTTTGTCAACATTATCTGCCTTTACTTTGGCGTTGATATCAATACTAATCACTCCGGATCCTGCCGGAATATCACCGGTAATATCAATATCTCCAGTTCCACCTGCCACACTTGTGGTTGCACCGCCTGTTACTGTTGCGGTCCATATTGCACCTGCTTCCAGATTTGCAGGGATTAGATCTTTGATCAGTACCCCTGTTGCATTACTAGGTCCATCGTTGACGATGCGCAAATTATAAGTCATCATTTCTCCTACCGCAATATTGGCAGGCCCTGACTTAGTAATTCTAACATTAGCAATTCTGCTAAGTGTAGTAGTTACCGTACTCGTTGCAGGCGTCGGGTCAGTTACTCCTCCGCCTGGTGTGGCTGTAGCTGTATTAATCAACTCATTACCTGCAAAAGACGGATCTACTGTTCCATTCACAATGATCTGTATTGCTGCATTTCCGGATGGGATAGCCGCATTTAAATTGATATTACCCGTTCCGGTAGCGGCGCCGGTAATGGTTGCTCCATTCTGGCCCGTTGCCGTCCAGCTAACGTTACTAAGACCGGCTGGGAGGTTATCTACAATATTTACAATCCCGGCGTTACTTGGCCCCGCATTAATTACGTTTATCGTATAACTAATCGCAGAACCTACAACAACCATTGACGGACCTGTTTTCTGAATACGGATATCTGCCGTTTTCACTACGTTTGTAGTTACCTCTTCGGAAGGCACCGGAGGGTTACCCGGTTCAGACGGGTTGGCAGTAAAGCTATTTTTCAATGTTGTTCCGATGTAGGCAGGATCAACGGTTCCGGTTACCAATACGGTAATCGAATTCCCTGCACCAGCAGGAATATTCACTAATGGGTTCACCGTAGTACCCGTTCCCGTTCCATTAGCTACAATACTCGCAGCACCAGATGAGCTGGTGGTCCAGCTTACTCCGGTAATACCCGCAGGAATTGCATCGTTAATGGCCAGATTAGCGGCATCAGCAGGCCCATCATTAAACACCTGCAAATTATAAGTAATCACTTCACCCGCAGCAATTGAAGTAACGGCAGACTTCACTGCCCTGATGTTCAATTTATGATCTACTGTAGTCGTAATGGTATTTGAAGGAACTTCGGGAATACCAGGTTCTGAAGGAGTTGCTTTGGCCGTATTAGTCAGTACTCCCGCAGGAGCTGATCCGGGAACTTTTCCGGTAATGGTAATCAATATACGATTGGCTGTACCTGCATTGATATCCGCATTAATCCGGACACTGTTTCCTGTTCCGTTAGCACCACTGATGACGTTCACATCTCCCTCAGTAGTAACAGACCAGGTCACATTTGTTAACAAGGCAGGCACATCATCTGCAATCGCAAGATTGCGTGCATCTGAAGGGCCGTTGTTACCGGCAATCAGTGTGTAGGTTACTATTTGTCCTGCAGAAATCTGCGAAGGGCCGCTTTTAACCAGACTTACTGAAGGCACTGCTTTTAAGGTCGTTGTTACGGTAGAGCTTGCAGGTGTAGTATTTTGTTCTGAAGGAGTTACCGTAGCCTTGTTCACCAGATCTGCTGTTGCAGAAGGGCTAACTGTTCCTTTCACAGTAATTAGAATGGAATTGGCTGCACCGGCAGGTACATTCACATTCACAGAAAGGTTATTACTATTGCCGCTGGCACCACTCAAAACAGTTGCTGCTCCCTGAGCCACGGCATTCCAGCTTACATTACTGATATTCACTGGAATCTGATCCGTCACAGAGGCATTATCAGCATTCGCTGTTCCTGTATTGGTGATATTTAGTGTATAAGTAATCTCCTGACCCGCAGAAATGCTTGCAGGACCATTTTTAGCAATTGCCAGCACGGGAGTTTTACTCACAACTGCTGTACTATTTGCTTCCACCGGAACCGCACCTGGTTCTGATGGTGTTGCAATTGCTTTATTGGTTAAATTACCATTAAATGAAGGATCAATTGTTCCTTTAACGGTAATGACAATCGTATTGCCTGCGCCTGCAGGAATGTCTCCATTTAAGGCCATCACATTCCCCGTCCCACTTGCCCCGGAAGTCACTGTTGCAGTTCCGGTTGCCTGAGAAGTCCAGCTTACATTACTCAATAACGACGGCACTCCGTCTGTAATCGCAAGGTTGGTTGCATTACTTAATCCGGTGTTGCCTGCGGTAATCGTATAGGTAATCTGAGAACCGGCTATCGCTGCAGAAGGTCCGTCCTTTGTCAGTACAATTCCTGGTTTTGCATCCACCTCTGTTTCTACAGGAGGAGTAACTACATTAGGAACATTGGTACCTGGCACTGAAGCCGTAGCAACGTTATTGATTTTTCCGGAGAAACCAGGATTAACCGTTCCCTTTATGGTAATGGTGATCTTATTACCGGCACTTCCGGCGGGTAAATCTCCGCTCACACGCACCTGATTTCCCGTTCCTGATGCGCCACTGATAATGGTTGCAGCACCGGATTGAACAGCGGTCCAGCTTACATTGATCAGTTCCGCCGGAACATCATCCACTATCGCGGTAGCAGCAGCATTACTTAAACCCGTGTTTACAACTTCAATAGTATAAGTTATTTCAGCTCCTGCAGTAGCAGTCGGCTGTCCTGTTTTAGTAACCACGACTACTGGTTTCTGTTCTATATTAGTCTCCACAGGAGGACTAATCACTGGGGGATTTCCAGGTTCTTGTGGTGTAGCTGTGGCCGTATTGGTCACTTTACCTCCAAAAGCAGGATTTATTGTTCCGTTAATAGTGATGCTGATTTTGTTACCAGAACCAGCAGGAATATTTGCGTTTAACCCTACATTTCCTACTCCCGTTGCAGGACCATTGATGGTACTGTTTCCGGAAGCAGTAGCAGTCCAGCTTACCCCGGTAATTGCAGGATCAAGGTTATCTGTAACGGCCAGATTTTTAGCGTTACTCAAACCGGTATTGCTAACCTCAATTACATAGCTGATGGCACCTCCGGCGGTAGCCGTTGCAGGCCCGGTTTTGTTCACGACAATAACGGGCGACTGGCTTACTTCTGTTTCTACAGCAGGTGTATTCACCACTGGGTTTCCAGGCTCCGCAGGTGTCGCCGTAGCGGTATTACTTAACGTTCCGGCAAAAGCAGGATCTATTGTTCCTTTAACAGTAATTGTAATTTTGTTGCCGGAGCCAGTTGGAATATTACCGTTGAGACTAATGGCATTACCGGTTCCCTGATTTACCCCATTTATCACACTGTTTCCTGCAACCACAGCAGACCAGCTTACATTTTTAATGTCTGCCGGTACTGCATCTGTAATCACAAGATTAGTGGCATTACTCAAACCAGTATTGCCCGCTTCAATGATATAGGTAATTTCCCCTCCTGCTACTCCTGTAGCCGGACCGGTTTTACTCAATACAATCACCGGACGCTGAACAACTACCGTTTCAACAGGTGGAGTTACCACCGGTGGATTACCTGAGTCACCAGGAGTGACTGTAGCAATATTGCTGATCGTTCCTCCAAAAGAAGCAGATACTTTACCTGTTACATTAATGGTAATTTCATGTTGCTGCCCTACCGGGATATTTGCTTTTACATTTAAGTTATTGCCCGTTCCCGTAGCACCTTCCACAATCACTGAACCGCCGGTAAGAACCGTAGTCCAGCTTACCTCTTCCAGTTCTGCCGGAATCGCATCGGTTACCGATGCATTCAAAGCGGTACTAGGTCCGCTATTAGATACTTTGATCTGATAAGTGATCACCTGACCGGCAATGGCAGTTGAAGGCCCGCTTTTGCTGATCAGTAAATTGGTTAGTTTTTTAACTATAGTTACCGCCTCCGCATCAATTGGAAGTTCTCCAGCCTCAGACGGGGTTAAAACAGCTGTATTGGTTAGTGTTCCTGCAAACAATGGATCAACCGTTCCTTTAACATTGACAAGAATGGTTCCGTTGACCGGAACATCTGCCGTTAGGTCTACATTATTTCCGGCGCCGGTAGCACCATTACTGATCACTGCCCCACCAGTTGCGGTACTCGTCCATGAAACAACTTTGATCGCTGAAGGCACCGCATCGATCAGCCTTGCAGCTGTAGCATTCGACGGGCCTGCATTGCTAATTGCCAATGTATAAGTAATCTCCTCTCCCGCATTTAATGTCGCAGGAGCAGATTTTGTTAAGCTCAGGCTTACATTTTTAACAATTGCAGTCGTTACCTGATTAGAGGTAACTGGCGGATTACCTGATTCAGAGGGGGCTACAAGGGCAGAATTCTGTATGCTGCCTACCGGGCTGTTTGCTGCAACATCTCCAGTAATAGTCAATACCACTTTTCCTGAACCTGCAAGAAGATCTGCAGTTACTGAAACTGCATTGCCTGTGCCCGTTCCATTTGCGGTAACTATTGCGCCCGGGGTCACTGCTGTTGACCAGCGGACATTAGTTAGCCCTGCAGGAACAGCATCAGTGATGACAGCAGCAAGTGCATTACTTGGTCCGGCATTGGTTACTTCAACAGTATATTGTACCGTTCCTCCGGCATCGACTGTCGATGGTCCTGATTTCACTATACTGAATCCAGATTTATTGGTTACCGTAGTGGTTACATTCTCCGAGGTTACCGGCGGATTGCCGGCTTCTGCAGGTGTAGCTACCGCATTATTTACCAGAGAACCGGTAAATGAAGGGTCAATTTTTCCTTTGATGGTAATCGTTACCTCATTTCCTGAGCCTGCAGGGATATCAGCTGTAAGCCTAACGAGACTGTTAGTACCTGTTCCACCAGCGGTAATATTTGCTGTTCCGCTTTGTGCGGATGTCCAGGTCACGTTACTAATGTTTGCAGGAACCGCGTCAGTAATAACCGTTTGTACTGCATTACTTGGGCCTGCATTTGACACAATTATGGTGTACGTAATTTCAGCTCCCGATACCGCATCAGCAGGTCCCATCTTACGAACTGAAAGACCTGATTTAGAGATGATCGCTGTTTGTACCGAACTGCTGTTATTTGCCATATTGAAATCGCTTTTCCCGGCAGGTAGCGTTACATTAGCAGTATTGGCGATGTTTTTACCTGCAGTTGCCGCATCGACTGTCCCCTGAACATCGATAAGAATGTAATTACCAGTACCAGCAGCGATGTCTGCAGTAGTTGCGATGGCATTACCTGTTCCTGCCGTTGATCCGGTAATTGTTGCTGTACCGACGACGGTACTTGTCCAGCTTACATTCTTGATGTCAGCAGGGATATTATCGGCAATAGACAACCCGTTAATATCTATCGGTCCATCATTACCGACTTTCAGCTGATATGTAATTGCTGATCCTGCTGTAATAGTCTGCGGACCACTTTTCTCTATATAAATATCTGTTGATTGATTTACCGCAGTTACCACGGCACTTCTTTCTTCTCCGTTTGCAGTCACCACCACCTCATTTGTAAATGATGCATCAGCAGTTGTTTTTACCGTTCCCTGAATTCTGATGAGAATAAGGCTGTTAGGGCCCGCCGGGATATCCCCATAAGTCACAATAGAATTACCGGTCCCGGTGATTGGAGTTATACCACCTTCAATTGTTGCCCCATTTGACGGAGTTATCGTCCAGCTGGTTACGGCTACTGAATTCGGAATAATATCTGTAATCGCAGCGTTAGTAATGTTACTGATTCCTCCATTTTTAACTTCTATGGTATAATCTATTCTATCTCCGATATCAATTGTAGCCGGTCCGCTTTTCGAAACCAGGATATCCGTCTGCACGCCTACTCTGGTTGGCACAGAACTGGTATTGGAAGTCGGGTCCGAATCTGTAACGGGACTTCCGGGAGGGAAGTTGGCCGTAGCAGTATTGATAATGTTTGTATTTTGTGGTACAGAAGGATTAACTCTTGCGGTAATCACGACATTTACTTCAGCCGTACCAACAGGTAGGTCAGCAGTAAAATTCACATTTCCATTTCCATTTGTGCTGCTTACTGTTGCCCCGTTAATGCCGGTTGCGGTCCAGCTTGCAGTAATGATACCTGCAGGAATCTGATCATTTATGACAACTCCTGGTGCATCGCTTGGACCATCATTCACGATTCGAAGGTTATAAGTAATCGGAGCACCTGCAATGATATTAGCAGGACCAGATTTGATGATCCTCACGTTGGCAACTCGGGTAATGGCCGTAGTTACGGTACTTGTTGCGGGTGTAGGGTCTGTGATACCTGCCTCCGGTGTAGCAGTAGCCGTATTAATTAATGATGTTCCTGTAAAGTCCGAAGCAATAATTCCTGTTACATTGATCATCACCGTACCAGATCCGGAAGGGATGGTTGCTAAAACATTAATATTATTAGTCGCTCCTGTGGCTGTGCCATTGATGACGGCCCCGTTCTGAGCAGTGGCAGTCCAGTTAACGCCGGTTACTCCTACAGGAACTATATCCAAGATGTTCACATTGCCTGCATCCGATGGTCCCGCATTATTTACGGTTATGGTATAAGCTATCGGACGACCAGCAATCAATGTTGCAGGGCCTGTTTTCTGAATCTGAATATCTGCTTTTTTACTGATTAACGTAGTAGTCGTGTTAGAAGATACTGGTGGATTTCCGGATTCCGAAGGAGTTACACTAAAAGTATTCACCAATTGCGTTCCGCCAAAAGCAGGATCTACTTTGCCCGTTACCGTAATCAGGATCACATTGGCATTACCTGCAGGGATATTTGCTCTTAAACTTAAGTCGCTACCCGTTCCAGTTCCCCCAGAAAGCACACTGGCTGAACCAGAGGCGCTGCTTGTCCAGCTGATATTGCTGATACCTGCAGGAAGCTGATCAGAGACTAACAGATTTAGCGCATCACTTGGTCCGCTATTTTTTACTTCTAATGTATAAGTAATGTTCTCTCCTGCGAAAAGTGATGCTGTTGCTGACTTAACAGCCGAGATGGTCACCTTTTTGATAATAATTGTGGTAATGGTATTAGAATTTACCGGAGGTACACCTGGCTCAGACGGTGTTGCTGTTGCGCTATTGGCGAATGATGTCGCCGTGGTAGATGAAGGAACCTGACCACTGATCGTAATGACAATACGGTTTCCTGTACCTGCAGCAATATTACCCTGAACAAGAACATTACTATTGTTTGTTCCTGTTCCTCCTGAAGTCACCGCGGCCGTGCCTTCTGAAACTGCAGTCCAGCTCACATTGGTTAATGGAGCAGGTACAAGATCCCTGATGCTTAAATTTGTCGCATCAGAAGGCCCACTGTTTCCTGCAATCAAAGTATAGGTGATAGTCTGTCCTGCAGCTATTTCTGAAGGCCCGGATTTAGACAACGTGATACCTGGGGTCGATTGTAAAGTAGTGGTCACTGTAGAACTTTTAGGTATCGTACCTGCTTCAGCAGGTGTCACCGTACCCGTATTGGAAATAGTGCCTGTTGCCGAAGAATTTACTGTTCCCTGAATATTCACTTTCACCATGTTAGCGGCACCTGCCGGAATATTGGCATTCACACTGATGTTATTACCAGTACCTGACGAGGTTCCTACAATTGTTGCAGTTCCGGCCGGATCGGCAACGGCCTGCCAGCTTATATTTGAAATCCCTGCCGGAATAACATCTGTAATACTCGCATTATCAGCATTTGCTGTTCCGGTATTGCTAATTGTTAAGGTATAGTTAATCTGTTGACCTGCGGAAATTGTTGCAGGCCCTGTTTTTTGAATGCTTAATGTTGGTATTTTATTTATTATCGCAGTGCTGCTTGCCGTTTTAACCTGAGTTCCGGGCTCGGCAGGTGTTGCGGTTACGGTATTGGTAATGCTACCGCTAAACGCAGCAGATACTGTTCCGTTTACAGTAATGGTGATGACATTACCACTACCCGCCGCAAGGTCTGCATTGATATTGATTCCATTTCCTGTACCGTTGGCGGTGCCATTAATCACCGCAGCACCTGATGTTGCTGCTGACCAGGTTACATTAGTAATGGATGCCGGTACCTGATCTGCAACGACTAAGGCTTTCGCATCAGAACTACTGAAGTTATTTACGGTAATCGTATAACTGATATTCTGTCCAGAAACCAATGTTGCCGGTCCTGTCTTACTAATGCTCAGATCTGGTTTACGGCTTGCCGCAGCCGTTGTTGAAGAAGTCACCGCAATAGTTCCGCTTTCTGATGGCGTAGCAGTTGCTATATTGACAATATTCCCATCAAAAGCGGCATCAACCGTTCCTCTGATGGTTAGTGTAACTTTATTTGCCGTGCCTGCAGGAATATCAGCTGAAACGATTAGGTTATTACCCGATCCTATTGCCCCGGCATTAACCAATGCTGCCCCTGAAACAGTTGAGCTCCAGCTTACATTTTTTATGCTGGCAGGAACCACGTCTGTAATGGCAACATTTTCTGCATTTGAAGTACCGGTATTGGCAATAGTCACCGTGTAGGTAATCTGATCGCCAGAAATAACAGTTGCAGGTCCGGTTTTCACAATACTTAAGGTCGGCTTTCTATCTACCTGCGTGGTGCTGGTAGCGGACTTAGGTGCTGTTCCTGGTTCTGCAGGGGTTGCTGTGGCGGTATTAGACAAGGAGCCATTAAATGAAGCCGCTACCGTTCCTGTTACCGTTATCGTGATTTTATTTCCAGCACCAGCACTCAGGTTTCCGGTAATGCTAATGTTATTTCCTGTTCCCGTGCCCGCACCAATCAGGCTGGCTGAACCAGTTGTACCGGTGGTCCAGTTTACATTACTGATTTCTGCTGGTACTGCATCGGTAATCGCTAATGCTTTTGCATCGGCAACACTTAAATTCGTCACCTCTATCGTATAACTGATGTTTTGTCCGGCGGTTAATGTAGCAGGCCCCACTTTGGTAATGGTAAGTACCGGAGTGCGGTTTACCTGTGTAGTTACCGTAGAATTCGACGAAGGACTACCTGTTTCCGAAGGATCTGCGGTTCCGGTATTGCTGATGTTACCACTAAATGAGGGATCAACGGTTCCATTGATGGTTACCAGAATGGCGTTTGCTGTACCGGTTGGAATATTACCATTCACAATAACTGAGTTTCCTGTTCCGCTGCCTGAACCAATCAGCGTAGCTGATCCCTGCACAGAAGAAGTCCAGCTTACTGTTTTTATTTCTGCTGGAACCGCATCTGTAATCAAGGCATTGATGGCATCACTCAGTCCGTTATTCGTGATTTTTAAAGTATAGGAAATCGAAGTTCCTGCCTGAGCGGTTGACGGACCATTTTTCAACATCACCAATCCCGATTTGCTGGAAATGTTTGTAGTTACGGTATTTGAATTAACCGGAGGAACCGATTCTGCCGGCGTTGCAGTTGCAGTATTATTAAAGCTTCCGGTTGCAGCAGGTGATACGGTACCGGTTACATCAATGACAATGGTATTCGCAGTACCAGCTGGAATCGTACCATTAAAACTGATGTTATTTCCTGTGTTTGAGGCAGGACCGGTAAAAGTCGCCGTTCCGGTCTTGCTCACTGACCAGGTCGTATTAATAATCTGAGATGGAATAGCATCCGCAATGGCTGTTCCAATCGCATCACTTGTACTGGTATTCTTTATCGTAATTTTATAAGCAATTGCATCTCCTGCAATTACATTGGAAGGCCCTTGTTTGTCGATCACTAATACAGGTTTCCGATCCACCGGATTGGTTACTGTAGAAGTAGCGCCATCAGGGTCAGGAACATTAGGAGAGGTCACGGTAACCGTATTCGTCAGGTTTCCTGAATAGTTTGCAGCAATTGTTCCGTTTACGTCAATAGTCACCGTATTCCCTGTACCTGCGTTAATATCAGCAGTTACATTAATACTGTTCCCTGCGGAGGCATTTTGGATAATTGCAGCAGTACCGGCGGTATTTGCGTTGATGGTGGAAACCACCATTTCAGCCGGCACGGCATCAATGATTTGTATGCCCTGGGCATCACTTGGCCCATCATTACTTGCGATAATACGATAAACGATTGGCTGACCAGCGGTGAAAGGCCCGGGAGTAACAATAGATTTGACAACTTTCAGGTCTGCCGATCTGGTATAAGTTACTGTTACTTCTGCAGAGGAGGCTGCACATAAACCATTGGAGATGGTCCAGATCAGTGTAGCGGATGTATTTGGAGCAATAGTAACGGTAGTATTTCTGTTAGCCGGATCAGTAATTGTAGCCGTACTTCCAGGTTTCACCGACCACACACCCGTTCCCGCAACCGGTAAATTACCATTCAATGTAAATGTTCCGGAATTATATTGAGTGCTGTTGGTTCCTGCATTTGCAGTGGTAGGAGAAGCAAAATTGGTAATGGTAACCTGATCGGTACTCACTGCACAATTTCCATTACTGATGGTCCAGGATAAAGTAGCAGTCTGGCCGGCAGCAAGAGTCACTCCTGTATTTGCCAAAGCAGTATTCGTAATCACTGCAGATCCTGAAACCACTGCCCAGACTCCAGTACCTGATGTTGGTACATTGGCAGCCATAGTGAAGGCTGTCGTATTACATTGCGATTGATCCGGCCCGGCTACAGCTACTGTTGGTGCCGTATAAATAGTCACGGTGACCGGAGCGCTTGTTGAGCTACAGGTTCCTGAATTTACGATTCTACGGTATTGTGTAGTCGTCGTGATTACAGTAGGATCAAGATTTGCGGTTATCGTGGCTAATGGAGTCCAGTTTGCCCCTCCATCAATACTCTGTTCCCATGAGTAGCTGTAAACACCACTTCCACCTGAAAGAGTTGCACCGGTAATATTTCCGGGATCTCCGCTCAGACAGAATGCTGAAGTTCCGGCAAGAGTTAAGGTATTGCCGGTAATAACAGGGTTTACTGTTACAGTAACTACATTGCTGATTTGCGGTCCGCAGCTGGAACCAACTGAACTGACTATCCTTCTATAATAGGTGGTCTGGTTGATGGCAGCTGAAGCTGTATATGTTTTTTGTGTTGCTCCACTAATAGGGCTGAATCCAGTGCTCGTACTTGTGGTGCTGCTTTCCCACTGATAGGCATAAATAGCATCACCACCAGTTGCAGGACTTAATTCATTCAACACGGCAGGTGTTCCGGTCTGACAAAAAACCTGGTTTGCCCCTATTGATCCGGCAGTTAAAGCAGGAAATACAGTAAACTTAACCAGGTTACTAATACTAGGTACGGTACAAGCTCCCGATTGCGCCAGACGACGATACCAGGTATCTACGGTCACTGGTCCGGGAGGATCGTAATTGATACCTGTTGCCAGTGAGATATTGCTAAATGTAGTCCCGTCAGTACTGATTTGCCATTGATAAGTCGCAGAGCCACTTCCACCTGAAGGCGCTGAGCCAGTGATTAGTCCCGGATCTCCGGTTACACATATCGACACTAGTGAAGGCGCTGTAATGGTATTGCCGGTAATCGTCGCTTGTACGGTAACAGTTATTACAGCACTTGTATTTGAACAGGATCCACTCGATACCGTACGACGGTATTGTGTTGTCGCAGTTAAGGTTCCTGGATTATAATTTTGTCCATTACTGGTTCCTGTCGCAGTTGTCCATGTGGTTCCTCCATTTGTGCTTTGTTCCCACAAGTAAGCGTATGTTCCCGAGCCTCCAGTGGGTAAACTTCCCGTTAAACTGGCTGCATTTGTATTGGTACAGATCGTTTGGTTAGCGGCAATGCTATTTCCTGCAATAGCAGCTTGTATCGTTACCGTAATTGGAGTCAACGCACTTTCGCAGGTTCCGTTACTCTGACTTACATAGTAGGTGGTCACACCTGCAGTAGTCGTAACAGGTATCGGTGCGGTTGAGCTTCCACTTCCTCCTACAGCCGAAGTATACCATTTCAGATTAGTGCCCGTGGCAGTTAATGCTGTTGCAATAGCTCCCTGACAGTAAGTGACGTTTGTCGCTGTAGGCGCTACCGGCTTAGCATAAATGGTTGCAGAACTTTGATTATTGCTAAGGTTACTTTCTGCCAAACCAAATGTGACAGTAGCAGTATTGACCCAACTTGTTGCAGCCGGACTGGCAGGAGGAGTTGTCGCTAGAATAATGGTTGGATAAACAAGGCCAGACCCCAATGAACTGGTCCTGGTATAAGTAATAATCTGCCCGGTGCTAACCAGCCCGGTAACCAATCTGCCCCATCCCGGATTGCTGCTACCAGTGGCATTAAAGGTAAATCCCGGAGGTAATTGATCAACCACTGTGACTAATGTTGAGCCTGTGGCCGTAAGCCCCTTATTAGATACAATTAATGAATACGTATTATCCGTACCTGAAACCACGCATGAATTATTTACCTCTTTAACAATGTCAAGATCTACATTTGGTGAAAATACATTCGTTGTTACGGTATAATTGTTATTTGTTAAATCTGTGTCCGTTATTCCCGTATTCGTAGGGTCAACTCCAACAGAGTTTTTAATAATTCCTCCCGCAGGTTGAGTCTTGATCGTTCCCTTTATAATAAATGTACCGGTACTGTTTGCCGCGAGGTTTAATGTTGCATTAAACGGGTTTGTCCCTCCTGCAACCGCTACCCCGCTAGGATAACCTGGCGCTGTATTGGCTGCATTTCCGTTATTGTTGAAGGTAATATTATCAATAGTAAAATCCGAAGAAGGGAGAATAACATTGTTATTATTTCTGATCGTATCCGCCAGTTTAAGTCCGCCAATAGCAACTGCGGTAGAATTAACTGCGTTAACGGTATAAGTAAGCTGATCATTTACCAGCGCAGTACTTTTATCCACTGCTTTATCTGTACGAACACCACCTGGTGTGGTGATCAGCACATTACGGATCTCATGATAATTCACAAAACCACCTGTTGAGGCGGCAAAACCGAGTTTTAAATTTGGAGGAGGTACTTTATTTAAAAGATAAGGCCCAAAAACGGTCGAAAACGTTCCGTTCACACTGGTTTTCCATTTTACCGTAATGGTATATTTCCCCACATTCGGAGCTGCCGCAGGAAGAATTTCTACCTGCACCCGTCTATAAAACTGAGTTGGTGTTGGGCGTGTTGAGGTAATTACATCATAATCTATACTTGTTGGGGCTGTTGATACTCCGGTAAGATAAGTATAAGTAGGAGCTTCTCCCCTAAGTGCAATCGAGTTATCTGTGGGGGTATAACTGGCTGCACCATTCTTTCCATCCACTGTAGAAGAATAGTTTCCAAATTCATCAATTCCTAATCCTACATATCCTCCTGCAAGTCCCGGCAACATGGTACCGGTACGATTACCGTTTGCATATCCTAAAGACCCTCCAGGTTGCCCAATGCTAAAAGTGGGTGTCGCTGCATCGAATAAGAACACAGAAAAACCATCTGCTCCCGGCACATTAGTACTTCTCCAGGAAACATATTCAAAATCAACAAGGACTCCTAATGAAGAAGGAAAGGATTGATTTACATATCCATATCCCGACTGACTGGTACCATCCGAGGTCAGCCTCAGCCAACCGGCTCCAACAGGGTCCGGATTTCCTGAGGTTAATCTGGCAGCTCCTCCGATTACCACATTTCCGGTAGAGCTTCCTTTAAAATTTTCCGTTATCGTAAATTGTGCCGCAGCCTCATTTCCGAAAACACCGAACAACAGCAAACAGCTCAACAACTTCCATTGATGAGGCAGCAATCCGCCGGCAATCCGGGAAAATTTTCTAAAAAAGTATAAAAACGAGCGTATTGCAGCAGAATCTGCTGAGAGAGGTAGAAGTGTACTCATATTAGGTAGATATGGTATGTAATAAATAAAGGTATTCAGCGTTATCTATGATAAGCCTTCTTGCCTTTTACAATTCACGTTCCACCTTGAAAGGAGCACCCCTTCGTCATTCTAAGGCAATAGTTTCCTCATAATAATGTCAATATACAAAAAACTGGGAATTTTATTACTCATTTATACCTACTCAACTAAATCAGATAAAATTTTCAACAAATTTTTTACATAAATATATTACATTAAATATCAGCAAATTACACAAAAAAGCTTCAAATTAATGCTCAAAAGCGCCATTTAAAATTACATCAAAAAAAAACAGGTTAGAAAATAAATTATTTTCTAACCTGTTTTTAGGAATTAAAAAAAAGCTTAACCTTTTGGCTCATCTACTGTTTTTGGAGGTCGTGGTCCTCGCTTATAAATCACCAGGCCATTTAGAAAATTTCTTAAAATCTGATCTCCGCAAGCTTTAAAATTTGGATGGTCATCACTCCTGAAAAACGAACCAAGTTCGCTTTTAGTAATTTTGAAGTTCACCAGCTCCATAATTTTAATAATGTCATCATTGGTCAGCTCCAGCGCTACACGCAATTTCTTAAAAATATCGTTATTGCTCATTTTTTTGAACTTTTTGTATGGTATTTAGATCGGCTTCGGATAAAGCAATTACATTGCGATTTCAATTTTCACCTTTTTATTTTTGATTTTCTCATGGGTTAAAGCGTGTAGTACTCTTCCCACCATATTTCGCTTCACAGCTACATATGATGCCTGATCCTTAACCTCGATCAGTCCCACATCTTCTTTCTGCAACCCACCTTTTTTCAGCAACAAGCCTACAATATCAATCTTGTTGACCTTATCTTTTTTGCCTGCAGCAATATACAGGGTCTGCCATTGGCTATCTTTAGGTAAGGCATAATTTCCTTTCAGGTTTTCAGTTTCAAGATCCCCCTTTAAAAAAGGGTATTTCTCATCATCTGCAATAACCAGATAAGCCGTTCCTTTTGCATTCATACGGGCGGTACGTCCATTACGGTGTAAGAATGCATCCTCCGTATAAGGCAACTGATAGTGAATGATGTATTCTACCTCAGGAATATCCAGTCCACGGGAAGCGAGGTCTGTTGTAATCAGAATTCTGATACTTCCATTTCTGAATTTCAACAATGCGCGTTCCCGCTCATCCTGCTCCATTCCACCATGAAAAATATCATGCGCCAAATCTTTATCAATCAGCAAATCACTGATCCGGTCTACCGTTTCTCTATGATTACAAAAGATTAATGTGGTTTTGTTGCCTATTTTACAAATCAACTGAAATAAGGTATCGAGTTTATCTTCGGCTGAAGTCAAGACCTTTTTCAGCTTCAGATCAGGTGCAACTTTAACATCTTTTAAAAAATCAATCTCCACCGCTTTCTTTACTCCTGTAAAATCCGGAATCTCTTCCATTGCAGTAGCAGAAGTCAGTATCCTTTGTTTTAAAGAAAGTAATTTGGAAATGATATAGGACATATCTTCCTGGAAACCAAATTCCAGTGCTTTATCAAACTCGTCCAGTACCAGGGTACTAATCGGAGATTCGTCAAAATTTTCATGGCGCAAATGATAAGCTATTCTCCCCGGAGTGCCAATTAACACCGCTGGTGGCTGTTCAAAATTATTTCTTTCTGTCCGTACCGGATGTCCGCCATAACAACAGTTTACCTTAAATCCGGTCCCCATTTGTTTAAATACCTGTTCAATCTGTAAAGCAAGCTCACGTGAAGGAACAAGAATCAGGGCCTGAACCCCTTTTACATTTACATCCAGGTTTTTGAATAGAGGAAATAAAAAACCTAATGTCTTTCCGGAACCTGTGGGTGCCAATAAAACAACGTCACTCCCCTTCCCGGCAGCCGCAAGTGATGCCTGCTGCATCTCGTTCAAAGAAGTAATTTTTAATTTCTCCAGTATCTTTTCTACCATAATGGCACAAAGATAAGGCTTAAAATTTCAAATACTTCTTCCTCAAGTGCTTCATAGAACTATTTAATTTCGCATCCAGGTTCATCAGCATACTTCCACGTTTAGAAATCCAGGTGGTCATCTTGCGGTTTGCCTTTTTGATCGGCATGTATACCTGCTCATCTAACAGCTCCTGGTAGTCGTAAGGAGCTCTGCTTTGCTGAAGTAAATAAAATTCGTTAATCAATTCACTCTTCATAATGCTTATCTTTAGGTTAATAAATTGGTCCTTAAATAATTGAACGAAAATTCAAAAGCCATTAGTATAACAAATGCAGTCCGCAAGGGTTTTATTTTTTTGTTGAGCTAAAAAGGGGCCTCCCATCTTAAATCCGTAGCATAAATAAACTCAAGCTGTTGAAAATTAAGGATTTGTTAGCAATTAAACAATAAAAAATTAACCGGTTTTTAATTTAATCAGCTTATTTTTAGGAAACCTGAATACGGGTTGTTCACCATAACACCAATAACGTATGACCTGGAAGAAATTTAGCGGCGAAGTGATCCACTCGTCAATCTTAGAAGAAGTAGAACAAGCCATCATCAGGGAAACCGAAAAAGGGTTCCGTCTCAAGGTCTGTATCGGTACAGACTCTCAGGTAAAGGGCGCTTTAACTGATTTTGCCACCGTAATTGTTTTATTAAGAGAACATCATGGAGGCTTTATGTACATCCATCAGGAAAAGACCCTTCAAAAGATGAGCATTAAAGAAAGAATGTTGGTAGAAGTACAGAAATCCATTGAGACAGCTTACTCGGTATGTGACCTCCTGGACCTGTACGATGTAGACCTGGAAGTTCATGCTGACATCAACACCAACCCAATGTTTAAGTCTAACAAAGCATTAAACGAAGCTATGGGTTACATTTTAAGCATGGGCTTTATTTTTAAGGCAAAACCAGAGGCTTTTGCCAGTTCTACCTGTGCAGATAAAATGGTACACTAGTTACCATTTTTGATTTTTTGTAGCAACTGCAGGAACAGCTTTGGCTGTAGGGGGATTTATTGGCTGCTCTGACATCGACTGCTTAAAACGCTCTGCAAAAAGTTTAGCCTCTCTGGCTGTTGCTTTTACATAACTCTCCCATTCTCCTGCATTTAATTTTCCCTGCTTACGCTCCAATGGAATTCCAATTGTAGTAGAAGGAACAAAATTACCATAACGATCCCGTTGATAAGGGATAAAACTAAAATCGGTCAACCAAAACCGGTATTTACCAGGCTTAAAATCTACATACAGACGGTATAACACCTCGCCAGACGGTCTGCTAAGTACAAAAGCCGTTTTATTGATCAACAATTTACCTTTAGCGTACCATAGAGAATCCACTTCCTGCACCTCCACTGTCAGCTCTTTGGCCTTATCAAAAAACAATCTGGCCCGCTCCTTCAAAGTAGCCAGATCAACTTCTTTCTTCTCCACTACCTCATAATAGATCAACTTCCCCCGTTCATCAAGTGGCAAAGCTTTATCCTGAGCCAATCCGACTGCAGTCATACCACACAATAGCGCAAAAACAAAGATTCTTTTCATCATAATAGCATGAATTAAGGAAGGTTGCTCAAAACGTTTTCTTATAGCACACACGTTCAGAACAACCTTCCAGGGTAGTTTAATAGAGACTAAAAGGCATATACCACCGCCAATGCGAATTGAGACGCATTTTTCGATGGATTTAGGTTCTTTTTCTTAAACATATCTGAAGAGGAGCCGTTATCCAGCCTTACCTCAGGGATAAAAGTCAGTCCTCCTGCCTTTACATTTCCTGAAAGCGTCAACGCAGCAACATGCTCATCTGACTCCCCAGCAACTCCTTTCCAATTGAAATATTCACCCCTCAGGCCGAGAGAAAAGGCAGTAGTGAAAGCATTTTGCACATACAGAGCCGCTCCGCTGTAACCGCCACCATCATTGGTGACCGAATAGTCAGCGGCATTCAATCCCAGCTTCACTTTTTCCGTCACCTGATAGGAAGTTGTCAGATCCAGAATTGTTCCGGTTCCCACTGCACCCGCCGATTTGCCCGACAACACATTCAGATAAGCGGTCCATCCCTCTACAGGGCTCACCGTAAGCTGGGCACCGACATGAGACACCCCATTCAGGTCTTTATATACATTCCAGTCATTAAACAAGCCCACCATTAAACTCACCTTACTGGAAAAGGCATAAGCTCCCTTAATTCCTGCATTTTGAAATGGTCCATTGGTAAACAAATAAGAAGTGGAGTAATTATAATTTCCTGTTGGAGAAATCACCTCATAACCGATAAACGTACCCATATATCCGGCGGTCATCGTAAACTTATCGGTAAAAGCATAAGAAGCATACAAATTCTGAATATGAAAGGAATTGTCGTCCGTTCCATCTCCATTTAACAATGATCCATACTGACCTCGTGGCCCAAAGGACAATTCTCCCACAAATGAAGCTTTTCCTGTAGTTTTTTTCAGGGCCAGATCAATCATCCCTAAAGAGATGGAATTCTGATCATTTGCAAAGCTGGTTCCGATATTCGGCACTTTAGCAAAATCATATTTATAATAGGTATCCACAGAACCAGAGATTTGCAAAGGCGCAGCTTCCTGGGCATAGGAAAATGAGGCAAAAGATATAGATAAACTAGTGAGTATTGATTTTAGTTTCATAGTTTGGTCGGTTTAGGTTGATTTTAGGTTGCGGGCTCGAATAAATCTGGTCAGGATTTATAAAGGGATATTAAGTGGTTGGCTCTTGTTCAATTTCCATTCCTGTAGAAGCTACAATCAAAGTACCCTGAAAATATTTTTCATTGTGCTGACTTGCATCTAATCCCTCTTCTTCCTCTTCAGAGCTCACACGAATTGGCTGAATCAGGTTGATGAATTTGAAAATCACAAAGGAAACAACAAAGCTGAATACAATTACGATTAACACTCCTTTCAACTGGGTAAAGAAGAAAGCCGGATTGCCATATAACAAACCATCGACACCTGCAGAATTCACTGTTTTAGTGGCGAATACACCAGTAAGCAACATTCCTACGATACCACCTACCCCATGACATGGGAATACATCTAAAGTATCATCCAGACTTGTTTTTGATTTCCATGCCACTGCAAGATTAGAGATCACTGCTGCAGCTACCCCAATAAAGATGCTGGAAGGAATACTCACAAAACCTGCCCCCGGAGTAATTGCAACCAGACCTACTACCGCACCTATACAAAAACCAAGTACTGAAGGTTTTTTACCTCTGGCTACATCAAAAAACATCCAGGACAAACCAGCTGCCCCAGCAGCAATATTAGTTGTCGCAAAAGCAGATACGGCAAGGCTATTCGCACCTAAAGCAGAACCGGCATTAAAACCGAACCAACCAAACCACAGCAAACCTGTACCAATCAGTACATACGGAATATTGGCAGGAGGAATCTCCTGGTGTTCCTGGTGACTTCTTCTTCTTTTCAATACCAATGCACCTGCCAAAGCAGCCATGCCGGCAGAAATATGTACAACCGTACCACCAGCAAAATCAAGCACCCCCATTTTAAACAGGATACCATCAGGGTGCCAGGTCCAATGTGCCAATGGAGAATAAACGAAAAGGGCGAACAAAACGATAAATAAGATATAGGAAGTGAAACGGATACGTTCCGCAACGGCTCCTACCACAAGTCCTGGAGTAATGATGGCAAACATCAATTGAAATAAGGCAAATAAAGTTAAAGGAATTGTTGGCGCCAGGCTCCATGCAGGCCCGGAATTCACCCCATGAAAGAACATATAAGTTAAAGGATTACCGATCAGCCCATTAATACTCTCCCCAAAGGCCAGGCTAAAACTTACAGTTACCCATAATACGCTGATTACTCCTGCAGCAACTACGCTTTTAATCATTGTAGAGATTACATTTTTACGATGAACCATACCTCCATAGAAGAATGCAAGGCCCGGAGTCATCAAAAAGACAAGTGCCGTGGCAACAAGTATGAATGCAATGTCGGATGCATTGTATTTTCCCTCATCAAAGTTCGGAAGTAAGGGAGTAAAAAGGGCTAAAATTGCAATTATTGATAAAACTACAAAAGGACCCACCTGTTTTAATAAAATTTTGGCCATAATTATTAGATTTTACTAGTTTATAATTGATTTACATCGGTTATTTTTTATAAATCTAGAAAATATTCCTTTTATAATGAAGTTTTTACAAAATAAAATCACAAAATGAATACATAATCATCAATAAAATCATCAAAATAATAAAAAACACAAAACAAAATGACCAATTTTTCTAACAAAATGATAAAATCACAGCAAAACACCAGATATAATATAGGATATCCTAAAAATTACAGACTAAAAACTAAAAAAGAGATAAAAATTACGAAAACACGAAAACAAGTAGATAAAAAAACTGATTCCTCAAATTCCCGTATATTTATAAGCAATGAAATCATATCAATTACATTTTAGTCAGCAACTCCCTATTTCTCTCTCTGAAGCATGGGATTTCTTCTCATCTCCGATGAATCTGGCACAGATCACGCCGGACGATATGGCTTTCGAAATTACTTCTGCCCCACAACTTAAAACGATGTATCCGGGAATGATTATTACTTATAAAGTATCTCCAATACCCGGTATTCGATTCAACTGGATGACAGAAATTACCCAGGTAGTACCACAGGAATATTTTATTGATGAGCAACGTTTTGGTCCATATCAGTTCTGGCATCATCAGCATCACTTCAAAGCGGTTGAAGCCGGCGTCGAAATGACGGATATTCTGACCTATGGTTTACCCATGGGCATATTTGGACGGATGGCCAACGCTATTTTTGTAGCAGATAAGATCCGGAAGATCTTCAGCTATAGAAAAGAAAAAGTAAACAGTTTATTTGGGATTTATCCTTCTACCGGAACATAAGCGGATCCTTGCACCACTCCCCTGCGTTCAATCTCTTTATCAATATAAGTCTGGATCGCAGATTTGTTTAATCCCCAATTTGGCGCAATCAGTAAGTCCCAATCAGAGATACCAAACAAACGCTGAATCACAATATCAGGTCGTAGCAAAGGGATCAGCTTACAAAGCAAATCGGTATACTCCTCTAAAGAGAATAATTTGAAAGGTTCTTTTTTATATTTTACCCCCATAATAGACCCTTCTACAATATGAAGGTGGTGGAATTTCACAAATTTAATCTGGGGAAATCTATTGATCTCATGAATATAGCCCAGCATCATCTCTTCTGTTTCCCATGGAAAACCAAAAATAGTGTGGACGCATAAGTCCAGCTTCGAGTTTTCCAGTAATTTCACTGCCTCAACAAATTCACCGTGACTACAGCCACGGTTAATCTGGTTCAAAGTTTCATCGTAGATAGATTCCATTCCCATTTCCAGATCCACATCAAAACGATCTGCATAACTTTCCAGTAAAGCCACTTTTTCTGCATCAATACAATCCGGACGTGTGCCAACAGAGAATCCGACTACATCTTCTGTATTAATGGAAAGTGCCTCATCATACATCATCTTTAAATAATGAACCGGTGCATAAGTATTGGTGTTTGGTTGAAAATAAACAATGAATTTATCCGCTTTATAAAAACCTTTTCCTCTTTCCATCCCCTGCTCCAGCTGTTCACGGATTGTAGGAAGTTTCCGGGAAAGTTCCGGAGTGAAGGAATCTACATTACAATAGGTACAACCGCCATAGCCTTTACTGCCATCACGATTAGGACAAGTGAAACCACCGTCAACAATTACTTTGAATACACGCTGCCCCTTATACTTCTCTTTCAAGTGCGTTCCGTAATTCTTATATCCTTTTATACCTAAGTCCAGTAGAGTTCCCAATTGCTTTTATTTTTTCACAAAAGTACGGCTTTTATTTTTGTTACACTTTATAGGTAATAAACTTCTCGTAGCTTTTCCCATTTAAAAGAAAAATGAAAGTAACCTCATACCCTGCAAATCCATTCTTATGCAGATAAATAGAAACAGGTTCATTAAGCCGATCAATAAATTTCTCACAATAATGCTCAAAATTATGATCGATAAATTTATACTGATACTGAAGGGAAAAATAATTTAAATTGATCCGTAAAGTCGGACCATTCATGACGATAAACCGGTTATAATCGGGTATTGCACGCATAATATGACGGTTCCCCCTTACCCAATTCGCCATACTTTTATTAAAATGCTGCTGATCAATTTCTACAAATTCTTGCACATCCATAACAGCGCAATATTACTAGTATTCTTAGTAAAAGAAAAAAATAAGTTTATATTGCTTTACTTATCAACCCTCATCGCTTCTATCTCACTCATATACTGAGAGAAAGCCTGCATATAAGTTAGCTCCGAGTGATCAGGCTGAGCGATAAAATTTTTAAAATCCTCCAGATCATTGACTGTAAAGCCCATCCTAACAAACAATTCTTTATCCATTTCCCAATCTTTCAGATTCACCTTTTTCCCTCCCAGCTTTCTGTACATAGACAACCCGTAAGAAAAATCCTTATACTCAGGTGTTTTTCTGAAATCACGGAAAAAGTTCACAATAGTCCGGTAAGTTGCCGGTTTTCCAGCCCTCACTTCCTGTAACATCAACGTCCCTAACATCGCCCCTTTCAGGAAAGCACTATCTACCGGATCAAAATTGCCACAACGTTTTAAAATCTCAATGTCACGTTTTAAGGCCAGGTCCTTTTCTCCGGATTTATGTCTTACAAAATAAGGCTCCCGATCCAGGATCTTTTCACAGTCCAGCCCCTCTTGCCCAAAACAGCAGATCCCAGTAAGCATCAATACCGAAAAAATTAACAGCAATTTACTCATCCGCTTCATGCTCCCTTTTCTTTTCATTTTTTCACAAAGATACGAAACACGATTGCAACCTATTTGCAATAAATTAAAGATTTCCAAAGTAAATTTATCGGACAGTCTTTGACATTTCAGCATCCACCAGAGACCCTAATGACTTTAGCCGTATTTCCCCGGAGTTGGGAGAGTGATATAAAAGCCTCCATTCTCCGGATCTGGATTTGAAGATCTCATAAACGGATTCGTTCACCTCAACTTTAAATAAATCCACCCCTTCCGTCAGTTGATAGACGTGATAATTTTCCCTGCGGCCTTTTATATGTAATTTCTTCATTTGTCAGTGGTCAACAAACAACATTTCATTTGTGTTATCAAGCGTAACACATTAAGGAACCCTCTCAACTATATTGAAAGTTTATTAATAATTACTACGCAAATGTAAATATACACGCTCAATTCTAAACCATCAATTAAAGTTTCACATTTTTATTGCTTTTTTAGAAGTTATTTTCACACATTTTTAAGCAGGAAAGGGAAATAACCTTTAAAAACAGACTTAATTATAGAATTCCTTTCATTTTCAAAAAAAAAGGTAAAAACTTTTCATTTCAACAGCACTTTCAGCAAAATGATCAATAACTATCAACCAGGACCAATCCCGGTTTTTAATTATTTTCATAAAAATTTGCGCAACTAAATGATTGCACTTATATTTGCAATCATTTAGTTGCATATGAAAATAAGAAGAGACGTATTTCAGGCCATAGCAGATCCAACCCGCAGAGAAATCATTGAAAAGATTGCTCAGGGAGCAATGAACCTGAATGCCATCGCCGAGACCTTTAACAGTAGCCGGCAGGCCATTTCCAAACACATACAGATCCTTACAGAATGTGGGCTGGTAGTGATCACACAAAGAGGAAGGGAACGCTATTGCGAAGCCCAGCTTGACAAATTGAATGAAGTATCCGACTGGGTAGAACAATCCAGAAAACAGTGGATTAACAAGTTCGAAAAACTGGATAATTACTTAAATGAAATCAAAACCAAAGACCATGAAACAAAATAAGAAAGAAAAAGAACTGCTCATCAATCATCTTTTTAACGCTTCTCCCGAATTGGTGTTCAAAGCATGGACAGATCCTGAGCAATTGAAACATTGGTACGCTCCTGATGGTTGTACCATTGAATTTAAATCCATCACTGTAAAAGAAGGCGGGAGTTTCCATTCCTGTATTCACGACCCCATTCACGGAGAATGCTGGATTATGGGTACTTATCAGGAAGTTGTTGCTCCAGAAAGATTAGTTTTTTCCATGATCCTAACAAATGAACAAGGACAAACGCTGCGCTCCGTAGAAGCAGGAAAAGCAGAAGACTGGCCGGAAGAGATCCAGACTACTGTTACTTTTAAACCTATTGGAAATCAAACGACAGTTTCTGTACACCAAACAGTCGCTGAAGCCGCAGCCAAACAAAGTGGAGCTTACCAAAGCTGGATCAAAATGTTTAACAAACTAAATGCTATTTTCAGCACTTAGCCCCAAAGACAGGAGTCTTCTTTTCTCCATTTCCAATCAGGTATCGGTCTCCGATACGTTATGATATCATTAGCACTATCTGCAAAAAAAACCGGGCTGGCTTTCGCCAGGCCCGGTACAAGGAAAATTTAACGTATTATTTATTTAAGAAAAATTTTTCTCACCGCATTATTACTACTGTCTATAAAATAGATATTTCCAGCTTTATCTACGATCACATCACCGATACTACCCGCTTTAGCCTCATTTAAGCTACCATCTACCGCCCCTCCTCTTGTAAATTTGGCAAGTGTAGTTACTTCTTTCGTTTTCGGGTTCAGCTTTCGGATAGCGGTATTGCCTGCATCCGCAATGATGATGTTTCCATCGTTATCAGCAGCCATGCCATTGATGCTGGCAAAAGCTGCAGCCCTGCCAATTCCGTCCGTATGTCCATAATTTCCACCAATAACGGAAGTCATGTTCTGGTTAGTCGTTAAATTATAAGTATCAATATAAAAATTCTCATTGTTCAACTTATAGATAATATTGTCGACAACTACAGGACGACATACATCAGACATGGAAGTGATGTTAATTGTGCTTCTCAATCCTTCAGGATTAATTCTCCATGCTCCGTTAAAAGATCCGAGAACATACAATATACCACGACCATCAAATGCCAGTTTATTGATGTTTCCAAAACCTATTGCAAAATTGCTAACCTCGCCCTGCGGACTAACTTTTCTAATGCTCAGGTTACCACCATCGCTGATGTAAAGGTTGCCGTTAGCGTCAATGTCCATCCCGGGATCTGCAGCAAAATTAAATAAAGCTTCGGCACCCTTTCCGTTCTTATTGCCACGTTGTCCCGTAGGGCTTCCCGCAAACAAGGTCACCACACCCTCAGGGCTAATTTTCTTTATCCTGCTGCGCTCGACTTCCAGTACAAAAATATTGCCCTGCCTGTCTATTGCCAAACTACCAGTCCGGAAAGCAGAAATATCCAGATCCGTGTTTCCAGGACCTCCCGCTATGGTCAGCACTCCTGCTCTGCTAAAGACAACCGGCGAGATGGCTTCAGCGCCATTATTTATTACTTTTACAATGCCTGTGCTTAAACCGATAGGCGCCTTTACCACAATGGTGCTTTCCGTAGCACTGAGTATTGCTGCCGGCAATCCATTAAAAGTCACGGTATTCTGAGCCGCATTGGCATTAAATCCTGTTCCCGTAATGGTCACCTGAGTTCCGGCAAGGCCGTTTTCAGGACTCAGCTTATTAATTCCCAGCGACTGATCTTTAAATTCCGGTCCCTGCACCACCTGATCATTTACACTTAACACTACTTTTCCGTTTCCGGTATTTCCGGGAAGTGTTAAAGTCAGCTTTGTTGCTGAAGCAGTAGTTACCGGAATAACTTTTCCGTTAATGCTTACTTTATTCTCTTCCAGAATTGTACTGAAAGTATTTCCGACAATGGTCATCACCGAACCTCCGGGACCGCTCAGGGGAGAAACGGTCTCGATCACTGGTGGAGGAACGACAGTGAAGACGGGTCCGGTAACTTTTTGTTTATTGATCGTTATCGACAATGGCCCCGTACCTACTTCCGCGGGAGCAACTACCAAGAGCGATGTTCCACTAGCTTCTTTCACCAATGCAGGTTTACCATTAAAGTCTACATAATTACCCTCCGCAAGTTCTTCAAATCCCTCTCCGGTAATCCTCACCTGGGTACCTTTCCCCCCGGTTAATGGGCTAATGCCTGCAATCGCCTGGTATTTAAAAGTCTGCCCCATGGATTCCTTCCCATCTACTTTCACTTTCACCGGTCCGGTACCTACTGCTTCAGGAACCTCCACCACTAAAAGCGTATCTGAGGCACTCACCACAACACTCGCTTTCCCGTTGATAAACACTTCAGCAGGACCTTTTAAGCTGCTAAAACCAGCACCTGAAATCCGGATGTGTGCACCGGCAGCACCATTTGAGGGACTAATCCGCTGCACACTTAATTCCTGATAAGTATAACGGCCAATATTCAGCGTCTCTCCCGATACTTTCATCACGATCTCTCCCGTACTTCCTTTTTGCGGTGCTCTCAGCACCACAGCCGTAGCCGTTGCGCTCACCACATCCGCAGGTGTACCTGAGAATGTAGCGGAAATATCCGAAGGATTATTACTGAAACCGGTTCCCTCTACGGTCACCAGTGTTCCTTGATTTCCACTGTTGGGATAATAGTCCGTCAGCTTTAACGGCTCTTTAATCATTTCCGTTTTGTCCTTTTTACAGGCAGCCAGCATCAGCAAGACCAGGCCGAAACCGAACAATCCATTTTTCATCATATTCTTTACATGTAGATTCATCTTCATTGCTTAAAAAGTATATCTTAAACCAAATTGCACCTGACTTCTTGAACCATAATAATCCACGCTATAAGGTTTACCCGGCGCATTAAACTGGAAAGAAGGATATCCACCTGCATTTTGTTGTGGCGGAAACAATACCGGAGTTAATCCCACACTGGAAGTAGAGTTAAAGGTATTGGGTGAGAAATATTGAATGCCCCAACTTTTACTGATCAGATTGGTCAGATTCATCACATCTGCAGTCAGGGTGATGAATTGTTTCTTATCTCCTGAAACAAACAAATCATGGGAAAGGTGTAAATCGGCCTGCAGGTTCCATGGCGTACGCCCTTTATTTCTTTCGGTAAACTGCCCTCTTCTGCTGCTCAGGTATTCATCTCCATCCACATAAGCATTAAATGCTTCGGCTTGTTGCTGAGCAGTAACCAGTTGTCCGCCTGTATTGCGGTCCTGAAAATAGCGGATACTTTCTTCTCTATTCGGGATGTATGCCAGACTCACCTGTTGTGGCAAACCCTGAATGCTATTATTTACAATACCATAAGTAAACGGACTTCCCGATTGTGCACTGAAGAACAAGGAAACATTTGTTTTACCCTTGTTCCATATTTTATTGTAACTGATGGTGCTGACAATACGGTGTCTGATGTCAAAATTACTATTGGCCAATACCGGATTATTAGGTACCAGCGACTGGTTCAACTGCCAGTTCGATTCCATAGAGTTACGTACACCGTTCGACAAATCTTTAGACTGTCCGTAGGTATAAGCAACCGAAGCCTGCAATACCTCAGCAATATTTTTACTGATACTTCCGGTAAGGCTGTAACGGTATCCTTTACTGGTGTTACTTAACAAGTAAGTATTAGAAAAGCGCTGATCTACTGTCCCGCTATAAACCGGTTGTAGACGTGATTTATCATATCCATAATAAGTAGGATTGTCCTGCACATTGAGTTGTTGAAAAAGCACATCCTTAATGTTTTTAGTATAGATCGCCTCCAAGCCAAATTTCCATTGCGTAGGCGTAGTATAATCAATCCCCAGACTTGTTCTTAACACTTGCGGCATTACAAACCCATTGTCCACCAGGTCAATCTGAGTTTTTCCGCTATTGCGGTTATTGGTCGCCGCACCATTCTCCTGAATGAAATCTGCGATTCCATTTGGACCTCCTTTTAATGGATTACTACCTGGGACAAAAGGTTTCTGATCTGCTTTCTGATCAAAACCACCATAACTATCTCCGGTATTGTAAAAAGCATAAGCCAGCCATGCCATTGGAATCCTTCCGGTGAACAAACCTGCTCCCCCTCTGAGGATCAGACTCTGATCACCCATCCAATCGTACCTGAATCCTACTCTTGGTGAGAGCTGTACTTTGTTCAGGAAATTATTGGTAATTCTTTTTAGTGGTGTATATGTATAGGTACTTCCGAAAAATGGATCATCCATAGCCGTACGCGTTTTATCGCTCAGCTGCGGCATTTCCGGCAAGTGCGCCATATCAGCCCTAAGTCCGGGGATGACTTTTAACTTATCAGAAACACGGATCTCATCCTGGAAATAAAGACTATACAGGTTGACATTAAATTTTGCACCCGGATGATCCAGGATGTCATTTCTATTGTTGTTCTGGTAGTCATAAGCCCCACGAACGCGGTATGGATTGTTGTTCAGGTAATCCTCAATACTTAAATAATCTACCCTTCCATTCCATGCATTCACAAAACCATAGGTGATGTTATAAAACTCGTTATGGGTACCCAGGGTGAAGGTATGTTTCCCAAGGTTCCAGTTCAGGTTGGCGGTCAGCTCCAGTGTTCTTTGTTTCATATCAAAGATGCTGGCCTCACGATCTGTTCCTAAATAGATCGTCGTACCTGGGGTACGTCCGGCGATTTGCACCTGTGGCAGGCTTGGATCAGCCGATGGATCTCTGAAATCGTTTACCATCGTATAACCTGCCAGTAAATTTCCTGACAAGTTATTACTGAACCTGCTTTTTAATTCAGCCACGGTAGAACTTTGGTTATTTTTCTGTAGAAAGGCCATGCTGCTGAACCGGAAATCCTGTTGATCACGGTCCATATGCGTGGCTTCAGAAACGATGGTATTGTTCCTGATGGCCAATTGATGTTTATCGTTGATGTTCCAATCCAGGCGGTTGAAGAACTTACGAGATTTCGAATAGGTATTAAATTCACCTGCGGTACCTGCATCCAGGAAATTAGCGGCACTGATCGCCTTTGCGTCCTCCCCACTTAGGATATGACTCGTTTCCGCTCTTCCGGCCAACAGTTGCAAAGGATCTCTCCTGCGGGTAAATTCCTCATTGGTAAAAAAGAAAAGCTTGTTTTTAATGATGGGAAAACCTAAACGGAAACCTGCCTGATAATCGTAAAAATCACTGTTCATTTTACCCAATGTTCCTACCCTATCCTTACCGGTTAAGCTGGCATTCCGGCCAAAACCATAGGCAGATCCGCTGAGGGTATTGGTTCCGCTTCTGGTCACCGCATTTACGGATCCGCCGGTAAAGTTTCCAATCTTCACATCATAAGGAGCAAGATAGACCTGCATGTCTTCGATGGCATCGAGGGATACCGGATTGGTACGGGTAGAGCTTCCGGCCATACCTGAAGTTCCCGACTGTCCGCCTAAAGATGGACTAAAGCCAATTGCATCGTTATTGATAGCTCCATCGATCGTGACGTTATTGTAACGGAAATTTGTTCCGCCAAAACTATTGTCCTTACTTGCCTGTGGCACCTGACGGGTAATGTCGGTAATGCTTCTGGAAACCGTCGGCATATTGCGCACCTGATCGGCACTGATATTTTTACCTGTTCCATAAGTACTGGCCTGAGGCCCTCTTTTGGTAGCTTTAATCACCACTTCTCCCAGTTGCTGCGTCTGATCGGTTAGTGCAAAGTTTAATAATATTGCGGCACCCAGGCGAATGGTAATGCCTTCTTTCTTGTCCGTTTTCATGCTGATCATCGCTGCTTCTACGGAATAAGGTCCGCCGATACGAAGATTAGGTAAATAATATCGCCCCTTGGCATCGGCAGAAGTGGCATATTTAGTACCGGATGGTTGATGAATAGCAATCACCGAAGCGCCAGGCAAAACTTGTCCGCCGGCATCATAAACCGTTCCATTCAGGGTACCACTGGTTTCCTGAGCTGTTGCCACAAGGGGTAGCATCAGTATCAGGAATACACTTATTTTTTTGAGTATCTTATTTAAAATCATCTCTGAAATCTTAATTTTTAATTACTGGGTGATCTTCAACATACCAGTAATGGTATGCAGCACGCCGTTTCCGGTAAGTACATCCTGTTTCTTTACAGCAATAAATGCGGTATTTCCCGTTCCTTGTAATCTAATTCCTGTAAAAGCACCCGGAACATTCTCATTTGGAATGAGCTGAATCTGAATGGAATTCCCATCCAGCATCGTCTGATCGCTTTTTCCACTTGCACTAGTGCTCAGGATATAATCATAGACAAAGCGACGGTCTGTGATGATGTGGTAGCGCATTAACGCAGCAAGTGTTGCAGGATCTGCGGCATTGATATCAGCCAGACTGGACAACCCATAAGCAGCCATGGCTGCATTTTCAGGCGCGAATACTGTAAAAGAACCTTTACCATTGAGTACCGTCATCAAACCTGACCGTTGAATGGCCTGATAAAACAAACTCAGGCTCCTGTCTGAAGCAATGGCCTCGGTCACCAGTTCGTGTGTATAGGGTTCCAACATCTGGTCTACCACCTGAATCAATCCATTAGTAGCACGGATATTTTGTGATAAGACCCTGGAACCGTTAATAGTAAGCACTGTATCCGGGCCTTTTACCCAATGGGTGACAAATAGCTTTCCTCCGTTTGCAGAACGGATTTCCTGATTAAACAGAAAGGGCAGTTTATTCAATTCGTAGGTTCCGTTTAACAGATGATAGTTCATAATTGCAGAAATCCGGGAAGGCTCTGCACTAAGAATCGCCACAGCATTTGCGAAGCCCGCCTTGAGAAAAGCATCATCCGAAGGAGCGATTACCGTAAAGGGTCCTGTTTCCTGCATCTTTGCTTTTAATCCGCTACGATTAAGTCCTGTACTGAATACAGATAAGTTAAAATTATCTGCAATTACAGCGCTGATTTTGTTGCTGTCTTTTCCGGACGACTGTTTTTCCTCTTTTTTGCAAGCAGAAAGACTCACACTTAATGCGAGTACAGGCATCAGGATATATTTAAAGTTATTCATTGCGTTCATGTTAAATCATTCGTGATATGCGGGAATTACAATTTGAAGCCCTTTGGCAGCAGCAATCGGTCGACGATATGAACCGGCCCCATAATCGTATTGATATCCGACTCGATCACACTCGCTGCCGGGTAATCTGATCCTTTTACTTTTACTTTAATGACCCCACCTTCGTTATTGAAATCCAATGGCATTTTGTAGGCAGGAAAGGGTGTTGGATAGCCTCCAAGAACCAGCGTATAATCCCCCAAGACCGTATTATTTAAATCATTGGAGTAAAAATTAGTGGCATTGGCAGTACCCCGGCCTACGTTTGGTTCATCATGAGAAAAGAAGGTTCCCCATCTGTGATATCCAACTAAAGTATCGGTTACCAATCCGCCCTTTACGGCATAGGTATCCCAATCGACATAAGGCAATGGATTCCGGTTATTCAATTCCATCATTTCATCTACCGTATTGTAGCCAGCCTTACGGAAAGCATCATCAGTGATGGCAAAAATGGAATGAAAAGTAATGTTATAATCTCCAATCTCGCTTACCTTCAAACCAGCTGTAAAATCATGTTGAAAACTCCCGTAAGTCAGTTCTGCAAATAAAGCGTCTGTACGGGCAGTCAGGTCGAGGTACATTCCGAAGCGGCCATCCTCCTGGAGCACCTGTAAAATCGTCTTTGTTGGTTTGTGCAAAACACGGCTGACCGGCAAAAGCACGCCATTTTTTGCCAGAACAGCAGCGGCAGAGCCGGCTTTTTTACCATTTACAAAAAGCTCATTACCACTTACTTTCAGGTATTGGAGGTAAAAATAAGGAGCAGCTAAAGCTGAGCCCGAAAAGGGGGCTTTTACCTTTAGATAGGGGTTTTCCAACAGGGATTTCCCCGGATAATTGTCTACTCTGTCTTTTACATCTTCAGGATTAAAAGTTCCGGTTAGCGTATGGTAAAGCAAAATGCTGTCCAATAAAGCTGGCTCAGTACTATTGATTTTCTCCATGGTTAGTCCATCAGCAATAAAGGCCTCATTTGTAGGCACAAGCATCGTATAATACGCCTTATCTCCCTTTTCTTTCATGATCTTATCCATATTACTCCGCTCCCAGGCGGCCTTGAAAATGGTATAAGGAGAAGTATTCAGGACATCTTTCAGGCTGGCCGTAATTTCCGGATGCGGAACCGGTAGCCCCTCTACTTCGGGCATAAACTCTTTTTTTCTACAGGATGCCAGTGTAAGAAACAGCAGGCAAAAAGTAAGGATATGAATTGGTTTCATCTGTTTTGTCTTTAATTTTATCAATTTTTTAAGGCTTGTTCTGGCAGCAACAACACTCCTTTTACTTCATGCAAGACTCCGTTATCAAACAGGTGATCTGATAAGGCCGGAACACTCGCTCCTGCGCTTCCATAGATTACATTGGGGTAAGAAGGTGCCGTTCTCAGGTTTACACCTCCTGTAACCACTTTTGTAAAAAAGTCTTTCGTTGTAGACACAAATGAAAACCAGGTATCATTATCAATCTTTTTCGCCAGAAACTCCTGGCCATTGTTGACTTTAAACACCTCAAAATCTGAAAGGAAGAAATGGGTCTTGGGCAGGATATAACTTCCAAATAACCGTGTTCCATGATATTTCTGTACATCCATCTCAGCAATTGAAGCTTCAGTAATCCCGTTTGCTTCCAAGCCTTCATTGTCTGGCGCAAATACCGTGAATGGCCCAGCTGTGGCCAGCTGATCCCAGAATCCGAATTTCTTCAAACCCGCTACAAAAATGCTGTACTTCGGACGGGCTGCCAACCATGCCTGAATGGTCATTGCAGGCGTATATTTCATCACTTTATTCAGCATGTGCAGGGTTCCATTCGCCAGGGTTACATCCTTGCGCGTTACTGGAGAGCCATCAAAATAAAGGTCGTTGGCTGCAAAAGCAGCATTTCCAGGAGCATATCCCGCCATGGAAGCATACACCTCTGTCCCTGCCAAAGTCGCATAACGTACATCCACACCATTGTGAGGCATATCGCTAAACAATAGCCGTCTGCTCAGAATGTGTCTTTCCACAAGACTTTTAAGACTATCCTGGTTCATTTTGCTAAAATCTGAGGGGCGGTTAATGCCCAATTCCCGGAAGGCAGCATCATTGGGCACCAATAAGGTAAAGGGTCCGTTTTCTTTCAGTTTATCTGCCAGTCCGACCTTTTCCACAGCAGCGTAAAAAAGGGTCATGTCATAATTGTTCTTTATAAAATCTGTCGCCAGCCTGAAATTTTCATTTTCCTTTTCAATTTCCAGATCATTGTGCTTGCATGACTGGAGAACCAGCAGCAAGAATACGGGGATCAGGAGTAATGCCTGTGTTATTGATTTTCTAGTGTTCATTAGCATATTTTTAGAATCTGATCTGCATTGTTAATACATAGGTGGGGCATATTTTCGCTGAATCGTAGTCAGGTAAACGTCACCGTTTACAATTTCTATCGTATTTACCGTTGCAAAAGAGCGGGGATTATATTTTCCGGAATGGATGTTTACAATCATGTTTGGCAACTGCGCTGCATTGTCATTTCCCAACAGTGTCGATTTGCCATCCAGCATACAGTTGATCGGAGCCCAATTCCCTTCGGTATTCATGAGAAATGGTTCATAAGGATTATTTGCAGGATTCATACCGACCGCCATCAGGTCAAAACGTTGCCAGATATTGGTGTATATCCCATCTGAGTTAGGATCTGCGAACAGTGGAAAGCTATAGTATTTACTCACTTCCAGGACTTCAGAATTCCTTGTCAGCTGTCCCATGAATTTATAAGTACTGGAATAAACCGGACTCAACATTGTTTTCTCACTGGTGAACAGCGATTGAAAAATGTTCATGTTGTCCTTGATCCCATATCTCAATGAACCTGATTTTCTATTCGCTTCTTTCAGGTCGTCATTAGACTCCCGAAACCCTTTCGCACTCATGTTATAGAAATTCACGTAAACCAGTGAATCCGACAGAGGGAGCTTATGAAAATTTTCTTTTCTCAGGTAGATTCCGTTCTTCTTGGTCAGGAAATTTTTCTGCAGGATATGGAGCGTATACACCTCTTTTGAGTCCAGCATAATGGTGGTATCAATCAGCACTTTCTGCTTCAAGCGGGATTCCAGATTGAAGAAAGGCACGTTATTTACCGGGCGGAACATAAATACAATCCGGTGTTTTCCGGAAGGGATCTGTGCCCAGCTGCTCAGGTCAAAACCGTTCAGCACAGGACCTACAAGGACATTTTCCTTTCCCGGATACTCCGGATTTTTGTAAGAAGTACTGCTGCCCACATGGGAAGGATACGGAGGTGCATAAGGTTCTCGTTGATCGAGAAAATCGCCCTTAATGCCTGCCTTAACCGGTATTCCATCTTTATCCATTTCCGGATCAATCAACATCGTCAGGAAAGGGACTTCTTCATCTTTATTCTCCAGTCCGACAACATAATTCAGGTTATTGAAAACCCTTAAATAAGCGGGGTCATCTATTTTCGCATAATCGACTTTACTGCATCCGCTGGCAAAAAGCAGCAGAACCGCAGCACAGAACAATATATTTTGTAATCTTAATTGTGGCATAACGCTTCTATTTACTGTGTTTCACAATGATCATTTTAGCTTTCTCGCTGGCTGTAGCTTTGGTCCTGCCTACCAAAGCAATCGTATAAAAACCAGCCTCATGATTCGGCAATTCTCCCCTCACATACAGTTCAGGTCTGGCAATCAGGCTCCTGCCCGTCAACACCGGAATATCACTTGCCCAGGTTCCCGGAACCACTGATGGCGAGGAACGGAAAGCCATAATCTGGTACGCTCTGGCGTCCTGATAAGGTCTGATGTAAGGTGAATTCGTAGGTGCAATACCTGGCCTCAGGTTGTTGACTGCAACGGTATTAAATCCGTACACGCTGGAAAATGCCTGCGCATTATCTGTAGTCAGCGTGAGGTAAGGAACATCCGGGCAAAGGTTCAGGAAGCGGATACTGAAAGGAAATTCCTGTGTAAATCGTGAAGAAGAGGCATCATCTCCAGCTTCCCTAACAAATGTCCCGCTCAAATCATTGGCAACTGCGCTGATCGTGGTCTTGCCATTTGCATCGGGATGAACCCAGAAAGAGAAATTTGTGTTCGCATCCAGCTGAAAGTTTTTGGTTGCCAGAACGGCACCTGAAACATCTACTGCTTCGACAGTATAACCACCAACAACCAGACTTTGATAAGCGGTATGCGCCGTATAATTAATAGGGGCATCCAGCACTTTCCCATTGATCAGCACCTTCATTCCCGAAGTACCAGGAACTGCATTTACCGCCTGAACCCTTCCATAAGTCAGATTTAAAGGCTCGGAAATGTCATTTATGATACGGAACGAATTCTGGTAGCCTTTTACTGTTTCTCCGGGATTACCACTTCTGTAGGGAATATCAAATTCCCTTGCTGCCACTACAATCGTATAAATTCCACCAGGTGCATAGGTTTTTACCGGAGCATAAGTCAGTGTGGTACCAAATATAGTCGAGGTGCTTGCCTCCAATACATCTGGTCCACCGCCGGGAACCTGAATGCCATTTTGCGTCAGCACCTTCAATTGGGCAGTACCGTAAGGAAGTTCAATATATTCTGAGTATTGTCCGGGAAGGATATTACTGGTTTTATCGCTTACGGCTGTTCCATCTGCCCAGGTCAGGCTCATTGGGCCCAGCAGGTCTTCCATTTCCTGATCAGGAAGAACCTTAGCAGAGAGGTTTAAGATCCTGACCTTAAAATTGGCAGGGTTTGCCGGGGAAGCTACCGATCTTGGTATTTTGATAAACGAAGGCTGCCCGGTTACACCAGATGCCGGGGTGGGCAAAAGGTAATAATCCGTCCCTTGCTGAAATTCTTCCCTGACTTCCAGTTCCAGTGGATTTTCTATAGGATTATAAACTTTAGTTTCTACCAATACCTTTGCAGCCCCCTTATCCAGAAGATTTTGCGGGATAAACCAGGTTGTTCCTAATCTGCCATTATCAGGAAAATACAGTGTCCCCGGATATTGTCCTGTCATGGGATCGTTTGGGGCTCTGACCACATAATTCGTCAGGGTATCCCCATTTAGCTGCAGCTGATTATAACCTGCAAGGTTTACCAGTCTTACAGAGGAATTTTTACGGGCATCCGTTACTTTACGATTGTCAGATTGGAAATCTGTTTTATCCTTTTTACAGCCAATAATGGCCAGCATCAGGAAAAACAGCAGATATTTTTTTAGTTCTTTCATCATTAAAACAAATTATAAGTGAATCCCATCATAAATTCGCTGCCACGCTTATAACCACGGTTAAGGTATTCGTTTCCATACCAGGTACCACCAGTTCCAGGATTGGCATATACGGTTTTGATAGATGGATTCAGCAGGTTTTTCATGTAACCTTTAAAAATTACGTTCTTAAAAATCCGCTGACTGAATACGAAATCAAGGATCGGAACCGGACGGGTATACAGGTCAGGCTCACCAGTCAGGTTGATCTGTACCAGACGCTCCCCTACCATATTAAATGTTCCGGTAAGACTCGTTCCAGCACGTTTGTTGTTATAGTTCAGCCATCCGTTAAGGGAATAGGGTGCCTGCTCAAACAGCGGACTATTGCTTGGTGTATGTCTGTCCAGGGAACGGTTTGCTTCCAGACGCTCCGGTGATTTTTTAATCTGACTTTGGGCAAGCAGCAGGTTGGTACCGATAAAGAAATTCTGTAGCGGGTCCCAGATTCTACCCAGATCTTTTACAATTTCCAACTCTAATCCCCATACCTTACCAATGTTAGGGTCGTTTTCAAACCTGATGGTTGGATATTCCGGATAGGTTGCCGCCAGTCCACTTGTTTGCAAACTGAATACTTTATATAATTGGTTTTGAATGCGTTTTCCGAATAGAGAAACTGCAACCACCTCACCGTTGTTCGGGAAATATTCCCAACGGAAATCCAGGTTTTGGGTATATTGGTTGATCAGGTTTGGATTTCCGACCACCAAGCCCATCTGGAAGGCATCAAACTCAAATACGTTGGTGATCTCTCTAAGTTCAGGTCTCGCCAATGTCGTATTGTATCCCGCCCTGAAATTCATTTTATCTTTAAAGTTGTAAGTCGCGTTTAAGGAATAGTAAGGCTTGTATCCTGTTTTATAAACTGAGTTAGGACTCGTTAAAGACAATGGAATCCTTGTTCCTCCTGCACCGGGAGCAGTTAATGCAGGATCTAAGAACACCCCCGATGTATCTACTGCCGACTGGATATTGGTAGATTCAAAACGGAGACCTCCGGTTAACCTCAGGTCTTTTGTCACTTTCAGGTCGACCATCGCATAAGCAGCCTTGGTTTCAAAGAAACCGGTATAATTGTTCGGGGATTTCTGGCTATTGTATAAAAATCCACCTACCGGAGCTGCTCCTTCTCCCGTTCCCGGTGCCATCGGACGGATCCCGATAATCTCCGGACTCACCAGGCGGTCCAGATTTCCTTCGACCCTGTACAAGGGCAATGCGCCTAAAGAAGAGAAGTTAGAGCCCGGAAGAAACAACACATTCTCTGTAAAATCACGGTCGCGGTTCAGGTAATTGACCCCGGTTTTAAATTCCTGTTTTTCTCCAAAAAGTTTAAAAGGAATACTGATATCTGCTTTATAATTGTAATTCTTCTCATCCAGATTTCTGTAACGCCTGCCGTTGGGTTCTGCCTGGATAATGCCATAGGCACCAAATCCATTTACATAACCGGATGACAAGGCGTATAGATGGTCTGTGTTTACCAGCTCAGTACCTCCATTGTTAGGACCTGTTGTTGGCCTGCTGTAATAAGCGCCTCCTTTTGGCATGTAGTCTGCAAGGGTGATGAAACGATAATCCGGATCATTTTGACCTGCTCTTGAAGAAGCCACGTTATAACTTAACCTTGGTGAATATTCCCCGGTCAGGAATTTATGTTCTCCCTGAAGGTTAAACGTATTGAGCTTACGGTAAGATTGTTTAAGCGAGTAGATCGTACTGCGGACATCACCAGGCAACCCGGTGTATTCATAGCCCCCGAACATATTGGTCGCTTGTGTTTCACCGCCCCAGCTTCCCAGGTATTGCATGCTGATTTCATGCTGCGGACTAAAACGGTAAGTTAAACCCAATAAAGTTCCATAATTCAGGGTTTCTGTTCCTGTATTCTCTTTATAGGTCTGATATTTACCCATATATAAGCTATTTGGGGTAATGTAATTAGGTATATTCCTTGGGCTGCTCACTTGAGGATTACCTGTCACAACCCCCTGATAGATGCTATATTGCTGAATGTCACCACCCGAAATATCTGTGGTACGGCGGTAATAATTCCCACCTGCAATTACACCAAGTTTATGTTTTTTAAACAAGGTATAGCTGTTTCCGAAAGTAGCAGAGTACAACTGATTTAGAGGACTTTGTTTGTAACGCGTGGTCATTACCGGATCAAAACCCTGCATAATTCCATTGATTCTTTTGACTTCCTGTTTCATCTCCGGACTGTATCCGCTGTTGGCAATCATGCTCTGGATTTGCGGAAGTCCGCCTTTGTATTGTGTGGCAAGATTTAAGAAATCAGAGGATAAGTTTTTCTTGTTGATCTTATCGCCTAAGAAACCCATATCACTATTGAAAAAACTATTGTGTTGTCCGCCGATTCCGATATTGGAATTGAAACCAGATTGAATGATCACATCAAAGACCATACTGTCTGGTACGGATTTCGTCTTTAGCTCTACAATTCCGGCAGCAGCATCTGCAGGTTTATCCGGGGTTACTGTTTTATAAATCGTGATGTTGTCTAAAAGTGAGGCCGGAACCAGGTCCAAAGGAATAGAACTACGGTCCGGATCAGAAGAAGCCAGACGGACACCATTCAGTTGCCCGATCACACTTCTATCTCCCAAACCACGGATCGCCACATACTTATCATCTGTGATGGTCACTCCTGAAACCCTTTGTAAAGCCTGAGTGGTAGTAATACTTCCGGTACGTTCTATCTGCACCGCTGAAATCGCATCCTGTACAACGGCCGATTTTTTACGTTCGTCCAGCACAGCAACTTCGGTATTTGTTTTTCGCCTTGCCTGAACGGTTACCTCGCTGAGTTGAGTAGAAGAAGCACTTAAATTGATGCTCAGCTCTTTTGTCGCCGCATCCACTTTAATTTCCCTGCTTTGGTAGCCCATATAAGAAACGATAAGAATACCTCCGCCTTCGGGGACTGAGATTTTGAATTTACCGTTCACATCGGTAGATGCGGCAGTATTCGTTCCTTTCAGTTTTACACTAACGCCGATGAGGGTTTCCCTGGTTTTTGCGTCACTCACTGTTCCTGTAATGACAATAGGAACAGGTTTACTGTCGATCACCACATAACCTTCCACCAGTTTATATTGCAAACCAGTATTGGCCAGCAGCTTATTGATGGCTTCTCTAACACTGATCTGTGCGGCAACAAGCGTCACATTCTTCCTTTCCCTTTGTACAGATTGCTCTCTCAGGGAAAAACGGATGTTTCCTACCTTCCCAATTGCAGACAACCCCTGTGCGATGGTCACATTTTCTAACCGCAGGCTTATTTTATGATCAAGATCCTGACTCTTTACATTACTGGCCATCAGGACACTTATAAAAGTAAGCTGGGCCGCAATGAGGATAAAAGAGCATTTCATAATAAATCGAATTGAAGGACATTGTTTTAATCCTTTTTGCATATTTTTGAACATTACTGGTTTATTCGCTGCGAGGCGATGATCTGTTAAAATTCCGTAGCTGTTTACAGGTACGGGTTGCTTTAAACCGTTAGGACGTCGAAATCATACGGTTTATGGACATTAAATTCGTTCCCTGCCCTTCCAGGCGGGGAATGTTTGTTTGTAGACAACCTTACATAGCTTTCCTTTCCTGATTTGTGCTGTTAATTAATCGAGACATTCCGAGAGGTTATGTTATATTTAAAATGGCCTGTTGCTGCCAATACTTTCATGATCTTATTCAGTGGAACATCAGCCTGTAGTACGACTGAAATCTTTTCTTTTGCTTTTCCTTTATGCTCAAAGCTGATTTCCACGTTATACCAGCGTTCCAGTTCTGTAGTGATCTCTTTAAGGGATTGATTATGAAAGACCAGACGGGCATCTTTCCAGCCACTGATCTCATCGATTTCCGTATTTGCAGTTTTTATCAGCCCCTGATTATAGGTTACTTTTTGTCCAGGGTTCAGAACGGCCAGGGACTTACCAGTCTGTCCTGTATAGTCATCTACCCTTACTTTTCCAGTCGCCACTGCTACGGTTAAAGGACGGCTTCTGAATGCATCAATTTTAAAGGAAGTTCCGAGTACTCTAGTTTGTACTTTTCCGGTATGGACAATGAAAGGTTTCTTAGCATCTCGTGTGACTTCAAAAAAGGCTTCACCTTCGAGTTCAATCTCCCGGGAATTTGCATCAAACTGTTCAGGGAAAGTGATTCGGCTACCGGCTCCAAGATAAACAGCGGAGCTGTCTGGCAACACAATCCTCGAACGTTGCCCGCGAGGATTTAGAATCTCACGCATGGCGATCTGCTCCTCTACCGGAGTTTTTTTATATTGGAGAATTCCATAAGTACCCAGGCCGAGAAAGATGACAGCCATTACAGCAGCGTATCGTAAATAGTTACGTTGTTTTATTGAACGGACTGTTCTCTCATCTTCTTCCTTTTGCTGAAAATGCTGCATTTCTTCAGCCTCCAGTTTTTTATAAAACTGCTGCAGCTTTTTCTGCAGGTGTAGCTGAGCTGTATTTTCTTCTGCTTCCAGCCCTGTCCAGTTTTCCGACAGCAGCTCGTCAAAAATTTGTTGTGTACCCGGAACCAACATCAATCTCTTTATCTCCTTCATCTCTTCAGGAGTACAATTGTGATTGAGGTATTTTCTAATCAGGGTTTTATCTTTATGCTCTGGCTCCATTCTTATTGTCCTTCATGATGTAAAACACCATTATTGAGGGACACCACCTATGAGGTGTAAAAAAAATCGATAATTTGTATGGGAAAGGAGAAAACTGAAAAAAGGGCGATTAACCCAACAACAAGCTAATTAGTATAATCAGGGTAAAGTCAGCATGTTCTTTCAATTGCTTGCGAAAAAAGCTCAAAGAAGCGACCATATAATTTTCTACCGTATTGACCGATAAGTCCAGATTTCTGGCAATCTCCGAATAGGTCATATTTTCTTCTCTGCTCATTTCATAAACCTTTTTGCGCTGAGGGCTTAACTGGTTTAGCTTCTGACGATAAACCTGCTCCAGTTCTCTACTATCCAGTTCATGGTCAGCAGACCTTGAGGTATGGTTTAGATCTTCTGAAACCAATTCCAGAGACACAGTATTCAGGATCTTTTTACGGTGATGGTTATAGATGGCATTCTTTACAGAACGATAGAGGTAAGCCTTGAGATTATCTTCAACCGCTACCTCTCCTTTTGTCTTCCATAGACCAAGCATGACATCCATGGTGAGTTCTTCAGCAACCTCTGCTTCTTTAACATTTTTTAAAGCATAGCCATAAAGTGGGTCATAATAACGCTTAAAAAGAACATTATAAGCGGAAGTATTTCCCCGACTATATTTTTCCAATAAAATTTTATCCCCTAATGATGTAATTGATTTTGACATGCCTGTACCAAAGAAACTCTTTGAGGCAAAAATAGGAGCTGAAATCCGTGGGTATATTAAGGGAACATTAACTTATAAAGAAGTGGCGGTAACAATAATAATGGACTACCTGGTGAGAAATATCATGGATATTAAAAAAACCGACAGCTCATTTTAAAAGAGTTTTAGCCGTTCGGTTAAGTTTATATACTATTAATTTTAATTGCTAACAGTAACACCCATATTGGCAAAAATGGTAGAGCCAAAATCGGTTTCTCCAACAAGGCAAATAAACTGCTGACCTATTTCACCAAAATCTGCTCCACTCAGTGTGATAAAAGTTTTGCCATTGACAGGCGCCGAAGCATAAAACTCCAATCGGGGATTTCCCATCACCACCCATCTGAGGTCTGTTGCATTTCCAAATACTACATTTGCAGTATACTCGTAAGGACCACCAGTCAGACTAACATTACGGAGACCAGTCATATTAAGCACTGCCTTACTTTTTTTGACGAGTGTCTTTTTAGATTCTGTTTTTCTCTTTGAACCAGCATCATTATCTGCATTCTAATTTAATGAACCTATCAAAAAAAATAGGGACAGGCATACAATTACAGTCTTTTTCATTTTTTTTAACATTTAAGAGTTGGTTAATAATTATTGACATATAATTTAGCTAAAATTATCATAATAAAACAAATAGATACTAAAACAGCTAAACTCAGAAAAATAAATTATTTACAATTATTAGATCATCTTTAACAGATATCACTTCAGTGGTCTTTACAGGCATTTTTGATAAAAAACCAATATAATGTTCATCATCCTCAACATGAAGTATATCAGGAAATTGTCTGACGTAGAACCAACCAGGCCCCAACAAATGTATCTCCTTAAAAATGAGGAACAAACAACAGAAACATCAATCAAAATGGACTTACAGATACGATTTCGCACTGAAACATCTTTACATAAAGATATCATGATATCAAAACATATTGACGCATTGGCATCCAGACACCTATACATATATAAACCGTAAATAATTAAGATATCAATACATCTCAGCACTTAGGTATCAACATATCTATAATATAAAGATATATTGATATATAAATCTCAATTTTACCCTAAAACACTACTTTGAGCTATAAATCGCAATTTTAAATTGCTAAAAACTAACCATATATAGAATATATCTAGACATAATGAATCAATGAAATAAACATATCAATATATCTTAGTATCATTGTGTTCTTGTATAAAGATATATTGATATGAAGATTATTGCTATAATAAACCATAAAGGTGGTACAGGGAAAACGACTTCCACCCTAAATATTGGCGCTGGATTAGCGCGTATAAAGAAGAAAACCTTATTGGTTGATATTGATCCTCAGTCGAACCTAACGGAGGGCTTAGGATTCAGGGATGTAAAAATTTCAATCTATGATAGTATAAAAGATGATGTAGCACTACCTATAGAATCTGTTTCAGAATATCTGGATATCATCCCCTCTTCTCTCGATTTATTAGGGGCAGAAATAGAATTGGTTTCCAGACTTGGCAGAGAAACCATTCTTAAGAGGCTGTTAAAAAGCGTCGAAGGAAAGTATGATTATGTATTGATTGATTGCGCACCGGCTTTAGGAATGCTTACCGTCAATGCATTGGTTGCAGCCGATACCGTAATGATTCCTTTAGAAGCTGAATATTTCGCCTACAGAGGAATAGATCGTTTGATCTCCATCATTTCGGATGTCAGGACACACTATAATGAAAACCTGACTATTGGTGGAGTATTCATTACTAAAATCAACCCTAGACGTGTCATCACAGAACAAATTACGGAAAGCATCAAGAAATATTTCAGTGATAAATTATTTGAAACTTCTATTAGGGTTAACGTAGCGTTGGTAGAAGCTCAGCTTAAAGGGGTAGATGTATTTGAATATGCCCCGGTATCAAATGCAGCAGTAGATTACGCGAATCTGACTGATGAAATAGTAGAAAAAATATAAGAATTATGGCAAAGAAAAACTTAGGTGACATAGAAGACAATAATAAAAACTTAGGAGGTGTATCTGCCCTATTTAATTCTCCGGCAAAAGAGAATCCTGCCAAAGCTGAAAAACCTGCAGCGGTAGCTGAAGAAGAAACGGTAACCTATCCCCTGAGACTTAAAAAGAGCTCACTAAAGGCATTAAAAATTCTCGCTGCCCAAAAGGGTGTTACCGTAAAAGAATTGATTCTTTCAGTAGTAGATAAAGCTTACGATTTATAAATCTGCTGCAAAAAATATGATATATAGAAATCAAGACATCTATATATCACAATAAAAGCTGTTCGTTTTAGAATGGAGCAGCTTTTATTGTAACTCTAAAGGAGCATCACCATTATTTGATGAGGTTTCTGCTGGAAATATATGGAACAATCGGATAGATATAATCCTCCATATTTACACCCAGTTTTTCGGGAGAAGATCCTACGAAAACCGTTTTCTTCCCCTGAATGGTAATTCTATCTTTATGGTCAATTTCGATCATCGCCCAAAGTGGATCCTGATATGGAACCGTATATTTAATATTCGGATGCCCTTTATCTATCGCCTCAGAATAACGTATTTCTTTAAAATCATCCCCTAACCATTGATAAGAAGCACTGTTGATCTGCACATAGTGGATGTCGTTAATGCGGTTATAATAATCCTGATGGTGATGCCCGCTCAGCACCAGGATCACCTTTTTCCAACCAGCCTTTTGGTTTGCCTGCTCCAGTGTATATCTCAGCAAAGTACCATTTTCTAGACCACCGGAATCATTATCAAGTCCCTGATGACAACAGATAATCACCGGTAACAAAGTTGCCTCGAGATCCTTTTTCAACCAGTCTATTTGTGTGGTAGAAATAAACCTTGCATAACCGACAGGACGCGATTTACTTTCATTATGTTCATTTCCATTGAGGACTACAAAATGAAAACCATTGCGGTCAAAAGAATAATATTTTCCTTCAGCTTTCCAGAAATCTACTACCTCATCAGGTTTAAATCCGCCATCCGTATCATGATTTCCTATCACGTGATATTTAGGGCCCTTAAATTGATTCCACACTTCCATTAAAGGAGTATTTGTTTTTTTAGGCATACAAAAATCACCCATCTGGATAATGAAATCAGGTTTTTTCTTATTCATATCATCAACGAAAGCAGATAAGCGTTCAATACCATCGTGCATAATATCGTGATGCAGATCTGCGATTACGCCAAAGCGAACCCTTTTTTCCGCAGGCTGTAGTTCAGGATAGCGAGCCAGCAGAAATGTCCCTCCTGCAAGTCCGGTTTTTGTTAAAAATTCTTTTCTATTCATTTGTCTATGTTTAACCTGGATTTTTAAGCTTCATATTTAATGTATTCATGATCAAAACTGCCATCATCGTAAAGATTAAGCAACGTATATCCTGGTACAGTCTGTTTATATGCACTTTTTCCATCATCCCCAGGCTCCCACCAAAAACCACTGGTTGCCCCATTACATAAATAGGTAACATCATTATACCAAACCTTATCCAATAGGTGAATATGTCCACTTAAACACACCTTGACGTTTTTATTTTTATTGAATAGGTCGATAAACTTCATGATATCGAGGTGATTATAACTACCACTGATCTTAAAAGGTCCTGTTGCATCCGGTTTGCTGTCTGTAATTCCTGTACAACTCAATAGTGGATAATGAGACATAATCAGGATCGGTTTACCCTGACTATTCTTCTCTACATCACCAACAAACCACTTCCACTGTGTTTCATCCAGCATCCCAGGACTGGTAGGATGATTGCTGTCCAGCATTATAAAATGCCAGCCATTGCGGTCAAAACTGTAATAGTTGTGTGGCATGTCCAACATCTTCAACACTCCGGGTTTCCCATACATTTCATCACCTTTTCCCTGCCACCACATATCATGATTCCCTAGAACATGGTGCATTTTGATATGGCCAACAACCTTCACTGCGTCTTTCCAGCAAGCCCATTGTTCCAGCACCCTTTCTTTTTTTATGTTTTCATAATCTGCAGCATAGATAGAATCTCCACCGTTCAGAATCAGGTCAACTTTATCATTTTTGATTCTTTCCAGACATTTTTTAAACCGCTGCACCGCATTATATTCTGGTCTGATGTGTACATCGGTAATGTGTGCGATTTTTAAAACCTTCTTCTTTTTCGGGATTGCAGCAAGGGAAGGGCTGACAGCAACGCCTGTTAACGCAATGGTTCCGGTTGCAAGGCCTAACTTTTTAAGTAAATCTCTTCTTTTCATTTGGTTGTGTGTTTCCTGTAATTAGCATAGCGGATCATTTACATAAAATAAATGATTACAAATACTAAACAAAAGTTTGATTTAAATCTACTCGTTTTTAAGATAAAAAAGAATAAACAACAAAAAAATCGCACATATTCAATAAATTAAAAGCACATAATGCTCAACTGCACTTTCTTAAAGGAAAAGAAACAACCCGACACCGAACTAGAATTAAACATAAATACTAAACATTAGTTAAATCAGATTTTCATAAAAAGCCCTGATCATCTTTCCAGGTACAGTAAGATAACCAGGGCTGCTGGCACTAAAAATTTGATACAATTAAACTACAAACTCAACTTTACACCTACTTGGCCACGAACACCATACCGTTCTACCTGCGAAGGGCGCTCGGGCACACCGAAATAATACCGATACTCCGTATTCAATAAATTATTTGCCTCTGCAGACAGCATTAGTTTCTGGCTGATGCGATAAGAAAGATTGGCATCCATTGAAGTATTTTCACCAAAATACTCGTCTGCATTTGCAGTATTGCCATGAGTTACAATATTATTTCCTTTATGATTTAAAGCTACTCTCGCCTGTACTACTTTATTTTCGTAAAACAACGCCACATTAAACAGATTGTTAGCTTGTCCGGGGATGCGCACTTTTTCGGCTCTGTCCGGAATAGTCATTCTGGAACGGATAAAGGTATAATTGGCACTTACACCCAACCCACCAAGCATTCCGGGAAGGAAATCCAGCTTTTTGCTCAGGCCCAATTCAAAGCCCGCAACCCTTGCATCTGCTCCATTTTGATCCTGAACTACTCTTGCATTTTGTTTACCCTCAAATTCTTCATAAAATTTAGAGTCAGAGAAGATTGGATCCTTTACATTTTTATAAAAAGCTCCTGCCGTAATTGCGCCTACATTTCCAAAATAGTATTCTGTCATCAGATCCAGGTTATAAGACTTAACAGGCTTTATTAGTGGATTTCCATAATTAAACCTATTTTCTTGTACCGCATACGTACCTCCCGCAACCAATGAACCAAAATCTGGCCTGGCAAAGGTTTTCGTTGCTGCAATCCGAACATTTACGTGATCATTTGGAGAATATTTTAAATGGAGCATCGGTAAAAGCACAGTATAGTTATTGGTTTTAATTTGAGGTGTTAATTTCCCTTTGTAGTTTGGCTGGCCTGCGACCGCTTCATACAACCAACCTTTTACTTTAAGATCTGTATTTTCGATCCTTAGTCCACCGATCACCGTCAGTTCTTGTGACGCTTTCCACGTTCCCATAACATATCCCGCGCTTTGCTTTTCATACACATCAAAATTGGAACCTGTTTGTACTCCGTTTGCAAGCAGGGAAGACCCAGTGGAATCAACTTTCAGGTTAGCTCTGTATTTATTGAAAAAGTTATCTGTTTCCGGTATCGACATGAACTCAGGGAATATTCCCATAAACTGATTACCGAATTCTTTTGCATAATCATTAGCATAAGGCTTATCTACCAGGTTGAAACTGGTGTATTCCGGAGCTGGCATTGTTCCCCCCTTACTGTCCCATATCCAGGTTGGCAACTCATACCTTTCAGTACGTAATTTATCTCTGTATTTTAATCCTGCCTTGAATTCAAAATCAGAACTGATCTTGTTCTTAAAATTTACCTGAGCCACAACACGATCTGTTTCATTGATGTGATGAAGCTCCATTTGTACGGAGCTGAAGGTATATTTACTGGCATCATTAACCGCATCCTGCCCTGGGAGATGAGTCTGAGGAGAGTTCGGATCAACATCACCACCATCCACCTGATAGGCAGCATATTTTCCATTAATCAGATTCGTATATCCAACTTTATTCTGGTCGTATTGAACAATATAATAAGAAGGAAAATCTTTGTTTGGGATATCCCCATAGTTAAAGTCGTTGTTATAATGTGAGATCTTAAAGTCTAAGGTTGAGTTTGTTCCTAAACTGAAATCACCACCTACATCTCCACCAAACAAACGTGTTTTTAGGATGTTATGGATATTCTGCGCCTCAGCACGATCTTTTTCATAGCGCAACCGTAGTTTATAATGTTTCTCATTGTCATTTAAAGAACCATACATTCCTCTGATATAGATTTTGGAATTTTCAGCCAGTTTATAATCTGCGGCTCCATTAAAGCCCATCGTACGACGACGACCATAGTAATCACGCAATTCCATGCGCGCAATATTCTGACCAGCAAAACGAGGTTCATAGTTGTCTGTTGCCCACTGTCTGTTCCAGATAGATCCATTTACCAGGAAGCCAAATTTATCGTTCTTACTGCGATTGCCATAAAGTACATTCCCACTAAAGGCAGCACCGTCGGCTTTTGCGTTATAGCCGCCACCCAAAGAAATGTCGAAAGTCTCCTTATCCGGAGAAGTACGGGTAATAAAATTAACATTTCCTCCTAGCGCATCTCCTTCCATGTCCGGAGTCAGTGCCTTGGAAATTTCAACAAACTGAATCAGTTCAGTGGGGAAGAAATCGAATGCAGTGGAGCGTGAAGTTGTTTGTTCCTCGGCCGTCGGAATCCTGTCGCCATTAATACTTGAAGAACTCCATTCGGATGGTAAGCCTCTCAGGGAGATGAACCTTCCTTCACCCTGGTCTCTTTCCAAAACAACACCAGAAACCCTTTGAACAGCTTCACCCGCATTACGGTCCGGTAATTTTCCAATTCCATCTGCCGCAATCACATTCACGATTCTTGGACTTTCCTTTTGCATGTTTAGTGCCCTGGCCTCACTTCCTCTTCTGGAAGATGATCCGCTTACCCTAACCTCAGTTAGGTTATTTTCATTAGAGCTGAGTAGCAAAATACCGAGATTGGTAATTTCTCCGGCCTTTACGGTCACTTCTTTTGACAGTGGCTTGTAGCCAATAAATTTTACCAATAAAGTATAATCTCCGTTGGCAACATTTGAGATTCGGAACTCTCCTTTTACATCTGAGCTGGAAGCAGAATTATTACCTTTCAGGAAGATGGAAGCACCGGGAAGAGGCCCTGTGTTATCGGTGATTTTACCAGTTAATGCCCCTTTCTGGGCAAACGCCATACTGCCAAGCAATACCAGCGTACAAGAGAGTAGAAATTTTAGTTTCATCAGGCTTTTTTTCGTTGTTAATCGATATGCAAACCTAAGCTGATGTTTAGCATTAATTACTATTGTATACAAATAGTAAACAAACGATAACAATACCTTAACACAAAAAGAAAGCTAAAAAAGGACTCAAAATGAGCAGGAAAAAGAAGTTGATGAGAAAGCTACGGAGAATTAATATAGCTAGGGCATTGTTGTCGGGCGGATCTTTTTTTCTTTCAGATAAGCCAGTAACAATGTATTCAAGTCTTTTGGTTTAAGGTAACCAGAGAAACGATATTGTACCTTATAATTAGTATCCAGAATAAACCACATGGGATAAGCAAAATCTTTATTACCCTTTCCTAACGCTAATGCCAACTCATGCATTCCTGTACTTGGTCCGTTCGGTTTAAAATGATACTGTTCATGATTAAAAGAGATCGTTTCTTTATTTTCTGCGTTAAGCTTAAGGTAATACAGCTCTTTTCCTAATAAAGAAGAAAGTTCTGCAGACTTCTTTATTCCATTCTCCTGCATCATACAATAGGTACACCAATTTGTATATACATGAATGAGAATGGGCTTTGGATCTTTCGCCAGACTGTCTGAGAGCGATTCGAAAGAAATCGCGACATCCTTTTTCTGTGGAAATCCCATAAAAGGCAAAAAAACCAGTAACATCACTAAATAAAGTCTATTCAAAATCATGCGCCGCTTTTCTTTGATGGTGATCTTTCACAATTTTTAATGCCTGTTTCAATTTTGAGATTTCCTTAAGCAGTTCGCTTGCTTTCTTCCTATCCTTAAACATCAGGTTCTCCCTTCTGATCAACACTTTTCTGTTCGATATTTCCGTCTGAAGTACTTTTATTGCAATTTCCATAATTCATGATTTAATTAAATAAGTGCCCGCAATTACAGGCACTTAAAAGGAAACCTATGGCTTTTACCTGCGTTACAGATGAGCTTCCAATATCTTTATATACCTCCTACCTTAAACAGCCTAAGTATATTTAGTCAAATCTAAATAAAATAACAATACAACTAAAACAAAAAGTTAGATTAACCTAAATATTGACAGAATATTGCTTTTTACGTATTTTACACCACATTAAAAACATCAGAACTATGGGATATGACATCAGCTATCATCCAATAAATGAAACAGAGATTAAAGAATGGTATTTTGACGTACTCCAGGATCCGGCCTTAATTTCCGGCATTACTTCCCAATATCAGGTAGAAGAATTCTATAAGGAAAAATATCAGCAGGTAATTAATATTGGTTCAGGAACAAAGTCAGATGATTCATTTGAACGCTCGCATGGCTATTACATCGCAGTTATCCAGGGTTTTCTCCGTAAATACTATTATACGAGAGGCGCTGCCTTCTCTTTTTTACTGGAAGAAAGACCATATTTTGAAAGATATACCCAAGATTTAAAAACCATAGTTCCTCCTCACATTACCACACCAATCAGCAACCGAATTGTACAAAATTACAGTTCAGGTGTTTTTATTCCCGCCGCACAGGTGATTCAGCTGCTTTCAGATTACGAGCATGATCCAGCTGTCCGGGCAGACCTCGATGGCTTTTTCTCACAAGGCAGAATCCGGATTTTCCGCAAGGCATTAGCAGATGCCAGACAACAAGACCTTGGTCTGTTTGAAGCAACAGAAGTGGTAGAACCCAATCCACTAGACCTTAATGACTCGGCCTGTTATTCCAACTTACTCAATTGTGATCAGGAAGGGGCCTATTTATTCCGGGAAGCTGCAATCGAACAACTGAAAGCAATTGAAGAGCAAAATAACCTGAAATCCGGAGAAATAACCGATCATGCAGAACGTATTGTCATAAACACAGCGGAATCAGAAGAGAAAGAAAAGAAAGGTTTTTGGAAAAAGCTATTCAGCTAATTTAGCTCATTTATAATGCTAGTAAAGTCATCTTTTTATTTAAGCTTGATCCCCTGCACAGGTCTTCCTGATTAACCCGATATTTGCCATTCGTCAAAAAGTCCGTTTATCTTATGCAAAATCTGAGTTCCAATACATTCGTCAATAACTTTACCGAAAGCTTCGCAGGAGACCAAAGCGGGAACCCTCAACCAAGACAAACCCCTGGAGTATTATATAGTAAAGTAATGCCAAGCCCGGTAAGAGAACCTCGATTACTAGCCTGGACGGAAGATCTTGCCGCGGAGCTGGGAATAGACAAGCCAAATGAAAAGGATATAGACTTACTTGGGGGAAACTTTGTTAATCCTACAATGCAGCCCTATGCCGCCTGTTATGCCGGGCATCAATTTGGTAACTGGGCCGGACAACTAGGCGACGGAAGAGCAATTACCCTGGGAGAATGGCCCTTGCCATCCGGCAGGTCCTGGGAACTGCAATTGAAAGGCGCCGGCCTTACCCCCTACTCCCGTAGAGCGGATGGAAGAGCTGTACTCCGGTCGTCCCTAAGAGAATACCTCATGAGTGAAGCCATGTATCATTTAGGTGTACCCACCACAAGAGCATTGAGTTTGGTCGCTACAGGTGATCCGGTAAGGCGTGATATGTTTTATGATGGAAGGCCTGCAAATGAACCAGGAGCGATAGTGATGCGTGCAGCGTCCAGTTTTTTGCGTTTTGGGAATTTTGAAATGCTTGCCGCAAGAAAAGAATATGATCATTTAAGACAACTGGTGGATTGGACGATTGAGCGGTTTCACCCTCATATCGATGGAGCAGATAAAACCCTAATCTGGTTTGAAGAGGTTCTGGAGAAAACGGCAACAATGGTTGTAGAATGGCTTCGTGTAGGTTTCGTACATGGAGTGATGAATACAGATAACATGTCGATTCTGGGATTGACGATAGATTATGGACCTTTTTCATTTCTGGATGCTTATGATCCGGATTTTAGCCCGAATACTACTGATCATCCTGGACTTCGTTATGCTTTTGGCAAACAACACTCTATCGCGTACTGGAACCTGGGCTGCCTGGCAAATGCCATTGCCCCTTTATTTGAAGATACCGCAGATCTGATCAAGACACTGGAAAGCTTTGCTCCTGTCTTTTATGAAAAATATTATGCAATGAAGGCCGGAAAAATGGGACTGGATAACGTATCGGATCATGATATCGAGCTGATTGATCAGTTTGAAAATCTATTGGCAACCGTACAACCGGATATGACCATTTTTTATCAGTTGCTGATTGAATTGCCGGAAGATATGGTTGATGAACCAGCTATTGTCTCTCATTTTACCCCCGCTTTATATAACCAGCTCAATGATGCGGACCGGGTATTGCTGAGTAAGAACATCAAAAATTATCAAACCAGAATGGCTTCAAATAAGATTTCAAGAACTGCAGCTCAATCACAGATGACAGCAAACAACCCAAGGTTTGTCCTCAGGAATTTTCTGCTTTATCAGGCAATACAGGATCTGGAAAAAGGAGACAATGGGCTTTTCAAAAGATTACAGACTGCATTACAAGATCCCTATTCTAAAAATCATGATGAGTTTTTTGGATTGAGACCTTTCTGGGCGAACGAACAACCTGGAAGTGCCACATTATCCTGCAGTTCATGAGATTGAGCCGCACTGCTTTTAATTTATTTGCCAAACAACAATCCAATAGTAACAAGTATCCAAAAAACAAGACCTATTACCACCAGGACAGTTTGCCTTGTACTTAATCCCGTATCTTCATAGCTGCGTATTTCAGAAGATTGTTGCAGGCAGTAATTTAAAGTTCTAAGGTAAGGCAGGAAAAATAAACAGCTTAAGGTATTAATTAGAAAAAAGGGCGGAGGAAAAACCGAACATAAGCCCGCTCCGATAATTAAAATATAACTGATTACAGGAAAGCTGCGACCTTGATATCCTTCCTGTTTGCCGAATCGTTGAATTTTGTTTAACAAGGATAGCATAAAAAAAACATTAAATACGACCCTCATTGCAGGATTTGCATTGGATCCTTCCTTCTGAATAAAAAAGGTCCAGCTCTTATAAATCCACCAAATCGGATAGAAACCAAAAGTTAGTATACTTAATAATAAGAATTTTGATTCTTTAATAAGATATTGAGGCTCGATTTCAAAGTTATAGTGAGTTGATTGATCTAAATAAACAGAATTGTCCTGAGGCGTCATTTAATTAAGGTTTTGATCAAAAGTAAACATAAACCCAAACAGATTAGATAAACTTCCAGGAAGTTTATTTAATTTCACCAATAATCAAACCGTGCTCCATATGGATAGAAAGAAAAAAAAGCTGGCTGCAAGCAAATCCGCGGCAAATGTGGAACAGCAACGTAAAGCTTTAAAAGAGCGATTCATGGACCGCATCAAAAAATTCATCGTACTCATAGGTGGCCCTGAACTGTTGGCCAAGTTTCCTCCAATTTTTATTCATCACCTATACGGAGTCCGGTATCCGGTACTGAAAGCCAAGGCTGCTCCAGGATCAGAGATGTCTAAAACGCGGGTGGTTCAATTTAATAAATTGATGTACCAACTGATGGAAGGTGTTGACCTTATACTGCCTAATGGAAATACGGTTCCATTAAGCTGGTATCTTTCTGAAGGACTGACACTGATCGATTGTGTGGGTGAGACCGATGTAATCGCCAATCCAGATTTATTGGAACTGAAAACATATTTTACACCATATCTGCACGACAGCAAAATGCATCGGGAGCTTCAGGATGATCTGGTTGATCTCGTTACCCATACCTGCAGGCTTCTGGCGGATTACAATGACCGTATTTATAGTGCAGATCTATCCATGACTCCTTACTTCGCCAGATTTAACCCACAAAACGACATCATCATCCATGAATTAAAACCAGAAAAGCATCAGATTATGCTGGAAGATGGTGTACGTAGTGCAATACGTCTTGGCTGGGCTTCCCCAGATTTAACCTGGGAATACTTTAATGTCAAACCCTCAAAAATTGGCTTTAAAACAGTGGGATTAGACATTCCTTTACAATTGTACATTACCTTTCATACTCTGGACAGACTTAGAGAAAGAGTCAACATCACTCCTGGAATCATGCATGAAATTATGCTGCTTACATTTATACAGGATAAGATTCCACACCGCTGGAGCGGAAATGAAAGCCATGTAGATTTTAAAATAGCGGATCATAAAGTAGGCTATTTTGTAGTGAGGTTACATGGTGATAAACTGGTTGTTCGCACTTTTCTCTTTTTAACCAACAGTGGTACATTTGAAGGAGAAAAATTAGGTCGCCTCCTGAGCATTAACAAAGTTGACAAGGAATATTTAAAGATTGATACTCTTCCTACATTTAATTCCTATCATATTGATCAGAATGAAAGGCTGAGTAAATTATTCAAAGATGCCGGTTGCGGATCTTTATTGCAATTGGGTTATCTTCAGGAATTCACAGCCAATCAGATCAAAGACAAAGATCCTGAATCTATATTACAATACCTGGCCGATGCCCCATATTTTAGTAAACAGCTTATTCAGAACGAAAATGAAAGTATTGACTCCTAATAATCAATTGTTTTTCTACTTTTACCGCATGAGAAAACATGTATTTGCAATAATAGTTCTACTCACTCTAGCCATTTCTTCTCATGCGCAAAAATATCTACTCGCCAATGAAGAGGTTATTTTTTCGTTTAATACCAAAAACAACAAATATGCAGTATTAGCAAAAGATAAAGCCAATGCCTATATCGTTTACCGCTTTGGTACCCCTCAAAAGATCGAATTTGAATTTCCTGAAAAAACTAAAGACAGCTGGTCAAAATTTAACTACTCTTTTTATTTCAGAGGTGGCGGAACACAAAACGATGCACTGGATCTAAACTATGTCCATTTCAAGAACAAGGGATATAAGTATACTATTTATGATAAAACACCTGAGACAGGCATACTGATCACCAATCTGAAAACAAATAAGGAAACAGATATCGAAGGAAAGCCTAAAACCCGTAAAGGCAATTTACAGGACTTCAGAGGCAATGGCTTACTAAAAATTACAGAATAGCATAAAAGTCTTCCGCTGTCAAAAAATTGAATATGATGAAAACAACGACATTACTATCCTTCTATTTGATCTGCATTATTGTTTTTTCCTCCAATGTTCTATTTGCACAACTCAGAAAAGATTCAGTTTCATTGTTTAGCAATAAGGATATGACGTTAGTTAACGTACTCGCATCCGAAGAAACCTACTTGGGAAAAAGATCGTTAAAAATAACAGACAACGGAAACAATACCGAACTGAAATTTCTGAAAATCGGTAATTTAAATTTTTCTAATGGGATCATTGAAATAGATATTTCCGGAAAACCTGCTCAAACTTCATCAAAAGATGCAAGGGGTTTTGTTGGCATAGCGTTTAGAATTGCCGACGACAATTCCAGGTTCGAATGTATTTATTTACGCCCCACCAACGGAAGAGCAGAAGAACAAGAACGAAGAAATCACTCCGTGCAGTATATTTCCTATCCAGATTTTCCATGGCATAAACTACGGAAAGATTTTCCGGAAAAATACGAATCTTATGTTGACCTGCAGCCTGGAGAGTGGACAAAAATAAAGATCGAAGTGGAGGGAAATAAGGCGAAACTATATGTACATGGAAATTCACAACCAACACTGATCATAAATGATCTGAAACTTGGTACAGACATTAATGGTAGCATTGGATTGTGGATTGGTCCGGGAACCGAAGCTCATTTTTCAAATGCCTATGTTTACAAAAAACAATAGCCTGAAGGGCTTTTAATGCTCTCTATTACTAAAAAAGATATCATCAGCTGAACTAAAAAGCACAACTGATGACGCTGCCTTAATTCGGCTTAACTCATAGAAGGAAAAGAAATTCCTTTAATCTTTCTGAAAAGCTCTACAGCATATAAATCTGTCATTCCTGATATGAAATCAAGCACGCTTTGTATTTTAGAATAAGCATCTGTCTCTTTGGTCAGAAATTGTTTAGGAATCAGTTCTACCAGTTTTTTATGATACTTTGATTCATTCTGGAGGTAAGCAGGAATAAACTCTTCCAGCAAACCACCCATCACCTGGTAACCGGCCACTTCTATCTGAACCACGGAAGAATAGTTATAAATCCTTTTATAAGAAATCTTTTCAATCTCTTTCATCACGGAAAGGAAGGGTTCTTCAATTGCATCCATCAGGCTTCTATTGAAATCACCATTCAGAATGGCTTCCTGTTCCTTAAAAAACACCATGGAACATTGCCAGATCAACGTGCTTATAGACTTTGCCCTCATCAGGGTAATCTTGGCATCATCATCCTCCATTTCAGCTAGCCTAGCTGGCAATTTAGGATCATTACATAAAGGCAATAACAAAGTCTGAACCTCTTCATAAGAAAGTATCTTTAGTCTATGAGCATCTTCCAGGTCAATGATGTTATAACAAATATCATCCGCAGCTTCTACCAGGTATACCAATGGATGACGCTTATAAACTAAAGGCTCATCCTGGACCTTAATCAGGTCCATCTCTAGAGCAATCTTTTCAAACCCACTTTCTTCCGACTGGAAGAATCCATATTTCTTAGTGTAAATATTCTTCTTGTTGTGTCCGGCCAATGAAGCACAAGGATACTTGGCAATAGAAGCCAGGGTAGCATATGTCAATGCAAAACCACCCGTCCCCTTTCCGGCAAACTGATGGGTCAGGATCCTCAATGCATTTGCATTTCCTTCAAAATGAATCAGGTCTTCCCATTGCCCTGGACTTACCTGTGATTGGTATTGCTTACCATCGCCATCAGTAAAGTAATGAGAAATGGCCGACTCTCCTGAGTGCCCAAAAGCAGGATTCCCAAGATCGTGTGCCAGACAGGCAGATGCAATAATATTTCCTATTTCACAAAGCAAAGGACAGGATTCATCGATATTTGGATCGTTCTCTTTGATCTTATTGTAAAATATTGTTCCCAATGAGCGACCAACACTAGCCACTTCCAGACTATGGGTTAAGCGGTTATGGACAAATACACTTCCCGGTAAAGGAAATACCTGCGTCTTATTTTGCAATCGCCTAAACGGTGAAGAGAATATGATTCTGTCGTAATCTCTTTGAAACTCTGACCTCGCTTCTTTCTGATTCCCCGCAAACCTATCCTCATTCCCCCAGCGTTTCGCCGATAATAACTTTTCCCAATTCATATAATGGATTAAAATTTTTGGCCGCAATATACAAATCTCTCGTTTGCTGATCCAATTTCAGGAGCGCCAGAGCAAAAATTCAACATTAATCCGATATCCTGAGCAAGAAATAAAGCTCCTTTTGAAGAAAAATTCCTGAAGAAATAAAAAAAGCTGCATCAGAAATGATGCAGCTTTTTTTATTTGATTAACCCGTTTTAATAGCTGATGGATAGTCCAAGGTTAACAGCAGTACCCCTTCCTTTTGAATAAAACCCTGGCTGCATAAACCATTGGGCCCTTGCTGGGAAGTAATCCTGATTAAACAAATTTTCAACCCCAAGACTCAATCTGGTAGTTTTATTTATCCGATAATTTCCGGCAAAGCTAAATAAGTGATAAGCTTTGACCGCTCCTTCATTACCATTATAAATTCCATTGGCATTTTTCTGGAAACGATTACGTGAACCAATGCCAGTATAGTTAAGGCTAAGTTCCAATAATTTAACAGGTCTGTAAGTAATGATTCCCGTATATTTTGGTGCAGAAATACGTCGGCCATTCAAATACATATCTTCTACATCATCATATTTGCCATTACCATTCAGGTCTCGTTTGCCTTCGGTATAGCTGTAACTGGCACCAAATTCCAATGAAGGCAGCAAAGAATAATTAGCGGCAAGCTCAAATCCATAGATCCTTTCCGGGCTTCTGCTCGTATTAAACTGATCTGTCGCAGCATCATAAACCACTTCTATCCCTAACTTCGAAGTGCTGGTATAAGCAGAGGCAGAGAACGACAACCCCTCATAAACAGTTTCAAAACCTGCTTCGTAATTGTTCACTTTTACTGCATCAGTATTAATTTTATCTATACTTTTAACCTTTGCATCCCTTAATGCAAGACCAATGTCCATTACAGAAAATCCCTGAGAGAAACTTACGAAAGGACTAAATATAGCGTACCTGTTATATTTTAAAGCAGCATTAAAAAGATAGGTTCCATATTTAAGGTTTCCTCCCGTAACGTCAAATGACGGCGTAAGCGTTGCACCGGCTGCATTGGTAGTGCGTAGCGTGCGATAATCATCTACTCGGATATTCACGCGCTCATAGCGTACTCCCGTCTTAAAGATCAGATCTTTAAAGAGATTTAAGTTTGCCTGTGCAAACGGCGCAAGATTGATCATATCCATTGTCGGCACCCAAATTCTGCCGTCTTCCAATGGCTGAGCTGTTTTGTCTTTCATAAAATCCAGTCCATAAGCAACACTTAAATTTATTTGTGATTCTTTAACTATCCAACTTTGCAGGAATAAACGAGCACCTTTCTTATCGTTTGTTGCAAGCGACTGTCCATCTCCTCCGTCAAATCTGCCTAAAGACACATAAAATACATCCTGACGTTTTTGATAAAATGCATCTATATTCAGATTCGTGTTTTTAAACAAACTATCTATCTGATAAGATAAATGGAAATTGTGATTATACTTTACGCCAGTTGGTTTTCCAAGCGGCTTTCCTAAAACTCCCGTCGCCTTCTGACCAGTGGCCAGATTCCCATTTACTAACGTAAAATTGCTATTCTGCAAGCTACTATAGGTGTTATATATGAATTGAACACGTTGATTCCTTGCCGGTACATATCCAATTTTCGCAAATGCATTATAGCTATCCGTTTCTCCTAAACTATAATTAGGGCCTACAACATCACCTTTTGAATCTTTATATTCTCCGGTTTGTTCATAAGTTCCACTGGCCACGTAATCGAACTTCCCGATTTTTCCGTACACCATCTGGTTAAAGCGGCCCCCTGCAGAATTTTTCATGTTTACCAGGGACCCATTCAAGTTTACCTGGGTTTTTCCTGCAAATTTCGCCGCGGTATCAGGGACCAGGGTCACATAGTTAACAAGCCCTCCTGCCGCACCATTTCCATAAATCGCAGTAGCTCCCTTTAACACCTCTACCTGCTGTAAAACGGAAGGATCTATTGACCGAAGGTCCACTTCTGCATTCCTTAAAGGTGAAGATTGACTTACCCCATCGACCATTACCAGCATTGGCCTTCCGCGAAGATTCTGTCCGACATTATTTCCTGTTTGGGCTGTGGGTGCAAACCCGGGAACCTGGTTCGCTAAGATGGTACTCAAATCTGGATTAATAGCCATTTCAGTCTCCAGTTTCTTTTTAGAAATAACACTCACTGAGGAAGTAATATTCTTAATGTTTTCTGCTGAACGGGTTGCAGAAATAATCACGTTATCCAGCGTATTGGATTCTACTTCCAGCGCTAAATTTATGGTGGTATCCCGGTGTAAAGTATAGCTCAAGTTCAGTACCCGATATCCTACTGCATAAACTTTTAACGCAATTGACTGACCTTGTTTTACAAAAAAAGAATAATTTCCCTTATGATCACTTGATGTTTTCGTCTGATGATCAGCAGTAATAGTTGCAAATGGAACGCCCGTTTGCTGATCAGTTATCGTCCCCTGAACTTTAATATTCTGCGCAAAAGCACAGGAAAACGAGACTAATAAAATTGAAAAGAGTAAGTATTTTATCATATAAAGCTTTTTTTGACAAATGTAGAAACATTAATAAGAACTAATCTAAATAACAACAACTCTTTTTATATTTCCCAAATCAGGCTCCAGAAATTTTGCAACGAAAAACTTACCGGATTAAAATCTTTGACATGCTTATATTTACGCTTCAATAAATTTCCAATGACACACACAACTAAACTTGTTTTAGCATTATTGCTTACCGTTACCCTTTCCTGCAAAACCAAAAAGAAGGTCGTTCCAACTACACCACATCCAGTAGAAAAAACAGCCGATACAGAACTGGATAAAATAAAAAAAGACCTACCTCAGGATCAGGTAGAAAGAATCGAAGCAGGTATCAAATTCACCTTCAGTTCAGAGATTCTATTCCCTACCAACTCCTCTATATTAAATCAGGAATCCAAAAAACGGATTGCGGATGTTGCCAGGATAATCGTGGAAAAGGACAAATCAAGAGGAATTCTTATCGAAGGCCATTCCGATAAAACCGGAGAGGCAAAATACAATCAATGGCTTTCTGAAAAGCGCGCGGTTTCAGTTAAAACCTATCTGATTAGTTTGGGAATTAGCGCAGAAAGAATGACAACAGCTGGCCTTGGCGATAGTAAACCCATTGATGATAACAAAACCAAAGAAGGCAGATTAAAAAACAGAAGAGTAGAGATCACTTTATTAAAATAACAGCCTTTCCTGGAAACAATAAAATAGGGTACCTTTTGGGGGTACCCTATTTTATTGTTTCCAGGTGTAATAAACCACCATTCGATTTTACTGAATCTGTTACGGACGTGGTCCTGACGACAATTTCTTTCTCTTTTGCCTTGGGTTTTGATAAAATGCCAACTGCCGCAATCAATAGGATAGTTGCCGCAATAGCGTACCTGTAATGATTACGAAAAGGTCTAATTAGCTGGCTTTTCTTCTTGACCTTTTGATAGATGTTTGCTGAAATATGTGCTTTGGATTCAGTAATCTCAGTGCTCCATTCTGCATGATTATATTCCTCTGTAAAAAAGTTATCCAGCAGATGGTGTTCCGCTTCAGAAAGTTTTTGTTTTTTACTCCTTTCAATCAGGAGCTCTTCTTCCATATCCCCCGCATCCAGCTTCTTTTTCCCATACTCTTTTAGTACCTGATTTTTTGCTGCTCCGAATAAGTAAGACTCAATAGACAGCATATCTACCTCATCCCGTCTCTCCCAAAGATCTGTAAAAATGTCCTGGACAATATTTTGAGCAATATGTTCATCACCCGTCATTCTAAAACAAAAAGCATATAATTTTTCCCAACGATGGATGTATACATGTTCAAAGTTCTTAAGGCCTACCATAAGAGAATTTTATTTGGAAGCGAAGAAACAAAAACAATGTGGTCTGAATTTTATTGAAAGGTTATATTTAAATTAACTTTTTCTGCATTCAGTTAATACACTTTACATTCAACACTGTAGCCTGTTTTCTATCGCAGACCAACCGCTGCAATAAAACCAATAAATACTTAAGTTTACAAGAATCAACATTTGCTTTTTCAATTTTCAAACGTTTTGTTAAAACATTTGGATTATTGAAAATATGTTTATAGTTTTAAGGAAGGGATATGAGTAAAAAAGAATTGGTAAAGGAAAAGATAGGAAGATCCGCCATGCAGTGTTTTGCAAAATTTGGCCTCGATAAGACTACCCTGGATGACATTGCGCAGGCCGTTGGCCTCAATAAGGCATCATTATATTATTACTATAAGAATAAGGAAGATATATTTATCGAAGTGGCACTCAAAGAGGGAGAAGATTTTATCAATTCCCTGCAGGCAACCACCTTACTTAAAGAAGGAATAGAAAACAGGACTGCTTTTTATCTGGAGTCGAGGTTCAATTATTATAAAAACGTGCTCAATATGAACCGGGTATCGGTAGATACCCTCAATAAGATCCTGCCACGTTTTTTTGAATTGTACCATGCACTGATGAAAAGAGAGAAGATCTTTCTGACTCAGCTTCTCGAAAAGGCGGCAAAAGAAGAAAATCTGATGATGACAGATCCGGAAAATACCGCATCTGTATTGATCAACCTGACCGATGCTTTAAAACACAGTGTGGAACAACAGGCGATTTTGAAAGGAGAAACTGAAATTGATTACACACAAAGTCTTCAGGATATCAAATTTCTGGTATCACTGATCTTTACAGGAATAAGAAAATAGCGATACGCTCTTAGTTTCATTGCGGTTAAAGGGATAGTAGGCTATTTTATTGTTTAAAATTTTGTTGCGAACCTAAACCAAACCAAATATGAACAAAGTCATGTTACTTAGCCTGATTCTTTATTTCTGTATGCCCGATTCGCTAAGGGCGCAAAATATAATCAAAGGAACTATTAAGAACAGCGCCACACAGGAAGCCGCATATGCGGTATCTGTAAGGGTAAAAAACGGAACTGAAGGTACCTATTCTGATGACCGTGGAAGGTTTCAATTGAAAACAGTTAAGAAGCTTCCCATTACTCTGATCGTTTCTTCTATAGGCTTCGAATCTAAAGAAGTATCTGTTCAAAGTTTTTCCGCTAGTATTGAAATCAGTCTGGAGCCCGCATCTGTACTCGGACAGGAGGTTGTCGTTTCTGCCAGCCGTACCGTACAAAAAAAGCTGGCCTCCCCCGTCACTATCGAACAGATCAGCAGTAAAGAAATCAGCAATTCCCCTCAGTTAAACTATATGGATATGATCCAGGGTTTAAAGGGAGTAGATGTAACCGTATCCAGCATCGGCTTTACCAGTATTTCTACCAGAGGATTTAATACCAGTGGAAATACCAATTTCACGCAGATTGTGGATGGAATGGACAACCAGGCACCAGGACTTAACTTTCCTTTAGGCTCTTCTATCAGTTTAACTCAACTGGATGTCGATAACATAGAAATGCTCTCCGGCGCCTCATCCGCATTATATGGCTCCCGAGGCCTGAATGGAACAATGATCATGTCTGGCAAAGATCCTTTTAAATACCAGGGATTAAGTGTTTTGGTTACGCAGGGCGCCAACCACCTGAACAACAAAAACAACAATGATCCCGTTTCTACCTCCCCTTATTATGATTGGACCATTCGTTATGCAAAGCAGATCAATGAGAAATTCGCTTTTAAAATCAACGCTCAATATACCCAGGCAAAGGACTGGGTTGCCAATGATGCCAGTAACAAAAATGGATCAGGAAGCAGCCTGACTGACCCCAACTATAACGGAGTTAACTATTACGGAGGTGCCACTTCCACGGATATCAATCCTTTTCTGGAGGCGGCTCTAGCAGGCGATCCTTCGCTTGCCCCTATTATTGAACCTTTAATCGGCAAACCCAATTATGTGGCAAGAACTGGTTATCCTGAATACGGCTATCTGGATAATAAAGCGAAGCTTTTTAAAGTAAATGCAGAACTGCGCTATAAAATCAATCCAAAACTTGAAGCACTCATATCCGGGACTTACGGGACAGGTAACATTGTCTATACCAACGATACCAGGTACCAGCTGAAAGGTTTTAAAGTAGGGCAGTACAAAATGGAACTTAAAAGCGACAAGTGGTTTGTCCGCACTTATACCACTCAGGAAAATTCCGGCCGCACGATTGTTGCAGGACCTACCGCACAATACATTAATGAATCCTGGAAAACAAGTTACGATGGTGGTACCGGAGGCTGGTACCCTGAATATACATATGGCCTAATCACTTCGCTTGCGGGAGGAACAGCATTAAATGAAGCACATCTTGCCGCCCGAGCGTTTGCAGATCAGGGGCGTGCAGAGCTGGGCAGCCCATTATTTAACCGCCTGAAAGACAGCATTACCAATACCCCGATTTCCGAAGGAGGAACTTTATTTCTTGACCGGAGTAAATTATACAATGCAGAGGCCCAGTATAATTTTTCAGAGCAGGTAAAATTCATGAGTGTGATCGCGGGTGTAAACTGGCGTCTATACAGTTTAAATAGCAAAAACACTTTATTTCCAGATAAAAATAAACCGATTAACGTTAAAGAATACAGTGCCTATGTTCAGCTGGCAAAAAAAATTGCAGACGACAAGCTAAACATCAGCAGTTCTTTCCGTTACGATAAAAACACATTATTCTCCTCGCCCAAAGTAACCTCAAGAGCATCCCTGGTATTTGAGGCCGTTAAGGAAAACTTCATCCGGTTTTCTTATCAGAATGCCTATAGCTTTCCTTCCAATATTCAGGCACTGCAAAACACACTCAATGGCTACAACAGCTTTTCATCAGGAGGATCTTCCCTTTTGTTGAACGACAATTATCAGTTCGATAAATATCCACCTTACACCCTGGAAAGTGTCAGCAAATACCAGCAAACAGGCGACGCAGGAGTGCTTCAGAAATTCCAATACAGTGACATTAAACCACAATCTGTTAATGCATTTGAACTAGGCTATGCTGCACTGATTGGAAAACGTGTAATCTTTGATGTATTGGGTTATTTTTCTACCTGGAAAAACTTTATTGGCTATGCAAATGTTGCCAATACACCAGGTACAAATGATGTGAATGCATTTAAAGACCACAGCACCTATATCCAATACAACATTGCCTTTAACGGAGGGCAAATGGTCAATACTTACGGTTATGCAGCCAGTGTCAGCGTGGATCTGGGCCATAATTTCCTTACTAAAATCAATTACTTTTCAGACCATATCAAGAATAAAAATAACAGTCAGGTAAACAACTTCAACACTCCGGATTATCACATCAATATGGAGTTTGGAAACAGTGGTTTTGGTAAAAAACAAGAATGGTCGTTCAGTACCGGCCTCCGCTATAAACCCGGCTATTTTTATGTTGTTTCCGGAGGCCTGGCCGAAGGACAGGTACCTAGTTCCACTGTTATTGATGCTCAGATCAGTTACAAACTAATTAAAGCACGTTCAGGAATCAGAATCGGTGCAACGAACATTACCAATCAATACTATACAACAGGGATTGCCAATCCTAACATCGGAGCGGTGTATTATGTCACCTATGCCTACAATATCTTTTAATCACCAAAAAAACTAACCAAATATGAAACAGTCCATCACTACAGCACTTCTCTTACTACTGATTATCGGTATTCTGAGTTCCTGTACCACCAAAACAGATCAAAAAACATACACTACAGTCCTCAGTTTTAAACCTGGCGAAGAGGCTAAAATTGCAGAAGCTTTCCTATCTTTAAAGGACAGCACCAGCATTTTGCTTAAAGCAGGGAACTATAAATTTGATAACCTGAGTATTGCTCAGGTCAATCATATCCTCATTCAGGGAGAAGGCCATGACAAGACTGTACTGGATTTTTCCAGTCAGACTCAGGGCGGCGAAGGCATCCGGGTAACAGATGTAAAAGGCTTTACCATTGATGGCATGACCATCCGGGATTCCAAAGGAGATCTTTTAAAAATCAACAAAAGTGTGAACGTCACAGTAACCAATCTCCATGCCGTATGGAGCAAGGCAGATTCTACCAGTGGTGGTTATGCCATTTACCCCGTTCTCTGCAAAAACGTATTGATTGAAAATTGCTATACTGAAGGTTCATCTGATGCCGGAATTTATGTTGGCCAGACTGATAGCGCCATTGTCAGGAAATGCAAGGCAGCAAAAAATGTGGCTGGCTGCGAGATTGAAAACACCTCCAATGCAGAAGTGTACGACAATGAGTTTTACAATAATACTGCAGGCTTCTTGATTTTTGACCTTCCGGACCTTTCTAAACGAGGTGGTCATGTGAAAGTTTATAACAATAACATCCACGATAACAATTTCAGAAATTTTGCCAAGGCTGGTAGCTTTGGAACAACCTGGGGAGTAGGAAATGCATCTCCCGGAAGTGGGATAATTATTCTGGCTGCTTCTGATATAGAGATCAACAACAACAAGATCATTAACAACAATACCTCGTCCATTACCATTGCTTCAGGGTTTGCGGTAGATGAAAAAGCAGGAGAAAAAATCAACGCCAATTACTCTCCTATTCCTAAAAACATCAGGATCCATGACAATACCATCGCAATGGGACCTGCTTTTCCTAAACCTGCATATGAGCATCGCATTGGTCAGCTACTGGTAGCCACAGAAGCACAGTTGAACAAACTGGAACCTACACGCAAGAATAAACGGATTCCATGGATCATGTATGATGGGATTACCAGTAATATCCTTACCAAAGGGACTGCATTAAATCCGGACTCCATCTGTATTAACCAACCCGGCGACAATGTTTTTGTGAACGCTGATTTCCTTAACATCGCAAAACCTGAAAACTGGAAACCAAATACCAACATTAGCCCATATCAATGCAAATAAAAATGCGTAAGACTTACCTTTTGGGCAGCCTGCTCCTGTTCAGCACTACTTTTTCCTTACTGATGGAGCAAGGCTGCAAAAATAAAACCAATCAACAGAGTGGCATAAGCCAGGGTTCTTTCGAATTCAAAGAGAAGCTTTCTGACTACGGATTTTTCAAAGGAAAACTTGCCTCGCTGAATCCGGTTGATGGAATTTTCCATTATGAACTGAGTACCCCTTTGTTTACCGATTATGCCATTAAAGATCGCTTTATAGTTTTACCAGCCGGAAAATCGATCAAATACACCGAAGAAGGGGCTTTAGACTTTCCGGATTCCAGTATCATCATTAAAAACTTTGCCTACACCAATGCGGCACATGAAAAAGTGATGATTGAAACCCGCCTGCTGGTGAAAGACCCAAAAGACAAAAAATGGAAAGTGATGAACTACCTCTGGAATAAAGAACAGACAGAGGCCGTAAAACACATTACCGGAGCGAGGATTCCGATTACGCTACTTGACGAAACCGGAAAAAAATATTTCACCAATTATCAGGTTCCAAATACCAATGATTGCAAAAGGTGCCATATCAAAGACGGAACGCTGATTCCTATAGGGCCCAAGGCAAGGAACCTGAATTTCACTTTAACAGGTCAGGCGGTTAACCAATTGAGTCAATGGGTTGCAAAAGGCAAACTTAGCGGATTACCGGAACTGAGCAAAGTACATCAGTTGCCGGTCTGGACAGATAAAAAACATTACAGTCTTGAGCAAAGAGCCAGAGCATATCTGGACGTTAACTGCGCTCATTGTCATACCAAAGGTGGAGATGCTTACAATACCGGATTGTTTTTGGACTATCAGGAGACCAATGCGGATCATCTGGGAATGAGGAAAGCACCGGTTTCTGCTGGCGGAGGAGCCGGAGGAATGGACTACGACGTTGTTCCCGGGGTACCTGAGCAGTCCATTCTATTATACAGAATGAACAGCACAGAACCTGGAACAGCTATGCCAGAACTCGCTCGTACCATTATTCATAAAGAAGGAGTAGAATTAATCAAAGAATGGATCAGAAGTTTACCGAAGCAGAAATAAGACCTGTTCCTTAAAATTCAATCCAAAAACCGCTGACGTTGACCGGGTCGCTCCGTCAACCTCAGCGGTTTTTCATCTGATTTGCTGCCTGATCAGGCTGACCACACTTTCTACCTGGTCACCAAACATTTCCTTAGCCCAGCTTTCCGGCTTTGCCATTTTATCCAGGACCAGAAACAGGGCCAGGCCCTCATCTTGTGACCACCATTTTTTTCCACGTCTCACTCCTTGAATTGCCATCTCCGGTGCTATGTCGGCACCCATGGGATGGATTAACCATAAGTACATAGAATACTGTCCAAGTCCTTCCATAGTAAGAAAAAAATCGTCGATCTGCTTCAGGTCTGCGTATTGCTTTTCAAAATAGCTGTTTTGTCTTTGGTTAATCAATCCCAATCCCTCATTGGCTAATATTTTATCTAAAGTCCCGTTTTGAACAGATTGATAAATCTTCTCCACTTCATTTTGATACATTTTTAAGTAAACCGTGTCTTTTTGAAAGATATTCTGGACAATATCATCGTTAAATTCTTTAGGAAAACTATTTTTCTTTTCAAATTCAGTAATCTTTCTTCCAAAATTCTGCATTTGTTGCGAATGAGAGAATTCATGAATAAATACTCCGGTAACCAAATTCCCTAGCCCCAATTCCTTGCTTTCCACACCTGAACTCTTCCAGAAATCCGGCAAAGGCATTAGAAAAAAGGAACTGTTGGGTTTATTAGGAATTTCGGCAGCAAAAGACATCAGTCCAATGGGTATCACAGATTCGTCGGGCAGCGTGACGTGGCCCTGATGTAGTTCTTTTTTCCACTTTAAAGATAGGTTCATCAGATGAGGCCCCTTTACCGGCTTCCCCTTTTTTAATAGGGCTGCATCTGTGGTATACACATATTTATCATCAAAAAAAATGAAGTCAACAGGCCTGACTGTTTCTATGTGATAAATGTCTTTGCTTACTAACTTCCAGGCTTGAAACCAATTATTGGTAGCTTTGTAAAATGTAATATCTCTTCTTTGCTCTTCCGTCTGATGCTGACCGAAGACATTTAAACTCATAAAGATTAAAATAAAGGTGGCTTTCATATTTTTCGAATTAGCTGAAGACATAAACAGATTTAAGCTCAGCATATTAGAGCATCCAGGAGTATTAAAAGTTACAAACCAACCATAAAGACAAAAGCCCTGACATCCATCGGGGCTCTTGCATCAACTAAACCTAAACTTATAAATACTAACCAAATATTTATGGCGCAAAACTAAGGTTGCATTGTAAAATTCAGGTTAAGCGTATATGATTTATAATGTTGCCTGAAGAATCAGGCAACGTCTGTTATTTCTTAACAGGAATTTCCTGTAATACCTTTAGCAGATACCCCCAGTATTTTTGTACAGAAGATATTTTTACACTTTCGTCCGGAGAGTGCGCGCCATGAATGGTAGGACCAAAAGAGATCATGTCTATTCCCGGAAGATGAGCTCCTAAAATGCCACATTCTAAACCGGCATGACAAGCATTCACATTAGGTTCTTCCGTGAATGTTGTTTTATACAGGCTGGTCATCAACCTTAAGATATCAGAATCTGCATTTGGTTTCCATCCCGGATAATCTCCACTGCGGGAAACATCGCAGCCCATATTTTCCAAAGCTGCTCCTACTGCATTTGCTACATCATCTTTTGTACTTTCTACACTACTGCGCTGCAGGGATTGCGTCACGAACTCACCACCTTTAATGATTACCCTGGCCAGGTTAGAAGAAGCCTCAACCAGGTCTTCAATATCGGGGCTCATTCTGAATACGCCATTAGGAAGTGCGTAAACTGCATTTACAATTTTCACAAAATCGCCTTTATCCAGGCCATATTCAGGAAGCTCAGTTTCGTCAGCACTGATGTTCATTGCCGCTTCTATGCTTTGGTATTCTTCTTTCAATAGTTTAGAAAAATCTGTAACGAAGGCAAGGAAAGCTTCTTTTTGAGCAACAGGAACAGAGACCACAGCTCTAGATTCGCGAGGGATAGCATTTCTTAAACTTCCGCCATCTACAGTGCTCAATTGCAAATCCAATACTTTGAGACCAGCATAAAACAGACGGTTCATTAGTTTATTGGCATTTCCACGGCCTTTATGAATGTCCATACCCGAATGTCCGCCAAGTAAGCCCTTGATGGTAATCAGATAAGCCAGACGGTCTTTGGCTACAGGTTGCTGCTTATAGCTATAAATGCTGTTTGTATCAATACCACCTGCACAGCCGATGGTGAGTTCATCATCCTCTTCCGTATCCAGATTTAACAATATCGTTCCTGATAAATTGGAAGGATCCAGTTCTTTTGCTCCGGTCATTCCGGTTTCCTCATCAATTGTAAATAAGGCTTCGATAGCAGGATGCACAATGGTGGAAGAAGCTAAAATAGCCATAATCGTTGCAACTCCTATTCCATTATCAGCCCCCAGAGTGGTTCCTTTTGCCCTTACCCAGTCGCCATCCACAAACATATCAATTCCCTGTGTTTCAAAATTGAAATTGCTGTCGCCATTTTTCTGATGAACCATGTCCAGGTGAGATTGCATAATAACCGTCTGCCTGTTTTCCATGCCCGCGGTAGCCGGCTTTTTGATGACCACATTACCGGTTGCATCCTGAACTGTTTCCAGCCCTAAGCTATGACCATATTTCACCATGAATTCAATTACCTTTTCTTCTTTTTTTGAAGCACGTGGTACTGCGTTCAGGTTTGCAAAATTATTCCAAAGTTCCTGAGGTTCTAAGTTTCTGACTTCCATTACTATCTCTTTGTTGTTTCAAACAAAGCTAGAAAAACCAGCGCATATTCCGGGAAAACAGGAGGAAATAGGCGCCGTATTTGTAAAAAAGACCGTACCGGTGTGTTAACCGGCACAGTCTTCAGATATTAAACAAGCGAGCGTACTTTTTAGTAACCCGGATTTTGGGTCAGCTCTTTATTGTTATTGATTTCATCCCTGCTGAAAGGTCTGAAATAGATTTTATCGTTCCATACCCTGTTCTCCTGAGCAGTCTCGGTTGTTGGGGTGTAAGTATAATTGTAAATGTCTGTATCGTAACGGTAAGTCTTACTCAGGCTTTTACCTGGTTTAAATTTCCCTGTTACTTTGATATACGTTGTTTTACGGCCAAGCGTTTGCGGGGCAATCATCCAACGGCGGGCATCATGATAGCGTTGCTCTTCGTACACCATTTCTATCCGGCGTTCATGACGATAAATATCCCTCAGACTGGCCTGATCGGTCGCCGTAATGGCAGGCATTCCTGATCTGAAACGAATCCTGTTTAACCAGAGCAGGGCTTCAGTTGTCTGACCAATCTCGATGCTGGCTTCAATATAATTCATCACCGCTTCCGTATACCTGAAAAACGGCCATGGAACAAACTGAGGCATAGAAGCATCTACAATATTCGGATCCGGATCGATGAATTTATGGGTATAATACCCTGTCCAGCTACCATTCCAGCTTTCAATAGGACCTGATCGTGTGTCCAGACCTTTATAGGTAATGGTATTACCATTATCGATCAGATCATATTCACCGGTCTGAATCTGACTGGCCGGATCTACGTTTCCGGAAACCTTATCTCTTGGTTTCCAGCCTGCGCCGTCATACAATACGGTAGCATAAAAACGAGGGTCTCGGTTTTTGTATGGTGCCGCTTTTTGAGTTGGATTTGACCAGCTGAATTTAGATCCATCGGCCATTTCATAGTCGTCCACAAGCAATCCTACCGGCGTATTTCCTGCCCAGTTGCGGTAGCCATTGGGACCATTAGCCCTCGCATATCGCATATCACTACGATCGATAAAATACCTGCCGAAAATAATTTCTGAAGCTGCCGCAGCATCAATACCAGGAGCCTTACTTCCGCCACCCATCGCGATACTCTTATAATTATTACGACCATCTGCTACAGAAACCGGCGCAGAAAGTCCGAATTTATACCCCGTTCCCGCATCCATTACTGCTTTTGCTGCAAGCTGAGCATCAGTCCAGCGCTGCATTTGTGTTTTTCCACTGCCATCATACGCGAGCAATGCCACCTGAGCAGGAGTTAGTCCTGTTAAAAGTGTGGATTTCTGCTGTGCCTTTTGCTGGTCGTGTAAATCACTGGCCGCGTAGATCAGTTGTCTGGATTTCAAGGCCAATACGGCCAAGGCATTTGTCCTTCCCTTTTGTGTAGCTTTACCTGTCAGCAAACGGGTTGCCTCCTCACAGTCTTTCAAAATAAAGTCAACACATTCTTTGTAAGTCGATCTTTTGATGTCAAAATTATCTGTCAGCGCATAGACCTTCGAGATGAGAGGAACACCTCCGTAATACCTCAATAACTGATGATAAAAATAAGCTCTGAGGAAATAGGCTTCTCCAAGGAGTCTGTCTTTCAAGGTCTGGTCAGTCAGGCCATTGTCTCCACCTGCTAAACGCTCAATGGTCATGTTACAGGAACGGATCCTGTTATACATTTTTGAATATCGCCAGGTATCATCTATCCAACCTAAAGTAGAAGGGTTGATGGTGCTGGAATTCACCAGATCGATTCCCCTGTTGGGATGGGTAAAAAGAGATTCATCCGATACTGAAGCCAGCATTTGTTCGGAAAACCCGCCCACTCCCAAGCCGTTATAAATATCCAGCACAAAAGCGTCTGCCAGTGCACCATCTTTCCAAACGAGTTCTGAAGGAATCTGGGTAGGTGGATCTACAGACAAAAAGTCCTTTTTACATCCCGCAGCAAGCAAAGCCATCATAGCAATTGCCAATATATATGTATTTCTGATTGTTGATTTCATAACTATATTTTTTGTATTCTGTGGTTTTGATTCGTTAAAAAGTAGCCTTCACTCCTACGTTGATCACTCTGGCCTGTGGATAATACTGCGCACTGGAATTGGTAGATTCCGGATCCCAGATTTTAATCTTATCCATGGTAAACAAGTTCAATCCACTCACATACAACCGAAGTGCTTTCATGGCCATCTTTTGACTCAAAGTGTTTGATAAAGAATAGCCCAGCTCCACATTTTTTAGTCTGATATAGTTATTACTTCTAAACCAATACGTATTTCTCGCCGCATTGTTAAGATCGGTATAGTAAGTTTTTCCACGGTTAGACAGGCGGGGATTTTCTGAACTCGGATTATCAATTGTCCAGCGGTTTTTATAAGACCATTCCAGGAAGTTTCCTATATCACCCGACTCTGTTAATCCTACAATTTGCATCCCTCCGCTAGCTCCCTGAACCAATACCGACAGGTCAAAATTCTTATACTGAAGGTTTAGGTTCAATCCGCCAGTAAAGGTTGGTGTACTCGTTCTATCCATCCTGATCTGGTCGTCAGCATTGATTTTACCATCTCCATTCGTGTCTTTAAACTTCATATCTCCAGGCAATAAATTAGGAGTGATTGCGGAATAATCAATCGTGTTAGACTGGATTTCTGCTTTATTTCTGAAGACACCATCAAACTCATAAGCAAGCTCTGTACCTGTTGGCATTCCGGTAGAGCGTTGCCATTCCGGAGCACCTGGAATTTCATCCCAGAACACAATTTTATTTTTAGCATAACCACCATTCACACTAATCCCATATCCAAATTCTCCCGCCTGGTCATTATAGCCCAGCTTAAATTCAAAACCACTGTTATTCACTTTTCCCAGATTTACCGGCGGTAATTTTTCAGTGATTCCGGAACTCTCCGGAACAGAATTTCTTTTAATCAGGATTTTAGTTCTTTTATTATAAAAATAATCAAATTCCAGACTTAGTTTATTGTTCAAAAAGGAGGCATCCAATCCAACGTTGGTATTATTGGCTACTTCCCATCCAAAGTTCAGATTGGGAACTCCGTTTTCAAATACAGTTGCATTTAGCTGATCGTTGGCCACATAACTGCCGAAACCAACGGTACTTAGATATTGATATTCTGCAAGTGCATTACCAAAATACGCCTCTGCTCCCATTTGCCCCCAGGATCCCCTGATTTTCAGGTTATTTACAAACTTTACATGCTCTTTAAAGAAGGATTCTTCAGATAAACGCCATCCGAGAGATATTCCCGGAAAGAAACCGAAACGTTTATTGACTGGAAAAATATAAGATCCATCTACCCTCCAAAGAAATTCAGCAAGATATTTTTCTTTATAATTATAGCCCAATCTTCCGAAATAACTCAGACGTGCCCTGTTAAACAAATTATTTGGTGCATCTGTAGGATTGCCCACAGTTTGTTCCTTATCACTTCCTGCAATCAGTTCCTGCAAAGCAGTAGAAAGGAAATACCTGCGTGAAGCAGAAAAACCATCATTATTTACTTTTTCACTGGTTATCCCTGCCATCAAACCGAAAGCATGTTCCCCTATCTTTTTATCATAATTGACCATTGACATCAGATTGATGGCCAGCTGATCACCTGCTGTTTCCGACAGACTTGCATCTTTACGTTCGGAACTCACCGCTCCTACCAACTTAGGCGTTACCCCATCAGCCTCAAAAGTCTGTTTATCCCAACTGTATAAAGTCCATGGAGTCTGCCATCTCTTTTGACGGCCGGCAAACTTATCAATAGACGCTGTACCCGTTACCTTTAAGCCCTCAACTCCTGGAACTTTAATTTCTACTTTACCGGTAGTCTGGAAATAATCTCTTTTATCTTTATTATAACCAGTCAGGTCTGTAGTCGTTACATAAGGATTATAACCAAATTCAATTGCTGGCCCTGGTAGCCCATTCGGCCATACTTCTACCTCGTTTGGTCTTCCGCGCATCAACATCCTGAAGATATCTCCTGCACCTACAGTCGGGAAATTCCTAACCTCTTCCCTTGCAGTTACCCCTAATGTGGTGGTGATGTATTTATTTAATGTAGCCTCGAGGTTGATCCTCATATCGTACTGCTTATAACCAGTTGCCGACTTCTTATAATACCCATCCTGATCCAGGTAGCCCATGGAAATCAGATATTTGATATTTTCCGCTCCCCCATTGATCTGAAGGTTATGTCTTTGCTGAGGCGACCAGTTTTTAAGCGTAGTGTTGAACCAGTCGGTATTCGGATAACGCAGCGGGTCTGATCCGTTTCTGAATTTCTCCATCTCATCCGGACGAAAAGCTGCAGTAAGCACATTTCCATTATCAGTCCTGGTATAAGCACCGGTGGCTTTGAAACTCTGCCATGCCGCACTCCATTGGTCATCCGGCAAATCTGAACCGAAGATTTTCAACTCGTTAAGGATCTCCGCATATTGAGTCGAGTTCGACATTTTAGGGGTTCTTGTTGGCTGCTGTAATCCGTAAGCATAATCATAAGAAAATTGTGGTTTACCTGATTTCCCTTGTTTTGTAGTAACCAAAATTACCCCGTTTGCAGCCCTGGAACCATAAATAGCCGCAGAAGCGTCCTTCAATACCGATACGCTTTCCACATCATTCGGATTCAGACGCTCCAAACCTCCGGCCCTGTTTGGCACTCCATCAATAACGATTAAGGCGTCACTGTTTCCCAATGAATTGACCCCACGAATACGAATTGAAGAACCATCATATCCGGGTTCACCACTAGATTGCATGGCAGTTACTCCAGGCATTCTTCCAGCCAGAGAATTGGATAGATTGGCAGTTGGTGTTTTTGCAAGATCTGCTCCTTTTACAGAGGTCACCGCCCCGGAAACCACAGCTTTCTTCTGTGTACCGTATCCCACTACTACAATCTCTGATAAATCCTGACTATTTTCCATCAGTTTTACATTGATCAGGGTCTGGTTATTTACCCCGATCTCCTGACTTACAAAACCGATATAAGAAAACACCAGGACACCATTTTCCGGGACCTTGATGCTATATCTTCCGACCGCATCGGTAGTACTCGCTATGGTGCCTCCTTTAAGCTTCACACTTGCTCCCGGAACAGCGGCCCCACTAGCATCCGTGACCGTTCCTTTTACCAATATATCCGCGAGGGGGGCATTGAGTGATCGTATCACCACCAGGTTATCTTCCAGCGATTGAAATTTCAGCCCTGTCCCTTTTAAAAAGATGGCAAGTGCATCATAAACGAGAATATCCTTTTCAATAAGGGTAATGCTCTTCGCTGCAGGAAGATCTTCTTCACTGTAAAGCAGTCTGAAATTACCTTTTTGCCCGAGGATGGTCAGGGCATCTTTTAATTTCACTTTTCTGAGGTCCAGATTCACTTTTGTATTTTGTGAATAGGTCGCTGCCGATACCTGTATGCACAGGAGGAACGAAAAAACAAAGCTCCAGTTTAACATTAGTAGTATTTTTTTTCGGGAAAAGCCGGCATATAGAACTTTATTGCACAGTCCTTTTTTTTTCATAGATTTGTGAATTTCAAAGTTAAAAATCTGATAATGGTAGTTTTAACTACCGTCTTAGGTTTGGAAAAGGGGGAAAATGTTGGCGCATTTACTCCCTTTTTTGTTTAGTAAATAATTATGTCATCTGCTTTAAGTTTAAAGTGAAAAGGTTTGATTAATTGCATAGCCGTTAAGGCTTCTGTGATGTTTTCATTTTTAAAGATTCCTGTAAAACGATAAGATTTAGGAATACTTCCACCGATCTCGATCCGGACATTAAACCAACGTTCCAATTTAGGTTTCAAATCCTCAAATGATTCGTTTTTAAAAACCAGCAGATCGTCTTTCCAGGAGGTTTCTTCAATATAATCCTGACCAGCGATTCGTACTGGCGCTATATTCTCTATTTTTAACGTCACATCATCACCATTCTGAAATCCGGATTTTCCTTCAGATCTTTCCTTCTTATGGTTTCTGAATGCAAATTTTTCAGATGGTTTTAAGAGGATTTTTTGCTGAGTCATGCTATTTACAGAAAGTTCGATGGATCCCCGAAGCAGGGTTGCCTCAGAAACAGGGTCTTTGTCGTAAGCTTTCACATTAAATGCGGTTCCCAGAACTTTCACACTAATCTGATTGGTACGCACAATGAAAGGACGGTTTTTCTGATGGGCCACATCAAAAAAGGCTTCTCCAATAAGGTATACCAATCGCTTTTCTTTTTGATTGAGGTCATTGTCATAAGACAATTTACTCTCTGCATTCAACCACACTAATGTACCGTCAGGAAGTTTTATCTTTTTACGTATTCCTTTACCACTAACAATCTCGGTGTCAAAATCAGTGTCTTTTTTATTCAGCTGAAATAAGGCAGCAATACAAATCAGGAACAGGCTACAGGCTATAGCAAAAACACCGGCATATTTCTTAAACCAGCCGACAGGAGCTTCTTCTTCCTGCACATTAGCATCAAATTCCTCTGCGAATTTCAACTTATGCTTTTCAAATAATTGGTGGAGACGTACCTGATCTGAAAACCTTTCTTTAGGAGAATTGGCCCAGAGTTCTTTTAATACTTCATCATAATACAGGGAATCAGGATAGATAGCCATCAGTTCATCTAGCTCTTCCAGCTCACGCGAGGTAGCTTCATTAGCCATTTTTCGGGCCAATAGTTCTATTATTCTATTGCTATCCATTTGGACGGTTCGTTCTGAAGTTTATATTGGTTGTTTGTATAGGACAATATTTTTCAGAAAACTCCCTAGTCTAAATGGAAAAAAAATGAAAATAAATTACATGAGGTTAAATTCCATCTTCAAAATGGTCGTTAATTTCTTCACAGCGGTGACCAGATGGGCATCTACCGTCTTTACAGAGATGTTTAAAATCGATGCCGTTTCTTTGTAGCTCAAACCATCTTCTTTAATGAGCTTAAATACCAACTGGCATTTTCCGGGTAAAGATTGGGTAGCCTGCTCCAGTTTTTTCTTCAATTCTCCATTAATCAGAAGTTGCTCCGGGTTCAAAGAGTCCAGAGCGACTTCCACCTGAATGTCATCTATAGAAACGAGTTCCTGTCTGGCGTGTTTACTCAACGCATTTAAGGAAAGATTTCTGGCAATTACAAATGCATAAACCCTTACATTTTCAACTTCCAACAATTTCTGACGATTTTTCCACAAACTGATCATCACATCACTTGCCACTTCCTCAGACAGCTCTCTTGATTTTAGCAAACAAAAGCTAAAGCGATACAAAGAAGGAAATAACCACTTAAAAAGCTGCTCATAGGAGCTTTCGCTGTCATATAAAGCAATATGACTGATCAGGCTATTTAAGTCGGGTGAATGCTTGGTCATACGGGTTCGGGTTAGATTAATTCAAATGTATGAATTTAACGATACCATCCAAATCTTTGTATATTTACCTAAGTTCAGAACTTTCTGACCTTAAAACTGTTAGTAGTGTTAAGCTATAGTGTGATTTGTACATTAACAAGGGTTAAATGAATGTATAAAAAAGCAATATCATTTTATAAAACAAGCTGGCCAGGGTTAATATTAGTCGTAATATTTTCCTTCACTTTCCTCTTTGGATTCCTCAAAGCAGGATTCCCTGATCTCTTTTATAAACAGGCAACAGGAAAAATCGACACCGCAATTACCGGAATTGCTTATTATCAGAACAACCATACGCTGAAATTAAAACTGGAACCGGGCGGATTGGTCTTACAACAAAGCTACCCATTGTGGTGGTATGCACCACATCCCAAAGCAACGGACTTAAAATCGGGAAAACAGGTCTCCGTTTTCATTGAGCAGTCTACAGGCAATTTTTTTGGCATTAAGACCACAGAAAAAGTTATTCAGCCTGCCTGGTTCGACATTTTGACAGATTATTTTAATTCTGCGTTCATACTATTAGTTCTGATCTCCTCTTTCCTGCTGATCAGTATTTATCACTACGGGGAAATCATTAAGAATATCTATCTCTGGCTTCCCTATTCGCTAGGTATACTGGCTCTAACAGTGTTCTGGGGCTACCTCAACCTCATCATTTTTGTAGTGATCGCCATAATCGTGTTAAAGTATATCCTGAAGAAAAGAAAGGCTCAACAACTTAACAGTCAACCGGCCGTGTAACAAGTGCTCTCAAATCTGATCTTAAATGAGTAGTTTCTCATTTAGCAACAAGAGCCTTATGTTACATTTCGAAAAATTCCAAAAATCGTATAGTGGATACCTCGCGCTTGAAATTGAAAAACTCACACTCCGCCCTGGTATATATTGGCTGAAAGGAGCTAATGGATCGGGGAAAAGCACCCTTTTGAAGGCCATTGCCGGTCTCATTTCTTTTGAAGGCAAAATCAGTCTCAGCCCGGATATCGATTTAAAAAAACAAAGTGTAGCTTATCGGAAACTGGTTAATTTTGCGGAGGCCGAACCCATCTTTCCAGAGTTCCTGACTGGACAGGAAATGGTGCAGTTGTTTGCCACAGCTAAAGGTGCCCTAGCCGGACAGGAGCAGTATTATCTGGAAAGCATGCAGATGCAACATTACATCCGGCAACCGGTAAGTACCTACTCCAGTGGAATGCTAAAAAAGCTTTCTCTGGTTTTGGCATTTATGGGTTCGCCTCAACTGATCCTGCTGGATGAACCTTTGATTACAATAGATAGCGAATCACTTCAGGTGCTTTACCAATGGATTATAGAAAAGCATCAAAAAGCCGGAACAAATTTTCTATTGGCTTCCCATCAGGCACTGGAACATGAAAGCCTTTCCAAAGCGCAGGTATTACAAGTCGAAAACCGGACCTTAAAAACAAGTTGCTGATGGCCGGACCATTAACACAGTTGCTGATCAAAACTTTTTCAAGAGGATTCTTTCGCGTTCATTCGGGAATGTTACTGTTCTTGTTTGTAGCCGTTTTCAGTTATTGTTTTTTTATCCTTACCGCTGGCACCATCACCCCGGAAAAAGCATTGGTATTCAATATCATTTTTCTGCTCAGCTTTGCAAGCGCACCAATAATGATGATCCTGGTCTTTACGGTCTGGCTGATCTATACCATCAAAAGCTGGCAGTACATTACCACACAATTACAGGCAGACCAACATCAGTTCCTGTTTTACAGCAGTACTGCGCTCAGCAGGACAAAGCAATTTAAAAGCTGGTTTATGGCCCAGTTGTTCATCTCGATACCCTTAATGGTTTATGGCTTGTTTACCATTATTGCCGGGATCATCTACGGTCACTACCTTATTCCGGCGCTCATCATCATTTACCTTCTGATTTTAAATGCCGGCAGTGCTTTGATCTATCTTCAGCTCATGAACCGCATGATGAGGAAGGAAGATTCAGTGATATTGAATAAACTAACCAACACCTGGAAGAAGCCATTTTCCATCTTATTCCTTTATGATATCATCCACCGGAAAAAGTTGACCTACCTGATTACCAAAGTTCTTTGCTGGGCAATTCTGTCCGGAGTGCTGTTGGTTTTTGCCGATGTTAAAAATGACCTCCGTACTGCTGGAATAGCCATACTGGGAGTTACAATTGCCCACACTTTTCTGATCTATCAAGGGCAGCGCTTTGAACAGACATACCTGATCTTCTCCAAAAACCTCCCCTATTCGCGAAACAGGCTATATGTACAACTCGTCCTGCTATATTTTTTACTTTTGTTACCCGAAGGAACCTGGCTGTTCATCCGTTTTGGCCCGGCAACAGCAGCGGGCCTTTTTATGCTGATGTTAAGTGTTACCTTATTATTTCGTAGTTTACTCCATTGGCTGGGACTACAAATGAATCGTTACCTACCCTTGGTTTTTGGCCTGTTTATTCTATTCTTCTGGATCATCATGTTTCAATGGATATGGTTCCTGATTCCTGTCAACCTTCTTTTATCCTATGTGATATTTTTTAGAAGTTACTACCGGTAAATCCAAAATTCCCATGCAACTTATTGATTTGGAACTGTTTTGCAATTAATGTAATTTTGCAGACTCCTAAGGGGGAAACAAAAAACAACACATACATGAGGAGTAGGAAAGAGAAAATGCCTGTATTTATACAGGCGATGTACGGTACTGTGATTGGGTTGAGCTTTTTTCAACTGGCCTTAAAGACTCCTGCTGATCTTGATATCATCAGTTCCGGAAGTACGTTATCCGGCTTTCTAACCTCTCTTTCCTTTTTTCGTTTACTGTTTTTAATCCTGACCATGCTCCTGATTGCTCAGGAATGGATGAAACAGGAGCAGACAAAAAAAACAAAGACGCTATCTTACTGGCACTACATCCCACAGTTTCTTGCTTTGTTCTGTCTCTCTCAAATGTTTGCAGCTCTGGAAACACTTCAATTGAAATACTGGTATGCGAATGCACTTGGTTATACTTTATGTAATCTTTTCAGCTTCTTCCTCAGCAATAAAGAAACACATCAAACCACCAATACCCTGCAATACCTCAGGTATCTCATTCAGGTTTTCTTGCTGGAAATCTTCCTTTTCATCATTCCTACCGGTTTCATCTGGCCTTTTTACCTGATTGCTTTTCTCGTAACTTCCTATATACTGGTCTTTATCTGGTGGTTATGTAAAGTTCTTACTTTGTACTTCCAGCTAAAGGATACCCCTTATCAATCCAATCCGTCTTAACATTTACAGGGAGTTCCAACAGCCGTGCGTTCTTAAATTTCAGGTCATTCAACAACTGAAATGCGGGCCTGATGTTCGGACATTTATCCATCGGGCAGCAGCCACAATAAACAACCAGGGCTGTATTTGAAGGGATTCCTTTTAACGCTTTTGCAAATCTTTTCAGGTTTTCTTTTTCACTGCCAGCCCCCATGTTGACTGCTCCTTTAATATCCTGAACGACACCAATATTATAGATCTTGATTTTCTGGCCGGCACGGATCATTTTAACCAGGGCCTCAGGCTTCATCAGCTGCCTCGCAGTCCAGGTATTTTTCTGTAAAGTGGCACCTGATGAAGGAAGTACCTGAGCTTGAGAAAATCCAAATACGGCGACCATCAGAAAAGTCATGATTAGGTCGCGAAAAATTCTATGGTTCATATCAGTATTCTTTACACAAACTGGTTTAAAATCAACACACCTACCAACCCTACCACAGCTACCAATGTTTCCATGATAGACCAGGACCGTATCGTATCTTTAATTCCGAGGTTAAAATACTCTTTAAACATCCAGAATCCGGGGTCATTAACATGAGAAAACATTAGGCTACCGGCTCCTATGGAAAGCACCATCAGCTCCGGATTCACATTGGAGTTGATCATCAACGGCGCAATAATTCCTGCAGCAGTTAAGCCAGCTACAGTTGCAGAGCCCAGACACACCCGGATTACAGCAGCAATCAACCAGCCCAGAAATAAGGGCTCAATAGATAAGCCGGCTAAAACATCCCCAATCTCTTTACTCACCCCGCTGTCGGAAAGCACCTGTTTTAAAGCTCCTGACCCACCAATAATAAGCAGGATCATGGCAATATCTTTTACCGCATCCCCATAGATGGACATCACCTCCTTCATACTCTTCCCCATTTTTATTCCGAGGGTAAAGGTGGTCAGACATAAAGTAAGGAACATCACGATAGAAGGTTCAGCAAGGAAGCCTGCAAAACTTGTCACAGAAGGATTATCCTTAAAGATCAACACGCAGACAGTGGTTAATGCCATGACAATCACCGGCAGCAATGCCGAGATGAAACTGTTCCAGGTTCCAGGTAATTGTTCCTCAGGAAGATCGTCAGATTGAAATGTTTTAAGCGGCACGACAACAATACCTTTTAAGGTTTTGGAATAAATTGGTCCGGCAATGATGATGGCAGGAATGGCCAGCATAATGCCATAAAACATTGTTAATCCCATGTTCGCATGAAACTGCAGTACCAAAGCTGCAGGGGAAGGATGCGGAGGCAGAAAGCCATGCGTAACCGATAAAGCGGCCAGCATCGGAAGCCCAAGATATACTGCCGGCAGTTTGTATTTGTAAACCACGGAAAAAATCAGGGGCACCATGAGTACAAAACCAACATTGTAGAATAGTGGAATACCAATGATAAAGCCTGTCGTCATTAATCCCCACTGAATGTATTTACGCCCAAAGATTTTCATCATCACTGCAGCGATCTTCTGTGCCGCTCCGCTTGCAGCAACGAGTTTACCCAACATTGCCCCAAACACAATGACAATAATTAAGGAACCCAGGATGTCTCCTACTCCCTTTTGCACAGATTTGGTAATGCCTGTTAAAGGAACACCTAGTAATAAACCGGCGAGAATAGAAACAAAAAGAAAAGCAATAAAAGCATTGATCTTGCCCCAGGTGGTGAGTAAAACGAGTAGCAGAATGCAGCCTACAACGATAAGTAAAGTCATGGATTCTTAGTTTATAATGATTTCATCTGCCATCAGCCAGGCCTTTTCTCCTTCTCCATATTCTCCAATAGGAATTCTGCCCACATTTTCTCCCAGTATTTTAACATACCGGATGTTTTCTGAAGGAAACTCCTTGCGTATTTTATTAATGCCATTAATATCGAAATTTCCTCCGGTATAAATCTCCTTAAATGTTTTCCCATCTGCAGATATCAAAAAATTAAGTTTCTTCGGTGCCCACATTCTCTGCCAATGGTAATTGAGTACATTCAGCCCAATTCTGGAAACAGGCCTCAGGGCACCCAGGTCAATAAGTGCTTCCAGATTCTCTCCACTAAATCCCAGCCATTGTGAGTCATTAAAACGATGATGGCCCTCCAGCCCGTTAAGAAGCAATCCCGCCGAAAAACTGTATTTACCTGCCGGAGCATAACTCAGACTAATCTTTTTCCCCAATCCGGCATGATGTTGAAAATCCTGATTAAAAATCCTTCCCGAACGCCTTGTTCCCACAAACAATCCTGCTTTTAGGGTCATGGAACGATTCATCAGGACCGGCCCCTGGTATAGTTTACTCTTTGCATGAGGGACCGAACCATCAAGCGTATACCTGATCTGTGCTTTCGGCAATGTCGTTTTTAAAGTCAAATAAGAATTTCCATTAGCACCAGATTTCATTTCAGCAATGATTTCATCAAAATAAGGATAATAATTCAGCTTCGTTCGCTTCATAAAACCCTCATGATACCTTAGCTTTTTCAGAAACCAGGGATAGTCCTTTTCCCTTTTATCTGACCAGGCAATTTCTGACAAAGCCAAAGCGCGTGGAAACACCATGTACTCCAGGTGTTTTTCATCTTTCATATATTCTGTCCAGATGCCACCCTGAACCCCTTTGATATAACCGGCCTGTTCAGAACTTAAAGAATCCGGAATCGGTTCATATCCGTAAACCTTGGATAAAGGGGTGTAATTTCCTGCAGCAACAGGCTCATTTTTATCCAACGACTGATAATAGTCGAAATAAAGCATATTCTCCGGAGTCATAATGACCTCATAATTTTCTTTGGCTGCAGCAATGCCACTTTGTTCCCCACGCCAGTTCATAATGGTTGTATTTTTAGAAACTCCACCTTCCAGCACTTCATCCCAACCTACTGCTTTTTTATTTTTAGTACCCAGATATTTTTCTATCCGCTTCATGAAATACCCCTGCAGCTCATGTTCATCCTTAAGTCCGTTTTCCTTGATCTTTTGCTGGCATTTCGGACATTTTTTCCATTTTAACTTCGGACATTCATCACCCCCAATATGCACATAGGCATAAGGAAAAAGACTAACCACCTCATCCAGGACATCTTCCATAAATTGATAGGTATCCTCATTACCAGCACAAAAAACATCATCAAACACCCCCCAAAACTGAGCAGTTTTGTAAGGTCCTCCAGTGCATCCCAATTGCGGATATGCTGTAAGCGCGGCTAAAGCATGACCGGGCATTTCAATTTCAGGAAGTATGTTGACATGTTTTGACGAAGCATAACGCACCACTTCCCTGACCTCCTCCTGTGTATAATAACCTCCATACCTTAGCCCGTCAAAAGTATGGGGAGTTTCCTTTTTATGGCCGATAATCGTTCCATCTCTCCAGGCAGATACCGACTGCAGTTTCGGATATTTCTTTATTTCTATACGCCAGCCCTGATCCTCAGTAAGATGCCAGTGAAAGACGTTAAACTTATAAAGGGCCAGCAAATCGATAAACTTTTTAAGGAACGCAATTGAATACATATGCCTGCCCACATCCAGGTGCATCCCCCGATAATTAAAACGTGGATAATCCCTGATTTCTCCTTTTTCCACGCGCAACGAAGTTTTGTCATGGGGTTTCCACAATTGCATTAAAGACTGTATGCCGTAAAATACACCCGCTTGGTCATGCCCTTTGATCAGAATCTGACGGTCATTGATGACCAAATGATATCCCTCCTTTTCTTTCACAGTGATAGAATCCAGTTTTAATACAATCTGGTTTGCCGGGGATTGGGTATTTACAGCAAGTGCGAATCCGGCATAAGAAAGAACTGCCTCATTCAACAGCTCCGCACTGGCTTTCAGTTCATCAGAATAAGCAATTGTTGTCCGATCAGTTATACTCAGCCCACCATTACCCTGTTTGATGTAATATGGTTCCGGGACGACAGAAAATGAAACCTGCTGAGCAAGTAAAGCAGAATTTGCAAACAACAGTAAAATCAATAGAAGCAACAGGGTTCTTTTATTCATCACATTCCGGGAAATCATACAGTTTATTTATTTGGTTGCATATTTTTTGCAATAAATTGCATATTTCAAACATAAGGATTAAAATATTAATTTTCATCGCATGATTTTAAATTATTAACAACAGGTTATTCCTATTGCAAATTAATTATAATAAAACTACCTTAGGCTACTTTAATATGTAAACATGAGACGATTACTCTTTCAATTGCCAATGCTCTTATTGGGACTGATTTCTACTGCACAAGTAAAAAAAGACGCCAATAATGCAAAAAACATTGCAATTAATTGGCAAATAATAGAGAATAGCCACGCTGGCGGAGGCCAATTCCTCTCTAGTTTGAACATTCAGAACAACGCCCCTTTAGCCTTATCTAATAAGAACTGGAAACTGTACTTTAACTTTGCCAGAAGGATTGTTCAGGAAACAGTTACAGAAAATGTGAAGATCGTCCATGTTAACGGAGATTTATACTACATCCGTCCAACAGAAAAATTCAAGTCGATTCATAACGGTACATCTGCCAATATTGAATTTGCTTCCAAAGACTGGGCAGTCAACTTTACCGATGCGCCGGAAGGCTTTTATATGATTTATGATGATGCTCCAAACCGGCCGGTTCCCATCCAAAATGTGAAAGCTATTCCTTCGACACGTCCGGCACAATATGCCAGGAATCAACAGGACCGTGTTCCTCCTATTACCCCTCAGATTATTTATGAGCAAAATAAAAACAGTATAGATATCCCCGAGAAAGATTTGCAAAAGATCTTTCCCAGCCCTTTGCAATACCAGGATAAACCAGGAGAATTCATTCTAAACCAGAGTGTAAAAATTACTGCCGATCCAGCTTTTGCTGCTGAAAGCAACTTCCTTCAGCAGAAATTAAACCGGCTACTAAGCCCGATCAAAGGAGCTCCGACAGGAAAATCAATTCGGTTAATGCTGGATAAATCGCTGGGAGCAGAAGCTTATCAACTGGAAATCAACAGCCGACAGATCCTGATTAGCGCTTCGGAGCAGGCGGGCATTTTTTATGGCATTCAATCTTTACTTAGCACTTTTCCCCTGCAAAAAAGAGGGGTAAAAATTTCTTCCCTTAAAATACAGAATGCTTCAATAACCGATCAACCCCGCTTTCATTTCAGAGGACTGATGATAGACGTTGCCAGAAACTTTCAAACGAAAGAAGAGATTTTAAAAGTTCTTGACCTGATGGGCATGTACAAACTAAATGTCCTGCATTTCCACCTGAATGATGATGAGGGCTGGAGATTGGAAATTCAGGGTCTCCCTGAATTAACCTCGGTAGGCTCCAGAAGAGGGCATTTTTCTGACAGCACGCTCAATCACTTACCCCCTTCTTTTGGTTCGGGACCTTTTTTAAATGAACACCATGGAACGGGTCATTACAGCAAAGCAGATTTTATGGAGATTTTAAAGTATGCAAAAGCACGTCACATCCGGGTAATCCCGGAGATAGAAGCTCCCGGACACGCAAGGGCAGCCATCCGCTCCATGCATGCCCGTTATAACAGGCTGATGAAAGAAGGCAAAACAGCAGAAGCAAAACGTTATTTGTTGCACGACCTTAATGACCGCTCCAGCTACCGTTCTGTACAGAACTGGAATGACAATGTAATGGATGTATCCCTACCTTCCACCTATAACTTTATAGAAAAGATCAGTGATGAAATCATCGCGATGTACAAAGCAGCAGGCGCCCCCTTACAAACTATCCATTTTGGAGGAGATGAAGTACCTGATGGTGCATGGGAAGGCTCTCCAAACAGCTTAAACCTGGTCAAAGAACGTCCGGAACTAAAAGACGTAAACGGTCTTTGGGCTTATTTTTATGGCAATATAGACCGCATTCTGAAAAGCAGAAATTTATACCTTTCTGGTTGGGAGGAGGTGGGTATGCAGCCTGTTCTTGCAGATGGAAAGAAATCTTATGTGATCAATCCGGCAATGGGCGATAAAAATATCCACCTGAATGTATGGAACAACATCATAGGCTGGGGTGCCGAAGACCTGGCTTACAGACTTGCTAATACCGGGTACAAAGTGATCCTTGGCGGCGTAAGCAATTTTTACTTCGACATGGCTTATCAGAAATCATTTGAAGAACCAGGTTATTACTGGGGTGAATATGCCGATATCGATAAAGCATTTAACTTCATCCCCTTCAATTCCTTCCTCAATTCCAATACAGATAAGTTTGGCAATACACTGAAACCTGGCTTTTATGATACAAAAGAACGCTTAACTGAAAAGGGAAAGGCTAATGTTGTGGGCCTGCAGGGGCTGCTATGGAGCGAAACCATTAAAGGCCCGAAAAACCTGGAGTACATGATCATGCCGAAGCTATTGGGCCTCGCAGAAAGAGCATGGGCTAAAGATCCGGAATGGGCAAACGAACCTGATTCTACTAAAAGAAAAGCGATGTACAACCAGGCATGGGCCCGTTTTGCCAATACCCTCGGGAAAAAAGAACTTCCGAGGATTGACGCTGCCTTTGGAGAACTCCACTACAGGCTTCCTACCTCCGGTGCAGTGATAAAAGACGGAAAAGTACATTTAAACAATCAGTTTCCCGGCCTGAAAGTCCGCTATACCATTGATCAAACAGAACCAACAGCCAAAAGTCCTTTATATACCGGTCCAATCTCCGCTAAGGGCCTCATCAGGTTCCGTACCTTTGATAGCCAGGGACGTGGAGGAAAATCGGCTTCTATAATAAATGAACAGGAATGGAACGTGACTCCTAAGGAGTTACCATAAATACAAAATTGTTTAGAGTTTTATAATTAAGCCGTATTATTGTAATTATATACTAATTAATGACTACCGATCAACAACCAGCTACCCTAACAAAGGCGCAACGCAAGCAGCTCATTGTTAAAGAGATTAACATCCATACCCGTGCTACTTTTGAGCATTTAGCACTGATTGTCAACGTTTCTGAAGACACCATCAGAAGGGATATCAATGAGCTGGAAAAAGAGAACCTGGTGATCAAGGTAAAAGGAGGTGCGATGGCAAGTGCTTACCATCACACTTCCGAACATAAAGCTTATTCGCAGGACGATAAAATAACGATCGCACAAAAGCTGCTTCCTCTGCTGAGGAAAGATATGTTGCTCCTGTTAGGTGGAGGGACAACCATCAGGGAGTTTATAAAGCTGATTCCCGGAAACTTAAGAATTACAATTGTCACTGCCAGCGTCTTATCAGCGGTAGAATTACTGGACAAGCCACATATCCGTACCATCATGTTGGGAGGACAGATTTCTACCTACAGCCAGATGAGTTTTAGCGGAGATGTTTTCAACCAGTTATCGCACCTCAAAACAGACCTGTGCATCCTGGGCACAAACGCGCTGGATATTGAAGGTGGTTTTTCTGATTCCGACTGGGATACGGTACAGGTGAAAAAAGCGATGTTAGCTGCTTCAGAAAAGGTAGCTATTGTTTCCATTTCTGAAAAACTGAACTCAACGATGAAGATTAAGATCGCCAGCTTGTCTGAGGTCGATTATATTGTAACGGAGCTTCCGCCAGACGCAGAGTTACTGAGCCCTTATAAAGCAGCAAACCCGAATCTCACGTTCCTTTAGATAGAAATCTTTTTATCTCTGGCTTTGATCTTCCAGCTTGTTTTAATCTCCTGTCCGCTTACGACCTGAGCTTCTTCATAAAGTGCGCAGGTTGGGCACACATGGTAAGGCAAGCCATAAATCCGATCCCCAATCTGATAATTGCCTGCTCCCGTATGTTTTAAAGTGAGGTGTTCCTCCGAATGGCCATGTGGCGTTAAGTCTTCGTTCCATGGAAAAAGCACCCGTTTATCCAGCGGATTTTCAGCAGATACAGATTTATAACCGAGGTCTACACAAATCAGGTCAGCAGCAGGCAATGAAATTACAGTACAGATCAGCAACGCTGCAGGACTGAACTTCAACTCCGGCAGATGTCTTGTATAATTCTCATCCCAGAAGACAAAAGTCCCCGGACTACATTCCACCCTTTCCAACATCGCATAATAAGAGAAAGTATTAGAACCTCCGGCGACGATCTTCAGGCCGGGGAGCCCCAGGTCAGCCAGTTCATCAGCGTCTGCAAAAATCTTTTCCATAGCAGGCGTGGCTTTTTCTGCACGGACTGCGGGATCCGGGTCATGAAGATGACCATCGTAAACATGTAAACCAGCTAACTTCAACCCTTTGATCCGGTTTAACGCCAGACAAAACTCCACTACATTTCCCGCCACAGGAAAGCCTGTCCGGTTCATTCCGGTATTCAGATCAAGGTACACCGTAATCTCCATCTGATGCTTCAAGGCCAAGGTCGCAATTTGAAGGGCCGCATCAGGATGATCTACCAGACAGGAAAATAAACATAGCGGAAAGGCGGTAATCAGTTCTATCAATCTATTTACCTTAAAGCCCAAGGGCTGATAGGCAATCAAAATATCTTTTATTCCATTAACAGCAGCCAATTCCGCTTCGGCAATAGTGGCACATTTAATCTTACTGATCCCATATCCGGTAAACAACTGAATAATTTCTCCTGTTTTATGGGTTTTGATATGCGGCCTGAATCGCTCAACATTTCCGGAAATCATGGCCAGCGCCATTTCTATGTTAGATTTGACGCGTGCTTCATACACCACAAATAAAGGCGTATCGTAATGGTTCAGGTTTGAAACCTCCTGCCAGTTTTCCATGTTTAATGAGATTAAGGATCTTTATACTATCTGTTTATTTTTGTAGAGATGCCACTTTCCATAAAAGCTTCGATCTCTTTTACATTAGTCAGGGCCCAGTCTCCATAAATACTTTGTTTCAAGACTCCGCAGGCCACCGCCCAGTTGATCATCTTTTGAGGGTCAAAAGCAGAAGAAATTCCATACAGCAAACCCGCTGTAAAAGCATCTCCTGTCCCAATCTGATCAGTTACTATTGGAAGGGTATGCACCGTGGAATAATAAAAGTTTCCCTCATGCGCAAGCCCCGCAAAATATTCATGATTCAATCCTTCCACTACCCTAAAGCTCATTGCAAATGTTTTGAGAAGCGGCATTTTTGTTTTCAGAAAAGAAAAACAATATTCAAACCGGTCTCTTAAAGACATTCCCTCCCTGGTTTTTATACCGAAATAAACGGCAGCACTATCCAGGTCGGCAACCGCAACCTGACAATAACGTAACAAGCCGGGCATGATTTCATTAGCACCTTTCCCATAATCCCATAATTTCCTCCGGTAATTGAAATCTGCAGAAATCATTACTCCTTTCTGGTGTGCAATTTCAATGGCTTCTCTACATACCTCTACTGCACTTGCTGAAATTGCTGCTGCAACACCAGACCAGTGAAGTAATGAGGACGACCTCAGCAATTGCTGCCAATCGATCATCCCCGGCCGAAGTGTGGAGAAGGAAGATCCTGATCGGTCATAAATTACCTGTGTAGGACGAATGTGGTTTCCATTCTCCACATAATAGGTACCCAAACGCGCACCACCTTTAAGAACTGCTGTTGTATCTACTCCATACTTTCTCAGTTCGGCCAAAGCCAGCTCTGCCAGGTCATTGTCCGGAACCCGGGTCACCATCCTGCTATTCAGGCCCAATCTGGCCAGAAGGACTGCTACATTTGCTTCCGCACCGGCAACATGGATATTAAATGCGTCGGACTGCACAAATCGCAATCCCAACTGTGTATTAAAACGTAACAACAACTCACCAAAGCAGGTGATATACGGAGTAGAATTCATAGACAAGAACCTCTGATATTTGGTTTGACAGGCTAATTTATCAAATATATAAAGTTAATCCAATATGCATAAAATTTGCACAAATAATATGCAAAATATTTGCAAGACAAAGACTTTGGACTTATTTCAGGATGGGATATACCGGGAGAGCCTTTCTTCGATTCTTCTCCGCAGCGGAGTCGAAGAAGAGTCGAAGATGAGCTGGAGAAGGGTCGGAAATTTATACAACTAAATCCGAACCATCTCCGATTTTTGTTAAATAGGAATAGAGAACAGCGGAATATCCAGACCCGAGGCCATTACCCTTGTTTTACTACGGTGTACTAAAGAAGCCCAGAAACCATACTTATTAGGGATCATAATCAAAAGATCCGCTTTAAATTCTTTAATTTCTTTCTCGATTTCCTTAATGACCTGATTAGATTTTACATTTTTGTAGTAATAACTTACTCCGGATAAACCGCTGCCAATTCCATCTTTGGAAGACAGCGCAGGATGATCCGCTTTCAGCTCTTCAATTGCATCGTTTACATGGAATACTTCAACTTCAGCGTTCAGACTGGTTGCAAGTTCTTTAATCCGGCTGAGGATCTTTTTAGGTACTCCCCTCAATACATCACATGCAAAAAGGATTTTTTTGATTTCTCCGAACTTTGCACCGATAGGTACTGCAAGTACCGGGAATTTAAGTTTTTTTATAGCCGCAGTAGTAGTATTTCCCATTAAATCCTGCTCCAATGTTCTGGCTTTCATACCCAACACCAGTAATTCTGCTTTATGTCTGTCGATCAGATCAGTCAGCTCATCTTCTACAAATGAGAAACGAGCTTCAAACCCCACTTTGATTCCGTAAGTTGTAGAAAGGAATAAAGCACGCTCCTGTAACCTGTTCTCATTTTCATCCATCAGTTTCTGAATACTAGAAGCGGGTAAAATCGTGTTGGCGGCATGAATAGGAAGGACATAAGAGTTGAATAGAACAAGCCTTGCATTACCATGTTTAGCAGCTGCTGCGGCATACTCTACTGCATTTTCAGCTACATCGGAAAAATCTGTTGCGACAATTATAGTTACCATAAGAATTGTGTATTGGTTATCCGTAAATTTAACCAATAGTTTCCTCTGACTTCCATTTTTAATCCCCATAGAAAATAATTTTACACTAAACAAACTGAAAAGTCAATCTATTATGACAAACCGGATGGAAGGAAAAAAAACGCGATCTTTGAACCCGGCACAGGTATTGCCACCACTATAATAATGAAACAAATTTTAGACTTAAACAGCTGGGCAAGAAAAGAACATTTTCATTTTTTCAGTCAGTTTGAAGAACCCTTTTTTGGCCTCACCGTAAATATAGATTGTACCATTGCTTATGCCGCGGCGAAGGAAAAAGGGACTTCGTTTTTTCTGCATTACCTACATAAATCATTAACCGCAGCAAACCGTGTTCCCGCTTTTCGCTACCGGATTGTAGAAGGTCAGGTCTGGATTTACGACCAGGTAGACGCCTCTCCAACGATAGATCGTCCAGATGGGACTTTTGGTTTTTCTTACCTTGTCTATCAGGAGGATTACCTGGAATTCAAGGCCGGAGCAGATCTTGAAATCGGGCAGGTAAGAAATAGTACCAGTCTTTTTCCGGCAAAACTGGGTGAATGTGTCATTCACTATTCTGCCCTTCCCTGGATCAGCTTCAGCTCCCTGTCACATGCCAGAAGTTTCTCATTTCAGGATAGTAGTCCGAAAATATCTTTTGGAAAGATAACAGAACAGGATGGAAAGAAAACAATGCCTGTATCCATTCATGTACACCATGCCTTAGTGGATGGACTTCAGGTGGGTCAGTTTATGGAGTGTTTTCAACAGCTGATGAACGAAAAATAAGGCCGATGGAACGCTTCTGGCAATACGTTAATAGCTATACGACCATCTCTGATCCTGCACGGGAAGCCTGGCAGCAATTATTACAGAAAAAAATCATCCCGAAAAATGAATATTTCCTGATGGAAGGGAGTATTCCTAAAAGAATCGCTTTCCTGAACAGAGGGCTCTTTTCCTATTACTATACAGATAAGGACGGCGCCAGAGTGATCAAAAAATTTTTTCCGGAGCTGACACTGGTCGCATCAACCAGTGCGATGTTATTACAACAGCCCAGCCTGTTTACGATACAGGCATTGGAAGAAACTGAAATCATCAGTTATAGCTTTGAAGGGTTCCGCGAATTAACGCTTCAATATTCTGATATCGCCAGGTTTTACATCCATTATATGGAGCAACACTGGATCATTGAGAAGGAAATCGGCGAAATCACCTTAAAGTATCAAACGGCCAGAGAACGCTATCTGGATTTCATGGAAAATAACCCCAGCCTGCTTAACCGTATAAAACAACACCATATGGCTTCCTATCTGGGAATTACGCCAACACAATTGAGCCGCATCAGAGCAGAATTATAAACGATATCAACATATGTAAAGAGGAAGTTCATCCATATGGACGTCCTTTGCAATAATGGTTTCATCACCATAAAAAACAACTACATTTCAATGAAAAACAATATTATAAAAGGAAGTATTCTGGTCGCTTTGGGAGCCTCCAGCTATGGCATGCTGGCTACATTTGTTAAAATGGCTTATAAAGAGTATTATACCACTGCTGAAGTAACCATTTCTCAGTTCACGATGGGAGTAATTGGCCTTCTGTTGCTGAGTATGTTTAACCGGAATAAATCCCAGCCTGCAGATGCTGCTCCAAAATGGAAAAGCATTGTCAAACTGATGGTCGCAGGAACATCCATGGGGCTCACGAGTGTCTGCTATTATTTATCTGTACAATATATTCCGGTAAGCGTGGGGATTGTGTTATTGATGCAGACCGTTTGGATGGGCGTCATCCTGGAAATGATCATGCATAAAAAGTTTCCCGGAAAGCGCAAGATTATTGCCGTGCTGATCATTTTAGCCGGGACCGTGCTGGCCACAAATTTATGGAAGGAAGCAATTACCATTGACTGGCGTGGAATTGGCTGGGGAATACTCGCGGCTATGGCCTACACTGTAGCTGTATATGCTTCCAACGGGATTGCCCTTCATTTATCTTCCATAAAGAGGAGCTTTTACCTTGTTGCAGGAGGGCTGATCATCATTTTATGCATATTCTATTCTTCCCTTAATGCAGATTTTTCTTTTAGCATCTTTTGGCGATGGGCAATTATACTTTCTCTGTTTGGCACGATATTACCTCCACTCCTGTTTACCAGGGGTATGCCACTCATAGGAGTCGGCTTAGGTGCCATCATTGCTGCAGTCGAAATTCCGGTATCTGTAATGATGGCCCACCTACTTTTAAAAGAACCTGTAAACCTGATCCAATGGTTGGGAATTGTACTTATTCTGGCTGCAGTGGTATTGATGAACATAGAGAAACCAACGAGCACTAAGGTTCCGGAATAGGCTATCTATCTCTTTTTAACTGATCAAGGCGTTCTTTTTGTTCTTTGATTCTGCTTTCCATATATCGACGTCTTTCTTCGTCATGTGCTTCATGAGCATCAGGGTGCTCATCTATCCAGGTTTGATATTGTTGTTGCCGCTGATCGGTGTGGATTTTCAATTTGTTTTCCAAGGCCGCTCTTTTTACGTTCAGATCTGCCAGTGTATCTATCCATTCCCGCTTCTCTTCATCAGATACCGTTACCAGTTTGGATTCTGCTTGTTTAATATCGGCATTCAGTTTATCAAGTTCCGTCCGGGCGGGCACAAAAACCTGCTCTTCCAAACTAAACCTTCTCAGATCAGTACTCAATGGCAGCAACATCGTATTGAGAGGGGTTTCCCAATTTTCCCAGACATGGGCGATCAGGACTGATTTTCCGTTAGGAATATTTGCAGAAACCTGGTCCAGGTAATCCGACACCCCCTCAGCCTTTAGGGTTTCTCCGGCGGAACCTGCAATCATTCCCCCTGCCAGTCCGACAATAAAACCCAATGGCCCCGCCAGCAGACCAACCAGGCCACCAATCAGTCCGCCGCCAATTATACCCGTGCCTTCCGATTCATTTTTGGCCGAACGGATATTTACTTTTCCATCTGTGTCCCGGGTCAGCACATAAGTTTCCCCTACTGAGATCTCTTTTGTCCGCTGAAGTTCCTGTAACGCCTGCAATCCTTTGAATGCCTCCACTTCGGAGTTGAATAAGGCTTGAATCATTTTTTCCATGAGTATCCTTTTTGTTGGCACTATAATGTTCTTATACTACAAATCAGTGGATATTTTGTTTTCAGCGTTATAACAGATCCAATTCCGGCAACATAAACATATTTGCTTTTTAGTTGTTAACCTTAAAGACCAATTAAATACTATAGTTATGAAAAGCCCAAGAAATAAAACAGAGCAAAAAGAGGTCGCCGGACTGGACCGACAAGCAAAAGGGGCTGAACCCGAAAATGCGACCTCGGCAAAAGATGCTAAAAAAGTTGTGGTAAGCAAAAAAAAAGGCGGAAAGTAGGGTCATCATCTGGAAAAACAGCGCGTAAAACAAGCTTCCTATTAAAAACGGCAAACCTAAAAACAGTGTTGAATAATCAATAAATTGAAATATTCAGCAATCTTTTATAGTTTTCTTTCTTTATTTGTCTGGAAATCATATATTCATACTAGTTTTTAGCTCTAAAAAATTAATTTTTCAACGATGGAAATAGACCCTGTAGACAATATTGTCAATTACAAAATTGGAATTATTTACTGGAATCCACAGGATTCAAGACTATTCGTACCAAAACGCGAAAGATCAATGGGTTATAGTTTAAATTTCGCCCATAGGCTTAACATTCTGATCCTCGCCGTCATTACCGCACTTGTTGTTTACACCGTGGTTTACCTTCAATAACACCGGATGAAAATCATTCAGTCTGTTACCATCGATCCTGTTCAAAAAAAGGCCATATACGATCTATGGAATAAAGAATATCCTGCTAAGCTTAAACACGAAGAGGTGAAGCACCTGGACAACTACCTGAGTCACCTCGCCGATCTTGAATATCATCTGCTTACAGGCCCGTCAATGGAGGTTGTAGGCTGGGCTTTAAGATTTACCAGGAATAATCAGCCTTGGTTCGCAGTAGTCATAGACAGCAATTTACATGGACAAGGCCATGGTCGCCGCATGCTGGAAGAGATGAAAAAAACTACCGATGAGCTCAATGGCTGGGTCATAGATCACAACGAGGACCTGAAAGAAAACGGCGAGTATTACCGTTCCCCACTAGGGTTTTACCTGAAAAACGAATTCATCATTTTACCGGAAACCAGACTTGAGCTGGAGGAAATGTCAGCAGTAGCCGTCCGCTGGGTCAATAAAAAATAGTTAAGCCCTGCTTTCTTCGAAGAAATAAATGATCAGCATGATTGCTTTATCTTTTCCGATGTTCCTTGGTGTATGAGACAGACGTCCGTCAAATAAAAGTGAATCTCCGCCAGACAATTCTATCTCCTGATCGTCGAAAATGTATTTGATATTTCCAGCCAGTATATATTTATACTCAAATGCCTCGGTAGTCACCATTGGACGCGTCGCATCCGGCTCCAGTTCCAGCAATACAATATCAACAGTAGAGTTCTTTATTGATTTGGTCAGGATCCTTTGATACAGAAAGCCTAAAGCCTGCTCCTTTTCAAAAGATTCGTATTCTGCTTTCCTTTTTACCACCACCGGGGCCTTATTTGAACTCGCAGAAATATCTTTAAAGAACTGGTTCAGGTCTACATCCAATGATTTAATGATGTCAATCAACACCATTAAAGATGGAACTGTCCGGTTATTTTCAATTTGCGAGATCAGGCCTTTACTAACTCCTGCCCGATCTGCCAATTCCTGAATGGTGATGCCTCTTTCTTTTCTTATTTCTTTTATCCGGTAACTGATTTTCAGGATTACATCCTCTTCCATAGCTTTTTTTCTTGTCCAAAAATAATCAATTTATAGCCGCATCACCATTCTATTTAAACTAATTTGGTGAAACAGAATCAGGTTCCTTTTGTTTCGTCAGATAATAAACAGGGATTCCGGCCAGCATAATTACCACTCCCCAACCGCAGGTGCTGATTCTGGTGATCAGCAGAGAAACACAGAACACAGCGGCAAAGATGATGTATAACAGGGGTAAAACCGGATATCCAAAAGCTTTATAAGGACGTTCTGCATTTGGCATTTTCCTTCTTAGAATAAAGATTCCAAAAATCGTCAGGATATAAAATATCATTACAATGATCATCACAAAATCCAGTAATGCACCATATTTACCAGTAAGGCACAATGCAGATGCCCAGAAACATTGAATCCACAAGGCCCACGCCGGCACACTGGCTTTATTTAAATTGGCCGCTTTCTTAAAAAAAAGACCGTCCTTGGCCATAGTATAATAAACCCGTGCACCAGCCATAATCAATCCATTGTTACAGGCAAAAGTGGAGATCATGATCATTATCGCGATAATAATCGTACCCGAATTTCCAAAGATATGCTGGGCAGCAACCACCGCAACACGGTCTGATTTCGCGGTAGCAATATCATTTAAAGGGATTACAGCGATATACATCAGGTTAGCCAAAATGTAAATTACACTCACAATGAAAGTTCCCAGAAAAAGGCTTAGCCCAACATTACGCTCCGGTTTCTTGATTTCACCGGCAATGAAAGTCACCCCATTCCAGGCATCGCTTGAAAATAAAGAACCCACAAGGGATGCAGAAACAGCAGCGAAAAGAACAGAACCTCCAACGGTCATCCAGGATCCGCTTTCTACATTGAAAGATCTGGTACTCCAGGCATCTGCCCAGTTGGCATTCCATATTTCTGCTTTGGCACCTAAAGTAAAGCCAAATACAATCAGTCCGAACAGGGATAATATTTTGATAATGGTCAGAAAAGTTTGTAGCGTTTTACTGTCCTTTACCCCACGACTATTGATATAACTTAAGAGAATAATGGTCAGTATGGATACAATTTGTGCAGCACTTAAGGAGAAAAACTCGGGCACCCCTGCAGCATCTGTTCCGATCTGCATCTGCCAGAGCACATTTGTTTCACTTAGCGGTTCATACAGATAGGCAGCAAATTTAGAGAAAGCCACCCCTACCGCTGCAATGGTACCGGTTTGGATGACGGCGAAAAAGCTCCAGCCATAGAGAAAAGCAATCAGTTTATTGTAAGATTCCTTCAGGTATACATACTGGCCACCTGCTTTGGGAAACATGGCACTAAGCTCCCCATAACTCACCGCAGCAATCACGGTAACCAGTCCGGTAATGATCCAGATCAGGATCAGCCAGCCGGCCGAACCTACCTGTCGGGTGATATCGGCACTAACGATAAAAATTCCCGAACCGATCATAGAACCTACGACCAGCATTGTACCATCTAATAACCCAAGTTCTCTTTTGAAAGAGCCATCTTGATTTTCTTTTTCCATTTAGTTTGTTTTTGGTTTTACTAATGAATTTTTCAATTGCTGTATTTCTGATTCCTGCGCTATCGAAATCTTCATCAGGTTAGTTTTGGTTTTAAAAAATGAAACGACCTTATCTTTAAAATTAATTGTGGTTCAATTTGATGGTTTCATTTTGTTTGGTTAGTTTGTGCTAATATATTTAAAAAATTCAAATTCGGATTGTCCTGACTGGCATTCGGAATATTAAATTAGTAATTCTTAAAAAAAGCTTAACAATCAATGGATTAAAAATTTGCGCCCCTAACCACTTCTGATTTCGAAGGGGGCCGTACTAAACCGCAAAACCAAATAAAGAACCAAATAAACAGAAATTAAGTATGGAGTTTTTACAAAACAATCTAATCTATTTTATTCCCGTCCTGGGACTAATTGGCATTATTGTAATGGCGATTAAGAGTGCATGGGTGAACAAACAGGATGCCGGAGATGCAAATATGCAGGAGCTGGCGGGCTATATTGCCGATGGAGCAATGGCCTTTTTAAAAGCTGAATGGAAAGTATTGAGCATATTCGTGGTGTTCACCGCGGCTTTACTCGCTTATTCAGGAACAGTTCATGAGGTAAACGGAGTGGAATTACACTCCAGCTGGATCATCGCTGTGGCTTTCGTTATTGGCGCAGTATTTTCTGCTACTGCAGGATATATCGGGATGAAAGCGGCTACAAAAGCCAACGTCCGCACCACTCAAGCCGCAAGAACCAGTCTGTCTAAAGCACTAAAAGTTTCCTTCACAGGAGGAACAGTAATGGGATTAGGTGTTGCTGGACTCGCAATATTGGGATTAGGAGGTTTGTTTATTGTTTTCCTGCAGATATTTAATGTAGTCAGTGCAAACAGCACAGAAATGAAAACTGCAATAGAAGTATTAACCGGATTCTCTCTGGGTGCAGAATCTATTGCCTTATTTGCCCGTGTGGGTGGCGGTATATATACCAAAGCTGCCGATGTAGGTGCCGATTTAGTGGGTAAAGTAGAAGCTGGAATTCCGGAAGATGATGTTAGAAACCCTGCAACAATCGCCGATAATGTAGGTGACAATGTGGGTGATGTGGCTGGAATGGGAGCCGATTTATTCGGTTCGTATGTTGCCACAATCCTGGCAACCATGGTATTGGGACAAGAGATTGTAATAGATAAAGGTACAAATGGAATACCCCTGGATCAGCTCAATGGATTCTCGCCGGTATTATTACCCATGGTGATCTGCGGACTGGGAATTTTATTTTCTATTGTAGGAACCTGGTTTGTCCGAATTAAAGGAGAAGATTCTAATGTACAGACGGCCCTGAATTTAGGAAACTGGAGTTCTATTGTACTTACCGCTCTGGCTTCTTATGTAATTGTGATGTTTATGCTCCCACCTCACCTGCACCTACGTGGAGTTGACTTTACCAGCCTGGATGTATTTTTTGCCATCATTGTAGGCTTGATCGTAGGGACTTTAATGAGTATCATCACTGAATATTATACCGCCATGGGTAAGGGTCCGGTAAATTCGATTATTCAGCAATCCGGAACGGGTCATGCTACCAATATTATCGGTGGCTTATCTGTAGGAATGAAATCTACTGTTGCCCCGATCCTGGTACTTTCCGGAGGAATTATTATTTCCTATTCATTTGCCGGTTTATACGGAGTAGCCATTGCTGCCGCAGGGATGATGGCCACAACAGCCATGCAGCTTGCTATCGATGCCTTCGGTCCTATTGCAGATAATGCAGGTGGAATTGCAGAAATGAGCCAGCTTCCACCGGAAGTTCGGGAACGTACAGATAATTTGGATGCAGTAGGAAACACCACGGCAGCTACAGGTAAAGGCTTTGCTATTGCTTCCGCTGCTTTAACCTCACTGGCGCTATTTGCAGCCTTTGTTGGGGTAGCAGGGATTGATGCCATAGATATTTATAAAGCTCCTGTTTTGGCCGGTTTATTTGTCGGCGCAATGATTCCTTTTATTTTCTCGGCCTTATGTATTGCCGCTGTAGGTAAGGCGGCAATGGACATGGTTCAGGAAGTTCGCCGTCAGTTCCGTGAGATTCCAGGGATTATGGAATATAAAGCAAAACCGGAATATGAAAAATGTGTGGCCATATCTACCAAAGCCTCTATCCGCGAAATGATGCTTCCGGGTGCAATTGCCTTATTGGTACCGATCATTGTTGGATTTGGTCTGAAAGGGGTCTTCCCTTTGGTAAGTTCTGCGGAGATACTTGGAGGCCTTTTGGCGGGGGTTACAGTATCCGGTGTACTGATGGGGATTTTCCAGAGTAACGCGGGCGGTGCATGGGACAATGCAAAAAAATCATTTGAAAAAGGAGTAGAAATTAATGGGGAGATGTTCTATAAAAAATCTGAGCCACATAAAGCTTCAGTAACCGGAGATACCGTAGGAGATCCATTCAAAGATACTTCCGGTCCATCCATGAATATCCTGATCAAACTAATGTCTATTGTATCCCTGGTGATCGCACCCTACATTGCCGTTGGAGTGATTACAGAAACAAAACAGGAAATCAAGAAAGAGATCCGGGTGATCAAATCGGTCGATTCACTGGGTAAAGAAACGATCGATACAGTAAAAAATACCATCGACACCTTGACCATCAAGCCATAATATTATAATTGTTACCGCTAAAAGGGATTTTGAATAAAAATCCCTTTTATTTTTAAACATATTTTATTTAGGTTTGACAATCATATTACAAACCACAAGACTATAGACAACTTTTACTAAACCTTGAACTATGAATTTTAGAAAGTCAATCGACTTACTTACAAAAGAGGCTGCAGAGAGCGGAGAGGGTACCCTGAAGAGAACTCTTGGCCCCGTTAACCTGGTAGCTTTGGGCATTGGAGCCATTATTGGTGCTGGACTGTTTTCCATCACCGGTTCTGCGGCAGCCAATAACGCTGGCCCAGCGATCACCGTTTCCTTTATTATTGCAGCAATCGGTTGCGGATTTGCAGGTCTATGCTATGCAGAATTTGCCTCTATGATTCCTGTTGCAGGAAGTGCTTATACCTATTCTTATGCCACCATGGGCGAATTAGTAGCCTGGATTATCGGTTGGGATTTAGTTTTAGAATATGCACTTGGCGCTGCCACGGTATCCATCAGCTGGAGCCGGTACCTTGTTAAATTCCTCGCTTATTACGACATACACCTCCCTGCTGAAGTAACCATGTCGCCTTTTGAAACCGCTCAGCTTCTTGATGGGACTACTGTTCACGGGGTGTTCAACCTTCCGGCAGTATTTATCATCTGTCTGATGTCACTCGTACTGATGAGAGGCACTAAAGAATCTGCATTTATTAACGGTTTAATCGTTGCAATTAAAGTAGTGATTGTATTCATCTTTATTTTCTTAGGTTGGAAATATATCAATTCAGACAATTACTCTCCATATTTTATTCCTGCTGATAAACCTGGTCATGAAAGCTTCTTCACCAATGGATGGGGTGGTGTAATCAGGGCTGCAGGTATTGTGTTCTTCGCTTATATTGGTTTTGATGCGGTTTCTACTGCAGCTCAGGAAGCCAAAAATCCGAAGAAAGATATGCCGATCGGAATCCTTGTTTCCCTGTTTATCTGTACTGTTCTTTATATCTTATTTGCCCACGTAATGACAGGTGTTGCCAACTACGACTTATTTAAAGGTCAGGATGGTATTGCACCGGTTGCTGTTGCAATTGACAATATGGGTACAAGAGATGCCGCAGGTGCAGTTACCCCGGCATTCCCATGGTTAAACAAATTAATTATCCTCGCTATTTTAGGTGGTTATGCTTCCGTGATCCTGGTGATGTTATTGGGACAATCAAGGGTATTCTTCTCGATGAGTAAGGATGGTTTATTGCCTAAAGTATTCTCCAGTGTACATGCTAAATTCAGCACTCCTGTAAAGAGCAATCTGCTTTTCATGGTGTTTGTGAGTTTATTTGCAGCATTTGTTCCTGCCGGAGTAGTAGGTGAAATGACCAGTATCGGTACTTTACTTGCATTTATCCTGGTATGTATCGGAATCGTGATTCTGAGAAAACGTATGCCTGATCTTCCAAGAGCCTTTAAAGTGCCATTGGTGCCGCTTATTCCGATCTTAGGAGTAATCGTGTGTTTAGGAATGATGGTATTCCTTCCTTTAGATACCTGGGTACGTTTATTGGTATGGATGATATTGGGTATGGATGTTTATCTGTTCTATGGTATCAAAAACAGTTTATTATCCGACAACAACCAGGTTACACTGGCAAGAAGCAATAAAGTGGTTTCCCTAATCGGACTGGCTTTGGCAGCATTACTGGTTGTCGTAGCCTTCATTCACCATAGCATTACAAATGGAACGGATACAGGTTTGTACTATTTCTCTTTGGTTTATGCGGTGATCCACTTAATCATTTATACTTATCGTCTTTCTACGTCTAAAAACGTGACTGCCAAGATAAAATAAAGAACTTTCGTTCTTTATGACCTAACAAGGCCTGATGTTAATGATAACATCAGGCCTTGTTATTTCCTTTAATTCTGCATTCTACAGCAAACTGTCTCATTTTTATTACAATTTAATTTACCTTTGCAGCATAAATTAACTGCTATGGAATTCAATTTCAGTCAAATCTTGTCGTGTTCGATGGTTATTTTTGCAATCATCGATATCCTGGGCTCTATCCCTGTGGTGATAGAACTTAGAAAAAAAGCCGGTCATATTCAATCTGAAAAAGCAACCATTGTAGCTACTGTACTGATGATCATCTTTCTTTTCGCAGGCGAAACCTTGTTAAAGATCATTGGCCTGGATGTTGAATCTTTTGCCATTGCGGGTTCATTTGTGATCTTCTTTATTGCAATGGAGATGGTACTTGGATTAACAATCTTTAAAGAAGATGTTCCTGAAACCGTGTCTATCGTTCCATTGGCTTTTCCGTTAATTGCAGGTGCAGGAACCATGACTACCCTTTTATCATTAAAAACAGAATACGCGACACAGAACATCATCGTGGGCATCCTGATCAACATGAGTTTCGTCTATTTTGTGTTGAAGAATACAAACCGTTTGGAAAGGCTTTTCGGGAAGTCCGGATTAAATGTACTGAGGAAGGCTTTTGGGATCATCCTGCTGGCAATTGCCATTAAATTGTTCCGCAACAATACAGGACTGTAACATTTAGGCCCCCGCTTCGTCTTATAGTAAGAAACCAATATCAGAAGATGATGAACAGCTTCGAGCAATTTACCCTCATTATTGGCGCTTTAGCCATTTTCTTTGAAGCCCTCAGGCACGCAAAGGATAAGCTAAGGCATTGGTTTAGTACGCAAAAGCACTAAACCTTAATCAAACGGGCAACAAACATGGTATCGGCTTTATCTTTATAGCCCCTGATCATTTCCATTTTTTCCAGCTTTAAAGAGAATGTTTCTGTCAGATAGCTGACGATTTCCTCATTCTCCTGTTTAAATACGGAACAAGTAATATAAATCAGTGGTTTTTCGGGCTTCAGGTATTGTACTACATTACCTGCAATGGCCTTTTGTAACCGGGTATAATTGCTGATTTTATGTTCATCGAAGAAATACAGCATTTCGGGTGTACGCCCCCAGGTTCCTGAACCCGAGCAGGGTGCATCCAGGATAATACCGTCAAACTCATAGTGGTGAAGGTCCTGATCGTTGTTTTGCAACAGATCCAGTACTTTCTTTTGATATTTCTTTATTCCGGCTTCGTGAAAACGATCATCCAGGTTGTTTAAGCTATTTTCTCTGACATCACTCACCAAGAGCTGAACAGTAGGCTCAAGATCGTGCAGAAGCAGCGATTTGCCTCCGGAAGCTGCACAACAGTCCCACCAGTAATCCCAGGCCCTTGGCTCAAAAAACATTCCTGTCTTTTGAGAAGAAAGATCCTGTACCTGATAGAACTTTTGATTGGGGAATACCTGCTCCAGTTTTGTCCCGTTTGGCAGGGCCAGTGTGGTCTCAGTCAGTTCCTGAACAGGTACTTCATGTGCTTTCAAGGCTTCCAGTAAATGTTTCAGATGACCGGTAGTAATTCTTAAAAACAGGTCTGGCTGTGTAAAGAAAGATTCAAAAAAATCTTCCTTCTCTACCTCAGCAGAGAGATTTTGGTGAAAAGAAAATACATCTGCTAATCTGAACTCAGCAAAGGCCGCTTTCACCAAATCCAGTTTGGCCTTTACCGGTAATTCCATCTGCGTCAGCAAAGCAGGCAGATGGGTCTCCACAACCAGGCTCGGTGTGGTATTACATAAAAAGTCGGCCACCGCAAGGCGAACAACCTGTTCTTCTTTAATCAGGGCTTTCCCCAGTCTAAAAAAGCTATAAATATAGCGACTGGACCACCTTCTGTCTGAAGAGCCCATTTTTTTATTCTGCTTAAAATAGATAAACAAAAACCGGTGTAAAGGCAATAAGCCATCATAGTTTTTGAAGATTTGTTCAAATGCCCTGATTTGGTGTTCTATTCTCATTCCACAACGTTTAAAGCAAAATTCTTATAGCGTAAAAGCATTAAACTGGTATTGATGTATCCCAGTTTCTCATCATGATAGAACGTGAAGGAATTGTGTAACCCTTTATATTTCTCTTTGGTCAGGTATTTTAAATAGTCAGCTCCATGTTCTGCAAACAATTTACCAAAATAGAACCCGATATCAAAACCTTTAAAAGAATATTCTCCAGGTTCAAAATTGAATTTGGCCCTGTATTTCCTGATAAAAGTGATGGTTTGAGCATTGTGGTAATCCACTTTATAAGAAGAGGTAATGCTGGTATTTAAAGCCTGAAGCCGATCGATATTATAGTTTTGTTTTACCCAGTCCGGATGACCAAATAAATTGACTTTAAAACCTTTATTTTTAATTTTCACCAGACGATCCAGTGTCGGAACCACAAACTTCCGGTCGGAAGAAGTTACAACGACTACGTATTCCTTGTCCTTTGCCATCTTTGTTTCGAAACTGAATACCGAAGGATACTCCTGCACTAAAAACACCTTTTTGCCGGAGCTAAAATACCGACGCAAAGGGGCTGCCATGATTTCATCACTGCTTGTCTTTGGATTAATCATCACCACTACCGTATGTTCGGTGTTGTAATTTTTGGAGATATAGCTTCCGATTTTTTCTATATGAAGGTCAATATTATTGACGATAGAGATCAGATTCGGATTGGAAAACTCTTCAGGATGAGAAGCGGCCAAAGGCGATACTACCGGAATATTTTTTGCTTTCGAGTAAGCGGTGATATACTTTACTCCCTGAGGAAACACCGGCCCCACAATCAGGTTGCTGGACATCAGGCCTCCGTTATTGATCAGCCCTTCAAGCTGCGAGTTATTGTCCCGGGTATCGAAAACATTCACTTTGAAATTAAGCCCTAAAGAGGCAGCTGAATCTATGCCTAGCTTAAATCCCTGATAAAAATCAATAGCCATAGCAGATCTCTCCACTTCGGCTTTGGTTGCGGTCTTCAACCTGATTTCATTCAGACGAAAAGGGATCAACAAAGAAATGTTAGCTTCGCTAAAGCGGGCCACCGGTTTCTCGACTTCCTTTTCTTTTGGCGGGTTATCAGGTTTTTTATTTGTATTGGGCCGTGTTTTCGGCGAACATGCCGAAAACAACAAGCCAATACAAAGGATCAGCCAATATTTATTCCCACTCAATTGTAGCTGGGGGTTTTGAGCTGATATCATATACAACGCGGTTTATTCCTTTTACTTTGTTAATAATTTCATTAGAAATTTTGGCGAGTACTTGATAAGGTAAATGACACCAATCTGCAGTCATTCCATCTATTGATTCTACTGCACGAAGGCAAATGGCATTCTCATATGTACGCTCATCTCCCATTACCCCTACAGATTGTACCGGAAGGAAGATTGCACCTGCCTGCCATACTTTATCGTATAGTCCTGCTTCTTTTAAATTATTGATATAAATGGCGTCTGCTTCCTGTAAAATCGCAACTTTCTCAGGAGTGACTTCACCAAGGATCCTGATCGCTAAACCTGGTCCCGGGAAAGGGTGACGGCCAATAATGAAATGCTCCAATCCTAATGAGGTACCTACTCTTCTTACTTCATCTTTGAACAAAGTATTCAATGGTTCTACCACCTGTAACTTCATAAAGTCAGGCAATCCACCTACGTTATGGTGAGATTTAATGGTTGCTGATGGTCCGTTTACAGAAACAGATTCGATCACATCCGGATAAATCGTTCCCTGTGCAAGCCATTTTACGTCCTGTACCTGATGTGCTTCATCGTCAAAAACCTCAATAAATACACGACCGATAGCTTTACGTTTCAACTCAGGATCAGTAACTCCTGCAAGCTGACTTAAGAAGCGATCTTTAGCGTCAACGCCTTTGATGTTTAAACCAAGGTGCTTATACTGTTCCAATACACCTTCATATTCATCTTTACGAAGTAAACCATTGTCTACGAAAATGCAATGAAGGTTTTTGCCGATGGCTTTATGTAAAAGAATTGCAGCTACACTGGAGTCTACTCCTCCTGAAAGGGCAAGAACGACTTTATCGTCACCCAGTTTCGCCTGCAAATCAGCAATTGTCGTTTCCACAAAAGCTTCGGAAGTCCACTCCTGCTTACATCCGCAAATGTCTACCAGGAAGTTTTCTAAAAGCTGTTTTCCATCCGTACTGTGCGTTACCTCAGGATGGAATTGGATGGCATAGGTTTCTGTATCTTTAATCTGATAAGCCGCAACTTTAACGCTGTCTGTACTTGCAATCAGTTCAAAGTTTTCCGGGATTCTGGTAATGGTATCTCCGTGCGACATCCATACCTGAGAATCCAGGTTAATATTTTTAAATAATTTATTTCCGCTAGCCACGAAATTCAGGTTAGCTCTGCCGTATTCACGTGTTGAAGAGGCCTGAACTTCACCTCCTATTTGTTGAGCCATATATTGCGCACCATAACAAACACCCAAAACAGGGAACTTAAGGTGGAACTTGGTTAGGTCTATCTGAGGAGCATCTTCCTGACGAACAGAATAAGGACTACCTGAAAAGATGATACCTTTAACATCAGATAAGATCTCAGGAATGTTGTTGAATGGATGAATTTCGCAATACACATTTAGTTCGCGTACCCTGCGGGCAATTAGCTGTGTGTATTGGGAACCAAAATCGAGAATAATGATTTTTTCTAGCATGGCCAAAGTTAAGAAAACTTACCTGCTGCTACAAGACAGATTATCAATTAACCTCGATTTGATACTTATTCACTTCTACACCGAACCTACGCAGAAAATCAACCCCTTCATCACTCGGTAATCCTTTATATTCTGCATAGGAATCCATATAAAGAACTTTCTTTATTCCTGAGGATAAGATTAACCTGGCACAGGCAATACATGGGGATAAGGTCGTATACAAGGTCGAGCCCTCTATCTTTGAACCATTTTTAGAAGCATACAGAATCGCGTTCTCCTCTGCATGTAACGCAAGGGAACAACTTCCTCTTGAATCCCTGTCGCAGCCCTTTTCCGGCCATTCTTCATCACAATTGTGTGTTCCGGGGGGCGGCCCGTTATAACCGATGGAAATAATTCTGGTATCTTTTGTCAAAACCGCACCGACCTGTGCCCTTACACAATGTGAACGTGCAGCCAGATCAGCGGCCAGGTGCATATAAATATGATCGAAACTCTTTTTACTCATGACGGGTATAAATTAAAAAGCTTCCCATTAAAAAATGAGAAGCTCTTTCTGTTTTTAAATAGGTTTAATGACCTCCGGAAATCTTTTTGTCAAAAGAGATACCCTGAGCTTTAAGAATTCCACTCACTTTCAAGGCATAAAATACCAGGTAAGCAAAGCAAAGGATTCCTACAATATAGCTGAATTGAATACCGATAAATTCTGACACATAACCCTGAACCCAGCTCATGATACCACCGCCCATAATCATCATGATTAAGAAACTGCTCCCCTGGCTGGTATTTTTGCCCAGTCCACTCACGGCCAGGGTAAAGATACAAGGCCATAACGTGCTACAGAATAGTCCTACACTTGTAATTGCATAAACGCTGACCATACCTGTGGTAAACATACCAATCAATAAAGCAGCAATACCAATGGTAGAAAAGATCAGCAACATGCGCGCTGGATTTCCTTTACTTAAGGTATCTGCAACAATTAAAACCAGGATAATCAAACCATATACATAGAAAGGGGCCAAATCATGTTTTGCAATCGCATTAACGGCAAGGAAAATACCAAAAGCAAGATAAGGAGCCACAAATCTCAGGATTTTCTGAGTTTTAACATGATCAGTGAAAGCCTCAACCGCACCTGTCCATCGTCCAATCATCATACTAGCCCAATACAGGGAAATAAATGGCGCTACATCTTTAATTGCAAAACCCAGCTCTTTTTCCATATAAGCAGGCAGGTTACTGGCTGTAGAAACTTCAACACCTACGTAAACGAAGATGGCAATCATTCCCAAAACCAACTGAGGGTATTTAAGCGCAGAACTTCTGGAAGCCCCCTCCTCATCTTTAGATTCTTCTACTAAAGCTGGTCTGTCCGGAAGTGGAGACAACTTTAAAAAGATAGCCACTGCCAGAAAGGCAACCCCCAGAATCAGGTAAGGTATTTTAACGCTTTCAATACTGATGTCACTACCGCCTGCTGATCCGAAAATAGCAAAACTAACGATCAGCGGACCGATGGTTGTTCCAAAGTTATTGATTCCTCCAGCAAGGGTTAATCGTTGAGAACCCGTTGCAATAGGCCCTAATGCAATGGCCAGTGGGTTTGCTACCGTCTGCTGTAGGGAAAATCCCAGGGCCACGATAAACAAACCCGACAACATTAATGGAAACGAACCGTAATTTGCCGCCGGATAAAACAATAAAGTTCCAACGGCCGAAATACATAGGCCCAATGCAAGGCCGTTTTTATATCCGATTTTATTGACAAGGTCTTTTTTGATTAAAATAGAAACCCCCATATAGATTAATGAACCTACCGTATAAGCAATATAGAACGCTAAGGATACCCATTGGCTTTGGCTTTGTGTTAGGTTAAAAGCTTTCTGGAATACCGGAATCAGGATATCGTTGCTCGCCGCAACAAAGCCCCAAAAAAAGAATACGGTAACTAATGGGATGAATTGAGCCCATTTGGTTTGTGAATTTTCTGCAGTCATTATATATATTAGGTTTACTTGGGGTTAAACATAAATAAAAAAAACTGTTTTGTAAAGTGTATACTTTACACAATGATCTTCCGTCATTTTTAGATTGGCATCGTAATAAGAGACACAAATTTGAGAATCAGCTACAAACCAGATTAATTTTGTTCGTGGAATTGAGGTAACCTGTAAAATAAACTAATTATAATAGGGTCAGTTTTATTCATAAAATTGCATATTAGCGTAATTTTATATGTTTAGGTGAATGTTTGAAGCAATATTACAAGGGATAGGTGCAGGTATTTTGTTTTCCTTTTTAACAGGTCCTGTTTTCTTTTCCATGATAAAAACCAGCATTGAGAAAGGTTTTAAAGCAGGGTTTTCGCTTGCTGTGGGGGTGATTTTTAGTGACATTATATTTATTACACTTACCATCTTCAGCGCACAGTTTGTAGACTATAACGCGGAGTATTTTCAATACATAGGCATCGTTGGAGGCCTTTTTCTTTTTGGTATCGGTCTATACTATTTATTCAATAAAGTAAAAGTAAGTTATGACATTTCTGAAATCGCCAAAGTGAAGAAGCGGGGCTATATTCTGAAAGGATTTTTAATGTGCCTGCTGTCCCCCACCACTCTGATGTTCTGGATTATGGTTGGAGGGATTATATCGGTACAATTGCATTATACCATGGCCGAAAAGATCGTTTTCTTTATTATTGCAATGGCAACACAGCTTTCAGTAGACGGAATAAAAACCTATTATGCGGCCAAGCTCAGGTATAGAATCAAAGAGAAAACCATTCAGAACCTGAACAGGATTGCCGGTGCAGTCATCATTATCTTTGCAATCAGATTGTTTGTGGAAGTGCTGTTGAAGTATTACAAGTAATCATCAATGCCCATACAAAAAATCCCCGCTATAGCTTTAACTATAGCGGGGATTATATTTTATAACCAGCTTATTTTAGTAAGCTCTCTGGTTGTTTCCTTCTTTCCAGTTCACAAAAGCTTTGATCACTACTTTGTTTCCACCTGGAGTTGGATAATTTCCAGAGAAATACCAGTCGCCGGTATGGTTAGGACAAGCCACATGTAAATTATCTAAAGTTTGATAAATCACCTCAACCTCAGCATTGATGTTTGCAGGGGTAATAATCTTCGTAATCTGAGCAGAGATCTCTTCTTGTGTGAAAGGTCTGTAAATGTCTTTCACATGATTTACGATCTCCTCTTTAGGCAACAACAGGGAAGCTTTACATTTCTGGTAAACTTCTTCGATGATGTGTTCCATACCACGTTCCTTTAACAATTGGATCGCCGCTTCAAAAGCTACAAACTGCCCCATTTTAGACATATCTATACCGTAGCAATCCGGGTAACGGATCTGAGGTGCAGAAGAAACAATAATGATCTTCTTAGGATGTAATCTGTCAATGATTTTGATGATGCTTTGTTTCAGCGTTGTTCCCCTTACAATTGAATCATCTATCGCAACTAAAGTATCGGTATCATTTTTAATGATGCCGTAAGTCGTATCATAAACATGCGCCACCATATCCTGTCTGTCCGCGTCCTGGGTAATGAATGTTCTTAATTTCACATCCTTAATCGCCAGCTTCTCCACCCGTGGGTTCATTGAAAGCAGCTCATCCAGTTCCTGATCGTTCAGTTCTTCTTTACGGTTCAGTAATGTATCCTTTTGTACGCCTCTGATATAGCTGTGTAATCCTTCCACCATTCCGTAGAAAGACACTTCAGCAGTATTCGGGATAAAAGAGAATACTGTATTTTTAAGGTCTGCACTTACTGCTTTCAAAATCTGATCACACAATAGCGCACCTAATTGTTTTCTTTCTTTATAAATATCCGCATCACTCCCTCTGGAGAAATAAATACGTTCAAATGAGCAGGCTCTTTTTTCCTGAGGATCTCTGAACACTTCCTGAGTAACTTTACCACTTTTCTTAACGATTAAAGCATGTCCCGGTTCGATTTCTTTAACATCTTTGAATGGAATGTTGAAGGCCGTCTGAATTGCTGGTCTTTCTGAAGCAGCAACTACGATTTCATCATCAGCATAATAAAATGCCGGACGTATTCCTGAAGGGTCACGAAGCACAAAAGCATCCCCATTACCAACAATTCCGGAGATCGCATATCCACCATCCCAGTTTTTAGCAGAACGACGCAGGATTTTAGCAATATCTAAACCTTCAGAGATTTTATGGGTAATTTCTACGTTATCCAATCCTTCTTTCTTATAAGCATCAAAAAGCTCCTGATTCTCATCGTCAAGGAAATGACCAATTTTTTCAAGGACAGTAACGGTATCCGCTTTTTCTTTTGGATGTTGTCCCAACTCATACAATTGCTCCAGTAACTCTTCTACATTCGTCATGTTGAAGTTACCTGCAATCACAAGATTACGGGTCATCCAGTTATTCTGACGTAAGAAAGGATGACAGTTTTCAATACTGTTCTGACCATGGGTACCATAACGAAGATGACCTAACAGAACTTCCCCGATAAAACTGACATTGGATTTTAACCATTCCGCATCCTGCATCAACTCAGGGGTTTCATTCTGGATGTCTACAAATTTATTTTGTACATATCCAAAAATGTCTGCCACCGCATTTTGTGCCATAGACCGGTACCTGCTGATATAGCGGTGTCCTGGTTTAACATCAAGTTTAATGGTGGCAATACCGGCTCCATCCTGTCCGCGGTTGTGTTGCTTTTCCATCAAAAGATAAAGCTTATTCAGTCCCCAGAGTGCTGTACCGTATTTTTCCTGGTAGTATGAGAGAGGTTTTAAAAGGCGGATAAAGGCTATTCCGCATTCATGCTTGATCGAGTCGCTCATTGGTGTGTGATTTGAGCCGCAAATTTACCGTTAATAATAATTAGAACCTAGAAAGAAATACAATCTTTCATTAAGATTATAATCAGATGTTCAAACATCATTTAAACCGTTTAGCAGCATAAAAAGCGACAGTTTATCGCACAAAAAAACCGCACATTCGGAGGAGCGGTTTCTTGCAGAAATGATTTTCAGTTCTTTCTTATCGGGAGTTCCGGTCTTTTATAGTTTAGCAATTACAAAATCATTCAGGTTTAATTTTGAAACATCATTTCTTACCAGGCTGTGTTCTGCTGATGAACCGCTCAGTTTCAGGTCAGACTGATCTTTCATGTCAGTATAAAGGCTGCCTACTTTTGCATTTACATTTGCTTTGGCCCCATCTTTTAAAAAGATCTGAAGAACGGCTAAGTCGAAGTTACCACGGGTTTTTACCTGAGCAGTATTGGAGGCATCAATTCTTTGCAGATCTTTTACATTTACATAGATGGTTGCCGGGCTGCTCTCTGTAGAGTTGATGTACAAAGTATATCCTTTTTGCTGAACGGTAGTGTTGGCGCTAAGCTCATCATTGGTGGTAACGCTTTCTGAATTGCCCTGTACCAATACCACTTTAGCATTTCCGGTAACAACTACTTTATTGAATTTTACAGCAGCTGATGCGCTTACAGGTGTAGTATCTTTAGCGAAAGTAGTGAAGGCTGAAGAAGTTAAAACGATAGCAGTTAAAGCTGAAGCGAATAAGGTTTTGATCGAAGTTTTCATATCTTTTAGTTTTAAGTTTTTTATTTATTTAATTGTTGTTTTGTAGATAAGACGCCATCACACAGGAAACGTTTCAGCGTTTTTTGGCGCATTAGACCATGCCGCAGTAACAGTCGACCAACTGCCATTACTTTTCGACGAACAGACAAGAAAATATTCAGATAAAAAAAACAGCCCCGGATCGGAGCTGGCAGGATTAGATTTGAAGGTGCATCTGTTCAGAACTGATTTCCGCCCCGAAGAAAATGGAAGCATGTTTATCAAAGACCTCCGTATCTCCGGAAGTATAGAAATGCCGCATTCCGTCTTTCGCTATTTTAACCGCAATCTCAGGATGCTTTTTTAAATAGGCATCAAGGCTATCGGCAACAATATCGGTTTGCCCCAGCAATCGGATGCCTTCGGGAAGTAAAGCCTGAAGCTTTGGAATCATTAAAGGATAATGGGTACAAGCCAGCAGGATACAATCAATGTCTGCATCCTGAGCCAATAATTCCTCAAGGTACTTCTTCACAAAATAATCTGCACCGGGATTCAGGTGTTCATTATTTTCAATCAATGGGACCCACATCGGGCAGCTTTGTTGCAGTACTTTTACTTCGGGAAAAAACTTAGCAATTTCCATCGGGTACGACAAAGAGTTCACCGTTCCTCTGGTCCCCATCACTCCTATCGTTTTATGTGTACTGAAATCCCCTACTATTTCTGCTGTGGGTCTTATGACCCCCAACACCCGGTGATTCGGATACTTCAAGGGAAGTACTTTTTGCTGGATGCTGCGAAGGGCTTTTGCCGAAGCCGTATTACAGGCCAGGATCACTAGGGGGCAACCCTGAGCAAAAAGCCATTCCACACATTCCAGTGTATATTGATAAATGGTTTCGTAAGAATGATCTCCATAGGGGGCACGGGCGTTATCGCCCAGATAGATATAGTTGTATTGAGGTAACTTTTCAACAATCGATTTAAACACCGTTAAACCACCATAACCAGAATCAAAAACGCCAATAGATTGTCCAATATTCATTATAAAAAAAACGGGATTGAGTTTTATCACTCAATCCCGCAATTTAAATATTTTAATTTTAATTATTTCTTAGGAGCTGCAGTTGCTGCGATACCCAATTTAGCTTTAACAGCTGCTGTGATATCATCCCCACCATCCCAATAAACTAAAGCCTGGTTTGCAGTATCAAATACATAAGCAAAACCTTTTTCTTTAGAAACAGCTTTAATTGCTGCATCAGCTTTTACCTGAATAGGGTTAAACAATTCCGCATTTTTAGCTTCCATTTCCTGTTGTGCTTTAGCTCTTGCATCTTCAATACGTTTTTGAAGATCCTGTAATTCAGCACCCATAGTTTGTAACTCTTTACCAACAGTTTCTTTATTTGCTTCGCTCATTGTTTTTTGCTTAGCTTCAGCTGCCTGTAGTTTAACCTGATATTCAGAAATCATTTTCTCAACGTCAGCTTGTTTCGTTTTTCCAAAGGCTTCTAATGTTGTTCTCGCTGCTTTCACTTCCGGCATTGCTTCAATGATCAATGCTGAATTTAAATGTGCGAATTTTTGTTGTGCATTTGCAATGTTGGCAGTAAACAATAACCCCGCTGCTACAAAAAATGCGTTAATTGACTTTCTCATTTCTATTTGTCTTAATAATTGTTTTTACTTGTTTATGTGTGTGTGTTATTTTAAGATCGACCCAGGCTTAAATCCCAATAACCTGATGACATCATTACTAACATCGTAATTGCTGCTGGCATAAATCATCATAGTCGATTCACTGCTTTTATCAAAGATGAAATCAAAAAGTTTAGCTTTCGCTACTTCACTGATGGTCTTTGTTACTTTATCCTGAATAGGGTTAAGTAGTTTAGTCCGGGACTGGAAAAGTTCGCCATCCGGACCGAAGATCTTACGTTGAAAATCTTTCGCTTCTTTCTCCTTTTCGATGATGTCGTTTTCTCTTCTTTTGCGCATATCCGCAGTTAACAAAACCTGATCGGCCTGATAAGCTTTGTACATCTTATCGATCTCTACAAAGTTCTGATCTACCTGTCCCTGCCATTGTTGTGATAAAACATTCAACTGGCTTAAAGCGGACTTATATTCAGGAAGGTGCTTTAAGATATATTCTGTGTCAACATACGCGAATTTCTGAGCAAAGGCTCCCATGCACGTAAAAGTTAAGAAGCATATTAAAAGATATTTTTTCATTCGTCTGTTTTTATTAGTTAAATCCACCTAACTGCTGTGCAATACTGAAAGTAAAGTTTTGCTTTCCTCCATTATCAACTCCAGGAATCTTATCAAAAGGAATCGCATAATCAATTCCCAATAATCCAAATATCGGTAAAAATATCTTCGCACCAAAACCGGCCGAACGTCTTACGTTAAAAGGATTATATTCAGAGAAATTGTTCCAGGTATTTCCACCTTCTGCAAAAGCAACAAGGAATGCGGTAGCCGACTGACTGGCAATTACCGGGTATCTTAACTCCAACATATATTTGGTGAAGATCGGACTTCCTGACTGTTGTGCAATCCTTACGTTTGAACCATTCGGAATTACGGCACTGTTAGAGTAACCACGCATAGCGATCAGCTCTGAACCCTGAAGGAAATCGAATCCCTGCATACCATCACCACCCAGTTTGAAGCGCTCAAATGCCGGATCTCCAACAGCCTTGTTATACGATCCAAGGAAACCAAACTGTGCCTGTGCTTTCACGACGAACTTACCTGCAAGTTTATGGAACCACTGAGACTCAAACTTCCATTTGTGATACTCGGTGAACTTATAGAATTCTTTATCCGGAGCAGTAGCATAGTTCAGCTTATTCAACAAGGAATATGGAGGGGTTGCCTGAATTGTAAATTTAAAGAAGGAACCGCTTGTAGGGAAGATCGGGGAATCCCTGGAATCCCTGCTCAACTCCTGCGCTAAACTGATGTTGTAAGAAGTACCGGTATTGAATTTATAACCAGAATAATTGTTCAGAATATATTGCTGAAAACTCAAAGCGTGGCTCAACTGGAAGTAGTTATCCGGGAAGTTTAATCTTCTGCCCAGACTTACCGTTACCCCGTTTAAGCGGATTCTTTGTTGCTGCCCGCGGGTATCATTCTCTTTTAATCCGTTCGATTGTAAGGAAGTAAAAGCACTTACCCCAAAACTGATTGGTTTTTTACCACCTAACCATGGCTCTGAGAAAGAGAAACTATAAGACTGGTAGTATTTACCATTGGTCTGTCCACGAAGACTCAACTTCTGTCCGTCACCTTTTGGCAATGGTTTGTAAGCATCCAGATTAAACAGGTTCTTCAAAGAGAAGTTATTAAAAGTCAATCCTAAAGTACCGATGATGTTACCACCACCAAAACCACCTGATAGCTCAATCTGATCAGAAGGTTTTTCTTCTACTGCATATTCAATATCTACAGTTCCATCTGCCGGATTTGGCTTAGGTGTAGGCACTGTTTTAGACTCGTCGAAGTTACCCATCTGACCGATCTCACGAACGGTACGGATCAATAAGTCTTTAGAGAATTTATCTCCTGGTTTGGTACGTACATCACGCAATACAACTCTGTCGTTGGTAATGGTATTTCCTTTAACCGTTATTCTGTTATTGGTATACTGTGGTCCTTCATAGATGCGCACTTCCACATCAACTGTATCACCATAGATCTTTGTCTGAACCGGGTCTACGTTAAAAGTTAAATAACCATCGTTCAGGTATAAACTGGAAACATCATCGCTATTAGGGCTGCCTCTTAATTTTTTCTCCAGCTTCTCTTCACTGAATACTTCTCCTTTTTCAATACCAAGGATACGCTCCAGATCTTTTCCGGCATATTTGGCATTACCGGCCCAGCTGATATTTCCGAAATAATATTTAGGCCCTTCGAATAAATCGATCTTAATCCCAACGGCTTTATCGCTGTACTGATAAACACTGTCTTTCAGGATTACTGCATCACGATAACCTTTATCCTGCATTTTGGCAATCAGCGTCTTTTTATCTTCTTCGTATTTTTCTTTATTGAATTTTCCTGAACCAAAGACTTTATAAAAAGCCTGTTGTTTGGTTTTTTTCAAAAACTTACGCAGTTTGGCATCACTAAAGGCCTGATTTCCCGTAAAGTTAATTTCATGAACTTTTACCTTACGGCCTTTGTCCACATTTACTTCCAGGATAACATGGTTTTCCTGATTGGGATCAACCTTGGTTTTGTACGTTACCGAAGTAAAGAAAAAACCTTTTTCCAGCAAGTACTTTTTGATGGTACTGGTGGTTGTATTGTACAGGTTATCATTGATAATCGTCTTGGTTGCTTTAGCATTCAACTTTTCAAGAATATCTGTTTTCTGGGATTTGCTAACCCCCTGAATGTCAAACGAACTCAAACGGGGACGCTCTACAACTTCTATATCAAAATAAACAGAATCTCCGTCAATTTTAACAATGTCCAGCTGAACATCATCAAACAAACCTTGTTCCCAAAGAATTTTAATGGCATTGGCAGTTGCCTCACCAGGAAGAACAATACGCTCTCCTTTGATCAGTTTTGAAAGGGTGATGATGACATCTTTGTCTAAAAACTTCGCTCCGGTGAGCGTCACATCAGCGATGGTATACTCTTTGGGATTAAAATAATCCAGATCCAGGCCATTAACTTTTAAGGTAGGAGTTGCAGGATTGGACTGGGGACGGATCTGTGCCATTGATGGTAAACCAATCAATAACAACAATATAAGTTGATATATTCTTTTCATTTAAATCTAAAAATCGATGCTAAGTTAATTTAAACACATGTTAAAAAGTGTTAAAAGTAAAATTAGTTCAATTGTTCACTAATTTTACCGAAGCGGCGTTCGCGCTTTTGGTAGTCTACAATTGCTTCAAAAAGGTCTTCTCTTCTAAAGTCGGGCCACAAAGTATCGGTAAAATACAGTTCGGTATATGCCATCTGCCACAACAGAAAATTGCTGACCCTATGTTCCCCGCTTGTCCTGATCATAAGTTCAGGATCCGGAATATCGGTGGTTGTCAGCTGAGCTGAAAAAGTACTTTCATTGATTTCGTCAATATTAATTTCCTGGTCTTTAACTTTTTGAGCCAATTTCTTAGCGGCCTCAATGATTTCCCATTTTGCGCTATAGCTCAAAGCAAGTGTCAGGGTGCAACGCGTATTTTTCGCAGTATTCTCCATGGCACTTTTCAGGTCGTCAATACATTTTTGTGGAAGAGATGAAATATCTCCGATGGCGTTAAGTCTGATGTTATTCTTGTTAAGTGTTGCTGTTTCCTGATTAATGGTAGAGATCAGCAATTCCATTAAAGCATTTACTTCTTCTATGGGCCTATTCCAGTTTTCTGTAGAAAATGCATAAACAGTCAGGTATTTAATCCCTATATCTGCACAGCCTTCTACGATATCTTTTACAGATAACACCCCGCTTTCATGGCCAAAATGCCTGAATTTGCCTTGATTTTTTGCCCATCTCCCATTTCCATCCATGATGATTGCGATGTGCTCAGGCAGGCGTGTAACGTCAATTTGTTCTTTAAATCCCATTTATAATTGCAAATATGCTTAAAATGTATAACATTTTTGGGACACAAAGGTATAAGATATGCCAATACCTACAAACATATAGGTATCTCTTTTTCTAAAATCGCCCCTTTGAATCCCCGGAAGTCCAGTCCCTGATAATGAGGATGCGGTATTGGGGTTGGAAAGTTTGATTCCTGTCAGTCCGTCAGCGGGCAGCTTGTTATCGTCAGGATACCTCCCGCTCACGTCATCCAGGTAATCTGTAAATATGGTTCTGTATCCGATCTGAGAAAACAAGCCCCAATTCTCTTTCAACCTCACTTTGAACCCGACCCCATAAGGGACCGTAAGCGCGTAGTTCTTATAAGGTTCGGTTTGTCCCTCTGTTCTGTAAAATCTAAGATTATATTCTTTATCACCCAACTCAGGAACGTGCGGATAATATCCCTTCGGGCTAAAAAACACCCCTCCTATCCCGGTAAATATATAAGGCGTGAATTTTTTGGTACCACCGCCGGCAAAATACTCAAAGAAATTAAAATCCACCTGCAGACTGATTTCATTCAGGGAGGTCTTAAAATTAAGTCCTCTATCCCTAAATTGCTCATTTTCTGAATTCAGGTCATTTGCTTTGATCTTACCAAAATTATAGTGAAAACCCAGTGCCCAGTAAGGGTCAAGGTTCATTTTTACATACGCCCCGGCAGACATTCCACTGATTTTCAAAGGTTTTGTCTGATTCAGATCTCCCATATACCCGGCACCCCCACCGACCACACCAAGCTCCATAACCTGAGCGTTAGCATTAAATCCAATGAAAGAGATGGCAAGAGAACAGAAAATCCAGGTTCCGTATCGCATCTTAATAGTTACGGGTATCAATACCCCAAAGTAATTTATTTCTTAACGTAGTCAGGTAACTTTCATTGTTCAGCCTGATCAGATTTACATGAAATGCTGCTTTATTCAGGGTAAGTTTTACAGAACGGTCTACTGTTTCTGTTCTCGAATCACAGGAAACCAGGAATTTTGCACTTCTGGCTTCCACCTCAAAAGTTAGAGAGACATCATCCGGAATGATCACAGGTCTTACATTCAGGTTATGCGGCGCAATCGGAGTGATCACAAAATTTTGTGAACTCGGATAAATGATCGGACCACCGCAGCTTAGGGAATAAGCCGTCGAGCCCGTAGGCGTAGCAATAATCAACCCGTCTGCCCAATAAGAATTCACAAATTCATTGTTCATATAAGCATGGATAATCATCATCGCTGACTTATCTCTTCTATGAATAGTGATGTCATTTAAAGCAAAATTTTCCTCTCCAAATAAGTCAAATTTTGACTCCAGACTAAGTAAAGTCCTTTTATCCAGGGAGTATTCTTTATTACGTAGTGCTTCAATGGCAATACGGATTTCATCTTTATTGATACTCGCCAAAAAACCAAGTCGACCGAAGTTGATTCCAATCACCGGGATACCCGAATCACGGATCAGCGACAAAGTATCCAGCAAAGTACCATCCCCCCCTAAGCTGATCAGCACATCTGCCTGACCAACCAATTCAGTATGGTTATTAAAAACAACAATGCCCTCAGGCAGTTTAATTTTATCTTTTATAAAGTCAAGGTAATCTTTGGAAACAAGAATGGGCGCTTTTGACTCGCCCAGAACATTGAATACTTCCTGTACATATGGTAAAACGCTATTATTGAACTCTCTACCGTAAATTGCAGTTCTCATTTATGGGTTTTATACGTTTAAATAATTCATAAATGAATTATATCTGTCTTCGGTACCATTATCTGAAATGGTGCTGTTAAACACAGCTTTTACCTGGTAATTGTACCGCTCAAAAGAGGCGATAATTCCCGACAACTCAGTTTTATTGATTTTTAAGGTAACTTCTAATTTTGTAGAATCAGGAAAAGACTGCACATAAGAAGAAAGGATCTGCGCATTATCGGCTTCCACAATCTGTGCCATGTGAGAAAGAGAATTATTCCGGTTACTGATTTCCAGTACAATAATCCCTCCCGGCTCTTTTACCGCGTAAATGTCGGCGGTATATTCCAATAAATTATTTATAGAAATTAATCCTAAATAGTTCTTTTTATAATCCAGCACTGGAACTACCGATAAGTGTAATTGATGAAAAAGCCTGATGATGTCATAGATATGCGCATCTTCATACACAAAAGGGTTTAAAATAGACAAAGGCAAACTGCCGATTGCCTGTTCTGTATCCCTTACTTCAATCAGTTCTTCTTCGGCCAGCAGCCCCAGAAACTGGGTCTCATTTACAATGGGTAAATGGTATAATTTGAACTCAGTCATCCGCTCCAAAGCCTTCTGAACCGAGTCCGAAGTCTTTAGCGGGGGAATTGAATTTGATATGAGTTCAGATGCAAACATTATTTAAGTAATATTCTATTTAAAAATTTCTCCAGGTATTCATTAAACACTTCCGGACGCTCCATCATCGGTGCATGTCCACATTTATCAACCCAATTCAACTCTGAGTTGGGCAACAACTCGTGAAATTCTTCCGCCACCTCAGGAGGGGTTACCTTATCCTGTTTTCCCCAGATTAAAGACACCGGGATGGTAATTCTGGACAGGTCTTTCGACATATTGTGGCGGATAGCCGACTTGGCTAAGGCCAGGATCCTGATTACCCTGGAGCGGTCATTCACACTTTTATATACTTCATCTACCAACTCCTTGGTAGCAATTGCCGGGTCATAAAAAGTAAACGCTACCTTTTCCCTAATATAATCATAACTCTCTCTTCTTGGAAATGAACCGCCAAAAGCGTTTTCATAAAGGCCGGAACTTCCTGTTAATACCAGGGCTTTAACATTTTCCTGATGGGAAGTAGTAAATACAAGACCTACATGTCCTCCCAATGAATTACCGATTAAAACAACCTGATTTAGTTTCTTATGTTTTAAAAATCTGTTTATATATTTTGATAAACTCTTTACACCTAATGTAAGTATAGGGAGTTCATAAATTGGTAAAATGGGTACCATAACATGATAATTAGCTTTAAAATGATCAATTACCGGTTCCCAATTGCTCAACTCTCCCATCAAACCATGAAGTAATACCAGGGGTTCTCCTTTTCCAGCCTCAATATATTTAAACCCGTCTTCGTCTATTACTTCGTATTTCATATTTTGTGTTAAGTAAGGTAATGCTACTAAGTTAGTGGAGTAAATTAAATTTAATGTAATTTAAAACATTAATTTTTCGAAAAAAGGTTTAAACACATAAATTTTCAAGCATATTCTATGCCAATTGCGCTTTCACGATCTCCGCAATCAGTTTTCCGTCCGCTTTACCCGCAAGTTCCTTGTTCGCAAGCCCCATTACTTTACCCATTTCTTTCACCGATGCGGCACCGGAATCTTTGATGATCTGAGCAATAATACTTTCAATTTCTGCCTGATCCAATTGCTTTGGCATAAAACTACTGATCACCTCGATTTCTTCTTCTTCAATGATGCTCAGGTCTTCGCGCCCCTGCTGTTTATAGATATCTGCAGATTCCCTACGTTGTTTTACCAGCTTTTGCAGGATTCTGGATTCCGTTTCTTCAGTAATCTCTTCACTTGATCCTTTTTCTGTCTTCGCCAGTAATAATGCTGCTTTAATTGCTCTTAAACCCCTTAACTGCGCCTGATCTTTAGCCAGCATCGCTTTTTTAATTTCCTGATCTATTGTAGTTGATATCATATTCTGTTTCAGTTAAATCTTTTAATTTCTTTTAATGATGGCTCCCGTAGCCTGAGCTGTAGGCATGATCAGCATATCGTTAATGTTGACATGTGCCGGTCTGCTGACCACAAACCAGATGGCTTCAGCGATATCATTGGCTACCAGTGGCTCTAAGCCATCATACACTTTCTTCGCCCTTCCTTCATCACCCTTAAAACGGACTTTAGAGAATTCTGTTTCTACCATTCCGGGATTGATGGCAGTCACTTTTATACCATGAGGCAAAAGATCTATGCGCATACCTTTATTCAGGGCATCCACTGCATGCTTTGTTGCACAGTAAACATTTCCATTGGGATAAACCTCCTGCCCGGCGATAGAACCAATATTGATGATATGACCGGACTTCCGGCTGATCATCCAGTTGGAGACAATCTTAGTCACATAAAGCAAGCCTTTAACATTAGTATCAATCATCGTATCCCAGTCGGTAACGCTGCCTTTATCTATAGGATCTAAACCCTGACTCAGCCCGGCGTTATTAATGAGTACATCCACCTGTTTCCATTGGGCAGGTAAAGTCTCCAATCCATAAGAAAGATCATCATGAACCCTGACATCAGCAACAATCGCTTTTGTTTCTATAGCGTATTTATCTTCCAGACGTTTAGCAACGTCTTTTAGCAAATTCTCTCTTCTTGCAACCAAAATTAAGTGATAACCTTGTGCAGCAAATAAATCTGCGCAGGCTTCTCCAATTCCTGAAGTTGCTCCTGTAATTAATGCAGTTTTCATTTAGTATATAATTATTCTTTAACGGTCTGTTTAAAAATATCCCCGACCTGTTGATGATGGCAATGTCCTAACAAAACTAAAACTTTTTTTCCAGTCAGCTCATTCGAAAAATAAACTGAATGTCACATGTCGTAACATTAACTTATCAATCGGTGTAGAAAACACATGTGGTGCTTCATTTTTCTTCAAACTCTCAAAGGAATAAGACAATTTGATCTCCGGCGACATTTTGAAATACTCGAAATACAAGTCCATCCCCAGCCCGGCTTCATAGGAAAGAAAGTTCCGGCGGTTGTTTACAAACTTATCCATCTCCGACAGTGGTTCATTATTGGTCTTTTTCTTGGAAGAAATGTCGGCTGTAAACTTAACTCCGCCCATCATGTATGCCCTGAAATTGTTCCTTCTATTGGATTTGATTTTAAGGCTCACTGGAAACTCTACCACGGTGGTTTCCAACTTTTTCTGCACATCTTGAGCTACTTGTCCGGAGTTGCTGTTTCCGAAAGCTTCTTCAAAACGATAATTTAAAAGGCGGTCATTAAAAACCAGTATCGGTGTTAAGCGAATGTCTACATTATCATGTACTTTCTGATTTACAACAAACCCAATCCCGAAGCCGGAAGATGGCTTAGACGAAATAGAACTAAGCCCCCGAGGGTAATTAGATGGAATACCTGCCTCAAATCCCGCATCAATCGTTTTCCAGTCCTTTGTTTTTAAAATCTTATATTCTGAAGAAACGTACTGAAAAGTAAATCCAAAATGCAGATTGTTATCATCAATACCTCCGCCCCAATTCTGAGCTTTCACTGTCGTAACAGCAAACCAGCACATCAAAGGAAGCAGCAGTTTCAGTTTCATATAGGGAATTGAGCTAGTGTAGCCTGTTATTTTCTAATTTATTTTGTTCCGGTATAAATCGCACAAATGCCGAATGTTAACCTGATGTCCTTAGCATTTTTAAAACCAACCTTTGTCAGCATGGCGTTAAACGCATCTCCATCGGGAAATGCGGCAACTGACTCCGGTAAATAAGTATAGGCAGTCGCATCTTTGGAAAATGTTCTTCCAAAAAATGGGGTCACATGGTTGAAATAAAAGTTATATCCCTGTTTAACGGGAAATTTTCTCGGTTTTGAAAACTCAAGAATTACGATTTTTCCACCTGGTTTAAGCACCCGGTACATATCTCTGATTCCTTTTTCCAGGTTCTCATAATTTCTGACCCCGAAAGCAACCGTCACGGCATCAAAATGATTGTCGTCGAAATGTAAACCTTCAGAATCACCCATCTGAACGGAAAAAATAGGGTGCAAATTCCGGTCATTGATCTTTTTACGGGCCACTTCCAGCATCCCCTCAGAAATATCTACCCCGATTACTTTCTCAGGTTTAAGAATTTTAATCGCCTCAAAAGCAAAGTCTCCCGTTCCGGTTGCTACATCCAGCATCAATCGGGGCTTGATGGACTTCAGTTCGCCAATTGCCCTTTTACGCCATAGAATATCGATTCCCAGCGACATAAAGTGGTTTAAAAAATCATATGTTCCTGATATCTTATCAAACATTGAGGCTACCTGTTCCTTTTTAGGAGCTGTTGCAGAGTGGGAGGTGGAGATATTTTCGTTCATAGTAAGCTGCAAAGATAAGTATTGTTGAAAACTAATTTTCTACCTTTGTCAAATGATTATAAAATCAGCAACATTTATTTGTAGCAATACAAAGATTTCGGCTTTGCCGATAGCCAATATGCCTGAGTATGCATTTATCGGACGTTCCAACGTTGGAAAATCCTCCCTCATTAACATGCTTGTAAATCAACATGGCCTGGCAAAAACATCCCAGAAACCTGGAAAGACCCAGTTAATCAATCATTTTCTAATCAACGAGAAATGGTATATCGTAGATTTACCTGGATATGGATATGCAAAAGTTTCTAAAAGCAGCAGGGAAAACTGGGAGAAATTCATCCGTAACTATATTACTAAAAGAGAAAGCCTGCAATGCGTTTTCGTATTGATAGATAGCCGGCTGGAACCTCAAAAGATAGATCTTGAGTTTTGCTGCTGGATGGGAGAAATTCAAATTCCTTTCGTATTGGCCTTTACAAAAGCAGATAAGCAGTCAACCACAAAGACAGATCAGAATGTGGCGGCTTTTAAAAAAGCACTGGGTGGATGGTTTGAAGAGATTCCGCCTTCCTTTGTCACTTCTGCTGAAAAGAGTGTAGGTAGAGATCAGATCCTGGACTTTATTGACCAGGTGAATCTTGATTTCGCAATGCCTGTGTTAACACCTAAAACAGATTTTTAATATATCCGTTTTTATGAAGAAGTATTTTTCACTGGTCCTGTTTGCCCATTCCATTTTTGCACTTCCTTTCGCAATGATTGGTTTCTTTCTGGGTGTAACGACGACTTCCAATCCTTTTAACTGGATGTTATTGGTGGCTGTCCTGCTCTGTATGGTCTTTGCCCGCAATGCAGCTATGGCATTTAACAGATACCTGGACAGAAATATTGATGCAAAGAATCCACGCACCCAGATGCGCGACATTCCGGCGGGAAAGGTTTCGGCAAATGAAGCCTTAATCTTTGTCATCATTAACTGCATCCTGTTTATTGCCACTACTGCATTTATCAACAAGCTTTGTTTTTATTTATCGCCGGTTGCCTTATTTGTCGTCTTATTCTATAGCTATACCAAAAGATTTACGGCACTGTGCCATCTGGTACTGGGTCTTGGTTTGTCCCTTGCCCCCATTGGTGCTTATATTGCTGTAACGGGCGCATTCCATATCGTTCCGGTGCTGTATTCCTTTGCCGTATTATTCTGGGTAAGTGGTTTCGATATTATTTATGCCTTGCAGGACGAGGAGTTCGACAGAGAGGAAAAGCTGCATTCTATTCCAGCTGCTTTAGGTATCAGAAATGCGTTGAGGTTATCAGTAGCATTACATGTCTTTTCGGCTTTATGTGTAATCCTGCCTATATTTTTTACCCCTCACAATTTTAGCTGGTTTTACTATGTAGGAGTTGCATTCTTCTGCATCATGTTAATTTATCAGCATTTACTGGTAAAACCAAATGACATCAGTAAAGTCAATAAAGCTTTTGCTACAACAAATGGTTTTGCTTCCGTTGTTTTTGCCCTTTGCTTTCTGGCAGATGTGCTATTCAGAACGGTATTGCACTAAAACATAATAACCAGGTACCTGCGGTATGGATTAACCCATAGCAGGCACCTGGTTTTCAGGTTAAAATTTGTAGGTAAGGCTACCTATTATATTTCTTAACCTTTGCGGATTTACAGTCGTATAACCGATCCAATATTTTTTATCTGTGAGGTTGTCTACTTTAAGACCAAGCCTGAATTTTGGATGATCGTAAAAAGCACTGGCATTAAGAATGGTATAGGCCGGCAGGATAAATACACCATAAGCCCTGCTATTTAACACTTTATTATCACTCGCATAGTTTCCTCCAACGCCAAAGCCCAGGCCCTTAATAAAATTATCTGGCAGGTGATAGTTTAACCAAAGGTTTGCCGTGTACGGAGAAGCTGCAGTTCCGGGACGAAGCCCCTCTACATCCGGATCCTGAACTTTTACAAGTTTCGAATCATTATAAGTAAATCCGGCAATAATATTCAGGCCTTTTGCCGGATTGGCAACTAATTCTGCCTCAAACCCTTTACTTGTCTGAGTTCCATCCTGAATCTTTAGGTTTGAATTCTCGCCTGTTCCTCCCTGGTAGGGTCTGACCATATCTTCTACCTTAATGTCGTAATAGCTTAAGGTTCCACTAAGTTTTCCATCAAATAAATCCATCTTTATCCCACCCTCTATCTGGTTCGCCTGTTCGGGTTTAAGTGCTTTTGATTCGAAATTGGTTCCCGGAACATTGGTAAAACCATTCTGATAATTTGCAAACAGAGAAAGCTGATCTTTTAAGACCTGATAAACCAATCCGAATTTAGGTGCGAACTGAGTCTGTTTATACGGCTCACTCCTTTGTTTCCCCTGCCGGTCATAACTTCCTTTATGTTCAAAGCGATCTACCCGGATTGCTGCCAAAGCCATGAACTGATCAGTAATATTAAAGACGTCAGAAATATAGGCACTATAGGTATTGGTTTTGTAGATATCGGGATAGGTAGTTTTATCTTTTCCGTACACAGCTTCCATATTCGTTCTGTTAAAACTATCGTAGGCAGGTCCGGAAGTAACTCCCGCTGAAAGCTCGTCATATTTAGCACTATAGAAAAGTTGATCTGAATTGATCCGGAGAAAATCCAGACCAACTACAAACCTGTTTCTATGTCCGCCAATATGAAAATCAGCATTGAAGTTTTGCTGAATCTCCAATACGTTCATCTTACTGTTCATCGTAGACTGGTCCTCACGTGAAAGCAGGTTTCCAGGCATCAGATAAAAATATGGAGAGAACCCGTTGGAGTAGCTTTTGGTATAAGTAATATTGGTTTGCGATGTCCAGGAGTCCGAAAACTTGTACTCCATATTACCAAACAGGTTGGTGTTTCTGGATTGCTGAGTCAGGTCATTGGAGAAATAAGACTTTTTGTAGTCAACACTCAGTTGATCTGCACGATCTACGCCAAGTGCTGCGACCGATTGCTGATAAGGGAAAAAGAAAATCTGTTTACCTGTATTTTTGCCACTAAAAATCTCTGCATCGAAGAGAAATGACAAGCGGTCATTGGCTTTATAGGACAGGCTTGGTGCAAGAACAAAGCCCTTGTCAAATCCTCTGTCCTGAAACGAGCCCTCATAGTTATAGGCTGCATTTACACGGAACAACAGCGTCTTAGCCGTATCAAGGGGCGTATTAAAATCTACACTGACGCGGTTAAAATCATAACTTCCTGCGGCATAAGTTACCTCTCCTCCAATATGGTCATAAGGTTTCTTTGTAACTCTGTTGATCAGACCACCATAAGAAGTCAGGGCGTTTCCAAAAAGTGTTGCTGATGGCCCTTTTATAACCTCTATCCGCTCCAGATTCGCCGCATCAATTCTGCTGGTTACATTTCCTGCAATGCCATTTCTAAGTTTGCTTTGTGCAATGAAGCCTCTTAAATTATAGTAAGAGCCTCCATCTCCGCCACGTCCGGTAGCTTCCCACATCTTTTGTAAGCCCGGTGCATTTCTGGTGGCATCATCTATGGAAAAGGAAAGCTGATCGGCCATTAATTCTTTGGAAATAGAGGAATAAACCTGCGAATTTTCTAAATTTCTAAGCGGCATCTTTGATACATACTCACTCCTTTTCGTCGCATATTTATTGGTTTTGTTGCTATTGATATTGATCTCTTTTAACTGACCGGAATTCTCGGTAATGATAAAATCGACAGTCAGGTCTTCTCCCGGAAGCACTTTAATTGCCTTCTCTATCGGATTCGATCCTACCGCAGTAGCGCGTAAAGTGTAATTCCCTGGTTTAACCCGGGGAATGCTATAGCTACCGCTTTCATCACTAAGGTTACCCTGAGCTTTGTTTTTTAAACCTACGCTAATATAGGCCGCCGCCTGCCCATCTGAAGTTGTGATTTTCCCCTTTATTGTGGAAAATTGTTGCGCGCTTAATGTCATGCTGAAAAACAGCAGAAATAAGGAAAATAGAAGTTTATACATATCTTAATTAATTTAGATTATTTCTAAATAACCGCAAAGTAGCAGATGATTCTTTGGTAATCCAAATTATTTTGAATAATTCTTAATAGTGAGGATTTCTGACTGTCAGCCATCTTTGAAACCAAACTCAGACTATTTAATAAATCAATTGTCTTTCAGATTGCTGACGACCTCCCGGTTCGTTATATTTGTCTCATCTTAATTTAAAAAAATGATCAATCTCAATATACCTGCAAAACAAAGAGCTTATATCCCTCAAAACCTGGAAATGAAATGGGACAACCTGGAACCTATTCTGAATGAATTACTTTCGCGTCCTATAGAAAATGTTGCTGAACTGGAGAAATGGCTGAAAGATAAAAGTGAACTTGAAGCAGCCCTGGAGGAAGATTTTGCCTGGAGGTATATCAAGATGAGCTGTGATACCGCTAACGAAGAACTGGTCCAGTCTTTTCAATACTTCGCTACGGAAATTGAACCCAAGATCTCTCCTATTGCCAACCAGCTCAATCAAAAATTTAACGACAGCCCTTTTATCAATGAACTGGATCAGGAAAAATATTTCGTTTACATCAGAGCGATCAGGAAGGCAATAGAAATCTACCGCGAAGAGAATGTCGAACTGCTGACTAAACTACAGGTTACCCAACAAAGGTACCAGGGCATCACTGGTGCAATGAGTGTGGAGATCGGCGGACAGGAATACACACTGGAACAAGCTGCCAATTTTATTAAAGATACAGACAGGGCAATCAGACAACAAGCATGGGAAACCATCCAGAAACGCCGTATGGTAGATAAGGATGACCTAAACATGCTGTTTGATGAATTGGTAACCATGCGCCATCAGGTTGCATTAAATGCCGGTTTCGAAAATTACAGAGATTATATGTTCCAGGCCCTGGGCAGATTTGACTATACCCCGCAGGATTGTTATCATTTCCATGAGGCAATTGAGAAACAGGTAGTACCCATCTTAAAAGAGCAGGCACAAAAACGTGCCGAAGCTTTAGGAATTGACCTGCTTAAACCCTGGGATATGGAAGTAAGTACTACCGGTAAAGCGGCTCTAAAACCATTCAAAAATGGGTCGGAACTTATTGACAAGAGTATTGAGTGTTTTAATGCAATAGATCCGAAGCTTGGCCAAATGCTGGCTACCATGAAGGCAAATAACCTGTTTGATGTAGAAAGTAGGAAAGGTAAAGCACCTGGGGGATACAATTATCCCCTAGCGGAAACCGGGGCACCTTTTATTTTCATGAATTCCGCTAACTCGCTGAGGGATCTGACCACAATGGTTCATGAAGGTGGTCATGCGATACATACCTTCCTGACTGCTCAGCTGGAGCTGAACGATTTCAAACATTGCCCGTCTGAGGTTGCAGAACTGGCCTCTATGAGTATGGAATTGATCTCAATGGACAACTGGAACATCTATTTTGACAACGAAGAAGACTTACTTCGTGCAAAAAGAGAACAACTACAGGATGTGTTAAAAACCCTTCCCTGGGTAGCCGTTATTGACCAGTTCCAACATTGGATCTATACCAATCCAAGTCATAATGCCGCCGATAGAGAAGAGGCTTTCAAACAAATATATACCCGTTTCGGCGCCGGATTTGCCAATTGGGACGGCCAGGAAGCTGAATTTGGAAACTTATGGCAAAAACAATTGCACCTTTTCGAAGTTCCATTTTATTACATAGAATATGCGATCGCCCAGTTGGGAGCTATTGCGATCTGGAAGAATTACAAAGAAAATCCACAGAAAGCTTTAGAACAATATCTGGCAGCTCTTTCCTTAGGTTACACCAAACCTATCAATGAAATCTATGAGACCGCAGGAATTAAATTTGACTTTAGTCTGGGTTACATTCAGGAGCTGGCCTCATTTATTAAAGACGAATTACAGAAATTAGGTTAATAGTTTAGAAGTAAATTTATAAGTTTGAATAATACAAACTAACCTAACCAATATTCTATGTTTGAAAAACTCTTCAGAAAGAAATCTATTACCAAAATATTAGAAGATGCAGAAAAAGGCTATGGAGAACATGGAACTTCTTTACATAAAACCCTAGGGGTAAGGGACCTTACCGCCTTTGGGATTGCAGCAATTATTGGTGCGGGAATCTTTAGTACAATTGGAAAGGCCAGCGCAGATGGTGGACCAGCCGTGATATTTCTATTTATTTTCACTGCTGTTGCCTGTAGCTTTGCCGCATTTGCTTATGCAGAATTCGCGTCAATGGTTCCCGTATCTGGTAGTGCTTACACCTATTCTTACGTAGCCTTTGGCGAATTGGTGGCATGGATTATCGGATGGTCTCTCATTATGGAGTACTCTATCGGAAATATTACAGTGGCCATTTCCTGGTCGGATTATTTTACAGGCCTCCTCTCTTCCATACATATCCCCGCCCTGGGCATAAAAGGTATTCACGTACCGGATTGGGCCACAATGGACTATCTTTCAGCTTATAACGGACATAAACATGCAGAAGCATTGGTCAATGCCGGAAAAAGCTTCGCCAATCTTGATGAAGCAACCAGAATTGCAAATAATGCCTGGATCACCGCCCCGAAAATCGGAAGTTTTCATATTGTAGCCGATTTACCGGCATTGGCCATCATCATCTTTATTACCTGGCTGATCTACAGAGGGATGAAAGAATCCAGAAATGCAAGTAATGCAATGGTTGTGGTAAAACTTGCAGTGATATTGCTGGTACTTGCAGTCGGAATTTTCTATGTAGATACGGCAAACTGGAATCCTTTTGCACCCAACGGTATCTCAGGTGTCCTAAAAGGGGTTTCTGCAGTATTCTTTGCTTATATCGGATTTGATGCCATCTCCACCACTGCAGAAGAATGTAAAAATCCTCAAAGAGATCTTCCGAGGGGAATGATGTGGGCAATTATTATCTGTACACTCTTATACGTAGCGATTGCACTGGTGCTTACCGGTATTGTAAATTATAGCCTTTTAGCTGTCGGAGACCCTTTGGCATTCGTATTTGATCAGATCAATCTGAAGCTGATGAGTGGAATTATTGCAGTCAGTGCGGTATTTGCTATGGCAAGTGTCTTGCTGGTTTTCCAGATGGGGCAACCCAGAATCTGGATGAGCATGAGCCGTGATGGCCTATTGCCTAAATCTTTTTCTAAGATCCACCCTAAGTATCATACTCCCTCTTTTGCAACCATAGTAGTTGGTTTTGTAGTAGCCATTCCTTCATTATTCATGAACCTGACTATTGTAACCGATCTTTGCTCTATCGGAACCTTGTTTGCCTTTGTATTGGTTTGTGCCGGGGTGCTGGTATTGCAAAACAAGCCGAATATTCAAAGAGGTAAGTTTAAAACGCCTTATGTGAACTCAAAGTATATTGTTCCTGTGGTATTTATAGCCATGCTGATTGTAGGTTTCACTACTTATAAAAAGGAAACAAATGCATTTATCTTCAATACCCCAAAGGTATATGAACCTGTACATTTTATTACCTCACTGAATCCTTCGGAACTTGACCTGGTAAAGGGAGAAATCAAAAGAGGTTCAGTAAAAGTAAACCCTGCTGAAAATCTGGACGCCACAGCTTATCTCAATAGCTTATCTGCTGATCAGTACGAACGTTTTATGGATCAATCGACGGTAAGTGCGGAGAAGAAATATGAATCAGGCTGGGGCTTATTTAAACACAAAATTCCAATGTGGATCTTTCTGATCATCTGTCTGGTAATTATCTACTATTGCATCACTAAAAATTTATCTCTGATTCCGGTACTTGGACTCATCAGCTGCTTATACATGATGTGTGAGCTTGGTATTTCCAACTGGATCGGCTTTGGCATATGGCTGATTGTAGGTCTGGTGGTCTATTTCCTTTACGGTTACAGACACAGTAAACTAGGGCAACAAGGCTCACCTACTGTTTAACATCAAGATGTATTCAATAGAGGCCTCTGAATTTAATTCAGGGGCTTTTTTATGGAGATCATCGGTCGCCTTTCTATAGCGCCCGACATTCCTTAGGCGCAGGCGGATAACCGGAACACTCCAGGCATGTACCTCAGTTATACCAGGAACGTCTTATCGTACAAAAAGACGTTCCTGCTACGTTTCAGGTACGTCCATGGGACGTTCGGGTTAACTGTGCTAATCGAACACCGACAAACCAAGAATCAGGTAAGAGCACAAGAAATACTAATTCTTCTTTATCCTGGCCTTTTCTGAACCAAATCCTAGAATATTTCTCAATATATTATTTTTTTAGAAAATATATTTATACATTAGACTTATTGTAAATAATAAGATTAAAAAACGATGTTCCATATAAATCGACAGTAATGAGATTGGACATCCCTTAAAGTGCCCTCCTATAATTATCCCTATAATTGCTTGGTTAGATGACCAGCAATAAAGGCTCCTCCCCGGAGCCTTTTTTATTGATTCAGAATTTTCAGAGATCACTTTTATTCCATAGTTCCTCACAGAGAAATCTCTGTGGCGGAAATCACATTAAGATTTTTTTGATCCTGCAGGTAAACCAGGACATGAAGTCCCTTAGCATCGGTATCTTTAGGAAGATCCAGATTTAGACTACCTGAACGATCCAATATCGCCTCCGAATAAAAAGACCTTACCACATTAACGTGTTCTAATAATTTGCCTTTATTTTCGCCAGCCATAACCTGAACTGATTCCTGATTCTGCAATAGTGCAACCGATAAGAGATTTCCTTTAAGTGACTGCCCAAGGAGGTAATCCAGTGTCACCTGACCGTCTTTTATACGAACCTTATATTCCGTATCCGGTAACGTTACCTTCTTCCTCAGGAGCTTGTCAATTGCCCCTTTGATTTTATCTCCTTCAGATCCGACAAAAGCCTCTTTTCCATTAATGATTGCCTGAGGGGTATAAAGCCTGCCCTGGAAAAATACGCTGTACTTGTATTGCCGGCCAGAATATTTCGAATCGCTAAACTTATCCTTCCAACCCAGTTTATCCCAATAATCGACATGAAAAGCAAGGACGTAAACTGCTCTCCCCTGGTACTGCTGATGAATTTCTTTCAGGAGCTTTTCAGCTGGCGGACAGCTGGAACACCCTTCGGAAGTAAACAGTTCTACAACAGCAAAACCAGCATCAGCCGTTTTTTTCTTTTGCACGACCCCGTCCCCAGGCCCGTTGACCATACTCCAGATGATCATGGCAGTAAACAACCATAATAGTTTCATAACCCTAATTTTTTAGATGTAGTTTTATTCCGGTAAATCTCCCTGATCCCGATTGCCAGCGGCAAAGCAATAAAAACAACGAGAATTACCCAGCTTTTTAACACGCCGCTGATTGTAAAATGCGAAGTGTTAATCCTGCTCAATGGCACCACGCAGAGGTTCATCACGATCCAGATAAATGAACCATACAATAGACTGCTCAGCACAATATTTTTCCGAAGTAAGGATACCCGGGGATAAATAAAAAAGTAGAATAGGGTAAATGCCATGGCATTAAAATAGTGGAAGCCTACTCCCAGAATAACCGTAGCTGCTCCTCCCTTAAACGCTTCAGGCCCAAGAACTGCACTGGAGATATACTTAAATACCATGGTTGCATTACCTCTTGCCGATAAGAAAATCGCGGCAAGGCCATCCAGTGTACCTGCAATCAGGCCGAGAAAAATTACTTTTGTTCTATAGGTTTTCATCATCTTGTTTGGTTGAGCTTCTTAAAGAAGTAATATCAGTAAGCCCAACCCATACATACAAAATTTATCAACAAACAACACTCCATAAAGCACAAACCACCGTTACCCACATCCAAAAACCATGATACCTAAAAAATGACTGTTTGTATCATCAGGAATGTCATTGATATTATTTTCAATTATTTGGTTTAAAAATCACGAACTTCCATTAGTGAAGCACAAGATTTACCGACATATCCTATTCTGGTTTACGTATAGCATACAGGGAACTTTATTGGAGTATGCCTGGATACATGATTTGTTTCCGCCAGAGCAGGAAACCTATGTCCTTACCCTGGCGATCCTCTTTAACTTTTTGCTGGTTTCCGTTAAAATGTCTTTTTCCTACTATGTCATGGAGTTTCCGGTAAACGATCTTCTGGTTCAGAAAAAGGCGATCTTCAGTGTGGTCGTCCAGATTCTTCTGGCCCTGATCATTGCCATTTTTTTCTATCGTCTGGCAAACGTTTTTGTAATCAGCCCCCTACTCAAACCAGAAAAAATTGTTGGTATGGCGGATGTATTTAATCCCTCCGGTCTATTTATTGCCTTACTGGATATTGGTTACATCTGTGGCATTGCTGTTGCTTTAAAACTCTTCCGTTTGCAGGCCTCCAAACTGAAAACAGAAAAATTCCTTATTAAGGATAAACTGGAAACAGAACTCAAGTTTTTAAAAAACCAGATCAATCCACATTTTCTATTTAATACCCTGAACAATATCTATGGTCTGGCGAGGAAAAAATCAGACCAGGCCCCTGAAGTTGTACTCAAATTATCAAAATTATTACGGTTTATGCTGTATGAATCCCATAGGGCTTCTATCACCATTGCTGAAGAAATCAAAATCCTGGAAGATTACCTGGAGCTGGAGAAAATACGATACGATGACCGGTTGAAAGTATCATTTGAGAAAGAAATTGATGATAATACTCAAATGATTACCCCGCTTATCCTGCTCCCATTTATTGAAAACGCATTCAAACATGGATTAAATGAAACCACAGGTGATAACCATATGGAGATCAGCATTATTTTAAAAAATGGGATGCTGATTTTTAAAACCCAAAACACGCAGGATTATAATGGCGAAAATATAGTGAATGAAAAAATCGGGTTGAGCAATATCCGCAGACAGCTTGAGTTGATGTACCGGGAATTCTCTCTGACATTGGACAATCTTCCTAAAGTTTTTAATGTATCCCTTAAAATTAACCTCAACAGTCATGGAACCCTATAAATGTATCATTATTGAAGATGAGCCTTTGGCTGCTGAAATCCTTCAGGATTATATTACCGATGTCCCCTTTCTGAAATTAAAAAAGACTTACGCTGATGCCATTAGTGCGCTGGATGATTTGAGCAACAATGATATCGATGTTATTTTTCTAGACATTAACCTACCCAAGCTCAAAGGCCTGGACTTTATACAAACCTTAAAAAACCCTCCTCATATCATCATTACCACAGCTTACCATGAATATGCCTTACAGGGTTATGAACTGAACGTTGTAGATTACCTCCTGAAGCCAATTGAATTTAGCCGCTTTCTAAAAGCAGCAAACAAGTTAAAACAGCTCAGCTCCGGCAAACCGGAAACCTCAGCTGTATTTACCCCGGCAGGCAAAGAATATATATTTGTCAATACCAGTAAGAAACAGGTAAAGATCTATTTCAGGGAGATTCTTTATATAGAAAGCCTGAAAGAGTATGTACGGATCTTTACCATCGACAAAGTCATCACAACCAGGTTTCAACTGGGGCAAATAGAAGAACAGCTTCCAAAAAATAATTTTCTGAGAATTCACCGTTCTTATATCGTATCGACTGAAAAAATAAACGCCTATACCAGCACGGAAATAGAAATCCAAAATAAACAACTCCCAATAGGGAGAACCTATAAGGAACAGGTAAATGGCTTTTTACAGCATAACCTGCGCTAAACCGCGAATAAAATTCAATATAAAAGGCCCTTGTGAGGGCCTTTTATATTGAAAATCTGAAATGATCTTAAACCGGAAGTCTGGTCAATTCGATGTCATCCGGAGTGACAAAGATCAAAGGAACTTTTTCTACATCCACATAACTGGAATCCAGTCCAAAACTTCTTTCTTCCGAAAGGCTGAAACGTTTCAGGATAAAGTAATAATCCATTACACTTCGTTCGTAAAAACTCAGTTTCGAGAATTTGGACAAATGCTTTTCTAAGAGCACAAATCTGAAATCCCCGGCAATTTTATGTTTATTAAGTGAGGTATACTGACTGGTAATGTCAACTTCTCCATTCTTTACCAGGTCTTCAATCACTTTTCTATACAGCAGGTTTACACTTTGCTCTACCCGGAATCCAAGTTTGAAATCGATTCTGATCAGCTTACCGGGGATCAGGAATTCCACTTTATATTCCCTTGTATAAGGCTCGTCTACCACATCTACGTGCACCAACCAATATACATCTGCCCGCTTAGGCTCCTTTTGAATGATGGAATAAATGATCTTGGATTCAATCTCTGTTTTAAAATTGGCACTGGTTAAATATACCAGCTGAGAAGAATATTTAGGAACAGATTCATCCACACTTAATTCGGAAATGATCTGATAGTAATCCTCAATTTCAACGTATTTAACAAATCTGTTTTTAATCTTTCTCGCTACGTACCAGCTCCACATCACCGTAAATAGCCCGGAACCGATCAATACGGTCATCCAACCTCCATGGAAGAACTTGGCAAGATTACCGATCAGGAATGTCGATTCAATTACACCGTAGATGGCAAGAAATATCAGGATCACATATAGCGGCACTTTTTTACGTTTCATGTAAGCCGCTACCAATATCGTAGTAGACAGGAAAGTCAGGTTAATCGCCAGTCCGTAAGCGCCCTCCATCGCTCCTGATTTTTTAAAGATCAATACAATGGCCACACAACCGATCCATAACAACCAATTGATTGAAGGCACATAGATTTGTCCTTTTTGGTTACTTGGGTAGTTGATCCTTACTTTCGGCCATAAGTTTAACCTTACTGCTTCAGAGATCAGTGTAAATGACCCCGTAATCATTGCCTGACTGGCAATAACTGCCGCCAGTGTGGCCAGGGCAACCATGAACAGCAAATAAGCAGGAGGAACAATTTCAAAGAAGGGGTTTAATTCTACTTCATAATGAGGTCTGTGCAATACCCACACTCCCTGACCAAGGTAATTCAGAATCAACATGGCCTTCACAAAGACCCAGCTCACCCGGATGTTGTTTTTCCCGCAATGCCCCATATCCGAATACAATGCTTCGGCTCCGGTTGTACATAGAAAAACACCACCTAAGATCAATAATGCAGCAGGATTATTAACCAGTAAAGTAACTGCATAATAAGGATTTAATGCCTTTAAAATGCTAAAATCCTGAACAACGAACAAAATTCCCAATAATCCCAGCGCACTAAACCACAAAAACATCACCGGACCAAAAAGCTTTCCGACCAGGTTCGTTCCAAATTGCTGAATGATAAATAAGATGGAGATGATGATGATGACAATTGGGATAACCGGAACATCAGGGAATTTTAACTGTAAGCCCTCAATGGCAGTAGTCACGGTAATACTGGGGGTAATGATTCCGTCGGCGAGCATCGCACATCCCCCAATAACGGCGGGAATGACGAGCCATTTGGCATTCTTTCGAACCAGAGAGTACAGCGAAAAAATTCCGCCCTCTCCTTTATTATCCGCTTTAAGGGTAATGACTACGTACTTAATGGTGGTTTGTAAAGTCAGCGTCCAGATGATACAGGAAATTGCTCCGAGTACTAATTCCGGGGTTACCGCTTGCCCGGCACCCTTTACCGCAGTAAAAATTGCCTTTAATGTATAGAGTGGTGAAGTTCCAATATCTCCGTAAACAATCCCCAGACTAATAAGTAACCCTCCGGCACTGAGCGCATTTAAATTTTTTTGATTTGACACTTTCTTCTAATTATGCGGTAAAATTACAGTAAATAAACAAATTTACAATCCCATAAAATCAAGGAGATCCTTCTATTTCTATAAAATGTCAAATGTAAGGAACGACTTAAGTTGTTAAATATTGTTAAATATTTAATAAGTAAACAAAATCATTGATTTTTTTGTTTTATTATTTATATTTTTGGCATCATCCAAACATGAATAGAAAACTACGAATAGCGCTGCTCTTAAACATTTTATGCATATTATGCATGAGTGTCTTCTGTAGCCTTAATGTTTTCGCTCAGCGACCGGATAGTGCCATCTCCAATGTAAGGGCAAAAAAGATCTACAAAACACCTCAGATTAAAGCCAACGTACCTACTTATAAGCCAAGGTCAACTTTTGGATATGTTCCTTATAACGATATCACCAATGCAAAAGTTGCTGCAAATATCAAACAGGATAAAATTCTGAGTGTGCTTAAAGTATACCCGAACCCGGTAAGTGATCAAATTAATCTGATTCTGAGGTTAGACCGGGAATCCAATCTTTCTGTTAAAATAATGGACCTTTTGGGTAATGAAGTGGTTACGCTCTCCAATGAACGGATCTCTTCCGGTGAGCAAACAAAAAGTTACACCATTCCTAACCGCTTAAATAGTGGTATTTACTTCTTAAAAATCGTTTCAGGATCTGAAACGATTGTAAAAAGGATATCCGTTCTCTAATTCCCCCTATTCTTTACTATTTTTGGCCTTGAGTAAACTTTCATGATTTTATCTTGTTAGCTACATAATTATTAAACACAAATCTGAAGATGAAGATAATTGCCATTGGCCGCAACTATGTCGCGCATGCCAAAGAATTAAATAATCCCGTTCCGGGAAGCCCGGTTATATTTCTTAAACCTGATACCGCAGCACTGAAAGACAATAAGCCTTTTTATATTCCTGATTTTTCATCCGACATTCATTATGAATTGGAGGTGGTACTAAAAATCTGCAAAGAAGGAAAACACATCTCGGAAAAATTTGCTCCAAATTATTATGAGGAGATGGGACTTGGTATCGATTTTACAGCAAGAGATATTCAGGCCATCCATAAGGAAAAAGGCTTACCCTGGGAACTTGCCAAAGCATTTGACCATAGCGCAGCTTTTAGCAATTTTATACCAAAAACGGAGATAGAGGACATCTACAACCTTCCCTTTGAACTTCAGATCAATGGGGAATCCAGACAAAACGGAAATACGAAAAACATGATCTTCTCTTTTGAACACATCATCTCCTTTGTATCAAAATACATTACCCTTAAAAAAGGCGACCTGATTTTTACCGGAACTCCGGAAGGTGTGGGCCAGGTGCATCAGGGCGACAAACTGGAGGCCTGGATGGCCGGACAGCAATTACTAAATTTCGATATAAAATAGCTTCAATGATAAAAGCAAAATTTCTATTTCTTTCGCTGGTCTTTTTAACCGGCCTTGCTCAGGCTCAGCAAATATTCAGCAATAATAAATACCCTCTTGTAGATTTCAGGTCTCCGCTTGATATTGTCCCACCGGCCCTTGCCGGTTCTTTTGGAGAACTCAGGCCTAACCATTTCCATTCCGGAATGGATTATCGTACCAATCAGCGGGAAGGATATCCTGTATATGCGATCGCAGACGGCTATATCTCCCGTCTAAGAGTGCAAAACAGTGGGTTCGGACTGGCATTATACATCAATCATCCAAATGGTTATACCTCAGTATACGGACATTTGCAACGCTTCAATCCTAAAATTACACAACAGGTAAAGACGATACAATACCAAAAGAAGTCTTATGAAATTGACGAATTCCCAAATTCCCTGCAGATTCCGGTCCGTAAAGGAGACGTGATTGCCTATACCGGCAATACAGGTAGTTCAGGAGGCCCACATTTACACTTTGAAATAAGAGATACCAAGACGGAAGCTACGATCAACCCTCAGTTGTTTGGCTTTGATATCCCGGACAATATTCCACCGGTAATTTATTCCATGTATGTTTATCGCCTGAACAAAAAGACTTTTAACGAATTTACACCTAAGCAATACTTCCAGGTAGTTGGTGGGGCAGGTAACTATAAACTCAACAAGGTAAACACCATCAACCTGAGTGGCGAGGCTGGCTTCGGCATCATCACAACAGACAAGCATAATGGTGCTTCCGGAACCAATGGTGTTTACTCGATAGAGTTAGAACTGGATGGGAAAATAGTATTCACCTCTTCTCTAGAAAAGTTTAAGTTTGAGAACAGTAAAGCCATTAATGCTCATATTGATTACCCGACATTTATCAACACCAGGAAAAGCATCCAAAAGAGTTTTGTTGATCCGGGAAATCCCTTAACCATATATAATAACCTTGTTAATAATGGAAGAATTGATTTTTCTGATGGCAAATTACACCAGCTGAGGTACATCATTACTGATTCAAAAGGCAATAAGAGCATACTTCCCTTTAATGTTCAGGCAGATAATAAGTCTATTATCAGTACTCCTGAACAAGCACCTGGAACACTTTATTCCTATGCGAATCAGAATGAATTCAACAATGCAGAAGTCAAGGTGATTTTCCCAAAAGGAACCCTTTATAATGACCTCAATTTCCATTACAAAATTTTACCCAGGCCAGCAGCTAACGCCTATTCTGCGGTTCATCAGATTCACAATAATCTTACCCCTTTACATACTGGTTTCGAAATCTGGATTAAAGCAGACAGCAGTCTGAGTAAGTATAAAGAAAAAGCATTGATTGTAAATACAGGAAGATCTTCGCAGGGCGGTTACTTCGAAAACGGATATGTAAAAGCGAAACCCCGGAATTTTGGAGCTTTCTTTATCGCAATAGATACGCTCCCTCCCACACTTACGCCAATTAACATCAGTGATGGAAAGAATATGGCCGGAATCAGTAAGATGTCCTTTAAATTAAGAGACAATCTTTCTGGCGTCAAAAGCTTTAATGGTTTCGTTGATGGTAAGTGGATTTTAATGGAATTTGATACCAAATCGGCAAGCTTATGGCATACCTTCGACGACAGGACTGCTCCGGGAAAACATACGCTGGAGGTAATTGTTACTGATATGAAAGACAACAACAGGAATTATTCAATCACGTTTTATAAATAGTATTATGAGTGACTTAAAAGAAGGTCAGGCAGCTCCTGATTTTACTGCAACAGATCAGAATGGGAACACAATTTCTTTAAACCAGTTTAAAGGAAAAAAAGTAGTCCTTTATTTCTATCCTAAAGATGATACTCCGGGATGTACAGCTGAAGCCTGCGACTTCAGAGATAACTATCAGGGATTAATTGCACAGGGAATTGTGGTGTTGGGCGTTAGCGTAGATGATGAGAAATCTCACCAGAAATTCGCAACAAAACATAGTCTTCCTTTTACCCTTATTGCAGACACGGATAAAAAGATTGTCGAGGCTTATGGAGTATGGGGAGAAAAGAACATGTATGGTAAGAAATATATGGGCACAAACCGGAAAACCTTCCTGATTGATGAAGAAGGAAACATCTCACACATCATCAACAAAGTGGACACTAAAAATTCCACGGCTCAGGTGCTGGAATTGTTAAAATAGAAAGAGATCATGGCGGAGAACTGATCACCGCCATGATTTTTTATAGCCCTCCTGCCGTACTTCCTACCAGTATCTCTATCTTTTGATACAATTCTGAGGAATCGAAAGGCTTGGAAATATAATCGTTCATTCCAATGTTTGCACACTTTTCCAACTCTCCTTTTATCGTATGTGCAGTCATGGCTACAATAGGGATCGCCCCCTTTTCACCCTCCATTTCCCGGATAACGCGCGTGGTTTCATAACCATCCAGCTCAGGCATTTGAAGGTCCATTAAAATGATGTCAAAATCTTTATTTTCATAGGCCGCCAGGGCAATTCTCCCATTCTCTGCAACAGTAGTATCATAGCCTCTCCTTTCCAGCAATTTAATAACCAGCAACTGGTTAATAGGATTGTCTTCTACAACCAGGATCCGGACTCCTTTACCCGTTTCAACCTGAGTTTCCAGAAGATTTGATTGCAGCTCCTGCGTTTCCTGGCTAACCCGAGGACTTACCTTACCGAAAGGCAGGCGGAAATAAAAATCAGAACCTGTCCCGACAATGCTATTTAAAAACACCAATCCTCCCTGCAACTCAACCAGGCGCTTTACAATACTCAGCCCAAGACCCGTTCCCGCATATCTCCTGGAAGTATCATTGGTGACCTGCTCAAAGAAATCGAATACTTTTTGATGTTTATCAGCAGGAATCCCTATTCCTGTGTCACTTACCCGGAATTCAATGGTGACTGCATCTTTCAGCTCTTCTACCAGCTCCAACGAGATCCTGATCTCCCCAGAATCGGTAAATTTTATCGCATTGGAAGTAAGATTCAGCAGGATTTGTCCCAGACGGACGGCATCCCCACTAAGTACCTCCGGCATATTTTCCGGAATTTCATAAGTAAACCTAAGTCCTTTAAGGTCGGCAACAGGCTCCATTAGTCTATAGATGGAATGTACCGTATCCTTAAGCACAAATGGTTGCAGGACGAAATTGATGTCTCCGGATTCTAATCTGGAAAAGTCGAGAATATCATTCAGGATAGCCATCAACTGGTCAGCTGACTTAATGATCATCTGAAGGGACTCCCTTTGGTCCTCATCAATAAGTGATTCTTCCAGGAACTTGGCAAAACCCAGAATTCCATTCATCGGAGTCCGGATTTCATGACTGATGTTCACCAGAAAAATTTGTTTGGCTTTCTCAGAAGCTTGTCTTTTTTCCCGTTCTTTAATGATCTTTTGTTCTGCAAGCTGCAAAGAAAATTCCTTACGTTCCAATGCTTCATTTAGCTCCTGCAAAGAGGACACCTGTCCTTCCGGAATGGGGCAGGACATTTCAAAAGAATGCTTAATACGTTTTACTAAAATAAAAAATAACATCAGACACAGACCACCAGTAAGTAACGCTAAACCAGTCGTTCCCGGTCCTTTATCTGAAAAGAGCAGAATTCCGTAACCGATAATCATAACGAGGACGATAAGCAATATCAACAGATATAGCCTTCCTAAAATAGTCATACTATTCAGCCGCTTTCTTAAAGTGGAAATGAGCATATAAAAACATTAAGCGTGAGAGCATCCCTATCCCCGATGAGTATAAAAATACTCTTTTACGTCCGCTTTTGTTTTTATAATTCCCGTTCATTTTGTTCAGTATTAAAGAGATACGTCTATTCTAAACAAAATGAACATAAAATAAAAAGGGAGAGCTGATTTGGCTCCCCCTTTTTATTTTATGCTTTAGTTCGGATTTTATGCCCGTATGCGGCAAAGAACCAGATGTACAGGTAACATGGCAGCACGCTGACAAAGAATGCCAGCTGGAAGTGCATATGTGCATAATCTTTCAGATAACCATAAATAAGTGGCCAGATCGCTCCACCGGCAATACCCATGATCATGATCGCAGATCCTGTTTTTGTAAATCTACCCAGATCTTTGATTCCCAAAGGAAAAATAGCAGGCCACATCAGTGAATTCGCAAGACCAAGCAAGCCCACAAATACAACGGAAGTATAGCCGGTAGTTAAGTAAGCCGCAGTGATAAAAGCCACCCCTAAGATCGCACAGATCTTTAAAGCAGCCTGCTGTGTAATGTATTTTGGGATCACAATAATTCCGACCACATAACCCACCAACATACTGGCAAGGGTAAGTGTAGTGAAGTATTTACTGATGTCAGCACTAATTCCAAGAGATTTACCATAAACTCCGATAATATCTCCCGCCATTACCTCCGCAGCGACATAAACAAAGATACAGAAGGCACCCAGAAAAAGATGTGGGAACTGAAAAATGGAAGTTTTAGATACCCTAACCTCATTATCGGCCAGAGCTTCCTCTTTATCCACATCCACCTCCGGAAGGTTTGAATATTTAATAAATAAAGCAAAAGCAGAAAAAACGATCGCCAATACAATATATGGGGTATGAACACGGCCCAACACTTCTTGCAATAAAGCTTCCCGTTCCATCACTGTGGTCGCCGCATCAGCGATTTTTGTTTCAATAACAGAGGCATTTTTAAGGAAAATAGTTCCCATAATAATCGGGACAATCAGACCGGCAAACTTGTTGCAAAGCCCCATGATACTGATCCTTTTGGCTGCACTCTCAATTGGGCCAATGATACTGATATAAGGATTGGAAGCCGTTTGTAATAACGATAATGCCGCACCCTGAATGAAAATACCGGTTAAGAACAAACCAAAGCTCCTGGTATTTGCTGCAGGAATAAAAATCAGCGAGCCAAAAGCCAGAATAAGTAGGCCTATAATAATTCCATTCTTAAAACCCAGTTTTCTTAAAATCCAGGACGAAGGAAGAGCCAGGAAAAAATAAGCAATATAAGATGCGAACGTCACCAGGAAAGCTTCGAAATCGGTCTTAAGACCACATGCTATTTTTAGAAAGGGTATTAAGGTACTATTGGCCCAGGTTACAAAGCCAAAAATGAAGAATAAAGCCCCTATCGTTACAATGGGAGAAATTACAGATTTTTGTGTTTGGTTTGTCATGATTTGGTTTAAGTATTTTTAGTTTTCAATTGTGCGGTGTTTGGTTAGGTTTTTTATGAAAATGGAAGATAAAAGTTCCTAAAAATATAGAATTCTACGGAATATCACGCTTATATTGCAAAAAGCGTAGCAAAATAAACAAATATCCGCTGCGTTTTAGCATTATATCAAACTTTACCTTAACATGTTATGCCCAAAGTATTTTTAATTACATTTGTCCTATTAATCAACAACCCCAATTAATGAAACATACAATCAATGAATTAGAAGATATCGCCTCTCAAGTAAGAAGAGATATTGTTAGAATGGTGCACGGTTGCCAGTCAGGCCACCCGGGAGGATCATTAGGATGTGCAGACTTCATGACTGCCCTATATTTTGACGTCATGAACTACTCTACTGATTTTAAAATGGACGGAATCGGAGAAGACTTATTTTTCCTTTCTAACGGACACATTTCACCGGTTTTCTATAGTGTACTTGCCAGAGCAGGTTACTTTGAGGTTAGCGAATTGGCCACCTTCAGAAAATTGAATTCAAGATTACAGGGACACCCAACTACCCATGAACACCTTCCAGGAATCAGAATTGCTTCAGGATCATTGGGTCAGGGTATGTCGGTAGCAATTGGGGCTGCACAAGCTAAAAAACTGAATAAAGATAAATCCATTGTATATTCTTTACATGGAGATGGTGAGTTACAGGAAGGCCAGAATTGGGAAGCCATCATGTATGCGCCATTTAATAAAGTAGACAACCTGATTTCTACCATTGATTATAATGGTCAGCAGATTGATGGTCCTACAGAAAAAGTACTTTCATTGGAAAGTCTTCAAGCTAAATTTGAAGCTTTCGGATGGCATGTAATTACTTCTAATGGTAATGATATGGACGATATCGTTAAAGCTTTGCACTATGCTAAATCTTTAACCGGTAAAGGCAAACCAATTTTAAACTTAATGAGTACAATCATGGGTAATGGTGTGGATTTCATGATGGGATCTCACAAATGGCATGGGGTTGCTCCAAATGATGAGCAGCTTGCAACAGCCTTAGCACAATTAAACACGACCCTAAAAGACTATTAAGACCATGAAAAAGTACACATATACTGAAAAGAAAGATACCCGTTCCGGTTTTGGAGCAGGATTACTTGAAGCCGGACAAAAGAACCCTGAAGTGGTGGCACTTTGTGCTGACTTAGTGGGATCTTTGAAAATGGATGCCTTTATTAAAGAATTTCCGGAACGCTTTTTCCAGATCGGCATCGCTGAAGCAAATATGATCGGCATCGCTGCAGGTCTGACTATCGGAGGAAAAATCCCTTTTACCGGGACCTTCGCGAACTTCTCTACAGGGAGGGTTTATGACCAGATCAGACAGTCTGTTGCTTATTCCAATAAAAATGTAAAAATCTGTGCTTCTCACGCCGGATTAACTTTAGGTGAAGATGGGGCAACTCACCAGATCCTGGAAGATATAGGTTTGATGAAAATGCTTCCGGGTATGACAGTAATCAACACCTGCGATTATAACCAGACTAAAGCCGCAACTATTGCAATCGCTGAATTTGAAGGCCCTGTTTATCTGCGCTTTGGCCGTCCGGTAATTCCTGTATTTACAGATCCAGACCAAAAATTTGAGATTGGTAAAGCATGGATGGTAAACGAAGGTACTGATGTAACCATCGTTGCAACCGGACACATGGTATGGAAAGCAATCGAAGCCGGAGAGAAATTAGCAGAAATGGGCATTGATGCAGAAATTATCAATATCCACACCATTAAACCTTTGGACGAAGAAGCGATCTTAAAATCAATTAAGAAAACCGGCTGTGTAGTTACTGCCGAAGAACACAATAAGTTTGGTGGTCTTGGAGAAAGTGTAGCAAGGTTACTTTCTACAGAGCTTCCTTCACCACAGGAATTTGTTGCAGTAAATGACAGTTTCGGAGAAAGCGGAACTCCTGATCAGTTGATGACTAAATATGGTTTAGATACCATAAACATCATCGAAGCTGTTCAGAAAGTAATGAAAAGAGCAAACAAATAAAAACCTTAAAGGTTTAAATATCTGTCCGCAACAACTCACAGATAAAAGACAATAAATGAAGCAGGTTGAAGATTCAGAAATTCTGGAGAAATTTTCCAACGAAAAAACCCGGCATGAAGCCTTTAACCTGCTTCTTCATAAATACCAGCAAAAAATCTATTGGCATATCCGCCGCCTGGTAATTGATCACGACGACAGTGATGATCTGGTTCAGGAAACCTTCGTCAAGGTCTGGAAAAACCTGGATAAGTTCCGCAGCGATTCAAAATTATATACCTGGGTCTACCGGATTGCGACCAATGAATCCATCACCTTCCTCAACAAAAAGAAACAACGTAACAATACCCCACTGGATGAAGTTTCAGATGAACTCGCGGAAACCCTGGTTGCATCTTCTTATTTCAATGGCGATAAAATTCAGATGAAATTGCAGCAGGCTTTGCTGACCTTACCTGAAAAACAACGCCTGATCTTTAACATGAAGTATTTTGACGACCTTAAATATGAAGAAATCGCAGAGATCACCGGAACCAGCGTAGGAGCACTTAAAGCCTCTTTTCATATAGCAGTAAAAAAAGTTGAAGTTTTTATGCTAAATGATGACATCACCTTTTAAACCTTTTGCTCCGAAATACATCAATATAATTAGTAATGGAAAAAGATTTAGAAAATAGCGACTGGATGAACGAAGCCCCCTACCTGGCAGGGCTTGGTGCGAAATCTCCATTCACTGTTCCTGAAGGATATTTCGGACAACTTCCCGAACACATCCATCAGGCCATCTATCTGAATGAGCTCAAAACAGCAACTCCGGATCATGGTTTTGACACTCCTGAAAGCTATTTTGAAGAGCTGACACTGGGAATTCAGGCTAAACTGGCCCTGGAAAAATTAAAGGAACAAGTTCCTGATGAAGGTTATACGGTTCCGGGAGATTATTTCAGTCAGCTACAGGCTAAAATTTCCGCTAAAACAATCCTCAGCGATAAAAAAGAAGCTAAAATCCTTCGCCTGTGGCATTCAAAATTGGTAAAATATGCTTCTGCAGCTTGTTTCCTGCTCATCACAGCCGCCGGTATTTATTTTTATCCGCGAACACCTGCCCAGCAGGCCTTATCTGCCGATATGGCCAGCGAACAAATGCTTTATGATATTGACGAAAGTACCATTATTGAACATATTGAATCCAATAATTTGAAAGCAGAAAACCCTGCTGTTGCCGATGCCGATTTAGAAAATTACATCCTGAGCAATTATAGCCAGAATGATATTGCTTCAGATTTATAAGCTATAAATATCAATGAATAATAAAAAGATCATAATAGCTTCCTGACCATTAAAAAACAACTGTATTCCAATGAAAAACATAATCATTATCGCATTTCTTTTCCTATTACCTTTCTTTGCCTCTGCCCAGAGAGGAGGACATCGATCACCGGAAATCGAGGCATTTAAGATTAGTTATTTAACAGAGAAAATGGATCTTTCTGAAGATGAAGCAAAAATATTCTGGCCTATTTACAATGAATTCCAGAAAGAACAAACTGCGTTAAACAAAGAGAGAAACCAGAATATGATCAGCTTCAGGAAAATCCCTGAAATAGAGAACCTATCTGATACTGAAGTACAAACGCTGATCATGAATGAGTTGAACTTTAAACAAAGAAGCCTGGCCATTGAGAAGAAATACTACTATAAGCTGAAATCCAATCTGCCCATTAAAGTTATCGGTAAATACTATCGTGCACAGGAAACTTTCAAAAGAGAACTGCTTTCCCGATACAAAAAAGGAGGACCTGAGCGAAATTAATTTGTATTTTTGTGTATGCTTACACAACGTCAATTATTTCTTCAACATAACGCCCAAACTACATTAGAACCACTTCTTTTAGAATTTACCAGAGCCAGCGGCATGTATCTTTATGATACAACCGGTAAAAAACACATGGATCTGATTGCCGGTATTGGGGTAAGCAATGTTGGCCATTGCCATCCTGCAGTAGTCAGGGCGGTGCAAGAACAGGTGGAAACCTATATGCATATAATGGTGTATGGTGAATTTGTTCAAAGCCCACAGGTGAATTTCGCAAAAGCACTCGCTGATGTACTTCCGGAGCAACTCAATTGCACTTATTTCGTAAACTCCGGTGCTGAAGCAGTAGAAGGTGCCATGAAACTGGCCAAAAGATATACCGGAAAATCAGAGATCATTTCCTGTTATCACTCTTACCATGGAAGCACACAAGGTGCCCTCAGCTTAATGGGCAACGAGGAATTCAAACAGGCTTACAGACCCCTCCTTCCCGAGGTCCGCTTTATCCACTATAATGTGTTGGCAGACCTGGATAAAATCACAGATAAAACAGCTGCTGTGTTTGTCGAAACGGTACAAGGTGAAGCAGGAATAAGAATTGCAGATAAAGCCTATTTTGAAGCCCTCAGAAGCAAATGTAATGAAACCGGCACCTTACTGGTCTTCGATGAGATCCAATGCGGTTTCGGACGTACCGGAAAGCTTTTCGGTTTCGAACATTATGGAATTACTCCCGATATTTTATTATTAGCCAAAGGAATAGGCGGTGGCATGCCTATTGGTGCCTTTATCAGTTCTACAGCGATCATGAGGGCCCTGGCTACCAATCCTATTTTAGGTCATCTGACTACTTTTGGTGGTCATCCCGTAAGCTGTGCTGCAGGATTGGCGACACTTCAAACCATACTTAATGAAAATATTGTTGACGGAGTAGAGGAAAAAGGCGAGCTTTTCAAAAAATTACTGGTTCATCCCGCCATTAAAGAGGTACGTGGAAAAGGCCTGATGATGGCTATAGAATTTGAAAACTTTGAGGTCAACAAGAAGATCATTGATGCCTGTATTGTGGATGGCGTAATTAGCGACTGGTTTTTGCACTGCAGCAATTCAATGCGCGTAGCCCCTCCTCTGATCATTACAGAAGAAGAGATTCATGATGCCTGTGAGGTCATTCTAAAGAATGTAGAAGCAATAGCAGGAAAGCGCTAATATTAATTCATTTTCTGCCGCTTAATGAGATAAGCTTGTAAAATAGGGTGAAAGCCGGCAGCAATGTCGGCATCAATCATATCAATTTTATACTGACTGCATTTCAGCTCGATCGCTTTTCTATAACTGCTCATCCGCGACAGGTAAGCTTCCTTCACATTTGAGGCATGTGCCTTAATCACTGCCCCCGTCTCCATATCTACAAACTCATAAGGCCTGTTTTCAAATTGAAAGTCTACCTCCCTGGATTTATCCGTAACATTGAAAATGATCACTTCATGCTTGTTAAATTTCAAATGCTGTAGCGCCGAGAATAAGGCCTCAATATGATCCTCATCAGGAGAAGTATTCAGCATGTCACTAAATATTACGACTAAAGATCGTTTGTGAATCAGTTCAGCAATCTGATGCAAAGCCTGTGCGACATTGGTTTTTACGTTCATCTGCTCTGTTAGCAGGAGTTGTTCCAAATGGTTAAACAGATATTTCTGATGTGTAGTGGTAGATTTTGCAGGAGTATTTAACAGCAAATGATCACTGAACAAACTTAACCCGAAAGCATCCCTCTGCCTTTTGAGCAGGTAAACCAGGGAGGCTACCGCTTGTACAGAAAAATTAAGCTTGTTGTACTCTTTAGCAGGGAAAAACATAGAAGAGGAAACATCAACAATAAACTGGCAGCGAAGATTGGTCTCTTCCTCATATCGTTTACTAAACAGCTTATCTGTTCTGGCAAATAGCTTCCAATCGATATTTTTTACACTATCACCTACATTGTATAAGCGATGTTCAGCAAATTCCACAGAGAAACCATGGAAAGGACTTTTATGAAGTCCGGTAATAAAACCTTCAACAACCTGTCTGGCCAGTAATTCCAGATTGCCATTGAAATGGAGTGCTTGTTCATCTATCGGTGACTGCATAGGGTAAATATAAAAAAAGCGTTCATATGTTTATGAACGCTTTTTCAACTAGTATATGTGGAGTTGATTATAACTGCTTATCTAATTTCTGTGCCAATACTGATTTTGGTACTGCACCTACTTGTTTATCTACTACCTCTCCGTTTTTGAAGAATAATAAAGCCGGAATGTTGCGGATACCGAATTGAGTAGAGATTTGAGGGTTGTTGTCCACATTCACTTTACCAACGATTGCTTTTCCATCGTACTCTTTTGAGATCTCGTCTACTACTGGTCCTACCATGCGACATGGACCACACCATTCTGCCCAAAAATCAACCAAAACGGGTTTATCTGATTTTAATACAACTTCCTCGAAGTTTGCATCTGTAATTTCCAAAGCCATAATTCTTATTTTTATTTAATTAGTTTTTTACTGTATCACCTACTCGCCTGAATACTCAGGCTTTGCCTTCATACACAAACAGCATACAAAGATATAATCAATTGTAATGCCATCATCCTGACAATGCCAAAATGACATTAGTTCAACTTAGGATTAACGTTTAATGCCGTTAACTGATCTAAGAAAATGTTATTCGGATTAATCTTCAGCGATTTCGAGGGCAATTTAACATTTACATTTTGTTCGCGATCATAAACATCAAATAATAACTGACAATTCTGATGTTCTGTGTTTGCTTTATTCTCTTCCAGAATCGCATGGATCTTACCCATGAAATCATCTGTGATCTTTTCAATCGGTACCTGAATGGTTACACTCTTTGCCAGTTTATCACGCAATTCGGATAACAGGTTAATCGAAGTAATCTTAAACTCCCAATCTCCCTCTTTTCTGAAACGTTCGCCTACCCTTCCACGGATCTGAAGGAAATACCCATCTGTAAGAAACTGCTTAAACTTAATGAAATCATCACCAAATAAGGCAAGTTCACAGGTATCATCGTAATCTTCAAACACAATCGTTCCAAAAGGTTTTCCTGTTTTTGTCATTCTCTGTGCAGCAATCACCACCAATCCACCAACTACCAGCTCCCGGTTTTTGATGGTCTCAAATTCGGCAAGTACCTCTTCATTTGAGTCTCCTGTTCTGATCTTATTTACCAACGACAGGTGTTTCACTTTATGCTGACAGAATTCTTTCAATTCCAGTTTGTAGTTATCAAGTGGGTGACCGCTCAAAAAGATACCAATGGCATCCTTCTCATATTTCAACCGGTCAATCAGACTCCATTCCGGAGCAACAGGCAAACTTGGCTCGTAAATCATATCGGCCACAGAGCCTCCAAATAAGGACGACTGCGCAGATGATTCATTGTTCTGAAAATCATTGGCAAACTTAATCATCTTCTCAATGCCATTCATTTTATCGTTGATGCCAACAAAGAAATATTGTGCTCTATGGTATCCGAATCCATCAAAAGCCCCGCTGTATACAAAACTCTCGTACGCTTTTTTATTTACTGTCCTTGTATTAGAGCGCTTGGCGAAATCGTAGACACTCTTATACTGCCCGTTTTCATTACGTTCTACAATGATACTCTCTACCGCTTTATCCCCAACACCTTTGATTCCTGACAAACCAAAACGGACTTGTCCGCTGATATTTACCGAGAACTTTGTTCCCGACTCATTCACATCCGGGCCAAGTACTGAAACCCCCATCTGTTTACACTCCTCCATAAAGAATGCTACCTGCTTGATGTCACTCATGTTATTGGAAAGTACTGCAGCCATATACTCAGCAGGATAATGCGCCTTCAGATAAGCCGTCTGATAGGCAATCCAGGCATAACAGGTAGAGTGGGATTTGTTAAAGGCATAAGAGGCAAATGCTTCCCAATCCTTCCAGATTTTCTCGAGAACAGTAGCATCATGTCCTTTCTCCGCAGCCTGAGCCACAAATTTAGGTTTCATCTTATCCAGTACATCCTTTTGCTTTTTACCCATTGCCTTACGTAAAACGTCGGCCTCACCTTTCGTAAATCCGGCAAGTTTCTGGGAAAGAAGCATCACCTGCTCCTGATATACAGTAATTCCGTAAGTTTCTTTTAAATACTCTTCACAGGCATCAAGGTCATATTTGATCTCTTCCTCTCCGTTCTTTCTGCGAACAAAGCTGGGAATATACTCCAAGGGTCCCGGACGATATAAAGCGTTCATGGCAATCAAATCCCCGAATACGGTGGGCTTCAATTCCTTCATGTACTTTTGCATCCCGTTCGACTCGTACTGGAAGATACCTATCGTTTCTCCACGTTGAAAGAGCTCATAAGTCTTGGCATCATCTATAGGGAAATTATCCGGATCCAGATCTATATTATGCCTGTGTTTCACCAATTTCACCGTATCCTTAATCAGGGTTAATGTTTTTAACCCCAAAAAGTCCATTTTCAATAACCCGGCACTCTCTACTACAGAGTTGTCAAACTGGGTAACATACAGGTCGGAATCCTTTGCTGTAGCCACCGGAACGAAATTGGTAATATCACTCGGTGTGATGATTACCCCGCAGGCATGGATACCCGTATTTCTTAAGGAACCTTCCAGAATCTGAGCCTGTTCAAGCGTTTTCGCCCCAAGGTCATTCGCATTTGCCAGTCCCTTCAGTTCCAATACCTTTTCATATTCATCTGCACGAAGTGCCGCTTTCAGGCTCTTCTCATCCAGACTAAATATTTTGGCAAGTTTCATGTTTGGAATCAGCTTGGCAATCTTCTCCGCTTCATACAGGGGAAGGTCCAACACCCTTGCGGTATCTTTTACCGACGACTTTGCCGCCATGGTACCATAGGTGATGATCTGTGCCACCTGATTGGCTCCGTATTTATTAATTACGTAGTCCATTACCCGTCCACGGCCCTCATCATCAAAATCGATATCAATATCGGGCATGGAAACCCTATCCGGATTCAGGAAACGCTCAAATAGCAAATCGTATTTAATCGGATCTATATTGGTAATCCCCAGACAATAAGCTACCGCTGATCCGGCAGCAGATCCCCTTCCTGGTCCTACAGAAACATCCAGGTTTCTTGCCTCAGCAATAAAATCCTGAACAATCAAAAAGTATCCGGGATAACCGGTCTTTTCAATGGTTTGTAACTCAAAATCCAAACGCTCCGCAATCGCTTCGGTGATTTCACCGTAACGCTTTTTCGCCCCTACATAAGTCAGGTGACGCAAATATTTATTCTCGCCTCTTTTACCTCCGTCTTCTTCATCTTCCTTTACCAGAAATTCTTCAGAAATATCAAACTTCGGTAACAGCACCTCACGGGCGAGCTTATAGATTTCTATTTTATCTACAATTTCCTGAATGTTGAAAATCGCTTCCGGTGTATCCGCAAACAGCTCTTTCATCTCCTCAGGGGTCTTGAAATAGTATTCCTGGTTTGGCAAACCAAAACGGTATCCCCTACCACGTCCTATCGGTGTAGCCTGTTTCTCCCCTTCTTTTACACACAATAAAATATCATGCGCATTCGCATCTTTTTTATTGATGTAATAGGTATTATTAGTCGCAATAACCTTCACCTCATGCTTCCTGGCAAGGGCGATCAGGGAAATATTGACAATATCTTCATCCTCCTGATTATGGCGCATCAGCTCGATATAAAAATCATCGCCGAATTGTGATTTCCACCATAACAGGGCTTCCTCTGCTTGCTTTTCCCCCAGATTTAACAACTTACTGGAAATCTCTCCATATAAGTTACCAGATAATACCAGGATATCATCCTTATACTGTTCTATAACAGCTTTATCAATTCTGGGGATATAGTAGAAACCCTTGGTATAAGCAATAGACGACATCTTTGCCAGATTGTGATAGCCATTTTTATTCTTGGCCAGCAATACAACCTGATAACCATCGTCTTTTCTCTTCTTATCTTCGTGGTTTTCACATACAAAAAACTCACAGCCGACAATAGGCTTAATGGTGATCTCATCAGGTGTCTCCCCCTTTTCAATCGCAGCCTGGTTTCTTGCTTCTACTCCTTTATTGTGATTCAGTACCTGAGCCACGAAATGGAAAGCACCCATCATGTTCGCATGATCGGTCATCGCTACCGCAGGCATTTTATAAGCCGCTGTTGCTTTAATCAGAGAAGGAATATTGATGGTAGATTGCAGTACAGAAAACTGCGTATGGTTATGCAAATGCACGTAAGTGGCAGAAGCAAGCTCTTGTTTGTTTTCCTCGAGTGTTTTCTTTGAAACTTTTGGTCCTTCGGCCTTTTGCAAACGCTTTCTGATCTCATCAGAAGCTGCTTTAAGGTTCAGGTGGTTGAGTCCAACACGCTGGATCACTCCAGGGTTTCGCTCTTTATAAGAACGCAGATAATCCGGATCAGCCTGTAGCTGATCTGGGCTAAATACATCCAGTTTAATCAATTGCAAAAAGCAACGGGTTGTTGCTTCAACGTCGGCAGTCGCATTGTGTGCCTCAGCAAAAGGCTCCCCGAAAAGGTATTGATGTAATTCTGTTAAAGTTGGCAGTTTAAACTTACCTCCACGTCCACCGGGAAGACGCAAAAGTTCAGCGGTAACCTCTGTACAGGTATCAAGAACCGGCATTTGCCCCATTGGACTTTCCACACCCAGACGGTGAAACTCACAGCCCATAATGTTCACATCAAAACCAATGTTCTGACCGACTACAAATTTAGATTTCGCCAGAGCGATATTGAACTTCTCCAGTACCTCCGACAAGGGAATCCCCTGTTCCTGGGCAAGCTCAGTAGAAATCCCGTGGATTCGCTCTGCATCATAGGGGATATTGAATCCATCCGGCCTGACTAAATAATCCTGATGCTCGACCAGATTTCCAAACTCATCATGTAACTGCCATGCAATCTGGATACATCTGGGCCAATTATCCGTATCGGTAATAGGCGCATTCCAATTGCGTGGCAACCCCGTCGTTTCGGTATCAAAAATCAAATACATAGCTAGGTAATTAGAAAATCGTCTTTTTAGAAATCAATATGATTGATCAAAAATACGGAATTTTTCAGTTCTCCTGTAATTGCAAGAGATAATTTTACATGGAATGGAGCACCGGAACCGGTACCGATGATTTATGCTCCTGGGAAACTAATTTGGCAGTATCATAACCCTTTTTATGACAGCGTTCTATGATTTCCGTCAATAATTTCTCAGGAAGATTGGGTTTTCTGGCCATAATAAAAAGATGTTTAAATTTTGGATGGCCAATCACTACATACGAATAGTCGTCGGCAAGCTCAATGATCCAGTAGTCTGCCTTTAAAGGCCAGATGAACTGCGCTTTGAACCTGGCATTACGGCTTCCTCTGACCACAAAAAGTTTAGAACGGAGATACTTCTGCTTGTCCTGCCCCAATACTTTATATCCCGTAAAAACTGCGTAATAACCATCAGGATGGATCACATAAGTTTCCACGGTCTGACGCCAGTGTTTATCCATGAAAGTAGGTATGGAATACAAAGAATACCACTTTCCTGCATAAGACATGATATCAACTTTTTCTACAGGTACATTATCCATAACAGGGTCCATCATTTTACGACTATTAAGCAAATGTAAATTCTTTATCATAAAACCAGCAAGGTTGAAGAAAGTTTTAAAAAGCGTTTTTTAAACTGACCTAATTTTCTAACTTCGGCATGAGACATTCCTCATTAAGGTTTGCTTCATGGATTAATTGTGTCGTAATTTTATAGCGTGTGATCACAATTTAAAACAATAGATTTAAACCAGGAGGAAAACCTTTAAAATAAAATTAGATTCATTATGAAAATAACGGTTGTAGGTGCCGGCGCAGTAGGCGCCACTTGTGCAGATAATATTGCCAGAAAAGAATTAGCAGAAGAGCTTGTTTTATTAGACATCAAAGAAGGTTTTGCCGAAGGCAAAGCAATAGATATGATGCAAACCGCCACTCTATTAGGTTTTGACACAAAAATAACCGGTGTTACAAATGACTATAGCAAAACTGCAGGTTCAGCTGTAGCCGTGATTACATCAGGCCTTCCGCGCAAACCGGGAATGACCCGCGAGGAGTTAATTGGAATCAATGCGGGAATCGTAAAAGGCGTAGCAGAAAATATTCTAAAATATTCTCCTGATGCCATCATTATTGTCATCAGCAACCCAATGGATACCATGACTTATCTGGCACTGAAATCTCTTGGATTACCAAAAAACAGAATCATTGGAATGGGTGGAACATTAGACAGTGCCCGTTTTAAATATTATTTAAGTGTAGCATTAAACTGCAATTCTAATGACCTGCAGGGTTTTGTAATCGGTGGCCATGGTGATACGACTATGATCCCTTTAACACGTTATGCAACTTACCAAAGTTTACCGGTAACTGAGCTATTGGACAAAGCAACCTTAGCTAAGGTAGCAGCCGATACTATGGTTGGTGGTGCCACCCTGACAGGCCTGTTAGGTACTTCGGCCTGGTACGCTCCAGGTGCTGCAGGAGCAGCCTTAGTGGAGAGTATTGTCCGCGATGAGAAGAAATTATTTACCTGCTGCGTAGCGCTTGATGGTGAATACGGCCAGAAAGACATCTGCCTGGGCGTTCCGGTAATCGTGGGCCGCAATGGATGGGAAAAAGTGATCGATTATAAATTAAATGAAGAAGAACAAGCTTCGTTTAATAAAAGTGCTGATGCTGTTCGCGCCATGAACAGTGTACTGCACGATATGAAACTAGTTTAGATTTAATGAGAACCATTTCTGTTCCTTTAACCTTAATAAATTTACAAGACGATGGTTTCCACCTTTTGGTGGAAATTGTCGTTTTTGGGAAAAAGTCATTTGCTGTTTTGGATACCGGTGCTTCCAGATCTGTATTCGACATGACATTGATCAGGACCAATATTTCGGAACTGGAATACAGTGATGAAACACATGCAACCACCCTTTTTGCTACCTCAAGCACGATCCAGGCGACTATCCCCAAATTAAAAATCGGCAGGCTGATTATCGAGAATTATGACACTGTTGCGCTTGATCTGGAAACAGTAAACCAGGCATACGAACAAATGGGACACCCAAAAGTTATGGGTATTATCGGAAGCGATATCCTGTTAAAATATTTTGCTACTGTAAACTACAGAAAACTGAGGTTATTTCTTTACACAGATTAATGCCATTTTTGTCTTAGAAGATTCTCTAAAATTCCATGACATAAAAAAAGGAGTGATTCTTCAATCACTCCTTTTCTGTTAAAGCCCTTTAATTAGGCATCAATCTTAGCATATTTTGCATTTCTTTCAATGAATTCTCTTCTTGGACCAACTTCATCTCCCATTAACATAGAGAAAGTATGGTCACATTCCGCTGCATTTTCAATTGTTGCCTGTAACAAAGTACGCGTTTCCGGGTTAAGGGTAGTGTCCCATAACTGCTCGGCGTTCATCTCTCCAAGACCTTTATAGCGTTGGATATGTACACTTTCTTCTTTACCAGCGCCTTTTAAACGTTGCACCGCAGCATCACGTTGCTGATCATTCCAGCAATATTCGAAATCTTTACCTTTTTTTACCTGATATAGAGGTGGCGCAGCAATGTAAACATAACCTGCTTCGATCAGGCTTTTCATATATCTGAAGAAGAACGTAAGAATCAATGTCGTGATGTGGGATCCATCGATATCCGCATCCGTCATGATTACCACCTTATGGTAACGTAACTTTGTTAAATTTAAAGCCTTATCATCTTCCGGTGTCCCTATACTTACACCAAGTGCAGTAAACATATTCTTGATCTCGTCATTCTCATAGATCTTATGCTCCATCGCTTTTTCCACGTTCAGGATTTTACCTTTCAAAGGCAAAATCGCCTGGAAATTACGATCCCGGCCTTGTTTGGCCGTTCCACCTGCGGAATCTCCCTCCACCAGGTAGATTTCACATTTTTCCGGATCACTATCAGAACAATCGGCAAGCTTACCTGGAAGGCCTGAACCACCCATTACACTCTTGCGTTGAACCATCTCACGTGCCTTACGTGCTGCTGCACGTGCAGTAGCCGCAAGAATTACCTTATTTACAATCAGCTTTGCTTCTCTTGGATATTCTTCCAGATAGTTACTCAACGCTTCACCAACGGCTACATCAACTGCACCCATTACCTCAGAGTTACCTAGTTTTGTTTTTGTCTGACCTTCAAACTGAGGCTCCTGTACTTTTACAGAAACAACTGCAGTTAAACCTTCTCTAAAGTCATCACCGGTAATCTCAAATTTCACATTTTTAAGCAACCCTGATTTATCAGCATAAGCTTTTAATGTTCTGGTTAAACCTCTTCTGAAACCTGCGATATGCGTACCTCCCTCATGTGTATTGATGTTGTTCACATAAGAGTGTACATTTTCAGCATAGCTATCATTGTACTGTAAAGCAAGCTCTACAGGAATTCCATTTTTAATACCTTCTACATAAATCGGCTCCGCAATCAGTGAAGGACGACCTCCATCTAAAAACTGAACAAACTCTTTTAATCCACCTTCCGAATGGAAAAGCTCCGAAATCGGGTTTCCTTCTTCATCCAGTTCACGCTCATCAGTAAGCGTTAATTTAATTCCTTTATTCAGGAAAGACAATTCCCTAAGCCTGCTGGCCAAAGTATCATAACGGTACTCTGTAGTCTGTGTAAAGATCTCAGGATCCGGAGTAAAGGTGATCACCGTTCCTCTTTTATCCGTATCTCCAACAACTTTTACATCATACTGAGGTTTACCCTTTTCGTAATCCTGCTCCCATAATTTTCCTTCACGGTGTACCTGCGCTTTTAAATGTGTGGACAAGGCATTCACGCAACTCACCCCCACACCATGCAGACCCCCGGAAACTTTATAGGTGTCTTTATCAAACTTACCACCCGCGTGTAATACCGTCATTACGATTTCCAGAGCTGATTTCTGCTCTTTCTGCATAATTCCCGTAGGGATACCACGCCCGTTATCTTCAACCCTGATCGAGTTGTCTTTAAGAATATTTACATATATCGTGTCAGCATGACCTGCCAACGCCTCATCTATAGAGTTATCTACTACTTCGTAAACTAAATGATGTAATCCTTTTACCCCGGTGTCTCCTATATACATCGAAGGGCGCTTACGCACCGCTTCTAAACCTTCTAATACCTGTATATTATCTGCCGAATAATTTGACTTTGGATCCTTTTCTTCGCTCATATTTTTAATAAAACAATTAGACTCAAAGATAACCATTTTAGGCCAATTAACCGCAAATGTGGATAACTATCTGCCTTCAAAAGGCCTAAAAAACAACCTAAAAATCACAGTTCTTTAGGATACTAATTTTGAAATTTTATATTTGTTGAAATTTATCCGCCAAAAATGGAGAGGGGATCCTTAAAAACAAGCCTTAAACTGGCTCTAAGGATGATGGGAACCAAAAATTAAAATAAAATATCAATTATAATCATTAGATGAAAAGATCAACATTAAAACTTAGCAGCATTGCTACTGCAGTTGCATTAGTTTCCGTAATGGCTTCTTGCCAAAACAAAGAAAACACCAGTACCACTGCTAAAAAATCTGAGTCGGCCACGGTGACAAGCGCAGAGAAAATCGTCTATGTAAATTCTGATTCACTGTTAACAAAATATCAGTATTTCAAAGACTTAAAAACTAAACTTGATGCAAAGTCTAAAACTGCACAATCAGATCTTGCATCTAAACAACAGGCTTTCCAACGTGAAGTAGCGCAATACCAACAGCAACAAAATACTTTACCTGCTGATCAAAGAGCCTCTACAGAAGAAAGACTAGCCCGTAAACAACAGGAATTACAAGCTTATTCTCAAAATGCAGGTGCTGCTCTTCAGAATGAACAGGCTACCGAACAAGAAAAACTGTATGATAAAGTTGCAGAATACCTGAAAACTTATGCAAAGAGCAAAGGCTTTAAAATGGTCCTGACTTACTCAAAAGGTAACAGTGCCATCTTATTTGCAGATGAGACATTAGATGTAACCAGCGAAGTAATCGTAGGCCTGAACGAAGCTTATAAAACAGATAAAAAATAATTTCTTCTGTTAAAACCTGAAATGCCCTGAATAATCAGGGCATTTTTTTTGTGCAATGAAATAAAAAAAGTACCCGATTATGCCATTAAAAGAAAACAACCCACACGAAAAATTCATGAAACTGGCCATTTCCCTATCTGAAAAGAATGTTGCAGAAAGCCTTGGGGGGCCCTTTGGCGCAGTAGTAGTGAAAGATGGTAAGATTATCGCCAAAAGCGGCAATAAAGTAACAACTACCAATGACCCGACTGCCCATGCAGAAGTTTCCGCAATTCGTCTGGCCTGCAAAAAGTTAAAAACATTTGACCTGAGCGGCTGTGTGGTTTATACCAGTTGTGAACCATGCCCAATGTGCCTCAGCGCAATTTACTGGGCAAGAATAGAAACGATCTATTATGCGAACACTAAAGTAGATGCTGCTCATATCGGTTTCGACGATAAATTCATCTATGATGAAATTGAAAAACCCATGGCAAAACGTACCTTGCCCATTCACCAGATGATGAGAACAGAGGCACAACAGGCTTTCAGGCTCTGGGAGCAGTCGCCAATGAAAATAGATTATTAAATATGGACAAGCATCAGGAAAAGATCAGGATAGAACTTCATTTCTGGAAAAAAGAAATGATGGAAAAGCCTTCTCTTTTGAATAAATTCACCAATAACATTCAAAAGAAAATCAATAGCTATATTCCTGAGAAAGTCCACACCGCAATTACCGTTACTATCAAGAAAATGGTTCAGGCCGTTCTCTATGGCTCTACCTATACCACTTCAACAGTGCCCCCCATAGAAATGAGCCTGATCCACAGAGAAGCACTGGTGAAACAAAAAATCGATAGTTACTGTAAAACCGGTGCAGCGGAAGGAGGAATTACCGGCGCCGGTGGATTTCTCATGAGTATGGCTGATTTTCCGGTATTGATCGGTATAAAAATGAAAATGCTTTTTGAAATCGCGGCACTCTATGGTTTCGATGTTAAAGACTATAGGGAACGCTTATACATCCTCTACATCTTTCAACTCGCATTTTCCAGTCAGCATGGACGCACCAAGATATTTATGCATATGGAAAACTGGAATCAGAAGCTGCATATCCTTCCCGAAAATTCCGATAGTTTCGATTGGAAAACATTTCAACAGGAATACAGGGATTATATCGATCTTGCCAAAATGGCACAACTTCTCCCGGTAGTGGGTGCCGCAGTAGGTGCCGTTGCAAATTATCAATTGATAAAGAAACTGGGAAAAACTGCAATGCAGGCTTATAGAATGAGACTAATTGAGGAGACCTGAGCTATTTCTCCTCAAAAAGTCCTTCAGTAAGGTCATCGATCTCCCTTCGGTCCTTTTTCGTTGGTCTTCCTGTTCCACGGTCCCGTTTTAATGCCGGAGCATGAAACACAGATTTAAAACCATAAGTCTCCTCTTCCGGGGTGATGTCTTTATATTTTGTTACCGCAATTTTTGCTTCTACCCTATTGTATAAAAGCTCCACCACCTCAATCACTTTCTTTTCTATTCCTTTAGACACCTGGTACACATCCCCAGGTTTTACTACTGCAGAAGCTTTTAGATTCTGACCATTAAACTTAACCCGACCGGCCTTACAAGCCTCTGTCGCCAAGCTCCTGGTCTTAAATAATCTGATCGCCCATAAGTACTTATCTATCCGTAATTTTTCTTGCTCTGCCATAAAAAATCAAAAATACATTATAGAAAACAATGGTCTATACATAAAATTGATTTATTTTGTCAAAAAATAAATTACAACATGATAGCAGAATTAAAAAAGTTAGTAGAAGCCGCTTGGGAAGACAGAACTTTATTAGAATATAGTGAATATTGCGAAGCAATAGAAACGGTGATTATGCAGTTAGATAAAGGTGAAATGCGTGTTGCAGAACCAATACTTAACTCATGGGGTGTGAACGAATGGATCAAAAAGGCAGTAATCCTTTATTTTCCAATCAGAGAAATGAAAGAAATTGAAGTTGGCCCTTTCGTATTTCATGATAAAATGAAACTGAAAACCAACTATAAAGAATTAGGTGTGAGGGTAGTTCCTCATGGTATTGCACGTTATGGCGCTTATTTAGCTAAAGGTGTAATTATGATGCCTTCTTATGTAAATATTGGTGCCTATGTAGACGAAGGTACAATGGTAGATACCTGGGCAACTGTAGGTTCATGTGCACAGATCGGAAAACATGTTCATTTAAGTGGAGGTGTGGGTATTGGTGGTGTTTTAGAGCCAATTCAAGCCGCTCCGGTAATCATTGAAGACAATTGTTTCCTTGGTTCAAGAGCAATCGTGGTAGAAGGCGTACGCGTAGAAAAAGAAGCTGTTCTTGGAGCTAACGTGGTCTTAACCGCATCTACAAAAATTATTGATGTGACCGGAAGCAGCCCGGTAGAGTATAAAGGAATCGTTCCTGCACGCTCGGTAGTAATCCCAGGTAGCTATGCAAAAAAATTCCCTGCCGGAGAATTCCAGGTTCCATGTGCATTGATCATTGGTAAACGTAAAGAATCTACAGACAAAAAGACTTCCCTTAATGATGCATTAAGAGAAAACAATGTAGCTGTATAATATAATGAAGATTGGTTTTGACGGAAAAAGAGCAACAAACAACTTAACAGGACTGGGAAATTACAGCAGATCATTAATTGCCCAGCTCGCTGAATTTTTCCCTCAAAACCAATATTTTGTATATAGCCAAAAAGTAAAAGAACACCCGCAAATCAGGCATTTTTTGAATGCCAGGGGTATCCGGTCCAGGCTCCCTGATCAACCCGGACTGTTCTGGAGGACTTCCGGAATAAAAAAGCAGCTGATAAAAGAGAATATCGACCTCTTTCATGGCTTAAGTCATGAGGTCCCATTGGGAATTCAAAATTCCGGGATTCCTAGTATCGTAACCATTCACGACCTTATCTTTTTAAAGTTTCCACATTATTTTGGAAGGATTGACCGTTTCATTTATCGGCTGAAAGCGAAGTATTCCTGCAAACATGCCGATAAAATAATTGCCATCAGTGAGTGTACAAAAAGAGATATCATCGAGTTTTTTCATACCGATCCCAATAAAATCGAAGTCATTTACCAAAGCTGCGATGATAGCTTTAAGTCGCCGGCATCTGAAGAGACCAAACAAGGGGTACGGATTAAAAACCATTTACCCTCCAGATACATTCTGAACGTAGGAACAGTAGAAACCCGAAAAAACCTGCTGACACTGATTAAAGCATTACCGCAGGTTCATCCGGATTACCAGCTCGTTGTGGTAGGAAAAAGAACACCTTATGCAGACCTGGTATACCAGGAAATAGAACGCCTCGGACTGAAAGACAGGGTGCTCTTTCTGCAGAATGTACCCTTTGATGAGCTTCCTTCAATCTACCAGATGGCTGATGCATTCGTTTATCCTTCGCTCTATGAAGGCTTCGGAATCCCAATTATTGAAGCACTTTACTCGGGCATTCCAGTCATTGCTGCAACAGGCTCCTGTCTGGAGGAAGCTGGTGGAGAAGATAGTCTCTATGTCTCCCCGCTTGACCATACCGCTTTAGCATCCGGCATTAACACGGTCCTCAATACTCCTGCCCTTGCAGAAAAGATGAAAATAAAAGGATTGGAATACGTTCAAAAATTTAATACCAAAGTCATCACTCAGGACCTGATGAATGTTTACAACCAGGTGCTTTCCACTCACCAGAAATAACAATTTTATGCTTAGAACAGAAATTGAAAAAGCCCTTAACGTTTTAAAAGATGGAGGGGTTATCCTTTATCCTACAGATACTGTTTGGGGATTAGGCTGCGATGCCACAAATGAAGCCGCCGTAGCTAAAATAATTGCAATTAAAGAGCGTACGGCAGATAAAAGTTTCATCATCCTACTGGATAATGACGCTAAACTGCAAAGCTATGTCACTGAAATCCCTGATGTTGCCTACGACCTGATCGAGTATGCAGAAAACCCTTTGACCATTATCTTCTCAGGTGCAAAAAACCTGGCAAAGAATGTGATCAATGAAGATGGAAGTGTAGGTATCAGGGTAGTGAAACATGATTTCTGTCAGCAACTGATTCAACGCTTCAGAAAACCCATTACCTCTACTTCTGCAAATAAATCAGGTTCCCCTTCTCCCCTGATATTTGATGAGATTGATGAAGAAATTAGGGCAGCCGTAGACTATATAGTCGATTGGGAGCAAGAGCTTCAAAGCCCTAAAAAACCTTCTACCATAATGAAATTAGCGCCGGGAGGGCAATTTTCCTTTATTAGAAAGTAAGTTTTATTACTTTTGTAACTCATTAATGGAAAAACATTTACAACAGTCAGTATTTAAAGTCCTTGCCGATATTGCTCAAACCCATCAGATTGAAGCATACGTGATAGGTGGATATGTGCGCGATATTTTCTTAGAAAGACCTTCCAAAGACATTGATATTGTCGTGTTGGGAAATGGCATTGACTTTGCCGAGCTGGCGGGTAAAGCCCTAAAGACCAAGGTCGCGGTATTTAAAAATTTCGGTACCGCAATGTTAAAAACCAAGGACCTGGAGATTGAATTCGTAGGCGCAAGAAAAGAATCTTATCGTGCGGATTCCCGTAAACCAATTGTGGAAAACGGGACGATCCAGGATGACCAGCTGAGAAGGGATTTTACCATCAATGCTTTGGCTATCTCCCTGAACAAAGAAAATTACGGGCAGCTGGTGGACCCTTTTGGCGGCACTACTGACCTTGAAAATAAACTCATCAAAACGCCTCTTGATCCTGAAATCACTTTTTCAGATGACCCTTTGAGGATGATGAGGGCCATTCGTTTCGCCACTCAACTAAATTTCAGCATTGACGAGCGTGCGATTAATGCCATAAAAAAACAGAAAGAAAGGATTTCAATTGTATCCAAAGAACGGATCACTGATGAGCTCAACAAAATCATTCTTTCAAAAACACCTTCCATAGGTTTTAAATATTTATTTGATACCGGTCTGTTGCACCTCATTTTTCCACAAATGGCCAACCTATATGGGGTGGAATTCATTAACGGGAAAGGTCATAAAGACAATTTTTATCATACTTTACAAGTATTGGACAATATTTGTCAGGATACAGATGATCTTTGGCTCCGCTGGGCAGCGATTCTTCATGACATTGCCAAACCGGCAACCAAACGTTTTGAAGAAGGACATGGCTGGACTTTCCATGGCCATGAAGACAAGGGCGCACGCATGGTACCTCAGATATTTAATCAGTTAAAGCTTCCCCTGAACGAAAAAATGAAACTCGTGCAAAAGCTGGTACAACTACACCTTCGTCCGATCGTTCTGGCTCAGGAGGTAGTTACTGATTCTGCGGTAAGAAGATTGCTGTTTGATGCAGGAGAAGATATTGAAAGCCTGATGATGCTTTGCAATGCCGATGTAACTACCAAAAACGAATATAAAGTAAAAAAATACCGCAATAACTTTGAACTGGTTAAACAGAAACTCAAAGATGTAGAGGAACGTGATAAAATCAGAAACTGGCAACCTCCGATTACCGGCAATGACATCATGGAAATTTTCGGATTAACTGCTGGTAAAGAAGTTGGACTGATCAAAAATGCGATCCGAGAAGCAATTCTGGAAGGCGAAATAAAAAACACCTACGAGGAAGCTTTACAATTTATGCTGGAAAAAGCCAAAGAATTTGACCTTCTTCCTGTAAAGCGCTGATACACCCGCAGTGCATTAACACAAATTATAGATAATATTTTTTAATTTTATAGCTAGAAAAAAAGCTCAGATGGCAATTTATAGATTTAGAATAAGTTTTGAAGATTTTGATGAAGTAATCAGAGAAATCGATATAAAATCAAACCAAACATTTGAAGATTTACATCGTGCAGTACATCGCTCAACAGGATATTCTGCTGAAAAATCTTCTTCCTTTTATGTAAGTACGGACCATTGGATTAAAGGAGATGAGATTGCTTACCTGCCTACCCAACGGAAAACAGACAGGGGGGTTACCTTAATGGAAAAAGCCAAACTGAGCAGTTTTATTGAAGATCCACATCAGAAATTTTACTATATCTACAATTTTGACCGTCCTTTCGACTTTCACGTAGAATTGATCAAGATCATTTTGGAAACTGATCCTAACCTCGAATATCCTGTATTGGTTAAAAGTACCGGAGAAGCTCCGAAAATCATCGACAAAGATAATTTTAATGCGGTAGCGGTATCCTCAAACCAGGAATCAAGTGAATTTGACTTTCTGAATGAAATGGATTTTGTCCCTGAAGATACAGAAGAACTGGAAGCAATGGGAGGAAGAGGGATCAATACGGAGGAAAAGACAATTGACGACGATGCAGAAGAGGATGCTGACGATTCGGATGAATTCGGAAATGACGATAGCTACGAAGACGAAGAGTACGGCAGTAAGGAAGATTATTAATGCCCGGATATGGCATTGGATAAAACCCTGATTGTAATCGTCGGCCCTACCGGAATAGGAAAGACGTCACTGGCCATTGAACTGGCCAGGCATTTTTCTACAGAAATTATTTCGGCAGACTCCCGTCAGTTCTTTAAGGAGATGGAAATAGGAACTGCAAAACCTTCTCCGGAAGAATTGGCAGCGGCACCACATCATTTTATTGATTCCCACAGTATTGAAACATTGTTCAGTACCGGCGACTTTGAAATACAGGCCCTTCAGCTCATGGAGGAGCTTTTTAAAAAACAGGATCTGCTGATTATGGTCGGTGGATCCGGTTTATATATTGATGCCGTATGTAATGGTCTGGACGACCTTCCTGATACTGACCTCATTATTCGTGAGCAGCTGAAACAGGAGCTGGAGCGGGATGGTATCGAATCCATTAAACAGCGGTTAAAAATACACGATCCTGAATATTATGAAAAAGTAGATCAGGCCAATCCCCAACGTATGGTCAGAGGGCTGGAATTTTTCCTCTCTACGGGCGAAAAGCTCTCTTCCTATCAAACCAACAGCAAAAAACAACGACCTTTCAACATGATCAAAATAGGCTTAAATATGGACCGTTCGGCCTTGTATAAGCAAATTAACCTTAGGGTAGATAAAATGATGGCAGCGGGTCTTCTTGACGAAGTAAAAGGACTTCAGTCCTATCGTAAATACAATGCCCTGAATACAGTAGGTTATTCGGAATTATTCGATTACATGGATGGTAACCTGACGCTGGAAACTGCGGTAGACAAAATCAAACAGAATACACGTCGTTTTGCAAAACGGCAGCTCACCTGGTTTAGAAGAGACGACAGCACCACCTGGTTTGAACCCAATGCATCCGAGGCTGTCATCCTTCATATCAACCGTATTATAAACGCTTAGGCCTGTGCCGTTGGCCCGCCAAAGTTCATCGGAAAACCCGGAGGCTCTTCCTGCGTTTTAATTCTGCCATGTGCGGCTTCATATTTTTCAATGTTATCCTGCATCGCGATCATCAACCTTTTAGCATGCTCCGGTGTCAGAATAATCCTGGATTTTACCCTGGCTTTAGGGACTCCAGGCATCACTCTGATGAAGTCCAGTACAAATTCCGTGTTGGAATGAGTAATGATCGCTAGGTTTGAAAAGATTCCTTCTGCAACTTCTTCAGAAAGTTCAATATTTAATTGGTTATCGTTGTGCTGTTCTTCCATAACACAAAACTACTTTTTTAATCTTTACAGAGGTAGCAGATGAAAGATTATTTTCCAAACCTTAGCGCATAAAAAAGTCCCCCGACTTTAACAGAAGGGGGACTTTTCAAAAGATATTTAAATATTAAGCATCTACTTCTTCTTGTTTCGAAGCTAATAATTTATCATATTCTTCCTGAGAACCTACAATGATACGCTCGTATCCACGTACACCTGTACCTGAAGGGATTAAGTGTCCAACAATTACGTTTTCTTTTAATCCAAGCATGTTATCACGTTTACCAGCAATAGCGGCTTCGTTTAACACTTTTGTAGTTTCCTGGAACGATGCTGCAGAGATGAACGATTTTGTTCCTAATGAAGCACGTGTAATACCCTGTAACATTGAACTCGCAGTTGCAGGTCTTGCATCACGAACTTCAATTTGTTTCAGATCTTTACGTTTCAATTGAGAATTTTCGTCTCTTAATTTACGTAGAGAAACAATTTGTCCAGGTTTCACCGTGTTAGAATCACCAGCGTCAACTACAACTTTTTTGTCATAGATCTCGTCATTCTCGATCATGAAGTCCCAACGATCTGCAGAGTTATTCTCTAAGAAAGTGGTATCTCCCGGATCTTCAATATGAACTTTCTGCATCATCTGGTGTACAATTACCTCAAAGTGTTTATCATTGATTTTCACACCTTGTAAACGATAAACCTCCTGGATACCATTCACTAAGTATTCTTGTACGGCCGCAGGGCCTTTAATCGCTAAGATATCCGCAGGAGAGATAGAACCATCAGATAACGGCATACCAGCTTTCACAAAGTCATTATCCTGAACAAGGATGTGTTTAGACAATGGAACAAGGTATTTTTTAACTTCTCCGTCTTTAGATTCGATAGTCATCTCACGGTTACCACGTTTAACGCCACCTAAAGTTACCACACCATCAATCTCTGTTACTACAGCAGGGTTTGAAGGGTTACGTGCTTCGAAAAGCTCCGTTACACGTGGTAAACCACCCGTGATATCTCTTGTTTTACCAGTTGCACGAGGAATCTTAACCAGGATCTGACCAGTTTTAACTGCATCACCTTCATCAATTGCGATGTGGGCACCTACAGGGATGTTGTATCCTCTGATCAATTCACCTTTTTTATCCACAACCCGTACAGAAGGGTTTTTAGTTTTATCACGTGTATCGATAATTACTTTCTCACGGTGACCGGTTTGCTCATCCGACTCTTCGCGATAGGTTACCCCCTCTACGATTGCGTCAAATTCAATTTTACCGGCAAACTCTGAGATAATTACCGCATTATATGGATCCCATGAACAAATCCTGTCACCTTTAGTGATTTTAGCTCCATCCTCAACATATAAGAATGAACCATAAGGAATGTTATTGGTCATGATCACTTTATTTGTACCAGGCTCAACAATTTTGAACTCTCCTGAACGGCCTAAAACAATTTGTTTTACACCTTCTTCAGTATCGTTCTCTACTGTACGAACATTTTCAAATTCAATGATACCGTCAAATTTAGCAGTCAACTGAGACTCAGCAGCGATGTTCGATGCAGTACCCCCAACGTGGAACGTACGTAGCGTTAACTGTGTACCCGGCTCTCCGATAGACTGTGCAGCAATTACACCGACAGCTTCACCTTTCTGAACACGTTTACCAGTAGCTAAGTTACGTCCGTAGCATAGTGCACAAACACCACGTTTGTTTTCGCAGGTTAATACCGAACGAATTTCAACGCCTTCTAATGGAGACTCTTCAATTGCTTTAGCAATATCTTCATCGATATCCTGACCAGCAGCTACTAACAATTTGCCATCCAAAGGATTGAATACATCATGTAGAGAGATACGGCCTAATAACCTGTCGTATAACGGCTCAACGATGTCTTCATTATCTTTCAATGCAGTAGTGTACATACCTCTTAAAGTACCACAATCTTCCGCATTAACGATCATATCCTGGGCCACATCATGTAAACGACGTGTTAAGTAACCCGCATCAGCTGTTTTTAACGCCGTATCCGCCAAACCTTTACGCGCACCGTGGGTAGAGATAAAGTATTCTAATACCGACAATCCTTCTTTAAAGTTCGAAAGAATCGGGTTTTCGATAATCTCACCACCTGAACCTGATTTCTGAGGCTTAGCCATCAAACCACGCATACCGCATAACTGACGAATCTGCTCTTTCGAACCACGGGCTCCAGAGTCCAACATCATGTAAACAGAGTTGAAACCTTGGTTATCGCTTGATAACTGAGTCATCACGAATGATGTTAAACGGTTATTGATACGAGTCCAGATATCGATAATTTGGTTGTAACGCTCGTTGTTGGTAATGAATCCCATGTTATAGTTATTCCTTACCTCATCAACCTCGGCAGAAGCCTGCTCTAATAAAGCATGTTTCTCCACAGGAATGTTTACATCTTGTAAATTAAATGATAAACCTCCTCTGAATGCCATTTGGAAACCTAGCTCTTTAATATCATCAAGGAATCTTGATGCACGGGCCATTCCGGTAATTTTTACCACATGACCAATGATATCTCTAAGAGATTTTTTAGTCAGCAGTTCGTTGATGTATCCTACTTCTTCCGGAACCATTTGATTAAATAGTACACGGCCTACAGTAGTTTCGATCAATTTATTTACGATCGATCCATCTTCTAATTTTACGTTTACCTTAACTTTGATAAATGCATGAAGATCGATTTGTTTCTCATTGTACGCAATGATCACCTCTTCAGGAGAATAGAAAGCAAAATCCTGACCTTTAACTACACGTTGTGCATCCGTTCTACGGCCTTTAGTAATATAGTAAAGACCCAAAACCATATCCTGTGAAGGTACAGTAATCGGAGTTCCGTTCGCAGGGTTTAGAATGTTGTGTGCTGCAAGCATTAATACCTGAGCTTCTAAGATTGCGGCGTGCCCTAATGGTAAATGTACTGCCATCTGGTCACCGTCAAAATCCGCGTTAAATGCGGTACATACTAATGGGTGTAACTGAATTGCTTTACCTTCTACCAACTTAGGCTGGAACGACTGGATACCCAATCTGTGTAATGTAGGCGCACGATTCAGTAATACAGGGTGTCCTTTCAAAACATTCTCCAGAATATCCCAAACTAATGGGTCTTTTCTGTCTACAATTTTCTTTGCAGATTTTACTGTTTTAACGATACCCCTTTCAATCATCTTACGGATGATAAACGGTTTGAATAGCTCAGCAGCCATATCTTTAGGTAAACCGCATTCATGTAATTTAAGGTTAGGACCTACAACAATTACCGAACGGGCAGAATAATCCACACGTTTACCCAATAAGTTCTGACGGAAACGACCTTGTTTACCTTTCAGGATGTCTGAAAGAGATTTCAAAGCACGGTTACCTTCAGTTTTAACTGCATTTACTTTACGTGAGTTATCGAATAACGAATCTACCGCTTCCTGCAACATACGTTTTTCGTTACGTAAGATTACTTCCGGCGCTTTGATCTCGATCAAACGTTTCAAACGGTTGTTACGGATAATCACACGACGATACAAATCGTTTAGATCTGAAGTCGCAAAACGACCACCTTCCAATGGAACCAACGGACGCAATTCCGGTGGAATAACAGGAACGATCTTGATGATCATCCACTCTGGGTTATTCTCAATACGGGTTCTTGCACCACGGAAAGCTTCCACTACCTGTAAACGTTTCAAAGCTTCGTTTTTACGTTGCTGAGAAGTTTCGTTTGCAGCCTGGTGACGTAAGTTATAGGATAAAGTATCTAAATCAATACGTTTCAATAAATCTTCTAACGCTTCAGCACCCATTTTGGCGATGAATTTATTAGGGTCTTTATCGTCTAAATATTGGTTTTCTTTAGGCAACTTATCAAGAATATCAAGATATTCCTCTTCAGTTAAGAAATCCATATATTGAATACCTTCTTCTGCCATAAAACCAGGCTGAATTACTACATAACGCTCGTAGTAAATGATCAGGTCTAATCTCTTTGTAGGCAATCCTAACAGGTATCCAATTTTATTTGGCAGGGAGCGGAAATACCAGATATGCGCAACAGGAACCACCAAATTGATGTGTCCCATACGCTCTCTACGTACTTTCTTTTCCGTTACCTCAACACCACAACGGTCACAAACGATACCTTTATAACGGATACGTTTATATTTACCGCAATGACATTCGTAATCTTTTACCGGACCAAAAATACGCTCGCAGAACAAACCGTCACGCTCAGGTTTGTAAGTACGGTAATTGATAGTCTCAGGTTTTAACACCTCACCACTAGAGCGCTCTAAAATAGCCTCCGGCGATGCCAAACTAATGGTGATCGAGGTGAAATTGCTTTTTAATTTATTATCCTTTTTGTAAGACATAGCTCTTTTGTTTGAAAGTTGAAAAATTTAAAAAGCCGGGATGCTTTTCAGACGAAGCCTTAACGGCATCCCGGCAAAATAACTTTCAACATTAGTCTAACGTAATATCTAGACCTAATCCACGTAACTCATGTACCAATACGTTAAACGATTCTGGTACACCCGGCGTAGGAAGGTTTTCGCCTTTTACAATCGCCTCATAAGTTTTGGCCCTACCGATCACATCATCTGACTTAACAGTTAAGATCTCCTGCAGGATATTAGCGGCACCGAATGCCTCTAATGCCCAAACCTCCATCTCACCAAAACGCTGACCCCCGAATTGAGCTTTACCACCCAATGGTTGTTGTGTAATCAATGAGTATGGTCCGATTGAACGGGCGTGCATCTTATCATCAACCATGTGTCCTAATTTCAACATGTAGATAATACCTACTGTTGTTGGCTGGTCAAATTTCTCACCCGTTAAACCATTATGTAAATAAGTTCTTCCTGAAGCTGGTACACCGGCTTTAGCAATCCACTCTTCTACCTCGTCATGTTTAGCACCATCAAAGATCGGAGTTGCGAATTTCACACCCAGTTCTTTACCGGCCCATGCCAATACAGTTTCGTAGATCTGACCCAAGTTCATACGTGAAGGTACACCCAGTGGGTTCAACACGATATCAACAGGTGTTCCATCTTCTAAGAATGGCATATCTTCATCACGAACGATACGGGCTACAATACCCTTATTACCGTGACGACCAGCCATCTTATCACCTACTTTTAATTTACGTTTTTTAGCTACATAAACCTTTGCCATCTGTACAATACCTGAAGGCAACTCATCACCAACACTGATGGCGAATTTATCCCGTTTGTACGCACCTAATTCTTCGTTCACACGAATACCATAGTTGTGCAACAGCAATTTAATCTGGTCATTTTTATCATCATCAGTAGTCCATTTGTATGGATTGATGTGCGCATATTCCAGATCAGCTAAACTTTTCTGAGTGAACTTAGCTCCTTTAGGGAATAACAGCTCCTTATAAACGTTGAATACACCCTGAGATGTTTTACCATTTACAATCTGGAACAATTTATCTACCAGTTCATTTTTCAGGTTAGTAGTAGCAAGGTCGTATCTCTTATCTAATTTCTCTATTGCTGCTTTTTCTTCAGCTTTAGTAGTTTTCTTAGCTCTTGAGAATAACTTGGTATCAATTACCACACCTTTGATAGATGGAGGTGTTTTCAGGGATGCATCTTTCACATCACCTGCTTTATCTCCAAAGATCGCGCGTAGTAATTTCTCTTCCGGCGAAGGATCAGATTCTCCTTTAGGAGTGATCTTACCAATAAGGATGTCTCCTTCTTTAACCTCAGCACCAACACGGATGATACCGTTTTCATCTAAATCTTTAGTAGCTTCCTCAGAAACGTTAGGGATATCCGGTGTTAATTCCTCTTCTCCACGTTTGGTATCGCGTACTTCCAATTCAAACTCTTCAATGTGTAATGAAGTAAAGATATCTTCACGAACAATACGCTCGTTGATTACGATCGCATCCTCAAAGTTATATCCTTGCCAAGGCATGAAGGCAACTTTTAAGTTTCTTCCTAATGCCAGCTCACCATTTTCAGTTGCATAACCTTCACATAATACTTGCCCTTTAACAACTTTCTGACCTCTCTTAACGATTGGTTTCAGGTTGATACAAGTGTTCTGGTTGGTTTTCTTGAATTTGATTAATTTATAAGTTTTGCTATCACCTTCGAATGAAACCAAACGATCTGAATCGTTACGTACATATTTAATGGTGATCTCATTTGCATCTACATATTCAACTACACCGTCACCTTCAGCATTGATCAGGGTTCTTGAATCGCGGGCTACGCGACCTTCCAAACCTGTACCAACGATTGGTGCCTCAGGACGTAACAATGGTACGGCCTGACGTTGCATGTTGGATCCCATCAGGGCCCTGTTCGCATCATCATGCTCAAGGAAAGGAATCAACGAAGCAGCGATCGACGTAATCTGATTAGGTGCCACGTCCATTAAGTCTAATTTCTCAGGCTCAATAACCGGGAAGTCACCCTCATAACGTGCTTTAACACGTGTAGTGGTAAAATTACCTTGATCATCATAAGCAGCATTCGCCTGTGCAATAGTTTTACCGTCTTCATCTTCTGCAGACAGGTAAATCACTTCCTCATCAACCTGAACGATACCGTCTTTAACTTTTTTGTAAGGGGTTTCAATGAAACCTAAGTTATTGATCTTGGCGTGAACGCAAAGAGACGAAATCAAACCAATGTTTGGTCCCTCAGGAGTTTCAATCGTACAAAGACGACCGTAGTGAGTATAGTGAACGTCACGCACCTCGAAACCGGCACGTTCACGTGAAAGACCACCCGGACCTAAGGCTGAAAGACGACGCTTGTGCGTAATCTCCGCCAGAGGGTTAGTCTGGTCCATGAACTGCGATAACTGGTTAGTTCCAAAGAAAGAGTTAATTACCGACGATAAAGTACGGGCGTTAATTAAATCTGTTGGAGTAAATACCTCGTTATCACGAATGTTCATACGCTCACGAATGGTACGCGCCATACGTGCTAAACCAACACCAAATTGAGCGTACAATTGCTCACCTACTGTACGAACACGACGGTTCGACAAGTGATCAATATCATCCACTTCTTCTTTAGAGTTGATCAGTTTGATCAGATATTTAACAATCGCAATAATATCTGCTTTTGTCAATACTTTTACATGATCAGGAGTATCCATTTTCAACTTACGGTTGATGCGGTATCTACCTACATCTCCCAAGTCGTAACGTTTATCCGAGAAGAACAAACGCTCAATGATACCTCTTGCAGTTTCCTCATCAGGTGGTTCTGCATTACGCAAAGCACGATAGATGTTTTCAACAGCCTCTTTTTCAGAGTTTGAAGTATCTTTTTGTAAAGTATTATAGATAATGGTATAATCAGCCTGACTGGCACCATCATCTTTAGATAAGATGATCGTTTTAACGCCTGCGTCAATGATCATATCAATATGGTCATCTTCTAAAACAGTATCCCTGTCTAAGATCACTTCGTTACGATCTATGGAAACTACCTCACCGGTATCTTCATCCACAAAATCTTCAACCCATTTTCTTAATACCCTTGCCGCAAGTTTACGTCCGATGAATTTCTTTAAACCTGATTTGCTAACTTTTACTTCATCAGCAAGATCAAACAATTCAAGGATGTCTTTATCAGAATCATAACCGATCGCACGCAATAAAGTGGTTACCGGGAATTTTTTCTTACGGTCGATGTACGCATACATGACGTTATTCACGTCAGTAGCAAACTCGATCCATGAACCTTTGAAAGGAATCACACGGGCAGAATAAAGCTTAGTTCCATTTGTGTGACGGCTTTGGCCGAAGAACACACCTGGCGACCTGTGTAATTGAGAAACAATTACGCGCTCTGCACCGTTGATCACGAAGGTACCTTTTGGAGTCATATATGGTATGGTTCCCAGGTACACATCTTGAATGATGGTTTCAAAATCTTCGTGTTCTGCATCATTACAAGAAAGTTTCAGCTTCGCTTTTAATGGAACACTATACGTTAATCCACGGTCAATACACTCAGGTATATCATAACGAGGTGGATCAATAAAATAATCTAGGAATTCTAAAACAAAGATGTTTCTAGAATCTGTGATTGGGAAGTTTTCAGCAAACACTTTAAATAGACCCTCTGTGTGACGGTTATCTGAAGTGGTTTCGATCTGAAAAAATTCTCTGAATGATTGCAACTGTACATCTAGAAAATCCGGGTAATCTATGATGTGCTTACTACGTGCAAAATTTACTCTTTGGTCGACTTTATTTGCCAATGGACTAAAGTTAATTTAGTTTAAGAATAAACTATTTGTTTGGTTTGCCGTTAAACTTTTTCACCAACCAAACAAGATGAAATGTTTATAAACAGGTATAGACTCCGACTATACAGTCGGAGTCTATGGTTAAAGTTATATTAAAATTAAGTTATTACTTAATTTCAACTACAGCTCCAGCTTCTTCTAATTGTTTTTTCAAAGCTTCAGCTTCGTCTTTAGCAACACCAGCTTTTAATTCTTTTGGTGCACCGTCAACTAGATCTTTAGCTTCTTTCAAACCTAGACCAGTTAAGTCTTTTACCAATTTAACAACTGCTAATTTCTGACCACCAGCTTCTTTTAAGATAACATCAAAAGTTGATTTTTCTTCAGCTGCAGGAGCAGCATCACCAGCAGGACCTGCAACAGCAACTGCAGCAGCAGCTGGTTCGATACCATACTCGTCTTTTAAGATTTGAGCTAATTCGTTAACTTCTTTAACTGTTAAGTTTACCAATTGCTCAGCAAACGCTTTTAAATCTGCCATTTTTATAGATTTTAAAAATTTACGTAAAATAATTTATTATAATATGAACTTATAAGGTGTTCCTTAACCTTCTCTTTCTTGAAGAGTTTTAACAATTCCTGCAATTGTATTGCCACCTGACTTAAGCGCCGAAATAACGTTTTTAGCTGGTGATTGTAATAGACCAATGATGTCTCCGATAAGCTCTTCTCTTGATTTCAAGCTTACTAAAGTATCTAATTGGTTGTCACCGATAAATACCGTTGAATCGATATATGCTGCTTTAAGTTGAGGTTTATCAGATCCTTTTCTCAAGGCTTTGATCAGCTTAGCTGGACCGTTACCTACTGTAGAGAATAATAATGCTGACTGACCTTTAAGGGCAACAAAGATCTCCGATGCATCGCCTTCTAATCCTTCAATCGCTTTGCGAATTAAAGTATTCTTAGCTACCTGCATTTCGATCCCGCTTTCGAAACATTTACGACGGATACTGTTTACTTTCTCAACAGATAGACTTGATGTATCGGCAATATAAAAATTACCGAATTCCTGCATCTTCGCTTGAAGAGCCGAAACGACTTCGTGTTTTTCTTCTCTGTTCATAATTAGATCCCCGCTACTGATTTAGTTTCGATTGCAATTCCAGGACTCATAGTAGAAGAAACATGAATGCTCTTAAAATAAGTTCCTTTTGCAGCAGATGGTTTTAGCTTAGAAATTACCTGAAGTACTTCTAATGCATTTTCATATATTTTTTCTGCTGGGAATGATACTTTTCCTACTGAAGCGTGAATGATACCACTTTTGTCAACTTTAAAATCAATCTTACCGCCTTTTACATCAGTAACTGCTTTACCAACTTCGTTAGTAACAGTTCCTGATTTAGGGTTTGGCATAAGGTTACGTGGACCTAAAACGCGGCCCAGTTTACCTACTTTTGCCATACAAGCAGGAGTAGTGATAATAATGTCAACATCAGTCCATCCACCTTCAATCTTGGCTACATATTCGTCTAAACCTACAAAATCTGCACCTGCCGCTTTAGCCTCTTCTTCCTTATCAGGAGTACAAAGAACTAATACACGTACAGTTTTACCTGTACCGTGTGGTAAAGTAGCAATACCACGTACCATTTGATTGGCTTTACGTGGATCTACACCTAAAGCTACATCGATATCAACCGATGCATCAAATTTAGTTGTAGTAATCTCTTTTACCAAAGCAGCCGCATCCTGTAAAGAATACGTTTTACCAGATTCTAGTTTAGCATGTGCCTTTTTTTGATTTTTTGTTAATTTAGCCACTGTTGTAAACTGTTTTTTGTTAATTAATTTGTCCAAGGTGCATCACCGCTAACGGTGATTCCCATACTGCGTGCTGTACCTGCAACCATACTCATTGCAGATTCGATAGTGAAAGCATTTAAATCAGTCATTTTATCTTCAGCAATTGACTTAACCTGATCCCAAGTCACCGAACCAACTTTCTTACGGTTGGGCTCAGCAGAACCACTCTGTAATTTAGTCGCATCCTTTAACTGGATAGCAACCGGAGGGGTTTTGATGATAAATTCGAAAGACTTGTCAGCATAAACAGTAATTACAACTGGTAATACTTTACCGGGCTTATCTTGGGTACGAGCATTGAATTGTTTGCAAAACTCCATGATGTTCACCCCCTTAGCACCTAAAGCAGGTCCTACTGGTGGCGATGGATTTGCAGCTCCACCCTTGATCTGTAATTTAACAAGTGCACTGACTTCTTTTGCCATTTTCTGTTTTGTTAATATTAATACTCAATGTTATAATGTTGGAAGCAAGTAACATTTAAGATCTTATATGAATTGAATTCTATTCTTTTTCTACCTGCATATAGTTAAGCTCCAATGGAGTTTTTCTTCCGAAAATCTTAACCATAACTTTTAGTTTTTTCTTCTCTTCGTTCACCTCTTCGATCACGCCGGTAAAACCATTAAATGGTCCATCCATTACTTTTACATTCTCTCCGACATAGTAAGCAACGTTCATGGTTTCACCTTGCTGGCTCATCTCATCAACTTTACCTAAAATACGGTTAACCTCTGCCTGACGCATAGGTACCGGGTTTCCGCCTTTATCCCCTAAAAAACCAATCACACTATTAACGTTCTTAATAATGTGTTCCAGTTCTCCGTCCAAATTTGCTTCAATTAAAACATATCCGGGATAGAAGTTACGCTCTTTTGCAATTTTTTTCCCCTCCTTCATCTGATAGTATTTCTCCATTGGGATTAATACCTGAGGTACAAGGTGAGAAAAACCTAAACGGCTAATTTCAGAATCGATATACTGTTTTACCTTCTTTTCTTTTCCGCTAACAGCCCTAACTACATACCATTTTAACTGATCGTCCATTTAGCTATATTAATTAGAAAGTGATTTATAAAAAGTATCTAAAACAAAAGTAGAACCTTTATCCATTGCAAAGACAACCAATGCAATAATAAACGAAGCTACCAGAACCAGCACTGCAGAATTTTGCAATTCTCCCCATGTAGGCCAAGTAACCTTCTGGGTCATTTCTTCATACGATTCTTTAATAAATTGAACTACTTTAGCCATAATTAATTTTTTGCACGGGAACAAGGATTCGAACCCTGATCAAAGGTTTTGGAGACCTCTATTCTACCGTTGAACTATTCCCGTGTATAAGCTATTTCTTTTCCAAGATTTAGCAGCTTCTTTAGAAACAAAGTACTCAGGCGGTTTAAAGCCTAAGTACTTTGCTTTATTGTTTCTCTTATCCCTGAGGGATAAAATACTATTTTAAAATTTCAGTTACCTGACCAGCACCTACTGTTCTACCACCCTCACGGATTGCGAAACGTAGACCTTTTTCCATTGCGATTGCGTTGATCAATTTAACTGTGATCGTAACGTTATCACCTGGCATAACCATTTCAGTTCCTTCAGCTAGTGAGATCTCACCAGTAACGTCTGTGGTACGGAAATAGAATTGTGGACGGTATTTGTTAAAGAATGGAGTGTGACGTCCACCTTCAGCTTTTGATAATACATAGATCTCAGCTTTGAAATCTGTGTGAGGAGTTACAGAACCTGGTTTACAGATAACCATACCACGACGGATATCAGTTTTCTCAATACCACGTAACAATAGACCTACGTTATCACCTGCTTCACCATAATCAAGGATCTTACGGAACATCTCAACACCTGTTACAGTTGATTTAAGATTTTCAGCACCCATACCTAAGATTTCAACTGGATCACCAGAGTTGATTACACCACGCTCAATACGACCAGTTGCAACAGTACCACGACCAGTGATCGAGAATACATCTTCAACAGGCATTAAGAATGGAAGATCAGTTAAACGTGGAGGAATTGGAATGTAACTATCTACAGCATCCATTAGCTCCATGATTTTTCCAACCCATTTCGGATCACCGTTCAAACCACCAAGAGCCGAACCTTGAATCACAGGGATATCATCACCAGGGAATTCATAGAAAGATAACAATTCACGAACTTCCATCTCTACTAGTTCTAGTAATTCAGGATCGTCAACCATATCCACTTTATTCATGAATACTACCAATGAAGGAACACCAACCTGACGAGCCAATAGAATGTGCTCACGAGTTTGTGGCATCGGACCATCTGTAGCAGCTACAACGATGATAGCTCCATCCATTTGCGCAGCACCAGTAACCATGTTTTTCACGTAATCCGCGTGACCTGGACAGTCAACGTGAGCATAGTGACGGTTAGCTGTTGAATACTCAACGTGTGCTGTATTGATAGTGATACCTCTTTCTTTTTCCTCTGGAGCAGAGTCAATAGAATCAAATGAACGCGCCTCAGATAAACCAGCATCAGATAACACTTTAGTGATAGCTGCTGTTAAGGTTGTTTTACCGTGGTCAACGTGACCGATTGTGCCGATGTTTAAGTGCGGCTTGCTGCGGTCAAACTTTTCTTTTGCCATGTTTTTATACTTATTAGTAGTTTATAACTTTTTATTAATTAATTGTTTTGATACAAATTCAACACAAAAAACCTTGTTCAACTGCTATAATTACAGATTCAACAAAGCTTGTTTTTATCTTGAGCCAAAGATGGGACTTGAACCCACGACCTCTTCCTTACCAAGGAAGTGCTCTACCGCTGAGCTACTTCGGCTTTTTAATCTCAGCTTGCAATCTAAGTTAATTAAGTAGTTTAATCGGTATTCTAATTAAACTACTTAATTCTTTGCCGATTTCCCAGCTTTTCCAATTTGAGCGAAAGACGAGGTTCGAACTCGCGACCTATAGCTTGGAAGGCTATCGCTCTACCAACTGAGCTACTTTCGCTTTTGTATTGTGGGGGGAGAAGGATTCGAACCTTCGAAGTCTTGCGACAACAGAGTTACAGTCTGTCCCATTTGGCCACTCTGGTATCCCCCCGCTTTTAACTTGCCAATACCTTTCAGTATCGAAGTTAAAAGAGCCTCCTATCGGGATCGAACCAATGACCTACTGATTACAAGTCAGTTGCTCTACCAGCTGAGCTAAGGAGGCTTATATCATTCATTGCATATGGTTAGGCAATGATTTTTATAATGTTTAATCTTTCACAGAACTTTCCGAATCTTTTAAGAGAAACGCCCTCTCTGATTGGGATTGCAAATGTACACGAATTTTAATACGATCCAAAATTATTTTCAAAAAAAATTGGCGGGTTTTAGCCCCGCCAACCTTTTTCTTAAAAACGCTTAAAATATCCTCCTAATAATCAGAGACTTCGTCTGCATTTAAAATTGCTTTATGTTCACTTAATTTTTCTCTTGTCTTGTCTTTATGTTTGGTGATTTGTTTTCTCAGGGACTCAATTGCCAAATCCGTCGCCTCTTCAAAAGATTTACATTGCTCTTTCGCGAACATCGTAACTCCCGGAACGATCAGTTTGATCTCACTTATTTTATTAGCCTCATCATCTACATTCTCTAATTTCAAATAAACCTCCCCGCTAATAATCTGGTCGAAGAACTGATCTAACTTATCAACTTTCTTCTGAATAAACTCTAACAACTTCTGGTCTGCATTGAAATGGATCGATTGAACTGTAATTTTCATTGTTTCCTCCTTTTTTATGCCTTTGGATGGGCTTGTTTATATATTGATTTTAATCTCTCTACAGAGTTATGGGTATATACCTGCGTTGCCGCCAGACTGGAATGGCCCAATAACTCTTTTATTGCATTTAAATCTGCACCCCTGTTCAACAGGCTTGTTGCGTAAGAATGGCGCAATACATGCGGACTTTTTTTATCCTGTGTGGATATATTTGTCAAATAACTGGTCACAATCCTATAGATGAGTTTAGGATAAGCAGGTGCACCTTTACCTGTAACGATTAAGGGTCCCGTTTTGTTATCAAAATTTTGTAACGTTTTCAATTCAAGATAGGCTTTTACCTGATCACCAAGGACTTTACTGATCGGAATAATTCTCTCTTTATTTCTTTTTCCCAAAACCCGGACTGTAGCACCATAAAAATCAACGTCAGCTTCTTTCAGGGAAAGCAATTCCGCCAAACGCATACCGGTACCAAATAAAGTTTCAATCACCAGTTTATCACGCACTGAAGGAAAAGTATCATCGAAAAAATCTCCGGAATCCAACAGGACATCCAGCTTCTGGTCATCTACGAATACAGGAAGTCTTTTAGGTATTTTAGGCGCCTTTACAAGCGCCATCGGATTCAGTGCAACCAAACCCTCACGCGAAAGATATTTATAGAAGCTGCGAAGCGTAGATAGCTTCCTTCCTACAGAATTCTCGGAAACATGATCCTCCAGAAGCGACACCATAAAATTCCTTACGTGCACATGCCCTGCTTCGGTTAAGGGCAATTCAAATGTTTGCAGCAGGTATTCACTAAACTGCAACAAGTCGGTCTTGTAAGACTGAATGGTATGTGGAGAATAACGTTTCTCGTGCTGGAGATATATCAGGAATTGAGCAACAATCATAAAAACAATTTGTATGACACGATTAAGTGAATATACAAAACATAGTCCAGCTAATTGTTTTTATTTTAACATAAAAAATAAAAAAGCGCTACCGGGTTTACCGACAGCGCTTTAATATCATTTAAACTTTTCAGAAACTATACAGTTCCTTCAAGTTGCATGTTCTGCTTGTAAATAGCGTGTTTAACTAGTGTACGACGAGCTACAGATTTTTTCTCATAAGCTTGGCGGCTACGTAATTCTCTTAACACTCCTGTTTTTTCAAATTTCTTTTTGAAACGTTTCAAGGCTTTATCTAGTGATTCGCCGTCTTTAATATTAATGATAATCATAACGTAATATACCCCCTCTCGTTGTTTTTAGGACTGCAAAGATAGAGCTTTGTTTTGAGAATCAAAACAATAAGTGTAAATTTATTAAAAACAATCACCTATATATATTGTATATCTTGAGTACTTATTTAAAATAACCTATGAAGTCAAAAAAAACGCTTTTTATCATCCTTGGAGTGCTGATTCTTATCCTGGCAGGATTCTTTTACTTTCGCTACAACTTTGTGCTGGGAGAAGGCGTTAAAGCCGGAGAACTCAACTATGTGGTCAAAAAAGGATACCTGTTCAAAACCTATGAAGGCAAATTGATCCAGTCAGGAATCCGTTCCAAACAAACCGGCAATATTCAATCCAATGAGTTTGAGTTTTCTGTAGAAGACAAAGCTATCGCTGAAAAAATGATGCTGAACAGCGGAAAAGTCTTTGAACTACGCTATAAAGAATATATAGGGGCCCTTCCCTGGAGAGGTTATAGTCCTTTTGTGGTGTACGAGATCATTTCCATTAAATAGCTATCAATAAAAAATCCGGGATCATCTCTGATCACCGGATTCCGTTTTTGGTTATATTTGGTTAGAATATGCTTTATTTATAGGAAGGTACAAATTAATCTTTTAAAACTTCCCTTGCAATCACAATTTTTTGTATTTCTGAGGTTCCTTCGCCAATGGTACACAATTTACTGTCCCTGTAATACTTTTCTACCGGGAAATCTTTAGTATATCCATATCCACCGAAAATCTGTACTGCCTCCGTTGCACACCTTACAGAAACTTCAGAAGCAAAATACTTTGCCATTGCAGATTCTTTGGTCATAGGTAGTCCACGGTTCTTCATATCTGCAGCCTGACGAATCAATAATTCTGCAGCTTCAATTTCTGTAGCCATATCAGCCAGTTTAAAACTAATCCCCTGAAAATTCGCAATCGGCTGTCCGAACTGATGACGTTCTTTCGCATAATTAACGGCAGCTTCATAAGCTCCTTTAGCAATTCCTAAAGATAAGGCTGCAATAGAGATTCTTCCGCCATCCAATACTTTCATGGCTTGCTTAAACCCTTCCCCAACATTTCCAAGCAGATTTTTCTTAGGTACCCGGCAATTATCGAAAATCATTTCTGTCGTCTCCGAAGCACGCATTCCTAATTTATTCTCCTTTTTACCCGCAGAAAAACCAGGAGTACCACGCTCCACTACTATAGCAGAAATTCCTTTGGAACTTCCTTTCTCTCCTGTACGAACCATTACTACTGCAATATCACCTGATTTACCATGAGTAATCCAGTTTTTTGCTCCGTTGATCACATACTCATCTCCTTCAAGTGTAGCAGTAGTCATCATGCGCAAAGCATCAGAGCCGGTATTCGCCTCTGTAAGGCCCCAGGCACCGATCCATTCTGCAGTAGCTAATTTAGGCAACCATCTATGTTTTTGTTCTTCATTCGCAAAAGCTAAAATATGACCGGTACATAATGAGTTGTGTGCTGCTAATGATAAACCGATAGAACCGCAAACCTTAGCCACTTCCACAATCACATCTACATATTCCTGGTATCCAAAACCAGATCCACCGTAAATCTCAGGGACCAATACGCCCATCAATCCAAGCTCACCTAACTTCTTAAAAACCTCAACCGGAAAATGCTGAGCTTCATCCCATTCCATTACATTTGCACGAATATTTTTTTCAGCAAAATCTTTTACCATTTTCCTGATCATCTCCTGATTTTCTGAGATACTAAAATTATATCCTACAGAATTATCCATCGTTTCTAACATATTTTATTGTTTGAATTTGGGCAATTATAATGATTTAAAACCAGAGCAACAGCAGTTGAAAATTCGCCTAAGGATAGAACGAAACGGTATTTAGTTCATTAACCGTACCCCTTCATTTTTAAGGAAAACAAATTACACTCAAAAGTTTTTTTAATTTTTTTAATTTAGTTTTGAAAAATATCTGAAAAGACGCGCAATCATGAAATTTATTACCAGAAAAGATATCCTTTTGCAACTCAAAAGGGACCTTATCGGAAAAGATGCTTATCGGGGGGTAACGTTAACCTATTCCTGGATGGCCAATCAGTTTGGACATTTTTCATTGGGTTTTATTCCGACATTTATCTTACATAAAATCCTGCTCTCTAAAACAGAAATAAAACAGGCAGAGATCTGGGCCCCATTAATCATTTGGGGATGCTGGATTTTATTCGAACTCTTTAATTTCCTTGGCCCTCTCCTCCTTAATAAAACGATCAAAAAATCTGCATCAGGAAAAACGACCTATATTTTTAACCCGGAATGGGCAAATCTGGCCTTCGACACCCTGACCGACCTCTGTTTTTTTGGAATGGGTGCACTTGCATGCAGCCTGATCTGCTGCTATTCCCCAATAATGATGATCGGTTTTGTGACCCTATGCCTCCTCGCGATTTATCCTTCCTACTACTGGTATTCTACAAAGATGCACCTCCAAAATGCTGGTTATCCTTTCCAGCTTCGGTTGAGCCAGTGGAATTTCAATATGCAGGACCAGCACAAAAAAATAATTACCGGGTTTTTGAACAGTAAAGAAAAAGGAAAACACCTGCTCCTGTTTGGTTCTAAAGGCAGTGGAAAAACCTCTCTTTCTGTAGGAATAGCAACAGAATTCTCTATCAGGAACAACCGTTGCAGCTACGTTACTGCCACTAAGTTGTTGTCTATGTTTTTTGAACAGAGAGACCACATCAGCCATTCACCGGGATCATGGACCTGGCATGATTCTTCCCTACTGGTTATCGACGATATCAACCCCGGCGGCTTGATCAAAAAAGATATTCTCAGGGCAACTTTATTTTATGAATTGCTCAATAATGCTGAATATGGGCCGTCTAATATCCAACACATTAAAGCAATGAACATCATCTGGGTGATGGGAAATGAAGAACCCTCTGAACAGGTAGAGGAACGTTGGGAGACCTTACTCGGAACCATAGGTGTACCGGAATCAGACATCATCACGGTAAACCTTGGAAATACTTAGTTAAGGTAAAATATAATTGTCGTAGGCAAAACTAACCAGGTGTGTCAGACTCTTCACATTGAATCGCTTATACAATGGAATAATCCTTTTCTCGATAGCCGAATGAGAAACCTTTAGCGCATGGGCAATTTCTTTAAAGGAGTACCCTTTTGCCACCAGCTCCAGGGCCTCCTTTTCTTTATTGGAGATGGCCAGATAGCTAAACAGGATTTTATTCAACTCTTCTTCGAACTTTTCCTTTTCTGGTCCATAGGCAGCATAACGCATAACCTTCCCAAAAATCAGACTTCTATTGACCTGAAAACGGCCGATAATAGATTCTATCTTTCCGTTTTCGGAGCTAAAAACACCTACTCTTGCAGAAATAGGCACCTGGGTTCCATTTTTATGAATCTTTTTCAGTTCAATCGTAAAACTATATTTTTCAAGATCTTTTGACTTATGATGAATAAACTTAAGTGCCTTATCATTCAGTTCATGCGAGAAATGCGCAAATTCCGGCGCAGACATATTCACAATGGCCAGCATATTGATCTCATCATCTCTATATCCTAATATTTCTTCCCAACCGCTCGCATAGATCATACGGTTCTGCTTAAAAGAATAGATATAAACTGCTTCATCCGCAAATTTAGGAATCCGCTCATCAAAGAAGAGCGCCTCCTGGCTTTTCAGATCAGCAGGGACTGCGGTGATAAAAGTCTTAGAATACTCTCCAAAATTCTCTCTCTCGGGCATTTTCTTTAGGTCTTTGACAAATTAAACAATCAAAACTGCGTATTTTCTCAGTTGATATTCCCCATATCGTCCTGTAATTTTACGGCAAAATAAAAAAGTAACATTGCTTATCCAAAGCATTAATAGGGAAATCAAACTATTCATCTAAATATAATCACAATGTATCTCAAAAACATCAACAAATCGTATGTGACCCGGTATTCGATTCTCATACTGAAGGTCATTGCAATAGCACTATTTATATTTTGCTTCTATCAGGCCTGCAAAATTAGCTCCTAATATATAACTCCCCCCCTATATTTATGAACATGCAATCCTAAACAGTTTAGGATTGCATTCATACAAATCATGGAAATGAGCTAGTATGAAGCCAGTGAGCAAACATGGCCAGCATAAGGACTTAAACGCGCTCTCCCATTTAAGAAATCCAGACTAATGATAAACGAATAGCCAGCCACTGCTGCGCCTAACTGCATCACGAGTTTGGAGGCTGCCACAACGGTCCCTCCTGTAGCCAGAAGATCATCATGGATCAGGACCCGTTGGCCGGCAAGCAAAGCATCTTCATGAACCTCAATGGTTGCGGTCCCATATTCCAGGTCATAAGATTGCTGTATCGTCTTATAAGGTAATTTTCCTGCTTTACGAATCGGGACAAAAGGCACATTTAAAAGCTGTGCCAATGCCGGTCCAAATAAAAAGCCCCGGCTTTCGATTCCCGCAACCACATCAATTTCTACCCCCTGCAACTGCGCCGCAAGCGCTTCGGTAATCTCCATGCATAATTTCGGATCTTTCAGGATTGGAGTAATGTCCTTGAAAATAATCCCCGGTTTCGGGAAATCGTTTACATCGCGGACAGTCTGCTTAATTTTTTCTTCAATCATCTTTAAAAAATAAGATAAGGCGCCAGCCTCCCTATAATTTCAGGTGTTAAAATGGCAACCTTATTTAAGTCGGCAATATTACTATAATTTCCGTGTTGTTTTCTATATTGTATCAGTGCATTTACTTGTTTATAACGGATATAGGGATGATTCCTAAAATCATTGACCTCAACCGTATTGATATTGATCCTTTTCAGCTTATCAGGATCTACGGCTACCTGAGCCTTAATCTCATTATATTTTAAGGAATCTATACCAAATACTTCCATCAGCTGCTCCTTTTTATAAAATCCACCGATCCTTTCTCTATACGCTACAATTCTTCTGGCAAACACCTTACCTATTCCCCTGATTTCATCAAGCGCCGCCGTATCGGCTCCGTTTAGCTCTATCAGCTTAAATTCTTTAGGAATGGAAGCTTGTTCCTGGCTACTGACCTTTGTCCTGGGTAACGAAGAAAGTTCATCTCCGGCGATTTGCACATATGGTTCCAGTAACTGATATAATCCCGGACTAATGGTATACATTTTTTGCAGGTCGGCTTTTTTACGGAATACGCCGCCCTTTGACCGGTAATTTAAAATACCCTGAGCCTGCTTTTCTGACAAGCCTAATTTTTGCCATCCAATCAGATCAATAGTGTTGGGATCGAAATAAAATAATACCGGCTTTACTCTTTTTAAATACGCTTTGGCCGAAAAAACTCCAGGGTCTGATTCTTTATCCTGATCCTGTTTGGCGGCCATCGCAAATTTCAGTACGGCAAGCTGCTCTTCCTCTGTAGGTAGCTCCAAAGGCCATAACATGCGGTAAACAGTTGGAAAGACAGCTATACCGGCAATGAGCGTCAACAAAACCATCAGGCCATTAAATTCCTTTCTGGAAAATTCAAAGTAGTTATTTAGCCATTTTCTCATCACCTGTCTAATCTACTTACTGTTATTTAAAAATATAAATCTTATTTTTGAAATTGCTTTATTATTCACAAACAAAATTAAATGAAGATCATAACCACCAAAGAGTTTGCAAAGGCCACTAAGATAGATAAGTTAGGTGTGCCCGGCCTGGCCGCCCTGCTTATGGAGATGATGAAATTGAATGACATCAATAAGGTTTTTTCCCAAAATGAACATTTTAACGGTTTAGAGTTTGTTGACAAAATACTGGAAACAATCGGGGTAAGCATAGATTTTGATGAGGACGACTTAAAAAGCATTCCGAAAACCGGAGGCTTTATTGCAATAGCCAACCATCCTTATGGAGGAATAGAAGGATTAGCACTGGTAAAACTTTTATGTACCGTAAGACCGGAAGCTAAAGTGATGGTTAACTTCATCCTTAAAAAAATCCCCAACCTAAGTGAATTCTTTGTTGCCGTAAATCCGTTTGAAAACGTACAGCATACGTCCAGCATCAGCGGACTTAAAGCAACGTTTGACCTCTTGCAAAGTGGTACTCCTATCGGGATATTCCCTGCCGGTGAGGTTTCGACCTTCAGCTTGGATAAACAGGAAATCACCGACAGGCTATGGCATCCGGTAGTAGGTAAACTGATTGCAAGGGCAAAAGTACCTGTGGTTCCGATTTATTTCCATGGTAATAACGGGGTATTGTTTAATATCCTGAGTTTCATTCACCCGACACTGAGAACGGCAAAACTTCCTTCGGAATTCCTGAATAAACAAGGTCTTAAAATAAAAGTCAGAATTGGCAAACCCATTCATATTGAAGACATATCTTATAGAAACAACACCAATAAGTTACTTGATTTCTTACGTGCCCGCACTTATGCTTTAGGCACAGGTCTTGAAGAAGAAAAAAAATTATTTAACCCCATCAATCTCTTTAAAATCAAAAAAACACCAGAGCCGGTTATCGAGGAAACCGAACGTTCCCTGATTGTAGGAGAGATTGAGGACCTGGAAAGCTTCAGAGTATGGCAGGAGAAGAATTACGAAGTTTATATTACCCCAACCTCAATTATCCCGAATATATTACGGGAGATCGGCCGCTTGCGTGAGATTACTTTCAGAGAAGTTGGAGAAGGAACGAATAAGAAAATAGATCTGGACAATTATGACATCTACTATCATCATTTGTTCATCTGGGATAAGGATCAGCAGAACATCGTAGGCGCCTACCGTATTGGCAAAGGAGATGAGATCCTGAATACGATGGGCAGAAGAGGATTTTATCTTTCTGAACTCTTTAAAATTAAAGAGCCTTTTTATCCATTGCTACGAAAAGGAATAGAATTAGGCAGGTCCTGGATCCGTAAGGAGTATCAACAAAAACCTTTACCGCTCTTTTTACTATGGAAAGGGATTTTAAAATATTTGCTGGACAATCCTCAATACCGCTATATGTTTGGTCCGGTAAGTATCAGTAATAACTTCTCCAAGTTCTCCAAATCACTCATTGTGGATTACATTACCAAGAACCACTTTGATTACGAACTGGCGGCTTATGTGAAGCCTAAAAACAAATTTAAAGCAGATCTCTCTGCTATAGATAAAAACCTTTTGATTGAAAGCAGCGAATCTTTAAAAGATCTGGATAGTTTAATTTCAGATATTGAAAATTCGCACATCAAAATTCCGGTATTGTTAAGACAGTACATGAACCTGAATGCGAAGATTATCTGTTTCAATATAGACCCTAAGTTCTCCGATTGCCTCGATGGATTTCTGGTAGTAGATATGCGGAATATCCCTGCAGAAATGCTGGAGAAGATTGGCAAGAATTTCTAAAAGCAAAGAGCCACGACATCCATCGTGGCTCTTTGTTTATCAACTAAACCTAAACTTATAAATACTAACCAAATATTTATGCCACAAAGGTAAGGGCATGATGTTAAGGATTCGTTAATTGCCCATTATTTTAACAATACTTAACATATTGCCTGTAAAATCCCGTCAAACCAGATTTTACAGAGAATCCGAAATAAACAGAAAAGCCCGGAAGCAATTGCTTCCGGGCTTTTTCTATGATTACTTAAAAGTATTAGTATTTCGTATTTTGGGCATCCCAGTTGGTCCATCCTTTGGTCCAGTCTGTATTACCAAAAGCACCACGGTAAGTAACTGCACTAGCACCTGTTGTAGCTACCCAGGTTCCGCTCAATGCAGGAGAACCAACAGCAGGCAAGAAATCAGGAGCAGTCAAAGAGAATGGGCTAGTTAATTTAACGCTTGTATTTCCATCAACAAATGCAACACCACCATCTACTAACACTTTAGCTTGCATTTCAGCAGCAGTAAGGACTGATGCAGTAGCATTTGTTAGGAATGGAACTCCATAAGAAGCCACGATATTGTTTTTAAATTGTGAATCACCATTCTTATAGAAGTTTGCTGCTTTATCAGATTCAATATTTAATCCTCCTTTTTGAGCTCCAAGAAGAATAGAGTTATTAAAGATAAATTTAGTGCCTCTTCTCCAACGATTTCCATAAGCATGTCTTGCAGATGTATTAGCAGCATTGTTAGGACCTACTATAGTAATGTTAGATAATTTAGGTTGTGTAATCGGGCTCGCATTTGTACCATCCTTATCGTTATCACATTCAATACCGTTACCATCGTCAGCCGCATCCACAAATTTTGGATCTCTGATTGCTACAGCAAACTGCACGCTACCATTAAATCCAAAGTCAAAATCGAAGTCATCATCAGCTGTGCCAAAAGCCACTAAGTTTTTGCAGTTAACAGTACCACCGAAGAATTCAAAAGCATCATCATTGGCATAAACAGTCTGAACATTTTCTACGATAGTTTTGTTACCAACTGCATAAAATGTCAAGGCATTGATCTCGCTATCATTAACACCGATACCAGCATATTCAATACGCACATATCTCAATGTTCCTGAGTTGTCATCATCAATTTTATCTGTACCATAAGTAAGTGCCACTCCACCCTCTACTGGTACAGCAGTTGTTCTGTTTGTAGTTGCACGTCCTACCAGGATAATTCCACCCCAGTCGCCCGGAGCTCTGCTACCTGCATCTTTACCAGAAGTGAAGACTATAGGTTTAGCAGCAGTACCATCAGCGATTATTTTAGCTCCTTTGTCAATTATCAAAGCAGCTTTGGTTCCTTGTTTTGCTCTAATAACTGTACCTGGTTCAACGGTTAAAATTGAACCGCTTCTTACAAATACAGTTCCGTCCAAGATCCATGTTCTATCTGAGGTTAAGGTTTTACTTGTTGTGATATCACCGCTAATTGACTCAGGAGTTTTTGCAGGCAATTCACCATTATCATTATTATCAGATTTTCTGCAGGATGCAAAAGCCATTGCTGCTGCTAAAAAAAGAATTGATAGGTTTTGTCTTTTCATTGTTTTTTGCTATTAAGTTTTGTACAAAAATATCAGCTCAACGTTGCCAATAGATTAAGCTATGTTTAATTTTTAATGATCAATCTGTTACCTAAATATTAACTGATTGACTATTTCTTATTTAATCCGAAGTTATAAGTGAAGGTCAGGTTAGCCCCAAAACCAACGCGGGCGGTATTCATGATGTTATCACCTTTTTGATAGGTTTTATTATTGTCGGTATTTTGATAGAACATGATTTTCTCGTTCAAAATATCTGATAGATTCAATCTAAGTTCTCCTCTGCTCTTCATTATCTTCTTAGAAATCTGAAAGTCTACCATATTTCTTCCCTTTTCATAGATGTCGTTATATCCCTGATACCCTACTTCCGAAATACGTTCCCCAATCCTGTTGTATAATACATTAAAAGATAAATTACTAATTGGATCGTTGTATAATAATCCTGCATTGATCAAATATGGAGATTGACCCTGTAATGCCCGATTTGTAATTTCTGACACCAGGCTATTTAGGTTAACAGTAGAAAATATCAATGCTGAATTTGCATAAGCCGTTAAGTTCTGAAGAAAGCTTCCTTCCTGAATAAAGCCCAGGTTCTTTCTTACTTCTAACTCAACACCATACGTTGTAGCTGAGTTTGCATTCTGGAAGGTTACATTTTTCACACTTCCGGATGAAACAACCTGCTCAATAGGGTTCTTAAAATATTTGTAATAACCTGAAACTGAAACTACCTGTCCTGCACCAGGAAACAATTCATATTTGATATCTATGTTTGTATTCTGACTTCTCTTTAAATCCGGATTACCGATCAAAATTCTTTTCGAGATGTAATCAAAAAATCCAAAATTAGAAAGCTCTCTAAGTTCCGGACGTGTAACTGTATTCGATGCGGAGAAACGAAGATTAGACTGTTCTGACAAATTATATGTTGCATTTAACGAAGGAAGGATGTCCAGGAACTGGTTGTTTACTTTCAATTTATTACCAGAGTTATCAGCGGTATTAATATGTTGATAAGAATCTTCCAACCTTGCTCCAAATGAAACACGGAATTTCTTTCCAAAACGAGTATCCAACATTACATAACCAGCATTTAGATCCGACGTCGCATCATATCTATCTGTTGCTTCAGTTCCCTCATCAAGAATAAATCCGTTATCATTCAGGTTATTTGGGTTGAAGATCTGATCAACTGGTAAAGTAAGCAGGTTTTGATTAAACTCTCCAGTGGAAAAAGATTTTATGTATCCAAATTTACGTGCGCTGAAATCCCTGACTTTATATTGTTTTAATGCGCCTACTTTTAATGCACTTTTCTCTTTCAAAAACATAAAAGGTAAGGTTACATTGACTCCTCCGTTATAACTATCTTCGAATAAATCTGAGAAGAAACGACTGGCATCAGTTCTGGATGCGGTTCCATTAGGCACGACAGCCTGATAAGTACTTTCACCCTCCTTCAAATCATAATTGATAGATTTAAGATCCGGCTGCAAACGGTCAGAGTAAGAATACCCTAAATTCCAGTTTATCTTTAAGTCTTTCCATGACAATTTGTGCTCACCTTCCAACTGACTATTCAATAATGATTTGCTTACCAAATCAAAAGAATATCCTTTTCGTTGAAGCTTATCAATGATCAGGGTACCCTCGCGCTCAGTATAGGTATTGTCTAACGAGATATTGTAGATATTCTTGAATGCAATCTTATTATTTCCTTTTATATATGCAATATTTGCCAGCGCACCAACTGAAGAACTGAATTTGTAAGTGTTGTCATTGAAATCGTATTCGGCTTTATCCTGATTGTATTCAAATCTTTCACTCTTAGTCATGCTTTCTCCACTTCTATAGTTGAGCGATAGAATAGCACCGATACTCGCCTCATTCTTCAGTGTTTTACGCAATCCTGTACTCAGCTGATAAGCTTGTGAAGGTGACGCTGAATTATGATGATTAACGTTGAATGAATTTTGAAATAGTTTACCTGAAGCGATTTTATCACGGTCGGACAATAGTTGATATCGGCTGGTAGAAACAATTCCTTTAGGGATGTTTCTGCTGCTGTTCACATATCCAAAATTTTCTACTCCGGATTTATCTCCTAAAAGGAAGTCTTTAAACGTAGATTGTGAGTTATAACCTGCACCTGCTGAAACGAAGATATAATTCTCGGTAGGGATATCTTTTGTTAAAACCTGCACTACCCCTCCGGAAAAATCACCAGGAAGATCCGGTGAGGCTGTTTTATTAATCACGATATTATCCACCATATTAGAAGGGATGATATCGAATGAAAATGCTTTTCTATCTGGCTCCGAACTTGGCAGAATCGCATTGTTCAGTAAAGTAGCATTATACCGGTCACTTAGTCCCCTAACAATAATGAATTTATTATCCTGAATACTGGTACCACTTACACGCTTTAAAACTTCTGAAGTATTTCTATCCGGAGATCGTCTGATCTGATCGGCAGAAATACCATCAGAGATACTAACATTTGTCCTTTGACGATTGTACAATGTATTTACCGATTCCTGTTTAACAGTAGCCGTAATCACTACCTCATTCAGCTTCTGAGAACCTGATTCTTCCATTACAATATCAACAGGAGCAGAAGCATTATTTTTAACTTCTACTTCTGTAATATTCTTGGTAGCATAACCAACATAGGATGCCTCTATGGTATATTTTCCGGCAGTTAATCCCCCAATGATGTATCGTCCCTCTACATCTGTCGACATACCTTTAGTCGTACCTGCAATCTTTACCGTCACACCGATCAGTGTTTCACCGGTTTTCTTATCAGATACTTTACCAGAAATTTTGCCGGTTTGAGCAAATACTGTTGCGCCAATAATTACGAATAAAGCAGTAATTATTGCCTTTTTAAGATTTAGTTGTGATTTCAATTTTCCCTGTTTTTTATTTCAGGCAAAGCTATTACCACAATGTTAGCCTTATGTTAGCCAGACATTACCATTCGTTTATCACAATGTTAACGTAATATTAAATGGGGTTTGGCTCAATATTTTAAGCCCACTTTTCTGCATATAAAGTGCAATAACCAAATCGGTCCGATTAACAAAAACTTAACATCTTCTAAAAATGAAGGTTTTTTTCCTTCGATTTTATGGCCAATAAATTGCCCGATCCAGGCTGCCACAAAAATCACCAGGCAAACCAGCCAAAGTGCCGGTCCGCCAGCCAGTTGCCACTTCTCCAGCTGTACGATTCCCATTGCCATCACAAAAATGAGCAGCAACATCAGATAAGACATGACCGGAGAGAGCTTATAGTAGTAGTAAACAGAAAATGCGATCAGGAATGAAGCCCAGTTCAGGTAACCATTATACCGTCCCAGAAATTCCAGATGAGGAAAAGGAATTGCCCAAACCAATCCCAGTAAGCTAAAAACAATTAATGGGACACACACCCAATGGATCATTTCATTGGAATGGTTCTGATGGCTTTCTGCATACTTATCAAAAAGAACATCTACCTCGCTTTTCTCTGCTGTTTTCATCTATATAATCAATTTAATTTTCCCGTTCCGGGAAGAACAGGATTTCTAGTAAAAATAAAGAAAGCGATGGATAATTCCATCGCTTTCAATTTAAATATTCACAGACCTGAAGAATCAGGTCAAATTATCATTTATTTGGCAAAAGAAACTGATCTGGTTTCCCTGATAACCGTTACTTTAATCTGGCCTGGGTAAGTCATTTCAGTCTGAATACGGTTAGAGATATCAGCTGCCAGCAATTCTGCCTGCTGATCGGTTACCCTTTCACTCTCTACCACTACCCTTAACTCTCTACCGGCCTGGATCGCAAAAGTCTTTTCTACTCCAGGGTAAGAAAGCGCCAGTTCTTCCAGTTCTTTCAATCGCTTGATATAACTTTCCACAACCTCACGACGTGCTCCCGGACGTGCTCCAGAGATGGCATCACAAGCCTGAATGATCGGTGAAATCATAGAAGTCATTTCGATCTCATCATGGTGGGCTCCAATCGCATTACAGATTTCAGGATGTTCCTTATACTTCTCTGCCAACTGCATTCCCAGGATTGCATGAGGCAACTCCGGGTTATCATCAGGCACTTTACCTATATCATGTAGTAATCCGGCACGTTTAGCCATTTTAGCATTTAAGCCAAGTTCTGCAGCCATCGTTGCACAGAAGTTCGCTACCTCACGTGAGTGATGCAACAGATTCTGTCCGTAAGATGAACGGTAACGCATACGTCCAACCATTCTGATCAGTTCCGGGTGCAAACCATGAATTCCAAGGTCAATTACCGTACGTTCCCCGATTTCTACGATTTCGTCTTCAATCTGTTTTTTCGTTTTAGCTACGACCTCTTCAATACGGGCAGGGTGAATCCTTCCATCTGTTACCAAACGGTGTAAAGCCAAACGCGCAATCTCCCTTCTTACCGGGTCAAAACCTGATAAGATAATTGCCTCCGGCGTATCATCTACAATGATCTCAATACCTGTTGCTGCTTCCAGGGCACGGATATTCCGTCCTTCTCTACCAATCACGCGGCCTTTAATCTCATCACTTTCGATATGAAAGATAGAAACCGTATTCTCAATAGCAGCTTCTACGGCAGTACGCTGTATGGTTTGAATAACTACTTTTTTAGCTTCTTTAGTTGCAGTCAGTTTCGCCTCGTCTACAATGTCTTTTACCTGGATCATGGCCTGAGTGCGGGCTTCCTGCTTCATATTTTCTACCAGCTGGTTTTTGGCTTCATCAGCACTTAATCCGGCAATGGTTTCCAATTGTTTCACATGCTGATTTTTCAACAGGTCTACTTCTTCCTGTTTTTTGATTGCAACATCAGTTTGCTTTTCCAGGTTCTTTTTATGATTATCAAGCTCCTGCTCCTTACGGTTCATATTTTCCAGGCGCTGATTTACAGATTGTTCTTTCTGTTTAATTGCGTTTTCCCGCTGGTTGATCTGGTTGTTTTTTGTATTTACTTCCTGCTCATGCTCAGATTTCATCTGTAAGAACTTCTCTTTAGCTTCCAGTAACCTGTCTTTCTTTAAAATATCAGCTTTACTTTCTGCATCTTTAAGCATCTTTTTCACCTTGGTCTGCGCTGCAATCTCCTGTTGTTTAAACAGCCCTCGCAGCAGGTATCTGCCTAGTAAAACGCCAACCACCAGGCCGGCAAGTACATATCCAATTATTCCTATTATTCCCATTTTTAGTTCATCTGTATTTATATATTTCCTTTGTCCCTCAGATGCAGTTTAAATGATCTCTTTCATTTCCCCCTCAGGATTTCTTTAAATCATATTTATAAAAAAACCGCAACTAATTTTAATAAGTCTCAACTATTCAAAACCTCAACGAGTTATAATTAGAATTTAAGTCATTTTCAGGTACATAAATGTAAATGAAATACACCCTCTTAATTCTATAAATATTGAAGTGTTAAGTTTTAAAATTTGTGAAACTCAAAAATTTAGCTGCGGCTATATCATTGTGCTAATCTTAACTTATATAAAGAACGCTCCTATTTGGAGAAAAAATCATTTAATAAACTATCCAGCTCCTCCACCTTTTCGGCCACAGCAGTATCCTGGTCCTGAACCTTGTTTTCTACACGTAATACTGCTGTTGCATAATGCAGTACCGCCATAGAAAGCAAATCCTGTTTATCCCTGACCGCATAATTTTCCTGATAGTCCTTTATGCGCTCATTAATAATCTTTGCTGCCCGCCTCACAATTTCTTCCTCTTCTGTATTTACCTTTAAGGGATAGATACGGTCGGAAATAGTTATTTTTATCGAGATTTCTCCCATTTCTTAGCTTTGTTTCACTTTTTCTGTTTTCCTTACTTCTTCAGTAAGACCACACACTTATCTATTTCACGCACAAAATCGTTAATTTTTTGCTTTATATCAAGTGTCTTTTCACTTGTTCCTTCAATACTCTTCGCTAATTTAAGCACCCTGAGCTTTTCATCCAGGTCTGCGTTCTTATTTTTAGAGTGATCCAGTGCAACTTTTATAGATTGATTTTCCTGCTTCAATAAATCGTTTTCTTCCTGTAAGGCATTACAGAGCTCTATTATACGAGCTGTTTTCTGCAATACGGAGTTTAATTGATCGGCAACCGAAGACATGTTTATTAAAGTTTGTTTACTAATCTAAATATTTTTTAAACGCAATAAATTATTTTCTTATTTCCGCTTTTGCTGTTTGCGCTAAGTTAGAAATAATCTTTTGCATCACCGCATCAATTTGCTTGTCGGTTAAGGTCTGCTCTTCATCTTGCAAAGTAAAATTCAACGCATATGATTTCTTACCCTCAGGAAGCTTATCTCCAACATACACATCAAACACTTGTACGCTCTTAATCAACCTCTTCTCCGTTTTAAAAGCAATAGTTTTCAATTGATCAAAGGTTACTTCAGTATCCACCAACATCGACAAATCTCTTCGTACAGCCGGATATTTCGACACTTCCTTATTCACAATTTTATTCTTTTTAACGATGTCGAGTAATAATGCCCAGTCGAAATCCGCGTAAAACACCTCTTTATCTACATCCGCTTTCTTTCTGTCAGCGGTAGTTGCTGCACCGAAAGTAACGATCGCTTTATCGCCTCTGAAATACTTCAGGCCATAAGCAAAGTTTTCATCACTAACATCTGTTGACTGGTAATTATTAATTCCTAAACGACCGATCACAGCATCTACTGCAGCTTTTAAATGATAGAAGTTTACCGGAGACACTTTATGGTTCCATTGCTCTGATTGATTCGATCCGGAGATCAGGATCAGCAGGCGTGGGCGCTCCACATATTTTTCATTGATGAGGTGGTAAGTTTTACCGAATTCATAAAACTTAATATCTGCAGTTTTTCTGTTCTGGTTATAAGCCACGCTTTCCAGTGCAGGCATTAACAGGCTCTGACGCATCACATTCAGGTCAGAACTCAAAGGGTTCAGCATCTGCACCGCTTCCTCAGGATTTTTTGAATAAGCACCCTTAGTTAAAGAGTTACACCAGATTTCAAGAAATCCGTTGGCAGTCAGCATATCAGCAATCACATGCTGGGTTTGCTCTACGTCCGGTTTTGAAGTGTTAGATAATGAAGCATTAATTTTACTTGGAATCCCGATCTTATTGTAACCATAGATACGAAGTACTTCCTCGGTAATGTCACACTCACGAGTGACATCAACTTTATAAGTCGGCACTTTTAAGGACAATCCTTCGGTAGTTTCTGCTGCCACTTCTATGTTTAAAGCCAGAATAATGTCTTTAATTTCTGTATGAGGAATCTCTGCGCCAATCAGTTTATTGATATTGTTATAATTTACAGCTACATCGAATGGAGCAATAGGATCTGGATAAAGATCCGAAACCGTTGAAGAGATTTCTCCTCCTGCCAGTTCCTGGATCAGTAAGGCTGCACGCTTCAAAGCATACACGGTCATTTCCGGATCTGTACCACGTTCATATCTGAAAGAAGCATCAGTCTTCAGACCAAACCTTTTGGCAGTCTTACGAACACTTCTCGCATTGAAATAAGCACTTTCTAAAAAGATCTTTGTAGTTGATTCACTGACTCCTGAGCCCTTTCCGCCAAATACTCCGGCAATACACATTGGCTCCTCTGCATTACAAATCATCAGGTCCTCCGCAGCAAGCTTTCTTTCTATGCCATCAAGTGTGACAAAAGGAGTTCCTTCGGCGCACTTCTTAACAATGACCTTTCCACCCTTCAAGGTATCTGCATCAAAAGCATGAAGTGGTTGCCCCAACTCATGCAACACGTAATTCGTGATGTCTACAATATTATTGATCGGACGAATGCCAATCACTTTTAATTTATCCTGTAACCAGTCTGGCGAAGCTTTAACAGTTACCCCGGTAATAGAAACACTGCTATATCTTGGGCAAGCTTCGGCATCCTCAATACTCACTGCGATGCTCAATTGCTCATTCGCAACTTTAAATGAAGTCACATCAGGCATTAGCAAAGGAGTACGTAAATAAGCCGCCAGATCTCTTGCTACACCTAAATGTGACGCCGCATCTGCCCGGTTAGGGGTTAAGCCGATCTCATACAAATAATCATCTTCCAGTTTGAAGTAAGATTTAGCACTAAGTCCGATCTGAGTATCTTCGGGAAGCACCATAATGCCGTCATGGGAAACACCCAATCCGATCTCATCCTCCGCACAGATCATCCCTTCAGAAACCTCTCCCCTGATTTTAGACTTACTGATCTTAAAAGGTTCTCCTTCATTGGGAAATACGGTAGTGCCTACAGTAGCTACCACCACCTTCTGACCTGCAGCAACATTTGGTGCGCCACAAATAATCTGTAAATTTTCCGCTCCACCTACATTTACCGTAGTTACCCGTAAACGATCTGCATTAGGATGTTGCACACAGCTCAATACATGACCGATCACCAATCCTTCCAGACCACCTGCAACAGCTTGTACCGTTTCCAGACTTTCTACTTCCAGACCTATATCGGTTAAAATAAGAGAAAGTTCTGCAGGAGTTTTATCAGTTTTCAGGAATTGTGTAAGCCACTTATATGATATCTTCATGTTGTATATTCAGTATAAAATGCAAAGATATAAAATAATGCCGTCGGTGTAAATGTCTTAGAAAGATAAACGGGCAATAATCGGTAAGTGATCCGAAGGATACCGCAAATCTTTACTGTCCGACAACACGCCAAACTTTTGAACCTTAAAACCTTTGTTCACAAAGATGTAGTCAATTTTATCCTTCAAAGGACTATCAAACTTAAAAGCATTAAAAGTACCTACCGGACCATAAGCCGGCTCTAAAGAAGCTTCTTTGGCATCTGTAAGGAAAGATTTAATCGTCGCAATCGCTTCAGTTTCCGGCGTCACATTCAAATCTCCGGTAAATACTACCGGTAATTTAGGTGCGATCTCCTGTATCTTTCTTTTAAGAAGCTTTGCAGATTCAATTCTCGCCTGTACTCCGATATGATCATAGTGGGTATTAAAAACCAGAAATTCTTTTTTGTTTTTTTTATCAAATAACCTCACCCAGGAGCAAACCCTGTTCAACGCAGCATCCCAGCCTTTGGAAGGTTTCTCCGGCGTTTCCGATAACCAGAATGTGCCTCCGTCTTCTTTTACAAACCTGGATTTATCGAAATAGATTGCCGAAAATTCGCCCGCACGCTTCCCATCATCTCTGCCTACACCTTCCATAGCATAATTGGTGTTTTCGAGCAATTCATCAACCTGCAATGGCAATGCTTCCTGGACACACAGAATATCTGCATCATGAAACCTGACCAGCGCCTTCACATTATCTTTTCGTTTAGGCCAGGCATTCTCGCCATCCGATGCCACATTTAAACGAATATTATAGGAAATGATGTTGATTGCATTATCCCTTTGTGCATAAGCCATTGATGCCATCAATAGCAATACCATACTTAACTGAATTACCTTTCTCATAAGGGGGCAAATTAACAATAGAATGTTAAATTAAGCCCTCATCATTAAAACTTAGATAGGAATTGTTTGTAATAATTAAGTGATCAAGTACGGGCAGGTCTAGTAATTTTCCTGCGGTGATCAACTTTCTGGTCAGCAACAAATCTTCCTGACTAGGCTTTAGATTACCAGAGGGATGATTATGGGCCAGAATAATATATGCAGCATCATGATCCATCGCAACTTTAAAAATAACCTTAGGATCTGCTACTGTTCCGGACAAACCACCTTTACTGATCTGATGTTTACTGATGACATGATTTGCCCTGTTCAGCAACAATACCCAGAATTCTTCATGCGGCAAATCAGTCAGTACCGGATAAAACTGCGCATAACTATCTTTAGCGTCCTTAATCTGGATAAACTCCGGCTTTGCCCCCTCCTCTTTTCTCCTTCTTCCAAGCTCCAGGGCGGCCACAATAGCAATGGCCTTGGCTTCTCCTATACCCCTAAAACGGGAAAGCTCCTTAACCGTCACCCTTCCCATCCTATCCAGGTCATTGTCATAAGCAGCAAGGATTCGTTTGCTCAGGTCAACAGAAGTTTCTTCCAGGTTACCGGAACCAATCAGGACGGCAATCAATTCGGCATCGGTCAGGTGTCTCCTTCCATGCGACATCAATTTCTCCCTGGGCCTGTCGGCCGGAGCCCATTGCTTGATTCCTATTTTCGGTTTGTATCTGGCCATAAATAAAAAAACGGGATATGCAATTAAGCACATCCCGTCTATAATATTGTAAAGCTATATTTATTTTAAGCCATTAACAAATTTAGTCAATTTAGATTTGTTGTTAGCTGCTTTGTTCTTGTGAATAACATTTTTCTTAGCCAAACGATCTAACATAGAAATTACTTTAGGTAATAACTCTTGTCCAGATTTTTTATCTTCAGCAGCACGTAACCTTTTGATAAAAGTACGGGTTGTTTTTGCTTGATATCTGTTACGTAAACGTTTAGTTGCGTTTGCTCTAATTCTTTTTAATGAAGATTTATGATTTGCCATTTTTCAATATTATAATATTCCTTTTAAAGCTTTCAAGACTATTGGGTACAATCCCAACCGCTACCAGCCTTTTGTTTTCCATTTTTTTCGGACTGCAAATATAGAATTAATGTTTTTAATATGCAAAATGAAGTCGTAAATATTTTTAATAAATCTTAAATATTGATTTATAATACTTTATAAAGTCTGGAATACCAGACCAGACTACCTGAACACCAATAATGCACCCTACCTGAAACGGTAAGATCCAAACCTTTTTAACCGGGCTTTCCAGGGAGGCTATCCAGCTTAGCCTTAAGCACCTCATATTCTTTTTGAAGGTGCCGGAAAGCTTTGGTATCCACATGCGCACCGCTATCCAGATACAGCAGCCTTAAATAGTCTGCCGCTACCTGATCAAATCTTGTTTTCAACTTTAAATACTTTTCCTTTTTACTCTTTTCCTCAGAACTCTCCTTTTCTCCATTGAGATTCCCAATATATATACTGTCAGAAATCTGCTTTTCATCCGCAGTTTTAAAACACAAATAAGCTTCTATAGGCTCATTCATCCACTCTTCAGTAATTTTAAGCAGACGACTTCCCTCTTCTCTCCTGGCAGCATTCAGGAATGAGCTGGCTTTCTTTCGTAAGGGGTGATACAACATGATCATCACCCGATCATCATGACTAACCGAACGATCAGAACAATCAGGATCCCAGCTAATCAATATACCAGCACCCGTTTTATCTATTTTAATGTCCTTTGCAACTGGCAGGCTCCCCCTACTCAGGATCACTTTACTATAATTTACACTGAGGTTTGGATATTCACCCTGAATCGCCTCTTTCTTATTATAGGATGTGGCCAGATTAAAGGCATTCCTGACCGTACCGGCAGCCTCCAACCCAAAACTGGCATTAATAAAATCATTCATGGGTTTTAAAAACGCCATTGTTACAGACATGGATTGCCGGTTGGCCAATTGATTCCTACTGGGTTTACCAGGATCTCCTATGGTTCGGCTAACATTCTGCCCGTTTAACACATAAAAAACAATATTACCAATTTTTCCGTTCGGATGACCATAAAGGCCGGTTTTAGAAGTAGCCATAACCAAAAAGTTAATTAATCAACTACCAATATATAATTAAATAACGAATAAAGCAATTAAAATTCCATAAAAATCAAACCAAACTCAGGGAAGAGTTTTCTATTGTTAAAAATTCAGGAGAAGATTACAAATAAGTAAATACAATGTTTAAAGGTTAAATAGACCTGACAAAGACCTACCAACCTATAGCCAATATCGAAGCAAGGTTTTAACTATTCAAAACTCAATACGGATTCTAATAAAACCCGGGCTGGCCTTATCTCTCCTAAAATATAAGCACGTGCTTAATTAAATGACACAAAAAGCAATAAAAATCTTCGGATGAATGCTTAAAATACTATTTTTGACAAAAATCACCGGCTCATAAAAACCGGTGAAACAGCTTGAGTTCATAAATCAACCAGCACAGATGAAAAAACGTATCGCCATATTTGCTTCAGGTTCAGGTTCCAATGCCCAAAAACTAATGGAACATTTCAAACGTAGTCCTGAAGTTGAGATTGCCCTGGTACTCACAAATAACCCGGATGCCTATGTTTTACAACGTGCAGATAACTTCGAAATCCCTTCCCATATTTTCGACAGGAACGAATTTTACCATACGGATCACATCGTTAACCTGCTTAAAAACCTGGAAGTAGACCTCATAGTACTCGCGGGATTTTTATGGCTGATCCCAAAAAACCTGCTTCATGAATACCCAGGACGTATCATCAATATCCACCCAGCCTTACTTCCAAAGTTTGGAGGAAAGGGAATGTACGGGGACCATGTGCACCTTGCCGTCCTGGAAGCAAAAGAGACCGAGGGAGGTATCACTATTCACTACGTAAATGAGAATTATGATGAAGGAGAATACATTTATCAGGCAAAGTATCGCATTGATAAAGAGGACAATCTGGAGCTCATTAAGTTCAAAGGACAACAGCTGGAACACCTGCATTACCCACGTATTGTAGAGACCATTATTAAAAAGATAAAAAAATAGTATTTTTCTTCATTTTACCTTACGAATTTATCGGTTAAAAATCCTAATTTTGCGGCTCAAAATTTTTCTCTAATGAGTCAATCGATAAAGATCAAAAACGCTTTAATTTCAGTTTATTACAAGGATGGTTTAGAACCTTTAGTTCGCCTGCTCGCTAAGCAGGGAGTACAGTTATTCTCTACTGGTGGTACAGAACAATTTATTAAAGACCTAAACCTACCGGTTACAGCGGTCGAAGACCTTACAGGTTATCCTTCTATTTTAGGTGGAAGAGTAAAAACATTACACCCTAAAGTTTTCGGTGGGATCTTAAACAGAAGAGGTCTGGATTCAGATCAGCAACAGATCAACGAATATGAGATTCCTGAAATCGACCTGGTTATTGTCGACTTATATCCATTTGAAGAAACTTTAAAAGCAGGTGGTACTGAAGAAGAAATCATTGAAAAGATTGACATTGGTGGTATCTCTCTGATCAGAGCAGCTGCAAAGAACTTCAATGATGTGGTGATCCTTGCTTCAAAAGACGACTACAGCAACTTACAACAACAATTAGAAGAACAAAACGGAGAAACTACTTTAGCACAACGTAAAGCCTATGCTAAAAAGGCATTCCATACTTCTTCACACTACGATACAGCCATCTTCAATTATTTCAACACTGAAGAACCTCTTCATGTTTTCAAACAGAGCTTAAGCACTGCGCAAACCTTAAGATATGGCGAAAACCCACATCAGCAAGGGGTATTTTATGGCGATTTAGATGCCATGTTTACCAAATTAAACGGGAAAGAACTTTCTTATAACAACCTGGTGGACGTAGATGCTGCTGTAGCTTTAATCGATGAATTCGAAGAGCCTACATTTGCCATCTTAAAACACACCAATGCTTGTGGTGTTGCTTCAAGAACAACGATCAAGGAAGCCTGGGACATCGCCCTTGCCTGTGATCCTGTTTCCGCATTCGGTGGGGTATTGATCGCAAACCGCGAAATTGACCTGGCCACAGCTACGGAAATTAACAAACTGTTCTTTGAAGTATTGATCGCTCCTTCTTATCAGCCGGAAGCTGTGGAATTGTTCCGCGCTAAAAAGAACAGGGTAATTTTGCAAAGAAATGATGTTGAGCTGAGCAAAAAACAATTCAAGACCTTATTAAACGGTGTTATCGAACAAGATAAAGACCTGATCATCGAAAATACTGACCAGATGGTGGCCGTTACGGAAAAAACACCTACAGCAGAAGAACTGAAAGATCTTTTCTTTGCCAATAAGATCGTAAAACATACTAAATCTAATACCATTGTATTTGTAAAAAACAACCAGTTGCTGGCAAGTGGTGTAGGACAGACTTCAAGAGTAGACGCCCTGAAACAAGCCATCGTTAAAGCACATGCTTTTAACTTTGCACTGGAAGGTTCAGTAATGGCTTCTGATGCATTTTTCCCTTTCCCTGATTGCGTAGAAATTGCTGCTGAAGCTGGTATTACTGCCGTTTTACAACCAGGAGGTTCTATTAAAGATGCAGACTCCATCAACATGGCAAATGCAAAGGGCATCGCAATGGTTACCACAGGTATTAGACATTTTAAACACTAATTTTATTTAACTGCGAATACAATAAAAAGACGTAGTTTTACATTACTATAGTATACAGAATTTTTAATACTTAAATTATCACCTATAAATGGGTTTATTTAATTGGTTTACACAAGAGGTAGCTATCGACCTAGGTACGGCTAACACTCTGATTATACATAATGATAAAGTAGTGGTAGATGAACCTTCCATCGTTGCTTTTGACAGACAAACAAACAAAATTATCGCTATTGGCCGACAAGCCATGCAAATGGAAGGTAAGACCCATGATAATATCCGTACGGTAAGACCATTGAAAGACGGTGTAATCGCTGATTTCAACGCTGCTGAAGCGATGATCAAAGGGATGATCCGTATGCTGAATGGTGGTAAAGGATGGATGTTCCCTTCGTTGAGAATGGTGATCTGTATCCCTTCAGGAATTACTGAGGTAGAGAAACGTGCAGTAAGAGATTCAGCGGAAATTGCAGGAGCCAAAGAAGTATACCTGATTCATGAGCCAATGGCAGCAGCTGTGGGTATCGGAATTGATGTAGAAGAACCTATGGGCAACATGATCATTGATATTGGTGGTGGTACGACTGAGATTGCTGTAATCGCTTTATCAGGTATTGTATGTGACCAGTCTATCCGTGTAGCCGGAGATAACTTCGATTCAGACATCGTGAATTATATCCGTCGTCAGCACAACATTATGATCGGTGACCGTACCGCGGAGAAAATCAAGATTGAAGTTGGGGCTGCATTACCAGAGCTAACCGATCCTCCTGCAGACTTTGCAGTACAGGGAAGAGACCTGATGACCGGTGTTCCTAAGCAAATCACGGTGTCTTACACTGAAATTGCACACTGCTTAGATAAATCCATTTCAAAAATTGAGGAGGCCATCCTTAAAGCATTAGAGATTACACCACCTGAACTTTCTGCGGATATCTATCAGACCGGTATCTATTTAACGGGCGGTGGTGCATTACTTCGTGGCCTGGATAAACGTGTAGCGGCAAAAACAAAACTGCCTGTGCATGTTGCTGAAGACCCGCTTCGTGCTGTAGTACGTGGAACCGGGATCGCTTTGAAAAATATCGGCGGTTATAAATTCTTAATGCAATAAGTGTCCTGAGTTTAAGTTTTAACTGTTAAGTTCCGGCCTTCGGCTTTAAGCAAACCTTAAAACTTAAACTTAACAGTTAAAACTTAAATCAGAACTCAAATCGAAAAGTATGCGTAACCTTTGGATTTTTATAAGCAGATATAACGCATTTTTCTTTTTCATCATTTTCTTTACTATCGGACTTTATCTGACAGTAAACAATAACTCTTATCAGCGAAGTGTAGCCGTAAATTCCACTAATCAGGTGGTTGGAAAGGCTTACAACAACCTGAATGTACTTAAAAAGTACATCAATCTGGGCGATGTAAACGACAGTCTTGCATCAGAAAATGCAAAACTAAAGACCGAGTTGCTGACGGTCAGAAACATTGACAGCGCTAAAACTGCAGTGGTTAAAGATACCCTCAACAAATCTCAATATACTTACATTTCTGCCAGGGTTATCAAAAACTCTATTACCTTAAGAAACAACGTCATCACGGTTAACCGTGGAAAAGCCGACGGCATCAGTAGTGGAATGGCCGTAATTTCTCCGGGTAAAGGCGTAGTTGGTTACATCAGAGATGTTTCAGATCATTTAGCCACAATTTCATCCCTACTGCACAAAGACACCAAAGTGAGCGTAACCCTTAAGAAAAACAATGCTTTAGGGACTTTAGTATGGGGCACAAAAAATGCTGATTTCAGAAAAGCTTATGTTAAGGATGTACCCAATCATTTTAAGATTGCGTTGAAAGATACAGTAGTCACTTCAGGATTTTCATCTTTCCCTCCCGGCATTCCGGTAGGAAGAGTAAGCAATACAGGAATTGCAACAGGAGACAACTTTCTGACCATAGAAATCGAACTCTTCAATGATTTTAGTACCTTACAGTACGTATACATCATCAAAGACAAATTAGCAGAGGAACAAAAAAGCTTAGAATCAAAATTGCCAAATGAACAGTAAAATAATATTGGTAAACATCTTCAGATGGTTCTTACTACTTTTTATTCAGATATTACTCCTTAGGAATCTGAGCTTTTATAGCTTAGCTACTCCTTTTGTATACGTTCTTTTTTTACTCTTACTTCCTTTTAAAACCCCGAACCTGCTCTTGTACCTGATTGCATTCGCTACAGGTTTAACACTCGATGCTTTTTATGACACCATGGGTGTACATGCAGCAGCCTGTGTGACGCTTGCATTCGTCAGGATTTCATTTATTGCGGTAACTGTAAACAAAGATAATTTTGATGAACCAGAGCCTACGCTTGGGAATATGGGTTTCAAATGGTTTAGCATTTATGCCGCACTCTGTATCGCTGCCCATCACCTTGTGCTTTTCTTTTTAGAGACGTTCAGGTTAACAGAATTCTCTTATACTTTGCTCAGATGCCTGTTCAGCACGATATTTACTTTATTTTTAATCATCTTAATAGAATTTATATTCTATAACAGAAAGGCACGCTAATGGACAATCTGTTTAACAGGAAATATATCATACAGGGTTTATTTATCGCTATTGCCTTAATTTTATTGGGCACACTGTTCTATATTCAGGTGGCCAGCGATAAGTATTTCCTTTCTGCAGAGAGTAATGTCTTGAGAAAAATCTATACTTTCCCGGCCAGAGGGGTTATCCTCGACAGGAATGAAAAAGTTTTGGTTCAGAATGAACCGGTATATGACCTTATGGTCATTCCCAATCAGGTGAAAGAATTTGATACCCTTGCCTTGTGTAACATTGTCGGCATCGACATGAAGCGTTTCAAAAAGAGCCTGAATAAAGCCACAGTTCAGTCCAGGTATCAACCCAGCATCTTCGAAAAGCAACTTTCCATACAGATTTATGCGGCCCTGTCCGAACAACTTTCCCGCTTCCCGGGTTTCTTTGTTCAAAGTCGTACAGTAAGGTATTACCCTGATAGTGCAGCGGGTCACTTTTTTGGCTATGTAAAAGAGGTGTCGCCTAAAGATATTGAGGAGAGTGACGGCTATTACCGGCCCGGCGACTATATCGGTAAGGCAGGTGTAGAAAGACAATACAACGATGTGCTCCGGGGTGAAAAGGGCATTATCAACATGCTTTATGATGCTCATAATGTACCGAAAGGAAGTTATGCGGAAGGTAAATTTGATACCCTTGCCAGATCTGGTGAACGGGTCATTTCTTCTCTGGATTTCCGTATTCAGAAACTGGGAGAAGAACTGATGAAGAACAAGGTAGGAAGTATTGTTGCCATCGAACCCGCTACGGGTGAAATCCTCGCCTTTGTGAGCAGTCCTGGTTATGATCCCAATCTGATGGTAGGAAGACAACAGGGAAACAATTATATGGACCTGATCAATCAGGAGAAAAACCCGAACCGGGTATTTACAGTGCGTCCGATACAAGGCTATTATTCTCCGGGTTCCTCATTCAAGCCATTAGATGCTTTATTGGGCTTACAGGAAGGTGTTATCGATCCGACCACCACATTCAACTGTCCAGGCTATTACATGGCGGGAAACCATAGGGTAAAGTGCGAACATGTTGACGGCCCTATTGCCTTACGTAAAGGTTTGGCAAGATCCTGCAATACCTACGCGCTCAATGTATTTCAGCGACTGATTACACAGAGAAAATTCGGCAATCAAAGAATCGCTTACGATGCCTGGCGAGAAAAAGTAAAAAAATTCGGCCTGGGAGAAAAGCTTGGTGTGGACTTACCATCAGAACGTAGCGGAAGGTTATATGCAGCAGATTATTACAATAAAAAATATGGCAAATCCTGGCGATATACCACCGTAATTTCTTTGGGTATCGGACAGGGAGAAATGGATGCAACACCACTACAAATGGCAAACATTATGGCCATCATTGCCAACCGTGGATATTATATAAAACCCCATCTGATCAAAGCCATCGGGGAGAAAAAGGTAATCAAAAAGGAATATGCCCGGAAGAATTATGTAGATGTGGAAGCCAGACATTTCGAACCGGTAATTGATGGGATGGAGGATGCAGTGAGTGCACCATGGGGTACTGCCAGACAATCGATGATTCCTAACATCATTATGTGTGGTAAAACAGGTACTGTTCAAAACCCACGTGGAAAAAACCACTCTGTGTTTATTGGTTTCGCCCCAAGAGACAATCCTAAAATCGCTATTGCGGTGATTGTAGAAAATGCCGGTTATGGTAGCTCCTATGCCGCCCCCATCGGCAGTTACATTACTGAAAAGTACCTGAAAGACAGTATTTCTGTAGGCAGAAGAGCAAGTGTGGAATGGATGAAAAAACAGGTAATTTTACCGGTGCCCCCAAAACCAAAAGTAAAACTGAAGCCTTTACTGACAGATTCGGCTAAGAAAGATTCTATTTTAAAAAATACGCAGAAACCATCGAAAGGGGTAGTTCTCCCTCCTGCTAAACCGGCTCAAACGACTAAACCTAATCCAACTGTTAACCCAATCCAAACGACAAAATGAGCACACAACAGGGAAATCGGTTTTTCTTTAATGTAGACTGGATCACGATCCTGCTCTATGTCGCTTTGTGTACCATTGGTGTGGTGAATATTTTTGCTTCCATCTATAATGGATCAGTAGCTACCGAATTTAACCTGGCCACTAATTACGGAAAGCAACTGATGTATATCGTTACCGGACTCATTCTCGGTTTTTCTATCCTGTTACTGGATGCAAAGTTCTTCAGTGTCTTCTCTCCCATTGTCTATGGCCTGACACTGTTGCTGCTCGTCGCCGTATTGGTTGTGGGAAGAAAAGTAGCTGGAAACCAGGCCTGGATCCCATTGGGAAGTTTCAGGCTACAGCCCTCTGAGCTGGCCAAATTTGGCACGGCACTCCTCGTTGCCCGTTATGTGGGCACGTTCAATCCTAAACTCAGAGACGTTAAATCGATATTTTTTGCCGGAGTAATCATTGGAATTCCAATGTTTCTGATTATGATGCAACCGGATACAGGTTCTGCTCTGGTCTTTTTATCGTTCATGTTCCCTCTATACAGGGAAGGCTTATCTGGGTATTTCCTGCTCATCTTCCTGGGAATGATCGTGCTGTTTATTGCCGATTTCCTGGTGCCAATGACCATATTAGTTCCTTTGATCCTGGCGATAGGTGGTTTGTTTATCTATCAGAACAGACGAAAACAAAAGATTATGTTTTCCAGTATCATCGTTACGGTAGTCGCGATTCTTTACCTGTTCACGGTAAGGCTGGCTTATGAGAAGGTTTTGGAACCGCATCAGCGTACGAGGATTGAAATCATGTTAGGTCTTAAAACAGATCCTAAAGGTGCGGGATATAACGTCATACAGTCTAAAATTGCTATTGGTTCCGGACAATTGACCGGGCGTGGCTTTTTAGAGGGAACACAAACAAAATATGGTTATGTTCCGGAGCAAAGTACAGACTTTATCTTCTCTACTATAGGCGAAGAATGGGGCTTCGCGGGCTGCTTCACCGTGATTGCGCTATATATTTTCATGCTACTCAGGATCATTAATCTTGCAGAGCGACAACGTTCTACTTTCTCCAGGGTATATGGGTATTGTGTGGCCAGTATTATCTTTTTCCACGTATTTATCAACATAGGAATGACTATAGGAATTATTCCGGTTATCGGGATTCCTTTACCTTTTATCAGCTATGGAGGTTCCTCTCTTTGGAGCTTTACCGTGTTGCTTTTTATCTTCCTGAAACTGGATTCAAACAGAATGGGCTTTATTTAGCCGGAAAACGTTGGTTTAACAATTCATAAAATTTATCAACGGTTGCCTGTCTGGATGCCCAGTTGTTCTTTAGCGCATAATTATTTTGTAAAAAAGAATCTGCTGCTTTAAAGTCCGGCATCTTATTCAAGAGGTCAATGACTTCTGCATAAGCCAGATTGTAGCCATTAAACAGGTCCTTTATATACAACATTTTATCATTCAGGTTGATCCCTTGTTTCAAATCGGTAATGGTATTTCTGCTGTTTTCAGCATTGAGGTTACCGGCTCCGTTCTGACGGGCCAGCAGCTCGTTTAACGTAGGCCTTGCAGTTTCTTCAACTTTCGAAACGGCCGCTTCCGGTCTTTCGTTTACCAGAGGGAGCTCCGGAGTCCGCTCTTCGCTTTTAACGAACTGAACTTCTTTCCGTTCAAAATCGTCAAGTACCAACTGAGTACTTGCCTGAGGAACAACATCCTCTTCCTTGGCTACCAGGAATGGCTCTGGTCCAAGCTCATCTGCCCTTTCTATTTCTGTCTTTGTCTGGGCTTCCTGCTCTTTTATTCTTTTCTTTTGGGCAATGACTTCCTCTTCCTCCTTGCTTAAAGGCCGGTCAAAAATTTCATTTACTGACTTTTCTTCAAATTCAAACTGATCTGTACTGCCAACATCTTTCAGAATAAATTCAAACGTAGAAGGTTCCTTATCCAGTTTAAACGATTCCCGCTCCACTGGTGATTCGACAACTTCCTGTTGCTGATATTCCTCTTCCTCCAGGACCAATACCGCTTCCGTTTCTTCCTCAACAACATTGTTGTTACTATACTCCTCTGCTGGTTCGTCCTGAATCTCCTTTGCCGCTGAGGCCAGATCTTCCTGATGATTCGATACCTTTTCTTCCACATGGTCGGAAAGTGCGTCCGTATGTTCCGGAATCTCCTTCATGACCCTGGTACTGTTTAATTTTCTTACAATCTGAACATGATCCGATAAAAAGTTGGCATTAGCCATAAAAAGCTCCAGTTCTAACTCATTGAGTTGCTTTGGGTTTTCTGCTAAAAACTCGTATTGATCCTGAAGTTCATCTAAGATCAGGCCTATCTTTTTAAAAATATCTTCTTGGTTCATCATAGCTTAATAACGACAGAATGAATGTTTTATGTTGGTAACTTGGTACTCAAAAATACTACAAAATTTCGATATTAGTCGGCTATAAAGATCAAACCATAGATGTTATTTAGCGAACAAAATTACAGAAGAGGAGAGTTTTGCGGTAGTATAGAGGTAATTTGCGGCTCTATGTTTTCGGGTAAAACAGAGGAATTATTAAGAAGGTTAAAGCGGGCCCAGATCGCTAAACTGAATGTGGAGATCTTCAAACCTGCAACAGATACCCGATATCATGAAACTGCTATTGTTTCCCACGATAAGAATTCCATCCAATCCACTCCTGTAGAAAACTCATCAGCCATCTTATTATTGGACACGAATGTACAGGTAGTCGGAATTGACGAAGCACAATTCTTTGATGAAAATCTTCCCGATGTCTGCAATAAGCTGGCACAAAAAGGAATCCGCGTCATTGTTGCTGGTTTAGACATGGATTTTAGTGGTCAACCTTTTGGTCCCATGCCCGCATTAATGGCAATAGCTGAACTGGTTACCAAAGTAAATGCAGTATGTGTACGTTGCGGAAGTCCTGCTGTATATTCCTACAGAACAGTAGCGAATGAATCAAAAATCCTTTTGGGAGAGAAAGACAGTTATGAGCCCCGGTGCAGACATTGTTACCATGCAAAAGATTAATTATTGGCTTCTTATGCTATAATTCCCGAATTTTGCGGCCAGAAAGGAAAGAGATGAATATAGCTATTGATAAAAAAGACATTAAAGAAGTTTATGAGACTTCAATTATTCAGCAAACCGCATTCTGGTCGGAAGTAAAAACCCAACAAGGACTCCAATCCAAAGCATTTAACTTCAAGGTAAAAAACGAAGATATCTACCACGATACCTTAAGCAACAAGTTTACCCACGCTGATTTCCTGGTCTTACTCCAGGCCCTGGACAGTGAATACAGCATTGCTTATGTCCCTTACGGGCCTGAAATTGAACCTAACGAAGAATATCAGGGTAAGTTTCTGGAAGAACTATCTGAAAATCTTCGCTCTCACCTTCCTTCAAAATGTATTTTAATCCGATATGACCTGGCATGGGAATCCCATTGGGCTAAGGAAGACGATCATTTTGATGATTTTCAAAACTGGATTGGCCCGCCGGAGAAAAAATATCAGGAGTTTCGTTTTAACTTCAATACAGAGAACTGGAACCTCAAAAAAACAAATTCGGATATCCTGCCTTCAAATACCATATTTCTGGATTTACAAAAAGAAGAAGATGCTTTGCTGGGCTCCATGAAATCAAAGACGAGATACAACATCAATTTATCTTACAGAAAAGGTGTCAGGGTAAATAAAGTAGGCATGGAAAACCTACACATCTGGTATGCCTTATATCAGGAAACAGCAGTTCGGAACCGCATTCACATCAACGATATCGACTATTTCAGGACCGTACTTTCTGCCCGTGCAGAAGATACCTCCTCCCCGGCAGAGGTAGAGTTACTACTTGCAGAAACAGAAGGACAACCACTTGCTGCGATGTTCCTGGTAATCTCCGGACAGAGAGGCACCTATCTTTATGGCGCTTCTTCTTCCAGTAACCGGAATTACATGGCCACTTATGCCCTGCAATGGGAGGCCATGAAGATTGCTAAAAACAAGGGGTGTATAGAATATGATATGTTTGGTGTGGCGCCAAACCCTGATCCCTCCCACCCCCTTCATGGACTATATAAGTTTAAAACCGGTTTTGGGGGTGAGCTCTACCATAGAATGGGTTGCTGGGATTATCCACTGGATACTGAACAGTACCACCGTTTCATTGCTACTGAGATGCAAAGTCAGGGATATCACCTTTAAATAAATATTAACATATAAAAAAGGCTGTACCATCATAGGATACAGCCCTAAAAAAATCCCTGGTGGTTTAGTTATTCCAGATTCCAAACGCAGCTATCGCTGAATTCTTTTCCTTTTTGCTTTGTTTTGACTACAATATCGTTATTGCCTTTGCTCAGCTGTACGTTTTCCCAGATCATGGTATTCAATTCATTTTTTGCTTTCTTTCCAATCCGTTTTCCATTTACCCAAAGTTCCCCATCCGGCATATTGCTAAAAACTTTTACCGAAGTAACGGATTTCGTACGATTGGTGTTTCTTCGTTCTGCGATATAAACCATCGGCTCCGGATTCCAGTTGGCTTTATAAAAATAGAATGCATCTTTCCTGATCTTCCTGTCGTAAGTAACCAGTCCTTTATCATTGATACCGTTCGCATCTCCTTCTGTTCGGATTGCAGAACCAAAATCAGCCAATACCCAGATGAATTTACCCCATAAGAAAGGCCGTTTTTTTAGTTCCTCCCAATGTTTCTCATGAAAAGCAGTCTGCCACTCTTCGGGATGAAAATTACCTTTTGCTTCTGGTTTAATTAATCCTTCCGTGTGTTTAAAAGGGCTTCCCCCTGCTCCATATTCACTGATCGAAACCGGTTTGCCAGGTAGATTGCGGTGGGTGTCATCTGCCCATGTGCCGACCTGTTCAAATTCCCCGCCATACCAGCCAAAGTATTGATTCCATCCCATCAGGTCGGTAAGATCAGTAAAGGAACTGCTCCCCAGGTTGGATGCCAACGTTGTTAAACGTCCCGGATCTTCCTGTTTGGCCAACGTATTAAGTTCTTTGATGAAAGGCTGTGGATCGTCAAAATTTAGCTTCAGTTCGTTAAATAGCCCCCAGAAGCAAACTGAAGGGTGGTTATAATTCTGACGGATCAGCTCTTTCAGCATTTGTCTGATGTTAGACTCCAGCTCCTGATCTTTTACATACCCAGTTCCGGTATATCCGCCCGGACCAACAAAAGGAATCTCGGACCAGAGCACAATACCATTCTTGTCGCAAAGGTCATAAAAATGCTTGTTATGAGGATAATGGGTTAAACGTGCAGCCGTTACTCCTAGTTCTTTCATCAATTCCATATCCCGCTCATGATCTTCATCAGTTAAGGATGATCCTTTTCCAGATACGTCCTCATGTCTGCCTGTTCCATAAAGGTTCAGGTATTTACCATTCAGGAAAAAGCCTTTATCCGGGTCTACACTAAAATAACGCAAACCCAGGGGCTGAGAGAGCTGATCGATAACCCGTCCGTTCTGAAGGAGCTCCACCTTTAGCTCGTATAAATAAGGATCCGCTTTACCATTCCACAAATGTGGTTTCTCCAACTTTATGGATTGCTTTAATTCCTGATTGTTTTCTGCTCCTATATTACTGGTTAGGGAGGTAACCACCTTTTTACTACCGTTTAAAAGTGTACTTCTCAGGCTCAGGTCTTTATTGTCTGATAAAGATAATTTCGTTAAAACCTCAATTTCTGCGGAAGCTTCAGATACCTGCTTCTGCTTCAGGTAAACACCCGATGAACCATAATCAAGTGGACTGATGCAGTTTTTATCCGTGAGGATTAGAGAAACCGGACGGTGAATCCCCCCATAGATGTTGAAATCACCATGTAAAGGAAGTACGTCCATGCGGTAAGCATTACTCACCTGCACCATGACCGCGTTTTCTCCGGGTTTAACATAGCGGGTGATTTCCATAGCAAAACCCGTATATCCGCCTTTGTGCGTACCTACAGATTTATTGTTGACAAATACTGTTGCCACACTATTTGCACCTTCAAAATATAGGAACAGCCGTTTACCCGCCCATTCCGGGAGCACATGGAGTTTATTCTCATAAATAGCTGAAGTCCGGTTATAATCAGGAACCCCCTTCAGCACCTCCATTGCATTCCAGGTATGAGGCAGGTTAACGGTTTCTTTTTTTATGCCTTGTTCAAAGTTATATGCAAAATAAAATTGCCAGTTCTGATTAAACGGAATGGTTTCCCTGCCTTCTGACGTATGATTAAGTGGTTTTGCTGTACTATCAGCCAGTTGAAATAAAAGGAAAATAATAGTGGCAATGATATTTTTTTTAAAATGCATTATACTTAGTTTTTTATTTTCTTTTCTATTTCTTTCAAAAAATTCCATGGAAAATTATTCCCTCTTTCCTCAGGAAGCTTCTTCTCCTCCGTTACATTTAACAGCTGCTCTTTACCCTGAATATTGCCTTTGAAAGTATTGCCAATCCATTTTAATGCATCATACTGTTGAGCAGATTTACTAAAAACACCCACTGAAGCTCCGGCGTAATGAAAAGTGTTATTTTCAAAAACTACGTTTTTCGGAACGCCATGCTCAATATCTATCAATTCCATCTTTACTGTATCAGCAGACAGGTTGTAAAAATGATTGCCGCTGATATGAGTAGCGTCCGTAACCAGGGCAAAATTGAAAAGACGTTTACGTTTATTTCCATCATTAATACTTAGGTTATTTCTGATGATGCTTCCGGTAGTCATTTTACTTTTTTCATTGATGGCGTCTGAAATCACCAACATAAATCCGCCCTCATTATCATGACTGTAATTGTTTTGGATAATGGTATTGGTACAGTTCCCGTCAATATCGAAAGACTGACCATCGTTTGACCAATCCTGGTTTTTCGTGTATGCCACCTCATTGAACTGGATCAATGTGTTATCGCTGCTATGCGGCCATATTCCAACAGCATTGTCTTTAGCCCTGGTTCTGATGTAGAACAATTTATTGTGTTCAACCAACGAACCATCAAAGGCTTTAACCACAATCCCATCTCCACCGATATCCTCCAGTGTACAGCCTCTTATGGTCAGGTTTCTGTTGGGGAACCAGTTGGTTCTGAAACCAAAAGTTCCATTACCGCGGATGCCATTCCGATCTATCCGCAGCAGCTTACAATTTTCAATCAGCAGGTTTTCAATATTGCTTGGTTTGGGTCCCTGGCAATCCCAATAGATTCCGTTGCCTTCATTACTTCCTTTCTTATTGTCGCCGTTAATGTCATGGATGTACAAATCCGACAAGCGGATGTTGGAGATGGTACCGATATTTTCTGCAAGGATACGAACTCCCGCCGGACCTGTTTTTTGTTCCTTAATCAAGGAATCCTGATTCGAAATATCAAAGTATTCCAGTACAAGATTACTATTGTTCTTCAGGAGCACAGCATCTTTGAACTTTCCTTTTGCCGCAATAACCGGCAAAGCTCCTTTTCCATAAGCCGTAAAAATAATAGGTTGCGCTTTTGTTCCGGAACCCTGTGGTAAGAGCTGCCCCTCCCATTGCCCACCTCTTCTAAACGAAATCTTGTCGCCGGGCCGAAATGTTTGTGCGTTAACTTTTACTAATGATCTCCAGGCATCTTTTTCTGATTTCCCGGTACCATTATCATTTCCTTTTTCGCTGTCAACGTAATAACGATTGACTACTCCTGACTTTTTCCCCTGTCCATAAAGTTCATTGAACATTCCAGATGAGGCAAGAAAAAATAAGGCAGCTAAAACCAGTTGTTTTTTCAATTTGTGTATGCTAAAATTTAATATAAAGAATTCGCTTTAGCGTACTAAAGCGAATTCGTAGGACTAATTTACTATTGCCATCCCAGGTTTTGTTTCAAATTCGGGTTCATTTCGATTTCAACCTGAGGAATTGGCCATGTGGTGACATAATCACCTTTCCAGACATAAGGAACAGTAATTCCACCCCATACCTGATTCACACCTCCGGTTGTCGTAAACACCTTTTCCTTTAAAGTTCCCCAGCGTAATTCATCAAAATAGTTCACACCTTCGCAGGCCAGCTCTACCCTTCTTTCATTGCGGATACGGTCTCTCAAATCAACCGGCCCGGCTACTGTTGTTGCTACCGAAGAGTTCAATGCAGCAACGCCCGCTCTTGCCCTTACCTCATTCACTTTATTGATCGCTTCTCCAGTTTGTTGCAGTTCATTGAGTGCTTCCGCCCACATTAGCAAAACATCCGCATATCTGATGATTGGCAGGTCAATTGCTCCATACTGACGATTGATCAATTCTGTAGAACCTTCATAAACAAATTTACGGTACAGGTAGAAAAGCTGATTTCTGGAATCACTGAACAAATCTAATATCGGAGGCTGTTCATTATTTGCCGGCCAGCGCATGGTATAGGTTTGATCTGCTCCAAACTGCGGGCGACCGAGGTAAGTTCCATAAGGTACAATCACTGTAGCATTTAGTCGGGAGTCCCTATTGGCATAAGCCGCTTTAATGCGTTCTTCATTACCTGTTGGTAAATACAGTGACATATCCAGGCCTTTATTGGTAAAAGTGGTAATTTCTGTCGGGCTCAGGTTATTTCTCAGAAAGAAAACCTCCCGTTTATTAGCCGGCATTGTGTTATAACCAGGGATAATATCGTCCCAGTTAAACTTACTTCCATCCACATTTTCATACAGATCCACAAGAGAAGGAGATACGTAATAACTATTCCAGGCAGAGCCTAAAGAAGATCTGGAGCCCAGATACCACTGTGTGGTCGATCCATATCCGTCTACGGCAATGTTCTGTAAAGAGAAGATCATTTCATCAGACTGCTCATTGGCTTCTTTAAACAGCGCCTTATAGCCTCCTTGAAAAAGAACATATCCGGCTTCTTTCACTTTACTGAAATCAGCAGCAGCTTCTGCCCATTTTTTCTGGTATAGATAGACCTTTCCGCGCAACGCATAAGCAGCACCTTTCGTTGCATGTCCGTATTGACTAGCTCCTTTTGAATACTTCTGTGGTAGGTTAGGTTCGTTAATCGCGTCATTCAGGTCGTTAATGATGACTTCCCAGACCTTCGTTTCTGATTCCCGGCCATTGGTCATTTCTGTGATTGGCAAAGGCTTAAGGTACACGGGAACTCCTTTAAACAGCTGATTCAATCTAAAGTAAAAATACGCCCGCAGAAACTTACATTCGGCAATGTATCTTGCTTTTTTTTCCGGAGTGGACGGTGACTTTAAGGCAATATTTTCAATCGCATCATTTGCCCGCTGAACTCCTTCATACAACTCTTTCCAGGTATTACTGAACCTTCCACTGGAAGGCGTTGCAGTTCCCGTCATGAGGTCATTGCCCCCACGTGTCATCGAAGTAAAGCCAAGTCCATCCATCTGGTACAACTCTCTCTCTGAGGCGCCACTATTTTGAATCCCTAATCGCAATGTCTGATAAACACCAGTCACACCAAGATCGGTCAGGTTATCTGTCGTCCACATCGTTGCAGAACTAACTGAACTATACGGATCAGTATCTAATAAACTTTTTTTACAGCTACTGATGCTCAATCCTGCAATTAGCAACAGCATGATTTTTTTTGAGTTAAATATATTCTGTTTCATTGTTGTTTCGTTTAAAAAGTTGCAGTTAGACCTGTAGCAAATTGTTTCATTGTAGGATAAGAAAGATTAGCTCCAACCTCAGGATCAAGCCCTGGATACTTGGTGATCATTAACAAATTCTCTCCTGTCAGAAATACCCTCAATCTGCTTAATCCAATCCTTTTGATCAGACCATCGGAGAATGAATAACCCAGCTGAACATTTTTAAGCTTTAAATAAGAAGCATTGTAAAGCCAGAAATTACTTGGAATATTGGTTTGATTATCAGACGAACCCCATTTAAGTCTAGGTAAACTTGCAGTCAGGTTATTGGCAGGGTCATTTGGATTCGCCTCATTATAATAATAATGGTCATCCGCGATTCTCGTACCGATAGCATTACCAAGATTGGTTCTGGTACTGTTGATCCCCGATTGATTGTATAAATACTTCATTCCAGTGCTGGCTGCCCAAAGCATAGAGAAATCAAAACCTTTCCACGCTGCGCCAAAATTCAGACCCATTGTATATTTCGGTATGCTGGATGCATTGGTAAACTGTTTATCAAAGTTATTTCCATAAGTACCATCAGCGTTTGAATCGGCATAGATCAGGTCTCCATAATAAAGTTGTCCTTTTCCTACTGTACTTACCGGCCCAAACTTATACCCTGCTGCAATCATTGATCTTACCCAATCCAGATCTTGTGTAGTTCTGATCATTCCGTCCTGGGGTCCACCATTGATATTTACACTTCCATCAGTGTTCTGGTAAGATCCGTTTCCTTTATATACCTGTAGCAGATACAATTCATTAATGGTATGATCTTCCAGAATACGGGTATTGTCGCCTGAGCCCACCTGTCCGATATTCGAACTATAGACCCGGTTTCCATTTGCATCGGTGGTATATCCTTCAGATAATTTCCCTCTGTATTTGGTCACACGGTTAAAGTTATAAGCAAAATTACCGACCACAGAATACTCCACCTCTCCGACTTTATCTTTCCATCCCAAAGTAAACTCTATCCCTTTATTGCTCATGGATGCCGTATTTTGTGTTGGCGCACTGGCCGTACCTGCAGTAAGATAAATAGGAGGAGTAGTTAAGATATTGTCTGTTTTTTTCTGATATACATCTACCTCCAGGTTCATTCTACCGCCAAAAGTGGTCAGGTCCAAGCCAAGATTGGCTACTGCCGTTGACTCCCATTGTAAGGTATTATTTCCAAATTTGGTAACTGCAAGCCCCGTATTAGAAGCATTGTTATAAGAATAATTGACTTTGTCATAGCTGGCCAGATAGTCATAATTGCCTCTGTCATCATCCACACTCATGATATTATTTCCAACTTTACCCCATGAAGCACGTAGTTTGAGGTTTTGAATTTTATCTGCAATTCCTTTCATGAAGCCTTCTTCAGAGATTCTCCATCCTGCAGAAAAAGAGGGAAAAACGCCAAATCTGTTTTCGCTTGCAAATTTAGAGGATCCATCATAACGCAAAACAGCTTCAAGCAGGTATTTTGATTTATATGCGTAGTTCACACGCCCAAACCAGGAGCGCATGCTGCGGTCGTACTCTTGCCCGCCGGAAGTATTGGAGATATCTGTTGCAGAACTTAAAGTCGTATTACCATAATCAATAAGTCCTTTTTTAGAAGTCCTTACGTCATAAAAATTGTAATAAAACTGATTGTACCCCACCATCGCGCTTAAATCATGATTCCCAATGGAAGTTTGGTAACGAAGCACATTATCAAATGTCAGGGTATAGTTTTTATTGAATTCATAACTTGTACTCAGATCAGCACCCGGCGATAAAGGCACCTTTAAAGTATTGGTAGAAAAGTCCCATTTCTCTATAGGCATTGCAAAACTACTCAATTCACGATACCGATCCTGGTAATTGACCTTTGTTTCCAGTGTTAATCCCTTATAAAGATTAAAAATTGCATATAGCGTAGAATTGATCCTTGTTTCTTTATCCTTTCCTCCCGTTCCATTCAGATAGGTCAGGATGTTGTTATTGGTTACAGGTTCTTCTATTGCCGGTGCGAAACCATATCTTCCCTCGTAAAAAGGGTAAATACCTGGATTGGTCTGCCACATAAAGTTAAAGGCATTCGCTGTATTTGCTTTTCCGACAGACTGAGTAGAGATGAAAGTTTGTGTTCCTAAAGTCAGCACCTTATTGATCTTGGATTCCACATTTGCACGAATCTGATATTTCTGTAAACCGGTATTCTTCATGATCCCCGCATTGTCCAGATAACCAGCAGAAAGGTTATAAGTTACTTTGTCAGTACCACCTGTTACCGCTATGTTATGATTCTGCACCAATTGATTTTTACCAAAAACCCATTCCGCCCAATCCGTATTCGGATAAGCTACATAATTAGGAACGCCGCTTGCACTAATACCATTAGGGTTTTTATTGGCTTCATCCCATTTTTCGATCGTTCCGGCAGCATACACTTCTGAGACTCCCATGTTACGGTTACTCTCATTGGTTAAACGCATAAACCTGGCGTAATCGGATATAAATTCAGGCAGTCTGCTTGGTCTGGCAAAAGAGATCAACCCTGAATAAGTTACATTATTTCGTCCTGCGGTACCCTTTTTAGTGGTGATCAGGATTACCCCATTCGCAGATAACGAGCCATAAATTGCTCCTGCAGCCGCGTCCTTTAGTACCGAGATGTTCTCAATATCGTTGGGGTTTACAGCATCCATCGTTCCGACAATACCATCAATTACAACAAGAGGATTGTTGTTGTTAAGCGTTCCTGTTCCCCTGATCCGAATGGTTGCGCCGTCTGATCCTGGTTTACCGCTTCCTTGCTGTACCGATACGCCTGGCGCAAGTCCGGCTAAAGCAGAAGACACGTTTGTAATGGGTCTTGCATTCAATTCTTTAGCACTGATAGAAGCCACAGATCCGGTCAGGTTTACCTTTTTCTGCGTACCGTATCCAACTACGACTACTTCATCCAGCCCTTTTGAATCTACTTCCAGAGTAATATTTACGTTGCTATTGCCCGCAACATTTACTTCCTGGGTTTGATAACCTATATTTCTAATGATCAGGACCTGACTGCTGCCCTTTAAAGTAATTTTGAAATTTCCGTTTGCGTCGGTTAGCGTCGCATTTGAGGGCATTCCCTTCTCTGTAATGCCTGCGCCTGGCAGGGCACCTTCTTTTTCTTTGACCGTTCCGGTAATCACTTTTGTCTGGGCACTAAGCATGCCTGGCAGAAAGCAAATCACCACAGCAATAATGGTTAATATTTTTCTCATAAAACAAGTTTGTATTTGGTTAAGATTAGTTTCTTTGCAAAACCTGTTAGCAGGAAGATTGCAATGGATGGTTGTTGATCACGAAAGGATCATAAAGAATACTGTAGTAAAGTTTATTCATACGATTTGGTTTAAGTTTATTTTGTCCTGGGCGACAAATCATGATTTGGTCAATTGTAAAGTTGAGCTCAATCTGTTGGAATCAGGGGTGAAATTTGATTGTAAATAGGGGTATTATCGCGTTTAATCATTAATTGACGAGAATATTCAATATTTAAGGATTTAATCACCGCTGAAATTGTAATTTTAACAAGACAGAATTTTTGGGGGATTAATTCTGATCAATTATTATAGGGGTATGTTAAAACGGCTATTTTTTTTAATCTCAATTGTCCTCGTACAATTGCCCGTAAAGGGACAGGAACTCAGCTTCAATCAGCTGATGACTAAAAATGGCTTGTCTCAGAATTCCATATTCGCCATTGCTCAGGACAGCCAGGGATTTATGTGGTTCGGATCCAGATATGGTCTCAACAGATACGATGGCAACCGGTTCAGGTTATATAAAAGCACGACAGCAGATACCAACACCCTTTCAGACGACTACATCAATGCTTTATTCAGCGATTCTAAAAAAGAACTTTGGGTAGGGACATCAAATGGATTGAACCGGTTTGATCCGAAGAAGAACAGCTTTGAACGGATATACCTGAGGGAGGGGCTGATCAATAAATCAAACACACCCATCATCTCCATATATGAAGACCGTAAAGGAAACCTATGGGTAGCGGCAAAAAACGGGCTTTATCTGTTATCTGACCGAAAGACAAAAAAGTTCAGTCCGGCCAGGCAACTAGGCCTTGACAAAAAAATTGCCGGTTCAGAAGTCCAGAGCTTATATGAAGACTCCAAAGGGGACTTCTGGATTGGAACCAACAATGGTTTGGGACGTCTTCGTTTCAGCAATAACAAGTTAAAAATTTTACAATTTTTTACACACGCTGCCGGGCAGCCTGAAAGTCTGAGCGACAATTCAGTGACTGCTATTACCGAAGATCTGGAACACAACCTTTGGATAGGCACGGAAAACGGAGGGATCAACCTCTTTCATACGACTACAAATACTTTCTCCAGATATCTTCATCAGGAAGGAGTAAAAAACAGCCTAGTGCACAATGCCGTTCGGAAGATCATCCGGAATAAAAAGGGGCAACTCTGCATCGGCACACAGGAAGGACTTAGCTTATTTGATCCGGCAAAAAAAACATTCCAGACCTATCAGCACCGTACCGCTGTTAACCAGAGTTTAAACCAGAACTCTATTTATAGTCTTTATGAAGACCACAGCGGATCACTATGGATTGGAACTTACTATGGAGGAATTAATGTGGCCTATGCACACGCAACTAATTTTAAGACCTTTCAATACAATGAAAAGCAGACCGGGATCAGTCATAATGTCATCAGCTCTATCATTGCAGACCAAAATGAAAACCTTTGGATAGGGACCGAGGGCGGAGGGCTGAATTATTTTGATCAGCAGCGCCGCCAGTTCAGCTCCTATAAAGTAAAAGCTGCCGACTTCTCCAGTTTGGGTTCGGATTTAGTGAAGGTCATTTACAAGGACCGGACCGGTGATATCTGGGTAGGCACACATGGTGGAGGGCTCAATCTCTTTGATCCGGCCAGTCATAGCTTCAAACGTTTTCTGGTTACGGGTAAGGAGATTAAAACCTCGCGTTCGGAGATCGTCGCTCTTCTGGAGGATGATCGTGGAGCCCTCTGGATTGGTAGCCAGACCGGAATCCGGATTTTCAATAAGAGCAAGACAAGCCTCAGCCCCTATCCCGAAATCCCTGCCATCCGCAAGATCAGAGACCACAACGTTAAATTCCTGTTTGAAGATTCCAGAAAGAACATCTGGATCGCCGCAACAACGGGTTTATACCTGCTTGATGCCAACCGTCAAAGCCTGCAGTCATTTAAATTACCAAGAGGAAGCAACAGTGTAAACAACAATGCCAATTTTATCAACTGTATTCAGGAAGATAAAGCAGGTAATATATGGATTGGCCTGTATTACGGCGGACTCAGTAAATATGAAATATCCAGGAAAATTTTCAGCAAGACCTATACCACTAAAGATGGCCTGAGCCATAACAATGTAGTAGGCATTCTGGAGGATGGGAAACAACAACTCTGGATCAGTACCTCAAATGGATTATCAAGGTTTAATCCAAAAAATCAGACTTTCCGTACTTATACCACCAGTGATGGGCTGGCAGGAGACGAGTTTAATTACAATTCGTTCTTTAAAACAAAGGCCGGAGAAATGTATTTTGGAGGATACAATGGGCTCACCCATTTTTTTCCTGATCAGATTGAGAAAAATGAGGAGCAGGCCAGCATTGCCTTTACCGGATTAAAGCTGTTCAATAATCCGGTCAGCATCCATGCTGCAGATGGCCTGTTGAAAGAAGATATCGGGTTTACAGAAAAGCTGGTTTTTCATTATGGCCAAAATGTTTTCGCCATTGAATTTGCTTTGCTCAACTATATTAAATCCAATAAAAACAAATATGCTTATAAACTGGAAGGCATAAATGAGGAATGGATAGAAAGCCGCAGCCCCGTCGCCACCTATACCAACCTTCCTTCGGGAACCTATACCCTATTGGTAAAAGGGGCTAATAATGATGGGATCTGGAGTGAAACTGCCAGCATGCAGATAGAGATTCTTCCTCCCATATGGAAAACCTGGTGGGCTTATATCTTTTATGCGGCTTTGCTGGGACTTATTCTATTTTTCATTACCCGATTTTTCTACCTGCGGGGTTTGTTATTAAAAGATGAAGAACTGCACCAGATCAAATTAAATTTTTTCACCAATATCTCCCATGAAATCAGAACCCACCTGACGCTCATCATGGCACCTGTAGAAAAGTTACTGGAAGGCAGGCAATCGGACAACCTGATCGGACAGCAGTTAACGAGTGTAAAGAATAATGCAGACAGGTTGTTAAAGCTGGTTAGTGAACTGATGGATTTCAGGAAGGCAGATACCAAAAATCTGAAGTTACGCGTGGCTGCTTATGATCTGATTCTATTCCTGAAGGACATATATGCGGCTTTCGAAGATTTATCCGGAAAAAAGAATATTCATTTCTCTTTCAATTATGATCAGGAGCCACTGATGCTGTATTTTGACAAAGAGCAACTGGAAAAGGTATTTTTCAATCTGCTTTCCAACGCTTTTAAGTTTACTCCTGATCAAGGGCATATCAGGATAAATATCCAGACGGAACAAAACCGGGTGCTGATCAGCATTAGTGACACGGGAAGAGGAATTGCACCACAGTATCTGGAGCAGTTGTTTGTTAACTATTTCCAGGTAGATGACCATAGCATCCAGAATACAGGTTATGGAATCGGACTGGCATTGGCCAAAAATATTATAGAACTGCATAAAGGAAATATTAAAGTAAGCAGCAAACCTGCCAGTGAGGCAGAAGCAGGCTTTACCCGCTTTGAGCTACAACTATTGCGTGGAAACGCTCATTTTGCAGCACAACAACTATCCGCTCCGATACAAAGCCAGCCCTCCCCGACGCCGACAGAGGACCCTGCCAGGCAGATACCAGAACACCAGGAAAACCCCGGCCCGAAATCAAAAGAAATCAAAAGACCTACCGTCCTGATTGTCGAAGACAATTGGGAACTCCGTGCATTGATCAGCAGCACACTGGAACCCGATTATGTGGTTCTTGTTGCGGAAAATGGATTGGAAGGATGGAATATCGCAACTATAGAAATTCCAGACCTGATCATCAGTGATGTAATGATGCCGGAAATGGACGGTTTTACGCTCTGTAATCAATTAAAATCCGACGAGCGGACTAGTCATATCCCCGTCCTGCTTTTAACTGCTAAGAGCGATCAAACCGATCAGATCAGCGGATTAAGTCAGGGGGCTGATATTTACCTGATCAAACCTTTCAGCACCAGAATACTGCAGCTTCAGGTAAACAACCTGCTGGAGGCAAGAGAAAAGATGCGGAAGAAGTACAGCAGGGAACTGATCCTGGAACCAAATCAGGTGATGGTTAATCCCGTCAATGAACAATTTCTTTCCAGATTGATCGGAATTATAGAGGAGCATATGGAAGAGGAAAATTTTGGGGTGGACCTTCTGGCAGAGAAGATCGGAATGAGTCAATCCGTATTGTATAAAAAGCTAAAAGCATTGACAGACCTTTCAGTAAATGATTTTTCCAAGTCTATCCGGCTAAAAAAAGCGGCCCAACTCCTCCTACAAAGGCATTATACGGTATATGAGGTGGGTTATATGGTTGGATTTTCAGATCGTAAGTATTTCAGCAGGGAGTTTAAGAAGCAGTTTGGACAAACCCCCTCTCAGTATATTGAGGCTGGTTCAATGCCTGTAAACTAGCCAAACGGACAATTTTTACAACGTTTTCCTCTCAGGAACTTCTCACAGCAGTTCTTTTTCTTCCTATCCTTTTTCTCCTGCTTTGATTTTTTTTTATCTTTTCCCTTCTTTGACATCGCTACAATTATTCAGAAAACAAAAATAGCACATACTGATGGTTTTACATCAATATGTGCTATAATAAAAAAGCGTTATGGGTTTAAATCAGCGGATTAACCCTCGTTGTAAACGATCTGGCCTACATTTTTATCGATCTGCCATCTTCCTGTTCCTTCTTCTCCGATTACGTCGAATAGTTCCAGCGCACGTCTGGCTTTGTATTCTTCCTCACGTTGTTCTTTGAAGAACCAGTTTAAGAACTCAAGAGTTACATAATCCTGTTCTTTATGGCAACGTGCAGCGATGTTTTTAATCGACTGGGTAACACTGATCTCCTGATCTAATGCTTCTTCAAACACCTCACGGAAAGAGTTATATTCAAGCTTGATATTGGTTACTTCCGGCGAAATAGCCATTCCACCCATATCAAGAACATATTTATAAAATTTTAACTGATGAACTCTTTCTTCTTCAGCTTGCTTAAAGAAGTAATCAGAGGAGAAATCGTATCCGTTGCGACCGCACCATGATGCCATGGAAAGATAGATTGAGGAAGATAGGGCTTCTTTTTTAATCTGTTGGTTTAAAAGCGTCTCAACATCTGTGGAGAGTAAGCTTTTTACGCGAATGATATCTTTCATATTATTGTTGATTTAATTCCTAATTACTAAGACAAAAATAAGGGTATAAATCAACAATATTGCATTTAAAGGCAATTCGGAAAGATTCTAAGTCTAATTAGATCAAACGACTAAGCGGAACAGCCGATCCTGAATAATGTGGTTCAGATCCAGCATGACAAAGGTTCCCTGTAACAATTCTTTCAGGGCAATGATCTGGAGTAAAGATAAAACATAACAGTGATCGCAGGCACAGATGAAGATAATTTCCACATCAGCGGATTTATCACTCGTCAACAGGATGTTTTCGATATCAATGTTGTATACCGCTTTCTTTAATTTTAAAAGATTACGGTAATCAAAACGGGCCAGCTTTCCGGCAAAATCTATATACCAGCAGTTTTCACTGTCTGACTGATAGATGGAACCTTTTCCGGTACTAAATACTTCTTCAAAATGTATTGGAGATGCTATAGTTGTGTTTTGCATTGATTAAACCTTGTTGATATTGCAAAGGTTGTTATTATTTAGATTTATTCCAAATCAATTGCCTAAAAAAATGTAAATCCCTATTTCTTACTGGTTTGCGAGAGGAAAGTGCTTTCAAAAATTTTATCTGCATTTCCCGCTTCAAAGCCTTCTCTTCTATGTGTATTGTTAAGTTCTGCTGCCGGAATTCCTGCAAATTCAGGCAATACCTTTCTTTCTGCAAACTCCACATAAGAACCCGCGATGACTTTCCTTTTGCCTTCTGCAAAAGTGGCTTCCACCAGCTCTGCCACTGTAGAACTTTGCAACAATGCCCCATCGCTGCTGGTTTTGATCTCTCCACCTGCATCATTCAGTTTAAATCCATGCTTTAACAGGAACCGGTCAAATGCCTCCAGGTTGTTATAGCCTTCCTTCAGGTTATGAATGCTGATGGTAAAATGGTTCAGGTAATAGCGGTTATAGATCGTCCATGCTGCATATTCACTCTCTGCCATCAGTTCCGTATAATCCTCTACTGTTGGTGTTTCCCAAAGTGGGCTATGCAGAAACCGGTCTACCGCAGCGCCATTATTCAGGTCCAGCGCATCTACAGGATCCGCTGTTATCACATCGGTATATTTATGAATCAGGCGCTGTGCCCGCTCAGAAAGCGCCGTAACGATCAGCTCACTGATAAAAATACGCGGGAATTCAGGGGACGGGGGTGCATACCAATACGCATCCAGTTTCTTTTCTGAAAAATGATAAGGGCTTTTTTTCTCATAACCATAAGCCAGGAAAATTTTTTCCAGAGAGGCAATCCCCAGATGAGGGACACCTAAGGTCCGGAAGGCAACATGGTCATTTTCGATTTCCTCAAAATTGTTGATGACCCCTTCAGCAATCATCGCATCAATGATTCCTGCCACATCAGGTACACGTTCTTTATATCTGGTCAATAATCCGTTTAATACTTCAATCAGCGTTTTATGCTCCATTATTTATTTAATTTTATACAATACCTCATCCAGATGGGCCACTAAATCATCCGCATTCTCTTTGGAAAATACCAAGGGTGGTTTGATTTTTATCACATTATGTAAAGGCCCGTCTGTGCTCAATAAAAATCCACGGTTCCTCATCTCTTCCACAATCAGGTCTATCTCAGGAACAGCAGGTTCCAGCGTAAGAAGGTCTCTGACCAACTCTACCCCAACAAAAAGGCCATGTCCTCTGACCTCTCCGATCAGTGGGTGATTGTCCATCAGCTTGGTCAGGCCCACCATCAGGTGGTTTCCAGTTTCCAGGGCCTGCTGCTGCAGCTCCTCTTCCCGAATCACCTTCATCACTGCAATTCCGGTTTCCATAGACACCGGATTCCCCCCAAAAGTATTGAAATATTCCATTCCATTGTTAAAAGAAGCTGCAATTTCAGCAGTAACTACTACCGCAGCCATAGGATGCCCGTTTCCGATCGGTTTACCCAATACCACGATGTCCGGAACAACGTTCTGAAGTTCAAATCCCCAGAAATGATCACCGATCCGTCCAAAGCCAACCTGCACTTCATCCGCAATACAAAGTCCACCCGCAGCTCTCACATGCCGGTATACTTCTTTGAGGTAATCCGGAGGTAAAGGAATCTGTCCGCCTACACCTAACAGCGTCTCACAGATGAATGCTGCAATGCCCTTATCCGATGTTTTAAGCGCTGTTATTAAACGTTCTACATCAAGGGCATACTTTGCCCCGGCCTGTGGATCTCCATAACGGTAAGCTCCACGATACAAATCGGGATTCATCGCTTTATGAATATGCGAAGGTTGTCCGCCTCCACCCGGCCCGTCGAACTTATAAGGGCTCAGCTCCATCGCCACAGTCGAAGTTCCATGATAAGCATGATCCAGCACAATCACATCTTTTTGCCGGGTATAATGCCTGCTAATTCTAATCGCCAGGTCGTTCGCCTCACTTCCCGAGTTGGTAAAATAACAAACACTTAACGGATCAGGTAAGCTGTCAGTGATGAGCTTTGCATATTCCAGTAAGCTATCATGAAGGTATCTGGTATTCGTATTTAACTTTGCTGCCTGATGCTGCATCGCCCGTACTACAACAGGATGGCAATGCCCGACATGGCTGACATTATTGACACAATCGATAAAAGTATCTCCCTGATCATCATACAGGTATTGAAATGCCCCCTTAATGATTTTTAAAGGTTTCTTATAGCTGATGCTCAGGTTAGCTCCGATGCGTTCTTTTCTTATTTTTAAAAGATGATCCAGTTCTTCCTTCGCAGGGCTCACTTTAGGGAACCCGCAAGCGAGATTAAATTCATTCTGAGCAAGAACCGGATTGATTTTCAGCAACTGATATAACAACTTCCAGGCATCATTCTCTGATACAAAATGATGCTCATTATCCCCCTGTGCTCTTTTACTGGCAGACTGGGTTACACTCAGACTAAGCCTTGCCCCAATCAGATAATAAAGAACAGAAAGCTCCTGTTCTGTCAAATTGTATCCCTGATGGTAGGCTTTCAGTACCGTTACAGCTGCCTGTAAAGGCTGTTCCTGCCGGAACATGACATAGGTAAGGGTAATCGCAATATTATGGATCAGTTGTGTTTTGGCAATATCCCCAAAATCTATAAATCCCGTTACTTTATCCTGATCAGCTAGTACATTCAGGTCATGGGCATCATTATGGACTACTGCCGTTCTCAACTGGTACATCAATGGTACCACTTCCATTTCATACTGAAGCAGGAAGTAAGCCGCAATCCGCCTCTTTTCATGATCTTTAATAAAATGAAGGTTTTCTTTGGATGCCAGCACATAGGCCAGATCCCATTCATTAAATCGGTACACAGCCGGATGGTTAAAAGTTCTTAGTTCCTGGTCCATTTTTGCGAGGGTACTCCCTAAGTCGGTTAACAGTTCAGGCGTTAAAACAGGAAGCTCAGCGAGAAAAGTGCCTTCCAGAAAAGACAATACCCTGATGCAGTAGAGATGTCCGTTTATTTCAGTTTTGGTGATCGCCTGTCCTTCCAGGTTGGCAACAACAGACTGCACCCTGGCAGCCAATGGTGTTGCCGACAAAAACTGCAGGGCTTTCAGCTGTGCGTCCAGGTAGTGTTCATCATAGGGGGCAGGATTTACTTTACAAATCAACTTCAATCCCGTATTGGTATTCAGCAGAAAATTCTGTTCTTCATAACCGGCAATTTTCTTTACCTCAGCATCAAGCTTATAAAATGTATTCAGGGTTTCTTTAAGGTCTTTCTCAGAAAGTATCATGTGTATTCTCTTTTAATATCATTAACAAATGTGCTGCTGACCAGCTGAAATTTTTTGCATTTAAGCCTTTTCCGCTAAGCGGGTGGTAATTCTCATGGATAGCTCCTTTTCCCTGGAGTCCTTCTGCATTTTTCAACAACTTATCTAAAAAGTAGGCTGCTTCCTCTTTTCTGCCATATCTCAATAAGCCGGAATAGCCAAAATAGAACTGATCCAGCCATACCGGCCCTCTCCAATATCCTTTCAGGGGATCAAAACCCGGATGATCAGCAGCCAATGTAGCCAGAGGAACAGGAGTATCAAACTTATTTGTTTTTTTCATCATTTTCAGAATAGAATTCAATTGACTGGTATCCGCCAAACCACACCAGATGGGAAGCCACCCTTCTGGTCCGTCCACATCAATCCATTGTCCATCCAGGGTCTTATCATAATAAAATCCTTTCTCTTCCCGGAAGAAAGTAGAGTTGATTTTCTGTTTTAAAGGAGCAAGTCCGGTCTTCCATTCCTGGCTCCCTTTAAAATCGCCCATAGCCATGGCAATTTTGGCGAGATATCCCTTCTCTGCATACAGATAAGCATTCAGGTCTACCGATTCCTGATTCAATGACCAGGCGCTGGAATTATTTTTCAATAACACCGCTTTATCAAACCTAACCGCATTGTCCATACCACTTTCCCAGGCTGCGGCGATACGAGTCCCATCAGTAGCCCCAAATTCACAAAGCCCGTTCTGATTGTGGTCGCGGTTTTTGTACCACCAGTTGTGGTATTTTACCAGTCGTGGATAAATGGTTTTCAGAAAGGAGATATCTCTGGATTGCTCATAGATTTTCCATACCGCCCATGCTGCCAGTGGCGGCTTGGTATCCCTCCAGTTGTTCTCTTTCTTATCCGTATAAATACAATCCGCAACCATACCATGTTCATCCTGATAGTCAAACATGGCCAGCATATTTTCTTTCGCCAGTGCAGGGTTAAAATAGCTCAGTCCTACGGCTTGTTTCCAGCTGTCCCAACTCCAAAAGCCATAAAATCCCTGATAGTTCAGGGAAGGGAAGAGTCCGCCATGTAAAAGGTCTTTCGACTTACTTCTCCAGTTGGTCATCAGGGTAACGATTGATTTTACAGCCAGTTTGCGTTCCTCCGGTCTGGTAATCTGTAATCCTGGAGCATTGAAATAATCGCTCAGGTATTTATCCCAGCGTCTTTGATTTGCCCTGAATTCTTTATTAAAATTAAAGACCCTACCAGCTGCCGCCTGGCTTTCCTTTGCGTTCAGGTAATAACTTTGTGTCTGGCTGATAGCAAAATGTGCTTGGGGCTGAACCATCACTTCTTCCAGATTGGCCTGATATCTATTTTCTGAGATCCGGATGTCCATTTTATGCGGACTGTTGAATTGCTGGATAAACTGATGTTCATTATCATTAAATCCGATATCAATCCCCCTATCCCTTTTTTTAAAGTTCGCTGATGTCAGCTGAACCTCCCCCGTCCAGGACAGCTGCACTTTCTTTGATTTCCCGGACAGGTTGTACACCCTGGTGTTGATCATTGCAGACCGGTCTGAAACGAAAATCAATTGCAATTCTATTTTCAGGTCATTGATCAGCATTTCCTGTAAGAGTAATCCAGGATAATACTTCAGCTTGGTTTTGGCTGTCGAAAGATTCAATTCTTTTCCATCCGCTTTAAGCCAGAGTCTGGAAATCGTATTTCCCAGCCATTCTCCTTTGAGGTCCATCAGCAGTGGGCCAATGAAGGCACCATTATCCTTTGCCGAAGCAGGCAGCGTATAAGCATGCCATGCCCCCATGTCGGCAAATACAGTCGTTTCAATTTTTCCGGGATTGACCACTTCAAAGCCCATACTCAGCACATCCGGAAAATCCAGTCGCCCGGAACCTGTTTTCTTGAATTCATTTATTGAGGCCAGTATTACAAAAACACATAAGCAACAGCTGCGCATAAAAGACATCATCATTTATCATTATTGATTTCGCCGGACTTAAAAAGAGGACGAAGGGTAAAAGAATAAGTATAATTCCGGGCAGGAATCCGATACTGCGGATGGGCTTCAGCACCCCAGCTGTTATCCCCACCAACACCGGTTTGCTTTGCGTCAATATTCCACCAGATCAGGTTTTCATTAGTCATGGATCCTCCATGTATATTTTGGGTTGCATTTTTATCAAAATCCAGGTTTTTCATATCAAAATGTAAAACTCCTGTACTGATTTCCGGAGCCCCAGTAGCGGAAAGCCCGACTCCATTCTGATTGGTCAGGCTCATCCACCTTACCCCGGTGCGGTAGCCACTTTCCTGTGCCCTTGGATAGGGATGAAATAAAGCATCTGCAGACATCCGGTACAGGTCAATATGAGCTGCATAGTTCCGGTCAGCATAATTGTCAAAGGGCCCTCTTCCAAACCAGGTCACCCGATCAAATTCAGGATTCAGGATCACCCTCATTCCTATCCTGGGAATCTCAGGCAGACTACGGTCGCCTGCTTTAAGCTGATAATTCACATTTATACTTCCATCCCCTTTGATGTGGTATGCTGTAGTAATGGTCAGTTTTAACTCAGGAAGGTCGTGGACTGTCGTCACTACAGCTCCATCATTTGATAACTTTTGATTTTCAAACGAAGTCAATACCGCCTGATCAAAAGCATTCTGCCAGATTTTAGACCTGATCTGCATGCTATTTCCAATATCGTTATCCGTTGCGGCCCTCCAGAAGTGAGGCAGGAGCGCTGCTTTAATGAGTTCTTTTCCCGAGATCTTATAACTGTCTAACAATCCCGTTTTTTTATTAAACCCAATATTCAGTGCATCTGTACCAACAAGCAGCATTTCAGTGCTTTCTTTTATCTTCAGTTTCCCACCCGTTGGGGAAGAAGAAAGCCCAACAGCCTTTATCGGAAGTAAAAACTGTTCAGTAGCAATCCGGAAATCCGCAGGTAACAATTCCGTACTTTTTCGGGTATACACCTCAAAGGTGATCAGGTATTCCAATCCTGGTTTTGGGTTAAATGAGGGCACCTTTAATTTAATTTCTTCTACAGACTGTGGTGCCACAATTAAGTTTTCGATACTTCCGGAGGCCACAATCGTTCCCCCACCTTTAATATTCCACTTAAAGGTAAAGTCTTCCAGATTGGTAAAATCAAACCTGTTTCTCAGTTTAAAAATATAAGCCTGCAGATCTGCAGCTTCAAAACTTACATTCTGATATACTTTTTGCAGCTCATAAGCCTGGGGATGCCAGGAACGGTCTGCCGCCACTAACCCGTCCGCACAAAAACTGGTATCGCTTGTTATCCCTACAGTTCCCATATCCCTGCCATAAGCCCATATTTTGTTTCCTTTATCGTCTTTTTTACTAAAAGTCTGGTCGGAGAAGTCCCAGATAAAACCTCCCTGTAGTTGCGGATACTTATAAATCAGATCCCAGTCGTCCTTTAGGTTCCCTCCACTATTGCCCATCATATGGGCATATTCACATTGAATCAATGGCCGGGGCTTCCATTCTTTCACATAATTTTCCATTACCTTGACCGATTTATACATGGGGCAGAAAATATCCGAATAACGTTCGTCTTTAGTGGCCTCATATTGCACCGGACGGGAAGCGTCCCGGGCTTTCAGCCAATCGTAGCCAGCCATCAGGTTTTCACCAAAACCACTTTCATTTCCAAGTGACCAGGTAATGATGCAGGTAAAGTTCTTATCCCGTTCGTACATCCTTGCAATGCGGTCCAGATAAGCCGCTTTCCACTCTGGCTTGTCCGACAAGGTTTTTAATGGTGTGAAACTCATTCCATCACATTCTATATTCGCTTCATCTACCACATAAAGGCCATACTGATCACATAGCGCATACCACCTTTCGGTATTGGGGTAATGGCTGGCCCTTACCGCATTGATGTTGAGCTCTTTCATCACCTTGATGTCGTTGATCATCCCTTCTTCCGTCACGATCTTTCCATTCAGCATATCATGCTCATGACGGTTTACCCCTTTTATTTTTATCGCCTTCCCGTTGACCAGAAATAATCCTCCTTTTACCTCTACTGTTCTGAATCCCAGTTTATGACGGATCACTTCCAGCAGCTTTCCCCGTTGATCCCGATGACTGATTTCCATCACATACAAATTCGGATGTTCTGCATTCCAGGTTTTAACCTCAGCAAAACTGGTGTTAAAATTCAGCGCAACGGCTATATTTTTCTGTGTCCTGTAGAGCGATACCTCAGGCTTTTCAGGATCAAAAACCTTCAATTCTACCGTTCCTTTATCCAATTTGCCAGGCTGTCTGTTAAAAGCAAGATCCAGGTTTAATTTTCCGTTTCGATAAGACTCATCCAGTGTTGCCTTTACCTTAAAATCCGACAAATGAAATGCTGGCCTGGCGATGAGAAAGACAGTTCTTTCCAGTCCGCTAAGCTTCCACATGTCCTGTCCTTCCAGATAAGTCGCATCACTAAACCTGAATACCTGCATGGAAACCGTATTTTTTCCTTTCCTTACCACTTTGGTAATGTCAAATTCAGTAGGTGTTTTACTATCCTTACTAAATCCAATATATTGCCCGTTGATCCAGAGGTAATAAAAAGAATTTACGGCGCCGAGATGAATGAAAATTTGTTTTCCATTCCAGTTTTCCTCAACCATAAATTCCCTTTGGTATTGCCCTACCGGATTGTCTTCCTTAGGTACAAAAGGCGGCGTGGCAGGAATTGGATATTCAACATCCGTAAAAATAAACTTTGAATACCCCTGGGTTTGCCAGTGGCCGGGCACCTTAATGGATGCCCAATCCTCGGTTTCGGTGGTATTTTTATAAAAAGTATGTGATCTTTCTGAGGGGTTCTTCACCAGCTTAAACTTCCATAGTCCATCCAGGGATTTCAGAAAGGGGCTGGATTGCCGGTCCATGGCCTGCTGATCAGGATAGGGAATGAACCAGGCATGGGGTTTAACCGCATTTTGGGAAGGGATTAAAGGATTTTCCCAATCTGCCGGAACCTGGGCAATGTTCGTACGGACAAAGCCAAGACAGAGCATCAGACAAAAAAGATAGGGCTTGATTAGATTCATGAACAAGTACATAAAGAATCGTCACGCCGGAATAATTTCCTGCATGACGATCGTGTTAAATAATTAGAGCGCTTTTGATCTTTTTATGGTGTTAATGGGTTATTGGTGGTTTCTTTCAGCGGAGTAGGATAAAAAGCTTTATCAGCAGTAAACTTTCTGCCTGCTGCCTGCATTTTCTGCGCAAGCAAGCCCCATCTTCTCAGGTCGTAAAAGCGACTTCCCTCCAGTGTAAACTCCATCACACGTTCATGGACAATCTGATCAAAGATCAGTGCTTTATTATTCAGGTTAACATCCGGCAAACCCGCTCTTCCCCGCACCTTATTAATCCAGGTTACCGCATCTCCTGGTTTCTGCTGTTCATTCAGGACTTCTGCATACATGAGTAATACATCTGCATACCTCATTAGCGGAACATTGATTGCATTTGAAAAACCGATACGATCCGGGCCTGCAGGAATCCATTTTCGGAAAGCAATGGTTTTAGCCCCTGCACCAAAAACAGCATTATAGGTATTTCCATAAACCCTTGGTGTTGCCGGATCATTAAAATAAGCATCATTAAAATACATGGTTTGGTACACCCTTGCATCGTAATTGCCATTCGCCACTTTACCTTCTTTCAGCATTTCGGTCAACAGTCCCGGGGTGCCATAAATTTCTCCATAGCCTCCCAGTTCTGAAGCCGCCACCCAATCACTTAAATAAGACCTGTAAACGGCCCCACTGCTTGCATCCGAGGATTGCTGCAATTCAAAGATCGATTCTGTACTGTTCTTTGTTGTGCCATTAAACATGCCCAGGAAATTATTGTCCAGTTGATATTCGTTAGACAAGATGACTTTATTCAGCCATTTTGCAGCTTCGGTATAATGAGCTGCGGCATTCGACTGGTCGTCACTAACCCGGTAAAGGTTTATTTTCCCAAGATAAGCCTGAGCCGCTCCTTTTGTGATCCGGCCCAGTTCTGTTGCAGGACGTGCTGACCTTAACGGTAAGTCTGGTTCTGCTTCCAGCAGGTCTTTTAGAATGAAGGCATACACCTCTCCCCTTTCAGAGAATCCTTTGGAAAGATCCGCCTCAGAAGTAGGGACTTTATCCCTTATGATGACCTTACTAAAATTAGTTAATACCTTAAAATGATAATATGCCCTCAGGAATTTCGCTTCTGCAAGGATCTGTTTTTTACTGGCCTCATCAATTGCCGCAGCACTCATCCGGCCTACATTTTCCAGTACCTGATTGGCAAAATTAATACCCCGGTAGTTCTCTCTCCAAAGCAGGTCAATGGCATAATTTCCGGAAGTAAATTCAAAATTATAATGCTCTGTCCACCATGGATAATTAAAAGCATCAGCTCCCGGAACAATATAATCCTCTCTGTAAAACTCCCTCACCGAGCGGGCTTCCACATAATTGTCCCAGCTTACAAAACCTTCCAGCTGGGAATAAGCAGCAGACAATCCTGATAATGCACGGTCTTTATTGATCCAAAAATTATCTACAGTAAGCTGATCCGGTACGCTCTGTTCCAGCTCACTCTTTTTACAACCCATTACTGCCATTAGCAGAAATAAGCCTATATATAGTTTATTCGTTTTCATTCTTTGTTTTTTTAAGGTGATTAAAATGTCAACTGTAATCCCATCAGCCATCTTTTATTCTGAGGATACATCATCCGGTCGACACCATTGTTCAGGACATCAAAGCTGCCCACTTCCGGATCCAGCCCGGTATATTTACTAAAGGTGACCAGGTTTTGTCCGCTGACATACACCCTGAGTCTGGAGATTTTCAGGTGTTCAAGAACAGATTTAGGCAAACTGTATCCTAACTGAACCAACTTTAAACGCAGATAAGATCCGCTTTCCAGAAAACGTGTAGATTCACGGGCATTTTGATTCGGATCTCCAAGTACCGCCCTTGGCATAGCTGTTCCTGTATTTTGCGGAGTCCAGGCATTGAGGGTACTGGCCAGAAAGTTTCTGCCGGCTTCCATTCCTTCCAGCTCAAAGCGGTTTCCATTATAAAGTTTATTCCCTGCTACCCCCTGCCAGAACAGAGAGAGATCGAAGTTCTTGTAATTGGCTGCAAGATTCAGGCTATACTCGTATTTCGCAAAACCAGATCCCTGGTAAGTCTTGTCTTTCTCATCAATTCTCCCGTCTCCATTCGCATCTCTGAACCTGATATCTCCTGCTTTTGCATTTGGTTGCAAAACATCACCGGATCCATTTTTGTAATTGGCCGCTTCTGCATCAGATTGAAAAATCCCATCTGCTTCGTATAAGTAAAAAGCACCGATTTCCTTGCCAACCATGGTTTGTGTAGGGATATGATCTGTTCCAAACCTCAGACCAGTACCATAAAGGATCTGGTCTTTATTGGCCAGCGACAAGACTTCATTTTTTAATAAACTAACGGCACCGCCAAGGTCAAACTGCCACTCATTAAGGCTTAAATGATAGTTACTTTCCAGTTCCAGCCCTTTATTAGCAATCTTACCCACGTTGAGGATTGGATTGTTCACTCCTGCCGATGGCGGAACCTCTTTAGTGATCAGCAAACCGTCTGTGATGTTGTTAAAATAATTGATGGCACCAGACAACTTATTATCAAAAAGTCCGAAATCAAGACCAATATTTTTCGACTTAATGGTCTCCCATTGTAAGTCCAGATTTTGAAGCGTATAGCTTGCAGAACCCGGCCAAGGAGTAGCTCCCGAACCCTGTACATAACCGCCAGACCAGTTGTTTCGTGTAGTGATGAGGGCCTGATGGTCATAATAACCTAAAGCACCTTCATTTCCAAGTTCCCCGTAACTTGCACGGAGTTTTAAGTTATTCAGCCATTTGACCTCATTCAGGAATGACTCTTTATGAATATTCCAGCCAACTGATACCGAAGGGAAAACGCCATATCTTCTGTTTGCACCAAATACGGATGACCCATCTCTCCTTACCGATACCTGCAACAGGTATTTATTGTCGTAAGCATAGTTTAACCTCGCCAGTGTAGAAAGACGGACATATTTATTATTGGATCCCGAGGCATTATAGGTTCCTCCAAGACCAGCCGAAATGGTATTAAAGTCCGGGTTAGTAAATCCTCCCGGGACCTCTGTTTCTACAATCTTTCCATTTACCACCGTACGGACAATGGTTTTTCCATCAGCGGTAACGCTGATAAAGCGGTTCGTTTTTTCCTGAGCGGTATAACCAGCAAGCAATTTAATGCTGTGTTTGTCAATATCCAGGTCGTAATTCAATAAATGCTCCATCAGACGCTCTTTATAGAGCGAATTCCGGTTAAATACCCTGGTGTAAGAAACCAGCGGGTCATTGGCATTGGCACGATATGGGGGATTGAATGCGTATTCATCCGTGCGTGCATTGATGTAGTTCAGGTTGGCTGTGTACTTTAATCCTTTGATGATGTCCAATCCAAAGCGGATATTTCCTCCCAGGTAATTGGTTTTGGAGTTGGCATCCAGAAAATGATCTGCAGCCACAGGATTCTGAAATTTCGGCAACCCATTTTCTGTTAATCCATAACCGTATTTCTCTTTCTCATCGAATACCGGCAGCAATGGCGATTGGAAATAGCTGTCTTTCTGGTCGAACTTCGCAGCTTCAGATCTGGTTTCTGAATAAATAATATTGCTTTCTACACTTAACCTGCCTTTTTTAAAATCATTTCTTGCCCTCAGGGATTTCTTATTGAATGCTGAACCAATGAAAGTACCGCGATCATCAGTCAGGTCTCCACTTAAGGAATAAGTTAAATATTCACCTCCCCCTTTCAGGTTGACGTTATAGTTCTGTGAAATCCCCTTACGGTTGATTAAATCCTGCCAATCGGTATTTATTCCTGTATTTTTAGACAAATATGCAGGTAACGCCGGTGCAGAAGATCCGGCATTTGCATACATCATGCTGTGTAATTTTTTATAGCCTTCAGCATCGAGAAACTTATACTGTTCGGTTGGGCTGACACTGCTGTAAAAGGAAGAGAAATCAATTACCGGTGCTCCCTGCTTTCCTTTTTTTGTTGTGATGAGAATGACCCCATTGGCACTGTTTGAGCCGTAGATAGAAGCCGCAGCACCATCTTTAAGTACTTCTATGGAAGCGATGTCTCCATTACTCAGGTAATATGGATTACCAGGTGTTCCATCAATAATATAAAGCGGCTGGTGCGCACCAAAAGTTCCGATTCCTCTTAACCTCACATCAGAAGACTGTCCGGGGTTACCTCCGGGGCTGCTGATAGACAAACCCGCAACTCGGCCCTGAAGCGCATTAATAGGATTGCTGGCTGCAACCTGTTCCAGCTTTGTTCCACTTACAGAGCTTACCGCACTTGTGAGGTTGCTCCTTTGCTGCGTACCATACCCGATAACGACTACCTCATCCAGCCCTTTCATGTCCATCAGTAATTTTACCAGCATATCTTTGCCGGCAACGACAGGGATTTCCTGCGTAATATGACCAACTGCAGAGAAGATCAGGATATCCTTTGCTGAAGCTGAAATCCGGAATTTACCCTCACTATCTGATGTTGTTCCACTATTGCTCCCTTTTACTTTGATCGTAATGCCCGGAAGAGGCTGATCGATTTCATTAACCACCTGCCCTTTTATGGGGTTGGCCTGAGCAAAAACGTTGCTACTGGCCAGGGAGAAGAAGACGCAGGCAGCGAGCATGAGCCAAGCGAATTTATTGCTCCATAAATTGCTTATTGGCAATCGTAAATCTTTAATCATAATATTTGGTTTGAGTTGATTGATTCAATCAAACTTAATGTTACGATGATGCGAAAAACGAATCCGGCACCCCTACATATGGTGCTCCTTTACCCCTACAAGACCTCTACACGAGGTTAGAATAAAGCTTAACAGTGCTTTAAAACGACTTTAGATAATCATTGAGGTTATCGTTCTGCTGTAAACCGAAATGCTTACGTAAACGGTACCTTGCCATTTCTGCAGATTTCACAGAGATGTTGTTCAGGGTTGCGATCTCTTTAATGGAAAGGTTCAGCCTGATCTGTGCGCAGAGCCTTCTCTCATTTTGAGTCAGGTGAGGAAACTTTTGCTGAAGGTTATAGAAAAAATCCTGGTATTGGGTTTCCACCTTAAGGTTAAAATCTTCTACGTATTTCTCCAGGTTAATGTCGTACTTAAACTTATTAACCAGTTTATGTAATTGATGGGGAATTTCCGAAGCTGAGTTCTTATCAAGGCCTCCCAGCTCTTCGATGAATTTCACAATCAGGTCATTCCGGTGAGCAATGTATAGCGCGTAGTTCTTTAGTTCAATGTGGTTAAAATCGAGCCGCTCGTTGAGGGCCTTTTTATCCAGAACAGTATGCTCCAGCTTCTTTTCAATTTCCTGTTGTTTTATTTCGGCCAGTTCAGCTTTTTTTCTTTGCCTGTTTCTCAGTTTACCGTATAGGAGTACCCCAATAACAATCAACAGCACCACAATGATGGCCAGTGCATTTCGTTGAAAGGACTTCAGACTTTCTTTCACTGACAAGGCCTCCATTTGTCGTTCCTTTTCCTGAGCCTCGCGTTTTAAGGTGAGTGTCAGCAAAGCATTTACTTTATTTTTAGAGAGAAACTCTTCCCTGACGGCATTATACTGGTTGATATTTTCGTAAGCCTGACGGTAATCACCGGTGCGCTGATACAAAAGGGAAAAGACCTTATAGTTATCCAAAAGGTTTTCTTTTTTTGAATTGGAACTGCTTTGATCTATAAAAGCCCTCGCCCTTTTTAGAGCAGCCAGCGCCTCCTCATTCCTACCAAGGTTAATCAGGGAAAAGGCCATCTGGTTATTCAGTTCTGCCAGAGAAAGTAATTGTTTTGTAGAAAACTGCAGTGCCAGGTTAAAATAAACCAGAGCCTGATTATAATTCTTATTGTTATTGCTGCAAATGCCCAGGTTATTATAAGCTGCGCTAATCAGGGCCCTTTTATTATGCTTCCGGGCAATAACCAGCGCTTGTTTAAAAAAGCCTTCAGCCTTTGCAAACTCATTTTTAAGCTGATAAATTAATCCGATGGCATTAAGTGATAATCCGGTCTGGTTGGGATCCTGATGCGCCTTGTAATAATCATAGGCCATGGTATGGTATTTCAGAGCAAATTCAGCATTTTCCACATCATAATAAATCCAGCCCAATAAGGTATAGGTTGCCCCCATTTTGGCTGGCTTATCCAGATTTTTATAGATTTCCAGCGCATCAAATGAATATTCCAGAGCGAGGTCATAAATGTCATTATAAAGATAGCCCTCTGATAAGATAACCAGCGCATCGGCTTCCAGTTCTTTGTATTTGTTTTCGTAGGCCAAAAGATAGGCTTCATAGGCTGAGGCGATGGCCAGATTGGTAGAATCCCTGTTCAGACTTTTCGCCCTTTTGTTTAAGGCATTGATTCTGGCCCTGACCGCACTTTCGGTACTGCCGGAACTTAATGGCTGATCTCCAGGTTGCTTTGTCTCGCAGCCAACGAACAGCTGAAGTATAAAAAAACAGAATAAGGCAAGTGATCCTTTTTGGTTAATTTGGTTCATCATTTGGCTGGCACAAACCAAATATAGCCTTTTCTTCAAAGCAAAAAAGGCTATATCTAAAGAAATTAATGCAAAGAGATTATTCCAGAATCAATTCGATAACAGGAATTTCAACATTTGGTTTCTGCACAGGGAGGTTTAAGATCACATCCCCGTCTTTGGTGGTCTCGGTAGTATGACTCCCCTCTTTTGTAGGAGAGTAGAACTTGATTTCTGAGCCGTCATTCAACAGTTGAGCATATTTAAATTTCCCTTTGAATCCTTCCAGATGCAGCGATTTGAACGGCCATTGCATCAGGTGGATATACATTCTTTTTTTCTCCGGATTATAGGTCAGGAAACAATTTTGAGGAACTTTAAAAGAATCAGGGGCCTGAGTACAACCATAAATCGAACGGCTATGCTGCTTCATCCATGCACCGATTCCTTCCAGTCTTTCATTCGCTCTTTCATCGAATTCCCCACGGGCAGTAGGTCCGACATTAAGCAGCAGGTTGCCTCCTTTACTTACCGTTTCAATCAACATGGCTATTAATTGAGGCACGCTTTTCCAGGAATTCTCATCTCTGTGGTATCCCCACGACCCGGAAAAAGTCTGACAGGTTTCCCATGGAACTTTTTCTCCTTTAACCGTCAGCCATTCCCTCGGCATAAACTGTTCAGGGGTTTTAATATCCCAACCCCAGTCCGTATCATTCAGGTCCAGACGGTCATTTACGATGATATTCGGTTGTAACTTCCGGATCAGCTTCAGGAGGTTCTCTGAATCCCATTCTTTATGTCCTTTCCCGTCGTATGAAAAATCAGTGAACAAAACATCAATTGGCCCGAACTGAGTTAACAACTCTGTAAGCTGATTTTTCATATAAGCCTGATATTTTTTCTGATCCCTTCCCTTATTCGCCGCTTCCCGTTCATCTTTTCCCTGAGGGGTTGGCGGGTGACTGGCGTCTATCTCAAAATCAGGATGGTGCCAGTCGATCAGGGAGTAATAGAATCCAACTTTGATCCCTTCTGCCCTGAAAGCTTCTACCATTGGCTTAATCAGGTCTCTTCCAGCAGGTGTTTTCGTTGCCTTATAGTCTGAATATTTGGTGTCCCATAAGCTAAACCCTTCATGATGTTTAGTGGTGATGACAAAATATTTCATTCCTGCTTCTTTAGCCTTTGCTGCCCATTGTTTAGGATTATACAAATCCGGATCAAAAAGGTTGAAATACTTTTCATATTCTTTATCTGGAATACGTTCATAGTATTTCACCCATTCGTGGCGTGCCGGAACGGCATACAATCCCCAATGGATAAACATCCCAAAACGGGCGTCAGTCCACCATTTCATTCTTTTTTCTTTCTGTTCTTTGGTTTCTTTTGCCCAGGCCGGGCGCTCTTGCGCATTGATTTCTGACAACTGTAAAAGAAGCAGCAAACCCAATGCAAGGCTAAGCTTAAAAGTTTTCATATTCAGGTTTGGTTTTGTGGTTTAAACAAAGGACGCCGGATTTTCCTATAAAAGGTTTTATGAAATTGTCAAAATGTTCAGCGTTTTTGACAAAAGTTACTCATCATGGCCATAAACGCAGAAACTGTTATTTCAGCAGCTTATTTGAAGCTATCTATCTAGCCCTCAAATTGTAATCTTAATTCAATAATTTAAGATCAGCGCCATTAACGTCGGATTTATTTCTACATTTGTCCTTGAGAGCGTTAATTTAAACGGGGGTAAGTCGGAGGACTTATTCCCGTTTTCCTTTTTAACGAAAAATCCCCGCCGGGGCAGGGATTTAATAATTGAGAGCGTACAGAAATTAGTTTTTATCCCACCAGACTCTGGAGGTCAATAAATCTCCCCCGGGAACGCTGGCTACAGCTGCATTATAATTTACCGTATTTGTACCTGCTTCCACAACAGGATAAGGAAAACGACGGGGAATGGTTCCATTTGTCGCATTACCAGGATACACTACTGGTGTTAAAACCGGAAATCCGGTTCTTCTCCAGTTAGCCCAGGACTCATAAAAATCAAGTTTTGTATTGTTGAGTGCCCAATACTGTGTATTGATCATATTTAAACCATCAGCTGCATTGTAAGGATGTGCATCAGCATACGCTGCGGCTACTGCAGGAGTGATTGCTGCCGCAGCACCATACTGCGAAAGATAAGTGATCGAAGCGATGAGTCCTTCACGGTAATGTTGGGCAGCACTTCCCGCAATACCAAAACGTTGTGCAGCATCAGCCAGTAATAATTCTGTTTCTGCATAGGTCAATACGAAAGTTGGCCCGTCTTTTCTGATTAATGCCGGACTCGGAGAAGAATAATCAGTAAAAGTGGTATAGCTGGGATCCAGCTTAATTCCCTGGCCTGCAATCAGACTCAGGTCTTTACCGTTTGGCATACCTTTTTGTGCTGCAGGGTTTGCATTTGCATTTGGGTTTTGCACTTTAGTGTCTTCATTGACATACAAATTTGTTACCGCGATAGCACCTAAACGAGGATCGTTAGTGCTTTTAAGGAAGTCGATAAAAGTTTTTGACCATCTGGTATAGAAATTTTCCTGACCGCCGCCACCAAGAAGGATCTGGCTATTTCTGTTAATGGTAATTCTGTTTCCGCTTTCTGAACCCAGAATAAAAGCATTGTCGTCATTACTTAGCATGGTATGGCCATTTACTTTTTCCACATAACTCTTAGCAGTAGCCGGGTCTACCTTACTCAGACGCATTGCCATTCTAAGGATAAGACTATTTCCGAAACGTTTCCATTTAGTGGGGTCACCATTATAGAATGCATCTCCGGCAGGCTTATCACCGTTAACATCTAATAATGCAACGGCTTCAGATACTTCTTTAAGCATATCTGTATAGATGTCTTTCTGCTTATCATAAACAGGGAAGTAATTTTTTCCAAGGAAGCCGATTCCAGCCTCAGAATAAGGAACATCACCATAAAGATCAGTAATGCGCTGAAAGATGAGTGCCCTCATAATTCTGGTGATCTGATGCAGATTCTGGTACTGCTGTTTACCTTTAGTGAATGCCAGCAAATCAACAATTAACCTTACCTGCTCCGGATAAGCTCCGTCACCACTGGTAATGGAGTTGGAAGAAAACCCCCAGTAAGCAGCAGTATAGGTAGGGTTAAGGATGTATTTATCTCCGGCCCAGTAACCAATTACAGAGGATAATCCCTGCATCATGGTGGAACAGTAGATTAAATTTGCACGCCAGGTATCGTAACTAAAATCGACACTTCCGGAATAGCTTAACTGTGCACTGGTCAGTATAAAGTTAGGGTTAAAGTTTGCCGGGTTATAGGTAGAAGGATCAGTATTGATCTCTTCATAATGTTTTCTGCAACCTGTAGCAACCGTCAGGCAGAGCGCTGCCATTATGCTATATTTATATATATTCTTTTTCATTGGAATCTTTTTTTAATGGTGATGAAGCGATCATAAGCATAGGGATTAGTTTTGTAAGCGGTATGCAGATGATGGTTTCATTGGAATCTAATTGAGTTTAAAATTTGCTTCTTGTAACCTTGATTTTTAGAACTTCACGCTTAGATTTAATCCGTAAGTTCTGCTTGCCGGCACACCGCCCAATTCCAATCCTTTAGCATTATTGCTATAATCAGATTCAGGATCTATGTTTGTTGTTTTCCTGCTGATGTAAAAGAGGTTACGGCCCACAAAGCTAAGTGTAGCTCCATTAATGACATTATTAAACATTTTACCAGGGAAAGTATAGCCAAGCATCACCTGACGGAACTTAATAAAATCGGCACTTTGCACAAAAATTCCGGATACATTACCGGCCATTGTGCCGTAATAATTTGCAGCAGCAGCTCCCAGTTCTTCACGTTTTTCCAAAGTACCTTTATGTAAGCCCAAAGTGTAAGCATAAGATTCTGTTGCAGAATAAATCTTGCCACCAAATTTACTGTCGATCATGAAAGAGAAATTGATCCCTTTGTAAGAGAACTCATTGTTCCATCCGGCGACATATTTTGCATAAGCAGATCCGTAAGGTCTTAACAAGCCTTGTTTAGGAATACCATTTGATTCCAGTTCAATATTGCCATTGGCATCCCGTTTATAATCAAAGGCCATAATCTGACCGAAAGGTAAACCCACAATCTGTTGGGTAAACGCATTACCCGTACGGGAAGTTGCACCTGGTAATGAGGTTTGTCCAGGAGAAAGTGAGATGACTTTATTGTCGTTGATGGAACCGTTAACAGAGGTTGTCCAGCGGAAATTTTTTGTCTGCACAGGAATACCGGTAATCAGGGCCTCAACTCCTCTGTTCCGTAACTCTCCAATGTTCAGGATTGCTCCACCATAACCAGAAGTTACTGATGCCGGCGCCCTCACAATTTCATCTTTTGATTTTTTATTGTACCAGGTTACATCAAAGTTCAGGCGGCTGCCCAATAAACGGATCTCAGTACCAATTTCAAATTCAGAAGCCACAGAGGCAACCAGACTCTCGTTTGGAACAAAAAAGTTAGAGATCAATCCCAAAGGCCTTCCGTTTAGTACGGCACTGTTAAAGCCATAAGCCAGTTGTGTCTGATAAGGATCTGTTGCCTGCCCTACCTGAGCAAAACCAGCACGGATTTTACCAAAGTTCAACCAGTCTTTTTTCAGGATTTCAGAGAACACGAATGAACCATTTACCGATGGATAAATTACATTCAGTTTATTGTTCTTACCAGGTGTAGCCAGCGTTGAGAACCAGTCATTACGAAGTGATCCACTCAAATAAAGGTAGTTTTTATAACTCAGGTCTAAAGTTCCGTAAACAGAAGCTACTTCGCTTTCGCTTGGTCTGTAAACCGGCGCATTTTGCAGGTTGGCATTGGTGATGACATATTGGTATGGAATAGAGAAATCGTTTCCTGCAAGCGTAAACATTTCGGATTTCGTTCTTCTATAACTTCCTCCAATGTTTGGGGTGATGGTAAAATCATCGACCTTAAAGCTCTTACCAAATAAAACGTCTGTATTGATATCAGAGAATTTGGTTGTTGCTTCAGACATGGAGCCGAGCAAACGATAAGCCGTTCCTGTCGGTACGACAGAAGTATAGCGGTCGTTATAAGCATCACGTCCGGCACGGGCCTGGATAAAGGCACCATTGTCAAAATTGTAACGCAGACTGATGGAAGAGATCAGACGTTCCCTTTTCGTATTGTTGATAAATTTGTTTGCAGCAAACCATGGGTTTGTCGCAAAAGTATTGGCAGAATAACCGTACTCGGAACCATCAGCTTTAGTGGTTTGTTTTAAGGTCATGACATCTAAACTTGTAGGCAGCAAGGTCACATTATAACTGGAGTTACCTGCACCGTCACTTAGAAAAGGTCTGTTTTTAGCCTGTTCCAGAATGTAATTTGCACGGGCATCTACAGTCAGGTGTTTGTTGATGTTATAATTTCCATTCAGGTTAAATGACTGTCTGTTTAATCCTGATCCAGGGGTAACCGCCTTACTGGTCAGGTCACTTGCGGAGAAACGGATTGAACCCCCATCAAAGCTTTTATTAAAAGCCAGGGTATTTGTTGCGGTTGCTCCTGTACGGAAGAAATTTTCGATATTATTCTTTTGTGCGGTATAAGGACGGGATACGCCATCGAACTGAACCACGCTGCTGCCATCTAATCTGGCTCCCCAGCTCGACTGACCAGTTTGGAAAGCACCTGCTGCATCTGCGGGTTTTACGCCATTTGCTCCGTTACCGTAAACATATTGCCAGTCGGTCTGATCGATTACCTTTTCCAGCACATAATTGGAATTGAATTCAATGGAATTTCCCTTTCCACTTTTTGTGGTGATTAAAATAACCCCTGCTTTACCGCGTGAACCGTATAATGCAGAAGCGGCAGCCCCTTTCAGTACAGAAATGGTTTCGATATCATCCGGATTAATGTTTCCAATCGCATCTCCAAGATCAGGAACATTATCATACTGATCACCAGGAGCACTGTTTCCTCTGTTTTCCATCGGAATACCATTGACTACATACAAAGGCTGATTGGTCTGAGAAATACTTGAAATACCACGGATAATGACGTTAGAAGAGGCACCCACCCCACCGGCGATAGAGTTGACATTCAGACCGGCAACTTTACCGACTAAAGAGTTGATCACATTGTTTTCTCTCGCTTGTGTCAGTTCATCACCTTTCACTTCTGTAACCGAGTATCCCAATGCTTTTCTTTCTTTTTTGATTCCCAGTGCAGTAACGACCACTTCACTCAGGAGTTTGGAATCTTCATCCAATAAGATATTGAGCGCAGCAGGTGTGGTAATGGTTACTTGCTTGGTAATGTAACCCAAATAGCTAACTACCAATACGTCGCCGATATTTGCATCGATAACAAATTGTCCGTTAGTATTGGTACTTGCTCCTGCCTGGGTTCCTTTTACCTTTATACTTACACCGATTAAAGGTTGTCCCGTTGCATCTCTAACCACCCCGTTAATCTTTATACGGTTGCTGTTTGCGGCAGAAGACAAACTCAGGTTTGGCATACTTGCTGCATTTTCTGCCACGCCGATATAGTTGCCTACCATTCGGAATTCCAGAGCTGTTTTTTCACGAAGTCTTTTTAAAACTTCCGAAAGTTGTTCATTTTTAAAATTAAGGGTAAGATTTGGTAAGCTTCCCAATACCTCTTCATCGTAGACGAAAGTGACATTTGCCTGTTGTTCTATCTTTTTAAAGACTTGCTTGACACTTGCTTTGACTACTTTAAAACTCATTTCCTGGGCCTTGATGTGTTTTGCCATCAGGAGTGTGGAAAAACACACTTGTATGCCAATAATAATTGTAGAAATGCGCATGCATTTTCGGAATATAGGCAATGCTTTGCCGTAAAAATTCATCATATTTGTTTTGGTTTAATTTTTTAAACTGAAGCCTACTGTCTATGGGTCTCAAGCATGTATACAGTGGCTATTCTTATTCCGGGGGCAGGTTCTGTTCCCGGTTTTTTCTTTCTTAGCTACTAAGAAGGAAGATCTATTTAATGATTATGTTGTCATTGGCCATTTGATATTTAAAATGTTTGGTAAAGCTTAGGATATCCATTGTTGATACTAAATCCTGATCACCAAGGGTGATAGAGATTCTTTCATCGAGCAGTTCAGGGTTTTCTGTAATGATTTTCAGGTGATGTTTTTTCTCCAGGACAGAGAATACGTTTCTTAGCGTTTCCTGCTCAAATACCAGTTTACTGTTACACCAGGCATTCACTGCAATCTCAGGGGCAACTGCTTTAATCAGATGGTTTTTGATATTACTCAGTACCACCTGCTCTTTAGGAAGCAACATGACTGCTGGCTTTTTAACCGCACCTTTCATGGTGATTCCTACTTTGCCGGTCACGACGCTTACTTTAGTGGTACCTTCTTTTTTGTAAGCTCTTACATCGAATGAAGTTCCCAGCACCACCACGTTCAGGCTATTGGTTTTTACAATAAAAGGGTGTTTATTCTTATGTTTAACTTCAAAAAAGGCCCTTCCTTCAATCAGCTCTACAGTCCTGTTTTCTTCGCTGAACTTTTTAGGATATTTAAATACCGAGCCCGCATTGAGCCATACTTTGGAGCTATCCGGTAAAATTATTTCTATGATTTTATTGCCAGGAACATTGACCAGTTTTTTTTCCGCCAGGCTAAACCGGGAGTTACTGAATTGCCATCCAAACAAGACAAGGGACAATACCGCAGCAGCTGCAGTAATTCTCAACATCAACCTTTTCCAGGAAACCTGAGCGTCCGAACGGTCTACTTCTTCGGTTTTCAGGAAGCCTTTATTTTTCAGGTTATCAAAGATCCGCTGTCTGACCTGATCTTCAGTTTCCGGTTTTTTGGTATGGACATTTTCTACCCAGCCTTCCTCAGTGGTATCATACCATTGGTTCAACAGTGCTTTTTCTTCATCACTAGCTGTCCCTTCGAGGTATTTTTGTGCCAGTCTTTTGAGTTCGGTCCTATCCATTTGAATTTTAATAACCCTGTTTTCTCTTATAGAGTCATGTGCAGGCAAAATACCCTTAGTCGAAAACAAAAGTTTTTTATTTTAATTCCTCCCCCCTGTTCAAAACGAACTAAGACAGGAAATAAAGACTGTTTTTTTTTAGCGGAACAGGATCAATGTATAAAATGTGATCAGAAAACTCAGTACATCTCCTACATTGGAGCGAATGATGCGAAGCGCTTTAGTCAGATGGGCTTCAGCTGTTTTCTGCGAGATATTCAGCTGTGCAGCAACCTCTGCAAGAGATTGATCCTGCAGTTTATTATATTGAAATACCAGGCGGCATTTCTCAGGAAGCTTATTAGACAGCTCGGTGATCATTTCCAACAAGATTTTATGGTCTATTTCAATCTCTGAAGTAGCATTGGCCGTTAATAGACCCACCCTATTTTCCTGTTGTCTGGAACGTTTCTCCCTGGACAGGTATCGGAACACCGCATAGCGGGTCATTGCAGCAAGATAAGATTGGATCGACTGGATATTCAACGCTTCTCTTTTTTTCCAGAGCACCAAAAATACATCCTGTACAATTCCTTCAGCAGCATCGGGATCTTTTAAGAGTTTATGGGCGATATAATATAATTTATCCCAATATTGATTATAGATTTCTGTAAAAGCTAATTCATCACCTTGCCTAAGGAGCAGGATGAGACCATCGTCCGGAGTTAAATGATTAGCGTTCACAAGTTTGGTTAGAAAGTTTGAAACGAAGCTAATATAAAAATAACAAAAAGTGTAATTTTAGATCTTATAAATAAAATCGCGGGTTTTCTATTTTCTTGCGAATGGGCACTATTGCAGCAAATTAATTAATGATTGGCTGGCAATATATGTTTTTTAACCGCGTTGATCAAAACCTAAAAAAGAAAGAGATTTTATATCTTTGAACCTACTTAATGGTTAATCAAGAAATGAGAACAGACAGCATAAATATCCTTGCTATTTCCGGGAGTACAAGAAAAAGCTCTTCAAATATTAATCTGATTAAAGCCATTGCCTTGTTAACTGCTGAAAATTTTTCGGTAAGTATTTTTGATGGACTTACTGAATTGCCACACTTTAATCCAGATCTGGATTATGGTCAGGTTCCAGAAGATGAGAAGGTGGCAGGTTTTAGAAAACAGCTCAGGGATGCAGATGCAGTTTTAATCTGTACCCCGGAATATGCTGTTGGCGTTCCGGGAACTTTAAAGAATGCCATTGACTGGACTGTTTCCACAATGGAATTCTCTAAAAAACCAGTTGCTTTAATTACCGCTTCAACGGCGGGCAGCAGAGGCCATCAATCCTTATTGGGTACTTTACTGATTATCGAATCAAAAATCAGTGTGGATACACAACTATTGATTTCCGGGATTCAGACAAAACTGAATTCAGATTTTCACATTACCGATGAAGACACCTTAAAAAAAGTTAATCAACTGATTTCTGCCCTGACTTCAATTGTTAAAGGAGAAATTCAGGAGTCCCAACTTTTGCCTGCTCCCCTTTTAAATTAGTATTTCACCGGCCATTTACTGTAATAGCTAAGGAGTTTAAATTCTCCTTTTACTTTCCCTACGACAAGTCCAAACCAATAGTCACCTTTACCGTCTGGCCTTTCCCATTGCAGGTAATAATTGAATAATAAGGTTCCTGGATCTGTTTGTGAAGCCAGGCTTTTATAATAATTGCTGGCCTGGTCCGTCTGCAGGTTAATGACCGACACATCATCTCCCAGTTCGTAGGCCAGTACACGTTGCTGTTCTTTGTCAAAAAGCTCCTTTCCACAATACTTTAGGAGTTCTTCTTTATTGATCAATCCATTTTTCCGGTCGGGTTCTTTAGCATTCAACTCATCATTCATCCACATCATCTGTGTTTGCATCGGAAAATGAATCATATTCAGAAGCTTCGGTTTATCATTCTTTATGATTGCTGTTTTGAATCTAACCAATAGGGATTTAACTTCTTTTAGCTGAGCAGCAGTATCTGTTTGTTCTGTTTTAGAATGCTCTTTATTTCCCGGTCTGTTACAGGCAGTCCAGAGACAAAAGAACACGAAGATCATAAAGAAATAAAATCTGTTCATCTTCTCCAATTTACATAAAAGAACTCAGGTCAGACAAAAATTGCAATAATCTAATAACTTTGGGATCATCATGATCAGCAAATCTATACCTCCTTTATTTCTAATCCTATTCCTCTTTATTGCCTGTAGTGATCAGAAAAAAGATAAATATCCAGCCATTAAATACTTTCCTGATTTCAACAGCACTTCAAACAACATTCATCTGGAACAGCTTGGCACTGATGGGGAGGACATTTGTCGCGTGTATCGTTCAAGAGATCACAAAAAGCTTGTGGTGATCAGCAGACTGATCAACGAACCTGCAAAAAATTACCGCTTACAGGTTTATGATACCTCTTTAAAACTCGTTAAAAAGATTGATGCACCAGAACTCGATGGCTTATTCGGGCAGGATGATCAGGAAAACATTTATGCAGGAAAGGGTTATTTTGAACATGATTCTTATCAATACCGCCCGATCATCCAAATGCGCGTAACTGACCGGCCTTCCAACTCAGGGAATGAGCTGGAAATTGACAAAAACACTTTATTGGCCATGCCGGAAAGAAGAGATACCCTGCTCAGTTTTCAGCGTAAAGATTATAACGGACTTTTTTACTATATGAAAAAGTCGGGTAAAGTTTATCAGATTTTTTTCCAGAATTGTGCGTATTGCGAGAGTCAATTCAACCGGGATTTCTCTATTTCGGAATATAGGGCAGCTGACAATGGAACAGATCAGATCCTCAGTCCGTATGACTTACTTCCAAAGGGATGGCTTCAGGATAATTCAATCTACTATTATCAGATGAAACTGGAGAAAGAAGCGGTCGATTTTAAGATCAGCTATCCTGATGAAAGTCAGGCTAGTCTGCTTAAAAAAATTGACTTTGCAGGCAAATCATTTCTTTTTTACAAGCAGACATCGCAGAAAAATCGCAGGCTATATTTTTTTAAAGCGAACTAACCTTGTAGGTATCTGATGAAAAAGATCGACAAGATTAGTCCGTTTATTCTTGTACATCGCCCGTTTTAATCGCGCAGCCAAAAATAGGGAGGCTCGATTCCCAATGACCTCAGGTATACCGTTGCCTGGGCGCGGTGGTGAATTTCATTGTCTATCCAATATAAAACGAAGGAATAGATTGGCCCTTCATATTCCCCGTAGGCAAGGTCCATTTCATGGAAACGGGCTAAAGGAATTTTAGGCCATCCGGTCTCAATATCTGCCGTAAGTTCATCCCACAGCTGTAGCATTTCCGCTTTCGTTGCCGGTTTTGATCCGTTAACATGATGCGGCAATGATCCTACCTTATCCCATTCGCCTGTCAATACGCCATTCATTCCTGATGAAGCCAATCCGATCATCTCCAGTACCATCTCCGAAAAAGGGCGCATCCCTCCAATACTATAATTAAAAAACTCTTTTTCCGGAAAGGTTTCAATCACCCTTCGGGTAAGTCTGCGGTGTCCCTGCCAGTGAACCAGCAGATCTTCTGTGGCGATTACAAAGGGAGAGGCATAAATTTTTTGTACGTCTGCAATATGATTTTCCATGTCTTTAGGTTTTATAGGGTCTTGTATTTATTTACAAGACAAAGAAAACATGGACCAGTGACAACCCTATGGCAGTCTGTTTTAAAAAAAATTATTCATCAGGCAAACGGTCTTTATCGTCCTTTTTCCTGTTAAACCGATAAACGATAGTTCCAGAAACCAATCTGCCAAATCTCCGGGATTCAGATTCAAGGCGATAACTATCTGTATTGGTCACCCTTTTATCCACCATCGAATCAAAGACATTGATTATCCCGAGGGTAAAGGACATTTTATCTTTAAAAAGGTCTTTGCTCAGTGCAATATCGGCCCTATACTGCGCCTTATTAACAGATTGTATGTCCTTCTTTTTACCGATATAATTGAAGCTGGATTCTATAGACAGGTTTTTAGAGAATTTCATCTTCGAACCGATTCTTGTAAACCAGGTCTGATCTTCAGCGCTATAATCTTTTCCATCGTAGGCTCCTTGCTGCTTATACTTATAATAGTTCAAATCCCAGGATAAACGCCACCATCCAAGTGGATTGTAACTGCTGGAAAGCTCAAAGCCATAACGGTCTTCAAAATCCAGATTGACCGGAGTACTCACAAAATAACCCTCCGGTGTTTGTTCAATTACATACTGGAAGTAATTGGTGGTATGTTTATAGTAGATGGAAGGGTTAACATTCAGTTTTCCTAAGCGTTTGATCATCGATAGTTCAAATGAATTGGTATAGGTAGGGTCCAGATCCGGATTTCCCACAGTCAAATTGCGGATATCAGATAGTCCCGAAAAGGGATTTAACTGCCAGAACTGAGGTCTGTTGATCCTACGGCTATAACTCAGCTGAAACTCGGCACTTTCAGGAAGTTTATAAGTTAAATGAACTGTTGGAAAAAGGTTCAGGTAATTCTTCTCCTGATCAAAAGTACCAGCACGATCTGATATCCCAATTTGAGACCATTCAGCCCTCAGTCCAAGGAGATAACTAAACTTCTTGATCTTATTTCCGTATTGCATATAAGCGCTGTACAGGTTCTCATCATACTTCAGCTTATTGTTATATTTTGACAATAACACCTCGTCAGCTTTTGCCCAATAATCGCTCCTGATGGCCCGAAGGTCTGTCCTGATTCCGGCCTCAAAACGGGAATCTTTTGAAAAAGCAGTTACAAAATCACTTTGAATATAGATGTCATCACTACTTTCAATATTTCTGGAAATAAGCCTGGAGATCAATTTGGGAAGCGGAAAATTCTTTGTCTGCATGATGTCCTGGTTTTCATCATCATTCCAAAAATCATACTGCAGATTGGTAGTCCATTTCTGGTCTTTGTTATCAAAGGTTTTTACATAATTCAATTCCAGCTGATTGTACTTTTGTGGTTCCCTGTAATTTTCAAAGCGGGTAACCGCACTGTCAAGGTTATTGCCTCCGTTCCCATATAAATATCCAAAATTGGTGGTATCTCTGTTGAACAGGGTACTATGGTAGAAACTACCGGTCAGCGTATTTTTAGGATTGATGTAATAATCCCCACCGACATATATGTTATAAGTATCGTCATTCCGGCGTTGCCTGTTCTGCTGATGCAGTGTATTTGTTATTCCATTTTTCACGCTCGTTTGAAAACGTTTTTCAGCTGCGTGAAAATCTCTGGACCGCCCTCCTACGTTCGAAAAAACGTTAAATTTTTCCGTTTTATAGCTCAGGTTTAGATTGCCATGGTAGTTTACCGGATCTCCAAGTCCGGCCTGAACAGATCCGTTTAAGCCACCGATGGTATTTTTCTTCAAAATGATGTTGATGATCCCTCCCCCTCCCTGTGCTTCATACCTTGCCGAAGGGTTGGTAATCACTTCTACTTTTTCAATATTGCTTGCAGGGATCTGCTCCAAACCATTGTTGGCAGTAAGCATAGAGGGTTTTCCGTTAATTAACACACGGACACTGCCGTTTCCTCTTAAACTGACTCCACCATTGGCATCCACATTTACTGAAGGGACATTATTTAAAATATCGTTTGCAGAACCTCCTTTAGAGATCAGGTCTTTTCCTACGTTAAAGACTTTTTTGTCAAGATTCAGTTCTACTGTCGATTTTTCTCCAATCACATCTACCGACTTCAACAATTTAACATCTTCCTGTAATAGGATACTTCCCAGATTAGTATCCTCTTTGATTTGTTTATTTTCCAGTAGGATTGGCTTATAAGAGATGAATTCTATTTTCAGGTGGTATTGTCCAGGTTTGATGGCTAAGGAAAATTCTCCTTTTTTGTCGGTCACAGTAGTTTTCAGCATCTTATTGTCAGTAAGAGCGCGCAGGGTGACTCCTGCATATTCCAAGGGTTGTTGTGTCGTGTTGTCCAGAACCTTTCCTCTTACCTTCACTTCGGCTACTTGTTGACCAGGGCTTTGCAGACTGCAAAACATCATTAACATCAGGACTAACTTCCCTATATTGTTCATTGTTTGATTGGATTTATTTTTCGAAAATCATTAATTACAAGACACCGTAAAAAGATTAATGTCACACGATATAGAAAAGAGGATCAAAGACTTAAAAGACATGATGAAGTAGCTTTATAGGGTTTAAAACTTTTTCTGTCTGCGTTTTTGAACTGTTCGTCGACGAAAAATACTGATTGATGTAACGAATGGTATCTTTGATAAGAATATGTCATTATTTGAGAAAATTGTAAACTATAGCACGGTACATCGGATACCCAGCCATATCCTTTTCTGGGTGATGGTTTTTTTACTATCCCTTAGCAAGCCGGAAGGACATACTTCTGTTTCTGAAGAAATAAGGACAGAACTGATTACAGAAGGTTTTGCTCTTTTTTTATCCATGATTTCTACTTATTTCGTAGCTTATCTGGTGATTCCAAAGCTGTTGAATGTAAAGAGTTATTATTTTCTGATCTTCTATTTCCTGATCGGCAGCTACCTGATCTGTGTATTTTCAAGAACAGTAGTCATTTATGTTGTGGAGCCGCTGGTAAGAACCCCACCTTTTGACCAGGAATCTTTTCTGGAAATACTAACAGACATCCCCAAGCTTGCAGGTTCTTATTTTCTTCATGATTTTTCTACCGCATGGGTTTTTACCTTTCTAAAATTGCTCAAGGATCAATACCTGATTCAAAAGCGTGCACTTCAGCTGGAAAAAGAAAAGGCAGAAGCAGAATTAAAAATTTTAAAGACCCAGCTGAATCCTCATTTTCTTTTTAACACCCTAAATAACATCTACTCGTTATCCCTCATGAATTCATCAGTAACTTCAAAGTCTATTGCGGGTTTATCTGAAATTCTGGATCACGTACTTTATCGTTGCGATGGTACCTATGTACCTTTATCGGCTGAGATTACCCTTTTACGGAATTACATTGAACTGGAAAAGCTAAGATATGATGACCGTCTGCAGGTAAATTTTCGACAAACGATAGATGAAAATGCAGAAATAGCACCGCTGATTTTACTATCCTTAGTAGAGAATGCGTTTAAATACGGTGCCGGAGAGGATATTGGAAATCCAGTGATCAATATTGACCTGAAGCTTCAGAACAACCATTTCACATTTATGGTTTCCAATTCATTTATGCCCAGGGAGAATAAGAACAAACAAATTGGATTAAACAACATCAGGAAACAGCTGGATTTAATCTATCCGGGAAATTATGAGCTGAATCTATCTCAACATGAAGAGACTTTTGTAGCTTTATTAACCATTAACCTACACCATCCGGTAGTGTAAAATATTAATTCCATGAAAGTAAAATGTCTCCTGGTAGACGATGAACCACTCGCCATTCAGCTGATACAAAAGCATATTGATCAGCTGGAATCCTTTGAGGTGGTAGGTACCTGTGGCAATGCAATTAAGGCCCTGGAGATTTTAAGATCAACACAGGTAGACCTCTTGTTTCTGGACATTAAGATGCCCCAGATCTCCGGAATAGATTTCTTAAAGACCTTAAGAAATCCTCCTGCGGTGATTATTACCACTGCGTACCGGGAATTCGCAATTGAAGGGTATGACCTGGACCTCATTGATTACCTTCTGAAACCCGTCACCTTTGATCGTTTCTTCAAAGCAATTGAACGGTATTTAAGGTTAAATCACCAGAGTAGCCCTACGCTGCTTCCTCCATCAGATCAGCAATTTATGTACCTCAAATCAGGGGGTAAATTTCATAAATTAAACATTGATGACATCTTATACATCGAGAGCCTAAAGGATTATGTGGTTGCCCATTGTGTGAACAATAAGATAACGGCAAAGTACAAAATCAGCGACCTGGAAACAGAATTACAAGGTAAAGGTTTCCTGCGTATCCACAGATCTTATCTCATTAACCTAAAAAAAGTTACAGCTTTTACCGCTTACGATATTGAGATCGGTAGCAAAGAAATACCCATCGGCGCAAGCTATAAAGAGTATGTATATAAGGTATTAAAAAATCCTGTTTCCTAAATAGGGAAAGCTCCGGATTACTCCGGAGCTTTCGGCCCCACCTGGGTCAAATGATAACCTTAAAAGATTCCTGAAGGCGTTCTTTAGTTTAATGGTGCAGCAGCTGTACTCAATTTAACTACAGGCCAGACTCCAGGAGAAGGAACACTTACCCCTTTATTGTCTCCCCGTTTAATATCCTGACCAAAATAATAAAGTGGCCAGCCTTTATAGGTCAATTGTTTTTTTCCAAAAACCGTAATCTGTCCGACAAATTCAGCTTTAAACACCGAAGGCAGGCTTTTCACATCAGCCTCATAAATGGGCCAAACGCCATTGTTACTAAAATCAGGTTTGGTAAAGTTATTCTTGTTTGCTTTATCAGGAGCAAAAGCATATAAGGTCCTTCCATTTCCATCAGTAAAATATTGTGTGATTCCTGCCCCTTCCGTAAGTGCTTCAGTATATTGTTTTCCATTTGCACCAATAAGCTGATTATTAACCAACATGATGGAATAATCGGTTTTTCCGACAAACCAGTTTCCACCTACGCCATCTCCATTGACATCCCCAGCCGCAGCATCATTTTTATAATAATACAAGGGCCAGCCTTTATAGGTACTTTGTTTTTTACCGTCTGCACGGCTAATCACACCTACATCAGCTGCATTGATGCCTGGATTATCGCTCAACTCTGCAGAGTAATAGACAGGCCATACGGTTTCACAACCACCGGTACATCCGGAACTACCATCCGCATCAACAGCGAAGAAGTAAAGTGTTTTTCCGGTATTGTCTGTAAGCACAGCACCAAATTTGGCATTTGTTGCAATTTGGATCCCTTTTTTTGAAACACCAGGATCATTAACACCGTCCTTTTTGGAACAAGCGCCAAAAACTGTCAAAAGACATAAACAGATCAGTAATTTTGTTTTCGAATAATTCATCATAAGTCAAATTTTTAGGGGGATTAATTAATAGTTCTATACTCCTATTACGAATACTTCCCCCTAAGCGTTGCTTCTTCAAAAAATAAATCTCAAAATCAGCTTACAGTAAATTTTATAAGGGAGAGATTTATTCAATTTTATCAAGTGGGGGTACATTGGCTTCAAATCCACTATACCCTTTATTCTGATTTACACGGCCATTGGCATTAAACCGCTGCACACTTGCAGGAACCGGCCACAGCACATGATACGGTGCAATTCTATATTTTACCCCCTGAAGGGTTGGCACTTCATTTTTATAAAAATCATTTTTCTCTATGATGCGGTCATAGAAGAAATTATTCTCAGAAAAGGAAGCTATACTATATGATTTGCCATTATATGCTGGTTTTCCTGTTAGGGCAAAAATATAGGCGATACGCGTCAGTTCTGTTTTTCTGGGTTCTTCCCAGTAAAGCTCCCTTGCACGTTCGTCCAAAATGGTCCCAATGGTAATTTTGTTGATATCAGTAAGCAGTTCGGCATTTGCACGTGCCCTGACCTTATTGATATCTTCCATGGCAAGACTAAGTTCTCCTTTCCAATAATAAGCTTCCGCTCTCAACAGATAAGTCTCCGCTACCCTGAAAACATACCAATCTGTATTTGTACCGCGGGGTGGGCTCCAGTAGGGATCATTAGCCAGCGCATTGGTTGAATTGATGAATACTTTATAATGCGGCCATCCAAACCAATGACGAATGGTATCTAAAGCACCATTTTCAAAACGTGCAGCCACGTTACTGCTGTTATATTCTACCAATGGTTTACCGTATAAATCCCGGTCTGCCTGAATTTTTGAAGTTTTTAAAGCCGGGTTATTGTAGACCAGATCTGTCATGTTCATCCACATTCCTTTGGCATGTCGGTAATCGGTATGGTCTGTCCAGATATATTTGGTGCTATACGGAGTTCCACGATACCTGCCAATTCCACGGCCATACATTCTGGTTAAAGGAATTTCTGCATTTGCAGCATCTGTCAGAGCCGTGGCTCCGGAAGGGGTTTTCACATTTGCAAAATGCCATGCAGGAACAGTATTACGCATCAACTGAGAACCCAGAGCAGTAAAACCTCCGGCTAATCCTTCTCTGTCTACTACCAGAAAAAGAGTTTCTTTATTGTTTGGCAGAGCTTTATTGTCCATGCGGTGTAAGTCCCATACCACATTTTTAGTCGCATCAGCAGCTGTGCTTCCGAAACGACTGGTCATCAATCCATATTTACTTCCGTTCAATACATTGCTGGCAGAGGCAATGGCATCGTCAAATTTACCCAGCGCCAGATTCACTTTGGTTAGCAAATGGCTTACGGCACCCCTTGTTACCTCACCTCTGTTGGCATTTTCGGGTACAGAACTTTGTGCAAATTCAAGATCCGCCTTCATTTTTGTCAGGATCACTTCCCGCTTTGTAGAGAAAAAATCATCGCGGGGAGCAGTCAGATCCTTTAACATGAGTGGCACATCGCCAAACTGATGCACCAACCGGTAATAATGATAGGCACGATAAAAATAGGCTGCTCCCAGAATGCTGTTCTTCTCTGCAGGAGAACTATAAACAGGCCTGTCAATATTTGATATCACCGTATTTGCATACCTGATACCTTTAAATTCTTCGTCCCAATACCAACCGATTTTATTAAAATCGGCACTGTTCAGGTTTGCATCCGGTGTAATGCGGGCGATCAGATCCTGAGCCGGAGTACTTTTATCCGTTGTTCCTTCAACGGCAACATCAGAAAAGATGGATTCTGTAAGTAAAGGAGCAGAATCACCAAAGTATTCCTGACGGACATTTGCTCCGAGTGCATTTAATGCACCTCGTAATGCAGCAACATTACTCAAAGAGCTTTCCGGAGAATACTGGGAGAGTTGGTCCGAATCCAGAAAGCTTTTCTTACATCCTCCAGCTGCAAGCAGTAAGGTAGCAGTAACGAATATGGTTAATTTTATATTTGTAGTTTTCATTAGATTTCTTTTTTTGTTACAATGAAAGGTTTAGACCAAGGGTATAATATCTGGGAGTAGGACCATCATTTTCCGGATCCCAGAAATTCCAGTCCGGGCTGTATACCGCAGCATTATTTACATTCATATATACTTTGGCCCCTTTAATCCTGATCTTGTCCAATAAGTTTTTCGGAATGCTATAAGCAAGGGCAACTGTATTCAATCGGATAAAAGAATTTTTCCGGTAAACGGCGAAGTTGGTTCCGCTTAAGCCCGATGCAAGTCTTGCATAGTCATTAATGGGATTAGAGGGCGTCCAGTAAGGAGTCACATAAGAGTTCATGCGGGAAAAACCTACGCTGCCCGGTTGATTTTTAGGCTGATCATTTCTTTTGTATTGCCCCCAGTTAGAGACTACCTGAAAGGAAAAGTCGAAGTTTTTATAAATGTTGAACTCATTCCGGATTGCCCAGTTGAAGCGCGGACTTTTATAGCCTAAAAACTGTTTATCTTTATCATCATAGCTATAATTCCCATCTAGATCCTGTAATTTGAAATCACCTGGCTTAATTCCCTTGTTGAATTTATTGGCTTCCGCCACTTCATCCTCCTGCCATACGCCAAGGATTTTATAATCCCAGATCACATCGATATCTTTTCCGATAAACCATCCATTTCCAGGATCATCAGCTGGTGTAGCCAGTTTAACGATCTTATTTCTGTTCATGAAGAAATTAAAACTGGTATTCCAGGTAATGTTTCCGCTGGTTATATTTTTCGTATTCAGGTTAAATTCTATTCCTTTATTGTTTACCTGAGCAAGGTTAGAATACACATTCACGTACCCTCCAACAGAAGAAAGCGAGGGCCGGACCAATAGATCGGTTGTTTTTTTACTGTAAACATCGATGGAACCACCGATCCTTTCTTTAAAGATAGAGAAATCCAACCCTGCGTTAAAGGAAGCGGTCTGTTCCCATTTCAATTTTGGATTCGACATCCTGCTGCCAATGACTACTGTATTCACTTCTGAAGCCGTTCCACTTCCATCCACAGTCTGGTATTTATCAATAACCAGTTGAGATAAAGCAGCATAAGGATCTACAGTATTGTTATCCGGGTTACGTAAATCCCGGTTTCCGTTGATGCCATAAGAGAAGCGTAACTTTCCGTAATTCAGCCAGGTCAGCGATTTAAGAAAAGACTCTTCCGTAAATGTCCAGGCAAAGGCTGCAGCCGGGAAAGTTGCCCTTTTTGACTGCACTCCGAAGACGGAATATCCATCCCTGCGCACGGATAAGGTCAGGTTATAACGTTGCATCAGGCTGTATCCCAATCTCGCCATCAGGGCATCACCTGTGTACACTTTATCCTCACTGTTTACAGAAGGTTTTATCCCGCTGGCTATATTATGATAACCTAAAACATCAGCAGGAATAAACCCCTGGTTTCCGGCTTGTGTCCACCAGGTTTGGTACTTTTCTCCATTCGCTAGTAATGTCACATCGAAATTGTGGATCTCCCCTATGGTTTTGTTCCATTTTAACAGGTTATCTACCTGCCAGTTATAGCGTGTTTCCTGTGCACGGGTGACAATTCCACCCGGAGTGGTCACATCCGGATTTGCAGAAGAACTGTGGTTGAAAAGGCGGAAATTATCTAATCCCGGACTAAAATTCAGCTGATAGGTAATTCCAAAAGGGAGTTTCACCTTGGCAAATAAACTGGCAAACAAAGTCGTTTGCTTATCCATTCTGCTATTATAAGTCATATTAAGAAATGGATTTCTCGCGTTCGATCCATTGTCATCCGTTGGGATTCTTCTTAAGGTACCATCCGGGTTATACATATCTCCATAGGGTGAAATGTTAATCAGTTGATTCCAGTTGGCTTCAATAGATCCTTCGTCGCGATCCGCAAACTGCAGGTTCATTCCCACGGTTAAAAATTTCGCGGCCTGACCTTCCAGATTTAACCGGGCTCTGAAAGTACTGAACTGACCACCTTTGATCAGGTTTTCATTTTTCTGATATCCCAAAGACATGTAATAGCTGATCTCTTCTTTTTTTCCACCCATACTGAGGGTATGGTCCTGGCGCAGTCCTCTTCTGAATACCTCATTATACCAGTCTACGGTCTTACCATCCAGATAATTTGCCTTTTCGTTGGCAAGAAGACCAAGTCTGTTTAGCCAAAGATCTACCGGATCGCCATTTTGCCCATTTAACCATTGTGTTAAAGTTACCCCCTCAGGAAGGCTTCTTGGATCGTTGTACAAATAGGGTGGTGTTGCAGCACCACTGCGTTTCGCATCAGCTCTCCAATCCAGAAAAGCCTGCCCTTCGTAAGTTTTCATGTCCTGAGCCAGCTCAGCAATCCCGAAATTGGTGTTAAAGGTGATGGTAGGCTTTTCGCTCTTTCCTTTTTTTGTGGTAATGGCTATGACACCGGTAGCCGCCTTTGCACCAAAAACAGCCAGAGAACTCGCATCCTTCAATACGTCAACAGCTTCAATGTCATTCGGATTAATGTCTGATAACTGTCCGTTATAGATTACCCCATCTAAAACGATCAAAGGAGCCGTACCTGCACTAAGTGTTGTTTTTCCCCTTACCAGGAGGTCGCCCCCACCTTTTGCGCTGCTGTTCAGCTTCACGCTTAAGCCGGCAATATTTCCCCTTAATAGGTCTGACACATTCTGAGGATTTTCATTTTCAAGTTGTGTTGCTCTTATACTGGATATTGCACCGGTAACATCCTTTTTCTGTGATGTTCCATAACCAACCACCACAATTTCTGAAAGGCCACGCGATTCTTCCGTAAGCACCACATTAAGTTGTGTCTTATTGCCGACTGCAATTTCCTGGCTGGTATAACCTATCGCCGAATAAATGAGTACCCCATTCCCCGGCACAACGATGGCATAAGCCCCGTTCGGTCCCGAAGAGGTGCCGATTTTTGAGTTTTTAAGTTTAATGGATACACCGGGAATTGGCGCTCCCTGTTTGTCCTGAATGAGGCCTTTAATGGTACGGTCCTGAGCAAAGGACCATAGGCAGCTCATGAGCACAAAAACAATAAGAAGAGTAATTCTTTTTTTCATGTTTATTTGGTTAGAATTTATAATTGGTGTGCTAAAACTATTTGAATTAAACTGCAATAGCAAAAAAATAAACCACATAAAAGACTGATAAACAATAACTTACAATAAAAACAATACGCTTTAATTACAAACAGGAAATACACTTTATCCCTGATTCAGATCAAATTAGCTGGTTTATAGTTTTAGCTGTGATACGGTTAAAAAGCATTGAAAATTTCTCTAAAAAAGTTAAACTTCAGACTTAAAAAGGCTTTCTAAGGAGCCAAAAACGATGTTTTTGGAGAAAGGGACCGCTCATTTTGTCCGGAAAGATGATATATTTGGTTAAGAACTTCTAAAGACCAGATCAAACCATGGACTTATTCTCTAAAATTAACCGGTGGTTATTGTTATGCATGCTTCTTTTTACCACATCGGGAATGGCAAAATCCATATTGAAAGTAAAGTTCAGCGTAATTGCTTTCTATACGGCAAAAAATGATCGCGCCCATATCAGTTATGTTCATGAGGCCAATCGATGGTTTCCAAAAATGGCGGCTAAATATAATTTCAGTTACGACACGACCTCCAACTGGGCCAATATGAATGAAAAGTTTCTGGCCAGATACCAGATCGTTTTATTCCTTGATACCAGACCGGAAGATCCGGTTCAACGACTCGCCTTTCAGCAATACATGGAAAAAGGAGGTGCCTGGATGGGGTTTCATTTCGCGGCATTTTCCTTAGCCGGATCTACTTTCCCCGACAACTGGAACTGGTACCATCATCAGTTTCTTGGTTCAGGTTCCTATGGCAGTAATACCTGGCGGCCTACCTCAGCAGTTCTAAGCGTAGAAAACAGCAAACATCCGGTCACCAGACCGTTGCCCCCTGTCTTCAGGTCCAGCCCTAATGAGTGGTACCGATGGGAAAATGATTTAAGAAAGAATCCGGATATCGATATTCTACTGGCTGTAGACAGTAGCAGTTTTCCATTAGGTACTGGCCCTAAAGCGCACGAGATCTGGTATAATGGCTATTATCCTGTGGCATGGAGCAATAAGAAATATAAAATGATTTACGTCAATATGGGGCATAATGACATCGACTATGAACATCATACCAATAAGGAATTATCATTTACCTTTGGCAATACCAGTCAGGACAAATTTATTATGGAAGGCCTGTTATGGCTTGGAAATCAAAAAATAAACTCAGGATTCAAGAACTAGTTTACTCCAGCCCCCCTCTCCTGCATTTCGAAGTTCCTTTTTCCGTTCTTCCAGCATTTTCTGCATTTTGCTATTGTAAGCCCAGCAGGTGCTTTGCCGGATCAACAGGATTTCTGACAATTTATGTGAAGATATTTTTCCCTTTGTGGAATATACCAGGAAAAGCATGTAAAAAGCTTTATTAATCGGAATTCGGCTATTCTGAAATATGGTATTGGCAATCACCGACTCATCGTACCCACATTTCGTACACCTGCGACTGTAAGGAAGAAAACCAGACAGATAATGGGCATTTGTACACTTCCTGCAATGATACCCATTTGCCCATTTGAGTTCTGACAAGTACTTAAAACAGGTTTCCCGGTCGGGATAGATCTTACTGAATTCGGCAAAATCCACTTCATCCGACATCACCCTCGCTCTGGTGACCTTTTCAATATTCTGATGAAGTTCCTGATTGTCTTTTTCCAGCATAGCATTCATTACAGAAATCTCTTCATTCTGCTTCTCTATAATGGCAGCTTTATCCCTTACCTCTCTGGTTCTGATCTCTACCAATGAACTCAGCTCCTTATTAAGAGTTTCCTGTAAGCGCTCGTTGATTTGCAGCTGAGTGATGATCCTTTTCTGCGCTTTATCTTTTTTCTTTCTTAACGTCCGGATACTTTCACCGATGGCAAAAGAAACCAGGATCATTTCGATAACAAAGCAAAAACTTAAGCTATAATAAGTGACTGGTCCATAAGGAAGCCAGGAGACATTTAGCAACAACAGGATTTTTATCGCAAAACCAATGAGCAGGAAACTATAACCAATTACAAAGAATCTCGCTGGTTTATAGCGGTTCTTCAAAATGTAAATTCCTGTACCATAAGCCACCAGTAAAGGAATCAGCTCGATCAATTTAAAGCTGAAAAGATGTTTATCAAACAGACACCAGATGAAGAACCCAATCCTTAGAATAAGAACTACAATAATCAGCTTATGCAGTTCCGGAGCCTTGGCTTTTACATATAAAAAATTGAGGGTAAACATCAGTCCGAAAATACTGCTAAAAAATAAGGCGAAACCAAAGCCGTATTCGTTCCACCAGGGAGAGTCAGGCCATAAATATTGAAATGCAATTCCATCGCTACTCATCTCATACAAACCTATGCTGAGGTTGTACAAGACATAATACAGGTATTGCTTTTGTCTTACGGCGAAGAACATCAGCAAATTATACAAACTGAACACGATAACCATGCCATAGAACAAGCCGAAAATAAGATACTCATTGAGCGCATATTTAATGAACCAATGCACATCCCTGAGCACAATAATCGCTCCCACTGATTGAGAAGATTTCAGCTTCACATAATAGGTAAGTTCCAGGTCTGAATTGTTCTTCAGGTCGTAAGTGAAATTTTTATGTCCATACTCTCTTTTACTGAAAATATACTCTGTTCCAAAATAATGTGCATGATACTGCTGCAAGGTATCCGGAACATATAGGCTTACATGATGAATCGACTGATCGAAAAATTCCAGAATCCAGTTTTTCGATGAATTTCTGGTATGCTTAATTTTGAAGCGATACCAATACGAGGAACCGGTATGGTAATTTTTAGGCGTATACTTTTTATTCGATTGGAATTTCAAATTGAAATCCGGCTTTAAAATATCCGAAAAAGTTAAAGTATTGGTTTTGTCTTCCAGATACTCTAGTTCTCCATAAGAAAAGATATGGTGCGGAACCTGGTCCTGAATAACTACGACCCGCTGGGCAATGCTTTCCTGAGTTATTACGGCGCAAAGGATCAATAGGAGCACAAAGCTTTTAACCCAGGGTCCGGGTAAAGGGAAGTGATGCAGTTTTGTCATTTAAAGTTTCAGGCTAAACAGATATTTGGTTGCCGTAAATTTAAAGGAGTTTTTGAAACAAACAAGGACAAAAACACACAAAACACTGTATATCAAATTATTGACATAAATTTAATACGCCTTAAACGCAAAATATTCCAGAACAAAATCCACTTTAAAGGCAGACTGTGACAGTCAACATGTGTTGAGATGATACGCTTTAGACACAGTCAGATAGATTGATCTGTCTATGCCTAAAGCAGTTCTTCTATATTCCTTTAAACACCTCTGATAAAATTTGATAAGAGCGTAGACGCGCCTGATGATCAAAAATGTGTGAGGTGACCATCAGCTCATCGACCTGTGTCTGATCCAGAAATTGCTGCAGGTCATGGCTAAGTGTTTCCTTATTTCCGGTAAAAGTACAAGCCAGCATTTGCCCTGCCTGTTCTTCTTCGTACTCCGTCCATATTCCATCCATCGTTTCAACAGGGGGCTGTAGCAGGGACCGCTTACCAGTTACAATTCCTCTGAATAGCTGATACAATGAAGTGACCAGTTTATTTGCTTCAGCATCTGTTTCGGCAGCAACAACATTCACACAAGCCAATACATAAGGTTCCTTTAAATGATCCGAAGGCTTAAAGTTCTGTCTGTAAATATTGATGGCTGTAAGAAACTGAGCCGGAGCGAAATGACTTGCAAAAGCATATGGAAGTCCCAATGCGGCAGCGAGGCGGGCACTGTCCGTACTTGATCCCAGAATCCAGATTGGAATGTCCAGCCCTTCTCCCGGAATTGCCCTGACACTACTCGTACTGTTTTCTGCAGAAAAATAAGCCTGAAGCTTAAGTACATCCTGAGGAAAACTATTTGCTGCATTCATTCGCTCTCCTCTGATGGCCATAGCAGTTAGCTGATCAGTACCTGGTGCCCGTCCCAGTCCCAGATCGATTCTGCCGGGAAAGAGGGATTCCAGTGTTCCAAACTGTTCCGCAATTACCAGTGGAGAATGGTTTGGAAGCATGATTCCTCCGGAACCTACACGAATAGATTTAGTTCCTGCAGCAATATGTCCGATCACGACCGACGTTGCAGAGCTGGCAACACTAATCATATTGTGGTGTTCTGCAAGCCAGTAACGGTTGTAGCCCCATTCCTCTGCATGTTGTGCCAGATTCAAACTATTTTTAAAAGTATCAGCAGGAGTTTTTCCGGCTATAACGGTAGCCAGGTCTAATACCGAGAAAGGAATGGATGTCAGTAGTTTCTTCATGTGAATAAAATAAAATCAAAAATACAATCAAAACCTTTCCTATATAAGTGCCGGCGATTGATATGACTTTCAGTTCACATGTTTTCAATTAATTAGACACCAGCCAAACAATTCATATTTCTATTTTTCATTTGGTTTTATTAAAACGTTTTACTTAATTTTAATAATTAAGACGAGCTCCAATTTTTCAGGTTAAAAGCCGGCACCCTATTTTTTTCATTATAAGACTATAAATAATACATCCATCACCAGTATCAAGCTGAGCTATGCAAAAATTAGTAAAACGTTTTAAATACACAAGGAGCTATTTAATAAGTGATAAAACCCCAGTAAACCAGCAATACAATTAATCCATATACCCCATAACCTAAAAACCAACAAAATGAAAAAAAGAATTACAGAATTCATCAATCCAGGGCCCCTTCTCTTTGCAGGATCCATCCTCTTCGGACTTAGCTTCGGCACATTGAACCTGGAGGCCGCAAGGCCCGCCACAAACCGGGTTCCGCTGAAAACCAATCCGAACCAGCTTGCTGATCTCCGTGTTCAGGGAACTGTAACTGATGAAAATGGCCTGCCCCTACCTGGGGTCAGTGTAAAAATTAAAGGCACTAAAACTGTGGTATCCACGAATAGTGCAGGTAAGTTTGAAATTGATGTTCCTTCAACAACTACAGTTCTGGTATTCAGCTTTATTGGATATGCCACCAGAGAGGTTACCGTTGCTGATCAGAAAAACATCTCTATCCAGCTTAAACCTACCAGTAATACCCTGCAGGATGTTGAAATTGTAAGTATCGGCTACGGAACAATCTCTTCTAAAGAAGTGACTTCTGCAGTAGCCCATGTGGATGCTTCACAATTCAGACAAGGTGGGGCCAGAAATCCATTAGACCTCATTGTGGGTAAAGTTGCAGGTCTGCAATTGTCCAGATCAGGATCCAATCCCAATACTGGCATTTCCGTACAGCTAAGAGGAGCAGTTACCGTTAATGGAAGTTCTAGCCCGCTATTTGTGATTGATGGGATTCCCGGAGGAAATGCAGACCTCTTACAACAGGACGATATTGAATCCATTGACATCTTAAAAGATGGCTCCGGAGCCGCGATCTATGGGACCAGCGCCAATGCCGGAGTGATCATTATCACGACCAAAAAAGGAAAAGCCGGGCCCGCAGCCTTTAATTATTCCAGTTACTTCAGAAAAGATTACATGCAAAGAAGACCGGATTACCTTAGCGCAGACGAATACCGGGCAAAAATCCTCTCCGGGGAACTTAAACAAAAAGATTTCGGCAGCAGTACTGACTTTTACGACCAGCTGATTAACCATGATAATCTTTCGCAGAACCATAATCTGGCCCTATCCGGCGGTACTGACAAAACAAGCTATAGGGCAAGTCTAAATTACCGCGACCTGGAAGGCATTAGCAGAGAAAATGGAAGAGAAGAATATGGACTCCGCCTTAACATTACTCAAAAGGGGCTGAATGACCGTTTAACAGCACAAATCAACCTGGCTACCAACTTCAATAAAGCCAATCTGCTTGGCGGAGGGGGCTGGGAAAGTGAATCTGCAAAAAACCCAACGCTTTCCAATTATAACCCAGATGGCAGCTACCGTTTTGATCTCACCAGTACCAACGAGTTTGCCCGCCTGGCTCAGGAAACCAGCAACAGAAAACAACAGACCAGCTCTGCGGATGGAAAAGTAGACCTGAACATTATTGAAGGCTTGCAGGCATCGCTTTTTGGATCGGTAACCCGGAACAACTACAATGATGGTCAATACCGTTTAAAAGCAAGTGAGGATTCCATGGAAAATACAGATTCCCGTGGAGGAGGCTATGCCTATAAAGGAACATTCTTATCCCAGGCATATGCGGTTGAACCAACCTTACAATACAAAAAGACACTCTTTGACAAGCACAGCATTTCCGCTATAGGGGGTTATAGTTATCGCTATTATATGGAAGAAGGTTCCGGCGCTTCCAACAGGGGATTCATCAATGACTTACTCCGCGAGGATAACCTGAATACAGGAGCTCCTTTAAGTCCTGCCACTGCATCTGTAAGTAGTTTTAAAAATGACAATACACTCATCGCCTTTTTTGGCCGGTTGAATTATGCTTTCGACAATAAGTATATGGCTCAGTTTATTCTGCGTCGTGAGGGTTCATCAAAGTTTGGAACGAACAACAAATGGGCAACATTCCCTGCTGTTTCTGTTGGATGGAACCTGACGGAAGAAGATTTCATGAAGAACTATAAGTTCATTGATTTTATGAAGCTAAGAGTGGGCTATGGACTGACGGGAAATTCAGGTATCGCGAATAATGCTTCCAGGGTAACTCTGGGTGGTGGCGGAAAATACCTTTTTCCGGATGGGAACTACTACGAAACTTACGGCCCTAACCGCAACCCGAACCCCAATCTGAAATGGGAAACGAAACGGGAGTTGAATATCGGACTGGACTTCAAGTTATTTGAAAAACGTCTGACCGGGGCAATTGATGTATTTAAGCGAACTACTAAAGATCTGCTGGATACTTATACCTCTCCACAGCCCCCTTATGTCCGCGACTTTCTGTACACCAATGTTGGAACCATATCTTCCAAAGGGATTGAAATTGCATTGAGTTACGACGCGATTCGTCATACTGATTTTACCTGGAGTATGGACGTAACTGCAAGTACATTGAGCAATCAGCTGGACAGTTATTCCAATGACATTTATAAAGTTAAATACAAAACCTTTGGAAGTATTGGTGGTGCCGGAGCACTTGGGGATGCGTATACCACTTATGAAGGTGGTAAAATCGGGGTATTCTACGGAAAGCGATTTGCTGGTTTTACACCAGACGGAAAATGGTTATTCTACAACAGAAATGGAGAAGCCGTTAGAAATGACCAGATCAACAATTCCAGAGATGACCTGAATGCAACCGACCTGGTTCCTCTTGGAAATGCGGTACCTAAGTATTATGCATCATGGACAAATAATTTCCGTTACAAAAATTTTGACCTCAGGATATTCTTAAGAGGGAAATTCGATTTTGATATCTTAAATACAACCGCATTAACTTATGGAAACAAAACCTGGAGCGGTAACCTGCTAAGAGATACGTTCACCAAATTCAGTCAGATAGATGATACTTATATGTATACAGACTACTATATAGAAAAGGGTAGTTATGTTAAAATTGATGAGATCACACTGGGTTACAATTTCAACTTTAAAACAAATTGGTTGCGTAAACTTCATGTGTATGTAACCGGACAAAACCTAGCCACATTTACAAATTATACTGGAAATGACCCGGATTATGTCTTAGACAATGGCTTAGGAAATGAGATCAACGGACAACGTCTTGGTATTGATGCAAGAGGTCCTTACCCGAGCACAAGATCATTTGTAGTTGGACTAAATGTTGGATTTTAAAAATAGAAACATGAAAAATAAATCAATTATATACCTTGCCCTGGCTTTCATGGTGTCTTTCACCATTTCATGTACCAAGCTGGATGAAAATGCTTACGATCAATTACTGACAGATGAATTTTACAATAATAAAACGGAGGTTCTGTCTGCTGTACTCAGACCTTATACCCATGCGAATGCCTGGGTAACCCCATCGGGACAAGATGGTTGGTGGAGACCTTCAGAACTATCGGCAGATCAGCTGGCCTGGCCTACAAAAGGCCGGCATGGAGAGGACAACGGAAAATGGAAAAGATTGCATTACCATAGCTGGACCGTCGATGAAGATGGATTAAACCGGGCCTGGGTATTGATGTATTGGGGAATGGGCTTATGTAACGACCCTATCGAAAACCTGGAGAAACGTGACATCGGTAAAATGGGCATTACCCAGGTAGAAAAAGACGCATATATAGCCGAACTTAAGCTATTAAGAGCATTCCACTATCTTAAATTAATGGACCTTTTCGGTAATATTCCAGTCGTAACAAAGGTGGGAGAACCAGCAAAACCGAATACCATGCCAAGGGCCCAGGTGTTCAATTTCATAGAGCAGGAAATTAAACAAAATGTGGATAAAGCACCAAAATTATCTAAAGATCAGCTGGGTAGAATGAGCCAGGCCGGAGCTTATGCCATGTTAGTGGAATTGTACTTAAATGCAGAAGCATGGACCGGAACTGCACGTTGGGATGATTGCATTGCCGCAGCAAACAAACTCATTAACGGTGAAGCAGGTGGACAAAATGGAAAGATGGAACTTGATCCGAATATCTCTGATCAGTTCCGGCCAGAAAACAACCTCTCGAAAGAGGTCATCTTTTCTATAGCTTACGACTATACGCTTGCCAGATTTGAGCCTTCCTGGCCATCTGAATTCTTCCATTTCAAACAAAGAGAGATCTATGGTGGTGGACGGAACGGAAACAACGGAGTGGTTGTTGTACCTGGTGTCTACCCAACATTTGAAAATGCAGATTTACGAAAATCCAATTGGCTGCTGATCGGCAAGATGACAAAACTAGCGGATGGGACTCCTGTCCTTGCGTCTGAAGAATACGATGGACAACAACTTGAATTTGTAGACAATATCCGCAAAAACAAGAATGGTTCTACCCTCTCCAATATGAGTGAAGGGGAAGAAAATAGCGGAGTCCGGTTCAATAAATATAAATTAGGCAATCAGGTTGCAGGACCTGGTGGTATTCCGGCTATCAATGTCAATTACAACAATACAGACTGGAATATTTATCGCCTTACCTGGATTTATTTTGCAAAAGCTGAGGCCATCATGCGTAAAAATGGAGGTGCTGCGAATGCGGAAGCAGTACAACTGATCAACGATTGTAAAAAGAGGGCTTATACTGAGGCCGACTGGGCAACTCATGCCTATACGACATCAACCCTCACTCTGAATGAATTATTGGCAGAGCGTGGTCGTGAGTTCATTTTCGAGGGATTTAGAAGAGACGACCTGATCCGTTGGAAAAAATTCAGTTCAGGTTCATGGTGGGACCATAACCCTTCCTCAGCAACACGCGAGTTGTTTCCTATACCGCAGCAACAGCGTAACCTAAATACCAATCTCAGCCAAAACCCTGGTTACAACTAGCCAGATATTTTTGAAATCGATCCGATAACACCTAAAGGCATGCAGGCCTTTAGGTGTTATCATTTTATAATCAGACTTTCTTTAACGTGGAGCCACGTTCAATAAGATTCGATGGAATTTGCAGCTTCATTTCAGCAGAATCAGCATGGTCCTCATTACTTATCTGGGACAGCAACATATCTATTGCGAGCTTTGCAATTTGATAAACAGGCTGCTGGATGGTTGTAATTCCGGGAGGAAAAAGACTGAAGATTTCACTTTCATCAAAGCTGATCATCGCCATATCGGAAGGAATATTCAGGCCCATTTCTTTCACACTCCTCAATCCCATGATTCCTAAATAATTTGTTGTAAACAGGATGGCATCCATCTCCTTATTCGCTTCAATAAAGTTTTTGATTTCTTCAACACATTGATCTTTATCCATCTGGTAAGGCAGTTTCAGAATCAATTCTTTCTCTTCCTTCAATCCATTCATTTTCAAGGCTGCTTTATAACCCATTAAACGATCCTGCAACTGTATAAGATCAAGATCAGATGTGACAAAGCCGATTTTTTTAAAACCTCCTTCAATAAAACAATTTACAGCTTTATTGACGCTATTATAATTATCTACCAGCACATGTGGAATATTTAAGCCTGGCAGATAACCATCTACCAGCACCACAGGTTTCCCCTGATCAACCAATTTTTGAATATCCTCTTCCAACCCCTTTAAAGGGGTAATGATATACCCGTCAACCAGCTGTTGGGTGAGCATTCTGATGACATCCTTGCCCTTACTAATGCTGTTATCAGTGCTGCAATAAAGAATGCGGTAGCCCAATTTTTCTGCCTCTTTTTCAATAACCTTACTCATTTCGCCAAAAAAAGGCCCTCCAATGTTTTCTACAACCAGACCAATCACCTTAGAAACACCTGTTCGCAGACCAATAGCCATACGGTTTGGTTCATATCCGATTTCCCTTGCAGTATCCAGTACTTTTTTTGTGATTTCTTTACTAATATGCCCTTTGCCATTCAGCACAAAGGAAACGGTAGTAATGGAAGTGTTGGTAAGTCTTGCGATATCTTTGATAGAGACTTTTTTGTTCATCATCTGTATAGATCATTTAGTATTGGAGGCTAAAAGTATAGACAATTTATTAAAAAAACATGACAATCCTGATTACTCAAGCGCACCGGAATCAGTTATCGCTTTAAAATCCAATGAACCAAAATGAGTAATCGGGAATTTTCCAGGGCACGTACAAGTACAAAACAAAAGCACCAATAGCGAATAAATTTTCCACACAATTAGTTCGACAACATCAAGAAACGAGGGTCTCAAACGGAACCAAACACTCAGAAATACACTTTAAAGAAAAACAAAACAAAAAATAGATTACATAAATAATGTAATTAAAATAAATTCGCACCAAACAAGCCTTTATTTTCCAATAAAAAACTCTAGTTTTATGTATAAAATATATTTTTCATTCACATAAAAACACTCTTATGAAAAGATTGATTATCATCGTATTGATTTGCAGCTTCAAAACACTCTCAATTGCCCAAACTGTACAGAATTGCGATCAGCTTAAAAAAGAATTACTAAAAACACAGGATGAAAATAAATACCTGAAAAATTCATTAAAAATTAATGAACCTATAAAAGAAATTACATCTGATAAGATCAATTTTAAACTTATAAAAGTTGAGGGCAACAGTAAAACACAAACGATTACTATGACTGTTGTGCTAAAAACGAGTGCGGCAAACTGGTACATCATGTCAAGTGTGAATTCAATTATTGATATTGATGGAAATGAATACAAACTAAAATCATATACAGTAGGTGCAAGTGATTTCAGGTCAATAAATCTGAATACAGATGTGCCCATTAAATGTACTTATACGTTTGGAGGAGTCCTACCCGCTGTAAAAATCATCAAGTTATTTAATTTCGAGTATACGCATTCGGCAGGGGAACCTTATTCTGCGGAATTCCGTGATTTAACTGTTGATTGGAAATAAAACTCCAGATAGCCCATCGAGTCTAATGGAACGATATCCCGGCAGAACATACGGATATCTCAAATAATGACAGCGAATTGGGAAAAGCACATAAAACAAGAAAGCTTCAGATTTCTCTGAAGCTTTTGAAGTGGTGTGGGCCGGGATCGAACCGGCGACACAAGGATTTTCAGTCCTTTGCTCTACCGACTGAGCTACCGCACCGTTTTTATTTCTTGTCCCATTGTTTGGGATTGCAAATGTAGGGTCTTTTTTCTAAAAACAAAATCTTTTTTGAAAATAATTTAAAATACAGATTTTGTTCCGTTAATCTTCAAGAATTGCTGCACCGAAAGGGTTGTCTACCAGCCACAACCAAAGTCCAGCGTCATTTCTCTTTAAAATACAGGAAGTATGACCATTCATCTCAATGGGATCGCCATCCGGAGTTTTCCCGGTCATCGTCCATTTGTCTAACCACATGGCCAGGTCACCAATAATACTGACGTGTGCTGCAGCTCCTACAATTGAAGGCCTCAGCATACACAAACTTTTCATCGCTATTTCAATCTGCGGTAATCCTTTCATTTCTTTACCACTACGATCTATATATATCCCCTGACTATCGAAACAACCTAATGCGTCTTCCACATTTCCGCTTTTCAGGCAATTTCTAAAATACCCTACCGTGCCAGCTGGCGTTTTTCTATCAAATTCTTCCATTGTTTTCTGAATGGTCATTTCTCCGGCTGAACTAAGCTAGCCTTGACCCTCCCTGCAAAACTCTACAGAACCCAGGATATAAAAAATAACAATTGTTAGGAAAACAGGACTTAGCTTCTGATGCGGCTTAAAGATTCGGGTTTCATTCCGAGATAAGAAGCGAGGTACTGAACTGGGATATGTTGAACAAAATCCGGTTTTTCTTTGATTAGTTTGGCATAACGTGCTTTACCTTTAAGCTTCCCGAAGGTCAGGATTCTTTCTTCCTTTTTTAGCAAAGCCGCCTTCAGACATTTCATTCCAAACTGAATCCATCTGGGATCCTTTAAAGCTAAGGCTTCAAAAGAGGATTCCGCAATCTTCACGACCAGGCAATCCGTAAGGCATTGAATATTTTCAAAGGAAGGTACCCCCTGTAGTATACTGTACATTGATGCGGCAAACTCTCCCTTCCCCAGCAGTTCAATGGTTACCTCCGTTCCGTTTTCCCCCAGGTAAAATTTGCGTACATACCCATCCAGGATCAGAAAATAATCGGTTGAAATCTCTCCTTCCTTCAGCAGAAAATCTTTTTTCTTCTTTTTAGAGAAAATAAAGTGTCTTTTAGCGTCCGAAAATTCCGCTAAAGAAAAATCACAATCAGCCCTAAGACATTCCAGAAGCAGCTCAATCATTCTTGTATTTTGTTCAAAGATAGTTTTTCAATGCGTAAAGTCTTATGATTTTTCCTCCTGAAGAATGAAAAAGAGGATGGGAAAATTAATGGTGGGGGGAGAAGGATTCGAACCTTCGAAGTCTTGCGACAACAGAGTTACAGTCTGTCCCATTTGGCCACTCTGGTATCCCCCCATTTCCATGAATTAAAACAAGAAAGCTTCAGATTGCGCTGAAGCTTTTTGAAGTGGTGTGGGCCGGGATCGAACCGGCGACACAAGGATTTTCAGTCCTTTGCTCTACCGACTGAGCTACCGCACCATTTAACCTTGTCCCCTCGTTTGGGATTGCAAATGTAGTGTCTTTTTTCAAAAAACAAATTAATTCTTCTTATTTTATTTAAAACCCGTCTAAATTTAAATTTTATGCATGCATAGTAATTTGTTTTACCGGATTTGTTTTAACTTAGCAACACTATAACAGATCTTCAGAAAAATGGTGTTACAAATCCTATTTATAGCAATTGCATTGGCGGGGGTCGCCTTGTTCAGTTATAACTTAAAGAAAGTTATCCGCAACATTCGGATTGGAAAGGCGGCAAACAGAACTGATCAGCCGCAAAAAAGAATGATGACCATGGTCAAAGTTGCGCTTGGGCAGACGAAAATGTTCTTTCGCCCTATCCCTGCCTTTCTCCATTTGATTGTCTATGCAGGTTTTGTCATCATCAATATTGAAGTATTGGAGATCATGATTGATGGTGTTTTCGGCACCCATCGTGTTTTTGGCGGTTTGGGCGCAGTCTATAATTTTCTGATTGCTTCTTTTGAAATCCTCGCTCTGGGCGTATGGCTGGGTTGTGCCATCTTCCTGGCAAGAAGAAATATCATAAAACTGAAAAGGTTCAGCGGAGTAGAAATGACCAGCTGGCCTAAATCAGATGCCAATTATATCCTGATTACAGAAATCTTACTAATGACAGCTTTTCTGTTAATGAATGCCGCCGATGTAAAATTACAGGCTATGGGATCAGCACACTATACTTCAGTCGGCGCTTTCCCCGTGAGCCAGTTTCTGGTTAACCTTTTACCCAATACTGAAGGAGCCTTAATTGCTATTGAAAGAGGATGCTGGTGGTTTCATATTATAGGGATATTTGCTTTCCTGAATTATCTGCCTTACTCCAAACACTTCCATATCATGTTTGCCTTTCCAAATACCTATTTCTCCAATCTGGAACCTAAAGGGGAATTTAGCAATATGCAAAGCGTAACCAATGAAGTAAAAGCAATGTTAGATCCTTCCTTCAGCCCTCCTGAGCCTGATGGCAGTAAATTTGGAGCCAAGGATGTGAACGACCTGACCTGGGTAAATCTGATGAATGCTTATACCTGCACAGAATGCGGACGGTGTACTTCCGTATGTCCGGCAAATATAACCGGCAAACTACTTTCCCCACGTAAAATCATGATGGATACCCGCGACAGGCTGGAGGAAGTTGGAAAAAATATTGATAAAACCGGAAACGGATTTGATGATGGAAAGTCTTTAATAGATACTTACATCAGCAGGGAAGAAATATGGGCATGTACCAGTTGTAATGCTTGTACACAAGCCTGTCCGATCAATATCGATCCCTTGTCTATCATTACCGAACTGAGAAGATATGCTGTAATGGAAGAATCACAGGCTCCGGCCAGCATTAATGCCATGCTGGGGAATATTGAAAACAATGGTGCCCCATGGAAGTATTCGCCGGCAGACCGGTTGAACTGGGCTAAAGAAAGTTAATCAAAATATTAAATCTGATATTAGAGCTAAGATGAGCGAGCAACTAAATTTTGAAGTGCCAACAATGGCAGAGCTGATAGCCAAAGGTGAAGAACCAGAAATCCTGTTTTGGGTAGGTTGTGCCGGAAGCTATGATGAAAGAGCACAGAAAACCACTCGTGATATCTGTAAGATCCTGCACCACGTAGGCATGAAATATGCAGTTCTTGGAACTGAAGAAAGCTGCACCGGAGATCCCGCAAAACGGGCAGGAAATGAATTTCTGTTCCAGATGCAGGCGATGACCAATATAGAAGTACTCAACGGATATAATATCAAAAAAATTGTTACCGGCTGTCCACACTGCTTCAATACCATTAAGAATGAATATCCTGGCCTTGGCGGAACATATGAGGTGATTCACCATACCCAGCTGATCCAGGATCTGATCAACGATGGAAAGTTAAAAGCGGAAGGTGGAGAGAGTTTCAAAGGTAAAAAAATCACTTACCATGACCCTTGTTATTTAGGCCGCGGAAATAATGTCTATGAAGCTCCGCGTAAAGCACTTGAAGTATTAGATGCCCAGCTGGTGGAAATGAAACGCTGTAAGTCTAATGGCCTGTGTTGTGGAGCTGGTGGTGCCCAAATGTTTAAAGAACCCGAAAAAGGAAATAAAGACATCAATATAGAACGAATTGAAGAGGCGCTGGAAACACAACCACAGGTAATTGCAGCTTCCTGCCCTTTCTGCATGACCATGCTCCGTGATGGTGTTAAGCTGAAAGATCAGGATCAAAATGTTCAGGTATTAGATATTGCAGAAATCACAGCCAGAGCAAATGGCTTGTAGCAACCTCTATATTGCCTCCCTTAACTCGGGTAGCAACGGCAACTGCTACTATGTCGGCAACGACAGAGAAGCGGTACTGATTGATGCCGGCATCTCCTGCAGGGAAACTGAAAAGAGAATGTCCAGATTGGGATTGAGTATGGATAAGGTAAAAGCCATCTTTATTTCTCACGAACATACAGATCATATCAAGGGACTCTCCACGCTGTCTGCTAAATTCAACCTGCCGGTATACATTACCCCAGGTACCTTAAAGGGTTGCAGATTCAACCTGAGGGAAGATTTGATCAGAACACTTTTTAGTCGCCAGAACATACAAATAGGAGACCTGAATATCAGCAGCTTCCTCAAATTACATGATGCGGCCGAACCTCATAGCTTTCTGGTTTCCTGCGGGGAAACTAAAGTTGGCGTATTTACTGATCTTGGAGCGGTGTGTGAAGAACTGACCAGCCATTTCCGGCAATGCCATGCTGCATTTCTGGAAACGAATTATGATGAGGAGCTTTTAAGCAGAAGTGCCTATCCGTACTTTCTTAAGAAACGCATCAGCGGAGGAATGGGTCACTTGTCCAATAAACAGGCCCTGGATCTCTTTACCGCTCATAAACCTTCTTTCATGAGCCACCTGTTATTGTCCCATCTTTCCAAAGACAACAACTGCCCTGAACTGGTAACCAATCTGTTTAAGGAACATGCAAACGGGACAGAGATCATAGTGGCTTCCAGGTATACAGAAACTGAGGTTTATACTATTTTTGAGCCAATAGCTGTGCATTCATTTTAACGAGTCGATCTGAAAGATCGGACAAATCCTGCGGCTCAATATCTTTCATTGGAATGGTCATATAACAAGCCATACTGTCTATATCTCCGCCTTTTTTATCGTTGTAGGTTTGAACAATCACATCCTCTCCTTTTGTTCGTAAAAACAGATGGCCGCTTTTGTCTGTTCCGTAATAATCTATTCCACTGAATTTTATCAGGTTAAATGAAAAATACTCTACTTTTCCATTGGAGAAATAACGTCTATACCGGCAGAAGCCACTGTTGGTAACATTTAGCTCGTATCGCTTAATTTCCTTTCCCTCTCTGCTGCTGTCGTAGTGTTCACACAGCTTTTTTTGAAGATAAGCAAACTCCTCATCCAGAACAACTTGTGTAGAAAAAGCCATAAATATAACGCATGACAATGCGCAAAGGCATATTCTTAAGTTTAATGTAAACTTTTTCATCACGTTCCTATTTTAGAAAAATCAATTTAAATATTTTGCTAAATTTGGAGTATGACTTTTTCTCCACAATCAAAAGTTTGGGTATACCAAAGCAACCGTCCGTTTACTGACAGCGAGGTGGCATCAGTTCAGCAAAAGCTGAATGATTTTACGGCGCAATGGAAAGCACATGGCCACCAGCTGAGTGCTAAAGCCGAAGTATTGCATCATTTCTTCATTGTATTTACGGTAGACGAAGCAAGCGCCGGTGTAACCGGATGTTCAATAGATTCATCGGTAAGGATCATCAAAGAAATAGAACAGGAATATAAGGTAGACCTTTTTGACCGGTTTAATATGGCCTACAGAGTGGATGGCAAAGTCATCGTCACCAACAAAGAAGATTTTGAAACCCTGGTAAGTATCAAAAAAGTAGGACCAAAGACAGTTGTATTTAACAACCTTGTTCAAACCCTTGAGGAATTCCAGACTAAATGGGAAGTTCCTTTTGAACAAAGCTGGCACAGCAAAGTGTTTGCACACCTGCTGTAACTCAACTTAACAAGCTTTATTTCGTATAGAATGTATCTCCTTCAGTATACAGACTGAATTGTAGATTTATCAATTTAAGGTGTTTCGATTTAGTGACCTTTAATTCTTTGGGACCTGCAATTCTCAACACCTGGCTTTCACCTGCTACCCGGATTTTCTTCTGTCTTACAATGATTGCCGTTCCCTCATCAATACCGATGCAGTCGAAACCAGGATGTGCCGCCAATGCAGATATCAACCGGTTGTACCGGCTTCGTTTTACAAAGTGCTGATCTATGATGACTGAATCCAGCAGGCCCAACCCTTCCTGGAACTCAATGTTTCCAAATTTCAGCTGATCAAATGTTGCCTTATAGGCCGTATCTCCCAAAAGTTGTTTTCCTGTAATCATATACTTACTCATTACCGCAGCTCCGGCACTAGTCCCTGCAACTGTTGCTCCCTTGCGATAAGCTTCATGGATTGCCTGATATACCGGGGTATTCAGCACAACCTTCATAAAGCGATTCTGATCACCTCCAGTAATATAAATCAATCGTGCTCCGGTTAAAGAGTCCAGCCATTTCCTGTCATTTACGCTTGAAGCATCGAAGTTCAGGCAGCTTATGTGGTGGGAGGTAGCTACGGCCAATTCTTTTCGAATTGCTTCAAAAGAACCTTCTGGAAAACCACTTGACATAGGCAAGACCACTACATAGTCTTTTGAAGTCATATCAGCCGTTTTAATGAGCTCCCGGATCAATTCCGGGGATTTATCTCCTCCACCAATGATAAACAAACTTCCCTTGGGAGTATGGTGCTGCTGAGCAAATGCCATCAGGGAAGTCAACATCAATGCACAGGACAGTAAAGGCCTTATAAAAATAGATTTCATAGACATCACCTATTTATAAATCAGCACTTCTATTTTCCCGTCCGCAGTCACCGTCCCCCTATACATTCCTTCTGTATTGAAGGGCATGGCCACATGGCCTTCCCGGTCCATCGCAATTAAACCACCGTCACCGCCCATTTTACCGACCTTAGCCAGAACTGCTTTCGAGGCATCGCCTACAGACATCTTTTTATATTCCATCATGGCAGAGATATCGTGCGCCACTACGTTACGGATATAAAACTCCCCCCATCCTGTACAGGAAATTCCTGCGGTTGCGTTATTGGCATAGGTTCCGGCACCGATAATGGGTGCATCTCCAACCCTTCCATATCTTTTATTCGTCATTCCTCCTGTAGAAGTACCCGCGGCCAGGTTCCCTGATTTATCCAGAGCAACAGCACCTACGGTCCCGAATTTATAATCCTTGTTAATGGTACCGAGCTTCATCGTCTTTTTATTTCCATGATCAAGTACCGACTTTAAAGAATCTTCCTTAATTGCCTTCTGTAAACCATCCCAGCGTTCTTTCGTATAGAAATAGGAAGGATCTACAATTTCCAGTTTGGACTGCTTTGCAAAGGCTTCTGCACCTGCACCAACCATCATGACATGCTCAGACTTTTCCATCACGGCCCTCGCCGCGCTGATGGGATTACGGATCACCGTCACACCGGCAACAGATCCGGCAGATAAAGTTTTTCCGTCCATTACTGCAGCATCCATCTCATTTTTTCCTTCATGTGTAAAAACAGCTCCTTTTCCAGCATTAAACAACGGAGAGTCTTCCATCACATGAATCGCAGCTTCGACTGCATCGAGGCTCGTTTTACCTGATTTAATTACTTCATAGCCCGACTGCAGCGCTTTGGTTAAATCGGCAATATAAGCTGCTTCTTTTTCAGGAGTCATATTTTTTTTCAATATGGTACCCGCACCGCCATGGATGACCATCACATACTTCTTTTGTCCATAAACTGCCATGCACGTAAAGATCAATACGCAGAAAAGGGAATAGTTAAGCTTAAATTTCATGTGGTTCTTTTTATAAGTTAGGTTAATATAATGGGTTTTGGTTCACATTCGAATTTGCCCTGATCTCTGCATTCGGTACAGGATAGGCATATTGTTTGTTTGCTGAAGTTAAAGTTACTGAACCTAAAGCATTTATTGCATCTGCCGGCTCTCTTGTTACCGGCAATCCATTTCTGCGCAGATCGAAAAATCTGTGGCCTTCAAAAGCAAGTTCCTTATACCTTTCCTGTACAATCGCATTTTTTAACGATACCTGATCTGAAAAAACAATATCCGTATATCCTGTAATTCTTGTCGCGCGAAGGGTATTGAGGTCCTTCCCCGCCAAGGGCAGGTTTTGCTTCCCGGCATAAGCTTCCGCCCTGATCAGGTACATTTCTCCTGTTCTGTACAGTTTCACATCACAAAGATTTGTTCTGCCTGTACTTCCCTCAAGATACTTGTTCACACTATAATTTGAAGTACCAACACCTCTGGTATCATCAAATTTAATGTAAGCCGCATACCTGATATCATTTACCTGATCGTAAGTATTGATCAGCTCAAATGCAGGGGCATAAAGTACCACATCATCAGTATCGTAATAAAAATCTCCCAGACGGCTATCGCCACTTACTCTCTTCAGTTTCCAGATCACTTCATCCTCTGCCTTATCTTTCCAGATTAAAGGGAATGTACCCCGGTTGGCAAGCGGTGCAGCATCAATCACCTCCGTACTGTATTTCAAGGCATCATCCCAGTTTTTTTCATACAAAGCGACCCTTGCCTGAATCGCAGATACAGCAATCAATGTAATTCTCGTACGATCATCAAATGAAGCAGGAATGAGTGTTTTAGCAGCCAGCAGATCGGCTTTTATTTTTTCTATCGTGGCCCCGAAACTTAATCTGGAAGGACGAGATACCTGAGATATTTCCATATAAGGAACGCCCATTCCATTGCTTTCATAAACAGAAGCAAAATTTCTGAGGAGTTCAAAATGGCAATAGGCTCTTAATGCCAGCATCTCCCCTTTATATTGCTTTTTAAGGTTTTCCTCAGCAGGTCTGGTTTTCACCTTATCCACCTGATTTAAAGCCCTGTTTACCATATCAATGCTGGTATAATTACTCCCCCATCCGGCAGTAATGGTACCACTAGAACCATCATATTGCCAACGGTAAGTACCTATCCCACGCCCGGTAGAATTTTCTTTTGGCAGGTTACATTCATCAGAAGTAAGAGAAACATTGCTGATGACCTCTGTACCTAAAGAGGCGTAAACCCCGATCAATCCGCCGTTCAGGTCTTCAACAGTATTAAAAGCCCTGCTGTCATCAAAGCTATCTGAAGGCAGTAAATCCAGCTCTTTACTGCAGGAGCTAAGGAACATCATGCCACAGCATAATGTGTAAAAGAAAATTCGGTTGCTATAATATTTTAACATGATCATACGATTAGAAATTAACATTTAAACCAAAAGTGTAGGTTCTGGAACTTGGGTAATCAAACTTAGCCTCCCCATCGCTGTCCTCCGGATCAAAACCTTTCCACTTCGTCCAGGTAATGAGGTTATTTCCCTGAACAAATACATTTACGCCACTGATAAATTTAGTCCCTGAAAGCAAAGATTTAGGAAGCGCATAGCTCAGGTTCACATTCCTCAGACGGAGGTAAGAAGCATTCTGAATATCTTTAGAGGAAAAACTTCTCGCCGCATCGTACCTCGGCAGGATGGCCTGATCACCCTCCTTTTTCCAGCGGTTGTTCAGCATTCTGATTGACTGTGCACTTGTGCCAAAATCCGGGTTTTCATTATAATAATCTTCATTGTTATACCTGAAAACATTATTGGCAAAGCTGAATAAAGCAGAAAGGTTAAAGCCCTTATAATTCAGCGAAGTATTGAATCCCCCTGTAAACGGAGGATAAAGACTCCCGAACTCTGCAACGCTCATTGTGGCTGCATTGTAATTCGTGCTGATGTTCCCGTTTTGATCATAATACAAAGGATCTCCATTTTTTGGATCTACTCCGGCCCATTTAGGAGCATAATGCGACCCATAGGCCAGGCCCTCTCTGACAATCTCGGAATCGCCCTGTTCAAAACCTTCAGATCCGGCCAGCGACAGGATTTTATTTTGGTTGTAGGCAAAATTCAATCCTACATTCCATTTCAACGCGTCGGTTCTGATCAAATCGACCCCAAGACTCACCTCAATTCCACGATTCCTCATTGAACCTGCATTCAAAGGCAAGGCATTTACACCTGAAGTCAGGGAAACCGGAAGGTCAAGAAACAGATTTTCCGTTTTTTTATGATACACATCTGCTACCAGGTGAATCCTGTTGTCCAGCAGATCCAGATCAAAACCAATATTTAGATCTTTTGCATATTCCCAATCGTAGTCCACACTTCCATATGCGCTGGGATAAATCCCTCCTTGTCCACCATAAGAGGTAGTAGAATAGGCCGATAAATAGGTAAAGTTACCAGGAAAAGGGCTGGCTGTGGTTCCGTAACTGGCCCGAAATTTCAGTTCATTAATCAATTCCGAATTGGCCAGAAAATCTTCCTTTTTCACATTCCAGGCGACACCTGCGGAATAGAAACCATGCCACCTGTTTTTGACAGGCAAGGTCGAAGAACCGTCATAACGGTAACTCGCATTCAACGTATAACGCTCATTAAAGGTATAGCGCCCAAGGGCAATGTAAGAAATCAATGCATTTTTTGTCCGCCCACCGCTAAACTCCGGAATAAAGGAATTCTCTGCCGACCCCGGAGTTCCTCCTGCCGGAGTTTCCGGTAAACGGGAATCAATCCCAAAAGCTTTATAACCGAAACCTCTGCGGTGTTGTTTGGTAATCTCGTAGAGCCCGGTCAGTTCAAAACTATGACGGTCAATATTTTTTGAATAGGTTAGCCCGGAAGTAGAAATCATCGAAAAATTCCTTTGCAGATTTTCACCAAAACTCCCCTTCTCTCCATTCTCCTGAGACCCTGAATAAGAATTCGGTCTCACAAAATGTTCTGAAGTCGTTTCTCTGAAATCAACTCCAAACCTTGTTTTTGCAGTTAGATCCGGAGTAATTTTATAGTTTAAAGATCCGCTCAGAATGGTTTTATACTGATTGTTCTTATTGGTTGTATTTAACAACCTTTCCAGTGCTTTACTACCCTCGCGCTGGTCATAGATTTCGTACTCATCAGCATTCCCATTATGAATCAATGTTCCGTCAGGCGCGTAAGGATACTCATAAGGCAAAGCATAATACACCGCTGATAATGGGTTCTTTCCACTCGATTCTCCTTCATTCTCAATCATACTTGATTCCGAATAGCCAAGATTCGTGTTGATACTTGCAGAAAGTTTTCCCGCACTAAAATCTACATTATTCCTAAGGGAGTAACGTTCCATACCTGACCTGACCGCAATTCCATCCTGTTTGTAATAATTTAAGGAACTATAAAAACGTACATGCTCATTTCCACCACTTGCATCTACCTGCTGTTCTGTGAACTTTCCGGTCCGAAAAAAAATATCTTTCCAATTCGCATTGATCTTACCAATGCTATCCAGAATGGCATCAGCTCTGCGCTGTTCCTGTGGAGTTTTAGCAGCATAATCAGGGTTCTTTTTTGAAAATTCCCAACCCGGACCGATCTCGGCTCCCGTCTCCAGACCAATCTCTTCCTCAAACTGCAACCGCTGGGCAGTCTTCATCATATTAAACTTCGGAGAAGTCAGTTTAGATAGTCCGTACTGTGATTTATAGTTGAACTGAACCTTACCTGACTTTCCCTTTTTTGTAGTGATAACGATCACTCCGTTTGCTCCTTTGGAGCCATATTGTGCTTTTGAAGTTGCATCTTTTAATACAGTTACACTTTCAAAATCTGAAGGATTCAATGTCTGAAAATAGGCATCTTCTATAGGGATTCCATCCAGAACGTACAAAGGGGTAGTATTTCCACTGATGGTCCCGATTCCTCTAAGGATGACCTTTGAACTCGCACCAGGCTGACCAGAACCGGAAGATACCTGTAAGCCGGAAACCCTTCCCTGTAAAACCTGATCAAATGTAGACAAGGAGGTCTGAGCCAGATCTTTTCCGTTTACTACCGCTGAAGAACTGGCAGACTGCTGTCTGTTATAGCTCGTATAACCTGTTACAGTAACTTCCTGTAAGTTTTGACTATCCGTTTTCAATTCAATATTAAGAACAGTTTTACCATCTGTTTTCAAAATCTGTTTCGCATAACCGATAAAAGAAAACTCCAGACTGGCATTCCCATCCGGCACCCTGACGGAATAAGCTCCATTGGCATCAGTAATTGTAGCAATAGACAGTCCTGTTACCTTTACTGATACTCCAGGCAAAGGAAGCCCGGCTTCATCTACAACCTTTCCTGTAATCACGAGATCCTTTTTACCGGTGGCAGAAGAAACCGGATAAACAATGATCAGATTGTGCTCTTTCAGTGCATAAGTTAACTGACTTCCTTTCAAAATCAGGCGCATGGTTTCATCCAATGAAGCTTCTGTAACATCAAGTGCATTCCGCTGATCAGACATCACACTGTTGCTATATACAAAACGATAATCCGTTTGTCTTTCTACAGCTTTTAACAAGTCTTTAATACTGCTTTCTCTTAATTTGATCGTAATCTTCTGTTGTGCAAAACCGGCAGCGGAAACCTGCATACACAGGAGCAGCAGCACAAATCCTGTGATTTTCATACTCAGTAATACTCTTCTCATATCTGTTTAGTTTGGTGGTTTAGTTCGTCGGGTTCCTGTTGGTCAGGCTTACTTCTTTATATTGATTTTGTTTTCTTCAATTTTAAACTGAAAAGGATAAGACAACTGTAGTGCCTCCAGTGTCTTCAGAATGGTTTCATTTTCAAATACGCCCGAATACCTGTAATTTTTAACATCTTCTCCACTGATGATAATTTCGATACCATACCATTCCTGTAATCTTTGTGCAATGACCGAAAGAGGTAGATTGTCAATATCCAGACGTTTCCTTACCCATTGTATTTCCTGAGGTACCGGGTCTGTAGGATCCTGTTGCAACTTGGAAACGCGATATTCAAGTGCTGGTTTAGCAACAGCAGCTTTCTCAGAGGAATTTGGTGTGATCAGCTTCTGGTTGGGTTTCAGTACCACAAAATATCCGGGATACTTTTTAGACTCTACCCGAACACTCCCCTGAATAAGCGCCGTCTCCATGAAGCCTGAGTTCTTATATGCTTTTACATTGAATGAAGTTCCCAGAACTTTAATGTCATTAAATACAGTGTGTATCACAAAAGGATGGGCTGCATCATGCTTAACATCAAAGAAAGCTTCCCCAGTCAGCCACAGCTCTCTTTTTGAGGAATCAAAATTTTCTGTCAGCTGAATTGAACTCTCCTTAGCCAATGTAATTACAGAACCGTCTTTCAGGATGATTGTTTTACGCGGGGATTTACCTGAGGAGAATTGTACGGATATAGACTCCACTTTACTTTCAACATAAAACAATGAAGGCTTATAAAAGTATAGGAATGCAACAGCGATAAGAATTGCGGCAGTACTTCCCAGATAAAGGTGCCATAATGGTGTTATCCGTTTAACACCTGAAGCTTGTTCTTTCTCTTCTTTCAGGGAAATGAGCGACTGAAAATTGTCTTTCTGCTTCAGACCTGAACGGAGCGCTTTCAGTTGTGCGGTCCTGCTTCCCTGTCTGACATTCAGAATAGTTACGATTCTTTCTGCTTCGGCGATATCGGCCCTCCGATCCGGATGACTGGCAATCCATTCCCTCCATAAAATTTGATTTTCCAAACTGACGCCGAGGCAATATTCCTGAAAGGATTCATTGCAAATCAATTCTTCCACATAAAAATCATTGTTGGGCATCTGTATCATAAGCAGGCTTTATCATACAGACGGAGAAATCCGCTTCTTTTCCTAAGAAAATTTGCACTTTATTTTAACCGCAATTATTTTAATAATTTCCGAAGCACTTTAATCGCATCGTAAATAGTATTATAGGCTGTTTTTACGGTCTGATTTGTCTTTTCTGCAATATGTTCATAGCTTAAGCCTTCAAAAAATTTAAGCTGAATCAGTTCCATCTGACGGGGGGTCAGTTGGCGGATGGCGATCTTAAGCTTTTCTTTGAGGTGATCATCCTGCTGAATCCTGATGAGAACTTCCTCATATGAAAGTTCACTCCATTCTTTTTCTGCAACCATTTTACTCAATGCAGCATTTGTTTTATTGGCATACAACAACTGATCTAATATACAATGACGAAGGGAGGTCATCAGATAAGCCCTGACATTTTCAACAGTATGAAGACGTTCCCGTTTGTCCCAAATGTTCAGGAAAAGCTGATTGACGCAATCCTTAATGAGTTCATCATCGGCATTGATCTTCAGTCCAAAACGAATAAGGTGAAAATACTCCTGGTTATACAACTCAAATAGTGCCTGCTTATCGCCGAGGCGCATTTGCTCCCAATAATTGTGGTCATCATCGCCTAAGCCCATATTCAGGGGTGAATATAGGAATTTTCGAATAACTAAGCAGTTAAAAATCCAAAGGTCCCAATCGCCTCATATTCTTCATAATCAGGTATTGGCGATGGCGGATATAGGGAGTTGCGTTCTTTGGAGACCATCTTCTGGGATTCGGGAAACAGGAGGCAATCAGCGCTGCCTGGGCCCTGCTGAGCTTTGTACAGGACTTACCATAATATGCTTGTGCAGCAGCTTCAGCACCGTAAATTCCATCGCCCATTTCGATCACATTGAGGTAAACCTCCAGAATCCGTTCTTTACTCCAAAGAATTTCTATCAGCAGGGTAAAATAAGCCTCAAAGCCTTTGCGTACCCAGGAGCGTCCCGGCCATAGAAATACATTTTTAGCAGTCTGTTGAGAGATGGTGCTTCCTCCTTTAATATTTTTACCTTTTTTATTGGTAGCAAAAGCCTTTTCAATTGCCTTAACATCAAAACCAATATGTTTTAAAAAGAGTTGATCTTCGGCAGACACTGCAGCCCGTTTCATATTATCGGACATATCATCGAAATCTACCCATTTCTTTTCCATCTTCGCCGGCTTATCGTCTGTACTCCGTTCGATATTCCTTTGGATCATTAAAAGTGTAATTGGCGGGTTCACAAAACGATAAAACAATACCCACAATACTGTCACCATCAAAAACCAAAGTAAGACTTTAGTCAGGATATCGGTAATTTTCTTAAGTAAAGGAGATTTAGATTTAGTGGGTTTGCGTCGTTTTGTTGCCATTGCCCAAAGGTAATAAGATTGAGGAATTCAAACCTGCCAGAACGACAAAAAAAGCAATAAAAAAAGGGCTCTGAAGAATCAGAACCCTTTTTTATATCGTGCAGATAAGATTACTCAGCTACAACTTCGAAAGGAACTTTAACTTTCACTTCTTTGTGTAAGTTTAAGTTGGCTACATATTCACCAACAAATTTAGGCTCAGTTTCGAAAGTGATACGGCGACGGTCAACATCAAAACCTTGTTGTTTCAATGCGTCAGAGATCATAATGGTATTTACAGCACCAAAAATCTTTCCTGTTTCACCAGCTTTAGCACCGATAGTCAACTTCACATCTACTAAACGTGCAGCGATACCATCAGCATCTTTCTTAATTTTATCTTGTTTAAAAGCAGCTTGTTTTAAGTTTTCTGCTAATACTTTTTTCGCTGAAGGAGTAGCCAATTGACCAAATCCCTGAGGGATTAAGTAATTACGACCGTATCCTGGCTTTACATTAACGATATCATCTTTTTCCCCTAGGGATTTGATATCTTGTTTTAAAATAATTTCCATTTTTCAGCTCCTATTTTAATTGGTCAGCAACGAAAGGTAACAAACCAATGTGACGTGAACGTTTTACCGCCTGAGCCACTTTGCGTTGGAATTTCAATGAAGTACCGGTTAAACGGCGAGGTAAAATTTTACCTTGATCATTGATGAACTTTAACAAAAAGTTTGCGTCTTTGTAATCAATATATTTAATACCATTCTTTTTGAAACGGCAATATTTTTTTCTGTTATCGTCCACTTTTGGAGCGGTAACATATTGTATTTGATCTTTAGCCATTATCCTGCAACCTCCTCTTTCTTAGGTTTTTTGTTAAAAGCACCACTGCGTTTCTTCTCATTATACGCAACCGCATGGCGATCTAATCTAATGGTAAGGAAACGTAGAACACGCTCATCACGTTTTAGTTCTAATTCCAATTTACTTACTAATTCACCTGAAGATTTATACTCTGTAAGGTGGAAGAATCCGCTTGCTTTTTTCTCAATCGGATACGCTAATTTTCTCAAACCCCAATTGTCCTCTTGAACAATTTCGGCTCCGCTGTCAGTGATGATTTTGCTGAATTTGGCTAGTGCCTCTTTAGCAACCTCTTCTGACAACAACGGGGTTAGAACGATAACAGTTTCGTACTGATTCATTGTTATGATTAATTTATGTTTATTTCCCGCACAAAATGCGGGGCTGCAAATGTAGCAATTAAAATATTAAAAATCAAATGATTTAGTATTTGCCAAACAGATAATTAATACCTACCCGGATCCGCTCTTTTCTTACGTTAAAATAACCATAACGAGTTATACCAGAAGGCATACTGTAACTCATATTAAGCTCAATCCTTTTGTTCAGCACTGCACCAGCAGATATCGGAAAATTAAAATGGAAAGCCTCCAGATCTATCATATCACCGGGACGGTTCTCTACTCTGTCATACCCTCCATTAAAAAGACCCAAATCATAGGCAATGAATTTCTGGTTTTTGTAAGAAGAGAAATTGAATCCTATACCTGCACCGACAAAAACCTTGAAGTCATCTGCATTATAGACATGATAAATGATTTGGGGAGTAAGTACAGCCTCCAATTGTTCAAATGAAAACTCTTTTTTATTAGGAATGGAAATTTTATTCTTTGCCGTCATTAAAGTCAGTTCTGTTCTGAAAAGAAGCCTTCTAATCGCGGGATTTGCAAATAAGTCCACCCCTCCCGTAATAGCCGGACCAATAAAAAGTTTCGATTTCGCATCCGACGCCGCCAGATCATGCATTCCTCCGAAGCTTATAGAACTCAGATTTATTCCCGCTCCGCCAAAAAACCTTGATTTTGGAAATTTAGATTTTTCTGCCTGCTGGTCATTAATGCGTTCCACTACATCTAACAGGTCGCCCTGCAAATATCTCAGATTCGCTAACCGTCTCTCAATCTTGTCGGTTGACTTTCCATATTTTCTTAACAACAACATTAACTGCCGGGCATATTTGGAATTTGTTACGACAATTGATGTATTTTCAGCATTAAGATAAAGTTGTCTGATTAATTCCTGCGGAACTCTTTCTTCTTTATCCTGGATAAAATATCTTTTTTTAATCTGATCTTCATAAGAAAATAAAGTCACACGCTGCCCCGCCTGTATGACCTGCAGAAAAACGCTGTCCTGTCTTGAGCTAGTATCTGCAACCTCTGAAAGAAGCGAGAGATCATCAGTACCTGAACTGATATTTACCAGATGCCTTTGATAAGTGACCATTTCATTCACCTGAAAACCTGCGCAATTTTTGAGGTTATAAGTTTCTGAAGCGGCATTCAGCTCTCTTTTGAAAGTAATAAAGTCAGGATTGTTTTTTCCCTCTTTATAATCAAGATATCCTTTTAAAGTATCTTTCGAATTTGTCACCACATATCCTTTATGGAAATTAGATTGGGCAACACTAAGCATAGGCAATGCCATAAACAGGCAGGCAAGAAAGCGTTTCATAAATTTAGTTTGGATTTTTTGCGCAAAGCTAAATTAAATTTTCAGTACTCGAAAAATGCAAAGATCTTTAATTCAGCAACTCTTCATTTTATTTTCCAACAAATCCCTCAAGCTCCGTAAAAAATTTATAATTTCGTTGGCGAATGGAGAATTTTATAGTATCAGCCCGTAAATACCGTCCGGCAACGTTTGAAACCGTTGTTGGTCAGCATCACATTACGGGTACGCTGAAAAATGCCATCAAAAACAATCAGCTGGCTCAGGCTTTTTTATTTTGTGGTCCCAGAGGAGTAGGAAAAACAACCTGTGCCAGGATTCTGGCAAAAACTATCAATTGCACCAGCTTAACTGCAGATCAGGAGGCTTGTGGAACCTGCGATTCCTGTGTTTCATTTCAAACAGGTCATTCTTTCAATTTTCACGAATTAGATGCGGCATCGAACAACTCTGTTGATGACATCCGTAGTTTGATTGAGCAGGTACGTATTCCGCCACAAGCAGGAAAGTATAAGATCTATATCATTGATGAGGTGCACATGCTTTCTGCGAATGCTTTTAATGCATTCCTGAAAACATTGGAAGAGCCGCCTTCTTATGCGATATTTATACTGGCAACTACCGAAAAGCATAAAATTTTACCAACCATCCTTTCCCGTTGCCAGATTTTTGACTTTAACCGGATACAGGTTGATGACATCTCCAGTCACCTCAACAAGATTGCAGTAAGGGAAAACATTAATGTAGAAGCAGATGGCTTACATATCATTGCTCAAAAGGCTGATGGTGGGTTAAGGGATGCCCTTTCTATGTTCGACCAGATTGTCAGCTATACCAACAAGAATTTAACCTATAAATCGGTAATCGATAACCTGAACATTCTGGATTATGATTACTATTTTAAGCTTACCCAATACCTGACCACAGCTGACGTCAGCAATGCATTGATTTTATTCGACGAAGTACTAAATAATGGCTTTGACGGAAATAATTTCATTAACGGACTGGCAAGCCATCTTAGAAACCTCCTGGTAGCTAAAGATCCCCAGACCACGAAATTGCTGGAAGTTAGTGAAAATATCAAACAAAAATATATCAGTCAAAGTCAGCAAACTCCGGTTTCCTTTGTACTCACTGCATTAAACCTGGCCAATCAGTGCGATCTGATATACAAAAACAGCAAAAACCAGCGGCTCCAGGTGGAGCTGGCCCTGATCAAGATGTGCCACATTCCTTCGGTACTACAACTCGCCCAGCAGCCTAACCACACCTCAGCAACTGACCCAGATCAGATTAAAAAAAAAACTAATGTAAGTCCGCCGGCGCCTCAACAAAGCACCCCGGTTGTTAGTACTTATAAATCAGAGGAAAAGGCCCCAGTAGTTGCAGAACCGACTCCCAAGCCCATTCCTGCACCTGCAATCAGCACTCCGGTAAAGTCTGTAACCAGTCCGGCCCCTACTGCAAAAATTGCCCTGAACCAAAAGATAAATCTTAGTGGAAGTAATGCAGGAACTTTTATTCCTTCTTTAACAGACCTTAACCGCTCATCCGCAGGAGAAGATAGCGATGAGCCTAAATACATTAGTGGAGACGACCGGGAAATATTTACCCTACCTCAGCTTCTGGTCTATTGGAACGAATATTCAGAAAGTGCAAAAACCTCAGGAAAGATCAATATATACACCTTGATGTCTGGCGCTGATCCTCAGTTGGAGGGAACGGAAACAATTATTGTCAAAGTAGAGCATAAACTTCAGGAAGGCCTGCTTCAGGAAGAAATGGTAGACCTGATGAATTTCTTAAGACCAAGACTTAAAAACTTCCACGTTTCAATCCGAACGATACAGATGGCACGTGAGGTGGTAAACAGGTTATACACCAGTACCGAAAAGTATCAGTTTCTTGTAGAAAAAAACCCTAAGCTGGATGAGTTCCGGCGCAAATTCAATCTCGACGTAAACCCTTAGAATTTTCTTTTGATTGCAGGGGAATCATTAATCGGATATCCTTCTTCATCCAGGTCCTGCCGATCGTCTTCTGGAGTTCTTCCAAGTAATTGATCTTCAGGATTCAGCTGAACACTCTCTCCGTTATCAATATGCATTCCGGCCTCTTCCAGATTTTCGCCGATTTGCTCTCTGTCATTGTACTCAGTCCCATTATAAGGATTGGCTTCATCGTATGTAGAAATACTATCCTCACCATTAGGAGCTGAAGTATCGTAAGGTAAAGGATGATCGTACTCCTTTTCCGCACCTTTCACATCAAACACAAAACTGTTTTTATCCCTATCGTAAGATAAATTTTCAAAATCTTTAGTTTCGCCCAGGTCTGTGGGATGAAGCTTATCCTTTTTTTCGATACTCATAATGGTAAGTTTATATCATCATAACGTTATAAAATCTTTAATTGTTTTTGGATATTGTCAGAAAATGAGGCTATAAACTCAAAATTTATATCTTTGTTATTTCAACAATTAAAATTATATCCACTAATATGTCTGTACAAAAAATTAAAGTAACCCAACCCGTTGTAGAGTTAGATGGTGATGAAATGACCCGCATCATTTGGAAATTCATTAAAGATAAACTAATCCTTCCTTATTTGGAACTTGACATCAAATATTACGATTTAGGTGTAGAGTATCGTGATGAAACCAATGACCAGGTAACAATTGATGCCGCTGAAGCGATCAAGAAATATGGTGTAGGGATCAAATGCGCAACCATCACTCCTGATGAAGACCGTGTGAAGGAATTTAATTTGAAACAAATGTGGAAATCACCAAACGGAACCATCCGTAATATTTTAGATGGAACGGTTTTCCGTGAGCCGATTGTGATGAGTAATGTTCCCCGTTTGGTACCAAACTGGACTGCTCCGATCTGTATCGGTCGTCACGCTTTTGGAGATCAATACCGTGCTACTGATTTAGTAACTAAAGGGAAAGGTAAATTAACGTTAACTTTTACTCCTGAAGATGGTGGCGAAGTTCAATCATTTGATGTTTATAACTTCAAAGGTGATGGTGTTGCACTTGCTATGTACAATACTGACGAAAGTATCCGTGGTTTTGCAAATGCATGTTTCAACCAGGCATTAAGCAAAAAATGGCCTTTATACCTATCCACAAAAAACACCATTCTTAAAAAATATGATGGACGTTTCAAAGATATCTTCCAGGAGATCTATGAAAATGACTTCAAAGCTAGATTTGACGCCGCGGGAATCACTTATGAGCACCGTTTGATCGATGACATGGTTGCTTCAGCATTAAAATGGAATGGTAACTTCGTTTGGGCTTGTAAAAACTATGACGGAGATGTTCAGTCTGACACTGTAGCTCAGGGATTCGGTTCATTAGGTCTAATGACTTCGGTATTGATTACACCAGATGGAAAAACAATGGAAGCAGAGGCGGCTCATGGTACAGTTACCCGCCACTACCGTGACCACCAGGCTGGAAAACCAACTTCTACCAATCCTATTGCTTCTATCTTTGCATGGACAAGAGGTTTGGAATTCCGTGGTATCTTAGACAACAACCAGGAATTGGTTAAATTCTGTCAGGCTTTAGAACAAGTTTGTATTGAAACCGTAGAAAGCGGAAAAATGACCAAAGATTTAGCAGTTTGTATCCATGGCAACAAAGTTGAACATGGCAAGCACTATCTATATACTGAAGAATTCTTAGCCGCAATTGATGAGAATCTACAAGCAAAACTAGCTTAGTCTTTTTTTAAGATCATAAAAAACCTGTTGGCAAAGCCAACAGGTTTTTTTTATACCTGAGATCCTGCCAACACGCTATTTTCTTTGGCCATAAATTTTAGCTTTGTTAAAGATGAAAACATTTTTAGGCACGGCCTTATTATTCCTTTCCTTTCCGGCTATTGGACAGCAACAGCAAGACACCACCAGGAGACTACCGGAGGTTCAGATCAGACCCTATTTCTCTACGCAACCATTACTCAGGTCTACCGGCTCAATTGGTTTGATTAGTCAGTCTTTACTGGATAAACAGCCCGGAGGATCTTTTGTCTCTGCAATGAACAGCATCTCCGGATTAAGAATGGAAGAACGCTCACCGGGTAGCTATCGCCTTTCTATCAGGGGAAGTTTACTACGCTCTCCTTTCGGTGTCCGGAATGTGAAAATCTATTTCGACGACTTCCCGCTAACAGATGCCGGAGGAAACAGTTACCTCAATTCGTTAGAAGTTTCAGGAACAAATCAGATACAGATCTTAAAGGGCCCTCAGGGAAGCATCTATGGTGCAAATTCTGGCGGCGTGGTACTGATTCAACCGCAGGAGAACATGACTGCGCGTACCGCTGCCGCAGTTAAGCTCGAAGCTGCTGCATATGGCACATTTCGGCAGAACCTAACATTCGGTCAGCAATTCAATAAATATAACCTGAACATTACTCAGGCTTACCAGCGTAGTGATGGCTACCGGGATCATAGTGCTATGGATAGAAAGTACTTCCAGATTCTGCAAAAATACACTTATGCAAAGGACAGACAGCTCAAAGCCCTGATTTTTTATTCTGATCTGCATTACAATACCCCCGGTGGATTAACCGCAGCACAGTACGAAGAAAATCCCAAAGCAGCCAGACCGGCAGATGGCGCTCTTAAAAGTGCCATACAACAAAATGCAGGCATTTATAGCAAAACATTATTTGGCGGTATTTCTCATGACTGGCAGCTCAGCAACAATTTTAAACATGTAGTATCGGTTTTCTCATCTTACACAGATTTCAGGAATCCATTCCTAACCAATTATGAAAAAAGGAAAGAACTTACTTTAGGCTTGCGCTCCTACCTGGAGTATCAACGACAAACAAAAATGCTGAATTACAGATTTAATCTGGGCATAGAAAGTATGCAGACTGCTTCTGATATTGATAATTATGGCAATGACCGGGGCAAAGCTACGGCATTAAAGGTCGGTGATGAACTAAAAGCTGCTTCTAATATTGCTTTTGCTCATTTCAGCATGGATTTAAATAAAAAGTGGTTATTGGAACTTTCTGCCAGTGCTAATTTGTACCAGTATACTTACCGAAGTATTTTTCCTGAACTGACAAATAAAAAAACCAATCGCTTTGACCTGCAGTTCATGCCAAGACTGGCCCTCTCTTACTTAATTACCCCGGAACTATCCCTACGCAGCGCTGTCAGCAAGGGATACTCTCCACCGACTATAAGTGAGGTCAGAGCTTCTGACAATTTAATCAATACAGATCTGCAACCGGAATCCGGGTGGAATTATGAAAGCGGGATCCGTTATCAAAGCCCGGGGAACAACATCCAGATAGACCTTACTGGATTCTATTATCAACTACAACATGCTATTGTCAGAAGACTAAATCAAGATGGTACTGAATACTTTATCAATGCTGGTGGAACAAAGCAATGGGGACTGGAAAGTTCTTTCTCTGTGTGGCTTATAGCCCCTAATGCATCAAAGTTTATCCGGGGATTACAATTCCATCATGCCTATACTTTAAGTCTGTTCAAATTTAACCGATATGCAGACAAGACCCTTGATTATTCAGGCAACAACTTAACAGGGGTACCGAAGCATATGCTGATTAGCAGCGCTGATGTTCAGTTTGCCCGGAAATGGCATCTGTTTGCTCAGCATAACTATACCTCCAGCATACCGCTCAATGACGCCAATACCGTTTATGCCAGAAGATATCATCTCGTTCAGACAAGGATAGGCTGGAAAGGCAGACAAGACAATCGCTTTCCAATAGAAATTTTTGCAGGGGCCGATAACCTTTTAAATGAAAAATATAGTCTTGGAAATGATTTGAATGCAGCAGGTGGCAGATATTTTAATGCGGCAGCCGGACGAAACTTTTATCTCGGATTAATGCTTCAGTTTAAAAAGATTTAAAAAGAAATAAGAACACATTGATGAGCATCTTTGAGCTGCTCATCAATGCTGCTCTGAATTACGCCTCTGCCCTTTCCACGATTTCAAGATGGTTAACAAAAATTTCTGTAGTAAAACGCTGCTCTCCTTTTTTATCAGTATAGCTCTGCGTATTTAAGCTCCCTTCGATACTGAGGCCCGCTCCTTTTTTAATCAGTTGCAATGCCAGATCTGCTTTCCTGTTCCAAAAAACCAGATTAAACCATTGCGTCTGACATACCGCCTCACCGGCTGCGTTTTTATAGAAGTCATTAATTGCCAGGCTTACTCTGGCTACTTTTTTCTCATCAGAGAAATTCACTACAATAGGATCTGTTCCTGCATGACCTGTTAAATAAACACTGTTTTTGAAATTTTTCATCTCTTTAAATCATTAAGTTATCTACTTGTTAACGAACAGCAACCGCCTTGGTTACCGACGAAACAAACCTCTGCATTATTAAACAACTTTTCCTCATTTTAAGCGCTTATAAACGCTTATAACCACTTAATAGAGAAAATTAATTAACTTTAACTTTTTTATCCAGATTTTAAGACAAATGGAAAGATTCTGCTTAGACTGTCTACAGCCCCTGAAAGGCCGATCGGATCAAAAGTTCTGCAGTCAGCACTGCCGTAACAACCACAACAACGGGAACAAGGGTCTGGCACAAAATGCCCTGAAGACCATTAATAAAATTCTCAGAAAAAACAGAGAAATACTGAAAAGGCTAAATCCAGATGGCAAAACAAGAATCAGCAAGCAACAATTCCTGGCCACGGGAATCATGCTGAACTATTTCACCCATGTGTATAAAAATAAGAAAGGAAACATATACTATTTCTGCTATGAATATGGCTATCTGTCCCTGGATAATAATGAATATCTACTCGTTACGGAATATAAAGGATAAATGATATATTTATAATTTAAATCCCATTTTATGTCTAAATCATTTGCTTTTGTCTCGCTGACTTTCATCCTGATGCTGTCCTTCGCCTGCAATAGTTTTGCTAAGAAAAAAAAGATCCTGGTCTTTTCAAAAACTTCCGGATTTCACCATAGCTCCATTCCTGCGGGAATTCTGGCTATCCAAAGGCTGGCGATGGAAAATAAGTTTGTTGCCGACACCACCACAGATGCGACAAAAATAAACATCGGAAACCTGAAACAGTATGCTGCGATTGTTTTTCTGAATACCACAGGAGACATTTTTAATGAACAACAGCAAAAAGCATTTGAACAATACATCAGGTCTGGAGGCGGCTTTGTTGGGGTACATGCTGCTACGGATACCGAGTTCGAATGGCCCTGGTTTGGCAAACTTGTAGGCGCCTATTTTCTTAAACATCCTGAGCAACAAGTTGCAGCATTAAATGTGCTGAACAGAAAGACAGTCTCTACCGCACATCTACCGGAAATCTGGAAAAGAAAAGATGAATGGTATAATTTCAAAGACATTTCAACTGACTTGAAAGTGCTGATCAGCATAGATGAAAACAGTTATAAAGGAGGCACCAACGGTACGAACCACCCTATGGCCTGGTACCATGATTTTGATGGAGGAAGGTCATTTTATACTGGATTGGGACATACGGAAGAATCTTATACCGATCCTCTTTTCTTACAACACCTGCTTGGAGGTCTGCAATATGCTATGGGCGTAAAACGTATGGAACTTTAATTAGTGTATCCTTCTCCTTTTAAAAACAGGTTTTGCCGGATATTTCCGGTGGCGCATGTTGTTAAAAACCAGTGCAACCATAAACAGGATCAGCACACCGGTAAGTACCGGTGAAAATACATAAAGGTAACCCATCGCTTTAATCTTTCCACCACCTGTAACTGCAATTAAAGCCGTTGCACCACCTGGTGGATGCAAGGTCTTCGTGATCTGCATAGCTACAATGGAAAGAGAAACAGCTAAAGCACCGGCAAACCAGAGTTCATTTGGAAAAAGCTTCAGTATGGTTACCCCAATAATAGCGGAGATGACGTGACCACCGATCAGATTTCTCGGTTGTGCCAAAGGGCTGTTAATGATGCCGTAAATCAATACCGATGATGCCCCAAACGAACCGATCAGGAATAAATTATCATTGGCAACCAGATACTGACTATTGAGCAATCCAATTAAACCAATGCCAACAAAAGAACCGATAAATGTTAAAACATGCTCTTTTGCATCAATTAAAGTCTCCCGGTACAATACATACCTTGCTCTGCGGTAATGTTTTCTAATGATCTTTCCTGGCATCCGAATCTATATTCGCCGCAAAAGTAATACAATATCTAGTGAAACGCTAGTCTTTATTAGAAAATTACGATAAACTAAAAGGTCGTCCGAACTTGAAATTCCGAACGACCTGATTTTAGCTGATACCTAATATGCAGCTGTGAACCTTTGCTTTGGATGTTTATTGCTTTCCGCTTCGTCCGCAATTACCACCGCTAAATCCTGTACAGAAAGAATACTTCTGCCCTCTTCGTTGAAGACAGGAGTATTAGCTCCCAAACGATACTGACCAGTACGTCCGCTAGTAATACCAGGATGCATTTCTATTGCAGGACTAAAGAAAGTCCATTCCAGATCCTGTTCTTGTTTAATCGTATTCAGGTAATCTCTTGCTGCTGTAGCCCCGGCTTTATAATCAGCGGGAAAATCAGGCCCGTCTACCAGCTGCTTTCCATCAATCTCTAAACTTCCTGCCCCACCAATAACAATCAGACGATTTACATCAGATGTTTTAACAGCCTTTTGAATGGCTTCCGAACCGGCAATAAAATCCTGATAAAGATTGGGATTGGTCCAGCCTGCATTATAGGCACTAATCACCACATCAGAACCATTTATAGCATCAGTCAGTGCCTCTGTATTTAAGACATCTACTTCTTTTACGGTTAATCCCTCACCAGCCTGTTTCAGTTTTGCTGCATCTCTTACAATTCCGGTCACCTGATGACCACGGGTTAACAACTCCTCTAAAATGTTTGTGCCAACGAAGCCGCTTGCTCCAATTAATGATACTTTCATATTTTCTATTTTTAATTTACGTTTTATTGTAATATTATTTGTTACAGTTTTAGTCAAAAAAAACTAACTGAATTGTCCACTGAAATCAGCCAGTGTTTTTTGAGATAATTCCTGAATTAATACTTGCTCTGTATGATCATACAATGAGTTTAAATGTTGATTAATTTGCCTGCCGACCATACAATGTGGATTGGGTTCATTTTTAGAAGTACCCAACAGGTTGTTTTGTCTTACTGCAATATAAATCTGGTCTAAAGTGATCACATCTGCCGCCTTAGCCAAAAAGCTACCCCCGTTTTTACCTTCTTTACTCCCTACAAAACCATGATTCCTTAATGTGATCAGTTCCTTTCTGACCAGGACAGGATTAATATTGATGCTCCCCGCGATATAATCGGAAGACATCAATTCTCCTTTTGCTTTTTCAAGCAGAGTCAGGATATGTAAAGAAATGGCAAACCTCGCATTATTCATTCTGTAATTATTTTTATTACAGTACAAAGGTAAAGTAATAATTGTTATTCGCAAAAAATATTTAAGATTGCCGAAGAAGTTTAACTTTGTCTGATAATTGAGCTGCTTCAGAATGACAACCTTTCCCCATTTAATATTACAACGCTTCTTCTTTATCGTGCTGATGCTCCTCACAGCTTTGTCGTCCTGCAAAAAAGAAAGCAAGGCTGATGCTGCATTTTATTACTGGAAACAAACATTAACCTTAAATAAAGCCCAGCATCAATTACTACAGGAAGTGGCACAGGGAAAACTATACCTTCGCTTTTTTGATATTAAATGGAATTCTTTTGCAGGTAAAGCGCATCCGGAGGCCATCATCAGCTTTAAGGAGCCAGTGCTGACGGAAAAAATTATCCCTGTTATCTTCATTACCAATCAAACCTTTGAAAAACTGAGTCCTGCAGGTGTAGACAGTCTTGCGATGCAAAGTAATCAGCTATTGCAGCATCTGGCAAAAGCTCAGAAAATCAATTATCAACAGGTACAATTCGATTGCGACTGGACCTTAGGAACAAAAGAAAAATACTTCAGATTTCTGAAAACATTTAAAGTCTTAAGTCATAAACAACTGGAAGCTACCATCAGGTTACACCAGATTAAATATCAGGTCCGTACTGGTATTCCTCCGGTAGACAAAGGCGTCCTGATGTTTTACAATATGGGCAAACTTTCTCCGGACCCAAAAGACCCCAACTCTATCTATAATCCAGAAGATGCGGCAACTTATATCAGCTATATTCCGAAATACGGATTACCTTTGGACATCGCCTTACCACTTTTCTCCTGGTCTCTCCATATCAGAGATGGCCAGATCATCCAGGTATACGGAAAAATAGGGAAGAAAGAACTCAGTAAAACGGAAAACTTTCAGCCAACTGCACATAAAAATGTATATAAAGCAGTAAGAAGTTTCTTTACCGGAGGGATTTACGTGAAAACCGACGATCTCTTTAAGCTGGAGGAAACAGATAAAGCACTATTAGAACAGGCCGCAACACAACTGGCCGAACATTTGAATAAAGAAGAACAAAAAACCATCATCTATTATGAAATTGGCAACCTCAACCTTTCAACATTTAAAACAAGGGATTTCAAAGAAATTTCTGCTCATTTTTAGCCTTAGTACACTCTCTGTAGGCGGAGTAGTCTGGGCATGCGCAGATTATGGCTACAGTGATGAGTATTCCAGCTTCAGCCCGGAAGCATTCGTTGCTAAAGAATATACTCCATTCTTTTACAGCGACTTCTCCACTTATTACACTAAAGATTATTCTTATAAAGACGACAATACCAATACCCGTTACAATGACCAGATTGTAAAGGAATGGTACGATTACTTTGGACAACAGCTAAGCAAAACAGATCTGCAATACCTATTGCTAAAAGCCAGTGCAAAAGGAATAGACTCTGTCTACCAGAACTTCAAAGGCAAAATTAACGCCCTTCCCGACAGTATGCCTCAATTAAAGAAACAGAAACTGGATAAAAAACTGGTCAATTCATTCTTTGAATACTTGTTACTGGCCAAATCTGCTGAAGAATTCTCCGCAAACTATCAGGAATACTATGGCTGGGATGAGAAACCAAATTACACCGCGCCAAAGTCAATGGAAGTGTCTTTACTAACCGCATTTCAAAAAACTAAAGACACCTTCATCAAACAACGGTTATGGTTTCAACTGGTACGTTATTATTACTTTTTGGAAAGAAGTACCGGAGTTAAACCAATTAAAGATTCCCAGCTCATCAAGGCTTTTAATACGTACAAAGATACTTTTCCAAAAAACATGATCTATTACAGGACGCTTGGTTATGTTGCAGGAAGATATTATCTGGCAAAGGATTATGCCACTTCCAACTACCTGTTCAGTCTTTGTTACGATTACTCATCGGAAATGAAAATCCCTGCAAAATGGGCCTTCCATCCGAATGAAGAAGCCGATTGGAAACAAGCACTGGCCATGGCTAAAACAAAGGAAGAGAAAATCACGCTTTGGCATTTACTGGGAATCTATTTTGATACGGAACGGGCAATTCCTGAGATTGTCACTTTAGATCCTAAATCGGAAAAGCTGGATTTACTTCTGAGCAGAGTGGTTAACATTACCGAAAGCAGCCGCTCTGGTTACTGGGGAGGAAAAGAGGATTCGACAAAAACCCTGAGGAAAAATACCGCCCTGGTAAGTGGGATCGCCTTAAAAAACAATACCTCCAAGCCTTATTTCTGGAACCTTGCAGCAGGATATCTGAATTTCATGAGTAAAAACTATGCTCAGGCCGCTAAATTTTATCAGGCAGCAAAAACACAACTTCCTAAAGATAATCAGCTGATCATGGCCCAGTATAAGATTCTGGACTGGGGTCTTTATATCAGACAGCTGAAAAAGATTGACGCAAAAGCGGAAGCTAAAATGGTAGAACCTTTAAACTGGTTTGCCAGACTTAAAGAAGGAAAAGATACCATTCCAGATCTAAGGTTCTACCAATCCCTGAACGAGAGTCTGGAGGCCATTTCCAGCCTTTATAAAAAACAGGGTGATCCTTTGAAAGCCAATATTTTCAGGAACTACAATGAGTTTTATAGCAATAATCAACAAATTGAAAGCCTGAAAGCGCTGATGCAAAAAGGCAACCAGACTGCTTTTGAAAAAGCCATGCTGCAATATTATCCTTATAAGCTGGAAGATCTTTATTTTTTCCAGGCTACCGCATTGGTATATCAGGAAAAGCTGGACGAAGCGATCGTGCTTTTAGCGAAAACAAAAGAACAGAGTAATGTACTCTTAGGCAACCCATTTAACATGCGCCTGAACGATTGTCATGATTGCGATCACCAGATGGCACAATCTAAGAAATTTACCTCCATGAGCATGCTCAAAATGATGAAAAACTTAAAGGAGGAGATCACTGCGGGCAAAAACGTTTACAACAATGCCTACCTGCTTGCTAACGCATACTATAACATTACCCATTATGGTAATGCCAGAACGTTTTACGAATCACAGCTGACGGATTCCTACAGCAGCTACGCTGCCGGTATCCCCGCTCCATTTCGCCGGATGTTTCTTTCCGGAAAAATTGCGGAAAAATATTACCTCATTGCAAGGGAAGCGACGAAAAGCAAAGAACAAAAGGCAAGATGCACTTTTATGGCCAGTAAGTGTGAACGCAATGAAAGCTATAACAGCTCCTATGAACTTCCGGAAAACCAGGGCAAAGGGTCCTGGAGCATAAATACCAATGAAGTTTATTTCGGCAGGTACTTTGCTGTTCTTAAACAACAATACGCAGATACCCGATTCTATCAGGAGGCATTAAGCGAATGTGGATATTTCAATAAATATGTCAACAAGACCCGATAAAATGTTTCAAAAATATCTTCCATGAAACCAGTTGTAGAACTGATTACGGCATGGGCCGATTATGAGAGTAAAAATCCTGCTGCATCGGCAGCGGAATTTTGCTCTCATTTTTTGCTAAACAGCAAGGAAATCATGGGAGAAAATCCGGATGAAACTGAACTTTCCGGTTCAAATGGGCAACTGGCCAACCTCATTAATCAACTCAATGCCATTCATGTGATTTATGCCAAAGCAGCATTAAAAGAAATGCCTGGAATAGAGCTGGAATGGTTTTATTTTATGAAAGAAATAGATCGGCAGAAAGAGGCAAGAAAATCGGATATTGTCAGCGCGGTGTTCTTCGAACAATCTACCGGAATTGACATCTTAAACAGAATCAAAAAGGTCGGATTAATATTGGAAAGAAATGACCCTGTTGACAAAAGGGCCCGATTAATCAAACTAAGTCCAAAAGGAGAAAAGACATTACTTAGCCTATATCAGTTATTGTCCAGGGCGGATCAACTCCTCTACCAGGACCTCGCCGGATCCAATAAAAAAATGTTGATTAACATCTTATCTGATACGGAGAAAAAGCATAGCGCCCTGATTTCAGAAAATCGCCATAAAAACCTGGAAGAATTGATTGCAGGACATCATCAGGAAAATAAATAGCGCAAGTTTCGGGTTTTATCCACTAAACACTTAGCGTAGTTTTGAATTGTAAACTTCGAAACATGGAAACATTAAATCAGATCGATTACCAAAGAATTGAAAAGGCCATTGATTATCTAAAGGCCAATTTTAAGCAACAACCCTCCTTAGAAGAGGTTGCCGCTCATGTTTACCTGAGTCCTTTTCATTTTCAACGGATGTTTAAGGAATGGGCAGGCGTTACCCCTAAGAAATTTCTTCAATACCTCAGTATAGAGTATGCTAAAGGAATTCTGAAAGACAAACAAAGTACCCTATTTGATGCGGCATATGAAACCGGTTTATCCGGCACCAGCAGGCTTCACGACCTCTTCATTAAAATTGAAGGAATGACCCCCGGAGAGTTCAAAAACGGCGGAGAACAACTTCAGATCAATTATAGTTTTGCCGAAAGCCCCTTTGGGTCACTCATTGTTGCCTCTACAGCCAAAGGCATTTGTTATATGGCTTTTGCTGATGATCCCGACCTGGCGTTTAAAGAACTTCAGCAACTCTTTCCAAATGCAAAATATCGCCAGGTATTGGATATGATGCAACAAAATGCATTGTACATTTTCGGGAAAGACTGGAGCAGGCTTCAGGAAGTGAAACTCCATTTGAAAGGAACAGATTTTCAGATCAAAGTTTGGGAAACCTTGCTTAAAGTACCTTTGGGGGAATTATCAACCTATGCCGGTATTGCCGCCTCTATCGACAGACCTAAAGCCTCGAGAGCAGTGGGCTCAGCTGTAGGTGATAATCCTGTTGCCTTTCTGATCCCTTGTCATAGGGTGATTAAATCCACTGGTGAACTGGGGCAGTATCATTGGGGTAGTCCACGAAAAACAGCGATGATCGGATGGGAAGCAGCACATACAGACCTAATTATCTGATCTTTTGGAAAGGGACCTCCAAAGGTAAAAAACCAGATAACTCTCCCAGGAAGGATAAGCGGAGAAGAATCTTTCTATTTCCTGATTTTGCTTTTTATCGGCAATAATTCCATGATTAATCAGGGCATTGAGTAATCCTGCATCTCCAAATGGAATGCAGGATCTTTCTTTTAAACATTTCATTAAAGTATAGTTGGCAGTCCACATCCCTACCCCTTTGACCACCATCAATGCTTTCTGGCGTGAGGCAAGATCAGGCATCTGCAGCAATCTGTCTTTACTCAATGATTTGTCTGTAAAAGCCTGAGCAATAAGAGTCAGATAAAGTGCCTTACTCCTGGACAATTGCATCTGTTGCAACTCTTCCATACCAGCTTCGGCCAGAACTGCCGCATCCGGAAACAAATAATAAACCTCGCCCTCAAATTCCAAAGCTTGCCCATATCTTTCTACCAGTCTTCTTTTTAGTTTATAAGCAAAAGTCAGGTTGATCTGCTGTCCGATAATAGCCCAGCAAATGGCTTCAAACATATCTGGAATTCCGACCAGCCGAAGACCATGATACGATTCCTCCATAAAGGAAAGTCGCGGGTCCTTCCTTAGTAAAGCATAAAACGGTTTAAGGTCAAGCCGGATGTCAAACCAATTTTCTATATATTCTTTCAATACCACTTCATCCTTCAGTTCTCCATGTAATACCGAAACCAACAATTCCTCCTCAGTAGCTTTAACATTCACCAACACAATTGTTTCATGTAGCAATATCGCTTTAGTTACTCCATCACGGCTCACTTTAAGCATGCAATCGTCAAAATCCCGGTCTAAGAACCAAAGACATTCTCCGAAATTAAAGTCTGGAGGTATTGGAATACTCAATGTATTATAGCCCATATCCAAAAATACTCATTTGACCATTGAATTAAATCTGATTCTTGCTAAAACTCATTCGGAATGAATAAGATTCAGACATCAGATTGAAGAAGAAGAAAAATTCTTCCGACCTTTACAGATATCCATTACACTTAGGTCTCAGGTTTCAACATGTCTTCAAAGTTCTTATTTCTATCTAAAATAGTCTTCTTTGTTCTCTTTCTGTTCACAAGTAAACATTCCGGAGCTCAGGAAGCAGTAGAAATAAATGACCAGGTTGACCAGCATATCTTCTCTTTCAAACAGATCGAGATGCTTCATGATCCGGAAAATAAGCTGAGTTTTGATCAGATCCGGAATAGCACATACGATCATAAATTTGAAGCAAGTAAGCGAAGTACACCACAAACACTTAAGCTGAACTCCCCTTATTGGTTCAGGATTAAAATAAAGCACAACAGTAAAGCGGAAAAGTATTTCCTTCTGGAGTTTTTTGACCAGACCCTTGATCACATTACTGCATACATTCCTCAGAAAGATGGAACTTACAAAACCAGAGCCTTTGGTGACCGATTCAACTTTGACAACCGGAAACTGCAGCATAAGAATTTTGAATTTTACCTCAGCAACCAGACTGATGAAGTACAGACTTATTACTTTAAAATCCAGTCCTCTCAGATTGGTGATGCCATCATTGTATTGCGCTCTGTAGATTGGTTCATCTCTTATGCATTAGACGAATATTTTTATTTCGGCATCTTCTATGGAATGATCCTCGTATTCAGTTTTTACAACCTGATTATGTTTATTGCCATGCGCCAAAAGCAATACCTTTATTATGTGCTTTACAACCTGAGTGTTGGTTTTTTTGAAATGAGCACTGATGGAATTGCCTATCAGTATTTATGGCCGAACCTTCCCATATGGAATCAGACAGCCTATGCTTTTGCACTATATGCGGTCAGCATTTTTGCCCTGCTCTTTACACGGGAGCTATTATTTGTAAAATCCAAAGCACCCAAACTCAACCGGCTCATCCTGATCGTTATTGCCATCCGCACCATTTGGTTTTTATATTGTCTGGCTTTCAATCAAAACCTGTTCAATTATAAATTCATAGACGCAATCCCTTTATCTGTTGCTTTCTTTACCGGTATATATATTTATAAGCAAGGTTATCTTCCAGCTCGTTTCTTCGTTCTTGGATACAGCTTTCTTTTTGCAGGATTCCTGCTTAAATTTCTAATCATGCTGGGCTTTGCTTCTTTAAATTTTGGTGCCATCAGCTATTATAGCCTCAGCTTCTGTTTTATTCTGGAAATGGTATTTCTTTCATTTGCTATCGGAGATAAGGTCAGTATCCTTAAAAAGAAGAAAGATAAAGTACAGCGACAAATGATCCGTCAGATGGCACTCAACGCGAAGTTAAAAGACAGTTTGAATGAAGAACTGGAAAGCCAGGTTCAGGAGCGGACCAGAGAGGTATTCCATAAATCGTTAATCATCGAAGCTAAAAACAGTGAATTACAGGAGGCCAATGACCTTTTAAAACAACAGGCAGAAGAGATATCCAGAATGAATACTCTGCTGGAACAAGACAATCAGGAACTGCAAACTAACGTCGAGAAAGTTACCCGCGATCGGGTGATGTCGGCAGATGTTGATTTTGAGGAATTCAGCAAGATCTATCCTGATAAAGAAAGTTGCAACCTGTTTCTTTCAGAGTTAAAATGGAAAAACGGTTACACCTGTAGAAAGTGCAAAAATGATCATTATTACAATGGTCATATCGCTTATAGCAGAAGGTGCAGCAAATGCAGTTACGAAGAATCAGTTACCACCTATACCATTTTCCACAATACCCGTATTCCAATTGTGAAGGCCTTTTATATGATCTTCCTCATCTTCTCCTCCAAAGGAAAGATCTCTTCCCATAAGCTTGCAGAGATTTTAGGCATTCGCCAAAGTACCTGCTGGACCTATGGCTCCCGGATAAAACAGGTAATGGAAGAACGAAAGTCCTTGCTCAAAAAAGCCAATAAAAACGGCTGGAGCCTCCTTGTTTTAGACTAAAAAAGAGCATTATTAAAGCTGAAAAGCTGCTTATCGGTCCCGCCTTCATCTCAATTAACATTTTTTTTACACGCTAAAGACAAGGGTACTTAAGCGTATCATACCATCATTATGCCTTGAACTTAACAATGCCCCTAAGCACTGTATATCAGCAGTTAAGACCGGAATAGCTTGTGGTACCAGAGCGTATCAAAACCAACACAACTATCTAATTATCAGTTATTTACGCTAAATAAATTCAGCCATTCACTAGGAATTAACATTAAAGGAACCTTAACTTTATCACATCAAATTCAATTAAACAAAGCAAAAATTATGAGAAAAAAGTTTACTCTTTTCATCCTCTGTCTGTTCTGCGGAATTTCCTTCAGTATGGCACAGGAGCTCAACGTAAAGGGAGAGGTAAGAGACCAGCAGGGTCTGCCACTTCCTGGTGTTTCTGTTAAAGTAAAAGGAACCGGCAAAGGTGCGATGACCACCGCTAATGGAAGTTATTCCCTGAGCGTCCCCGCTAATGCCACGCTTACCTTCTCTTTTATAGGTTACCAGACTGTAGAAGAGGTGATCGGCAACCGGACGGTGCTAAACATCAATCTCAGTGAAGACAATAACCAATTAAATGAGGTAATCGTAGTGGGCTATGGTACACAAACCAAGAAGGACCTCACCACAGCTGTAACCAGCATCACCTCAAAAGACCTGAAGAATCAGCCAATCACGAACCCTTTACAGGCTGTTCAGGGTAGAGCAGCGGGCGTTCAGGTAAGCTCACAATCCGGAAAACCTGGCGCTGATATTACAATCAGCATTCGTGGGAATACCTCCATCACTGCTTCCAACAGTCCATTATATGTGATTGACGGGGTGACTTCCAGAAATGCAAATTTCCTGAACCCGAATGATATCGAATCTTTAACCATCCTGAAAGATGCTTCCGCAGCAGCCATTTATGGGTCAAGTGGAGCCAATGGTGTGGTTTTGATCACGACTAAAAAAGGAACTTCCGGAAAAGTGAAGGTAGAATTCAATGCTTTTACGGGTTTTTCCAACTTCTGGCGTAAACAAGACGTATTGAACAATGAGCAATACATCACCCTGATGAAAGAACTGGGTTATACGACATTTGGCGGAGACGCCAATACTGACTGGCAAAAAGAAACTTTCGGTACAGGAACACAAAATCAGTATCAGGTATCGATCTCAGGCGGCGGTAACGGCGGACAATATTACCTGTCCACAGGTTATCAGCAAGATAAAGGTGTAGTTGCCCCGGCTAAGCTGGACAGGTATACCGTTAATTTCAATGGATCCCAAAGAGCAACTTCATGGCTTAAATTTACCGCAAATGCCGCATTGACCTCCAGAAATTCAATAGATGTTTCTGACAATAATGGTGTTGCCAACGGTGGCGTGATTTTATCCGCATTAAATACTCCCTCCACAATTGGTATTTACAACCCTGACGGCACTTACACCACATTACCCAACGCAGGTGGATGGGATAACCCTATTGCCCTGGCATTCGGAGCAAAGAACAAAACCCGTAATTTCCGTTTTATCGGTGCATTCAGTGGAGAATTGAATTTTACGAAAGACCTTTCTTTTAAATCTACCATTAGTACCAATTTCAATAAGAATTTCTACAACTACAGCCTTGACGCATTTAAAACTACTTACGGACGTCAGGAACGTGGAATTTACAGAAATAACCATACCCGTGATAATGTCTGGTTAAATGAAAATATCCTGAACTATAAAAAGGATTTTGGTAAGAATTCATTCGGTGCAACGGCAGGTTATACCATTCAGGAATCTGACTATAAATACAAAGATTATCAGGAAACCAGGTTCTTTGACATTACAGGTACCATTCCACAAAAACCATCAGTATCACCAACCATTCCTCAAAGAGCGCAATGGGCTAAGCAATCCTATCTTGCAAGAGTTACTTACGCTTACGATGGCAAATATCTGTTCAGTACCAATTTCAGGGCAGATGGTTCCTCCCGCTTCAGTAAAGACAATCAATTCGGATATTTCCCTTCCGCATCCGCAGGATGGAGAATCTCTGGAGAGAACTTCCTGAAAGATAGCAAAACCATTAATGACCTGAAGATCAGAGGAAGTTGGGGTAAAGTCGGTAATGATGAGGGAATCGGAGATTATGCGTATATGAAATTATATGAGATCAATGCCCAGAACACCTATACCTTAAAAAACCCGGAAAACAGAGACCTGTCATGGGAAACCACCACTCAAACCAATATTGGACTTGACTTAACCCTATTCAACAGCAGGGTAACTTTTACCGCCGATGCTTATTTAAAGAAAACAGATGACTTGCTAATCAACGTACAGTTGCCGCTTTCCTCTGGTTTTAATGAACAGGCTTACAACATCGGTTCCATGGAAAATAAAGGGCTGGAGTTTACCTTATCCACTAAGAATTTCGACAGAAAGAAGTTTACCTGGTCTACAGACTTAAACATTTCATTCAACAAAAATAAAGTCACCAGCCTTGGAGCAACGACCTCTTCTCTTGATTTCGCTTCTATTGCCAGACGAACTTCTGCAGTACGCGTAGTAGAAGGAAGACCATTAGGTAGTTTTTATGGCTATCAGTTCACCGGCGTTGATCCAACAACAGGAATGTCTACCTATGCAGACTTAAACGGAAACGGTAAAATTGATGCGGAAGACAGAACCTTTATAGGTTCGGCACAACCTGATTTTACTTATGGCATCACCAACAACCTGACTTACGGAAATTTCGGATTGAACATTTTCTTCCAGGGTGTACAAGGCAATCAGCTATTTAATGCCTCAGGTATCGACCTGGAGGGTATGATTGATGCCAGAAACCAATCCGACAGGGTATTAAACAGATGGACACCAACCAATACCAACACCAATGTTCCCAAAGCAGTAAAAGATGATGTCAACAATTCATTAACATCCAGCAGATTTGTAGAAAATGCTTCTTATCTGCGCCTGAAAACAGCTACACTATCCTACAATTTCGGAGCAGCAGCATTGGGCAGGTTAAAAATGAGCAGGCTGACTTTGTTTGCAACAGGTTATAACATCCTGACCTTTACCAAATATAAAGGCCTGGATCCTGAAGTGAACCAATATGCCTCAAACGGTCCTCAGATGGGGGTAGATTACGGAACCTATCCGCAAAGCAGAAGCTTTCTGTTTGGTGTAAATGTTGGATTTTAAATATTAGAACGTCATGAAAATTAAATTATATTCTATCCTTACAGCAGCTGCGATTACCATCAGCGTACAGTCTGCCTGTAAAAAAGATTTCCTCGATAAAAAACCTTTTAATCAGGTAACCGGAGATGTCGCCTTTGTGGACCTTGCCGGAGCAGAAAAGCTACTTGCAGGTGCTTACGGAAGCATGTACAACGATGCTCATATCTGGGATTTTATGATCAACGGAGATGTAAGCGCAGATAATGCTTACGCCGGAGGAGACAATGCCAACATCGCAGATCTTGACCTTTTCAAAACGATTTCCACCAATGAAATTGTGGAAAGAGACTGGAGAGGTTTCTACAGCAATATCAAGGATGCAAATGAAGTGCTGGAAAATGTACCCAACATCAAAGATCCTGAACTGGACAAAAATAACAGACGCAATCAGATTCTTGGAGAAGCTTCCGGGTTAAGAGCCTATTATTACTTTAATCTTGTGCGTCTATGGGGTCGTGTACCATTGATTCTGAAAGCAGCAACCAATCTGGCAGAAATGCAGGCACCCGCAGCAAGTGTAGACGAGGTCTATGCTCAGATTATTAAAGATCTTGAATTTGCACTCGCCAATACAAGGGTTACTGTTCCTCATAAAGGAATCATTACAAAAGGCGTCGCCAACGCTTTACTGGCAAAAGTATACGCCACAAAACCAAATCCGGACTGGAACAAGGTAAATCAGTATGCCGATGCCACCATCACCGGAGGCTACAGCCTTTTTGGTAGCTATGACGGTTTGTTTACCGGTACAAATAAAAATAACTCCGAAGCCATCTGGGAAATGCAATACGATGGATGGGGAGGACCGCAGGGACGCGGAAACTGGATGCCTGGTTTGTTAATTGGCTCCGGATGGAAAAGATTCTGTACGCCAACGAACGACCTCGTGAAGGCATTTGAAGACGAGGGCGACCTGATCCGTAAAAATTCCAGTGTCGTATTTAAAGATGCTTCAAACGAAGGATGGGCAGATGCTTACTGGTCAAAAAACAATTTCCCTTTCATCAACAAGTTCAGACTGGACGATAAAACGGATACCTATATCATCCGTTTAGCAGACATCATTCTTCTGAAAGCTGAGGCATTAAATGAGATCAGTGCCGCAGGATGGTCTCAGTCTAAAACATTGGTAGATCAGATCAGAAAACGGGTAAACCTTCCAGGCAGCCCGGCAGCAAGCCAGGCAGCCATGCGTTTGGCCATAGAAAAAGAGCGCCGCCTGGAACTGGCATTTGAAGGCCACAGGTGGTTTGACCTGATCCGTACAAACAGGGCAGTAGAAGTGATGAATGCACAGAAAAACGGTGCAGGAACTTCACTCAACTATAACATTACAACTGCGAATCTTCAACTGCCAATCCCTCAGAAAGAGATTGATAGAAATCCGAATATCAATAAATAAACATTCCGCGGGAGTGCATCAATACTGCACTCCCATTTTTAAGCACACAACATGAAATTTAAGAAAACCCTTTCTTTATTGCTCCTTTCCGGCTGCGTAGGTACAGCCCTTGCCCAAACCAATAACCATGAAAAAGTGGAAAGCCTGTTGAAAAAGATGACGATCGAAGAGAAAGTCGGACAAATGGCTCAGATTACTCTCGATGTAATTGGAAAAGGAAAAGGACGTTTTGAAAGTGATGAGCCTTTTGGTTTAGATGAAAAAGAATTACAAAGAGTCCTGGTAAAATACCATGTAGGCTCAGTATTGAATACCTCTAACAACAGGGCAAGAACACCACAGGTCTGGTACAATATCATCAGCAAGATCCAGAATGTGGCCATGAAACAAACTCCTAATAAAATTCCGGTAATTTATGGCGTGGATGAAATTCATGGCGCCACTTATACTGTTGGTGCGACGATGTTCCCTCAGCAAATCGGACAAGCAGCCACTTTTAACCGTTCACTGGTGAAAAACGGAGCTTCAATTACGGCTTATGAAACCCGTGCAAGTTCTATTCCATGGAACTTTGCGCCCCTGCTGGATCTTGGCGCCGATCCGCGTTTTCCACGTCAGTGGGAGAGTTTTGGAGAAGACCCTTACCTGATTAAAGAACTGGGTGTAGCTGCAGTTAAAGGCTATGAAGGCGAAGACGGAAGAGTCGCTCATCCGGAAAAGGTAGCTTCTTCAATCAAGCACTTTCTGGGTTATCAGGTATCTGTTTCTGGTAAAGACAGAACCCCGGCATTTATTTCAGATCAGGCATTGAGAGAATATCACCTCCCTCCCTTTAAGGCAGCAATTGATGCCGGTGCAAAAACCATTATGATCAACTCGGGAATCATTAACGGCATACCTGTACATGCCAATTATCATATCCTTACTGACCTTTTAAAAGAAGAACTGAACTTCAAAGGACTTGTGGTAACTGACTGGGGGGATATCGAAAACCTGTATAAGAGAGACCGGATTGCAAAAGACGATAAAGAAGCCATTATGATTGCAATCAATGCAGGAATAGACATGTCTATGATTGCTTACAATTATGAAGCTTTCTGTGATAACCTGGTCGCACTGGTAAAAGAGGGCAAAGTAAAAGAATCCAGAATTGATGATGCCGTAAGGAGAATTCTTTGGGTAAAGTATGAACTGAACCTTTTCGATAAACCTGTAACCCATCCTAAAGATTATCCGAAATTCGGAAGCAAAGAATTTGAACAGGCCGCTTATCAAACCGCAGCAGAGTCGATCACCTTGTTAAAAAACACAGACCAGCTCCTACCCTTAAACAAGGGCACAAAAATCCTGGTTACCGGACCAAATGCCAATTCCATGAGAACCCTGAACGGGGCATGGACTTATTCCTGGCAAGGAGAAAAAGTAGAAGAGTTTGCCGCGAAATATAATACCATTCTGGAAGCTTTACAAACTAAAGCAGGAAAAGAAAATGTCACTTATTTACCTGGTGTGAGCTATAAAATGGATGGCAAATATTATGATGAGTATGCTGATCAAATGGAAGAAACCATTGCTGCAGCAAAAAATGCAGACGTAATCGTATTATGTCTTGGAGAAAACTCTTATACGGAGTCGCCGGGAAATATGAATGATTTATACCTATCTGACCTGCAAACAGAGCTGGCTCAAAAATTGGCTGCTACAGGTAAAAAGGTAATCCTGGTATTAAACGAAGGAAGACCAAGGGTGATCAGCAAATTTGAGCAGAAAATGGCTGCAATAGTACAGACCTATTTGCCGGGTAACTTTGGCGGAGATGCCCTTGCTGATGTGCTGTATGGAACGATAAACCCTTCAGGGAAGCTCCCATATACTTATCCACAGTTTCCTAATGCCTTATTCACGTATTACCATAAACCTTCAGAATCAAAAGGTACCACTGAAGGGGTTTACAACTATGATTCAGACTATAACCCTCAATATGTTTTTGGACATGGCTTGAGCTATACTACTTTCAAATATGACCAGTTGAAATTAAGCAGCACGACCTTAAAGAAGGGAGAAAGCCTGACCATCACCGTAAATGTGAGCAATACGGGTAAAGTAAACGGAAAAGAAAGCGTATTGCTCTTTACTTCTGACCTGTATGCCACCCTAATTACGCCAGATGTAAAACGCCTGCGTGGCTTTGAAAAGGTTGACTTAAAAGCCGGTGAAACAAAAACTGTAACCTTTAAAATCAACCCCGAGGATATCGGTTTTATCAACACAGAGAACAAACAGGTTACTGAAGCAGGAGAATTTACAGTCCAGATTGCAGATCAGAAAATTAATTTTAATTACGTTCCTTAATTCGACACCATAAAAATCCCTTATGAAATTATTTAATATAAGCATACTTATTGCCCTCGCCCTCAGTTCATGTGCCACTAAAAAAGGTGCGGAAAGTGGACCTGGCAATAGCAAATCCGAAAATCCAGTCCCGACACAGGTAGCTTTCTGGTTAACGAACGGGGATAAAACCGCTTTATTGCAACGACAAAATACTCCGATGTTTTTCTCTACCGCCATGAAAACCGGAACAACTGTAGTCGTTGACGATACACAAACATTTCAAACGATTGACGGTTTTGGCTATACACTAACCGGTGGTAGTGCAAGTCTGATCAATGGATTACCTGAATCCAGGAAGGCGGAATTGCTGAAAGAGCTTTTTTCTGCTGATGGCAATGGTATCGGAGTAAGCTATCTGAGGTTAAGTATCGGTGCTTCCGACCTTAGTGCAGAGACATTTACTTATAATGAGATGCCCGCAGGACAAACAGATCCGGAATTGAAAAACTTTTCTATAGAGAAAGAAATGACAGATCTTGTTCCTGTTCTGAAACAGATTATTGCGATTAATCCGAAGATTAAAATCATGGGTTCTCCATGGACCGCCCCTACCTGGATGAAAGACAATCAGGCTTACCGTGGCGGAAGTCTGAAACCAGTCTACTTCGGGGCTTATGCCAGATACTTTGTTAAATATATTGAGGCAATGAAGGCACAGGGGATCGTCATAGATGCCATAACGATTCAAAATGAACCCCTGCATCCGGGAAACAATCCGAGCATGTATATGAAGGCTGAGGATCAGGCCAGTTTTATCAAAACCGCACTGGGCCCGGCATTCGAATCCGCAGGGATCAAAACCAAAATCATTATCTATGACCATAATGCAGACAGACCTGATTATCCAATCAGTATTCTGAATGACCCGGCAGCAAAAAAATATATTGACGGCTCAGCTTTTCACCTTTATGGCGGCAATATTTCTGCCTTGTCTAAGGTTCAGGAAGCACATCCGGATAAGAATCTTTACTTTACAGAACAATGGGTAGGTGGACCTGGCAACTTTCCGGAAGATTTAAAATGGCATGTATCTACGCTGATTATTGGTGCAACCCGTAACTGGAGCAAAACAGTATTGGAATGGAATTTAGCCGCTGATCCGGCTTACCGTCCATTTACACCAGACGGAGGATGTACCAGCTGTCTTGGTGCCATCACCATCGACAAAGAAGTCAGCAGAAATGTAGCCTATTATGTCATAGGACATGCTTCAAAATTCGTTACCCCTGGTTCGGTACGCGTTTCCTCTAATCAGCACGATCACATTCAGAATGTAGCGTTCAAAACTCCTGAAGGAAAAATTGTACTGATTGCCATAAACACCAGCGGAAACGCCGAGACCTTCCACCTGAAATATAACGGAATGACAGTGACCACAACACTTCCTGCAGGTGCTGCCGGAACCTATACCTGGGAAAGTAAAACGAGATCAAAATAAAACCAGGCTCTGCCTCTTGAAATGCCCCCAAAATTCAGATAATTTTGGGGGCATTTTTATGAAACGCTTTTGGCAGGGCAATTGCAGTATAATCGGGAATTAACTCTATAAATGATGAAAAAGATTCTTTTCCTATTTGCAGGACTCGCCGCTATAGTGGCCTCCTGCACGAGTAACAATACAGAAAAAAAAGCAAAGGACACGACCGAAATGATTGCTCTGGATACTACTTTTAGCCCGACAAATCCTGCAGCCGAAAATTCTACCAGTTGTTATACATACACTAAAAATAGAGATACTGCGTCCCTCAGCCTTACAATTAAAGGAGAAGAGCTGACAGGTAATCTTAAGTATCACCTTTTCGAAAAGGATGCCAATAAAGGAACCATTGCAGGTGAAGTTAAAGGAGACACCATTATCGCAGATTATACCTTCGATTCCGAAGGACTGAGATCAGTCAGACAAGTCGTATTTTTGAAAAAAGACGGTAAGCTCTATGAAGGATATGGAGAGTCAGAAGAAAAAGACGGAAGGTCTGTCTTCAAAAACCGGAAAGCTTTAAAATTTGATAGTCAACTTATTTTTACTCCTGTAGAATGTAAGTAATTTTAGATCAAAACGGCTTTTAAAAAGCCGTTTTGATCCTTATAATAGCTAAAGAACCCCTATCGGGCCATTCTTCCAATACTTGATATTTTTCCACCTCGTTTCCGATCGGTTACCCTCAATATTATAGGTTCCGCATTTGAAATAATGAGTGGCCTGTCCACGGTCATCAAAGGTTCCGACATGTGTATTATCCAGATACACATAGATTTTGCCATTATCGGCATCGTGTTGTACGTTCACATGAATCCACCTGCTGTATACATTGGTCATCAATGTCTGGCTGCCATAACGCTTCAGCGTACCATTGTTTGCAGAAAAGACTTTCATCATAAAAGAAGTCGCATTGGTTACTCCTCCAAAAACCTGCATCACATCGGTTCCCGTAGAGCCAGGAACAATATACACATCTCCCTCAAACTGATGTTTACCCAACAGGTAATCGTTCTTCATCCGAAACTCAGACCTTGGGCCGGAATTACTGGTTGGGGTATGCGGGCTATCACCGGGATAAATCCAGAAGGTATGCTGTCCGCTGGCATACGTATAACGATCTGACTGTGGTAAATCATGAGGCGTCTGGATACTGTAGGTATAAGCTGTTTGCGTCCAGCCGCTAGTCAGGGAACTGATCCCGATCTCCTGAGCGGATGCCTCTCCTTGTCCAGAAACCTCTGTCTGGGCTACCTGCCCCTCATTCTTCTTACAAGATAATTGAAAAAAAGACAATACCACAGCGGCAGTCATTAAAGGAATTAATTTCATGATGGTTTAATATTTGGTTTACAATAGGTTAATTAACTAAAATTAAACAATCGAAATCAGGATTAATTCAACCATATACCCTTACTAATCAAGCAGATTGTCTGATAAAAAATATTTTTTTTTAAATAAAAAAACTAACATTTTACCGCTTCTATCTGGCGTTGTTAAAATATAAAATATGCGCCTGCATAGGTAAAAACTAAATTTTAATCCTTTCACCGGAAGAAAATAAGCAGAACTTAGTGTAACATTAACATATACATTTTCAGTATTATTTAATAAAATTTATTATTCATAATATTTTTTATTAATAAGATATGCTTATATTAGAATATTACGATCTAACTAACCTCATCCCTATTATGATCAAAAATTTAAAAAACATCGCCTCTATTGCATTGATTGCACTGGCGATTTCATCGTGCTCTAAAACCAAAGACGCACCTCTTGTTAACGAACCACAACAAGAAAAAAATGACAAAGTTTACAATTACATCAGAAGTCTTGGATTTCCATCTTCCAGTATCGTTGATCTTGGAACGGAGTACATGGTGGAGGAAGACATTAGTTTTCCTAAAAACATGGACGTTCCAGTTACAGATGGAAGTCCGAAATTGGAGCAGTACTACACCGGTACTTTAGTAAGCCCTGCAAATGCAGCAAATATCAAAGTATTTGTAGATCCTTCAATGGCCAGTATGAACGCGGAAATTACTTCCGCCATTGCACAGTGGAATGCTGTTGCAGGCTCTGCATTAAACTTTAGTATAGTAGCTGCTGCTCCGTATGATATCAGGATCACCAACGTGAATCTTGGAAATGGAGTTTGTGGTTCAGGTACTTTTCCTTCCGGAGGAAGAGCAGGTAACCTGATCAGAATTAATAAGGCTTATATCGCCGGAAATAGTTTTGCTCAGCGTGCCAGAACCATTTGTCATGAATTTGGCCATAACATCTCATTCAGACATACCAACTGGGCCGCTATCGGCGAAAGCAGTGCGATTAATGTACCAGGAGTAGGTGGAACTGATGCTTTATCTATTATGAATGGCGGACAATGTGGATCTGGTGCAACAGTATTGTCTGTAAAAGACAAAGCAGCAACTGCCGCATTGTACTAATCATCAAACCTAATTAATAAAATTTTAAACGCCCTTAGATCGTAATCCAATTCAGAATAGATACGCTTCAAAACGTATTTATTCTGAATTACGGTTTTTACATGTTCTCGAACTTTTCCCAAAAGCCATCTACCGGAAGTCTGGCAAAGATATTTACCGGTTCCTTTTTTACAGGATGAATAAATTGCAAACGACGGGCATGCAAACAAATGCTTCCTTTTCTGCTCCCTCTGGGGTAACCATACTTATTGTCTCCCACGATCGGACATCCCAGGGTTGACAACTGTACCCTGATCTGATGTGACCTTCCGGTAAGGGGATCTACTTCAATCAGGTAATAACCATTCAGTTCTCCGATTAATCTATAACTAAGTTCCGCACGCTGGCTTCCTGCCACTTCTACGTTATGTGGAGTCACTACATTTTTTTGTGGGTTTTTAACCAACCAGTGAACCAAAGTACCCGAAGCTTTTGCAGGTTTATTTCTAACCACTGCCCAATAGGTTTTCTTAACTTCTCTGTTTTTGAAAACAGCATTCATCCGTTCCAGTGCTTTACTGGTTTTTGCAAATAGAATTACACCACTCACAGGTCTGTCTAAGCGGTGAACCACACCAAGAAAAGCACTGTTTGGCTTATTATAGGTTTTTGCGAGGTATTTTTTTACCTGCTCATCCAGGGGTTCATCCCCGGTTTCATCTATCTGAACGATATCCCCTGCCCGCTTACTAATAGCGATCAGGTGATTATCTTCATAAAGTATGTCTTTTGCTGTTATTGGCATCTTTGTATGTGGAGCAATTTTAAGCCCCTGATTCTAAAACTTAGTACTGCTCTTTTTCATTAGGGAAATCACTTGATTTCACATCCTTAATATAAGACTGCGCGGCGTTTAAAATACCGTCGTAAAGGTTTACATACTGACGCAAGAAACGCGGTTTAAAGCCTTTTGTCAAACCGATCATATCATTAACTACCAACACCTGTCCGTCGCAGTCAGGGCCGGCACCAATTCCTATAGTAGGAATATCGAGCGCTTCAGAAACCTCTTTACCCAGTGTTGCCGGAATCTTTTCCAGTACCACTGCAAAACATCCTGCTTCCTGCAATGCCTTGGCATCTGTTTTCAATTTATAAGCCTCAGCCTCATCCTTTGCCCTTACAGTATAAGTTCCGAATTTATAGATAGATTGAGGCGTTAAACCTAAATGCCCCATTACAGGAATTCCCGCTGTAATAATTCTTTGTACAGATTCAACGATTTCTGTTCCACCTTCCATCTTCACGGCATGCGCACCGGATTCTTTCATGATGCGGATAGCAGAATTCAAAGCTTCTTTTGAATTTCCCTGATAAGATCCAAAAGGAAGGTCAACGACAACTAAAGCACGTGAAGCACCTCTAACTACAGATTGCGCATGGTAAATCATCTGATCCAGCGTAATCGGCAAAGTAGTTTCATGTCCCGCCATTACATTGGAAGCGGAGTCTCCAACCAATAATACATCTAAGCCGGCATCATCAAGGATGGTCGCCATAGAATAGTCATAAGCAGTCAACATCGCGATCTTTTCTCCACGTTGCTTCATTGCTTGCAAAATATGGGTAGTTATCCGTTTTACTTCTTTATTTACAGACATGTTTTTATATTTTAGTTTGGGCAAAATTAGTTTTTACATCCGAAATAAAGCGACTTTTATTCTTTTTCTGACAGAATCAGGAGGGGATACTTTGTCCTCCTCCCCGATCCATTACCCTGTCTCTTACAGAATGTTAAAAAAAGTCTTGATTTAAATCATCAAAAACGTATCTTTGTATCCCGAAATGAAGGGGTTACTTAACAGCACATTTGTTAACTACAGAAGTGAGATCAAAATCACGCATAAACCATCATTTTTCTCTTTTTTCACCATAATTTCTCATTTTTATACACACAATGACTAACTACACCAAGTTACCTGCAATCTTGTTATTGGCTGATGGCACCGTTTACTACGGAAAAGCTGCGGGAAAAATCGGCACAACTACCGGAGAGATCTGTTTCAACACCGGAATGACAGGATATCAGGAAATTTTCACTGATCCTTCTTACTTCGGACAGATCATGGTCACCACCAATGCACATATTGGGAATTATGGAATCCATAGAGAAGAAATAGAATCTGACAGCATCAAAATTGCAGGTCTGGTTTGTAAAAATTACAACATCGGATTTAGCCGTAAAGAAGCCTCTGAATCTATTCAGGATTATTTTCAAAATGAAAACATTGTAGGGATTTCAGATATCGACACCCGCGCTTTGGTACGTCATATCAGACATAAAGGAGCGATGAATGCCATTATCTCTTCTGAAATCACTGACCTGGAAGAACTGAAAGCGAAACTGGCAGAAGTTCCATCTATGGACGGACTGGAATTGTCTTCTCAGGTATCTACCAAAGAAGCTTATTTCTACGGTTCTCCTGATGCAACCTACAAAATTGCTGCTTTAGACCTTGGGATTAAAAAGAACATCCTTCGCAATTTCGACGACAGAGATATTTATGTACAGGTATTCCCTGCTAAAACAAGCTTTGAGGAAATGGACAAATGGGGTGCTGACGGTTACTTTATCTCTAATGGCCCCGGTGATCCATCGGCAATGCCTTATGCAATCGAAACGGTTAAACAGGTATTGGCTGCAGATAAACCATTGTTTGGAATTTGCTTAGGTCACCAGTTACTGGCAGAAGCAAACGGAATCGGAACGATGAAAATGTTTAACGGACACAGAGGTTTAAACCACCCGGTAAAAAACATTATCAAAAATCACTGCGAAGTGACTTCTCAGAACCATGGTTTTGGTGTAGTTCCGGATGAAGTAAGAAATTCTGACAAAGTAGAGATCACCCACATTAACCTGAATGACCAAAGTATCGAAGGTATCAGGGTAAAAGGTAAAAAGGCGTTCTCTGTACAATATCACCCGGAGTCTTCTCCAGGTCCACACGATTCACGTTACCTGTTTGATGATTTCATTGAGATGATCAAAGGCGAACTGGCCTGGTAATTAGGGATCAACCGGATTAAAACATCATTTTACCGACATATTCGAAGGTTTAGCAAGGATTAGGTTTTCTATTCTTCTAAACCTTCTTACATTTATACCATGGACAACACCAATGCCATTATCAGTGTAAAGAACCTTGTTAAAAAATACGAAGACTTTACCGCAGTGCAAGGCATCAGCTTTGATGTATATCAAAACGAAATATTCGGCCTTCTCGGCCCGAACGGAGCAGGAAAAACCACCACTTTAGAGATTATTGAAACCCTCAGAGAGAAAACCTCCGGGGAGATCACTGTAGATGGATATTCCGTAGATAAAGATGCCAGTAAAATAAAAAGGATCATTGGTGTACAGCTGCAGGCAGCAGGATACTATCCAAATCTCAACCTGGTCGAATTAATGGAACTATTTTCCGGGCTTTATGGTGTAGACATCAAGCCAATGGAAATGCTGGAAAAAGTAAATCTGCAGGACAAAGCCAAAGCAAAATATAAAGCACTGTCCGGCGGACAAAAACAGCGCTTCTCTATTGCCACTACCCTCATCAACTCTCCAAAGATCATTTTCCTGGACGAGCCTACTACCGGACTTGATCCTCAGGCACGCCGCAACCTCTGGGACCTGATCATCGACATCAGAAACAATGGAACCACAGTAGTCATCACCACCCATTATATGGACGAAGCAGAACAGCTTTGTGACCGTGTTGCTTTTGTGGAGCGTGGAGAAATCATTGCCCTGGATACACCGGACAATTTGATAGACCAACTGATCAACAGCGGGTTTGAACGGAAAAAAGAAGTTAAAAAAGCCAATCTGGAAGACGTTTTCATCAACCTGACAGGAAAAGAGTGGAGAGAGGACAATTAAAATAGATACATGAGCAAACCTTACAATAATACTAAAGCTACCCTGGCCCTTGCGAAAGCAAGTTTCCGCTCGATTATGCGTAGCCCTTCAGCAGTAGTGTTTACATTAGCCTTTCCTTTAGTGTTCATCCTGGTCTTTGGATTTTTAGGTGGTGGCGGAGTAAAAGTAGACCTGGCCATCGCTCCAGGTTCTGACCTTCAAAACCCGATTATTAAAGCACTGGAAGGAACTTCAATTGTCCACATCATTAAAGACAAAGATGCTGCAGACATCAAAACAGGGCTGGAAAAAGGACATATTGATGCCTTAATTGAGGTACAAAAAAATCCGGCAGGAAAGCCCGCTTACCTGGCCAATATCCAATATACCTCTGCTTCCATAGACAAGGGAAATATTCTTAAATCTGTGGTTCACAACCTGATGTATACTCTAAATACAAAAGATGTCATGCCTTCTGTTGCACAGCTAAATGAAAGCACGGTGCAGGGAAGAATCTACCGTACAATAGATTTCATTCTACCAGGACAACTTGGCTTCTCCCTGTTGAGCACAGGCGTTTTTGGAACAGCATTCGTCTTTTTCAGCTTACGCCAGACCTTAGTAATCAAACGTTTCTTTGCCACTCCGGTAAGGAAATCAAGCATCGTCTTCGGGGAAGGAATTGCCAGAATAGGTTTTGCCTTACTGGGCGCAGTATTCATTATCCTGCTTGGTCATTTCTTTTTCCATTTTACATTGATCAATGGGGCAGTCACGGTAATTAATATGCTGTTGCTATCAATCATCGGATTGATTGTCTTTATGGGCTTCGGTTTTGTAGTTTCAGGAATCGCTAAAAGTGAAAGTACGATCCCTCCCATTTCCAATATCATTACCTTGCCTCAGTTCTTGCTGTCGGGCACGTTTTTCTCTATAGATGCTTTTCCGAACTGGCTTCAGCCAATCAGCCGGGCATTACCTTTAACTTATTTGAATGATGCCATGAGAAAGGTAGCCTTTGAGGGCGCCGGATTATGGGATGTGAAACATCAAATCCTGATCATGGTGATCTGGGGTATCGGAATCTATGCCGTTGCCGTGAAGGTTTTCAAATGGGAGTAACAGATGATAAAAAAGAAAGGGGGCTGAATTTATAGCCCCCTTTCTTTTTTATTGATCATTCAGCGTCTTTAAAAAAGCAATAATATCCTGTATCTCCTTTTCACTCAGATTTAATGGATCAGGAGATAAGGTCTGGTTATCCAGCTTGATTCCCATTCCTGCAGCACCGCCTTTATTGTAAAAATCCATTACTTCTTCTAGTGTCTCATACGCACCATTATGCATATATGGCCCGGTTAAAGCAATATTTCTCAATGTAGGCGTCTTAAAAGCGAATTTCAACACATCCATTTTGGTCCAGTTATACCTGCCTTCATCAGAATCAATTATAGGCTTTTTGGCTTTAGGATCCTGCAATACTCCTAAAACTTCGCCTTCAGTATTAGAGAAAGATGGTCCGGCAGTTCCATTAAATAATGGCATAAAATGACAGGTTGCACATTTCGCTTTCCCCATAAATAAATTGAATCCCTTCAGTTCATTTGGATTCATTTTCTGATTATCCCCTCTCATGTATTGATCTAACCTGGAATTGAAAGGGCTCAAAGAACGAATATAACTTGCAATTGCAATCATTACGAAGCGGGGCTTAATCTCTTTTTCCATAGCTGGAAAAGCTTTTTGAAATAAAAGATAATATCGTTGGTCTTTTTCTAAACGCTTAGCAGCTTCTTCAATAGAGCCGTGCATTTCATCTTTGTTCGCAATCACATCCATGGCCTGATTCTCCAGACTACTGAAGCGCATATCATAAAACTGCGCATTCTGCAATCCGGCATACATCAGTGTAGGGGCATTTCTTTGTACGGATTCTCCTGGTGTCAGCGACGGACTTTTTATCAATCCGTCTGAAAAAGCAAGTTCTGGCTTATGACAGCTGTTACAGGTTCTTACAGATCCGGATACAATCGGATCATTAAATAAGGCTTTCCCGATAGCCAGTTTTTCCGGACTTGGAATCGCTTCGGCACTATTTACAAAATGCTTAATGTTAAAAATACCGCTATCGAAGAGGGTCCCGGCTTTATTGTACAATGCCAGTTCAGTTTCCAGTGGCTTGATCTTTAACTCGTTCTGCCATTTCAGAATGCCTTTTGAAATCTGATTAGCATAAACCCTGATAAAGGTCATCCGGTCAAAAGCATTAAAATCAACATGCTGACCAACATAAGAAACAGCCTGATCAATTTGTTTCTGCAGAGCCTCATTTTTTCCGAACATTTGGAGCACTCCTGCCACTGCTTTCAACGATACTCCCGCCTCGGCAATACCTGAACCAGATAAAGGAGTATCAAATCCGGTAATTCCGGTAATGGTGATCCTAAAAATTTCCAGCTTACAAGCATCAAATACATGGGCTTCCGTGAGTTCAGTCTGGACAATTGTTGATTTAAGACGAACAAGACTTGCTCTCAAAGAAGTGATTTCCAATTTTAGATTTTCTTTTTCCGAGGGCTGTGCAGGATAAATCAGCTCTTCAATCACCTGCAGTCCGGAAGGTTCTGTCGATTTATTTTCTTCCACTTCCACCTCTGGCAAAGGAGGACCATTCACTTCTCTTGAAAGTCCGGGGGCATAATATTCACAAAACCATTCCATCTTTTTAAAGGCGTTTCTGGTTTCCAGAAAACGTTTCCTCAGCAGAGTAGTATCACGACCACGGGCAGCTTCATCTAATTGGTTCAAAGAAAGGTTCAATGAATCACTTTGAGTAATCAGGAGATCCTTTACCATCTCCATTCCTGGTTTCGGGGATGAGTTTGTACAGTATACAGAAAGCAACACAAAAAGAGCGATGACTGGCAATATGAATCTTCTTAAAGGCATATTATTTTTTAATAAAAAGCCAAAAACTCTTCCCCATTCAGGAAAGAGTTCTCGACGATAAAGCAATTTTACTTATCTTGGAACACCACTTAGAATAACCGTCTGGCCACCTTCTTTATTGGTTGTGATTCCACTTCCATCAGCGTTTTTAAATTTATCACTGGTCCAGGTATGTGGATGAAGGTTCAAAACGATGGTATTTGGTACTCCGATTAAATCAGAAATATCATACATCGCACCGTATTCCCATGTACTCAGACGCCTGTCGTTTGCAACATTATATTTGGAATTGAAAGTCAGGTCATCACGACGGTGGTTCATTTCAATCATCGGTTTAAGCTCTTTAGTTGCAATGTTATACTGCCATACACGCCCATCATGCTTAACAGCTTCATAGTAAGAATCCCCATCTTCCTGAATGTAGACATAGTTCTTGGTTACACAGATGTTATCCGGATTTACAAGGCTGTTTCCAGGATCAACAACTCCATCGATTAGCGGAGTTAATTTCCCCTTAAGAGGACTGGATGCATCTAATTCCAGTTTATAAACCCTTCCCCACATGGTTAGTCCTGGTTTCGGATTAATCTTATCACCACTTACTCCTGTGGCAGTAAAGTAAAGCGTACGGTTTGCGGTAGCATCACCTTTTCCATAATCCAGATCCTCAACACGTGCAAACTGAATTGCACTTTTAGTAATGGTTTGCGAAGCGAGCTGCGCACCTGTACTTGTTTTCACATCGTCATAGGCAACAAACTCCACATCATAACTGGAATTGACGTTCATATCGGTCTCTACCACATTTAGATTTGTTCTGCGAAGCATGTAAAGCTTTCCATTATTAAGATCGCCGACTGTATTAGACAAATACAAATTCACCTGCCCCATGCTCGTACCGCTACTTTGATCTTCGCCTATAAAAATAGCCGTTTTTCCAGGATAAGCGTTTTTCGAAAGCGGAACTGCGTTTTCTGCACTCGCTTTACCTAATGCCGCAAGAGAATTGTTCTTTTTCTTATCCGAAACAGGTCCCAAAGGATTAACAGCTTCAATTGAAGATTCTCCATCAGTCTCTCCTGCGGTTAAAAATACCGGAAAAGGAAACCCGTGTTCTTCGGGAGTGGCCAGTGTAGCAGAGCATAATCTCGTTTTACCACCAGCTGCATCCAGAATGTACTCCCCCTTTAAAGGCTTTAAGTTCTTGTCCAGAAATACACGAGAAACTGAGAATAAAATCTCATGGTTATTAACCATAATGTAACCATCACTATTTGGATCCTTCATCATTGCACCCCCATCTGGCTGAGCACCGTAAACAAAGTCAGGTGAACCTGGCAATACATCGTCACTGCTGATCAAAGTAGTGATTTTAATATTATCAAAACCACTTAAAGTTTTTACCAACGCGGGATTTACCGAATAATCCTTGAACACGGAAGTTTCTTCAGTTTCCTTACTCTTATCTTTTTTACAGGCAGTTATGGTGATTGCTGCTGCGACAAAACCGGCGATGATAAAAGCCAGAGTCTTGGTTTCGAATAAATTTGTTTTCATAGTTTGTTTTGTTTCTGGCTCAAACCTAAAGCACTAATATTGCCTTGAGTTTATGGGGATGTTAAAAGAAATTGCAGCTAACAATTTGGAATGGTTCTAATCATTCTGATACAGCCGTTATTCTCATTAGGAATATTGAATATTTGTTGTTAACTTTTCATTTATAAACATCTATTAAACACTCATCATTAAACAATGTAGAAAAATGAAAAAACTTGTAGCAGAATTTATTGGAACATTTTGGTTGGTTCTGGGCGGCTGCGGAAGCGCTGTTCTGGCTTGTAATTATCCTGGAGCAGGAATCGGCTTTGCCGGAGTAGCTCTTGCTTTTGGCTTAACAGTAGTCACCATCGCTTATGCCTTAGGACACATCTCAGGAGCACACCTTAATCCGGCCGTTTCAATTGGCTTATGGATTGGCGGACGTTTCGACGGAAAAGAACTGATCCCTTACATCATATCACAGGTTCTGGGTGGAATAGCCGCTGCCGGTATATTATATGTTATCACAACCGGCAATGGAAGCGCCATTGGTGGCTTTGCCACAAATGGCTACGGCGACCTCTCCCCTGGTAAATACAGTATGACCGCCGCACTGGTAACAGAGGTAGTGATGACCTTTATCTTCCTGTTGATTATCCTTGGAGCTACAGATGAAAGAGCACCAAAAGGCTTTGCAGGTCTGGCCATTGGCCTGGGGTTAACATTAATCCACCTGATCAGCATTCCGGTAACCAATACTTCTGTAAACCCTGCAAGAAGCACGAGTCAGGCTTTATTTGTTGGTGGCGAAGCAGTAGGCCAGCTATGGTTATTCTGGGTTGCCCCTATCGCTGGTGCAATTTTAGCCGGATTGGTATATAAAGCAGTTTTCGCAGCTAAAGCACAAACTACATAGATTTTAAACCACTAAAACATAGACTTATACCTATAAAAAAGTCGTAATTAAATTAATTACGACTTTTTTGTGTTTAATTTTTAACTTTGGATATCGCCGTAGTAATTGTAATATTTACACTAAGGCTGATTAACAAATAAAATCCGATAAAAATGAGTTTAATAATTGATGTTCACGCCAGACAAATCCTTGATTCAAGAGGAAATCCTACTATTGAAGTAGATGTAATGACAGAAAATGGTGTTCTTGGTCGTGCTGCAGTGCCATCTGGCGCTTCAACAGGTATCCATGAGGCTGTAGAGCTTCGTGATAATGATAAATCTGTATACATGGGTAAGGGTGTTTTAAAGGCCGTTGCCAATGTAAATGATAAAATTGCAGATGAATTGAGAGGTATTGATGTATTTGAACAAAATGCAATTGATAGCTTATTGATCAAGCTGGACGGAACAGAAAATAAAGGAAACCTTGGTGCCAATGCTATTTTAGGTGTTTCTTTAGCTGTTGCCAAAGCTGCAGCTCAGGAAAGCCGTCAGCCTTTGTACCGTTATATCGGAGGTGTTAATGCCAACATCCTTCCTATTCCAATGATGAACATCATCAACGGTGGTTCTCACTCTGATGCCCCGATCGCTTTTCAGGAATTCATGATTATGCCAGTTGGTGCTGCTTCTTTCTCAGAAGCATTAAGATGGGGAACAGAAGTTTTTCATAACCTGAAAGCTATTTTACACAGTAGAGGACTTTCTACTGCTGTAGGTGATGAAGGTGGTTTTGCGCCAAATTTTGAAGGTACAGAAGATGCAGTGGAAACCATTATTCAGGCCATTGAAAAGGCAGGTTACAAAGCAGGTGAGCAAATCTATATTGCATTTGACTGTGCGGCTTCTGAATTCTACAAAGATGGTAAATACGACTATACTAAATTTGAAGGCGATAAAGGTGCAATCCGTACCAGTGAAGAACAAGCTGAATACCTTGCTCAATTGTCTGCGAAATACCCAATCCTTTCTATCGAAGATGGTATGGGAGAAGATGACTGGGCCGGCTGGAAACTGTTAACCGAGAAAATCGGCGACCGCGTTCAGTTGGTTGGAGATGATTTATTCGTAACAAACGTAAAACGTCTTCAGACAGGTATCGATACCGACACTGCAAATTCGATCCTGGTAAAAGTAAACCAGATCGGTTCCCTTACAGAAACCATTAACGCAGTAAGTTTAGCACAAACTAACGGTTATACTTCTGTAATGAGCCATAGAAGTGGAGAAACAGAAGACACCACAATTGCTGATTTAGCAGTAGCTTTAAACTGTGGTCAGATTAAAACAGGTTCTGCTTCACGTTCTGACAGGATCGCAAAATACAACCAATTGTTACGTATTGAAGAAGAATTAGGTTCTGCAGCACGTTTCATTGGCAAGGATTTCAAATTCTTGAAGAAAAAATAATATTGCTTAAAAAAGGAAAGGTGCTTTGAGGACGAAAAGTACCTTTCCTTTTTTATGTTAACATGTGGAAAATACGACATTGGAAAACATCCGGAGATTTAGAACCTTCGGATGTTTTTTATACACTGATTATCAAGGCTATTTCTTAGATTAGCTTATCAGGGTTTATTTATATCTTTGTACTATGGAACGTTTGCTGGAATTGATACGCAATAAATACTTTCTGTCTGTAGCTGCATTCATTGTATGGATGCTGTTTTTTGACAAGAATGATATGCTCTCTCAATACGAGTTCCGTTCTGAGGTAAACAAACTTCAGGAGGAAAAGGATTTTTATGAAAGAGAAACAGCTATTGTCAAAAAAGACCTGAATGAGCTGAATACCAATCTGAATACTGCCGAGAAGTTTGCACGTGAAAAATATTTTATGAAAAAAGACAATGAAGATGTCTTTGTTATCGTAAAAGAAGCCCCGAAAGATTAATATCCGAATTTAGGCAAGGTCAGCTTATACCTCACCACCACAATCCTGAACACAAATATAAAGGCGATGACCGAGATGTTGGCCACATCTTCTTTCATATTGAAATACTTGAGCGTAAAATAGAGTACTCCTCCAAGGATACAGGCAGTCGCATAGATTTCCTTTCTAAAGATCAAAGGGATCGTGTTTAAGAACGTATCTCTGATTACCCCACCGAAACACCCTGTAATGGTTCCCAGCGCCACACAGATGCCCGGACTTAGTCCAAACATAATTCCCTTCTGAATTCCCAGCATGGTAAACAAGCCTAACCCTGCAGAGTCAAACAAAAACAAGGTTACTTTAAACTTTTTGATATGGGTTTTAAAGAAGATCGTCGCCAGAGAAGTGAGCAAGATGAGTAAACAGTAATTCACATCTCTCATCCAGGCAACCGGGGTATCTCCAAGAAGTAAATCCCTGACGGTACCACCCCCGATAGAAGTCACAAATGCAATGATCAGTACACCAAACGGATCCAGCCTCCTTTGCATTGCCGCAAATGAACCGGAGATCGAAAATGCGACCGTCCCTAATGTTTCAATGGTTTCCATGGTGCTGATTTCCATTTCCTGTGCGAGTTAAATTTCTCCGTTTCTCTTTCTGAAAAACCACTCCAAGCTAATCAATAAGATGATCACCGCAAACAGCCACTTAAAGTTTATCAATTCTTCGTACCTGCGATCCTCGTAGCTTAAAGTCTTGATCTCTTCATTTTTTGAAATGTCGTTTAAAATGCTCAACAGATTTTGAGGCATATACATTCTGCCGTTGGTCTGAACAGACATATTGTTTAGCAACTGGTGGTTCGCAATGGTCTGCTGATACTCAGCAATCATCGCATTGACATAAAACGCACCCTGTGCGATTTGTTTTTTACCCCCCAGACTCGTACTGGCCAGGAAAGTATAGTTTCCGGCAGGCAACATTCCTGCATCCAGCTGATAGGAAGATGCGGTCCGGGAGAAAAGGAAATTATAAAGCTTTCCTTCCTGGTTTTTTAGTTGAATATTGACATCCGGCGTATTTATCGCAACGTAACTGTCGTTATAAAGCACCGCATTAAGCAATACATTTTCATTCTCGTCAAATGTATTTTTAGCCGGGTATACTTTGAACTTACGTTTATCATCTTTTACCGAAAGGTATTGAACTGTTTTTGAAATTAATCCATTAACAACGGAGCTTGCTAAAGCATCTTTACTTTCAGAAAGTTTCCATCTCCATAAACCTTCCCCAATCAGGTATCCGGCTTTCTTTCCATTTTCATTAAGGAAGAACAACTGTGGCGATTGGGTTTTGATCTTTCCAATTCTTTGATAGAGGGCAACAAAACTATTCCCGTTGATACTGACCTTTCCAAAAGGGGCCAGCAATGGATCAAAATCATCAATATGCTTTGCTGCCGCCCCATCCACATCAAAAGCACTGAAGTCGGGATTTAAATAAGAAAAGGCCTCCTGGATAGTGCTGTTACTGCCATTAAAACCAATTGCCTTTTGTACTTGATTAAACTTTCCCACATCACTCTGGGCACCAAGAATGTACCACACCGGGACATTAGTCTGCGCTAGTTTGGCAAGAAAAGCAGCGCCATGATTCTGAGCATTAGGTAGCTGATACAAAATCACAAGGCCATAATCATTTACATTCATCGCATTCAGGTCCTCTCCCAACACCACTTTTAAATCGTAATTTTTATTCCCGGAAATCGCCTGCTTTATCGTAGCAATATCAGGATGAGCTGCCCCCGCAGCGATTAGAACCTTCTGACGGGCATCAATAACTTCTATAAAAACACTTTGTGCATTATTTTTCTCTGACACCTCATTTCCCAAAGGACTGAGCTGTACCGTATATTTCTGCAGTCCTATCTTTGAAGCCTTCAGCTTTACAGGAATGGTCTTAACAAAAGCATTACTACCAATCTGGATCTTACTCTCCTGTATGGTTTTTCCATTTTCAGAAATACTCAGTTTGGTTTCTTCTCCTTTACTTTCAAATGCCTCTACCTGCACTTCTATTGTAAATTCATTATTCAGATATACCAGATTATTGTGGTTCACATTGGCTACCATCAAATCTCTTTTTGGAATGGTATCCCCCAGTGCGATGGTGTAAACTGGTGCTTTGAGTTTATTGAGGTCGTACAACGGACTCCCTCCCCGGTTAAATATACCATCTGAAGCTAGAATCACGGCTCCTATATTACGGTTTAAATACTCATCATTCAAACGGCTAAACAGTGCAGCAGCATTACTGAGTTTACCGCTGTTAGAGAAATCAAACCCAGGCTTTATACTATCACTGAAATGATAAATCTTCAGCTCATATTGTGCAGATAGTTTATCTGATAAGGCCTGAAGATCTTTTTCATATTGTTTCTTATTGAACCCGGCAGGCTGAACATGACCTATAGACAGCGAGTTATCCTGAGCGATGATGATCAGCGGTTTTTCCAGATTATAACTCACCCTTTTCACCAAAGGGAAAAACAGCAATCCGCAAATCAGAGCAATCAGTACAGCCCTCAATAACGCAAGGCTGATCCGGAGTTTTCTTTCCAGATGCGGTGTTTTCCGATAGGATATATACGCGAACAGGAGTCCCAGCAAAAGACACCCTATTAAAGCCATTATTGTATATAAATTGAAAGAATCGCCCATATGTATTTGGGTAAAGATGCTAAATTTTAAAAAAATAAGGTTAATTTGTTTTCATAAAAGCCCGACTAATTTCGAAAGCATGATTCGCTCCAAATCAAACTACAGAAAAACCTTATTTCAGGTAATACTTTTTTTCATGATGACCAGTTCTGCAAGTGCACAATTAACATTTAAACAACAACAATTAACCTTTCCAAGGGTGAGAGGAGCATATGAGGATAGCTGGATCAGCTTGCAGAATCAATTGAAAACAGCAAAATTTGACGGCCCTCTTCAATTATACATTGCCGCTTATAAAACAGAAGGACTGCTGGAAGTCTGGGCAAAGAGAACCAAAGACAAAGAATACCGTCTGTTTAAAACCTATAAATTTTGTGCGCATTCCGGGACATTAGGACCGAAAGTACAGGAAGGAGATTACCAGACACCTGAAGGTATTTACTATATTAACATATTCAACCCTATGAGTAATTTCCACCTTTCTTTAGGTGTAAACTATCCCAACAGTGTAGATAAAAAAAGGAGTGGTAGCAAACCTACGGGTGGAGACATTTACATCCATGGAAATTGTGTCACCGTAGGCTGTATTCCACTTACAGATGAGAAAATTAAAGAGGTTTATGTTCTGGCCGTAGAAGCACAAAACAGTGGACAAACCCAAATTCCGGTTCACATCTTCCCCTTTAAAATGAACAAAGCCAACCTCGATAAATTTGCTGTTAAATTTCCTCAGCAAAAAGCATTTTGGGCCAGCCTTCAGCCTGCTTACCAGCTTTTCGAACAACACAAAATAGTTCCTCATACCTTAATAAGCGAAGGAAAATATACGTTCAAATAATATACAGCCAATAAAAAAAGCGCAGAGACTCTGCGCTTTTTTTATTTATTTAAGAACCTTTTTCAAGGCTGATCTGGCTGATTACAACATTCCCCCGCAAACAGACAATACCTGCCCGGTTACATAAGCACTCATGTCTGAAGCTAAAAACAAACAGGCGTTCGCTACATCTTCAGGCTCTCCTGCTCTTTTCAATGGAATTCCTTCTTCCCATCCCTGAACCACTTTAGGATCCAGTACATCAGTCATTTCCGTACGGATAAATCCTGGTGCAATTACATTGGTACGGATATTACGGGAACCCAATTCTTTAGCTAAAGATTTAGAGAAACCGATGATTCCGGCTTTCGAAGCGGCATAATTTGCCTGACCGGCATTTCCCTGAACACCTACCACAGAACTCATGTTAATGATCGATCCTTTACGGGCCTTCATCATTACTTTAGAAGCAGCTTTAGAAACGTTAAATACGGATTTAAGGTTCACATTGATCACTTCATCCCAGTTCTCTTCGCTCATGCGCATCAGCAAACCGTCTTTAGTAATCCCTGCGTTGTTCACTACAATATCCAATGCGCCAAAATCAGCCACAATATCATTGATCAGTTTTTCTGCTTCATCAAATTTAGACGCATCTGAACGGTATCCTTTAACCTGAGTACCGAAGCTTTGCAGCTCCTGCTCCAATGCCTGGCCTTTCTCTACTGAGGACAGGTAAGTAAAAGCAACGTTTGCACCCTGCTCTGCAAATTTCTCCGCAATCTTGCGGCCTATTCCTTTAGAAGCACCGGTGATTAATGCTGTTTTTCCTTCTAGTAATTTCATCGTAAATATGTTTGGTTATGAAAATATTTTGTTTCTGTTTCGTTGTTTCTAAAGCTTAAATAGCGGGCTCCTGCTGACTCAGGCAGTGAAAACTGCCCAGTCCCCAGATGATATCCGTAGAATCAATACCTACGACCTTTCTATCCGGGAAAACATCCTGAATAATCTTCAATGCTTTCTCATCATTCACATCCCTGAATGTAGGTACAATAACCGAAGTATTGGCAATATAGAAATTAGCATAAGAAGCCGGCAAACGGGTATCCTCATGAATCACTGGTGAAGGCATCGGAAGTTTAATAATGTTCAATGGTTTACCATTCAATAAACGCATCTCCTTCAATGCCGCCAGGTTCTCCTGTAACAGGATATAATTTTCATCCAAAGGATTACTCTCTACTACTGTTAAAACGGTGTCTTCGTTCACAAAACGGGTGATATCATCAATATGTCCATCTGTATCATCCCCAACAATTCCATCTCCCAGCCAAAGTACCTGCTCAGCGCCGTAAAACTCCAGCAAATATTGTTCGATCTCTTCTTTGGTCAGGTGTGGGTTTCTGTTCTTGTTCAACAAACAAGCCGTAGTGGTCAGAATGGTTCCTGCACCATTAAATTCAACGGAACCACCTTCCATCACAATCTCAGGAAGATACAAAGGATGGTTAAAATGTCCGGCGATTTTAGTCGGAATTACGTCATCCAGATCGAATGGAGGATATTTCCCTCCCCATGCATTATATCCCCAGTCTACTACCGCTTTCTGGCTCTTTGCCTCATTCAATAAAAATGCAGGTCCATGGTCCCTGCACCAGGCATCATTGGTTGGATGCAGGTAAAATTCAACCTGACTCAGATCCGCTCCCACCTTTTCCAGTTCGGAAATTGCAAAAGCTTTGGTCTCTTCATCATTGACATTGATTCTTACTTTTTCACCCTCTGCTACAATCTTAATAAACTGGCAATATGGCGTGTAAATGGTTTCTATTTTTCCCGGCCAGGATTCTTCCTTATGTGGCCAGCTTAACCATGTCGCTTCGTGTTTTACCCATTCAGCCGGAAAACGATATCCTGCTTTTTTGGGACTATCATTAAATAGATTCGTCATCTATATATCTTTTGGTGATTTGTGAATAACTGTCAATGCGTCTGTCACGTAAAAACGGCCAGTGTGTCCTGTAGCTGTCAGATTTTGACAAGTCAAGTTCAACAACTTTTAGTTCTTCTTTATTATGGTCTGCCTGATACAATATCGTTCCGAATGGATTAGATACAAATGATCCTCCCCAGAAAGCTACCCCGGCTTCTTCACCTACCCTGTTGATGCTCACTACCGGAACACCGTTGGCGATTGAATGAGAGCGTTGAATGGTTTGCCATGCATTATATTGTTCCACATTAGTGGCTTCATCCTGCGTAGTTGCCCAGCCAATTGCAGTCGGGTAAACCAGGAAGTCTGCACCCATCAAAGCAGTTAAACGTGCTGCTTCAGGATACCACTGATCCCAGCAGATCAGAACACCTATTTTAGCAAATTTGGTTTTAAATACTTTATAGCCTAAATCACCCGGAGTGAAATAGAATTTTTCATAAAAACCAGGGTCATCAGGAATGTGCATCTTACGATATTTACCTAAGTAAGCACCGTCAGCATCCAATACCGCTGTAGTATTGTGGTACAGGCCTTCTGCTCTTTTTTCAAATAAGGACGCAACAATGACCACATTCAGCTCAGCAGCTACTTTTGACAACACATCAGTTGATGGGCCTGGAATAGATTCTGCCAGTTTAAAGTTCTCATAATTCTCTTCATCGCAGAAATACAATGAAGTAAATAGTTCCTGTAAGCACACAACCTGTGCGCCCATAGCAGCGATCTCTCTGATCTTAACGATCGCCTTATCTAAATTCTCTTGTTTATTACTGGTGCAACTCATCTGCACCAATCCAACCTGTACTTTAGCCATTCTATGAAATTTTGTGGGACAAAGTTAGCAGAAAATAATTTCTTTTCAGGAGGCTACCATCTCCTTATACTCTTGCTGCAGTTCAAATAAACATTTTGCACACAGGCAACCGTCGTAAAGCTCACTGATGTATTGCACTTCATTAAGGTTAAGCTGAACCACACTACACTGACATTTGGTGTAGGAGTTGGCCTTACACTCTATTGGTGTACCGCAACGCTCGCAGGGAATGATTTCGTGTTTGGCCATTATTTTACAAAGATACGAGATCCTGAATTAAGGTGGATAAGCGTTAATAAATATGACAAAGTACTTATTTTCAGGCAAAAGGGATGTGGATAACTCTGTGGGGAACCTGTTTACAACCTGTGAGCAAGTTGTTTGTAAGCTGTTTATAAACTGTGGAGAACTTAAAACTACTGTGGAGAATCAAAAATTGAAAAATTCAGGCCCTGTTTTACGACCTTTTTTCAACCTCCGTTTTTCTCCGGAATCAGCAAAACCGAAATACACAATTAGTCCACATTCACATCTTTAGTCAATATTTTCAAAATTTTCCGCCGATTTCCTCGGGAAAAAAAACAGCTAATTAAGGCCAAAAAAAGTTAGTAAAAATCATAAAACACTTATATACAGATAAAATCGATGTTGATAACTCTGTGGGGAACCTGTTCACAAACTGTGAACAAGCTGTGAATAGCATGTTTGTAAGCTGTGGGTAACCCGTATACTGTCTGTGGGGAACCTGTGAGCAACTTTTCCAGACTGTGAGGAACTGTCAGGATCAGGTGGAAAACATGTGAATAATTGAAAAGTACTTCTTTTATAAGATGTGGATAACTCTGTGGGAAACCCAATTTTAACTGTGGGGAATACGTTAAGAACTTGTTGGGAATCGCCTCAAAACCGTGGATAAGAGTGGAAAAACAACCTTATCAGGTGTATAAATAAGGAACAGCATGTTTATAAGCTGTTCACAAGTGCATTTTGAAATGTGGATAACTCGTATACAAAAAAGGGGCAAGATAAAATCCTGCCCCTTATATATTAATGTTTGAAGGAATTAACCTGAACAGCTGATACAGCCTTCTTCCATTGAACAAACCGGACCATCAGTGATTTCTTCCACTACCTGATCTATATGTTCCGGAATTACCGGCTCCATGTTTTTACCAGCCTGATTTTCTACGGTAAATTTAACTGCCTGAGAAGCTGCTTGTGTACGTAGGTAATACATACCGGTTTTCAATCCTTTCTTCCATGCGTAGAAATGCATTGAAGTTAGTTTCGAAGTATTCGGTGCATTAATGAACAAATTCAGAGATTGCGACTGGCAGATATAAGCACCTCTGTCGGCTGCCATATCAATAATGCTACGCATTTTAATTTCCCAAACTGTTTTATACAACTCTTTAATATAATCAGGAATTTCAGCGATATCCTGGATAGAACCATTCGCTAAAATGATCCTGTCTTTCATTGCCGGAGTCCAAAGACCTAAAGCAACAAGATCTTTCAACAAGTGTTTGTTTACCACAATGAACTCTCCGCTCAATACCCTTCTGGTGTAGATATTAGAAGTATAAGGCTCAAAGCACTCATTGTTACCCAAAATCTGCGAAGTAGATGCTGTTGGCATTGGCGCAACTAAAAGAGAGTTATAAACACCGTCTTTTACTACCTTCTTACGTAGATCTTCCCAATCCCAACGGCCACTGCTTGGTGTTACATTCCAAAGGTCAAACTGGAACTTACCTTTCGATAAAGGAGAACCTTTAAAAGTTTCGTAAGGGCCATTGATTACCGCAAGGTCATGTGAAGCAGTCATTGCTGCGAAATAGATCGTTTCAAAGATCTCTTTATTCAGTTCACGTGCACCTTCACTTTCGAAAGGCAAACGCATCAGGATAAAGGCATCCGCCAATCCCTGCACACCTAAACCAACTGGTCTGTGACGCATATTGGAATTTCTGGCTTCTTCAACAGGGTAATAGTTATAATCGATGATTTTATTCAGGTTTAAAGTAGCCTGATAAGTTACATCATATAATTTCTGGTGATCAAACTCACCATTGATTACATATCTTGGTAAGGCCAGCGAAGCTAAGTTACATACCGCAACTTCATCTTTAGAAGTATACTCTATGATCTCAGTACAAAGGTTGGAACTTTTGATGGTACCCAGGTTTTGCTGGTTTGATTTGCTGTTGGCAGCATCTTTATACAACAAATAAGGTGTACCCGTTTCAATCTGTGAATCCAGGATGGCGAACCATAATTCCTGAGCTTTGATCGTTTTACGCGCTCTTCCTTCTTTTTCGTAACGCTCATATAAAGTTTCAAACTCCTCACCGAAACAATCCGCTAATCCCGGTGCTTCATGTGGACAGAATAAACTCCAGTCTTCGTTTGCTTCTACGCGTTTCATGAACAAATCGCACACCCAAAGTGCATAGAATAAATCACGGGCACGAAGTTCTTCCTTACCGTGGTTTTTACGCAGGTCAAGGAAACTCAATACATCTGCATGCCAAGGCTCTAAGTAAATTGCAAAGGCACCTTTACGTTTACCTCCACCCTGATCTACATAACGCGCAGTATCATTGAATACTTTTAACATTGGAACAATACCGTTACTTGTTCCATTGGTGCCACCAATATAAGAACCTGTTGCACGGATATTGTGAATGCTTAATCCGATACCACCTGCACTTTGTGAGATCTTTGCAGTTTGTTTTAAAGTATCATAAATTCCTTCAATACTATCGTCCTGCATCGTCAATAGGAAACAAGACGACATTTGAGGCTTAGGAGTCGCTGCATTAAATAAGGTTGGGGTAGCATGTGTAAACCAACGCTCGCTCATCAGGTTGTAAGTTTTGATCACACTGTCAATATCTCCTTTGTGGATACCTACAGAAACCCGCATAAATAAATGCTGAGGACGTTCTACAATCTGACCTTCAATTTTCAACAGGTACGATTTTTCCAGTGTTTTGAAACCGAAGTAATCAAACCCAAAATCCCTGTCGTAAATAATAGTACTGTCCAGAATATCCGCGTTTTCTTTAATCACTTCCCATACATCGTCAGCGATCAATGAAGCGTTTTTATCCGTTTTCGAATCCACATACAGGTATAACATTTCCATCGTTTTTGAGAACGATTTAGTAGTGTTTTTATGTAGGTTGGAAACCGCAATCCGGGAAGCCAGCAATGCATAGTCCGGATGCTTGGTAGTTAAAGAAGCTGCAGTTTCCGCGGCAAGATTGTCCAATTCTGAGGTAGTTACCCCATCATACAAACCTTCAATCACCTTTTTGGCAACATCGATCGGATCAACCAGTTCGGCGTTAAAGCCATAACATAATTTTTCGATACGAGCGGTGATCTTATCGAACCTTACCGCTTCTTTACGGCCATCTCTTTTTATTACAAACATATTTTTCAGGTATTTAAAGGCGCATATCGGATTGTGATGAGCAAGCCGGCATCGGCACCAAATTTTTAATTATTTAAAAGTCGTCATCTAAAGAGAACGCTGCCGCTTTATCTTCTGTTGAAGTCAGCACGCCGCTCTTCTGGTAATCACCTACTCTTTTCTCAAAGAAGTTGGTTTTGCCCTGAAGAGAGATCATCTCCATAAAATCAAACGGATTTGTCGCATTATATATTTTGGTATAACCCAATTCCTGTAACCACCTGTCGGCCACAAACTCAATGTACTGAGACATCAGTTTAGCATTCATTCCGATCAGTGCTACCGGCAGTGCATCAGTCACAAATTCTTTCTCGATTTCAACTGCGTCGCGGATGATGCCATGAACCTGCTCTTCACTCAGCTTGTTTTTAAGCATGCCGTACAACAGACAGGCAAATTCGCAGTGCGACCCCTCATCTCTGGAAATCAGCTCATTACTAAAAGTTAAGCCTGGCATTAATCCACGTTTCTTCAACCAGAAAATCGAGCAGAAACTACCGCTGAAAAATATTCCTTCTACCGCAGCAAAAGCAACCAGACGTTCTGCAAAATTGCCGTTGTCAATCCAGCGCAATGCCCATTCCGCTTTCCTTTTTACACAAGGAACCGTTTCTATGGCATGGAATAACCTGTCTTTTTCATCAGGATCTTTGATATAGGTATCAATCAGTAAGGCATAAGTCTCAGAATGGATATTTTCCATCATGATTTGAAAACCGTAGAAACAACGTGCTTCCGGAAGCTGAACTTCACTCATAAAGTTCACCGCAAGGTTTTCATTTACAATTCCGTCACTGGCAGAGAAGAAAGCTAAAATGTGAGAAATAAAGTGTCTTTCACCATCATTAAGATTGTCCCAATGTTTCTGATCATCCGAAAGATCGATTTCTTCTGCTGTCCAAAAACTTGCTTCACTCTTCTTATACATTTCCCAGATTTCAGGGTATTTAATCGGCAAAAGAACAAAACGATCTTTGTTTTCTTTTAATAATACTTCTTCTTCTTGCATAAGCATCTTTTTAATTGGTAAATGTATAGGATAATTGAAAAGCCTTTAAAAATTCCAGCAGCCGTGCAATCCATACTTAGTCGTAAAAAGAGGAAAAGAAATGAAATCTTATAACAACCTTAAGCAACTAAATATTAAACCTTTAACTAAAAATCTGGATGTGATTTATTAAAGAACTTTGTAATAACAAATATAAAGTCTGAGACCTTGATTCGTGTACATAAGTTGTTAACAAGCGGTCATATTTATCAACACGCAGGACGGAATTTGACACATCAGTTACCTTGAAAATTGGTATTTATTTCTTTTTTTCAATTCCAGTACTTTGGCAGTAATGTTAATAAATATAAAGAAACTGACTATAGACGATTTAAAGTTAAAAAGCTATTCTCTGTGGAGCTGGTAGCTGATCTCTACCTTTGAATGTCCCATCCTGAAGAAGCCCAGTTTTTTCGCTGCGCCGGCGGAAAGATCGATGATGTATTTTTTACTGTGCGGACCTCTGTCGTTTACCTTCACATCAACAGATTTACCGTTGGATAGATTGGTTACCGTGACAATGGTTCCAAAGGGTAATGATAAATGTGCTGCAGTCATTTTATTTGCACGGTACCTTACACCGCTGCTTGTTTTGCGTCCTTCAAATTTCCGGGCATAATAAGTAGCATATCCAGTTTTTGTACGAACAGTGGAGTCTGCTTCTGTCTCTTGCTTCCTGAAATTTTCCCGGGCAGAGATGCCCGCGAAAGACAACATCAAACATAAAAATAAACAGTACTTCATATTTATAATTGTTGGTGAAGGGACAAACATAAGCAAACTCCTCCCTGATAAACAAGAAATGCCCGACAGTTTATCATCGGGCATCATAGCAATATCATTATAAAATAAACTATTTCTTATCTGGCACAAAACTCATGGAGATAGAGTTCACGCAGTTCCTGGTATTTTTAGCAGTAAATCCCTCCCCGATAAATACGTGTCCGAGATGCGCCTTACAATTTGCACATACAATCTCCGTACGCATGCCGTCTGCATCTGCAATTCTCTCTACCGCACCTTTAATTTCATCATCAAAACTCGGCCAGCCACATTCCGACTCAAATTTGGATTCAGAACGATATAATGGTGCATTACAACGTCTGCAGATATAGGTGCCTTTTTCCTTGTTATTCAACAGCTTTCCTGTCCCTGGATATTCCGTACCCTTACGTACAATCACATCCTCTTCTTCTTTTGTTAATTTATTCCACTCCATATTCCTGGTTGTTTTTTTTGAATCTTCTTTTTTTTGTTTCTGGGCGCAAGCGGTCAGGCTGGTTAAGATTAACAAACCTGCCAGTATAAATGTTTTATTGATCAGGGTCTTCATGTGTGCCTCCTTTATTTTATACAATATACGGCTAAAGTATTTTTATAGTTTTCCTGTTCTGCCATAATTTGGTCATCCTTATTCCATAAAAAAAGCTCCGATGAAAATTCACCAGAGCTTTTGATTTATACAAGAAGATCTTCTTATTTCTTCAATAGTTCAGCCATTGCTTCACCGATTTCAGCAGGACTTTCTACTACACGGATACCGCATTCAGCCATAATTTTCATTTTTGCTGCAGCAGTATCATCAGCACCACCAACGATTGCACCAGCATGCCCCATTCTACGTCCCGGAGGCGCAGTTTGTCCGGCTATGAATCCTACAACAGGCTTAGTACCATGTTCTTTGATCCAAAGCGCAGCTTCAGCTTCCATACCACCACCGATCTCACCAATCATGATGATACCTTCAGTTTCAGGATCGTTCATTAACAATTCAACCGCTTCTTTAGTAGTTGTTCCAATGATTGGGTCACCACCGATACCGATAGCCGTAGTAATTCCTAACCCAGCTTTAACCACCTGATCAACTGCTTCATAAGTTAAGGTACCTGATTTAGATACCACACCTACTGTACCTTTTTTGAAAATAAAACCTGGCATAATACCGATTTTAGCTTCATCAGCAGTGATGATACCCGGGCAGTTCGGACCGATTAAACGGCAGTCTCTGTCAGAAATATATTCTTTAACCTGAATCATATCCTTTGTAGGGATACCCTCAGTAATACAAACAATAACTTTAATTCCTGCTTCAGCAGCTTCCATAATGGCATCTGCAGCAAAAGCTGGCGGAACGAATATGATAGATACATTGGCACCGGCTTTATCAACCGCATCTTTTACCGTATTAAATACGGGCCTGTCTAAATGAGTTTGGCCACCTTTGCCTGGCGTTACACCACCAACAACGTTAGTTCCGTAATCTATCATTTGAGAGGCATGATAAGTACCCTCATTTCCAGTAAAACCCTGAACAATAACTTTTGAATCCTTATTTACTAAAACACTCATGTATCTATTTTTTTTTGTGCAAATCTAAGCTAATTGAAATGGATTGTCAAATGCATTACCATTTTTATTACAATCGCATTTTATTTATTTTTAAATCACAATCAATCGATCTTCAGGCCCGTATCTCCAGGATTTAAAGAATTATTTTCGTGTAAAAAGACAAATACTTCTTTCTTTGCAGGAATTAAAACACATGCAATGAAGCCGCTTAAAATATTTTTTAAAATCACCAAAACGGGAAACGGAAAGTTTCTGGCCACGAAGAATGAAGTCAACAACCTGATTGTGGATGTGATCAATAAAAATCCGAGCCAGCCTTCCGGCGCTTTAAGGGAAATTGCAATCGCAGAATTTAAGCAATCTCCTTCCGCACAAAAAATATTGAAAACCAATGAGTATTTTTTTATTGACCTTGTTACGGATATTGAAATCGTGATCACCTACCTGCCACAGGAAAAAGTGCTTTCAGAACAATTCTACACACAATGGAGGTATGTTCAGCTGTCCTCTCCTTATCGCCTGGTACAATATCTGGATGAAACAAGAGTGGTGGTATATAGTGAGAAAACGAAAGTTGTACACACCATCAAGCTCGATAAAACCATTAGCGTTGTGGTTGATGAAGATTAAGTCTGGCTTCTAAAGCCAGGCAATAGTTCATGCTCAGTTCAGAAAACTGAACCGGATGCTGCTTGTCTTTTTTTGCTGCCTTATCATACAATCTAAGGAAATAGAAGGGGTTTTGGATATTTTCCAGCAGCTCTTCTTTAAAACCATTTCGGGTAATGACCTCTGCCATAAAGTAACCAGGATTATGTCCATTGCTATATTTCAATAGTTTCTGGTACTGTTCAACCGTATTGAATTTTTCAGCTCCGGATTCCGCCATTACCTGAATGCAGGAATCAATTTGTCCGATAATTTGTGCTGAACCCGACAATAAAAAGCAGTCAGACTGATATTCATCCGGCAATTCCTGTAAATGGTCAAGCAGGTATTTTTTATCGATCATATCTGCTGTTCCCTCATTCAGCATTGCATTTAATGCATACAGCAAACCTTCATCAGCCGGATTAACCTTAGCTGTGCTGAAAGCCCCACGTAAGATATGATGCATCTCATGTCCTGCTTTACTGCCATACTTTAAATGATCCTGAACATAAGCAGACCAGGCTGTAAAAACAACTGCGCCTTTCTGAACCGACACGTCGTTGTCAATACCAATAAAATAAATATCAACAGTTTTTTTAAAATGTAACCGCTCCGGAAGCCAATTCCAGGCATTCTTATACACACTATCCAGATAGGCAGGCGTTTTAAGACGCATGGCATAAGATTTTAATTCCTGCTCATGTACTTTATACTGATGTACTCTGTATACCAGCCAATGGTCAAATTTTCTTTCCAGCATCTTTTGCACCTTTTCCAGATTCTGGGGCATATAAGCGATCTGCATGGCCAGACGGTAGTTTTCTATAAAACGTTCATCGAAACCTTTGCTTTGGACGTATTGTTTGTTTCCATCCAGGTCCAGAAATTGCTTCCATTCCTGCCTGGACAGGGTATCTCCCTGCTTTAAGTGCGCTGCGATTTTCCAATAGGCATCCAGTGCTTCCAGATGAATGGTTTGTGATTTTACGGTCCATGTTCCAAAAAGGAGCAGGCAGATGAAAGCGCTGGCGATTTTCAGGAAAACTCTCTTCATTGTGGATAACTTGTGGATATGTCCCAAAGCAAGATAAATAAACAATGATATTGCAATTTTTTAGACTAAGCTCAGCTTTTCGTCGACGAATGAATTCAGGACTTCATACGAATAGCCAGCTCGGCCAGATAATGCTTTTTCATTAAGGTGTAAAGCACCAGTTCATGTTGCCTGGGTTTAGAGAGAAAAAAACGGTTCATATACATATGTATATAACTCGTCAATAAGTAAAAACCCTTCTTATCAGCGGGAAAATGTCCCCCAAACAAAGATGATATGGCTTTAATCACTTCTTTTGTACCGGCAGTCCTTTTAGCAAATTCAGCAGTAGCTTCCTCAATCCCATTATCCTCATCCTGCTTCGGATCCAGAAAACTTCTGATTGATTGACGGTGTGTTCTAAACTGCTCATTCAGTGCTACAGTCAGCGCTTTACCTCCATGGTGTTCTTTAAAGAAGGTGTCCGAGATCTTTTCAAACACCCCGAGTTTATCCTCCAGCCCCAGCCCAAAGTCGGTTAACAATTCATCCAGGCCCCTTGCTGCCAGAAGCCACCGGAATGATTCCCCGGCATCCCCTTCAATCATATTTAAAATCTCAGCGGTCGCAACACTATCATAATAAAACAAGGTTTCTGAATTTTCGATATGATCAGGCCCATACCGCTCCAGCTCCCTCACATAAGTATCCAGCTGAATTTTATACAATCCACCTTCTTCAACATCTGTTTTAAGTAATCCGCAGAAATCCGAAATCATCTGATTAGCCTCATTTGTTTTATCCGGATTCATCCGGATCCGTAACCGGATGTGATGGTTCGGATCGGTATACCGGATAAAAAACCACCCTTTAATGATTTCCTGATCAATCAACTCTCCGAGGTATGGACGAATCTTTTCTACCAACACCTTTTCTGTCGTCTTTGTCCCACCATATAACTTAAAATAAGCCCATTCACTACCGGGAATAAAGGTTCTTTGAACTTTTACCGGTTTTAAAACCTCAGGCAAAATATATTTAAGCACCCCTTTTTTATTGGAAACAGGGAATAGGATTTCATTCGCCAATCCCCGGTTTTCTACATCTTTCAGAAAGCATTTACCAGGTTCTGAAAGAAACTCTGTCAACTTAACCCCTCCTTTTTTATTCAGTTCCTGATATAAAAGCTGTCTTCCTAAATTATTTTGAGAATCAATCAGCAGCTCATTATCATATTCCGCAATACAGACATATCTGGGCACCTTCATTGCTGCTAAATGAGTAATCAGGCGGTCTTCGTCCAGCTCGAATTTACCGGTAAGGTCTTTCAAAGCAAGCCTGTTGATGGTCCATGAAGCTTTGCATAAAATCAGGTTTTTATACACCACGCGTGGAAGGAAAGGCGAATCCCTCAGATTGGCCCAGTCCCAGTAAAGGCTATGATAAAGCCCATCTTTCTGCAAATCACAAAGAAAACGATAAACCGGCAACCCGTTTCTATAATTATGGGCAGTTGACAATCTGGGAATAACAACTTTGTTTAACCGGACAGATCTGAGTACAATCCGCCCATCTTTCAAAGAAACCATGATATCCTGAATCCTGATCTGCTCTTCAGATGGTCTGGAGGATTTACCCAGAAAAGGGATTTCATAATTTCGAAGTGTGGGTCTAAGGAGGATATTTCCTATTCTTGATTCAGGCAAATGCACAATTTCTGCATAAATTTTACCTTCATCATCCGGCTCATCTTCCCGCAATGTTTCCAGTACGTTCTTGAACAGCACCTGATCCCCATGACAAAAACGGCCTAATACATTAGCCGCTGATGGCCCGGAGCAGTTGGAAAGGGAAAACTGATAATTTCCAGCGTCCAGCTCAGCTGAGGAAGAGGCTAAGACAGAACCAAAAACAAATAGGCTCGAGGGTACATCTGCTTCCAGGTCCTCCCGCAGCTCTAATTCTTCCAGATCCCCGGGATACAGATCGGCTATTGCAGTTCCTGCTTCCATCGCCCTTTTAAATACTTTATTAACCATTAAAGTTAAAGCCGTCCAGGTTGTCGTTTTCGCTGCTTTCTTTACACCTGGTTCTATTCCTTCTAATAAAGGCAAATGATCGGATTTCCCGGATCTCCCATACCCTATTCCTGATTCTCCATCCAGCGCCTGTAACAAGGGAATTTCACGGTCTTCATATCTTTCATAAAAACGTTGCTTAAACTCATCCAGATCCTCAGATCCCGCTTTTGTTGATAAACCATATAATTCTGAAAGCTGAGACGTAATCTCACCGGTTACTTCAGCACTCAGCTGATTTTCCTGGTGATCAAAAAATAAATCTGTTTGTATCAGATCCTTTGACTGGCAGGTCACGAAGTTTTCATTTATGATCTGATAAACCTCTTCAAATGAATTTATTCCGCCTTGTTCCAACAAGACATTGATTTTTCTGATGTTTTCAATCAGCTGAAGGCTAACTTTGTTAACCAGCTGGTCCGGCAGGGTATTCATGTATAGTTCACCAGTAATCGTCGGCTCCAGCTCACTAATCAGGATCTGGCTGTCTATCAGCTCATCGAGAAAAGTCTCGGCTTCCTCCTTTTCTACGGTAGTCGCTGCCTTTAGCAGCAAATCCAGGAGGTTTTGATAACTCATCCCATTACCTGCTGCATCAATCAGTGATTCCAGAAATTCACTTTTCCTTACCGATGCCAGGGTATATTGTCTCTTTTTATTTTCGATCTGATATTCAATGTAGCGGTAGAACTCACCTTTAGCATATAGACTTGTGTTTACACTATAGGATAATGTTCTCTTTAACTCCGGCATCAATTGCAAATGATTGATCAGTTCATTGACATAGTTCATGTCCAGGCGGGACTCCTTTCTGTGAACTGCATTTTTATAGGAAATATTAGTCTGATTTCCGATTCTGCCCGTCGAGCAGCCAGCAAAGAGACCATAGGGAGTACAGCGGCTGCTCATCCTGGATAAATATTTATACAGCGTCAGCATTAACCTGGAATCCGGTTTTGCGTTATTCCTTGTCACTTTGAAAAACTCGGCATACAGCTCCGGGGAAGCCGTATATATGGCCTCCATCAGCTCCGGATTCCCGGTATATTTACTCAGTAAAGCCTGCTCAAATTCGTCATAATTAAGATTCACCAGTTCATTGATTTCAAAAAACACATTAACTGGGAGTAGTGGACGTCTTAAAAGATAATATTCGGCGTGTGCTAAAGTAAGTTTGTTCTGCATACAGATATGTTCAATTTTAACCCGGTGACCGGGTTAAAATACGAACAATTTGAGAACTTACTCAGGGATAATTATTATGTTAAATCCTTTTTAAAAAACCGCATTCAACAAGCATGATTTCAATCCGGGGGTTCCAATATCCGTCACACTTGTTTTTTGCAGCTCAGGGATGGTAAACGTCTTTTCTTTATGATTCAAAGTAGCAGCAAAAAAATCAGAGCCTGAAATTATTTAGATGAATGCAGGTAATTTTTAGACGTTTGTTCAAATGACGTCGACTAAATTATTTTACAAATGATTTCAGATCGAATTATCGCATTCGTCTAAGCAATCTTCACATTAGTCGAAATTTATTAAGCTGGCGCTTAGACTAGAATTAATTAAAAAATAGCTGAATTTGGAATTCAATGACTAAAAAATTATATTACAATGCAATTATACGTCTCTTTCGTAAAAATATTGTGATGTCAAATGTAGTTAGTCAAACAACAGCTATTCTTCTTGGAACAAATAGAAACAGGGCGGTAACAATTGCGGTGCATGTCATTTTTTGGGTATGCATTTTTAAATGGTTTCTTTTTCAGGCACAATGGGTTGCAGGGGATCAACATCCCGAAGCGACTTATATGATCGGATTTCAGAAATACACCATCATCCTCGCCTGCTTTTATAGCATTTCCTATGTACTGGGCCGCCAGATATCCGATCTGAAAATAGGTCTTTGGATCTTGCTCATTCTGGTGGTTACCCTACTGGTTTATGGCCTTGGCGTATACCTGCTATATAATTACATCAATCTGCGCGAAGGGATGCCACCCTATTACAGGTTTTTTGTTAAAAATATTTCTCATTTAGGCCTCTGGACTTTTATTAAAGATACAGACGTTCTTTACTTTCATTTCGAGCAATTAGGCCTGGGTTTATTTCCACCGCTTACGGTTAAAATTTTCAGGGTAGCCTTTCAATCCAAGCTCGAAAAATTAAAACTTGAAAAGAATAACCTGGCTTTGGAGCTAAATTTCCTAAGGTCACAAATTAACCCGCATTTCCTTTTCAACACCCTAAACAGCGTTTATTCTCTGATAGAGGATAAGGATGAAGTAGCTGCTTCTATTGTATTTTCTTTATCCAATATGATGCGCTATGCCCTCTACGATTCCAACACCTCAGAAGTTGAAGTGAACAAAGAATTAAATTTCATTAAGAGTTATATCGATATCCAGAACATCAGACATAGCAAAAGGTTATCTATAGAAATGGATTTTATGGATACGCAAGATTTTAAAATCCCTCCCCTGCTGCTGATCAATTTTGTGGAAAATGCATTTAAACACGGAGTAGATAAGATTGCAAAAGATTCCTGGATAAAAATCAAAGCTTCCATAGACAATGGAAATGAATTCTGTTTCCAGATCAGTAACCTGAAACCGGCAAATGGCAGTCCCAAAAGTGTGGGTGGCATAGGCTTTGCCAATACAAAACGAAGATTAAATATTCTATATCCCGATCGTCACCTGCTTGAAATCATCGAAGATAAACTAACTTACAACCTCCTTTTAAAAATCTGGTAAAAATGGAAAACAGCATTTCGTGTATTATTATTGACGATGAGCATCTGGGACAAGAATTAATTGAAAAATACGTCAACCGTATCCCTTCATTAAATCTTTTAGCAAAATGCGAGAATGCCATTGAAGCGCTGGAAAGGGTATCTACCCTTCGACCCAACCTGATCTTTCTGGATGTCAATATGCCTGAAATGACAGGTATAGAATTTATTAAAACCTTTAGCACCTATAAACCGATGATCATCCTCACCACAGCCTATCCTGAATATGCAATTGACGGGTATGATCTGGATGTGCTGGATTTCATTTTAAAGCCGATCACCTTCGAAAGGTTTGTCAAAGCCATCAACAAAGTAAGAGAAAAAATGGCTTATGGGAACTTCAATGCCAAGTCACAGGCGATAGATCCACAAAGTAATGAATCCGAAAAAACGGCTTCAAATGAACCTCAGTTAAAAAACCGACAGATTCTTTTTAAAGAAAACAAGAAGTATGTCAATGTATCTATTGATGAGATTCACTTTGTGGAAGGCATGAAGGATTATTTAAAGATTCATACCTCAACTAAAATGCTCATTACGCACATGACGATGACCAGAATCGAGAAACTTCTTCCAAGCGCAGAATTTTTACGGGTAAACCGCTCATTTATTGTCCGGAAGCTATCTGTAAAAGCCATTAAAGGAAACACAATAGAACTGACAACCAACAGAGAGTTGCCTATAGGCACCCGTTATAAAGAAGTAATTAAGGAACTGCTGGATGGCGGTGCATTATAAAATTCTGTGAATTCGTCGAAATTTACTGTGAATTCGTCGAAATTTACTGTGAATTCGTCGAAATAAATCTCCTTTCTATACCTGCTTTTGTTTATTTGATTTTATCAAATAACATAAGACATGAAAAAACTGAACAAAACCTCCAAGACTTTAGACCTGAAAAAAGAAACAGTTTCCAAGCTGACTGTCAATTCCCACAAGGATGACTTTACGCTGTTTCCAACCACCTCCAAACTTTGCTTTGATATTGCAGTATTAACCACCACCTTTTAGCCTAAAGATCTGTGCTAAACGGAATTGAACATATACAATACACCGAATAATTAATTAATGGAAGGGACAAAGTATTTTACCTGCGGAATTATAGAAGACGAGGCGCTTGCTTACTCCCTCCTGGAAAAGTATATCCTGAGAATGGGGTTAATAGAAATCAAATGGTCCAAACCTTCTGTAAACGATGTCTTAGCTGATGCCCATGAAAAAGTTGATATTGTTTTTCTCGACTTAATCAATAGCCCCCTACCCATTTATACTAAAATTGATAACCAGATCAATCAATATGGAGGTATTGTCATCACCACTGCTCATAACGAAAGATATGTAGATTCGCTGGGGATCGACTATCTTCAATTACTCAATAAACCCTTCTCTTATCAAATTTTTGAACAGGCCATTAATGAAGTAATGACCCAGCTTCAATCGGTCAGTAAGATTGCTTAATCCAGTAAAAAAATATTGGATTGTCTTTTATTTTTTTCTATCATTGGCCTTTTCCGGGGAAAATTTTATAGAAAAAGATGCAAGAAGGCATAGATGAAGAAGACACCAAACAACGTTGTGCACGTGGAGATAGGGCAGCCTATGCCCTATTGTATACCTTCTACTACGAACCTCTTTACCGTCATGTATTCTTATTCCTGAAATCAAAGGAAGAAACAGAAGAAATTGTTCAGGATGCTTTTGTAAAAATCTGGGAGAACCGGACTTCTCTTCCTGAAGTCCGGAATCTGAAACCTTATTTATACCGGGTTGCCAAAAATCTGCTACTGGATCATCTCAGAAGACTGCAAACCCAAAACAAGGTCATCAGAATGGCCAGCCCACAAACCGAACCGCTCGAAGACAGCACCTCAGATCAGATCAATCATAAAGATTATCTGGCGCTCTCCCAAGAGGCCATCCAGCATTTAACCGAAAAAAGAAGGCAGATATTCTTAATGCGTACCCAACAGGAGCTCTCTCTCGATGAGATTGCCCAGGAACTCTCTATTTCCAAATCCGTAGTAAAAAAGCAACTCTATGCCGCCATTACATTTGTAAGAGAGTACATGCACAAACATGGGGGAATCCCTGCCGGGCTTCTGATCCTGTTACTGGAAGCCTTATCATAAATTATTGTCACCCGCAGGGGGCCTTTCATAAATCTCATTCGTCATATCTGATATGGACAAAATTCAATTGCCCCTCTTCTTAAAACAATATGCCCGGAATGAGTACAGTCCGCTTCAGCACGAAGCGTTCATCCTATGGACAAAAACTGCAACTATTGCCGAACTGGAAGAGGTGATGGAACATTACCTGCAATTTGAAGAAGAGACCGGGGTATTTGAATTACCCTCCCCTGATTTTATTAAGGCTTTGGAATCCAGGCTTGATCTGCTGGATCAGCAGCCGGTCGCTATAAAAAACAGACTCTGGTATGCGGTCGCCGCAGCAGTAGCGCTGATCGCCTTTGGCATCTTTTTCTATACCCAGCCACACCCCCCGAAAAGTAGTGTCAGCCTCGTTAATGGTACCGACTTATTGCCTGGGAAACATCAGGCAGTACTTACTTTAGCTAATGGCTCAAAAATTTCGCTGACCGATCTCGGGAGAGGAAAACTGGCTACCGAAGCCGGCGTTATCCTGGAGAAATCAGGAGACGGCCAGATCAGTTACACCACAAAGGAACATACCCCTTCCCTTAAAAATGAACAACTTCGCTACAATACCATATCAACCCCTAAAGGAGGACTATATCAGGTCATCCTGCCCGATGGAACAAAAGTATGGCTAAACGCAGCCTCTTCTTTAAAATATCCGGTTCAATTTGCCAGTCAGGAACGACGGGTAATGCTAACCGGCGAGGCCTACTTTGAGGTGAGCAAGCGTAAAGCCCAGCCTTTCCTTGTCAGCACAGATCAGCAGGAAATCAAAGTCCTGGGAACTCATTTTAACGTCAATAGCTATCAGGATGACCATCAGACACTGACGACCTTATTGGAAGGCCGCGTGAGCGTCTCCCCTTTAACCCATCCTTCAACTCAGAAAATACTTCTCCCGGGACAACAATCCCGCCTTAGAGGAACAGAAATAACCCTTGCCCAGGTGAACACTGAAGCGGTAATGGCATGGAAGAGAAACCTCTTCAGCTTTAATCATGCAGACCTGAAAATGATCATGACTGAATTCTCCAGATGGTATGATGTTCCTGTTGTTTTCGAAGGTACGATGTCGCAGCAAAGGTTTAGCGGTGAAGTCTCTAAAAATATTAAAGCTTCTGAATTTCTGGAAATCCTAAGCAGTTTCAAAGTGAAATTCAGGATTGAAGGCAAGGGCAGAGATAAACAGCAATCCAGAATCATCGTATCCATTAAATAACCACCACAATTAACAACCTAAACCAAAACAACCAAAAATGAAAAGACGACTACAAAAGACATGAGCATCATCGCGTTTTAAAATTACGAAGCCGGAAAATGGGTCTGAAGCACTTTCCGGCAGAGCCTGAGTAAAACGCAAAAACAATTGCTATAACCATTTCAGTATGAACTCAAACTAACGCAAAACTAATGAAAATTAATGCGATTACTACCGCTATGCCCCGAAATTGGGGATCATCCAAAATATTGCTGATGATAAAACTGATCACCTTTATGCTCTTTATAACCCTGATGCAAGCCAGTGCTGCAGGTTATGGGCAACGAATAAACCTATCCGGGAAAAACCTCCCTTTAAAGGACGTACTCCAATCGATAAAATCGCAAAGCGGGTACTTATTTTTTTACAATGCAGACGACCTTAAAGCGCGGAACCTCAGTATCAGTGTCAGGAATGCAACACTGGAAGAGACATTAAAAGAATGTTTTAAAACACTCCCCTTTACGTATAAAATTGTACAGAACACTGTGGTCCTGACAAAAAAGGAAGAATCACTTATCGACAGGTTATCCACATACTTTTCCACAATCGATGTGAAAGGCAGAATCACCGATGAGATGGGAAGGCCGCTTGTTGGCGCCACCATTAGTATTGTAATCGGTGAAAGCGAAAATGATAAAAAGACCGGCGACTATTCCCTGAGTCTAAAGGGAAGGAATGCGGCAGCAATCAGTGATAAAAACGGGGATTTCTTTCTGAAGGATGTGGATGAAAAAGCCGCACTGATCATCTCATTCCTGGGCTATAAGGTTCATTATACGAAAGTTGCCAAAGATTTAGGCAGCATAAAAATGCTCCCGGATGCAGGAAATTTACAGGAAGTTGCTGTCACGATGAACACCGGGTACCAGTCTATTTCCAGGGAAAGAAGTGCCGGGGCCATCGCTAAACCGGACATGGATATATTAAAAAACCGTTCTGGTTCTATGAACGTCATTCAACGTCTTGACGGGCTCATCCCCGGATTAGTTATTAACAATTCCACAAGCCCAACCGGAAATTCTATCAACGGCAAAAGAAGTTCTTCTGTTATCATCAGGGGGCTTAGTACCGTTAGTGATTTTACCAATCGGGATCCGCTCTTTGTCGTCAACGGCGTTCCCGTAACCGATGTCAGCACCTTAAATCCGAACGATGTAGAAGACATCACGGTATTGAAAGATGCAACCTCTGCCTCCATCTGGGGCTCAAGAGCAGCCAACGGCGTGATTGTCATCACGACAAAAAAAGGAACAAGCAACGGAGAATTAAAGGTAAACTACGATGGCTTTATCAATTTTCAGGGGAAACCGGATCTAGAATACCTGAATACCATGAACAGCAACCAGTTTATCCAAAGCGCCAGGGAAATTTTCGACCCGGTTTTAAATCCCTGGGCAACGGTGATCAACCCACGGACAGGTAATGGACTGGCTCCCGTATCTCCACATGAACTGATTCTTTATCGTCAACACCAGGGCTTAATTACTTCGGCCCAGGCAGATGAACAGCTAAACATACTGGCAGGTCAGTCTAATTTATCGCAGATAAAAGAATTATGGTACCGCAATTCGGCACTCATGAACCATACCCTTTCCCTATCCGGTGGAGGAACGAAGTACAGTTTTTATGGTTCAGGTGCCTACAGCAGAAACCAAAACAATTCACCAGGATCAAAGAATGACGACTATAGCCTCAACCTGCGTCAGGACTTCAAATTTAATGACCGCATAAAGATGTACCTGATTATCGATCTGCGCAATAACCTGAGCAGCTCAAAAAACACCCTGAGCCCGGATATCCGTTTCTTACCTTACGCCATGTTCAGGAATACTGATGGCAGCAATGCAGATCTATCCTGGCTATACCGCATTGATGAGCTAAGAACCAATTACGAGAACAAAAGCCTGATTAGCCTGAAGTACAATCCTCTGGACGAAATCAATACCGGCAGCACAAGGAATAACCTTTTCCGGGGCAGAATAACCTCCGGCATTACGGCCAATCTCTTTAATGGGTTAAGATATGAAGGCATCTTCGGGATCAGCAGGTCTCTGAATAAAACAGTCAGCTTTCTGGAGCAGAACAACTACAATGTACGATCGGAGCTGACTTCTTTTACGGTAGCCGCAACTACTCCAGATGGCAAGCCGACTTATTATCTGCCAGCTTCAGGTGGCAGAAATACATTAACCAATAGCGTAAGTCAGGACTGGACTTTGAGAAATCAGTTGGTTTATGATCATTCCTGGAAAGAAAAGATCCATCAGATTACCTTCCTGCTTGGGCAAGAAGTACAAAAACAAACCTTAAACCAGACGAGAACTACCGTCAGGGGCTACAATAGCCAATTGTTATCCTATGCCCTGATTGATTATGCAACGCTTTCTTTAAAGGGATTAAGCAATCCCGTGATGCCAAGCGGATTGGGGAACAGCATCCTGACCAATGACTTATACAATGAAACTGAAACCGATGCCCGGTTTACCTCTTACTATGCCAACGGTGGTTATACCTATGCGGGCAAATACACCATCAACGGAGGAGCACGGGTAGACAAGTCTAACCTTTTTGGAAAAGATAAATCTGCGCAGAACAAACCGGTATGGAGTGCTGGTCTGGCCTGGCAAATGGGAAAAGAGAATTTTATGAAAGATCTTTCCTGGTTAAATGCGCTGGTCATCCGCAGCAGTTATGGAATTACCGGAAATACACCAAATCCGGGAACCGCAGCTTCCAAAGATATTCTCTCTTCGGTGAACAATCCATTTTATCCCGGAGGCGTCGGACTTAACCTTTCTACCCCTGCCAACAGAACCTTAACCTGGGAAACCACTAAAAACCTTAACCTGGGATTGGACTTCAGTTTGCTAAATTATCGCTTAAAGGGAACCATAGACTGGTATAAAAAGAAGACAGAAAACCTGATTGGGTACATGGATTTAAATCCTTTCACCGGATTCCCAAGTATTATCGGAAACGCGGGAGACATGAAGAACACCGGTATTGACCTGAACCTTTCTTCAGTAAACCTGGTCCGCGGCGATCTTAAATGGAATACCCTGCTTACTTTAAGTTTTAACCAGAATAAGATTACAAGTTTAAACCCGGCCAGTCCGATTGTGCTCGGCAGCGATAAAATCAATAAGCCTTATCTGACGGGGTATTCTGCATTTTCCGTATTTGCCTATCAGTATGCGGGACTGGACAGCTCCGGAGATCCTCAGATCAGGCTGAATGACGGGACGGTTACTAAAGCACTAAATGCTGCCAAACCAGAAGATGTCAGGTATATGGGTAGTTTTCAACCTAGATGGAGCGGAGGACTGAGCAATACTATCGGTTATAAAGCATTTTCATTAACTATCAATACGGTATTTAACCTTGGACATGTCATGCGCAGGGACGTAAATTCCTTATATGCAGGAAGAGCTCTTTTCTCTGATTTCAACTTTAATGGAAACATCAATGCAGAATTCGTAAACCGCTGGAAAAATCCCGGAGATGAAGGGAAGACCCATATTCCAGGTTATATTCCGTCAGGATCCGCAAGTCTGGCAGCCAGAGACGTTTCCTATTATACCATGGCAGATATCAACGTCCTTGATGCAGCTTACCTGAAACTTCGTGATCTTACCCTTGCCTATAGCTTACCAAAACGGTTAACCGATAAATTAAAGGCTGATGGCATCAGTTTCCGCGCACAGCTATCTAATGTGATGTTATGGAAAGCAAATCACTACGGAATTGATCCGGAGTTTCACAACGCATTGGGCGGATCCGTTGCCGGAGGAATAAGAACAGCTCCTTTCGCACAGCATAGCATCTCTTTGGGTGCACATATCAGCTTTTAACTTTTCCTAAAATTTCTCAAATGAAAACACCAGTCACTAAAATATATACCCTCATCCTTTTACTGATGATGGCAGGATTATCTTCCTGTCAAAAAGAATTCCTGGAGGTAGAACCAAAAGGAAAACTGATCGCCAAGCAGATCAACGATTACCATCTGTTATTGAACAGTCCTTTTTTTAATGTGGCTGAAGTCGATGGGCAGCTGTTTCTTGGTGATGAAATCAGCTCTGTGGAACCTTATTTTAAGAACATGCTTTCCTTAAAATCTAAAAGGTCTTTTCAATATGCAGATGTGATTTATGAGCCCAATGAAGATGGTTCTGAAATCAAAACCCTGATGAAACAGCTCTACACCTATAATATTATCATTAATGAGGTGATGAATGCCGATGGAGGAACAGAAGAGCAGAAACTGGCTTTAAAAGCGGAAGCCTTAACCAACCGGGCCTGGATTTATTTTATGCTGATCAATTATTATGGGAAACCCTATCTGGAAGCAACAGCAGCTACAGATCCGGGCTTCCCTATCGTTCTGTCTGCTGATGTTACGTTGAATAAATTCGACAGATCATCTGTAAAAGAGGTCTACAATTTTATGATCAGTGACCTTCAGGCCGCAATTCCTGCCCTGCCGATATCAGCGGGCAACAGGACCCGCATGTCAAAAGCAGGCGCAGAAGCACTTTTGTCAAAAATCTATCTATTCATGGGAAAATATCAGGACGGATTGGTTCAGATGGACAATGCTTTTGCTCACCTTCCAACATCATATAAAGTAGAACTTTATGACTACAACGTTACGCTTGCCGTCAATGGTCCATGGGGATACAATCCCGCAATCAGCCCTTTAAGCTTTTTACTAGGCATAGGTACAGTAACAGAAAATCAGGAAGTACTCTTTCCTAAACAGCTGTCCAATAATTACACCTTTCTTTCCAACGATTTATTGCTGACTCCCCAGGCAGTAGGTCTGTATGGAGCAAATGATCAGCGTTTAAAACTTCTGAGCACCAGTTATTATGGCGGTACTCCGATTAAAGCAACAGGTCTCAGAAGGAGAATAGGGCCGCTATTGGTACAGTTGGGAATGAGCATGCCAGACATGTATCTGATCCGGGCGGAACTAAAAGCCCGTACCGGTGATCTGGCAGCCGCCACAACAATACTAAAGGCATTCCTTAAAAATAGAATATCAGGTGATACAGAACTGAACATCACAGATCAGACCGCAATGGTAAAATTCATTATGGAAGAAAGGATCAGGGAGTTTGCAGTACAGGGACATCGCTGGTTTGACATGCGCAGACTGTCTGTAGATCCGCTTTTTGCAGGAAAAACTTATTCACATCAGGCCTTATCTGAAACGGGAGAAGTAATAGAAACTTTCCCGCTAAGGGCGGAGAGATTCGTATTACGCTTCCCGGCAAAAGTAATCCATGCCAATCCGGGTATGTCCGACAACCCTTAATTGTAAACACAGGGGTTTTTCTCCCTTAGTCATTCGTCTTAAGTATAGCAGCGCCCGAGATGGTCTTCTAACTTAAATAATCAAAACCATATACAATGAAAAGAATAAGCTACATGATTACCGGCATCAGCCTTCTGGCTTTTACCGCAGACGCACAAAATAGTTTTTCCATAAATGGAAATTTCAGCGCATTAAAACAAGACATGAAAGTCTTTCTAAACTACAGACTGAACGATAAAAGAATTGCAGATTCTACCCTCACAAAAAATGGGGCCTTCAGTTTCAAAGGACAAATCGGGAATGAACCTATAAAAGCATCCATCAGCCTTAAGCCGGTGGTATCAGACCCTTCCATAACTTTCATTGAGAAAATGCTGAGAAGAGATGAACAGGATTTCTTTCTGGACAAAGGCACGATCGCTATCAAAGGGGCATCCACAGCAAAAGATGCACTGGTTACAGCCGGAAAAACACAGTCAGAGTACCTGGCATTAAAAACGCTGTTAAAACCAGAAATGGATCAGTCAGCCCCATTGAGAGAAGAAATGATTCCAATATTGGTGCGGACGCAGGGAAAAGGAATGGATACCATTCAGCGCCTTCAGGAACTTCAGAAACTAATGGGCCCTTTAAGTCAGAAAGGAGAAGAAAAAGAAATCTCTTTTATCAAATCCAATCCCGACTCCTATGTGAGTTTTGACCTGGTTCAGCAAAGAGCCGGGATCATCAGACCAAAAACTTTTGAACCTTTATTCAATAGCCTGAGTGCCCGTTTAAGAAATACCGAAAATGGAAAAGCAATGGCGAAGAAACTGGATATCGTCAAGAAAACCGCTGTTGGTGTCAAAGCAATGGATTTCAGTCAGCCGGATATAAACGGAAAAATGGTCTCTTTAAGTTCGTTTAAGGGAAAATATGTATTGCTGGATTTCTGGGCTAGCTGGTGCGGCCCTTGTCGTGCAGAAAACCCCAGTGTATTAAAAGCCTACAACCAGTTTAAGGATAAGAACTTTGATATCCTGGCTGTTTCTCTGGATGATAAAAAAGACAATTGGCTAAAGGCCGTGAAAGACGATGCACTACCCTGGACACAGGTAAGCGATCTATTGGGATGGAAAAACCAGGCTGCAGGGTTTTACGCCATAACGGCTATCCCACAAAATTTTCTGATCGACCCAAATGGGGTAATTATTGCCAGTAACCTTCGTGGAGAAGAACTGATTAAAAAATTAAGTCAGCTCATTAAATAAAAAACTTTCAGCCCAAAGAGACCATCAAAAAAATTAGTTAATGATATCATTAGCTAACTTTTTTGATGGTCTCTCTTCTTTATCCGCATCGTCCCCTCCTCTCTAATCGCTACATAATCATAATATTGTAGAAAAAATTATTTAACATTGGGTTCGAATAACATCATAATTCTACCAGGGGGAGGATAAGGGGACATGCGATCTTACCAGACCAATTCAGATTTGGAACTTGTTGACTTGCTCAAGCAGGACGACCGGGACGCTTTTGCCGAAATGTACCGCAGGCATGCTCATCGGCTTACTGATTTTGCAAGTTCAAAACTGTATTCGTTAAACGATGCAAGAGACCTGATTCAGGACCTCTTCGCCGGTTTATGGGCAGACCGCAACAAAATACCGGTTAACACTTCTCTGCAGTCTTACTTGTTTGCCTCGGTACGCTACAAGGTTATTGATAAGATCCGTAAAAATGTTACCCGGGAAGAGTATGCCATCATCGTTCAGTCGCTGGCCATGCATAGCGGTCATAATCCGGAAAAAGAACTGGAAGCAAAAGAGCTAAGGAAGATTGTAGATATAGCGATTGAGCAACTCCCTCCCCGCACCAGAGCAATCTACAAGCTCAGCCGGAATGAACATCAAACCATTTCAGAGATTGCCGAACAACTTAACCTCTCTGATCAGACTGTAAAAAATCAATTGACGACAGCGATGAAATCCCTTAGGGAGACACTGGAAAGGCTTTCTGTGCTCCTTCTTTAAGCTTTCTTTCAAAAAAACATTTTTTTTTTAAATTAGGATAGTACTTCTTACTCTTTCATCCGACAATGCAGCAAACCTCAATTGTATTGAAATGAATGAGATAAAAGATCTTCTGGACCGTTATTTTGATGGGACTTGTTCCGAAGCCGAAAAGCGACATGTAGAAACATGGCTTGAAACTTATAACAAGGAAGATAACGAATGGTTAACTATGAATAAAGCAGAACAGGAGCGCTGGCTGAATACGCTGTTTACGAAGATTGAACTTGATATTGATCGTCCTAATGTCCTTATGCAGGCTCCTCAGCAATCCCGCCTTGGCATGAGGATGCTCTTAAGGATTGCAGCGGTATCCATCTTGCTGCTTTCCATTGGATTTCTTTTCTTCCAATACCGGCAGGCCTCAAAAATGGCTGCTGATTCTGCAAACCACAAAATCATAGCCGGAGGTAATCAGGCAATTTTAACACTTGCCAATGGGCAAAAGATAGACTTGAGTCATTCAAAGAATGGGGAAATTGCTATCCAGGCAGGACTAACCATCACCAAAAAAGCCAATGGAGAGTTGATCTATGAAATTGCCCCGACCGGAGAACGATCCGGAAATGCTGCAGTGGCAAATACTTACAATACCATCAGCACCCCCCGGGGAGGCAAATATCAGATCAATTTGCCTGATGGCACCCAGGTTTGGCTCAATGCAGCCTCCTCACTCCGTTTTCCTGCCAGTTTCACCATGCTTTCAAAGAGAAAAGTGGAGTTATCAGGCGAGGCCTATTTTGAGGTGGCCAAAGACGCGAACAAGCCATTCATTGTGGTTACAGCAAAGCAGGAAACCCAGGTGCTTGGAACCCATTTTAACATCAGCAGTTATGAGGATGAAGGACAAACAAAAACCACACTTCTGGAAGGATCCATTCGGGTCTCCGATAAGGGGAATAAAAACTTCATCTTAAAACCGGGACAGCAATCCACGCTAAGAGAGGGGAATATTGATATCCGGAATGTTGATGGAAATGATGCCATTGCCTGGAAAAATGGCCTTTTCAGCTTTAATGATGAGAACCTGGAAAGCATCATGAGAAAAATATCCAGATGGTATGATGTAGACATTCACTATCAGGATACGTTCAGTAAAACCTCTTTCCTGGGAACCATATCCCGTTCTAAAAACATCACTTCGGTGTTGAAGATCCTGGAATCATCCGGGGAAGTTCATTTTAAAATAGAAGGAAGGAGGATCACCGTAATGAGATAATGTTACTTTAATTTATTTGATGCAAAAGACAAACGGTTCCGATAAAAACATACCGAAAGTGCTCGACACACTTCCGGTATAAACATTGGATTCACCTGTCGAACAAGCGCTTAAACTTTTTTAATCAAGAAATCCTGACGTCCGATTCCATCTGCGAACAGGAGGAATATGTCAGCTAAACCCGAACAAATGTATGAATTTTCACCATCTGTATAGGCCTAAACCGGGCTTTTATATACCTAGACAACTTCTGCTTATTATGAAACTCACCACACTCATAATTTTCCTCGCGATCATGCAGATCAGCGCGTCAACCACCGCGCAAACTGTTACCCTAAACGAAAGAAATACTTCTCTTGAATCCGTTCTGAAAAAAATAAGTGCACAAACCGGATACGATTTTTTTGGAGATACCAGACTGATCAGAGCAGCAAATCCAGTCAGCATTAACGTAAAAAAAGCCACGATCACCGAGGTCATGAAATTATGCCTGGCCGATCAGCAGCTCAGCTATGCTATCGAAGAAAGAACCATCATCATTAAACCAATTCCGGCTACCAGAGGATGGGCTGAAATGCAGCAACAGTTAAGGACCATTGAAGGGACCGTTGTTTCAGAAGACGGAGAAATTCCCCTCGCCAACGCAACAGTCCTTGCGCTCGGCTCCACCATAAAAACCTATACCAATAAGGAGGGAAAATTTTCCATCAACATTCCCGAAACGGTTAAATCGCTAAGAATTAACTATGTGGGTTACGATTCCAGGGATATTAAAATAGACGAAAAAACAAGGAAGATTACGGTCAGAATGGCCACTCAAAACAATTCCTTGAAGGAGTTCGTCGTCAGAACAGGAGTTTATAAAAGACCGGTAGAAAATTTCACCGGTTCAGCAAAAACCATTACTGCAGAGGAGTTAAAACGTGTTTCCTCACAAAATATATTGGCTGCGATCAGCATTCTTGATCCTTCGGTACAGCTTCCGGAGAACATCAATCTGGGATCTGATCCCAACCGATTACCGGATATTGAACTCAGAGGACAGAATAACTTTCCTCAATCTACCTCGAATACTGCCCTGAGAAATGCCTATGGCGACAAACCCAATTCACCATTATTCATACTCGATGGGTTTCAGGTTCCATTGCAACGCATCTTCGACCTGGATATGAACAGAGTAGAACGCATTACCGTTTTAAAAGATGCCGCAGCTACTTCAATTTATGGCTCCAGGGCCAGCAACGGTGTAATTATCGTTGATACCAGGCAACCTAAAGAAGGTAGTGTCCGCGTCTCCTATCGTGGTGGTGTGACCATGACCAGCCCGGATCTGACCAGTTATGACCTCTTGAATGCAAAGGAGAAACTAAACTTTGAGAAAGAAGTCGGCTTTTACAATGAACCTGGAAATTCGCCCTTTTTGCAGATACTAAGAGACCAGGAATACAATGAACGCCTGAAAGATGTAACCAGAGGTGTGGATACCTATTGGTTGTCTCAACCCTTAAGAACGGCCTACGGAAACAGTCACTCTCTATATCTCGAAGGCGGCGACCCTGTAGTGCGTTACGGCATCAATTTAAACAGCCAGAATGACCAGGCAGTGATGAAAAAATCCGGCAGGGAAAAAATCAGTGGAGGGCTTACTTTAAGTTACCGGACACCTAAACTTCTATTTGGAAATGACCTTTCCATTAACAACGTAAAAGCAACGAATAGCCCGTATGGCAGTTTCTCCGATTACTCCAGGTTAAATCAATACTGGTCACCTTATGATCAGGATGGACAACTGGTAAAGTTTCTGGGACAGGGAAGAAGAAATGTCGGTGGAGGTCCCTTATATAACTATTATAGCAATCCTCTATATAATGCCTCTTTACCCAGCAAAGATTTTAACCGTCAGCTTGGTTTTACGAACAACTTCAAGTTCGAATGGTCACTTCAACCCTGGATCCGCATTGTTGGTGGGATGAGTTATACTCACAATACCACCTCGGCAGACAAATATCTTTCTTCCAGCAATACCATATTTGAGAACAAACTCCTGACAGAACGTGGCAGCTACAGAAAAAGTAATGGAACAAGTACATTGATTGATGCCAATCTGGGTTTTGACATTCGTAAAAGCTGGAACAAAAATCTATTTTTCGTGACCGGAAATGTCAACGTTAATGAAGGAAAACTAGACGAATCTACAGTAACCGTTGTTGGATTTCCGAATGAAAAGGTGGCAGATTTGATTTTCGGCAGTAAATTCGACCCTTCCACAAACAAACCAATTGGTAATCAGGGTATCACGAGGCTCATCAGCGGCCGTTTGAATATGAGTTATGCCTACGATAACAAATATCTTCTGGATTTTTCAGCCAGTGCAGATGCATCTTCGCAATTCGGAAAAGACAAACAACTCGCCCCTTTCTGGTCTTTAGGAATGGGGTGGAATTTGCATCGTGAAGAATTTATCAATCAGCTGAAATGGATCAGTTTTCTTAAAATCAGGGGATCAGTAGGCACAACCGGGGATCAGAATTTCCCTCCTTACATGGCCCTTACCACTTACGATTATTTTAACCAGGAATTTTACCTGGATCAGTTAAGTGCATTCCTGATGGGATATGGGAATGCAGCACTGGGATGGCAGAAAAGCTTTAAGAAAGGTGTAGGTATGGATGCGACCTTCCTGAACAACAGGCTCGCATTTTCTGCCGATTTTTATCACAACACTACTGACGGGCTCATCCTGGATATCAATACCCCACCCTCTTTAGGCTTTGACAACTATAAAGAGAACGTGGGATCTTTGAAGAACATAGGATGGCAGGCCAGTTTAAATTACGCCATCCTGCAAAAACCCAGGGAACAGTTATTCTGGAGGGTTGGTCTGTCTGCATATGGCAACAAAAATACCATTGGTAAGATTTCCAATGCTTTAAAGAAGCTAAATGAAAAATCAAATAAAGACGATCAGGACATCAGCAATCCAAACCGGAACAAACCTAAGAGCTATTATCAGGAAGGGGAATCCCTGACCAGGATTTTTGCGGTGAGGAGCCTGGGAATTGATCCGGCAAACGGGCAGGAACTCTTTCTGGATAGATTTGGAAATGCGACTTATGTATGGAATTCGCTGGATAAAGTAGCAGTGGGTGATACCAATCCAAAGGTTACCGGAACACTGAGTACAGGGATAGATTATAAAGGATTTGGTTTTAATATTTATATGACCTACCGTCTTGGTGCGGACTTATACAACCAGACCCTGGTAGACCGGATAGAGAATGCCAATATTACCTATAATGTAGACCGCAGAATTGCAACCGAAAGGTGGAGAAATCCCGGCGACCGAACCTTCTTTAAAGGTATTATCGGAAACACAGGAAACAGTCCGGTTGCAGAGACTACGCTGGCAACCTCCAGGTTTGTACAAAAAGAATATACATTGGAGGCCTCCAGAATATCTTTTACCTATCAGTTCCCGGAACGCAGCAGATGGCTAAAGAAAGCCAGCCTCTCGAATACCAGAATAGAGTTTTACATGGCAACTCCATTTCGTTTATCAACGATCAAAAGAGAACGGGGACTGGACTATCCATTTGCCCAGAGCTATACCCTAAACTTATCCACAAGCATTTTTTAACCGCTTTAACTATTACATCATGAAAAGAATTACCTATTTATTATTGGTACTGATCCTGATCACAGGACTATATTCCTGCAAAAAATGGCTCGATGTAAGTCCCGGAACCCAGGTTCAGCAGAACGAGTTTTTCAGCTCGGAAGCCGGCTTTAATCAAGCCTTATTAGGAAGTTACGTAAAAATGGGGCGCGGACTATATTCAGATAACCTGACCATGACCACTTTAAGTGCAATGGGACAGGACTATCGGACTTCTCTCACCGGAAATCCATTTTTAGAGCATGCCAAATACAATTATAATGCTCCTGCAGTAAAAGACACCATTAAAGTGATCTGGTCCAAAATGTATACTGCAATTGCTGGTGTAAACAACATTCTGGGGCATGTAGAAAGTTCGAAATCGGTTCTTTTTAAGCATCACTACAATATTGTAAAAGGTGAAGCCCTTGGTTTAAGGGCCTTTCTGCACTTTGATTTACTTCGGATGTTTGGCCCGATGCCGGCCACCGGAGGAAATACTGCAGCCATACCCTACATCAAAACCTTTGGTAAAACGGTCACTCCATTGAGCACTACCAATACCGTAATTGATGCCTGCCTGACAGACCTTGATGAAGCCGAAGTACTGCTCTCGGTAAACAAAGAGGTGAATTACGGAAATGACGACCGCTTTATCAGCTATACCAGAAATCATTTTAACTACTGGGCGGTAAAAGCACTTAAAGCCAGGATATATCTGTACAAAGGAGATAAAATCAAAGCTGCTCAATATGCAAATGAGGTAATCAGTTCAGAGAAATTCCCATTTGTAAACAGAAGTACATTCAATCAAAGCTCGAATCAGGACCGTACTTTTTCTACTGAACATATTTTTGCATTACAGGTTCCTTTGCTAAAAGACTTCGTTGACCGCCGGTTCAAACTGGAAGGGGTTTCCAGCTATCAGACAAGTACGCTACATCAAACCACGGGTACGATAAACAACTTATATGAAATACAACAGGGGGGAACTACAGATTACCGCTACCTGTACAATATCCGAACTTATACAAATGTATCTTATACCACGAAGTACTGGCAGGACGGGCTTACCAATTTAGAGATTGCCAGGCAAGTTCCCTTAATTCGCCTTTCGGAGATGTATTATATCGCTGCAGAGGCAAGCCCGGATTTAAATCAGGCACTACAACTGATCAATAAAATAAGGACTCAGCGTGGCCTCGAAAACCTGAATATCACTCTCGATGAAAACAGAAGAATGGCTGAAATTGAGAAAGAGTATATCAAGGAGTTTTATGCAGAAGGCCAGCTTTTCTTTTTCTATAAACGACTGGAGAGACCAAGTATACCCCGCTCTACTGTAGCGATGAGCAACCTGACTTATACCTTCCCCCTTCCGGATGATGAAATCGAATTTGGTAACCGTTAATGCAAAAATCATGAAAATAAGAACTATAAAATATAAAGCGCCTCATACGCTGATGTTATGCCTGCTGCTTTCCTTGATTTCCTGCAAGAAGAAAGACCTGTTATACCAGGAGTTGCCGGGAATATATATAAATAAAGAATTGATGACCGGGTCCAGAGACAGTGTCTCTTACTCTTTTGCAGAAAAAGAGAACAACAGGTTACTGGATACTATTTTTATTCCGGTAAGGGTTTCAGGTGCTCCTGCCTCAGTTAACAGAACAGTTCCTCTTGTTGTTAACCCAACAACTTCCACTGCAATTTCCGGGCAACACTATACCATTCTGAATACGGTGGTAGATGCCGGAGCATATACAGCCAGGGTACCCGTTGTACTTAAAAGAACGGCAGACCTCAAAAACAATCAGGTCAGGATTTATCTGAAAATTGATGCAAACAACGAATTTCCGCAACTGATCACGAACACAAAAACGCCTAACACGACTAATGGAAACCCATTAAATATTTACACCAATGTTTTCCTGATCAAATTAAGTGATCAGATCCTGAAACCTGATACCTGGGACCTTTCGGGAAGTTGGTTCAAGTATTTCTTTGGGGCTTATAGTGCCGTGAAATTCAAGTTTATCATCGATGTAACGGGCCGTAGTGTATGGCCTCCCTATGCAAGATATGGAGAAAATGCACCTACTTCAAGTCAGATGGATATTTACTATTCCAAAATGGTCACTGCACTCTATGAATATGAAGTGAAAAACGGGCCTATGCTTGATGAAAATGGTAATCAGGTCACATTTCCTAAACTATAACCACCCATGAAAAATAAGATCAACTTAATTTTTGTCCTGATTATCCTTGCGGCTTTGTTTGCCTCCTGTGCCAAAGACAAAGGAAATTACGACCTACGCCCAATCAATGAAATTGCAGTTACAGGGTTAGATACCAGTAAGACCTATGAAGTGTTGCTCAACGATACCCTTCGCATCAATACTGACATAAAACAGGAAAATGTACAAAATGGTAAATACAAATACCGCTGGTATGTTTATTCTGACAATTATGACCCGGCAGTAGAATTATCCGCAGAAAAAAATCTGAATAAATCAATCCAGGTTCCAATAGGGAATTATACCCTTGTATTCACAGCTACAGATGAAAATACGGGGATCGGCACGACTAAAACAGCCCGTCTGATGGTGAACTCCAGATTCAGTAGTGGTATTCTGGTCCTGGAAGAGAAAGCACAAGGTGGAGACATTAGCCAGATTGCATTTAATGGCACTATTTACAGAAATCTGTTTAGTAGCGCCAACGGAGGTCAATTTATTCCAAAACCCATCGGACAGCTGGATGGATTCTATTTCGACGGCGGACTAGCGGTTCAAAAGCCCATCAATATCTTTTTAACATCAGACAGCAGAAATCCGATAGAATTAAATCCTGAGACCTATCAAATCAACAAGCCCTTTTCTGAGTTTATGGCCATTCCTCCTTCAGGAAATATAAGACTGCAGACCATCCAGCAAAGCTCCAGAAGCAATTCAATTTATGCAATTGTTAACGGCAAGATGCAATTTGGTTTCCCGACAGAAGAAACGCCCATCTTTGAAGGAGCACTTCTGGGAGATTACGAACTAGCTCCTTTTATTATTACGTCCACCGATGGGGGAAGAAGAGTCACTGTGCCCGTTGAAACCAGCCTGATCAGCTATGATCAAAAGAACGGACGTTTTCTATGGTATTCTGGATATGCAATCGGAGAGTATAATACTTATAGCAAAGACATGTCTGCTCCGGGTGCTTTTGATCCCAACAATGTAAAGAAAAAATGTTTTTATGCCGGTTACTCTAACGATTACCTGTATTACAACTGGCTGATGAAAGATGATACAGGAGAATTATATTTCTATCAATTGTATCCGATAGCCACTCAAAAAGCCGCAGCTGACTATAAAGTCATCACTGATGCACCTGAGATGAAAACAGCTTCCATCTTTGCCGGGTCTACACAACTACCAAACATTTATTTTGCAAGTCAGAACAAAATTTATTCTTATGACTACAAATCCAACAGGACAAGGCTGATTCATTCTTTCCCCGCATCGGAGCAGATTACAGATATGAAATTTGCAGTAAGCAGGATCTCGGAGTATGAGAACTTTTATATGGCTTTGCGAACATTGGATAAAATCTACATTGCCACTTATAACGGCATAGAAGGAAAGGTAAATGAATTCGACGTATCAGGTACAGGCTCATTGGGCACAGCTACCAAAGTTTATGGAGGCTTCGGCCGGATCACCAGCATGTTCTACAAAGAAAAAAGATAGCCATGAAAAATATTCTATTAATGTTAATGCTTCTGCCTGTAGCAGGTATGTCGCAATCAAAAACCCATGCCTTTACCATTGAAGGAAAGGTAGCAGACAGTAAACGCGCGTTCAGCAACCTGATCTATCTGAAATATAAACAGAATGGAAAACAGTTTACAGACAGCACCCTGATCAACAATGGGAGGTACAGCTTTAAAGGTGCAATAAGCTACCCGGTAAAGGCAGTTCTTCAACTGAAAGCCGCAGACAGCGTAGAAAAATACTATAATTCTACCCGCCTGCTGAAGGATTACGCTCATGAATTCTACCTTGATCGTGGAAATATGCAGGCAAACTCTGATGGCAAACTCCGCGAAACGGTGATTCAGGGTTCTGAAGCAGAAAATGATCAGCAGGAATTATCTGCAAAGAGAGCTCCTTTTTACAGCCGTAGCGAAGCACTATATGAGCGGGAAGGAAAATCTATTTCCCAGAGAAAAGATAGTGCTGCATTTGCCAGCTATATTAAGAAAAGCTATGCCATTCAGAATCAGATCGATTCTGTAGAGCGGGACTTTTTATTCCGCCATCCAGCCTCAGGTATCGCATTCGACTTGTTACAGGACTATACCAGAAGCAACCTGGACCCAGCTGAAATAGAACCACTCTTTCTTCAGATTAATCCTTCTTTTAAAAACTCAAAAGACGGAATCGCCTATGCTGCCCGCATAGAAAGGGCAAAAAAAACAGCCGTAGGAGCAACTGCTCCGGATTTTGTGCTTGAAGACAGAAATGGAAAAGCACACCGTCTTTCTTCCCTGAAAGGCAAATTGGTATTACTGGACTTTTGGGGTAGCTGGTGTATGCCCTGCCGGCAAACACATCCTCATCTGAAGCGTTTATATCAGGAGTACAAATCGAAAGGATTTGAAATCCTGGGTGTGTCTAATGAATCCGGAAATGCCGAAACCGATTATAAAAAATGGACCGCAGCCCTGGACGAAGACAAGATGGACTGGCTCAACGTACTCAATACTGACAACAGAGCAGAGAAAACTAAAGGAATTCTGAATGATTATGCCGTTAATGCATTTCCAACAAAAGTACTCATTGATCAGAACGGAATAATCATCAAAAGATTTGTCGGGAACACCCCCGCAAATGCAAAAGCATTGGATGAAATCATTGCACAAAAACTAGATCCGACAAAATAATTCCCCCTTCATAAAAAACAAAAAACAATGAAAAGAATGAAAATAGCACTCATCGCATTACTGGCTACACCTTTCCTGGGTTATTCCCAAAGCAATGATTACCTGCTGAATGGTAAAGTTGGCCAACTCAATGCACCCGCGAAGGCTTATTTAAGCTACCGCCTGAATGGAAATAATGTACTGGATTCTGTGATACTCCAGAACGGAACTTTTCAATTTAAAGGGACAGTAACCGATCCGGTCAGAGCACAGTTGATTTTAGACCATACCGGAACCGGCATTAAAAACAGAAGAAAACAAGATGCCTTAACCATTTACCTGGAAAAGGGAAAAATCCAGATCAATTCTACAGATTCCATCAAAAAAGGAACAGTCGCAGGTCAAAAAATTAACACTGCATATCTGGGGTATAAAGCGAATGAAAATCACCTCACGAAAGTGATGTCAGTGTTAAACTCGGAATATGAAAAGGCAACTCAGGAACAACGTAAAAATCCGGAATTTCAAAAAAGCCTGGAAGACAGATATACCAAAGCAACAGCAGAAAGAGATGTCCTGCTGAATAAATACATCAATGAGCATCCGGATTCCTTTTTTAGCCTTACTGCACTGAAAGAACTCGGAGATAGTGACATGGATGTTAATGTCTTAGAACCTGTTTTCAATAAGTTATCCGCAGGATTAAGAAACAGTACTGCGGGAAAAGATTTCGCGAAACTAATGGACAAAGCCCGTGCAACTTCCGTTGGTGCCATTGCGATGGATTTTACGCAGAATGATGTGAATGACAAGCCTGTTAAACTCTCAGATTTCAGAGGAAAATATGTATTACTGGATTTCTGGGCTTCATGGTGTGGTCCCTGCAGACAGGAAAATCCAAATGTGGTGAAAGCCTACCATACATACAAAGACAAAAACTTCACTGTTCTTGGCGTTTCATTAGATCAGCCGGGTAAAAAGCAAGACTGGTTACAGGCCATAGAAAAAGATGGTTTGACCTGGACTCAGCTATCTGATTTGCAAGGATGGAAGAATGCCGCTTCTACCCTATATGGTGTCAGAGGGATTCCAGCTAACTTTCTGATTGACCCGCAGGGAAAGATTGTAGGAAAAGACCTGAGAGGCGAAGCTTTGGAAAAGAAACTGGAAGAATTACTGACTAAATAATTATCCTGATAAAAGAGGCCTGCCGTTATTCATAAATAGCAGCAGGCCTCTTTTTCATTGTTACCGGGATGGCATTTATTCTTCTGTTGGGATATAAGGCCCTCCTGTTTCTCCCCAGCCCCATTTCGGCATCGGTTCCTCAGGATTTACCGGATTCTCCGTTATTACGGAATTGATCACCGCAATCCTTGTCCCCCATTCCAGATAGCCGACAAAAGCAGAACGAAACTCAGGATCACTCTTTAATCCCAGCTCATCTGCGCTTTGCAATAAAAGATAAACCCATCGCTGACGTTTTTCTTCGGTCAGCATTTTACCGATATGGTGTCCTACCATCTGCGCATGACTTCCTCCATCTTCAGAAGTATATAGTTGAGGTCCTCCAAAAACTTCTGCTACAAAATGGGCAACATGACTTACATGTTCAGGTGACATATTTTCAAACACTTCACCAAGCAAATCATCTTTTAAAACCTTTTCATAAAAAGTGCGGAATAATTCCTCGAAAGTCCGCATATCTCCCGCCCATTCATATAAAGTTGGTATGTTTTTCATCACATTCATCAATTAACTTCTACTATTGTTTTCATATTGAAGATAATAACAAAAAAAATGAAATCCAGAAGATGAGGCGCTAATCTAATTTTACCGTCATCAATAAATCGCTGTTGTAAATGCTTTCCGGCGAGATCACCGTTCCATTCATGGGTATGTTACGGCCATACCTTTCTTTCATTTTTTCCTTTACGGTTATACTGCTCAAATCGAAATCCTTTAACTTTTCAAGTTTTCCAAGCTCAATACCTGTCGCTTCCTTATATACTTTCCAGATGAGTTCTGAGCAATAAATCCGATCATCGGTCCAGTCAAAATAAAGATCGTAATGTTTTCCTTTAAACCGTGCTCCAACTGTTTTCATTTTATCCAGTACTGAGGGCGTTAACACGCGCTCGGAATCTTTCAATCTCTTGATCACAAAATGACCAGCGGAACCACGGGCAATCCATTGATTTAAAGGCGTTAGCCGGACGGGTTCAATAGCTTCATAAACAAAATAATCCTCTCCTTCTTTATAGACAATTCCACAATGACTGTATTTAGAATGTGTGGCCAGTTGAATGGCTTTGCTTTGTCCTGATACAGAAGTTTGAAAGATCAGGTCGCCATTTTTGATTTCCGTTTTACTGAAATCTTTTGCCTCCTTTTTACCTTCTTTTTTCATTTGATGTGGAGGACCAAAAACCTCATTTCTGATATAGGTTCCTATCACAATCAACAAGATTAAAATTAGGATGGTGCTGACTCTTCTTTTCATTTTATTTTCCAATTCTATAAAGAAACACAATTCTTCCCGTATCAGCACATCCGCAAATTGACATTTTTTATTCAATTTATTAAATAACGATTCTTCCCTGAACATTCTTATTTTGCATTTCTTTATCAATATGAAATGAAAATACTTTCCTTATTCTTATCGTTAAGCCATTAAACTTTGTTCAGTTATCGTCAATCTCAGAAACCAATGAAATGGTATAGTAAATCAATTGAGGACACCGGATCATAAAAACCGGATCCACACCGGCATTAAGTATGTAGATTAATTTTCCATTCTCATCTGTACCAGGATCCCTGTAAAACCTGCTTTTTCGTAAGCTCTGATTGCCGGTTCATTTGCCTGATACACATCTAAGCGGAATTCAGTAAGCCCTCTTGAAGCAGACCAGGCTTTCAGTCCCTCAATAATTTTCTGATTTACACCAAGACCGCGATATTTAGGATCTACGTACATAAAACCTAAATAAGCATATCGTGTATATTTAAGATAAGGTTTGGCATTTTCTATTCTGACATAGCCTGAGCCGATGAGCTCACCTCCGGATTCCGCGACCAGAAGCTCTATGTCCTCTGAGCTGATCATTTGATCAATATCATAGTAATTGATATCGCTTTCTTTTAAAGTGGGATTAAATGGTCTTTCCGCATGAATTACCCCCTGTTCAAAAACAAGGAGTGCATTTTTATCATCAAAAGTGGCCTTCCGAATAATTATATCTTTCATTATGATTTGATTTAAGATCTAAAGCGCTACTGCCAGGAAAACGGCTGCTATCTTCAGTATACAGATATTTGCTTTAAATAAATTACTTGCCGTAAATGTATTTGTTATCTTGCTTATTGTCAATTTTCGCTTGTCTTTTTAATGTCAGGACAAAACAAATCCGATCAGATGATAAACTCTTCGTTGTGAATTGACTGTTATTTCTATTGATCTTCAATTCATCTTCAATAGGGGGTTGATTGATCCTTTATTGATCTGCAGGATCTATTGAAAACCTATTGGAGCTCAATTGGCACTAGATTGAAAGTTATTTGAAGAGCAAACGAAATTAATCATATATGAAAATGATTTCGTATATTGAATAAAGTAATTTTTATTCATGAATTAATCACAAAGCTATGGGAAAACTAAAAGGAGGACCATTTGGAACGGTCCATGGAAAAGTTGGCAGACTGGTCAGCTATGTATTGAACGGAGAAAACATCGTTAGAAAAATAGGCAAGAGTAGTAAACCATTAACTCCGGCCAGAAAGGCCAATTGTGAGGAGATGACGGTAATTAATAGTTTTTTAAGCCCCTCTCTTAATTTCATCAGGTCAGGATTTCGGCTGGCAGTGATAGGAACAAACAGAAATGCCTACAATGAAGCCATCGCCTACAATAAACTAAACGCCCTTCAGGGAGAATATCCGAACATCAGCATAGATTACACAAAAATATTGGTTAGTAAAGGCAGCCGTCCTGTTGCAAAAACACCGCAGATCGCAAAAGTTGCCGGAGGAATCGAATTTACCTGGGATACAGCTGACCTGACCTCACAACACATGAACGATCGGGCCATGGTAATGGTCTTTTTTTCAAAATCAAAGGTTACCCAATATCACCTGTCTGGTGCAAAGAGAGCGGAAGGAAAAGATTTACTCCGTATTGATTCAAGCCTGGCGGATGAACAAATGGAAGCCTATATCTCTTTTATCAAAGACGATACAACAGAAATTTCCGACAGTGTTTATGCCGGTTCTATACCGGCAGTGCTGCCAAAACCTTCGGAAAAGGTAGCTGATGGGGAGGCTAAAACCAGCACCAATATACAACTAAAGGCTGATTTACCTCAAAAGCACAAAAAAAGAAAAGAGAAATCCGGATCAAAAACAAGCAATCAGAAAAAGGCAGTTTATAAAAAATTAACTCGTGTCTACCCTGCCCCTTCTTAAGCGGAAACAATACCACCGGAATTGAATTGAAGATCATACAGCCTTTTGTAATAACCATCAAGCTTTAACAGTTCCTGATGGGTGCCCATCTCTTTGATCTCTCCTTTGTCCAGTACTAATATTTTATCAGCCTTCTGGATGGTGGATAAGCGGTGAGCAATAACAATGGAAGTCCTGCCTTTCATCAGGTTTTCTATGGCCCGCTGGATCAGCATTTCTGTTTCCGTATCTACAGAAGAAGTAGCCTCGTCCAATACCAGGATGGATGGATTATAGACCAATGCCCGGATAAAAGAGATCAGCTGTGCTTGTCCGCCTGAAAGTGTGGCACCACGCTCCATTACATTATACTGATAACCACCAGGCAGTCTTTCAATAAATTCGTGTGCACCAACTTTTTTCGCTGCGTCCACCACCTGCTCCATGGTAATATCCGGATTGTTTAAAGTGACGTTGTTAAAGATCGTATCCGAAAACAAAAAGACATCCTGTAAAACGGTGGCAATATTGCTCCGCAGGTAATTCAGCTGATAATCCTGAATTTTAACACCATCCACTTTAATCTCCCCCTTCTGAATTTCGTAAAACCTGTTCAGGATATTAATGGTAGAAGATTTACCTGCTCCGGTAGCACCAACCAATGCAATCGTTTTTCCTGCCTGCACTTCAAAAGAAATATCCTTAAGCACGTAATTCTCTTCGTTGTAAGCAAACCAGACTTTATCAAATGAAATCGAACCAGCCATCTTTTCAGGAGCAAATGTCCCCTTATCTTCCGTTACTTCGTTTGTGTCCAATACCTTAAACACCCGCTCCGCTCCTACCATTCCCATCTGGAGGGTATTGAACTTATCGGCAAGCTCCCGGATTGGTCGGAAGAGCATTCCGATATACAGAATAAATTCCGCAATTGTTCCGGGAGTAACATCTAAAGGTTTTGCCAGAATACTTCTGGATCCATACCATACCAGCAAGCCCAAAGACATGGCAGAAATGATCTCTACTACCGGAAAAAATATGGAATAGTACCAATTGGACCTGATATTTGCATCTCTGTAACGCGCATTGATCTTGACAAACTTTTTATACTCCTGTTGTTCACGAGCGAAATATTGAATGATGGAAACCCCTGAAATGTGTTCCTGTAAATAAGTATTCAGGTTGGATACCTCTGTTCTGATTTCCTGAAAAGCAGATTTAATCGCTTTCTGAAAAACTGAGGTGGCCAGAATCAGCAAAGGCATCGGCAACAATACCACCAGCGTCAATGCCCAATCCCGGTAAACCATTACTCCGATAATCACAATCACCATCAGGATATCCCCGATGATTACAATCAATCCCTCAGAGAAAATCTCTGCAATTGTTTCCAGATCGGAAACTGTGCGGGTGATCAGTTGTCCGATCGGAGTATTGTCAAAATATTTTAGCCTCAGCTTAGTGATGTGGTTAAACACATTGATCCTCAGATCGCGGATAGCCGACTGTCCGAGGGTATTGGTAAGCAGGGTATGACTAAACTGAATACCCGCCTGAAGTACCAGCAAGATCAGCATCACAACGGTCATTTTTAACAAACCGCCATGCTGATCTTTCATGATGTAATGATCCAGGGTATATTGGATCAGAAAAGGCCTTACCGGTGCAATTAATGCCAATAATATGGTCAGTATGATTGCCCAGATAAAGATCCTGCGGTAAGGTTTCACATACTGAAAAACTCTTTTCAATAAGCCAACATTCAACGCATCACCAGTTATTTTAGACATATCAATAGTTTACAAAGGGATAAACAACATTCACCAGGTATAGACCACATGCCGGAACGGATTGTCCGGCATTACTGCGGTTTTTACTTTCAATAATTTCTCTGAGTTGTACTAAGGTAATTTCTTTTTTTCCAATTCTAACCAGTGTACCTACAATTGCCCGCACCATATTTCTCAGAAAACGGTCGGCACGGATGGTAAATTGCAAGCTTCCTTCTTTTACCTCAAAATAAGCTTCGGTAACCTTACAGTTATTGGTAAAGGTTTGGGTGTTGGATTTACTGAAACAGGAAAAATCTGTGTATTCGAGGATGATTTTTGCGGCTTCATTCATGGTCCCCACATCCAGCTCTCCCTTAAACAACCAGGAACGATCCAGTTTAAAAGGATCTTTATGAAAGTGAATGTGGTAATGGTAGGCCCTTCCTGTGGCATCAAACCGGGCATGTGCCTCGGCTGCTACCGGAAAAACACGTTTAACTGCAATCCGATAAGGCAACAAAGAATTAATACCGGTAATTGAACGTTCTGCATGAAGCGGTTTCTCTGCAGAAATTTCCAGATCAAAATGTGCAAAGAATTGTGTTGCATGAACTCCGGCATCTGTCCGGCCGCAACCCAGGGTCACCACAGGCTGACGAAAATAAACGGACAATGCCTTATCCAGGCATTCCTGCACGGTCATGGCATTTGGCTGTATTTGCCAGCCATGATAATCTGTGCCATTATATGACAATTCAATAAAATATCGCTGTATGTTCGGTTTCAATAGGACAAATTTAATCTTTTGGATCAAGATATTGATTGGTTAGTAGGGGCCTTTTAATATATTTGTTGAAATTATTGAACTGATATGATACAAAGAGTGCAATCTATCTGGCTTCTGCTAGCAGGCCTGACCATATTACTTTTAATGTTTATCCCCATTGTAAGCAGCCAGTCAAATGGCTCAGAATACTGGATTTTGGCGACCGGTTTATACCAGAAAACAAATGGTGTAGTCGCAAAAACTGATTATTTTAAACCTTTATTCCTGAATACAGTATGTGTAGTGCTACTGTGTCTGGCCACGATATTTACTTTTAAAAACAGAACCGGACAGAAACGTCTGATCATTGTGGCCATCCTTGCCATGCTTTCATTGGGTTTCTGGATCTTCAATTATGCACAAAATCTTCCGGGTGGAATTGCTGCTGTTAAGCCGGGTATCGGTGCATTTTTACCGGTTGCAGGCATTCTGTTTTGTGCGCTGGCCTTACGTGGCATTCGTAAAGACGAGCAATTATTGAGGTCGGCAGATCGGCTCAGATAATTAATTGGCTCATTTTTATTTAGTTACGCCTCTGTGAAATCCCAAATATTAAGCGTATCTTTGCGGCTTAATTAATATATATACATGATAAACCCATTTAGTAAATTGGGGATAAGTGATGACGTTGTTAATGCCGTAAAGGATTTAGGTTTCGAAAATCCAACACCTATTCAGGAGCAAAGTATTCCTGTGCTGTTAGAGGGCAATAACGATTTTGTTGGTTTGGCCCAAACAGGAACAGGAAAGACAGCCGCATTCGGTTTACCTCTGTTAGAATTGATCGATTTTAAAAGCAACAAGCCTCAGGCATTAATTTTATGCCCTACAAGAGAGCTTTGCTTACAGATTACGAGCGACATCAAGAATTTCTCAAAAAACATCTCTGGAGCTAATGTAGTTGCCGTTTACGGTGGCGCAAACATTATGCAACAATTGCGTGAAATTAGAAACGGTGTACAAATTGTTGTGGCTACACCGGGCCGTATGTTAGACATTATTGGCAGAAAAGCTATAGATTTCACTAACGTGAAGTATGTAGTTCTGGATGAAGCCGATGAGATGTTGAACATGGGTTTCCAGGAAGACATTAACGACATCTTGTCGACTACTCCTGACGACAAAAAAACATGGTTATTCTCCGCTACTATGCCTCCAGAGGTTAGAAGAATAGCTAAAAATTACATGGACTCTCCGGTAGAGTTAACCATGGGTACCAAAAACACAGGTAACGTAAATATTGAGCATGAGTACTATATCGTACGTGCCAGAGATAAATACGCTGCTTTAAAACGTATCGTAGATTTTAACCCTGAAATCTTTGCGGTAGTATTCTGTAAAACCAAAATGGATACACAGGATGTTGCTGAGCACTTGATTAAAGACGGTTATAATGCGGATGCTTTACACGGAGATTTATCTCAACAACAACGTGATAAAGTAATGCAGCGTTTCCGTGACCGTAACATGCAATTGTTAATTGCTACTGATGTTGCAGCACGTGGTATTGATGTAAACAACGTAACACACGTTGTGAATTATTCACTACCTGACGAAATTGAAAGTTATACCCACCGTAGTGGTCGTACCGGCCGTGCGGGTAAAACAGGTATCTCTATCTGTATCGTTAACTCTAAAGAACTTGGAAAAATCCGTCAGATTGAAAGAATCATTGGTAAACAATTCACTAAAGCTTCTTTACCTACAGGTTTTGACGTGTGCGAAAAACAATTGTTTGCTTTGGTTCACAAGGTTCACAAGGTAGAAGTTAACGAAGCACAAATTGAGCAATACATCCCTCGTATTATGGATGAGTTTGCCGAATTGAGCAAAGAAGAAGTGATCAAACGTTTTGCATCTTTAGAGTTTAACCGCTTTTTAGAATATTACAAAAACGCTCCTGATCTTAACTCTTCGGCTGATGATCGTGGTGAAAGAGGAGAACGTGGTGAGCGCGGCGAAAGAAGCCATAGAGGCAGTGACGGCTATACCCGTTTGTTTATCAACTTAGGTTCGGTAGATGACTTTACAAGAGGTGACTTGTTATCTTTTGTTTGTAACAACGGTAAAATCAGCGGAAAAAGCATTGGCAAAATCGACTTAAAAGGTGTTTATTCATTCTTTGAAGTAGAAGATGCAACTGTAGATTCTCTTTTCAATAACTTCAAAGGTGTTGAATTCAACAACCGTGGTGTTAGAATTGAGAAAACTGCTGATGGTGACGGCGGCGGTGGCCGTAGTCGTGGTGGATTCGGTGGCGGTGGCAGACGCGAAGGCGGAAGTTATGGCGGCGGAAGAAGCGGCGGTGGTGACAGAAGAAGCAGCGGTGGCGGCAGACGCGAAGGCGGAAGTGGCGGTGGCAGACGTGAAGGCGGAAGCAGCAGCGCTGGTGGCTTCAGAGATTTCTCTGGAAGAAGCCGTGAAGATCGTGGCGGAAGCGGTGATAGAAGACGTAGATCTTAGTCATTCTCAAATCATAAAAAAGGTCGGTTCCATTCTGGAAACCGACCTTTTTATTTATCACCGGACCTCGTCCGGCAGCGATTGCTTATTTACTTTTCTTTACCGGGCGGGTTCTGATCTGTGATTCTTTCAGATAAACCTTCGCTCCTTTTTTGTTAATATAGTATTTCTTGTTTTTACCGTTGATGTACACATCAGAGCCATCAGGAGCCATTTTGCCTTTATAAGTCTGATCCGCAACTTTAGCCGTCCCTTTTACCGCTACTTCTGCAGTTTTATTACCCACTTTTGTAGCTGTTTTGCTAATCACCTGACCAACACTTTCTTTTTTCTCCTGCGCATTAGAATTGAAGGCCAATGTACTTAGGAATGCAAGGGCTAAACCCCCAAACAAATATTTTCTTTTCATGGTAGTATGTTTTTCAATTGATAACAATGCCACCTTAAATTTTGTTTGATTAATTCAGCTGTTCTGTCAGCAAACGCATCTCGATATGTGGAGAATGTTGTTCATAAAGAATCGCATATACTGCTCTGCTGATTGGCATATCTACCTTATATTTTTTGTTAATGTGGTGCATGCATTTTACTGCATAATACCCCTCAGCAACCATATTCATCTCCAGCTGTGCTGATTTTACAGTATAGCCCTTACCGACCATATTTCCAAAAGTCCGGTTTCTGCTGAACTGAGAATAGGCGGTAACCAGCAGATCACCTAAATAAGCAGATTCTTTGATATCCCTGGAAATCGGATGTACCGCATCTACAAAGCGTTTGATTTCCCGGATGGCATTAGAGATTAAAACCGCCTGAAAGTTATCTCCATACCCTACCCCATGGCATATGCCACTGGCCACAGCATAAATATTTTTCAATACCGCAGCGTACTCTGTTCCGAAGATATCATCAGAAACATTTGTTTTGATGTACCTCGTGCTTAGCAAATTAGCAAAAGTACCGGCCAGATCGAGGTCAAGAGAAGCAATCGTCAGGTAAGACAGTTTTTCTAAAGCAACCTCTTCTGCATGACAAGGTCCGCTGATTACGACGATATCCTCTAGCGGAACTTCATATTTCTGGTTCAAAAATTCTCCAATAATCAGATTTTCATCGGGAACAATACCTTTAATCGCAGAGATGATTTTCTTGCCTTTTAACATCGCCGGACTAACATCCTTCAGGGTTTCCTTTAAAAAGGCAGCAGGGACATTTAAAAGCACGTATTCAGCCTGTTCAATAATGGCTACGATATCACTTGAAATATGTGCTTCCGGGATTCTGATCTCCACAGAACTCAGGTAGTTTGGATTGTGCTTATATTTTTGCAGATGAGTGATGGCTTCTACATTTCGCATCCACCAATAAATTTCTTTTGCAGTCGTATTATCTGAAAGCATTTTTACAATAGCAGTAGCCCAACTACCCCCACCAATCATTGCAACTTTAGGTATCATACAGTATAAATAAAAAACCCCGGTTATTGTTTTAACCGGGGCAATTTACTCATTTAAAAATGATTGATAAAGTTTACTTTTTATCAGGACTTACAAACAATTGATCCTTAGTTGTTTTCTCTACTTTCATTCCGTCTTTCAATTTATTCTGGATGGCAGAGTAAGGACCAGATACCACCTCCTGTCCGGCTTTAAGTCCGGTTTTGATGATGATGAACTGATCGTTCTGAATTCCTGTAGTTACTTCTACCTGTTTAACAGTTCCTGCATTGAATACATAAACATATTGCTTCACTGTTTTATCAGTCAGCTTTGTTTTTTGTTTATCTGCATTCTCGTCATTTCCGGCAGTTTTAGCATCTTTATTCTTGTCGCTGGTAAATACCGACTGGATTGGAATGGCCAATCCTTTTACCGATTCGCTTTCGATATCCACAGTTGCTGACAAACCTGGTCTGAAAGGAGAAGGAAGGTCTTTTGCACCACCTTTAACACCCTCATAAGAATCTGCAATGATCCTTACTTTAACCACAAAGTTTGTTACCTGATCTACTGAGGTGGTTACTGAACCAATATCTTTTGAAGAACTTGCGATCTCAGTCACAATACCTTTAAACTTTTTATCCGCAAAAGCATCCACTTCGATCTTCGCACTATCTCCAACATTTACCCTGTTGATGTCGTTTTCGTTCACATCCACGTTAACTTCCATAGTTTTCAGGTTGGAAATCCTCATGATTTCTGTTCCTGCCATCTGTGCAGTACCTAGAATACGGTCTCCCAACTCTACAGATAACTTAGAGATCACTCCATCTACCGGTGCATAGATCGTTGCCTTAGCCAGGTTGGCATTGGCCTCCTGAACATTGGCACCCGATTGCTCCAACTGGAATTTGGCAGCTACATAGTCTTCTTTAGATTTCGCCACATTGGTTTTTGCGGTTAAGAAAGCAGCCTTTGCCGCATCAAACTCCGATGCTGAGATTACCTTTTTTGCAAACAACTCTACGTTACGTTTGTAAGTTGCCTCCGCATTTACGAAATTTCCCTGGCTTTGTTTCATCATTTGCAATGAAGAAGCCACACCTGCTTTTTGAGAACTATAGGAAGCTACAGCCCTGTCATAACCCGACTTTAACACATCCGGACGAACTTTAATCAGCAACTGGCCTTTTTTAACCACGTCACCTTCTTTTACTAACAGTTCAGTCACCTCTCCGGAAACCTCAGAGCTTAATTTCACTTCTGTTTCCGGCTGTACCTTTCCACTTGCAGTAACCGTTTCTATTACTTTTCTGTCTGCAGCTTTATCGATGGTCACTTTTTCAATTTTTTCACCACCAATAAGGCCGGTAAGCTTTGCTACAACCAGTAAAGCAATGACTACGCCTAATGTAATTAATATGGGTTTTAGTTTCATTTGTTGTTGTTTATATTATTTTATCAAATCGAGCTTTATAATGCTTTAAAAGATGATCTGCTTGCCCAGGTAATAGTCAATCACTTTTGCCCTGAAGAGTAAATCATATTTTGCCTGAATCATATCGACTTCAGCTTTATTCATGTTGGATTGAGAAGTGCTGTAATCTAAGGAATTTACCAATCCTACAGCATAGCGTTGTTCAATTACGTTAAATGCATCCTTTTGGGCCTGAAAAGTATTTGTAGTAGAGCGGTAACGCCCTTCAGCTGCTTTCAGATCTGCAACGGCCTGGTAAATCACTTTATTCAGGTTATTTTTTGCCAGCTTCTCATCTGTCTGTGACTGCAGGTAGTTAATCTTCGCTCTTCTGACACCAATTCGTGCCTGTAATCCATTGAAGATAGGAATGGTTAAGTTAAGACCGATATTCTGACTAAAACGCTCATTGATCTGATCTGCAAAACTTGTTTGCGGAGAAGAACTGCTAAAGATATAAGAGTAAGAAGTTCCTAAACCTGCACTGAAAGAAAGCCTAGGGTATAAACTACCTTTAGCCACATCAATTCCTTTTTTTGCAGCTTCAGTTCTCAGTCCCGCCAGTTTAATATCAGGAAAAAGACCTACTGCATCTGCATAAACCTCGTCCGGGTTGTACCTTGTTTGCGGAGCATTAAAGCTCTCCAGCAAAGGTGCCTGAACTTCATATTTTGTGGAAGATGGAAGCTCCATGATTTGTGCAAGCGTCAGATAAGAAATGGTTAATGCATTATCTGCATTAGTGACATTCAGTTCTGCGGTTGCCAGTTGGGATTTAGCCTGAGACAAATCTGCCAGTGTTTTGTTTCCTACATCCAACAGTTGTTGCTCTCTGTTTAGTTGCTGTTTGGCTACAGCCAGCTGAACATTCGCCGCTTTCAGAAGGTCAATATTGTATAGGATCTGCAGATAAGAAGTAACGACCTGTAAGATCAGGTCATTTTTAACTTTGTCTGTATTTGCTTTACCGGCATCGAGTAGCAGTTTATTTTGTCTGATCTGATTGATCCTTGACCATCCTTCAAAAACGGTTACTCCGGAAGATAATGAGCCCGAAGTACTCAATAATTTCTGGTTGATAACCTCGAATGTATTCTGGTCCATACTACGACCAAAACTAATTCCGCTGCTTGCCGACCCGTTCAGGGTAGGAATCAAGGCTAATTTTGATTGCTTTAAAGTCTCATCAGATAAACTTTCACTGAACTGTGATTGTTTGATGGTAAGGTTATTATTTAAAGTTTTATCGATAGCATCCTGAATCGTAATCACTTCCTGTGCATTGGAATTCTGCACAAAACCGGTGATGAATGCTAATGACAAAACTAAGCTGAGCTTGGGTAACGCATTAAAACTGGTAAACTTTCTCATAATTTTAATTTCACAATAATAATATAAACAACTAACTGATTTTGTAAATTTTCAGGTACAACAAAGTATTTTACTACTTTTGGGGATGTACCTGGTTAAATCTCCGCTTTTACTGAAATGGTATTACCCATCTCTCATCTGGAACAAAACCCGAGCTCAAAGAGTCATTTATTTAACCTTTGACGACGGACCTATACCGGATGTTACAGACTTTGTACTAAAAACTTTAAAAAGCTTTAATGCGAAAGCCACCTTTTTTTGCATTGGCGATAATATACAAAAGCATCCCGATATATTCGAAAAGCTTAAGTCTGAAGGGCACCAGATCGGAAACCATACTTTTAATCACTTAAAAGGCTGGAAAACGGAAGATCCGGTTTATCTTCAAAATTTCCGGCAATGCCAGGAACTGACCAATACCCATTTATTTCGTCCGCCTTACGGCAGAATTAAAAAATCGCAGATTTCCGGTCTGCGCAGCTACTTTCCTGACCTTCAGATCATCATGTGGGACGTGCTTAGCGGCGATTTTGACCTGAAGCTTTCCCCACAAAAGTGTTACAACAATGTGATTAAATATGCCACAAATGGCTCCATTATCGTTTTCCATGACAGTCTGAAAGCTTTCGACAGGCTAAAATATGCTTTACCGAGGGTTTTACAATATTTCAGTGAACAGGGCTATCAATTCAAAACCCTCTGACATCCAGCTCTGATTTAAGCGAAGCTCAGGCCAAGAACAGCAAAACAACTCAAAAAGCTATTTTTCAGCGCATTACAATTAAACCAGCATTCAAAACTGTTCATAAACGAACAGTAATGTTCAAAAATGACCAGTGTTATTCTTTTTATTCAGTTTTCGTATCCTTGCGTCCATATTATTTAGAATATTTATAAATAATATAATGATCAGCAGATGATGTCCTGCACCTGTTTTTTTTCGTAAATTCGCTACAAATAATTAAGAATAACTTACCCTTTTAACACATATTATCAATGGCTTTTGATATAGAAATGATCAAAAAGGTGTATGCAAACTTTGGCCCCCGTGTAGAGGCGGCCCGTAAATTAGTAGGCAGACCTTTAACACTTTCAGAAAAAATTCTTTACACCCACCTTTGGGATGGAAATACAAATACTTCTTATGTAAGAGGTACTGATTACGTAGATTTTGCTCCTGACCGTGTGGCCATGCAAGATGCAACTGCACAAATGGCTTTATTGCAATTTATGCAGGCGGGAAGACCTCAGGTAGCTGTTCCTTCAACGGTTCATTGTGATCACCTGATCACCGCAAAATATGGTGCTGAGATAGATTTACCGGCAGCAAATACAGAGAGTAAAGAGGTTTTTGACTTCCTTGCCTCAGTTTCAAATAAATATGGTATCGGCTTCTGGAAACCAGGAGCAGGTATTATTCACCAGGTTGTATTGGAAAACTATGCTTTCCCGGGCGGTATGATGATCGGTACCGATTCTCATACGGTAAACGCAGGTGGTTTAGGTATGGTTGCCATCGGAGTTGGTGGTGCTGATGCCTGTGATGTAATGGCAGGTTTACCATGGGAGCTTAAATTCCCTAAACTGATTGGTATCAAGTTAACCGGAAAATTAAACGGATGGACTTCAGCTAAAGATGTAATCCTTAAAGTTGCCGGTATCTTAACCGTAAAAGGTGGTACCGGTGCAATCGTAGAATATTTTGGTGAAGGTGCCAGCAGCATGAGCTGTACTGGTAAAGGAACCATTTGTAATATGGGTGCTGAAATCGGCGCAACGACTTCAACCTTTGGTTATGATGAGAGCATGGAGCGTTATTTACGTGCGACCAACAGGGCTGATGTAGCTGATGCAGCAAACGCAATTAAAGAACACTTAACAGGTGATGCAGAAGTATATGCTGAGCCGGAAAAATATTTTGATCAGATCATTGAAATCAATCTTTCAGAGCTTGAGCCTTATCTGAACGGTCCTTTCACTCCGGATTTGGCTACGCCAATCTCTAAAATGAAAGAAGTTGCCGCAGCAAACGGATGGCCAATGAAAATCGATGTAGGTTTGATCGGTTCATGTACCAACTCTTCATACGAGGACATCTCCCGCGCGGTAAGTATCGCTAAGCAGGTTTCTGATAAAGGCTTAACTGCAAAATCTGAATACTGTATCAACCCGGGTTCTGAGCAGATCCGCTTCACGATTCAGCGTGATGGATTCTTAGATGTATTCGAGAAAATCGGTGCTAAAGTATTCACAAATGCCTGCGGACCATGTATCGGCATGTGGGACAGGGTTGGTGCTGAAAAACAAGAGAAAAACACCATCGTTCACTCTTTCAACAGAAACTTTGCAAAACGTGCAGATGGAAATCCGAACACTTTTGCTTTTGTAGGTTCTCCGGAACTGGTAACGGCATTGGCTATTGCTGGTGACCTGAGCTTTAACCCGCTTACAGATACCTTAACAAATGCCAATGGCGAACAGGTTAAACTGGATGAGCCAACAGGATTTGAATTGCCTCCAAGAGGTTTTGATGTAGATGATGCAGGATATCAGCAACCAGCTGCCGATGGTAGTGGTGTACAGGTATTGGTATCTCCTACTTCACACCGTCTGCAATTGCTTGATCCTTTTACGCCTTGGGAAGGTACAGACCTTAAAGGTTTAAAGTTACTGATCAAAGCAAAAGGAAAATGTACAACGGATCATATCTCTATGGCTGGTCCATGGTTAAAATTCCGTGGTCACCTGGACAACATCTCGAACAACATGTTGATTGGTGCGGTAAACTATTTCAACGATAAAACGGATAACGTTAAAAATGAATTAACAGGTGAATACGGTCCTGTTCCTGCGACTCAACGTGCCTATAAAGCACAGGGAATCGGTTCTATTGTAGTTGGTGATGAAAACTATGGTGAAGGATCAAGTCGTGAGCACGCGGCAATGGAGCCTCGTCACTTAGGTGTTCGCGCGGTATTGGTAAAATCTTTTGCCCGTATCCACGAAACCAACCTGAAAAAACAAGGAATGCTTGGTTTGACATTTGTTAACAAGGACGACTATGATAAAATCCAGGAAGACGATACGATTGATATCATTGGCTTAACAACTTTCAGCCCTGATGTTCCATTGACATTGGTATTAAACCATATCGACGGTACTAAAGAAGAAATTACGGTTAACCATAGCTACAATGCGCAGCAGATTGAATGGTTCAAAGCAGGTGGTGCACTAAACATCATCCGCAGAGAAGCAGCAGCGAAAAACGCATAGTCAAAGCTGAACATATAATTACTGAAAGCCGCTCCGGACCGGAGCAGCTTTTTTTATGCTTTTAGAAACTGCTGCCACCAGTATCCGGAATCCTTGATCGTCCGTTTTTGGGTTTTAAAATCATTATGAACCAGGCCGAAGCGGGCATTGAAGCCTTCGGCCCATTCAAAGTTATCCATTAGTGTCCAGGCCATATATCCGGTAATGTTCAGCCCTTCATTTTTAGCCTTTAATACCGCAGCCAGGTATTCCTGAAAGTAAGCAATCCTTTCTGCATCATGAACCTTACCCTCAGTTACTTTATCATGATAAGCCGCACCATTCTCCGTGATCATTAAACTTTTGATCTTAGGATAGGCAGCAAACTGTTTGATCACATTATAAAAACTATTTCCATTGATTTCCCAACCCATGGTAGTGTGTGGAACTTTCCGGTTTTTTGCCTTCACTTCCCAGGCCTGAATTACCGGAATAAAGGCATTGTATTTAATCGTGAGCGGGAAATAGTTCTGAATCCCGATAAAATCAAAGTCAAAGGTCAGGCGTTCGGTATGTCGCCAGGTAGAATGCTGAATAGAAAATTTCTCCATCACCTCCCAGTCTGTCCCGGGATAACCCATGCCCAGGGTCGGCTCTATAAACAGCCGGTTCATCAGGCAGTCTACCCTTTGTGCGGCCAGCAAATCAGATTCGCTCTGTGTATACGGGATGATTTCGGAACAGGAATAGCTGGTTCCGATATTCGCCTGGCTCACTTCCGCCCTTAAAATCCTTCCGCCATCTGCCTGTGCAATTGCGGCATGATGTACAGCTGAAAAGAAATTGGTCAGCCCGGTATTACCAGGAGCATGAATACCGAGCATATAGCCCAGGGAAGTAAAGCCAAAAGGTTCATTCAATACGATCCAGTTTTTTACTTTATCTCCATAAGTTTTAGCGCAGACAGATACAAAAGCATTAAAAGCGGTATTGATACCAAAGGCCGTCCAGCCCCCCTCTTCTTCCAATGCCTCCGGTAAATCCCAGTGGTATAAAGTAATGTAAGGAACAAGCCCGTTCAACAGACATTCATCAATGACCTGATGATAAAAACGGATGCCTTCCTCATTGACCATCCCCTCCCCATAAGGCATAATCCGGGGCCAGGATATGGAGAAACGAAATATAGAGAAACCAAGTAGTTTAACTAAAGCAATGTCTTCCTTATATCTATGATAAAAATCGCAGGCAATGGTTGGGTGATGGCCTTTTTTTATTTTACCCGATCTGTTGGAAAAAGAATCCCAGATCGAGGGTCCTTTTCCATAAAGATCCGCTGCCCCTTCAATCTGAGCCGCAGCTGTGGCCACTCCCCAGGAAAAATCACGCCCAAAATCTGATGCTTTAATCATATCTTTCGTATATAACAGCCAAGATGGGAATAAGGTGTTAATTTAACGTTAAGCCAATCTCCTTTAAAAGTAAAGCAGCGTTAAATGTAGTACAAGGGCCATGTTTAAGTTTATAATCGAAGTTCATTTCGCCCTCACTGATCTGAATATCAAAATGATAGTTCCTGACCCGTTCCGGATAATCGCTGATCATTTCCGACAGTTGTAAGTCGTGGGTAGCAAATAAAACAGGCGTCTGCTGATCGATCAGCTTTTCGATAAATACCTTAGAGCCCAGGTATTTGTCCCGGCTGTTTGTTCCCCTCAGCATTTCATCAATCAGCACCAGGGAATTGGAAGAAATACGAATCGCATCCAGGATCATCTTTAATCTGTTCAGTTCTGCTTTAAAGGTAGAAGTCTGGTCATTTAAAGAATCCTTGATCCTCATATAAGAAAGTACTTTAAAGATGGAAAGCGACATTTCCTTTGCACAAACCGGAGCACCGGCAAAGGCCAGCACCATATTGATACCTACAGTTCTCAGGAAAGTGCTTTTTCCAGCCATATTAGAACCTGTTACAATATCTGCGGTGGGTTGGGGATTTAAATTAAAATCGTTGAGTACACGCGTTCCCTGAGGAATCAAAGGATGTCCCAGCTCCAAGGCTTTTAAATGGAACGCATCTTCGATAACAGGGGTATTCCATTCCGGTTGGTTATAGGTCAGTGTAGCAAATGAAATCAGTTCTTCAAACCGGCTGATCCTTTCCAGCCCGGCCATCACCTCTGCTGCATATTTTCGATGCCAGTGTGCCAGATTTATTGAACATTTGAGGTCCCACAACAAAAACAGATTGAGAAAAGCACTGAGAATGATATTCAGGCGGGCATCAAAAGCCTGAATAATCCTGGACAGCTGTCTGATCTGACTGCTCACCGGAAGACTTTCCTGCTGAGCAGGGAAAAGGTTTTTAATATAGGAACTGTTCCATTTTACTTCTTCTGTCCATTTTATGGTTCCGGAGAAGGCATTCAGAAGATTAGCGCTCCCGGTGAAGCCATAGTAAACCTGGTTAATGTCTTTTAAATTGAAAAAGGTAAGCCCCATATTGAAGACTGCAGCCAGTCCAAAGACCTGCCAGGTTACGCCCCCTACTACAAGCCCCAGGACGAATAAAGCCGCCATCACAAAAGGTACCACCTGCACAGCTACTTTTAAAAAGCGCTTATTGGTAAATAACAGCTGTTCGGGCAACTGGTATTTCAGTTTATTCTGAATGACCTTTAACTGTTCTGGTTTATGGTTCTGCAATTGTGCGCGAAAATGAAAGCTCTGGTCAATATGGCCATATAATTCTTTGATTGCCTCCTGACGCTCAAGAATGGTTCTTTTATCATTTGGCGCGCTCAGATTAGCCGCCAGTAAATCCATACCTTTCTGCGTATTACACCGGTTGATAAAGGCGTACAGCGTACCTGGCCCAAAGATATCCAGGTCTGAGGAATAAGGATGCTGCTCATCCTGATAGTTTTCTCCATTGTGGTAGCCATTTTTTCCAAAAAGAATCTGGTCGGCTTCGTTCTGATAAACCCAAAGTAATTGTCCGGCATAAGTCAGGTCCCTCTGCACAGCACTTTGCTTTTTTACCAGAAACATAAACAGGAACAGCGGAACGGCCAAAAGTCCTGTTAAAATTGCATTAAAGCCGATATTGATAATCAATGCTATGGTGAGGATTTCAGAGATGAACAGGCCCAGCCTGGAAAATGAAATCTTATTTAATTTCTTTTTAAGATCTGCAATTCGGATTTCCTGGGTTTTAATATTATTTTGGTAGTCGTTTAAAATACTATCTTTTGTTTTTACCATTATCTTTGGATGTGCTCTAAACGGGTAAATATAGGGATTAGAAAAAACAATATACACTTAATGAAAATTACATTACTGGTTGTTGGAAAAACCGAGGATAAATACCTGATTGAGGGGATTGAAAAGTATTTAAAGCGATTGAAGCATTATATCGGGTTCAATCTTATGGTGATACCTGACGTAAAGAACACTAAAAACCTGACCGAAGCGCAGCAGAAGACAAAAGAAGCAGAACTGATTTTAAAACAGGTCAGCAACCTGGATACGGTGATCCTGCTAGATGAGAAAGGCAAGAAATACACTTCGATTTTATTCTCCAATTACCTGAATAAACAGATGATTGGCAGTGTTCAACACCTCATATTTATCATTGGAGGCCCTTATGGCTTTGATGAAAGTGTATACCAAAGGGCCAATGGCAGCATGTCTTTATCCGACATGACCTTCTCCCATCAAATGGTTCGTTTGTTCTTTGTTGAGCAGCTTTACCGGGCATTCAGCATTTTGAAAGGCGAGCCTTATCACCACGAATAAAGTCCATTGGTTTTGTGGAAAACCAGAACATTCATCATCATCAATAAAAAAAGGAGTTATTATGCAATTGCCAAGTGATTTTAAAAGAGACTACAGATTTAAAAGTGACAAGAAACGGGACCGCCTGAGTTATATTATTGCTATAGTGATCTCCGTGATTGCCTTTGTTCTGATCTGGTTTTTTCTCTAAATAAAAAACCGGACCTGTAGAGGTCCGGTTTTTATATACCTGATGGAGTCTGTAAATTCTAAACTCCTTTTTTGCTGGTCATATTCGCTTTCTTAGCAGGCTGAGCAGTTTTGCTCGGTGCTTTAGCGTTCGATGGTTTTGGAGTAGCTTTAGGCTTTTTTTCTACCTTATCTTCAGCTTTTACCGCTTCATGATCTCCACCTTCTTTAGGGGCTTCTTCACTGAAAAGTGGCAAGTCCTTTAATAAGTGGTACCAGGAAACAATTTTCTTCATATCTGAAGTGTACACTTTTTCCTGATCATGTCCGGGAGCAACTTCCAGGAAGAATGCTTTCAACTCTTTTACATCAGCTTTTGCATCAGGAACGTTTCCTTTAGCTGCAACGATATTAGCCAAAACGTCCAATAGCTTCAAATCGTCATCTTCGCCGTATACGGTGATATCTTCTAATGAAGCCAGTTTAGTTGTAGTAATATTGGCTACAATTTTAACTTTTTGAGCATCCAGGCTTTCTAAAACGTATCCGCCTTTATTTTGCCCTACCAGCTTAAATAAACCTGGTCTTCCAGATACTGCAACGATTCCTCTTAAATTCATATAAATTGTCTTTTTTTGAGAAGTAAGAAACTAATCTTCTATTACTTCTATCCCTATAATCTTATCTCCTTGTTTGATATCGTCAACAATATCAACATTTTCTATTACTTTTCCGAAGCAAGTGTGATTTCTGTCCAAATGGGCAGTATTATCTCTGCTGTGGCATACAAAGAATTGTGAACCACCTGTATTTCTACCAGCATGTGCCATAGACAATACACCGCGATCATGGAACTGGTTTTCACCGCTCAATTCGCAATCGATCTTGTAACCAGGACCACCTGTACCTGCAAGATGTGCTTTAGCCGGATCTTTAGAATTCGGACATCCGCCCTGAATAACGAAGTTTGGAATTACCCTGTGAAAAGTAACGCCATCATAAAATCCTTCTGAAGCTAATTTCTTAAAGTTAGCAACGGTATTAGGCGCATCCTGATCGTAGAACTGAACGGTCATATTGCCTTTATCTGTTTTTATTATTGCTTTGCTCATGATAATTTTTTGTAAATGCCAAATTTAGTAAATTGAAATGATTACTGAATAGTAATTAAGTGTAAAAAAGCCTTATATACTGATTATCGTGTATAAACGTTTATTAAGCACAATAATTTTATGATTAGGTTTATAAAAAATTACTTTCGCATATACCCGATAAAAGTATGGCCCTTAAAAAAATTTACCTGCTGTTTTTTCTTTTGACCCTTAGTCTCGGTCTCAAAGCCTCTTCCATTCTCATTTTCATGGACGAAGATCAAAAGAACCACCTGAAAGCCTATGGCATTGCTTATTGGAGCATCAAGCAAAAAGCTGATGTGAGCTGGCTTTTAAACTATCGGGGTGGCAGCTTTTTAATTCAATACAATAAAGGAATAGAAGACGAGTGTAAAACCAGGGGTGTTTCTTATCAGGTACTCGCGGATGGAAAGGTGACCGCTATTTTAAATGAGATCAGTGATCCGGAAGTGAATATGGAAGTGGTAAAACTGGAGAAATCGCCTAAAATTGCGGTTTACTCTCCAAAAAGTAAATTGCCCTGGGATGATGCGGTAACCATGGTTCTGACCTATGCAGAGATCCCCTATGATGTGGTTTATGATGATGAGGTATTAAAAGACAAGTTATCCGGTTACGATTGGCTTCACCTCCATCATGAGGATTTTACCGGGCAATACGGACGTTTCTGGAGTGCTTTCCGAAATGCCACATGGTATCGGGATGATGTAAAAAATCAGGAAGCTACCGCAAAGAGAAATGGTTTTAATAAGGTGTCTGAGATGAAACTTGCTGTAGCGAAAAGAATTAAAGAATTCTGTGCAGGAGGAGGTTTTCTATTTGCCATGTGCTCCGGAACGGATAGTTTTGATATTGCGCTGAGTGCGGAAGGAGTGGATATTTGTGAAAGCATGTTTGATGGAGACAGCGCTGACCCACAGGCACAGGCGAAGCTTAATTTCAACAAAACTTTTGCTTTCAAAGATTTCCGCCTGGATGTAAACCCTAATAATTATGAATTTTCTGATATTGACGTTACCCAGACCAGATTACTCAACCAGACCAATGATTATTTTACGCTGTTTGATTTCTCTGCAAAATGGGATTTGGTACCCACTATGCTTACCCAGAATCACGAAAAAGTGATCAAAGGATTTATGGGACAGACTACGGCTTTTAAGAAATCTCTGGTAAAACCCAGCATTACGGTATTGGGAGAGAACAAAGGGGCAGAAGAGGTGCGTTACCTGAATGGGGAAATCGGAAAGGGACAGTTTACTTTTTATGGTGGTCATGATCCGGAAGATTATCAACACGCAGTGGGTGATCCTCCAACGGATCTCAACCTGCATCCCAACTCTCCCGGCTATAGACTGATCTTAAATAATGTGTTATTCCCTGCGGCCAAAAAGAAACCGCAGAAAACTTAGTCGTAGAAACTCCAGCTTACACCGAACTTCAGCATCACACGGTCCATCATCGGATAACGGTTCACAGAATAATAACCTCTGGACAATAAACCCTGGTTAGCATAATCTGTTTTTACAAAGAGGTTCGCTTTCCTTAAACTTGCTTTTACCCAAACGTCAAGAATGGGTGTAGAATCAAAGGTTCTACCCTCCCCTACGTAAAACTGCCCCGCAGGAGCAGAATAAGAATAGTTTTTATAAGGAGTATTGTAACGGATGTCAAATCCAACATTGGTTTTTAAAGTCTTGAAAAAGGTATGATCTATATAGAAGCTGGCAAAGGCATAAACTTCAGGGGTTCTTAAGATATCCGGATTATCTGTTTTCTGATAAACCAGATAACTGTCCAGATTGAACTTGCCAAAATTCAGCTTTTTACCCAGGGTAATTTTCAAGAGGTTCACACTTCCCAATTGGGCAGGAACAATATTGTTTGCATTGGTGGCATTTCCCAATGAATCAGGAGCGGTAACAGAGCCCGATGCTGCTTTAAAATACAGGTAATCATTGATCAGGTAGTATTCCGCACCTGCTTCAAATTTTAGCTTGTCATTCAGGTATTTAAAGGACAGGTTAATGGTCTTTGTTCTGTTAAACGCTTCTTTCCAATTGTAATGGTTTCCGAAATACCTGGTATATACCTCTTCCGGAGACTTGTTCTGGAAATATCCACCCAGTACAATCCGGCCAACGGACTTACTCAGCATCACATTACTCTTTGCTTCATAGAGAAAATCCCCGCTATTTCTTCCCTGAAAAATTTGCTGTAAATCTACATTCAGGTCAATACGGTTACTAAACCGGTAACCGGCTGAGCCCAGTAAGGTGATGTTCTGAAAAGTCGATCTGAAGTCGTAATAACTGATCTTTTTATCCGCGTAATATACCCCCTGGTTGTATTTATAAAAATCATGTCTGATCCCCGCATCCAGTTTCAGCTCGTTTTTAATTACAGAATTTCCTTTTGAACGCAGAAAAAAACTATAAATAAATTCATTTTGTACATTGACATATCTGGTACTATCATAGGTAAACGCCAGGTCTACTGTACCTGCGGGTATTGCAGTACCATCATCAGCAGAGCCCTTGTGGAAGGTATAGGAATTTTGGTTGTACTTAAATGTATAAGCAATCTTATTTGTAGGCAGGATCTTTTGACTGATCTCCTGTGCCAGACTATCTATTCTTCCCACAAAATAGGTCTGTTTGATCATAAATGTATTTGCCCTGTAAATGTGCCCTGCATCCGCCAATCTTACACTTTCAGACATGTGATCTAAACCAAACGTCTCAGAAGTCTTTTCATATATTTTATCATTACGTACTGATCCGTTCTCCCGTGCTTTCAGGGTATTAAAAATAGCATTTACGAATAAATTATACCGCTTATTCGGACTTTGGTACCAGGTAAAAAGATCTGCATTCAGGTGATCCCCCCTTTGCCGGGTATAATATCCATTGGCCCCTATCCGGTTGAAATTGGCACCTATATTCCAGTTTTTCTTAATGTTCTGAGAGTGGGTCACTCTGAATACGGCTTCTGTTTCTCCCGCGGAGGCGAAGTAAAGATTGGTATATGGTGTTCTGGCCTGATAGTATTTAATGTCGTCATGCCCGATTGCATAGAAATCCAGGGAATGGAATCCGGCATCAAAACCGATCGTCTTTAAGGGCTCAAAAAGCATGGGCATTGCAGCCAGCCCCAGGTTTCCGGTTCCGATGGTAGGCCTTCTTGGTTGTGCGATAATGCTGAAATTCTGAAAACCATTTAAACTGGTATCCAATGCTACGGTCTGAATGCTATCTTTAGTGAGCTTCAGCGTGGTGTAACGGATAAAGCGGGAAGTAAAAATAACGGAGTCCAATCCTGATTCTTCTTTTTTCCTTAAAGAGTCCAGTAATTTATTGTCGTTCACACTGGTCTTTAAATCCTGGGCAAATAACTGCCCGGTCCCTAAAAGGAAAAAGCAAAAAACAAATAAGGCAATGTTTTTATACATTATAAAGTCGAGATTAATTGGCTCAGTATTTTTGTCATTTTAGGTTCAGCAATTCTCGCTGTCTCAATAATCTCATCCAGGCTCACCGGTTGTAACACTTCGGTAAAACCTTCATCAGTTAATACGGAAATGGCAAACACAGGGATACTCATATGGTTGGCTACGATGACTTCAGGAACCGTGCTCATGCCTACTGCATCACCTCCGATAATTCTGAGGTAATTGTATTCTGCTTTTGTTTCCAGGTTTGGCCCGGTTACGGCAATGTATACGCCCTGGTGACAGGTAATTTCATTTTCTTTGGCAATTTCCAGTGCTTTTTTCACTAAAGAGCGCTGATAAGGCTGACTCATATCCGGGAAACGGGGTCCCATATCCGAATCATTTCTGCCACGCAAAGGACTCTCTGGCTGAAGGTTGATATGGTCATTGATCACCATCAGGTCGCCCTTTTTAAAATCTTTATTCAGGGAGCCCGCAGCATTGGATACAAAAAGGTGGGCAATTCCCAGCGCTTTCATCACGCGGATCGGAAAGGTGATCTGCTGCATGCTATATCCTTCATAATAGTGCAACCTGCCCTGCATGGCCACCACCCTTTTCCCATTCAGGGTACCAAATATCAGCTTACCGGAATGAAACTCCAGGGTAGAAATCGGAAAATTAGGGATATTAGAATACATCAGCTGATGGGTAACTTCTATTTCACTAACCAGTCCGCCCAGGCCTGTTCCTAAAACAATACCAATTTCTGGCTGGAAATTTTCTGTTTTACACTTTAAATATTCAACGGTTTCGTGTATGACTTGAAACATAATCTAAAATCTTTTGATCAAATGTAGTTTTATCTTTTGCTCTTATCCCTATCTGAATGGGTAAATAAAAGATCGGTAAATTTAACAGTAATTCTTTTAAAGTATCACCTAATAAACGCTGTGCATCCTTTTCTGTTGTGATGATGATTTTTTCTTCTGAAGGATCACTTTCAAAAGCAGTAATCAGCTCCAGAATATCCTTTTCTTTAAAACGGTAATGATCTGGATAATCATGATGACGGATATCCCTGCTATACTGATTTAAATGCAACAACAATGGTTTGGGATTGGCTATTCCAGTGAGTAGGAAAACGGCTGTTTTTTCTGAAATAGTGGAGCAGCTGCGTTTTTCTCCGCTGATCAGGGGAACAAGCTGCTGATACTCCAGCGTTGAAAATACGGTCTGATCTTTCCACGGCTGCTCGAATTTACCCATACATTTTTCTTCCTGCGCGGGACTTATCCCTTCAGGTGTTTTGGTGATTAGTATAGATTGGGTCCTTTTATATCCTGAAAAAGTTTCTCTCAGATTCCCGGCTGGCAAGAGGAACTGTGGGTTAAGTAATTTCTCAAACTCGAACAACAGGATACTGAATCCAGGCCGAATAGCACGGTGCTGAAAAGCATCATCCAGAATGATCAGGTCATGCTGTTCTTTTAAAAGCTGAACGCCCTTTACCCGATCTTCGCAAACGGCCACCGTGATTTCCGGAAATTTCCGGTAAAACTGCATCGGTTCATCGCCGATTTTTTCGGCCGTTGCACTTTCATCAGCGAGAATAAAACCCTGGGTCTTCCGGCCGTAGCCTCTGCTTAAAATTGCAATCTTATGATCGGGAAAAAGACGAACAAGGTACTCTGTCACAGGACTTTTACCTGATCCTCCAACTACAAGATTCCCCACACAAATCACAGGAATATCGAAACCCTCAGATTGAAAAATCCGGGCATCATATAGCTTATTTCTCACAAAAACCACAATCCCGTAAAGGATGGAAAAAGGAAATAACAGTAACCTTAGGTATTTAATCATGCTGAGCTTCAAAAATAAGAATTATAGCGCGCATTGTATGAAGTTAATACATATTCAGGGTTACCTGTCAACAAAATAAAAGGCTATCTTTGTACAAACAATATTTTATATCATGCTTAAAGGATTTTTTAACGTACCAACTCCGATCAATGAGCCGATTTTAGGCTATGCTCCCGGAAGTAAAGAACGTGAACTTTTGAAGGCTGCAATAGCCGATGCCCGCTCTAAAAAAATCGATATCCCAATGTACATTGATGGGAAGGAAGTGCATACCGAAAACAAAGGAAAAGCGACTCCTCCACACGATCATCAACATATTCTTGCAGAATACAGCAAGGGGAATAAAGACCATGTAAAACAAGCTATTGATGCCGCTTTGGCTGCAAAAGCAAACTGGGAGAACCTGGCCTGGGAACATCGTGCAGCAATCTTCTTAAAAGCAGCGGACCTTATTGCAGGACCGTATCGTTATAAACTGAATGCAGCAACGATGTTGGGGCAATCAAAAAATGCTTATCAGGCAGAGATTGATTCGGCATGTGAACTGATCGACTTCCTTCGTTTTAACGTGAGTTATATGTCGGAAATCTATAAACAACAACCTCCGGTTTCTCCTAAAGGATCATGGAACAGAGTAGAGCAACGTCCTTTAGAAGGATTTGTGTTCGCTTTAACTCCATTCAACTTTACTGCCATTGCAGGAAACCTGCCAACATCCGCAGCAATGATGGGAAATGTGGTAGTTTGGAAACCAGCAAATACACAAATTTATTCTGCAAATGTGTTGATGCAAATCTTCAGAGAAGCAGGATTGCCTGACGGCGTAATCAATCTGGTATACGTATCCGGACCTGAGGCAGGCGAAGTGATCTTTAATCACCCTGACTTTGCAGGTATTCACTTTACAGGATCTACCGGCGTATTCCAGGATATCTGGAAAACAATTGGAAACAATATCCATAAATTTAAGACTTACCCACGTATTGTTGGTGAAACAGGTGGTAAAGATTTTATCCTTGTTCACGGTTCAGCGGAAGCAGAATCGTCCAGCACAGCCATCATTCGTGGCGCATTTGAGTACCAGGGACAAAAATGTTCTGCTGCTTCACGTGTTTATGTTGCAAAAAGCATCTGGCCTAAAGTCAAAGAATTTATGCTTCGTGATTTAGCGACCTTCAAAATGGGCGGAACAGAAGATTTTGGTAATTTCATTAATGCGGTAATCGATGGCAACTCTTTCGATAAACTGACGAAATACATTGAAGAAGCTAAAAATGATAAATCTGTGGAGATCATTGCCGGCGGAAACTATGACAAATCAAAAGGATACTTTATTGAACCTACGGTATTGGTAGTAGAGGACCCTAAGTATGTAACGATGTGTGAAGAATTATTCGGTCCGGTATTGACTTTACATGTTTATGATGATAAAGACTTCGATCAGATCTTAGATGTGGTAGACAGTACTTCTATCTATGCCTTAACAGGTGCAGTGATTGCTCAGGATCGTTATGCGATTGAAAAAGCAACACATCGTTTGAGAAATGCTGCAGGTAACTTCTACATCAATGATAAATGTACAGGTGCAGTTGTTGGTCAACAGCCATTTGGCGGTGCCAGAGGTTCAGGTACAAACGATAAAGCAGGATCAATGATCAATCTTTTACGTTGGGTCTCCCCACGTACGATCAAAGAAACTTTCGATCCACCAAAAGATTATCGTTACCCGTTCTTGTCTAACGACTAGAATTTTAAGCATAAAAAAGGAGGATTCTTTACAAAATCCTCCTTTTTTATGGAAGGCTGAATCTCAGATTCAGCCTTCTCTATATTATTTTGCTATTTCTAAACCTTCGATGCGAAATACAGATTTAATATGGTCGTTGCTATCGCAAGAGACACCAAGGTCAGAGATTAAACCTGTGGAAAGGCTATAAGCCCATCCATGCAGGCTCAATTTTTTACCATTAGCCCATCTGCCCTGAACAATAGATGTTTTGCTCAGGTTGAATACGCCTTCTACCACGTTTAACTCGACCAATCTCGCCGCTCTTTTCTTAGAATCTGTGATTGCATCGAGCTCATCGGCATGTAATCTGTAAGTGTCCTTAATGTTTCTCAACCAGTTGTCGATGATGCCCACCGGTCTGTTGCCCATAGCAGCTTCCACACCACCACAGCCATAATGACCACATACGATCACATGTTCTACTTCCAATACGTTTACTGCATAATCCAATACGCTCAACATGTTCATATCAGTATGAACAACCACATTGGCAATGTTACGATGAACAAAGATATCACCCGGAGCAGTATTTGTAATCTGGTTTGCAGGAACACGACTGTCAGAACAACCAATCCATAAGATGGGGGGTTTTTGTCCGGCAGATAAACGATCAAAATATTGAGGATCTTCCGCTAAGGTGGCAGCCACCCAGTCTTTATTTCCCTGTAATAATCCTTCGTAAGTAATTTGTTTTGTCTCTGGTGTTTCTAATTTTGCGCACATAATAATTCTAATTATTAATTTCTTCTATAATTTTACTGTTCAACTTCGGAACAATATATTGTGTTTTAATGTTCTCTAAACTTACTATAATCCCCTTAGTATAAGCGTTATGCTTATAATTAAAAATGGTCTCTAACACATCGGGATCGATATATCTGGAATTTGTTCCGTCAATGATCACGTTTGTTTCTTTAGGAATTTTAGTCAATACCACCTGAATGGCAGCTTTATTTAAAAATGAGACCTCTTCTGCAAGTTTTATCCGTAGGTTCTTCTTATTGCCTTCTTCCTGAATTTTGTAAAAGAACGGGTTCCGCATATTGGTACGCAGCAGGTAGAAGATGGAGAATAACATCCCTATCGCCACACCTTTTAACAAGTCGGTCAATAACACGGCGATGATCGTGATTACAAACGGTATGAACTGGTCCCAACCTTTATGAAACATATGTTTGAATAAGGCAACACGTGTTAATTTATAACCGGTTACCAATAGAATCGCTGCCAGACAGGCCAAGGGAATCATATTGATGATACCGGGGATAAATAACAAGGACAAAAGTAACCATCCTCCATGAAAAATCGCAGACATTTTAGTTCTTCCTCCTGCGTTTACGTTAGCAGAACTCCTTACAATTACTGAGGTCATTGGCAAACCACCCAACATACCACTCACCATATTTCCGGCACCTTGGGCTATCAGCTCTCTGTTGGTTGGCGATACCCTTTTAATCGGATCAATTTTATCTATCGCTTCAATACTTAACAAAGTCTCCAGACTGGCCACTACTGCAATTGTTGCTGCGACTACCCATACTTTAGAATCTGTAATCTTCGAGAAATCCGGAGTAGTAAACAAGGCTGTAAATTCAGACCATCCGTTAACTACCGGAATTTCCACCATTTGTTTGGCCTGTAATGCATATCCTGTATTCTGGAATACAATCGTTAAAATAATACCAAGTACTACCACCAGCAGGGGCGCAGGAACGACGCTCAGTTTCTTGAACTTAGGCCAAAAAATCAGAATCGCAATAGACAATCCACTAATCACAATTGCCGCTAAGCTAAAATGACTAAAGGCATTTCCAATTGCAGAGAAAGTGTTTTCATTGTCTGTCTGGAAGAAACTTTCATCACCAAAAAAATCTGAATCTATGCCCAAAGCATGAGGAAGTTGTTTAAGGATCAACGTTAAACCAATAGCGGCAAGCATTCCTTCGATTACGCTTGAGGGAAAATAATTACCTATAGTTCCTCCTTTTAATAAGCCGAGGATCAGCTGCATTACACCGGCAAGCACAACTGCCAGTAAAAATGTCTGGTATCCCCCTAACTGAGCTATTGCACCTAAAACTATGGCTGTTAAACCGGCGGCAGGTCCACTGACACTCAATTGAGACCCACTTAGGCTAGATACAACAATTCCTCCTACGATACCGGTAATAAGACCGGCAAACAATGGCGCTCCAGAGGCCAGGGCTATTCCCAGACATAAAGGCAGGGCTACCAGGAACACGACAATACTCGAAGGTAAATCGTGTTTTAAATTCTTTTTTAATATATACTTTTTCACTTCCAATCTTGAAAAGATTGAGTTACCATTCTGCATAAAACTACGTTTTAATTCTAATAAACTAATTCAAAAAAAGGCATAGCTATCCCATTGAAGGGGTAGTCATACGGATAAATTAGCACCAGTTAGGAGGCGGAGTAGGTACGGAGGGATGGAAGGGATCGACATGCCGTTTAAAGTGATCAATATAGCTATTGCTGATACCGAAATGGCTAAGTATGGCCATAAAGCTTACGGCATAATGAACGTCGATCATTTTAGAATCACATAGGTTCACTTTTACTTTACCACTATCACCATCAGCACTGTGCTCTACTTCGATCTGCATGATCACAGAGTTGATGCTATCTTTATGGAAATTGCTAAAAAACACAGGCGCACCGGAAATCATCATCTTTACGCAAAAGATGCCTAAAAAGGTAATGATGATTATAAGACGGTACTTCCTTAGGAACATGCTGATCTATTATCTTTCTTCTATTTTTTCTTCAACTCTTCAAAAATAGCTCCAAAACAGTCTTTTTTGCAAATTGTCATGTAATAAAAATGTAATTTAGTGATAATTGTCAGGAAAAAAAGAGGGCAAACTTCTAAAATCAGCCCGGTTCTCATCGAAAAACGAAGCATTAAATGTAATTTAGGCAGCTCAAAACACTATTTACCATTCATGAGAAAATTATTACTATTAATTGCCATTTTAAGCCCTTTTTCGCTGTTGGCACAAAGCAATAACGCTCCCTCTTCTTATGACCCGCATGAAATCGCCATCACCGGGTACCTTCAAACTCAATATCAGCGCGCACAATCAGGAGGAATCAATTCTTTTTCCGGAGGAGACTTCGCAAAAAACTCTAAAGATCGTTTCATGATTCGCAGGGGAAGGTTAAAAATCGACAGGGCCGACAAATATTCAAGTATTGTCTTTCAGATCGATGCCACACAGAATGGAGTTCAGCTCATGGATGCTTTTATCCAGCTGCATCAGCCAAACTCTAAACAGCTGATGTTTACCGCCGGACTTTTCAACCGCCCTTTTGGCTACTCCATAGTGTATTCCTCAGGATATAGGGATTTTCCCGAGCGTGCCAGGGTATTTCAAACCCTAATGCCCAGGGAACGTGACCTTGGAGCGATGATTAGCTTCAGACCTGACAACAAAGCATTTCATTTCCTGACAGCCGAAGTCGCCGTAATTAATGGCAGCGGACACAGCGCCAGGGATTATGATTCCAAAAAAGACATCGTAGGAAATCTTGGTTTTAAGTTTGACAGTCTTGCAAATGGCAAATTACACCTTGGTTTTGGAGGTTCCATTTATAAAGGATATGTGCGCAGTAATACAGATACACTAATGAGGAGCAATGGGAATGGCTTTATCAAAGATGGCAATACCAGTTATACCGATTCTTACGCCAAACGTGATTATTATGGCGCCAACCTGCAATTACAATATGACAATCCCTTAGGAAGCACCTCATTTAAGGCAGAGTATATCGGAGGTAAACAGCCCGGAGTTGCCGGTTCTTCAAAATTGGCAGGTCCACTGGCCAGTCAGAGTTTTTCTGCACAACCGGAAACCAACCTTTACCTGCGAGAGTTTTCCGGCTACTATCTATGGTTCAGCCACCGGATCTCAAAAACAAAATTTACCGCATTGGCTGCTTATGATGTATACGATCCTAACAATGAGGTGAATGAAAGTGAAATAGGGGCCGCAAACAACAATACTACTTCAGGAGATATTAAATTCAGCACACTGGGCTATGGCATGTCTTATCTGATCAATGGTCGCTTAAAGCTAACCCTTTACAATGAACATGTGGTAAATGACAAAACGCAACTGCCACAATACCTAGACGACATTAAGGATGATGTATTTACTGCCCGCTTGCAATACCGCTGGTAATACTGATCATTTCAAAAAATTACTATTTTACAGAAAATCTCCGGAGCTGATCCACAATGTATAAAACCCCGGATATTTATATAAGTGTTGAACAAAATATATTCCAATGAAACCATCATCAGCATACCGCTTAAAAACAGCAATAAATATGCTGATGATAGCTTCATCACCTATTAATAAAAATATATTCTAATGAAAACCAAAATAGAGTTACTTCAGGATAAAGTTAAACAGGCTCAAACCGGTGGTGGGGCAGTAAGAATTGAGAGTCAGCATAAAAAAGGAAAACTTACGGCAAGAGAAAGGATTCATTTCCTGATGGATGAGAACTCTTTTGAAGAGATTGGAATGATGGTTACCCATAGAAGTACCGATTTCGGAATGGAGCGGGAAAAATATTTAGGCGATGGTGTGGTTACGGGATATGGGAATATCAATGGTCGCCTGGTATATGTGTTTTCACAGGACTTTACCGTTTTTGGTGGTTCGTTATCTGAAACGCATGCAGAGAAAATTTGTAAGATCATGGATATGGCCATGAAAAACGGGGCTCCTGTTATTGGGCTAAATGACAGTGGTGGTGCCAGGATTCAGGAGGGTGTAGTTTCTCTTGGAGGTTATGCCGATATCTTTTACCGGAATGTACAGGCTTCGGGAGTGGTACCTCAATTGTCAGCCATTATGGGTCCTTGCGCTGGCGGTGCAGTATACTCTCCGGCAATTACCGATTTTATCCTGATGGTGGAAAACACTTCTTATATGTTTGTAACCGGACCAAATGTGGTGAAAACGGTAACTCATGAAGAAGTCACCTCTGAAGAACTGGGTGGAGCATCTACCCATGCGACAAAATCCGGTGTAACCCATTTTGCCTGTGCCAATGAACTGGATGCCATCAATCATGTAAAGAGGTTACTAAGTTACATGCCACAGAACTGTGAGGAAACACCGGTATCACTACCTTATACTGCTTCGGAGGAGAGTCGCCCTGGATTGAATACACTTATGCCTGTGAATGCCACTCAGCCTTATGACATCAGAACGATCATTGCCGAAGTGATGGATGCAGACAGTTTTCTAGAGGTACACCGCGAATACGCAGAAAATATCGTGGTTGGCTTTGCACGTCTGGCAGGTAGAAGTATCGGCATTGTTGCCAATCAACCGGCTTATCTGGCTGGGGTATTAGACAATCATGCCTCAACCAAAGCTGCACGTTTTGTGCGTTTCTGCGATTGTTTCAACATTCCCTTACTTGTTTTTGAAGATGTTCCGGGATTTCTTCCGGGTACAGACCAGGAATGGAATGGCATTATCAACAACGGTGCAAAACTCTTATATGCTTTTAGTGAGGCTACCGTTCCACGCATTACTGTCATCACCAGAAAAGCATATGGCGGTGCTTATGACGTGATGAACTCTAAACATATCGGTGCAGATATGAATTATGCCTGGCCAACTGCCGAAATCGCTGTTATGGGTGCTAAAGGTGCGGCAGAGATTATTTTCAAAAAGGAGATCAATACTGCAGAAAATCCGGAAGAAAAATGGCTGGAGAAAGAGAAACTATACTCCGATACCTTTGCTAACCCTTATCGTGCAGCAGAGCGCGGTTTTGTGGATGAGGTGATAGAGCCTGCCCAAACGAGAATTAAATTAATCAAAGCATTTAAAATGCTGGAAAATAAAGTTGTCAATCGTCCCCGCAGAAAACACGGGAATATCCCATTATAACGTAAATGAAGCTTAGTCGTACAGACGTTTTGCTAATGGCCTTTTGCACAGGTCTTATCGTAGCAAATATCTATTATTGCCAGCCGCTGGTCATCCTTGTTGCGGATGAATTCAAGCTCACTGAAAGTCATGCAGGAAAGATCACTTATCTTACCCAGGCAGGTTATGCGCTGGGTTTATTTCTGATTGTACCGCTTGGCGATATGTTTGAACGCCGGAAGCAAATTTTAATGATTACAGGAGTGGCAGTTGCATCTTTATTGCTTGCTGCACTCTCCCACTCTTTCCTGTTATTGCAAATTGCCAGTGTCCTGATCGGAGCCAGTTCTATCGTACCCCAGCTTATTTTACCTATGGCTGCGAACCTCAGTTCGGATGAAAAGCGCGGAGAAACAATTGGGATCATCATGAGCGGTCTGCTGGTGGGAATTCTGGTCTCAAGATCAATTAGCGGAAGTGTTGGATTTTTATGGGGCTGGAGAACCATGTACCTTATTGCCGCTGGCATCTGCTCTTTGCTACTGCTATTAATGGCCAAACGTTTTCCATTAAGTATGCCTTCTTTTAAAGGCACTTATCAGGAATTGATGTCTTCTATGTGGCACTATGTAAAAACACAGCCGGTATTGCGGGAAGCATCTATCATTAATTTCCTTGCTTTCTCTATATTGAGTGCTTTCTGGACGACCATGGTTTTATTCCTGGCCAATCCACCTTTCAGTTTTCAAACACTACAAATAGGTTTGTTTGGAATTGCCGGAGCTGCAGGTGCGTTAGCAGCCCCTTTGGTAGGGAAACTAAGCAGCGGCAAAAATCCGCGCAAAAACCTGCTGACAGGCCTGGTTTTACAGTTGCTAAGTATTGCCGCCTTTTACTTTACCGGCACACATCTTTACTTATTCATAGCTGGAATTATTCTTATTGATATTGGTCAGCAGGCTATTCATGTAACCAATCAAACCAGAATTTACGCTTTGCTTCCTGAAGCAAGAAATCGCCTAAATACCGTTTTTATGTCGGTCAGCTTCGTTGGTGCTTCTTTTGGGTCTGCTCTTGGTTTATGGCTCTGGGATAAAGGACAATGGCCCTTATTTTGCGTGGGAACTACGGCGGTAATCCTGTTGAACCTATGTATCTATAAATTTTATAGTGGAAAGCTGAAACCTTAACCTCCCCGGCCGATGGAAAAAATCCATATTGAACAAATCAGACCTGACCTGACCTGGCGTATCCGGCATGAAGCCATGTACCCTGATGAACCTTATGATGCTATAAAACTGGAAAATGATTCCAATGGGATTCACTTCGCTTTATTTGCTGGCGACCAGCTTTATTCGGTCATCTCTCTGTTTTCTGAAGGCAGTGTTTACCAGTTCCGCAAGTTCGCGACATTACCTGTTGCTCAGGGGAAAGGCTATGGCAGTCTCCTACTCCGACATGTGATTGAATATGTGGGTAACATGGGCGCTACGAAACTATGGTGTAATGCCAGGACATCGGTATCTCCTTTTTATGTAAAATTTGGATTTTCGGAAACAGAAGAGCGTTTCCATAAACTGGGATTGGAATTTGTCATCATGCAGTTAGAACTAAACAATTAACTTGCTGCTTAAACCCTAGTTTATATATTTGTTCAGTTTAAGCATAAATCCGCTTAAAAACACGTTTTAAAGAAAACATCATAATGGCAAAAAAGAAAGACGATAAACAGAAACATGTTTCTGTAGTTACTAAGAAATCACTCCAATTTTTTGAAGAATATATTAACAACCCATCTCCTACCGGTTTCGAATACCCTGGTCAGAAGCTATGGCTGGACTATTTAAAACCTTATATTGATGAAAGCTTTATCGATAATTATGGTACCGCAGTGGGTGTCATCAATCCTAAAGCTGAATATAGAGTAGTCATTGAAGCACATGCGGATGAAATCTCCTGGTTTGTAAATTACATTACTCCTGAGGGTTTGATTTATGTGATCAGAAATGGAGGCTCAGATCACCAGATTGCCCCGTCAAAACGTGTCAATATCCATACCGACAAAGGGATGGTGAAAGCGGTTTTCGGATGGCCTGCCATTCACACCAGAAACGGTGAAAAAGAAGAAGCTCCTGCCTTAAAAAATATTTTCCTTGACTGTGGATGTACGAGCAAGGAAGAAGTAGAAAACCTGGGTATCCATGTAGGTTGTGTCATCACTTATGAAGATGAGTTTATGGTATTAAACGACCGTTATTATGTTGGACGTGCTTTAGACAACAGAGCCGGTGGTTTCATGATTGCTGAAGTAGCCCGTTTACTTAAAGAAAACAAACAAAAACTTCCATTTGGATTATACATTGTCAATTCAGTACAGGAAGAAATCGGTTTACGTGGAGCAGAAATGATCGCCGACCGGATTAAGCCGCATGTAGCGATCGTTACAGACGTTACCCATGATACCAGTACGCCAATGATCAATAAGATCACACAAGGCGATTTAGCTTGTGGCAGAGGCCCAGTAGTTTCATATGCTCCTGCAGTACAAACTAACCTGAATAAGTTATTGATTGAAACAGCTGAAAAGAACGAAATTCCTTTCCAACGTCAGGCTTCGTCCAGATCAACAGGTACGGACACTGATGCTTTTGCTTATTCAAACGGTGGTGTTCCTTCTGCATTGATCTCTTTACCATTACGCTATATGCACACAACGGTAGAAATGATTCATAAAGAAGATGTGGACAATGTGATCAGCTTAATTTATCACGCTTTGTTGAACATCAAAAAAGACCACGATTTCAAGTACTCTAAATAAAAACCTGTCTTCAGATAAGGAAAAAGCGTGTCTGGCAAATGCCATTCACGCTTTTATTTTTAATTTCCTATTTTTAGGAAAGCATCATTATCAATGAACAACTATACCCTCCTATGAGTGATCAAACCCAACAGTTTATAGAAAAAGTTAAAACAGCTTATCAACCAAAAGGCTCCTATATTTATTTAGGCGCCGGAATTCTGGATGGTGAGGTTCTGGCAGAAGCAGAAGTAAATCTCTATTTACACATGATGAACCGTCACGGGCTTGTTGCCGGTGCTACAGGGACCGGAAAAACGAGGACCCTGCAATTACTTGCCGAGCAACTCTCCGACGCAGGTGTTCCTGTATTTATGCTTGATGTAAAAGGCGATCTTTCCGGCTTATATCAGGCCGGAGAAAGCAATCCTAAAATTGAGGAAAGATCAACGCAGCTGAATAAACCATTTACGCCTTCAGGATACCCGATAGAACCTTATTCCCTTTCCGGAAAATTAGGGGCTCAGATGAGGGCCACAATTCTTGAATTCGGCCCGACCCTACTGGCAAAAATCCTGGACCTTAATGATACTCAAACTGGAGTATTGTCGGTTATATTTAAATATGCTGATGATAGTAAATTACCATTAATCGACCTGAATGATCTTAAAAAACTGGTTTCGTATCTTTCAGACGGACCCGGGAAAGAAGAAATAAAGAGTGATTATGGATCTATTTCTCCTGCCACCTCAGGAACTATTCTCAGAAAAATTATCACCATTGAGCAACAAGGTCTGGGCGCTATGTTCGGCGAACGCTCTTTTGATATTGAAGACTTATTTGCCAGGACAGATGGTAAAGGAACTATTTCTCTTTTGAATATCTCCGATGTTCAGAATCAACCAAAATTATATTCCACCTATCTATTGAGTTTACTGGCTGAATTGTATTATAATTTACCTGAGGTGGGCGACCTTGACAAACCTAAGCTGGTTTTCTTCTTTGACGAGGCACACCTGTTGTTTAAAGACTCCTCAAAGGCTTTTATGGAGCAGATTGAAACGATCATCAGACTCATCAGATCTAAGGGGATAGGCGTCTTCTTTTGCACGCAATCACCAACGGATGTTCCTGAAAGTGTATTATCTCAATTGGGGAACCGCATCCAGCATGCCTTAAGGGTATTTACGCCCAACGATGCTGATGCCTTAAAGAAAACAGTAAATACTTATCCGACTTCTGCCTTTTATAAGATAGACAAGGTGCTAACCTCTTTAGGAACAGGGCAAGCGCTGATCACCGTTTTGAATGATAAAGGGATTCCGACTGAAGTAACAGCAACCATGCTGACCCCGCCGAAATCGGTAATGGGCCCCATGAATGCCTCAGACTATGGAAAATTAGTCCAGTCCAGCCCCATGAACCAAAAATATCAGGAAAGTATTGATCCGGAAAGTGCATATGAAATCCTGACTAAGCGAATTAATGATAATCAGGCTGCAGAAGCACCCGAGGAGGAGAATACCGTTAAAAAGGAAGGAAAAAGTATTATAGAACAGGTAATGGGCGCCACCATAACCAGACAGATTGGCAAGGAAATTGTACGTGGGCTGTTCGGAATGTTAACCGGCAAAAAAACACGTAGTAGCGGAGGAAAGGGAATCTTTGGTTTTTAAACACAGGATTCACTCCCTATTAGTGGTTAAATTATAAATAAACCCCTTTTTTTTACCTTGATTATAAACTTAATAATTATTTTAGTCCCATGAAACCAACCTTATTAATACTAGCAGCTGGGATGGCGAGTCGCTACGGCAGCATGAAACAAATTGACGGGTTCGGCCCGAATAACGAGACCATTATTGATTACTCTATATACGATGCGATTAAAGCCGGCTTCGGTAAGGTTGTCTTTATTATTAAAGAAGAATATCTGGAAGATTTTAAAGCAATTTTCGAACCTAAGCTAAAAGGAAAAATCGAGACTGCTTATGTATTCCAAAACTTTGACATCAAACAATTCGGAGTAGATATCGAAATTGAAAGAGCAAAACCATGGGGCACTGCTCATGCGATTCTGTCTGGAAGAACAGCGATCAATGAGCCTTTCTGTGTGATTAATGCAGATGACTTTTATGGATTAGATGCTTACCAGAAAATGGTTAAGTTCCTGACCACTGAGGTAAGCGACAGCAATTACTCGATGATCGGATATGAGATCGGCAAAACTTTGTCAGACTATGGTTCTGTTTCAAGAGGTGTTTGTAAAGTAGACGAGAATGGCATACTGGAAGACATCAATGAGCGTACAAAAGTATTAAGAGAAGGTGACACGATTGTTTTCGAAGAAGATGACAAACAATACCCCTTAGCAGTAGATACTCGCGTATCGATGAATTTTTGGGGCTTTACACCGGCTGTTTTCCAAATCACGGAAGAGCTGTTCAGAGATTTTGCAGTACAGAACAAAGAAAACCCTAAAGCGGAGTTTTTTATTCCATTGGTAGCAGAATACCTGGTAAAATCCAGAAAAGCAGATTTCAAAGTAGTACCTACTGACAGCCAGTGGTTCGGGGTAACTTATAAAGAAGATAAACCAATTGTTAAAGCCAGTATTGATCAATTGATCAAAGACGGTGCTTATCCGGATAGCCTTTGGAATTAACATCAAAATAAGTATATAAACAAAAAACGGGAATTCATCCATCTAATGAATTCCCGTTTTTTGTTTGATCATTATCCTAACAAGACCAAAAAAGGGTGTGTTGAACGAACAACACACCCTTTTTCTGATGATCGTATGAACGATTATTTTTTATCGTCTTTTACTTCTTCAAAATCTACATCGGTAACATCGTCACCACCTGCAGGCTGACCTTCTTGTTGAGCTCCGGCAGCGCCTTCTGGTTGTGCACCATCTTGTCCTGCTTTGTACATCTCTTCAGAAGCGGCATTCCATGCATTCTGTAATTCTTCCTGAGCAGCATCGATATCAGCGAAGTTTCTAGCAGCATGTGCATCTTTCAGTTTTTTCAAACCTTCTTCGATTGGTGCTTTTTTATCTGCAGAGATTTTCTCGCCAAATTCTTTCAATTGTTTCTCAGTAGAGAAGATTAAAGCATCAGCGCTATTGATTTTTTCAGCTTCTTCTTTAGCTGCTTTATCAGCATCAGCGTTTTGTTCTGCTTCTTCTTTCATCCTTTTGATCTCTTCGTCAGTTAGACCTGAAGAAGCCTCAATACGGATTTTTTGCTCTTTACCAGTAGCTTTATCTTTAGCACTTACGTGTAAGATACCATTTGCATCAATATCAAATGCTACTTCTACCTGAGGAACTCCACGTGGAGCTGGTGGAATACCATCTAAGATGAAGCGGCCAATCGTACGGTTTTGAGCTGCCATAGGGCGCTCGCCCTGTAAGATGTGGATTTCTACTGAAGGCTGGTTATCAGCTGCTGTAGAGAAAGTTTCTGCTTTTTTAGAAGGGATAGTCGTGTTTGCTTCGATTAATTTAGTCATTACACCACCCATAGTCTCGATACCTAATGAAAGAGGGGTAACATCTAATAATAATACATCTTTAACTTCACCTGTTAATACACCACCTTGGATTGCAGCACCGATAGCTACTACCTCATCCGGGTTAACACCTTTAGAAGGTTCTTTACCGAAGAAAGCTTTAACCGCATCCTGGATTGCAGGGATACGTGTAGAACCACCAACTAAGATGATTTCATCGATATCAGATGTTTTTAAACCTGCATTTTTCAATGCTGATTTACAAGGATCAATTGTACGTTTGATCAGATCAGCTGCCAATTGCTCAAATTTAGCACGGCTTAAAGTTCTAACCAAGTGTTTAGGACCTGTTGCATCAGCAGTGATGTAAGGAAGGTTGATCTCCGTAGAAGTAGTGCTTGAAAGTTCAATTTTAGCTTTCTCAGCAGCTTCTTTCAAACGTTGTAAAGCCATTGGATCCTGGTGAAGGTCCATGCCATATTCGTTCTTAAATTCACCTGCTAACCATTCAATAATGATATGGTCGAAGTCATCACCACCTAAGTGAGTATCACCATCAGTAGATTTTACTTCAAATACACCATCACCCAATTCTAATACAGAAACGTCATGAGTACCACCACCACAGTCAAACACAACAATTTTCATGTCTTTATGTGCTTTATCCAAACCGTAAGCTAAAGCAGCTGCAGTTGGCTCGTTGATGATACGTTTCACTGTTAAACCGGCGATTTCACCAGCTTCTTTAGTTGCCTGACGTTGTGCATCATTAAAGTAAGCAGGAACAGTAATAACTGCTTCAGTTACCTCATGACCCAAAAAGTCTTCAGCTGTTTTTTTCATTTTCTGCAAGATCATTGCAGAAAGCTCTTGTGGAGTATATTTACGGTCGTCAATTTCTACACGTGGTGTATTGTTGTCGCCTTTAACTACTTTATAAGGTACACGACCAGCTTCTTTAGTTACTTCAGCAAAGCTGCTGCCCATAAAGCGTTTGATCGAAGAAATTGTTTTTGTTGGGTTAGTAATCGCCTGGCGTTTTGCCGGCTCACCTACTTTACGTTCTCCATTTTCTGCAAAAGCAACAATGGATGGCGTAGTACGTTTACCCTCACTGTTGGCTATAACTACAGGTTCGTTACCTTCCATTACGGCTACGCAAGAGTTTGTTGTTCCTAAGTCTATACCAATAATTTTTGACATGCTATTTATCTCTGTTTATGTTATGAAATCTTTTTATTTACATCTGTTTAACAAGCAATGTGCCAATTGAGTTTTGGCAGAAAATCTCCCTGATATCTAATCATTAGATAATCTTATGTCCGAAAGCCGTTACAAAAATGTGACAGGATGACAGAATTTTGTTTAAACTTTTTTATCCAGGCCCAGAAGTCGTTCCAGATGATGGTAGCTAATTCCAAAATAAGCTTTCGACTCAGCAATTTTCTGTTTGATCTCTGTTCTTTTCAGCTCCCTGCTTTTGGCAACCTGATCTGAATCAGAATTTTTTATGCCTACAACCAATACATTTTTGGGCGTATGTGCGTCAGAAATGAATTCAAAAACTTTTGTTTTATAGCCACAATATTCCAGGATCAAAGCCCTGATACCATCTGTTACCATCTCCGCCTGACGTTCCATAAAAATGCCATATTTTGTTAAAAACGAAAGTTCATTTTTTTCTTTGTTCTTTTCCATTTCCCTTCTGATCTGTTTATGGCAACAAGGTGCCACCACAATCAGTCCGGCCTTCGCCATAATTCCCTTATAGATCGCATCATCGGTGGCCGTATCGCAGGCATGCAGAGCGATTAGTAAATCGATAGATTCCACGGTATAGTCCTCTATCGTTCCGGGAACAAATTCAAGCTTATCAAACCCAGAATTTCCGGCAATTCCATTACATAAAGTCACCAGGTCCTCCCGGTACTCCACTCCTGTTACCTTAGCATCCAGTTTCAGCACGTTATGCAGATAATCATATAAAGCAAAAGTAAGATATCCTTTTCCTGAGCCCATATCCACTACGTTGTTAATTTTATTTGCCGGTAGTTCTTTAATCAAAGAACTCAGAATCTCTATGTACTGGTTGATCTGGCGGTATTTATCCTGCGCATTTTTGAATACATTACCGTCGGCATCACTGATCTTCAACTCTTGTAAATAAGTCTTTCCTGTCGGCTGAATGATGCGTTTCTTTTCCTTATTATGAGTCAATGTAGGCTGGACAATAGTCTTCACTAACTGCTCCCTTACAGAGATCAGTTGCTTTTTACCATGCTCGAGGATCACTTCTTTCAGCGTGGTAAATAACGTACAAACTTTAAAATCATTACTGATGAAATGAACGATTAAAGCAATGCCTTCAGGAATTGGAAAATTCTTGATGATGTCCCTTGTTTTGTAACGATAGGTAAAAGAAAGCATATCTGCTCTTTTGATCTTTACCCTGCGGGCATAAACATTCCTTAGTTCTTTTTCATTTCCCTGATAATTACCAAGGGAAATCTTTAGAAACGTATTCGATGAAATACTTTCAGCAATCTGTTGTTGGAACTGCTGTAAATGGAGTTGATTGGACATGAAATTGAATTACCCTGCAAAGGTAACCTTTTGAAAAGGAAATTTAAGCGTCTGCTTCGGACAGAAAAATAAACAGATACTGTGATTACTAATATTTTTAGTAAATTAGCCATATGGAAGATTTATACTTTATAGCAATCATTCCGCCAGTCGGACTGAGAGAAAGGATCGATGAAATCAGGAAAGAGGTTTCTCTGGACCATGGGGTTTACAGTGCATTGAAACCACCGGTACACATTACCCTTGCCGCTCCCTTTAAACTGAAGCCGGCGATGGAACAACAACTCATTCAAAAACTGAAATCCCTTTGTAATTTCGACCCCTTTATTCAAAAGCTGGAAGACTTTGATGGTTTCCCTGAACATACTGTTTTCATCAAAGCGTTAAAAAACACCGGGATTTCAGCACTTTATAAAAATCTGAAAGCAGCATTAAAACCTTATACCGAAGGTTCTAAAAATCCGATCAATCCACACATCACCATCGCTTACAGAGATGCTAAGGAAGCCTATCCGAAAATCATGGAACAATATCAAAACAGGAGATTCAGGGAAGAGTTTTTAACGGATCATTTCACGCTGTTAAAACATGATGGAAAGCGTTGGAACATACATAGTGAGTACTATGCCCAGCCAGCGGCTAGTCAATTGGAAATGAGTTTATAAATCAAAAAAAATAGCTATACAAAAAACCCTGTCCGAATCGGACAGGGTTTCTTTATGTTGATGAGGGAATAAATTATTCGCCTTTATCTTCAGTTTTCGCTTCAGCTGCAGGTACTTCTGGAGTTGCTTCTTCAGTAGCCGGAGCTTCTTCAGCAACTTCAACTTTCTCAGCTTTAGGTGCATCAGCTTTTTTAGCTTTGGTTCTACCACGACGTGTAGTTTTCTTCTCAGCAGATTCAGCTTCTTTACCGTAAACTTCATTGTAATCAACCAATTCAATTAAAGCCATCTCAGCGTTATCACCTAAACGGTTGTTTAATTTAATGATTCTTGTATAACCACCCGGACGGTTAGCAATCTTAGCTGCAACGTCACGGAACAATTCAGTAACAGTTTCTTTATCTTGTAAGTAACCGAAAACGATACGACGTGAGTGAGTAGTATCAGTTTTAGATTTTGTTAAAAGAGGTTCAACATACATACGTAAAGCTTTTGCTTTAGCTAAAGTAGTTGAAATTCTTTTGTGCTTAATTAACGATGAAGCCATGTTAGCCAACATCGCCTTACGATGTGAATCTGTTCTTCCTAAGTGGTTTACTTTTTTACCGTGTCTCATTTTTGATTTTATTCAGTGTATACCGTCTCTTTGATATTTTATCTGAGGGAATTATACACTATTAACAATATTGTTATTTAATGTTTGGTATGGATTATTCTTCGTCCAGTTTAAATTTCGATAAGTTCATACCGAAAGATAAGCTTTTAGATTTCACCAATTCCTGAATCTCTGTCAATGATTTTTTACCGAAGTTTCTGAATTTTAACATATCAGCTACATCGTAAGAAACCAGGTCCGCTAAAGTACGGATATCAGCTGCTTTTAAGCAATTTAAAGCACGTACAGAAAGATCTAAATCAACCAGTTCAGTTTTAAGGATCTTACGCATATGCAGAATTTCCTCATCTACCTCTTTAGTTTCTTCCTTAGCTTGAGATTCTAATACCAAATTCTCATCAGAGAACAACATAAAGTGCTGGATTAAAATTTTCGCAGCTTCTTTTAGTGCTTCTTCAGGATGGATAGAACCATCTGTAGAGATATCTAATATTAATTTTTCATAATCTGTTTTTTGTTCAACACGATAGTTTTCAATCGTGTATTTTACATTTTTCATTGGGGTAAAGATCGAATCGATCGCAATTACACCAACTACAGCATCATTGATTTTATTTTCTTCAGCAGGAACATAACCGCGACCTTTATTGATAGTTAATTCTACCTCTAAAGTTACCGTTTTCTCCATGTTACAAATAACGAAATCAGGGTTAAGAACCTCGAAGTTGTTAGAGAATTTTGTAATATCTCCAGCAGTAAACTGATCTTGACCGTTTACTAAAATGAAAACTTTTTCAGAATCACCAGAATCACCAACTTTTTTAAAACGCACTTGTTTTAAGTTAAGGATGATTTCCGTCAAATCTTCTACAACACCTTTCATTGTAGAAAACTCGTGAGATACGCCAGAAAAACGAATACTTGTAATGGCATAACCTTCTAATGAAGAAAGTAAAATTCTTCTTAGGGCGTTACCAATTGTTACACCGAAACCGGGCTCTAAAGGACGAAATTCAAATATACCATCGAAATCGGTTGATTTCTGCATGATTACCTTATCGGGTTTCTGAAATGCTAAAATTGCCATTTATAATGTTTTTAGATCGTTATTAAAATTATGTAATGAAATAAAGTGAATTGCCCAGAAGGCAATTCACTAAATATATTACTTAGAGTATAACTCTACTATAAGGTTCTCTTTGATATTTTCTGGGATCTCGTCACGGTTAGGGTAAGTTAAGAACTTACCTGTCAATTCACTTGCATTCCAGTCTAACCAATTGAATTTATTGATTACTCTACCTGCTACTGAATTGGTAATCGCTTCTAAAGTCTTAGACTTTTCGCGAACTGCAACAACATCACCAGCTTTTAATTGATATGAAGGGATATTTACTACTTCACCGTTAACTGTTACGTGTTTATGGCTAACTAACTGACGGGCAGCTGAACGTGTTGTAGCAATACCTAATCTGTATACTGTGTTATCTAAACGAGCTTCTAATAATTGCAATAAGTTATCACCAGTGATACCTTCACGTGAAGATGCTTTGGTGAAAAGGTTACGGAACTGACGTTCTAATACACCATAAGTATATTTAACCTTTTGTTTTTCCATTAACTGTACTGCGTACTCGGATTGTTTTCCTCTTCTTTTGGAAGCACCATGCTGTCCAGGAGGATAATTTTTTCTATCTAAAACCTTATCAGGGCCGAAAATTGGCTCTCTGAATTTACGGGCTATTTTGGACTTAGGTCCTGTATATCTTGCCATTGCTTTTTGTTTTAAAGTATCATGCAGCCTTAAACTGCAGACTCTTAGCTTTAAAAGTTAATTATTAAACTCTTCTCTTCTTAGGAGGACGACATCCGTTGTGCGGAAGCGGTGTGATATCTTTGATAGAGGTTACTTCGATACCTGAGATTTGCAATGTTCTAATTGCAGACTCACGACCTGAACCTGGACCTTTAACAAAAACTTCTACTTTACGCAGACCTAAATCAAATGCTACTTTACCGCAATCTGATGCAGCCTGACCTGCTGCATAAGGAGTGTTCTTTTTAGAACCCTTGAATCCCATTTTACCTGCAGAAGACCATGAAATAGTTTGACCGTTGTTATTTGTTAAAGTAACAATGATATTGTTAAAAGTAGCATTGATGTGTGCCTGACCAACAGGCTCAATAACAACAATACGCTTTTTGGTAACTTTTTTACTCTTAGCCATAATTCTTATTCAGTACTAATTTTATTTAGTAGCTTTTTTCTTGTTAGCAACTGTTTTTCTCTTGCCTTTACGTGTACGAGAGTTGTTTTTAGTACGTTGTCCACGTACTGGCAAACCTTTTCTGTGACGTAATCCACGGTAACAACCGATATCCATTAAACGTTTAATGTTCAACTGAACTTCTGAACGTAAAGCACCTTCTACTTTTACGCCGTCGTTGATGATGGTACGGATTGCTGACAACTCATCGTCAGACCAATCTTGTACTTTCTTGTTAAAATCGATACCTGCTTCCGTTAAAATACGTTGTGCAGTTGATCTTCCTACTCCGAAGATGTAAGTAAGACCAATTTCGCCTCTTTTGTTTCTTGGTAAATCAATACCTGATATCCTTGCCATATTTGTACTAATGTTTGATTAACTGAATGAACGAGATTGAGTAACCTGTACATTCAATCTTCATCAAATTCAATAATTTCTTAACCTTGACGTTGCTTGTATTTTGGATTCTTCTTGTTAATCACGAAAAGTTTACCTTTACGACGAATAATCTTGCAATCAGCGCTACGTTTTTTAATTGATGACCTAACTTTCATTTTATTTATATCTATAAGTAATCCTGCCTTTTGATAAATCGTAAGGCGACATCTCTAATTTGACTTTGTCTCCAGGAAGAATCTTGATGTAGTGCATCCTCATCTTACCTGAAATATGAGCTATTATCTCATGACCATTCTCTAGTTCCACCCGGAACATGGCATTGGATAGTGCTTCTCTTATTACACCGTCTTGTTCAATTGAGGCTTGTTTAGCCATATAATATTGATTTTTACTTAATTAGCTGCTACTAAACAGGGTTGCAAAATTAAATAAAAAAATTTAATTATTTACTTTTTTTTATTTAAAACTTCTTCAATTACTGAAAAGGTCGATAAAACATCTGCATTACCCTTTTTAACCGCCACCGTATGCTCAAAGTGAGCAGATGGCCTATTGTCTTTACTGGTTACTGTCCAGCCGTCAGACCAGAACTTAACACCAGCTGTACCTGCATTGATCATTGGCTCAATAGCAATCACCATCCCCTCTTCCAGTTTAATTCCACTTCCCCTTTTGCCATAATTTGGCACTTCGGGTTTTTCGTGTAATTGAACTCCAACTCCGTGACCGACTAATTCTTTCACCACACCAAATCCATTCGCCTCCGCATGCGCCTGTACAGCATAGCCTACATCTCCGATTCTAGATCCTACGACAGCCTTCTCTATGGCAAGTCTTAAGCATTCTTTAGTCACCTCAACCAGTTTCTCTTTTTCTGCATCAATTTCTCCAATGGAGAACGTATAAGCAGAATCACCAAAGAACTTATTTAGAATGACCCCACAGTCAACAGAGATCAGATCTCCTTCCTGTATCACATACTCACCAGGAAAGCCATGAACAACCTGCTCATTAGGCGAAATACATAGTGAATATGGGAAGCCGTTATAGTTTAAAAAAGCAGGGATTGCTCCATGGTCTTTAATAAACGTTTCAGCCAGGTCATTCAATTTTTTTGTTGTGATGCCCGGACCAATTACTTTAGCTACTTCAGCCAAGGTTTTAGATACGAGTAAAGAACTCTCTCTGATTAACTCGATCTCCTCCGGAGATTTGTAATAGATCTTAGACATGCAATATTTTAGATCACCGCATTGCTACCGCTTGCTGCAGCAGGAATTCCTGTGCGGCCGGTAACTCTACCTGTTTTCATTAAACCATCGTAATGACGCATTAACAAATAACTTTCGATCTGTTGCAAAGTATCCAATACCACACCAACCAGAATCAATAAGGAAGTTCCACCATAGAAATGGGCAAATTCCGACTTGATACCAAATTTAACCGCTATAGAAGGAAGGATCGCAATGATAGCCAGGAAGACAGCACCTGGGAAGGTGATCTTCGAAATTACATCATCAATGAAGCTTGAAGTAGCAAGACCTGGTTTGATACCAGGAATGAAACCACCATTCTTCTTCATGTCGTCCGACATTTGAGTAGGGTTAACGGTAATTGCAGTATAAAAGAATGTAAACGCAATGATTAAAAAGCCAAAAGTTAAGCTATACGCTAATGAAGTATAGTCACTGAACTGAACCAACCAGGTATTCTGCAATGAAGGGAAGAACTGAGGAATAAATCCAGGGATAAACATCAATGCCTGAGCAAAGATGATTGGCATTACACCGGCAGCATTCACTTTTAAAGGAATGTACTGTCTTACCCCACCAAATTGTCTGTTACCCACAATCCTTTTCGCATATTGAACAGGTACTTTACGTACACCCTGAACAATCATGATGGTAAACATCACTACTGCAAATAAGGCTACGATTTCCACAACAAGGGCTATTAAGCCTGCGCCAACAAATCTTGAAGTAACCTCCTGATATAAAGCGATTGGCAATCTGGCGATAATACCAACCATAATGATTAGTGAAATACCATTTCCAATACCTTTATCGGTGATTTTCTCACCTAACCACATCACAAACAATGTTCCTGCTGCCAACACGAATGTTGCCATTACATAAAACAAAGCATGATCAATAACGATTGCTTCTGCTGGAACCTGTGTTTTAACATAACCTACAGCCTGAACAGCTGTAATGGCTACCGTCAGGTAACGCGTAATTTGATTTAGTTTCTTCCTGCCACTTTCACCCTCCTTTTGCATTTTCTGGAAGGAAGGAACAGCAATACCTAATAGCTGAACTACAATTGAGGCAGAAATATAAGGCATAACACCCAAGGCAAGGATAGATACCCGTGAAAACGAACCTCCGGCAAACATATCCAAGAGACCCAAAAGTCCAGACTTCTCATTATTGCCTAAAAGAGTTGCATCAACACCTGGAAGAACCACATGAGATACAAACCTATAAACCAAAAGAATCATGAGCGTAAATACAATACGCTCTTTCAATTCTTGAATTTTCCAAATATTACTTAAAGTAGTAAACAGCTTCTTCATTAATTACAATTTTTCGATTGAGCCTCCAACAGCCTCAATAGCTTTTTGTGCGGTTGCAGAAAAAGCATGTGCTTTAACTTCTAACTTAGTTTTAACTTCACCACGACCAAGAATTTTAACAAGGTCATTTTTATGAGCTAAACCATGATCCTGCAATGTAGCAAAATCAATTGTAGTTAAGCTAAATTTCTCTGCTAATCCTTGTAATACGTCTAAGTTAACGCTTACATATTCAACACGGTTAATAGGTTTGAAACCTACCTTAGGTACACGACGTTGTAATGGCATCTGTCCACCCTCAAAACCAATTTTGGTTTTATGACCTGAACGAGATCCAGCACCTTTGTGTCCACGTGTAGATGTACCACCGCGTCCCGAACCGGTACCACGACCAATTCTCTTACTGTTTTTTGTAGAACCTGATGCAGGTTTTAGATTACTTAAGTTCATTTTTTGAAACTTGTGCTGCCCTTCGCTTTCACTAATCAGGGCAACGATTAAACATATTTAAAGGTTGCAAATGTAATTATATAAACTACATTTACAACCTTTAAAAATTTATATACTCTCTATAGCAACTAAGTGATTCACTTTTCTCACCATTCCGATGATGGCAGCGTTAGCTTCCACTTCTACACTTTGGTTCATTTTAGTTAAACCTAATGCTTTCATCGTTCTTTTTTGGCGTTCGCTTCTATCGATAATGCTTTTTACCTGGGTTATTTTGATCTTAGCCATAATATTATCCGTTAAAAACTTTATTTAAATCGACACCACGTTGCTGAGCGACAGTATAAGCATCGCGCATTTTAGTTAAAGCATCAACAGTTGCTTTTACCACGTTGTGAGGATTTGATGAACCTTTAGACTTTGCCAATACGTTATGTACTCCGGCACTCTCTAATACTGCACGCATTGCACCACCTGCAATAACACCTGTACCTACTGCTGCTGGTTTGATTAATACAAAACCACCAGAGAATTTACCGATTTGCTCATGAGGAACAGTACCGTTTAACAGAGGAACTTTTACCAAGTTCTTTTTAGCATCATCGATACCTTTAGCAATTGCTTCAGTTACCTCTTTTGCTTTACCTAAACCGTAACCTACGATTCCGTTTTCATCTCCCACAACCACGATGGCTGAGAAGCTGAAAGTACGTCCACCTTTAGTTACTTTGGCAACACGTTGTATGCTAACTAAACGATCTTTTAATTCGATCTCGCTAGTCTTAACTCTTTTTATATTGATAGTTGACATTCTTATCCTATTTTCAGATTAAAATACTAAACCAGCTTCGCGAGCACCTTCTGCCAACGATTTAACACGTCCATGGTACAAATAGCCATTTCTATCGAAAACTACTTCTTTAACACCAGCTGCGATCGCTTTTTCAGCTACTAATTTACCTACAGCTACTGATTGTTCAGATTTGTTTCCAGTTCCAGAAAAGTCTTTTGATAAAGACGAAGCTGATACAATTGTATTACCGGTTACGTCGTTAATGATTTGAGCATAAATTCCTTTATTGCTTCTATATACCGATAGACGTGGACGGCTTTCAGAACCTGTTAATCTTTTTCTGATTCCTTTTTTTATACGATCTCTACGAGATAATTTTTTTCCTGCCATTTTGATTATTTTTTAGAAGCTGATTTACCTGCTTTTCTTCTTAACACTTCACCTACAAACTTGATACCTTTACCTTTATATGGCTCAGGAGTACGTAACGAGCGGATTTTCGCTGCTACTTGTCCGATCAATTGTTTGTCAATACTTTCTAAAATGATTTTAGGAGTCTGACCTTTTTCAGATGTTGTTGTTACTTTAATTTCTTCCGGTAATTGGAATACATAGTGGTGAGAATAACCCAGAACTAAGTCTAATGTGTTTCCTGTGTTTGTAGCACGGTAACCAACACCTACTAATTCCTGAGAAATTTTATATCCTTCTGTTACACCAACAACCATATTGTTTAACAATGAACGGTATAATCCGTGCAATGCTTTGTGTCTTTTCTGCTCTGAGGGACGGGATACAGTAAGTACTCCGTCTTCCTGACTTACAGTGATATCAGAATCAACTGCTTGAGTCAATTCTCCTTTAGGTCCTTTAACAGTCACCAAGTTATCTTTAGCTACTGTAATCGTTACACCTGCAGGTACATTAATTGGGGCTTTTCCTATTCTTGACATTTTGCTATCCTCCTTTAATTAATAAACGTGACACAAAACTTCGCCACCAATGTTTAGTTTGGCTGCTTCTTTATCTGTCATCACACCTTTAGATGTAGACAAGATTGCGATACCTAAACCGTTTAATACTCTTGGCATATTTTCTACGCCGGCATATTGCCTTAAACCTGGTTTGCTGATACGGGTCAATGTACGGATTGCAGGGATCTTAGTGATCGCATTGTATTTCAAAGCGATTTTGATTGTTCCTTGAGCCGTAGTGTCCTCAAACTTGTAATTAGCAATGTAACCTTTGTCAAAAAGAACTTTAGTGATTTCTTTTTTAAGGTTTGATGCAGGAATTTCTACAATTCTATGATTTGCCTTGATGGCATTTCTTACTCTTGTAAGATAATCTGCTATTGGATCTGTATTCATTTTTATATAATTGTGACGGTGGTTTCCTTCCTATCGTATTCGGGACGACCTGCCATCGGTTAATTTTTTGTTTCCAGCCTCGGGAAAATCCCTTGGCATAAAGAAAGCTGTTTTACCAGCTTGCTTTTCTTACTCCAGGGATTTTACCTGCTAAAGCCATATCACGGAACAATACCCTTGATATACCGAAAGTACGCATGTAACCACGAGGACGTCCAGTTAATTTACAACGATTGTGTAAACGTACTGCAGATGAGTTTTTTGGTAACTTATCTAATCCTTCATAATCACCGGCAGCTTTAAGTTCTGCACGTTTATCAGCATATTTAGCTACCAGTTTTTGGCGCTTAATTTCGCGAGCTTTTACACCTTCTTTTGCCATTATGAATTTGTGTTATTTTGGTTTTTAAATGGTAATCCAAATTGTTTTAATAATTCCAATGCTTCAACATCAGTAGTAGCGCTGGTTACAAACGTAATATCCATACCTAAAATCTTGCTGATTTTGTCGATGTTGATCTCAGGGAAGATGATTTGCTCAGTAACACCTAATGTGTAGTTACCTTTTCCATCAAAACCTTTATCATTGATACCTTTGAAATCACGGATACGAGGTAAAGCTACGGAAATTAAACGATCTAAAAACTCATACATGTTATTATCACGCAAAGTTACACGTACACCAACCGGCATACCTTTACGTAATTTAAAGTTTGAGATATCTTTTTTAGATTTTGCTCCAACTGCTTGCTGACCAGTAATTGTAGTCATCTCTAAAATAGAGCTGTCCATAATTTTTTTGTCAGTTACAGAGAAACGTCCAACACCCTGGTTGATAGAGATTTTCTCTAACTTAGGAACCTGCATTACGCTTTTGTAATTGAACTTATCTTTAAGTGCAGTTACAATTTCCTCTTTATATTTACTTTTTAATCTTGGTACGTAAGTCATTATTTGATCTCCTCTCCTGATTTTTTACTAACCCTAACTAATTTCCCATCAGCATTTAGCTTTCTGCCAACGCGAGTAGTTGCACCTGTTTTAGGATCAACTAATGCTACGTTAGAAATATGAAGAGCAGCCTCTTTTTTAATGATACCTCCGTTTGGAGTAGCAGCATTTGGTTTTGTATGTTTTGATACAAGGTTAACACCTTCTACAAGGATTCTGCTTTTTGAAATTAATACAGAAAGCACTGTACCTTGTTGGCCTTTTGAATCGCCAGCGATTACCTTAACTAAATCTCCTTTACGGATTTTTATCTTTGGTGTAGTTACTTTATTTTTCATTTTATAATACCTCCGGTGCTAATGATACAATTTTCATGAATTGTTTTTCACGCAGTTCTCTTGCTACCGGGCCGAAAATACGTGTACCACGCGGCTCATCTTGTGCATTTAATAATACTGCTGCATTGTCGTCGAAACGAATGTAAGAACCATCTTTACGTCTGATTTCTTTTCTTGTTCTTACAACCACTGCTTTAGAAACGGTTCCTTTTTTGATGTTTCCGGAAGGTAGTGCACTTTTAACGGTAACAACGATTTTGTCACCAATAGAAGCATATCTTTTTCCAGTACCACCAAGTACACGGATAACCAATACTTCTTTTGCGCCGCTATTGTCGGCTACGTTTAATCTTGATTCCTGTTGTACCATCTTATTTAGCCCTTTCTAAAATTTCAACTAATCTCCAGTTCTTGTTTTTACTCAGCGGACGAGTCTCCATGATCAGTACTGTATCACCAATACCGCAATCGTTTTTCTCGTCATGAGCCATAAATTTGGTAGTTTTCTTAACAAACTTACCATAGATCGGGTGTTTCACTTTACGTTCTACCGCTACAACAATAGATTTATCCATTTTGTTGCTTACCACCAACCCGGTTCTTGTTTTTCTTAATTGTCTTTCCATTTCGACTCTAAAGTTATTTAGTTTCAGTAGCAGACTGAGCTTTACGCTTAGTCACTTCAGTGTTTAATCGGGCAATATCCCTTCTTACCTTTTTGATACGGGTAGGATTCTCAATAGCCGAAATTGTATGTGCAAATCTTAACTTTACTAAGTTTTCAGTTTCTTCTGCAATCCTGGCTACTAGTTCTTCTTGTGAAAGCCCTGTGATTTCTGAGTTCTTCATTTTATTAATTTTTATGCCTTGGGTCTAGCGGTTATAATAACAAGTTACTTACAACATTCAACCCAAGAGCTTTTTTATGCTTCTACGTAATCTCTACGTACTACAAATTTTGTTTGGATCGGCAATTTTTGGGCCGCTAATCTCATTGCTTCTTTAGCAATTTCTAAAGGAACACCTTCGGCTTCAAAAATAATACGTCCGGGTCTAACAACGGCAACCCAGTATTCTGGAGCACCCTTACCTTTACCCATACGTACCTCAGCTGGTTTCTTAGTTACCGGTTTGTCCGGGAATATTCTAATCCACACCTGGCCTTCACGTTTCATGAAACGAGTTACCGCAATACGGGCTGCCTCTATCTGACGACTTGTAATCCAAGTCGACTCTAAAGATTTGATCCCGAAAGACCCGAATGATAATTCAGCACCACGAGTTGCTAAACCTTTCATTCTGCCTTTTTGCATCTTTCTGAACTTCGTTCTTTTTGGCTGTAACATCTTATTCTAATATTATCGTTAAACGATCTGTTAACTAATTATTTACGAGGACCTCTATTAGGAGTATTTCCGCCTCTATTATCTCTTCCTGCACCAGGACCGCCTTGACCTGGACCTCTTCCGCCACGACCTTTATTGTCGTTTCTTCTGTCGCCACCGCCACGGTTATCTCTGTCTCTTCCACCACCGAAAGCACCTTCTGGTCTGCCACCTTTACCTGGAGCATTGCTCACAGCACCGATGTTTGGAGAAAGATCACGTTTACCGTAAACTTCACCTTTACAGATCCATACTTTAACACCTATTTTACCATAAGTAGTTAAAGCTTCTGCTAAAGCATAGTCAATGTCAGCACGGAAAGTATGCAAAGGAATTCTTCCTTCTTTATACTGTTCGCTACGAGCCATCTCAGCACCACCTAAACGACCAGAGGTCATAATTTTGATACCTTCAGCACCCATACGCATTGTTGATGCAATAGTAGATTTCATTGCTCTACGGAATGAGATCCTTGCTTCTAATTGTTTTGCAACACCTTCTGCAACTAATTGTGCATCAAGCTCAGGACGTTTGATCTCAAAAATGTTGATTTGAATTTCCTTTTTAGTCAATTTCTTCAACTCTTCTTTGATCTTATCCACCTCAGCTCCTGCTTTACCGATCACAATACCCGGACGAGCTGTGTGGATAGTTACCGTAATACGTTTTAACGTACGTTCGATTACCACTTTAGCTACACCGCCTTTTGCGATACGTGCAGAAAGGTATTTTCTTATTTTTTCGTCCTCAACTAATTTATCAGCATAGTTGTTGCCACCGAACCAGTTAGAATCCCAACCTTTGATGATCCCTAACCTGTTTCCTATTGGATGTGCTTTTTGTCCCATTTCTGTTAATTAGTTTGAGTTTCAACGTTTTTACTATCTACTACCAAAGTTACATGGTTTGAACGCTTACGGATTCTGTAACCACGTCCTTGAGGTGCTGGTCTAAGTCTTTTTAATTGACGACCACCGCCTACCATTATCGTTTTCACGTATAACTGGTTTTCTTCAGGGCGAGAACCTTCATTTTTAGTTTCCCAGTTTTTGATCGCTGATAATAATAGTTTCTCAACTCTTATTGCCGCATCTTTATTGGTAAACTTTAAAATATGTAAAGCTTTCTCAACACGCTCACCTCTGATAAGATCTACAACCAAACGCATTTTACGTGGTGAGGTTGGACAATTGTTTAATTTCGCTACTGCTTCCATCTCTTAATTATTTTTTCTTTTCAGAGTGACCCCTAAATGTTCTGGTTGGAGCAAACTCTCCCAGCTTGTGACCAACCATGTTTTCTGTTACGTATACCGGTATAAATTTATTACCGTTATGCACTGCAAATGTATGACCCACAAAATCTGGTGAAATCATTGATCTGCGAGACCAAGTTTTAATTACAGACCTTTTGCCTGAATCATTCATAGATACTACTTTCTTCTCTACGTTATGGTCAATATAAGGTCCTTTTTTTATCGAACGAGCCATTATTTCTTCCTTTTCTCTATGATGAAACGATTTGAGTATTTTTTAAGTGAACGGGTTTTGTATCCTTTAGCATACATACCGTTTCTTGAGCGAGGCTGACCTCCTGATGAGCGACCCTCACCACCACCCATTGGGTGATCGACTGGGTTCATCGCTACCGGACGCGTTCTAGGACGACGTCCTAACCAACGTTTACGACCTGCTTTACCTAATACTTCATTTGCATGATCCGAGTTAGAAACTGCACCGATAGTTGCTAAACAAGTAACTAAGATAGATCTTACTTCACCTGAAGGCATTTTAACAGTTGCATACTTTCCGTCACGTGCTGCCAATTGAGCATAAGCACCAGCACTACGTGCCATTTGTGCTCCACGTCCTGGTTGGATTTCAATGTTATGTACAATTGAACCCAATGGAATGTTAGCTAATTTCAATGTATTTCCTACTTCTGGAGTAGCTGTATCACCCGAAACTACTGTTTGTCCTACTTGCAATCCTTCCGGTGCAATAATGTAACGCTTCTCACCATCTACGTAATGCAATAGTGCAATACGAGCAGTACGGTTTGGATCGTACTCAACAGTAGCTACTGTTGCAGGAATATCAAACTTATCACGTTTAAAGTCAATTAAACGGTAAGATTTTTTGTGACCACCACCCATGTAGCGCATAGTCATCTTTCCTGTATTGTTACGTCCTCCCGATTTTTTAGAAGATACAACCAATGATTTTTCGGGCTTGGTTGCTGTAATCTCCGTAAAGCTGGCACCTACTCTAAAGCGGGTTCCCGGAGTGACTGGTTTAAATTTTCTTAAGCCCATAGTTATAAATTATTCAATTCTTATTAAATATTCGCGTAATAATCAATTGTCTCGCCTGCTGCCAGTGTAACAATCGCTTTCTTGTATTTTGGGCTACGACCCGTAACTAAACCACCTTTAGTGTTTCTGGACTTCATTTTACCATTTACAACCATTGTATTAATGGCTAAAATGTTAACGTTGTACATTTTCTCTATGGCTTGCTTAATCTGCAATTTATTTGCTTTGTGTTCTACTCTAAAAGTAAAGCGGTTAGACTTTTCTGTTAATGCAGAAGCTTTTTCTGTTAATATTGGTTTCTTTAAAAATTCCATATTACTTGGCAAATGCCTCCTCCAATGTTTTAAGAGAATCAGCAGTAAACAAAAGCTTGCCACAGTTTAATACATCATATGTATTCAACTGATCTGCAGTAATCACTTTCGCTTTCTGGATGTTTCTGCTTGATAAATAGATATTGTTATTTTGTGAAGGTAAAACCAACAATGTCTTTTCGCCAGCTAAATTTAAAGCGCTAACTAAATTGATGTAGTTTTTAGTTTTGATTGAATCAAAACTAAAGTCTTCTAAAACAACAACGTTGTTATCCTGAGCTTTGTAAGTCAATGCTGATTTACGAGCTAGTTGCTTTAATTTTTTATTCAATTTGAAACTATAATCACGTGGCTGAGGACCAAACACGCGACCACCACCATTGAACAATGGAGATTTAATACTTCCGGCACGAGCACCACCAGTACCTTTTTGTTTGTATAGTTTACGGGTTGAACCAGCGATTTCGTTACGTTGTTTAGACTTATGAGTACCTTGACGTTGATTAGCCAAATACTGTTTAACATCTAAATAGATCGCGTGGTCAACAGGCGTAATGCCAAATACTGACTCAGGAAGTTGCACCTTGGCACCTGTCTCTTTTCCTGAAATGTTTAATACTTTAACTTCCATCTGCTTACTTATCTAAGATTACGTAAGAACCCTTAGCTCCTGGAATGGAACCACTAACTACAACAAGGTTTTGATCAGCATAAACTTTCAAAACTTGTAAGTTTTGAATTTTCACTCTGTCACCACCCATTCTACCCGCCATACGCATACCTTTAAATACACGTGCAGGATAAGATGCAGCACCTAATGAACCTGGCGCACGCATTCTGTTATGCTGTCCGTGAGTTTGTCCACCAACACCACCGAAACCATGACGTTTTACAACACCCTGGAAACCTTTACCTTTTGAAGTACCTACAACATCCACAAAATCACCTTCGCTGAAGATATTTACCGTTACCGTATCACCTAAGTTCAACGATTCTTCGAACGGTTCAAATTCAACCAATTTACGTTTTGGGGTAGTGTTTGCTTTCGCAAAGTGGCCTTTAAGAGGCTGGGTAGTGTTCTTCTCTTTGGCTTCGTCGAAACCTAACTGAACTGAAACGTAACCGTCTTTCTCTGCGGTCTTTACCTGTGTTACTACACAAGGCCCAGCTTCGATCACCGTACATGGAATGTTCTTTCCATCGGCGTCGAAAATGCTGGTCATTCCTACTTTTTTTCCAATAATACCTGACATTTTCTTTTTTTAAATTAACACCCATCGAAGCAGTAGGGCTTCGTTCAAGGTGGATACAATTCCCTTTAAGGGACGGCAAAAATACGAAAGAAATCTTAATTTTCAAATAGTTAGCTAATTATTTTTTCAAATAAACGCTATTTTTTTCCGCGAAGGGGAATGGACTCAGATAAGTAACTTTTTATCCGACTAACTTGTCACTCAGGCTATACAAGATTATAGATAAAACGAACAAACCAATCAAAACGTACAAGTAATCACGCTCAATAAGGAAACTAAATATAGAAAAAACAACCCTGGCTACGGGGGTAAAAATCAACAGCAATGTACCAAATTGAATGATCGCTTTTGAATCCAGATCTTTTAATCCGATTAGAATAGCAGGGATAGAAGAGAATCCAGACTTATCTGGATTAAAATTACGGTAATCAATCAGTACCGCATGGTCTGAGAACAAATAAAGCAATCCTCCGATCATCACCACAGACATAGATGCAATAACCCCTACCCTTAACAAGGTACCCAGAATGACCTGAATGTCGCGGTCTGCAAAGAAATTTCTCTTATCTGAACTCATAATTTACCTGATAAGCCATTATAAATCATTTGCAGCGCAAGAAAGGTAACGACCGCCGCAAATACTACTTTCAATTTATCCGTTTTGGTTTTCACCAGAATCTTTGATCCTAAAGTAGCCCCACAAAGCACTCCTATAGTTACGGGCATCGCAATCCCCGGGTCTATTTGTCCGCGGTGAAGGTATACTATTGCACTTGCAGCAGCCGTAACCCCCATCATAAAATTACTGGTAGTAGTAGAAACTTTAAAGGGAATTCTCATGATATTATCCATTGCAATTACCTTCAATGCCCCTGATCCAATCCCCAGCAAACCCGAAATAATGCCTGCAAAAAACATCATGATAAATCCGCCAAGTACGCGGTGGACTGCATACTTTTTCACTCCCTCTTCCGTGGGATAAGTCCCATTTAGCTTAAAAAACATTGCAAGTTTTCCCGAAGTATCATTATCGGAACGGTCTAGTTTCTTTACGATCATCATTGCAGCCGAAAACAAGAGGATTAAACCAAAAATAACAGCAATATAGCTCGGATCAAGATATACCGTCACTACAGCACCGATAATCGCACTGATTGTTGTCGCCATCTCAAGGAACATTCCGATCCTGATATTCGTAATTCCTTCTTTTACATAGGCGGCGGCCGAACCTGAAGAAGTCGCAATTACAGACACAATAGAAGCGCCGATGGCGTAATGAATATCCACGCCAAGTACCAGTGTAAGCAATGGAATGATAATTACCCCACCCCCTAAACCAGTCAGCGAACCAACCAATCCAGCTAAAAAAGCTCCTGCTAAAACTATAATTGTGAATAGTAATACCGACATTGCCGCAAATATACTATCTATAACCTGAACACAATAAAATTACAATATGAATGTTAAATTAAATATCATGCCGCCATCATGAGCCTTCAAACACCACAAAACTCAGATTAATTACCTTTAAAAACAGAAATATCCTATTAAAAAACAGCACTTTATGAAAAAACTGATATTCGCAATCATAGCCGTTCTCCTATTAAATCTAAACGCACAATCACAAATTCCAGCAGACAGTGCGAAAGCTGCCCCTGGTCTTCGGGGCCAATACGAATTCATGCTTTCAAAATCGAAAACCATTAATGGCTACAAGCTGATTAATCCAAGCAGACTTGCCGGACTTTGGAAAAGTGTAGCAGATTCACTAAACACCAACCGCAGGCAACTGAGCACTGTAAAGTCAAAACTTGCCGAACAAGAAAAAACCATTGCCACATTAAAAGGACAAATTTCCGGAACAGAAAGCTCTTTAGCCACATCTAATGCTAAATTAAATGAGATCAGCTTTCTTGGCATTTCTTTTACGAAGAGCAATTACAATGTAATTGTATGGAGCCTGATCCTGGTACTGGCAGCAGCGTTAGCAATTGTGATCCTCAGATCAGCTAAACATATTCATGAAGCCAACTACAGAAGTTCTTTATATGAAGAGATTTCCCAGGAATACCAAAGTTATAAAATGAAGGCCAATGACAAGGAAAAGAAGTTGGCCAGAGAGTTGCAGGATGAACGCAATAAACTTGATGAATTAAAAAATAGAGGTAGATAAACAGACCTCTTATTACATAAAAAAGCCTTCCTGAATAATCAGGAAGGCTTTTTTATGTTAACCGTCTATATAGTTAAACTTTGATTTCAACTTCAACACCGCTAGGTAATTCAAGTTTCATTAAAGCATCAACTGTTTTAGAGTTAGAGCTATAAATATCTAACAAACGTTTGTAAGCACATAACTGAAACTGCTCACGTGCTTTTTTATTCACGTGTGGTGAACGTAAAACAGTGAAGATTTTCTTTTCTGTAGGCAACGGAATTGGTCCGCTAACTACTGCACCCGTAGGTTTAACAGTCTTAACGATTTTCTCAGCAGATTTATCTACCAAGTTGTAATCGTAAGATTTTAATTTGATTCTGATTCTTTGGCTCATCTTATTTATGTATTATGGCAGCCGGTTAGAGCTATTAATAACCGGCCGCCGATTTATTATTATTCTGCGGATTTAATTCTGCCTTTTGATTTAGCAACTACTTCATCCTGTACGTTTCTTGGTGCTGGCTCGTAGTGATCAAACTCCATAGTTGAAGTTGCACGACCAGAAGTGATGGTACGTAACTGAGTTACATAACCAAACATTTCAGAAAGAGGCACAGTAGCTTTAATTACCTGAGATCCATTACGTGTATCCATACCTAAAAGCTGACCACGACGACGGTTCATGTCACCGATTACATCACCCATGTTTTCTTCAGGGGTTAAGATCTCGATTTTCATGATTGGCTCCATCAATACAGGGTTACATTTTGGTAATGCTTCACGATAAGCCATTTTAGCAGCAAGTTCGAATGACAAAGCATCTGAATCGACTGCGTGGAATGAACCATCAATTAAGCGAACTTTCATGTCCGGAAGTGGGTATCCAGCCAATACTCCATTAGCCATAGATGCTGCAAATCCTTTCTCTACAGAAGGGATAAACTCACGAGGGATTGAACCACCTGTAATTTCATTTACAAATTGTAAACCACCTTTTTCAAAATCAGCATCGATTGGAGAAATAACAACCTGGATATCTGCGAATTTACCACGACCACCTGATTGTTTTTTATAAGTCTCACGATGTTGAACCGATCCGTGAATTGCCTCTTTATAAGCAACTTGCGGCGCACCTTGATTAACCTCAACTTTAAACTCACGTCTTAAGCGGTCAATTAAGATATCTAAGTGAAGCTCACCCATACCAGAGATTACAGTCTGACCAGTTTCCTCGTCAGTTTGAACTCTAAATGTAGGATCTTCTTCAGCTAGTTTAGATAATCCCATACCTAATTTATCAATATCAGCTTGAGTTTTAGGCTCAATAGCTAAACCGATAACCGGCTCAGGGAAATCCATAGATTCCAGAATGATTGGGTGTTTCTCATCACAAAGTGTATCACCTGTTTTGATATCTTTAAATCCTACTACCGCAGCAATATCACCAGCACCTACATTAGGAATTGGATTTTGCTTGTTAGCATGCATTTGGAAGATACGGGAAATACGCTCTTTGTTTTCAGAACGTGCATTATATACGTATGAACCAGCTTCTAAGTTACCTGAGTAAACACGGATAAAGCACAAACGACCTACGAAAGGATCGGTTGCAATTTTAAACGCTAAAGCTGCAAACGGCTCATTTACATCTGGTTGACGAGTTACTTCAGCACCAGTATCAGGGTTAGTACCAGTGATACCGTCCACATCCATTGGTGAAGGCAATAATTCCATAACCAAATCCAACATGGTTTGAACACCTTTATTTTTGAAAGATGAACCGCAAACCATAGGAACGATTTTCGCATCTAAAGTTGCTTTACGCAATGCATCAAGAATCTCACGCTCAGTGATTGAGTTAGGATCATCAAAGAATTTCTCCATTAATGACTCATCGTAGTCAGCTACAGCTTCTAATAAATTCTCTCTCCATTCTGCAACTTCAGCCTCCATGTCAGCAGGAATTGGAACTTCAGTAAAGGTCATTCCTTTATCATGCTCATTCCAAACGATACCACGGTTATTGATCAAATCAACAACGCCAGTAAAGCTATCTTCTGCACCAATTGGTAACTGCAAAGGAACTGCATGGCTACCCAGCATGTCTCTTACTTGTTTAACAACTTTTAAGAAGTCAGCTCCTGAACGGTCCATTTTGTTAACGAAACCGATACGTGGAACTGCATAGTTGTTAGCTAAACGCCAGTTAGTTTCAGATTGAGGCTCAACACCATCAACAGCTGAAAATAAGAATACCAATCCATCCAAAACACGAAGTGAACGGTTTACCTCTACGGTAAAATCCACGTGTCCAGGAGTATCAATAACGTTTACCTGATATTTGTTACCACGGTAAGGCCAGAAAACGGTTGTTGCAGCAGAGGTGATGGTTATCCCACGTTCCGCTTCTTGTACCATCCAGTCCATCGTAGACGCACCTTCGTGTACCTCACCAATTTTGTGATTTACTCCGGCGTAATAAAGGATACGCTCAGTTGTTGTGGTTTTACCCGCATCAATGTGAGCCGCGATTCCAATATTTCTTGTAAATTTTAAATCTCTTGACATTTTATGATTCTGTATAATTAGAAACGGAAATGAGAGAACGCTTTGTTAGCCTCAGCCATTTTATGCGTATCTTCTTTTTTCTTCACTGCTGCACCTTCACCTTTAGCTGCTGAAACGATTTCACCTGCTAATTTCTCCTTCATTGTTTTTTCTCCACGTTTACGAGCGTAAGAAATTAACCATTTCATGCCTAAAGCAATTTTACGGTCAGGTCTTACCTCTGTAGGTACCTGGAAATTTGCACCACCTACACGACGAGATTTAACCTCAACAGCAGGCATTACATTTGTTAAAGCACGTTTCCATACTTCTAATCCGTTCTCACCAGCTTTTTTCTCAGCTAGTTCTACAGCATCATAAAAAATATCATATGCGATGGATTTTTTTCCATCATACATCATATTGTTTACGAACCTTGTCACCTGAACATCGTTAAATTTTGGATCAGGAAGGATAATTCTCTTTTTTGGTTTTGACTTTCTCATTTGTTTTTCCTCCTAATTATTTCTTTTTACCTTTTGTTGGTGCCGCAGCTACTTGTCCTGGCTTAGGACGTTTAGTACCATATTTTGAACGACGTTGGTTACGACCAGCAACTCCTGAAGTATCTAATGCTCCACGGATGATGTGATAACGTACACCTGGCAAATCTTTAACACGACCACCACGGATCAATACAATGGAGTGCTCCTGTAAATTGTGACCTTCACCTGGAATATAGGCATTCACCTCTTTACCATTGGTTAAACGTACACGGGCAACTTTACGCATTGCTGAGTTTGGTTTTTTAGGGGTAGTGGTATATACACGCGTACATACACCTCTTCGCTGTGGACAGCTGTCCAACGCCGGAGACTTACTCTTGAACTCCAGTGCTACTCTACCTTTTCTAACTAATTGTTGAATGGTTGGCATTGTTCTTTTTTTGTTTTCTATTAATGTTTAAAAACTTTACCCCTATAATAAGGGACTGCAAAGGTAAGACAATACATTTTATAAATCAAGGGGTTAACATAAAAATAATTCAGCGGAAACAGGACAAAGTCAACTCATCATCAAGGTAAAGCTATGTCAGTGAAAAACAGGTAAAATTAAGATCTTATGGGGTTAAAATAATTCCGAAGCCTAAATAATCCGCTTCCGTTTTATGGATATAAACCTTGCGGTCCATCCAGAAATCAGGACCATAGTTCATTTTATGACATTTATAAATGAAAATTATTTTTAGTGAAATGTATTCAGATAAAGTTTTTCCACTTTTTTCCTCGCCCAATCCGTTTTACGCAGAAATTTCAAACTTGACTTCAGACTTGGATTGTTCTGAAAACAATCAATGCGAACCAATAGTCCCAATTCCGGCCATCCATAATGCCATACCAGCTGTTTAACAATAAACTCCAGTGTTTTACCATGTAATGGATTATTTGGTTGTTCTGCTCCCATCATACTGCAAAATTAAGAAGAATTTCCGGCTCTAATGATTAAATTTGTTCTATTCAGTTTTATTTAATCCATAACAGATGCAATTCAAATTAGGAGATTTTGTTCGTTTTGTAGACGAAAACATAGAAGGATACATTACCAGAATCATAGATAAAGACACCATAGGGGTAACCGATTCCAATGATTTTGAAATTCCTGTTCAAGCCAGGAAAGTCACCCTCGTTCATGGTGAAATTCCAGACAATGATATTGTTTCGAACCGTCAGACAATCGTCATACCTGAAACCCAATTTATAAAAGAAGGGATTTATTTGGCACTGATTACCGATCAGCACAGCAGTTCAGTTGCGCATTTTCATTTAGTTAATGAAAGTTCATTTCAGCTACTGGCCAGCCTGACCACAGAAAAAGGAGATCACTACAAAGGGGAATTTGCAGCGATCGTACCTGCAAATTCAACGAAAAAGATCTACTCTGCACAGCTTGGGGATATCCAGATCTGGCCGAAATTCAAACTCGAGATCTTATTTCACACTCCTGCAAATGTAGAACCTAAAGAGGCCATTATTTACCATGAGCGCATCAAAGGAAAAGATCTTTCTGTGGCCAAAGAGGACATCGCCTTACTAAAACAAAAAGGCTGGTTGATCCGTCTTGATGCCACGGAAGCAACGATTGATCCGGAAAAGCTTAAAGAGAGTTTCTTCAAAGCCCGTTAATAACAAGTCTTCTTCCGAATCAAACAATTATTACAATTAACGGGTTATCACTCAGTATCAAAACTCCTACAGTCATGAAAAGTCTACCCCCTATCTTAACAATGCTTTTTTGCATTCCATTAATGGCAGTAACCTGTAACCGACCTATGGAAAAATCCGAAGAACCCAGACTTAAGGATATCAAATTACCAGAGGGCTTCCATATAGCTGTTTATAGCAAGGTAGACAATGCCCGTTCTATGGCATTAGGTAGCAACGGAACCGTGTTTGTTGGTAATCGGGATGGCAACAAGGTCTATGCTTTAGTAGATGAAGATAAGGATGGGGTAGCGGAAAAAACCTATATCATTGCGCAAGGATTGAAAGATATGCCAAATGGAATCGCCTTCAAAGATGGCAGTTTATATGTAGCTGAGGTTAGCAGGATATGGCGCTTTGATCAGATAGAAGATCATCTTTCCAATCCTCCAAAACCGGTATTGGTATATGATAAGCTTCCTAAAGAGACCCACCATGGCTGGAAATACCTGGGTTTTGGGCCCGATGGAAAGCTTTACTTTCCAATCGGAGCACCCTGCAATATCTGTGACAATACGGATAAAGACAACAGATATGCCTCCATACTCCGCATGAACCCGGACGGAACAGCTCTTGAGGTTTTTGCCAACGGGGTACGGAACTCTGTTGGTTTCGACTGGAATCCCCTGACCAAAGAATTATGGTTTACAGATAATGGAAGAGACATGCTTGGCGAGGACATTCCTGCAGATGAGTTAAACCGTGCTGAAAAGGCCGGAATGCATTTTGGCTATCCTTTTGTACATGCAGGAGACATCTTAGATCCTGAATTCGGAAAGGGGAAAGACCCTAAAAATTTCAGCGCTCCACAACAAAAGCTCGGCGCACACGTAGCCGCATTGGGCATGAAATTCTATACTGGTGATATGTTTCCCAAGATCTATAAAAATCAGATCTTAATTCCTGAACATGGATCATGGAACCGCAAGGAACCATCTGGCTATCGCCTGATGCTGGTCAAGCTTGATGGCAATAAAGTCCTGAGCTATGAGCCTTTTGCCACGGGCTGGCTAAAAGGTGGAAAAGCATGGGGACGTCCTGTGGATATCCTTCAATTGCCGGATGGGTCGATTCTGGTATCAGATGATTTTGCTAACCTGGTTTACCGAATCTCCTATAAAAACTAATATTTTTAGATCAGAATATTGTCTTTCCAATTATTTTTTTGTAATCTGTTGCAATCATTAAAATGATCCTAAATGAACGCAACAGATTACAATTTTGATTTCATTAACATCGGCAAGAAAACACATGACCTTCTTATAAAATGGGGAGTTCCTGATAGCATTGCCGACTACATCAACCTTCTCGCGCTGTTACTGGTACTTATAATTACCGTTTATCTGCTGCATTATGTTCTTAGACGCCTGTTAAGAATCACCTTAATCCGCATTACAAAACGTACAAAAATTGATTTCTTTCATCATTTACTGGAAAACCGTTTCTCTCATTTTGTAGCGCTGACCACCGCTGTTGTCCTGGTAAAAAATTCCATCCCCGCGGTGTTCTATTCTTTCCACAGCCTGATTGCCCCCTTAAACAAACTAACAGAGGTATATCTGGTCATTATCATTATTTGGCTGATCATCTCTTTGATCCGATCAGGGGCCGATTCTTTAAGAAAAAAATCTGCTTTCAAATCCAAGCCTATAGAAAGCTACATGCAAGTGATCAGGATCATCCTGTTTTTTATAGGTGCTGTGATCATCTTCTCTAACCTTACCGGAAAATCTCCCGTTACCTTCTTTACCGCAATGGGTGCAGTTTCCGCAGTATTATTATTGATGTTTAAAGATACCATTATGGGATTCGTTGCCAGCATACAAGTGAGCACTAATGATACTGTAAGAATCGGGGATTGGATTACAATGGCCAAATATGGTGCTGATGGTGATGTTATAGAAATTAATCTGACAACAGTTAAAGTACAGAATTTTGATAGGACCATCACCACCATCCCGACGTACTCCCTTATCTCCGATTCTTTTCAAAACTGGCGTGGAATGAGTGAGTCCGGAGGACGAAGGATAAAAAGGGCAATCTTCATCAGACAATCTACCATTCGTTTTCTAACTTATGAGGAAGTTGAACAATTCAGAAGAATCCAGTCGTTAACCTCCTACATTGATCACAGACAAAAGGACATCGATAAACATAACGAGCGCATTTCAGCGGATAAGAGCCTCCTGATCAATGGCAGAAATCTAACAAACGCCGGACTATACCGAAAGTATATCGACAACTACATTTCAAATCACACTGGACTACATAAAAAGATGACGATGATGGTCAGACAACTTGCACCTACTCCTAATGGATTGCCGCTGGAAATCTATGCCTTCACTGGTACTACTAAATGGGTGGATTATGAATATATCATGGCCGATATATTTGATCATCTTCTGGCTTCTGCAAGTTATTTTGATTTGCAGGTACATGAGATGGATATACTCGCTCAGGATAAATAAAAAATCCCATTGTGAATATTCACAATGGGATTTTTCAATAGAAAAATTATATTATTTAGACCAGCTGTTATTTGCTGCGTTACTATCAGGTAAAACCCGGTCCGGATCCAGAGTTACCGATAATACTTCATCCGTAGTCGGGTAATTTACCGTCCAGCTGGTATTGCGCATCCAGATATCTACTGGAAGTTTAATTACCTCTGTCTTTCCTCCTTTTGTTTTCACCTCCAGAATGATCGGCATTGGCATTTTTTCCAAATTCGATATCACAATATTATATCCTGTTCTTACTCCATCTTTGCTGAGTTCTTTTACCTCAGTAATGGCCTGGTCAGTTTTCCAATTCTCCAGGAACCAGCCCCTCCAAAACCAGGAAAGATCCTCTCCGGCTCCATTCTCCATTGCACGGAAAAAGTCGTACGGGCTTGGGTGTTTGTACGCCCAGTTTTCAATATATTTTTTAAAAGCATAATCGAAACGATCTGCGCCTAATACCTGATCTCTTAACACATTCAATCCCCAGGAAGGTTTATAATACAGGTTTACACCAATATTGGCTTCTTTCATGGCATCCGGACTTAACATCACATACTCTAACGCATCATTACTTAAGTATTTGGCAACTCCCTGCATGTTTTCAGGTTTTGCCTTATATTCTCCGTTATTAAAAGCAGATTTAGACAGCCCATTAATAAAGGTGTTAAATCCTTCATCCATCCAGCCAAATTTACGCTCGTTACTTCCAACTATCATTGGAAACCAGGTATGCCCGAACTCATGATCGATTACCCCCCACGCACTTCCATTTTTTGCCTTCCAGCCACAAAAAACAATTCCGGGATATTCCATTCCACCAACATTACTGGCTACATTCACCGCCATTGGGTAAGGATATTCAAACCATTTATTAGAATAATACTCTATAGAAGATTTCACATACTCTACCCCTCTGCCATAGCTATCCTTACCGTTGCTTTCCACCGGATGTGCAGAAACAGCCAGTGATTTTTTACCACTTGGAAGATTGATTCTGGCTGCATCCAGGACAAAGGCTTTTGACGAAGCCCAGGCTACATCACGGGTGTTTTTAATTTTAAACTTCCAGGTCAATGTTTCTTTTGCCGGTCGTGATTTTGGGTTTGTTACCTCTTCCTCAGAACGAATAGTAACGGTTTTATCACTTAGCTTCGCTGCATTCCAACGGGTCAATTGATCCGCAGTAAACACTTCCTGAGGGTTCAACAGCTCTCCGGAGCCCATAACAATATGGCTGGCCGGAGCAGTCACTGAGAAATCCACATCTCCGTATTCACAGTAAAATTCTCCCGCACCCCAGTAAGGTAAAGTATTCCAGCCTAAAATATCATCGTAAACACTCATTCTCGGAAACCATTGTGCAATAGCAAAAATTTCCCCGTTTTTAGTGGTCAGATGTCCCATCCGGTCAGAACCATTTATAGGGATAACAAATGAAAAATCCATTTTTATGGTAACAGTTTCACCATTTGCAGCCAGTGGCTCATCCAAACGGATCTGCATTCTGGTATCCTCAGTAAGAGCGCTGAATTTTACTGGTTTTGCTTTTTGAGAAACACTCAAGCCCTCTATTTTATAACCGCCTTCTACTTTTTCTCCTCTGGCTCCATACCGACTCCCAGCAGCAATCAGCGAATTCCCACGTGAAGTTTCTGCAAATAGATTTTGATCTAGTTGAAGCCATAAAAATGGCAGTTTATCAGGACTATTGTTTTTATAGGTAATGATAACTGATCCGGTTACACTTCTTTTTATTTCATCAAGTTTTGCGGTAATCTGATAATCTGCACGGTTCTGCCAGTATTTGGCACCAGGATAGCCATTGGCCGATCGGTATTCATTACCATTCTGGGTATAAAACAAGGGGTTGAATGCGGCATGAGGATTATAGTTTCCGGTGGTCTGTTGACCCATAGAACTAAAACCGATTGCGCATAACAAGACCAATAGTAAGGTCGACTTATTCATCATGTTTAGTTGTTGGTTTATAGATTCGAACTAAAGATATAAAATGAAATTTTATACCTGACCATTGTAACGGTTTTATTAGTTCGCCTTCAACCTGGGCATCGGAGATAGTTTTCTTTGTCCACTAGGAAGTTTAAGCCAGCTGTGATAGGCCTTGACAATATAATAGGTATAATTAAAAGGCCGCTCGTCTTTTATCAAAGAAACTGATGGCCGATATATACTCATGAAGTCTTTAAGATCCTGCCCTGATAGTTTAACCAGCTTAGCAATACTTTCCTCATTGAAATTTTCTCTGATCTCCGTTTCGTAGCTATCGCGTTCTTCGAGGATACGCTCTTTTTCCCTTTCTCTTTTCATTTTGCCATAGCCAAGGTTAAAAAGCATCCCTCCAGCTTTGTCATTGTTTTCCTTTCCTCTCAATCCATCTGATCCGAACCTCTTCGATTCTTTTGCATCAGGATCCCGGTAAAGTACAGAAGGATTTACCTTTGCGCTGATAATTTTTACTTCATTTAGGGTTTTTGAATTTCCAGGCAAAAAAATAGTTTTTGGCTTAAGATCTATGAGAAAAAGCGTATCAGTATGATAACCAACATAAGAAAACTCCAGTAAATCGCCAACCTTAGCAGGAATACTAAACTGACCTGCAGCTTTTGTTTTTGAAAATTCTCGGCTATTGAGGTTTCTGACAATTACATCCTGGATAGGGAAAGTCTTATTGTCGTAATCATACACTGTACCCGATACAGAGGTTTGCGCCCGGACAAAAAAAGGGACAATGCTGATCAACAACAAGAATAAATACTTAGCCATATTCAAATGTAACGTTGATTTTACCCATCTGAATACAATTTAACAAAATTTAACAGCGCGATGTTAATTACTTTAACAGGGTTTCGTAGCTACCTTCATCAAAGCCGATAAGCAATGCTTTCTGATTGAGCTCAACAACCGGTCTTTTAATCGCACTGGTATATTGCAACAACAGCTGAACTGCCGATTCCTGATCGCTAACGCCATCCTGTTGTTCCTTACTAAGCTTCTTCCATGTTGTTCCTTTTCTATTCAGTACTTTCTCCCAACCAAAAGTATCGCACCACTCATTTAGCTTCTCTGCGGTAATACCGTTTTTTTTGAAATCGCGGAACTCTGGATTAAATTTATTTTCAGCTAACCATGTTCTGGCCTTTTTTACTGTATTGCAATTTGGTATTCCGTATATAATCATATCAGCAAAAATAAAATTTATTATCATTAATATTGTTGTTGATTTTATCTCTCTATGTGGGGGCGACTTGAAATTGTAAAAGATAATGCCGGAAACTATATTCAGTAGTCGATCATACTGAATAGCCAACTCAGTCTCCGTCAGGCTTTCATTTCAATCTTATTTCACAATTTCAGATAAGTTCTTAACATTTAATAGTTAACATATATGTTTAAGCTAACTTTTAAACAACAAGTATTAACAGGCTTTACTGTATCCTTATTGTTTGTCCTCGTATCCGCCGTAACCTCATACTTCAGTGTCGAAAAACTGAAGGAAGATACTAAATGGCAAGGTCATACCTACGAAGTCATTAATCTGATCAAAAATGTGGAGACACAGGTACTGAACTCAGAAAGTGCTTTGAGGGGATTTATTTTATCTCAAAAAAGTGCCTACCTGAAACCTTATAATACGAACTCTCCTATGATCCTGGAAACCGTTCAGGAATTAAAAAAAACGATCAGTGACAATCGGGAACAAATAGAACGGGCCGATTCTCTTGATGCCTACGCTCATAGAAAAGTAGCGGAAATGCAGGAAGTGATACGCATCTACGATAAGAGTGGAAAGGATGCAGCAGCAAACAGGGTATTAAATGGAGGTGGACAGCATTATAAAGATCAGATGTTGATCATTAGCAAAAAAATGGTTGAAACTGAATTTCGGTTATTGGCGGAGAGGAAAACCAACATTGTAAGCAGCAGCCAGAAAAGCACCTGGATTATTTTATTGAGCTCATTAATCATATTCTGTCTGATCCTGTTTCTTTTTACATATATCAAAAGAACATTCGATCAGCAAAAACTAACAGAAGCCCAAATCAGAGAGTCAAACCTCCAACTCGAACAGGTCTCCGCTGAAAATGAGCAGAAAAACTGGCTTTTATCAGGCGCAACCGCAGTAAACGACGCCATGCGTGGAGAACAGGAGATTGATGAGCTATCTGCCAATATTATTACCAGAATCAGCAATTACGTAAATGCGCCAATTGGGGCTTTTTTTCTGATCAACAGATCTAAAAAAACATTTAAATATACTGGTGGTTACGCTTACCAACCAAAAAAGAGAGAAACAAACCAATATCATTTTGGAGAAGGGCTTATAGGACAGGTCGCCGTTGAGAAAAAAGTTAAATTATTAAACAACCTTCCTTCAGATTATATCAAAATCAGTTCCGGATTGGGGAACACTTTGCCAAACTGCATTTATATTGTACCGATTATTTTTGAAGACGAAACCCTTGCTGTAATTGAGCTTGGCCTTCAGGAAGCTCCTGATGAAAAAACGGTGTTATTTATGACGGGCATTAGCGAGAGCATTGGTGTTGCTGTGAACAGCGCTGTAGCGAGAGTGAAACTAAGAGCCTTGTTTGAACAAACCCAACAGCAGGCTGAGGAACTGGAAAGTCAACAGGAAGAACTACGTACAACTAATGAGGAGTTGATGTACAAAACAGATCAGCTTCAATCGTCTGAGGAAGAGCTAAGAGTACAGCAGGAGGAATTACGTCAAACCAATGCTGAACTGGAAGAAAAGGCTCAGCAACTTGAAGAACGTAACATTTCCATCAACCAGGCAAGAGAAGCCATTAGTTTAAAAGCTGAAGAACTGGAGATTTCCAGTAAGTACAAATCTGAATTCCTGGCCAATATGAGTCATGAATTGAGAACTCCTTTAAATAGCATCCTTATTCTGGCAAGAATCTTAAAAGAGAACCGACCTGAAAATCTGAATGAAGATCAGATCAAATATGCTGGTGTTATCCATAATGCGGGAAATGACCTGCTCAGTCTGATCAATGACATTCTTGACCTGTCAAAAATTGAATCTGGCAAAGTAGAGCTGAGCATTGAATCCGTTAAACCTGAAGCGATCAAACAAGGTATGGAATCTCTGTTTACGGAGCTTGCCAGAAGCAAAAAGATTCAGTTCAATACTATTCTTGAAAATGACCTTCCGGAAAATATTCTTACAGATCAATCCCGCCTGGAACAGGTTGTCAAGAACTTACTTTCCAATGCATTCAAGTTTACTCCGGAATATGGTCAGATCACACTAAGTCTTAAAAGGACATCCAAGGATACTCACTTTTTCTCTGACCGGCTAAAAAACACAACGGAAGAAATTATAGGAATAACCGTAAAAGATTCTGGAATTGGCATTCCTGAAGATAAGCAAAAGCTAATTTTTGAAGCCTTCCAGCAAGCAGATGGCTCTACCAGCCGTAAATTTGGCGGAACAGGACTAGGCTTGTCCATCAGCAAAGAACTGGCCTATATCCTTGGAGGAGAAATCCAGGTAAGTAGTAAACCTAATGAGGGAAGTACTTTCACGTTGTTTGTTCCAAGAAACAATTCCTTCCAGCAGTTCGATCAGGTTATTATAAATAAACCAGAAGAAATCTCTATTGTGCCCCTGGCTCCTGAACCTGCCATCATTCCGACAAAGCAGTCAGACGAACCTCAAACTTTACTAATCATCGAAGATGATGTGGTTTTTGCCGATGTACTGAATGATTATGCACTTGAAAAAGGCTTTAACCCAATACTTGCCCATAGTGGCGACACTGGTCTGGAGATGGCATTTTCTCATCTTCCGGATGCCATTGTTCTGGACATCATGCTTCCGGTAATGGATGGATGGACTATTCTAAAAAAGTTAAAAACTGATTCCAGAACAAAGCATATCCCTGTACATATGATGTCGGCGGGGAATGAGAAAGCCAGCAAAGCAAAAAAAGAAGGTGCCATAGGTTTCCTTAAAAAACCAGTTGAAAAAGAGCAGTTGGATGAGGCCTTTAAACTATTGAGCGCTGCCTATCTCAAATACAATTTTAAGAGTGTTTTAGTTATTGAAGATCAGGAACTGCAAAGCAGAGAACTTACCCAACAACTGACAGAAAAAGGAGTAGATGTGAAACAGGCATTCACTGGCAAAGAAGCACTTGATTTGTTGGATGAACAGACATTTGACTGCATCATTCTGGATCTGAAACTCCCTGATATTTCCGGATTTGATTTGTTAGACCAAATAAAATCACAAGCCCGCCATGCACACATTCCGGTCATCATTAATACAGCTATGGAGCTGGATCAGGAAAAAATGGCGCACATTATGCGATATACAGATGCTATGGTCCTGAAATCAAACAAGTCTAATGACCGGCTAATTGATGAGGTCAGTCTGTTTATTAACAAACTGAAACAAAACGGCCCTGCTGCGCCCTCAAAACCTGGGGCAGTTAAAGCTAAAAGCGTATCTACTATGGAGAAAGTCCTGAAAGACAAAACCATTTTAATAACTGATGACGATATGCGGAACATCTTTGCCCTTTCCAGTGCATTACAATTGTATGATCTTAAAATCGTCATTGCCAACAATGGAAGGGAGGCACTGGAAAGACTGGAAGAATCAGAACAGATTGATCTCGTATTAATGGATATCATGATGCCTGAAATGGATGGATATGAATCAATGAAAGCAATCAGGCTGCAAAAAAAGTTTGCCAAACTGCCAATCATTGCACTAACAGCCAAAGCCATGAAAAATGATCGGGAAAAGTGTATTGAAGCCGGAGCAAATGATTATATTTCTAAACCGGTTGATATGGACAAGTTATTGTCAATGTTAAGAGTTTGGTTAAGTTAGTATGCATAAGGAGGAGGATTACATCAGTTACGATCAATTATCAGAATTAATTGATTTCATTAAAAACATTCACGGTTTTGATTTTAGCGATTACTCTGCTGCTTCTCTGAAAAGAAGAGTGACCAGGATTATGCAGTTGCAAAAACTAAGCCTATTTGATTTACGTACTCTACTGACAAATGATCATGATTATTTTGAGTCTTTTCTCATTGAAGTTACTGTTAATGTCACCGAGATGTTCCGGGATCCATCGTTTTATAAATCTGTGAAAGAAAATATCATTCCCTACCTTCGTTCTTATCAAAGAATTAAAGTTTGGAATGCCGGCTGTTCAACAGGAGAAGAGTTATACTCTTATGCTATCCTGTTTGCTGAAGAAGAACTTTATGACAGAAGCTTCTTTTACGGTACCGACATCAATAATGATGTCCTTAATTTTGCGAAAGATGGAATCTATGATTTACAAAAGATGAAATTGTATTCTGAAAACTATCAAAAGACCGGAACGATGCATACGCTTTCTGATTTTTATACTGCTCGTTATGAAGCTGCGTCCATTAACAGATCTTTGAAAAAAAATCTGTTGTTTTCTGCTCATAATCTGGCCTCAGATGGCGTTTTCAATGAGTTCCAGGTCATCTCTTGTCGTAATGTACTGATCTACTTTAATACAGACCTTCAGAAAAGAGTTATTGAATTATTCTATAATAGTTTAGCTAATTTTGGTTTTCTATGTTTAGGCGCGAAAGAAACCTTAAGAAGTACAGAAACAGGCCGTTTCAAGGTCATCGATAAGAAAAACAACATTTACCAAAAAATAGCATAAGGGCCTGAGAAAGTTCCCCTTATAAAATCAACCTCACATCAGAGACCTATGGAAAAGATTAATATACTGATTGTTGATGACAGACCCGAAAACATCATTGCTCTGGAAGCACTCCTTCAGAGAGATGACATCAATATCATCACTACCACCAATCCTAATGAGGCCCTGAGGATATCCTGGGAGATGGATATTGCAATTGCCCTCGTCGATGTTCAAATGCCTGAAATGGATGGATTTGAACTGGTAGAAATTTTGAAAAGCAACCCCAGAACCAAAGGGATTCTCATCATATTTGTGACGGCCATTTCCAAAGAAACGAAATACGCAGTAAAAGGACTGAATACTGGAGCTGTAGATTACCTCTACAAGCCGCTTGATCCTTACGTCACTTCTGCTAAAGTTGACTCCTTTATCCAACTCGTAAGAAACGAAAGGGAGATAAAGAAGAAAAACCAGGAGCTTGAGGCTTATCAGAAAGAATTGATCAAAGCAAAAGAACAGGCAGAACAGGGAAAGCGTATTAAGGAAAACTTTCTGGCCAATATGAGCCATGAAATCAGAACGCCGATAAATGGGATTATTGGTCTGGCCAATCTGCTTGGAAAAACCAATCTTACTCCGGAACAGAAAGAGATGATCAATCTCCTCGAGATTTCATCAGATTCACTATTGGGGGTAATCAACGACATTCTCGATCTTTCAAAGATCGAATCCGGCAAGTTTAGAATTAACCGTTCCGAAACAGACATAGTTAAAATCTGTAATTCAGTAGTAAACCTTCTGCGCATCCGTGCTATAGAAAAGGAGCTAGACCTGATCACAGAATTTGATGCAGAATTACCAAAACTGGTGCTGGCGGATTCCCTCCGCCTGAATCAGATACTAATGAACCTGATTGGAAATGCAATTAAATTTACCATTCAGGGTAGCGTTACCCTGAAAACAGAGATCCTTGACAGAAAAGGGAATAACCTGCAGATTAAATTTTCAGTAATTGATACCGGCATTGGCATAGCCAAAAACAATATTGATAAAATATTCGAAACTTTTGAACAGGCGGATGAACAGACAACCGTGAAATTTGGTGGTACGGGCCTGGGCCTGTCTATCGTTAAAAACTTAGCGAAATTAAAAGGCGGAGTACTTGAAGTGATCAGTGAAGAAGGTGTTGGCAGTACCTTCTGTTTCACAAATTGGTATGAAGTATTAAAAGATACTGTAGTTGTAAAAAAGATGAATAAACCTCATTTAGGTCCTTTCAAAGGATTAAGAATCCTTGTAGCGGAAGATAACCCTATTAATAAATTTCTGATCGTAAAAATCCTAAAAGATTGGGAAGTTAATCCCGACGTGGTAGAAAACGGAAAGGAAGCACTGGATAAACTAAAAGAATCAGACTACGACCTGATCCTCATGGATACCTTTATGCCGGTAATGAATGGATTGGATGCCATTAAGCTCATCCGGGAAGGCTTTGTTCAGGGCAAGGAGAACATCCCAATTATCACATTCTCCGCTGCTGTTTTAGAAACAGATAAACAGACTGCTATCGATGCCGGGGCAAATGATGTGGTGAGCAAGCCTTTTGAATTGGATGTACTTCACGAAAAGATATCGAAACATTCAGGTATAGAAGATACTACTTATTAAAAGCAGTCATGGTAAGCGCAGGACCTATGGTCACAAAACTTTTGATCAGGTCCACGCTTTTATCAATCAACGCAGGAAGTTCTGGTTGTTCCTCTTTATCAAATGGAGCAAGTACATAATCCGCCTGCCTACCCTTCGCAAAATTATCACTGATCCCAAAACGTAAACGTGGATAGTTTTGTCCTCCGCAGAGGCCTTCGATACTTTTAAGTCCATTATGGCCAGCGCTGCTACCTTGCATTTTCAACCTCAGCTTACCCAATGGTAAAGCCAGGTCATCTACGATAACCAACACATTCTCCAAAGGAATCCTCAGCTCCTGCATATAGTAATTTACAGATTTCCCGCTTAGGTTCATGTAGGTTGTCGGCTTAATCACATGCAATTTTTTCCCTCTAAAAGATACCTCGGAATAATAAGCCAGCCGTACATTGGAAAACGATCCTCCCAATTGTTTCACTAACTCATCTGCGATATTAAAACCGATATTATGTCGGGTATCCATATATTCAGGACCGATATTCCCTAAACCAACGATTAAGTATTTCATGTGTTGCAAATATAATAGTTTAGATGAGAACAATCATTTAGGTTAAACCTATTCCATAAAAAAAGCAGTACCATTGCTGGTACTGCTTTTTTAACCGGGCTAATAAAGAAATTATTTCTTGTTAGCTTCGTTTTCTGCTTGTTTTAAAGCTCTTGACATTCCTACAGAAACGATCGTATCTTCAGGAGTGTTTGTGATTACATAGTCACCTTTAGCAAGGTCACGTACGCGGAATAAGTTTCCAACTTCTAATTTTGCAATGCTCACTTCAACTGTTTGAGGCATATCTTTTGGAAGTGCTTTAACACGAAGTTTACGTAATTTCTGTACTAATTTACCACCCATTTTAACACCTGGAGACGTACCGGTCAATTTAACTGGGATTTCCATTAAGATCTCTTTGTCATCAAATAACTGAAGAAAATCTACGTGTAATAACAGATCAGTAAGTGGGTGAAATTGTAATTCTTTAATGATAGCTTTAGTTTTAGTACCATTAATGTCAATTTCAACAAAGTTTGCTTCAGGAGTATAAATAGCATCCTTTAATTCAGTTGTGATTACAGCAAAGTGTTTTTGCTCTGGACCACCATACAATACTGCAGGAACTTTACCTTCATAGCGAAGCTCTTTAGCATCGCGTTTCCCTACGTTCTCTCTTGGAGAACCGCTAATTGCGATTGTTTTCATTTTTTATTGATTATATATTATGTATTAAAATATTAAACTCTAAAGAGGTCACTGATAGAGCCATGTTCATTTACATTGGCAATTGCTTTTGCAAATAATTCAGCTGTACTCAATACCCTGATTTTATCACTCGGACGCTTCAAAGGAATAGTATCTGTAACGATGAGCTCTGATAACATAGAGTTTTCAATCGTTTCATAGGCCTTTCCAGACAACACCGGGTGTGTACATACGGCCCTTACACTTTTCGCCCCTTTTTCCATAATCAGCGCTGCTGCTTTGGATAAGGTACCTGCAGTATCACAAATGTCATCAATCAAGACGATATCCTGACCAACCACATCCCCAATGATAGACATTGATTCAATTTCATTGGCACGTTTACGTCTCTTATCACAAATCACCACCTCTGCATTGAAGAACTTTGCAAATGTACGGGCTCTGTAAGAGCCCCCCATATCCGGAGATGCAATGGTTAAATTCTCCAGGCCTAAGCTTTTGATATAAGGAACGAAGATCACCGAGCCATCTAAATGGTCTACCGGAATATCAAAGAAACCTTGTATCTGCGCAGCGTGAAGATCCATAGTCATGATTCTGTGGATACCTGCAGATTTCAATAAATTCGCTACCAGTTTTGCACCTATTGCTACACGAGGTTTATCTTTCCTGTCTTGTCTGGCCAAACCATAATAAGGAACAACCGCGGTAATGTAATGAGCAGATGCACGCTTTGCCGCATCAATCATTAACAAAAGCTCCATTAAGTTGTCGTTGGGCTGGTAAGTAGAATTGATTAGGAAGACATCGCAACCACGTACTGTTTCATCATAAGAAGGTTGAAACTCACCGTCGCTAAATCGGTTTAAAGTGACGTCGCCTAGTGGCTTGCCGTAGCTTTCGGCAATTTTGATTGCTAATTCTTTTGTACCGGTTCCGGCAAAAAGCTTAACTGGGTTAAACTGCAATGGCATGATTAGAGGTGTATCAATGCTGGTTAAAAAAAATCGGATTGTGAATAAAACCACAATCCGAATATGTTTTGTTGCCCGACCAGGATTCGAACCTAGACAAACGGTACCAAAAACCGTTGTACTACCTTTATACTATCGGGCAATCTTTCCTTTTAAAGCGTGATAGGCTTGCTTTGTAAGGGAATGCAAATGTACGCACATTTTTGATTTTTGCAAATGATCAAGCAAAAAAAATTAAAATATTTTAAGCACTTCTGTCTCCCGGACAAATAAGCTATTTAAAATCAATAAGTTGCTGCAAACATTTTTTTTACTTTTTTTTCAAAAAAAAACGAGCTGTTAGAAACACAAGGAAGAAAGAACCCGTAACATATAAGTGATATTACAATAACACGCCCATATCCCTCCGTTAAATTTGTTAAACTCCCCATTACTTTGTGCGTTTATCAATCTTATTCTTTATTTTCGGCTGCATTTTATTAGCGCGACTTTAATAACTATTCAATACAAGAAATGAATTATTCAAAAATCAACAACCTTACCGGCTGGCTTTGTTTTCTGATAGCTACAGTAACGTATATCCTGACATTAGAACCTTCAGTGAGCTTCTGGGATTGCGGAGAGTTTATCGCCTCTGCCTTAAAAATGCAGGTAGTCCACCAACCGGGGGCACCTCTGTTCTTAATGATACAGCGCTTCTTTTCTCTGTTGGCATTTGGTGATGTCACTAAAGTGGCGTACTTCATGAATGTCGGCTCGGCAATTGCCAGTGCTGCAACCATCTTATTCTTATTTTGGACCATAACCGCATTAGCGAAGAAAGTCCTGGTGAAAGAAAAAGAAGAAGTTAGTAAATCCAACCTGATCTCTATTATGGGGGCAGGTATGGTAGGCGCACTTGCCTACACTTTCTCTGACAGCTTCTGGTTCTCAGCAGTAGAGTCTGAGGTATATGCCCTCTCTTCCCTATTTACTGCCATTGTATTCTGGGGAATATTAAAATGGGAAGCCAATGCAGATGAGCCTCGTGCAGACAGATGGTTGCTATTCATCGCCTATATCATGGGCTTATCTATCGGAATTCACTTATTGAACTTATTGACCATTCCGGCAATTGCCTTTGTATATTATTTCAAGAAAACAAAAAATCCGACTACTGGCGGTACAATTAAAGCCGGGATCGTAGGTATTCTGATTCTTGCAGTTATCCAATACGGTATCATCCAATATCTGGTTTCATTTGGTGCATATTTCGACTTATTCTTTGTGAACAGTCTGGGAATGGGTTTTGGTACCGGGGTGATCTTTTTTGCAATCTTACTTATAGCCGGGTTGACCTGGGGGATCAGGTATTCCATTAAACACCAGAAAAAAATCCTTAACCTTGCCTTATTGTCTACAGTACTGATCATCTTTGGTTATGGATCATTTGCCATGATCATTATCCGTGCAAAAGCAGATCCTAACCTGAATAACAGTGATCCAGATAATGCCTTCTCTTTCCTCGGATACCTAAACAGGGAACAATATGGTGATAGACCGTTATTATTTGGGCCCAACTATAACTCTCAGGGAGTAAATGTGGTAGAAGGAAAAACATTATATAGAAAAGGTGCGGAAAAATATGAAGTAGCCGGTAAAAAGACCGAGTATGAGTATGACAGAACAACTCCTTTCCCTCGTATGTATAGTGATGATCCGGGGCATGTTGCTTACTATAAGGATTTGATGGGTTTTAGTGACGATCATTTCCCCAGCCTTTTTGACAATATCGGATTCCTGATGTCGTATCAGGTTGGGCAGATGTACATGAGATATTTTATGTGGAACTTCGTAGGCAGACAAAATGACGACCAGGGACAAGGCAGCCTTTATGAAGGTCAATGGTTAAGCGGGATCAAACCTATTGATGGTATCATGCTGGGAAATCAGAAAAACCTGCCTCCATCTATTATAGACAGTAATGCTTATAACCGTTTCTTCTTCCTTCCATTAATCATGGGTTTACTAGGCGCAATATGGCATTTCAAACGAAACCAGAAAGACGCTGGGATTGTTGGTCTCCTGTTCTTCTTTACCGGTCTTGCGATCGTATTATACCTGAATCAGAAACCGATGGAGCCAAGGGAACGTGATTATGCTTATGCAGGATCATTTTATGCCTTTGCCATATGGGTCGGATTTGGCGTACTTGCACTGCGGGAATGGGTATTTAAAAAAATGACTCCGGCAACCGGAGGTATCCTGGCTACTGTAGCGGGTTTATTTGCTGCTCCGGTAATTATGGCTGCACAGGGATGGGATGACCATGACCGTTCCACTAAAATGGTAGCTCATGATATTGCGGTTGATTACCTTCAGTCCTGTGCTCCAAATGCCATTCTGTTTACTTATGGAGATAATGACACTTATCCCTTATGGTATGCACAGGAAGTTGAAAACATCAGACCGGATATCCGTCTGGTCAATCTGAGTTTATTTGATACCGACTGGTACATCAACGGAATGAAACGCAAACAAAATGAATCTGCACCTCTTCCTATTTCCATGAAAGAGTCTCAATATGTTCAGGGAGAAAGAGATGTCATGTATTATCAGGATAAAGATATTGCAGGTAATGTGGAGCTAAAAACAATTGTGGAGCTCTTGCTTTCTGAAAATAATGAAGATAAAGTTCCTTTGAATGACGGAAGAAAAGTGAATTTCATTCCAACAAAAAACTTTAAATTAACGATCAACAAAGCGGATGCGATTAAAAATGGTGCAGCTAATCCAGCTGACTCTGCAAGGATTGCTCCTGCATTGGAATGGACCTTTAATAAAGGGTATGTAACCAAAGGAACTCTAGCCATGTTCGATATTCTGGTACATAACGATTGGAAAAGACCAATTTACTTTGCTAGTACTGTTCCTTCCGATCAGTACAACGGGTTAGACAAATATCTATATAATGAAGGTTTGGCTTTACGCCTGATGCCTTTCAAACCAGATACTGCAGCAGCCAAAAGTGAACAGCTTAACATTGGCCCTCTATACAACAATGTGATGAATAAGTTTGTGTGGGGAAATGTGAAAAACGCAAGATATCTGGATACACAATCAGGTGATGATATTTCTATCTTTACCAATGTCTTCAACAACACGATTTCTGGATTGCTTAAAGAAGGTAAGGTAGAAGATGCTAAAAAAGTAGTAAACCGCTATTTTGAAGTAATGCCGGAAAAATTCTATGGCATGCGCTCGATGATGGGTGCTTACTTTATGGCAGAAAACTTATATTTATTGAATGATCAGAAAAGAGCAAATGCGCTGATCGAAAAATCAGCTGAGTACATTCAAAAAGAACTGACTTACCTTGCTGATGTTTCGCAAAGTAAAAACAGGTTTATAGGCAATCAAAACGTACAGTTAGGGATGTCTTTCCTGAACCAGATGGCAAGAACTGCTGCGGAATATAAACAGACTAAACTCAGCAAAGATCTGAACGATAAATTTGCTGTATTGGAAGCCAGATTCTCGGCTTTCTTCCCACCGCAATAAAATAATTAAGTGTAACTAAAGCCTAAAAAAAGAGCATCTTTAAAGATGCTCTTTTTTTAGGCTTTAGTTTTTTATTTAGGGTAAACAAAAGGTAACCCGGACAAATAACGACTGATTTTACGATAGGGATAATCTCCTGCCCCCTTAAGTGCAAACTGAACAATAATGGTATTGGTTAAAGGATCAATATATAAACGTTGCCCACGCATTCCCTCTGCGGCGAAATCACCATTAACTCCTTCCTGAGGAACCCACCACAAATAGTTCTGTCGGGTCCTTTGCCACCCTTTAGCTGCAATTGAAGAATCAGCTCCTGCACGAACAGACTTTGTAACCCATTCGTTCGAAACTACCTGACGTCCCTTATAATTACCTTTCTGCAGATATAACCTTCCTATTTTAGCCAGGTCAATCCCTGTAGCCTGGAACCGGCTGGCCGTATTAGCCAATCCTCCGATATGATCTAAACCCCAACTTGCCGGATAAGCTGCCCCGATCTTTGTCCAGACTTTATCCTGAAAATAAGCAGTCACATTTTTTCCGGTAGCATTTTCCAAAGCCCAGCTCAACAACAGGACGTCAACACTCTTATACTTCCAGAATTTCCCAGGAGGATGTTCAGCCTTTAACCTCAACAGTTCATTTTTAATATTTTCGGTATAATAGTATTTGGCCTCATCAGATAAAAAAGCCGAAATCAGCCCCCCTTCAAGCCCGCTAAACTCCAATCCTGATTTCATTTCCACCAGATTCCTTAAGGTAATCTGCCCAAATACCGGATTACTCTTCAATTCCGGAATATACAAGAGCAGACGATCATCCAGACTTTTAACTTTCCCTTCTTCCATTGCCTGTCCAAGCATGATTGATACCATGGACTTCGCTACTGAAAAGACTGTCGTTAATGTGGTGTCGCTATAACCGGCTTTAAACTTCTCATAAATTATAGTATCATTTCTGATCACCATAAAAAGATTAACCTTACCTTCTTCCAGGTACTGCTTAAACGGCATCATCTTTTTTTCCCGGTCAAACACCAGAATAGTATCCAGATCATTTCTCATTGTCTTCGCTTTTACGAAATGAAAAGGAGTATCCGCCGGCATAACCTTCGATTGGGGATATATTTTATAAGTTTCTGCATCAGGACTCTGGTACCTTAAAACACGGATCAGCTCAGGTCTGCTAATGAAGAGTATACATAGAACCAATATAAAAAGTGAGGTAATCAGAGCGAGGCCATATGCGATTTTCTTTATCATAGTACAGCTATTTTATGGAGGTATTAAAAAAAGAAAAGGCTGCAGTATGAGTTGCAGCCTTTTCCCTTATTATGTTTTATAATCATTTATTCGTTTACCACACCCATTGCACAGAATTTATCAATTCTCTTGGTAATCATGGCATCTGTTTTTAATTTCTTTAGCACAGCCAGATCACTTATGATCTGTTCTTTAATCGTTTCACCCATTGCCTCAGGATTCTGGTGTGCACCGCCCAATGGTTCTTTAATGATCCCGTCGATCAGCTGATTCTTGTACATATCATCCGAAGTCAGTTTCAGACATTCTGCAGCTCTTTCTTTATAATCCCAACTGCGCCATAAGATAGACGAGCAGGATTCCGGAGAAATTACAGAATACCAGGTATGCTCCAACATATATACGCGATCACCGATTCCGATCCCCAATGCACCGCCTGAAGCTCCTTCACCGACTACAAAACACAAGATTGGTACTTTCAGTACAGACATCTCCAACAAGTTACGAGCAATTGCTTCCCCCTGTCCACGTTCTTCGGCTTCCAGTCCGGGATAAGCACCCATCGTATCAATAAAAGAAATAACAGGTTTATTGAACTTCTCCGCAAGACGCATTAAACGTAATGCTTTTCTATATCCTTCAGGATTGGCCATCCCAAAATTGCGGTATTGTCGTTCCTTGGTATTTTTACCTTTCTGGTGTCCGATGACCATTACCGTCTGACCAGCAATAGTTGCAAAACCTCCAATAATAGCCTTATCGTCTTTTACAGTCCTGTCGCCATGCATTTCTATGAAATCATCGCAGATCATACTGATATAATCCAGCGTTTGCGGTCTTTCAGGATGACGCGACATCTGAACCTTCTGCCATCCGGTGAGATGGCTGTAAAGTGTTTGCTGTGTATCAGCCAACTTCTCTTCCAGTTCAGCTAGTGTAGCAGACATATCTACTTTGGTTTTATCGGCAACCTGTTTAACCTTTTCAATTTGCTGCGCCAATTCAGCTAAAGGTTTTTCGAAATCAAATGATGTTTTTATCTGTTCCATAAGTGGGCTGTAAAAATAGGCATTTTATTTAAAACTTCGCAGGCACCCCGGGTTTAGGTAAAGATTTTAATATAAATTCACGAATATGACCGTTTCCTTTAGAGAGGTCATCCTTTCTTAAATACATCATATGACCGCTTTCATAGCCTTCAAAGCTCAATCTGTCTTTTAATCTGCCTCCGGGATCTAATTGCCACATGCTGTATTTTGCATTAAAATAATCGCATGCTCCATCAAAATATCCCGATTGCACCATGACATTCAGATATGGATTTTGCGCCATTGCCTGTCTCAGGTTCTCTCCCGTTCTATCATTACTATTGTCCCATGGTCTTACCGAACCGAACATATTGTATTTCAGGTCCGTCTTATAATTCAGCTCATTTCTGAGGTACATATTAATTGCTGGTGTAAAAGAATGTAACCATGAGGTCAGCTCGGCATTGTAATCAGGACGTTCTCCACCATCATTTTTATCAATTCCTTTATATCTGGAGTCCAACCGACCTACAGTAAATCCTTTATCCCTCAACAGCTCTTTCCAGAAAAAATTTGTTGAAACATCGAGATTATATTGTAAAATCACTTTTTCTGAAATTCCGGAATAACGTGCCATCTTTGCAGCAATTTCCTTCTTCTTTTGCTCAGTCAGAAAATTCCCTCTGGCCATTGCCGGTAAAAGTTCATTGATGGTGAACTCTTCCACTTCGGGTAAAAATGCAGCTAATGTCTTTGATTGAAGATCGGCAGGCAACGCTTTATGATACCAGGCAGTAGCCGCATAATATGGCCACCGTAAAGCAGCCTCTACCGGCCCGCTTCTTTCAATACCAAGTTCTGTTGGAGATACCAGAATTACCCCGTTCAGGTACATCCATTGAGAATTCTGAAGTTCAAGAGCCAGACCGGAAACACGGGTAGTACCATAACTTTCGCCAATCAGAAATTTAGGAGATGCCCATCGGTTACTTCTCGTCACAAAGGTATTGATCCATTCTGCCAGGTATTTGATGTCCGCATTGACTCCAAAAAACTTACTTCCGGGAACATCTTTATTTGTTGGCCGGGAATATCCGGTATTTACAGGGTCGATATAAACAATATCAGCAACATCAAGGATAGAACTCGGATTCTCCTTGTAACCATATGGTTGTACAGGATATCCCTCATCATCTATTTTTAAGACAACCGGACCAGTGTATGCAATATGCATCCATACAGAAGCAGAACCGGGTCCTCCGTTAAAGGAGATGACTAGGGGTCTGCTATCACGGTTCTGAACATCCGAACGTTCATAATAAGTGTAAAAAAGGCCTGCAATTGCTTTTCCCTCTTCATCCCATACCGGCAGCGTTCCTGCGGTCGCTTTATAAGCAATGCGCTGTCCGTTTATGGTGGCCTGATGTTGAGTTACAACTGCACTTTCCGGAACAATAGTTCTGGAAGGGCTTACAGGCTCCGCTTTTATAGCTTCATTCTTAACAGCGGGAGCTTTTTGTGCGTATGACACGTTAAAACAGCATACGCAGGCCATAGCAAGGGTAAATACTTTTATTCTCATGGTTAGTTTAGGTTGGTTTACGAATATAAATATCTAACTAAACACCATCAATGTACCCTATGCTTTAAAATTGTTACCGTCACATTATTGTAGTTCTTTTTCTTTGTTGTTCTGAATATATAAAACCGATATTGCGCCCAGAACCATAAAAATTCCTGCCAGAACAATGGCGTAAATGGCCTCGCCATCGTAGAACTTTTCTACAATCATCCCTCCAAAGAAACCATTTACAATTTGGGGCATCGTAATGAAGAAGTTAAAAATCCCCATATATACTCCCATTTTTCTCGCTGGAATGGCACTCGAAAGGATTGCATATGGCATAGACAAGATACTGCCCCAGGCCAGACCAATTCCAATCATTGAAAAAATCAGGTGTTGTGGATTGGTAATAAAATAAATAGACAACAGTCCCAGACCACCGGCAGTTAAAGAGAATGCGTGGGTAATTTTTCTGCTCGTTGAACGGGCGATAGCAGGTAATATTAAGGCATAAATTGCAGATACCCCATTGTAAATTCCAAAGAGGATTCCTACCCAATTACCTGCATCCGCAAATTTTAAAGAAGAGGTATCACCAGGAGCAACTTTATAGATATGTTGTGCAATGGCCGGCGTAGTAAACACCCACATAGAGAATAAAGCAAACCAGGAAAAAAACTGAACGAGGCCCAATTGTCTCATCGTTAAGGGCATTTTCGAGAAGTCGCTGAAAATGGACATGATCCCTTTTTTCTCCTCTTCCTCATTTTCTTCATGGTATCTTTCCATTTCTTCAGGAGGATATTCTTTAGTAGTAACTACTGTCCATAGGATAGTGAGTACCAAAACCGCAGCACCAACATAAAAAGAATAGATTACGTTATCAGGAACTTGTCCCTGCGAAGCCACCTTTGATACACCCGCATACTCAGAGAGAATATAAGGCAGCCAGGAACCAGTAATCGCTCCTGCGCCAATAAGAAAGGTCTGCATAGAAAAACCAAAACTCCTCTGACTTTCAGGAAGCTTATCCGCAACCAGTGCCCGAAAGGGTTCCATCGCAACATTGATAGAAGCATCCATTATCATCAGCATCCCCGCCCCAATTATAATAGGAGGTAAAAGATTTGCCATTGCAGCAGAATTAGGCATCAGAATTAATGCAAGTGCCGTCAATACCGCACCGATCAGAAAATAAGGACGTCTTCTTCCAAATTTGTTCCACGTTTTATCGCTGTAATAACCAATGATAGGTTGAACAATCATCCCGGTCAGCGGCGCCGCCAGCCAAAATAAAGAGAGGTGCTCCACATCAGCACCATAAGTTTGCAGGATTCTGGAGGCATTTCCATTCTGTAAAGCAAATCCAAATTGAATTCCGAAGAAACCGGCACTCATATTAAAGATCTGTAAAGATGATAGTCTTGGTTTACTCACAGCAATTCTTTTTTCCATCAGTTGATAATTAAAATTCAATGATCTGCGCAGTTCCCGGCAATACTTTTAAAGTTAAAGATTGAAGGGTATGCGCTACTTCTAGGTTAGCTAATAAATCGGTACTTCGGATGATTTCTCTATTCTTCAAAAAAGCAGCAGGAATCTCAACAGTTCGTTCCATCGATTGCGTTCTGTCAAAATTTGCAACGATGAGTAAACGTTGATTTTCAGTATAACGGACAAATGCATAAACCCGATCCTCAGCCAATGGGATTTCTACAATATCCCCTTTAATTAAGGCTTCAGAATGGCCGGCAATATGCATTAGCTTTTTATAGAATTCCCTTAGTCGTTTTTGTTCAGGGGCTAGTAGCGCACCATCAAAAGCTCCCTTGTTCATCCATTTCTGATGCTCCGGTACACCCCAGTAATCGAAGATAGTTGTACGGTTATCATCTCCGCCAAAACCTTCTATTCCTTTAGCGGGTTCACCTACTTCCTGACCAAAATACAACATGACCGGACCTCCGGATAAAGTTGCAGAAACAACCATTGCAGGAATCGCATACTCCGCTTTTCCTGCAAAACCTGCAGAAGCAATCCTTTCCTCATCGTGGTTTTCCAGAAAACGCAACATTCGATCTCCAAAACCGGCACTTTCTACCTGCCATACTTTAGAAATGTCTTTTACACTTGCTCCCTGTTCATTTCTGATCAGTTTTTTCAAACCGTCGTATAAACCTACCTTATCATACAAATAATCAAAATTACCTTTAGTAAGGTAAGATTTATATGCAGCAGGATTATAAGCCTCACCAATAAAAATAAGTTTAGGATAGGACTTCTTAACCTCGGGAATAACCCATTCCCAGAATTCTACCGGTACCATTTCGGCAACGTCACAACGAAAGCCATCCACTCCTTTTGAAGCCCAATATACAAGGATGTCACGCATTTTTGTCCAGACTCCAGGAATCGGACTAAAATATTGACGGTCCCCATTGGCATGGTCTACTCCATAATTTAGCTTTACAGTTTCATACCAGTCGCCATTTGATGGACTTTGAGAAAAAATATTATTACCGGTTGCTTTTGCCGGATTTTCTTCAAATTTCCGATCCTTTAATCCGCTCAAAGGATTAGTTTGCTCCTGACTATCAGGAACAATAAAGGACTTTCCCGGGACATAATAATATTCATTTCCAGTACTAAAACTTTTCGAAACATCATCATCAGCCCCAAAATCTTTTATCCCTACAGGTTTTACCAGGGAATGGTAATTGCGGGCCACATGATTGGGAACAAAATCGATAATCACTTTAAGTTCTTTCTGATGTGTTCTTGAAATTAGCGCCTCAAATTCCATCATGCGGTTTTTAACATCTACAGCCAGATCAGGATCAACATCATAATAATCCCTGATGGCATATGGAGATCCGGCACGTCCCTTCACTACATCTGCGTCATCCGGGCGAATCCCAAAAGCACTGTAATCAGTCAGGCTCGCATGAGCAATCACTCCGGTATACCAAATGTGCGTTATCCCCAGCTCCTTTATTCCCTCAAGTGCTTTAAAACTGATGTCTTCAAATTTACCAGATCCATTCTCTGCTATGGTACCATATGGAATATTCCTGCTCTGCTGATTGCCGAACAATCTTGGTAACAGCTGATAAATTATTGGTTTACTTTGGCACATAGTCTTACCCGAAAATCCAAATATTACCCATAAGATCAAAATAGTATTTCTGCATATTATTTTCATACTAATGCTACTTTATAAGCGACGGAAGTTTCTCCTGAAGGAATAACATGAATCTGATCCAAAATACTTACTTCCAATACCTGATCGGAACTGTTGATAATTAACATCCCCGTGGCAGTAATCTTAACCTTTAGCGGCACACCTCTAAACCCAATACTGAAAGAGAACGACGTCCAGCTTTTAGGCAAAAAAGGATTAAAGATCAATCTGTCGTTACGAACACGCATTCCGGCAAAACCTTCCACCACACTCATCCAGGTTCCAGCCATTGAAGTAATATGCAGACCATCTTCTGTGTCATTATTATAATCGTCCAGATCAAGGCGGGCAGTACGCAGATAAAATTCATATGCTTTTTCTTCATCATTTAGTTTCGCAGCAAGAATGCTGTGCACACATGGGGATAAAGAACTTTCATGAACCGTTCTGCTCTCATAAAAATTAAAGTTCTTTCTTAACGTTTCCAGGTCATACTCCTCTTCAAAGAAGTACATTCCCTGCAATACATCTGCCTGTTTGATAAAGCAGGAGCGTAAAATTCTGTCCCAACTCCATTTCTGATTTAAAGGACGATCTTCCGCGGACAGGTCTTTCACTAATGTCTGCTCCTTATCAAGGAAACCATCCTGCTGTAAGAATACTCCCGTTTTCTCATCGTATGGATAATACATCTCATCTGCTACCCTCTTCCAGTCTTTAAATTCCTTTACATCCTGAAGGTTAGTTTTGAGTATGATTCTCTTGTATTCATCAGGATATTGCTGCTCTACTTTTTTTGCAGCTTCCATTGTATAATTTAAGCACCAGGCAGCTAATTTATTCGTATACCAGTTATTATTGATATTGTTTTCGTATTCATTAGGTCCGGTTACGCCGAGCATTACAAATTTATTTTTGTCTTCACTCCAGTTCACCCTTTGTTTCCAGAAACGTGCAATACCAATCAGCACTTCCAAACCGTAATCAGCCAGGTAATGTTCATCCCCTGTATATCTGATGTAATTAAAAATAGCAAAAGCAATAGCCCCGTTCCGATGGATCTCCTCAAAGGTAATCTCCCATTCATTATGGCACTCTTCTCCGTTCATGGTAACCATTGGATAAAGTGCAGCTCCATCTTTAAAGCCAAGCTTAATCGCATTTTCTATGGCTTTATCCAATTGTTTATATCTGTATATCAATAAATTTCTGGAGACCTCCTGAGGAGCAACAGAAAGGTAAAAAGGGATACAGTAAGCTTCAGTATCCCAATAAGTAGACCCTCCATACTTTTCTCCTGTAAATCCTTTTGGGCCGATGTTTAGCCGGGCATCTTTACCGGTATAAGTTTGGTTAAGCTGGAAAATATTGAAACGAATGGCTTGCTGAGCGGCCAGGTCACCTTCAATAACGATGTCACCTTCTGCCCATTTAGTTGCCCAGGCCTTTGCCTGTTCTTCCCTCATTTGCTGAAATCCTTTAGCAGAAGCCATCGCAATTCTTTCTGCAGCAATTTTTAATAAATCAGGTTTATCGTAATTTTGAGAGGTCACATTAACGGCAATTTTATAGATATCTATTGCCTCATCCTGTTTCACAGAAATTTCCACTTGTTGTGCCAGATATTTCTCCCGGGCAACAGGCCTTGTCGTCTGCGCATCACCTTCTTTAAAAATCAGAGAACAACTGGCAGTACAGACTTCAAATTCTGTTTTTTTAGTACGAAGCAATAAGTAGTCTAAGCCGTTTTTCTGTTCCTGAGCCACTTCTTCCCAGAATTTCTCTTCATAATTAGAATCCTGATTTTTCACATCTCCATCTATAAAAGAGGTAATATGGATGACCCCTTCAAAGTTCACCGGAACAATCCGATAATGTAAAGCAGCAACCTCATCATCTACAATACTGCAAAATCGAATGGCCTGTACGTCAATGATCTTACCGCTATTTAATTCGGCCCTGAAATTACGGCTAAGCGTGCCTTCTTTCATATTCAGTACCCGCTTAAAAGCAGTTACTTTAGCCAGGTGAAGATCCAGCGTCTCCCCATCAACATGAATGTTCAATCCAATCCAGTTGGTTGCATTTAATACTTTTGCAAAATATTCCGGATAACCGTTCTTCCACCATCCCACACGGGTTTTATCCGGATAGTATACCCCGGCTACATAATTTCCCTGTAAGGTTTCTCCGGAATAATCTTCTTCAAAATTTGCACGTTGTCCCATTCTTCCGTTACCAATGCTGAACAAGCTTTCAGATATCTTATTCAAATGAGGATCAAAACTTTCCTCAACAATGTTCCATGCGTCTGCTTTTATGTAATTCTTCATCTTATATCTGCTCTTATATTCCTAACTCAATGGCCGGAGTATTTTATGCTTTTTCTGTTCCTGGATTTTTCAATTCTTCTATTTCTCTAACCGTGATCTCAGAAAGGTCTTTGATCAGTACATCTGCACCAGGTAAGTGTGTACTGTTTCCTATTCCAACTACCTTCATTCCAGCTGCAATTGCGGCCTCTACACCCGCTGCCGCATCTTCAAAAACAACACAATCTTCTTTTGCTGCGACGAGTAGTTCGGCTGCTTTAAGGAAAACTTCCGGATCTGGCTTGGAGGACGTCACTGAATTCCCATCAACAATCGCATCAAAGAAGCCGGCCAGCTCTGTACGCTCCAGGATAAGCGAAGAGTTTTTACTTGCCGAGCCCAGAGCCATTTTAACACCCTGTATCTTTAACGCTTTGAGCAGCTCCAATGTACCGGGCAAAACTTCCTTTACGGTCATCTTGCTAATCATCGCCACGTACCATTCGTTCTTTTTTGCTGCCAGTAGTTCTTTTTCTTCTTTCGACTTTTCTACTCCCCCCCACTGAAGGATCATATCTAAGGAACGCATCCGGTTCACTCCTTTCAGTTGCTCGTTTTGTAACTCGGTAAAGTCAAATCCTAATGAATTCGCCAGCTGTTTCCAGGCTTGATAATGATAGACAGCGGTGTCTACCAATACGCCGTCTAAATCAAAGATGCAGGCGATAGGTTGTCTAGTATTTTGCATTTAATTCAATTCTAACACCAATGTGGTCTTTGCAGGCACAGAGATGGTTTTTAGGGAGTTTATTTTTTCATTAGTGAGGACATTGATCGCGGAATTCGCTTGCCCCATCCTTTCTTCAAATCTGGAAGTTTCCAGGCTTTTAGCCTGATCTTCCGTATTTATGATGATCATCACCGTTTTACCACCTTGTGGCAGATATCTGAAATAGGTATAAATTCCGTTTTCAGGTACATATTGCATCATTTTTCCGCTTTGTAAAGCAGGACTATTTTTACGATAATTGGCCAGTGTACGGATAAAATTCCAGGCTTCGTTTTCCGCAGAACTACGTCCCGCAGCGGTAAACTTATCGGATTTAGCTTTTGCCCAGCCACCAGGAAAGTCTGAACGTACCAGACCATCTGGATTAGAGTAATTCTTCATCAGAATCTCTGTGCCATAGTAGATTTGAGGAATACCTCTTAAAGTAAGCAACAAAGCCATTCCAGACTTGTATTTATAGATATCTTCATTGATCATAGAATAGAACCTGCTCATATCATGGTTATCCATGAAAATCACGTTCCGGTCTGCATTCTGATAGAGAAAATCCTGAGCAAGTGTGGAGTATAATCTGAAAATACCATCTGTCCATCCTGATTTGCCATTCAATGCTTCATAAATCGCATTCTTGAGCACGGCATCTGTAATACCTGGAAGCTCTGTATCAAAACCCCTGCTTACCGTGTTACCTCCTGTAAAAGCGGCTTGTGCTGCAACAGAATTAACCAGGGTTTCTCCAAAAATAGATAGCGTAGGAAACTCTGCCTTGATCTTAACAGCCCAGTCTCGCATATAATCAGGATCATTATAAGGATACGTGTCCAATCTCAATCCGTCAATTCCAGCATATTCTACCCACCAGATATGATTTTGGGTAAGGTAATTCTGCACATAAGGATTACGTTGGTTAAAGTCCGACATACTAGGTACAAACCATCCATCCAGCATTTTCTTTTGATCGGCTTTGGAAGCATGAGGGTCCATTACCGGTTCATCACGATAACTGGTCTGGGTATATGCCGGCCATTGATTTACCCAATCTTTCATCGGCATATCATTAAAGAACCAGTGTCCGGTTCCCATATGATTGTGTACAATATCTTTAATAACTTTCAGCCCCTTTTCATGGGCTTTATCCACATAAGTCTTGTATAACTCCAGAGTACCGTATCTCGGGTCTATTTTATAATGATCTGTAGCGGCATAACCGTGATAAGAAGCCAGTGGCATATCGTTTTCAATTTCCGGAGTCATCCAAATGGCGGTTACGCCAAGATCTTTCAGGTAGTCTAGCTTATTAATCACTCCCTGAATGTCTCCTCCATGACGGTAATACATCGAATCCCTGTTTAGTTGGGTTTCCTTCATCCCTTTTATTACATCGTTTTTAGGATCACCATTAGAAAAACGATCCGGCATCAGCAAGTAGATCAGGTCTTTATTACTTACTCCTTGCACCCTGGAAATACTTTGAGTTCTATTCTTTAATTCATATATATATTGCGCTTGTTTTTTTCCACCTTTTGTAAATAAGATGGGGAACTTTCCGGCAATAGCATCATTTGCTATTTCCAGGTCAATGAATAAGTAATTGGGATTCTCAACTTTATGTACCTGTACGAGTTTAACTCCCGGGTAGCTCAGTTGAACTTCCAGGGTGGCTATATTATTTCCATGGACCAGCAGTTGAAGTTTAGGGTTCTTCATACCCACCCACCATGACATTGGCTCTACACGTTCCAACTGTTGTGCCCAGGTATTCAGAGATAGACCTAAAAAGAAAAGGATGATAAATTTTTTCATGTCGAAAACAAGGTGAAAAAGCTAATTAAAAGAAAGTTCCTGCAGAATTGACTGCAGGAACTTTCTAGTGATATTAATTTTTTATAAGTGTGTATTTCAGATTAGTCAGATCCAGGCTAACGGTATAATTCCCAGCTTCTACGACCTTAATATTATCCGGAGATCCAAGGACTGCATTCCCTCCACTACCACCGTAGTTAGTACCCCAATCATGATTCAGCCTAAATTTCAATTCACCGGCAGTCAAGTTAGTGGTTACTTTCCAGAGACCTTTTCCATCGTTGATAAACTTCATATCCGTATCCCCATCCCAACCAAGCGGGGTAGCATTACCTATCAATGACCATAATACAGGTTTTTCAATGACAAAGGTTTTCGTATTCATATTCACAACAACTTGTTGTGGCCCCGCCAATGGCGCTTTCAAATTATCTCCTGCAGTAGTGCTAATGGTACCGCTACCTGCATCTCCATAGGCTACGTTCCAGTTCTTTAATGGTGTAATTTTGAACTCAGAATTTACCTGAGTAAATACGATTACACCTGCATATATACCATCACTATTTAGCGAGACCAGGCTATCTGCAGTTGCAGGATTCCATCCCTGATAAGCCCCCGGAGCATATATCCAGGAAGATGCAGAGTAAGGAGTGGCAGTTAAAGTAATCACATTTGAATAAGTAATGGCATTAGCTGCTGGTGCAGATTTCAAGCGGACCTCCAACTGAGTGGAAATATCCGGCTTCTGATCAAGGCTCAGCAGCATTGCATTAATTTCACTCACTTTAGGCGCGTAAGTGTTTGTATTTAATACCACTTCTTTGGGATTAGAAAAATTCTTACCCTTCAGATCAAATTGAATAGTGGAGACAACACCTACAGGATACCCTGTCACTGCAGGAGCAGGAAAAGAAAGGGTTAATGCAGTTGCCGTACTATTTGCAAGACTTAGATTCAAACTCGTAACTGAAGCAGTTAACGCTCCTGCCGGACTGATTGTCGAAGTAAGCTGCGTTCCCTCTTTCTTACAAGACCATAATCCTATCGCCACTAAAGCAAAGGAAATGGATTTTATAAATAATGACTTCATATCAATTTCTTTCTTAGGATTAATAACCAGGATTTTGGATAAGGTTAGTATTGGCGATGATATCAGCCGTAGGAATCGGGAACAAACTGCGGGTAGCAGATACTCCTGCACCAGCCTTTACCCCTCCTTTATGTGGCCATAAATATCCGCCCTCAGTAAACTTCTTATAACGGATCAGGTCTGAGCGACGGAAACCTTCCCAGTACAATTCTCTTCCACGCTCATCCAGAAAGAAATCTGTAGTCAATGTGTTGATCTTACCTGAAGCATTTCCATAGGCACGCTCACGTAATTTATTCACATAAGTCAGCGCCTGATCATTAGTACCGCCAGAACCACCACGGAGAACAGCTTCCCCATAAATCAGGTACTGCTCTGCAAGACGGAACAATGGAAAATCCAGAGAACTGAATTTTCCTTCAATGGAAGGAGCAGGAATGTTCAAAGAACTCACATTTTTAAATTTGGTGATTCTTAAGCCATCCGTGAATGTATTGATATCATCATTCTCCAGCTTGTTTCCAAAAAACATGGCGCGCTTATCTGTATTTCCGGTACGATCAGCAAATAAAGTCGGCAAATTAATGCGCGATCTGTTACCACCCCATCCGCCTGTAGGAACACCAAAAGAAGCAGGGTTCATATCGCCATTAATAGCAGCATTAATCAGATAGGTCGTTCCACCGTCATTTTGAGTATGCATTCCATCGTAGTTTATGGTCAAAATCAATTCCTTAGCACTTGTCACGTTGTTATCTGTCAGGAAAATATTTTTGTAAACCGGCGATAATGCATAGCCGCCATTAATCACTTTACTGGAATAGGTAATCGCTTCTGTGTATTTTGGAGTTCCCGTATAAACCTCGGCATTTAAATATAATCTGGCTAACAATGACCATGCGGCCCCCTGATCTGCACGACCATATTCATTGGCACGAGGTGCCGCAAGTTCAGCGTCGATAGCCTTTAACTCTGACTCCACATAATTGAATAAATCCGCTCTTTTGATCTGTTCAGGAGAAACTTTTCCAATAAGATTAGTTTCAGTAATAAAAGGAGGATTTCCATAACCATCAAGCAGTACCCAGTATTGAAATGCACGCAGGAAACGTGCCTCTGCTCTATAACGTTGGATGTCGTTTACATCCGCCCCTGTAATTCCACGCTTAGATAGTTTTTCAGGTGTACTTTCGCGAAGAAACTCATTGCACACCGTAATTTGATAAATGCTTCTGGAGTATAATCCACGAATAAATATATTATCAGCGGTCCAGGTCATCTGATCCATATCAGGAATACCGGTATCATTCCATCCGCAAATAGCTTCATCTGTAGGCAGTTCCTGTGACATCCAGAATAACCTTAAAAAATCGGTAAATCCTGGATTCAGTCCGCCGATATCACTTTCCGATGAAGCTCCTGTAGGGTGCGTCAATGCATAACTGGCATATAATTTCGCCAGGCCTTGTTTATATCCTGCAGGGGTAGCATACACTTTATCAGCCACCTGATCATTGGTGGGTATTAAATTCAAGTCATCTTTTTTACACGAGCTGGCAAAAACCAGTAGAATGCTTGATATGGTGAATATTTTATGTAGTTTTTTCATGAGAATCTTAATAATTAAAAGCCAACGTTTAAGCCAAGTGTATAAGTTCTTGGTCTTGGATAAAGGTTAAAATCTATACCTGAACTTAACTCCGGATCCAGTCCTTTATAATTGGTGATTACAAATACATTCTGAACATTCGCAGATACCCTGAGGGTTGTATTTCCATTTTTAGAAATTCTACCTGCATTGAAAGCCAGACCTGCGTTATCCATCTTCAGGAAAGAAGCGTTTTTCACATAATAGTCACTCAGGTACTGATTGTTGGTGAAGTTGGTATTATAGATATCCGCATTCGCATTGTTAATCAAACCACTTGGACTAAGTATATTACTTCTTACCCCAAAGTTTGAAGAAACGTTATCGTACACATAGTTCCCAAGATTCGCTCTTAATACGGTACTTAAAGTCCATTTTTTGTAACTAAATGCCGTATTAAACCCAAGAATAATTTTTGGATCAGGAGATTTATAGAAATACTGATCTTTATCATTGATCACCCCATTTCCGTCAAGATCTGCATATACCCCTTCAAGCGGCATTCCTTTTTCATCATAGATCTGCTTTCTGACATAAAAAGATCCCGGAACCTGATTAATGGCATTGTATTTAATATTAATTCCAGTACCTCCTGTAATTCCTCCGGCATCAATGATAAAGTTCGGATCAGGATTCAGAGAAAGGTTGGTTACTTCCCTTTTGTTATAAGCCATATTCACTCCAAAATCCCAATTCACATCTTCAGACCTGATCAGGGAAACATTTACGTTTGCCTCGATCCCTCTTACATCCATGTTTCCTACGTTAGTAAGTAGTCGGTTATTGAAATTCGTTCCGGAAGAAATATCAACAGTTGACAATAAGTCTTTTGTCTTTTTGTAATACACATCCACGCTTCCATAAATACGTCCTTTTAAAAAGCCGTAATCCAAACCGGCATTATAGGTCGTTGTAGTTTCCCATCTCAGGTCAGGTTCATAAGCCGCAGGAGTATAATAATCATAGAATTTATCACCCAGCTGATACTGTCCCTGATTATTATTTGAGAAGTATTTTGACATATAGTTATAATTTCCTATTCCATCTTTATTTCCTGTTTCACCATAGCTCAACCTCAGTTTCAGATCTGAAAAAACCTTGCTGTCTTTCAGGAAATCCTCACCGATCGCTCTCCAGGTAAAACCTACAGAAGGAAAATATCCCCAACGATGATCTTCAGCAAAACGGGAAGATCCATCTGCACGCATCGTTCCGGAAAGAATATAATTATCTGCGAAAGTGTAAATTAAACGACCATAGTAAGAAAGCAACTTTTCTCTTTCCACATTGAAAGGAAACTGAGGAGCTTTAATTAACGATCCGTTCGCTCTGTATTCTGAAAAATTATTGTTAGTGGTCGAATTATCATAATAACCGTAACCTGCAGTTACATCAATGTTACTTCTCAATGATGTAATGTCCTTTTTATAGTTCAAATAAAATTCAGCAACTTTATTGTTCTGAGTATCCAGAGACTGCTTTTCAAAACCTTTGGTAGATGCATTCTGTGCTGCATACTCAGGTACCCGAATCGTACCGTATCCTTTAGATATATCGTATCCAAGATTTAAGTTGGCATGTAATTCCGGTAGGAAATGAAAGGCGTAGTCAAACCTGGCGTTTCCAAAACTCCGCTCAGTCTTTCCAATATTACTGCGTAAACGAATCAACGCCAATGGATTTCTCGGAGCATTTGGATTAGGAACCTGACCTTGAATCCACTCAAAATATCCACCAAATTGATTGTCTGCATAGATACTTTGTGTTGGATCAAACTGTAATGCAGCACCTCTGGCAGCATCATTAGCAAAACGCGCTTCAGTTAAAGATCCCTTAAGATTCAGATCAATTTTCAAATGATCTCCAAATAATTTCGGCGAGATTCCAAATCCACCGGTCGCACGCTCCAGCTTATCGGTCAATAACAATCCTCTTTTATCCAGGTATCCTGCAGATACACGATAAGGAACTCCTTTAAACGTTCCCGAAAGACTCAAACTATTATCAGTAGAAAAAGCATTTTTATAGATCTCATCCTGCCAGTCTGTATTTGCATTTCCCATCAGAGATTTGTAAGTATGTGCAGGGTTTTCATCGTAGCTCTTATTTCCATATTGATTTACATAATCACGGATCTGATCTGCTGAAAGGATATTTACTTTCTTGGCAATCGTTTCATAAGAGTTGTTCGTGTTAAAATTAATTACAGGTGCTCCCGAACTTCCCTTTTTTGTTGTAATCAGGATTACCCCATTTGAAGCTCTCGATCCATAAATTGCCGTCGCATTAGCATCTTTCAATACAGTAAAAGTTTCAATATCATTTGGATTAACCAATGCAAGCGGATTTGGTGCATTGCTAATGGTATTTCCACTAAATGGCACCCCATCAATAACAATCAAAGGATCATTACTCGCATTAAGTGATGCACCTCCACGAATACGGATCACACTTCCCACACCCGGTTGTCCGCCATTGGAAACAATGTTTACTCCTGCAACTTTACCTTGAATCAGTTGTTCCGGTGTAGTAATCGCCCCCTTTTGAAAATCTTTGGCACTTACTGTTGCAATAGACCCGGTCAGGTCTTTCTTTTGAGCAGTACCATAGCCAATCACGACAACCTCTGATAAATTCTGTGCATCGGGTTTCAAAGAAAAATCAGCTGACACATTTCCTGAAATGTTAACATTCTGGCTAATGGAAGTATACCCGATATAACTGATCGTAAGTATAAACGTACCATTGGATAACCCCGTCAAACGATACTTTCCACTTGCGTCAGTAGTCGCACTCTTGTTGATACTTTTAATCTGGACAGAGGCTCCGGGAAGTGGCAATCCGGTCTCGTCTAAAACTGTTCCGGTTACTGAACCGGTTTGCGCCTGAACGGTCAATGTTGCAAGAATAATCAGCAACAATAAACAAGGCTTTAGCAGGTAAAATACTTTCATATTTATAGCTCGTTTTTAATGTAAATATTTGGTTAATGTTAAGTTTAAATAACGCTCATGGTAAATTTACAAGCAGACCTGATAAATCAAAATTTTATATGTTATTTTTTTTTAACACCATATTTTATACTTCAAAAATCAAGAAACAGGCTTATAAATTTGCTGATCAATATTCCCAAAAACCAACAACACAAATCGTTATCTACTGATAATCAAACTATTAAAAACTAATTTAAAGATTAGGTGTGTATTTTTTACACTTAGATATTTTTATCTCATTTTACGGGAACGATTCCGGGAACGTTCCCGTAATTATCCACATATTTTCTATGTCTTTTGAAACAAGGGAGCTGAAATTCTGCGTAAAATCGGAAAATCTAAATTATTTTTTTCAAAAACCATCAGTTTTCAGCCCAAAAAAACACCCCAAAAAAAGAGTTTTCCCAGGGCAAAAAAAGACAAAAAAAAGACCTTGATTTTCCAGCCCGTCAGCTACTTTCTGAAAGCCAGAAAAACAAAAAAAAGAAACCGGAAAGCACCAGTTAAAGACGCTCTGTTGATCGTCTTTTCATCAACTTTGAATTGAGTATAATCTTTTCATTTGGGTTTACCGTTTCGGGGTATTCCAACATCTTAAACAAGAGGTTCGCGGCCTCAGTTCCGATCTTTGTGGCCGGTTGAGTAATAGTAGTTAATGAAGGGTTCAACAAAGGGGCGATTTCCAGACTGGAAAAACCGATAACCCGAAGATCATCTGGAATAGAAATCTTAAGATCATAACAAGCATAATAAGTGGCGAAGGCAAGCCTTTCCACAGATGTGAAGATGCCATCGGGTTTAATATCAAGCAATAAACGTTTTAAAATTAAGTCATTCTTCGCATAACTGTTCGTGCAATCCACAACCAGTTTATCGTCAAAAGGAATATGGTATTTGGCAAGGGCATCGATATATCCCTGCATCCTGAACTTTCCTATAGACAGATTTTTATTAATTACCAGATAGGCAATCCGCTTACAGCCTTGTTTGATCAAATGTTGAGTAGCCGAAAAACTGCTATCATAATCATTAGTAATTACCCTTGGGGTGATGATATCTTCATAAACACGGTCAAAAAAGACCAATGGAAGTCGCTTATTACTCAACTCATTCAGATAAGTATGGTCATTCGCCTCTCCTGACACCGACATAATGATACCGTCAGCCCGACCATTGTGAAGATGCCGGATAAAAGAAACCTCCTTCTCATAATCATCATCTGTTGCATAGATAAGAATATGATATCCTTTATCTCTTGCAATCCGCTCAATCCCATGAATGGCCTGAGAGAAAAAATTGTTAGCCAGCTCCGGAACAATCACAGCAATGGTTTTGCTCTTCTGTTCTCTCAGGTTACTGGCATAATGATTTGGCTGATAATTTAATTCCTTAGCTTTAGAAAGTATTTTTTCCTTTGTTTCCTTACTAATGTCACTATTATCCCTGAAAGCCCTGGATACCGTTGAAGTGGATAAATTTAGTGCCTTAGCTAATTGCTTGATATTTACGCTCTCCATCTATGTTTCAATAATGATTGATATAGAACCATTAATTAACGGTAAATATAGATGAAAATCTAAACTGCTTGCATTTTCGTAACTAAATAATAATATGATAAAAGATTAGGTACCTATTTAATTATGGTACATTAGCCAAAATTACACCGGGAGCAAGCGATTCATTTTTAGGGGAAAAACAAACTTATGACAAGAAAGGTCAAGTTCACTAATGCCAATAACTCAACATTTTACAGTACAGTACGGAAGCGGGTTGACACCTATTTTATTGAAAACAAAATTTCAACACATGCCAATTCAGCCATGTGGTTCAAAGTCTTTTTTTTCATCTGCGGATTAACCGGCATCTATCTTTTGCTTCTTCTTGGGAACCTGAGTATACCTGTTATGCTACTTTTGGCTATTCTTCTGGGTATGTTTGGCGCTTTTGTTGGCTTCAATGTTTGTCACGATGCCATCCATAAAGCTCTATCCCCCAACCCTGTCATTAATAAGATATTCAGCTTCGTATTTAACCTGATTGGCGCCAGTCCTTATGTCTGGAACATCTGCCATAATATCGTTCATCATACCTACACCAATATTGCCGGACATGATGAGGACATTGATGTAGCTCCAGGGCTGATCCGCTTTTCTTCTTCTGAAACCGTCAACAGGGTACAACAATACCAACATTTTTATGCTTTCGTATTGTACAGCCTGGCCATGCTTTCCTGGGTATTCAGAAAAGATTATAAAAAGTTCTTTCAGAAAAAGATTGGAGAACACGTGTTGAGTCACCCCAAAGTTGAATACTTTAACCTCTTTTTTTATAAAGCAATCTATTATTTTCTTTTTATTGTACTTCCCCTCATCGTGATAAATGTATCCTGGTGGCAATTTATCATTGGCTTTCTGGTGATGCAATTTGCACAGGGATTAGTGTTAGGTCTCGTATTCCAGCTGGCACATGTGGTAGAAGCAACAGAATTTCCTTTTCCTAATCAGGAAGGTAATATCGAAGAAGCCTGGGCAGCCCATCAATTGCAGACAACAGCGAACTTCGCAGTAGAAAGTCGACTGGCAGCTTTTTTATGCGGGGGACTAAACAGACAGGTAGAACATCATCTTTTTCCAAAGATCTGTCACATCCATTATCCGGCAATAGGCGCAATCGTAAAACAGACCGCAGCAGAATTTGACTTGCCATATAATGAATGTACCACGTTTTGGGATGCCTTAAAATCTCATTACAAAATGCTTAGGAAACTTGGAAAGGAAACGTATAAAGAAAACAAGTATATAAACAGAGAGCCAGGTTTAGCCAGCTACAGTGCCCCCATCTCCTGATTCAGATCTTTTTTACGCTGAATCAGTTCTTTGCAGAAATTGATTAATGTATTGAATTCTTTAAGAAAGGTATCACATTTCATTAAGCGGTAAAATTCATCGTCCGTCAAGTCTTTCTTCATTTTCAGCGAAACTTTTAAGCGGATCACAATATCTGCAAGTTTGCAGGCCGCCTCTAAGTGAAACTCACAACTAGCAATTGTATCTTCCAGATTTTGATATGGCAACTTTTCCAGTTCAGATTTAATACGTTTAAATTCCCTTTGCAAAAAGGTTCCTTTTAGGCTCTGATCTCTTCCAACCATGCCAGCGCTTAGATTTCCAATCAAACGCTCTAAAACTACCAATTGATTTTCCATTAAAAGAGCCTCAGATTATCATCTAATATCATGAACGTTATAAACAATTAACAGGAATTATCTTAAATAATTACCTTCTTTAAGTATCCTTGCCCATTCCTGATAACCGGCATCATTTAAATGCAGGCCGTCATAAGTCAGGCTTTCTTTAAGCCTGTTTTCCTGATCAGTAAAATGAGGATACAAATCTATTACTGTCACCCTTTTTCCCGCCAGCTTTTTAAGTTCTTTATTTAACCAGGTAATATGCGCATCCTTCCCACTATGTTTATTAGTGGTATTCATCGAATTGTTTACAGGTAACAGGGTATAAAAATAGATTTTCGATTTTGAGCCCTCCTGGATGCGATGAATTATTCTTTTATAATTGCGAAGAATAAGGCTGTCGGGAATACCTTTTGAAATGTCATTTATTCCAATGAGTATAAATATTTTACGTGGGTTTGCCATAATTATTTCAGATAGCCGGTCCAGAACACCAAATGTAATGTCACCGGAAATCCCCCTATTTTTGGCTTTCGGCAGATCCAGCAGCCCGGACCAATCGGTTCCAGCCGTAATACTGTTTCCCAGAAACACAAAATCCTCTTTCGAAATAGGATCAGTTTTGAAATGCTCCAGTCTTTCGGAATACTTTTTTGCTCTGGAAGTAGTATCCCATTTGATAGTCTGGGCCACTATTTTAAAAGGTACAAAAAGAAAGATCAGACAAAGCCCCCCTATCAGGTAATAGCACACTCGTTTCATATAGAACTAAACTACGACTTTACCTGATCTTTCTATAGCCTCATCGTGTAAAACTCATTAACAATAATGTTACTTACTTAAGGAGCAAATCAGGATAATCGGAAATGATTCCATCTACATTCAATGCCTTTAAAGCCGTGATTTCTATTGTCGTATTAACCGTCCAGGGAATTACTTTAATGCCCAGATCATGACATTTTTTTACCAGCTCAGCATTTACCATCTGGTATACCGGGCTAAGAATAAAAGGATTAAAGCCGAGATCGGCAATGTTCTCCTCAAAACTCTTTTTATTAGCGATAAGATAAGATGTTTTTATTTGAGGGTACTTCTTATGCAGCACTTGCAAGGTTCTTCTATCAAATGATTGAATCACGACAAACGGAGCAACTTCTTTTTTTTCTATAACATCCATCAACAGTTTCACAAAAGCCTCCGGATCGGGATTCAACAAGCCGTCCCCTTCCGGACTACATTTTGTTTCTATATTATAAAAGACCTGCTTTTTCCCACTTTCCTTTATATATTGCTGAACAGAATCGATGAGCTCTTCCAGTCGGGGAATGTAACTTTTCATCTTTTTCTGCCGGGGGAATGCCTCATAATATTTCGTGCCCAGATCGAATTGCTTCAGTCTGGCATAATCCATTTGAAAAACCGCATATTTTCGGGAATCAGTTTTCGGAATCTCAGCACCATCCGGATCCAGCATAAATGCCGGGCTCAGGTAATCATCATGAGTTACCACCACCTGCTGATCTTTTGTAACATGTGTGTCCATTTCCAGGGTCGTTACGCCAAGATCTATGGCATGATACATAGCAGGAATAGTATTTTCTGGCATCAGACCCCGGCCTCCGCGATGACCTTCAGTACTGAAAGATGGAAATGGTATCGCAGTAGTCATACGCTGTTGCTGCATGGTCTTACACGAAGATAAGCCTAAAGCAGCCAGCCAGATAAGTCTTTTAATATTTTTCATTGTGATCAGGTATTTATTTCGGTGATATACTGCTCACCAAAACGATCAACAGCTTTTACTTTCACTTTTTTCACTGTGGGGTCAAAATGTGCCATAAACAGATGGTCCATTTTTTTTGGTTCCGCAAAGGTTCTGCCCAATGGCAGCTGATCTCCAAGATACAGCTCTACAGCTAAAGGATCAAAGCCTTTTTGTTGTTCCATCTCTCCCATTGCCCGATCATCCAGAAAATAAGTGACCTTCCATTCCGGGTCCCAATTCCATACGTTGGCGATCAACCGAACCTGATTCGTGAGTTTATCCAGATAAACACTCATCTGCTCTTTCCGCTCCCTGCCTGTTGATTTATAATACCATTTCAAGTCATTTCCATCCACCTCATAAACCCCATAGCCACGAGGAGTGCCATCACTACAGATTGGTCCGGTCCACCATGCGCCACAAACTGTTCCATGATTGTGTTCATAAATCCCCTTGCTGACATGATTGGCATTGTAATGGGTATGTCCCGACATAATGTGAACATGAGGATACCCTTCTAAAAGCGCATAAAAATCTGAATTATTTTTGACCGAATTGTACACTGGAATGTGCAGGCATATGATGATCAGCTGATCTTTAGCTACGTACTGTAGATCTTTCTTTAACCAATCCAATTGATTCCCGGAGATATAACCATCATATTCCCGCTCATTTCCCAGATATCTGACATCATCTAATACAATGTAATGCGCTTTACCCCTATTGAAAGAATAATAGGTAGGACCATAGGTTTCTTTAAAAGTCCGGTCGGAAGTTTCATCTCCTCCCATCCTGTAATCCATATCATGATTTCCCAAGGCCTGAAAAAACGGGATATTCATCTGTTTAACTGCAGCATTATAATCCGCAAACAGCGCATGATTATCCCAAACCAGATCTCCTACTCCAATACCATGAACTAAAGTACCTGCATCCATTTCGGCAATAAGCTGTTGCACATCAGGAACTGCAGTGTCCATCATCTGACTAACATCCTTCTTGTTTTTCACCTGCGGATCTGCCCATATCAAAAAATTATGTTTGCTATCGTCCTTACCTAAAGACCTCAACTCAAAGTTATATTCATTTTTACTTCCAAGGATATGATAGTGTTTTGCCACACTTTCTTCTGCATTAAACTCGTAGCCTGCGGGTGTGCTGATCCAGATCGAACTGGCTTTAACATCGGTTGTCAGGGTATAATTCCCATTGATATCAGTAAGCACAACAGCGTATCCGTCAGAGACAACCACATTGTTCAATCCTTTTAGTCCATTTGTCACCCTACCACGAACGATAGCATTTCGTTTAAGTCTGATAAAGGGATAGCTCTCAAGGCTGATGACCAGGCCACCAAACAGCAATCCGGTTTTTTGTATAAATGATCTTCTGTTCATGGTTAATCTATTTATTTTTCCCACCATACCCGGGTCATTACGTCATCACCACCGATACGTTGAGCAGCAATATTATAATTCTCCAGATTAAATCTACGAACATCGTTATGGTACATAAAACGACTCGGCATTACTCCATTATGATACATATAAGGTGTTTTTGGCAACCTGGGAAATCCAGTACGACGATATTCAAACCATTGCTGGTAGTCATTAAAGAATAAAGCCAGGTATTTCTGGTTCATGATCTGTTCCATAGTTCCGTTAAACTCAGCAGTAGGGTTTGAGAAATAGGTTGCCGGCATGATTCCTGATGGCCATTGGGTGACGGCGGCGGTAACACCTTTCTCATAAGCCACCTTGGCTGCAGTCAGATCTCCGGATTTTAAAGCCACTTCTGCCTTAATAAATTCCACTTCTGCGTAACTCATCATCACCTCATTAATGGGAGTACCCACCGCATTTGGAAACATCAGGTCCCCGTTAGGTGTGCTTGGGCTAAAACCAAACTGTGAATCCTGACCAGAATGAGCTGCAGGATATCCCTTAAAGCCAATATCCACAGGCTTTTTATCTACGATCTTTGAGGCTCTTGTCATAAAAAGTGCTCTTCTTGGATCCTCCAGATTGTTCAGCATATCAACAAAAAACTCTCCCATGGCCTCAAAGTTCACGTAATCCTGACGTCTTCCCCAGGCGTAATCATAAGGTGCAATTCCCGTAATTTTGACAATCGCCGCATCCTTATTCTCATTAAATACCGGATATTTAACCGGATCAGCAATCATTGCCTTCAACTTTTCATAACTGTTGAATTCTGTTCTTTTAGAAAGACGTAAAATCATTCTCATCAATAAGGAGTTGTTAAATTTACGCCAGTTTGCCTTCTTGTTATCATACAATAAATCATTACCTGACATCGTCTCTGTTCCAGTATAAATAACATTGGCTTCTTCCAACTGTTGAATCAATGAGGTATAGATTTGCTGTTGGGTATCAAAGCGGGGCTGAGTGATTTTATTTTCAGCCTGAAGCGCCTCTGAAAATGGAACATCTCCAAAGCTATCAGTCAGAATTCCCATAATATAAGCTTTTAATGTAATCGCTATGGCCTTATAAGCTGGCTGCTTGTAAAGTTCTGCAGCTGCCTCCATCTCTCTGATATTCCGAAGGTATTTATAACAATTATTCCAGGTTCCGTTTCCGGCACTCTCCTGTACATCATAACGATGAATTCCAGAAGTAATACTTGGATTTGGAATTCCCACCTGCATCATTTGCCAGGTAAAATCATAACTCCTCACTGTAAAATAAGTACTCATTCCATAGACCGTTGGAGTCACCAGACTTCCTGGGGTTACTTTCTCGATTAAATTAGGGTTGGTATTGAGTTCTTCAAAATTTTTGGTACAAGAAGCAAGTGCTATTATATTGCCCAGGACAAAAAGGGCTATTATCTTTTTTTTCATTCTTATTTTCATTTTATTGGCCAAAACCATACTTATATCAATTCATCAACATTTACAATTGCAGACGGAGGTTTAATCCAAATGTTCTGGTGCTTGGCAACTGTCCCATTTCCACCCCAGGCATAATGCTCGAACCGTTTAAAGCAGCGGTTTCCGGATCGAAGACAGGGAATTTTGAAATCATGGCCAGGTCTCTCCCATATAAAGCAACCGTAGCTCCTGAAATATTCAATTTTTTTATTAATGATTTAGGCAGACGGTATTCAATACGGGCCTCTCTGAGTTTCAGATAGGAAGCATCAAAACTGTTGGTTTCTACATTCGCACGACGATAATAATCTGCATACCATGTATTTACAGGGACTTTTGTTGTATTTGGAGAAAAACTCCCGTCGCCATTCTGAACAACACCTTTCCCAATCACTCCTCCTTCTTCCCGTCCGGCAAGCGTATGTTGCAATTTTCCTTGCTCAGTCATCTTATGATGAGTTTGGGAGTATACAATACCTCCATACTGCCCGTCAATCAAAACACTGACCGTAAAATCCTTATACCTAAATTCATTTTGAAAGCCACCACGCCAGTCTGCATAAGCATTTCCAATTTTCCTCATATCATCCGGGCGTAAGGCAAGTCCTGTTTTTTGATCGAAGATGACGTCCCCATTTTCATTTCTTACCAATCCGTATCCCCATAAGTCACCCGTAGTGCCTCCAACCGTAGCAACAATTGAAGCTGCTCCTGCACCACTTTGCGCAATTACTTGCTGTGCATTCAATGCATCCTTGCTCAGTTCCAGTATTCTATTTTGATTTTTAGACCAGGTCAATGTAGAAGTCCAGGTAAAGTTCTGGGTAGCAAAAGGCTTCCCGCTTAACATCACCTCAATACCTCTGTTACGGATTTTTCCTCCGTTGATAAAAGCCTTACTAAATCCTGTTGTGATATCTAAGGGTACCAGTAAAACCTGATTTATAGTCGTCGTAGAATAAAGGTTTAGGTCGGCAGTGATCCGGTTATTAAACAAAGAAAAGTTTCCTCCGGTTTCCCACGATTTTGACATCTCTGGTTTCAGATCTGCATTGTGCAAGGTTCCCGGAGCCTCAGATGAACCTGGGAAAGTCGATGTACCATAATACTTTTTAGTCCGATATGGATCAGTATCTGAACCAATCTGTGCCCATGAAAGTCTTAATTTAGCAAAAGAGATGATTTCCGTAAGCTTGAAAAGCTCGGAAAGAATATAACTGGTACTAACAGAAGGATAAAAATAAGAGTTATTTCCATCAGGTAAAGTTGACGACCAATCATTACGTCCGGTAATATCCAGGTATATCTTTTTGTCCCAATCCATGTTGATTAACCCGAAAACACTTTGAGTTTGTCTTTCGGTTCTTTCATTTTCAGCAGCAGGGGTACTTAAAGCATTAGACAATTTATAAATGCCAGGCAACAATAATCCTCTGGCAATTGAATTGTTCTCCTTAAATTCCCTGTTCATCAGATTCCCCCCAAGAGAGGCACGGATTCCAAGCTTAGGAGTAATTCGGGTATTATAGCTTAATAAAGCGTCGGTATTGGATTCCAGGAAGTTCACATCCTGTTGCTTATAATAGCCCAGCGGAAAATTTGAAGTATCAAATGACCGTCGTTGTTCTCTTGTATCTACACGCATGTTTAACCCGGAACGAAACATCAACTCCCAATTATCATCAAATTTATATACTCCCTGTAAATTACCGTCGAGGTTCGTACTATTCAGGCTATTGGTCATCTCATGTGCAATGAGAAAAGGATTTTCAATATAAGAGCTATAAGGATGAACCTGTTTTAGCTGCTCCTGCCCTTGTTTCCACCTTGGTGCATACCAGTTCAAATCGACATTTGGGTTTTGAAAAATCATAAAATAAGCAATAGACTGACCATTATAGCCCGTTCCCGGAAGGTTATCACTGCTTTTGTTGGTATAGCTGAATTTACCGTTTAGTTTCAGCTTCTTAGAGATCTGCATACTGGTATTGAGGGAAGCTACTAATCGCTCAAATCCTGTATTTGGCATAATCCACTCATTTTTAGTATGGGTAATAGATGCTCTTGCAGTAAAATTATCTGTTCCACCGTCAAATGCTACACTATTCTGAAGCGTAAATCCGGTACGCCAGAACCCTTTAATGTTATCTTTATAAGGAACCCAGGGTGTCCTTTCAGCACCTTGTTTTTCAAGGATAGGATCATATTGAAAATAGCTTTGTCCGTTAAACTTAGGGCCGAATGCACTGGAAGTACTTCCAGTATTTGTTCCATCCTCAGATGCACCATAAGAATAATAGAGTTCTCCTGCTGCATTTTTATTTAAGTTACCCTGCCCGTACTCATATTGATAGTCCGGCCAACGCAAAACATCATTGAAGCTTGAATTGGAATTTACGGTTATTCCGATCCCTTTCTCTCTTTTACTTCCCGACTTGGTCGTAATGATCAGGGCACCATTCTGTGCACGACTACCATAAAGTGCAGCAGCGGCAGCACCTTTTAATACGGTGATGGATTCAATATCATCCGGATTTATATCCGAAATTCCATTTCCAAAATCAATTGGGATATCCTTATCCTGTCCGGATGACCCTGCTCCATATGCATCAGTTACTCCAGAGCTCACACTTCTGGTCAGAATAGGAACCCCATCAAGAACAATGAGGGCTTCATTATTTCCACTTAGTGAACGGTCTCCACGGAGGTTAATTCTGGCACTATTGATAGGACCAGAACCTGCCTGGGTTAACATTAACCCTGGCACTTTACCCTTTAAAGCATCCGACCAGTTATTTGAAGGCGCATCTGAAATTTCTTTTCCATTGACTACAGTTGCCCCAAATCCCAGGGATTTTGATTCGCGTTTAATTCCAAGTGCAGTAACTACCACCTCATTCAACTCACTGCTGGAAGCGCTCAAACGAATCATCACGTTTACCTGATTCTCATTAAACTTTTTTTGAACCAATTGATATCCAATCATATTAAAGGAGACATCTTTTCCCTTCGGCACTGTAATACTAAAAGCACCATCGCCGTTGGTAACACCAAGGGGTTTCCTTTGGCCATCCGTAATAGTTACTCCTGGCATTGGTTGTCCATCGGCATCATCTTTTACGAACCCTTTAATAGTTACTGTTTCCTGTATATAAATACGGAAGGATGAGCTTCCGGTAGCAGCCATGAGTTGTTGTCCCGATGGTCCAAACATAAATGCCAGTGCAAAGGCTGTGCAGCCAACAAATTTTGTTAATACTTTGTGATTAGTAAAGGTTTTATTCATCATACAATATTAATGGTGTAATTTAATCTGCTTTCCGGTCCAAAAGTTTCATTTTGTTTCCTTATGGCATTTCACCGCAAAGATCTACCTTACAGTATTAAGTGAATATTATAGATGTGTTAACTTAAAACAGCCTCAAAACATGTTTAAAAGGTTTTACTACTCCAAGAAACACAAATCAAAAGCTTTCGGAAACTACAGATAAGGAACAAAATGAAAGCAAATACGTAACCTTACACAAAAAAATAAAGGAATAATTTATTTTTAACTTAAGTTTGTTGCATCTTTATTTCAATCAGACAACAGGACCACAATCAGACTTCAGATGATTAACATAGCAGAAAGACACCAATACATTCTTAATAAAATTCAAACTGACGGGTCAGTAGATGTTCAGGTTTTATGTAAAGAACTGGATGTTTCCTCTGTCACAATCAGGAAAGACTTAAAGCTTTTGGAGGATAAAAATCTTTTGTTCAGAACTCATGGAGGGGCAACTTTAAACAATCCCTATACCGTCGATAAACCGGTAAATGAAAAAGAACAACTGCAGTCTACCGAAAAGATGAAGATTGGTGCACTTGCTGCGGATTTAGTCGAAGACAATGACTCCATCATTATTGCTTCCGGGACTACTGTTCTGGCCCTGGCCAGGTGTATCAAACCCAAAGGCAATCTGACCGTCATTACTTCTGCGTTGAATGTTGCATTGGAGCTCGTCCACCATACCAATATTGAAGTTATTCAATTGGGTGGCTTACTCAGAAAAAGTTCATCTTCTGTAACTGGCCCTTACTCAGACAATATTCTGGGAAATGTATTTTGCAGTAAGCTTTTTCTTGGTGTAGACGGGATTGACCTTGAGTTTGGATTAACCACTACCAATGCTTTTGAGGCACACCTCAATCGCCAGATGATCGATTCTTCACAAAAGATAATCGTGCTTGCTGATTCTACCAAGTTTGGTAAACGGGGATTTGGAAAAATTTGCGGAATTGATGAAGTAGACCATATTATTACAGACAGTGGAATTTCCCCTCAAACGGTAAAAAACCTGGAGAGCATCGGAATAACAGTTTCCATCATATGATAGCCATCTGATAGCAGAAACTTCATCCTGGGTTAATATTACGATTGATATTTTTGAGTTATATCATCTGTAATATGAACAGCTTTTTCAAAGTCTTTAGCCCTAAGGATAAAAAGTTCCAGCCACTATTCGAAGAATGTGGAGGAAACCTAGTCAGTATATCGGAGAACCTGCTCCTTGCTTTGAGTACTACCGATGTTGAAAAAAGAAAAATATATATCAAGGAAATTGAGCGCATGGAGCATACAGGTGAGCTCATCCGAACCAGGGTATTCCTAAAACTGAGTAAAAGCCTCATTACTCCTTTCAGTCGTGAAGACATTCATGCCCTAATCAGCTCTTTATATGATATTGCTGATTACATGCATACCGCAGCCATTAATATTGATTTGTATCATGTTGTTGACCTCAATAAACCAATGATCAAAATGGCACAGCTACTCATCGACATGTGCAAAGATCTTGAAATCGCACTTAAAGAACTCAAAAGCTTTAAAAATACAGGGCTAATCAGCGATGTATGCCTGAGGATTTATAAAGGTGAAAGCCAGGCGGATTCACTTTGTAACCATGCATTAGCAGGATTATTCGAATCCGAGACCAATGCAATTGAATTAATTAAACAAAAAGAAATACTCCAGACACTGGAAATGGCTACAGATAAATGCGATGACGTCGCTAATGTACTGGAAAGCATTCTAGTGAAAAACGCTTAATATACCCCCCTTTTTTTATTGAATTTGCAATCCCCTATTGCAAGTTCAATTTTTAATACATTACTTTGCAACACAAAGTACTTTTATGGAAGAGAAAGAAATTTATACCGAACTCAATTCTATCAGGAATCTGATGGAGCGTTCTGCCAAATTCATATCCTTAAGCGGGCTATCAGGAATTATGGCAGGAGTTTATGCGTTAATCGGTGCTGGTTATGCTTATTATCTTGTATATGGTCCTTATGGCGGTCTGCAATACAGAGATTATTATATCAGTGATCAGAAAGTACTTTGGAAATTATTTTTTATTGCACTAACCGTGCTCATTCTATCTTTGGGTACAGGTGTTTTACTTACGCTGAGAAAGGCAGCGAAAAAAAATCAGAATGTATGGAATCCAAGCAGTAGAAAACTAATGGTCAACATGGCCATTCCATTATTCACCGGAGGTATTTTCATCCTTATCCTAATTGCCAGAAGTTATTATGGCGTAATTGCTCCGGCCAGCTTAATATTTTATGGACTGTCTCTGGTTGCCGCAAGTCATTATACTTTTGAAGATGTAAAATGGTTGGGCATCCTACAGATCATTCTCGGATTACTGGCGACTTTATTTCCAGGATACGGCCTTATCTTCTGGTCTATTGGCTTTGGGCTTCTTCATATCATTTACGGCTCTATCATGCATTTTAAATACGACAAGTGAGATCAGCCTTAGAACATTTCGATAAAGCCTTTGAAAACAGGATACGCTTGCAGATCATGAGCATTCTGGTGGCCAATGAGAATTATGACTTTAATTCCCTTAAGGAATTACTGGAGGTAACCGATGGGAACCTCGCTTCCCACCTGAAAGCTCTTGAAAAGGAAGAATACATCATTATTTATAAGTCCTTTCTGGGCAGAAAACCAAATACCAGCTATGCTGCCTCAGAAAAAGGAAGAACTGCATTTCTCAAACACCTGCAAGCCCTTGAAAATTTAATTAAACAGCAAAAGCTATAATTTTTTTTATTCACTTACTTTGAAATACAAAGTACTTTTAAACATCAAACTATGGAATCACTTCAATCTCTCCCTCAAAAATCAATCTTTGCTCAACTACAGGAATCTGTAGCTGCAAAGCTCTTCTTAATTGGCATGCTCACACTATTGCTTCTTCTGCCATCCTCCTGGATTCAAACGCTGATTACCGAACGCCAGCAGCGCCAGGACGAAGCCATCACAGAAATTGCAGAAAAATGGTCCGGGGCACAACTCATCGAAAGCCCCGTAATGCAATTGCCTTATAAGACATTTGTTAAAGTAGTAGATGCAGCGGGCAAAAGCACTTTAAAGGAAGATTTTTCGGTAATCTACATCCTTCCTGAAGAGCTCAATATTCAAACTCAGGTAAACCCTGAAATTCTGCATCGTGGCATTTTTGATGCTGTCGTGTACAATACAAAGCTGAAAATCCAGGGTCGTTTTAGTGAACTGGAATTAAAAAAATCCGGGATCAATCCCGATTTAATCCTATGGGATAAAGTGAAAGTAATTGCCGGATTAAGTGACCTTAAAGGATTAAAAAACAATCCAAAAATAAAGCTTGAAGACCTGGCCTATACCGCTGAACCCGATTTCTCCCCGGAAAACCTCTTCACCAATAGTCTCTCGGTACAGACCAACCTAAGTGCCGGCAAAACAACGTCCATCCGTTTCAATTATGACATTGACCTTCGTGGAAGCGGAGAGTTAAACTTTCTCCACCTTGGTAAGAACACCTCTGTAAATGTAACGGGGAACTGGAACAATCCAAGCTTTACAGGCAACTATCTACCCGAAACAAGGTCCATCACCGAGAAGCAATTTACAGGAAACTGGAAAATGTCTAATTTCAACAGACCTTTTCCGCAACAATGGCTGGGAACCAATAACGCATTAAACGAACAAAATAAAGCTAAAGCAACCTTTGGTGTCAAATTTTTGCTCCCTGTCGATCAATACCAGAAAACGATGCGATCAGCAAAATATTCGGTCTTGATTATCCTGCTTAGTTTCATCTCTCTCTTTTTTATTGAACTCCTGAATAAAATAAAGGTCAACTTACTTCAATACGTATTGATCGGGGCAGCGATGATCATATACTATAGTCTTCTATTGTCTTTTACTGAACAAATCGGCTTTACATTAGCCTACTTAATCGCTTCCATTGCCACAATTACACTGGTAAGTGCATTTATCGGAACATTTTTGAGAAATAAAAAAGCAGCTTTTGTCTTTGCAATCATCCTCAGCATATTTTATAGCTTCATTTATGTGATCATTCAATTGCAGGATATGGCGCTTCTTTTCGGCAGCATCGGCTTATTCATCACTGTAGCATGTCTGATGTATTTCTCTGTTAAAATCAACTGGAATAAAAATCAACCGGCGATTGCTTAAATCATGAAAAGATTAAAATCCATTCTTTTAGAAGACAAATTCCGCTTAAGCGGAATTGTCTCTATTCTTATTTCGGCCTTGGCATTTGTAATCTCTGGTTATCTTCCTACCGAAACAGCCTTCATTTTCTTTATCATCAGTTACGGCATTTCTACGATTTTTTGTGTCGCAGTTATGACTAAGGCATTTGCCACGTACAGGTGGAAGATGTCCAAAGGCAAAATAGAATATACAGCACTACTGCTAGTTCTTTGGTTTACCAGTGCTTTCTCACTAAATAAATCAATGAATGTTTTTAACAATTCCAGCACCTGGTTGTCGGTATATATCTGTCTGGCCTCCTTGTCGATAATCCTCTGTACCTTACAGGAAGCATTTAATCTATTCTTCAGGCATGTGCTTACCTTTTTCCTCGCAGCTTCAACAATATTGTTCATTTATTTTGCCCTTTACCTAATTCCATTATATCCGCTCAGTGTTCTCGCAGTGATTGTACTTGGCCTGTCACTTCATACTTTTATCCCGCTTTTTCTTTCCATTGTTGCCCTGGCTTTTCTGGTTAGGTTTTATAAAAAAACTCCTGCATTGAAATATACCATAGCATTCGGACTTTTTGTTCCTATGCTGATCTCGGTCTGGTTTACGATAGAATGGAGCCAATTAAATAAAAACATTAAACTGGCTCAAAACCACAATTCCCTGAATGAAAGTGTGCTGCCCGAGTGGGTGGAAATAGCGGTCCACCTCCGCAAATCGCCGATTACGGAAAAATACCTGAAAGCGGAACTCGTATATACTACCCCATTGGAAGATCGCAGCTGGTTTTCAGGAAACATCAGCTCTTCATTTTCGGAACCTAAAAAGCACGACCCTTTGGTCATGATCGCAAGTCTATGGTCTGGAAAACCTGAACTAACTCAAAATGATCGGATTAAGATACTTAAATCTATTTATGATTCCAGGCACCTTGCAGAAGAAAGACTATGGTCTGGTGATGATCTGGAAACACAAAGTGTAGCCAGTAACATCAAAGTATATCCGGAATATCGAATGGCATATACCGAGAAAATACTGAGCGTCCGCAACAATAACGAAAGGAAATTGAATACCGATCAGGAGGCCATATATACCTTTCATCTTCCAGAAGGATCCGTAGTCAGTTCACTTTCTTTATGGATCAATGGCAGAGAAGAAAAAGCACGTCTGACTACGAAAGGCAAGGCAGATTCCGCCTATAAAACCATCGTAGGTGTCGAAGTACGTGATCCATCTGTCGTCCACTGGCAAGAGGGCAACACCGTAAGCGTTCGCGTTTTTCCATGTACCACAAAAGAAAACAGGAAATTTAAAATCGGCATCACCAGCCCTCTTAAAAAAGAAGGCGGTCAACTCATTTACGAAAACACCTGGTTTGATGGCCCGACCGCAAAAAATGCAGAAGAAAGTATTCAGTTGGATTTCTCCAATCCTCCAAAACAATTCGATACTGACCTTAAGCGCCAGAAAAACGGAAAATATCTGGCCGACAGGCAGTATAAGGATAAATGGACATTGAGATTTGACAAAACTGAGCTATCTAATCAGTCCTTCTCCTTTGGCGCCAATAGCTACCAATTAAAAGAAGCAATTGCAGTTCCTACAGCTTTCAAACCAACAGACATTTACCTGGATCTCAATCGCTCCTGGTCTGAACAGGAGCTAAAAACGTTATGGCCACATATCAACCAGCAAAATGTATATGTATTTAAAGAAAAGCTGATAAAACTGACTGCGGAAAATTTAAGTTCTGTCTACAGCGACTTTTATAGCTTAAACTTCAGTCTCTTTCCATTCTATGAAATCTCAAATCCTGAAAATGCACTTGTCATTAGTAAAAGTAGTGGAAATGAACCCAACCTGAGAGACCTGGAAAACAGCAAATTCCAGGAAAACACCAGTCGTTTCTTTGCCGAGCCTAAAATCTTTCATTTATATCAACTAGGGGAAAAAAGTAGTCCTTATCTAAAAACGCTAAAAGAATTTGGAGTTTTCGACTATAATGAAGGAAACCTTGATCAACTCATTAACCAGCTTGAGAAAAGTCAGTTTAAAACTTTCCATGATCTGGATAATGCATTGGTGATTCCCAACGCGGAAATGAAAGTGAAAAAGATAGAAGGAAACGTGCAGACAACTGCTCCCGATCATCTACTTCGCCTATTCGCCTACAATGACATTCTGAAAAAAGCAGGCGCCTCGTATTTTGAGAAAAATGAGTTTCAAAACGACCTGCTTGGTACCGCAGACGAGGCTTTCATTGTCTCTCCAGTATCCAGTATGATCGTTTTGGAAAGTCAGCAGGATTACGACCGCTTTGGGATAGAAGAGAGCAAAAACAGTTTAAAAAATGCCTCCATTCAATCCTCCGGTGCCGCTCCCGAACCACATGAATGGATGCTCATCATTCTATGTGCAACTGTCATCATCTATTTTACTCATCAGGCCGGACATTTTAATAAACTTAAGTTATTATGGAAATAGCAGGATTAAAAAAACCTTTGATCAGCCTTCTGCCACTCATGATGTTCCTATGTTATACCATCATGTCGCTGAAGTTCTTATCAGAATACCTGGTCCCAGACATCGGCCTATATATAGGAATAGCCATAATTCCATATGTCTGCCGTATAGAGGCTGGAAATCTGTCATTACGTTTTCTGCTTCCTGCATTACTTTTTACCCTACTAGCCTTTTTTATCCCGGCAAAATCGACTCTGTTTTTTACCCTGGTATTCACCATATTGTTGCTATTTGAAAGTTTCCTGGGGAAGGTCAGTCTGAACTTCTTCTTTGTTCTGGCGCTGCTCTCCCCTCTTTTCAAATTCTTTAGTGACACGCTCAGCTTCCCCCTACGGATATGGTTAAGCAACACAGTTGCCGAAACCATAACCATGGCAGGAATAGCTGCCCGATCTGCAGGAAATATCATTACAATTGAAGGGTACGATTTCTATATTGATCAGGCATGTGCCGGACTAAACATGCTCAACATATCTTTATTAATCAGTCTTTTTATACTCAGCTATCATCAGAAGAAAAACAGCAGTACTCTTTCTTTTTTTAGCCTGCTGACCCTGCTAACAGTAACCTTTCTCTTCAACATCATTTCTAATTTCTTCAGGATTATGATGATTGTTATCTTCAAGATCATGCCGGAAACAATCGTGCATGATCTTGTTGGAATATGTAGCCTAATCATTTACGTTATCTTACCCCTAATCATGCTTAGCGGCTCTTTCGTTCAACGCTTTGGTAAAATACAACAGAAAGAAAAAAGACACAGCCAGAAAACAAAGTACTGCTTAAAACAGCCAGCCCTACATGTTCTATTCTTTGGCATGGTTATTTTTCTTTTCATTAATTCCGGAAAAAAAAATCAATCAAATCAGGCCAGTAATAATCTCTCATTAAAAGGATATCAGAAAACCAATCTAGAGAACAATGTCGTAAAGTTTGAAAATAAGAAAGCATTAATCTACCTAAAACCGACCCCATTTTATGCCCCGGAGCATAACCCGATGATTTGTTGGACCGGCAGTGGGTATGAGTTTCAATTGATAAAAAAAGAAATCATTAACGGAACGGAAATCTATACCGGCACTCTGGTAAAAGGAAAAGACAAAATTTATGCTTCCTGGTGGTTTGACAACGGGAAGATGAAAACCATAAACCAATTTCGCTGGAGGTGGAGTGCCGCTAAAGGAAGCCAGATTTTTTACCTGGTTAATGTAAATACCTCAAAAATTGAGGATCTTAAAAGAATTACCGCTACCCTGTTACCATCTCCATTCGCCGGCAATCTTTAATGGGATCTCCAGTTCATTTTCCTGAAGAAAGACCTTTAAAGCTTCCTCAGTCTGCTTAACGACAGGAATAGTCGGCGTATTGGCAAGTGCATATGCGAGCATAGCACTATACCTCACTGTATTTTTTAATCCTTGTTCATTTACCAATTTAAATACATCTCCATCAGAATGATAATAAGGTCCTGAATTATTAGGTAATTTACCGCCTGCACCACCACCCGTAGGTACCCCTTGTAATAAGAATGGCTGATGATCGCTATGTAATCCGGCACCGGAATAAAAGATATTCCTGAAACCAGTATCCAGCTTGCTGATCTGAGCACCCCATTCCGTAAATAAGGTTTTCATTTCTTTTCTGCTGGTTGAAAATCCTTTAGGATCATTAGTCATATCGTAGTTCAGCATAAATCTGAGTTGATCCAGTGTATTTTCTTTTTTAGCAGCTTCAACATAAGCTTTCGATCCCAGCAAACCTTGTTCTTCCCCCATAAACAAGATAAATTCCAAAGTTCGGTCAGTGCTCAGGTTTAATTTTTTAAAAGTACGCGCCATATCCATGATCGCAAAAGAGCCTATTCCATTGTCTATCGCACCTGTGGCCAGATCCCAGCTATCCAAATGCCCGCCTACCACAATCTTTTCTTCCGGATGTGTTTTCCCTTTAATGGTGGCGATCACATTTCGTGCTTTAATGAGTCCTGAAAAGTTGGTCATATTCAGGCTTGCAAATTGTTTTTTCGTTTTTAAAGCTTCCTTTAAGCGCATTCCGTTTTCCAGGCCAATACAAACTGCCGGAATAGGAATTAGTTTTCCTGTTACAGAAGCCGTTCCGGTAAGCAATACTCCATTTTTAACCCCGTTGATAATGATAATTCCGCTTGCACCATATTTAGTAGCAATCGCAGCCTTCTCTGAGCGATGAAGGGAAGGGGTATTAACAGGAGATCCTGGTAAAACACCAAGATAAACCAGGGCAATCTTGCCCTTTACTTTACCGCCATCTTTTTGGTAATCTTCTTCCAGCCCGTTCCCCAGGTCTACCATTTCACCAATAACATTTGCTTTCACAGGCGAATGTGCCAGGGTTACTGAACTGATCTTTTTCAATGTCTTTTCAGCATCCCCTATTTTGGTTTCATTGGTCAGCCGGCTCCAGCTTTCCACCTCAAATGGTTGATATTTTACTTCATAACCATAAGATTTTAAAAGATTAAAAGCATATTCTTCAGCTTTAGCCCCATTAGCGGAACCCGTCAGACGGTGCCCGATGCTTTCTGTAGCAAACTTCAAGTTGCCATAAGCATTGGAATTGGCCTGTACGTCTTTACTAATCTTCTCAAAAACAGGTGCAAAATTGTCTTGGGAATACGCAGAAAGAGCCATACCGCAGATGAGCAAACTAAAGAAAGCTTTCATAATGATGTTTTTTTGATGAAAGTAAGAATTTTGACAGAGCTGTCCTACAATGTCTCCTCTTTGTTCTGCAACAAATCTATTGCGAAGCAGACATTTCTACCTATTTCTTCCGTTCCGTAGTATAACGTACCAATTGCTCCAATCCGGTCCTCGCTTCTCCAGGTTCAAAACTGTGGAGAATATCAAAAGCCTCCTGTTGATACTGAACCATTTTTTCATTGGCGTAACGAACACCTTCTTTGGCGTTTACAAAATCAATGATCTCCTGTATTTTTGCAGGTTCATCCTGATGGTTTTTCACCAGATTAATCATTCTCTTTTTTTCTGATTTTTCGGAACGGTTTAAAGCATAAATTAAGGGAAGGGTAACTTTCTTCTCTTTAATGTCTATTCCTAAAGGCTTTCCGACATCGTCAGTACCAAAATCAAAAGTATCGTCTTTAATCTGGAAGGCAATACCAACCTTTTCGCCGAACAACCTCATTTTCTCTATCGTCTCTTCATCGGCACCGGCAGAAGCAGCACCACAGGCACAGCAGGAAGCAATTAAAGAAGCGGTCTTTTGGCGGATCACATCGAAATACAATTCTTCGCTGATGTCCATTTTTCGAACTTTTTCAATCTGCAGCAACTCTCCCTCACTCATCTGCTTTACCGCTTCAGAAACGATTTGTAACAAACGAAATTCTCCATTATTAACAGAAAGCAACAAGCCTTTTGCCAATAAATAATCGCCAACTAAAACAGCAATTTTGTTTTTCCATAAGGCATTGATAGAAAAGAAACCTCTTCGTTCATAAGCATTATCAACCACATCATCATGGACAAGTGTGGCGGTATGCAAAAGTTCTACTAATGCAGCGCCCCTGTGGGTCGATTCGATAATTCCGCCACAAAGTTTTGCAGCAAAAAAAACGAACATAGGACGAATCTGTTTACCCTTTCTTTTAACAATATAGTGGGTAATTCTATCGAGCAATGGCGCATCACTATGCATCGAAGCCTTGAATTTTTCTTCAAAGGCAGCAATGTCGGCGGCTATGGGGAGTTTTATCTGATTTATTCCTGGCATTTCAGGTAAAAAAATATGTGTGCAAACATAAATTAAATATCTTTAAAAGCGTACTTTTAGTAAAAAGTTTAAAGTGAAAATAACATTTAAAGTACTTATCGCCGTTATTTTGGTGGCTACTGTGGTATATTTCATAGGTCCTAAGCCGAAACATCCCGAGTATAATACTGAGATTCCTCCTGTGCCTGACCTTAATCAGCTGGAAGATTATGTGAAAAAGATAGAATCAAAGCATAAAGTAAAACCAGGTAACGAAGCGGAAATCGTCTGGGCGGACTCTGCTTTAAAAACCCAGTCAGAATATTCCATTGTCTATTTGCATGGCTATTCTGCTTCTAAAGAAGAAGGTAATCCTGTCCACCGTCATTTAGCTAAAGAGATCAAAGCGAACCTATACCTCGCCCGTCTTGCCGATCATGGGGTAGATACCACCTCTGCAATGGAATACTTCACAGCCGATCGCCTTTGGGAAAGCGCCAAACAGGCTATGGAAATAGGAAAAAGACTAGGCAAAAAAATTATCCTTGTGGGTACCTCAACCGGTGGGACCTTAGCTTTAAAGCTTGCGGCAACCTACCCTGACCAGATCAATAGCCTGATTCTCATATCCCCAAATATTGAGATCAATGATAAAATGGCTTTTATGCTAAATGCGCCATGGGGACTACAGATCGCCCGTTTAGCTTTGGGTGGTAAGGAAAGAGTAATTGAAGGAGAATCTGCTACTTACGAAAAATACTGGTACACCCGCTACCGCCTGGAATCTACCGTACAACTGCAGGAATTGGTAGAAACCAGCATGAATAAACAGACTTTCGAAAAGGTCAAACAACCCGTTCTTCTACTTTATTATTATAAAAACGAACAGGAACAGGATCCTACAGTAAAAGTATCTGCTGAATTGAGCATGTTCGACGAATTGGGCACACCGACAGGCTTAAAAGTTAAAACTGCAATTCCTAATGGGGCAAGCCATGTATTGGGTTCCCACATTACCTCGAAAGATATTCCTGCAGTGGAAAAGGCCATAGATAATTTTACCCATACCGTTCTAAAGATCCCTGTGCAACATTAGGATTGAGCGGCAATATGAGCAAAAATCTGTTCGGCATGAACCCTGCTGTTCTCTATAAACCATTTATGGGTGTCCATACCTCCACATACTACCCCTGCCAGGTATAATCCTGGCAGATTACTTTCCATAGTTTCCGGATCATAAAAAGGCTGGGTACCATCTCCCATTTCTACACCGAGCTTCTTCAACATCCCAAAATCAGGCTGATAACCGGTCATAGCTATTACAAAATCATTGTCAATCGTCTGTTCTCCCTCCGGAGTTCTGATGGTTACCTGATTGGTGTCTATAGACAATACTTCAGAATTAAAATGGGCAGTGATCTCTCCTTCTTTAATCCGGTTTTCGATATCAGGTCTTACCCAGTATTTCACATAAGAACCTATTTCACCCCTACGAATCACCAATGTCACTTTCGCCCCCTTCCGGTAAGTTTCCAACGCAGCATCGATAGCAGAATTATTTGCCCCGATTACCACCACATTCTGGAAAGCATAAAGATGGGGGTCTTTATAATAATGCGTTACTTTCGGAAACGTTTCTCCCGGGATATTCATCATCAAAGGAATATCATAGAATCCGGTAGCAATGATCACATGTTTTGCATCATAGCTTGTTTTAGAGGTTTCTACCATAAACTTGCCATCCATACCTTTACTTACTTTATCTACCCTTTCAAACAAATGAATGTTTAAAGAAAATTTTTCCGCAACTCTCCTGTAATACTCAACCGCCTCATTGCGGTTAGGTTTTGGATTGATGCTCACAAAAGGGACATCACCAATCTCCAGTCGTTGGGAAGTGGAGAAAAAAGTCATAAAAACGGGGTAATTGTACAGGCTGTTAACCAACGCTCCTTTCTCCACGATGACATAACTCAGGCCAGCATTTTTAGCTTCAATAGCACAGGCCATACCTATGGGGCCGGCACCGATAATCAGTACATCGTATGTTCTCATTAATTCATCTGATTTATGCAATTAAGCCCTCATCGCTTTAGAAGGACAGGCAAAGTCAGTACGTTTCAGACCTGTAGATTTAATTGCCGCATAACCTCCTGCAACATCAATCACATTTTCCACCCCACGCGCTTTAAGAATAGAAGCCGCAATCATAGAGCGATAGCCGCCTGCGCAATGAATATAGTAAGTCTCTTTATGATCAATTTCATTGGTCCAGTCATTGATGTAATCCAAAGGACGGGTTAAAGTCTGCTCAAGGTGTTCAGATTCATACTCTCCGGGCTTTCTGACATCCAATGCGTAGATATTTTCATTACTATTCAATATCCGCTCAAATTCAGCTGGAGAAACAGAGCTGATGCTATCCAGGTCTTTACCTGCAAATTGCCATAAAACAATTCCATCAGATAAAAACCCTATGGTATTGTCATACCCCACTCTCGCCAGACGGATAATCGCCTCTTCTTCCTTGCCCGGCTCACAAACCAATAAAAGCGGTTGTTTCAGGTCCGTGATCAAGGCACCTACCCAGGGTGCAAACTGTCCGTTAAGGCCAATGTTTACTGAAGAGGGAATAAACCCTTTAGCGAAGACCTGAGGGTCTCTGGTATCAAGAATCAGGGCTCCTGTAAGATTAGCCATCTCTTCAAATTCATCTGGTGATAAAGGGGTCAATCCTTTTTCGTAGACTTCATCGAAACGCTCATAACCATGCTTATTCATGGCAGCATTCTTTGCAAAATATTGTGGTGGAGGTAAAATACCTTCTGTTACTTCTTTTATAAATTGCTCTTTTGACGATGCTCTGAGTGCATAATTCACCTCCTTCTGGTGTCCAAGCGTATCAAAAGTCTCCTTACTCATATTTTTTCCGCAGGCCGATCCTGCACCATGAGCCGGATAAACCAGGACTTCATCAGGAAGAACAAGGATTTTATCATGTAAAGAATCATATAAGGTCGCAGCCATATCTTCCATCGTCAGTTCACCTTTCTGAGCCAGATCGGGGCGGCCAACATCTCCGATAAACAAGGTATCTCCTGTAAAAATACAATGAGGCTTCCCATCTTTATCCGTTAATAAGTAAGTGGTAGACTCAGGTGTATGTCCCGGGGTATGTAAAGTAGTAATGGTTAACTCACCAATCTTAAATTGGGCGCCATCGCTGGCGATAAGAGATTTAAATGTCGTTTGAGCGGTTGGTCCATAGACAATTTCGGCCCCTGATTTTTCCGCAAGGTCCACATGCCCGGACACAAAGTCCGCATGAAAATGAGTTTCAAAAATATATTTTATAGTTGCATTGTCTTTCTGCGCACGCTTCAGATAGGGGTCGATCTCACGTAAAGGATCTATAATTGCCGCCTCACCGTTACTTTCTATGTAATAAGCCGCTTCTGCTAAACAACCTGTATATATTTGCTCTATCTTCATTCCTTTTTATATGCTATTTAAGCACAAAATTAAGGTTATAATTGATGTACAGCAAATATTCAGGTATTAATGACAGTAAGTATACTGAAAGAATAGAGCAGAACTGCTTTAATTAGCAGTCAACTCTCCTCTTAACGACTGTTCCATTAAGGCTGCAACGTCCTGGTTATCTAATCCACGGCCCATCAGGTACATAAGTTTGGTAATCGTTGCCTCAAAAGTAGTATCATAACCACTAATCACTCCCATCTGCTGCAGCTTTTTACTCGTTTCATATTTCCCCAGCTCCACAGAACCTCTTTTACACTGAGTAATGTCTATGATTAGTTTCCCCCTATTAATGGCATCCTGCAAACTCAAAATGAACCATTCCGCCGTAGTGGTATTTCCTGAACCAAAAGTTTCCAGCACAATAGCATCTACGCCTGATTTGGTAATCGCATGCACCGCCTGAACGGAGATCCCCGGATAAAGCTTTAAAACCCCGATATTAGAATTGAAGCTGGTATGCACCTTAAGTGGCTCAACAGGTTGCTTTGCAATGTAATTCTTGAAGAATGACAAGTGTACACCTGCTTCTGCAAGGATCGGATAATTTGGAGAGCGGAAAGCCTCAAATTTTTCAGAATTGTATTTAATGGACCTGTTGCCACGAAACAACTGATAATCAAAATAAATACATACTTCAGGAACCATTGCTTTTCCTTGTTTTTTCATGGCTGCAATTTCCAATGCCGTGATCAGGTTTTCTTTTGCATCCGTTCTGATCTCACCTATTGGCAACTGGGATCCGGTAAGAATAACCGGTTTAGAGAGATTTTCCAACATAAAGCTCAGCGCAGATGCCGTAAAGGACATCGTATCTGAACCATGTAAAATAACAAACCCATCAAATTCCTCATATTTACTCTGGATTAATTTCGCCAGCTGTTCCCAGATCAGGGGATCCATATTGGACGAATCAAGAATAGGATCAAAAGAATGAACAGATAGATCGTAATTTAATCTCGCTAGTTCGGGCACATTTTGTTGGATCTGTTTAAAGTCAAAGGGAATAAGAACACCAGTTTTAGGGTCGTTTACCATCCCTATGGTTCCACCGGTGTAGATGATCAGTATTTTGGTCATTGATTAAATATTAAAAATGCTCCTGGAATTAGCCGTGGTTACTTCAGCAATTTCCTCTATATTGGTGTGGTAAATATCTGCTAATTTCTCGGCAATATGAACAAGATAACTGCTTTCATTTGGTTTTCCACGGAAAGGAACAGGAGCCAGGTAAGGGGAATCGGTCTCCAAAACCAGGTTGGTCAAAGGAATATCTTTCAATACTTCGTCTAATCCCGCTTTTTTATAAGTCACGACTCCACCAATCCCCAGATAAAACCCAAGGTCTATTGCTTTTCTCGCCTGTTCCAGGTTACCCGTAAAGCAGTGCAGAATCCCTCTTAATTTATCATCCTTCTCTTTTTCCAGAATCTCGAAGATCTCGTCGAAAGCTTCTCTGCAATGGATTACAATTGGCAGATCGAGATCTTTCGCCCATTTAATCTGTTCAGAAAAAGCAATCTGCTGGATCTCCAAAGTCGTTTTATCCCAGTGAAGGTCAATTCCGATTTCACCGATTGCATAGATCTGCCGGTCCACCATACTTTCACAAATCTCATCCAACACCAGCTCATAGTCTTCTTTTACATCACAAGGATGTAAACCCGCCATAGCAAAACAATGACCAGGGTATCTTTTAACCATGTTATCGATCTTCGCAATGGAATCAATGTCAACATTTGGCAGAAACAAACGCTCTACTTTGTTATCGAGGCAACGTTGCATCAGGAGATCCAGTTTTTCAAGATCGGTCTCGTAATACAGGTGGGTATGGGTATCCGTAAAAAGCATAGTCAAAGTTAATAAAAAAACCCTGCCCGGAATATCCGGGCAGGGTTTTCTATTTTATGGATGCCGTCTGATCACTCTTTGTGACCCTACGTTCCTCTTTTATTTCTAGTGTTTGTGACCTTCGTGTCCGGCAGCTGCAGGTGCAGTGGTAGTTACTGGTGCAATAGTCGCACCTGGTGTACCTGTTGGAGCAGTTTTAGGTTTTTTGATGTCAGATAATTCCACTTCAAATACTAATGGAGAGAATGGACTGATACCACCCTGCTGCATTCCACCTTCGCCATAAGCAAGATTTGAAGGAATGATCAAGGTCATTTTGCCACCTTTACCAATTAATTTCAAACCTTCATCAAACCCTGGAATCGCACGTCCCAAAGTGATTGGACGAGGACCATAAGTAGCCATAGGGTTGTGTTTACCTGATTCTTTAGCTATTTTTTCATCGCTGGTATCGAAAACATTGTCTTTACCATCAGATTTTTTAGTAGTTAATTTACCAGTATAGTTCACCATCATAGTATCTCCTAATACAGGTTTCTCAGCATTACCTGGTTTGCTGATTACATATTGTAATCCAGATGCTGTAGTTGTTGTTTTAAGGTTGTTATCAGCAATGTATTTTTTGATTTTTCCTGCTTCAGCGCCTTTTAATCTCTCGATGTTTGCTTTGTAGTCTTTTTCAAAGAAATCTCTTGCTTTTTTCTGGAAAGTTGAGTCAGCCTCACCTTTACCTTTTTGCAATACTTTTTCTACTTTAATGGTGAATACAAGATATTTATCTTTTGTATTTGCTGGCTTTGGTTGTCCTGAATATTTAGCAACTGTATCTAAATCTAATTTGAATGTAGCACTATCGCCTTCTCCAAATAAAGTCAATACATCGTTCATATCACCTGCATATACTTTTTTCTGAACAGGAAATACCTGAGGTGCATCCATATCCCATGTGTTTACCGTTACTGAATCTTTTTCAGTTTTCTGAATAAAGTTCAATTTAACAATATCACCTTCTTTGATTTTATCTTTACCACCATCTTTGTGAATGGTGTACATCAGACCTCCCGGGCCTTTTTTGTATTGGTTACAAGCAGCTAATCCAAGTGTAGCTGCGAAAAGAATTACTATACCTTTCTTCATGTGGTTTTTAAATTATTTTTTTTCGTTTTATGTTTATTTTTCTTCAGCGGTACTCAAGAGGGCTTCGCCGTTTTTCGTTTTATGTTTATTTTTCTTCAGCGGTACTCAAGAGGGCTTCGCCGTTTTTCGTTTTATTTCTCTAAAGGAACGATTCCTGTTATTGTAATAACTGTGTTTTATACTCTTCCAGTAACGCCTTAAACTCCAACACAGTATCTGTCAGATTTTTATCTGAATACCCACCTGCAGCGTTCCTGTGGCCTCCCCCATTAAAATATTTCTTACAAATTTCATTTGCAGGAAAATCTCCGGTGGAGCGCAAAGATAATTTAACTTTATCAGTTCTCTCAATAATAAATGCAGCAAGTTTTATCCCATTTACTGACAGCGCATAATTTACAATTCCTTCCGTATCACCGGTCTGAATATTGAATTCTTTTAGCTCCTCTTTAGTCACAGTAATGATTGCGGTGCGGTAATCACGAAGAATCTCCAGTTTATTGCTCAGACAATGTCCAAGAAAACGCAGTCGGTTCTCCGTTGCATTGTCATAGACCAGTTGATGAATTCTCCAATGTTCAGCGCCAAAATCAATCAGGTCTGCAGCAATCCGGTAAACAGTAGCATCAGCAGAAGGGAAACGGAAAGAACCTGAATCGGTCATGATACCTGTATACAAACAGGTCGCAATATCCTTATTCATAAATTCCCCCTCTTTCAGTTCATTGACAATAAAATCATAAACCAGTTGAGCTGCTGCACAGGCACTGATACTCCAATGGCGATAATCGTCAAAATCTTCGGGATCCAGGTGATGATCAATCATGATCTTATAAGCATCCGATGCCCTCACCAACTCTCCAAGTTCATTGATTCTGCTCAGCGTATTAAAATCCAGACAGAATACCATAGAAGCTTCTTCCACCAACCTGGCAGATAATTCCTGTTGTTCCGTATAAATGATCACATCAGAATTATTGGGAAGCCAATGTAAAAAGTAAGGGTAATCCGTAGGCGTAATCACCTTTACATGGTGCCCTTTCTGGATCAGATAAGCATATAAGCCCAAAGATGACCCCATCGCATCACCATCAGGTTTATGATGGGTGGTAATTACAATTTTCTGCGGCGTAGCCAGCAATGATTTTATTTCGGAAACAGATAGCATAATTTTCGTTGCAAAGCTAATGATTAAATGATTAAATGGAGCGTATTATATTTGAAGCTTTAATATTAGCAGTATAAAATGTAATTTTGCAAAAAAATTGAAATAAGATGAGTACAAACAGAACATTTACCATGATTAAACCGGATGCAGTTGCAAACGGACATATCGGCGCAATAATTAATGACATTACTGCAGCAGGTTTTAAAATCATTGCATTAAAATATACTAAACTAACTGAAGAAACTGCTGGTCAGTTTTATGCAGTTCACAAAGAACGTCCTTTCTATGCTGATTTAGTGAGCTTCATGTCTTCAGGACCTATCGTTGCTGCAATTCTTGAAAAAGACAATGCAATCGAAGACTTCAGAAAATTAATCGGTGCAACTAACCCTGCGGAAGCAGCTGAAGGTACTATCCGTAATAAATATGCAAAATCTATTGATGCAAATGCGGTTCACGGTTCTGATTCTGACGAAAATGCACAAATCGAAGGAGATTTCTTCTTTACTGCTGCTGAACGTTTCTAGAATTCAGTTAACAGATCACATAAACGGGTAAATACCTGTTAAAAATAAGCACCCCAACAAGGTGCTTATTTTTTTAAGGATACTTTGTACCTTTCCAGTCAAATTAAAACCATTGAAACTGATGAAAAGAATTTTTATCACCTTGTTACTTCCCTTTTGTACGCTCATCACTCTGGCACAAACAAAAGGCAAAAAGGCAACAGCCACTAAAAAAACAACCACTCAAAAAACTGCAACCAAAGTCACTTTTAACAACAGCCTTGACTCTGCGAGTTATGCTTTCGGAGCAAACATGGCAAGCAGTATGAAAAATGATGGCCTGGGAAGCTTAAATTATGATCTTTTGATCAAAGGATTAAAAGATGCTTTTGAAGGAAAAACCTTACTCATTAGCAAAGAGCAAGCCCAGCAACCCATCAGTAATTTATTTAACGGCCTCAGCAAAAAGAAATTTGCAGTGAATATTGCCGAAGGAAAAACCTTTCTTGAAAATAATAAAAAGCAGGCAGGCGTTCAGGTGACCCCAAGCGGATTGCAATATATTGTATTGAAAGCTGGTGATGGAATCAAACCTAAGGTAACTGATACGGTTTTGGCACATTATAAAGGTACCTTATTAAATGGAAAACAGTTCGACAGCTCTTATGACAGAAATGAGCCACTTTCTCTTCCTTTAAACCGGGTAATTGCCGGCTGGACTGAAGGTATGCAGCTGATGTCTGTAGGCTCAAAATATAAATTCTTTATCCCTTACCATCTGGCCTATGGCGAACGTGGTGCCGGACAGGACATTCCGCCTTACAGTACACTGATTTTTGAAGTGGAGCTATTGAAAGTGAACGGCAAATAAGACGATAAAAACCTTCGGGAGGTTTGTTTGTTAATTCATAAAGCTAAAACTTATGATAACGAAAAGACATTTCCCCCTGGCAATTATTACATTACTGTCCACCACCCTTGCAAGTTGTGAACTTGTTAAAGGCATATTTAAGGCCGGTGTATGGACCGGCGTTATTGTTGTGGTATTGGTTTTGGCTTTGATCATCTGGCTGATCAGCAAAGTCTTTGGTGGACGAAGCTAAAACCCTAAAGAAATACGATTTCTGTGATTACTTCAGAACCGGCACGCTCATTTAATTTTTCAATGATTCCGGTTCTGACCATCATCAGTTCGTTTTTAATCACAGAAGACTCTATTCTCACAAATAGTTTCTTCTGACTGATGTAAATCTGTGTGGTACGGTTACCAATTGCAACCCCCATCAGTTCCGGCCAAAGCGCAATGATGGAAGTTTCATCAAATTTGCCCTTAAGCTTATATACATTGAGCATTTTTCCAATGCCTTCTTTTAAAGTGATGTCATTAGGTTTACGCATGATTTACTGCTCCGTTATTTACCTCAAATAAAGTAACCGCTACATCTATTTTATTAAACACAGCCATTACCCGATCTCTGCCGGTATCTGTAATAAAAATTTGCCCAAAATCCTGGTGGGATACCATTTCCATCAGCTTATGCATCCTGCTATCGTCCAGTTTGTCGAAAATATCATCCAAAAGCAACAGCGGCTTAAATCCTTTAAACCTTTGAAGATAAGCATATTGAGCCAACTTCAACGCAATTAAAAAAGATTTCTGCTGTCCCTGGGACCCGAACTTCTTTAAAGGCATTCCGGTAATGGTAAAGACCAGTTCGTCTTTATGAATACCGGTAGTAGTCCTTTCCAAAATTTTATCCTTTTCAATAGATTGTGCCAGCAACTGAAGAAATGGAGTATCACTTAACTGCGACTGATAAAACAAGCTGACTTCTTCCTTGTCGTCTGTAAGGAACTTATAATATTTATCAAACAAAGGGATAAAATCCTTCATAAATTGCTCACGTTTGGCAAAGATCCGGTTTCCGGATTGAACCAGCTGCTCATTGTAAATCTCCAGCAGGGTCGGATCATAACTCCTGGTTACCGCAATCTGCTTCAGCAAAGCATTCCTGTTTAAAAGATGTCTGTTATATAAAATCAATTCATCCAGATAATGCGCGTCTGTCTGTGAAACTACATTGTCCATAAAGCGACGACGTTCCTCACTCCCATCCATAATGATATTGGTATCATAAGGAGAAATCATCACTAAAGGAAACAAACCAATATGGCTGGCCAGTTTATCGTACTCTTTTTTATTTCGCTTAAATTGTTTCTTCTGGTTTCTCTTTACACCACAGGTGATCTTCTCATTCTTCTTCTCCCGTTCAAAGTCCCCCTGAATCAGAAACAAATCTTCAGAAGTCTTAATCTGCTGACTGTCTATTGGATTAAAGTAGCCTTTACACAAGCACAGGTAATGTATAGCATCCAGTAAATTTGTTTTGCCGGCACCATTATTACCCACAAATGCATTCACAGTTTTCGAAAAACTGAGGCTTGCATCAGCATAGTTCTTAAAGTTGAGGAGTGTAATGTTTTTTAACCACATATTATTATGCTGTAAAGTTACCTTTTATTTCTCTTCTCTTATTCCGTAATATTTCAGTTATTTTAGTCGCCCTCTACTAGAATATTAAACATCAGGCACTTCTGTTTCGAAGTACCCTTCAATAAAGTTTAATAAATCCGCAAAAAGGGGTTGATACTTTGATGTAAAAATGTATTTTTGCAATCCTTAATTTTTTTAAATAAAATGTCTACAACAGAAAAAGAAGTAAGTCACCCGGTAAAGAAGGGTTCCTTTTTAGAAGAAAACTCAAAAAGCCTTTTGTTCATTGCAGGCGCTGTAGTGTTATTAATTGGCGTTTACCTTTGGTACCAAAACGTATATTTAAAAAACAGAGCAATAGAAGCATCTGCAAAAATGTACAAAGCAGAAAAGTTTCTTGGAGTAGATTCACTTGCCAATAAAGCAATCAATGGAGGATTAGATTATCCTGGTTTTGAGAAAATTGCAGAAGAGTATGACAATACAAAATCGGCAAATCTGGCTAATCTGTATTTAGGTGGTATCTATCTGCGTAAAGGCGAGTACAAAAAAGCAACTGAAGCTTTAGGCAAATATTCAGAAACAGGTAGCCCTGTTGCAGACCCTTTGGCATTAGGTTTATTGGGTGATGCTTATAGTGAGCTGAAAGATTTTAAACAAGCTGCAACTTATTACAAGAAAGCCGCTGATAAAGCAAGCAACAAATTCACCTCTCCTTTATTCCTTAAAAAACTAGGATTGGTTTACGAACATCTTAAAGATTTCAAATCTGCAGAAGATGCTTATACAAAAATTAAAACTCAATATCCTGAAAGCCAGGAAGCAGCTATGGTTGATGAATTCATTGCCCGTGCTTCAGCTCAGATAAAATAGTTTCACAAAAAATATTATGACAAAGGTTAGCCATTACGGCTAGCCTTTTTTTATACCCTTTACTTATATTTGCAGTATGGCAACACAACTTAAAAATCTCTCTGACTTTTCTCATACAACCATTCCTAACGGGAGCGCTTTTAAAATCGCAATCGCCGTTGCAGAATGGAATGCAGAAATTACGGGCAGCCTGTATAATGGCGCTTTACAAACCTTAATCAACAATGGAGTATTGGCAGAAAATATTCTTTCCGTAGCAGTACCAGGTAGTTTCGAACTGACTTCTGCCGCGGATATCCTTCTACAAAAACACAAGGATCTTGATGCAGTAATTTGTCTGGGATGTGTAATTCAGGGAGAGACCAGACATTTTGACTTTATCTGTGATGCAGTAGCTCAGGGTGTAACTCAGGTAAGTGTTAAATACAGTAAACCTGTAATCTTCGGCGTACTGACTACAAATGATCAGCAGCAGGCGATAGATCGCGCAGGTGGCAAACATGGCAACAAAGGCGATGAAGCTGCAATTACAGCCCTTAAAATGGCGGAGCTGGTTGCTACAATTTAGCAAAACTTTGTTTCTTCGTATTAAAATCTGTAAATTAGAGGAGGAAACTTATAAAAAATTAACGCGATGAAAAAAGTAGCCTTATTATTGCTTGGCGTATTCTTCACCATAGCTCTTCTGGAAGCCTGCTCAAACCGTCTTTGTCCGGCATACAGCTCTTATCCTGAAAGCAGAAGAAGAAAATAAGCAACAAACATACATTTAGGAGAATATTGATGCAGTGGAAATATTTAACTGATCTGGCTCAGATCAGCGACATACAAAAAGAAACAGGGTATAGTTTGATCTTTAAACACAGCACCCGCTGTTCGGTGAGCATGATGGCAAAAAGACGCTTTGAAATGGACTGGGAAGCAATTCCTCAAGATACTTCATTGTACTTCCTCGATTTAATCAGCTATCGTGCGATTTCCGCACAAATAGCTGAGACTTTTCAGGTACATCATGAATCCCCCCAAATTCTGTTGATTAAAGATGGAGAATGCGTTCTTGATGCTTCACACAGTGACATTTCCGCAGAGGAAGTTGCCGAAGTGATTAATAATTAAAAGAAACCGTTTTCTTAATATCAGGATGTAAGCTGAACATGACAGGACAAGTATTTGCCGATCTCTCGATAATCTTTTTATCCTTATCAGAATAATCACTTGAAGGGAACTGGAAGTTGACCACAATTTCCGAAACCCTTCTCGGATTTTCAGCCATAATCTTAGTGATCTCACAAGTGGTACCGTCGATATTAAAGCCATGTTCATTTGCTGCAATCCCAACAATAGTCAGCATGCAGTTCCCCAGTGATGTGGCTAATAAGTCTGTCGGTGAAAAAGCTGCTCCTTTTCCCTTATTATCTACAGGGGCATCTGTAATGATTTCATTTCCCGAACGCTCATGAACGGAAGTGGTTCTTAAACCACCATTATAGGTTATTTTTGAAGTTGCCATCGTTTATATTTTAGATTACAAGATTAGCATATTTTTTTAAATGGCACACAAATTTACCCCATCTTCCGAAGATTCGTTGAACTGACAGACCATTGTGCTGATAACAGATAACATTACATCCGGCAAACACTTCATTTTTATAACTATTCAAACCTATTGCTTAACTTTGCACTATGATCGCACTTCCGGTTGTTTCCGCAAACCCAGTACAACGTAAACCAGATTGGCTTAGAGTTAAGCTTCCTGTAGGTAAAGAATATGCACAGGTACGTAGTCTTGTAGACACACATAAACTGCATACCATATGCGAAAGCGGCAATTGTCCAAATATGGGCGAATGCTGGGGCGCAGGTACTGCAACCTTTATGATCCTTGGAAATATCTGTACCCGTTCCTGCTCATTCTGTGCAGTCGCTACAGGCAGACCTTTAGCCGTGGATACTGATGAGCCAAACCGGGTAGCAAATTCTGTGAAATTAATGCAGGTAAAACACTGTGTCATCACCTCTGTTGACAGAGATGACCTTAAAGACGGCGGTTCCATTATCTGGGCCGAGACTTTGCAGGCGATCAGAAGAGAAAGTCCTGAAACCACACTGGAAACATTAATTCCTGACTTCAGAGGAATCTGGGACAACCTATATCGCGTTCTGGAAGAAAGACCAGAAGTGATGTCTCATAACATTGAAACCGTAAGACGTTTAACCAAACAAGTTCGTATCCAGGCTAAGTATGACAGAAGTCTGGAATGTCTTAAACGCATCTCTGATTTTGGATTGAGAACCAAAACAGGCATCATGCTCGGACTCGGAGAAACGGAAGAAGATGTATACGAAGCAATGGACGATCTTGTCGCCAATGGCGTACATATCCTTACTTTAGGCCAATACTTACAACCTACCCGCAACCACCATCCGGTATTGGATTGGATCCACCCCGATCAGTTCGCAAAATATAAAGAAGTGGGAATGGCTAAAGGATTCAAATACGTAGAAAGTGGCCCGCTGGTACGTTCTTCATACCACGCTGAAAAGCATCTATTTGATTTATAATTTTTTATACCCAAAAAACAAATTCCATTTTTTCCTGTTGTAGTTTCTGTATATTAGTAAAACTTGGCAACAGCAAAAAAGATATCACTCTCCGAAGAAGAGTTGGTCCGGTCCTTAAAAAACCGCGATACAACTGCTGTTAAAGCTTTGTACGATATGTATTCGGGGGCACTGTTTGGTGTCATCTCCAGAATTATTCCGCAAACTGAGGTGGCGGAAGATCTATTGCAAGAAACTTTCCTTAAAATATGGAATTCTGCTGATGCTTATGACAGCAGTAAAGGCCGCTTATTCACCTGGATGATGAATATTGCCAGGAACTTATCCATTGATAAGGTCCGTTCAAAAGACTTTAAAAACAGCAACAAAAACCAGGACATAGAAAATAACGTAGATTTCATTGATACTCAGAAAGAAGTAACTTTCAATGCAGATGCAATTGGCTTAAAAGACATGGTTACCTCACTTAAGCCAGAATTTAATCATGTATTAGATATGGTCTATTTTAAGGGATATACACATGTAGAAGCCGCTGAGGAGCTGGACTTACCATTGGGTACGGTAAAAACGCGTATCCGAATGGCAATTATGGAACTAAGAAAGAATTTTAATTAAGGTGGAAGAGGGAAAAGCATATATAGAATCAGGCATACTTGAACTTTATGTTCTTGGCGAGTTAAACGCGGAGGAACAGCATGAAGTAGAAGCAATGGCAGGAAAATACCCTGAGGTAAAACAGGAGATTTCTGCGATTGCGCTGGCTATGGAACAATATGCAATCAGACATGCTGTTCAGCCCTCTGTAGGATTAGAAAATAAAATCTTAGCCAGGATTGACGGAAATACAGCAGCAACAGATGAAGTTCCTGACAGCAGTGCAACTCTGGTAGCCGGGGGAGCTAAAATTCTGCCCTTATACCCTGAAGGTTATGAATCAAAACTAAAAACCCTTCGGATTGCCCTGATCGCTTGTGCAGTATTGCTGATTGTAAGTGGGATAGCCCTTTACTTTGCACATACAGAATTAGGTGCTGCCAAACAACAAATCATTGCACTGAATCAGGATAAAGAAAGATTTGCCAATACGGTGAATTACATGAAAGAAACCAATAAAGAACTACAGACCATTGCTGATATGCCTAATGATCCGGACTGGAAGATTGTAAAACTTGCAGGCACAAAAATGGATCCTCAGGCTAAAATGATGGTTTACTGGCATACTTCAGGCCGCCATGTTATGGTGGACAACTCTAAAATGGGACTTCCTCAAAATGACGAAGCACATCAATACCAGCTTTGGGCTCTTGTAAATGGAAAACCTGTAGATCTTGGGGTCTTTGATGTAAAAACAGACACCGCACACATTCTCCTTAAAATGAAAGAAATCGGAGGAGCACAAGCCTTTGCCGTAACTTTGGAAAAACGTGGAGGCGTACCTAGTCCTACAATGGATCAAATGATTGTGATGGGTGGAGTATCGATTTAGTTTCCCGATCTCAAATCTATAAATCTTTTTACTGTTTTTGGGATTTCCTCTGCCACTTGCGACGCAGTAACACTGAAATTATCCTTTGCCAGCTCGTCGCCGGCCTTTCCATGAAAATAACAAGCCAGAATAGCTGCAGCTTTAGCGCTATATCCTTGTGCCACATAAGCGGCAACCAATCCCGTAAGAACATCTCCCATCCCTCCCTGCGCCATTGCCGGATTACCAGTCTGGTTGATCATGACATCACCCTGCTGATCAATAATAAAAGTAAACTGATTTTTAAGGACGATCACTGTTCCTAATTTTTTGGCTTCCATCCTTGCCGTCTGCAGCCTTTCCCACCAGTTTTTATGCTGACCAAATAGCACATCAAACTCTTTTACATGGGGGGTTAAGATCGAATCCTTTGGCAAATGATAAAGTAAGTCCTGATGCTCTCCTAAAAGCCCCAGGGCATCGGCATCCGCGATTACCGGACGCTTTAGTGCAAAAAAACCTTCCAGAACTGCCATACCATCCAATAACTTCCCAATCCCGGGACCTATCGCAATGGCATTATACTTCTTCAGGGATTTCATTTTTATCAGTTGCTTTCTTTCCAGAAACATCACTTCAGGTAAGGCAGAGTTTAATGCCGTTAAGCCAGTTTCCGGGATAGAAACTGTGGTTAAGCCAGCACCGCCATACAGACAGCCTTTCGCTGCCAGCATGGCTGCCCCCATCGTCCGGATTTCTCCGGCAATGATCAAAGCATGGCCATATGTTCCTTTATGAGAAAAGGGCATTCTAGGCTTGACCAGCTCCCTGATATCTTCTTCTTCGATTAATTTATAAGGAGAAGCAGACGCTTCTGCACTTTGTTTACTTAAACCCCGATCTACCACCTGTAATTTACTCGATGGGTCAGTATCGGGCAGAAAAGCATTCAGGAAGACTGACATAACTTTTGATTTATAAGCCCATTTCTTTCTTCAAAAATTTACCGGTTAAACTTATTGGGTTTTGTACCAATCCTTCAGGAGTTCCTTCAAATATGATTCTACCACCACCTATGCCACCTTCTTCTCCTAAATCAATTACCCAATCTGCTACTTTTACGACATCCAGGTTGTGCTCAATCACCAGTACTGTATTCCCTTTTTCCACCAATTCGTTCAGCACACCCAACAAAACATTTATATCCTCAAAATGCAGGCCAGTAGTGGGTTCATCCAGAATATAAAATGTTTTACCCGTATCTTTTTTAGACAATTCAGTGGCCAGCTTAACCCGTTGTGCTTCACCGCCCGAAAGAGTTGTAGAAGACTGACCTAGCGTAATGTACCCTAAACCAACATCCTTCAGCGTCTTTATCTTCCGGTAAATCACCGGCATATTTTCAAAGAAATCGCATGCATCTTCAATACTCATATCGAGCACATCACTAATGGATTTACCCCGGTAACGAACCTCCAGCGTCTCCCTGTTGTACCTTTTTCCGCCACATTCTTCGCATGGTACCTGAACATCAGGCAGAAAATTCATCTCGATCACTTTCATTCCACCGCCCTGACAGGTTTCACACCTTCCTCCTTTTACATTAAAAGAGAAACGACCAGGTTTATATCCCCTGATCTTCGCCTCAGGCAATTGCACAAACAGGTTTCTGATATCAGAAAACACACCAGTATAAGTAGAAGGGTTAGACCTTGGTGTCCGGCCGATCGGGGCCTGATCTATTTCAATAACCTTATCTATTTCTTTAATTCCATTGATCTTTTCATAAGGCAAAGGATGTTTCTTGGCCCGGAAAAAATGATGGTTTAATATAGGATACAAGGTTTCTGTAATCAGACTTGATTTTCCACTTCCCGAAACGCCTGTTACGGCAATAAACTTACCAAGGGGAAAATCTACAGAAACATCTTTTAAATTATGTCCACTCGCTTTAATGATAGATAACTTATGCCCGGTTCCCTTTCTGCGTTTTTTAGGGACTTCAATTCCTTTTTTACCATTCAGGTAAGCAGCAGTTAAAGTGTCTGATTTTAAGATCTCCGCGGGTGTACCCTGAGCAACGATCTGACCTCCGCGAACACCTGCAGCCGGTCCCACATCGATTACATGATCAGCTTCCAGGATCATGTCTTTATCATGTTCTACCACCAATACGGTATTTCCAAGGTCACGCAGGTTTTTAAGTGCCCCAATCAGACGTTCATTGTCGCGCTGATGTAAGCCGATACTTGGCTCATCCAGAATGTACATGACATTCATCAGCTGCGAGCCAATTTGTGTCGCAAGGCGAATCCTTTGTGCCTCTCCTCCCGACAATGTACGGGCGGTACGGTCCAGAGACAAATAATTCAGCCCGACATCCGTCAGAAAGCCCAATCTGGCCCTGATCTCTTTAAGAATCTCTTTCGCAATGGTATTTTGTCTCTCACTTAAACGGCTTTCCACATCAATATACCAGTTTTTAAGGCTATTGATATCCATTTCAGCCAGTTCAAAGATGTTTTTACCATCAATTTTAAAATGAAGACTCTCCTTTTTTAACCTTGCCCCGTTACAAACCGGACAGGTTTTCAGCTTCCGGAAAGTCTCCATATCATCTATCGCACCCTCTCCTTTTTTCTCCTGCTGTTCTTCCAGTAATTTGATGATGCCATCAAAGGTAATCTGGTAGTTTTGAACGTTCCATTTGTTGTATTCCACTGCTACGCTCAGCAATTCATGCGAGCCATTCAGGATAATGCTGATGTGTTCTTCACTCAGCTTTTCAAGTGGGGTAGATAAGGAAAAGTTATATTTCTTAGCTACCGCCTTAAGCACCTGAAAAACCCAGATATCACGGTATTCTCCAAGCGGGGCCAGTCCGCCACTCATGATGCTCAATTTCGGGTTAGGCATCACCGACTCCTTGTCAATCACGAAAATATAACCAAGTCCATCACAATTTTCACATGCCCCATAAGGAGAGTTGAAAGAGAAACTGTTTGGCTGCGGTTCGTCATAGGAAATCCCTGTTGTCGGACACATCAGGAAACGGCTGAAATGGGATACGTTGTTATCTTTATCGCTGATTTTGATGATCCCCTTTCCTAAACGCATAGCCGTTTGAAGGGAATCCTGCAAACGCTTCTGGTCTTTTTTATCGATGATCAGCCTATCAACCACAATTTCAATATCATGGATCTTATAACGATCTACCTGCATTTTCGGGCTGATGTCCTGAATTTCGCCATCTATACGAACCTTTACATAGCCCTGTTTCCTGATCTGCTCAAATAATTCTCTATAATGTCCTTTACGTCCTTTCACTACCGGAGCAAGGATATTAACCGGCATATCTTCAAACTTATTGTAGATATTGCCAAGAATCTGGTCTTCACTCATCCGCTCCATTTTTTCCCCTGTATTATAAGAGAAAGCATCTGCTGCACGGGCATAGAGTAAACGCATGAAATCGTAGATTTCAGTAATGGTACCTACAGTAGACCTCGGGTTTTTACTGGTTGTTTTTTGCTCAATGGCAATTACAGGACTCAGGCCAGATACTTTATCCACATCCGGACGCTCCATCCCCCCCATAAACTGGCGGGAATAGGCACTGAAAGTTTCCATATATCTCCTCTGCCCTTCTGCATAAATCGTATCGAAAGCCAATGAGGACTTTCCACTGCCACTCAGACCAGTAATCACTACCAGTTTGTTCCGCGGAAAGGAAATATCTATATTTTTTAGGTTATGTACCCTGGCTCCATATACTTCTACATCCTTTTGCTCGCCCAGGTCAACGGTATTTTTGCTCATATTTATATTAAAACAATACTGATATCTATATATTTAGGATAACAAATTTTCAGCCACAAAAATGCTAAAAATTTTATCAAAAGAAAAGTTTACGCAAGGCAGACCTGAGATTGTTTACCAAACCAGCGTGGTGCCATTTTCAGTAGGGTGACCGGTACAAACCAGCACTCTTCCCGCCGCTATTTCATCATCCATTAAAACTTCATTATAATCCATTTCCACATGTCCTTTGGTACAATTGGCAGTACAAGTACTGCAGATGCCAGCATGACAGCTATATGGCAGGTCTATCTTATGCTCCAATGCGGCATCAAGAATACTTTGATCATAAGGCACATCAATCTCATGTACTTCGCCCCTATAGCTTAAAATTACCGAATAAGTGTTTGTATCTTTTATTTTCTTTTCGGTAGTATCATCTTCATCCGCCTCATCCTCCGGCAGAACAAAGGTTTCTCTTTTGATCTGAGTCCGGTCAAAACCAAGATTCAGCAGGGTGATTCTGCATACATCCATGTAATCTACAGGCCCACAGGTGTAAAGTAATACATCCTCTTTGTCAAATTCCATATTTTCAGCAACAATGCGTTCAATCAACTGTCCGTTTAACCGGGCCAGCAGCAGATTTTTCGATTGGCTAAACAAGTAAATTAACTTAAAGCGTTCAGGATATTGTTCCTGCAAAGCATTGAGCTCTCCATAAAATAAGGTTCCATCGGCAGACCTGTTGCTATAGGCCAATATAATCTTAGTATGCTTTTCCCGGATCAGGGCTGTCTTTAATATAGAGAATAATGGAGTAATGCCTACTCCTGCAGCAAAAAGGAAGACGGTCCTGCTGATTTCCAACTCAGGAAGATAACTAAACTGTCCATTGGGCTCCAATGCTGTCAAGATATCCCCTACAGCAGTTTTATGATGGAGTAATCTCGAGATTGCTCCATTTTCTACACGCTTAATGCCAATAGAAAGCGGTTCATCTACATCAGGAGAGCTGCATAAAGAGTAAGATCTTCTCAGCTCTTTTCCGTTTACCACAAATACCAGCGTCAGAAACTGGCCAGCCAGATAATCAGGCTTAGGGCCTTCCAGGGGTTCAAAGTTAATGATTAAGGTGTCTCCCGGACTATAAATCATCCCGGTAATGCGCAATTTTAACAATCCCATATCGGGTAAAATAGTAAAATTCCCAGAAAAACAAAAAGCCGGAATAAATTCCGGCTTCCCCCATTTGTGTGTCTTTTATTTTTATTATTCCGCGTTTGCGGTCTTTTCAGCACTATTTGCAGCTTTTTCAGCATTATATGCTAATAGGGCCCTTGGCGTTTTATAGCCATAGCGAACAGGAAATTCCACAATCTGTTTCATGGATATCAATTTGTAAACATAACCGGCAGTTTCGCGGTTAAGTTTCATTTTGAAATAATTGTCCTGCTTTTGCCTGTTGATTTGCCTCTGCATGTGGTTATCACCCACATTATACGCTGCGGCAACCAAAGTCCAGTTATCAAAAATACTATAAAGCTCTTTGATGTACTTTGCTGCTGCAATGGTAGACTTACGTAAATTGTTCCGCTCATCTACATTTGAATTGACTTTCAAACCAAAACTACGGGCAGTACCTGGCATAAATTGCCAGATGCCTGAAGCACCTTTAGGTGATACACCTGCCTTTAACCCTGATTCAACTAAAGGAATGTATTTAAAATCCTCTGGAATGCCGTAAGCGGCGAGGATTGGTTCTATTACAGGAAACCATTCCGCTGCCTTATTATGCAAACGACTGGTCTGTAATTTACTGTGACTGAATGCAGCAAGAACTTTTTTCATTTTACGTTCCACTCTGGCATCGCCTAATGGAAGTGTCTCTTCTGCAAAATTTAATTGAGCCATAAGTGATACAGGCTCTTCGATTTTTGGTGTTACTGTATCTGTATTCTTTGTTACTTTTTCTTCTTTTAAAAGACTTTTTGCTGCTTGGGGCATGTTGTAAGCAAACACTTTTGCCATAACCAGTAACGCAATTATTACCGTACATGTTATTATGTGTTTCTTTATCATTTTCCTCCTTTTTTTGGTTAACAATTTTAAAACGTTTGCAAACATACAGTATATTATGTTAATTATCAAGCTTTTACGAAAAGTGTCCCGAAAATCAAGGTTTAAACACCCATAAACGGCGATTTTTTACATCTTGTACAAAACGTAAAATATCAGCGGTAAATTGCCCAATTTTTATTAAATTTGCAGCCGCATAAATTATGCGGTTATATAGCGTATCATGATCAAAAACAACAACAGGAACAGTCGGGATGACAAGTCCAAACCGGGAAACAGAAGTACAACAGGCAAAAGTCGTAGTGGAACAGATAGTTCTTACAAAGGCAAAAGCAAGTTTGACGACAAGGAGGGGAAGGATAGTAAGTTTGGTGGTCCAAGAGATTTTAAACCAAGAGAAGGCGATAGAAAAGATTTTAAGCCAAGAGAAGGCGGATCAAGGGACTACAAGCCTAGAGAGGGAGACAAAAAAGATTACAATCCAAGAGGAGGAAGCAGAGATGGAGAATCCAGAAGCTTCAAACCAAGAGGAGATAATGAGTCAAGAGACTTTAAACCAAGAGCAGGCAGAGATGGCGATTCAAAAAGCTTTTCTCCAAGACCTGGTGGCGCCAAAGACTTCAAGCCAAGAGCTGGAAAGGATGGCGGCAGTAAAGATTATAAACCAAGACCACATAGTGCGGGAAGTTCAAGAGATGTTCCTCCTGGGGACAAAACCCGTAGTTATATAAAGAAAGACAATTTCGGAAATGGTGATCAGCCATTCAGAAAATTCGATGATAAAAAAGGACAGGCTTCCAGAAGTACGGATAGCAGACCTTTCAGAAAAAGAGACGACGACAATTCAGGAGGAGGTTTTAAACCTCGCGGAGACCGTGCTGAACGTGAAGAAAGCAATACGGTAATGCGTGGCAGAAAAGCTCCGATTCCAAAAGATGACGGACTGATCCGTTTGAACCGTTATATTGCCAATTCAGGTATTTGCTCACGTCGTAAAGCCGATGAACTGATTGCAGCAGGTGTAGTATCCGTAAACGGAGAAGCAGTTTCTGAACTTGGTCATAAAATTGACCCGGCAAAAGATGAAATCCGCTATAACGGAGAACTATTGAAACGCGAAAAGAAAGTTTACGTATTACTGAATAAACCTAAAGATTACATCACTACTACTGACGATCCTCAGGAACGCCGTACAGTAATGCAGTTGGTAGATAAAGCAAGCAGAGAACGCATCTATCCGGTAGGAAGATTAGACCGTAATACTACAGGTCTTTTATTGATGACCAATGATGGTGACCTTGCTGATAAATTATCTCACCCAAAAAATGGCATCACCAAGATCTATCATGTGGAATTAAGCAGAAGCTTAAGTCAGGGAGATCTGAACAAAATACAGTTCGGTCTTGAGCTGGAAGACGGAATTATCAAACCAGATAACGTTTCATATGTAACTGGCGGTAGTAAACGTGAAGTAGGTATCCAGATCCATAGTGGCAAAAACAGAATCGTAAGAAGAATATTTGAACACCTGGGTTATGATGTGGTAAAACTTGACCGCGTTGTTTATGGTAACCTGACTAAAAAAGACCTTCCACGTGGAAGATGGCGCTATTTAGAGGAGCACGAATTAATCCAGATTAAACATCTGATAAAATAAAGAATACTGAAGAACCGAAGACGCCAAAAGCCTTCGGTTCTTTTTTTATACCTCCTTTCCCAAACCATGCGCTCCTGCGTTACTCTTCTTTTTGTCTGCCCCCCTTTCAGGAAATAAGGATGAATCGCTCAATAATCTGAACAAACAGACCCATAATTTCAAGTTAATATGATATTATTGCTAAATAATAAATATTCAAATGAGAGCACTTTTATTTTTTCCAGTAATACTTCTAGCCATGCAAAGCTGTGCACAACAAAAAGACTATAACCTCATCATTGGAACCTATACCAATACCGGGAAGAGTGAAGGGATTTATGTCTACGACTTCAATACAAACACCGCTGCCTTTAAAGCGAAAAGTGTAACCAAAAATGTAGAAAACCCAAGCTACCTGGCCTTAGGTGAAGGCAATAAAACCATTTATGCAGTCAATGAAACCTCAGAATCCAGCGCCGCCAGTGCCTTTGCTTTTGATGCAGCATCCGGCAAGCTGACTTTTTTAAACAAACAGGCCACCAACGGTGCAGATCCCTGCTATATCGTAGCCGATCAAAAGAATGTCATTACTGCAAACTATTCCGGGGGTAGTATTTCGGTTTTCGGCATTGAAAAGGACGGATCTTTGTCTGCCCTGAAGCAATTGATAAAACATAATGGAAAAAGCATCGTCAAAGGTCAGCAGGCCGGTCCTCATGTACATATGGCACAGTTTAGCCCCGACCATAAATATGTAGTGGTAAACGATCTGGGAACAGACAAAGTATATTTATACAAATATAATGCTGATGGAGGCAACCAGGTACTAACAGCCTCAGACAGTGTTGCTGTAACACCAGGAGCTGGCCCCAGACACCTTGTATTTAGTAAAGACAGTAAATATGCCTACCTAGTAGAGGAAATTAATGGAGGAATCACTGTATTCAGTTATAGCGAAGGTACTTTAACGGAAATTCAGCAGACTAAGCTTACTGAAGATGGATTTACCGGACAAAATGGTGCGGCAGATATCCATCTATCTCCAGACGGCAGGTTTTTATATGCCAGCAACAGGGGATCAGAAAACAAGATTACCATTTTTGCGATAGAAAAAGGTGGCTTGTTAAGCATCAGAGGTTATGCCAGCACGCTGGGCAAAGGACCAAGGAACTTTGTCATTGACCCAAGTGGAAAGTACCTTCTTGTAGGGCATCAATACACCAATAACGTGGTTATTTTTGAGCGCAATCAGGAAACAGGTGCTTTGAAAGATACAGGCAAGAGAATCGAGGTTGGTGCGCCGGTATGCCTGGTATTTGCTCCGATAAAATAAAAGCATATAAAACACCTAAAAAAGGCCTTTGGATTACCAAAGGCCTTTTTTAGGTTTAAACTATTTTCAGTTTATGTGCTTCTTCTATCACTTGATTATAGTAATCTATATATACCGGCAGGATTTTTTTCAGATCAAAATCCTGAGCTCTGATAAAGGCATTCTCTTTAAATTGCTGTAGCACCTCATCATTTTCCAGAATCTGAATTCCTTTCGCGGCCATATCATCCACATCCCCAACATTGCTCATAAAACCACAGAAACCGTCAATATTCAATTCCGGCAAACCACCTGCATTAGAAGTAATTGCAGGGACTTTACAAGCCATTGCCTCCAGTGCAGCCAATCCAAAACTCTCCGATTCCGAAGGCATCAGAAACAAATCAGATACAGAAAGAATCTCTTCTATCGCATCCTGCTTTCCCAGGAAACGTACATGCTCACAGATTCCCAGTTCCCTGCACAATTGTTCATTATAAGCACGCTCTGGTCCATCTCCTACCATTAATAGTTTGGACGGGATCTTTTTCTGGATCTTCTCAAAAGTCCGGATAACATCACCGGTACGCTTTACTTTTCTGAAATTCGACGTATGGATCAGAATCCTTTCATTATTAGGCGCTATTGCCTTTTTAAAATGATCTTTTGGTTTTAGGCTGAACCTGTTAAAATCGATAAAATTAGGAATCACTTTGATTTCATTCGTAATCTCAAAATGCTTCTCTGTGTCTTCTTTCAGATTTTGAGACACTGTAGTAACCCCATCAGACTTGTTAATCGAAAAGGTCACCACTGGTTTATAGGTTGGATCTTTACCTACCAGCGTAATGTCAGTTCCATGCAGGGTAGTTACAAAAGGTATATAAATGCCGTAGGTTTCCAGGATCTGTTTTGCCATGAAAGCAGCCGATGCATGTGGAATGGCATAATGTACATGTAAGATGTCCAGTTTTTCAAAGCGTACTACATCCACCAGTTTACTTGCCAGAGCAGACTCATACGGAGCATAATCAAATAAAGGATAATCCCTTACAGACACTTCATGATAGAATAAATTGGCAGAGAAAAAGTCGAGGCGGGCAGGCTGACTATAAGTTATAAAATGCACCTGATGACCTTCATCAGCCAGTGCTTTACCTAATTCAGTAGCAACTACTCCACTACCTCCAAAAGTCGGGTAACAAACGATACCTATTTTCATTCCAGTGAATTTGTTTTACGGATGCAAAGTACAATACTTAAACTGAGCTTTGTGTTAAACAATTGCAATTATTTACGATTTCATCTGGTCCTTGATAACAAGGTACATCTCATTAGGACGCTGGGTTCCGATAAAGTACTCAAAGCCATCCCGATCCGTCAGCACAACCGCATCTTTTCCTGAAGAATAGAAACGGACACTTCCTTTACGGTGCAGATTATATACCGGATTATTGAACAAATAATTACTATAGGTATCTTTTCGGACATTTTTTATGGTATTCAGGTCAATCTCTACCTTTCTGGCAGACCATAAACCGTCGATCAGAATTTTCTTATCATCGATGATCGTTTTATACTGAATCATGAAAAGCAAAATGATAGAAACCCCGATGATCCCAAAACCGACCACTAAAAAAAGATCCTGGGTATTGTCCCGATCGCGTTCATAGACATAAGCAGCAAAACAAAATGCAGCCATCACCAACCGAATACATATTCTGATGTAATCGCGGCCTATATATTGTTTCTCCAAAAATGCGTATCGGTTCCCCATCTATATAATTTTCAATAAAGTTACTTGTTTTTTCCTTTGCTTAGTAAAACATCCTGCTTAAGATTGTTTAGAAATTGTAATATGTAGATTTCTATAAGTCAATATTGTTACATTTTTCGTTGTAGGGCTAATCCTATAACGGTTATCCTGCCTGAATCCGATCACCCAGATAATTTCCCCATTTCCATTTACCAGGATAGGAATATCGTCTTTCTTCGTCACCGGAACCTTCTCATCGATAAAAAGATCGCTTAATTTTTTAAAATTGTTCATCCCCATCGGCTTAAAACGATCTCCAGCCTGTCTGCTTCTTAATATTAAGGGATAAATCAGTTTTTCTGCATCAAGGTAAGCCATATTATGATCTCTTTCAAACTCATATTCCTGCTCAAATACGGATTTAGCTATAGTAAACCAGGTCAGCTCAGCTTCAGGAAGCACAACATGCGGACTTTGTGCATGTAAAAGTAAATGCCGCTGTTCTTTTTCCTTCAATGCAATCAGAATCAGGTCTTCACGATCCAGCGTAAGCTGATGAGATGCACTAAAGAAAGAAAGACCACTTTGCTTATCCAGTGCCTGCAGCACTTCAGCGATGAGATGTTCCGTAAAACCATAAGGTTTGAGGAGTTCAAACAAGAGCAATTTCTGCGGCAACAAACGCTTAATTTCCGCTATAGAAATATGAATGGCATTTTGCTTACTGATGAGCAGGCCTGCCTTTAAATCTGCCACAACTTTTTGCAGAACCATTTCCGTATCTGCAAAGCGCTGAATATTATGTTGAAAAGTGACCTCCAGATTAGCATTAATTTCCTTCAGCTGAGGTAATACTTTTAACCTTATTTTATTCCGTGCATAATTCGTGCTCAGATTGGAACTATCCTCTACATAATCGACCTGCTCCTTTTCCACGATTTCGTTAATCTCTGCTCTGGAAAGAAACAGGAGTGGCCTGATCAGATTTCCTCTTTTGGGAAGAATACCATGTAACCCGGCAATTCCGGTACCCCTTGTCAGGTTCAGCAATACCGTTTCAATAGCATCATCCTGATGTTGAGCCAGGGCAATAAATGCATAATTATCCTGGTTTCGGATCTCTTCAAACCATCGGTATCTCAACTCCCTTGCCGCCATTTGTATGGATACCTTATGGATATGAGCATAATCTTTTGTCTGAAAATGCTTCACATAAAATGGAATATCGAGTGTTGCGGCCAGCATCTTTACAAAATGTTCATCACGAACAGATTCTTCCCCTCTTAAATTAAAGTTGCAGTGTGCAATACCAAAATTGTATCCGGAGAGTTTAAATAGATGAACCATCAAAACAGAATCTCTACCCCCACTAACGGCCAGAAGAATCTTATCATCCGCTGTGAAAAGGGCATTTTGATTGATGTAATCTTTAAAATTCTGAAGAGGTAACATCTTTCAAAAATATTTATTTTAAACGATAAAGGGCATACCTTAGAAAAAAACAATAATTTATACATCAGAAAATAATCCAGAAGATAGATAAACAGGAAACCTAAATGAGTTTATTGAAGCAATTCTAATGAAAATGGTAGACAAAAAACTAACTTTGTAACGTGCAAAAAATACGCTTTTTACTTACTTTACTCCTACTTCCGTTTTCTTTGCTTGCGCAACAGAAGACAAAGATCATATTACAAAGTTTCGACCGCATTACCGTAGAGCAAAAAACCAACACGTCCTATCTGAGGAATCCAGTCTTCAGGCAAGATAATGCTACACTTGCCTGCGATAGTGCTGTATTTTATGAAGCGAAGAATATATTTGATGCTTTCAATCATGTGCACATCAACCAGGCCGATACCATCAACATCTATTCCGACAGGCTCACCTACGATGGAAATACCAAAAATGCCCACCTGACGAGCAATGTGAAAATGATTGATAAGGAATCCATCCTGACGACCAACATTCTCGATTACAACCTGGGCAGTAAAGTGGGAACGTATGTAACCGGAGGTAAAATTGTCAATAAGGATGTAACACTGACTAGTAAAAACGGATATTATTTCTCGAATAGCCGGGATGCCTATTTCCGCTACAACGTCGTCGTGGTTACCCCTGAATCCACTATTAAATCAGATACCTTAAGATACAACACCCTCACCAACTGGACCTATTTCTACGGCCCCACCAATATCATGGGGAAGGACGACAACCTTTATACTGAAAACGGTGCTTATAATACCAAAACCCAGTACGCCTATTTTGGAAAGAAAAACCTATATACGCAAGGGTCCAAATCTTTAAAAGGCGATAGTCTGTATTACGATGGGATTGCCGGATATGGTAAGGCAGTAAGAAATATTGTGTTTAAAGACACGACCGATAAGACAGTCATGTATGGGCAGCTGGGATATTATTATAAGATAGATCAGCGGACCATCGTAACCAAGAATCCTTATATCGGACTCGGTACGTCAGATTCGGTGATGGTTGGCAAAAAGCTACGTCCGGACAGCCTCTGGATGGGGGCCGACACACTGGAAACACAAATGGTACTGCTAAAAACGCTGAAACTCATCAGCTCCCCCGTGCTAAAAAAGGACAATGAAATGGGTGAAGAAGATGTGGACGAAAAGAAGGTTGGAGATAAAAAAGGAATTACAGCAGGAACGACAGATCCAAAAGGCGCGAAAAAAGATAAAAACAGCAAGACTCCAAAAACCGGAAATCCTCCGGTTGCAGTTAGCGACAGTACAAAAATTAAAATTACCGGGCTAAAAGACAGTCTTAAAAAAGACAATATCCCTTTAAAGAAGGACAGTATTCCTATTCAGAAAAAGGAAGTCCCCATTAACAAAAAAATACTAAAACAGGCAGTCAGGGATAGTACAATTCTTACCGTATTACAAGCGGTTGAAGTGATTCAGCCTGCGATAACGAAAGACTCTGCCAAAATTGTAAAAGCAGATCCTAAGAAAGTCAGGACACCCGACACCAAAAAGGCTGCTGATGCTAAAAAAACAGCGGATCTCAAAAAGGGGGTGCTGGGGAAAACACCTGTCACAAAACCAGGCGCAAAACCTTCCGTTCAGGATTCCGTTCCTTTTAATCCTGCTGATACGATCAGAACAAGGGCGATTAAAGCCTATCACCATGTCCGTGTATTTAAATCGAACATGCAGGCAAGAGCTGATTCTCTGTTTTACACCAGTTCGGACTCTACATTGCGCTGGTATGGAAGCCCGGTATTATGGGCTGAAGGCTCACAACAAACCGGCGACACCATTTATCTGAGATTAAAAAACAAACAACTGAATACTTCTCAGGTACTCAATAGTGGCTTCATGGTAAACGTTAATGCAGATTCCGCGCGATTCAACCAGATCAAAGGGAAACTGATTACCGGATTTTTCATTGATGGTAAGCTGAACCGGATGTTTGTGGATGGAAACGCAGAAAGTATCTACTTCAACAAAGAAAAGGACAGCATATATACCGAGATGAACCAAACGGTGAGCGCCAGAATAAAAATCCTTTTTAAGGACAAAGAAATCAAGGACATCATTACCATCAAGGATACTGAGGGTGCCAGAACGCCGATAAAAGAGCTCAAGGAGGATGTATTCTTAACCGGGTTTACCTGGAAGCCAGAACTCAGGCCTTTATCCAAGCAGGAAGTAATCAGCGGAAAGCCAAAGCCCAAACCGGGAGCAAAAAACAAACCGCCCAAAGGGCCGAAAATCCCTGCAAAACCAAAGGATAAAGATGACCCTGCTGTGGTTCCCGAAAAAGGAAAAACAACACCTAAAATTCCATTAAAGAAAGCAGCATTGGGCAAAGACAGTCTTCCGTCCAAAACGGATACCATTAAAACACCGGCTATTGCTCCTTTAAAAAAGCAATAAGCTTACGCATAGCGATGGCCCGGTGACTGATTTCATTTTTCTGGGCCATATCCATCTGTGCAAAACTTTGCTCATACCCCTCGGGTACAAAAATCGGGTCATATCCAAAGCCCTGATTACCAATCGGACTTTCCCGGATATATCCGTTTATCACGCCTTCAAAAAGATAATTCTTTTGTCCCTGAATCAGAGAAATCACCGTTTTAAAACGGGCTTTGCGATTCTGCTGTCCTTCCATCTTCTGAAGCACCAGATTAAGGTTTACCTGATCATCTTTTACTCCGGAATACCTGGCAGAGTAGATTCCAGGCTCATTGTTTAATGCCTCAATCTCCAAACCACTATCGTCGGCAAAACAGTCCAGCTGGTAATTTTCTACAACATAGCTGCTTTTTAAGGTCGCATTCTCTTCAAATGTGTTTCCCGTTTCCGGAATATCTACCGTACACCCAATGTCTGTCAGATTCAGTATCGTATATTCGTTCAGCAATAACTTGCTGACTTCTTCTGTTTTATGCTTATTGTTGGTGGCAAATACCAGTTCAGTTTTCATAATCCTAATTGCTTAAGGCTGGCCCATAATACTTTCTTTCCATTTGGATCTTCCTCCAGTGATTTCAACTCAGAAGAGAAAATAAGTCTCACATTCTCCTCCATCACAATGCTGTTTTGTGGATATGCTTTCATCTGCAGCTGCTCCGGCGTAACTCCAAAGACAAAAATCAGCACGCTTGAAAAATGTTGCTGTAATTGTGCATAGCTTGTTCCGGTATAATTGGCATAATTCAGCAAGGCAAAATCATTCGCGCTGAGGTTTACTGACTTTACGATCTTGCGTAACAACTCTCTTCCTTTCTCATCACTTACTTCATGTTCCCGATCATTTACGAGAATAAGAATATTCCGGCTATTTTTCCCAAGAAACTTAAATGAGGGTACTTCTCTCGGTTCTTCCATGACCTTTGGCACCGGAATTTCCGTAGCTGTCGACCCCTGAACAGCTTCTATAACCGGCTGACTTTCAGAAAGCGTTACCTCTTCAGTTGAAAAAACATCCTCCCCGCCAATCAAATAAATATCATCTGTAAAAAATAAACGTAAAGCGTCTCCGTTAGTTGTAAGTTGGCTGCCCATTAATGCTGATTTTATTGGAAATCTTTTTTCTGTTAAAATTAGTTAAATATCTTATTATAGCGCCTTTATTTGTTACTTTTATGCCTTAAAATATATATAGTATATATCTCTCGTGAGAAAAACTTATTGCATTATTATCTTTAGTCTGACCTTTGGGGGCGCATTTGCACAGAATGTTGCCAGTATCAATGGGAAGCCTGTAGACAGTAAAGAATTTATGTGGGTCTATAAAAAAAACCACTCCGGGTCTGCAAATGCGACATTTAAAGAACTGGAAGAATATTTAGATCTTTACCTGAATTTCAAACTTAAAGTACTCGATGCCATAGAGATGGGCTTTGATAAGGATACAGCCTACCTCACTGAAATAAAGAATTATGAGACGGCCTTACGTACCCGAAAAAAGATCTCCGGTACAAAAGCAACGTATTCCATGATTATGAATGAATATAGGGATGCAGTACTCATGTTTAACATCTCGGAGCTAAAAGTCTGGGATAAAGCCCAGAACGATGAGAATCAACTCCGCGATTTTTACACAAGAAACAGGAATTTCTATAAAGAAGGATCTTTTGATGAAGTAAAAGGAAAAGTCATCACCGATTATCAGGAAGTTCTGGAAAAAGAATGGGTAAATGTGCTAAGAACCAAGTACCCTGTAAAAGTGTACAAAGAAGAATTGAAAAAACTGGCTAAATTATAAATTTACTGCCTGAAGATTATTAATATTAAATTTGCAAAAAGAATATAATTGAACGTACATAGAATGAAGAAATTTTTAGTGATTGCAGGCGGATTGATCTGTTTGTTTTTGAACGCACAAGCACAACCGGCAAAGAAAAATATAGACAAAGTGGTTGCAGTATTAGGGAATAATATCATTTTATTATCTGATCTGAACCAACAATATGCTCAATATATGAATTCAGGAAATCCAGCTGATGAAAAGGTTAAGTGCTATATTTTGCAACAAATGCTTGCACAGAAATTACTGAAACAACAGGCAGAGATTGACTCTATTACAGTTGATGAGGCACAGGTAGATGAAGAAGTTGACAAAAGGATGCGTATGCAGATTCAACGTGCCGGTGGACAGGAACGTCTGGAGCAATTTCTAAACCGTTCTGTACTTCAATACAAAGATGAGATCAGACCAGATTTAAAAGAGCAGCTGATCTCCAACAAAATGCAGGGGCATATCACTCAGGATGTGAGCGTAACCCCACTTGAGGTTAAAAAATATTTCGATTCTTACAAAAAGGATAGTCTTCCGGATATCCCCACTGAGTTTGAAGTTGGTGAGATCGTACTACATCCAAAACTGACTAAAGCAGAAAAACAGAAGTTTTATGATAAAATTGATGCCTTAAGACTTAGGGTAAAAAGTGGTGAAGACTTTGCTTTCCTTGCCAAATCTTATTCTGAAGATCCGGGATCTGCACCAGATGGTGGTGATTTAGGTTTCTTTGACCGTACCAGAATGGTAAAAGAGTTTACTGCATGGGCTTTTAAATTGAAGGCTGGTGAAATCTCACCTGTTTTCGAATCAGAACATGGTTTTCATATCCTGCAGGTTATTGAGCGTCGTGGAGAGCAGGTTCAGGCCCGCCATATCCTGATCCGTCCGCAAACTACACCGGCAAGTTTAGACCGCGTGAAACTTCAGGCAGACAGTATTTACACGAATATCAATTCCAAAAAAATCACATTCTCTACCGCAGCATCTTTATATTCAGATAACAAGGAATCTCAATATAATGGTGGAATGATCCTTTATGCAGATAACGTTACTGCAAGAACTACTTTTATTCCTGCAGACAAGCTGGATCCGAAAGTATTCCTTGTAGTGGATACTATGAAAGTTGGAGAGATCTCTAAACCGGTACTTTTTACAGGACAGGATGGAAAAGAAGGTTATAAAATCCTTTTCCTTAAATCCAAAATCCCACCACACAAAGGGAACCTGGAACAGGATTATGCTAAATTCAAAGAAAGAGCGCAGCAAGGTAAAATCGACCGGATCCTGAGTGAGTGGTTTGAAAAAAGAAGAGAGAATACTTATATCAGAATTGACGAGGATTACAACCAATGTGACGAGTTAAAAATCTGGACTAAAACGGCTAAAAAATAACTTTATGCAGTTTGATAACGATATAAATGCCGTAGACGCATTACATCAGTCGTACAAAGATATTAAGGCCGAAATCGGCAAGGTGGTCATTGGGCAGGACGAAGTAGTAAAATCCGTTTTAATATCTATTTTCAGTAATGGTCATTGTTTACTTGTTGGCGTTCCCGGACTGGCAAAGACCTTACTTGTTCAAACTGTAGCTAACGTATTGGACCTGAATTTTAACAGGATCCAGTTTACCCCGGATCTGATGCCCAGTGATATTATCGGTGCAGAAATCCTTGGGGAAGACAGAAATTTCAAGTTTATTCCGGGACCGATATTCTCAAATATCATTCTCGCTGACGAGATCAACAGAACACCGCCCAAAACACAGGCTGCATTGTTGGAAGCCATGCAGGAAAAAGCGGTAACAGCAGCAGGACAAAGGCATATTTTACCAAATCCCTTCTTTGTACTGGCCACGCAAAACCCAATCGAGCAGGAAGGTACTTACCCGCTTCCTGAAGCGCAGTTAGACCGCTTCATGTTCAATGTACATTTGGGTTACCCTTCCTTTGAGGAAGAGCTCACCATCGTTAAAAATACGACCGGTAATCAGGATATCCAGCTAAAAAAGATCATCAACGCACAACAGATTCAGTACTTTCAGAAACTGGTAAGAAATATCCCTATTGCAGACAATGTAGTAGAGTATGCGGTAAAGCTGGCCACTAAAACCCGTCCGCACACTCCTTCCGCTACAGAAGACATCAATAAATACATTAGCTGGGGTGCAGGCCCAAGAGCTTCTCAATTCCTCGTGATCGGCGCGAAATGCCATGCGGCCATATCAGGCAAATACTCTCCTGATATAGAAGATGTACAAGCTGTTGCAGAAGCCATACTACGCCACCGCATCGTAAGAAATTATCGTGCAGAAGCAGAAGGCTTATCCATCGAACAAATCATTAAGAGTTTATATTAATCAGAACAGGACTAAGACCCAGCTCAGATTAAAATCTAACATAAATAAAACAGGCCTTGAATAATTCAAGGCCTGTTTTATTTATGTTGCAAATACTATTGTTCTAAAAGCTCCGCTTTAAACAAATTTGGATAATCGGTAACCACCCCATCCACACCAAGGTCGATCAGGTATTTCATGAGTTTTGTTGAATTAATCGTCCAGGGTATAATCTTGATGCCTGCTGCATGACAACGGTCTACCAATCCCTTACCTACCAGCACAGAATATGGGCTATATACCGTCGGGTTGAAGCCTAATTCCTGAATATTATTTTCGAAATCTTCCTTCTCATCAATCAGCAAAGCGGTTTTGATCTTAGGATAATGCTCATGAAGGTACTGAAGCGTACGAATATCAAAAGATTGAATAGTGACCCTCTTTTCTATTTTCTTGCTTTTAACCACTTCCATGATCAGTTCTACAAATTCAGCCGCTTCCGGTTGAAACTCATTATCTCCTTTAGGAATCGTTTTGGTCTCTATACTATAATTCGGTTTTGCCAGCCTGTTTTCTTTTACATAGCTCTCTATGGAATCAATCGTTTCATCCAGCAATGGTTTATATGCTTTAAATTTTTGTTGCCCCGGGAACCTGTTATGCACTTTACTTCCAACATCATACTTTTTCACATCCGCATAATCCATCTTATAAATGTTGTGTTTTTTCTGGTCTTTTAAGCTGATTTCCTTTCCATCCGGCTTCAGACTGATCTCAGAGTTGAAATAAGGTTCCTGAGAAAGCACAACCTGCTTGTCCTTTGAAATCACTGCATTCATAACTAAGGTATTTACGCCCAAATCCAGCGCTTTTATCATTCCAGGTATGGTATTCTCCGGCATAATCCCTCTGGCCCCTCTCTGTCCCTGTAAATCGAATTTCTGAGCCTGACTTTGGAAGGCCATCATGATGGCAGCAACAAATAGTATATTTTTCTTCATTAATGTTTTTGTTTACCATTATTAACGTCAATAAGAATCAATCCTTATCTCTGTTTACGTGCGAATGGCCGGTTTAAAATTGTATCAAAAAAAAGGTTTCTTAAATCATTTTTTTAAGAAACCTTTTTCGTTAAGTTATTTTTTGATTAACGCTCAGCAGGAGCAAATGCCTGTACAATCAGGTTCCAGTTATGATCTGCCTGACGCTCATAAATAAAAACATAGTTAAAGCTTTCTCTCAGATCAGCTTTGTAATCTATAGTAGCCACACCATACGAATAAGCAAGATCACCGCCATCAGCTTTGTCTACTTTCGTAGTTTTTAAGCTCATATTTTTGACCATTCCATTAAAGAAAACCAAAGCTTTATCTTTTCCTATGATTGGCTCATATCCCGGGAATAACACTCTTGCGTCTGGATTTAAGAATCCTGCAAAAGCCGCAATTCCATAAGATTTCAGCATCGTATTCAGTGTTTTCTCTGTAGTTGCAATGATATCAACTCCAGCAGCTCTCTGCTTATCGCCGCCAAACTTAGGCTTATAAAAGTCCTTAGGCTCGATGAAAGAAGGCTCCACTTTATTTAAAGGTTTGTTATGGGTAACGCCCAAATCCAAAGCCAGTTCCCATCTGCCATCTTTTGCTTTCCATAGAGAAAGAAATTGACCATAGGTTTTAGTTTCTCCATCTGCCATGAAAGGCCCCGTAGTAAAACCCCAGTCGCCACTTCTTGCAACTTTAGCATACACCGGCTCCCAGCTCAGATTTTTATCTTCCCCCTGAGTTGCATAAAATGTTTTTGCATTTACAGGATTCGGCCTGAATACCAGAGCATCATTCGCAGAATATTTAATAAAAGCTGTTTTTGCACCATGTTTGGCCAGATCTTCCGCAAATTCTTTTTCTGCTTTAACCAATGATTTAGTGCTTCCATCCGATTTTTGCGCGTAAGCGCCAAAGGTCATAGAAACAGCTACTATTGTATATAAAAATTTATTCATCATAATTTTAAGTATAGTTTGGGTACGAATATAAGGGTTGTGTAGATCTTGATTTTTTAAAAGTAATTAACAATTAAACAATCTTAAGCTTTATTCCAGGTTGTGCCTTCTTTACTATCCTTCAACTGAATACCCATACTCTGGAGCCCCAGGCGGATTTTATCAGATGTAGCATAGTCCTTATTCTCTTTAGCTGTCTTTCTCAGTTCGATCACCATGTCTAATACTGAATTCAGTTCCAGGTTTGAACTCTCTTCATCCTTAAGGCCAAAAATATCAAACACAAAATCCTTCATCAGCTTTTTCAGGTTATCCAGTTCGATGGCAGAAATACTTCCTTTACCATCATACACCGTATTGATGATGCGTACTGCTTCGAACAGTTCTGCAATCACTACCGGACTATTGAAATCATCATTCATTGCTTTCACACAATTGTCCCTGATCGGGCCAATCTCAAAATCACTGTTTGCCGAAGGATTCAATTTATCCAGTAAGCTGATCGCATTCATCAACCTTCTGAAACCTTTTTCTGAGGCATCCAATGCTTCATTCGAGAAATCAAGAGTACTGCGGTAATGTGCCTGAAGCATAAAGAACTTAACCGTCATCGGGCTAAAGCCTTTTTCCAGCAATACATGTTCTCCCTTGAATAATTGCTCCGGAAGGAAGCCATTTCCTAAAGTTTTAGACATTCTTGTCCCATTTACAGTCAGCATATTGGTATGCATCCAGTATTTAGCTGGCTGTTTATGGTTACAAGCTTCTGACTGTGCAATTTCATTGGTATGGTGCGTTGCAGCAAGGTCCATTCCTCCTCCATGAATATCGAACTCTTCACCAAGATATTTTGCACTCATCGCAGAACATTCAATATGCCATCCCGGGAAACCTTCTCCCCATGGAGAAGCCCAGCGCATCAGTGTTTCTGGCTTTGCTTTAATCCAAAGTGCAAAATCCAGTCGCCCGCGCTTTTCATCCTGTCCACCCAGTTCCCTGGTATTGGCCAGCATATCTTCCAGGTTTCTGTTGGTCAGGATGGTATAATTATATTCCTGACTATATTTCTCTACGTCAAAATAAACCGTACCATTTGCCTCATAAGCATATCCATTGCTGATGATCTCTTTGATCATCTCAATCTGTTCAATAATATGACCTGTAGCAGTAGGTTCAATGCTTGGAGGCAAGGTATTAAACATCCTTAAGACATCGTGAAATCCAAGCGTATATTTCTGTACGATTTCCATAGGTTCCAGTTGCTCCAGTTTTGCTCTTTTTGCAAACTTGTCATCACCTTCATCACGATCTCCTTCCAGATGGCCAGCATCAGTAATGTTCCGCACATAACGCACTTTATATCCGCTATATTTTAAATACCTGAAGATCAGATCAAATGAAATGAAAGTACGACAATTCCCTAAATGAACGTCACTGTAAACAGTAGGCCCGCAAACGTACATACCTACATGAGGTGCGTTCAGGGGTTCAAAAATTTCTTTTTTACGCGTAAGGGTATTGTAGAGCTGTAGACCTGTATCCATTTTGCAAAGGTAAAAATTTTAGGGGTTTAATATCAAATCGCTGCGAACAGGAAAGTGGTCTGACAATTTAGCCGGGATCACCAGATGGTTCATCACCTTGATGTCTTTTGTAGTGGCAATATAATCGATCTGGAAATTAGGAAATTTACCGTTATAGGTCCTTCCCAATCCAGTACCTTGTTCCTGAAAAGTGTTGTTTAATGATTTTGTTAACTGGGTAACTGCATAAGATGCCGGCGTATCATTAAAGTCGCCTGCAATCAGGAATGAACTCTGGCATTTTGCCATATGCTCCTTCATAATATCGACCTGTTCGCTTCGCTTTAGAAAAGCATTCCTCAATAAGCTCAGAATACGTTTGGAAGGCTTAATTTCTGCATCCATCTTCTTTGCTACTTTATCAATATAGCTATAATCCTGTTTATCAAAAGAGATAGATTGCAAGTGCAGATTATATACCCTTAATTTCTTTTTATTCACTTCCACATCGATATAGATGGAGGCATTGCCACCAAAATTCGGCCCGAAAGCAATCGTTCCTTTATTTTTGATCGGGTATCTGGAAAAGATGGCCAGGCCCGTTGCTTCATAGTTATTCTCACTTGAGGGAACGAAATAAAAGTAATCCGTATTCAGGATTCGTTTCAGGCTATCCGTAATATCAAAAGATCCCTTTCTACGCGTAAAATATTCCTGAAAACAGATGACATCCGGATTTTCTTTTCCAATCAGCTCCAGCATCTGTTGTTTTACAGATTCTATATTTTCCAATCCATAAGGCTTAAAACTATGCACGTTATACGTCATCATGCGAAAAGCCTCAGGATTAGATTTAGGTCCTTTTCCCGCTTCTCCCGAAATGCCAACGGTAGCTGTGAGTGCCTGCCAGCCTACTAAAATTAAAATAATTGTAGACAGGGCAAAAACCCATCGCTTACGGATGCACCACCAGATCACCATAAACATATTCAGCAGCAAAATGAATGGATAGGCCAAACCAAAGAAAGCAATCAACTGATAGTTTCTGGGATCGAATCTACCTGCCATAAAGCCCAATAGCAGGGCCAGCGCCAGAACAACCGCGAGGAAACGAACCAGTTTATCGATAAATGTCGGTTTAGATTTCTTCATTAATGTTTACTTGCCTTAAATAAAGTCTCCTTTTCTTCTCTGCTTAATTTGTCGTATCCGGTTTTAGAAATCTTATCTAAGATGGCATCTATTTCCTGTTGATTGACCGCATTTGTTTTATTACCGGAAGACTTTGCCTGGTCGTTTCTGACCACTTTTAATTTAGGTTTTCTTTTAAACAGACTGCTCCAGTCTCTTCCATTTTGCAACAGTTTAATATAAGCAAATCCCATTACTGCACCACCAATATGCGTAAAACTTCCTCCGGCATTAGCAGAGGCAATTCCGATCAGGTCCAGCGCAATATAACCTATGGCCAGGTATTTTAACTTTACATCTCCAAGAAAAAGCAGTCGGATGCTATAATCAGGAACCAATGTAGCCGTAGCCACAATGACTGACATGACCGCAGCAGAAGAGCCGATCACGGTAGCCTCCGGCAGACTACCGGAAAAAACCGGAAAAATATTGTAAGCGAGGGTATACATTAAAGCCCCTGCAACACCTCCTGCAAGGTATACGAAATGAAACTGTCTTGGTTTCAGGAAATCCAGAAAAATTTTCCCCATCCAGAACAGCCAAAGCATATTGAAGAGCAGGTGTAATAATCCATCGTGGAAGAACTGGTAAGTGATTACCGTGTAGAACCTCGTCGGTAATTTAGCAATGGATGCCGGATAACCTGCGTATTCTCTGATGAGGAGGGAAAAGTCGACCGTTCCTGTTCCTGACAAGAAAAAAGGAATACCCAAGAGTGCAACGACCACAAACAGCAGCACATTGATTCCGATATAAAAAAACAAAGGGTTTCCTGACTGAAATACCTTATACTTCAGGTCTTCAAAAAGATTCTTATTCATAATACTTATAAAATCTGTTGTTATCCTTGTCTTTCCATAATTTAACCAGTATAAAACCTAACAGTGCACCGCCAAGGTGGGCGTAATGGGCTATAGAATCCCCCGGAACACGGGCAACTCCTAAAGAAAGCTCCACCAGAATATACACCGGGATAATATACTTCGCCTTCACCGGAATAGGAATGAACATGATGTACATTTCCGTATTGGGATACAGCATTCCAAAAGCAACCAGTAATCCGAAGATCGCGCCGGAAGCACCTACCATAGGGAAGCCATAGATTCCGATCAGGGTCTGTTTTCCCATATCTGATATTCCGGGTATCGCTATTGCATCCATATTAGCTCCCATAGTTGCTCCAAGATCTACCGTTACAGGATTGTTAATAGCCGATCCTGTAATTTGATAAACTTCATAAGCTTGTACCCCCATTTGGAGTGCCACTGCACCCAGGCCTGTAATCAGGTAAAAGTTAATAAAACGTTTCGCACCCCACCTGCTTTCCAGAACACCTCCAAACATAAATAAGGCAAACATGTTAAAGAAGATATGTCCGAGATCACCGTGCATAAACATATAGGTAATCAGCTGCCATACCCTGAAGTAGGGTGAATCAAAATAATAAACACCCAACATGCGACCTAAGTCCATTCCGGATGTACCCAAAAAATATTTAGCAGCAAAAAAAAGCACATTAATAATGAGCAGGTTTTTAACTACCGGTGGAATATGAATGTTATTCATCTTGTCTATTTATCAAATTTCTTATCCAATTCTGTCAGACCAATGGTTTGAATCACCGGCTTGCCACTAATGCTAAAGTTAGGTGTTTGGCAGGCAAATAATTGCTCTATCAGCATATTCATTTCCTGTTGTCCAAGTGCAGTTCCACTCTTAATGGCACTGTTTCTGGCCATACTTTTGGCCAGCGCATCTCTCCTATCCAGTTTCAGTTCCTGCTGCGAGTTTTTAAAACCCTCAATCAGGTGTTCAAACAGCTGCGTTTCATTTACATTGTTACTCCCTAAATCTACCGGAATCCCCTCAATGATTAACGTGTTTTTACCAAACTCTCTTACTTCAAAGCCTAAACTTTTTATATCTTCCAGTAAGCTTTTTGCCAGCTCATAATCGTTCGGGCTTAAGGTCACCGTTTGCGGGAAGAGACTTTGTTGAGAGGCCCCTTTCCGATCTTCCAGGTTTTTACTAAAGCGTTCATAAAGAATACGCTCGTGTGCGGCCTGCTGATCAATCAGCATCAATCCTGATTTAATCTGAGAGATAATATAACGGTTATGCAATTGCATCAGTTGTTTCTGTACCGGCTCCAGTGAGTCATCAGGTAATGATGTCCCCGGCAAGTCAATTGCAGTCTGTTCCGCCTGACTGTGGTTGGCAATTTCGTACAAAGAACCCCAGTTTTTTGTACTTGGAGAGATACTGCTTCCTGCTCCCCCGCTTCTGGAAAACACAGTAGGCTCCTTACTTGGCTGCGACTCTTTGAAAGGATTGAAATCCGGATTAAAACTAATGCTCGGCGGCACAATCTCTTCAGGAGCTTTATGGGTAATCATTCCGCTAAACCCGGTTTCCTGATCAAAATCTATAGTCGGGCTGATATTAAACCTTCCGATTGATCTTTTAACCGCTGAATGAAGAATGGCGTAGATAGACTTCTCATCCAGGTACTTAATTTCCGTTTTTGTAGGATGTACATTCACATCGATTTTCGCAGGGTCGATGTCAATGAACAAAACATACAACGGAAAGTTATCGTCGGGCAGCAAATCTTCATAAGCTTTATTTACTGCATGATTCAGGTAAGTATCTCTGATATAACGGTTGTTCACGAAGAAGAATTGCTCTCCCCTCGTTTTCTTGGCAAACTCAGGTTTTCCAATAAATCCTTTCAGATTGATGATACTTGTTTCTTCCTCTACAGGAATCAATCGCTGGTTATAATTATTTCCAAATAAATGGACAATTCGTTGTTTCAGAACGGAAGAAGGCAAACGGAAGATTTCCACGCCATCATGGTGCAGACTAAAAGCAATTGCAGGGTTCGCTAGTGAAACCCTTTGAAATTCCTCCAGTACATGACGCATTTCTGCGGGATTACTTTTCAGAAAATTTCTTCTTGCCGGAGTATTATAAAAAAGATTTTTGATGCTGATACTTGTTCCTTCAGCAGTGGCCACGGGTTCCTGATTGATAAAAACAGAACCTTCGATCTCAACCATAGTACCCAGCTCATCCTCATGTCTGCGGGTTTTCATTTCTATCTGGGAAATGGCAGCAATGGAAGCCATCGCCTCCCCTCTGAATCCCATTGTACGAATGGCAAACAGGTCTTCCGCTTTTCGGACTTTAGAGGTAGCATGACGTTCAAAGCACATACGCGCATCTGTAACACTCATCCCACAGCCATTATCGATGACCTGGATCAATGCCTTGCCACCGTCTTTTAGAATTAACTGTATCTTGTTTGCACCTGCATCTATCGCATTCTCCAAAAGCTCTTTCACGGCTGATGCCGGGCGTTGCACCACCTCTCCGGCCGCGATCTGGTTGGCAACACTATCCGGTAAAAGTTGTATTATATCTGACATTTATTTCTCGCTGGTAAAGGTGGCTAATTTAAGGAAAATAAGCCTCAATCCTTGTTTTTCATTTGTATATAATTTGTCTTTTTCATGGAAATATATTGTTTCTTGATAGAATCAGACAGAATTTTCACACTATCTTTAACTCATGAAACCAACATGATCTCATAGATCATCCAATGAAATTAAGATCATGATCGCTTCTTATCAGCTAAAAAACAGACACTCATGAAAAACCTCTTAGCAAGCCTGGCAATTGGCAGCTTACTTTTCTGTAGCTGCAACGCCCAAAACGCCGATTTAATTGTATATAATGGCAAGGTTTACACCGTAAACGATAAATTTGACACTGCAGAAGCCTTTGCAGTCAAAGACGGCAAGATCATCGGAGTAGGGAGCAGCGCTGAAATCAAAAAACAATTCAGCGCAACAGAAGAAGTGGATGCTGCCGGAAAAACGGTATACCCGGGATTTATTGATGCCCACGCCCATTTCTTTGGCTACGGGGAGAGCCTTCAAACTGCCGATCTAAGAGGAACAAATAGCTGGAAGGAAGTCACCAGCCGTTTAACTGAATTTGCAAAAACTCATCCGGAAGGATGGCTGACCGGCAGAGGCTGGGATCAGAACGACTGGAGTGACAAACAATTCCCAGACAAAGAACAACTGGACCTGCTCTTCCCTGACCGTCCTGTTTTGCTTACCAGAATCGACGGCCATGCCGCAATAGCCAACCAAAAAGCCCTAACCACCGCGGGTATCACCAAAAGTTATGCACTTACGGGTGGAGAAATTGTAGAAAATAATGGGAAACTGACCGGCTTGCTGATCGACAATGCAGTAGACCTTGTAAACAGCAAAATCCCACCATCAACAGCCTCACAGGCAGAAAAAATACTATTGGATGCACAGGAAAAATGTTTTGCCGCCGGACTTACCACCATTGACGACTGCGGTGTAGATGCCAGTCTGATCAGCTTAATAGAAAAGCTCCACACATCAAAAAGCTTAAAAATGCGTTTATACTTGATGTTGTCAGATAGCGAACCCAATTATACTTACTTATTCAGTCGTGGGGCCATTAAGACCGAACGGCTAAATGTGCGTGCTTTTAAAGTATATGCTGACGGTGCTTTAGGCTCCAGAGGGGCGTGCTTACTACACCCTTACCATGATATGCCTGATAAGACAGGTTTTATGCTCAGCAATCCTAAACATTTCGAAGAGGTTGCAGAAAAGATTGCCAAACACAATTTCCAGATGTGCACCCATGCCATTGGTGATTCTGCCAACCGAAGCATACTGAAAATTTACAATAAAGTACTTGGCGGGAAAAATGATAAACGCTGGCGGATAGAGCATGCACAGGTCGTCGCTCCCGAAGATTTCGGGCTATTTGGCAATGCAAACGTTGTCCCTTCCGTTCAACCTACCCATGCTACCTCAGATATGTACTGGGCTGGCGACCGCCTGGGTAAGGAACGCCTAAAAGGTGCATATGCCTACAAACAATTGATGCAGCAAAATGGTTGGTTACCTTTAGGCACCGATTTTCCGGTAGAAGACATTAACCCGATTTTTACTTTTTATGCCGCGACGATGAGAAAAGATGCGAAGAACTTTCCAACAGGAGGTTTCCAAATGGAAAACGCACTGAGCAGAGAAGAAGCGCTCAGGGGAATGACCATATGGGCCGCTAAAGCAAACTTTGAAGAAAAAGAAAAAGGAAGTCTGGAAAAGGGAAAATTCGCCGATTTCATCATTCTCGACCAGGATCTGATGAATAGTGATCCCTCAAAAATATTAAACACACAAGTATTAAAAACCTATGTTAATGGAGAAAAAGTATATGAGAAAAAATAACTTTGCCGGAATCATCACCATCAGTTTCATTGCCCTGTTCACCTTCAACGCCTGCGCACAGGATCACCAGCAAAACCAACAACGGCTCTCTCTTCTCCATACCATCAGCAGCAATACGGTCCTGCTGAATAATCAGGACAACACCATTCCCCTGGTTGACCTCGACAAAAAGAACATTGCCTCGGTAAGTCTTGGCTTTGCCTTTCACAGCACATTTGACAGCCTGCTCAACAAGTACACAAAAGTAAGCAGCTTCTCTTCCGATCAGTACCTGAGCTCAACTACATTAAACGACCTGGAAGACGACCTTAAATATTTTAACCTCGTGATCATTTCCCTACCTGTTTCAGCCGTAAATGACCCCAGAAATATGGGCTTCATCAACAGCCTGGCAAAAAGCAAAAAAATGATCATCTCCCTTTTCGGCGAAACCGGAAGTCTGCTCGCCTTTGATGGACTTAACGCTCCCCTGATCTGGTCCAACCAGAACAACGACGAAGCGGCCATCACCGTTCCTCAAATGATCTTTGGAGGAATCGGCACCAGCAAAAAACTAAGCGCCAATTATTCTCCCAAGTACCTTAGCGGATCAGGTTCCGTAACCAGTCCTACCCGCTTAAAATATACCCTGCCGGAAGATGCAGCTGTCAATTCCGACAACCTGAAGGAAATCGATAACATTGCCAATGAAGCCATCCGCGCCCAGGCAGCTCCCGGGATCGTCGTCTTAGTAGCCAAAGACGGGAAAGTAATCTTCAACAAAGCTTATGGCAACCACACTTACAACAATGGTCTTACGGAAAAAGTAACAGATATTTTCGACCTGGCCTCTTTAACAAAAACTACCGCCACCACACCTACAGTGATGCGTCTGTATGAAGAACATAAGCTAAACCTGGATACCAATATCGGTGCTTACATCCCTAAAGCAAGACTATCCCCAATGAACAACATTAAAGTTCGCGAGGTGATGTTACACCAGGCAGGTTTTATTCCCTACATTCCCTTCCATAATTTCATAAAAACCGGAGATTATAGCAGAGATTCCAGTGCCGCTTACCCTACCAAGGTAGCTGACTTCTACTATATCAAAAAGGGATTTTTTAAAGACTTCATGTGGCCAAAGATGCTGAACTCCCCGATTCAAACCCGCGGGAAATACGTATACAGTGACATCAGCATGTATGTGATGAAAGAAATCTCCGAGCGCCTGAGCGGCATCCCGCTGGATGCTTATGTATGGGAAAACTTTTATAAACCACTTGGGATGCAAACCGCAGGATTCCTGCCACGTAACCGGTTTACGAAAGATCAGATCGTACCTACAGAGCAGGATACTTATTTCAGAAAGACCTTACTGGAAGGTTATGTCCATGATCAGGGCGCTGCATTGGCAGGAGGTGTTTCCGGACATGCCGGCTTATTTGCCAGCGCAAATGATGTGGCCATCATTTATCAGATGCTACTCAACAAAGGTACTTATGGAGGCACACGCTACTTCCAGTCGCAGACCGTAGATATGTTTACGCAAAAGCAATCTGACATCAGCCGGAGAGGCTTAGGCTTTGACCGCTGGGATCCGGATGCCAGCAAGAAATATCCTTCTGAACTGGCTTCTCCACAAACTTATGGACATACCGGATATACCGGGACATGCGTGTGGGTAGACCCTGCAAAAGGACTCGTTTACGTCTTCTTATCAAACAGGGTAACCCCTTCAGTATCAGAGAAATTAGGCAACATGAAGATCCGTCCAAGAATTCAGGACGCCATTTACAGGGCCATAGAAAAGGGTAGCAATTAATGATTTATTTTTTCGTAAATTAGATAGGACCATACAAAACCAAAAACTAATGAAATGAAAAAGTTAACATTAACTGTTATGGCATTGCTGATGCTTGTCATAACCAGCCGGGTTCAGGCGCAAGATGAGGCCATGATGAAAGCATGGCAAGCTTATATGACCCCTGGCGATGTGCACAAAATGATGGCTAAGGATGATGGGAAATGGGATGCGGAAGTAACGATGTGGATGGTACCGGGGGCTCCACCGGAAAAAAGTAAAGCGAGCTCAGAAAATTCAATGATTATGGGCGGCCGCTACCAAAAGTGTTTATTTAAAGGAACCATGATGGGAATGCCTTTTGAAGGAATGAGTATTATGGGCTATGACAATTCAAAAAAAGCTTTTGTCAGCAGCTGGATAGACAACATGGGCACAGGCATCATGCACATGGAAGGCACCTGGGATGACGCTACAAAATCAATCAACTTTAAGGGCACATGTGTAGACCCTATGACAGGGAAAGACACCAACATTCGTCAGGTCATGAAATTCATGGATGACAACAGCCAGCTGCTGGAAATGTATTGCACCATGGATGGCAAAGAAATGAAAAACATGGAGATCAGGTATTCAAGAAAAAAATAAACTTCAATTCTACCTGTGAACTTCAATAAAAAGGGCCTTAACTTTCGTTAAGGCCCTTTTTATTGAATCAGAAATCATTTATTTCTTTAAACCGATTTCTCTCAGACGTTCGTCAAGATATTCTCCGGCAGTCATATCTTCATACACCTTAGGATGCGCCTCATCAATTGTAGATTCCAGACTGGTTAAATCCATATCAGAACGTGGATGTAAAAAGAAAGGAACAGAGAAACGGGAGGTTTTCATCAATTCACGGGGCGGATTTACTACCCGGTGTGTAGTAGAACGCAGTTTATTGTTTGTTAAACGCTGCAACATATCTCCAACATTTACTACAATATCGGTATGACCTGCTTTAATTGGCAACCATTCGTTACTGCGGGTAAGAACTTCTAATCCATCTGCACTTGCACCAATCAGCAAAGTGATCAGGTTAATGTCTTCGTGAGCGCCTGCACGCACCGCATCATCAGGTAAAGCATCCGGATTTTCTATCGGGAAGTAATGAATCCCTCTTAAAATAGAGTTACCGTTATGTACATGTTTATCAAAATAATCAATTGGCAATGACAGATACGTTGCAATGGCACGTAAAAGATGTTTACCATTATTTTCTAAAGCCTTATAGATTTCGCGGGTGACTTCATTAAACTCAGGCAGTTCTTCCAACACCTCATTGTCAGGATATTCTGCTTTGATCGGGTCACCATCTGTCACTTCCTGACCAATCTGCCAGAATTCTTTAAGGTCTGCTGTTTTAGCACCTTTAGCGGTTTCTTTCCCAGGACTGGTGTATCCACGTTGTCCGGCAAGCTCCACCTTTTCGTATTTCTTTTTCTGCTCAGGACTTAATCCAAAAACAGCCTGAATATTTCTATATAGCTTATCAATTAATTCCTGACTTACACCATGATTAGTGATGGTTACGAAACCAGAATCATTGAAGGCCCTGCCCAATTCGTCAGAGAACTTTTTACGCTGCGCTTCATCTCCATCAATGTATGAGCTCAGGTCTAAACTTGGAATATAAGGTGTTGACATATTGATTTATTTATAGGTATTAAGAGTATAAATTTAGGAAAGAATTGTTAATAAACGTTAAATATACGCACCAAACTTGCATAAGACACTGTAAATAACTATTTTAAGTTATACACATTTTTCGGAATAAAAAATCAAATTATCAGTTAAATGTAATTTAGGTTGCGAAGGGTATGATAGAAAAACTATAAAGCCTACTCTTACGTAATTATATCTTGAAAAATGTTTTTTCAACTTGTATTTATAATTATGAAGTATATATCAATCATGGTCTTAGTGCTCTTATCAACTTTATCAGCAGACCCAGCCAATGCACAGGCAAAAAAATTACAGAAAGCCACCTTTGGCATGGGATGTTTCTGGTGTTCGGAAGCACTCTTCCAGCGACTTAACGGGGTAAGCAGTGTCAGATCTGGTTATGAGGGTGGAGATGTAGCCAATCCTTCTTATGAAGATGTATGTACCGGAACAACCGGACATGCGGAGGTCATTGAAATCACTTATGATCCGCTTAAGATAGAATATGATGAGCTTTTGGAGGTTTTCTGGAAAAGCCATGATCCAACCACCTTAAACCGTCAGGGTGCAGATGTAGGCACCCAATACCGCTCTGTTGTATTTTACCATAATGAAGAACAGAAACAGATTGCAGATAAATATAAAAAAGAGCTGAATGATACCAAAGCTTTTGGCAAGCCGGTGGTCACGGCCATCAATAAGGCTTCAACATTTTATCTGGCAGACAGCTACCACCAGGATTATTTCAACAAAAATGGAAACCAGCCTTATTGCAGAATGGTGATTCTTCCCAAGCTGGAAAAGCTGGAGAAAGTCTTTAAAGCAAAGCTGAAGCATTAAAAAACAGCGATTAGATAAAAACACAAACTCATTACCGATGAAAAAGCAAATCTTAACTCTCGCCACAGTATCTGTATTATTATGGAGCTGTACCAATGAAACAAAGAAAACCACAAACGTAGACCGTGCTGCAACGACAGAAACGGCAGACAGTACTGTAAAAACAGGGGATGCAGCCGTCAACGATAGCCATAATGCACAGAATTCACTGGACTGGAACGGCACCTATAAAGGCGTTCTTCCCTGTGCAGACTGCGAGGGAATCCAGACTGAACTTACCCTTAACCAGGATATGACCTTTGTCCTGAAGAGGAATTATATGGGCAGAGACACAAAATTCCCTGAAGATAAAGGCACGTTTAAATGGGATAGCAGTGGCTCTAAAGTTGAACTTATCGGATTAAAAGATCAACCAACCCACTATTTTGTTGGAGAAAACAAACTGATTCAACTCGATATGGAAGGAAAAGAAATCACTGGAGCGTTAGCAGACAAATATATTCTTAAGAAATAGGATCAATACGATAAAGGCCCTGTAAAACGTCAGCGTTTACAGGGCCTTTTCATTTGTGGTTCTAATGAATTCTGTTCGCTGTTAATTTAAGCTTTAGCAGCATATTTAACTTCTTCGTAAGGCTGTACCAATACCCATCCTTCGCCCATAAATTCCAGCTGGAAGGACTCCCCGCTACCGCGTCCGATAAATGAACCAAATGTCAGGTTGGTTTTTATTTTTGGGGTCAGGTTTTCAGACCAGGCCACAGTGGCATTCGGATCCGTAAACACAGGCTGACCCGGAGTCACTTTTAATAGAATCGGCTCTCCATGAGTCGTGATTGCAATATAACCTGAACCAGAAAGCTTTACCTGAAACAAACCTCCGGACATCATGCCAGCTACACTTTTAAGCATTTTGATCTCGTTCTGAATGCTTTCTTCCAAGGCTAAAACATCATTACCATTCACAAAGATGGCTTCATTTTTCAGCTTAATGATCTTCACCTTTTTGCCTTCATCAGCCAGGTATAGTTTACCCGTTCCGGTAGCATACATCAGCGAAGTACCTTCTCCGGAAATAGCTTTCTTAAGTAAGCCTCCGAGTCCCTTACTCATCATACCTTCTCTTTTGAAATCAATATTACCTATATAAGCAACCATAGATCCGGCTTTGGCCATTATCTTTTGATTCTTAAGATTCACCTCTAGTAAAGCTGGCTTTTCCAGTTCAAAGAAATCATTTTCATTGGGATCTTCTGCCGCTTCCAGAATAAATTCATTCAGCGTGTATTCTCTTTTGTTCATGTAAACTTTATTTATCTAAACCGATATATTGCATGAATATAGAAACTTAAAAAGTTACATTATTAAAAACTGCGTAAAAACGCAGGCTAAATTAGCGCTAACAGATAGTTATTATCCTACAACTCTCAGTCAATCGCTATCTATTAAGCAATTATTTGGCCTTACGCAATTTTATTTCCGTATATCTGAATTCCGACTATGGAATTTAACTTCAATAATCATTAACTATAAAACTATTAAAAAAACTGACAACCGGCGAAGTCCTATATATGAACGGGCGTGTCTAACCGGGCTTCCCCGGGAGGTGTAGCAATTTACCCTTTAGTACCTCATATTCTTTTGCCAGAGTCCGGAAAGCCTTGCTATCGACAGGATTCCCCCAATTGTCTTTAATTTGCTGCAAATAATCGGACTCAACCAGATCAAAACGCTGTTTTACCTCATCATATTTTCTTTTTTTGATGATCTCTTCCTCAGTTTCTGCTTCTCCGTTCAGATTTCCTAAGTAGACACTGTCTGAGATTTCCTTACCATTGGCAGCTCTAAAACAGATATAAGCTTCTATAGGTTCATCCAGGATTCCATCCTGCTCCAATTTAATAAAACAGGTCCCTGCATCTCTCCTGCTGGCATTAATGCGGGAAGTGGCTGATCTTCTTAAAGGATGACAAAGCAAAATCATCACGATATCATCATAACGCCCCTCAGTATTCCAGCTGATCTGTACACCGGTTTCTGTTTTTTCAAGCGTGAGGCCTGTAGCGCCTTGTAATGTACCATGACTCAGTTCCACCTTGCTATAATCTACAGAAAGATTGGGATATTCGCCTTTTAAAGCCTTCTTTTTAATATATGAGGTAGCCAGGTTATGTGCATTTTTAACCGTTCCCTGAGCTTCCAGATCAAAACTGACACTGATAAATTCGTTGATTGACTTTACCATGCGCATCGTTACTGACATCGCCTGACGGTTGGCCAGCTGATTAATGCTTGGTTTACCCGGATCGCCAATGGTACGGCAAATATGTTGCCCGTTTAGCGTGTAAAAAACCAGGTTATTTAATTTCCCGTTTAAAGAGCCCAAAGGGCCATTTGCTGCTTTTGCCATATTTAATGAATTAATTGTTTGATAAAATAAGTTAAAATGCACACTAAACAGCACCAATATAAGCAATAAATTTTACTAAAAACAATAAATAAACCCTATACTGGCTTTATTTATTTCTATTTTACAATTAATTTTCAAATGACAACAATGAGGTTTGAGAGGGTTTCAAACCCTATAGGGCCCTACCAACCTCTTGTCAAAAAAGAATCAAATAAGGAACAAATAAAGACCTGGTACAGGTTCATATTAAAGAATGTAAAAGAATTCTTTATCAATGGCGGGGAAGCACAGCTCTTTTAGCAGATCATTATTCAAATGATTAAGAGCAAAAAAAATGGGATCTGAAACACGTTCAGATCCCATTTCGGTATAGTCAGGTAAAATATTAAGGGAACTTCACCCCTCTGTATTTCGTCACATCAACAATCGGAATAGAGGAACCATATTTTGCATTAATAGATTTGATAAATTCATTGGCTACAATAGAATATCCCATCGGCGTCAGGTGAATTCCATCCAAAGAGAAGATATTTCCCGTGATAAAAGCTGCACTTACCCTTACCCCGTTCACATCTTTACCAGCTCCATACTCTTTCAATAAGGCGTAAGCATCCACCACAGCTAGGCCTTTGGCTGCAGCCACAGATTTGATGGTATTGTTATAAGCATTGGTATAATCAGTTACAATAGCAGCCTCATCTTTGTCTAAAACCCACTTACTTTCGATTGGATTCAACGGATGTAAACCATAAGGGATTCCACCCGTAGGCACACCGATCACTCCGGCAGAAAGCAAAGGAAGCACGAAATAATCCTGCACCGTTGCCGGCCTTACCGCACCTGATCCTGTCTTGATATACAGATCTTTTACTGTGGGTGCGTTTGCCTGCACGGCAGCAAGCAATGAAGCCAGGGTAACTGTGTTAAAATAAGGGGTACTCAATACATCAGGAATCGTTGCAACTACACCTTTAGCCTGATTTGCCGTCATCTTGTTAACAGCCAGATTATATAGGTCAGTAAAGGTTGCTTTAGGCGTCGGCTGATCAGCAGGATCAGCACCTCCTGAACTTGCATATCCCAGGATATCGTTATTACCTAACCACATGCTGAAGAAAGAATAAGGTTTAGCGGTTACAAAATCCAGATAAGCCGTATTATTTCCAGGTGCATTACCTGGTAACAGTCTTTCATAAAATCCATTCAGATTTCCATAAGGGCCAAAGGTAATGTGCGCTAGTTTGATTCCCGGAACACCATAATTGTTGAGTTCTCCGGTGTACTTGGTAAATAGCACCACCCCACCTGCTGTAGATCTGACTGCCAGCTGATCTTTTTTCTCTCCGATCTGAGGCAAACCTTTCGCGTCGAATCCTTTCAGCACCAGGTGACCTGAACCATCAGCTTCAGTATCTTTAAAGAAAGGCGTATAAAAAGCCCCGCCACCTACGGTCTTCATCTGTTCGGCAATCATTCCAGGATAAGAGTTTTTCTGTCCTTCCAGGTACAGCCCTTTATCCGCATAACCGGAAGTGAGTGAATTTCCCACTGCAATATATCTTGAAAAATCAGCCGTTCCTTTAGTAGGGGTAACGTCTTTAAGCTCTGGTTTGCAGGAAGCCATTCCGAGAATAGCAACTGCAAAAATACTTTTATATATAAAATTTGATTTCATTACGTTTTTTCTGAAAAGGTTAACTACCATTTATAAGAGAAAGAAATACCTGGGATATATGCTGCAGTTTTAAACTCACCACTCAGGCCTGTTTCAATATTAGTTTCATTTCTGGCTTTCACATTTTCATATAGGAAAGACAAATCAATAAGGAATCTTTCAGATGCTTTAAAGCCAAGACCTGCACTTAGCAAAAGACGGTCAGCATCCGGAACTTCTGGTGTTACATAACCTTTTCCTACCGGCGTCATAGCATACCCAATACCTGCCCGTAAAGCCAATCTGTTAGTCGTTTGATTTTCGATCCCCAGACGGAAGGCCGCAGCATCATGGTAATTTCTAGGTGATTTGGTATCAGGAATTCTGGCATTATTGTCGTAATCAAAAGCCAGTTCTTTATATTTATTCCAGTGTACCCAGTTTACATCAACAGCGATGGTGGTTTTCGTAGAAGGGTAAAAACCAAATCCAATAGAAGTCGTTGCTGGCAAGGGCAATTCGGCATTAAATTTCGTTGGCATAGTTGCCCTCAAAGCATCAGGAACATCAAAAATGGCATCCCCATTTTTTACCTTCGCTGTAATCTGCGAACGATGGGTTACTCCGATAGAAACACCAGAAACCGTTTGCACATAAATTCCTGCATTCCAGCCAAAATCTTTTGCATCACCTTTAAGCTTTGCGGTTGAAGGTTCTCCATTAGGCTTAGTGATTGGAACGGCCCTTCTAAGATCAACTTTTCCCAGTGAATACACCAAACCTCCACCGATACCGATATGGTCTGTAATTTTCAAACTCAAGGTTGGCTGGATGTAAATTGCCTGAAGATCCAGGGAGGTCACCGTATATTTTCCAGTCCAGTCTTCTTTCCAGTGCATGGCACCACCAAACGGGGTGTAAATACCAATACCAAATCTCAACCGGTTTTCCGGTGAACCAAAAACTGCATATCCCATCACAGGTGTAGCAATTTTGTCTTTATTATATTCTGTAATGTTGGAACCATTTTCGCGGAAAGCCGTTTTAAGGTATAATGGACTGATACCAGCCTGAATACCATTTTTCTTTAGGAAGGAGACAGCTCCAGGATTAAAAAACACAGCGGCTTCATCAAGGGCAACACCTGTTCCAGCACCGCCCATGGCGGTCTGTTTTTGGCCCTGAAGGTTCACCTGAAAGGATTGGGAGTAGCCTAAAATAGGCACAGCCAGTAAACAACTAAGGAGGATCTTTTTCATATTTGGATAGTTATTAAATTGATATTCGGTTAACCTCAAAAAAATAATCAATGTCGATCTTGCTCAGAATTAACAATTTAAATTTGATTGAGTTTTCAGCAAAACAATTATGCTTGCATAACAATAAACGATTTTACGGAATAAAAAAAACTAATCCAAATGTTATTCCGTACTTTTTTTGTAGCAATGCAAGTATCATCTAAAAGTAAAAAGCAAAAAACGATTAAGCAGACGACCATAACATACTTACATTTGCTAACGGTGTTATTTATTTAGTCGCTATATAACCAACACATTAAAAACAAGAATATTTTAGCTAAAAAATAAGAATATGAGCTTAATTGAAGCATTAAAATGGCGCTACGCCACAAAAAAAATGAATGGTGAGAAAGTTTCACAGGATAAAGTAGATCAAATCCTTGCAGCAGCACACCTTGCCCCGACCTCTTCAGGATTACAACCATTCAAAATCATTGTGGTTACCAACCCTGAGTTAAAGGAAAAAATCAAGGATCTTGCCTATGGCCAGTCTCAGATCACTGATTCTTCGCATTTGTTGATTTTCGCAGCATGGGATAATTACACAGAAGAGAACATCAGAAACGTATTTGCCCATGGCAACAGAGAGCGCGGCATGCCGGCAGATTCTCATTCAGATTATGTAAACAACCTTGTGGCCAACTATACTGCAAGAACTCCTGAAGAAAACTTCAACCATGCAGCAAAACAAGCTTATATTGGCTTTGGCGTAGCACTTGCAGAAGCGGCTTTATTAAAAGTTGATGCTACTCCAATGGAAGGTTTTGATCCGGCTAAACTTGATGAACTATTGGGTCTGAAAGAAAAAGGTCTTCGTACCACTACTTTATTACCTCTTGGATACAGAGACGAAAGTGGCGACTGGTTGGTAAACCTGAAAAAGGTCCGCACCCCACTGGAAGATTTCATCATCGAAATTAAATAAAAGTATCGCCCGGCATCGCAACAGCATGCCGGGCGAATCATTTCTACAGGATTCTTTCTTCGCTACAAATTGCCGCAATGAGCAGATCAAATAGGTTTCTACTCCTGACCGTTATCTTTTTATTATGCCAGAAAGTAAGTACAGCCAGCCAGAAAGCACCTGTAGCAAATTTCTCGGTAAGCCTGCTGACCTGCGAAAAAACTGACCGGTACATTTATGCCTTATTTGGTCATAGTGCAATACGGATAAAAAGTAACAACAACCAGTCCGACCTGGTCTATAATTACGGAACCTTTGATACAGGTGACCCTAAATTTTATGTTAACTTTCTTCATGGGCAAATGAGGTATTTTCTATCTGTAACAGAGTATCAGACCTTCATTCAATCTTACATCGTGGATGAGCAGTCTGTTACTGAACAGGTATTGCAGTTAAATGAGTCTCAGAAAAACAAATTACTTTCCTTACTTCAGGAACAAATCAAACCTCAAAACAGGTCCTACAACTATGATTTCGTAAAACAAAACTGCTCTACCAAAATCATCGACCTCTTATCCGAATCCCTGGGGCCCGATTTTGACCAAGCCTTGCTCAAATTAAATGCGGGCAAAGGGCCTCCTGTCAGGGATCTATTGAATGTTTACCTCCGCCGGCAGGAATTTGAAATGATTGGCATGAACAGCTTACTTGGCAGAAGGTCAGATACCATTACCAACAAAAGTGTCAGCTTATTTCTACCGGATACGCTACAAAAAACAATGGATAAAATACAACTGGGAACCATTAAATTATCTGCACCCATTGTTTATTTGTTTAAATCCCAACATCAAACCGCCTCCGGGCTCCCTGTTTTCTACCTCCTGTCTTATGGCCTAAATTTATTTTTCGTCCTTGGTATTTCAGCTGGCCTGTCTGCCCATCCTCAACGATATTCGGTACCAAAAAAATTGATCTCCTTTCTCGATGGATTTTTTATTCTGGCCTTAAGTACCCTTGGATTACTGCTGGTTTACCTTTCCTGCAACTCAGCACTGGATCTGCTTTGGTATAATTTCAATATTTTATGGTGTCATCCATTTTACCTGGTTCTTTTCTTTAGGAAAACCAGAAGAATTGCCTCCATCATCTTCCTCTCCGGGATACTGATATTTACCTTTCTATATATTCACGCTTCATTCTTCAGCGTTCTGCTTCCGGTTTTGCTCCTGCTAAGCCTATGGCTGAGTATCCGGATTTTCCAGGCTAAGGGATAGCACAAATGTCAAAAAGTGTTAAACATCCCCCGGGATAAGGCTATTCAGCTCATAAATGAATATATTAGCCATATTAACCGTATTGAACTATTTTGATGAGATTTATAAACTTCTTTATTGCCCTTATACTGCTATCTACTTCCGTGCAACTTTCTGCCAATGCACAGCAGGACAGTATCGTTTTAGACAACATTATTAGCAAAACCAAAAAGCTATCCGATGAACACCCCGTAGAAAAGGTATATGTCCATTTTGATAAACCTTACTACAGCGTGGCCGATACCATCTGGTTTAAAGCTTACCTGACTATGGAACAAAATATCCCTTCGCAGCTGAGCAAGATCGTTTATGTGGATGTGGTCAATGCAAAAGATTCTTTGGTACAAACCATAAAATTACCAGCTGTGAACAGCGTAGCCACAGGAAACATCCCCCTTACCCCTGGTACTTATAAACAAGGAAATTATTACATCAGGGCTTATACCGTATGGATGCTCAATTCAAATGAAAAGTATTTTTTCAGCAAGACCATTCCTATCGGGGAAGCTATAGACAAACAACTCATCACCCACTTCAGCTATAAGAACACACAGAGCGAAAAGAGTCAAAGTATTGAGGCCATAGTACAATTCAAAAATGCAGATAAAGTAGCACAGGCAAACAAGACGGTCAACTGGAGAGTGATCTCCAATTACGAAATTGTGAGTAAAGGAAAAGGAACAACCGACCAGAATGGAATCCTGAAAATAAAAATTGAACCTAAAAAGAATGAACTGATCACTAACGGAGAACTGATTACCGAACTCAGTACCACAGATAAAGATATCGTGACTTCCAGCTTTAATCTGAGGCCCGTAGCCAGCACCCATGATGTTCAGTTTTTCCCTGAAGGTGGAGAAATGATTAGCGGATTAGCGCTGCGGATTAGCTTTAAGGCCATTACAGCGAAGGGACTGGGGATCGACCTCAAAGGAACCGTAACTGACAGCCAGGGAAATACCCTGAGCAACTTCAATTCCAGTCATTTAGGTATGGGTTCTTTTTACCTGAATATGGAGCCTGATAAAACCTATAAGGCAAACATTACCTTTAAAGACGGAAGCACTAAAAGTTTTGACTTACCTAAAGCGTTGCCATCAGGAATCATTACTCAGATTACCAACACTGATCCGTCGGCTTTTAATTTGAAAATTATGGCCAACGACAACTATTATCAGCAGAACAAAGGGAAGGTTTTCTTTATTGTAGCTACTCAGGGCGGAATTATCTATTATGCTGCCAAAACACGTTTGGCAACTCAGGTTAACTCAGCAAAAATTCCTAAGGACAAATTTCCAGCAGGAATTGTTCAGGTGACCTTATTTTCGGAATCCGGAGACCCAATTAACGAGAGGCTGGCATTCAACTATCCGCTAAATGAAAACCTATCCCTTAAAACGGACCTTCCATCCTATAAACCAAGACAAAAAGTAAAACTGACCCTTAGTCCTAAAAATGCAACCCAACCATTGGAAGGAAATTATTCAATCTCTGTTACCGATGAATCTAAAGTACCGGTTAATGAAGAAACGGAAACCACGATTTTGAGTTCCCTGTTGCTGACTTCAGATCTTCAGGGATATGTTGAAAAGCCAAATTATTATTTCACTAAAACAGATGAGAAAAAGCTCGCAGACCTGGATGTGCTAATGCTTACGCAGGGTTATCGCCGCTTTGCCTACAAAGACATTCTTGGCAATAAGTTTCCTCCGGTTACCTACTTACCAGAACAGGATATGCGCATTACCGGAACATTACGGGACCGTACTGGTATGCCGGTAAGGAAAGGGGCCTTGCGCTTAACCGTTCCCGGGACTAATATTTCTTCGGAGGCAATTACCAGTCCTTCCGGTTTGTTTGCCTTTTCCAACTTATCAATCCCGGATTCATCCGAAGTACTGATTAATGCGAAATATAGTACCAATGGTTCTAACCTGATGATCATGCTGGATGGATCACCTTTACCTGAAGTAGGCAAAAATCCTTATCCTGCAGAAGAAGTAGTCAACATTGACAGTACTTTATCTGCCTATTTAAGTAACAGCAAGCGTCAGTATAGCTATCTCCGTACCCTAAAAGAAGTAAAAATTGAGGGTGCGAAAGTAAAAAAACCTAGTCATGCTGATCATCCGTCCCTGGCTGGATTAAGTTCAATCACCGGAACAGTGATTGATGGGGATCGCCTGAAAGATTGTAATTCCCTTGCACTCTGCCTGCAGACTATGGCTATGGGGCTAACGTTTTTTGAGAATAATTTCTATGTAACCCGGGATTATCAGGCGGGAAGCAGGGTACCCGTACAGATTTTCATCAATGGAATGGCACTGGATTATATGGCTTTATTAAGCGTCCTCCCAACAGACGTAGAATCTGTAGAGGTTTTCACCAAAGATGAACTTGGAACCATCAACAGGATGTACAATACCAATGGCGTTTTGGTGGTGAATACAAAGAAAGTGAAGAAAAGCACAATGAGCCTTGCTGATCTGAAAAAAATGATGCCTCAGCAGAACATGTTAAAATTCAGTCCGAAAGGTTTCAGCAAACAGAGAGAGTTTTATATGCCAAAATATACCAACCCTGCAAACACCTATAATTTTAATGATTTAAGAAGTACCATTTACTGGAATCCAAAAGTGGTTACTTCCGGAACTGCTCCGTTAACATTAGAATATTTTAATGCAGATGGTAAAGGAACTTACAGAGCAGTGATTGAAGGGGTAGACAAATTCGGCAATTTAAGCCGCTTTGTCTACCGCTATACAGTGAAGTAAAGAAAGGGACTATTCGTTCTCCGGATCTTTACGTTCATTCAGACATTTTAAGCCTGTATCTGTCATGATCCATTCTGAAAATTCAACACCAGGATCCTCATTACAGCCCCAGTAATTGTACCCGTTTAAAAACCATTCCAGCTCGCGACTGATTTTTAAATGGGTGCCTACAGGTACTTTAAGCATCAGATTAACTTCCTGATTACGCCAGCTGGCTTTTTTAGTCAGGTGTAAACGTGAACTGAAATTCAGCACAGAATCCGTTTGCAAAAAGTCATAATGAATATTCTGGGCTTCTTTTAAAGCAGCTTCAAACGTTTTTCCCTGTGCGCTATAATTTCTAATCAGCTCGCTTTTTCCCTGCTCACTTTTTTCAATCCTAAGGCTTACATTTCTGGGTTCATCAAAAGGACCGTGATGATCATTTAAAATTCTCCGGCCTTTGTAATTATCAGGGTCTATCTGATAATTGATGCTATCTTGTTTACTAAAGAAACGGCTCTTGTCTACCGTCAGAAGGATGGTTTTATGCGGAACCAATGAAGAAACCTGAGCCAGCTCGGCACTTTCCTTAAATTCTGTGGTAATCTTAGCGATGTAAAATATACCTACCACTACTCCGCCAAGCCAGATGATCAGCAAGCCAAAAGAAAGAGTTTTGTTAATCGCCTTCCCATTAAAAGCCACTCTGATGGAGAAAAGTACTAAAGCCAGCAATGGGACTGCAAAAACAATAAAGGTGGCAAATACTAAGGAGCTAAGGTAATTTTCATTCACCATGCTTACCGGAAAATAGTTATAAACATCAGAATCCCAGATTCCAAATAAACCGGCAGTCATTACAATCAGGCCTAAAAGAAAGAAGGAGCCGAAAATGATAATTCCAACCGCAATTATTTTAAACAACGTTTTTCCCGCGCCTTGAATAAAGCTGCCAAGAAATTCAAAAAACTCTGCAATAAACCCACGCGATTGTTTCATCAAAGGATTCAGGTGGCTATTTGCAAATCCTCTCAGGTTTGGTGCTTCCCCTCTCATTGTCATTTTCTCAGACCTGCTTTCTGCCCTTGGAATAACGATCCACATGATCAGATAAGCCAGGATACCCGATCCTCCAACAAACACAGAAATTAAAGCTGCCAGACGAATCCAACGTGCTTCCATGCCCAGGTAATGAGCCAGGCCAATACATACACCGGCAACCATTGCCTGATCTGTGTCTCTATATAATTTTTTCACCCCATCGTACGGAGGAATATGAGAAAGGGGATCCACGGTACCTTCAGATTCTTCTGAAGTTTCGAAATCCTTTACAGAACCCATCTGTGCGGTTACAGATTTTACATCATCTATATTGATGGCCTGTTTCTGCTGAGCGGTCAGGATCTCGCCAAACATTTCGGCAATCCGGTTCTCAATATCTGTTACGATTTCAAAATCGTCTGCATTTTTTGCAAAATGATGCTTTACTTCATTCAGGTAAACGGTAAGCATCTCGTAAGCATCCTCTTCAATGTGAACGATGGAGTTACCAATATTTATGTTAAGTGTCTTCTTCATTGTTTGGTTTAATTAGTTTGGTTCCCGGATTCCAGATCAGCTCCTTTTTTTGAAGTATCTATTGCATAGGCCAGCTCTTGCCAGGTATAATCCAGCTGACTGAGGATGGCTTTCCCTTCAGCCGTTAAAAGGTAGTATTTCCGGGGAGGCCCTGAAGTAGACTCGACCCAGTTGTAACTCAACAAGCCATTATTTTTTAATCGGGTAAGCAGCGGATACAAAGTTCCTTCTACCACCAACAATTTGGCTGACTTTAATTCTGCGATAATATCAGAAGCATAGATCTCACCTCTGGATATGATCAGGAGCACACAGTATTCCAATATGCCCTTTCGCATTTGTGTTTGCGTATTTTCTGCTATCATAATACAAAGTTATATGTTTTATATAGTAATATGCAATACATAGTACTATAATAAATAATAAAATCTATGTAAATACTTATATATCAGATATATAATTTTACGAATTAAATTTTAGTGTAATTGAAATCAGTACCAAAACACAGGTTTGGCATGAATATGCTCTCGCCAACTGAAAATGAAATACTAATTTCCGATATGGTCAAAAAGAGGACAATATGAGGGGATACTGGACAACAACTCCCTGTAAATGAATATAAAAATCACAGATAAGCAACAAAATCAGGAAAGAAATGAAAATTACTAACATTTTCACATTTCTTTAAAATTTTGGCGCGCACTTTGCATTAAATGAACTACTAAAAAGCAGCCATCTATGTTAAGTAAATCTTATTCCATCCTTCAGGTTTTTGCAAGGCAAAAAGAGGAAAAAAAAGAAAGGGCACTCACAAAACGTGAGTGGATTAAGATAGACCGTATAGTGATCATCCTGCTGTTTGCAGCAGTAATTGCCGGAGCAATCCTCTTTTCCTAAGCTCCAGAGTATAACTGTATAAATTAATTAATTTTTGAAGCGTTCTCCAGGGCACGCTTTTTTTATGCGCAACGGTTTTATGATTATAACAGTAAGGTATCAATACGATGTGCCTGTACCCTTCCCTGACTTTCAGACCAGGTATAAATTGTAAAATGTCCATCCTGAGAAGCCACTAAAGCAGTCGCATCTCTTTGGTCATGGACAAACTGGGCTGCGGAAAGGTGCCTTGTTCCACCAACTTTAGTCGGGTGAACTACAATGGCATCTCCTCCTTTTATGGGTTCAGAGAAAGAGAGCTCATCAATATTTTCTTTTCCTTTTGCCCGACCGATTTTGGCTCCGAAAGACAGCAGTTCATAATCACTGCTGATCACTGTGGCGCCATCAACTGCAGTCAGCCCGGCAAGGTGCTCTACTTCCCGCTTCAGTGCCGTTTGCCAGAAAATCTGACTGGCTTCTTTCCGGTCTTGCTGAAGAAGTTTCGATAAGCCGGTAAATGCCGGTTGGATATAATATTGAATGGGCTTAATAATAGACTGAAGCCAGTTGTTTGTATCTGCCGGTACGACAAGCAATGTTCCTCCCCTTCCATGACTACGCATAGAAACAGCCAGTTGAATCATTACATTGACCGAATCATTCCAGTAAGAAGGAGCAGTCAGGTCCAGCAGAGAAAGCAACATCGGCGGACAATCCGCCATATTGGTACTGTTTTCGTCCACCATTTTTACCTGATCACCTTTCAATACTGCAATATTGGTAAACTTTCCAAATCCATAAATCCTGCGGTGTTTGATCACCAATAAAGCAGGTTCAGAAACATCCAGTACAAAGCAGAAATTGGGTATACTTACTGTAGTTCCCCAGATAAACAACTCATCATCTTCCAGCCATACTCCCAAATGGATACCTGCTCTTTCAACACCCGGGGCGATTTTAGTAAGAATCCCCGGACTTAAAGGTAGGCGGTGCTTAAAAAGTAAAGGATTGCCTGCCTGCTGAGGGGGTAAATAAGCCAGAGATATCTTTGGAGAATGTCCTTCTTCTTTACGCAGACTTGCCCAAAATGTAGCATCAATGATGGCTTCAACTACGTTTGCTGTAGGCAATGGTGCAAGATCATCTTCGCCGCTTTCTCTTGCCGCAGAAAGATGCGCTGCAAAAATAGCTTCAACTTTTGGGGCAATAACCCATGCTGCCTGATAGGTCGACTGGTAGATCATGCCATAAAGTTAAGCTATTCATGTTTATTTTATGGTATACCTGATGCCAAAAAATCCCCTCATGTTCTGATTTGGTCCAAAGACATAATTAGGGTCAAAAGTTAAACCATAAGGATTGCTATCTGTAGGTTTTACCTTCCCGTCAGTTTCGTACTCCAAACCTCTATCGAAGGGGTTATTCGCACCGGCAATGATAAACGGATTTCCTTTGTTTGGCGTCCAGTTGAGCAGATTCTTTATGCCTCCGTAGAGCTCAAACCTGTTAAAGCCGCTGTAGGTAAACTGAATATTCTGAATGCTCCATACCGGAGAAAATTCCCTTCTCGGATCCAGAGGCCCTAGTATCGGCAAACGCATCGGACTGTAAATATTCCCTGTATAATCGATTCCCAGATCCAGCTTTCTGATTTTATAGGACACCGCCCAGTTTCCCGAGAATTTTTCAGTCAGGATCTGTTGTTTTTTAACTCCATGCTCATAGGTAGCCACATCCTGATAAGTTGCACCCAATACGATCTTCAGTCCGTTATTAAAGGCAATGTCCATATTCGCTGTTAATCCTTTGCTCACCGCATAACCGTCCAGGTTATTATAGATGATTTTATTAGGATCAGTGTCAAAATCACCAATAATTCTATTGTTGAAATACGTGTAGAATGCAGAAGTCTCGATTCCAAAGAAAGTGCCGTCGGCCGCGTACATTTTCCTCAAATAATTCAGATTTACGTTATAGGTTTTCTCTGGTTTTAGCTTATCGGCAATCACCACGTCTCTGGCGCCTGTTAAAGCGGCATGATCTTCTGTGAATATGTTCACTACCCTGAAGCCGGTACCCGCATTTAAACGCAAAATATTCTGCTCATTCAGGTTCCATTTATAAGCAAATCTTGGTGTAAAGATATTTCCATGTAAAGAATTATAATCATATCTGAAGCCTGCGAGAAATTTATGCTGGGGGGCAATTGTGATTTCATCCTGTACAAAGACACCTGGCAACCAGATATTTTTTGCCGGGTTATTCAGTTCTGTAGCCGGAGTATTATCGTCGTAATAAGTATAGCGTAACGCAGTCCCAACCAGCAAATCATGATTCTTTATTTTTTTGTCCCAGGTGAATTGCCCAAATCCAACTTTCTGCGTGGCGATATAGGAATTGGTCCCATATCGGCTATCCTGATCATGGTTATTATAAGAAAAAGCAAAGAAGATTTTTTCCTTTAAAGGAAGCTGATAATTTCCAATAAACTCCCATCTTTTGGTATAAATACTTTCTCCGTAAACCTGATCTCCACCGCGATAAGATTTATTCCAATTGGTTTCTCCTCCCCAACGGTCTTCATATAAATAGCGGCCTGCTACCGTAAACAAGCGATTATCCTTGCGTTGGAAATTCCATTTCTGAAATACAGATATCCTATCCTGCAAGGTAACATCAGTAAAATTATCGTGGTTATGGTCTACCACATTTCCGAATTTAAAGTAGTTGATCCCTGTTAATGCAGTTGCAGATCCTACTTTGGTTTTCAGACCCAGATCTGCATTGAATTCCTGATAAGTTGTTCCGAAAACATCCGCAGAAAATAAAGGTGCATTTTGAGGTTTTTTAGTAATGATATTAATCAAGCCCCCAACCGCTTCACTTCCATAAAGAGAAGATGCCGGCCCTTTCACCACTTCAATTTGCTCTACCAGGGAATTTGGAATACCTGAAAGGCCATACACAGTGGATAAGCTGCTCACAATAGGCATTCCATCAATCAGAATCATGGTATAAGGCCCCTCCAATCCATTGATATGAATATCCCCTGTATTACAGATATTACAATTCAACTGTGGTCTTACTCCATTTACATTTTGCAAAGCTTCAAAGATGCTGGGAGTTGGATTTTTTTTGAAGAAAGCCGGCGTATATACTTCTACCGGTACCGGACTTTCCAGGCGGTTCACTTCTTTTAAAGTTCCCGTTACGACCACTTCATTCAGATCATTCTGAAAATTACTCAGGTCGAAGTCCAGTTTTAGTTGTTCTCCCTTTTTCAGGACAATGGTCTTGCTCATTTTTCTGAAACCCACAGCGCTGGCCTGCACTTTATAGGTTCCCGCAGCAATTGCCGGGAGTTTATACCTACCTGCACTATCGGTCATGATGATAGAGCTGGTTCCCTGGAGACTGATATTCACCTGAGGAAGCGGGCTACCCTCAGAAATAACCTTTCCTTCAATAATCCCTGTTTGTGCCCAGGCGGATATTGCAAAAAATATAAATAAGATCGTGGTGGTGGCTCGAATCGAGATGGCTTTCATTAGTATGTTTTGTTTTTTTTAAATTCCCTAACTTCTATAATTAGATCACAAAACTATAAAAGTTAGGTTAGTCTAACAAATATAATTTGACATTTATTGTTTTATATTTGCAGCATGCTATCTTACACGGAAGAAAACTATTTAAAGGCTTTATTGAAACTGAGCTTTCAGAATGAGGATAAACCTGAGGCAGGCACCAATGAAATGGCCGCCTACTTGGGTGTGAAGCCTGCTACAGCAACAGACATGTTGAAAAAGCTGAAAGAAAAAGAATTGGTTACCTATAAGAAATATGGTAAAATACTGCTTACTGAAACCGGAAAACAAAGTGGAATTGCCATTTTAAGGAAACACCGGCTCTGGGAAACTTTTCTATACGAAAAGCTGGATTTCAGTTGGGATGAGGTTCATGAGGTGGCAGAGCAGCTGGAGCATATCCAGTCGGCCAAGCTGGTGAATAAGCTGGAAGAATTTTTAAATTTCCCTGAGTTTGATCCCCATGGCGATCCGATTCCTAAGGCAAACGGAGAGATTCCAACCATCGATAAGGTATTACTTTCAGCGCTGAAAGCGGATGAATCCTGTAGAGTTGTTGCGGTGAAAGATACTTCAACGGTATTTCTTCAATACCTGGAAAAGCTTTCTATCACGATTGGTACAGCGATCAAAGTGCTGGAACGTATCGATTTTGATGGCTCTTTAAGTATACAAATCGCGGATGAGGAGCCAAGAAATGTATCGATGAAGTTTGCAGAAAGTTTGTTTGTAAAGAGATAGTAGTAAATTGAAGATATGTCAACAGAAATAAAATGCCCTAATTGCGCACACACTTTTCCAATAGAAGAGGTAATGGCTGAGGAATATAAAAAAGACCTCAGAGAAAAGATGGTCACTTTTACCAAGCAAAAGGACGAAGAATACAATAAAAAGCTGAATGAGATCAGCCAGCAGCAAAAACAACAGGAACAGGCCTTTGAGCAACAGCACAAGCTTCAGGCTCAGGCATTCGAGCAAAAACTTGCAGAAGAAAAGAAAATCCTGCAAACTGCGCTGGAAGAGAATCTAAGAAAAAGCATTGCCAGTGATTTTGAGAATAAACTTCAAATGATGGACAATGCCAATAAAGAGAGTGAAGAGAAATTGAAACTCGCCCGTGCCAAAGAGCTTGATTTCCTGATGAAGGAAAAAGCAATGAAGGAAAAGGAAGAAGAAATGGAAATCCAGCTTCAACGCAAACTTCAGGAGCAACGGGCAGAAATGGTGGAGCAGATCAGAAAACAGGAAACAGAAAAAAATAACCTTAAAGATACAGAGCATCAGCTTCGGGTAAAAGAGCTCGAAAAGCAACTCGACGATCAGAAAAAACTGGCCGAAGAAATGAAGCGCAAAGCCGAGCAAGGTTCCATGCAGTTGCAGGGCGAAGTTCAGGAACTGATCTTAGAAGAACTTTTACGCAATGCCTTCCCCTTTGACTTGATTACTGAGGTTGGTAAAGGGGTAAGGGGAGCCGATTGCGTGCACCACGTCAGAAATCAATTTGGACAGGAATGTGGCAAGATCATTTATGAAAGCAAGCGTACCAAAGATTTCTCTATGGAATGGATTGAGAAACTGAAAAAAGACATGCGCAGTATAGGGGTTGATGTTGCAGTAATTGTTACACAGGCTTACCCTAAGGGCATGGATTGTTTCGGGGAAAAAGATGGGGTATGGATTTGTTCTTTTGATGAAGTAAAGGCGGTATCCTATATCCTTCGCGATGGCATTGTCAAATTATTTGGTGCGGTAAAATCACAGGAAAACCGTGGCGACAAAATGCATATGTTGTACGACTACCTAACCAGTAATGAGTTTTCTGAACAGTGGAAAGCCATCAGAGAAGGCTTCATGAGCATGAGACTTTCCATTCAAAAAGAAAGGGATGCCATGGAGAAACTTTGGAAAGCCCGTGAAAAACAATTGGAAAAGGTGATGTTAAACGCAGCGCATATCCGTGGCTCTATAGAAGGAATTGCTGGAACAGATACCATTCAACTCAGCCTTACTGATGATGAAGACGATGATGACGATGCACTATTATTAGAATAACACCGATGATCTACGCAAAGAAGAAAGTCCAAAATACGGCAAACCTGGCTGCTCAGACCGCTAAGATCATTGCTAATGTAAAAGAACTGGAAGAGAAGAATCTGATCCGTCTGGAAGAAAAGGAGATATATTTATATCCAGATATCTGGAAAGATAAAGCAACGGCCCTGAACTGGGTCAAATGTCTGCACCTTTACTACATGCTCAAAAGACGTTTTAAAGAAAGTGATTCCTTACTGTTCAAACATATAGAAACAGACGAGCTGATTGGCACTTTCAAAAACAAAAAAGCTACCGTACTTATTTTTTAATTCTCGTTCTTAAACAGGGTTACCACCTGTTTTTTCTCCAGTTGTTTTGTTCTTCTGGTGTGAGAAAAGTCCAGGCCACAAAACGGCTGATTTTCTGACCCTGGGCCATCTCTATCGTACGGATTTCGATTGGGCGCTGTCTTTCTAATGAACCGTAAATAAAAGGGACATTCATGCTTTTTGAAACCAGGGTCGTAAACCAAAAACATTGCTTTCCTAAAGTTGCGCTCTCTTCGATCATTTTACGGATAAAACCAACTTCTCCCCCCTCACACCAGAGCTCTGCCTGCTGGCCTCCAAAGTTAAGGACAGTACCCTTTCCCTTTTGCTTGCCCAGGTTTCTCAGTTTACGCTGACTTCCTGCCTGTGCTTCTTCTGCCGAAGCATGGAAAGGTGGATTACATAAGGTAAAATCAAAGGTTTCCCCTGGTTTTATGACTCCTTTAAAAATATGGTTTTTATGGCTCTGTAATCTTGGAAATACCGCAGCAGCTAATGATGGATTGATGGATGCGATGTTCTTTGCAGACTTTATGGCATAGGTATCCACATCAGATCCGGCAAAGGTCCATCCATACTCCTGGTGTCCGATGATCGGATAAATGCAGTTTGCACCCAGACCAATGTCCAGGCCTTTAATGTTTTTCCCGGTGGGGATCACGCCTCCATTTACCGAAGCAAGCAAATCGGCCAGATAATGGATATAATCTGCCCTTCCCGGAATCGGCGGACAAAGGTATCCTTCAGGAATATCCCAATAGTCGATCTGGTAGAAATGCTTCAGTAATGCCCTGTTCAGCAGCTTCACCGCAACAGGATCTGAAAAATCTATCGACTCATCGCCATAGGCATTAACCGCAACAAAAGGACGTAACTCCGGAATACTTTTGATGAGTTCCGGAAAATTATACCTGGAACGATGCTTGTTTCTTGGGTGTAAGACTTGTTTTTCTATAGACATTACCTTCGGCTAAATAATCGCCAAAGGTAATGTTATTTTAATTTCAGGCCTTCACTAAAAAATGTTCGGCTACTTCTGCGGCCTGTAACATCATGTTATGAAGTGCTGTATTTTTGATGAGCGGTTTTAGTTGCTCACTACCAGGACCGAACATCGCGATCTCTACAAAATCCGCAGCATGGTCCATTCCTGCCCATCCTACAGAAGTATGCTTAAACTGCATCTTTGCCATTTCATAGAACGGCAATTTTGCATCATTATACAATTGTCCTTCCTGAATATCTGAGAAATGAATCAGGAGGTCTTTGGCTTCAACATCCGTAATCAGCATACCCTGACCGGCATTGATCAGCTCAATTACCTGAGCAGGGCTTGAAGTCCGGTTCAATTGGTTCAGCACCCACTGATTGCTATGTTTAAATAACTGAATGCTATCAAAATTTTTATCCGCCTTGCTGCCAGAGAATAGACCCGGATTGGCATTGGCATGATCAGTAGTGATGATCACCAGGGTCTCTCCGTTTTTTTCAGCAAAGTCCATCGCAATGGCAACCGCTTCATCAAAGGCAAGCTGATCGAATATCAGTCCGCCGATATCATTTCCATGTGCTGCCCAATCTACCCTTCCACCTTCAACCTGTAATACAAAACCATCTTTATGGTCTTTCATTAAAGAGATGGCTTTAGTGGTCATTTCTGCCAGAGAAGGTACATCTTTAAGTAACTGAGGTGTATTTTTACGGTCTATTTCATAAGGTAGTCCATCTGGTGCAAAAATTCCTAAGACCGGATTAGCACCGGTATAAGCCATCATTTCTGATTTATTTTCTACCACTTTAAAGCCCTGGGTTAAATATTTAGGAAGTAAATTTCCATCTTTTCTTTTTGGTCCGAAATAATCAGCACCACCACCCATCATGACGTCAAACTTCAGGTTAAGGTACATTTCTGCAATCTCTTCCATTCCATTACGGCTATTGATGTTTACACAAAACCCCGCAGGGGTAGCGTGGGTGATCGGGACAGTGGTTACACAGCCTACTTTTTTACCCGATTCTTTAAATTTCTGAAGTATAGGTTGTGGTTTCTCACCATTAGGGCCTACGTTCAGCGAGCCATTATTGACCCGCATCCCTCCTCCCCAGGAGGAACTTGCCGCAGCAGAATCGGTGACCATAGAGCTGGCAGATGCCGTATCCATTAAACCGCGGGTTACTTTAGCATCACGGTACAATTGCATCCAGGTGCTGGATTTACCAAAAGCACGCTGTGCATAAAGATCGGCCATATTCAGTGTTCCCTGACTCATCCCGTCACTCACCAGCATAATGATGTTTTTTGCCTTTTTCTTTAACGCACCTGGTCTTGCCCATACCTCGTTCGCGGATATAAATGGCAAACCCAGTCCGGCCAGCAATCCTCCCTTTAATAATGATCTTCTATTCATTCTGTGTGTTTTGAGCAAAAGTATCATCTTAAGGATACCTGAGCCTTAACTCGCCGTTAAGGTATTGTTAACAGCGCATCAAATTGAGCAGCCGAATTTAAAAATTGGATATGTTGTAAAGCATGACGTACTTTGCATCAGGACAAACCCTAATTTAAGCAGCGTGGTATGGCTAAGTTTATAAAAAGTTTCGGTTATGCATTTTCGGGGATTGCTTATGCCTTTAAAAGCCAGTTTAACTTCAGGTTTCATCTGGCGGCACTGATTATTGTTGGTCTTGCAGGATGGTATTTTCACTTATCCAAGGCTGAGTGGCTCTGGATTATCGTTTCTTCGGGAATCGTATTGCTTTCAGAATTGTTCAATACGGCAATAGAAGTACTGGTAGATCTGGTTTCCCCTGGTATTCACCCACAGGCAAAGATCATTAAAGATGCTGCTGCTGGAGCAGTGTTGGTTGCGGCGATTACTTCGGTGATCATCGGACTGATCATTTTCATCCCCAAAATAGGTCATGCTGCATAAAACCCGCGGAATAGTACTGAAGACAACGCTCTACAGCGAGAATAGTGTCGTTGTACAGATGTTTACCGAGAAATTCGGCATCCAGTCTTACATGATCAACGGGGTTAAAAAGCCGAAAGCGAAAATCCGGATGAACATGTTACAGCCCTTACACCTGGTAGAAATGGTGGTTTATCACAAGGCGAATGCGAGTATCCAGCGGATTTCGGAATTAAGGCCCAGCCCTATTTTCCGTAGTATTCCTTATGATATTATAAAAAGTACAATTACCATGTTTCTGAATGAGGTTTTGTATAAAAGCATCCGCCAGCAGATGTCAGATGAGCATTTATTTAACTTCATATTCAATGCCATATGCTGGTTTGATGAGTCCGAAGAACTGAATGTAAATTTCCATCTTGCTTTTTTACTAAAGCTCTCCCGTTACCTGGGTTTTGCCCCAAGCGCTGAGACAAAAAGCAACCAGAGTTATTTCGATTTACAGGAGGGGGAGTTTAAATCCATGCCCCCTGTACACCCTTATTTTATAGATAAAGTGGACGCTGCACTCTTCATGTCTTTGTATACACTGCCGTTTGAAAAAATAATTGAAATAAAATTAGAAAATAAAACCCGTCGCTCCATCCTCGATAAAATACTGGTTTACTACACCTTACATACCGCTTCTTTTGGAGAAATCCGCTCACACCAGGTACTCGAAGATGTACTCTCCTAAAAAAGCTGAAAATATTTTTGCAAAAATGATTTAAGGGTGTATATTTGCAATCCCAAAACGAAGGGAACTTTGACAATCGAATACGGCTTACTCAGCTGGTTTAAATACGAAAGAGTAGAATCAAGGGGAGATTAGCTCAGCTGGTTCAGAGCACCTGCCTTACAAGCAGGGGGTCACTGGTTCGAACCCAGTATCTCCCACAAAAATCTGAAAAGATTTTTAACCACAACAATACTCAGTTGTTAAAAAAGAGTAGAACCAAGGGGAGATTAGCTCAGCTGGTTCAGAGCACCTGCCTTACAAGCAGGGGGTCACTGGTTCGAACCCAGTATCTCCCACGAAAAGGAGATGATCAAAATTGGTCATCTCCTTTTTTTATGTCAAATACCTACCTGCAGGGCCTCTTTTTAACAGCTAAAATTTCTTTGTTTTGATCATGATAAGTTAACAAAATGGTAACCTGGCTGATGCTAACTTCGCAGGGTGAATCAATCGACACTTAGGGATCTGGATTTAATCACCGCCATGAAAAACGGCGATCAGAAAGCTTTTGAAGAGCTTTACGAACAACATTGGCCGGAAGTTTACACCATGATCTATCGACGTATTAACGACAGAGAGGTAACTAAAGACATCTTACAGGATATATTCATTAACCTTTGGAATTATCGTCACCGGATTATCGCCGAAAGGTCATTGGCTCCCTGGCTGAACAGCGCAGCAAAAAAGCAGACCATATCCTGGTACCGGAAACATATCAGCACAAAGCAGAGAGAAACCCTTTACCAGGAAAACGAAACTTTGATAGTCCCCCCTCCCACTGAACTCGAGACGAAAGAACTACAGGAATTGCTGGACCTGGAGATTGAGAAGATGCCGGACAATATGAAACTGTCATTTCAGTTGAGCCGTTTCGAAGATAAATCGATCAGGGAAATAGCGGCCGAGCTTTCCCTATCCGAACAAACCGTCAGGAACAACATTTCGATGGCCCTGGAACGCCTTAGATCACTGACAAAGAAGTTCTATTCAGAGCCTGCAAATCTTGCTGGGGTACTCGCTATACTGTTAACAAAAATTTAACTTATTTATAGCTATTCCTTAAAGTACATTTTGACTTTCGCTGCGAAGAGTGGTATGTATGGCAAAGAAAAATATATTCAGTGAAAGGCGCAGCATAGATGAGCAGGCTGAAGTCTGGTTTGACCGCACAGATGATCGTGTACCTTTTGAAGCTTTTTCCAATCAACAGGAAAAAACAAGGACAGGCGAAGAAATGCTCGACGAAATCCGTCGGAAGATAAGCACACAAAGACATCGCAGGCTTTGGCTTAATGTTGCCGCAGCTGCAGTGCTATTGATTACTTCAGGAACTTTCGGTTATCGCGCTTACCTGACTTCAACATCCTCCGTTACCAGGCAGGCATGGGTCAGCTATGCGGCTAATAAAGGAGAGTTTAAAAAGATCCGGTTACCTGACCGCTCCACGATCCATTTGAGACCCGGTACAAAGGTTGCCATTGCCCAGCCTTTTATACAACAAAACCGTGAAGTAAAGTTAACGGCAGGAGAAATCTACTGTGAAGTCAGCCATGATCCGGCACATCCCTTTCTGGTACATACCTCCCAAATTACCACCCAGGTGCTGGGAACTAAGTTTATCATTAACAATGATCCCCTGGCAGCAGATATCCGCGTGACCTTACTCAGCGGAAAAGTTTCCGTACGCAGTCAAAAAGCACAGCTAGGCATTTTATTACCTAAACAACAACTTTCTTTTAACAGGGTAAACGAAACTGTAAAACTCGACAGCACAACCTATCTGGCCGAGAACTGGCTGAGCGGGGAGTACATTCTTGACGATGTCCAACTGAAGTCTTTTGCACAAACCTTTGGCAATGCCTTTTCTATGGAAGTCAGGTTTAAGCAAAAAGCACTCGAAAACTTACCTATTTCGATTCAATTTTATCGGACGGACAACCCTAAAACTATTCTGGATCTCCTGAAACTGATACATGGACTTAATTATCAAATCAAAGGCAAGGAGGTAATATTGATGAGATAGTCTACTAGAAAAAAAACGGTATCTATTGGATAGATACCGAATATTTTGGTGCTTGCCTACTGACAGAAAATTGCAGCTTCCTCGTCATTCAAACAGCAAACACCAGGTTTAACTTGTAAACACAATAAAAGTATTAAAAAATAATGTCTATAATCAAAATAGGTGTGAAAATATCACTGATCCTATATTTCGTCTCCATTAACATCATGACTTCGCTGTATGCCAGTGAAGCATTTCCTCAGGCCCTGGAAACAAAAGTTGACATCCGGTTTAGAGAAGGTCAACCTTTGTCTGTCGCCCTGGAACAATTAAGAGCTAAAGCAAAAGTGAGGCTTGCTTACGACCCTTCACTTGCTAAAAACGTATCCATCAAAGCAGCAGACTATCATGAAGAAAAGCTTAAAAACATCCTTCTCCAGCTATTGAAGCACAGTAACCTGACATTTATGGAACAGGGAGGCGCAATAGTGCTCTACACTAAAGATCATCATCCTGCCAAAACTCCCGTTCAGCAACCCGGCAGGATTGCCGGAAAGATCATCGACGACCGTGGAGAACCGCTTCCCGGAGCCAATATCAAGCTCATTCAGACTGGCCAGGTCACTCAAAGTCGTGTAGACGGAAGTTATACCCTCAATATTGCCGCTGGAAATTATACACTTGAACTGAGCTATATTTCTTTTCAGACCAAACGCATTACGGATATAGAAGTAAAAGCCGGTCAGGTAACCAACCTTAATATTGTACTGAATCCTGTTGCCAACAGTTTAAATCAGGTAGTGGTTACAGGAACTTTCAAAAAAGAGAGTGTGAGTGCCCTGTATGCCCGTCAGAAAAATGAGGCGAACATTTCAAATGGCATCAGCAGAGAACAGATTTCTGCATTGCCGGATAAGAATATCGGTGAAACCCTGAAGCGCATTTCAGGGGTAAGTGCCAACGATAACCGACGCGTAGTGATCAGGGGCATTGCCGAGCGTTATAATCTGGCAATGATGGATGGGGCCACACTACCCAGCACAGACGTACAGGTACGGGACTTCGAATTTGATATCATTCCGAGCAACCTGGTAGATAATGTGGTGGTCTCCAAAACAGCTACTCCGGATATGAGCTTTGGTTTTGGTGGAGGATTGGTGCAGATCAATACCATAGCAATACCTAACCAGAATTTCATGTCCTTCAGCTTGGGGAGCAAGTACATCAATGGAAGTACTGGCAAGGATTTTTTGGGATATCAACGTGGGAAAAATGATTATCTGGGTTTTGATGACGGGGGTAGGGATCATTTTCCAAAGGATCTTTTAATTTTTACACAAACAAATTATATCCCCACGGATCCGGCCAATACCAATCCACCTCCAGGAGTTGAAAAAGTTACGCCCGATATGATTGCTGCACAAAACAAAAAAATCGGTGGTTTACAAAGATTTGGAACCCGTGTTTATCAGACTGCTCCCGGACAGAACTATCAGTTTACCCTGGGCAGAAGTTACGGAATAAAGGAAAGCCGTTTAGGATTTGTAGGGTCGCTGAGTTACCGCAATGAACAGGCTATAGACGACATTACCCATTATGAGCGCGGCCGTTTCAACAAGCTCAGCAACAGTTTATACGATCCGGTTACCAACAAGGAATTACAGGAGACAACAGCCAGTCAATATAATTTTACCAGCAGTTTGGCGGCATTGGTTAATCTAGGCTGGAACACCAAAAACCACAAGATTACACTGCGTAATTTCTATTCCCGCGTATTCAACAACCAGTTCTTTCGTGTTTCCGGCTGGGGCGAGGATATCGGCTATGGCGAAGACCCAGCCATCAACGAATATGACCGTCCGAAATTTGTTGATCTGCTCCAGAACCGCATCAGTGCTGAACACACTTTTGGCAGGTTAAAGTTCGACTGGGGTGTGGCACGCAATCGTGTGAACAACCATGAGCAGGATGCTGTAGACGCAAACCTTCGACCTATAAAGACGCTGAATAGCACGAACTATGTTTATCAGACCAGTAACATTACTGAAAACCCGGGTCCCTTAAGCCGTTCTTCCTATAAATACATAGAGACCAACTGGGCAGCCGACGCTGCACTGAGCTACAAGTTCAATATCGGGAAGTCGGCACAGGTGTTCAAAGCCGGTTATCAGTTTCTGAATAAGAAGGGTGATTTTGCCTGGAGCGTTTTACCAATTGGTGCGGCAAAGGGCTTTAAAGATGGCTATACCCCGGTACAAACCTGGAACATTGATTTTAATGATCCCCTGCATGACATCTACTATCACCCCGCTGATTTCAATAATAATAACTATACAGGCAGGAATAGCAACCAGGCCTGGTATGGGATGATGGACAACCGTTTCAACAAATGGATTCGTTTGGTGTGGGGGATCAGAGGAGAGTATTACAAATATGAAAGGATAAAGGATTCTGCTGCAGATAAGGTTGCGCTATCGGAAATTCAGAATCTGGAAAACAACCGTTATGTAGACCTGGAAACCGGCAATCTGGTGCACAAAACCCTCGATGCCAGCGCCGATGAAAAGAAATGGCTGTATATGCCTTCTGCAAACCTTACCATTACGCCACTTGCTGACTTCAACATACGGGCATCCTTTGCCAGGTCTGCTGTCAGGCCTGCATTGATTGAGAATTCCAGTTTCGCACGTTTCAACCATCTTCATGGCAGGATACAGCGCAATACTGGTGTAGTCTCTACGCTAATTTCCCACTACGACCTGCGTTTGGAATGGTATCCATCAGCGGGCGAGGTGCTCTCTGCCGGTTATTTCAAAAAGCATTTCAAAAACCCTGTTGAGATGTATGTTGACGTGACCACTACCAGTGGGGCAATTGATTTGATCACTGCCAATTCAGACTATGCCGATGTTAACGGATGGGAGTTAGATTTGCGTAAAAACCTGGGCTTCATCAATAAAGACTGGGATTTTTTAAGCGATATCTATTTCAGCGGAAACCTTACGCTTCAAAATTCAGAAGTACAGGCAAGTGCCTTCCGCTATTCCACTATGGGGGAAGGAAAAGATAATGACGGCAAATCCTATTCCTACCGAACCAAAACCTATTTGAGAGAAAAGCGGGCGCTATATGGTCAGGTACCGGTATTATATAATATTGGGCTACACTATACAGGAGATCGTCTAAGCGCCAACGTAGCATTCAATCATTCGGGCTACAAGACATTTACTGTAGGGATGCAACCCCAATATTCTGAACTCGAAAGGCCACGTAATCAGTTGGATGCCCAACTCGGGTATAAGTTCCTGAAAAGTAAAAAGATGGAGGCCCGGTTAAATATGAGCAACCTACTCAACAGCCCGTACCGTTTCTTCATTAACTCCAGTGATACTTATAAATTAAAACCAGGAGCAGATATCATGAAGATGAGGGAATGGTCGGATGTCTATGAATGGAAATATGGATTTTCGGATAAATATGAAACAGGTTACACTGAGACCAATTCAGAGGGAAAAGTTAAACGGTTTGGCGATACAGATACCTTCATCCGTAAGATCGGTACCTCATTCAGCCTGACTCTTTCTTATAATTTTTAATACGGATTAATTTTTAGCATCATGAAATTAAATAAACTATACTTAAGCTGCCTAAGCATTTTGATGCTGGCATTGACTGCTTGTAATAAGGGAGATCAGGATTTTCTCTATAAAGATGAGCTGTTTAGCATCAGTATGAACGGCTACAATGCAAGTAGTGAAGAGCTGATGGTTAAGTTGGATACCACTGACTTTCGCACTCCATTGCCGCCTAATTCCCGTTTTGAAAATACAACTGCTTATACTTTCAGACCAAATCAAAATCGGATTAAGCTAAGGGTTACTGAGAAGATTTCCGGAAAACTGGTGCTGGAAAGGGAGCTGAAAAAAGAGGATCCTGGAATAAAAGTTAACTTTCTATACATAGATGGCCGGACCAGTCCGATGCCGGAAAAACCCGCTGTTGAAGAGGGTAAGCTCAACCTGATCTATATGTTCCAACCAACAACCACCAATTACGCAGAACCTGTTGACTTTGTGGTTGGTAAATATTATGCGGTACCTAAGGTATTCGAGGAGCTTGCCAGGGCAAAAAATGTGAAACCTTATGACTTCTGTCCGGCTATTACATTACCCACATTTTCTACCCTCAAACAAGAGTATAATGGGGTAATGACCACAGTCTCGTTTGTGGTACGTATCTGTAAGACGGGAACGGACATCCCTTATACTGATGGAACGGAGTACACCTGGAATCCGCTATCGTCCACAGCGCCAAAACCAGTGTCATCCACTTCATCTTCCAAACTTTACATTTTCTCTGAAGCTCCTTCAGGAGCTGTCATGAGATTTTTTACCCGATTAGATCAATAGCTATCAACAATGAAACAAATCATAATCAATATGAAAAGACTAATGCTTCTTGCCATTGCAACAGCAGGACTTGTTTCCTGCAATAAAGAGGAGATCAAGACAAAAGCGGTCAGCATACAAATCAGGGGTTATAACATCGGGAACAGTGAACTGGAAATTTCCCTGGATGCATTGGTCTACGATAAATTTAAGACCGAACCTGACAAGCAATTGAATTTTAGTAAAGTGTATACTTATCCTTCTACCCAGGGGCAGGCCTCATTAAAAATTAAAGATGTGATTTCCGGAAAAGAGGTATATCAAAATCAGTTGAGCCTCAATACTCCTGACCTCGAACGTTTTTTCCCATTTGTGTTTATCAACGGCAATCCCCTGGAGATCAAAGCTCCGGCGGCAGATCCTTCAACCAACAAGATGGCTTTTTATATTTATTATCCTCAAAGTAACGATGCGATAGATATTTTCATGAGGAATGAGGCCGGAGAAACGGTCTATATCGCCAAAAATGTAAAACCTGCTACCTGGACCTATGCAGATTATGTGACTACTGAAGGTTTTAAAGATACCAATAAAGATTATACCTGGTACTTTGTCAAAGCAGGCACTACAGACCAATGGGCCTTTAACGATAGCGAGTGGATGAGCCAGGCTGGGACCAGTTTGCTGTATATCCCCAAACAAGGGGAAACAGGGAGGGTACAAACCTATTTTGTGACACCAGCTGGTAACCAACTGGATGCAATCAGCCTGTTTAAAATTTAAATTAACCTACTTTTTGAACTGAGCCCCGGAGATTTATCCGGGGTTCTTGATTAACGCGTATCTGATCGCCTATGAAAGCTGGAGACCTTAAACTGTTTTAAATCTACGCCTTGTTCTTCAAGCATCTTATTCAGTATGCCTACGCTTCTGGCAAAAGCCAGTGAATCTATACCCGGACGGTTATTGTCCTTTTCGTAAGCGGTCATATAAAACTTATAACCTTTTATGTTATTCAGATATTTCGAGCTGACCATCATGGGTAAATTGCTGAATTTATCGGGATTTAAGTCTGTCACCTGATCAAAACCTATACCCCAGGTACTCAGAAAAGGACCATTATATAAATGCGGATATCGTTTAACCTTCGCTGAATCCTTAGGCAGCTGATCCTCTTTATCAAAACCCATAAACCAAAGGGCCTTATTTCCTTTTTCTTTATCAAAAAGAATACTTCTATTGGCAATAAACACGTTTTTTTGTCCGCAGTTGAGTAGTAATAGGAAACCCAGCGAGTCTTTTTTCTTTACAAAATTTTCCGCATCTAAAACATCAAGGATCATACTACTCACATTGGCGGCATTGTATTTACCCAAATTATTTGGCACCCAATCAGCTTCTACCGAGGTATCGTTGCTGTATACAAAAATACGGCCCTGCAGGTCAAGCAAACTATCTATGCTGGCAGCAGATTTAGCCTTACTTTCTTTCACATTTGCGCTAATTCCATCAAAAAGTTTTCGCTCTTCCTCCTTGATTTTATCCGTTTCAGAAGAAATAAACATCGTGCCCAATGCCAATGCAGTGAACAAGATAGAAGTACCACTAACAACCGTTTTTTTATTCATCGAAGATCTGTTGCTAAGTAAATATACTGCATTTGTTTGTTTTTTATGAGCTCATTCCGGGCCCGCTTCTGTCTCCGGAAATCTCTTTAATTAAAGCATCACATTCCTGGAAAGCCTGATAAATATATTTGTTCCGGTGTTTCTCCCCCTGACCGCTAAAAGATACCGATTTCCGCATCAGGCTTTGCATCCATGCTTTGGTCTGCAGGCAATAATCAGGATCTTCTGTTTTCAAAAAATTAAAGGTATTGAACCTGTTGAAACAGACTTTAGTTCCATTCATTTCTGCCAGATAGGCAATGGTGCCTAAAACATCGCAATTGTACCAGTTAAAAGTATGCGATATGTCGATTGTTTTTTTGCTGCTCATAGCATACATATTCATATCTGTAAGACAATAGCGCAATTGCACCACCAGCTCCTCTGCCAAAGAATGATCGCCGATATACCCTGCTTCAAACGCATACCTGATCTGCTCTAAACTTCCATGAATGCTGTTCTTTGCCCATATCTCTGTACTGGGTATTTCGAGATAAATACGGTTTAGTTCCCGCGCAACTGCGGTGATGTTCTCTGTGACAAATGATCTTTCAAATTTCTGAGGCGTACTGCTAAGACTTTCGAACCAAAAAAACAGTTTAAAAGCGGTAAGTTCAGGGTACTTAAAAAGGTGAAACAAAGGGATATCATCAGTTACAATGGTGAGGTGCTTCTCTTTAGCGGCCTGAATCAGCTTGAGGTTATTCAACAGATCAAGAAGATAGTCTTCCATATTTGGTGCTCCTCCCTCTATCTTAGGATAACTGAAAGTGACAGTTGGCGTTTCTTCTGGCTGATATACGATCGGTATTTTGAAGGTATCCGACAACCTCACGATCTGCTGAAGAGTCAATGCACTCTTATTTCTGATCTTTTTATAAGCTTCATTTAAACTAATGTCTAAACAATCAGCGATGCTCTGTGCAGGATTCTGGTAGGCTGGCAGGGTCAGCTTCAGGCGGTCAATAAAATTCCGTTGCATATTGATCATTAAAGATTATCATTTACCATTATTGCCGTGGTTATTATTCGCTTTTTCATTCAAATCTACACTCTAAGGTTATTTATGAAGTGAAATAAGGGCAATTCCAAGATAAGAATTAATCTTAAAGATTATTAAATGAAATACCAGAGTCTTTTTAGAATAATTAAAAGATTCCTTTGCCGCTACATTTGAGCTCAAATCTAAAACGAAATCAAATAAAACCATCATAAGCATACCGCTTACAAAGCTCAATGAATATGCTTATGACAGCTTCACAACCATTAAAAATCAAATTATATTCTAATGAAAAGTAACATAATTTTAATCAGCATGGCATTCGGTTTAATCTTTGGAAGTAAAACCTTTGCTCAGGAAACAGACGATCTGGTATTTGAAGAATACAACAACTTATACATCCAGGTGGAATTCGGCAAGAACAATGACAAGATCAATATGTTGCAGGGAGGTATAACCCTTGAAATGGAGAAAAATTATTACAAGATCAAGGTGACTTCGGCTGTTGAACGAAAATACAAGACGAAGCAATACCTTGGAAAAGTTCATCCCGAAATTTCAGACTTCAGTCTGATCATGGGCAGAAGCTTCAAACTGATTAGGTATCAACGGTTTCATTTTGGAACTGGTTTATCATTTGTTACCCATGTGGTCAAAGGCAATATCCAGGATTCCGACACTTCTCCTCAGGACGAGAATTTTAAACAGCGCTACACCGTAGGTTTACCAGTAGAACTGAGGTACAGTTTTAATTTTAACAGAAATATTGCGCTGAGCTGTACCGGACATGTTAATGCCAATCCTATAAAAAGCTTTACCGGGCTTTCAGCTGGAATTATGTTAGGCCTGTTTTAAAGATTGAAATCATCATCAGAGAAAAGCTCATCCAGGGTTTTTCTCTGATTTTTGAGCATTTCGGCTTCCCCGTCCATTCCATTTCTTCCGGATGATATCGCTTCTTATTTCATCAATCATTATTTATTTTTCGTTATCTTAATTCCGTCAATAATGAAATTAAACTATTATTCATTGAGGAATGGCTGATCGATAAAATAAAATAATCCGACTTGATCATATAAGTATCCTTATGGAATTAAGTCAATAATTCCATCTTCTACTAAAATACCTACTTATGAAAATCATGTTACGTATCTCTTTTTTACTCATCAGCTTTGTTCTGATTTCACAGAGCGTCTTTTCTCAGAAACAGCATTACTATATGGAAGAATTCAAGAAAATAGATTCTTTAGCCAATATGGCTCAGGTGAAAAAAGCTTTACCAATCCTTGAAAAACTAAACAATCAGGCCAGAAAGGAAGGCAATTCCGCCATGTTGGTAAAGTCTGTTATTTATCGCATGTTGTTCCAGAGTTATCTTGAAGAGAATGCTTTTGCAGGAATTTTAAAAGACCTCAAAAACGACATCAGGCAAGCAAATCAACCTGAAAAAAGTGTGTTACAATCCCTGCTTGCAGAGATGTATTGGAAGTATTATGAGCAGAACAGCTATCGCATCGCTCAACGTAGTACTGTGGAAACTAAACTAAGCGACGACATCAGTACCTGGTCTGTCAGAGAAATCACCAATGAAACGGCAAAGACCTATCTTACCTCGCTTGCTGAAGCCAAACTCTTACAAAACATAAAAATTGGTGTTTTAAACGATATATTGATCGGAGACAGCACCAATCGGGAATTGAGACCCAGTCTTTATGACCTGTTGGCCCACCGTGCATTGGATGTTTTTATAAACCCTCAAATTGACATTAGCAATACGGATATGGATGGGATCAATTTTGATGATCCAGTTTGGTTTTCCGATCACAAAACATTTGCTGCAATTCAAATCGCCCGGACAGATAGCAGTTATTTTTCCGCTGAGGCCCTGAAAATATTTCAGCAGCTGCTTCTACTTCATCAGCCACAAAAAAGTACCGCAGCATTTACAGATATAGAGCTCAAAAGATTCAAGTTTATTTACGAAAGAAGTGGCGAAGAGCATAAAGACAGCTTGTATTTTACGAGCTTACAAGCTTTGGAGAAAATAGCTGAAAGTACGCCTTTGTACGCAGATATTTTATTCCAACAGGCCCAAATTTACAAAAATGATGGTTTAAAGGATCGCAATAAACAACACCTGATTAAAGCCGTTGCAATAGCCGAAAAGGCAATTAAAGCATTTCCGGGTAGTCAGGGCGCAGAAAATGCAGCAGCCTTGATTAAACACATTAAAACCGAAACCATAAGCATTCAGCTAAAGCAATTCAACCTTCCTGAACGTCCGATTCAGTTTTTGCTCAGCTATAAAAATATTGATACTGCTTACTTAAAACTTTATAAGATCTCCCCTTCTGAAAATAACCTTGAGGTAAATTTCAACAATAAGGAGGACTATCAAAAATTCCTTAAAAACAAAAAACCGTTGAGGTCATGGACTGTTCGCGTCCCTGTTTTACAGGATTATCAGGAACATACTTTATCAGATAAAATTGATGCCCTTTCTCCTGGAAATTACTTGTTGATCGCACAAAATACGCCGGATGCTGAAAAGGAGACTTATAGCAGCAACCTCAGTCAGTTTAAGGTTACAATGCTTGCTGTAAACACGAGGTCATTGACACAGGATTCCGTTGAATACATTATTTCCAATAGTCTTGATGGGAAACGCTTGAAAAATGTAACCGTTCTGGAGAAAAAAATCAGCTATAAAAATGGAAAATCGGTTAGTACTGATGGCCTTTTGCAAAAAACAGACGAGAATGGAAGGCTGTTTTATAAAAGATCGAACGACGTCCGAAAGCTACTGATCAGTTATAAAGAAGATGCAATTCTGCTTGACGTTGTAAACCATTACTACTACGATCGTATCGAGCATGAAAATGAACAGGTGATCCTGTTCAGCGACCGCCCTATTTATCGTCCGGGACAAACCTTATTTTACAAGGGTCTCTTCATCAAAAAAACAGATTCAAAAAATAGCATTCAACCCAGAAGAAAACTACGAGTCACTTTAAAGGATGTAAATGGTAAGGAACTGGAGGAAACCTCAGTAACGACAAATGACTACGGCACTTTTCAGGGTTCTTTCAACATTCCAATGGGAAAAATGAACGGGAGTATGGAACTAAGCACCATTTATGGCAATCTTCCGATCCAGGTGGAGGAATACAAACGTCCGGCTTTTGAAGTTGTATTTGATAAATCCGATCAGAAATACAAAATTAACGATAGCATTCTGGTCAAAGGAAATGCAAGCACTTTTTCAGGTTATGCAGTGGGTTCTGCAAAAGTAAAATATACCGTTTACCGGACGAGTTTGAGACCCGATTATATTTATGGATCCAGAGGCCAGGCACCTAAGCAAATCGCTATTGGAAAAACGGAGACTAAAGCAGATGGCAGCTTCAGTTTTCGCTTCTTTGCCAGCAAAAACCAACACAACACGGAGCAGTATAATTTTTTAATCAGAGCGGAAGTTACCGATATCAATGGAGAGACCAGAACAGGAACCAAGAACATCAATGCGGGAAAGAAGGACCTGATGCTAACCGTAACGGTACCCGAACAACTTTTTTTAACGACAAAACCGGATAGCATTTCCTTTAATGTCACCAATCTGAATGGAGAGCTGATAAAAGCAAGCGTAGAAACGGAATGGTTCTCGCTTCAATCACCAGGACGGCTACCAAATAAAAATCCTTTTCCAACAATCCCCCAAAAATATACCCTGTCTAAGGACGAGTTTATCCAGGCTTTCCCAACTGAGGCCTACGCCGGCGACGATGATCCTTTGAACTGGCCAACACAAAAGATCAGTTTTCAACAGAGCATCAGTACAGAACAAGGAACAGGAAATTTAACACTCAATGCGAAACAAGTTCTTCCGGGTTATTATAAGGTAAAATTCAGCGCTATAAATGAAGACAAAGAGCGTGTTGATGTAGAAAAAGTATTGCGTATTTACCATTCGGAGGCCAGCAACATACTCACAGAGCGGGAATGGTTGGTGGTAGAAAAAAACAAGGTTTTGCCTAATGAAAGCGCCATCTTCAGAGTAGCGGGAACAACTGCCAGCGGAGCGGCTTATTACGAGCTTTATTACAAAAACAAGATTGTGGATAAAGTATGGATAAACATTTCCAACAAACAAAACATCGTTAAAATAAGCCCTAAAGCTGGCTTTGAGGACAGTTTTGCAGTTCAGTTTACGCTAATACAGAATGGACTTGTGTATAACTCGATGCAAGTAGTTCATATGATTGACCCTGCAAAAGAGTTAACAATAGATTTCCTAACATTTAGAAATAAGTTGCAACCTGGAGAAAAGGAAAGTTGGAAATTACGCATCAGCAGTAAAACCGGAGAAAAACAAATGGCCGAATTGGTCGCTACACTTTATGATGCTTCGCTGGATGAACTAAAAAAGATGGATTGGAATAAGCCATTGGTCGATACATATAATTATAGCCGTTATTTCTGGACTTCAGAACGCAACAGGCTTGAAAGCGGAAATGAACTTTGGTTCCTGAATAACTACAATAATTATTTTTCGGAGATCTTCAGAAGTTATGAGCATCTGAATCTTTTTGGATACAATTATTATGGTGGCGGGTACAATCCCGGTTATGCGGATTACTTAGCCAGGCTTAAAGCCAGGGGAATATCAGAGCAAGCCGCTAAAAATTTGGCAGAACTGAAAAAGGGGAAGCTCGTATATGGAGTCGTAACGGATGAACAGGGTTATGGAATGCCAGGCGTAAACGTAAAAGCAGGAAAAACAACTGTAGTTACCGATAGTTATGGTATTTACAAAATCAATGCAATTCCTGGACAGCAAATCCAATTCAAAGCCCTCGGGTTTAAATCTTTAACTACAAAAGTTGGTAAGTTAAAAAGGTTGGATGTGAGTTTAAAAAATGACGGTTCCAGCCTGCATGAGTTGGTCATCACCGGGGGCGTCCAATATAAACAGTCGAGGGTTGCCTACTCTTCCTCCTCTGTTCAGGTCCGTGGAGCAACCTCTATTCAGGAAAAAGCCTTAGGCATTTCAGTTCCTGCTCCAGCGTCATCAATGAGGGAAAAGGATGAAGCCGTTGCTGAAGATAGTAAAGTTTACGACTTTATTTCGATCGAACACTATGATCCAATAACCGATATCCGTATTGTCAATGGAAAAGCAATCAGGGGGACGGGCAAGATTGTCCCAAGAACCAATTTCAACGAAACTGCTTTCTTTTATCCACAATTACACACCGATAAAAACGGAGAAATTCGGATAGATTTTACCATTCCACAATCGTTGACCCGTTACAAAATGCTGGGCTTTGCGCATACGAAAGACCTGAAAACAGCTGCTACCAGTCGCGAGCTGATTACCCAGAAACAACTGGCTATCAGTGCTAATACCCCACGTTTCTTCCGGGAAGGAGATACCCTGTTGTTTACCGCAAAGCTGAACAACCTCAGCGGAAAAACACTAAAAGGAGAAGCCATTCTGGAGTTGAGGGATGCAGTTACTAACAATGTTATCCACATCTTATCCACAGACACCAAAGCAACACAAAATTTCGAAGTTGCTGATAAAGGAAATGAGGTGATTAAATGGTCATTGCAAATTCCTTCAGGCATTGCTGCGATCACGTATAAAGTATTAGCGCAATCCGGCAGGTATAGTGATGGAGAAGAAATGACCGTTCCTGTACTTCCTAATGCCATGCTGGTTACAGAAACAATGCCATTGAATGTCCGTGGAAACTCCAGCAAGACATTTAACATGGACAAACTGTTGAAATCCGGTGCTTCTTCCACGCTAAAAAATCAACGCTTAACCCTGGAGTTTACTTCCAACCCGGTATGGTATGCCATTCAGGCCCTGCCCTATTTAATGGAGTATCCTTATGAATGTGCAGAGCAGACTTTCAGCCGCTTTTATGCGAATAGCTTTGCTACCGGAGTGATCAACAGTTCACCAAAAATAAAACAGGTTTTTGCCCGCTGGCAGCAGGAAAAGGACGGGGCAACATTGTTGTCTAATCTGGAGAAAAACCCGGAATTGAAATCTATACTTCTGGAAGAAACGCCATGGGTGAGAGAGGCAGATGGAGAAACAGAACGTAAAAAGCGACTGGCCATCCTATTTGATCTGAACCGCATGTCTTATGAACTGAAAAGTAATTTTGAGAAGCTGGAGAAAATGCAAAATCCAAATGGCTCCTTCCCCTGGTTTAGCGGGATGTCTGAAGACCGCTACATTACCCAACATATCGTTTTGGGTATGGGGCAGCTAAAGCATTTGAAAATGATCGATGAAAACGCTTTCCCAGGCTTCCAGAAAATGTTGAATAAAGCCATCGTTTACCTGGACAAGCAATTAAAAGATGACTTCAAGAAAGAAGTATCAGGAAAAGGCATTGCTCATCTCCCACTTCACTATCTGTATGCAAGGAGTTATACCGATCAAAAGAATACTGATCCTGATTTTAAAAAGGCAAAAGCGCATTACCTGGACAAAGTGAAAAGCAGTTGGAGAACGATGGATGCCTATGAACGTGGACAGGCAGCCTTAGTCCTGGCCAGAAACGGAAATAAACCAGAAGCCCTTAACATTATCCGCTTTTTAAAAGAAAGTGCCAGACAAGATGAGGAAATGGGGATGTATTGGGACAACAACATCCATGGCTGGTGGTGGTATCAAAGTCCAATTGAAACACAGGCATTGCTGATAGAGGTGTTTGACGAGGTGGCCAATGATGTTAAATCTGTAGAAGAAATGAAAATATGGTTGCTAAAAAATAAGCAAACCAATGATTGGAAGACTACAAAAGCGACCGCCGCAGCCTGTTATTCCCTGCTCCTTCGTGGAACCAGCACACTGGAAGAATCTGCAGCACCTGAGCTCAGTATAGGAAATCAAACACCAGCTCAGTTAGGCATGGAGCATACGGAGAAAGAAGCAGGAACAGGTTATCAGAAAATGAGTATTTCCGGAGCTAATATTAAACCAGAGATGGGAAAAATCGAAGTTAAAAACAACAATAAAACCATTGCCTGGGGAGGTATTTACTGGCAATATTTTGAACAACTGAACAAGATTACCCCCGCGGAAACAGGAATTAAAATTAAGAAGGACCTGTTTCTACAAAAATCCTCTGTAAAAGGAGATGTACTCACACTACTCAATCCATCTAATGTATTGACTCCTGGTGACCTGCTAAAGGTAAGGATTGAAATCCGTGCAGACAGAGACATGGAATATGTTCATCTAAAAGACATGCGTTCTTCAGGTTTTGAACCGGTAAATGTCATTTCCGCTTATAAATATCAGGACGGATTAGGGTATTACGAGAGCACCAAAGATGCTTCCACCAATTTCTTCATCAGTTACCTCAGGAAGGGAGTATATGTATTTGAATACGCCTTAAGGGTAAGTCATGCCGGAAACTTCTCCAATGGGATTACCACTTTACAATCGATGTATGCACCGGAGTTCAGTACCCATTCTGCAGGGCTGCGTGTTACCGTGAATCCTCAATAACCAGGAAACCGGAGGCGGTCTTAATTTTAGACCGCCTCCGGTTTATTCACTCAGCTCAAAGTTCAGCACTTCCTTTTCTTCTCCATTCACAATCACCGACAATTGCTGTATTCCCGGATAAAATTTCCTGGTGGTGATAAATTTAAAGCTCTGCTTACGGGAAACCTTCACCTTTTCATTTGCCTGGTAGATTTTCTCACTGATCTTAAATACCTTCTTTGATAATGTTCCGTTTTGTCTCCTGTAGTACAATCCATACTCCAACCTGATGATTTGCTCTTTTTGTTCCTGATTATGGAGGTAATAAGAAAAATGCAGATCTTCACCAATCCGAGTTACCGGAGTTGAAATCTCAAATCCGCTGATTTGAATGTCCTTACTTTCCAAACCATAATGTTTTAATATTTCCGGATGTCCTTGCTTCAGCAATGTTCTGCAGCCATGTTTGATGATGGCGTCTGTTTCTTTATGTATGCCTTTCCAACGTTTTGCAAGATCAATAACGATATCAGGATTATCCTTCGCAATATCATTGATGTGGTTGGCAACACTTCTTCTCACCCATTCGGAAGGATCATTTTTCAGATTTTCTAAAAGTGGCAAAACCGGGGCAGGATCCTTTTTAAGCTTAGGTAGCGCCATTGCCCATGGCAATCTGGGTCTAGTTCCTTCGCTCGATAAGCGCCTCACTTTATGATTTTCATGAAGTGACCATGCAGTCATCTGTTCCAGCATCCGATCTTCATATTTAAGGATAAAGGGTCTTACCGAAAATTCGCAGCTGACGAACTGAGTAATGAACTCAATTGCCCGTACAGAATTTTCATAGTCCTCCATTCCGTAAGTCTCTATGTAATCCGGCAGAAACATAAATGCCAGTCCATCTTCTCCGATTCTGTTTTTCCTGAGTCCGGTAATGATTTCGAACAACAGGTCTACCGTTTGCCCGTAATCGTTTGGAAGAAACACATGCAGTACCTGTGCAGTATGCTTCATTCTTGCTTTTAGTTCTTTATGTTCGAAGTCCTGATCAAAAATCTGCACTGTAAATTTCTTTTTATCAAAGGCAGGAACGGTCTGCAAGAGGACATCAGATAGTCTGTCGTAAAAAGCTGGTGAATATATATCTTTAAGGAGGCTACTCATAAATGATTTTATTGTAACTGATAAGCCATTACTGTCTTTTTATAAAAAGTGGGGATATATACTATCCTTTTTTCTGGATCATAACCTATATCAGCTGTATTCTTCTTTTCTAAATGGGTATCCAGCAGCAAATCGCATCTGCCGTCAGCATACACATAATATACATATCCACCCCAACTTGAGCAGAGAAAATCACCATTTCCGATTGGTTCCAATCCATCTCCTCCATTTGGCAATTCTGCTATTTTAGTGATCTTTTTTCCGGCATCAGCTTTCAAAAAATTCCTCCCGCCAAGGATATATAAATCCTCGCCGATGGCTTTTAAACCATTAACCCCGTTGATGCTGTCAAGGTACAAGCTGGGTGCATCATTTTCAATTTTATAAATCCTTTTTGTTCTGGAATCCGAGACATATACGATCCCTTTTTCGTTCACAGTGATGTCATTCAGAAATTTGGTATTTTCTATAGGAATCTTGCGGAGTATTTCCCCTTTGGCAATATCAATCACCACGACATCAGTCAGGTCGGCAACATACATCAGGTTAGCAGATATCGCCAATCCCTTTGGAGAGTTTAATCCGGAAATCCAGTTGAGATCAATCACCTTACCATTCGGTTTAATCTTCCCGATTCCTCCGATTCCGTCTTTATCATTCGGATTATTTCCCATGACAGACACATACAGCATTTTAGCTTTCAAATCCGGTAAAACAGACTCCGGCAGATTAATTACACTATCCGTTTCCCATAGTTTCAGCAAGCTATGCTGTGCTTTTAATTGCAGGGATAGGGTGATGATGAACATCAGAGAGAGACATTTTTTCATTAGTATATATTTATGGTTTTATCCTGAATACTTCGCAAGTGAATAAATATTGAACTCAAATTACTGTTCCAATTTAGCCAATTAGTAAACCATATTAACAAGAACAGTTGATAATCCTGTTAAACCAGCAAATTAAGGCGTTTCTCTCTCTTCACTAATTTCTCAAAAATCAAATAAAAGCTACCTTTAAATACCTAAACGGGTAAACATCCCCAAAGATGTTGATCAACAGACAGCCAAAATCTCATGAATAGAAATCTTTTTTTAGGCATAACCAGTCTTCTATCTTTTTCCCTTTTTTGTGGAACGGGCCTTTTACACGCCCAACCTACCTCTGCAGATTTAAAAAACTGGCCAAAGGGCACATCTCCGAAAGAAATTGGCACCAGGGTAGCCGATCACTTTGTTGTTACTCCACATACCAATTTTGGCCGTCCAACCCCTCCAAAGGTCATCACTTATCCGGAATCATGTGCCTGGTATGGAGCTTTGACTTTCGCCAAAGCCAGTGGAAATAAAAAACTGACACAGCGCCTTGCAGAACGGTTCGAACCTTTATTTGGAGAAGAGTCAAAGATGGTTCCCATTCCTGATCACGTGGATTACTGTGTTTTTGGCTCGGTTCCTCTGGAATTATACCTTCAGACAAAAGATAAAAAATACCTGGACCTTGGGATTTCTATCGCAGAAAAACAATGGGGACCGCCGGAAGGGCCACGCGTAAAAGAAGAATCACACGAATTTTATAAACAAGGATACACCTGGCAAACCAGGTTATGGATTGACGACATGTATATGATCACCGCATTACAGGCACAGGCATTCCGCGCCACTGGAAATCAGAAATACATCGATCAGGCGGCAAAAGAAATGGTTTTCTATTTAGATCAGCTTCAAAAACCCAATGGGCTGTTTTATCATGCTCCTGATGTACCTTTCTATTGGGGAAGAGGAGATGGATGGATGGCCGCAGGGATGGCAGAATTACTTAGCTCCATGCCCAAAAGCAATCCAAACAGAGCAAGGATCATGAAAGGTTACAGCGATATGATGGCCTCATTACTAAAATATCAGGGAAAGAACGGCATGTGGAACCAATTAATTGATGATCCTGAAGCATGGCCGGAAACATCAGCAACAGGAATGTTCACTTTTGCGATGATTACAGGAGTTAAAAACGGGTGGCTGGATAAAGAGACTTATGGAAAAGCAGCCAGAAAGGGATGGCTTGGACTGGTATCTTACATCAATGAAAATGCAGAGATTACCAATGTCTGCGAAGGTACAAACAAGAAAAATGACCGTCAGTATTACCTGGACAGAAAACAAAATACAGGTGATCTTCATGGACAGGCCCCAATCTTATGGTGCGCAACCGCCTTACTACGTTAATGGCAGACAGAACTTATAAAATGATAAGTATGATCATGAAAACAAGATTGATTATTCCGCTCCTTACGGCTGGGGTTTTCTGCTCCTTATATGCTTTTAAAAATAACCCTTCGGACAGATCAACCGATCCACCCACCACTGATGCGAATAATGCAGGTTTAAAACTTCCTGCAGAATTTGGGGCGCTAATAGTGGCCGACAGCATTGGCAAGGCCAGACACATCGTCGTGACCAAGGAAGGAAATTTGTATGTAAAACTTGCGAAACCAGTTAAAGAAAAAGGCATCATTTACCTGAAAGATAAAAATGGTGATGGCCGTATGGACGAACATACTGGCTTTGGAAATTATGGTGGAACGGGCCTTTATTTAAAAGACAACATACTGTATGCCTCTTCTAACGACGAGGTCTTTAGCTATAAACTCAACGAAAGTGATGAAGTCCTTGATCAGAATAATCCCTCAAAGCTGATTACCAAATTAAAAAAAGGCAGACAGCACGATACCAAATCTATTGTCTTAGACAATTCAGGAAACATCTATGTGAACATAGGAGCGTATTCCAACTCCTGCCAGGAAAAAGACCGTACCCCAGGCTCCCCGGGAATAAAAGGTTGTCCGATATTAGATTCTGCCGGAGGGATATGGCAGTTTAAAGCCAACAAGCTGAACCAAAGCTATGGCGATGGCGTTCGTTATGCCACAGGAATAAGAAATGTAGTTGGCTTAGATTGGAATCAACAAAACAATAGCTTATTTGTGATGCAGCATGGCCGTGATCAACTCAATGGACTTTGGCCGGATCTGTATGATGAAAAACAATCCGCTCTCCTTCCTGCCGAATGCCTGTACATGCTTAAAAAAGGAGACAATGCAGGCTGGCCTTATGTCTATTATGACCAGTATCAAAAGAAAAACATCCAGGCACCGGAATACGGAGGCGATGGCAAAAAAGAAGGCAGCAAAGAATATATCAATCCCGCGCTGGCTTTTCCCGGACATCTTGCTCCCAATGGCTTGTTATTTTACACCGGGAATCAGTTTCCGGAGAAATACAGGAATGGTGCTTTTATCGCCTTTCATGGTTCCTGGAACAGGACTCCTGAAAAACAGGAAGGCTTTTATGTTGTGTTTGCTCCATTCAAGGATGGTCAGCCTACCGGAGAATGGGAAATCTTTGCAGACGGTTTTGCCGGAACAGACAACGTAATGTCTCCCAGGGACGCAAAGCATCGCCCTTGCGGATTGGCACAAGGGCCAGATGGCTCTCTGTATGTAACTGATGACGTGAAGGGGACTGTATACCGGATATTATATAAGGGAAAATAAAAGATCATGAAAAAACTCCTATTTACTGCTCTTCTGGCCCTTCCTTTAACCTTATTTGTACCGGCTGCTGCTCAGGCTCAAAAGAAAACCACAGCAAAAGCAACAGTTCAAAGAGATCAGTTATTGGAAGGAAAAAAGGTTTATTCGAAATTTTGCGCCTCCTGTCATCAATTAGATGGCGGAGGCGTTCCTAATTTAAATCCTCCTTTAAGCAAAACGATATACGTACTCGGGGATAAAAACAGGTTGATTAAAATTATCCTCAATGGCTCAAATGAAAGTCTGGAAATTGATGGAGAAACCTATTCGAATCCGATGCCTCAGCTTGATATCCTCAAAGACCAGGAAATAGCAGATGTATTGACCTATGTGAGAAACAGCTTTGGCAATAAAGCAGGAGCCATTACGGCTTCGGAGGTAAAAGCCCAGCGCACAAAGAAAAAATAAGCAATTGCTTTAAAGAGGGAGCTGAAAGATGATACGGAGTTTATAATTTCAAGGAAGAGACTATCCATTTAAGTCTGCCATGGAAGCACCAAAATTAAGGTGTAATACATTACCACTTGCGGTCAGCAATGCCGGTACAGATTTCACGCCCGCTTTTTCAGGCATCCTGTGTGATAAAAAATTGATTTTTACATTTTAGTAAGGTTTAAATTGTTTTTTACTACTTATAAATAATAAGACAAAGTTTGAAAATCCTGATTTGAGATAAATCATCCACTTTTGAACAAAACTGATGGTCCAGTTCAATATAAATGATACGCAAAAAAAGGCTGATTAAGCTATAAATAGTGTTTTTTATATGTTTATTTGCATTTAAATACCAACCTAAACCTATTTTGAATTGTTATACTGCTGGACTTGCATTTTTTTATCAACAAAATCTGCTTTAAACTTATAATTATTTGAAGAACCGACTCGCCTATATTAAGATTATGCGTCCGGCAAATCTGGTGACTTCCGTTACTGATGTTCTTGCTGGTGTAGCCATTTCAGGTTATTTTTTAACTACGGAATTTGAGCTTCAGCATTTATTTCCGATTCTGTTGCTTTGCCTATCTACCATAGGCTTGTATAGCGGAGGGGTGATCTTTAACGATGTCTTTGATCTGGAAAGAGACAAAAAGGAGCGTCCGGACCGCCCGATTCCAAATGGAAGCATTACAAAAAAAGATGCTGCTGTATTTGGCGGAATTTGCTTTACTGTAGGGATTATGGCGGCGGCAATCGTAAACCTGACCTCTCTAGCGATTGCATGTCTGATTATGATTGCCGCTTTAACTTACGACAAATATTCTAAGCACATGACCATCAGTGGCCCGATCAATATGGGGCTCTGCAGGGGATTAAACCTTTTGCTTGGTGTAAGTATTTTTTCTTGGTATCCCGAAATCTGGTGGTTGGTAATTGCAACCATCCCCATTGTATATATTGCCTCACTCACGATCATCAACAGAAGAAAAGGGAATGAAAAAAGCAAAGCGACATTATATCTTGCCGCCTTCCTTTATGCATTTGTCATTGCCTGCATTCTTTTCATTGCACACAGCAAAGGTTTTTTCCTGCTCACCATTCTCTTTGTAATTCCGTTCTACCTGATGATCTTCAATCCCTTATTTAAAACCCTTGATGATCCTATCGGAAAGAACATCGGCAAATCTGTAAAAGCAGGCGTTATCGCACTGATTTTACTGAATGCAGCATGGGCCAGTGCCTTTGGGGTTTGGTATATCGCATTGATTATTGTAGGCTTACTTCCCTTGTCTTTGTGGCTAAACAGAGCCTTCACCGTTAATTAACCGGAACCAGCTTATAAACGATACCAGGAGATTCTACTGCAATGTAGATATAGCCATCCGGCGCCATCCTTACATCCCTCAGCCTGCCGATATTCTTGAAAAGTATTTCTTCTTTAATCACTTTATTTCCTTGTAATACACTTCTGTTCAGGTATTCAAAACGCAGGGAACCGGTAAGCAGATCGCCTTTCCATCCCTTATAACGGTTTCCGGAAACAAAAGCCATTCCGCTTGGCCCTATAGAGGGAATCCAGTAATGCAAAGGTGCTGTTATCCCCTCCTTTTCTGAAATATTACTAATGATCTTTCCATTGTAATTGATGCCATAAGTCGCTATCGGCCAACCGTAATTCTTACCTGGTTGAATGATATTGATTTCATCCCCACCTCTTGGTCCATGTTCATTCTCCCAGATGACCCCTGTCTGAGGATGAATGGTCATCCCCTGAGGATTGCGGTTCCCATAAGTAAAAATGGATGCCTCTGCGCCCTTGGTTATCACAAACGGATTATCAGTAGGAATACTACCATCACTTTTTATCCTGTGGATCTTTCCAAGGTCATTTCCTTTGATTTCCTGAGGGTTTTGTTTTTCATTTCCTCTTTCACCGATAGCAATGTATAAATAACCATCTTTTCCAAACTGCATTCTGGAGCCATAGTGGTGCTGTGTTCTGGACCAGGGTTTGGCTACAAAGATATCCTGCTGATCTACCAGCTCATTCCCTTCCAGCTTTGCTTTTACAACCGCTGTAGTAGCCAATACCTTTCCATCTTCGGTTTTAAATTTAGAATAAGAGAGGTAAAGGGTCTTATTCGTTGCAAAGGCAGGATCAAGAATTACATCCATTAAACCACCCTGTCCTTTTGCCAATACCTCTGGAGTCCCATTGATCAGCTGTAAAGACTTGTCTTTTTTCACCTTATAGAACTTGCCATTGCGGTCGGTAACCAGCAACTCCTCAGACGGGAGAAAAGCCATTCCCCATGGGACGTCCAGGCCTTTCGCCACGGTATCCAACCTGATGGTCATTTCGGCTGTTTTAAAAATATTGCTCACTGGTTTCTTTGCCCCTGCATAGCGGTCAACATTTTTTATTCCCTTCAGGATATAATCTGAAAGTTCTCTGATCTCTTTATCGGTAAATGTAGCATCAAAGGCAGGCATTCCTTCATTCGCATATCCATTTTTTATTGCCTTAAAGAGGTCTTCTTTTGCATTTCCATGTTTCCATTGCCGGTCCACAAAAGCATCCATCTTCTCTCCATGACAACCACCACAATAATTCCGGTAGTTCAATTCTGCTTTTTCCAGCAAGCGATAGCCAGGATTAAAATCGATTGGTTTTGGCGAATGTACAATTGCTTTATTTTCAAAACTTAAAATTGAAGTCAATACTCCGCCAATGACTAGCGCGCCGCCAATATATTTTATCATAAGAAATGCAGTTTAGGTGTTTAACGATGTAAAATACACAATTCTATAAATAAAATGACAAGAAAAGCCAGTTTGTACAATCCACACTAAGTACCCTTTTTGTTACGTAAATATCTTACCCTTCATTGGTTTGATTTTCATCTCAAAAAATTACTTTTAATCTTCAATCTTATTACATTTGAGTACACACAAACCAAAACAATGGATTCAAGAAGATCATTTTTAAAAAAGGCAGCCCTGTTATCCGGAGCAGCCGGACTCCCTAATGTAATACCCATGTCTATTCAAAAGGCGATGGCCATCAGCGCCGCACCGGGATCTACATTTTATGATGCAGAACATATCGTATTCCTGATGCAGGAAAACCGTTCATTTGATCATATGTTTGGTAAACTGGCAGGAGTCCGTGGTTTTAATGATCCAAGAACGTTTACTCAACCTGACCAGAATAAAGTATGGCTTCAAAAAGATGCAGCAGGAAAAACTTTCGCTCCTTTTCATGTAGACATCAATAAGACTAAAATTACCTGGCAGGGCGGGCTTCCCCATTCCTGGTCAGACCAGCTTGCCGCCCGCAACAATGGAAATTACGACAAGTGGGTACCTGTAAAATCACATATGTGCCTTGGCTATTATGACCGTACCGATGTGCCTTTCTATTATGCCATGGCAGATGCCTTCACCATATGCGATCACAATTTTTGCTCTTCATTAACAGGAACTACCCCTAACAGGCTGTTTTTTTGGAGTGGAACCATCCGTCCGGAACAAAACGGCAGCTCTGTAGCGGCAGTAAACAATTCTCAGGCAGAATCCAGAGAAAACGCTTATGTAGACTGGGAAACTTTCCCTGAATTGTTGGAAGACAACAATGTAAGCTGGAAAATCTACCAGAATGAAATCTGGACCGCCGACCTTCAGGGAGATACTGTGGACGACTGGTTGGGCAATTATGGTGATAATGCCATTGAATATGTTAAACGTTACAACGTAAAACTTTCTGCCTATTTCAGAAAAAACGGAGATAAATCCAGTAAACCCGCATTGAGCGCTGCTGAAGTAACTGAAAAATACAATAAGCTTTCAGACCGGGAGAAAAACCTGATTGATAAAGCCTTCGCCACCAATATCAATGCTCCTGAAAATTATCTGGAGCTCGCTCCTTTTACGTTTACCGATGATCAGGGTATTCAACAGACCATGAACATTCCTAAAAATGATATCTTTCATCAGTTCCGTTCTGATGTAAATCAAGGAAAACTGCCAACGGTATCCTGGTTGGTGGCTCCTCAAAGGTTTTCCGATCACACCAGTTCTCCACTCTATGGAACCTGGTATGTTTCCGAAGCAATAGATATCCTGACAAAAAATCCGGAGGTATGGAAAAAAACCATTTTCATTCTTACATACGATGAAAACGATGGGTATTTTGACCATATTCCTCCTTATGTTGTTCCTAAGCCGGGCGATGCTTCCACGGGGAAAGTTTCTGAAAAGATTGATGTCGCACCGGATTATGAACAAAAGAAAGATAGCCCTATCGGGTTAGGATATCGTGTTCCATTACTCGTTGCTTCACCCTGGAGCAAAGGCGGCTATGTCAATTCTCAGGTATTTGACCATACTTCCTGCCTGATGTTCCTGGAAAACTTCATTGGTAAAAAAACAGGAAAGAAAATCAAAAGTAAAAATATCAGCAGCTGGAGAAGAGCAATTTGTGGTGATCTGACCTCGGTCTTCCGGCCCGCTATGGCAGACCAGTCCAATCCGGTAAGCCCATTGAAAAAAGAAAGTGTCATCACTGGAATCCAGAATGCAAAAAATAAACCGGCGCAAGTAAAACCTGAGGCCTTGTCTCCCAAAGAGATTGAGCAGATCAATGCCCATGAGGCTTTTGAATCGGGTTCCCCTTCGGCAATGCCGCAACAGGAAAAAGGCACACGTCCAGCTTGTGCTTTACCTTATCAACTGTTTGCAGAGGCTGATCTGGACATCACAACTGGTACAATACAAATTCAGTTTGAATCCGGCAAAGGAAATTTCGGACAAAAGATAGTTCCCGTGGGTGCAGCATTTCTGATGTATACACCAGTACTTTATAAGGGACAAGCAGGAAAAACATGGAATTACGGTGTTAGTGCTACGGATAAAGTAACTGACAAGCTAAGCCTGTCTGACTTTGACAAAGAGACTTATCATTTATGCATCAGTGGTCCGAATGGTTTCTTCAGGCGATTTAAAGGAAATAAACATGATCCGGAATTGAAACTGAGCTGTGAATATGAAACCTCAGGAATGCTGACAAAAAAAGGAACAGGTAATGTACAGCTCTTACTGGAAAACAGTGGAAAAAAAGAGCTGAAGATTAGCATTCAGGATAATACTTATGAAAAGAATAAAACAAAGGAAATTACCCTCCCTGCCAGGGCTAAAGCAAAAGTAATTGTGGACTTACAGAAAAGCGCTTTCTGGTATGATTTCAGTATCCGGGTAAATGGACATGATGCATTCAGCAAGCAATATGCAGGTCATGTAGAGACTGGCGAAGAAGGGATTACTGATCCATACATGGGCGGGGTCTTATAATCTTTCAGGTTCCCTCTTCTTGTTTTTCAGGCTCCAGTTCCACGTTACCTTGTTTATCCTTTTTGGCAAAGAATATAGGATAGAGAAACAACAAGGCTCCGGCTATAAATAAAAAACCTGCAAGTTCGAGCATATAAATACTGGACTCCATATCGTTTACATTCATCACCTTATAGGCTATTAATGCAATTATACCCAGAATAATGGCGATCACTGCTTTTTGGAGTTTCAGTATTTTTATCATAACAGGAGGGCTTTAAATAATTAACCAGTAGGCAACAAAAATCAAACCAATAGTAAAAAAGAAAAGCCTGTCTCTTTAGGCGAGGGGCGGATAAATCTATTTTTTTTCCTATTTTACGATCCTGATTTATAACAACATCGGGATTGCAGGGATCGTCGTCAATATGATGATGATAAGACTACATTTTTTAATTCTAAAAACGTAACTTTGCATCCTTAATTTTTTGGAGATACTTGATTGATGTATAGGGAATTTAAACAACTGGAACTAGCGAAAATAGGAAAAGAGATACTTGATTTTTGGAAAGCGGAAAACATCTTTGAAAAGAGCATTTCTACACGTTCAAAATCGAACCCATTTACTTTTTATGAGGGCCCGCCTTCCGCTAACGGAATGCCAGGGATTCATCATGTAATGGCGCGTGCCATTAAAGATATTTTTTGCCGTTATAAAACTTTAAAAGGTTTTCAGGTAAAACGCAAAGGCGGATGGGATACTCACGGGTTACCTATTGAGCTCGCTGTAGAGAAAAAATTAGGCATTACGAAAGAAGATATCGGAAAGAAAATTTCCGTTGAAGAATACAATACGGCCTGTCGTGAGGAAGTCATGAAATACACAGATGTATGGAATGACCTTACGGAGAAAATGGGTTATTGGGTAGATCTTGAAAACCCATATGTGACCTATGAAAATGAGTATATCGAATCACTTTGGTCGATCTTAAAGTCATTTTACAACAAAGGTCTGCTATACAAAGGCTATACGGTGCAACCTTATTCGCCTGCTGCAGGAACAGGATTAAGCTCACATGAGCTGAATCAGCCAGGCACTTATAAGATGTTGAAAGACACCTCGATTACTGCTCAGTTTTTCCTTAAGAAAGACCAGGAACATCCTTTGATGGCCCAGCTTTTTGAAAACGAGAAAGAGGAAACAGCAATCATTGCCTGGACCACCACTCCATGGACTTTACCTTCCAACTGTGCTTTGGCTGTCGGAGATAAGATCACCTATGTGAAGATCAAAACTTTTAACCCATACACCTTCCTTCCTGTAAGTGTGGTGTTGGCGAAAGACCTGGTAGCTAAACACTTTAAAGCAGATGCGAAAGACCTTTCTTTTGAGGACTATAAAGGCGGAGATAAACTGATCCCATGGACGGTAGCAACAGAATTTAAAGGAAAAGACCTGGTAGGTTTACATTACCACCAACTGATGGCTTATGTGACCAATGAAGATCTGGAAGCTAATGCTTTCCGTGTAATTCCTGGTGATTTCGTGACTACAGAAGACGGAACCGGAATTGTACATACCGCTTCGATATTTGGTGCAGACGATTTTCGTGTCGCCAGAGAAAACGGCGTACCTTCAGTCCTGATCAAAGACGAAAACGGCAATGAAGCTCCATTAGTAGACAAACAAGGTAAATTCGTTAAAGAAGTAACTGACTTTGCCGGCCGTTATGTAAAAGAAGAATATTACTCAGACGAAGAGCGCGCTGCTGCTGACTTTAAACCAACTGATGTGCTGATTGCCATCAAATTGAAAGAAAACAACAAAGCATTCGACGTAAAGAAATACGAGCACAGTTATCCACATTGCTGGAGAACTGATAAACCAATCCTTTATTATCCTCTGGATAGCTGGTTTATCAAAACCACTTCAGTAAAGGAGAAAATGGTGGCTTTAAACAAAACCATTAACTGGAAACCTGAAGCAACTGGAACCGGACGCTTTGGCAACTGGCTGGAAAACCTGGTAGACTGGAACCTTTCCCGTTCACGCTATTGGGGAACTCCCCTTCCAATCTGGCGTACTGCTGATGGCCAGGAGGAGAAATGTATCGGTTCTATCGAAGAACTGAATGCAGAAATCCAGAAGTCTGTAGCCGCTGGTTTTATGGAAGCAGGTTTTGAACTAAAAGACATGCACCGCCCTTACGTGGATGATGTGATCTTAACCTCTTCAACCGGAGAGAGAATGGTTCGTGAGCTCGACCTGATCGACGTTTGGTTTGACAGTGGTGCTATGCCTTATGCGCAATGGCATTTCCCATTTGAAAATAAAGAAGATTTTGAGCATGCTTATCCTGCAGATTTTATTGCAGAGGGTGTGGATCAGACCCGTGGCTGGTTCTTTACGCTACATGCTATTGCAGTGATGTTAAGTGAATCCAGTGACGAAATCAAGGCCATCAACGAAAAAGTAGGTAATCCTGGAGTAGCCTTCAAAAATGTGGTATCCAATGGATTGGTACTGGATAAAAACGGCAATAAAATGTCTAAACGTTTAGGCAATGGCGTAGATCCTTTCTCAACTATAGAGACTTACAGTGCCGATGCAACCCGTTGGTACATGATCAGCAACGCTTCACCGTGGGACAATCTTAAGTTCAATATAGATGGACTGGATGAGGTACGCCGCAAGTTTTTCGGTACACTTTACAACACTTACTCTTTCTTTGCTTTATATGCAAATATCGACAAGTTTGTAATCGATATACACAACGAGACACCGGTAGCTGAACGCAGTGAACTGGACCGTTGGATCTTATCTTTATTACAGACGCTAATTGCGGAGGTAGATGAAAGTTATGAGACTTATGAACCAACCAAAGCTTCAAGAGCAATCCAGACATTTGTAGATGAGCACCTGAGCAACTGGTACATCCGTTTATCCCGCCGCCGTTTCTGGAAGGGGGAAATGACTGCAGATAAAAAAGCAGCTTATGAGACTTTATATACCTGTCTGACCAGCATTGCACAGATCATGTCGCCGGTAGCGCCATTCTTTGCAGACTGGTTATTCCAGAACCTTTCTGTAGCAGATCATAACAATACTGTGGAATCGGTTCACCTGACCTTATGGAAAGAAGCAGACAGCACACTGATCGATAAGGAACTGAACGAGCGCATGGAGCTGGCACAGAACATTTCTTCAATGGTGCTTTCTCTACGTAAGAAAAGCAGCATTAATGTTCGGCAGCCTTTAGCTAAAATTTTAGTTCCGGTACTGGATAAGAAATTTGCAGAGCGTGTAGAACTGGTAAAAGAACTGATCCTTTCGGAGACTAATATCAAGGATATTGAATACATTACCGACACTGCCGGCTTCATCAAGAAAAAAATCAAACCAAACTTTAAGGCTCTCGGACCTAAAGTAGGTAAGGACATGAAAACGGTAGCTGAAGTAATTAATAATCTTGACCAGGAACAACTTGCGCAGTTTGAAGCAGCAGGGGAATATGCAATTCCGGGCACGGAATATGTAGTTGCCCTGGCTGATGTAGAGATCATCGCCGAAGATATTCCTGGATGGCAAGTGACTAATTTAGGAAATCTGACTGTTGCACTGGATGTTACCATTACAGATGAACTAAAACAGGAAGGTTTATCACGTGAGCTGATTAACAGAATCCAGAACCTGAGAAAGGAACTGAACTTTGAGGTTACTGATAGGATTACGGTGTCTTTACAAAACGATAATTTGATCGCGAACGCGGTAGCACAAAATAAAACATACATTTGTTCGGAAATCTTAGCGGATAAAATTAATTTAATAGATAATTTAGATAATGGAAACAAAATCGTAATCGACGATGTTGAACTACATATTTCGATTGCAAAACAATAATATTATGGAAAAAGCTACAAAAACAAGGTATTCTGATAGTGAACTTCAAGAGTTTAAAGAATTAATTCAGGAAAAATTACGTATGGCCAGAGAAGAATTTCTTTCTCTAACCAGCTCATTAAGTAGCCCCAACTCTAACGGAACTGAAGACACCTCAGGAACATATAAAACCTTGGAAGACGGGTCTGCTACATTGGAGAAAGAGCAATTGAATCAACTGGCTGCACGTCAGAAAAAATTCATTGAAAATCTGGAAGCGGCGTTGGTACGTATCGAGAACAAAACTTACGGTATCTGCCGTGAAACAGGGAAACTAATCCAAAAAGAACGTCTTCGTGCGGTTCCGCATGCAACGTTAAGCATGGAAGCTAAAATGAAGCAAAGCTAATGAAAGGCTATACAAAACCTTTATTGATTATCTTTTTCGTTTTACTGGCCGACCAGGTTCTAAAGACCTGGATCAAAACCAATATGTACCTGGGTCAGGAGTTTAAGATCATAGGGAACTGGTTTATTATCCATTTCACGGAAAATAACGGAATGGCTTTCGGTCTTGAATTTGGCGGGGAGTTTGGTAAACTGTCTCTTTCTTTATTCAGAATAGCGGCAGTGGCAGGGATTGGATATGCATTACATTACCTGATTCAGAGAAAATACCATAGGGGATTAATTCTGAATGTAGCACTGATCTTTTCAGGAGCAGTGGGCAATATTATTGACTCCGTATTTTATGGAAAGATCTATGGATACGAAGGCTGGTTTCACGGACGTGTAGTAGACATGTTTTATTTTCCTATCCTGCAGGGCAACTTCCCTTCATGGGTACCCATCTGGGGAGGAGAAGATTTCGTCTTCTTCAGGCCGGTTTTTAACATCGCTGATGCCGCAATCTCTGTAGGGGTAGTCATTATCCTCATCTATCAGAAAACCTATTTCAAGGAAGAGGTAAAGGAAGAGATCGGCCCAAACAATGAGATGGTAGAAGACTAGAAATTTTCTAAAAAAATATCAGTCCGTAAAGTGATCGCTTTACGGACTTTTTTATTTATGAGTAAAATTTCATAAATATTTTTCTCATAAAATCATCCTAATAATGAGTCAGTTAAGAAATAATCTGTAAATTGTTAACTCCCGGATATGGAATTGGTCTGATATTTACATCTTCTTATCAAATACACAAAAGAAAAATCAATATTATGAAAAAGTTATTAGCCCTTGCCTTCGTTGCCTTATTTAGTTTAAGTGCCATGGCTCAACAAGTAGATCTAAGAAAAAAGATAAGTGTCAGCGGATCTGCAGAAACTGAAGTGACTCCAGATATCATCTATATCAGCATCTCCCTGAAAGAATATCTGAAAGATAACAACAGTAAGAAAAAGGTAGAAATCACCACTTTAGAAAGTCAATTGTATAAAGCCATTCAGGATGCCGGCATTTCCAAAGAAAACTTAACCATCAACAACGTATCCGGTTATAGTATTGCTGAGAAAAAGAAAAACCCGGATTTTCTGGTTAGCAAACAATATCGTTTGAAAGTATCAGACCTTAACAAATGGAATGAAATCATTGGTTCAGTAGATCCTAAAGGTGTAGCGTATACCAATATAGATAGCTATGATTACTCTAAGATCGAAGCCCTAAAAAAAGAGCTTAAAATCAAAGCCCTTCAGGCTGCAAAAGCTAAAGCAACTTATTTAGTAGAAGCATTAGGCAATCAACTGGGAAGCATCATTGATATTCAGGAATTGAACAACGAATCTTATCCTCAGCCAATGTACCGTGCCAACGTCATGATGATGAAAGCAGAAAGTGCAGATGCCATGGGCGGGGCTGCTCCGGAAATTGATTTCAAGAAAATAAAATTGAATTACACAATGAATACCGTGTTTGAGATCAAATAATGATGCCTTTAAGAGTATACAGTTTAACAGAAAACATTCCTTTATAGGAAATAAACACTGGTAAACACCAAAAAAATATTCTTTAGCTATCTTGCTTAAACAGTGTTAAAAGGGGATTATATCCACATTTGGATGCTTCTGAAAACCTATCAAAAATTTTTGGTAGGTTTTTTGTTATTTAAACAGAAATCACAAAACCTAAATCACATGAAAAAATTCATTTACTCACTGGCCTTAATCTTTATGCTGGGCGTTAGCGCGAACACAGTTCTTGCAGCAGACAAATCCGAAAAGAATAAAACGGAAATGACCGTTGAACAACAGGCACAATTAAAAAGAATTACAGAACGGGTAGAGGAAATCAGGTCAATGGATAAGTCGCATTTATCCAGAGCAGAAAAGAAAGAACTGCGTAAGGAGCTAAGAGAACTGAAAAAACAATCTAAAGCCATAGGTGGAGGTGTTTATCTTTCTGTAGGAGCGATCATTATCATTATTCTTTTATTGATCTTAATACTATAATATTCTCATCTACCGGTGAAATAAAAAAACCTTCTCCATAATAGAGAAGGTTTTTTTATTGGAAGATCTTTAATACTTAATCAATATATTCAAACCCGGTATATTTTACCAGAACTTCCGGGATCTTAATTCCTTTATCAGTTTGGTTATTTTCCAGAATAGAGGCCACAATACGCGGTAAAGCCAAGGCACTTCCATTTAAGGTATGTGCCAGCTGAGTTTTTCCGGTAGCACCTTTAAATCTTAATTTCAAACGGTTACTCTGGTAAGTTTCAAAGTTGGAAACTGAAGAAACCTCCAGCCAGCGTTGCTGTGCGGCACTCCATACTTCCATATCATAGGTTTTTGCAGAAGTGAACCCCATATCGCCACCGCATAAGCTTAAGACCCTGTAATGCAGACCGAGCTCTTTCAGCAGTGTTTGTACATAACTGCTCATCTGCTCCAGCACCTCGTAAGATTTTTCCGGATGTACCACTTGTACCAGCTCTACCTTATCAAACTGATGTAAACGATTCAAGCCTCTTACATGCGCGCCATAAGAACCTGCCTCACGACGGAAACATGGGGTATATGCGGTATTTCTAACTGGAAGTTCTTCCTCTTTCAGAATAACATCCCGGTATAAATTCGTTACCGGAACTTCTGCTGTGGGAATCAGATACAGATTATCAACTCCTGCATGGTACATCTGACCTTCTTTATCCGGCAACTGGCCGGTCCCAAATCCGGAAGCTTCATTAACCAGGTGAGGCACCTGCATTTCTCTATATCCTGCTTCTACTGCACGATCAAGAAAGAAATTGATCAATGCTCTTTGTAAGCGGGCTCCTTTTCCTTTATAAACAGGGAAACCTGCACCAGCAATTTTTGTTCCCAGTTCAAAATCGATGATATCATATTTAGCAGTCAGCTCCCAGTGCGGCACCGCGTTTTCAGCCAGTACTGCAGGTTCACCATGTATCAGCACAACTTCATTTTCTTCCGGAGTTGCACCTGCAGGTACCGAGTCATGGGGCAGGTTAGGTAATTGTACAATCAGGTGGTACAATTTATCTTCTGCTTCAGCCAATACATCAGAAAGGTTTTTGATCTGCTCTTTGTTTGCTGTAGTTTCCGATTTCAATATATCCGCTTCCTCTTTTTTACCATTACGCATCAGCTCACCAATTTGTTTAGCACTGGAATTTGCGATAGCAGAAAGGGAGTCTAAGGAGGTTTGAGCTTGTCTACGCTCTTCATCAATTTTAATAATTTCATCCACCAATTCAGGCTGTTTGAAATTACGGACAGACAGTCGTTCTAAAACTTTCTCTCTATTTTCGCGGATATAGTTAACTTGCAACATTATTTTATTTTTTAAACAAAGATAATAACTTAACTCGTCATTGCGAGCCCATTTGGCCCTGCATAGCGAAAAAAATAACTATGGAAGGCAAACTATTTCTTGTTCCAACGCCAATAGGCAACCTTGAGGATATGACCTTCAGGGCGATAAGAATCTTAAAAGAGGCCGATGTGATTCTGGCCGAAGATACCCGGACCAGCGCCCCCATGCTGAAACATTTCGGCATTGATAAGAAAGCATATTCCCATCACCAGCACAATGAACATCAGGCAACCTCAGAAATCATTAAGTTTCTAAAGGAAGGAAAGAACGTGGCCCTGATCTCTGATGCAGGCACACCTGCCATCTCCGACCCTGGCTTTTTCCTGGTAAGAGAGGCCATCAAAAACGAGCTGGCTGTAGAATGTTTACCAGGAGCAACCGCCTTTGTCCCGGCATTAGTCAACTCCGGACTTCCATCCGATACTTTTATTTTTGAAGGTTTTTTACCCGTAAAAAAAGGCAGACAAACACGATTCAAAAAACTGGCTGAAGAAGATCGCACCATAATCCTCTATGAAAGTCCGCACAGATTATTGAAAACTCTGGAGGAGTTTGCCGAATATTGCGGGGAAGACCGCCAGGCATCCGTAAGTCGGGAGCTGACAAAAATGTATGAGGAAACCGTAAGGGGGACTTTACTGGAGATTAAAACACATTTTGAAAACAACATATTAAAAGGAGAGTTTGTGATTTGTGTGGCGGGAAAAACAGAAGTGAAGAAGTCTAAATACGAGAAAGATAAATAGGTTCAATTTTTGATAGTATGATATAAAAAGCATTAACATGATATTAATAGATAGATTTTTAAGTGACGAACAAGATCCTAAGGCTGTTGAAAAAGTGTTGGGAAAATTAAATGACATGCTCAGCGCAAATGAAGAACTGATCTATATGGCGGTACAAAAAAGACCAGCTGTAAATCTGCTTCCGACCTGCATTGCCGTAAGTAACAAACGTATTTTCTATTGTGAGCCAGGCAATTTTGGAATCACTATGAATTTTAAAGACATCTCCTGGAAGACCATCAAAGAGATCTCTTTTAAAGAAGAAATATTTGGTTCTAAATTTATCTGCGTGCCTACACATGGAGAAAACATCATTACAGAATACATTCCTAAAGTACAGGCCCGCAAATTATATCAGGCAGCACACGAACAACTGGCAGAGTTTAAAGAGCAGCAACGCCAGATCGAACTGGAAGAAAGACGCTCTTCCACTTCTCCAGTAACCGTAAATACCATTCCTGAGCCTAAAGTAGTGGAAGAGCCGGTAGCATTCGTTCCCCCTGCTCCTGTTATCCCCCCAGCTCCGGTAGAAGAGCCCGAAGATGAAACAACCATCAAACTAAGAAAATTAAAAACCTTGTACGATAAACAGCTGATTACCCTTGAAGAATACGAGGCGAAAAAAGCAGACGTACTAGACAATTTCTAATTCATAAAGCAGCACGATAACACCCCCAATGAATTTAAAAAACACGACGCTCCTGGCTTTGTCAAGCGCATTCTTAATGTGGTTGGCATGGCCTCCCATACCCTATACCGCTCCCCTTTTACTATTGGCTATGGTTCCTTTACTTATCGCCATCAAACAAATCAGTAACGGTGAAAAAGAGAAAAAAGGAAAACGTGTTTTTTTAACGGCAGGTTTAACCTTCCTTATTTGGAATACTGCCTGCATATATTGGGTTTATAATGCAATCAGCGCTTATAACAGTGCTTTTGTCGCCTTTCTCATATCCCTTATTCCATATGGTTTAGGGGCCTTACTGATGACCTTCACTTTCTGGCTATATTACCGTTTGAGCAGGTACACCTCTAAATGGATAGCTTATGCGGGGCTCATCAGTTTCTGGATCAGTATGGAATACCTGCACCAAACCTGGGATCTGGCCTTTCCATGGATGACCCTTGGAAATGGTTTTGCAACCAGTCATCAGCTGGTACAATGGTATGAGTATACCGGGGTGTATGGTGGTTCATTGTGGATACTGATTAGTAATATACTTGCGTTTGAAGCTTATCAGGCTTTCAGATCCCAGATGGGATACCTTAAATTCAGGCCGCTGATTCCGCTTACCCTGGTAATTCTGTTACCGATTATTTCTTCATTGACCAGATATGCCGATTACGAGGAAAAAGTTGTCCCGGTAAATGTGGTCACTGTGCAGCCCAACATTGATCCTTATGAGAAACTCGGTGGCATTTCTCCTCAGGAGCAAATGCGCACATTAAGCCGACTTTCGGATTCTGTCGGACAACCCAATACAGAATACTTCATCTGGCCGGAAACAGCAATTCCGAACTACAGCGATGAGGACCGTATCAGAAGCAATCCGGACTTTACACAGCTTCAGGATTTCCTTTCAAAATATAAAAACGGAACACTAATTACCGGCATTGAAAGTGTTAAACAATATCATTCTGCAAAGACGATCAGTGCGAAATTCGATGAAAACAGCGGGGTCTATTATGATAATTTCAATACCGCGATGCAGGTAGAGAACTCCGCAAACGTACAGTTCTATCACAAATCAAAGCTTGTTCCTGGTGTAGAAAAAATGCCTTTTCCAAATGCCCTGGCTTTTCTGAAGCCGGTATTTGCTCAGCTGGGTGGTACGGTAAGCGGCTGGGGGTGGCAGGAAAATCCTGCAGTTATGTATGCACAAAGCGGCATTGGTGTTGCACCAGTGATTTGTTATGAATCCCTTTGGGGCGACTGGATTGGTAAGTCTGTAAAGGAGGGCGCTCAGTTCATCGCCATTATCACCAATGATGGCTGGTGGGGAAATACCTCAGGAAAAGACCAGCATCTGTTATACGCCAAATTACGAGCCATAGAAACCAGAAGGTGGGTGGTCCGTTCAGCCAATACGGGAATTTCCGGTTTTATCGACCAGAAAGGGGACCTGGTAAAACAAAGCAAGTGGTGGACACGGACTGCATTAAAAGCAGACCTCAATCTGAATAGCGATCTTACTTTTTACGTAGAAAATGGCGACCTTATTGCAAAGCTGTTCTCCCTCAGTGCAGTTTTATTGGCGTTAATTATCCCCTATAGAAAATGGGTTAAAAAGGCTTCCTAAAAATCATTAACTTTATGTTGAGGCTTATCTTTTATGAAATACTTCAGCATTGCTCCTTCAGAAAAACTAGCCGGCCTGGTCCGTTGTTTCTGGGTATTGGAAATGGAAAATTTCGAAGGAGTACCTTACATCCACCGCACAATGGCAGATGGATGCATAGAAATGGTTTTTCATTATCAGGGCGTTTTTGATGAGTTACTAAATAATAATCAGCAAGTTCCCTCTTTTTCCTCCGGGATATCGGGGCCTTCACAGGAATTCAGGCGATTTTCAATTAACAATCATTTTGGCATATTCGGGGTCTACCTTTATCCTTTTGCCCTACCTGAATTGTTTGATATCCCAGCTCTTGCCCTGACGAATGAGATGGTTGATACCGGAACTATCTTAGGGGCGGCAGGAAAAGAGCTGGAAGAAAAAATGGTGCTTGCTCCCGATAACAAGACGAGAGTTGCAATCATCAGTCAGTATCTGGAATCGAAACTCACACAACGCAAAACCCGGAATAACGGAATTTCAGAAACCATCCGGCAGATCATCAACACAGACGGAAGAAGTAATGTGCAGCGTCTGGCTGATGACAGTTTTCTGTCTATCCGTCAGTTTCAACGAAATTTTAAAGAACACGCAGGCTTTAGCCCTAAACTCTTTACCAGAATCATCAGATTTCAAACTGCCTTGCGCAAGTATCCTGAAAAGGAATTCCTTTCTCTGACAGATATCGCCTATGATTGTGGCTATTATGACCAATCTCATTTTATCCACGATTTCAAAGAATTCTCCGGACATCACCCGGGAGTTTATTTCTCCGGAAATGCGGAAGGAACAAAATGGATCACGGCTTAAGAATGTCGTGTTTTTCCAATTTTCGTTCATGACCCAAACCTACATTTGTGGTATAACTCATTAAATAATAACATTATGAATACTCCAAGACAACATCAGGCAGTAATGCCATATCTTATGCTGGAAGGCGCTCAGAAGTTTACAGACTTTATAAAAAAAGTATTTGATGCAGAGGTTACCCAGCAGCATCAGCGGGTAGACCAGAGCGGCTTACTAATGCACGGAGAAGCACAGATTTCAGGCAGCACCATTATGTATTGCGACGCAGTTGGGTCCTGGGGAGTTGCGGTATCGAATTTGTTTATCTACGTAGACAACGCGGATGAGCGTTTCCATAAAGCCATTGAAGCAGGTGCAACAACCGTGATGGAACTTTCCGATAAGGAATATGGACGTACCTGCGGTGTTAAAGATACCACAGGTAACGTATGGTGGATCACCTCCCTAAAGTCTTAAGAAAGATATTTCCCAACAATAGGCATTCTTCTGCCCATTCCAAATGCTTTAGGCGATACCCTTAAAATCGGCGGAGTCTGATAACGCTTAAATTCCGCCGTATTTACCATTTTAATAATCCTTCTTACCAATGCTTCGTCATAACCCTGTGCAATAATTGCAGACGAGCTTTTTTTCAGTTCAATGTACTGGAATAGAATTTTATCCAGAATATCATAATCAGGCAAGGAATCGGAATCCTTTTGCCCGGGCCGCAGTTCTGCAGAAGGCGGTTTAATAATTGAGTTCTCCGGAATCACAATCCCGTCTTTATTGATATAGGCAGCCAGCTGGTAAACCTGTGTTTTATACACATCGCCAATCACACCTATTGCACCACACATGTCTCCATACAGCGTACCATACCCCACCGCACATTCGCTTTTATTAGAAGTATTCAACAATATATAACCAAATTTATTCGACATCGCCATCACTATAATCCCTCTGCACCTGGCCTGAATATTTTCCTCTGTCAGGTTAAAAGGCAAGCCGCTAAAAGCCGGAGCCATCATCTGATCAAAAGCATCTGCAGCCTCTTTGATTGGAATGATCTCATGTTTACAGCCAATATTTTTAACCAGGTCAAGCGCATCCTGAATCGAATGATCCGAAGAATATTTGGAAGGCATCAATACAGCCATAACATTCTCTGGTCCTAAAGCACGACAAGCCAATGCACAAACAATAGCTGAATCTATTCCACCTGAAAGCCCCAGTACTGCCTTGCTGAAACCAGATTTAGAAAAGTAATCTTTAATGCCTAAAATCAGTGCTTCATGGATGACTTCAATATCCGGAGCAGCCTGATGTTCAATAGGTGTATATCCTCTGAACTGATCGTCTTCCATTTCATAGACGCGAAGTTCTTCTTTAAAATAAGGCATTTCATCCAGCAGCTTGCCCTGTTTATCAAACACCATAGAACCACCATCAAAGATGATCTCCGTTTGAGCACCAACCTGATTCACATATAACAACGGTAACTTATATTTTTTAGCATTATCAGACAACACCACAACTCTTTCATCATCATGGCAATAAGAAAACGGAGAGGCTGCAATGTTAATCATCAGATCCGGCTTCTGACGAATCAGTTCGTCCATCGGAGAAGAAACATATAAAGGATTATTATTAATGTTCCAAAGGTCTTCACAAATGGTCAGCGCAATTTTTTTGCCTTTAAAACTGATACATTCAAAATGACTGGCAGGTTCAAAATAACGGTACTCATCAAACACATCATAGGTAGGCAATAAAGCCTTCTTCACAATATTTCTGATTTGACCATCTTCAATAAAATACGCAGCATTATACAGGTCTTTACCTGCGAGCACATCATTTTTTACAGGCAAACCGATAATACAGGCGATCCCCTGACAACTACAGGCAATTTCTCTTGCAGCAGTTTCACACAATTCTATGAACTCATCGAACTCCAGAAAATCACGGGCAGGATAACCACAAACCGCAAGCTCCGCAAACACAACCAGGTCTGCTCCTTTTGCCTTCGCCAGGCTAATGTGGTCTATTATTTTTTTGGTATTGTATTCAAAATTCCCAATATGATAATTGAGCTGTGCGAGTGCAATATTCATGTCTTATTATTAAAATTCTTTAAAAGAAAACACCTATGTTAATGCCAACAAAGTGGTTCTTAGCTTTTCTATCGCCATCTTTGATAATATTGGTAAAGCCATTATTAAAAGTCAGGCCTATGGCAAGGCTGGTCCGGTCGTCAAGATCATATTCTCCCCCTGCACCGACAATCAATCCGGCACGGTAAAAACGGGTATAGTCAGAGATATTTTTCCCATCTGCAATTTTTGTCCCTGCCTGAGATGCATTTTGCTTCGCTCCGATGTTAAAATCATTAGAGAGACCAAATTGTCCGTACCACCTTAAATCACCAATTTTATTGGTCTTTAATTTTATGGTCAAAGGAACTTCCACATACTGCAACCTATACCTCAACTCATAATCTAAAAGAGTTGGATCTCCGGCCGGATGAAAGGCCCCAGGGTTAATCTCCGTGCTCTTTCCATTAATCGTAGTGATGGTTAATCCCGTGGCAAAGGAATAGTTTTCCGCGAAATTAAAATCGCCCATTAAACCGTAGGAAAAGCCCAAGGCAATCCCGTCGTTTTTTCCGACCTCAGGTTTTACCCACCCCAGGGTGGGATGTGCTGTTAAACCTAATCTGAAGCCATAATATGGAGAACCGGCCTCCTGAGCAAAAAGCTGACCGGATAAAAGTAATAGGAGTAAAGTAAGGTATCTTTTCATTTTTGAGCTATAAGTTTATGCCATTTTCCTTTCGGATCTGTTTATATTTGCTATAAATGATATACAACGTAAAATCCAGCCAAATCTATCTATTTTTTCTTTCTATAGCGGCTTTTTTTTCATCAGCGGTTAACAACCGGAACCGGGCAAGCAGACCATCAGGAGCCTTTCTCTTACTTTTAACGGGTAGCATACCCTTGTTGTTTTCCTGTAAGCAGGGCAGCAAACCTAATGTAAGTGACATCAACCTGGAGCTAAAGATAGCCAGGTTTGATCAGGATCTTTACAATGGAAAAACAAAAGACCTGCAGCAAACGGATAAATTACTTCAGCAAAAATACGGATCATTCTACGATGATTATGTACATCGAATGGTAGGTGATCCGACTTATAGCAATACAGAAATTCTCTCCACCTTGTATCATGATCAGGCCTATACAGATTTAAACAAAGAGGCAGACAGCGTATTTAAAGATATGAGCGGAATTGAAAAGGACCTGACACAAACGTTCAGATACATTAAACACTATTATCCTAATGTTAAGACTCCTAAGGTCATTTCCTTTGTTTCCGGGTTTGCCGTACAAACCCCCATTGGCGACGATTACATAGGCGTCGGACTCGACATGTTTCTGGGCAGGAACAGCAAGTTCTACGGAGCCATTGTTCAGAGTGTACCTGCTTACCTTTCCCGTCGTTTCAGCCCGGAATATGTGGTTCCAAGAATAACCGAGACCTATGCCAGGGAGGAGCTTTTTCCGGAGCGGGATGAAGATCGCACCTTATTATCAAAGATGGTCCAAAACGGAAAAATTCTTTATTTTATGGATCAGGTACTGGCGGATGAAGTGCCAGATTCAATCAAAATAGGATACACCAGATCTCAGCTGGAATGGTGCAAAACTTATGAAAAAGACATCTGGGCGTATTTACTTCAGAACAACCTGTTGTTTGAAACAGATTATCAAAAGATCCAGGTATTTCTGGCTGAAGGCCCTTTTACACCAGGACTGGGAGAAAAAAATGAGTCCGCACCGAAATTAGGTGTTTGGATGGGCTGGCAAATGATAAAAAAATATATGCAAGAGAATAAAGGGACTAGTCTGCAACAGTTAATGACAGAAAAAGATCCTCAAAAAATATTGAACATGTCAAAATATAAGCCTAAATAGCAAAAGAATTTAACCTTATGACTAAAGTAGGAATCGTATTATCAGGTGGTGGCATTCGGGGAATTGCGCATTTAGGCGTATTAAAGGCATTCAAAAATGCAGGCGTTACCTTCAGCCATATTAGTGGAACGAGTGCAGGCTCTATTGCAGGAGCTTTTTATGCTTCAGGAATTGATCCGGAACAAGGACTGGACATCTTCATCAAAGCAAAACTGTTGCGTTTTATCAGACCGGCACTGGGATCTTTGGGTCTGATCAATATCGAACATGTGGAAGAATTGTTAAAAGAGCATCTTCCTGAAGATAAGATAGAAAATCTGAAAATACCCCTTACGATTGCAGCAACAAACTTTAGTGAAGGAAAGCTGGTCTATTTTACTGAAGGCCCCTTGATTAGGGCTGTGCTTGCGTCCAGCTGTATTCCCGGGATATTTAAACCGATTATGATCAACAATCAGATGTACGTGGATGGGGGCATTTTAAATAATTTCCCTATAGAGCCATTACTGAGCAATTGCGACTACATCATTGGTTCTTCCTGTAATCACTTAAATACCGTCGACAAAATCACCAATATTTCTTCTCTGATGAAAAGAGCCGGCGTAATGTCCATCAATAAAGATATGGAGCAAAAGGTTTCCTTCTGCAACGCATTAGTGGAACCTAAAGGAATGGGAGACATCAGTACTTTTGATATGAAAAAAGCAGAAACCATTTATTGGCTTGCTTATGAACAGGCATTGAAGACGATCAAATCCAACGAAAGCCTGCAGGAACTGATCAATAATTTCAAGACACCTAAGCCTTAATCGCTACAAGTGCATCTCCCGATAATACAGGGATGGCTTCGCAGATATTAAGCTGAAGACAGAATTTCACATCTTCCTCTATGTTTAGTTCTGCCAGACGATGGCTATGAGAAGATTTATGAAGGTAACTCCTCAAGTCATCCTTAGCCAGTAGGTATAGATCTTCTGCAGCAACACAGGAATCGTCAAAATGAGCGAAATCCTTACGTAGTTCGTTGACTACCGCTCCGGCGAATAAGGTATCTTCCAAATTGAATTTATCCTTCCAGCCAGCGCATAGCAGCAATACATTTTTATGTTGGCTACGCAGCCAGTTGCATAGTGATTCCAGGTTCAGAAAGGAACCAATCACAACCTGATGTGCCCTTGTTCTTGCCAGATGAAGCGCTTTGGTTCCATTTGTCGTAGTGAGCACTATCGTTTTACCAGCTACCTTTTCAGAAGTATAGGAAAATGGAGAATTGCCGAAGTCATAGCCTTCAACCACTTCTCCATTTCGTTCTGCAGCTAATAGAAAACCCTGATTTGCATAGTTCAGACAATCTTCTACCTGTGAAACAGGAATGATTGCACTGGCACCATTATCAATACCATAAACAATAGATGATGTTGCTCTTAAAATATCAATGACTACCACAATACTTTCTTCTATAGCATACAGATCAAGTAGTGCGGGTGTTAAACAAACTTCTATACTTTTTGGCATTGGCAATTTATAGGGTAATTTCTTGGCTTATTTATAGAAAGGGAATTTAACCACTTTCGCTTTAATCTTATTATTACGGATGTTGATATAAATTTCAGTACCCTCTTTAGCCAACGCTTTATCAATGTACCCCATCCCGATTGCTTTTTGTAATGATGGTGACTGAGTTCCTGAAGTTACCCTTCCGGTCACTTTTCCATCGATATCCACGATTTCATAATCATGACGAGGAATACCTCTGTCAACCATTTCAAAACCAATTAATTTACGTGCTACACCAGCTTCTTTTTGCGCCAGTAAGGACTCTGAATTGGTGAACTTCTTGCTAAACTTAGTAATCCATCCTAAACCCGCCTCAATCGGAGAAGTCGCATCATCGATATCATTGCCATATAGACAGAATCCCATTTCCAAACGCAAAGTATCGCGTGCACCTAAGCCGATTGGTTTAATGTTAAATGGTTTTCCAGCCTCAAAGATAGCGTCCCAGATTACATCTGCATGTTCATTGTCAAAATAGATTTCAAAACCACCGGCACCAGTATAACCTGTAGCAGAAATCACTACATTTTCTATGCCTGCAAAAGTCCCTTTAACAAAGTTGTAATACTCCATAGAAGCCAGGTCAACTTCAGTTAAACTTTGAAGCGCCTCTGCTGCTTTAGGACCCTGAATTGCTAAAAGAGAAGTCTTATCAGAGATGTTGTGCATCTCAACACCTTTATCATTATATTTTTGAATCCAGTTCCAGTCTTTGTCAATGTTGGAGGCATTCACCACCAGCATATAAGTTTTTTCGTCAATTCTGTAAACCAATAAATCGTCTACAATACCGCCATCTTCATTCGGCAGGCAAGAGTATTGTACTTTACCATCATATAATTTTGATGCATCATTGCTGGTCACTCTTTGAATTAAATCTAAAGCATTTTCCCCTTTCAGAATAAATTCACCCATGTGGCTCACATCGAAAACGCCAACACCGCCTCTTACGATTGCATGTTCCGCATTGATTCCTTCATACTGAACCGGCATATTATATCCTGCGAATGGTACCATTTTGGCACCCAATGAGATGTGTTTATCTGTTAATGCGGTATTTTTCATCAGTATATATTTGTTTTTTTATGGTTCAAATTGTTCTTCGTAGCTGTTTTTTTTAAAGCCATAAGTCTGGGAATCATCCCTGATGCAGGCCTGTAAAACGTGGGCAAAAGTACATAAAAATTATACAGTAAGTAATTTTTGATAGATATTCAACATTCTTTCTGCAATGATCCTGACATCGTGGTCACGTTCCACTGTTTTTCTTGCATTTTCTCCAATCTCCCTCCATTTTTTTGGATTGGTAATACACTGCAGAATGGCTCTGTAGAATTCATCCGCAGTATCAGCAATGAGAATATCTTTCCCATTTTCACATCGGATACCTTCGGCAGCCATACTTGTGGCGATGATACATTTTCTCATGGCCATTCCTTCAATAATCTTTACCCTCATCCCACTTCCCGAGAGCAAAGGGACAATCATGATCGCTTTGGAATTGATAAACTCAACGGCATCAAACACCTCTCCTTCTACCACCAGATTTTCTGAATCGTATTCAAAAAACTGCTTTTGCATATTTTTTCCGGCAATATAGAAACGAAGTTCACTGTTCAGCTTCTCAATATCGGGCCAGATCTCATCCAGAAACCATTCCAGTCCCTCTTTATTCGGTCGCCAGTCCATTGCTCCCAAATGAAACAAAGTAGGAAAACTGGTTTTTGAAGGATCAGTCACATATTTTTCAAAATCAAGGGCCACAGGGAAAACCTCCAGTGCGGTTTCACAGCCAAATCTTAAAATGCTTTGCCGATCCTGTTCGCTAATGGCAAAAACCTGATGAAACCGATTGATCTGTTCTGTTTCATAAACTTTCAGACGACGGGCTAAAAATTGGAGATAGCTCCTTCTAGGTGTAAATTTTTCTGTCAGCGCAATACGTTCCCAGACGTCAAACTCGATATTATGAGCCCTATAGATTACCTTGGCCTTACTATTCTCTTTCACCACATCCAGATATGGAACAACGAAGAGTCCTTCAAACTGGATAATGTCAAATTCATTTTCTTTTAAAATGTCTCCCAGTAATTTGGCCGCATCTTCATCAAAATAACGGGACACGTTATAAGATTGATTAGAGAAAATATTCAACAGGGCACCATAAACATTTACTTCTGTATCGAGATTAAAAGAATGGAATTTGATTTGTTCAAACAGGGGATCATAGATATCCTCTACATCGACTTTATATTTATTAGGGTTAATACTGAACAAAGTAATCTCTACACCCAATTTCAACAATCCTTTCATTGTATTGTACACAACTATCGGATAACCACTATTGGGCGGAAAAGGTATTCTGTTTGTGAGTATTAACGTTTTCAAATCATGTGAAAATACTAATTATCCTTCTATTTCGGAAAACAGCGCCAACTGGGGCTGTGTAATCGTAAAAGTTTTACGGTGATATGGCGATAACCCATGCTCTAGCGCAGCGTTTCTATGATCAATTGTAGGATATCCTTTATTTTTTTTCCATTGATAAACTGGATATTCTTCGGAGATCGTTTCCATGTATTCATCGCGGTGGGTTTTCGCAAGAATGGACGCAGCAGCGATATTCAGGTATTTTCCATCTCCTTTAACAATACAGGAATGAGGAATTTCCGGATAGGCCTTAAACCTGTTTCCATCGATACTCAGGTACTGCGGTTTAACGCTTAATTTTTCAATCGCCCTATGCATCGCTAAAAAAGAGGCATTTAAGATATTGATCTTATCTATTTCCAAATGATCAACTTCAGCCACCGCCCAGGCAATCGCTTCTTTCTCGATGATTAGTCTCAGGGCATCGCGCTGTTTATGACTTAGCTTTTTTGAATCTGTAAGCACTCCGGCAATAAAGTCCAGGGGAAGAATAACGGCGGCAGCAAAAACGGGACCGGCAAGACACCCCCTTCCAGCTTCATCGCAGCCAGCTTCAATCAATTCATTCTGATAACTATTTAACAGCATAAGTACAAAGTTAATAAATTTAAAAACCCAGTTAAACGGATATATTTTGCGACTTTACATCAAAAGCATCCCTCAATCCAATGGCCAGTAAGTTGAAAGCATAAACGGTAATCATAATGGCCAGACCAGGCAGGATCGCCAGATATGCGGCATCCATAATGATATAACCATAATGTTCCTTAATCATTCCACCCCAGCTAGGCATGGGGGGCTGTGCACCAAAGCCCAGAAAGCTTAATCCTGTTTCCAGGAGGATTGCAGAAGCAAAGTTCGCAGAAGCCACCACAAGTATAGGTCCGGCAATATTGGGTAAAATATGTTTGATAATCGTCCTGGAGGTAGAAAAGCCAAGTGCTTTCGAAGCTTCCACAAATTCCACTTGTTTTAATGCCATCACCTGCCCCCTCACTAACCTCGATACGTCAACCCAGGTTGAGAGTCCAACCGCAATAAAAATCTGCCAGAACCCCTTCCCTAGTGCAAAAGAGATGGCAATCACCAATAAGAGCGACGGTAAAGACCAGATCACATTCATAAACCAGCTGATCGTTGCATCTACCTTTCCACCAAAATAACCAGATAAAGCACCCAGACTAATACCAATAAAAAGAGAAATGAGCACTGCCATCAGACCTACAGAAAGGGAAACCCGGATGCCCAGGATTAACCGGCTTAAAAGGTCTCTGCCATAAATATCTGTTCCAAGTAAAAAAGTTTGCCGATACCTGTTTTCTCCATGCAGACGCGGATATACCGATTCCTCAGCCTGCTCATCATCACCAATATATTCTTTCGCATACACCTTATTTCCCATTTCACGATACGATGTAATAGGAATACTTTTCAGATCAGATTCCTGTCCGAATAACATCCTTTCCAGGAAACTCACCTTTTTTATGTCCTTATTTCGGCTAATGATGAGAAAGTTAAAACTCCGTCCTGGTTTCTTGTTACTGAGCTGCAAATGCATGGTATTTGCATAGGGCGTCTGATCAGGTGTAATTAAATAACCCAATATGCCCAGTGTCACCATCAATAAAATGAATAATAGCCCGGCGAAAGCCATCTTATTTTTTCTGAATCGCTTCCATACTTTTCTCGAAGGCCTATTGTTAGTCTCCATTATTTCACCATTCTGTCTTTCCAGTTGTACTTTCCTGAGTTTCCGGCAATGCCGATATATACGATATACAAGATGTGCATCAGGTTAAGTACGGGCAATAAAACGAGTAATTTCCTTCTTTTTGCAAAACCCGTGACATCGTATAAAAATAACAATTCCACGATAATTTTCACCAGCAGTTGCCATAAAGCCAACTTCAGGTAAAAACCAATAAATAAACCAATACCAATATTGAGCAGGATACTCACATTAAATAACCAGATACCCACACCTAATACAATAATAGACTTGTTCTTATAACGGGTGCTTTTAGAAGCCCAACGTTTGCGCTGCTGAATAAACTCTCCTAGAGTTGGCTTAGCATGAGTGTATACCACAGCATCATGATGCTTTAAAAAGCCGATGTTATTGTCAAACCGGGCAGCAATTTTATGTAAAAGTAATTCATCGTCTCCCGATGCCAGATCATCAATCCCCTTGAAACCACCTACCTCATAAAAAGCCTGTTTTTCATAAGCTAAGTTAGCCCCGTTACAGGTGGAAGGTTTTTTATTTCCTATTGTGGAAGCTCCTAAACCAATCAGATATAAGAATTCCAGCGCCTGTGCACGTTCAAAGAAGCTCTTCTCTTCAAAATAAGCAACCGGCGATGAGATCATTTTATATTGTTTCTCTTCATAAAAACCCACAATCGTTTTAAGCCAGTCTTTTCCCATACGGCAGTCTGCATCAGTGGTAATAATTAAAGCTCCTGTAGATTGACCTATGGCAGTTTGTATCGCTTTTTTCTTATAAGAGTTGAGCGCACGATCCTCGTTGAGCCGGATCAGTCTGACTCCTTTTGGAGCATACGATTCAATGATCCGGGCAGTATCATCTGTAGAATGATCGTCTATAAAAATGATTTCCGTCAATTGCGGGTCGTAAGACTGTGCACACAGATCATCCAGCGTTTTTGAAATGTTGACAGCCTCGTTGCGTGCCGCAACTAATATAGATACCTTGGTTTTAAAAGCAGGTTGTTTGGGTTGATAATAAGTCAGCTTATGCCAACCCCGGATAAAAGCCAGCACCACCACGACATACAGGATCGTTAAAAAGGAGGTGATATAACTAGCTACGCTGAAGATTTCCAAAAAAGTTAAGTTTAAATACGAAATAAGTGCCTAATATAGCAGGAATAATAATATTTATAAGCCAAATACTGGCGGTACAAGCAATCACAGCAACTTCCTGATCGGTGATCGAGCTGAAGAAATAAGAAGCTGTAGCCGTCCTCACCCCAATATCAAATAAATCTAAAGAAGGTAAGGTCGATTGTACAAAGAACAGGATACTCACCATCATCAGAATTTCCAAATAATGTAGATTTGGGATAAGCCAGAAGAATAAAATGAAATATTGAGTACTGAAGACCAGGTATCTGGAAAAGCAGAGCAGTAAAATTCTTAATAGCTCTTTTTTCTGATATCGGCCCAGAATGCTATAAAACTTCTTATACTTTCTGGTGAAACGCATAGAAAGCAAAATCCCATTCAGCCATCTTATATTAAAATAAAATATGATAAAGAACAGACAAAAAATCAGGGCAAGAAATAGCAATCCATAAAAAAGCAAGGGATCAATATTTACAAAGCGATAGATAAATACACAAAATGCAATGGCTCCAAAAACATTAGTCAACACCATTTGCCCGATATTGCCAACTGCCATGGCTACTACGCCTATAACCCTTCTTTTTGGCGACAGGAAGAATACCCTTCCTCCATATTCTCCAATGCGGTTAGGGGTAAAAACAGCCCAGGTCAGGCCGCAAAAGACCGAAGCTATGGATTTCCACAAACTGATCCGCTCTACACTGGAAATTAATCTTTTCCATTTAACTGCTTCCAGTCCCCAATTAAGTAACATCAGCAACAAAACAAAGCCAAGTACACAAAAAATCTCCCATTGAGGAATCTTCGCTAACAGATTTTGGAAATCCTTTAAGTTCTTATTCGCAGTCAGTTTACTATAAACAAACCAAAATGCGAAAAAAACAATTCCGGCTTTAAGAATATATGAAACTATTTTTTTGTACTGTGATGTCAACTTTTTTGCTTTTACTCTGTGCAAATATGCTTAATATTGTTTTATGTTGGTTGAAAAAAAGGAAAGGGTGATCATGGGAATAGATCCAGGCACTTCGATTATGGGTTATGGGGTAATATTGGAAAAGGGAAGTAAAATCGAAATGATTACCATGGGAATAGTTCGCATGGATCACTTAGACGATCATTTTTTGAAGCTTCAACGGATTTTTGAGAAGACCATCGTACTGATCGATGAGTACAAACCAGATGCAATGGCATTGGAAGCACCTTTCTATGGAAAGAATATCCAGGTCATGTTAAAGCTGGGGCGTGCTCAGGGAGTGGCCATGGCTGCTGCACTGTCCAGAAATATCCCAATTACCGAATACGCACCACGTAAAATCAAGCAATCAATTACAGGAAACGGAAGCTCAGGAAAAGAGCAGGTAGCTGCCATGTTGCAGCGATTACTGAATTTTAAAGAAACACCTGAGTTTCTGGATGCAACGGATGGCCTTGCAGTTGCAGTTTGTCATTCTTTTCAGCGGGTCAGCACTTCTGGTTCAGGGAAATCATATTCCGGATGGGAAGCTTTTGCCAAGGATAACAAAAAACGGCTGAAATAGAAAATCCTGATTCAGATGTGATCCAAATCAGGATTTGGTGTATGCGATTTCTGTATTTATTACAACTATACAGCTTTTCTTTTCTTACGGTAATACCTGAAAGCAAAATATCCGGCAAACAACAATACGATTAACATCCATAGGTTGGATAAAATCAGAATAAACTCCTTAAAGATAACCCAGCCGTTTTGGATATTGAGGCCTAATCTTCTAAAAAAACCAGGGCGATAATCGGATAAATTATCATTGCTAACCACCAGTTTCTTAACCGTATTATCCTGGTAAAAACTTAGGGTGATATCACTGTATTTTACGCGGGAATCTATATTTAGGTTCTCAATTTTTTTATCAATGTAATCATCTTTTAGGTTTAACGCCGTCTCTACATTATTGCTTTTCTTATTGGCGTGTTTGTTTAGTTGCGCTACGGCCTCCACACGGTTTTGATTTTTTAATTTATTAGCCAGGTAAGAGATGCTCTGATCGTCCAGCTTCATTGATTGGTGATCAACAAAGACGGCCATACCCGCCACCTTATTGGTAAAAGCATCAAGTTTTTCAGAAGGAACTTTTGCTACTATTGAACCTTCTACACGGTAAGAAGTAAGTTCCATTAAAGAATCAGCAGAATAACCCACTTTCTCAAACCGCTCTACGTTACTCTGAATTGAAAATTCCCATAAAGTTCCTCCTTCTGCTCTGATTAATTCTCCTAATTTTTCTTTGCTACGTTGAACATCTTTTACCCTGAAACGCATATCTGCAGTCTTTATGATCTTCTCTGTTAAAGTCGTATCACTAACTTCCAGATTTGCACTTGTCGCATCAGAAGTTGCCTCATACGATTTTTTTTCTTTACCACAGGCAGAAACAGCTATTGCTACAACACAATAGATTAAATATTTTTTCATAATATTAATCAGTTAAGGTTTTCTCTTAATACCAGATCCCCGATTAGGTAACCTATGAAATTTATTTTTATGAAAAAATAATTAAATAAAAAGTCCTCATCAGCTTTCGCTCATGAGGACTTTTTAAGAAAATACTACTTTAGAATTAAGCAGCTAATATTTTGAATACGCCTTTACAAGCGATAAAAGAACCGATAAATAAAATTGCCCAGGATACGATTGATAAAGTCATAGAATCAGCAGCAAACCGCAAATAAACGCCTAAAACGCTAATTATAATTCCTACAGCCATCAATTTATAGATGGATACCTCGTTCGCTCTTTTCATGCTATCCGTATTGTGCTTTGGTGTCTGTTCCATAGTGTTTTTAATTTATGGCACAAAAATAATATTAATTAAGCAAAAAGCGGTATAACACCAGCATAAATTTTAGTGGATCTTCCAACTTATGGATTATCTTTAATTATTGCATCCTCCTTAAAAAAACTATCAAATGAAAAGAATCTTTTTAACGTTGCTTACTTCACTCAGCTTCGTCTATATCTATGCTCAATCGCCACGTTCCTTTAACAGCCGGCTGGAATCCGTTACCGTTTACAGCATTGGTGCTGAGCTGAATCATAAAGCAAAAATTAGTCTTCCTGCAGGAACCAGTGAAATCATCTTAAACGATATGGCCAATAACATTGATGAAAGCAGCATTCAAGTGGGCGTTCCATCCAGTGTGACCATCTTATCCACCAGTTTTTCCCGGGATTTTTTAAGGAATGAGAACAAAAGCCCTGCATATATTAAAGTAGAGGACAGCCTTCAAATTATAAAAAGAGAACTGAATAAGGTACAGAATAAAAGAGTTGTAGAAGAAAATTTACTTGTTCTGCTGGATAAAAATCAGGCGATCGGCGGAGTGAATACCGGCGTAAATGTTGCCGAATTAATCAAAATTGCTGACTATTACAAAAACAAACAGCTGGAATTAAGGAACAATATTTTCAGTCTAAAAGAAGCAGAAGATGTTCAGCAAAAGCGGATTGCAAGAATGCAACAGCAACTCCAGGAATTGAGTCTGGATAAAACCGGAACTACTGGTCAGATTGTATTGCAGGTAATGGCAACTGAACCCAGCAATGCAGATTTCAACATTAGCTACCTGAGTCCAAATGCCGCCTGGCTTGCTTTTTATGACTTACGTGCAGAAAACACTTCCTCTCCTTTAAAAATCGTTTACAAGGCCAATGTGACCCAGTCAACAGGACTCGACTGGAAGAAGGTAAAGCTGAGCCTTTCTACCGGAAATCCATCCCAAAATGGAACTGCTCCACTTTTATCAGCCTGGTTCCTGCAGTTTGGAGAACCTGCATATGCCTATCAACAGCAAAAACAAATGTATCAGAACAGAATACAAAGCATGGAAACCCGCGCGCCTATGGATAAAAAAGATCTTGAAGAACAACCCATAATCAACGCTCTTCAGGGTCAGGTGGCCGGAGTACAGGTGCAAGCACCGGTATCAGTACAGCAAAACGAGAATATGCTGAATGCTTCATTTGACATTGAGATCCCCTACGATATTGCGTCAAATAGCAAACCTCATAGTGTAACTTTAAAAGAATTCAGTCAGCCTGCCAATTTCAAATACTACAGTGTTCCTAAAATAGAGGCTGATGCTTTCTTAATGGCGGAGATCACAAATTATGATAAATTGAATCTCTTACCCGGTGAGGCCAATATTATCTTTGAGAACAGCTATGTAGGTAAATCTTTCATTAACCCTAACGCCACTACAGACACACTTAACCTTAGTATGGGAAGGGATAAAAAGATCACCATTAAAAGAGAGAAAGTAGCAGAGCAAACCGGAATTAAATTTATAGGGAATAGTAAAAAGCAGACCTTTACTTATGAGATTCGCTTGCGTAATGGTAAAAAGGAAGCAGTGAACCTTTTATTGAAAGATCAGTACCCGGTGTCTACAGACAAAGATATGGAAGTGGAATTACTCGCTGCAGACGGCGCGGTAATTAACAAAGAGACAGGCGTTCTGACCTGGAAACTGTCTCTAAAAGCCGGGGCAACTGAAACCATCAGGATCAGCTATGCTATAAAGTATCCCAAAGACAAGAATATCGTAAATCTATAACCATAAAAAAGCCCTTATCCGTTTGAATAAGGGCTTTTTTTTTGATATCAGGTAAATTAACCGTTCAATGCTGCTGCACCACTTACAATCTCTGTAAGCTCTGTTGTAATTGCAGCCTGACGTGCCTGGTTGTAAGAAAGCTTTAAGGCTTTCAATAAATCCCCTGCATTTTCAGTTGCTTTATCCATTGAAGTCATACGGGCACCGTGCTCAGAAGCATGAGAATCCAATACTGCTTTATACAATTGAATCTTAATAGACTTAGGGATCAACTGTTCTACGATCTGCTCCTGAGAAGGCTCAAGAATATAATCTACCAAATGAGCAGATTTTACTTCTTCAACGGCTTCCGCTTTAGGCAGAGGTAACAACTGTTCTGTAGTAATGATCTGAACAGCTGCATTTTTGAACCTGTTGTACACCAACTCTACTTTATCAAACGTACCTTTTTCAAAGCCAGCCATGATCGAATCGGTGATCTTGGTTACATTTTCAAAAGTAAGCGCAGTATATACTTCGTTGTTGTTTCCGATGACATTATAGTTCCGTTTTTCGTAGAAGTCCTGAGATTTCTTACCGATTGCAACGATACTTACATTACCATTTTTGTATTGTTCGCTATATTTTTCCGCAATTAAGTTATTGGTCGCTTTAATCACATTCATATTAAAGGCACCAGCTAAACCACGGTTAGAAGAAACCACTACAATCAATACCTTGTTAGGTTCACGCTCCTGAATAAACGGTGACGATGATCCCTCTAAGCTTGCCGAAAGATTTCCCAAGATTTCTTTAAGCTTTGTAGCATACGGACGTAGCTGAACAATCGCATTGGTCGCACGCTTCAACTTCGCAGCCGAAACCATTTTCATGGCTTTGGTGATCTGCTGTGTAGATTGCACCGATGATATACGAATTCTTACTTCTTTTAAATTAGCCATTCTTTTTTATTCTTTCAGTCGAGAGTAATTAGTATTTACTTGAAAGCTCTTTTGCAACAGTTTCCAACACTCCAGTAATTTGATCATCAAATTTTCCAGCTTTTAAAGCTTTCAAAGTATCAGGATGACGTAATTCCAATTGTTGTAAATATTCAGCTTCAAATTCTTTTACTTTATTTACAGGAACTGAACGCATTAAGTTTTTAGTACCGATATAAATAATTGCTACTTGTTTCTCTACAGTCATTGGAGAGAACTGTCCTTGTTTAAGGATTTCCACGTTACGTGCACCTTTATCAAGAACTGATTTAGTAGCTGCATCAAGATCAGAACCGAATTTAGAGAAAGCCTCTAACTCACGGTATTGAGCCTGATCCAATTTCAAAGTACCAGCAACTTTTTTCATTGATTTGATCTGCGCATTACCACCTACACGTGATACCGAGATACCTACGTTAATTGCCGGACGGATACCTGCGTTGAATAAGTTGGATTCTAAGAAGATCTGACCGTCAGTAATTGAGATTACGTTTGTAGGGATATAAGCAGAAACGTCACCAGCCTGAGTTTCGATAATTGGAAGTGCAGTTAATGAACCACCGCCTTTAACGATACCTTTCAATGATTCAGGAAGGTCATTCATTGCCTGTGCAATGTCATCGTTAGAGTTGATCTTAGCAGCACGCTCTAATAAACGACTGTGAAGGTAAAATACGTCACCCGGATAAGCCTCACGACCCGGTGGACGACGTAGTAATAATGAAACCTCACGGTAAGCTACAGCTTGCTTAGACAAGTCATCATAAACAATTAATGCTGGTCTGCCTGTATCACGGAAGAACTCACCGATCGCTGCACCAGAGAATGGAGCGTAGAACTGTAGAGGAGCAGGTTCAGCAGCAGAAGCAGCAACAACAACCGTATATGGCATTGCACCGTTTTCTTCTAACGTACGAACGATGTTCGCCACAGTACTTGCTTTTTGTCCGCAAGCAACATATATACAGAATACAGGATTACCTGCTTCGTAAAATTCTTTTTGGTTGATAATAGTATCGATACATACCGCAGTTTTACCAATCTGACGGTCACCGATTACCAACTCACGCTGACCACGACCGATTGGAATCATACCATCGATAGCTTTGATACCAGTTTGTAGAGGCTCAGTTACCGGCTGACGATAGATTACCCCAGGAGCTTTACGCTCAATTGGCATCTCATAAGTCTCACCAATGATTGGTCCTTTACCATCGATTGGTTCGCCTAGTGTGTTTACCACACGGCCTAACATACCTTCACCAACTTTGATAGAGGCGATTTTCTTAGTACGTTTAATCGTATCACCTTCTTTGATCGTGTCAGATGGGCCCAATAGAACCACACCAACATTATCTTCTTCAAGGTTCAAAACAATACCTTGTAAGCCGTTTTCAAATTCAACTAACTCACCGGATTGAACTTTAGTTAAACCATAAACACGGGCAATACCATCACCCACCTGCAATACGGTACCAACTTCTTCAAGTTCTGCTTCTGATTTAAAGCCCGCCAATTGTTGCCTGATAATTGCCGATACTTCGTCTGGTCTTACCTCTACCATAATTTTATATTATTTCTTTTGTAAATCAGTATATGTTATCTTCTATTATTAAATACTCAAGTTAAACAATTCCCTGAGCAAATTCTTTTTTAAGTTTATTCAAACCACTGGCAATACTCGCATCAAATTGCTTATCACCAACCTTTAAAATAAAACCGCCAATTAGTTTGTCATTAACTTTTTCTTTAATCACTACTTCATTAGCGCCTACTTCTTTTTTCACTATAGCTACGATCTCTGCTCTGTTTGCTTCTGTCAATTCCGTAGCTGAAGTCACTTCAGCAGTTACAATTCCTTTAATCGCATTGTATTGCTGAATAAAGGCTTTTGCTGTTCCGAATAAGATTTCAGAACGTCCTTTGTTTACCACCAGTTTTAAGAAGGCTTTAGTTACCGCATTAACTTTGGCTCCAAACACATTTTCTAAAATTCCTGATTTTTTATCCAAAGGGACAATCGGGTTTTTAAGAATAGCTTCTAATTCCGGATTCTGATCAATTACCTGATCTAAAAGAACCATATCGCTTTTGATTTCTTCTAAAGCATTCTGCTCATTAGAAAGATCTATTAACGATTTGGCGTATCTCGATGCTGCTTTATTTTCTAACATTTTTATCTAATTTGGCTAAACAAACTATCAACTAGTTTAATTCAACATCTTTTAAAAGATTAGCAACTAAATCCTGTTGGGTAGCTTTATCCTGTAATTGATTACGCAACACACGTTCTGCAATATCTAATGATAAAGTAGAAACCTGGTTTTTCAATTCTGCTAAAGCAGCTTTCTTCTGGTTTTCAATTTCGATCTTAGCCTTTTCAATTAGCTTCGCGCCTTCATTTTGTGCCGAAGTTTTAGCTTCGTTAATGATATTATCCTTAAGTGTTTTTGCTTCTTTCAGGATCAGATCACGTTCTGCACGTGCAGATTTCATTAAATCTTCATTCTGCGCAGTTAAACGAGCCATTTCTTGTTTCGCCAGTTCAGCTTTATTTAAAGCCTCATCAATTGACTGCTCACGTTCTTTAATTGCTGCCAAAACGGGTTTCCAGGCAAATTTCGCCAATAGGAACATTAGCAATAAGAAAGCAATGGATTGAAAGATAACTAGGCCAAATTCAGGTAATAATAATTCCATCTATGTATATATTAATATTTTGTTCTTTTTTAACAATAAATGGTACCAGGCATATACCTGGCACCTTTTAATTTCTAGCCATTACCCATTAGGGCAACTACTACTGCGAAAAGCGCAACAGCCTCAACGAAGGCAGCAGCGATTAACATTGCAGTTTGAATTTTAGAGGCAGCTTCTGGTTGACGAGCAATACCGTCCATAGCTGAACCACCAATGCGTCCGATACCTAGACCAGCGCCAATCGCAGCTAATCCTGCACCAATTGCAGCAATACTTCCTGTAATCATGATTTTATATATTAATTGTTGTTAAAAAATAATTCTTATTAATGGTGTTCTTCAATTGCCATTCCGATAAACAGGGCAGACAATATGGTAAAGATAAATGCCTGAATAAAAGCAACCAATAATTCTATGGCGCCAATAAATACGGCAAATGCGATCGATACCGGGGCAATGTATAAGCTATTGAATACAAACACAAGGCAGATTAACGACAACACTAAAATGTGTCCTGCAGTGATGTTGGCAAACAAACGGATCATTAAGGCAATAGGTTTGGTAAAGATACCGAACAATTCTACCGGAACCATTACAACGTACATCCACCATGGTACATCAGGCATAAAGATGTGTTTCCAGTAGTACTTGTTACCATTGAATACAGTAAGGCAGAAAGTTGCAATAGCTAAGATCATAGTCACCGCAATATTACCAGTTAAGTTGGCTCCCCCTGGTAAAAATGGAATTAATCCCAGCATATTGTTAAACCAGATAAAAAAGAATACGGTTAATAAATAAGGCATGAAACGCTCATATTTATGACCAAGATTCGGTTTCGCAATATCATCACGTACAAAAAGAATGATCGGCTCCATCCAGGATTGTAATCCTTTTGGCGATTTCCCTTTACGTTTTTTATAACCATTGGCTACATTGATAAATACCACAAGCAGAATAATCATTGATAAAATCAGGGTACAAACGTTCTTAGTAATGGATAAATCCAAAGGACGTTCATTTGATGCATGATGTTTCTCATCTAAGCTCAGAAATTGTCCATGCTCATTCGCAACATCAGATGCATAATAGATTTTTTCGTGCATTTTCACAAAGCGCTGTCCTTTTCTTTCTACCACTACTTTACCCTCATCATCGTGATTAAAGTCAGCAGAACTGAAATTTACAACACCAGCTTTGGTATACAATATTACCGGAAGATCAATATAAGTATGCCCAATTACGTGCCAGCTATGCGAATCCGCAATATGGTGTAGCGCAAACTTACCAATGTCAAACTTTTTCTCAGCCTCTGGTTGGGCATGGGAATCTTCTGTTACTTGTGCTGTGTCCACCTGAGCAAAAGCTGCGGGTGTAACAGAAAAAAACGCTAAAAACAGCGTAAAAACAACAATTAACCTTTTCACTTTAAACTCAAAAACGTGGCTACAATCCATTTACTCGCAGATTTTTACTTTTTATTTTGGTGGCGCAAGTTACGTAACAAACAGTATATTTCAAAGAAGCTGAACAATAAATATAAAGAAAAAAAATTCAGGACAAAAACAAAGCCGTTTTCCTTGCCCTTTAAGCTGTAAATCAGCACAAAAGCCATAGAAAAAATCATCTTCAATGCAATCGACCCCATAATTGCCATTATTCCGGTCTCAGGGTTCTTTTTTATTCCTAAATCAGCTAATATATAAGCAATAAATGTGATGCTGGCCAAAAAGCCAAATACCAGCCAGAACTTCTTTACCAGAATCAGCTGATCAGGAAAAACAGAGGGAAGGAAATAAGCAATTACAGCGAGGACAAAGCTGTACAATAAATAATAGAGGGTAAAACGCGTTAAACTCAAGGCAGTATTTTTTTTACAAAAGTAGGGAATTACTGCCGGTTTAAATAATCAGCTGCTATTTTTATTGAGTTGTTTTACAACCTGATACAAAGATATAATTACGCCAAGCAGACTCAAAACCGCAGTAAAGATTGGGGTCTTACTTTCTCTGTATTCATCAATTTTATACCCTGCAAAGGCAAATAAGCCTATTGTAGCCAGCATCTGAAAACTGATCGACGAATATTTAGCGAAATTATTTATGTTCTTTTTCTTTTCGTTTGGTTCCATCCTGATTAAATCTACTACAAATAAAACCCATTTTGTTAAGAAGTTGTTGCTGAATAAAATACTTTTGCATATATTTTGTTGTTATAAGCTTTTAACTCAATCAGCATTTTTTTGGAAAATTACGCAATCAACTCTCTAAAGATAACGCTATTTATCTTTTGCTCCAGCATCCTCTATGCCTGCAGTTCACATAAAGATACTGCCGGAAGCAGGGCTATGCAGAACCTAACCTCCCGTTATAATTATATTTATAATTCAAATGTGATCCTCATCGAGCATCAGCAAGAGCTGACAGAAGGCTATGCAGACAATTATGATGAAATCCTGCCGGTGTATGTGAGTCCCGAAAAATATGACATCTTTAACAGCCAGCCCTCGGAAAGTATGCCAGCTATGGACGAAATCATAAAAAAAGCAAGAGTAATCCTCCTGGAAAAAAGCTACGGAAACTATGTGGATGAGTCATACCTGCTTTTAGGAAAAGCGAACTTCTACAAACAGAACTACTTCAATGCTACAGAATATTTTGATTATACTGCAAAAACCTTCCCCAATAATAAAAAAAGCTATGTGCAGGCTTTAGACTGGAAGGCAAGGAGTTTAATGCAACTGGGCAAATATAGTGAGGCAGCACTGGTCCTTGATACCTTATCCATTACCATATCCGATCTAAAAAACAATAAAGCTGACCCCCTGGCAACCATTGCTCAGATCTATATTCATCAACGAATGGCAACAGAGGCCATTGGCGCATTAAAGGAAGCGCTAAACGCAAATCCAACAGGCGCGGAGCGTATCCGATGGACCTATATCCTGGCGCAGCTCTCCGAACAACAGGAAAACTATCCGGAAGCATTATTTTATTACAGAAAAGTAGAAAAAAGTAATGCTCCTTTTGAGATGTACTTCAATGCCAACTTAAACCGGATTAAGCTCAATGCTTTCATGAGTGGCGTAAAAATAAACAAACAAGATCAGTTACTCGCCCTGCTTAAGGACGATAAAAATGAAGATTACCACGACCAGGTTTATTATCAGGTTGCCGAAACGTATGCCAGAGACGGCGATTACGATCAGGCAAAAAAATATTATAAATTATCTGTACGTAACAGCACAAAAAATGCCTATCAGAAGGGCCTGTCTTACTTAAAGATCGCGGACCTTAATTTTAAACACTTCCGGGACTACAGAGGAGCGAAGGCTTATTACGACAGTACAGCTAATACCTTACCCAGAACCTACCCTGGTTATGAATTGATTCTTAAAAAAAATCAAAACCTACAATATCTGACTGACCGTTATGAGGTAATTTCATGGGAAGACACCCTTCAGTCCATTGCTAAACTTCCTGAACAGGAACGCCCGGCAAAGATAAACCTATTGGCAAACCCTATTGTGGAACCCGTTAAGACAACCGAAACATATGCCATGAATACTTTTCAACCTGGCTATGATAACCGGACCAAAAATACCAATGCCAGCAGTAGTTTCTATTTTGCAAATTCAAATGCCCTAAGTACTGGTTTTAATGATTTCAAGAAGAAATGGGGCAACAGAAAACTGGAAAGTAACTGGCGTCAAAGCATCCGGTCTTCTGCTCAGGAGACCATCCAGGATATTAACAAAAGCTATAGCAATAATGGTAAGGTGGCGGCAAATCCGGATAGTTTACCTGTCACTGTTCCAGACACCGAATCAAAAGTAAAGCTCATTACTGCTGCTGTTCCGCTCACACCCGAACTTCTGGCAATCTCAGATCAAAAAATCATAGATGCTTATCATGAGATGGCCAACTTCTATCTACAGGAACTGAATGACCCTAAAGAGGCTGACGAGATCTACCAAATTCTGTTAGACCGCTTTCCAAACAATAACCGCCTGGCTTCAATTTATTATGGAATGTACCTGGTCAACAAAACACTTGACCCGGCAAAATCTGAAATGTTTAAGAATAAGGTCTTGAAAGAATATGCTTCTTCAACCTATGCGAAAACAATTCTGGATCCTTCATTCTCTTTAAGGCAATCGGAAATGGAAGTTACTGTAAACAAACAGTACAATGATCTTTTTGATCTGTATGAGAAAAAAGATTTTAATGCGGTTATCCAAAGGGTAGATGAAGTTCTGAAAGCAAATCCGGAAAACTACCTTGCTCCACAATTTGCCTATCTGAAAGCTATTGCGATTGGCCGGACCAGTCATGTAGATAACCTGACTACTGAATTTGAGAAGATCAATACCAGTTTCCCTGATGATAAACTGATCGTTCCATTGGTGAAAGAACACCTTGCCTATATCAATCAACATCTGGAAGAATTTAAAAAGAGACAGATTGCCCTGATAGATTTCGATCCTAACGAGCCTAAATTCTTTGGACAACAGTTCCCGGTAACGGTAGCCGTCAAAAATCCTGTTGCAGAAAATAAACCTGTTAAGTCAGAAAAAAATATAGAAACTCCAGTTATACCAAAAGCTGTTACACCTGGAAAACCAGTAGTGCCTGTAAAAGTAGTTGGCATTTTTAGTACAGCAATTTCCAGTATTTATTATTATGTAGTTCATGTGGCTGATGCCTCTTTAACGCTGAGTTCGTCACGATTTGGTATCGGTCAATTTAATCGCGGGAACTACACTGAGAACAATCTGCGACATCAATTGAAGGAATTTGACAATGATCAGCTTATATTTGTAGGAAACTTTGGTACTTTCGACGACGCAAAAACATATGCGGAGGGAATCAATCCACAGTTAAAACAAATCATGAAGGTCCCTGCTAACCTTTATAAGAGCTTTATCATTAGCAAAGAAAACTTCGAAAAGCTAAGCAGCAAGGACATTCTGGATAAATACCTGGAATTTTATAAAAACAACTATTAAAAATGAACAAACCACTTTCGCAAGAAGACATCAGAAAGTACAACTATAGACTTTGGAAATTATTAATTGCAGGAATCGTTTTATTTGCTCTCTTCATCATTGCAGTAGGTTTTGGTTTGTTTGGAGAACTCCCATCCTTCAGAGATATCGAACATCCAAAAAGTAATCAGGCTTCTGAGGTTATTACTGAAGAGGGTAAAGTCCTGGGCACATATTTCGTTCAGAACCGCTCCAATGTAACTTATCCCGCAATCTCCCCGAATGTCATTAATGCCTTAATCGCTACCGAAGACGTTCGTTTCAAGGAGCATTCAGGAATCGATTTCAAACGTACATTTACGATATTTCTATATGCCATTATCGGAAAAAAACAAGGTGGAAGTACCATCACCCAACAGTTGGCACTAAACCTCTTCTCAGAAGAAGGACGTCAGAAGAACTTCGCCAAACGTTTGTTGCAAAAATTTCAGGAATGGGTAATTGCGGTAAAATTAGAGCGTAACTATACCAAGGAAGAAATCATCGTGATGTATTTAAATACGGTTGATTTTGGAAATCAGGCCTATGGTATAAAGTCTGCAGCAAGGGTATATTTTAATACCACCCCAGATAAATTATCGGTAAGTCAGGCAGCAACACTCGTAGGAATTCTGAAAGGAATATCCAGATACTCACCCACCCGTAATCCTGACCGTTCCTTAGCCCGTAGAAATACCATTATGGGTTTGATGGTAAAGGCAGATTTCCTTACAGAAAGCGATTTTGAAAAAGAAAGAGAAAAACCACTCGGTCTGCGCTTCAGTGCAGCGACGGTAAACGATGGTATTGCCCCATATTTTAGGGCAGTATTAAAAAGCGACATTAAAAAGATCTTCCAGGACCGCTCTATTCTTAAATCGGATGGCACACCATACGACCTGGACAGGGATGGCCTGAGAATCACCACCACCATCAACTACGACATGCAGGTATTTGCAGAAGAGGCTCAAAAAGAATACATGAAAACTTTGCAGGTGTCTTTCAATAATAGCTGGAAAGGCCGAAATCCTTTTAAAGGCAAAGAAATGCAGATTGAGCAAGGTGTGAGAAGATCAGACCGTTATAAGGCATTGCAACTGGAAGGAAAATCAAATGAAGAAATTAAGGCCGATTTCAACACACCGACCAGGTTAAATATTTTTACATGGAAAGGCAATGTCGACACTTTAATGAAACCTATAGACTCTGTAAAGTACTATAAATTATTGTTGAGAAATGCCATGATGGCGATGGATCCTCAATCCGGATATGTTAAAGCCTGGGTTGGCGGGATCAATTATGAACATTTTAAATACGACCAGGTAAAAATGGGAACCAGACAGGTTGGCTCCACAGCCAAACCTTTTACTTATGCCGTAGCAATTGAAAACGGATATTCTCCATGTTTCAGTGTATTGAATGAACCGGTAACGATTGAAGTTCCGGGAAGTGCACCCTGGACGCCAAGGTCTTCGGGAACAGTACCTGGATACCTGACCCTGCAGAAAGCTCTGGCACTCTCTCAAAATTACATCGCCGCATTTCTGATGAAGCAGGTGGGACCAACTGCAGTGGCAACCCTGGCAAAAAAAATGGGGATTACCTCTGAAGTACCGGCATATCCATCCATTGCGCTCGGATCTTTTGATGCTTCCGTTTATGACATGGTAGGTGCTTACAGTGTTTTTGCCAACAAAGGAGTGTGGAATAAACCTACTTATATTTTGAAAATAGAGGATAAAAATGGTGTGGTATTATATAGTGAAAAACCTATTCCAGTTCCTGCAATGAACGAAGAAGTTGCCTATGTGATGACCAGAATGCTTCGGGGCGTGGTGACCAATGGAACAGGATGGCGACTGGCAGGAAGATTTGGGGTAACGGGGCCTATCGGTGGAAAAACCGGGACCACCAATGCCAACTCGGATGGTTGGTTTATGGCGATTACCCCTCAATTGGTAGCAGGCGTATGGACTGGTTGTGAAGACCGTGCGTTCCACTTTACCAGTACGGCACAAGGTGACGGGGCAACAACTGCCCTTCCTATTTACGCCGGTTTTATGAAACGGGTATATGCCAGTCCTAAGCTGAAGATGAGTAAAGCTGATTTTGAGCCGCCTAAAAATGGAGTATCAATTACATTCGATTGCAATCAGTACCAACAACAGGAACAAAAAACTGAGCTGGACGAGAAATTAGGCTTCTAATTATTTTAAAAAATTCCAATGAGTGCTTTTGATTATAAAAAGGTATTAGCTGATATTCCGCATAAACCTGGTGTTTACCAGTATTGGGATATGGAAGATACCCTGATATACATCGGTAAAGCCAAAGACCTTAGAAACAGGGTTGGCTCGTATTTCAATCAGGATAAGCAGCTGAATGGCAAGACCAAAGTACTCGTTTCTAAAATCAGGAAGATTACTTTCACCATTGTAGATACAGAAATTGATGCCTGGCTGCTGGAAAACAGTCTCATTAAAAAACATCAGCCCAGGTATAATATCATGCTGAAAGATGATAAAACCTATCCCTGGATTATCATTAAGAAAGAACCTTTTCCAAGGGTATTCTGGACCAGAAACAGAGTGAAAGACGGCTCTACTTATTTTGGCCCCTATGCTTCTGTGGGAATGATGCATACCATTCTTGACCTGATCAAAGAAACCTATACCCTTCGTACGTGTAACCTGCCGCTTACTGAAAAAAATATCAATGATGGCAAATTTAAGGTGTGCCTGGAATATCAGATTGGCAATTGTAAAGGACCGTGTCAGGCTTATCAGAGTTTAGAGGATTACGACAAAAATATTGAAGAAATAAAAGACATTCTGAATGGAAAGATCGGGAATGTCATCAAAGATGTAAAGCAGGTTATAAAGGATGCAGCGGCGGAGCTGAATTTCGAATATGCCCACCAATACCAAAGAAAACTAGTCGTATTGGAAAAATACCAGAGCAAATCGACTGTGGTCAGCAGTGCCATTACCAATATTGATGTAGTGAGCATTGCATCCGATGAGCGATACGCTTTTGTCAATTACCTGAAGATCATGAACGGCAGCATTATTCAGACTCAGACCATTGAGATTAAAAAAAGACTCGATGAGACCGATGAGGAGTTATTAACGATTGCCATTACCGAGTTCCGAACCAAATTTAACAGCACCTCCAAAGAAATCGTAGTTCCTTTTGAGCTCAGCCTGGAGGATAAAAATATCCGCTTCACCGTTCCAAAACTAGGAGAGAAGAAAAGCCTGCTGGAGCTATCCCAGAAAAATGTCTTATTCTTTAAAAAGGAGAAGCTGAACCAATATGAGAAACTCAATCCAGATTTAAGAACAGATCGCATTTTAACGCAGATGCAAAAGGACCTGAGCTTAACTCAATTCCCTAAACATATTGAATGCTTTGACAACTCTAACTTCCAGGGCAAGTATCCCGTGTCGGCAATTGTAGTTTTTAAAGATGCCAAACCTTCGAAGAAGGACTACCGGCATTTTAATGTCAAAACAGTAGAGGGCCCCAACGACTTTGCCACAATGGAGGAAGCGGTTTTGAGGCGATATAAGCGCATGCTGGAAGAAGAGGGGACTTTGCCTCAGTTGATCATAATTGATGGCGGAAAAGGGCAGCTATCCTCTGCTATGGCCAGCTTAAAGAAACTGGGGATAGACAAGAAGGTTGCTGTGATTGGAATTGCAAAAAGACTGGAGGAACTGTTTTTTCCAGGAGATCCTTATCCGCTGTATCTGGACAAAAAATCAGAAACGCTTAAAGTCATACAACAACTTCGTGATGAAGCTCACCGTTTTGGCATCACCTTCCACAGAAAAAAAAGAGATCAGGGAACACTCAAAACAGAGCTGGAACAGATAGAGGGTATCGGAAAAACTACAGCTGACAAATTGTTACGCCATTTCAAATCCGTAAAAAAAATCCGGGAGGCAGAAGAAGCCGAATTACAGAAGGTTCTCAATAAAGCGCAGGTCATTGCTTTAACCAATTACTTTAATAAAGAATAAGACATAAAAAAATCCGGTCCTCTCTTTAAGAAAGACCGGATTTTTATGGCAATAATTTTCGGGAATTAATACTCCCAAAGGCTTTGTTCAAAATCTGCTATAGATTTTTTAATCTTTTCCGATTCATATAATTTTCTCGGATCTTTAGGGTCAGTAAGGCCCAGCATATCAGTAATATTTTTATTCCCTGGATTCGTTTCTTTCACGATATAGCTGGCAAACAAACGCCTTACAAAGAAATCATCAAAAGTCAGAACTGAGGCATCATTAGCCGGGTTCATTAACTTCTTCTTCGTCAATAGCTCCCGTGCATCATCATAATAGATCCAGAATACCGGTTGCCAGTTTCCTTCCACCATTTTCATTGGTGCCAGACCTACAATCCGGGGTTCAAAAATAGAACGTTTTGTATCTAAAATCCAATCTTCTTTGATCCTGAATTTCAGGAATTCATCAGGTCTGAATTTCTTAAGACTTGGCTCAGCAATTTTCCCTGTAGTTGCATCCGGAGTTCCTTCCGTTACCCCACGCATATTTTGCAAAGCTTCCTGTGCAGTTAAAGCAATTTTAAAGGAATCATTATCTTCAAGAATTTTTCCTGCAACAGTATCCTTAGAAGAATATGCGGTCAGTTCTTCGTTGGTAATTGCTTCCATTAATACATCAATCAGCCTGGCATTTTCTGCTCTTAACACGGAGTTAATCGTATCTCTAAGGTCTATTTCACGCCAGATTCGTTTTGAGTAATATACATCCTCTTCCCTGACGTCAGCATAAGGTACCATTACCGCACTATCCACATCCTTTCTAGCCGAAAAACCATCTTTGGGCGGTGTTTTTATCTTAGTCTTTTTCAAAGGTTTTACTGCAGGTGGAATACTATCCTGTGCCGAAGCACCAATCCCCAATAACAGTAATAACGCAATACTTAAAATATTTTTCATGTTCCCTCCTATTTTGCACTAAATGTGATCCCGTCTAATACTTTCTGACGACCATCAGGGCCTTCACATACGATGTCTTTAAAGATTACCGTTGCTCCAGGTTTGATAGAATTTAAAGCGCCTTTGATCTGGCCACTGAATCCCGCACCACTATTTTGTATCGTTACCGCGTCAGATCTTGGGTTGATAAATGTTGCCGAGAATCTGATCACTCTGTATTTTACATCAAAAACGAAATCATCCAGCTGAGTGTCCATCAAACCGGCACTTTCCAACCATTCGAGATCAACACTTCCACCCGGTCTGCCTTTTACCAACGCTTTAGGTGTTGGCAAAGCCTTCACCCTGAAAGTTTGTGAACCCAGGTTTAAAGTTTTCCCTCCACTCGTTGCCGAAACATTGATACTCAGCTCTTTTCCTACCTGACTGCCAGGTACATTAACGGTATATTTACCATTTCCTCCTGAGATTGATCCACCAGCCATGCTTGCACGTACACTTTCCAAAGGAAAACCTGCTGCAGATACTGAAAAAGGATTGGGAATACCAGCATAAATCACATTCATCTTATCCGGCGAAACGGTTGCAGATGGTTTAGCCACCTGATAGGTTTGCTCAGGAGTTTTATACTCCATCACTTTACCATCGGTTTGTTTTACACGGATGGTTCCAACCCATTTGAAGACACCAACACTTCCGGTACTTCCGGTATATACCCCTTTACCATCTTTTACAGAAAGCGGGTTTGAATTTACGGAGATATCCGGATTAGAGCGGGAATCGCTTGCAGTTAAAAATACCTGCGCGGTATACGGCTGTCCCTGGATAACATATGAACTCGGCGCCACAGCAACTGCATCAAACTGATCCAGATTAACCAAAGCTTTATCCATATTTCCAAATAATTTCTTTACCACTTCAGCCTCTGCATTTTTCACATCAGATTGAAGTTTAGTTAAAATGGTATTTGCAGCAGTTAGCGGCGTTCCCTCACCAAAATTAATGTCTGCCCAGTTCTTCTTACCATTTACGGATTTTTCAGCATCCTTAGCCTCCAGAGAAAAAGTAATTCCTTTACGGTCTTCAGGTTTAAGTAAGGCAATCAGTTTCTCACGTGTTTCATTGATCTTAGTCTGTAATTTATCCCCCTCTTTCTGATTGATCATGATTCCCTGAGCAATATCCATATTGGAACGCTCTGTTAAATCTCCTGTTTCCGGGTCAATTCCTTTTCCGGCAAGGGCAAACTGATCTTTCAGCTTCTGAATGTAGTTTGTAAGCTCATCGGCATAAGCTTTTGCCTTATTTGCACTTTCCCATATCGGCTGGGCTCTTGCAGGCTCATCTTTAAGTTTAGTGTTCTGAAATGCAGCAAAAAGCTGTTCAATACTGGTATTGACGTTTGTTTTTGAAGTCACCAAGCTGTCGTTGATGTTCTTAAAAGCATTAAGAATAGTATCTGATACGTTTAAAGCAAGCATAGCTAACAATACCAAATACATGATATTGATCATCTTCTGCCTTGTCGTTTGTTTTCCTGCGGCCATTATTAATTAGGTCTGATGATTAAGTGATAACTAATTAAGTACGCTTATATACGTGGCTGGTTCATAGCAGACAACATGTTGCCATAAATTGCATTTAATGAAGACAAGTTTTTAGCCAGTTTACCAACTTCATCTTTAAACTGTTTGGAGTCCTCCATAGATTCGTTGAAGTTATTCATGGTCAGAGAAAGGTTCTGATAGAATTTATTCATTGATTTTAAATGGGCACTTGAATCCTGTAATTCCAATTCGTAAACTGCATTTAAAGCAGATAGGTTTTTCGCCAGTGCATTCACCTGAGAATGATAGGCCTGAGAAGCACCTGTGCTTTCTCCAATTTCAACCAGCTGGGCAGTTGCTTTCGAAAAAGCACTATTTAAAGAATCAAAACTTGCCGAAGCTGTTTTCAGCTTACCGGTAAATTCATTCGTTGCAGTTGAAGCATCTGCAACATTCGAGATTGCAGCAACTTTATCTCCAAAAGTACGTAAGCCTGTACCCAGACTTTCAATCAGTTCCGGACCTACCTTGGCATCCGTTAACATCTTATCCAATGCAGCTGTAGAAGAAAATGAAGCAGCAGGCTGAACAGCAGCTCTAGACGATGATTTAGGCAATTCCCCATCAAAATCATCTCTTAATTCCGGATACACCCTTTCCCATTCAGGCTCAGGTTCAGGTTGGATAAAGCCAGTTAAAGCAAATAAAATTGCTTCGACACCTAATCCTACACCGATCATGTAGTTGCCCCATACCCCACCTAAGTGAAGGATTTTGAAAAGCGCGCCAAGGATGACTACACTGGCACCAAGCGATATTGCCAGGTGCATCTTATCGAATTTACGTTTTGCTGCCATTTTCTTAAGGATGAAAGAGTGGTATGTTTGTTTTTAGTTTCTATTCTTGATGTCAGAACCCGGGTACGCAGAGATACACCTGAAGCCAATATATGACCGGGCCTGATCCTGGTACTCATAAGTACCAACAGCATTTTGAAGGAAAAATCCGATGTCCTTCCAGGACCCCCCTCTCACTACTTTACGTTTCAGGTATTTGCTGTCTGAAGATTTTGCTACGTAAGTAAAGTTCGGGTTAAAATCAAGCAGTAATGGAGCTGCTGATTGATTGTAGGCAGTAACTGTCCATTCGGCCACATTACCAGCCATATTGTATAAGCCGTAATCGTTCGGGAAATAAGATTTTACATTTACCGTATACAAACCTCCGTCATCAGAATAGTTACCACGTCCGACTTTAAAATTGGCTTGCATACATCCTTTCGTATTACGCACATAAGGACCACCCCATGGATATTTCGTTTTCACATTACCACCTCTTGCTGCATATTCAAATTGAGCATCACTCGGCAACTGGTATTCGGGTCTTGAATTTAGAGGTTGTTTTCTTGATACAGCTACAGATTCGTAGAAACGGGTCCGCCATACGCAAAATGCAGTGGCTTGTTCCCAGGTCACACCAACAACCGGATAGTCATCGTAAGAAGGGTGGTTAAAATAGGTTTTGACCATCGGATCATTCTGTGAATAAGAATAATCTACTTTCCAAACTAAGGTATCAGGATAAACATTTACTGAAGGATATTGATTGGGTTTGGCAGGGTCAGGAAGATCGGTATAGGTTATGATAAAATCCTGTCTTTTTTTAGCGGGATCATTTCTGCCCTCTGCTGCAAGATCTAAACTGTTAATGCTATAAGCATATTTCAGCTTTCTTACATCAATTTCATTTCTGCCTGGCAAAGCATCAGCGCCACTATAGTACATGTCTGTAAGCTTGGTGCCAAGTCCTCCAGATTTTGTACTCCATAGGTTAGAGCCATTTCCAACCTTCTTCCAGTCAATATAACGTTCAGAAATTGAAGTAGGAGTACCTGTAGGTGCCGGCTTATAAAATGCTGCTGCACCACTGGGGCCTAAGCTGCTGATCGCAACAGAATCTCTTACCCAGTTTACAAATTGCCTGTATTCCGCATTGGAAATTTCCGTCTGATCCATAAAAAAGGCACTGAAGGAGGTCATGCGGCTTGGAGAACTTTGCGAATTATTAATGTCTTCATCAGACATTCCGATCAGGGTCCTGCCAGGAGGTACATATACCATTCCCAATGGAACCCGGTTGTTTTTGAACTTCTTATTGTAAACCCCAACCAATTCTCCTTGTCCGCCTTTTCCGCAGCTGGCTAATAAGATCGTAGCAATAAATCCAAAAAAGTAGATATTTCTCCTCATATAATCAGGCAATTTTATAGCAATTTTATAGATTAAGATTCATATAAACAACTATTGAACTATAAAAATGCGACCAAAAGCAATAATGAACAAAGTTTTCCGTTCATTTTCCCACACCAATGCCTTATCAGAAAGCCTTTTTTACTAAAAATTAAAAAGCACTAACTTTCAAAAAAAGTTTCGGAATGAAAACTTTAAGATACAAAAAGAAATCTAATGTTACTTATTTGATTTTTTTATGTAATTCTCAATTGCCATGATCATAGAGGGCGCTTCTGGTGACGGTGCGGCGATATCCACAATCAAACCTGCATCTTTTACAGCCTTATGCGTATTTAACCCAAAGGCAGCAATACGAGTATTGTTCTGCTTGAAGTCTGGGAAATTGGTGAATAAGGACTGGATGCTGGAAGGACTAAAAAATCCAATCACATCATAGAACACCTCAGCCAGATCTGAAAGGTCAGACACCACCGTTCTGAACAATACAGCCGGGGTAAAATCATATCCGTTTTTCTGAAGGAAGTTCATCGTATCTTCCGTTGCCACATCAGAGCATGGGTATAGGAATTTCTCATTGGCATGTTTTTTCAACACTTCAGCAAGGTCTGCTGCAGTCTGCTTACCAAAGAAAATCTTGCGTTTTCTGTACTGGATGTATTTTTGCAAATACAGGGCGGTAGATTCCGAAATACAGAAATATTTCAGGTCAGCAGGCACGTCATATCTCATTTCTTCGCAAATTCTGAAGAAATGATCTACCGCATTTCTGCTGGTGAACACTACTGCAGTAAAATCACCTAATGTGATTTTGTCCTTTCTGAAGTCTCTGGCTGGAACTCCTTCAACATGAATGAATGATCTAAAATCAATTTTCAGGTTGTATTTCTTTGCCAAATCAAAATAAGGAGACTTCTCTGTTTCTGGTTTTGGTAAGGTGATTAATATACTTTTAACCTTACGCAACCTATCTTCTGTCTTTTCTTGCATTTTACCTAATTACCGCTTTAAAATCCTATTGCCTTGATTAATATTAATATAGGGCAAATTTCGAGGGCACAAAAGTACAAAAATAAATAGACTTTAGAAAATCTATAATGAGATAAAATGTTAATTCCTGCCCGGATAAACTGGAAAGTAAAGATAATCGCGAGAAGTACAAAAGAAGCTGCCACATAGTAAGGTCCATACCTTAAAGGAGATAAGGCAAATGCAATAACCAATGGAATGAACACCAGAGAAAGATTAAAGTAACTTAAATATAATATAGAAACATATTCATTTACCGCCTTCTGCACATCAAAAAGGTAGCCTAACATCCGTAAAATGATAATTTTGAATACATACAAAACTACAATGAGTATCGAAATACTTACATAAAACTGAAATCCACTACTGGAAAAAGTGACATGATAATACTGAGAAACCAGGTAAAAAAACATGCCTAAAGTAAATCCAAACTGCACAAATAACAAGAGAAAGGGCCATGAAGTGAACAGGTTATCCTCTTTATTCAGATTATTCAAAATACGATTGCTAAAAAAAGACTGGATGATACTCTGCAGCTGTTTGGAAAAAGCAATTTTCAAAGCAGAGAATATGGCCAGCAATATGGCCAATACACCAAGAACCCAGATCTCTCCTTTTGGTACAGGCTTTCCGGGTCGGAAAGGACTAATTTTCTTTACTGTTCCTATTTCCTTATACCTGTTAAAAAGGTCAGAGCGCCGGGAAAGATTTGCTTTCAGAATGCTATCTATGATGATATTCTTATTGATCATAGAATCTGGCAGAATCCAGGTATGCGTAATGATTGAATCTGTCACGTAATTCTTCCGCGCATAATACGCTGCATCCTTCACTATTTTTTTAGGGTAAACACGCTTTACAGGCAATGTATCTGCTGAAACAGCAGTTACCTGGGCATACCCCTCATGAAGACCCGTTGCAAAGAAAATCAGCAGCAGCAGGATGATGCGGTTTAATTTCATTCCCGCAAATTTAGTTTATTATTGCATTAATTTTTAAAAGGTTTTTACTTCCTGGACCTCAATTCTGAAAAACCAACCGCAACTAGCTTTAGCGACCATTCTTGCCAGCAAAGAAGCTTAAAACACCATTAGAAAAAAACTATATCACAGCGAGCTGCATAGGGCTGGAAACGGGTTGCCCTAAGATTAGAAACGATTGGTGAGGTCTCAAACCAAATGCTTCCAACCCTACGGCAACTCCTTAGCATAAACTAAGCAAGTATCATTTGTTAAGGAAACTTATCACTAGGAAGCCTTTGTCAGCATATTTTGGAAATAACTTTCATCCTTTTTTAGCAAGCGGGCTTTTGCCAATCCCCATTCCGCATATTTTTTTGTCGCTTGCCGATCATTCTGAGCTAACATCAATCTGGTTGCTGCCGAGAGAACAGCATAAGAAGAATGCCTATTAACAACCTTTCTCATCCATTGAATGAACAGTTCCTTTTCCTCAGCATCGACTGTAGTTCCGCTCAGGTACATAGACAGATAACGAATTTTATTGTCGTCATCATTATAGTTTTCTGCCGCATATTTAAAGAATGCTTTACGGTCTTTATGAAGATTATAATAATAAGCCTCGGCCATATCCATTCTTGCGTAAGCCCAGTCTTTCTCTGAAAAAAGCGGTCGGACTTCTTTCAGAAAAACATTAAAACGCTCACTATCTTTCTTACTTCCAAGTGCTTTCAGGCGAGCATTCAGGATCGAATTTCTTTTTGTCCAGATCAGTTCTTTACCATACCTCTCCTCTAACGAATTATAATTCTTAAGGAAATAATCGTCCCATTTCTTATTCAGGGTTCTGGCAACCAGAAAAGGAATTGCAGCGGGTTCAATCAAAGGATCCTTAACCTGATCCAGATAAATAGTAAGTGAATCTGTTTTCATTGGCTGACGTCCTTTGAACATCGCCGGATAAAACCCGGGATAAGGCACCTGTAGTGAAGGGCTAAATCCGCCTAAAATCTGCCCCTTTTTCGACTTTAAGATTGCTTCACTTAATAACTTTTGAAATACATCAGCCTCCTGATATCCTGAAAATCTGGAGAGTAACTCACCTTCTCCATTTAAAATCAGGAAAGTCGGGAAACCAGTCACTGCATATTTTACTTGCAACTCTTTCCCCAGCTCCTCTACCATAAAATCTATTTTAACACTGATAAAGTTTTCTTTCATAAGCTGTATCACATCCTGATGTGGAAACACTTCGTCATCCATTTCTTTACAGGGGTGACAGCCAACAAAATAACTATCGACAAACACTAGCTTATGCTCATTTTTTGCTTTTACAAATAGTTCCTTCCAGGAGTTTATCTTAACAAACTGACTTTCCTGAGCATTGGATCCGAGACTGACTATCATTATAAACAGCAGCCCATATAATTTAAATATTTTCATTTATTGATCAATTAAGTTGATTGTATTTTAATATAAATCAGGATTATTTCGTGATGACATCTTTAAAGGCTTGTCCATCATGAACAGATTCGATGACATACTTGCTGCCTTCCGGCAAGTTTAGCAAAGCCTTCAGCCTTTTGTTTTCCTTTAATAATAATTGAGGGGAAAGACCATTCAAAGTGGTTACACTGGATCCCTTTTTAAGACTCATATTTTGATTTTCAACTGCGGTTACCCCTTGCACCAACAGATTACCCTTGTGATCAAAACCAAAAAGATACCCTCCTATTACAAAATCATTAGGATAAGCATAACTTTTATTCGCAACCAGATGAATTTCCTTTTTACGCAGGTTAATTGTGAAATTATACCTGCTGATTAGCCTCGCACCAATGGAACCATCAAATCCCGGGTTCCAGTCTTCACTCTGCCCACCACCAGCCATTAAGGTAACAGGCATATCTTTAATAGCAGGCATGTCAGAAAATGAAAAAGAAAATGCTTTACCGGTAAAAGTTGGTGTAGTCAGGCCCATACTGGTCGTACTCCCGTTATATTCAGGCTTAAAACCGCTGACCAGCAAACGGTTCTTCTTAACAAATGGACGAAAACAAATCAGACTATATGCCGCACCGGTATCAAACACAAAATTTGCCGGATGCGACTGCCCGGAAGTGACGCTTAATATACCAGGGATGATAAAAAGTCCTGATGGAAAGCTCACCGGAATTGCTGTTCCATTTTGGTCATATTCATAACCATCAAAATCATATAATGAAAGCTCCTTTTTGTCGAAATCAACTTTCGTAACGTAATTTCTGGTAATAATGTTCCCGATAATCCCGTCCGCTCCCTTATCCATTTCTTTAAAGATTGCAATGCTCTGATTCGGCAAATCAAACGAATCAAGCCGTACCACATTTCCTTCTGAAACAGAGATATCCACGCTCCCTCCTACTACAGAGGCCTTTTGTTTTCTGGAAACTTTCAGACCAATCTCATCTGCAAGATGTTGACTAACCGCCATGCCGTCTGCACCAGTGTCAAATAATAGTTTTAAAGGCCGGGGATTTCCATTGATTTTAACCGTTAAAATAATGGCACCATTATCGTTTTCGAACGGAATCCTGGCCCTAAGATTTGAGCGGGAAATTTTATTTTGCTGAGCATAAACAGTTTGGTCCATAAGCAATACCAACACCATAAAAATGATGTACAATTTATTTTTATTTTTCATTAAAGTCGGGAGTATGAAAGAGGCTTGAGATAAGGATGCAGGAAGGATAATCCTTCCTGCATCTCCATCAAACCGGCTATCTAAGAATAGCAGATTAGTGAATTGGAGCGTTAATGGAATACCAATAATGAAAATTATTTCGCCAGTGTTTTTTCTAGTAGGGTCTTTAGCTCCGGGTTTGATGGCCTCGGAGAATCCACCGTTACAATTTTACCTTGTCTGTCGAAAACCATGAACCTTGGAATTCCTGTAATTTTATAATACTTAGCCAGATCTCCCCAACCGGAAGCAAACAACTGAGTTCCTCCCAATTGATCGTCTTTGATCATTTTTAACCATTTATCTTTGTCCTTCGCCTCGTCTACAGAGATACTGACGATAGAAACATCTGTCCCTTTCATCTCTTCTTCCAGTTTTTTCAGATGGGGGATTTCTGCTTTGCATGGCCCGCACCAGGTTGCCCATACATCTACCAAAACTACTTTCCCTTTTAAATTATCCATGGTGATTGTCTTTCCATCTTTATCCGGATAAGAGAATTGAAAAGCAGCATCGCCTGGCTTTAACAAAGCCAGCGGAGCAAGAATATCCATATTTCTTTTTTTCTGACTACTAGTGATCACATATTTACCATAGACATCTATCATGTCTTTGTAATCATTGTAGCTTTTAATGCCTGACACCTGATTCAGGATCACATCTCCTTTTAAGGTATCATTTGGCAAAAAAGACAACATTCCTTTCATTCCTGCCACACCTTTTCCATAAGGAACTTTATCCTTTCTCATATTTACACTAATCAAACCAGACAAGGTACGGTCACCCCAGGGATAGCTATACACAGGCGTAGTAGACTGTGCAAAATCTGCAGCCCTGAGGGTATCATAATACGAGCTCCATTCTTCAACAGAAGGATGTGCAGAACGTGGTGTATTTAAGAAATTCGTGGCAAAGCTGGCCATATCCCAAGCCATGAGTTGCTTCATGTTCTTGTCAAAACGCGCATTCCCGGTTGCTTTTCCGGTTAAAAAATTCTTTGTTTTAGCAGAGATCTCCTCCAGTTGTGGAAAAAAATCGACGAAAGTACTTTGCACTTTCATAAAATTAATGGCTTTAAGCTCTAACGGAAAAACAAGATCATGCCATTGTGTCAATACTGTATTTTCTTTAGAGTTCAGCTTGCCGGTAAGTACATAGCTGGAATCAAGAATGGAAAAAGAAAGCCGTTCACCTCCCTTAAAATAGAATTTATAATTGTCGTTCTGGCTTTTATCATTTCCGGTTCCGATCACATACAGACCTTCATACTCCGGATAAAAAATAAATCCAAATTTCCCCTGATTACCCGGACTTGAGCTCCCCATCTCTACGGTTTTCCCCTCCACAACCTTAAAAAGCTTTACAGGGGTCATTTTCTTCTTTTTTAGTACTCCGGTTACCTCTACCGGCAATTGAGCAAATGCAGCGCCTGTTGTCAAAGACAACAAAGCGATACTACATAATTTTTTAATGTTCATCATTTCTATGTGTAATTTGGTTGATTGTGTTAATAAGTATTGGGATAAGTATCAGTGCCCATTGACGGCGCCATGTACATCACATCCCCTACGCTACCTTTCCCTTTAAGTGTAATCAATGGTTCCGGCAACAAATTTCCGGACGTTTTCTTAAACATGCGGACAGTATAGTTTCCTCCGGTTTTAGTACCAATCATGATCAGGTTGTATTCATACGGTTTCTCCTGCTCTGATAAAGAACCAAAAGGAGGATTCCTGCGATGCCGCATAAAGGTGATTTCTTCTCCGGCAGGAATGGTATACTGTAACTGCTCGAATTTATTCGAAAGATTGCGTGACCAGACCTGATTACCAACTACAAAGTAGATAACGTTCTCATCCGTGTCGATTAACGCATAGCGACTGGCATGATAAATCTTATCGGTTGTTTTCAGGGTATCATTAACCAGCTTAAAGCTATAAGGATCAGGGTTAATCCGGGTCAGTATTTTAAGTGCCGCATCTGTTTTATCTTGTAGCACAGCATACCCATGATAGTCCGGATATAAACTTTTTGCTCCCATAAACAATAGCTTTTTATTATTGTGTGTAGCTTTCATTTCTGTTTCCTCATCTTCTACCAGAGCGTTGAGTGCATCTCCTGATCCATCCGCAGAAAAGAAAGAACTGCTCACCTCATCAAAAAAAATCGGATCATAATTATGAGCAGTTAAAAAGTATCTCGACAGGTGATAAGGACTATTGGATTCATCGATCAATTTACGCTGACCAAACTGCCCGGTATTGATAGACATGGTATAAAACCCATAAAGCTGACCGTTATTCATAAAATAATTGGCCTGGCTCCCATCAGAAACAAAGCCAGGCGCCTTTATTCCCGGAGCCTGATAAAACATCTGATTGAATCCATTGATCTCCTTAAGGGTATTGATATTAACAACAGATGCATCCTTATCCGTAATCAGAAAAAGCGATTTTGTATTGACAAAAACTCCGCCGACGTTTGATTTATAATTCGTATAATAATTCATCAACATCGCCTTTCCCGGTAGTTTCCGTCCATTCACCAAACTAAAAACATCCTCCCTCTTAGATTCAGGAACAATAGATGCCGGAGTCATGAATAAATCCAGATCGGTTTCATTTCCATTATCTTTCATCACATACCATCCCCGGGTAAATAGCGTGGTCACGTTAATGTCTGAAGTGACATACTTTGAAAAACCAGTGTTCTTATTGGTTGCACGAAAAACCAATACCCAACCTTTTGCATCCTGCTTAATCAGGTAATTTATCGCTTTGGTTCTGGCAATCGTATCTAATTTGGGGGCATATCCCTGTACATTGGTTTCATATATTCCCCACATGTATTCAAATTCCGCCTTGGGGTCTGTTGAACTCACTTCAGGATCCAGAGTAATCTTATCGGCAAGAGACATTTTAGTGTAGCGCTCCTCAATGCCCTTTATAGTAATGATTTCATTAGGCTGATAATCGTTAATTTTATCCTTCTTACAAGAGGTTATCATTACCGTTAAGAGCAAGAAAATCAGGTAATTTCTATTTTTCATTTTTATAACTGTTTAATTATGGGAAGATGACCAATTGGCCGAATTCATCTTTCAAGGGATCATTCGGATGCAGTTTATTGTAGTCTATAAGATTGGTTTTAAGAACACCCACCCAATAACTCATAGGGGCAAATTCAGAATAGATCTTGGTAATGAATGCCTGATCAAATTTCTGACCGGTAGTTTCAATCATGAAGGCATGTTTAACCACACTATAGTCGCCCAGATAATATCTGGATATCGTAGCATTCCAAATAATCGGCTGACTTAAGCGGTCAGTAAAAACAACTTTTCTCCATAAATTACTGGTCTCCCCCAACTGAAACTGATCGTTTGCTACTATATTGAATTTGAGGGTTACGGTCCTTGTTTTTAAAGAAGGGTCTCTCATCAGAATCACGGGAACGAAAGCATGGACCTCCCCCGCTTTGATTACATAGTTTTTTAAGATGGCCGGATCATCAAAAGATTTATAATGCGTCCCAGCCACCGCATTATCAGCTCCGGCAAGTAAATCCTGCTCCAGTTTGAAGGGTCTATCCGCAACAGTTGGCCCACCAATTGCATAAATATCAAACCATACCGTATCCAGCAGTACCTGATCGCTTTCATAATAAAAAGTTGAGGTCTTCAAGGTATCGGCAAGATTGTAATCACTTTTATAAATCCGGGACACATCCGGCCCGAACTGCAATCTTGCAACATCGTTATAGAGGTAATACTGATCCTTTTTACAGCCTATGGTGGTAAAAAGAATCATCATTATGGCTAAATATATTAGTCTGTTCATTTCTCGATAGATTAAAAATTAACGCTTTCAGTTGCTGGTAAAGGCAATAGGTAATTGATTGTTGCAGCCGATGGAGCAAAAAGAAAACTTGTTTTGGGTGCATTCAGTCTTTTATAAGCAAAGAAGCCTTGACCTTCCCCATAAAACTCTTTCCTGTATTCCTTCAACAGCGCCAGCTCAAGCTGAAGTGGGTCTGCTGGAAAAGGAGCCGGAGGAAGGTTTCTTGAGATACGGAAGGTATTCCATAATGCAGCTGCTTCGCCGGCAGAGGCGCTCTCCATGCCGATCAGATAAAGCTCGCTAATCCTGAGCATCGGAATTTGTTTCAGATCCGGTTGATAGATGTCTTGTTTTTCCGGCACCTGGTATTTTCTCAATACATAAGTCTTTGCGGAATTGGCTTGTACAACCAATTGCCATAAGTTGGCTTCACGAATATCAGTACCCGTATTTCCATATAACTGGCCATTAATGGTTGTCGCGGAGCTTCCTTTTTTTAAATTCCCATTGGCAAAGTTTTCCATGTATTTGGTATATAGTTTAAAGTCATATAAACCAAAAATATGCTCACAAGTCAACAGGTAATCTTTAGCGCTCATATCAGCAGCTGTACCCAGTCTGAATTTAGGTTTCCCATCTTTATTTTTAGCTTCAATCACCACTTTTGCTGATTCATATGCCCTGGATTTATCATTAAACCATAAATATGCACGGGCCTGCAATGCTTTTATCGCATAATAGTTCAACCTCAGGTAGCGGAAAGCCATATAGGTATCTGTGGGATTAAAAGCATTCTGTGGCCCTGGTTTTCTAAGTTCATCAAGAGAATACTGAGTAATCGGGTCTATGTCTTTCACCAAAGCTTCTGCTTCGGCAAGATCCTGCAGCAATGCCGTTTTGAAAGTCTCATAAGGAAGGCCTGGATTAGGCACATTAGATAACACTTTCACATAGGGAAGCATATTCCCAACGTTCACGTTTGCAGGTGATGGGCCGAACAACCGCAGCATATCCATATGGCAATACGCACGGATAGTCAGACATTCTGACTTTATCGTTTCGTACATCCCACTGGTTTTGAAAACACTTTTTTTCTGATCAATCTGAGCAAGAATCGCATTCACACTGGCAATGACCTTGTACTCCATTTTAAAAATATCAGAAAGCCGGTTCCGAACAATTTCATCATCAAAATTAAAAAGTCCGATTCTTTGTTCAGCGGTATTTGCAACTACATCCCAACTCGACGCCAGGTTCTCTACAGTCCCCATAGTCATAGCAAAACCATAAGCATTTTTGTCATTCATTTGAATGTATGCGCCGGTTAACGCATCTTTAAACCCTCCTTCTGTACTGAAGAGTTTATCCTGAGGCATCTCTGTCTTTGGATTTACCGTAAGAAACTTCTTACAGGAGATCAAAGAAAGTACTGCCACCAGGACCAATAAGGTTTGTTTAATATTTTTCATCTCAATAATTTAGAATGTCGCGTTAATACTCAGAGAAAATTGTCTGGAGAAAGGATAAGATGTTCCCCGTTCCTGTCTCACTGTGGATATATAAAAAGCATCAGCCATGCTTGCTGAGAAAGACAATGCTTCCATCCCCATATTTTTCAGCAGATATTTTGACCTCAGGTCATACTGAAGATTGATATTCTGACAGGTAATGGTATTCTCGTCCTGTACAAAACGGGAGGTTTTGAAAGTCGGAGAGTTCACTAACAGGCCTTTAAATGCGGCCTGATCTCCGGGCTGTTGCCAACGGCTGTCATAAACCCTTTGGTCTACATTGTATTTATAGCTGGTCGTTTCTACTTTATCAATCAAGGTCTGATTATATTGCTGTCCTCCGAAACGGTATCCAAATACTGCGTTCATGGATAGCGACTTATAACGGACCATGGTACTGAAGTTACCTCTGTATTTTGGATCCGTTGATCCAACAGCTACTACATCTTTTCCTCTCCACACATAAGTTGGGAGTCCATCTTTTCCCAGGTATAATTCTTTTCCCGTACTCGGATCTATTCCCAATGAAGGTACCACCCAGATGGCATTACTGGAATAACCTTCCACATATAATGTCTGCGGTGCTCCTGTATCATTCTGGAGTTTCCGCTGGGCGTCTTTCATTGCCTGCGAAGTCTCCAGAACCTTATTCCTGTTTTGAATCAAAGCAGCACTGACACTCCAAAAGAAGCCTTGTTGAGGGCGGCTCATCACATAACCGGTGGCTTTGATTTCAAACCCCTTATTTCTCATCCGGCCAATATTTGCGATATAGCTATCAAAACCGTTAGAGGCCGGAAGGTTTACAGAGGAGATCAGGTCGTTGGTATTTTCTATATAGTAATCTCCAGTCAACCTCAACCTGCTGTTTAAAAATTCTGCATCTACCCCAATATTGTACTTCATGGCCTGTTGCCATTGAAGATCTTTATTTCCCAAACCTAAAAGATAAGCGCCATTCCAATTGAAATAGCGGTCATCAGTATAGTACTGATAAGTAGAAAGAGACTGGTAAGCGCTAAAATTCTGTGAACCGGTAATCCCTGCAGATCCGCGTAACTTCAATCGGTTTACAACTTTACTTCCTTTAAAAAAGGCTTCATTATGGATGTTCCAGCCGATACCTGTGGACCAAAACGGAGCAAATCTCTTACTCGTTCCAAACTGAGATGAACCATCTATACGCATGGACACATCGGCAAAGTAACGGTTGTCATAAATATAGTTCAGGTTACCGGTAAGGCCGATTGCACGGGATAATGACTCATAACCAGAAGGTTTTCCGTTTTTCTCATACTGAAGCCCTGTAGACATAAAATCCAGATCTGCATTACTATATCCTTCAGTAAGGAAATTATAGGCTGAGCCCTTATCCTGACGCATATTGTAGTCTGCACCGGCAAATACGGTATGTTTTTCTCCAAAAACTTTTGTATATGACAAGTTGAGAGAGCCATCATAAGCAAACGCATTTGAGATTCCATACTTGTAATCCCCTCTGCGAAAGAAGTCTTCAATCGCATAATTGGTAAAAGCAGTATGGTCTGCCGGCCGGAACCGATCAGTTTGTTCTACTCTTTTAGATAACCCAAGCTGTGCCCGGAAAAGAATATCTTTCATAATCGTCCATTCCACAGAAGTATTGTTTGTAATTTCAGATCGGGAGCTCTTATCGAAAGTATTCAGGGTGGCATCGTATAAGGGATTAACAGGCAAATTCCTCCAGTATCCGGTATAATCCAGGCTCCCGGGATAGCCCAGTTCTTTAATTACATTGCCATCACTGTCATATGGTCTCCAGTAAGGATTCATTTTTACAAAATCGCTGAACTTTCCATAAGGCGATTCCGCAGAATTTCCATCTGCAATCTGAAGGTTATTCCTGAATTTCACATTTTCAAGCAGGTAAGACAAAGTGATTGCGCCATTAAATGTCTTGCGGTTTGATCCCTTCATTACCCCTTCCACATCATTGTACTGAGCTGAGGCAGCATACCGAAACTTCGTATCCCCGCCTTCCAGACGCAAGTTATGTTTTTGTCCAACAGAGGTACGGGTTGGCATAGACAACCAATCCGTATTTACGCCACTATTAACCTCATTAAGCAGGTAGTTATAATAACGCTGAAGTCGGATAACATCTTCTGCCCGGTCACTTTCTCCATTACCACTCGTCGTATGGTCAAAATAACCAGCCCTACGTTCAAGCTCTAATTTATCCCTCCCATTTAAAAGCTGATAGGCACTCAGATCAGGTGCTTCTACGGACACATCTCCCCGATAGGTAATCCTGAGTTTCCCCGGTCTGGGCGCTTTAGTCGTAATTACAACTACGCCATTTGAACCACGTGAACCATAAATGGCCGTTGCCGAAGCATCTTTGAGGATGGTAATGGACTCCACCTCATTTTCATTGATATCCAGCATTTTTTGTACGGTAGACTGAAATCCGTCAAGAATGATCAGGGGTGTATTCAACCCTACCTTTGTCTGATCTTCCAGCTGGTTTACATTTGGAATACTGGAATTCCCGCGAATCTGAATCTCAGGCATCCTGTTCGGATTATTTCCAAACATATTACTCTCAATCAGGTTAAATGAAGGATCAATATTACGTAAAGAGGTAATCAGGTTCCTGTTGCCAAATTGCTGAAGTTCTTTTGCGGTAACTGTTGTAGAGGCTCCTGTAAAACTCTTATCAGTTTTGCGAAAAATTCCGGTACTGATCACTACTTCGTTCATTTTATTTTCCGCCTGCTCCATTTTTATCGTAAGAGGAGGCTGACCAGGTCTGAGTTTAACTTCCTGCGTTTTATAGCCGACAAAAGAGATCAACAATACAGTCTTCTCTGAAGGCACCACGATCCGGAACTGTCCATTCTCGTCGCTGCTTACAGTTTGCCCCCGTTCAGTTGCAGTTCCTGCATACCTGATCGATGCTCCGGGAATAGGTTTCCCTGTTTCATCAATAATTCTCCCTCTGACAATGATTGCACGATTCTGCAATTCCACAACATCAAGGTATCTGATGACTATGGTCTTTTGTTCTATCTTATAGGTGAATGGCTGATCTTTGAAACAAAGCTCAAGCACCTCTTCTACTTCCGCATTTCTGATATTGATGGTAACCGGTCTGGCCTTAATCAACATCCCTGCATTATAAAAGAAATCATACCCGCTTTGCCTTCTTATTTTTTGAATTACCTTCTCCAATGGAGTGGCACTTTCCTTTAGTGTGACCTGGGCATAGCCGGTTGCGCTAACCTGCAGAATCACAGTGGTCAATAGTATAAAAGTTAGCTTCAATTTCAATAGTATCCTGGCATAAATACGGCCGGATCTGCCATATTTAAATGTCCTGTAAAAATTCATACATTTGTTTAGTTTGGGTTTAGGTTCCAATGTTTATAAGTCGATTTATTTAACATCTTTACCCGAACAATTACTCCAAAAGAGTTCACAGACCAGGGGCGTTGCAACCGCTCCTGGCTCTAATATTGTTACGGAAAAAGATGGGAGAGGTAGAAGTTTATGGCATCACAGTGACCCTCCTTCCTTCAACCTTAAAATGAACTGTCCCTGTTGATTCCAGCTTTTCAAGCGTCCAGCCAAGGCTTTTACTTCTTGACCCCGAACCTACAAAGACCGATTCGGCCAGATCGGGTGGACATATAACTTCCACATCATACCACCTGGCTATTTTTCTCATGATACTGCCCAGCTTTTCGTTGTTAAAAACAAAGGAATTGTTCTTCCAGGCAATCTCATCTTCGGTCATAACTTCAGATACCTTTAAGGAATTATCTTCTAATACTGACTGTTCTCCTGGTTTAAGTACAGTCGCTGCTTTAGTATGTGGCGTCATTACCTGTACTTTTCCGCTAAGGAGTGTTGTTTTGATCACACCATCGTTTTCATAAGCACTAATGTTAAAGTGGGTTCCTAAGACCTCCACTGTCTGGTTGTTTGACTGAACTTTAAATGGCCTGGTCTGATCATGTGCCACCTCAAAATACCCTTCTCCTTTAAGGGTTATTTTTCGCTCCTGGCTGCCAAAAACAGTTGGATATTTTAAAGAGGATGCTGCATTCAGCCATACCTTAGTCCCATCCGGCAGGATCACCTGATATTGACCTCCTGCAGGTGTGCTGATGGTATTGAAATGTTCCCCTTTCATTGCAACTCCATTGCCTGTATCAACACGATACTCCAACTGGCCATCTTTATTTTTAGTAATCACAATTCCCTGCTGGCTGGCCAGCTCCCCATTTGCGACATCATTCAGAGAAATTTCCGATCCATCGGCAAGAGTCAGAACCGCTTTATTTCCTCCCGCCAATATTCTGGCTGCCACTTCTTTACTGGCCATCGGCCTTACTTCTTTATGGTTTTGGAAGAACCACCAGCCTATCGCCAGACAAACAACAACGGAAGCCGCCGCGGCAACCCGGGTCCATAAACGTATGGCTGGCCGGCGGGCCTGATGAACAGGCAAGGCTGCCCATACTTTAGCCTTTGCCTCCGCTAATACTTCGGGGCTTAAATCTGAAAGCTCATCCTCGTAATTCAGGTACCAGCTTTCCAACAGCACCCGCTCTTCTTCCGAACAGGTCCTCTCTTTGTATTTAATCAGTAATTCCTTTGCTTCCTTATTTCGCATATATTGAAAAGAGAATATTCCCCCTTTTAATTATAGACGGGGAGCTATAGGGGAATGGGGTAGAAAAAATTAATATATTTTTAACAATAAACTCACAGACTTAGAAAAAGCATCAATCCAAGCTTTAAACGCAATATTCTCAATGCATTTTTAACTTGTGTTCTCACTGTCTGCTCTGATAAGTTTAATTGTTCTGCAATCTCTTTATGGCTCATGGCATGTTTCCGGCTGAGTTCAAAGATTGCTCTCATTTTAGGAGGTAATTCTGAAATTCCTTTTTCAATAAGTGCTGCAAGCTGTCGCTCACGTACCTGATGATCAGTGATACAATAGCCTTCCTCGATAAAATGTTGTAAGGAAGTAACGTACCGGGATTCCACCTGCTGATGAGCAATAACATCCAGTATTCTATTGCGGACTGCTGTGTAGAGGTAGGCTGGTAAACTGGACTTAAACATTAGCTCAGCGCGCTTATTCCAAAGTGTGGCAAACAATTCATGCACCACATCCTGGGCTTCCTCTTTATCCCTTAACCTAGCATATGCATGGATGTATAATTCATTAAAATATCGGTTATAAACCACTGTGTAAGCGGCAGCATCCCCCTCTTTCAGAAGCGCTGTTAATTCTAAATCTGATAGTAAGCTGTAAGTCAACATTTTCGCCCCCGCTACAAATTGAACTTTAAAAACAGATTTTGTTATTTGCACAAAACAGCTCAATTATCTGATTAATAATTGATTTACCTGCCTAACCGAATAAAATTTTGTGAACTTCAAAAGTAGCATTAAATACATAAAAACCAAATCCTTATTGCTGGAATAACCTACCTTTATAAGTACAAATTCGGAAGGTCTAAACAACTGGAATTGAGACACTGTTCGATTTGCTGAAAAGGAATCAGTCAAGAGAAGAAAATGAAAAAGGATAATCGCAAAAATGCCTTTGAGGTCTACAACGAGGTCTCTGATTGGTTTGCTGAAAACCGGGATAGGGGCTTGATAGAGAAGCCTTATCTTGATCAGGTAATCGCTCTTCTAAACAGGAATGCCCGGATTTTAGATCTTGGCTGCGGAACAGGGCAACCAATCTTAGATTACCTGACCAGACAAAACCTAAATGTTACGGGGGTGGATGCCAGTCAAAAAATACTGAACCTGGCCAGGAAAAATTTCCCATCCACAGTCTTTATCCAGGCCGACATGCGCCAGCTTTCATTAGGCAATAAGTTTGATGCAATTATTGCCTGGCATAGCTTCTTTCATTTACCTGGTGAAGATCAACCGGCAATGTTTAAAGTTTTCAGCAATCACCTCCAGCCCAATGGAATTTTGCTATTCACTTCTGGGACAGAGCATGGTGAAGCCTGGGGACTGATCGGCGGAGAAAAACTATTCCACGCTTCATTGAGTACAAAAGAATATACCCAACTTTTAACAAACCATAACTTTACCTTATTAAATCACCAGGTTAATGATCCCAACTGTGGCAATGCAACCATCTGGATGGCAAAGTATACTCCCGATAATCAACATAAAGACCCTAAAATCGGATAAATATTCAAAACTGTAGAATTGCACTTATCTTTGCCGGATGTCCGGTATCTATATCCACATCCCATTCTGCAAAAAAGCCTGCACCTATTGCGATTTCCATTTCAGTACCTCTTTAAAGTATATGGAGGAGATGACTGATGCCATTTGCACAGAAATTATCCGGAAAAAAGATAGAATTTCAGATCAACAGGTGGGTAGCATCTACTTTGGTGGAGGCACTCCTTCTATTCTGCCTTCCACGGGTTTTGAAAAGATTTTCAATACGCTGACCAGGCATTTCTCTATTTCCTCTGATGCGGAAATCACCATTGAAGCCAACCCGGACGACCTGGACGCTAAGAAGATTAAAGAATTAAAGCAATTGCCTGTCAACCGCTTCAGTATCGGAATCCAGTCTTTTTTTGACGAAGACCTGATCTGGATGAACCGGGCACACCATTCCGGCGAAGCCGAAAACTGTATCAAAAGAAGTCAGGATGCCGGATTTGAGAACCTAAGCATCGACCTCATCTACGGATATCCTATGCTGACTGATCAGAAATGGCTGAGCAATATCAATAAAGCAATTGAGTTTCAAACCCCACATATTTCAGCTTATTCCCTGACCGTAGAGCCTCGGACAGCGCTTGCGAGTGCGATAAAAAGAGGTAAACAGGTGCCCGTTAACGACGAGCAAAGTGCAGACCAGTTCATCTCACTCATCGAACAACTTGGAAAATCGGGATATGAACATTACGAGATTTCCAACTATAGCAAACCGGGAAAATATGCCGTCCATAATACCAATTACTGGCGTGGCATTCCATACATCGGGATCGGTCCTTCGGCACATGGTTTCGACGGACAAACACGATACCTGAACATTGCAAATAATGCAGCCTACCTCAGCGATATCAGAGAAGGTCGCTTGCCGGAAACCATAGAAACACTTGACCACTACGATCGTTTCAATGAATACATCATGACTTCTTTGAGAACCATGTGGGGAACAAGCCTGAATAAAATTGAGGTTGACTTTGGCAAAATATTTCTGACAGACATCCTTAAAAACATCAAACCTTTTATCGAAAGGAAATGGCTGATGAATGATAAGGAACACCTAACTTTGACCCTGGATGGGAAACTTTTTGCAGACCATATTGCTTCTGAATTGTTTCTGATACCGGAAGACCACCATTAATGACCATACAATGAAAGATAAAGTTATTTGGATTACCGGAGCCTCATCCGGTATCGGAGAAGCCTTGGTATATGCTTATAGTGAACTGGGTGCGAAATTAATCATCTCTTCCCGGAATCGGGATGAATTGTTCAGGGTAAAGGGCGGATGTAAAAATAAAATTCACGTTCATGTATTGTCTTTAGATCTGGAAAATACAACCGGATTGGCAGATAAAGCGGAAGAGGCCATCCGGATCTTTGGTAAAATTGATCTCCTGATCAATAGCGGAGGAATCAGTCAGCGTGGTCTCGCTTTAGAAACAGACCTGGCGATAGAGCAACGCCTGATGAATGTAAATTTCTGGGGCACGGTAGTATTGAGTAAAGCAGTATTGCCGACAATGATCGCAAATGGCGGTGGGCAAATCGTCTGCGTCAGCAGTTTGGTAGGGAAGTTCGGAACAAAGCTACGCTCTGCTTATGCAGCTTCTAAACATGCTTTACATGGTTACTTTGACTCCTTACGTTCTGAACTCTTTGATCAGGGCATCCACATCACCATAGTTTGCCCCGGTTTTATCAAAACTAAGGTTACACTCAATGCATTGACCTCTACCGGTACTCCGCAGGGAACGATGGATAGCGCGCAGGAAAATGGAATGTCAGCAGACCAATGTGCCAGTCTGATTGTCAATGCCATCAGGCTTCGTAAAGAAGAGGTATATATCGGCGGAAAAGAAGTGAAAGGGGTTTGGTTAAAGCGGTTTTTCCCTTTACGCTTCTCTAAATATTTAAGAACAGCAAAAGTTACTTAACCGTCTTGCCATCGATCTTTATACTTTTCCAGTCTTCATCCAGACCAACTCCTTTGATGTAGCTGATTTTATGCGTATTGCCTTTTAGGTTAGGATGATAAACCATATCGAATTCAAAAGTCATTTTCTTATCGGTTTTTTCGACCACTTTTACCTTATAATCATTCTCTGATTTATCCCCAAGGGTATAAAATTCATCATTGAGGTTCGCGTTGAATTTAGCATGGGTATAAATCCGCTTAACCTGATCCGGATAAGCTTGCTGCAACTCGTTGTTTTCATCTACTCTCAGATACTTGATATCTGTTGCATCTCCTCCAACTAAGGAATAGAATTTATAATACAACTTATTATCGATCCTCAGGGTATCCTGAATTTCGGTATAAGTATGATCTCCCATTTTCCAGGAGTTTCCAATCTGCATAGGCATAAAGGACTCGGCAGCGTTAGGTTCTTTTGTAGTCATTACTTTCTGTTGACAGGAAGAAAAAAAGATCAGAACAAAAAATGATAATAAACAGGCGTTTTTCATAGGGATGATTATTAATTTAGTATAACATACTAAACGTAAGATAAACAAGATTTACTACAATTGAAAGTTAATTTTTTATATTTCATTCCATTATCCCACAAATCAAATTCTGGATTGATTTTTGAATTGTAGGAAGTTTAAATAAAAAACAATATGAACTTTATCATTACCTTACTCATCAACGCAGGAATCCTTCTTGGAATGGCCTATGTATTACCAAGTGTTAAAATTAAAAGTTACGGGACAGCGATTCTGGTTGCGCTGGTAATCGGTTTGCTAAATGCCACTCTGGGAATGCTAATCAGATTTCCAATGAATGTAGTAACACTAGGACTTATCTCTTTTATCGTTCATTTGATCGTTACTGCACTTATGATCAAATTAGCCGATAAGTTTTTTGATGATTTTGAAGTAAAAGGCTTCACTCCCGCGCTGATTATCGCATTGGTAATGGCTATTGTTGGGACTTTCATCTAGGGCGCAAACGTTTGCGCAGTGATTTTAACCTGCTATAAAACAAGTGGTTAAAAATTAAAAACAGCTATAAAAAAACGGGCTCCGGAATAATAATCCAAAGCCCGCTTTTTTATTATAGACAGGGTCTTACTTAATTGGTTTTATCCAGTAAGAATACTGATGTGTAGCAAAAGGTACTCTATATTGCTTTAATGGCATAGCCCCCCAGCTATCCATACCCTGCACTCCACTCTGAATAAGATCCAGGTGCATATAGATCTGATTTCTTTTTACCAGCTCACCAGAATGGTATTGTTTTTTCTCCACTTCAGGGTCTAAATCATCTACGCTATACGGAAGCGCTGAGAAATTCAATAAACTATCTGCCATTTCAAAGCTTAATCCTTTACCTTTCTTGTCGGTGAAATTCACCCAGCGAACATCCGTTTTGTTTCCGCTCTCCTGAGGACGTGCATATGGGAAATACTGCTCGTCTACGGTTTGATTATATAATCCAACAAAAGATGCCGTTTTACGGTCCCAGTAATTTTCGCCGGGGCCACGGCCATAGAAATTGATTTTACTCAATGAAGCATTTAGCTGTAAATCATTTCCGATACGTTGTATCAACGGGTATTTCCCTTTATTGGCTGTAAAACGGTTATCGACTTTTACAATACCGTCAGGTCTGATGGTAAAGGTTTGCTCTATCGTCGCTTCTCCCGCAATTAACTCCTTTTTAAAAGTAGCAATTACCTCACCTGAAGCCGTAGCTTGTACATCAGCAGCAATCAGTTTTCCTTCTGAATAGGCATTTCTCCATTTCCTCAAGCTACTGTTAAATCCTGCACCAATATCATTATCTGTAGGCGCACGCCAGAACCCAGGCTGCGGTCCTTCAGCTAACAGCTGATTTCCTTTTAAGGTATAACCAGTCATTAGTCCTTTTTCTAAATCAAAGGTTATAGAAAAGTCCGGACCTTGAACAATGGCCTTTTCTGCCGGTTTTTCCAGGTTTAATTTTCCTTTTCCCGCAGCAAATGTAAATGGCTTTGGAGCGCCATTCCATACAAATTGCTCAGTAGAAATGGTGTATCCCGCAGGAAGAAAGGGTTCCGCTACTTTCAGGTCATAATATACATTCAGAAAATATTCTGCTCCGCTTTTAGCTTTTGTCCTGATAGAAAGGCTCAATTCTTTTTCTGTTCTAGGTTCAATTGCCGGAAGATTCTGGGTTCCTTTCTCTACAACCTTCCCATTTTCTAAAAGCACCCAATTCAGTTTCACATTGTCCAGGTTTTTAAAGAAATAAGAGTTGTTCACTTTGATCGTATTGTTCCCCTCGTATTTCGTTTTGATATACTGGTAGATCTTTTTCACCTCCACTGCCATTGGGGTCATTCCACGATAATTCGTCACCACTCCTTTAACACTAAAGTTATTGTCGCTAAAATCTTCATTTACCGGACCGCTCAAAGGAAAATCTCCACCATAAGCGTTGATGCGCTTGCCATTCTTTACCGTATCAATTGCCTGATCAATCCATTCCCAGATATAACCACCCTGCAGATTAGGCTGGCTCTCAATCACATCCCAGTATTCTTTAAAATTACCTAAACTGTTTCCCATAATGTGTGCAAATTCACTCATGATCAACGGACGATCAGGCTTGCTGTTTGCATACTCTTTCAACCAGTTTGGATCAGGGTACTGAGGAACAATCATATCTGTATTATAATCTTCTTCTGCACGTTCGTATTGTACCGGGCGGATGTCTTTTGACTTTAGCCAGTCGTAAGCTTCATAAAAATTCCTTCCGTTACCGGCCTCATTTCCTAATGACCAGGTCACTACCGAAGGATAATTCTTATCACGCTCGTACATTCTTTGAATCCGCTCCAGGTGAGGAATTCTCCATTGGTAGTCGTTACCAAAAGTGTAAGCAAGATCATAATAACGACCATGAGATTCAATGTTCGCTTCATCAATTACATACAAACCGTATTCATCACAAAGTTCCATCCAATACGGATCAGGAGGATAATGAGAATGTCTTACTGAATTGACATTCAGCTTTTTCATCATTTCCATGTCCTTACGCATATCTGCCCTTGTTAGCGTGTGTCCTTGTGTTGCATTATGCTCATGACGGTTTACCCCTTTAAAAAATACCCTCTTTCCGTTGACAAGAAAATTGTTGTTAACCAATTCAACGGTACGGAAGCCAATTCTTTGAGGAATCACCTCCAGCACTTCTCCTTTTTTATTTTTCAGTGTGATCAACAAGGTATACAGATTGGGAGTTTCTGCAGTCCATGCGGCAACATTTTCAACTTCAGTATTAAACTTCACCTGACTCTTGTAATTGCCAAGCACTGTTTTCGTTCCTTTTGTTTCCTCCTTATAAACGGACTTTCCTTTAGGATCGATCAATTCCAGCTCCAGCGCAAAAGTATCTGGTTTACTGTGATTGGTTCTTTTATCCATTCTGTAATTATTGATCTCTGCCTCTAAAGACAGTAATCCGTTCCTATAAGATTTATCGAGTGTAGCAATCGCCTTAAAATCTCTTACATCCAACTTTGGAGTGGAGTAAAGGTAAACATCCCGCTCAATTCCCGAGATCCTCCACATGTCCTGACATTCAAGATAGCTTCCATCGCTCCAACGATAAACCTGAAGCGCAACGAGGTTTTCACCTGCTTTTACATATTTGGTGATGTCAAATTCTGCGGCCAGTTTACTGTCTTCACTATAGCCCACTTTCTTGCCATTAACCCATATAAAAAAAGCAGATTTAACGGCTCCAAGATGAATAAATACCTGACGTCCGTCCCAGTTCTGAGGAAGATTAAATTTCTTCCGGTAAGAACCCACCGGGTTATTATCCTCAGGAATATCAAAAGGAGGATTCATCCTTCCTCCTGTGTTTTTACGTCCTGCAAATTCATAAGGTTGATTGACGTAAATCGGTAAACCATAACCATTGGTTTCCCAGTTGGCCGGGACTTTAAAATTATCCCATTTGGTATCGTCAAAAGTTGTTTTATAGAATTCCTCCGGGCGTTTACGGGGATCCTGAACCCAATTAAATTTCCATTGTCCATTTAGAGTGAGGAAGTATCCGGATTTCTCCTTTTCCCGTTTGCCGGCAAGCGCCTTGCTTTCAAAAGCAAATGCCGAAGCCCTCATCGGCATCCGGTTTACAGAAACCACTTCAGGAGTCTGTAGCTCAGCAGGCAGCTGCTGGCTCATAGCCGCTACTGAGGTCAGTAATAATGATAATGATGTAAAAAGTTTTTTCATTTGTGTGTTTAGATTGTGTTGCCATATCTAACGTAATTATATTTTAGCCAAATCCCTAGCGCAAACGTTTGACTGAATTTTGATCCGCATTTTAGACTTCCTTTTCCTAATTTCATCAAACAATCAATACACAAACCACAAACACACAAATGAAAATTAAAAAATTAATCTTTTTACTTCTTGCTTTTCAGCTACTGCTCCTTCCGGCATCCTTTGCCGGAAGCAGTGCTGAAACCGAGCCTGCAACCATCACTATCCCTCTTGGAGGCAATGGTTATGTAGAAAAAAATGGCAAAGCAAGAATCAACAATGAAGGCCTGATCAACTGGAGTAATACCTCCGATGTCATTGCCATTTACTTTCGTACAGAAAAAGCAGGAGATGCCACGTTATCGCTTCGGTTGAGTGTTCCTGAAGGAAACAGCAGAATTAGTCTGACAGTAGCTGGCAAAACCCTGACGAAAGAAATAAATAACCTTGGCTCTGCTGTCATTCAACTTGGCAAAGTAGAAATAAAAGAACCGGGATATGTAAAAGCAGAGCTGAGAGGCTTAAGTAAAACGGGACAGGTATTCGCTGAAGTATCCGATCTTCTGGTCAGCGGTACGGCACTGGATAACGGAGCGGTATATGTGAAAAACAATGAAGGAAATTACTTTCACTGGGGAAGAAGAGGCCCATCGGTACATTTAAACTATACCATTCCGGCAGCTGCAGAAAATAAAGTAGAATGGTTTTATAACGAAATCATGGTTCCTGAAGGAGAGGATAAGCTGGGAACCTATTATATGGCTAATGGATTTAGTGGCGGATATTTTGGTATGCAAGCCAATTCACCTACAGAACGCAGAGTACTTTTTTCCATCTGGAGCCCTTTTTCAACAGACGACCCTAAGTCGATTCCAGATAGTATGAAAGTTATTTTGCTGAAAAAAGGCAGCAAAACCAGAACCGGTGAATTTGGGAATGAAGGTTCCGGAGGTCAAAGCTTTATGATCTATCCCTGGAAAGCCGGTAAGACCTATGCCTTCCTAACCCATGCCAAACCTAATCCGACAAAAAAAACCACCATTTATACAGCCTATTTTAAGGACCTTGAGCAAGGCGACTGGCAATTGGTAGCCAGTTTTGAACGCCCTCAGTCTGCCGTTTACTTAAAAGGCATTTATTCTTTCCTTGAAAATTTTTCGCCGCCAACAGGCGATCAGTCCCGCAGAGGCGACTATAAAAACCAATGGGCTGTTGATGCGGAAGGAAGATGGCACGAGATCACTTCGGCTACATTTACAGCCGATGCAACCGCCAGAATCAATTACAGAAAAGATTATACCGGAGGTTCGGACAATACCTCTTTCTACCTGAAAAACTGTGGTTTCTTCAATGATTTTACACCCATTAAAACTCCATTTCACAGAAAATCAACAGGAAAAACACATCCCGTAATTGATTTCAATAAACTGCCTTAGGCAGTACATCAGGACTGGATAAAGAATATCATTTGGAAACACACCGGAAGCCGGTATTCTCCAGTCCTGTATCCATTGAAGACTTCATTTTAGAAGTTACCCGATACCCTTTGCAATAAGAGGAATGACACATAAAAGAACCTCCTCTGATGATTTTCTTAGGAATTCCCGGCTCAGCTGCATCGTAGCTGTCTTTTGGTCCTTTAGGATTTACAATGGCTCCTTTCAGACTTTGGTAATAATCTTCCCGGTACCAATCGGCGGTCCACTCCCATACATTTCCTGCCATATCGTATAAGCCATATCCATTTGCCGGAAATGATTTAACAGGGGCTACATTTGAAAAGCCATCGGTCTTTTTATCTGAATAAGGAAACTCGCCCTGCCAGGTATTGGCTTTAACCTTACCTGAAGCAAGATCTTCATCTCCCCATGGATACTTCTTTTCTCTGAGACCACCTCTTGCGGCATACTCCCATTCCGCTTCTGTAGGTAGTCGCTTTCCCGCCCACTTTGCGTAGGCCGCAGCATCGATCCAGGACACCTGGGTCACTGGAAGATGTTCTTTTCCTTTTATATTGCTCTTAGGACCTTGCGGATGTTTCCAGCTCGCTCCGGGCGTCCAGCTCCACCATTGAGAAACATCATTAATGTCTACCCTTCCTTTTGGCGGACTAAAAGTGAGCGATGCAGGCTGCAATTGTTCTTCAGCAGGTTTAGGCGTTCCGGGCGGTAATTGTTTTTTGATTTCTTCCCAATCCGGCTTTTGCTCTGCCTGAGTCAAATAACCCGTGGCTTTTACAAAAGCGGCAAACTGTGCATTCGTAACTTCAGTTTCATCAATCCAGAATCCATCCATCTTTACCTGGTGAGCAGGGTATTCATCTCTTCTTCCCTCCTCATCGGCAGCGCCCATTCTGAAAGAACCTGCAGGAATAAATTTCATCCCCTGATGTAAAGCCAGCCCCCCTTTCTCTTCTCCTGAAAGGGTTTCTATTCCGGTAACCGCTCCGTATCGTTTTGGCAGATTGGAATTACAACATGCAGAATCAGTAGGATTTAAAGGATTTACACCTGCGACGCTATCAGCAGCAATACCTGCCGTTTTTTTCTTGTCGCTCTTCTGATTGCAGGCTGTGATTGCCAACATTAAAAACAAATACAAAAATTCTTTTCTCATAAAAAAATAAGGTCATGTCAGGGCTTTAGGGATAATTGACCCTGAATTGCGGATAATAATGGCAAATTAATGATAAAATGTTAAACTCTTATCTCATTACTCCGATTTTATGTCCATCCCATCCCGGAAAAAGAACATTATCATCATGAAGGCTTAAATGCCTGTCTGCCACCTCACTAAACACACTTCTGAAATCTGTGGTCACCGCCAAATCTCTACCATCCTCCAGGTTCTCAACCGCCATTGGCTGGACATTACCATGCACCAATCCACCCATTACCCCATTACCCAGGATGAAATTACAGGACGCACGACCATGATCTGTGCCTCCGGTCCCATTCTGCTTAACAGTACGACCAAACTCAGTCATAGTCATTATGGTCACGTCATCCTGTAATGTTCCCATATCTGTCCAGAAAGCCATAATACTATTACTCAGATCATTCACATTTCTTGCAAAAATCCCGGTATCAGTGCCCTGGTTAAAATGCGTATCCCAACCTCCTGACTCAGCAAAGGCAATTTCCATCCCAACATTCATCTTGATCAGCTGAGCAATCTGTTTCAATGACTTTCCCAGAGCTGTATTTGGATATATGGCATTATCTGATGGTTTATAATTCCTGGTATCTGTTTTTTGAAGCATTTTAATGGCTTCAAAACTTTCCTTTCCTGTATCTTTCAACAACTCGGAAGAAGTTTGATCATATAGATCTTCAAAGCTTTTAGCCGCCATATTGGCGCCTTTAACATTTCCCCTCATCTGGATATTAAAATCCTGCAGGTTACTGATCGCAACAGCAGGGTGATCTCCGTAGAATGACCGCGGTAATGAAGAAGTTAAACTGACCCCCTGAAATGGCGTAGAACCATCATGCCCTAATAACCCAACTGCCCGATTCAGCCAGCCGCTATCTGTTCCCTTTTTAAAGGGAGTTCCTGATTCCATGTAATCCTGAGCATCAAAATGAGAGCGGGTATTATTCGGTGATCCGATACCATGTACAATTCCCATTCTTTTTTCCCGGAATACCGGTTCAAAAGCAGCCATAGAAGGATGTAAACCGAAACGTCCATCCAGATCTATCAAAGGAGTACTTTTCCCACCCTTTGCGGCAGTCATAAAAAGGTTTGGTCTGGCCGCTTTAAGATACTCATCTGTAAAAGGTGTCACAGCCATTAAACCATCCATAGCACCCCGCTGGAAAATACAGACCAATATTTTCTTTCTGTTAAACAGCCCCAAAGGTTTAGTCCCTGCAACGGCTTCGGCCAGAAAAGCAGGAATTCCGCCCATCCCTATGCCGAACAGAGCCAAACCACCTGCTTTGATAAATCCTCTTCTTGTAATCATGATTTAAATTCTATTTACGTTGAAATTCCGGAGAACCGATAATGACTCCGACTACCTGCGCCAGCATTGTGTTGTTATTCACCAGAGCCTTTGCTACAGGTTTTACCGGAGCTGTCTGTTCTCCCATCATATTTGGTTCCTGCTGAGGCGTCGTCTTCTCGGCGGCATCGGCCACTTTTATGGATAATGAAGGGTCATTTAACATTGGTTTCAACCGTTTTATCGTCTCTGAAAGATTTCGTTCCGGCATAATGAGCTTACCGTAAATAACCAGAGCTGCCTCTGCACTTTCAGGCTCATGATGATGATTCAATGCAGACAAATTAATCTTAACACCTGGAATTCGTTGCCCGGCAAGCGCCAGTCCGAAATTCATCCTATTCAAAAGTGAGCCGGTGTTTATCCAGTATTGTCCCCGGTCCGGGAAGCCTGTTGGGGCCTGATAATAATACATTTTCTGTCCCATCCTATTGATCCAGTTAAACAGCTGATAAGGCTGTATAATATCCGCATCCAGCCCACGTACCGCACTGATCGCCAACTCAAACGGAGATTTTGTTTTCTCTCTTAACGCTGCAGGGCTCCAAAATTCGACTGAAGTGACCATAGTCATTAAAACTTCCCTGATATCGCCATCTGTCCTGGTAAAAGTCCTTGCCATTTTATCAATCAGGCTTTGGGGAGGGTTATCATTAACAAATCTGGTTGCTATTTTTTTGGCAATAAATTTAGCTGTCGATGGATGCTGAGCAAGCATATTCAATAAATTCAGGCCCTCTTCATATCCACCACCTGCAGCAAAATGCTTACCCAGAACCGTCTTCTCTTCATTATCATGTCTGTTTGGAACGAAAAGAAAATCTCCATCTTTCACAAAGCCACGTTTCTTCAGGTTTTCTTCTCCGACATTATCAATGATTTTTTGCATTGACGCCCCATATCCATCTTCACCCATCGGGGCCAAAGTCCATCCCGTAAGTATTCTTGCCGCCTGGGTAACATCTGATTGTGTATATCCCCCATCCACCCCTAAAGTATGTAGTTCCATCACTTCTCTGGCATAATTTTCATTTAGCCCACCTTGTTTCTTTTTCTGTGGTACTCTTTTCTTTACAAGCTTCTCCACCTTGCTCATTTGCTCATCTTCCCCAGCTAACACAACCGGTTGCCCGGTACTGGTAAAATTATCCAGGTAAATCAGCATTGCCGGAGATTTGGCTGTTGCCAGTAGCAGATCCGAAAATTTCCCTGTTACATTGGGTCTGATGATATCCCGTTCAAAGGCAGGTACGAAAGACGCACATTGGTTTTTGGTTAGAGAAACATTGAAATGATTGAACCAAAAATCAGTGAGCATTTCCTTCAACTGATTATGCGTATAAGCTGCCCGTAATATTTTCTGATTAATGAACTGTCTTAATAATTCCTGTTCTTGTTTAAATCCCTTCTTTTCCATATAGGTACGAATCTGCTCCCGATAGGCTTTCCGGTCTCCTTTATTCACAGAATCTTTATTGATGAATCCCTCCTTTATCGCCATTCTCAACACTTTGGGCTGTCTCGGATATTTATTCTCCACCTCCGTATTACTGAGGTTAATGTCTTCAAACTTACTCAACATCAGGTTTAAAGAATCGTCTTCCAGCTTCCCATCCAATTGCTGCTGAAACCACTTTTCCAGTCCCATTTTAACCAGCGCATCTACATCCCCTTCCTTACTGCCATAGGTAAACCTGCTTAACAGATGCGCCGCAGCCTGACGCCCGGTCAGGCCTGCCTTTTGATAAGGGAAAAAAGGCTTAGTTGCAGCTATTGATTTTGAATACTCCGGTCCCTGTCCCCTGAAAGAAGAAAACAGAACCGTAACGAGGAAAACCAATACAAATGAATAAATAATCTTTGCTGGTGTTTTCATAAGAATGAGGCTTGATAAACAACCTTATGACCATTAAAACGTGAAAAAGATTAATAACATATAAATTATTTTCAGGTCGGCTCAAATCCACTCCAAACATTTTATCTTCTTATATCCCCAATTTTCTACGTAGCCTGCAATATGCACCCTATACTATATCCATCCTGCTATATCTAATCGCATATAAAAATTTCCTATGCTACTTATCCCTTGGAGGATTACGATGTAGAAAAACCGGATCCCGACAAATTTCCTGTGCGAAAGGAGACACTCTTTTCACGCCAACAGGCTACTGGCACTGGATGAAATACCTGGATGGCTCCTTCTCTATCAGCTTAAGGGCATGGGATAAATCTTTGCTTGTAAAAACCAAAAGCCTTTACAACCTGACTATGCAGCGCAAATTCGACGATTTTATGAAAGCGAATTTCAAAGAAAAGTACATGGCATGGAAGGAAAGGCTGGCAATTAAAAGGGCAAATAAGGCCCTTGCGAATCAGGAACCAAGATAAATGGCACAATCAGGCTCCCGAAATGGTAAAAAATAATCATTGGTGGATGATCAAGTTTAAATTTTAATTTACACTTTTGTTCTTTAACCTTGATAATTATGAGCTTTATACTGAAGCCGGTAGATACCGTTGAGAACATTAGTCCTGAAGATTTCAAAAAGAATTATTTAGATCCAAGACGTCCTTTAATCATTAAGGGGCTTACCAAATCCTGGCCTGCCAGAGAAAAATGGACCACTGAATATTTAAAAGAAATTGCCGGCGATGTGAATGTGAGCCTGATGGACAACTCAAAAGCTGACCCATCAAAGCCGATTAACTCCTCAGTTGCCAACATGCGTTTTGGTGATTACCTGGATCTGATCAAAAGAGAGCCTACGGAACTGCGAATATTTTTCTTTAACCTGTTCAAACATGTTCCTGATCTGATAAAAGACATCACCCTACCTAAAGATCTGATGGGAGGCTTCATTGAAAGCATGCCAGCCATGTTCTTCGGAGGATCGAACTCTGTTACTTTCTTACATTACGATATAGATTTACCTCACCTCTTCCACACGCATTTTGGAGGAAGAAAACACATCATCCTATTCGACAACAAATGGAAAGAAAGGCTTTACTGCATTCCTAATGCAACCTATGCCTTAGAAGATTATGATGTAGCAAATCCTGATTTTGAAAAGTTCCCTGCTTTAAAAGGAGTAGAAGGTTACGAAGTATTCTTAGAACATGGAGATACCCTTTTCATGCCTACAGGAATGTGGCACTGGATGAAATACCTTGACGGTTCTTTCTCCTTAAGCTTAAGGGCATGGGACGCATCAATCACCAGGAAAGCACAAAGTGTCTTTAACCTGGCAATAAAAGGAGGACTGGACAGCGTATTGAAAATGGCTTTAAAAGCCCCGTATGCTAAATACAGAGAACGATTAGCCATAAAAAGAGCAGAGAGAGCCTTAGCAAAAGGCTCCCCTAAATAGTTTTAACTGCTGTGGTCGGATACCACTTGCCACAATCCTTTGATTTTTCTCAGGATCAGGGTAAAGTAACCCTGCGGTTCATCCTTCTCTCTTTTCAAATGCCAGCCACCTAATACAGATGCAGCATCTTTTGATAAGAGTTCTACTTTCTTGATATTAAAGGTCAGGGTACCCATTGCACTTTTGTCGGGGTACCCTTTCTTGTAATTATCCAGTGTTTGTTGCCATCCATAAGTAGGTCCGTCCTTCCCTACAAACAGCAGACTGTCGTTCTTCCAATATCCCTCCATAAATTTCTCCAGGTTTCCCTCATTCCAGGCTAAACGCTGTTTCTCTAATACCGCGAGTATCGCTTTCTGATCTGCGCTCCCTTGCTGAGCCTTTACGCTAAGGCCAAATCCTATAAACAGGATTAAAATTAATTTCTTCATATCGATTTATCTGGTTTCCATAACAATTATGCTCTCTTATCCCACCCCACCTACTCAGCAGATAGAGATTAAAAAGTGCTTGTTGCTGAGTTAAATATAGTAAGGTATTTTTACAACTGGATAACATTACTAACACCTCAAACTTTTACCTTCGATATTCCGTTTATAATAAACACATGAGAGGTTTCCATTTTTCTAATTTTCAACCAGATGACTTGCCAAAAGGCGGTTTTGAAGAATTGCTTAAGCTATTCACACAACTGCTCAATTATACTGCCGGTGATGCGGGAGAAACCTTGTCATGGATGAATGAACTGGACAAGCAATACAAGTTCACGAATAACGATTACGGGATGGGCGACTTTATTGAAGATCTTAAAGATAAAGGCTATCTCAAGGAAAACCCTGTCAACGGCGAGAGGAGCATCACCGCCAAAACTGAGCAGACCATCCGCCAGTCAGCGCTGGAAGAGATTTTCGGAAAACTCAAAAAAGCAGGAAAAGGAAACCATAACAGTAATATTTCCGGTATAGGAGAAGAAAAGAATGCCGACAGAAGGGAGTATACTTTTGGAGACAGCCTCGATCAGATTGATATGACGGCCTCCATTCATAATGCCCAGATCAACCACGGCATAGGAAATTTCACACTTACCGAACGGGATCTGGAAGTAGAAGAAAAGGACTATAAAACCCTTACCTCTACGGTACTTATGATTGACATCTCTCACTCCATGATCCTGTATGGCGAAGACCGGATTACGCCTGCTAAAAAGGTGGCTATGGCCCTCGCAGAACTAATTAAAACCCGTTATCCCAAAGATACACTTGATATTGTAGTTTTTGGGAATGATGCCTGGCCGATTACGGTAAAAGATCTCCCGTATTTACAGGTTGGCCCATATCATACCAATACCTTTGCCGGCCTGGAACTGGCTGCAGATCTGCTGCGCCGCCGGAAAACACATAATAAGCAGATTTTCATGATCACTGATGGTAAGCCAACCTGCCTGAAAGAAAACGGACGTTATTATAAAAACAGCATGGGGCTCGACAGAAAGGTGATCAATAAAACATTGAACATGGCTGCGCAGTGTAAACGGCTAAACATTCCCATTACCACTTTCATGATTGCTCAGGATCCCTATCTGCAACAATTTGTCCGGGAATTTACTCAGATTAATGGCGGACGAGCGTTTTATAGCTCTCTCACCGGGCTTGGAGAATACATTTTTGAAGATTATATTAAAAACAGAAGAAAAACGGTTCGATAGAACAGCTCAACACGACAATACAACATGGATCACATCACGATAAAAACACTCGGACAGCTCAAAGCTGCCAACTATAAATCACTGGCTGTAAAAGATGAACTTCGTAAAAATCTGATCATACAGCTCCAAAGTAATGAGGCTGGTTTTGAAGGCATCTTAGGCTATGATGAAACCGTTATTCCCGAACTTCAGACCGCCATTCTTTCCAGACATAATATTTTACTGCTGGGTTTAAGAGGCCAGGCAAAAACCCGTATTGCCCGGCTGATGGTTAACCTATTGGATGAATACATTCCCTATGTTTCCGGAAGTGAAATCTTTGATGATCCGCTGAATCCCATTTCCTGGTATGCAAAACACGAAATTTTAATTCATGGAGACGAGACGCCAATTAGCTGGCAGCACCGCAGCGAACGCTATACCGAAAAACTTGCCACGCCTGATGTAACAGTTGCCGATTTAATTGGCGATGTAGATCCGATTAAAGCAGCCACCCTGAAATTAACTTATAACGATGAAAGGGTAATTCACTTCGGACTAATCCCCAGAGCACACCGCAGCATCTTTGTGATCAATGAACTCCCCGATCTGCAAGCGCGCATCCAGGTTGCTTTATTCAATATGCTACAGGAAAAAGACATTCAGATCAGGGGATTCAAACTTCGCCTGCCATTGGATGTGCAGTTTGTATTTACCGCAAACCCTGAAGATTATACAAACAGGGGCTCTATTGTTACCCCTTTAAAAGACAGAATAGAAAGCCAGATTCTGACCCACTACCCTAAAACAATTGCGATTTCCAGAAAGATCACCTTCCAGGAAGCTAAGATTAGTGAAGAACAAAAAGCCGGTATTGAAGCGGATGGTCTGGTCAAAGATCTGGTAGAACAAGTGGCATTCGAGGCACGTCAAAGTGAATTTATAGATCAAAAGTCCGGAGTATCTGCAAGGCTGACCATCTCCGCCTATGAGAACCTGATCAGCTCAGCAGAACGGCGAATGCTGGTCAACAGAGAGAAAAAAACTTTTGTCAGGTTATCAGACCTGGTAGGGATTGTCCCGGCAATTACCGGTAAGATTGAACTGGTATACGAGGGAGAACTGGAAGGTCCGGCCAAAGTTGCTCATACCCTGACTGGAAAAGCGATAAAATCTTTGTTTAGTCGCTACTTCCCGGATCCTGAAAAAGCAAAAAAGAGTAAATCGGCAAACCCGTATCTAAGCATCACCGAATGGTTTACAGAGGGGAATACCCTGGACCTTTCAGACCGCCTGACGCTGGCCAGTTACAAAAAAGAGCTGATGCAGGTAGAAGGACTGAATGCACTGGTTAAACAATTTCACCCTAAATTGAGCGAAAATCAAACCTTATTGATGATGGAATTTGTGCTACACGGACTGGCCGAGTACTCTCAGTTAAATAAGAAATACCTGGAAAGTGGATTTGGATTCTCAGACATGTTCGACAGTCTCTTCAATACCGGACCGGACGAAGAAGAGGATGACCTTGATTTCAGATAACCACATGGAAATCCAAAAAGTATTTTAATAAATAACCTTGTAATAAAATTTTCTAATGGGCCGATTACCCGTCTTTATATTTTTATCTGTTTTACTGCTGGCATTTGATTACTATTGCTACCGTGCCATTCTTAGCGTATTTAAAAAATGGAAACCGGGAACAAGAAAATTATTCACCATAATCTGGTGGGGTTACACCACATTGCTTGTAATCGGTGTTTTCACTTCTTTTTACGCCAATCTGTTCCTGAGCCTGAAATCAGTCATCCTGGTAGCTTATTTTTTAACTGTTGCCTGTAAACTGGTGATGCTTCCTTTCCTGGTTATTGATGATGCGAGAAGATTTATCATTAAGCTTTCCAGAGCGGTGAAGCCCTCATCAGGGCCCTTAGTGGATCCGACTACACCAGAAACGATTGCCAAGCCTTTGCCTGGTGAGCCCATCAGTCGCTCTTCCTTCCTCGTGAAAGCCGGGCTCATTACTGCAGCCATCCCCCTCACTTCCCTGAGCTGGGGTATCGCAAGAGGGGCTTACGATTATAAGGTTAAACGCCGCACGCTGATATTGCCGAATCTGCCCGCATCTTTTGAGGGCATGAAACTCGGACAGATCTCAGACATCCATTCCGGTAGTTTCTATAACCCCAGAGCAGTGCTTGGCGGGGTAGAGATGCTCCTGGCTGAAAAACCTGACCTGATCTTCTTTACCGGCGATATTGTGAACGATATGGCCACAGAAATGCGGGACTATCAGGATATTTTCAGCAAAGTAAAAGCACCATTAGGCGTCTATTCTGTCCTTGGAAATCATGATTATGGGGAGTATCATTTCGGTAAAGCACCCTCTGCAGCCAAAGCAAAGAATCTTCAGGATGTCATCAAAACTCATCAGTTAATGGGTTGGGATCTATTGATGAATGAACACCGACGTTTAAAGATCAACGGAGAAGAGATTGGAATCCTGGGGATTGAAAACTGGGGCACCGGACGCTTCCCTAAATATGGAAGAATGGACCTGGCCACCAAAGATACCGGCGACCTTCCCGTAAAATTACTTCTATCACACGACCCTTCTCACTGGAGGGCAGAAGTACTGCCCAAATATCCCCAGATCGATGCAATGTTCAGCGGACATACCCACGGTATGCAGTTTGGGGTAAGAACGGAAGATTTTCAATGGAGCCCGGTGCAATATATTTATAAAGAATGGGCCGGTTTATATCAGGAAAAAAGCCAGCAATTGTATGTCAATGTCGGATATGGTTTTCTGGGCTATCCCGGAAGAGTTGGAATTTTACCGGAAATAACGATATTTGAATTGAAACGCGCTTAGCTAATCTTTCCCCGGACATGGTAAAAAAAGTACTGTTTTCCACCCTTGATTTTCTACTGTTCAGCAATTTATTTATTGCCATTTGTGCGGTCGCCCAGGGACTGGTGACCTACCATTTATTACAAGTCCCTCCGGATGAAAATGTGCTTGCAATCCTGTTCTTCGGCACACTGGCACTATACAATTTCAGCATGCTGATGTCCAAGCCTAAAGATCCTGCAAATTCCCCCTATGTAAGGGTACGCTGGATCTTTTCACACCACCGGCTCATCATTTCCATTACCTTGATTTCTGCACTTTGCCTGATCCCTCTGGCCTTACTTTATCTGAGCATAGAAGGCAAGTTACTCATGATCTTTACCGGAGTAATGGCAGTCAGCTATAACATTCCTTTTCTAACCCTTAACCATCAGAAGATCGGTTTGAGGAACATTCCGGGCATCAAACTTTTCATTGTTGCCATTGTATGGGCCATCAGTTGTGTTTTATTACCTATAGTGGAGGTAGAGCACAGCTATCCTATTAACATCTCTACAGGCGAAACTTTCCTCCTGGTTGGGAAACGATTTTTATTTATCGCAGCACTTACCATTCCTTTTGATATCCGGGACCTCTTTCAGGACAAGTTATATGAACTAAAAACGATCCCGGTCATGTTTGGCGAAAAAAAGGCTTACCTCTTCTGCCAGTTTCTCCTCTTAGGTTATCTGGTTTTGTTACTGCTATTCAGCCAGGCCATCAATCTGGATGTCATTGCTTTGACCCTCACCATCCTGTTAACAGGATGGCTCATATTTAAGTCGGGCATCAGAAAGAATGAATATTACTATTTCTTCTTTTTAGATGGAATGATGGTTTTACAATACCTGATTCTGATATTATTTAGCATCAGATTTTAAGCCGGATTAAAACGATATCCAACTCCTCTTACCGTCTGCAGTAACTGAGGATTATCCGGATTGAGTTCTATTTTTTTACGAAGACGAACGATATGCATATCCAGGGTTCTGGTATTTACATCTGAGTTGTATCCCCATACTTCCAACATTAAAGCATCTCTGTTAATCACTTTATTAGGGTTCCTCAGAAAATAAAGTAAAATTCTGTTTTCAAGAATAGTCAACTCTATCTTCTTTTCATTTCTGAATAAAGTATGGATGTTAGGATGATGTTCCATATTACCAAAACGGTGGATCTCTGAGCGGTCACTGTTGAGCAGGAACTTCACTTTATTCTCCAGCATTGCCACCAGTACATCCATATTGAATGGTTTGGTCACATAGTCCGAAACGCCAAAATTGTAAGCATCGATCTTATCTATATCCTGAGCTTTTGCTGTCATCATGATGATCAGGTTTTCAAAACCCTGTTTCCTTACTTCTTCACAAACTTCAGAACCTTGTTTACCCGGCAGCATCCAATCCAGTAAAACAATATCTGGTTTTTCGCTAATGATCATTTTTCCCGCCGCATCTCCGTCTCCGGCCTCGATGATCTCATACCCTTCTGCTTTTAGGCGATGTACTACTAAAAACCTTAAGTTCTCATCGTCTTCAACTATTAATATTTTAATTCCCTTAGACATACTTTCTAATCATTATATGGTAGTACAATTTTAAATTCTGTTCCTTTATTTACTTTGCTTTTTACCGTAATCTCGCCTTTCATAAAGTTAACGAGTTCCTTACAGAAAGCCAAACCCAAGCCAACGCTTCCGTTTTGATTGTATTGGTTTTGAATGCGGAAAAACTTCTTAAAGATATTATTAATTTCGGAGGAGGGGATCCCGATACCATGATCGGTAAACCTGAAAACCACCCTTCCTTTTATTAAGCGGGCACTGATGTGCAATTTTTTACGTTCAGGAGGAGAGTATTTATAAGCATTCTCCGCAAGGTTGTCGAAAAGGCTTCCCAGAAGAACCGGATCAGTCATAAAGGTGTTGAAGCCGGTTACCTCATAGGTAAAGTCAAAATCAGGATGCTTCAACCGATGGGACTCCACTGTGCTCTCTATGAAATCCTCTATATTGATTTCGTCCCTGTTTAATTCAATAGCCTTATTTTCAATCTGCGTAAAGGCCAGTAATTTATTCATTAATCCATTCAGCTTATCTGCCTCTTCATCCAGGATCTTTCCGTATAGTTTCAATTCCCTGTCAGTAAGAATGGTGGCACTTTTAATATTGTTTCCCGCAATTTTTATCACACTTACCGGTGTCTTAAATTCATGCGTGAGGTTATTTACAAAGTCATATTGTAGTTTAAACATCCGTTGATTGATGTTCAGGTTTCTGTAAATCAAAAAGGCAACGAGCACTACAATTCCGTAAAAAACAAGAATCGCCAGCGCAATGGGTAGAAAATAACTGAGAATCTCTTTATCAACAAATGATTTTGAAGAGATAAAATAGAGTTTATAATCGGAAAAAGGACCGGGAAGGGTAATCTCGGTACTCAGGTAGGCGGCTGAAGTATCTAAAGGATCATAGGTCAGCGGTTGTATTTTAATAAACTGATATAACAGTGGTCTGGAATTGATAATCCTGATCTTATAAGGATCCAAATGAAAACTCATCATATCCTGCTGGTAAACCGGCTGCGGATCCAACGTATTCCTCAACATCTGCTTATAAGCTTTAAGGTCTTCCATCCTTGGAATATTCAGGTAGGTAATCTTGTTGGAGCGGACATTACTAAAGTTACTGAACAGCTCATCCTGATCGGGAACCTTACTCGTATCCAGACTCTCAATATAAGAAACCAATTTCAGGGCAAGGGCATTAAAGTCGTCCCCAACAATAAAATTGCGTGTATTTTCTCTGGAAAACAGCTGCACAGAATCCTGTGGAATTAAACTGCCAAACTGATAAATTTCTTTGGGCCCAAAGGAAAACTTACCGGTATTTAAGCCATCACTAACAGGGGTATTCCTAACCTCTGAATCGTAAAATACCACTTTAGATACAAAAGGATATTCCAGCAATACAGTATCTACAAAATTGGAAGCAGTAGTTGAATCCAGGTACCCGTTATAATAAGAAACCTCTGGCAGTTTCTTTTGGAAGAAGTCATTATAAGGTTTGATGCTTTGTTCCAGGACATTGACCTTTTCCGATGCAAATTCATTTTCAATAAACTTCTTACTGAAATTATAAGCCAGATATAAAGACAGGCAAAACAGTACAGACATCAGTACGATGAAAGTAAGGATTAAAGAAAAATTCTTACGATAGCCCGTTTTTTTTTCTGAGATCATGAGATCTGAAATTTACCTGTTTTTAAGATTAGTCTCTAAAAATTGCTCCAGAGTGGTATAGAACTGATGCCTGCTTTCCTGGTTCTTGGCAGGGAATAGAATCCCTTCATTTTCCAGATAGGTAACATTCACATTTCTCTTTTTAAGGTTCTTTACAAATTGCAGGGTTTCTCCCGCATTGGTATTCTGATCTTTCACATTCTGACAAATGAATACAGGAATATTGATTTTATCGGTCTGGAATAAAGGGGAAGACTTCCGTATCAGATCAGCATCTGTCAGTGGATTCCCGACAATCCCATAATACATCTGCAAGCTGTTCTTATGATAAGGCGGAATAGATTTCAAATAAGCGAACAAATTGATTACACCAGAATTAGAAGCCGCACAAGCATAAATCCCGGAGCTGAGGTAAGAACTATTCAAAGCGATATTTCCACCAAATCCGGTCCCATAGATTCCTATTCTTTTCGGATCGGCAATCTTTTTATGGATGAGCCAGGCTACGCCGTCATTGATATCACTCTGGATCTTCCCTCCCCATTCTTTAAAGCCGGCAGACATAAATGTCTTTCCATAACCCGAGGAACCGCGATAATTAATTTGAAATACAGCATACCCTCTGTTTGCCAGGAATTGAACCTCGGCATTGTAACCCCATAAATTGCGGTCTACCGGACCGTCGTGTGGCAACACCACTACAGGCAAATGAACCGCTTTAACATGTAAAGGAAGAGTCAGGTAACCATTAATTTTAAGTCCATCTTTCGATTGAAAGTTAACAGCTTTCATTTCACTCATCTCCCCTTCCCGGATGGCAGAGTTAAAGTCACTTAGTTTCCTGAGTTTTCTTTTGTCTGCAAAATAAAGATAGTAAGACCCTGGATTACGGTCTGTAAATGTCCGGATTACAAATACATTTTCTGCTTTATCGCGCGAGAGGATTTGTGTTTCTGTTTTAGGAAGCAGACGATCCAGGTCATCATATATAATCTTTATAGAATCATCCAGGTAGTGCTTTTCTTTCTTCCAGGTTTCGTAAGTAAGAAAAGACATCCTTTGTTTTTTTCTTGAATACTGAGCTTCGGTAATGTTTAGACTATCATTGCCAAAAAGTACTTTCAACTCTTTACCGGTATTACAATCCACTTCTACCAATGCACTTTTATCCCTGTTTACACTGGAAATGGCATAGATGATATTAGGACTTTCATGCTTAAATGCAACAGGCTTAAATGTGGTAATGAAATTATTAGTCATAACGGGCTTGAATACCTGTCCTTCCTGTGCCCGGTAAAGCATGGTGGTCGTCCCACCATCTGTGCTGATCGCAAGCCGCAGCTTTCCTTCTGAATCCGTTTTCCAATCGGTAATATTTCCCGGGTTTTTGGCCGCCATTTCCATACTTCCGTTTCTCACATTTAACCGGTAAACATCGAAAACAGTAGAATCTCTTTTATTAGAAGAAACCAACAGGTATTTGTCATCAATCAACTGGTCTTCCAGAACCCTCATCTTACCCTGCTCATTCCGGCTCAACTGCCGCTCATTTGCACCTTCTTTGTCAATAATAAAAACATCTGAACGGCGTTTTGCAGCATCAATCTCCTTATAATAAATCAGGTCATTGTTACTTACCCACAAATAAAAAATAACATTCTTGTCTTTCAGATGGGTAATTTTTCTCGCCTTTCCGGTAGCAATGTCTTCTATATAAAGATTCAGTCCCGAATCCTCCAGCTTCAGATAGGAGATATTCAGTCCATCAGGAGAAACACGATAGGTTACCTTATCCTGAGATTTAAAAAAATCATCCAGAGGGATCACACGTGCCCCTTCCTGCTTCTGCTGACAAGCAAAACTGAGAGATATTAAAAACAGGAAGAAGTATCTTTTATATACAATCATATTATTTAATAGCCTGCAAAGCTACACAACGCTGCCTTTCTAAAAAGGCTATACACCAATATTGTTACTTTTATACTCCTTTATACTGGGGTATGATGTTGAATATAATTACTTTTTTGTGGTATGGGAATATAAATGAGTAACATTTAAAATACCGGTATGTATTAATCTTGTGCATATACCGCATAAATTAACCTTTAAATCGTTAATTTTAGGTTCCTGTACCCTTTATCTGCATGAAAAAAATAATTTTAATTCTATCCCTTTGCCTCTCTGTTGTATGTTCTTCCGCCCAGGAGAGTGTAGATGATGCGCTTGCCTATCAATATTATCAGCAGGGTCAGTTTCAGGAAGCGGCTATTTTATTGGAGAAGCTCTTCAACAAGACCAACAGTGACGCTTACTTTGAATTGTATTTCACTTCATTATTAAAGATTAAAAAATTTGAAGAAGCGGAAAAGCTGGTCAAAAAACTGATCAGACAAAATCCAAAAAAACCGGCTTACAGCATTGCACTCGGCCGATTTTACCAGGAAAAAGGGCAGATTGCCGAAGCCAACAAACAATATCTTCAGGCCATTAATAACCTGCCTGCAGAAGAATATAAGATCAGAGAACTGGCCAATAATTTCTATAATTTCCAGGCATATGACATGGCCATTACCACCTTTCTGCAGGGGAGAAAGCTCATGAACGACAATAAGCCTTTCACTTTTGAATTGCTGAGTATTTATCGTTATAAAAAGGATAAAAACATGCTGATCCAGGAGTACCTGAATGCGCTTCCTGAAATGCCACAATTGCTTCCTCAGGCAGAAAGCGTGTTGTCTACGGTCTTTGAAGACAATGCAGATTACCAGCTACTGCAAGCTGCTTTACTAAAAAAGATTCAAAAAGAACCTCAAACAGAAATCTATACAAAATTATTAATCTGGCAATACCTGCAACAACAGGAATATGAGATGGCACTGAGACAATTGATTGCACAAGACAAACGGACCAAAGATGATGGAACAATTCTATATCAGACCGCCAATACTTTTCTTAGCAATCAGGCCTATCCGGTAGCGATCAAAGCCTACGAATACCTGCTGTTAAAGGGTAAGGAGAATCCATTCTACCTCCCGGCAAAAGTTGAATTACTGAATGCCAAATATCAATTGCTGATTGCAGGAAAATTTGAAAACACAGCCATTAACGAATTAGCAGCAGCTTATCAATCCATTATGGATGAATATGGGAAAACACCGCAGACAGTCTTCGCCTTAAAAAAATGGGTAAATCTTCAGGCCTATTACCTGAATGATCTTGACAAGGCTGAAAAAGGCCTGGAAGAGGCGCTTAAAATCACTGGTCTTCCTATAGCAGAAACCGGGCAGCTAAAACTTGATCTTGGAGACATTTATATTTTAACCCAGCAACCCTGGGAAGCCATTCTGCTTTATGAACAGGTAGCAAAACAATTTGAAAACCAGGCGATCGGAAATGAAGCCAGATACCGCTCTGCCCGACTTTCCTTTTATCAGGGAAATTTTACCTATGCGAAATCACAGGCAGACATCCTGAAGGCCTCCACCTCACAGCTGATTGCCAATGACGCACTGAACCTGAGCCTGCTGATTTCGGACAACCTTCAATCCAGTACAGACAGCAGCGCACTAAAAATGTATGCTGATGCAGAAATGCTTCAGTTCAGAAACCTTCCTTCCAAAGCCATGATAAAATTGGATAGCATTGCTATAGCCTTCCCGAACAATAGCCTTCTGGATGATATCCTGATGGCAAAATCAAGAATCTATATTAAAAATAATGAACTTACTCAGGCGATAGCTGTATTGAAGGAGCTAACGGAAAAACAACAGGCCAGCATATGGGCGGATGATGCATTGTTTACGCTTGCCGACCTTTATGAGCGCAATATCAAAGATAATGAGCAGGCAAAAGCATTGTATCAGAAGCTGATCAATGATTATCCGGGCAGCATGTATACTACCGAAGCAAGAAAACGTTTTAGGAAACTTCGCGGAGATATTATTGGTACATAGTTCCTATCTTTGCCAAATGTTATTATACAATGTTACTTCAATAATTGAAGATGCCGCTGCCGACCGCTGGTTGCAGTGGATGCAGGAGCTCCACATTCCGGCGGTAATGTCTACAGGGAAATTTGTTTCTCATCGTTTACTGAAAGTAGTGGATTCTCCAAATGAAGGGGTTACTTATTGTGCCCAATATGTAGTGGACAACATGGCCGATTACCTGGATTATCAGGAAAATCATGCCCCGGCCTTCCAGGCTGAAGCAGTAGCGAAATTTGAAAATCAAGCCGTTTCCTTTCGCACGCTGATGGAATATGTAATCTAATCCCTAATATGAATATTATAGAAACGCCCATTGCAGGCCTACTGATCATAGAGCCAAAAGTGTGGAAAGACAACCGCGGCTATTTTTACGAAAGTTTCAACGCAAAGACACTGGCAGATGCAGGCATTAATGTCAGCTTTGTCCAGGACAACCAATCCTTTTCACAGAAAGGAGCTTTAAGAGGTTTACATGCACAAAAAGATCCCTTTGCCCAAGGTAAACTTGTTCGGGTAATCCAGGGAAAAGTGATCGATGTTGTCGTAGACATCAGAAAGGACTCTCCTACTTATGGTACTCATTATGCAATTGAACTTAGCGGAGAAAACCACCGGCAACTTTGGGTTCCCCCAGGATTTGCACATGGTTTTTTAACCCTGGAAGACGAAACTATCTTTACTTACAAAGTAAGTAATTATTACGACAAGGCTTCAGAAATAGGGTTAATCTGGAATGACGCAGATCTGAATATTCAGTGGAACAAGTTCCTTCCTGAAGAAGGATTTATCATCTCTGATAAGGATCAGATCCTTCCTGCATTTAAAGATTTTAACAGTCCTTTCTAAAGGCCAACAGGAATAAAAAAAAATCGCCCTGAATGGTTCAGGGCGATTTTTTTTATTCCTATTTACAGAACTATTGTTTAATCAGGTTGTACAACTCGTCCAACTTAGGAGAAAGTACAATTTCAATTCTTCTGTTTTTACTTCTGCCGTCAGCACCTGTATTTGGTGCCAAGGGTTGAAATTCACCTTTACCTGTCGCGGTCATACGGACACCTTCTACCTTGGCAACTTCCGTCAGATACCGGACTACAGAGGTCGATCTCAATACACTGAGGTCCCAATTGTCTTTTATCTGCCCAAGGTTAGTGATTTTCTGAGAATCCGTATGTCCTTCTACGGCAATGTTAATTTCCGGCTGTTCTTTCAGAACACCTGCCAGCTGGGTAAGTGCCTGCTTTCCTTTTTCATCAATAATAATACTGCCCGAAGGGAACAATAATTTATCCATAAGCGACACGTACACCTTTCCGTTTTTAATTTCTACCGTTAAGCCGCTTTTCGTAAAACCCAGTAAGGCTTGCTGCAATTTTTCCTTCAGCTGATTGGTCGCTTCGTCACGCTTACGCAGGATCTCTTCTACTTCTTTCAGACGCTGCTCTCTCTTTTTAAGATCCTGAGAAAGTTTGCTGATCTCTGTAGAGCTGTTATCTTTTAACTTGGCATAGTTGCCATCTATTTCAGAATACTTATTTCTCAGATCATTTAAAGTCGCACTGAGGCCGGTGGTGTCTTTTTTCAATCTCGCAATCAAACCTTCCAGGTATTCTCCCTTCAGGTGCGCCTGCTCCAGACCAGAACTCAATGAATCCTGTTTTGCCAATAAGGCTTTATACTTTTTAGGGGATAACACCACACAGGCGCTGAATGCGGTTGCAAACAATCCTGCAAATAAGAGTAAAACGGTTCTTTTCATAATAACTATTGCGCTACGGCATTTCTCAAAAATAATATAAAGGGATAAACACTTTCAAAAGCAGTTTTCAACTTATCCACGATTCCGGCTTCCAGCAATTCTTTGTCTTTCAGCGGATAAATCGCAATAAAGCTTTTTAGCTTTAACAGTTCAATTTGAGGATGGTCAACCTCATAACCTTTGGGCGCATTTTTCAGTTTATCCTCCTGACTCAGTTTAAACGTGTTTTCAAAACTTTTAGCATGTATAATATTTAAAAATTCTGAAGTATTATAATCTATTTCTTCTCTGATTTTCTTGAGTACAGGTGCTTCAGGCATCCAGAATCCTGCACCTAAAAAACATTGTCCCGGTTGGATGTGAAGGTAATATCCCGGGTCTGGAATGCCTTTTCCTTTCACATTGAAAGAGATGCCGTAGTTATTCTTATAAGGGTCTTTATTTTTACTGAACCTTACATCCCTGTAAATGCGGAGCAAACATTTTTTCGCTGGGGTATCAATTGAAAATTCCGGATCAACTGCAGCCAGCAGTGGAATCAGCTGATCCACAAAAGCCAATACATCATCCTTTGCGGTTTCGTATCTGCCTTTATTTTCTGCAAACCATTCGCGGGTATTATTCTGGGCGACGTCGGTTATAAAAGCTAATGTTTCTGGTTTAATCATGGCTTATCGTAATAGGCGTTGTACTTAATTTTTGGTGATAGCCAATGTAATAAAATCACGCGGGAATAGCGATAGTTAAATGGGGCCAGGATTAAACATCCGGAAAAAATCACGGTAATGTATAACCAAAAAGATTCAAATTCAAGCCAGCCACCGGACAGAACATAAGCAGCTACTCCGAGTGAAATCATCTCCGCGCAGTTCATCGCATAACTTACATACATTGCTGCATAAAAATAACCCGGCTCTATCTCGAAACGAAAATCACAATGACTGCATACCGTATTGGTTCGCTGAATATTGAAACCATACAGACTTCCGGTAAAAATATCGCCTCTGCGACACTGTGGGCATTTCCCATGCACAAGTGCATACAACTTAGAGGTTCTTTCCATATCTGCTGTTAAATGCCTGCAGAGAAGCAGGCAGAAGAAATTATTCCGAAATGTTAAATACCTGTTCCGGGGTTTTCTTACGGTACTTGACATACCATAAAATCCCCATTCCTGTAATGAGCAGATAAGGAATAGCAAGAAGGTAAATAATTCCTGTATTGAGGCCTTTTCCCTGTGTATTTCCGTTTTTAACACTTTGTTCGGCACTAACGGTACACATCGCACATTGTGCGCTGGCAGATGGCATATTGGAACTCAGCAACAAAACCATAAAAAGGAAGACATATGCTATCTTTTTCATGTTGCAAATATAGGGAAAGAAGCTTAGAGATAAGTGCGTTCGTATTGTAAAAAATATCACATAAAAAAGGCCGGCAAACCTAAGTTTACCGACCTCAACGAGAGGGGGGATTTATTATTATCTAAGAACTCCTGTAAAATTAAATCCAGGTTGTTCCTTACTCGTCATCTTACCTAACAAACGTCCGGTCGTCAAATCATTATAGTAATCAACAGTAAACGTATCATTATCGAAACGATTCAGCATTGCAGCTCTCATTGCAGGTAACAATGCAGGGCCTGCACCTCCACTGGCAATTAAACCGCTAAACTTAAATTCACCGTTTTCTGTTTGGGTATAATCATACGTATATACAGCAGCAAAAAGATTTCCCTGCTGATTTAAGGTAAAGCTGATTACAAAAGTCTTGGCATTCTTATTAAAATCGAAGCTAAAATCACTTATCGTAGAATTGAATCCGGCAGCGGCCGTTTTTACCGAATTGTATCCTGCAATAAACGAATCACTCGAACCAGGTAACGGAGTACTTCCGGGAATTCCAAAAGAGCTTGCAGCAGTACCAATTAACAAATGCAATGGAATAATTGCTGACGTACTCGTTTTCACTTCAACTCTTCCACCTGAAGTGTTCAGGAATAGCTTTCTGGCAGATTTATCCCAGTCCAGAGACAAGAAGTTAGCAGTTTGAAAACTCAGTGGATTACGGAACCTGAAGCCCGCCGGAGAAAAGGAAAGTGGAACTTCGCCTCCAGTAATAACTCCTCCATTAAGTAGATTCAGTAAAAAACTTCTGGAATCAAGTCCGGGCTTCACTGAAACCTGTATCTTCTTCGCATTATCTTTAGGATCAGGAATAAACAGGAAAGGATTTTCCACTAAATACTGATTTACATCCGAAATCATTTTCGGATAATCAGCTCCGTTATAAAATGCTTTCTCAGCCGCTGTAGCTTTTACCAGTACAAATTCAGTATTCCGTTTCTTACCAACCAATTTCAAAGTATCTCCAACCTGCTCCCTGATTTCAAATTCGAAATCAGAACCATATCCTTGTCCTTCAATTCCACCAAACACACTAGAGCTGGGGTCAGATAATAAATGAAGGTAATTATAGGTATCGAAAATTAGTGTCGGAGCCATTACCTGCTTCAACTGGAAAGTACTTCCTTTAGACTCCGTTGCCTCATCTGCATCGAAATCAGATCTCATGGTTACCCTGCCATCATCTCCAAAGTTCATGTAGAAGCTATATCCTCCGCCCATCGCGGTGGTATATAGAAAACCCTTCCATCCATTGGCACTTCCTACCAGTTCCTTTTTATATTTTTCCAGGCTCTCGCTAATGCGTTCTTCTGGCTTCTGGTTATCAACCAGCTCCTGATCTTTTTTACATGCCTGAATGCCCAGCACTACAAAAAGTCCTATTATTAATATCTTTTTCATTAGATTCTAATTTTTTTAAATGGTTATTTTTTTAGTGTACCATAAAATGACAATTGATTTGTTGATGGAATCAGAAATCCTGCAACTACTCCCTTCGAATTTGGAATCAGGTTTTCTATCCAATCTCCTCTTAAAACCCTAAGTGTCATATAATCTAATAGCGTTTGCATTTGAGGTTTTAAAAAGTCACCATTTCCATATTCAGTGCCTGCTCCCGGGTCAGCTAATGAAAATCTTAATCTGCCACTTGCAGGATCTGTCGCCAGGGTAACATTGTACCAAATTCCGGCAGAACCAGCCGTAAACTTCAAAATCATATCAGAAGTATTGGTTCTAAGGTTTGCAAAATCAAGGGAGAAATTCGCGCTGAGGCTAAGTCCTGTTTCCGCTCTAACCGCTGCCCTGCTATCATCAAAAGCAGTCAGGAAGGCTGCAGGCTGACTGGCGGCATTTCTGCTGAAGGTAAGTCCTTTATACAAACCTTCACTGAAGTTAGTCACAAACGATCTTTTCTGACCTGTTAGCTTTTCCTTTGCCAGCAAGATTTTATCCTGTAATGCGCGAAAATCCAGGCCATGGTTTACTTTATAGTAATCCACCACCATTTGTTCTTTCCTTTTTAGCCTGAGTTCCCCGGAAGCACTGCTGGTATTCGCAAAAGCTGTGTATGCCTCCTGCCCTTCAACCAGTAAAGTAGAAGCCGTTTCCGCAAAATCCTCATCTCTGTTCATCCTGGCATATCTGGTAATAAAACCAAGTTCTTTTGCAATTGCAAAGGTATTATCTCTTGCTGCCCATGATCCGCCGATATGCTCAGGAGAAATCTGTTCAAAATCAGCTGGAACCGGAATATTCTGATGAAGTATGTGTACAAATTCATGGTGAATGGTATGCATCAACTCTTCAACACCTGGAACATTTGCTTTATCGTACCCGTTTATCGTAAACAGGTTAATCCGTCTTCCGGCATCAGCAGTACCCAGGGTAATGGTATTGTCGATATTATACTGAGGGCTACCAACCAATGCGATTTGCTTTGGAATAATTGGTTTAAGGAAATTTTCACCGGCAATCTGAAGATAAGGCTCTATCCAGCAGTCACGGATAGCCTCCATCACGGGCTGAACCTGGTCTTCGATTACAGGAACCAACTCCTTATCAATCGGGGCCTGAAAACGATCAAACCGATATAATATTTCCATATTATATGGATCCAGAAAATTAGAGGCTAACCATTTATCCAGTGTTCCGGGTACAAAAGTACTCGGATTAGTCTTACTTAGATCGACATTTAATGCCGCTTCTTTTTTACACGATGCTAAAACTGAGCTTAACAGCAGTGCATATACAAAAATCTTTTTCATCATTTATAATTTCTTATCGTGTGTCCTTATTATCTTGGGTTCAATTCCAGTCCCGCTTTTACAACCGGATTTGGCAACTGGAATAACCTGCGCGGATCATCAGCTTTTAATTCGATATAAGTTTTCCCCCTGTTGGCATCCAGCACAAGGTGTCTGATAGTCAATTTATGCCTGTTCAAATCAAACCATCGTAATCCCTCCGAAATAAACTCTACTTTTTTCAGGTCCAGAATGGTCTTAATCAATCCGGCTTTTGCATCAGGAGTACCATAATAAGTGGCTATTTTAGCCAGCGTTACTTCATGCGCAGCTGGATTATAATTCAGGATTCTGGTACTTAAGAAAGTATTAATATCTGCCAGAGCCAAATCAAACTGATTACTGGAGCTATAAGCCTCGGCCCGGTTCATTAACAGCTCATCGCTGGTAAATAAAGGAACCATAACGTAAGGATCTCCGAAACCAGAACCAATCTGGCTTTCAAAAAACAACTCTTTAAACTTAAGCAGAGAATAAAAAGGCTCTCTGTTAAAATTACGGTGAGCAAAACGTCCACCACTGATGTTTGGACCATCTATAGTCGCCATAACCGTTTGACCCAATGAATACCTGCCATAAAAATTCCGGGCCCAGGCTGAGCCGGCTTCAGCTAATAATAAATTCGAATTCTGGTTGGACTGAGTGAAAGCCGTTCTGAACTCTCCGCTTGATAATGCCAGGTAAGAAGTGTTCCATGGTCTAAGCATAGTCTTCGCCTGAGCAGCTGAAGTAAATACTTTTCCTGCATAGGTAATCACCTTATTATAATCACCTTTAAACAAATAGAACCTTGCTGCAAATGCATTAGCAGCATTAGAAGTAAAATGGTATTTAGGGACTTTATATACCGAATTGTTAATCATAGTAATTCCTTCAGTCAGGTCACGTTCGATCTTGTCATAAGTTTCCCTAACCGTTTCCCGCTTATATTGTCCGGCAACAACAGTCTCCGGTTTCGTTACATATGGAATACCTGGAGAAGTATTATCGCCTCCAATATTATAAGTTTTGGAATATAGTGTTACCAGCATAAAATGCGCATAAGCTCTGGCCACTAAAGCCTCTCCCCTATAAGGAATCAGACTCACATCATTAGGATGTTCGTCGATATATTCCAGGGCACTATTCGCCGAAGCAATCGCCAGGTAGCATGCATTCCAATAACCATCGGAGCTGCCGGGGGTACTTGCGCCATTTTCAAAATCTCTCCAGAAATAAGCAGCTTCCCATAACGTATTTGAACCGTAATCTATATATTCTGTACTTGGTCCTTTATCTTCTGAATTATCCGAAGAGTTCTCTGTAAAAGAAAGGTAATCTGCCTTTGGATAAGCAGATACTAATAATTGAGCAACCTTATCTTTAGAATTTAGTTTGGTACGTAAATCCGGTGTCTTTTCCAGGTATTTTTTGCATCCTGCCGCGGTCAAAAGCACTCCGGACAATGCGATATAATAGATATATTTATTAAGTTTCATGTTCTTCTAATTTAAAATCCGAGTTTTAATGATAGTGAATATTGGTGCGGAATTGGCATTGCAACCCCTCCAGCTCCAAAAAATTCAGGATCTTGTCCGTTCAAACGCTTATCCGAATAGATCAACCAAACGTTATTACCTACCAAACCTACTGAAGCATTTGACGCACCAATGCGTTTTGCCCAGTCCTTTGGAACCTGGTAAGTAAGCATAACTTGTTTCAGACGAACAAAACCCCCATCTGCCACGCGCTCAGTAGAATAATTATAAGTGTTGTACGGATAAGCACCGACAGGTAAATTAGCCTCGACATAACGATCGGCAATGGAAGGAATTCTTGTTTTAAGCTCATCTCCTGGCATGGTCCAGCGGCCAAGGAAATCATTTGATGTGGCAGAAAGATCGGTATACCTATTGCTATAATTAGGACTCAAACGAACTTTATTCCCCGCACTGAAAGTCACCAATGCAGATAATGAAAACCCTCCGTAGCTAAATCTGTTGGAATAACCACCGGTTAACTTAGGATCAATCTGACCTTCATATTTCAGATGAGCAAGATTATTGCTTTGGAAATAAACAGACTGGGATTGTCTCTCTCCTTTTTCGTTAATAAAAGTCGGAACACCTGTTGAATGGTCCAATCCATCAAATACAATAGAGAACAATCCACGTTGAGGATAACCTACCCTTGCTCCTCCATCTTCAGTAATCAAATTGAAGATCGTTGGCTCATTCTCAAGACTGGTGATTTCTCCTTTATGAAAACCAAAATTTAAGTTGGTACTCCATTTGAATTTCTGATGGTCAATTACCTTCGCATTCAAGGTCAGTTCAATTCCTTTGGATTTCATATCAGCATAGTTAGCCAGCTTAAAGCCTTCACCACCGATTCCTGATGTTGGAATACGCCCGATCAGGTCATAACCATTACGTTTGTATAAATCCACAGATAGCGAGAACCTTTCTTTAAAAAAGCCCAGATCAAAACCAAGGTTGGTCTCATATTGCTTTTCCCAGGTCAACTCGCTGTTTTCCAGACCATCAATATAAATAGAAGATTCCTTATCAATATTATCAGGTCTTCTGGTTGTTTGATTACGGAAAATGATTGTCGAGTTTTTCGCATTTGCAGTACTTGCAGTTAAGCCGTAAGTGGCACGTATGGTTGCCCGGCTTAAAATGTTTTGTTTCTTGAAGAAATCTTCCTCATGCATATTCCATGCACCACTGACATTCCAGGTTGGTAACCAGCGCGCAACAGGAGATTCTCCCAGCAGGTTGGAACCGTCATAACGGCCAGTCGCATTGATACTGTATTTTCCTTTATAGGAATATGCGGCTCTTGCCATGTACGATAAATAACGTTCATATTCTGTACCCATTCCATAATAGAAACTGTTGGCCTCAATATTCTGTTTAAAATAATCAGGAGTTAAAAAGGGAACCCCTCCTCTGTCAAATTGATAACCAACTCCATTATTAAAACGACTCTGTTTGTCAATATACCTCAACTCCGCAGATCCAAATGCATTAAATAAGTGATCCTCATTGAAAACTTTATCATATTCAACGGAATGACGCATGTAATAATTTACAAGGTTATTGCTGGTGACATTGTAAAACCCACCTTCAGGAAGTACAATCTGTGGAAGTGATCCTGGTTTACTAGGATCTCTATATAAAAATCTATTGTTTTCAATTACATTTTGATTGCCATACGCACGGTAAGCCTGTGCAGTGTTAGAATATTCTGTAATGCTATGCTCTCTGTCTGACTTCACAAACCGGTAAGCTCCATCAAATGAATACTTTAAACCTTCCAGAATTTTATATTTTAAGCCTGCCTGTACTTTCAAATCAACAATACTTGTCTTAATACTATTGTTTTCCAATTCATTCAGAATGTTAAATGGTGCATAGTTTTGAGTAAAATATTCTTTGCTGCCATCTTCATTAAAAGCAGTTAGAACACGACTGGTATTCAATGCATATTTAAATGGATTAATATCAAAATCTCTATTTAACCGGCCTGAAACAGCATCATTGTCCCTGTTCACGGTACCAGGACTGCGTTGATCTCTAACGTTTCCTTGTGTAGATAATTCAATCTGCAACCGATCGTTAATGTCAAAATTTCCACGGATAGTACCGGTAAAGCGTTTCACACCATCGCCTACAGTCCAGCCACTATCATTTAAAAAACTCGTGGAAGCATAAATTTTAGATTTTGCCGAACCCGCAATAATGCTAAGGGAATGATCTTGCATCAGAGAATTTCGGAATAACAAATCAAACCAATCTGTATTCGCATTCGCATAACGGTTTAGAAACTGAGTGCGGCTGGCTTCATCATTTCTCAACGCATAAGTTTTTGTGATGGGGTTATAAACATACAACTGGTCATACATCTTACGAAAAACACCACCATTTGAAGCTGAAGAAACATCAGCGTGATTTAACCATCCTTTTCCTTGCATATCAAGATAAACCTGCATTTGGTCGGCAGAATTCATAATATCAAACTGGCTATAGGTAGGCTTTAAGAAAGTAGTGAAGTTTCCGGAATAGGAAATTACCGGCTGCCCCTCAGTATTTTTACCTTTTTTTGTCGTCACTACAACCACACCATTCATTGCTCTTGCACCATACATTGCCGTAGCAGAAGCATCTCTCAAAATTTCGAAGCTTTCAATGTCATCAGGATTCAAACCTGCTACAGAGGATCCGATAAGTGTTGAAGGGTCTCCTGTCGACAATTGCTCATTGGAAATATTGACGATATCTTCAAGAATAATCCCATCTACGACCCACAATGGCTTATTGTCTCCACTGATAGACGTTGCCCCACGTACACGAATTTTCGGAGCTGCACCAAAAGTACCCGAAACGTTCTGCACAGATACCCCTGCTACCTGACCTTCCAACATACGACTCACATCCTGAATACCGCTTCTCTCCACATCTACTGCCTTCAATTTTGTAGCAGCACCGGTAAATAGCTTCTTATTCAGGTTTTGGTAACCCGTAGAAATAGTTACTTCCTTTAACTGACTGATGTCTTCTTCCAGGACTACATTGATCGCTGTCTTTCCTGCAACGGTTATTTCCTGACTTTTATATCCGATTGCGGTAAATACAAGAACAGCATCATCTTTTACCTTGATCTGGAATTCACCATTGCTATTGGTCGACACCCCGTTCGAAGCGCCTTTTTCACGAACACTGGCACCAGGTAATGTCTCGGTTTGGCCATTGGCTGACTTTGATCTTACGATACCTTTAACTACAATGTCTTTGTTTACCGCTACAACAGGGGCCTTTTTCAGAATTACCTGTTTACCGACAATACTATAGTTAATCCCTCTTGATTTCAACGGCTCAAGATCCGTTCTGATAGAAATCAGCTTAACAGGAACGTCAATACTCATCTCCTTATTGATCTGAGCTGCATCATAAACAAAACTTATTTTGTAAGCATTTTCTATTGTTCTTAGATAATTCTCTAGTCTCTCTGTCTTGATCGCGCCATACTGCAATTCATCTGCCTTCGCAAATGAAAAACAAAAAAAAGTGAAGAATAATAAGGCGCTGAGGCCATACTTCAATCTCCGCAATTTTCTTTGGTAGTTTTTCTCCATAAATTAATAGTTGATTGGTTTTAAAGTTGATTATAAGCTCTTGATGATGATCTTCTGATCCTCCCTTTTTATTTTGATAGAATAAGTCTCTTTCAGCGCGGTTAATGCCTCCTCCAGACTTGTATTTTTAAAATTTGCATTAAACTTCTTTACGGTAAGCTTCCGGTCGTGGAGCTCGATATGAATGCCATAATACTCACTTAGCTGCCTGCAGACTTCATCGAGCGGTGTATCCACGAAGCGCAATTCTTTTGTAAACCAGGCTGAAGCATTCTCATTATTATTCATCTGTATGGTGTTTTCCACATAGCGGTAGTTAATGCCTTGACCGGCCTGCAGAATAGAAGGCTTGCTTTTCTCATTAGGCGTAAACATTACTTTCCCCGTTTCTACCAACAGATCTATATTTGTTTCTGAATAACTAATGTTAAATGAAGTACCCAGGACTTTAACCTTGGAATTTCCGATAGACACTTCAAAAGGACGCTTTGAATCCTTGGCGACAAGAAAAAAGGCTTTCCCTTTTAATAAATTCAAGGGGCGTTCGGCATTAGAAAACGTTTCAGGATAGCTAACGGTACTATTTGCCGCCAGGATGATCTTAGAACCATCGTTTAACAGCACAGAGTCTATGGCGCTATCTGTTTTTTTAACGATGTAATTTACCGCGGTTTCTTTACTATAAATCCATATTCCGACAGCAATAACCACAACTGCAGCGGCAGCGACTTTACTCCAGCTGAAAATTCTGCGAGGCTCAGAATAAGTAGCTGCATCCAGGCGTAATCTGAAATTAAGTACGGATTTCTCTACATCAATTCCTTGCAATTGCTGTGTCTCAGCTGCATTGTCCCATATTCTTTTCGTCTGCTGAAAATAGATCTCATTTTCCTCAGACTGACCTCTCAAACGAGAAACCTCTGCCGCTAAAATTTGATTTTCTGGTTCATCGAAGTGTTTCAGGATCATATCCTGAAAGGTTAGTTTGTCTTGCAATTCGGTTAGGTTTGTATATAAGACAAATGGGTGACTAAAAACCCCTAGTCAGATATGAATAAAAAAATAATATTTATTTAATGTTTTAAAAGATGGCAGACTTAGTATAAATACATGGCCATCAGATAGAAATATTTGAACTTCTTTCTCAAAGGGCTTTGCTCCGCCGCTTTAGAAACACGACTTCGAAGGATCTTAAGTGCATTCCCCATATGATTTTCAACTGTCTTCTCAGAAATATTCAATCGCAAGGCAATATCACGATATTTTAATCCTTCCAATCTGCTCAGTTTAAAAACCTGCTGGCACTTTTCAGGAAGCAGTTCAATCTCATGATATAGCAGAACAATCAACTCATTTTCCTCTTCATGTCTTTCAGCATCATCGATAACTACATGATCCGCAATTTTAAGGTGGTGTTTTTCTATATTCTTTTGACGATTGACGAAGTTAATAGACGAATTCACTACACTTCGGTATAGATAAGCGTTAATGGATTTGATTTCTGACAATAACTCTTTCTCCTCCCATATTTTTAGAAAAACATCTTGTACAATTTCTTCTGCAGCAGGAATACTCTGAACATATTTGTCAGAAACCAGAATTAATTTCCTGAAATGATGAGAATAAAAATCAGTGAATGCATCCTTATTGTTATCCTCAATAAGTAAGAGTAGATCACTCCCTGAAATTACCTCAATTGATTGTCTAACACGCATCACACTCCTAACCAATTAGAATAATTTGAACAAAATCGAAATTATTACTTTAATAGCCCTAAAATATGATTTAAGAAGGAATTATTAATGAGAAAATAAAATATTATTAACTATAATAGAGACAATCCTCTATTACATCAAGATTTTCACTTTAAATTAAAAAAATCAATTCAAATAAAAGAAATAAAAGGTAGGATTAGAAATTGTAATAAGGAGAGATCATCAGGTAAACCACAACTCCGGTAACCGCTACATACAACCAAACCGGATAAGACCAGCGCACAATCTTTTTATGAAGTGCAACCTGCATGTTTAAGCCTCTGTAAAAGCTCAGCAGGATTAAAGGCAATACCACCACAGCAAGAATGATATGAGTGGCCAAAATGAAGAAATAAACGTATCTCGTGCTACCTACAGCGGCCAGTTCCGCTACAGATAAGATCCCGTTATGATCCAGGTCACCAAACTTAGTATCCTTTTCATATAAATGGAACAGAATGTAGAAAACCAAAAATATAGCCGATAAGATAAAAGTGATGATATTGGTAATCTTATGCGCCTGAATATTTCCTTTACGAATAAAAATCAGGGAGACGATCAGTAACACCGAACAAGTGGCATTGATGCCTCCGATAATATGAGGCAACAGATAAATGAAAGATGGTTTAGTGGTTGGTGCAGGAACCAATTTTAAAGCAATAACAACAGTTAACACAACAGCGGTAACGATCCACACTAAACGTAAAAAAAACTTATCATTCATCTTATTCTGGTATTATGGAAGTTTACCTTCCGTCTTTATTATTTCTTAACTCCTCGGTAATTAAAACCTTGATCTCGTCGTCCAGTTTGGATAAAGCTTCCTGACTGGTTGCTTCATAATATCCACGGATGCGATGCTGAGGATCCAGCAATACAAACATATTGCTATATACAAACTTCTGCTCCCCATTCTGTAACTCCCGGTGTGCGTCAATAAACAGTCCTTTATTAACCAGACTATAAATCGAAGTGCTATCGCCCGTTAGTAAATCCCACTTACCTGCTTTAGCACCTAAAACCGCCCCATAATCAGACAATATTTTTGGAGTATCCCTGGAAGGGTCGATACTTAAACCGACAAAATTAACCGTCTTATTATTTGCGTAGGTTGCTTCAAAAGCCTTCATGGCCTTATTGGCAAAGTTGACAGAATAGGTATTTCCTGTGGTATAGAACAGGTTCAGAACAATAATCTTTCCTTCATAGCTCTTCCAGCTCACTGAGTCCGCTTTCTGATTTACCAATTTAAAATCAGGCACCAGATGGTAAACCGTATCCGGGATCTTTTTCCCACGTACTGAATGAAAGGTTTTGGCTACTTCTTTAGGACCAAAGAAAGGTAAGGGCTTATAGCGGTTTTTACCTTTATCCTGTAGTAAATAATATAAAAATCCTGGTACCGCTAAAATGGTGACCAGGATTAATATTTTTTTTATTTGAGAACTCTTCATTAAACAAGCGGCATGTGAAGGTGCAGATAACCACCCTCAATCAGCATTAATGTTATAAAATAGAGAATAAAAATAAACGATACGGTTAATGATAATTGTAAACCCAGTTTCTCATACTTTAAGTGCATGAAATAAGCTACAATATAAAATGCTTTTAATAAAGTAAGGGCAATGTATAGGAAATTACCAACACCATGGCTCATTAATCCCTTTGGCAATATCACAAGGGCAATGATAAACTCTATTACTGTAATCAGTAAAAGGATACCAAATACCTGCCATATTTTTTTCTTGGTTAAGCCTGCATGTTCGCCGTGTCCATGCTCTTCTGTATGTGCGTGCTCTGACATAATATTTTTATTGAATAATTAAACTAAATAGAAGAATGTAAATACGAATACCCATACAAGGTCTACGAAGTGCCAGTATAAACCAACTTTCTCTACCATCAGGTAATGTCCGCGTTTTTCGAACGTTCCGTTAATGGTCATAAACAAGATGATGATATTGATGATTACCCCACTAAATACGTGAAAACCGTGAAATCCTGTAATGGTAAAGAATAGATTTGAAAACTGCTGTGCAGAAACGGTAGAAACTTCTCCGTTAAACAGATGCTTCAATGTTTCCATCGGAGGAATTTTTCCCCATCCAAATCCTTCATGGAATAAGTGTGTCCACTCTAAAGCCTGACAGCCAAGGAACATAAATCCACCAACGATTGTTGCAATCATCCACCAGATTACTTCTTTTTTAGAACGTCTGTGTCCTGCCTCTACAGCAAGTACCATCGTCACAGAGCTCATGATCAAAATAAAAGTCATGATACCCACAAACACTAATGGCGCACCATGGTCCATTACGCCCGGAATAGATTGGAAAACCAAATCCGGATCTGGCCAGGTTAATTTAGTGAAACGTTGTGCTCCATAATAAACCAATAATGAAGAGAATGTGAATGCATCAGAAAGTAAGAAAAACCACATCATTATTTTACCGTACTCTACCGACCACGGTGAGCGTCCGCCGCTCCAAGGAGTAGTTTTTACCTGATCTAATTGTGATAATGAATTCATTTTATAAATTGTAATAGTTTGTTAACAAATCTAACTGTTCAAAAGTAAAAAAACATACAGATATATCCATAATATATCTATAAAATGCCAAAATATTGAGGCAATCTCCATCCTGTATTTGGCCTTTGCTACCGGTATTTTACCATAAGCGCCAAATAAACAGTTCAAGATAAAACAAAGTCCTCCAAAAATGTGCAGTAAGTGAAATCCAGAAACAATATAAATTAAAGATATTGCTGCGTTATTATTCACCAATGTTGCTCCTGTATGGTATAAAGCACTCCAGGCATCTACCTGAAGATAACCAAAAACAAGGGCAAGAACCATGGTTCCCCACAACAGGACTTTCTGAGATCCGATATTTCCTGCCTTTAGTGCTTTTGCAGCAAGAAAAAGACAGATACTGCTACCAATCAGGATTAATGTGCTGTACATAAAGGCATCCGGAAGAACCAATCCGTGACCTTTACCTTTTGATGCTGCAAATACGATGTAAAAGCTGGTAAAACCTCCGAACATAATCGTCGAAGAAACCACAAACAACCAAAGAATAAATTTCTTAGGCTTGGTGTTTAACCCCTCATCATATTTTACATCCTGCTCTTTTAACGTATGTACCATATTTAAATTATTAAGCTATAAAATCAAACAATAAAACCAACTGGACTACCGGCAGGTAAAAGAAAGAGCAAAACATTACCTTTCTGGCACTTGCAACCTCCAGATCCATCCACATTTTAAACGCCAGCCACGCAAATACGAGCCCGGCAAGGAGGGATACCCCTGCAATATAATATCCGCCAAAACCGTAAAAGGTTGGCATTAAACTTACCGGAATCAATACCAGCGTACTCAAAAAAGCAATAAATCCACTGATTTTATCCCTTTTTGTTGTCGGCAAAAGCCGGAATCCCGCTTTTTTATAATCATCATCCAATACCCATGCAATCGCCCAGAAATGTGGCAACTGCCAAACAAACTGAATCAGAAAAAGAATCACTGCAATCTGGTCTATCTTTCCATGTGCCGCTACATAACCAATCAGCGGAGGTAAAGCCCCTGGGATCGCACCAACAATTACTGCTATCGGTGATTTCCTTTTCAATGGTGTATAGGCAAAAGCATAGAGGAAAATAGAGAATACAGAAAGTAAGCCTGTTTCAATATTTAATTTGCCAAGCAACCAGGTACCCAGCATGCCCATCACAAGACCAGAAACCAAACCCTGTCCTGTAGTCATATGTCCCGCAGGCATTGGACGGTCCTTGGTCCTTGTCATTAGTTTATCCAGGTCTACTTCTATTACCTCATTGAAGCAATTTGCTGCAGAGGTTACCAGAAACCCGCCTACAATCAAAATCAACCAGTTCATCCAGTCAATATCAGGGCGTACTCCGTTAATGGGGACTTTGGAGCCTATTAAAAACGTAACTGATGCGGAAAATACAACCAGAAAAGTTAATCTGAATTTAATGAGCTTAGAGAAATCTGCTAAAAACTGTTTCAATTTATATATAATTAATACTACTGATTGTAAGTGTCTGTTCTGTACACCAACAGGTACAGATAATACTGTAATGTAAATAATACCGTAGAGAACAATATGTGCAATGCCTGAGCATAGGGAGGCAATGCAAAGTTAGATAATAATAAGCCGGTAGCAATCTGAATGATTAAAACTATGGCAATTGCATTACCAACCCTTAAAGCAGTTGCTTTTCCACTGAACTTGTCTTTTACAAGCTTATAAATAACCACATTCATGATCAGTACCAACATCGCCACATCCCGGTGATAAGAAAAGGTTGCCCCTACTTTACTCACCCAACTTTCCCTGTTGCTGTACATCATTCCTTTTGCAATCGCATCAATGGCTTCTCTGACTTCGGTACCCAACACAATCTGAAGCGTACTTAAGGCTACGGAAACCAATACCAATACTTTAAGCCACACAATATTCGACATAATGACTGTCGCCTGTTTTTGCAGCTGCAAGGCGTAATTATAGGTATATACTAAAATGGCCAGAATAACCAATGCCAGTAACATATGAACCGTTACAATCCAGGGCATCAGATTTGTGGATACCACAATAGATCCCAACCAGGCCTGAAAGCCTACAATAATCACATTGAGAATGCTTAACACGAGTATCCTCTTTGCAGTTTTGCGATATGCAAAAGAATAAATCACCAAACCTAACAGCAGAAATCCGGTAATTGCCCCCATCAGACGGTTTAAATATTCCGTCCAGGTTTTGGCTACATTAAAAGGCTCATGTGTTAAAATTGACTCATCATGTCTGATGCTATCTGCAAGGTGTGCCTTTCCCATTTTCTCCAGTGTTTTTGCGAAACGTTCATTTTTCGCAACCCTTTCTGCTACATATTTTTCTTTATAATCTGCAGGCAATTGGGAGGCTGAAGTTGGCGGAACATACTGATCGAAACATTTCGGCCAATCCGGACAGCCCATCCCTGAACCCGTACTACGTACGATTCCCCCTGCCAGAATCAGCAATAGGGTAACAATGATGGTGATGAGGTTTAGCCTGATAAATCTCTTTTCAGATTTAGGAACCATGGTATATGTTTAAGAAAAATGGGGCATCTGTTGTAAGTATTTACCTACTGCAGATACCCCATTGTGTATTGTTGAATACGATGTATTAGTCTAACTTCTCTGTTGCAGGAACATTCTTAGCTTCCCACTCTCTTTGTATACGCTCAGATTCAGTATTACCTTCAAAGTCATGAGGCATGTTTGAAGACATCGTCTGAGAGAAAGGTACAGTCTGAGGAATAAAATCCTGCTCAGCACCTGGTTTACTATAATCATATGGCCAACGGTATACTGTTGGAATTTCTCCTGGCCAGTTTCCATGTAAATGTTCTACTGGTGTAGTCCACTCTAAAGTATTGGATTCCCAAGGATTCTGAGGAGCTTTCTTTCCTCTGAAAATGTTATAGAAGAAGTTCCATAAGAAAGCTACCTGTGCCAATGCACCGATAATAGCTGCCCAGGTAACGAATACGTTCACTGTCAACCATTTTTGCATAAACTCAAACTCAGTGAATGCATAGTAACGACGAGGGACACCATCTAAACCTAAGAAGTGAAGCGGGAAGAATACCAGGTAAGCAGAGATAAAGGTCAACCAGAAGTGAAGGTATCCCAGTTTGCTGCTCATCATTCTACCGAACATTTTAGGATACCAGTGATATACACCTGCAAGCATACCGAAGATCGCAGCAGAACCCATTACCAGGTGGAAGTGGGCAACTACGAAATAAGTATCGTGTAGATTGATATCCAGGGAAGCATTACCTAAGAAGATACCCGTTAAACCACCAGAGATGAAGAAAGATACCAAACCGATTGCGAATAACATTGCAGGCGTAAATTTGATATTACCTCTCCATAAAGTAGCCAGGTAGTTGAAAGTCTTAACTGCTGAAGGAACAGCAATAATCAATGTGGTGATCATAAATACCCCACCCAATAACGGGTTCATACCCGTCACAAACATGTGGTGACCCCAAACTATAAATGATAATACGGTGATACCGATCAATGAATAAATCATCGCATGGTAACCGAAGATCGGTTTTCTTGAGTTTACTGAAATTACCTCAGAAGAGATACCCAAAGCCGGCATAATTACAATATATACCTCCGGGTGACCAAGGAACCAGAATAAGTGTTGCCACAGGATCGGTGAACCACCTTCATTAGGCAATACCTGAGTACCCATAACAATATCAGAAAGGTAGAAACTTGTTCCGAAACTACGGTCAAAGATTAAGAGTACCACACCCGCAACCAGTACAGGGAAAGATAAGATACCTAAGATCGCGGTTAAGAAAAACGCCCAGATGGTCAATGGCATTTTCCAAAGATCCATTCCTTTAGTACGCATGTTCAATACGGTACTCACATAGTTGATACCACCCATTAACGAGGAAGCAACAAACATGATCATACTGATCAACCATAAAGTCATACCCAACGCAGAACCTTTAATTGCAGTTGGTAAAGCAGATAAAGGAGGATATACTGTCCATCCCGCACTTGCCGGACCTGTCTGAATAAAGAAAGAGCTCATCATTACCACACAGGCTCCAAAGAAGAACCAGTAAGATAACATGTTCAGGAATGGCGAAGCCATATCCCTTGCTCCAATCTGAAGAGGAATCAATAAGTTACTGAAAGTTCCACTCAGACCAGCAGTTAATACAAAGAATACCATGATGGTACCATGTATCGTTACCAGTGCCAGATAGAAATCAGGTTTTATACGTCCGCCCTCTGCCCATGTTCCAAGGAATGTTTCCAGGATCGGGAAGTTGGTATCCGGCCATGCCAGTTGCAAACGAAATAGGATAGACAAGCCCATCGCAATAACAGCCATAATAATACCTGTTATCAGGAACTGCTTAGCGATCATTTTGTGATCCTGACTAAAGACATACTTCGTTAAGAAGGTCTCTTTGTGATGTCCATGATCATCATGGCTATCGTGGTTATGTGTATCGTGTAATGATATAGTTGACATAATGTGCTATTCCAGTATTATTATTTTTTTAAAGCTAATTGATTTGTTTTAACTGCAGAAGTATCTTTTGCTACGCTATCTGCTGGTTTAGCTGCAGCTGGTGCCGGTGCTGCAGTTACAGGCAGGTTAAATTCTTTTCTCAAATCGTCAGTTAAATAAGTTCCTTGCTTTTTAACCCAAGCTTCGTATTCCGCTTGTGAAACAACCCTTACTTCTTTCTGCATCTTGTAGTGACCTTCACCACAAATCTTAGCACATAAGAATAAGTAAGCAAACTTAGGATCATTGGTTTTCGCTTTCATCTCTTCGGTAGTGATGGTTGGCGTAAACTCAAAGTACGAAGTCATACCTGGTACCGTATTCAATTGAATTCTGAAGTGAGGCATGTAGAAACTGTGTAATACATCTTTACTGGTCAAAATCAAACGAACCGGTTTGTTCACAGGAATTACCATCTCATCAGCAGTCTGGTCATCTAAAGTGTTTTTATCTTTAAAATCGATACCCAACTGGTTAACTCCATTGATCAGCTTATAGTTTTTTACCCCTACAATACCATCAGCTCCCGGATAACGGATCGCCCATGCAAACTGAGATGAAGTAATCTCAATGCTCAAAGGTTTGTTGTTCGGATCTTCGATCTTGTAGAAAATTGATCTCCAGGTAAGGAAACCCATTAATACCAATACGGTTAGAACCAATGCAGGAACAATTGTCCAGATACGCTCTAAAGCATTATTATGTGGATAGTAATACGCTTTTCTTTTTCCGGTGTTTTTGTAGAAATAAGCAAAAGCAAACAGGATGATATGCGTCGCAATAAACACGATAGTGGTAATGATCAACGTGATGTTAAACATCTGGTCAATTTTCTTACCATGTTCTGATGCTGCTTCCGGAAGAATCATTTTTCCATGAACCGTATATTCCCAATATACTCCGTATAAACCTACAATAAGGAATAATGCGAACAATACGCCGTTTACCGTATTCCAGTTGATCCCTTTCGGCTTGTCTTGAGCCTCACGGGTCAATTCATATACCTTTAAAGCTTTTCCAATGATTGCTATGAATAAGCAAAGCAATAGAAATGCCATGGTATAAAATATAACCGTTTTATAAACCGGACCCATATCAACAGGTTTGGCGACGGTCTCAGCGGCAGCGCCGGCAGCCTGTGCAAATGCGCTATTGCTTGCAAATGCAGTTAGAATCACCGCTAGTGCCGCTATTGTTTTGTTACTTATAAATTTTCTTAAACTCATTTCCTTAAAAGTAGTAACGCTGTACTTCTATTATACTATTATTTTATTTACTGTATTAAGATCACCTATTACAAGTGATGATTCAAACTTTCCTGTAAGAACGGGTGGTTCTTGGCGATCAAAGGTTGTTTACTTAATGCTCTTAAAACGGTAAAGGTAAACAATCCTACAAAACCTACGGCTGTTCCGATCTCGATAATACCAAAAGCATGGTGTTCTTCAACCGTTCCAGGCATAATCATTTGGTAATAATCAACCCAGTGACCACACAATACGATGATACACACCGTTAGCATGATGTTTTCCTGTCTTTTATTGTCTCTGTCCATTAATAGTAATACCGGAGCTAAGAAATTCAGGACCAGGTTAAGATAGAACCAGAACTGGTAGTGATCAAATCTTTTGTAGAAGTATACAGTCTCTTCCGGCATGTTTGCATAGTAGATCAGCATAAACTGAGCAAACCATACATAGGTCCAGAAAATAGAGAAACCGAAGATAAACTGCCCAAGGTTGTGTAAGTGACTGTTGTTAACCCAGCTCATGTAACCCGCTTTTCTCAACAGGATAATGATGATGGCAATCGTCGCTAAACTACTTACCCACATTGCAGCGAAGTTATACCAGCCGAACATCGTAGAGAACCAGTGAGCCTCTAATGACATGATGGTATCAAAAGCAAAGATTGGTGTAGTGAAACCGTAGATTACTAAAAATACACACGAGTATTTAAAGCTTTTTCTGTAAGAGTTTAAACCTCCCTGTAAATCTTCATTGGTCGATAGTTTAGCAAGAAGAACTGCGAAGATGGAATAAACACCTAAGAAGATCACCTGACGCGCCATAAAGAATGGTACATTCAGGAATGCCGACTTACCGTCGATTAGTTTATCATAATTAGCACTCGATGCATCGGTCAGACCCGGAGCATTCCAGTGATGATATAAGTTATGTGTGTATAGACCAGCACCCATTACTGCGATCAGAATAACCACAGCGATTGGTAATGTTTTGGCCATTGCCTGAGGCACACGTAGTATAGAAGCAGACCAACCTGCCTGCGCTACAAATTGAACAGCAAGAAAGAATGCACCTGACATGCAAACACATGCGAAGTAATAAGCCATCAGTAACAAGTTGGCAAAAGTACGCTCATGAAGCTCCTTTGCCGTAAAGCCATACCCTATAGCCAGTGCCCCTACGATAATAGCGACAATGCTTAAGGTTTTTGCTTTACCTGTAAACTCAAACTGCTCAGTTAAATTATAATTGTGAGTTCCCATTTATTTGTGCTTTTCTATTGTATTTTTTGTAATTGTTGAACATACATCACGACTTTCCATCTCTCTTCAGGAGACAGTTGTGAAGCATGTGAACCCATGTTGTTTAGACCATACATAATGGTATGGTAAATTTTTCCTGCGCTCAGGTCTTTCATGTTACCACCACGCGATGACGTTGCATCACCATGATAAGAAGGAATACCACTCACTTTTTCGATTTTTACCAGGTGACCTTGGCCGTCTCCTTTTTCTCCATGACATGGAGCACAAAACACGGTGAAGTAATGTTTTCCTGAAATCAGGTTTTTCTCTGTAGCAGGAACCGGATTCACTAAAGCCGCACCAGCTGCTTCATAACCTTCTTTAGTATTCGGATAATCATATTTATCGAATCCTACAGGAGCGGTATGTGCCGGCGGAGTTTGTGCCGTTTGTCCGTTCTTAAAGTTTTTGTTTGGCTGATCCGGATTATAAGCAATCGGATCATACATGTTCCTTGCATATTCTAAACCTGTACTCTGCTTATCCTTGCATGCTGAAAATATTACAGCACTGGCAAGAATACAAAATGAGGCTAAAACTACTTTATTCTTATTCATAGCTAATGTACTTCCTTTCATTGTGCTTAATTTCTAGAGCACCTGCATCTTTTAATAAACCATCTATCTTACTATGCTCTGCATTTTCTTTTGCATCGATAGCGATAATAAACCTGTCATCTGTAGCCCTTAAGTCCATCACTCTTGGTGCCCTTCCAGGGAACAAATGTGTAGAAGCATAATAAGCACCTACCAAACTGAAAGCACAGAATAGGATCGTCACCTCGAACATAATCGGAATAAAATCCGGAAGTGCTAAAGCTGGTTTACCACCAATATTATGTTTCCAGTCTACAACCGAAGTTAAGTAGATCAGTGCAAATGCAGACATGGTTCCTGTAATCCCGCAAAAGAAAGCGAGAATATCTAACCTGGATCTTTTGATCCCTAATTTAGCTTCGATGCCGTGAATAGGCATTGGCGTATAAACATCATGTATTTTAATGTTATTTTCCTGTAACTTCTCGATGCCGTGCATCATTTCGTCAGGATCACCAAAACTGCCTAAAATATATTTGATATTACTCATTGTTATATTTTTGCGTATTCTTCTTGTTTAACACTATCAAATTTCTCCAGAGACTCCACGTATTCCGCTACTTGCTCCTTATCTAAATGACCTTCTTTAATCTGCTCCATTTTAGATTGCTCACTTGCACTCTTCAGTAGTAATTTTACCTCAGCAATCGCGATTGAAGGCAATACCCTTAAGAATAAAAGGAACAAAGTAAAGAACACTCCGATCGATCCTACAAAGACACCCACGTCTACCCATGTTGGATAGAACATTGCCCAGCTTGAAGGGATATAATCACGGTGTAATGAAGTCACGATAATTACGAAACGTTCGAACCACATACCGATGTTTACAACGATAGACAGAATCCAGGTTGCAGGAATGTTGGTACGGATCTTTTTGAACCAAAGTAACTGAGGAGAGATTACGTTACACGTCATCATCATCCAGTATGCCCACCAGTAAGGACCAGTTGAACGGTTAATGAAAGCGTATTGCTCGTATTCTGAACCTGAGTACCAGGCAATGAAAAACTCTGTTAAATAAGCCACACCTACTATAGATCCGGTTAGAATGATGATCTTATTCATCGACTCAATGTGGAACATAGTGATGTAATTTTCCAGACCCAATACTTTACGTGCAACCAATAATAAGGTTAACACCATCGCAAATCCGGAGAAGATCGCCCCTGCCACGAAGTATGGAGGGAAAATCGTGGTATGCCATCCCGGAATTACCGAGGTAGCAAAGTCCATGGATACAATTGTGTGTACCGAAAGTACCAGTGGTGTAGAGATACCTGCAAGGATTAAGGACACAGCCTCAAAACGTTGCCAGGTTTTTACGTTACCAGACCATCCGAAAGAGAAAATAGAATAAATTTTACGTCTCACACCTGTTGCACGGTCACGGATAGTCGCGATATCAGGTAGTAAACCTGTATACCAGAATAATAGTGATACCGAGAAGTAAGTAGAGATGGCAAACATATCCCAAACTAACGGAGAGTTAAAGTTCACCCATAATGATCCGAATTGATTCGGTAATGGAAGTACCCAGTAAGCCAGCCATGGTCTACCCATGTGGGATACTACGTATGTGGCCGCACAGATAACCGCGAAGATCGTCATCGCCTCTGCTGAACGGTTAATGGAATTCCTCCAGTTCTGACGGAAGAGTAAAAGTACTGCAGAGATTAATGTTCCGGCGTGACCAATACCAACCCACCAAACGAATCCGGTGATGTCCCATGCCCATCCTACTGTTTTATTTAATCCCCATGCACCGATACCAAACCAGAAGGTATACCCTACGGATACCAGCCAAAGTGTGGCTCCGCAAAGTGCTAGTATAAATCCTATCCACCATGCCTTATTAGGCTTGTTCTCAACTGGCATTAAAATATCATCCGTAATTTTTGCATACGTGATATCACTGCCGGTGATTAATGGTTCTCTTAATATTGATTCCTTATGTCCTGACATAATTTATTTTCTTTAATATCAGCTTACGCTTGTACTGTTGTATCTGTGTTTCTAATTTTTGTCATATAACCTATACCCGGTTGTACGTTGATCTCTTCCAAAACATAGTAAATACGCTCACTACGTAATGCTTTAGATACTTCGGATTCAGGATCATTGGCGTCACCAAAAATGATGGCATTTGCAGAACATGCTTCCTGACATGCCATTTTGATATCTCCGTCTTTTAATGGACGTTTCTCAATTTTAGCTTTCAATTTACCGCCCTGGATACGTTGGATACACATTGAACATTTCTCCATCACACCTCTTGAACGGGTAGTTACATCAGGGTTCAGAACCAGTTGTGTAAATTCGTTGTTCAGGTAGTTATCGAAACGTGAATCATTCCAGTAGTTAAACCAGTTGAAACGACGTACTTTATATGGACAGTTGTTCGCGCAGTAACGGGTACCTACACAACGGTTATAAGCCATGTGGTTTAAACCATCAGATGAGTGTACTGTTGCCAATACCGGACAAACTGTTTCACAAGGTGCGTGATCGCAATGCTGACAAAGCATCGGTTGGTGAACTACAGATACGTTATCAAGGTTATCTAAATGAGCAATTTCTTTCTCTTTAGTTACCGCATTGATGCCATTTCCATGTGCGCCATGTGCTGCTTTCTCTCCGTGAGCTTCACCTTCCACATTAAAGCTGTAGTAACGGTCGATACGGATCCAGTGCATCTCTCTGCGCTTGCGAACCTCTTCCTTACCTACAACAGGAATGTTATTCTCTACGTTACAGGCAACAATACAAGAACCGCAACCAGTACAAGCGTTCAAATCGATCGCCATTACCCAGTTGTTACCTGGTTTCTCATATTTATCCCATAAATCATAAGTTTTATGTTTAGCGTGGTCATTACCTGAACCAGCTGCAGGATTCTTTTTGTATTCTGCAAACGTAGCTTCACGAATGATGTTTCTACCTTCAAAAGAGTGGTGCGTTTGTGTTTGCGCCAGTTCTTCTCTGCCACCAGTTGCAGTTAACTGAACTGTAGTTGCATATTTAGAAGTACCATTGCTAAAGCTTACAAAAGGGAAAGCGTTTTTACCAACGTTATTTCCTGCTTTACCAACTTTGGTACGTCCGTATCCTAAAGCAATAGAAGCTGTTCCCTGAGCTTGTCCCGGTTGAATCAACACAGGTAAGTCTACAGTATAACCGTTTGCTGCCTTTACAGATACAATATCAAACTCTTTGTAGCCTAATTTCTCAGCAAACTTAGGCGCAATAGCAATGTAATTGTCCCAGGTAACTTTAGAAACCGGATCAGGCAATTCCTGTAAAAATGCATTGTTGGCATGTTTACCATCACGCATTGGTACACTTTCGTAAACCTGTAACTCGATATCTTTAGCTAATGATTTGCTGTTATTTAAGATTGTAGGAATTACCGCTGCCAATGACAAGCTGAAGCTATATGCTCCTGCTGGTTTCTCAGCTACTGTAAATACACCTGTCTGTAACACTTCTTTCCAGCTCTTTCCAAATAATGGAAGGATGCTTTTTTCCCAGTTGTTACGTACATACTGATAATATTCTTTAACCGCATTATCAGACCAGATCAATAAACTCTCTTCTGCCTGACGGGTATTGAACACCGGATTGATGGTTGGCTGAACGATAGAGTAAGATCCTTCATAAGCATTTGCATCACCCCATGACTCTAAGTAGTTGTGGTTAACCGCAATTACATCACATAAAGTCGAAGTCTCATCTTTACGGTCAGAGAAAGAAACTTTTAAAGCTACTTTCTTTAATCCGTCTTCAAATGCTTTAGGGTTTGCAACATCATAAGCAGGGTTGGTATCCAGGAAGAATACAGCCGCTACTTCACCTCTGTTCATTTCATTGATAAACTCAGCAAATTCTGCATCGTTACCTGCGTAACGTTTACAAGGATTGTCTAAGTCAATTGTAGTACCGTAGCTACCGATTGCAGAGTTGATTGCATTTACCAGAATCTGGGTAGACACATCATTTGAACCTGAAACGACAACTGATTTACCTTTGTTTTGCAACAGCTCTTTCGCTACTAACTTGATCGCTTTATCAGCAGTTACGTTATTAGGTAAAGCACCGCCGGCTAAGTTATTTCCGGTAATGGTATTATATAAGGTAATTAATGCAGGTCCCTCTTCCGATAATTTTACAGGAACACGCGTATCCGCGTTAGTACCTGTTAAACTCATCCCAGCTTCAAACTGGAAGTGACGTGACATTTTACCAGCCTTTAATGACTTGTGATTTCTGTTCGCAATATACTGGGCAGTAAATTCTTCACCGCTGATCCAGGTACCTAAAAAGTCTGCACCGAAACTTACGATCAGGTCAGCTTTATCGAATCTGTATTTAGGAACTACCGCTTTACCAAAGCTATTCTCATTTGCTTTGATGATACCGGTATAAGAAACTGCATCATATTGTACATGCTTCGTATTAGGATAAGCAGTAGCAAAGTCAGCAATTACATTTTTTGTAGAAGGACTGTTTACAGTAGAGGAAACCACGCGGATTTTCTTTCCTGAAGCCTGAGCCTTATTCAACTCTCCTTTTACAAACTCATCAATCTTAGCCCATGTTGCTTTCTCATCATCCTTTAATACAGGACCCTGTAATTTAGAAACATCATAAAGATCTAAAACTGAAGCTTGTGCCTGTGAATCCGTACCGCAGTTGAATTCTCCTGCGTTAGGATTGGCATCAATTTTAATAGGACGTCCCTCTCTGGTTTTCACCAAAATACTCTGACCATTGAAACTTGAAACATAGTAGTTAGGGATACCCGGAACTACTTCCTCAGGTTTAATGACATAAGGAATTGATTTATGAACCGGGGCTGTCTGACAAGCTGCAAGCGTTACCGCTCCCAGGCCGAAGCCTAAAGCTTTTAAAAAGTCACGGCGCGGGGTTACCGTACTCAACCCTGCTTCATTTAAAACATCTTCTATTGGAAGGGGCTCAGCAAATTCGTTTTTGTTGTTTTCAACAAAATCGGGAGTGTTTTTATACTCCTCTAAGCCTTTCCAGTATTTTTTATTGCTTTCCATTTAAGCTATATTACTGTTTATCGAACGTTCTTTTATTAAACTCTACTATTAATAGTGGCACTTACCACACTCTAAACCACCCAATAATGCTGGTGTGATTTTTTCACCTTTCTTGATTTTCTCATGGGCTTCAATCACTTTCGCATAGAAAGCATTGTCTTTACCTGAAACCTCAGCGTCTTTATGGCAATTGATACACCATTTCATCGTTAGCGGAGAGAACTGATAAATTTCTTCCATCGTATCAACCGGACCATGACATGCAAAACATACTGGCTCGTTAGGTTTTAAACCTTTTTCTTTTCTGATCGCTTCCTCACCTACAACTACGTGTTGAGAGTGGTTGAAGTAAGCAAAATCAGGAAGGTTATGTACACGTACCCACTCTACTGGTTTCTCTTTAGTCTTGTCATAAGTCAAGGTTGCAGGATCATAACCGATAGCGGTATAGATTTTCTGAATCTCAGGAGAAATCTCACCGTTATATTTTTCAGTAGCCTGTACCGATTTGTGACAGTTCATACAAACGTTCACAGATGGAATGGTTGAGTTTTTAGATTTGAATGCACCGGCGTGGCAATACTGACAGTCAATCTTATTTGTACCAGCGTGCAACTCGTGAGAGAATTTAATCGGCTGTACCGGTTGGTAACCAGTGTGTACACCTGTATTCCACATGCCCATCCATCCGAATGAACCTAAGCTCACTACTAAACACAGAATGAAGAAGAATACAAATTTCTTGTTTTTGAATAATCTGCGAACGCCTGTTGCAAGAGAAACGTTATCTTCTTCTGCAAGAACAACACCTTGTTTCTGTAGAATCAAACGCTCCAGCATTTTAATGGCACGTCCCAATACAACTAATACCGCAATCGATATTAATATAATAGCAACGATACCTGCGATAGAGAAATCAGACACCCCTTCAGAAGCAGCTTCAGTTTTAACTTCACCTTCTTTCTTTGGCTCGCCTGCTTTCGCATACGCGATTACATTTTTAATCTGATCGTCCGTCAACTGAGGGAACGTGGTCATCTCCGATGGAGAAAACTTAGCTGCTTCGATCGCCTGCTTATCACCGGCATCAACTAAAGCCTTCCAGTTCTTAACCCATTTGATGGTAAATGCTTCATCCAGCTCGTTAACTTTAGCAGTTAAAGCCGGCCCCGTACTATTACGGTCTAATTGGTGACAAGAAGAACATTTATCTTTAAATATTTTTCTTCCCTCCACTACATCTTGCGCTTGTGTTGCAGAAACGATTAAAACAGATAGGGCCGTTAACATGACTGTCGACTTCCAAACTCTTCTAATGATCAATGAGATATCCCTCATAATGAGTATTTTATGCTATTTTTTAAAAAACTTGTAAACCGTATTTGATGTTCGAACTTAGGTTCTTCACCAAAACGTCCACAAAAGTAAAATTTATTAACTTACCAATGACAAATAAATGACAGTAAATACAATTTATAATCAATCTAAATAGTTCGTTTTTGGGGCTTTAAACGAGGAAAATCAGCAATTTTTAAAAAATTGCTGATTCCCGATAACCAACCTTACATTGGCAATATTTGTAAATTCAATTTACATTTTTAATATCCATGAAAAGATCAGTGGAGCAACGATTGTCGCATCTGATTCAACGATGAACTTAGGCGTATTGATATCCAGTTTACCCCAGGTGATTTTTTCATTAGGTACAGCACCTGAATAAGAGCCGTAGGAAGTGGTAGAATCAGAGATCTGGCAGAAATAGCTCCAGAATGGAATATTCTCCATTTCCATATCCTGATAAAGCATCGGTACCACACAAATCGGGAAGTCACCGGCAATACCTCCACCAATCTGGAAAAATCCGATTCCTTTACCTGAACTGTTCTTAATATACCAGTCAGCTAAATATCCCATATATTCAATTCCACCTTTCATCGTGGTTGCAGTCAATTCAGATTTCATCACATAAGAAGCGAAGATATTACCCATAGTAGAGTCTTCCCATCCTGGTACTACAATCGGAAGATTTTTCTCTGCCGCTGCAAGCATCCATGAATTTTTAGGATCAATCTCATAGTACTGCTCTAAATCTCCACTCAATAACATCTTATACATAAACTCATGTGGGAAATAACGCTCACCTGCTTTTTCTGCATCTGTCCAGATTTTATGGATGTGTTTCTGCAATCTGCGGAAAGCCTCTTCTTCAGGAATACAGGTATCAGTAACTCTGTTGTAATGGTTTTCCAAAAGATCCCACTCATCCTGAGGGCTCAGGTCGCGGTAATTAGGTACTCTTTTATAGTGTGAATGCGCAACAAGGTTCATGATATCTTCCTCCAGGTTGGCACCGGTACAGGAAATGATCGAAACTTTATCCTGACGGATCATTTCGGCTAAGGAGATACCCAGCTCTGCAGTACTCATCGCTCCTGCAAGGGTAATCATCATCTTACCACCTTCATCTAAATGTGTTTCATATCCTTTAGCCGCATCCATCATAGCTGCCGCATTAAAATGGAGATAATGTTTCTCCATGAATTGCGAGATAGGTCCTCTTGTTGTACTCATCTTTGATTAAATTTTGTTGTTGCCGCAAAAATAGGCAAATAATCGTAAAGGACTAATGATAACATCCGAACTCTTAGCAAAAAGAATCTTTCGGCGAAAAACAATTCTTTAAAAATTAATCCGTTATCAATATCTGGCCTCAATCTTGCTAAGGGATCGCGGATAACAGGATAATTTAAATCTTTATACTATTTTAGGCCAATGAAGAAAATTTCGCTTTGCATCACTATACTTATTATTACTGCCGCAGAGGTATCAGCGCAAAAGAAATTTATCAAAAGATACTTATCAGATAAGACAGACAGCTCCCGGAGAGCGAGTTTCATGCCAGTACCTATATTCCGTTATTCACAGGAAATCGGAGCCGAGTTTGGATTGGGCGCCTTATATTCCACTTATATCGACAGGAAAGACAGTAGCAACCGCAGTTCTAACTTTTCCGGTGTAGCAACGATATCTACCAAAGGCCAATATAATTTCTCTTTAAAAAGCGATATCTGGACAAAAGGAAATGATTACCATTTAATTTCTGAATTCCGGTTTAAGCGGATGCCTTTCAATTTCTATGGCCTAGGTAACGAAACTCTGGAAGCCAACTCTGACCGATTGATACAGCGCCAGTCGAGAGTGATGTTTGAAGCAGAAAAAAGACTATTGCCTCATGCCTATACCGGATTGTCCTTAGGTTTTGAAAACTATAACTTTAAAGACGAGGTTTCCGGAGGAATATTCACAACAGACCAAAGCCTGATTCACAAAGGTGGAGGTAACGTAGCTTATATAGGTATCTCTCAAAGTTACGACACCAGGAATTCCAACAACTATCCAACCAAGGGTTTCCTCGGCCGGGTTACTTATCAATACGCACCAGACTTCTGGGGTGGAGAAAGTTTTACGGGGAGTGTCATCAAAGCTAATGTCCGTAATTTCTGGCCGCTTTCTAAAAAATTCGTCCTTGGCGTAAATGCTTTATTCCATACCGTGCAGGGAAAGAATACGCCATTCTATCTGTTGCCTCAAATGGGTAATGATGAAATGATGAGAGGCTATTATACCGGACGTTACAGAGACAGAAACCTTTTGGCAGGACAGGCAGAACTACGCTATCGTTACAATAACCGTTTCGGCGCAGTTGTATTTGCCGGCACCGGACAGGTTTTTGACAATGGTGATTTTTCTGCAAAAAACTTCAAACCTTCTTATGGTGCGGGAGGAAGATATTTCTTCGATCCTGAAAAAGGACTGAGTGTCCGCTTAGACTATGCGGTTGGAGAAAAAAGAGTAAATGAGAAACGTCAGAGCGGATTCTATATCACCCTGGCCGAAGCATTTTAAAACTTAATCTTAAAATGCTCTTTAGCCTGCCCCTTTTTAAAGTAAACCAACCCGATCCAGAAAAGATCTACAGTTACTGTTACTTCAGGGTGCTGTTTAATTTCTTCCCAGGCTTCTTTCATTCCCTCACTCCAGTAAATGTCGTCAAAAATCAGCAGTGAGCCTTCATGCACTTTAGGCAGACACCAGTTAAAATAATTTAAGGTGGCCTCCTTTCTATGGTTTCCGTCTACATATACAAAGTCCAGCTTTGCTTCCTGATCAATTACACCTGGAAGTAAAGTATCAAAATTCCCGACCCGCAACTCTACATTGTCCAGCTCCAGTTCCTGGAAATTCTTGTAGGCTACCTTTGCAGTTTCCGGACAACCTTCTATAGTAATTACATCTGCCTCAGGGCAGGCTTTGGAAAGATAAGCGCTGGTAATGCCCAGACAAGTCCCCAGCTCGATGATACTTTTAGGCTGATTGTCCCTGGCAAGGCGATAGATCAGCTGTGCCAGACGAGGATTTTTTAAGGCATTCTTTGCAATCTGCTTTACCTGCTTGGTTCTATTTTTATTCAGATGAGAACCTGCTCCCAGATCCGTTACCGTGATTAAAGAATCGTCATTGAAAAGTTTTTTTCTTTGCGCCTCGATGCTTTTGTAATCACTTTTAGCGTTAAAATCGTAAATTACCTCATCCGTAAGCTTATATACGAAGGGTGAGTGGGTACCATGTCTGCTTTTAGAGGTAAAGCGATGCTTCAGATAGTCACTGATGAAATTGAAAACCATAGCTACAAAAATAAGCAATCACATGATTCTAAGTTGCATGTTTAATGGAAAATAGTAAAGAAATAAGTGCATTGGTCAAATTGCTTGATGATCCCGATCCGGAGATTTATCAGCATATTGAAAAACGCCTGCTGGAATATGGTGCTGAGGTGGTCCATTTTTTAGAGCATGCCTGGGAACAATCTTTAGATTCACTGCTTCAGGAAAGAATTGAAAACATTGTTCATAAGATTCAGTTTTCAAGTGTCAAGGAAGACCTGAACCTTTGGTTCCAGAGCGGAGCTTTTGACCTGCTTCAGGGGGCATTGGTGATCAACAGGTACCAGTACCCTGATCTTGATGAGCAAAAAATCATCCTTCAGATTGAAGAAATAAAAAGAGAAATCTGGATGGGTCTGCAATATGAAATGAGTTCTATTGAAAAAATCAAACTCATCAATCATATATTTTATAATGTATATGGTTTTAGCGGAAACACGAAAAATCATCATGACCCGCAAAACTCCTATATCAATCAGGTCCTGGAAAGTAAAAAAGGAAATCAGATTTCGCTGGCCATCATTTATTCCACCATTGCCCAGAAACTGGATATACCGGTATATGGCGTAAATCTTCCGCAGCATTTCATTTTAGGATATATCGACGAAAGTAAAAGAGAAGAACATGAATTTGGCGTACTTTTCTATATCAATGCCTTTAATAAAGGAGCGATATTCGGCAAACACGATGTAGATCAGTTCCTCAGACAATTAAACCTGGATCCCATGCCTGGCTTTTACGCACCATGCAGCAATGTAGAAATCATCAGAAGAATCATCAGAAATCTCATCTCTTCTTATGAAAACCTGGGCTCAACAGAAAAAGTGGCAGAACTTAAAGAACTACAGGATATCCTCAGCAATACTGACCTTTAAAGAAACTGATTGGATTTCATCCAATTGATCAGCCGGTCAAACCACTGATCAGCGGTAGTTTTATTATTCAGGCCAAAACCATGACCGCCATTCTGATAAAGATGCATTTCAGAGCTGACTCCTGCTTTCACTAAGGCCCGGTTAAAAACGATACTATTCTCTACCGGAACAGTTTTATCGTCATTGGCATGGATTAAAAATGTGGGTGGAGTTTTCGCATCTACATATTTCTCATTGGAAAAATAATCTTTTTGAGCTTCTGTAAGATTTGGCCCCGCCAGATTTTTCGCTGAACCCGTATGCGGGGATTCTCTAAATGAGATCACCGGATAGATCAGGATGGAAAAGTCCGGACGAAGACTCTGCTGTCCCGCATTTTCTATTTTAACATCCCCATAATGAACTGTCAGGCTTCCTGCAAGATGCCCTCCTGCAGAAAATCCCATGACACCTATTTTAGCGGGATTAATATTCCATTTCTCTGCGTTTTGTCTCAATACCAATATAGCTTGTTGCGCATCCTGCAAGGGGCCGAAAGATTTATCCAGCATAATCGCATCATTCGGCAAACGGTATTTTAGCACAAAAGCTGCAACCCCGATTTCGTTAAATTTCCTGGCCACATCATAACCTTCATGTCCGATCGCAAGAATACCATATCCTCCTCCCGGACAAATGATCACCGCCGTACCATTTGCCTTTTCTTTTGCCGGCAAAAAAACACTTAATGTAGGTTGAGAAACCTTACTGACCCTCAGGATTCCATCTTTTCCTTCCTCCGCGATTTCTTTATAATCCACAGGTGTTGGTTTTGATCCCGGAATTGCTCCGGGATATAATAGTACAGGCTCCTGCGCTATAAGATTACTTGCTGAAATAAGACTTGTCATGAACAGTGCAATAAGGTATTTCATCATTAGAACTCCATTAAGTATGCTTTCAAAAATTCGTTCAGTTCCCCATCCAATACTCCCTGAGCATTTGAGGTTTCATAATTGGTCCGCAGATCCTTTACCAGTTTATAAGGATGTAAAACATAGTTCCGGATTTGAGATCCCCATTCAATCTTCTTTTTAGAACCCTCAATTGCTGCTGTTGCTTCCATGCGTTTACGCATCTCCGCTTCATACAATTGTGATTTTAACAGCCGCATTGCGTTTTCTTTATTCTGTAGCTGAGAACGTGACTCCTGGTTTTTAATCACAATCCCGGAAGGCTTATGATACAACCTCACCGCGGTCTCCACCTTATTCACGTTCTGTCCTCCTGCACCACCCGAGCGAAAAGTTTCAAACTCCACTTCAGAATCCTTCACCTCAATTTCTATGGTATCATCTACCAATGGATAAACGTAAACCGAAGCAAAAGAAGTATGGCGACGTGCATTGGAATCAAATGGTGAAATCCGAACCAAACGGTGTACCCCGTTTTCGCCTTTCAGGTAACCATAAGAAAAGTCTCCGGCAAATTGAAGCGTCACCGATTTAATCCCGGCCACCTCCCCTTCCTGAGAATCCTGCTCCGTTACTTTATAGCCGTTCTTTTCTCCCCACATGATGTACATCCGCATCAGCATTGCTGCCCAGTCGCAACTCTCCGTGCCACCCGCACCTGCCGTGATTTGCATCACCGCATACAGCTGATCCTCTTTACTGCTCAGCATATTCTTTAATTCCAGCTCCTCGACCATTTGCAAACATTTATTGTATTGCTCCTGCATCTCTTCAGCACTGGCATCTCCGGCCTGTAAAAAATCAAAAAGTACTTCTGTATCTTCCAGCTCAGTACTCACGGCCTGCCAGGCATCTGTCCAGACCTTTTTAGAATTGATTCCTGCAAGATGCTTCTCTGCTTTTTTGGGATCATCCCAGAAATCAGATTGCAGGGTAAGTTCCTGCTCTATATAAATTTCATCTAAACGTACTTCTACGTCAAAGATGCCTCCTCAGCGACGCTACTCTGTCCCTTAAATCCTGTATTTGTTCTTTTGTCATAATCACAAATATATAAAATACAAAAGGCTATTTAAACAATGTTTAAATAGCCTTTCAAAATAAGCAGAAAGTATTAATTAAAAAGCCCTTTTAGCTTATCTACAATGCCTCCTTCGCCTTCTTTTGCTGCTCCTTCTTTATTGCCATTGAACAATTCCGTCAGATCTGATAATTGAAATTTACCATCTTCTCCTGAGATCTTGGTCAATACATCCTGAATGTTAAAAGAACTGTCGTTCGGATCATTCGTTTTATTAATGAACTTACCTATAATTCCAGGAATTACAGAAGCTGCAATTGCTTTTGCCGAGTCCAGATTAATCCCCATTCCAGCAAGTTTGTCTACAAAACCGGCCGAAGCATCCTGTGCCACAGCACTTCCTTCTACGTTTCCACCTTTAAAAGCCTCCACAAGACCACCAATATTTCCAGATGATAATTGTTGCTTTAGTGAATCAAAGATCGAACCTGAAGCCGCTTGAATCGCAGCTTCGTTCTGCTCATTCGGGATCGCAGGATTATTTACAATCGCTTCCTGAGTACTTTCTTTTACCAATTCATTTAAATTTTCTAACATGGTTGTTGTTTTTCTAGGTGACGTACTATTTCTTTAATTAAATATAATCAAATAAAATGATGCCAAAATCAAAAAAATGTTGTTATTTCTTTAAGTTCATGTAATCAAGTGCCAGGTTACTAAGTGCTTTTACACCAAGGGTAAAACCACTTTCATCGATAAAGAAATCAGGTGTATGATGTGAAGGTGCTTTCAAGGGGTCTCCTCCTTTTGGCATACCTCCCAGAAAAATAAACAATCCCGGAACTTTCTCCTGATAAAAAGAGAAATCTTCCGCACCGGTAACCGGAGGTTTCAAGCGCACGTGATCTGCTCCGGCTGTTGCCTGCAGGCTTGGCAGCATTTTTTCTGTTAAAGGAATATCATTGAAAGTCACCGGATAATGATTGCTGTAGGGAATCTTAACTTCTGCTTTCCCTCCACCTGCTTCCGCAGTTTTCGTAGCGATTGTTGTTACCCTTTCAATAAACATCGCCTCATCTTCCTTAGTAAAGTTGCGGATGGTACCCAGCATCTCTACCTTTTCAGGAATAATGTTAGACCTTACCCCTCCGTTAATGGCACCAATGGTGACCACTCCCGGATTCTCCGTCACATTCAGGTTCCTGCTCACAATGGTCTGCAGGTTATTCACAATTTGTGCAGAAATCACAACCGGATCCACACTGCTCCATGGATAGGCTCCATGTGCCTGTCTGCCGGTAACGGTAATTTTCAAATCATTTACCGCCGCCATTATCCCGCCAGGACGATAAGTAATGTCGCCAACAGAGGTCTGTGAGTTGATGTGTAAACCAAAGATGACCTCCACTTTCGGGTTTTCCAGAACTCCCTCTTTCACCATCAGCTCCGCACCTCCTTCTTCTCCATGCGGAGCGCCTTCTTCGGCCGGCTGAAATATAAATTTTACCGTTCCCGGAATGTCTTTCTTTATCGAAGCCAAGACTTCTGCCACGCCCATCAAAATGGCCACATGGGTGTCATGACCGCAGGCATGCATCACACCTACTTCCTGTCCGTTATAAGTTGTTTTTACTTTGGAGGCAAAAGGTAATGCAACCCGTTCTGTTACCGGAAGTCCATCCATATCGGCGCGTAAAGCAACAACAGGTCCTGGTTTCCCACCTTTTAAGATGCCTACCACTCCGGTTTTAGCCACTCCGGTCTGCACCTCAATGCCGAGTGAAGCCAAATGCTTTGCCACAATTCCTGCCGTCCTGACTTCAGTATTGCCCAATTCAGGGTGCTCATGCAGATCCCGGCGCCAGTCGATCACCTTTTTTTCTATGCTCAGTGCTTTTTTAGAAACCTCTGTTCTCAGGTTGCTTTTCTGAGCGAGAACGTTTGACGAAATCATGACCAGCAAAACAAAGTAAATTCTTTTCATAAATATCATTTTTACGTTAAATATAAGATTAACCCCTACATTTACAAAAACACTAATATGATGCTACCAACGATAAACTTTACAGAAACTGAGGCTTATAAATACCTTACCGATCATTTTATTGACATCAATGAGAAGAGTCTGAAGGATCTTTTTGCTGAAGATGAAACCCGTTTTGAGAAATTCTCCCTGGTATTTGAAGACATCCTGATCGACTATTCGAAAAACAGGATTAACGATACCACAATGGCTTTATTAATTCAGCTGGCGAGGGAATGTAAATTAGATGAAGCGATTAAAGCGATGTTTAATGGCGATAAAATCAATCAGACGGAAGGCAGACAGGTATTACATACGGCTTTACGTAACCAAAGTAACACTCCGGTTCTTGTAGAGGGTAAAAATGTCATGGACGAAGTTAACCGCGTCCTGGCAAAAATGGAGAAATTCAGTGCAGAGATCATTTCCGGATCCTGGAAAGGATATACCGGAAAAACCATTACTGATGTGGTAAACATTGGAATTGGCGGTTCTGATTTAGGCCCTGTTATGGTTACAGAAGCGCTAAAAGCTTATAAAAACCATTTAAACATGCACTTCGTTTCTAATATCGACGGAACACATATTGCAGAAACCTTAAAGAAAGTAAATCCGGAAACCACCCTGTTTCTGATTGCTTCCAAAACATTTACCACTCAGGAAACCATGACCAATGCCAACAGTGCAAAGGACTGGTTCTTAAATAGCGGTGCAAAACAGGCAGATGTGGCGAAACATTTTGCTGCCCTTTCCACCAATGCAAAAGATGTATCTGCATTTGGTATCGATACCGAGAATATGTTTGAATTCTGGGACTGGGTAGGTGGAAGATATTCCCTATGGAGTGCCATCGGCCTTCCTATTGCCTTGAGCATTGGTTATGACAATTTTAAACAATTACTTGCGGGTGCACATGCTGCTGATGAACATTTTGAAACTGCAGAATTTGAAATTAATGTTCCCGTTATTCTGGCATTGATCGGCATCTGGTACATCAATTTCTTTGATGCAGAAACCCAGGCTATTTTACCTTACGATCAGTATATGCACCGGTTTGCAGCCTATTTCCAGCAGGGAGATATGGAAAGCAATGGTAAACACGTAGACCGGAACGGAAATGATGTGACTTATGAAACAGGTCCGATCATCTGGGGTGAGCCTGGAACCAATGGTCAGCATGCCTTTTATCAGTTGATCCATCAGGGAACGCGTCTAATTCCATGCGACTTTATCGCTCCGGCACAAAGCTTAAACCCTTTAGGAAATCACCATCCCATCCTATTGTCCAACTTCTTTGCACAAACAGAAGCACTGATGAATGGAAAAACCAAAGAACAGGTAACCGAAGAACTTAAAAAAGAAGGCAAAACTGCGGAAGAAATAGAAAAACTGGCTCCTTTCAAGGTTTTTGAAGGAAACCGGCCAACTAATTCTATTCTTTTGAAAAAAGTAACCCCTTTCAGTCTTGGCAGTCTGATTGCTATTTATGAGCATAAAATCTTTGTTCAGGGCATCATCTGGAACATCTTTAGTTTTGACCAATGGGGTGTAGAGCTGGGTAAACAATTGGCTAAAAGCATCCTTCCGGAACTGGAAGATGATCAGGAAGTCGCTACCCATGACGGATCTACAAACGGTCTGATCAACCAGTATAAGAGCTGGAGATAGAATCTCTGATAAATTAGCGCTTGGAATTAAACCTTTTAAGCGCTAATTTGTTCTAATACAATAAAATACACAATCATGAAAACATTAAAAAAATTATTAACGCTACTTATTGTTTTCAGTACGGTACAGGCCATTGCTCAGACAGATAAAGCAACCACTACACAACTTGTTGCAGATCAGCACCTGATATTCAATGCCACTTCAGCCATGCCTATGGCAAATGCAGATGTGAATGCCGTATTGAATAAAATGCCCGGCAATGTAGGAGGAGGCATGATTCAACTCTCCGGCTCTCAATACCAGCTTAAAATCAATAAAGACAGTGTAGAGGCTTATTTGCCTTATTATGGGCGCGCCTATACCGCCTCCCTGGACCCCAATGATTCAGGAATCAAGTTTAAGTCTAAAAAATTCGACTATAAAACGACCAAAAGGAAAAAAGGCGGCTGGATCATTAACATCGCCCCAAAAGATACAAAAGAGGTGCAAAGCATGAGCCTGAGTGTCTCAGAGAATGGATATGCGGTACTGAATGTGAACAGCAACAACAGGCAATCCATCTCTTTCAATGGCTTCATTTCTGAGCCTAAAGAAGATAAAAAATAACTAACAGCTTAATCAGCCCTATTTTTTAGGGCTGATTTTTACTTCAAACATTTTCGGCCATTTTTTGCCGGTTACAAACAATCTCTTTCCATCTTTATCCCAGGCAATTCCATTCAGAACATTGTTTGCCTGATCGATTTCATCTTTGTAATAACCTGCAGGCAGCAGACCTGAGAAATCAATTTCCTGCTCTACCACGCCTGATTTGGGATCGATCACCACAATCACGTTTTTTGTATAAACATTCGCATAGATCTTCCCATCAATGTACTCCAGCTCATTTAACCTGTCTACGGGCCCGGCATTGTTGTATACTTCTATCGAGCTTTCTTCTTTATAGTTGTCTTTATTCAGGAACCAGATTTTATTCGTTCCATCAGATTTGATCAGTTGTTTCCCATCAAAACACAAGCCCCATCCTTCCATACTGGCCTGATAAGGGAAAGTCGACAATTGATTAAATGATTTTGCATCAAACACCAAACCCAATCTGTTTTGCCAGGTCAGCATCACCACCTTATTGTCAACCAGACTGGATCCTTCTCCAAAATACTGATCATCAAGTTTAGTCTGCTGTAATACTTTTCCTGACTTAACCTCTACCCACCTTAACGTAGAATGCTCCTCCTGTCCGGTGCTTTCCAGAAATTTCCCGCCATGGTATTCCAGTCCTTGTGTATAGGCAGAAGTGTCGTGCGGAAAGGTATTGACCACCTTATAGGTATATTGCACAGGCTTAAGGGCTGATTTTAGTTCGATATTAATGGTCAGGGTGTCTTTTTTCCCTCCCTCTTCAATCACCGCGGTAATCAGCTTATAACCCAGACTAAGGCCGGCAGTACTCACTGATATTGCTTCCCCATTATTTTTAGAGCCCACAGGTTTGCCATCCAGTGTATAGGAAGCAGCAGTAACACTCTTTCCTGATGGCACATCCAATGCGATCTTTACCTCTTCACCCAAGCCAAAGGACTGCCCTTGTTCAGGAAACTTAAATCCAACACTGGAACCCCCTGAGCCATTGTCCTTACAGGAAATCACAAATGTAATTCCCGATAACACAATTACCGCCAGGGCTAACTTCGATAAACTCATGATTTTTTTAACTTGGCCAGAATGCATCTTCAATATGATTAATTTTATAAAGGTGTTTATTTTCGAAAACAATTGCAATAATATCAAAACGAACCTCTCCCTGATGGTTCTTCATTTCTATGTAGGCTGCTGAAGCAAATTCGAGTTGCTTTTCCTTTTTTCTGTCTACAAAGTCTTCCGGATGTCCATAATCCGTAGAAGTCCGGGTTTTTACTTCTACAAAAATGAGCTTTCCTTCCTGTTCAGCTATAACGTCAACTTCAGCCCTGGCGTATTTCCAGTTTACATTTAAAATCCGGTATCCCGCATTTTCCAGGTATGCTGCTGCAATCTCCTCACCACGTTTTCCCAGCTCATTGTGTACTGCCATCTATTTCAGAATCACCGTCCCCAGAAACTTAGAAATCTCCTTTTCCACTCCCTTAATAAAGACAAACCGCTGCATCAGTATTTCCTGATTAACAGGATCAGTTTCCGTTTTAAGCTCTTTAGCAATATCCATCAGCATTCTGGCTACTTTTCCCTTTTTCAGGTGAAATAATCCACCCAGAATGGTTGCTTTCAGATTTATGCTCTCATCCCGAACGTAAATATTATGTTTATTGTACCAGTTTTCACTCAAAGAATATGGGGAAGTAGAAAGTGTGATCGCCAATTCCGCAATCTTACGGTTTTCATTGTTGATAAACTGGCTGGCAACGGGCAAATGTCCGTTCTCAATTTCGTCCCTGTAAGTATCAATGACACTTTTACAAATCTCATCCTGGAAACTTACATCTGCCAGGTTTTGTATAATAAAAGAACCGATATACATGTTATCGATCTTATCCCAGCTCACCAGTTCGTGCCCGTAAGCCAGCAAAAGCCTCACGATTTCCTGCTCCTGCAATAAGTCATTATCTTCCGCAACAGGCGTTTCCGCAAATTCTGAGCTGGAATCAGGGTTTTCAAACAGGTTATCAGGAGGCCCGTCCGGGTAAGGTTGATATTGGTTTTGTCCCTGACTCTGCGGCTGAAAAGAAGAAGATCCTTGTCCCTGAGAACCGGCACCCGATTTTTTGAATTTAGCAGTCCTGATTTTGTTGAGCTCAGATAGTAGGATACGCTCTTCAACCTGTAATAAGCCACTACATTCCCGGATGAAAATAGAAGCCTTAATATCATCCGGAATTTTGGCGATACTTTCTACAATGTCCCGGATAATCCCTGCCCTTTTGATGGGGTCTGTACCAGCTTCTTTCAATAAGATGCTGGCCTTATAGAGGATAAAATCCTTGCGGTTATTTTCTATATACTTTTTGAACTCCCCTGAACCCACATGGTGCATGTAAGAATCCGGATCATGCCCGTCTGGAAACAGCACCACTTTAACATTCAGCCCTTCTTCCAGGATCATGTCCAGACCACGCAACGAAGCTTTGATTCCTGCAGCATCTCCATCATAAAGGATGGTTACATTCTGAGAAAAACGGCCGATCAGACGAATCTGCTCTGTAGTCAGGGAAGTACCTGATGAAGCCACCACATTTTCAATCCCTGCCTGGTGTACAGCCAGAACATCTGCATATCCCTCTACCAGGTAACAGTTATCCGTGTCCCGGATTGCCTTTTTAGCGTGATATAAGCCATAAAGTACGTTCGACTTATGATAGATGTCACTTTCAGGAGAGTTAACGTATTTAGGGACATTTTTATCCGTCTTAAGTGTCCGTCCGCCAAAACCAATTACCCTACCGGTAAAATTATGAATCGGGAACATTACCCGTCCCCTGAATCTGTCGTACAGCTTGCCTTTGTCATTTCTGATCGACAAGCCCGTTTTTTCCAGATATTCTTCCTTATGGCCTGCAGCAACCGCACTCTGGATCAGCGCATCCCAGACATCAGGTGAATAACCCAGCTGGAATTTCTTGACGATATCTTCTCTGAACCCACGTTCCTTGAAATAGCTTAAGCCGATTGCCCTGCCCTGTTCCCCGGCCCACATCTCATTGGCAAAATAATTTGCGGCATATTCTGAAACAATGTATAGACTTTCCCTTGCATTCTGTGCCTCGATATTCTGTGGCGACTGCACCGTTTCCTCAACCTCAATATTGTATTTCTGAGCCAGGAATTTTAAAGCTTCCGGATAGGAATACTTCTCATGGTCCATAATGAAATGGACCGAATCCCCACCTTTTCCACAACCGAAACACTTATAAATCCCTTTGGCCACGGAAACGTGGAAAGAGGGCGTTTTCTCATTGTGAAAAGGACAATTTCCAATCAGGCTGGTACCACGTTTTTTCAGAGACACAAAATCACCTACAACCTCCTCAATACGGACGGTTTCCATGATCTTGTTTATGGTATCGTGGTTAATCATTATCTATTGTTTTTTCTCTTTCTCTAATCACCCTTATTATATTCTCTTTCGGCTTACCCAGGATCACACCTGAGGAAGTCTGTTTGTTATTACCTCACTAAAGGCAACAATGCTTCTGCTAAAGTCTGATTCCCTTTATCGTTCAAATGTACACCATCTGTTGTCAAAATTCCTTTGGCCAGATCGGATGGGTTGTTTTGTACTCCATAGTCTTTAAACAAATTTCTAAGGTCACATAATGGCAACTTATTTTTAACCGCCAGCTCCCTTATTGCAGCAGCATATTTATCCAGATCAGCATCCATCTCATTCGCTCCGTTCTTTTTCTCTCCAATCACCGCCGGTGTACATAAAACCACCTTTGCACCTCCTGCCTGAATCTTATTGATCAATGCCTGATAAAAAGAAATAAACTTATCATAATCCGTTCCTGTATGCATGGACTGCTTATGCCATACATCATTCACCCCGATATAGATCACCACCAGGTCAGGCTTTTTAAGCAATACATCCTGCTCCATTCTTAAATAAAGATCATAAACTTTATTTCCACCAATTCCTGCACCGGTTACTTCATATTTCAAAGGGTCCAATGCTTTACGGATCAGGTCTACATATCCACCTGGGGCCACGCCCATCTGGGTGATCGAATCCCCAAAAAAGATAATCTTTTTAGGCTTGATGTTCATAGAAGTAAATAAAATAAGCAGCGCAAACGGCGCCAGCAAAAGGCTTAATTTCTGAATTGGTTTCATGGGCTTTATTTTTTAACAGACCGCGTAAAATCAAGGTCCTGAAAATCGTAACTAAAATCTGTTGCAGGAGAAACCGCTTCCATTTTCATACCGGAAGCCTTTCCGTCTTTACCTAAAGAGAAGATTACAAAAGCATCGGCATGCATACTTCGGTCCGTCCATTTTGCAACAAATGTATTTCCCTTATAAAAGGCCATTTCTCCCCCAAGTTTCGGAGAGTTTACCGACTGGAAGAAAAGCTTGTTCCCCTGGTTTTTAATCGTTACATCGCCAAACCATGGATCTGTAAACGAACCTTCATAAACGCTCAGATTAATCTTCTGCGTATTTTTTTTCATTTCAGCAGCGACATCTGCCCAGACCTGATCGGTTACTTTTTTATTTTCCGCGGCATCAGACTCAGCCGCAGCTCTATATGCTGCTATTCTATCTTTCCCTTTGAGACCAAAATACCCATCTTTTATGGAGTTCGAAATCGAAGTAAATGCATAACCACTCTCCTGATTGGTCAGCACAATAATTCCCAGTTTCATTTCCGGAATTAAAGTCACCTGAGTGACAATGCCACTTAAACCACCGGTATGTGAAACCTGTAGTTTTCCATTAACCGAGCCCAAAAACCAACCCAGGCCATAGCTATTGAAAGGCGAGCCTGCGATGATCGTTTGTGGACTCCACATCTCCTGGTGAACTTCAGCACTAAACAATTTTTTATTTAAATCCTGTCCATATTTACCACCATTCATTTGCATGATGGCCCATTTGCTCATCTCCGTCACATTAGACCAGATGCCCCCTGCAGCGTTGGATATCTCAGGAAAACCTTTACTGATCACAGTTAATTTTCCATCAATGGAGGTATGGGCGTCAATAGAATTGTTTTTATCTTTCAGTCTTGGATAATCAGCTGAGCTTTCTGTCATCCCTATCGGACGCATGATTTTAGTTTCGATAAAATCTTCCCAGCTCATTCCGGAAACTTTTGCCAGCACTTCCCCGGCTACAATATACAACAGGTTATCGTAATCAAATTTCGTCCTGAATCCCGAAACAGGTTTCAGGTAACGCATATTATGAATCAGTTCCGCTTTAGTCACCCGGTTAGAATCCGGAAAAATCATCAGATCCCCCGCTCCAAGGCCCAATCCGCTACGGTGAGTCAATAAATCCCTTACCGTAAACTCCTGTGTCACGTACGGGTTATACAGTTTAAAGCCAGGAATGATATCCACCACTTTATCGTCCCATTTCAGTTTTCCTTCCTCCACCAGCATCCCCAATCCAGCAGCCGTAAAGGCCTTACTGTTGGAAGCAATTCCAAAAAAAGTATGCTCATTCACAGGCTCTTTTGTTCTGAGAGAACGAACACCATATCCTTTAGCATGAATTACTTTTCCATCCTTTACAATCGCAACCGCAATCCCCGGCACGTTAAAGGCCGTAAGGGTTTTTTCTACCAGGCTATCGACCTGTTTGCTGCTAAGTATCTGCGCATTTACCGGAGCTATACCGGCAATTAAAAGGAAACATAACGGAATGAGGAATCTGAATTTATTCATAAAATAAAGTTAAAGATTTCAGTTGTGATAATCTTTATGCACAATTAAAAAGCTCGCCCTTTCTTCTTTTTTAAAAGGGTAATCCCAGTTCCCCTGATAAGAGATTTTCGTGGGTAATTTTTCACCACCAAAATAGCTCATTTCAATGTTCATCTGCACATCAAAATCAAACAGCATATTGCTGTATTTCATATCGACGTAACGGCCCAGGATTTCAAAATTCCGTTTGTCAAAAATGGTCGTCAGTTCTTTGATCATCAGTCCGTCTTTAGTTCCATTACTAAGGTCAGGCTTCACTGTTACTTTAAAACGATATACCGGAATAGAATCCAGATAAGTACCACTGTGGTAACTGTAATCATAATACTGTCGCATATTGGCTGTAAAAATCTGGGTCTTACTGCCAATGAAAGGAAGTCCTTTAATTGGCCTTCCAGGGGCAAAAATGAGCGTCTTCAGTTTATCCTTATAACTCTCATTGCTTTCTCCACCCTTACCTGCCGTCATTGGCCCTTCAGCAACAAATTCAGAATTGTAGGCATTCATAAAAATGTAATCGAACATTTCTATGGTATACAACTGATATTTCCCGTTTTTCTTATACACCTTCCCGGTATCCTGTTTTACCAGGTATTCCATTTTTTTGGGGCCGGAAGGGTTATGCCGGATCTTCCTGTAAATCTTACCGTCGACCTTGTTTTTTTTATTGTAGGTATAAATCCGGTTTTCAGCAATGAAGCCATATTTCTTCATATTTCTAAAAGCCTGATAAAAACTGTTATCCGTAATGATGGCATTGATAAAGGTCTCCACCCCAAATTTCTGGGCAACGATATTAACGGCCGAATCCAACTGGATAGTTTTTATGGTATCCGGATTAAACCGGGAGATTTCCTGACCTGAATTTTTTAGATAACAGAAGGAAAAAACAGCTAACAGCAGTATTTTCTTCATCAGAACGGATCTAATTTCCCATTTGCTTTAAGGCGATATACGCCATTAAGCCTGTTGACAATTTTAAAGCGTCCTCATCGATGTCGAAGTTTGGGGTATGCACCGAATAACTGGTTCCTTTTTCTTTATTTCCCGTCCCCAATCTGTAAAAACAAGCATCGGTAACCTGAGAATAATAGGCAAAATCCTCTGCTGCCATCCAGATATCCAGATCCAGTACATTGTCTTTACCCAGATAATCTTCTGCATAGGCCCTGGCATTGTCGCTTAGCTTTTCTTCATTGATCAGGTAAGGGTAACCATTCATGATATTGAAATCACAGCTTCCACCCATACTTTCTGCAATTCCTTCTGCCATTTTCTTCATCAGCTTTTTTGCTTCCTTACGCCATTCCTCATTCAGTGTTCTGAAAGTACCTTCCATTTTTACTTCATTAGGAATAATGTTCGTTGCTCCGTTTGCCTGCACCTTTCCAAAAGAAAGTACCGATGGTAAACGGGGATCTGCATTGCGGCTGACAATCTGTTGCAGGGCAACCACAATATGTGCAGCAATCAATACCGGATCAATATTCTGATGAGGCTGAGCTCCATGCCCGCCTTTACCATGCACCGTAACGTATAATTCATCTGTAGAAGCCATATAAATGCCTGAGCGGAAACCAACTTTACCCGCTTCAATTAACGGCATTACATGTTGTCCGATGATCGCCTGCGGCTTAGGATTCTCTAAAACCCCTTCTTTAATCATAATGCTTGCACCACCAGGCAGGACTTCTTCTCCAGGCTGGAAAATCAGTTTAATCTTCCCCCCGAAATCCGCTTTCATGCTATTCAGGATATAAGCGGTCCCCAATAAAGAAGAGCTATGCACATCATGTCCACAGGCATGCATGACGCCCGGATTTTTTGAGGCATAAGGTTTATCATTGGCTTCAATGATCGGAAGTGCATCCATATCCGCACGGAGTGCAATGATTTTATCTGAAGGAATTTCTCCTTCTATGATTCCCACCACACCAGTATTTGCCATTTCCGTATAGGGAATTCCCCATTCTTCCAGCTGTTTCCTGATGAATGCAGAAGTTTCAAATTCTTTAAAAGAAAGCTCTGGATTTGCATGAATGTGCTGACGGTAACCGACTACCTGATCATATATATCTGCTGAAAGGTTTTGGATCTTATCTTTAATTGTCATTGCTGTAATCTAAGTTAGGTGCGTTGATTTTCTCCCTGAAGATAAACAAGGTAGGGAACATTGGTTTCAATTCGTTTAATAAGCGCTGGGCTTCCAGTCTGGTTCTAAAATCACCTACCCTTAAATAATAATTAGGTTCTTTATAAGTGATATAGGTATTTACAGAAGAGTAACCAGATCTGAAGCGGGCCTGTTCACTAAAGACCTTGCGTCTGTCGGAACCGTAGAAAACCTGCACCCGATACCCCATCTGCGAAACAATGGCAGTAGATGGCTTACCAGGGCTAACAGGGGAGGTAGATTTCGTATTTAAAGCAATACGTTTGGCAATCAGGCTGTCGATCATAGGATCTTTAACAATCTTTACATACCCTTTGTCCTGAGCCAACAGGGCAATGGAAAAACAACAAAATATGCCGGTAAATAATATCTTCATGGAATGGCTTAAAAAAAAGAATGCCGAATTTTTTTTACAAAAATCGGCATTCTATATGTGTATTACAAATTACAATCCCGCACCATGGCAGTTTTTGAATTTCTTACCACTTCCGCAAGGGCATGGCTCGTTTCTTCCCGTTGTAACTTCTTTGCGTATCGGTTGCTGTGGAGCAAGCTCGCGGGTATCTTCCATAGGCATACCATCGATGCTACCTTCCGGACCTGCAAATTCCGGTTTTGACATCTTTAATCTACTGGGTACCGGCCTTGCAGCCTGCGCCTCCCGCACATCATTTGGATCAGTCTGAACAGGAATTCCTCCTTTATACAGGAAGCTTACTACTTCTTTGTTTACAGCGTTTAACATATTTTTAAACAAGTTAAAAGCCTCCATTTTATAAATGATCAATGGATCTTTTTGCTCGTAAACTGCATTCTGAACCGATTGTTTCAATTCATCCATTTCACGTAAATGCTCTTTCCATGATTCGTCGATCAGGGCTAGTACAATTGTTTTTTCAAAAGATTTGGTTACCTCACGGCCACCGTTATCAATTGCTTTTTTCAATCCTACCGGAACCTGAATACTACGTAAACCATCTGTGAAAGGAACGATGATCTGCTCTATATGTTCTCCACGTTCTTCATATACCTGATTCAATACCGGCATGGCCTGCTGAATGATCGCATCTGATTTTCTGGCGTAGAAAGAAGTAACTTCTTCAAACAACTTATCAGTCAGGTGATGAATATTTTTAGAGCTGAATTCTGCTTCATCAATTGAAGTATCAGCAGAGAAGTTCTTGATCACTTCCAGTTTAAAACCTTCAAAGTTTCCTTCTTCTTTATATTCTGTAACGATATCTTCAGCAACGTCAAATGTCATGTTGTTCATGTCCACATCCAGACGCTCGCCAAACAAAGCATTTTTACGTTTGGCATAGATCACCGTACGTTGTGAATTCATGACATCATCATATTCCAACAAACGTTTACGGATACCAAAGTTATTTTCTTCTACTTTCTTCTGTGCACGCTCAATAGATTTGGTGATCATAGAATGTTGAATAACTTCACCATCTTCGATTCCCATTTTCACCATGATGTTCGAGATTCTTTCAGAACCAAATAACCTCATTAAGTTATCTTCAAGAGACACAAAGAACTGAGATGAACCCGGATCTCCCTGACGACCGGCACGACCACGCAACTGTCTGTCTACACGGCGTGACTCATGACGTTCTGTACCAACAATTGCCAAACCTCCAGCTTCTTTAACACCTGCGCCCAGTTTAATATCCGTACCACGACCAGCCATGTTGGTGGCAATAGTCACCTGACCAGCCTGACCAGCTTCAGCAACAATATCCGCCTCTTTCTGGTGCATTTTCGCGTTCAACACATTGTGTTTAATACCACGAAGTTTTAGCATACGGCTCAACAATTCCGAAATCTCTACAGAGGTTGTTCCGACCAATACCGGACGGCCAGCCTCTGTTAATTTAACGATCTCTTCTGCTACGGCATTATATTTTTCACGAACAGTACGGTATACATAATCCTGATGATCTTTTCTCGAGATCACTCTGTTTGTAGGGATTTCCACCACATCCAGTTTATAGATAGACCAGAACTCACCAGCTTCAGTAGTCGCAGTACCTGTCATACCACAAAGTTTATGGTACATACGGAAGAAGTTTTGCAGAGTTACTGTCGCATAAGTTTGTGAGGCATCTTCTACTTTCACATTTTCTTTTGCTTCAATTGCCTGGTGCAAGCCATCAGAATAACGACGACCATCCATGATACGTCCTGTCTGCTCATCTACAATTTTAATCTTTCCTTCATCAATGATGTATTCCACATCAATCTCAAATAAAGTATAAGCTTTCAACAACTGGTTTACAGAGTGAATTCTTTCCGCTTTAATCGAGTAGTCGCGCATCAAAGCATCCTTCTGAGCAATTTTCTCTTCGCTGCTCAAAGCGGATTTTTCAATTTCAGCAATCTCCGTACCCACATCAGGTAATACAAAGAAATGTGCATCCTCACCAGATTTGGTGATCAGCTCAATACCTTTTTCAGTAAGTTCTACCTGATTGTTTTTCTCATCGATATAGAAGAACAGTTCCGAATCTACTTTCGGCATGTTCTTCGACTGATCTGCCATATAATGGTTTTCAGTTTTCAATAAAGTTTGTTTTACACTTCCTTCACTTAAAAACTTGATCAGTGCTTTATTTTTAGGCAAACCACGGTGTGCACGTAATAGTGCCAGACCACCTTCTCCTTCTTCAGTTCCGGCTTTACCATCATTAATTAATTTTTTAGCTTCATTTAAAGCTTTGGTTACATATTCTCTTTGCGCAGCAACCAATCTTTCAATTCTTGGTTTCAGTTCATGGAACTCATGCTGATCACCAAAAGGAACCGGACCGGAAATGATCAAAGGAGTACGGGCATCATCAATCAAAACTGAATCGACCTCATCCACCATTGCAAAATGCAATTTGCGTTGCACCAGCTGATCCGGAGTCTGCGACATATTGTCACGCAGGTAATCAAAACCAAATTCATTGTTGGTACCATAAGTGATATCAGCCAGATAAGCATCTCTACGCTCCTGAGAGTTTGGTTCATGTTTATCGATACAATCTACCTTAATTCCATGGAATTCAAACAAAGGTCCGTTCCATTCCGAGTCACGTCGTGCCAGGTAATCATTCACCGTTACGATATGCACCCCTTGTCCGGCTAAAGCATTCAGATAAGCTGGTAATGTACTTACCAGGGTTTTACCCTCACCCGTTGCCATCTCCGCGATTTTACCACTGTGTAAAACCATACCACCGATCAACTGTACATCGTAATGTACCATGTTCCACTTCACCTCAGTACCCGCAGCATCCCAGGTATTTGCCCAGAAAGCTTTATCACCCTGTATCTTAACATTGCTTTTACGCGCAGCATAGTCTCTGTCATGCTGAGTAGCAGTTACCTCCAGCTGCTCATTTTCAGAGAAGCGTCTTGAAGTTTCTTTTACCACTGCAAAAGCCTGTGGGAGTATATTTTGTAAAACAACTTCTAATTCTTTATCACGGTCTTTGATCAGCTCATCGATCTGATCATATAGTGCAGTCTTTGCAGCAAGCGATAGATCAGTACCTTCAGCATCAGCTTTTAAACCACTGATCTTTCCGTCAATCTCTGTTAAGGCCTGTGCAATAACATCTTTAAAGTAAACTGTTTTGTTACGCAACTCATCATTGCTCAGTACAGAAAGCTTCGAATATTCTTCGTTTATTTTGATAACAATCGGCTGTAATGCCTTGATATCTCTTTCCGATTTGCTTCCAAATACCTTGGTTAAAAATCCTAACATCTTTTATGTTTGTGTTTGTTATTTATTACTTATTGAAAAATGACTAAATTACAACAACCAAGCCATATCAAACAATAAGTCAGAATGGCAGTTGTCGGGCGCTAAAATTACAAAATATCCTGTACTTTGCTTTAGTATGCCAACTTTATTTGAAAATCTTTATGATTTCGCCATATGTGTTTGTCATCCACAGTAAAACACTCAAAAGAAAGGGCTATCAACCTCAGTTGCTTTTTAGCTCCGCAGCCTTCAGCCTCAATGCTTCCAGCTCCAGAATGATCACTTTGAAACTATACCAGGAACGATCGCCAAGACCTTTCTTTCTCGCAATGATCTGCAATCCCACATTAAAGAGCACTAAGCATATAAACAGGCCAAAAGTACTGATCAAACCGGGCCATGCTGCCGACGCCGCTATTTTTCTGGGCAGAAAGCTCAGCGGGAACAATACACTGGTACAGAACAGCAGGGTATATATGATCCATAACAATATTTTCCGGGAAGCAGCATACGTTTTAATGACCGCTTCCAGATAGCCCAATAAAGACTGCCGGTGAAAATTAAGCTTTTTTATCGCCTGATCTGCTCTGAACAAAACAACAAGTATCAGGATCAGCAGACAGGATATGACATAAACCGGGAGCCTTTCCAGATTAGTTGTATAATCAAAGGGATTTCCTGTATTCAGCGCTATGCTCAGCAGAAGATAGAAGGTACAAAAAAGAATTCCATACCGGTAACTCTTCTGAATCGTGGCCACCACGGAAACAGATTTTTTCCGGATTATATTTTCAATCACCTGATCATCAATATCCTTAGCAGACCTAAGCTGTCCACCATAATTCGTCCAGGCTTCTTTTAATTCATCTAAGTTCATAACGGTCTGATTTTAATTATTTTTTCCAGCTTACTTTTTATTCTATTGATTTTCACCCCTACATGAGTTCTGGTGATGCCTACGATTTCACTGATCTCTTCATAGCTTTTTTCTTCGAGATACAACAGGATGATTGCCTTTTCGACCTCAGTTAAAGTTTCTATTGCCTGTTTTAACAGACCCTGATGCCCAGTTTGGTCGACAAAAGAATCCATATCGGGGATTTCAAATTCCATATCTGAGATGCTTCTTTTTTCGGGAGCCCTGCTTTCCTTTCTAAAAATAGTGATGGCGGTATTTAAGGCAACCCGATACATCCAGGTACTTTGCTGTGATTCATTTCTAAACGAGGGAAATGATTTCCAAAGCTGTAATACGATTTCCTGGAAAAGATCTTTCTTATACTCCTTTTCCAGACAGTACAGGTTGCAAACCTTATAGATTATCCCCCGATGTTCGTTTATCATTTTGATAAATGCTTTCTCCATCTTCTTTTATTTGTGGGGTAAGTCGTAAAGGTGGAACTAAAAATTACAAGTTTCTAAAATATAATTTCATTAAAAAGTATCCTGCTCAAAGCTTTATTCCATAATTTCAAACTTAAACTGTGATAATTTAGCTAAAGCGGTATATTTGCCAATATGAACCGGATAGGGTTCTCCATCTCTAACAATTCAAACAACAAACCATACATAGATGAATATCTTACTATTAGGTTCTGGCGGCAGAGAAAGTGCTTTAGCCTGGAAAATGAGTCAATCACCTGAATGTTCTCAACTATTTATTGCTCCAGGCAACGGTGGAACTGGTGCTTATGGCAAAAACATCAACCTTAATCCGAATGATTTCGAGGCGGTAAAGGCATTGGCTTTAAAAGAGGCTATAGACCTGTTAGTAGTTGGCCCGGAAGAACCTCTGGTAAATGGCATCCATGATTTTTTTGCCAATGATGATGAGCTGTCTCATATCCCGGTAATTGGCCCTAAAAAAGAAGGTGCAATTCTGGAAGGAAGCAAGGATTTCTCTAAACAATTTATGGCACGTCATGGCATTCCTACCCCGGGATCCAGATCTTTCACAAACGAGACCCTGGAAGAAGGTTTAAAATACCTGGAATCACATGCACTTCCAATTGTTCTAAAAGCAGATGGCTTAGCAGCAGGTAAAGGTGTTTTGATTCTGGATACTATTTCAGAGGCACAAGCGGAGCTAAAACTGATGTTGGGTGGTAAATTCGGCAATGCCGGAAGTACGGTTGTGATAGAAGAATTTTTAACTGGAATAGAGCTTTCAGTTTTTGTATTGACAGATGGAGAAAACTATGTGATCCTTCCTGAGGCAAAAGATTACAAGCGTATCGGACAGGCAGACACAGGTCTGAATACCGGAGGCATGGGTTCCGTATCCCCGGTTCCTTTTGCTGACCAGGCTTTCATGACCAAAGTAGAACAGGAAATTATCATTCCTACGATTAACGGTTTAAAGAAAGACAAAATTGATTATACCGGATTTATCTTCTTTGGCTTGTTCAAGGTTGGTGATCAACCATTGATCATCGAATACAACTGCCGTATGGGAGATCCGGAAACAGAAAGTGTGATTCCTCGTATAGAAAATGACCTGGTAGAGCTTTTCGTTGCCACGACTAAGAAAAAATTAAAAGACTATAAATTAAAGATCAGCCCTAAAAATGCAGCAACAGTGATGATTGTTGCAGGTGGTTACCCTGGAGAGTACGAAAAAGGAAAGTCTATCACCGGAATTGATAATGTCCGCAATTCCCTGGTATTTCACGCAGGAACATCTCTTGAAGGTGGAGTCGTAAAAACTAACGGCGGAAGGGTCCTGGCAGTAAGCAGTCTACAGGATAATCAGTTTGATGCTTTACAATCGGCGACAGGAGATGCAGCACGTATTTATTTTGACGGCAAATATTTTAGAGAAGATATTGGGTTTGACCTGATGTAATCAAAACTATTTATAGCATAAAAGAGCTCCCTTCAAATGAAGCAGGGAGCTCTGGCAAATAATCTCTATCTTCGATTATCAATAGATATGCAAGATTATTATGAACTATATGCTGATGAACTTCGCTACTTCAAAGATGAGGCGCGAAAAGCCTTTGCTACGATCTGCAGTAGCTTTGGATTACAGGAAGAGCATGTTATTCTAACAGATACAGATAATTTATTTCAGGTAACATTTTCAAATAGAAAGATCCGGATCCTGGTGGAAGGCATTAACTGGGGCATGAATACAAATATTCATTTTGGGATTAATAAGCGTGATGCGAACTTATATAGCATTCTGCAGCTGACAAGAGAACGAAAACCTGAGATACCTGTTTCCGGGAATCAGATTGATCAACTTTTTGGATATTCCCATTACCTGATGACCCAGGCTACCGATATTCTGCAGGGAGACACGACCTTTTTTAACCGGCAAGAAGCATTGCTAAAGCAAGAAAAGGAACGTGCCAGAAAGGCAATCCAAGCCGAATCAGACATAAAACTTTCTAAAGGTTATCTGAGAATTGATACGCCTTTTGGAGAATCAATCTGGAGAAAACCCCGTCCATTATTAGCAACTTACTATAGCATTAAAGATAAGTTTCCACATAGTTATGAAGTGGTCTTCAATGAAAAAGACCTCTTGAGTGGCGGAACATATGAGCCCATCATTACCAATTGGAAAATAGAATTGGGAGAGATGGTCATAAAAGATCAAGTAATTTGTGAGATAAGCACAGACAAAGTTTCGGTTGAAATTGTTTCTCCCCATACAGGCCGACTGGTATGGTTACTGGAAGAAGGTATTGCATTTAAACTTTCAACTTGTATCGCGCTACTTGACCCGCCATTGATCTGACAGCTCCCCCATTATTAAAGCTAGAAATCGTCTTTATTTTCTCTTCAGAGATCTGCTTCCAAAAAGATTATACCTCAACCCAAAAGCCTGCTGACTATCGATCACTCCATCTACAAAATGGAATGACAGGGCTAGCTTGCCTTCCAGGTTTTTATAGATGATGGGACGCCAGGTCAAATCAGTTCTGTTGTACGTCTTAGAAGTATAAAATTTATCTCCTACAATCAGTTGATGCCCTTCCCCTTTGTAAAAGGAGTTGGTGATTCCAAACCTATGGTATTCCATGCTCAGGTCCAGTAATATACCTTTAGGAGTTTGCCATCCTCCCGCGGTACGGGTACGTTCAAAAGACATCATTCCTCCGGCACTCAGAGTCAAAGAGTCAAGAAATGTTTTGTGAGAAAGGTCCAGTCCGATTTTCACAGCCGCAGCACCATTATCCTGAATGTGATCATCAGGAATAGGGATAGCGGGCCCCGCATTATGCAGCATCATGGCATAATGGGAGACAAAAAAAGCATCCTTTTTATAGCGTCCGGAAAATCCAAAAATAAAGTTTTCCCTGGCTGTTGCAGTTTGCCTGCTTGTCCAGTCTATAAAGACGATCTGTTTCCAGTTTTCATTCTCATATTTTACCAGCATCCCCTCAACGTTCGGTCGATAGTAATTTAAGGTATCATTTAAAATTGCTCTTGGAAAATCAGAAATAAGGCCTTCTCTGGGAAATGCTCCCATATAAAAATTCCAATCCTTTTTCAGGAACTGATAATAGGCAACAATAGCTACCTGCTTACTAAATTTTGGAGAGCCAAATTCATGCATCAGGTTAACACCCAACCTTATCCGGTGCGTGCTATCCAGTAACAATCCAACCTCCGGCGAGATTCTCATTCCAAAAATAGTTTCAGAAAATCTCTTTGAACGGGCATACTCTCTGTTATCGGCAAAACCATGAAAGTTTAAATTCCCTTCCAGCTCTTGAGCGTAAATGTTATTAAAGGCTGTACACAGTACAACAAAGGTCAATAGTAAGCGAATTCGCATATCTTATTATTATGGTTCAGATCGTTTTGCTAAACGACAGCCAAAAATAATATAAATCCCGGGCAGGCCAATTAAATAATATTCCTTTTACCACCTTTCTACGCAGCGATGATGAATCTCCTCTATCAAAAAGAAATATCGCTGATTTAAACTGGCTTTCCCGGAAGATTTTCCAGCTTATTTCTCAGCATTTCATATTCCTTTTGCAGATTTCGAAAAGCCTTGCTATCAAGCGGCATCCCCCTATTTTGCTCCATTTGCAGGGAGTATTGAGCTTCTACCAGATCAAAACGCCCTTTCAGGGCACTGTACCTTTTCCTCTGCGTTGCCTGTTCCCCGCTTTCCATTTCCCCGTTCAGGTTTCCAATATAGGTGCTGTTAGAAGTTGATTTCCCATCAGCCGATCTAAAGCACAGATAAGCTTCAATAGGCTCATCTATATAACCATCATGTAATTGAATAATGCAGGCCCCCGCATCTTTACGACAGGCATTTACATCAACAGTGGCCCTCTTTCTTAAAGGATGATAAAGCATTACCATTACAATCGTATTGTCATGCCCCTGATGATCCCAGCTCAGTTCTACTGCATTGTCTTTCTTTTCCATTTTCAATCCGGTTGCAACAGGCAAGGTGCCATTACTTAGGATCACTTTAGAATAATCAATAGAAATATTAGGGTATTCTCCTTTCAGCGCTTGCTTTTTAATGTAAGAAGTTGCCAGATTATGCGTATTTCTGACTGTACCCTTAGCCTCCAGTGCAAAACTGAGGTCAGTAAATTTACTGATCGCGCCGACCATTTTCATCGTCACCGACATTGCCTGACGGTTCGCCAGCTGATCCCTGCTTGGTTTGCCTGGATCTCCAATCGTACGGATTACAGGTTGTCCATTCAGCATATAACAAACCAGGTTTCCTATTTTTCCATTTATTGGCCCAAGAGGGCCATTTGCTGCTTTCGCCATATTGAAGTGATTAATTATGTAATAATAAATATTAACAAGTTAAATAATAATACACACAATATAGCGATTTTGTTTTAATCAAATGTATACCAAAGCTGACATTATCGCTGTTTTATTTCAAATTTTCAAATAAGACAACACAAGGTTGAAAGGGCAGTCAACACCTATAAAGCCCTATCAACCTACTATTAAATAAGTAGCAAAATAGCCGCAATTCCAGCCAATGTACAGATCCGTCTCTAACGAGGATAGCGCACAATACTGAGAAAACACGAAATTAATGAGTTAAGAGTTCCTCTTTGGTTTATTCCAAAACAGCAAAAGGCTGAATAATCATTTGAAGAAACAAATGATTATTCAGCCTTTTAGCCAGATGTTTAATTAAGAATACTACCTTAAAAAACGCAAGACGAACTATTTAGATTGTCCTGCACCTAAGATTTCTGCTAATTTCTTTTGTAACTCCTCACCTCTGATATTTTTCGCAATAATTTTTCCTGTTGGATCAATCAGGTAATTTGCAGGAATAGACTGAATGCCGTACGTTTTTGCCGCAGCATTATCCCAGAATTGCAAGTCAGAAACATGTGTCCATGTTAACCCGTCTTTTTCTATTGCCTGTAACCAGTCTGCTTTTTTACCCGGACGATCTAAAGAAACACCAAGAACGGTGAAGTTTTTATCTTTAAAATTTTTATAAGCCGTCACTACATTAGGATTCTCCTGACGACATGGTCCACACCATGATGCCCAGAAATCAAGTAACACATATTTACCTTTGAAGTCAGACAATTTTACCGGCTTATCGTTCACATCATTTTGTGTAAAATCCATAGCCATTTGTCCAACCTGAGTTTTTTTAGCTGCAGTAATCATACCTGCAACTCTTTTACCCAGGTCAGTTGCTTTCACCTCTGCCGAAAACTTATTGAACTGAGGTTCTACAACATTGACATCAATATCGCTTAAGGTGCTGCTAAAAGCCACTAAACTCACATAAGAATTTGGGTTAGCTTCGATAAAGGTTTTATTAATCGCCTCCAATTCCTTTTGATTTGCATCGTCACGGCTCATTACCGTTTTCATATAAGCCTCGTCTTTACGCTCTTCCTCTGTTTTGCTACGATACTCAAGCATTAAAGCCATTCCTTTTTCGTTTACAGCTTTAGTTAGCAATTTATATTTCTCGTTATCCTCGTTTACTTTAGAACCCTTGATGGTTGCATATTTTACAGAATCTTTAGCAGCAGTCAGTTCGATTGCTTTAGGCTCAAGGTAAAAATTGATCACATCAGCAGGAACACGTTTTGAAGGATCTATTGCTGCATTGTCGTGTTTAACTCTGATTTGTGCCTGTGCAATCCCGTTAACAGTACCCTGGAAAGTAAATTTACCTCCTACAATTGCTGCAGAGTCTGTAACTTGGTTTTGACCCACCCGGTAAGCGATAAAGGCCTTGGCCGGTGCGTTTAAGTTCCCTACTTTACCTTGAACAGTAAATTTACCCTGGGACATGGCCGCAATCGGCAATAAGCAGATTGCAGTAATTAAAGTCTTTTTCATTGAATATTAATTTTGTTAGTTTATGATCTTCTAAAGCAGATTTCGAATCTTACTGCTTATTTACGTTTTATTTATAGACAAAATAATTCTTTTAAAGTTTAACGCTGCAATCAGCGTAAAATTACAATAGCTTCTGGTAGGTTCTCCACCATAAATCCGGCATTTCCCCATTTACTGCCATGGTATAATCATCATAACGACAAGGTACTAAATGGAAGCGTTCATTTTTAGTGATTCCGGAAGGATAAGGCACCTGCATCCACCAACGATCAGATTTCTTACTCTTTACGAAAAGCATTTCTCCCGTACCGTCATTCAGGCTTGCGCGATAAACCAGATATTGGGATTTCGGCGTCAGGGGAAAATCTTTCTTCCGGTTATAAAAACCTTCTATAAAATACCAGACCATTTGGGCCAGCAGCATCGCCGTCTGACCATTGTTATCAAAAGCCGGATTAAACTCATAAAAACCAATGGAAGTCAGCTTATCGCTCATTCCCGCATAACGCGCAATCCTGCAGGCCTGCTCTCCGTAAAAACCATTAGGTCCGGCATTGGCATTGGCCCGCGCATCAGAAGAACGGATAGCGCCGATATCAAAGCTGATCATATTTGCGTTACGTACAATTGGCTCAGTTAGCGTAATATCTTCGGCAAACTCCCCCAGACGATGTACGTCAAAATAGAGCTTGCTCATTACTTTAAGACTTTCCTGATTTACAAAATAAGTCTGATAACCAATGTTACTGAAGTTAAACAGGTAATTTGGTTGGTGTAACAGGATTTTGTTCAGATAAGTATCAGATTTTGCCGCCAATCCTTCCTGATCCTCTTCATCAAGGTCAAATTTACTGTCTACCACCACCAAATCTACTTTCTGATCCAGATTTTCGTAGGCCAGGTATTGCGCATAAGTAATGTCTTGTCCGCCTCCTATGATAACCGGAAGGATATGAAGGCTGATTAATTCTGCGACCACCATCTTTACTGCCACATAGGTATCAGAAATAGAAGCCCCGGGCCTGATGTTCCCCAAGTCAATGATCCGGCTGTTAAAAGCCCCTTCATTCAGTGCATAAAACTGAGACCTGAAATAGTCCGGAGCAAGGCCACAGCCCTCATTATTTACAGCGGCGCGGTCATCCATCACTCCAAAAATGGCAATATCATATTGATTTCCTTCCAGATCAGGAAATTTATCCGAGTAAAAAGCAGCCTTTAAACCCAACTGGCTGGTATAAAATCCATGTTTTGGGGCTAATTTATCGGGGCTGACCGGAGAAAAAAAATCTGATAAAGACATATTGTACTATAAATGTATGCGTCAAATATCTATTTTTGAGAGCATATTTTAATGAACATCCTAAAAAAAATGAAATGATATTGGTTACCGGTGCTACTGGATTTTTAGGGGCAGAATTAATACATCAGCTAACCGGACAGGGAACAAAGCTTAGAGCGTTAAAACGTGAGCACTCCGTGATTCCGGATTTAATAAAAAACAATCCCCTGATCGAATGGGTAATTGCAGACATTAACGACTTCTCTACCCTGGATACGGCTTTTGAAAACATCCGCCAGGTATATCATTGCGCAGCAATGATTTCTTTTGATCCCAGGGATAAAGCAAAATTACTAAAAGTAAACATTGAGGGGACCAGCAACATCGTTAACCTATGCGTAGAGCATCAGGCAAGGTTGCTCCATGTCAGCTCTGTTGCAGCTCTGGGCAATGCAAAAAAAGGACAACTGATTACGGAAAAAGACTTTTGGGAATATGATTCGAAAGCACATTCTTATGCCATTTCGAAATATGAAGGAGAAATGGAAGTCTGGCGCGGAATTGCTGAAGGCCTCGAAGCAGTCATCGTCAATCCATCCGTTATTATTGGCGGATCTGCCGGCTTTGAAGGAAGTGGAGCAATTTTTAAACTGGTAAAAGAAGGTCTTTCTTTTTATACCAAAGGCGCTACCGGAATTGTAGATGTACAGGATGTTGCCAAAAGCATGATCGCCCTCATGAACAGCGAAATCACAGAAGAACGGTTCACCATCAGCGCAGAAAATTATAATTACCAGCGCTTTTTTGGGGAGATTGCCAAAGGTTTTGGCGTTAAGGCCCCAGCTAAGGAAGCAAAGCCATGGATGCTTGGCCTGGCATGGAGGGCTGCAAAACTAGCTTCCCTATTTACCGGAAAACCTGCTGCTTTAACAAGCGATGCCGCCAGAAGTAGTCTGAACGAGAGTTTATATAGCAATAAAAAGATAATTGATACGATAGGAATAACATTTAAGCCGCTTGATCAGAGTGTAGCAGAAACCTGCCAGGCCCTGAAACAGCTCCCACCTCATTAAAATTATGAACCAGAAGAATATTTACATCATTGATTTCGACAGCACCTTTACCCAGGTAGAGGCATTGGATGAGCTGGCCCGTATTTCCCTGAAAAAACACCCTGAAAAAGAAGCCATCTTTAAAAAGATCGAAGACTATACCAACCTGGCTATGGAAGGTAAGCTGTCATTCGGAGAAAGCCTTGCCCAAAGAGTTAAACTTTTGGAAGCATCCGAAGATCATTTGAAACAATTGATTACCCGCTTAAAGAAAAAGGTATCGGCTTCCTTCTCCCGTAATGCGGAATTTTTCAAGAAACATGCGGATGAAGTATTGATTGTATCAGGCGGATTTAAAGAGTTTATTACTCCTGTAGTGAGCCAGTATCACATCAAAAAAGAAAATATTTATGCCAATACTTTTGTCACCACTGGTGATGGCAAAATTATAGACTACGACCATGCCAACCCTTTAAGTGAGGAAGGTGGTAAGGTAAAACTAATGCAGCAACTCAACCTGGAGGGGAATCTTTATGGAATTGGCGATGGCTATTCTGACTTCCAGCTGAGGGAGAGCGGACTGATCAAAAAATTCTATGCCTTTACAGAAAATATCTCCAGAGAAAGCATCGTAAAAAAGGCAGATCATGTGACGCCAAGCTTTGACGAGTTCTTGTATGTTAATAACCTGCCAAGAGCCATTTCTTATCCCAAAAACAGGATTTTATGCCTGGTTATCGGAGATGTGGATCCGCAGAGTATCGCATTGCTGAAGAAAGACGGGTTTTCCATCCGTCATAAAACCTCATTCGAGGAGAAGTATGTGGCAGATGTACACATGATGTTACTTGCTGATGGAGAAAAGATAGAACTGGAGAAACTCAAAAGAGCAGTAAAACTAAAAACACTGGGTTACCTTGGTCAGGCAAAGAACAAGGTTGACATTGCTACTTGTACCCAGCAGGGAATTGTCGTATTTGACGATTTAAAATCTAATCCCCGTAACCTGACCTTCATTCCAAAGAGAATGATCGATTTCATGAATACCGGGACCACACATTTGAGCAATAACTTTCCAAACTTACAATTACCCAGAATCGATAAAGCCCACAGGCTGATTCATATTCACCAGAATATTCCGGGGATTATGGCTAAAATCAATACTGTTTTTGCTAAACATGACATCAATATCGTGGCTCAGTTCCTGATGACCAATCAGAATATCGGATATGTAATTACCGATATTAATGCTCAATACGACAAACAACTCTTTAAGTCTTTAAAAAAGATTGAACACACCATAAAATTCAGGGTGCTTTATTAGCAATAAAACCATGGAACTAACACCACAAATAAAAGACAAACTGGATAAGCTGCAGGAAAAATATGCAGCAATGGGCCAGGATATGTCAGCCTACCTGGATGGCCTGTTGTATGCAGACTTCCTTACTTACTGGGATTACATTCACCTGGACACCTTACTGAGTCTGCAGGCACCAAAAACATCCTTTCCTGATGAAGAGATCTTTATCATGTACCATCAGATTACCGAGCTTTATTTTAAGCTGTCACTACATGAATTTAATCAGGTTGCAGCAGCAAGGGAAACTTTAACTGCAGCCTTTTTCACAGATCGCGTAAAAAGGATCAACGCTTATTTTAATGCGCTGGTCTCTTCTTTTGAAGTGATGGTAAACGGAATGGAAAAAGAGCAGTTTCTGAAATTCCGGATGTCATTATTACCTGCAAGTGGTTTTCAATCCGGACAGTACCGGATGATCGAGATCAGTGCAACCGATTTCGGCCGACTGGTGGATAAAGATAAAAGAGCAGCGCTTGCCAATGCCCCTATTGAAGAACAGTTTGAGCACATTTACTGGAAATCCGGAGCAACAGAGCTGGCTACAGGAAAGCAGACGCTGACCTTAAAGCAATTCATTAATAAATACGCAGCACAGTTTTTACAGTTGGTAAAAGACAGAAAAGACAGTAACTTCTCTGCACTTTATCACAAAGTAAAAGAAGAAGGACAGGACGTAACAGCTTTAACAGAAGAGCTGAAAAAGCTGGATCTGTTTGTCAATGTAGAATGGCCGCTTTCCCATTATAAATCCGCAGTCCGGTATCTGGAAAAAGACCCGGTAGACATTGCAGCTACTGGTGGAACCAATTGGCAGAAATATCTGCCTCCGCGCTTTCAGAAAAGAATCTTCTATCCTTTCTTATGGACTGAAGAGCAAATGGAAGAGTGGGGAAAAGGATGGGTACTTAATGTACTGAAAGACCTGAGGAGTTAATCTTAATATGTCAATACACAATGGGAATCCTGAAAATCGGTTCCCATTTAATATACCGATATGCCATCTTTTGATGCTAAAAACTATACCGAGCAGCTCGTTCATCATTATGAGAATTATTTCGGATTAACAGGCACACGTCTTAAGTGGCCCAAAGGACCAGTAGATAAATTACATCCCGACTTTTTTATTTTGGAATTCCCGCCCAACCAAAAACAGGAAATGTTTTGCTATTGTACCGTTGGAATGTCTGTAGACTATATGGACGAACCAATGGAGATGATCGTTTATTCGCCCAGGTCAGATCTATCACTAGTTGAATTGCTGACTATCTGCACCTCTTACCACAGGAATAAGGCTCCCTTAAACCTTCATCATACTGTTAATATCGGCCAACCATGGTTAGATTTTTCCCGGTGTGACCATGGTTTCATTTCTTTACCTTACCTGGATGGAAATGATCTTTGTGTATTCAACTTTAATGACCAGGTTATTCCATGTTATTGGTTCATTCCCATAACAAAGCAGGAAAGAGATTATAAAATTGAGCAGGGAGCTGAAGCGTTAGAGCTACTTTTTGAGCAGCATCAACTGGATTACCTGAATGCCGGACGAGAAAGCCTGATTCCATATCATTAAAAATCCACATCAGGAAACAAGAGATCTTAGTGTACATTAAACACTTAACAGCCTGCTGTAAATGCAAAATAAAAAGAAATAAGAAGGGCATTTTTTACTAAATTTGCCTGAAGAAATACTATTGAAATGAACGAGACACTGGATATCACCATCACTAAAGCTGACCAAAGCAGACTAACAGTAACAGACTTTTCTCAACTTCCATTCGGAAAAGTATTTTCCGATCACATGTTTATTGCCGAATACGAAGACGGCGCCTGGACAAATTTACAGGTATTACCATATGGCCCTATTCCAATGAGCCCGGCTATTTCTGCCCTTCATTATGGACAGGCAATTTTTGAAGGCATGAAAGCTTATCGTCAGGCTGACGGTAACATCAGCGTCTTCAGAGCAGACAAAAACTTTGAGCGTTTTAATAAATCAGCGCAACGTATGGCGATGCCAGCGATCCCTGAAGATATTTTCAGACAAGGAATTGCGGCATTGATCGATATTGATAAAAACTGGGTTCCGAATCAGGATGGTTATTCTTTGTATATCCGTCCGGTTATGTTCGCTACAGATCCTTACCTGGGTGTAAGGGCATCAGATAAATATACTTTTGCTTTATTAACTACTCCTACGGGACCATATTACAGCAAAGCATTAAAAGTGAAAATTGAAACCGAATTCACACGTGCTGATGAAGGTGGTGTTGGCTATGCTAAAACCGCAGGAAATTATGCCCGTTCCTTACATCCTTTTGCGGAAGCATTAAAAGAAGGATTTGACCAGCTGATCTGGACAGATGCAGTTTCTCATGAATTTATTGAAGAAGCAGGAACTGCCAATCTAATCTTCGTAATTGACGGAAAGCTGGTGACTCCTTCTATAAGAAGCACCGTGTTAGATGGCGTTACCCGTGACACCATTATCCAACTTGCTAAAAAAGCTGGAATTGAGGTAGAAGAAAGACGTGTAAGTGTAAAAGAAGTGATTGAAGGTATTGAGAATGGAAAGCTGACTGATGCATTTGCAGCAGGAACAGCAGCTACGGTTACCCCAATCGGAGAAATCAGCTACGAGGGAAAATTACATACTTTAACAGACCCTGCAACACGTACTATTTCTGCCGGTATCGCTAAAACATTAAATGACATCCGCTACGGACTTGCTCCGGATGAGTTCGGATGGAACTGGATCGTGTAAATTTACAGCTACATTGTAAATAATTTTTGTTAGGCGCCTTTGAACCAGGGCGCCTTTTTTATAGCTTCAACTTTTTAAACAATCAGACAACGAATGAAAACAACAGTACTTATCGGTTTAGCCGCATCATTTTGCTTTAGCTTTACCGCCCAGGCACAGCTCAGGAGACTAAGTCAACAGCAAACCCTTGGTGGTCAGCCTTCATTAACAAAGCCAATGAACATGCTGAACGGCTGGAGCGATGACAACCATTACATAGAAATGGATCAGGCAGAACGTAAATTATATGCCGTCGACCTCAACACTGGCGAAAGAACACCTTACACCCCACCTCCGAAAAGCAATGTCAATGCTTTTTTAAAAGACAATGATGTTTTTATTCAATATGGTAAAGAAGCAGCAAAACAATTAACCAGTACTAAAGACGAAGAAAAAAATCCGACCCTTTCTCCGGATGGAAAATATATTGCTTTCACCCGTAATAATGATCTTTATGCAGTAGATGTAGCCACCGGCCAGGAAGTCAGATACACCAATGACGGTACTGATGTCATTTATAACGGTTGGTCATCATGGGTATATTTTGAAGAGATCTTAGGACGTCCCACGCAATATAAAGCCTTCTGGTGGGCACCGGATAGCAAACGTATTGCTTTTATGCGTTTCGATGACACCAAAGTTCCGATGTTCCCGATCAACGGATCCACCGGACAACATGGTTATACTGAAAAAACACGTTATCCTAAGGCCGGCGACCCGAACCCTGAAGTAAGGGTAGGTTTTGTACCGGTAACAGGTGGTACGGTAACATGGGCTGATTTTAACGAAAAAGATGATCAGTATTTTGGTACTCCTTACTGGAGTTATGATGGCAGCAGCTTAATGGTACAATGGATGAACCGTGGCCAGGATAACTTAAAATTCTTCTCTGTTAACCCGGCTACAGGAAGTAAAAAAGAGATCTACGATGAGAAACAGTCATCCTGGGTTGACCTGGATTATGATGGCCGTATCGAATACCTTCAGGATAAAAAACACTATATCCTTAAAAGTGATAAAACCGGATGGGCACATTTCTACCTGTATACCTTAGATGGAAAACTAATCAATCCAATTACCAGTGGCAAATGGCAGGTGACTGACCTTGAACATGTGGATGAGAAAAATAAAGTCATTTATTTTACCGCCCGTAAAGAAGCCTCTACAAGAAAAGATTTTTATCGCGTAAACTATAATGGAAAAAGCCTGAAACGCCTTACTTTTGGTGATTACACCCATCAGGTACAAATATCGCCGAACGGGAAGTACTTCATTACCACCTATTCCAATGTATCTACTCCGCAAAAAAGAACCCTGTTAGACAATACCGGTAAAATTATTAAAGAGCTTGGCGACAGTAAATCAGCTGATTTCGCTCAATATAATTTTGGAAAAACGGAAATGATTACCATTCCTACAGACGACGGTTATCAGTTACCGGCAGTGATTACCTACCCTACTGATTTTGATCAGAACAAAAAATATCCGGTAATTATGAGCATCTATGGCGGTCCTAATGCCGGTACAGTAACCAATACCTGGAAAGGGACAGCCAGCCAATGGTGGGCAAATGAAGGTATCATTCAGATTGCGGTAGATCATCGTGCATCCGGACAATTCGGAAAAGAAGGTGTTGCCCTGATGCACCGCAACCTGGGCAAATGGGAGATGAAAGATTATACCACTGCTGCCAGATGGTTAAAAGCAAAATCGTGGGTAGACAACAAGAAACTATTAATCACCGGACATAGCTATGGTGGTTATATGACCTGTATGGCGCTGACAATGGGTGCTGATGATTTTGATTTCGGGATTGCAGGTGCACCGGTTACCAGCTGGGAATTGTACGACAGTCATTATACAGAACGTTTCATGGACACTCCACAGGAAAATCCTGAAGGTTATAAAAACGGATCTGTATTGACTTATGTAGACAAATACAAAGGTTTATTGCGCATCATGCATGGCGACATGGACGACAACGTACATATGCAAAACACCATTCAGCTGATTGACAAATTACAGAATGCAAATAAACATTTTGAACTGATGATTTACCCTGGAGGAAGACATGGTTGGGGCGGCGTAAAAACACCACATGATAAAGCAGAAAGAATTCGCTTTTATTATGACCATTTACTAAATAAACCTGTTCCGGCAGATCTGTTAAATTAATCTATCTTTTCTCTCCTCGGTTGAAGGAGAGATATCTTTATAAAGCCCTGAATTGGAGAATATTTCAAATTTCAGGGCTTTTTTCAATTGTTTTGTAGTTCGTTTCTCCTCGGGACCACAAAAACTGATAAGCCCTTAAAAATTCAGATTCTCCGAGAGTTTTTTTGAAGATTCTTTTAAGTAACTTCGTATATAGTACCATCTAAAAAGCAAATGGATCTTAAAAAACTATATTCTGAATATCAGAAATTGGATGAAAACTGTCTGTTCAGTGCAAATTCCTTTTTTGATAGATTGCCCCGTTCAACGTGGAAATCGAAATTAGAAATCCATAATATTATCAATGAATCAATAACCCATGAAGACAAAGTTCAATTACGCTTTGCTTTAAACATTGCTTATAAAGATGGAATTGATAACAGTTATACAAAACTCATAGCCAGATTGCTTGTTGCAACTTGGCATGACGAACACGAAGATTTAGTAAATACTATCTATTTAAGCAATTTAAATGATGACATTTTTACAGATTCTTTATATAAAATCGCTACAGATCCAGGCCTTTACAGAAAGTATGACGATGAAACGGAGTCGACATTGAGAAAATGTATTCATGCGCTAAAAATGATCAATTCCGCAAGCGCTAATGTTTACATAGCAAAGTTGAAAAATACTAAAAATAGCAATATCGATATGGTACTTTCAATGTACAACAAGTAAATATATTGGTGTGATCTCTTTGATGGAGGTGAATGTAGTGTTTTGGTGAACCTAGAGACTTATATTTGACGATAATGAAAAAAACGCTTCTCTATTCAACTTGTTTTCTGGCGAGCATTCTTAGTTCATGTATGTCATTTGAGGAAGAAAAACTGACAGAGGAAAGTTTCGTATATCTGAACCGACAAATTACGCCTAATGGAAAATTCTATATTTATGATTACTCCATTTGGGGGCCTATGGCCTGGAGCCTGGAGACAAGAGGGACGGTTTTATTAGGAAAGGATAAGCCTTTCGATCCAGGTGCTGCTGAGGTAATAGACGGATCAGTAGCTAAATGGATATCTTATGATTCGTTACTTGTTTACAGCTATAAGAAAGGAGCAAAAGCTAAGGATACACTTCCTTTAAATGTCTCGTATAAGAAATATGATGGATTAATCATAAAGACTGAAACTTACGCTCCTGGCGGAGGAGGTGCCGGATACCTGAGTTGCGACTCTGTTGAGTTCGGCAAGCTTTACATCAGGCTTCATGGTGTAAATCAGCCTAAAAAAACGGTAACTTATCCCCTAGGACCAATTTCAGTAACAATCATAAACGGTTTGGTCGAAAAAATTCATGTTGAACGATTCTCTAAGTATAATGAATACGTTTCTGATCCACTTGCAACTGGATTGGAAGCAGACAATTACACTTATACACTCACTAAACCTATTAACGCTAAACTTTTTGATCGACCGGGGATATACATAGATGTAAAATCTAAGCTCTTCAAATAAAATCAGCACAGATTTTTTTAAAACAAATGATAATACAAGAGCAAATCAGTTCGATCAAGCCTAACAATATATAACTAAATAATTTGGTCGAATTGAAAGGCTAAATCATCTCTTTAAGCCTATTTTGAAAAAAAATCCTTCAGGTTAAGCAATCCGGTTGATTTAACAATTTGTTAATACTGCAAGCCTAATTTTAAAGGGTGAAAAAAGCAACTTCAAACCCGGTTTCAGGAATCATCTTTTGGCTGTTCCTCTACAGCAGTTTAAATCCCCTTATAGCCACTGCACAGGAAGACCTTAAACCTAACTCTCCTCTGATAGATAACCTGATTCATCAGGCACCGGATACTGCCTTCTTAAAAATTAAACAAGCCTTAAAAGAAGCCTTAAAAAAGGAAGATTTCATTTCCGCAGCACTTTGTGACCAGCAAATCGGGGAATTGTTTTATTATCAGGGTGCCTACTCCCAGGCCATCAGTTATTATTATAAAGCAGATAAGATTTTCAGACAGGAGAACGACAGGACAAACCTGGCTAAAAACCTGCATAAGATTGGGGAAACCTATTATTATGCCCGGCAATATCAGGTATCGATGGAAAAATTTCAGGAAGCTTTACATCTTTTTCAACAGTCCGGCGACCGCAATGGCATAGCCAGGTCCTATGGCCTGATCGGGCAGACCTATGAGAAAAGACTGGATTATCAGAATGCCATGAAGTTCCAGCAGCTTGCTTTAAAAGCCTATCAAAAAGATAAAGATCAGACAGGGATTGCCAAAATCTATGAAAACATTGGTAGCATTTACGAAGATCAGCGCCTCGAAGAGGGGGAGCTTCAATTGGATTCCGCGCTTAAATACTACACCCTGGCGTTAGAAGGAAACAAGTCGCAGAAAAATGATCGTGCCCAGATTGAAATCATCAATAATATCGGGGATGTATACCGCAAAACCGGACGCTATACTGAAGCCCTGGTTTACACCAGAAAAGCAGAAAATCTGGCCAGGCGCATGAATGACCAATACCAGCTCAGCAGTGCCTACCGGGATCTTTCCAAAAATTTTGACCTGATGAAAAGGTACGACAGCGCCTATCACTACAGTGAACTTGGGAGGAACATCTTCCTGAAAATCTTTACCGAAGACAACAACAAGCAGCTTGCCCTCCTGCAAACTTTATTCGAGATACAACAGAAAGACGATGCCATTCTTCAGTTTGAAAATGAGAAAGATGCCAATCGCATTATCGTAATTGCCGCCATAGTCATTATCGTCCTCCTCATTTCTCTCGCAGCGAGTACCATCAGTCGTCAAAGGTTAAAGATTAAGAACGAACAAAAGACAAACGAGCAGAATAACAGACTACATGAAACCCAAAAAACAGCGATCAAGGATGCCCTGGAATTAAAAAGCAAAGAGCTGACCAGCAACACCCTTCACATCATTCAAAGTAATCAATTTCTGGAAAGCCTCAGATCACAGATTGAGGAAATGGTGAAAGAAGATAAGAGGGACCAGAAAAAGCAATTGCAACAACTCGTACAGCGGATCAATCAAAGCATCAGTCACGATCAGCATTGGAAAGATTTTACCGGAATGTTCGAACAGATCCACCAGACTTTTTTTGATCACCTGAAAGCACACTGCGATGAACTTACGGCAAATGACATTCGATTGGTAGCGCTGATCAAAATGAATTTAAGTGCCAAAGATATGGCGGTTCTTTTCGGCATTTCACAGGATAGTTTGCGGGTGGCACGCTATAGATTAAGGAAGAAACTGAACCTGCCTCAAGGAGAAAACCTCAGTACTTTTATTCAGAATTTATAAGCCTTTTTTCCAAATCCCCTCCAGTTAACAATTGGATAACATTACGCTAACCAAATGGTAATGGCGTTTTTTGTTACTTACAAAGCACTAAAAATCAATCAATTAAACAAATCATGTTCACGCTGTACGCGTTCTGTATACCCTTCCTGTAACGCTGTATACATTTTGTTCACGGCAATAATTTCGGAGCTGATTTTTCAGTTCCCAAATTTGGTCAACGTTAGCAAACACAAACCAGCAACAACAAATTAATCAACAAAATGAAGACACTATTACCCGTTCTTTTTTGCCTATTATTTAGCATTACCGCAGCCCGGGCCACCAGCCTGAAGGGCTATGTTTACGACCAGAAAACGGGGGAAGCATTGGTAGGCGCATCTGTTCTTCTGGAAAAGACAGACCGTGCCGTCTTAACCGGACTTGATGGATCATTTGAGATCAAGCATCCCCCTGCCGGGAGTTTCACAATAAAAGTCTCTTACCTGATGTATAAGACCTTTACTAAAAACATCACCATTCTCAAAGAAGACAATCCGGTGGTTAAGATTTATTTATCCGAAACAAAAGATGCCGAGTTACATGAGGTGATGATCTCTGCTAAAAACGACGGATCAGCAGAAAAAACAGCCAGGAGAATTGAACAGAGATCCCCACAGCTGGTTAATGTGGTTTCCGGCAGAGCGATGGAAGTCTCTCCCGACCTGACCGTTGCCAATGTCATTCAGCGTGTTTCCGGTGTATCAGTAGAAAGAAGCAGTAGTGGAGATGGTCAGTATGCTATTCTTCGTGGAATGGACAAACGGTATAACTATACCCTGGTAAATGGCGTAAAGATTCCAAGCCCGGATAATAAATATCGTTATGTACCTCTGGATATCTTTCCTTCTGAATTACTGGAACGACTGGAAGTCTACAAAACACTCAACTCCAATATGGAGGCTGATGCTGTTGGTGGAGCCATCAACATGGTGATGAAGGATGCCCCGGATAAATTGCAAGTAAAAGTAAACCTGGCCACAAGTTATAGCCAGCTGTTGATGGATAGAGGTTTTACCAGTTTTAACAACAATTCCATCAACTATAGATCTCCCTATGAAATAAATGGGAAAGATTATAAAGCCACACAACTCGATTTTCCAAAAGGAACAATAGATTACCGTTCAAAACATCCCGGACCCGGTCTTGTAGGCGGACTATCCATTGGCAGGCGTTTTCTTGACAACAGACTAGGTGTACTCCTCGCCGGAAGTTATCAAAATACTTATCGAGGAAGTAACAGTACTTTTTACAACTCCTCCAATGTGGATACCGATCCATTTGCCACCATTACCACCAAAGAAGATCGTCAGTATTCCGAGCAGCAGCAACGTTATGGCACTCATGCCAAACTTGATTATAGCTTTAACCCACAACATAAATTAAGTTTATACAGTGCTTATGTCAACCTGCAAAGTACACAACTCCGGGATTCTAAAGAGACTGACTTTTCTTCCGGTTATAACCAGGAACTCGGGAATGCCAAATTAAATTACGAAACCCGTTCCCGCTTTACGGAACAGCAGATTTTCAACACGACCCTTCATGGTGATCATCAGCTCGTTCCGGAACAACTGAAACTCAGCTGGTCTGCGGTATATTCTTCTGCAAAAAATGACGTTCCTGATCAGAGCACGATCAATATCCTTGGAATAAGAGAAAACTTTTCAGAACGAAAAACAGTGATACAGTCGATCGGAGATGTATATACCCGTCGCTGGGAACGCAATACGGAAGAGGATAAAGCGGGTTACCTGGACCTGACTTATACCCTACCTGTTACCGGGGTTAAAATAGATTTCAGTGCAGGAGGTTTATACCGCGACAAACAGCGCAGCAGTTTTTATAATAACTATACCCTGACCCCTGTTTCCCAAAATCTGGAATACGGTAAAGATTTCAGCAATTACGGCGACATTTCCTGGATCGTAAAAAACCCGGGCGGAGCAGTAAACAATCCGCTGACTTATGATGCATCAGAAAAAATCAGCGCCGGATATGGAATGTTTAAACTGAATGCCGGGGCTTTTGAAGCGATCGGTGGCTTACGCATAGAACATACCGATCAGGGTTACCGCATGTTGTTTCCTGCCGGAGAACTTCGTCCATCAGGAAAACAGGTATATACTGACTACCTGCCCAGCATGAACTTAAAGTATAAACTCAATCAAAAAGAACAGCTCCGTGCCTCTTATTTCAGGTCATTAAACCGCCCCGGTTTTTATGAGTTGATTCCCGGTGGAGGAAACAGAGAAGAATATAAAGAAAGAGGAAATCCGGATCTGAAAAGGGCGCTGGCCGACAACTTTGATTTGCGCTATGAGTTGTTTCCTAATGGAACAGACCAACTGATGGTAGGTGCATTCTATAAAAACATACAGCATCCTATAGAATACACTTTTCAGGCCGATGCTACGCGTGGACAGGACACCTATTATGTACCTGGAAATTTCGGAACGGCAAAAAATTACGGACTCGAGCTGGATTACATCAAGTTCTTCCATCAGTTTGGTATTAAAGCCAATTATACCTATACACATTCCAGGATTACCACCACCAAAAGCTACCGGATCAGGGATACCAACGGCGATCTTCAGTCGCTGAGCACCAACCAAAGCCGGCCTTTGTTTGGGCAATCGGCACATATTGCCAATATCTCCCTGCTTTACAAAGACAGTAAAAAAGGCTGGGATGCCCAATTGGCGGCCTCTTATACCGGAGAAAGGATCAATACCATTTCTCAGTTCTTAGACAATGACCTTTGGCAAAAAGGGTTTATCCAGATGGATGCTTCTGCAGAAAAGAAATTCAGAAACAACCTGAGTGTATTTATTAAAGCCGGAAACCTGTTAAATACCCCGCTAAAATTATTTATAAAAGGGACAAACGAGAAAAATGCACAAACTACCGCTCAGGAATTTGATGGCAATACCCTCATCCGCAACGATTATTACAAACAAAACTATTTACTAGGTCTTCGCTATAAACTATAAAAGACATGAAAGCAATACAACTATTTATCTGCCTGGCCTTAACCGCAGCAGTCTTCACAGGATGTAAGAAAGCCAACAGCGATGTAGATCCCGATACCGGTAATGGAACCATTTCCGGCGAAGCCTCAGGCGTATGGAAAAAGGGAAGTACTCAGCTGATTAAAGGGGATATTATTGTTCCTGAAGGACAATCCCTGACTATTGAAGAAGGAGTAACCGTGATCATGGATACTATTGCAAAACCAGAAATCATTATAAAAGGAAATCTTTATGCTCAGGGAACTGCAGAATTCCCTATCCGTTTTACCGTAGCAGAAGGTGCCAGAACCAAGGAATTTGGCCGGTTATGGGGAGGTATTCTGGCCGCCCCGAGCTGTCAGGAGCTCTTGCTGGACCATACGATTATTGAATATGCCGGGGCCACGACCTCAGACGCTTCCACTTCTGTAAAGCAAAATCTGTACAAAGGTGTGAGTGGAGAGAACCTTCCTGCACTCTGGTTTGCCAATGTCAATGGAAAACTAGTGGTCACCAATAGTATTTTTAGAAACCTGCAGGAAGACTGCACCTATATTGACGGAGGAAAAATCATCTTTTCCAATAACAAATTCTACACCACCGGCGTTTCCGGAGGGGAAGCCATTAACCTGAAATCAGGATGTGTGGCAGACGTAGCCTATAACCTGATCTATAGTGCAAATACCAATGCTTTAAAACTCTCCAATAGCGGCGACCGTACTCCTCAAGCCTATGTGGTGGTTTACAACAATACCATGGTCAATACCGGATGGCGCCGGCCAACTGCTAAAGGAGGTTCCATATGGGTGGAAGCAACCGTTCGCGTTGAGGTGTTTAACAACCTGTTTGCCAATACACGTTTTGGGGTGAAAAGAGACACCAAAAAAGTCGAAGACAAAAGATCGCTATTCGGAAACAACTATTATTATGGCTACAATCAGGCCACGGCAGATCAGTTTCAGCCTTCTGCAGACATCATCGCAGGTGTTAACGACATCATTGGCAAGACTGCAGGGCAGAATGATCCTAAATTTGTAAATTACCCTTTAAACACGCCTGTTAATAACGCAACGTTTAATACAAGCTGGGATTTTCATTTACAGCCAGGATCAGCCGCATTGGGTAAAGGAAAAACAGATGTCAAACCTCATTATGCCCTTAACGGTCTGGTGATGAATGGAGTCAGTTATACTTCTCCGGCAGCAGCCAGCTATATCGGTGCTTTTGGCACCAACTAATCATTTTTCAGAAACAATTATAAAGATATTTTAATGAACAAACCGAGCTTAACCCTTAGTCTTTCTGCCTTATTGCTTACTTTAAATATTTCCTGTTCAACCGTCCAGAAAGATCCTTTAGCGGTGAAACCCTTATACACTTCAGATCCCGTTCAGTTCGACACCGATGATCCTGCAATCTGGGTAAACCCTACCGATCCGGCCCAATCTTTGGTTATTGGTACCGACAAAGATGAAAATGGGGGATTATATGTATACGACCTTAAAGGAAAGGCCATCAAAGAAAAAACCGTAAAAGGTTTGAAAAGACCTAACAATGTAGACATTGCTTATGGGTTGTTTCTGGCTGGTAAAAAAACAGACATCGCTGTGGCGACAGAACGAATGACCCACAAGCTCCGCATCTTTTCCTTACCGGATATGAAGCCAATCGACAACGGGGGAATTCCGGTTTTCGAAGGAGAAGAAAAAGAGCTTTACAGAGACCTGATGGGCATTGCCTTATACACAACACCAAAAGGAGAGATTTACGCCATTGTGGGGCGCAAAACCGGCCCTGCAGACGGATACTTATGGCAATACCTTCTGGAGGATGATGGCAGCGGCAAGTTGAAAGCCAGCCTGAAAAGGAAATTTGGTAAATACAGCGGAAAGAAAGAAATTGAATCCATTGCGGTAGACAATGAGCTGGGCTATGTCTATTATTCTGATGAGCAGTTTGGTGTAAGGAAATATTATGCCGATCCGGCCAAAGGAAATGAAGAACTGGCTTTATTCGCCAAGACAGGATTTAAAGAAGACAATGAGGGGATCAGTATATACAAAACCTCCCCAACCACTGGTTATATCCTGGTGTCAGATCAGGCAGCAAACCATTTCCAGGTATTTAGCCGTGAAGGAGAATCAGGTCCGCATGACCACGTTTTAATAACCAGTATTCCGGTTTCTACCAATAACAGTGATGGTTCAGATATTTATTCGGGTCCTTTAAATGCTGATTTTAAGCATGGGTTGTTTGTGGCGATGAGCGATGATAAGACCTTTCAGTTTTACCGCTGGGAAGATCTTGCTGGTAAGACCTTATCCATCAATAAATGATAGCCGAATATCATCATATTTTTAAAATCGCAAAAGCCCCGGTTAAGGAGCTTTTGCGGTACTAAAAGTTTAAATAATGGTTAAGCTTATAAATCCATCAGATTACGAAATCTGACTGAATCATTTTATTTATAGGCATACAATGCGATACCTTCATTTACATAGGAACCATCTGCCAGAGATGGGGAGTTCTGTGTCACATATACATGATCTCCATATCTTTGGGAATTATAAACATAAACAGGGACAGCTCCTGTTGTAGGTTTTGTAAATGCATAGAATGCAATACCTTCATTTTTGTAAGAGCCATCTCCAATAGAAGGAGAATTCTCCGGTGTCAGGTAATGATCACCATATTTTTGGGAATTATAAATATAAATAGGGACAGCTCCTGTAGTTGCTTTTGAAAAAGCATAAAATACAGGTCCTTCATTCAGATAGGAACCATCTCCTGTAGAAGGCTGATTCACTGTCATAAAATAATGATCACCATATCTTTGAGAAAAATAAGAATAAACAGGAACTTCACCTATCTCTGCAATTTGATGTTCTTTTATGTATTTTTCCACTGCAACCTTAACACTTGCCTTTTTCACAGGGTCAGCTATAAAATCATAAAGAAAGGCCGCTTTTCCTACTGAAACTAACGCTGCATTTTTCGCATCAATACTCTGTTGCCATCCGGCGATATTTACAGCCTGTGAAGTATTTCCATCTTTATCTAATGCGAGACTTTCTCCTGAATTGGATCCTCCGTAGTATCTACCTGTATAATTCCTCTCACGGGTTTCCATGGCCACCTGAGTCATCTCTTCTTTTGTCTTACCCGCTGTTATATTAATACCAACTATTTTTAAGATATTAGCTCCAAAACCTATTTTTACATCTGAAGTTCTTTTCTGCATATCAGTTTCATTTTTAACAATGCCACTATAAGTAAATCTTAATCGTCCTCCTTTGGTGATGTCCAACAGCACATGGGTACCGTATCTCTTCACCAAATCGTCCGCAGTATGACTAGCTACATTAGCTTTAAATTCCGGGGTTAAATAATTCATCAATAACGCCGTGCTGACATCTCCGGTAAATCTCAGTTTTTTTACATTCCGGTATAGCTCATAAGTTGCGTATGAATATTTACTGGAATAAGTTTTTATATTTTGATCCGAAGTATTTTTCACAAAGCTTCCTGTAAAAGTCAGGTTCTTGTCAGCTCCTGTACTTGTTCCGGTGCCAGTGCCGGTGCCGGTGCCAGTGCCGGTTGGTGCAGCTTTCTCTGCCCCTGCCACTGTGACATTCCCGTTACTGTCGAATGAGGTCTTATTGTGGATGTCAATTGTGTAATCTAAAGCCGATGCCCCGCCGTAGTATTGCCCACCACCATCCGATGTATACGAGATGTTAATTTTAGCATCGATCCTATCAAGAAAGTCTTGCTCAAACTTTTTCATATCGAATATAGAAACATCAGAAAGACTGCCTCTTTCATCTAATAAATCGGCAGTAACATCTAATCCAAAGCCTAACAAGTCCCACTTTTCATCACCTGCAAAAAGGTTGCTGTTTTTTTTTGTGATCACATTAGCACCAGATTGTAGCGTTTCGCTTTTTTTACATCCATTTAAGAGGGCTAAGAAAGCCACAGCTAAACAGATCATTTTTGATTGTTTTTTCATTTGTGATATTAAATTTTAAGATAATTTATTTTTTTCAACTGGATTCAGCTGACAGGAAAGAGGTTTCAACTAAATCGGGTAAATAAGAGGGGTGCATTCCATTTTTTGAAAATGGATTAATTCTTATGGTAAACAGTTTAAAATATTTGATGTAGTGCTTTCTGAATGTCAATTTATTTTCACCGGTCATTTATCATGCAAGATAATCCACCAAATCTAGCCATTTTACATTTAACTTTCATTAAATTAAAATGAACAACGGCATAGATTTATTAAAAAAACACAACATGATTAAATATTTCAGACAATTATTAGCCTAAATAACAGACATATCACCCCTATTTATTAATTTATTTCACCAGTCAATTTCTTTTTCCTCAGCAGCTTTCTTTTTTCCCGCCTGGCCTGCCTGGCTTCGCGATCCAGTTTCATCTGCTCAAAACGGGCAATCTGTGTTTTAATCTTTTGTTGTTTTGCTTCAGTTACCCCCACACTATGTTTGATTCCCTGCAGGAGCGTTCTCCAGATAAAATGAAAGAATGAACCATTCTTTTTGCGCAATTCGTAAATAGGTGCAGTAATCAGAATTCCATTGCTATCCGGATTATTAGGGTTAAGAATAATGGCATTGGCAAGGAAAGACATCCAGCCCTGGCGTACCAGACGGTCTTCTCCTTCTTCCTTTTTCAACAGGTTTACAGAAAGGTCATTGTATTCGAATTTCATCAGGCCCTTAGCCGTACGATCGTTTGCATCTATCTTAAATTCGAGCTTCTTCACCTCTCCACTTTTCACTTCTACCATCCCTAACGGCTTAGTAATCCGGTTTAGGCTCCGCCCTTCCAGGTGACCTAAAAGTCCTGTATACGAGAAGGCGCCATCGTTGGCATTCAGGTCGAACTTAAAATTCACATCCAGTTTTCCTTTGCCCATCATATAACTCGTTAAGCTGGCGGTCATGAATGGATTTTTTTCTTTGTACTTGGGCATATTGGTTACATTGTTAAAACTACCCGAGGTATTTTCGAAGCTGATCGTTCCTTTCTGCCGGCTATCGCGGTCAAATACAGAGTAACTGATATTTATATTATTCAGATTGAGTTTATTGATGTTGAGCCTCGCTTTTATCTTCTGCAATAACTGATGAGGGTACCTTCCTATTCGCTCCGTCTCTGTTTTAGGGAGGGAGTTGTCATTAAACACTGCTACAGATCCGTTGGCAATGTTCATTTCTTTGGCAAAAAATTCTTGTTTAAGAATGTATAATGGCAGGTTGATTCCGTCCAGGCTAATATCGCTCATTTGAATCTCGTACCTGTCCTTGGAATAGCCAAGGAGCTGGCCAAACCTCATTTCATCATACCTTGGCAGCAACATAAAACTTTTGATGTTCAGCTTGCCTGATGCTGCAGAAAAATCCAGCTGATGAAGGTTGAGGTGATACAGGCTATCCGGCGTAGCATAGGTATAATTGTTTAGATTGATTTTCACATCCTTCAATAAATACAGGCGGCTTTTGTCTGTTGCAGAATGCGGGTCAATCAGGTAATCTTTCAGGGTAATGTTCAGGTTTTTTACGGAATCTACTTCCGGCTCTGCTTTGTTGTTGTTGATGTATTTAAACCTGACATTGTTAAAATCAATCGTGTGGATGCTAAATTCTTTCAGGTAAGCAGAGATATAATCGTATGGAGACTGATTGGGTCTCGGTGGTTTGTCTTCATTGAAGTCAAATTGTTTATTGACCATCACCACATTTGGGTTATCCAGACGAAGCTGAGTGATATTTAACTTACGGTGACGCAGGAATCTGAAGAGGTGAAAATTTCTGATTCCCAGTTTTTCCAGCTCTATATAATAGATGTTGTTAGGTGCTTTTTTTAAGGCAATCAGTTTTTTAAAAACCTGGGTATCGGGAATGACTTTCACTTCAGTTAACGATGCATTTGCAGTCAGCAAATTAATCCTGATGGAAGAAAACTCTATATGGTACAGGCTATCCGTAGACTTTAAGACCAGCTCTTTTATCTGTTCTTTTATTAAGGGTTTGAATTTATTGGCAAAATATCTTGACGTCAGGCTGATGCCCAGCACCAGGATCAGTATGATGGCCCCTGTCCATATCAGTATCTTCTTTCTTTTTCCGGATTTTTCAATCATAGGCCATATGAGGATATTCTAAGATACTTTTTTTTCCTTCTTCTTTTCCTTTCGTTCTATTCTTTTCTCCTGACGTTCCTTTTTCTTATCCTTAATAGCCTCCATTGCTTTTTCCGGAGTTTTTACCGGTACAATACCCAGTCCTGCTGTTTCACGCATCCCTATAAATACACCTTTCCAAAGCAGGTTAAAAAATGAGGCTGCAGGAGATCGCTGGAAGGTCACGTTGGCGGTTCTTGGACTTTCTCCTTTTGAGGGATTTGCATCCTTAATGAGCAGGCTATTGGCCAGGAAAGATAGCAACCCTTTTTTCTTTGGGGCTTCACCATCCTCACCTTCCTTAAGCAGTTTCAATTTAAGGTCGGTATAATAGAAATGTACTTCTCCCGAGGATCCGAATTTATTACCACTGATGTTAAAATCAGCCTTCTGCATTTTTCCGCTTTCAATTTCGATCAGCCCAAGTGGTTTTGACACTGGATTAAGCTCCTTCAGATCCAGGGATTCAACTTCACCTGAATACTTAAACGCCCCTTTATTATCGGTCAGATTAAAATCCATCCGAAGGTCTATTTTTGCCTTTTTCATCACCCTTGCGTTCAACTTAGCAATGGCATGGTTGTTTTTAACCAGACTGAGTGAGTCGTTGGTCACATTGGTAATCGTCCCATTCAGGTTCTGAAAATAAATGGTTCCTCTTTTCTGACTAATGGGATTGTATTCCGTATAAGCAACATCGACATCATTTAGCCTGATCTGATCTATAGTTGAGGGTAGTGGCAGTCTTCTCAGCGCAAGATGAGGGAAATTATCTCCTTTATTTACATTCGGATCTGCAGACATCTCCCTGTTTAAAAATATACCTACTTTGGCCGGGCCCAGTTTCAATAATTTCGCATGAAATTCCTCCTCTTCATTTAGGCGAAGAAAGTCTACCCCCTGGAAAGTGATCTGACTAAAATTAAGGTCATATCGGTCTTTTCCGTATTTATACATACGGCTAAATGGCAGATCAGCATGTAAAGGAATCATTTTAAGACCCAGAATCCGCAGCGTCTTTCCCCTAGCAGAACCGGAGATGGTATCTGCCTTTATCTGATACATCTTATCCTTAGACTGATATCCGCTAAGTTCAAAAGTGATATCTTTTGTATAATAAAAACGGGTGGTATCAAATTGGGACAAAGAATCGATGAGCAGGTCCCTGATATTCAGATTCAGCTTTTTTATACGATTTAAAGGCTTTGAGGTCTCTCCTTTAACGTAATCGAAATCTGCATTTACAATCCTGATCGCATCAACCCGAATGGATTTTATTTTTCCGGAAAGGAGCTGAAATAAGCTGACATCAGGTTTGATGCTATCCTTTCTTTTATTCACCCGATAATGAATCATGTTGATTGAAGGCTGATTGAGGACGATGCTACTGATGTCAATTTTTTTATTGAAATAGGCGTTCAGAAGAGCAATATGGTTGATTTGAAGTTTCTTTACTTTAACCTGAAACAGGTGAGCAGGAGCAAGTTTAAGGGTTTTCAATCTCGAAAACACTGCAGTATCCGGGCTCAGCTGGGCTTCATCAACAGAGGCTGTACCGGTAAGTATATTTAAATGAATATCTTTAAAATCGATCTGATACAAACCTTGCGATCCATTCTTTACCTCCTTTTTGATCTTCTCTGAAAGAATGGGTTTCCACCTGCTATAAAGATAATATCCTGATCCAATACCAATTAAAAGCAGTCCTCCTAAAATTCCTGCAATCCATTTCCACCATTGTGTTTTTACCGATTTCCTTTGTACCATAAGCTGCAGATTGATTAAACATCCTGCAATATCAAGGCCACAATCAATATTTAGAGCTCACTGGCTTTATATCTTCGGGCATCGACATCTATAGCATAGAAATATCCCTGGGCATTTCCTGATATATTTCCTGTTGCATTTACAGGAACACCGGAAAAAAGCCCACTCCAATCTGTCTCCATGAATACATCGTACAAATATTTTGCGTAGCGTTCAGAAAGCGAGAGCTTATAAATCGTAATATAATCGTCTTTGTTCAGCTTAAAAGTCCTTTTCAGGTTATTAAGTGGATAAAGTGAATTTGGTGAACCAAGGTAATGCGTATAACTATAATATTTAGACTGGTCGAATTTACCGGGGTTCCATAAAGGGATATCCTGGTAGGAGATCATCCATTTATTGGGATTCAGATAGCCAAATGTATGTTTGGGTATTGTTCCGCTATACATTCCGTCCGGGCCCACTTTCGTAGATAAGGGGAGAAAATCGTCGACAATATTGACCACCTGCCTCAGGGTATCCACTGCAACATAAGTCTTATTGTTGTATTTGATGGTCAGGGTATATGCCCCGTTATAATTGGATTCGCTTCTGATCAGACCGGTATAAATTCCCGGCACTGCAGATTCCTTAAATAAGATGTCAGACTTTCCGTCATTTACACTGACTTCAGCGTTTGAAATTGGCGCCGGGGTCTGGTCAGCACGCAAAGCTGGTTTGGAAAGCCGTATATATTGCGTAGGTAATCGTGTATTAATCCCACCTTCCACAGAAAGGTCATACTGACGTTTTGGGACCAGAAACTGATCATCCAGGGATTTCTTACAGCCTGCAAGTCCCAGTAAAAGAAACACAATTAATAAGCGATAGTTGTTCATACTAAATCTTAAAACTGTAAGCGATCCAGGGATAAAAACCAAGACCATATTCGATACTACTCTTTTTTGTTTCAAATGAAGAAGAATTCAGGTGATAATACAAGGGATTCTTCCGGTTATAAAGATTGTAAGTTCCTACAGAGATCGTACTGAGAACTTTTCGTTTTCCGAAGACCCGGGTCCGGAACTGGTATTGTGCAGAGAGGTCAAGGCGACTAAAGTCTGGGAATCTCGACGTATTTCTGTCCTCAAAGATAGGAACATTTAACCCATCATGCTGATAATAACCAACAGGAAGTGTCAATGGCCTGCCGGTGGAATAAGTAAAGAAGCCCTGAAAAGACCATTGCCTGGTCAGGTCATATCTTGCCGTGATTTTCAGCTCATGAGGAATGTCATAGTTTGCGATAAACCTGTTTCCGGAATTAATATCAGCGATTTTACGAAAAACCCTGGAATAGCTATATGCGATGGTTCCCGTGAATTTCCCTTCTGTTTTGGTCAGCTCCAGCTCCAATCCATAAGCATTTGACTTGCCTGCTCTCAGCTGACTCCTCACTTCCGGATTTTTGATGATCTGTGCATGGTCAATCAGGTCGAGCTGATGGTCCAGATATTTATAATAGGCACTTAAAGAAAGTACATAATTTGTTGGCGAATAGCGGTAGCCCAGGGAAAAATAATCAGAATGCTGTGGTTTAATTTTCTTTGAAGCCGGAATCCATGGCTCAAGAGAAGAAAATGCCAATGTACTGTTCTGAATTAATTGAAGGTACTGGTAATTGCGGTTATAAGTAAAGAAAATCCGGTCTTTTGCACCTGGCAGGTAACTGAGGTTGATACGGGGCTCCGGATTAATGAACACTTTCACTTCGTTTAGATTCAGTCGGTTTCCCTGTGGGTCAAATACATTATTTCGTTCCTGACTATTCTTAAAAAGTCCCATACGCAGGCCATAGCTCAGTTCGAAGGACTTGTTCAGGGTAATTTGTTGCGCATAATAAATCGCTGCTTCCAAAGATTTATCGCGAGGAATATTAAATTCATCGTTTGGGGATTTACGGATTTCACCTGGATTAAACAGATGATAAATCCCTGACACTCCAAACTTGATCTGATTGACCGGGCTGTGGTAATAAGTATAATCTGCCTTTAGTGTAAAATCCCTGACGCCAGTATTCCATTGCGTTTTTTGAGAAAGCGTGTCCGCGTTCAGATCCAGAAGATTGCGGTAATCGCTATAAATTAAAGAGACGTTCTGAAAGATTCTTGAATTAAAGATGTGGTTCCAGCGGAGCGTTGAAGTCAGGTTTCCCCAATTGTTAGTATACGAATTTTCGGATACCAGGTTATCCTGACCAGCATAAACAGAATAGAAGACGCTATTATTTTTATCCAGCTTATAGTTGGCTTTAGCATTGATGTCATAATAGACAGAATATGGGCTAAATAATTTGAAGCGGTTATGAAAAACATCCAGCAAGCTCCTTCTAAAGGCGACGATAAAAGATCCTTTTTCCTTTACGATCGGTCCCTCTGCAGCAAGCCTTGCCGACATCAGACTCAATCCACCACTAAGATGGTATTCCTTATTGTTGCCTTCTGCCATTCTGTTGACCACTACAGAAGAAAGCCTTCCTCCAAAATTCGCTGGCATATAATCTCTGTAGATCTGGACATTGTTCACCACATCAGGGTTAAATACAGAGACCAGTCCATATAAATGTGAAGGGTTATAGACTATTGCCTCGTCCAGCATCACCAGATTCTGGTCTGTATTTCCTCCTCTGACAAATAACCCTGAGCTTCCCTCCGACATAGATTTGATTCCGTTCTGCATTTGCAATCTTTTCACTACATCGGTCTCTCCTGCGTAATAAGTCGTATTATTAAGCTGTTTAACGCCAAAATTCTGCTCGTTTAATAAAATGGGATTGGGAGCTATTGCGGACTGTCTGATCTCCACTTCTTCCAGGCGATTTGTTTTCTGACGGAGCTCAATTTCCATTTCCACATTCCCCTCTAAACGCGTATTTTCTTCTTTTGTCTGATAACCTGTATGAGAGATCTGTATCTGGTAATTCCCTTCGGGAACGGAAATGGCATAAAAGCCATATTGATTGGTATTGATCCCTACGCCCAGTTCCGGCAGATATATGGTGGCTCCGATCAGTTCTTCTCCGCTGGCATGATCCCTTATGTGTCCACGGATGGTCCATATTTTTGGTTTAGCGGCCGGGGCAATTACAATATCGTATCCAATCAGCTTAAAATCCAGCCTTGTTCCGAAGAGCACCTTTTCCAAAATACTCCTCAATGGGGTTTTAGAAAAATGAAAAGGGCCTGTTTGTACATTGCGCAACTGATCCGGGTCATAGGCAAAGCTGCAGTTCGCTTTTGACTCGAGCAGGTTGAGCACCTCGATCAAGGAATTGGCAGGGATATGAATACTCAGCGGATTATCCAGTACATTTTTAGTCTGGGCACACAACCTGATGCTGCCGGTAAAAAAAAGGAGAATAAAAAGGCAGTAAAGCCGCCTGTATGAAGTCATTAATTGTCGGATAAGATATAAGTGTCCTGCGATTTTCTCACTTTACATTGCAAAGATGCAGAAATAACCGCAAGGGCGCTATCCAAGGTTTCATATTTCAGGCTGGCGGTTAATTTTCTTATTTTAAGGTCTTCTCCTTTTATGTCGATCCTGGAGTTGTACGCTTTTTCCAGCTGATCAACTACCTGGGTTAAAGGAAATGCCGTAAAAACAAAGCTTTTATCTATCCATGCCTTATAATTAAGGTCCGGGTTATTTTCAGCAATCAATTTTTTTGTCAGCGGATTATAGAGCCCTAGTTTTCCAGGTGTTAAAAGCACTTCTATATTTGTGCTGCGCTGACGCAGGGCAACTTCACCATCTTCAACAATTACTGCTATTTTATGATCCGATTTGTGAATGTTAAAACGGGTACCAATATCCTTTGCTTCCAGTTCTCCCATGTCCACCCTGAATCCGGAATGATCATCTTTTGCCACATTTATGAAAACTTCCCCTTTCAGTAGTTCCAGTTTACGGTCTGTTTTAAAGTTCCGTTTGTTATAGCTGATGGTGGTTGCTGCATTCAATTTTACTTCTGTTCCGTCTGGAAGTACCACCTTGGTTAAAGTAGTTTGCTGGTCAGTACTAATGACCACATCACTGCTCCTCCAAACAAAATAATATCCCAGGCTACAGGTTACAAGCAATAATGCAGCTATTTTAAGCCAGAAATAATGTTGTTTTTCTTCTTTCAATAAAACGAGTTCTTCCAGAACAGGTGCTTCTTCTATTTTTTTATCAAGAGATTCCCATGAACGTTGGGCATCAATATCCAGACGCACCACCAATTTATCAAGATTCACCTGAACATGCAGAAATTCCTGATAGGTTTTTTCATTGACCGGATCTGTTGCTCTCCACTGTTTCAACAACTCCTTATTTGCCGGTGTTATGTTATTGTCCAGATCGTCTATGATCAGTCCAAAAATAATTTCTTCATTTGTTTCAAAATTCTCCATTGTAAAGGTGAGTTAGCGTATCATTATTTTTAAGAACAGGATCAAAGAAATGAGTGCCTGTCCATATTTTCCAAGGTGCTCCCTAAGCTTCTGAAAGCCATAGGTCAAATGGTTTTTAACTGTTTTCAGGGAAATCCCCATCTGATCTGCGATCTCCTGTTGTTTCAATTTCCCAAAACGGCTCAGATACATCACCTGTTTACATTTGGCGGGCAACAGGGACAGGGCTTCTTCGAGATTTTTCAACAATATTTCATTGTTTTCATTTGCTTCCTCCAAAGATTCATATCCATCATGAGCTGCCATCCAGGCCAATTGTTTTTCCGTATCTATCTTTTCCTTTTTGATGAAATTCAAGGAGGAATTTACAATTGCCCTGAACAGATAACTTTTCATTGAATACTGGATATTTAGCTGATCTGCCTTATTCCATATGGCAATAAACAAATCATGAACAATTTCCTCAGCGGCTTCAGCCTGTCCTACATAACGGTAAGCGGTACTGAACAACTGTTTATAATATTTCTTATAAAAGGCTTCAAACACCTTTTTATCTTTTCTACTGATGGCGCTGATCAATCTCACATCTTCTTCAATCAGGCTACACATCGGGTCTTTACTCATGATGCAATCCTAATTTTGTTTCAGCGTCAATATTCCTGAAATTTCAGGAGACAGTGCTAAGGTATTAACCGAGACAAACCAAAAACCTTTGACCAGATTTCTTTCCTGCAGGGGAGTTAATGTAAGTGTTCCGGATAAAGGCAAGGGCACTGTTGCTCCGGTATTCTTATAAATAATTGCAGTTAATGTTCCTCTGGAGCCTTTTGGTCCGTTTCTAAGGCTGATTTCCTCCGGAATCAGGTTTCTGTATTCCAACTTATAACTCAATACTTTCGTTCCTTCGTCGTATCTTCCTTTTAACATTGCTGTTCCTTCAGAGTTGGTATTGGTTCCTTTCTTATCAATTCTGGCCGTTACAATATAGGACCGTACCGGAGGTTTAATTTTCTGATCTCCTACGGGCACTTTTTTACAAGCCCATATACAAGCGATCATACACAAAATCCCTATCCTTAAAAATATAACCCTCTGATCTCTAATCTGCCACATGTTGTAATTTTAGCCAGGGACTAAATTACTAACTTTTTTATTGCAATGTATTTTTTTTGATGGTTATGAAAAAATCCTGACACCGATCATTTCATCAGTATATTATTGTTTTTTAAATTTAATAAAGGAAACTATATTTAATAGACCATTTGGTATAAAAATGCTTATAAAATCCTCTCAGAGAAAACAATAGGTTTCGCCCTGTCATCTTGTTCACCCATTCCGGCCCGTTATTTATCGCGTAGGGCACAATACCATCCACACTCGCATTGATCTGCTGTTCTGCTGCTGAAAGCGCTTTAACATAAGGCTTGTAAATATGTTTAATCTGATTTCTATTCAGGCAATACCTTTTATGTGTAAGCATGTAGCTTGTTTTCAGGAAATAGCTGAATCCATGATAATGGTAAAAAACCAGATCAAAATCCTGCTTTCCAGATAATTCTATACCTACAGATTTACCCGATCTGGTCTTAAAGGCATACTGTTGTATATTCCATGGTGCCACGCCACCACCAAGGTGTTTAAGGACATGTACACAGTCAAACCTTTCTGTCCAGTCGTCCAGATATTTCTGATCTCCAAATTTATTGTCTTCATATCGGTTGAAGCACCATTCCAGACAAGCATTTACCCACCAGTTCAGAACAGACATTCCTTCTTCCGTATTTTTAAAGGTCATAAACTGTACGCAGTAGATGCCACTTGCACTGGCCTGATCATGAGCAGGTGTATACCTGTGTTCAGTAATCAATACCGATTTCTCTCCCATTTCATCAATTAATATCTGTGGATCTTTAAAGAACAAAAGATCTGCATCCACATATGTGCAATGGTCCAGATTAAAAGTATCAATACAGTGTTTGATCGTAGAAGAGCCACAGGTCCAGCAATATTCCTGCGCAGTCCGTTCCGATTTCGCCGCCAACAGGTTTTCATTTTCAAATTCTTTCAGGCTCACTACGGTTACATGTGCCAGGGCCAGTTTAGACAACGCTTCAAAGCAATGCTGATCAAAGGCAAATATATACAGATGAAAATCTGCACAATGTTTCTCCAGTGAATGGTACATGGCCAGACCACGTGAGAGGTAAGTTGTGTTAAATAAGGTGCAAAAATTAAGCATGGGTAGATGAATTAATTAAGTAAAAACCTTTGTCGTAACCTGATTGAACCTCGTCAATCAGCATCGTTTCCTCCCCTTTTACATAAGAGGTAAATTCAGCTCTGATCTCGTATTGGCCAGAAAAGTGGCTTAGAAAAGCCTTTTCATTAAAAAACCAGGATGGATAAGAGGCAGGATAAATTTCGGGGGGCACCCGTTGCAGGGTTAGCCTGTCGGCCTCCCCGTAATGAAAAGCGGTACGGTCAAACAAGAGAAATGGGAAATGATAAGCAGCGAGTTGTTTCAGAAAATCGTGTGGCTTTTCCAGGTATTGAATGCTGGAAGACAATACCACCAGATCTATTTCCTTTTCTGCCTTACAGGCATCAATACTTTCATAGAATTTTAGTATTTCATCTTCAAAGTGTGCTTTTCCACATTCCACATAATGCCCTTGCTCCACCACATTCCAGCTGGCACAGACATCCGGTGTCAGAAATTCTTTTACCTGGAAATAAGTACTCCCCAACGACCCTCCGAAATCCAGTACATGAAGTGGTTTTTTATTTAGCGAAGCACTATGGAGAAGAAAAGTGATGAGTGGAAAAGGATATTCTTTTTTATCAAAGACAACAGAATCACGTTCATAAACTGCTTCTCCCTTTTTCACCTTCAATATTGCCTCTTTTGTCCGTTCCAGAATTACGCCGGCATCATAACCGCCCGTTTCGGCAGCCACTTCCGCCCAGGAGGAATAATTACCAAACCACCCGTATTGACTCTTTTGGCGTTTTACAAACAGATTTTTGAACATACAAGAATTAATTAGCTCGATTTTGTCTTTAAAGACAATGCTTTGCTAAAAAGGTCCTATAGGATTCTCAGATTTATTTTCGGGTTTAAAGATGCTGCCACTTTGTCATTTATCAATATAATTGTGTATTTTTGAAGCCCAGAAAAATGTTAAACATTTATGATTGATTTACAGCTAACCGATAAGACACACGATGAAGAGCGCCAGGGCGAGGCTTTAGTTATTGATGCACCAGAGGTACTCAATGGACGAAAGCTTTATATTGAAAGCTATGGTTGTCAGATGAATTTTGCAGATAGTGAGATCGTTGCCTCGATATTAAAAGATCAGGGATTTGAGACCACCAGTGATTATCATCAGGCTGATGTGGTGTTCATCAATACCTGTTCTATTCGCGAAAATGCAGAACAAAGAGTGCGCAACCGTCTGTCTCAGTTTGGAGCTGAAAAACGCAGGAATCCAAAATTGGTGGTTGGCGTTTTAGGCTGTATGGCGGAACGTTTGAAATCAAAATTCCTGGAAGAAGAAAAACTGGTAGATATGGTCGTTGGACCGGATGCCTACCGTGACCTTCCCCAATTGATCAGTCAGGTAGAAGAAGGACATAAAGCCATTAACGTTTTACTGTCGCGTGAGGAGACCTATGCGGATATTAGTCCGGTAAGGCTGAACGGAAATGGGATCACGGCATTTATTTCGATCATGCGTGGTTGTGATAACATGTGTTCTTTCTGCGTTGTTCCTTTTACCAGAGGACGTGAGAGAAGCAGAGATCCACACTCTATTCTGGCCGAAGCACAGGACCTATTCGATAAGGGTTATAAAGAGGTTACCTTACTGGGACAAAATGTAGATTCTTATAAGTGGAAAGGTGCTGATGCGGAAGAAAATGCAGAGATAGAAGTTAACTTTGCCCAGCTTCTGGAAAAAGTGGCTCTGATCAGTCCTGATTTAAGGATCAGGTTTTCGACTTCACACCCTAAAGACATTACCGACGAGGTATTATACGCCATCGCCAAATACGATAACATCTGTAATTACATCCACCTGCCTGTTCAGTCTGGTAGCAGCAGGGTATTGGAATTAATGAACAGAACCTATACCCGTGAGTGGTACATCAATAGAATTGATGCCATCAGACGCATCATTCCTGGTTGCGCCATTTCATCTGATATCATTGCCGGTTTTTGTACAGAAACAGAAGAAGAACATCAGGAGACATTGACCATGATGGATTATGTAGGTTATGATTTTGCATTTACGTTTAGTTATTCCGAAAGACCAGGTACACTTGCAGCAAGAAAACTGGAAGATGATGTTCCGGAAGAAGTAAAAAAACGCAGGTTAGCAGAAATATTACTTAAACAACAGGAAACTTCTTTGTTCCGTCTACAACAATTCGTAGGAAAAACTGTTAGGATTCTAGTGGAGGGTACTTCCAAAAAATCCGACAAGGACCTTTGCGGAAGGAATGATCAGAATGCGATGGTTGTTTTTCCTGCAGCAGCAGGAGTTAAGGCTGGCCAGTACGTAAATGTTCACATTGACCGTTGTACATCGGCAACGTTACTAGGAACAATTGCAGTTGAAGTACCCGAAATTGTTTAATTAAAAAAACAAATTACTTTGGACATACAAGACATTAAGAACCGGTTCGGGATTATAGGGGGCTCTCCGCTATTGAACCGGGCAATAGATATCGCCAGACAAGTTGCACCAACAGACATGTCGGTTTTAATTACCGGAGAAAGCGGAAGTGGTAAAGAGGTTTTCTCCCATATCATCCATCAGATGAGTACCCGTAAACACGGGGCTTTTATTGCGGTAAACTGCGGTGCCATTCCGGAAGGGACAATAGATTCAGAGTTATTCGGACATGAGAAAGGCTCTTTTACCGGTGCACACGAAGCCCGTAAAGGTTATTTTGAAGTGGCCAATGGTGGAACCATCTTTTTAGATGAGGTAGCCGAATTGCCATTGGGAACCCAGGCCCGTTTACTGAGGATTCTGGAGAGTGGCGAATATTTACGCGTAGGTTCTTCCAAAGTACAGAAAACTGATGTCCGTATTATTGCTGCCACCAATGTGGATGTGTATAACCGGGTAAAATCGGGTAAATTCCGGGAGGATTTATATTACCGTCTGAATACTGTTCCCCTACGTATTCCGGCATTGCACGAACGTAAGGAAGATATTTATTTATTATTCAGAAAATTCTCTGCTGACTTTAGTGATAAATACAGGAGTCCGGGAATTCAACTGGAGCCTGAAGCCATTCAATTGCTCAGCAACTACAGCTGGCCGGGAAACGTAAGACAGCTGAAAAACATTGCGGAACAGATCTGTGTATTGGAGAAAGACCGGAATGTCAGCCCTGCGGCATTACTCAATTACATTCCCAATGAGAGTGCAACAAACCTTCCTGTAGCCATCAATGGTACAAATAATAAAGAAGATTATACCGAGCGGGATATTCTTTATAAAGTGCTGTTCGACATGAAGAAGGACATGATGGAGTTGAAAAAGCTGGTTGCAGAGATCATTCAAAGTGGGGGCAATACCTCGCACATCATTGCGGATAACCCACATTACATCAATCAGCTTTATCAGGAAGTAGATCAGACCATCAATGAGCCTACTTTTACCATCAAAAAACCGGTTCAGAATGCACCTGTGGATTATAACTATACTCAGGAAGCTGAAGAGGTTGAAGAGTCTTTATCTTTGATTGATAAGGAATCCGATCTGATTAAAAAGGCTTTGAAGAAACATAAAGGAAAGCGAAAATTTGCAGCGCAGGAGCTTGGTATTTCTGAACGTACTTTATATAGAAAAATTAAAGAGCTCAATTTAAACTAGCCCGGCAACAGGCTTTAAGAATCATATTCCAATGAAAAAATTATATATCCTATTCATCGTTGCGCTCTTCAGTTCCTGTTCTATTAAATTTAACGGGGCCTCTATTCCAGCCGAGATGAAAACGGTTAATGTAACATTTTTTGAAAACAATGCACCCCTGGTGGTTCCAGATATGTCGAGCAAGTTTACCGAAAACTTAAGGAACAGGATCCGTAACCAGACCAGTCTGAACATGACAACTAATGACGCACATGGTGTTTTCGCAGGGACCATTACAAATTATGATATCCGGCCTACTACTATTCAGGATGCCAACAACCGCGGACAAACCGCAAGCGGAACAAACAGGATGACGGTCAGGGTCAATGTTAAATATACCAACAACCTGAACCCCAAGCTGAGTTACGAAGAATCTTTTGAGCGTTTTGTAGATTTTCCAACGGCAGGGCAAAATTTCCAGTCTCAGGAAGCGGGCCTGATTGACCAGGTATTGACCCTTCTATCAGAAGATATTTTTAACCGTGCATTTGCAAATTGGTAGAAATTGAAATTTCAATTGTTAACTTAGCAACGTGGAGCAGGAAATAGACATTAAACAAGAACTGGCGGTATTATTGGCGGAACCGGAAAAGGTAAGACCCGATCATGCCCCTATGTTAAAAGACCTGGTATCCTCATATCCTTACTTCCAGCCATTACATCTTTTACTGGCAAAAGCAGGGTCAGAAGCTACAAATGTAGCTACTGCAGCTTTATATACTAACGGGCAGTTGCTGCACAACTTCCTTTATGAGCCTGATTACCTGGTAAACACCAGGTTCAATGTTGTTTTTTCGCCGGCCTTTGATCAGCTCAATAACCAACCCGAGGCACTGGATGAGGTGGTTCTGGACGAGGTTCAGGAAGAAAAAGAGGATCCTGCAACAGCGCAGCCTTCAGATCAGGAAAAGGTAGCGGATGATTTCGTGCTGGAGAACATTGTGTCTACAGACTTTTTCGCTTTTCAGGATAATTTTAGTCCCGAACCTGCACCCGAAGAATTACCTGAGGAAAAGACTTCTAAAGAAGAGGTACATGAAGGGGAGGAAAAAGAAGAACCGGTTGTGGTTAGCAAATATGATGACGACCAATTGCCTTATACCTTCCTGTGGTGGCTACATAAAACAAGAAAAGAATATCAGCAGATCTTCCAGCCCTATGTTACCCTTAAAAAGGAACCTGCTACTCAAACTGGAAGGCCGAATGAGTTACAGCAACAATATGTAGAACATATTTTCCATTTGCAAAGTCCTTTTGCAGAGGCCGGAGAAAGTGATTATACGCCGTCTAATTTACGTAATACACATAAAGGAACTGATATTATAGAGAGTTTTCTGAAGAATGATCCTCAGATCAGCCCTCCGAATGCGGAACAAATCAATACCGAGAATAAGGCCAAAAAGAGTGCTGAAGACCACAATGACCTGGTATCTGAGACCCTTGCAAAGATCTACATTGAACAAATGCTTTATGACAAGGCCATAGAGACTTATGAAAAATTAAGTTTGAAGTTTCCAGAAAAAAGCCGTTACTTTGCCGACCTTATCCAATCCATAGAAAAGAAAATTTAACCATATAAACTATTATGCTTTTTTTAATTATTTTGTTAATCATTGTCTGCATTGCTCTAGCGTTATTTGTTTTGATACAAAATCCTAAAGGTGGTGGCCTTGCAACAGGCGGATCAGGCAGCAACATGTTTGGCGTTCAACGTACTGGTGATGTTCTTGAAAAAGGCACCTGGGTATTATTAGCATTGATCGTAGTGCTGACTTTATCCATTACTACCATTGCAAAATCGGGTGGTTCTTCATCAGCAGTAGATTCTAAAATCCAGGAGCAACTGGATAAGATCCCTACTCCATCTCCAATTGGAACCTCTGCACCGGCTGCTACGACACCAGCAAAAGCAGATACAACAAAGAAATAAATTTCCAACACGATATTAAAAAAGTCCGGTATATCACATACCGGACTTTTTTTATGAAATACAATTCTGCCACTCTGACACAAAAACGGTTTACCCTAATCCTTTAGCTGACAATGCAGTGTAAATTTGGCAAGCAAAACTGCCTTGGCATAGAAACTGATGTACCAGGAGCACGTAATATTTTACATTAATTTTAAAATTAAAAACAATAATAAGTTATGGCTTTAAACATTAAACCCATTGCAGATAGAGTAGTAATTGAAGCTGCTCCTGCCGAAGAAAAAACAGCTTCGGGTATCTATATTCCTGATACAGCTAAAGAAAAACCTCAGCAAGGAACAGTAGTTGCAGTAGGCCCTGGTAAATATGCCGAGTCTACAGGTAATTTAATCCCGTTGAGCGTTAAAGCTGGTGACCAGGTTTTATATGGCAAATACGGTGGTACTGAAATTACTTTTGAAGGTAAAGAGTATCTTATTATGCGTGAATCTGATCTTTACGCAGTTCTTTAATTGTTGGATTAACCGATTCAACCTTACAACAATCAATCATTAATAACAATATTTTAAAATGGCAAAGCAAGTAAAATATAATGTAGAAGCCCGTGACGCCCTGAAAAGAGGTGTGGATATTTTGGCTAATGCAGTAAAAGTAACCCTAGGTCCAAAAGGACGTAATGTAATTATCGACAAAAAATTTGGCTCACCAGCAATCACTAAAGATGGTGTAACTGTAGCTAAAGAAATTGAATTAAAAGACCCAATCGAAAATATGGGTGCTCAAATGGTTAAAGAAGTGGCTTCAAAAACTGCAGATATTGCAGGTGACGGAACTACAACTGCAACTGTATTGGCACAGGCAATTGTAACTGCAGGTATTAAAAACGTTGCTGCCGGTGCAAATCCAATGGATTTGAAACGTGGTATCGACAAAGCAGTTTCTGCAATTGTGGCTAACTTAAAATCTCAGTCTCAGACTGTAGGTGAAGACAATAACAAAATCAAACAGGTTGCTTCTATCTCAGCAAACAATGATGAAGTTATCGGTTCTCTTATTGCAGAGGCAATGGGTAAAGTAGGTAAAGACGGTGTAATTACTGTGGAAGAAGCAAAAGGTACTGAAACTGAAGTAAAAACAGTAGAAGGTATGCAATTTGACCGTGGTTACTTATCTCCTTACTTCGTAACTAATGCAGATAAAATGGAAGCGGAATTAGAAAACCCTTACATTTTAATCTATGACAAAAAAATCAGCAACATGAAAGAATTGTTGCCGGTTTTAGAGAAACAAGTACAAACAGGAAAACCATTATTGATCATTGCTGAAGACTTAGATGGCGAAGCATTGGCTACATTGGTAGTGAACAAGATCCGTGGATCTCTGAAAGTTGTTGCGGTTAAAGCTCCAGGTTTCGGTGACCGTAGAAAAGCCATGTTAGAAGACATCGCAATTCTAACTGGTGGTACTGTAATTTCTGAAGAAAGAGGTTATAAATTAGAGAATGCTGACCTTAGCTATTTAGGTACTGCGGAGAAAGTTGTAGTAGATAAAGACAATACTACAGTAATCAATGGTGCTGGTAAATCGGAAGATATCAAAGCCCGCGTTAACCAGATCAAAGCTCAAATCGAGACTACTACATCTGATTATGACAAAGAGAAATTACAAGAGCGTCTGGCTAAATTAGCTGGTGGTGTTGCAGTTCTTTATGTTGGTGCAGCTTCTGAAGTTGAAATGAAAGAGAAAAAAGACCGTGTTGACGATGCATTACATGCAACCCGTGCTGCGGTTGAAGAAGGTATCGTTGCCGGTGGTGGTGTTGCTTTCATCCGTGCTATTGAAGCCTTAGAAGGAATGAAAGGTAGCAACGATGATGAAACTACTGGTATTGCTATTGTAAAACGTGCAATCGAAGAGCCATTACGTCAAATCTGTCAGAATGCAGGTATTGAAGGTTCTATCGTGGTACAAAAAGTTAAAGAAGGTAAAGCTGACTTTGGCTACAATGCACGTACTGACGTATATGAAAACTTAATCGCTGCAGGTGTTATCGATCCGACTAAAGTTGGTCGTGTTGCACTTGAAAACGCAGCTTCTATTGCAGCAATGTTGTTAACAACAGAATGCGTATTAGCTGATGATCCTGAAGATGCTCCTGCTGGTGCAGGTATGCCTCCAATGGGTGGCGGTGGTATGGGTGGAATGATGTAATCATCCCCTTTTCACGAAATAGAAAAACCCGTCTTATGGCGGGTTTTTTTGTTATATTTAGTTTTGTAATGCTATGGAAAATATTTTAGAGAACAACCACTTCCTTACCCAGACCGAAGTCTATAAATTTTTGCTGGCTACATTACTTTGCGGCCTGATCGGTGCAGAAAGGGAATTCAGGAGTAAACAAGCAGGCCTGAAGACCATGATCATGATTGGCCTGGGTTCTACCCTATTTACCATTTTATCCATTAAGATTGGCTTAACAAGCCATGACAGGATTGCCTCCAATATTGTCACGGGAATTGGATTCCTTGGTGCGGGGGTAATTTTCAAAGAAGACAATCAGGTAAAAGGCCTGACCACGGCCTGCGTGATCTGGATTGTTGCAGCAATCGGGATGGCTATCGGCGCCGGGTATATGGAGCAGGCTGTTGGCGTAACACTGGTTGTCCTCCTCGCTTTACTCACCTTCCCTTTTATCGAAAACATGGTAGAGCAGCGTTTTACAAAACGGGTTTACCGGATCGTAAAGAAGTATGAGAATGAAAGCCTGGAGAAATATGAAGAACACATCAAAACCTCCCGGTTAAAACTAAGCAGGGGGAAACAGCAACTGGCTGATGGAATCATCAGCGGAACCTGGGTAGCCATCGGAAGTCCTAAAAACCACAAACGATTTGTGGACCGGATGTTGCAGGATAAAAACATCATCGCCTTCGATTTTTAATCCTAAATCTTTCAATTATATGCCTTTTAAGCAGGTTCAAAAGCCCAAAATGTCCCAAAACTATATTAGATTTGTAATATGCAAAGGGAACAGATCTCAGTTTTTGATATTTTTAAGATAGGCGTTGGACCATCAAGCTCGCACACGTTGGGCCCATGGCGGGCAGCGCAGCAATTTACTGCATCGTTAAAAGAAAAAGACCTGTTACCACAGGTCGATCAGATCAAGATTTTATTATATGGCTCTTTAGCAAAAACCGGGAAGGGGCATGGAACCGATGTGGCCATTCTTTTAGGGTTAAATGATGCAGATCCGGTGACTTTTGATGTAAATGCCATTGACTCTACCATAGAAGAGATCAAAACCTATCAGGTGCTGAACCTGAATGGCGAACGAAATATTACGTTCAATTATGAGGAAGACCTGGTGTTTCTCTTTTTTGAAAGCCTTCCTTTTCATCCCAATGCCGTTACTTTCCAGGCCTTCTTAAATACCGGAAAAGCCATTTCCGAAACCTATTACTCTATAGGTGGAGGTTTTGTGGTAAAAGAAGGAGAAAGCGGCAGTGATAAAGAACAGGTGGATCTTCCTTTCCCGGTAGAGAAAGCATCCGACCTTTTACACTGGTGTTTAACGACCGGATTAAAAGTTTCTGAGGTGGTGATGGAAAATGAACTTGCCTGGCGTCCGGAAGCGGAGACCAGAAAGGGCATCATGCAACACTTCAATGTGATGAAAGACTGTACTTACAGGGGTTGTCATACTGCTGGTTTTTTACCGGGAGGACTGAATGTTGGAAGAAGAGCCTGTGCATTGAATAAACGCCTGATTGGCAACAGTACCTATACCAATTACGAAAGCTGGATTATGGCCATTAGAAATGGTGGAAATGGTTTTAACTATATCCTGGACTGGGTGAGTTGTTTTGCCCTTGCCGTAAATGAAGAAAACGCTTCATTTGGCCGGGTAGTTACTGCCCCGACCAATGGTGCAGCAGGGGTAATTCCTGCAGTTCTTCAGTATTATATCACCTTCTGTGACGGTTATACAGATGAAAAAATCAGTCAGTTTATCGCCTGTGCTTCAGAAGTAGGCAGTATCTTTAAAAAAGGGGCCACCATCTCTGCAGCCATGGGTGGATGTCAGGCAGAAATAGGGGTTTCTTCTGCAATGGCCGCAGCCGCACTTACAGAGTGTTTAGGAGGTTCTCAGCGCCAGGTATTAATGGCGGCGGAGATTGCCATGGAACATCATTTGGGATTAACCTGCGATCCTATTGGAGGCCTGGTACAGATTCCTTGTATCGAGAGGAATACGATGGGTGCAATAAAAGCGATTACCGCCAGCCAGCTTGCTTTACAAAGTAATCCTGACAAAGCAAAGGTTAGTCTGGATGCAGTGGTGAATACCATGTGGGAAACTGCTTTAGACATGAATTCCAAGTATAAAGAGACTTCTGACGGAGGTTTGGCCACCAATATTCCGATCAGCTTACCGGAATGTTAATCCATCAGGTTCTTTGTTGCGCTTTCAGTGCCAGGTAACGGTTAACGACATTAACCGTTAGTTTTTCGGGTGGAGTCAGGATACTCAAAATTCCATGTTTGCTCAGTTCTTTAACCATGAGCTTTTTTTCATGGGCAAATTTCTCCGCAACGGTTTTAATATAGATTCCTTCGACATCTTTAGCCGGTTCGTCACTCAGCGTTTTGAGTTCCGTATTCTCGAAGAAGACAATGAGCAGCAGGTGAAATCTGGCTATTCTCTTTAAAAAAGGAAGCTGCCGGTTCAGGGCCGACATACTTTCAAAATTGGTAAAAAAGATAACCAGGCTTCTTTGCTTTAAGACACTGCGGATGCTGAGGTATAAAGCTTCCATATTGGTTTCCAGGTAACGCGTCTTTTCTTTATACAGGACCTCCATTATTTTACCCAGCTGCGCAGGTCTTCGTTCTGCGGGAACGATGCTTCCTATCTTTTCGGAAATCGTAATCAGTCCGGCTTTATCTTCCTTTACCAAAGCAACATTAGAAAGCACCAAACTGGCATTAATGGCATAATCCAGCAGGCTTAATCCCTCAAAGGGCATTTTCATTGTTCTGGATTTATCGATGATACAATAGACATGCTGTGCCTTTTCATCAGTAAAAGAATTCACCATCAGATCCCCTCTCCTGGCAGTAGCCTTCCAATTGATGGTACGGTAATCGTCTCCCTTGACATAACTCTTTACCTGATCAAATTCAAGGCTGTGGCCAATTCTTCTGATCTTCTTAATGCCGATTTCGCTGAGCCTGTTCGAGATGGCCATGAGTTCATATTTACGCAACTGCAAAAAAGAAGGATATACCCCAACCATGGTCTCTTCTCCAAAATTGTACCTCCTGGAAATTAGCCCCAGTGGAGATTGCACGTACAGGCGTATCCTGCCAAACAGGTATTCTCCTCGCTTGGTTGGACGCAACTTATAAGTGATGGTCTTATTTTCTCTGGACTTTAAGCTGCTGTTAAACCAGAGGTCCCTTTTCTGAAACTGGAAAGGAATTTCATCGATAATGCCGACATGGATGCCAAAAGAATAGAAATTCTCCACATGGAGATGGAGTTCATTATCATCCCCGTTACTTAACCTTTCCGGAAGATCCCTGCGTAGGAAAACCCCCTTATCTGTCCTGAACAATAAAATAAGATCCGCAGCAATCAGCAGGATCAATACCCAAAAACAGAGATACGGCAGTACTCCAAGCCAGGGCAGGAAGAAAGAGAACAGAAACAGGGACACACAAATCCCAATGCCAACAAAAATTCTTTTGCCGAGGAACAGGTCTTTGTAATATTTAGTAATGAGGCTTTTCAATATTCTTCCTTTTATCTTGGGATTTCTATTTTCTGAATGATCTGAGCAACAATGTCGCTCGTTGTTAACCCTTCCATCTCCCTATCCGGCGTCAGCATGACACGGTGTGCCAGTACTGGTGCAGCCACTTTAATGATGTCTTCCGGAGTGACGAAATCGCGGCCCTGCATTGCGGCAAAAGCTTTGGCACTGTTTACCATTGCTAAGGATGCACGTGGGGAAGCTCCCAGATACAAGGATTTATTGTTTCTGGTTTCGTGGGTAATCTTTGCCACATATTCAATCAGTTTAGGCTCTACGTGCAAGCCTTTAATGATTGCCCTGCATGATCTTATCTGCCCCACACTCAACACCGGTTTCACCTCATTGAGCGCATCATTTAAACGATGCTGGTGTTGGTTGAGCAAAATAGCTGTTTCTTCTTCCAGACTGGGGTATTTCACTTCAATTTTAAATAGGAAACGGTCCAGCTGTGCTTCGGGCAAACGATATGTCCCCTCCTGTTCAATTGGATTTTGTGTGGCCAGGACCATAAAAGGTTCATCCATCACATAAGTATGTCCATCCACAGTAATCTGACGTTCTTCCATCACCTCAAATAGCGCAGATTGTGTTTTTGCAGGGGCACGGTTGATTTCATCTACCAGAATGATATGACCAAATATCGGCCCCTTACGGTATTCAAAAGCTGCATTTCTTGGATCAAACACCGATGTACCCAGTACATCTGAAGGCATCAGATCAGGTGTAAACTGGATCCTCGAAAATGAAGCATCGATACTTTTTGCAACCAGCTTCGCACTTAATGTTTTTGCCACGCCAGGCACTCCCTCTAACAGGATGTGGCCATCGGCAAGCAGTCCGGCAATCAGGAAATCAATCGTATCCTTTTGCCCGACGATAATCTTTCCAAGTGTTTCCCTGATTTGTCCGACAGCGATATTCAGCTGTGTCAGGTCGGTTCTTTTGTTAAACATTTCCGCTTCCATTTTTATTGGGCTTGCTTATAAAATTTTTCTATTAATTTGTTTAATGTGATCAACAAGTGATCACTTACTCTACCCGATTTATTGACTTCATCAATGGTGGCAAATAGCTGTCGGGTGTCATGTTCGTTCTCTCCGGATTTAAGTACGACCGCATTGATCAGCTCTTCATCTATTTCATTGGTTTTTAAGCGGTATGTTGTCCGTATAAATTCCAGCAGATAGTTGATTTTTTTCGAAGCGATATCACGGTTATCACGTTGTTGATAATAAACTTTACCCACGACTCTCACAAAGTCGACCGACGAATTTGTCAGTTTAGGGATAATGGGAATGATCCTTTGTCTGCGTTTCATTTCAAAAACCACAAAAATCAGTAAGCTGATCATAGACAGGTAATAGGCCCATCGCAACTGATCATGTTTAAAAAGCACCCTCAACAAGCTCTCCTCGCCAAGATTTCCTTTTGTATGGTGTTCGTCCCAGATCATCGTCTCTGTTACCGGCAGATAGGAAAGTGCCTTTGCCGCATATGCTGCCCCCTCCGGGCTCAGCAAAGCATAATTACTTAATAATTGGGGATTTGGTAAAACATACAATGCACCCGCGCCGAAATTATACCGGACAAAGTTGACCTCTCCTTTTTCATTTTTTCCCAGAACGGCAGCTTTGGATGTATCTATCCTGCTAAAGTAGAGGTCGCCCAGGCCTTTATCAAAGACATAAGCATTTTTTTCTTTTAGGGCAGGATTGACAAAATTAATCGGCACACTTTTCTTTTTACCATAATTCAGGGAAGAATTGATATTCAGGTTCAAGGTATCTTTCAGGTAATCTCCGATATCGAAGGTGGCTATAAAAACCTGATTTCCATCTTTCATGAATTGAACCAGTTCCTTATAATCCAGTTCATCAATACGCACTGCACCGGCAATAATCAGGTAATTGGTATTCTTCCGTTTTTTATCTTTTAGCGTATTGTAAACCGGGAGCCTGGAAATTTCCATTCTGGTTCCCGGAAATATACTTTGATATTCCTTATTGAGTACATACAAACCAAAAGGGATCTTATCTTCCTTCAGATAACTGGGGCTCCAATCCGTAGGTTTTGGCTTATAGTATTGCCCTGCAAGGTATAAGAGCAACAAAATACCCGTCCCAATAAGGTATAATCTCATCCCTTTCATGCTCCCCTTCTGTTAAACCGGTCAAAATCGCTTTTTACTTCAGCAAAGCTTTCCTTATCAATGAAAAATTCTCCGTACCAGATGTATTCAAACCGGGTGGTTAATGCGCCAAATTGTTTTCTTTTATCGGGGTCAGCGATTTCCTCTACGTAGGTCTGATTGGTTTTTTCCGGTTGCCAACTGATCATCTGATTATCGTTCATCACTTTTAAAGAATGGAGATAAAAGAGCCTCACCGCCAATCTGTAGTTTCCCGCCGCTACGGCTTTTTCTATTTCAGACCGGAAATTGATTTCATGAATATTTTCCAGAGACTCTGAGTAGGGAACATCAATCGCTTTAGATTTCCCTGTAAAAATTTTCAGGTCCAATCCCATTGCCTTCATAATGATAAAGACAACCAGTCCTACCAAGGCAATAATGATCCCATATTTTATAAGTCCACCAGATACCTCATTCTCTAAAATCCTGGAAAACCAATCCCAGAACCAACGCCAGAACCGGCTCCACAGGCTACGGCCTTCAGGCGGCGTTTCTTTATAGCTGAATTCAGGCTGTTCTGTATATGCCTTAATCTTTTCTTTATCGAAATTACGCAGGATCATCTTACTGCTGTCATTACTGAGCCGCTTTGGGCCAGGCTTTTGTACCATGGGGGCAGCAAAGCCACCGATGGTCACGATAATGAGCATAAAGATTAAAAACAGTCTGCGCATGTTAATATTCTTCCGGAGTATTAAAGGTTTCTTTTGATGTTCCCATTTGCCCGATACGGTCCATTAGACCCGTACTATCCAGGCGTTCTACCAGGTTAAAATAACAAAGGGAAATTCCTACGATCGGAATGATCATAAAGACCTGACACAAATACTGCACAGTAGTAGAAATGATAATTGCCGTATTGCTCAAGCCTTTCGATCCTTCAGTAAATGCACTAAATAAAGTGAAAATGATGGCTGGAAGAGAAGCCAGAGATTGGGTTGCCAGGGTAATTAAGTAAATGATCAGCATGGCTCCAAAAGTGGACCACCAATGTCCTTTGATCAGCTTAAAAGCCCGGTCAAAGGAATAGCTGAAACTGGCATTTTCATAAATCATCACCGGAAAGAACAGCATCATGGCCGGCATGACATATATTCCCGGAATCAAGAAGAAAAAAAAGCATAGTGTACAAAAAAGGCCGATTAAAATCCCGCTTCCCAACATTCTGAAAAAATAATATTTAAAATAGGCCCAGACCTCATCCAACCCCGGAGCTACATTTCCGTTTTTTATATAAACAGCTATAAAACTTAGAATACAGACATTCATTGCGGTATAGCTTACCAGATTGAAGAGCAACAGCAGAAAATAACTGAGATTAAAAATTTTCCCCAACATAGCAAGAGAATCATCCCCCGTTGCCATTGCTTTCTGCATTCCTATTTGCTGAAATATTCCCGAGATCATTGATCCCAGAATAAAGATGCCGCAGAAATAAACAAATACCTTTAATAAAGCTTTTATATTTTGTTTGATGAACAAAAACAGATCATTAATGATTTCTCCGAACTCTCTGAGTTTTTTAAATTCCAGTTTTTCAGACATTTTCTATAGTTTGATAGCGTTTATGAAGTTTTAATGGGTATAGGATCACATACCAGATGACGAATAACAGAGAGCCTGCCAGAATACTGATACTGAGGAAAAGCGGCATCTCTGTATGTCGGGTAATGAAGCCTTCAAAGAAGGCAGCGACCAATATAATGGGAATTAAGCCCAGGGCAATTTTGGTTCCGTCTTTCGCACTGTTTTTGAAAGCCTGAAAGCGGGTATATGTTTTAGGAAAGAGCAATCCATGACCGAGTACCAATCCAGCAGCACCGGCAATGATGATTGCTGAGATTTCCAGTGTTCCATGAATCCAGATGGTCAGCACAGATTCAGCACCCAGGCCTTTACTAAAAAAATAATACTCAAATGCTCCGATCATCACTCCGTTTCTCAGCATAAAAAAAACCGGCCCGATGGAGAGAAAAATTCCGCTGACAAACATCAACAGGGAAACATAAGTATTATTTGCAGCGATCATCAGAAACATTTCAACTTCTCCCTGTCGTTTATATACCCCAAATGGATCTCCTTTTGCAATATTTTCATTTGTCATGTTTACATAACCATCTCCCAGAATAAGTCTGACAAAAGAGTCATCGTATTTAGCGGAGAGTACTCCGATTGAAGCGGAAAGAAGGAAAAATAGCAGGGAGTAGCGTAACTGCTTGCGGTAAGTATAGAACAGTACAGGCAGTTCTGTTTTCCAGAAAGTGACAAATCTGTTTCCCTCTTCTTTTTTATTTTTATAAATAGACTGGTGTAAAACAGAAGCTAAGCCATTGAGATAGGCTGTGGTCTTTGATTTAGGGTAAAAAGTATTTGCATAAGCCAGGTCATTGGTGATGTCGATGAAACGCTCCGCAAGCTCATCTGAGTTCTCCGTTCGCATTTGCTCGTAATGCTTCCATTTCTCCGAATTTTGCTTAACAAATAATGCTTCTCTCATAAATCCCGGTGAAGATCAAATTTTCTGTAAAATAGCGACAAAAAACAATTTTACAATAATTAATTGAACATCAATATTATATTTGATCTTATGGAAACAATTAAGGTAAATACCAGTCAGCACGTCGCTATTGATTATCCCGTTGCCGGATTAGGGGAACGGATTGCTGCAAGACTCATAGACCTGGCTGCTTTTTTTGGATTATATATCTTATTTGCCGTTTTGGGGATGTTAACAGGCGAGGGAACCACTATTATTGTTTTGCTGATCCTCCTTGGTACCCTTTATGTTTTTTATAACCTCATTTGTGAGGTATTTATGAATGGGCAGAGTGTTGGAAAAAGATTAATGAAGATCAAGGTCATCAGCTTAGACGGAAGTCAGGCTAGTATCGGGCAATATTTTATCCGGTGGTTGTTCAGGCTGGTAGATTTTGTACTGACTGCCCAGATTGGTGGTTTAATTGCGATAGCTCTATCAGATCATAAGCAACGGATCGGAGATATGGTGGCCGGAACCACCTTGATTAAAACCGTTCAGCGAACCAATATTGATCAGATTGCTTTTCATCCGGTCCAGGAAGAATATACCCCTGTTTTCAAAAATGCGGATCTGCTAAGCGACCGTGAGATTGAGCTTGTACATGAGGTGATCCGCACCTATTATAAAACATTTAATACGGATCTGATTTATGCCATGTCTGCAAAGCTCACCGGACTTTTAGCCGTCAGTCTGCCGGAGGGAATGAACGAGCTTAATTTTCTCAACACCGTTATTAAAGACTACAACTATATCACTTCTCAGTCTGAATGATCATTTAAATTTCTCCATCACTACCGGAGCCAGTTTCAGGGCCCAGTCCAGGTACATTTTTGGAGAAGGGTGCAGACCATCCGAAGCGATCAGTTCTTTATCCGATACGACCAGGCGGGATGCGACCGTAATATCTGTATAACTAACTCCCTCTGCCAGGCTTTCTTCTTTATTAATGGCATTAAAAGCATCAATATCCGAAGAGACGAAACGGATATCTCTACCGCTTTCCATTCCAAAAGGAGTAAGCCCCCAATCAGGGATGGAAACCACAAATACATGAGTTTCATTTCCATTCGCGAAGGTTATCGCAGTTTGCAGAAGTTCTTTAAACTCGTTGCGGTATTTTTCCTTTGGCTCTCCTCGGTACTGGTTGTTCACACCAATCAGCAAGGTAACCATTGTATATTTCCGGTTTAATTCTGCACTCCTGATCCCATCTTGCAGTTCACTTGTGGTCCAGCCTGTTTTAGCAATAATATCTGGTTTAGTCAGCTTCAGGCCTCTTGCTTTTAATTCTTCTGTCAACTGGTAAGGGAAGCTGCTTTCTAATGGCACATCTTCGCCGATGGTATAAGAATCACCTATGGCTAAGTAAGAAATTTCAGTTTCAGTATTTGTCATCATTTAAAACTATTTTTTGGCAGGTCAATAATACCATTAATCATAGAATTAAAATAGGAATTCAGGAATGTGTATGGGAAGAAAATATTTTGAAGAGATAATTGACTACAACAATTGACCCCGTAATCAGGAACAATATTTTAATCAGTTTATCACTATTTCCTTTAGCGGTATAGTTGGCGACCGGGCCGACAATAAAAGTGATTAACAATGGGATTGTTGGGGGGTAGAGCTGAAAACTTTCCGTGATATTTCCCTGGATCAGGGCAAGAACAGCGCGTTGAAAACCGCAGCCAGGGCAATCAAAACCAGTGAGATATTTAAATGGGCAGGTTAGAAAAAAAGTATCCGCCTGATCTAAAAAAGAAGACCAGGCGGATAGCAGGTATATCATTAACACCGACAATTATGCTTGAGGTGTGGTTGGAGGTTTATTAAACGGATCATTTGTACCGAACGGGTTGTTCGTACCAAATGGATTAGTCGTACCACCAGCATAACCCGGCTGCGCTTCTGCTGCTGAAGGGCCCAGATATCTTGCATCTCCAAATCCTAAGATCGGATAGAATACGATAGGCAATAATAACAGCCCGGCGGTAAAGCCTTCACTCTTACCAAAGCTTTTGCTTAACAGGTTCATTGCCCAGATTCCGAAGTAAATATTTACACAAGGGATCAGCATCCAAAGAATCCAAATGGTTGGCTTACCAATGATTTCGAGCAGGACAATAATGTTATAAATTGGAATAAGTGATGCCCAGCCTGGTTTCCCGGCTTTAACAAAAACCTTCCATAATGAAGCAATAATGAGCACTACGAGAGCGAGATAAATAATCCCAGCAACAGCGCCGATTCCAGCCATTGCGGCTGATTGTTCTGAAGTGTAATCCATAATAGTAGTTTGTTTTTCGAGTAAAGATAATATTTACCACAACAAAACAAAGGGATTACCTTAGCTTTTTTAGTAAAATCAGAACATCTCCATCCGGAACAGACTGGCAATGTGGCCTTTCAGTACCAATTTCACTTCTTCCATATCCAATTCACGGCCCAGCTCTCTTTGCATAGAAGTCACATCTTTATCGTCTATCCCACAGGGAACGATATTCTTAAAATAATCAAGATCGACATTCACATTAAAAGCGAAGCCATGCATGGTTACCCAGCGACTGCACCTTACACCCATTGCGCAGATCTTCCTGGCTTTCTCATTATCCGCATCCAGCCAGACCCCTGTAAATCCGGGGTATCTTCCGGAGGAGATTCCATAATCTTTGAGTGTCAGGATAATTGCATCTTCCAATGTTCTCAGGTAAAGATGAATGTCGGTAAAGAAGTTATCAAGATCGAGGATCGGGTATCCCACAATTTGCCCCGGACCGTGATAAGTGATGTCTCCTCCACGGTTAATTTTATAATAAGTTGCTTTCTTTTCTACTAGGCCCTGCTCATCCAGCAACAGATTTTCGGGATGTCCACTTTTCCCCAGCGTATACACATGTGGGTGTTCTACAAAAATCAGGTTATTGGGTGTTTCAATCAGGGTATTGTTATTCCTGTTATCGGTTTTGACCGCGATTGTCTGATTAAAAATCAGCTCCTGCTTATCCCAGGCCTCCTGATAATCAGTCAGCCCCCAATCTGTGAATTGTACTTTCTTATTCATCATTTGAAAATTAAGCCACTACATAGCCCAACATATAACCATCACTGGTTTTAAAATAGTTGACGCTAAGCTCTCTGGTCCCATCAGGTAGATCAACCAGGGCATTCAGGTTTCCTTCAGCTTTCAGTTTAAATGGCTTGATGTGGATATCTTGTTTAAACTCCAGTCCTTTTCTCCCATTCCATTTATAGATGGCTTCTTTAGCACACCAACATACGTATAGTCCATTGATATTGTCGCCGATCTGTTTTTGCGCAAGTTCAATATCCGACAGGAATTTATGTCTGATGCTTTTGATCTTGTGTTTGATGAGTTCAATATCTACCCCTACTTTTCTGTTTTTACCAATAATCACTGCCGCATAATCATAAGAGTGGCTCAGGGAAATGTGGTAATCAAGATTAGGGAGGAAGGGTTTACCATGTTCGTCCATCTGGCAATCGATATACTCAGAGGTATTGAGCATAGTTCTAAGCAGTACACGTGTACTTAACCAGTGCAGCAAACGTTTCCCATTGTTCAAGGAAGAAATGAAATCCAGCTCATGCTGTTTCAGTTGCAGGCCGGAAAGCAGCTGCTCTTCAGTCTCTTCGATTTTCCATACTGCAAGTATGGTATTCTCGTCAATATTTTTATTAAAAACTACGGGCATCTCTATTTTAGAAAACTATGCAAAAGTATCTTAAATTAATCATAATTTAGCCCAATACTTGATAAAATGATACTTTCCGACAAACGAATTCTGGAAGAAATAGAGAAGGGCACCATCATTATTGAACCTTTTAAGGCCGAATGTCTTGGCACAAACTCTTATGACGTCCATTTAGGCAAATACCTGGCCACTTATAAAGATAGAATACTTGATGCAAAAGCGCACAATAAAATAGAGCATTTTGAGATCCCGAAAGATGGTTATGTTTTACAACCTGGTACACTTTACCTTGGTGTAACGCTGGAATACACAGAAACACATGCACACATTCCTTTTTTAGAGGGTAAGTCGAGCACCGGACGTCTGGGTATAGACATCCATGCAACTGCCGGAAAGGGAGATGTTGGTTTCTGCAACACCTGGACACTGGAAATTTCCTGCGCACAACCAGTAAGAATATATGCAGGAATGCCTATCGGCCAACTGATTTACTTTAAAGTAGAGGGCGAAATTGAAACAATGTATAACAATAAGATCAGTGCTAAATACAATAATAAAACGACTAAGCCAGTAGAGAGTATGATGTGGAAAAACAAATTCTAAGTCCGACATCCCTTATCTTTTAAATTTACTTTAAGCCTCAATATTTGTATATTGAGGCTTTATTATTTGTTAAGGCTATCACTTATGAAACGTAAATTGTTTTATCCTTTTTTATTGATTGCCGGAATCTGCCTGGCTTTTGCTTCCCGAATTGATGGAGACCCCTTTGAGGCTCTTTTGGAGCGGATGAAAGCTTACAATAAAAAGTATGCACAGGAAAAGGTTCACCTTCATCTGGATAAACCATATTATGCGGTAGGAGATAACATCTGGTTTAAAGCCTATATCATCAATACGGAAACTCAGGAACCTTCAGACATTAGCAGAATCCTCTATGTAGAGCTGATCAATGAGAGGGATTCCTTGAAGAAACAATTGCGTTTACCTGTTGGAGGTGGCATCACCTGGGGAGACTTTAAGCTACCTGATTCCCTCGCAGAGGGGAATTACAGGATCAGAGCTTATACGCAATGGATGAGAAATGCAGGCCCTGAATTCTTCTTTGACAAAACTATAAAAATTGGAAATTCCTGGTCCAATACTGTATTTACCAACACCAGCTATACTTACACGAAAGAGAATTCGGGAGAAAAAGTCGAAGCAAAGATTGAGTTTAAGGACAAAAACGGGAAGCCGTATGCGGGCAATGATGTCAGATATGAAGTTCAGCTAAATTTCAGAAGCCTGTTTAAAGGCAAAGCCCTGACCAATGCAGAAGGAATTGCCTCGCTTAGCTTTTTAAATACTCAGCCATCCCTATATAAGTCGGGGAAAATCCTGGCTACCATCACTCTTTCAGATCAGAAGAAAATAACAAAAGAAATTCCGCTCAGGACAACCTCAAAAGATGTTGATGTTCAATTTTTTGCAGAGAGCGGAAATTTTGTAGAGGGGCTTCCAAACAAGATAGGGATAAAGGCAGTCAATGCTTCCGGTCTTGGGGAACAGATAACAGGAAGTATTATTGATCAAAACGGAACTGAAGTCAATCATTTTCAAACCAGGCACCTTGGAATGGGAAGTTTCGTCCTGAACCCGCAGCCCGGATTCACTTATACTGCAAAAGTTAAGTTTTCAGATGGCTCTGAGAAAAACGTGAGTTTACCTTTAATCCGTCCGAATGGATATATTCTAAGTGTAAATAATGTTGACAAAGACAAACTAAGCGTAAAAGTAATACGCTCTGAAAGCCTGAATGATCAAAAGGAGCTAAAACTGGTGGGACAGCATGGCGGCACGATACAGTTCAGTTCGAAAATAAAAGCGGATAAGCAGATGGTAAATGTTTCCATTCCTAAGAAAGATCTGATTGAGGGTATTCTTCAGCTTACCCTGTTCTCGGGCGACAATGTCCCTCTTGCAGAACGGCTTGTTTTCATATACCACCCCGAAGATCGCGTCCTGACCAAACTAGAAACAGAAAAGACCAGTTATGCGAAGAGAGAAAATGTAACCGTCAATCTAAGTAGTACTTATACGGGCCAGCCTGTCAGCGGTTCTTTCTCTGTTTCCGTGACCAATACCACGGCGGTAAAACCCGATCCTGAAAATGAAAGTAATATTTTCAGCACCATGCTCCTGACTTCGGACCTGGTTGGTTATATTGAGAAGCCCAATTACTATTTTATCAATGAAGGTCCTGAAGTACTACAAAACCTGGACAATTTAATGCTGACCCAGGGCTGGCGAAGGATTCTATGGAAAAATGTGATCAACAATACCCCTCCGCCGATCAGGTTTCAGGCAGAAAAGGCGCAAACGATCAGTGGAACCATTACTAACTATGGTGGAAAGCCTTCTCCAAACAGCAAAGTTTCTCTCTTTTCTTCTTCCGGTGGATTTTTTGCACTCGATACGCTTACCGATGCCCAGGGCAGGTTTAGCTTTGATCAGCTGATGTTTCCCGAGGATACCAAATTTATTGTGCAGGCACGTACTGCAAAAGATAAAAAGAGAGTAGACATCCATATGGACATTGTTCCGGGACAGATTGTGACCAGGAGCAAAAATAACGGAGATATAGAAATCAATGTCAATGAAGCTTTATCTGCTTATCTGCAACAGAGCAGCAATTATTTCGATGAGTTGAACAAACGCGGATTATTGGAAAAAACCCTGATGCTGAAGGAAGTTCAAATCACAGAAAAGAAGCAACAGGCAAAAAATTCATCCAACTTAAATGGTGCAGGAAAAGCCGACGCTGTGATTACTGCAGAGCAGCTGGGCACCTGTGTGACGCTAAGCCAATGTTTACAGGGGCGTGTTGCAGGACTGATTGTCCGGAATGGCCAGGCTTATCTGATGAGAAACGGAGGAAGCATACCAATGACCGTGATGATGGATGGGATGAATATGGGTTCAGATTTTCTGGACAACATCAACCCTGTAGATATAGAAACCATTGAGGTACTCAAATCTATAGGAAACACTGCCATCTATGGGATGAATGGTGGTGGAGGTGTTCTGGTCATTACCACCAAACGTGGTGGCGGAAATTACAGCAATGTTTTTACTCCCGGCATCACCACCTATTCTCCGAAAGGCTTTTATATTCCAAGAGAATTTTATGCTCCTAAATACGATGCTGCAGTTCCTGACCGTAAGCCAGACTTAAGAAGTACTGTTTACTGGGCAGCTCAGGTCCCTACCAATGAGCAAGGTAAATCGTCGTTCAATTTCTTTAATACCGATGAACCCGGAACTTATAGGGTTGTAATCGAAGGGATGGATTATATGGGACGCCTGGGAAGAGCCGTTTATACCTATGAAGTAAAATAAACTGATATATATGAATACCATTAAAGTCACGATAAAAGACCATTTAGCACTAATTACATTAGACCGCGGAAGATCTAATGCCCTGAACCGCGAAATGATTACCGAACTGAATGACATGCTGAACAATATTGTTTCAGATCAAAACATTGCAGGAGCCATCATCACCGGTAAAGAGAATTTCTTTTCTGCCGGATTGGACCTGATTGAACTTTACAATTATTCCGAAGCCGAGGCAGAATCATTCTGGCATCTGTTTCTGGACTTTATCGCCAACATTACCTCTTTCAGAAAACCACTGGTAGCCGCTATAAACGGGCATAGCCCGGCGGGGGGATGTGTGATTGCATTGGCTTGTGATTATCGGATTATGGCAGAAGGGAAAGCCATTATCGGCCTTAATGAAGTTCCTGTAGGCATCATTGTTCCAAATTCTATATTCCATCTTTATTCTTTCTGGATTGGCAATGCCCATGCTTCGAGAAGTCTGCTGGAAGGAAAATTGTTCACACCAGAGGAAGCTTTACAGGTTGGTCTGGTTGATGAGCTGGTAAATCCGGAGAGTATACTTACTGCTGCGGAACGCAGGATCAGGAAATATATGGGTATGGAGAGAAACACCTGGGAACAGAGCAAACTGAATATCCGAAAGGACCTTATTGCAGCAACACGCGCCAATCAGGATGAAGCACTGGCACTGATGCTGAAACAATGGTGGGCACCTACTACCAGAAATATTTTAAAGACAATTATTGATAACCTGCAAAAGAAATAGACCATGTATAATCAACCAATGTTAAGAGATGACGCTTTAAAAGGAAAAACAATCGTAATTACCGGTGGAGGAACCGGTCTTGGTAAAGCAATGGGCACCTATTTTCTGAAGCTGGGCGCAAATCTGGTGATCACCAGCCGTAAGGCCAATGTATTGGAAAAGACTGCTGCTGAAATGGAAAAAGAAACAGGTGGAAGAGTTTTGGCCGTTGCCTGTGATGTACGTGAGTATGAACAGGTAGAGCATGTTCTGGCTGAAACCATTAAAACCTTTGGTAAGGTAGATGGCTTATTGAATAATGCTGCCGGTAATTTTATCTCGCCAACAGAACGTTTGTCTGCCAATGCTTTCTCTACAGTAATTGACATCGTATTAAAAGGGTCTGTTAACTGCACCCTTGCTTTTGGAAAACACTGGATAAAGGAAAAACAAAGTGCCAGCGTTTTAAATATCGTGACTACTTATGCCTTTACCGGCTCTGCATATGTCGTTCCATCGGCTTGCGCAAAAGGAGGAGTACTGGCAATGACCCGTTCATTAGCCGTGGAATGGGGGAAATATGGCATCCGGACAAATGCAATTGCTCCCGGCCCATTTCCTACAAAAGGCGCATGGGATCGTTTACTTCCCGGGGATCTCGCTGAAAAGTTTGATTTTAAAAATAGGGTTCCATTGAAACGTGTGGGTGATCATCAGGAGCTGGCCAATCTGGCTGCTTTCCTGATCAGCGATTTCGCGGGTTACATTAATGGAGAAGTGATTAGTATTGATGGAGGCGAATGGCTACAAGGTGCCGGTCAGTTTAACGGGCTGGAGGCTATTCCAAATGAGATGTGGGATATGTTTGCACAAATGACAAAATCAGCTAAAGGCAGTTAAACCTTTAGCTGATTTTATCCTTACCATCTGATTAAAGCACTGGCCCAGGTAAAACCTGAACCAAAGGCGGCCAGGCAAACCAGGTCGCCTTCTTTAATTTTCCCTGCCTCCCATGCTTCGCATAACGCAATCGGCACAGAAGCAGCGGTTGTATTTCCGTATTTCTGGATGTTATTAAACACTTTATCATCCGGCAACCCCAGCAATTGCTGTACATACTGACTGATCCTCAGGTTGGCCTGATGAGGAACCAGCATGTCGATATCTTCAGGTTGAAGGTTATTTGCCGTTAAGGCTTCTTTAATTACTTCAGGAAATTTCACGACTGCTTTTTTAAATACTGCGGGTCCATCCATATAAGGCAGGGCTGCACCGTTTTCCAGTTGTTCGGTAGTCATAAATAATCCACCAAGCTCCTGATTCGGATAACCGGGTTTATCTTTCAGCCATTTATTGGCACTTGCACCAGGATAATACATGGCCAGAATTTCGGCATCAGCTCCATCACTATGTAAGTGAGTACTCATGATTCCCTGTCCGTCTTTCTCTGAGGGCTGTAATACTACGGCTCCTGCCCCATCTCCAAAGATGACCGAGACATTGCGGCTACGGGTTTCGAAGTCCATCGCAAAGGAATGTTTTTCACTCCCTACCACAAGAATATTTTTATACATACCAGTTTTAATAAACTGATCGGCAACAGACAGCGCATATACAAATCCGGAGCATTGGTTTCTAATGTCTAATGCCCCAATTTCCTTCATTTTCATTTCCCGCTGAAGCAATACGCCACATCCGGGGAAATAATAGTCAGGACTGAGGGTTGCAAAAATCACAAAGTCGATTTCCTCAGCGGTTGTTCCTGCTCTTTCAATGGCAATTTTCGCTGCTTCCACACCCATTGTAGTGGTTGTTTCTTCCAGTCTGTCAGCAAAGCGGCGTTCCTTTATACCAGTTCGTTCCTGAATCCATGCATCATTTGTATCCATAAAACGGGACAGATCATCATTGGTATAGACATTTTTAGGCACATAATAGCCTATTCCGGCAATTTTCGAACGATGCATCATATTTAGGTTTATTACAAATTTTAGGCAAAAATAACTTTAACTGCAACATTATTTTGAAATTAGCTTATTTTTGTACCATGTCAACAGAAACTAAAGAAGAAACTTTTACATTAGAAGAAATCCTGACCTCCTTAAAAACGGTTCACCGCTTAATTCTATGGAACGATGATGTAAATACGTTTGACCATGTAATTCACTGTATGATGAAATACCTTGATTATTCAGAAACCCAGGCTGAAAAGATTGCATGGGAAGTCCATAATAAAGGAAAATGCGCCGTCCTGGAAGGTTCTTTTACGGAAATGGAAGTTTACCGTAAGATCTTACAACAGGAAGGTTTAACTGTTTCCGTTGATTAATACCTGCTGAATAAGTGTATTTAGCTCTTCTTGGGTAGTCTGCGTTTTATCTTTGGCATACCATCCATGAAGTCTTTCTGCAATCAGCATCATATCGGTACTTTCCTTTTTCCATTCTGCCAGCAGCGATTGCAGGATTTGTGGCCTCGGCCCCCATTTGCAAAGCACCTTTCCTTCTTCATCCAGAATCAGCAGCACAGGAATTGCCCTTCCTCCATTAGTCAGATGTGCATCTATTAAGGGCAGGTTCTTATCCCTCAACACAAACCTAAGACTGATTTTATCCGGGTAGGCACTTGCTATTTTATCAAAGATGGGAACAATCTGAGCTGCATCCCCACACCAGCCTTCGGAGATCACCAAAAAGCGGTACTTATTTTTCAGGCCACTTAGCGCTTCTAAAATTGTAGCATTGAGTTGTACTGTCTTGTCCACCCGGTTCATCCGTTGTACGTTCATCTTTGTATAGTGAAGCATGGCCTCAGTATCGTCTTCACCGGTTGTTTTTTTCGCGAGCAGCAGCTCATTTATCAAATTACGATAGGATGAATAACTCATTCCTTCGTTAACAAAAATATTACTGTATTCCACCATAATTAGCTGTAATAAAATAGTTACGCCTGTTCTTTTTAAACCTCCGTCATGTTTCTTTGTCCCTCTTATATAAAAACACCAAAAGCGAAACACACCGATGAAGAATCTGTTATACAAAGTTGTATTTTTAACCTTTGCCATTTGTACTACAACTGTAAAACTTAATGCACAAACTACCGGGGAAGGTAAGATTACAGCTAAAGTTGTAGATGCCCAAACCAATGAGACCATTCCATTTGCCACAGCCGTTATCCTCGACAGAAAAACCAAGGCATTAATAAAAGGAGTACAAACCGATGTTAACGGAAATTTATCTATGATTGGCCTGCCAAAAGGTGCTTTTACTTTTAAAGTGAGTTATGTAGGTTACCAGACCATGGTTCGCGATTCTGTTTCTATATCTGCGATTGTGAAGGAAATCAGCATGGGCACCATAAAAATGAAAACAGCAAAGGGTACCGTACTTAATGAGGTAGCCATTACTGCACAGAAAAGCACCATGCAAATGGGAGTAGACAAAAAAGTCTTTTCTGTAGACCAGAGTTTAGTGAGTGAGGGCGGATCCGCATCCGATCTTTTGCAAAATGTACCTTCTGTACAATCGGACATCGATGGAAATGTGAGTCTGAGGGGTTCTACAGGAGTTAAAGTCCTGATTGACGGTAAACCTTCATTGATCGCCGGCGGTAATGTCGCGCAGATCCTCCAGTCTATCCCGGCAAGTTCCATTGAAAGTGTGGAACTGATTACCAACCCATCTGCAAAATATGATGCAGAAGGACAATCAGGAATCATCAACATTGTATTAAAAAAGAATAAGAAGCTCGGACTAAACGGTAATATCGCCTTAACTGCCGGAAACCGGGATAATTACAATGCCAATACCAGCCTTAGCTTTCAGAACAGCAAAGTGAACTTATATGGCAATTACAGCTACAGGTATGGAAACCGCCTTGGCGGAGGGTTTAATAACATCAGTTATTTAAATTCCAGCTTTCCAAATGCCTTTGCCAATCAGAACACGGATTCCAAATCCCTGGATAAAGGTCATAATGTAAAAGCAGGCCTTGATTACTATGTGACGGAAAAAGATGTTTTAAGCTTCTCCGGAGGATTTAATATCCGGGACAATGATAGAAATGAGTTTCTAACTATTGATCAGTTAAACAACCTTAAAGACCCATTGGAACTCAGCAGAAGAAACAATTCCAATCTGGGATCAGGCGGAAGTTATGATTTGAATCTCGATTTCAGTCATAAGTTTAAAAAGCCAAAAGAGGAAATTACCTTTAATGCCAGCTTTTCTGAGGGAGACAATAACAACCTTCAGATTTACAATACAGACATTTATAACCTCAACGGCGTTCCCGTTGATCAGCTTCCAGAAATCATTAGAAATGACGGAACAGGAATCAACAGAAACTATAATATTCAGGCCGATTATACCCTGCCAGTTGGAAAATCAGGGAAACTGGAAGCCGGTTACCGCAGTCAGGTTCGCATTGCCGAAAACAATACTTATTCAGATCAGCTGAACAACATCACTGGAAACTACGATGTGAATCTATCGCTTACCAATGACTTCAACAGTAAAGATCAGGTACATGCATTATATGCCAACTATCAGAATCAGGTTAAAAACTTCGGTTATCAGATTGGCCTGAGGGCAGAGGACGCTACTCTGGACACGCGTTTAGGCATGTACGGTACCAACGGACAACTGAGCTCCGTACCAGGAAAGGTAGCTTATACCAGGTTATATCCTAGTATCTTTTTAACACAGAAATTCAAATCAGAGCAACAGTTACAACTGAGCTATAGCAGAAGAGTAAACAGACCAAGAGGCTGGGATACCAACCCCTTTGTAGACGTTTCTGATCCACTAAACTACCGTCAGGGAAATCCGAATCTTAAACCGGAGGATGTTCATGCCTTTGAACTGAGCTATAGCAAATTCTGGCCGAAGGTTACCTTTATCTCCACTGCTTATATGCGTCAGACAAATGATGTCATTCAAAGAATCAGAACAGAACCGGATCAGAACGGGATTACCCTTACTACTCCTCAGAATTTAACCAAAGAGCTTTCCAGCGGATTAGAGCTGATTGGTCGGTTTGATGTTGCTAAGGCATGGAATTTCACTGCCAATGCTAATTTATATCAGAGCAAAATAGATGGGGTTCCCGCCTTTGGAATCGTAGACAATTCAGGATTTACCTGGAATGCCAATCTCACCAATAACTTCGTCCTTCCTTACAACATTACTTTACAGGTTAAAGGAGATTACCGTGCCCGTCAGGTAATGGCACAGGGAACAAGAAATGCGATGTATGGAGTTGACGCAGGTGCCAAATATGATTTTAAAAACAAGACCTCTTCTTTAAGTCTGAATGTGCGTGATATCTTCAATACCCGTAACTGGAGTATGACCACCACTACAACCAACTCTATTGTTGATTTCAGACGTTACATGCAAGGTACCATGGCGAGTTTAACTTATTCTTACCGTTTTGGTAAGACGACCTTCAGTCCTAAAAAAGGCAAAAAACCGGATCAGCAGGAAATGCGTTCCGATGAAGAGTCATTTTAGTATATTTGCGTCCATGGAAGAACGCAATCCCTGGACCACTATTGAGAGCCACAAGATCTATGATAACAACTGGATCGGACTTACAGAGCACCAGGTGATCAACCCCTCCGGAGGTAAAGGAATATATGGCGAAGTACATTTTAAAAACTTAGCCATTGGAATTTTACCTTTGGACGAGGAGTTGAACACCTGGCTGGTTGGACAATACCGCTTCCCTTTAAAAGCTTACAGCTGGGAAATCCCTGAAGGGGGAGGTCCTTTAGATGCAGATCCACTGGATAGTGCAAAGCGGGAGCTGATGGAAGAAACAGGGCTCTCTGCTACGGAATGGGTAGAGATTCAACGCATGCATTTATCGAATTCCGTGAGTAATGAACTCGCGATCATTTATATTGCCAGAGGGCTGAGTATGGGTATTGCTTCACCTGAAGAAACCGAAGAACTCCGCATCCGTAAGTTGCCTTTTCAGGAGGCTTATGAAATGGTATTAAACGGAGAGATCACCGATAGCATGAGTGTTGCTGCCATTTTAAAAACTAAAATCATTCTCCAGGAATCTTCGCTTTAACGAACAATTGACCCACCATGAATAAATTTTTAGGATATATTTTCAGTCCGCTGTTTTATCTCTTCTTTGCGCTGACGTTAATTATTTTTCAACCCATTCAATGGGTATGTTATCGTCTGTTCGGTTATCAGGCACACAAAGCCTCAGTAGATTGCCTGAATTTTTTTCTAACCTATTGCGACCTTTTTATGGGATCCTCTGTTACATTCATCAATGAGCAGGATATCCCTCTTGATCAACCTAAAATATTTATAGCCAATCACCAGAGTATGTACGATATTCCCGGACTGATCTGGTTCTTAAGAAAACACCACGTTAAATTCATTTCCAAAATTGAGCTAACCAAAGGCATTCCCTCGATTTCCTTCAATCTTAAATATGGTGGAGGGGCTAATATTGACCGGAAAGATAGTAAACAAGCTGTCGGCGAAATTATTCATCTGGGAAACAGGATGAAACAAAACAACTGGTCTGCGATGATTTTTCCGGAAGGCACACGCTCTAAAGATGGAAATCTTAAACCTTTCCATGTAGGCGGAATTGCCACACTTCTAAAAAAAGTACCCAATGCATTAATTGTTCCTGTGGCCATCGAAAACTCCTGGAAAATGGTACAGTACGGAACTTTCCCCCTTAGCTTTGGAGAGCGGATCCGCTGGACCGTCTTAAAACCAATAGACTCCACCGGAAAAAACCCGGAAGAAGTAACCCAGGAAGCAGAAAAGGCAATCCGTCAGAAATTAGGCCAGTAAATAGGTCTTTAAATATTCTTATTGTCAATGTGCTTAAAGAACTCGTCCCGGTAGGTGTCTCCAATTGGAATAACTTTACCAAAGATACTGATCCTGCTACGCTCAATGCTTTCGATTTTATCCAGAGCAATGATATAAGATTTATGAACCCTGATAAATTGACCGGTAGGAAGGGTTTCTTCCATTTTCTTCATGTTCTGAAGTGTGATGATCCGCTCTGCCTTGGTATAAATAGAGATATAATCTTTTAGCCCTTCAATATAAAGGATGTCATCCAGTTGAATTTTCTGGATTTTATGTTCTGTTTTCACAAAAATAAAGTCCTGTACAGGATGTACTGCCACAGGTGCAGACATTAGTGGTGTGATTGCTGGTGGAGGAAGCGGAGTAGGTTCCGCAGATTTTTGTTGCTGGTTATGTACCTTTTCTACCGCTTTATAGAAACGATCGAATGCAATAGGCTTTAACAGGTAGTCAGACACATTCAGGTCGTAACTTTCCAGTGCATATTGTGAATACGCAGTAGTCAGGATATAGTTTGATTTCCCATTAGCAATTTTCAGGAACTGAATTCCAGTAAGCTCAGGCATCTGGATATCGAGAAATACCAGGTCAATCCCTCCAGCCTGCACCAGCTGTAATGCTTCAATTGCATTTTCCGTTCTTTTAACCAGTTCCAGAAAAGGTACTTTTGACACATAATCCTCTATAATATCAAGTGCCAATGGTTCATCATCGACCGCAATACATTTTAACTTTGTCATAAATCTAGCATTAATTCACTGGTGTAATGGGTAGCCGAATTTACAATATTTAATTTATATCTTTCAGGATATAACAATTGTAACCTTCGTTCCACATTGTTGAGGCCTACTCCTCCCACTTCATCTTTATTATGTTTATTTTTTTTATTTGTCACACTGAAATGCAGGATCTTCTGGTTGGCAATGATGTTGATCTTGATCGGATCCTTAGGGTCATTCGCCACGCCATGTTTAAATGCATTTTCCACAAAGGAGATTAAAATCAGTGGAACAATATGTTGGTTATCAATCTCTCCGTTCATGCTGAATTCAACTGCTGCCCCATCTCTGAACCTCAGTTTCTGAAGTTCGATATAACTTTGAACATATTCAATTTCTTTACTTAAAGAAACCCAGCTATCATTGCTCTCGTAAATCATATAGCGCATAATTTCCGAAAGTTTCAGAATTGCATCCGCTGTTTTATCTGATTTCTGATATGCCAGGGAATAGATATTATTCAGGGAATTGAACAAAAAATGCGGGTTCAGCTGTGATTTGAGGAATTGCAATTCCATTTCTTTCTTTTCACTTTCCAGGTTGCGTTGAACACGTTCATTTCCAAACCAGTCTATTGCGAATTTAAGCAGGGAACTCACTACAATAAAAAAGCCGCAACTAAATACCGCGATCAAAGCAAATGTGGTAATTGGCATGTAATCCCGGACCCCACTTTCCCATGTCACCAATATCACTTCCGGGTTAAGGCTGGCAATGACTGTTCTGATGGCACTCATCACGACAATTAACAACAGGATCGATCCAATATATAGCCCATATTTCTTCTGCTCTTTAATCAGCATTGGAATTAACAGCGTATAGTTAATATAAAAGATAGAAATATTGATAAGTTGAGAAGATCCGTATCTAATTACAATTGAAGATAAATTTCTTGATTCTTTAGCGATTACGATATCCAGGATAATAATACACAATACCAGCGACCAGAAAACAAGATGTACAATCAGAGGACCTTTATTTTTCATTTAAACTTTGTTATTGACAAAAACTCATAGGTCTAAAAGTAAATTTTTCCAGACGTTATGCGTACCGGCTTTCGACGAACGGGCATTTTTTTTCTACCAAATTGGCAAATAAACCAATCAATTGCAAAACTAGAATAAATAGGCGTTTATCTAGGATAATATGGCCTTGGTCTAAAAGATTTTAGCAGCGTTTTTTTTATTATTCTATTTGTTTCATCAAATCACAACGAATATGAAAACTGCATCTCTCAATATAAATATTATGAAAAAGTTAGCAAACGTATCACCATTCTTACTTTTATTAGTTCCTGTATTCATGATGATGGTATTAACCATTGCAAACAGCGTAACTACTACACAAAATGAAGAAATGGCAGCAAAAGCAACCACTTCAGTAAAAGGAATTGCCAAAGTAAGCACCATTTCTTTTAAGTAAGCATGAAGGATCTGATCATTGAAACCCGGGGACTTAACTACTACTTTGGCACACAAAAAGTAGTTGACGATCTGTCGTTGAAGGTAGAAAAAGGAAGTATTTATGGTTTTCTTGGACCCAATGGTGCCGGAAAGACTACTTCAATCAAAATTCTTTTAAACCTGTTACAATCGCCGGCAGACACTGTGTTTCTATTTGGTAAGGAGATCAACACCAATCGTATTGCCAGTTTAAAACGCCTTGGCGCACTGGTAGAACAGCCTGCAATTTACGCGCATCTTTCTGGCGAGGAAAACTTATACAACAGGTGCATGTTACTTGGTATTAACCGGAAGAAAGCAAAAGAAATGCTGCAGCTGGTAGGTTTGGAAGATGCCGCCAGCAAAAAAGCAGGGAAATATTCTTTAGGGATGAAACAGCGCCTGGGGATTGCCCTCGCTCTATTGTCAGATCCAGAGTTACTGCTGCTAGATGAACCAACTAATGGCCTTGATCCAAATGGGATCATAGAAATCAGAAATCTAATGATTGAACTGGCCACTAAACATCAAAAAACAATATTAGTATCCAGTCACCTGCTGAGTGAAATAGAGCGTATCGCTACTCATGTAGGCATTATCAATAAAGGGAAATTACTTTTTCAAGGCACGATCAATGAACTGCATGATTTGAGCAAGCCCATGATCGAACTGGAAATAAACGACATTGCCAAAGCGCAGGACTTCCTCGAAAAAAATGGCTATCAGGTTCTGGGAATCGCCGACAAGAAGATGACCCTTCCTTTTGTTTCCACAGAAGAGTGTGGCAAACTAAATACTTTACTGGTGCAACAAGGACTAACGGTTTACAGCATTTATCAGATCAGGAAAGATCTGGAGCATTTATTCCTTGACATTACTAAAAGCAATTAAACATGCGTTCCTTATTCATATCCTTACAATCCGAATTCTATAAATCAAGAAAGACACTTGCCTTTTGGGCCGCGATCCTTCTGCCTCTGGTCATTTGCGGGCTGATTACTTTTGGCTTTTTTAGCAATGCAGATAAAATCATTAAAATGAATTATCCACCACAAGCCCTCTGGATGACCTTTAGCGGAGGTGCTCTTGGAGTAATGGGGATGCTGATACTTCCTTTTTATGTAATTTTCATGGCCTTTTCAGTCAATAATATTGAGCATAAGAACGACACCTGGAAGACCTTATTTGCACAACCCCTGAATAAGCTTTCTATTTATGCAGCAAAATATTTATATGCAGTTTTACTGATTTTTATCTGTTTGTTTTTATTTGCCTTCTTTACCATCTTGTTTGGTCATCTTTTGCAGGCATTAAACAGCAAATTTACCTTCAATGGGTTTTCACCGGTAAGTATTCTGTCTAAAGTATATTTTAAGATGTTTCTTTCCTCCTTAGGAATTTTGTCTTTGCAATTTATCATCAGCCTGATCTGGTCCGATTTTCTGAAACCTATGGGAATTGGTTTTGTAGGGGTCATCGCAGGAATTATTGCGGCGACAAAAGGTTGGGAATATGCTTATATGATTCCTTACAGTCACCCTACACTGGCCTTGTCCATGAGCAAATCAAAAAACATGGATGCTATATTTACCCAGGAAATATATGTCAGTCTGATTTATGCGGTTGTCTTCTTTATAGCCGGCTATTTTATCGTAGCCAAGAAGAGCATCAAATAATTTTTAGTTTTAGTTTATAGTCAGAATTGGCGGTCTTAGTACCGCCATTTCTTTTTTGGAGGATTTGCAAGCAATAACAGGTTTAAGTCCGGATGTAAAAATATGATGAGGAAGATACAACCAATGATCATTTCCTGTAAATTCAGGTATTAATGAATAAGTTCCAGGAAAAAAGCGTTTAGGAAACCATCATTAGCGCGCAGCTTACCAACGGGTAAATGAATCGCTAATGATTGCTTCACGATTATTAAAAGACAATTATATTCGGATGAAAAAATTTACAATAACGGCATTAGCATTATGCATCAGTGTCTCCTTATCTGCTCAGGAGCAGGTGGACATGGCTACAGTACAGAAAATACGTCAGGAAGGCCTTGAAAACTCAAAAGTAATGGATATTGCCTTTCAGATCACTGATGTGGCAGGCCCTCGTTTGTCCAATTCTCCCGGACTAAAGCGGGCACAGGACTGGGCAGTACGACAATTCACCTCCTGGGGATTAAAAAATGTTCACCTCGAAGCCTGGGGAAAATTTGGTAAAGGCTGGCAAATTGATAAATATTATGCAGCCACAACCCTTCCTTATTACCATGCCATTATTGGTGCACCAAAGGCATGGACCCCGGGAACCAAAGGAGCGATCAAGTCTGAAGTAATCCTGATCAAAGCAGATACAGTGACAGACCTATTACCTTACAAGGGCAAACTTGCCGGTAAGATCGTGATGTTTGATCAGGTAACACTACAACCCCTGCAAAACAGCTACAAGCCAGATGCAGTGAGGTACACTGACGCTGAGCTGGATAAAATGGCTGATGCCACCGCACAACCACAAGGGCAACGTCCACGTCCGGCCAATAACATGATGGCCCAGATGATGAAAATGAGAGAGGTACGTGCCGCAATGGCCAGTTTTATGCTGGAAGAGCAGGTAGGCCTGATCCTGACTTACGCCAGAGGTAACCATGGAACTTTCTTCACCAGCAACGGCGCTCCTTATGCCCTGGATGCAAAACCGGTTTCTCCTGAGCTGGAAATATCCGCAGAAGATTACCTGCATATGTTGCGTCTGTTACGTGCTGGAGAAAAGGTGGAAGTTGAAGCTGACATCAGGACTTCTTTTTATGATCAGGATCCACAAGGATATAATGTGATTGCAGAGATTCCCGGTACGGATAAAAAATTAAAAGAAGAAGTAGTCATGATTGGCGGGCATTATGATTCCTGGCATTCAGCTACCGGTGCAACAGACAATGCTGCCGGAGCAGCAGTAATGATGGAGACCATGAGGATTTTGAAAGCCATTAACTTTAAGCCAAAGCGGACCATCAGGATTGCGCTTTGGAGTTCTGAAGAACAAGGATTATTCGGATCAAGAGGTTATGTTGCCCAACATTTCGGAGATCCAAAAACCATGGTACTCACCAAAGATCACAAAAAGATCAGCGCCTATTATAATCTGGATAACGGAACCGGTGCCATCAGAGGGATTTATTTACAGGGAAATGCCCAGGCAGGACCTATATTTAAAGAATGGCTTAGCCCTTTCCATGATCTGGGTGCTAAAACGGTAACCATCAACAATACCGGGGGAACAGATCACCAGGCATTTGATGCGGTAGGTATTCCGGGTTTCCAGTTCATTCAGGACCCGATGGATTATAATACCCGCACACACCATAGCAATCAGGATACATTTGACCGTTTAGCTGAGGAAGATTTAAAAAGAGCAGCAACCATTGTTGCCTCTTTTGTATACAATACCTCTGAGCGTAATGAGCAGATTCCGAGAAAAGAATTACCAAAGGCTCCTGAAACTGCAAAACCATAGCATAACATCATAAATAACAAAGAAACCTCCGCTAATCCCGGGGGTTTCTTTGTTTACTTTAAAATATTTTTGCGCTGAAACTTTGAAAACTAAAATATTAGTTCTAAGTTTATACTAAGGTTTTAGTTACCATACTATTGACGAATAGACATGATCCTTAAACCAATTAAAAAAACCGGTTAATACAATAAAAAGATGGACATTAAAGATTTAACAAAAGCAGAAGAACAATTGATGCAGATTCTATGGCAAATAGAAAAGGGATTTGTAAAGGACGTGATGGATTTTTTACCGGAGCCGAAGCCGGCTTACAACACGGTATCTACAATTATCAGGATACTAGAGGTAAAAGGCTTTATCGGCCATGAGGCTTTCGGCAAATCACATCAATATTTTCCGCTCATCAGCAGAGAAGATTACAAGCGTCATGCTACCGAGAAGTTGCTAGGCAACTATTTTGAGAATTCTGTAGAAAGTATGTTCTCCTTCTTTGTTAAAGAAGAAAAATTGGATTTGAGCGATGTGGATGAAATTTTAAAAATGATCAACAAAATTAAAAACAGACCGAGATGAGTTGGGCACATTATATCCTGCAGGCCAATATATACCTGGTATTATTCTATGGCTTTTATAAATTATTTTTGGCAAAAGAGACTTATTTCGTCCTCAACAGGATATATCTGATTTCCGCGGGATTGTGTTCCCTATCCATTCCTTTTTTAAGGTTTGAATGGTTCAGCAAGCAAACTGTTGTGCAACCCATTTATACAGGAGTTGATCATCTGAATGACCTCATGACACAGGTTAGTGTAATCTCGGATACTCCGGAAAAGCTGAATTTTGGCAATTTAATCGTGATTGCCTACTTAATCGGGCTCGCTGTTTTTGCGGTTCTTTTCCTCTACAAATTGTTTAAGGTGCATCGTTTGCTCCAACAGGAGCATACCGGAAATGCCTTTTCTTTTTTTAGAAAAAAGAGAATAGATGAAAGCCTGCCGGAAGTTCCGACCATCGACAGGCATGAGGAAATTCACATCCGTCAATTGCATACACTCGACATCCTCTTCTTTGAATTACTGGGCATTTTCACCTGGTTTAATCCCATCATTTATTTATATAAGCATACCATTAAAAACATTCATGAATACCTGGCGGATGAGGAAGCTGCTAAGTTTCAGGGCGACAAAGAGCAATATGCATTGCTCCTTTTAAGCAGGGCCTTTGGCATTGCTCCGAATAGCCTTACTAATACTTTCTTTAATAAATCACTGATAAAAAAGAGAATATTTATGCTTCATAAACAAAGATCAAAGAAAACCGCTATATTAAAATATGGCCTGTTTTTACCTCTTTTTGCCATCACACTCGTCCTATCGTCTGCCACTATCCGCAGTAACGAAAATATCATTGCTGTAACAGAAGAGATTCCCTTAAATACTCCCTTAAACGTTGTAAAAGAAGTCATGTCTGCACCTATAGAAATTGCGGTATCGAATATGAAGACAAGTGAAGTTAGCCCACAAAACGTAACTGACCCTGCATGGCAAAACTTTTACACGCACCTTAAGCGCCATATCAGATATCCAACAGAAGCTTACGACAATGACCTTCAGGGAAACAGCCAGATCAAATTTAGCCTGAAGGATGGACAAATTGGAGCGATCAGCGTAGTCAACAAACTAGGTGGAGGAATTGAACCCGAAATCATGAGGGTGATACTGAGCTACAATGATTTTAAAACCAGCCAGAATGGTAACTATTCATTGCCTGTTTCCTTTGTCATTTCCGGAGCGAACAGTCCTAAAAAGAATCCAAAACTAAGTCTGGTTAAAGGGTATAAAGCCTTGAACACGGTCACCCTTATGGGATATAAAGAAGCCCCAGCAAATACAACTTCCCTTTCATTGGACGAGGTTCGGATAGATCCGAATGACCATAAAGTTTATAACTTTGTTTCAATCGAAAAAGCACCTGAATTTCCAGGAGGAATGCAAATGTTTTATGCTTATTTAAAGAAGACCGTTAAATATCCTGCTGAGGCTATCAGCAGTAAAGTAGAGGGAAAAGTATTTCTATCTTTTATTGTAGAGAAAGACGGAAAACTTGAGGACATCAAGGTAGAAAGAACGCTCGGTTCAGGAACAGATGAAGAAGCGGTAAGGGTGCTGGCTGAATCTCCTAAATGGAATCCAGGAATTGTTAAAGGTAAGGCAGTGCGGGTAAAGTATAACATTCCTATCAGCTTTTCACTGCATCATTCCAAGGCACCTGCTGGAAACAAAGTAGGTAAAGTAATTGGATTGAGCACCACACAAGATGCGGGCTTGAAAATAAAGCTTAGCGCCCTTGCCGGGGATAAAGCCCCTTTAATCCTTTTAGATGGCAAGAAATACGAGCAGGATATCAATGCAATCAATCCAGACGATATTGCCTCAATTGAAGTCTTAAAGAGTCCATCTGCTACTACACTTTATGGTTCGGCAGGTGCTGATGGTGCCATCCGAATCAATACAAAAACTGCTTTGAAAGCGAAACAAAACGAAGACAAAAAAGATTAAAGACCATACCCCAAACTCCCCCTTAATGCACGAAAGCCCAGCTAAATAGCCGGGCTTTCGTGTTAAATATCCTTGTCTCGTTAGCTAAATTTATTAAATATCTTCCTCAGATACAAATTTTGCGGACAAATAATCTCTATTCATGCGTGCAATATTCTCTAAAGAAATTCCTTTAGGGCATTCTGCTTCACAAGCACCGGTATTGGTACAGTTACCAAAACCTTCGGCATCCATCTGTGCGACCATGCTCTGTACCCTGCGGTAGCGTTCAGGCTGTCCCTGAGGCAGTTGTGCCAGTTGAGAAATTTTAGCTGATACAAAAAGCATTGCAGAAGCATTTTTACAGGTTGCCACACAAGCACCGCAGCCGATACATGCTGCCGCTTCGAAAGCTGAATCAGCCTGTACTTTTGGAATAGGCAGGTTGTTGGCATCCTGTGCATTCCCTGTATTCACAGAAATAAAGCCTCCAGCCGCAATAACCCTGTCAAACGCAGACCTATCTACCGTTAAGTCTTTCACTACCGGAAAAGCCTTCGCTCTCCATGGTTCTACAACGATGGTATCTCCATCTTTAAAAGAACGCATGTGCAGCTGGCAGGTAGTGATTCCTTCCTTTGGTCCGTGAGGTCTGCCATTGATAAACATCGAACAGGCACCACAAATCCCCTCTCTACAATCGTGATCAAACACAACCGGCTCGTCACCCTTAGAAATCAGTTCTTCGTTCAATACATCAAACATTTCTAAGAAGGACATATCAGGAGAAATGTCTGATAGTTTATAATCCACCAAACCACCTTTGGCTTTTGTATTTTTTTGACGCCAGATTTTCAGCGTTAAATTCATATTTCCTGTACTCATGATATTGAGATTTTAGTACTTAGCTATTATTTATAACTTCTTTGTGCAACCTTGATGTTTTCAAATTTCAGCTCTTCTTTATGCAGCTCAAATTTAACACCTTCTTTGAACTCCCATGCCGCAACGTAAGCATAGTTTTCATCATCACGCATGGCTTCACCTTCTTCAGTTTGATATTCTTCTCTGAAGTGGCCCCCGCAAGACTCGTTTCTGTTCAATGCATCGATACACATCAATTCTCCCAGCTCAATAAAATCGGCCACACGGCCAGCTTTTTCAAGCTCCGGATTGAACTCATTGGCCTCTCCTGGTACGCGAACATCACTCCAGAAATCTTTACGCAATTGTTGAATTTCAGCGATCGCTTCAGTTAAGCCTTTTGCGTTACGTGCCATTCCACATTTTTCCCACATGATCTTTCCTAATTTCTTATGGAAATGATCAACAGTTTTGGTTCCTTTAATTGCAAAGAATTTGTCGATAATACCTCTTGCACTAGCCTCTGCTTCTACAAACGCTGGGTGATCCTGAGGAATTGGTTTTGTTGCCAGTTCTTTAGATAAGTAAGCACCGATAGTATAAGGAATTACAAAGTAACCATCCGCTAAGCCTTGCATTAACGCAGAAGCACCTAAACGGTTAGCTCCGTGATCAGAGAAATTTGCCTCTCCCAAAGCATATAAGCCCGGAACAGTTGTCATTAAGTTATAATCTACCCATAAGCCGCCCATGGTATAATGAACCGCAGGGTAAATACGCATTGGCAGTTCATAAGGATCTTCTCCGGTGATCTGCGCATACATATCAAAGAGGTTACCATATTTTTCCTTAATCACCTCACGGCCAAGGCGCATGCAAGTTTCTTTATCGGGATTATGGATATTCTGTACGTTAGCTTCAATACGGCCATAACGTTCTGTATTGGCTTTAAAATCAAGATAAACAGCTAATTTAGATTTACCTACACCATAGCCAGCATCACAACGCTCTTTAGCAGCTCTGGAAGCCACATCGCGTGGTACAAGGTTACCGAAAGCAGGATACCTGCGCTCTAAATAATAATCTCTTTCATCTTCGGGAATCTCTGAAGCTTTACGTGGATCGTCTTTCTTTTTAGGCACCCAAATTCTGCCGTCATTACGCAAGGACTCAGACATCAGGGTTAATTTACTCTGGTGATCGCCTGAAACAGGGATACATGTAGGGTGTATCTGCGTATAACAAGGGTTACCAAAGAAAGCGCCTTTTTTATGTGCTTTCCATGCTGCAGTTACGTTACTGCCCATTGCGTTTGTAGAAAGGTAGAATACGTTACCATAACCACCACTACACAACAATACCGCATGTCCTGAATGACGTTCTAATTCACCTGTAAGTAAATTACGGGCAATAATACCACGTGCTTTGCCATCTACTACGACTACTTCAAGCATTTCATGGCGGGTAAACATTTCCACTTTACCCATTCCTACCTGACGTTCCAAAGCGCTATATGCACCTAAGAGCAATTGCTGACCCGTTTGACCGGCAGCATAAAAAGTTCTTTGAACCTGTGTACCACCAAAAGAACGGTTGTCTAATAAACCACCATATTCCCTTGCCAGCGGCACACCTTGTGCCACACACTGGTCTATAATATTTGCACTTACTTCTGCCAAACGGTGAACGTTAGCTTCACGTGCACGGTAATCGCCACCTTTTATGGTATCATAGAATAGACGGTAAGTACTGTCGCCATCATTCTGATAGTTTTTTGCTGCGTTAATCCCACCCTGAGCTGCGATAGAGTGCGCTCTTCTCGGGGAGTCCTGAAAGCAAAAACATTTAACTTTATAGCCCATCTCTGCCAGGGTTGCTGCTGCCGAAGCACCTGCCAATCCCGAACCCACTACAATAATTTCGATGCTTCTTTTATTTGCCGGGTTAACTAATGGCATAGAAGACCTTAACTTGGTCCATTTCTCCGTTAATTCGCCTTCCGGTATATTTGCATTTAATTCAGCCATTTTATTTAAGCTTTATACGTTCAAAAATTATTTAATAAGACCTGCATAAATTGCTACAGGCATAGCTGCAAATAGTATTGCGATGATAATTGAATACCAGATACCAAATGCTTTGATGAGTGGAGTATATTTTTTGTGGTTCCATCCCAGCGTCTGGAATGCGGAAGCAAAACCATGTAATAAATGGTAAGCCAGAGAAACCATTGCTAAAATATATAAAATCACTACCCAAAGGGTTTGAAATCTAGCTACCATCACTGCAAAAAGATTTTCGTGACCTGCTGCATCAACAGTTGGGATTCCGGTAAAACGGGAAACTACCCAAAAGTCAGTTAAATGTACAATTAAGAAAATCAATAAGATGGTTCCTAGTAGTCCCATTGATCTGGAGTACCATTTGCTGTTTGCAGCACCATTGTTAACTGCATACTTCACCGGACGTGCAGCCTGATTTTGAAAAACCAAACGTAAACCCTGAATGATGTGTGCCAATAAGCCTGCCATCAGGACTACTTCCATTGCCCTGATCAGCCAATTGGTAGCCATAAAATGAGCTCCTACATTGAAGGTTAAACCACCGTCATTCACGAAGATCAAAGCATTTATAAAGCAATGAACCGCGAGAAATGAAATAAGAAACAGGCCGGTGATACCCATTATTAGTTTTTTTCCTATAGACGAGGAAAAAGCGTTTCCGAAACTAGCCATTTGATTGTATTTTAGTTCTATTCCTGCAAAAGTATTTAATAAAAGAATTAATTTGTTAATCATTGTCATAAAATAACGACAATAGAGCTATTTAGAAACGTTCTAAATTTTACAGAGCCATGACAAGTGAAAAATCAAAACTGGGTCCAGTATAAACAGAAAGCGGGAGGCAGTTTAAACTGCCTCCCGCTTTCTATTACTTTAACAAAAATTAATTAAAAGGTAAAGGTATAGTTACCATTCGGACCAACACCCGAGATGGTGGTCATTCCATTTTTTGAAGTGGGCAAAGCTGCTTCTACATCCATTGCACTGTTCACTGCTTTACCGTTTACCGTTGTGATCAGTAAACCTTTTGGAATATCCATAGAATCGAATACTTTTCCTGGTTCAATGCTGGTCACCACTACTCCGTTTTTAGCACCGAATTTAGTTTTTACCTGGGCTGAAGCCGGAGCAAAAGAAGCGCCCAGTTTGCTGATTGTAGTTCCTGTTGATTTTGTCGCCGGTGCTGCTTTAGCAATGTTGACGCTTGCATCACCTTTAAGAGTTACGTTTAAATCTTTTAAGGCTCCATTTCTCAATACTGTAAGCTGTACTTTATCGCCAGGGCTTAAACGTCCGATTTTTTCCTGCAGATCAGGAGAATCGTAGATCACTACACCATCTACTTTTTTAATGATATCCCCTTTTTGGATTCCCGCAGCAGCACCACCACCGTTAGGCAATACATCACTTACATACAATCCGTTGATGTCTTTAATTTTCAATTCTTCTGCATAATCCGCATCAAGAGGCCTGAAATTCACGCCAATATATCCACGTTTCACCGCACCGTATTTTCTAAAATCTTCCAGGATCTTTTTCGCCAGGTTGACAGGAATGGCAAAACCATAACCTTCATTCGTACCTGTCTGAGACGCGATTGCCGCATTAATTCCGATCAGCTCACCATTTGCATTTACCAATGCCCCACCACTGTTTCCAGGGTTAATTGCCGCATCAGTCTGAATAAAAGATTCGATACTGTTGTTGGTGCGCTCAGGTGCTTTACCGGTTCTACGGTATTCGTCATACTCTTCTTCTGTCAATTGGTTTTGTTGTCTTGCTAAAATCCCGATACTTCTTGCTTTTGCACTTACTATCCCTGCAGTTACTGTAGTCTGAAGGTCAAGCGGGAAGCCCACTGCCAATACCCATTCTCCAATTTGAACATTGTCTGAATTTCCCATTTTTACCACGGGAAGATCTGTTTCCTCAACCTTGATCAGTGCAAGATCTGTATTTGGATCTTTTCCAATCACCTTTGCCATTACCTTACGACGGTCGGACAGGATTACTTCAATCTTGTCTGCATTTTCCACCACATGATTATTCGTTACGATATAACCATCAGGAGTAAGAATTACGCCGGAACCGGAAGCTGCTCTTGGTACACGGGATCTGCCGCGGCCACCTCCACCAAAAAACTCTTCGAACATATCCATTGGGGAACCACCTCCACCTCTTTCACTACCAGAGCTACTGCCATAGGAAGTTTTAATATGTACTACCGCAGGAGATACTGCTGACGCGGCCTGAACAAAGTCAACCGCTCCTGTGGAGGATATTTTTACAGGATTGTTAGCGAAAAGCACATTTTGTTTCTCCGCTAATGTCATCCCATCATTTTTGCGCTCTAACAGTTTGTAAGCGCCAATCGCAGCCGCACCACCTATAAATGCGGCTAACACTATCAATCCGATTCTTTTCATTTGTATTTTTTCTTTTTTGTTGTTTCAAAAGCTATCCATTTCATATTAACCGGTTAAAGCAAAGCTGGCATGGATTGTGATTTTATTCGTTTTACTCGTTAAGAACTATTTCTTTTGTTTCAATTACTCAAATTTAATACCATATAAACGATATTTGTATCTGTAACAGGCCGTGAATACTGTTAAAAAATGTTAAATGACAAGCATACACATCTCATGAAGATCCACTTTTTTAAATACCAGGGCGCCGGTAACGATTTTATTCTGATCGACAATCGTAATCAATCCTTTAAATATACGGGTAATAATACGGTCCTGCAACTCTGTAACAGGCGTTTTGGGATTGGTGCAGACGGGTTAATGCTCCTGCAAAACCGTGAAGGCTACGACTTTGAGATGATTTATTTCAATGCAGATGGTAATCCAAGCAGCATGTGTGGAAACGGCGGCCGGTGTATCGTTGCCTTTGCCAGGCATTTAGGAATAATTGACACGGAAACTAATTTTTTGGCAGTTGACGGACCTCACTATGCCAAAATTTCAGCAGAAGGCAATTGGGTTGATTTACAAATGATTGACATCGATGTAATTAAAAATGATGGTGACGCTTATGTACTGAATACCGGCTCGCCTCATTACGTGCAACGGGTAAGCGGGTTAAAAGACCTCGATGTATATCAGGAGGGAAAAGCCATCCGCAATAACTCCACCTATAAAAAGGAAGGAATCAATGTCAACTTTGTCGAAGATCAGGGAGACCATCTGTTTGTGAGAACCTTTGAAAGAGGTGTGGAAGATGAGACCTATGCCTGTGGAACGGGCGTCACTGCCGTAGCCTTATCTATGGCACAGCACAAACACCAGCAAGGACATATTGAAACTCCGGTAAAAGTATTGGGGGGTGATCTGAAAATACAGTTTGACTACAATGGATCTCAGTTTAGGAATATATTCCTGTGTGGTCCTGCAGAACAGGTTTTTCAGGGAGATACTGAGGTCTGATCACTCTCCTTCTGCCAGATATGCAGCCAGGCCAATTTTGATTTCACCAAAACTATAATCTCTGCCCAGATGTTCCCGGATCGGGTTCATCTGCATGGTCTTGAGTTCCCTGATGGTTTTCAGAATTTTATCCAGTTTTTTTGATCCGATAATATCTTTGGCTGCAATCTCCTGTTTGGCCACATAATGTGCCAGATGCCCTTCTATGGTGCCAACTACCATTTTCCGGTCTCTGGCAATTTCAGCAATCGTTTTTCCTTCTTTATGTAGTTCCAACGAAACCTCCTTTGTATCTACCTTAGGAGCTTTTTCTTTCTTAACTGCAGTTTTGGTCTTTGTAGATTTTGTTTTTTTGGCTGTAAAGTCCAGCTTACCCGGAACTGCAAAAACCTTTTCCATCACTGCTGCCCGTTCCGCCTGGCTTAACAAAGCATTCACATCCTTTTTAGTAAACTCAGCTCCATTAATAGTTGCGTTCAGCAAAGCTGTCGCCTTACGTATTTTTTTAAACTGATCATAAAAGAGCGCTTCCATCTCTAACAGTTCGGTAAGATAGGCGGTCACCTGTTTGTCCAGTTTCACCAGCTCCATACGCTCAAAGATGCGTTTGGAAAAGCCAACCAGCAAGGGGTTAAAATAGTTCTCCGCAGCAATGGTTCTTTCCAATAATGCCGCCATTCCTTTTTCTGTTTTTACTTCGTACATCCGCTGTATCTGAGCTAAAAACTTACTTGCGTTTGCTTTTACCTCAGTCAGGTCTTTCAGGAGTTGTCCCGCCCATTTTACATGCTTCTGTTTTGCCGATTTATTAATGTCTTTGGTGTAGGAATGCACATGCTCATACACATAGTTATCCAGGGGTGCGAGGTCAAAACACTGTAATAGGTAAGACCTTAGAAAAACATCACTTTCTGTTCTGATCTGTGTAACCAGATTCTCCTGACTTTCTTTCGTTTTAGAGAAGAAAGAAACATTCTGATCCTGGCGGATGCCCGATCCGGAGATCTGGGAAGTTAAAATCAGTCCATCCAGAGAACGTAAACGGGAAAGGGCCACATAGATCTGTCCCGGTGCAAAAGCGCTTCCAATATCAATAATTGCCCGGTCAAAGGTCAGGCCCTGGCTTTTATGAACTGTAATCGCCCAGGCCAGCTTTAAAGGGTATTGGGTAAAGGTTCCGACCAACTCCTCTTCAATTTCACCTGTCACCTTATCCGTAGTATACTTAATGTTCTTCCAGGTATATTTTTCCAGGACAATCTTTTCTCTTGTTCCTTCGGTCTCCACCTCAATCGTATCTGTTCTCAGCGAAGTTACCACTGCAATTTTTCCGTTAAAGAAACGCTGTTCACCTGTCGGATCATTTTTGATAAACATGACCTGGGCGCCAACCTTTAACTCCAGAATGTGTTCTGCAGGATAAGCATACTCACTGAAATCATCTTCAATCTTAGCTACATACAAAAAAGACGGAGCTTTCAGCTCTTCCAGGCTTTGCTTATTTAAGGCGTCGGCCTTATTATTATGTGTGGTAAGGGTAATATATTTATCGTCAATGGAAGGCTTAAAATCAGCTTTATAATATTTATCCAACAGGGCTACATCCTGCGCGGTTACCTGATTGTTTCGCAGGTTATTCAACAGGTTAATAAATACCTCATCTGCCTGCCTGTAGATCTTTTCCAATTCGATATAAATCGGAGGATTGTTCTGAAGGGCCAAAGCATCAAAGAAATAAGCACTGTTATAAAACTGTCCCAACAGGCTCCATTCCGTAGACTTTACTACCGGAGGCAACTGATGCAAATCGCCAATAAAGAGTACCTGTACTCCGCCGAAGCTGGCAGCATTATTTCTTCTGATATAGCGCAACACCATATCGATGGCATCCAACAGATCTGCCCGCAGCATGCTCACTTCATCAATAATCAGCAATTCCATATCTGTCAACACCTTCCTTTTGGAGGCCGTCATATTTAAATGACGTACAATAGATTTTGGCGTATTGTATTGCTGATTATAATGGTCTCCTTCTGCAGCCGGGGCTTTAGGCAGATAAGTGCCAAAGGGAAGTTGAAATAAAGAGTGAATGGTTACTCCCGCAGCATTGATTGCAGCAATACCTGTAGGCGCTGCAATAACCGCCTTTTTATGCGTCAGTTCAATCAGATTTCGCAAAAAAGTAGTTTTCCCCGTACCGGCCTTCCCCGTCAGAAAGATATGTTTGGAAGTATAATTTACAAATTTGGCGGCAAGTTCGGCAGGATTCTGTTCAGACATACGGTAAGCATCAATTAAAAATAAACCATCTTCAAATTGGCGTTTCCAAAGATACTAAGAATGCTGCTATTTAATAAACACCTGTTTTAATTAAAAAACAATCACATAAAGAAACACCAATACCTTGTTTATTTTTTCTGCCGGATTTCTTCCAACAATTCAGCCAGCTCTTTTACTCTTTCCGGATATCTATCTGCCAGGTTATTTTTTTCGCTAAGGTCCTCTTTAAGATTGTACAATTGTGCTGTTGGTAAATTCCCGGATTCAATACCTACATCTTTCATATAAGGCGCTCCTTCACTAGGGCTAATGTATTTCCAGCCTTCTTTGATCACAGAAAGTGGCCCACCCTGCTCTACAAAAGAAGATCTCCCCTTTACTGTTTTACCCAGCAAAGCAGCAATCAGGTTTTCGCTATCTGGTGCATCTCCTTTCGGTATAGGCTGACCGATGAGGCTGGAAAATGAGGCAATCAAATCCATCTGGCTCAACAATGCAGGTGAAATCTGAGGCTTGATTTGTCCGGGCCAGCTGACAATAAAAGGTACCCGGGTGCCACCCTCCAGCGCGCTGTATTTACCTCCGCGTAAAACCCCTGCCGGCAAATGCCCATTCTGTTTAGTCACCGCCTCATCCTGATAACCATCGTCCAGTACCGGACCGTTATCACTCGTAAAGATGACCATTGTATTCTTCTCAATTCCGAGTAACCTGAGTTGCTTCATAATCTCTCCTACTGTCCAGTCCAGCTGCAAGATTGCATCTCCACGAAGTCCCAAGCCACTTTTTCCTTTAAATCTTGTAGCCGGCATTCGGGGTACATGTGGCTCTGTCAAAGCAAAATACAGGAAGAAGGGTTGCTTTTGATTTTTCTCAATAAAACTTTGCGCATTAGCCAGAAATGTGGTGGACACTTCTTCATCTACCCATCGCGCCATTTTTCCACCGCTCATATAACCGATCCTACCAATGCCATTAACAATTGTCTGATTGTGTCCCTGCCCTGGGGAAGACTGCATTTTTAACAATTCAGGATGATCCTTTCCTGTTGGGTCATCCCCTACTTTTTTTGTATAATCTACCGCAATAGGATCATTAGCTTCCAGCGCAACCACTTTATGGTTCTCCAGAAATACTGTAGGCACCCGGTCAGCTGTTGCAGGAAAAATAAAGGAATAGTTGAAGCCAACTTCATTTGGCCCAGGTTTTATTTCTCCGTTCCAGTCTTTGGTTACCGTTTCTCCCAGACCAAGATGCCACTTTCCTACAATTCCCGTTTGGTATCCGGCCTTTTGAAATAGGTTTGGAAGTGTAGTCCTATCAGTAGGAATGATGAGTGCGGCATCACCAGGCAAAATCCCGGTTCCTTTTTTACGCCATGGATATTCTCCTGTCATCAATGCGTATCTGGATGGCGTACACGTTGCAGAGGTACAATGGCCATCTGTAAAGCGGATCCCGTTTGCTGCCAGACGGTCCAAGTTTGGCGTTTGAATTTTCGTGGCTCCATAACAACTCAGGTCACCATAACCCAGATCATCCGCATAAATGTAAATGACATTTGGTGATTTAATTCTTGTCTTCTTAACAGATTGAGCCGTTGCAGCACATGCCATAGCTATAAAAAAAAGAGATAACAGGTTCTTCTTCATGTTTTGTCGTTTAAACAGCTTCTCAACTATTCTTTGAATAGCGAAGGTAATAAGATAGTTCGTTCCACTCAACAATTGTAGAAAAGAACCAAGTAAATGGTTGATTCAGAAACATTTTTCAAACAATTGCGTCTAAAATTCACCCAAACACCTCAAACGATCAACGCTATAATTCATTGAAAATAAATATGCTTTAACATAATTTAACATTCTTTAACACTATTACTAAGTCTTTAGTTATACCTTTAGATTAACCAAACATTTCCCCCGAATGAAACATAAAATTTTAGCTTTACTCCTGTTTAGTATGAGCTCATTGTCCTTATTTGCACAAACTCAATATGAAATCAAGGGCTTGGTGACCGATACAGCGGCCAGCTACAAAATGGTCAATTCCACTATTACAGTCTTAAAAGCAAAAGACTCTACTTTAGTGAAATTTACCCGAGCTACAGCCGATGGCTCTTTTAGCCTGGGCAATCTTACTTCCGGTAAATTCATCTTACTGCTCAGTTATCCAGGTTATGCAGATTATGTAGAAGACTTTCAACTAGATTCAGCAAAAAAAACACAGGATTTTGGACAAATGAATATGACCTTAAAAGCTACTATTCTAAAAGGGGTAATTATCAAAGGAAATATCGCCGCCATAAAAATAAAAGGAGATACTACAGAATTCAATGCCGCAGCCTATAAAATTCAACCCAATTCAAAAGTAGAAGATCTGCTAAAACAGCTTCCAGGCATCACCGTCGATAAAAACGGAAAGATAACAGCCCAGGGACAGGCTGTGAATAAAGTACTTGTTGATGGAGAAGAATTCTTTGGTGATGACCCTACCCTGGTTACCAAAAATCTTCGTGGAGACATGGTGGATAAGGTGCAGTTGTATGACAAGAAAAGCGACCAGGCTACGTTTACCGGTATCGATGATGGAGAAAAGGCAAAAACAATTAACATTAAACTTAAAGAAGACAAAAAGAATGGATATTTCGGAAAGGCAGATGCCGGAGTCGGGACAGACAAATTCTATCAGGGTCAGGCCATGATCAATGCCTTCAAAGGCAAAAAGAAACTCTCTGCCTACGGAACCATTGGAAATACAGGCAAAACAGGATTGGGTTGGCAAGACAGCAATAAATACGGCTCCTCTAATATGGAAGTGAGTGATGATGGAGGTATGATGTTTTACTCAGGAGGTGACGATGGAGATCTGGATTCCTTTAATGGCATGTACAATGGCCAAGGTATTCCACTAACAAAAAGCGGGGGTGCTCATTTCGACAATAAATGGAATAAAGACAAAGAAAGTATCAATACCAATTATAAAATCGGCGCTATTAACGTCGACGGAACAAGAAATACTTTAACCCAGAACAATCTCCCGACTGGAGCAATCAACAGCATCTCCGATCAGACATTCAGCAATCATATGTTCAGACAGAAACTGGACGGAACTTACTCCATTAATATTGACTCCAACTCCACTTTAAAAGTTTCGGTCGATGGAACCTTGAAGGACAGTCGTTCAGATGATGCCTCTTATTCTTCTAGTGTTAGAGCTGACGACACCCAACTTAACAACAGTAGCCGGACGCTTAGCAATAACGGGGATCAACGACTTTTAAATGCCAGCGCACTCTACACTCAAAAATTGAAGAAAAAAGGCCGGACTTTTTCAGTAAGACTTAATCAGGCATTTAATGAGAATAAAAGTACAGGCTTTCTGAATTCTGAAAATCAGTTCTTTGATGAACAGGGAAATTTCACAAACAAACAGGTAGTTGATCAATATAAGACAAACAACAGTACAAATTCCACTTTTAGCAGTAACCTGACCTATACCGAACCGCTTTCTAAAGCTATTTCTGTTATTGTTAACTATGGCTTAAACATAAATAAAGGTGTGTCGGACAGGAAATCGTTTAATAAATCTGCCGATGGGACCTATAGTAATCTGGATCAGGAATTCAGCAATAACTTCGAGCTCAATCAACTTTCCAATCAGGGCGGAGCAATATTTAATGTTAAGAAAGACAAATCTGTTTTCAGTTTTGGGACTAAAATCAGCGATGTAAAGTTCGAACAGTTAAACAAGTATACCAACAATACTTACAAAAGAAATTTCACTAATTGGAATCCTCAGGCGAGTTACAGGTACAATGTCTCACAGATGACATCTTTTCGTTTTTACTACAATGGGAATACACGCCAGCCGAGCATAGACCAGGTTCAACCACTGAAAGTCAATACTGATCCATTAAACATAATTCTTGGAAATCCAGACTTGAAACCTTCCTTTAGCAATAACATCAACATCGGATATAATTCCTATAAGGTTATGAGTAATCAATCGATCTATATTGGTGCAAACTATGGGTTCAGTTCGAATCCCATTACCAGTAGTGTGGTCACAGATGAAACCGGAAAGAGCACCTCTCAATCTATTAATCTAGAAGGGAAGACGCCAAGCAATTTCGGAATCAATGCTTATTTTAACAGAAAAATAAAGTTATTGGATCTGAATATTGGTTTAAATGGAAATGTAAGCGGGAATACCAGCTATAACATGGTAAACACGGCTATAAACACGACAAAATCCAATTCTTACCGCGGACAACTTAGTCTTTCGAAACACCAGGAGAAAAAATACTCATTTTATGTATCAGCGGGCCCAAACTACAATACCAGCGAAGCCTCTTTACAGCGGCAACTGAATAATAACGGATGGGGAGCTGCAGGAGAGGCTAGTTTCAGTCTATATCTCCCAGGAGGGATAGAAATTGGCTCAGATGGCGAATATGAGTATCGGGCAAAAACCCAGACCTTTAACCAGGAGTTTGAACGTTTCATCTGGAATGCATCAATCAGTAAAAAGTTCTTTAAATCAGAAAACCTTAAGCTGACCGCTTCTGCAAATGACTTACTCAACCAGAATATTGGCTTTGAGAGGAGAGCTAACAACAACATGATCACTCAAAATAACTATACCACTATTAAAAGATATTTCATGTTATCCCTGATCTGGGATTTCAATAAAATGGGTGGATCCGCCCCTAAACCATAAGTACCATGAAACAGAAAGTAATTTTATTTTTCTTCTTATTCGGATATACCTGTGTTCAGGCTCAGAATGTAAGATTTACGACAGATGGATTAATCGAATTTGAAAAGAAAACCAATATGTATGCCGTTATTAAAAAGAGCATCAATAAGGACAACTCAGCATATATGCAGTCCGCTTTTGATGCTTATAAAAAAAACCAACCTCAGTTTAAGGTTTTAAAAAGCACCCTTGCCTTTTCAAAGGACAAGACCTTATTTACCCCGCTTAAAGATGAGAATAGTGATTCAAGAGGTTTTTTTGGAGATGATCCTACTTCTGGCCAGAATAACACCATTTTCACAGATCTGTCTAACTCCAGTTTTATCGCCCAAAAAAAAGTATATGAAGAGACTTTTTTGGTAAAGGACAGTACCAGGAAAATCAATTGGAAAATCACCGAAGAAACCAGGGAAATTGCAGGATATGAATGCAGAAGGGCAAATGCAATTATTCTGGATTCTGTGTATGTTGTTGCTTTTTATACGGATAAGATTCCCGTTTCTGGTGGCCCCGAATCATTTACAGGTTTACCGGGTATGATCCTGGGTGTTGCTTTACCACACGAAAATGTATCCTGGTTTGCCACAAGCATCAAAGACAGGCCAGTAACGGAAGCAGAACTAAAAGCCCCTCTAAAAGGAAAACAGGTAAACAATAAAGGCTTGATGGACACCATTCACTCGGCCTTAAAAAGTTGGGGCAGTTATGCCCAGACTGCACTAAAGGCTTTCAGCCTTTAGTTGACCAGCAGCTTATACCCTTTACCATGAACATTCAGAATTTCAACCTTAGGGTCTTCCCTAAGGTACTTTCTTAGTTTACTTAAAAACACATCCATACTACGGCCGTTAAAGTAGTTGTCATCATGCCAGATACTCAGCAATGCTTCTTCGCGGGTAAGTACTGCATTCTTTTTTAAGCACAATAATTGTAACAGCTCGGCCTCTTTGGTGCTGAGTTTTTGTTGTTGCCCTTTAAAGTGAATCAGTTGGGTAGTGTAATCAAATGTATAATCTCCGATCAGGAAATGTGTTTCAGCCGGGCTTGCCTCCGGTTCCTCTTTGGCAGATACTCTTTTCAACAGCGCATTGATCCTTAAAAGCAATTCCTCAATTCGGAAAGGTTTAGTAATGTAATCGTCTCCACCCAGATCGTAAGCAGAGGCTTTATCTTCCATCATTGCTTTAGCTGTAGCAAAAATAATAGGGACGTGCTGGTTGATCTTTCTGATTTCCTTTCCCAGTGTAAATCCATCTTTCTTAGGCATCATGACATCAAGAATACACATGTCAAAATCCTGTTTACCAAAAGCCCTGAGACCTTCCTCTCCATCTACACAAAGGATGACGTCAAATTTACCTTTCAGTTGCAGGTAATCTTGCAAAAGCAAACCCAGATTCGGATCATCTTCTACCAATAGAATTCTTTTCATTAGTTATGATTTAGAGGTAATATTATTTCAAATACAGTGCCTTTATCTTTTTCACTATTCACCTTGATCAGCCCGTTCATTTGTGCTATGATATCCTGAACATAATTCAGGCCAAGTCCGAATCCTTTTACATCGTGTAAATTTCCTGTCGGCACTCTATAAAATTGATCAAAAATACGTTTTGTTTGCTCCTTAGTCATTCCAATCCCTTCATCGGCGACTTCAATAATCATATTTTTACCTGTATTTTTGGTGCTAAGGGTAATTTTAGGCGCACTGACACTATACTTATTTGCATTGTCAATCAGGTTATAAATGACATTAGAAAGGTGCAGTTCATCTGCATAAATGATCGGCTCGGATGCATCCAGGTGCAACTTTATTTCGGCATCTTTCTTTTGCAATTGTAGGTTCATGCTGTCGACCACCACCAGGATCAGGTCATTAATGTTCAGTTCCGTCCGTTCCAGCTTCAATTCCTTCTTTTCAAGCCTGGCAATACTCAATACCCTTTCGATGTGATTCCCGAGGCGTACATTTTCATCATAAATAATTCCTGCCAATCGCTTCACCCTATTCTTATCTTCTGTAATCTCGGGGTCCTTCAAAGCCTCACTCGCAATCATAATTGTGGCCACAGGCGTCTTAAACTCATGCGTCATATTATTAATGAAATCGGTCTTCATTTCTGAAATTTTCTTTTGCTTTAAGATGGCATAAATGGTATAGGCAAAAATAAAGATCAGAATCAACAACAGTCCAGCAGAAGAGCCCATTGTGGCACTAAGATTTCCAAGAATTAAAGAGTTTTCATTTGGGAAGTTCACATACAACATTCCCGGATCACGGAAGATGTCATTACTAAACAAGGCCATTTTATGTACATCCGCAGGAACCGGTTCTACATAGGAATTGGAAACCCGACGATATAACACGGAATCTTTATTAGCCAGCTTTACCCAGAAGTCGTAGTTCAGTTTGATATTTCTGTTTAACAGCTCGTTTCTGATCAACGTATCCAGCACATCCCTCGATACTCTTTCATCAATCGGAATGTTCTCCTGCTGCATTTCTTTTGCCACATCTTCCAGATAATTCAGACTATTGTTCTTAATCATCACCGTATCATTCAGCAGCTCTTTAAAAGCCCGTTGAAATTTCTGGGCCTCGATCTCGTCTTCACTTTTAAATTTAGCTGCCATTTCCGGAGAGACCCTCGGAAGTGTAATTAATAATGGCTTTCGGTTAAAGGGATTAAAAGCCAGATAACGAATGCTATCAGGCAGGCGATCAGTCGTAACTTTAAAAGTTACTATTTTCTCAGGAATATAAGTCTGGTTAATATTCGCCGTGATGACATTTCCAGCCTTATCCACTCCGAAGTTCATATCTACCTGTAATGGAGATTTCTTGTCATTGTCTACACTTGACATCGACACATACTCCTTTTCAGATATGATCATGGGTCTGAGATAATTATTCCTGATTACGCTATCCTGCATATTTAGATCAGCAATGATTTTTTTTTGCTGTTCCAGTTTCCGGAGCTCTTCGTTTGCTTTATGCTGTTCTTTAAAATCAACCAATAGCTGTGCTTTATCTCTGAGCTCGGCTTCTCTTTCTGCCCTTAGCTGGTCATCCTTCTTATTCAGGTGACTGGCTGCATATCTTTTTTGAACTTTGCTGACTACTGCACTTAAAGCCTGAGTAACGTCTTGTTGAAAAAGTTGTGATTTAAGGTTATACGCTTCCCTGATGTAATACAATTGCATTACAAATACACCAAGCAAGGCTATGGTCATTAAGGCGGTGATTAACCAAAGGCTTCTCTTTTTCATTACAGGATATTCAAAAATAAATAAGGATTCCTACAAAAGTGCTTATTTAACACTTTTTAACACCGGATTTTGCTGTAGAGAAAAACAATTTAACACAAATACCTGGAAAAATGATATAAAACAACCGGATTGAGAAATTGAAAGTAAGGCCCGCAATAAGACATATTGCCGAAAAAATCACTGATATTAAAGTATAAAGGCAAACCAGTAGGATATTGTGATATGCGCCTGAGCTGAATCCACAGTAAGTCCACACTTAGTCCACAGTGAGTCCACGTTTTTGCGGTAAAAAGGTGGACTCACTATAGAGGCAAAATGCAGTCAGTCCGGATTCATTACGAGCTCATCCCGACGATGTTGTAAAGGCAGACCAAACAAATAATAAAGGCTATCCGAAATGATCGGATAGCCTCGTTGGTCAATTTGTTTATTTAAAAAAGATCTTTAGAAAGGAAGATCATCTTCCTCGCCTGGAGCGCTATTCAGGTCAGCTGGTGGAGCATATGCCGGAGTTGCAGCTGCAGCTCCTGGAGTAAGGGCATTGATACGCCATACGACTAAACTGTTAAAATAAGATGTTTTTCCGGTTTTGTCAGTCCATGGACGACCACGTAAGTTAAATGAAACTTCAACATCATCACCAGTTTTTAAGCTATCAAATAAAGCTGTTTTATCTTGTAAAGCCTCGAACCTGATGTATTCAGGATAAGTAGGGTTTTCTGCATATTCTATAATCAGGTCACGTTTCTTAAAAGTCTCACTCACCTGTTGTAATGCACCAATTTCATGCACTTTTCCTTTTATTTCCATAACAAATACTGTTTTATTCTCGTACGAAGTTCAAATCTCTATATTTTTATTGATAACTTCGCACAATAAATTATGCAAGTTTTCCACACAAAAAGCAAGGTTATCTTAACCTGCAACAAGCGATTATCGCCATATCTACAGGAAGAGGTTAAATCCCTGGGTTATACTATTGTTAGGGATTTCCCTACTGGAGTAGAATTAAACATTACCCTTACTGAATGCATCAAGTTAAATTTAAACTTAAGATGTGCCAGTCAGATCTTATATTGTTTAAAGAGCTTTAAAGCTAATAATCCGGAGGAACTGTACCGGGAGCTGGCAGATATGGCCTGGGAAGAGCTGATTGATTTTTCAGGATATTTCTCGGTGACTTCAAATGTGGATAACCCAACAATTACGACACCACTCTTTGCTAATTTAAAGGTAAAGGATGCTATTGTTGACCGTATCAAAGACAAAAAGGGAATCCGTCCTAATTCTGGTTCCGATGCGAATAAAGCAGTAGTTCATTTGTACTGGAAGGATAGTGAAGCAGATATATTTATCGATACTTCCGGAGAAACACTGGCAAAACACGGTTACCGTAAGATTCCCGGAAAAGCTCCAATGTTGGAAGCGTTGGCTTCAGGAGTAATTATGAGCAGCCAATGGGACCAGAAATCACCGTTTGTGAACCCGATGTGTGGTTCAGGAACACTAGCCATTGAAGCCGCATTAATTGCCACTAACCGAAGACCCGGGCTCTTCCGTATGAATTACGGCTTTATGCACGTCCTTGGCTATGATGAAGAAGTATTTTTCGCAGAACGAAGAATTCTGAAAGACCAGGTGATTAAAAATATTGATTTGCAGATTATTGCAACAGATTTGTCCGAAGATGCGGTGGATGTAAGTCGAAAAAACGCAAAAACAGCCGGTGTAGATACCCTGATTACTTTTGAAGTTTGTGACTTCGCAGAAACAAAAGTACCTGAGGGCGGTAAAGGAGTCGTGTTGTTTAATCCGGAATATGGAGAACGTTTGGGTGTACACTCCAAACTGGAGCTGACCTATAAGCGAATGGGCGATTTCATGAAGCAGGAGTGTAAAGGCTATTTCGGTTATATTTTTACCGGGAACCCCGACCTGGCCAAGAAAATCGGCCTTAAAGCTACCAGAAAATTAGAATTTTATAACGGAAAACTAGATTGCCGAATGCTGGAATATGAGTTGTATGATGGCACAAGAAGACCGGAACCAAAGGACTGATGTAACTATTTCATATAGAAACCGTTTTTTTTTATCTTTTTGGAAATCCATTTGTGTTTAGTTTTCGTTTATACCCTGTATAAACGAAAACTAAACTTCCCAAACTATGAAAGAGCGCTTCGAAATTAACGTCAGGGATATTCCCGGCAATATCAAAAAAGTGAGGAAAATCAAAGCCCTCACCCAGGACTATCTCGCTTCCCAGCTCCACATTTCCCAGAATGCCTATAGCAAAATTGAATTGGGCCATAGTAAGTTGACCGTGGAACGTTTATATCAGATTTCCGTTATTCTGGATGTCCAGATGAATCAGCTGATTAATTTCAGGGCTACAGACTTTGGCAGAGCACAGCTCGTCCAGATATAATTCTCCACACCATTTTTTTTTAGGATCAATTCAGATACTTTTGCTTCAAATGCAAATCTGATGAATACAATTATTGAGCGAACGATAAGCTTTGTTAAAGAAACACTGGAAGGTGCTGAAGCAGGTCATGACTGGTTTCATATAGAAAGGGTCTATAAAAATGCTCAGCACCTGAATGAAACGGAAAAAGGAGATGAACTAATTGTTGCACTGGCAGCTTTACTACATGACATTGCTGATCCGAAATTCAATGATGGAGATGAAGAAATAGGTCCGAGAATAGCCGGAGATTTCTTAAACAGTCTGGGGCTCGAGCCAGGCCTGATCAGTCATGTCCAGGAAATCATCAAAAATCTGAGCTACAAAGCCAGTCTTGGGGAAATTAATTTTCAGTCCAGAGAGTTGGATATCGTCCAGGACGCGGACCGCCTGGATGCGATCGGTGCCATTGGGATCGCCAGGGCATTCACTTATGGTGGCTATAAAAACCGGGTTCTATATGACCCTGAGATTTCTCCGAACCTACACATGAGTAAAGAAGAATATAAAAACTCCAGCACACCTACTCTCAATCATTTTTATGAAAAACTCCTGAAATTGAAAGATCTGATGAAGACCGAGAGTGGAAGAAAAATCGCGATTCAGCGCCATGATTTTATGCTCCTTTATCTGGATCATTTTTATCAGGAATGGCAGGGGAAAATTTAACCTGTAATTTAAATCTAAGTTGTAAATTGCCTGCATGAAGTTAAGCGTCCTCGTACTCATTGCTGCTTTTGCAGTTGGCCTTTCCATTGGACTGGTGAATTTCTATTTTCAACAGAGCTGGTATTTTATGCTGGTTTCTTTTGCAGTAGCTTTCATCACCAGTTTCATTGTTTTTTATTACCTCCTGGAAAAGTATATCTATTCCAAAATTGTATTGATTTACAAGCTCATTCACAACCTTAAACTCGGAAAAGATCTCAAAGACGCGTTAGGAGAATATGTCAGCTCTGATCCCATCAACGATGTGGAACATGAGGTGAAAGAATGGGCTGGCGCAAAGAAAAGAGAGATTGATATTCTAAAAAAACAGGAACAGTTCCGGAGAGAATTTCTATCCAACGTGTCTCATGAATTTAAAACCCCTCTGTTTGCCATACAGGGTTATATAGAGACTTTACAGGATTGTCTGACAGACGATCCGGAAATGGCCACTAAATTTTTAAAAAAAGCAGAGAATAACGTAGAGCGGCTAAGCTACCTCATTAATGACCTGGATTCTATTTCCAAGCTGGAAACCGGAGAGATTCCAATCAATTATACCAAATTCGACTTCGTCCTTCTGGCAAAAGAAGTAATGGAGGGATTGGAAGACAAAGCGAAAACGAAAGAGATTGTCATCTCGTTCAAAGATAAATATACTCACCCAGCTTACGTAAGAGCAGATCGGGAGAAAATCAGACAAGTAATGATCAATCTGATCCAGAATTCTATAAAGTATGGCAAAGAGCATGGTTCTACTGCCATAAAAATTTTCGAATTACATGACCAATACCTGGTCGAGGTAACGGATGATGGAATTGGAATTGAAGAAAAGCACCTGCCCCGTTTATTTGAACGTTTTTACAGAATAGACTCGCACCGTTCGAGACAGGAAGGTGGTACCGGATTAGGTTTGGCTATAGTAAAACACATCCTGGAAGCACATCAGCAGATCATCTCGGTAAGGAGTACTCAGCAGATCGGGACAACATTTGCTTTCACACTCGAAAAGATTGGTTAACAGAAACAAAGCTTTTTCAAAATAACTTAACACTTAACATTAACTTAACATTACACTCATACTTTTGTATCATATTTTATAAATAGGATGGGCTAGGCGCCATGCGGGTTTCATCTGAAAATTAAAACAAAATATAATATAACAGATGAATAGCATTTTTAAGTTCTTCACTCCAAGAGACAAAAAGTTCCAGCCCTTGTTTGAACAGGCAGGTAGTAATGTATTAAAAATTTCTGAAGCCTTATTGCTTGCCCTAAGCGCAACTGATCTGGAAAAGAGAAAAGAATACATCAAAGAGGTGGAGCGTCTTGAGCACGTTGGGGATGACATTACTCATTCAATTTTCTTAGAATTAAGTAAGAATTTTATTACTCCTTTTGACAGGGAAGACATCCATGCACTAGCCAGTGCTGTTGATGACATTGCGGATTACATTCATGCGTCTGCAAGCAACATCGAGTTGTACAACATTGTTAACATTGGCGATGCAATGATCAAACTTGCAGAACTTTTGGTAGAAATGTGTACCGATCTGGATAAAGCCATCAAAGAATTAAGGAGCTTCAAAAATATCCGCGTTATCGCTGATGCCTGTGTAAGGATTAACAGCGGTGAGAATCAGGCTGACTATGTAACCAACCTGGCTATTGCCCGTTTGTTTGAATTTGAAACCAACGCGATTGAACTAATTAAACAAAAAGAAGTGCTGCAGACCTTAGAAATGGCTACAGACAAATGTGAAGATGCAGCAAATGTGTTGGAATCTATTTTGGTAAAGAACGCTTAAACCTTCAAAAAATGGTAACTACCTTATTGGTTGTTGTAATTGTCCTGGCAATTGCCTTCGATTATATTAATGGCTTTCATGATGCCGCAAACTCAATTGCAACAATTGTATCTACGAAAGTATTATCCCCATTCCAGGCAGTGTTATGGGCAGCGCTCTTCAATTTTGCTGCATATTTTTATTTTACAGACCATAAAGTGGCCAATACGATTGCTAAAACGGTTGTGGAGAACTTCATTACTCTTGAAGTAATCCTCGCTGGTCTGTTAGCGGCCATCACATGGAACCTATTTACCTGGTGGTTTGGCATCCCTTCCAGTTCATCACACACCCTTATTGGAGGTTTTGCTGGTGCTGGTATGGCCAAAGCAGCAACGGTTGGGGCCGGAATAATGTCGGCTATTAACCTTGCCCCTATCCTAAAAGTGGTCGCCTTTATTGTGCTGGCCCCTGTAATTGGAATGATAATTTCCGTGATTATATCTATTATTATCCTTCACATCTCTAAGAATGCAAGACCTTCTGTGGCAGAGAAGTGGTTCAAAAGGCTACAATTAATCTCATCTGCAGCCTTAAGTTTTACCCATGGAGGTAATGATGCGCAGAAAGTAATGGGGATCATCTATGTATCCATGGTGGCTGCAAACGTGCTTAAGACAGGCGATGCAATGCCAGAATGGATTCCAATCTCTTGTTACGCTGCAATTGCATTAGGAACAATGAGTGGAGGATGGAAAATCGTTAAAACAATGGGTTCAAAAATTACTAAAGTAAATGCCTTTGAAGGTGTTGCAGCAGAAACAGCTGGTGCGGTGACTTTAGGAATTACAGAACATTTTGGAATACCGGTTTCTACCACACACACGATTACCGGATCTATTGTTGGTGTAGGCTTATTGAAAAGAGTATCAGCAGTACGCTGGGGTGTAACAGTAAGTTTATTATGGGCATGGGTATTAACCATTCCTGTATCTGCTACCCTTGCCGCAATTGTTTACTCAGTGATCCATTTGTTCTTTTAGAAACAGGATTTAAAAAAATATAAAAAAACGGGATCAACTGATGATCCCGTTTTTTATTTTCTAAAAGACGATGTTAAAGCTGATCCGCTCAGCTGGATTAGACGGGATCTTCCATTTAGGGCCATTCAGGAGTAACCTTTTTGCTTCCTGATCATGTGCTTCGTCAATCCCATTCAGGACCTTAACATCTGCCGGCCTGCGATCTGCTCCAACGATAAAGCTAAGCTCCACCTTTCTATTAAGGAAAGGCTCTTTACTTAATTTATTATTCCTTCGAATATACCTGGCCCATTTATCCCAACCTCCATCAGGACCAGAAGCGACATCCGGTGTATCTTTTTTATCGAATGCCGAATTATTTTCTACTAAACGGATGCTCATCGGTTCATTCCATTTTGCAGAAACCACTTTTGAGTTATAACCTAAATAATTCAAGACTATCTTATCACCTTTTATACTGCTGTCAGCCGAAATTCTGAACCTTCCCTCTGCGTCAGTAACTGCAGTTAATTTAGTCCCTTCTATTTTTACAAACACGCCCGGCATTGGCTCACCATTACTTGCTGTCGTCACTTTCCCCATCAACACTGAAGGACTTATTCCTCCTACAGGAGCTGCCATTGTTCTGGCAGCGGCAGCATTATTCACCGCGACCGTTTCTGCAGGAGCAATGACGCTCTGAGCACTCATGGTCACAGCTCTCTTTTGCGTGACAGGATAAGCAACTACAACTACTTCTTTGAGTGTTTCCGGGGCCGCATCTGCAGTGGGTACCGGAGCTACTTTTGTGCGGTTCGCCGCATAAGCATTTATTTTAGCGGCACGCAGGGCCCGATCGACTTCTTCATTACGAAGGGTAACAGGGCTCTTTTCTGTTTCAGTTTCCTTCTGTTTAGGAGCAGTTTTCAACTGAGCGAGTGCATCTGCGGAAACAGGAGATACTGGTTCCGGAACAACGGGTGCAATGCTTACATCAACCGATTTAGGCTGTTTAGCCAACTGATTCTGATTTGCAGCCTCTTTCATCCAGAAAATGATGCTTACTGAAATGAACAACACCGCCGCAGTTGCGGCAATACTTAGTCTTTGCCAGGTAATTACCTTTGTTTTTTTGGAATCCAGCTGTTCAGCAATCCGATCCTGCAATTGTTTCTGAAGCAGAGAAATAGATTGCAGAGAGCGTTTTGGTGACGCACTTAGCCCCGCCAGCGCTTCAGCCACGAAAGGATCTTCAAGCGCCTCGCGCTCTACCCTGTTCATGGTTTTAGCATCCAGCTTACCATCAAGATAATCTTCTAAAACTCCTATATCTAACCAATCGTTATTCACTGCTGTTTTTTTCTATACAAATTTTCAAGTTCCTTTTTCCATTCTGGATATAACTCTTCACTTTTACCATTTCGTAGCCGGTAATATCCGCCACTTCTTTATAACACTTTTCCTGCAAATAGAACAAATCTACGCTTAGTCGCTGTTCTTCAGAAAGGGTTTCCATACACCTTTCCATAACGGTAAGCTTCGTTTCCTTTGTATCATCCATATCAAGATGCACAAATTCTGTGTTTTCCACAAAAGTATCTTCCAGAGAGACAGTTGTATTTTTGGAATTTTTACGGATAGCCATTAAACAATGGTTCCTCGACAAGACGTGAAGCCAGCTTTTGAAATTCTGTACTTCATGAACCTTCAGCTTGCCAACCAGCTCTTCAAAAATCTGCATGACTGCATCTTTGCTTTGTTCTTCATCCTTCAGGTAGTTCAGGCAGACCCCAAATACCAGGTGCATATACTTGTTGTACAGCTGGCCCAATACCTCCAGGTCGCCGCTGATTTTATATCGGGCAATCAAAGCAGCATCGTCCTGCTCCTGGATTCTGGTATTATTTTTAATAAACTTCAATAGCTGTCCTGGACATAATTCGCTCAAGTATAAAAATATTTTCTGATACTGGTATGGAAATTCTTTAAAGCTTACATCATTCCTAAAAAAGGAAATTATGAAAAAGCTATTGCTCCCGATCTTCATGATCTTATTTCTATTCGGATTTAAAGCGACAACTGTAAAAACAATTCAGGGAATTGTGACAGATAAAGGTGATGGATCGCCACTTCCGGGGGCACAGGTCAGTATCCCCAAAACCAAAAAAAGGGTGGTTACAGATCAGCAAGGCAGGTATATCATTGTGTTGAATAACAATGAAGATAAGCTGCAGTTTTCTTACATAGGATATAAAACACAGACCATAAAAGTTGGGGGTAAATCCAGAGTTAACATCGCTTTAGAAGCTGACCACCAGCCCTTAAATGAAGTTGTGGTTACCGGCTATAAGACCCAGGCAAAAAGAATGATAACCTCCAGCGTAATGGAGATTGGACAATCCAGTCCCGTTCAGGCCTATGGTAATAGTACCGTTATGTTTCTCCCATCCAATACAGAAAGTTATGCCAACATTCAGGAAAACACCTTTCATAACCCTGATAAAACACCATTATCTACCTTTTCTATTGATGTAGATGCCGCTTCCTATAGTAATGTCCGTCGATTCCTGAACAACGGCGGGTTACCACCTAAAGATGCGGTAAGGATTGAGGAAATGATCAATTACTTTGATTATGATTATCCTCAGCCAACAGGAAATGATCCGGTGAATATCATCACAGAGATTTCCACGGCACCGTGGAACAATAAACATACACTGGTGCAAATTGGCCTTCAGGGAAGGAAAATGAAAACCGATCAGCTTCCTGCATCAAACCTTGTTTTTCTGATAGATGTATCGGGTTCCATGGGCCAGCCGAACAAATTACCCTTATTGATTTCCTCTTTTAAGCTCCTTACCAATCAGCTTCGTGAAAAAGATAAAGTAGCTATTGTGGTCTATGCAGGTAATTCCGGACTGGTCCTCCCCTCTACATCCGGAAATCTTAAAAACACAATCAAAGAAGCTTTAAACAAATTAACTGCAGGCGGTTCAACGGCAGGTGGACAAGGAATTGAGCTGGCCTACAAAGTAGCCAGTCAACATTTCATTAAAGGAGGCAATAACCGGGTAATCCTTGCCACAGATGGGGACTTTAATGTCGGTGCATCCAGCGATAAAGAAATGGAACAATTGATAGAAGAGAAAAGAAAATCCGGTGTTTTCTTAACTGTTCTCGGCTATGGAATGGGCAATACCAAAGATAGCAAGATGGAAACACTGGCCGATAAAGGAAATGGTAATTATGCTTATATAGATAACATCACTGAAGCAAGAAAAGTATTGGTGAATGAGTTCGGGGGAACACTTTTTACCATAGCCAAGGACGTAAAGCTTCAGGTTGAATTTAATCCGGCAAAAGTACAGGCCTACCGCTTAATTGGATATGAAAACAGGTTACTGGCAAATAAAGACTTTAACGACGATCACAAAGATGCGGGGGATCTGGGTTCAGGACATACGGTGACCGCCCTATATGAAATCATCCCTATCGGTGTCCAAAGCACTTTTACTCCATCCGTTGACCCATTAAAATACCAGGAAAACAAAAAAAACAGCAGCAGCAATAGCAGTCCGGAAATGTTAACCGTAAAACTACGCTACAAAGAACCTAATGGCCACAGCAGTAAACTACTTCAAAAATCCGTCATAGACGCCTCCACCATCTTTGAAGGCAGCAGCAATAATTTTAGATTCGCTGCCGCTGTAGCAGAATTTGGCATGTTGTTAAGACAATCCGATTTTAAACAAAGATCATCTTTTGAACAAGTGATCAGCCTTACGGAACAATCGATGGGAAAAGATAAAGAAGGTTACCGCTCCGAGTTTTTAAAATTAGTGAAGTCTTCTCAGTTATTGGCCAAAGAATTGCTTAGTATTGAAGACACAAACGACCATAATGAAAAAAATTAGTATTTATTTGATGGCGACCTGCTTTATCAGTTTGAGCAGTATAACCGTATTTAGCCAGTCAAAGTTCAAAAAGATTTTAAACAAAGTAACGACCAAAGCAGGTAGTGCCAATACTTCAAAAAGCACAGTTACGACAACGGGAACGCCGAGTACATCAGAGATGGGCTTTGGAATTAAAGAAGCCTTGGAAATAGGAATATCAAGAGGTACCGACCTACTTTCTGCAAAAGATGGCTTTTTAGGAAATGCGGCTGTAAAAATCCTTTTTCCTCCTGAAGCGCAAAAGGTAGAAAAGACATTGCGTAGCATTGGGATGAGTTCATTAGCCGATAATGTGATTCTCAGCCTGAACCGGGCTGCCGAAGATGCGGCCAAAGAAGCAAAGCCTATATTCGTTTCTGCAATCAAGCAAATGACCATCGCAGATGCGACCAATATTTTATTGGGGCAACAGGATGCGGCAACGAATTATTTTAAAAGGGTAACTACGTCGCAGTTGATGGAAAAATTCCAACCTGTAATTACAAACAGCCTGAACAAGGTCGGTGCAGCAAAATACTGGGGAGACGCAGCTGGTCAATATAATAAGCTTCCTTTTGTAAAACCGGTCTCCACGGACCTTTCCGGCTATGTAGCAGAAAAAGCAATTGACGGAATGTTTATACAGGTTGCTCAGGAAGAACTTAAAATCAGAGGAAGTCTGGGTGCCAGAACCACACCTCTTTTGCAGAAGGTATTCGGTTACGCGGAACAGAAAAAATAAGGCCTGTATGGGCTTATAATTTAATAATCAAGCCCATGCAAGTAAAAAACATTATATAAGTAATGAAATAAAGGTTACTTTTATAGGGTAATACTAACAACATAGAAGTATATTGGATTTCAAAGATTTTAATTTTAACCCGGACTTACTAGAAGGGTTATTAGCGATGGGTTTTCGCAATGCCACCCCCATCCAGCAAGAAGCTATCCCGCTTATTCTAAATAAAAAAGATTTAATTGCCTGCGCACAAACAGGTACCGGGAAAACCGGCGCTTACCTGTTGCCGATCATGAATATGATCAGCCAGACAGAGGAACGTCATAATAATACCCTGATACTAGCTCCAACCCGGGAACTTGCACAGCAGATTGATTTACAGGTAGAAGCACTTTCTTATTTCACCAATATCAGTTCCTTAACGGTATATGGTGGTGGAGACGGTATCGCCTATGAGCAGCAAAAGCGTTCCATGCGTGAAGGTGTAGACATCATTATTGCCACTCCGGGACGATTAATATCCCATCTTTCTTCAGGCCTGCTGAAACTGGATCAACTCCAGCATTTGGTATTGGATGAGGCAGACAGGATGTTGGACATGGGGTTTTATGATGACATTATGCGTATTGTGAGCTTCCTTCCACAGAAAAGACAAACGGTGTTGTTTTCTGCAACCATGCCACCAAAAATAAGAACCCTTGCAGGCAGGTTACTTCAGCATCCTGAAGAGATCAGCATTGCCATTTCTAAACCGGCAGCAGGAATTAACCAGCAAGCCTATCTTGTTCATGATGCCCAGAAGGTAAAACTACTAACTGAGCTAATGAAAAATGTAGACTTCCCAAGTATTCTGATTTTTGCTTCCACCAAAGAAAAAGTAAAAAATCTGGGTAAGGTTTTTCGTGGATTAGGATTCAAAGCAGAGGCTTTCCATTCCGACCTGGGACAAAAAGAGCGCGAGGCGATTTTATCTGAATTCAAAAATAAAAGAGTTCCTGTCCTGATCGGAACAGATGTACTTTCCAGAGGAATTGATGTGGAGGGTATTAGTCTGGTTATCAATTTTGATGTGCCTCATGATCCGGAAGACTATATTCACCGGATTGGTAGGACAGCCAGAGCGGCAACAACCGGTACCGCGATTACCCTGGTAAATGATAAGGACAAACGAAAATTCGCGAGCATTGAAAAACTGATTGACAGAAAAATCGACAGAATGCCGCTTCCTGAACATCTTGGAGAAGCACCTGCCGATACGCCAACCAGCCCTTCCACAGAAAAAAAATACGATAAAAAGAAACCACAGCGTAAATTCTGGAAGAAAAAGCCGAAAGCTGCCGGAGCTCCGGGTCCTGGAAAAGAATAAAAACTAAAATTAATAGCATTTAGGGAAGGGGATTTGCGATTAAGGTATTATCTTTACCTATATGCAAAACCTACCCCCTTTAGCAGAACGGATGCGTCCACAGAATCTGGACGAGTATGTTGGACAGAAGCATTTAGTAGGTCCCGATGCGGTATTGCGTAAAGCAATTCAGAGCGGGCAGCTTCCCTCTATGATATTTTGGGGTCCACCCGGTGTTGGTAAAACTACACTGGCCTACATCATATCACAAACACTTGACCGTCCCTTTTTTAACCTCAGTGCTATTAATTCGGGGGTTAAAGATATTAGGGATGTGATTGATAGGGCTGCTTTACTTAAAGATAGCCTGATGGGCCTGCCGATTCTTTTTATTGATGAGATCCACCGTTTCAGTAAATCACAGCAAGACAGCTTATTAGGCGCCGTAGAAAGAGGATTGGTTACCTTAATCGGGGCCACAACAGAAAATCCTTCTTTTGAAGTCATCTCCGCATTACTTTCCCGCTCGCAGGTATATATTTTAAAATCTCTTGATGAAGAGGAGCTATCCGGATTATTGCAAACTGCAATCAAGCAGGATGTCATTCTGAAAGACAAGAAAATCACCATCAAAGAACATGAAGCCCTGATCCGCCTATCCGGAGGAGATGCCAGGAAACTCCTCAATGTACTGGAGATTGCAATTAATGGTATTGGGGGGGATAAAATCATCCTCACGAATGAAAAGGTCCTGGAGCATGCACAACAAAATCTGGCGCTATATGATAAAGCGGGCGAGCAACATTACGATATCATTTCTGCATTTATTAAATCCATCAGGGGTAGTGATCCTAATGCTGCGGTATATTGGCTGGCCAGAATGATTGAAGGTGGAGAAGATCCGCTGTTCATTGCCCGGAGGCTATTGATTCTTGCTTCTGAAGATATTGGGAATGCCAATCCGAATGCCTTGTTATTAGCCAATAATTGCTTTCAGGCAGTTAATGTAATTGGCTACCCTGAGTCCAGGATTATTCTTTCCCAGGCAGTGACCTATATGGCATCTTCGGTGAAGAGCAATGCTGCTTATGAAGCCATCAATAAGGCACAGGCTCTGGTGAAACAAAGCGGCAATCTGCCCGTTCCTTTACACATCAGAAATGCGCCGACTAAGCTCATGAAAAATATAGGCTATGGCAAAGACTATCAGTATTCACATGGCTATGAAGGGAACTTTTCTGAGCAGGAATATTTTCCTGAGATGCTGAGTGGTACAAAATTATATGATCCCGGGAAAAATCCTGCTGAAGATAAACTTAGAGAGAAGCTGAAACAGAACTGGAAAAATAAATACAACTATTAATATGCTCAATACTTTTCTGGATCACCAATGGAAAGCCTTCTGGCGATCGAAAAACAAAGGAAGTACCATTGCTACTCAAATATTTATTGGGATTGTAGTGCTCTATCTACTGGCTGTGGCTTTTTTCTTAGGAATAGGCCTGGAAATTTTCATAGAAAAAATATTCCCGGGGAAAGATGTCTTTACGATATTTAATGGGGTTATCCTTTATTACTTTGCCGTCGATTTCCTGATGCGCATGCAACTTCAGGAGTTACCAACGCTAAGTATTGTACCTTACCTGCACCTAAAGATTCCGAAAAAGAAAATCGTAAATTTCCTAAACACCAGGGCTTTATTTTCTGCCTTTAATCTTTTGCCTGTTTTCTTATTTGTTCCCTTTTGTGTTACAGCAATATCTAGCGTATATGATCCTTTTACTGCTTTAATGTACGTTGTGTCTATTGCTTCACTAGCTATTTTTAACAATTACTTGGCCTTATACCTTAAGAGAAAGAGTATTCAAAACCTAAGGATTGTTCCAATAATGTTCTTGCTGATTATTGTTACGGGCCTGATGGAATACTTTAAGGTTTTCTCTATTGCAGAAATTTCCAACGGGGTATTCGCCTTTATTACCAGCTATCCTGCTGCAGGATTTGGGTTTACCCTTCTGGCTATATTTCTGTATCAACTCAACTCCAGATATCTCCGAAACAATCTTTACGTTGAAGAGCTGAGTAAAAATGAAGAAAAAAAGACCAGCACTGATTATCCTTTCCTGGACCGGTTCGGAGAAATTGGCGTATTGGTGGCAATGGAGCTTAAACTTATCCTCAGAAATAAAAGAAGCCGATCAGCGATAACCATGAGTATGCTGTTTCTGCTCTACGGCTTCCTCTTTTATAAAAAAGAACTGTTGGATAAGGATAACCTGGAACTGATGTTATTTGCATCCGTATTTATGACGGGAAATTCCATCAGCATCTATGGACAGTTTATGTTTGGCTGGCAATCCGCCCATTTTGATGGGTTGATGGCTAATAAAATAAGCGTCAGAAATTTTATAAAAGCAAAATTCCTGATGTTTACTCTGTTTTCTACCCTTACTACTCTGGTGGCCTGCTTGTATGGCCTTATCAGCTGGAAAATACTTGTGATTCAATTCGCAGCTTATTTTTATAATATTGGAATCGGGACGGTGATCGTCTTGTACTTCGCGACAAGAAATTACAGATCGATGGACCTGAGTAAGGGATCAAGTTTCAACTTCCAGGGAGTCGGTGCCAGCCAGTGGGTATTAGGGCTTCCATATTTTTTATCTCCATATCTGATTGTGCTACCATTTTCATTATCAGGATCACCCTATTGGGGACTCCTTGCATTAGGAGGCTGTGGACTAACCGCTCTCTTAACCCGTGAATTCTGGGTGGATTTTATCGTGAATGAGTTTAATAAAAGAAAATACAAGATTACCGAGGGCTTTAGAGAAAAATCATGATTTTAGAAATTTCGAGTTTACAAAAAGTATACGGGGGCAGAACCGTGGTAAATATTTCAGATTTACAGATCAATGCCGGGGAAACAATAGGGATTGTGGGTAATAACGGTGCAGGGAAAACAACCTTGTTCAGAATGCTGCTCGACCTGATCCGTCCGGATCAGGGACAAATTTTATCTAAGGGCTCAACAGTAATAAATGACGATCAATGGAAGGAATACACCGCGTCCTATCTGGATGAAGGTTATTTAATAGACTATCTGACTTCTGAGGAGTACTTTATCTTTATTGGAAGCTTACACAAAATGAGTGTTGCCCATGTGATGGATTACCTTAAACAATTTCATGAGTTCTTTAATGACGAGATTCTGGGCAAGGGAAAATACATCAGGGACTTTTCTAAAGGCAATCAAAATAAGATTGGGATTGCCGCGGCGTTAATGCAAGCTCCGGAGCTACTGGTATTGGATGAGCCTTTTGCAAATTTAGACCCCACCACTCAGATCAGGTTAAGAACACTGATAAAGTCGCTGAAACAAGAATATAATATGACTACTCTTATATCCAGTCATGACTTGAATCATGTCACAGATGTATGTGACCGGATTATCTTAATGGAAAAGGGTTTGATCATTAAAGATCTCCGCACCAATGAAAATACGTTACGGGAACTGGAAGAATATTTTTCCGGATAAACAGGACTACAACAGAGTAATTGTACAGAATTGTAGTCAGTTTTTCTTACAGATATTTGTTATCACAAGCTTTTAGCAGACATCTGAGTGTTAAAATATTCACATGACACAATAATTTTACAAAAGAATAAGATTGGCATCAGGTTTGATTAATGCTCTGAGTAAAACAAATAAAAAGATTATGATTACTTCAAAATTTAAAATAGCCACATTTAGTATCGCTTTAGCCATGGGTGCAATGACATTTCAAGGTTGCGATAGTTTAACTAAAACACAAAAAGGAGCTGGTATCGGAGCCGCTGCGGGTGGTGTTCTAGGTGCTATTATAGGCAAAAAAGCAGGTAATACTGCTGTTGGAGCTATCATTGGTGCTGCTGTAGGTGGTACTGCGGGTGGATTTATTGGAAAAAGAATGGATAAACAAGCGGCTGAGATTCAAAATGCAATCCCTAATGCTGAAGTAATCCGTGAAGGAGAAGGTATCATTGTAAAATTTGATAGCGGTATTCTATTTGGTTTTGATAAATCTGATTTAACAGCTTCAGCAAAAACAAATATCCAGTCTCTAGCTGGTTCTATCAACCAATATCCTGGAACAGATATCAAAGTAATTGGTCATACAGATAATAAAGGTACAGAAACTTATAACCTGGGTCTTTCTGAAAGAAGAGCTGCCGCTGTTAAAGCATATGCAGTTTCTCAAGGCGTTCCATCTTCACGTTTAATTACGTTAGGAAAAGGATTCTCTGAGCCAATTGCAGACAACACTACTGAGGCTGGAAGAGCTGCAAACCGTAGAGTTGAGGTAGTTATCGTAGCAAACGATCAATTGAAAAAAGAAGCCAAACAACAAGGCAAATAATAAGCACATTTACATCTACCTATAAAAACAAAAACCCGTCGTACTTTGTACTTCGGGTTTTTTATTGTTTAACTTTTTATAGGTTCTTACTGATAGATATCCTCAAAATAATGGATGGCTAATGACTTCAGTAACAATTCCTGCTCCATCATTGCAAACGATGGAACTGGCTTTACCAATTTCCAATGTGGCCATCCATCCTGATCTAATCCTTCCAGTTCATAGAATCCCATTTCACTTAATAAGCGACAGGTTGCAATGTGCATTAATTCTTCCTTTTGACGTTTACTATACTTGCCAGGTCCCTTGCCCAATTCCTGCACACCGATTAAAAATAACATGACCTTTAAATCGGGTATATCAGAATCAAACTCCTGAGCTATCTTTTCTTGCAAAACTTTCCATTTCGCGTGTATTTCTGCAGGTTTCATGGAACAAAGATACAAATTAGCATTTGTGCTTTATTACATTAAGATTAAGCGTTTAGCCGAGCGTTTTGTTATTTTTAGCGTATTGAAAATAGATTCACAGGGTTTAAGATTACTTCATAACCGATAGAAAGATAAACATATACTAATGAAAAAAGAGATCGTAACCGGCCTGATGGCCTATGGTATGTCAGGAAAAGTATTTCATGCCCCATTTGTGCATGCTCATCCTGGATTTAAATTACATGCAGTAACGGAAAGAAACCACAAGACCGCGGCAAGTGATTATCCGGGAATTATTAGTTACGATAGCATCGATGATTTAATTGCTGATGAAGCGATCGAGTTGATCATTATCAATACCCCTAACAATACTCATTACGACTATGCCAAAAAAGCATTAACTGCAGGGAAACATATTTTGGTAGAAAAACCATTCGTCGCCAGTTCTGCTGAAGCTAAAGAAATTTTCAGTCTGGCAAAACAATTGGACAGAAAAATCTTCTTCTATCAAAACAGGAGATGGGATAGTGATTTTATTGCCGTACGAGAAGTGATTGACAGCGGAAAACTTGGTAAGTTGAGCGAAGTCCATTTCCGTTATGACAGATATCGCTCCACAATTGGTGTAAAAAGTTTCAAGGAAGAACCTGTAGCAGCAAGTGGGTTGATGTATGATTTAGGCCCGCATTTATTGGACCAGGCACTAAGTATTTTCGGCAAACCGGACTCATTTCATAAAATTTTAGGGAAAAACCGGGTAGGGACCAAAGTCGATGATTATTTTTCAATCCATCTGAGCTACCCGGAAAGTGTTCATGTATTTGTTCATTCGAACATGATGGTGGTCGATGCTTTACCTGCCTTTGTCATTAACGGTACCAAAGGTTCCTTACATAAGGTGAGAGCAGATGCTCAGGAAGCACAATTATTACAGGGAATGAAAGTCTCTGATCCCGCTTATGGTATTGAAGCACCTGGAACAGCTGGTAAACTGACCTTAATTGACGAAGAGGGAAATAAAACAAAATATGATATTCCATCGCTGAGGGGAAGCTACCTGCCCCTATTTGAAGCGGTATATCAAAGTCTGATCAATCAGCAGCCTTATCCGGTAACAGAGGAGAAGGTTATTACTCAACTGGAAATTCTCGAAGCTTAAAATATGCAGTCTTTTTTCATCCTTATCCCCATCTTTCTGTTGGTAATTTATTTCATTTTCAGAAAAGACAATCATAAAAATTATGTGAGCCTGAGTGAGTCAGATAAACAGTTGTTATTCCAGCATGTAACCTATTATCAACACCTCACGGTAGATGATCGTCTCCGATTTGAACAGAGGCTCTCTGCTTTTTTAAGCGGGATACATATAGAAGGAGTAGGCACTCCGATCAGTGTCCTGGACAAACTTTTAATTGCCTCAAGTGCTGTGATCCCGGTTTTCGGTTTTGAAGACTGGAGATACGACAATCTGACGAATGTATTATTATATCCTGATACCTTTAATAAAGATTTTCAATATGAAGGGGGAGACAGAAACATTTCAGGAATGGTTGGAAGCGGTTATATGAATGGGCAGATGATCTTGTCCAGAGCTGCATTACTTCAGGGTTTCTCCAATGCAGCAGATAAAGAGAATACAGCGATACATGAATTTGTACACTTGCTGGACAAATCAGATGGGGCTACAGATGGAATTCCGGAAAACCTGATGAAACATGAGTACACTATCCCATGGATCAAAATGATCCATGGGGAGATGCACAAAATTGAACAGGGAAAATCAGACATTAACCCTTATGCGATTACCAATGAAGCAGAATTCTTTGCTGTGGTATCAGAATATTTCTTTGAGAAACCAGATCAGTTTAAATCCAGGCATCCTGAACTTTATGAAAGTTTGTCTGAGATATTTTTACAGGATCCAGCGCAAAAACTGCTATAGGCTCCCCAGTAGGGCAACATTGAATTCTGTGGGTATTTCTATATGAGGAATATGCCCACAGCCTTCAAACTCCACAATCTTAGCGCCTGGAATTTTAGCCGCAGTTTGTTTCCCAAGAAAACGGTACTGCCCGTGTAAAGCTTGTTGATCAGGGCTGAGCAAGCCCTTTCCCACTATAGTCTTATCTTCTTTACCAATAAATAAAACAGCAGGTACGCGAACATTGATAAACTCGTGAACCACCGGCTGTTCATAGATCATAGTAAAAGTCATGGCTGCTACTTTCGCCCAACGCGGAAAGTCAGCACCGGCAGTTACTCCTCCGGCAATACGTACCAGCTCCTCATACTCCGGTTTCCAAACAGTAAAATAAGAACTCTGATAATATTTCCTGACACTTTCGGCGGTAGCTTTCAGCTCAGTTTTATATTGATCTTCTGTGCTGATATAAGGAACAAAACTTCTGTAATCTTCCAATCCTATTGGATTTTCCAGCAATAGTTTTTCTGTACTTTCCGGGTACAATAAAGCAAAACGGGTAGCCAGCATCCCTCCCATAGAATGCCCCAGGATATTTGCTTTTTGAATTCCTAAAGTATCCAGTAAGGCTTTATTCCATCGTGCCATCTGATGGAAACTATAATGAATAAATGCTTTCGAGGATTTTCCAAAACCAATCTGATCAGGAACAATCACTCTGAATCCCCTTTCTCTGAGTGCTTTTATCGTATTTCCCCAATAATAACCCCCAAAATTCTTTCCATGAAAGAGCACTACAGTTCTTCCATTTGGAGCATTCAGAGGAGCAACGTCCATATACGCCATCCGCAGGTCCTGACCTTCAGCATGAATAGGGAAATATTTTACGGGGTAAGCATATTTAACGTTTTCCAAAGTGATAGACAAAGTATCTGTTTGCTGAGCCATACCAGCAAGGCTACCGAAGAAAAACAAGAAGTAAAATGAGATTTTTTTAGAAAACATAGGTGAAATTTTAGAAAAAACAATAAAAAGGATCGAAAGTTCTAAACTTAAGCATTATTTATAATTTTGCAGAAATATAAAAAGTATGAGCACTTACCAAATAGGTTTGGAAAGATTATCTCTGGCACAAATCGCCTGGATCATCGAAGAAAAACAAACCCTACAATTATCCGATGCGGCCCTTGCTAAAATAAAAAAATGCAGAAACTATCTGGACGATAAGCTTAAACGTCATGATGGCCCTATATATGGAATCAATACCGGATTTGGCTATTTACAAAATGTAGAGATCGAATCTGAGAAACTTTCTCAATTGCAACATAATTTACTGTTGTCCCACGCCTGTGGTACCGGAGAGGAAGTATCTTCTGAGATTGTACGTTTGATGTTATTGCTGAAAATTCAGTCCCTTAGCTATGGGCATTCTGCAATCGCCTTAACTACCGTTCAGCGTCTGATTGATTTTTACAATAATGATATTCTCCCGGTAATCTACACCCAGGGCTCTTTAGGTGCTTCCGGCGATCTGGCTCCACTAGCTCACCTGGCCTTGCCGTTGATTGGGGAAGGTGTAGTTCTCTATAAAGGGATAAAAACAACGACAAAAGAGCTTTATGCTACTTTAGGTTGGGAAGCATTAAAGCTTCAATCTAAAGAAGGCCTGGCTTTAATTAACGGTACTCAGTTCATGAGTTCCTACGGTGTTTTCTGTCTGCTTAAAGCACAGAGCCTGGCAAAATGGGCAGATGCAATTGCTGCAATTTCCATCGATGGATTTGACTGCAGAATTGATCCATTTGATACATTTAGCCATATCATCAGACCGCATGCAGGACAAATACATACAGCCCAGAATATTAGTAAATGGCTGAATGGAAGTGAACTGATCAAGCGCGAAGGCAAGCAAACTCAAGATCCCTATTCTTTCCGTTGCGTGCCTCAGGTGCATGGGGCAAGTAAAGACAGCATCAACTATATTCAATCTGTTTTTGAAACAGAAATCAATTCCGTAACAGATAATCCAAATGTATTTCCAGACGAAGACCGCATTATCTCTGCGGGCAATTTCCACGGGCAGCCTTTAGCGCTGACACTGGACTTCCTGTGTATAGCTCTGGCAGAATTTGGTTCTATCTCTGAAAGAAGAACTTTTCAACTGATTTCCGGCCAGAGAGGATTACCCCCTTTCCTGGTAAAGGATGCAGGCTTAAACTCGGGTTTGATGATTACGCAATACACCGCAGCATCTATTGCAAGTGAAAATAAACAGCTGTGTACACCAGCATCTATAGACAGTATTGTTTCCAGCAATGGACAGGAAGACCATGTAAGTATGGGTGCGAATGCAGCGACCAAGTGTTTACGAGTAGTCTATAACCTGGAAAGAATCCTGGCAATAGAACTGCTCACCGCAACACAGGCATTAGACCTAAGAAAGCCTCTGGCTTCTTCAGACGCTATTGAATCATTGGTTGCTAATTATAGAAAAGTGGTTTCTTTTAATGAGGCAGATCGTCTATTGGCAACAGATATCGCGGCTTCAGTGAACTTCCTGAAAACAGAAAAAATTTAATACGATAGTATCATAAAAGAACAGGGCTACCATGTTGATCATGATAGCCCTGTTCTTATTTTTGAATGAGATTTCCTACATAAACGGAATGTTGATTCCGAAAGTAACATTCCTTCCTGTATTATAAATACCTGCAGGCTTATATCTGCTCAGGTGATTGTAATATTTTTTATCCAACAGATTCTGTCCAGTTACCCATAGATTCAGTTTTCCTTTTCCCGTCTTGATTGATGTTCCTATACCTGCATCTAGCAAAGTATAACCATCGGTTTGTGTTTCAAAGCTATCAAAGCGAGCCTGTTTTAATACATTACTAACACCAACTTTAATATAAGTTCCGTCAAGCCCTTTTATGCCTGGTTCAAAGCGCAGCTCATTATTAATAGATGCCGCCGGAATGAATGGCAATGGAGAATCATCAGAGCGGTTAATTCCTCTGACATAAGCAAATGAATTTTCAAAGTGAAGCGATTTCACCAGGTGAAAATCCATAGATGCTTCACCACCAATCAGGTCTGCTTTTGTCTGTACAAAACGATAGACAGGTAAAATTTCTATTTCTCCTGCTTCGTTGGTCAACTCTTTAGTTTCCTTATTGAAATTCCCCGGATAGATGTAGTTAAAGATTCTGTTGGCATAAGCATTCAGGCCAAACGTTACAGATTTTGCCGTATACTCCAGGCCAAGATCAAACTGTAAGCTGGTTTCCTGCTTCAGTTTACTATTTCCAATTTCATACCTAAAAGTCCCTTCATGACGACCATTTGCGGCAAGTTCAGCAATATTTGGTGCCCTGAACCCCGATCCGGCATTTCCTTTCAACACGAGATTTTTGGCTACCTCATAAGCAAAACCGATAGAACCGGAAATATTAGAGAACTTATTATCAAAGCGATTAAATACCTGTTCCCCATCTATAGATAGGTCTTCTCCGTTTATTTTTTTATAATCATAACGGGCACCAATATTGATCGCTCCTTTTTCAAAGTTCCGTTTCAGGTATGCAAAAGCTCCAATATTATTGCTATTGTAATCAGGAATCAGGAATTCATCGCCCTTATTGACATTCTTCTGGTACATGCCCTGAACACCAATTGCAGGTTCCCATTTGCCCGCATTAGGAAAATAATACTTTACATCATAGGTATAAGAGTTCAGGTTTAAATTCAAGCCCGGTTCAGTTGCACTTTCTTCAAATTCCTTTCTCATATTTCTTTGAAAGGCGAAAGTAGTTTTCAGCTGTCCGTTACCCAAAATAAAATTACTGTTCAATGCTGCACGGTAGTGATTGATGTTCTGAAAAGGTAAACCTAATCTTCTTTCCTGTGCTTCAGATTTTGTAATCACCTCTCCATTCTCATTCAGGAAATTTCCCTGCTCGTTTGGCCCATCTTCCACCAGGCCAATATTGGTATGAAAACGGGAGAAAGTCAGGTGAGAATATCCCCAGCTTTTATTTAGCCCAACCATTCCATTCAGATTAAACTCATTAAATCCTGAATTCGGGACCGTAGTATTTTTATAACCAAAACCATAAGCGTTCTTATAAGAAGCACGCCCACGATATACAAATCCGTTATCATTGCCCTGAAGCATCAAAGAAGACGCACTAAGTCCATTATTGGTACTATAAGAAGTCGTAAAATCTCCGTTGAATACCCCCGGCGGAGGAACAAGGTCATCAATAATATTAATCACTCCTCCCAATGCGTCAGATCCATAAAGCAAACTGGCTGGTCCTTTCAGGATCTCCACCCGTGCTGCAGAAAACTGGTCTACCTCAATTCCGTGTTCATCACCCCATTGTTGCGCCTCTTCTCTGGCACCGTCTACCATGGTTAATACCCTGTTATAGCCTAATCCCCGGATAGTGGGCTTAGAGATTGCTCCGCCTGTACTCACCTGCGAAACACCAGGAATTCTGGAAATCGCATCAACCAGATTCGTCCCTCCGGCCTGAGCCAGTTTATCTTTGCCAACGGTTACTACTGACAAACTGTTTGTTTTATTGTTGGAACTAAAAGGAGAGCCGGTGATCACCACTTCTGCACTTTCGATAACCGAAGGCTCCATAGGAACATTTAAGGTATTGATGGTAGCCAGATCTACCATTTTTGAATAAGTTTTATAACCTATAAAACGGACCTCCATTAAAAATCTTCCCTTTGAAGGAATGTTTTTTAAGGTAAACTCTCCGTTGCTATTAGTGGTCGTTACCGCTTTTAAATCGCTGATGTATACTGTGGCGCCAGCCAAAGGTTCCTGAGTGCTGGCATCGGTAATTTTACCCTTAACTTCTGACAATTCTGCCGCAAAACTATTGGCAGAAAAAAAAGTATATAGCAAGACAATTAATACAAGATGTATCTTTTTCATGTGTGTTTTTATTTATTGGCCCTCGCCAATGTTCTGTTGTGTATAAAAAGAAAATCGCTGAATAGAATCAGCTCTCCTGACGAAACAAAATGCGCGTATCATTGTACACGGATTTACATTGCCTGGAAATTATAAAAAGAAAGATAATATTACACAACAGGGGGGCCGCGGAGGGAAGAACCAATAAGCTCCGTATAAGAACCGCTGGCAGTAGCGTAGTCTTTGGATATCGTTCTCATCTCCAGGAACACCTGAAAATGAGTGTACTGATGAAGGTAGTTTTTTTCAAAATGTGCTGCACAGATCAGACAGTTATCGGTATGATTGCTGACATGTAGTTTATGACTACAGGTTTTCTGGTGTTTCACACATTGAACTTCCTCTTCATGGTGATGTAAAGCGCCAAAAGGAATCAATGCAACAGCAAACACCCACAGCAAAACAATGGATATAATCTGGTGGATATGTTGCCTGTTCTTTTTCAATTTTGAAGGCTAAAAATACTCAATTTCGTATAAATACATACATTTGTTTTATAACATTGCCCTTATATGACTGCAAATATGGATATTAGTTTAGACTTAAGTAAAAAACAAACCCCAACCGGAAATACATTGACCTGTAAAGGATGGGTACAGGAGGCGGCGTTACGAATGCTGTTAAATAACCTTGATCCTGAAGTAGCTGAACGTCCGGAAGACCTGATCGTTTATGGTGGTCGCGGTAAAGCTGCCAGAAACAAGGAAGCTTTAGCCCTGATTGTAAAAGCACTACAAAATTTAGAAGATACCGAAACCTTACTGATCCAATCTGGAAAGCCAGTGGGTATATTACCAACGCATAAAGACGCTCCAAGGGTTTTAATATCCAATTCCCAGTTAGTCCCAAAATGGGCAACTCAGCAGCATTTTGATGAACTGGAAGATAAAGGATTGATGATGTATGGTCAGATGACGGCCGGATCATGGATTTATATCGGTTCGCAGGGAATCGTACAGGGCACCTATGAGACTTATGCTGCTCTGGCGCGCAAACATTTTCAGCGTAACCTGAAAGGCACATTGAATGTGACGGCCGGATTAGGAGGAATGGGTGGAGCACAGCCGCTAGCCATCACCATGAACCAGGGTGTTTGTCTTGCTGCTGATGTGGAAGAATGGCGCATTCAAAAGCGGCTGGAAACCCGTTACATTGATGAGATTGAACATGATATCGATACAGCTATTGATAAAGCCTTACAATATAAAAAAGACGGGAAAGCCATTTCTATTGGCGTGGTTTGTAATGCCGTAGAATTGTTACAGCGATTGATAGACCGAAATATCATTCCTGATACATTAACTGACCAGACTTCTGCACATGATCCATTAATTGGTTATTTCCCTGAAGGACTTAGTGTTGCTGAAGCAGCGAAACTACGTATTGAAAATCCGGAAGAATATGTAAAACAGTCGTACGCAACAATGGCAAAACATGTACGACAAATGCTGGAGCTGCAAAAACGTGGTGCGATCACTTTTGACTACGGAAATAACCTTCGCGGAAGAGCGTTGGAAGTAGGGGTTGAAAATGCCTTCGATTTTCCTGGTTTTGTACCCGCTTATATTCGTCCGCTATTTTGTGAAGGAAAGGGGCCTTTCCGCTGGGCTGCACTAAGTGGCGACCCACAGGACATCTATGAAACGGATAAACTGATTTTGGAACTTTTTCCAGAGAATGAAAGTCTGAAACAATGGATCACTATGGCTCAGGAACGCATTGCATTCCAGGGCCTGCCCGCACGTATTTGCTGGCTTGGTCAGGGAGAAAGAGAGAAAGCCGGATTGGCATTCAATAAACTGGTAGCGGAAGGTAAAGTAAAAGCACCTATAGTAATTGGAAGGGATCACCTTGATACCGGCTCAGTAGCCTCGCCAAACAGAGAGACCGAAGCCATGCTAGATGGCTCTGATGCAGTAGCTGACTGGCCGATTCTAAATGCGTTGATTAATACCGCTGGTGGTGCCAGTTGGGTTTCTTTACACCATGGTGGCGGTGTTGGAATAGGTTATTCTATCCATGCAGGAATGGTGATCGTTGCTGATGGGACCGATGATGCAGCTGTCAGGATCAAACGAGTTTTACACAATGACCCGGCAATGGGTGTAATCAGACATGCGGACGCCGGATATGATATCGCCAAAGATACTTTACGTCAACACAGGTTAGGTCTTTAAGAATTCCCGTTGCTCCGTTATTGTTTTTATTACAAAATTATGATGGAATAATAAGCTAAATTGAGCGGTCTGCAAAACTAAGCAGACCGCTTTAACGTTTATTATTAAAATAAAAAGGAATGGCAACGGCTCAGCAAATTAAGAATGCGTACATCGACTACGTACTTAGCAATGATGAAAAACCAAAATCAGTATACAGTTTCGTTAAGAAGTTAAAAATTTCAGAAGCTGATTTCTATGAGTCTTATGCCTCATTTGAGAGCATTGAAAAGAACATCTGGGTTGAGCTCACCCTAGAGACCATTAATACTATCGAGGACCAGGAAGTCTGGAGTCAGTATTCCTCCCGCGAGCGGATCCTTGCCTTCTTCTACAGCTATGTAGAGGTCTTAAAAAAACAAAGGAGTTTCATCATTTATACGTTAAAGTCTACTAACAATAAATTCAGTACCCCAGATGTTTTATCAGGTGTAAAACCCATTTTTGAAAATTTCGCGGAACAAATCATCAATGAAGGCCTAGACAATGGAGAACTTGCCGACCGTAAATTTTTGAGCAAAAGATACAAAGATGCCGTATGGATTCAGTTTGGTTTTATTCTGAATTTCTGGATAAATGACGATAGCTCCGGATTCGAGAAAACAGATGAGGCTATTGAAAAAGGCATCAACGTAACCTTTGACCTTTTTGAGCGCTCTCCACTGGACAACCTGCTGGATTACGGAAAATTTCTTTCCAGAAATGGTAAATTCAAAGAAAAGATGGGGCTTTAATATTCATGAAAGAGCAGGAAAGCATTCCCGTAACAAAGGGACAGAGATCAGCGAAATTTGTAAAAACAGGAATTCAGATCGGCGGAAATTACATCAAACATTATTCGAAAAAGCTATTCAATCCTGGTCTGAGTAGAGACGAGCTAAACGAAGACAATGCAACTGACATTTATAAATCGCTCAGTGAGCTTAAAGGCAGTGCTTTAAAGATTGCACAGATGTTGAGTATGGACAAGAACATACTCCCCAAATCTTATGTCGACAAGTTTACACAATCTCAATATAATGCACCTCCTCTTTCCGGCCCGCTGATTGTCAGAACTTTCAGCAAAAATTTCGGAAAAACTCCTGATCAGATCTATGATAATTTTAACATTCATTCGAGTAATGCCGCCTCGATCGGACAGGTACATCAGGCAGAGTTAAATGGAACGACCCTGGCTGTTAAAATACAATATCCAGGAGTTGGTGACAGCATCTCTTCAGATCTGAAACTGGTAAAGCCCTTTGCTTTCAGATTACTGGGGATGAATGAAAAAGACCTTAATATCTATATCAAAGAAGTAGAAGAAAGACTACTTGAAGAGACAGATTATGAACTCGAAGTGAAGAGATCTATCAAATTCTCTGAAGCTTGCAGACACCTGAACAATGTTGTGTTTCCAAAATACTATCCAGCGCTATCCGGAAAACGAATCATTACGATGGACTGGATTGAAGGGATGCACCTAAAAGAGTTTTTAAAAACAAACCCATCACAGGAACTTCGGAATAAAATCGGGCAGGCTTTATGGGATTTCTATAATTTTCAGCAGCATGAGCTCAGGGCCGTACACGCGGATCCCCATCCAGGTAATTTTATGATTACTCCTGATGAAAAACTGGGTGTCATAGATTTTGGTTGTATTAAAGAGATGCCAGATGATTTCTATCATCCTTTCTTCTCGCTGATTTCGACAGATGTAATTAAAGACAAGGCTAAAACCATTGCGGCTTTCCGTCAACTCGACATGATTCACAAAGACGATACAGAAAGTCAAATAGAATTTTACTACAAAGCATACCGGGAAATGATTGAATTATTTGCCCGTCCATACACCAGCAAAACATTTGATTTCAGTAAACCTGAATTCTTTGAACAGTTGTATGCGTATGCAGAGAAAGTAGCCACTATGCCTGAATTTAAGCAAGCCAGAGGAGTTAAACATTTCATTTACGTAAACCGTACCAATTTTGGTCTATATACAATTCTGCAAGAGCTAAAAGCGCTGGTCAATACAGACAGTTTTCAGCCGCATCTTCAGTAAAATATTGCTGCAAATAAAAAAGGCACAATCGCCACAATTGCACCTTTTTTTTTAACCTAAAACTTATACATAAGACGGGTTAATAAGCAAAAGGTTTCATTTTAGTTCATTTTTTTTGCTTAGCATTTTTATTGCTCTGTAGCAGGCTATTTACAGAACTCTGTTTATAAAAATCAAATAATATATAAACAAATCAATCTTGTTAAATATATTTGTATTCCTAAAACACATTCCGATTTTGGCAAATAGCTCTAAGATTTACAAAAACATACTTGTCATTGAAGACAATCATGCCATCCTTGATGTCATCACCCTAATTTTACAAAGTGAAGCTTATAAGGTAACAGGTCTGAATAAAAGTGTAGATATGATGATGCATATTGAACAACTTAAGCCTGATCTGGTCATCATGGACATTATGCTTCCTGATGGGGATGGCAGGGAACTGCTAACCCAATTGAGGTCTGAAGCCAGCACCGCAGACATCCCCGTACTGATGATCTCAGCAAGGTATACTGAAGAGAATATCCAACATGGTGCGTTCAAGCCTAATGGTTTCCTGGCCAAGCCTTTCGACATTGATGATCTTCTGGACAGAATTGAGGGGATTCTTGCAGGGAAGGTTTATTAATCTGGTAAGCTGTTCCCCGGAAATTCGTATCTTAACTCAAATTAATAAAACGATATGAATGCCAACGAAGCGCTCATTACCAAATTCTATACTGCTTTTCAGAACAAAGATGTGGCCACTATGCAGGAATGCTATAGTGACCAGGCCACATTTAGCGACGAAGCTTTTGTAAATCTAAATGCAAAAGAAGTATGTGCAATGTGGGCAATGTTGATAAAAGGTGGGAAAGATATGCGCATCGACTTTAGTGATATCAGAGCAGAGGAACAGGGCGTAAGGGCTCACTGGGACGCTTATTATACCTTTTCTGCAACTGGTAGAAAAGTGTTGAATCGGATTGACGCCAGCTTTATTATTGAAAATGGCAAAATCATTAGACATACTGATCATTTCAACTTCTATAACTGGTCAAAACAGTCCCTGGGATTAACCGGATTATTATTAGGATGGACCTCATTTCTCAAAAATAAGGTAAGAAAGCAAGCCAGCACAAAACTGGCTGCTTATATGGAGAAAGAATTATCCAAAGATTAATCCTTAATTCTTTCAATAATGGCTTCCAGGGATAATTTATCCTGTTGCCCACTATGCATATCTTTTAAAGTCAGTTCCCCATTTTGCATTTCTTCGCTTCCAATCAGAATGACGTATGGAATGTTCTTGGCATCTGCATAACTCATTTGTTTTTTAAGCTTTGCTGCACTAGGATATAACTCAGCTGCGATATTTGCATTCCTCAATTGCTGGACGATTGGCAGGGCATATATTTCTGCACCTTCATCAAAATTACTGATCAGAACTTTTGTTCCTGCTGCTACAGATTCAGGGAAAAGGTTTAATTCCAACAATACATCGTAAATCCGGTCGGCACCAAAAGAAATGCCAACTCCAGTTAATCCTTTCAGGCCAAACATTCCAGTCAGGTCATCGTAACGACCACCTCCTCCAATACTTCCCATTGCAGCTTCATTGGTTTTCACTTCAAAAATACAACCAGTATAATAATTTAAACCACGGGCAAGGGTTATGTCTAACTCTAAATCCGGATTAAGTTCCGGGTTAGCCTGTAGTAATCCTTTTATATATCTGAAAACCGTTTCAATCTCTGCAATGCCATTCATTCCGGTCGCTGAATCTGCAAGAACGGCACGAAGGCTATGCAATTTCTCTTCATTACTTCCCTGCAATAAAATTACCGGTTTTAATTTCTCCAGGTCCGCTTCTGTAAATCCACGCTCAAGGAGTTCTTTACTTACGCCATCCAAACCAATTTTATCCAGTTTATCAATCGCAACAGTCATGTCTATGATCAACTCTGGCTTACCGATAATTTCAGCAATTCCCGATAATATTTTACGGTTGTTCAGCTTGATGGTAAAATCTTTCAGACCAAGATTACTCAGGGCTTCCTGATAGATCAATACAAATTCTGCTTCATTCAATAAGCTATCTGATCCTACTACATCCACATCACACTGATAGAACTCTCTGTAGCGACCTTTCTGTGGCCGGTCAGCTCTCCACACAGGCTGAACCTGGAAGCGCTTAAAAGGCAGGGAAATTTCATTCTGGTGCATCACCACGTAACGGGCAAAAGGCACAGTTAAATCATATCTTAATGCTTTCTCACTAATTGATGAAATCAATTTTTGGGAGTTGGCATTGGCCAGCAATTCCGGATTTACTTTAGAAAGGAAATCCCCGCTGTTTAAAATCTTAAAGATCAGTTTATCTCCTTCATCTCCGTATTTACCTGTTAAAGTACTCAGGTTTTCCATCGTTGGGGTTTGTATTTCCGCATATCCATATTTTTTAAATACCGTTTTTATAGTATCAAAAATATAATTGCGTTTGACCATTTCCTGAGGTGAAAAATCACGGGTTCCTTTAACTAGAGAAGGTTTAATATTCGACATAGCGACAAAAGTACAAAAAGTAACAGGCATAAAAAAAGCTGCCGAGGCAGCTTTTCAGATTATTTAAATATTTTAAACCAATAACCTTACTGGTTCTTCTAACAATGCTTTTAGTGTCTGTAAGAAAGCAGATCCTGTTGCACCATCCACCACGCGGTGATCACAACTTAAGGTTACTTTCATGACATTCCCTGGAACTACTGCACCGTTTTTAACCACTGGAACCTGAGAGATTCCTCCAATTGCAAGGATACAGGCATCAGGTGGGTTAATGATCGCTGTAAATTCATCAATTCCAAACATTCCTAAGTTAGAGATAGTGAAAGTCGAACCTTCCCAATCAGCAGGTTGTAATTTTTTCGCTTTAGCACGTTGTGCAAAATCTTTTACTTCCGCAGAGATATGAGATAGTGATTTACCGTCTGCAAAACGAACTACAGGAACCAATAGACCATCTTCAACAGCTACTGCTACACCAATGTTTACATGCTCATTGTAACGGATTTTATCGCCCAACCACGAAGAGTTAACATTAGGATGTTGTTTTAAAGCAATCGCAACTGCTTTTAAGACCATATCATTGAAAGAGATTTTAACAGGCGCATATTCATTGATCTTAGTACGTGCAGCAATTGCACCATCCATATCAATAGCCATTGTTAAATAGAAATGCGGCGCTGTAAATAGGCTTTCAGATAAACGTTTAGCAATTACTTTACGCATCTGAGTAACCGGTTTCTCTGTATATTTCTCTTCGCCGATAAACTGAGGAATACTTACCTGAGCTTGTTTTTCTGCAGGAGCTGCAGAAGTTGTCTCTGCCGGTGCAGGCGCTGCTGCAGCTGGCTTGAAGTTTTCAATGTCTTTTTTGATGATACGTCCGCCATCAGCACTGCCTGCTACCTGAGCAAGGTCAATACCTTTGTCTTTCGCAATTCTCTTTGCCAGAGGAGATGCTTTTACGCGATCTGAACCTTCAGTCGCGGCTTCTGCTGTTACAGACGGAGCGCTTTCTGCTACCGGAGCATCTGCTTTTTTATCTGCTGCAGGTTTTGCCGGAGCATCGCCTTGCGCAAGAATACCACTGATATCAGTCCCTTCAGGACCAACAATCGCGATAATTCCGTTCACTTTAGCTGCTGCACCTTTTTCAACACCAATATGTAATAAAGTTCCGTCTGCGTATCCCATAACCTCCATAGTCGCCTTATCGGTTTCCACATCGGCAAGAATATCATCGTTCTTAATTTTGTCACCAACTTTTTTATGCCACTCAGCGATCACGCCTTCAGTCATCGTATCACTTAGCAAAGGCATTCTTACTACAGTAACACCCATTTTTTCTAAATCCGCATCCGTAATACCAGCAGGTGTTTCTTTTTTATCTTCAGCAGGTTTTTCTGCAGGAGCGGCATCCGTTGCCGGCTTCGCTTCAGCTGATGGGGCCGCAGCACCTTCAGCATCCAACGCTGCTTTATAATCTTCGCCTTCTTTACCTATGACAGCAATCACCGCATCAACAGGAACAGCTTTACCTTCTTCTACACCAATGTACAAAACGGTACCATCCCAATATGACTCTAAATCCATGGTTGCCTTATCGGTTTCCACTTCGGCCATTACATCGCCACTTTTAACTTTATCGCCAACTTTTTTATGCCACTTCGCCATCACACCTTCAGTCATGGTGTCGCTCATTTTGGGCATTCTAACTATTTCAGCCATTCTATATTATTAAATGAAATGCGTTCTAAATTAATCTTGTACGTAAGGATAATCCTGTTGTACATAAACATCCTGATACAATTCTGATGCTTCCGGCCAAGGTGACTCCTCTGCAAATTTAACAGCATCATCAACAATTTGTTTCACTTTTGCTTCGATCTCTTCGATCCAGGCCTGATCAGCATATTTTTCCTGAAGGATCGTTTCTCTAACCGCTTCAATAGGATCTTTGGTTTTGTAAGATTCCAATTCGTCTTTAGAACGATATTTTGCAGGATCAGACATCGAGTGGCCGCGGTAACGGTAAGTTCTGATCTCTAAGAATGTAGGTCCATCGCCATTTCTTGCACGTTGAGCAGCTTCATCCATTGCAGTGTGAACTGCAACAGGATCCATTCCGTCTACCGGTGCACATGGCATATCAAAACCTAAACCTATTTTATATATATCAGTCATGTTTGTAGTACGCTCCACAGAGGTTCCCATTGCATAACCGTTGTTTTCACAAACAAAGATGACAGGTAATTTCCATAACATCGCCATGTTAAAGGCTTCGTTTAAAGCACCCTGACGAACAGCGCCGTCACCCATGTAACAAACGTTTACATTTTTAGTGCCTTTATATTTCTCAGCGAAAGCGATACCTGCTCCTAATGGAATTTGTCCACCAACGATACCATGTCCACCGTAAAAGTTATGTTCTTTGCTAAACATGTGCATAGAACCACCTTTTCCTTTAGAACATCCGGTAGCTTTACCATACATCTCTGCCATAATGCTGTTTGCACTCACACCTTTTGCTAAAGCATGTGCATGATCGCGGTAGGCAGTGATCATAGAATCTTCTGGTTGTAGTGCCGAAATAGCTCCTGCTACCACAGCTTCCTGACCTATGTATAGGTGACAAAAACCACGGATTTTCTGTTGTCCGTACAATTGACCTGTTTTTTCTTCGAACTTGCGCATCAGCAACATCGACTCAAACCACTTCAGATAGGTATCTTTATTAATTTCTACTGCACTCATTTTTGGGTATTGGTTTTTATTTACAAGAGCAAATCTACTTTTTTATTGCAACATATAGAAGAAATACATGTAAAATGAACACTAAGGTTACATATAATGTGGATAACTTTTAGATTTAAACATTTTACATTTGGATAACATTTGTAAAATACATAGTTTTGGCACCGGACAATAAGCCCCAGTGGTGTACGTTTAAGTGTAAGTGTCTATTACCCAAACTTAATAGTATGATAAAAAAATTTTTGTTTTCTACCCTCATTGTCGTGTGCAGCCTTTCTGCAGCTCAAGCACAGACAAAAACAAAAGAAACCAATAAATTAGAAGACCCTGATAATTTAGCTTCCCAATATTTTTCTCAGGTAATGGGTGTTGCGGTAGATGCAACGTCTAATATAAAACTCTACAAATTCATTTATGAATGGATTGGAACTCCTTACCGATTTGGAGGAAATACCAAAAGAGGCATTGATTGTTCTGCTTTCACAAAAGCCATTTACGATAAAGTTTTCAACACCACTATACTCCGCAATTCACGTGACATCTTTAGCATGGTAGACCCATTGCCAAAAGATGAGTTAAAAGAAGGAGACCTGGTATTCTTTAAGATCAAAAGCCGTAGCATTACGCATATTGGCATTTATCTGGGTGATAACCGCTTCGCTCATGCATCCTCCAGTCGCGGAGTGGTGATCAGCAATTTAAACGAACCTTATTATTCCAGGTATTTTTATAAGGGTGGCAGAATTTTAGACCCTGTAAAAAATGACCTGATTGAGGAGTAACCTCAGCATACAAAAATATATATTGAGTCCTCCTAAATCTCTGGGAGGACTTTTTTTATGATAAAACACTACCTCTAAATCAATGAAATTCTCCAACACCATTGCTCTGACCCTCTCATCGGTTGTATTTATGTTTAGCTGTCAGGGAAATAGCGCAAGCGTTCCTCAGCAAATAAAAAAAGACAGCATCCAGATCTCCATAAAAAGAGATACGCTTTCCATTACAGATACCATTTCTATTACTGCTGTCGGCGATATGATGCTCGGATCAGCCTTCCCCGACAAAGCAAACCTCCCTGCCGATGATGCGGTCAATAGTTTCAAAGAGGTAGATAATTTTTTGAAAGGAGATATCATTTTTGGAAACCTTGAGGGCTGCTTACTGGACAATGGGAAATCTACCAAGTGCAGCGATCCTAACAGCAACAGCTGTTTCGCTTTCAGAATGCCGGAAAGGTATGCAGGTATTTTCAAAAAAGCAGGCTTTAACCTACTGAGTGTCGCGAACAATCATGTAGGTGACTTTGGAAAAAAAGGACGGACAAGGACCACGGAAATTCTGGATTCTCTTCAGATCAATTATGCAGGCCTCCAGTCTCATCCTTTTACCATTTTTGAAAAAGATAGTGTAAAATATGCTTTCTGTGCTTTTGCCCCCAATGAAAACACGGTTTCAATCAATAAGATTGACAGTGCAAAAGCATTGGTAACAAGACTAAAAAAGCAGGTCGATATTGTTATTGTTTCTTTCCATGGCGGTGGTGAGGGGGCTAAATTTGAGCATGTACCAAGAAAAAATGAAATTTTTTATAAGGAAAACAGGGGTAATGTTTACCAGTTCGCTCATTCAGTAGTCGATGCAGGAGCAGATATTGTGATTGGCCATGGCCCTCATGTAACCAGGGCAGTCGAAGTTTACAAAAATAAATTTATAGCCTACAGTCTCGGCAATTTCTGTACTTATGGAATGTTCAGCCTGAAGGGGCCCAATGGAATTGCCCCATTACTGCAGATTAAGCTAAACGGAAAAGGAAATTTTCTTTATGCAGATGTAGTTTCAGTAAAACAGGACAGAGTAAACCGTCTGACTTTAGATGAGAATTACAGTGCCTTTAAAAAAATAAAATTTCTTACAGACACAGACTTCCCCGGACACCGCCTTGATTTTTCGAAAGAGGGACGTATTGAACAAAAAAAATAGATGGAATTGTTCGTATCTTGAAGGAGTTATTCCAATCATTAAAACAAAATTCTATGGACTATACATTTTACCTTCTCGTATTCTTTGCACTGGTTATTCTGATCAGTTCTTTTGTCACTGTAAAACAGGGAACCATCGCGGTGATCACCATTTTTGGCAAGTACCGGCGACTATTAAGACCCGGATTAAGCCTGAAGATTCCCCTGGTTGAAAACATTCATTCCAGAATTTCGATTCAGAACCGCTCTGTTGAACTTTCTTTTCAGGCGGTAACGCAAGACCAGGCGAACGTTTATTTTAAGGCTATGCTGCTTTATTCTGTGCTTAATCACGATGAGGAAACCATCAAGAATGTAGCTTTTAAATTTGTCGATCAAACCAACCTGATGCAGGCCCTGATACGTACCATTGAGGGATCTATCCGGGCATATGTAGCAACACAGCGCCAGGCCAACGTTTTAGCGCAGCGTAATGAAATTGTTGACCATGTAAAACACCAGATTGATCAGGTACTGGAAAGCTGGGGATATCACCTTCAGGATTTACAACTGAATGACATCACCTTTGATGAGGAAATCATGCGTTCAATGAGCAGGGTGGTTGCCTCAAACAATCTAAAAGCTGCCGCAGAAAATGAAGGTCAGGCTCTACTGATTACTAAAACAAAAGGAGCTGAAGCAGATGGTAACGCCATTAAAATTGCGGCGGCAGCAGAAAGAGAAGCAGCTCAGCTACGTGGACAAGGAATTGCTTTATTTCGTGCAGAAGTTGCTCATGGTATGACTAAAGCTGCTCAGGAAATGGAACAGGCAAATCTAGATATTTCTGTAATCCTGTTTACCATGTGGACAGAATCGATTAAACATTTCGCTGAAAACAGCGATGGAAATGTGGTTTTTCTGGATGGTTCTACTGAGGGGATGAATAAGACCATGAAAGAAATGATGGCCATGCAAATACAAAAGAACAGAAAAGACCAGGCGGGAGAATAATCCCCTAAAAAAAAGGGCGCATCCTAATGGATGTGCCCTTTTTTTGGAATAAGTTAACGTTCAGATTTGAATTCTATCTAATTAAATCCGGCTTTCACTTTCACTAATTCGGCTTTATTTGGATTGGTAAACCTCATCAAATCTGCCATGATCTGTAAGCTCTCATCCTCTATGAAGTCGAACGTTTCTTCTTTCTTAATCTTATCTCCTTTTTTAACTGGAGCCAATCCTTTCGAAACCCTCAACTGGTTAATTCTGGCAAGAGATTTAGCCTCCAGACTATCCCGCTCTGCTTTCAGTTTTGTTTCGTTTAAAGTGATAGAGACCTCTCCTTCTCGTTTTTTAACATCAGCAATATCCTGTTCTAATGTTTTATAATCCAAAGAATTTGCCATCCTTGCTTCATGAAGTTTCAGTAATTCCGGTTTTAAAGGGTTAAGGTCAGCAACTACCTTGAAATTAGATTTTTGTACCTCGTCCCAAGGTAAAGCAGAAGGTTCTGTGTCTTCTCCTATTTTATTCAGTGGATAAAGCGAAGGAAATTGAATATCAGGCATCACCCCTTTATGTTGGGTACTACTTCCAGTTACGCGATAAAATTTAGCCATCGTCAGGTTGATCTGCCCCAATTGAACAGGAGCCCCCTCTTTTCCATTAACGGTCTTAATAGTTGTTTTAGCATCCTTACTTACCAACGCTGCTATTCTTTGTAAAATAGATGGGTTTACCAGTCTGTTCAAATCTATTGAAGATTGAACAGTTCCTTTACCATAGGTCTGCGTCCCCATAACGATACCTCGTCCATAATCCTGAATTGCACCTGCAAAAATTTCAGAAGCTGATGCGCTCAAACGATCCACCATCACTCCAAAAGGCCCACTCCAGGCAACACCTGAATTGGTATCTTCGCTCACTTCAATGTTATTCTTAATATCTTTTACCTGTACTACGGGTCCTTTATCAATGAATAATCCGGTCAGATCGATCGCCTCTACCAATGAACCGCCGCCGTTAGCACGTAAGTCCATCACAATAGCATCTACTTTATCTTTGTTTTTTAAAGTATCAATCAACAACCTCACATCTCGAGTGGTACTTTTATAATTAGGATCTCCTGCATTTGCAGCTTTAAAATCTGCATAAAAGGCGGGAACCCTGATGATTCCTATTTTATAAGACTGTCCCTCTGACTGAATGGTCTTTACCGATTTTTTGGCCGATTGATCTTCCATTACGATACGCTCCCTGGTCAATTCTATAATGACAGGTTTTGACGACAGTTCACGTCCAACCGGGATAATTTTCAATCTCACCTTAGTTCCTTTCGGTCCTTTTATCTTAGAGACAGAATTATCAATTCTCCAGCCGATGATGTCTTCAAATTCACCAGAACCCTGTGCAACACCTACAATCCTATCTCCTGAGCTTAACAGCTTACTTTTGAAGGCTGGACCACCCGGAATAATTTCATCAATTTTAAGAATATCATTCTCCAGTTTTAACCTTGCACCAATCCCCTCAAATGAACGTGCCATATCTTCATTAAACTGCTGAGCATTTACCGGATTAAAATAATTGGTATGGGGATCAATCGTCTCTGTAAAGGCATCCATAATCGTTTGGAATACATCCTGATTATTAACTTTTGCAGCTTGTGATTTTAAATTTTCATATCTTTTAGTCAGGGTTTCCACATTTTTTGCCGGAGTTGTTCCTGCAATTTTCAGGTTAACCAGGTCATACTTCACCTTTTTCTTCCAGACATCGTTAAGTTCCACAGGAGAAGTGATCCATGGCATTTTCTCCCGGTCAAACACATAGGTATCATCCTGATTAAAGTCATACTTGGATTTTACCTGGGTAAGTGTATACGCCAGCCATTCATTATATCTTTTCAGATATACGTTAAAAATGTAGAACGGAGCACTTAGATCCCCATTTCTAAAATCGTCATCCAATGTATTTCTAAACTGTTCAAAGTCTTTAATATCAGAGGCCAGGAAATAATATTTGTAAGGGTCTAGGTCCTTTATATACTTATCCAGGATCAGTGAAGAAATAGAATCGTTGAGTTTTATCTTTTTATAATTATAATTTTCGATCAGTCCAACAACCTCTTTAACAACCAAAGACTGCCTTTCGTCCGGCACAATATTGCTTACCCCCTTCACTAATTGTTGTGGCTTTGGGGAAGCCTGGCACGCAAGTACAGCCGCGGTAAAAGTGACCAGTAATGTTCTTTTTAACATCTCTTTGAATAATTTAAAATCCATTTTGTAATGCACAACTAATATGATACCAATATCACGAATAAACAGAAAAGAGACAGTAATATTACCGTCTCTTTTCTGTAAACTTATCAAAAGTAATTAAAAATCCTATACAAAAATCAACAGGTATAGGATAATTTTACAAGTGCATTTCAGGATTTCTTCGCTACTGGCTTAGAAGGGATTAGTGCCTTTACTTCCTTAATTTTACTCTTAAACTGACTGCTATTTGATGATTTGGCTAATAATTCAGCTCTCTTGATATCCCTTAAAGCAAGGGTATATTCCTTCTTCTTAATTTTAACCTGCGCAATTCCCAGAACAGATTCTATATAAGAGTTATTATTATTTACCTGTTTCGCGAGAATTCCCTGTTGCGTATAAAACCACAGCGACTGAGTGAGCTTATTGGCGGCAAAATAAATCCTTCCCAACTGATAGTAAGACTCCATTTGCCCGGTTTTACTTCCTATTCTCGAGTAATTTTTCAAAGCAACATTGAGAATCACCTGTTCTGCCTCTCCATAATGGTTCATCAGAAAATGAACATTTCCCAATCTCAATAAAGCTTCTCCATAACGTACAAAGAGTTTAGAGCTATTATATTCAAATGCGGCTTTACCAAATAGCGTAAGGGCATCGTTCAAATCCCCTCGTTTTTCATTTTTTACGGCCTCAGCGAAATAGGTATTTCCATCCGCTTCTTCCAGGCTGGAGGTCACAATGTTGATCGCTCCGCCCGTCACCGGGGGGTCTTGGGTTAAAAAAGTATTAGTTTGTGTCATCGCCCTCCCTGAAAACAACAGGCAAATGATTACTAAACAAATTTTGTTCATCCGATAAAGATATAACAAATTTAGTTAAACACCTGTAAACTACCATCAAAAGCAGCCCAGACCATATAGGGGTGCGAGTCAGTATGGTAAATCTCTCCTTTAGAAGAGATTCCGATGATTCCGGCAAAACCCTCAAAAGTTTTTAACTCCGCAAAAGATTTTTCGCTCGCCTCTTTTAACGTAAAACCATCTGTAACACGGGTAACAATTTTGGATGCCAAAGCCGTACTTACAATATCTTCTCCTACTCCTGTACATGAAATTCCAGCATATTCATTTGCAAAGTTTCCTGCAACAGTGGCAGAATCACTCACACGGCAAGGAATTTCAAATCCTTTTCCACCCGTAGAAGTTGCCGCGGCGAGGTTTCCCTCAGCATCTAACGCAACACATCCTACGGTACCTGTTCTGGTGGATTGGAATAGCTTTTGTTCGTACTCTTCTTGTCTTTGTGGAATAATCGGATTAAAAAAATCGAAACCATGCTGACGGGCAAAATTTAAGGCACCGGCACCACTTAAAACTTTATCGTCGAAATTCTGCAGCTTTTCAGCTACCTGAATCGGGTTTTTTACATTTTCAATATTAATGACCCCACTAAATTTCTGGCTTTTACCATCCATCAGGGAAGCACTTAAGCGAATCTTACCGTCACTCTGAATCTGAGAACCCAGGCCGGCATTAAAGAGCTCATCATCTTCCAGCAGACTGACAGCATAAATAACAGTCTCCAATGCGGTATGCGTTTGTAAATAATGATGAGACTGGCTCACAATTGCAGATAAAGCATCCTGCTTTGCTTTTTTAGTTTCCTGATTGGTATCAGACTCACTAAAAAAACCACCATGAATAATTATTTTCATCTTTGATTAATCTATAGAAACCACTTTCGGATGATGAATGGTCAGCTTATGGGCCATAAGGTCATAAATATCTCCATCACACATCACATGAACCGTCATATTGTTAATTGAGACTGGTTGACCCATATCTACGTCTGTAAGATTCGTATCCGCCATATTTCTACCATCCACAAGAATCACCATTCCTGAACCTATCGCCTCCATTGTATTTCCATTGGAAATATACAGACCGGTATCTTCTCCCAGACCAATCCCGAGTATACCAGGATTACTGGCTGTAGCATATAAAAGCCTTCCTATTCTTCCACGCTGTACAAAATGCGTATCCACAATCACCCCGTCGATAAAGCCTAACCCACCTGTAATTTTAACTTCACCTTTCAACAAGGCATCTTTACTGCTACCCTGATAGATCATATTTTTAGAGCTGGCAGCGGCTCCCGCGGAAGTCCCCGCAATCACTACCGGTTCGTCCTGGTATTTATCTAAAAGAATCTGATGAATGGCCGTTCCGCCAAATATTGAAGAAAGGCGCAATTGATCCCCTCCGGTAAAAATGATCACATCGGCTGCCTTTATACGATCGCAATTCTCTTCAGCATTTGCCTGCTCACGACTATGAATATTTAACACCCCTACATCGTGAACATCCAGTTGCACGAAAGCTTTAATATATTCTTCTCCAACCCTTTCCGGAACAAGAGATGCTGTAGTAATGATTTCGAAACGAGAAGTAGTTCCCTTTAATGATTCCGTTGTAATTTTCTTTAAAATACCTCTTTCAAAAAAGTTCATATTCTGGGGCAATCCGAAAGTTGTCTCTGTAAAACTTCCGGTATTAATCGCACCACCTATAATTATTAGTTTACCCTTTGGAGTCATCTTAAATCTTTACATTTCCAATAATTCCAAATATATATGCATTAGCCTAATATCTCGGAATTATTTATTAATATTCCAGCCTTATTAACAATTTTCTGATGAGCCCTTCAGCCCTCTATACCTTGTTTAAAAGATATTGCTAACATTTAACGGGCCAATAGTGGAACTTTCGAAAAATATTTATACTTTAATCTCTCCATTGACCTTATAAGATTAGCTACAAACAGTTCCCATAATATGGTCACTACCAACACAAAATAACCAATCTAGAATGAAAATATTAGGCATACAGGTGCTACGCGGACCAAACATATGGTCTATAAACAGAAAAAAGTTAATTCAAATGCGCCTTGACCTGGAGGAGATGGAGCAAAATCCGACGAATGTCATAGATGGATTTGCAGAAAGGATTGAAAAATTAATACCCAGTTTATACACGCACCGGTGCTCCAAAGGCACAGCGGGTGGATTTCTGATGAGGATCCAGGAAGGAACCTGGATGGGACATGTAATTGAACACATTGCTCTGGAGATTCAAACACTTGCGGGAATGGATACCGGCTTTGGCAGAACCCGTCAGACCAAAACTGAGGGCATTTACAATGTGGTATTTAGTTATCTCGAAGAGAAAGCAGGGTTATATGCCGCTGAAGCTTCTGTAAGGATTGCTGAAGCATTGATCAATGGAACTGATTATGACCTGGAGCATGACATTCACCGCATGCGTGAGTTGAGAGAACTTGAACGTTTGGGACCAAGTACCGGTTCTATTGTAGACGAAGCAATCTCCAGACAGATTCCCTGGATCAGATTGAACAAAAGCTCACTGGTCCAGCTCGGATACGGAAAAAATCAGGTACGTTTCCGTGCAACCATGACCGAAAAGACAAACTCTATAGCCGTTGATATTGCCTGCAATAAGGATGAGACCAAGAGGCTGCTTCAGGACTCTGCTATTCCCGTTGCTAAGGGTGTAACCATATCCGACCCTAATGATCTCGCTGATGCTATCAAAAAAGTTGGTTATCCGCTAGTGTTCAAACCTCTTGACGGAAATCATGGAAAGGGAGCAACCATCAACGTAAAAACTGATGAAGCAGCTAAAGAAGCTTTTGAATATGCACAAAATTATTCACGAAAAGTTATCATTGAACGTTTCATCAGCGGTTATGACTTCAGAATCCTGGTAATAGACCATAAAATGGTTGCAGCAGCACTTCGTGTCCCTGCCCATGTGACAGGAAACGGCCAGCTAACCATTCAGGAACTAATCGATAAAGAAAATACAGATCCAAGAAGAGGCTATGGTCATGAGAATGTATTAACAGAGATTAACGTCGACCGTGACACGCTAGATCTTCTTGCAAAGAAAGAATACACATTGGAAACAGTTCCTTCACAGGGAGAAATTGTTTACCTCAAATCTACAGCGAATTTAAGTACTGGCGGGACCTCTATTGATGTGACTGATCTTGTTCACCCTCAAAATGTATTCATTAGTGAGCGTATCTCCAGGGTCATTGGACTCGACATATGCGGGATCGATATCATGGCTGAAAATCTGACTCAGCCACTAACTGAAAACGGGGGTGTTGTACTTGAAGTAAATGCGGCGCCGGGATTTAGGATGCACCTTGCTCCAAGCGAGGGCCTACCAAGGAATGTTGCTGCCCCAGTAATCGACATGCTTTATCCTCCTGGAAAATCGGCTATAATTCCCATAATCGCAGTAACCGGAACCAATGGAAAGACAACGACATCAAGGCTAATTGCTCATATTGTTAAAAGTAACGGAACCCGCGTTGGATTTACAACCTCAGACGGAATCTATGTGCAGAATACCATGCTGATGAAAGGTGATACCACAGGCCCGGTAAGTGCAGAATTTATTCTCAGGGACCCGACAGTAGAATTCGCTGTTCTGGAAACGGCAAGAGGTGGAATTCTCAGGGCCGGTCTGGGCTTCAACAAATGTGATATTGGCGTGGTCACGAATATTCAGGAGGATCATTTAGGTATCTCTGACATCCATACCCTTGACGACCTGACCAGGGTTAAAGGAGTAGTTATTGGTGCTGTAAAAAGAAGTGGGTGGGGAGTACTAAATGCCGACAATAAATATTGTATCAAAATTGCTGCTACTGCTGATTGTAATATCGCCTATTTTAGCATGGATGAGAACAACCCTATAATCGTTGAGCATTGCAAAAAAGGAGGAATAGCGGCAATTTATGAAAATGGTTATATCACGATTAAAAAAGGTGACTGGAAAATCAGGGTAGAAAAAGTAACCCATGTTCCACTAACTTTTGGTGGCAGTGTTGATTTCATGATTCAGAATGTACTCGCAGCTACATTGGCAACCTTTCTTTGGGGCTACAAGATTGAAGACATCCGTATGTCACTGGAAACCTTTATTCCTTCCGCCGCACAAACACCAGGAAGGATGAACACTTTTAAATTCAAAGAGTTTAAAATAATGGTTGACTTTGCACATAATCCTGATGGATATAATGGCATCAAGTCTTATTTAAAAACCATTGACGCAACCGAACATATCGGAGTAATATCAGCTACAGGAGACAGAAGGGATTCTGATATCAGGGAGACTGCAAAGATTGCTGCCCAGATGTTTGACAAAATCATTATTTGTCAGGAAAAATACCTGCGCGGCCGTAACCAACAGGAGTTAATTGACTTACAGATAGAATCCATTCGTCAGGTAAAACCCGATATGGATATCATCATTAACAATAGTGGAGATGATTGTCTGAAGTATATTATTGCTACCGCCCGCTCAGGATCATTCATTACTATCTTAAGTGATACAATAGATGGTGCAATCACTAAGGTATCAGATTATGTAGATAAAGAATTCGGAATGTAAAATAAGCTAAAAATCCTGCACATTGATACCTCCTGTAAGAACGGTACAGATGTGCAGGATTTAAAAAGGTTGGTCCTTTTTTCTTTATATTTTACTGAATTTTAAATAGCCGAGATGAATCTCATCTTTAACTAGCTCTTCATCAAGTTCAATCCTTAGGTCATATTGAAGTTTCAGGTCCTCGGAAAGCACATCTACAATTTCAAAGGCATCATCTACATCGACCCCATATTTATCATCGATATGAGAAGTTGCTCCTTCAAAACCTGTATGCTTATAGAATGCGGTTTGTTTAGCCTGCTGGATAGCAGCCGCTTTATCCGCAGCAACAATCAGCATTTTGTAATGGGGTTCATCAAACTCACCGCGCTTATAACCGCCCAGATTCATAAAAAACAAGCTATTTATTTGATTAGAGATGCTTCCTTTCGGCACAACCTGTATTTTATAGCCATCTACTTCAGTCACCTCACGCCAGGCATCTACATGGATCTTTTCTCCGGCCTCAGGCCAAAAATCCAGTATCTCTTGTTTTAGATCTTTCAACGAATCGGCAATGGAAAAGAGCATATCGTGTTGTTCTATGCGACGTGGTGGCGGAGTGCAACCGAGCATCAACATAAATAATTTAGGTAATTGCATAGTATCTAAGATAGTTTTCTTTATTTATTCGCTTTTATTTCATCTATCAGTTGCTTACAACGCGCTTCGATTTGCAGAAATACAGGTTCAAAGAGGCGTTCGTCAAAATAAGGATCTGCGACTTCAAGATCATCAGGAAGAAACATCGATACTTTATTACGTTGTTCCTGCCCGCTGGCAAGTTTAAGGACATCCTTTAAATTATTTTGGTCCATTACCAAAATCAAGTCAAATTCATCAAAATGATCCCGGTTAAAATGTTTTGCTCTTTGTTTAGAGATATCATAACCAAACTGCCTAGCAACCGAAATACTTCTTTTATCAGCAGGTTCGTTTACATGCCAGTCTCCAGTTCCTGCAGAGGCGATCTCCCAGCCTAATTCCTGCTGATCGACCAAATGGCGCATGATTCCTTCCGCTAAAGGGGAGCGGCAAATATTGCCTAAACAAACCATCAAAATTTTCATTGGCACTAGCTATAAATGTCGTTAAGGATATTGGCCAGACAGATTCCTCCTTTTAACAACTGTGTGTTTAAAAGCGCTATAAAATCAAAATTGTATTTATAACTTAACTTTTCTTCAGGTTTGGTATTCTCATAAATCTTATTACAAGCCTCATAAGAGCCATAAACGAAATCCTTTAGAGAGCTGCTTTTCCATTTTGTCAATTGATCATCTGAAGGATGATTAATGGCATCCGCGTATTCGGTATAACTTAATTGCTGATAGTCGATCAGCCCTTCATCCCAAACCTTATGTAGGTTAGATTTTGCTCCGAACCAGGTAATATACACCTTATTTCCGCCAAGGTCCTCTTTGCGTGCAGTATGCATAGGCTGGTTTAAATCCCCAACCAAATGGACAAGCATGCGCATAGCCAGCTTCTTTTGATCAGCAGTGCTTTGCGGGTTCTTCAATACAGATATCATCTCAGGGATTTTATTGTACACATTGGGTCCCTGTTCAGCATCCAGGAAGTTAAAAATGCCCTGCTGATCCATACTGCCGGGAAGGTTTACAAAATGCCAGTTATACAAATAATTATACGCTGTATCCGATTTGATAAAATCACCCCAATTACTGGCCATGGCCAAGCTTTCTGTGCCCAATACGCTTTTTACACCTTTAAACGCTTTTTTGGTAAGATGGCTCTCTGCTATCTGTCCAACAATTCTATGGCCAAGCATTCCCCATGCATTCGCTGTCAGGGGGAAATAAGCCATTATTATAACGGTTAAGGCAACTTTTAATGACCTGTTGATTGATTTCATCTTCATTAGTATATATTTTAGAAACAGATTTAGAGTTCTTTCGGCTCGCAAATAACCTTCTCTTTCAAAACGAGGTTACATTCCCTTTGGTCACTGGCGCTTTGGAGCAGTAACTTAGTTGGTTCAAAGGACTTGATATAAAAACTTTTAATATATCTTCCAATCTGATAGCATCCGGAAATCTTTTGCTTATAATTAGCTTTGGTGTAGGTACCTTCCAGAATCAGGCTGTCATTACGAACCTCATATACTCCTTTGGCAAACTCCTTCCAGGTGCCATTATTAAAACAGGAATCAGGATAGTAGTTTACCTTGGAATGCGTCGTTAAATCGACGTAGAACGAATCACACGTGAACTTAAATTTATGTTGGGTATAACTTAGCAACTTCCCCGCATTCGGGATACTATCCTGATTCCAAACACCCTGTAAAAAAGCCTCACCTTTCCCTTGTACATTAGGTAACCTGCTGCATGATGCAAACAAGCCGGAAATGAGTAAAAGAGAACCTATCAATCTCCACATATCGGGTATTTTTATTAAATTATTTTAAACTGCCAACCATATCTTCCGGACGAACCCATTCATCGAACTGTTCTCCGGTAAGCAATTCAAGTTCAATTGCCGCAGCACGCAGGGTTTTATTTTCTTTATGTGCTTTTTTAGCAATTTTCGCTGCGTTCTCATAACCTACATGAGGATTTAATGCGGTAACTAACATCAGAGAGTTCTCTAAATGTTTTTTAATTTCAGGAAGGTTAGGCAAAATCCCTTCAGCACATTTGTCATTAAATGAAACACAGGCATCTCCAATCAAACGACCCGATTGTAACACATTAGCGGCAATTACGGGTTTGAAAACATTCAGTTCAAAATGACCATTGCTTCCACCAATCCCAACAGTAACATCGTTACCCATCACCTGAGCACACACCATTGTCAATGCCTCCGGCTGTGTTGGATTAACTTTACCTGGCATAATAGAAGATCCAGGCTCATTATCAGGAATAATGATTTCACCGATTCCACAACGTGGGCCAGAACTTAACATTCTAATGTCGTTAGCCACTTTCATCAAAGAAACGGCTGTTCGTTTATAAGCAGCAGAAAGCTCTACCATCGCATCGTGCGCAGCAAGGGCCTCAAACTTATTTGGGGCAGTTACAAAAGGAAGGCCGGTTAATTCAGCTATTTTCTTAGCAACTAATATATCATATCCCTTCGGTGTATTTAATCCAGTACCAACAGCAGTGCCTCCAAGAGCAAGCTCACTGATCATCACCAATGCATTTTTTATAGCCCTGATGCTATTGTCAATTTGTTGAACATACCCGGAAAACTCCTGACCTAAAGTAAGCGGAGTGGCGTCCATAAAATGTGTCCGTCCTGTTTTTACGATATTACCGAATTCAGCTACTTTTTTTTCTAAAGTATTGCGCAGTTTCTCTAACCCCGGAATGGTAATTTCTACAGCCTGCTTATAAGCTGCAATATGCATTGCCGTAGGATAAGTATCATTAGAAGACTGAGATTTGTTCACATCATCATTCGGATGCAACACTTTTTTTTCATCAGCAAGATCACCACCATTTAAAACATGGGCCCGGTAGGCAATCACCTCATTTGCATTCATGTTGCTTTGCGTTCCTGAGCCTGTTTGCCAGATTACCAGAGGGAATTGTTCATCTAGAGTACCAGCAATCACTTCATCACAGGCTTTTGCAATTAAAGCTGCTTTTTCAGCAGTCAGGACACCTAATTCTGTATTCGCCAATGCCGCGGCTTTTTTAAGGTAACCAAAAGCGTGTATGATCTCCTTTGGCATAGATGCCTCTGGCCCTATTTTAAAATTATTACGTGAACGTTCAGTCTGAGCCCCCCAATATTTATCGGCAGGTACCTGCACTTCACCCATGGTATCGTGTTCGGTTCTAAAATTCATAGTGTTAAATATTTTATTTCGCAAATTTAGGTTTTTTATACTTTTAAAAGGGGCATTATTGTCAGATGTTTAATACAGTTCAGAAAAAGCGAAAAAATGCATTTCGGATATGAATTACCCATGGCTCGAGGCTACTGAAAAATGGATCTGCAGGATTACCTGAGCTAAAAAACAAAACATTCTGAAAACAAAGCTTATAATCTAACAATGTTTAAAACTCTTTTGCGTTTAAAGCCTTAATATTCCTTATTTTTCGGGCGTTTAAAAGTATCTTATTTATACATGACTTATCGTAATATCTTAGCCGTGGCTTCAATGGCCACTTTTTTATTTTTTGCCTGCTCCAATTCAAAGAAAAATGCAGCTCACTCCATTCCGAGTAAGGAACGAACTGCAGAAGATGACAAAGCTGACAGCCTTCTATTGGTTTACAATCCAGCCAAAGGCGACAAATTCATCGCCAACTTTGTAGATAATTTACATAAAAAATATGGCTTCAATGGGAATATGCTTGTTGCAAAAGATGGTAAAATTCTTTACGAGAAGGCCATTGGCTGGGCCGATTATCTACACCGCGATAGCCTGAAAATAAACTCTGAGTTTGAACTTGCCTCCGTAACTAAAACTTTTACCGGAACTGCAATTATGCAACTGATAGAACAGGGAAAACTACATTTAACGGATGATGTGAAAAAATTCTATCCTAATTTCCCGTACGAGGGGATTAATATAAAATTACTCCTCACGCACCGCAGTGGAATGATGAACTATGTTTATTTCACTGACGGCATATGGAAGGACAAGAAAAAGCCTATGAGCAATAACGATGTCATGAACCTCATTGCAGAACATAAGCCAAATCGCTATGCCAAACCGGATACCCGCTTTCACTACAACAACTCTAACTATATGGTATTGGCTGCCATTATAGAAAAGGTAACTGGCAAACCCTATGCAGATTATATGATGGAAAATATTTTCAAACCTTCGGGAATGAAACACACACATGTATACTCTACAACGGTTTATCCCAAGATTCCGGTTGATGTAATTGGCCATGACCGCACCTGGAGATATTCAGTAGTTCAGAACTTTCTGGACGGCCCTGTTGGTGATAAAGGAATTTACAGTACACTGCATGACCTTGTTCTGTATGACAAGGCGCTTAAAAATGGCCGTCTTTTAAAGAAAGAAAGTTTAGACTCTGCATATAAAGGGCATAATAAAGCAATCAACGGACACTTCAACTATGGTTACGGCTGGAGAATGTTTGATGGGGAAAATGGCAGAAAAGTGGTTTATCACACTGGCTGGTGGCATGGCTTCAGACACATCTATGTGCGTGATTTTCAAAAAAACATCGTGGTGATCTTTTTGGGTAACTTAACGAATGGAAGTCTGATGCATTTAGACGATTTATATAAGCACCTCGGCATGCCAGTTATCAGAAAGGGTGCCTATTCCGGATCAGGCTCTCTTCCTGGCAGTGACGAAGATTAAGAGATTTTATCGAAAGCAATACCTCGGCTTCTCTTGTTGAGGTATGTTTTCAACAAACTATTTTCCGGGAGCTCCAGTTTTGGATCTCCCTCCAGAATATTGATAACGGTATTTCTGGCTTCCTGCAGAATTAGCTGATCTGTAGCCAGATCAGCTAACTTCAATTCCAATACTCCGCTTTGCTGAGTACCTGTAATGTCTCCCGGGCCGCGAAGCTGCAAGTCTATTTCGGAAATTTCAAAACCATTATTTGTTTTCACCATAGTATCCAGTCTAAGGCGACCATCTACACTAAGTTTGTTTCCTGACATCAAAATACAATAAGACTGCTCCGCTCCCCGTCCTACGCGTCCCCTTAACTGATGCAGCTGGGACAACCCGAAGCGTTCTGCATTTTCAATGATCATAACAGAAGCGTTTGGAACATTAACGCCAACCTCAATCACGGTTGTCGCCACCATGATCTGACTCTTCCCTTCAATGAAACGCTGCATTTCAAATTGCTTATCAGCATTGCTCATTTTCCCGTGCACAATGCTGATCTGGTAGTCTGGTCTTGGAAACTGATAACTCATTTGCTCCACTCCCGCTTCCAGATGTAAAAGATCCAGCTTCTCACTTTCTTTAATCAAAGGATACACCACATACACCTGACGTCCCTTCGCAATTTCCTCCTTCATAAACCCAAACATCCGTAATCTTTGTCCTTCATATAAGTGACGAGTCTCAATTGGCTTTCTTCCGACTGGCAATTCGTCGATCACAGATACATCCAGGTCGCCATATAAGGTCATCGCCAAAGTACGAGGAATTGGAGTCGCAGTCATCACCAGAATATGTGGAGGAACGACATTTTTACGCCATAGTTTGGCCCGTTGCTCCACTCCAAAGCGGTGTTGTTCATCGATAACAACCAAGGCCAGATATTTGAATACCACTTTATCTTCAATGAGCGCATGAGTACCAACCAGAATATCTATTTCTCCGGCCTCTAGCTCTTCATGAAGCTTCGTTCTTTGTTTTTTTGTCGTACTGCCTGTTAGAATTGCAACTTTTGCGAGTCGTCCGTCTAATAGCGAGGCTATAGATTCATAATGCTGTCTGGCCAGGATCTCCGTCGGCGCCATCATACAAGCCTGATAACCATTATCAATGGCAAGTAACATACTCATCAAGGCAACAACCGTTTTTCCGCTACCTACATCTCCCTGCACCAGCCGGTTCATTTGAATCCCCCTCTGGGTATCCATGCGGATTTCCTTGATCACACGTTTTTGAGCACCAGTTAATTCAAAAGGAAGTATCTCTTTATAAAAGGTATTTACAGCCTCCCCAACAGCATTAAATTGGTGTCCTTTGAACTTCCATTCTCTGATTTGTTTATTATGTAGTAGCTGCAGTTGTATAAAGAATAACTCTTCAAATTTCAATCTTCTTTCCGCTCCCTTCAGCGCCTTTACATCTCGGGGGAAATGAATACTTAAAAGAGCTTCCTTTTTAGTTACCATTTGGTATTTATCCAGGATATAAGCAGGCATACTTTCTTTGACTTCCGGTAGTAATTGCTCGATCACAAGTGTTTGCAACTTCTGAATTCCTTTACTATCAAGAAAAAATTTCTTTAGCTTTTCGGTAGAATTATATACCGGTTGCAACCTTAAATTCCCAGTGATCGTGGCCGGTCTTGGATAACTTTCCAGTTCCGGATGGGAGATACTGAAGGAGCCATTAAAGGCTGTAGGCTTACCAAAAACAATATAGACTTTACCACGAGAAACATTTTCGTCAACCCATTTTAAGCTTTGAAACCAAACCAGCTCGATAGATCCTGTCTCATCAGTAAGACGGGCAACAATTCTTTTTTTATGTTTTTCCCCAATCTGTTCCTTTCCTGTTATCCGTCCAAGAATCTGGACATAAGGAAGATCGGTATCGAGCTCATTAATTTTATAGAACCTTGTTCTGTCAATATAGCGAAAAGGAAAATAATTGAGCAGGTCATCATAGGTATATATGCGCAGCTCTTTTTGTAAAAGTTCAGCGCGCTTAGGCCCTACACCTTTAAGATATTCGATGGTGGTATCTAAAGTAGCAGCAAACAAGGCTTTAAATATTTTTTTTCTTAAAGGTAAGTATATCTTTTAGTATGCTCCAATTAAATACGATTACAGATGTTAGCAACAATAGATAGGCAAGTAGTTTATTTGAATCCACCTGCTCATTAAAATATAGAATAGCTACTGTAAAAGCAATAATCGGATTAGTATAAATGATGATTCCAAGAGTTGAGGAAGGAATACCAATCAAGGCATATAAACTTAAAAAAAGAGGAATAATGGTGAATAATACCGCCACAACAGTGATGTTACCCCAAAACCAGGTGCTGTCAGGAATATTTCCATGCTCAAAAAAGTAGAAAGGCAACATCATCAGAACTGCCATACCAATCTGAGTGGCCAGCACATTCAGCTTATCAAGGTGCTTCATCTTACGCTGTATAATCAGATAAAATGCATACAATGAAGCAATCGCTACAGACCACATCACTTCCACAAAGGAACCCGTGGCCAGTAAAATAATACTGAGCAAAGCGATCCCCAGAGAGATTAGCTTTAATCTGGAAAGATGCTCTTTAAGTAGGATAAAACCTCCAAATGCGGTAATTAACGGACAAACCATATAAGCAAAAGCTGCAGACTGGAGACTGACATTATTCACTGCATAAATATAGGTGTACCAATTCGAGGTTAATAAAACAGTAGAAGCAACAAGTTGAAAGCCTATGGTCTGTTTCTCTTTTCTTTTCAGCCCGGCAAGATAATCCAGGTCTTTTCTAATTTGCTTTTTTCTGAAAACCAGAATTGCAACCCATAGGAAGACCATAGACGTAAATATCCTGTAATAAAGTATTTCCTGAGAAGGAAAGGCTTTAAGATTTCTCAATGGAATAGAGAAAAATCCCCAGATAGCAAATGATAAAACTCCCGCAAAGAAGTACCTCAAATTTGACTTCCCCAAAACTTAGCCCTTACAAGCTATGATAGAGATTTCAACATTCACGCCCTTAGGTAATCCTTTAACTGCAACGGTTTCACGTGCAGGAAAGTTACTGCTGCTTTCAAAATAAGAACCATAAACCTCATTTACTTCTGCAAACAAATCCATATCCGTCAGAAAGATGGTCGTCTTTACCACATCGTTAAAGTTATAAGAAGCCTCTAATAATACTGCTTTGATATTTCTCATTACCTGATGGGTTTCCTCAGCAATGGAAGACTGGGTAAGTTCTCCAGTTTGTGGATTGATAGCAACCTGACCTGATAGGAATAAGAAACCATTTGCTTTTACAGCCTGACTGTAAGGACCAATTGGTGCCGGAGCATTGTTGGTGTTGAATATCTGCTTCATTTTTATATAGTTTTATTTCGTTCTAAAATTCAGAGGTTCGGCTGCTTAGGATATTGTCTATTCCAGACAAATCAAGTCTATTAATTTCCAAAGTATACCTGCGATAAACATTGTAATTGCGATTGCATTAATCACATGCATGATTTTCAAATTGATATTACTGGGCCTATTAGGGTCTTTTTTTCTGAATAGATACATACAGTTACAAATGTAGGAATAAAAAAAAGAGGGCTTCAAAATTGAAGCCCTCTTTTTTAATATTTACTTGGAAACAAATTAGTTTCTAGCAGATTCAACGCGACGGTTTTGGATACGACCTTCTTCAGTATCGTTTGAAGCGATTGGATTAGCTTCACCATGACCTTTAGTTACAACTTGACTAGCGTTAACCCCAGAGTTAACTAAGTAAGTTTTAACAGAGTTAGCTCTGTCTTTAGATAATTTCACATTGTATGCAGCAGTACCTTCGCTTGAAGCGTAACCGTTTACAGTTACTTTACCACCGTTTTCACGCAATACTGAAGACAATTTATCTAAAGTAGGGTAAGACTCAGTTTTTAAAACTGAACTGTTGAATTCAAATTGAATAGTTTCGAAGCCAGTTACGTTACCTGTGTTTGGAGCAACAACTGTCTCTACTTTAGGTAGAGGACATCCTGAACCATCAACTGCAGTTCCTGCTGGAGTACCTGGACATTTATCGAATTGATCAGCAACACCGTCACCATCAGAATCTTTTTTCAAAGCTTCAACAGATTGTTCAACGTTAGATACGCGAGTTTTCAAAGCTTCAACTTCCTGACGTAATGAAGGATCTTTCAATTCATCATACATTAAAGCTAGTGGATTAACCCAATCCAAGTTTGGTTTAGATTTAGAACCTAGAGAGAATTCTAGACCTGCGTATCCGTAAGAGAATTTATCTTTAGAAGTTGCTTTAGCATATACTCCATCAAAATTATCTCCATCTACGAAGTGCATAGTGTAACCTAAATTAAATGACACACGGTCAGAAACTTTAAATTTAACACCAGCTCCAACTGGGATATAAGCTTCTTTTACGAAGTCTTTATCTCCATCTTCACCCCATTTACCTTTTTGGTCAACACCGTTAACTTTAGGATTGTAAGCTACTAAACCGTAACCAGCAGTTACGAAGAAGTTTACAGAGTTTTCGCGACGTAAGAAGTCAACAGTTGCTACGTTAACAACACCTCTTAAATCTACTGCATACTGCATTTCAGTTTCAAATTCTTTGATTCCATTAACAGCACCACCAACAGCATCTTTGTTAGTTCCAGAAACTTTTCCGCGGAAAATGTTACCTTCTAAACCGAATGCATGACCTAATTGTTTTCTCAATGAAAGTCCGTAACCTAAGTTTACGTCGAAATTAGTAAAATCGTTTGATCCACCGATTGCAACAAATGGAGATAAAACACCACCGTTAACACCGATTGACCAAGATCTGTACTGTCCTCTTCCACCAAATACCTTGGCTGAAGATGAAGTCGCTGGAGCATCTTGTGCACTAGCAAGAGTCGTTGCTCCCATTAATGCTACGAAAGAGACTGCAAGACCCTTTTTTAAAGTAGAATAATTCATAATTTTCTTTTTTAAGGTTAAACAAATTTTAATTGTATAATTTTTTTGTGTAGCAAAATTAAACAAATTTTTAAATTCTCACAATAGCCTTACAAACTCCGTTCCAAACTTAGAAAGTGTCACTAATTACCTAAATATCCCCCTTTAATCAGAAGAATATTATCTCACAAGAGAACATACAATCTGGACTGAGGCTTGTTTTAAAAACATCAAAACACTCTGAAAACCAACACGATAAGATTTTCCTCGCCAGATTACAATTCCTTAACATAAAAACACTATACTTGTGGTGTAAAACATACACCTTGTTGTCTTTTTGTCGGAGATTAGCTTTGTCAGATCGTCCTCATAACAGAAATGTCCTACTCCCTGATACAAGAAAGTCCTTTTTTCAAGACAATTCTATATTTTTGCGTCGCAACTAAAAAATAAATACCAAGCGCCTTTCATATTTCTGCTCCATGGCAATACCAAAGATTATACATCAGACATTTAAATCATCCAAATTGCCCTGGCTGACGCGTTGGCATATATCAAGGTTTAGAAAAAAAAATTCAGAATATCAATATGAATTTTATGATGATCATCGGATAGAGAAATTCCTGTCCGAGGAATTTAACGAAAAAATTCTAAAAGCTTATCAACGTCTGAACATAGGCGCTGCAAAAGCCGACTTTTTCAGATATGCAGTTCTATTAAGAAAAGGTGGTGTTTATCTTGATATTGATAGTTCAATCAGAGGAAAGCTGGACGATTTTATCCGGTCTGATGATTCTGCAATTATCTCATCGGAAAAAAACCCGGGCTTATATGTGCAATGGGCATTAGTATTTGAGGCTGGTCATCCTTTCCTCAAAAAAACTCTTGAGCTCGTTTGTGAAAATATTGAACACAATTCCTATCCGCATGATGTTCATCAAATGACAGGCCCATCTGTTTACACAAAAGCGATTGAACGTGCACTGGAAGAAAATCCTGATATTAAGCATAGGGTATTAGGTACAGATTATAATGGCCATCTGAAGTTTAAATATCTTTTCAGTAAATTTTCCCTATACAATGAGGGGGAGCACTGGAAAAAAGCGCAACTTACAAAACCGGTTCTTCGCCCTGAATAAGCATAGTCATGATCTTCCCAGATATATTTTCCTGAATAAAACTATCTTTGGCGAATTAGCCCGTTAACTATAAAAAACACTATGAAAATTGCAGGTTTTACATTTATCAGAAATGCAGTGATAAATGATTATTCGATTGTAGAAGCCATCAATTCAATCCTTCCCATTTGTGATGAGTTTATTGTCGCTGTCGGCAAATCTGAGGATGAAACCCGAAAACTCATAGAAGAAATCGATTCCCCGAAAATAAAAATCATCGACACGGTCTGGGACGATAATTTAAGGGAGGGTGGGCGCGTTTTTGCACTTGAGACTGACAAAGCATTCCAGGCCATATCCAGCAACATAGATTGGGCTTTTTATATACAGGGTGACGAATGTGTTCATGAAAAAGATCTTGAGGTCATCTATCAGGAAATGAAAGAAAATCTAAATGACCAGAGGATAGAGGGGCTTTTATTTAATTACCATCATTTTTATGGATCTTACGATTACATTGCAGAGTCCAGAAGATGGTATAGACGTGAAATCAGAGTCATCAAAAGGAAGCTCAATGTGCAGTCTTATCGCGATGCTCAGGGATTTCGTATTGATGGAAGGAAAATAAAGGTTAAATTAATTGATGCGTATATTAACCATTATGGTTGGGTCAAACCTCCGATAGGACTTGTCCGCAAAAAACAAAATTTCGACACGTTTTATGATGAAAATGCAACAACGGAAGTCATTCCAGAGACAGCTTCCTTTGATTATGGAAATGCCGATCGCCTGATTCACTTTACGGGAACTCATCCTGCTGTAATGACTAACCGCATTAAAGCAGTCAACTGGAAATTCAGCTTTGATCCAACAAAGGCTCGTCAGAAATTGAGCTTTCGGAGAAGAATCCTGGAAAAAATATACCTTCTTACAGGGTTTAGATTAATGGAATACAAAAACTACAAAATAGTTAAGTAATCAGAATTTATCATATTGTTTCACAAATTGATATAGGTTGAATTCTTTATGATCAATAGCTTCACTGATCTTTATCTGTAGGTCTGCTTTCTCTACATTTTTCATCCGATCCTGCTGAATCAGCTTGAAGGCTTTCTCTGTATATAAAAATAATCGTCTCTTTTTATCTTCTCCGCGCGTATTGGCTATCCATGACAGCAACTCATCAACTCCTATATTTTTATCGGCTACGGTTTTGAAAACGGGAACTGCAACCTTACGTTGATGGAGCATTTTTGTCAGGTTATTAGCAAAGCTCAGCGCTCCATCCCTATCTGCTTTATTGACTACAAAAACATTTCCTATTTCCATCAGTCCGGATTTAATGTGTTGAATTTCATCACCCGCTTCCGGTACCAGAACAACAATTGTCAGATCTGCTAAGCCCGCTATTTCTATTTCAGATTGGCCAACCCCTACCGTTTCTACAATTACATAATCAAAATCTGCAGCCCTCAAAACATCTACCATTTCGATAATTCTGGCTGACAAGCCCCCTACAGAGCCACGAGTTGCAATGGAGCGGATAAAGACACCTGGCTTATTAAAGTGCGCAGACATCCTGATGCGATCCCCCAATAGTGAGCCCAGATTAAACGGTGAAGTGGGATCTACAGCTAAAACAGCTATCTTTTTACCCTGAAGAACAAGTTTTTCAATCATCGCATTCACCAGTGTACTTTTCCCGGCACCCGGTGGGCCAGTAATTCCGATTACAGGAACATCCTGATTACTCTGAATTTCTTGTAATAACTCCTTACTTCCGACAAGATCATTTTCTACCATAGTCAGCACTCTTGCTAAAGGCAAAAAATCACCTCTTTTTATCTCAGCCAGAAATTGCTTGATGGTTTTCATTTATCAATAAGTCTTTTGTTGCAAAGAAGCATATTATATATTCTCCAACAAAAAAATATATGAAATTAATGATACCAGAGCCACAGGATATTAAAAACTATAATTAAAACAATTAAATCACGTAAATTTGCAGATTAGTTCTACAATTATTTTTTTAATGCAAAATCAATCCATATCAGTTGCTTTATTAATTTCTACTTACAATTGGCCACAGGCATTGGAACTCGTCTTATCCAGCGTTGCAAGACAGTCCAGAATGCCGGATGAAATTATCATCGCTGATGACGGATCGAGAGAAGAAACTAAACTATTAATCGCATCTTTTAAGTCACGGTTTAATCTTCCGATTAAGCATATCTGGCATGAAGATAAAGGATTCCGAAAAAGTCTGATATTAAATAAGTCCGTTAAGAATATAAATTCAGAATATATCATAGAGATTGACGGGGACATCATCATCCATCCTCACTTTATTAAAGATCACCTAAAAGCTGCTCAACCAGGTTTCTTTGTCCAGGGGAGTAGATCAATGATTACGGAGGAAAAGGCAGCCGAGATTCTGGTTAGCAAACAAATCGATTTTTCTTTTTTCTCTTCAGGATTATATAGTCGTTTCAATTCCTTAAGATGTCCCTTGCTCAGCGTCTTATTTGTACTCGATCCTTCTAACCCTTTTCATATTAAAGGCTGCAACCTTGCATTCTGGAAAAAAGATTATATCGCAATAAATGGCTATTACAATAATTTTGAAGGATGGGGGGGGGAAGACTATGAATTTGGAGCTCGTTTACTGCATTCGGGAATTAAAAGAAAACGACTTAAAATGGCTGCACTAGCCTTCCATATCTTCCATAAAATAAACTCAAGGGCCAACACAGGACCGAATGACATCATATACAGGAAAACACTTGCCGAAAAATTAACATACAATCATGACGGCTATGAACAAGTATAATATCAGGTAAACAAAACGATATTTTTACCCATTTAATTAAATAAATGAAAACTTATTTCAGACTTTTATCCTTTGCCAAACCAATCGAGAAGTTCGCATTGCCTTATGCGTTGGCGACAATACTAGCCATTATATGCAATACCTTTCTGTTTACTTTGCTTGGTCCTCTTCTGGAGACTTTATTCTCATCAAAAGGTGCAGCTTCGCAAACCATAATGGAAAAAGCATCTGCTCTTGACTTTATTGGAAACTTAAACCGATATATCGGTAATCTTATCACAACCTATGGCAAGGTATACACCTTAAAATTTGTCTGCGGGCTAATTGTTGTTGCCGTTTTTCTGGCAAACTTGTTTCGCTATCTTTCTCAGCGGTACATGGAGGACTTAAGAGTACATACCTTATTAAATCTTAGAAGAACCGTTTTTAATAATATTATGGATCTTCATGCAGGCTATTTCAGTAATGAACGCAAGGGCGATATCATGTCTAAGGTGGCATCTGATGTACAGATCGTACAATTCTCCGTAACAAATACCCTTCAGGTAGTTTTCAAGGAGCCCATCCAATTGTTATTTTACATAGCCGTGTTGTTATCAATCTCGGTAAAACTTACCCTATTTTCTCTATTGGTGATCCCAATATCTGGCTTTATCATTAGCAAAATAGTAAAAAGGTTAAAGCAACAGGCGATGCAGGCGCATGAATCGTTTGCTAAAATGATTGGTTTTCTAGATGAGTCGCTTGGGGCAATCAAGATCATTAAAGCTTTCAATGCTTCGGACAGAATCAAAGAGAAGTTTAATGAGGAGAACATCTATTACTCCAATCTGACGAGAAAGATGGTCAGAAGGCAGCAACTTGCCTCACCTGTTTCCCAAACGCTTGGTGTCTTGGTTGTAGTTTGTATTGTATTGTATGGAGGGACCATGATCTTAAACAATCAGAGCGAACTCACTCCTGCAAAATTCCTGGTTTATATTGCTACATTTTCCCAGGTTATGCAGCCAATTAAAGCCATCGCTGACTCTTTCACGGGAATACATTCAGGAATTACGGCAGGTATGCGTGTCCTTGAATTAATTGATACCAAGGCAGAAATGACCGAAAAATCCGATGCCGTTGCTATTCCTGAATTTAAAGACAGTATCAGATTTGAGAACGTACATTTCAGTTATGGAGAGAAGCCCGTTTTACAGGGAATTAATCTGACCATAAAAAAAGGTCAGACAGTAGCACTGGTTGGTTCATCAGGGGGTGGAAAAAGTACACTGGTAGACCTCATTCCAAGATTTTACGACCCACAAAAGGGCTCTATTTATATGGATGGGCATGACCTGAAAGACATTACCCTCAATAGTTTAAGAGCGCAACTGGGGACGGTAAATCAACAATCGATTTTGTTTAATGACACCATCGCAAATAATATCGCATTCTCCAGGCCTGATGCAAGCCGTGAAGAGATTATCGAAGCGGCCAGAATTGCAAATGCTGATGATTTTATTCTTCATACTGAAAATGGATATGATACTAATATCGGTGATGGAGGAAATAAGCTATCAGGGGGTCAGAAACAACGTTTATGTATTGCAAGGGCTGTATTAGCAAACCCACCGGTTATGCTTCTTGATGAGGCGACCTCAGCATTGGATACAGAATCGGAAAGATTGGTTCAGGATGCATTATTCAGACTGATGGAGAACCGTACATCTGTAGTAATCGCCCACCGTTTGAGTACCATACAAAACGCAGACCTTATTGTGGTGATCGATAAAGGGAAAATTGTCGAGACTGGAACCCATCAGGAATTAATCAGATTACGGGGTGTGTATAACAAACTAATCGATATGCAGACATTCAGCGAGGAATAATTCTGACATGAAAAATAGTAATAATGAAATGATAGATGTATCTGTTATAGTCCCGAACTACAACCATGCTGCTTTTTTACGCCAGAGAATCGACTCTATTCTTAATCAGACTTTCCAAAATTTTGAACTAATAATTCTCGACGATTGCTCAACAGACAACAGCAAGGAAATTATCAATAGCTATGCAGAACATCCCAGGATAAGTCATATCATCTTCAATACAATTAACAGTGGCAGTCCTTTCGCACAATGGGAAAAAGGGATTAATCTAGCTATTGGAAAGTACATATGGATTGCAGAAAGTGATGATTGGTGCGAGCCATCCTTACTGGAATCACTGCTCGAAGGAATTAGAAAAGATGAGGAATGTGTAATCAGTTACTGTCAGCTTTCCTGCATTAATGGAGAAAACAAAATTAAATGGCAATCCAAACACCCCCTTTTATCTGAAATTGTTGACAGCCAAACCTTTATCCGGGATTTCCTTGCTATAAAAGTATCTATTTTTAATGCCAGCATGGCTATTTTCCGAAAAGACATATTTCAGCACGTTTCTGAAGAGTTTGTTACATTCAAATTCTGTGGGGATTGGTTTTTTTGGTTACAGATTGCAAGGTATGGTAAAGTACACATCAGCGGAAAAGTTTTGAACTATTTCAGAAAGCATGATAAAGACGTAAGTGGAAAGGCTTACAAGAGCGGACTAAATATTATTGAGGAGCTCAAAGTAACAAATTGGATGTATGAAGAAAAACTCATTGATGACTCCTTATATGAAAAAGCATTTAAAAAGCAATATAAGGCTTATTGGAAAGTTAAAAACTCAATAGAACCTGCAAATAGAGACAGGATCAGATCATTGCTCGCTATGCCTCTTTCTTCAAAAATAAATACACTTAAGTTCCTTCCTTCCGCCATTTGGAATGCACTTAGAAAATAATATAAACCTGATCATGTATGTCCCACGCTAATCAAGAAAACGGCCTTAAGCCCATTGCTATTTACCTGCCTCAATTTCACCCTTTCCCGGAGAATAATGAGTGGTGGGGCAAAGGTTTTACCGAATGGACTAATGTAGTCAGGTCCGGGCCAAAATTCCCAGGACATTATCAACCTCATTTACCAGCAGATCTGGGGTTCTATGATCTAAGGCTTCTTGAAACTATGGAGGCTCAGGCTGATCTTGCCGGTACCTACGGTATTCATGGTTTTTGCTATTACCACTATTGGTTTAATGGAAAATTACTAATGGAAAGACCATTGGAACAAATGCTTAAATCAGGAAAACCGGATTTCCCATTTTGTTTGTGCTGGGCAAATGAAAACTGGACCAGAAAATGGGATGGTGCAGATCAACAGGTACTAATCCACCAAGATTATCATCCGGATGATGACCGTGCTCACATTGAATACCTGATGCCATTCTTTAAAGACAAACGATATATAAAGATAAATGGGAAACCAGTATACCTGATGTATCGTTCAGAGCTTCATCCGAATATTATACAAGCAACTGAAATATGGAGAGAGGAAGCAAAAAAGGCGGGTTTTGAGGATATCTACCTCATCAGAGTGGAGAATTTCAAGCGGAACCTTGATCCCAAAGAGCATGGCTTTGATGCCAGTATGGAATTTGCTCCAGACATCTACCAAGCAGGCAGAAAATATGGAAAGAAAAATCTGCTCCGCTATTTGCTCAAAAAGGCACTGCATAATCTGAGAATAAAACGTTTTGCTGATTTTGAGAATAAAATTGTTTCTCTCAAAGAGACTGCAGTAAATATGCTAAAAAAACCAAAACCGGATTATACTTATTTCAGGTGCGTTTCCCCTTGTTGGGATAATTCCGCCCGACGGAAATCTAATGCGGTCATTTACGTCGAATCCGAACCAGATAACTTTAAAAAATGGGTCTCAGAAATTAAAGATTATACCTTGGCTAATTTTGAGGACGAGGAGAAAATTTTCTTTATCAATGCATGGAATGAATGGGCGGAAGGATGTCACCTCGAACCAGATCAGAAATATGGAAAAGATTATTTGAAGGCCTTTAGAGATGGGCTAAACAGCTAATCTAGGCTATTTACTGATCTTATAGTATAAATACAACCGTATAGCCAGAATCGCCTTTCTATATTCGGCTTTCTTCACAAATAACTGTGCAGTTTGTCGTATTGCGTTGCGATAGGGCCGAAAACTTTTATCAAATAATTTTTCCCCAAAATAACTGACTATATTAATCCATTTATCCCTATGAAAAGCTGGATCTTCAGCTACAGAACTCAAGCCGCCTGTTTTGAAATGAGACAAGATTACCGGAGCATACTCTAGTTTATATCTTGAGGCACAAATGAGATTAAAATCATAATCTGAACATACACGATAATTCGGATTGTATCTAAGACCGCCACTAAAGATTTCTCTTGAATAACATATAGCCTGATGACAAATATTATTTACAAGTAAGGTCGTCAATGACGTTTTTCCTCTATAAATTTCCCCATCCTTAGCCCAGGGGCTATCCCCCACAATTCTAACATTCCCGTAAACCAGGTGGGCATCGGTTTTATCCAGATAAACTTTCATTTCTTCCAAAACCCGATCAGTATATAAAGTGTCGTCGCTACCTAGAAACAGTAGCCACTTGCCAGATGAACGACCTATCGCCTTATTCATCGCGTCATATACTCCTTTATCAGGTTCAGAAAAAAAACTAATCCGACCGTCATTAAAACTTTCAAAAACTTCTTTTGTAGCATCCGTAGATGCTCCGTCGCTAATCAGAATTTCCAGATCACTACAAGTCTGATTGAGGATACTTTTCAAACATTCCTTAAGCGTACCTGCCGAATTAAAAGTTGGTATGATGATCGTATAATAGTAATTCATTGCTCCAAAACTTAATTAAAAAAATTCTTAATCCAGGTTTTCAATTTTTTAAATGAAGATGGATTATGCCCCTTGATGTATACTTTAATTTGCTCCCAGTCCGTACCAATAACCTGTTCATTCTCATCAATCCGTTCTCCCACAAATCGATATTCTTCACGTGCTATTGGGAATTTTTTTTTCTCGAAAAACTCGTCATGGATAGTCATAGAGCTCTTAAATTCTTTATAAATACGCTGCAAAAACGATTGATCGATCCCATACTGATCAGATTTTCCGATGCTAAATTCCCTGATCATCCGTCCCATTTCGACCTGACCCGCTTTGATACCCCACATCCCCCCGAGAATAGATAAACCTTTAGCACCAAACGGCGTTCGATGGGCTGGATGGTCCCTCATTACATGAATACTATCTCCATTTCTAATCCAGTCGTCTACTGCTAGTTTCTCCCTTAAAGATAAGCGGGAATCGGTGTCTCTGAATATAATATGGTCTCCATCTGGCAAATCTGCCGCCAGAAAACGCCAGAATAACCCATAAATATCTGAATGGGTCATGTCTACCAAAACAACATCCAATGCCTGCAATTCCTCAATAATCCCACTTGGAACGGTATTGTCAAAATAAACAATAACTTTCCAGCCCTTATAAACTTTCCTCGCCAGTTCAGCATTTCTGATTGCCCCTATGGTATAAATTTTTTCATTTCCCCATAAGCTAAAAGAGAGGTAATTGTTTTTCATCAATGCATAATTGTTTTAGCGGTTATGAAGTTTCCATGTGTACCTTCATTCCTTTTTCCAGTGTGCCTCCCTACATAAGCGCAGCACTTACCGATATTGAATATTTGCAGCAAAGATAATATTATATTTGGACGGATTAACACAGACACCCATTAGACAAGATTATGCTTCCTAAAATAACTGTTTTTATGGCCGCTTATAATTCAGAAAATTATATAAGCGATTCCATAAAAAGTATTCTTGAACAGAGCTTTTCTGATTTTGAACTGCTCATAGTAAATGACGGTTCCACAGATCAGACTGTTGCCGTAATTGAAAAATTTAATGATCCCAGAATCAGGCTTGTTCATAACGATAAAAACAGAGGACTTACCTATACTCGAAATGTAGCATTAACAGAAGCCCGGGGAGAGTACATCGCCATATTGGACAGTGACGATATTGCCATTAAGAATAGGCTGGAACTTCAATATAATTTTTTCCGGCAACATCCTGAATACGCATTATGTGGTGGACATGGGGTTTTCATCAACCAACGAGCAGAGCTTACGAACAATTCCGATCTTATTGTACCTGTTGGTGCAGAAAAAATAAAAATGACATTACTTTTTGAGAACACTTTTGTCAACTCTTCTGTTATGTATAAAACAAGCATCTATAAGGAGCTAAACGGATATCAGGACTATGCCCCCGCCGAAGATTATGAATTATTCATCAGAATAGCCGAGAAGTATCCTGTCTGGAATCTGGATCAGATCCTGGTAAAATACAGAATCCATGAAAACAATATATCCTCTCTTAGGGAGGAAATTGCAAAATTGAAATTAAAAGCAATTAAAAGTGAACAGCTAAACTATTTAGGTATTCCCGATCATGAATCCTTTGGAAATATCCTTTTCAGCATTTTGATATGTGATTATAAGCGCTATCAGTTTTCCGATTATCATCAACTCTTTTTGCAGATCAAATCAGCAAATCGTAAGCTAAGAAAATATCCGGTGAGGGAATTTGAGGAAATGTTATTTGAAAAATGGTTTACCATCATCTATCAGAAAAAAGCAAAGATGAATGCTTTGGCTCTCTTGTTTAATAGGGATCTTTTTAACTGGTCTTACCTAAACATGCGTCAACTACGAAAGACATTTAAACTTTCCTTAAAGGGCTTTGGAAGGCTATCCAAATAACAGTTAATTAGGTCTGGGCAGTTCCGCTTCTAAAATCTGTTTTAAATTCTTTTGCACGCTATCTGCTGAAAAATTTTCGACGGCATATTTCCGGACTAGCTCGCTGAACTCAGTATACACTTTATCATCAAGCTGCAGCACCTGATTAATAGCTCTGTTAAGGGCGCCTATACTTAAATCTTCCATCTCGAAGATAAACAACTCCGAGGGGAATCCACAATTCTTAGTTACAATTGGGATCATTCCAGCCGACATTGGTTCTATAGTACCTCCTGGCAATCCATCTACATAGCTAGGTGCAATAGAGTAAGAGCAAGTCTCAATGATCTCTCGCATTTGCGTAGAATCCATCTTAAGGTTCTTAAATAAGAACACATTTGATCCGGGAATCAGAAGATCCTGGTAATAATTAAGCAGAAGGTCATTTATGTAAGGAACTACTACATAAAAATTAAGGTCTTTTCGCTGTTTCGCGACTTCCATTAACAGATGAAAGCCCTTTGTAATTTGCTTTCCTCCGCTTAAGAATAAGAAATTATTCGTTCTCGTCTCAGCCACTTTAGGCTTAAATCCACTAAATACACCTAGAATATTATTATTCAATGTATATATCTTGTTCACAAATCTTCTTTTATATTCTTCGAACACATATCCATGTGCGAGAATAATAGCGAAATCAGCATTATACAGTGCGTAATAATTGCAGGAGGAAGAGACATTAGCTTCAGTTGTTAACCAAAGCCCTGATAATTGATAAAAGTCCTCAATACTTTTCAAACTCATCGCATTATGAAAATCATCATGCGCTCCTGTAATCAGGTGAATTCGGGGAATTTTTCTGTTTTGGCAAAAAAACGAACGTTCAAAGTTATCCCCCATACCAAAAATCACCGTATATTTTTCGTAATCAATCGCAGATTTTTTGTCATGATGATCAACTATATCTACATTATAGCCAAGATCCCGAAAAGTCTCCGCAACGATATGTGAGGTAATATAATTTTGATGAGTGAATGTGTTTGGGTTCTTAAATGGTGTAACGATATAAGAAATCAAAACATGTTTATCATAATTCGTTTGATATAAATTAACAATTACATGCTCCTTTCCAACATAATTCTTTATGAAGAGTTTTTTTAAACTTCTTTTGATGTTCATAGCCTATGCCCGCAATAAAATTCCTGTCTAAGTTAACTTAAAAATAGATTTCCCTCTTAACTTCTATAAATTACCGAAATAAAAAAGGTGCTGTTCACTTGTATGAACAGCACCTTCAATCTATTTAATGGAAATTATAATTTCCTTTTCACTTCTACTTGTTCGTAGGCTTCAACGATGTCTCCTACTTCAATGTTGTTAAAGTTATGGATATTCAATCCGCACTCATAACCTCTTGATACTTCTTTAACGTCATCTTTATAACGTTTCAATGAAGCAAGTTCACCGGTATAAACAACTACACCGTCTCTAACAATACGGATTTTACTGTTACGGGTAATCGTGCCATCCAACACCATACATCCTGCAATTGTACCCACCTTAGTAATTTTGAAGGTTTCTCTGATCTCCACATTTGCAGTGATCTTCTCTTCAAACTCGGGAGCCAACATACCCTCCATCGCCGCTTTAATCTCATTGATTGCATCGTAGATAATAGAGTATAGTCTGATGTCAATTTGCTCAGCCTCGGCCAGTTTACGTGCTCCAGAAGAAGGACGAACCTGGAAGCCGATGATAATCGCATCAGAAGCAGAAGCTAACAATACATCAGATTCAGAGATCTGACCTACTGCTTTACCAATGATATTGATCTGAATTTCTTCAGTAGACAGTTTCAATAATGAGTCAGATAATGCCTCGATTGATCCATCCACATCACCTTTAACAATCAGGTTAAGCTCTTTAAAGTTACCGATTGCCAAACGACGGCCAATCTCATCCAACGTAATGTGTTTCTGAGTACGAAGTCCTTGTTCACGCATTAGTTGTAAACGTTTGTTAGCAATTTCTCTTGCCTCAACTTCACTTTCCAATGCATTGAATCTATCACCTGCTGTAGGTGCACCCTGCATACCCAATACCTGTACCGGTACTGAAGGGCCAGCTTTATCTACTTTTTGTCCACGTTCATTAAACAACGCTTTTACACGTCCGCTATAACTACCTGCCAGAATCGGATCACCAATCTTCAAAGTACCCGCCTGAACAAGAACAGTAGTTACAATACCGCGTCCTTTATCCAAGGTCGCTTCAATTACACTACCTGTAGCACGTTTATTAGGGTTAGCTTTAAGGTCAAGCAATTCTGCTTCTAATAAAACTTTCTCCAATAATAAGTCTACATTCAGTCCGCTCTTACCCGAAATCTCCTGTGACTGGAAGTTTCCTCCCCAATCCTCTACAAGGATATTCATAATTGATAGTTGCTCACGTATCTTATCTGAGTTTGCCCCTGGCTTATCAATTTTTGTGAAAGCGAATACCAATGGCACGCCGGCTGCCTGTGCATGATTGATAGCCTCTTTAGTCTGAGGCATCACTGCATCATCCGCAGCGACAACAATAATAGCAATATCCGCTACTTTAGCACCACGTGCACGCATCGCTGTAAAAGCTTCGTGACCTGGGGTATCTAAGAAGGTAACTTTCTTACCTGTAGGTGTGGTTACCATATAAGCACCAATGTGCTGTGTAATACCACCGGCCTCGCCAGCCACTACGTTTGCTTTACGGATATAATCCAGCAATGAAGTCTTACCATGATCGACGTGCCCCATGATGGTCACAACCGGTGCTCTTGGCTCTAAATCTTCATCATTATCTTCTTCCTCGATAACGATATCACTTTCATCATCCGGTTTAACGAATTGTATTTCGTAACCAAACTCATCTGCAACAATAGTTAATGTCTCTGCATCCAAACGTTGGTTGATGGATACGAACATTCCAAGACTCATACAGGTTCCAATAATTTTAGTCACCGGTTCATCCATCATTGTAGCTAACTCATTTGCCGTAACAAACTCCGTTACCCTTAATACTTTGGATTGTAATTCCTGTTCCATTGCTGCTTCATCTGCCGAAAGGGCAACATCATCACGTTTTTGACGACGCAATTTAGCGCGTTGAGCAAATTTACCAGATTTACCAGCGCCGCTTAAACGAGCAAGTGTTGCTTTGATCTGGTCTTGTATTTCTTTTTCCGTAGGTTCTTCTTTAGGACCATTACCAGGAGCTCCTGGTTTATTGTTCCTAAAGTTCGGCCTGTTGGCTGTATTATTTGTATTGTTCCTGAAATCAGGTCTGTTGGTAAAAGTCGGAGCCGGTTTTGGTGCTGTAGTACCTTGTCCTGCCTGTCCACCTGTCTGCTGATTTCCAGCCGGAGTATTACCTCCTTGTCCTGGGTGTTGTCCCGGAGTTTTTTTACGCTTACGTTTCCTTTTCGCATCATTGCTGTCGGCCGAAGAGGCTACAGGAGATGATTTACGATCTGGTGTGGTAGGTAAAACAATCTTACCGATGATATTAGGTCCTGAAAGTTTTACAGAACGTGCTTTAATCACTTCTACCTCATCCGTTTTTTCAACTTTAGAGGTGTCCACAACTTTCGGCGTTTCAACTATTTTTGGTGCTTCCACTGGTTTAGGAGTTTCTTTTACTTCGGGCTCTGCTTTTGCAACAGGTTGCTCAACAGGCTTTGGAGTCTCTTCCACCTTAGGTTGTTCTACAGGCTTAACCACTTCTTCCCTTAGGGCTTCTGCTGGTTTTTCTACTGGCTTTTCTACAGGTGTTTTCTCCACTGGAGCAGGGGCTGGTGTCGGTTCAGATGCTTTTGGAGCTTCAGCCACAGGCTGAGATGCTTCAGATGCTTCTTCTTTTTTCACCGGACGGGTTTTAGCGTTTAAATCATCAAGATTGATTTTTCCCACTATCTTCACACCCGGCAATGCTCCCTCTTCAGGTTTCTCTTCTGTCTTTTCCACCACTGGAGCTGCCGGTTTTGCGGGAACTTCTTCTTTAGGTTTTTCTACAGGAGGAGTATACGAATGAAGGTTCTTGATCAGAATGCCTTCATTTTCGAATTCTACATTTTTTCTAGGTGCTTCCGCAACTTTCTCAGTCACTTCCGGCTCATCACGACGAATTTTACCAATAACAATCTGATTGGCTTCTTCTTTTACGATCTTATCGCCCTGAAACTCTTTCAACAGCGCATTGTACATGTCGCGGGAGAGCTTGGTAGTGGGTTTATTCTCAACAGAAAAGCCTTTCTTTTCTAAAAACTCAACGGCCGTAGCAATGCCTACGTTAAGTTCCTTAACTGCTTTAAATAAAATTATTGGTTTGTCGTCTGACATTGATATCCTATTTTTTCTTTAATTCTTATACAAAAGTAACGTTTATTCTTGTTTATTTCATGGGTATGTGATTTGTTTTTAATTGCCACATAGTTCGCACCTATTCAAGATAACGTTTATTCAAACTCTGATTTTAATATACTCATCACTTCTTTGATGGTTTCTTCTTCAAGATCGGTACGTTTTACCAGCTCATCAATTGAAAGTGCAAGTACACTTTTTGCGGTATCACAACCGATCGCTTTCAGCTCATCGATGATCCAGCTATCGATTTCATCTGAGAATTCTTCGATATCTACATCTTCGTCTTCTTCACCTGCTTCACGATACACATCAATTTCGTAACCAGTTAATTTACCAGCCAGTTTAATATTGTGTCCACCTCTACCGATTGCCAATGAAACCTGATCTGGTTTCAAATAAACCGAAGCGTGTTTTGTTTCATCATCTAACTTAATAGAAGTAATTTTTGCCGGGCTTAATGCTCTGGTAATGTATAATGAGATATTGTTGGTGAAATTGATCACATCAATATTTTCATTTTTAAGCTCTCTAACGATACCATGTATCCTCGAGCCTTTCATTCCCACACAAGCACCAACCGGATCAATTCTATCGTCATAAGACTCCACAGCAACTTTAGCTCTTTCTCCTGGTTCACGAACAATTTTCTTAATGGTAATTAAACCATCAAAGATCTCTGGAACCTCAATTTCGAACAACCGTTGTAAGAACTCAGGGGCGATCCTTGAAATGATAATCTTTGGAGTAGCATTAACCATGTCTACTTTTAAGATTACTGCACGAACAGTATCACCTTTTTTGAAATAATCGGCAGGGATCTGTTCAGTTTTAGGCATCATCAACTCGTTGCCTTCATCATCAAGAACCAATGTTTCTTTTTTCCAAACCTGGTAAACTTCTCCTGTTACAATTTCTCCAACCCTATCCTTATATTTTTTAAAGATCTCATCTTTTTCTAGTTCCAATACTTTGGAAACAAGCGTCTGGCGTGCAGCTAATATTGCCCTGCGGCCAAAGCTTTCTAAAGTGATCTGTTCAATGTAATCGTCGCCAACTTCCATATCAGGATCTAAAAGCTTTACTTCAGCAAGTTCGATCTCCAGGTCATCATCTTCAGAAAAACCATCTTCCATCACTTTTCTTGTACGCCAGATTTCTAAATCTCCGTTGTCCGGGTTAACGATTACGTCACAATTCTCATCAGTACCGTATTTTTTACGCAACATACTGCGGAATACCTCTTCCAGCACACTAATCACTGTAGGACGGTCGATGTTCTTGAACTCTTTGAATTCCTGAAATGAATCGATTAAATTAATATTGCTCATTTTTATTTAAATGAAATTAAAACCTTTGTTTCTGTTATATTACCAAAGTCGATACTGGTTTCTACCAGTTGCGCCTTTTTACCTTTTTCTTTCATCTTAGCCTCGATGGTTATACCCTGATCTTCGACAGAAAGCAGCTTACCTTCTTTAATTTCTCCACCGTTCAGTTTTACACTTAATTCTCTTCCAACATTTTTCACATATTGTCTTTGAAGTTTAAGTGGCTCGCCTACACCTGGTGAAGAAACCTCCAGATTATACGCTTTTTCAATTGTATTTTCTTCTTCCAGATAAAAGCCTACATGCCTGCTGATTGCCGCACAATCCTGAATACTAATCCCCTCATCGCCATCTACATGGATGATCAGCTTATTGTTTGGAAGCATTTTTACTTCTACCAAAAACAACTCCGGCCTATCCGAAATTTTCTCTTCAACTAACGCCGTAACTCTTTTTTCTACCTGCATAACCAATTTTCCAATAAAAGAAAAGAGGGGACCTCTGCCCCCTCTTGCCCTCTATTACAAGTGCAAAGATAGGAAATATTTTTTCAAAATAAAAATGAGAATCATCTTATGTACAATGTATGTACAACTTTTTCAACAAGATACAACTCAGAGCCAAGGCTACAGTAAAGCTCATCCTTACCTGGTTAACAATTTCTGCTGAGGCTTCATGCTATAGTTAATTTTACCCTTTAAAACCTCTTTCGCACTGCCAAAACGGATATTTAAATGCGTAATCACCAGATAATCCCGTCCTTTTACAAAGGGCTGGGCAGGAACAAATACAACATTACTATCAGTCAACAGCATCTTCCCTGCTACGGGTTCTTCCCTGATAGCAGAATCCCGCTCCGATGGCGTCTGAAGAACCGCAACCAATTCATTCAATACAGAATCCCCTTCCTTAATATCTTTAAGAGCCAATAATCCAGCCTGATCAATATGCTGAAGTATAATTTTTGTACTATCCATAGAAAAATCTATAGAAAGTGGCTTGTTATTTGCGTTAGAACAAGCAGCAAACAAACTAATGGAGCATATAAATCCAATCAACTTAACAAAACACCTTAACATATCACTAAATTAAACATTATGAGACTCATTGTAGAAATTTTATTATTAGGACTGGCGGTATTTCTGGGCGCCAAACTTATTCCAGGTGTCCATGTGGATAGTTACTGGGCTGCTATTATCGCCGCAGTTCTGATTTCATTGGCAAATGCGACCATAGGAACCATTTTGCGTATTTTTACATTTCCCATTAACTTTCTCACACTCGGACTGGTCTCTTTCATCATTACCGTATTAATGATTTTATTGGTAGACAATATGATGAGCAGTTTTAATACGAGTGGATTCTGGGCGGCCGCATTTCTTGCAATTGTCGTAGCCTTAATCAAAGCTGTATTTGGTTCTATTGCAGGAACAGAAAAGGACTAGAAATACCCAGGTTGAATCTAGTCTTCTTCAAGAAGACAAAAAAGCGTGCATTCCCAATACAGGGATGCACGCTTTCCTATCAAATCAAAATTTTATTTTAAAATCTCTCTGGAGATCACCATTTTTTGAATTTCCGTAGTCCCCTCGTAGATCTGGGTTATTTTAGCATCACGCATCATCCGCTCCACATGGTATTCTTTAACAAAGCCATACCCTCCATGAATCTGCACAGCCTCTACAGTTACATCCATTGCAACTTTCGAAGCATACGATTTAGCCATAGAACCCGCTAAGGTATAAGGAAGTCCCTGATCTTTCAACCATGCAGCTTTATACACCAATAAACGTGCGGCTTCAATAGAAGTCGCCATATCTGCCAGCTTAAAGGCAATAGCCTGATGATCAGAGATTGCTTTTCCAAAAGATTTACGCTGTTTAGAATACTCCAGAGCCAACTCATAAGCTCCTGTTGCAATTCCCAGAGCCTGTGCGGCAATTCCTATACGTCCACCCTCAAGGGTCTTCATCGCAAATTTAAAACCGAATCCATCTTCCCCTATCCTATTTTCTTTAGGAACCTTCACATCGTTAAACATCAATGAGTGAGTATCAGAACCACGGATACCCATTTTGTTTTCTTTCGGACCTATAGTAAAACCTTCCATTCCTTTTTCCACAATAAAGGCATTAATCCCTCTGTGTTTTAAAGATCTGTCAGTCTGTGCAATCACAAGATAAGTCGAAGCAGTATTTCCGTTGGTAATCCAGTTTTTTGTCCCGTTTAACAAATAATAATCGCCTTTATCTTCAGCTGTAGTCTGCTGTGAAGTTGCATCAGATCCAGCTTCTGGCTCTGATAAGCAGAAAGCACCTATCTTTTCACCGGAAGCCAGTGGTTTCAGGTATTTTTCTTTTTGGAATTCTGATCCATATGACTCCAGGCCATAACATACCAATGAATTATTGACAGAGACAACAACAGATGCTGAAGCATCCACTTTAGACAGCTCCTCCATAACCAGAACATAAGATAACGCATCTAACCCGCTACCATTATATTTTTCTGAAACCATCATTCCCAGAAAGCCAAGTTCTCCAAGTTTTTTCACTTGTTCAACAGGAAATTTCTGGTGCTCATCTCTCTCGATAACTCCGGGCTTCAGTTCATTCTGTGCGAAATCTCTTGCAGCCTGCTGGATCATCAATTGTTCTTCACTTAATTGAAATAGCATAATTATATAGATAAAAAAATACGTACCGCCAAATTTAGTATTTCTACCTCATTATTACTATGGCTGCATAGCATTATTTTATTACATGCTGTTCCTGCTATTTTAAAAGACGATTGTTATCATCAGGAAAAACAAGAATGGGGTGATATCTCTTTGCCTCTTCAATTGGTAATGAACCGTAAGACATGATGATTAGGATGTCGCCAACCTGAACTCTTCTGGCGGTAGCTCCATTTAAACAAACAGTCCCGGTTCCGCGTTCTCCTTTGATTACATAAGTTTCAAAGCGCTCTCCGTTATTGTTGTTTACAATCTGGACCTTTTCATTGGCAATAATCTGGGCAGCATCCATCAGATCCTCATCAATGGTAATGCTTCCAACATAATTTAATTCGGCCTGTGTTACTTTAACACGGTGTATTTTCGATTTTAATATCTCGATAATCATAATACAAAGTTAAAACTTTTGTGGTTACTATAATCCAATGGTTTGTCAGTTGAGCAGCATATTATCGATCAGCCTTGTCTGACCAACCTTAGCTGCGACCAAAGCCACAAGATCGGATTGATTTTTATTGTTTTCCGGAAGCAGTGTTTTTCCGTTTGCGATGGTAAAGTAATCAAGTTCTACACCATCAACCTCCGAAATCATCTCCTTCGCCCCCTGAAGAAGTTCTGAGATAGTTTTTTCTTCAAAATGATCTTTCACATAACTCAATGCCCTGCTCAGCACCAATGCATTCTTCCGATCTGCTGCATTTAAATGGATATTTCTCGAGCTCATTGCCAGACCATCGTCTTCTCTGATAATCGGACAAGAAATAATCTGCACAGGAAGCTTAAAATAAGCCACCATATTTTCAATCATCAATACCTGCTGGAAATCCTTCTGACCAAAGAAAGCCAGGTCGGGGTTCACTGCATCAAATAATTTTTTTACGATCTGGGTAACTCCTTGGTAATGTCCTTTTCTAAATTCGCCTTCTAACAGAAATTCTGCTGGTCCAAGGTCTATATGCCAATTTTCCGGCCCCGGATACATCTCTTTTACCGAAGGCATAAACACAACATCACACCCTGCTTCACGAAGCATCTGCATATCATGTTCCAAAGGACGGGGGTATTTTTCTAAGTCTTTAGGATCGGTAAATTGTGTCGGATTTACAAAAATACTGCAAACCACCACATCCGCATATTGCTGGGCAATATTGATGAGTGATACGTGTCCTTTGTGCAAAGCACCCATTGTAGGCACTAAAGCAATTTTCTGTTGACCCAATTTTATTGGTTCAAGCAACGACTTTAACGCTGCGATGGTGTTTATAACTTTCAAACTAGCCTATAAAATTTCAAAGGGCAAAGTTGGTTATTTATCTATTCCAAACAAAACATCTTGTGTATATAATTGATAAATGTTATTATTTTGCTTACCTTTGCCCCTTGATAATCTTTTCTTTAACATAAATTTTTATTTACAGAATATGGAGATGGCAAAAACGAAGCTACTGATTGTTACACACGAGATGTCGCCTTTCCTTGAACTCACAAAAATTTCAGAAATTACCCGTCAACTACCTCAGGCAATGCAGGACAAAGGATTTGAAATCCGCATTTTGATGCCTAGATTCGGGAATATTAATGAAAGAAGGAACAGATTGCACGAAGTAATACGTCTTTCAGGAATGAACATTATCATCGATGATAATGACAACCCTTTAATTATTAAAGTTGCTTCCATCCCGGCTGCCCGTATGCAGGTATACTTCCTGGATAACGAAGATTATTTCCAACGCAAATATGTATTTAGAGACAAGGAAGACAAATTCTATGCAGATAATGACGAAAGAACGATCTTCTTTTGCAAAGGAGCATTGGAAACTGTAAAAAAATTAGGATGGGCCCCGGACATTGTACATTGTCATGGATGGATGACCTCATTAGTCCCGGCTTATATCAAGACGTCTTATAAGAACGATCCTACTTTCAAAAACGCCAAAGTGGTTTATTCTATCTATGAAAACTGCTTCACAGAAAAGCTTCATGCAGACCTTCATAAAAAGGCAGTAATGAATGCCATGACACTTGAAGACACAAAAGTGTTTGAGAATGCAGACTGCAACACTTTACACATTGGAGCTATAACGTACTCTGATGCAGTGGTATTAGCAAACGAAAACATCGATAGTAATGTGTTAAAATTTGTTAAAGATTCTAATAAGCCAACTTTAGCTTATAATTTAACCGACGATTTCGAAAACTTCTACGCTTTATATGAAGAGATTTCGGATGAAGAATTGGTGTCAATAGCATAAACTCAGGTATTATTAATTTAAATATGAAATTTTCAAAACAAGACTTATTAACCATGTTGATAGGTCTTTTTCTTTTTTCTTCTTGTAAAGATCCCAATACCATAGGTTTGGGGCAGGAAGATTCTGCCATTACCGGAGAGCTGTATGACAATACAACGATCACTTCCCAAACCCAGGCAGATGATGCGGTAAGTGCATCACAACTTACTACCGGATATCCTATAGGCTTTATGACGGATCCGGTTTTTGGTGAAACCACTGCAGGTACAGCAATGACGGTTAACATTCCAAGCGAGAAGTACAGATTCGGTAAAAATGCGATCCTGGATTCGGCGGTATTAATTTTACCGTATTCTTCGCAGGCGACTGTAACTGGTAGCAAAACGACTTACTTTTATGGTGATTCTACGCAAACGTACACATTCACTGTGGGTCAGATGACTAAAGATTTAACTCGGGAACAATCTTTCCTTAGCTCTACGGAATGGGGCAAAGACGCGACTGAGGTACTGGGAACTTTAGTGACCAACGATCCTAATCAGCCGCAAGGTCGGATCTTCATAAAACCTTCCACTCCTTTCAAAATTACGGAAATTGTCACCGGTAAACCAGACAGCCTGAGGATGACCGCCCCGCAATTGAGAATCCGCTTAAATACAGCAAAGATTCAGGATAAAATCGTTAAAATGGACACCCTTTCTTTAGATAGAAACAACTTGTTTATTGATAAATTCAGAGGGCTATATGTAGGCGCAAAAGCCACGGGAAAGGGTGGAATTATTTTTTTTAACTCGGTTGACAGTGCCAGATTACAACTCTATTATAAAAAAGACGGCAAAACACAGGGAACAAGAGATACTGTTTCTATAAATTTTCCAATCAAACCAGGTTTAGCCCCGGTTGTATCATATGTGAAACATGATTACGCCAATACCCCTATTAAGACACAATTAGAAGATCATACAGGTAAGCAATATGAAGAGACTTATCTGCAGGCGCTATCAGGACTGAGAAATAAGATCAGTTTTAATTTCGATGATTTCAAGACGAAAATGGGAGGAGCTAAAGTAGCAGTCAATAAAGCTGAACTTGTGATTGATGTGTCTCCTACTGCAGATGCTCACTTTAAACCTGCACCAAGATTAAGATTATATCGTTATGATGTGGCAGAAAAACGTCAGAATATTTCAGACAATAACCCTCCATCAGAAAGTAATCCTTCGGGTGACCCTAGAGCTACTACCGAACTTCTGTTCGGCGGCTTTTTTGATTCAGTGAACAGCAGGTATATCTTTACGGTTACCAGTTATGTTCAGGACCTCATCAATGGCAAAATTAAAGATTACGGAACTTTTATCGCACCAACTCCGATAACTGCATTTACTTTGACCCCGTATGCAAGTTCTGCTGAACGGTCAATACTGCTAAGCCCTAAAAAAGATGCAGCAGCAGGTACGAAAAGGATGAAATTAAATATCTTTTATACCAAACTAAAATAAATTAACAATAGACATATTCATATCCCTCGAGATTCATTAATTTCGAGGGATTTATTTTTTAAAACATAATTTTTATGTGTGGAATAGTTGGTTACATTGGCCATAGAGAAGCTTGGCCTATTGTCCTTAAAGGACTAAAAAGATTAGAATACCGCGGGTATGATAGTGCAGGAATTGCTTTAATTAACGATACAGGTCTTAATATTTATAAAAAAGCAGGTAAGGTCCTGGAATTAGAAAACTTCTCTGAAGGTAAGAACCTTTCAGGTACAATAGGTATCGGGCACACTCGCTGGGCCACTCACGGTGCCCCTTCCGATAGGAATTCTCACCCTCACACTTCAAATAACGGGAAGTTAACAATCATTCATAACGGAATTATAGAAAACTATGCAACCTTAAAGGAAGAACTAATCAACAGGGGGCATGAGTTCAAAAGTGATACAGACACAGAAGTTCTTGTTCATCTTATCGAGGAAATCTATAAAAATGAGGACACAGATCTTCTGGAAGCTGTAAGAATTGCCCTAAACGAAGTGACCGGTGCTTATGCAATTGTCCTGATGGATGAGGATCATCCCGATCAGCTCATTGCGGCAAGAAAAGGAAGTCCTTTAGTAATTGGTGTTGGCTCCGGCGAATATTTTATCGCTTCCGATGCAACTCCAATTGTAGAGTATACAAAAAATGTAATTTATCTGAATGATAATGAAATTGCATTCCTGAAACGTGATGAACTACTTATTAAGCGTCTCGATAATGTGGTGCAAACACCTTACATCCAAGCTCTGGAATTAAAGCTGGAAATGCTGGAAAAAGGAGGATATGAACACTTCATGCTAAAAGAAATTTTCGAGCAATCACGATCGATCAGAGACTGTATGCGGGGCAGGATTTATCCAAATGAAGGGATTGTTCAACTTGGGGGAATCAAAGAATACGCCGAGAAGTTAAAAAACGTAGACAGGATTATCATCGTTGCCTGTGGTACTTCATGGCATGCAGGCCTTGTTGCTGAATATCTGATTGAAGAATACGCACGGATCCCTGTTGAAGTGGAATATGCATCCGAATTCAGGTACAGAAACCCAATCATTACTGAAAAAGATGTAGTGATTGCAATATCTCAATCCGGAGAAACTGCAGATACCATGGCTGCTATTGAAATGGCAAAAGAAAGAGGTGCTACAATTTTCGGTGTGTGTAATGTGGTAGGCTCATCGATTCCGAGACTAACTCATGCAGGGGTATATACCCACGTTGGACCGGAGATCGGAGTCGCTTCAACAAAAGCATTCACCGGCCAGGTAACGGTACTTACTCTAATGGCGTTTTATATGGCACAGCAGAAAGGAACAGTTAGTCATTCCAAACTGGTGGAGCTTCTTACGGAATTAGATTGCATTCCTGAAAAAATTCAAAGGGCACTGGAATCCAATGAGATGATCGAAAAAATTGCAGCAAAATTCAAAGATTCCAGAAATTGCCTATTCCTTGGTAGAGGTAGTGGTTTTCCGGTTGCTCTGGAAGGCGCTTTAAAGCTCAAGGAGATCTCTTACATCCATGCAGAAGGATATCCTGCTGCAGAGATGAAACACGGCCCTATCGCCTTAATTGACGAAGAGATGCCAGTTGTGGTTATTGCAACCAAGAACTCTTCTTACGAGAAAGTAATCAGCAATATCCAGGAAGTGAAAGCTAGAAAGGGAATTGTACTTGCGATCGTCACTGAAGGAGATACAGAGGTGAGAAAGATGGCAGATTATTGTATTGAGATCCCTGATTCAAGCGAAGCATTTTTACCCTTGCTAGCGACTATCCCTTTACAATTATTGTCTTATCATATTGCCTTAATGCGGGGTTGTAATGTGGATCAGCCAAGAAATTTGGCAAAATCAGTTACGGTAGAGTAAAACAAATAAAAATGGCCTTCAATATTGAAGGCCATTTTCTATTCAGACAGGGCAATTATCTCCTATCATTCAATAAAATCTTAAATTTTTCTATTTGCCTTGTATGCCTCAAAATGTGTACAATCGCATGCTCGGTCAACTGCTCAATGTCATAAAGCTGTTTCCATCTGGTCATGATTTTGAGAGAAGAATCAAATTCCTCCAGATTACTATCCTCAATTTCGTTAAAAACGGTAAGGTTAAATAAAAAAGAATCCTTAAGATCCTGAATATAATCAGCAACTTTTATTCTGAGCTTTTTCTCGGGCCTGATATATTCAGTTCCTTTTAGCGACCGAATATAGATGGCATAACTGTAAGAACTACCTACTACATGTGCAAGAATAGACTGAATGGATCTCGAATCTTCATCAGAATCATCCGGGAGGACTACCGCAATCAGATCTTCATCAGAGACGTCTTTAATACTCTCCTGCAATTGCAATAGCGCATCTTCATAGATATCGAGCAATGCTCCTTTTGCTCCTTTCCTGGTCAACCCAGCCATCTCCTAAAAAGGCAAATCTCCTGAAACCTCATTCGGGTCAAGATATTCTGTTTCACTTTTCGGAGTTGTATTCTCATTACTTACCGGGGTATGCTCAAAATCACTCTTTCTCCCCAGAATGGTAAAATTTTCTGCGACTACTTCCGTCACATATTTTTTTACTTTCTCTCTGTCTTCAAAAGACCGTGTCCGCAGTTTTCCTTCAATGTATACCAGCTTTCCTTTTTGCAAATATTTGGACGCTACTTCTGCAAGTCCTCTCCACAAAACAATATTATGCCATTCCGTCTGTTCTATCCGCTTACCATCTTTGTTATAGGTCTCTGATGTTGCCAATGGAAAACTAGCTACTGTGACCCCTCCTTCTAAATGTCTGACTTCAGGATCTTTGCCTAAATGTCCAACTAAAATGACTTTGTTAATACCTGACATGAAATATAATTTTACTGTTTAATTGAATTGGAGATCATAAAATTTGTAATCACTTTTGGTTGAGGCAACTCCTCAAATTCTGCAAAAGAAACCCATTTTATTTCTGCATTCATATTAAAGTTAACGATATAATTGTCTAAAGCAAAAAATTGAACATATATAGTTTGGTGTGTCAGCAAATGTTTTTGTTGTACTAAAGGAGCTATAATACAGGCTTCTCCAAAGTTCTTTTTTAGTTCTGTCAGGAATTGTTCCTGGTCATCGAGATAATTTTTTTCGGTCTCAATCAACGGAAAATCATAAAGTTCCTGCCATACATCTCCAGCCGTTCTTTTGTTGACCAGAATTCTGTCACCTTCAAAACAGACCAGATAATTGAAATACCTGGTTCTTTTTTTCAGTTTCTTTAACTTAAAAGGCAATAAGCTAACCTGATCATTTTTCTTCGCATAACAGCCGGATTGAATAGGGCAATTACTACAATCAGGAGATTTTGGCTTGCATTGTAAAGCTCCAAACTCCATAATCGCCTGGTTATACAACGATGGCTGTTGCCCTTCAATCATTGCTTGTGCAAGCTCACTAAATTGCTTCTTTCCTTCCGTACTGTTAATTGCAGCTTCTATGCCGAAATATCTGGACAACACCCGGAATACGTTCCCATCGAGCACAGCTCTGGATTCATTAGAAGAAAAGGAAGAGATGGCAGCTGCCGTATATGCTCCGACACCTTTCAGCTGAACCAGTTCGTCGTATTTAACAGGAAAAACCCCTGAATAGGAATCCCGGATCTGCCTTGCCGTAAACAGCATGTTCCGTCCACGTGAATAATATCCCAACCCCTGCCATAATTTGAGAATTTGGGTTTCGGTAGCATTCGCAAAATCGTTTACTGTCGGATAGTTCTGCAAAAAGTTATTGAAATAAGGAAGTCCCTGTTCAACTCTGGTCTGTTGAAGAATGATTTCTGAAAGCCAAATCACATAAGCGTCAGTCGTATCCCTCCAGGGAAGCGCTCTTTTATTGATTAAATACCATTTTACGATTTCTGTCTGAAAACTCATAGTCCACAAAAATACGTGGTAAATATTTGTTTTTACTAAAACTTGCAATTCGGTGATACAACAGAAGACAAATAAATCATCTTTTATTTTCCTATCTCATTAAAAAGCAATACTTTTGCAACCCCAAAACACTTATAAAGTATATAACACACTATAAATTAATAACAGAGAATATGACTAAGGCAGATATTATTTCAGAAATATCAACGAAAACAGGAATTGAAAAGGTAGATGTACAAGAAACCGTTGAGGCATTTTTCAAGGTCATCAAAAACAGCATGATTGGTGGCGAAAATGTATATGTTAGGGGTTTTGGTAGTTTTGTTGTTAAAAAGAGAGCACAAAAAACTGCGAGAAATATTTCTAAAAACACTGCAATTATTATCCCGGAACACTTCGTTCCTAGCTTTAAACCAGCAAAAGTATTTGTTGACAAAGTAAAAAATAATTCAAAAAAAGTTAGCGTAGAAGCTTAATTCATCATGATAAACAGTATCCGATCTAAACAGGCAATTTTAATAGGAGCAGTAGTTCTGCTCGTTGCATTTCTGTTTACGAGGGATATTAAGGGTTTAGTAAAGCCAAAAGAACAGACCAGCGGTGCTCCTGCTGGTGGTCAGATGGCAGCACAGGCTCCGGCAACAGCTGAAATCAATCTTCAGGAAGTTTCAACTGCCGCTAAAAACATGATTAAGGCTCCATTGGCTGCTGAAATCACCACACTTGAAACTGCTTACCAAAGCGCTTCGGAAGACGACAAAGCTAAAGAGGCGAAATTACTGGCAAAAAAGTGGGATGATTTAGAACAATCGGTTCCCAGTGCATTATATCTGGAAATCGTCGCTAATAAAGAGCAAACGTTAAACAATTGGTTAGCTGCTGGAGATACATTCATGAAGGCATTTGACAATACCCGTGATAGTCTTTTACAACCTGCGCTTCTGCAAAAAGCAAACGCCTCTTACAGCAGTGCAATTAAAATAGACTCGAACAGCAATGAGGCTAAGACAGGCTTAGGAATTACCATCGTTAACGGTATGGGCGCTCCGATGTCAGGAATAGCCATGTTAATGGACGTTGTAAAGAAAGATCCAAAAAACTTAAAAGCAAATATGAGCTTAGGTACTTTCGCTATGAAGTCGGGTCAGTTTGACAAAGCAATTATCAGGTTTAAAAGCATCATTGCCATGAAGCCATCCCCTGATGCGTATTTCTATCTGGGAACATCTTATGAAAACCTGGGAAAGAATGCTGAAGCTATCGATGCTTACGAAAAGAGTAAAAAATTAGCAGCAAATGCGACATTATCAAAATTTATTGATGATAGAGTGATTGCGTTAAAGAATAAAAATTAATAAACAGATTTAATAAAAATATTTAAAACCTAAGATTATGCCAAGCGGTAAAAAAAGAAAGAGACATAAAATGGCTACTCACAAACGTAAAAAACGTTTAAGAAAAAACAGACATAAGAAAAAATAGTTTTCTTCATGTTTTGCTAAACAACTAAGGCTAGGATTTAATCGTAGCCTTAATTGTTGGTAGCAATGTTTTTTATTGTCCATGTGTTAATAAGGCTTTAAGCCTTAAAATCTGTAGCTTTTGGTAAAGGAACTAATTATAGATTCATCTCCCTCGGGAGTAACCATAGCTTTAGTTGAAGACAAACAACTTGTAGAACTTCATAAGGAACACATCAATAACAATTACGCCGTAGGCGATATTTATTTAGGCCGTATAAAGAAAATTATGCCGGGCCTAAATGCTGCGTTCGTTGATGTAGGTTACGAAAAGGATGCTTTTTTGCATTATTTCGACCTTGGTCCACAAGTACAATCTTTGATAAAGCTTACTAAAATCAAGCGTAACGGCTCTGTTAGCGGAACTTTATTAGATAATTTCAAGCTAGAAGGAGATATTAACAAAGCCGGAAAGATCTCTGAAGTGGTGAGCAAGAATCTAGTGCTGCCAGTTCAAATCGCCAAAGAACCAATTTCAACAAAGGGGCCACGTTTAAGCTCTGACCTATCTATAGCAGGACGCTATATTGTATTGGTTCCCTTCTCTAATGTCATTTCGATTTCCAAAAAGATTAAAAGCAATACTGAACGTAATCGTTTAAAAAAGATTATCGAAAGTATCAAGCCTAAGAATTTTGGAGTGATCATTAGAACGGTTTCTGAAGGCAAAGGTGTAGCTGAACTTCAAAAAGACCTTTTGGACTCTGTAGCCAAATGGGAAAACTTTATTAAAAAGTTACCCGATGCAGAGCCTTCCAAGCGTGTTTGGGGAGAGATGGACCGCACTTCTACGCTGATCCGTGATATTTTAAGTACTGACTTCACTAATGTTTATGTGAACGACGGTAACCTTTTTGAAGACATTCGTTCTTATGTGCATGAAATCTCTCCGGAGATGGAAAAGATCGTCAAGATCTACAAACATAAAGAGCCTATCTTTGAGCATTTCGGTATTGAAAAGCAAATTAAAAATGCTTTTGGAAAAACTGTAAACCTCGCTGGAGGTGCTTACCTGGTGGTAGAACACACTGAAGCGTTGCATGTTGTTGACGTGAATAGCGGAAACAGAACAGCCAGCAAAGAAAATCAGGAAGAAAATGCGCTTCAGGTGAATAAAGAAGCCGCAAAAGAAATCGCAAGACAACTGCGTCTACGTGATATGGGAGGAATTGTGGTCATCGATTTTATCGATATGCACAAACCAGTTAACCGTAAAATGTTATTCGACTACCTAAAGGAACTAATGCTCTTGGACCGTGCCAAGCATACCATTCTTCCTCCAAGTAAGTTTGGCCTTGTTCAAATCACCCGTCAGCGTGTAAGACCGGAGATGAACATTGTCACCAGTGAAAAATGCCCAACCTGTGATGGTACGGGTGAAATTAAGGCCAGTATTGTTTTGATGGATGATATCGAAAACAATCTGAACTATATTTTGCAGGAGCAAAACGAAAAAAATATTACACTTTGTGTACACCCTTATATTGAGGCTTACATCAAAAAAGGGTTCATATCTTTACAATGGAAGTGGTTCTTTAAATTCGGTCAAAGAATCAAAATCAGAGCTGTTCCATCGTATAATCTAACGGAATTCCATTTTATTTCTTCTAAAGACGAAGAGATTAAATTATAATCACGGTTGAATGTCTTTTAACAGGCCTGCTCTTTTCAGATCAGGCCTGTTTTGCTTTAGGGCTGTTTTTAATCCTCATTTTTATAGAATTAAACCTAAATTCGTAATTCACTAAAACCTCTATCAATTGGCTAAAACGAAATCAGCATATTTTTGTCAGAGTTGCGGTTATGAATCAGCGAAATGGCTCGGTAAATGCCCTTCATGTAACTCCTGGAATACCTTTGTAGAAGAAGTAATAGAAAAAGCAGGATCAAAGGTTCCGGCCTGGAAAACCACTACCGGAACAAGCCGTGTAAACAAGCCAAATAAAGTGAATAACATTCCTTCCATTACAGAAGAAAGAGTACTTACCGGCGATTTGGAACTTGACAGAGTATTGGGTGGCGGTTTGGTTGCCGGATCGGTAATCCTTATCGGCGGCGAACCCGGGATCGGGAAATCAACCTTAATGCTTCAGCTCGCTTTGAACATATCAGGAAAAAAAATCCTGTATATCTCCGGAGAAGAGAGCGAGCAACAGATTAAAATGAGGGCCGAGCGCATCACCTCATCACCTACAGCAGATTGCTATATTCTCACCGAAACTTCCACACAAAACATATTCAAACAGATTGAAGAGCTGGAACCCGATTTACTGATTGTAGATTCTATACAAACTTTACATTCGGCGCACATTGATTCCACTCCTGGCAGCGTATCTCAGGTTAGGGAATGCACTGCAGAACTCCTTAGGTTTGCCAAAGAAACAGATACTCCCGTATTTTTAATCGGCCATATCACAAAAGACGGAACCATTGCTGGACCAAAAATTCTGGAGCATATGGTTGATACCGTTTTACAATTCGAAGGAGACCGTCATCATGTTTACCGGATTCTCCGTTCTATAAAAAACAGATTTGGAGCAGCTGCCGAACTCGGCATTTATGCCATGCACAGCAGCGGACTGAGACAGGTTTCCAACCCTTCAGAAATCCTGCTTTCACAGCGGGATGAGGAGCTAAGTGGAATTGCCATTTCAGCCACATTAGAGGGCGCCAGACCTATGCTAATAGAAACGCAAGCCCTGGTCAGCACTGCCGCATACGGAACTCCACAACGCTCAGCTAATGGCTTTGATACAAAAAGGATGAATATGCTCCTGGCCGTACTCGAAAAAAGATGTGGATTCAGATTAAGTACAAGGGATGTTTTTTTAAACATTGCTGGTGGGATCAAGGTAGAAGACCCGGCTATAGATCTTGCAATTCTAGTCGCCATCATCTCCTCCCATGAAGATATATTTATCTCTTCCAAAATATGCTTTGCTGCAGAAGTGGGGTTATCAGGAGAGATCAGAGCCGTGAACAGAATTGAGCAACGAATCTCCGAAGCTGAAAAACTTGGCTTTGAACGGATTTTCATTTCCAACTATAATATGAAGGGCCTCATTACCGATCGTTATAAGATTGAACTTAGTCCGGTTAGCAAAATAGAAGATGTTTTCTCTTTGCTATTTGGATAATTCACCCATGCCAAAAATGGGAAATATGTGGAAACAAATGATCTGTTTCCACATATTGAGGATTATTTTCCCCACTTAATTTTTTCATGTAAAATTAACAATTTTTAAATACACCTGAATATTAGACAGTTACAATTCGATGAGTGCGTTTTTTAAAATTGGCCTATTAGTTGCCATATAATTAGCGTTAATCATTTATGAATTAACAAACAATAGGGATGATTATCCTCGTTATCGTTAGGTAACGAGGATTTTTTATTTATTATCTTTTTCCTTTCCTGAATATATTTTAAATATTTTATACATTTATAAAGACAAGAAACCCATAGGGTTACCCTGTTCTAAAACCGAAACCAGGGCATTTGTTCTGATTAGTTAAACAGAGAGTCAATTATCAATGTTAAATCACTGTGAAAATGAAAACTATCATGATAAAAATAACATTACTAAGCATAACCTTCTGCGCTTTATCAATTTGTGCTGTCGCACAGGAAACCCCTGCTCCGAGCGGTAAATCATTTGGACAGGGTGTCGCAGCCGGAAACCTTCTTCCTATAGAGAAAATGGAATCTGCAATGGGTGATAAGAAAACAGCTGAAATGAAAGTTACCGGAGAAGTTGTGGAAGTCTGTAAAAAGAAGGGATGCTGGATGACATTAAAAACACCCTCAGGAGAATCAATTCGTATCACCTTTAAAGATTATGCATTTTTCATGCCTATGGACGTTGTAGGAAAAAAAGTTGCTCTTGACGGCATTGCTAAAAAACAAACGATCTCAGTAGAAACTTTACGTCACTATGCAGAAGACGCACACAAATCCGCAGAAGAAGTCGCAAAAATTACTGAGCCAAAAAAAGAACTGGCATTTGAGGCAAAAGGAGTAGTTATCCTGAACTAAACCATTAAAATTATACATCTAGGAATAATCTTAAACACAAACAACATGATTATAGGCGCTATCATTCTTGTCGTTCTTATTCTTTTGGGAATCTCTATCTATAACTCGCTGATCGCTAAAAAAAATCAGGTTAATAATGCTTTTTCGGCAATAGACGTGATGTTAAAAAAGCGATTCGATTTGTTGCCAAACCTGATCGAAACGGTAAAACAATACATGCAATATGAAGAAGGTGTACTCACAAAGATAGTTGAACTGAGAAGTCGCAGCACAAGCCCGAACATCAGTAATGAGGAAAAGCTCGAGATAGACAAACAACTCAGCTCAGCAGTCAAAGGCCTGATGATAAATATTGAAAACTATCCGGATTTAAAAGCGAATCAGAATTTTTTAAATCTTCAAAGTACCTGGACAGAAAGTGAAGAACAAATCGCTGCGTCAAGACGGGCTTATAATTCCTCGGTTACCGATTATAATAATGCCATCATGATGTTTCCAGGAAGCATTTTTGCCGGAATGATGAACTACCAGCAAATTACAGTCCTGGCAAACACCGAAGAAGAAAGAAAAAACATCAGCGCCAAAGAGCTTTTCAATAATTAATGACCTCTTCCATTACAGATGATGCTTCCAGACGGCAGATTTTAACAGAACTGGAAGCTTTACGTAAGGAAATTTACGGCCTGAAAATTAAAAATTACACCATCCTTGGCATCGGTGTCCTGATTTTCATTCTTGGCATCGTATTCGACGTTCTCATTCCCGTTATACTATCAGGTATTGCTATCGTCATCTATGGCTTCGTGATGATCAGTAAAGCCGGCCCCAGAGAAATACAATACAGGCATTCTTATAAATATGCTCTGGTTACACATGCTTTAAAAACTATAGATGAAAGTCTTCAGATTGATTCCACACAAGCTTTATCTGAGCAGACATTCATCTCGTCCCGCTTGTTTAGTAAGACACCAGACCGGTACCATAGCGAGGACCAGGTTTATGGTGTCGCAGGAAAAACAAAATTCAGTTTTTCAGAGGTGCATGCAGAATACAAAACAGTTACTCAGACAAAGAATGGTCAGCGTGTTGATTGGCATGACATATTGAAAGGCATTGTTTTCTCTGCTGACTTCAATAAAAATTTTAACGGGACCACTATGGTCAGACCTAAGGATTTTAGCGCTGTTTTTGGCGCCTGGATTTCAACTGCCCTTCCTATATTTTCCTCCGGAGAAGTAGTCAAACTGGAAAATCCAGATTTCGATAAGAATTTTGTTACTTATTCTGACGACCAGGTAGAAGCCCGTTATATTTTAACTTCTTCCATGATGGAAAGAATTTGTGAACTCAATAATCGCTCTAAAGAAACCATTAGTCTGTCCTTTACCGGCAATCTGGTATTCATCGCCTTCCCATTAAGCGGAAACTACTTTGAACCGCCTTTCTCTAAGAGTCTGATGGATGAAGCCCTGCTTCAAAAAGATATTGAACTAGTTCAGTTCATGTACGCCATTATCACAGAACTTGATTTAAACACCCGGATCTGGGGCAAAAACTAAGAAACTCACAGGCACCGCATTTTAAAACAAAACCTTTTCAAAATAAAAAAGTCCCTTACGGGACTTTTTTATTTTATTTCGACAAATACATCGATTTGTCTTTATATAATTTTCTGAAGTAGGGATCTTCCAGGTTTTTAATAAACCTGATGGCTTCTCCAGTAGATTTCATTTCCGGGCCCAGCTCTTTAGCTACCTCAGGGAATTTATCAAAAGAGAATACCGGTTCTTTAATCGCATAACCTTCCAGCTTTCTTACTATGGTGAAGTCTTTCAGTTTGTTTACACCCAGCATCACTTTTGCTGCAATATTAATGTATGGAACATCATAAGCCTTCGCAATGAAAGGAACAGTCCTGGATGCTCTTGGGTTTGCTTCAATCACATAAACTTTCTCGTCCTTCACCGCGAATTGGATATTCAATAGTCCAATTACATTTAATGCCTTCGCTATTTTTTTCGAGTAGATCTCCATATCATTTTTTACCTTCTCAGATAAACTGAAAGGAGGCAATACTGCACTTGAATCTCCGGAGTGAATTCCGGCAGGTTCGATATGCTCCATCAATCCAATGATATGCACATCCTCTCCGTCACAGATTGAATCTGATTCCGTTTCCTCAGCTCTGTCCAGGAAATGATCAATTAAAACCCTGTTTCCAGGAAGGTCACCTAATAATTTAACCACCGCCTTCTCCAGATCCTCGTCATTGATGACAATGCTCATTCCCTGTCCACCCAATACATAACTTGGTCTTACCAATACCGGGTATCCAACTTCGTTAGCCACCACGATTGCTTCTTCAGCATTTTCTGCAACACCATACTTTGGATAAGGGATCTCCAGTTCTTTCAAAAGATCAGAGAAACGTCCCCTGTCTTCTGCAACATCCATGTCGTTATAAGAAGTACCAATAATTTTAATTCCATTCTCCTGAAGTTTCTCAGCCATCTTCAAAGCTGTCTGTCCACCCAATTGAACGATTACGCCTTCTGGTTTCTCCAGTTCAATGATTTCACGGACGTGCTCCCAGAATACCGGCTCAAAATATAACTTATTAGCCATATTAAAATCTGTCGATACGGTTTCAGGATTACAGTTGATCATAATTGCCTCATAGCCACTTTCTTTTGCAGCAAGTAAACCATGTACACAAGAATAATCAAATTCAATCCCCTGCCCGATACGGTTAGGTCCTGAACCCAATACGATGATCTTTTTCCTATCAGATGGGGTTGATTCATTCTCTTCCTCAAATGTAGAATAGTAATATGGAGTCTGTGCAGCAAATTCAGCAGCACAGGTGTCTACCATTTTATATACGCGTCGGATATCCAGTGATTTTCTACGCTCATATACCTCATCCTCCGTTACGTTACCAAGCAGGTAAGCAATCTGAATATCAGAGAATCCTTTTTGTTTCAGCGTAAAGAAGAACTCTCTTGGAATATTATTCAGAGAATATCTTTTCAATTCCGTTTCCAGATGAACCAGCTCCTGGATCTGTGCAAGGAACCATTTATCAATTTTGGTTACTTTGCGAATAGATTCCAATGGAACGCCCATGCTCATGGCATCTTTAATTAAGAACAGACGGTTCCAGCTTGGATGCTCGAGTCCGTTCATAATGTCTTCAATGCTTCTGTTATGTTTACCATCTGCACCTAATCCAGCTCTGCCAATTTCTAAACTCTGACAAGCTTTCTGTAATGCCTCGATAAAACTTCTACCGATAGCCATCACCTCACCTACAGATTTCATCTGCAATCCAAGTTCCATATTTGCACCTTTGAATTTATCAAAGTTCCAACGTGGTACTTTTACGATTACATAATCTAAAGTAGGCTCGAAGTAAGCGGAAGTTGTTTTTGTAATTTGATTCTCAATCTCATCGAGGTTATAACCAATCGCCAACTTAGCAGCGATTTTTGCGATTGGATACCCTGTTGCCTTACTGGCTAATGCCGAAGAGCGGGATACCCTTGGGTTGATCTCGATAGCGATAATATCATCATTATCAGGATTCACGGAGAACTGAACATTACAGCCTCCTGCGAAGTTACCAATAGCACGCATCATTTTGATGGCCTGGTTACGCATTTCCTGATAGCAACGGTCAGATAAAGTCATTGCCGGTGCTACAGTGATAGAATCTCCCGTATGGATACCCATTGGATCAAAGTTTTCAATAGAACAAATGATAATCACATTATCATTGCTATCTCTAAGCAATTCCAGCTCATATTCTTTCCAACCCAATACAGCTTTCTCTACCAAAACCTCATGCGTAGGAGAAGCTTCAAGTCCGCGTTGTAAAGCATGGTCAAATTCTTCTTTTTTATGCACAAAGCCCCCGCCCGAACCACCTAAAGTGTATGAAGGGCGAATCACTAATGGATAACCGATTTGCTGAGCTGCTTCTTTACCTTCAAGGAAAGAGTTTGCAATTTTGGAAGGAGCTACGCCAACACCTATGTCGATCATTAACTGGCGGAAAGCTTCTCTGTTCTCCGTTTTCTCAATCGCGGCAACGTCTACCCCGATTACCTTTACTCCATGCTTTTCCCAGACACCGCGCTCTTCTGCCTCTTTACAAAGGTTTAAAGCGGTTTGTCCGCCCATAGTAGGCAAAACTGCATCGATTTTACGTTCTATTAAAATCTGCTCAATGGAGTCCACCGTTAAAGGCCAAAGATAAACATGATCCCCAATCACCTTGTCGGTCATGATGGTTGCAGGATTAGAGTTGATGATCGAAACTTCAATCCCCTCTTCCTTTAAGGATAAGGCAGCTTGAGATCCTGAATAATCAAACTCACAGGCTTGACCAATGATAATAGGTCCCGATCCGATAATTAATACTGAGCGTATGGAGGTGTCTTTAGGCATAAGGCTTTAAAAAGTCTAAAGTTATATAAGTGAAATTGGTAAAAAATGCGTTCTAAAAGACCAGAATAGTCTTGAGATTTTCTGTGCTGGTAAGTATGGAAATTCCCGACTCTTCTGTCGGGATGCAAAGTTACGTTTTTGAACATTAAAAATCAGCTATTTTTAAAAAAACAGTTCAAATAAAAAAGGGCTGTCAGAATTAACCGACAGCCCTTTTATTTATCATCTTTAAATTATTGGAGCAATTTTATCTCTCCAACATCCGTAGTGGCACTATCTGTCACTGCTACGTTCTCCACAGTCGCATCTTTATAAGGGACATTTGCCTTTACCAAAACGGTATAAGTTCCTGCTTTAACCTTGCTAAATACGAAACTTCCATTATTTACCGCTGCTCTTAATGTATCTCTTCCGGCAACAGCCAATACCTGAGATGCGCCTTCTACAGGACTGACCTTCCCTTGAATTCCACCTTCTCTGATGGTAGTAAATGCTAATAAACCTAATGAAAGCCCTAATACTGCTATGAAATTTAAACTCGCTTTTTTCATCCTGATCAATTTTAGTTTAACCTTAATGTTTATTAAATGTTTCCATTCTCTAATACAAACAGGACCTGAATATGTTTTTAAAAATATACTTTCTTTTTTCATTTGCAAAATAGCATACCACAGATCCTTGTCAAAATAAACGACAAACATCCATTAATTATAAATTGGAACAACATTTGCAGTTTCTATACCGTTATAAGCTGCATCAGCTTTCATTCAAAACAAAATACACCATCACAAATGAGAACAACAAGCCCACTAATGAAAAAGTTATTTCCAGCATTACTTGCTATTGTAGTTTTATTGGCTGGATGCGCCACAGTGCAATCGCTGATCAAATCGACTTTCCCTTATACCGCAACAGTAGTTATTCCTGCATCCTCTAAAAGCAACACAATAATTTCAGCAAACTCTGCAGCAACCAGCTTTGATCAGGTTTTTGGAAATCAAAATGGGACCGATTATGTAAAGGAAGTCAGAATTGCCTCAGCTAAACTGGATGCAAGCAACCCATCCAACAAAAGCCTTGGAATGTTTAAGTCTGTAAGGCTATTTGTAGCCAACGACAAAGGAGCAGAAGTCATGGTGGCGTCAAGAAACGACGTTCAGGAAAATATTGGCTCCGGACTGGTACTAGATATAGACAATTCGCGTTTTCTTGATAACTATGTCAAAGGAACCAGCCTGCGCATAAGAATGGAATATGTGTTGAGAGACACCACCACTACAGATGTAAGTGTAAGAGTTTCATTAAGCTTCAGCACTTCTCCAAAAACAACAAAATAGTATAAAAAAATCCTCTGTTAAGAGGGTAATCTTCATAAATAGTTTGTTTGGTTTATGATCCGGCAGAAAAATGATTTCTGCCGGATTTTTTATGTGCGTTTATTTTAGGATAACTACATTTGGTTCATGTTACTTCTCGAAGCTTCTTTTTTTCAATTGATCGTCGATCAGTTTAAGCATACCTCATGGCAGGAATGGCTTGGCGTCATTTCCGGGTTTATTTGCATTTATCTGGCCACAAAGGAAAATGTACTCAGCTGGCCGATTTCTATTATTAGTGTCGTTGCCTATGCCTGGGTATTCTATGATGCAAAAATGTACGGTGATATGGCCCTACAGTTTTATTTCCTTTGCAGTGCTTTTTATGGCTGGTATTTTTGGATCAATAACAAAGCAAGTGATGATAAACCTATCACTAACTTATCCCTAAAAGGTTGGTGGATTGCAGGTGGATCCGTGCTGATCCTATCCGCGGTATTAGGTCTTTATCTGGATAAGTACACCGACACAAACGTTCCTTACGAAGATGGTTTTTGTACCGCATTAAGCTTTGTAGCGCAGTTGATGCTGACCAGAAAAATTCTTCAAAACTGGATACTCTGGATCATTGTTGATCTTTGTTATATTCCATTATACATCTACAAAAATCTAAATTTAAGTGCTGTTTTTTATGCCTTCCTGGTGGCGATCGCCATCAAAGGCTATTTAGACTGGAGGAAAACCTACCGTGAACAAACAAATTAAGAAAATTGCTATCGTCGGACCTGAGAGCACCGGAAAATCGACTATTACACAACAGCTGGCTAAGCATTACAAAACCCTTTGGGTCCCTGAATACGCAAGGTATTATTGCGCTGCGCTAACCGATCCCTGTACCCTACAAGACGAAATCAATATGTTTCACGGACAGCTTGCACTGGAGGAATCTATTCTTGCCATCGCAGAAAAAGAGCTGATCTTTTGTGATACGACTTTCATTACAGTGAAGATCTGGAGCGATGAAGTCTTCGGGGAGACACCAAGAATGGTACTGGACGCCTTGCCAAACTATACGTATGATCTCTATCTTCTGATGGACATTGACCTCCCATGGCAGGAAGATCCATTGCGTGATTTTCCTCACAAAAGAGAACATTTTATGCAAATATGGCATCAGGAATTACTGAACCTGAATGCAAACTATGTGCTGATCAGCGGACAAGAAGAAAGACTAAAGAATGCTATAGAAGCCGTACAATTATTCCTGGAAAAGCCATAACGTAAGCCATTTCCTTGCTATTCAATTTTTATCAATACCTTTGTTTCATCAAAAAGGGGTGCCTTGTTTTGTAAAAAACACGAAAACAGGCTGAGAGCATACCCATTATATCTGTAAACAGATATATGCACCTGATCCGGATAATGCCGGCGGAGGGATTGGAGTTATGGAGTTTAACTGGGCTGTAAGTACCCCTTACTTACAGTGGTTTAACTAAAAATCAAAGAATTGAAAAGATTAATGACCATAGCATTAGCTATGTTACTGTTGCCAGTTTTAGTGAAGGCACAGTTCAGTATTTCCGGATCAGTATCCGAAAAATCAAATCAGGTATTACCCGGAGCATCTATGCGTTTAAAGGAAAAATCCACCGGAGCTACTGCTAACGCAGAAGGTAAATACCAATTAACGAATCTTAAAGCCGGTAATTATACATTAGTAGTGAGCTTTGTTGGCTATCAGACGATCGAAAAAAAAATAGAGCTCAGTGCAGACCAGATTGTGAATTTCAGTTTAAGCCCTTCTGCATTTCTGGCTGATGAAGTCATTGTAAGGGCCACCAGAGCTAATGAAAAATCAGCTACTACTTATAGGAATCTAAACAGAGAGGAAATTCAGCAGAACAACTTTGGACAAGACCTTCCTTTTATTTTAAACAATACTCCAGGAGTAGTGGTCACTTCAGATGCAGGCGCCGGTGTAGGTTATACCGGTATCCGGATCCGGGGAAGCGATGCCAGCAGAATCAACGTAACGATCAACGGTATTCCTTATAACGATAGTGAGAGTCAGGGTATCTTTTGGGTAAACATGCCTGATTTCGCCTCTTCAATAGAAAATGTTCAAATTCAGCGAGGCGTAGGAACCTCAACCAATGGGGCCGGCGCTTTTGGCGGAAGCTTAAATATCCAGACCCTTGCTCCTTCGGAAAAAGCCTATGCAGAACTTAACAATACATTCGGGTCTTTCAATACGCTTAAAAACACCGTCAAAGTAGGAACTGGCCTGATTGATAATAAATGGAGTTTTGACGGCAGATTATCCCGTGTAAAATCCGATGGGTATATTGACCGTGCTGCCTCTACCTTAAAATCCTATTTTCTTTCCGGTGCTTATCACGGAAAAAACGAGCTGCTAAGGCTAAATGTCTTCTCCGGAACAGAAAAGACCTATCAGGCCTGGAGCGGTATTCCAGAGTCAAGATTAAAAGGAGATATACAGGGAATGAAAGACTACGCAGCTAATGAAGGTCTTAAACCGGAAGAACTGGAAAATTTACTCAATTCAGGAAACAGAACGTATAATCCTTTTACTTATAAAGACCAGACGGACAACTATACACAAAACCATTACCAGGCCATCTATGCCAAACAGTTTAATGAACAATTTTCGTTTAATGGAGCATTGCATTATACAGATGGTAAAGGATACTTTGAAGAATTCAAGTTAAAAGACAAGTACAAAAAGTACAAACAACCAGGAGTAATCGTGGATGGAGAACTAAAAGACCGTACTGACCTCATTCGCCGCCGTTGGCTGGATAATAATTTTTACGGACTTACTTATGCATTCAATTATCAACCTCAATCTAATTTAAACTTCACTCTTGGCGGGGCTTACAATGAGTATAGAGGTAAGCATTTCGGACAGGTAATCTGGTCTAAATTCCCTATAGGTCTGAGCAATACTGATCATTATTATGATGGCAAAGGAAACAAAAATGACTTCAACACCTATTTCAAAGTCAACTATAGCCCAATTGATCAGCTTAGCCTGTTTGCTGATCTGCAATATCGAACAGTCAGCTATGATATCAGCGGTACCGATAAAAACCTGGAACCAATTAACTTTAGCAACAACTATAATTTCTTCAATCCTAAAGTTGGGGCAACCTACTTCCTGAATCAACAAAGTAATATTTATACCTCATTTAGTGTAGCCAATAAAGAACCTAACCGTGATGATTTTACCAATCTGAAAAAAGGACTTCCTTCGCCTAAAACTGAACGTTTGAATAATGTGGAAGCAGGTTATCGTTTTAATGACAACACCTTCAATGTCGGTGTAAATGTATACGGGATGTTCTATAAAGATCAGCTGATCTTCACCGGAGAAATCAATGAATATGCAGATGCTTACCGCCAGAATGTAGACAAAAGTTACCGGATAGGCGTCGAACTGGATGGGGCTTATGTAATCAGTTCGAAATTCGCAATAAATGCAAATGCAGCTTTCAGCAGAAATAAAATTAAAAACTATGTAGATTATATCGCCAATACTGAAGAAGACGAAAGCACCAGTTTAATCGTCAATACCTATTCAAATCCTGATATCTCTTTTTCTCCTGCCGCTGTGGTTTCAGGAGAACTGGTGTACAAACCATTTAAAGGCTTTGCTGCTGCCCTGCAAAGCAAATACATCAGTAAGCAATATATGGACAATACACAAAGTGAAAACAAAATGCTAAAGGCTTACTGGGTAAACAACGCCAGGCTTGGGTATGATTTCCAAATTAAAGGAATCAAAAATATCAACCTTGGACTCTTGGTGAACAACATATTGAACAAAAAATATGAGAGCAACGGGTATACCTATAGCTATGCTTATATGGGAGATATCACCAAACAAAATTTTTATTTCACACAAGCCGGAACTAATTTTTTACTTTCGTTAAATTTGAAATTTTAATATACATGAAGAAATTCATTGAAAAACTCCACTTTATAACACACGACATTCCCCAACATACTCATATAGAACAAGCTCAGATTGCTTGCCATGCCGGTGCAAAATGGATACAATACCGTTGTCTGACTAAAAATGACGAAGAGCTTCTGGAAGATATCAATGCCATCGCTGAAATCTGTGACGATTGGGGAGCCACCCTGATAGTCACAGACCACATTCATTTGAATGGCAAAGCCGATATTCAAGGATTTCATATCGAAGACATGGATGCTGATTTTATAAAAATCCGTGAGCAGCTAGGAGAAGCAATTACCATTGGTGGTTCTTCAAACACATTGAACGGACTGATCAGAATTGCCGCAGAAGGAGTAGATTATGCAGGATTCGGCCCTTTTTATACTACTACTACAAAACCGAACAATGCACCTCTTCTCGGCATAACAGGGTATCAAACCGCCATGCAGGTATTGAAAGAAAAATCCATTGACCTACCAGTGCTCGCAGTAGGTGGAGTTACCTTAAGCGATGTAGATCCATTGATGGCTACAGGAATTTTTGGAATTGCGGTATCAGCAGCGATCAATCAGGCGGAAGATATGAGAGCGGCCTATCTCGACTTCTATGATCAGTTAAAATAAAAACCTTCTTTTCATCAGCAGCAATTTAACCTGATAAAATTATGAAAGTATACTTTATAAGTGGATTAGGTGCTGATGAAAGGGTTTTCCAATTTTTAGATCTGCCTGGAGTGGAGAGGATTTATATCAAGTGGATTATCCCCGTCAATCAGGAATCGTTGGCATCCTACGTAAACCGCTTAACTGCGCAGATTGATTTAACGCAGCAAATTGTACTTGTCGGAATTTCATTCGGAGGAATCATTGCACAGGAAATATCAAAAATCATTGACTGCCAAAAAGTAATTATCATTTCCAGTATTAAGTCTACACTGGAGTTTAGCTGGCAATTATCGCTTGTATCGTCCAGCAAAATCTACCGGTTATTTCCTGCCAAATTCTTAAAATGGAGTAACACCCTTACCGCCGACTATTATTTTAGTACTTCATCTGCTAAAGAGTCGGAGCTTTTGCATCAAATCATCAAAGACACAGATAGCAATTTTCTGCGTTGGGCTATAGATCGTCTAATGACCTGGAAAAATCCGGATCCTCAAAAAAATATCATTCATATTCATGGAACTTCGGATCGAATCTTTCCCACAAAGCCGATTAAAGATTATATAAAAATTCCTGGAGGAGGACATTTCATGATCGTAAACAAGGCCGCAGAACTTAGCAAAATAATTATGGGAAACATCTGATTTACATTTCAGATTTGGTATCCTAACACCTACATTTGTTCAAAATCATTTTCTCTTGGATAGTCCCGGTATCATAGAAAAACCAGATCCTTACGCTGCCCTCCGATATCCGGAATTCCGGTCTTACCTTGGAATGCGTTTCTTTTTTACGTTTGCTTATCAGATGCAGGCAGTCATCATTGGTTTTCATATCTATCATTTAACAAAGGATCCATTAGCATTGGGCTTAGTTGGTCTTTGTGAGGCTATTCCTGCGATCTCCATTGCCTTATATGGAGGTTATGTAGCGGATAAATCAGAAAAAAGAGGATTGTTACTCAAAGTATTTGCAGGAGTATTCCTCTGCTCCCTGATCATGCTAGTCGTCACCACCAGCCAGATGCATGCCTATGTTCCGGTAAGCTATATTGTTCCCATCATGTATCTGATGGTTTTTGGAATTGGGATTGCCAGAGGTTTTTTCAGTCCGGCAACCTTCTCCCTGATGGCACAGATTGTTCCTAAGAAACTCTATCCTAACTCCAGTACCTGGAACAGCTCAAGCTGGCAGGCTGCCTCTATCCTTGGACCAGCTACAGGAGGACTGATCTACGGTTTTTACGGAATTACGGCAACCTATTGTGTGATTCTCTTTTTTATTGCCATTGCTTTAGTTTGCATCTTCTTTTTAAAGCCCCATCCACCAACTTACATTCCTAAAGAAAGTATTGTAAAGAGTCTGACTGAAGGTGTTCATTTTGTATTTAAAAATAAGATGATGTTAGGTGCAATGAGCCTGGATTTATTCTCCGTATTCTTCGGAGGAGCCGTAGCCCTACTTCCCGTATTTGCGAATGATATCCTTAAAGTTGGTTCTGAAGGACTCGGTTTTATGCGTGCAGCCGCTTCCAGTGGGGCAGTAATCACAATGTTGGTCATGACCCGCTTTTCTCCAATGAATAAACCATGGAGAAACCTGCTCATTGCAGTTACCGGATTTGGAACAAGTATCATCTGTTACGGCCTTTCTAAAAACTTCTACCTTACCCTCCTGTTTTTATTTATGGAGGGCGCCTTTGACAGCATTAGTGTGATCATTCGTTCTACAATTATGCAGCTGCTCACACCAGATGAAATGCGTGGCAGGGTCTCTGCAGTGAACAGTATGTTTATTGGCTCCTCTAATGAGATCGGAGCCTTTGAATCAGGGCTTACGGCGAAACTGATGAGAACAGTTCCAGCCGTTGTTTTTGGTGGAAGCATGACTATTCTGGTTGCAGGGATCACTTACCTCAAAACAAAAGGTTTAATGAAATTAACCTTACAGGAAATCAACGATCAGCAAACCTGAAAATCTTATTAGTTGTCTTTCCGTTCCCCAACCTGTTGTCTCCACATCGCATAGTATAACCCATTTTCTGCCAATAAGTCTTCATGCTTACCTTGCTCAATGATATGGCCCTTCTCTAAGACATAAATGCGATCAGCATGACGAATTGTAGAAAGCCTGTGCGCAATTAATATGGTGATGTGGTTAGTCTGTACCGAAATGTCACGGATCGTAGCTGTGATCTCTTCTTCTGTCAGAGAATCCAGAGAAGATGTTGCTTCATCAAATACCAGAATATCTGGTCTACGGAGCAATGCTCTTGCTATAGACAATCTTTGTTTCTCTCCTCCTGATACTTTTACCCCTCCTTCTCCAATCACGGTATCCAATCCTTTATCGGCTCTTGCCAGTAGGTTATTACAGGCAGCCTGCTGCATCACCCTTAAGCATTCGTCATCTGTTGCGTCAGGACGAACAAACTGTAGGTTTTCTCTGATTGTTCCGGAGAATAATTGTGTATCCTGTGTTACAAAACCAATCTTTTCTCTAAGCAGGTCCAGATCAATCTCTTTACTGGAAGTATCATTATAGAGCACATCACCCTCCATCGGCTGATACAATCCGACCAACAACTTAACCAGGGTTGTTTTTCCTGATCCTGATGGGCCTACGAAGGCAATTGTTTCTCCGTTATACGTGTGGAAATTAATATCATTTAAAGCATTGTGCTTACCTGTAAGGTGTCTGAAATTCACATCTGAAAATGCCAATTTTGTAATTTTATCCAGCTTCACGGGATTTAATGGTTTCTGATCAATCGGAGTACTCAGGATCTTTTTGAAGTTCCCTAAAGAAACTTCTGCTTCACGCCAGGACAAGATTACATTACCAAGTTCCTGCAAAGGGCCAAAAAGAAAAAAGGAGTAAAAGAGAAAAGAAAAGTACTGACCTGCTGAAATGGTATTCTCAAAAATCAGAATCAGCAAAACCACTACCATCGTACTCCGAACGAAATTAACTGTTGTTCCTTGTACAAAACTCATACTCCTTACATATTTAACTTTCCTCAATTCAAGGCCTAAAATTTTATAGGTGGTTTTATTCAACCTTTCGATCTCCTGATTGGCCAGTCCCAGACTTTTTACCAATTCAATATTTCTTAACGATTCTGTAGTAGAACCTGCCAGAGCAGTTGTTTCTGCTACAATAGTTTTTTGAATGGTTTTTATCTTTTTACTCAGGAACCAGCTTACGAAACTGATGATTGGAATGGCGGAAAAATAAACCAATGTCACCTTATAGCTTACTGTAACCGAATAGACAATTACAAAGACCATCCCGATCAGACTCACAAAAAGAATACTGATGAAAGAAGTGATAAATTTTTCTGAATCCAGACGTACCTTTTGAAGAATCCCGAGTGTTTCCCCACTTCTCTGGTCTTCAAATACCTGATAAGGCAATTCCAGCGAGTGCTTTAATCCATCGGCATACATGCGTGCCCCAACCTTCTGAACGATGATACTCGTAAAATAATCCTGAAAATTTTTGGCAATCCGGGAAACCATAGCGGCTCCGACACTAAGTCCGATCAGCCCAAGTACTCCCCACACAAAAGCACTTCTGTCTAAGACATCTTTCTTTTGGATGAACTCATCGACAATCCTTCCGGTGATATAGGGGTCTAATAAGGAAAAACCAATGTTAATAGCGGCCAATAACAGCGCCAGTGCAACGATCCATTTATGGCGTTGCAAATATTGAAGTAGTAATTTCATTTAGTTAAATCTAGCCAAAAATAAATAAAGGGAATGAAGCATAAAGCTCATTCCCTTTAAATTACAAGTAAATTATAAATCAGACCTAAACGGTCATGATATCTTTCTCTTTCAATTCAGCATGCTTATCAACTTTGATAATATATGCATCTGTTATTTTTTGAACTTCAGCTTCTCCGGTTTTGATTTCATCATCGGAAACGCTTTCGCCTTTTAATCTTTTAATTTTTTCGTTGGCATCTTTACGGATGTTACGAACAGTTATTTTACCACGTTCTGCTTCCTCTTTAACTTTTTTAACCAGATCCTTTCTGCGCTCTTCAGTCAGTGGAGGTACAACTAACCGGATTACAATTCCATCATTTTGAGGATTGATTCCGATATTAGCTTCCATGATCGCACGTTCAATTGGCACCAACATGTTCTTTTCCCAAGGCTGAACAAGTAAAGTACGTGCATCCGGTGTATTGATACTTGCTACCTGGGATAAAGCAGTAGCACTACCATAATAATCTACAAAGATGCCATCTAACATCCCTGCAGAAGCTTTTCCAGCACGGATTTTTGTCAATTCAGCTTCACAATGGTCAATTGCCTTGTCCATGTTTGCCTGAGCATCTTGTAATTGTTTCTTTATGAGGTCATTCATGTTTTGTAAAATTTAACCAAAAATATAAAATTTATTAGAATCAGCCTTTAACAAGGGTACCAATCTCTTCCCCTTTAGCAATTTTCATGAAATTACCTGTTTTATTCATATCAAAAACAATAATAGGAAGTTCGTTTTCCTCACATAAAGTGAAGGCGGTCATATCCATTACGTTTAATCCTTTATCATAAACTTCTTTGAATGAAATCTTGTTGTATTTTGTTGCTGTCGGATCTTTTTCCGGATCTGCAGTATAAATTCCATCTACACGGGTTCCTTTCAATACCACATCTGCTTTAATCTCAATCGCTCTTAATGCAGCTGCAGAATCCGTTGTAAAGTAAGGATTACCGGTACCGGCTCCAAAAATCACCACACGACCTTTTTCCAGGTGACGCACCGCTCTTCTACGAATAAATGGCTCACAAATTTGTTCCATTTTAATCGCCGTCAATAAACGGGTTTTCAGACCCACTTTCTCCAGCGCATCCTGTAATGCCATACTGTTGATCACTGTGGCCAGCATTCCCATATAATCAGCTTGTGCACGGTCCATGCCAGACTTTTCAGCACTCAAGCCTCTAAAAATATTACCACCTCCAATAACTATTGCTATTTCAAGGCCTTCGCTATGTACAGCTTTAATGTCTTCAGCATATTGCCTTACGCGCTCATTGTCAATACCATATTGTTTATCGCCCATTAGCGATTCGCCACTTAATTTTAGCAGGATCCGTTTATACTTCATGACTCCAAAAATAACTATTTGTTTTAATTAATCAGGACTCAAATGTGTAAACCCTTTACAAAAACTTTAGTCAGCTTCAGTTCCGGAGATAAAAACAACAAATCAGCATCCTTACCAATACTTAAAGCACCCTTATTCTCCGCTAAGCCCATTAATCTTGCGGGATTGGTTGAAGCCAGACGCAGCGCCTGTGAGAGGCTGATATCACAATACTGAACGCAATTCTGAACAGCCTGTAACAGGGTGATGTTTGAGCCGGAAAGTGTCCCATCAGGAGTAACAAATTTATTTCCCTTTAACTGGTGTTGATAAGGTCCGATTCCGCATTCCGTTACAGCATCTGTGATTAAAAACAGCCTGTCTTTCATCACCTTATAAGTCATCTTCACCATCTCTAAGTCTACATGTGTGCCGTCGGCTATGATGCTGGCCATAGCTGTAGGATGGCTAAATACGGCCACAGGCAAATTAGGAGCTCTGTGATGAATAGAAGGCATCGCATTAAACAGATGTGTTGTAGTTTTAAATCCACTGTCATATGCCGCTGTAGCTTCTGAAAAATCAGCATCACTATGGCCGAGGGACAATACAATTCCCTCATCCAATAAATAGTTGATCACCTCTTCATCCTGAAGCTCTGCTGCTATCGTCATCATTTTTATTGTGCCCTCTCCATAATCCAACAAGCGTTTCACTTCTTCCAGGGAAGCTTTATAAATATATTCTTCCACATGTGCTCCTTTACGTTTCGCATTAATATAGGGACCTTCAAGATGCAGGCCCAAAAAGCCCTTAGCCTCCTTTCGGTACTCTTTTGCGGCGTCAAGACACTGGTAGACTATTTCCGGACTATTCGTTGCCACACAAGCTAAAAATCCAGTTGTGCCTTTAGATAAAAGGTCTTCATCCATCTGCTTTAAGGTAGCAGCGGTAGGATAAGCCGAAAAAAGGTTTCCTCCGCTTCCGTAAATCTGTAGGTCTATAAAAGCCGCACCGATGTAATCACCAGCCGCGTCAACGATTTCATATCCTGATGGAACGCGCTCATCTGTGATTCGGTTAATCTTTCCGTCTTCAATAAATATTGTCTGACCGTTAACCAGTGTATCTTCATTATAAAACTGACCATTTATTATTGCAATCATAAGCTAAGTTTTAGGGACACCCAAATATAAGGGAGTATGGGGAAATCAGCAGATAATTATGAGGATAAAATGCGGCGGTTGAGAAAAACCCTTTTAAACAAGAAAAGCCTGTAGTATTACTACAGGCTTACTTTAAGATTTGGCACCGACCTACTCTCCCACGTGTTACCGCAGTACCATCGGCTCTGGTGGGCTTGACTTCTCTGTTCGGAATGGGAAGAGGTAGACACCACCGATATAGGCACCTAAATATTTTTATTGTCTGATCTTTTATCAGTGTATCTGCTATTGCAGCTCACCATCAAACAGTGACATATTATTGAAAGAAGTTAAGTTAGGAAGAACAAACAACAGTTTATTGCTCTTGAAAGCTTCGGATTATTAGTATTACTCGACTTTGATGTCACCACCTTTACATCTGTAACCTATCAACGTAGTAGTCTGCTACGGTCCTATATGGAATTCTCATCTCGTGGCTAGTTTCGCACTTAGATGCTTTCAGCGCTTATCTATTCCCAACGTAGCTACTCTGCAATGCCCCTGGCGGAACAACAGATTCACTAGAGGTTAGTCCAACCCGGTCCTCTCGTACTAAGGTCAGCCCCACTCAAAATTCCTACGCCCACAACAGATAGGGACCGAACTGTCTCGCGACGTTCTGAACCCAGCTCGCGTGCCACTTTAATCGGCGAACAGCCGAACCCTTGGGACCTTCTCCAGCCCCAGGATGTGACGAGCCGACATCGAGGTGCCAAACCTCCCCGTCGATATGAGCTCTTGGGGGAGATCAGCCTGTTATCCCCAGCGTACCTTTTATCCTTTGAGCGATGGCCCTTCCATGCAGAACCACCGGATCACTATATCCGTCTTTCGACCCTGCTCGGCTTGTCTGCCTCACAGTCAAGCAAGCTTATGCTATTGCACTCCTCATACGGTTACCAAGCGTATTGAGCTTACCTTTGAAAGCCTCCGTTACCTTTTTGGAGGCGACCACCCCAGTCAAACTACCCATCAAACAATGTCCCCCACTGAGTGGGGTTAGACACCGAATACAGAAAGGGTGGTATTTCAACGTTGACTCCACAACACCTAGCGATGCCACTTCATAGTCTCCCACCTATCCTACACATCCTGTATCCAATGTCAATGTTAAATTGTAGTGAAGGTGCATGGGGTCTTTCCGTCCCGTTGCGGGTACCCGGCGTCTTCACCGGGACCACAATTTCACCGAGCTCATGGCTGAGACAGCGCCCAGATCGTTACACCATTCGTGCAGGTCGGAACTTACCCGACAAGGAATTTCGCTACCTTAGGACCGTTATAGTTACGGCCGCCGTTTACTGGGGCTTCGATTCAATGCTTCGCCTTGCGACTAACATCCCCTCTTAACCTTCCAGCACCGGGCAGGTGTCAGGCCTTATACTTCATCTTTCGATTTTGCAAAGCCATGTGTTTTTGTTAAACAGTCGCCTGGGCCTTTTCACTGCGGCTGACATTGCTGTCAGCGCCCCTTCTCCCGAAGTTACAGGGCCATTTTGCCGAGTTCCTTAGCCATGATTCACTCGAGCACCTTAGAATTCTCTTCCCGGATACCTGTGTCGGTTTGCGGTACGGGTTTTTATAACCTGAAGCTTAGCGGTTTTTCTTGGAAGTCTGATTACCTGCGCTATCTACGCCCCCGAAGGTTTGCAGTACTATCGGGTTTCAGCTAGATCTGCGGATTTACCTACAGTCCTAATACCTACGCCCTTTAACGATCTATTCCGTCAGATCGCGGCAGTGTCACTACTCCGTCCCCACATCGCAGTTATAAAAAGTACTGGAATATTAACCAGTTGTCCATCGAATATCCCCTTCGGGTTCTCCTTAGGCCCCGACTAACCCTGATCCGATTAGCGTTGATCAGGAAACCTTATCCTTTCGGTGGGCGGGTTTCTCTCCCGCCTTATCGTTACTTATGCCTACATTTGCTTTTCCAGAAGCTCCACCACAACTTACGTCATAACTTCGCTGCCGCTGGAATGCTCCCCTACCGTAATATTAATATTACCCATAGCTTCGGTGTATAGTTTAATGCCCGTTTATTATCCATGCCCGATCGCTCGACTAGTGAGCTGTTACGCACTCTTTAAATGAATGGCTGCTTCCAAGCCAACATCCTAGCTGTCTATGCAATCGGACCTCGTTAGTTCAACTTAACTATAACTTGGGGACCTTAGCTGATGGTCTGGGTTCTTTCCCTCTCGGCCCGTGACCTTAGCACCCCGGGCCTCACTGCAGTGTATATTATATAGCATTCGGAGTTTGTCTGGATTTGGTAGGATTTGACTCCCCCGCACCCAATCAGTAGCTCTACCTCTATATAACTTTACCACCACGCTGTTCCTAAAAACATTTCGGGGAGTACGAGCTATTTCCCAGTTTGATTAGCCTTTCACCCCTACCCACAGATCATCCGGAAACTTTTCAACGTTTATCGGTTCGGTCCTCCAGTACGTGTTACCGCACCTTCAACCTGTCCATGGGTAGATCACAAGGTTTCGCGTCTACCTCCCCTGACTATACGCCCTATTCAGACTCGCTTTCGCTTCGGCTGCGTGTCTTAAACACTTAACCTTGCCAGAGAAGAGTAACTCGTAGGCTCATTATGCAAAAGGCACGCCGTCACGCCACCTGGACGCTCCGACCGCTTGTAAGCACACAGTTTCAGGTTCTATTTCACTCCCCTGTTCGGGGTTCTTTTCACCTTTCCCTCACGGTACTGGTTCACTATCGGTCTCTCAGGAGTATTTAGCCTTACCGGATGGTGCCGGCAGATTCCCACAAGGCGTCTCCGACCTCGCGGTACTCAGGATACTACTAGGTTACTATTACTTACGTGTACGCGGCTCTCACGCTATATTGCCAGGCTTCCCATCCTGTTCCACTTCATTTTAGTATACCACATCGTAGTCCTACAACCCCACATATGCCGTAACATAAGTGGTTTGGGCTCTTTCCCTTTCGCTCGCCACTACTTAGGAAATCATTATTATTTTCTCTTCCTCTGCTTACTTAGATGTTTCAGTTCGGCAGGTTTGCGTACATTGTACGACTAGTCTTCAACTAGCCAGGTTTCCCCATTCGGAAATCTTCGGATTAATTCATATTTGCTAATACCCGAAGCTTATCGCAGCTTATCACGTCCTTCATCGCCTCTGAGAGCCAAGGCATCCCCTGTGTGCTCTTAATTACTTTCTTCTCTCCATAGCCTTTTGCGCCTATGGAAATGCTTTTTTTGATTTGTTGTTATCTCTACGGACTGAATAATTGCTTATTCCTTCCTTCAAGCTAACAACGTCTCTATTGTTGTTTGCTCTTCTTTTTTAACTTCTTCCAATATGTCAAAGAACTTTACTTCCCCTGATCACAATCCGTAATCATATTTCTTGGCCTTTTGTATTAAGCCTGGGTAATGGTGGAGAATAACGGAGTCGAACCGTTGACCTCCTGCGTGCAAGGCAGGCGCTCTAGCCAGCTGAGCTAATCCCCCTTAGAATATATCTGTAGTCCCGAGCAGATTTGAACTGCTGACCCCTACATTATCAGTGTAGTGCTCTAACCAAACTGAGCTACGGGACTATTTGTCTTTACTGCAGTATGAGAACACTAAGTGATGTTTCATCCTATGGGTTTTTCTTTTTGAGATTTTTTTGTCATTTATATCATTTACGTAGCGAGTAGTCTGAACTACTCCAGAAAGGAGGTATTCCAGCCGCACCTTCCGGTACGGCTACCTTGTTACGACTTAGCCCCAGTTATCGGTTTTACCCTAGGACGCTCCTTGCGGTTACATACTTTAGGTACCCCCAACTTCCATGGCTTGACGGGCGGTGTGTACAAGGCCCGGGAACGTATTCACCGCGTCATTGCTGATACGCGATTACTAGCGAATCCAACTTCAAGAGGTCGAGTTGCAGACCTCTATCCGAACTGTGAATGGCTTTTTGAGATTTGCTTGCTGTTGCCAGCTTGCTGCCCTCTGTACCATCCATTGTAGCACGTGTGTAGCCCCGGACGTAAGGGCCATGATGACTTGACGTCGTCCCCTCCTTCCTCTCTGTTTGCACAGGCAGTCTGTTTAGAGTCCCCACCTTAACGTGCTGGCAACTAAACATAGGGGTTGCGCTCGTTGCGGGACTTAACCCAACACCTCACGGCACGAGCTGACGACAGCCATGCAGCACCTAGTTTCGTGTGATTGCTCACTGAAATATCTCTATCTCATTCACTAACTTTCAAGCCCGGGTAAGGTTCCTCGCGTATCATCGAATTAAACCACATGCTCCTCCGCTTGTGCGGGCCCCCGTCAATTCCTTTGAGTTTCACCCTTGCGGGCGTACTCCCCAGGTGGAATACTTAACGCTTTCGCTTAGCCGCTAACTGTGTATCGCTAACAGCGAGTATTCATCGTTTAGGGCGTGGACTACCAGGGTATCTAATCCTGTTTGATCCCCACGCTTTCGTGCCTCAGCGTCAATGACACCATAGTAAGCTGCCTTCGCAATCGGTGTTCTGTGACATATCTATGCATTTCACCGCTACTTGTCACATTCCGCCTACCTCTAGTGTATTCAAGCTCATCAGTATCAAGGGCACTGCGATGGTTGAGCCACCGTCTTTCACCCCTGACTTAATAAGCCGCCTACGCACCCTTTAAACCCAATAAATCCGGATAACGCTTGGATCCTCCGTATTACCGCGGCTGCTGGCACGGAGTTAGCCGATCCTTATTCCTTCGGTACATTCAGCTACTTACACGTAAGTAGGTTTATTCCCGAATAAAAGCAGTTTACGACCCAGAGGGCTGTCTTCCTGCACGCGGCATGGCTGGTTCAGAGTTGCCTCCATTGACCAATATTCCTTACTGCTGCCTCCCGTAGGAGTCTGGTCCGTGTCTCAGTACCAGTGTGGGGGGTCATCCTCTCAGATCCCCTAGTCATCGTGGTCTTGGTGAGCCGTTACCTCGCCAACTAACTAATGACACGCATGCCCATCTTAATCCTATAAATATTTGATCATTGTACAATGCTGTACTGTGATTTTATGCGGTGTTAATCCGAATTTCTTCGGGCTATCCCCCTGATTAAGGTAGGTTGCATACGCGTTACGCACCCGTGCGCCACTTTCCCATCTAGCAAGCTAAATGGTATCGTTCGACTTGCATGTATTAGGCCTGCCGCTAGCGTTCATCCTGAGCCAGGATCAAACTCTCCATTGTAAAATGTGTTGTTTGAACGCTGACCATTCTTAACTTGTTAATAATAGTCTTTATTCTTTTTTGTATTGTCTGTCAGATTCTGACTTGAAAAAATAGCTTTGGTTTTCATGTACTTTGAAACGGTACTATCTTACCTCGCTACGCTATAAATGACATCTCTTTAATGAACTTTTCGAATCTCCTCGCGGTTCTTCTTTTATGTGGCAATCTTCTTTTCTCTGTTTCTTCCGGGTCTTAATGTTCCTGGTGTCAGTTTCGAAATTCCAATCGTTTCAGTCTTTTTGTTTTTGTTACTAAACTCCGTTTGGTAACCCCCGTTTTTGTTGGGACTGCAAAGGTAGAAATCTTTTTGTTATTGTCAAGCTTTTTTTGAAACTTTTTTACTTTGTCTTTCCTGGTTAATAAACCGTCAAAACAACCTCTGACTCATCTCTACTGCAATCTTTCAAATCCTTCTCTCTTATCAACCTCAATGTCTCTCTTCCTCCGAAGCGGGATGCAAAAGTAGGAAATTTTATCCGTTCTCAAAACAATTCATCCATTATAATTGTATCACACCCCTAACTGCATGATTTACAGAAGAAAAAACTTCATCTATACTTAACGTAAAATATACACCAGCGCAAGATCAGCTGAAAAAAAGCAAATCATACCGCTCGTAGCGGACTAAATCATCTGTTATATGATATATACTATAGCATATAGTACCTTCCATATGCTTAAAAATATCAATCCAGGACTACAAAAACCCAAAATTGATTACCTATGTAACCGTAAAACAGGAAAAATCAATAATCTGTGATGCCTATCAGGGACATGTTAAATTTAATTCAGGACGATGCTAAGTTATTTAAGAATGACTTGTTAAGCTAGACATCGCGCTGAGATCGCTTCGGGGATCCTTCGTACAGAGTCCGGGGTTGGAAGGTAATTGCGAGGTAGTTGAAAGGTATCTGAGAGGTAGTTGCATTATTGTTTTAACCTTTCAACTACCTCGCAACTACCTCGTAGCTACCTCGCAATTACCTTCCAACCCCGGACTCATTACAGAGTGTCTTATACTGCAATAAGTTTACATACAGAAAGTAAATTACTGATTAGTGTTTACGTAGTTTTTTTGTTTTACTGATATAGGTTTACAATGATAAATTTTATTACTGATATAAGTTTACCCAAAAATGCTGATTTTCCTGTTTTGAGTTTACATAGGCAGTAAGGATTGTGTTTTTTGTTGTTTTGGAACGATATTCTCCACCATGTGAGTCAGCTGTGGGGTTTGGAATTCGCAACTGGAATGCATTCTTAAATTATTGTATTTATCCATAGCCAGTTCTACTGATACTTTCGCCTGGGCTACATTTTTAAAGGTCTTTTCCAACCCTAGTTCCATTTTCAGTATTCCATTCACTCTTTCTGCTATTGCATTATCATATGGACTGCCTGTCTGAGTCATACTGATTTGTATTCCATTGTCTTTAAGCATGGTCACATAGTCATCGCAACAATATTGAGTTCCTCTGTCTGAGTGATGAATAAGGGGTCTGTTTGGATACAATCTTCCTTTTAAGGCTAGATTTAATGCTTTAATACATCCGATTGCCTTTAAATCAGTCGCCAAATGATGACCTACGATCTTTCTTGAATAGGCATCTGTGATTAGTGATAAATAAAGAAAACAAGTACTGGTACGCAGATAAGTAATATCGCTTACCCATATTTCTTCAGCATGTATCGCTGGCCTGCGCTGCACCAGATCAGGATGAACTTTAAACCGGTGAAAAGAATTTGTTGTACGAACCCATTTCTTTTTTGTCTTGATCAACATTCCATTAGAACGTACGAATTCAAATACCGCATCTCTTCCCATAGTGATACCATGGGCCTGTAAAAAGCCATTATTGAGTTCTTTATACAACTTTATGCATCCTGTTTTAGGAAGCGCTTTACGGATCTCAATGATTTTTTCAAGTACAATATGCTCCTCCAGAAGATGCAATTCAACACTTTTTAGATGATTATACCAGGCTTGCCTGGTATAATCAAATGTGGCGCAAAGAAGAGCTATGCTATAGTATTTGCGGGTGCCTCTGAGTTCTGAGATCACTTGGTAGCAGCTTTTTTTTTAAGATCTGTACCATATTCCTCATTAGCAATGGCAATCACTTTTTCCAGCACGGCGACCTTCAGTTCTGATAAGGCCAGCCGCTTTTCCAGCTCTCTTCGTTCTTTAGCGCTGAAAGGCAGCTCTTCAGCTACGTTGACGGCTTCTGGCATAAGATGGTTATGATTACTTTTGTACCAAGATACGAATCTATAAACCGTATTGGGCGATAACCCATACTTACGTTCTATTTGAACCTGGCTAAAATCACCATCAAGATACTCTAAGGCGATCTGTACTCTAAGACTCTCGGAATGATTCCACTCTGTGCCTCCTTTTCTTTTGTTTGGACGTTCATTTTTCATACTCATTTTTCTCTCTTGAAAAACTTTCTTATGTAAACTCAGGGCAGGAACGGACATGATGCATCTATTGTTTTTTGGAATCATCTGATTTCGGGTAGAAGATTTATTTGTTAATCTTCTATATTTGCATCACTATGGCAAAGAATACTAACGACGAACAATTTAAAAATGTAATATCACACGCCAAGGAATACGGTTTTGTATTCCAAAGCAGCGAAATTTATGATGGACTGAGTGCTGTATATGATTACGGGCAGCTGGGTGCTGAATTAAAGAACAACATTAAAACTTACTGGTGGAAATCCATGGTTCAGATGCATGAAAATATTGTAGGAATAGATTCAGCAATTTTTATGCACCCGAAAGTATGGAAAGCCAGCGGACACGTAGATGGGTTTAACGATCCGATGATCGATAACAAAGACTCTAAAAAACGCTATCGTGCCGATCAGTTGTTAGAAGATAAAATTGCCCGCTACGAAAAAGACGGAAAGACCGATAAAGCTGCAAAACTGCAGGCGGATATGGACGAAGCTTTACAGGCAGAAGACCTTCCCCGTTTAAAATTATTAATTGAAGAACATGAGATCGCCTGCCCGGTAAGTGGAACAAAAAACTGGACAGAAGTACGTCAGTTTAACCTGATGTTCAGTACTCAATTCGGTGCAATGGCTGAAGGATCTGATGAAGTATATCTACGTCCGGAAACAGCACAAGGTATTTTTGTGAATTTCTTAAACGTACAGAAATCAGGAAGAATGAAAATTCCTTTTGGAATTGCTCAAATAGGAAAGGCCTTCAGAAATGAAGTAATTGCCCGTCAGTTCATCATGAGAATGCGCGAGTTCGAGCAAATGGAAATGCAATTCTTTGTTCGTCCGGGTGAAGACGCCAAATGGTTTGCTTACTGGAAAGAAGCCCGTTTAAAATGGCATAAGGCATTAGGAACTTCTGCCGATAAATATCGCTTCCATGACCATGTGAAACTGGCTCACTATGCTAATGCCGCTACGGATATCGAGTTTGAATTCCCTTTTGGATTTAAAGAGGTAGAAGGTATTCACAGCCGTACGGATTTTGATCTTTCACAACATCAGAAGTTCTCTAACAAGAAAATGCAATATTTCGATGCAGAACTGAATGAAGAAGGAAAACCTTATGGAAATTATATCCCTTATGTGATCGAAACCTCCATTGGTTTAGACCGCATGTTCCTGTTAACGATGATCAATGCTTTTGAAGAGCAGGATCTGAGTGACGGAGAGAAACAAGATAGCAGAACATTACTTCGCTTACACCCTTGTCTGGCTCCATATAAAGTAGCGATCTTCCCATTAACTAAAAAAGATGGCTTACCGGAAAAAGCAAGAGAAATCATGAACAATCTGAAACTTGATTTCAACTGTTTGTATGAAGAAAAGGATGCGATTGGTAAACGTTACCGCAGACAAGACGCCATTGGAACGCCATTCTGTATCACCATTGATCACCAGACGCTGGAAGATGATTCGGTAACCATCCGTCATCGCGATACCATGGAACAACAACGTATAGACATTAAAGACCTGGAATCCTTAATCTCCAGCAAAGTAAGCTGGAAAAACTTATTGCAATAAGTATAAAGAATATAATCCAATAAAGAATCCGGTATTGATAGGCAATACCGGATTCTTTATTTTCTGTCTGAAGGGGGATACACGGGTTTACTTTTTTAGAACTTTACTCAGGCTATATTCCCAATTCATTCTGGCGATATTTAACACGGAAATATGCTGCGGACATTCTACTTCACAGGCCTCTGTATTGCTGCAATGACCGAAAGCTTCTATATCCATCTGGTCCACCATCGAAAGCACCCTTTTTCTGGATTCTATCTTTCCCTGCGGCAACTGAGCCAGGTGTGCAATCTTCGCGCCTGTAAACAGCGCAGCACTGGAATTTTTGCAGGTAGCCACACAGGCACCACATCCAATACAGGCTGCAGAATCAAAAGCCGATTCCGCTTGTTCATGGCTAATGGGAATTCCGTTTGCCTCCGGAGCCTGTCCAGTATTTACCGAGACAAATCCCCCTGCCATAATGATCCTGTCGAATGCCGACCGGTCTACCCTCAGGTCTCTTTTTACCGGAAAAGCCTGAGCCCGGAAAGGTTCTACATAAATGGTATCTCCATCTTTGAATTCCCGCATGTGCAGCTGACAAGTCGTAAGGTGTTCAACTGGTCCATGTGCGCGCCCGTTAATCATCATTCCACATTGACCACAAATGCCCTCCCTGCAATCATGGTCAAATTCTACCGGGCGGTCTCCGTTCAAGACCAGCTGTTCATTCAGGGTATCCATCATCTCGAGAAAAGACATGTGAGGGATTACATTGTCCAGTTTATAATCTACTAATCTACCTGGACTTCCGGCATCACTTTGCCTCCATATTTTCAAATTGATCTTCATAAGCCGGTTTTATTATTTGTAACTCCTTACGGTTAATTCTACCTGTTCAAAATACAGCGGTTCGGGAACCAACTGCTCTTCCTTGTTCTCCCCCTGCCATTGCCAGGCAGAAACAAAGCAGAACTGCTCATCATTCCTTAAAGCTTCTCCTTCTGCCGTCTGATACTCCTCCCTAAAATGAGCTCCACAGGACTCTTCCCTGGTTAAGGCATCCTGACACATCAGCTCCGCCACTTCCAGGTAATCACTGATTCGACCCGCTTTCTCCAGTTCCCCATTCATTTCGTCTTCAGTGCCCGGAACTTTAAGGTGTTCATAGAAATCCTCCCGCAGTTTTTTGATTTCTTCTATAGCATATAACAATCCTTTTTTACTTCTCGACAAGCCACAATGGTCGTATAGCAGTTTACCGAGTATTTTATGATAATGGTCGGCTGTTTTAGTTCCCCCTATAGCCAGCAATCTCCCCAGGTGTGCCCGCACCTGTACCTCAGCATCAACAAACTCCTGCGTATCTGTTTCCAGCTTTTCTGAATGAATCTCCCCTGACAGGTAATTGGAAACGGTATAAGGAGCAACAAAATAACCATCAACACAAGCCTGCAACAGAGAGTTTGCACCAAGCCGGTTGGCACCATGATCTGCAAAATTGGCTTCACCGAGGGCAAATAATCCCGGAATGGTGGTCATTAGCTCATAATCTACCCATAGCCCACCCATAGAAAAATGTGCTGCTGGAGAGATCATCATAGGTTCAGCATAAGCATCTGTAGCGGTGATTTTACGATACATATCAAACAGATTCCCATATTTTTCCCTGATTTTTTCTTTTCCCTGTTCTTTTATTGCTTTGGAGAAATCGAGATATACAGCATTCCGTTGAGGGCCTACTCCAAAACCGGCGTCAATACGTTCTTTAGCTGCCCGGGATGAAATATCCCGTGGCGCCAGATTTCCAAAAGCAGGGTATCGGCGTTCCAGATAATAATCACGTTCATTCTCAGGAATATCATTTGGGTTTCTCTTTTCCTCCCGGTTTAACGGTACCCATATCCGACCATCATTACGCAAGGATTCAGACATCAGCGTCAGTTTGCTTTGGTAATCTCCAGATTGGGGAAGGGAAGTCGGGTGAACCTGCGTCCAGCTCGGACAGGCCATAAACGCCCCTTTTTTATGCGCACGCCAGATGGCTGAAGCATTACAGCCCATCGCCAATGTAGATAAGTAATAGATTTTACCAAAACCACCGGTAGCCAGAATTACGGTATGTGCACTATGACGCTCTATCTCTCCGGTATCTAAATTTCTCACGATAATTCCTCTGGCCTTTCCGTCCACCAATACCAGGTCCAACATCTCATGACGGGTATAAAGTGTCACTGTTTTTGCTGACACCTGTCTCATCAATGCCTGATAGGCACCCAATAACAACTGCTGTCCGGTTTGTCCCCTGGCATAAAATGTCCGGCTTACCTGTACGCCCCCAAAAGAGCGGTTATTTAAATATCCGCCGTACTCCCGGCCAAAGGGAACACCCTGGGCAACAGCCTGATCAATTAGCTGTGCAGAACATTCTGCCAAGCGGTAGACGTTAGCCTCCCTGGATCGGAAATCTCCACCTTTAATCGTGTCGTAAAACATACGGTACACGCTATCTCCATCATTTTTATAATTCTTGGCAGCATTTACCCCACCCTGTGCAGCTACGGAATGAGCCCTTCTTGCAGAATCCTGAAAACAAAATGATTTCACCATATAGCCCATCTCCCCAAGCGATGCCGCTGCAGCACTTCCTGCAAGCCCGGTGCCGACTACAATCACCTCCATTTTTTTTCTATTGGCTGGGTTTACCAGTTTTGCATGATCTTTATAAAAGTTCCATTTATCTTTTAATGGCCCTGGAGGTATTTTAGCGTTCAGTTCCATACTACATATGTTGAGTTAAATAAATATAAATCGGAATGATAGCGAAGCCTATGGTAATGACATAACTATAACCTTTCCCAAAGGTTCTGATCCAGGAAACATATTTGGGATGATAGACACCCAATGTGCGGGCAGCACTAAAAAAACCATGCAACAAATGATAGCCCAATGCAAACATGGACAATACATAAAAGAGCACATACCACCAATCCTGATAAGCGGCAATTACAATCGTATATAAATCTTTATGCCCGTACTCATCTTTCGGCAAACTGCCAAACTTGTACTGATACCAGAAATCTTTAAAATGAAATACCAGAAAAACCAATATCAGTGTGCCCAGGATCCCCATATTTCTCGAATACCATTTACTCGACGCTCCCCGCTGATCGAATGCATATTTGCCAGCAGTTTTCCGGTTAGAAAGGGTGATTACTAAAGCATCCAGACAGTGGACAACAATGGAAGTGTATAACACATAGGAAATGACCTTGATAAAGATATTTCCGGAAAGTAATTGAGAATAATTGTTAAAGCTCTCCTTCGCCTGTTCTTCAGGCATCAGCAGTTGCAGGTTTCCCAGGAGGTGAATCACCAGAAAGAAACAAAGGAATAATCCTGATAGCGCCATCAGCGTTTTCCGCATGAGGGTTGACCAGCTACTTTTTTTTTCCATGCGTTCTGAGTTAATATAAACCGATCACTTTCCACCACAAACCGCCGAGCCCCATCCAGATAATCAGAAAAACGATACTCAATATAAACCCTCTGGACCACCAGTCTTTCACGTCTACAAAGGTGCTTCCAAAAAATACAGGTGCCGGACCATGTCCGTAATGAGTTAATGTACCGAATATCCCTCCGCAATATCCAAGAGATAAGGCCAGGAGCATTGGCGGAATACCTATTGTTACGCCTACCCCCAATAGTGCGGCATACATAGAGGCAACATGCGCAGTTGCACTCGCAAACAGGTAATGGCTATAATAGTAAACAAGAATAATAATTGGAAAGGCCATTGTCCAGCTCATCCCTCCTATTTTTGCTTTCACCAGATTACTGAACCATGGGATTAAGCCAAGCTGGTTGAGTGCACTACCCATCATCACCAGGGCAGAAAACCAGACGATGGTATCCCAGGCTCCTTTTTCACTTTTCACATCTTCCCAGGTCAGCACCTGTGAAAGAAGTAAAAACACCAGACCGATAAAAGCAGTCGTGGTTGCATCAATTTTAAAAAGATCACCGGTAATCCATAAAAAAAGCAAGACAAAAAAAGCAGTCAGCATAAGCCATTCATTACGCGTTACTCCGCCCATTTCTTTCAATTTTTCTGTCGCCATTTTTGTCGCCCCATTGGTAGACTTAATTTCCGGAGGATAGATTTTATAGATAATATAAGGCACGGCAATCAGAGAAATGATTCCCGGAACAATCGCAGCCCACATCCAGGACATCCAGGTGATGTGAATTCCAAGGTCTGCTGCAAACTTCTGGCACATCGGATTGCTTGCTGTTCCGGTAAGAAACATTGCCGAAGTAATCAAGTTGATGTTGTAACTGTTTAACGTCAGGTAAGCGCCCAGTCTTCTGTGCGTTTCCGGCTTTTCAGGAACGGAATCAAAATTCAGGGCCATAGATTTCATAATCGGGTAGATGATTCCCCCGCCCCGGGCTGTATTGCTTGGAATAGCTGGTGCGAGCACCAGATCAGCCAAGCCTAAGCCATAACCTAAACCGAGGGAGCTACGTCCAAATACACGGATAAAAAGATAGGCAATTCTGCTTCCTAATCCTGTTTTGATAAACCCGCGAGCAATAAAGAAAGAAATGCCGATCAGCCAGATGACCTTATCTCCAAAGCTGCTTAAGGCCAGAGAAATGGATTTACCCGGATCTCCCGGTGCCAATACACCCGAGAGGGCGACTGTTGCAATGGCAATCATTGACATGGTCCCCATAGAAGCCGCTTTTAGGATGATCCCGAGGATCGTTCCCAGAAAAATGGCCAGTAAATGCCAGGCTTCGGGCTTAACACCTTCCGGCACAGGAATAAACCAAATAATTACCCCAAAGACCAGGGTAACCAGCATCATTTTGTAGTTAATTTCTTGCATAAAATTGGGAATTTTTAGGTTAGAACCTTGCCTGCACCTGGCAGATCACTCTATTGGTATTGTATTCTGTTGTGTTTGGAATGTTTTCCTGAAACCGGTCCATCTGAAGCCCCAGCTGTACCCGGATTGCATAGGCTTCAGCAAAGGAAGCACTTATCATAGGGATATAACTTTGTCTGGCATTTCCTGACTGTTTAAAGTCCGCATCAAGGTATTCATAACGGAAGGCAAATTCAAGGTCTTTTAAACGGGTGTTCTTAAAGCTATAGCTGACATTCGGGAGCACATAAATTCCCCTCATGGCATATCTGCTGATAGGGATTAATGGTTCTGTCTGTTTAAAAAACTGTTGACTGTTGATGCCTTGTTTATATTCAGAAATGAGTTGAACACCCCATTTTTCATTGAGTTGCTTTTTATAATCGACATCAACACCATAGGCCCAGATCTTCTGTCCCATATTTTTTCCTGCACCTGCACTAAGGCCTAGATGAGTTTGCCTGCTCAATCCAAAAACCAATCTTGCCGGGATGATTTTGCCATCATCATTGTCTACCGTGTTCCGGTTGTTTCCGTTAAATATGCCAATAGCATATTGAATGGGAACAGCAATGTCCCTGATCTGTCCGGAGAAACTGGCACCAATCTGGAAACTTTGCCAGCTATTGCCTCCAAACAGGTAATACTGATTGGAATAATCTATAGATTGCACAAAATCTACCGGGTAATTGTCTTCCTGTCCGAATTGCGGACGAAATTGTCCGAACTGAAAGTTCACATAGTCATTGACACTATATTTAATAAAGGCATTTTCCAGCACTTTATTTTCAGGATTTCCCGTAAAATCACCAAAATTGACTAAAATAACTGCATTGATACGGTCACTGATCGTAGCATTGAGCTGTAACCTTGCCCGTTTAACGGAAAAAGAGTTGTGTGCAAATTGTCCTTTTTCAGCATGGTGTACCCCTTTAACATCAACATCATCATCCAGAGAATAATTAAACTGACTTTGGAGCATTCCCGAGAAATTGAGTTTTGTTTTAGAGGTAACGGGAATATCAATTCCCTGGGCCCTGATGATAAAGGGGCATAGAAATAAACTGAGTGCGATATAAAATACCGGTTGATTAAGCTTCATAGGGGATGATTTTATGTATTCTTGACCAGTTCCAACAAATTAGTCAAAAAAAATGAAACCCTAAACTTATTTTTGTTAATAATAAAGAAACAAAATAAGAATAACACAGATTCTGCAGCGATAGCTGCCAGATGTCCTAAAAAGGAAAACGGGGAAGCTTCGTCCGAAGCCGCCCCGTTTAAATTAACGCTCTCACATATATAGACGCTCATCCATTCAGATTATTATATCTGCTTAAAAATATTTTATTATTATTTTTTCTATCCTCCCCTATTGGCACTTAAAGCCATATTTAACTTTCAAACAGCTGTCTATTTAAAATTAATCCAGATAAATTTGGTCATATCAAAATCAGAAAGTACATTTGCCGCTCGTTAGATTAAGTCTAAATAAGCCAATGAAACACTTTTACAAACTACTCAGCATTACAGTGCTCCTTTTTTTATCTGTAAACACATTTGCACAACTTGCGTCGGTCCCTGCCAGGGGAAGTATTACCGGAAAAGTAAGCTCCAATGATGGAAAACCTGCCGGATATGTTAACGTTCAGATTGTGGAAAACAACAGAAGAACCCTGACAAAAGAGGATGGAACTTTTAGTTTCCATAATTTAAAATCCGGTGAATACACCGTAAAGACTTCTTATGTAGGTTTACAGGTGCAATCGCAAAAGGTAATCGTAACAGAAGGTCAAACTACCAAAGTTGACTTTATCCTGTCCGAAAACTCCTCAGAATTGAATGAGGTAATTATCGCAGGTACACACAGTCAGAATCTCAAGCCAGCTGCAATGGGTAAGATTGCCATTGCTCCAAAAGATTTGCCACAATCCATTCAGATTATCAGCAGCCAGACCATTACAGATCAGCAGGCAAGCAGGTTAAGTGATGTATTGAAAAATGTAAACGGTATAGCCCTTGGAACAACAAGAGGAACTACCGGAGAGAATTTTTTCGCTCGCGGTTATAGCCTTGGAGCCAATAACTATTTTAAAAACGGTGCCAGAACAAATTCAGGTTCTTTACCTGAAACCAGTACACTGGAAAGCATAGAAGTATTAAAAGGTAGTGCTGCATTACTTTACGGAAATGTAAGCAGCGGAGCGGTCATCAATATGGTAACCAAAAAACCTAAATTCGAATACGGCGCTGAAGTTTCCATGCGTGCAGGCAGTTACGATTTTTACAAACCCAGTGCTGATATTTACGGACCTATCAGTAAAGACCTTGCTTTCCGTGTGATTGGAACATATGAAAATGCAAAGAGCTTTAGAAACACCGTAAAGTCTGACCGCTACTATGTCAATCCTTCATTACTATATAACATCAGTGAAAAAACCAGCCTTTTAGTTCAGGGTGATTACCTGGAATACGACCTGACTCCTGATTTTGGAATCGGTTCTTTAGGCGGAAAAATCCCGACTACAATTGGACGTTCTGAATTTTTCAACACAGTTTGGGCTTACAATAAAGGAAAACAAGCTACGGCATCTGCAGAACTGAACCATCAGTTTAACGCCAACTGGAAATTAAATGCGATCGGATCCTTCCAGTCGTTTGACAGAAACTATTTCTCTTCAGAGAGAATCCAGGCTTCTGAGATCGGTGACTGGGAACGTAAATTGAGTCGCCAGAAAACATCAGAAGACTACTATACCGGGCAGATCAACTTAAACGGTATTTTCAATACCGGATCTGTAAAACATACTTTATTAGTAGGTGTGGATGGAGACAGGTATATGAATTTAACGAATACCTTTAATCTGTCCACTAGTGCTGTTTACGATAAAATCAATACTCTTGACCCTAATAAGTTCGTGCCAAGAACAGATATGCCGGATACGCAAATATTGTCCTCATCAAAAACCCCTACCGATCGTGTTGGTTTATATTTCCAGGATTTAATTGCCTTATCTGAAAAGATTAAAGTACTCGCTGGTCTGCGTTATTCTTATCAGGCAGTAGGCGTTCCGAAAATACATACCGTATCTACGGGAGAAACGGCAAAATCAACAACGGTGCGTGCCAGATACGAACAGGCTTTTTCTCCCAGAGTAGGTCTTGTTTATCAACCTTTAAAAACTACCTCTGTTTTTGCCAGCTATTCCAATAACTTTTCGCCAAATAGCGGCGTTGACATCAACGGTGACAACATGAAGGCCTCCATCATTGATCAGTATGAAGTAGGTGTTAAAAATGAGTTGTTTGACGGAAAGATTACGGCTAACCTGTCTTTGTATAAAATCATCAACCATGATTTCGCACAAGCAGTGGTGTTACCGAATAACGAACCAACCGCAGCCAGAGAATTTGCAGGAGAAACGACCAGTGACGGATTAGAAATTGACCTTTCAGGAACCATCGTTTCCGGATTAAATTTCCTTGCAGGTTATAGCTATAACTTTATGCGTTATACCAAAACACCAGGAAAACCGGTAAACAATGTTGTCGGAGAACGCATTGTAGGAAATACCGCTCACACGGCCAATGGAACTTTATTTTACACCTTTAGTGAAGGAGCGGTAAAAGGACTTAAACTGGGAGCTTCCGCCTTCTATACCGGTAAACGTATGGCAGGATGGAACAATACTTATGCTGATTTGACCAGCCCTACCGGCTCACGTCTGATCCCTGTTGGAGATTTCACCACATTTGATTTTACTGCAGGATATAGCTTTAAGAAATTATCCCTTCTGGCTAAAGTTTCGAACATAGGCAATACGCTCAACTACTATGTTCATGAGAACTATAGTATCAACCCTATTCCTCCAAGACAATTTATGACAACAATAAGCTACAGATTTTAGGATCAATGCCGTGTCAGAGAAAAAGGATGTCCCAAAAAGACATCCTTTTTCTTTATCAGGCAATCCTGTACCTCATTAAATAATACGCCATATATTATACAATATGGCCGGTTTTTTGCGTTAAAACGCTGATAAACGCTTTATCACCCTAGCGCTTAGGAATAATAAATACGAATGAAAATAATTACAGTCACCCTTTGTCTCTTATTTCCCCTACTCTCTCCAAATGCAGTTCAAAGATCAGATCCGGACGACAGCTGGACAAGAGAAGAATTGAGAATGGCCAATACTGCCGGCAATGCCGATTATCTTACTGCCGAAGAAAAAGACATGGTCATTTACATGAACCTGGCCAGAATGGATGGGGCAAGATTTTTCGATACTTATTTCCAGGAATTTGTGGATGCACACAACCAGGAAATGCAGCAATACGGAAACTACGAGGAAGTAAAGGTGAGCAGAAACAGCAGTTATTACAGAAGTCTGCGCAGGGATCTGGAGAATGTTAAGAATTTTCCCGTATTCTGGCCCGATGAAGCATTAAGCAGAATCGCCAGAGCTCATGGAAAGGACCTGAACAGAAATAATTTTACCGGTCATAAATCCAGCGACGGACGCTCAGTTGCCCAGCGTATCGGAGCGGTATATCCTAATAAATCCAATGGGGAATGTCTGGCTTTTGGTTTTAGTTCCGGCTTATCTAATATATGTATGTTATTGCTGGACAAAGGTGTTGCCGACCTGGGGCACCGAAAAATCCTTCTGAATACCTCTTCAAAATTGAATACAGTAGGCTTGAGTATTCAGTCTCATAAACGCTATCGCTACACTGCGGTCATTGACTTTGTATCCCTTCCGGATTAATTATTTACAATTAAATAACCTTGAATTGCTTTGAATTGAGGAAAAAGGTGCCGAGCTTTGCCCCAATGAAAGCAAGTGAGGGTAAATATATAACTGTGTATAGGCGTTTCCGCCGATATGTTAGAGACAATTATGCCTTTGGCTTCGCCTTCCAGAGTACCTGTAGAGACTTTATTCTCTTTGCCCCGAATCTTTCACCTTAAGATTATCTGATTCAGGGGCCTGTTCATTTATCAAAATCATCATTTAAATCATACTGAAGGTATAAGATTCTTAAATCATATTCCTATCAGGATGATCATTTTTCTTTTATTTATCCTCAATTTATGAAACAAAAAGAATTTCGTTCCTTACTTGGAACAGTATTTCTTTGGATCGCCTTACTAGGCATTGTAGCTTTAATCGTGAATGCGTTTTACCAAAAATCGGCATTCTATCTATTGATCGCATTGCCGATTATTCTGGTTACCGCTTTGGCTTACGACCGATTTCAGTCGAAACATGCAGTATTGCGCAATTACCCGGTTATTGGCCGGCTACGTTATTTCTTCGAGTCTATCAGACCAGAGATGCGTCAGTATTTTTTCGAATCCGAACTGGACGGAAAACCTTTTAACCGTCGCCAACGCTCTATTGTTTACCAAAGGGCAAAGAATGAAAGAGAAACTGTTGCTTTTGGTATGCAGGTAGACCCTTATCAGGAAGGATACGAATGGGTATCACACAGTATTTACCCTAAAAAATTAACCAATATGGACCTTCGGGTGAAGGTAGGCGGGCAAAATTGTTTACAGCCTTACAACCTGAGCATCCTGAACATTGGAGCCATGAGTTTTGGTGCATTGAGCAAAACAGCCATCCAATCGCTAAGTAATGGCGCAAATCTCAATAAGTTTGCACACAATACCGGCGAAGGAGGAATCAGTCCTTATCACGTTAAAGGTGGTGGCGACCTGATCTGGCAGGTAGGTACCGGATATTTCGGATGCCGGGACGCGGAAGGAAAATTTGATCCAGCTTTATTTCAAAAGAACTCTAAAAGAGAATATGTCAGGATGATTGAGTTAAAATTATCCCAGGGTGCAAAACCAGGACATGGTGGTATTTTACCGGCCGCTAAAAATACCCCTGAAATTGCAGAGATCAGAAACGTGGTGGCTGGGACGACTATCCTGTCCCCTCCCGCTCACAGCACTTTCTCTAATGCAACTGGCCTGATGCGCTTTATTCAGCAATTGCGCGAGCTGTCAGGAGGTAAACCTGTAGGGTTTAAATTATGTATCGGAAGTAAACAGGAATTTATTGACATCTGTGAAGCCATGTCGCTGACCAGGATTTCTCCCGATTTTATTACCATAGATGGTGCAGAAGGTGGAACCGGAGCAGCACCTCTTGAATATACCGACTATGTGGGGATGCCATTACTGGATGCCCTTGCATTTGTAAACACCTCCCTAAAAAAATATGGCCTTAGAGATGACATTAAAATTCTGGCTTCAGGGAAAATCATTACCGGATTTGACATCATGAGGGTGGTTGCGCTTGGAGCAGATGCCTGTTACAGTGCGAGGGGAATGATGATGGCTTTAGGTTGTATTCAGGCCTTGAAATGCGATAGCGGTAAATGTCCGGTAGGTATTGCTACCCAGGACAAGAGCCTGTTTAAGGGAATTGATGTAACTGATAAAAAGCACCGGGTGGCTAACTTCCATAAGAATACTGTTCATGCGACCATAGAATTAATGGAGGCTTGTGGTTTTGATACCCTTTCTGAGATTAAACCAGAGCGTTTTAACAGAAGGATTGACACGACAAAAACGTTGAATTTCAAAGATATTTATTTCTCCTAAGCGGCATTCGTCAGCGTATTCCATTCAAAAAGGGTCTGTTTTCTTCTGGAAAACAGACCCTTTTTTCGTGATATACGAAAGGCTTATTAATTTAACATCAATAAATCGTTATCAATACTTAAATTTGCCGTGTTAAAATCAAGACTTTGAAAAGAAAAGACACTACAGGCCTTAACCTCTATCTGGTATTGGCCTATCGCTTCCTGATATTGTTGTTCCTATATACCCTGTGCAGAATCGGGTTTTATCTTTTTAACCAGGACCTTTTTCAAAATATTACGCTGCCAAAATACCTCTATATCCTTTGGGGAGGATTAAAGTTCGACGTTTCCGCATTAATCTACATCAATGCGATTTACATTCTGCTCCATCTTATTCCTTTTCCGTTCCGTTATAATGAGGGTTTTCAAAAGTTTTGTAAATGGTGGTTCCTGATCACCAATAGCATAGGTATTATCGCCAATCTAGCCGACTTTGTCTATTATAAGTTTACGTTAAAAAGAACTACCGCAACAGTTTTCGGTCAGTTCAGTCATGAGCAGAATAAATTTAAGCTCTTTGTCGATTTTTTAAAGGACTACTGGTATCTGTTGATATTGCTAGCTGTATTCATCTGGATCTTCAGCAAACTTTATCAATTGGTAAAAGTTAAAAAAACAGTTCGTTTTACCTGGCCTGTGTATGTTTTACATACGGCATTATTGCTGATGATTGCCCTGATGTGTATTACCGGTGTTCGTGGTGGCTGGGGCTTTGGAACCAGGCCTATTACGCTGAGCAATGCAGGCGAATATGTAGACACCCCCGATCAGATGAGCCTGGTCCTGAACACTCCATTTGCTATTTTCAGGACATTGAAAGCTTCTAAACTAAAGCCTGTAAACTACTTTGACGAAAAGACTTTAAATGCGATCTATAATCCGATCCACCAGCCGGCAGATACTGCGGCCTTTAATAAGTTAAATGTGGTTTTTCTGATTATTGAAAGTCTGGGAAAGGAACATGTAGGCAGTCTCAATAAAGACCTCATGGGTGGAAAATATAAGGGTTATACTCCTTTTCTGGACTCCCTGGTTGGGGAGAGCTTTACCTTTACACATACTTTTGCCAATGGACGCAAATCCATAGATGCATTGCCTTCTGTAATTACCGGCATCCCTTCCATCAATGAACCCTTCGTACTTTCCATCTATTCAGGCAACAAAACAACCAGCATTGCCAAGCTGTTGGGAGACGAGGGTTACGAAACTGCATTTTTTCATGGGGCGCCTAATGGCTCTATGGGCTTTTCTTCCTACACACACCTTGCCGGAATTAAAAAGTATTTCGGCCAGAATGAATATCAGAAAAAGGGTGATTCTGATGGTACATGGGGAATTTGGGACGATCCGTACATGCAATACATGGCGAATACGATGAACACGCTGAAACAACCTTTCTTTGCCAGTTTCTTCTCTTTATCTTCCCATCATCCCTTCCGTCTGCCTGATGAGTATCAGGGGAAATTCCCTAAAGGCCCTCTTCCGGTACAGGAACCCCTGGGTTATACCGATATGGCCTTACGCAATTTCTTTAAAACTGCTTCGACCATGCCCTGGTATAAAAACACCTTGTTTGTGCTTTGCGCAGACCATGCTACGGTATCCTATTTGCCTGAATACCAAAACACTCCAGGATATTTCTCTATTCCAATTCTGTTCTACCGCCCCGGGGGGACATTGAAAGGAAAAACGGACAAGCTGGTACAGCAAATGGACATTATGCCCACGGTATTAAACTACCTGCATTACAATAAACCTTATTTCTCTATGGGTTTTGATGCTTTTGATAAGAAAACCGATAACTTTGTCGTTAATAACAACGATGGTTCTTTCAACTTTTACATGGGCGACTATTACCTTGTAAATGACGGAAAAGAAAATCTGGCCTTATATAATTTAAAAACCGACCGGCTTGTTCAGCATAATCTGTTGAAGACAGAGCCATTGATTGCAGAAAAACTGGAAAAGAATTTGAAAGCCTTCAGACAGCAATATAACAACAGGATGATTGAGAATAAATTAACCTTCAAATAAGCATGCGCAAAGCGTTATTAAGATTAATAGATTTCTTCTACCCCCCTTTTTCCCGTTGGCTATCCCTTCATACGTTCAGATACCTGGTTTCAGGAGGTACAACTGCAGCTTCTGGTATTGTAGTTTACTATATTGTCTATAACTGGGTGTTACACCAGGAGGATGTAAAACTTTCCATTCCATATCTGCCCAATCTGATTACCGCACCGGTAGCAGCACTGGCAATTGAATCCCTGATCACCTTTTGCATCGGTTTTATCCTCAACAAATACCTGATATTCACTAAATCCAATCTTAAGGGAAGAATCCAGCTCTTCCGGTATGGTTCGGTATTTGTAACGAACATTCTGTTGAATCTTGCGATGCTGAAAGTACTGGTGGAGGCATTTGGATTTTATCCGACAATTTCAAAAATCATCATCACGGTAATCCTGACCATATTCAGTTATTTTTCTCAGAAGTACTTTACATTTAAGGTCAGAAAGTAATTACAACAACTGAACAACATGTCTGTTTTCGGTTATTTTTCTTAAATCATAGCCCCTTTTTTTTAAGTGAAGACGTAGATTTTCTTATATTGGGCTCAATACTAATCAACACACGTAATGAGTGATTTTAATGACTTTAACAATCCCCAGGTAGCAAAGCTCCCTAAGCATTTAAGGCAGTTTATTGTAGAGCAGCATTACGAAAAATATACGCCAATCGATCAGGCTGTTTGGCGCTATGTAATGCGTCAGAATTATAGTTACCTGAAACATGTGGCTTATTATCCATATATCAAAGGACTGCAACGTGCAGGCCTAAGTATTGAATATATCCCCAATTTGCAAACCATGAACGATAACCTTGGCAAAATAGGCTGGGGTGCGGTTACGGTGGATGGGTTTATTCCTCCTGCAGCATTCATGGAATACCAGGCTTACCGGGTATTGGTTATTGCAGCAGATATTCGTCAGATCAACCATATTGAATATACACCCGCTCCGGATATTATCCATGAGTCGGCAGGGCATGCACCCATCATAGCGGATGCCGACTACAACAGTTACTTGAGCTATTTTGGCTCTATCGGAGCTAAAGCCATGTTCTCTTCCAAAGATTTTGAGCTTTATGAGGCTATCCGCAACCTTTCTATCCTGAAGGAATCTGCAGATGCCTCGGAACAGGAAATCGCCAAAGCAGAAAAACATTTGCAGGTGGTTGCCGAGAATATGGGCGAGCCTTCTGAAATGGCGCTATTGGGTCGTCTACATTGGTGGACAGTAGAATATGGACTGATAGGCACACTTGAAGACCCTAAAATTTATGGCGCGGGTTTACTTTCTTCGATCGGGGAAAGTTCCAGCTGTATGAAAGATGACGTGCTGAAAAAATGGTATACCATCGATGCAATCAATGCACAATATGACATCACCAAGCCACAGCCACAATTATTTGTGACGGAAACTTTTCAAAACCTGATAGACGTTTTAGAAGAGTTTGCTGATACTATGGCGTTCAGACGTGGCGGTGCTGAAAGTCTGGTCAAAGCAATTGAATGTAAAAATCCTGCAACAGCAGTTTACAGTTCTGGCTTACAGGTTACCGGCATTTTTACAGATATGGGCATCACTGCCGATGACGAGCTTACTTTTATAAAAACAACCGGGCCATCTGCACTGGCTGTAGACCATAAACAACTGGAAGGTCATGGCAAATTCTACCATAAGGACGGATTCTCCTCCCCTGTTGGCAGATGGAATGGTCTGGCACTGGAAAATCTGAGCCTTACTGAGCTACAGGCGCAAGGTATTGCTACAGGGCAAACCGCAGACCTGACTTTTGACAGCGGGATTCACGTGAAAGGACTGGTAAAAGAAATTGTCCAGCATGGCGGTAAAACGGTATTGATCACATTTGAGGATTGTACCGTTAAAGAAGACAATGGAAATATACTTTTCCAACCGGAATGGGGTATTTATGATATGGCAGTGGGAGAAAAAATCATCTCTGTATTCAACGGCGCAGCCGATAAAGATGCTTATGAAGAAATCACCCATGTAAGCGGTCAGCAAACACATAAGGTAACTTATGATGAAAAAACCAAGAAATTACATGCGATCTATAGCGCTATCCGTTCTATAAGACAGGATAAAAGAGATTATGAGAAATGTATCGCTCTATTTGAAGAACTTAAAGCAGAACACCGTTACGACTGGCTTGCTGCTTTAGAAATTCTAGAGATCATTTATCACAAGAAACTGGATCCCGAATTCGAAAAAGAGCTGCGGGTATATCTGGAGCTTAAAGCGGCAAATGAGGCAGACTACCGTAAATTAATTACAGATGGTTTACATGTGATTGAAAACCCCGTGAGCCAATTGATTACTGAAGAAGATTAGATGAACATAGTATTAACAGGTGCAAGCAGTGGAATAGGTTTTGAAGCTGCCTTAGAATTTGCACTGAATAAAGACCATAAAATCGTATGTATTGCCCGATCTGCGGACAAACTGCGTAAACTACTGGAAATTGCCAGAGGAATAAACCCCGACTGTGTTTTACTTCCTGTAGAATTTGACATTGTAAATGATGATTATGCCGCACTGATTCCTTTTTTAAAGGAAAGACTGGGAACGGTAGATATTTTAATTAATAATGCCGGCTCATTAATCAACAAACCTTTTCTGGAAACCAGCGCAGCGGATTTATACCAGATGTTTGAAAGCAATGTGCTGGGGCATTTTAACATGATCCAGAACTTACTTCCACTACTGACCTCAGGAAGCCATATTGTAAATATTGGCAGTATGGGCGGTTTTCAGGGTAGTGTTAAATTTCCTGGGCTTGCAGCCTATTCTTCCAGTAAGGGGGCTTTGCATACTTTAACCGAATGTCTGGCCTTTGAACTGGCCGATACGGGAATAAAAATCAATTGTCTGGCTCTGGGTTCTGCTCAAACCGAGATGCTGGAAGAGGCATTTCCAGGTTACCAATCGCCGGTTATGGCTTTTGAAATGGGCAAGTATGTAGCTGATTTTGCAAAGACAGGACATAAATTTTTTAATGGAAAAGTGCTTCCTGTGGCTGTAACGACACCTTAGCCGCCAAGTTATCAACATTATCAACGGGCTAAGGATATTTTAATATCTTTAGCCCGTTGATATGAAGAAAAGCATTATTTTATCCCTCTTTCTTTCATGTAGTGCATTTGCAGCAAGATCGCAAAACACCACACCCGTTCAATATAAAGAATTGGTTTCCAAACTCATGGAAATCACGCCGGCAATTCCTGCAAGTAAGCCCCAATCTACCAACCGCCTTTTAGAGTTTGCGAAATCTATGATTGGTATTCCTTACCGATATGCTTCCAGCAATCCCAGGAAAGGATTTGACTGTTCCGGCTTTGTAAGCTATGTGTTTCAGAATTTTGGATTTAAAGTGCCACGTTCCTCCAGGGAATTTGCAACCAGAGGCGAGGCTAAAAAGCTGGAAGATGCACAGATTGGTGACGTAATCCTTTTTACCGGCACCAATAGCCGGGTTCGCCGGATAGGCCACGTGGGCATTATATACTCCATTAATGGCGATGAGATCAAATTTATTCACTCCTCTTCCGGTGGTGCAAAAGGAGTGACAATTACGAGTTTAAATGAAGGCTTTTATAAGAAAAGATTCATGAAAGTGGTCAGTATTCTATAACAAAACCACCTTTAGTGCTTCATTTACATTTCCTTCTTTCAACAATTGCCTGGCCAGTTCATGAAGTTCACGTTCGCGGTTGGCAGCATCACCAATCGTTGCATCCAACACTTCTTTTACCAGCTCCGTATCCCTGATCGCATCTATTTCATCTGCTGAAGGCAAATGCTCTACATTTCCAAGCATCCCCAGATCATTTCCACTCAATACATGTGAATTCCGTACGGCTGAAGGTAAAGCATCTACCCCCACACCTAGTGTGGTTAGCGGCTTGGCTACTTTAAACAGGTTTTCAGGGGTTACTCTACAGTACCAATCACCACCTAAACGAGCTACAAGGTCTATTTTTGCCTGGTCAATTTTTCCATCTGTATCCAGGATTTCTTCTTTGATATGAATTAGTTTTACTTCCGCCAGGATCAGGTTTCCTGCACCTGGATTCGCTCCAAGATGGATCACCTCTTTAACAATGCATTCCATTTGAACCGGAGCCTCAGCTACCCTTGGTGGTTTCACTAATTGTGAGGGCTGCATGGTAAAACCTGACTTTTCAAACTCATTTACCCCCTTCGCATATTCCGTGCTGGCCAGACTCATCTGTTGTACCATCGGATAATTGACGATGTTGATCACACATTCCTTTACCTCAAGTACATTTTCCAGCGTATGCTTGGTGGTATTGTCACGCACCCTCCTTGCAGGAGAAAAAATACACAATGGAGGGTTGGTGCTGAACATATTGAAAAAACTAAAAGGGCTTAAGTTGATGTTTCCATCCTTATCAATTGTGGTAGCAAAACAGATTGGTCTTGGTGCAATTGCATATTGCAAATAGTTCTGCAGCTGGGCAGGAGTTTGTGTAGTTACATCTATAGTAAGCATATTCTTTTATTTGAGCCTTAATTCGGATACCTGATCAGGGCTAATTACCCGTAAAGAGCAATTGTCTTTACGGGTATGATTTTATTTTTTCTTCAAAGCAAGGATAGAGAAGTCTGTATCTACCTTTTTTATGATATTACTTAAATGTCCGAGACCAGTAATTTCCATTTCCACTACATCGCCATCCTGTAACCATTGTGGCTTGAAATCAGGATTATTCAATAAGCCTGTTCCATTTAACTCCAGGAAGCACCCTGTACCTACTGTACCTGAACCAATCACGTCGCCAGGCAGGATGTCTACACCATAAGCGCAACGCTCCACAATCTCGGCAAAAGTCCAGTCCATATCTGCCATATTACCCGAAGATACTTCCACACCATTTACGGTACAGGTCATTTTCAGATCGTAAGCATTACCGGTATGACCTGGTTTAGCCGCTGTTTTATACTGTTCCAGCTCGTCAGGAGTAACCAGCCATGGGCCAATCACCGTAGAGAAATCTTTTCCTTTTGCAGGGCCCAGGTTTAACAACATCTCTTCCATTTGCAGGGTTCTCGCACTCATATCATTCATCACCATATAACCGGCGATATAGCTATCCGCTTCTGCAGCAGTAATATTCCTGCCTTTTTTACCAATTACAATAGCTACTTCCAGCTCAAAATCAAGTTTTTGGAAATGATCGGGCATACATTCGATCTCTCCCGGTCCCTGAATGGCGTTATGGTTGGTAAAATAAAAAATAGGATACTGATCAAACTCTGCAATCATATCTACTTTACGGTTTCTACGTGCCGCAGCCACATGCTGACGGAAGGCATATCCATCTCTGCAGGAAGTTGGGTGCGGTACCGGAGCGATAAGCTCATAGAAAGCCTCTTCTTTAGGTTCAATCTCAGCAGATTTGATTTGTGCGTCAATCTTTTTCGCACGGATCATCAATTCTTCGCCGCCTGCCAAAAAAGCATTCATCTCATTCGGCAGTTGTTTGTCGCATGAATTCAGATTATAAATATGTCCGTTTACAAAAACACCCAGGTGTTCTCTGTCTTCTGTTTTATAGGATACCAGCTTCATATGCTCAGTTTTTTATGTAGTTGTTCAAAGCTATATAAAATTACAGCAACCATGGCTATAAAAAAATTATCTCCATTAAATCTCTTTTATTGTTTGTTGATTACTAGATTAATTCCTTAATTTAGCTGACGCAAACAAAATGATACAGCCCCTCACATACCAAAATCAAGTAGCCAAACAAGCATTGGCCGCATTCAGGTATGCCATGCTTTCCAAAATCATTTTTGCCCAATACTCCATTTAGCTTTTCCGCTGATTTTATAAAACGTTTTCCGCGTTTTAACGTTATTAATATATATTATTCTAACCAAATTAACCTACTGTTATGCCTATCTATCATACCTTAGGAACCATTCCTGCTAAACGCCATACCGTTTTTAGAAAACCAGATGGCAATTTATATGCAGAGGAACTAGTTTCTACTGAAGGGTTTTCAAGCTTATATTCACTGGTCTATCATTGTCACCCGCCAACCATCGTAAAATCCCTTGGGGAGCCCTATTCTGTAGAGCCAAAAATTGCCCGTGAAAAACACCTGCGCCATACCAGTCTGATCGGTTTCAATATCAAACCTGAAGATGATTACCTGGAAAGCAGAAAGCCGGTCCTGGTGAACAGTGACCTGCATATCTCCCTGGCGGCACCAAGAAAATCGATGACCGATTATTTCTATAAAAATAGTCAGGCGGATGAGGTCATCTTTATTCATGAAGGTACAGGAACCCTAAAAACAGGTTTTGGTAAAATCCGTTTTGCATATGGGGATTACCTTGTGATTCCAAGAGGTACCATTTATCAGCTGGAATTCGATGAGGAGAAAAACAGGCTCTTTATTATAGAGAGCTTTAGTCCGATCCGCTCTCCAAAACGTTATAGAAATGAATACGGGCAATTGATGGAACATTCTCCTTATTGTGAGCGTGACATCAAACGTCCAACAGATCTGGAGACTATTGATGAGGTAGGCGACTTCAAGGTACTGATTAAAAAACAGGGCTTAATGTATCCTTATACTTATGGCACCCATCCTTTTGATTTTGTAGGCTGGGATGGTTTTCATTATCCATGGGCTTTTTCTATCCATGATTTTGAGCCCATAACCGGACGTTTACATCAGCCGCCTCCGGTTCATCAGACTTTTGAAGGACATAATTTTGTGATCTGCTCTTTTGTTCCCCGCAAATACGACTACCATCCGCTTTCGATTCCTGCACCCTATAACCACAGCAATGTGGATAGTGATGAGGTCCTGTATTATGTAGATGGCGACTTTATGAGCAGAAAGAGTGTAGTAAAAGGACAAATCACCTTACATCCCGGAGGAATTCCTCATGGGCCACACCCTGGGACTGTAGAGAAATCTATCGGAAAAGAAAGTACAGAGGAGCTGGCAGTGATGATTGACCCTTTCCGTCCTTTAATGCTTACTGAAGATGCCGTAAACATTGAGGATGAGAGCTACCACAAAAGCTGGCAGCACAACGTAGAATAATCAGATAAACAGCTTATTTTAAAATATTTAACAACAATCATGAGCACACAAACATTTGCAGAAAAGATCGCTAAAGCACAGGATTTTCTCCCTATTAATGGAACAGATTACATAGAATTTTATGTAGGCAATGCAAAGCAGGCTGCACATTACTATAAAACAGCATTTGGCTTTCAATCCTTAGCTTATGCAGGACCAGAGACAGGAGTTCGCGATCGCGCTTCGTATGTCTTACAACAAGGAAAAATCAGATTGGTACTGACAACCGCTATGAAATCGGACAGTCCGATTGCAGAACATGTTAAAAAACATGGTGACGGTGTAAAAATCCTCGCACTTTGGGTAGACGATGCTTACAGTGCATTTGAGGAAACCACTAAGCGTGGTGCCAAACCTTATATGGAGCCGGTAACCAAAACGGATGAACATGGAGAAGTAAAAATGTCTGGTATTTATACCTATGGCGAGACCATCCACATGTTCATTGAGCGTAAGAATTATACCGGTAGTTTCATGCCTGGTTATCAGGACCTGAGGAGTGATTACGCACCAAAGGATGCAGGTCTTTTATATATTGACCATTGCGTAGGAAACGTAGGATGGAATAGAATGAATGAAACGGTGAAATGGTATGAAGACGTAATGGGCTTTGTCAACATTCTTTCTTTTGATGATAAGCAGATCAATACAGAGTATTCTGCCCTGATGAGTAAGGTAATGAGCAACGGGAATGGGTTTTCGAAATTTCCGATCAACGAGCCTGCCGAAGGGAAGAAAAAATCACAGATCGAAGAATATTTAGAGTTTTATGAAGGCGAAGGGGTGCAACACATTGCGGTAGCTACAAAAGATATTTTGTCTACGGTAAGGGAATTAAAATCTCGAGGGGTTGAGTTTTTAAGTGCACCCCCTGAAGCCTATTACAACATGATGCCGAATCGTGTAGGAGAAATTGATGAGGAGATTGAGCAGTTAAAAGAGTTGGGTATCCTGGTAGACTGTGATGAGGAAGGCTATTTATTGCAGATCTTTACCAAACCAGTAGAAGACCGTCCGACTTTGTTCTTTGAGATCATCCAAAGAAAAGGGGCACAATCATTTGGAGCAGGTAATTTCAAAGCCTTATTCGAATCATTGGAACGTGAGCAGGAACTGAGAGGAAATTTATAAAAACTGACCATTATTATTCATAAAACGGAGCCAGTCTGGAAACAGTACTGGCTTTTTTATGTGACATTCCCATCAGATTTAAAAAATTTAGCTATTTTCGGGCCTCAAGGCAATCTGAGGGGAATGGAAATTAACAGCATCAGCAGGATCTCATTATTTTGTACGCGTTTTAGCGCTGCGTTTAAATTGTTCAAAAAGAATGATCCTTTACGTCTTGCCGGAGCTACTGCTTTCTTTGCAAATTTTGCCATCCCTCCCATTCTCATTATCCTGATTCGTTTATTTGGTTTCTTTATGGACCGTAAGACCCTGGTAAACCGGTTGTTTGAACGATTGGGCAGCGTATTAGACGACAGCAGTACACTTCAGATCCGACAAACCTTAAGAAATATCAGAGGTGTTGATCACCAGTGGTATGCTACGATATTGAGTTTTATCTTCTTCATTTTTGTCGCCACCACACTTTTTGCGGTTATCAAAAATTCAATGGATCAGATCTGGTCTATTGGAATTAAGGGAAAGGCCGGTTTTTATTTCAAGATGCAGTTGAGGGCCCGTTCCTTTGTCATCATCCTGCTGGCAGGCTTATTATTTTTTCTCGGCCTTCTCACCGACAGTATCCAGGCCATTATTGGGGTTTATATTAATAATGCCGCACCTACATTCGGAAAGTTCTTTCTTTCGATATTAAATCAGGCTTTGTTTGTGGTAATCGTGACCATTTGGTTTTCGGTTCTGTTCCGGTTCCTGACCAATGGCCGTCCAACCTGGAAATCGGCCATTCATGGCGGAATTCTGACTGGCATTTTATTTACTGCAGGAAAGTATATCTTAAGGATTATGTTACCCCTAAGCGGTATAGGGAATATTTACGGAACTTCAGGTTCTATTGTCCTGATTATGCTATTTGTTTTCTATTCATCTTTCATTTTCTATTTTGGCGCCTGTTATGTGAAGGTGCTTAGTGACGACAAAAACACGCCTATACGGCCTATTAAAGGCACATTCAATTATGAAATCAAAGAAGTGATCAAGGATGCCTAACAAACCTGAGGAGAAGTAATCTTCTCAAATCCCTGCATTTCAAATACAGCCAACTTGTTCAATAAGTTATAATGAAGGGTACCAAAGAAATTCACAATTCCCTCTTTGTTTTTACCTTCGATACAGATACTTTCTTTTACCACATCCTGGTGTTTCAAAATGTGGTCAGACAGGATGACATCTTCGTCCTGTATTCTAACATCATCTGCCTCTATAGAGAACTGTTTCAATAGCTCTGAAAAGCTTTTTCCGTTTAATAATAACTCTTTGATATTCATAGTTGTATTAATTAAGTTAGGGAGAATTACAACGTCAATTTTAAAGCCAAAAAAAGGGGTAAACAACTGATGTCCACCCCTTTTCAACAAAATGTTGAAAACTTTTGTTTTTAGAATAACCTGTAAGCCAATCCTAAAGTAAACAGACCTAGTTTTTTAGCATTATAGTCGTCTTTTCCAATTTTAGAAAGACCTTGCTCGTACCTTAGGTCGATGCCTAATTTGCTGATGTCTAATCCGGCACCAAACTGCCATGCAAAGTTCTGACCTTTAAAGTTTCCTTTAAGTGCTGAGCTCGTTGCGTCACCGATAGACTGATCTTCATTCAGGATAAAAGAAACGACAGGTCCTGTATTTAAACGAATCCCCACACCTGCTGCTCCGATTTTTGTACCGACCAAAACCGGAATATCCAAACTGGTAAAGTTCACTTTATTCTCTACACCAGCATCATCTTTTAAAGTTGTATTTTTCCCAGAAATGTAAAGCTCTGGTTGCAGGTGAATTCCTGCAGCACCGATACGCGCCCAGACACCACCGTAATATCCTGCTCTGTTTTCGCTGTTAAAAGTACCCTTGGTGCTAAACTTAGTAAGGTTGGCCCCACCTTTTAATCCGAATTGGAAGCTAGGCAACACCTGGCTAAAAGCCATCATGCTGGAACAGATGAATAATGCAGATAAGATTATTTTTTTCATAATGTAATGATAAGTTGATATGATAACTGTTCTGTAAAACTAAGAATATTTTTAATTCATAACTAAATTACGTAGTTTTATATTAACAATCATCGCATATGGGGTATATTTGAGGCGTCTAATGATTGCATTCTCATCTTCTGTTTAAATGGATTTTACATTTAATGCCTACTCCTTATTTCTCCTGATTTCTGGCAGCATCATGCTTTTTTTGTCCTGGTATGCTTATAAAAAGAAGCATGGGGCACTTAAGATATTTGGGCTGATGATGCTGTCAAATTCCATTTGGTCATTGGCCTATGGATTTGAACTTGCGAGTGCTTCATTAGATCAGGCAAAATTTTTCATTGATATTGAATATGTAGGCATCACCACATTACCCCTTTGCTGGTTTTTATTTTGCTTAAAACTGGCGGGTCGGGAAAAATGGTATAAACGGCCTTTAAATTTTTCCCTTTTAGCCAGTGTAACTGTAGTTATCACCTTATTGGTTTGGACCAACAGTTATCATCACCTGCATTATAAAAGCTACTTTATGGATACCAGAGGAGAATTCCCTATGGTATATATTGTTCCGGGAATTTCTTACCAGCTATTTACTATCTATTTTTATCTGCTGCTAGCCATCGGTAGTTATTTGCTCATTACAACCTTTCGAAAGGCCGATCCGATTTATAAAAGACAAAACTATAGTGTCGTGATTGCGGCCATTATCCCGTGGTTAACCAATATTGCTTATATTCTGGGCTTCCGCCCTGTTGGAAACCTGGATCTCACTCCTTTTTCTTTTGCGGCAACGATCTTTTTTATTTCCATTGCCATATACAGGTTCAAGCTCTTTGACGTACTACCTATCGCCAGAGAAAAGGTTCTGGATTTAATCCAGGATGGCTTTTTAGTGGTCGATCAAAAGAACCGGGTTATTGATTATAACAATGCTTTCAGAAAATATCTGATCGATCCCAATAATAAAAAAATCATAGGGACTCCAATTGAAACTCTGTTTCCGGATCAGTTTGCTTTTTTTGAATTCATGGAAAGGCATCAGTCCGGAAAGATAGAACTGCATATCAAAAGTCACCTGGGTTCTTTTGATCTGGAAGCGGACATTCTGTATCTGGATGAGAATAAACTAAATAATGATGCCACAATTATCAAGTTGCAGGACCTCACCCATTTTAAGCAGGAAGCCCTTAAATCACAACAACAGACGGAAGAACTGAAGAAGTTAAATCAGTTAAAAGACCGGATTTTTTCTATCATTGCCCATGACCTGAGAGGGCCATTGGTGAACCTCTCAGAAGTCCTTAAAATGATTTCCAATAACCTGATTACAGTAGAGGAGTTCAAAACATTATCTCCGATCCTGAATAAAGATATTTTGTATACCACGGATTTACTGGAAAACATCCTGCATTGGTCAAGAAGCCAGTTAAAAGGCTACGGAATTAATAAAGAGTATTTTGACCTGAAAAGTATGATCATTAATGAAGTAAATTATCATTTACCTTCAGCTGCGTCAAAAAATGTAAATATTGTACAGAATGTGTTTCCGGGAAACATCGTATATGCGGATATGCTGATGATCCAGATCGTAGTCCGAAACCTCCTGAGTAATGCCATAAAATTCTGTTATGAAGATTGTGAGATCAACATTACCGCCGTTTACAGCAAGGGAAAGATGTTACTATCCATAGCAGATAATGGGATGGGAATCAAAGCAGAAGCCTTGGAAAGGCTGTTTGGAGGAGAGAATATATCAACCAGGGGAACCATGAACGAAAAAGGAACTGGCCTGGGATTGATGGTATGTAAAGAATTTATGGAGCGGAATGATGGGGAGATTACAGTGGAAAGTGAGTTTGGGAAAGGCACTAAATTTAATCTTTTTATTCCTATAGAGCCTTGATAAGCCAGGCATAGACCAGAAATTCTGGAAACAGAAAAGCCAGGGACATCCCCTGGCTTTTCTTATGATTAAACTGGATTAATTGCCGGTGGCCTCATCAATTGCTTGTTTCTCTTTTAACGCATCCACATTGTTTTTGTTCCCGAAGTTCTGGGTTTTATCCGCAAAGTATTCCAGGATTCCCACAATGGTATTCAGGTTATCTGAAACCCTTTGATGCATATCAGGTAAGTCTTTATCAAGTCTTTTATCACCCAATTCAATATTATCTACCTCTATTTTCCCTATCTTCTGGATGATGGCCTGCTGTGAGTGCTGTAAGTCTTCCAGCTCTCTGACAATCTTCTCCATTAATTCAAACTTTTTTAAAGTATCCATATGCTTTTATATTAATATTAACATTTGATTTATACCTAATCAACCAATTACCCTGCCAATATGTTTTCATTTTCTCGATAAATGCCAGATAATGGTAGTCCGATTTGGATTATTAATAGATAACTAATAACTTAGTTTAAAAGAAAAATAAAATTGATACCCAATTATACGATCATGAAAAAGCTCCTGACCCTTCTTTTGATTTTTGCTGGCATTCAACTTGCAGAGGCTCAATCTTCTGCTGTGGTGGATAAAGAGAAACTACTCGATTATTTTCAGACGCAACGCTACGCTGAAGCTGCACAGTATCTGCAAAGCAGCTATAAGGAAGACACCAAAGATCCAAAAGAGCTTGCTCAGCTCGCCTATGCGTACCTGATGGCAGGAAAACTTCCGGAGGCAGAAAAGAATTACCTGAAGTTGTATGCCGAAAAGCCCGGTGATATTCCTGGATTATTCCAGCTGGCCAATATCAATATCAGAAGGGGGAATAACATCAAAGCAAAAGAATATTACGAAGAAATCATTAAGCTGGACAGCAATAACTTTAATGTTTATAAGCAACTGGCCAGAATTAACAAAGACCAGGGAGAAATCATGCCCATGCTCATCAATTTAAAAAAAGCAAATCAACTAAACCCTACGGATGCAGATGTGGTTTTTGATCTTTGTGAGATTTATTTTAAAGGTAATTTGTTCCGAAAAGCAGAAGATATTCTTGAGCCTGCACTAAAAGCCGACAGCAGTAACTTTCAGTTACTGAAAATGAAAATGCCGGTCAGCATTGGTTCGGGAAAATATAAACAGGCCATTGAAACCGGAGAAAAGCTGCTCCGCTATGGAGACAGCTCCACTTTTGTGCTGAACAACATGGGTAAGAGTCATTTTAAGCTTCTGGAATACCAGAAAGCATTAGACTACTTCCTAAAAGTTAAGAGCGCCTCACAGGACAATGAAACACTATCGTACAACATTGCCTTGAGTTACCGGGGTCTTAAAGATTATAAAAATGCAGTTCCTTATCTGGAAACGGCGATAAAGGAGGCCATTTCTTCGGGAATAGCCAGCTACTATGGTCTCCTAGGGGATTCGTTTGAGAATATTGACAAAAATGAGCAAGCCAATGCAGCTTACAAAAGAGGGTTACTATTTGACAACAACGGAAGTTTGTATTATAATATAGCCCTGGTATATGAGACTAAATTTAACGACAAGAAAAATGCGATCAGCTATTACAATCAATACTTAAAAACTATCGATCCTGTAGCACAGCCCAAGCTGATCACATTTATAAAGAATAAAGTCGAAGAATTGAAAAGGTAATTACGAACGGGCCGCTAAACGTGCCACATATTTACCGATAATATCAAATTCAATGTTTACGGTATCCCCTACATTTACCTCCTGCAGATTGGTATGTTCAAAGGTATAAGGGATGATGAATACAGAAAACTCGTCATCCTCCGATCCGACAACAGTTAAGCTAATTCCATTTATACAGACAGAGCCCTTTTCTACCGTTACATTTCCGGTTTCTGAATCATATTTAAACCGGTATTCCCAGCTGCCATCCAGCTCTTCTCTTTTTATACAAACTGCCGTCTGGTCCACATGCCCTTGCACGATGTGTCCATCCAGGCGCCCATTCATCAACATGCAACGCTCCAGGTTCACTTTACTTCCCACTTTTAAACCATCAAGGTTGGTTTTCTCCAGGGTTTCCTGAATCGCAGTTACTGTATGCGTATGATCAGTCAATGCTACTACTGTCAGGCAAACTCCGTTATGAGCTATACTCTGGTCTATCTTTAGTTCATTACTCAAGTCTGACTGTACCGTAAAATGAAGGTTTGTTCCTTCCTCCCGGATGCTTTCTATTTCTCCTAATGTTTCAATTATTCCTGTAAACATCTGCGTATCTAATTATAATTTGTTCTATTTCTTTTCCAGTTGCTCAGGGTCTCCGTTTGAAGCTGGCTCTGAACCGGGATAGCTGCTTTTTTATAAGACATAGCGGCTACCACTGCTGCGATCATTGCTTCCTGACCATCAGTTTCTTTCAACCTATCCGGACTGAAATATTTACTGACAAAATGGGTATTGAAATCTCCCGATCTAAAAGCTTCATGCTGCATGACAAATTTACCAAAACCTAAAGTGGTTTTTATCCCGGTAATCTCATATTCATCAATTGCACGAATCATTCTATCCATCGCTTCTTCCCTCGTCTTTCCATAAGTAATCAACTTGGCAATCATAGGATCATAATAAATAGGGATCTCCATTCCCTGCTCAAAACCATCATCTACGCGCACACCGTTCCCTTTTGGCGTTTTATAAGTACTCAACACCCCTATATCAGGAAGAAAATTGTTTTCCGGATCTTCCGCATAAACCCTAAGCTCCATGGCATGGCCATTAATCTGAAGATCTTCCTGCCGATAGGAAAGTGCTTCTCCCCTTGCAATTCTGATCTGTTCTTTCACCAGGTCCAGCCCGGTGATCATCTCTGTAACGGGATGTTCTACCTGCAGACGGGTATTCATTTCCAAAAAGAAAAAATCAAGTTTTTCATCCAGGATAAATTCAACGGTACCCGCACCTACATAATTTACCGAACGGGCTACATCCACCGCACATTTCCCCATTTTCTCTCTGATTTCCGCGGTTAGCACACTCGAGGGTGCTTCTTCAACCACCTTCTGATGACGACGCTGAACAGAGCAATCCCGTTCAAAAAGATGTACAATATTGCCATGAGTATCACCCAGAACTTGTATTTCTATATGTCGCGGAGAAGAGACATAACGTTCGATAAATACTGAGCCATCGCCAAAAGCAGAGGTCGCCTCACTTACAGCCAGCTGCATCTGCTCTTCGAAATCAGCAACCTGCTCCACAATCCTCATTCCTTTTCCTCCTCCGCCTGCAGCTGCTTTAATCAGAATTGGGAAGCCCACTTCTATAGCTCTTAATTTCGCCTCATTGACATCTGTGATGGCCTCTTCTGTTCCCGGAACCATCGGGATCTGATACTTTAAAGCCGCCGCTTTTGCAGACAATTTATTTCCCATGATCTCCATTGCCTCAGGGGTGGGACCTATTAAAGTCAACCCTGAAGCCTGGACCAGCCTGGCAAAAGATGCATTCTCCGACAGGAAACCATATCCCGGATGAATGGCTTCAGCACCAGTGATTTTGCAGGCTTCTACGATCTTCTCTCCTAACAAATAACTCTGGTTGGAAGCGGCAGGGCCAATACAAATGGCTTCATCTGCGTAACGCACATGCAACGCTTCCCGGTCTGCTTCAGAATATACCGCTACGGTTTTTATTCCCATCTCACGTGCAGAGCGCATAATCCGCAATGCAATTTCGCCTCTGTTGGCTATAAGGATTTTCTTCATTTAATAGGTTATTTATGACCTGATGGATGCAAATGTATTATGTTTTCTATAGCCATGTCGATCATTTCCGCAGAAATGTCAAGATGGGTCACTAATCTTATCGTTTTTGGTCCTGTAGCACTACAGGCAATTCCTTTTTCGGCCAGAGTATGTACAATGCTGTCGGCTTTAAATCCTGCTGCAACTTCAAAAATCACAATATTTGTCTCCACAGGCATCACAGAAGCAACGTAATTTAGCGAACTTAAAGCGGTGGCAAGGGCTTTGGCATGCTGGTGGTCTACAGCCATTCGTTCCACATGGTGATCCAGTGCATAGATGCCTGCGGCAGCCAGGAAACCGGCCTGGCGCATTCCTCCGCCAAATGCCTTTCTGATTTTCGTTGCTTTCCTGATGGTTTCTTTACTTCCTAGCAGTACAGAACCCACCGGAGCTCCCAGTCCTTTGGATAAACAGATGGAAATTCCATCAAAATACTGACCATAGTTTCTGGCCTGATCACCTGTAGCCACCAATGCATTAAAAAGACGCGCACCATCCAGGTGGAGTTTCAAGCCTTTGATATTACATAAAGTATGAATCGGTTCGATTTGTGACAAATGATAACAGGCTCCCCCTCCTTTATTTACTGTATTTTCTAACACGACCAGGCTGGAGTTGGGATAATGGATATTTTCTTCGTTGATTTCCGGTTCGATCATTTCAGGAGTTAATATCCCCCGCTCCCCGTTTAGCAGTCTGACAGAAGCCATAGAATGATAAGCAATTCCACCACCTTCGTATCGGTATACATGTGCTGTCTGATCGCAAATCACTTCATCCATGGGTTGAGTAAAACACTTGATGGCAATCTGATTGGTCATCGTTCCTGAAGGGCAAAACAAGCCTGCTTCCATATTAAACATCGAAGCGAGTTTTGTTTCCAGTTTATGGACCGTCTCATCTTCTCCAAACACATCGTCACCTACCTTTGCGGTCATCATTGCAGTAAGCATCCCTTCCGTTGGGCGGGTTACCGTATCGCTTCTAAAATCGATTTTTATTGCCATAGTCATTTACGAATGAATACAAATATTAAAAAAATCCGGCGATCTATCCTGTAATTACCACACTAAACCTTTGTGTAAAACAATTGTTAAGTTTCCATCCGGCGTTTTTTAAATTTATACCTTATTTGAATAATTGGCTATAAATGGGCACTAAATCGTTTAATAATTGCGCAATTAGGGTTTTTATCTATGCTGAAATCGCAGTTTAGCCCAATTTAAAAACCCTTTCTTTTAAATGCTTGATTTTAAATTTGGATTTCAAAATAACAAGCGTATTTTAGCTTAGTGTTTTTTTAACAATATGGTAACCTTAAATCAATAAATAAAATTACAAAAAAAGCCGTTTTTTACCCTTTAGAAGCGGATAATTATTTAAAAACTTAAACTAAAGAATTACATTTATGAAAAAAAACCATACAAAAGTGTTAGGATTATTTACTTTTATCCCGAAAAAAACAAATTAAGATGATAGTTATTGCAGATGGTGGTTCAACCAAAACCAATTGGTGTTTAATTAATGAGGCAGGTAGGAAAATTCATTTTAATACAGAAGGATATAACCCATACTTCTCAGATACAGCATATATTGTTGATTCCTTAAGAAAATCTCTTCCGGATCATTTAGAAACAGAAAAACTAACCCAGGTAAATTATTATGGTGCGGGTTGCTCTACTGATGCCAAGCGCAAAATTGTAGCAGATGCCATGCAACAGATTTTCCCGAATGCAGAGATCAATATAGGTCATGATTTACTGGCTTCCTGCAGGGCTTTACTTGGAGATGAGGCTGGTTTCGCTGCAATATTGGGAACAGGAACAAACTCTTGTCTATATGATGGTAAAGACATTACATTGAACATTGATTCTCTTGGTTATTTCCTTGGTGATGAAGGTAGCGGATGTTTCATCGGAAAGAGAATTCTGAGTGATTATATGAAAGGTTATATGCCTAAAGGACTTAGGGAAAGCTTCTATGACAACTTCGCTTTAACCAATGAGGATATTTTTGACCACATCTATAATAAGCCACTTCCAAACCGTTTTTGTGCCGGGTTCAGTAAATTCTTATACGATTTCAAAGACAATTATGAAGATTACACCTTCTCTACTGTAGATTATGCGTTTACCGCATTTTTTGAGAATCTGGTGATCCATTATCCAAACTACAAAGATTACTCTTTAAACTGTGTAGGATCGGTTGGTTATAGCTTTAGGGATATCTTAAGCATCGTTGCAGACAGATACGAAATGGGTGTCGGAAAGATCATCCGCTCTCCTATAGATGATCTGGTAGACTACCACATCTCAGCAGTAAATAAATAAAACATAAAAAATGCTAAAAGCCCGGAAGTTGATACTTTCGGGCTTTCTTTTTGGGATGCTGAATTCATATCAGCACCGTTCATCTGCTTAGAAGGAAATCTCTTTTCCAAATAACTTCGCGTATTTACGCTTATCAAATTTATAGAGCGTCGCTGCTCTGAATGAAACTCCTTTTTGTTTTTCGTCCAGGTCTTTCAATACACCGAAGCTCAGCATCTTCTTCCTGAAGTTTCTTTTATCCAGCTTTTTATTCAAAATGATCTCATATACATTTTGCAACTGAGTAAGCGTAAATTTTTCAGGCAGGAGTTCAAAAGCTATAGGCTGGTGCTTAATGCGTCTTTTAATCTTCTCCAGACCTTTATCAAAGATCTGTTGATGATCAAATGCCAGTTTCGGCAAATCTTTGACATTGATCCAATGCGCCTGTTTAGCATAATTGCTAAGGGGCTTTAATGCTTTATCACCACCTAACCTTAACAGCGCATAATACGCAATACTTACTACCCTCCCCTGAGGATGTCGGTTGACATCACCGAAGGTATAATACTGTTCCATATAGACATCACCAAGACCGGTCAGTTCATGCAAAATTCTGGAAGCACTCTGGTCTAAACTTTCATCCTCCGCAACCAGGTTCCCTGGTAGGGCCCACCAGTCCTTAAATGGTTCTTCGTTCCTTTCGATCAAAAGAATTTTCAATTCTCCTTCATCGAATCCGAACAACACACAATCAATCGAGAAAGTGGAATTAAACTTTGGTAAGACTTCTTTCAAAATATTAAATTTTATTTTTCAAACTTATTTCTTAAATCTGCCTTTAGCTATCACTAAGGCTCTTCATTTTTTAGATTACTGATCTTCTCTATCTTTTTTCCCTTTTTTTCCCCCACTATTATTGGAGCTAATCTTTTAAAGTTCTTAAATAATATCCTGTTTTAACAAGATTAACAGGATTTAAGTTAAAAACAAAATGAAAAATGGAATTATAGAGAATTTGTTGCAAAAGAAAGTTCATATGCTCCCGCTTTATCCCCATTTATAGTTATGCCTCTCTTGCTAGCTATACTTCGGTTATTACACCAAATTTAATTCCGAATTTTTCCATACTCTTTCATATATTGCAGCTGCTTACCGTTTGGATCTGGGTTTTCATTCCATTTTCAGTACACATTGATTTCTGCCTTTGCCAGAATATTGTCAGAATCCGGGATGGAGGACGGAAGACTTTTTAAGCTAAATAATAGTTTAAAAAGGGTTTAAAACGCATGTAATAAACTTATTGTTCTTTTTGAAACTAAACAAACCGGCACACCTGTTTCGTGTGTCAACAGGAAAAATTAAAAATAAATTACTTAGTGTAAAAAATACACGCTATATTCGTAATCATAAATCATGAAACCAAATATTAAAAATATCGCCGTATTAACATCTGGAGGAGATGCTCCCGGAATGAATGCTTGCATCAGAGCAGTTGTACGTACCGGAATATACAATGGTATCAACATGTTTGGGGTTTTGCAGGGTTATCAGGGATTGATCAACAACAATATTAATCCGATGGATGCAAGATCCGTTAGTAACATCATTCACCTTGGCGGTACCATACTAAAAACGGCACGTTGTCTCGAATTCAAAACTGAAGAAGGAATGGAGTTGGCTTTTGCACATCTGAAAGCACGCGAAATCGACGGTTTAGTTGTTATCGGAGGAGACGGAACCTTTACAGGTGCCCAACGTTTTGGAAAAAAGTTCGGCATCCGTGTCATCGGAATTCCAGGAACAATTGACAATGATTTATACGGTTCTGATTTTACACTTGGATACGATACGGCCATTAATACCGTTATTGAAGCAATAGATAAAATCAGGGATACAGCAGACTCTCATGACCGCTTATTTTTCATTGAAGTAATGGGCAGGGATTCTGGATGCATTGCCTTGAGAAGCGCAATAGCCAGCGGTGCTGAAGCGGTGCTTTTACCCGAAAAAGAAACCAATCTGGATGAGCTTATAGCTCAATTGGAGGCTGGTGCCTCGACAAAGAAATCCTCGAGCATTGTTATCGTATCGGAAGGCCATAAGTATGGTGGTGCTTACGATGTTGCAAAAAAAGTTAAAGAGAGTTTTAACCACTATGACACTAAAGTAACTATATTAGGACATCTCCAACGTGGCGGTAGTCCAAGTAGTTTCGACCGCATTTTAGGAAGTCGTTTAGGCTTCGCAGCCGTTAATGAGCTCCTAAAAGGCAGTACCATGCAAATGGTTGGTTTACGTGGTAATGATATAAAGACGACTAGTATAGACGAAGCGTTAACGAGACATACTTTCAAACTGGAAAGTGATTTGTTGGAGATGACTAAAGTTTTATCAATATAAGTATGATAGCAGTAGTTTATAGCGGATCAAAAACAGCCTTCTGGAAAATTGCCCGGGATGGGAAAACCATTGCGGAATGCAATATGCCGGGAATTAATCCTTGTTTCAATGATCAGAAGTCTATACTTCAATTTTTGAATAAAAAGTCCATCCTGGTGAACCATGCAGAAAGCATTAAGAAAATTTACGTTTTCGCTGCCGGTGCTTCATCTGAGGAAAGAAGGAATGAGCTTGCCGAGACCTTAGGTCAATTCTTCAGGTACAGTAAAATATCTGTTAAAGATGACCTTTACGGTGCAGCAATTGCATCCTGTTATAATAACAGCGGAATTGTCGGCTTGCTTGGAAGTGGTGCCAACTGTGCCTATTTTGATGGCAAAACCCCTGAAAAGAACAATTTCGGCCTGGGTTACATCCTAGGAGACGAAGGCTCTGCAAATTACCTTGGAAAAACACTGCTTAAATATTTTGTACAGGATAAATTACCCGCTGAATTACATAAAAAATTCGAGGTTAAATATAACCTTGACCGCCCACAGATACTAGAGCGTGTGTATAAGCGACCAATGGCACAACAGTTTTTAAGTTCTTTCTTTGACTTTTTTCTGGAAAACAGAACGGATAAATTCCTTCTGGCAATGATAGAAAAAGGCTTTGAAAGCTATATTAATACTTATTTGTTACCAACACTGAAGTTACATCCCGGAAAAGAAATACATTTTGTAGGTCTTGTTGCGGGAAACTTCCAGGAGGAACTTCGGGCAACGGCTAAAAGATACCAACTGGAAATTACATCGATTACTAAAGAACCGATATATAATTTACTAAACTACTATTCAAATTAACAAAATGAGCAAAATTGGAATAAACGGCTTTGGCCGTATCGGCAGACTGGTTTTTAGAGCTGCTTTAAAAAGAGGATTAGATATTGTTGCGATCAATGATTTAGTGGAGCCGGATTACATGGCTTATATGTTAAAATACGATTCTACTCATGGCCGTTTTGATGGTACGATTGCAGTAGAAAACGGAAACCTTGTAGTAAACGGAAAAACAATCCGCATCACCGCAGAGAGAGATCCTGCAAACCTAAAATGGAATGAAGTAGGTGTAGAAACTGTAATCGAATCAACTGGTTTATTTTTAACTCAGGCTGATGCAGAGAAACACATTCAGGCAGGTGCTAAAAGAGTTGTTCTTTCTGCTCCGGCTAAAGATGATTCCATCCCTACTTATGTAATGGGTGTAAATCACGAGCAGTTAACTGCAGATCAGACTGTAGTTTCCAATGCATCATGTACCACTAACTGTTTAGCGCCAATCGCTAAGGTATTAAACGATAAATTCGGTATCATCGAAGGTTTAATGAGCACAGTACATGCGGTAACTGCAACACAAAAAACAGTAGATGGTCCTTCAGCGAAAGACTGGAGAGGTGGACGTGGAGGTTTCTCTAACATTATCCCTTCTGCTACCGGAGCTGCTAAAGCAGTTACAAAAGTAATCCCTGCTTTAAAAGGAAAACTAACAGGTATGGCTTTCCGTGTACCGGTAGCTGACGTATCTGTAGTTGATTTAACTGTTCGCTTAGAAAAAGCGGCAACTTACGAAGAAATTAAAACTGCCATGAAAGAAGCCTCAGAAGGTTACTTGAAAGGTGTATTAGGATATACAGAAGATGAAGTTGTTTCTTCTGACTTTATAGGAGATGATCATGCATCAATTTTCGATGCAAATGCAGGTATTGCATTAAATGACAACTTCGTAAAAGTGGTTTCCTGGTATGATAACGAATGGGGCTATTCTAATGCATTAGCTAAATTCGTAGAATACTACGGAAATTTAAAGTAAAACCCGTTCATACAGGTTTATATTTGGTTAGAAAAGGGATGTGTCTGGATGGAACATCCCTTTCTTGTTATTTGATTTCTTTATTATCTTTGTCGAAAACAAATCCCCTTCTTTAAGTCAGATATGAAATTATTTTTTATTGCCGCAACTTTGATCACGTTTGTTATTGGATGTTCTAAAAAGGAAGAATCAACAAAAACATATATTCCAAGAACCTTAACTACCAACGAAGGATTCAACCGCTATCCGGAACAAAAGGCAGATTCCATAACCATTGTTAAAGTCGGCAATACCAATCCGGAACAATTCAGGATCAAATTCAGGGATACCGTAATGCGTATTCAAACTGATCTATCTGATCAGAATAGTGCCAATGATAAATTTACCTCTGCTCAATTCATCAATACCCAAAAAACATGTTTACTGGTCCAGCTGGCTGATAGTACAGGCTTGGTTGCCCCTTCTTACCTGATTAGTCTGAAAGGTAGTGGGATAGAGGTGATCAGCTTATATCTGGCATCGAATGGAAGTCAGGATAAAAAGTTCAGCACAGGAATCAACAAGGTTGGCGGAGCAGGATATCTCGTCGATAATGATTTTTTTATCACGAATGTAAATGCGAAAGTTTATTTTGTAAAAAGGCAAAATCCAGCTGAAAGAATTCAAGGACAGTTTTTATTGATGTCACCAGACAGACAAACTATTGTTTTTCTGGTTGGAAAATCTTTATATCAGGTGCACTATACCTCAGCTGAAGTATCTACTGAATCTTTGAGCGGAGATATTCCGAAGGACATTCCAGGAGTCTACAGATGGATTCAGAACAACTACAGCTTCCAGAAAAATAAAAAAGGAATTTCATTTTTGAAATACAATGACGACGATAGAATCGTAGACATTAAAGAATTTCAATAGTCTTTTAAACCTTAAATTCATCTAACGAATAAGGAAGCTCTTCACAGAGGAAGCCATTGTCCATTAAAATCTGCCTTACCGCAGCGACACAAGGAACCGCGCTCACTACCCTCAGGATCTTATCGACGTCCTCAAAGGCAAAAGTCCAGTTTTTTTCCCCGAACAGTGTATTCAGAATTGGTTTAATCGGAGTCAACTCGTTTTTATCCTGAACTGAAGTTTTAAAGATTACTATATTCATCGCTTTATTTTTTAATTGCCTAATATGATGAATGGTAATGACCAGTGTTACCTTCCATCTAATGTTATCATAAAGATGCGGGATCTATTGAAATAACTAAAGGACCTCTTGGTTGAAGCGGACAAAAATGCCGCCGAATGGCAGAAAATTACCGGTAAATGAATCTGCTTAGGATCTGGAAAAAAAATGATAGATTTGCAGCTCTTCAAAGTTATTCATTGAGACGATTCGTTTGCATTTTATTACTCCTGATTATTGCCCTGCAATCCTTTAATAAGGTAGGGATTATGCTTGCTTTTAAAGTGAATCAGGATTACATCGCCAAGGCACTCTGTGAAAATAAAGATAAGCCTCAGATGCATTGTAATGGAAGATGCGTTTTAGCAAAGAAACTAAAACAAGCCGAACAGAACGAGGAAAAACAAAGGGCCCAAAGTCAGGAAAAAGCAAACGTACTTTTCTTTTGTAAAATGAACAGACTCAAGGTAGAAGAATGTCTGCTTTCCCTTCAAAGAAGAGACTTCAATTCTTTTTACCTGCGCTTTAAACCATCCTCATTTTCCAACGATATTTTTAAACCACCGCAACGCCTAAGGGTTTAATCTTTTTATTTTCTTAAAACTTAGTTTCAGCAAAGAACAGCGGTCATTTGACATCGTCTGCTTTGATGCGGAAGGGTTTTACGCGAACAATAAAAACATTTTTTACGCTCTAACAGACCTTGTTCTTTAACCTGGTCTTCTTAATTATTTATAAAAAATCAATTGTAAAAAATGAAAATCAAGATTTTCTCTATTATATTTTTTCTTCTTCTGAGTATCAGGCTATTTGCACAATCAGGTACAGGATCATTAAACGGTAACATTATTTCTTTCCAGGACGAGCCGATATCAGGTGCCTCCATTCAGCTTCAACATACCGGAATCAGTACAAGAACCGATTCCAACGGAAATTTTAGCCTTCATGATATCCCTGCGGGCACTTATGTGTTGATCGTTTCCAATATCGGATATACCGCCAATAAGCAAAACCTGATCATCAAGCCAGAGCAGGTTTCCATCGTCAATCTGCAACTTTCGAAAAGTAAGCAACAACTAAAGGAAGTCGTAATCAGTGGTGTGAAGAATACCTATCAGGTTAAAAACTCCAGTACGTCCACCCGGTTGGATCTTCCTTTATTAACGACTCCACAATCGATTCAAATCGTTTCTTCCCAGACGATAAAAGACCGCCAGTCTTTTACCCTCAACGAAGTCGCAGGGACCTTTACCGGAATGAAGGCAAACAATGGAAACGGCTCGTTTAACATGCGTGGATTTACGGCTTACTCCCCGACAGATGCCAGTTTTCTTTTGTACAACGGGATCAGAGGTAATCTTTTTTTATGGAGTCAGCAGCCCTTGTTGTACAATGTAGAATCAGTTGAACTCTTGCGTGGTCCTTCCGGTGCGATGTTTAGTGAAGGTGCACCGGGTGGATTGGTCAACTTCATCACCAAAAAACCAATGCTGCAAAACAGCTATAATGTAGAATTGTCTTTAGGCAGCTGGAACTTCCGCCGCGCATCTCTCGACCTGACCGGCCCATTGTCCAGGAATAAAAAACTACTCTACCGTACCATTATCGGATACGACAGGTCGAAAAGTTTCCGTGACGACCAGGATAAGGAAAATATCTTCCTCGCCCCTTCCCTGACCTATCTGTTTTCCAGTAACACTGACCTGAACCTGGAAGTTAATTATGCTTATCAAAAAACCGTACAACAATATGACAACGGAACATTTATCCGGACCAGACCTGATGGAACTTTTGATTTCAATTATTATCCAGATCATTTGACCGTTCAAAGTCCTACAGACTACGGAAAAACCTACAATTCTTCTGCTACAGTAACCTTCAATCACCGATTTAATGACCGGTTAAAACTGACAGCGGTTCAACGTGTAGTTAATAATGTTCTGGATTATACAGACCATATTCCTGTAGGGAAAATCAAAAATGATTCTATCAGCAGGGGGTATCAGGACTGGGAAACCAATCGTTTTAGTCTGCAAAGCACCGCTTACTTATCTTTTGAGACTAAAACAGGGCCAATAAAACATCATTTGACCGGAGGAGCAGACTATAACAGGTATGGATGGACTAAAAACGATTACCAGTACAAGGCTGCCTCCAGAATTTCCATTTTTAACCCTGATTATCATAATGATCCGCCACCAAGCTCCGTTCCGGCAGAAGAATCTGATGATAATAAACGTATTACAAACCTGATAGGTCTATATCTGCAGGATCAGGTAAGTATTGGCCGACAGTGGAAAGCTTTACTTTCCCTGAGATACGATTCCTACAACGCAAAAGAAACACCACTTTCCATCAGGGATAATAAACAGGGAGATGAATTACAAGCTTCAGGGCTTATTCCGAGAATAGGATTGGTGTATCTGCCAGCAGAAAATATATCCATTTACGGAACTTATCTTAAATCGTTTAATCCACAGACCTCAAACAATGTGCTTTCCGGAGGCCCCTTCCCCACCCGAAAAGCAAGTCAATATGAACTTGGTTATAAGGGTGATTTCTTTAGCCAGCAGTTGTCGACCAGCGTTTCCCTTTACCAGATCAAATATGCCAATATTCTGGCACCGGCACCGACCGAAGAGAACTCCCATCGCCAGGCTGCAATTGATGGAACCCGAAGCAGGGGAATAGAATTTTCGGTCACCGGAACGCTTCAAAACTTCAATATAATCGCCGGATATGCGTATAATGAACATACGATTTTAAGCACCAGTGCTTTTGGAAAAAAGGGAGACCGTTTTAACAATGCACCTAAACACATGGCCAATCTATGGTTAAAATATAACCTGCGGACTGGGGTAATAAAAGGTCTGGGACTTGCTACCGGATTAAGGTATGTTAGTGACCAGGTAGGTCTTATCAGTAACCAAAATTTTATCTTTCCGGAATACACTGTCCTCGATGCAGCCGTCAACTACAGAAGAGGTAGATACAACCTCCAGTTTAACGCCTACAATCTGACTGACAAACATTATTTTACAGGCAGCAGATCAGGTACGGTGACCGGCGGTTTAGGAGATCCTTTTAATTACAGGGTTGGCTTAAGTTATCAGATCAAATGAGAAAGATAAACTTCACACGCATACTGGTGTTCTCCTTACATAGCTGGCTGGGATTAGTCAGCGGTATTTTTCTAATCCTTTTGGGTTTGAGTGGTTCTGCATTGGTTTTCCTAAAAGAAATTGATCATTTTATCAATTCAGATCTACTCCATATCAGCCCTACAAGCCAACCATTAGCGCTTGATACCATGTACAGGAAGATTGGCAAACAGCATCCAAACTTAACCGGAATAGCCTGGTTAAACCCAGACGCAGGAAAGGGAGAAGCCTATGAGTTCCGTTTGTATCAGAATGATGGGAAAATCAGCACTTATGATTTGGGCATGATAAGTATTAACCCATATTCCGGCGCTATTCTCCGGGATGGCAACCTGAAAGATTTCAACCCAAGTTTCCTGTACTGGATATTGCAATTCCACTGGAGCTTTCAGCTGGGACTACCCGGATTGCTCCTTGCGGCTGTATTTGGCATCACGATGTTATTATCCACATTCACAGGACTGATCATTTACAGAAAATACATCTGGAAAGTATTCAGCTTTCAGGTAAAAATGAAATGGAAAAACTGGAGAACCATTTCCTCTGATCTCCATAGAATTGTCGGAGTCTGGGCATTATTTTTTAATGTAGTCATTTTCTTTACCGGATTCTGGATGAACAGGTTTGCTTTCGATTCCTCTTACTGGAAAAAACAAACGGTGTCCGCTACTGCAAATGTTCTATCTGACGAATCTATAGACCAAATGCTTCGGACTGCCAGAAATGCAATGCCGGATCTGGTCCCTCAAAATATGTATTTACCTACACAAAAGGAAAAGCTTTTCCGACTGTCCGGCCCATTGAAAGAACAGTCGCCCCTCTTTTATAACGGCAATTCCATTTCCATTGATCCGATTTCAGGAAAGGTTATAACGATAGAAAGGCTAACTAAAAAGGGAATATGGGCACGGGTTGAAGCAACTTTTTTCCCTTTACATGCAGGAAGTTTTGGCGGCATTGTAATTAAAGTATTGTATGTTATTATAGGCTTGCTACCTGGCTTGCTCTCTGTTACGGGAGGACTGCTTTGGTGGAGAAAAGTAAAAAAACGGCACGAGTAGGCTAATTTTATATTTTGGCATAATTCATGTGTACATAGCAGAAATTACGACAAAGATATTTAAGAAAAAACCGTTTCATACAGGTTTATATTTGGTTAGAAAAGGGATGCGTCTGGATGGAGCATCCCTTTCTTGTTGTTATTGAATTCTGTTGATCATACGTTCCTTTAAGTTTACGGACTATACGAACACCTGCCAGATTGTGAATTCATTTGTTATTATTTTTTTACTAAATTTGTTAGCAATGAAATCATCAGGAACTGCTGACTTACCGCTTCATTATGGTTCTGTCCCTAAATGGCTTGCAATGCGCATGACACGTTTGGGTCTTTCCATCACCGAAGCCATCATTGCTGAATACGGTACAGCCGAAGTACTACGACGGTTAAGTGATCCTTTTTGGTTTCAAAGTCTGGGAGCAGTAATGGGCATGGACTGGCATTCATCAGGGATTACCACGTCTGTTATGGGTGCTTTAAAAGCTGCCGTCAATCCGAGAAGTAAGGAACTCGGCATTTACATCTGTGGTGGCAAAGGGCTAAAGTCCAGACAAACTCCGAATGAATTGTTGAATATTGCCGAACTCCAAGGTCTTGATGGTAAAGAGCTCGTCAGGTGTAGCAGACTAAGTGCAAAGATTGACAATACAGCTATTCAGGATGGATTCCAGCTATACACCCACAATTTCATCGTCGATTCAACCGGGCTCTGGACTGTGGTACAACAGGGAATGCGGAATGATAGTGCTACCGCCAGAAGATACCACTGGCATTCCTCAGCTTTAACTTCTTTTGTAGAAGATCCTCATACCGGAATTTGTGGCATCAACCAGGGAAAGATTTTAAATCTGGTTGCAAAGGAAGCCCGGACATCGCGGGTCAGCATGTTATCTATGACTACTGAAAATCCGGAACGCATCCTTAAAGAAGCCAGAAAACTCGTCATGTCCAATCATCATGAAGTAAAAGCGCAAGATGTGGACCTGAAACGTTTGGGTGCCATGTTATGGCTGACACAGGAAAAACAGCCTGCAGATTTTGAAGAACTGTTGTTATTGGAAGGTTTGGGACCAAGGACCTTACAATCTTTAGCTTTAGTCAGCGAAGTAATTTATGGAACACCGTCCCGTTTTACCGACCCCGCACGGTTTTCTTTCGCTCATGGGGGAAAAGATGGTCATCCATTTCCTGTTCCTCTAAAAGTATACGATGAAACAATTCAGGTATTGGGAAAAGCCATTCAAAAGGCCAGACTAGGTCAATCGGATAAGCAGCATGCCATCCTTAAATTAGGAGAACTTGCCCGTAAAGCTGAAAAGAACTTCGTACCAAATGATAATTTCGACGAGTTGGTCCAAAAAGAGCGTCGTAATTCCTGGAAATACGGCGGAAAAACAGTCGATGGTGATGCTAAACCACCGGAAAAAATTCAATTGAGTCTCTTTTAACTCTTAAAAGCAGCAAATTATCTGTTTAAACATCTTATTTTTTTCATAGAATAATCAACATTTCTCTGTCAGAGTATTCTTTTATAGGGGATTAATTCCGTTATTTGTTGCATTTACTTTTTAGAGATACCAACAAAACCTTTTAATGCAGTTTAAACAATTCTCCTGGCAAATTGCCTGGGATTATCCCCCATTCAGACTTAAATTTATCCTTGGGATCTCTATTCTCGCATTGATCCTGGTTTTTATACCTCATTTCTTCGCTTACGTAGAAAACAGAGATAAGGGACTTACACTTAATGACTGGTTACTGGCCCGAATTCCGGCTATTGATGTTTCTTTATATATATTTATTGTCCTTTATGGGATGTCTGTATTCTTTCTAATAAAGATGTCCAGGAACACTTCCATTTGTCTGACGGCATTATGGGCCTATATCTTTCTGTGCGCAGCAAGAATCATTACAATTTCTATTGTCCCTCTTCATCCTCCAAAAGAGATTATTGAGCTCATAGATCCATGTTCTGTCGTTTTCTATGGTTCTAATGTAATTACCAAAGATCTTTTCTTTTCCGGACATACTGCTACTGTGTTTCTAGGCGCTCTGTGTCTGGAAAATAAGCGGGAGAAAATGGTTGCTTTTATTGCTTCCGGAATCATTGGAGTATTGCTGTTACTTCAACATGTACACTATACCGCAGATGTTGTTGCAGCACCTTTCTTTAGTTGGATCTGTTGGTATTTTGGAAAATCAATAGAGAAATTATAACCTGTTTCGTATAAAAAAGTAAACGGTGGCAAATCCTTGAATCTACCCCGTTCACGTGCCTGAGAGCTATATATTTTTCCACCAGACTCCTGAATCAGGACATCAGTTCTCTGGATTTAAGTACTTTAATCAGTCCGTTGGTGTAATTAAAATCTTTATCAATATTAATATTAAAGAGCATCATCCCTCCCTTTAGGCCATTATCGGGCTGCCATTTGGTCAATTGCACTGCTTCTGCCAATGAAGTCGCCTGATGGGCACCTGGCTGGACACCGAATAACAGTTTTTTACTGCTCACTAATCCTGCATACAATTCAAATTGATTGATCATCGTTTCCAGATCCCAGAAATATCCCATTAAAGCCACGTAATCAAATAATGCATTACACTGTTTTAACAATTGTTCATCGGCATAATATTGATAAGTAACATAACTCATTGTCTTTCCCGTTTGTGACCGTGGCCCAAAATATTTAGACAACTGCCACACCACTTCAATAAATGTTTCATTGGGGATATCTCCTCCCATTTCAGGATCAATATCAATCCCATCCAATCCCCAGTTATTTACGACCAAATCATAAACATCTGCAGCGAAAGCTGCCGGATCGGCAATGGTATTCCATGAAATCTGCGGATTTGGCGTGCTGATGATTGATGCCAGAACCTTAACTCCTCTGTTTTGCTGCACCCTTACCCCTGTCAGAATGCTAGCCCAGGTCATTCCATTGCTGGTCAGGTACAAATGCTGCAAAGTTTTCTGGGGATCCAGGTTAATCAGAAACAAATTGATCACGTCAATACCGTTCGGAAGTTCCTCAATAATCATTTTTTGATTTGCGTAACCAAGCCAATAAGTAACAAAAAGGGGATCAGGGGCTTTCATAAATCAATCAATGGTTTAAAATGATATTTAAAGTTCATCAATAGAAACCGGTCAGGTATGCGCTTGAATACCTATATTAAAAAACAGGTATTTATACCTGTATAAATAACGAGATCGTAACAAATATAAATACAGAGTAAATAGTTAATCAGCTTAACAAAAATTGTTTATTTTAGATTAACCAATTGAGAAGCTGCTTTTCAGTTCATAAATTAAATCAATCACTTAAAACAACAAAAACAATGGAACATCAATCCTCCAAACATGACAAAAGTATCTTTGAAATTCCACTGAAAGAGGCTCAGGATATTACCAGAGCATGGGCTGCACGTGGCAATTTCATCAAATCTTATCTAATTGATGCTCGGGAGCTCAAAGACATGGTAGAAGAAAGAGGTGCAAGTTATGTACGCGTTTACTTTGGTTGGGACACAGAGATGGAAAAAGGGAGAGAACAAAGACTAATTATGGTCCCTGCAGATGTATATGGTCATGACATGATCAATACTACGCCATCTCTTATTGAAGGTCAGGAGAAAAGTAATATTTTCGATTTCACGATGCCTTGTCCACCTACCTGTCCTCCACCTGACAGTCCTTTAGGAGAATAAATATGTTTTCTAAAATACTAAAAGTAGAATATCTAACCTTAATTTTTTCAATGGGCTTTATTTTTTGCCCATTGATACTTTCATTAAAATATTTCCGGTCTTATCCAAAGGAACTGAAAGTGATCAGTATTCACTTGTTGTTGATTGGAATTTTAGCTTTGTACAGTGCTTCATTATGGTTATCAAGTAAAAACAATCTTCCTGTACTCCATATCTATACCATGATTGAATTTTCCACAATCATGCTTTTTTACCAGGTTGTTTTTAAAGATTCCATAGCCAGGATCTGGTTTATCTTACTCATTTCAGGATTTCTTGCCTTTTGTCTGATCAATGCATTCTGGATCCAAAAATGGCATATATTCAATACATATCCCCGTACCCTGCAGAGTATTGTTATTATCAGTACTTCCCTGTTTTATTATTATAAGATAACAAGGCAAACCTTATATATACAAATAGAGAAAAGCGCTACATTCTGGATCAACACGGGTTTCTTTATTTATTTTTCAGGTAGTTTTCTGTTATTTATGCTCAGCAATTACATTTTGCCACTCAGCCTGAAATTCAATATGATCGTGTGGCAATTGCATGCTTTCCTCTCCTGCATACTTTATTCTTTAATCTTTATCGGTTTATGGCAACGCAGGAAGGTATAGATGTCTACTTTTTTATGTTTACAGGCATGCTGGTTATGTTTCTGCTTAGTGCTGCAGTTGTGGTTCTCTTTTTTGTGTACCAGAAAAAATTCTATAATCAGCAGGTACAGTTAAAGGAAACAGAAGCAGATTATCAGAGAAAGCTAACCCGTAATAACATTGAGAAGATAGAAGAAGAAAGACGCAGAGTGGCTAAAGATCTTCATGATGAAGTAGGGAGTATTTTCTCTACACTAGGAATGAAGATCATACAATTTGAGAAAAAACACCATGCGACATCCGGAAGTATTGAACTGATTAAAGAAAGCAAACTTCTCGTAGACAAAGGCATTATGAGTGTCAGAAGAATTTCTCATAACATGATACCCAATGAGCTGGAGATGTTTGGAATCGCTGCAGCGATAGAAGAATTATGTTTCCAGATTGAAGGCTCAGATGACCTGGAAGTAGATTTTGATAGTCAGGGGCTTGATAAATGTGGAAATCAGGAAATAGAACTTGCCCTGTACCGCATTACTCAGGAATTAATCAGCAATACAGTAAAACATGCCGCCGCACAACATGTAGAAATTAAACTGCTTTGTAATAATGGCGAAATACGATATGATTACAAAGATGATGGCATAGGCTTTGATCATGAGCAGATACGCAGGGGATTGGGTTTACACAACATAACCAATCGGGTAGAAATGAATGGTGGTGACCTGAGTTATCATACCGCACAAAAGGGATTTGGGATTTCCATACATTTTCCTGTTAAAATTTAACATATGAACAGATTGATAAGAATAGCAGTTACCGATGACCAGGTAATGTTTAGGGAATGTCTTGTAAATAATATTAAAAGCTTCGAAAACATGCAGGTTATGTTTGAAGCTGGAAATGGGATAGAACTACTGAACGCGATGAATAATTGCGGTGAACTAAAGCCCGACATTGTGCTGATGGACCTGAACATGCCCGAAATGAATGGAATGGAAGCAACCAGGGAGTTAAAAATAGCTTTTCCGGATGTAAGAGTAATTATTTTATCCGTTCATGGAGAAGAGAAACACATTACCAGGATGATTCAACAGGGCGTTAATGGCTATATTGCTAAGAATTCCGAGTTAAGTGAGCTTAAAAATGCTATAGAAACGACCTTTCACAATGGTTTTTATTTCAATGAAATGGTTTTAAAAACCCTTCAATCCGGTAAACTGCTCAATAAAGCAAACGTAAGGGGATTCGATGCCGGCTCATCCCTTACCCAAAGGGAAAAAGAAATCCTGACTTTGATTTGTCAGGAATTCACCACTGCCGAGATAGCAGATCAACTCTCTATCAGTCTGAGGACTGTTGACGGGCACAGAAATAATCTATTGGTAAAAACAGGTGCTAAAAATGTAGCCGGTCTTGTCGTTTTTGCCTTTAAGAATAAAATTATTGATGCAGATCTATAGATCCTCCAGTCCTGTTTAGTTTTTGGCGATATTTTTCAACTGATTCAAATGGCGCTGGCTATGATAAATGACAAAATAAATAGCTTCCCATCGGGTAAAGTATCCATACACTGGCATTTCAAATGCCAAACAGGTTTTGGTGAGATCTGAAGAAAGAATAACTTCTGTCAGCTTACCTCTCAGCTCTTCTATATTACTGACCAGTATCCCCTTATCATAATCTATTGCTTTAGGGAGTATAAAATCAGGAGATTGCATTTTTGTCGTAAAATCCAAAAAATCAGATTTTATCCGAGCTACCTTCTGGTCCGCAGGCCGGTCAGTTTCTCCTTCAGTTCCATTCAATACTTCCAGAAATCCAAAATTTGCCATGATCAAATGTTTTGCGATCTGTCCTGCTGTCCAGCTACCTTCAAATGGAACCATGTTGAGTTGTTCCTGATTAAACGAGGAAAGCACTTCCGTCCATCCGGTCATCGTTTCCTCCATTTCTTTAAGCATTGCTTTCTTTTCCATCTTTATTTTTTTTCACCTTCCATCGGATACTTCATTGCTTCATACCCAAGTAACCTGCGCCAAAGTCCAATTTGTCCAATGCAGTAAGATTCCCGGTGAACGATAAAGAAAACCCAATCAAAAAAGGTCATTTCTCCATCCGGCATTTCTATTGAGCTATCTAACTTCTCTTGGCTTACCGCTAATAATGCAGTCCTCAACAGTGGAGAAATACGGTCCCAATCCTCTTTAAAACTTTCCAATGCCGGATAAGTCAGCCCATCCTGAATTCCTTTATGCCCTTCAAACAGGGTAGCAGCTTTTTGCTGCTGGTCGATATTTAAGGCATTGGCGAGATCAAACCGCTCCTGCACAAGACTTCCTGCCAGCCAGGCTATATGGTTTGCTTTTGTATCCAGGCGCTTATGAGCATCTTTTTCTGAAACATCTTTAATCACATTAGCAAATAGTGCAGTATGTAAATCATAAAGTAATATAAATCCTTCAATGAATGCCTTTTTATCTGTTTTTAGCTCTTCCATTTTTATTAGATTTTTAGATTCAAAAATTATTTGATTAACAATACCTAAGTTAAGATTAAATCCAGCGCTTAAGGGGTGTCGTAAATGTCAATCTAAGGGGGCATTCGAGACAAAATTTTCCTTCACAAATCCATCGCTGAACAGAAGAAATGCCGTTATATTCTTCATGATTTTTTCACTAATACAGCTCTCTTAGCAAATAGACCTCAGGAGGATGTAAATAGAATTATAATCACATTTTTAAATATAATTTTGAATATTATTCTGATTTTACATAACTTTATAGAATGATAATCGAAAACAACATCAGTTTAGATAAGATTGACCTGTCCATTTTAAGGTTGATGCAGGAAAACTCAAGAATCTCTAATGTTCACATGGCAAAAGAACTGGAGATGGCTCCATCTGCGGTTCTGGAACGGGTAAAAAAATTAGAACAGAAAAATGTAATTACTCAATACACAGCGAGAATCAATCCGGTTGCCGTTGATCTGAAACTACTGGCCTTCATTTCGATGAAAGCATCACACAGTTTAGGTTGCACAGATACTGCCAATGAGCTTGCTAAAATTGAAGAAGTCCAGGAAGTTCATATTATTGCCGGTGATGACTGTTACCTGGTAAAAGTCCGGACTACTGACTCAGCCTCTTTGATGGCTTTAATGCGTAATTCATTCAGTAAGATCCCCAATATACTTTCTATTCGAACTACTATTGTACTGGAAACAGTAAAAGAAGCACAACAATTAGTCATCCCAGATAAATAACCCATCCTATGGCACACGCAAATAAAACCGCTTCCCCACTTCTTGTTTACCTGGCTTTTGCCACAGTTTATGTGGTATGGGGCTCTACTTACTTCTTCATCCAAAAGGCCCTTGCAGGCTTCCCTCCATTTATTCTGGGGACTTTTCGTTTCCTGGTTGCCGGAGCCTTACTCCTATCGTGGTGTCGTTTTAAGGGAGAAAAAATTTTCGATAAGCAGAATATAAAATACGCTGCGATAAGTGGTTTTCTAATGCTCGGTGTCGGGAATGGTATCGTCATCTGGGTTGAGCAGTATATTCCAAGTGGCCTGGTTGCCATTATGGTCGCATCAGCCGCCATCTGGTTCGTAATTCTGGATAAACCTAAATGGAAAGAGAATCTCGGTAGCAAATCGACAATTGCCGGTCTCATTATTGGATTTATCGGGGTCATTTTACTATTCGGTGAACAGCTGATTCATGCCTTGAATACCAGTCAGAGTACCACGCAGATTTTAGCGATGGTCTTATTAATTATTGGTCCGGTTGCCTGGGCCGGCGGATCTTTATTCTCTAAATACAAATCTGATCCAAACAGTTCGGTAGCAGTAAATACCTCCTGGCAGATGCTTGCCGCCGGGGTCGCATTTTTCCCGGGGAGTTTACTCAATTCAGAATTCAATAACTTCCATTGGAATAGCATCCCATTAGATGCCTGGTTATCTATTGGCTATCTCATTATCTTCGGGTCCATTGCCGCTTTTAGTGCTTACGTATGGTTGTTGAGCGTTCGTCCTGCAACACAGGTAAGTACCTACGCTTATGTGAATCCCGTAGTAGCAGTGCTACTGAGTATATGCTTTACCAATGAGAAGGTGACCTTAATTCAGATTTTAGGATTGGTAGTTATCCTGGCAAGTGTGCTTCTCATTAACCTGGTCAAATACAGGAGTAGCACAAAACCCGCAGCTATAAAAACAGAATTACAGGTTGATAAAACTTAACAAAGAAAAGCCTGCCTCTTTCCTATAATTAAGGCCGTTCAGACGGATATTCTGAACGGCCTTAGTCTATTATTAATTTAGTTCGGTCACCTCTTCTATCTGATATGCTTTTATCCCATCAGACATTTCCCATTGCAATTTAGCTCCTTTCATATAACCCAACATTGCCACGCCTATAGGTGATAAAATAGATAAGGTCTTATGCTTATCTCTTGCTTTTCCCGGAGCAACCAGTTTATAGGTAAATTCCTTTCCGGATTCCAATTCCTTTACGCGAACCCGACGGTTTACAGTCACGACCTCCTCAGGCAATTCTTTTCTTAGTACCTGTCTTGCATAACGAAGCTCCAGTTTCAGTTTTTCCTCATTGAACCTGCTTAACTTTCTTCTTCTGATATGGTCTTTTAACAAATCAAAAATTCCTGTTGATAATATAATTGGTGTATTGTCTATTTTTAATGATGTTGTGTTCATGTGTATATGGATTAAATGATTCAAATAATTTTACTGCCCTTAGCCCCAGTCTAAAATTCAACTGGGGCCAAATCATCAAAATCCTGGGTTCTCCTGATTAATTTTTTCATCTTTTTCAAGTATTCACCTTTCATGTTATCCGTACGGACTGAATCTCCGATAATCCTATATAAAAAGACACAGAAAGGCCAATCCATATTGGTTTCAATAAGAAGACTGCGAGCAATAAAACAAAGAGGTTCAATAAATAAGGAAGCATAAGAACAGCCTTAAAAAGAGGCGTCATATCCAATTTTTTCATGATGAAAACAAAAAGGTAAAAGAAAAAGAGAGTAAGGTAACCAACCCCAAACCTTCAGAGAGGCTGGGGCTTAATTAATAAAGTCCTTGCTACTTTTAAGAAAAGAATCTCCCAATCGATATTGCTGGGAAAGAAAACGGCAGAACATTGTTATAGCGGTCCGCAATTGCGTAGCAAACTGACTATTTCCTGTTTTATTTAACTGCCTGGCGGAATTCATTAAACAAAGATAGCCCAAATGCCTGGATATAAAAAATTCCCATAACAGCAGCGTCTCTATCTTTTTTCATCAAATTTATCCTGATTTAAAATTTCTATTTTTTTATCCAGAAATTCAGCAAAATTTATGGCAGCTTTCTTTGTTAAGTCTAAAGTTTTTTGCGGTACCGGATTAAAAAAGAAAGGTTCGAAGTAAACTTTATCTTTCTTTATTGTTCTCTTCCATATCCCTTTAACCTGCCCGTTTACAACAATAACAGGATGAAAAATTCCATTAATGGTGAATGCTTTAGGGTGATGTCCCAGAGGAAATGCAGCAGTTCTATCTTTATAGCTGATGAGAAATTCATCAAAAGCCGGCAGCAAATGCACAGAAGAATTTTTAGGGAAGGGCGTAGAAAAGTTTTCCGGAAACCAATATTGCTGATCGGCAATTGTTTCAAAGATAAATTTTGGACGGATTATTTCCATCGCTCTTTTTGCATCTGTAACAGACAATCCCGACCACCAGGAAAAATCGGCAAGGCTCGCCGGACAATGACTCGAAAAATAGGTAAATGCCAGTTTCGCCAATGCTTCATCCCTCGATAAAGAACTGGGTTTAGGCACCCGGTCCCCGAGAATCGCGTAAGTTTGATTTTTATCTCTTTTTATTCCGCTACATAAAATCCCTTCTAATTCTGCCCAAAAGATAAGGTAAGTCAAACGATCCTTATCGATGCTTAGCTTATTGTTTTCAATTTCAGCATGTAGTTCTTCTCTGGTTAAGTATTTATTTTTTGAAAAAGCCTTTTCTATAATCCGGTTACTTTTCTGGCAGATCTCGGGACTTAAGCCAAGTTCTTTAAACCTGGATCTGGACTTTGTCTTTACATGAGAAGCAGTGAGTTCCAGCATCCACCAGATATCATCCGCCGCCACAAAATGCCAGGTTGGCCGCAGCAGGTGAGTTCTTAGAATTCTCCCCTGATCAATTTCTGCCTGAACCTTTTTTTCTGTAAAACCAGGGATTCTTAATCCGATTCCCCAGCTGGCCATTGCATAATCTTGTGCCTGCATGGCTCCCATCCAGGATACCAGCTCTTTTCCACAGGTAAAGCTACTTGTTTCAATTTGCTGGTTAATTAACCTGATACTAGAAATATCCCTTGGCTTCATCATTAATCCTTTAATTTAATATATTTTTCAATGATTTCCCTGTCCACCCCAATTTTCTCATCTTTCTCTATTCCCTGCTGAGTCAAGGTATCATTTTTTAACTTTACTTTGAATACAAAAGTCTTATTCTCCCATTCCCTGTAATTACAATATTCCAGGTGCTCGGTATATTCATCTCCTTTTAAAGTATACCTCCCTCCCCCGGCAACAAAAATCGAAGCAGTATCCTTTCCCATCTTCAAATCGTGGTTAAGAAAAGCAAAATGGGTATCATTGATAATCTTTATCTGCTTCATACCTTTTCTGTAATCAGTAAAGGTAGTATCTCCCTTTTGAATCGTAATTCCCGATACCAGCTGCCAGGTTCCTTTAATAGGAACATTTTTGGGTTGCTCATTATTCAGAAATTTTAAAGCTGGAAGCAAAACAGAAGTCACTAACAGAGCGCTAATTTTTAAATTCATTTTCGTTGGTTTAGTGGTCGTAAAAAATAAGATTTCACTAAAATATTAAAAATACCATTTAAGTGAATATTAATTTCCATCTATTTAGCGGGTGATCCTCCTTATGAGCCCTGATATACAAACCCTTTATCCTTATGTTTATATTTCTTAAGTACGGCCAGGCGACCGGTTCCCAACAAATATTCATTTAATGCCTGAGCTACAAAATATGCTTTAATTAAATGTCCTCCTCTTGTGCGGCATTCTCTGAATATTTCAAAAGGCCCCCTTTCTATTCCGGCAAAATAACCTTCATTGATCAATCCGGTCACCTCTTTCTTCGCAATTTTTAACAGAAATGACTTTTCTCTATCATCATACTTCTTTGAAGGGTCTTCTTCATTGATCATATATAACAATTCAATTGAATCATCCTGACGCAAGCCAAACACCTCATACTGAATATAATCGCCCAATACGCTTTGTCTGGATAACAATCGAATCTCGTTTTCCTTTCCCCTCACCTTTCTGAAAAATTCCGCAGGCCTGCAGTCAAATATCATTGACATCACTGAAATATCCCCCAACCACAATTCTTTGTTCATTTTAAAGGTTTCCCGCTCGGTAATAAAATTATTTCCTCTACCGATTAAAAAGGACAGTTCTTCCTGAGACAAGCTGCAGGCAATTCTTTTCATCTGAATGAAATAGATCAGATCGAAGGTTACAAAACTAACTTTTAGGCTACTTTCTTTTCTTTTAGATATAATTGTCATAATTTTCGCTTTAATTAACCAAAAGTAAAAATAACAACTTTATTTACTTCATTATGTAACGTTGTAATTAACAAACGAAGAGGTTGTATTATACAAATGGTTATTCAGGCAATACCACAAATTTTAAAAACAAAGTAACATTATGACAAGGAAACCTCATTTGGGAAAGAACGTAAGCCGCATCCGTACAGCTCGTGAAATGAAACAGGAAACATTAGCTAAGGCTCTGGGAGTAAGTCAGCAGGCAGTATCAAGAATGGAACAGAGAGCTGTGATCGGAGACGATTCATTAAAAAAAATTGCTGAAATCCTTGAGGTATCTTTGGCCACCATAAAGGCCTGTGACGAGAATTTTATCCTGTCTCATATCATGTCAGATCAGAACCATAACTACAACCTCCAACGGATACTGAGGCTGATCAAAAAGATACTGGGAGCAAATTACGAAAAATAACAGTATTTCCTTCGATTGGCATGCAGCCGCTACGGGCAATCATCCTGATCGAAGGAACTCAGTAAGCTTAACTCACTAATTTCCGGGTCAGCTTAAGGCGCGCAAGAAGCCAGGTTATCACGAAAGCAATCATTAACGTTAATGTGGCAGATACCAATACATTTAATCCCGGATGCAGGCCAAAGTGAACTGCCATATATCTGAAAACTGGCCCAATAAAAAAATAATGAACGAGAAAAATTCCAAAAGAGTAATGTGCAATGGCATTGATCATCTTTAAGAAAAAACCTTCTTTAATCGTTATTCCTTCTAGTAGCATAAATATACCGACAGCTTCTAAAAGAACATTAGGAGAGCAGTAATACCATACCATTTCAATGTTGGGAATGGAGAAAGGTACACTGATCGTCAGATAATAGGTTATTCCATATCCTGTTAGAAACAGAAACATACCAGTCCATCTTTTTGCTTTAATGCTCCATCCCGGCAAATAAGTATACAGGTAATACCCCATTAATAAGTATCCTATAAAACCAGACAGATAATAAAAGGAGTGAAATTCATTCCAGTCACAGACTCCAAATGCCAGGCCCGTCAGAAACTTCAGATACGGAATGAAAGTGGAGAAAATAAAGATGCCCAATACCATTTCCAGTTCTCTTTTTGTCGCTTTAGCTACCCATGGAGAAATGAGTGGAATGATCAGGTATAATCCTACCAACATGTATAAATACCAAAGGTGGGGGGAAGCATCTCCAAAGCTCAATGGAAGTCTGACGATATCCATGAATATTTTATCCCAGGTTTTAGGGTTCAGAATGATCCCATCGAACAAAACATATGCCATACCCCAAAAAAGTAGTGCAGGGAGGATCCGCCAGAGGCGTTTTTTATAAAACTCCAATAGATTCAGCTTTGTAGGCAGTAACAGTACTCCCGATATCAACACAAACAAAGGAACCGCAAAACGATATAAAGAGCCGATATAAGTGCCCCATTCAAAATTAAAATTACCGTCCTGATTTAGGATAATGCAATCATTTGCATGTGCTACAATCACCATAAATACAGCGATTACTTTTAATAAATCTAGCCAGTTAATTGTTACTTTAATATTCGTCATTCTACCTAATTCCATTTCTATTCCAGCTTCTATTTCTACGCTTTCTGCACATTTGGGAGGATAAACCTAAACCATTTAACGCAAACAACCAAGTATTGCCCAAGAATGTGAATATCTTGCCAAAAAAGCTTAATGATTAGCTATAAAGAGAGAACAATAAAAATTCATGCTTATTAACTTAGTAACCGACTAACCAGCAAGGACTAATAATTGTATGAACCATATCAGAAAAACCATTATTTGCATTTTTTTATGCTTTTTGTCCTATAGCTTTTCATTTGCACAGGATATTGACAGATGGGACAAAGAGGTAAATGCAAAGGAAAATCCAAATACCCTTTGGTTTAAGAATGCCAAGTTTGGCCTATTTATTCATTGGGGACTATATTCAAAGCTGGCTGGTGTATGGAAAGATAAAGATTATTATGGTAGTGGAGAGTGGCTGATGAATCAGGCAAAAATCCCTGCCACAGAATATGCAAAGGTTGCTTCCAGTTTTAATCCGGTTAAGTTTAATGCTCAGAAATGGGCAGACCTGGCGAAAGATGCCGGAATCCGTTATCTGGTGATCACCGCAAAACATCATGAAGGATTTGCGATGTATGACTCTAAAGTCAGTGATTTCAATATCGTAAAAGCCTCTCCTTATGGCAAAGATCCCATGAAAGCCCTGGCAGATGCTACCAGAAAAAGAGGCATTGAATTTGGTTTTTATTATTCTCAGTTTCTAGACTGGCATGAGCCTAATGGAGGAGGTAACAAATGGGATTTCAAAGAGGCAGATAAAGACTATCTAAAATATTATAAGGAAAAATCGATCCCGCAACTCAAAGAATTATTAACCAATTATGGCAATCTTGGCATAGTCTGGTTTGATATGCCTGGTGGATTAAATAAAGAACAGACTCAGAAACTGGTAGACGAAATGCATGCTCTTCAGCCTAAAAGTTTGTTTAGCAGCCGCGTTGGGCAGGGATTAGGCGACTACCGGACTTTTGGGGATTCGGAAGTTCCTGCAACTCCAATTAAGGGTGCCTGGGAATCCATCTATACCCATAATGACTCCTGGGGTTACATCAGTCATGATATGAATTTCAAATCACCTGCTGAAATCATTCACCTGTTGGCAAATGTGGCTTCTAAAGGTGGAAATCTGATGCTTAATGTAGGTCCGGATGGAGAAGGAAAAATCCCCTATTATTCAGAAAAATTTCTCAGGGCAACCGGTGTCTGGTTAAAAGCTAACGGAGAAAGCATATACGAAAGTACCTACGGGCCCATTCCAGCGCAGCCCTGGGGTGTCAGCACTTCTAAACCTGGAAGATTATTTCTTCATGTTCTTTATCCCCCAGGAAATGGCAAAATCATTGTGCCAGGCATAAACAGCACCATTACTAAAGTTTACCGGCTCACCGATAATGCTCCTTTAAAATATTCCCTGAAAGATCAGATCCTTAGCGTCGACATGCCGCATTCCCCAGACCAGTACAATACTGTGATTGCGGTAGAGTATAAAGGAATATTGAATGATGGCTATCTAAACAATATCCCAACGGTTTCCGATCAATATGAAGCGAATATTCTGGAGGTGGCTAATGCCAACACCAGTGGAGCTGCAAAAATGGAAACCCTTACTTACAGTCATTATTTCGGAGACTGGAAACATATTCCCTGCATCCTCCATATGACCAAACCTGAGGATCAGGTAGAATTTAAATTTAACATTACAGCATCTGGCGACTATAAAATTCTATTGGAATACTCCTGTTCCGAAGAAAATGCAAAACAGGAAGGAATTATGGAATTTGCCCATAAAACATACAAATTTCAAACCCTGAGAACTTCCGAATACAGTTCGGGAAAACCATTATTATTTATTAAACACCCTGTAGCTATTGTATCTGTGGCCAAAACAGGGATTTATACAATAAAAATAAGTCCGGAAACAAATGCGAAAGAATTATTCAAATTAAAGTCTGTGATTCTGCAACCTGTTTTATAATGGCTGAAAAGCAAGCATTTATTTCATAAAATCAAATAGTTAATAGATCAATCTTCCACAAAATCCAGGTCTTTATGGTGTGTTTCAGGAATTGTTTTAATGCAATAAAAGCCAATTCCAAAACAGATGAGGCCAACGATGCCTGCCGCATAAAGTTCCAGCACCTGTGGTTTTAAAAAGGTGTAAAGTGTAGTCATTAAGACCACAGTGCCCCTTACCATATTTGGAATGGTAGTCGCTGCTGTTGCACGTACATTCGTACCGAACTGCTCTGCTCCAATGGTGACAAACATGGCCCAATATCCGATTCCGAAGCCGGTCCAGAGACACATGAGATATAACCCTGTAGAGGTTCTAATTCCGGCATATAAAAAGATCAGTGTTCCAATAGCTGCAAATAACATCAGTAAAGCGACTGCCTTACGCCGTGATTCCAGCCAATAACTCAATAAGCCACTCACCAGGTCTCCTGCTGCCAGACCAACATAACACCACATTACCGCCAGACCGGGTTTAATCACTTCAGAGATGTGTAATGCTTTTCCAATTTCATTGCTAAATGTGGCTAGAATTCCAATTACAAACCAGGTGGGAAGTCCAACGCCAATGCATTTCAGGTATAGGATCAACCGGCTCTTCCTGGTAAAAAAAGAAAAGAAATTCCCCTTACTCAGCTGTTCTTTTGCCTTCATCGCATGGAACATTCCGGATTCAAACACACCGATCCTTAAGAACAACAAGAGGATTCCCATGCCCCCACCGATGAAATAAGCATTTCTCCAGCTAAACAACTCCACTGTAAAGTAGCCGACCACTGCGCCGAGCACCCCAACTCCCGCAACCAATGAAGTACCTAATGCCCGTAAACGCTTTGGCAAGCTCTCGGAAACCAAGGTAATTCCGGCCCCCAACTCCCCAGCCAGGCCAATGCCTGCAATAAAACGTAAAACCTTATAAATAAAAACGTCATGTACAAAACCGCAGGCAAAATTTGCGATGGAGTAAGTAATGATCGAACCAAAAAGTACAGAAAGCCGCCCTTTTTTATCACCTAATACACCCCATAACACGCCTCCTAGCAGCAAGCCAGTCATTTGCCAATTGAGGATACTTGCTCCTTCTATGGAACGTGCAGCTTCGTCAAGACCTAACTCTGTTAAGCTGGGGATTCGTACAATTCCAAACAAAAGGAGATCATAAATGTCGACAAAATAGCCCAGGGAAGCTACAATCACAGGTGCACTCAGCAAATATGTCAGTGCACTTTTTTCTTTGGTTAAGGTGGTCATTAATAAAACTAGGTTTAGCAGATGAATTCTATTTCTAAAATAGTGATTCCATTCTTATATGATGCTAACAACCGATATTTTTATGGTTTTACTTCTGTCGTGTCTTTGGCCAGTGTAGGTACCTGATACCCTCCAAAGTCAAGAACAGTTTTTGGAAAACTTTTCTTCAGTTCCTGTTCCTCCATCTTATTTACTGAAGATTGGTATAAATAAACTTGCCGAAGCTCCTTTAAACCTTTCAAAGCAATCAATCCTTTTGTCGTTATTTTCGTGCCTGTCAGGTTTAGATATTGCAAGGTATTTATTGCTTTCAACAGAGACAATCCTTTGTCGGTAATCCGTGTTTGGGTCAAATTAATCCTGACCAGGTTTTTTAATCCTGCGATTACCTCCATTCCTTTATCATCCAGATTCGTATTGGCCAGATTTAACCAGATCAGTTGTGCACTTAAAGATTTCAGCAGCACTAATAAATCGGCAGATGGTTTGGCTGTTACAAAACTGACCGATAGATAATTACTATTGTTTGTTACCGGAATCACCACCACTCCAGCAGCTTTCAGATTTGCAATCACTTTAGTATCGGCTTTGCCCACTTCTTTTTCGGGAATTTCCAAAATCTTTACCGCTTCTTTCTTCGCTCCTGTCTGAAAACTCAGCAATACAGGCTTAATCTTTTCATTTTGTTTCAGGTCCTGTACTTTTTTATTAATATCTGCGCCCTCTTTGATCCACCATTCCAATAGAGCCAGCTCCTGAGCCGAAAGCTGCGGCTTTTCTTTTGGCGGCATGTGGTCTTCATTACTGATCGGTAACAGCAGCCTTTTGATCAGCGCGCTTTCTTCCGCACTTCCAGGGACCAGTGCCTTTCCCTCTTCTCCACCTTTCAGCATAAATTCACGGTTATCCAACCGAAGCTTTCCCTTTTGTTTTTCACTGCCATGGCAACTGTAGCACCGGTTTTTCAGCAAGGGCTGAACCATATGTGTATAGACCATCGCCTGTTGTACGTTTGCTACCGGAGGGATTGCGGCCCCTCCTTTTGCCGGGCTATCTGCCAATGCTACTGTCAGATAATCAGAACCATGAGTCAAAGAGCCCCCATAATGTCCTGTCACCGTAATCAGTAACAATAATCCTACAGCCGCTATATTTAAGATAACTTCCCGAATAGCTTTTTGAACCATGAAATATGAAAACAGAGAAAAGAGTGCTGTACCGATCCCCAGCCATTGGTGAATCCCTACAAGACCACCATCATAATCTCCGCTCTGAGATAAAAGATAACCACTCACACAAGAAAATACCGCTCCAAAAAAACCAAAAAGGTAAATCAAAGGAATTGCGGTTTTTATTCCCGAGAATTTAGGGTATCTGCTGAGCAGTTGAAACAAACAGCCCATTAATAAAATTCCTATTGGAAGGTGTACCAATATGGGATGAAGTCTCCCGATAAGGTCTGATATAGATAAAAGCATCATTATGGCCTCAAGTTATTGATAACGTTTACGCAATAGATTCATCATATACACATTTATCCCCCATTGATCGGCGACTGGCTGACGCGTAAACGGGAGCGTTGGCATATAATCTGCCGGACCAAATTCGGTCAGAATCGTCATCCTCTCTCCGTTTCTCTTTTTACGGGCAATTACCTTATCCCACCATGCCAGATGTGCCTGGAGTGCATTTTCCCATTCCGGGGCTCTTGGATCATTTACCTGTGGTCCCTGAGGATGTCCAATTCTGGAATGAATATGAGAGACTCTTTCCAATGCCAGATCAATCGTTTCCTGTTGGTCTGCCAATAAACTTTCATGCACGTTGCACCAATGTGAAATGTCCAGGGTGAGACGTAGCTCCGGATTCTTCTCTATAAACTGACGTGCTACAGGTGCTGAATATAACATACGTCCACGATGGGTCTCATGATAAACGGGAATCCCACTTTCTTTGGATTTCTTAGTAGTATAGTCAATAATCGCTTTATTTTCGTCGTAACTGAAATAATCCTTTCCCGAATGACAGTTGATATAAACAGGCTTTTGGGTACTGTTTAATGCAGCATCCAGGTTTTTCATAAACGTTTCCAGGTGAGGTTTTGCTTTAGGCTGACCAGCGCCGCAAAGAAAACCGACCTGTAGCTGATGCTTTTTTAAAGCATCATATAACAATTGCTGTGCGGCAGTATTGTCCGCAGGCCACCATACCTCAACTCCTTCGTACCCCTCCTTTTTTGCCTCCCGGCAGAAGTCGTCAGTACTACCGCTGAAGCCCCAGTCGGTAGCCATAAACAGCAATTCATAACCTATAGCAGCTTTAACATCAATAGTATTCTTCGCAATCAGCTCCGTAAGCGGGCTAAATATTCCCGCAGCAGTAGCGGTGGCAGTAGTTTTAATAAAATTCCTTCGGTTTTGGTGCATTGATTTCTGTGGTTGTTTGGTTAATTTTAGATTAGGCAACGATGTCCTGAATTACCTTTCCCGCAACATCGGTTAAACGGAATGGTCTACCCTGAAAAGGATAGGTAAACTGTTCATGATTAAACCCAAGCTGGTTAAGTATGGTAGCCTGAATATCAAAAGGATCTACTTTTCCACTCACCGCACTATAGCCAATTTCGTCGGTCTCGCCATGTGTAAAGCCTTTTTTGATTCCACCACCAGCCATCCACATTGTGAATGCTTCAGTATGGTGATCTCTTCCGTTATATGGATTTTGAATTCCGTTTCTATTCTCCATCATTGGCGTACGACCAAACTCACCGCCCCAAACCACCAGGGTTTCGTCCAGTAATCCTCTTTGTTTCAAATCCAGTAATAAAGCTGTAATCGGTTTATCTGTACTCCTGCATTTATTTTTCAAACCAATATTAAGTGAGTTATTGGGCCCGTCACCATGAGCATCCCATCCCCAGTCAAAGAGCTGAACATACCTCACTCCTTTTTCCACCAGCTTGCGGGCCAGCAGTACATTATTCGCAAATGAAGATTTCCCTGGCTCAGTGCCGTACATCTCATGAATATATTGCGGTTCATCATTGATGTTCATCACTTCAGGAGCCGAAATCTGCATCCGGTAAGCCATTTCATATTGAGAGATCCTGGAAAGAATCTCCGGATCATTATAGTTTGCATATTCCAGCTCATTTGAAGCATTGATGGCATCAATTGAGGCTTTGCGTAAATCACGGCTCATACCGTGCGGATCTTTAATAAATAAAACAGGATCCCCCTCACTTCTGCATTGTACTCCCTGATAAACTGAGGGTAAAAAACCGCTCCCCCAGATACTCTTTCCTGCATCGGGGAAGCTTCCTCCACTAGTGAGCACTACGTATCCCGGCAAGTTCTGGTTCTCCGTTCCAAGTCCGTAGGTGGCCCAGCTACCAATACTTGGTCTGCCCAGACGAGCACTTCCGGTATGAATCAGCAGTTGCGCCGGAGCATGATTAAACTGATCAGTACTCACTGCTTTCAGGAAACTCACCTCATCTGCCATAGTAGAAAAATGAGGCATATTATCACTAATCCAGGCACGGCTCTGTCCATGTTGAGCAAATTGAGCCTGTGGGCCCAGCATTTTAGGAACACCGGTAATAAAGGCAAACTTTTTCCCTGCAAGAAGAGAAGGCGGGCAGTCCTGACCGTCCATTTTCACCAGTTCCGGTTTATAGTCAAAAAGCTCCAGTTGAGAAGGTGCTCCGGCCATATGCAGATAGATGACACTTTTAGCCTTTCCAAAATACGGCGGCGACTTAGGCAATAAAGGATGTGCTGGATCGTATAAAACCGGGTTATTGGTCTTAGCTCCAAAGTTACAACCTCCCAATAAGGAACCCATTGCAATAGCACCCAGACCCATTGCGCTTTCTTTTAAAAAATGTCGGCGGGTAAAAGACCTCAACTCTGTTTCCTTAGCCTCTTTTACCAGGCGATGTGCATTTAATTCATCTCTTGTCATGACGTTATTTAATTTTTGGTCACTACCTCATCCAGATTCAACATGGCATTCGCTACAATTACCAAAGCTGCTTTTTCCGGCTTTTTATCTTTATTTCCTGTTCCAAGGATCTCTTCCATCTTCGCAGGATTATGTTTATAGTCATTAAAGGCTTGCATATACAGTTTATCCAGGATTTGGAGCTTAGCTGTAGCAATAGGTCTGTACATAATCCATTGATACCCATTGCTGATCCGCTGTCCGATATCTTTGCCACCTTTCTGTTCCATTCTATTTGCAAGGTGACGTGCCATTTCTATGTAAGCCTCATCATTCAGGGTAACCAATGCCTGTAAGGGAGTATTGGTACGAATTCGTCTTGGACTGCAAACGACTCTTTGCGCCCCATCAAATGCAATCATAGAAGGATATGGTGCAGATCTTTTCCAATAAGTATAAATTGCCCTTCTATATTGATCTTCCCCTTTTGAGTTCTCCCATTTTGCACCATTATAAGGTGAATTCCAGATTCCTTCGGGTTGCCATGGCATTACACCATGTCCATACATTTTGGTACTCAGGACCCCACTTGCCATTAAGTGCTGATCCCTTAGCTGTTCCGCACTCAAACGGGTTCGTGGTCCTCTGGCATAGTAATGATTGAATAAATCTTTTTCCTTAACCTCTTCTGAAAGTTTGGAATCCTGTCTGTACGTCGCGCTCATCACCATTTCCTTCAGCATCGACTTTACACTCCATTTATGTTTGTGCATGAACTCCCACGACAAATGATCCAGCATTTCTTTATGTGTGGGCGTCATTCCCTGGGTTCCCATATCCTCCAGTGTTTCTACAATTCCGGTTCCGAACAATTGTTCCCAAAGCCGGTTTACCATGGTACGGGAGAGCAATGGATTTCTTGGATCAGTTAACCACATAGCCAATCCCATTCTATTCTGAGGTGCGTTTTTAGGCATGGCATAAGCCAGCGTTTTTGGCACTCCCGCCTGCACTTCTTTCCCTCTGGAGGTCCATGCTCCTCTTTCAAAGACAAAGCTTTTCCGTTGTCTGTTGGCTGGATTTTCTACCATCACCGGAATTGAAGATGGGTTTGAGTTCAGCAAGGTCCAAAACAGTTTTTTATTTTCCTCATACCCAGGTTTAGTCTTACCAGGAAAGGAATCCGAGAAATAAAACCAGTCAAAATATACTGCGAACTGATCTTTATTTTTAATTGTCGGATTCTGATAACTGAGGTATATATCATGAACCCCATTTTGAGGTTTGATCTCGACCTGTAAGTTCTGATATTGATCCCCTGAAGGAACCTTCCAGGAAGCAATCACCGGCCCATTGGGATGGGCTAAACGCAATTTCATATTTCCACCTGGCAAATTGGAAGAATAGCGATAAATCATTTGCCTTACCCCTTTTAAGTCTACCTGCGGGATACGCGCCACCGCATTATTCTTGAAAAATAAGGCAATATTATTGTTTCCAATTACCGCATTCTTCAGACTGTCTGTAGTTGTAGAATTAATACTGGGTTGTCCGGTTTTAAGGAACTTGTATACTTCCGCTGCTTTTTCCTTTCCTGCATTTTGTGTTATCCAGGAAGTCAAGCCAGTAAGCTTTCTTTGCAAAGAATCATCGTATTGTCTCAGTAAAGGATATTCAGACGCCAGGTCTTCATCTCTGGTATTGTTAAAATAAGCCATAAACTTATAAAACTCATCATGTTTAAAAGGGTCATATGGATGGCTATGACATTGTACACAGGCAAATGTGGTACTCAATAAACCTTCCCAGGTCGTATTCACCCGGTCCAGGACAGCAGAAACCCGGAACTCTTCATTGTTTGTTCCTCCTTCATCATTGGTCATGGTATTTCTGTGGAAAGCGGTGGCGATGTATTGTTCATCTGTGGGATTGATCAAAAAATCTCCGGCAATTTGTTCGGTAATAAACTGATTATAGGGTTTATCCTGATTGAAGGCTTTAATTACCCAATCCCGGTATTTCCAAACTTCTCTGCCGCCATCAGATTCATAACCTTTGGTATCTGCGTACCTGGCAACATCTAACCACATGGAAGCCCATTTTTCGCCAAAACGAGGAGAATTCATCAAAGAATCGACAAGCGTTTCATAGGCTTTATCGCTGTCTTTACTATTGAGGTATTGACGCATCACCTGATATGAAGGCGCCAGGCCAATCAGGTCAAGACTTACCCTCCTTAATAAGGTTGCTTTATCTGCTTCTGTGGAAGGTTTCATTTTCTTTTCTTCCAGCTTTGCATAAATGAATTTATCGATGTCATTCCTTACCCAGTCTTCTGATACATCAGGGACTTCTACTTCTTTGACAGGAAGATAAGCCCAATGGTCTCCCCACTTTGCTCCTTGTTTGATCCAACGTTTAAAAAGGTCAATTTCTTCCTCATTCAAAGCTTCATGCTGATAAGGCATTCTGAGTTCCGGATCTTTACTAAGTAGTCTTTTGATCATTTCACTTCCTTCAGGATCTCCCGGGATAATAGCGGGCTTACCGCTTTTAGTTGCGGCAAGTGCTTCTTCATGAAACAACACACTAAAACCACCTTGTTTCTTCACCCCACCATGACAGGAAATACATTTCTTATTCAAGATGGGTTTAATTTGCGTATTGAAATCTACTTTATCTGAGGAAGGCATCAGAAAAGAGCCCAATACCACGACTCCTAAAATAATAAGGATCACAAGCAACTTTTTGCTACGGAATAATTTCATACCGGGAATCATACATTTGGTTAGTTCAGGTAATTTACAAATAGTTATGGAGTTCTTTCTTTACAAAAAACTTCCATCTGATATTATTTAATTAAAAACTAAAGATAAGGGAAGCTACTTTATCAGACTTCACATAGATTCTCCAATACTGACACTATATTTCCTTTAGAATTGAGCAGATAGCGGATTATTGAGTAATATTTTTGATACACCAATAATAAGCTCTGGTAGGACCTGCTCAGGATCTAAGAATTCTTTCTGAAGAAAGCCCTTCCTCTTCTCAATCAAGATCTTGCACAAAAAGCCAAACGTTTTGATATTTAGATACATATACTTACATTTGTAAAAAACAAGAACATGCTTAAATACCAACATATCCATATGAACAGCAGCAGCCCAATGGTATGCCTGCCAGGGATAGGCATGTATCTTCCTATTCTATCCGGGATATAACGCATCCCTCCGATATTCAACGATTACCCGAATTAATGATTTAACACCCTTCCGGAAGATTTTCTTACCGGGAACAAAAAAAGACAAGTATCCTTATGGACATTTTATATACTACCGAAGAGAAATACCTCGAAGCCATCGACGAACTCGAACACGGCGAGCCTCAGAAAGCACTTCATCTCATGAATGAAATTATTCAGATTGATCCCGAATATGCCCGGGCATATTATCATTTGGGGAATATTTATCAGGATAGATTCAAAAACTACCAGACTGCGGGATACTACTACAAAAAATGTATCGGCCTGGAACCAGAATTCCCTGATGTTTACCTACCCTACCTCCGATTGCTAACCACTTTGGAAATGTCAAAATTAGCAGAACAAGTTTTTAGCCAGGCACTCCTGATAAAAGGGGTATGTAAATGCTGCATTTACGAACAAATGGGGAATTATGCAGAACAGGAGAAGCGTTGGGAAGTGGCAAATGAACTTTATAAGCAGGCGCTTTTAAGCAGTACCGGCATTGAAGATAAGAGTGCTTTACATGATAACCTCCAGCGATTGAGAGATAAAAAACAGCTGACACAACGCGTCATTTACGATTTCGAGTAAAAAAGAGGCCCCAATAAGCATCTGCAGTGCCCCTAAAAAGTTAGATATTTTTTGGGGGCACTGCAATTATGTACAGCTTCATTTTTTTACACATTACTCATTTAACACCAATTTAATACCGTTACCTAATTTCAGCTGTAGCGTTTTTTTGAATTGTTGCGTTTATCATTAAAACCGATAAATTATGAAAAAGCTGATACTTATATTATTAATGGGGAGCGCATTGCTATCCTGTAAAAAAAAGACAACAGATTCTGAATGTGGAGACAGGATATGTACTGAGGAATTTCGTTCATTTGTGATCACATTCCTAAATAACAAAGCAGTCGGCACTGAAGTGAAAGACCTCAGTGTAATTAATCAAAGGACTGGAGAAAGAGTATACGCGAATTCCAGTATGACGACGAACCTTACGAAAGGTAGCTACTTAATCGTAGATGACGGAAATACGAAAAGCCTGTCAGAGGAAGGGGATGATTTAAAAATCACCGGAACATCTGTAGAGACCAACCAGACAAAATCAGCTACAATTAAAGTAAAAGGTGGCAAATGTGCCTGTCACATTGACAAAATCTCCGGGCCACTACAGATTACTTTCGATTAAAGCAGTCCTTACAATTAGCAATAGTAATTATTATTTTCTCTTGATTCAAATCATTCAAACAGTATAAAAGAGCCTGTATCATAAATTGTGTACAGGTTCTTTTTTTAAATGCTATTTCAATTTCCCAATTAGTTCCCTCGCCTGTTCATAGTTATGATCAGCAACAGGAACTTTATCCAGCCATACCAGTGCCTGTTTATTATTCCTCTGTTTCACATAGCTAAGTCCGATATTATACAGGGCATCGTATTTAAACACGGAGGTTCCTTCGTATAACCTTAGCAATACCTTTCGGGCTTCACTTTCGTGGTTATTCTCGATCAGACTAATCCCATAATAATAAGCAATCCTCGCCCTTTCCGGATTGGATTGATAAACGGGCCCCAATATTTTGGCTGCTCCGGAGAAATCGCCCGCATTATAGAGTGCGGCTGCCTGTTCTATTTTTTGCGATGCAGCAGCTCCCCGCTCTGCAACTGACATTTCCCTGCTGATGGCATATTTCTCATATAATCCAGCAGACCATGGCGCCCAGACCAGTAGTCCGATCACTAAAACTGCAGCAATACTGACCCATTTCAAATAGCCATTCAGGGTCATTACTTTTTTCCCCTTGCTGAAATATTTTCCGTTTAACTCGGTCAATGTCGCTTTCAAAGCTTCATCCTTAGCGTCAGGAGCTATTTTCATCTTTAACGTTTGATGGATATCTCTATATTCAATCAGCAAGTCCTGTAATTTAGCATCCTTTCTGAGCATTATTTCAAAGGCCTCTAACTCCCCTGCTTCCATATCTCCTTCCACATATCGCACCACATTGGTTAATTTATCCTCGTTAGCCATTATTCTTCCATTTTAATTGATTGAACCATTTTAATCAGTGAGGCCATGCATTCAGATTTCTTTTTACGCAGGTAACCATAAGTTACCCCAAGTGCTTCTGCAACTTTCTCTTGTGCTTCTCCTTTCATACTCCAGGCGATGATTTCCTGACAGCGTGCTCCAAGTTTTTCAAATGCACCGTAAAATAAGTCAGATTGCCTGCTCTGATTTTCCAGCTCATCTGCCTGAGCAAAAGTATCTTCTCCAATATGTAATAAATCTTCCTCCAAATTTGTTACCGGCAGAATTGACCTTTTTTTTATCTGATTTAACCATTTGCGCTTACAAATCAATAACAGGTATGGTTCAAAAGGACAGGTCAGCTCCAGTGATTTGTATTTTCCCTGCCGATAAATGTCCATTAAAGCTTCCTGAAAGATATCAGCTGCATCATCTTCAGTCCCGTTGTTGAAAGTGATCCATGATTTTATTTTATGGGCACAACGTTTATAGATATCGTTGACAACGATGGTATCATTATTTATCAGTCCAATAATAAAGCGTTGATCTGCATGTACATTTTTAGCCATATAATGAAGTAAACAAAAATGATGTCCTGCTAATTTAAAGTTTCTTTTGACAAGCCGTAAAAAAAATTGAAGGCAGGGGGGTAACAATATTTCATGCTTCTTGATATCTATTCGAATCACACAATAATTTAAATTTTACAGACATGAAAAAGTTCAACCTAATCTCCTCACTATTTATTGCAATTGTTTGTTTAACCATTGCATGCAAAAAAGACAAAGGTACCGATGAAGGTACAGTGCAAAACGCAAAAGATTTTACTTCGAAATTTGGAGCCCAGCAACAAACGGTACAAATCAACGCCTCTGCTCTACCTCAGACTATCACCCTTGCCGGAGGAACTAAAATCAATTTCCCTGCAGGCTCTTTAACAAAGGGCGGGGTACCAGTTACTGGAACTGTAATCGTTGAAGCGTATGAAGTCCTGAAAAGGAGTACAGTTTTATTTACCGGTGCAAATACCAACCATGCTTCCGGAGCGCCACTTGCATCTGATGGATTTATCTTTCTGGATGTAAAAACCAATAGTGGCAGCGTCGATCAGAATCTGGCTGTACCTGTAAAAATATCCATACCCGCCAAAAGAGATGGTGTAACTCAACTCTGGGTAGGTGTAGATCAGAACAATAAACCTTTAGTTGCCGCAGGTAATAATCAGATGGCATGGCAGGCACCAAGACCACAAGCTAACGGTGTAGGTCAAAAAGAAGTGAATGCGACAAATTCAACTTTTACATTCGACTTTGGAACACTGGGATGGATCAATTGTGATGTCTTCTACAGCTATGCCAATCCCAAAACTACCGTCACCGTTGAACTGACCAATAATCCAGGAACCTTTGCCAATTTCCATGCTTATAGTGGAGAAACATATGTATTCTTTTGCGCCAAAGGAAGTAATGTTGCCGCCCAGTTGTATACTCCAGATGGCCCGAATAAAGTAAAAAGTTATGATAACATGATGCCTATAGGTGTTCAGGGTCGTATGCTTTCATTCTCTATCAAAGATGGCCACTTTTACTACGCTTCCGAAGAGGTGACCATCAGCGCCGGACAAAATATAGTGCTTACCTTAACTGAAACTACAGAATCTACTGTTCAGGCAGCAATCAACAGCCTCGACAATTACTAAAAAACATATGCGCTCTTCTATCAGATAAAGTCCTTAACGGGGCTTTATCTTTTCTGGTTTTTAAAGATTTTATTGTTAAATTTATTAGCTAAGATGAAAAAACTAGTCTGCTTACTCTCTCTACTCTGTTTTGGAAACGCATTTGCTCAAACACAAATTATTCCGGCAGATACCATCCCAGCCATAATAAATCATAAAGTAGAATCTAACGGAATAAAATTCAGTTCAGTTTTACGCCCCCTCAGGCAAATTGCTGGTGCCCCGGAACCATTTTACACCTATTTCTGGGAATTTGGCGATGGTAGTTTTTCATTTGAAAAAGAACCGCTTCATTTTTTTTCCGACAGTCTTCTCTATCAGGTACGTCTTTTTGCCACCAACAGCTATGATGATGGAAAGCGTCCGCCAACCAGACCAAAGCCACTTAAACCAGGATCCAGCAGGCCCGTACTCGCATCAATCCAGCACCACCGGGAGCCCTCTATTTTTAAATCCGGCGGATCTGTTGAGATGAGAACCAATTGCATGCCAAAACCTGGAGATGATATGATGGTAGTCCTTGGTTATAGAAATAAAACGGAAAACGGAATTCCAAGTTTAGGCGGAACCATTGCCTTCCTATATAACGACAAGGAATTTAATAAAGATAATTTTGAACTCGCTGAAGCCAGAAGCTATCATCAAGAGAAAAAGTCCACAATGGATAAATACTTCGCTGCTTTAAAACCTGAAATCACGGATGATCGTTATACTGCCTCTCTAAAAGGCCCCTCATATCCGGAAGTTGTTCCTGTATTCGATCCGGAAGGAACAGCACTAATCAAAGAAAAATTGAATGGTTTTAGAAAAGTGGAAAGCTGGAAATTTCAAAATCTGAAGGCAGGACAGGAAAACTTTCTTTTTCTTCATTTAAAAACTACTCCTGAAATGATTAAGGATACCAATGCTGTGGTCAAATTAACTGGCATGTTTATTCCTGATGATGCACTTGCAGCTACTGAATTTTTCACACTGGAACTGCAAATCGTTGCTTCACATGATCCGAATAAGATGATACTTAAAAACAGCAGGATGAATTATCGGTTTACAGGAAAAAACAGAAAATTAACTTATAAGGTGAAATTTCAAAATACTGGTAAAGGACCTGCAAAGAGAGTAGATGTGGGTGTAGTCATTCCTCCAAATCTGAATATGGCCTCTATTGAAATACTGGATTCAAAACCTAAAGTGATCAGCTGCGATTCAGCCTATACCAATCAGAGTTGTATGGATACAATAAGAACGGCTGATAGTGTTCATTTTGTCTTTAAAAACATATATCTCCCAGGTTTACAACAGAAAGGAGTTAATGATGCTGACTCTACCATGGGCTATATCGAATATAAAATCGGTTTTTTAGAAAAACCAAAAAAACTACCATTCAGAAGCGGTGCTGCAATTGTATTCGATAAAAACGAGCCGATCTATACCAACAGAGCAGCCGGAAGATACAAAACAGGCATCTCTCCTGGAATAATTGCTGGTTATGGTTTTCCTTTTGAAAATGGTAATAGCCCTTTTTCCGGACAAAAGAACATTACTTTTGGGTTGAGCGTGGCGCCTTATGCTCCGCACCGGTATTTTTTACAGGCAGAGTTGTACATGAATTCTTTTTCTGAAAAAGAATTTTTGATTCAAAGAACACCAGGAAATGGAAGATTCATTGCTGTTCCAAATAGAAAAGAGGAAAGGATTAACTATATCGATAGTACTGCAAAGATCAGGGTAGTCAGCATCAATATAGTCCCATTACAACTGAGGCGCAATTTTAATAAATATTTTGGTGCCGGCATAGGTACTCTGGTTTCTTTTAATCTCGATAAACAGGCAAAGCCAATCCGTACTATTGTCCTGGAAGCAACTGCTGCCGGATCAAGCCCACCGATCAAAGAAACTTTTAAAAAAATCAGCAGTAGTTTTAACGATTTTCAAAATACGTTCTTTGCTGACATCCAACTGGGGAAGGTCTATGTCGGTCCTGCAATTGGCTTCCGCTATTTATATACTTTACAACAAAATAACAACAGGTTAATTACTTATTTAACGTGGAAGTTCTGATCAAAAAAATCATAGCAGGCTGTTTTCCAGCCTTTCTCTTATTTTTTTCAATGACACTGGCCGCGCAAACAGTCAGCAGTCCACCTGTGGTTATCACAAGATCACTCGATTCCTTAAAAAAAAACAATAACCTTAGCGATTGGATATATACCAGAATTGATTATGCCCAGGCTTATCCGGGTGAGAGCCTCTCCTTTCTGATGAATAGCGCAGCCGCTGCCTGGCGCAAACCCAAATCCGCAACAGAAATACAAGCATGGGTACTGCTACTTAGTCACCAGGGCTACAATCAAATGTATGCAGGAAATATCCTCAATTCGATTAATTGCTATGAACAGGCTTATAATTATTGGCAGGATCATCAAGTCAACATGGATATTTCTGATTTTGTGTTAAAGCCTTGGGCCAATAATTACACCAGACTTGGAGATTATGAAAAGGCCATTTTTATCCAACAAAAAACATTGAATTATGCATTGAAGGAACAAGATGAGGAACTTGCAGCCACTACTTACAACAATCTTGGTATTTCGTACCGTTCTATTGGAGATTTCAAAAAAGCGATGGAGTGCATTGAACTGGGCAGCCAGAAAGCGACATTTTCTTCGCTTATCCTGCTAAATAATACACTCGCTGATATTTACAAAGAGAAAAATGAGTTGAAGCTGGCAGAAAGTATTATTACCAAGAACATGGTAAGGCAAAAAAAAATGAAACAGGACCAGGAAACAGCTTATTGGTTATTGAGCAGTTATACTACAGCAGGAGATGTGCAATTCGCCTTAACAAATTTTCCGGCAGCAGAACGTTATTATCGACTTGGGCTTCAAACTAATGATCAATATTATAAAGGGAACAGATTAAGGGAAAAAGCTTATATCATCACTCAGCTTGGGAAAATAAAGCTGGGACTAAAACAAGCTAAAGTGGCTTTAGTCTATTTTAATCAGACTTTAAATACCTTAGGCCTGCTAGACGCTAAAGGACAGGTCAATCAGAATAAAATTTTTGGTGATAACCGCTTACAGGATGTTTTTTACCAGAGGTCACTGGCATACTCCTACCTGGGAGAAGAAAAAGAGGCGCTTCAAAATATCTATTGGTCTCTTTTAACAAGAGATAAAATACGCTTTGAACTTGCAGACGTAAAAACAAAACAGCGCTTTCAATCCGAAACCAAACAAATGGCAGAAAAAGCCATTACTATTGCATTTGGATTGCTGGAGAAAACAAAACAACACCATTATGCGGAGATCATTCTCCAGCTGATAGAACAAACTAAAGCTAGGATTTTACTGGACGACATCAGACGCAATCAGCAGCAGTTGAGCCTTCAGACCAGGGATAGTCTTTTCTTACAGCAACAAAACCTGGAAAGCGCAATCGCTTATCAGGAAAAGATATCGTTACATAGCTCCGGAGGTAGTAAATATGCCAAAGAAAACAGCGCTGATCTGAAATTTAAGCTGGAATACGTTAACAAAAAGCTAAGGGAACGTTATCCTGCTTTGGCCTGGAATGAAGAACTGAATGTCCAAAGCATCCTAAAAAGAGTACCTCCCGGAACACATTTTATCCTATTCTTTTCAGGCCTCGACTACATTTATACTGTTGAAATCAACAATAGACAGGTACAACAAGTGATCAGAACCAGCCATGCTCTTCAAGTAAAACAAATGATCAGTGACTTTGTAGAAACCTATTACAACAATGGCATCGAAGCGATGACCAACAAGCCTAAAGATTTCTATGACGCTTCCTTCCGCTGTTACCAGCTCCTACTTGGTCAATTCAGTTTCAAAAAAAATGAAGGTCTCATTATTATTCCCGATGAGGTTATTGGAAGACTTTCTTTTGAAAGCTTAATTACTGATCAGTCGTATCAGAGATCCATCGCCCGCTGGCCATTCCTCCTTAAGAAACAAGGGATTTCTTATGCTTTCTCTCTCCAGACCTGGATCAACCAATCAAGAAGAAAGCACATGATAGTCTCCGGCAATGAAAATAAAGGTTTTGCAGGACTATTCATGACTCATCAGGTTAACGATAAACAACTCATTCCGGCGGTTGCATTAGAGGCTTCTTCCTTAAAAAAGCTGATTTCCGGTCGATTTTTAATAGATAATGAAGCGGATACTAAAAATTTCTTTGATGCTTTTGAGCAAGCAGATGTATTGCACATCAGCACCCATTCTTATCTTTCCGGACCGCATAAAGAACCAACCCTTTCTTTTTCTGACGACGAGGTATTCCTGTTTGAGCTGGCAGCCAGAAAAAATGCGCCAGGCCTGGTCGTTCTCAGTGCCTGCAGGACGGCCGATGGAATGATGACAGATGGAGAGGGAATCATTAGTCTAAGCAGAGGCTTTGCAGCTATTGGCACACAAGGGACCATCGCCAGTCTCTGGAATGTGAATGATGATGCTGCAGCAAAAATAACAGCGGACACGTATAAAAATATGTTGAAGGAGATGAAAATCAGCTCCTCTTTACGTGAAGCAAAATTAAACTGGTTAAATAATCCCAGGCTTACTTCAGATCAATACCTCCCCTATTATTGGGATGCCCTCATCTTTATGGGTTATGACCAGCAGGTAAATCTTCCTAAAGCAGGATGGTCAGTTTCCTCCTATTTACTCATTTCCCTGACCTTTCTATTTATATTGACCGCAACTTTCCTCTTTTACCGATCTAAAAATAAGAAAGTTACCTATCCTGCTTTAAAATGATTGCTCCAAGTGGTGGAATATGCAATGAAATGGAATTTTCCCGGCCATGACAACCTACTGATTTGGAGACCATCAATTTATCATTATGTTTCCCACTTCCGAAGAACTCTACCGCATCAGTACTAAAAATCTCCTTCCACTTACCTTTAAACGGTAATCCAACCATATAATTTTCCCTGTAAACAGGCGTCATGTTTAAAATTATAATTAGAGTATCCTTCGCTTTCTTAGACTTCCGAAGGTAGATATAGACAGAATGCGCCGCGTCATCAGCATTGATCCATTCAAATCCCTCATAAGAGAAACTATGCTCATATAATGCAGGTTCGCTTCGGTATAAGCTATTAATTGCCCTTATCGTTTTTTGCATACCCAAATGTGGGGCATGCTGCAATAAATGCCAGTCCAAAGAACTTTTGAAATTCCATTCATGGGTCTGTGCAAACTCATTGCCCATAAATAACAATTTTGTACCGGGCTGGGTAAACATATAAGCATATAAAAGGCGGAGGTTTGCAAACTTTTGCCATTCATCTCCAGGCATTTTATAGATCATAGAGGACTTCCCATGGACAACTTCATCATGAGAAAAAGGCAGCATAAAATTTTCACTGAAAGCATAAGTAATGCTAAAAGTGAGCTGATGGTGGTGATACTTTCTATTGATCGGATCATTCTTAAAATACTTTAAAGTATCATTCATCCAGCCCATCATCCACTTCATTCCAAAGCCAAGCCCGCCGGCATGCACAGGATGTGTGACGCCAGGATAAGTGCTGCTTTCCTCAGCAATAGTTTGTACTCCTTCATAATTACCATAGACCGCTTCATTCAGATCTTTTAAAAACTGGATTGCCCCTAGATTTTCACTACCACCAAATTCGTTTGTGGCCGCTTCATCTTCTTTCCTTGAAAAGTTAAAATATAACATAGACGCCACTGCATCTACACGAAGCCCATCAACATGAAATTGATCCAGCCAATACAATGCATTGCTAATTAGAAAGGAACGGACTTCATTTCTATCGTAATTAAAAATATAAGATTTCCAGTCCGGATGAAAACCTTTACGCATATCGGCATGCTCATAAAGATGTGTTCCGTCAAAGTGATAAAGTCCATGCGCATCTCCAGGAAAATGAGAAGGTACCCAGTCTAGAATTACGGCAATATTGTGCTGATGTAATTCATCAACCAGGCACATTAATTCCTCAGGCGTCCCATGTCTGGAACTTGCTGCAAAATATCCGGTGATCTGGTAGCCCCAGGACGGGAAATAAGGATATTCCATGATCGGCATCAGCTCCACATGCGTAAATCCCATATCTAAAATATAAGGGACAAGACTTTTAGCAATCTCTTTATAAGTCAAAACCCGTTTAGGCTCTGCCGGATCTCTTTGCCAGGAGCCTAAATGCAGCTCATAAACTGACATTGGCTGGTTCAAAGCATTAAGCTTCGGACGCTTTTTTAACCAGGATTTATCCTTCCATTTGTAATCGGTATTCCAGATGACAGATGCGGTTTGCGGCGGATGTTCCCAACGCCTGGCAAAAGGATCTCCTTTTTCAATATCTATTCCATCAAAACCTCTGATGGCATATTTATAGACTTCCCCTTTCTTTAATGCAGGGATAAAACCTTCCCAGATTCCAGAAGCATCCCATCTTTTATTCAGGTGGTGAGCAGTCTGATCCCAGTGGTTAAAATTACCGACTACACTTACCTGTTGAGCATTGGGCGCCCAAACGGCAAAGTAAGCACCATCCGTTTCATCGATGTTCAGGAGGTGTGCCCCCATCTTCTCATACAAACGGAAGTGCTTACCAGAAATGAATAATGAAATATCAAAATCAGTAAATAAGCTATACACCCAAACGTTTTTTCTTCGTTCTTCTAAAACAGAACTTGCCTTCATCTTTTTACCGGCTACTTTTTTACTGGAACTGCTTTTACCTGATGTGCTCATTAAAAATGATTTTAACTAGTTTACATTATTCACCGTATACCTTAATTGTCATAAAATTCTTATTGGACTTAAAGCGTAAACAATTGCGCTCATCCATATAAAAGTCTGTCACGTCCTTCTCATCTACGGTGATTTTACTCACTTTAAAAGGAACCCCTATAATGTTATAATTGTACAGTTCATAATTAGGTGTATAAAGTCCGTCCACTCCCTGCTCAATGGTCAATCTTTTTTTATCCCCTTTAACGCTGAATTTTTTCTCGGAATAGATATCCTGTTCATAAGCAAAAGTATCGCCATGATCTTCGTAAAGGAAAGAATTCACCTCATAATCAGAATAATAGATATTCAATAATACTTCATCTACATTTTTCTCTCCTACATATTGCATTACCGGATATTCAGGAATCACAGATCCGGCACGTACAAATAAAGGCATATGATCCAATGCTGCCTGAATATTATGTTCGCTTTCACCAGTCAGGACCTCATGTGTCCAAAAGTTGTACCATTTCCCTTTGGGCAGATACACCAGGCGTGAAGTAGCTCCTTGTTCCAAAACCGGGCAAACCAGGATTTTATCCCCAAAGGTAAATTCATCCTGACGGAAGTGATTGCTCACATTTTCCTGTTCAAGCATAACTAAAGGTCTAAGGATTGGAAACCCATAACGGTGATGCTCCCAGAAAACAGAATATAAATAAGGCATTAAACGATACCGAAGCTCGATATATGTTCTGTTGATACTGGTATAGGGCTCACCGAAGCTCCATGGTTCTCTTTCGGCTGTATCTCCGGCAGAGTGCGCACGCATAAACGGGGAGAAAGTACCGAGTTGAATCCATCGGGTAAACAATTCTGCATCTGGTTCTCCGCTAAAGCCTCCGATGTCAGTTCCACAGAAAGGAACTCCTGAAACCGACATTCGCTGACACTGGATATTTCCAATTTTTAAATGTTCCCAGGTTGCCACATTATCACCTGTCCATACACAACCATACCTTTGCATTCCGGAGTAGCCGGCACGCGTAATGGTAAAAGGACGTTTATTACGCATGAGTTTTTTCAAGCCGTCGTAAGTAGAACGTACCATCTGCATTCCGTATACATTGTGCGCTTTACGATGTGATCCGCGATAGCCATCAAAATTATGCCTTACATCATTAGGAAATGTTCCTGCACCAAATACAGCCGGCTCATTCATGTCATTCCATACACCAGCCACACCAATATCTACCAGCTCCTTATATAGATTTCCCCACCACTCTCTTACTGTTGGATTGGTAAAATCCGGGAACTGGCATCTTCCCGGCCAAACATGACCTTCCATAAAGTAATCATCACTCCTTCTGCAGAAATAATTGTTCTCCTTACCTTCTTTAAATACCCAGTAATTATCGTCCACTTTAATTCCCGGATCAATCATGACAACAGTTTTAAAACCATCATTAGCCAGTTCCTTAATCATTCTTTTAGGATCCGGGAAATAGTTCTTATTCCAGGTAAAGCAACGGTAACCATCCATATAATCAATATCCAGATAGATTGCATCACATGGGATATTTCTGGACCTGAATCCATCGGCAATTTCTTTCACCTTCTTTTCAGGATAATAACTCCAACGGCATTGGTGATATCCCAGTGCCCATTTAGGAGGCATAGGGTGGGTACCTGTAAGCGTCTGGTATCTTTTTACCACATCCATCATGTGTGGACCATGAATGTAATAGTATTGCAGTTCTCCTCCATCAGCCCAGAAACTGGTCTTTTGATGGTCTTCTTTTCCAAAATCAAAATAAGAGCGAAACGTATTGTCAAAGAAAATTCCATATGCAGCCTGTTGATGCACCCCCAGATAAAAGGGAATAGTCCTGTACAGAGGATCCTGATCCCATCCAAAAGAATAAGCATCTGTATTCCAGTTCTGAAAATGACGTCCCCGAAGGTTCATATTTCCTGACTTATCACCTAAACCAAAGAAATTTTCTTCAGGCAGGCATTTTTTTGTGGCATAAACATAATAGCCCCCAAATTCTATATTTTCTTCCCAGTGCATTGGCGATTCATCTTCGCTCATAACCATCTGGCTTAGGTTTTCCGTAAAAGAGATGTGAAAATCGTTCTTTCTAATCTTGCAGGTAATCGTATTGGTGGAGATCGCATAATAATCATCCTGCTCTTCCATCTTAAAAGTAGTTACCTTCTGATCGACTACCGGAACGGCATAAGAAAAATCATCCAAAAAAACACCATGCGGTGCCAGTCTGACCCGAATGATCTCATCACTCACCACTCTGATCTCAACCCTTGCATCACCATCGGAAAAATAAAACTTATTTCCATCTTTCTTAACCTTTTGCACTGCTGAGAGGTATTTCTTAACAATAGGCTTGAGGTCAGTAACAGGATTATTTAAATGTTGTACTGTCTCTTCAACAATTTCCTGAATTTTGCCATCATTCTTTATTTCTTTCCCGTGTTCGTTTTGTTCTTCCATGAAAATCGTTTAAGTAAAAATAGCGGATCCCTAGATCGTGTAATTTGTACAACTAAGGTGTTAAAATTTATATGAAAAGCAAAGGATTATTTTACAGCTTTTCCATTGGAAGCGATAGGTTTACCCAACAAAAAGCCCCGGTTTGAAGGCCGGGGCTTTTTATCGTTTACGCAGAGAGATCCCTAGGGATTAAAAGTATAGGACACGTAATACAGTGCTCCAACAGAAGGATTACCATAAGAAGTGAAATAGTATTTATTCAACACGTTTGATCCGCCGATTTTAATCATAGAATTTACTGAAGGTACTTTCAGGTTGATTTGTGCATCAAGTGTGCTGTAAGCAGGAACTTCTCCCGAAGCAAAGGATGAATTCCAATAGAATTTATCCTGCCAGCGCCAGGCTACGTTGAAACCTACGTTTTTGATGATCTCTTTATTTCCCAATCCCAGGTTATAACGGTATTTAGGTGTGTTGAAATCATTGATATAACCAGAAGGAAGATCGCCGATCTCATTATAAGAAACGTTACCACTCAGGTTAAATTTACCTAATAAATAATCTATTCCTAAGGCAGCACCATACGCTTTTACCTCGCCGGTAGCGTTTACAGGAACACCAAATTTAGTGAAAGAACCATCTGCATTACCCTGATAAACATCTACAGCAGTAATGAAGTTTTTATACATGTTATAGTAAGCATAAGCATCAATCAGGAACTTAGGTCCTAATAACCCTTTGTAACCAACTTCATAAGCCTGCACACTTTCCGGAACAACTCCCTTAGCATCGAAAGTATATTGCTGCAATAATGCCGGATTCGGTGCACCTGCTGAAGCTGAAGCCAGGAAGGCACGATAACTCACGTCAGTATAAGGCTTATTGGTATAAAGTTTATAGTTTTCAAGACTCTCAGGTAATCCACCTATTAATCTTTGAGAACCTCCGCCAACAGATAAATCTATATATTGATTTTGTGTAGTAGGATTTCGGTATCCTGTCTGATAAGATAAACGGATATTATTGTTAGGTGCAACTGTAAATACTCCTGTTACCCTTGGAGTAAAACGACCTTCAAAATTTGTGCTTTTATCATAACGACCAGACACAGTCAGCTTAACTTTATCATTGAATAATTTCTTACCCAATTGAGCAAAAGCACCATATTCATTAATGTCAATTTTTTGATTTAGATCATTAAAGATAGTACCGCCAGATCTCAATTGATAAATACGGTAAGAAGAACCAAGCTGGAATTCCACTACATTATTCAACACATTACTGAAGTTGTACATTCCTTCATAGTGGTATAAATTGGTTTTATCATTGAATTTAGCACCATAAATGCCTTTTTTAAAGTCAGTACTGGCGATGGTTGTATTCATGATTTCATCTTTAGCAGCCTCGTATTGAGCTGATCCGGGTTCAAATCTTCCCTGATTGGCAGCAGCTCTTGCCGCTGCATGCGCCGCTGCATCATTTGCCCCCACAGCACGTGCACCAACATAATTTCCTACATACTGAGGAAACCAATCTGTTGATTTCTTTGACTTCTCGTTAATGTAACTACCCAGAATAGAAGAAATATAAGAATCTCCGGAACGCTCCTGAGTAGTATATCCCTTTAAGAAGAAATCCTGACCTTTTAGTTCCAGTTTATATTGTCCGATGTTAAAATTACGCAACGAATAACGATCTGAGCCGGTATACACAGAAGTTCCCGTTCCCCAGTTCGCCTGAGCCACCGCCTCTATTGTAGGGGTAAATCTATAATGTAAAGCGCCGGAAGCTTTCAACGACTGAGTTTTATAATCAACCAGATTTACCTCCTCATACCCTGTTCTGGAAACATTCTGATCAGGCAGCAACCCTGGTGTATTTAAACCAGCAGTGAATGGTCTGAACCGTGGATCTGTGCTTAGGAAGCCCATCAATGCCGCATTTCCAGCTGGATTAGACCTGAAAGCAGCAATCTGAGCAGCTGTTGGGGGTCCGGATAAGCCTAATGCCTGCTGTACAAAACCTGAAGTACCGGCATTAACAACAGCCTGAGCAACATTTCTCATGTTCTGACTTACTTCATCGCCATAACTATTGATCCCATCATAATTGGGATCAGAGTTTCTATCTCCAGACTTAGCCTGGCGGGCAGCACGGTCAAAATTGCTGAAGTTATTGGCATGCCAGTCTTCGGCCTGCATAAAGGAGAAAGTACCTTTAACAGCAAATTTATTGTTCCATGATTTTGCCATACGCACATCCAGCTGATTAAATGGCTGCGTATCGCTGGTATTGTCATTCACATGGTTAATTCCTCTTTTGTACTGAAAACTTGCACCTTGATAATCATAAGGATTTTTAGAAGTGATCAACATCGTACCACTGATCCCCCCCGCACCATATAAAGCAGAAGAAGCACCCGGTAATAACTCAACATTGTCTACATCAAGATCATTTACCCCAACAATATTACCAACAGAGAAATTCAGGCCGGGAGCCTGATTATCCATCCCATCTACATATTGATTAAATCTGGTATTTCCATTTGAGTTAAAACCTCTGGTATTGATAGATTTAAAGGTTAAACTCTGAGTGCTGATTTCCACCCCTTTCATATTGTTCAATGCATCATAAAAAGAAGGTGCTGCGACCTCTTTAATTGCAGCAGCGCCCAACCGCTCCACAGATACCGGCGATTCCAGAATCTTTTCAGGAGTTCTCGACGCAGAAATAACAACTTCCTGTCCCAGAATTGCAGTTTGTTCCAGCTCCACATCTAAATTAGACGTATTTCCGGTAATTTGCTTTTCAACCGAAATATAACCTAAATAAGAAATCACTAATGTAAAAGGTGCTTTCTGTGAAGTACTGAAATTATATTTTCCAGCGTTATCAGTAGCCGTGCCTGCAGTAGTGCCTTTGACTGTAATCCCAACACCTGGTATTGGTTCTTTAGTGAGTTTATCGGTCACTGTCCCACTAATGACGACGTTTTGTGCTTGTGCTACTGCAGCAGTAACAAAGAACAGTAAAAACGTGAAGATTGCTTTTGTAAAAGTTTTGATCATACGTTAGAATTTTATATTTGGTTAATTTTATCTTAAATTTAATACAATTTTTTAATTATCCAAACTGCATTCTGCTAGTTATTTAATTGACAAAATCTAATTTTCATTTTAAACGAATTAAGTTTTGTGTTAAATTGCAGAAACCAAAAACTGAGCTCTTTAATTGATAAGATAAAGCGTACCTTTAATTCAATTATGATGAATAAAATAAAAGCCCTGATTTGCATTGTAATCCCGATCCTGTTAGCTTATGCATTGAATACAAAATTCGGAAACACACCTCCCATATTAAAGTTTCTTAACCCCTTTACCGGATTCTGGCAAAATGCCGAGAATGCTACCGTAAAATCACGTAAAAGTCTGGTGCTGAAAGAGACGATTGCCAATGTCAACATTGCATTTGACGATCGCATGATTCCTCATATTTTTGCCCAGAACGATCATGATGTTTATTATGCTCAGGGTTATGTAACTGCCAAACACAGATTATGGCAAATGGATTTTCAAACCCGATTTGCCGCCGGACGGTTATCCGAAGTAGTTGGAAGGAAAGCCATAGAGGTCGACAGGTATCAACGGAGAATGGGAATGGTATATGGAGCAGAAAAATCATTGGATGGAATGATGGCTGATCCTAAATCTAAAGAAATGATCCTTGCTTATACCGCTGGAATCAACGCCTATATCCACTCCTTATCTGCTGCAAAACTACCTGTCGAATATAAAATTTTAGACTTTACACCGGAAGACTGGACACCTTTAAAGTGTGCTTTATTGTTAAAGCAGATGTCGGCTATTCTGGCCATGGGATCTGATGAATTTTATATGACCAATATCCGAAAGAAATTTGGGACTGAGGTGGTAAAGGACCTTTTTCCTGATTATCCTTTCAAAGAAGATCCGATCATCCCGGTAGGAACAAAATGGGATTTCCAACCGCTTCCTGTTCCAACTCCTCCTTCCTCTTTCACCGAAGTGTTAACAGGATCAGTAAAGACTAAACAAAAAGAAGAAGGAATCGGAAGTAATAACTGGGCATTATCAGGGGCGAAGACCCTTTCAGGTGCGCCAATTTTATCTAATGATCCACATCTGGACCTCACCTTACCCTCTATCTGGTATCAGATCCAATTACATGCTCCCGGATTAAACTCCTATGGAGTATCTCTTCCCGGGGCTCCTGGAATTATTATAGGCTTTAACCAGAACATTGCATGGGGCGTAACCAATGTCGCTGCCGATGTTCTTGATTTTTATCAGATAAAATTTAAAGACAACACCCACAAAAGCTACTGGTATAACAACCAATGGAAAAATACCACTACCCGGCTTGAAAAAATTGAAATTAAAGGAGAGAAACCCGAAACTGATACTGTTTATTACACACATCATGGTCCTGTGGTATACCTGCAAAAGCCAACTGGTTATGCTAAGGCAAAAAATGTTCCGGTAGGTCACGCCCTTCGCTGGGTTGCACATGAAAAATCAAGTGAACTCAAAACCTTTTATCTGCTAAACCGCGGAAAAAATTACGACGATTACCGCAAGGCATTAACTTATTTTACTGCTCCTGCTCAAAACTTCATATTCGCCTCTGCAGACAATGACATTGCCATTACGGCAAATGGAAAATTTCCGTTAAAGTGGAAAGATCAGGGGAAATTTATTCTGGATGGAACAGATCCTAAAAATGATTGGCAGGGTTGGATTCCTCCAGCGCATAACCCTACTGTGAAGAATCCGCCAAGAGGTTTTGTCAGCTCAGCAAATCAATCCTCCACAGACCCCAGCTATCCCTATTATATCAACTGGGAATTTAGTCCTTATGAACGTGGGAAGAGAATTAATGACCGTTTAACTGCCATGACCAAGGCGACGACAGATAGTATCCGTTTAATGCAAACCGACACTTACAGCATTTTTGCTCAAAATATTCTACCCGCCATTTTAGGATTGGTAGACCATAGTAAATTGAATGCAACACAAAAAGAAGCCTTTCGCATCACTTCGGAGTGGAATAAATTCTACGAAGCAAAATCTTTAGCAGCCAGCATTTTTGACTTATGGACAAAGAGATTACAATCCAATATATGGGAAGATGAATTTACTGTTGATGATGTACCTATGCGCTTCCCATCCCGTGACCGCTCTCTCCAGTTGGTATTGAAGGAACCTAATTCAAAATGGATAGACAATATCCATACGCCGGCAAAAGAAACTCTGGCTGACCTGGTAAATGAAGCTTTCAAATATACTTGTGATAGCCTGGAAAGAAAATATGGAGCCATCGGCAAAAAATGGGAATGGGCCAATGTTAAACATACGAATGTGCCACATCTGGCAAAAATACCCGGATTCGGATCTAAAACACTCCTGATTGGCGGTGGAAAAATGACCATTGATGCTTTAAGTGAAAGCAATGGCCCATCCTGGAGAATGGTCATAGAATTAGGAAAAAACCCTAAAGGGCATGGGGTATTTCCTGGTGGACAGTCCGGCAATCCCGGAAGTCGTTTCTACGACGATATGATTGACACCTGGGCAGCAGGTAAATTGTATGATCTTTATTTCATGCAATCTCCAAATGATCCAAACGCCAAAATAATTTCTCAATTAAAAATAACCAAAAAATAATACGATGGTTTTCATAGTTATATTTATTGCCTCATTTCTCCTTCAAATGGTACTTCCCTGGTGGATTATTGTTGTAATTTCTTTTGCAACCTGCGGACTTATAGGCAAAACAGCAAAGATTTCGCTCTGGTCTCCCTTTTTTGCAATTCTATTGCTGTGGTTGGGATTTGCTTTATTTAAAAGCATCCCTAATCAGCATCTTCTAGCATCGAGGGTAGCAGAAATGATAGGCCTCAAGGCATGGTGGATGGTACTGATAATTAGCACCATACTAGGCGCTTTCGTAGCTGCAATCAGTGGTTTCTGTGGCTATCATTTTAGAAAAGCAGTATTATCTAAAAAAACCACTGCTTAACTAAAACATTCTTCTGTATTTTTGCCGGGTGAAGGATTTAATCAAGCAAATATTTTCTATCAGCAATCACAGGCAGTTTGAAGAAACCTGCCTGAAAGTATTCAGACATCAGGCCTCAAATTGTTCCATTTACAAGGAATACATTTCTCATCTCAGGGTTAAGCCTGAAGAGATCAGTAATTCCGCACAAATTCCTTATCTACCGATCAGTTTTTTTAAAACTCATGAAATATTAAGTAGTACGCTTCCTGTTGAAATCACATTCAGCAGTTCGGGTACTACAGGGATGATCCAAAGCAAACACCTGGTTACCGATCTTTCAATCTATGACCAGAGTTTTACCCTTGCTTTTGAGCAATTTTACGGGAAGATCGAAAACACCTGTTTCCTGGCCTTACTCCCCTCTTACCTTGAACGTGACGGCTCTTCTTTAATTTACATGGTGGATTCCCTGATAAGGGAGAGCAAACATCAGGACAGCGGGTACTTTCTTCATAACCATGAAGAACTATATCAAAAATTGGATCAACTAAAAGCTGCGGGTCAAAAAACCATTCTCATCGGAGTAACCTATGCCCTACTTGATTTCATCGAAAAATATCAGATTGATTTCCCTCAACTGGTAGTTATGGAAACGGGCGGAATGAAAGGAAAAAGAAAAGAAATGGTAAGAGAAGAATTACATCAGCTTTTACAAGATGGTTTTGGAATAACCGATATCCATAGTGAATATGGTATGACCGAGCTCCTTTCTCAGGCGTACTCCAAGGGCAAGGGCATTTTTGATTGTCCGCCATGGATGAAAATTTACCTGAGAGATACCAATGACCCTTTAACTTTGCTTAGCAATAACCGTAGTGGCGGGATCAATGTTATTGACCTCGCAAATGTTAACTCCTGCTCTTTTATCGCTACACAAGATCTTGGCCGTTTATTTCCTGATGGATCCTTTGAAGTATTGGGCCGGTTTGACAATGCCGATATCAGAGGCTGTAATCTATTGGTTCAATGATTTTCCCTGAAGAAACTATTTCATAAAAAAATCCCGGATTCAGGCCGGGATTTTTTAAACTCTTTTAATATAACTAATTAACGATCAACAAGAAGTAGTTCTTCTTCCCTTTCTGAACGATAATAAACTGATCATTTAACAGCTGATCTGCTGAAATAACTTCCGCAGCATCTTTTAGCTTCTCTTTATTTACCGAAACGCCACCACCCTGAATTAATTTCTTTGCCTCTCCTTTAGAAGAAAAAACAGTTGATTTCTCAGCGAGTAAGGTAGCAGCGTCAATACCCAAAATTAATTCTTCTTTTGAAATCCGAAACTGAGGAATCCCTTCAAAAATTTCCAGCACCTGTGTTTCACTCAAAGTATTGAAAAATTCCAGTGACCCATTTCCGAATAAAAATTCAGAGGTTTTAATTGCAGTCTCCAATGCTTCCGAAGAGTGCGTCCTTACCGTAATATCTTCTGCCAATGATTTTTGCAAAATACGCAGATGAGGGGCCTCATCATGTGCCGTTTCCAATGCCTCAATTTCTTCCTTAGCTTTTAAAGTAAAGATCCGGATCCACTTCTTGGTATCATCATCAGAAGCATTTAACCAAAACTGATAGAACTTATAAGGCGATGTTTTCTCAGGATCTAACCAAACAGCACCGCTTTCAGTCTTACCGAATTTAGTTCCGTCTGCTTTTTTTATCAACTGGGTCGTAATTGCAAATGCAGTACCTGCGTCTTTACGTCTGATCAATTCTGTTCCGGTAACAATATTACCCCACTGATCTGAGCCACCCATTTGAATGAGACAATTATGATGTTTCCACAAATAGTAAAAGTCAAACCCCTGAATCAACTGATAGCAAAACTCTGTAAAAGACAAACCGGAATCACCATCCAGACGTCTTTTCACACTGTCCTTAGCCATCATATAATTTACAGTAATGTGTTTCCCGACATCCCTGATAAAAGTAAACAGGTTCATATCTTTAAACCAGTCATTGTTATTTACCATGACTGCACCATTACCCGCATCTTCAAATTTCAGGAACTTGGAAAGTTGTTTTTTCATTCCTCGAAGATTATGTTCTACCATATCCTCGGTTTGAAGATTTCTTTCGTCAGATTTACCTGAAGGATCACCAACCATTCCTGTTGCACCACCTACCAGAGCATAAGGCTTATGTCCTGCCCGTTGAAAATGAATAAGTGTCATGATCTGGGTCAGGTGACCAACATGCAATGAATCTGCAGTTGGATCAAAACCAATATACCCGGACGTCATTCCCTCATTTAATTTTTCTTCAGTACCAGGCATGATATCCTGCAACATGCCTCTCCAGCGTAATTCTTCAACAAAATTGGTCATTATTATATCCTTTTGCCGCAAATATAGGAAAAGCACTGAACAAAAATAGCTACTTTTAAAGCGATGAACTTTCTATCCCATTTCTATTTTGAACGAGACAACCATGATGAAAACATGGTAATTGGTGTCATTTTGCCAGATTTGGTTAAGAATGCACAGAAAGAAAGTAATCTCTATCCATTAAAAGAAAAGCATCTTTTTGAAGCCGATAAATATCAATTATCCATACTCAGCGGTTGGGAAAAACACCTGGAAGTAGACCGGATCTTCCATTCTTCTGAGTTTTTCAAAACTCAAACCAATGCTTTAAAACAACTCATATTACCCGTGTTTGATGAGAAGAGCCCTGTAAAGCCCTTTTTCCTAGCACACATAGGACTTGAACTTGTTCTTGATCACCTCCTTACCGTAAAGGGAGCAGTCAGTATTCCTACATTTTATGAGCAGTTAACACTAGCTGATAAACCAGCATTAGCTCATTTTTTAAAAAATTGCGGCTTGAATAACACCAGTACATTTTTCAGTTTCTTAGAACAATTCATATCCAGCAGGTACCTTTTCAGCTATCAAAAGATGGAAAATATTTCTTATGCGCTAAACCGCATCTGCATGCGCTTATGGGAAAATCCATTTACAGAAGTCCAGTTATCTTTGCTTACCGAAAGACTTGAAGCATATAAAGAATCTATTGAACCTGATTATATGGAGATTTTCAATGGCATAGAAGGTATGCTTCCTCCTTTATTCTGATTTATTCTATCTTTGTCTTATACCAATTATGGAGATAAAAGACAAAATGGAAGCCTTGGTTAAGGAGCTTAACCAACACAGTTACAATTATTATGTTCTGGCAATGCCTACCATTGCAGATTATGAATTTGATAAGAAGCTAGAGGAGTTAGACAAACTCGAAAAAGAGCACCCTGAGTTTGCTGACCCTAACTCTCCGACTTTAAAAGTTGGGGGAGATATCACCAAAAACTTTACTACTGTTCCCCACCGCTGGCCGATGCTTTCTTTAGGCAACACCTATAATGAGCAAGATCTTCGTGATTTCGACGATCGCATCAGAAAAGCCATTGGTGACCAGTTTGAATATGTTTGCGAATTGAAATTTGATGGTTTGTCTATCAGTCTTACTTACGAAAATTCCAAACTCATCAGGGCAGTAACCCGTGGTGATGGAAGTAAAGGTGATGATGTAACAACCAATATTAAAACCATCCGTAATATCCCTCATAAATTAAGGAACGAAACTATTCCTCCTCTTTTTGAAATCAGAGGGGAGATTTTTATGCACCGTGCAGCATTTGACCGGCTCAATAAGGAACGGGAAGAGCTTGGAGAGATCCCATATGCCAATCCCAGAAATTTTGCAGCAGGAACCGTTAAAATGCAGGATTCAAAGGAAGTCTCCAAACGCCCGTTGGATTGCTTCCTTTATTCTTTGAATACGGATAAGAATTATTTCAAAACCCATTGGGAGAGTTTACAGAGCCTCAAAGAATGGGGATTCAATGTTTGTGAACATACCAAACTCAGCAACAGTATGGATGAAGTACTCTCTTTTATTCAATACTGGGAAGAAGCACGATTTAAGTTGTCTTATGAGATAGATGGAATTGTGATCAAAGTAAACAGTTATGCCCAGCAGCAGGAACTTGGATTTACAGCAAAATCTCCCCGTTGGGCCATTTCCTATAAATACAAGGCCCAGGAAGTAGAGACCATTCTTGAAAAGGTAACTTATCAGGTAGGGCGCACCGGTGCAGTTACCCCTGTAGCCAACCTGAAGCCAGTTCAACTGGCCGGAACAACAGTAAAAAGGGCTACCCTGCATAATGCAAATGAAATTGAAAGACTAGACCTTCATGAAGGCGATAGCGTATTTGTTGAAAAAGGCGGAGAAATCATTCCAAAAATTATCAATGTCAATTTGGATAAACGGAAAGCCGGAGCGGTAAAAGTCAACTATCCTACACTTTGCCCTGAATGCCATACCGGCTTGATCAGAAAAGAAGGAGAAGTGGCTTTCTATTGCCCAAATGACGAAGCATGTCCACCACAGATTGTTGGCAAAATACAACATTTTATCAGTCGTAAGGCAATGAACATCGACGGACTGGGGGATGAAACCATAGAAACTTTTTATCAACGCGGTCTGGTTGCGCACATCAGCGATCTCTATACCTTGCATGAAAAGTCTGATCAATTGAAAACTCTGGAGCGCTTTGGTGAACGTTCCATTGAGAACATGCTCAAAGGGATTGAACAGTCCAAGCAAATGCCCTTCGAAAAAGTGCTTTTTGGATTGGGAATAAGGTATGTTGGCGAAACTGTTGCCCGAAAACTGGCCGTAGGAACTAAAGACATCGACAAACTAACCAGTGCAAGCCTGGAAGAGCTGGTAGCGATTGACGAAATTGGTCAAAGAATCGCAGAAAGTATCATTGAATATTTTGGAACACCGGAACATTTGCAACAAATTAACCTATTAAAAGCCTACGGATTGCAATTCGAAGTAATAGAAAAAGAAATTACACTGGAAAGTGACAAATTAACTGGAAAAACATTTGTAATTTCGGGAGTTTTTGAGAATTACAGTAGAGAAGAGCTCAAAGAAATGATAGAAAACAATGGGGGCAAGATATTAAGCGGTATTTCTGCAAAGCTTAATTACCTTGTTGCAGGTGATAACATGGGGCCTTCTAAATTGGAGAAAGCAAACAAACTAAATGTCCCCTTGATTTCTGTAGACGACCTATTAGAGTTATTGAAGTAAACATAAAAGATGAATAAATTTCACGGAACAGGTGTAGCAGTGGTTACACCATTTAATGCAGACGGAACAGTAGATTATGACGGACTGAAAAGCCTCATCAATTACTTAGTCGAAGGAAAGGTAGAATACCTGGTATCTTTAGGTACCACAGGAGAAGCATCAACCCTGAATAAGAGTGAGAAGAAGAAGATCTGGGAATTTACTGCTGAAATAAACAATGGCCGTTTACCTCTTGTTGCTGGTATCGGAGGAAATGATACTGCCGAGGTTGCACAAAGCATAAAAGATTTTGAAGTGAGTGGTTATGACGCGATATTATCAGCCAGTCCATACTACAATAAGCCGACTCAGGAAGGCATTTATCAACATTATAAGGCAGTGGCAGAAGCCAGTGCACTACCGATTTTACTGTACAATGTACCAGGACGTACGGCTAGTAACGTAAGTCCGGAAACTACCTGTCGTTTGGCAAATGATTTTAAAAACATCATCGGGACAAAGGAGGCTTCCGGAAATTTCGACCAGTTTAACCAGATCATGAGAGATAAACCTGCGGATTTCATGCTGATCTCCGGAGATGACCCCGTAGCTTTACCAATGATTTCCCTGGGTGCTGTGGGTGTAATTTCTGTAATTGGAAATGCTTTACCAAAACAATTGTCTGATATGATCAGACTGGCTTTGAAGGGCGATTTCAAGACTGCTGCTCCATTACACCTGAACCTGATTGAATTTACTAGACAGATGTTTGCAGAAGGAAATCCGGCGGGTGTTAAAGCTGCCCTGAAACAATTGGGCGTTTGTGATGATCATGTGCGTCTACCATTGGTAAAGGTATCAGATGAATTACGTCAGGCTATCATTAATGAGACAAAAAGGATCACTGCTTAAAAAACTGATTTCATAAAAAAAGCGTCCCGGTTTCCTGGACGCTTTTTTTTGAACCAAAAAGCTTATTTAGTGGCTTTGTTTTTAGTTTCCTGAACTTCCAAACGAATAGCTTGAGCTAGGTTTTTAAGATCTTGCATACCTTTACGTACACGAGTTCCTGCAGCACTGTTGGCTTTGTTGTAGAATTTGTCTGCATCAGCTTCTAAAGCGGCAACAAGTTCTTTTGCTTCATTAAATTTTTTCATCGTTAATTTACTCCTTTTAGTTTTTAATGGTTTGATTGATACTCTATTACTAAAGTAAGATGTTTATTTTAATAAAAAAAGAGTTTAAGACAATAAATGGGATCAAATGAGAACTATTTTCAGCCTTATCGAGTCAGTATGCGGCCTTTCTTTCGAAATCGAAACAGATTTATCTTTTAAATAAAAAAGAGACTACCTAATTAAAAGCAGTCTCTTTTTTTGAAGGGCCGTTATGATTAAGCCATAGAGAATTGGTTCTCTTTGTAATAACCGCTTTTAAGTTTATCTGACACCTCACTGAAGGCATCTAATGTACGCTGTACATCTTCCAGAGTATGCACGGCAGTTGGGATCAATCTTAACTCAATTAGTCCCTTAGGGATCACCGGATACACTACAATTGAACAGAAGATGCCGTAGTTCTCACGAAGGTCCATCGTTAATGCAGTAGCTTCCAATAATTCGCCTTTTAAGAATACAGGTGTTACCATTGTATTAGTTACTCCTAAATCGAATCCCCGTGCTCTAAGACCTTTTTGAAGGGTAGTCGCTATATTCCACAACCGTTCTCTTAATTCAGGACTATTTTTAAGCAGTTCCAGGCGTTTCAGCAAGCCAATTACCATTGGCATTGGTAAAGCTTTTGCAAAAGTCTGTGAACGCATGTTATAACGGAAAAAATTCGTTAATTCCTCAGTAGAAGCAACGAAAGCACCAATTCCAGCCATAGACTTGGCAAAAGTACCAAAATATATATCTACTCCATCAATACAATCCTGTGCTTCATGGGTACCTGCTCCCGTTGGTCCCATAGTGCCAAAACCATGTGCATCATCGATCAACAGACGGAAATCAAAATCTTTTTTTAATTCAATCAGTTCTTTTAATTTACCCTGTGCCCCTGACATTCCAAAAACACCTTCAGTAATTAAAAGGATTCCCCCACCGGTTTGCTCTACTAATTTAGTAGCACGCTCCAGTTGCTTACGGGCACTCTCAATATCATTATGCTGATATACAAAACGTTTTCCCATATGCAAACGTAAGCCATCTATGATACAGGCATGAGACTCTGCATCGTAAACGATAACGTCATTTCTGTCTACCAGGCAGTCAATGATCGATACCATTCCCTGATAGCCATAGTTTAACAAAAAGGCATCCGGTTTTCCAACAAAAGTGGCAAGTTCCTGCTCCATTTGTTCATGGTACTTAGAGTTTCCCGACATCATCCTGGCACCCATAGGATAAGCCATACCAAAATCCGTTGCTCCCTGCTGATCTGCTTTCCTTACTTCCGGATGGTTCGCTAAGCCTAAATAATTGTTTAAACTCCAAACTAAATGTTCTTTCCCACGAAAATTCATGTGAGGCGCGATATCTCCTTCTAATTTAGGAAAAGAGAAATATCCATGTGACCATTTTTGGTGCTGACCAATCGGGCCCATGCGCTTTGCTACTTTATCAAAAATATCCAATGTGTATCTATTTAAATTATATATCTTATTTTTTGCAAATTTAAGGTTATTATGCTTTAATAGCAATTATCCCTGTTTATAGGCACAACGTACGATTATTATGCCAAAAAAGCCTCAGCAAAGAAATTGCTAAGGCTTTTTAAAATATTCAGATCATTTATTAGTCAACATTATCATGTAAGAATGAATTGTTAGGTCTGATCTCTGTAGATCCGTCCTCATCATTACTCAAAGTAAACCTTGAAACCTGAGATTCAGAAGAATGCTGAACTTGCTGCAATTGCATCTGTTTACGTTTGTAAGCAGGTTCATTCTCTAATTCCTGTAAACCATTGCTGGTTCTCAGTTTCATACTCAGGTCTTTCAACCTTAAAATTCTCTCTTTAGATTTTTTCAGCTGATCTTCAATAGATTCATCGCTTTTATCATCATCAGCACCCGTCTCCTGCACTTCCTGCTTCAGGGGCTCAACATCATTATTAAATACTGCTTCTGGTTTTTCAAATACAAAATCAGTCTCTGCAACTTTGATTTCAAATTCAAAAGCAGGTTCCTGACTTTCAGATGCCGAAGCTTCTTCTTCCACCAGAGTATGTCTTACGATCCCGTTTTCAGGATCTTCCATTTTTCTTTTATTGTTTCCGTAAAGGTCACCAAAAAGATCAGATTGCTTAATTTCTTCCTTTGCCTTCATGACCGGCTCGTTTGAAACCGCTTCAGGTTTAGGTGCAATAAAAGAGTTCACTGCTTCTATAGGTTTTACCAGTGGAGCCTCCTCAGGCGTGAGCAAAGAAATCTTTTTTACATTTTTTTTCTCTTCATCACGTTGCTCCGTAGTCTGGAATCCTGTAGCAATAATCGTTACCGATAATTTATCTTCCAGGTTTTCATCAATACAGTTACCCCAGATCAGGTCTGCAGAAAGACCTGCTTTATCCTGAATATAATCAGTAATGATAGTTACCTCATCCATCGTTACTTCACGTAACCCTGAACTGATATTTAACAAAATATATCTGGCACCTTCAATCTCATTATCTTTCAATAACGGAGAAGCTAAAGCACCCTCCACAGCATTTAAAGCTCTGTTTTCACCATCACAGGCAAAACTACCCATGATAGATACACCGCTGTCTTTCATCACGGTACGCACATCTTTAAAATCCACGTTGATATATCCCGGTACAGTAATGATTTCAGCAATTCCTTTTGCGGCAGTAGTTAAGATATCGTCGGCCTGTGCGAAAGCAGATCCCAGGGTAAGGTTACCAAAGATCTCACGTAACCTGTCGTTCGAAATTACCAGGTACGAATCCACATATTTCTTCAGCTCATCTAAACCATCATTGGCCTGCATCTTACGTCTCTTACCTTCAAAAGCAAAAGGCGTAGTCACGATAGCCACTGTTAATATGTCTAATTCTTTAGCTGCTTTTGCAATGATCGGGCTTGCACCAGTTCCGGTACCACCCCCCATTCCGGCTGTTATAAACAACATCTTAGTGGTGCTTCCCAGCATTTGTTTGATGTCATCTATATTTTCAATAGCAGAATTTTTTCCAACCTCGGGGATTGAGCCTGCACCCATTCCTTCCGTTAGGCTTGCGCCCAATTGCACTTTATTAGGGATCGGACTAAACTCCAATGCTTGCGCATCTGTATTACAAATAATAAAGTCTACTCCTGTAATTCCCTGACGGTACATATGGTTTACCGCATTACCACCACCGCCACCAACACCAATTACCTTGATGATTGATGACTTATCTTTTAACATTTCGAACTGCATATCTTTATGAATCAGTTATTTAAAAATTCGTTTTTCCTGTTCATCTACCTATGTAATAATACACACTTTTTAACAGGCGTTTCCCACAAGTGTTTAAAATGTGGAAAAATCGTTTATTGTGGATAAATATTATGATTTAATATAATCTTCGTCACTTACGTTCATATCGTCTTTAACAAAATCCTTAGCCTTCGCTAACAGCTTATCAAACAAGCCACCACCTGAATTCTTGGTTTTGTCTTTACCATCCTTAGGTTTTTCCACATATACTCCAGGTTGTTTCATTTCTTCAATCAACTCTTCGGCTTTCTGGATTCCTTTGATCAATAGTCCCACACTCGTTGCATACATCGGGCTTTTCAGATCATCATAAATCGTCTTCGGCATGTCCTCGTATTTCGACAAATGCTCATTCGGATAGCCAACACGGCAATCTAAACCAGTCACATATTCTACCAATTGAGAAAGATGTTTCAGCAAAGCGCCACCACCAGTAATAACCACACCACCGATTAATTTTTTCTCATAACCAGACGATTTGATTTCATAATAAACATGCTCAATGATTTCTTCCATACGGGCCTGGATCACATAAGCTAAATTTTTCACAGAAATCTCTTTTGGTTCTCTTCCTCTTAGTCCGGGAACACAAATAATTTCATTCTCTTTATTTTCTTCCGCCAGGGCAGAACCGAAACGGGTCTTCAACAGTTCAGCCTGGTTTCTCATTACAGAACAACCTTCGCGAATATCTTCCGTAACACTGTTACCTCCAAATGGGATGACAGCAGTATGGCGGATAATACCTTCATGAAAAATAGCAATATCAGTAGTACCACCACCGATATCCACTAAAGCGATACCCGCTTCCTTCTCTTCCTCGCTCAACACCGATTCAGAAGAAGCAAGAGGCTCCAAAATTAATTCCTGAGTTTGTAACCCGGCATTGGTTACACATCTCATGATATTCTTGACAGCAGTAACCTGTCCTGAAATGATATGAAAGTTTGCTTCTAAACGCACTCCTGCCATTCCGATAGGATCTTTTACTCCGGGCTCGTTATCAATGGTAAATTCCTGAGGCAAAACATGAATGATTTCTTCTCCCGGGGGCATAACCAGTTTGAACATATCATCAATTAATTTGTCTATATCTTTTTTACCGATTTCATTGTTCAGCTCTCTCCTCGTCAGGATTCCACGATGCTGCAAACTCTTGATATGCTGACCAGCAATACCAACGTTTACCACGCGGATTTCTACATTCGATTGCCCACTGGCCACTTCCACGGCCTGTGCGATTCCCTGCACCGTTTTCTGGATGTTGGAAACTACCCCACGGGTAACCCCGGCAGACTCCGCTTTCCCTATGCCCAGTACTTCTATTTTTGAGTGCTGCGTGCGCCGGCCTACGATCACGCAGATCTTTGTAGTACCAATATCCAATCCTACTACGATTGGAGACTGCACGATAGATTTTTCTTTGCCCATAACTATATCGATTTGTTGAGTTTTATACTATTTGTTCTTCTTGGTATCTGTTTTACTATTGTCTTTTGCTACAGGCTTCTTAACCGTGCTTTTTACCGTTTTTGTTGTCGAGGGTTTAGCCGTCTTTTTTGCTACCGGTTTAACCGGTGGTTTTACTGTTGCCTTCTTTACAGGCAAGGCAACTTTTTTCTTTACCGCTTTAGCGGTTGCAGCTTTAGAGGTCTTTGCCGTTACCGGGTTTAAACTTGCTACTGACTTAACTGTTTTTTTTGGTGGAGGCACTACTGCTCCATCAGGCAGATCAGGATCGTCTCCATCATTTTTCATTTCCATGGCAATTTGCTGCATCACCAGTTTATCAACTACTCCTTTATTCGCCTTCAGTGTATCAACAATTTTAGGTCTTTTAACTCCGTTGACGATAACAGAATCTGGTTTATTTTTCACGCACACCACCTGATTGGTATACTTTACATTAATTGTTTTATAAGTATCCCACCCAACCTTAGGCATTGCCTGCTTATAAAAAGCAAGCAGGTTTCTCATTTTCACCTGTAAAGAGTCTGCAGAACCGAGAATGATGCGTTGATTACCTACCCTTGGGATCAACTCGATATCAGCTTTATCATTTACAAACAACTGTTCGATTTGTGCATCCCACAAAGTATCTTTCTTAATAAATAATGAAGTCTCATACAAATCCCTGGCCAGTTTAGTGATTAATGTATCTACCCTCCCGGTAAAATGCTCCATAACATTCCCATTGGCCACCAATACATTAGCTGTAAAATTTGGAGATACCGGCATTTTCAACCCATTCCGATCAATATAATAGTCCTGACCATTCGCATTAATCACCCTTAAAATCGGCTGACGTTGCTTAATTTCAATATGAATTACTCCATCCATATCCGCATACACTGTAGCCAGAGCGATATAAGGATTGGACTTAATTTTTTTCTCGATGTCCTGAAGATTAATCTGCTCCAGTTTACGCCCGATTAAAGAGCCCTGACTTTGTTTTAAAACCGCATCAATTTCTTCTCTTTCAATAAAGTTATCCGCACCTGGAATTAATATCTTGACATTAGTAATCGCAACCGTACTCTTTTTGCTGCTTACAAAACTCATAAGCACCACCAATCCACCTAGACAAAATATCCAAGCAAACTTGTTAAATACCGATTTCCAATTGATGTCTTTAAACATTAGTGAAACTAGCTTTAAGTGGTTGTATTAACGTATCTATATCACCTGCGCCCACTGTTAACAACAGCTCAGGTTTTTTATTTTTAATATATTCCGGCACGAGGCCTTTAGCAATGATCTCTTTATTTTTAAGACTGATTTTATTTAGTAAAAAGGCAGCGTCGATTCCTTCCAATGGCAATTCTCTGGCAGGATAAATTTCAAGCAAAACCAGCTCATCCACCGTACTCAATATTTTTGCGAAATCATCTGCAAAATCACGGGTCCGTGTGAACAGATGCGGCTGAAAAATCACGGTCAACTTCTTCTCCGGATACAGCTGTCTGACTGCATCAAAACAAGCCCTTAATTCTTCCGGATGATGAGCATAATCATCAATATAAATATGACCATCTCCGTTAACTATATATTCAAATCTCCTTTTTACTCCTTTAAAATTCGCAATAGCGACCTTTATTTTATCCGTATCAATGCCCAGCTTTAAGGCCACTGCAATGGCCGCGACTGCATTTTCGACATTATGTCTTCCTGGCAGCATCAGCTGAAAATCCGTAATCATCGTGTCTCCATCAGAATAATCAAACACGAACTTAGAGCCTTCCACACGGATATTCTGTCCTTTAATGACAGAAGACTGCCCTGCACTGTAAGTTACGCCTCCCTGCAAAGGCAATCCTGATTTCACAAACAAGGTTCCTTCCGGTTTGAGCTGTCCGGCAAACAGGCGAAATGATTCTTCCAGTTGTCCAGCATCACCGTATATGTCCAGGTGATCGGCATCCATAGAAGTAATTACAGAAAGATCAGGATGCAGAGTCAGAAATGACCTGTCATACTCGTCAGCCTCTACCACAACCACATGATTATCTCCCAGTAAAAAGTTGCTATCATAATTTGTCGCTATCCCACCTAAAAAAGCGGTACATCCAAAACCAGTATCTGTTAATACATGAGCAATGATAGAAGAAGTCGTCGTCTTTCCATGTGTCCCTGCAACTGCGATACAGAACTGACCTTTACTAATAATCCCAAGTACTTCAGAACGTTTTTTCAACACAAAATCACCTTCCCTGAAATGGTTTAGCAAAGCACTGTTTTTTGGAATCGCCGGGGTATATACAATCAGTGTATCCACATCATGTTTTGCAAAATCAGCCGGCAATTCAGCCGCTTCATCCACATAAGAAACCGGGATCCCTTCATTCTCTAAAGCAATAGTGAGATTCGTTCTGGTTTTATCATAACCACAAACCACACAGCCACGATTCTTGAAATAGCGGGCAAGTGCACTCATACCAATCCCACCAATCCCCACAAAATAAATTCGTTTAATCGTTTCTAACTCCATCGTGACCTCCTTTCCCTGCTAAAATCATTACCTGTTCTGCAATTATATTATCCGAATCAGGCAAAGCCATCTTTCCTATATTTTCAGAAAACATTTTACCGCGTTCCTTATCTTTTAATAAACTCAAAGCCTCTCTCACCAAAGTATCCTCCGCAGAGCGGTCGGCAATTAACAATGCTGCATTATACTTCACCAATGCCATTGCATTTTTTGTCTGGTGATCTTCAGCCACATTTGGGGAAGGCACCAGAATAACCGGCTTTTTTATCAAACAAAGCTCTGCAATCGTACCTGCTCCGGCTCTTGAAATGATCAGATCAGCCGCCGCATAAGCCATATCCATTTTATTTAGAAATTCCAGGATTCTGATGTTGGGATGAAAATCAAGCCCCAGTCGCTCAACAATTCCTTTATAATAAAATTTACCGGTTTGCCAGATCACCTGCACATCTGCATCAATTAATTCCTGAAGGTGCTTTTCAATACTTTTATTTAAGGTTCCGGCCCCCAGACTCCCGCCTGTTACCAGGATCGTTTTCTTTAACGGATCCAGCTTCAGCAACTCTGCGCCAGCATGATGCTTCTGCGCAATGTCAACCACATCTTTCCTCACAGGGTTTCCTGTTTTAAGGATATTTCCCGTTGGAAAAAACTGGTCCATATCATCAAAAGCCACACAAATTCTGGCCGCTTTTTTACCCAGCCATTTATTCGTAATCCCTGCATAAGAATTCTGCTCCTGAATCAGATACGGAACATTTTTCAATGATGCTGCAAACAAGATCGGACCAGAAGCATACCCCCCAACACCAACCACCACATCAGGTTTAAAATCAGCAATTAACTGCAAGGCCTTACGCATGCTTCCAAGCAATTTAAATGGCAAACTTAAATTTTTCGCTATGGAGCCTCTTTGTATACCGCTGATGTTTAAACCAATAATCTTATATCCGGCAGCGGGAACTTTTTCCATTTCCATTCTACCTGTAGCCCCGACAAATAAAATTTCACAGCCCGGCTCCATGCGTTTTAAAGCATTAGCTATTGATATCGCCGGAAATATATGTCCGCCGGTACCACCACCTGAAATAATTATCCTCGTTGCTCTCTTCATCTTATATTATGCCATAGCAGGTATTTCACCTACTACTACTTTTTTACTGCCTTTTTCTTCTACATCTCTGCTCACACTCAGAATAATTCCGAATGCGATACTGGTAAAGATCATCGATGTTCCTCCCATACTTACCAGTGGTAATGGAACCCCTGTTACCGGACCCAATCCTACAGCTACTGCCATATTAGCAAAAGCCTGGATAGTGAGACTAAAACTTAGGCCCGCCGCCAGCAAAGCCCCAAAAGCCTTCGGGCTTTGGGTTACAATCCGGACACATCGATAGAGTAAGACCAGATACAATACAATCACTGTTATTGCTCCCATCAAACCATATTCTTCTACGATAATTGCGAAAATAAAGTCAGAATATGGATGGGGTAAGAAATTTCTTTGAGTACTATTTCCCGGGCCTTTTCCAAAAACACCGCCGGTCGCCAACGCTATTTTAGATTGGTCCGCCTGATATGTTTTATCTGAATTCTGCTTCTCTGGATGCAAGAAAGCATTTACCCTGGATTTATAAGTGCCTGATCTCGGACCTAAGAATACAATTAACAGCAACAACACAGCTCCTCCTGCACATACAATAGAGATCTGTTTAATACTAATTCTTCCAATGATCAACAAAAGGATACTTACACCAAAAAGCATAATTGCAGTGGATAAATTCGCCCATGCAATCAATGCGAAAACCACACATACCGACCCCATGATTGGGATAAAGGCCTCTTTAACATCCTTAATATTTTCCTGTTTTTTTGTCAGCATTCTTGCCAGGAAAGTAATCAGAGCCAGTTTCGCCAAATCGGAAGTTTGGAAAGTTAATCCGATAACAGGAATCTTGACCCAACGGGATGCTTCATTGATGCTCGCTCCGAATATTGCGGTATAAAACAATAATGGAATTGTAATGATCATCAGGATCTTTGATATCCCTGCGTAATATTTGTAATCCAATAAATGCGCAACATAGATCATTCCTACCCCGATAATTACAAAAATCAAATGCTTGGTTAATAAAACTTTCTCCACTGTTTTACCAACTTTATAAGCATAGGTTCCTGTAGCACTATACACGGTAAGTATAGAGATCAGAGACAAAAGGATAATGATCAGCCATATCCAGCGATCTCCTTTTGTTTTGTCTAAAATCTTATTTATTGCGATCATAATCTATAATTCTTTCACAGCCATCTTAAATTGATTGCCTCGGTCTTCATAATTCTTGAACAGGTCAAAACTTGCACAGGCCGGAGATAACAATACCGTTTCTCCCTTTTTAGCCAGATGATAAGAAACCTGAACCGCTTCATTTGCAGAAAAAGTATTTACAATCACTTCCACATCATCTTCAAAAGCCTCATGAATCCTCTTATTATCTTTTCCAAGGCAAATGATCGCCCTTACTTTCTGGCGGACCAAATCCTTCAGCATATCGTAATCATTTCCTTTATCCACGCCACCCATGATCAGAATTACATCCGTATTCACACTTTCCAGGGCATACCAGGTAGAATTTACATTCGTTGCCTTAGAATCGTTGATATACTCCACACCCGAGATCTTGGCCACATGCTCCAATCTGTGTTCAATATTTCTGAAATCCCCCATACTCTCGCGAATGGTAGCATTCCTGATCTCTAATACCTTTGCCACTATGCCAGAGGCCATAGAGTTATAAATATTATGCTTGCCTTGTAACGCTAGTTCTATGATGGACATGGTTAATGGGTCTTTATGGTTTATATTGATATGCATGTTGTTACTTTCCAGGTATGCTCCTTCTTCGATTTGTTTTCGAATAGAAAAGGGGTACATTTTTGAATTAAACCTGATGTGTTTCATTGCCTTTATCGTCTCTTCATCATCGGCACAATAGATGAAGGTATCATTACTACCCTGATTTTGGGCAATGCGCATTTTCGATGCAGCATAGTTTCCTAATTTGTAGTCATATCGGTCCAGATGATCCGGAGTAATGTTTAATAAAACAGCTATATCCGCTCTGAAATCATACATATCATCCAACATAAAGCTCGATATTTCCAGTACATACCAATCAAAATCAGCTGTAGCTACCAAAGCCGCAAAGCTATTTCCTATATTTCCTGCCAGCCCAACATGCAAACCTGCCTTTTTTAGAATATGATAAGTCAGCATACTCGTCGTTGTTTTCCCATTAGAACCTGTAATACAGATCGTTTTGGCGTCGGTATACCTCTTCGCAAACTCAATCTCAGAAATTACGGGGGTTCCTTTCTTTTTTAACGCTACAATGACCGGAGCAGCATCAGGGATTCCCGGGCTCTTAATCACTTCTGCAGCACTTAAGATCTCCGTTAGGGTATGTTGTTTTTCTTCAAATGAGATATTCAGCTCCTGCAAACGCTCTTTATACTGAGAAGCTATGGCGCCAAAGTCAGACACAAAAACATCAAATCCATGTTTCTGCGCTAGCATTGCTGCACCTACACCGCTTTCACCGGCACCTAAAACAACTATCCTTTTATTTTCCATTATCTTAGTTTTAAAGTGATGATGGTAATAATAGCCAGTAGAATTCCAATGATCCAGAAACGGGTAACGATCTTAGCCTCATGGTATCCTTTTTTCTGATAGTGATGGTGTAAAGGAGACATTAGGAACACCCTTCTACCTTCTCCAAAACGTTTTTTGGTATATTTAAAATAGCTCACCTGGATAATTACCGATAGGTTTTCTATCAGGAATACACCGCATAAAACCGGGATTAACAATTCTTTACGAATCATAATTGCGAATGCGGCGATGATCCCTCCGATGGCAAGACTTCCGGTATCTCCCATAAACACCTGTGCAGGATAGGAGTTGTACCATAAAAAGCCAACACACGCACCCACAAAAGCACCTGCAAAAATCATCAGCTCTCCCGAGTTAGGAATATACATGATATTCAGGTAATCAGCGATCACGGTATTACCGGATACATAAGCCAATAAGCCCAGTGTAAGTCCGATAATGGCCGAAGTACCTGTTGCCAGGCCGTCAATCCCATCTGTAATATTCGCTCCGTTGGAGACCGCGGTTACGATAATCACCACAAACAACAGGAATACAAATACCGCATATTTCTCATAGCCATCACCCAGGAACTTAAGGACTTTAGCATAATCAAACTCATTATTTTTATAGAAAGGCACATTTGTCAGGGTAGATTTCACATCCTGAGTATAGTAAAAGCTTTCTCCTTTTTGCCTCAATACCATTGGGGCCGTGGTTTTTGAGATTCCGGATTCATCTACCGTTTGTCTCACCACAATATTTGGATTGAAATACATCGTCCATCCAATGATTAAAGCCAGACCAACCTGCCCGACAATCTTAAACCTTCCGGCTAAGCCTTCTTTATTTTTCTTAAAGACCTTGATATAATCATCCACAAAACCGATAATCCCCATCCATACGGTGGTGATGATCATTAGCAACACATAAATATTAGAAAGATTCGCCAATAAAAGTGTAGGCACCAGAATTCCCAAAAGAATCATGATTCCACCCATTGTTGGCGTTCCTTGTTTTTGCATTTGTCCTTCCAGCCCCAAATTTCTCACGGTCTCACCTACCTGCATTTTTTGCAGATAATCAATAATCCTGCGACCATATACTGTAGTAATGATCAAAGAAATAATTACCGCTAATGAAGTACGGAAAGTGATGTACTGAAACAACCTCAATCCAGGGAAATCGTAATGCTGATTTAAATATTCAAACAGGTAGTATAACATTAGCTGATTAAGTTTAGTTGTTCCGTTAATATTTCCTTATCATCAAAATGATACCTTACACCATTGATTTCCTGATACTTCTCATGACCTTTTCCGGCAAGCAGGATGATATCTCCTGGTCTCGCTAAATGACAAGCCGTTTTTATCGCCTCTCTTCTATCCACTATACTCAACGTCTTACGTTTATTGGTTGGCGACACGCCCTTTTCCATTTCCTCTACAATTGTCTGCGGATTCTCTGATCTCGGATTATCCGAAGTCAGGATCACCTTATCACTCCAGTCGCAGGCCACCTGAGCCATTACCGGCCGTTTTGTTTTATCTCTGTCACCACCACACCCGATGATGGTAATCACTTGTTCTGTGCCTTTTCTAATATCCTGAATTGTGCTGAGCACATTCTGAACTGCATCCGGAGTATGTGCATAATCCACAATTCCTATAATATTCTGACTGGAGGTGATGTAATCAAATCTTCCCTCTGCGCCGGTCAGGTTACTTAAAGCAGTCAATACAGCCAGCTTATCCTGACCTAACAATACTGCTGTCCCATACACTGCCAACAGATTATAAGCATTAAAAGAACCCACCAATTTGAAGAATACATCTGAATGATCAATATCCAGGTGCAGTCCATTGAAGCTGTTCTCTACAACCTTTGCTTTAAAATCAGCAAGTTGCTTTAACGCATAAGTTTGTTTTGTAGCTCTGGTATTCTGCAACATCACCATTCCATTCCTGTCATCCAGATTGGTCAATGCAAATGCAGTAGCCGGAAGTCCATCAAAAAATGTTTTTTTTGCTTTGATGTAGTTATCAAACGTCTTATGAAAATCAAGGTGATCATGCGTAATATTTGAGAACACTCCACCGGCAAAAGTTAGTCCTTCGATCCGATGTTGAACAACAGCATGAGAACTAACCTCCATAAAGCAATATTCGCAGCCTCCATCCACCATATCCTGCAAAAGCTCATTTAAGGCAACTGGATTTGGTGTGGTATGTGTGGCCGGAATAATTGTATCATTAATATGATTTTGAACAGTCGAAATCAAGCCCACGCTAAAGCCCAGCTCACGGAACAATTTAAATAATATTGTTGCAATAGTCGTTTTACCATTAGTACCTGTAATCCCAATCAATTTCAGTTTTGAAGATGGGTTATGGTAAAAATTAGCTGTCATTGCCCCTAAGGCTACCGAGGTATTTTCTACCTGAATATAAGTCACCTCTGCCTGGGTAAGTTCAGGAATCTGCTCACAAACTACCACTGATGCACCTGCATTAATGGTATCTGCTATATATTTATGTCCATCAGACAAACTTCCTTTAATTGCAAAAAACACAGCATCCTTAATGATTTGACGGGAATCAAAAGTAAGCGCAGTCACTTCCCTGTTGGTTACACCAACTAGGTTTGTTATTGCTATTCCATATAAAACATCCTGTAACTGCATATTATCTTAATTCTAATTGCACTGCCAATCCTTTACCTATTTTACTTCCTGAAGGGATGGACTGACTAAACACTTTCCCACTTCCAATCACTTTTGTTTTCAATCCAACGTTCCCTAAAAGGTACAACGCATCCTTTAAACCCATTCCATTTACGTTTGGCATAATCCCTTTGATGGAGTTATACTCTTCGTATACCACCCCATTATTGGTATCAATGCTATTGAAATACGTAGACTTCGCCGCATAAAGAGACTTAATCCCTAAAGCACTATATACTTTTTTAACCGCTTTACTCTGACCTGCTTTCGCTTCAGGATTTTTCGTATTCCCTACAAAGTGGTCTTTTACATTGTTATACATCTGCATATCACTTGCGTAAATGCGGTCTGCGATCTCTTTAAATACCGGCCCTGCTACTGTAGCACCATAATATCCATTCTTAGGACCATTGATAGCAACCATAATGGAGTACTTCGGCTTATCTGCCGGGAAATAACCACAGAAAGAAGCCTGATAACTTCTCTTTGCCTTATACCCGTTATTACCATCAGCAACCTGTGCTGTTCCTGTTTTTCCTGCAACTCTATAAAACGGAGAGCCCATTAGCTTACCTGTTCCTTTAGTCACAACCGACTCTAACATCGCCTGTAATTTTTTTACTGTTTTTTCGGAACAGATCCTTTCACTAATCACTCTCGCTTTAAACTGTTCAATCGGATTTCCGAGTCTGCGGATCTCCTTTACAAAGATTGGCGCAATGTATTTTCCATCATTTGCTACTGCATTATAAAAGGTCAGCATCTGAAGTGGCGTAATCTGCATTTCATAACCGTAAGCCATCTGTGGCAGGGTCATATTTTTGTTCCAGCTCCTGTTTGAAGGATTTTTAATTACCGGTTTAGTCTCACCCGGAATTTGCAAGCCCAACCTCTCATTCATATGGATATCATACAAATGATCTGTAAACTGGGAAGGATTATCTTTATAATGGATATTCACCAATTTTGCAATGGCTGTATTTGCAGATTGCTCAAAGGCTTTCATCACCGTAACCGTACCAATTCCACCATGCGAATCCTTAATCGTATGTCCTGGAATCCGGTAAAAACCATCACCAGTTTCAACCAATGTATTGGTATCGACTTTTTTATCTTCTAAAAGTGCCATATAGGAAGCCAGTTTAAACGTAGATCCCGGATCCTGGCTGCCACCAATTGCATAATTAAACTTCTCTTCGTAAACACCTTCAGATACCCGCGTATAATTCGCCACAGCCCTTACCTCACCAGTATTCACTTCCATCAGAATTACAGTTCCATGATCAGCATCACTAAGTTTCAACTGTCTTTCCAAAGCTGTTTGAGCAAGATCCTGCATATTGATATCGATGGTTGAGATAATATCAGCCCCTTCTTTTGGTGCTACTTCAGCTTCATCATTTACCGGCATCCAAACACCGCCAGCAATTCTCTGAACTAACCTTTTACCACTTTCACCATTGATATAGTTTCCATAAGCGCCTTCCAGTCCTACTCCATTGGCAACGTTCTCGTTTTTATAGCCAATTGTCCGGGAAGCCAGGAATTTAAATGGCTTGATTCTTTTGTTTTGTTGCACGGCAATTAAACCACCTGAATATTTCCCGATGTTATACAACGGAAATGTTCTGATCGTTTTCAATTCCTGATAGCCAATTTTACGTTTAATCAGCAAGTAACGTGCGCTATCCTGTCTTGCTGAACGCAGGTAACGTGAATACTCTTTAGGCGTTTTATCTTTAAAAAACTGAGATAGTTTAAGCGCCAGAGAATCCACTTTTCCATAGAACACCTTATCATCATCTATTCCGCCGGCAAACAAATCCATCCTCAATTCATACTCTGGAATAGAAGTTGCCAGCAAGCTTCCATCTGATGAATAGATATTTCCACGTGCAGCTTCCACATTGATATACTTAGTAGAGAGGCTATCGGCCATGGCACGCCATTTTTGCCCCTCTACAAACTGTACATCGCATAGTCTGACCAATACCGCCACGGCAAGCAGTACAATCAGTCCGAAAGACAGATAAACACGCAATAATATGTTTGCTCTAATGTTCATTAGTGTTTATTACAATTTTTTTAGGAGGTTCGGTTAATTCCTTAATTCCCAATGTATCTACCTTTTTTGCAACTTCAGTTAATTTGCTTTTGAACATCAGATCAGCTTTTAGCGACTTATATTCCCAGCTTAACTCTTTTACCTCTTTATTTAACTTATCAATATTTCTAATGTTCTTCACTGCCATATGGCTGTTTGCAATGTACAGCATACACAAAACAGATAAAAACAGTAAAAACGGTAACATATCTGTTGCCGCTTCCTTAGTTACTACACCTTCGGTAAATAACTTTTTAAAGAACGCTTTTTCACCTTCAGGCTCTCTTTCTTTCCTCCGTGGTTTCTTGATCTGAATTTCTTCAGGTTCCAAATCCTCCTCTTCTATATGATGCCTGAACTCGTTATTCATAGCTTTTCTCCAATCCGGAGTTTGGCACTCCTTGCCCGACTATTGCGTTCCAGCTCTTCAGCATCCGCTATCACCGCTTTTCGGGTGATGATTTTAAAGGGCTTTTGTTCGTTCCCATAAAAATCTTTTTCCACCTCACCTTTAAATTTCCCCTTTGCTATAAAATTTTTAACTGGTCTGTCTTCCAGAGAATGGTAAGACATCACCACCAAACGGCCTTCTGTTTTCAACACATCAGCAGTTTGCATTAAAAAATTCTCCAGCACCTCTATTTCTGCGTTGACCTCAATGCGTAAAGCCTGAAACACCTGAGCCATATATTTATGCTCTTTTCCTTTCGGAATATGTGCACCTGCAGCTCTTTTAAAATCAGCAAGTGTTTTAATCGGCTGTTCCACACGGCCGGTAACAATGGCGCGGGCCAGTGATTTAGCATTTTTCACTTCGCCATAGATTCCGAAAATTTTATGAAGCTTGTCTTCTGTATAGGTATTTAAAACTTCAGCAGCCGTTAAAGCGCCTTGTTTATCCATACGCATATCCAGATCAGATTCGAACCTGGTAGAAAAACCTCTTTCCGGCACATCAAACTGATGAGAAGAAACGCCAAGGTCGGCTAGAATTCCATCTACTGCTTTATAACCCAGCAAGCGCAGGTTATTTTTAATAAAGGCAAAATTCTGGTCTACAAAAATAAAACGTGGGTCATCAATCTTATTCCTTTGGGCATCAGGATCCTGATCGAAGGCGATCAACACTCCGTCCTTACCTAAATGCTTCAGGATTTCTCTTGAATGTCCGCCACCACCAAAGGTCACGTCCACATATACACCATCAGGTTTGATATTCAAACCATCGATACATTCTTTTAACATTACAGGGATGTGGTAATTATTCTCCATCATTCCTCCTGTTCTTATTGCCCATCACTTCTTCTGCAAGCATTGCAAAGTTTTCAGGCTCTTTATCAAACAAAGCATCATAAGCTTTTTTGGACCAGATTTCGATCTTATCAAACTGACAGGCCAATACCAGTTCAGCACTGATTTCAATGCCTACAGATTCCAATAAAGACTTAGGCAAATTCACCCTTCCAGTCGCATCCAGAGTCAATTCCGTCGCGCCGCGGGTAAAATACCGAATAAATTCTCTGTTTTTTTGTTCGTATGGATTCAACTTACTTAACTCTTCCACGATTCCCTCCCATACTTTTTTAGGATAGATTACCAGGTGCTTTTCAAAACCTCTGTTAATCACAAGTCCCTCTTGCTCAACGTTGGGCAATTGTTTTTTCAGAGACGAAGGAACCATCAAGCGGCCTTTCGCATCCAATTTACAATCAAATTCTCCTAACAGTTGAACCATTTTTATATGTGCACTTTTTATGTAGGGTAAAAATAGATATTTCTACCACTTTTTACCACATTCTACCACAAAAAATTATCAACATATTTCGTACCAAGATTTTTGCCGCTTTAAAGGGCTAAAAAGGCCTAAATCAAGGTGGTAAAAAAAACAGGCGTTTCGTCAAAAACGAAACGCCTGTCCTAAATTTAGTCAAAAAAACTAGTCATTGATTGCTTTTACTCCCGGCAACTCTTTACCTTCCATATACTCCAACAATGCACCACCCCCGGTAGATACATAACTTACTTTATCTTCCAAATTAAATTTAGCGATTGCCGCAGCAGAGTCACCTCCACCAATCAGCGAAAACGCCGCATTATCCTGAGTAGCAGACACAACTGCATTTGCAACTGCACGGGTTCCATGCTCAAAATTAGCCATTTCAAATACACCCATCGGGCCATTCCAAAGCAGGGTCTTTGAATTCTTAATCACTTCAGAGAACAATTCAACGGTTTTCGGACCAATATCCAATCCCATCCAGTCGGCAGGAATATGACCTGTATCCACATCCTTTTTCTCCGCATCATTTGCAAATTTATCTGCAATAGTGGTATCAAGTGGGAGATATAAATTTACTCCTTTGGCTTTCGCTTTATCTAACAACTCCAGGCAAAGTGCCATTCTATCTTCCTCCAGCAGGGAAGTACCGATCTCTCCACCTTGAGCTTTGGCAAATGTATATGCCATTCCTCCTCCGATGATCAGATTATCAACTTTATCCAATAAACTTTCAATCAGTAAAATCTTATCAGACACCTTAGCCCCACCCATAATTGCAGTGAAAGGTTTCACTGCACCATGATTTACTTTTTCTGCATTTTTCAATTCTTCAGCCATTAAATAGCCAAAGTATTTATCGTTAGGGAAAAATTCTGCAATGATTGATGTAGAGGCGTGCGCACGATGTGCCGTACCAAAAGCATCATTTACATATACATTTCCAAGTTTGGACAACTTTTCTGCAAACTCGCGGTCGCCTTTCTCTTCTTCTTTATAGAAACGAAGATTCTCCAATAACAATACTTGTCCCGGCTCCAGATTTTTGGCTTTATCCACGGCTTGTGCACCGATACAATCGTCCGCAAATTTCACCTCCAAATCCAGCATCCTGGAAAGATCGCCTAAAATATGTTTCAAAGAATATTTATCCTCAGGCCCACCTTTAGGACGCCCCAGGTGAGACATTAGAATTACCGAACCACCATCGTTCAAGATTTTAGTAATGGTAGGTAATGCCGCACGCATTCTCTTGTCATCTGTAATGTTAAAGTCAGCATCCAAAGGAACGTTAAAATCCACCCTGATTAAGGCTTTCTTATCTTTGAAATTACATTGGTCTATTGTTTTCATTATTGTTATTGTTTAGAGTTATGGCTTTATTGTCTTTTATTTTACATCCAGCAACCGGATCATATCGAAATGAGGGCCTACACCTGCTATTTCAAACTCTTCGGAGATCATGGTAAAGCCAAGCTTAGTATAAAAAGCAACGGCAGAACTACGTGCATTGCACCAAATATAAGCAGCATTAGCGGATGTCAGCTCATCAATTACAAATTTTATGAGTGCCGCACCGTAACCTTTACCTGCAAAGACCGGATCAGAAGCCATTCCACGCAGCCGGAAACCCTTTGAACCATATTCGGGATGATCCTCAGGAAAAAGGGTCGCTATCGACACCAGCTGATCTTTATCGAAATAACCGATATGAAAAGTTCCTGTTACCTCATCCTGAGGGAAGATACATTGATCTTCTGGCAGCCCATTTCTTAACACCAGACTACGCAAAGGCAACGTTTGCCCTGCTGATATATATTTAACCATTTACTTTTTCAATTTTTTGAATCAGATCAACCAATCTGGCAGAGTACCCCGATTCATTATCATACCAGCCCACCACTTTAACCATATCCCCCACAATAGAAGTTAATTGTGCATCAAAGATGCAGGAATGCGGGTTATCTAAAATATCAACGGATACAATCGGATCTTCCGTATATTCCACCAGAGCTTTCAGTTCATCTTCTGAAGACTTTTTAAAAGCTGCATTAATTTCTTCAATAGTTGCCGGAGATTTCAGAAGACAGGTAAAATCCGTCAGAGAACCATTCAATACCGGAACTCTGATTCCCGCACCACCTAATTTTCCCTCCAGGTGAGGAAAGATATTAGTAATTGCTTTTGCAGCACCTGTACTTGTAGGAATAATAGAAGCCGAAGCGGCTCTTGCCCTTCTTAAATCTTTATGCGGACCATCATGCAGATTTTGATCTCCGGTCATAGAGTGAACGGTAGTAATATAACCTTCCTGTACTCCCCAGTTATCATCAAGGATCTTCACCATTGGCGCTACGTTGTTAGTGGTACAGGAAGCATTGGAAAGTATTGGCGATTTCAAGTCTACTACCTCATCATTTACCCCGAGTACAACCATCGGAATATCCTTATCCGCAGCAGGCGCGGAAATTAATACCTGCTTAGCACCAGCTACCAAATGCAACCCAGCTCCGGCCCTGCTAATGAATTTACCAGTAGACTCCAGTACCAAATCAATCTCCAGTTCTTTCCAGGGAAGTTCTTCAGGCTTAGATTTTGAAAATACCCAAATTTTCTTTCCATTAATAATTAAGGCATCTGATTCAAAAGCAACTGTTCCTTTAAATCCTCTGTGCACCGTATCATACTTAAATAAGTGCGCCAGTGCCGCCGGATCACCTAAATCGTTGATGGCAACAACATTGATGCTTTTCTCAATTGCCGCTCGTAAGAATATACGGCCAATTCGACCAAAACCATTAATTGCTATATTCATTTCTATCTGCTGTTTTGTTGGTATTGTCATTCAAATGCCTTTCTGGCCTTATAAATCACGGCGCAAAAGTACCTATATTCTTTATAGCAGAGGTAGTATTTCAGGATAGAATATTAAAAATTACGCAACGATTAACTTCCTCTGATATTTAAGGTATCCTTAAGCAGAACATCCCTTAAACGGTAATTTTTGTCTGCAGTCTTACGGATCACAAAAGTGATTAGGCCATTAATCAAACCCGCAATGAAAAGCTGCAAAGAAATCAGCGTGAAACTACCAAGATGTTGCAGTAACAAGGTGAGTCCCAGCGTACCTATCTTAAAAAAAAGTAAGCCCACGACAACCTGTCTGTCAGTACATCCCAATAATTTCAAACGGTGATGGATATGCCCCCTATCTCCTTCAAAAGGTGATTTACCATGCAAGATCCGGATTAAAAATACCCTCAGGCAATCAAAAACAGGTACCATCAATACAACAAACACGATAGCGGCGGATGAACCCGAATAAAGAAAGCTAATCTCTCCAGTGTTTAGCACTTTAATAACCCTTAAGCTCATCACTCCTGAAATCAAACCAGTAACCATAGCCATGGAATCTCCCATAAATATCTTTGCTGGCGGGTAATTATAAAACAGAAAGCCTGTAAGCGATCCCGACAACGCAAAAGCAATCGCGGCCATGCCTCGATCGCCACCAAGAAACAACACCACACCAAAGCAAAGATTCACAAACACTCCTATGGTTCCGGCCAGACCATCCAGACCATCAATCAGATTAAAAGCGTTGCTAAGCAGGACAAAAAGAAAAACACTTAAAAAGGGAATCCACCCAATATCCTCATACTCGCCGTACAGTAACAGAACAAGAGCAGATATCAATTGGACAATAAATTTCAAGAACGGACTTACTCCACAGATATCATCGTTCAGCCCCAGAGTGAATAAAAGAATACAGGAAGCAAAAGTAAAAGCCAGATCTAAACCTCCCCAATCCAGAAACAATAAAATGCTACTCATTAAACCAATAAAGATGGCAACCCCACCAAGTCTCGAGATCTCACCATTATGTTTTTTCCGATAAACATCAGCCTGATCATATAGACTTAAAAGTGAGGAAAGGCGAATCACTACCGGAATCAACAATGCGACCAACAAGAAACTAAAGATAAAATAGCCAATGCATTCCATTTGAATCCGATTAAAAAAACTGTCTTACTTTTCTAAGCTTTTTTAGCAGTAGTACGAAAAAAGGATGGGGGATTTTATGGGCAACCAAAGCCTTATAATCATAAGCTGCTGCCCGGCTTACTTTCCGGAAAGATCCATTACTCAATCCACCCAACCTCATATTCACCAGGACCTTATTCATAAATACCGCCTCAATACGGTTTCGGTAAAAATACCTCAATATCAGCTCATAATCTGCACAGGTCCCATAATCCAGAGAATACCCTCCTAAAGAATAGAATAAGGTCCTTTTTAAAAAAAGGGAAGGATGTGCTGGCATCCAGCCATACCTGAAGTCTTTTCTTTGATAAACTTTTGAAATCCATTTTCTTCTCAACTCAGAAGGCCAGCGCCTTTGTATAAAGTTTACATTGCCATAGACTCCCTCGCACTGATACTTTTTGAAGTAGCTTGCCACTTCACTGAGAATGCTCGGATCCGGAAAATAATCGTCCGCATGTAATACACCTACCACCTCTCCGGTGCTCAGCGCAATACCTTTATTTAAAGCATCATATAGTCCCTCGTCTTTTTCCGAACAGAAATAAGAAATGTGCTTCAAGTGTTTATTGATAACAGAAACTGTTCCGTCCGTTGATCCCCCATCCACTACGATATATTCTATATAAGGATAGTCCTGAGCAGCTATTGACAAGATACATTCCTCAATAAACTCCACGTTATTAAAAACAACTGTAACAACACTTATTTTCATAATTACTCAACATATTGTAATTCAAATATATTAAATAATAATTAATAGTTAATCAATATTGATAATAAATAATTAAATAAATGAACTACAACTTTAATTATAACCTATCCGGCACGAAGCAATCAGGAGAGAACCATTCTTCCTGATCTACAAAAAAAATGGCCTAAAAGAATTACCCCCAGGCCTATTTTTTTTTGAATTAAGTATAACTACTTGTCCTCAGATTTCAGGAAAGACCTCATTTGCATTTCCAGCTCCGCATGCTCAGCCAGCCATTTTTCAACTGCTGCTTTCTCATCATTACTACTTTCCATAGCAGCCATTAATGAACCTAGCTCTGCATCATCCAATTGAAAGTTTCTAAAAAAAGCCGTCACCTGAGGGTTTGTGGTTACAAAATCCTTATTAGCCACAGTCTGTATGGATTCCACTGCTCCAAAAATTCCTTTAGGATCGTTCAGAAATTTAAGTTTATAAGTACTGAAAATATAATGTGGCGACCACCCCGTAATTACAACAGGCTGTTTTGCATCAACACTTTTCTTCAAGACTGCCAGCATTGCCGCCTCACTTGCCGATTGCAATTCCAGCTTCAAACCATAATCTTTAACCGCAATTTCTGCTTTATTCATGATTCCAGCCCCCGCATCAATACCCACTATTTTGCCATCAAACATCGCCATATTCACATTCAGTTCTTCAATGCTATTGATTTTCACATAATCAGGAACCACAAAACCGATTCTTGCACTCTTGAAATTGGTTCCCAGCATTTCCAGCTTAGCTCCAAATTTGTCTATATATTCCTTATGTGTTACCGGCATCCAGGTATCCAGAAATACATCTGCATCCCCTCCTGCAACGGCTGCGAATACCGGTGCTACATCTGCATTTTTTAAGTCGACCTTATATCCTTCTTTTTCCAGTAAGATTTTAGACAAATGAGTCATCGCTACTCCTTCCGCCCAGTTTACATAAGCTATCGTTACTTTTTTATCATTTACCGGATTCACACAAGAGTAAAGCATTCCAATGGCTAATGCCATTAATACTCCGCTGATTAATTTTTTCATGGTATGTTGTTTTTATGAGTTCAATGATCCATTTATACGCTGATCAACTTATGCGTTTATCTTTTTCTTTGGCCCGAAAGACTGAGTGATACGATCAAGAATCACAGCCAGAATTACGACTGCAATTCCCCCCTCAAAACCTAAACCTATCTTCAATTGTGTAATTCCTTTAAGCACCACTTCGCCTAATCCACCAGCTGCAATCATAGCAGAAATCACTACCATAGAAAGCGCCATCATAATGGTTTGATTTACTCCCGCGAGTATCGTAGGCAATGCCAATGGCAATTCTACTTTAAAAAGCAGCTGACGTGGTGTTGCACCGAAAGAGCGAGTAGCTTCCACAATATCCTTTGGTACCTGGCTGATTCCAAGTGTTGTTAAACGTACCGCCGGAGGCATTGCAAAGATCACAGTAGCAAATGCCCCCGGAACCTTTCCGAGTCCAAAGAAAAGTACTGCCGGGATCAGATATACAAAGGCTGGCATCGTCTGCATCAAATCCAATACCGGTCTGATCAACTTTCCGGCTATAGGTGTCTTTGCCGCCCATATCCCCAGGGGAACTCCCATTAGTAAAGCAATAAAAGCAGCTGATAAAATCAATGCCAATGTCGCCATGGTTTGCCCCCAATAACCCATCCCCCAAATTAATGTTAGCCCAAACACGCTAAACAGCATCAATCCCCAACCTGTTCTTTTCCAGGCCAGAAAAGCAATTAATGCAATCACAACATAGAATGGAGGAAACATCAGTATCCACTCCACAGAATTCACGATAGATTCTACTGTAATTTTGATGACATGGAATAAAACACCAAAATGAAGTGTAAGCCAGTTAATAAATTGTTCTATATAAGTTCCTATATGTATCATACTATATTATTTCTTTTTGAAGGTTATCAATTGTATTTCCTGTAATGTTTTCCCAGCTAGCTCCCGTTGTTTCAATCAGTAAAGAGGTTTGGGCAACAATACCAATCAGCCTATTTGTCTGTATATCCACAATCGGAACTGCTCTTCCATTCTCTGCAATGAAAGGGAGCATCTGCTCTACCGTAGTCTCAGGATAGGCCACCGGAATATCCTTAATGATGGCATTTTCAATGGTATGTTCACCTTTGGCTTTCAATTCCAGAATATCTTTCAGGTAAACAAACCCCAGGAAATGTTTATCTACAGAAACTGCCGGTAAAGAGGTCAGTCCGGAAGAACGCATCTTGCGCAGGCTTCCTTCTACTCCATCTTTTCTCAAAATCGCCACAGTTGGTTTTTCAAACATCAGACTTGCTGCTGTAATGATCGACTTACGATCTACTTTCTCCACAAATGAGGATACATAATCCGTTGCCGGATTGGTCAGTATATCCTCAGGGGTACCAATTTGTATCACTTCCCCATCTTTCATAATCGCAATACGATCTCCCAGGCGAATGGCCTCATCAAGATCATGTGTAATGAAAACAATAGTGCGGTGCATTTTTTCCTGCAATTCGATCAACTCGTCCTGCATTTGTGTACGGATTAACGGATCCAGTGCCGAGAAAGCCTCATCCATCAACAAAATCTCCGGATTATTGGCTAAAGCTCTGGCCAGTCCCACACGCTGTTGCATCCCTCCCGAAAGCTCACCTGTATGTTGATTCTCATAACCATTCAGACTTACCAGATCGATCACTGTTTTTGCCTTTTCTTCCCGTTCCTTTTGCGGGATATCCTGTAATTCCAGTCCGAAAGCAACATTTTCAATAACTGTACGGTGAGGTAACAGCCCAAAATTCTGGAAAACCATAGCCATTTCTTTACGGCGGACTTCCTGTAGCTCTTTATCTCCCAGACTGGTGATATTTCGCTGGTTTAAGATTACATTCCCCGATGTCGGCTCAATTAAGCGGTTCAGGCAACGTAATAAACTGGACTTACCACTTCCCGATAACCCCATGATCACAAAAAACTCTCCTTGTTCAATATCAAAACTGGCATTCTTTACCGCTACAGTACAGCCTGTTTCTTTAAGAATCTCCGCTTTGGTTTTTCCTTGCTTCAGTAATGAAAGGGCCTCTTCTTTTTCCTTTCCGAATATGAGTGTGAGGTCTTCTATCTTAAGTTTAGACATGTCTTTATATGTTATATGTTAAAAATAATAGCCGATATTGATGTTAAACCGGCTGTGCCATTTTGAACCCGAATCGCCCGACGACAACCCATTTTGCCATTCCGGGCCCAACCAGGGTTGATTCCTACCTGATGCCCAATCTATATAGGTCACAAGATTACCCGCAGTGACCATCCCCCCAAGTACATTCATCTGAGAATCGGCAAATCCGCTCTGCGGTTTATTCATGTAAGAATAGTTTTCGTAAAATGTAACCGCAGTTACCGGTCCGAGTTTTACAGGTAGGCTATATGCAAATGAAGCTGTGTGTAAATAGGCCTTAGTAGCCACTTCATATGCTGAGCCATAAGCAGCAAGGCTTAGCACATCCCTATACTGTGCGGAATCCGCCGAATGATACTGATAATACATCGACTGAAGTTTTAGGTTCAGCTTCCCGAAACTAAGGTCCGTATGTATCGCCGCAGCCCATCTGGAACCCATTTGCCCTGTAGGTATATTGTATACTCCGCCAAGCATTCCGGAGATACCAATTCGTTTATTGTCCGACAGCAGGTATTCCATTTTCAGGTTTCCCTGATTTATTTCTTTATTTCTACCGGCTACATCGTTGGAATACCTGGAAGGATCAATTTCCGTTTGATCACCGAAATCCAGCTCCATCGCATTTTTGAAGAAAGCAAGATCATAAGACCAGCGTTTGCTGTGTTGGTGAAACCTGATTCCCATAGAAGCTTTATCTTCAAAGCCTAGGTAATAAGGCAGGTTAAAAAACCAATTGTGAGAGTTATAAGTAGTATTACCAAAAGGATTCTGAACCAGTCCGATCGCAAGATTGGTACTGTCATTGAAATGATAGGTTAAATAACCATCCTTTAAAAAGCTTCCTCCTGAGGATTTGGCATAAAACCGATATTCAGCATGGAAATCCAGTTTTTTATACGAGGCGTCTGCGTTAATCCGGAACATATCGAGTCCGAAATCTCCCCCTCTTTTTATTTGTTCTTTCTTCCAGGAAGAAAGGTTATAATTGAACCGCAATGCACCTCCAATCTTGAGTTGGGGCTTATCTGACCACATGGCCGCCGACCTGATGCCGGGTATTGTTCTTATTGAGTCCTGGGCTAAAGCTGCAGTGAACGGGACAGCTATAAATAGCACTAAACAGCCTATAAGCTGTGTGAATTTTACCATAATAAAGTTTAATACAAGCCCGCTTTATTGCTGCTTGTAAAAAAATGCTTTAAACAAAACATTAATAATGAATTCCAGGGAGTAATTCCCTTAGGCATTTAAACAGATATTGTGCTGTTTCTTATTAAGAAAATAACGCGCAGACGACGTAACAACAGCGAAGGTTTAAATTAAAAACACCGCAAAGGTAAGAAAAAATAAGCATTAAATCAAGTTTACCTCAAAAATCGCGCTTTAGGCAGTCCCGTCTTAATGGATAAAATGCTACTTTTGTAATGCTTAAACATCAAATGTAATCACATGAATTTAGAGCACCTGGCCAAGCAACTGGCCTTTATCCACGAAATTGATAAACTCAAATACATTCAGCGAAAAACCCGCCTATTTAACAGTCAGCGAAACGAAAATGACGCAGAACACAGCTGGCACCTCGCCATGATGGCCATGGTTCTGGCTGAACATGCCAATGAAAAAGTAGACATTCAAAAAGTAGTCAAAATGCTGTTGATTCATGACATTGTAGAAATTGATTCGGGTGATATTTTTTTGTACGATACAATAGCAAATCACGCTAATACTAAAGAAGAAAGAAAAGCTGCAGAAAGAATTTTCGGCATATTGCCTGTTCAACAGAAAGAAGAATTTATTGCCATATGGGAAGAGTTTGAAGAAGGTCAAACACCAGAAGCCAAATTTGCAAAATCACTGGACAGGTTAGAACCGGTTTTACAAAATGTTTCCAACGAAGGAGGAACCTGGGTTGAGTTTGATGTAAAATATGATACAGTGATCAAGAAAACAAATGGGATGCAACATGGCTCGCAAACGCTTTGGGAACATACACAAATGCTTTTCGAAGAAAGTATTGAAAAAGGGATATTAAAGAGGGATTAAACTCCCTCTTTTTTACTTTTATAGCTTATTGGATTGAAATTTAAATAATCCGTAAGGAGTATCAAGATAAGTCCTTCCTTTCAGGATACCGAATTTAAGCATATCCACTTCCTCCAGCTTAAATTTAAGTTCCCCGTTTATCTGATAGTAATACATGTATTCAGGAGTAACCATCCTGCTATTTTCCCATCTGAGCAAAACTGGTTCATCAAACTGATTCAGCTGTTGCTCCTTTTTGGCGAAATCATTCTTTATTAATTCTGCCTGCCTCACTACGAGCTGATTACCCCGGATTTCAAAGACATCACACCTTTCCTCATTGACCAATACAAAATCACAAGGCTCCAAATGATACTTTTCTAAAAATTCTTTTTCATAAGCTTCATTCAATGCCCGGTTTAGAACATCATTACCAGGATTTTTCAGTTCAAATTCGGCATGCTTATTATTTAGGCTATCATTAATAACCACCGTTTCAAAATAAGTCATTCTTTTATAATCCGGATAAAAATATTTCATATCGTTACAGTACAGATTTCCTTCTTGATCCAGATAAAGTGGTTTCTTAAAATTATAAACCTTCTGAAACACGATAGCCCCCTCCTCATCTGTTATTTTTAACGGTAAACCACTATGATCAGGAAGTACTAATATCCGGTCATCTTTTAAAAAACTAATGTTGCTCACCGCTTTATAATCCAAGACCTTAGTGAACGCCTCCTTTTTAAGAAGCAATTCTGAAAGAAGCGGTAAATCCGGATGTGTATCTTTCTTTGGAAAAGGATTGCATGCTGCAAGGAAGAGCATTATAAAAAGTAAACGATATATAATTGGAGCGTTAATCATTTTTAAATATAAGAAATGATCTATTTTCATTTAAAGATATCTATCAGAACTTTGCTCTTCATCCAATTCCTACATCTGATATATTCACTGAAATGTATTAATTTTGACTGAAGCAGTAAGTAAAATCTTAAATCAACAACGCATGCAAGAGACAAATTCATTAAACCAGGTCGCAGAATTTCATAAAACATTTAAACATCCGATCAAAGATGTACCTGGCATACCAGCTAAAGAAAGGTGTAACCTAAGGGTTTCTCTTCTCGCTGAAGAGTTAAATGAACTGAAACAAGCTGTCGAGGAAAATAACCTTGTTGAAATCGCAGATGCGCTATGTGACCTGCAATATGTATTAGCAGGAGCCATCCTGGAATTTGGACTGGCAGATAAATTTAAAGCACTTTTTGATGAGGTTCACCGCTCAAATATGAGCAAGGCCTGTAAATCTGAAGAAGAGGCTAATGAAACAATCCAGCACTACAGAACCAATCATCAATGTAATGCCTACCATAAAGAAGAAGATTCTTTATTCCTGGTTTACAGATCTAACGACGACAAGACCTTAAAGTCTGTTAATTATTCTCCAGCTGATCTTAAAAGCATCATTTATTAAGTAATCAGAATAATCATTTGATCCATACCAATTTACTCTGGCATCGGATAAATATCAATGCAACAATGTAAAAGACCAACAGATTTATAAATCTGTTGGTCTGAATTCGCTTAAAATACGGGTCAGTGTATTTTTTTAACATTTGAACCCGTATTCTATACGGTTCATCGTTTTTTTCAAGGCGGTTGCATGCCGTTTAGATATTTTCGTCTCATGAAACATCTAAACGGCATAAAAATAATATTCATTTCTCTCTTAGTCTTCCTCTGTTCTTTCCCTCTTATTTTATTTGCTCAACAACGCATTACAGTAAGCGGTACCATAAAAGATCGGACAACAGGAGAAACACTGATCGGGGCAACGGTTAAGCTGCAAAGTGCCTCTCAAAATACTGGCCTGGCTACAAATGCCTATGGTTTTTATTCCATCACTACTGCTCCAGGAGAATATAATCTGATTGTTAGTTACAGTGGTTATCAAAGTTCCATCCAAAAAATCACGCTCCATAAATCATTAACGATCAACATAGAACTTGCTCCGGCTTCCACTCTACAGGAAGTGCAGATTAGTGCAACAGATCTAAAGGACGAAAACGTAAAAAGTCCTCAGATGGGCCTAAATAAAATCAACATGAAGGATCTGGACAACCTACCTGTATTATTGGGTGAAAAAGACGTGTTAAAAGCCATACAGTTTCTGCCGGGAGTAAAATCCGGAGGGGAAGGCAATACAGGATTTTTTGTCCGGGGTGGCGCTGCAGATCAAAACCTGATCTTACTGGATGAAGCAACAGTTTACAACTCAGCTCATTTATTAGGCTTTTTCTCCACTTTTAATGCCGACGCGATAAAAGATGTTAGCCTGTATAAAGGAGGCATGCCGGCACAATATGGTGGCCGTCTATCTTCCGTGCTCGATGTTAAAATGCAGGATGGTAACGACAAAAAGTTTGGTATTGAAGGAGGCCTTGGCCTCATTGCTTCACGCATCAAAGCAGAAGGACCTTTAGTCAAAAATAAAAGTTCCTTTATGATCAGCGCCAGAAGAACCTATATTGATCTCCTGCTCAAAGCTTTTGGCGACTCCGCCTTAAAAAAGAATACGCTTAATTTTTATGACATCAACGCCAAACTGAACTATAAATTTGACGACAAAAACACGCTGTTTCTTTCGGGTTATTTTGGTCAGGACAATATTGGGATTAAGGACCTATTTGCCAATGATTGGGGCAACACCACGGCAACCATGCGTTTCAATCACATCTTTAGCAACAGATTGTTTTCAAACACTTCCTTAATTTACAATCGTTATAGCTACGCAATTGAACTGATTGATGAAAAAAGCAACGCTAAAGTGAAATCGCTCATCCGGGATTTAAACTTTAAACAGGATTTTCAGTATTTTAGCAATAACCACATTCTCAGGTTCGGTCTGCAAGGCATCCACCATCAAATCACCCCCTCCGACATTACAGCTACAAGCAATTCAAGTATTAATCCACTCTCTATAGAAAAACGTTATGGCTTGGAGTTCGGCGCTTATTTATCGGACGAGTGGAAACTGAACGAGAAATGGAACCTCCTGTTCGGCCTGCGCTTAAGTCAGTTTTCTCTGCTCGGCCCCGGAAAGATCAACACTTATAACACCAATGCCGAGGTTATTTCATCCAAGACCTATAAAAGTGGTGACTTTATCAAAAATTACCTAAACCTGGAACCTCGTTTTTCAGCAAGCTATGCGCTCAATGATAAAAATTCAATCAAAGCTTCCTATAACCGTAATACTCAAAACATCCACATCCTTAGTAATTCAGGAACAAGCTCTCCAACCGACCAGTATGTGATGAGCAGCAATAACATCAGGCCCGAGATTGGAGATCAGATCGCTCTAGGATACTTTAAAAACACCGAAAACAATGGTTATGAGTTTTCTGCGGAAGTTTATTACAAATGGTTACAAAACCAGATCGATTATAAAGATGGTGCAGATTTGACTGCCAATGCAGAAGTAGAATCCCTTCTGTTATATGGAAAGGGCCGGGCTTATGGCGTAGAGTTTTATGGAAGGAAAACCAAAGGCAGACTAACCGGCTGGATCAGTTATACCCTTTCGAAAACAGAACGTCAGTTTGAAGGTATTAATCAGGGCACTTATTTCCCTGCCAGACAGGACCGCACACATGACTTATCATTAGTGGCAATGTATAACCTGAGTAACCGCTGGTCCGTTTCCGCCAATTACATCTTTAACACCGGAAATTCGGTAACCTATCCTGCAGGCAAATATAATATAGGCGGGCTGACGACTTATTATTATACCGACAGAAATGCAAATCGGATGCCTAATACATCACGTCTGGACATTGGAGCCACCCTAAAGGCAAAAGAAACCCGCAGGTTCCAGAGCAGCTGGACATTTAGCATTTACAATGTACTCAACACTAAAAATCCTTACGCCATCAGATTCAGAGATAAAGAAAATGATCCAACCCGCACAGAAGCCGTACAAACCAGCTTGTTCGGCATCATCCCTTCTATAACCTATAACTTCAAATTTTAATGATCATGTTAAAACAAATTAAATATATAACGATACTTCTCGCCGGATTCATAGTACTAAGCGCCTGTGAAAAGGTAATTGATGTGAAGCTGGACAATGCAGATGGTCAGCTGGTGATAGAGGGAACTATTACAGATCAGCTGGGTCAACAGGTAATTAAAATCAGTAAATCAGTTCCTTATACAGAAAACAACACCTATCCGCCGGTTACCGGTGCTATAGTCACTGTCACAGATAACAATGCTCACTCCTGGAGCTTTTCCGAAACTGCCCCTGGTACTTATACCCTTCCCTCATTAAAGGGAGAACCCGGACGCATTTATACGCTCAAGGCAACAGTAAATGATGTCGTTTATACTGCAGCTTCTACCATGCCGGCCGCAGTAGGGATTGATTTCCTGGATGTAAAAGTCTTTAATTTTGGAGATGATGATCAGAAACAGGCACAGGTACACTATAAAGATCCTGCTGGTATTGCAAACCAATACCGTTTTGTAATGAAAGTAAATGGGATTCAATCCAAACAGGTGTATGCAGAGAATGACCGCCTGACTGATGGGAATGATGTTCCCAGTGTATTATTTTTCACCGGCAATAATGACGATCAGGATCAGTTAAAAACAGGAGATGTGGTAGATATAGAAATGCAATGTATAGATAAAAATATATTCCTTTATTGGTATACCCTGAGCCAGCAATCACAAAATGGCCCTTCTGGTGGAGCCACTCCTGGAAATCCGCCTTCAAATATTAATAACAAAGCCTTAGGTTACTTTAGCGCACATACAGTAAATAAAAAACAGATGACCGTTAAGTAAGTGTTCTCAAATTATTTGGAAACCGAATGGTTACGCTTATATTTATAACCATTCGGTTTCATATAAACTAAAAATTGAGAAGAGATGTTTTTCAGGCAATAGCCGACCCTACAAGAAGAGAGATTATTAGCTTAATTTCTCAGCAATCATTAAACCTGAATGCAGTAGCGGACCATTTTGACATGAGCCGGCCTGCGGTTTCCAAGCATATAAAAATATTAATGGAATGCGGACTTTTAGTCATCAGACAGGATGGCCGAGAACGCTATTGCGAACCACAGCTCAAAAAAATTAAGGAGGTAGCTCTATGGGCAGAAAAGTACCAAGCATTCTGGTCGCAAAAACTGGATGCCTTGGAAGCCTTTCTTGGTCAGGAAAACAAGTCTAATTCATAGAATTTAAAATCAACAACAACATGAAAACAGAACCACTTGTACTTGAAAGAATTCTGAATGCACCGGTTGCGAGTGTATGGGATGCATTAACCAATAATGCAAAAATGAAAAAATGGTATTTTGATATAGAAGATTTTAAGCCCGAAATAGGCTTTGAATTCCAGTTTTATGGCTCAAAGGACGATAAGAGGTATCTCCATCTCTGCAAAATCACAGAACTCCTCCCTGAAAAGAAACTGACTTATACCTGGAAATACGAAAACTTTCCTGGTGAATCTGCCCTGACCTTCGAATTGTTTGAAGAAGCTGGAAAAACCAGATTAAAACTAACTCATACAGGTTTAGAAACATTTGCCACTGACAATCCTGATTTTGCTCCTTCCTCTTTTTATGCAGGATGGACTTTTATCATTGGCACTTCGCTAAAAAACTACCTGGAAGAAAATTAACGGAAAGAAGGCGGCTATTCCTGGAACAGGTGGATTAAGATGCTGTAAACAGACATCTTAATGACCACCTTATTGTTCCTTCATCCCCCCGGATTAGTTTCTTTTAACAAGCTGCTTATCTGAGCTTTCCTGCAAAAATAAAAAAGGATTGGTAAAATAAAACAGCTAGTTCACAATTTTCGTGATTTCTCTCAATTCAATCATGAAATGGCTGGAATGTATAAATTAAAAAATTAACTTGCGGGTTCAAATCCAAAGAAATTTATGGCTTCTTCCCGAAAGGCTGCGTTAAGCTTCATTTTCATCACTATGTTATTGGATGTCATCGGCATAGGTCTGATTATCCCTGTATTCCCTCAATTGATAGAACAATTAATTCATGGCAATATCAGTCAGGCTTCTCAATGGAGTGGCTTTCTTATGTTTGCTTACGCGATCATGCAGTTTCTTTGTGCTCCCATCATTGGAAATCTGAGTGATCAGTATGGAAGAAGACCCGTTTTATTGCTATCTCTCTTCGGCTTTGGCATTGATTATATTTTTCTTGCTTTAGCTCCTAACATCTGGTGGTTATTTATCGGAAGAGTCATTGCCGGGATTTTTGGAGCGAGTATGACTACTGCTACGGCCTATATTGCAGATATCAGTACCAAAGAAAACAGGGCTCAGAATTTTGGTATGATCGGTGCTGCTTTTGGTTTGGGTTTTGTCATTGGCCCGGCCTTGGGTGGCTTATTAGGCCAGCTGGGCCCCAGGGTTCCTTTTGTTGCCGCAGCTATTCTAACGCTGATCAACGTATTATATGGTTATTTTGTGCTACCGGAGTCTTTATCTAAGGAACACAGGCGCCCTTTTGAATGGTCAAGAGCCAATCCTATGGGTTCATTAATGTGTCTGAGAAAATACAAGAGCGTAGGTGGATTAATTGTCGCCTTGATTTTTATCTATATTGCCGGACATGCCCTGCAAAGTACCTGGACTTTTATCAATATCGAACGTTTTAACTGGAATACCTTCCTGGTAGGCATCTCCCTGGCCACGGCCGGGATATTAGTCGCACTTGTACAGGGTGGATTAATCCGCTACACCAGTCCACGATTAGGTAATGAAAAAAGCATTTATATCGGTCTCGGCCTTTCGGCTTTTGGAATGGTACTATTTGCTTTCGCTAACCAAAGCTGGATGATGTTTGCTTTCCTTGTTCCTTATTGTTTAGGTGGAATAGCGGGACCAGCTTTACAAGCCACCATATCGGGCAATGTACCCCAGAACGAACAGGGAGAGTTACAAGGGGCATTGACTAGTCTGATGAGTGCTACCACAATTGTAGGCCCACTCTTAATGACCAATCTGTTTGCCTGGTTTACCAGACCAAATGCTCCCGTTAAATTCTCCGGTGCTCCATTTCTGGCTGCCGCAGTTTTAATGTTGATCAGTGTATGGATCTGTACAAGAACGATGAAAAAAGAATCCTTTATTAACAGAACAAAATAACGCAGGTATTTTTCCCTCATGACAAGGGCTGCTAAAAAACATGCTATAAACTTCTAATAAAAACAAAACGACTGTCGGTGAAGACAGTCGTTTTGTTTTCCTAAAGGAATTGCACTTATTTAAAGCTTCCTTCGGTATTTAACAATTTAAAATAAGCATCTAAATTACTACCCAATGATTCTTCAAATGCGGCTTTCAGATCCTCTGGCTGAGGATGTTTATTCTTCCATAAGCTAAAATAATGCTGAAAAGCCTTATCCATTTTTTCTCTTCCCACTTCATTTTCCAGGAGATGTAACCAAAGAGCGGTTTTCACATAAGAAATGAGACCATATTCATCTGAGCTGGAAAATTTATCAGCGGGTGTTTCTATGGCAGATTTCATTGGAATATTGTTCAGCATCACCTGATAAATTTTTGAGGAGAACTCTTGCTCCGGTAACTGCTTAACCTCTGCAGGAATATGGTCCCCAAACAAGGAATTAGATCTATATTTTTCAGCTTCATAGCGGAACTGAAAATAACTGTTCAAACCTTCATCCAGCCAGGTATGCTTTCTTTCATTACTTCCCAACATGCTCATAAACCAGTTATGTCCAACTTCGTGTGCAATTACCGCATCAAGTGTTTCTTTTTTAGCATCTGGACTGGTAATTAAAGTGATGGTCGGATACTCCATCCCACCACTCGAATTATTCGCGGGGCCTTCCACCACCTGAACAACCGGGTACTCATATTCACCAACCCATTTGCTATAATGCTGCACTGCATCTTTTGTATAATCAATACTATTATTCCATAGCGTTTCTTTCTTATTATGGTAATAGGTGAAAGCGTCAACAATTTTTCCTGAAGCCAGCTTTACGGTATCATACTGAATAACAAAGTTTTTGGCGGCAAACCAGGCAAAATCCGGGACATTACTGATTTCATACGTTAATTTTTTTGTCGCATTTTTAGTTTTTGTCTGATAGAGTACCGGAGTTCCGACTCTGTTGGCCGCATTTTTAGCTCCTATTGTTTTATAGGCAGCAAGCTCCTCCTCATTCTGCAAAACACCAGTTGCGCCAACTACATAATCAGAAGGCAGGGTGATGTTCACTTTAAACGAAGCATATTCACTATAGAATTCTCCCATATCCAGATAAGGAAACTCATGCCATCCGTCCTTATCGAATACCGCCGGCTTGGGATACCACTGGCAAATCATAAATTCTCCATCGGCGAAACCAGATCTGGAAAAATAAGAAGGAAGTTTCACGTTAAAATCCGTCGAGATATTCACCGACTCTCCTGGCTTCAGTGGGGATGTCAGCTTCACCTTAATGACGTCAATATACTGTGGATTGGGATGTGCTTCAGTAAGAGCGGTTTTTCCGTTTACCTTAAAATTTAAACCATCAATACTGCCGTAGCTATATTTTTCCATTTTCTTTACCCGGCTGGTGTCATTTCTCAATTGCTGAAACAAGGCAGTAGACTCTTGCTTATAAGCATTTGGCCAGATATGAAACCAAATAAATTCAAGTGTACTTGGAGAATTATTTTTATAAACAATCTGTTCTGAACCTTTAAGGGTCTTTGTCTGATCATTGAGCGCTACGTCAATCTTATAACTGACCTCTTGTTGCCAATATTTTTCTTGTGCGAAACCGATGCTGCTGAAGCATACGAAGAGGATTACCAAGTACTTTTTCATTAATTATCTATTTATATTGTATTATTTTTTCTGAAAGGTAATAATTTTACCCCTCAAGTCTCTCTGCATTAAAGCATCATTTTTCTTAAGACAAAGATCGGGCCCTGATCTCCGGCGCCAATTGATTCCACCCCCTCAGCACAGGAATCACTAAATATTAACACATTTTAACATTTGCAGTCTCCTTGTCAGAAAATTTTTAACTTAAATTTGATATACATTAATCCCTACAAACAGGATGTTTCATAGAAAAAGCCAGATTCATTTAGTAAATTAACATATCATGAACAGGAGCATACACATTAGCAGAACAAATCCGGAACATTTAGATTTCAGGAGATTAATCACCCTTTTGGATGAGGACTTAAGTGCCAACAATGGAGAAGACCATGCTTTTTTTACACAATTCAACAAAACCGATACGATAAAACATGCCATTGTAGCATACATAGACGGAAATGCTGTAGGTTGTGGCGCGATAAAAGAATATGGACCAGAAATCATGGAAATTAAAAGGATGTTTGTTCATCCTGAATTCCGCAGACAGGGAATTGCGAAAAAGATCCTTGAGCAGCTGGAGAGCTGGGCAAATGAACTGAAATACGAAACCTGTATTCTGGAGACGGGAAATAAACAAAAAGAAGCAGTAACACTCTACCAAAAAGTAGGTTATGAAGTGATCCCTAACTATGGTCAATATGAAAATGTAGAGAGTAGCATTTGTATGCAAAAAAAACTAAAAGACCTCTCCTCAACCATATAAATGCTAAGGAAAGGCCGTTAAGAATTTTTAGGCTTCGGTATTAATCGATTGCCATAGCATATCTTTCAATTCTGTTAAGCCCTTTTGAGCCACAGAAGAAATAAAGATAGCTGGAATATTTTGAGGGAGCTCTTTCTTCATTTCCTCAACCAACTCCTCGTCCAGCATATCCGATTTTGTAATAGCCAGCAAATGAGGTTTTTGCATGAGCTCCGGATTGTAATCTTTAAGCTCTGCTTTTAGAATAGCATATTCTTCTGAAATTGTTCTATGGGTATCCGCAGGTACCATAAACAACAAAACAGAATTTCTTTCAATATGACGTAGAAAGCGATATCCCAGGCCTTTACCTTTTGAAGCACCTTCAATAATTCCCGGAATATCAGCCATTACAAATGATTTACCGCCACGGTAAGATACAATCCCCAGGTTAGGAACAAGGGTGGTAAATGGATAATCTGCAATTTCTGGTTTTGCTGCTGAAAGCACAGAAAGTAGCGTTGATTTACCTGCATTTGGAAAACCAACCAAGCCAACGTCAGCAAGGACTTTCAATTCCAATACCATCCATTCTTCTTTCCCTGCTTCTCCTGGCTGAGCAAAACGGGGCGTTTGAAGTGTTGGCGTTTTAAAGTGCCAGTTTCCTAATCCACCACGGCCACCTGCCGTCAGGATTTTTGTTTCTCCATCTTCCGTAATTTCAAAAAGTACCTCACCTGTTTCCGCATCTTTAGCAATAGTTCCCAGAGGTACATCCAAAATTTCATCTTTACCAAATTTACCAGAAGAAGTACCACTTGAGCCTGGCTGACCATCCTGTGCGATGATATGCTTACGGTATTTCAAATGGAGTAAAGTCCAGAATTGCGAGTTTCCTTTCAGGATGATGTGCCCACCGCGTCCACCATCACCTCCATCCGGGCCACCCGTAGAAGTGCGTATATCACGATGCAAGTGTGCAGAACCTGCCCCTCCCTTGCCGGAGCGACAGCATATTTTAACATAATCTACAAAATTTGAACCTTGCGACATAACCTTCTTTTTTTAAAATAAAAAAGCCGACTTAAAAGCCGGGCTTTTGTAATCCTGATCGGATCAGGACCTAATCTATTATTAAAACTAATATTTATCTACTACTGCACATAATTCTGCAAAGATATCATCGATCTTACCGATCCCATTCACTTTGCTTAATTTGTTTTGTGCTTCGTAATATGGCAAAACATGAATTGTCTTACTAAAATACTCGTCTATTCGTTTTTGCAATTTATCGGCCTGATCATCCACACGTCCAGTCTCCAACTGACGTTGCGCAATACGTTTGGTTAATTCTTCCTGATCAACATCCAATGCAATGACACCTGCAATCGAGCTGCCTTTGCTCTCCAAAAATTCATCCAAAGCAGCTGCCTGAGGAACAGTACGTGGAAATCCATCAAAAATAAAGCCTTTGGCCCCTGGATTTTTATCCACTTCTTCTTCCAGCATAGCGATGGTAATTTCATCAGGAACTAGTTGTCCATCCGCAATTAACTCACTTACTCTCTGGCCTAATGGTGATTGATTTTTAATGTGAGCCCTAAAAAGGTCACCTGTTGAAATGTGAATCAATTGATACTGATCGATCAATTTCTGAGATTGAGTGCCTTTGCCTGCACCCGGTGGGCCAAAGAGAACAAAATTTAGCATTTGGGTTGTCTTTAAAATTAGAAAGCCTTCTACCTTGGCTTAAGGCTTTAGTTCATGTTTAGTCTAATTAATCAAATGATTTCTTCTTAAATTTCTACCCGATAAATCAACCAGATTACCACCTAAGATTTAAAACCATAAAATCTCTGCAGTCTTCAAAACCAGCCTTTTGTTTTGTTGACTATTTTCTAGAGGATTTGAGTTTAAAACAACCTTCTTTTAGAAGACTAACGGAGGACTGTTTTAGTTCCAATTACCTGTAATAAAGTTCAAAACAGGTAAAATCCTTTTGAGGTTGCAAATATATAATTATTAATTTAGTATACTTAATTTTTGACAAAAAACTACGACCTGCAAGAGAGCACCGCCTTAGAGAATCTCAAATAAAGCACTCATTATCAATCACATCAACTTAATCAAATCGATATCCCTCCACAGATAATTTATTCAGACAGCATGGTGTAATTATAACACTATGTGAATTCTGAAAAACTATCGCTCTCGAATTGCGCGTCAGGTAACTAAAAATCAGCAAATAAACAGAAAACATCCTCCTTTCTTACACTACCTGGACTAACGGATTTGCAATCTAAAAATCATAGCTGAATAAATATCATTTTTTTATTTAGAAATATTCTAAATAAACTATATTTGTACTGCTATTTGGTTAGAAAACAAAGTCCTGTTTACCTGTGCATAATGAAGCACAGGTAAGTCAGGCACAAATGATTATATTATGGAGGTCTTAATTAACCTCTCATTTCATGATTTATAAAGAATTCCTACCGGCACCCTCACTCCAGAATAAGATTGAATGTTACTGGCAATTCATTATTCCGCCATCCTCAACAAACAACCTTCAACCCATTCATCATGTCGTTATTCCTCATGGCTGTCCGGAACTTGTTTTCATCAAAAATTCAACTTTTAAACAAAATTTCATCGTAATTAAAGGTTCATCCACCTCGAAATTCAACATCGATATTTATCCAGACACCTTTTATGCTGGTATCAGGATTAAACCGGGGCAGATGAAATGGCTTTCCAGCATCTCTGAAGCTGATCTTTTGAACCAACACCAGCTCTGCCCGGAAAGTAGCTGGCAACCCTGGCAACAGCAGATTCTCGAATCTATCTCTTCAGACATCAATATCGAGGACCTTTTTAACAAATCCTTGTTAAACGAAAAAACCGGATATGAATACCAACCTGACTTAAGAATCAACAGAACGGTAGATCGCATCATTTCAGACCATGGAAAAACTGAACCGGCCACCCTCGCGGACCTGGCGTTTCTAAGTCTGAGGCAATTACAAAGAATCTTCAAAAAAGAAACTGGAATGAGCCTCAAACAATTTTCTCAAATCAGAAAATTAAGACATGCAATTCTTCAACTTTACTTCAAACAGCAAAATCAGCAGGAAATGATCATCGATCATAATTATGCAGACCTTTCTCATTTTTATAAATCTTTCCGAAACATTGCACAGTATAAGCTGGATGACTTTTTTAAATACATAGACCGGATCGATCATCAGCAAATGGTATAATGTCGTTTTTTTACACTGAATTCTTTTTTTCATTTTTTTACCTTCATTAAAAAAAACGATATGATCAGAACGTTGCTAATCGGCATTATTACTATTTGTACATTTTCAGTCTTCGGACAGTCGCCTGCTGCCCTTCAACAGGAAAAGATGAAAGGATTGCAATTTTTCAAAGGCTCCTGGAAAGGTGAAGGATGGATGATCATGCAGGATGGAAAAAAACATTATTTCGACCAGACCGAGACCGTACAGTCTAAATTTAATGGGGGAATATTAATGATTGAAGGCTTTGGAACGGATAAAGAAAGTAAGAAGCCAATTCATGATGCCCTGGCCTACCTGACCTACGACGTATTAAAGCAACAATACAGGTTTACAGCAATGACAGGCATGGGCTATATGACCGATACCGAACCTCAGGTAAAAGATAATATAGGTTATACCTGGAGTATGGATAACCCCAGATATATGGTAAAATTCACCTTGACCTTAGATCAGGGAGATTGGTTTGAAATTGGGGAAATATCCACGGACAAAGGCGTTTCCTGGATTAAAAATTTTGAGATGAGACTCAAAAAAATCAATTAAAGTCCCTGATTTAAAACCCTTACCTGCCTGGCGCGCGCAGAGACCATAACAATAATTAAAGCCAGGCTCTTCAAATGAAAAGGGCACAAGAGAATGGTTCCACAAACAGCCATACGATAGTCGCGATGATTGAATATATCCATACTCACATTCAACAACCGGAATTTTTAAAACTGAGTACATTATCCATCTATTTCAACTTCTCAACAAATCACTTAAGCAATCTGTTTAAACGTCAAATAAATGTTCCTGTCAAGCAATACATTGATGACTATAAATTTAAAGTCATCCAAAATCAGTTGAATTCCGGCAGCATAGCCAAGAAAGAAATTCCTTAAAAAATATAGCCAGTCAGCAGGCAGGACCCCAGGAAAAAATCAAAACGGAGCAGTTTATATTGCCCGTCTGAACAATTTATAATTTCACCAAAATTTCACCCATAAGGTTAATTAAAAAAGGCAGGCCAACAGGCCTGCCTTTTCTTGCTTCCCTTAGCTATAAAAACGGACTAAATCAGCCCTTCCTTTACACATAAACTGATCAGTTCTGAACTGGTTTTAACCCCAGATTTCCGAATGATGTTTTTACGGTGTGATTGTACAGTATGAAGTGAAATAAATAGCGATTCTGCAATCTCTTCACTTTTATATCCAAGGGCGATCAACTTAATGATCTCCATTTCCCTTTTGCTGAAATGCAGGTTCAGGGAATTACTTTCAGATTCTTTATTCACATTAACAGGCCAGACGCTTTCTGTTCCTTTTAGTCCCATCAAAGAAGGCGTAAAGTCATTCACCCCAGTAAGGTGATTGATATTCGTATGAATATGAAGCACCTGTGAGATACGGCCAGTTTCTTCGTCAGAAAGAAAAACGGACTCGTTATGGAATAGTTCATATTTGCCGCCAACAACCTTGAACCTAAAACAATACGTGGTTTTGTAATAGCTTTTAAGATTATCCTTACCTACCTGATTTAACATAAATCTAAGGCTTGCGGATTCTGTCTGGGTTACATAATTGATATCTTCAGGATGGATACAGCTTAGGATACTGTCTACCGTGGCAGATTCAGGGTCAAGTCCTAAAATATCAGCAATACTTGGATCTATATATCTGATCTGTTGGCCGTAGAAATCAACTAAGTAGTAATAAAACTGCCCTGGACTAAGAAATGAGGGCAAAAACTGATCTAAAACAACTTTAGGTAAAGCCATATCTGAACGTGTATAGAAGTCGCTACACCTGTCCCAGGGAGCATTCATGACGTTATTATTAAATTCCATAAATTCCATAAGGTTAATTAAACGATTAAAAAATAAAAAACGATTCATCATCATGTTCCTGATGAATTTGAGAACGTCTTTAGTTTTTCTTCATCTTTTCTAAAAAATATAAAGTAAGCTGAACTTACCAGATACAATTCTTCATTAACAAATTGGCATTAAAGAGCTGGTAACCAAAATAATGGTTTGTTACGCCGGAGACTCGCGGGATAACTGAGATAAGAAATGATTTTGACATGGTGAAATAGGGGTTAGATTAAAAAAACTATAAATTGATTAGATTCATATTTGGCATACACAATTAACATTTCTGACCTGATTGATCAATATTCAAACGACAAAGTACAACCTTATGGTCTACACAGACCAATAGAAATTTTTTCCCTAAAGAGACAAGTAAAACGATAAGAAAAAAAAGGGATCAAATAGAATATTGCTACTCCAAAAAGAAGCAAAACATATTTGATTACGTATAAATAATGGATCAGCATCGGAAATTAAACAAATTAGGAATAAAAATTAATCTTTAAGAAATTAAAGATAAAATGACCTTTTTTATAAAAATAAAGGAGTCTTAATTTTAACTTCTTAAGACTAATTAACAACAAAAACTAATCCAATTAAGCCGAACAAACATCCCTATAATTGGGGATTTTGTCAAAAAAAGCTTAGATAAATCGTTTTTACAAAACCAGAAGGGTATTTCTTTGTTTCGATTATTCAAATTCAAAAGATCTGGCACTATTAAAATTAAGTTCAGAACAAAATCGGAAACTTTATTTCAAAAAAACTGTTACTTTTATGGACAAAATCGGGTACAACTCCACATTTTTGTCCATAAAATCAGAACATTAGGAAATTTCAGAAAATCAGGCTTATTTTTTCATTGAAAATATTTAACCTATAAAGAAAATTAAAGTGCGATTATATTAATCCGTCATCACCGGCTCCTTATGCTTAATCATTTTCAAAAGATAGGCTCCGTAGCCACTTTTAATCAGCGGCGTCGCAATTGCCGAGAGCTGCTCAGCATCAATAAAGTTCATGCGATAGGCTACTTCTTCGATACATCCGATTTTAAGTCCCTGACGTTCCTCAATCACCTGCACAAACTGACCTGCCTGCATCAACGAAGCAAAAGTACCAGTATCTAACCAGGCCGTTCCCCTACTCAATACCCCTACTTTAAGCTTGCCCTGCTCCAGATAAACCTTATTCACGTCAGTGATTTCATATTCTCCCCTTGGAGAAGGTTTGATATTCTTTGCAATTTCAACCACACTATTGTCATAGAAATAAAGTCCCGGAACAGCATAATCAGACTTTGGCAGCAAAGGTTTCTCTTCAATAGAGATGGCCTGATTATTTTCATCAAATTCAACAACTCCATAACGTTCAGGATCAGATACCGGATAAGCAAAGACCACACCCCCATCAGGGTCAGAACTACCCTGAAGGAGTTTGGCCATCCCATCGCCATAAAAAATATTATCGCCAAGTACGAGTGCCACCTTATCAGTCCCGATAAAATCTGCACCGATTACAAATGCCTGTGCAAGACCATTTGGCTCTTCCTGTACCGCATAAGAGAATTTACAGCCTAGTTTACTTCCATCTCCAAGTAATTTCTCGAAATTTGGCAGATCATGAGGAGTAGAAATGATCAGAATTTCATGAATACCTGCCAGCATTAAGGTAGATAAGGGATAATAAATCATCGGTTTATCATAAACAGGCATCATTTGTTTACTCATCACCAGGGTCAAAGGATGTAAACGGGTACCGCTACCTCCTGCTAGTATAATTCCTTTCATTTATTGTTTTTTTAAAGCGTTAATACACGTAATCAGACTATCTCTCCAATAGGGGATTTCCAGATCAAATGTTTGTTTAATTTTTGTTTTGTCCATTACGGAAAATGCGGGGCGGGCTGCTTTTGTCGGATAAGCAGATCCAGGAATCGGATGAAGTTTCACCTCAGTTCCGCTAAGGTCAAAAATAGCCTTCGCAAAGTCATACCAGGAAGTTACCCCCTCATTACTGTAATGATAGGTTCCATATGTTTTATTACCGGATTCAACGATATCCAATATTGCTGAGGCCAGATCAACCCCATAAGTTGGGGTACCCACCTGATCTGTAATGACACTCAGCTCATCGCGTTCAAACCCGAGCTTAAGCATAGTCTTCACAAAATTATTTGCGAATTCTGAATATAACCAGCTGGTACGAATGATATAATGTTCTTTTAAAATGCTGACAATCTCCTGTTCTCCGGCCAGCTTGGTTTTACCATATACATTTATAGGCTCTGCCAGGTCTTCTTCATTTAAAAGTTTGGGCACATTGCCCTCAAAAACAAAATCAGTAGAAATATGAATGAGTGTAGCGTTAAACTGCTCACAGCATCTGGCCAGGTTGGCAGCACCATCTTTGTTGATTTTTTCACTAAGCCCAACTTCATCTTCTGCTTTATCAACTGCCGTATAGGCCGCACAATTGATAACAAATTCGGGAGACTCCTGCTGGAATAGTTTTTCCAGAATCTCCGGATCCAGGATATTTCCTTCTACTTCATCAAGAAAAAGGATAGCAGACCATCCTCTCTGAATACAGACTTTACTGATACACTGACCTAGCTGACCAAGGCCTCCAAAAACAAGTATATTTTGTTTATTGTTCATGATATTCATATTGTTGCTTATAGTAATCCTGATAATGTCCGGAGGTGACATTTTCCAGCCACTCCTGATTTTCAAGATACCAATCTACTGTTTTTCTCAGACCTTCCTCAAATTGTAAAGAAGGAACCCAGCCCAGGTTGTCCTGAAGCTTAGCTGAGTCAATCGCATAACGCAGATCATGTCCTGCCCTATCAGTAACATAAGTAATCAGCGCTGCTGATTCTCCGTCTTTTCTGCCTAGCTTCTCATCCATAATACCGCACAACAATTGAATGAGGTCAATATTTTTCCACTCATTATGCCCGCCTATATTATAAGTATCCCCCGCATTGGCTTTATGAAAAATAGTATCAATAGCACGGGCATGATCTTCAACCCAAAGCCAGTCACGGACATTCTCTCCTTTACCATACACAGGAACAGGCTTATTATTTTTGATATTATTGATCGCCAGCGGAATCAGCTTCTCCGGAAAATGATGGGATCCATAATTATTGGAGCAATTGGAAATCACAACATTCAAACCATAGGTATCATGATAAGCACGAACAAAGTGATCAGAACTTGCTTTTGATGCAGAGTAAGGGCTATGAGGATCATAGGCAGTATGCTCAGTAAACATACCCGTTTCCCCTAGTGCTCCATAAACCTCATCTGTACTTACATGATAAAAGCGATGATCCTGATAATTCCCTTTCCAGCATTCTTTTGCTGCATTCAATAAGCTCACTGTTCCGATCACATTGGTCATCACAAATTCCATTGGATTACTGATAGACCGGTCTACATGAGATTCCGCAGCGAGGTGGATCACTGCATCAGGATTTTCCACCTGAAAAAGTTCATTAATAAACCCCGTATCGGTAATATCACCTTTGATAAACCTATAGTTAGGATACTGCTCAATATCAGTAAGATTGAGCAGATTACCGGCATAAGTTAACTTATCCAGGTTGATAATCTCATAGTCCGGATAACTTTTAACAAACAATCTGACTACATGCGAGCCAATAAAACCAGCACCACCGGTAATTAATATCTTCTTCATAATTATATATGTTTTAAGCTGTTAATAGGCATTATCTTCTCCTTTGATCATATTGATGACCGTCATGAAGACAATTTTCACCTCGAGCATTGCCGTCCAGTTCTCCAGATACCAGATATCATGCTGTACTCTTTTCTGCATCGCACCATCTTCTTTGGTCTCTCCCCTGAATCCGTTTACCTGAGCCCAACCTGTAATGCCGGGCTTTAAGAAATGGCGAACCATAAACTGGTTGATGATCGCCCTATACTCTTCAGTATGCTTAAGCATATGTGGCCTGGGACCAACTACACTCATATTTCCCAATAGCACATTAAAGAACTGAGGCAACTCATCAAGACTGGATTTTCTCAGGAACTTTCCGATTGGTGTAATCCGGTCATCGTCTTTAGTCGCCTGTTTCTTATCACTATCATTGTTAACCCTCATACTCCTGAATTTATAACACCAGAAAGGCTCGTCATTCCGTCCGCTTCTGAGTTGTTTAAACAAGACAGGCCCTTTACTTTGCAGTTTAATCAGGATTGCAATCAAAGGGTACAACCAGCTCATCAGGAAAATAATCACCCCCAAACTGAAGGCAATATCAAAAGCCCGTTTTTTAAAACGATTACTGACACTTTCCAGGGGTTCTTTTCGGAGAGAGATTACAGGAAATTCATCTCCCACATAACTGATGGTATAAGGTGTAGCCAGTGTGGTCTCCATATCCGGGATAAACTTTACCCTCAGACAATGTTTATCGGCCACCTCCAGGAAGGTTTTTACTTCCGACATCCGGTGTGGCTCCAAAGAAACATAGATATCTTTCACCCCGCTCAATGCTGCAGTAACCATTTTGGAAATAAACCGGGTAGGTAGATTTCCATTTTCATCTGCATAAATCCTGCTGCCATCATCCAGGTAACCATAAAAATCGATATTATACTGACGGTCCAGATAATGGGCCAGACGACGACCAGTTGGGTTCACACCAATCAGGGCTACTTTCTTATTCACATTAAACCGGTGCACCAGCAAAAACTGGAAGGCAGTCCCCAGAAAACGGTTCAGGACAAATGCCCCCAGAAGTAAAGCATAAAAAACCACGAGAAAGGTTCTTGAAAATTCCACATCTCTGGAAAAAAGCAGGTATAAAGCGAAACCAACCCCATGGAGCGCAATACTGCGCCAGGTTCCCCTGTAAATACGCTCTAATCTTCTCGATCCATAATCAGAATATAAACCGAAGATTACCGAATTGAACATCCACATCAGGTTACAAACTACCATGTAATGCTGCCACAGTTCATAAGAAACTGATTTACCCAGGTATTCGGTAAGATAATAGGATAGGATATAGACCAAATTGAGCATTACGATATCCGTAACGGGCAAGATGTATTTGAGCAAGTACAAGTAACGTGTTTGCATCTGAAATTAGATAAATAGGGTTGAGTTGTTAAGATGTCGTTAATAAATTGTAAGCAAAAAGCCCTCATCTACAAAAACAACCTAAAATATTTGGGTCATCCTAACAAACCTCTTAACATTTACCAAAACTAGCTCGAATACAGATTCAAAATGTCCCCACAAATAGGTATTTTAAGAAAAACAGCAACATTATCACCTCATGATAGGTAGTTTTACAATAAAAAAAAAGGAACTACTTATGAAAATCGCGGTAATAGGAACAGGATATGTAGGTTTAGTAACCGGCACATGCCTTGCAGAGACAGGAAACAATGTAATCTGTGTAGACATTAATAAAACCAAAGTGGAAAAGATGCAAAATGGGATCATCCCCATTTATGAACCTGGTCTTGACACCTTGTTTCTAAGAAATATCTCACAAAACAGGTTGACCTTTACTACAGACCTGGCCCTGGCGGTAAAGGAAGCTCAAATCATCTTTATGGCCCTACCTACCCCTCCTGGTGAGGATGGAACCGCAGACCTTTCTTATATTCTGGGTGCAGCAAAAGACATCTCCAAACTCGTTTCAGAATACAAAATAATTGTCAACAAATCAACTGTACCCGTAGGTACAGCGGATAAAGTACAGGCTGTTTTTGCAGCAAATACCAGTGTAGAGGTTGATGTCATCTCAAATCCTGAATTCTTACGTGAGGGTGTTGCAGTAGAAGACTTTATGAAACCAGACCGCGTAGTCATTGGAACAAAAAGCGAGCGGGCTATCAAACTGATGACTGAACTTTATGGACCTTACGTAAGGCAGGGGAATCCGATTATATTCATGGATGAACGTTCCTCAGAATTAACCAAATATGCAGCCAACTCTTTTCTGGCCACCAAAATTACCTTTATGAATGAGATCGCGAATCTTTGCGAACTTGTTGGTTCTGATGTAGACGCTGTCCGTCGCGGCATTGGCTCAGATGAGCGGATCGGGAAACGCTTTCTCTTCCCCGGACTGGGTTATGGGGGCAGCTGTTTTCCAAAAGACGTACAGGCTTTATCAAAATCAGCAGAAGAAAATTCCTATGATTTTCAAATCCTGAAAGCGGTAATGTCTGTAAATGAAAAACAGAAAACTGTACTCGTTGACAAAGTATTGAAGTACTATGGCAATGACCTTCAGGGAAAACATTTTGCACTCTGGGGTCTAGCATTTAAACCTGAAACAGACGATATCAGAGAAGCCCCGGCATTATACATCATAGATAGCCTGATCAGCAAAGGTGCAACAGTTACCGCATTCGATCCGGAAGGAATGGGAAATGTTAAAGAGCTGATCGGCAATAAGATCACTTATGCAATTGATCAGTATGATGCACTGAAGGGTGCAGACGCCCTGCTCATTGCAACAGAATGGTCCGTATTCAGAAATCCTGATTTTGATCAGATGGAAGAAAGTCTGAGCAACAAAGTAATCTTCGATGGCCGCAATCTATATGATCTTCAAAAAATGATCGACCTTGGATATTATTACAATAGTATCGGCAGAACACTTATCGAAAATGAAGTTTTTATAGGCAACCGATAGATTCATGGATAAAAATAACTATGTACTGATTATGGCAGGAGGTGTCGGAAGCCGCTTCTGGCCGAAAAGCCGCAACCACTTTCCAAAACAATTTCTGGACATTTTAGGAACAGGAAAATCACTCCTGCAAATTACCTATAACCGCTTTTTAAAGATATGTCCGGCTGATCATATTTTTATTGTCACCAATAGCCAGTATAATGACATCATCCTGGATCAGTTAAAAGGAATCTCTCCAGATCAGCTGATCTGTGAGCCCAGCAGAAATAATACCGCACCCTGCATCGCCTACGCATCTTTCAAATTAGCAGCCCTTAATCCGGATGCCAATCTGATTGTAGCGCCTTCTGATCATTTTATCCTGTTCGAGGACATTTTCATAGAACGTCTGCTCTTTGCACTGGCTTATACCAACAAACACGAGGCCCTGGTTACATTGGGAATAAGTCCGGTCAGACCAGATACCGGATACGGATATATTCAGTATGGAAAAGAAACTGAAGAAGGAATTTACAAGGTCGAACAGTTCAGAGAGAAACCCTCACTTCAGAAAGCCCAGGAATATTTATCTGACGGAAATTACCTATGGAATGCGGGAATATTTATATGGAAAGCCAGCGCCATCATCAGTGCCTTAAAAAAATATACGCCAGATATCTATCGCTTATTTGAAAGTGGCAGGGAGTATTATAATACTCCGGAAGAGCAGGCATTTATTGATGAAAACTATTCCAGATCTCCAAACATATCTATAGACTACGCCATTATGGAACAGGCAGATAACATCTATACTATTCCGGCAAACTTCGGATGGTCTGACCTTGGCACCTGGGCATCATTACATGAAACAGCGGATAAAGATTCAGAAAACAATGTAGTAGCAGCCAGACAGATAAATCTCAAAGATACGCAGAACAGCATCATACATATCAATACCAACAAACTTGCTGTTATCAGAGGACTGGACAACTTTATTGTTGTAGATGACGGCAATGCTTTGCTCATTTATCCGAAAGACCAGGAACAGGAGATTAAGGAAGTGGTAAAGCAAATGAGCGAATCATACGGAGATCGCTTTATTTAAATCAACAGAAGGTTAAATCAAAAAGGATACTATGGGTATATACCGCATACAACCAGTAAAACACGCTCTCTTCAGCACCGTATTTATTTTGATGTTCTCCGGTCAGGTTCGCGCACAGCGGCCTGACATTAAATATGAAGTGGAGGCTCAGGTAATTGGTACGACTAACGACGTAGTTCCTTTCTGGATGCGGTCAAACCAATTTGGCTCGATCCCGTTATCAGGCGCATCAGCTGGCTTTATAGGAAGAGCATATAAAGAATATCAGAACTCAAAAAAGATAGACTGGGGTTTTGGTTTTGAAGGAAGAGCCAATGCCGGCAAAGGTTCAAACCTCCAGCTGATCACCGCGTATGCAAAAGTGAAACTTGGGGTGTTTCAATTCAAAGCTGGCAGAACGAAGGATGTAATGGGATTAAATGGGGATACCCTATTGAGCTCTGGCAATTTTTCGGTTTCCGGAAATGCAGCCGGAGTACCGAAACTGGATATTTCTATTCCTGAATATTACAGAATACCCGTTTTCAATGGACTGTTCTCCTTCAAAGGAAACTTCGTACATGGCTGGCTAGGCAGAACACAGATTCTGGACAGCATCTCCCCAACCTCCAAAATCACCTACTATATCAATGATACCAGGCCTAAAAGTTATTTTCATCAGAAATCCCTATACATCAGATTAGGTAAGGCCGACTGGCGACTTAAACTCTATGGAGGATTTAACCACCAGGTCTTCTGGGGAAATGAACAGGCAGCATATGGATCTAACTTCAAATTGTCTCCCGCCGAAACCTTTTTTCATGTCGTTACTGGAAAAGGATATGGCACTAAAGGTGTTCCTACTTCCAAAATCGGAAACCAGCTAGGCTCCATAGACTTTGGCGCGGAATATGACTTCGACGCAGTTAAAGTGATGCTCTATCGCCAGACTTTCTACGATGTAGGGGCATTATCCAAATTGGGCAACATCGCCGATGGCCTGAACGGGATCAGTGTCGAAAACCGGAAATATAAGGATCAAACAAATGGCTTTGCCTGGAAAAAGATATTATTAGAACTGTTTTATTCTAAAGATCAGGCCGGCTATCCCTGGTCTACGTTTACCAAATCAGGAGATGAAGACTATTACAACAATTTCTATTACGTCAATGGATGGTCTTATAACAGCCTTGGCCTGGGGAACCCCTTCATTACACCAAGACATGATGCCAGAAGCGGACAGGCCATAAAAAAAGCCGATTATTTTATCAATAACCGGGTCATTGCACTACACACAGGCCTTACCGGCAGCTTCAACAACTGGAATTTCATGACCAAACTTAGCTACTCCTGGAATTACGGAACGTTTGGAACCAGCATCTATGGAAGCTCAACAGGTCACATCAGAAATCCTCAAACTACAAATATCTTCCAGCCTGTTGAGCAGTTCTCATTCTATTTAGAAGGGACAAAACCATTAAAAAATGGCTACAGCGCAGGTTTTTCGACCGCCATTGATCAGGGAAAACTCCTGAACAACTCCCTCGGATTAATGCTCAAATTAAAAAAGCAATTTCAATAAAACACTAACCAAATATTACCTGTTTAAAACACCTTTCACTTCTGAAAGGTGTTTTTCATATTGATCCACAATTAGCTGCCAGTCATAAATATTGGTAATTTTATCGCTGTTTGCCTTCAGCATTACCTGATATCTACCCTCCTGATACTTCAGCCCTGTCAGGTGATCAGCCACCTGATCTAGGTCATTAAAATAAATAGCATCCTCTCCTAAGATATACCGGTTAAAAGGGTTGTCATTGGCACAGATCAGGCTATTGGAAGCCATTGCTTCCAACAATGAAGGATTTGTTCCTCCCACCGTATGTCCGTGAAAATAGATATTGGAATAATAGCGCAGACTATTCAGAATAGCTATATTATAAATACCTCCAATAAACCGGATCTGTCCGAAAGCGGCATACTTTTCCTTTAAGTAATTTCCATATATCGTTTCATGCTTACCAATCACTAAAAATGGACGGTCAACCGCAGCTTTTACAACCCCATCTAAAATGATCTCTATGCTGTTCTCCGGCTCCAGTCTGGCAATTAACATATCATATTGATAAGAAGACAATCCATAACTTTTAAGTGTGCTTTCCACAGGCTCTTCAAACAGTGTTGCGCCATAGGCGATAAAAGTAGAATCCGCGTTATATTTCTGTTTTAAATAATCCTGAATACCGATGGAATCAGAAATGAGATGATCACTGTATTTAACTCCTAATTTTTCGGCCCATTGCAGAAATTTTCTTACTTTATTGGAGTACTTGGTTCTTTTCCACTCCAATCCGTCCATATTTGTAGTAACCACCACCTTTTTAGGTAATAACCAGCCCCAAACAGAACCGCTGGTATACCCTAACTGAAGGATCACATCACATTTTCTCTTCCTTACATCGAGAATACAATTTAAATCGTATATAAACTGCCCTGCCGTTCCCAATTTATACTCCGGATCATAACAATGACGTAAATTCACACCATTCCATTCATTTTTCTGATAAGGATGATTATGTGAATTATAAACAAGTACCTCATGTCCTTTCTTCACTAAACCCAGCGCTAAATATTCAGCACATTGCTCAAATCCTCCATAATGGTTCGGAATCCCCCGGGTACCTATAATTGCTATTTTCATTGTTGATTAATAAATAAGTCTTGTATGTTATTCCAGATTCTGTTTGCTATATTTTCCATTCCCAGGTCAGAAGGATGCATTCCTACCCCCTTATCCCTGTATTGCCGGATGGCCGTGTTTTTCTCTCTCTCCTGATACAATCCCTGAAGGTCAACATATGCCCAGTTATTTCTGTCAGCAGTTGCTTTCATGATCTTATCAATGTGTTTATTGGGCCAAAAACTGCCTACCAGACAAACCTTTAAATCAGGCCTACCAGACAGTCCTCTAATAAAGCGTTCCAGATGAGTTTCCAGTCCTTGTTTAACCGCTAGCGCATCATCAATATTTTCACCTGTTACCAGGATAACAAGGTCTGCGTTGAATGCCTGATAATCCTTAAAATCATCACTGTTATATTTCCAGAATTGCCGCTCAAAACTATTGGCAATATTACCGGATTTAAATAATGTATTGGGGTGTAATCCCCTGATTTTTGATTCCAGACGATGTACATAATCTTTTTCCGCAGTACTTGCAGCCATCCCCCAATTGCCGGACCATCCCACCGATGCTTTAGCGCCATGATAAGTGATGCTGTTCCCCAGAATCAATACCCGCTTAGGGATCGTATCCAGATAACTATAGCTGCGTGCATAAGCCTGAATCGCTATGAACAGCATGATACTGCTGAAAAAGATTTTTCTAATCATAGATACCTTTAATAACACGGGCAGGAACACCCGCAATGATAGAATTTGCCGGCATACTTTTATTTACCACTGCTCCGGCTGCAATGATGGAATTATCTCCGATAGAAACACCCGCAAGAATGGTCACTTTCGCTCCTATCCAGCAGTTCTCTCCAATGCTAATTTTAGCACGTGTTGTTCCCTGATTTTTAATCAGCTGATTGGGATCCCCATAATTGTGGTTCTCTGGATGACAGCTAAAATATTGTCCGATTATGGTATTATTACCAATAGAAACACCACCAGAGCCGCCAATACTGGCAAACTGACCAATACCCACATGCTTTCCAATATGGATAAATTCTCCCAGATTGTTAAAAGAGGTCGAGATGATCAATTGCGAATAAGCCCCGATCCCTGATGAATCTCCTATGATGAGTTTTCCTTTGCCAAGCCCACTGAGGTATACGCCATAGTCAATCTTCACCCACTTGCCGATAACGATATTCTGACTATTGAAACACCTTACTGCTCCAGCCAGGAAGATCAGCTTTGGCTTTTTCAAATGAAATAGAAGAAAAATAACACCTCTCAAAAGATCGAAACTTTTGTTCCGAACCAAATTGAACAGCGTACGGCTGCTGATATTTTCATCAAATTTGAAGGAGGGGTTTCTTTTAGTAATAATAGCTTGGAACAATCTTTTCATCAATGTATTTCTTTGTTTATTTCAGCGCCTCCTTAACGGCACGTAAAAATTTATTTTGGTATTGCTGTGATGGAGTAAGCCAGGCGCCTTCGCCATATTCATTCCAGGCATAGATCATAGCCACTTGTACTCCTTCACCGGAGGGATGATTCTCCAGTGTCCATTTTTTTAATCCCTTTACAGATTGATATACCGAAGCCGGAGAATAACCATCGAAATGAGGAGAAGCCTTTTTTACCTTATTCGTTTCGTCCCAGGGGCGTGGGTCCCAGTTAAGCGTACTAACCGGCATATACGGCATTCCCAATTTTAGGAAACCAGCCCAAACCGATTGTTCTTTTGGGCTCAAAGCCGCAATCGGACTCACTGATTGCCCTGCAATTAAAGTCTGATCATGGTAATTATAGCCGGTCAACAGATCAAAGCCGCATGCTTTCGCAAGATCAGCATCTGCCTGTTTGGGAGCCACACAAATGGCAATCTGCACACCTTCCAGGCCCCTGGCCTTTGCATCTGCCCTCAATTTATCTAATGCTGATTTAATCTTTACCGGAGAGCCAAATGTACTGAGCAACATGCGCAGACTCAGGAAAGTCAGCAATGGCTTTTTCTTAAATTTCAGATAGGCTTCATCCTCAAACAAATCAATCCAGGTTTTCGTCACCCGATCCCAATCAGCCGGACCAATCAGGTATCCATAATGATTGGCCACCAGCAGGTTGAACTTCAGGCCTTTTTTTTCTTTTGCCTTTACAAACAGATTGAGTGCATTATTTCTGGGCTCGGCCAGGTTCTTTTTAGATAAATCAGAATCATACCAGCAAAAACTAAAAAAATCAATATTTGCTTCCACAGCTGCAGTAATCTGCTTTTGAATAATTTCCGGCCTGCTCGTAATCCAGCCCCAAACAGGCTTTCTTCCTTTAAAATCCTCCCGTAAAGACCTGGTAATATGACTGGTCTTTCCTGTCCAGCCATCAAAATAATAGGCGCCAACGCGTAGCTCCCCGGCAGCTTTATCCTGAGCATAAAGCTCCGTTTTCCAGATACCACATGTAGCGATTAAAAGTAAAAATCCTATTCCTGCCTTGCTGTTCATACTTTCCGGTTTTAAAGTTTCAAACGACCTTATTATTATTTCAAACCAGTTCTTCTTTAAAAACGGAATCCAGTTTTTTATAAAATCCGTTTAAAGAAAACTTCTCATCAAAAGATCTTTTTGCATTCTTTCCATGTTGCTCCAATAACTTTCTGTCGTTGGCATATTTACTTAAAGCGTTTACAAATGAAGCTTTATTATTGGGCTCAAATAAGTACCCGCTTACATCGTCTTCAATAATTTCCGGCAATCCACCATGATTTGCTGCAACAACAGGTTTATAAAGACTCATGGCTTCTATAGCAATCCTCCCGAAGGGCTCTGGCTTTGTGCTCGGTACAATCACCACATCAGACCAGGCATAGATTTCGGCCGTATCCGAAACAAAATCTAAAAACTCAACCTGACCGTTCAATCCCAGCTGATCCACCTTCTTTTTAAGCTGTATCACTAAATCTTCATTTCCTGCAGAAGTACTGCCGACAATTCTTAGCAGAACCGGAGAAGATTTCATATTCACCAGGGATTCAATTGCGAAATCCTGACCTTTCCAGCCATTGATCCTGCCAATCAGCAAAACGCGCAGGGGCATATTTGAGGGGCCTGTTATCTCATCGATGTTTCTTTCTCCAAATCCTTCAAACGCATTGTGAATCACCACACTGTTATCCAGTTTTTCAAAGCTCTTTAAAGTAGAATAAGAGTTGAATATAATTTTTGATCCGGCCTGTTTCAAAAAAGCAGACAACACTTTACTGATCAATTTATTAGGAATCTCCCTGATGTGGATAATCTTCATCTGGCGAAGGAAAGGCGCCAGAAGGTAAAAATCCAGAATCACGGAAGTGTTGGCATACACGATATCATATTCATTGAATAATTTCTTTTTAGCACGAAACTGAAATAAAGGAAAAAGGATTTTCCCCCATTGCAACTTCATTAAATAAGTTTTACTCAATAAAGAAAGCGTCATATATTTAATATCCACGCTTAGCTTTTCCAACTCCAGTACCAATGGTCCTGTACGTGGAAGCACGACTGTTATTTTCTCAAAATCGCCAGACTGACTAAGGTACTGGATAACCTGTAAAAAGCTCCTGTCAGAACCATACATATCAGCACTTTGGTGTACACAAATAATTTTCATCGGTTTTCGTATTTGCTTATTGTTCTTCAGAATTCCTTACTTCAGGAACCTCATATCATGATATTTTAACGCCATTTTCAGAGAAACGGCCTTGCTATAAAAATAAGCCAGCACCAGGGCGACCGGCCTGTCCGATAAAATTTTTGGCCAGGTAGCCTTCAGGTTTCTGAACCTGCTTAACATCACATCGGCCGAAGGATTCGACCACAACACCGTATCATGATCAAACTTTATCCGAAGCACATAGAGCTGTTTTTCAAATTTTGAAAACCTTAACATAAAACTAGTATCAATTCCATACAGGTTCAGGCGCTCATCAAATTCCATCTGATGCGCGAGAAAGACCTTAACAGAAATGACCATACCGCTGGTAATGGCCAGTACATTTTTAGAACTGATGAGTCCGGTTTTTATCTTTTCCCAATGTTTACCCTTAAAATAAACGAAGGACCCCGGGCTCACCACTTTTCTGTTGTTCATCACAATAGGAAGAAAAAGAGAAATATGAGGAAAGCCCAGAATCGCAATCTTTAATTTATCAAAATAAAACTCAGGAAACTCGCTGTCCTGATCCAGCAATAAGGCATAATCATAAGTGTTCGAACGCAGCACCTGGTTGTATAACTTCGACAACCATACATTTTCAGGACTGGAGATGTACTGAAATTTATCAAACTCACCCGCTAAACCCGACACCTCCTGTTCCGGAGAAGGCTCCGGACTGTTATCCCAAATCACCAGCTCCACCTCAAACAAGGCTCTGTTTTGCAAAAGCAAGTGGCTGATTGTAGGAGATTCCGAGATCTTCTTTTTATAAAGGACCACCAGAACAATTAATTTCGGTTTTGATGATGCGGTAGTTTTCGTTAAAGGTTTCATCTGTGTCTACTTTAGTTGTAAATGGCCAGCCTTCGGTCAATTAATTTCTCATAAGAGTTCTCTTCGCTTAAGGTAATCCGGGCATTCGTCAATAACTGTTGGCCCAAATCTTTACTCTCCAGTATTCTGGCAATAGCAGAACAAAATTCCTGTGGAGAATTTCCAATTAAGCAATCATATCCGTTTCTAAAACATAATCCTTCTGCCCCCACCTCTGTAGAAACGAATGGGATTCCTGCATTAACGGCTTCGATAATTTTCATTCTGATCCCGCTGCCAATACGGATGGGCACGATAAAGATGCTGTTAGCTAATTCCTTATTGAGGTCCTCTACATAGCCCAGAAAGCTAACTGCATCTAACAATCCGGCATAGCTGTCAATAGTCGGCTGATGCCATTTACCAATTATAGAAAACTTCAGATCAGGGTATTTTGATTTCAAAGGCATCCAGCAGTTCATCAAAAACCAGTCTACCCCCTCCTTATTCGGGAAATGATCTTCCCCACCCAGGAAAACCAGCTTATTCACAGATGAAAAATCAACTGCTGATTTCCCGGCTTTAATCGGAACCGGAGAAGACACCAGAACTGGTTTCTGTATATCTTTTTCCAAGAGCAGCTTATCCACATCAGACAGGGTACAAACCATATCATATTCCTCCAGAGCAGAAAGCTCAAACATCTTATTTTTTTTATAGATGTGTTTCAGAAAGCCTGACTTGAAACTAAAAAGTTCCAGCTCCCTCTTTTCTCTGACGAACCTGATTTCATGATGAACAAAAATCCGGTAGGAACTACGCGGAATATATTTAGCAAAAGAGATCAGCTGATGGAATTCAACCTGAACATATTCAAAACTATCTTCCAGTAATACATTTCTAAAATGGTCAATAAATCCCCTTGGAAATCCAAAGCTTTTAGACCTGAAGAGCGTGGTATTCAGCTTGAGTAATTTATCCAGATTGGTCTTACAACCAAAGAAAAAAACGCCTTTACCAACCAAACGGTTAAAGAATTCAGAGAAACGGAATATGATATCTCCGAACTTATCAGAAAAAGTTTTCTCCGTAATCAGGTAAGGTTTAAAGTTTACGTTTTTCCATAATTTTTTCAGCTCCTCCAGATCTTTCTGATCTTCGGGTTTCATCGTAAAGGCAATCGTCATATTAAAATGATGACGCAATTCATTATTGAATTCAAATTGAGCTATTCTTCCACCAGAATTTAGAGGGAATGGCATATAGGGGGTAACAATCAGTATATTCCTCATTGGTTTCTGTATTTAATTGAAAAAAAAGTTATAAAAAGAAATATTGGCAAAATGGCTGTTGAGAAAGGAGCCCAACCTGTTAGACCGTAAATAATGTAAGCTACAAAGAGCCCGACTAATGTAAGAGAGAGCACCTCATTACGCCCCTCCTTAATTTCTTTTTTTGCTTTAAATATGTTACCAAATAAAAAATAGACCCATATAAGAATTCCGACGATCCCAATTTCACTTAAGACAATCAAATGAATGTTATGTATTGGATTGACCGAAAAGAAGTCGTCCATAGTTACCTGGCTTACAATACCCAGGTGTTGTGAGATATAGGAAAGGTGTGCATTCAAGCCCACCCCGATCACAGGTGAAGCCTCAAATATATTAAAGGCCATCAGCCAGTGCACCATCCTGTTATCGTACTGATCCGAAGAGTCACTCTGAAGAAACAAAGCACTCAAAGGAGAATACACAATCAGATACACCAACACCAACACTGTAGGCACGACAAATTTTAAAATATTAGCAATTGAAAAGATATTTTTCTGTGCGTTCTTATCAATATAATAACAAGAGAACAGCGTAATGATTAAAGCCAGATACGAGGTCCTCGAATAAGTCAGAAAAAGTGTCAGGATACAAATTCCCAAACATATTGCACTTGCCTTTCTTTTGAAATTATACAAATAGGTAGCAAGAAAAAAGGAGGAAGCGATCACCATAAATAAGGCTAACCGCCCCGGGTGATTAAAAAAGCCAACCGCTCCGCTTCTGGTGTCCAGTCTGGTTGCCCAGATTTCTGCAGATTCATGAAATAGCCTGGTTACCGCAGAGATACCCAGAACAGGAAAACAAATGGCCAGAAAAAACTGAGTATAGGCCAGCCATTTCAATCCATCAAAAAGGCCATTAACCACATCAGACTCATCCAGAAAGCTACTCAGCAGCTTAAATAAAAGAATATTCGACAGAAAAAAAATGGCCAGCACCCAGGTTCCGGTATAAAAAGTATTGTATGGATTCAGGAAAGAAACGATCAGCAAGACACAAAATCCGTTGATCCAGTTATTGAGTTTAAAGGAATAATTTATAAACCTCCGTTTCGCATAAGGCAGTACTGCAACAATTAACCCGATACATAGCGAAATGATATAGATCGGCTGTACAGTCCCCGCAATATCATTTAGCTTTGGGGTATTTAAAGCTTTTCCAAATTCAAATGGAATACAGAATATAAAAAAGCTGACCCATAAGTATTTCGTATCCTTTTTTTTCGTCTTAAGGATAACCGTTCTAAGCAGATAAATCGAGATTATAATAAATAATAGAATCCCTTTACCCATGGGTATAATTGTTACTTGTTTCTAGTTTAACCTTCTGTATATTCTTTTTAACACTGTCCTCGATAGCTGCAAAGTTTTTAGTAAAGAGCAGAATCTTCTCTTTTGATTCACTCAGCTTATCATAATCTATCAGGCAGGTATTCGGATCCACATCAAATAATTTGACCATTCCCTCAAACTTGTTGGCATAAGAAACACCAAACATCGGCTTAGAAAAAGTCAGCCCGGAGATTCCTAAATGCATCCTTCCGGTAATGGTAAAATCAACCTGTGCAACATAACCTTTAAGCTCTACTCCATTTTTGATCTGATCAGTATAGAAGCAGTCGACAGACTTAGCCTTAAAGTATTCGTTCAAAATCTTACTGATGGTACTATCGCTCGCCTCATCACAAATCGGCCTGATGTCATGATATAGGAATACAAAAGCATAATTTCCTACTTCTAAAAAGCCTTCCAGCAACTTTTTAAAGCCCGACAAGTAGTTTTCAAAACCAATTTTTTTAGCCTGAATGGCATTCGGACAAACCCCTATTATTGTTTTTCCATTCGCCTTCGCAGTGCTCACCCATGCCTGATAATCATCATAAATTTTACTCTCATAACTATTAGGCACATCAGGGCAGATAAAAGCGATGTCATTCGTTAAGATCAACCGGTCAGTATCAATAAAATCTTTCATCCTGGTATAGGATTCCACATCTCTGATTTTCAACCTCACATCTTTAGCTACCTTAATGAATTTTGCCTTTACAACTGGAAGTATATTTTTGCTTACACTAAATCCGGAAATCTGCGCTTTTACCCCAATACGATGTGCCAGCTCAATTACCCGCAACCTATTGATGGAATTATGAACACGGTAGGTTCCGTCCATAATGTCTGCGCCAATCACATAAACCAGCGAACAGTTTTTAATCAGCAACAACAGTTTTAGAAAATTCACTTTATCGTTAAAACCATCAATAAACTCTATATTCTTATTGATCTTCTTATAATCTTCACGAATGATCTTAAATCCATTCAGGATACAAACCGGAGTACCATTTGCGAAATTATTCATGAAACTGGTAATCATGATATCTTCTCCAAAACCACCGTTCAGGTTAGCAGCCGGCAACACTAAAATTTTATTCGCATTCTTTTTAGCTTTTATAAAAAAAGAACAGAAAAGGGCCACAGACCAGAAAAATTCAACATATAACCCCTTAAATAGCTGCTTAAAATTGTTCATCATTAAAAATTAAAATGTATATCTTATTACCTTACTTCAACAATATCAGCCAGCGGCTTACGCTCAGAAATCGCAACTTTAAAATCATCTTTCAAGTTCCCTACCGCCAAAAACATGATCGGCACACAGTCACTATCCATCTCCATTGATGCCTTAAAGGCTTCATATTGTTTCACGGCATAACTGGTATTCAGACAGCATACCCCCAACCCTTCTGCATGAAGCGCCAGCACAATAGACATGGCAAACATTCCTCCATCGATAAATACCTGGTTTCGTTCATAGGCAAAGAAAGAAGATAGCTTTCCAGTGATGACAATTAAGGAACTGATGTGTTCCCCAAATCCCCTGTTGCCATTTTGAACATTGAGCAGTCTTTTCTTCAGTTCCAGATTTGAATGTTCAATCACATAAACTTTCCAGGCCTGCCGGTTACACACGGAAGGGGTATATCTCGCAGTATCAATCGCATTTAAAATCAGCTGAGTAGCCACCGGTTCTTCCGAAAAATCCCGCACACTATGCCTGGATTTAAAAAAGCCAGCGTAATCAAAATTCAGGGTTTCTGTAATTTCAGTTCTTGGAATAATTTTAGTCCCTCCGGTTTTGATCTGAGCAGACTCGTCACACCGCTTCAGCAATTTTTCCAGCTTCCTTGATAAGTACTCAGGAATCTTTTGATAAGGGGCATCAAAATTCAGGTACTCCCTCAATGTAAATGCAGTGATAGAAGTCACTGAATCCATTCCATAGTTATTCAGATACTCTTCCACTACATCAGCCAAAGCAGAAATCCGCTCTGCACCAAATCCGGGACGGGGCTCCAGCAAGGCCAGCCCTTTTTCTACGGCATGGTATTCCTTGATGATATACGCCTGCATCATCTCTTTATTTTTCAATTTAAAAGAGGCCGATTCTCTATTGAACTTCCGGTAATCGTACACGTAATCCTTGATAATCGACAACTGTGTTTGCTTCGACCGATAGAACCTTTTAGCAGATTTCGGAACGATCTTTTTTAGGATACTTTTCATACTTAATACAGCTATACGTGATTAAATTGTTTTTTTGGATTCAGCTTACTGACCAGCTGATTCGTTATTTTATGAATGATTTCTTTCTCGTCATCACACAAGCCAAAGAGATAAATACTCATGATGAATACAGATACGCCAGCAACTCCGGTAAAGAGAAACCTCCATCCAAAATGAATATAAGTCACACTCAGATAGCAAGTCAGAATCAGCAGGCAAAGTGGAACAATCACTTTGAAAATCACATTAGAAAAATATAAGGAGATCGAGAGACCTGCTATATTTCTTAAAAAAAACAACCGCAATGTACACGCGATCAATTCTATAAAACAATAACCTATAAATACGGTATAAACCGGATACCCTAATTTTAACAATAGATAAGCGAGCGGCAAGGCCAGCAATAACACAGAACCCACTACCGCCTGATAAAGCTTTACCTTTCCCGTGGCCTGCACCGCCGACTGTAAGCCGATGGTTAACTGGTTAATTAACGTGGCACACAACATCAGGGAGCAAAAAGCCGCTGTATATTCCGGCACCTTATTCAGCCATAGATGAAGGATTGCATTCATCTCAAAAATGCATGGAACCGCCGCAAAGGCAAGCAGGAAGAAGCCAAATTTACTGCCAATCATAGACAGCCTGAGCATCTTTTCCCGATTCTCAGCACCCTCACTCTTCATGATCTGTGGATTGATTGCCCTTAACAGGGTCAAAGAAAAAAAGTTTAACTGAGCTGCCACCTGATTCGCAATTGCATAGGCCGCATTAACTACAGTTCCAAAAAAGACATTCAGCAAAATCGCTAAACCCTGTGCTCTTCCCAGTGCGCATAAAGAACCAAACAAGTTCCATCCTGCAAAAGAAGTCAGCTCTTTCATCATATCTTTATCTACAGAAAAGATTCCCTCCACCGTACAGTCTTCATATTTCCCAAAACAGTATACCGCATAAAGTAAAAAACTCGCGATACTGATTCCTGCCGTTAATAAGCCATAAACAGACAATTTATCCTGAGCCACAACATAGAGTATATAAGCAATTCCTAATTTCAACAGTGTCTCCACCACATTCACAATGGCTACCCATAACATATTTTCATGCGCAACCAGCGAACCCGTAAAAGGAACCGATACAATCGTAAAAAATACTGTAACCGACATAAAATGATAGATCAGTCTGGCCACTTCGATCCGCTCTGCAGGAATATTTAAAAAACCATTAAAAAGAAAAAGCCCTGAAATCTCCAGCACAACGACCATCAATAAACCAATACCAATATGTAAGAGCAAGCTGTTCGAAAACACCCGTTTTTGCATTTTCAGATCATTCTTCCCCTGATAGAAAGACAAAAACCTTTGGGTAGAGGTAGCCATCGCTGTATTTAGAAAAGATAACATCGCAATCACTCCCGCCACCAGGTTAAAAACCCCATAATCAACCGAGCCCAATGCATTTAATACCAGCCTTGTGGAATATAAAGAAATCCCCATTGTTATTAACATCCGGGCATACAATATGCCCGTGTTGATAACCACCTTATTTGCTGATTTCATTTGAAATTATTTATTTCGTTTAAACAGTTTGCTGAAAAAACCCGGTTCCTTACCATTCACTTCATAATTGCCATAACTGTATCCATAGCCATAACCTTTGGTAGCTTTAATGTCATTGATCACAATGCTTAAACCTTTCATCTTTTGACTTTTTGCCAAATCATCCACGATATTCACCTGCTGTTTCAGCGTATAATTTTGTCTAACCAGATACATACAGACATCTGCATAAGAAGCCAGTAACTGCGCATCGGTAACAATTCCCACAGGAGGCGCGTCAATAATGATATAATCAAATTGCTGCTTCAGTTCTGCCATTAGTATTTTTGTTCTCTCGCTTAAGAGCAATTCGGCAGGATTTGGTGGTATCGGTCCTGAACTCACCAGAAACAGATTCTCCTGAGGTTTCAGTTGCTTCACAATATCATCACTGGTCAATTCCGCATTGGTCACATAATTAGTAAAACCTATCGGGTTTGAAACTTCCAGTTTAGCCGAGAGACCCGGTTTGCGTAAATCCAGCTCCATTAACAATACCTTCTTGTTCGTCAATGCCAGGATCTGTCCCAGATTAATCGCTACAAACGATTTTCCTTCTCCGGACATACTGCTCGTTAGCAAGATCACTTTCTCATCAGCATTCTTTATGAAAAAAGAAAGATTGGTCCGCAATGCCCGAAATTGTTCTGATATCGCTGATCTGGAGCTGTTTGCCACCACCATGTTGTCATTACCCTCATCATGACTGATCTCCCCTATAATAGGAACCTGGGTAATCCTGGTCACATCTTCTTTGGTCTGAACTTTATCATTCAGTATATCTTTGACATACATCAATCCAAGAGGAATCACCAGACCGGCAACCATTCCAAATAAATAGACCACCATTCTTTTCGGGCTAAAAGGCTTCACTTCAGACTTGGGGGGGTCTATGGTTTTTGAGTTCGCGATATTAGACGTCTTAGAAATGGCGGTCTCTTCACTTTTCTGCATCAGAAAAATATAAAGCTCCTGTTTAATCTGTTGTTGTCTGGCCAGGTTTAAATAGTTTCGCTCCACCTTTGGAACATTCCTCACCTGCCCCTCAGCCTTTCTCATTTGATCATTGATCCGGTTTCTCGTAATGATAAAACCATCCAACGTAGTGGAAATATTGGATTCAATATCAGCTCTTGCATTGGCAATCTCTTTATCCATTAACTGGATTCCCGGATTCGCCTCCGTTACTCCAATCAATCGCCTTGCCCTTTCCAGAGTCAGGGTGTTGTATTTCTCTACTGCCCCATTGAAAACCAGATCTGCAGGAACGAGCGAACTAGGCAATACCCTTTTATTTTTGGCCTCATCACCTAAATAATCCTGTAAACTTTTTAGAATGCTGATCTGGGTCTCTATTTTACTGAGGTCGTTTACATATTGACCGGTAGTTTGCACCAATAATTTTGATTGCTCAGACATATCGGCCAGATTATTTTCCTGCTTAAAGTTCTGGATATTTCCTTCCAGGCCGCCCAATTCTCCGCCGATATAAGCCAGCCGGTTTTGAATAAACTTAACCGTACTATCAGCCACCTCATTTTTATCCATCAGGTTGGCCTGTACATATTTTTCAATAAGCTTACTTAATATGTCCTCTCCTTTTTTGGGGATTGCATGAGTTAAGCTCAGGTCAATAATCGTCACCTGCTTATTTTTAACCTCCACCGTAATCGCATCCATGAGCGCAATCACTTTCGAATCCACAGACATGATGTTAAAAGAATATTTCTCCTCCATTACCGGAACAGCAGGTCCTTTAATCACCTGCACCACGCCAACATATGGAATCGTAAAAGAGCGGTCCAGCGCAACCAGTGTATCAATTCCATCCGCACTTACAGCAACCTGATTATTCTTTAAAAAACTAACCTCCACATCCGTAGCCCTGATGGTATCTGCACCAGCAACCACCTTAATTTTATACGGAGATTCATAGAGTTCTACCTTTTTCAGTGTCCCTTTTCTGTAATAAGTGATGTTCAGATCCATATCCTTCACCACCTGTTCCATCAGGTATCTTGTTTTTAGGATTTCGGCCTCGTTATCAACCGTACTCTTTGTACCTAAAAGCCCTCCTAAATCTCCCAGAAGATCTCCGCCACCAGATAAACCAGCACCTTTCTTTTCATCATTTACCAATACTCTGGCAGAAATTTTATAGTTAGGTGTTTTATACCTTACGTATAGATTAGAAAATGCCAGACAGATAACTACAGATAAAGCAATCCAATACCAATTAGCCAGTACCCGCGACAGGATCTGTTTTAAATCCAGTCCTTCTATATCTTCTTGTGCCGTTTTATATTCTGAAATCGTGTTCTTCATTTAATATTGCATAGGTGTAAGCATGATACTATTTATTAAAGTCTTGAAAACAACACGATCAAGACTGAAAGTGCAGTTCCAATAACGGCGAAAGTTTGTGTTCTCGCCTGATTCAATGAGGCAGCTTTACCTTTATTAGGCTCCACATAGATCACATCATTTTGTTTTAGATAATAAAAGGGACTATTAAATACCTGAGAAGAGTTCAGGTCCAGCCTTGCAAACTCCTTCTTTCCATCTATATCTCTGATCAGCAGAATATTCTCTCTTTTTCCAAAAATCGTCAGGTCACCGGCCATACCCAGGGCATCTAAAAGACTTACCTTTTCGTTTGGCAGTACATAGGAAGCAGGTCTGGCAACCTCACCCAATACCGTAACTTTGAAATTTGCATACCGGACCTGCACATTGGGGTCTCTGTAAACCACAGATGCTTTACTTTTAATCAGCTCCCTTGCTTCATATGTCGTTAATCCGGCTACTTTCACCTTTCCAACTACAGAAATATCGATCTCTCCATTTTTATCCACCAGAAAACCACTTGTTGAAGAAACAGGACCAGAATTGGCCAGCTGAGCATTGGTACTCACACTCTGTCCGGCCAACTGATTAACCGGCATAGCAGTTGCAGGATCAATAGTTACGATAGAAATCGACAAAATATCATCAGTATGAATCGTCAACTCTTTAAACACGCCTGTTTTTGCAAACAAAGACCTGCCATCTGCATCAATATCCTGGAAATAGGGAACTTTTTTAGTAACAGAACAGGAACTTAACAGAAAAACAGAGAAAATAATTAAGCAATTCAGGTATTTTTTTGTTAACATTAATTTAATCATAGTAATTTCGATCTAAAAAATCCACCTAACCAGCAGAATTCCGTAAAAGCAAAACTAAATGATTTAAATTTCAGTACACCTAGCCAGAAATGGGTATTTAATTAAAAAAACAGTTCTTTGTTCTTAAAACCAACATGTCCAATCTTACTAAAAAGGCGTCCAGTTTGTATTTCCTGGCTTAATACCTGTAAATGTTTATCATGATGCAGGTCGGTACCCGCCAGGTCATAATAGTTCTTTTGCAGCAGGTACTCAGCCAGTTTCTTAACATCTTTACCATAATAGCCACACACCGACAACAGGTTTAACTGAAACAAAACTCCCATTTCTTTAAAACGATGGAAACGCTGGTGTTTTTCAAAATAGAAATTATAGCGTTCAGGATGAGCAAGAATCACTTTGTATCCTTTTACCTGAAGGTTAAAAATAACCTGCTCTATATTGGGCATTTCAGCCAGGTAAGACATCTCAATCAGCAGGTATTTATTGGGCAGACACATCAGGTCTTTGGAAACTTTAAAGGTATCATTGATCATGTACTCTGCTGCCGCTCCAATTTCTATGGATACCCCCGCCTCTTTCAAGGCCAGGCGTGTAATATCCAATGCAGCCCCTATCGTATCAGGTGTATTTGGATAGAGCTCAGAAAAAATATGAGGCGTACAAAGCAATTTCTGAAAGCCCAACTCATGCAACTTTTTTATAAAACCAACAGACTGTATACTGTCCGTTGCCCCGTCATCAATACCTGGCAATAAATGGGAATGCATATCCACTCCTAACCACTCCATATGGTCGACGTGCGTTCTTTTCTTAAAAAAGGAAAACATGATAAGATTTTTAAAGGATGTTGTTTAATATAAGTCCGCGGCTCATCGTAACGGGCTAAAGTTTGCTTTAACAAAAATACAATCGCGACAGTTTACATGCGCTATATTTTAAAATTTTATCCTAGAATTAAGGAAATATACCCAATAATAGGTATATCAGGAAGGTGATTTTTCTTATTTAACCGGCTTCATCTTCCGATTCAGCCACCACATTAGCGCCCAATAGGCCAACCAGAACACAGGTAAACTAAAGACTACGAGAAACACGTAACCATGTCTTCCCAACGCATTCCCGCCCAAACTCCAGTCTATTAAATCATAAGCAAGCAGAAAGCAAACATAAAATAATACAGGCACCAAAAATACCCCAATGGTCAATACCCAATTAAACCCAGTTTTCTCCGCTTGTCTTCGTCTTTTCAGCATCCTAAAATGAAGATAAAAGCCTCCTGAAAAACCAATTAAGGCTAAGCCAAAAGGGCCGATAGCCAGTAGTATTTTCGACAACACGGATAATTCAGGAATCACTTCAATTTTCAAATCCTGATCCGGAAGTTCATTTAGTATCCAGGAATATTTCTTTTGATCTCTTTCCGGTTCCCCAACGGAAGCACTTTCCAGAGAAAGCCCTTCCGGCAACTCAAGGGCAATTTTTATCGGCCCAAAGGACGACCAGTATTTAGAAGGGAATAAAGCATAATTAATATCCAGCTTTTTATAGAAACCATAAGTATTGTACCCTAAGGAAGCTGTATAGGCAACATGAATAATGTTCTTCCCCTTTTTCAATGGTGCCTCAAAATACACCAGGCCGTTCACGTCAACAATTTTCTCCTTATCCTTTTCATATAAAACACCTACCTGATCTCCTTTATAAGGCTTAATAAAAGGATATAACTGAGGGCTACCATTTTTTATTTTACCCTTCAGGTCTGCTACCTTCACGATAAGTCCGTTCACCTTAATCAAGGGCTGATCTGCTAAACCGACAGCGATAAATAATAAAGGCAACACCTGCGCCTGCCCCGAACTGACTTCATAATCAATCTCATATTGGGCATGATAATACTGTTCTCTATCACCTATATTTTCCTGAACAACTTTGATTTTAAGAAACTCTGCCGTAACCTTCAATTCCTTACCAAAGAATAAAAGTGAATGATCGGCACCTTCTTCATACGGTTTTGCCATGTTCGCAAACACAGCGATACTGATCAACAGGAAGAAAACCAACAACAGTTGCCTGATATACATACGCAGTTATTTCAAATCAATAGAAATCTTAATCCCTGCAATATATCGAAAACAGATAACTATACCCCTCCTTAAAAATAAAACACTGACAATCAACATCAGTATGGTTTTAGTGCCTAGGTTACTTTCTTGTAAGTACTTGTTCTGATTTTTTCTATTGTCTAGTTTTATAAAAAAAAGATGAAGCGAAGAACCTTTCTAAAACATAGCAGCCTGTTAGGGATCACGGCAGTAATCCCTTTTAAAAACTTCTTTTCTGATCCGGCTAAAAAAAGCTTTCATCGTTTTTCTCTTGGCGAACTGGAGTTAACAATTGTTACCGACGGACATATACCACTGAGCCCTGTACAACCTTTCTTTGCACCGATGATTGATTCAGCAACAGTCGCAACAGAACTGAAAAACAATTTCAGATCTGTCAAAGAAGTAGATTTAAGTATCAATGTATTGGTCATCAGAAAAAAAGACAAGATCATCCTTATCGATACCGGAACAGGAATTTCTGAAGGCAATGTATCCGGATGGCTACCTCAGTCGCTTGCAGATGCGGGGATCAGTCCTTCTCAGGTAACCGACATTGTGATCAGTCATGCTCACCCGGACCATATTGGCGGATTAATCAATAAAGATGGAGGATTAACTTTCAGCAATGCACAGGTCTACCTGTCAAAAATTGAAAATGAATTTTGGGCTGCTTCCCACCCTGACTTTTCAAAGAGTAAATTGAGTGATCAGATGATATCGTCCGTAGTCTCTGCCGCCCACAAAACTATTTCTGTTATAAAAGACAGACTTCATTTATTCAACGACAAGGACGTTTTGTTTGATTGCATCCGGCTACAGATCGCTCCCGGACATACCCCAGGGCATACCGTATGCACCGTTTTTTCTGGTGAAGAGGAATTGATAGACGTAGCAGACCTCGTACACTCTGATGTATTGGTCATCCCACATCCGGAATGGGGATTCTTTGGAGATACCGATTTTGATCTTGCCATAAAAACCAGGAGAGCCGTATTAGAACAAATCGCTGTAAAGAAGCAAAGAATTTTTGCCTATCACCTGCCATGGCCTGGCCTCGGACATGTCCGCAAAAAAGGCGATGCCTACGAATTGGTTCCTGAGGTATTTGTTTTACCAGACTAAGTTGTCAAGGGTTCTTTAACCCTTACAATTCTATTCCTCTATTGCCCTTAAATGTTTTTTCGTTAATATCCCTCAAACGACTATTTTTACAGCGAGGATATGCTTGCAAATTCCTCGTTTTCCCTGATAGGCAGTAAACCACTCACAGGTACAACGATCCCCCTGTTGATCCATCACTACTTTATGCTGCACGCCACTTCCTTTTACAGTCGCCTCAATATACCCCGGTTCTTTCCTTACAATCTGAACCTCTTCATTGTCAATCAGCTTTTTTGCATTCTTTAATCTTGGATTTAAACTCAGAATCCGCTCCGTTTTAAATGGCAACTGTCTGTAAAAATGATTACGTCCCATCAGATCGTAACCCAATAACCCGATAGAAGACAAGCCTGCGGTCAGCTGATCCATGGTTCCAAAATCTATATCATGCGCTATGGACAATAAAGTAGGATCAAAAGTCTCATTGGATTTCAACAAACTATTCAGTCCATACACCCACTCCACCGGTACATTTTCGGTCATATGCTCCAGGGCTTTTCCCTCGCCTGAAAATCCACGGTAAGCATCCGGGGAAAAGGCCATCAGCAATTGCATTTTACCAAATTCGCAGACCATTGCACAGGTTTGTTTATCCGCTGACTCATAAATAAATACCTTCTCTGCTATCGCAAGCACTCCTTCCAGCAAACGCAGCCGGTGTATTCCTCCGATTCGTAATCCATCTGCAGTCATCAGTGTAGAAAACATAAACTTACCTGCCCTTTTAGTGATAAAGAAATCTCCTTTTACACTTCCTTTTGGTAAGGTTTGAAAAAGCTGAATGGTCTGAATCTTATTCAGTTCAAACTTCAGATCCATGTCTGCCAGATACAATTGTACGCTCGTCAATCCTTTTATCCAGCGCATTGGCAGCGTCACCTTCTTTTCTGTCACCTTAGTTTTAGCCGTAATGACCTGTACATCCTGTTGCCCTACCGCCAGGGTTACCTTTTCATTTTTCTGAATGCTATTCAGGGCATTCAGCATAGGATCATTAAAATCTACATTGGTCGTTCCACTCGCAATAAATTCACCGTCTATGGATTCGGGTTTCATATCCAGTCTGACATACACCCCATTGCAAGACGAAAAACCTTCAAACCGGATTCGTTCTGTTCCAGCCGAAACAATAGGGTCACGCAAACTCGGAGGTACCGGTCCAAAGCTGGAACGGACCACTTTAGCAATTGTACTCCAGCATTTTGCCGTCACATAGGGATCTGTCAGCGTGCCCCAGAAAAAACAAGGAATATTATTTACGGCTTCGATTTCTGTCTGGTGTGCCAGGACAAGGCTGTTTACCCCTTTAACCTTAGTATACGTCGAAACACCACTATAATGATATTGTAAATCTGTCATGCTCTTCTATTTTAAAATTTGCTTTATCAAAGCTTTCAACGAAGCATTATCTTTTAATTTCTCAAACAAAGCCACCGCATTTGCAGAAGGTTGCTGATTGGTTTTATAAAGTACATCAATATAATGTTCCACCATTTTTTTGAAGTTAACCGGTATCTTATCCTGAATATCCAGATCTTTAAATATCCCTTCCAGCAACTGTAAAAATGCCGAATTGTGTAGAGGAGAAACATCTTTCAGCATGCTCATACTTTCAATCAGTCTTAAAAAAGGTCCATATTTATTCGTAGCCAGGAAAGCCAGCTTTTCCGAGAAAAGGACAAGATCTATGGCATGTCTCTCTACCAGGTTAATCAGAATTTCCCCTGCCATCAGGCGGGTCTCCTTTTTATTCTGAAAGAAAGTACAGGCAAATACCAGCGTACTGACCTTGGAAAACAAAAATCCCTTTCGGTTAACCACATCTAAAAATCCTTTCAATCCATCTCCCCCACCATCAGAAGTGAGACAGGACGAGCGCAAAAGGAAATAAGCAAGTGCATCCGAATTCTGCGGCATCAGGCTATCCCAGAAATACACATTACCTTCCTGGCCCATCATGTAATCCCAGCTATTTTTACGACCAAACAAGTCTAAACCATATAAGAAATAATCAGGCATATTTTTATATCCCGGAACAAGGAAATTCAACTCATACCAGGAAGGGGTACGTTCTTTTTGCTTTGTCTGGTAATTCACAAATTCATTCCAGCGCTCTTCGAATGTAATAATGGGATTAAATGGCGAAACCACCATTGGAATCTCTTTAAGATACGTTTCTTCAAACTCAGGAAAAGTATCTTCAGGATAATACGTCCTTGCTGCAACTGCCCATACGGCTTTAAAATGGTCTTCAGCCACCACATTTATTTTGGACAGGAGTTTATTCAGGACAGAGCCCGTTTTAAATGTAATCTCTTTGGTTTTTCCCAGACAAAATGCCATCAGTTCTTTCAGTTCTCCATTCAACTCTTCCAGCAAAGGAATTGCCTCTTCAACATTTTCTCTTGGCATTCTGCTGATGGCGATGCTCAGATCCAGTTTATCAATTTCTTCTCCTGCTTTCTGATAAGCGACCAGTCTTTCCATCAACACTTTAGGGGCTACCCAATACGGCAGATGTGAAGGAAATGACAACATGGGCAGCAACGTTTTGCTGTTCATTCTTTTCTGCACCGCATTAAGCAAAGGTTTGACCAGCAATAACGTTTTTACTTTTTGATACGGGACATCCTGTACCTTAAATTCAATATCATAATTATGAATCTTTTGCTGCAGGAAAACACTGATATAGGATTTATATACGCTTTCAAAGTATTTCTTTTCTAACTGCTTACCATAAGGCTGAAGCTGCGCTGTATAATCTTCGGGAAAGAGCTGTTTTTGGGTAATATAAGTGTTTAGCAGTACTTCCCCATCTATCACCTCATCAGAAGCAATAAACTTCCCGAATAAAAACACAATATCATTCCAGTCCTTGGGAAGCCCAATCTCCTGCAATAACACCTTCTCTTTTTTTGGCTCGTAATGATAAGTTTCCGTTTCTTCCTGATCAATTAGCAAAGTATCTTCAGTTAGCAAAGAACTTAGGCTCGCTCTCACGTTTCCCTGCATCAGGCTAACGTATGAAGATAACTTTTCACTCAGGTGCTGATCTTTTCCGGAGGCGATTTTCAGAAGTAGCTTAGTCGCCCTCTCCTGTATATTTAAATCCGGAACTACATAAACATCTGCCAGCAAAGCGGTAATTCTTTCATTGAACTTAGGATGTTGTCTATTCAGTTTCTCTAAAACAGGGAATGCAGTTTTAATTGCAGTTTTATTATCCGTCGCCATCATCACCGGCTCCATCCAATCCAGGAAGGAATTTATGCTAAACTTCTTTTCTTCATAGATCTTCTTAATCAGTTCCATTGCAAAATTAACAACCGGTGCATAAGGATAATGCAGACAGGCAAAGATGCTTTCCTGTAGCGGTAACAACTCATCCGCAAGCGGATTCAGCTCAGCCAGCCTTTTGCGAAAAAAAGATTTGAGGTTGTTATTCCAGTCCTTAGACTGGATTAAGATCGCCTCTTCAATAAAGGTTTTCCGCTTTAGTTTACCTTCGTCCAGCAATGTATCAAAAATGATCTCCCAGATATTATGGGCATCATATGGTTCTTTATCATGATCTCTGAAATGTCCGTTTTGAAGTTCAGTTTCATAATTAAATAATTCAGGTACATCACGTTCATAAGCCACCTGATCATTAACAATATAGTCAATAAACTTTCTGCTTTTGATTTTCCCTGTCCACTCATTAAAAGAAGCCAGACTTAAAGCATATAACTCCGGCTGATGTTGGATCAATGATTCCTTTTCCAAAGCACGTAAAGACAGGTAATCAAACCTTCTCCAATTGTCTCTTTTTGCCTTATCCAATAAAAATCCCTCCAGCCATTCCGGTTTCGACCAGTGTAACACTTCCAGAATCACCGGCTCATCAGCTCTTTTCAATAATTCAAAAGCATCATCCCATGGGGTGATATCCGTCTTGTTAAACAACGCGATAGCACTTAGGCTAATGATATCATTTTGCAGCTGATCTCCTCTTGTACCCCATTGGGAATTGTGTTTTTTAAATTGAGGTTCTTTGCTAAGGTCAACAAAGTCCATCCAATAACGCTTGCTTTTCCTGATGTGCTTTTTTAGAACTTCGACATTTCCTTTGGCATATTCCTTTAAAAAGGGCAACAGCGCCCTTAGGTTTTTAGATTTAATAATGGCATCGTAAGCATCAAAAACAACCTGTATATCCGTACCGGAACTTTTGGCAGATCTGGATACGGGGTTACTGATTACTACCTCTCCATCCTCCGAATACCCTTTCTTAACTTTTTCATTAAGTAATTTCTCTGCTACTTTTAAACATGCTTCATTGCTTTCAAATGATTTGGACTGCGAAGTCCCGCTGGTGCCGTTTCTTCCATAAGTAACCGTATAGGTAGCATCCGTCACTTCAATCTGCCAGAATTTATCTGAAGTACCGTCAATATATTTAAGGTGTTTTTTCATTCCTTTTGCCTGCGTCTTTTATAAATAGGATTTATTTCTTAACGATTATATTCTCGTATTTACTTCATATTCCACCTGTAAATCTCTGCATAAAATTTCTTTTATATTAAAAATTCGACACAATTAATGCGATTCTTTTTTATCCGGATGATGAAGATAAACATCCTGCTGAGGAAATGGTATGGCAATTCCGTTCTCCTTAAAGGCATCTACTATAGCCACAATGAGATCACTTTTGGTCACGTTAGCCTCTCCGATATGTTTGGTCCAGAAATAGACCTTTAGCTCAATCGAACTACTCCCTAACTGCTCAAACTGGACAACCGGGGCAGGGTTCTTACTAATTCGAGGTTCATTGCCTAAAATACCAGTCAATAACTGCCGGGACTTTTCAAGATCTGAATCATAGGAAATACCGATCAGGATAGATACCCGTTTACGATTTCCTCCAAGCGACCAATTGATCAGATGAGCATTCAGCAAATCGCCATTCGGCATCACCACATCCGCACCATCCCAGTTAGAGATCACGCTGCTTCTAAATCCAATAGATTTCATCTTTCCCCCCTGACCATCAACATCTACGATATCTCCTACATTCACCGGCTTTTCAAATGCAATAATCAGCCCACTCACCAGGTTGTTCACCAAAGTTTGCAAGCCAAAGCCAATACCTACCCCCAATGCCCCTAAAACAATGGTAATCCGGTCTACCGGGATTCCTGCCGCCGCAATGGCCAGAAACAAGCCAATGCAGAGAATGGAAATACGAACCAGCAATAACCAGCTCCCTATTCCCTGCCGTTCCTGTTTATTCTCCTTTCCGGAAGCAAGATGACCATCGGAAGCAAAAAAGGAAACAACCTTAGATACAATCACCGAAATGAGCATAATCGCAAGAAACAGCACCAAATTATAAATACTAAAAGTATAACCACCCAATGTGCGCTCCTGACTAAAAAAGTTCTGAAGTGGTTCAGACAGGTACTCAAATGCAGGAAAATTACGGCCAAATAACACCGCCCATCCCACAACAAGCAAGACATAAAATAGCGGCGGGGCTTTTTTACCTACCCGCTCAAAGTTGAGATAAAAGAGCTTTCTATCTTGTCCGGAATAGACATTAAAAGCCAGGAACAGCCCCTCATTAATTAAACGTACTGTCCAAAGAAAAAGAATCGCAATAACCACATTCAAAAAACCACTGATAAACAACGTCTTCGCCAGATTATACCGGCCAAACAGGTTTGCTATGATGGCAGCAAATTCCAGTACAACCATAAAAGCGATGGACCAGATGATCCATTTTTCCCGTAGTTTTTCCCGGCGGCCTTTTATTAAGGTCATCAATCCTACCATAAACCCAATCATAGAAACGATCAGCATAAACCAGCGTTCAATTCTAGAGGCTTGCAAAACCAGATTAGCTACCGCAGTAACTGCAAAAAACAAAACCATGATCAACCATACCCGCATCCAGTATCGGTTCACATATTTATTGAAGATGATGGTCAGGCAAGCACAAGACACTAACCAGAAGATCACATTCAAAATAAAGGGCGGTGATAGAAAAAAGAACTGAAACAAGCTAAGCACAAGCAATGTAGCAGACAACAAGGGGTACCGCAATACCAGTTGGCCCTCAAAATCAGATTTCAGCAAGTCAGCCTCTATATAAATATTTCTAAGCGACCGCAGGTAAACAAAAGAAGTGAGTATCAATAAAACCAATATTATTAATTTACCAGAGTTATTTTTAGCGTAAAAACTAAGCGTCAATAATCCTTTGGTTGCTGAAAATTCAAGTATCTCTCCAAATGGGCGGTAATAAGCAGGAGGTGCCCAGATGTTATCAAATTCTCTTTTATAGGTATTGCCTGCCATATCTTTCTGGTAAGACTCGATCTCTTCTAAACTGCTTTGCAATTTAAAAACCGTCATATTAACCTGATTGAGCAGGGATTGAATATTATTTCCCGCCAATTTAAGAGAGGAATCCACCGGACTTGTTTCATAAGCCACCACCCGAATCTTCTGAAGGTACTTCATCAGCGTAGTCGAGTCTGTTGGAAATTTAAATAATGCAGGTACACTCAGTAACGAATCCAGTTGGTAACGAAAGTTATTCAATTCCTGTTGCCGGGTATCCAGCTTCAATTTCCGTGCATGGGCAATATTGACCAGTTCCGACAATATTTTTGAGGTAGCTGTTAAATTACGGAATGTTTGTGCAGAACCCTTATTGGTAAAAACACCGTCTCCTGCAACAACAAAATCGTCCTCTATCTCCTTAAGCTCCAGCTTTGTGCCGGGTGTATCCAGATTCCCCTTGAGGTAGATCTTTGCCTTTTGCATCGTTCGCCTGATCTCATCAAATGTTTTGATCTGACTAATTGCTGCCTTATCTGCTTCAAACTCAGCTGTACTTTTCTTTGAAGCCTGTTTTGCAAAGGCCTGCATCCTGGCCACAAAGTTCAATTTTAAGCTGTCTTTTATAGATGATCCGCTAAGCGTATCTTTCTTTTGAGCATATAAATTCGTCAAACAAAAAAGGCTTAACAAAAGAAAGCAGCTGATTTTTTTGAAGAGCATAGGTTAGGAATTGATACCCAATAATACGTAAAAAACATTTAATTTTTAATTCCCCATCTGGGCTATCCCATATTTCAGAACTGGTATATTTAGCATCCATATCCTTAAGTTAATTTTGTGACCAACAAAAAATCTTATAAAGATCTAAGAAATGAAAACACGAATTAACATTGAAAAAACAGAGCCAGCAGGATATAAAGCCATTCTAGGATTAGAAAAATTCATTGAAAGCACCCCGCTCACCAGAACACATAAAGAGTTGATTAAAATCAGGGCCTCACAAATAAACGGATGTGCTTTCTGTATTGATATGCATACTAAAGAAGCCCGTAAAGCTGGCGAAACAGAACAACGTATTTATGCCCTGAATGCCTGGCGCGATACCCCATTTTTTTCTGAAGAAGAGCAAGCCATACTGGCCCTTACTGAAGAAGTGACTTTAATCAGTAATCATGTGGCAGACGAAACCTACGAGCAAGCGGTTAAAGTACTCGGCGAGACCTATCTTGCACAAGTTATCTTAGCAATTATTACCATTAATGCATGGAACAGAATCGGCATCTCAACCAAACTGATGCCGGTCTAAAACTACCACTACAAAACCATTAATAAAATTAAAGCCCTTCATAAAAGGGCTTTAATTTTATAGATCAGACCAATTCCGTCTCTATCAGCTCTATTACGTTTTGATGAGCTGCCTCTATAGACTTTTTAAATTTCTCCGCATCAAATGATTCTCCGTTAATCGCAATCACATGAATATTACTGATCCCTATGATATTAAACACCGTCTTTAAATAATCGGTCTGAAAGTTTATATGTTCGTTATATCCTCCTTTTTCATATCCCTGCGCCCCTCTGGAAAGTAATAGAAATAATGTCTTATCTTCAAGAAGACCTATATATGGATTCTGCATATTGTCCGGATTACGCTTCCAGGTTTCATTAACCCTAACCACCTGATCGATATAAGCTTTAAGCGCACTGGGAATCGACCAGTTGTACATTGGGGAACCAAGCACAATCACATCCGCTTCTTTTAATTCGGAAATGTAAACATCGCTTATTTTTAAAGCTTCGATTTCTTCTTCAGACCTGGCCCCTTCCGGCTTGAAAGCCGCAGCAATCCAATTTTCGTTGATATGAGGCACATCCGCGTTTCCCAGTTCACGAAACCGGATCACCGGATCCACATGCATACGCTTCCAATGGTCAACAAATGCTTCTGTAAGTCTTCTGCTATGGGATCTAAGTGTTCTTGCGCTTGAATTAATGACTAATACTTTCTTCATTTTAATAATTTTAGACAAAAATAAGGGGTGCTTGGATTATATTTACATACCAATTTTCATAAATACTACAGCCCAGATGTTACCCTACAAATCATTAATTCAGGTGGATCGGAGTTCCTCTGTAACACTTTATATTCAGGTCTGCAATATGTTCATCTCCTTGATTACCGATGGCACCCTACAACCATCCGATCTGTTGCCAAGTTCCCGTACACTTGCAGATTTGATTGGGATTAACAGAAACACCGTAAAACTGGCCTACGAAGAATTGATCAGTCAGGGTTGGGCTGAATCCATTGAACGCAAAGGTGTCTTTGTACTTTCCAGTCTACCCATACTTTCCAAGAAAAAACTACCCGAAACCAATAAAACTACCGATCCTCAGGAGGCTTTCCTATGGACCAATCATTTTAAAAATTCTGCCCCGAGCAAAAATCTTCAGAAAACGGTACTCACCATAGACGATGGTTTTCCCGATGTGCGGTTGGCACCAATAGATCAGCTCATGAGGGAATACCGAAGCATTTCCAGAAAATTCTACGGAAAAAGCTTTCTAAAATATGGAAGCTCCAAGGGATCAGAACACCTTCGTACCTCTATTTGCAATTACCTTTCCAATACCAGAGGGCTCGTTATTTCTCCTGAAAACATACTCATTACAAAAGGCAGTCAGATGGGAATCTATTTAGCGGCACAGCTACTGCTCCATCCTTCTGATCATATTGCCGTTGGCCTTTCCAACTACAGTTCTGCTGATCAGACTTTCAAACATTCCGGTGCCAATCTGCTGCGCATCCCTATCGATGACAACGGAATGGATATTGATTATCTGGAAGACTGCCTGGCACATAAAAAAATAAAAGCAGTGTATATCATTCCCCATCATCACTGTCCAACCACCGTAACCATGAGTATGGAGAGAAGGTTAAAACTTTTAAAACTTGCAAAAGAACATCGTTTTGCCATTATCGAAGACGATTATGACTTTGACTTTCATTACGACAATAAGCCTTACCTGCCTCTGGCAAGTATTGACCACAATCAGAACGTGATTTATATCGGCTCGGTTACCAAAACCTTTGCCCCTGCCTTACGGATCGGATTTATGACCGGGCCTCCGTCATTTATTGAAGCCGCAGCCTCTTTAAGAGAACTGATAGACCGGCAAGGAGATACCGTACTCGAGGAGGCATTTGCCCTCATGTTTGATAATGGTGAAATGGACCGGTATTTCCGAAAATCATTAAAAATCTATAAACAACGCAGAGATTTGTTTTGTGAGCTGCTCAAATCTGAATTTAGTGAAGAAATCACCTTCAAAATACCAGAAGGAGGTCTTGCAGTATGGTCAAACTTTGAGGAAAAGATCGATCTGATTAAAATGTCTGGAGAGGCGCTAAAAAAAGGGCTTTTTATCGATGATGGGGTCTTTTATAAGAACGAATCTTTTTCCAGCAATGGAATAAGAATGGGCTTTGCATCACTGGAAGAAAAGGAGATGATCAAAGCGTTTGAGATCCTGAAAATGATCATTCGTTAACCATGCTGGGCCAGTTCTTATTTTCTGACTGGTCTGTTTAGCATCCCTGTCATTGCCCTAATTTTATAGAAAATTTAAAAATATGGACAATACCTATCAGGTTAAAATAATCAGGACAGATCTTGAGATCCAGCAATGTTGGGACGTTGCCTTTTTGTTAAGGCCACATTTGAATAAGAATAATTGGTCTTCCATGATTTCAGAGATGATGCAGAACGAAAAATACAGCATCGCCGGAATTATGGATCAGGACAAAGTTGTTGCCTTTGCCGGATACCGCGTCATGACTTCATTACATAGCGGCAACATCATCTATATCGATGACCTCTGCACCCTGGAATCTTACAGAGGCAAAGGCCTGGCCTCTCAACTGCTCGCCCACGTGAAAGCTATCGCCACATCAACTCATCTCGATGCCGTAGTACTAGATACCGGCTTCGATAACAATACTGCGCAAAAATTGTATTTAAAGAACGGGTTTCAACTGTCCGCAGTTCACCTTAGCTGTTATTTAAGACAGTTATAATTCTTACTGAAAGAGGGTGCTTAAAGCACCCTCCTTTTTAAAGCATTGCCACTTTCGCTACTTCACCAGACTCTTTTAATTTCCTGTTTTAATACTGGTTCCATGAGCAGCTTCAGAAACCTCTTTCCAATCCTCAAAGCTGGCTAAACGTTCTTCATAAGCTGCCTTTACTGCCGGATAGGCAAATGCCCCCAGCAATAATCTTAACGGTGGCTGAGCTGCGTCTACTAATTTCAGAATTGCTTCCGCTGTGGCTTCTGGTTGTCCAAAAAAACCAGGCGTAGATGCCGCCTGTTGAAAAGCTTCTTTTACCGGATTATAGATCTCCATGCTCTCTGTTTGAAATGCAGAGTCCCCAGACCAGCTGGTTGCATAACCATTAGGCTCCAGCAGGGAAACATTGATACCAAAAGCTTTCACTTCCGAAGCAAGTGTTTCCGTTAAACCTTCCACAGCAAACTTAGAAGCATTGTAAATCCCCAATACCGGAACCGTTATCAAGCCCAGATAGCTTGACACCTGAATAATGTGACCGCTCTTTTGAGCGCGCATCACCGGTAATACCGCCTGTGTTAACCAAAGTACGCCAAAGAAATTAGTCTCCATCTGATCCCTGGCCTCCTGTTCAGAGGTCTCTTCAACAGTTCCAAATAACCCATATCCGGCATTATTAATCAACACATCAATTCTTCCAAAATGATCCTTTGCAACATTCACCGCTGCAAAACAGGCTTCGCGGTCATTAACATCCAACTGAATCGGCAATACCCGATCTCCATATTCATTTACAAGATCCTGGATTGCGGCCAGGTTTCTTCCTGTTGCCACTACGCGATCACCACGTTTTAAAAATGCTTCCGCCCAGATTTTTCCAAATCCCCTGGAGGCCCCTGTTATTAAAATTACTTTTGACATTGTTTCTGTTTTTAGTTTTTATGATTCAATAAATATAAAATAGACCAATCGGTCTTTATTTAAGCAAAAAAAATTATATTAAATAAGTCTCAAATTCATGCTGGATAGCATTGATTATAATGCGCATTTGGTCATTACTTTCCAACACCCTTCCACACAGTATCGCTCCTTCAATCATGGCAAAAACCTTGATGCTAAAATTCTTTGGGTCCAGGTCTGAGGATATTTCGTTCTTTTCAATCCCATCCGCGAGGATATCAAAAAATCTTTTCTGAGCGGCGCGGATTACCTTCTTTACATTTTCTTTCATAGCAGGATGGGTATCATCAGCCTCCACACCAAAGTTCAGAATAGGACAGCCGCCTTCAGTTTTAACCCCTTTATAGGCATTCAATAGATTAGAAAATTTCTCTTTTGCATTCTGACCAAGTAATACTGCCCTGTCCAATTGCTGAGCCAGCGTTTCTGTCAGGTATAAAAATGACTCCGCACAGATCTCATCTTTACTTTCGAAATTTCCATAAATACCACCTTTCGCCAATTTTGTTGCCTCCATGATATCACTTAAAGAAGTCCCCGCCATTCCTTTTTTATTAATGATAGGTGCCGATTGTTCAATAATAAATCTTCTGGTCCGTTCTGCTTTATTCATGATTTGAGTATTTGACCATGCAAAAATAAACCATTCGGTCTATTTCCACAAGCTATTCTTTAATATTTTACATTTTAACCACTTTATCCACCACAAACAAAACATACTCAATTTGTCCAATTCTGAAATTTGAATTGTCATCCTCAAAAACAACATAAATTTTAAGAATCAGCACATGAAAATTGTAGTCATCGGAGGCACCGGCCTCATCGGAACAAAACTGGTAAAAACCTTAAGCGAAGCAGGTCATGAAGTATTGGCTGCCTCGCCGGGTACAGGAGTTAACGCCATTACAGGCGAAGGGCTTAATGAAGCTTTAAAAGGAGCTGAGGTTGTAGTCGACGTATCTAACTCTCCTTCATTCGAACAAAATGCAGTATTGGAATTCTTCGAAACTTCAGGACGAAACCTTGCCGTTGCAGAACTAATCGCAGGCGTAAAACACCATGTTGCCCTGTCAGTTGTCGGTACAGATCGTCCAAATGCAAACACCTATTTCCAGGCAAAGCTGGCGCAGGAAAAATTGATAAAAGAATCCGGAATTCCCTATTCCATCCTTCACGCTACACAATTTTTTGAATTTGTGGGAGGCATTGCACAATCCGGAATTCAGGGAGATGAAATCCATGTATCCCCTGCCCTGTTCCAACCCATCGCCTCAGACGATGTTGTTGCCGCACTTGCCGATATCACCCTTGGCTCAGCATTGAATGGAACAACAGAAGTTGCTGGTCCTGAAAAGATTGCTTTGGATGAAATCGTCAGACAATACCTCAAACTTAAAAATGATAACCGCAAGGTGGTGGCAGATGTACACGCTCCATATTTCGGTGCAGAAATCAACGATCAGTCACTTACTCCGGGAGATCATCCCCGTCTAGGCCAGGAAACTTATGCAGAATGGATTCGCAAGCCAGGTAATCTGAGATAATAATAAACCAAAATAAAAGCGTTGTTTAGTGTTAAACAACGCTTTTATCATTATAAGCCTAATTCCTGGATGTGCCTGCTAATTGTTAGCTTGTCTGCGTTCGAAATGGCCATCGCTAATGCCTGTTTATAATGTTGTAAAGCCAACTCATTATCGATATCCGTATATAAGTTACCGAGCAACGAATAGTAAAAATGATTATCCGTAAGTTTCAGCTTTTCGGCCTCAGCAATCGCAGCTGGTTTTCCATTAACTTTCGCCAGCGCGAAAGTCCTGTTTAAAGCTACAATGGGCGAATATTCTACAATCAGCAGGTTATTGTAAAGCTGAAGAATTTGTGTCCATTTTTCCAGTGTATCCTCTTTATGGGTATGCCAGTAAGCAATACCTGCCTCCAGATGATACTTGCTAAACTGATTACCTGCAGCAGATAAGCCCAAATAATATTTACCCTGATCAATAAGCGCTCCGTTCCAAAGGCTTTCATCCTGATCCTGATATAAAATAGTTTCCCCATTCTGACCGGAACGGGCATCAAACCTCGAGGCGTGGAAACACATCAGAGAAAGCAAAGCATTAACTTTTGGAAGATTCGTGATCTCATGGGCAGTCAGTAAATGTACCAGTCGCATTGCCTCCGTACAAAAGTCTCTTCGAAGCGTGATATTCTGAGCTGTCGAATAGTACCCCTCCGAAAATAGCAGGTACAGAGTCGTCAGAACGTTATCCATCCGCAGATTGATCTCGTTCATACTCGGTTGTTTAATACTGATGTTCAATTCTTTCAACTTCTCTTTCGCCCGGTTAAGCCTTTTATACACCACCTCTTTATTGGTCAGATAAGCATCAGCAATCTCCTGAATGCCAAAACCGCAAAGCAAGTTAAGCGCCAGCGCCACCTGCGATTCAGTAGATATCTGCGGATTGCAAACGGTAAAGATCATCGCAAGCTGACTGTCTCCAATATTCTTGACTGATAAATCAAGTTCAAATTCCTCAGTATTAGCCGTGTGGTACTGAATCTCCGGACTTAGTTTTTGCTGGAACAGCGAATCTCTTTTTAAATAGTTTTTAGTTTTGTTCTTCGCAACGGTATACAGCCATGCCGTTGGGTTTTCCGGCACTCCTTTGGTGCTCCATAACTCCGTCGCAGCAAGGAAAGTATCACTCACAATATCTTCCGCGATCTCAATATGTGCCATACCAAACAAACGACAGAGTACCGAAACGATTTTTCGATACTCCGTCCTGAATAAATTCGGAATCAGTTCCTGCTCCTTCATTTTAAACAAATTATCCCTCAGGTTCTGTAGCCATCCTTATTTCTACATTTCCACCGAGTTCAAGGATAGGACAACCCTGGGCAATCTCTGCCGCATCTTCATAACTTTCTGCCTTGATGATCACCAATCCACCTATAGACTCTTTAATTTCTACAAAGGGTCCGTTAATCACATGTTTATCAGATTTTACCACTTTACCGGCAATATCCCAACGCTGTAAGGGTCTCGCCAATTTATTCTGGGCAGCAATCCCGCCGAACCAATTTTGCCAGGCACTAATCGAATTTTGTAATTCTTCCGGGGAAGGCTGTGCTTCCTTATTTGTAAAATCTCTTCTGAAAATCAATAAAAAATCATTCATATATTTTTGTTTTAGGGTGATGCCAGTAATATAAAAAAACGAAATGATTAGCCAAACATACCAACTTTATAAGTTCCCGGTACATTTGGAAAGGAAAGATTAAGACGGTTCCAGGTATTGATCGTCGTTACCACCATGGTCAGGTCAATCAGCTCCAGTTCTGAAAAATGGTCTTTTACCACCTGATAAACTTCATCCGGCACATGGGCTGCAGTAACCGCTTCGGCCCACTCAAACGCGGCTCTTTCTTTTTCGGTATAATAAGGTGCTTCTCTCCAGGCACTCAGACCATACAAACGTTGTTCAGTTTCTCCCTTCGCCCTTGCATCCTTGTAATGCATGTCCAGGCAATAGGCACATTGGTTGATTTGGGATACCCTGAATTCTATCAGGTGCATGAGTTCCACACTTAAAGTCGATTGTTTCAGGTAACCTGACATTTCAAAAAGTGGTTTTAATGCGTTTTGTCCTTTTGCGAAGATGTTTATTCTCTTTTCCATTTTGTTATAATTTTTGATTTTATAACCCTAAGACAAACGGACTTTTAGAATTGGACAATTTATTTTATTTTTTTTCTGATTTTTTTTAAACGGAAACCTTTTCCCCTTCTTAAATGTTGAGCTAGCACCTCAATACTTCAAAATTTAAACCTTAAATATAACCCTACATGGATAATCAAACTCACGAACTGATCAATGCTTCCAGAGCAGGTAATGTTGACCAAATCATCGGATTATTACAAAACAACGCCAATGTAAACGAGCAGGACGAGAAAGGCTATACTCCCCTGATTATTGCGGCATATAATAATCGTTATGATGCTGCAAAAACGCTAATCGAGGCCGGTGCAGATGTCAATGCTAAAGATCTGGGCGGCAACACTGCGCTCATGGGAGTTTCATTTAAAGGTTACCCTGATATTGCCGAAATGCTCATTGCCCATGGTGCAGACCTGAACCTTCAACATGGAAACGGTGGAACAGCCCTGATGTTTGCGGCTATGTTTGGAAGGAATGAGCTGGTCAGACTTCTTCTACAACACGGAGCAGATAAGACGCTACTTGATTCAAGAGGTTTATCAGTGTTTGACCTCGCCGCACAGCAAGGAAATGAAACCGCAATTGAACTATTAGAACAGGATCGGTAAATAGTCCGGCCTGCTCTTCCATACCGAGCTAAAATTAAATAAATGAAACCTTCCCTGAAGTAAGCTGTTATTTTAATACATCAACACTTATTAACATGGAAAACAACACAGTAAACATCGAAGTGCTCAATGACCTTATTGAAATTAACAATGACAGGATCGTTGGATACCAAAAAGCAACTGAAGAACTCAAGACAGAAGACAATGACCTAAGGTCCTTATTTGCCGAAATGATTGTTCTTAGTCAGAATAATAAATCGGACTTAACCAAAGAAGTTCAGGTTTTGGGAGCAGAACCAGAGTCAGGAACTACCAATTCGGGTAAGATTTACCGGGCCTGGATGGATATAAAAGCTGTATTTACAGGCCATGATCGCGAAACAGTACTCGAAAATTGTGAGTTTGGAGAAGATGCCGCAAAACGTGCTTATAAAATGGCCCTGGAAACAGAAGGTTTAGCTGGTCATCTTGTAGCGCTAATCTCCAGTCAGCAAACTGCTCAAAAAGCAGCCCACGACCAGATTAAAGCAATCAGAGACCAAGTTGCCAAATAGTTGGGCATTCTTTAAAGAAGAATCTATCCGATAAAAACAAAAGGAGGTATCATAAATTATGATACCTCCTTTTGTTTACTTCGCCTCCCTTCCTGAACCTTTTTTACGCAGGAATTTTTGCGGGTTTCTCCCGTTCCCAAAAGCGATGTTGTTTAATTGCCTCTTCAAAATCCCTGGCCGTCTTGTTTAATAACACCCCATTCTGAGCAGCATTTTTGTCTTTTAGAGGGATTTTTGAATGCTCCAATAGCTGAACTCCATCTGCGTTTGCCGCAATGGCTTTACAATGCCTGAAAGCTTCTTCCACAAAGTGAATGGCATCTGCTTCTGTCAATAACGCCGCTACAGATTTTTTTCCTCCGGGAACATACACGGCATCAAATAAAACAGATGCTGTGGTCAGGAATGTAAAGTCTACTTTGAGCATTTTTCCAGCATCATCCTTGATATGCCCATTATGGGTAGCTACAATTTTTGCCATTGCACCCGCAGCCTCCAAGGCTTTCTTATAAGCATTGAGTTCCGTTCCGTTAACCCCATCGGTAGCCAGAATTGCAATTTTTCTACTCTTTATCGTGTCTTTTGGTGTATCCTTCATGCTCAATGCAGCACTGGATTTCAGCGTACTTTTTCCCTTAACAGGCTCATATTTCTGCTGATCTGCATCCGCCGGAACCCCATGGTTAACCGGTTTTTGCGGGCCAGACGGAACCTCTAATCCAAGTCCTTCTGCTACACGTTTAGCCAATCCGGCATCTACCTGTGTCAGAATGCCCAACATGCGCTTTCTAATTTCTTCGATCTCCACTTTTCCCAACTCAAAACGGAATGCATCTACCAGGTGATTTTTTTCTATTTCCGACTGACTGTTATAAAAAAGGCTGGCCTGACTAAAATGATCAAAAAAGCTGCGACTACGTTCTCTGATCTTTTTCGCATCAATTCTTTCCTGATACGAGCTGAAACCGCCTTCCGAAACTTTAGCCTGCAACGGTGAATTCCCATTGATGCTGTTCGGCTGATAACTGGTTCGTCCCGCATCAATCGTTTGCCGCATATGCCCATCCCTTTGATTATTATAAACCGGTGATATTGGCCTGTTGATTGGAATCTCGTGAAAATTCGGTCCTCCCAACCTGGATAGCTGAGTATCGGTATAAGAGAAAAGACGTCCCTGTAATAACGGATCATTTGTAAAATCTATTCCAGGAACAATGTGCCCCGGATGAAAAGCCACCTGCTCCGTTTCTGCAAAGAAATTATCCGGATTTCGGTTCAGCGTCATTTTTCCAATCCGCTGCACCGGCACCAATTCTTCCGGTACTAATTTAGTAGGATCAAGTAAGTCAAAATCGAACTTATGCTCATCCTCTTCAGGAATCACCTGAATCCCCAATTCCCATTCCGGAAATGCTCCTGCCTCAATGGCCTCCCAAAGATCACGACGGTGAAAATCAGGATCATTTCCTGAAATTTTTTGGGCTTCATTCCAGGCTACCGAATGTACACCCAACAATGGTTTCCAATGAAATTTAACAAAATGAGATTTTCCTTCTTCATTGATCAGGCGAAAAGTATGTACTCCAAATCCCTCCATCATTCTATAACTGCGGGGGATCGCCCGGTCAGACATCAGCCACATCACCATATGTGTAGATTCCGGCATCAATGAAATAAAATCCCAGAATGTATCATGTGCAGAAGCAGCCTGTGGCATTTCATGATTTGGTTCCGGCTTAACCGCATGAACAAGATCCGGGAATTTAATTGCATCCTGAATAAAGAAGATCGGCATGTTATTGCCAACCAGGTCGTAAATGCCTTCCTGTGTATAAAATTTTACAGAAAACCCTCTCACATCTCTGGCAAGATCAGTAGATCCCCTCGAGCCGGCCACTGTAGAAAATCTAACAAAAACCGGTGTTTCTATATTCGTATCATTTAAAAAGCCTGCTTTGGTATAAGCAGACTGAGGCTTATACAATTGAAATACTCCGTGAGTTCCAGATCCTCTGGCATGTACAATTCGCTCCGGAATCCGTTCATGATCAAAGTGTGTGATTTTTTCTCTGAGGATAAAATCTTCCAGCAGGGTGGCTCCACGTTCTCCCGCCTTCAGCGAGTTTTGGTCGTCATTAATTTTTAAACCCTGATTTGTAGTCAGAAGTTTGCCTGTTCCGTCACTTGTATCAGGGATTAGGTCTTCTTTTTTTGAACTTCCTTTGGGTACTGTCGGTTTTTTCATAGCGAGTCAGGAATCAGTTAGGTATAGGTGTGTAATAAACAAATGAGCCCGGATAAAATATCCAGGCTCAGTATGATCGTGCGAAAATTATTCTGCTGCAGCTGCTTCATTAATTGAAGCTACCGCCACTTCCGTTAAAGCTACATCTGTTGCTTTCTCGTTATCCAACGTTTGCTGAAGCAAATCCATTACTTCCGTATGTCCCATACATTCAGCAAATGTCCGCAGTGTACCATAAGTACCAATTTCATAGTGTTCTACTTTCTGAGCGGCAAGGATTAATCCGGCGTCTCTTACCATCGTTCCTTCTTCCGTATCTTCAATTACACCATTGGCCTCTTCCAATAAACCCGCCATTGCATCACATTTCTTGGCAACAGGTTTTTCCTCCAGTAAAGCAAACACTTTTTCCAGTGTTTCAATATGTGTCTGAGTCTCTCCTGTATGTTTTTCAAATGCGGCTGCAAGTTCCGGGCTGGTAGAAGCCTTCTTCATTTTAGGCAAAGCTTTTACCAGATTTTTCTCTGCCCAATAAATGTCTTTTAACTCATCAACAAAAAATTCATGGAATTCTGAATCTTTCATTTTCCCAGTCAACCCAGAAGCTTTTGATTTCTTCTTTGCTTGTGTTTTTGCAGTAGTTTCCATAATTCTATTTTTAGGTAATGTGTTATATAAACCTTTTCAAAAAGGGTTTGTTTTAAAAAATAAAAGGTTTTATTTTTTAAAACAAACATCACATTCATCTGTTTATCAATCTATTACTAAACAAAATTTAAGGTTACTTATTTTTTGTTTAAGCAAGTCCAACACAAACACCCTCCCTGGCTCGGGGTCACAAAAAATAAAAAACATGCCAGAAGGTCCATCAATAGTTATACTTAAAGAACAAGTGCAGCCACTCCAACTCGAGGGCACTAAAGTATTGGCAGTCCTGGGTAATACCAGCATCGATGCCGCAAGAATGTCCGGCAAAACCCTGCTGGCTTTCAGGAGTTGGGGAAAGCATTTCCTAATCTGCTTTGAAGGGTTCAGCCTTCGGGTGCATTTCATGATGTTTGGTACTTACCGCATTAATGAACGTAAAGAAACCCCGGTCCGGCTGAGCCTGATCTTTGAAAATGCGGAACTTAATTTTTACACCTGTTCTTTAAAATTTATTGAAGGTAATCCGGATGATACCTACGACTGGTCTGCCGATGTCATGTCTGATCAGTGGAACCCCCGACTGGCCAGGAAGAAAATCAAACAAAAAGAAGAATCCCTGATTTGTGATATCCTGCTAGATCAAAATATATTTTCAGGTGTCGGGAACATCATTAAAAACGAAGTTCTTTACCGTACACGCGTACACCCTTTAACTAAGGTAAATGCAATTTCGCCAGTTAAACTGAGCGCACTGATCAAAGAAGCCAGGCAATATAGTTTTGATTTTCTGGAATGGAAGAAAGCATATGTCCTGAAAAAACACTGGCTGGTACACACCAAAAAGATATGCCCTCTTGGTCATCCGATAGAAAAGCTGTACCTCGGAAAGACCAACAGAAGGACTTTTTTTTGTAGCATTTGCCAGAAACCTGTTAAATCCACGTAATCATATAACAGAAGGGTAACTTCAGGCAAATTTGCCCGTCTAGTTTTTCAATTGCGGATTTCCATCATAGTACAATTCAATTTCATCTCCGATTGCATTGACTATAAATTCGTCCAGCACAATTTCCAGTCGCTCTCCTTTTAAATCTGGAATATAAACCGGAAGATCACCAGCTTCCAGTTCTTCCACACTGATCAGCTCCCAATCCCCATCTTTATAGAAAACACCGCCCATTATGCCTCCATAATAAATCACTTTATAATTACCTTTCGAATCCGGAAGAATGGTCAAAGTCACCTCCTTTTCGCCGTACCCTACTTTAATGTTAAATGCTTCGCTCATTTTTATATAATTTAGATTACGTTAATCATCTGGTTATTGTTTAAGTCTTTAATACAGACAGATAAACAAACAGATTTACAAAGTGTTTTAACCAAATCCCTGAGGGTTACTAAAATTTGTTTTGAGTATTAATTATCGAAGCTAAAAAATCAGGCATGTCAACAAACCTCAAACCGCTAACTTCGACTCCGTTCCTTATCTGTTTATTTCTGTTGCTGCTTAACGATTTTTACTTCAAATCAGCTTTTCACAATTCGCTAACCGGAAAACTTTCAGACCTCTGCGGATTATTTATTTTCCCTATATTCTGGTCGGTCTTATTCCCTAAGAGAAAACAGACGGTATACATTTTGACTGCCTTATTTTTCATCTATTGGAAAAGCAGTTATTCAGATCCGTTCATTCAACTGTTTAGCCTATATGTATTTCCAATTGACCGAACAATAGACCCTAACGATCTGTTTGCATTGATCGTTTTACCAGTGAGCTGGCATTTGCAATCTCGCCCTCCAAAAAGAAGCTATTTCAATCCACAGCTCGTAGGGCTGGTTGCCTTCTTCTCGTTTTGTGCCACCTCTATGCCACGGCCGTCATTATATTTTGAGCAACCACAATATGTATTGTTTCCGTCGCCAAAGCATTTACCAGATACTAACTTTGTAGATCCGGGCATCAAGTTTTATAAGGTTGATACCTTACTTGCTGTTCAGGTGGATCAAATCGGGATAGGCCGAGAACCTGTAAAGTATGATGATTTTAATAAGAACCAGGTTTTGAAAGATCTGGAGCAAAGAGTTCTGGCAGAATTGAATGTTCAATATCCTTTGATCTCTCCTGAACAGGTCAACCATTTGACCATAAAAACAGCCCGTTATCAGGATTATCTGATGTTTAAAGGAAGCCGTCTGCATGGGAAATTTTTAAGAAAAAATCAGGATCAGGTTCTGATCGATGGTCAATTTAAAAATGGCATAGAGGATTCTGTCTGGACATTTGTTGATCCATCCCGGAACGCCATCATCAAAAAGACCTTTGATAAAGGAGAAACCACCCGGATCGAAGAATTTACCTCGTCTAAGCTAACTTCTTCAAAAAGCGTAAATACCAGAAAAGAGACCAGCATATTTAAAGGAGCTCAGCTTGCACTGCTGCTTGGACTTTGCATTGCAATCGTGATACGATTGAGGAAAAACTACAAAAACAATCCGAATGATGTAACAGACATGAAAACCTGGCACAAGGTTTTAATTTGTCTGGGACTACCAATTCTAACCTGGTTTATACAATTGGTTATTTCGACAATAATCCCTGATAATTATTCTCCTGCTTTCATACAGGTCTTTATTCTGTTTTTGAGTTACCTGATTGGCACTCCTATTTTCGCCATTCTGCTGTTCTGGCTTAAGCCAAAGCAGCCAACGGATATCCTCTGGTATTGCTTATTATTGAGTTTATTGCTTGTATTTTGGCAGCAAACCAATGTATTAAGCTTGCTACTAGAGAATTAGATATTGATATGACAACAGAAATACGTAGAGATACAATGATTAGTAAGAATACTCCTTTTTAAAAACGCTTTGAATGATACGTTTAGTTTTCCCCTTTCCTTTTGACTTGATTAAGTAATTCCGCGATTCTGTACAATTCCCATACAAATCGTAGGTATATTCACTTTCATGGGAATTCTCCAGGCCTGTATAAGTTTTTCTCATCCCGGATATCAAATCTCCCTTATCGTTGTATAGCTCTTCAGCTAATGGAAATTTACTGGCATTTTTAAAGCTTATTTTTGTGGTATTCGTGGATAACAACTCATTGTTCGGATTGAAAACAGTAGTAATCACCATGTTCTTATCGTATATATAAGTTGCCCGTTCTACACCAAATTGATTGCCCTTTCCATCAAATAGTTTTAATGCTATCGGATGCCCCTGGTCATTAACGGTTATTTCAGAAAAGCTAATTAGACTCCCGTTTTCGGCGCTATCAGAAATACTGATTAAGGCATTTGTTGGGGAATATTTATAGGTTGCAGTTTCCAAAAAGCGACCAATTCTAGTCCATCTTTCAAAGATCCTTGATAAAACAACTCTATTTACAGTATCATTTTTATAAGTCAGTTTAGCAGACATTGCCCCGTCTTTGTCAAATCTGTCTTCCGTTAAGAGCATACCTGAATCATCAAATATTTTAACACTTTTAAAAATATCCTTACCCGAATCATTGTAGAAAGTATTGTGTTCCAATATCTTTTTAGGTTTACGAGTTTTATATTCTCTTTCCTGATTCAATTGTAAAGCAGTATAAATATTTTGCGATTTGGCAAAACTGCAAATGAATATCAGTAAATACAGAATTGGATATTTATACATATTATAGAGATCAGAATAGTTATAGTTTTTCTATTTCTTCAACCGAAAGTCCAAGAGTTTCCGAAATCTGAACCGGAGGTATCCCTGTCTGTTTGAATTTTTGTGCAGCAATTAATATTCCTGCTTGCCGTCCTTTCTCTTCACCCTCAGTTCTCGCCTCCTTACTAGCAAAAGCGATACTATTCTCATAATCCCACTTTGCTTTTAAGTTGGATTCATAAAGTTTCCGTTGCTCTTCTGTTAATTTACTCACCTCTGCGATTTTAAATAACTTTTTAAAGATTCCTTGATTGAGGTATAACGGTATCTTTTCCAGCCGACTCATGTTTTTAAGAATATAAAACCACTTGTCTAAATCTGACACTAATTCATGTACCTCTTTGTCGAAGTTAGATAATTCCAGGAATTTAAACCCTAACCTATCATAAAAAAGTTTGCCGGTATCTTTATTCATTAATGCGATATCATGCAAATATCTATCGTCATCATTGTTATTGAATTTGAATTCCAATATCGCGATTAAATAAACCTCCTTAAGCCGGGTATTCCAATCGGACTCTCCTTTAGGAAGCTGCTCGCTAACTAATCTGGATAAATAGTAGACACATCGATCGCTAAAAAATTCCTGTTTCCTGCACTGCATTTCAATAATAAATTGATCGCCATCTCTCCCTGTGCACATCAGATCGAAATACACTTTCCTATACATCTCGGTGCTTCCTGCATATTCCGTAGGGCTAAAAACCAAATCCACAATCTTCTTTTGTCCAGAAAAAATAGCATTTAGAAATTCAATCATGATGTCTTTATTGGGTTCGCTCCCCAAAAGATGTTTAAAACCAAAATCTGTAAGTGGATTGATGAATCGGGATATGGTACCGGAACCTATAGCAGTAACTGTCATAGGCTAACTTATAGCTATTTAATAAATAAAACAAATTAAAGTTAAATATTTATCTCAATAAATTAAATAAACAAGATTAAAAAGCTTTAAGTATATTTTATTTCTTTTTTGATACTTATAATCGTCATTATACTATACTTCAATTATTAGTTCCTTTTCATAACCATTATACTTTTCGTTAAGGTATCCATGTGGATTGCATACAATTTCTGTCTGATCGACTTTATACCTTACAGGTGTATGAATATGCCCGTGTATCCAATATATGGGTTTATATCTTGAAATCAATTCTTCAAGATTAGAAGCATAAGCAGCAGATACTGGGTCATTTTTATACAACTCAGGCACTGAATTTATACTTGGTGCGTGATGGGTAATGACCACATTCTTATAACCGCTAGATTCCTCAAGGCTTTCCTCCAGCCAGGATTTCGAAATCTGGTGGATCTTATAAGTATCAATCGTTCTCAGTTTCGAATAAGACGGATCTCTACGGATTTTCTTATAGTCATTCATTTTCCCCTGGCAGATCATTCCATATTCAACCGGATTCCCAAATAAAGAAAAGTCAGTCCATAAGGTTGCCCCATGAAATCTTATTCCATCAAATTCAATTCTGTTATTTTCAAGAACTGTTACATTCGAGTCAATTGAGGCCTTAATGATTTTATGAAGTGTATTTGGATAAGTCCCCTTGTAATATTCATGATTTCCAAGAATATAGATTACAGGCTTGTTCGGAATATATTTTTTAACCCATTCAATCCCCTTTGTTCCAAGATTCGTATCTCCTGCTAAAATAACTAAATCCGCATTTTCAAAGTTTAAGTCTGAAATCCCAAACTCCTGATGTAGGTCGCTTATAATCTGTATCCTCATTTGTTCAAATTGCCATTAATTCGCATCCGTTGTAATATAAGGTATTTCCAAATTCCCAGGCATAGCGTCAGTCAAATTATATACTGCAATTCCAATCGGATTATTAACATCCCTAAGCGCGTATTCTGCTGTAACCTTATTCTTGCTTTTACATAGTATAATTCCGATTGCCGGCCCATCTTCAACTGATCGATAATCTTCATCAAAAGCAGAAAGGTAGAAATTCATTTTACCAACATACTCCGGTTTAAATTCTCCCGTTTTGAGTTCCATAATGACGTGACAATGCAATTTAGTATGATAAAAAAGTAAATCCAGATAATAATTCTGTCCACCTTTCTCTAATTGAACCTGCCTTCCCAGGAAGGCAAATCCATCGCCCATTTCCAGTAGAAATCTATAAATATGATTCACCAAGGCAGCTTCAAGCTCCCTTTCAATTGCTTCCTGAGGTAGTTCAAAGAAATCGAAAATATAAGGATCTTTGAAAAATACCTCCACCAGTTCGCTTTTACCAGCAGGCATCGTTTTGGCAAAATTATGTTGCATTTTACCCTGCCTCAAATGCAGGTCTGAAGAAATCTGATGGACCAGTGTATCCCGGCTCCAACCATTTTCTATTACCTTCTCCATATAAAACCTCCGCAATTTTTCTCCCTTTACCTTGTCGAGTAAAGTGACATGATGGTACCAGGAAATTTTCCCGCTTTTAACATCCAAACCTACAGGATATGCTAAGGCAAAAGCCCGCATATATTTTAGGTTACGTTCTGAGTTCCCTTTGAAATCAGGAAAAGCTTTCTTTAGGTCAACAGAAAGCCTCTGAATAATCTTTGTGCCCCAACCTTCAGTTTTTCGATACCTTAAAATGGCATGACCAATCCACCAGAATAGTCTTAACATCTGTGAATTTGCAGAAAGAACAAACTTCATCTGTTCAGTTTGAATTTCAGTCTTAAGACCTGATAGAAACTCCTGATATTTATCCTGACTTTTAGCTGTAGCCATCCTATTTTTTTAAATAGAAATGGCCTGGTTTCCCAGGCCATTTTCCTTACATTACTACGATAACCTTACCCAAAAATTGAGTTTCTGAAGATACTGTAGGTTTACTTTCAGAGTTCACACTCAGATAACAATAAACTTCATTTCCTAGCAACATGGAGGGCAGTTGTAATACTGCTTTCTTTGCAGAACGTTTTACAAAGCTCTCTGCAGTGATACAGATCTCTGTTTCCGGATCGTAAACAACAACCGTTACCGTATCATTGGCACTCATGTTTTTACGATCATTTCCTTCATGTTTCCAGTTAAACTCCACTTCCAGATTTGGCAATGCAACTGCTTTCGCATCGAATGCGAATTCACGTGCTCCATGACTGAAAAATAGTTTGGAATGATCCATTTCATAATCGGGAAACGTACCAGTTACCGCCGCTCTAAGATGATAGGCAACAGCCTCATTCATTTTAGTACGCTTACCAGCATTTGGATACCCCGTGTCAATAATGGAGCTGAACCTACTTAGATATTTGGTAACAAGACCAAATTTTGAGCGCTGCATCTGTTGCGCTTGGGTCCTACTTTTTGTAGAACTTCTTGGAATGGCGCGGATCACATCCTGCCCCCTGTAAAAGGCACCAACAACGGCACCTGTCTTTTTTCGGAATCCACCCAGGATTCCCCATGTAATTAGTCCCATAAGCTTAGTTTTTAAATGGGGTTAAAAAATCTGTTAATTCGACACCTTCACCTGATCGTTCTTTGTACAGAACTTGTATGAGGATGACGATACAAAGGGAAACATTAACAGATTCTTTATACAGTCCCGGGGGTACCGTACCTAAGCCAAAAAAGAGGCATAAACCGATCTGTTGACCAGTTTATGCCTCTTTTATTTTCTAAAAATTATAATTTATTCTTACTCTTTATTCCATCCTGGCGGGAGCCATTTATTTACAGGTTGATCAGTTTGGTCTGCTGCAGAAGTTTCGTCACCTTTAAAGAGCTCGTCCAATTCACCTTCTTTCCAGCGTTTCATTTCAAACAGTCCATCCCAATTTCCAAAAGCCGGAGCATCTTCCCAATTACTTTCTACATTTAATGGTCGTTTGCTCTTCCATACACATTCCTCCTTAGCCCCTTTTTCCCTTTCAATAACCTCTACGTTTCCGTTAGGTTCAAAGGTATAGATCCAGGTTTTTGTATCATCGTTATCTCCGCTTTTTCCTTCCTCAAACTCCCAAAATATGATTCCAATGCAGAAATATTTACCATTAGGCTGTCTATTAAAACTATACCCCATAAACTTCCTTCCATATTCATCCAGGAAGGCTACCGAAAGTCCCTCTTCAAGAAACTCCTTTCTTATATAGGCTTCTACATGATGTGCATCCATCTTACAAACAGAAAACGGAAGATCGTTTGCATAAGCGTACCTGGCCCATTCTTCTGCACTGGTACAGGTTTTTAGAAATTTCTTTGCTTCTTTTCCCTTCTCTTTCATGTGATCCGGATAGTACACATGTTTTGAGTAATAAATTAAAGTCTGTTCTTCCGTTTGAAGCTTTCTTTTACCCTTGTACCAGTCCTGATATATATACTTCTCCATTTTACCAAAATTTCATTTTATTAAATTCTTCCAGTGCTTTACCAGATATCTCTCGTATTTCCACTCGTGCATTCTCAGCATGTGTCAATATTTCCTGTGGTATTTCCTTTACCTGAGGCGGTATCTCCAATACCTTATCCAAATCTCGGGTAGATATCTGATCAGCAAGTTTACGACTGTCGGTCATGATATCCGCATATTTTTTTCCTATCTCATCTATATAACCAAATGCAGTCTTTTCTGCGATTTCGCTAAGTTGGGTAAACTTATGGGAGATAATTTCCTTTCCGGGAATCAGCACGTCTAAAATCTTACCATTCACTAATTTAATCTGCACATACTCATAAGCTTCCCGCATAGCCTTATCAAACAACTGTCCGTTGAGGATATTTTTTGCATACTTAACACCAGCAGCAGCAAGAGCCTTTAAACAAACAACCGCATTATGAACCAGCAGCGCCAGTAAGCCAACAAAATAAGTATGCCAGCCCTCTACCTCAAAATTATAAACTTTTGTCTTCTGATAAGAGAAGCGCACCTCTTTTATTTCTTTCCAATCGCCTGATTTGAGTTTAAGTTCGTCATCGATGCTTAGATCTGCCGCTTCCTTCCAGCCATTTCGGGTATAGAAAGGATGTTCAGCTGTGGTTTCTATGTTTTCGCCTTCCAGTCTGATTTCCACCGTTGCATCCACTTCATTCTCAAACGTTGCCGTCACTGTTTTCAGATTTACCTCAGCCGTCTCTTCATCATAAGACCAAACCTGATCACCCACACGGATATCTTCAATATTTTTATTTCCTGACCAAGTATTTATCAAAGTACCGGCGGGGAAACAAGCAAACACACATACCTTTCCGGCTTTCACAATATCGTCAACATGCTTAGCTAGTCCAACCGCCAATGCTTTTGCACCAACCTTTACCGATTTCATCGCTTTTGCCGCTTTTACGGCCACCCTGGCAAGCTTACCTCCTTTTACTGCCGCAGAAGCTGCATTTCCAGCGCCAAAAGAGAACAATCCGGCAACATCCAGCACCAGCGAGGCCGCACTCAATCCTAACCCAAGCCAATCTGTAGGGTCTTTTGTTCCCGAACGAACCATTCCAATAACCCCACCAACAAAGGGAATCATTTCTGCTGCGTCCCACCAGCTTAAGCCATCCTCTTCTTCTTTTTCACTGTTTTCCTCCGTCATTTTTTTAAGATCTTCCGGACTTACAGGAACCTGCCCACTGGTCATAAACTCAATCTTTCCGCCTACACCGCAGGGAAGTTTTGATTTGAAAAGTAAAGTTTCCTCCCCTTTTACTTTCACTTTGTAAGTATCCGTCCAATCAATCGGAGCAGGCATACAGGCAGATTGCGTAACGCTACATACCCCGAATGAAGGGATATTAGCCATAGGAAGTTTATCAGCCTTAGTACAAGCTTTACAACCGTTAATTTTTACATTTTGATTGGCAAGTCCGGTAAAATAAGCTGGCGCAGCTCCTTTATCACAGTGACACACGGCCTGGTCTACTATATATTCTAATTCGTGAGGCATAATCAGTTTATTATTTCACCTTGTAGATTATAAAAATCAACTTTAATTATATAATATCTAACAAGTTAAATAAAATAATCAATCAAACCTCATTTTATCAAAATAATATTAACAGAACATTTCATTTAGAAATCTCACCCTATAAACTGCTGATCCAGCAGACGCAACATTCGCTTAAGCGCAGCACTTACTCCCTTTGCGGTATTCTGGGTAACCTGTTTATATTTTGTTTCCATGCTCCTTGCCGAAAGATGTGCCGTTCCAATTCCACAGGTTTGAAAATACTTTGCTACAAACTCCATTAGTAAAGTTCTTGGCTTCGCTACAATCACATCTGCCTCTATCATCAACCTGATGAGATAAGCAAGACCATCAGCAGAAAGAGAAAACTTTATCCTGTAATTGCTTTCAGAAAGCTGTTGACTACCAATGCCGTTATTTCTTTCCCTGCCTGCCAGTTGCTTCCGCTCCAGAAATTCCAGTTCTCCACCAAGATATTCCAACAATAAAGCTTTCAGGCTATTTCTCGACGCATTAAAGCAGCAGGAAGAATGTTCTTCCTGCCTTTTAAATTGTTTTTGATAATAAGACAAGCGTTCATATTGTTCTTCCATACTGTATAAGCACCTGATTTCTTCCTCCAGCAGGCCGATGTAAAATCTGGTAAATCCCTGGTCGTTAAAACGATGAGTGATCAATTGTTTAATCAGGTTTTCAGAAAACTCTGCTGCACCTGGTTGAATCAATGTTAAAGCAGAGAGCAGTCTGTTCATGTAGGATAGCTGCTCAAAACTACAATGCTTTGCCTGGAGAAAACCAGAAATGGCACGCTCTATATGTTCATACCAGACTGGATCAAGCCGATTCTTTTTCAATATCGTCTTCAACAGAACAAACTCTCCCTTCAAGCCTTCTGTAGCTTGCTGATGATATGCCGAAGGCAAAATTGCCTGCGGGTTAAAAAATATAAAATGGTGCTGTTCAATTTCATTTAGCACCTTCTGCAGGCATTTAAATACCATTTGATGAAGACGCTTCAATTCCTATTCCTGATCAGCATATCCATGAAGCAAATCCATCAAGGCAATGCAGTCTGATTGAATTTGGCGGATATGTCTCTCTACTATACTTGCTTTTGATGTACCATATATTTCTTCACGGATGGCTTTAAAAATCCCTTCTTCAATCGAAGGGATTTCTGCACAGGTTTTATGAATGTCATCGACGTTAAGTCTCGAATAATTACGGGGATTCAGGGTATCTGATACCAGGATCCGGAGTGTAGTGATCTGATTATTCATATTTAGCTTGTTTGATAAGGTTAAAATTCTAAAACCCCCAGGTACTGACTGTTGGAAGCTAATCGCCGATTCTGCGAAGCGAAGCTCACATACACATGTACACGTCCTTTTTGCATTTCCTCACGAATAGGAAAACTGCAGTAATGATCACTACGCTGTGCATGTCCGATAAACCCATCTGTCTTTTTATACAACTCACTGTATAAAACCAACATCAAATGATCATTATACCCTCCTCCTCGTGTAGCCTCGGTTTTCCAATTGATCTCCACCAAACCTGAAGGAGAACAGCTTAACTCCGGCGCGATCAAACCTTCCAGCTTCCCCTCACTAATCCTGATTCTCGGATAATCCATACTCAGGTCCGGGTAAACGCCTATTACCGCAGAATGATAATTTGCCGTGAAAGCCACATTGATTTCGGTTTTATTCACCGCTTTTCCTGAAAACCCAACCGTGATAAAAGGATGAAACGGGCTTAAAAACTGGTGTAAATAACGGAATTTACCTCTGGCAGCAACCTGACCTGGTGTTCCTTCTTTCTTAACCGCACTTTTCCGCGGCCTGGCCCGGGCGTATAAAATACCTTTCCAGGTAGCCATAATCATTGGACCAATCAGGCCGGTAAACATGTTGGAATTCTTCTTTTTAATAATTGCCATTGCTGTAAAATTTAAGGTTAAACTATGATGTGATTTAATATTCCATTGATAGGAGTCGTTAACCGAAATGTGCTAAAAACACCCCGGGCACGTAGCAGGAACGTCTTTTTGTACAAAAAGACGTTCCTGCTACGTTTCAGATACGTTCATGGTACGTTCCAGTTAACCGTCCTGACCGAACCGTGATCGAACAAGGACACCTGTTGGGTGATGCTGTCTTTTATATTTTGAAAGACAGATTCCAATATTTTCCAATTTGTAATGCATAAGCTGATTCTCAACACATCAAGAGGTTTCCCTACCCGGTATAAAGAATTTTCTTCCTGGCAATAAAGCTCTGTTTTTCTTAGTGGCTCTACCATGAGCGAGGCAATTGCCGGCCTGAAAAAGACCAAAGCAAACGTACCGGCTTTAGGAATCACTAACTGAGAATCCTGTATAAAGTAATTATGAAAAATAGTATTCAATGCATAGCTGCCCGAATTGCACTTGATATTAATTTTGTTGATATCAGATTTAATAGCCGGGCTGCTATACAAAGACACAATACTCCGCTCCATATAGCGGTCCCATCCTATAAAGTGTTTCTTTGAATTTTTCTTTAAAGCAGCGATAAAATCTACAGGACCTGCCACAAGGCCAATCTCATGAAAAACACGGCAAAGCTTGCTCAGATTTGAAATATAGATCATATAACCACTATTCATCAGGTCATTGATTCTAAGTAGGCAGAAGCTTGAAAACTCATGATCTTCGTCCATCATCAATATCCAGAATTTATAACGCTCAGCTAATCTAATCAACCGGTTGATCCGCTCAGAGCTGAGACAGGAAAATCCCATAAAATCCAATACTGGCCTAAGAAATACTGCCTGAACAGGATGTTTCCTACAAATGGCATCTAATGACTCTAATAACATCCCTTCTTCATCTGCCCCTGTAAAAAGGGAATGGATATGCAAGTGAAAAAAGGTTTCTATCGCCAGTACATCTTCCGGAGATACCGATACCACAATAGCTCCAGGCCGGATCAGACTTTCCAATACAGTATAAAGTGCTTTTCCTGAAGGCACGATACATAGCTGCTGATCGCTGCTCAATAAATTTCGTTGTTTTAATGTGCGAAACACCTCTGGAAACAAATATTGTCCAGGAGCTTTTAACCCCTTACTATCTTTAAGCAGATAACCGTCTTTAAGCTTCTTAAGCGTCTCCAATGGTCCGTATGGATAAGTACTGCCCAGTGTAATGATATTGAGCTTTTGCGCTGTGTTTGGGATAAATAAATTCTGTGTATGAAATGGAAGCTTAGCGAGTATCCCCTTCTCATTGACAAGACTGCTTTCTTTTATGGTTTTATTCTCGAACATGAATGTACCCATATTCCCATCTGTATAAAGAACCTCATTAGAGGAAATCAAATTAGCATAGGCTGTTTCTACCTGATAGATACTTATGCCGAGATACCTGGCCAATTTTCGGATAGAAGGCATACGATAACCTTCCGGATAATTCCCTCTTTCAAATTCCTTACGGATAAATGATGCTACCTGCTCGTAATAAACTCTTTTATTCTTAGAATTCGTAAACCTCCAACGAATATTCCATTTAAGCGACACATTATTTCTCATAACACATTAAAAATTTAGAATTAAAAACAATAGATATTGATTATTACAATAATAAATTGATTTAATAACGAATCATAGAAAAATGCAATGTCTGAGAAAAATGAAATTTCTTGTCTGTAAACACCAATAATAAAATAGCAATTACGGAGAAAAACGAGTAGTTAATCAAATGAAAATGAGCGTACTAAAAGTCATTCATTATTTTAGCACGCTCGTATTTTAAAATTCCTTTTTTTGAAGGTTCTTGTCAAATCAGGTTAATTTGGATTGTAGAGCTGCATTCTTTTCTCGCTCAAGAAGGAGCAAACTGGCATAGAGCTCTTTATTTTCTGTATAAAGTTCTCGAATTTCTCCATAAACAGTTTTAAGTTCTTGCATTGCTTCGACTAATGTTTCAAGAGGATTAATATTGCAGTTTGTAGCGTTAAATATGCCATTATTAAAAACACTATCAGTAAATGTATTAAAATAGCTTATTGCAGCTTGTTCATCAAAATTTTCGAGCACTTGTACAGGGATTTTAAGTGCTTCTGCAATCGACTTTAACAAATCCGGTTCTATTCTTTCTCTAGATTCTATTAAAGAAATCCTCTTCTGATTCCATTCAGGCCCTAGTTGATCCGCGAGGCCCTCCTGTCTTATTCCTAACATTCCACGAAAGCGTTTTACATTCTTTCCCTGATGGATTTTAGCCGTTGCATCTGTCATAATCTTCATATCGTTTACAATAGCTTCTCAATGGTCGTAAAGGGTCGACAAGATGCGCCTCGACTTTAACCATGCGAAAATACAGGAAAAGTTTACGCGCATCTTTTTGGAAGAAGATTACTATCTTCCTGCATTGGAAGGAGAATGGTTGGAGGAAAAGAGTTCTGATAACAAGAATATTAAGTGGACCCATGATCTTTAAAACTAGTCGATTATTAATGCTGTCCAAAAGTCAAGCTCACTACATAATTATCGGAGGACGCTTATTTAACTCCATTTTATCCAAAAGCCATTGATCATCTTTTTTTACCATCTCCCTCACTTCATTGTTCAGCTGCGTGCTGTAGGGATACGCATAAGCCACCCATTCTTCATAATTCTTCTCCATAAAAGGTACACGTTTCTTCAGGTAGGTTCGGAATGCCAAATTGCTGATCTGCAGGCAATGGTTCACTGTTGAGGCCGCAAGCGTTTTGTCACGTAAGGGTTCAAGGTTGACCTGCGGACCGTCCGGAAAAGAAATTTTGCCCGGGACAATATTGTTCCCGTGGCTGGAAGACGAAAAACCTCGGTACAATATTTCATAAAGGGCAGGATAACCGACTTTGGCTGCAAGTTCTTCAAGTGAGCCAGGACCATTTGATAAGCTATACCATGCAGGGGTTTTCCTTTTTATTTTCCTCGTCCTTTCATACTCCAACCAAGTCTCCCGGTAGGTTTCTCCGTTCAAACCCTTATCTATACGCTCGCAGATCTTATCCGCCATAGGAAAGGACATCACGGGGCTATCGTAAAGTCGTTTGTCCTGTTTAAATTTTTTGGCCAACCGTCCATGTTCTGGACTATTTACATCTCCTTTTTTAACCCACTTGCGCCGCTCCACAAAATCCCAAACCATAAAATCCCTTGAACGCTGTCCTGAACCGGCCTTATCTTCAAGCAGATATTCCAGTGAAAAGAAATTTTCCAGCAAAGTCCTTAGCAGCACATTACAAGGTTCCATGATGGAGTTTTCAACTAAAACCGAAATGCCATCGATATTGCTTATTAGATTTTTGAGAAATAGTATTGGTGGCAAATCCAATTCATTCCCACCCGTTGCAAAATCAGCTTCAAGCAGTGCTACCCCTAAATCCACTGTACAGTCTAGGGCAGAGGAGAGTTCTTTTAATTGAACTTTATCTCCCGCTGAAAGTGCGCGTGAAAAAATTGTTTCTCTTTTGGTTTCCATATCGATAAGCTTGTTTGTTGATTGATTAAACGAATATAGATTCAAACTGTGCAATCTATTTGCGCAGTTGCATTTTTTTCTTCATTTTTTCGTGAATGATTTCAAACATTCATGGTTACAGTTGTAAATCAGTTTTTTGGAAAGCATGTTCCTGTGGTTCTTCGATTTTGATAGTCCTGTTATCCAGCATGACCGGCAGTGGATATATTGTGTATTTCATCAAAACTGGTTCTTCCCCAATTTTGGTGGTAAAAAATACAACAGACAAGTAATTACTTTTTGTAAACAGCTGTATTTTAAACTGATATAAGCTTATTACGTCGGCAGTTCCTTTATTTTTTTGCTAGAACTAACATTGATCATGATTCTCGTACATATATTAGTGGCTCCTATGGCTTTAATCACCAGCAAGCCTTAATGAACACTTAATCCATTGATTTTACATTACACACTTCATTTTTAAAAACCACCAAAATTGGGGAAGAACCCAAAACTGGTCGCTTCATTTCGGGACAAAGTGGCCGAAGAATGAATTGCCAAATAAGTCACAAGAGTTCCTTTCCCCTGAACCAATATAACTAACACTCCTGGACAAATCATTCATTGAAGCCAAAGCCGAGCTCTTTGCATCTACAATTACATTTTCTTGAGGAAATAAGCACCTGCAATCACATTTAAGGCCAGATTAACGTATCGGCCTCAAATAAGAGGATATAAGAGTTCTTTTCATTAGATGTTCTCTCATTCATCTACGAGCAGACAATCTCTCTAAAGTCCTTTATTTACCCTAATTTTTGAAAATGACTTATGGAATATTGATGATGAAAAATAGGATTTAGACCTAAAAACGGCCACTTTGTTCCGAAATGTGGTGATCAGTTTGCAGCGAAATGAGGTGTCAGTGTCACTAGTAAAACGACTTTACAAAAGCTACGGGATGAAGGGAAAATTCGTTATTCCCTGTTAAGGTATTACAACAATCAAAAAAGATTCGCTAACGCAAATACCGAAAGGGTGATTGCTGATTTCTCCCTCTTTTGACCTAAATTCACTACCTTCATGATTGAAGTAAGATAATATAACAATTAAAAACATCATAAATCAAAAATACGCTCATGAAAGGTGATTTCGGCGAAAGCCTTGCCAATGTTCTCCTGGGACAAAATACTGCCCAGGGACAACTATTTGAAACGGTAATGATCGGAGGCAAATGGCCTACCATTGATATTTATGCTGAAACTGAGGGTACCCATGGCTCGGTATTTTGCTTTTTCCAAGTAAAATCCACTATACAGGGATTTACAGCTGGAGGAAGATTGAAGGTGCAGGCAAAACTGCATCACTTGCAACGCTTATCGAGCTATTATGCACCGACCTATCTAATTGGAGTGGAACTAGATCAGATAACTCCTCCACTATCCAATGGCTATATTAAGACTATTAGGGGGCCGCAAACCTCGGCGATTAGTAGTATGGACATTACTCATCCTGTGAATGGCGCGAACTTGATTTTACTCAGAGATGAGGTTGTAAATTTCTGGGATACGGTTAACCCTCTGGCACATAAAGCTGCATATCTAACAAACTTTTAAAACATGGAAACGAACGCAAGCTATAGAGGTTTTATGGCCGAGAATATCGCCAAAACCTATCTTTACGAAACACAAATGTTAACCATCTATGAAGGTGAAGATGGTGATTTTGATTTCATCTGTATGTTAAGATCCGATCGCTCAGTTGTTTTTGGTGTCAATATTAAAGCTGCTCAGTATACTGCATCTGAGATCTTCAGGAAATATAAATCCATACGCGAGAAAAGTGTGAATATGCAAATTCCCATACTTATGTTATATATCAACCCGGTTGATAGAACAGGTCTTTTTGAATTTATCTGGAAGCGCCTTGGCGATAACCTATCTGAGCTTAATAGCATTAATCTCAAGACTGCCATTTTGCATTTACCAGTTCTGAAAGGAAGTTGATAAGTTTTAGATCATTTCTCAGCTTTTTATGCTCGATAGTAAAACTAAAACCGAGAATGCAGAAAGATAAGATGCTCTCGCTCTATAGGGGCGACTATTTTGAGAACGAGAAATCAAAGCCTTTTCGATATTACTCTGAAGGAATCACCTCCAGTGCCTTTGGCGCAAGTGGTTATCCGAACAATATTGAACGCATTAGCTTTTTAGAAACCATAAAGCAGCATATTGATCACCTTAAGGCCTTTGAGAAGGAATACTTTAAGATAACAGATTATGTATCGTTTTCTGACGCTGAGGAAACGGCCAAAAAGTGGGCGGCCGGTTTAACTTCTGAAAAACTTGTTCCATTTGATGTGCCTTACTGGGAAACCAGGTATGTTTTCAAGTTGAATATTCCAGTGAATGATTTAAAAGAAATATCCAAAGGAGTCTGGGAATACAATTTCGCATGCAATAAAGATTTGAAGGAGGGCTACCAGGTTGATGATTGTTTTAAAACTTATGCTCTGAGAGCTCGGGATTGTCCGGTTTGTGGCGGCATAACTAAGGCTCACCGTTTGATTCTGATCAGTACTTTGGCGTTTCTATCAGATCGAAAAGGCGATGATAGATTTGACAGGGCGAATATTTTGGCACAAAAAAATAGTGAATGGCTTATCCTTCCCTATGATTTGATTGACCATAAGCACAGAGCGACTCGAATTCCACGGGCAGATTTCTGGACGGTGAACCATTATATTTTGGAAAACGAAGATCCCAGAGATCCAAATTTTGACTACCCGTAAAAAAGCATAAAACCGAATCGGGTGGCAAGTTCCTTTCTTATGGATAGCTTCTATGGACGGAGTAATTATCACTAAATTCATTCTTGTAGTCCTTATCTTAAACGACACATTCTCTAGAATTACCTAACTCCATTTTTATAATATTTCTTATTTCTATAATGACATTCAGCTTTATTATTTATCGTTTTCTCAAAATTTATCATCGTCTCACAATGCTCATAAAAGTTAAACATATTGCCGCTCGACTTACTATAGTTACTATAATGTTTTATTATCTGAACCCTCACTGACATTGTTCGTTGGCGGCTGCATTCTTTTCACATTTTCGATTATCCGTGTAAAGCGGTCTTCAGTGATGTGTTTTCCGTCGCGCAACGCTTGATAATATAATACTTGATCTTTCGTAAAGCATTTACCATCCTGTAAATAATTGTGCTGGATATACACAGACAAAGCACCTTCAGTCCACATAATACCATCGTCATTTACAATGATGTCAGCATTTGACAAATAAAACCTAGCCAGATCTGCATCTGTGATTTCAGAGGGCAGCCACCAATAGCAACCTTTTTTATCTTCTTTTTTTATTGCCTCGGTATAAAAACAAATTTGCTTTAGTTGGTCAAGAAATTTAAGGCTATTATTTTCCTTGGCAGTCAAAGCTAGTAGCGCATCCTTGTCATTAAGCCCAAGCTGTTTTAACAATGGAAAAAGCCACGGGTAGTTCTTTGATTTATGACTTCTGACTTCCCGCCATGCAGAGGACACTTTTTGTTTGCTGAGTAGCAGTTCTTTGATCTTCTCGACTTTTCCGTACTCCTCAATAGCTAAAACAGCTAGCGCAATCGCCCTTGGATAACGCGCATTGTCAAACAGAATCTGGCCATCAGCTAAAAGTTCTTTAGCATTTAAGAGCGACACGTGTATACCTTCAGCAGCCTCTGCACACGTTACGACACTATTGTACTGGTTTTCTAAAGGAAGTGGGGTTGCAAATTCCATGTAATTTATAAGTATAAATAATCACAATGATATGTGTATGTTCAGGCACCAAAATCGGAAATTTATTATTTAACTTCGAATATGACGAACTTCGCTCAAAACTTATTTGGTGTTACTCTAGAAGAACTGAATTCCGGCTTATTAGAGAACTATTTTCAGGAACAAAGACTTGAAACTGACACGCTTGAATTTAAGTCATTTCCACCTCAGGCAAATTTTGATGCTATACTGGTAAAAATCATGAAAACCATTTGCGGATTTTTGAACGGATCTGGTGGTTTGCTTATATTGGGTGCCCCTGTCAAACAAACGGTGGGGAACGTGGATTTTTTTAATGGTGTGCTTACACCTGTATCTGTACAAAAATCGGTGGATTGGTTTATAAATAAATGTTGCACCTCGATTTCGCCTATGCCAATTGGTATTGCAGTAAAAATATTGCCGTCAGGAAATTCCTTTGTTTATGTCTTCGAGGTCCAGGAAAGTCAATATAAGCCTCATCAAGTGGATCACATATATTACATCAGGATGGATGGGCAAACAAGACCCGCACCCCATTATATCGTTCAGGCTTTAATGAGGCAGATCTCCTATCCTGATCTAAGAGCGACATTGCGTTTAAATGCTTTCTTTGAACATGGTGGTCAGACTTTATGCAAACTTGCCTTTGTAATCTTTAATTTTTCAAAGCTTCAAAACGATTCCAACTACAACTACACCATTACATTAGTTGGCGGAGCTAAATTCTTAGGTTGGGAGGCAAATGCGTTTGGAGATCAGGTAAGCGTAATTCTGCAAGGAGCTCAACTCATTCATCGGCCAATCTCCAATCCACTTCATTATGGCATACCGCACGCGGTAACCTATCACATTATCATTCCGAATACTGATGAACTTAAAATCATGATAACCTTTGGAGCTATGCTTTCACCCAGTAAAAAATCCATCTATTCACTTGATCTCATTAATGTCGACTCCAATAATCCAACTACTACTCTTGTAATAGAAGAGGAAAATGTGCTTTTTGAAGAGAAACAATCTCCGGATGAAGCACTATTGTTTTTTAGGAACAACGAAATTCTATAACTTTATTGAATTCGTAAAACGCAAGATGGACAAATCAGACTACGTTTACCTATTAGTACACGACCCCTCTTTGCTTTGGTAATCAGACTGTTACATGAATATCAAAATTAGTGGACAGGGATCAATCAAAATGGCTTATTCAATTACACTATCAAGAGCGAAAAAATCCATTTCCTTTAGATCAAAACTTCGACGATTTCTGCAACAAGTGTTGCAGTTTTAATAATGACATTATTAGTCGTAAATTCTGCAACAGTTAAAGGAAAGTTTTGATATAAACGTTGATTCTTCTCACAAGACACGTTCAGCCCCACGATCGAATATTACTATCGAACTTGTCCGTTAATAAATTGTTCTTCACCTACCAAAGAATTCGAACTTTTCTTGTTCTTTCATTTCAAAGAATTTCTTAGCATCCATTATAGCCTCACAGTCCTCATACAGGTCCGACACTTTTCCGCTCCACCCTACTAAAGCACTAATAGGCCTCGAATTCGCGATTTCAAGGCCTATCTTTTACACAAAACATCAAAACCCTGATAATCGGTAAATTAATGGTCAACACGAAATATTGTGGAGTGCAAATAATTTTTTCGTTGTTAAGCATATAATTGAGTTAGCCTGTCAGATGTTCAAAACATAGCTAGTGCTGCGTCCTCCGCCTTTTTCTTTCAGCATTAAACCCCGTTTCACTAGGTTTTGTATATCGCGGGTAGCCGTGTCCTGTAAGCATTTGGCAATTTTCGCCCATTTGGAGGAGGTCAGCTTGCCTTCAAATCCTTCAAGTAATTTATTCAGCATGAGGCGTTGCCGCTCATTGATGGATAGCAGTTGGGGGCTTTCCCAAAACTTTGCCTTGCGCAGTACTTTTCCTATTGTCTGGCCTGTGTTCTTATTCTCCATATTGTCAAGGCTATTCTCCGCAAAATATGCGGATATAAAATCTACTATTCTCCGCATTGCGCTTAGTATTTAATTTCTATTGTTTCTTCTTTCTATACTGTCCATCAACTTTACGATTAATCGCCTTTTCAAAATTGACCACAGCTTCACAATGCTCATAAAAGTTCGACATATCGCCGCTCAACTCTACAAATCCAAAGTGATACCGGATGTTATGACACTAAATGGTCAGCGCTTTTTAGCACTGACCTATACGAGGTATTTGAAATAACGTTCGGCTAGCTTGGGATCATAATCCTTCTGGAGCAGTTTCTCAACTGCAGATATGACTTCCTGCTTGCCTTTGAGCCTCTTTAGAAACACAGGACTAGTGGCCTGGTTAAGCCAAGCAACATCAAAATTACCATAATCAAAATTCAAGGGATCAATCATCCATTTCTGAAAAGGGCTCAGTCCCTTTAGAGCTAAAAAAGCAGGATGATCTAAAGGCACATCAAAACGGTGGACAACTATCGCCAAGTTATAGATCGATGGGTTCATTAACACCTTCCCATCAGAATGAAAATTTCCGCCCGGCGTATTGTGCGCAACCTGATTTTTGACGTAATCCGCAAAAAAGTCTTTGTGATCAACCCGAAGCAACTGGTCGTGCAGTAACCGCTCATACAAAGATCCATTAAAATTTACACTCAGGAACCGGTCGAACTCAGCAATGATCAAACCCTGCAAATCCGGAGAAGTGATAAACCACAAATTCGCCAGCCTAAGGTAATCGGGATTACTCCCCCCCATATGGTTGACCACAGCCTGACGGATCAGTTTTTCATTGCTGATCTTTTCATCCGGAAAATGTTTGCACCAGGAGATGCAGATTCCGTTATATACCGTATCGTATTTATGGTTATGGGTGCTAAGCTTAGGGATAATTTCTTCCAATATCTCCAGAAATCCGGCCGCTGTGAATGCATTGCAGTGCTTTTCGATCAGTGCCGCAAGTCCTTCCATATGCTGATCGTAATAATCAGGATCGGCAATTAAAAAATCAAGCACATCCCTGGTAATTGCTCGGATGTCTGCATCGGAACAACCCATCTTACCTACAACGAGAAAAGCTGCAGCAAACACATCATAGTGCGCCATCGCTGCTGTGAAGTCCAGCATCAATGCCTTCATATCCGGATCTTCCCATACCTTGCCAAAGCCTTTTTTCACATGACTTCGCAGCATTTTAGAAACTTTGCCCAGCATTACCTTCCGCGTGTCAACGTCAACCCTCAATTCCGGAATGTTCTCCAGCATTTTAGCAAGTGTGGTGTAAGGGACATGCAGAACAGCGTCAATGAGCATATGCTCATCAAAACTTTCCATGCCAACTCCAGGAGTGAGAAAACTATAAATATACCCCTGGAAAATTTCACTGTAGATCGAACGGACAATTGACAAATGCTCAGTCATTATATAATCCGCCTGGGTAAACCTGTATAACATCCATCGATAGGTATCCAAAGATTTCACCTGGTCAAAAGCATGGATTACATCTCCTCTCAGGTTGATTTCCATAATCTCCTTTGTCCGCTCCATACTGTAAGTTACTTCATGCCTGATCCGTTCGATCAGCACCCCGTCCTTCATTTGCACCAGGTACCTGCGCAGGTCCGCACCAGCAAACAGGTCAACTTCATAAGCAACAACCGCATCCAAATCCAGGTTATCCAAACGGCTTTTAATGGCAGGTCCCTGACGGGCGTCGGTGAAATATTTGCCCGCGGTATTTTTCAGATTCATCTTAACAATCAGGTATTGCGCAATATGAGCGTCGAGCCCTTTGTATTTTGTTTCCAAAGCTTCCAGCTCGAAATACATTTCGTTGTTACTGGAAACACCCAACAAGTACTTCCCGAAAGCATATTCCAGGTCTTTTTGTTCCGCAGGGGTATGATTAAGCTTGCTAATTATCGCTTTAAAATCCAGCTCCCGGTACAGGCAGCTTACACAGTCGCAGGTAACTTCTTTTGACACATTTATTGACCTGATGATACCGTAATCTTTGGAATAGCCCGTGCTATGGTTCAGGCTGAAGCCGATCGTGCCCTTCATTTTCTTTCGCACCTGATCAAGGTCTTCAACTGCGGTCAGGTAATAGATAATAGCCTGGTTCAGCCTTTTAAATACAAACTCAACTTTTCTTAAAGGATCGATGACCTGTGCATCTGAAAGCTGCTGCTGGAGCGCTTTAGAAAGCACTACTTGCTCTTCCAGAACCACCAAACCGGATAGCAGCTGAAATATCGCCGGATTAGTGGTATGCAGAACACCGCGCTCATAATGCCAGACCCGTTGACCGAGCACATTAAACGGGTATAGGTTCGCAAGGTATACGGGGTCGACGCAAGCCAGTCCATCGAATTTTTTCATGACCGTATAAAGTTCATCCACAATATGGACAGTAGGATTGATCTGAACCGCAGTCTCCTGCTTTTTGGAAAGCTCATACAGTTTGTCTGTTCTGGCCGAGCCATCCCGGGTCAGAATACTTTCGGCCTGAAAAAGAAAGATCATCTCCAAAAGCCGGTCATCTGATAACAGGTCAGCCAATTGGTAAGACTGAAATACAGCCTGCGAACTGTAATGGTAAAACCTGATCTCCCTGACGTTACAGACCACGACCCAATGACAGTTTCCCGGAGTTTTGGCAGCATACAAAAAAGCCTGGTCAACAGCAGATATTTTCACGATACGTTCCTTTTGAACCGCATCCAGATCGGCAGTACTCCCTTTAAACTCTGCGACCATTTTCACATCGGCTCCGATCTTGCCAGCCTCCATTCCAAAATACCCGAACGCCGCGTCACAGCGGCTGCCATCGGTGAAAGACTTCTGTTCCTGCTGCAGCAGCCAGTTATTTGAATTCCCATACGAATAGCCCAAAACCTTCCCGAAGAAGTCATTGACAAAACTGCTTTTGATGGCGATCTCCTTTTCTTCATCAATACGGCCAGATTCTATGGAATCAATCCAGCGGCGCAATGCTTCTTTTCTCCCATAAAAGTCTACGACTTTTCCAGCATCAAAATCCTTCAAATATTGCTTTAAAAATGCTGCTGAAAAAATGGCCATATTCTATCCGGTTTAGGCCTCCAATTTAAGTTTTAATTCCTTCAAATGCCAAGAGTCAGCTAAGACAAGGGGAAAGAATGAAAACAAATCACTTAGGGTTCCCTTGTTCACAGATCAGGCTCAAAGCCTGACCGATCGCTTTTGCCACCGGCATGAACTCATCTTCGGTAAAGAAATTGGATTTGGCATTGTTGCACCAGTAACAGCACCAGACCAGGTTGTCCAGCTCGTCATATGCTTTTGAAGCATCCCTGCGGTCCAGTTCCAACCGACGTCCACGCCTACCTCCGCGCGTCGCCTGGTACCTGTTTCCCCCATCCTGCAGTTCAAACAACTTTGCACATTGCCCGGAAGAAGTTCCGCAATAATGACAGCGTTCCGGTGAACCAGCTGCAGCAACCCAGTCCGAAAACTCCTGAAAACTGATCCTGACAAATCCTTTTCGCAGCTTACCAGTTCTTGGATTTAAATATTCCCGCTTGCTTGTATAAAATTTCTTCAAATCAAATTCAGCCATGACCTTTATTTTCTCCCGATTAAAATACTTATATTTTCCACACCATGACGCAAAAACTCAGCAAACTGACCGACGAACAACTCGAGGCTGCACTCATGAAGTGCAAAACAAAAAACCATTGGCAGCTCAGCAACGACATCTTGTACAAACTATGTAAAGATCACCCTAAACATACCGATCCTCAGGAGATCGTTGCCAAAGCGTTGATGATCGGCAGGATCTATGCCGCTGCTCTGGAACGGATCAAAGTTAAAAACCAGCATTCCGGTGATGACTTTTATTTCAATGCCATTGTGCCGCTGTTCCAGGATTCTGAACTCGACCGGAAATTGGAAGTACTCAATGGCAAACGCTTGATGAGCCCGGTATATTTGAGATGACCCTGGCTATACACAGTTACCTGGTGGAAATCATCGGCAGCCTGGAAAGTGGAGATCGGTATCTGAAGAAACGGTCTTTCGCCTCCAAATACCTGCATTTCCATCATCCTGAACTTTTCTTTATCTATGACTCCAGAGCCAAGGACGCCATGAGGCAATTTAATAGTATAGCTTCACCAGAATTTAAAAAAATGGTCAAAATAGTCCCATATGACCAGGAGTATGCTGTCTTTGCTTTCAAATGCCTTCAGTTAAAAGGAAATCTAAATTCCGAAGGCATCGAAATGAACAACCGTGAATTGGACAACCTATTGATCGAAATTGCTAATGAGCGAATACGGGTTAAAATGGCTAAAAGCCATGAACCAATTGTAGTTTGAAGTCTAGGCACATTATGAAATGTACCTAAATTTTCTTTCAAAAATTATAAAAGACCAGCCCTTCCAATTTCTTTGTTCTTCGAGAAATGTAAGTAAGTCGATTTCGCGATCACATCAGCAGGTGGTTCCTTGTTTTCCAGGATAATGATCTGACAGGATTTTGAGATATCAACCAGACTTCTGAAAAATTCGCTTTCAAGTTCCTTTGTAATTTGCTGCTCATCAGATGGAGGCTGGTCCTGCTTTTTGTAGGCGGTAAGAGGAGAATCCAGTACAAGTAGTTTAGAGAATTTACTGTCATTTTTTCTTAGAAATTGCATCAGGCCGATGATAAAAGCAGTATGGCCGACAGCCCTGTAACCTTTACCATAGCTGCCTCTGTTCTTTCCATCGATCTTGATATCTGATTTAGCCGGATCGTAAATGACATTTTTGACATCGTCAAACTTCCAGGCTTGAAGCAGGTCTTTCACCTCTGTTTCTAATTTTCCTAGTCTGGTTTGGTTCAAGGGTTCAGTCGCTTCTTTTATCCTTTTTTTCTTTTTTTCTTCTTCCAGTTCTTTCTGATCGATTGTCAGAGCATCTATATCCGCTTCCAAACGCGCCTTTTCCTTGATCAGCAATTCCTGTCCAACAATCGACTCGATCTTGCTTTTCAGTCCTGAGATCACTGGCATGATTTCCTGATCGATCCGCTGGTCCAGGTCAGTAATGAGGTCATTTGTTGTATCCAGATCTTTCTGATAAACCCGGTTCCTTCCTTCAATTTCCTGAACCGTCTGTTTCAAATCCAATGTCTTTTCACGGATCTTCTGATATTCGCTTTCAATCGCTTCATTTAACGTCTCGGACTGCAGTTCGCTATTCTGGATACATTTATAATGCTGCTCTTCGATGTCGGTTCCGCATACCGGGCAGGCTACATACTTGAGCAGGCTAAACAGGTTATTGCCTTCGTCAATGAATTCAAGTCGTTCCATATCTGCATCGTAATGGTTCAGCAGCAGACTGAACCTGTCCAGCAACTGTTTATTGTACAATAGTTCAGACTCAATTTCTGTCTTTTCATCAATTGCTTTTTTTTTGGCCAATTTATTTCCTTCCAGTTCTCTAAAATAGGCGGTATATTTCTCGTTGATAGAAGCGAGATCTTCAACGTTTAAGGATTGAGAATGTTCCAGACTACTTTCGACTGCCACCAAGCGTTCTCTATCTCCTTTTAGCCTTGCTTTAACATATTCTAACTGTGCATTTAACCTGGTCTTGCGGATTTCCTCTTTCTCCACCTTGATGACTTGCGAGCTGTCTGTCTGGGAGATCAGGTATTCAAAGAATGACCTCTCAGCTGTTTTTGTCGTAGGATTTCCGCTGAGCAGCGGGGAATCTTTGGTAAACATTTTCACCTCGTTAATCAGCGTAATATGTGCCACATCGCGAAAACTGAGCTTTCGGGTTTTCTTGGTAGCATCCGAACTGGTCAGCTGGATGGAATTAAGACCGATTAAGCCAAGCAGGAACGAGGAAATGTTTTGATCATTCGTGTTTGACGATTTGGGGGCATATTTTACTTCGTCACCATTTTGCGTTATCGAGCCCATTTTGATGTAAAATAGGCCCCCTTCCAAATCCCGTTTTATCGTATAGGCAACATCGGATTCAAAAGTCCTGATCTCCATGTACAGGGTGTCGAATTTTTCGAGTTCATCGAGCCCTTCGAGGCGTTTCCCGGCTCCCATCATGTAATCAATAGTTTCCAAAATGAACGACTTCCCGGTATCCGAAGCACCTGCGACTATATTCAGCCCCTTCTCAAAATTCAAGGTAGCGTCCGATCCCATTGGACCTTTGTAGCTGATTTGTTTAATATAAAAGCCCTGATTATCCATTGCTGTAATTTAAAAATACCGACTCATTTTTAAAGATAGTGTCCTGTGTCAACAGCTTGCTTTTGATCCTGTCCTCCAGCTCCTGATCGGAATAAACTGCGCACGTGTTGATCACAGACCGTACTGCCTGGTATAATTTTTCAGAATAGGCAGAGTTGAGCTTTTTGCAAAATTTAGCGGTAAGCGGGCCGCCCTGGTAACTAATCCCTGTTTTACTGATGTTTACGCCGATCAGCTCTTTACTGATCAACAGATGAAGTCCCCTTTTGAACAATTCCCTTTTGATCAGGAATTCGTTGGAACTGTTCGGCGATTTCGGATGAAGACTTTCCAGTTCCGGAAATACATCATTGCCATGCAGGGTCAGGTAGTCGTAGGCGACCAGCCTTTCGATGCTGACAGAAGAATCGGGGTAATATTGTAATATTGCCATCAGCCTCAGGCTGATTTCAACATCGGAGCTATATATTTTACTCATGGTTTGGTCCCTTTCCAGCTTAACTTTCTATCGCTGATCAGATGATGGCAAATACCTTCACGGTCATCCAGCTTCATAAATTTGATCAGCGGGTTACTGGTCAACTGTAATTTCTTGGCTTCCTGGGTAACCATTTTTACCCGGGTATATCCGTCGGGATGGGGGCTTTCACATACATCAACTACACCAGAATGTATCTCAGTTTTAATGCTGTCAAAATGGTCGGTATATTCCGGGAAAGCATCCTTAGAGAATTCATTTAACGAATCTGCCAGGTAAAAGCTCTGACGCTGCCTGTCAAAATGCGCGCCGTAGGTGCCGTCCGTCTTAATGTTGTCTAATGTGATGCTGGATTGTTTATGATCGGTGTAAGCCTCCAGAAGTTCATTGACATAAGTGATTTCATTGTCCTTGACTTCTGGCGGTACCCCTGCAGAAAACACCCTGTCAGGCATAGTGCCTCCGAAACGGGAGTAGTGGTATCGGGTCTTTGCATGCTCTTCGATCAATTGTTGCGGGTCAATAAACTCAAAGAGCTTAAAATCGATGGCCTCAACATATGATTTGAGTCCAGCATCCAATGGAATGGCCTGTCCCTTGATCATCTTTGTTGAACAGTATTTGTCCCAGTTTGCGATCAATTCGCTTTTGAATTTCTCTGGATTCTCCACGTAATTGATGAGGTCAGGCCCAGGACCTAATCCAGAAACGAAATAATAGGTTTCCGGCATAGTGAAGCGCTTTTTAAATGCATGATAAAGAAACTTGCCTATTTCTCCCCAAATTTGGGAAGGCATGATTTTACTCCCGTAATGCTTGCACTGGTAGTTATCCCATTTCGGACCATCCTTCGAAAGTACAGCAATGATGTCCCTTCCCAGGTCACCTGCGCCTGCACATTTTTTACAGTCGATATATCCGGAAAGGTTATTTTTGATCAGGTAGCCCCAAACCCATTCCCGGACGATGTCTTCGAACTCATCCTCACCTACGGTTTTTAGTTTGTCGATGGCAACAACCGGCTGATCAGTTAAGATGTCATAGTTTGATCGCTTTCCGATTCCGACTGGCTTTTTGATTTCAATTACATCCTCCACTGTTTTGATCGCGTTAGTTTAGTTTATAATTATACCCAAAATTTTCCTATTAGCTAAAATTTCCGTTAATTTTTCCGGACGGGATGTTTATTGACTTATCAATGCCCAGCAAACATCGCAATAAAAATCATTAACGCTTTCATGTATGGGTATAGCTAATTTAGTGACAAGCAGTGCTGCAGGCATTCAGTTTTATACTAGCATTTCAAGTCTACCCCAGGCAACCTACTGAACTTTTAACAGAAGTGCAATGACAGACGAAATCGATATCTTTGATCATGGCAATATTTGATCCACCAGCGCTTAGGTCCGATTTCGTGCTCGTTGCAAGTTCAGAAGCAGCATCACTGGCTACAATGGTGACCACAGGATACCCATTGTGTTATTTTTAAAGAGTCATTACCGAGTTAAAAAACTCCTATTCTTTCATTGCTTCAAAGGTATATCTGTAAATTAACCTCCAGAGTTAGGGAATTTTAAGGAAGCGAACTACACAAAGAGGTCGAATTGAGGAAATTTAGATTTCTCCCATCCAACTTCCTTGACTGTGGATGCTTAGCTTTGTTCCCTGGATGTGTTCCAGCATTTGAAGAGGAAGCACGTGGTCCATTACTGAAATGTAGTAGTCAATAAGTGATCCGATGTGGTTGTCCTCACCGTTTGTGATGCGGTACCAAATGTCAGGCATGTAACGAACTACAATGCTCAGAGCGTAAAGCAGCATGTAATTGACGGCCACAGAATGATATCCTTCCCCCCAGATTGATTTAACATAGCTGACAGGAACATAACGTGAGGAGTACGTTGGGAAAAGGTCCCACCATATCGTTTCTCCGGGATGCGATATAGAACCTATTATCGTATCGCTGTTCGACCCTAGCTCCCGGTAAGTCCTGAAATTAGTCAGCGGCATCCCTAGTGTTTCAAGATAAGGAATGTCTATGTTCGGCGATTCAGAGTAAATTCCAACATCTGTTGTCTTTACACCTTTGCGCGAATCCTCTAAACTAGGCAGCCGATGGTTGGTTTTAATAAATTCTTCGTTAAATTTTGAGTCGGTGATCATATTTGACTGGGAGTGTCCAACGTGAATCGATAAAGGGGGTTTATTCAAGTATTCTTCGATTACAGTTCTTAATTCGGGTATTGTCCTGAATAGCTCGGAAAGGCTCAGCATTTTTGCTCTGACTTCAGGAGTAATATCTGCTGGTTTTCTGATCCCTTTATCTTGGCTGCACTTTTTCATATCCCAACCAAGGAATTTCCCATAGGAGTTGAAATGTCCCGCCTGAGTCGCATAGATCAGTAGATCATCAGGTAATTTACCGTCAGGAATCCAAAACGTTTTTAAGCCATGACCATTCTCTGTATGTTTTTGTATCTCCCGCAGTCCATCCGTATTTCTGACACACGCCACCTGTTCCGCGATGGTGAGTTGGAGCATGAAATAATATCTGGACAGAATCTTTGAATTAAGCGATTGAGATGGTGATTGCCAATAACCTAGGGCACTTTCAATGACCGAAGCCAAACCAATAGCTTTTTTTTCAATCACTTCATCGGTAATTGAAGGATTGGGCGTATCATTAAGCTTATCCCACAACAAGTTCTCGCAAAGCCGCGTGCTCTTGAGTCTGTTGAGCCGGAGAAATACAATCTCATCGGGGTTCTCTGCCCGGAAGCGTTCATTGTCTTTTGCCATTGTGAATTGTTATCTTAAATTTAAAATTACGATATCCATTGGAATAAGCAGTTGAAACAGACTTTTCTTTTTGGTATATGACTGTTAGATCGCGCGAACGATAGTAAATACGAAATGAAATTTGATCTATATTAGTAAAGAATTGGGTGAGCGAAAAAGTAGAATTTACAAACTTTGAAAAACCACATTTAAATACCGAATTTACACTGGATGGAAACTACGGAAGAATTTGGAATAAAACTTACAGAGATTGCTGATCTGGCTTTTTATTACGGGATAGAATCTTTACCCGACGCCCAGAAGAGCCGACCCGGAAAGGAATGGTCAAAGGACGAAATGGATTTTTTCATGGAAAAATGCCATGATGGTTTTAAATTGGCTCAGAACAGGTTGGTAGAAGAAGTGATGTCTTACCAGCTTCTATATAGGCAGAATAAGGAGCATATAAAACAATCACGTTCTGGCGTGGATAAGACTAAAACTAAGGAATTACAAAACAAGGAGAAGGTCATCATTCGCAGACTCCATAACCTTTCCCACATTGCTGACGGGATGGTCGTACAAATGTTAGGACAGCAAGTGGATGTAGCTAGGCGCTTAAATATTGGCGAAAAGGGCAGTAAACATTTGGAAAATTCAAATATTGAGCATGTAATAAAAGTAGTCAACGAGCTCAATAAAAAACCAGGAACATTTGCATTGATTTCTGATCTGACAAGTTACATACAGATCGGTGACATATTTGTTATTGATCGGGAGAAGGGATATTATATTTCTGAGTTGAAGGAAGGGGAAGTAAATGCTAAGCTCAGGAAATTTATAGATACGAGCCTGGAAAACGGTCCTCCAGTTTGCGAAGGTTTTCAACCGGACTTTACTGACCACGAAATGGATCAAATTAAGCGTATGTTAAAGCAGGACCTCAGGGCATTACAGGCGGTAGAAATTGTCAACACAGACGAGGGAATTGACCCTAAAACCGGCGGCAGGATGACCGTAAGAACGCCTGTTGTCGATATGGAATTTTACGATGGCATTTTTATACCGATGTTGGAGGAACTGAAAACCAAAAACTGGAGCTATACAGTATTGGATAGGTGTTTGCACATTGGAATGTACCACGGTGAAGTGGGTTTGCTTATGGCAGCAGGTACTATACCGGGTATTTTAGAGCGGGCCGCCGAGAATTATATTGTTGTCGATTTAATGGCAATAACAGAAAGCCTTTCTGAAACGTTGTTCGCCAAACCTCTTCCTAAAGATTTCGTCATAAAGCTAATGACGGGGCAGGCCAAAATCATTATCGGAATAGATATGGATAAACTCATTCAAGTTTTCAACGACAATGGAGTAAAAACACGCTGGCTGTCTAAACGTGAAACGGGGAAAGTGAACTCCAATGGAAAAAAATTAGAAATCGTTGTTATTAATGGCAGGGCGATTGGAATCGAACTGGGGCATGGAAAAGAAGGAATTGTCTCTGGTGGCATAATCAGTAAAATTGTTTTTGACAATGTGTTGCCATCCTCGCTCGCGCAAGCAATGTCGACTGCCCAGGGGCCTACCATGAAGTTTGGTGATGAACATGATGGCAATCAGCAGATATAAATTCTTCAAATTAGAGTTAAGTATATCTCCAAGTGAGCAAATCAGATAAGATTTTTCAAAAGCATATCCTTCCTAACAAAGAGTGCAATTAAATATCAATATCTCAAACAAACACTAATACTATTAGCAAACATGAGTCCGAATACAAATTAAAATCGTAATTTCAACAAATGGATATAGAAACATTAACAGTCACCACTTATCCTGATTACAGGGATAGGCTTGATATTTTCTGTAGAAACTATCCCAATCAGTTGGTTCACATCCCTCCTCAACCTACCTTATCATCATCTAAAAGCTTACAAGCATGACCGGCAATAGATATATAAACATCTGCCACTATTCTACGCAGAATCCTCAGTAAAACAGATATTCACAAAGTAAGATGAATATAACAATAATATTTTTAAGTAAAATACATAAACTGAAAATAAATTAAGGTTTATTAGCAAATTCTATATTATTAAACCCTAACAAACTTTTCCATCCATAACTAAAATTTAATCTAAACCTCTTCCCATACACTTATGCTCTTTCATCCATTTGCATGCTTTATAATTCTTGTACTGCTCTTTGATGGTCACTTGATTATATCCAAAAATACTTGGTTTGCAGACTAGCAGTTATGCATGCCTTACATCCGATCTTTCTTGCTCCTATAATGTCCTTTAACGCGATTGGCAACTAACTTCTCGAAGTGTACGATAGCTTCACAATGGTCATAAAGGGTCGACAAGATGCGCCTCGACCCTACATAACTCTAGATATAGAAACACAATGTTTTCACTTAAATCTAATAGCCAGAAAAGTAGTTGGCAGTGCATTACGTATTTCAACCCCCGCTAAAGATTTATATACAGGAGATGCTTCGCCAGCATAAATACTCTTATACATTTTAGGAAGAGATCGTGAGAGTAAATTAACCAATGAAGCAATTACATCGGGTTTGAATTCAGATGCAATAATAGCATTGATCCACTGACGCCTTGTACCAAGTTCAACAACCAATTTTCCATGATCAAATCTTTTTTTGTTTGCAATTGAAAATGGTGTCAGTAAAATCAATATTAAAAGGATCAGTCAAACCAGGGAATATGTCATGACTGATTTATTTACAAAAATGAAAATACAACATTTAATAAATCAATCGAATTAATAATTAGGATCATATATAATTATTAAATACTTTTATTCAGTATTGTTTACATAAAAATTTACGCTCTATGAGTCCACTCAAAACTAAGATATACCTTCTTTTCACAATTATTACGTTAACGACCTACTTTTATTCCTGCAAAAAAGAACCGGGTTCGGATACACTAAATAGTGAGATTCGGCAAAAACTTCGTGATTGGTACAATACGAATGTGTCCGAAAGTAAACAGAACCCCTTTAATACCTTAACTCCCAATTGGGACAAAGTTCAAATTAAAGAAGTGAAAGGCCAGATCGTATACGAAGTAAGTATGAACAATCCGGAAAAAGTTTTTATTGGTTATGCAGATACTAATCAGAATAAGGCTGAAGAAATATACTCAAGAACTGATATACGCTTTCTGATTTTTGAAGATAAACAAACGAGCTTGCTGGTAAACGGATGCTATATGTCCATTAACAATTCAGGAACACAAAATAATGTGAAATCCTTAGGATATAAAGAAACCTCAGACTTTACCGGGAACATCATTTACTTTAACCCCACAGGCAAAATGGCTAATGGATGGACTTATCGTAACGGAGCTGTATTGCAGAGAATTTCTGTGAGCAACGAAACAGAATACAAATCGATGATGCGTATCAGATCGGATGAGAACCGTTTAAATCAGAAGAATGATGGTAAACTTGCCTACCGACCTGCAGCTTATTGCACCCCTGAATACCGGATTATTTATGGTACCTCTTGTGCTGGTGTTGACGGGTACATGAACTGCCAACAATATGTGGTTGGCCGGGAATATATCAATAACTGTGAGTATGGTGGTGGTGGTGGAGCAGATGGAGAATATACGCCACCAAACCCTACGGGAGGTGGTACCGGCTCAGGAAGTACTACTGTTTTGGAAATAACAACAGATTCCGTAAAAAAGAAATTTCCATGCACTGATAAATTAATTCTCCAACCTATTGTTAACTCCGCATCTATGTCAACATTTGTGCAACCTTTTCTAAACGGCAACAGGCCAACAATTACCTATAAGACATCTAATACCCTCGCTTGGGGCACAACGAGTGCTGGTGGAGTATATATGCTAGGTGAAACTGGTCCAGACTTGCAATCCGGATTAGGTTATTCATCTACTGTCACTTTCAATGAAAAAATGTTACAAAATAGTTCGCCACTTTTAATAGCCGCAACAACAATTCATGAAACGATACATGCTTACATTAACCACAATATTGCTGAATCAATACAATCACCTAATGATTACGGTAATTGGATGACATCCCTTGTCGGATACTATCTTATTAATCAGCTACCAAGCAATTATTCACATCATAGTGTGATGCTCGACTCTTATTTCGATCAAGCTGTCCTTATTTTATATGACTGGACAAAAACTCAATCCAGACCATATACCATCAGAGATGCGGCTATGGCCATGATGTATGGATTAAAGACCGTAGAACCTGGAACTCCTCAAACTTATATTAACTATATTACCGCATCTTATGAAGATATTAAAGCGAAGTATGGCATTACTACTAAGGAATTGGAGCAATATCACAAAGAACACCTGACTTCAATCTTAAAAATGCCACAAACAGGTTGTAATTAAACTAAATACTATGAAATTGACCGTAATTTGTTTGCTTTTTTTTGTATTATTTAATGCTAAAAATGCAACCGCACAGAAAGAAAAAAAGCAGAAGGATACTGTATACTACCTTTTAGATACAACATCTGTTCCAATTAACGACAGGATGTTTGAAATTAGTGAGGAAGCTGGAAAGAAGGTTTATGTCCTTCAATGTCGCTGTTACCCCTGGGAAATGAATCCTGTGTTTTTTTCTCGACCACATAAAGATGGAGACACAAGGCATATTTCAACAATTGACTTTCAACGTCTAAAAAAAATTACACTTGTTCAGCTCATAGACATTGCCTTTGAATATGGAAAAGATAAAATAGATAAAACTGATTTTTACTTCATTGAACCTAGTGAAGATAAGTTCAAAGTCATGAAAACATATTTACTACAGTCACGGAAGCCAAGAGGTAAAACTATTACTATAGAAACTATAAAGCCGTCAAATTAGGCTGTCTTAGAAAGTGACCTATCAAATAATTAAAAGACAACAAAAATAGCTAATCTGAATCAACCCTGGACACATTAGATTTTCCGACCTTGGATCTCCTTTATCTTATAACATAATATTCCGACAATCAGAGGTAATGCATATGCACTAATAAGTATGATGTTGCCTCTACTCCAAAAATTCCTCAGATCCGGTAAAGACATAAAAATAAACACAGTAATACAACAAAGGAAACTTACCGATATCAGTACTCCCTTAATAAACCATATAGGTTGGTTCGTTTTTAACAGGAGTGCATAACATAGCCAGAGAAAAAGAAAACATGGAACAGAAAAGACCCATCCAACTAACACTGCCATAGGATAAAATAGCGCAAAATCAAGAGAGAAGATATAACCAATTACCTCAGAAACGGTAGAGTTAAAGATCAGAAGAAAAGGGCCAATAAAGACGCTGGTCATCCATACTTTAAATGGAAAGCTGCAAGTATTAATCACGTAATAAAGGTAAACAAAGGAGAATCTTTTTCAAGACCAAAATTGACTTACATCTAATCAAAGTGAGGTTGAGATAAATTGCTATCTTGGCATTCATACTTACACAAAAACTACCAATAGTTAATATCACCTTATAAATGATCACGAGAGGCTTATTCTTTTACTGGCTGCGTTGGATAGTTTTGTTGCCTATTTGCATTGGAACTGGATTACTAGTTTCATTAATTGTTGAGACTACTCTGTCTTACATTGTGAGTGAATCATCTGTGGAAAAGTACCAACATGCGTTAAGCCCATTAATCACTTCATTTCTTTCTGTTATTCTGGCTCAAATCATTGCTCCAAAGTATAAGGTAAAAACAGTTAAAGTAATTTGCAGCATATGGATAATAGCTATGCTGATGGGCTTGCTGATCACAATTCCTGGCATAAAAATTTATGGTGTGCAGCATGAAATAATAGACGGAGGCATTGCCATTATTATGATTATTTTCGGGTTAGTACTCGGCTATTATTTCACTTATAAAAGACGTACACATGAAGATCCGATTTTAGGTATCAAACCCACATCATATTTAATATCCGTAGACGAAAAAATTCATCAAATTAAAAAAATAATCGGGCAGAATAAAGACATAGATGGTGATTATTGGCACCACTTTGGTAATGGCTTAATTTATGAAATTCTAGATACTCTCAACGAAGAAGAATGGGAGTTTTTAAAAAAAGATCTCATTAATTTTAAGGATTATGAACATTCAATTTTTGCCAGAGCAGTACTTTGGTACGACGATAAAGATGCAATTACCATAGTCGATACCTTTGAAATATTTTTTATGGAATTTGTTCTGTTGTCCGATTTGGAGGATGCTGATTGTTTATTTCAAGATTTTCATCTTGTTGAAGATATTCAAAACCCAAGTATTGAGTTATGAGCAAATAAAAAATAAAGTCAGCATATTAAGAAATTACGATGAATCAACAAATGATGAGAGCACATTTCTCTTTGCTGAAAACACGATTGATCGTTTAATACACAAATATAGCGTTGATAAAGACCTGCTCAAAAATAAAGCTGGATTATAAACAATAAGAAACAGTTAATAATTAGAAATGGATTTATTGCAATTCGACAGAGATCTGTTTGATAAGCTATTTATGCGATTCATGATAGGCATTTATGTAAGGCTTTAAAAGTACCAATGGCCTTTTTTCTTCCTGACCGAAGTCTGGCCATAAATTCACATAATCATTTAAAAATCCACTATCATAATTTATTCCCTTATCATCCATTCTATTAAACAGAATTGGGAAAAGAACAATTTTAGACTTATAGTTCTTATAGACAATGCCAATTTCTTTAATTTTTCTAATTAAATCTGTATTTGGCTTAATTGTCTCTAATGTGCGTTTAGAAATGTTCTTAGAGAAAAAGACGGTATCTATCTTTCCTTCTTCATCAAAAGCTAACGCTATAGAGATAAAATAAGGCAAGTCTTTTGGTGTTTTATGCAAAAGATCGCTATTAAAGTTATGTGCGATAGCTTTAGCTATAGGAATACGGATGTCTAGAGGTTGGGCATTCGGTTCGACGCGAATTTCAGGTATTTCTTGCGCTTTAGACAAGACACAACTGAATGTTAGCAATGCAAATGTTATAAAATATAGTTTCATAATCTTAATTACAATAAGTTCCTTTCCTTTCAGCCACAGGAGCTGTTTTCCTATGCTGACTATTAATTTTTTCTATCTCCGTTCTTTCGGCTGCACTTAGCTTTTTATTATAGTAAGGTGTTGCTTCCAATCCTCCCCATGATAATGCCCATGCATCCTTTAGACCAATTTGGGGAAATGCAACCTTTAAAGCGCCTGTTAATAATGCAATATACTCATCGGCCATCTGGGCATGATCATCACTCATTATGAATTTCCCATCTGTTCCAATTGGATACTTTGTCATCAAATATGCATGTAATATCTCATGATATACAGTCGACACAATATATTCTTTAGATCGATCAGGCAACACATTTTTATTCAAATTAATGGTAAACACCATGGTATTCTCAGGATGGGTTGTTCCCATTATGTTATTTGGAAGTGTAGTTACATCATAAAAAGAAACATCTCGGCTTTCAAAATCGGAACCAGTAAATGTTGCATTAAGCATCTCCCTAATTGTATTTCTAGCATTAATAGAAGTACGAACTCCCTCTAGAATACAAGGGTCTGTAACATTAATTATCACTTCATAGCCAGTTGAAGTACCGCCGGTACCACCTCCTCCTGAACCTGGATCAGTTGGTGGATCTGGAAACCATATATCTTCACAGACAGTGATCTCACTAGAATCTGTAAGGGAAAAACTAGTACCACAAATACTTTGCGGCCAATTACACGTTGGACTGAATAGAACTATTATTGAGCCACTACAGGATCCTGCCCAATCTGAAACAAAGGTACAGTTCCTCATTTCAGTATGGCATTGCGTTTCAATATATGAAAGCTTGCCTCTCATGCCGTTTGCCTTCTTCGCACCACGTTTTTGTAAATCCTTATAAGAATAGCTCACTTCACCATTCACGTAATCAAGCAAATAATTACCTCTATTAGTAAGGCTAGAGAGAAGAAGCTTACCAGTGAAATTATCCATTTTCAGTTCAGTTGGATTTGTCATCGATTGTAACGAATTATCATTACTGTAATAGAATGCCCGATAAAATTCTTTCTCATTTTTCACCATTAAATAAGGCTTACCTCCTATTAGCATCGCTTTTTCCGACTTCCCATTTTTTGAGTATTTCCCGATTAAAGGATATAGGACATAGGAAACTGAATCGTTAACAATTTGAGTGTTTGGATTTTCCCAATCGGGGATCCAAACTATATCCTGTTTAACATTTGGAATAAGCTTTTCCTCCAACTCATCTGAATAAAATTTTTCTTTTATAGCAGCAAGTCTCGAAGCAAAATCTGGATCCTCCTTTGAAAGTACATTTTTAGGAATAATGTTTGGTTCTGATTCGGCTGAATGTTCTTTTCTACACGAAGAGAAAACAAACAATAGAACTGTTAAAAATACAAAATGAGACTTTAATATACTCGTGAAAACGCTAACACAATTCGTCATACAACCGATCAATTAATTTTTTATCAATTTTAATCACTTTAATTGCATAAATTTAATGTTATGAATTTAATAACACAAATGTAATATATAAGACAAACCACAACAAACATCAAAAGTAGAATAATTATCGCAATGAAAAACACACTCTTAACTATTCCATTATTTATTGCCTTTATAGGTCTAAATCCTGCTCAAAACAATGGAAAGGCACAGATTGAAAAGTTTTTGTCAATAATAGCCGCAAAAGACTTCAAAGATAAGAAGAAGGAGATTGAAGCACTTATTATTCCGCTTAAATCTAAAACCGGCTCGTTAACATCAAAGAGACGTGAGTTCTTTTACCTTTTAGTAGATTCATACCATCAGGATTTACAAGATAAAGACATAAAAAAGCTTGTAATGATCTCCTATAAAGATTTGCCAAAAGAAGAGCAAAATATTTTGACAGAGACCGAGCCTAAGGACAGCATTTATATCGTTAAATACAATAAGAAATACCTTTTTACAATTTCTATGAAGGGAAATCTAATAAAATCCCTGTCAGTTATGAGCAAGGGTAGTCAAGGCAAAAAAATAATTGTGAATATATAATTTCTAAAATCAATGACAAATCGCCTACAGCTCTTGCTCGCCTTACTGATTACAGTACTTACATTTTCCGCTAACCAAACCTTAGCTCAGGATATAGCCATCGATATTGATGGGAAAAATTTCAAAAGCTTCCAGGCAATGGAAAAGAAACTGAAAAGTGCTCTTTTCCAGAGCAAGTGGGATGTCATTATTCCTGGAGGTATGGCAATACCAGTAACTTACCGCAGGGTTCAGCAGGGTATCCCCGATCTGTTGGTCACCTATACCTTCTCTGAAAAAGATTCTACAATCAAGTCCATTGAATATGAATGGGACATGCTGAACTTTGAAAAGGAACGCAAGGCTCAGTCATTAACCTTGCAAAAAGCAATGATTAAAAAATACATGACGTTGTTGGACTTGTGTACGAAAAAATTAGGTGCTGGCAGCCAGGAAGGAGATCTATCTGATCTTTCGAAAATTGACCAACCTCATGGACTGGATCGCAGTGATAGATGGAACCCCAACGACACAACAGATGTTTATCTCTATTCTGTATTTAGTAATACCAAGAGAAAACAGGGTGATGCCACTTATGAACCAACCAACAGGATCCGCCTTTTGATCAATCGTACTCCCAAAAACACGACACCAAAGCTGGATCCACAGGATATCAAGGCAGCACAAAAAACCTTTGATCAATTCATAGTCGCGGCAAGAGCCGGAGAAATAGAAAGTGCCAGAAAAGAGTTATCAGAGACCATCCGCAGTTACCTGACCGAGGCCTTTTTTGGAGAGTTGAAAGGGATGATCAAACCAGAGGCTTTTCGCATCTGGACCAAAGGAATGACAACGATCAATAACGGGAGTAGCTATCTGATGATCGAGTTCGCCCATATCAATACGCCAAACCCTCCTAACGAAATTCTAAGGGTACTATTTGACAAAGATCATTTGATCATCGGGATACAGCCATTAGTCAGGAAGGAAAAATCGAATTAACTACCAGGTATATATTTCGCAGCTATAATCGGTAACTATTTTCTTCGGCTAAAGTACTGCCGGAAGAATATACTTTTCCATAATCTGATCCGCCTGCGGATGGGCAAAAGAGGTTCCATAGGCAGACGCATTAATCACCACAACCAGGTCTATTTCCTTAAAAACATAGATTTTATTTCCTCCATTACCTGAGCTATAATAAGCTTCCAGATCCTTCCCATTGATATGGAAAGTTTTATTCCAGAAAAGGAATCCATAAAATCCCGGCCGGTCTGCAGGTAGCCTTTGCAGTTGGCTAAATGACTTTTCCACCCATGATTTTGGCAAGATCTGTTTTCCATTCCATATCCCTTTGTTAAGATAGAGCTGTCCGAATTTAGCGAAATCCAGGGCTCTTAATCGTAATCCCCCACCCGTAAAAGGTTTCCCTTGAGGGGTACGTGCCCACTCAAGCGAATCAATACCCAAAGGAGCAAACAGTTTCTTTTTGGCATACAACTCCAAACCACCTGGTATTGCTTTATCCATAATGTCTCCCAGAAGCATCGTGCCAACGGTAAAATAAGACCATTGTTTTCCATTCTGTTTATCTTCTGCCATTGGCAAATCCAGGGCAAACTTCACATAATCAGCAGTAGGATACATATTTTCTTCATTACCGGGAGATTCCATCAGATCGTCATTCCCATCAAAAGCAGAGCTCATCGTCAACAGATCAACCAGGCGTACATTTTCCTTTTTCGCTGATGGATGTTTAAATTGTTTTAAATCGTAAAACTCGCTCAGCCTTTGCTCCTCTGATTTGATATAACCATCGCTAATGGCCATACCAAGTAAGGTACCCGTAAAAGATTTACTAACCGAGCGGGGATCATGCAAGCTGGTTCTGGATGCGCCATTAAAATATTCTTCCAATAGTAGTTTTCCTTTTTTGATCACCACGATAGAATTGATTTTTCTATAAGACTGGTTCAGTATTTTAGTATTGAGCTGCCCGATAAGCTCAGAATCATAACTTCCGGTATAAAGTGGCCAGCCGCTGCCGGACTGAATCAGTTGGGGTTTTATTAACTGTGGATCAAGGGCGGGTAGAATCCTGGTCATCCTGATATCTGCTGCCAGGAGAAGCGGCGAATAGATTTTCTTCCCCGCATTAATATAAACTCTGATCTGTATGCTAAGTTTTTTTGGCGTTGCACCCAATAACTCTATACCTGAATTAATCATAAACCGGTCCCACATATTCAGACTCCATAGTCCGGACCTGCTCCCACTGATCAGAGCTACTTCGAGCGACTTTCTAACGATTTTATCCTGGCGGAGAATAGCACCTGGATGCAAATCTTCCTTATAAACAGGCTGATCATCGATCAGAAAAGAAAGCTGAAAATTTCCAAGCTTCATCGCAGAATCGGCCTTAAGTTCTGGTACCAGCTCAGCAAGTTCTTCAACAAGCGACTTCCCGGTACTGAACTGCAGATAAAGATCTTTATTGCTTCCAATATTATAACTGGAAATTGCCTGATCTTTTGAAGCCGAATCCCTTCGGGAATCAGGCCGGTGGTCAAGAAACTTCAGTTCTTTTACCTGAGCGGTTGTGGTAAAATTAAGAACAAAAGACGTGGCAAATAAGGCTAAAAATAAAACTCGATTCATATAGAAATATTAACTTGACAAGGTTAAGTCTTTTTCAATCCGGAAAATAGTACAGAATTAACATGACTCAGATAGTGATGGGGCGTAACACTAAACTCTTCCTTAAAACATCGGATGAGATGGGACTGGTCATAAAAGCCACATTCAAAAGCAATCTGGATAGCAGATTTGGTGCCGGCGTTGAACTCAGCAGCCGCCCGGCAAAGTCGCACACGCCGGATATAAGCGCCCAGATTACAGCCGAAATATTTTGGAAAGTACCTGGATAGATGAACAGGATGCACACCGATAGCATTGGATAAAGATTCCAGAGAATGACTTAACCGGTGGCTATCCTGAATTAACTGTTCCAGTTGATCAACCCAGGCTGGTGGTTGTTTGTAATCCCGAAGATCTGATTTTTTGGAAAGCTGATCTACCGTAACCTGCGCAAACGCATGGAGGGATAACGGAGTAGTATCATCAGTGTTTTTAGTGGCCAGTAAGATTTGATGGAAGAGCGATTTCACTAAAGGATTGATCACCTCAAAACTCCCCGCAGCCATATGGTTACCAGCAAATTGCTTAATCCATTCCGGAGATAATTCGAGGTGCATTCCCCTGGTATAACCCTTTGGCTTCAGGTTATAATGCGGCTCCTGGCTATTGTGAAAAAGCAAAGTTCCCGAACCGCAGTTATGCTGTTCCTTTTTGTTAATCTCAGCAACCCTTCCCGCTAACAGGAAAGTGAAATAAGCATTCTCATGAAAGTGCCAGTCAACGAATTCATGCGTATATTCGGTATTGGTGATAATGAGCCCACCCAAATCAATGGTCTGATCAGTATTGCCAAAAAAGTTTCCAGATGACAGTGCTTCCATGACTGATTTTATGTTAGGACACAAAAGGTAGACTGTAGTTACAGCTGATCAGAGGAACTTCTGCCATGATACAATGATTTGTTATACTTTCTTTGAAAAAGAGAGAAATAAAAGCTTCACATTTTCATAATGTTAGCTTAAAATATCTCAATTTTAAAGCTGATAATTTTGCAGCAACAATGGACAAAGGTATGGTATGTGAAATAAAAGCCGGAGAACTCAGGGCTTTTAATGAGGCTTATTCCCGCTATCATAAACAAATTTATCAGTTTGTATTCAAGAAAACACAGTCTGAGTACATTGCTACAGAGGTAGTCCAGCTTTGCTTCATCAGGCTATGGGAAAAAAGACAATCACTAAATGAGCATATCGAATTAAATATTCAGTTATTTGGAATGGCGCGTCAGGTGATGATTGATGAGCTTAGAAAAGAAGCTGCGAGATTAAAATACAATACCAGGTCTGATCAATATCCATTTACAGACAACCTGATGAAAATGATCGAAAGCCGGGATATGCTAAAACGTTTTGAGCAGGAGATTGATTCCATGCCGCCGATGAGAAAAATGGTATTTAACCTCAGCAGACAAAATGGGCTCTCCTATAATGAAATAGCAGAGATGCTGGGAATATCCCCAAAGACCGTTGAGAGCCATATCGGAAAGGTGCTTTCCCGCCTTAAACACTATATGTATACCATCTTGCTGTAGCAATGTTAAATAATTGTTAAGCCGTAAGGGCTAAGGCTTTGGCATACGTAATAACAGTATGAAGCCAAACAAAGGACAAAAACGTAAGCCAAACCATAAAGCGTTCATCCAGGAAAATTTTAGTGATCAGCAATGGGAGTCTTTTGATTCCGATGAACCGATGCCACAAGGAAAATCAGATGAGATGCACCGCTTTATACTCGGGCACATCTCCTCAAAACAACAACGTAGGCTAAAGCTCATCCGGGTAACGAAATATCTTTCTGCGGCTTCGATAATTTTAATAATCGGATTTGCACTCTACATCCGGCCAAAGAATACCAAACACCAGGAGCTACCCGTTACGGCAAAAAACGAGTTGCAGGCAAAGGTCACTACCAGCAGCTGGAAAGAGGTGGCCAATCCCGGAACGGACATCATAAAGTACCGGTTACCGGATTCCTCATTCGTAACCATTTATCCAGCCTCCACAATCAGATTTAAAAGAGAGTTTGATCAAAAACTCCGAAACGTTTACCTTCTGGGTAAGGCCCGATTCAAAGTAAAACGAGATCCGATGAGGCCTTTCAGCGTGTTTTCAGGCACATTGAAGACCACAGCCCTGGGTACATCATTCACCATCAATACCCGTGGGAAACACATTTCTGTTAAGCTTCATACCGGGAAAATTGTGGTTGCCGATACCCTGACCCAACAAACCCTGGCCTATATTTCCAGTATTGGCACCACACTCCTTTACGATCCATCCCTCAGATTTTCCAGGATTGTCAAACCAGCAACAGTCATTCCTCCAGCAACAGCGCTGCTGAAAAGAGAGGGCAGCCTGATCATCATGAAAAATATACCGCTGACAAAAGTGCTGCAGCTTTTAAATGAAGCCTATGGCATTAAAGTGAATTCGAATCTGACAGACGTCAACAAAATCACTTTCACTGGCAGCGTGGATACGGGTAAAGAACAGCCTGAAGATGTACTCAAACTGATTTGTCTGATCAATGATATGACGCTGACCAGAACCTCAGAACAAGAATTTCTTATACAAAAGAACCGATAAATAAAACCAAAGAATCCAAAATTATTATGCACTCAACAAGATTCAAAATCCTGAAACGTATGCTATGCCTTGGCATCATAGGTTGGGCAGGTCCAACATTTGCACAGGAAGCACCTGTCAAAGGAATAGTTCTGGATGTCTCGGGGCAAGGCCTTCCAGGGGTTACCATAAAAGCGGAAAATGAAAAAACCCGTAAGTCGTTGGTAACAACTTCTACGGGTACAGGGTTGTTCAGCTTTGCAAACATCAGCCCGGGCGGCCCCTACCGGTTTATCTTCAGTTCCATCGGTTTTAAAACAGATACCCTGTCTGGCTATACCGTTACTACAGGTCAGCAAATTGCACTGAGCATAAAACTTAAGGAACAATCAAACGACCTGCAGGAAGTAACTATTGGATACGGAAAAAGTAAAAGGAACGAAATTACCGGAGCGGTAACGTCTGTAAAACCCGAAGAATTTAACCGCGGTGTACTGAGTTCTCCAGGCCAGTTGCTTCAGGGAAAAGTTGCCGGTCTCAACATCACCAGAAGTGGTAACCCGACAGATAAACCTGCAGTGATCCTGCGTGGCCCCTCAAGCTTCAGAGAAGGTGCTCAGGAGCCTTTTTATGTGATTGATGGGGTTCCCGGAGCTTCGATCGATCTGGTAGCACCAGATGACATCATCAGTATGGAAGTACTGAAAGATGCCTCGTCGACTGCCATTTATGGATCCAGGGCAGCAAATGGGGTCATCATGATCAATACTAAAAATTCAGGAAAAGGGCTTGGTAAACTATCTTACAGTGCTTATGCGGCTTCAGAAAGTATTTCTAACAGCATCGACATGGCTACCGGAGACGAACTGAGGACCTATTTAAAAGACAATGGAAAAACATTGGATAAGATCAGTGACGATGGCAGCAATACAGATTGGCTAAAAGAGGTAACCAAAACAGGTTTCTCTCAAAATCATAACCTCAACTTTAATGGAGGGGGCGAAAACTCTTCTTACGGAGCAAGCCTAAACTACTTAGACAATCAGGGAATTATTAAGACCTCAGGAATAGAGCGCTTCATTGCAAGGGCAAATATGGAACAGCGGCTGCTCAACAACCGCCTGAAGTTAAACCTTAACCTGACAAACAGCAATACGGTTAACGACAGAATCGCCAGCCAGGTGTACAATAACATGTTCACCTACCTGCCCACCGTTGGGGTAAGGAGGGCTGATGGAAGTTTCTCCGAAGATCCATCAAGAACTACGGGAACGGGAGGATATTACAACCCGGTAGCATTGCTGGAAAACAACAAATTTCAGGGAAAAACCAACCTCTACCTCATCAATGGCGGACTGAAAGCTAATATTATTGATGGCCTGGACTTCAATGCCATGGTATCCATGCAAAATGAGCAGATCAACGAGAATCTGTATAACAACAGGGCTTCTATGTTAAAGCAGGGGTTTAATGGTTATGCAGAACGCTCATCAGTAAAAAATACGCAAAAGGTTTTTGAAGGATACTTTAATTATGATAAGGTTTTTGCTGACCACGGACTGAAATTACTGGCCGGCTACTCCTGGCAGGAAAACCGCAATGGGGATGGCTTCCAGACTTCGGGACAGAACTTTGTTTCTGATGACCTTTTATGGAACAATCTGGGATTGGGTAATGGAAACGGATCTACTGTTGTGAATTATGGCAATACGTACATCTCCACACTTCGTCTGATCTCTTTCTATGGAAGGGCCATCTATGATTACAAAGGAAAATATCTGTTACAGGCAACCCTTCGCCGCGACGGGTCGTCGGCCTTCGGGATTAACAACCGATGGGGAATGTTTCCTTCGGTTTCCGCAGGATGGAACATAGACCGGGAAGCATTTATGGAGAATGTAACGTTCATTGACCAGCTTAAACTGCGTGCCGGTTATGGGGTTTCAGGAAATTCAGTAGGTTTTGACGCCTACACGGCCAGACTGGTTTATGGGGCACAGAACGGGTCGTATTTTTATTCGAATGGAAAATGGTTAACAGCAATCGGCCCCATCCAAAACGACAACCCGAACCTAAAATGGGAACGTACGGCCACATTGAACATAGGTTTAGACTTCGGTCTCTTTAACAACAAACTATCTGGTTCAATTGAGGTGTATAATAAGAAAACCACTGATCTTATCGCGCCTTATTCGGTATCAACTACCCAGTATCCCTTCAATGTGTTAACGGCAAATGTTGGCGCAATGACCAATAAGGGGATCGAATTTACGCTGAACAGCACGCCGGTTAAGACGAAAGATTTCAGCTGGAATACGGCGGTTAATTTATCACACAACAAAAATGAAATCACCTCGATCTCTAACGATCTTTTCCAGGCCAATGAGTTTTATACGGCCAATGTGGGCGGCAGAGGCCAGTCGGGAGCCCTGGGTTACCAGGTGATTAAAGAAGGTCTTCCACTGGGATCATTTTACACCTTAAGGTATGCAGGTAAAGATGCCAATGGGAAATCAATGTTCTATGATAAAGATGGCAATGCGGCTACAGGAAATACAGGATTTGAGCATTTCACGGTAACGGGTTCTGCGCAGCCAAAGTTATTATATGGCTGGAACAATACGTTCAGGTACAAACAGTTCGACTTTAACTTTTTCATTCGAGGCGTTTATGGAAACAAAATCCTGAATGCCACCCTTGCGGATATGAACGCACCGATCTATGCCTCTCAAACCAACATCGCGAAAGTGACTTTAACAGAGCCAATCAGCGATGATAAAGCACAGTTTGTATCAGACCGTTACCTGGAAAGCGGCTCCTACCTTCGTCTGGACAATGCAACTCTGGGCTATACTTTCAAAATAAAAGGCAGCAAAACACTGAGGGTTTATGCCTCAGGTAATAACCTGTTTATCATTACAAAATATAAAGGCGTAGATCCGGAGATCAACATGGCGGGTCAGACTCCCGGCATCGATTACCGCAATTTCTACCCTAAAACACGTGCTGCAATTTTTGGGCTGAACTTCAATTTATAACATTCTATAAAAAGAAAAAAGAGACATGAAAAAATATATAACAGCTGCAGCCCTGATGGCTTTAACCCTGGGAAGCTGCACAAAACTGGATGTTGATGTGGAATCGCAACTGACAAATGGAAACTTCCCGGTAACACCGGATGCCTTTGTAGCAGCAACGGGCACCGTTTATCAAAAATTTAATGCCGGTTTCGGTGTCGATATCTGGAGGATGTACGAACTGACGAGTGAAGAAGCAATCATTACCGCCCGGAACGGTGGTTATTATGACCAGGGAAGATACCAGACCCTTCACAAACACAACTGGTTGCCGGATCATCCCATCATTCAAAGTGCCTGGCAATGGGGATATGCGGGGATAAGTGATTGTAACCGGGTACTCAATCTGTTAGAGAAATCAGCAGACAGTCCAACAAAAACACAGTTTTTAAATGAGATACGCGCCATGCGTGCCCTATACTATTTCTATGTGATGGACATGTTCGGCAACATTCCCATTACCCGCTTCGGAACCGCTGAAAGTCCAAAGCAATCTACGCGCGCAGAAGTATTTGCTTACATAGAGAAGGAGCTGCTTGAGGTAGCTGAAGGCTTGTCTTCTCCCACTACCGTTACTTCAGAATTCTATGGCCGGCCAACGAAATGGATGGCCTATGCCCTACTGCAAAAATTGTACATCAATGCAGCGCATTACATCGGAAAACCCATGTATGCAGAATCTATTACCTATGGGGATAAAATCATTAACGGATCATCGATGGCACTGGTGAGCGATTATAACACGCTGTTTTCGCCAACAAATGCTGCGAATAGCGAAACCATCTTTGCTGCGATATATGATCCTAATTATTCGGGCGGAAATGCAATTACCCGTTTTACGCTTCATAGCACGCTAAGGGCGAAGTATAATCTTCCCTTTAGTCCAAGTAATGCACAGTGTACGCTAAAGGAGTTTTATGATACCTTTAACTTACCTGGAGACATCCGAAATACAACCTGGCTGGCGGGGAAACAGTTTCTTGCCGATGGTACTACCAAAATTATGAACGGTTCGGCGCAACTTGATTTTACACCGGAGATTGTATTGACCAATACAGAAACCATGGATGTTGGTGCGGAAGTAAATGGGGTATCCAGAGGCGTGAGATCCATCAAATTCTTTCCTGATCCGAATACCAATAGCAGCACCCGTTTTCAGGGCAATGACATGCCGGTTTTCAGGCTTGCAGATGTGTATCTGCTAAAAGCAGAGGCTTTACTGAGAACAGGTGGGTCTATGACTGAAGCAGTTGGGCTGGTAAATAAGGTTCGTGTTCGGGCAAAGGCCGGAGAAATTACGACCATTACCCTCGATGGCATTCTGGAGGAAAGAGGACGTGAGCTTGCCTGGGAAGGATGGCGCCGCAATGACCTGATCCGCTTTGGAAAATATCAGGGCAAATGGGGTTTTAAAACAGGTAATGAAGGTGCTTCCAGAGATATCTTCCCAATTCCGGCTACGGAACTGGTACTGAATAAAAAACTGATACAAAACAGCGGTTATTAACATGAAGAGAAGAGATTTTGTAAAGGGTACCGCCCTTACAGCGATAGGTGCAAGCATGCTTGCACCCCTTCAATCATTTGCTGCCAGTCCGGAGACACATCTGGAAAGTGAAGACGTAGCGCCACGAAGTGAGTTAAAAGATGACTACCCGGTCCACTTTATGGCAGTAGGCGACTGGGGACGTAATGGTGCCGATCATCAGAAACATGTTGCCACGCAAATGGGCAAATGGGCTACCGAAAATCCGAACGACTTTATCCTTTCGCTTGGTGATAACTTCTATCCTAAAGGGGTGACCAGCGAACATGATCCGCTATGGCATTACTCGTTTGAGAATATTTATACCGATTTTTCTTTGCAGTGGGACTGGTATCCGATTCTCGGAAACCACGATTACATCTCAGATCCTGATGCACAGGTAAGGTACAGTAAGATCAGCAGGAGATGGAAAATGCCTTCCAGGTACTACTCGAAAGAAGTGCCGATAAAAGGTGGAGGAAAATTGCTAATGGTTTTTATCGATACCTGTCCGCTGATACCTGAATTTCATACCAGCGAGCAATACGGGCCCTGGGTAAAAGACCAGCAGCCTGAAATGCAGCTTAAATGGCTGGATGAAACTTTAAAAAATGCAAGCTCGGAGGTAAAATGGAAAATGGTGATGGGGCATCATCCGATGTATACGGTTGGACCGAGAATCAGGAATTATGATACCCTGGCTGTTAGAAAAGTACTCTCTGACATCTTTGAACGCAATAAAGTGGATGTTTACCTTTCGGGGCACGACCATTCGCTACAACACCTGAGCACGGGAGGTTTTACCCAACAGTTTATTTCAGGTGCAGGTTCTGAGGTCACTCCGGTAACAGCTGGAATTCCTTACAGCAAGTTCGAAGCTTCGGAGTATGGTTTTATGTATTTTTCGGTGGATCAAACCCGGTTAAACGCGAAGATAATAGACCATAGCGGAAAAAACATCTATGAAACCACTTTGAAGAAGGCCTAGAAAGAAAATTCAGAGTCATCACAAATCGGACATTAAAATGCAGAGAAATATAAATTCTTTCTCTGCATTCACATCAATTAGCTGTTTTATACAGCGATTCAGATCAATTTAATCCACCTATTTAAAAGAAGGTATTGATGAGATGATCAGGTTATTAATAACCTGATTTCCATTTCCGGAGAGCTTAACTCCGTTTATTAAACTTTCAGGGAAAAACACATCGGTCATCACGGTTAAACCATTATCAGCAAAAAGCTCTGCTGATGCAACATCTAATATCAGGCTAACTTTGGCGTTTGTCGTATTGGCTATTCTTGGTGCACTATGCTTTTTTGCAAAACCTTTTTCAAAATCACTCGCACCGGAATGAGTTCTGTCAATATAGTATGTCTTTGTTTTATTGTCATAGCCAATCAGGAGCTTTTGCCCTTCTTTATTGCTCAAAACAATCTCAATGCTTTTGGTGGTGTTAAAGGTAAAATCCAGCTTTAGCTTTCCATCCAGACCTTTTGCGTAAGCAGACAGATCAATTTCCTTGTTGAGTGTTAAAGATTTCTTTTTATAGACCGGTTTGACATATGCATTCATCTCTTTTACCGGGACAGACCGCACATAAAAATCTCCCGCTATCTGATCCAAATGTAAATCCCTGGCAATTGTTGTTGCACCACGCCAGTTCTTTGTCGGAACCTGATTTGCATACTGCCAGTTGTTCATCCAGCCAATAAAGATTTTCCTCTTACCTGTGTTCGACCAGGTAATTCCGGCGTAATTATCAGTACCATAATCCAGCCATTTTTCTACAGTGGAGCTGGGTATAAACTTGTTCCCATCAAAATCGCCGGTAAAATATTGAGTTGCGGAACCTCCATTTGGTCCTCCTGGGTTGATACTAACCAACAGTACCCATACCGTTTTACCTTTAACATCAAATGAGATAAGATCAGGACATTCCCATACGCCACCATGACCACCAAATTTATCCCCAAAGTCGCTTTCTCTCTTCCAATCCTTTAGGTTTGCCGACGAGTAAAAAGTTATTCTATCCTTTGTAGCCAAGGTCATAATCCATTTTTTACCAGCCTCATACCACATTACTTTTGGATCTCTGAAATCGGTTATTCCCGGATTTGGGAGAACAGGGTTTCCTTTATATTTTGTCCATGTTTTTCCTTCGTCATTACTATAGGCAATGCCTTGATATTGATGAAGACCAGTTTTGGCTTCTTCTATTTTATGATTGTGATAGGTAAATATTGCGACCAGTGCATTTTTACCAAAGCCCGCCGTATTATTGACATCTACTACTGCGCTACCCGAAAATATCGTTCCCAAACTATCCGGATAAAGGGCAATAGGCTGCTCCTCCCAATTAAAGAAGTCACGTGTTGTTGCATGTCCCCAGTGCATGGGCCCCCAGACTGTCGAATTCGGGTTATGCTGATAAAACAGATGGTATTTCCCGTTTAAATACACCATTCCATTAGGGTCGTTCATCCAATTGTTCTTTGGCGAAAAGTGGAATTGCGGACGATGTTGTTCCATCTGTCCGGCTACTTGCTGTTGAGCTCTTGCTGTATCTCTGACTGATGTACAGAGTAGCAGTACACTAAAAAAAGCAATTTTTAAAGATTTCCTATTCATATTGATGTGTTAATTTTATTCAGTTTTTTATTTGTCAATGTTATCAAAAGTCTGTGTTCATCCGGGCTGGACTGATTGCCCATGTTTCTGCTTTTACACCAATGTTGCCTCCTTCAGAAAAGACCTCTGCCTGATCACTATTTCGTTTGGAAGGAAAAATCCTTGTGGTCAATGCATGCTGATCATTAATAAAAATCTCGATTACCGACCCATCCACGAAAACATGAAAACGGACAGGCTTGCTGGTATCTAATAAAAATGCATCTTTTTTAATCCGCAACGGTATTCCTTTTTTTGTACTGGAGTGGAGCTGATCCACAACCATCTCTTTTGCATCAGCATCATAGTATATTTTTGTGTATTCAGACTGATCCGCATTTTTATGCAGTACGAACCCAAATTGTTTTGCCTTATTGGGGATAATCTCTGCCAGGACCTCATATTGCTGCCCGGAAAAAAGCGGAACCGATTGATGGTTGACAACCGTAGTATCCAACACGCTGCTGTTAGCTGCTCTTAAAGACCGGAGTGCGGGATGTGGAGACTGTGTTAATTTTCCATCTGACAAATTCCAGATCCTTGGAATGCTATAAAGATGTGACCACCCTTGTTGATAAGCTGCCTCTGAACTGATCTCGTCAGGAATGATCGCAATTGCACAGATCCGGCCTTCTTTATCTTCAGCCACAGAAGGCGAAAGCAATCTGTTGATCACTTCTAAGTTGCGCGGCATCGGATGGTCCGGAACAAAACGTTCCTTCACAAAGCTGCCTATCCAATATTGTGCCCTTGCAGGAACGCCTCTATCAGGAACCCTGTTCACCAACAAAATATACTTATCTCCAATTTTTTTGAATACAGGCATTTCCCAGAAAATCCCGGAATTGTCCCGATCAGGATTTCCTTCAAAAAGGGTATGCAGGAATTTCCATTTTTGCATATCATCAGAAGAATACAGCAATAAAGCGCCCTTTTGTTCATTGTTTTGCGCTATCCCAAAACCCACCACCATATACCATTTATTTCCTTCCTTCCACATATAGGTATCCCTGAGGTCGGTTCTGGTATAACCTTCCGGCTGACCGCCGATAACTGGATTGTCCTTGTACTTTGTCCATTCGATGAGGGTGCTGTCTTTTGGATAAGCAAGGGCAATTCCCATTTTAGGTCCTCCTGCGGTATAACTGATCACTGGGTTTCCCTGGTCATCCGCGACAACATGTCCCGACCAGATCCCATTTTCATCATAGCCTTTTTCCGGACTTAGTGCAGGCCTGTGCTCTGTCCAGTTGACCAGATCCGGGCTACTGAAATGCCCCCAATTGATCTGCCTCAGGGCCAGGCTGGAAGCATTCTTCTGATTGAAGATATGGTATAGCCCTTTATAGAAGATTAATCCATGGGTCTCATTTGTCCAGTTAGCCGAAGGAAGCAAATGGTATTTTGGACGGCTGAAATCATCCCTGAACCTGCTTGAAGGAATTGCCAGTATAGGAGTTCTGGCTGAATAAGTTGCTATCCCCTTAGTAATCAGTTTCTCATCAATCGGCAAATCCCATACACTGACTTCATCGACCAGGCCATTTATTGTGGTTAAATCCAGGAGATCGAGATTTTTATTTCTAAAATCCTTTCCCAGAAGAATCTGACTGACCCTTCCCGGAAACTTTACCGCATTGGGAAGCGGGACAGGCAAACCGTTCAATAAGATTGATAATCCTGTTTCATTAAAGGCTAAACCCAGATTAATCCACTTAAATCGTTGAACAGATCTGCCAAGGGCGATGTAATTTAGCTTATTATCTTTTGAGACACTTAACATCAGTGCTCCGAACCGATCAGTACACAGTCCCAGATAAATATGATTTGTGCTGTCTTTAACTGAAAAAAATGCGGCAGTATCTGTTGGAAAAGATTCCAGTGCAAACCAGGCTGAAACTCCCTGGATGTTCTTTCGATCCGGATTTCTCAGCTGCAGGTAGCTTGAGTAACCATCAGTCCTGAAGCCCTTTCCACTGAGCCCCTCAGACAACTCTGCAACGGCTGACCTGCCTTTCAGAATAAGCTTCATATGGCCGGATGCAGATGTTAACGGCTCTTTGCCCTCAAAACTGAAGATTTCCTGTCCGTCTGCAGGGAAATGCAGAAAAAATGAAATGGTCAGGGTCAGTAAAGCAATATAAACGTGACTAGTTCTCATATCAATAAATTATCAGGCGAATAATACATTAATTATAATTTGGATTTTGCTTATACAAACCGCCTGAGAAATTAATCTGGGCCTGAGGAATAGGAAAGTATTCATCTCTTCCCTTTACAAACCTTGCATTCTGCAGATAAGTTCTCAGTATCTTTTCTTTTGGAAAGTACTCCTGGTTCAGCACCTGATCAGCAATCCCCCACCTAACCAGATCGAAGAAACGTTCGCCCTCCATTGCAAATTCCAGCTTACGCTCAAACCTCAAAGCTTTACGTGCATAATCATTGGTCCATACGCAGTTCAACCCTGGCTGATAAGTTTCGATGTTATATTTTGCGGCGTAGTCAGTAGCACTTGTGTTTGGGAATGCCAATACGTATTTACTGTTTTTAGCGCGGGCCCTTACCTGATTGATGAGTGGATAAGCTTCATTCTGGCGGTTGAGCTCGATTAGTGCCTCAGCTTTCCATAAAAGGACATCTGCATATCGGATAATCGTCCAGTTTAAAGCTGAACCTCCCCATGGAAATCCTTTCACCATAAACGGTGACTCAGGTGAAACCAATGCTTTCTTATTGTGGTAGTAGCCATAAGTGGCTGGTTCACGCGCCCAGTTGGCAGCATACGCAGAAGCAGTGTAATTTTTCCATCTTACCCCGATTCTGCCCACAGTGAAATCCAGTCTTGGATCCACGTTGGTCGCCAGCCCATCGGCAACAGTCATGAGATTGCCGTTGTTATAAGTGTCGGGCATTGGAATGCCGTTGATATCCGTTTTGAAAGAGTTTACCAGATTCTGACTGGGTTGAAAAAAACCATCCCCTCCGTAAGCAGGTCCTTTTGGGGCATTCAAAAGATTGCTCCAGTTGATCCTGCCATTTGTTGTTCCGTCACCGATTGAATGTTGAACTGCAAAAACAGATTCTTTACTGTTATCAAATTCAGCCTGGGAAAGTTTTTGAAAATCGTCCAGTAACGAATAGCCACCCTGGGTGATAACTTCATCACAAAGCGTCAGCGCATTGTTCATTAAAGTTGCATCAATTGAGCTAAAAGTGTTATCATCTTTTTGTTTGTACGCCCTATACAAAACCACTTTGGCCTGGTAAGCTTTGGCGGCATATTTAGTTGTTCTGCCCGGTTCTGCTTGAGTTGCTGGCAGGAGATCCGATGCCGCAGCAAACTCCGCAGCTATTTTTTCCAGCAGCTGATCTCTGCTGAACTGCGTATTGGGAATCTTGATGTAATCTGTATTCTCAACATTTTCATCGAAATATGGAACCCTGTTAAATAAGCGGTTCAATTCGAAAAAATAGTGTGCCCGCAGAAACCGCATTTCTCCCAAACGTATATTTTTTTGCGGCATTACAGTTTCGGAAATAGCGTTCAAACGTCTGATCGCACTGTTTGCACGTTGTACGCTTCGGTATAGGTCAAACCATTTGCCATCCAGAGACCAAAATGTTGGAAAAACTCCGGTAAAGGTTTCAAAAGCATTAAAATCGCTGATATCGCCAACACCTCCGCCACCTTTATAAGCTGTTTCCGCTCTAACGTCTCCATAGATCCAGTTGGTGGTAGGCCTTTCATGTGTTCCCTGACCATCCGGCCCCGCAAGTGCAGCATAAGCAGCGATGCAAAGTCCTTCAATTCCTTCTGGTGTATTTAACAGCTCATCACTGAGCTTTGCTTTTGGTTTGCTATCCAAAAAGTCTTTTTTGCAGGCGGAAAAAACAAAGAGAACCGCTAACAATGTATATTTAATTTTCATGATCGTATACTTTTAACTAGGTATAATACTTAAAATCCAACCCTGGCACCGAATGTAAATGTCCTTGGCAATGGATATGGATAACCCAAACCTTCCGGATCCGCCCCCGTATAGTTAGTGATGGTAAAGAGGTCTTGTCCCTGTACATAAAACCTTACCGTTTTCAACTTAAATCTGGAAGCAATTTCTGCGGGTAGCGTATAGCCCAGCTGAATGTTCTTTAATTTAAGATAGTTGCCATTTTCAACGAAATAATCTGAGGTTTGCCCTTCATTGCCCAGATTAAGTGCAGTAAGTCCGGGAATGTTTGAATCCGGATTGGTGTTTGGATTCCAGGCATCCAGAAGTCTGGTTCCATGATTACCGGTCCAGAGTTGAAAAAAGTCGGTGTAGAACTTCGAATTGTTATAAGCTTTCCTAACCATTCCGTTGACGAAGAAAGAGAAATCAAAGGCCTTGTAAGTAAGGGCAACATTTAATCCCCCAATAAATTTGGGTTGGTCGGAACCAAGCCATACCCTGTCCCGGTCATTGATGATTTTGTCACCATTGGTATCCACATAGCGGATTCTGCCAAGACCTTTACCCTGTTGGTTGATTCCATTGTTCAGGTCGGCATCCGTTTTATAAAGGCCGTCGGTCTGGAGTCCCAGCCAGGAGCCAAGGGGCTGCCCCACAATTGTGCGGTCAATCCCGTTTCCTCCACCATAGGTATAAAAAATATCATCAGGCACTGAAGTTACTTTATTCTTATAGGCTGATGCACTGAAGGTAAGGTCGTAGGTAAAATCTGAACCGACCTTATCCTGCCAGTTGACAATGGCTTCAAACCCTTTGTTATTCAAAGAGGCTCCGTTATAAGCCATATACCCTCCTTCTCCAATCAATGCGATATAAGGACGGTCAATCAGCATGTCTTTAGTATCTTTGATGTAATAATCAAGGGTCAGGTTCAAGCGGTTTTTTAACATGGCTACATCGAGTCCGAAATTGGTTTGTGTAGTCACCTCCCATTTTACATTCGGACTTCCGGTCCTGTCCTTCAGGATGCCACGGGGAATTACGCCCTGGTTGATCCCGCCGATATCATAGCCACCACTCACCAGATTGGTAGAATATTTGGTGTAGGTAGCTTCATTGTCCAGCAGGTCATTCCCATTCTGACCCCAGCTCGCCCTGATTTTAAGGTCAGAGATCCAGTCCACTTTTTTCATAAAATCTTCCTGGCTGATCCTCCAGCCGGCAGAAGCGGCCGGGAAAATGCCTGCATTATTATTTTTTCCAAACCTGGAGGAGGCGTCCCTTCTCACTGTTCCCATCAAAAGATACCGGTCATTGAAGGTATAGTTTACTTTTGCGAAATAAGAGTCTGTAGCATTTCTTGAAGCCGTACCACCATTGGTCTGTGCACCGTCTCCGGCATCCAGGTAGCGATAGTCCGGAGCTTCAATAATGTAATTCTCTCTTCTGCCTGATATATTTTCGAAATAAGATTCTTTGGATTCCACACCTGCCAATGCGGTAAGCGTATGCTTCCCAACATTGAGGCTATAGTTTGCAGTATTGGTCCATATCCAATCCCGGTCGTAATCATTTACCGTAACCAGGTTGTTCTTATCTACCTTTCTATCACCTTCGGCCCATTTTGGTTCAAAATTCGAGGAGAAGCCATTCCTGAAGTTTAAACTGAAGTTGGAGCGGAACACCAGGTTTTTGACCGGCTCTGCTTCTAAGTAGAGGTTACCAAAAATACGCCACTGTTCCAGACGATTTTGCTTCTGCTGATCCAGCAACCTGACAGGATTGGGCTTGTCACCTATACCCTGAGTAGGTCCTGCGTACCCACCTAAGATATCATATACCGGAATGATTGGATGTTGTGCGATCGCCAGTTCCTCTATTCCCCCGGGTTTTAGTTTTTCAGTCCACCTACTGATGTTCATGTTTTCTCCAACCCTGATTCTGTTGTTCAGGAAACCGTAATCAGAATTTAGTCTCATGTTAAGACGGTTAAAATTGGTGTACTTAACCAGGCCATCCTGATCAAAATAGTTGACTGAAAAACTGGTGGAACCATTTTCGGATCCTTTTGCTATCGACAGATTATAGTTCTGTAATAATGAATTACCATACACCTCATTGGCCCAATTGGTATTTGCCGAACGGATGCGCTGCGCTGCATCAATAAATTCCGGAATCACAGCTGTTGCCCCTGAACCATAAAGGTCATGGTTAGGCACCCGGCCATCGTTTATATTCGCTTGCCAGTAAGCATCCCCCCATTGCTGGGCACTCAGCATTTTTATACCCGTATGAAAAGACTGGGTGGTTAGCTGAGCGTCAAAATCAATATGTGTTTCGTTTCTTTTTGCTTTTTTGGTAGTAATGATAATGACCCCATTTGCGGCCTGTGTACCATAAATAGATGCTGAGGCAGCATCTTTTAAGATCTGGATAGATTCTACATCATTTGGGTTAAGCAGTGTGGCAATATTACTTCTGGTCTGAACACCATCCACAACATAGAGCGGGCTGCTGTTGTTAATAGTTGTAATTCCACGGATGCCAACACCTGTTCCAACTCCGCCCGGCTGACCGCTATTGGTCACATTTAAACCCGGGACCCGCCCCTGTAAGGTAGAGATCACGTTCCCACTGGGAATATTGGCAACATCCTTCATGTCGACCACTGAGACCGCACCGGTGAGGTCTTTTTTCTTTTCTGTCTGATAACCGGTAACCACAACCTCGTCGAGGTTTTTAGCGTCCGGCTGTAAAGACACATCAATTTTTGTTCTGTTGTTTACGGGAATCTCCTGGCTTAAAAAACCAAGATACGAGATCACCAATATTGGATTATTTCCCGGGATGGATAGAGAATACTGGCCCTGATTGTTTGTGCTGGTACCCGTTTTGGTTCCCTTGAGTAAAACGCCGACGCCAATCAATGTTTCTCCTTTGTTGTCTGTTACTGTTCCGGTAACTGTAGTATTGTTTTGTGCGCTCAGATTTTGGGAACAGAGGCACATGGTCAGGAGCATTAGAAAATATCTTATTTTCATTTCCTTGTTATAATTAATAGTGTATGGTAAGACCGGTCAATTTTACAATTGACCTATCCCTATTTGGTTAGTTAGCTCGCGAAAATTGCCTTTAGCTATGGTGGTGAAGTATCATTTCTTTTCATACAATTTGGTTTAAGTTTATATTGGTTGGTTTAATTATTGGAAAGCAATGTCCGGTGCGCACCATTTCCGCTTCCAGATGAATCTGTCGAAATCAAATTTTGAATATGCCGGACAAGCTCCGGACTGCGCCGTAATAAATGCGCCCATTGCCACCGCATAATCCAGCGTAACATCAAGCGGTTCATCGGCAAGCTTCATGGCAAGAAATGCGGCCAGAAAGGAGTCTCCGCTTCCTATGGTATCTGCCACACTGATGCTATACGCAGGATATTCATAGGTCAGGCTTCTATTGTAATAAGTTGCACCATGTGGTCCCTTTGTAATCAGGATTTCTTTCATTCCGAACTTATCGAAAATGGCTTCAATGCAATCCAGCTCTCTTGTATAGGAAATGTTACTCCATTCGGATATTAAGCGAAGTTCAGCTGAATTTATTTTAACCAGATCAGCCTGCCGCAGCAGATCTGACACCAATTCAGGGCTGTAATGCGGTGCCCTCAGGTTCACATCAAACACCTTGTAACGGGCATGGGTCAACATTTTTAATAATGTGGAGCGTGAAGCTTCGTTTCTGGAACAAAGACTTCCAAACACAAATGCATCAGCTGTTTTAATCAGGTTTTCCATTTCTCCCTCCCACCTGATATCATCCCAGGCAACAGGAGCGACAATCTCATAACTCACTTCATTTTCCTCATTGATAGCCGCCAATACCTGACTGGTTTCATAGTTGTCATTGGTCTGTATCCAGGTCGTTTCTATACCTATCCCGTTCAGAAAATCCAATAACTCTTTTCCGGCAACATCATTTCCAATGCTGCTGATCAAATGACTTTGCAGTCCTAATTTATGAAGGTGATAGGCGACATTCATAGGAGCACCACCCGGTCTTTTGCCATCAGGAAGGTTATCCCAAAGGATTTCACCAAAACACACTACTGATTTTATAGCTGAGGAATTCATATTTGTCTTATTTTAATGCATGATTAAATTAGTTCCAATCTGTTCTAATGATTTGCCTTTGGTCTCCGGCATTAGTTTCCAGACAAAAATTAGCTGAAGCACCATCATTGCGGCAAAGAAGAAAAAGGTCGTCGCGCCGCCTAAGGTTTCTGCCAGGTATGGAAAGCAAAATGCGATAACTGCGGCCATGATCCAGTGTGTGGAGCTGCCAAGGGTCTGCCCCTTTGCACGAACCGAATTCGGGAAAATTTCGGAGATAAAAACCCAGATCACCGCACCCTGAGAGAAAGCGAAAAAAGCAATAAATAACATCATATAAGCGGGAATTGCGAAGCCTGAAAAATTCTCGGTATAAAAAGTAAAACCAACCAGAAAAAGAGAAGCAATCAATCCAAAAGAACCGACCAACATCAATACCCTTCTTCCAATCCGGTCAATAAAATTGATTGCAATTAAAGTGAAAATGAAATTGATCATCCCTATTCCTACAGTGGAAAGCAAAGAAGAGTGTGCGCCAAGACCTGCCATTTCGAAAATTCTGGGTGCATAATAAATGATGGCATTGATTCCCGAAACCTGGTTAAAAAAAGCAAAAAGTATGGCCAGCATAACCGGAGTTTTATATTTTCTGGAGAAAAGATTTTCTTCGTTTCCTGAAGAGGATTTCAAAGCAGAATTTTGGATAGCTGCCAGTTCCTCTTCACAATTCAGCGGATTGATGACCTTAAGTATCTTTAAAGCACTTTCGGTAGCTCCCTTTTTTAAGATCAACCATCTCGGACTCTCGGGTATGAAATAAATCAGCACAAAAAAGAGAAAGGAAGGAAATGCCTGAACACCCAGCATCCATCGCCATGACGAATCTCCACCCTGACTGATCAGGTAGTTGGACAGGTAAGAGATCAGAATTCCTAAAACCACATTAAACTGGAATAACCCAACAAGTCTTCCCCTTTTATGTGCAGGAGAAATTTCTGAGATGTATATCGGTGCAGTTACAGATGATATCCCGACTCCAAGTCCGCCAAGAAACCTGAAAGCTAAAAAAACTGACCAGTCTCCGGCCAGTGCAGTACCAATAGAAGAAAGCAAATAGGCGATAGCAACAAAGTACAAAGTATTTTTACGGCCAAAATGATCTGAAGGTCTTGAACCTATAAGTGAGCCGATTACGGTTCCAATAAGTGCTATAGAAATGGTAAAGCCATGTTGGAAAGAAGACAGTTGCCAAAATTGCTGGATTGACTTTTCCGCTCCGGAAATAACAGCAGTATCGAATCCAAAAAGAAAGCCTCCAAGGGCTACGACCATGGACCAGGCCAGGACGGAATATTTTTTCATGCTCAAAGTTTATATTGGTTAATGATGGCAAATTAGACCAAAGAGAAAAGGAAAAACATCAAAATCGTTTCTAAAAACTACAAATTCAAACAACCATACAACCAACTACAAATCAGATAGTTAGAATTTTTTAATAAATTATATTTTTGAAGACTTTCAATTTTGAATCAGAAAAACTCAGGTTTTGATACATGATACCGGAACATTCGAAAGCTCAACATAGGGAGTCATTTTCGTTATCGAAGCGTTTTCTATATATTTAACTCTGCTATTCTGCCCTGTGAGTTGGAGAACCAATGCCATGAAAATCATATTTAGTCGACTTAACAACATTATCCTAGTGTTTTTTCTGTTATTCAGCCTTTCGGGTTGTGAAAAGCAAAAGGAAAATTCTGTATATACCATTGGCTTCTCTCAATGTATCGGCTCTGATCTATGGCGAAGAACGATGCTGGAAGAAGTAAAAATGGAACTTTCTTTGCATCCCGGTGCGAAGCTGATCTATGCGGATGCAAATGGTAACAGTAAGCTTCAGGTCAAACAAGCAGGGGAAATGATCAATAAAGGGATCAATATCCTGATTATATCTCCAAATGAAGCCCAACCCCTGACTCCAATCGTAGAGGAAGCCTACAACAAGGGAATCCCTGTAATTATCATTGACAGGAAGACTGCTTCTTCCGCTTATACGGCTTATGTCGGGGCAGACAACTTCCAGATCGGAAAAATGGCGGGAGAGTACGCTGGAGAAGCACTTAAAGGTAAAGGAAATATTGTAGAGGTAATGGGGCTTCCCGGTTCTTCGCCAACAATTGAACGGCAGCGCGGATTCAATGAAGGGCTGAAAAAGTACCCCGGCATAAAAATTATAAATCAGGTTTATGGCAACTGGCTAAAAAAAGACACCGAAGAGCAACTGGTTAAAATCAAAAACTCCCTGACGAATGTGAATGCTGTTTTTGCACACAATGACCAGATGGCATCGGGAAGCAGGAAAGTTTTAAATGACCTCAAGTTGTCTGAACAGATTAAAGTGATCGGAATAGATGCTTTACCCGGACAGGGAGGTGGCTTACAAATGGTGAGCAGCAAAATTCTTACTGCCAGCGTGCTTTACCCCACCGGGGGAAAGGAAGCCATTAGCACCGCTTTTAAAATCCTGGACAGAGAGTCATTTTCAAAAGAGAATATTTTACAGTCTCTAGTCATCGATTCCACAAACGTTGACCTCATGAAGCTCCAATGGAATAAGTTCAGCAGTCAGCAAAAAGATATCGAACGCCAGGGAACCTTGCTCGAAGAGCAAAAGGTACTTTTCAAAAATCAGCAGATCGTATTGAATGTAACCGTAATCACCCTGGTTCTTTCCGTAGTGTTTGGCGGCCTCGCGCTTTATGCATTGCTGGAAAACAGAAAGATTAATAAAGACCTGGAGGCAAATAACATGGAGATATTAAATCAACGGAACCAGCTGATAGAAATGTCAGGTAAAGCCGAAGCTGCAACGGAAGCCAAGCTAAACTTTTTCACGAATATGTCTCATGAATTTCGTACTCCGCTTACGCTGATTCTCTCCCCGCTTGAAGACCTGATCCATAACGAAAAAATCAGGCCTGTTGCTGAAAAAAACCTAAATCTCATCCACAAAAATGTTTATCGGTTGCTTAGGCTCATCAATCAGCTGATCGACTACAGGAAGATTGAACACGACAAAATGTTGCTTAGCGTTTCTCAGAATAATATTGTAGCGTTTTTAAAAGACATTCTGGAGAGCTTTCAATATAGTGCAAAAAAGAAGAACATTGACATCAGATTGATTACAGATGCCCAGGAAATCAACGTATGGTTTGATGTCAACATGCTCGATAAAGTCATCTTCAATCTACTGTCTAATGCGTTGAAATTTACCCCGGCCAATGGGATCATTTATGCAGAAATCACTCATGATTCTGCATCGGTCTTTCTTTCCATCAAAGACAACGGACCAGGGATCGCAGCAGAAGAGATGGAGCACGTATTTGAGTATTTCTACCAGGCACAAACGAATGCAGTAAAGGGATCCGGGCTCGGTTTATCATTATCTAAAGAACTGATGAACTTACATCACGGCGATATTACAGTTGAAAGTACAAAATGGCAGGGAACAAAGTTCAGTATCAGGCTTCAACTGGGTGATGCGCACTTCGCGGAGGAGGAAAAGCGGAAAGGAAAAGCCAGCAAAGAAGCACTGTATGAGGATGCTAAAATTTATACAACAGGACTCAATGATGCCCCTGAGCCAAGAAATCAGGATGTCTTAAGAACGATAAAACAGGAATCAGTCCTGATCATTGAGGACAACCATGATTTGCTGAATTACCTGGGTAATAAATTTGATGAAGACTATGAAGTTTTCCTTGCAGACACAGGTGATAAAGGCATCACCGCGGCATATGAACAGGTCCCTGATTTGATCATATCAGATCTTGTGCTTCCAGGGTCATCGGGACGCTCGCTTACTGAAAAGCTAAAATCTGATGTCCGGACTTCTCATATTCCGATTATATTATTGTCTGCTCACGGTAGCCTTGAACAGCAAATCAACGGCATGGAAAGTATGGCTGATGCTTATATTGTAAAGCCTTTTAATTACGAATATCTGGTAGCAACGGTAAAAAGCCTGTTAAAGAACCGCTCCCTGCTCAAAAACCACTATGTAAGTGACATCAGTACTTCAGGTAAACCACCTATTTCAAAAAGTCTGGACAAAAAGTTCATCAACGACTTCGCAGGAATTGTAGAGCAGAACCTCTCTAATGAAAATTTTAGTGTTGATGAAATCAGTAAGGAAATAGGAATTTCAAGGGTTCAGTTGTACCGGAAAGTTAAAGCTTTACTGGGTTGCAGTGTAACGGACTATATTATGAACAGGAGGTTGAAAAAAGCAAAGTACCTGCTGATCAACGAACGTTATAGCATAGCAGAAATTACCTATATGGTTGGTTTTTCTTCCCCAAATTATTTCTCTACAGTCTTTAAATCAAAATACGGTATGCGGCCAAGCGAATTCAAAAAGACCCAACAGCCAAACTAAAAACTCCCGCCCGGGAATCTTTTTCAGAGCGAGCTGACAGTTTATTGTATCCCGGCAACGGAAAAGAGGATCTTAATGAATAGAGAAGAATTAATTTTCTTTAGCACGCCCCTTATTTAGGATTGCTTATTTTTTCATTACAAGAAGAGGCTTATCCTTCCTCACAATGTAAGTTGCAAGCTCAGAGGCTTTAACTTTACCAATATTTTTGGCGGAATGATTCTTTCCAGCCGGAATAAAAAGTACTTCGCCTGCTTTAAGAACAACTGGCTTCTCCCCTTCTATCTGGTATTCAAATATACCTTCGAGTACATAGATAATCTCTTCTCCTGGATGTGAATGCATGCCGAAGGCGGAGTCTGGTTCAAAATCTATTCGTGCCTGAATAGTTTCATATCCCAAAATCTCAATATTATGTCTTTGCAAGTTTGTACGACTTATTCCTGATTGTTGTGCAAAAGCAGATTCAGGTGTGAAAAATGCCGCGAAACTGAAGAGAGCAACTGCAGCAAATAAATTTTTTCTATGTGTTTTTATCTTTAAATTTTTCATTTTGTCAGGATTAAGAATTGATAAATTCTAAAATGTCATTATTAATTGTTTCTGCATTGATGGTAGGCATTCCGTGTGAAAATCCTGGATAAATAATAAGCTTTCCATTTTTTAGCAGTTCTGCAGCTTTTACAGCCGTAGTAGCGTAGGGTACAATCTGGTCATCGTCGCCATGAAGTACCAGTACCGGCATTTCTACACTTTTAAGATCTTCTGTAAAATCAGTTTCCGAAAACACTTTTATACAATCGTATTGCGCTTTTATCCCGCCCATCATACCTTGTCTCCACCAGTTATCCTGAATGCCTTTTTTTACGATGGCATTTTCTCTATTGTAACCGTAAAACGGAACGGTCAGATCTTGGTAAAACTGCTGTCTGTTGTGGAGTGTATTGTTTCTGATGTCGTCGAAAACTGACAATGGCACCCCTTCAGGATTATTTTCATCCGCAATCATATAAGGTGTAATTGCACTGATAAGTACCACCTTGGCCACACGTTCTTTGCCAAACTTCGAAGCATATCTTATCGCTTCGCCACCCCCTGTTGAATGACCTACATGTATGACATTTTTAAGGTCTAAAAATGTGATTAATTCTGCCACATCTGATGCATAGGTATCCATATCATTACCTGTGAACGTTTGAGTTGATCTGCCGTGACCGCGTCTGTCGTGGGCAATAACTCTATATCCCTTGTTTAAAAAAAACATCATTTGCGCATCCCAATCGTCAGATGACAATGGCCATCCATGGTGAAAGAAAATTGGTTGTCCTGTTCCTAAATCTTTGAAGTAAATTTCTGTTCCGTCTTTAACTGTTAACTTGTTCATGTCTTTATAATTTTAATTGTTTCTATTGATTTGATATTCCAAAGTTGGGGTTATTCATAATGCCTATCAATGGATGTATTTCGCTTTGAATTGCACTTTTTCCCCAGACCATTTATTTTAAATGTGCTCTTAAAATCCAGGCCATTTTTTCATGTCCCTGCATCAGGCCAGTAACAAAATCACTTGTACCCAAATCCTCATATTCATTCGCGAAAAGGTTAATGTTTCCTCTCAGAAAAACGATGATGATTTCATGCGCTATAAGTAACTCATTAATAAAAGTTCGGCTATTGCTTTTCGGCAATGAATTTTCCGTCAAATGAGTTAATTCGAGAAAAGCCTTTAATGTAGCTGGAACCGAATGTCCCAAAGTACGGATTCGCTCGGCCACACTATCGTTCATGTCTGATAACTGACCGGCCTGCTCGTCAAAAAGCTTATGTTTATCGTAGAAATCAATGCCTTCTACATTCCAATGTGCCTCTTTTGTTTTTGTATAAAGCACATATTCATCGGCCAGTAATTTTGATAACTCTATGGCTACTTTTTCGCGATTTCCTTCTGAAATTCCTATGTTCATTTCCATTTTTGATGATTTGTTATTTGATGATCCAAAGATCAGTCCTATAGCAAAGCACATCAATGGATACTTTTCTCCTTCAATTGCACTTTTTTCCTGAAATGTGATTTAACGCAAAAAGCATGATTTCACAATCATGCTTTTTAAATATTTGGCAATATTATCTTAGAATTGTTTGCGGAATGAAAGCGGAGAAATGCCTGCGTTTTTTGTAAAGAAACGAACAAAATAAGCATCGTCCTGATAATTTAAGCTGTAGGCTATTTCTTTAACGGTAATGGTGGTGTGAGCCAAAAGGCGTTTACTTTCGAGGATAATTCTGTTTTTAATAATGTCGTTTGGCGTGTCTTTACTGAGCAAACCTATTTTTTTACTAAGGTTTTTTGGCGTAAGAAAAAGCATATCCGCATAGTCAGCTACAGTATGGTGAGTTTTGTAATGCTGTTCTACCAGTTTGCTGAATTTCCTTAAAAACTGAACATCCGTTTGCTGCTCTTGCTGTGACAGTTGATGTTGTTGTTTCCAAATTCGTGTTGATTTCAGAATAATCAGCTTTAGTAAAATCCGCAGCATTTCTTCAGTGCTGGCATCTTCATTTTGCATTTCAAGCTGTATGTCCCGGATTATTTTCTGTATATCTGCCGATTGATTTTCGTCCAACTCAATGAATGGGACTTCAAATACATTATTGTATAAAATACCATCACAAGCAACTTCCTGGTCATGAATTTCAATACAATAAAAATCTTTGTTAAAATGCAGTAGTGTCCCTCCGGTTTCCTCAGCGTCATTTGGTTTAATCACTACTTTTGGATTAATAAATAGCAATGAATCTGTTGCTATTACGAATTCCTGAAAATCAACCCTGACCTTATTTCCTTCGGGGATAAACAGTATTTTGATATGGTCATGGACCGACAAAAGTTTATGCTCATCAAGGCTTGACTGCGTAAATTCTAAATTGCCGAACTGTTTGTATGAAAACTCTTTTATCATTATTGAATTAGTTGTCTTTCAGGCTTACCTCTTTTTTCTCGCCATCCCGATCCACAACGAACGTTGTAGCAAGCAGAAATCACTAAAGTTATAAGCCATTATGTATCGTACTATTAATCCGATGCTGTTTCAGTATATTTTGCAAATCAGTAATATAAAGTTCCAGTTCTTGCTTTGTATCTGCGCTTAACCGTACTTGCGTTGCAAACATATATTTACGGGACCGCTTTCCATCTTTTGTCTGAATCTGAAAACGTCCGGAATACCCGGCTTGCCGAATGGCAGATTCGATGGAGAAAACAACAGTATCAATATCTGATAACGCATAAGACCTGGCCCACAAGCTGTTCACCTTGAGGCGTTGATTTTTGATACTAAAAGGCTTTGGATTAACACCCAGTTTCCTGAGCATCCATAACAACAATTGAATACCTGCGACAAGAAATATCGGAATCCAGATAAACCAACCATACGCACTGGAATAGGAAGTCTTTGCACTCAGTAATTCAGTACTTTTGACCTTTGCCATATGATCTGTGCGAACGAGGTTGCGGATATCGTCTGTACGGATTTCCGGGGAGAGTAGCTCATTAACCGTAGCCTGATCAGTAATGCGATAAATCGTCTCTCCAATCAGCTGGGTATCGCCGAGTTGGTCAAAGTAATAATAGGTAGCACCCTTTTTCCAAACAGACCCGGAAGTGTTATTGACCATACCAATTTTTTCCCAGGTGCCTGTACCGGGCTCGTCCAGTCGATAGATATTGGTCGACCTGGATTTAAGTCCGGGGCTCTTGTTGTTACCCCAGGCTTCCTCTGTCTGCGTATATAGAATTTGCTGGCCATCAGAAAAGATCAGTGGTGCAATTTCTGTAAATTTCCCGCTGTTAAACGGGTTGTCATCAATTCTCAGCACCTTCTTTTTTTTTGTATCAAAGTAGAAAATCCCGTCTTTGCTTAGAAATAGTGCATGATAAGTATGTCCTCCATTTAGCGACAATACCTGGTAGGGGCTGTACTGTTTTTCGAAAGCAATATCATTGACATAAACCATCCCTTGTTTGGGGTCAATCAGGTAATTTTCCTGGTTTTGGGCATCAATAACAATCGCATACAAATCAGGATGATCTTTGAGTGGTAGCATTGTATTTTCATAATATACATGCTGACCATCTGCCAGATAGTGCTCGCTTTCACGAATATCACCATCGTTGTACTTTTTTGGAATCTGTCTCAAGCGCTCCGGATTGGCCTTGGGAAGGATCTGGCCTTCATAATAAGACAAAGTTCCGTCAGTAGCCACTTCCGTTTTCAGTATCGCACTATAAGGAGTTGTACCGGCTTCAAGTTTAGAGAGGGGATAAATATAAGTTTGCGGCTTATCTCCAATTCCAAAACCATATCGCATCCGCTGGCTTAATTCTGAGACCATCGATAAAGCTTTATTGTTTACACTCATGAAGGCACAGTAGCACGTTTGCTTGCCATCGCTGAAATAATCATTGCCAATTGCTTTAGCTGTGGATGGATTAAAATCTTTAACAATTAGATTGCCACAGTAAGCATGGTTTTTATCTACTCCAAACTGACGGTTTCGGTAGCTATCATCCAGCAGTCTAAAGCTGTTGACATCAGCTTCTTTGATCAGATAGTAACCATTACTCGGCACGGATGCGTACACCTGGTTCTGATACCGAAGATAGACTCCTCCTATTTTCTGGCCTTCACGGTCCATATCTATGCTGTCCGGGTCTTTGGATTCCGATAGGAGCATGGATGCGATCAATACCAATGAAAATATTACGGACACAATGGCCATCGTTATTCCTACGCGCTTAATCACATTCATTTTTGTTGATCAATAAACTACATTCTATATCTTCAATAGACTACCAACCCAAACAAACTGCAAGACCTGTTAATTTTCTTTCAAGCTGACCTCTTTTTTCTCGCCATCTCTATCAATGGTCACCTGTTTTTCTATGTTTGCTTTATCCCGATAGCTCTGTCTGGCAGACCCATAATTCGTGGTAGAGCCGGTATACCCCCAGTAGTTATAATAGTTGGTATAACCAGACACATAAGAATAGTTGTAAGAATTTGTAAAATCAAAACTGGCCATGACTACATAAGTACCAGGCATCAGATCAGCAAACTCAAAATGCCCTTCATCATCATAAACCTTCGCTTTTTTGATGGAGGCGCCAAATTTTGGATCCAGAGGGACTTCCGGCATTTTTCCCTGCTTTTTGATTTTTTTGTTTACCGAAACCCATTCCTCATAATAGGCTGAACTTGGAAAGAGTGTAATTTCAGTACCCCTCGGCGCAAACTGCTTTTTGGACACATTAACCAAACCTCCAAGCGTTTTGCCTGAACTTCCTTTAGCAAAAGCTCTTCCGATAATGACACTATTTCCTTTGGTGATCTGCTGTACCGCTTGCTCCCTATTGAACATATTTTTGATGGGCTGGTAGTCAAGTTCTTCGTTTACACAAATTTCCCACATTCCCTTTCCCATAGACATTTCTCTTTGCCAAAGACGACGGTCTTTTTTGTCAATCACATAGTTGTAAATGGCCCCGGTACTTTGTTCCAACACGGTTGCCAGCCAGGTCTCATGTTTTCCGGTTCTTGGCGAATGATAGACATAGCTTTTCACCTCTTTGATGATGTAGTTAGAGATTAAGATATCGGAATTGTTATCGTAATAGAACTCCGGGATAACCGCTTTGTATCCTACATCCAGCGGCAAGGTGGTAAACATATGTTCCGCCAGATTGAAATCAACAAATTTACCTTTCGGCTGTAGATTCAACAGTTTATCTTTTTTGTCTTTTTTGGAGTAATAATTTCCTTTTATAGTTTCTCCAAAGTTGAGCTCCAATTTACTTTTTTGACCTTCCGATTTATAGCTGATCGATTGCAGGGTTTTTGCATCAGCAATAGAAGTCCGTAGTGTAGTCCACTTATTATCTTTTTCTGTGTATTTATAAAACAGATTTAACTTGTTATCGGAAAAAGAGATATCGTAAGTCATTGATCCCTGCTTTGCCCAGCTGGTATCTTTAACATAATAAACCGTGTACTGGGACTTTCCAGGTTTCAGATAAGAAGTCTTAATGTCCTGGCTACCAGGAACTATCGTTTTTTGAGAAAAAGCTACAAAAGGAAGTAGACTTAAGGCTAAAATAAGGATACGTATTTTCAATGTATTAAATGATAAAATTTTTAAGGATAGATTGATTCTCTCTTATTCAATTTTTTATCTAAGGTAATAAAAAATGGGAAGCAGCACGAATGCCCGCTTCCCAAATTATGATCAAATCAAACAGCTAAACAGTAGTATCAATGAGCTTGCTTTGCCGCAGGGTTCATATCCGTAAACTCTGCAGCCTGATCTCTACTTAATTTTTTCAGGGAAAAAGCATCAAATAATTCTCCTGAGGTTTTATAAGCTTGAAATTTCAGCTTCCCACCATCAACGTGAATCACCTGGAACAACTGTGTATTTTCCAGGGAAACATTCATCCATTTGGCACCATCCACTTTATACATTTTGGGACCGGCAACAGAAACCAGGTATACCGGCCCGCTGGCTTCCCTACCCGATAATCCACGTGGTAGGTTTTGTCCGCGGCTATAGGTATGATCATGTCCCTGCAAAACCAGGTCGATGTGGTATTTGTCAAATAAAGGTTTAAACCGTTCTCTGAATTCTTTGTTATCCCTGCTTTTGGCAGTAGAAAAGATAGGGTGATGAAAAGTGATCACCGTCCATAACTTCGTGTTTTCCTTTAATACCTTTTCCAGCCATTCATACTGAACCTTTGCTGAAGCCTCGTCCAGGATAATCATTTGAGAATCCAATGAGATCACCCGTACATTCTGATAGTCGATATAATAAACCGACTCTTCCAAACCTGCCGGCCCGTGGCCAGGTAAAGTATATTGTACGCCCCAGTGCGGATCCAATATCAGTTTTCTTTTTTCATCACGCACATACTCATGATTTCCCGGAGAAGGCATGCTTGGAACCATTCCATTGATAAAACCACCACCATAATGCCACTCGCCCCATTCCTTGTCATTGTTAGAGCGGTTAATTAAATCGCCGGTATGAATGATAAACCGCGCATCCGGCTCATGAGAAAATGCCCTGCGGATTACACGGGACCATTTTGAACGGATATCATTCTGTGCATCCCCAAGGTAAATGAAAGAAAAAGGCTTATCCTGATCTGAAGCGGTGGTAAACTGAAACCATTCGCTCCAATGCTCACCAGCACCAACACGATAAGCGTATACCGTTCCAGGCTTCAGGTTGTTAAAAGTAACATTGTGGTACTTTGCGGTTGCATAATTTTTACCACCAGATAGTATACGGGAATCCGCATCGTAGGTGGTAATCGCATCTTCCAGCGCCGGACTGGAATCTTCGGCTTTGATCTGTGCTTTAGAACCCACAACCGTGGTGTCTGTACGCCAGGTTACGGTCTGACTAACAGCCGTGTTGCCCTTCCAGGTTAAAATTACACGGTCTGGAAAAGGTTTTGGATCAAAATCCTGTGCCTGGGTATTCGTAAAAGTAGCCGCAATAAGCAAGGCAGCAATAGCTATAGATTTGTTTAAAATAGTCATCTTGTAAGGAGTTTAAATTATTTCAGGTACCACATGAGTGTAGATTCTTTGTCGGGGCCAAAAGCAGAAACTGCTTTCTGGTAATTCACTCTGTTTTTCGCACTTTCAGAATCCGGAAAAACATAGCGTTTTGGAATTCCCCTACCTGCAGCCAATGGGCCGGTCACAAAAGCAGGATAACCGGTACGGCGTTGATCAAACCAGCCTTCGGATCCTTTAAACAACATAGCCAGCCATTTTTGGGTAATCAGTTGTTCCAGCGTTCCGTTATACTTTACGATACTTTGGTCAAAGTAATTTAAAGGAGCACTGATTCCATAACTGCTCATAGATTCTCTGATTCCTTTATAGTACAGGGATTCTGCGGTTTCTCCCGGCACGGTGATTTTGCCTTTCTGAATTGCCTCTGCCAGAATAAAGCATTGCTCGGTATAGGTCATCAGACTGGCTTTCAATAATGGATTGGCAGCGCCTCCATTTTTTCTGAAATATGCAGAAGAGAAAACAGATACATGGTCTTCTCCCCCGTTATAGGAAGCAGGAGCATCAATGGCATTGGGCACGCCAACATAGAGATTTGGATCTACGGGTGATCCTGTAGTAGTTTTAACCGGTTCTGCCCAGACGGCCAATCGTGGATCGTTTCTTTGAATAAGGTGATCTACCAATTCCTTACTCACTTTCGTTTTTTGATAGTCAAAATCAATCATGGCCAGCGGGCCTCCAGGCCAACTATACGCCGCCAGATTTCCCAGGTAAGCAACCTCTGCATTATCAGCACTGCTTTCAAAAACAGGAAAAGCAGTTTTATCGTTCATAATGGCCTGCATTTCAGTAAATGCGGGAGTATACACTTTGGAAATGCGCAACAGCATCCTTAAGCGCAACGTGTTGGCAAATTTGCGCCATTGCAAGGCCTTCCCCTTAAACATCACATCCCCTTTGGCGTTAATTTCGGCAGTGTTTCCTTTTAAAAGATCGTTGGCTTCCCGCAGCTCTCTCAATAAATCAGGATAGATGACCTGCTGTTGGTCGTACTCGGGATAAATGAGGTTACTTTCTTTCGACTTCAATGCCTGGGTATAGGGAACATCTCCATACAGATCCGTCAGGTAAGCGAAATTAAAAGCTTTCATAATTTTACTGATGGCAATGTATTGGCTTTCAGAACGTTTTTCTGCGGTTTCCAGCAGGGTTTTATTGACCGATAAACGGGCATAGATATCGTTCCAGTCTACCGGTCCCCAGTCTAATAAATCATAGCCGGTATTACGAACCAATGTAAGGTATCTTGCTGCCGAAGCCGGTCTTCTGCTTACTGCATTTTCCTGATAAGCATACGCGGTAGATAAGACCACTTCAGACATCAGGAATTCTGTATTGGTGGTTTCCGGAGAGTTTGGGTTTGCATTGATCTCTTCAAAATCTTTGGTGCAGGCAGCCAACAGGGCCATAAACAACACCAGGATGGTTTTATATTTGAATTTCATTTTTATGCGGATTAAAAATTACAACTTAATTTAAAGCCAAAAGAACGTGTCCCCGGCAAGGTCCAATGTCCAACACCCAGCTTAAATCCTTCGGTTACACTCATGGTAGTTTCCGGATCATAGCCCAGACCATTGGCAGTCCAGGTATATAGATTTCTGCCGATCAGGGAAATAGAAAGGTTGCTTACCGGAAGTTTACCCAACACGTTTTTACTAAATACATAGGTGATAGAAGCTTCTCTCAGTTTCAGGAAAGAGGCAGAATAAGTTAAACGCTCATAGTATTTGTTATAAGTGTTGTTGTAAAAATCAGCAGCCGCGATAACGACTTTGTTTTCACTATAAGTCCCGTCTCCGTTATCTATATATCCTGGAATGATCATCCCGTCATGTCTTTGCATTCCCTGCGAATCTACCCATGACAAGCCTCCGGTTTGTGCATCTCTACCCGCTAAGGTATTATCCGTTAAACCTGCATTGATTAAACTTTTAACCACATAGGAGTAGAAATTACCCCCTTTACGCCAGTCAAAAAGGAAATTCAGGGTAAAGTTTTTATAGCTGAATGTGTTGTTAAGGCCGATGGTAAAATCGGGGTTATAGTTTCCAACTTTTATATATTCTGAATTGTTACGGATATAGTGTCCGGTTTTATCTAATAAAGCTGCTCCGGCATACTGTCCGTTTGGTACTTTGGTATAACTTGGCGTATAGAAATCTCCTATTTTAGTGCCTTCTTTAATTAAATAGCGGATGTTATCCCCATCGGCACTCCCCATAGAATATTCCGACAAACCTTCAGATAAAGAGATCACCTTATTCTCGTTCCTGGTAAAGTTGGCATTGATTTCCCATTTAAATGCCCCCTGAACCGGAACTGCATTTAAGCCGATTTCCCATCCACTATTCTGGATGTTTCCGGCATTGATTAAACGGTTGGATGCACCCGAGGCAATGGTGGTTGGAATATTGATGATCTGGTTTCTTTTGTTGGTTTTATACCAGGTTACATCCAGCCCTAACCTATTGCTAAAAAAGCGCAGGTCCCCGCCAAACTCATAGGAAGTGGCAATTTCAGGTTTCAGGAAATTGTTTTTCAGGTTAAACTCAATAGTAGCTCTTTTCACATCTCCCCAATCCTGATTAAAAGGGATGGTATTAAACAACTGATAAGGATCCGTATCACTTCCTACCTGCGCCCAGTTGGCTCTGATTTTGGCAAATGACAAAGGGCCTGACTTGATTTTCAGCACATCTGTTAATACGGTGCTTAAGGAAACTGAAGGGTAGAAATAAGAATTATTTTGTGCAGGCAAGGTACTTGACCAGTCATTTCTGCCGGTTACATCAAGAAATACCATGTCCTTAAATGAGGCCTGTCCCATTCCATATAAACTATTGATGCGTTTACGGGAATTGTACTGTGTATTGGTGATGGTTCCTGCACGCGCATTACTGATGTTATAAATTCCGGGAATACTCAGACTCTCGGTGCGCTGAGCGGAATTTCTGCTGGTCTGGTCCATTTGGTTACCACCAACCGAAAGGCCGAAGGACCAATCCTGGTTTAAGGTTTTCTTATAACTGAGCAGGAAATCTGTATTCTGCTCCTTGAAATAAGAATGATCTACACCATAACCTCCAAATTTAAAACGTTTGGAACTGAAAGGGCGTTTGGTTTCATGCTCTTCATTGTACATATCCAATCCGGTACGTACCATTAAGCTCAGCTCTTTAGTGATATCGACTACCGCCTGTACGTTTCCGGTTAAGCGGTTTCTGTCGAAACCATTGGTATGTTCATAAGCCACCAGGTACGGGTTATCAGAATCATCCGGAGAAAACTGTTCGATATTCTCTCTGCCTGGTTTCCAATAATTCCTCAGGTCTTTAATGCTCATACTCGAAGGCATAGAATACACCATTTGCGTTACACTTTCCCGGTAGGCCGAAGGGCGGTTATCGCTTTTATTATTTACATAACCCACATTGGTGCTGATTTTTACCTTAGGATGCAGGATGTAAGTTGCTGCAAGGTTCAGGGTATTCCTGCTCAGGTCGGTATTGGGTACAATCCCTTTATTAGACATATTGGTATAGGACAACCTGTAATTACCATCTGCATTTTTTCCGGTGATGGCAATATTATTGGTATAGGTAGCCCCTGTTTTATAAAAATCTTTGGCATTATCCGGGTGTGATACCCAGTCTGTAGGCACCGGGTTTCCGCTGGCATCAAGCGGACTATTCCACTGCAGGTGTTTGGTTCCTGCATCAAGACGTGGCCCCCAGGCTGATGTGGTGTTAGAAGCCGGATCATCGGTATATTCTCCTGCTCCAAACTGGTTCTGGAAATGCGGAAACAACCAGGCCTGATCGTACATGGCGTTTGAGTTGAAACTGATCCCCAATCCTTTTTTACTGGATGAACCGCTTTTTGTGGTGATCAGTACTACTCCACTTCCGGCCCTGCTGCCGTATAAAGCGGCAGCGCTGGCTCCTTTTAAGATACTAATGCTCTCAATATCGTCCGGGCTGATGTCTGCAACCGGGCTCCCATAATCTACCGAAGACCGGCCTACTTCTGAGGTTGGACGCAGCGAGTGTGCCACAGGAACACCATCTACTACAAAAAGTGGCTGGTTATCTGTTGCAATTGAGGATTGTCCGCGGATGGTAATCAGCGCAGTAGCTCCCGGATCGGAACCGGCACTCACCACATTTACCCCTGCTACTTTTCCGGCAAGGGAATTCACCACGTTTACTTCTTTTACGGTATTCAGGTCGCTTCCTTTTACGGTAGCAATGGAATAACCCAGCGCTTTTTCCGTCCGCTTAATTCCCAGGGCAGTAACTACCACCTCCGACAAAGCAGTCTGATCCGGAACCAGGCTGATGTTAACCAGCGTTTCTCCATTCAGGGCTAACTCCCTGGTTTGATAGCCCATCATTCTAAACAGAATAGTGGCCGAGCCGTCTTTTACGTTCAGGCTGTAATCGCCATTAAAATTGGTCATTGTGGCATTGCTACTGCCTTTTTCGATTACGTTTACGCCAGGTACGGGCAAACCTTTTTCGTCGGTTACCTTCCCCTTAATCCGAACAGCTTTCTTAATAATGACCTGGTTATTTTGAACTACATAAGTCAATTGCCTGGGGAGGAGTACGCGGTTAAGCAGGCTACTCAGTGTTTCGTTTTCTGCGGTAAAAGACTCGATCTTTTGGTTCAATACTGCATCCTTATTGGTGTACACAAAGGATAGATTGGTTTTCTTCTCTATGCTTTTCAGCAATTCTGTTAAAGTGCCATTTTTAAAATTAAAGCTGATCCTGCTGTTTACTTCCTGCGCCTTTAATGGCGATGCTTGTCCGCTGAAGAACAGAACAGAAAGCATAAAATAAATGAGGGTAAAAAAACGCATTACTTTAAAAATTAATTGATTAGTCACTACGGACTTTTTCATAACTTTGAATGTTTTAATCATTGATGGGTTAAAATAAAATTGAAATTATTAGCCGGGGCATGCGTCAACATGCTTCGGCTTTTTCTTTATAGTTGTCTAATTACATTTACCTCCTTTTATATAAATGGTCTGTTTGTTTATGGTATATTGGATATCCAGCGTCATTTGAATGGTTTGCAACACTTCATTCAGACTTATGTTATTGAACTTTGCGGTGAGTTTACAGTCTTTAAAAGATTGATCCGAGATGATTTTCACCGCATATTTCCGCTCCAGGGCTTCAAAAACTTCTTTAACAGGCTGCTGATCGAAAACCAGTTTTCCTTCCCGCCAGCCAATGGCAGTCCGGGCATCTTCGATATTTTCCAGGTGTAGTTTAGCATGGTTCAAATCAGCTACTGCCTTTTGGTTAGGCAGCAGGTAAATTGCGGCCGACTGTTTCCCGGCAGAATCGCTGGAAACAGCGACCTTACCGGTCAGCACCGTTACTTCGGCCTCATGCCCTTCCCATGCCCGGATGTTAAAACTGGTTCCAAGCACCTGGGTCCGGATGTTTGAGCTATGCACAATAAAGGGGTGCTGCGGATCACGTTTTACATTAAAAAATGCCTCTCCTTTGAGTTTCACTGTTCTTAAACCGGCATGTTGCAGGTTCTTTGGGAAGCTGATGCTACTGCCGGAGTTGAGCCAGATCTCCGAGCTGTCTGGTAGCATGATGTTGATCACCTTTCCCGACGCTGCCGATTTTGTGATCCATGCTATTTCCTCATTTTGTACAACCGGCTGTTGCACCTTATAAAATAACGTAGATAGTGTTATTGCTGCAAAGACAGCTGCTGCGGCCATCCACCACTTCAACTTAATGGTCTTTTGAGGTGCCTCCTCAATTAACGATGCCTGAATCGTTTGAAAGCTTTCCTTCCATTCTTCATTTTGCGGCGGCGCCGAGGTATGCTGCCACAACCATAGGGCTTGTTCCAGTTCCTCCTGATGTTTGGGGTCTTTGCTTAGCCACTCTTGTATCTTTTTCTCCTCCTGTTCAATTTTCTGAACGTTGCCCCTGGCATTCTCCTTTGCGGATAAATAATCGAGTACAAATTTCCAGGTCTCTTGGTCCATTCTTATGCTTTTATAGAGAGAAGACAAGAAACAGGGCATGCACTACGGGCCGCAAAACGTTAACATTTTATTAAGAAATGGTTAAGGATCTGTTTATCGGAATTCTGCTTCGTTTTTAAGCACCCGCTCCTGTAAAAACTGAAAGCCTTTAACGAGGTGATCTTCCACGGTGCGGACAGAAATATCCAATAAATCGGCGATTTCTTTGTAACTGAAGCCATCAATCCGGTACATATAGAAAACCAGACGCCGGCGCTCGGGCATCTGATCAATTAATTGATATAATATCCGGTTTCTATCTTTATCCTGATAAAGCTGGGCGGGATTTGCGGTTTCATCCCAAACTTCAGGTACCTCTTCTTCATCGATGTGCAGAAAATTTGTCCTGGAAGTTTTGTGGTAATTGACGGAAGCATTTTTTACCGCGCGGAACAGGTAGGCTCTCTCATTTAAAATCGGGATGTTATTTTTCCAGATGGCGATAAATACATCGTTTAAAATCAATTGCGCTTCTTCTGTATCTTTTACCAGATAAACCGCATATTTTTTGAGCGTAGGATACATACGACGGTAAAGATCTTCGAATGCTTTTCCATCGAAGTTATTCACCTGTTTTCCGTTAAATCCGACAGTATTATTTTCGCCCATAAAAGATGAAGCGAAATTAGACCCGCCAAATGACGGATAGATTAACAAGATGTTAAATGAAGGGAGGATCAGGAATCTTATTTAGCTTTGCAGCCACCTTTTCATGATTTTGATCACTAGCGGCATAACTACCCAGGTGAGCATCCCAACCATCGCAGCCGCTGTAATAAAAAGCCGGATTACGGGTGGCAGACCGCCAATAAACATGCCCATGGTATAATACAAAAATAAACTTGTCGGGAATACACCGCATAGTGTGGCAATGGCCATTTTCCATCGTGGTGGTGCCGAAGGAGATCTAAACCAGGCCTCCAGTCCGGTGAGTTGCCGATAAACCGGAACTTCTGTAAGTGTTGAAGCATAGGCTTCCCATTCTTTAAACAATGCCGAATTATAAAAAGTGTCCCGTTCCTCTTCGTCTTTAAATGTTCTGAGAATACCAATCTCATTACTGTCTGCTCCCGGGAAAGAAGAGATCATCGCAGCGCCATGCACGCCACCATGTATAAATGACTCTCCGAGGAAATGGCGTAGAGATTCTTTAAATTCCTGTTCTTTTCCAGGGAGTATTTTTCGGGTGATCGCGACGTGTATAGCCATTTGTTTTTTAGTCCAATAAATTTAAATATTTATTACTCTTAATTCCTGATTTAAAAACACAGACAGACAATTTATGTTAATATATTTGAATATGATTTTTAGAATTGCAGAACTTTCCGATATTAAGCAGATCCAGAAGGTAAGACATCTGGTGAAAGAGAATACACTCAGTAACCCCAATCTTGTCCCCGATAAGGATGTGATCTATTACATCACGGAGAAAGGAAGGGGCTGGGTTTGCGAAGTAGAAGGTCAGATAGTAGGATTCTCAATTGTTGACCTGAAAAATAAAAGCGTTTGGGCATTGTTTGTAGATCCCGACTTTGCAGAAAAAGGAATCGGCAAGGAACTGCACAGGCTAATGATAGACTGGTATTTTGAGCAGACCAAAGAAAAGGTAGTATTAGGCACAGCGCCTAATACCCGCGCTGAGCGATTCTATAATCTTCAGGGCTGGACGCCGGTTGGCAACTATCCCAATGGAGAAATTAAATTTGAATTGAGCCATCCAAATTGGATTCATCGAGCTTATTATATTAAATGAAGTTTTATAGTGCATTGCCGGTATCTTACATGAAAAATATCTTTATAATTAGTTTTTTAATGTTAATCTGCGGATTGGCCAAGGCCCAATCCAATAGAGAAGATATAGAAATACGCTGGCCTAAAACCGAGAAATGGGTACTTGATGAAAAGCTATCGATCCAGGTTGATTTTTCTCGCCGTCGTCAAAAATGGGATCTTAAAGACGATCAGGGAACCTGGCAAAAAATAGCGATGATATTCAATGACGACATTACAAAAAACACAAAGAGTCTGGACAGTATTAATGTGCTCCCTGACTTATCAAATGATAAAGGTATCGTTTTTAACCTCCTTGCTGAAAAGAGAAGCGGCCCTTTCCCTTATAAGCTCATCAGTCTGGAAAACCGAACGCTTAAATCTGAACAAACACCAGTTTCTAGCCTTACTTACCTGGTAGATGGCAAAACCTGCAGGCACATTGTCCTTATTTCAGTAAAAACATCAAAATTCTCCCCGGACTTCCTGAAACAATGGTCGGAAATTTTGTTGAACAGCAAAATCATTCCATCAAAAACAGGGAATTTTGAATATACTGATGATGCCTATCTTGATGTAAAAGAAACAAATGGCGTTGATGAATTTTATATTACTGCCCGTTTCAAATCAGATCAGGTACAACACTTGCTTAAGGGACAATCTGCTAAAATTATTGTAGATGGTTTTCCTGAACTTAATCTGTCCGGCAAGGTTGAAGAGATCAACAGTAGAAAAAATGAAGCAGATACTTTTAAGATTACTCCACCAGAAAACAGTAGTGGGAACTTTATAAAATTGATTGAAAGATCCCCTGTTACCATTAAAGTTGAGATACCATCAGCATTCAAGAGCAAGCTTAAAAGTAGAACGAGTTGCAGTGTGAAGGTCGCTACAGCGCTATAGTAAATCTACCTGCCTTAATTCATATTCAATTTCATCATCTTCCAGATCGGCAACTTTAATGAAGTTAAGTCGTTCAAGAAGTGCCTTTGCTTTATCGTTTTGTTGACCTGTTGCTGCCCAGATCCGTTTTAAACCCATGTTATTGAGGCCAAATTCTATAGCTAAGGACATGGACAAAGTCATGAAACCTTTTCCCTGGTGCTGAGGCAATAAGACACAACCAAGTTCTCCGCTCCCCTGATCAAATCCGCGGTAGTAACCACAGGTTCCAAGGATTTTATTGCTTGCATTATCTACAATACCCCAATGAATTGAATTGCCATCAAGATAATCCTTGTTGATTTTATCCTGCATTTCTATCGCCTGTTGCGATGTTGTTGCCTGAACAGCGTCATAATAGGAAATTTCAATAATGTCATTGATATCGGAAGGCTGAATTTGTCGTAATGAGATCTTATCGCCAGTAATATTTGGGAAAGCGCTATAAGGTGGTAATTTCATTTTACAATATAGACAATGCGATCGGATCTACCTAGACACTAATTCCAATTGTCTATTTTCACATCAATCGGATCAGGAGCCCCTTTTCCGGTTTCGACGAGAGCTTTAAGGCTCATCAGAAATATTGCCCATTTGGTACTGCAATGGTGCATAAACTCTACGGGCTCCTTCCAGTTCAGGTGTTTGAAAAGAACGATAATATAGTCGCCGTCTTGTTTCAATTCCCAGTTAATGGTGGTATCCATCCATTCTTCCGGTCCTTCTGCAAGCTCCCATACCACATGATCAGGTGCATTAAGTTCGGAAACTTTCATATCAAATCCTCCCGCACCAAAGCGAAATTTAATGATATTGCCAACCTGGTTACCTTCTCCCTGAGTGTTGCTGGTCCACCATCCGGCCAGACCATGTTCGGTAGTCAATGCCTGATAAACATCGTCAAGAGATGACGATTTAATTCCAATTCTATGCAAGATATCTGCCATGAGTAAGTCCTCCTTTTTTAAGTAAAATTAAGGCCTAAAGCTTTGATCAGCAGGGTGCAAAATGGACATTACGAGGGGTTGATTTGGACAGCAAAAATCATTATATTCGTTAAAAAGAAGACATGAAGCACCTTACTATAGTTGTTCCGGATGGACAGAATAACCTAAGCAGCATCGTCGGTGCCTATAAAATATTTACAAGAGCCAATCAATACCGGGTAAATAGCGGAAAAGAGGAATTGTTTAAAATTCAACTGGCTGGCATTTCTAAAGAAGTGGACCTTTATGAAGGGCTATTTACAGTGAAACCACATATTAACATTACAGAATTAGACAAAACTGACCTCATTATTATCCCTTCGTTAAACCATAATTATCAGGATGCGGTAAGAGGAAATGAGTTGATGATTGCCTGGATAGCAAATCAGTATCGAGCAGGGGCAGAAGTTGCCAGCATATGTACCGGAGCATTTTTGCTGGCTTCAACAGGTTTATTAGATGGAAAAAATTGCTCTACACATTGGGCTGCAGCCGATAATTTCAGGATGATGTTTCCTAAGGTGATTTTACATGCCGATCAGCTGATTACTGATGAGAATGGCATTTATACCAATGGAGGAGCGTATTCTTTTCTGAATCTGATGGTTTATCTGGTAGAAAAATATTACGACAGGCAAACTGCGATCTTCTGTTCTAAAGTATTTCAGATTGAGATAGACAGACAGAGCCAGTCGGCCTTTACCATATTTACCGGTCAGAAGAGGCACGACGACGAAATGATCAGAAAAGCACAGGATTATATTGAAAGCAAGATCGATGAAAAGATATCTGTTGAACATTTGTCTTCGCTCTTTTCTATTGGCAGGCGGAATTTTGACAGAAGGTTTATTAAAGCTACCGGAAACACACCTGTGGAATACACACAAAGGGTAAAAATTGAGTCAGCTAAGAAAACATTTGAAACCAGTCAGAAAACGATTAGCGAGGTCATGTATGCTGTAGGTTATTCGGACCAGAAAGCCTTTCGGGAAGTCTTTAGAAAGATCACGGGCCTATCGCCATTGGAATACAGGCAAAAATATAATAAGGAATCTCTAAACTAATATTAATGTCCAGATCACCCCGCTATAATGTCCAGTTTACCCTATCCAAGAGCCCATAATTTTCTCGTAAATTTGACATTGGCGCAAATTCAGGATTCCTGTAAACATCAAATTTCTTATGAAAATCTAAATATTCACCCTAAATCTAAAAAATATGAAACTTAAAAGTTTGGTAGTTGTACTATGTTTAGTAGTAGGCAGTCAATTGGCAAAGGCGCAAGGAACAGTAGCTGATCTGGTAAAGGACTGGGAAAGGTCAAAGGCTTATACTAAAGAATACCTGGATGCCATGCCAGAAAGCGGGTATGCCTTAAAGCCTACACCAGAAATGCGATCTTTTGCAGAGCAGGTATTACACCTGGGCGATGCCAACTATGCATTTGCTTCAGCAGCAACTGGTGCAAAAAGCCCCGTTGGTCAGGGCGAATTGGAAAAAACCAGTGATAAATCAAAGGCAAACGTGAGCAGCTTAGTGCTGGCAAGCTATGATTTTGTGATTGATCAGATAAAAAATATGCCTGAGGCACAAGCAGACGAAGCGATCAAATTGTTTGGAAAATTTGATCTGTCTAAAAAAGCAGCCTTCGCTAAAGCTTTTGAACATCAGGCTCATCACAGGGGTCAAACAACGGTATACCTTCGACTGGCAGGTGTTAAACCTCCACAGGAAAAACTGTTTTAATATTAGCAGAGAATTAAACCTGCAAAGTATTGAAAACAAGGAAGCCTTAGAAAATCTAAGGCTTTCTCAAAATCTTCTCCATTTTCTTACCTTTCGCCAGTTCATCCACTAATTTATCCAGATATCGGATCTTTTGCATCAGTTCATCTTCTATATCTTCTACTCTATATCCACAGATTACACCTGTGATTTTTGACACATTGGGATTGATCTGCGGGGCCTGCGCAAAGAAATTTTCGAAATCAGTTTTATGGTCAATGTGATGTTGCAATGTTTCTTCGTTATAGCCTGTAAGCCAGAATATAATTTCATCCAGTTCTGCTTTTGTGCGTCCTTTTTTCTCCGCTTTTTGAATGTAATGGGGATAGACACTTGCAAAAGACATTTTAAACACCCTTGTGTAATCGGTTTTCATTTTGATTATCTTACATTATTTCAATACTTTACAAAAGTAATTTTTTTGAAGACATCACAAACGTTACCATCTATTCCTTTACCGTTATTTTCAGCTTTTGAGAAATATTAGCTGATGAGTTTCCCAACTGAAGAACAAAGTCTCCGGCCTCGATGTTCCAATCCTTTTTACCCTCATCATAGAAAGCAAGATCCGCGACTTTTATTTCCATTTCAACAGATTTCGTTTCTCCGGCTTCCAGGAATACCTTTTTAAAAGCTTTTAACTCTTTTACCGGACGACTGACCGTGCACACCGGGTCATTTACATACAATTGAGTAACTTCGGCACCATCCTGAGATCCTGTATTCTTTACGCTGAACCGGACCTTAATAACCTCATCCTTACTATAGATCGATTTATCAGCAGAAAGCGTTCCCAGATCAAAACTGGTATAAGAAAGTCCATATCCGAAGGCATATTGAGGGGTGATTTTTTTGGTATCAAACCAGCGGTATCCGACCAGAATATCTTCCTTATAATATTGGTTCACACTGTCTCCCGGATAAGAGATTTTGCCATAAGCATGTGCTGCATTATCTTCCAGCTTTTTCGGAAAAGAGAAGGGTAGCTTACCCGAGGGATTTACTTCACCTGAGATGACATCAGCCAATGCATTTCCAGCTTCAGAGCCGAGGTACCATCCCTGCACGATAGCAGGCACCTTATTGATCCATGGCATCGACACCGCATTCCCGCTAAGCAGTACCACAGCGATATTTTTATTGACTTTCAACAAGGCATCAATCAGTTGATCCTGACCAAAAGGAAGGCTCATCGATCGGCGGTCCCCACCTTCACAATCCTGAAAGTGATTTTTGTTCAATCCTCCGACAAAGAACACGACCTCGGCATGCCTAGCAGCTTTAACCGCAGCCGCGATCAGCGAATCTGCATTTAATCTGGAGGGTTCTTCCCGTCCATATACAGATGGCCCTGAAGCATAGCCAAGGCTATAAACAATATGGTCTTTCCCATACTTAGCGATCAATCCATCCAATGGAGAACTTTCGTATGCGACCTTCAGCGACGATGATCCTCCACCAATGACCAGGCTGCGGCTGGCATTTTCTCCAATGACAGCAATTTTCTTGAATTTGCCAGGAAGGACAGGGAAAAACCGTTGTTCATTCTTTAACAGTACAATTCCCTCCTGAGCGATTTTACGGGCAGCCTCACTGTGTTCAGGAGAAACGAAACGACCAAAAGGCCGGTTGGCACTCATCGTGGTACGGAAAATTAAACGAAGTATCCGGCGGGCCTTATCGTTAAGCAAAGCGATATCATACTTTCCTTCCTTAATCCCTTTAAGAAACGGATTGGCAAGATAGTATTCAGCGTAAGGAAAATTCCCTTTAGTGGTCAAACCATTGGTATAGGTACCCATTTCGAGGTCCAGTCCGTTCTTCGCCGCCTGATCGGTGTTATGAACACCACCCCAGTCGCTCACAACCACTCCATCAAATCCCCAGTCCTTCTTCAGTATCTCATTTAAAAGCAAACCATTATGACAACAGTGTTCCTTTCTGAACTGATTGTAGGCGCCCATGATTGACCAGGCTTTTCCTTCCTGTACGGCTGCTTTGAAAGCCGGGAGATAAATTTCATACAACGCACGGTCGCTAAGATCAACATTGATATGTCCACGCCACTCTTCCTGATTGTTCAATGCAAAATGTTTCACGCATGCAGCTACTCCAATGGATTGAACTCCCTGAATATAAGGCACCACCATGCGGGAGCTGAGGTAAGGATCTTCCCCCATATATTCAAAATTACGCCCGTTCAATGGGGTACGGTAAATGTTTATACCAGGCCCCAATAACACCGTTTTATTACGGTAACGGGCTTCTTCTCCGATTGATTTGCCATAAAGCAGGGACAATTCAGGATTGAATGTCGCAGATAGGCAAGTAAGTGCCGGAAAGGCAGTACAGGAGTCGTTTGTCCAGTTTGCCCCGCCCCATTCGTCCCAAAGAACTTCCTCACGGATCCCATGCGGCCCGTCATCAGTCCAGACTTCGGGAATTCCCAGACGTGGCACACCTTTCGAACTGAACTTAGATTGTGCATAACAAAGGGACACTTTTTCTTCGGTAGTCATGATTGAAAGTGCACTTTCGACCCGCTCTTCTATGGGTTTATTTACATCCAGGTAAACCGGTTGTTTCTGTTGTGCGGCAACCATCAACGAGATCCCTGCTCCTGCTATCGTTAAAATTATTGATTTCATTATTTGTTTATTCTTCTGATATTTTATTGTTATCGGTTTTTATAGCTTTATCACTGTTTTAACGCCATTGTAGGGAACAATTCTGGGCGCTGCAGTTGTTTTACCAATAGCAACTACACGGAAAGTACGCTGGGTTAACATTCCATCGTAGCTCCCCTTGCAGTCGCTGATCGAAAGCGTACCATCAGTATGGTTATAGTCAAAATCTATGGTAGAAAAAGCACCTTTTTCGTAATTGTAATTGGTCCCCTCATCTTCATATAAACTAAACTTGCTGTCTTTACCCTGATAAACCCGGATTTCAATATCATCCGCTTTCTTTTCAGCGGTATGCTGCATCACCTCTCCTACAGGCAAGATAGTCCCTGCAGGAACAAAAAGAGGAATACGTTCCAGGGCTGCTGCTACGGTTACCTTTTTTCCACCTTCCATTTGTTCGCCGGTATAGAAATTATACCACCTGGTTCCTGCCGGGAAATAAACTTCACGGCTTCGGGCTTTATAACTGTATACAGGACAAACCATCAATGCCGGGCCAAAAAGGAATTGGTCGCTGATGCCGTAAGTCTGTTGATCAGCGGTATAATCCATTGCCAGCGACCTCATCAGGGTATAATCATTATGATAAGCCATTCCTGCCAATGAATAGATATAAGGCATTAGGCGATAGCGAAGCTCATCATAGTAAACAAGGCTTTTGTAAACCGGATGACCTTCAGGTGCCAGGTTATAGATCTCGCGGTAAGGAAATTGGCCATGACTGCGGAACAGGGGACAAAATGCGCCAAACTGAAACCAACGTAAATTTAATTCACGCCATTCATTAAGATCTGCATTTTCGTTACCGGTCTGGTCAAAAATAAGCTGGCCTTTTTCATAGCGTTTCTCTACACAGAATCCGCCAATGTCCATCGTCCAGAACGGAATACCCGACATCGCAAAGTTTAATCCGGCCGGAATCTGAGCTTTCAGGTCCTCCCACCTGGTTGCAATATCGCCACTCCAGGTAGCAGTGGAATAATTTTGTAAGCCTGCAAAACCGGAACGTGTTAGCAAAAACACCCGTTTGTTGGAATCAGTTTCCCGCTGTCCGTTATAGATGGCTTTTGCATTCATCAGTGCGTATGCGTTAAAATACTTCGAAGAAGATCCAAGTGCAGTTGGGCCACACAGCTTCTTACGGTATTCCATATCGGTACAGTCTCTTACATTGGGCTCAGAAGCATCCATCCACCAGGCATCGATTCCCTTTACATAAAGGTTATCTTTCATCTGTTTCCAAAAAAGCTTTTGGGCCTCCGGGTTATAGGCATCATAAAAGGATCCGACATAACCGGAACCAATCCAATCGCGGACATTGTCGTTCACCGCCTGCATATACATCCATCCATTTTTGCTGAATTGTTTAAAATGGTCAGTTGTCGTATAAAATTTAGGCCATACAGATATCATAATATGTGCATTTTGCCGGTGCACCGTGTCTACCATCCCTTTGGCATCTGGAAATCTCTTCAGGTCAAACTGATGGCTGCCCCATGCATCTTCCGGCCAGTAACTCCAATCCAGCACAATATTGTCAAGTGGAATCTTGCGTTTTCTATATTCGCTTACCACATTCAATAGCTCATCCTGAGTCTTGTACCGCTCACGGCTTTGCCAGAAGCCCATCGCCCATTTTGGCATAATGCTCGCTTTACCAGTCAGCGTGCGGTAGCCACTGATCACCTCATCCATATTTTTACCGCTGACAAAATAATAATCCATCTTATCCCCCATTTCTGACCAAAAGGACAGGTTTCCGTTTTTTTCCAATGGAGAGGAAGAAAGCGCTTTAAGACCAACATAAGAAACGCCTCCATCTGGTTTCCACTCCAGTTTAATTTTAGCTCGTTTCCCCTTTGTTAACGGGAACGAAAACCGGTAAGTGTTCGGATTCCAGGAAGTTCTCCAACGTTCGGGCACCACTAAGGAATCGTTAATCCAGACCTTGGTATAGCCTGCATAATAGAGACTAAATTTGTAAACATCAGTTTGGCTCGAAAGGAGCTCTCCTTCCCAAACCACAGCACCATCATTAAAATTAAAGTCCGCAGGAAACTTCTTTACGGTGGTCAGGTTTTCATAATCAATCGCCGACTCCCGTCGGACAATCGGATTGCCGCTTTTTTGCGTATAGGTGGCAGTAAGCGCACCTTCTTTGCCTGCTTTATCAAACAGGCTAAACTGATTCAGATCTTTGTAATCGCGGGGATCTCCATATTTGCTCTGCGAATAGTTGTCCCACAAGATCCCATAGTTATTAGTAGATAGGATGAATGGCACCGCTACTTTTGTATTGTATTGAAAAAGGTCTTCGCTTTTATGTTTATAGTTGAAGTCCTCAGATTGGTGTTGTCCAAGCCCATAAATGGCTTCGCCCGGCATTCCTGAGAAAACCTGTTGCATGGTGTATCCTTTATCGTTTTCAACCACAAAAGGACTAAAACTCCTTTTTGCCTCCTGAAGCAACACTTTTCCTGACTTGTCCATAAATGAAATTTCACCTGTAAGAAGGGAAACCCTTACCCTAAGTTCATCGGTAGAGAGAACTGCGAATTCTGAATTGCTACTTACTTTGAAAGGCACTGCAGGCGTTAGTCCGGGCAATACGCAAAGGCTTGCAACAAAAGGGATATTGCTTTCCGGTGAGGCCTGCACCCGGACAACCCGGCTATTGATCACACTTATTTCGATGGTCCTGGCCGCTCCGGTTTTAGGATGGAGCTTCATGCCATTATCCAGCGTTTGGACTGGATCGGCAGCGAGCAGCTTTCCCACGATAAGTGAGAATGCAATAAAAAAAAGGAATTGTTTCATAAAAAGTTAATTAACGCGGGTTTAGCTTGCGCGCCAATAGGGTAAAACTACGGTGCCCCATTTTGAAGGTGGGGCAGGAATGTTAAAGAGGTAAGAAGAAATGTTAACCAATTCTCTTTTCTACGATATATTCAGAAGGGAGGACATTGTATTTTGCTTTAAAAGACTTAGCAAAATAATTAGGGGTACTAAAACCCACCATATAGCAGATCTCGGAAATGGTTTTATTACTTTTTTCCAATAAAACTGCTGCTTTTTCCAGTTTAACAGACCTGATAAAATCAACGGGGGTTTTACCGGTAACTTTTAAGCACTTTTTATATAAGGACACCCTGCTCATCGCCATATGCTTACTTAAATCCTCTACCGATAGCTGGGAATTATGAAGATTTGTTTCAATATAAAGCAAGGCAGTATTAAGAAATTTAGCATCATCTGATTCAATTTCCATCTCTGGTGAGGCCATTTCAATGTGCCTGGAATACGTTTTTTTAAATGTCTGACGAAGTGTGAGCAGGTTCTTGATTTTAGAATGTAGAATTTCGAAATTAAATGGCTTCGTCATGTAATCATTCGCTCCTGTTTCCAGCCCCTTGAGTTGTTCTTCCTCGGCAGTTAAAGCCGTTAATAAAATAATTGGAATGTGCTTCGTTCTTTCGTCTGATTTTAGCTTTTCACACAATTCAGTACCATTCATTTCAGGCATACTGATATCGGAAACAATCAGGTGCGGATGCAGGGCAAGTGCCTTTTGCCAGCCTTCCTTACCATTTGATGCTTCTACGATCTTGTAAAAAAAGCTCAGGTTCTCTTTAAGATAAAATCTGAAGTCCTCATTATCCTCTACCAGCAAAACAACCGGAGCATTTCTGATGCGCAGGCGTTTATCCGCAGCGTTATTTTCCTGATTCTTTTCGGCTGGATTTCCGCATTGCGAATCCGCATTTCCGATCGCTTTGTCTTCCTGGACTGCTATTGCAACTGGGCTAAGATTCAGGTGTATCGTAAAGCAACTGCCCAAACCAGGCTCGCTTTTCAGCATGATTTCGCCTCCCTGCATTTTCACAAACTCTTTCGTGATCGACAGCCCAATACCCGATCCCTGATTCAGAATGGAAGAAGAAGTTTCATTTTGAAAAAACCGTTCGAAGATCTTTTCCTGTTTATCTTTTGGGATGCCAATTCCTGAGTCCGACACCTTCAACTCCACTGAAACCCGGTCATCCTTTGTCTGATCGAACAGCTGTTGTAATTCAACACTTACTGTTCCTCCAGTTGGTGTGAATTTAAAAGCATTCGAAAGTAAGTTGAATAATATCCGTTCCACTTTATCATGATCATAAGAAACATATAGATTTTCAACAGCGCTTTTAAAGATCAGTTTGATCCGTTTTCGTTCTGCCAGATCATAAAAAGAATCCGTTGCTTCCCTGATAAAAGACACGATTTCGCCCTCCCCCTCATTTAGCCGCAACTCCTGCTCCTCCATTTTACGGAAGTCGAGCAATTGGTTTACCAGGTTTAGCAAACGCCTGGCATTTCTTTTGATCATGGACAGCTTGCCGTTCCGTTCCTGCTCTTTAGCTTCCGACAAAAGTGTATCTACAGGAGCAAGAATCAGGGAAATAGGTGTTCTGAACTCATGACTCAGGTTGGTTAAAAATTTAATTTTTAATAAGTCAAGTTCCCTCAACCTTTCTGCTTCCTTACGATCTTCTTCGCGTAATTGCCGGGCGCGGTTTCTTTCCTGCACTACCGCAAACTCCCGTTTCAGCTTGTTGATCCCCCTGCTTCTAATAAATAACAACAGCATGCCAATTGCTAAAATGTACAGCACATATGCCCATGTTGTGCGCCAGAAAGGAGGCAAAATGATGATCTTCAGTTCTGACTCCGCCAGAGGAACCACATCATTTCCATTAAAGGCTTTGACATGAAAGGTGTATTCCCCGGGATCGAGATTGGTAAAAGTAGCTTTAGGTATTTCAGAAGGAACAGTAAGCCAGCGCTTGTCAAATCCTTCCAGGTTGTACCTATAGGTTATCTTGTGGTGATTAAAATAGTTAAGTAAGGCAAATCTGATTGAAAAGACATTTTCCTTATAGCTAAGGGTTAACTTCTTAAGTTCTGTGATGGTTTGGGGCAGAATTGTACGTCCATTGATACTTTCTCCAACACGAACTTCATGATTAAACACCTCTAAATCAGTCAGTAGCAAGCCGGAAGGAACCTGACTGTTTTTGATCTGACCCGCCCTGAAAATATTGAAGCCATTTGGTCCCCCAAAAATTAACTCGCCAGCTCTTGTTTTAGCTACCGCGTTGATATTAAACTGTGTACTTTGCAGTCCATCAGATTTGTTGTATTTACTATACCTGAATTTATACGTTTTCCCTTCAGCAATTACAGAAATCTTGTATAGCCCTTTTCGGGAGCTATACCAAATATGATGGTCTTCATCTTCCAGAAGTTCAAATACTGTATTTTCCGGCAAACCAACATCTTCGCTTAAATTTTTGAACTTTCCCGTCCTGGGATGGTAAATGCTCAAACCTTCCCTGGTACCGATCCAGACCCAGCCTCTTGCATCTTCTACAATGGAATTGACATCATTCTGTACCAGACTATTTGTATCCTTGCTGTTGTTTTTTAAATACTTAAATCCGGATGTTTTATGATCCAGAATATTAACACCTGCTGTAGTCCCAATCCAGATATTTTTGTTTTTATCTTCATATAAACAAGAAACGACATAAGAATTCAGCGTGTTTTTAACAGAGGGATTAAAGTGCTTAAATTTATTAGTGTTCCGGTCAAACAAATCCAATCCACCATTTAAAGTACCGATCCAAAGCCTCCTGGAGGAGTCCTCTAACAATGCATAAATGCGATTATCGGAGAGACTGGAAGGGTCTGCGGAATGCTTAAAATGCTTGAACTTCTGTCCGTCAAAAGCATCAAGGCCTCCTAAATACGTGCCAATCCATAACAGGCCAGAATGATCAATCCAAAGGCTGACCACAATATCGCTGCTTAGGGAATTACTGTTTCCCGGGTCATTACGGTAAGTTTTAATCTGACCGGTGCTCCTGTTTAAATACAACAGGCCAGCCCCGTTTGTACCAATCCACAAATTTCCCTTATGATCTTCTGCAAACGAGTTCACATCTTTATGTATGGCGTTTTTCGCGGTTAAATACTGACTTTGGGGAAACTTATAGATGCTTTTATGGTAATAACTAATCCCCTTTTTAAAGGAGCCGATCCAAATGATCCCATTGTTGTCTTTATATAAAGTAGAGATACTGTTATCGTTTAAGCCTCTGAGGTCGTCTTCTTTACTTAAAATATAGCTGAGTTTACCCGTCTTTTTATTCAGCATATTAATTCCGCCATGATCAGTTCCTATCCAGATATTTCCATCATCGCCCTCAATGATATCACTTACATTGGTCGAACTCAGGCCCGAATGGTCTTGCTTTTTCCCAAAATAACTAAATTGAGCACTAGCTGCATTAAGGTAATACAGTCCGAAAGGATTACCCCTGCTATAAATAAAAATATTGCCTTCTGAATCATGATTCAGGTTGAAAGTTTCCTGCTTCCTGAAACGTTTGCTGACTTCAAGGTATCGGTTGATTACTCTTCGTTCCTTTAAGTTAAATTTATCAAGGACACCATCATTGTAAATCACCCATAGATTACCCTTTAGGTCTTCTACAAAATCATTAATCTGATCTGAATGTAAAGACTGTAACTCACCTTTCTTATGTGCATAACGGGTGGTTACCTTACTCTTCTCATCGTAACAAAAGATACCCTGCTTTTCGATAAAAAAATAATACCTGCCCCGGTTATTGGTTTTGATATCTCTCAGGTATCCTCCGGGGATTTTATACTTTTTAAAGTGCTTGTCCTGAAACCGCTCAAACTTCTCCGTTGAGGGATCATAAATGTTAAAACCATTACTGGACTTAACCCATAAGTCTTTCCCCGGCCCTTCAAATATCTTAATAATATAACCATCCGGTATGCTGGTACTATCTTTTGAATTGTGTTTAAATACCTTGAACTCATTCCCATCATATCTGTTGAGACCAGCCAGGGTTCCAAACCACATAAACCCTTTATGATCTTTATATATGGCATTAACCTGATTATCTGATAAGCCATTTGACATATCCAGATGGGAAAACCGGTACACATTTTCCTGTGCAAAAAGTGGATTGCACAGGATGAATATGCTGATCAGTACTAAAGCTGAAACATATATCTTTCTATTAAAATCCCTCAATGGTAAAAGCTGAAGCCGTAGGCAGTTATAATTGGTTGTTTATTGTTAACATAGCTAAACTACGATTAAATCATCATATCTTTTGAGAATTATAGTATTTCAGATCCGATTATTCGCTCCAAACCAATACGCCTGCAGGCTTTAATATTTTCTCTCCAACAAACACTTTTGAAGTTTCCGGGATCTTCATGGTATAATCAGCAGAAGAATAATTTACAGCCATATAGAAACCATCCCTCCAATACACATAAACACCTTGCGGATAGTCTTCTGTGGTTGCTCCCGCATCAGCGTAGATGTTTTTTAAGATGTCCTTTTCCAGATTGGAATCGTCCGTATCTACGCCGATATAAGTTACAGACCCTTTACCGATTCTCCGTTTTACCACAGCTGCCTTCCCCTTGTAAAATTGGTTTTCATAGGTTGCCAGTACTTCTGTATTCCGCTCAGGCGATAGCAAATCCGCCCAGTTATTCCAACTGTAATGTTTTGACTTCATCCGGATATCGCCTTTCGCATGAGCTGAAAGCATATCAGTTGCGATCACCTGAGCTCCGATAAGGTCAGCGATTGGCGCTGCCGGCTTAGCCTCCCAGAAATGCCCCATACGATCTTTGGTTGCGGTGCGACAGGTAAGGATTAAATGCCCTCCGGCGGACACATAATTATTCCATTTCTTAATTAAAGCGGCATCCGCCAGTTCGTAAGCGGGAACGATGACTACTTTATAATCCGACAAATCGGTAGTTTCAGGTATCACATCAACCTGGGCGCCTAAAGACTTCGCCATTTCCAGAAACTTAACCGGGTAATTCCAGGTATTCCACTGTGTAGTTTGTTTTTGCCTTTCGATCGTCCAATAGTTTTCCAGGTTCCAAAGAATTGCAGTCGACCTCGCGGCAAGTTTTTCCGGCACCTTAACACCCGGCCTGTATTGCTGCCGCAGCTCCTTGATTTCTTTCATGAATTCGATATACTCCTCACCCCCGGGCGAAGGCGTAACCCCATCTGTTTGAATGACCCCTGCATGGTATTGCTCGGAGCTGTACAAAATCTGCCGGAACCGATAGGAACAGGCCAGTTTCCCTCCAGCAGCAAAGGTATGGTACAACCACATGCGTACGGTTCCGGGCAAAAGAAGCGGATTATATGCTCCCCAGTTTACCGGCCCCGGCTGGATCTCCATGACTCCAGATACCCCTCCCAAGTGCTTAAAATAGGCTGATGCAAAAAGGATCACTTTACTGTCTCCCAATCTGAAACCAAGCTCCCCGATATTGTCACTGCCTCCGTTAGGGTAAGCGGTGTAGGCTGCAAAATCGAGTTTCTTTGTTCTTCCCGCATCAGACCCCGGAGAAACTGCAGTATAATTAGTGGTGATGTATTGATTCTTTGAAATGTAGTTACGCAAGGTGCCGGCCTGAAAATCAAGAAATTCGGCCTGAGCATCCGCACAATAACGCTTAAAATCGAGTAAGGCATGAGGGTTGTTTCCCCACCAACCCACCAGGTTGGTATTATGGATCATCACCTCGTTAAAGTTATTGTACCACTGGCTCCAGAACGCTGTACCCCAGGCATCATTTAATGACTCAACCGTTTTGTATTTATTTTTTAGCCATTGCCTGAAAGCCTCCTGCGATGAAGGGCTATAATCTGGTTTGGCATCCGGTTCATTATCCAGCTGCCACCCGATCACGTCTTTATTTTGTCCGTAGCGCCTTGCCATTTCCGTAACCACCTTTTCTACAAACAACCGATATTTAGGGTTGACGATTGAGCCAAGCCCCCTCGTCCCATGCTCGGCCCGGATATAATGCCCGTCCATCACAAATGTTTCAGGATAATTTACCCTCATCCAGGCTGGTGTAGTTGCCGATGGTGTGCACATGAGCACTTTAAGTTTATGTTTGACACAAAGGGCGACCACCTTATCCAGCCAGGCAAAATCAAACTGCCCTTCTTTCGGCTCCATTTTAAACCAGGCAAATTCGGCAAGATGAACAAACTCATAGCCCATATCTGAAATCTTCTTGATGTCCCGTTCCCATTGGCTTTCCTTCCAGTGTTCCGGATAATAGTATATTCCGGTTGTAATCAGATCCTTTGCCGGGAAGAATGGATTCACTTCCTGCGATTTTACAACCGATAATGAAATAAGTATCGTTAATACGAATAGTGTTATAGATTTTTTCACCTTAATAATTTATTTTTTGTATTTCAAATAATGCTCATGCATGACTTGCCAAGCCTTTTTCTTCTCCCCTTTTTCAGATAACAGCCCTTTTCGGTTGAACCCTTTTTGATAAACCGGGTGCATTCTACCCAATGAACGGTAATCAAATAAAAGCCAGGGAGCTATCCCACATAAATTGGGAGTTGTGCTGAACATTTTTAGCTGATCAATATAAATCTGTTCCTGATATTCTTCTGTCCAGAAGGCAGCTTCATCAATAGGGCCCTTGCTGCCATAAAGCGCTTCAGCTCCGAATTCTGAAATAAAAACCGGCTTATCGGGATAGTTTAACTCCCATTTTGTATCTACCGGTTTACCTTGCCAGGGAACATACCAGCCCACATACTCGTTCAGGGAGATGAGATCTGCGTAGCGGTAAAGTGTATCCCATACCTTAAATGTATTGTTGTTGTAGGCTTGATTATTCACCACATGTGTGAGCAACCTTGTCGGATCAGCTTCCCTGCATTTTTTGGTGAGGCTAACCAGTTCTAAATCCCTTCCCGGCGTGGAAGTATAAGTTTCATTGGAGAGACTCCAGATTACCACACTACAGCGGTTTCTATCCCTCTGGATCATTTCCTTAAGCATAAGTTCCATTTTTAAAGGAACCGCAGTATCCGAAAATTCTATGTGCTGGTAAATGGGTAATTCACTCCAAACCATTAGTCCCATTTTTTCAGCCTGCTTTATCATGTGCTCATTGTGCGGATAATGAGCCAGACGAACTAAATTACAACCAAGTTCTTTGGCACTGTTCAATAGCAGTACGGCATCCTCGCTGGAAAATGCTTTTGCCCCTTTATAAGGATTCTCTTCATGAATATTTACCCCCTTAAGAAAGATCATTTTGCCGTTCAGAAATACTTTATTTCCCCTTACTTCGATATTCCTGAAACCGATTTCATCTTCAATGGTATCTGTCTCGCTTTCCACAAGCACTTTGTAAAGTTTGGGATTATCGGGCGACCAGGGTTTAAAAGACGCCTGGAATTTCAATCTTGCCATACCAGAGCTATCCGATTTTGTGGAATAAACCAGGCCCAGTTCCGGAATTTTAACTTTAAGACCTTGTTCCTTATTGGCTCCGTTTAACTTTATCCATCCGGAAATTTCTTTGCGGCTTTCTTTAGGGAGCTGAATTTGGTAATCCTCAATATAAGTGTGGCCGGTTTCAATAAGATTTACCTCCCGGGTGATGCCTCCATAATTAAACCAATCATACCCTAATCCCGGGATTCCGTTTTTCAGGCGTTTGTTATCCACCTTTACGATCAGTGCATTTACCCCGTCTTTTATTTTTTCTGTGATTTCAAATTGAAAAGGAGTAAAACCACCTTCATGACTTCCAATTCTTTCCCCATTCAAAAATACATCAGCCTTATAATTGACAGCCCCGAAATACAGGAAAAGTCGCTTTCCTTTTCGAAGCGTATAATTGATTTGTTTTTTATACCAGACCACACCTTCAAAATAGGTCAGCTCAGGCATTTGTGAATTGAAGTCGCCCGGCACTTTTAATACCGGTGCACCTTCAAATGAGTACTCCACAAAATCCGTTTTTTTCTCCGGCTTTTTCTCCTGCCATACTTGCCTCCAGTCGCCAAGCCCGGTAGGGTCAATGATCACATTCCAATCGCCATTCAAACTTGTTAAATGCCTCGATTGGGAATTGATCATTGCTGTCTGGCCATTTGAGACATAGCTAAAAACAAAAACTGATAGAAAGATAAACACCAATTCTTTGGATACTGACTTTAGTTTGTTCATTACTATTATGGTTATACTGCTAATTGTTCAGGGTTCGGATGTTTAAAGTTGCCTCTGTTAAGTCAGGGGAAGTTACTGAAAGTTTAATATTACCTGTAGTACGGGTACTTCTAATGACTACGAGTGCCCGCCCATGCCATGCATTAACTGAACTGCCCGCATATTGATCGTAATCTTTAACATCAGCATTACTTATTCCTGCAATTATACCAGGTCCTTCGATTTTGAAATGCAGGCGATTTGTCGCATTCGGTTGAATGACCCCATTCTTATCGGTTATTTCAACTGTAACGTATGATAAATCCTGTCCGTTAGCTAATATTTCCTTTCGATCGGCGGTCAGTTTAGCCAGCGCTGCATTTCCAGAGGTTTGCAGGATGACTGGTGCTGTTTCCTTACCGTTTTCCAGGCCGGTTGCCTTCAGTATTCCAGGCATAAAAGGAACGGAAAAAGTAGCTCTGAATTCCTGTTCCAGACCTGTTGCCTTTTCGCCGATCAGTTTATCGTTCAGGTAAAGCCTGACTTTTGGATATTTTGAATATACCTCTACATCGATATTTTTCCCTTCATGACCTGGCCAGGTCCAGCTTTCCCAGGTAGGCCATACCGACCATTTGGTTTCTTTGATTTCCAATGGTTCCGGATTGGGTTCACGAACAGCCATGTACAGCTTTTCTGTATCATTATATAACAAGCTTCTATAATGTGATATCGGTTTTCTCCATCCGGTCAGATCTATATCTCCGCAGTAAGCACCATGCCAGGGAAACATCTCGTTGTCCCAGTTCTCTCCTGGCACCTGACCTGAATAGAAGGAGCGTCCTATTCCTGATTCTCCCAGGTAATCGATAGCCGACCATACAAAATCTCCAATAATATAACTATTGTCCTGTACCAGTTTCCAGTTGGCAAATGCATCTCTTGGATAGGATTCTGTCTGCACAATAACGCGGGAAGAAATTCTCTTATGATCTGCTGGTGCGCTATGCAACTGATAGTTATAACCGGCAACATCATGAACAGCCATGAGCGGATCAAAGACCTCCCATTCGCCCCAGATGACAACCGCCGAAGTAACTGGTCTGGTTGCATCTATATTTTTGATTGCAGCGGCAAGCATTTTAGCCGTTTGCACGGCTTCGGGGGTTTTTCTTTCGGATACTTCATTGCCTGAACTCCACATAAAAATGGAGGGATGATTTCTATCCCGCAACACCATCGTTTCCAAATCACTTTTCCACCACTGGTCAAAATATATGGAGTAATCGTATTTATTTTTAGCACCCTTCCAACCATCAAAAGCTTCGTCCATCACCAGTAGCCCCAGCTTGTCACAAGCATCGAGGAAAGCTTCGGAAGGAGGATTATGAGCGGTTCTGACTGCGTTAAATCCGGCAGCTTTTAATTGCTCAACCTTACGTTCTTCGGCCCGGTCAAAGGCGGCTGCACCCAGACAACCATTGTCGTGATGTACACATCCACCGCTGATCTTGACTGTTTTTCCGTTAAGCTGGAAACCATTTTCAGGAGTAAACCTTAAGGAACGAATACCAAAACCAGTTTGGGTTTCGTCTATAACCCGGTCAGCTTTTAATAGCTGAGACTGTGCCTGATATAAATTGGGCGTTTCCGGTGCCCATAACAAAGGGTTCGCTACTTTTATAGTTTGAATAATTTCCTTTTCAGTATTAGCTGCCAGTTCTACCTTTATTTTATGGTTCCCCGCATTTCCGGATTTTACAGACCACAGACGAGTCCTAAGCAGGAAATTCTGAGCTAAACCAGTTTCGTTTTTTATCAGTGTCTTTACCTGCACAGTTGCCATTTTTGAGGATACAATAGGAGTGCTGATTGCTACTCCCCAGTCGGCCACATGCAGCGGATCGGAAACCCTCATCCAGACATGGCGGTAAATACCGGATCCGGTGTACCATCTGGAGTTTATTTGTTGAGAGTTGTCCACGCGCACAGCGATGACATTTTCTCCACCAAAATTCAAATGAGGCGACAGGTCGTAACTAAATGAAGAATAACCATAAGGGCGAACACCAAGAGACTTTCCATTGATAAATACCTCGGAATTCATATATACCCCCTCAAAATAAATAGAAATATTTTTGCCTTTCCATTCCCCCGGAGCTTTAAAGGTTTTCCTATACCAGCCTACACCCGCAGGAAAATAGCCCCCGGCACCTCCGCTGGGATTTTTAGGTTTTATTTTCCCTTCAATACTCCAATCATGTGGCAAATCAAGGCTGCGCCAGCCGGCGTCGTTAAAATCTGTTGATCTGGCTGAGGCCTCATCAGCCAGGATAAATTTCCAATCATAGTCAAATAACTGTTTTCGTTCCTGATCAGGTTTATTCTGAGCATAACCCGGAAAGTAATTTACGATCAGTAAAAATAGGATGGTTAATAGGTTGATTCTTCTGGTGATTAGATTCATAAAAATTATCCGGAATGATTTATTTTATTGGTTTATATTTAAAATTCTTAAACGTTACCTTCCCCTCTCCTATAGAACAAAGACCTATCCGTAAGCTTAAAAATCCGCTGAGTACATTATGATGCATACCCGAAACCTCAAAGGAGTTTTCGATTTTATTCCATTTGACACCATCAACGCTATAATACATATCAACCGTGTTGTTTATATTTTTAAGACGAAGGAATACATGTTTGTTTACGACCTCTTTTTCAGCCCGAACCTGCCAGCCACGTAAATCAGCTATTATATCCTCATTGTTAGCCAGGATACCTGAAGATGCGGTACTGTTGTAAAAAAGAGCCAATCCTGCGGTCGCTTTTCCTTCAATCGAGACCTCCACATCTACGGTATAAGAATGGTCTTCCGGAATGCATAATAAGGGAGAACTATTGCCTATAGAATTCCCTTTCGCCTTCACAGACAAACCATTACCATCTAGTTTAAACCTATTAACATCCAGCTCTTCAAAGAATGCCCATTGGGGTTTTAATTGATCACCTTCAAAATTATCGTCCAATTTAAAATCAGTTTTAGATGGGGCCAGGTCTGGTTTTCGGATGGGTTCACTATCCGTTATGCCAGCCGGCACTTTGTACCAACCGTCTTTAGTCCATTCTATAGGAAGAAGCATTGTTTGCCGACCCTTGTTATAAAAGTCTTTTTCGTAAGCGTGGAATACCATCCACCAGTTTCCTTTCACGTCATCAATTATGGTGGCATGTCCTTTTGACCTCCATTTTTCAGATAGTGATGTCGCTCTGACAATAGGGTTATGAGGAGCATTTTCCCATGGCCCGGACAGCGATTTTGATCTTGCAGAAACTACCATATGGCCAGTTACAGGTCCCGCCGTTCCTCCTTCAGCGACGGTAAGGTAGTAGTATTTGCCTCTTTTTATAAGCTTAGGACCTTCCAGGCAAAAACACTCAATAGACCAATCTCGGGGAATCGGCCAGCCTTTGTACGAACTCTTTTGGTTTCCTGTAATGGAAAGACCATCATCAGACAAGGGCACAAATCCTCCGTCGCTGAAAAACAAATACCTTTTGCCCTGCTCGTCTGTAATATGTCCCGGATCAATATTGCCAATTTTCAGGTCGATTGGTTCAGTCCATTTACCATCAATCGAATCTGCTGTTACCACATAATTGGTACCGTTTGCAGGGAAATAGATATAGAATTTATTTTTATACTTCACCAAATCAGGTGCATACACAGATCCAACCTTTTTGTGCAAAGCATGGGTTACCGGTTTCCAGTTAATCAGATCTTTTGAATGCCAGACCAATAAGCCGGGGTAATATTCAAAAGATGAATGGACCATGTAATAATTATCCCCATCGCGTAATATGCTTGGGTCAGGATAATCGCCTGCAAAAATGGGGTTCATATAAAAGCCCGGGCCTTTCGCATTTGGACTCACTTGATATTGAGCTTTTGCGAAAAAGCTCAACTGGATCAAAAAGATTGTTATTATAATTTTATTCATATTTAAGAACTTATTCATTTTTGGGTAATCCCTTTCCAGTTGTCTGTTCGGAAAGGAATGGCGGGCAAGCCTTCTGAATTGATCAGATTACATTCGGGATTGTCTGCCCAACCATAGCGTAGAGCCTCAGGATCAGACACCTGATCACAGTAAACCACCACTTCTTTTCCGGCTATAGCGGCTTTTGCCCAGTGGAATTGTCTGTCTTTACCTGCAACCGCAAAACCTGTTATTTTTTTACCATCCCTGGCAGCAAGCGAAGCCGGGACATTCGTAAAGCTAATCCGGATGCGGTTTCCTTCTTTCCGATAACTTTTATACAGCGGGCCGGATGCTGTGCCATTTTGCTTATATACCAATTTATTAGCATTCAATGCCAGACGGCGGCCTACCTCCTGTTTGTTGGTAGGATGAATGTTATCGGCTGCCCCAATGTCGATGATGCAAGCCATCCCTGTATTGGGATAGGATAATGTCAAGGTCTGGGCCTCCCTTAGCTCCGCCCATTCACTCTCGGAAGGAAGCGGTTTTACTTTTTTAAAATTTGCCAGCTGAGCATACAAAAATGGCAGATCGCCCTGGCCCCAGCGTTTCCGCCAATCGGTGATCAGCATGGGAAATAACTTTCGGTACTGATAAGCCTCGGATTCATTCGCTTCTCCCTGATACCAGAGGAATCCTCTGATCCCGTAAGGAATGACCGGATTCACCATTGCATTAAACAGCAAGAACGGATAATAGTGGTAATTATATATTTTGGGAAGGCCTGGCTCCAGATCTTTTTGATAGGACCATTTTCCTGCTAAAGGAACCCTGGCAGCACCGTCAGTAATATACATGTCCTCCGCAGGAGCATTTAATCCGCCCCCGCTCCATAACATCGCCAATCGGATGGCTACAAAATTTTCTCCTTTTTTCTGCCAACCAGCCGGAATGGGGTAAGAATGATTCTTCTCGCTATTCCATTTAGTTTTACAGACTTCCTTTCCGTTGAAATATAGAGAGTAATTCATCTCGGGATGCCCGATATGCAATGTCAATTCTTTTCCGGAAAAAGATTCGGGCAGGATGAGTTTTTTACGCAACCAAAGCATCCCTTCATAAGGTCCGATGCCAAAATCTTTAATCAGCCGGGGCATTTCAACAACCGGCCAGCTCGCGTCATCGTACTTTGGTTCCGGTATGATCTTATCGGTATTATGCTGTGGATGATATACTATATCCCAGAAGCGGATCAGGTCAAGACTATCTTTCACAAAATGCTGCTGACTGAGTGTATCATTTGCGAGTGCTTTTTTTTGGGTGACTGCAGCGCTAAGCAATTTGTCGCGGCTAGTCCAGGATTCTATCGGCGTACCTCCCCATGTGCTTTGGATAATGCCGATCGGAACCTGCTGATCCTTATGAATTATTCGGGCAAAGTAATACGCAACGGCTGAGAACTGTGATACATTTACAGGATTACAAACTTTCCATTTTCCGGACAAGATATCCTGCTGAGGGGTTAATTGCTGATCATGCGCTACCTGAAGTAAACGGATTTCAGGATAGTTGGCACTTGCAATTTCCTGATCCGCATCCTGAGCCTGTTGCACAGCCCATTCCATATTGGACTGCCCGGAAGCAAACCAGACATCTCCGATCAGCACTCCTTTCAGTCTAATTTCTGAATCCGGTTTCCCGGATTCAGAAATTTTGAGTTCGTAGGGACCACCTGCTTTAAATGTTGGGAAACGAAGCTTCCATTTTCCATTCCGATCTGCTGTTGCAGTGGCTTGGGATTTTCCAAGTTCTGCCAGGATATGCGCACCCGGAGCCGAGTTTCCCCAAACAGGAATTTCAAGATCTCTTTGCAGAACCATATGATCCGAAAATACTTTTGGCAAAGTAATCTGAGCATCACTCTGTACCTGAATAAAAAGGAATATTATAAAAAGTGTTTTTTTCATCTTATCTCATCGATTTTACCTGGAGCCCGCAAGGATGGCATCTATCGTACGCTGATCAAGCACCCTGTTGTTTCTGCGATCCAATGCAGCCCCGGTATCCCAAAAGAAAGGCTTAAGACCATGCTGGATGGCCTGTTTAGTTACATACCGATTCCAATAATCTACTGCATCATTGTGTGTGTTCAGATCTAAGGGAACATTTTGAGAATTCCCCCTTCTATAAGCCCCGTATTCACCCATGAGTACCGGGATCCCTTTGTCTATAAATTTGGCTTTCATCAGGCCGAATACCCTGATATGTTCACTTTCTCCCCCCCAGGTTGGATTACGATCGGGCTGAATAGTAGAGTGATGGCTTGCCCCCCAATAGTAAAACATCTTCCCCCAGCTTGCATCCTGATCTAAGATCGTAAATTGAGCGGGGGTGTAATTATGCACTTCCACCATCATGCGATTAGAAATCTGATCTGTTGGAAGCGTATTCATCAATCTGTCGGTTTTATCGAAATCAGTTCCAGGTCCCTGAACAACCAACACCCGATAACTGTTCCTGCCACCGGTAGAGCGAACTGCATTGATAAATGTCTGGTGGTAACTATTGAGTATTTCCATCTGTTCTGCATTTTCAGCCGGAGGTTCATTAGCACTGGCAAACATCAGATGCTCATCAAAGTCTCTCATTGTAGTAGCGATCTGTTCCCAAAGTGCTTTTTGCTTAGCGTTAACCGAATCTTTCTTCAGGTTATTGATATTAGCATCCAGCCAGCCGTTGTCCCAGTGGATATTGAGCAATACATACATGTCGTTGTTTACACAATACTGAACCACCTCTTTCACTCTGCTAAGCCATGCAGGGTCAATTTTCGCTTTCGACCGATCGCTTAAATGGTGCCAGTCCCAAGCACATGGAAGCCTTACCGCATTAAAGCCTGTCTGCTTTAAAAATCTCACATAGGATTCCGTAATCTGCGGATTTCCCCAGCCAGTTTCGCCACCTGGAGATTCCATGGTATTACCGATATTCCATCCCAAATGCATTTTTGCAGCCAATTGGACGGCGTTGCTTCCCATGCCTGTTGCATCAGGCGTTTTGGGAGATGTATTGTACGAAGGATACAGATCACTTACCTGAGACAGCTTAACCCGTCTGGCCTGCCCGCCCGAAGTAACAATCAGCGTAGCAGAACGGGAAACTCCCGTACCATTAGGTACTGCGGTCAGTTTCAAGGTTGTACTTCCGCCATTTCCTGTTGTTTGATCTAGTTGTAACCATGTAGCTCCTGGATTGTTAACACTCCATTTACTATTACTGGTCACAATGATACTGGAGATTCCTCCTTCCGGCTGAAATGCAAGTTCAGATAAAGAAACGTTGAGTTGCGGCTGAACTTCTTCTTTCTTTTTACAGAATGAAGTCAGCAAGGTAATCAGCAGCAGCAATACAAAGAAAGACTGCTGCGATTTAATTTTTAAAGTTAGGGGATGATTCATTGGTTGATATTTAGGGTTTGAATTTATTTTACTTTTACTACGCGTATATTGTCTATAGCCGCTTCAAAATCAGCAACTATCGTTGTACCGTCATTGATAAACGTAATGTTAATAGCACCTTTTCCGGTCTCCCCCAATAAAGCCGTTAGTGTAGAAGCTGGCAAGCTGTTGTTTAAAAAATTTGACAATGGAATCGTAACGGTTTGCCAGCCCTTTGTTTTAAATGGCGTGATTGAACCATTGCTGTTTCTCCAAGGGCGATAAAGGGCAGAGTAAGTCCAGGTATAATCTTTTACGATCTGAATGGAACCATTTATCCATGGCTTATTAACTGCCATTTCGAACTTTAACGCATAATTATTTAGCGTGTCCTTTAAATTAGCGACCGGTACCCATTGTACTCCATCCGCATTCATTGACCGTCCGTTATCCCACCAATTTCCATTTCCGCCGGGTATATTTGACGCCTTCAGCACTCCGTAATTGCCATTATTTCCAGGAAAATCCACTGCGCTGTTTGAAACAGGAGATCCCCATGAAAAATTGTTTACCCCATCGTAGTTATTCAATACGCCAGTCACGTAATCGTGGACATGATAAAAGGTAGTGACCGAGCCCGATTTTGTGACTACGGTTACCGGCCCGCCTGTTGAAACACTTGCCGGCACCTTCATGCTGATAGAAGTACCATCGCTGGAACCTTTAAAACCTGTAACCTCAACTCCTGCATAACTGACGCGCTGGATAAAAAAGAAGTTAAATCCATTGATCTTAACAGAGTCACCTGCGTTGGCACTTTCGTTAGATATGCCGGAAATTGTAGGGGCAGGAGCTACAATAGGAAAAGAAAATGTAGTTTCTCCATGGGTCGTGATGTACCGTATAGTATTCAGCTGAGCAGCCTCTACCAACGGAAAGGCAATCACATCAGGCAATAGTACAATAGCACTTGTATCTGAAAACCAGGCATCGTTAAACGAGCCTTTCACCCCGTTAAAATAAATCTGAAGTGTACCTTTTAAGTTCTGGCCTGAAATGACAATCCACTTTCCGGTACCTACACTAGTTAAAAGGGAATCTCCGGGGCTGGCTACATAATTACGCACACCCGTAATAACAGGGGCACCGGAAGACGATGATTTATCTTTTTTACAACCCTGCTGTATGAAGAACATCGTTGCAAATAAAACAAGTAATAAACAGTTACTTGCCTTGTTGAATAGCTTTTTCATATTTTATCATTAAATAATAAATAATTCAGGTTAGTAATACGCCACCGGAGCACCCAATAATTTGGGGTCTGCTGTAATCTCTGTAGCCGGTATCGGCAAGGTAAACGTGGCAATCGTTGGTGGAGTGATTACCATGCCATTAGCAGATTTTGTTTTTACACCAGTGGAGGGATTATAAGTAAACTGCACCCTGGTATTCTTTAGAATCTGATTGTTCAGCAAGGTAATAGCTCCTTGTGGATTATAATAGGAAAGGCGAACCAGGTCAAACCAGTACTGCCCTTCAAATGCCAGTTCAATTCTCCTTTCATTCCTAAGTGATTCTGTTGTAATATTAGTTACCTCGTCAATACCAGCTCTTTTTCTGATCATATTGAAAACTCTTAATGCCTCAGGGTTTGCGGTTGAACTATTGTTGCCTAATAAGGCTTCAACGTATACTAAGTAGACATCTCCCAAACGCAATACGGTATTGTGTTCGGTAGAGGACCAAATGTCCATTGTTGGTGAATTATTATCGACTGCTGTACCGACAATATGCTTTTTAACACTGCAACTTGTTGCAGTATACCCGCCTCCTGCTGCATTCAGTTCGGGATAATGATCACCTGTGAGCATAAAAGTAGCTTTACGGCGTATGGAATCCTGCGGAGCGTATAGGCTATCCAGGTCAAAGGTTGGCCCGATCGCACCGCCCCAGCCACCACCCGGAGGCACCACAGCACTACTTGGTGCAAATTGGGTCTGGATTGCATTACCATTGCCGTAACCTACACCCGGTGCCCACTGGAAGGCAAAAAGCGATTCCGGATTATCATTATATTGTGTCTTGAATAGGTTATAATAACTTGGCAGAAGCATTAATCCACTGGTATTGATCACATTTTTTGCATAAAAAGCAGCGCTGTCCAAATCTGTCTGGTTCCTGCTCCCACTAATTCCTGCCTTCGTCAGATATACTTTAGCCAACATGCCCTGAGCAGACCAGGTAGTGACGCGACCAGGCTGATCACGATTTGGTAAAGAAGCTGTAGCAAACCTTAAATCGTTAATTATAAATTTATAAACATCACTAAGCAGGTGACGTGGCAATAAGGGATCTTTGATGAGTTGATCATTATCCTCAATAATAGGCACTGCACCCCATAGCTGAGCCAGGTGAAAATACGCTGTAGCACGCAAGAACTTTAATTCAGCAAGTGCGCCATTTTTATTTTTTACAGGTACACTATCCGGCAATTTCGTATTGATTGCTTTGATGTTGGCATTACAATGGGCTACTATTTTGTAAAAACAGCGCCATGAGGTACTCAGTTGTCCATTATCACTGGTGATCGAAAATGAGGCCAGCTGGGCCAGATCGGCGTTATAAGGCTGCAACATATTGCCACTTAGAATATCGCCAATGCCGAGCAAGGGAAAACTATTCCAATCGTTCCATGGCTGAGCGTACAGTGCAGCGGTAGCAAGTCTTAAGTCAGAAGAGCTTTTATAAAAATTATCCGTTGTGATTTGCGACAAGGGTGGCCGGTTAAGGAAATCTTTTTTACAACCGCTTGTTATGGCAATGACAAACAAAATGAGGAGGTATATTTTAATCAGTTTCATAGTTATAGTCTTACTTGTTTAGAATAGAGATATTGGCACCAATTGTAAACACACGCGGTTGTGCATAATATCCATTATCGACACCTGCGGCCAGAGGATTCCAGGAGCCTATTTCAGGATCATACCCATTGTACTTTGTCAGCGTAAACACATTCGTTACCTGACCATACAGGCGCAATGATTTTAAATGAATTTTAGATAAGATATTTTCCGAGAAATTATAGCCCAGTGTGATACTTTTACACCTTAAATAGGAACCGTTTTCAATATATTTATCAGAAAAGCGCTGGTTGCCATTTCCACTGCTCTGGCTAATTCTGGTAATCCTGGTTTCGGGATTAGTAATGTATACGTTGTTAATATCAGCAGCTGAACCAGCAGGGTCAATCAATCCGATTTTAGCATAATCAAGCACATTTCTAAAATATCCGAAATTTTGATTTGGGTTTTCGGCATCAACCCTTACCTGGTTAAAAAGCTTATTGCCGTAGCTACCAGATATAAAAATGTTCAAATCAAAGTTTTTAAAATTGAAACTATTGTTTATTCCGAATTGGAATTTTGGATTTGGGGAGCCTAAAAAGACCTGATCGCTCTCATCTATTATACCGTCATTATTCTGATCTTTAAAAATGACATCTCCTACCCAAACTCCTCCGGAGCCGTTGGTAATTGGGATGGCAGTTCCTCCTTTTTGAGGCAGCGCAGGGTATTTTGCAAAATCTTCGGCATTTTTATAGGTACCCAGGGTTTGATATCCATAATACTCCCCAATAGTCCCGCCTACAATAGATTTGGTGATGGCTGTGCTACCCGCATATCCATATAATGCAGCAGCATCTGTATTTAATGCAAGAATTTTATTTACATTATGAGATAAGGTCAGGTTACTCTTCCAATTGAAGTTTTTAGCGGTCACATTGTGAGTTGTTATAGAAAATTCTATCCCCTTATTACTAACAGAACCAATATTAATATAGGGTGACTGGATTGATCCCGGCGCATAACCAGTGGCATCAATCATTCCTGAATACAATGGCAGCGTAAGACTTAGTAATAGATTTTCTGTTTTTTTGTAGTAAGCATCCACAGAAAATTCAATTCTTCTGTTTAAAATACTTACATCTAAGCCGGTATTATAACCTTTTGTGGTTTCCCATTTTACATCAGGATTGCCACTGGCGGCCATGAGCTGCGAATTACCAGATAGGGAAGTAGACACTGTTGTTAATGTTGAGCCATATGCATAATCACGTATATTTTGGTTATTCTGCAAGCCATATCCGACCCTAAGTTTCAGATCATTAATCTCTTTTACATTTTTCAGGAAGCTTTCCTGACTTAATCTCCAGGCGAATGCTCCTGAATAAGTGGTTACCCACCTGTTATCAGGTGCAAATTTGGAGGAACCGTCATTACGCACATTGATAGTGACATTATATTTATCATTGTATTTAAAATCAATACGTCCAAAATAGGACTCACCTGCGGTCTGTCCCTTGTCACCGGTGTTGGTTGCCGTACTGCCGTCGCCACTATTTATTGCCTGTACATTATTACTTGGAAAGTTTCTTCTCGTTGCCGACACATTTTCATATTCCCACACTTTAGACTCATGCCCTATCATAGCATTTAGATTATACTTATTCGCAAATGAATGGCCGTAGGTTAAATAGTTGGTTAGTGAATAAAACATGTTTTTTCCGCTGGAATAAGTTGCAGAATTGGAGGTTTTGGAATAAGCACCCATTGTATAAATAGGATCAAACTGATCTTCTGAAGCAGTTGCAAAATTTCCTGATATTTCATTTCTCAGGCTCAACCCTTTGGCAAACTGAACTTCAGCATAGGCATTTCCGAATAATTCATAACGGTTCTTCAGGTCTTTTACAATTTTTGCTAAGGCAAATGGGTTAGTTCCGGTAGCACCATAAATATTAGGGTCGTTACCTCCCCAGCTGCCATCAGGATTTACGATGTTCACATCCGGCGTTTGATTTAATGCCTGCCGGATTACACCCGACTGAGAAGTAGTGACGTTTTCTTTTACATTCGCCAATTGCAAGCTTGCCCCGATCTTTAACCAATCAGTGGTTTTGTTATCCAGGTTTAACCGCGTTGAGATCCTTTTAAAGTCTGACCCCAAAGCGATTCCATCCTGAGAAAAGTAAGTGCCTGACAAATAGTATTTCGTTCTGGCATCGCCACCGGAAAGGGATAGGTTATGATTTTGCATAAGTGCCGTTCTAAACAACGCTTCCTGCCAATCCGTTCCTTCTCCCAGATATTTTGGATTCGCAAAGTGTGGCCTTAAATCATAACCGATAATGGCCGCCTTTTCGTTCATAAACGTTGCGTATTCCCTCAGGTCCATCACATCATAATACTTAGGCAGGGCCTGACCGCCGGCATAACCGTCGTAATTAATCACCGGAGGGCCTGAGGACCCTCTCTTTGTGGTAATAATGATCACGCCATTTGTTGCCTGTGCCCCATAAATAGCCGTAGCTGAGGCATCTTTTAATATGTCAATTGAAGCTACTTCAGAGGGATTGATACTGGATAAGGGATTGGTCCCTTTATCACCGGTTGAAGGCAATATCTGTACCCCATCAATTACATACAAGGGGGGATTATTGCTAAAGCCGGATAGTCCGCGAATTTGTACAGACACTCCCCCACCAGGCTGACCAGAGATCTGTTGTACCACAACTCCAGGAACCTTTCCTTGCAAAGCCTGATCTACAGTGGTGGGCTGCGTTTTAACAATGTCGGCTCCCGAAACCGAAGATACAGACCCGGTAAGGTCACGCCTGCTCTTATCTCCATAACCAATCACCACCACTTCATCCAGTTTTGTATGTTCCGCTTTCAGGTTCACATTAATGACACTACCATCACCCACCATGATCTCCTGTTGCCGATAACCAATCATCTTAAAAATGAGGATATCACCTGTATTGGCTTTTATAAAATACTGTCCTTGCTCGTTGGTAGATGTGGATTTGTTTTTCGCCTTCAACTGCACTATCGCTCCCCACAATGGTGTAGAATCATCGGTTGCGATGATCTTCCCTGTAATTTGCCTTTCCTGAGCATACCCTTTAAAGTGTAGGAACACGATAGAAGTTACCAGCCATAAAAAAACTGGTAGTTTCCTGATGGAAATTGTTTGGTTCATATTTAGTTTATTTTGGTTTCTGATTAATGCCAACCAATTGTTAACTATTTAATAAAGAGACTGCCTCGTTCATGACTTTACAGGTCTACCGGATACAGCGCATTGAGCAGCTGTAAAAAATAGCAGAAACTAGAAAAACGTAAACATAATATGGCCTGATTTGTAATGAATTACTGAGGTCAACATTTGCGAAAAAGTCCGTTTAAATCAAATCCTATTAGGTTTGACAGGTTAAATATTTGGTTCTATGAAGATCAAATATAGGTTCCGGTTGAGCTCGAGTATGCTTCAAATGATAAAGAGAAGAGAACTTATGTTAACGTAAAATGAAGGTGTCAGACACCCGTATATTCCTCGATTTTGGTAACAAAACCGTTTAAGCACAACAAAATTGTGACATAGGATCGCTCTATAAGAAACCTATCGCAGAAACAGCAAGGGGATTATCATGATAAAATCAGGAAAATTTTTGGCGGATTGCTTCCAGGTAAGTTTCATTGTTGGACCGCGTAAAAACAATGTCATGGCATTGATTAAACAGGGCAAATGCTTTTAAGGCCAGAACAAATTTTTCAATAGTTCTTTGTCCGAGATCAATGGGTTCAAAATGGATGTTATGAACGATCAGTACTTTTTGTTTGCGATTGGCTTTGGCATCCATTCTCGCAATAAAAGTTTCGCCTGCGAGTATCGGTAATGAAAAATAACCATACAAACGTTTCGGAGCAGGTACAAAACATTCGATCTGGTAATCAAAATTGAAGAAATCTTTTAAGCGGTGACGAAAGACGTTGAGAATATCGAAGGGTGAAAGGATGAATACATCATTGGATAGTTCAATGTTAATATTTTGATTGGCGCGCATATAGAGCGGACCTTTAATGCCCTCGACAGTTACTACTTTTACTTCAGTAGCCTGAACCATTTTTTCCAGCTCCTGTTTTATAAGGTTGCCTTTTACCCGACGGGCCCGCCAGTTAATTTCTTTAACGGAAGCAATGCCCAGCGCAGCTAAAGTACGACAGATGACAAAACGTGCATATTCTTCATCTGTGGGCGTAGCTAAATCTGTTTCCTGTGGCACTAAATTGAGTGGCAGGTCGTATACTTTATGGAAGGCTTTGGTGCGGCTGATCATCAGGTTTCCATTGAGGTAAAGTCTTTCCAGGGCAATCTTAGCAGGACGCCAATCCCACCAGCCTGAACTAGCTTCCTGACGGTCGTTCTCAAAGTCTCCAACCATTAGTGCCCCTTCCCTTTCTACCCGGTCCATAATCTGCTTCATCAAATTGATTTCCGGTTTACTGAGTGGTCCTGACTGCGTTTCAAAAGCTTTTTTTACAGGCAATGAAAAGCGGAAATCAGACATGGGAAGGTAACCTGCATCGGAAGTGAAGTATTCATAAACACGACCATCTTCACAAAGCCGGGCCAGCCATTCCGTTTGATAGTCTGGTATACGCGCGGCCATCACATGATGATGAGCACGCTCCACCACGTAATTCGTATCCAGCTGTACGAAACCCAAATGGTCAATTACCCGATAAACAGCTTCGATTCCTGTGCCGAACTGTGCTTTTCGCGCGAGTCCAGCGGCGTCAAGGATAATTTTCCGTGCCTGAAGTTTTGTAAGGGTAATAGATTCCATCAGGTAAAGATAAGAAGGCAGCAGTTAATTAGCTGCCTTCTTTCCTGATTTTAGTGTACGTATGATATACAGTGGTTTTTCCGGACCTATTTATTTTTCAGGCCTTCTGCTACACCGACATATGCAGGCTTCCTGACGAAACCTTCTGTCCATAAACCGATCGGCTCGTCACCTCTCCAGCTGGAGCTTTCAGGACTATCCTGAGGTGCCCAGATGGTGATTCCAGAACGCTGGGCAGCAGGAATAAGCTATCAGTTTACCCGTTAAGTTTGCTTAAATATCGTTTAATAACAGAGATTTACATGCAACCAAAAATCACAATGTAGATAAAGCAGTTCATCAGACACATTTACAAACAGTTCATTTTCCGGAACTAAGACACGACGGATTCGACCTGTGGAGACTTAAAAATTTCATACAAAACCAACGTAATAAGTTCCCTAACTATAGAGACGCCACAAAGGTTGAAAAGGAATTTAATGATCTGATCAAGAAAGTCGTAATCATTAAACCAAAACTGATAAACTCAACATCTCTTTATTTTTTTAAAAGTACTTTAAAGACCGGGACTATTAACAAAACCGAAAGAAGAGTTGAAAACAACGAAAGTCTAAGAAAATCCTTTCAAAGTTGGTGGAAGAAAATCAGTAATAGATAAACGCAAAATAACTTTGATATGTTAGGTTGAGCCTTGATTTCAATAAAATTAAAAAAGCCTTAGATTTCTCTAAGGCTTTCCTTTGTGCACTTGTAGGGATTCGAACCCCAAACCTTCTCATCCGTAGTGAGATGCTCTATCCAATTGAGCTACAAATGCATTTCCGTTTTCGATGTTTCGTTAACGGACTGCAAAAGTAGTGTTTGAAATTGATTTTACAAATTTTATTTAAAAAAAATCAAGATTCTTCAACTGGACAAACACGTCTTATGCTTCTATTGAACGCTTAATTGCATCAAAGTCAGGCATATTACCTGCATCTTCTAACACTTCCGTATGAATGATTTTTCCTTCTTCATCAATTACAAAAGCAGATCTTTTAGCCACTCCTTTCATATTGAAAGCAAAATCTTCGTACAAAGCACCGAATGCTTTAGACGTTTCTTTATTAAAATCAGACAATAAAGGGAACTGATAGCTTTGTTCTTCTTTGAATTTAGCCAATGTAAACGGAGAATCTACAGAAATACCTATTACATCCGCATTCATTCCCTGATAATAACCAAAGCTATCTCTCATTGTACATAGTTGTGCAGTACACACTCCTGTGAAGGCCAAAGGGAAGAAATGAACAACCAGTTTTCTACCTTTATAATCAGATAGCGCTACTTCTTTCAGGTCTGAGCTGAATAATTTAAAATCCGGGGCTTGATCGCCAACTTGTAATGCCATAATATATATTGTTTATCTTTCTTTTAATTGCTGGTCTAATATCGCTAATCCTTCCTGAAAACTATGCGGTTGATAACCGAGATCACGAATTGTTTTATCCAGGATGAATCCTGTTTTTACCGGACGCCTAGCCGATTGATTTAAAGTTGCCGCGCTGATTTCAGAAATCAGGCTTTTATCCAGGTTCCAGTAATCCGCTACCTTCCCTACCAGTTCAGATATGCTCATCATATCTTTTCCGGAGGCATTATAAACACCCTGTCCATTTTTAGATACTGCAAGTAAACAGCAATCCGCAAGATCTTCTGCCAGGGTTGGCATACGCCATTGGTCATTCACTACATTAATAGGTTCTCCTTTTTCCAAAGCACCTTTAGCCCATAATACAATATTACTACGGCTCATATCACTTACGATACCATATACAATGATCGTTCTCAGGATTGCCCACTTTCCGCCAGCCGCAATGATTGCATTTTCAGCCTGTAATTTGGTCTCCCCATAATAGCTTAAAGGGCTTGGCGGAGCCAGCTCATCATAAGGTCCGTTTGCACCATCAAAAATAAAGTCCGTAGATAAATGAACCAGCTGTACATCGTATTGTCTGCAAACCCGGATTAAAGTTTCCACAGCTCCCACATTCAGCTCACGTGCCAGCTCTTTTTGCGACTCACAAGTATCCACATTCGTCATTGCTGCCGTATGAATGATCGCATCTGGTTTATATTTTGCGACCACTTCCTCCACATTTGTCGGATTGAGGATATCCATTTCTGCATAAACATACCCTTCATTAACAGGAAAGCGATTCTCTCCTCTGGATGTTGCAATCAGATTAAATTCTTTTGTTGCCAGTACGCGTTCTGTGATTTTTTGCCCTGTAAGGCCGTTACTTCCTGTTACTAATATGGTTTTCATCAGTTATTCTTTATTTTTTATTGGATCACATGGCACTTAAAAAACTCGCTTTTTACCACTAAAAAGCCGCTGTCTGAACCCTGTTTTATACCGGCTAAAATATTCATTTAAAAACTGTGGAAAAACTTTTTATTTATATATGCAATGTATGCGGGAAAATCTTAACTTTGCAAACCGAATTGTGGGCTCTTAAAACAGCCTTTAACAAATTGATATTTATAATTTTACCCAAAACAATATATGCCTAACATTGGAAAAATAGCGCAGATTATAGGACCGGTAGTTGACGTGAGTTTTGCTGACGATGCTCATTTACCTCAAATTTTCTCTGCATTAGAGATTGAAAAAGAAAACGGCCAGAAGGTCGTTTTAGAAGTTCAACAACATCTTGGTGAAGACCGCGTACGTGCAATTGCAATGGACTCGACCGATGGTTTAGTTCGTGGCATGAAAGCATTAGACACTGGTGCGCCTATCAAAATGCCTGTTGGTGATGAGATTAAAGGCCGTCTGTTCAATGTTGTAGGTGAGGCTATCGATGGTATCAACACAATTGATAAAACCAACGGAAGACCAATCCACAATGCTCCTCCTAAATTTGACGAGCTATCAACTGAATCAGAGGTACTATTTACAGGTATCAAAGTAATCGACTTACTAGAGCCTTATGCTAAAGGTGGTAAAATCGGTTTGTTCGGTGGTGCGGGTGTAGGTAAAACAGTATTGATTATGGAATTGGTAAACAACATCGCGAAAGCGTATGCTGGTTTATCAGTATTTGCCGGTGTAGGTGAGCGTACTCGTGAAGGTAATGACCTTTTACGGGAGTTTATCGAATCTGGTGTAATCAACTATGGTGAGGAATTCCTTCATTCAATGGAAAAAGGTGGATGGGATCTAAGCAAAGTTGATACAGAGAAACTAAAAGAATCTAAAGCAACATTGGTATTCGGTCAGATGAATGAGCCTCCTGGAGCACGTGCTCGTGTGGCTTTATCAGGACTAACCGTTGCTGAATATTTCCGTGATGGTGATGGTGAAGGCGCAGGAAAAGATATCCTTTTCTTCGTTGATAACATCTTCCGTTTCACTCAGGCAGGTTCTGAGGTATCGGCACTTCTAGGTCGTATGCCTTCTGCAGTAGGTTACCAGCCAACTTTGGCAACAGAGATGGGTTTAATGCAGGAGCGTATTACTTCAACTAAACGTGGATCAATTACCTCTGTACAGGCGGTTTATGTGCCTGCGGATGATTTAACGGATCCGGCTCCGGCTACAACGTTTGCCCACTTAGATGCTACAACTGTATTGTCCCGTAAAATTTCTGAGCTAGGTATTTATCCTGCGGTGGATCCATTGGATTCAACTTCAAGAATCTTATCTCCGGCTATCTTAGGTGATGAGCACTATAACACTGCTCAACGCGTAAAAGAAATCTTACAACGTTATAAAGAACTTCAGGATATCATCGCGATTTTGGGTATGGACGAGTTATCTGAAGAAGATAAACTAATCGTTCACCGCGCGCGTCGTGTTCAACGTTTCTTATCTCAACCTTTCCACGTTGCTGAGCAGTTTACAGGCTTAAAAGGTGTACTTGTTGACATTAAAGATACCATCAAAGCATTTAACATGATTATGGATGGTGAAGTTGATGAATATCCAGAGGCTGCATTTAACTTAGTAGGTGGTATCGAAGATGCAATCGAAAAAGGTAAAAAACTATTAGCTGAAGCAAACGCTTAATTAAAGCGCTTATACTTTGAATATGACACTAGAAATATTAACACCAGATAAAAAAGTCTTTGAAGGCGAAGTAACAGCGGTTACGGTACCAGGTACCATGGGATCTTTCCAGATTTTGAGAGACCATGCTCCTATTATCTCAACCTTAGAAGATGGACCAGTAATTATTAAAAGCAAAGCCGGTGAAGAGACCTTTGTAATTAAAGGTGGTGTAGTTGAGGTTTTGAAAAACAAAATTATTGTTCTGGCCGAAGGGGTTGCTTAATATTTAAAGCATAATATAAAAAAGGATGTCTACGTAGACATCCTTTTTTTTTGCAATCAAAATTATTTTATCCTTTCCATAAAGGCATTCTTGTAGGTAATGCCAATCGGGATAGATCCGGTTACGTTCTTCAGGCGGACAATATTTCCTTCGATCATCTGGATGGCAGAAATGCGGATAATATAAGAATTGTGCACCCGTACAAACTGTGCAGGGGGAAGTAAAGCTTCCAGGTCTTTCATATTCATCAAAGCCGCAACCAGCTCTCCGTTTTTATAGATCCCCACATAATTCCGCATGCCCTCGACATAATCAATCTCACTGAAATTGATCTTGATCAGCTTGCCTTTTTGCTCGGTTTTTACAAAGAAATAATCCTTTCGCTCCTCTTCCACTTTTGTTTTATCGAAGCTGGACATGAGTGTCATGGCTTTCTGGGCACTTTTAAGAAAACGGGTAAAGGTGATGGGCTTCAATAGAAAGTCAACCACATCATGCTCAAAACCGTCCATCGCAAATGAGCTGTAGGCTGTGGTAAATACCACATGATGGCTCCCTCCCAATGCTTTCGTAAATTCTATGCCGGATAATTCAGGCATTTCAATATCTGAAAAAATAAGGTCCACATTTGCGGTATTCAATAATGCCAGCGCCTCCATCGGATCAGTCGAACTATAAGCAAGTTCCAAAAACGGAACTCTTTTAATGTACGACACGAGGAGGTCAACAGCATGCTGTTCATCGTCAAGCACTAAACATCTAATCATACGAGGTCAATTTCTAAATAATCCTATCCCTATAGGTAAACAGCATCCGTCATTAAATGTCTTTAGCCTGGCTTCATTATACTCATTAGTCAACTTATTCTGACTTTTGTTACGGATAACAGAAGTAAAATTTCAATTTTAACACATTCATGATATGATATGGCTACAAAGAAACCTTAAATCGGTACCTGTAATCTTCAAATCGGTGTAAAAAACACACCAACCAGATTTGATAAGTATAAATTTAATTCAGTAAAACATCGATAACACGGACATCCATCCGATGTTATTGTTAGGGAACAAATACTTTAATAAATATATTAATAATAAGAAATAAAATAGCATCCCCTTAATGTTGTTTTAACGGCCCTGTATCAGCTTTACCCCCGGCTGACTACAGGGCTTCTTTTTGTCCTTTATTTTCCGGAAATTACCGAAGTATTTTCTTGCAGTTTTGTTCAACTTTTTTGGCGTTTTCCACTTTTCAGGAAGAAAATCACCAAAATTACAATGCTTGCATAAGACTCATACCGAATACCGATTTCATATTTGGTATAGAAGCAACCATTTAAAGACATCAAAAAGGCATATTATTCAATATATTATTTGTAATTAAATAAATAAAAAAGAATAATATTTTTTTTTATTTATTTTTGGCTGGCTATTGATAGTATAGAAGTCAAAGCCTAAATTGGATTTATAAAGCAACAACAAATAAAGAACTAAAATGAACCTTATTAGCACCGCCTTAATTATTGTCATTATTAATGTGATTCTTCTGCTGATTCTTCAGAAGGATAAGGCGCTGTAAATGAATATTTAATAAAAAAAATATACGCAAGCGCCCCCAAAAGTGGCGCTTTTTTAATGAACCAATAAAAACAAAACATCAATCTACAACCAAAATGAAGTACTTTAATTCAAATACAGTGTTATACTTAGACGGTAAGTTCCAGAATGCCGCCAACACAACCGCCGATATCTACGGGCAATCGCTCCATTATGGCTACGCTGTATTTGAAGGGATCAGAGCTTATCAGACCCATAATGGAACCCGTATATTCAAAATCCGAGAACATTACGAAAGATTAAAAAAATCTGCCGAACTGGTCAATATGCCTTTTCCATGGGACATTAACAACCTGATCAAACAAACTTATAAATTACTGGAATTAAATAAGTTAAAAAATGCATACATCCGTCCGTTGGTATATGCCGCGCCCAATATGTCGTTGGTTGCAGCAACTGATGTTTCGATCATGATCTGTGCATGGGAATGGGGTGCTTACCTTGGTAATCAGCAATTAAAAGTTTGCGTATCAAGCTACGAACGTCCAAACCCGAAATCTACTCCTATAGAGGCAAAAGTAAGTGGCAATTATGTGAACTCTATTCTTGCTACTACCGAAGCTAAACGCAAAGGATTTGATGAAGCCCTTTTATTAGATATGAACGGGAATGTTGCGGAAGCGCCCGGAGCAAATATTTTTATTGAGAAAAACGGAAGGTTATACACTCCTCCTCTTGGCAATATCCTGGCCGGAATTACCCGCGCTACGGTTATAGAATTATGCCGTATCCTGGATATTGAACTGATAGAAAAACACCTGACTGTAAACGACTTGAAACATGCAGACAGTGCTTTCTTCTGTGGAACAGCAACAGAAATTGCAGGCATTGCTGCGATCGATGAATATCAGTTCCCGGTAAAATGGAACGACAGTGTTGGTGCCACTATACAACGCACTTATAAATGTTTGGTATTAGAAAAGCAAAACTACGAAGTAATCATATAATATGTCACAATCACCAGAATTAAACCGCTACAGTAAAGTATTCACGCAGGACCCAACCCAGCCTGCAGCACAAGCCATGCTATATGGAATTGGTCTGACCAAAGAAGATATGGACAAAGCACAGGTCGGTGTTGCCAGTATGGGATACGATGGAAATACCTGCAACATGCACCTCAATGATTTAGCAAAAATTGTTAAAGATGGTGTCTGGGATAATGGAATGGTCGGTTTAACCTTTAGCACCATCGGTGTAAGCGATGGCATGTCAAACGGAACAGATGGAATGCGTTATTCTTTGGTTTCCAGAGATGTAATTGCAGATTCGATTGAAACGATTTGCGGTGGACAGTATTACGATGGCGTAATTGCATTGCCAGGTTGCGATAAAAATATGCCGGGTTCTATCATGGCAATGGGCCGTTTAAACCGCCCATCAATCATGGTATACGGTGGAAGTATCCACTCCGGACAGTATAAAGGAAAATCATTAAATATCGTATCTGCATTTGAAGCCCTTGGCGAGAAACTGGCAGGTACATTAAATGAAGAAGATTATCAGGGCATCATTCGTCATACCTGCCCGGGAGCGGGTGCATGTGGCGGGATGTATACCGCAAATACCATGGCTTCAGCGATTGAAGCATTGGGTATGAGTTTGCCATACAGTTCTTCTTATCCTGCCCTAAGCGAGGAAAAAAGACAGGAATGTTTAAATGCTGGTAAAGCGATTCGCGTATTGCTGGAAAAAAACATTCTTCCTTCAGATATCATGACCGAGAAAGCATTCCACAATGCCATTGTAACGGTGATGGTTCTAGGTGGTTCTACCAATGCGGTATTGCACTTAATCGCGATGGCAAAATCAGTAGGATTAACCTTAAAATTAGCAGACTTCCAGGCGGTTAGCGACAGTACTCCGGTATTGGCCGATTTGAAACCAAGCGGCCAGTATTTAATGGAAGATGTTCATGAAATTGGCGGTGTTCCGGCAGTTTTAAAATACCTGTTGAAAGTAGGTTTAATTCATGGCGACTGTCTGACGGTAACCGGAAAAACACTGGCAGAAAATGTAGCCGATGCAGCTGACCTGGATTTCGATCAGCAGAAAGTAATTCTTCCGGTAACTAACCCGGTAAAAGCGACAGGCCATTTGCAAATGTTATATGGCAATATTGCCGAAAAAGGTTCAGTAGCCAAAATCAGCGGTAAAGAAGGAGAAAGATTTGAAGGTCCGGCAAGGGTATTTGAAGGAGAAAAATCATTGATCGCCGGAATTCAGAGTGGAAAGGTGAAAAAAGGAGATGTAGTGGTGATCAGACAGGTAGGCCCTAAAGGAGCACCGGGTATGCCGGAAATGTTAAAACCAACTTCGGCCATTATTGGTGCAGGATTGGGTAAATCGGTAGCCTTGATTACTGACGGACGTTTCTCGGGAGGTACACATGGTTTCGTGGTTGGACACATTACTCCGGAAGCATGGGATGGTGGAAATATCGCCTTTGTACATGACAATGATACGATCATCATTGACGCAGTAAACAACACGTTACACCTGGACATTACTGAAGAGGAAATGGAAAAACGTAAAGCGGTCTGGAAACAGTTGCCACCACCCGTCAAAGGCGGCGTCCTTTATAAATATCTGAAACAGGTAAGCGATGCCAGTGAGGGCTGCGTTACCGATGCCTACACTCACTAATTAACCAGAAACCCCTATACCTAAAAATAAAAACAATGAACACTGCACAAGAGGAAGCAACGACCTTAACAGAACCAAAGAAAACAGTAAATGTTTCTGGTTCTGTAGCTATATTGGAAGGATTAATAGCGGAAGGTACCGATACCATTTTCGGGTATCCAGGTGGTGCCATCATGCCTATTTATGATGCGTTATACGATTATAAAGACAAGTTAAAACATATTTTAGTACGTCATGAGCAAGGCGGTACACATGCCGGCCAGGGTTATGCACGTTCTTCTGGTAAAGTTGGTGTGGTATTCGCTACCAGCGGCCCGGGAGCAACCAACCTGGTAACAGGGTTGGCAGATGCACAGATTGACAGTACACCGATGGTTTGCATTACCGGTCAGGTTTATGCACATCTTTTAGGAACAGATGCTTTCCAGGAAACGGATGTAATTAACATTACTACTCCGGTAACCAAATGGAACTACCAGATTACTGATGCTACCGAGATTCCAAGTGTATTGGCTAAGGCTTTTTACATTGCCCGCAGCGGCAGACCAGGCCCGGTATTGATAGACATCACCAAAAATGCACAGTTGCAGCTATTTGATTACGAAGGTTATACCCCCTGTGACCATGTCCGCAGTTACCGCCCGAAACCAAATGTTCGTAAAGAATATATTGAGCAGGCTGCTGCATTGATTAACTCTGCAAAAAAACCTTTCATCCTTTTCGGACAAGGCGTTTCTTTAGGAAATGCAGAACAGGAGTTTAAAGCTTTTGTAGAAAAAACAGGTATTCCGGCTGCATGGACCATTATGGGTGCAGGTGCAATTCCAACAGATCACCCTTTAAATGTAGGGATGTTGGGAATGCATGGTAATTACGGCCCGAACGTACAAACCAATTCTTGTGATGTACTGATTGCCATAGGAATGCGTTTCGACGACCGTGTAACAGGACGTTTAGATAAATATGCCAAACAGGCAAAAGTAATTCACCTGGATATTGATCCTGCAGAAATCGATAAAAACGTAAAAGCTGAAGTTCCGGTATGGGGCGATTGTAAAGAAACTTTACCACTTTTAACTGCTTTGGTGGATCAGAAAGAACACCCGGAATGGTTGGCAGAGTTCAGGGCCTTTGACAAGACGGAGTTGGAAACAGTAATCCATAATGAATTGAATCCGCAAAGCGGAGAATTGACAATGGGCGAAGTGATCAACCAGCTGAATGAACTGACTAAAGGAGAAGCGATTATCGTAACAGACGTGGGTCAGCACCAAATGGTGGCTTGTCGTTATGCAAAGTTTAACCATACTAGAAGTAACATCACTAGTGGTGGTTTAGGTACAATGGGCTTTGGCTTACCTGCAGCAATCGGCGCTAAATTCGGAGCGCCAGACCGTACCGTAGTTGCCGTAATTGGGGATGGAGGTTTCCAGATGACACTTCAGGAATTGGGGACCATTATGCAGAGTGGAATTGATGTAAAGATCATGATCCTGAACAACAGGTTCCTGGGAATGGTTCGTCAATGGCAGCAGTTGTTCCATGAGAAACGCTACTCTTTCGTAGACATTACGAGTCCGGATTTCGTGAAACTTGCCGATTCTTATTATATCGCCGGTAAAAAAGTTTCTGAACGTGAGGACCTGGTAAGCTCATTAGAAGAAATGTTAAACCACAAAGGTTCTTACCTTTTAGAGGTAATGGTAGCCAAAGAACACAACGTATTCCCAATGGTTCCGCAAGGAAGCAGTGTAAGTGAAATCAGACTTAAATAATCAGCAGATCATGAGCAATTCCCCAGAAATAAACGAAAAACAGGAATTTACGATAACGGTATATACAGAAAATCAAATCGGGTTACTGAACCGTATTGCCATTATTTTTTCCAGAAGAAAAATCAACATAGATACCTTAAATACTTCTCCATCGGAGATTGAGCACATCCACCGTTTCAATATCGTGATCCACGAAACAGAAGAAGTGGTGCGCAAACTGGCCCGTCAGATTGAAAAACAGGTTGAAGTACTGAAAGTATATTTCAATACCAACGAGGACATCATCTGGCAGGAAATGGCGCTTTATAAAGTGCCTACCGACACGATTGCAGAACTGGTATCTGTAGAACGTCTGCTTCGTGAAAATGGCGCAAGGGCAGTAGTGATCCGTAAAGATTATACAGTATTTGAAACTACTGGCCATCGTGAAGAAACAGATAAACTGATCGAAGTTTTACAACCTTACGGGCTGATTGAGTTTGTCAGAAGTGCAAGAGTGGCAATCATCAAAGACAGTGAAGGTTTTAACCGTAAGCTGAGAGAGTTTGAACGCAGAGAGCCAGGACAGGAAGTGATTGAAAACGAATTCCTGGATAAAGAGAAAAACGTATTCAGCATGTAATTTAAGGGCCGGATACGCTCTGCAGAAACAAAATAAATATTTAAATAAAGAATTAGAACCTATAAATAACCATTAAAAACGATGTCAAACTATTTTAACACACTACCTCTTAGAGAAAAATTAAACCAATTGGGTGTATGCGATTTCATGGACAGCTCTGAATTTCTGGATGGCGTAAACGCGCTTAAAGGAAAAAAACTGGTGATCATTGGTTGTGGTGCACAAGGTCTGAACCAGGGTTTAAATTTAAGAGATAGCGGTTTAGATGTTTCTTATACCTTGCGTAAAGAAGCGATTGAAGGTAAAAGAGATTCCTGGAAAAATGCGACAGAGAATAACTTTACAGTAGGTACTTACGAAGAGTTGATCCCTACAGCTGATGTATTGATTAACCTTACTCCTGATAAACAACATACTTCGGTAGTAAATGCGGTAATGCCGTTAATGAAACAAGGAGCTACTTTATCTTACTCACATGGTTTCAATATTGTGGAAGAAGGCATGCAGATTCGTAAAGACATTACGGTAATCATGGTGGCACCTAAATGCCCAGGTAGTGAAGTAAGAGCAGAATACGTACGTGGTTTTGGGGTACCTACCCTGATTGCGGTGCACCCTGAGAACGATCCGGAAGGAAAAGGTTTAGCACAGGCGAAAGCTTACTGTGTGGGAACAGGTGGCCACAGAGCTGGTGTACTAAAATCATCTTTCGTTGCGGAAGTAAAATCAGATTTAATGGGTGAGCAAACGATCCTTTGCGGATTACTGCAAACTGGCTCCATCCTTTCTTTTGATAAAATGATTGAAAAAGGAATTGATGCAGGTTACGCGTCTAAATTGGTTCAATATGGTGTGGAAGTAATTACTGAAGCCTTGAAACAAGGTGGTATCACTGCCATGATGGACAGATTGAGCAATGTAGCTAAGATCAAAGCTTTCGAAGTTTCTGAAGAATTGAAAACAATTATGCGTCCATTGTTCCAGAAGCATCAGGACGACATCATGAGTGGCGAGTTTAGCCGTGTTATGATGGAAGATTGGGCTGCTGGTGATAAAAACCTATTGGCATGGCGTGCGGCAACTGGCGAAACTGCTTTTGAAAAAACTCCTGCAGGTAATGTTAAAATTGGCGAACAGGAATATTTTGACAATGCATTACTAATGGTTGCTTTTGTAAGAGCTGGTGTGGAATTGGCTTTCGAAACGATGGTAGAAGCTGGAATTAAACCAGAATCGGCGTACTATGAGTCGTTACATGAAACTCCACTAATTGCAAACACCATTGCCCGTAAAAAATTATTCGAAATGAACAGGGTAATTTCAGATACTGCAGAATATGGTTGTTATTTATTTGACCATGCTTGTAAGCCACTACTGGCAGATTTCATGACTAAAGTTGATACTGACCTGATCGGTAAAAACTTCAACGAAGGCAAAGATGGTGCTGTAGATAACAGAGCATTGATCGCCGTAAATGAAGTGATCCGTTCACATCAGGTGGAAGTTGTAGGCGCTGAATTGAGAAAAGCGATGACTGCAATGAAATCTATTAAAACTGCCTAATCATAAAATTTAAAGGACTCGGGTTTAAGGCCTGAGTCCTTTACAAAGCAATAAAAAATGTCAAAAACATTAGTAGAAAAAATTTGGGACGCCCATGTGGTAAAAAGTGAAGCCGGATTTCCGGATATTTTGTACATCGATACACACTTGATACATGAGGTGACCTCCCCTCAGGCTTTCGATGGTCTACGCAAAAGAGGCTTGCCTGTTTTCCGCTCGCAGCAAACTGTAGCTACGGCAGATCATAACGTACCTACCCTAAACCAGCTACAGCCTATTAAAGAAGAACTTTCCCGTTACCAGGTAGATATGTTAACCAAAAACTGTGCAGAATTTGGCATTGAGCTTTATGGTTTAGGTCATCCTTTCCAGGGAATTGTACACGTAATTGGGCCAGAGTTAGGCATCACCCTACCAGGAAAAACAATGGTTTGTGGCGATAGCCATACTTCTACGCATGGTGCTTTTGGTGCCATTGCATTTGGTATCGGTACTTCTCAGGTGGAGCAGGTTTTTGCTACACAATGTTTGTTGCAACAGAAACCCAAAACCATGAAAATTGAAGTGAATGGTGCATTAGGACAAGGCGTTACGGCTAAAGACATTATTCTATACATTATCTCTAAAATATCTGCTGCCGGTGGTACGGGTTATTTTATTGAATATGCAGGTTCTACTATTGAGGCTTTAAGTATGGAAGCGAGAATGACAATCTGCAACATGAGCATTGAAATGGGTGCCAGAGGTGGTTTAATTGCCCCTGATCAGATTACCTTCGATTACATTAAAGGAAGAGAATTTGCACCTGCAGGTGAAGAGTGGGACAAATCACTGGCTCACTGGAAAACTTTATACAGCGACGCTGATGCTACATTCGACAGCGTTTTAACTTTCGATGCAGCAGACATCAGCCCAATGATCACTTACGGAACAAATCCGGGAATGGGCATGGGGATCTCAGAACATATTCCTTCTACTGCAAGTCAGGTTTCTTCAGAACAAGCTTCTTTCCAGAAAGCATTGGATTATATGGGCATTGAAGAAGATACAGAATTGGTAGGTAAAGTTATTGATTACGTGTTTATCGGCAGTTGTACCAATTCCAGGATGGAAGATTTACGCGAAGTGGCAGAATTTGTAAAGGGCCGTCAGAAAGCAGAAAATGTAACGGTATGGATTGTACCAGGTTCTAAGCAAATTGAGCAGCAAGCGATCGCTGAAGGCTTGGATAAAATTTTTGAAGCAGCAGGGTTCCAGTTGCGCGAGCCTGGATGCAGTGCTTGTTTAGGAATGAATGAGGATAAGATCCCTGCAGGAAAATACTGTGTATCTACTTCCAACAGAAACTTTGAAGGAAGACAAGGACCAGATTCCCGTACGTTTTTAGCCAGTCCGCTTACCGCAGCTGCTGCTGCCATTACCGGAAAGGTAACGGATGTAAGAACTTTATTGAACGAATCTGAACACGCTTAAACAGAAAGAAGATGAAAAAATTCGAAAAATTGACTTCGGCGATTGTGCCTTTAAATATAGAGAATATTGATACCGACCAGATTATTCCGGCCCGGTTTCTAAAGGCAACAACGCGTGAAGGTTTTGGTGAAAACTTATTCCGTGACTGGCGTTACAATGGCGACAACACACCAAAGGTTGATTTTGTATTGAATAATCCGGCTTTTAAAGGCCGGGTATTGGTAGCAGGAAAAAACTTTGGTTGCGGTAGTAGTCGTGAGCACGCTGCATGGGCCATTCAGGACGCAGGTTTTGATGTGGTCATCAGCAGTTTCTTTGCCGATATCTTTAAAGGGAATGCTTTGAACAATGGCTTATTACCAATTCAGGTAAGCGATGAATTTCTGGCAGAGATCTTTGAAACTGTAGGCAAAAACAATGCAGCACAACTGGACGTGGATCTGGAAGCACAAACCGTAACCAATGTGGAAACCGGTTCTAAAGCAGAATTTGAAATCAATCCTTATAAAAAGTCCTGCTTAATCAATGGTTATGATGACATCGATTTCATCTTAAACCAAAAGAATTTAATTGAAGTATTTGAGCAAACCCGATAAACAATGTCACAACCCGTCGTCCATATCGCCCACTTTAATCTAAAGTATCACCACAAACCGGTGTTACAGGATTTTAGCTGGGTAGTAAACCGTAATGACAACTGGTTGTTGTGCGGAGCAAGTGGTAGCGGAAAAACATCATTGGCCAAAGCAATTGCTGGCCTGATTCCTGTGCACAGCGGGGAGATCAATATCAATTTCAATCCCGAAAGCACATTACCGGCCATGGTACATTATGTGGCCAACTGGTATCAGTTTAAAGATCTTGAGGGTGCCTCAAATTTCTATTATCAGCAACGTTATAACAGTCAGGTTACGGTAACCACTGCTACCGTTATCGCTGAATTGGAGATTTATGGCAAAGAACACCACCTTCAGTTTAATGAAATTCAGCACATTTTAAATGCATTAGGCTTTGCAGCTTTAAAAAACTCTCCGCTGATTCAATTATCTAGTGGAGAACATAAAAAATTACAATTGGTGAAGGCCTTATGGTTAAAACCTCAATTGTTAATACTAGACCAACCCTATAATGGATTGGACACCCTTTCCCGCAAAAATTTTAATGGTTTACTCGAAGAGGTCTCTGCAGCCGGAACACAGTTGATTCTAATCAGCAATGAGACAGAATTGCCTGCTGTGATCAATCGTTTTGCAGAGATCAGGGAAGGTGTATTGCAGGAAATTTCCTTTGAGGATCGTACTTTGGATGTGGTGGAAGAAATCGTTAAACCTGTCCCTGCATTTCTGAGCAATGAGGTTTCAACAACCTCCAGCCATGTGGTCAAAATGATTGATGTGAACATCAGTTACAGTGGAAAACAGGTGTTAAAAAATATCAACTGGGAAGTAAATTCAGGAGATAAATGGCTGTTACAAGGCTATAACGGCTCAGGAAAATCAACCTTATTGAGTTTAATTGCCGGTGATCATCCACAGGCTTATTCCAATAACTTTTACCTGTTTGGCAATAAAAGAGGAACCGGTGAGAGCATTTGGGAAATCAAAGAGCGCATTGGTTTAATCTCACCTGAATTGCATTGGTATTTTGACGCCTCTGCTACGGTATGGCAAAGCATTGCTTCCGGATTTTACGACAGCTCAGGCTTGTTTTGCAATCCAGGTGCGACCAAGCACGCGCAGGTAGATGAACTGATTAGTTATTTCGGATTAACGGAATATAAAAACAGACTGATGAATGAGCTTCCTTTAGGCAAACAAAGGTTAACCTTACTGGCCCGGACCATTATCAAAAACCCGGAAATACTCATCCTTGATGAACCTTGTCAGGGTTTGGATCAGCAACAAACACAACATTTTAACAAGCTGGTAGATGAATTGTGTAAAAATGGAACCACCTTAATTTATGTGGGCCATTTTGAATCGCAACTCCCCAGCTGTTTAGAGAAAAGAATTTTATTAGAAAACGGAGAAGTAAAATCCGTTGAACCGATGTTACAAAGCATATAAGAACTATGAAGAAAAATATATTAGTTATTCCCGGCGACGGAATCGGACCTGAGGTGACCACTTGGGGTAAAGCAGTATTGGAACAAATTGCAAAAGGTTTCGGCCATGATTTCAGTTATGATGAGGCCCTGATGGGTCATGCTGCAATTGAAGCAACAGGCAATCCACTACCCGATGAAACGCTGGAAAAAGCTAAAAAAAGTGATGCCATTCTTTTTGGTGCGGTTGGTCATGCGAAGTACGACAATGACCCTTCTTTAAAAGTACGCCCTGAGCAGGGATTGCTTAAAATCCGTAAGGAATTGGGTTTATATGCCAACCTCCGCCCTATTTTATTGTTTGACGAATTGTTAAATGCTTCGAGCATTAAACCCGCTATATTAAAAGGTACTGATATCCTGTTTTTCAGAGAGCTGACCGGAGATGTTTATTTCGGAGAGAAAACCCGCTCTGAAGATAAGAATACTGCTTCTGATTTGATGATTTATCACCGTTATGAGGTAGAAAGAATTGCCCGCAAAGCATTTGAAGCTGCGATGCAACGTAGAAAAAGATTGTGCTCTGTGGATAAAGCCAATGTATTGGAAAGCTCCAGATTATGGAGAGAAACCGTACAGCAGGTAGCTAAAGAATATCCGGAAGTACAAACAGACCATATGTTCATTGACAATGCAGCGATGCAGCTGATCAAAGATCCTAAACAGTTTGACGTGGTATTGACGGCCAATCTTTTTGGTGATATCCTGACCGATGAGGCTTCGCAGATTGCAGGTTCTATGGGTATGCTCGCTTCGGCTTCTGTTGGAGAAAGCACTGGTTTCTTTGAACCGATCCATGGCTCAGCACATGACATTACCGGAAAGAACCTGGCTAATCCTCTGGCTTCTATCCTGTCGGTATCCCTGATGCTGGAAATTGGCTTCGGACTGAAAGATGAAGCGAAGATTATCATCGATGCAGTAGATCAGGTCTTGAAAGAAGGTTTCAGAACCAACGATATTGCCGATGATACGACCAACCCTTACAAAGTTCTTGGAACCAAAGAAATGGGACAATTGGTCTTGAAATTTATTACACAGAAAACTAATCCCTAAACTCCAAGAATTATGTTACACGATCCTAATAGAGTCTATGTGTTTGACACCACCTTACGTGATGGTGAGCAAGTACCGGGTTGCCAATTGGCGACTCCAGAAAAAATTGAAATTGCAAAGGCATTGGAAGCACTTGGAGTGGATGTAATCGAGGCCGGTTTCCCTATTTCCAGCCCTGGTGATTTTCAGAGTGTAGTGGAGTTGTCTAAAGCCGTACGTGAGCCGATTATCTGTGCATTAACCCGCGCCAACAGAAAAGATATTGATTCGGCAGTTGCCGCTTTACAGTATGCAAAAAGACCAAGGATCCATACCGGAATTGGTTCTTCAGATATGCACATCAAATATAAATTCAACAGCACGAGAGAAGATATCCTTCAGAGAGCAGTTGAAGCAGTAAAATATGCGAAACAGTTTGTAGAGGATATTGAATTCTTCGCAGAAGATGCTGGTCGTGCAGACAATGTATTTTTGGCCCAAATGATCGAAGCGGTTATTGCTGCCGGAGCTACGGTGGTAAATATCCCTGATACGAATGGCTATTGTCTTCCAGATCAGTATGGTGCCAAGATCCTTTATTTGAAAGAAAATGTTAGGAATATAGATCAGGCAATCATTTCTGTACATTGCCATAATGATTTGGGTCTGGCAACGGCTAATAGCCTTGCAGGATTGATCAACGGTGCCCGTCAGGTGGAATGTACCATCAACGGAATCGGAGAGCGTGCAGGGAACACAGCGCTGGAAGAAGTAACCATGGTTTTGAAAACACACCATGCGTTAAATTTAAAAACGAACATCAACAGCAAACATTTTACTGAAATCAGCTCTATGGTGAGCCGCATGATGCACATGCCGGTACAACCGAACAAGGCGATTATTGGTCAGAATGCATTTGCACATAGTTCTGGTATTCATCAGGATGGATTTTTGAAACATAGAGAAAACTATGAGATCATCAATCCTGAAGATGTAGGCTTAAATTCAGCAGATATCATTTTAACAGCCCGTAGCGGACGTCATGCTTTAAAGCATCACTTAGAGCGTTTAGGTTATGATATCGAACGTTTGAACTTAGATCAGGTATATGAACGCTTTTTGATCATGGCTGATGAAAAGAAAACCATTGGTGATGATGATATTCTTTACCTGATGAGTGATACGGAAGAAGGCGCGGTAAAAAACGGTTACAAACTGAACCTGTTACAGGTGCTTTGTGGGGATCCTTTGAGCCCTACTGCCAGCATCAGACTAGAATATGATGGTGTAGAGAAAGAAGCAATGGCCACCGGAAACGGACCGGTAAATGCGACGATCAAAGCCATTCAGACGATTGTAGGAAAAGATATCCTTTTAAAAGAATTCACGATCCAGGCCATGCATGGAGGAAGTGATGATGTGAGTAAAGTAAACATGAAGGTTTCTTATGAAGGAAAATCTTATGTGGGCTATGGTTTTAGTACAGATATCGTAAAGGCTTCGGCTAATGCTTATCTGGATGCAATGAATAAATTTATATAAGATGAGTGTAGAAAAAGAAGTTGTACTGGATTTTCTGGCGGCAGCAGAACGATTGAAAGGTACGGTAAAACGTACGCCTTTGGAATATAATGCAGGACTTTCTAAAACATACCAGGCAAATATTTATCTGAAAAGAGAAGATTTGCAATTGGTACGCTCCTATAAATTAAGAGGTGCTTACAACATGATCAGCACACTGGAGCCTGAACAAATGGCTCAGGGTGTGGTATGTGCAAGTGCTGGGAATCATGCGCAGGGTGTAGCACATTCCTGCAAAAAACTGAACATCAAGGGGGTTATTTTTATGCCGGAAATTACCCCTAAACAAAAGGTAAAACAAACAGAAATGTTTGGTGGTGACCATATAGAGATTGTATTGGTAGGTGATACTTTTGACGATTGCTTGAAAGAGGCTTTGGCTTATACTGCAGCTAATCAAATGACGTTTATCCCTCCTTTTGACAATACCAAGGTGATTGAAGGTCAGGGGACAGTTGGAGTGGAAATCTTTGAGGACCTTCCTGAACTGGATGTAGTAATCATGCCCATCGGAGGTGGCGGCCTTGCCTCTGGTGTAGGTAGCTATTTAAGAAATATCAAACCGGAAATTCAGTTGATCGGTGTGGAACCTGAAGGTGCACCTTCTATGAAGCATGCGTTGAATAGCGGTGCTCCGGTTCTATTGGGCGAAATTGATCGCTTTGTGGATGGTGCAGCAGTGAAAAGAGTGGGAAACCTAACTTTTGAATATTGCAAAGAACTGCTAAATCAGATGTTGCTGATCCCGGAAGGAAAAATATGTACGACTATTCTTAAGTTGTATAATGAGGATGCAATTGTAGTAGAGCCGGCAGGCGCGTTAGCAGTAGCTTCTCTAGATCATATTAAACATCAGATTGTAGGTAAGAATGTAGTATGCATTGTTAGTGGTGGCAACAACGACATTGAAAGAATGCAGGAGATCAAAGAGAAGTCGTTACTCTTTGAAGGATTGAAACATTATTTTATCGTTCGTTTTCCGCAGAGACCGGGTGCATTAAAACTATTTGTGAATAATGTACTTGGGCCTCATGATGACATCACCCGTTTTGAGTTTATTAAAAAAACCAATCGGGAAAATGGTCCTGCATTGGTAGGTATTGAGCTGGCAAAACCAACGGATTACGATTCTCTTTTACAAAGAATGAAAGAGTTTAAATTTGAGATCATTGAATTGAATAATGATCAGACACTGTTCGAATATCTGGTATAACAACAATAGATATAATCATCCAGCCCGGTTCAATGTTATTGAACCGGGCTTTTTTATGAGATTGCTTTTTATTGATTTTGGACAAGAGATCTTCCGTACAAACTAAAAGGATCAAAAACTATTTCTGGATTTCCAAGAACTCCTCCTGGTTGTATGAATGCAGAAATTTTAATTTTACTCATATAGACGCTCTTCCAATAAATGTCAGTTGATCCAAAATACTTTGCATCAATGGCATAATTAAGAAACTGACTATTAGAGCCACCAACAATAGTTCCAGCAGAACCTGTATTACCTTCGAGTCCTTTTGTAATGCACATGACCCTGTCGAAATGCTCTACATTATGAAGTCCGTCGAAGAAATTTGGTTTTAGTTCTACCACACCAGAACTTTCACGGCGAGGCAAAGTATTTGCTAAGTTTTGATAAGTTATATCTACTTCTGGTGCGTAACCGCGATCAGGTATAGGAGATTTATATATGCTAAGCGCCATGCTAACGCTTCTCCACGTCCCAAAGATATTTAGATGCTCTGCCCGTCCTTCCAATGCAGCAAAACTTTGGTAACCTAATGCATCAGAATTCAAATTGTAGGCTTTGTTTCGGAAAAGAACCCGTCCTCTCTCTTTATTAATAATATTCCACTCCCCTATTGCCGAAGTAAAACTATTTCTCGTAGGGACTACAAGGTTGAGGTTTTCAGTGGAAATCAATTTTGATTTGCTAAGTTGCTGTGCCTCTTGAAAGGAAACCTCCTTGTATGTAGTCATTTCTTTTTCTCTGAAATGCAAATAGTCTTCACCTACTTTAACAAATCCATCTTTATTTGTTAATATCGCCTCACTAATACCGGAATTATTTATTCTATAGCTATTTTCAGTAAAAAGAAGCGTGCCGTTATATTTTACTTTAAGGTTCGAAAAGCCGTTGAAGTAATTCTCTTTCGATCCTTTTTCAAGCTCATCAAGCTCGTCATTAAAACGCTCATATGCAGTCCGCATAGAGGTAAAGTTCAACGACTTTTCCCAGCGTTGCCTTTCGATCTTATTCATTCCACCAACTGCTTTGTAATAATCGAAAAAGGTTGAATAATCTTTGAATGCTAAATGGTCTCCTTCCAACCGAACATCCTGTTTAATTTTGTCTTTGGTCGAGGACTCTTGTTTTTTACAAGACGAAGCCATTATTGTAAATGTAATAATGAGCAGATAAAAATTGTTTTTCATAAAAATTCTCTTTAAGGGTGTTGTTATAATATCACATTAATTTAATATTGATATTATTTAATAATTTGACCAAAAATACGTTTTAATATCCGACAAGCAATTATAAAGAAATAAATTATACCATTAAATCGTTGTATTTTTCCATAAATTACAACAAAGGATTGGATAGTTATTGATAATAAAGAACTGCATTATACTTAATGAGCTCATTTAAAATATTATTAATTTTATCCTTTACTAGTACTTTAATAGTAAAAGCATTGCAACCCCACATGGAACAACAGCAATTGATTAATGAAGATATACTTCTGGAAAAATTCCCAGGCAAGGGAGGCTGGACCTACGCGCGTCTTCCTGGTATATCAAAAGATAAACACAGACCTTTTGGAACCAGAAAGGTAAGGGGCTTTATTGACACCTATGAGGTGAGAGATACTGCACTAATGCCCATGAAAGAAATGTTATTCATTACCGTAAGGGCTGAAATACGTAAACAAATTGGAAAACAGGCAGGGGATTACGTACGGATTGTGCTGTATGATGATAGCGAGCCTGTTTCTGAAATCGTTCCTGAAGATTTTATTGAATGTTTGAAAGATGAGCCAGCCGCTTGGATTTCTTTTCAAAAACTAAGCAAGACGAAACAAGAAGAATGTTTTCAATGGCTGATGGAATCGCCTGTAGTTCAAACGAGAATACAGCGCATGGCGGACGCGGTTACGAATTTGGCCTCTGGATTGCCTTTTCATGCTACAAAAAGATAAACCCAAAAGCGTAAAACCACCACTTGGTTATAATTAACTAAAGATCCTAGCTACTATATTCAAAATTTATTCTGAGTAAAAGTTCATTTATCCTTTAATAAATTCGACCTAAACCTATTATTCATAATATTATTCCGTATAACATTTTAATTACAACATAAATAAAAAGAAAATTGTAATTTTATGGCAACAGATTTGCTATACGAACATCAAACACACAAATCATATGAAAAGAATTTTATTACTACTCATCGCTACCGCCACGCTAGGCCTGGCCTCATGCAAAAAAGATACTATTGTTCAGGAGGTATATCCTGGTACAACCTATTATCTAAATATTCAACCGTCGGATTGGGTTAGGAATCCAAATGGAAGTTATTCATTTCAATGGAATAAAAATGCAATTACAAGTGACGTGTTAGAAATGGATGCTATAGTTGTATATTTCTCACATCCTGTCAACTCAGATACGGACATTGCTCTCCCATATACCTTTAACGACGAAATAGCTAGTTACCAAGTGGGAATAGGTAAAATTACTTTTGATATGCAAAGCAAGTCAAATATAGCAACTACTCCACGACCTACTGAAAAAATTCTGGTTAAGGTAGTTGTCATTCCTTCAGTTCCTGAATAGCTAGAAATTATTTAGCAGTCTATAACTTTAAAAAACGACCAATGTTCGCTTGAACGTGGTCGTTTTTTTTATGCTCTCCCCTATTCAATTGAATCGCTCTGATCATTACTCCATTTCTTTCCAGTAACAATTCTTCATAAAAACCTTTGTAGTAAACATCCTTTACTTCAAAACGTCTGCTATTCCAGGAGTTGGTCAGTTCCACCCATTCCGGATAAAATACCGCGTTTCCTTCATCAATCGTCAGACTAAGCTTTTTTGCCTCCTCTTTATTCAATACCACTGCATTGCCAAGCATCCGGGCTGTATAAATATGATTTGGATGGTTATAAATTTCCGAGGGTTTGCCTTCCTGCACCAACTGTCCATCTTTTAGGATCAGTAATTTATCCGCTAAAAACAAGCCATCTGCCGGATCATGAGAAACCATAATCACTGTTACCCCCGTCTCTCCAGCTATTCGTTTAATATCGGCACGAAGCTGATTTTTCAACAAGGCATCTACCTGACTAAATGGCTCATCCAGGAGTAGCACAGAAGTATCCGTTACCAACGCTTTAGCAATGGCAACTCTTTGTTGCTCTCCACCGCTTAATTGAGTAATCTTTTTATCTTTCAAATGATCAATATGCAGGTGATGCATCATTTCCATCGTTTTCTGATGTTTATGATTGACATCTGTATTGGCCATCATTGCCGCAATATTATCGTATACTTTGGCGTAGATATTCAGGGAGAAATCCTGAGTCACCATTTTCATTTCTTTATGACCGGGGATTAACTGTTCATGCGGTCCAAGGACGCGTTCTCCTTTAAAAATAACCTCACCTTCATCAACAGCCAGCAACCCATAAATAGATTTCAATAATGTAGATTTCCCGCTTCCGCTTTCGCCGATAATAGCAATGATCTCCCCTTTATTAATATCAAAGCTAATGTTCTTTACTCCTGAAGCCTGCTCCTGTTGATATTGTTTGCTGATGTTTTTAACGCTGATGATTTGTTCCTTCACCTGGTAAAGATAAAGTATTTACTACGCTCCTGAAAAAAGAACTACGTGAAAAAGCCGCCTGATCAACATTGATCAGACGGCTTTGCGGTTATATTTGTGTATATGTGTTTCTTTTAGTTCAATCCCAGCGTTACACCGAAGGACATATTTCTTAATCCTTTTTGTGCCGTAGTGGTAAACATATCGTTGAAATAGTATTTGGTAAAGATACCAAAGGCTCCATAGCCAAGACGAACGGTTCCACCATAACGGAAAGGTTCGAAATTGTAGTCATCTTTAAACTTTTCTTTTCCTCTCTCTTTACTGATCTGTTTTACCTTACCATTTAATAGGAAGGCTACTTCCGGGCCAACTACAAAATAAAAGCGTTTCCCACTGGCATTTTCCTTCGTACGGAATTCAAAGTTCAATGGAATATGTACATAACTGCTCGACAATCTGTTTTTTGAAAAATTAATCTCCTCCTCAACATAAGCCATTGTCGGGCTATTCTTTTGAAGCGTAATGTCCTTTTTCAGACGGATCATTGTCCAATCGAAACCTCCCGCCAGATAAATCTTAAAGTTCGGGTTGAAACGATACCCGAGTTGAAGGATATCAAATGAAAAAGTACTCGATTTTCCACCTGTATAATCCAGGAATTCATTGTCTTTAGATAAACTAAAACTTCCATTGTCTACCAGTCTCGTAAACCCCCAGTCCAACCTGGTAAAGGTAATCCCGCCGATAAAGCGGCCTTTTGAAGCATTCACTTTTCCTGTGCTGTCTTTACCTCCAATTGAAATACCAACACCATAATCCATATCGAATTTCTTCATTTTTTGCTTGGTAGTATCCGGCTGTGCAAATAGATTTTGGGTCATAACACCGGTAAGTCCGCTTACCAAAAGTGTTGTCAGTAATAATCTTTTCATATGAGTGTTTGGTCTGTGTGTTTCTGTACTATTTGTTTCTTTTCGGATTGAATTGTAAAATCCCAATGTTTACTGCTATTAAAGAAGAATTGTCGTCATCATCGGTTCTGAACTGGATAATTTTCTTTTCTCTTTTATCTAATTTATCAACTACAAAATTGATAACATCTCCTACATTTCTGATGCCTCTTCTTTCCCGGCCTTCCGTCTCTGTTATTTCATTGTCCTGTTTTTGCACTTCAGGCGGATCAACCTTTGCGATCACAATATCTGCTGGCGGAACAACCACCGGTCTGATTTGTTCCTTTACTACAGGTGCAACATCAGGGGTGTTAATTTGTTGACGCTTCAATTCCCGGTTTGGTTGCATGGTCGTCTGTTTATTTTTAAGAACCAGATTCTCCAGCTTTACTTTCGGTGCGAGTACCAATGGGGTACCTTCCGGATCAGCAGTGATCTGCTCGGTAACAACAGTACCTACAGCTGTTACCTCAGGAGTTTTTGCCACTTCAATGGTTGATACACTGCTTGTTCCCTTCAATTGCAGTTTCTCCGTTTTCTGCGAAAGCAAGCCAACTGTAGTTGCGACGACAACTACCGCTGCAGCAGCCCAATAAACAGGGAATTTTCTGGTTTTCTTTGGTGCCAGTTCTTTTTCAATATTGCCCCATAAATTTGAAGATGGCTGAATTTCCGCCCCTTCAAACCGGTCTTTAAACAACTGGTCAAATTCTTTATCCTGCATAGCTTGCATAATCTATACCCTCCATTTTTAAAATCTCTTCTTTTAAGATCGCCCTTGCTCTCGACAATTGCGATTTACTTGCCCCTTCAGAAATCCCCAGTATTCCGGCAATTTCTTTATGGGAATATCCTTCAATAACATACATGTTAAACACCATTCTATATCCATCCGAAAGCTTCTGTATCACTTTCAATAAATCCTGCATCCCCAGGCTAAAATCAAATCCGGTAGCAGGCTGTTCATAAGCATCTTCAATCGGAACTACATTTAAAGTCCTTAGGTTTTTGCGGTAACTTTCAATTGCGGTGTTAACCATGATTCTTCTCATCCATCCTTCAAAAGAACCATCTCCTCTATATTCGATAATCTTTTGAAAGATCTTGATATAGCCTAACTGTAATACATCTTCTGCTTCCATCCGGTCCTTTGCATAACGCATACAAACGACCAGCATCTTCGAAGCAGTCTGCTGATAAAGCGCTTCCTGCATCTTCCGCTTACCGGCTTTGCAGCCTTCCATGAGTTCATCTATCTTATACTGCGTCAAAATCATTGCTTGTTTGGTATAATAGAAGATGTACATCACAACGAAAAGGTTGCATGCAAAAGAAAAAATAATGAAAAAAAAGGAAGATTAGCAGTCGTGCTTTTTCCTGTAGTGTTTGTACCATTTTACAGCAAGCATAATGACCATAGCAAATATAATCAGGCCTACAAGACCATAAATCCAATCTATGGCGTTTTTTAGGACAACTGTAAAGACAATAGCCACCAGGAGGATGGTGGCGACCTCGTTCCATAAACGGAGCTTAAAAGAGCTGGTTTTGCATTTGCCCAGCTTCAGCTGATACATGATGTTCTGGCAAATGAAATGATAAATCAGTAACAATGCAACAAAACCCAATTTTACGTGAAACCAGGAAGTCTGCAACAGCACAGGACTCAGACAAACCATACTTACTCCCGCAACGACGGTAAGCACCATCGCCGGAGTGGTAATGATATGCCAGAGCTTAGCTTCGATGCGCTCGTATTCTCTTTGAAGGATATTCCGCTCTATTTCGGGCTTATCTTCTGCTTCGACATGGTAGATGAACAAACGAACACTATAAAACAAGCCCGCCATCCAGCTTACCATAAAGATGATATGAACAGAGAGTATGTAACGATAGTATTCCATTGATGCTTGTATTTATTTTAACTTAAAAAGAGGCTACCTTACAAAAGTAGCCCCTTCATTTATATTTTAGTATCTAAATTCTTTAACTACTTCGATCGCGTATTTTACGTTATCAAATGGAATGTCAGGCATAATACCATGACCAAGGTTAAAGATAAATCCGTTTTCACCACGCATACGCTCAAATAACTGGAGGATGTGCTTTTTGATCACTGGTTTATCTGCATATAAAATATGTGGATCCAGATTACCCTGAACTGCAATACCTGCAGGCAGGCTTTGTTTAATGTTCAACAAATCTGCATTCCAGTCTATAGAAACTACATCAGGTTTTGCCTGTGCCATGATTGGGGCAAATACAGAGCTTCCTTTACAGAAGGAAATAACAGGAATGTCTTTTCTGTTCAGATTAGCAATGATTTCCTGGATATAACGGTGAGAAAACTCCTGGTAATCGTTCCATGATAAAGCCAGTGCCCAGCTATCAAAGATCTGGATGGCATTTACGCCTGCTGCAATCTGAAGATTCAAATAGTCTGCAGTAACTTTAGCAATCTTCGCCAATAAGCGATGTGCCAGTTCCGGATGATTGTGCATCAGCAGTTTCGTCAGCTTAAAATCTTTAGATGATCCACCTTCTACCAGATAGCTCATTACGGTAAACGGAGCACCAGCAAAACCGATCAAAGGAATGCTGCCATTTAAACGTTGCTGAATTACTTTAATCGCATCAGCTACATATTCCAGCTTATCCAGTACATCTACGTTCAGGTTATCAATATCCTGAGCGGTACGTACCGGGTTTGCAAATTTAGGACCTACTCCCTGAGTAAAACTCAGGTCTCCGCCCATTGCCTCACCGGTGACTAATATATCACAGAAAAGGATAGCTGCATCAATGCCCAACAAATCAACAGGTAACATCGTTACATCAGCAGCAATTTCAGGCGTTTTGCACATCTCCAGGAAAGAGTATTTGTTTTTGATTTCCCAGTACTCAGGCATAAAACGACCTGCCTGGCGCATCATCCATACCGGTGGACGTTCTGTCTGCTTTGAAAATGCGGCATCTAAAAATAACGTATTCATGTGTAATTTGTTTGTTTATAAGCGATTTGCTTCTTGCTCTATTTTATTAATTATCTCTTGTGCCTTTGGGGTTACGGCCAGCTCTTTGGCCTTTTCAATATAAGCTTTTGTCCTGACTGCATCCTTTTTCCGTAGCGCTAGATTTGCCAGATGAATCAATACAAAAGCCTTATCGTTCTTTCCTCCAAGAGGAAAGCGGCTGGCAATTTGAAAATGATGTTCTGCAACATCATAATCTTCTCTTTTCAAAGCGATATTGGCGCGCATAAATTCATAGTACCCCCTCCTGTTCCGGGCTAACCGGTCGGGATTAGGTACTTCTGCCAATATTTTTTCTGTCTTTTCGTAATCTCCGTTTTTGAAATGTTTGGAAGCCAGCAAAATGGAACTGTGCTTGAAATGGCTCCAGATCACGAAGGCAAAGAAAAAACCGGCCATAACAGCCAGTTGAATCTGATCGTAAAAAAGGCATACTCCTGCTGCAATCACGAAGAGTGCCATCAGGGCACACCTGCCTTTTGCGTTATACATTAATGAATATCCGTGAATTTATAACCTACACCTCTGATCGAATGGAAATAAACCGGGTTTTTCTGATCTGGTTCGAAATACTTACGGAAAGTCAGGATAAAGTTATCAATAGTACGGGTAGATGGGTATACATCATAGTTCCATACCGTTTCCAGAATCTGTTCACGTGATACTGCTTCGTTCTTACGTTCGATCAGCAACTTCAATAACATGGTCTCTTTCTTAGTTAAAGGAACAATTACTCCGTCGTCCTGTTTCAATTCAAATGAGTTGAAATAGATGGTTTTATCTCCGATTTTATAAGAGTTAATTTCTTTCAGGTCATCTGCTTTCATGCTGCGTTTTACCAGGATACCAACCCTTAAGATCAGTTCTTCCAGGTTAAACGGTTTTACCAGATAATCATCAGCTCCTTTTTTCAAGCCCATTACACGGTCTTCACTGGTGTTTTTGGCAGTCAAGAAAAGAATAGGAACTTCCGTGTTCTCCAATCTGATGGTTTCACAAACCTGGAACCCATCCATCTCAGGAAGCATAACGTCCAGAATGATCAGGTTGAAACGTTCTTCTTTAAAAACTTTTAAAGCGGTTTTTCCGTCTTTTACGGCATGAACTTTATATCCTTCAAGTTCAAGATTTAATTTTATGGCATCTAATAAGTGGTCTTCATCTTCGACCAGTAGTATTCTTAATTTCTGTTGCATAATGATCAACTAAATGTGATTTCAAAAATAGCACCTTGCGGTACGTTATCTCTAACGCTAATATCAGCGTCGTGCATTTGTAATACTTCCTTAACAATAAACAGGCCCAATCCGGTGCCTTTTGATTTTCTTACATTCTCATTACCGACGCGATAAAATTTATCAAAAATCAACATTTTTTCTGCATCAGGAATACCTGGACCTCTATCTGAAACCCTTAAAAAAGGATGCCCGCCTTTTTCCGCCAATTCGACATCTACATGTGCACATGGACCTGAATATTTGACAGCATTTTCGACCAGATTGGTCACTACTGAAGAAAGAGAAAACTGATCCCCAATTACTTTTACCCCAGGCTTTACTGATAAAGTAATTACCTGCTCACAACCACAGGAGTGGATTTGCAAACGGTCTGTAATCTTAGTGACCATTTCTGAAAAATCAAACTCTTCCTTAGGGAAGGAATAAGAACCATTTTCAATTTTTGTAGCCAGCAACATGTTTTCCACCAAATCATCCAGTCGCTCAATATCCTTTAGGGAATTGTTGAGTAGAGAAGTTTGTCTGGCTTTATCCAGGTCGCGCTTGATAATGGTTTGTATCGATAATTTAATAGCAGCCAGCGGCGATTTCAATTCATGGGTAACAGAAAGCAGAAAGTTCTGCTGTTGTTCTCTTAAGCGCTCTTCCTTTTTGATCGACTGATGCAAAAAATAGGCACCCACGCACAATAGGAAAAGAAATACAGAACCCTCTCCCATTACCATCGCCATCCTTGAAGGTTCCAGCTTTACAACAAGCGTTCCCCAGGAGATCAGCTGTACCAAAGAGTACAGCAGCATGAAATAAAATATAACGATTGATTTCTTCAAGGTGACTGGCTTTATATACTATAAATATACTTTTTAATTTACTTATTCCTGAAAACCACATCAAGACTATCCAGGATCGCTCTCTTCGCTTTCTCCAGTTCTATCTTGGTATGTGCTGCAGAAACAAAACCTACTTCATATCCTGAAGGACCGATATAGATTCCTCTGTTCAGCAATTCTCTGTGCAATACTTTAAATTTCTCCATGCTTGCAGGATCAATATCATCCGCCGACTGGATTTTGTCTTTATCTGTAAATGCCAGCCAGAAGATAGAACCGATATGGAATACTTTTAATTTATAATTCCTTGCCGTAGCAAAACGCTGAATGCTTTCTGCAAACTCAGAAGCTTTATTGTTCAATTCTTTATAGAAACCTGAACGCAACAGCTCTGTTAACTGAGCAATACCCGCCGCCATGGCTACCGGATTACCCGACAATGTTCCTGCCTGATAAACGCCTCCATCAGGAGAAATATGACTCATGATTTCTGCAGAAGCACCGTACATTCCAACTGGTAATCCACCACCAATGATCTTACCATAAGTTACGATATCAGGTTTGACCCCATAATGTGCCGCAGCACCTTCGAAACCTAATCTGAATCCGGTAATTACCTCATCAAAAATTAATAAGGCTTTGTTTTCTTTACAGATATTCTCTAAATACTTGATGTATTCTACATCCTGCATCAACAATCCGTTGTTTGCCGGAATGCCTTCAATAATTACTGCTGCTACCTGATCCTTGAACTGCTCAAAAGCTGTTTTAAGTGCTTCTTTATCATTCAAAGGGATCACAATAGTTTCCTGAGCAAATGATTTAGGAACACCTGCGGAAGAAGTTTCTCCAAAAGTAACCAGGCCCGAACCAGCCTTTACTAATAGAGAATCGGTATGTCCGTGGTAGCAACCTTCAAATTTGATGATCTTATCTTTTCCCGTATATCCACGTGCCAGCCTGATCGCAGACATTACTGCTTCAGTTCCCGAACTGGTGAAACGGATTTTCTCTACAAATCTGTTGTTTTTGATGATCAGTTCTGCCAGCTCATTTTCTAAAGCTGTAGGTGCGCCAAAGCTCATCCCATTCTGCATTACTTCTGTCACCTTGTCCCTAACCTTCGGATGGTTATGACCCAGGATTAACGGACCCCAGCTACCGCAAAAATCTATAAATTGATTTCCATCGGCATCCCATACAAAACAGCCATCTCCCTTTTGAATAAACAAAGGAGTGCCATATACTGATTTAAAAGCCCTTACCGGAGAGTTTACTCCTCCCGGAAAATAGTTTTTAGCTTTTTCATACAGTTCTGCCGACTTTTCCCTTGAAATATCAGGTTTACTGCCCGTATTTACCGGCATATCGCCTTCATTTCCTGAAAACATTTTTTTTAAAGATTCTAACATATTTTTTATTTCCTTACAACCAATTCTTTTCAACCATATCCCTGATGTGATAAGTCGTAATAATGCTCGCCCCGGCACGCGCAAAGGCATGCATGGTTTCCATTACCACTTTTTGCTCATCAATCCATCCTTTTTCTGCAGCAGCTTTAACCATTGAGTACTCGCCGGAAACATTATAACATGCAATCGGCAAATCAGTATGTTGTTTCAGGTTGTGCATGATATCCAGGTAAGCCAGAGCCGGTTTTACCATTAACACATCTGCTCCTTCGCTCTCATCCAGCAATGCTTCCCTTAAAGCTTCATTTCCATTTCTGAAATCCATCTGGTAAGCTTTCCTGTCGCCCTTACTTGGAGCACAATCAGCCGCCTCACGGAAAGGCCCGTAATAAGCAGAAGCAAATTTTGTAGCATGCGACATGATCGCTGTATTGACAAAACCTTGTCCATCCAGTAATTGTCTCATTGCTGCAATCCGCCCATCCATCATATCTGATGGAGCCAGCATATCCGCACCTGCCTGAGCATGTGTCAGCCCCATTTTGGCAATCACCTCTACAGTAGGGTCATTCTGAACGTAATCGTCTTTTAAAATTCCACAATGTCCATGAGTGGTATAAGAACACACACAAACATCAGTTACAATATAAAGGTCTTCTCCGAAGTTCTTCTTTAACAGACGAACTGCCGAAGGAACCAAAGAATGGTCTTGATAAGCAGAGGATGCATCCTCAGATTTCTCGTCTCCAACACCAAAAAGCATGATCTTGTTTACACCAAGCTTCAATCCTTTCTCCACATCGCTCAATAAAGTATCCTCAGAAAAATGACTGATACCCGGCATTGCATCTAAAGGATGAATTACATTTTTCCCCGGTACAATGAAGTACGGATAAATGAACATATCTTTAGATAACCTCGTTTCAGCTACCATTTCCCTCACTACAGGATTTTTTCTCAATCTACGCGGACGGTGCACCATATCTATTTATTTTATTGTTTTATATCTATTCCGAAAACAGCTTCCGCCAATCCGATCTCATCAGGAGAATAAGGCTGGATGTATTTTACACCCATCTCGTCAAATTTCTTTCCTGTTGAATTTCCGATAGCAATAACCTGCTGTTCAGGCTCTAATAAGTTTTCTACAAAATAAGCGTCAACATTGGAAGGGCTGGTGAAGATCAATACATCTGCATAAGTCTGATCTACATCTTCTTCAATAACCGTCTCATAAATAGGGAGATCAACCACCTTGGTGTCTTCCTTTAATGCTTTCTGGATGCTTAATAAAGAATCTTGTGCCCTTGGAAACAAAACTGTTTTTCCGGCTACCAGCTCTGCAAATGCCTCAGCTACCTCATCAATGTCACCACCTTCTCCAACATAATCCGCCAGGTGCCCTGCTTTTCTTAAAGAATCTTCAGAACCCCTTCCCGCTACGCCAAACTTCATGTGTTTGGACAATAAAGGCTTCAGGTTAAAGAAGTATTCAACGCTGTTGCGGCTGCTAAAGAAAATCCAGTCAATATGTTTCAGGTAAAAAGGATCCAATACATTCACAATCGGGAACGTACGGATCAGCGATCTGCCTTCAATTTCTATCTTATGTTTTTCTAATGCTTTTCTAAAATAACTGTGTTCGCCAATTTCTCTGGAGATAAATACCTTGGAAGGTAGTTTTCTTTCCGGATTAAACTTAGCTACAATTTGTTCTGCAACACCTTCCAGACTGTCTACGCGACAGAAAAAACGGTCAGGGAAATGCTCATCAGTTTCTGCTTTGGAAGTCCAGATTTCATATTGTCCGTCTTCTTTTTTGCAGTAACAGCCTAAAGGCATATGACAACCGCCTTCAAACAGGTTTAACACCTTCCGTTCCACGCCAATTGCTTCAATCGTTTCCTGATGGTTTAACTGTTGCAACAAATCGGATAACTCTTTATCGTTTTCCCTGATCTGAATTGCCAAAGCACCTTGTGCAGGAGCAGGAACCAGTTCTGTAGTATCCACCACCTCAACATGAAACTCCGACAAATCGATATTCAGACGGTTTACACCAGCTTTAGCCAATAAAATCGCATCATAATTTTCGTCTCTAAGTTTCTGAATTCTGGTAGGTACATTACCCCTTAAATCTTCGATGTTCAGGTCTGAGCGCAGAGAAAGCATTTGTGCTTTACGTCTGTTAGAGGATGTGCCCACCATAGCTCCCGTTTTCAGGGAAAGTTTTTGCTTGATGTCTACACAGTCTTTCAAGATCAGCAACAACTCGGAAGGATCTTCACGTTCTGTTACTGCTGCAATGGTTAGTCCTGCAGGGTGTGTAGTAGGCAAATCTTTATGAGAATGTACGGCTATATCGATGGTACCACCTAAAAGTTCCTCTTCAAGCTCTTTGGTAAAGAATCCTTTTCCTTCCAGCTTGTCCAGCCGAAGGTTTAAAATCTTATCTCCCTGAGTCTTGATGATCTTCAATTCGGCTTCAGCACCAATCTCTGCAAGTTTGTCCTTAATGAAGTTGGCTTGCCATAAAGCCAGGTCGCTGCCTCTTGTACCGATAATAAGTCTTTTCACGTTAATGCTAATTTTTCCGCAAATTTAGCTATTCTTTACCAATATCTCCTTTGCCATAACCATTGGAACACTGATGCATTTTTTTTCCATGTAATTCATCACTTTTTCCAATACCAATCTTGAGTTTTCATCAAGACCGTTGATCTCGTCGGCAAAGACACCATTGATAGCAGTATGCTTAATTTCCTTGATTTTCTGAGGAACCGCACTCATCGCAATCTCTATTTTGCGTTGACGTAATACCAATTCAAAGTCCTTGATATTTTCTTCTATAATGTGCTCGGCGTTTACCAGCTCATCATAACGTTCCTGAATATTTTTGCGGGCAATCTCTTTAAGAGATTCAACTTCTATAAAATGAATGGGGAATTCTGCTACCACTTCAGCAGCAGTGTCATTAGGGATCGCTAAATCAACGATTACCTTTTTACCGGTTTCTCCATTAAGAAGTTTAGTGTAGATTTCTTTAGTAATGATGGGTTCAGTAGCACCTGTACAGGTAATAATGACATCAAATCCCTGGTTGTAATTTTCCAGTTCGGTAAGCGGATATGCGGTACCGTTTAATTCTTTGGCCAACACCTCTGCATTTTCTAATGATCTGTTGAAAATGGAGAAATTGGAGTATTTATGTTTTTTAAGATACTGAGCAATGTTTTTGTTGGTCTCACCAGCACCGATAATCAGGAGTCTGGAATTGGCGCACATTTTAAGGTCGCGCAGCTTACGATAAGCTAAAGAAACAATGGAAACTGGGTTCTTGGAAATGTTGGTATGAGTGTATACTTCTTTTGCCGTCTTTACCACACGGTTCATGATCATCCGCATATAATCTGCCGTGAATCCCGCAATGCGACAAGTTTCGTAAGCCTTTCTGACTTGAGCCAGAATCTCTTTCTCCCCCACTACCAGACTCTCCAATGAGCAGGAAGTTCTTAACAGGTGATTGAAAGCTTCTCCCTGTTCATATACAGAAACGTTCTCTACAAACTTATCCATATACTCTTCGGGTAATCCCATATTCAATACCGTAAGAAAACGGGTGATGTATGGCTTGTCTAGCTTATGATCGGAAGTGAATACAAACTCGACCCTGTTGCAGGTCCCCATGTAGAATATTTCTTTAACACCTAACTCCGATTGAATGTTTCTCAACCTGTCGTCTAATGTCTGCTCACATATCACCAATTTACCCAATGCTTTTAGGTCAATATGTTTATGCGTAAAAGCAATGATCTTTAAATATTCCAAAATGTCGTATCCCTGTTTATTTTTAGCGTAACAAAAGTAACAACCGAACGTTATTTCACTGTCATTATGGAGTAATTAAGAGCTATTTAGAACGATTTCAAATAATGAAACACTTGTCTAAACATCTTTCCTTTATGTTTGTTATATAGGTTAAACACCTTTTAAATTTATATATATGATTATAAACGAGCAGTTTACATTAAAAGGTTCCTCAGGCAAACTCATTATTGGCGACTGTACTTATGACGATAAACACACAAATCAAGCCTTAATAATTTTTGTTCATGGCTTCAAAGGTTTCAAAGATTGGGGTGCTCATCATCTGGTTGCCGGTTATTTTGCAGAAAAAGGGTACCGATATTTGAAGTTTAACCTGTCACACAGCGGGGTTAGGCCTGAAAACTTAAAGGATGTGACCGACCTCGAAGCTTTTGCATCGAATACGGTGAGTAAAGAACTGAGAGATCTGAATGATATTGTTGAGTATGCAAATTTGCATTACCCACAGGCATCGATCTATTTAATTGGCCATAGTCGCGGGGGTGGCTTAGCGATTCTTCAGGCGGCCAATGATTCCAGGATCAGCAAGCTGATTACCTGGGCTGCAATCGCCGATTTCTCCAGTTTATGGAAAACTGATCAGGAAGAAGAATGGGAAAAGACAGGACAGATATTCGTAGAGAATGCACGCACAAAAGAAAAAATGCCTTTAAATAGTACTTTGCTGGCTGATTTTAAAGCCCACAAAGAAGCATTTGACATTTTAGACGCGGCAAAACGGGTAAGTATACCCTGGCTGATTATACATGGTGATGAGGATGTGAATGTAAAGTTTGCAGTAGCACAGGAATTAGCTCAAAAGCAGTTGAAAGCAGAGATATACAAGATTGAGGGAGCAAACCATGTTTTCGGGGCTTCACATCCATATAAAGAATCGGAGTTACCTGCTCATTTGAAACAGGTATGTGAGCGAACATTGGCATTTTTGGAGAAATGATCACATTAAAAAGTTATTACATAAAAAAGAGATAGATTATTCAAAGGCTGGAACCTTTGCCCTGAAGGAGGGCAAAATTCCTAGGCCTTTTCATAACATATCTCTTTTTTCTGCTTACTTTACAGTAAAGGCTACCACAGTTGTACCCCATAACAAATTTACTTTACCTGATTTTTCAATTTTAAAGGTCATTTGTTCTGTTGGTGTGGTTGCTTTTCCTGGTTTTACCACCACGCGTAGTGCGTCATCAGCTTCGGTATAGTTCGTTCCCCACTGTTTCCAGGTTTTGTTGAAGATAATGGTCCATTCTTTTTCTCCAGGAATGGTATATAAACCATACTTGCCTGCAGGAAGATCTTTCCCCTGAACTTTTACGGCTTTACTAACTTCAAATGCTGTGGCTTCATTTGCGCCGGTACGCCATACCTTACCAAAAGGAGCAATTTCTACACCTATAGTTCTTCCTTTTACAGAAGGCTGACTATAGTCAATGCTTATAGTAGTACCAGAACTGGTGGTTTCTTTTACGCTTGCCGGAGGACTTGCTTTCTTCTTTTCCTGTGCAGACGCGGTTACTAATGTGAATAAGCTCACAAACAAGGTTAATACAAATATTTTTTTCATGATCAATAAGGTTTTTAGAACTCTAAGATGCTGAAAAAAAATATAAGAAAGAGAGTTAGAAAGGTAATAACTAACTTATATACACAGAATTGTGACAATACAAATCGGATTGGTTATTTAACCTCAACCCAGTTTCCATCTTCTCTGATCAGGTCAATCAGATCATCCAGCGCCCGTTCTGCCCCTACGTTTTTCTTCACCACTTCTTTACCGCGGTATAACGTGATTTTTCCAGGCCCCGTACCAACATAACCATAATCAGCATCTGCCATTTCGCCCGGGCCATTCACAATGCAGCCCATGATTCCAATTTTAATCCCCTTTAAATGATCGGTTCTGGAGCGGATCAACTGAGTGGTTTCCTGAAGGTCGAATAACGTTCGTCCGCAGCTTGGACAAGAGATGTATTCCGTTTTAGAAATCCGGGTTCGGGTAGCCTGCAAGATTCCGAAACTGGTAGAGTTTATTAAAGGAAGGCCAACTGTTTCCGCAGCATTGATCCATATTCCATCACCAAGTCCATCGGTAAAGAGCGCCCCAAGATCGGTTGCCGCGTACAACATTAAATCATCCGCATCGAGATCGGGGTAGTTTCTTTTGATGATGACCGGAACCTGGAGATTATTTTTTATCAATTTGATAAAGAATTCTCTTTGTGCAGCCATTCCATGCAGGGAATTGGTCTCCAAAACCAACACTACATTTTCCTTAAGAATTTCCAGGTTGGCATTTAATGCCTCAACAGCATCTATACTTACCAGATTCAGCTCTTCATCCTTTAGGGCTGTATTTTCATATGCAGAGAAACTAATTAAAGGGTGACAGTTATTTTTATCTTTAAGGCTAAGCCAGGTTTGGTGGTTATAGATCTGCTTCAGATTTCCCGGAAAGGAGAAGGACGGAAGCCCATCACCCAGGTAAACCAGATCACAGGCCTGATCAGCCATATTGTATTTGTCCAATCCGGCACTATATTTATAACCCACGGCACCTAAGAAGTAAGGATCTTTTAAATTTTCTTTTGATACATCCAACATCACCACAGGATGATGATGTCCGCCGATATGTTGTACTGGATTCGTTTGCCTGCGGTTGTATTCGTAAGGCTGATATGGCAAATCCTGTATCCTGATTTTTTCCTGTTCAGGAGCGACATCAGAGGCTACTGCTCTGTTTTCATACCTTAAGGCCAGTGCTTTCGCTACAGGCGCTTCAAACTCCGGATCTTCCGTAAGAGATACCCTGATGGTATCTCCAAGGCCATCTTCTAATAAGGTACCGATACCGACTGCAGATTTGATACGACCATCTTCTCCGTCACCAGCCTCTGTTACTCCCAGGTGTAAAGGATAATTCATCCCTTCTTTAACCATTGTAGCAACGAGCAGGCGATACGCCTGAACCATCACCTGGGTATTGGAGGCTTTCATAGAGATCACCAGGTTATAGTAATTTTGATCCTCGCACATACGGATAAACTCCATAGCCGATTCGACCATTCCTCTTGGCGTATCTCCATAATGACTCATGATCCGGTCTGATAAAGAACCATGGTTGGTACCAATTCTCATGGCTGTACCGTATTCTTTACAGATTTTAACTAAAGGGGTAAATTTATTATAAATCCTTTCCAGCTCCGCCTGGTAGGCTTGCTGGGTATACTCTATATTTTCAAAACGTTTCTTATCTGCGTAGTTGCCCGGATTAACCCTTACTTTCTCTACAATTCTTGCCGCAGATTCTGCCGCATTTGGGGTAAAATGGATATCTGCTACCAGCGGAACTTTGTATCCTCGAAAAAGCAGTTCTTTCTTGATATTGGCCAGATTTTCAGCTTCTTTAATGCTTGGCGCTGTGATTCGTACATATTCGCAGCCTGAATTCACCATTCGGATGGTTTGCTCAACGGTGCCTATAGTATCCATCGTATCTGTGGTAGTCATAGACTGGATCCGGATCGGATTTAAGCCTCCCATAGGGATATCACCTATGTTTACCTCGCGGGTCAGGAACCTCGAATATTGCGTTAAGCTATTGCAATATCCACCATTTAACTCTTTTTGAACAAATACCTCTTCCATCAGTTTAGGGTGCAAATACGATGCAAAGATAAAGATTATGTTTATTATATCAGCCTCTCCTTAGTCACCAGTGTGTCCGCAATCAGGTCATGAAAACATTGCTGCTTCCGGTTTAGGAAACTATACAGGTAACCAAAGAAGACAGGAAGTACCGATAGTATTTTTGCCGCATTCCTACCATAGGAATTGCTCAGGCTGATTGGGTTTCCTTCCATATTGGTCACTTTGATCCCCAGTAATGATTTTCCTATAGTGGCCTGTTTGATGGAAGCTTCGGCAATACTGCTATAAAAGAATTTAACAACCGGCACAATCGGCAAGCCAATTACAGCCGCAGCAATCCTTTCATTTTTATCTCCTAAAAAGAGGAAACTCATCAATACCAGGATGGTATAACCAATGGTAATAAAGAAATAATCTATAACTGAAGCCAGCAAACGCTGATCAAAAGAAGCAAAGTACTGAGGTGCAGTCTTGCTATAAGTAAAACCAAGAAGCTCACGAAGTTCCGGGAACTCGTGAGCTTCTTTATAATCGTCCATCCCAGGTTTTCTCACAAAAGTTCCCGGAAGGATGTCTAAGCTTTGTAGTGATGTTAATGGATAAGGGCCTGTAGGCTTTCCGTTAATGACAACTGTATATTCTCCTTTAACAGGACTTTCCATTACTAAATGTTTATATGCTAATGAAATTTAGCGCTTAATAACGCTTCACTTCAAAGTTACTCAATCCTCCATCCAAATTGATAAATATTTTTTTAGTGGAAGTGCTGTAATTTGGCGTTTCGTATACTCCGTCTTTCAATTTGGTAAATCCGTTAAAATCTTTCGCAGAAAGTCCTGTTTTAGTTTTAATGCGACATCCTGATGCATTAGGAACATTGATTTTAACATCTGCCACACCTGTTTTTACATTCACATCAGTGATGGGAAGCAGGTCACCAACCTTAATGTCCAGTGCAGCTGCACCTCCATCAAAATTAAAAGTACGCACTTTGTATTCTGAAAAATCGAAATCCACTTCTCCGGCACCCATACTCATATGAATATCCCATTCCGGATTCTTGTTTAACCTCAGGTCTACATCGTTCCCCCCTTCACCCATCGACCATCCTGATTTCCCTTTCATTTTAAAAGTCAGGGTACTCAGGCTGTCCGTTACTACATTTTGCAAAGAAAACACTCCCGCTCTTTTCTGAACGTCAGCTGAAATCAGACTATCGGTTTCGCCTTTTAACTCGAAGGAAGTTCCTCCACCGGAAATATTCAGCATGACCTTTTTAGCTAAAGAATCTGCATACGGCTCCGAAAAATGAAGTTCTTCATAATTTTCTTCGGAGTTGATGTCCTCTTTAATGCGGTCACCTAACCAACGTTCTCTGCTTTCAGGTACTTGTTGTCCTTTGATAAACAACATGGATAAGGTAATCACCAGAACACCGATAGAAACCATCCCCCCTACCTGTGATTTATTTCTGCTGAACAGAATATTTACACCGGCAATGATCAGAAATATAGGCCAGAAGCGAAATACGCTACGCCAGTAAAAATCAATAATATTAAAGTTTTCGAGAAGGAGCACACCGCCGATAAACAACAGTATAATACCCCATATAATTCTATCCGTTTTCATCTGTATAGATTTAGATTTTTAATTGTCATGTTTAGTAAACCTGTCGTCTGCAGGGGTATCAGTACCTGAACCTGGTTCCGGATTCACTGAAGGTGAACCTGCTTCAGGACTTACCGGGTTTACAGGGTTCACGGGAGCTCCCGGATCCGTTGAGCTGTTAAACTGAGTTCCTGCATTAGCTTGTTCCTGCTGACTTTTCCAGGTTTCCCATGCGTTCTTGTTTTTCCCTTTCATGATGAAGCTCACTCCGATAGCTACAAAAACCAATGGCCATAATTTGCCCAGGCTAAACCAGAACGGAATGATGTTGAACTCATTCATCAGAAAGTAGATTCCGATTACTAAAAGGAACAGACCACCGACCGTCCTTCCGGTTTCATTGTTGCTTTTCTGAAAAGGTTTACCAAATTCTTCCACCTTAGGACTTGCTTTGAAAGGATCCTCGTCTACGGTCGACGAAGTCCATCCTGTGGAAGAACCAGCAGGGGTTCCTGTAGGTTCAGCTGTATTTTGTGGTTGCGTAAACGCGTTTGGTGAGTTAAACGGATTGTTTTTCTGTCCTTTATAAAATTCGTTGAATCTCGAGAATCTTGCTGCCGGGTCATTATTTACCGGAACAACAATCCACATCACAAGATATACCAATATCCCTGTACCCACCAAAAATATAGTGGAGAGTACAAACAACAGCCTGATTATGGTTACATCAACCTCCATATACTCTGCAATTCCCGATGAAACGCCTGCTACTACTTTGTCGTGCTCGTTTCTAAATAATCGCTTGTCCATAATACTATCCTCCTTTTCTTTATTTATTTTTTCTTTAAAACTGTATTGGCTTCAGGGTTACTTCATCAACATTTACACCATTACTTAAGTTTAAAATAGTGTATAAGGTATTGGCAATATCTTCCGGTTGTACAAAACGCTCAGCAGGAATTTCTGTTCCTTCCCATGATGAGGTCAATGTTGATCCCGGCAAAATGGCCGTTACTTTAACGTTGTATTCAGCTAACTCCCCTCTGCATACATCATTAAGACTGAGCAAGGCCGATTTAGTTACACTGTAACTCCCTGCATTTGCTACAATTTCTTTGCTGGCAACAGAGCAAATGTTAAAAATATGCCCGGATTGCTGTTTACGCATCATTTTACCAAAGTATTTAGAAAGATAATAAGGAGCCAAAAGGTTCAGATCCAGCTGTTTCTCCAGGGAATCATCGGCCTCATCCAGGAGCATTCCCGGTAAAAAAACACCGGCATTGTTCACCAAAACATTCAGTTCCGGCATCTGCTGCTGTACGGACGCACAGAATTTATATATCGCTTCTTTACTCCCCAGGTCTGTCACATAAGTGAATACATTAGTCCCGGTATATTTCAATTCTTTTTTCAAAGCAGCCAGTTCATTTTCATTTCTGGAACAAACCGCAAGATCATATCCGTTTTCCGCCAGTTTAATAGCGATGGCTTTCCCGATTCCTCTGGTAGCACCTGTGATTACAGCATTCATTTTATCTCAATTTGGCAGCAATATTACGTAAAATGCCATATACTCTATAGTCATTTGACCAGTTAAAACAGGACAAAACACCCGGTAAGCGAAATAATTATTTAATAAATAAAGAATGTCACAACAATTTTTGTTGTTTCTTTGTAGTATTATTGCATTATTACCATAGCTAATTTTTCATTAAATGAATTTCACCAATTTTGGCAGATACATCCTTTTACTGAAGGCTGTATTCAGAAAGCCGGAAAAGTTAAGTATATATATAAAGGCTATTTTTAAGCAAATGGACTTTATCGGCGTTGGCTCTATCGGCCTGATCGCCATCATTTCTACCTTTATCGGAGCGGTAATGACCTTGCAGATTGCCTTTCAGCTTGTTAGTGATTTTATCCCTAAAACCATTATTGGTTCTGTAAACCGTGACTCCAGTATCCTGGAGCTTAGTCCAACCATTACCGCAATTGTACTGGCTGGTAAAATCGGATCTGCCATTTCCTCAGAAATTGGCACCATGCGCGTGAGTGAACAGATTGATGCTCTGGAAATAATGGGAATCAATTCTCCCGGATACCTGATCCTGCCAAAAGTACTTGCAGGAATTACCATGGTCCCTTTATTGGTGATCTTATCAATGGTATTGAGTATCGGTGGCGGATATATCGGAGGAACGTTGTCAGGAGCTGTTTCTGCTGCTGAGTATGTACAGGGGATTACCACAGACTTTAACCCTTATACCATCGTTGTTGCCCTGGTAAAAGCATTCGTTTTTGGTTTCATCATTACCTCTGTTCCTGCCTATGAAGGATTTTATGTGAAAGGCGGAGCACTGGAAGTAGCACAGGCAAGTACAAGAGCCGTTGTAGTAAGTTGTATTACTATTCTGGCATGTGATTACATCGTAACCCAGTTATTACTATGATCGAAATCAAGGATATTTACAAATCATTCGGAGAAAATGAAGTTTTAAAAGGAATTTCAGGACAGTTTAAACCCGGTGTAACCAACCTGATTATCGGTGGCTCCGGTTCCGGAAAAACGACGCTTTTAAAGTGTATGATTGGTTTACATCATCCTGAAAAAGGAAGTGTAGAATACGATGGCCGTGAATTTACGACCATGAACTTTGAGGAGAAGATTGAGATCAGAAAAGAGATCGGCATGCTTTTTCAGGGATCAGCACTTTTTGATTCCATGACGGTAGAAGAAAATATCATGTTCCCTTTAAATATGTTTACCGATCAGAAACGTAAAGAAAAACTGGATCGTGTAAATTTCTGTCTGGAGCGGGTAAACCTGAGTGGAAAAAATAAACTTTTCCCGGCCGAGCTTTCCGGAGGGATGAAAAAGCGTGTAGGAATTGCCCGCGCAATTGCCATGAACCCTAAATATCTTTTTGTGGATGAGCCCAACTCCGGGCTGGATCCCAAAACCTCGATCGTGATTGATGAGCTCATCAAAGAGCTGACAGAAGAGTACAACACCACCACCATCGTAGTAACCCATGATATGAACTCAGTGATGGGAATTGGTGATTACATCCTATTCTTACACGAAGGAAAAAAATTCTGGGAAGGATCAAACAAAGAGATCGCCCATACTGATATTCAAGAACTAAATGATTTTGTTTTTGCAAGCCGCTTTATGAAAGCTGCAAAAGACAAATTTTAAATACCCATATTTTTATGATAAGCCTGTTAACACCCACACACTGGAAAGATTATGAGTTGATTGATTGTGGTGATTTTGAAAAATTAGAACGCTTTGGCAACCTCGTGTTGTGCAGACCTGAGCCTCAGGCAGTATGGAAAAAGGTCCTTTCTGAACAGGAATGGAAAAAAGCAACCCATATCCGGTTCAAAGGACGCTCAGCAACCACTGGTGAATGGATCAAAAGCTCGGCACATCTGCCAGACCGGTGGAATGTAAACTATAAAAATGAAGAAGTAAGCATCAACCTTCGTTTAGGACTCACCTCTTTCAAACATGTAGGTGTTTTCCCTGAGCAGGCAGTAAACTGGGATTATATCTCTTCCTGTGTCAGGAGATTCAAAACTCCAGTTCCAAAAGTGCTCAATCTTTTTGCTTATACCGGTGCAGCTTCACTTATTGCAAAAGCTGCCGGCGCAGATACCACACACGTAGATTCGATCAAACAGGTGGTAAACTGGGCCAATGAAAACCAGGAATTATCTAGCCTTAAAGATGTCCGCTGGGTAGTAGAAGACGCTTTAAAGTTTGTGAAAAGAGAATTAAAACGCGGTAAAAAATATAACGGAATTATCTTAGATCCTCCTGCATTTGGACATGGTCCAAATGGAGAGAAATGGAAACTGGAAGATCACATTCAGGAAATGATGCAGGATGTTGTGCAGTTATTGGATGAAGAAGAACACTTCTTAATCCTGAATACGTATTCCTTAGGATTTTCTTCAGTGATTGTAGAGAACCTGATTAAAACATCTTTCCCTCAGGTAAAAAACCTGGAAACAGGAGAACTGTTCTTACAGGCCACCTCCGGAATAAAGTTACCTCTTGGTGTTTTTGGAAAGTTTAATACCTTCAAATAAACCGATAAAAAATAAAGCGTCGGGGCCTAATCCGACGCTTAAAACACACCTAAACCCCAGCAACACCTCACTGGTTATAGATCTTTTAGCCTTTAACAGCTAATTCATTTGTAATTGACCGCCAGTTTTCGTCTTCCGGAATTCCTGGCTTACGTTTTCCAAAAAACTGTACGATAATATTTCCCTCGGAATCAAAAACTTCTACACTCGTTACGATCCCATCTTTTGTTGGCTTTTTTACTAACCAAATGGAAGCAATCCCATCCATTCTTAAATGCATGTTAAATTCAGGATCCATCACATTGAACCATGGCCCGGTTTCCATGATTTTTTTCACCAATCCGGTATGAATCTGAATACAACCAATGCTTCCCGTAAAGACCATAATCTCCAGATCCTGTTCAGAAGCTTTATGCAACATTGCTTTCAGCGACGCTAAAGTAATCTGAATAGCATGCCCTTCCGGCGCCAGACGAAGTGCCTGGGTCCTGGTCAGTCCATAAGTATTCAATAAACCATGAAAATCATGAGTATCCTCTAAATCAAGCCATGCCTGCTTAAAATTCAACACCTCTACCTCTGCATCAGGAAGTTCTGCAGCGGGAGATTTTGCATCAGCAAATGCTAAAGGGGTATATTGGTTTTCCGCAGTATATGTAGCAACCAAAGTCTGATAAGCAGACTCATCGCTACGATCAGTCAGGTAAATTTTATGTACTGCAGCACCATCTTTTCCGAAAAACTGCAGACTTTTTCTTTCATTTTCATTTACCGCAAAGCCAAATGCCCAGTGGTTCATGAACAGACGAAGGTCGATATCAGGATTAACAGCCAGACCGATGGATCCGCGAAAAGACACCTTTTTATAGCCCCCTTTACGCTCATGTACACAGTGGTCATTACGCGTTAAAGCCATCACATAGCCTAAGCCTTCTATTTCTTTCAGAATTTCCGGAAACTGCTCCTGCAAACGGATTGCAGATTCGCCTACCGTAGTTGCGATCAGTGCGGCTTCGGAAGTTCCAAGCTGCCTGGCTGCATCTCTGATTCTCACTTTTGGCTGATCGGCCTTAAATGCCGCCCACTGACTTTTCAAATCTAATGTCTTTTCCATAATTTGATTTATTTTAATATTGTTGCCGGCACCACTAATGGACAGTTATAACCTTCACATTCCATCAGCTTTACCTTTATGCTGAATGTTTCCTGTATATGTTCGCAGCTGATCACCTCTACCGGTAACCCTTCTGCCACCTTCTTACCGTTTTTGAGCATCAGTATGCGGTCTGCAAATCTTGATGCAAAATTGATGTCGTGTAAAATACAGATGACACAATAACCCCGGTCTGCGAGCGAGCGGGACAGTTCCATAATCTGTTGCTGGTATTGCAAATCAAGCCCATTGGTCGGTTCATCCAGGAACAGACAGGCATTGGGACTATCGTAAATCTGGGCAATGACCCTTGCCAGCTGTACCCTTTGCTGTTCCCCGCCAGAAAGGGTATTGTAATCGCTGGAAGCAAGATGAGTAATCCCGGTCTCTTCCATGACCTGATTTACGATTTTAAAATCTGCTGCTGTTGGTTTTTGCTGAAAATGGGGATACCTGCCCATAAGCACCAACTCATTGACCTGAAAAGAAATAGAGATCGTATTGTGCTGCGACAAAACGGCCCTTGTCCTGGCCAGGTCTTCCAGCCTGTAATTGTTTAATTCTTTATTATTGATCACGATCGTTCCCTGGAAAGGTTTGATCTCCCGGCAAAGCAATTTCATGAGCGTACTTTTACCAGCCCCATTAGCACCCAATATGGCCAGCAACTCTCCTTTATGAGCATCAAAGCTCAGGTTATCCAATAGCTTCTTACCTCCTGCCTTATAGCTCAGCTCTCTAACTTTGATCATCTATGGGTTATTTTTATTTCTTTCAGTAATGATGATATATATAAACACGGGTGCGCCAATCATGGCCGTTAATATCCCTATCGGCAGTTCTGCCGGAGCTACCACTGTTCTGGCAATCAGATCTGCAAGCGTCAGCAATGCTGCTCCTAGAATCGCAGCCCCCGGAATTACCAGTCTGTGATCCGCTGTAAAAGTCATCCGTAAAATATGTGGAATAATCAGCCCTATAAAAGCAATCATCCCCGCAACCGCTACAGAAGCACCTACCGCCATTGTAGCCAGTCCAATAATCATTCGTTTAACCATCTTTACATTAACCCCCATATGCATGGCCTGGGATTCGCCCAAAGCCAGGGCATTTAATGATTTTGCAAGAAAGGGCAGTCCGCATATCGGAATCAGTACAAAGGGCAATAGGGTCGTCACTGTAGGCCAGCTTGCTCCACCTAAGCTTCCCAGACTCCAGAATGTGATGTTCCGCAGCTGTGCGTCAGTTGCCATATAGGTAAGCAGGCCCGTAAAAGCCCCTGCCAATGCATTAATCGCAATTCCACCTAGTAATAAGGTGGTGATGATCGTTTTCCCATTCCTCATCGCCATCCGGTAAACAAGCGCAGTTGTTAATCCTGCACCAATGAAAGCAGCAATGGATAAGGCATAAAAGCCAACAAGACCGGTCAGTTCTTTAAAGAATTTTGTTTCCAGCACAATCATAATTACCGCAAATAAGGTAGCCCCGGAGGAAATCCCTATTAATCCTGGTTCGGCAAGCGGGTTGCGGAAGAGTCCCTGGATTGCAGCACCGGAAATCCCCAATGCAGCACCAATTAGCCCTCCCAATAAAATCCTCGGTAACCTCAGGTTTAGCAACACCGCTGCCTGCTGAGGTTCAAAATTTTGGTGTTCCGATAACCCCGTGTGATAGGAAATGATAGAAATCAGTTCAGAAAAGCTGATTTGTACGGCACCTATACAAGAAGAAATCATCATGGTCAGCACCAGGATGATGGTTAAAATTAAAAGGATATACCCTGTGTTTCTGATCACTTTATCTTCTCTGCTAATTCTGTTACAGCCTGTCCTAAACGCGGCCCAAAACTGGTGAGCAACTCACCGTTCATCGTTATAAATTTTTTAGTCTTTCCGGCATTCGTTTGCGAGACGCCCTGTACTCCCGACAATCCTTTCGCTCCACCTAAACTTTCCAGTCCGTCGTCAAATAAAAGGATGACATCAGGGTTTGCTTTCACCAGGGCTTCCGAAGTCAGGGGCTTGTATTCTGTAAATTCAGTGATGGCATTTGTTCCTCCCGCAAGTTCAATCACCTTTTCTACCGGTGTTCCTGTTCCACCAACCATCATGGTACCTGTACCACGGGCATAGATGAACAACACCTTAGGTTTCCTTGGATTGTTGATTTGCTTTTGAGCTCCTGCCAGCTCTGTTTCAAAGACTTTAGTCAAAGAGTCTACCTTAACCGTATGGTGTAAGCTATCCCCTACGGCACGGATCAGGTCTTTAGTTCCCTGCGCAGTAAATTCCTGGTTAAAAAGAATCAACCTGATTCCGGAACTTCTGAACTGAGCGGCCAGTTGAGGACTGACTTCTTTGGCAATTCCTAACACGATATTGGGTTGTAGGGATAACACACCTTCCGCATTGATTCTCCGGTTATGTCCTATTTTAGGCTTGCTTTTCAGGCTCTCCGGATAATTGCTGGTAATATCTGTCCCTACAATATTTTTCTCCAGACCCAGTTCTGCCACAATCTCACTTACTGTTCCGTTCAGGGAAACAATTTTTATGCTATCAGGTAACTGGTTCTTATTTATTTTATCTGTACCGGCGTTGCAGGCCGAAAGCCCAACTGCTGCTGTACAAAATAATATCATCCATTTATATCTCATTGCGATAATTTTAGTAAACCGGCTTTATTTGATAAAAAGAGGAGCTTCCGGCATCCACCGGAAGCATCCTTCAACCTAAACTAACCAAATTTTAGCCCTTCTTAACGAGTGCATATTCAATCACCGGCTCTCCGCGTTTTCCTGCGTCGCCTGCGCCCATTGATATGAACCTCAGTTTATATACATTTCCTGAAGCGTCTTTAATGACATAAAAACGATCTGTCTTAACACCTGTTGCCGGACTGGTTGAACGCCAGTCTGATCCAATTACATTTCTTTCTGCCTTAAATGTTGTGCCTGCGATATTGCTTTCCTTGTAATCAGCGTAAGCCACTGTTGAGGTCGCAATCTGCGCTGCCTGAGCACCGCCTAAATTATTTACAAATACTACGTCAGAGAATCCGTAAGGATATGGAGCTGTCCCCATTAATCCGTAGTATACCGACCAGGTCCATACAAAGTCCCACTTTGCTTTTGAAGGCTCCACACTTACTGTTTTAGCTACCTCATCAAAAGTGATGAATACGAAGTTATTCGCTGCATCTTTAGTGATATCCAGTGTTTTGAAAGTAGTTTCTTTCAATTTCGCATATTGTAATACATATCCATTTCCTTTACGAAGAACACGGATTTTAAATAAATTATCCAATGATAAAGTAGAAGAATGACTTCCTCCTGCGGGGTTTACGATGTAAACTTTGTTCTCTGCATCCGTTGCCGAAACAGAAGCAATGATGTCTTTAGTCACATCACCATATACATTGTCAATATTTACAAATGGCTTTTCTGTTCCCGATTCCGGTGTACCCAGTTTAATCGCCAGATCATTTAAAACCACATCAGTAGCAGTTACCGCATTTAAATCAGTTTTAGCATTCAGTTTAATTGCCGAAGTTCCATTGGTATTGTTCAGCTTCACCCTGAAATCTGTTCCGGATGCAAATCCAAGAACCCATGAATCCCTTTTTACATTGACCATAGAATTACTGCTCAGGTCTACGAACACAGAGTTTAGCGCCCCGCTTCCGGCCTCACTGCCTGCAATTCCTTTTAAAGTCAGACGGGAACCTTCAGATGTGATGGCACTAAAACTCAGCTGCGTCTTCACTATAGTTCCCAATACAATCGGATTTCCGGCAGCACTGATGGTAAAATCTATCGTTTCTGTTCCGTTAATCACGGCATTGGCCACTTTTTTAACTTTGAAAGAGACCGTTGTTCCTCCGGCAGGGATGGTTAAAGACAAACTATTGTTTGTTGCAGCCGGCTCTGTGGTATACTCCAAGCCATAACTTAATCCTGCATTATTCAGGTTCACAGTCAGGGGTATTGCAGCAGAAGAGGCCCTTGATAAGTTGATCTTCACTACGGTTTCTGTTGCCGCGGCTTCGATTCCAAGTTTATCTGCTTCAAAACCGACAGTATTATCTGGCAGAGGTGGATCCGACTTCTTGCAGGAAGTTGCTGCAGTTGCCAAAGAGATGATCAAAAGGAAATGGAAAATTTTTTTCATGCTATGTTTTTTTAGTTGTTATTATTTTTTTGACCAATGCATCGTTAAGCCCAGAAAATAAGACCGGCCAAAGCCAAACAGATTGCTCCCAGCCCCGGTATGGGGCCCGGCAGCTGGACCTTTAGTTCGGAGCCTGGTTACATCAAATAGATTTCTCGCGCCGGCATTGATCTTCAGGTATTTATTGATGGTTTTATTTAAAGTAAAGTCAGCCATATGATAGGCTGAAATTTCTCTCAGCTCTGCTTTCTGTATTCCGTCAACAGTGACATTCGTATAAGAAGGTTGTTTTCCGCTGAATTTATAAAACAGGCTGACATTCGTTCCCAGCTTCGGGATCAGGTAGCTGACATTGGTATTCAGTTCCGGGGCCCAGGTGTATTCCGGACTGCTCCCAAATGTTTCCATATCTTCTGAAAGCTGGTTGTATTGTCCGATATAAGATATACCCAGGCTGGCTTGCAGGTTTTTCCAGAAAAAAGCAGTTGTCCATTCTCCACCAATCGTTTTATAGCGGTCAATGTTCATGTAAGTATTCCTTCTTTCATCATTTTCAGCTACTGCCAGGGAAATCTTATCGCGATAGTCATTAAAGAAGCCACTTACAACGGTATTTATTCTAAGGTCTGCACTGCTTTTCAATGTCCAGGCCAACGATGCGTTAAAGCTGTTTGAGGTTTCCGCTTTCAGGTTTGGATTCCCTGATAAATCATGGTTCGCATCTTTAAAATAGAAATACAGCTCTCTTAATATCGGTTCCCTGAAACCTCTGGCATAAGAAAACCGGAAATCCATTTCTTTATTTAGCCGTATTTTACCATGAAGCGAGGGAATAAACGGAGGCGCCTCATAAACTGAATTTTTAACCATTCTGAAACCCGGTATGATCTCTATGTTTTTAGTCAGCTGTAACTGCGAAGAGAAGAAGAAGGAATAGTCATTGAGATCCGGCTCTCCTGACAATCTGTTTCCTTTTCCGGTATTTCGGTTAAATTCTATCCCCGGACGTAAGGTTACGGCTGGAGACAGCTTATATTGTAAAATTCCTCGGAAAAATGCGGTTGTTAAAGCATCCTTATCTTGTGATGCCAGATATGTAGACAAAGTTTCTTTTCCGGTATTGATGTCCACATTGGTTGATAAAGTACGACGGGTATAGTCCGTGTAGCTGGCTGCAGCATCAATACTTATTTTTTCATTCCATAAAAATGAGCCCTGTACCTGATGAAACCACCGTTTGGAAAGATATTGTTTATCAGCAGCCACCGGTGCGGTAAGTGCGGGATCATAATCTCCTTTAAGCCGGATCGTTTCATCCGTTCCATTAAACCGGTACCAGATATCTGTTTTTCCGTTTTTATAACCCACCGAAGCTGCAGTTAACCATTGGTCTTTAGGTAACCATTCCTGTGCCCTTCCTGATTGCATCCCTTTCCAGCCGCCAAAATTGTTCCTTGTACCGGAAGCACCCAGAGACCAGCCTTTGTGCTGCCAGTTAACTCCCAGGTATTCATTATGTATCCCTCTATCCTTAAAGGCATCGTATTCCTTACCTGCGGTTTCTTCCTGTACCCTGGCAGTGATGGATAAATTATCCGGCCCTCCTTTTTTGGTAATGATATTGATCACACCTGCCATCGCATCACTTCCATATATTACAGACATCGGGCCTTCCACAATTTCAATGCGTTCTACTGTATTGATATCAACCTGTCCCAGGCTTTCCTTCTCCGTGCTCCGGTCCATCATTGGCACACCATCGAGGAGGATTTTAATTCCTGAACTCGACATCCCCATCAATTGAGGGTTACTGACGCCTGTCATCGGATCTGTAAAAAATCGGAAGCCTAGCTCATTACTTAAAATACTTTTCAATTCCGTAGCTCCCCTTAACCTGATCATTTCACTGCTGATGGTACGTATATGATATACAGAATTACGAATCGATTGAGGTTCGGCAAGACCAGTAATGACCACTTCTTTTAAATCATAAGCATTCTCTGTTAAAAAAACAGTGGGAATCTCCTGCTCTTCTCCAGATACCTTTACCGGGATTTCAACTTGTTTTTTGGTAACCGACTGAAAAACCAGCATCCGTGCACCCTGAGGGGAAGAAATGCGGAACGTTCCGGCATTGCTGGTGTAAACCACCTGATTCGATCCTTTGATAAACACCAATACATTCCCCGCAGCCAGCCCCTCAGCTGTGGTGACCTTTCCTGAAATGAAGCCGGTTTTCTCCTGCGCATGCAGAGCGAATACGGACATCAAAAGGATAAAGGGAAGTATAAATAGTTTCATTAAGCTTATCTATTTAGAATCATTTCAAATAACAGTGCAAGTATAAGGACTTATTTAGAAAGATTACAAATATTATTTAGAATAATTCCAAAGAACGTCACATTACCTTTTTTGAACTTCTGCAAAACGTCTTTTTTATTCCTTCAAAGAATGGTATACTTGTAACAATTTTTATCTTTAAAAAACAATTACCATCATATGAAAATACCTCAGCTAGCAGGAACAGTTTTAATCGGAATGGCATCACTTGGTGTATTCATCAGTTGCACTTCCGACGCAAAGAAAACGAACGGACAGAAAAAAACAGTTACTGCCAACGGAGACACCGTGGTTACCGAAGAACCAGAAGTGGGTACAGTACGGGAGGCTGTAGATACAGCAAAATACAATGCGCTATTGGTTAAACTGGCAAATGGCGATACCACAGGAAACTGGCCGGTAAAAAATCAGCCTACCCCTCTTGCCGGCGCCATTCTTCCTTTTAAAAGAGTAGTGGTTTATTATGGAAACCTACACTCAAAAAAAATGGGGGCTCTTGGCGAATATGCACCGAAAGAGATGTGGAGCAGGTTAAATGCAGAGATTAAAAACTGGGAAAAAGCAGATCCTTCTACTCCGGTACAGGCTGGGGTACATTACATTGCTTCAGTTGCCAGTGGCACACCAGGAAAAGATGGTAAATACATCAACCGTATGGGTGATAAACAAATTGACTCTGTTCTGAAGATTGCCAAAATGCATAATGCAATTGTATTCCTGGACATACAAGTAGGTTTAAGTACCATTAAAGCAGAGTTACCAAGATTAGAGAAGTACTTGCAAATGCCTCATGTACATTTAGGAATTGACCCTGAATTCTCTATGAAAGACGGAAGCAAACCTGGTAAAAAGATTGGTACCTACGATGCTGCAGACATCAACTACTGTTCTGAATATCTGGCAAACCTGGTAAAGAAATATAACCTTCCTCCAAAAATATTTACCATACACCGCTTTACCCGTAAAATGGTAACCAATTATAAAAACATTAAACTTCGCCCTGAGGTTCAGGTGGTAATGCACATGGATGGATGGGGAGAGCCTGAACTTAAAAAAGGAACTTACCGTCACTTCATTTTCCCGGAGCCGGTTCAGTTTACCGGATTTAAACTATTCTATAAGAATGATTTGAAGAAAGCACCAAACAGACTGATGACACCAGAAGAGCTGTTAAAATTAAAACCACAACCGATTTACATACAATATCAATAATAAAAAAAGAGGATGCCAAAACAGCATCCTCTTTTTTTATGTCCAAATTTAAGAAAGTCTTTAGAAGGTTAGCCTCGCCTGACTTTTAGGATTATCCAGTTTGGTACTTTTTCTTTTGCCATTTATAGTGACATGCACCATATTGGATTGAGACTCATGTTCATCAAACAGAATATTATTCACGATATCCAGGTTTTTAACCGGAGCAGTCTGCTGGGTTTCAAAATAACACCAGGCCGCATCTTCTTCAATTTCATAACCGACGTACTTTAGCGTTAATATTTTTTGATTGACCTTAATCTGCAGGTGCTTCCGTACATAATCGGCAATTAGCAAATCAACCTTTTTGCGGTCTGCCGGTTTTAAGATATTCACTTTTGTCTGATATTTACGGTCCAGTGCTTTTTCAAAATCATCAAAGAAAATACGCGCACTCACCTGCAATGTTTTTGTCTTTGGATTTTGTACAACTTCCGTTACACTTACGTAAAACGGATGGAAGATATGGAGGAAGGAAATCAGCAGAATCTGTAACATAGTTGCCTTTAAACGTTCTTAAATTAAAAAAAAGTTTGCATAGTTAATTCAAAATTACGATTTTAAACCCCAATGCAAGATTTTTGGCTTTATTTCCAATTAGGTTGGCAACATATTTTAGACTGGCAGGGATATGATCATATCCTTTTTGTAGTGGTATTGTGCGTAACCTACGCGGTTAGTGACTGGAGAAAAGTCCTGATCCTCGTTACCGCTTTCACCGTTGGCCATAGCATTACGCTGGCCCTAAGTGTCTTGAAGGTGATTACCATTAATACTCCGCTGATAGAATTTTTGATTCCGGTAACCATACTGATCACCGCCGCATCCAATATTTTAAATAAAAAGCCAAAAAACAAGGGAGCTACCTTCAAATATCTCATCACCTTATTTTTTGGACTGATTCACGGAATGGGCTTTTCTAATTACCTGAAAAGTCTGCTTGGAAAAAGCACGAATATTGTATGGGAGCTCCTTGCCTTTAATCTGGGTCTGGAATTTGGACAGGTCATTATCGTGATCGGAATTCTTTTACTTTCTTTCCTGCTGATCTGGATTGTAAAAATTAAGCGATGGGATTGGAATTTCTTCATCTCATCAGCTATATTTGGTATATCATTTATTATGGCTGCCGAACGTTTTTCTGCTGCCTTTTAGATAACCTGCTTAAGAGGCAGAAAACCACACCAACAGACCACAAATTGCTAAGCTCAAATGAAAAGAAACTTCCTGCTGCTTGCGGCACTTTTTTTTAGTATAACTACTTATGCCCAACACTTAAATAATCCGGGTTCGAACCACGGAAATAAGTTTGAGCAGCTCGGAACCATGATTTCTGACCCTAATTCCTATCGCTCAGCATCCGGAGCACCTGGACCAGCCTACTGGCAGCAACGTGCAGATTATGAAATCAATGCTGATCTCGATGAAAAAAACCTGCTTCTTACCGGATCAGAGTCCATTACCTATTACAACAACTCACCCGATCCTTTAAGTTATCTATGGGTACAACTGGACGAAAATGAGCACAAATCCAGCAGTGATAATAAGCTGACAGAAGGCAGCAAAATGACTGAACAGATGGATTACAGAACGCTTTCAGGCATTATTAACGCAAAAAATGACCTTGGTGTAAAAATACTTAAGGTCACTGACGAAAATGGAACAGCTCTTCCCTATACCATCAACAATACGATGATGAGAATAGACCTCCCTACAGTTCTCAAGCCGTCTGGAACCTACAAACTAACGATCTCCTGGAACTATAAGATTTCTAACAGAATGACTACCGGAGGAAGAGGTGGTTATGAATACTTTCCGGAAGACGACAATTACCTGTTTACCATTACACAATGGTTTCCACGGATGGCCGTATATTCAGATTTTCAGGGATGGCAAAATAAACAGTTTGAAGGCAGAGGTGAGTTTGCACTGGTATTTGGCAATTACAAAGTAAACATGACCGTTCCTGCAGATCACGTGGTAGGTGCCACTGGCGAATGCCAGAATTATCAGCAGGTATTGAGTAGCAACAGCCTGAGCAGATGGAATGCCGCCCAAACCGCCAAAGCTCCTATAGAAATTGTAAATCTTGACGAAGCAAAATCAGCAATCGCAAAGAAGTCAGCAACAAAAAAGACCTGGACTTACGCCGCCGAAAATGTAAGAGACTTCGCCTGGGTATCCTCCCGCCGTCTGGTATGGGATGCTATGGCGACCTATATCGATGGTAAAAAAATTATGGCCATGTCTTACTACGGACCAGAAGCTTATCCTTTATACAACAAGTACTCGACTAAAGCTGTTGCCCATACCCTAACCTCTTATTCTAAACATACCATTCCCTACCCTTATCCTGTAGCCATTTCAGTAGAAGCGGCCAACGGAATGGAATATCCGATGATTTGTTTCAACTATGGACGTGCAGAAAAAGATGGCACCTATACAGAAGCCGTAAAATATGGAATGATCGGTGTTATAATCCATGAGGTAGGACATAACTTCTTTCCTATGATTGTCAATTCTGACGAAAGACAATGGTCCTGGATGGATGAAGGACTAAATACCTTCTGCCAATATATGGCGGAACAGGAATGGGACAATAATTATCCTTCTCAGCGCGGACCGGCCCATAAGATTGTGGATTACATGAAAATGCCAAAAGATCAGCTGGAACCTATTATGACCAACTCCGAGAACATCATCAATTTCGGACCCAATGCTTATGCTAAACCTGCTACTGCCCTGAACATACTGAGAGAAACAGTAATGGGACGGGAGTTATTTGACTATGCCTTTAAAGAATATGCAAAACGCTGGGCTTTTAAACACCCTACCCCAGCCGATTTATTCAGGACAATGGAAGATGCTTCAGCTGTAGATCTTGACTGGTTCTGGAGAGGTTGGTTTTTTGGAACGGATCCGGTTGATATCTCCCTTAATGATGTTCGCGCGTACCGGATGAACAGCATGAAACAAGAGCTGGAAAATAAAGAAAACCAAAAGGCATTTGAAAAGAACAACTATATCATCAGCAGAGAACGAAATCGTGCAGAAGGTATAAAATTTGCAGTGGAAGAAGACAAAAGCCTGCTGGATTTTTACAATAAATTTAACCGGTTTGAAGTCAGCAAAACCGCTGATGAGCAATTCCAAAAATATTACCGCTCTTTATCCGCCGATGAGAAAGCCCTTTATGAAAGCAAGAAAAACTTTTATGAACTTGACTTCTCCAATGACGGTGGATTGGTGATGCCAATCATTGTAGAATGGACCTTTAAAGACGGCACTAAAGAACTGGATCGCATCCCTGCCTACATCTGGAGAAAGGACGAAAATAAGGTGACTAAAGTTTTTGCAAAAGATAAAGAAGTTGTTTCTGTTCAGCTAGACCCTTACCGGGAAACGGCTGATATCAATGAAAGCAATAATGCTTGGCCAAGAAAAACACAGCCTACAAGATTTGAATTGTTTAAACAGCAGCAGGCCCCGAGAGGCACTTCTGCAGGGCCAAATCCAATGCAACAATCCAGACAACGTTAAAGATTTAGCCCTCCCCTTTTAGGGGAGGGTCTTTTTTTATACAGGCCAGCACGAGAATGACTGAGGATAATACTGCCGCTATGGTACGTATGGTATGCCAATTGTTCCAGGCATCCGCAAAAGCAGCCCTCATTGCCTTAATCTGCAAAGCAGATGATCCCTGCAAGGAGAAATCAGCCAGCTGATTATTCAGCGGGATATTTCCCAATACTGTTACTCCAAAACACCCCAGAACATAAAGCACCGCTGCAACGAACAGGTAATTAAATTTGCCGGAACCAAACTGCTTTTTATAGGTCATTACGGTCAGTATCAGAAACAAAGGGCTTCCAATAAACACAAAGACAAATATCGGATTCACAATAGCCAGGTTGATTTCCTGCATGGCCAGAATATACTCCGAATCGGACAATCGCATAAATGCAGGATTTATACACACAGAAAAAGCAAAAAACAATCCAGCCATTAATGCGGTAGAAATGGTGGCCATTGCCAGTAAAACAGATTTATATTTCATCATAGGGAGATCAGAATAATCAGGTAAAAGATGAGTTTAAAAGGTTAATTTAATAAGATACTCCTGGTGTCTGATGTACATAAGTTTGGTCATCGAGTTGTTTCAGCATAAAATCAGCAACATCAGCGCGGGAAACTTTAACCTGGATATTTTTGTCTGTTGCCGCAAAACCATGTCTGTATCTTCCCGTTTTAGGAGTATCAGTTAAATTCCCGGGACGTACAATCACCCAGTCCAATTTACTTTTTTTAACATAACTTTCCTGAATCTCATGGTCTTTAAATGCCTTCCGCAGGATAAAAGGAACAATCACATACTTAAAAATCAATGGAGTCCTGTTCAACACTTTAAGGCTGTCGCCGTACCCCAGAGAAGTCTGACAGATAAAACGGGAAACACCCGTGCTTTCCATTGCATCAATGATATTTTTTGTTCCCTGCGAACGCAATACACCTACCTTATTTGCAGGAGAGCCCAGTGCCGACAATACCGCATCCTGTCCATGCATTGCAGGAACAATGGCCGCTGGATTCATCACATCTCCCTGAATGGTAATAAGATTTGGATGAATGAAGTCTAATTTTGAGGGGTCACGAACAAATGCAGTGACTGTATGCCCTTGTTCAAGGGCTTGTTCAACAATGTGGCGTCCTGTGCCACCTGTTGATCCGAAAATAAGCAGTTTCATAATATTTCTTTTTTAAGACAATATTAGGGGAGCTTTTGCAGGAAAAATAGAACAAAACCGACAGAGCAGCTATTTTATCAGTTCGGGAAAATTATCAGCAACTTTATCAGTCTGCTTTTGATACTGGTAAGGAGAGAATCCAGCAAATTCCTTAAAAGTGCGGATAAAATGAGATTGATCTGAATAGCCGTTACCGTAAGCAATATCAGAAAGCTTCTCGTACTCATTATTTTTCAGTTGGCTTAAAGAAGCCTGGAAACCACAAATTCTGGAAAACATCTTGGGAGAGATCCCCACATGTTGTTTGAATTTCCGTTCGAAACTTCTCTCCGACAGCTGCAACTCATTTTGTAAGCTTTTAAGGGAGAGCATTCCCTTCGATTGAATCATCATAGATAGCACGTGATTCATGTAGGTATCTACCTGATGTTTATTTTTACGGGTCTGTGCAAAAAGATAAGCACAAAGCCAATTGATTTGAGTGGATACACTACCACCCATATTTAACAACTGCTCTCTCAAATCAAAGCCTTGTCTGGCAGCAAACAGGTCCAGATCCATACAGTTGTCGGTCAGCTCGCTGGCATCTAAGCCAAATACGGATTTTAATGCATTTGGATAAAAGCAAATGCCAATAGTGGTAGATTTTCCAAGGGAAATTTCTGCATGAGTAGTTGCTTGTCCATAAACAAAGACATTTGGCATTTCCTTATTGTTCTGCAGAAATAAGCCATCTGTTCTATGCTGAAAGATTAATCCCGGACTCCCATCTGCAATCGTCCTGAACCGTTGTGGACTATCCGTGCTTTCCAATATCCAGATATAACGAACGTAATTATTTAAATAAGCAGGTGCGGGGATTTGTTCGTATCTCATCTTTATTGCCGTAAAGCCTCAGCTTAAATTTAGTCCTAATTATTTAAAAGTCAAAGTCATAATTCAAGTCCTGTGGCTCCCCCCCTTATTCCTTAGTATCCAATTTCAGGAATGACTTCATTCAGGAACCATTCAGGATCGCTTTTCATTAAAAAATCATGAAATTATCATTACCTTTTCTAAGAATGTAATTTCTTCAGGATTAGCGGTTATCTTTAATAAAAAATAACCCCATCTACCATGGAAAACCAAATTTTACCAGAATTATCAACCAGGATTCAGGGACTCTTCTACCTGAGTGAATCTGAGGCACCGCTAGTGATCGAGCAACTCGGAGCACTTTCAAAAGAACAAGTGAGTACAAAGATCGCAGAATTGAACGCCGCAGCTCCTGATGCGTTGGTTACAGTAGAACCAGATGCCTTTTTTGAGAAAATCTTAAAAAGCGCAGATCCCAATGATGACATCGTAATTGCAAATGCAAATAAATTCCAGGAGCTTCATTCTTTCCTGAAAAGTAACTTCTCCGGAATTCAGGTAACGCGAATTGAAGATGGGGTGAAAGTCCCGATTATCATTACCGCATTTCTGCCAGACAATACCTGTGTTGCACTTAATACCTATGCCATTGAATCTTAATCCATCCTAAAAAAATAAATTCAAATCTCCCTATGAAAAATTTCATGAAACATTTTTATGTGCTGGGCATACTATGCCTGGTCCTGGCCTCCTGTAAAAAAGAATCTCAGTCTGGACCTGAATTCATAAATCAGAACAACTCGGGAACTAATATCGTCCGTACAGAAAGCACCCAGTTATTGACAGAAGGCTTTGAAACTGGTAGTAAGGGGGCCTATGCCTCAGCCTCTGTGACACTAGGTTCAGGATCATGGACATTGGATGATGCCCTGATCGGAAATACTACTGCTGATGTAAAATCAGGTAGCCAGTCGGTCAGAGTCCGCAATACAGGTTCCATTTCCATGAACTTTAACATCAGCGCCGGCGATAGCACCACCGTTAAAATTGACCATGCCAAATACGGATCAGATGGTTCCAGTACCTGGGGCTTATGGATTTCTACAAATGGAGGTACAACTTATACTCAGGTAGGTAGCACCATTACCAGCAGCTCAACCTCCCTGCAAACAGCAACGTTCCAGGTTGCCAATACAGGAAATATCAGGCTGTCTGTTCGTAAGACCTCAGGTGGCAGCAACCGCATCAATTTTGACAACATTTCTTTAACCACCGGCTCTGGAACAACACCTCCTAATCCTGGAGGAGGAACCCCGGGCGATGACGACCATTTGCTGCTAGGTAATCCAAATGGTGCGGTTACGGCCATTACTTCGCCCAATAATTACCTGATGGACCAGACTTATTATAAAATCTCGTATAACCGCGACAGAGGAACGCCAAACTGGGTAAGCTGGCATATTCAGTCTTCGGATATTGGAAGTACCTCAAGAACCAATGATTTTAGAGCTGATTCAGCTCTGCCTTCGGGCTGGTACCAGGTTCAAAGCAGCAGTTACTCCGGATCAGGATTTGACCGTGGCCACAATTGCCCTTCCGGTGACAGAACCTCTTCTACCGCGGCAAACTCATCTACTTTCTTAATGACCAATATGATTCCACAGGCACCCAACAACAATCAGCAAACCTGGGAAGGCCTCGAGAGCTATACCCGCAGTCTGGTAAGTGCCGGAAATGAGGTTTATGTTATCGCAGGTTCTTATGGAACGGGAGGTACAGGCTCCAATGGCGGAGTAACTAATACCATTAACAACGGCAATATTACTGTTCCGTCTAATGTATGGAAGATCATTGTGGTATTGCCAAATGGAAGTAACGACATCAGTAGGATTAGCAGTACAACCAGGGTGATTGCCATCAACACACCGAACACCAACAGCATCAATAGTGACTGGAAAACTTACAGAACTTCAGTAAACAGCATTGAAACGGCTACCGGTTACAGCTTCTTTGCCAATATCCCGGCAACAATTCGTACTGCACTTAAGCAGAATGTAGATAACCTGTAAAAAGTTATTTCATAAAAAAGGGGACCTGACAGATGCGATCAGGTCCCCTTTTTTATATATCTAGGATAATTAAAATAATCCTAACTGTCCTTTATCATCGATATCAAGATCATCAGGATTGGTAATTTCCAGTGTAATATTTTTTACCGGCTTATCCTCTTTAGGTTTGGAATCATTCCAGGCCTTTTTAGGTTTTGCAGCAGGTTTTTCCACTTCAGGCGCCACAGGATCTATCGGAGCGGGACTTGTTGCTTCTTCCACAACGGGCTTTTCTGCAACAGGCAGCTCCTCTTTCAGGGCCTCTGCCGGAGCTTTTTCCACTTTTGGCGTAATGAAAGGTTTCTTTTGCACTGCTGCAGGTTTATCTGCAGGAATTTCTTTTGCAGGGCTCTCGTTCACCGGCATCTCATCAACAGGTGCTTCTGACACCGTTTTTTCAACCTTTTCCGCAGCAACTTTCTTAGTTTTTGCTACCGGTTGTTTCAAAGGAGGTTCCTCTTTCTGCGTTTCGGCCAGCTCTTCCTCTGCAACAACTACAGCATCTTCAGAACTTGCTTTTACATCCGCTTCAGGTACTATTGCTATTTCCGGAATTTCCGCATGCGCTAAAACCGCCTCTTCTTCAGCAAGTCCGGTATCTTCTTCCATGTTTTCCATTGATTCCTGCACGACTTCAAACTCAGGGATATCTGCCACTTCTGCTGTATCTTCAGCCCCAGGTTCTTCATCCCCGCCATTTTCAGTACTTAAAGAGGTCTCTGATTCCAGATCTTCTTCCTCATGGTTAAAGATTTCTATATGCTGAACATCATGCTGGGTCAGTCGGTTTCCATTAGCCCGGATCCCTTTGACATCAATAAATTCTGCCAATAGGATCTCCAGTGTTTCAGGAATTTGTGTTTTGCCCTTCAGCACATCCACTTTAAGCATCGCTTCGGGATTGCTGGTCAGATACAGGAATTTGGATCCATTCTCTTCGGAGATCAGGCTTAATTTTTTCCCGACTCCGATCGCCTCAAAAACAAAACGTTTGATGAAGTGATTTTTAGCCTTTCCTTCATATTGAACTACTGCAAATGGCTTTTCAGGATCAAATTTCTGAATCAAAACCAGATCAGCATCAAAGTGATTGCTCAGTTCAAAGGTGCTCAGTTCATACCAACCATCTCTGTGTACCTGAAGAATTTTATCGTCTCCATCAAACTCTCCAAGGTATTTACCACGGCCATCTACATTTAACCTTCTAAGCAAATCATCATACCAGATCTTTAATCCGGATAAGGTAGATACCCCCTTGCTCTTCAGCAATATCTTTTTTATCGGGTATTTGGACACAATATTTCCTTGCGAACCGCGTCCTTTAATTGCAATATCAGCATAGTCCAGATCAAACTGGAGTTTCTTTAATTTGGTATGTGGTTTCAGCAGAACAGTTACAATCTCTGCTTCTCCATTAGGGTTTGCGGTAAAGTACAATACTTTGGATCCTTTACTTCCTTTGGTAAGGTCGTATTCCTTATCGCGGGTCACCCCTACAACAGCAAAACGCTTCACATAAGAAACTCCACTCGCCCCATCTTTATAAATCATATTATAAATGGTACGCTCATCACCTTTCTTAAATACCTGCGCATGAAGAATCCCTTTACCCACAAAGTTTTTATCCGCAACTTTGGTAATGATACATTTACCGTCTTCCCTGAACACAATAATTTCATCCAGATCGGAACAATCCGCAATAAATTCATCCTTACGTAAGCCGGTTCCAATAAAACCATCCTCACGGTTCATATATAATTTCACATTGGCCAAGGCTACTTTCGAAGCTTCTACCCGATCAAACAAACGGATTTCTGTTTTACGTTCTCTGCCCTTGCTGTATTTATCCAGTAACTTCTGGAACCAGGCTATGGCATATTCCGTCAGGTGACGCAAATGATTCTTAACCACTTTAATTTCATCTGCCAGAGATTTCATCTGCTCATCCGCTTTTTTCACATCAAAGCGGGTAATGCTACTCATCGGCTTATCGATCAGCTTTTTAAAATCTTCCGGAAGGATCTCCCGGTACAACTGTGGCATGAAAGGAGCAAACAACCTATTCAATACCTCCACAACAGCATCGAAGTTTCCTGAATTTTCATATTCAGGATTTTTATACATTCCTTCCTGAATAAAGATCTTTAACAGCGAACTGAAGAAGATTTTCTCCTGAAGTTCATTGAGTTTAATCTCTAATTCCTGTTTCAATAAAGCCTTTGTGTTTTGGGTATTCTCAATGAGAATATCATTCACACTCATAAAATGAGGCTTATCCCCTTTAATGATACAGGTATTCGGAGAGATGGAAACTTCGCATGAAGTGAAAGCGTACAGCGCATCAATAGTCACATCAGGAGAAATCCCTGGTGCCAGCTGAACAACAATCTCTACATGGGCAGCAGTATTGTCTTCTATCTTTTTGATTTTGATCTTTCCTTTATCGTTGGCCGACAGGATGCTGTCGATCACCGAACCGGTAGTGGTACTGAAAGGAATTTCAGTAATGACCAGTGTTTTCTTATCCTTTTCTGTAATCTTAGCCCTTACCCTTATCTTACCGCCACGCATTCCTTCGTTGTAGGCAGAAAAATCTGCCATTCCTCCGGTAAAGAAATCAGGTAATATATTTGGGCGATGTCCTTTTAACGCTTCAATAGAAGCCTCCAGCAATTCGATAAAGTTATGAGGCATTACTTTCGTAGCCAAACCTACAGCAATCCCCTCGGCTCCCTGTGCCAGTAGCAAAGGAAACTTAACAGGCAAAGTAATCGGCTCATTATTACGGCCATCATAACTCAGTTGCCACACGGTCGTATCGCCGTTAAAAACTACTTCATTCGCAAACTTAGACAAACGCGCCTCAATATAACGAGGTGCAGCAGCACTATCGCCGGTAATAGGGTCGCCCCAGTTTCCCTGACAGTCGATCAACAAATCTTTTTGTCCGATCTGAACCATCGCATCACCAATAGAAGCATCCCCATGCGGGTGATACTTCATCGTATTTCCAATAACGTTTGCGGCCTTATTAAAACGGCCGTCATCCATTTCTTTCAGCGAGTGTAAAATACGTCGCTGAACAGGTTTCAAACCATCATTTATGTGTGGTACTGCCCGATCAAGGATGACATAAGAAGCATAATCGAGGAACCAGTTTTCGTAAAGACCATTGATAGGAATTACGGTATGTTTGCTTTCTTCGTTTATGTTGTTTTCTATTTCTTCGCTCATCAAAAAAGGATTGGATTCTGTAAATATAAGGGTTGAAAACGAAATTTTAAGAACCGATTTCCTAACAGTTCCAGGTTAAGAAAATCCCCTTTTTACGAGAAGAGATTATACCACCAGCCGCTCCTCGACAAATACGAAAGGCAGCAGGTTCTTTATTCCCTTAACTTTTAAAATTTCACCGTTGATGCAATAGAACAAAACTTCTATTTCCTGCTTTTGCTTCTGCTCTACCTCCGCCATAACCTGTAAACAGGCACCACAGGAGGTAACCGGTTTTTCGATGACAAAGTTATCAGTTTTTGCCGTAATTGCCATACTTTCCACCACTGCATTTGGATCTGCCGAACCAATCATAAATAAAGCGACTCTTTCTGCACATAATCCGGAAGGGTAAGCCACATTTTCCTGGTTACTTCCCAACACTACCTTCCCTCCCTTTAGCAACAAGGCGGTTCCTACCTTAAATTTAGAGTAAGGCGAGTAAGAAGTATTCAGCGCTTCTTCCGCTTTCAGGCACAATGCCTTGTCTTTTTCATTTAGTTCTTCCAATCCCTTAAACGATTGGTAGCTGATTCTGAAGTTTCTCTCATCCATAATTTAAACATACAATTTTTCCTTATTCCATGAACATCAAATTTTAATCCCTTGTTCTAAACAATTTTATTATATTGATTGTAGATATACTATAACAACGCAAAAAAAGCCTCCGATGGCATGATTTTGGTTAATAACAGCTAGAAACTCTCAATAAAAGTCAATTGAATAAATATATACGTAAAAGTCTTAAAGTTGTTCTTTGGATCATCGCCAGCATCATTATGCTCGTTGTCCTTATCGCACTTTCCCTGAATATTCCTGCAGTTCAAAACTTCGTAAAAGATAAAGCAATTGGCTACCTGAAAAGCAAAACTCATACGGAGGTTAGCCTGGAGAGCATTAATATCTCGTTCCCTAAAGATGTGGTGCTTAACAAATTCTACATGGAAGACAAAAAAGGAGATACTCTTTTGTATGCACAAAAATTGGCTGTAGACATTAGTTTATTCAAATTACTTAGTAATAAAGTAGAAGTAAACAACATCTCTCTGCAAAAAATCAGGGCCAATGTAACCCGAATCAATCCGGACACGGCTTTTAACTTCTCCTTTTTAGTAGACGCTTTTATGTCTGACCAGAAAAAACCAGAAGATCAGGTAGAGCAGGATACCGCTTCCACATTGAAATTTTCAGTCAGCAAGATCAGCCTGGAAGATATTGGAATTGTTTACCGGGATGACGTTGCAGGAAATGATGTAAAATTGCACCTTGGTGAGTTTAAAACCAATATAAAAGATTTTGATCTGGATAATCAGCGCTATGTGATCAAAACACTTTCCCTTAAAAATTCCGACTTAAAATATTTCCAGAAAAAGCCATTAACGCAACTCAAGGAACATCTGGAAAAAAGCATTGATACCGCCAAGACAGAATCCGGAAAACTCCCTCTGGTAGAGATCGGGGATTTTGCCTTCAATAACATCAAAATCAGCTTTGACGACCAGCTTTCCAAAATGAGTGCAGATGTAAACCTGAATGAACTATTGGTCAGCAAACTTATTGCCGATCTGACCAACAATAATTATAAAGCGGAAACCGCAAAAATCAACAACTCCAGGGTTAGCTATAATGCAGCTTCAAGCGAGATGAAAGCAAATGTAAACCTGAAAGAATTTTCGATCAGTAAATTGATTGCAGACCTGAACAAGAGTAAATATCAGGCGGAAGAAGCGACTTTAAACCATTCGGATGTGCGCTTTGCATTTAAACCCGCTTCTCCGGCAAAGACAACTGCAAAAGCAGATACCGCTGCCGCCTCAGCCCCGATCTCCTTTTTATTAAACAAGGTTAACCTTTCCAACAACAACGTACAGTTCGATAACCTATCGGAAAAACCGGTTAAGGGAATGGACTTTAACCATTTAAAGATCAAAAACCTGGGGCTTGTTGCAGAAGGGTTTGGGTATAGTCCGGATGGTATCAAAGTAAAAGTCAAAAATGGCATTCTGACTGAAATAAGTGGTTTCCAGTTATTGAAACTTCAAGGTGATGTGGTTTATTCTGATAAGGCAGTGAAAGTAAAAAACTTCCTGTTGAAGACTCCAAATACCTCTATAGAAAATGCTACAGAGCTGAACTATACCTCTGTGGATGATCTGACCAGGCATCCCGAGCGTGTAAAGATGAGCATGGTGGTTAAAAACTCCACTATAGGACTTAAAGACGCCGCTTATTTCAGCGATGCTATCCCTCTGGAGTATAGAAATGAGAAAATCAAGGTCAATGCAACTGTAAACGGATACCTGAACAACCTTTCGATTCCACGTTTCCAGGTTTCAGGACTGAAAAGCACAAATATAGACATCAGCGGAACAGCCAAAGGACTTCCGGATATGAATAAATTATTCCTGGACCTGAACATCAGGAAATTTGCACTGACCAAAAAAGACCTGTTGGTATTGATTCCTAAAAAATCACTCCCTACTAATATAGAATTGCCAAATGCAATTCAGGCAAATGGCCAGTTTACCGGCTCCTTAACCAATTTCAAAACCAGGTTTAACATCAATACTGACATGGGAGCGGCAAAACTTCTTGCCAGCATGAAGGGCCCTAAAGGAAAAGAAAGCTATACCGCAGACCTTAACCTCAACAACTTTAATGTGGGCAGGTTACTGAAACAACAAGCCCAGCTGGGCAGGATAACCGCTAAGGCTACCCTCAGCGGAACAGGGCTGGATGCAAAAAAAGCAGCAGCAAAGTTTAATGCCGAAGTAATCAGTGCCTATTATAACAAATACACTTATAAAAATTTAAAACTGACCGGCACTTACGCACAACAAAAACTGAACCTGAAGAGTAACATGGCCGACAGTAATGCCAACTTCAACCTAACTGCCGCGGTAAACATCGCCGGCAAATATCCTGCAGTAAAAGCAAAAATGGATTTAGGCCAGGTAGATTTAAGAAAATTAAATTTTAGTCCGACTGAATTTAAGCTGGCAGGGATAATGGAAGCAGATCTGAGTACGGCTGATGTGGATTACCTGAACGGAGATGTGTATGTCAGGGGTTTACAAGTGGTAAAAGATGGAAAAACTTTCAATGTCGACACCATCAATCTGCATGCGGAAACTACTGCTGAAAAAAGCTTACTCACTTTAAAATCGGAACTCATGAGAGCCCGTATCGATGGGCAATATCAGCTAACCAATCTTGCTACGGCTGTAACCAATCAGATCAATAAATATTACCAGTTCGGAGAAGTTAAAAAAATTCCTGATCAGCGGTTCCGCTTCTTTGCCAGAATTTATAATCCTAAATTCATTCAGAACTTCGTTCCTGAACTGACCACCTTCTCCCCTTCTGTGATGTATGGATTGCTGGATACGAAGAAAGACAGTTTAACCATGAAAGCATGGGTACCGCAGGTCGTTTATGGTGATTATAAGGTCGACAGTACCAAACTGAGCATCGACAACAATGACCAGAAACTCAATTACAAGCTGACGGTAAAGAGCATGCAAAGTTCTTCTATCAATCTGTTCAATACAGAAATCAGCGGTGCCGCAGCAAATAACAACCTGGGTGTCAACATCTTCTTAAGAGACAGCAAGCTAAAAGATAAATACCTGCTTGGCGGCAATTTCCAGTCGATCAATAAGGATTACCGTTTCAGCCTCGATCCTCAGAAACTATTACTCAATTACCAGAAATGGGCCATATCTCCGGAAAACTATATTCAGTTCGGTCAATCAGGCATTTCTGCAAAAAGCTTTGACCTGAGTAAAGACAATCAGTTACTCAGCATCAACAGCGTTAATAATGAGCCCAATTCTCCATTGAAAGTATTGTTTAAGGATTTCAGAATAGAAACACTGACGAAGTTTGCCGAGCAGGACAGCTCTCTTGTTGGCGGCTCTATCAATGGAACTGTGGATGCAAAAGACCTTTCCGGAACGCCTAAGTTTGAGGCCAACCTGACCATCGATCAATTGCGCTATCAGAAAGATCAGCTGGGCACACTTAGAGTAGCGGTAAACAACAACACCGAAAATGCTTATGAAACAGATATTGCCTTAACAGGAATACATGAGCTCCGCGCAAATGGCTTCTATTATACCGCCCCTAAAAGTGCACTGGACCTTACTTTGAATATTGATAAGATTGATCTGAAAAGTTTAGAGAGCGTGTCTATGGGTCAGATTAAAAATGGTTCAGGAACAATTAGCGGGCAACTGTCCGTAAAAGGCGAGCTCAGCTCACCTAAAATACTCGGGGATGTTAATTTTAAACAGGCAGCACTTACGGCAACTTATGTAAATTCCTATTTCAGAATACCGGATGAAACGATCAGTTTCACAAATGAAGGGGTTAAATTTGATAACTTTACCATTCTGGATTCCATCGGACAACCGTTAAAGGTAGATGGAATGATATATACTACGAATTATCAGGACTTCCGCTTCGGACTGGATGTATCCGCCAATAACTTCAGGCTGATGAACTCCACGGCTAAAGACAATGAAATGATCTATGGAAAGGTATTTGTCAGCACCCGCTCTTTCAAAATCAGGGGCGACATGAACCAGCCGGATATCAACATGAACCTGCAGGTGAATAAAGGAACAAAGTTCTTTTTTGCGATGGTCAGCTCAGATCCTTCGGTTGTAGACCAGGAAGGAGTTGTGCAGTTTATTGATGAGGATGCTCCACCATTTAACGGAAAGAAAGCAATACATACAGATAGTATTCCTAAATCGACATTTAAAGGAATCAACCTGAGTGCAGATATCGATCTGGATAAAGAAGCAGAATTTACTGTTGTGGTAGACCCGATTACAGGTGACCAGCTGAAAGTAAGAGGAGAAGGCAGCCTGAATGCGACCATGGATCCGAGTGGAAAAATGAGTTTAACGGGGCGGTACCTCTTGTCTGATGGTGCTTATAACCTTAGTGTTGGCCCTAAAAAAATGGACTTTAAGATCCAGCAGGGAAGCAGCATAGTCTGGACTGGGGAACCGACTTCGGCCAACGTAGATATCACGGCAGTCCGTGAAGTCAACGCACCTGCGATAGACCTGATTGCCGACCAGGTACAGGATCAGCAACTGCAAAAAAATCAGGCCAATCAAAAATTCCCGTTTCAGGTATACCTGGACATTACCGGAGAACTGATGAAACCGATCATTGCTTTCCGGATTGCACTGCCGGAAAATGAGAAAAATGCCATTGGTGGAGCAGTAGAAACCAAGCTGCAACAGGTAAATGCAAATGAAAGCGAATTAAACAAACAGGTATTTGCCCTGCTTGCCTTAGGTCGTTTTATCGCAGACAATCCATTCCAGAGTTTAGCCACTGGTGGCAATAATCTTGCAGAGTCTTTCGCCCGTTCAAGTGCAACGAGATTGCTGGCCCAACAAATGAATAATTTGGCTTCAGACCTGATCAAAGGGGTAGACGTTAACTTCGGATTGAATTCCTCGGAAGATTACTCTACCGGAAAAATGGAAAACAAGACTGATCTTGAAATTGGTCTGTCTAAAAAACTCTTGGACGACAGGTTAACGGTGACTGTAGGTAGCTCTTTCGGTTTAGAAGGGCCAAAACAAGCCAACCAAAGCAGTAACAACATTGCAGGGAATGTCAACATTGAATATTTGTTATCAAAAGATGGACGTTACCGCTTAAGAGCATACCGGAGAAATCAGACGGAAGGAATCATCGAAGGCCAGATCATTGAAACCGGACTTGGTTTTGCATTGGTGGTGGATTACAACAGGTTCAGAGAGATCTTCAGAAAATTCAGAGATAGAGACAACAGAAAGAAAAAAACAGAACAGAAGCCCAAAGATGAGAAAGCGAATTAAACCCTTATTATTTATGATTCCGTGTTTGATGATCGCTGCCTGCAGTACGACCAAACACCTGCCTGAGGGAGAAAACCTGTATGTAGGTGCAACCGTAAAAATCAACCCGGATTCAGCAGGAAAAGTAAAAGGTCAAAAAGGACTGGAAAGCACTTTGGAAGATAAAACCAGACCGATTCCCAACAGCGCTGTGTTAGGCATCAAATACAAGCTGTTCTTTTACAACCTAGCGGGTGAGCCTACGAAAGAAAAAGGGTTCCGGTATTGGTTACGCAACAAAATGGGCCAGCCCCCTGTATTGGGAAGCGAGGTGAAATTGAAATATAATAATGACGTATTGAGAAGCTACCTCAGTACTATAGGCTATTTACAGGCAGATGTTACCGGTGATACTGTGGTTAAAAATAAAAAGGTGAAAGCCATTTATACCGCTCAAACGGGAACGAGATATAAAATAAACAAGGTCACTTTTCCTAAAGACAGCACAGGAATCGCGGCCAATGTCAATGGCAATTCTTCGAAATCACTCTTAAAACCAGGGGATTTTTATGATTTTGAAACCATCAAAAATGAAAGAATCAGAATTGACAACGACCTTAAGGAGGCCGGGTACTTCTATTTCAGTCCGGATTTCCTGCTGATACAGGCAGATAGTACGATTGGCAAAGGGATGGTCAACCTGTTTGTAAAGGTAAAAGACAATACACCGGAGGTTTCCAAGAAACCATATACGATCAATAACATCACCATTTATCCGAATTACAGTTTAAGAAACGACTCCAGCATCAAAGCCAGCGAGCCCATCTTATATAAAGACTTTAAGATTCTGGATCCGAAGAACACCTTCAAACTGGGAGTATTTGATCGTCTGGTATTTTTTAACAAAGGAGAAACCTACAATAGAAGGGACCATAACCAGTCCTTAAATAGAATGGTGAACATCGGTACCTTTAAGTTTGTAAAAGCAGATTTTATTCCGATAGACAGTTTTAAAAACAATCAACTGGACGTAAACTTCTATTTAACGCCATTAAAGAAAAACTCTTTATCCTTCCAGGTTACAGGAACCAGTAAGTCGAATAACTTTGTGGGGTCGGAAGTAAAGATCACACAGACCACAAGGAACGTTTTCCGGGGAGCAGAGCAGCTGGAAGTAAGTGCCAGTGGTGGTTTCGAAACGCAGATTAAAGGAGGACAATCAAAACAGGGAAATTCCTTTTCCTTAACCGGACAGGCAAAACTAAGCTTTCCCCGTTTCCTGATTCCATTTTTTAAGTTTAACAGTACTAACGCCTTTATCCCAAGAACGAACATTATGGCCTCTTATCAGATCCTGAGCAGGATTGACTATAGCTTAAATGCGATAAAAGGAGAGTTTGGATACAACTGGAAAGAGAGTGTTTTTAAAGAACACACCTTCAATCCAATATCAATTAACTACGTGAAATCTAATGTAAAGAACGACACTGTACTTACCAGGAATCCCGCTTTAAGGACTTCGTTGGAACCCCAGTATATCATTGGTCTAAATTATAATTTCACTTATAATGACCAGGTGGACAACAGCCGGAGAAACAACATTTACTTGTCCGGAGACCTGGAAACGGCAGGAAATCTGGCTGGCTTGCTCACTTCTAAAAACGACCTTGGAAAGAAAACTTTATTCGGCACTGCCCTTTCTCAGTTTATCCGTTTAGAGGGCGATGTAAGAAATTATTACAAGGTCAATAAGAATGTGACCTGGGCAAGCAGATTTAACCTTGGATACGGTTACACGTATGGAAACAGCACTTCGCTTCCTTTTGTACGTCAGTTCTTTGCAGGAGGCAGTAGTGACATCAGGGCGTTTGGAGCGAGAATTCTTGGTCCAGGCAGCTATAAGGTACCGGATACACTCACATTCAGGGATCAGGGTGGTGACATCAAGATCATGTTAAATACAGAACTCCGGTTCAAGCTTTTCAGCATTTTTTATGGTGCTTTATTCGCCGATGCCGGAAATATCTGGTTGAGAAAAGAAGATCCTGAAAGACCAGGAGCAAAATTCAAACTAAACAGTTTTATGGATGAAATAGCAATTGGTACCGGTGCAGGTTTAAGAGTAGATGCCTCTTTCTTTGTACTGCGTTTAGATGTTGCTGTACCCATCAGAAAACCATACTTGCCTGAAGGAAAAAGATGGGTGATCAATGACCTTAATTTTGGCAGCAGTACCTGGAGAAAAGAGAACTTGATCTTTAACCTTGGGATAGGATACCCTTTCTAACATTAGCTATGAACTTTATAAAAAAAATATACAGCTTTCTTAAAGCAACCGGTCATCTTTTTATTGCGGCCGGAAAAGGCTTCATTGAAGACCGGGTGATGAAACTGAGTGCAGCGCTTGCCTATTATACTATATTCTCCCTCACTCCCCTCATCATCATCATCATCTCTGTGGCTACATTATTCTTAGGAGATAAGATGGATCCCAATACCAAGCTTTTTGGAGAGATCAGTGAGCTGGTAGGGAATGATGCTGCCAATCAGCTGAGAAGCTTTGTCAACAATGCCAATTATTCCGGTAAAAGTACCTTCGGACTGATGATTGGGGTGAGCATCCTGGTGATTGGAGCAACTGCGATATTCATAGAAATCCAGGACAGCATTAACTTCATCTGGAAAGTAAAAGCCGTCCCTAAAAAAGGATGGAAAAAGTTCCTCACCAACAGGTTGCTTTCGTTCTCTCTCATTGCCTCCTTAGGCTTCCTGCTCCTGGTCTCACTGGTACTCAATAGTATTGTAGTGGGCCTGGGCAATAAAATAGCCCAATATATCCAGATGGAAGAAGTCTCGGAAATCATGATGCTTGTGGTCACCAATGTACTGACACTGGCAGTGGTGACCTGCATTTTCACCATAATCTTTAAAGTATTGCCCGATGTCAGGATCAGGTGGAAGCCGGCAATTATAGGCGCCTTATTTACTGCCCTGTTGTTTGGCCTCGGTAAGTACGCGATTGGAATTTATATTGAAAAAGGAAATCCCGGTTCTCCTTTCGGGGCAGCGGGATCAATTATTGTGATTCTCCTGTGGATCTATTATACCGCCATTATCCTCTATTTTGGCGCAGAGTTTACCCAGGCTTATGCGGAGAAATATGACCGTGGAATCGCACCAAGTAAATATGCGGTACTAACCAGAACAATTGTTGTGGAGAGTGAGGCTGAGGTCCTGCCCCCACAACATCCTGAAGATACGGTAGATGTCGATGCGGAAAAGGGTTAAGCCGATTCCGCAATTACAGATTCATCATCAATACTTTCATCATCTACGATATCATGGCTTACCGCAGCCGTAGCTGCACTTTCATCTGCAGAGACCAACTCTTCTATCGTGTCTTTTTCAACCCTTAAATTTCTGATGATGTGTTGCTGTCTGTCCGGCGTATTTTTACCCATATAGTATTCCAGCAAACCTTTAATCGTCTGATCTTTCAGAATCACAGGGTCTAATCTGATGTCTTTGCCAATAAATAATCCAAACTCATCCGGTGAAATTTCCCCCAACCCTTTAAACCTGGTGATTTCCGGTTTATTTCCCAGTTTGGCAATCGCTGCCTTACGTTCATCATCGCTATAACAATAAATCGTCTCCTTCTTATTACGAACACGGAATAAAGGGGTCTGAAGAATATATACATGCCCTGAACGAACCAGGTCCGGAAAAAACTGAAGAAAGAAGGTCATCATCAGCAAACGGATGTGCATACCATCCACGTCGGCATCTGTAGCAATGACAATGTTGTTATAATGCAATCCATCGAGTCCATCCTCAATGTTTAAAGCATGTTGCAACAGGTTAAATTCTTCATTTTCATACACTACTTTTTTTGTCAGCTCATAACAGTTCAAAGGTTTTCCTTTTAAGCTGAATACCGCCTGACAATCCACATCTCTTGATTTGGTAATGGATCCTGAAGCAGAATCTCCCTCGGTAATGAATAAGGTAGTGTCGTATCTTTTTTCATGGGTACTGTTGAAATGCACCTTACAGTCCCTTAATTTCTTATTGTGCAATGAAGCCTTTTTTGCCCTGTCGTTGGCCAGCTTTTTAATTCCGGCAATATCCTTACGTTCGCGTTCTGACTGAAGTATCCTTTTCAATAAGGCATCTGCTACATCCGTATGTTTGTGCAGGTAATCATCCAGTTCTTTCTTGACGAAATCGTTTATGAAAGTACGTACAGAAGGTCCATCCGGCCCCATATTCTGTGAACCGAGTTTTGTCTTGGTCTGCGACTCGAATACAGGTTCCTGAACACGCACGGAGATGGCCGCAATAATAGATGCCCTAATATCGGCAGCATCATATTCTTTCTTATAAAACTCACGGATGGTTTTCACCACCGCCTCTCTGAAGGCTGCCTGGTGTGTACCTCCCTGGGTGGTATGCTGACCGTTTACAAAAGAATGGTAATCTTCCCCATATTGCTGCCCATGGGTCATCGCAATCTCAATATCATTCCCCTTCAGGTGAATGATCGGGTAGCGTATGGTTTCTGCTCCTGCATGTTTATGCAACAGGTCGTACAAGCCCCTTTCAGAGAAATACTTTTCGCCGTTAAAGTTGATGGTTAAGCCCGCATTCAGGAACACATAGTTCCAGATCATGCTTTCAACAAAATCAGAGATATAATGGTAGTTTCTGAAAATACTCTCATCCGGATAAAACGTAATGGCTGTACCATTGCGTTGCGTGGTATCAATGACCGGATTGTCGATCACAATCTCTCCTTTCGAGAATTCTACTTTTTTAGTTTTATTATCACGGTACGACTGCACAGAGAAACTGGTAGACAAAGCATTTACGGCTTTTGTACCAACTCCATTCAGACCTACAGATTTCTGGAAGGCATTGCTGTCGTATTTACCACCGGTATTGATTTTAGAAACACAATCTATCACTTTACCCAAAGGAATTCCGCGACCATAGTCACGTACATTTACTTTCTGATCAGAAACAGTGATTTCTATGGTACGTCCGGAGCCCATCACAAACTCATCAATAGAGTTATCCACAATCTCCTTAAGCAATACATAAATCCCATCGTCCTGTGCAGAACCATCGCCAAGTTTACCGATATACATACCGGGACGCAATCTGATGTGTTCCTTCCAATCGAGCGAGCGTATACTATCTTCGTTATAATTCGGTTCAGCCATGATGTATGTGTGAGTAGATTTACAAATTTAAGCTAATATGCCGGGGAATCAACCACAAAGTTTCAACAAATACACATTTTCCTGTATCTTCAAAGAATAAAACCCGGATCCTATGTCTAATAAGAAACAGCTCTCCCTCTTCGACTTATCCATGATTGTGGTGAGCCTGGTTATAGGTATGGGCATATTCCGGACTCCGGTAAATGTTGCTGCCGGAGCACAAGTACCTGAGCTGTTTTTCTCCGCATGGATTATTGGCGGACTGGTTGCCTTATGCGGGGCGCTGACCTATGCCGAGATCGGATCCAGATTTCCGGTAACAGGCGGTTATTATAAGATCTTCTCGGCATTCTATCATCCTTCCATTGCTTTTGCCATCAATTGTATCATCGTTGTTTCCAATGCCGCTTCGGTTGCCGGAGTCTCTCTCATTGGAGCAGAATATTTCAGTAAGATCATTCTTCCAATAGAACTGCAAACGGAGTTCTACAGAATTGTTATCGCAGCCATCACCATAGCGTTATTCTATGTGTTGAACCTGATGGGGCTCAAAGTGAGTTCAAAAACACAGAACATACTGTCTATGATTAAAATAGGAATGGTGCTCATTCTGATCTGTGCTATTTTTACTGGTTCGGGAGCAGAAAGTATGAGCAACAGCCTTCCTGCGTTTAAGACTACTACCGGTATTGCCCCAAGCTGGACAGATTATGGAAAAGCTTTAGGCGTTTGCCTCATTGCGGTATCTTTTACTTTTGGGGGATACCAGCAGACCATCAATTTTGGAGGAGAAACCAAAGAAGCAAACCGGGTCATTCCGAGGGCCATCATGACCGGCCTTGCCATCATTATTGTGCTGTATATGGCCATCAACTATGCTTATGTAAAAGTCATAGGTTTCGAGCAGCTGAAGACTGCGGAAAGCATTGCGGCCATCCTTGCAGGAAAACTTTTCGGGCCTGCAGGATTCACCATTCTTTCCTGTCTGATCTATTTTTCTGTACTGGGTTATGTTAATGTGAATCTGCTGAGCAATCCCAGAGCCATGTATGCGATGGGAGAAGAGGGCGCCTTGCCTAAAATTTTCAAAAAAAGAACTAAAAAAAATGAAGTGATGTTTGTGAGCCTTACCGTCTTTGCGGTGATCTCTGTCTTCACTTTGTTCTATGCACAAACCTTCGATAAGATCCTGAATTATACTATCTTTTTAGATTGTATTGGAATGGCAACTTCTGCAGCCACCATCTTTTTCCTCAGAAAACGAACTGCACATCTGGACAAAAAGACGATCTACAGCATGAAGCTCTACCCCTTACTTCCTTTGATTTTCATTGCTGCTTACTCTTTTGTAGGCATCAGTATCTACGCGAATGATCCGGAAGCAGGAAGAAACGGCCTACTGATATTTGCAGGTTTTATCCTGATCTATTTCATCAACCGCTTTTTTAGCCATCAACAAGAACAACCAAATGACAAGAACTGACCCCCAATGCCGATAAAACAGTTACCCCTAAAAAAAGAAATCGCTTATGCTGCCGGAATGATGGGCTGGAGCATTATGACCAATATCATCATTGTGATGCTCCCCTATTTTTACCTCCCTCCTAACAATTCGGGTTTATCTCCTCTTGTACCTCAGCTACTGGTTTTTGGAGCCTTCAATATCCTCTCTCTGATTGCAGCTTCGGGAAGGTTGTTCGATGCCATTTATGATCCTTTTATTGCTTCGCTGAGCGATAGCAGTCAGAATCCAAAAGGCAGGCGGATTCCCATCATGAAATATGCCATCATACCTGCGGTGATCTGCTGTTCCCTGGTTTTCTATCCCCTGGTAAAAGGTGAAAGCTTAACCAATGCCTGGTGGCTAACCATTGTGCTTGCCGGTTTTTTCATATCTGTAACCACTTATATCATCCCCTATAATGCTTTGCTCGCGGAGTTAACACATAGCCCTGCCCAAAAGGTACGGTTGTCCACTTACCAACAGGTGGGCTTTGTTTTTGGAATGATCCTGGGTGCACTCTGTAACAATTACGCAGATCTTATCCAGCATTTTTTCCACATTACCGATCGGGCAGAAGCCCTGCAATATACCATCTGGGGCCTCAGTATCTTCTCGGGTCTGGTGATGATCCTACCGGTTATCTCCATAGACGAAAAGGAATTCAGTGCAGCAAAGCCCACCCATATTGCGCTGCTTCCTGCCATTAAAAATACCTTTAGAAATGCCAACTTCAAGTATTACCTGATTTCAGACTTCAGTTATTACATTGCCTTGAGTATCATTTCCAGTGGATTGCTTTTCTTTGTGACCGTACTGCTTGGACTTCCGGATTCTGACGGCGGAAAGTTTATGGGGATTATGGTCATCCTTTCCCTGGCATTTTATCCTTTCATTAATTATGGTTCCAGGAGGTTCGGAAAAAAGCCGCTCGTTCTCGTGGCCTTTGCGGTGCTGAGCCTGATATTTGTCACGATCTTTTTCCTGGGCAAACTCCCCTTCTCTTCTACCCTTCAAATGTACATCCTGGTCATCTGTGCATCCTTCCCACTGGCTTCCCTGGGCATTTTACCCAATGCTATCCTTGCAGATATTGCACAACAGGATACGCTGGAAACCGGTGAAAACCATGAAGGAATGTTCTTTGCCGTAAAATATCTCTTTGTAAAGCTGGGCCAGACCCTTGGCATTGCCATTTTTGCCATGCTGACCGTTTATGGCAAGGATCCGGGGCATGATTATGGCCTCCGGTTAAACGGAGTAGTAGGCTTTGTCCTGTGTGTGCTTGCTTTATTGTTTTTCTGCCGGTTCAAAGAAAATAAACCAGCTAATTAACAGACAGTTAAGTATAAATTTCAGGAACACATAAAAGCCGAAAGTTATATGTATCTTTGGCCGGAACGATATTCTTTCGTTTCATTATTATACATTAAAATACAAACACATTGTTATTCGAAGAATTAAACCTGATTGAGCCCATTTTAAAAGCGCTGCAAGCAGAAGGTTATACACAACCGACCCCCATACAAGAACAATCTATTCCAACCATACTTCAAGGCAGAGACTTATTAGGATGTGCACAAACCGGTACAGGTAAAACTGCGGCGTTTGCCATCCCAATGCTTCAATTGCTCAGCAAGCCACATACCAACACTAAAGTTCATAAAGCCATCAAAGCATTGGTTTTGACCCCAACGCGCGAGCTGGCCATTCAAATTGAGGAGAGCTTTAAAGCATATGGAAAAAACCTTCCGATCCGTCACCTGGTGATTTTCGGTGGAGTTGGACAGAAAGCACAGACTGATGCCCTTCACCGTGGTGTAGACATCCTTGTTGCCACTCCAGGCCGACTATTAGATTTAATGAACCAGGGTTTTATCAACCTTCGTGATATTGAAATCTTTGTTCTGGACGAGGCTGACAGAATGCTGGATATGGGATTCATCCACGATGTTAAAAAGGTGATTGCCAAGCTACCTGTAAAAAGACAAACTTTATTTTTCTCGGCAACCATGCCTCAGGAAATTCAGAAACTTGCAGATACCATCTTAACAAATCCTTTGAAAGTAGAAGTGACCCCGGTTTCTTCGACAGCAGAGAAGATCAAACAAGAGCTATATTTTGTTAGTAAGAACGATAAGAAAAACTTATTGATTCACATCTTAGAAGACAAAACGATAGAAACCGCATTGGTATTTACCAGGACCAAACATGGTGCAGACCGCATTGTAAAAGACCTGATCAAAGTAGGAATCCGGGCGGAAGCAATCCACGGAAATAAATCGCAAAATGCGAGACAAAGAGCATTGACCAATTTCAAAGCAAAAACAACAAGAATCCTTGTAGCTACTGATATTGCTGCACGTGGAATCGATGTGGATGAACTGGCCCATGTGATCAACTATGAATTGCCGAATATCCCTGAAACTTATGTTCATAGGATCGGTCGTACAGGACGTGCAGGATTGAGTGGAACAGCACTTTCTTTCTGCGATGCAGAAGAAAAAGAGTTCCTCAATGATATTGAGAAACTGATTGCATTGAAAATTCCGGTAACAGAAGATCATCCTTATGCCATGAGCTGGCAAAGTTTGATGAGTGCAGCAGCCGAAAAACCAAAAGGTAAAGGAGGTCATGGTAACTCCCGCGGACAAGGAAGCCGGGGAAATGGAAAACCTGCAGGTAATGGTCAGGGTGGAGGTCAACGTGAACCTAACCTCAGCGGCGCCAAGAGAACGCCAAATAGCGGAAGCCGCAGATGGAGCTCTAAAGGTAGTAAACCCAAAAACGCAAATTCTTAAAAGGGAGCGTTAAAAGAGAGCGGAATTTTGCTCCATAAAAAAAATCAAGCATACTAATCGAAGATGGAAATCTTTTGCCCTGAAAAGGGCAAAATTTTCTAGATCTTCTCTTAGCATACTTGATTTTTTTTATGGATACGACACCCCCTCAAAGAGTCAGATCAAACCAAAAGCAACCCTGCTTATGGGGCCCGATATCGACGTATTTTTATTTTCGTCATCTTATCATTTAAAGGAATCAGGTTCAACAAAAAAGGCATATGGAAATGTCTTTAAAAGTTTCCCCTTAAAAAGAGTATCAAAAAAACTTTTTTGTTAAACTTTTTTTAACCTCAGACGTTAAGTATTTTCTATATCTTGTATATAGTTAAAAACAAAATCTATCAAAATGAAAAACTTAATGAGCAAAATGATGGCTCTTGTAATGATTGTAGCCTTTATGGGTGCTACAGTTACCGGATGCAAAAACAAACCGAAAGATGCAGACCTGAAAACTGCTGTTGAAACAGCAATACAGGCAAATCCAAAGCTGACGGCTTCTGGTGTAACTGTTGAAAAGGGAGTGGCTACACTTTCCGGACAGGTTCCTGATGAAGCGACCAAAGAAGAATTAGGCAAGGCTGCAGCGGCGGTTCCCGGAGTAACCTCTGTGGTCAACAACCTGACTATCGCAGTTGCCAATGTTGAAATTGCTGCAGACAGCCCATTAGCTATTGCAGTAAAAGATGCAACAAAAGATTTCCCAACCGTAACTGCAACCGTTGCAGATGGTGTAGTGACTTTAAAAGGAGAACTCCAAAAAGCCAATCTACAAAAACTGATGATCGCATTAAATGCTTTGAAACCTAAAAAGGTAGACAATCAATTGGTTATTAAATAATTCAGGAGGAACATAAAGATGGCTTTACAAGAAAAATATAAAGAACTAATAGACGCTGCAACTGCTGCCGGCGTAAATGAATTAAATGTACGTGAGCAAGATGGTGTCTTATACATCGATGGTGCTTCAAGTGGTGCAGTAAAACAACAACTCTGGGATACCTATGAACGCCTTGATCCCAATTATGCTTCGGGTGATGTGGTGATGAACATCAACAGCGTAGCTGGAGTAGTTGAGGGCAGCAAACTTAAAGTAACCACCAACAGCTCAAACCTGAACATCCGTAAAGGCCCAAGCACCAATGATGATATTGTTGGAAAAGCAGCCAGACATGAAGTGGTTACCCTGGTGGGCAAGGAAAACGATCAATGGTGGTTAATCAAAACTGACCAGGGAGAACAAGGATATTCCTTTACTCAATACCTGACTCCCGTTGAATAAGGCATAAGTCAAGCCTAAAAAAAAGAAAAAAGAAAAAAATAAAGAAGGAAAAGATCCCACTGTTTACGATAGCTGGATTCTGCTCCGGATAAAAACTGCTTCCTCAGAGAAGGCATAGAAAATTTTGCCCCCTTCAGGGCAAAAGATTTCAGCCTTCGAAGAGTGATGCAGTTTTTTCTTTTACACCTTTCTTATCCTAATAATGCGCAACCAATGCATCACCCTCATCACCGGATAAGTAGGATCAAACTCAAACCACCTCGACGCGAAATTTGGATTATTCGGCTTTTTATGATGATTATTCTGAAACAACTCTCCCAGCATCAGAAAGTCCAATGGTAAAGAATTCTTGCTATGGTCATCGTTATCGTGATTTGAATATCCATATTTATGCCCGCACCAGTTCACAATGGCACCATGAATAGGGCCCATTAAAAAGTGAATTGGCAACAATAAGAACATCCACCATGCGGTAGCAAATGTCACATAAAACCATACATAGAAACTGATGAATACCATCCTGGTGATCCAGGAATCCCCGATTCTATCGATAATTGGCCATGAGGGGTATTTATCTCTGAATTGTTCTTCAGGCTCTACATTATACTTTGAGTAATTGAGATAAATATTTTTTGTTTTAATCATCATTCCCCAAACGTCTTTTACAAAATGCGGAGAATGCGGATCTTTTTCTGTGTCACTGAAAGCGTGGTGCATCCGATGTAAAATGGCATATGCCCTTGGATTTAAAAAAGAGGAACCCTGAGACAAGAAAGTAATGGCATAGAAAAATTTCTCCCAAAAACCATTCATTTTGAACATTTTATGAGATGCATAACGATGCAAAAAGAAAGTTTGTGAAAATAGAGAGAGGAACCAATGTAAAAGAAAGAAAACTAGAATAATCATATTTGTTTGTATACGTACGGCTATTAGATTGCTACGGATGTTTGGGCTGCAAAAATAACAAAAAAAATCCCGTAAAAGTTTTACTTATACGGGATTATATCATAGATTATTTCGAATTATCTGCCGAAGTCGTCCTGTACCCTTACGATATCACTTTCATCGGATGGGTTTGTTGGATCAGTATGCTGCCAGATTTCAGAAACGATTCCCCAATCATCCAGACCAATCAGACGGTGTCTTTCACCTTGTTTTAACCTGATCGTTTGTGCCGGAGCCAGTTGCTGAACATCACCTTGTTCATCTGTTTCACTTGTACTTACGCCTACTGTACCATTTACCACTCTCCATATTTCTGCACGACGGTGGTGATACTGCCACGAAAGGCGTGTTTTAGGGGCTACAATCAATATTTTAGGGCTTAATTTACCTGATATCTTTAGTTCATCAACATTTAATCCATCAAAATAAACATTGGCAAACTGCTGCGCCTGGTCTTCATCGATAACAAAAAAACCTCCCCATGGGCGGGTTTCGTCGCGGTTAACCACATTAAATCCTTCAATTTTTAAGCGCTGAGCTACGCCATCGAATATTTCTTTTTTCTGATCTGACATTTCTTTTAGGTATTTTACTTGCCAAATATAATAATATCACTGTAAAAAGGAACGCTACACCAACGCATTAAGATAAGCGGCTAATTTCCAACAGATCTTCATTCAGCTCAATCATCAGGTCATAAAGTAATGCTACGTTCTTATCGTCAGCATGCAGCTTCTGGTCCAGAATCTCATAATACCGATCATGAAACTCATCATAGGTCTCATCAGGAACATCAATTACCATCAGCTCAAGCTGACAGCTGGTATGGTATAACATCTGCGCCATGGAAAGATAAACCGAAGGCAGGCTATCCACCAAATCAGTGTAAGTCTGACTTCCCCAGTCCATAAGATAACAATAGTAATTATCCGAGGCCAGCAGGTTATATTCTTCGTTTCCAAAGATCTCCATCTCATCCATGTTATTGATCATGAAATAGGTACTTAAACATTGAAGCGCCTTATCTACGGAAGTCAGCAGCAGCTTAACCACTTCATCATCTACTGTTCTGAGCAGTTCATAATCATAGTCGGAATTAGAATCTGCATCCACTAAGCCCTTAAGATCTGAAAGCTCCTTTTCGTAAGCAAGAAGAAAACCATTTTTACAAAATTCATTGATCGCAAAGCTCAACACATGCGGTACTATCCCTTTAATTGAATCTTCCAAAATTCCCCCTTTCGAATATTAAGTGGATAAAGCTAAAAAATCTTAACTCATAACAAAATAGAAAAGAGAAGTAATTCATCAACTATTGAATACCAATTCCATCTGGATATTACAACGGGCATATGGGGTCGACCGTCCCACAACTTTTTTGAAGCCTAGTTTATGATATAGGTTGATCGCAGGTTTTAACAAAGTATTGCTCTCCAGGTACAGCTTTGATGCACCGAGTTTCTTTGCTTCAGCCACGATTGCCTGACCGAGCAGCCAGCCTATGCTTTTCCCCTGTACATCAGGAGAAACAGCCATCTTAGCCATTTCATATTGATAATCCGGATCGTTCATTTTTATCAAAGCGCATACGCCGACAGCCTGATCATTGTAGAGGGCCACAAAGATTTTCCCGCCTTTATCAAGAATGTATGATTTCGGATTGTCCAGTGCTTTGCTGTCAGCTGCTTCTATTTCAAAGTAAGTGGAGATCCATTGTTCGTTCAGTGCTTTAAACGCTTCCTGATATTGATCCTGATACTCGACAATCTGCACGTTTTTACTTTCTCTCAATTTGCACTGCTCCTGCACCCTTTTCAGCAAAGATTTCTGATCCAGCAGGTATTCCCATTCGGCCAATGCTTCCCAAAGATTGTGACGGGCTTCTGAAATGACACTTTCTATTGCAGCATCAACATCTACACACTGCTCGTTAAGTCGTTCGGCGATAGATTTACCCTTTCTGGATAGAGCGATCACATTGCGACGCTTATCTACAGATTTCTGGTTTTCTTTTACCAGTCCGGCCGCAATCATTTCTTTGACAATCTTACTGACCGAAGGCTGCGAATGACCGATTTCAACGGCAATTTCCGTAATGGTTTTTTCTTCGCCCTCTGCCAGCACAAAGAATACAGGGAACCACTTCGGTGTAAAGTTAATCTGATACCACTCATAAATTCTGGCAGCATCGTCCGTAATCCTTGCAGTAAATAAACGTAGGCGGCTTCCCAAAGCCATCTTACCTGTTTTTTCGAATAATTCCATATCTTAACTAATTACATAATCAGTTATGTAAATGTAAGCATAGTATTTTAAATTACAAATCTTTTGAGAGAAATTCAGAACCACATTATCCATATGGGCTAAAAAAAATCTTCCTATGATAAATAGATTTTACCACGACATATAAGTCCCCAATTGTCATAGTAATGTTTAATTTCAATTCATTGAAACTTTCTTATAATGAAGTCCGTTATAGTCATAGTTTGTTTGGTTTAGGTTGGTCTGTGGTGGGCCAACCATCAATTAACAGGGATACCTCTCCAAGGTTTATCCCTGTTTCCTTTTTATACCTGTCTGTAAAACTACCCGCAAAAAAAAGCCATTCCTGAATTCACAGCTAATGAGGCTGTTTGCTCAGAAATGGCTTGATTAACAGACTAGAAAACAGGTTATTTTTCCAGCAGCTTTCTAATTCTTTTAACAATATAATCGATATCAAATGGTTTGCTGATATAATCATCAGCACCTGCGGTAATACTCAGCTCTTTATTCTGATCATTTGCGGACATCACAATAATCGGAATATGTTTGGTAAAAAGGTCTGTTTTTAAATCCTTACAGATTTCAGCACCATCTCCATCAGGTAACATGACATCCAAAATGAATAAATCAGGCACGGAATCTTTTAATTTATCTTTTAGTTCAGCAAAAGTAGACGAAAGCTGCAATTCATAACCTTCATCTTTAAGTAAAACACCAATAATATATCTGATATCTTCATCATCTTCAAGTACATGTATTCTTTTGATCATTTTCAATTGTTTTTAAGTGGAACCCAGGCTTTGTACTAGCAACAATTTTGCCACAGATTGTAAAATGGAGTGTAATTGCTACGATAATCTTATTAAGAAAAAAAATAAGATTAGTTTTTCAAGTCAACATTCTTTGTAGAATCGTTTATCTTGGTGATGATTTCATCCAGCTCAGCTGCCGAGCGTTCCAGCATCTCCAGTAGAGAAAGATCGGTCTGATTACGTTCCGCATCTGCTTTCATCAAATCCAGGATACCGGAAATGTTACTTACTGGTCTACGGAGTTCATGCGAGTTATTCCAGGCAATATCTTTAAGCATCTGGTTTTTAAGCAGCAGGCGTTGTTCATAATTTTTCCGGACAGTGATATCCCTTAATGCGCCCACCATTTTTTCTGCCTGTCCGTTTTTGTCCAATAAAATAAACGCCTGATTGGAAACATATTTATAAGTTCCGTCCGCACATTGCAACTGGTATTCGCATCGCCAGGAATTGCTGAGCTGCGCCAGTGATTCCTCCATACTCTGCTCAACCCTCTCTCTGTCTTCCGGATGAATTTTACTCAGAATCCATTCTCTGGTATCTCCCCGAAGCGCTTCTTCATAACCAAATATCTCCGTAAAGCCGTTCATCCAATGCAGCTTATCCGTATGAGGGCAATATTCCCAGATCACATCATTCGTTACACTCGTAACCGTTTCATATACGTCCAGCAATTCTTTTATCCTTTCTTCAGCCTTCACATATACTTCGATATCAATAGCGATGACGGTAAAAGCGGGTTGCCCCTGATAAACCGTGTGATGATGAGAAATCAGCATATGAAAAACTTCTCCATTTTTCTTTTGATGAAGCCATACTCCTGTTGCCCGGCCTTCAGGCTGTTCTGAACCCAGGTATTCTTTGAGTTTCTCCTGTTCTTCTGGCGGGCGCAAATCAAGCGCTGTCATATCCAACAATTCTTTTCTGCTATAGCCGTATTTCCTGACCATAATTTCATTGACTTCCAGCAAGCGGTAGGTCGACCGATCCAGCACATAAATAGCCGCAATGGACCCCTCAAAAAGCTGTTTATAGCTTTTCTCCATGCTGGAAAGGTTTCTGCGATACATTTCTATCAGGAAGAACAAGATCACACCCGAAACGATCAGAAAAATAATATTCTTATAATCGTACAGAAAACTCATGTCTTCTCCAGGCGTATCCTTATCCAGTCTTTCGATCCAGTGACTGCCCAGATTTAACCAGATTACACCCAGGGTAATGTAAACAAGAATAATAAGGGCTGAATTTTTACGCATGTTAATCCCGTTTAACTTCCTGTTATCAATGTCAGGTCGCGATACATCTCCTCCAGCATCTCCCCCGGTTTCACGTTGATCGCCAGCGCGATCAAATAAAGTTCTTCTGCCCTGAGTTTTGATGTTTCCGTTAAGGTGAGCTCATTCATTCTCGCCCGCGTAAGCCCTGTTCTTCTGGCTACTTCCGCCTTATTTACCGAACGCTGTCCTAAATAATATCCCAGCTTAGTCATAGAAAAGTATAGATTTTTTTAACATTGATATAGATAAATATATAACAGACTAAGATAATCTATACTATCATTGGTTAAATTGCCATATTATCTATACGTTTGTATAGATAACACATACAATAAGTCCTGTAAATTCCAATGAAAGAAGAAAATAAGAAATCGGCAAGCATGATTTTCAGCGCCCGGATGTCCTCTTTAAATGTGGCCATGCTCTATAGTTTTATGCTGAAGAGGATTGCCAAAGGTTATTCCACCAGTGAGATTTCCTTTTTAATGGGTTATACCACAGATTTTATCAAACAAAAAGAAGAGTTGAAAAGTATCGGCTTCTCCTTTGAAGACATTCATTGCTTCAAGCAGGCAATGGAAGAGCAGTCTTTAAGAGCTTTTGCCCCCGGCTATGAAAATCAAAATTATACCGCAGACTACCTCCTGATCAAGCAGGTTGAAGGCCCCGGTATCCATATTAAAATGCTCCGCATAGCAGAGGACCAATCCGAAACTTTAATGTTTCAGCTGCTGGAGGAAAATCCCGCCTACGCCAGGCATCAAACCATTAACCAGGAAAATGCTGCCCTGGCAAGAGCCATCATGAAAGTGCTTTTTGAGGGCCGCCTATTTTATACTCCGCAAATGCCATTGACCATCTATCAGCGCTGCAGGAGTGCCGTGGGCAGTGAAAACATCGACCCTAAGCATGTGCAGGCGGCTCTTTCAGAGCTCAGCAACAAAAAAGATTTCCCCAGGCTCAAACGGATCAGATCAAAGGAATATGGCTGTATGTATGAGAAAGTATTTGAATAACCGTAAACACCCATATATGAAAAAAGAAGAACCTGAATTATTAACGATCCCACTGGAATTTAAAATTGCCTGCGCAACGTATCATTTACCGGTTGCAGAGGTATTACAACAGTTCATAGACCACATTTCCTTTTACGACTCCTTAAGTTATAAATCAAATGATTCCTACCGGTTTGCGACAAATACCCTGTTGAGCTACCCACAACCAACCGTTCAGGGAATGAATCCTGCATTCCGGAAGAGCAGGGAGGCCATTATAAAATACATCAGACAAATTGTACAAATGAGTGTGAAACCGGGAACAGTTGAACTTAAAAGAAGAAAATTATGCATTCCCATTATCAAAAAAATCTTCCAGCTCATGGAACGCGGCCATACTGCATCCGGAACCCTGCAGCTGGATGAAACAACAAGTCTTCAATTGGGCATGGACTTTTGTATTATGTGCGAAACCCACAACTGCCCTCCGCAGCACTATCTGCAACATTTTATGAATCAGATTTCATTACCGGAAACCCATGCACGGATCGGATTACATTGTGCATTGGAAAATCACGCCATGGCATTTTTCTACCGGACCATTACTAAATGTAATGCCCTGCTGTACTCTTCCGCTCAAAAAGCACTGCAGATTGAATTTATCGATAGCATTCAGGAACTGCACCTCCGGTTATTTATCGTTCGGGATTTGGAGAAACGCCGCGAAAAATACCACGAATTATACCAGGACTATTACCACAAACTCATACAGGCCTCTTAAAAACAGATTGAAAATTATGGACATTAATTTAAAAGTTAGTCTGCCTCAAGACTTTACTATCCTTTGCGATTTATTTCAGGTTAATCCTGAAACTATTATTCAAAACTTCATCAATAAAGTATCTTTCCCCTTTTATTACAGTCGGCCGGACGGAAATGAGCGTTGGGCCACACTTTTCTTCCTGAACGACATTACAGAAAACTATTCCAGTATCGAAGAGGAGTTTCCATTACATGAACCTTTTATGGACGCCCTGGCTGATGTGGTATTTAACCATTCCGGTACAGGACCTAAAAATGTGGAAAAAGCGGAAATTGCAGGTCGAAAAATAATGAAGAAATGGCATAAACATATCCTGGCCATAAGAAACAAATAACACACTGAAATCAGCCTGGATAACCTGCTCATCAGAAGATCAGGTTATCCGGCTACAGATTTACTTAGCTTTTATCCAGGTGGACAGGTCGTTAACGAGTGACTCAGAAACACTAACAGGTATTCCATACTGGGACATATTTCCCTTTTCCTTTTGAGGACTTAACAAATGGTTCAGATCGGGATACAGCTTGAAGCTTGCATTTTTCTTTTTCCCTAAAGCCTCATTCCAAAGCTGGTAATCCTGTTGGGACACCTGAAAATCAAATCCTCCCTGAACCACCATAATTCGTTGTTTGGTCAGCTTTTTCGCTGTTCCTACCTGATCATAAAGATTTAAATCAACCCAATAAGACGCAGGCAGACCTAACAGTATAGAATCCGGCTTCACCGTACCCAATTTGGTAATTCTGGTTTTTGCCGTTTCTTTCAGCGCCTCTTCCAGTTGTTTCTTCACCGCACCCGTGGTATCTTTTACCTGAGCGGCAGAATATTTATTTTGTTCATCAATCAGATCAGTTAATTTTCTCGCCGGGGCTGCTGCCAGGATAATCCCATGTACATCCGGTGCCAATGTAGCCAGTTTTGGGGCCAGCATACCACCCATGCTATGTCCGAATAAATAAATTTTCTTTTTGTCGGCTTCCGGAATTTGCTTCACCAATGCAATTGCTGCCAGTGCATCATCCATCACCTCTTCCTTAACCGTGAATGCCTTACTAAATTCACCTGCATATGCAAGTGTCCTTTTCACATACCTGATGCTGGCAATGCCCTTGGTGGCCAGGCCTGCTGCCAAATCTTTAAAGGGTTTATTTGGTCCTACGGTTTCATCCATATCACTTGGCCCTGAACCATGCAGAAAAATAACAATCGGAAAATTGGAGCCCTTAACCGGAGTGGTCAATAAACCAACCAGGTTATGTCCCGGGGTTTTAACATAAATCTCCTCTTCTCTATAGGCTGCAGTATCCGCATATGCCGGAACAACGTAGGCTTGCTGGTTAGATTTTTGTCTGGGAAACAAGCCCACTATTTTTTCACTTTTATTGAAGACCAGCAAAAAGCCCTGGGTTTCTTTTTCGAATTTCACATCTACAGAAACTGCAAAAAAATCTCCTTCCGTTTTACTTTGAAGGACATCCGTACTTACGACTTTTCCAAAGTTTGTACTCAGGCTTTTCCAGATCGTCCCCAGGTTATCCGGTGTAATTTTCGAATGGACGCTTTCATCAAAAAACGCATGGGCATCACTGAACTTCTCCTGCTCCATCAGTTTAAAAAAGTCGTCTGAACGGTTAAACAAGGACAATACGCTTTGCGAAAAACCTGTTATACTGAGGAACAGGACAAAAAATAATAAAATAGCTTTTTTCATGTAATGGTTATCGTAGTTATCGGTTATTAGGGTTGCTTCCTGACCAAAGTTAACATAATTTGATTTCCTTTCAGGGATTTCTAAAGTCCATAAAAAAAAGGGCCTTAAAGGCCCTTTCTCCATATGATATTTTTAAATTAACTGTACTCCGGATTTAGTTGTATCCCGGGTTTTGTTTCAGGATCCCCTGACTACGATCAATCTGATTTTGTGGGATTGGGAAATATTCATCCCGGTCTTCCATCACCACTGTTTTCAGGTAAGGAAAATAACCGCCTTCAAATTGGAAATAGCTATCCAGGGTTGTTTTAGCAATGCCCCATCTTACCAGGTCATAAAAACGATGACCTTCCAGCGCAAGCTCTACCCTACGCTCTGTACGCACTGCTTTCCGCGCATAACCCTGATCCGGAAACGAAGGGTAAGGACTAACCTTGTAAGCGGCTACAGCCGCTCCCTCTACCTGTTTAACTGGCAGCTTGGCAGCTCTGGCACGCACCTTATTTACCAGCGTCAATGCATTCGGCAAACTTCCGGCTTCCACTTCACATTCTGCGGCCATAAGGTACACATCTGCCAGGCGGATGATGTTCACATTCAGACCGGTAACATTCGTATTTCCAGGTCCCGTTCCGCTGGAAACCTGCGAAGCATCAATTACATTTTTATAGGCTACAAAAGGCCCTCCGTTTGAAGGTTCACGAATCCAGGAATCACCCTGCATCACTCCCCAATCATGAAAAGGAACCCCTCTTCTTCCCATAGTATAATCCATCCTTGGATCAACTCTCAGTGTTTTATCCAGCTGATAGGCTTTTTTCTCCGCATCAGTAAGGCCAAAATCAGATTTATAAGGATTCACCCTGTAGGTTTGATCCGGATAAGGTAAACCCGCTGCATCTACTTTAAAAGCATTAGCCAAATCGATAGAAGGCTGAAAGAAACCGCAACAGGTAATGGGTAAACCATTGCCATAAGGGAAATTCAGAATATCCCCGACATTCCCGTTATCACCACCGGTACCATCTGCACCAACAGAATGTTGAACAGCAAAGATCGCTTCAGGGCCATTCTCTTTAGTGATATCAAAGTTATTTGTGTAGGGTAAAGTTTCCAGATCCGGCCTGGAGGCAATCACTGCGTTCAGTAAAGGCAATGCATCCTGATATTTCTTTTGATACAAATAAACCTTTCCTAAATAGGCCTGTGCAACCACCTTGTTTATCCTGGTAATCGCATTGGTCGCATTTACAGGAGCCAGGTTATCCACTCCATATTTCAGGTCATTTATAATAGCCGGATAAACATCAGGCGTATTGTCTACGGCCGTTTCGGTTGTTGTCTCAGTGATCAGTGGTACATTTTTAAAAATTCTGACCAGGAAGAAATAGTAATGTGCGCGCAGCACTCTTGCCTCGGCCTGAATTTCCTTTGCCCTTGCATCCGGAAATTTCTTGTCTCCGCTTTGTACAAGGCTTAAAAATTTCAAGGTGTTATTACAACGCAAAATTCCTTCAAAGCAACGTGCCCATACATTTTCCAGGTTGTCATTGGTGCTCGTTGGCGAATGCCTTTCCAATAAATTCATATTGGGCTGATCTCCGTTATCACTTCCTTTATGTGCATTATCGGAGGTTACCTCTCCTAAAAGCCACTGACTTGGTGCAGCTCCGTAGTTGCCAAAAGTACCGTTCACATTTCCATTTAAAAGAGAATAGGCTCCCGTTAAAAACGCTTCTACTCCCTCCTGGGAGGTAGATTGTTCTCCGGTTAATTCTCCCTGGGGATTCTTTTCTAGAAAGGATTTACTACAGCCCATTACCGTAATCAGAAACAGGCTGAATATGATATAATTAATCTTTTTCATGTCTTCTTTTTTAATCGTTAAAAACCTACACTTAAACCTAATAGAAACTGACGCGGACTTGGATAAATCCCGCGGTCTACCCCAAGGGCAGAGAACGTCTCTGTTTCCTGGCTCACTTCAGGATCCAGTCCGGTGTAATTGGTCAGCGTAAAAAGATTGGTGGTACTTGCATAAATCCTTAGCTTACTGACCCCCCATTTCGGACCGAAAACCTTTTCCGTCGGAAGAGAATAACCAATCTGCAGGTTTTTCATACGTAAGAAACTTCCATCCTGAACATAATAACTGGAAGATGCATACTCCAGATCCGAGGCCCGGATATTTGCCGAAGGGGTTTTACTACCCGTATTTGTTGGGCTCCATGCATCCAGAAGCCTGGTACTCTTAGCTCCGTTAAAAGTAGAGAAATCTGTAAAATACCGGGTTGCCTCATAGAGATCTATCCCTTGTACCCCATTAAAAAACATGGAAATATCAAAGTTTTTATAAGAAGCATTGAAATTCAGAGAGTATAGAAAATCAGGATTGGGATTTCCAATGATTGTGCGGTCTCCGGGATCGATCTTATTATCGCCATTCACATCTCTGAATTTAAAACCGCCAACCCTGGCTCCGGTATAAGAAGCACTCTGGTTGATCTCTTCCGCATTCTGATAAATGCCCAGAATGTCATATCCATAGAAAGAGCCAAAAGGTTTACCTTCCTGTAGGATGCTTGTCTGCAAAGTACGGAATGTGCCATATGGCTGCTGGGTAATTCCCGGAGCAAGCTTCACAACTTTGTTCACGTTTTTCGAGAAGTTAACGCCAACATCAAATTTGAAGGCTTTGTCTTCACTTTTTCCATAGTGATAAACCAATGTCAGCTCCACCCCTTTATTGCTCATATCACCCACATTTACGAAAGGTGATGCGCCAAGACCTACTCCTGTAGAAGGCAAAGGAATGGGATACAGCATATCGCTGGTTTTTTTATTATACCAGTCAAATGAACCATCAATGCTCGAATTAAACAAGCTGAAATCCAGACCCACATTAATGGAGCTTAAAGACTCCCATTTAATGGACGGGTTTTGATAATTGTTCTGCCATAAACCTGGGGTAACGTTATTATTTCCGTCAAAACTATAGGCAGAATTGATAATCGAAGACTGGAACCTGTTGAGGTATTGAAAACCTGGAATTCTTTGATTTCCCGTTTCTCCATAACCTACACGAATTTTCAGATCCTGAATCCACTTCACCTTATCTTTGATGAAGCTCTCTTCAGACATCCTCCAGGCCACACTTGCTGCCGGGAAATTACCATATTTATTTTCAGGTCCGAAGTTAGAAGAACCGTCACGGCGAATGGTCACACTGGCCAGGTAACGGTCATCATAAGAATAATCAGCACGCCCAAAAAGGGAGAATAGGGATCCTACCGTACCGATACTCATATTGCTGATGTTTTTAGAGCCTCCGCCAAGGTAATAGTAGTTGGGATCCCCTAAAAGAAAGAATTCATTTCTTCCGGCATCCAGACGTCGTGTATTGGAACGGATGGCCTCTGTACCTGCCAGGAGGTTTAAGCGGTGTTTGTCCGCAAAAACTTTACTATAGGTCAGTGTATTTGTCCAGGTCCATTCAGTATTATAGCCCTGATATTCATTCAGGTTATTGGAATTATTACCTTCAGAGAATTCCAGATTGGGATAGCGCATGCTCACACCGTTAAAATTTTCATAACGCATCCCGAAGCTTGTTCTGGCAGTAAGGCCATCTACAACGTCCAGCTCTCCGAAAACATTCCCAAAGAAGAAATTGCTTTTATTTAAATTGTCTTTTGCACGGAAAAGAAAAGCCAAAGGATTCTCCGAATTGCCCAGCTGACTTCCACGGCTACCCGCAAAATTACCTTTGATATCATAAACAGGAATAATGGTATTCATCCGGTATGCCCAGCTAATGGCACTCCCTTCATCCTGATACTCGCCGGAAACATTTGGATTCACTCCAAAGCCAAAACCTTCAGAATAACTGTACTGCATATTTTCTCCGAATCGAAGTTTCTTATCCAGCGCAGTAAAGGTAGTATTTGCCCTGGCATTATATCTCTTGAAGCCAGTATATTCAATTGTTCCTTTTTGATTCAGGTGACCTACCGCAAAGCTATAGGTTGCATTTTCTCCACCTCCTGAGGCGCTGAGCTGATAATTTTGCACCGGTGCATTCCTGGTAATTTCGTCAAACCACTGTGTTCCCTCTTTATTAGCCCTTGTGATCTGATAAAAAGTTCCGGGATCACGACTGTAATTATATTTAGAAGGATCTGCATCCGCAGCAGTAATTTTTTGTCCTGCCACCTTTCCCGCTACAAGATAATCCGGCAGTGTTGGAGTAGCCCCGTTTCCATAATTATCTCCCGTTGCCGGCACTTCATTTGCATTTTTATAGGCTGAAAAAAGATACTCAGCATATTGCATGGGGTTCAACATTTTTGGAAAGGTTCCCTTTCTTGGCCGCTGGGTTCCATAATAAGTATCAAAAGTAATTTTCGGTGCGCCGAGTGTCCCTTTTTTAGTCGTAATGATCACCACGCCGTTGTTTGCCCTCGCTCCGTAAATGGAAGCAGAAGAAGCGTCTTTCAGCACCTGCATACTTTCAATATCGTTTTGATTGAACCAGCTTAGCTTGCCTTCATAAGGAACGCCATCGATTACATAGAGAGGGTCATTATTATTAATGGTAGTTACCCCACGGACCCGGATCTGTGGGGTAGATCCCGGTGCTCCATCATTTACAATCTGCACCCCCGGGGCTTTACCCTGCAGTGCTTCTACAGCACTTGCTGCGGGTTGCGATTTGAGCTGGGTAATGTTCACCACAGCAACGGATCCTGTTAAATCTTTTTTCCGCTGACTGGTATAACCGGTTACCACAATTTCGCTTAAGCTGTTGGCGTCCGGCTGGAGCACTGCCTCTATTGTGGTTTGTGTGCCCACCGTAATGTCTTTGGTTCCATACCCTACAAAAGAAATGGAAAGTACATCATTCGGTTTTGCCAGGATTGAGAAGCTACCGTTTGCATCGGTAGTGGTCCCGACCTTGGTGTTCCTGACTTTTACTGAAGCTCCGATAATGGGTAGTTTGTCATCACTGCTGGTCACTTTTCCAGTGATTTTAACTTGGGCGCTGACTCCAAAATAAATGAATAGACAGGCCAGCAAAAGGAGAGACCTCCTTTTGAGATTTGGGTTGATTTTTAACATAAGATATTTGGTTAGGATGAGAAAATTGGGGTTAGTTAGTTTTTATTACATAGCCTTGGGGTTTAAGAAGTAATTTGGTTAGTTTTAAGGTATCTGATATACAATATAGACATAGTGTAATTAATACACAAGTACTTAGCGTTTTTTTTTGCAGGAAAAATTTATAATAACCTAAATAATGGTCAGCACATACGCTATCAGGAAGCCAGCAACCTGAATGTATCTTTTTCTGTAACGATTTCAATTCCCTTTCCAATCCAGCAATTGTTATCGTCATATTTCTATTTTTTACTCCATCAACTCGTTTACAGTTTTCTCTCCTATATCCCTCTAAGCCTGAACGGATTACTCAATTCTCAGGTTGTTTAATCAAAAAAAATGTTTTCGGTTTTTTAAATATTATCGAATAAGATTTATTATTATTCTATAATGGACTAATTGTTGCTCAGATAACCTTTTGTCAGGATCCACAAAAAAGGATAAAGAACTTTTATCTTCCTAAGGGAAATATCCTTTAATGTTTATCCGTTTTGTAACACAAAGAAGCAATTCAGTATAAATATTGTTTTCATCGTAATCATATAAGAGAATGAGCCTTAAAACCACTTACACTACTTACCAACAACATGCACAACATAGCGGGCTTCCGATAACCCAAAGCCTGAATAAATTTACAAAAGACGATTTAAAAATTTCAGAATCCTGGCATCAGGCGCTCGCTCTTCTTGACCATGCAGTGCAGCTGCTTCCAGAAAACAGTCAGGATGTGTTTGGCCTTTATGAGCGCCTTTTTATGGATGGCCTGGATTTCAAAGCCAGCGTATACCTGGATGAAACCGATTATAACTTCCATTTGGAAACAGTCATATCCGTATTGGAAAGACTGGCACCGCATTATCCCCTCGCCTATTCTCAAATCGCTTTTCAATACCGTGAAGCCAGAGGAACACACGGAGATGCGGAAAAAATTGCCTGCTACCTGGATAAAGCCATTGAAAACAATGTAGAATTAGCAGTAGCTGTAAAAGGTTATCTTCTTTACTATGGAATAATTCTGGAGAAAGAGGAAGAAACAGGGCTTCGTCTACTAAACAGTTCAGATTCCATATGGAACAAGTTATATAGGGGCCACATTTCTTTAAATAAAGGAGAAACTGAAGGACTGCCTGCATTAATCGCCGAGTTGAAAGAGACCAGGGATCCCTTATTAAAGAAAAACGTATTGCTATTTGAAGGCAATTACCTGGACCATACCAACAATATTGATGCAGCAAAATCACTTTATCAGGAGCTTGTTGATCACTACGATGCAGATTTTGCCATGTTCCGACTGGGAACCATCATTTTCAGCCAGTCGGAAGATGAATCGGTAAAAGATCAGGCCTTTCAGTTATGGCAGGAGGCTTTTGAACGCGGAACAATAGAAGCGGCCAACCATTTAGGTTACCATTCTCTTCCTTCCGATGAGCAATCCTCATCTCTGGAGCAAGCCGTTTACTGGTTCAGGCTCGGACATTTATACAACAGCAGCTTTGCTTCTTATCGCTTAGCTTTACTTTACCTATATTCTCCAGAGGCCCTGGATGTAGAAAAAGGCATGTACTACCTCGATGAAGCGATCAGAAATAAATCTGTAGACGCTATGGTTGAAAAGGCCGAAATTCTCATTGAAGGTAGCCTTTCAGAAAAGAATGAACAGGAAGCAGCGATACTATTAAAAAGAGCAGCAGAAAAGAAACTACCTTATGCGCTGAACAGACTGGGTTATCTTTACGAGAATGGAATCGTAGCAACCAACAGTCCCGATCTTGCCAGAGCACTTTCCTATTACGAAGAAGCAGCAGAAATGAACTTCCCTACAGCCATAAACAATGCAGCCCGCTTCTATCGCTATGGAATACTTGGCGAACCGGATTACAAAAAAGCACAGGCTTATTTCGAAAAGGGTGTTGAGTTAAACTCTCCTTATTCTATGACTGAGCTTGGTTTCATGTATGAAGATGGTACAATAACACAGGACTATCAAGAGGCATTCAACCTGTTTAACCAGGCTGCAGAACTCGATTATCCATTTGCCATTCATACTGCCGGAACTTATCTGGAAAATGGTTATCATAACCAAAACCCTGATCCGGAAGCCGCTTTCCAGTATTACCTTAAAGGAGCAGAATTAGATTATGTAAACTGTCAGTTTGAAGTTGGTCGTTGCTATCGTTTTGGAAGCGGCGTAGCTGAAAATCCGGATAAGGCGATTCAGTACTATTTAACAGCAGCTGAAGGTGGCAGCCCTAAAGCAATGGTAGAACTGGGCTTATGTTACGAATATGAGTATGGGGTAGAATTTGATGCGCAAAAAGCATTTGATTACATGCAGCAGGCAGCAGATCTTGGTTATTATTACGGACAATACAAGCTTGGCTATTATTATATGCATGGTTTAATCAGCAAGGATTCAGAACAGGCGCTGTTATGGCTTGGAAAGGCTGCAGAGTCCGGATATCCTAATGCCAATCTTGAAATTGGCGATTATTATATGTATGATTACGACCAGATTGATCAGGCCGACAAAGCATTTGGTTATTATCAGAAAGCCCTGGAGCAGGAAGTTGTTAACGAAGGGTTGGGACTGTGTTATGAATATGGAATCGGTGTGGAAACCAATAACGCGGAAGCATTTAAGTATTATGAAATGGCCGCAAACAACAACTATATTGTTGCGATGTACCATACCGGCCGTTGTTACCTGAATGGTCTGGGTGTAAAAGAAAACCATGAAGAAGCATTCCGCTGGTTCAATGAGGCAGCACAAAGCGACAATGTATCCGCGCAATATTATACCGGATCTTTATTGCTGAACGGCAAAGGGGTTACGATGAATAAAGAGGAAGGAATTGAATGGCTCAACAAAGCCGCTGCAGAAGAACATGCAGTAGCTCAATTTGACCTTGGCAATTGCTACTTGATGGGAGACGGTGTGGAAGAAAATGAAGATACCGCCATGTACTGGTTTGAAAAAGCAGCAGACAACGGACACGAGAAGGCAATGAAATTAACAGGCAGAAAAAAAGGAAAATAATATGGATGACAGTCAGCAATACTTGTTTCAGGTAAATCTAAAGGGGATGATCTCCTTATTATCTGAACATCTGTATAGCAATCCGAACACGTTTGTGCGGGAGCTCCTCCAAAACGGAGTAGATGCCATCACTGCATTAAGGACGATGGATGAAAATCATGAGGGTGCGATCAGTATCTACTTACCTGACAGCAAACATTCAGCGCTCGTCTTTGAAGACAATGGCATTGGACTCAAAGAAGATGAAATTCATAAATTTCTTGCTGTAATTGGGGAAAGCTCTAAACGGGAAGCATTTGAAGCCAAAGATTATATCGGCAAATTCGGGATTGGCCTGTTGTCCTGTTTTGTGGTAAGTAATGAGATTATTGTAGAATCAAGATCCGCATTAAGCGAAACCGCAGTAAGATGGACTGGAAAATCAGATGGGACCTACCACATTACTAAGATCGAAGAAGAACGGCCAATTGGATCAAAGGTCATCCTTTACCCGAAAGACGAATTTAAATATTTATTTAAGCTGGAGGTTTTCCGTAAGAATCTGGAATATTATGGAGAGGCATTGCCGATGCCAATTTACCTCCATCATGAAGAAAGCAGCTATTGGATTAACGAATCAGGTGCACTTTGGCTGGAACCCTCGGCCAGCAAAGAGGAATTACTCGCCATTGGCAGAAAGGCTTTTAACACCGGATTTCTGGATGCTTTTCCTATTTCCACTTCAGATGGCGGAGTGAAAGGTGTAGCCTATATCCTTCCTTATAAAGCGCAATTCAGCGGAAAACAAACGCATAAGCTATTTTTGAAACGTATGTTTCTGAGCGATGATGATTGCCGGTTGCTCCCTAAATGGGCATTTTTCATTCGTTGTATCCTGAATGCAGATGGACTTGATGCCATCGCTTCCAGAGAAGCCCTGGTTTATAATGACGCTTTAAAAGGAGCTAAAAAAGAAATCGGAGAAACCATCAAGGCTTACCTGAAATCTATCGGACTGATTGACCGTTCCATTTATCAAAAACTGATCAGCACTCATTACCTTCACCTGAAAGCAATTGCTGCCGAAGACAATGAGTTATTGCAGGTTTTTATTGATGATCTTCCATTTGAAACCAATAAGGGAGTCCGGACTTTCAGAAATATAAGAGAACTGGAAAGCACTATTTTCTATACGCCAAACATTGACGATTTTAAACAGGTCCGCCGCATAGCAGGTGCCCAGGGAACCCTGATCATTAATGCCGCCTATACTTTTGAAGAAGAGCTGTTAAAAAAGATCCAGCGACTCGACCAGACGCTTAAGATCGAGCAGATCTCTCCGGGAAGCTTATTAAACAGCTTTCATGCCATTGATGTTTCTTCAGACCCGCAGCTGGCTGATTTCGAAATCCGTGCTACTGAAGTTTTGAAAAAGCTAAATTGCACCTGTAGCCTGAAAAGGTTTAGTCCGGAAGATACGCCCGCTATTTACGTTGCTCCACAGGAGGAGATCGGTAACAAGCAGACTGTTGTTTCTTCAAAAAATCCGCTTACCGCAACCCTTGGTGCTTTTGCACCTAAGAAGAAAGCCGTACTCCCTGTACTGTGTTTTAACGTAGACAATAAGCTGGTTAAAAGTATGCTCGGCCTGAAAGACCCCTATGTTTTTCCTTCGATCATTCATATTTTATATGTGCAATCCTTATTGCTCGGAAAGTATCCCGTAAGTGATACAGAAATGAATTTATTTAACGAGGCACTCCATAGCCTGATTATTATGGGAATGGAGAATTTTATCAACATTTAATTACACCATGAGGTATACATTAGAAGTACAAAAATTATTAAACCGTGCAAATCAGGAGAACATCCATCCCAAAGATGCAGGGAAGTTATTGATCCAGGCCATTCAAATTGCCGATGCGAACGAAGATGTGGAGCTGGGATACGAATTGCGGTCGGATTTAATGGATAAGGAATGGGGATTGTCAGACAGATCAGAATTTGTCAGTCTTTTTAGCTGGATGTTAAACGCTTACGATGCCGATCCGGAAAACTACGATGTGGAAGAGTTACTGTGGAAATACAAATGGATCATCAATGAGTTGTATTCAAATCCGGATGTATCCCTGGCACAGATAGAACAAGTCCTGGAAGATTATAAACGCAGGCTGGAAGAAAAAGGACTGGGCATCCGCTCCTACTACTCCAAGCAATTGAATGAGGCCTTATATCAACAGGATGCGGCAAAAAGCACCGTCTTTCTGGACCTGGTAAATGCACACTCCAGAGATGAACTAAGTGACTGCAGGGCTTGCGAAATGGATACAGAAGTAACTTACCTGATCAATGAAGGAAATTTTGGAAATGCGTACACCAAAGCGCTTCCGCTCATTCAGAAACAGTTTACCTGTGCCCACGTTCCGGTCATCACTTTCTGTCAGCTATGTTATATGGCCATTAAAAATAATGAGCCGGAAAAAGCTGCAGAGCTGTTTCAACAGGCAGAAGAAGGACTACAGGAATGTGAAGACGACAGCTCATTGATCACTTCGATCGGTTCTTTGATCGTTTATTTATTCTATACAGATAAAGATAAAGGCTGGCATTATATAGAAAAATATCTTCCATGGGCAGATTCTACAAAGACAAGTCGCAGGTTCTTCTTTTCTATGAATATGGCAGAAGCCTTAAAACAGGAAGACCAGGAAAAAGAGATAGTCATAGAATTACCGCATGATCATCCCCTATACAGTTCCTCAAACAGGTATATCGTAAAAGACTTATACGACTTTTATTACAATCAGGCCCAACAGTATGCCAGTGAGTTTGATCAGCGTAATCAGAACAATAACTTTTCCATTCAATTAGAAAAAGCGCTTAGTTAAGCGCTTTTTCATCCAACTTATCGAGGATAAACACAATTATGGTCATACCATATAATAACGTCTATCCGAAAAACTATTAAAATTCCGATTAGGTACTAATTTAAAAAAGCCTTTCAGTTTTCACTGAAAGGCTTTTTTAAAGGGTGGAGAATAGCGGAGTCGAACCGCTGACCTCTTGCCTGCCAGGCAAGCGCTCTAGCCAGCTGAGCTAATCCCCCTTGTGGCTAGTGGGTGGCAAAAATAGCAATTTGTTTGTGGAATGCAAATAAATATTGAAATAGGCTTTTTTCTTTAGATTTTATCTTCTCAAAAGATCAGTTATACTTCTTGTTAAATCAAATTACAAGACAGACATTTTTCATTTGTAATATTCTCGTAACACCCTTTTAAACACAGTTTTAACCGCATATAATTAATGTACAAAGCTTGAAAAGTACTAATATTTTTGTATGTTTGGTACAGCCCCTTTTACTTAAAAAAATCTGCATTATAATTAAAAGCGTATGAATAAACCATTAAATCATCTATCCGACCAGGAGCTTTTAAACAGGTGCAGGTTGAATGACGAAAAAGCATTCAATCTCTTGTTTGACCGCTACTTTAAACTCCTTTATAGTTTCGGATATGGTTTAATTCAAGATGAAGATATTGCTAAAGAATTAGCTATGGATGTTATGCTACGTCTATGGCAGAAAAAGGGAGATCTGGTTATAGAGAATGAGTTATTGCCTTACCTTTTCAGATCTGTAAAAAATGCCGTTTATAATCATTGGAGAAAGGTCCGGATCATTACCCAACCCTTAGAACTATTTGAAGATAATTTAGAAAATTCACATCCTTCTGCGGATAGCAACCTCGTATTTAAAGAGCTGGAGAAAAGCTATAATGATGTCCTGAATAATTTACCGGAGCAAAGAAGAAAAATTTTTCATTTAAGCAGGAATGAAAACTTGTCTTATGCGGAAATTGCAGAAAAGCTCAATCTCTCCGTTCATACCGTGCGTAATCAGATGAGTTCTTCCGTACAGTATTTCCGCAAGCATTTTGGCGATATCTCTAAAATTCTATTCATTATGTATTTTAAATGGTGAAACGAAAGCGTTTCACCATTTAAATAATCAGTGTTATGGATTCACCATACTTCCAATTACACCCGTAAAATACATGTCCGGGTCGTCCTGACTGATAAACTGCCCTAACAGACCATTTGGCGTATCATAGTAATCGAGCTTAAAGCGGTGATTCTCCACGATTCTTACCAGAATTTCTACATAGGTTTTGATTACATCCGCGTTCGCATGAGCTGGATTCTGCAGATCCAGAGGCAGCATCTTGAATTTATAGGTTCCATCCGTTGTCTTTGTGTACGAGAATGGGAATGTCCCTTTATAAAGCGTACCGCTGATATCGAAATAGATATTAAAGTTCATCACCTTGTTTTTGTCTGAAAAATCAAAATCAGTCACCAGCAAAAATCCCTGATACGGACTATAGTTTAATTCAGATGTTGCAATTGCCCAGGCATAATAATAAGATTCAGACCAGCCGGGAAGCTGCGTGATATAAAATGGAGAGGGTATTGACAATTCTGAAGGAAACCCATTCCCCATAAAAAGATGCAAAGGAATAACCGGCATATTAGAACCCGTGAAGGAAATCCGTTCTGCTCCATCCTCCAGGTAAAATACCTTTTTCAGGGGATCAAAAAACAATTCGTACACCCATTTATTACCCAACCGGATTGGCTTTTTGAACTGAATTTTATTGATGCCATAGGCAAAGTCTGCTGAAGTCGACTGTACCTGGTTTTTATCTACATAACTCGCAATCACAGACCGGTTAACCTGGTTAACCGCAAACTGAACCGCATAGCCACTTGCCGTGATCACAGAATAGAAAGGCTTATTATAAAAGAACTGACTTACCGATTGCAAAGATTTTCCAAGCTCACCTGCATTAAAGTCATTACGTTCCTGAACATTTGCAGTGCTTAGCTTCAGTTCATCACCATACCTGTTTCCAACCAGCATAATCGTATCCCCCTTTTTATAACTAAAGGAATAGCTGGTATCTGCAGCAATCACATCCCTTCCTTTTTTCACATAAATGGAATCCAGGTAAGTGCCTTCAGAAAAACTGATCACTGCGTTTGTTTTTTCCGATCGTAGGAAAAACTTTGCTGTTTTGGGAACAGACCCGCTTTCCGGACTCAGATCGGCCATCATGCTCACCACTCCTTTAGCGGTCAGGTTGATGTAAAGGCTATATACTTTACCAGACTTTGGTTTTAAAGTCCCCTTCCATACCGACTGTCCGTTTACTATTGCCTTTTTAAAGTCGTTGAATACTTCCTCTGAATTTGGAAATACTTTTTCTACTTCATAGGCATCCTTGCTGTCTTTCTTACAGGAACTAAATAACAAGCTCCCTAAAAAGATGATTATCCATATATTTTTCATCAGTATTTTATTTTTTATGGTTATATTTTTTTGTTTTTATTAGCGTAAATAACCTATAAACTTAAAGTCGGGCTTTACAGAATTCGTCCCTGAACCCATTAAATTCGCCTGCCCGTTTACATAATCAAATTTGAAAGCTCCCAAGGTAATTCTATCTATGAAAGGTTTCAAAGCTGTTTCCAGATAGGTGGCATTTCCATCAATTGCACCTACATATTCAAACGCATATGAATCACCTTTTTTAGTATAATAAAAGGCATACCTGGCATGGAACACCTGGCTCTCCTGTACAATGATTAAATCCAGTATCATGGTCTTTTCAATAGTATTAAATGATATTAACAGCTCCGGAAAAGTACTGCCCGGCGACAAAGAATTTCTGGCGTTCAGGAGCACGCTGCTCCTTATTGTATTATAATCAGATCCGGTACCAGGCACTTCTTCTTCAAATGGAAGAACAACATTGCTGAATTGTATGCCAAGCATCTGATCAAAAGAAAATAAAGGTTCATTGGAAACTTGTACCGGTATAATCTGATCTTTATTCATGACCGATAAAGAGCCTTTATCATCCGATATCCGGATCTTGTTGAATGCCAGGTTTTCGATATTTACATTTTCTGATAAAATGAGGTCATTCATCCCGGAGAAAGCAAATCCAACACTTTTCGTTTTCAATCCTCCCACACTGTCGTAACTTAAGATCAGTTTTTTGCTATTTAAGCTCAGGTTAAAAGCAATGGTATTGTGCTTTGCTGTTTCTATATAATTGAACGAATTGGCATTCAGGTAATCCGCCACATCTTTCTTTAGCACATTTAAATGCCCTGCTTTATACGCTGCAGCTTCAGCCGCAGATGCCTTGACCAGGATTAATGTACTTCCATTCAGATTCCCTTTCAATTTGATGGTATCGGCACTACTTTCAAGAATTGAAAATTCAAAATCAGAATACAGTCCCCATCCAGGCTGACCACCATTCACTCCGGGATCCGGATCGGCCAATAAATGCAGGTAAGAATAAGTGTCAAAATAAATAGATGGTAAGGTAGTGGCTTTTAAACGATAAGAGCTTTCAAAAAAATTAGATCCGCTGAGGTCGTCTATATCAGCCAGCATCTCCACACGGTTCTTTCCATTAAAATTAAACAGAAATCCATATCCACCACCAGCTGCAGGGAACAGATGCCCTTTCCAGCCATTGGCGGATCCACTCAAAAGATCATTGTATTTAGCCAGCGCCTCTGTTAGTCTGTAATCAGGACGCTGTTCATCTGCGATTTCGTCCTTTTTGCAGGAGAAAATCAAAGGAATCAGCAAAAGGTATAAAAATATTTTTTTCATCAGTTTATCTAGTTTTAAGTAAAGCGGTTACTTGGTGAAATTAATAATGGCTTGCCTGGTGGCTTCCTGTAATTTCCTGAAATCAATGTGGTACACGCGCTGATAATAATCTACAATAATGGCTTCCTTCTGTCTAAGAATCTTTTTTGAAGCCTCAGGAACAAAGAAATCGTTCACAATGTCATCAAAATAGGCCTGTCCCTCGACCAGAAGTACGGCTGCCGTTTCTACAAAATCTTCGTCCGGACTTGCTTTTGCATAGGCCGTTACGAGTCCCTGAGTATTGGCTTCAAGGTCTGTACTGTTAAACCAGGTTGCCGTAATCCGATCAGGATTTAGTCCTTTCCACTCTACCGGATAAGCACGGATCTGATGAAGGATATGGGCAAACTCATGGTGAATGGTGTGGAGCATTCTTTTCACTTCAGCTACATTCTTTTTATCGAATTGATTCACCACCATCAGTACGATTTTCCGTCCACCCTCCGCTTGTCCGAGTACGATGGTCCCATCACTGTTATACTCCGCACTTCCGGCCAGCTGAAACAATTTGGGTGAATATTTTTTAATAAAATCCGCACCGGCAACCGCCTCATAAGGTTTGATATAAATGTCTCTCACTGCCGACATGACCGGCTCCACCCTACTCTCCAATACCGGAACCAGGTTTTTAGCATAGTTTAATTCATAAGGGTCCCATTTGTACTTCACCTCTATATTATAGGGTTCCACAAAATTCTTGTCCATCCAAAAATCTAAAGGGCCTTTTGTCCAGGTTTCTCCACCCAAACCAACAATGGGTGTGCCTGGTAAAGCTGCTTCTTTTTTACAGCTCAACGCACACAGAACGAGCATGATAAAGGGTGCGTATATATATTTTAGTTTCATATTGAATTCGTTTTTTATCGTGGATTTAGTTCAAGACCAGAGCTTTGTGCTTCTTCAGGGATTTGAAAAACCCTTTGCGGATGCTGAGGACCTAGTATAAAGAGCTCTCCTTTTGAGGTTTTATGTTCTACAGGTAATCCATGTCTGATGATGTCAAACCAACGTTGTCCTTCAAAGAGGAAGTTCACCCGCTTAAAATCAAGGATACAATTGATTAATACCTGTTCGCGGTCTGCCGAATTATAAAATGTCGTCAGTTTATCCATCGTAATGGCCATTTCAGGATCATAAACAGGATTGTTAAAACTGATGATAAAGCGGCTGGCGATATAATCGTTGAGATCTGCAATTGCGGCCTCATGATTGCCCATCATCGCATTGGCTTCTGCCCTGTTGAACAGCACTTCTTCAGCACTAAAGACAGGGATCATATTATAAGGAATCCCACTTTCTGCATTTAGGGTGAGGCGAACAAAATGTTCCCTGAACTTTGGAATATTAAGACTCGTTTCATTTCCATAAATGTTATAGGCCCAGGTACCTCCGGTTACATTGGAGCTATTAGTGAGTTTACTCATCAGATCAGGAGTAAATCCATACCTGAATGTGGGGTAACTTCTTCCCCATATGGAAGGGGTTTCGATCAACAAAATATTTGCCGGATTCTCTGCCCGGGTATATTGTGCTTCCAGCTCCCGATATTGAAAACTACGGTATGCATTACTGTTTACAGGCCTTAAATAAGCACTCAGGCTACCGCTTGAAAACACGGCATTTGCATGTTTAACCGCATTCACCGCATCCTTTTTAAACAGATAAAAACGAGAGGCAAAAGCATTTGCCGCCGCAAGTGTAAAATGGTATTTTGGGACTTTATATATCGCATCATTGATCAGCGGCAATCCTTCTTTAAGGTCTTTTTCAATCATCTCATATACATAGGCTACGGTTTTCCGTTGATAATGTCCCAATACGATCTTTTCTGTAGCGGTTACATAAGGAATACCCGGGTCAATATCAGAGGTCTGTGGAGAATAAGGCTTTGAAAATAGTGTTACCAACATAAAATGTGCATAAGCACGGGCAACTAATGCTTCGCCTTTATAGGCCCTATATCTTTCATAATCCGCCTGTTTTTCAATCATTTCCAAAGCATGATTTGCCGCTGAGATCGCTTTATAGGAAGCATTCCAATAGCCGATTGGAGCATCGGGATCCGGACTTTTATCATCTTTAAAGAAATAAGGTGAACTATTGGCCAGCTCTACATTTCCAGAACCTTTATCAGATACGTTATCTGACATAGATTCTGTAAAAGGGATATAGCTCGCCTGAGGATAAGCAGTAGACAATAATTCCCCAATCTTTTCAGGAGAATTCAGTTCTGTACGCATGTCCGGACTTTCATCCAGGAACTTACTGCAACCGGAGAACAGGCATAAACCTGCAAGTCCCAGTATGATGCTGTTATTGAATTTAATCTTGATCATTTTAATATTTTTATAGTCCGACTTTTAAGGATAATGTAAACTGCTTAGGAATAGGCATCGCTACCCCTCCTGAGCTAAAGAACTCCGGATCCTGACCATTCAGCGCCTTATCTGAATAAATTAACCACAGGTTGTTCGCCACCAGACTCAAGGAACAGTTAGACAGCTTTAATTTTGAGCTCAGCTTTGCCGGGAGATTATAGGAAAGGTTCAGCTGCTTCAGCCTGATAAAATCCCCCTTCGCTACACGTTCTGTAGAATAGTTGTAATTGTTATAAGGAAAGGAATTGATCAGCTGACTTTCGCCTCTCTTGTCTAAAACCGAAGGGCTGGCATCATCCCCATATAATATCCATCTGTTTATAAACTCTTCCGGCGTGGCATTCAATTCAGAATAACTACTGCTGAAAGCCGGATTTAGACGGATCACATTTCCGGCACTGAAAGTCATCAGGACAGACAGCTTAAAATCTTTATAACTGATGTTATTGAAAAAACCTCCTGTGACCTTAGGGTCGATCGATCCTTCATAAACCAGATTGCTGGTTTTCAAACTTTGCAGGTAAACCGCATCGGATACCTTGCCGTCTTCATTTAAAAATCTCGGCACACCTGTTTCCTTATTTAAACCTTCATATTTTAAAGAAAACAATCCTCTTTGCGGATAGCCTTCTTTAGCACCTCCATCAGGCCCGATTAAAGACCAGATATTTGGTTCGTTTCTCAGATTGGTGATGACAGATTTATTATATCCGAAATTTAGCTGCGCATTCCATTTCAAAGCACCGTGGTCCAATATTTTCGTTCCCAATGTAAATTCAACTCCATGGGCATCCATGTCTGCATAATTGGCCACCTTCACCGCTTCCCCACCAACACCGCCATTGCGGATTAAACCAATCAGGTCATAGCTTTTATGGTTGTAATAATCCACCCCCAGGGTGACCACATTATTAGCCATGCTGACATCAAATCCGATATTTGTTTTGTAGAGCTTTTCCCAGGTCAGCTCGGAATTCTCCAGGTTCATGATATTGATCGCCGATTCCCGCTCACTTAAATAAGGACGATTTGTTGCGGCATTCAACAACACAACGCTGGAATTTGTTGCCGGACCGCTGCTCGCAGTAAGACCATAACTGGCCCTTAAAGTGGCACGGGTCAGGAAGCTTTGTTTCTGAAAAAACGACTCCCCATCAATATTCCATGACCCGCTAATGTTCCAGGTGGGAAGCCAACGTGCAGTTCTTGTTTTTCCCATCAGGTTGGAACCATCGTACCGGAGTGTTCCCGCTACATTGTACCGATCCTTATACGTGTACCCTGCATTCAATCCATAGGCCAGAAAGCGGTCTTGTCTGCGCTCCATCCCGTAATAGTTGGAATTACCTTCCACGATCATCTTTACAAAATTGGGGTCTAAATAAGGAACTCCGCCTTTATCAAACTGATAACCATATCCGCTAAAGTTTTTAAACTGCCTGTCCGCATACCTCAATTCAGAAAAACCATAAACCCTTAGCTGATGGATGTCATTAAAACGCTCATTAAATTCAAGGGAATTTCGAAGGTTATAACTTTTCAAATAAGTATCATTGGTATTGTAGAACCCTCCATAAGGCAATACCACAATCGGTTCAGCTTCCGGATTTTCGGGATCTCTGTATAAAAACTTATTGGCCGCACGAATGGTGGCATCACCATCAGCACGATAGGCCATCGGCATATTTGAGTTTTCAGTAATGCTGTGCTCCTGGTTGGTTTTCGCATACCGATAGGCACCTTCAAAAGCATACTTAAGGTTCTTTAGCAGGTTATATTTCAAATCCCCTTGAACCTTAAAATCCAAAAAATTAAGGTTAATGCTGTTGTTTTCCAACTCGTTCAGAATGTTGAAAGGAGCAAAGTTTCTTCTGAAATATTCCCGGTTCCCATTTTCGTCAAAGGCCGTTAACGCGCGGCTGGTATTCATTGCATAGCTAAAAGGATTGATATCGAAATCACGGTTAAACTGTCCGGACACAGGATCACTCACTCTTCCCAAACTTCCCGGTGCACGTTGATTCCGGACTGATCCCTGCGTAATGATCCCATAACTGAGCTTGTCGTTAGGGGTAAAGGTAGCCCTCACGTTTCCGGTAAACCGCTCTACCTCATCTCCAACTGTCCATCCATTATCTTTCAAATAACTCGTCGATATATAGAGCTGGGCCTTATCCGTACCATTAGATACACTCACCGCATGTTCCTGCATCATGGAATTTTTAAAAAGCACGTCAAACCAGTTCGTATTTGCGTTCGCGTATCTTTCTAAAAAAGACCTTCTGCTTAAAGCATCATTTTTAAGTCCAAACTGGCCATTAGATTCATCATATTGATTAATTAAATCGGCCATCTTTACATAAATCCCGCCATTGGCGAACCTGGATGTTGCGCCGAAATTTAACCAGCCCTTACGTTCCATCTCTGCATACATGGAAACCTGATCATAGGAGTTCATGATGTTAAACTGGTCGTAGGAAGGCTTTAAGTAGGTAGAAAGATTTCCGGTATAGGAAACTTTTGAGCTGCCGACCTTACCTTTTTTTGTCGTAATGACAATTACACCATTCATTGCCCTTGCACCATATAATGAGGTTGCCGCAGCATCTTTAAGGATTTCAAAGCTCTCAATGTCATCCGGATTGAGGCCTGCAACTGAGGACCCGACTAAAGTGGAGGGGTCTCCAGTAGATAATTGCTCATTGGACACATTCACCACATCCTCCAGGATGATTCCATCTACCACCCACAATGGCTTGTTATCTCCGCTGATGGAAGTAGCACCCCGGATCCTGATTTTAGGTGCAGCACCGAATGTTCCCGAAACGTTTTGAACAGATACTCCGGCCACCTGCCCTTCGAGCATCCTGCTGACATCAGTGATCCCTTCCCGCTTGGCATCCGCAGCTTTGATGGTAGTGGAAGCTCCGGTAAACTGTCTTTTCTTTACCGTCTGATAACCGGTAACCACCACTTCGCCCAATTTACCAACTTCTTCAATCAGCGTGGTATTTATGATAGTTCTGGTGCCTACCAGAATTTCCTGAGTGATAAAACCGATAGAACGTATAATAAGTGTGGAATTATCGGATGCCTGGATGCTGTAAGTACCATCTTTATCGGTGATGGCATATACTTTCGAGCCTTTGATATTCACTGTTGCACCAACTACAGGCAATCCCTGCGCGTCGGTCACCTTTCCCTTTATGTTTTGCTGCACGAATTTTGTCCGGTGTGCATGGGGACCTGCCTGCACTTCCTGCTGACAAACCCCAAGAAGGACAAGCAAAAAACAGCTTCGGATCATCCCCCTGAACAGGTGATCTCTGATTAAATTAATTTTCATGTTGTTTTATGGTTTATAAGTATTCATTCTAAAATTTTGGACAAGGGGATCCCCGGCCCATTGATTTTTTGTCAAAATCAATGGAGAAAATCCTTTATATGTAGGTTGTTATTTTATATACACTTTTCTGATGGCGTTATTCCAGTTATCAAGTATATAGAGGACTCCCTCCTTATCGATGGCCAGATCCTGGAGTGATATGAACCTGGCCACATCAAGGTTTCCATCCTGATAACCCCTTACCGATTTCATCACCGTAACCACTTCTCCGGTTTGCAGATTTGCCTGACGAATCGAGATATTGAATGCATTATCAGAATCCAGAATGAAGAGCTTTTGATCTGCCACCTGCATCCCCCTCAGCCAGGTAAACTTAACCTGCCTTCCTATCCCGTCAGCATAACCGGTTTCAGCAGGATTTCCGGCCCAATGTTTTACAGGAGGCTGAGGTATCGTTCCATCAGCCCGATAAGGATATTTACTGATATAGACCTCAAAATCATCAGGACTCATATATAAATTACCCTCCTGATCAAAGGCCGGACGATGCGTATAATTTCTGGAAGAAACATTTAGAGAAGATAAACCTCCCTGCGGCGTCATCCTCATGGCATTCTGGGTGCCCCTCATGGCATAGATATTTCCTGCAGCATCGGTAGTCATGGCAAAAACATTCCCTACACCCGTCATGAAAGTAGAAACTAATCCCTGAGGACTTATTTTTCTGATCAGCTGATTTCCATAATCCGCTACATATAAGTTCTGGTTTTTATCGATGGTAAGGGAGCCAAAATTCTCAAACCTGAAGCGGGCTTCTGTTCCCATTCCGTTTTGCAAACCGGACTGTCCGCCTGAACTCCCTGCAAAAACAGAAACCTGTCCGGAAGCAGATATTTTAAGCACCCTGTTTTTGGTGTTTTCTATGGCAAAAACATTTCCTGAGGCATCTACGACAATACTACCATTGGTGGAAAGGTCGACATTGGTACTTCCAGGACCACCAACCAGGGTGAGCACTCCGGCCCTTCTGAATGGCTTCGGAGCAGTAGCCTCCAGGTTACCCACCTTTACTTTCAGGTTTCCAGTCAGTACATTCGCCGGAGCTTTAACAGTTATTTTTGTTTCTGTGGCTGAGAGTATTGTTGCTGCGACGTTATTAAATGTTACGATGTTTCCCGAAGGATTACTGCTAAAGCCTGTTCCGGTAAGCGTAACCTCCGTTCCTGAAAGGCCATTATCGGGAGTCATGCTTTTTATTCCCAGGCTCTGGTCGAAGAATTTTGGTCCGGTCACTTCCTGATCATTGACAGATACCCTGATCTCGCCACTACCTGTATTGCCCGGAATAATTAGTTTTAGCTCGTTGTTTGTTGCGGAGGTTAGCGGTACGATTACCCCATTGATCGATACTTTATTCTCTTCCTTTTCAGGACTAAAAGTCAATCCTTTAATCACCATCTCTATTCCGCCCGGCCCACTCAGCGGACTGACAAATTCAATCGTTGGTAAAGGAACTACGGTAAAATCTGGACCTGATGTTCTTTGCTTATTGATGGTTAAAGAAACTGGCCCCGATTCCACTCCCTCTGGCGCAATCACCACGATCTCATTTTCTTTCGCAGAAATAACGGCTGCTGGTTTTCCATTAAAATCTATAGTATTTCCGGCAATCTCCGCCGCAAATCCTGATCCGGTAATGGTTACACGGGTCCCCTTACCTCCTGTTAATGGTCTAATGGCCGTTATCGTTTGATAATGAAACACAGGACCTGTAGATTCAAATCCATTTACTTTGACCTGAACCGGGCCGGTTCCTGCATTTTCAGGAACTTCTACCACCAGCACCGTATCACTTACGCTCACGACGATGGCTTCTTTTCCGTTGATTAACACTGCTGCAGGACTACTGATGCTGCTAAATCCTTCGCCCATTATTCTGATGTGTGACCCTGCGGAACCATTGGTAGGGAAAATTTCCTTTAAGCTCAGCTGCTGGTATTTATACGATCCGACATCTGAATGATTGGACCCGCTCTTCATCTGTATCATTCCCGACTTGCCTTCCTTAGGTGCCCTCACGATGATCTTGTCCTCATGAACTGCAATAACATCTGCTTGCTGACCGGAAAAAGTGATGGAAATATTTTCAGCTTTGGTGTCAAATCCGGTTCCTAAAATCGTAACCAGTGTTCCTTCATTGCCACTGTTTGGATAATAACTATCCACTTTAAAAGGTATTTGTTCCCCTTTCAGTTCTTTGTCTTTTTTACAGGAAAGGGTAAATAATACGATCATAAAAATAACTGTGGTAAAACTCATTAGGTATAATGAGGAATAAGTTCGTTTCTGAATCATTATCTGATAATTTTAAATACGCCGTTAATAATGTGCAATACGCCATTTCCGCTGAGCAGATCTGCCCGGTCAACCAGCACCGGAACCGTATTTCCAGGGCCCTGCAAGCTGATCTTACTGAAAACTCCTGGGGGATCCTGCGCAGTGCTCATCAGGTTAACGTTCACACTGTAACCGTTCAGCATGGTTTGCTTACTGGAATTGGACTTTCCTGCAGTTAAAATATAGTCGTACACGAATTTCCGGTCAGCGACGATGTGGTAGTTGATCAGATCTTCCAGCACTTTGGTTTGCGCATTATTGACATCCTGGATACTCCGGAAGCCGATCGCTGCCATTGCTGCATTGGAAGGTGCGAAAACAGTATATGATCCATTTTTCTGAAGAAGGCTGGTCAAACCTGTTTTGCGAAGCGCATGAGAAAATAAAGTGATGGAATTTTCTGAGGCGATCGCATCATTGAGTTCGTCAAACTGATAAGGCTCCAGCACCTTATCGATTACCTGAATCAATCCATTCGATCCCGGAATATTATTTAGGATCAGCTTCGCCCCATTTATCGTGATTACCGTATCGGTACCTTTAATCCAATGCGTGACAAATAATTTCCCGCCCAGGGATTCGATCTGCTGATTGAATAAGTAGGGAAGCTTGTCCAGCTCAAACTTACCTTCTAGAATATGGTAGGTGGCAATTTTGCTCATCCTGGTCAGGCTTTCCGTCTTTACTGCGGTAGTGGTGGAATAACCAAAGTTCTGAAAAGCAAGGTTCGATGGCGCTAAAACAGTGAAGGGACCAGGCTCCAATAATTTTTTATCATTGCTGCTCCTGCTCAGTGCGGCACTAAACAGCGATAAATTGAAATTGTCTGATATTTTATAACCAAGCGTATTGTAATCTACCGGGCTGATAAAATCAGCTTCTTTTATACAAGATTGCAAACAGATTCCTGTCAGTAAAATCGCAAATAATTCTTTTCTTTTAATCATGAGATCTTGAATAAAACAGGTTAAATTTTAAACCCTTTAGGAAGCAACAGGCGGTCTACTACATGAATGGTTCCATTAAAAGTTTGGATATCAGAGGCGATCACAGTGGCCGGTTCTGCATCTGAGCCCTTAACCCTGACCTTAAGGGTAGTCCCGTTCCTGATAAAATCCAGGTTATTTAAATGAATCACACGGGAACGCTCACTATTATACAAGGTGACATAAGAACCAAGAATTTCATTTTTAAGGTCATTTGAAAAGAAGCAAATCGGATTCGGTTCCGGCGAAATGTATCTGCTGTTATAGGATAGGTCCATATTTTGTACGTATATCCCATTGTATTGCCAGAAATGGTTGTTTAATATGGAATCCACAGGCAAATAATTAGATACTGTAAAATAATCCTCCAGGATGTAGGGAACACTCCGGCTGTTTAATTTTTGAACATCAGCCAGCGAATGTATCCCTGCCTTATGAAAAGCTTCATCCGTGGGTGCAAAAACAGAAGAAAAGCTGACATAAGGTTCTTTATTAAAAAACCGGTCTAGCTGATTGCCCGGAAAACCCGAGATTTCGGTATAAAACTGGTCATCATGCTCCAGAATACTCAGGTACAAACCGAATCTTCCATCTTCCTGGAGCGTCTGCCTGATGTCCTTGACGGGTCTGTTCAGCACTTTATCGATCGGAATCAGTGTACCATTGGTCCCGATCATGATGTCTGCGGCATTGCCAGATACTTTACCGTTAACCAGCACTTTATTATTTTCTATATTAAAGTAATGGCGATAGAGGTAATAACGAAATTCCCCATTCATCATCCCATACCGTTCAATGTAATTTTTATTTTCCAGCAAGCTCATGAAGAGGTAATTTGCCGATTGTGGATCCAGCGTTTCCGGTAACACCTGATTTTTAGCCGTATGGAACAGCAATAAGCTATCTAAAACAGCGGCCGGTGTCCTGTTAATGGTCGCAATATTGTATCCCAAAGCTTCAAATGCTTTATTGTCCGGAACAAAAACAGTAACGGCGATCTTAGGATTTAAGGTTTTCAGGATTTTATCCATATTGCTTTTTCTCCATGCCGTATAAAAACAGGTATAGGCAGAACTTTCGAGGTTCTCCTGAATTGTCTTTTTAGTTTCATGATACGGGATATTCTCCCCCTCTGGTGCCGGCATAAATTCCTTTTTTGAACAGGAAGATAAAAGCAGCACCATCATTGAAATTACCAGTAAATGTAGTTTCATATTAAATGTTTTAAATCGTGTTTAGGGTCTGATTAATGCCTCTTCGGGATAGATGACCAGCTCTCCGGCTTCATGTATAATCCCATTCTTAAATAATAAATCAATCCTGTCGGCGGGCCCTGTTGTGGTTTCCCTGACAATCGGATAATTCCCATAGTCCGTTTTAATGACAAACAGGTTATAGCCTGCCATCCCATGACTATATTCTTCATCTCCCGGTATCGGAACACGCACAGCAGCACCGGAAGGATCATATTCTCCTGAACCTCCGCTTTTCGTTAAAATGAGCAGATCGGAACGGAAAAATTGAAGCTTGAAAATGTAAGTGCCAAAAAGCCGCTTTTTAAAAGAAGCCGGATTTAATTTTTCAATGTCTTCTTTACTGATGTTCTGCTGCTCAAATGCGGAGTTCGGTAGGGCAAGTACCGTCCATGGTCCTTCCGTATCCAACTGATCCAGCAAACCGAATTTTTTTAAGGCGGCAACGAAAATACCGTATCTCTCCTGGCTCTCCAGGTACTTTTTAACCGTAACAGGCTGGTATTTAATCACCTTATCCACTGTGTTTAATATCCCATTAGCGAGGTCAATGTCTTTTCTGGTGATCCTGGAACCATTGATATAAAAATCATAATCGGTATCGTTGCCAAGGCTTAATAAGACCGGATGGCCTAACAGCGTGTTGAACGGATTGTCTACTGTTTTCTTAGCCACATCCATACTGCTCATTCTTTGCGTAACGATATGATATTTCATCACATCCCGCAGGCTGTCCAGGTTCATTTTCTGAAAATCAGCGGGCGTCCTGATGCCCATATTGTTAAATGCCAGATCGCTTGGTGCAAAAACGGTGAATGGCCCCTGACCGTTAAGTATTTCCGATAATCCAGTGATTTTCAGGGCAGCATTAAATAGTTTGAACTCATAATTGTTGTTGATAAATTCTCCTGCGGGCCTTAAGTTAAGATTGGGTGCAAAAAGGACTACCCTTTCATGTTTACAGGCCAGGTTCAACACCAGGAGCAGAAAAACCATAAATTTTAAGCTATATTGTTTCATCATCATTTCGTGTTTTAATATACAGGGGGTGCATATTTTCGCTGTATTGTGGTTAAGAAAACTTTTCCATTTACGATTTCCAAGGTATTTACTGTTCCAAACGTCTGTGGGTTATGGGTTCCTGAGTGCACATTTACCAATAGATTGGGTAACATTGCTGCGCCTCCCCAGTCCGCAAATGGCCTTACCAGCCCGTTTTCAAAGCAATTGACGATCGCAAAACTCCCTTCATTGTCATTATAAAGCTCGTAGTGCAGGTAGTTCTCCAAAGAGTTTCCCGGAGGCAGGAAAAAGAAGCGCTGCCAGATTTTAGTGGAGATGTTATTGCTTCCTGCATCCGCGAAGACCGGAAAACTAAAATAAGGATGCACCTTACTGGACTCGGTATCCCGGTGGATGGTGCCCATAAAAGCTTTATTATGTCCATTGACCGCCCGGTCAAACCATTGCCCTTGTCCCTGGTCATAATTTACCAGCGAATAATAGACGTTCATCACATCTTTAATCCCGAAATTCAACATCCCCATCCGCTCAAATTTATCTTTAAACCCTGCGTTTGCATTCCAGAATCCTTTGGAACTCATGTTATAGATATTGACGTAAACCAGGGAATCTGATAAAGGTATTTTATGAAATTGCTCCTGCCTCAGAATCATCCCATTCTCACGGGTATTAAAATCTTTCTGTAGCAGGTGCAGGGTAAAGACTTCTCCTTTCTCCAGGTTCAAAACGGTATCAACCAGCACCTTGCTCCTCAACTGCTTAGGCAATTGCAAAAAGGGGACTTCACTTTTGGGGCGGTAAACAAACATCACCCTTCTTTTTCCTGAAGGCACCTGTGCCCAGCTGCTTAAATCAAATCCATTCAGTATCGGGCCTACAAGTACATTTTCTTTTCCCGGATACTCCGGGTTAAACACAGAAGTACTATTCCCGATATGGGAAGGATAAGGTGGAGCATAGTAGTCTCTTTTGTCCAGAAAATCTCCGATAACTTCCGCGCCTGTGACCGTCCCGCTCCCATCAAATTTAGGCTCAATGAGCATGGTGAAAATCGGAAATTGCTCATTTTTATTTTCTACCGTCAGGTTGTAGGTAAAATTATTGAATACCCTGAGATAAGCCGGGGATTCCATTTTAGTGTATTCGATCTTGCCACAAGCACTTAGGCAAAACAATAAAATGATCAGATAATTTACTCTTATTTTTTTCATCAGTTGTGGTTTAGGTTCGTTGATATCGGGCCTTGGTTAATGGTCCTCCCAGGTTCGTGGTTTCTTGTCAGAGGTTATGCTTAACCACGATCATTTTTGCTTTAAATGCCTCCGGAACCTGATTCCCCGTTCTTCCGATCAGGGCAACGCTATAGATGCCCGGTTCATGAAAGGGGATGGTCTTGGAACCCGAAGTGTACAATTCTTTCCGGGCAATGAAGTTTTCATTGGTCAGGATTTTGATGTCACTCGCCCATACTCCCGGCGTTACCTGAGGGGTAGACCGGTAAGCAAGAATTTCATATTCCCTGCTTGACCAGTCTCCCCAAGTATAAGGAAAGCGCTCAGGTGCCTGCCCCGGTCGGAGGTTATAGACCGCGGGATTGTCTTTTTTATCGCCTAAAACCTGCCCGTTTTTTGCCGTTATTGTCAGATAAGGAACATCGGGACAAAGGTTCAGGAAGCGTTTACTGAATGGCATGGCAAAATACCGGTAATCATACGAAGCATCTTCTTCAGCAGTCCCGGCATGAAGGACTCCACTCAGATCGTTATTGGTAACGACTATTTTAGCCGGCCCCTCGGGTGTCGGATAAAGCCATACGGTATAATTCATTCCCGGATCAAGCGTTCGTTCCATTTGTGCCAGCACTTTTCCAGTCTGATCTACCGCTTCAATTTGATTTTTACCTGTTGATTTTGTCTGATAAGCGCTTGCTGCCGCATACTTTAAGTTTTCAGTAAGTGTCTGGCCATTCAGGCGGAAACTGACCGTTTGTTCCGGCAAAGCATTTACCGCCTGTACCCGGGCGAAAGATTGGTTGACCTCTGGTTTTTTATCAATGATAATTTTGAAGGAATTTTGATATTTAAAATCGGTATAATTCAGTTCATTTTTGAAAAATTCACAACCAAATGGATTGACCACGATGGTATACACCCCGCCAGGCTGATAAGTTTGTATCGGGGCGTAGACAATGTACGAAGGATCGAAAATACTGCGGGGCATGGATGAGCTCGGTGGATCAATAATTCTATTGGGCGTATGGCCCGTTGCTCCTGCGATTTCTCTTCCTTTTTCGTTTAGCACTTTAAACTGATAGGTCCCATATGGGATTTCCACATAGTCGGAAACCTTTTTCAGCGGATCAATATTACTGGTGGCATTGCTCACCGGACGACCATCCGCATAGGCCAGTGAAATTTTCCCATAATGTTCTTCAAATGGTCCGTTAAAATTAGCACGCGGCCCAAGTTTGAAGGACAGGTTAATTACACGAATCTTAAAATAGCCCTTTTTAGGCTCCGTTTCATCGCGGTCTGTCATCAGGTAGTCCGCCTTTCCTCCCATTACGGCGCTATTGACTACATAATAATCCATAGGCTTATTATTCTCCAGGCCGATAGAGAAGTTTGCCATTTCATAGGGATTACCTCCGTAATCAAGATTCTGCAGCGTCAGGTTCAGGGTATGGTCACTGCCAAACAAAGCGGCAGGAACCTGCCATATGGCCCCAACTTTTGCATCTACATTTTCGACACTCCACCAGCTGTTTCCCATACGGCCATCCTGAGGGAAATATTTGGTGCCGGGAAATTTATAGTGATTTTCCTTGTAAGCAGGATCACTGGGATGAATCGGGATCACGAAATTGGTTAAGCTGTCGCCATTAGCAATCACATGATCATAGCCAAATAAATCAATAATTCTTGTTCCCGATAAATTTTCAGTGATGCGTTCTATAGCCGTATCCCTTTGAAAATTAATCTTTTCTTTCTTACAGGAGTAAGACAGCAATAAGCTGATCACAGCTATATAAAACCATTTTGGAGGATGCTGATTGCTGACTTTGTTGTATACTTCTCGAAACATGATTAAAATAGATTATAGGTAAAACCAAGCATTACTTCCATTCCTCTTTTAAAACTGCGGTTCAGGTATTCATTGCCGTACCATTTTCCCCCGGTTCCCGGATTGGCATAAACAGTCTGGATATTTGGATTCAGGATATTTTTTGCATAGCCCTTAAAGAGAATCTTCTTTGCTAACCGCTGACTGAATACAAAATCCAGCATCGGTACCGGACGGGTGTATAAATCCGGTTCTCCTGTCAGGTTAATCTGCACCAGCCTTTCTCCTACCATGTTGAAAGAAGTGGTCAGATCGGTACCTGTTTTTTTATTGGTATAGTTTAACCAGGAATTGATAGAATAAGGCGCTTGTTCAAATAAAGGGCTGTTTTTGGGCGTATGCCTGTCTAAAGATTTACCGGCATTATAACGCGCTGTAGATTTGTTGATGAGACTTCGTGCCAGCATCATATTGGAACCCACAAAGAAATTTTTCAATGGATACCAGATTCTCTCCAGGTCTTTGACAATCTCCATCTCTATTCCCCAGACTTTACCGGTATTCTCATCATTCTGATATTGTATTGTAGGAAACTCAGGATAAGTAGCCGCCAGCCCATCTGTTTTTAAATTGAATACCCTGACCAGTTGGTTCTCGATTTGTTTCCCAAATACGGAGAAAGCCAGTACTTCGCCTGAATTGGGAAACCATTCCCATCTAAAATCCAGGTTTTTCGTATGCTGATTTACCAGCTTTGGATTTCCGATAACCAGTCCCATTTGAAAGGCATCAAATTCAAAAACATTGGTAATTTCTCTCAGTTCCGGCCTTGCTAAAGTCGTGTTAAAAGCCGCCCTGAAATTCATGTTTTTATGAAGTGAATAGTTCAGATTCAGGGAATAATAAGGTTTATAGTTCACGTTGTGAACAGAGTTTGGCTCCACCAGGATCAGCGGAATTTTTGATCCTTCTGCTGTAGGTGCAGACAATGCAGGATCCAGAAATACATTCGAGGTATCAACCACCGATCCTATACTGGTCATTTCAAAACGGACTCCCCCTGCAAGTCTGATCTTTTCCGAAAGGCGGACATCGAGCATGGTATATACCGCATTTGTTTCATAGTATCCTTTATAATTGTTCGGCGATTTCTGGCTGTTGTATAAAAAGCCTCCAAGCGGCATCATCCCCTCCCCTTGTCCAGACAAGGGAGCATGAACGCCGATCACCTCATTGCTCACCAAACGGTCCAGGTCGCCTTCCACATCATACAGCGGCAATGCCCCATATTTGGTGAAATTTGAACCCGGCAGCAACAAATGGTTCTCTGTAAAGCTTCTTTCCCGGAAGAGGTAATTGACCCCTGTTTTAAATTCCTGTTTTTGTCCGAAGAGGTTAAACGGAATGCTTAAATCAGCTTTATAATTGTAATTCTTTTCCTCCAGTTTACGCCACCTCCGTCCGTTAGGCTCTGCCTGGATAATCCCATAGGCACCAAATCCATTTACATATCCGGAGCTAAGTGCATATAAATGTTTGGAATAAGTTTTTATACCGCCGATACTTGTCTCCCCAATCTGGGGCCTCATGTACCAGCCACCACCAGTTGGTGTATAATTGGCAAGGGTTACAAAACGATAATCCGGTTCATTCTGACTGGAATTTGAAGAAGCGATATTGTAGCTTAGCTGTGGTGCATTTGCTCCTTTAGTAATTTTATGCTCTCCCTGGATGTTGAAGATATTTAAGGTCCGGTAAGATTGTTTAATCGAATAGATGTCGCTGGACACCGTTCCCGGTAGTCCTGAATATTGATATCCACCCGCTAAATTTGTCGCGGTACTTTCGCCACCCCAACTCCCCATATATTGAGCACTGATTTCATGACGCTCGTTGAAGCGGTAAGCCAATCCTCCAAGCACCCCGTAGTTTAAAATTTCAGCACCTGTATTCTCCTTATAGGTCTGATATTTACCCATATACAAACCGTTTGGAGTCACATAATTGGGAATATTCCGAAAACTATACACGTCCTTATTGCCAGTAATCACGCCCTGATAAATGCTGTATTGGGTTAAATCTCCCTGATAAGTATCGGTAATCCGCCGGTAATAATTTCCCCCGAGTATTAATCCGATTTTATGATTTTTAAAAACCTTAAAATTATTGCCATAAGTCATGGAGTACAATTGATTCAAGGGTGCTTTTTTATATCCCGTTTTTAAAGCGGGATCGAAGCTCTGCATAATGGAATTAATGCGGTTAACTTCTTTTTGGGTTTCTACACTATAATTGGTATTGGCAATCATTTTCTGGATCGAGCCCAATCCGTCAGGATATTTTTCTGAAAGTGCCAGGAAATCAGGCCTTAGATTTTTATCGTTTATTTTTGTTCCAAGGATTCCCATGTCACTGTTGTAGAAACTATTGTAGTTCCCTCTGTATCCGACATTGGAATTGTATCCTGATTGTGCAACCACCTCAAATGTCTGGGACTCAGGAATAGACTTGGTCTTTAATTCGATAATTCCGGATGCTGCATCGGCCGGCTTATCCGGAGTTACGGTTTTATATACCGTAATGTTATCCAGTAATGATGCCGGTACAAGGTCCAATGGAATAGAGGTGCGGTCGGGATCCGAAGATGCCAATCGCACGCCATTCAGCTGTGCGATGACACTTCGTTCACCTAGTCCCCTGATTGCCACAAATTTCTCATCGGTCACGGTTACCCCTGTCACACGCTGTAAAGCCTGTGTAGTGGTGATACTTGCTGTTCTTTCTATCTGCTGAGCAGAAATAGCGTCCTGAACAACACCTGACAGTCTCCTTTCATCCAACACTGCAGCTTCTGTATTGGCTTTTCTCCTTGCATGTACCGTTACTTCCTTTAGAGCAGTACTCAGAATCTTTAAACCTACATTTTGCACAGATCTGGCATCATCGACACGCAGTTCTGCCGATTGATAACCTATAGATTGAAATTGAAGGGTTACCCCATATCCCGGAATTTTCAAAGAAAAGTTCCCCTGATTATCGGTAAATGTAGAAGCCTGTGCGCCCTTAATTCTTACAGATACCCCAATTAATGATTCTTTCGTCTTATCATCAATTACCTTACCTGTAATCTGGAACTGAGCCGATCTGGTCACCACCGATACAAAGCCATTAAGCTCTACATAGGTAAGTGGCGTACCCGATAATACTTCTTCCAAAGCATGTCTGACGGTAATTTTCGGAGAAGAGATATTCAACTTCTTTTCATAACCTTTAATGAGGTCATCTCTCATTAAAAAGCGGATACCACTTTCTTTTTCAATTGCAAGTATGCTTTCTTTTACGCTTGCATTTTTAATAGAAAGTCTGATCGCCTGGTCTAAGCCCTGACTATGCCCTTCGCTGGCAGACAAGAGACTTACAAATATTAATGTCGTCACCGCTAAAACAAATGAAAATCTCATTAGAAACTTGATTCTATCATTTTTAATTAAAAAAAAACTTACGGATGGATAAGGAATAAATCCTTTTTGCATACTTTTATAGAATTAGAAGGTTACTCTCGGATTTCCGAAAGAATCTGTTAATTAAATAACCAATGTGACGTCCAAATCTTTTGGTTATTGACCTATTTGAAATCGTTCTCCTTAGATGGAGGGCGATTTTTGTGTTTAGTGTAGAATTTTTACATAGCTTTTAGGTTTTATGTTAATAGATGGTAATGACCTGGTCCTTTATTTTATAGTTGAATCCAAACGAAGCACTTAATCCGTCCAGGAATTGATATACAGGCATATTTCCGTCAAGAGTTACTGTGATAGGAATTTGCTTTAATGATTCCGAGCTGATGTTTATAGATACATTATACCACCTGCTGATTTGGTTGGTGAGTTCCAAAAGTGGTGTACCATCAAAAATCAGTTGCCCCTGCTTCCAGTTTTTTACATTTTCAATATTGAAACTGGATTTTTGTGCTCCGGAATGCTGGTTATAGGATACTTGTTCGCCAGGATTCAAAACTGCTAATTCCTGAGCTTCACCATCAGCAAGCCGGTCTACCCTTACTTTACCACTGGTTACCGAAACCAGAATCGGACTTCCCTGAAAGGAGCTGACCTTAAAGGTTGTACCCAATACCTGAGTTCTTAAATTTTCAGTATATATCATGAATGGCTTTTCCCTATTCTTTGTTACTTCAAAATAGGCTTCACCTTTTAAGATCACTTCTCTTTTGTTTCCGGAGAAATCTGCAGAATAAGATAGCGCACTGCCTGGACCGAGATAAACTTTCGTTCCATCCGCCAGGCTAAAGCTGGAATGACGACCCAACGGATTTCTTTGCACCAACTCCAGAGCGTCGGGCTGAGCAGATTTATTCTTTCTAATTGAAATACTGTAAATTCCAATGCCCAAAATCAAGGCTGTAAAGACAGCAGCATAACGCAAAAATACATTTAGCCGTGTTTTTTTTCCCTCTGCATGGCGTGTTTCATTTTCTGCCGCAGGGTTTTCAGATTCCGCTTGAAATTTCAAACTCCATTCCTCTTTCCATTTGGAAAGTCTTCCCTGATCAACCTCTTCACTGGCTGCCAACTCCAAACGTTCGTTTAACAGTTCATTCATTAAATTTTGCCCATCAGAAGTCCTTAAGAATTGATTGATCCTAATCGATTCCTTATTTGAACAGTTCCCCTGCAAAAATTGTAGTAACCCGGTTTTGTTGATAGACTTCTCCATTTTTCCTTAAATGTTCAGTAGTATAATAACCTAAACACATATTTAAGGAGGTAGTACTATCGATGATGAAAAAATATTTTAACAGATCAACCTGGTTTCCCCGGAAGATGCTCCAGTTTGTTCTTTAGCACTTCATATTCCTTTTCCAGATTCCGGAACGCTTTGCTATCTACCCGTTGTCCCCAATTATCCTTCAATTGCTGTAAATAATCGGACTCTACCACATCAAAGCGCTGTTTAATCAGCTGATACTTCTTATTTTGCGCGCGCTCCTCCGGACTCTCGATCTCTCCATTCAGGTTGCCAACATAAGCACTGTTGGAGATGGCCTTACCATCCGCTGCCCGAAAACAGATATAAGCTTCTATTGGTTCCTCCAGGTAATCTTCACGCAAGCCGATAAAATAGGATCCCGCATCTCTGCGACCTGCATTGATACAGGAAGTGGCCCTTTTTTGTAAAGGATGACAAAGCAAAATCATTACGATATCATCATCGCTACCTGTAGTATCCCAGCTCAGCAACACGCCTTTTTCTTTCTTTTCTATTTTCAGATCAGCAGCACCAGGCAGGCTGCCATTGCTCAGGATCACCTTACTATAATCAACCGAAATATTGGGATATTCCCCTTTTAAAGCCTGCTTTTTGATATAAGAGGTGGCCAGATTGTGGGCATTTCTGACTGTTCCTTTTGCTTCCAGTTCAAAACTGACACTGGTAAAATCAGTGATGCTGCTTACCAGTCCCATCGTCACCGACATTGCCTGACGGTTGGCCAGTTGATTTCTGCTGGGTTTACCCGGATCGCCAATGGTACGAACAACAGGTTGCCCGTTGAGCATGTAAAAAACCAGGTTTCGTAATTTTCCGTTTAAGGCCCCCAAAGGGCCATTTGATGCTTTTGCCATATTGAATAGATTAAATATTTAACAATAAAAGTTAACAGCTTTATTAATAACAACATCAATATAGCTAATAAGTTTTGTTAAAACTAATAAATACCCTATAACAAGTGGCCAGTTGCCTGCGATTTACATTAAATTTTCATCTGACAACAATATAGGTTAACAGGACTATCAGGCCCTCCTGGGCCCTCCCAACCTGCCTTCAAAAAAGCAGCAATATAGCCGCAAGTGGAGCCTTGTTATAAGCTCTTCCAAAATGAGAGTACCAGACAAATACAATTATTTATTATCTTTAATTAGATAATAACCCCTGCGAAACCTAAAAATGCTGCTACCAACTGTCGGTATTGAACAAATATTCAATCTTCCCTATACAAAAGAAGATTTTAAAATCGTCCGTCATCAGCCGATCAATATGCCTTCTATTCCTCATGCCCATAAGCATGATTTTTATATGATCTTACTCATTGAAAAAGGAAGCGGCATACATACCATAGATTTTAAAGCACATAAGGTAAAGGATAAAATGATATTCTTTCTTGCTCCGGGGCAAGCCCATCAGTGGGAACTTTCAAAAGATACATCAGGCTATCAATTGATGTTTTCTTTGAAATTCTTATTACCTGGGAGTCAGCGTTTCCCTTATTTTAATTTATCAGCCTCTCCTTTTCTGCCACTGAACGATACCCAGTACGAAAACCTGGTCCAGGAGCTTGAAAAGATGGAGCAGGAAGTGGTTGATTCCGAAGACTTGTATATTGATATCCTTCAGTCCCGTTTACAACTGGTCCTCTTATTAATCAAAAGATGGTATAGTGAAAATTTTGAGGTACAGGAATTTGCTCCTGATCATCGCATTATCAATAATTTTCTAGGCCTTTTGGAAACACATTATACCAGCCACAGTGAAGTTTCATTTTACGCCAATGAAATGAGTGTAACTGCAAACTACCTGAATCAGGTTTGCAGGAAAAAATCCGGAATTACCGCCGGGGATTATATCAGAGAGAGAATTCTATTGGAAGCCAAAAGAATGCTGACATTTACGAAACTCGACATCAAAGAAATTGCCTATACCCTTGGCTTTAACGATACCTCTTACTTTTCCCGTTTTTTCAGGAAATATACCAGCAGCAGTCCTCAGGAATTCCGAAAAATGAATAATTAGTACCCTTGATGTACTAAACAGTCCTACTCCGGTATTTTGGGGAAATATACATTTGCATATGAATTACCGAATTACCTATTTAGTTGCTTTGCTGATCTCCAGCTTATGCACTTTTACCGCATGTTCACAAGAAAAAACCATGGAACCTACGAATACCGGAGTCTTCGATATCATCGCAGCAAAAAACACAAACAAACTTGAACAATGGATTTCCAGTCAGAAGAATCTGGAAGTAAGAAACGAAAAAGGAGAAACGCCTCTTATGGCTGCTACCTATTTAAATAACCTGCCCATGGTGAAGTTATTGATTAATGCCGGCGCCAGTGTAAACGCTCAGGATAAAATATTGAATAGCCCTTTCTTATATGCCGGAGCCTCGGGTTACCTGGATATCGTGAGGCTTTGCTTAAAAGCAGGTGCAGATTATAAAATTTTTAACAGGTATAATGGCACCGCACTTATTCCTGCTTGTGAAAAAGGCCATGTTGAGGTAGTTGCAGAACTCTTGAAAGACAAAGCTTATCCCATTAACCATGTGAACCGCCTGGGTTGGACCGCACTGCTCGAAGCGGTGATTTTAAGCGATGGCAACAGCAAACAGGTACAAATCATAAAAATGCTGATCGAGGCTGGTTGCGACGTCAATATTGCGGATAAGGATGGCGTTACTGCTCTAGCCCATGCACGTCGGCAAAACTTTAAAGAAATCATCACGCTATTAGAAAATGCGTCTTCAAAAAAATAACTAATCATGAAAAAAATATTATTTCTGATCCTCGGTTTCTTCTTCACCCAATCTTCTTTTGCACAAAAGCAAGCGGCAGATCTTTTGATTAAATCGGCTACAATTATTGATATAAAAACCGGGAAGATAATTCCTAAACAAGCAATCGCCATAAAAGGCGGAACCATCATATCCGTTTTCCCTGAAAGCCAGCTGACTAAATATGCTGCGCTAAAAACGTTGGATGCTTCCGGTAAATATGTGATCCCCGGACTTTGGGATATGCACATGCACTTTGGCGGAGGCGAAGAGCTCATCGATGAGAATAAAAACCTCTTGCCGTTATACCTTGCTTATGGAATCACTACTGTACGGGATGCCGCAGCAGATATCAGCCCAAGCGTACTGCAATGGAGAGAGGAGATCGCAGCAGGAAAACTTCAGGGGCCAACGATTCTTAGCTCTGGTCCGAAGCTGGAAGGTTACAAATCAGTCTGGAAAGGCGATATAGAGGTTGGTAACACCAGGGAAATCGGACTGGCACTGGATTCCCTTAAAAAGATGAAAGTTGATTTTGTGAAAATCACCGACAATACGCTTGCTCCTGATCTATTTTTAGAGAGCATCAGGATGGCCCGTCAACGTGGTTACCAGGTTTCCGCACACATTCCCAGCTCACTGACTATGGAACAAATTGCAGCGGCGGGTTTAAGCTCTGTTGAACATCTTGGCTATGCACTTAAAGCCGGATCTAAAGTGGAAAAAGAAATCTCCGCAGCAGTTGCAGCCGGTACGTTAAAAGGCAAGGCTTTTAATCAAAAGGTGATGGATACTTTTGATGAAACCGCAGCATTGTCTACCTATAGAAATATGGCTAAACACGGTATGTATATTACGCCTACCTTATCGTTGAATTACATTCTGGCTTATTTCGAAAAAGACAACCATAAAAACGATGCTTATCTGCAATATATTGGAAAAGGCTTACAAAAGACGTATGAAGGGCGGGTAAAAAGGGTAGAACAAGACGACGCTGAAGCAATTGAATTCAGGCATCAGCTATTTGAAAAAACGGTAAAGACCCTTCCCCTGTTACAAAAGGCAGGTGTAAAAATAATGGCAGGAACAGATGCCGGTTACTTAAACTCGTATGCCTATCCCGGAATCGGTTTACATCAGGAGCTGGAGCTATTGGTAAAATATGGATTAACCCCGCTTCAGGCACTACAGGCATCAGTGATCAATTCTCCTGCTTTTCTGAATAAGACTGCTTATGGAAGCATTACCAGAGGTAAAAAGGCAGACCTGCTGTTGCTGAACGAAAATCCGCTGAAAAACATCAGTGCCACACAAAAAATATACGCAGTAATCGCTAAAGGAGAAGTGCTGGACCGGGCTACCCTGGACCAGATGCTGGAAGGTGTTAAAAAGAAAAATAATTAAGATTTATGGCCAATAAAAAAGCCTGCCGGAAAATTTTCCGGCAGGCTTTTTTATTTCAAACAATTAATACCCCGGATTCTGAGGTCTGAGGTTTGGATTGTTTTTAATCTCTACACTCGGTAATGGGAAAAGCAGGTGTTTATCTGCCAGTTTGGTTGAAGGACTAGCTGGGAATGCATGTCCAACAAAATTATCGAAGCCATTGGTGGTTTCATTGTACACTTTTCTTAAGCGCACCATATCGAACCAGGTGATGCCTTCATAACATAGTTCATGCCAGCGCTCGCGCCAAACCGCCTCTTCAAACTGTGTTTGTCCCAGACCTGAAAGCTCTGGCAATAAAGCACGTTTTCTGATTTTGTTCAGGGCATCATATGCCGCTGCATTTGGCGCACCATCTGCACGGTTCTGAGCTTCCGCATAAATTAACAGCACGTCAGCATAACGGATTTGTGGCCAGTTCAGGTCACTTTGTGTCGTCCCTTTGGTACCAGATGTTCCATTTGCTACGATATCAAAATGTTTAAAAATGTAGGGGGCATTTAATTGTTTCAATGCGCCATCACCACCGGTATAATAGGAAGTGTAGAAGAAGCCTTCTCTGTCCTTGGCCCTTAAATCACCCGCTTCATAGGACTGATAAAATTGAGTCGTTGGAACAGTACTTCCCATTTCATCACTATAAGCAGAAACGTCTTTAAAGTTAGGTAGTAACAATTGCTGCATTGGATTTCCTGTAACGGAAGCCAGGTACTGAATCTGAAAAATATGCTCTCCTTTGTTCTCCTGACTCAAACTATGCAGATCAGCATAGGAAGGAAACAGGTTGAAACCGCCTTCAGTAATGACTTCGCGTGATTTATCTGCGGCAAGTTTATAATAAGCTGCGCCTTTGTTTAATGGCTGACCAGCCATAGTCAGGTACACTTTAGACAGCAATGATTTCACTGCTCCCTTACTCGCTCTTCCACTGGCATCCTGCCATGGAAGTCCGGCAGCTTCTGCGGCAGCTAAGTCGTCGGTAATTTGCTTATAAACAGCCTCTGTTGCAGCTCTTGTTGGATAAAAGTCGGTCGACGTAGCCGTCTGAGGAACGGTAATTAGTGGTACATCTCCATACAATCTCACCAGGTAAAAATAAGCCCATGCACGAAGGAACCTGGCTTCACCAAGGATTTGTGCTTTCCTGGTTGCATCCATCGGGTTGATTCCCGGAACTTTCTCAATCACCAGATTGGTTTGCGCGATTACATTGTATAAACCTGCCCACCAGTTTCTCACCAATAAGTTTTCTCCATTAAAAGACAAGCCTACGAGGTTGTTCAGATCCGAATTCTGTCCGGTTTCTGTTCTTGCCGTTCCGGTAACCATCTCCAGCATGGAGAAATTGGCCACAAAAATACCAGCTCCATTTCCGATAAAGCGGGTTTGGGCATAAGCCGCAGCAATACCAGCCTCTCCATGTTCAGGAATGGTATAATAAGTTTCGGGAGTTAAATTTGATGGATCATTTTCCTCAAGGAATTTTTTACATCCTGTTCCAAGTACGACCAGCGCAATAAGAAGGATTTTACCTGTGTATTTTATATTTAATTTCATGATATATTTAATTAAAATAGACAACTGTCAAAACTATAAACCAACATTTAAGCCGACCATATATGTTGTTGGCTTAGGATAATCGAAGAAGGTCTGACCTTGTGCAAATGCATTGGAATAAGTAGTTACCTCCGGGTCATTTCCAGAGAATTTGGTCGCCAGGAAGAAATTTTGCACACTGGTATAAATTCTCAGTCTGTTTAATTTTAATTTCTTGGTAACGCTTTCAGGGAAATTGTATCCCAATAACAAATTCCTTCCACGAATGAATGAACCATCTTCTACCCAACGGGTATCCACGTTGGTTACATAACCTGCTCTGGTATCACGGATTGCCGCAATAGGGGTATTCTGGTTTTGAGGCGTCCATGCGTTTAGCACGGAGCTGTAACTATTAGCCAAACCAACACGATCTTCGGCAGAGTGTTTGGTCATATTGAGTACATCATTACCTGCCGAATATTGAATTTCGACCGTCAGGTCCACGTTTTTATACTTAAAAGTATTTGAGAATGATCCCCATGCTTTCGGACTTCCATTACCGATAATCATACGATCCGCATCATTAATCTGATAGTCACCGTTCACATCCAGATATTTAACGTCTCCCGGTAATATCGTTTTTCCTCTGTAGTTGTATTTTGCAGCTTCAGCCCGTTCACTTTCACTCCAGGTGCCTAAACGGGTTAATCCCCAGAATGAACCTACTGCTTCACCAACACGGATGATTCCGGTTTCATTGGTGAATCCAGGATTTCCAACGCCAAAAATATCTGCAGGAGTAGCAAGGGAAAGCACTTTATTTCTATTCATGGAAATATTAAATGCGGTATTCCAGGTAAAATCTTCTGTGCTGATATTAACCGTATTAATGGCGAATTCCAAACCTTTGTTTTCCATACTTCCAATATTTCTGGTGATGAAGCTATATCCACTGGTAAGTGGTACTGGCGCATCTAACAGCATATCGGTAGTTTTACGGTAGTATACATCCGCTTCAATATTGATTCGGTTATTGAATAATCCCAATTCCACACCGATATCGGATTGCCCTGTTTTTTCCCACTTCAGGTTTGGATTAGCAAGACGGTTGGTTCCTACACCACCAAAACGGGTATTGTTAAAGATGCCGGCAAAACCAGTTCCCAATACGCCTAAAGAAGAATAACTCGGAATTTCGGAGTTACCGGTTAAACCATAACTCGCACGTAGCTTCAGGTTAGAAATAACCGGACTTCCTTTGATAAAATCTTCTTCTGAAACTTTCCACGCTACTGCAGCTGATGGGAAGAAAGAATATTTATTATTTGATCCGAATTTGGATGAACCATCCATACGACCTGTAGCTGTAAACAGGTATTTATCTTTAAAGCTATAATTTAAACGCCCAAAATAAGAGTTAAATCCAAAGCGTTCTGCTCTTGAACTTCCTGGAAGTGGCTTACTCGCTGCTCCAAAGTTGTTATACTGCAGGTAATCTGTAGAGAAGTTTTCACCTCCTACCGCAAAACCAAAGATATTTGTTTCCTGCCAGGACAAACCCAATAATCCGGTGATGGCATGGTCTTCGCCAAAACGTTTGTTATAAGTCAGATAATTCTCAAATGACCAATAGGTTTCTCTGTTATTGTCTAAAGTAGCGGATCCTTTCTGGTCAAAAGAGATTCCATACAAGCCACGTCCATTGTATTCAGAACGCCCGCGGGTAACAATGTTTGCGCCCAAAACACTACGGAATTCTAAGCCTTCAGCAAGATTAATATTCGCATATGCATTTCCCAGTGTATTCTGTGTTTGTAAGATGTATTTACGATCTGTCAGGATATGAACAGGGTTTGATCCTCCCTCTGCACCGGGATAATTCTGATTATCTGCCCAGGTTCCATCAGGATATTTGACCGGTAAAAAAGGAAAACTCTCTGTGATCATCCTTACCGAGTTTAATCCTCCCGTACCAATATCTACCAGATTTTCGGATTGATTGGTATAGCTTAAACTTCCTCCTACCTTCATCCATTTTTTAATCTGGCTGTCCATGGTGAACCTTCCGGAATAACGTTTCAGATAAGAATTTTTTAATAGTCCGTTGTCATCTCTGTAGTTTAAGAATAAACCATAAGTAGTTTCTGTATTACCACCGGTAAAGCCCAGCTGATGATTTTGAGAAAGCTTATTCTGAGTGGCCTCTTTGAACCAGTCTGTATCATATAAAGGATTTCCATTAGAATCGAACAATAAAGGCAACGTTTTTCTTTTGATTCTTGGATCTACATACTTTCCAGAAGCAAATCCTTCAGGATCGTAGATTTTAGCATTTTCAAAAGCCAGGTTTTCTACCTCAATAAATTCCTTTGCGTTGAGCATTTCCACTCTTTTTGGCCCGATTGTAGGTACGCTAAAATCAACATCATAGCTGATCTTGCCACCAGTGCTGGAACCTTTTTTGGTGGTTACGAGGATTACCCCGTTTGCCCCCCTTGCACCATAGATGGCTACAGAAGAGGCATCTTTGAGCACCTCCACCGAAGCAATATCACCTGGGTTTAAGAAATCAATCGCATTACTGTTTTGCGTTTGTGACCCAACAGGCAGGATTACCCCATCAATTACATACAAAGGGTTATTGGTGGTTTTGATGGAACTGAAACCGCGGATTCTGATATTGGTCTGACCACCCGGGCGACCAGAGTTGGAATTCACCTGTACCCCTGAGATACGTCCCGATAAGGCTTGGTTTAAAGAAGCTGCCGGGCGCTCCTTAAGTTGTTCTTCTTTTACAGATCCTACTGCTCCGGTTACATCAGATTTTTTTCTTGTTCCGTAACCTACCACGACTACATCATCCAGGTTTACCCCTTCTGCAGGGACAAGCTTAATGCTCAAAGGAGTGGTTCCTGATCCTGCAGCACGTGTTTGTGTGGTATAACCGATATAACTGAAAGAAAGCTGTTCAGCAGCACTTTCTACTTCTATACTGAATCTACCCGCTGCATCTGTTACTGTTGATTTATTTGTTTTTAGTGCTTTTATTCCCACACCCGGTACTGGCTGTGATTTTTCATCCAGGACTGTTCCTGTAACAATTATTTTTTGTGATCCCCCCTGAAAGAAAAAAGAAGCATGGGAATTAACACCGGGAATATTCCGCTCTGATGTCGTGGCGTAAGCCTGGATTCCCGTTAGACAGAGCATAGGGAGCCCTGCCAGAACTAAGTGTTTAATTTTCATTTTGTTGTATTTAGGTTAGTAAACTAATTTTTGGGCATTTAAGCATGCCAATCTACCGCAGCATCAATGGTTCTTGATTGAGGATGCTGAAGCGGAAATCAATATTGGATAACACTAAACCGTTTTAACAATTTAGTATCTTTGCTGGGTTGGCTTATCTGGTCATAGGCTTTAGTTAGGGTGAATACTCTGGTTGGCTATCGATATGGGGTAATACGTTTTATCAATCTTTAAAAAAAGTGTTTTAGCAGAATCCATGTGCTCATAGTTCTGTCGTTCCTTTGCACAGCAGAGGACCTAAATCATTGAAAATTAAACGCTAATACGTTTTATAAAATAGCTATGTGATAATTCATCAGAAAATTAAAGACATTCATATTTGGTTAAATTTAGGTTAGTTAATGGTTGCAGTAAATGATCAGGCTCGAAACTAATACGTTTTACTAAATCAATGATAAAGAATAAATCCTAAATTTCAAATAAATATCTCAAACTAAATGTGATTCGGGCTTTTATTGGATTTAAAGCCTTTAAGAAAATTAATGATCAGTTTTGCTGTTCTTTCTGAAGCGCCTGCGCTTCCCATTTTACCAGATAGTTCGGCATAATCCGCTAACATTTTTTTGCGTCCCTCTCCTTCCAGAAGGTTTTTCAGCTCTGCGGTAATCTGTGAGGCATTACAATCTTCCTGAATCAATTCTGTAACCACCTTTCGGTCCATGATCAGGTTGACCAGCGAGATGAACTTTATTTTGACCAGCATCCTGGCAATGGCCACAGAGATTGCTCCCCCACGGTAAACCACTACCTGTGGAACATGAAATAAAGCAGTTTCCAGGGTAGCTGTACCCGAAGCCACAACCGCAGCCTTCGCAACCTGTAACAACTGATAAGTCTGTCCGAAAACAAGGGTTACATTTGTGGAATGGATAAACTGACGGTAATAAGCTTCCTCAAAACTTGGTGCTGCCGCGACCACGAATTGCTGCCCGGGGAAAGCAGCAGTGACACTTAACATATCCGGTAACAGGCGTTCAATCTCCTGTTTCCTGCTACCCGGCAATAAGGCAATAATATCTTTATCCAGTTTATATCTGTTTCTGAATTCCAGATCCGGGACAAATTGTGCGATCTCATCCAGCAAAGGGTTTCCCACATAATCTACCTCCATTCCCCAACTCTTATAAAAATCGACTTCGAAAGGCAGGATACAAAATAGCTTGTCGACAATCCTTTTTATTCTGAGCACCCTTTTCTGGTTCCATGCCCATACTTTGGGAGAAATATAATAACACACTTTAATCCCCTGTTCCTTTGCGAACTCGGCAATTTTGAGGTTAAATCCAGGAAAATCGATCAAAATCAGTACATCGGGATGAGCAACCAGAATATCTTCTTTACATGCTTTCAGGTTTCGAAAAATGGTGCGCAGGTTAAGCAACACTTCGGTGAAACCCATGAAAGCCATTTCTGCATAATGCTTACGGAGTTCTCCACCTTCAGCCTGCATTTTATCACCACCATAATAGCGAAAGCTCGCAGACTCGTCTTCCGCTTTAATGGCCTTCATTAAATTAGCGCCATGCAGATCTCCGGAAGCTTCTCCCGCTACTAGATAGTATTTCATCAGTATATATTAAGATTCGTTATTGATTGATTTTATAGAAAAAGAACACAAATGCCCATAAAAAAGTAGCACTAATAATTCCTCTTCCCAGGTTTTCCTTATTCAGTTTAAAGAAGTAATGCAATAATCCGGCATTGGCAGCAATACAGGCAATCAGCAATAAGTCTGCTTTCGCCAGGAAAGCATAACGGTGCATGAGGAACCAGGCAATACTTCCAAGGATACCGGGGACCAAAATTCCGATCCCCAGACCTAAAAATACCGAATCTTTAACCTTATTTAACATCAAATGTCCAGGAGTTTAAAATTGGGATAGCATGGTGTGCAGTGAGGTCAAACTGTACCGGAACAACAGATACAAAACCATTTTCCAGGGCCCATACATCCGTATCTTCTCCTTTATCATTGTTTTGAAATACACCTGTTAACCAGTAGTAGGGCCGCTCATAAGGATCTTTACGCTCATCAAACTCTTCTGCCCATTTCGCATTTGCCTGTCTGCATATTTTGATACCTTTCAGCTCCGCTCCTCTCGGGAAGTTGACATTCAATAAGGTTGCCTGCGGCAGACCATGCTTCAATACTTCTTCAGAGATAGATTTAATAAACTTTTTGCAATGGCTGAAATCTGCACCTTCAGAAAAATCATCCAGAGAGAATCCTATGGAAGGAATTCCTTCGATTGCTCCCTCAACAGCTGCAGACATCGTTCCTGAGTAAATCACATTGATAGAGTTATTCAGTCCATGGTTAATTCCTGAAACACATAAATCAGGTTTCTTACCTTTGAAAATCTTATTTACAGCCAGTTTCACACAATCTACCGGAGTACCGGAACATTTGTACATTTCTACACCCTCGTAAAGATCAACGCGATCAAAACGCAATGGTTTTCCGATGGTAATGGCATGCCCCATTCCCGACTGCGGGCCATCAGGTGCTACGACAACAACATGGCCAAGCTCTTTCATCACATCAATCAGATTTTTGATTCCAGGTGCCGTGATTCCATCATCGTTTACCACTAAAATATTAGGTTTAGAATTTTGTTTCGTCATGTCTGTAAAAATACAAGATTTCGAGAGAATGTTCAGGAATAATGCACATTCCCGATTATATTTGAGTTATAACTTATTAAACATGAAGAAGAAATTATTACTGCTCGCCTGTTTTCTGATTACAGGAACGAGCATAATGGCTCAATCCGGTTTTCAATGGAAAACGGCAAGCTCCGGTGGTTATACGTATAAATACGTCACCAATGACCCTACAAAATCCCGTTTTTATACTTTAAAGAATGGATTAACGGTTATTTTATCAGCAAATGCAAAAGAACCAAAGATTGAATACCGCATGAGTGTCAGAGCTGGCAGTAATACAGATCCACGTACTGCCACGGGGCTGGCACATTACCTGGAGCACCTTCTTTTTAAAGGAACGGATAAATTCGGGACTTTGGATTTTGCGAAAGAAAAACCTTTATTAGATAAAATTGACGGTCTTTATGAGCAATACAATAAGACTACCGATCCTATAAAGCGTAAAGCCATCTATGCTCAGATTGACCAGACTTCCGGTGAAGCATCGAATTATTCTATTGCTAATGAATATGATAAAATGATGAAAGCGATTGGTGGCCAATCCACCAATGCACATACCTGGTATGAAGAAACGGTTTATAATGAAGATTTTCCTTCCAATGCGACAGATAAGTTTCTTGCTTTACAGGCAGAACGTTTCCACAATCCTATTTTCCGTATTTTTCATACTGAACTGGAAGCTGTTTATGAGGAGAAAAACCGCGGACTGGATGAGGATGCCTGGAAGGTAGAAGAGAAAACGGCAGAATTGTTATTCCCTACCCATAATTATGGCCAGCAGACCACCATTGGAACAATAGAGCACCTCAAAAATCCTTCTTTGGTAGAAATCAGAAAATATTACAACAAATATTATGTCCCGAACAACATGGCACTGGCTATGGCGGGAGATTTCAATCCGGATGAAATGATTAAAAAAGTAGATCAGTCTTTCTCTTTCATGCAGAATAAACCAGTGGAACTGTATCAGCCTGCTCCGGAAAAACCTCTGACAAAAATCCAAAAACTGGACATCTATGGTCCAAGTGCAGAAAGCGTTCGCCTATCTTACAGAGGATATGCAGAGAACAGCAATCAAAGTTTACTACTGGATCTGATCTCCAGCATCCTTGCAAATGGGAAAGCCGGTTTGATTGACATCAACCTGAACAAACAGCAAAGCGTGCTTCGTGCAGGTGCAGGTTATCAGCAAATGAAAGATTATGGCGTCTTTACATTGAACGCTCAGCCTAAACAAGGGCAGACTTTAGAACAAGCCAAACAACTGCTGCTGGACCAGATCAATATTCTGAAAAAAGGAGAATTTGATGAAAGCCTGATCAAAGCTACAGTTGCCAATCAAAAATTAAGTTTATTGCAATCTTTCGATAACAATGATTTTCGCGTGGAGACGATTACCAATGAATTTATTCTGAATCGCGCCACTAAATGGGATAAGTCTTTAGGCGGACAAGATGCCATGGCAAAGCTGACTAAAAAGCAGGTAACAGACTTTGCCAATCAGTTTTTTAAAGACAATTATGTCATCACTTATAAGCATAAAGGCGAAGACAAAAGCATTGCAAAAGTAGAGAAACCGGCCATTACCCCGGTAAAGACCAATGCTACCGAAACCTCTCCTTTTGCAAAGAATTTATTGGCCATGCCTTCCACAGAGATTGCGCCTAAGTTCCTGGACTACCAGAAAGACCTTTCTTTTGGTAAAGCAGGAATCGCTGACGTAATTGAAGTGCAAAACAAAGAAAACAGCATTTTCCGGTTAACTTACCGTTTTGAGATGGGTGCATGGAATAATAAACTAATGCCTTATGCTGCTCAGTACCTTGCATTCCTGGCTACAGATAAATATAGTGCGGAAGAAATCAGCAAGGAATTTTATAACATTGCCTGTAACTATACTTTCTCGGTAAGTAATGAAGTAGCAACTATCAATATCAGCGGATTACAGGAAAACTTCGATAAGGCTGTTACCCTGGTAGAGCACATTTTAGCCAATTGTAAGCCCAATGAAGAAGCTTTGACCGGACTGAAAAGCAGAATACTGAAATCCAGAGAAAACAACAAACTAAATAAAGCAATGATCCTGAACGGATTAATGAGTTATGCACAATATGGAGCCAGCAATCCTTCCAATTATACTTTAACGAATAATGAGGTCAATAACATTACCTCTGCAGATTTACTGGCTATTCTGCATAATGTGAATAACTTTGAACATACCATCACTTATTATGGGCCGCAGGATTTAGCTGAATTTACAGCGAACATCACGAAGCTGCATAAACTTCCGGCAACCTTTACGCCTGAGCCTCCGGTAAAAAAATTCGTTTATACCAATAATACAACCAATCAGGTTTATTTTGCAGATTACGATATGGTGCAGTCAGAGATCCGGTGGGTAAGAAACGCCGGTAAGTATGAAGCCGATCTTGCAGGCAAAGTGAACCTGTTCAATAGCTATTTTGGCGGTGGTATGGGCTCCATTGTTTTCCAGACCATCAGGGAATCTAAGGCATTGGCTTACTCTACTTTTGCAGTGTATTCGGCTCCAGACAGAGCAGACAAACAATACGCAATGGTAGCTTATGTTGGCAGCCAGGCCGACAAGATGAATGATGCGGTAAAAGGGATGAACGAGTTGTTGACTGATCTGCCAGAGTCGGCTAAATCATTTGAAGCCTCCAAATACAATGCAATGAATGTAATTGAAACGGACAGGATCAGTAAAGATGGCATCATTGCCAGTTATTTTGCCAATAAAAAACTGGGAATAGATCATGATGGCAGAATTGATGAATACAATGAACTGAAACCCTTAACTTTTACAGATATCAAAGCTTTCCATACCAATAATGTAGCCAATAAGCCTTATAATTATTGCATTGTTGCTTCAGAGAAAAAGGTAAAATTAGAGGATATGCAGAAATTTGGAACGGTTAACAAATTGACATTAGAACAGATATTTGGTTATTAAGAACTGATTTTCCGGGCTGGTCCCGACCTTTATTAAAAGTATCAAAGGAAAAGCCCTTGCTGCAAATTTACAGCAAGGGCTTTTTTTATGATCAATTGTTACAATGATTTGATCCAGGTGACCAGTTCATCACGGGTCTTTCCTGTTTTCTGTTGTAACTTTCCATACAACTCCTCATCTTTCCCCTCTTCATATTTCAAATCATCATCTGTAAGATCCGCATAAGCTTGTTTTACTTTACCCTTGATCTCATTCCATTTTCCTTTTAATTCTAACTTATCCATGATCCGTTTTTTTAATGTTAACAATAAATAGATACCATAATAACAGCTTTGGAAAATTTTTGTTTGATTTCATGTAACCTTTGGCCAGTTCTTTTCATCTAGTATGATAAGGGATTTCCTGATTTCCAACTTATAAAACAACACAAACTGATATGAAAAAAATATTTTACGCCTCCCTTATTTTACTTTCGCTGTTCCAAAGTTCCTGCACCATGGTGATTAAAGGCCTCGTTAAAACTGTTGTGAAAGGATACAATAACCATACAGAAATGAATGTCTCTTCATTCCAGCTAGCAGACCAGGAAGGGAAGAAACATAGTTTTGCCAGCTTATATGCAGGAAAGACAGTTTATTTCTATGTATGGGCAAATAAATCAAATCGCCCGCCGGGAGAAAAGAACGAAGACTATATTGCATTAAAAAAACGCTTTGCCAAATATTCAGATGTGGTATTTGCAGACTTCTATATTGGGACAGATCAGGCAGCATGGACTGCTGATGATCAAAAGAACACTGGTCAAAATAGTTATTTCCTTGTTCGGAATGAAGCTTCTAAAAAGTTCTTTGCTGCCTTAAAAGAATCGACAATGGTTCCTTTTATCATCGGAAAAGATGGAAAAATGCTGGCTTTTAAAGGTCCAAAAGCACAAGACCATACTTTGATTGATTATGTGCTTTATGAAGCAAGAAATGGTGTGGACGGGACCGCTGCGGCTAAAACACTAATCAGAGGAGTGAATAGCGAACAGAAATTTAAGACACAGTTATTAAAGGATTGGTACCAGGGTCATTTCAATAAGAGCCCTGAAAAGGTAAATTTCAGTGTTTCTTCTACACAATAAAAAGGAAGCCCGCTGTTTATTCAACAGCGGGCTTCTTTAATCTATTAAAAATCTTACTTCTGAGATTTTTCAATGATTTCTTCTACTACTGCCGGATCCAGCAAGGTAGTAATGTCTCCAAGGTTGGAAGTATCTCCTTCGGCAATTTTCCTTAGGATCCGTCTCATAATTTTACCAGAACGTGTTTTGGGCAATCCGCTTACAAAAAGAATCTTATCAGGTTTTGCAATCGCACCAATTACACGGGTTACGGTTTGAAGGATATCCTTACGCGTCAGGTCAGCATCTTCATGGTGGTTCGGGAAGATCACAAAAGCATAAATTCCCTGACCTTTTACTTCATGGGGGAAGCCAACGACCGCACTTTCCACCACTCCGGCATGCATATTAATCGCATTTTCCACTTCAGCAGTACCGATACGGTGACCAGATACGTTGATGACATCATCTACCCTACCTGTAATTCTATAATAACCATCCTCGTCTCTCAGACAACCATCACCAGTGAAATAAAGGTTTTCATAAGTAGAGAAATAGGTCAGTTTACAACGCTCATGATCTCCATAAGTGGTGCGCAACATTCCAGGCCATGGAAATTTAATACAAAGGTTTCCGCTTACGTTGTTTCCTTCGATCTCATTTCCGTTTTCATCTACTAGGATCGGTTGGATACCTGGCAATGGTAAAGTAGCAAAACTAGGCTTTGTTGGGGTTACATAGGCAATCGGGGAAATCATAATTCCACCAGTTTCTGTTTGCCACCAGGTGTCTACGATCGGGCATTTGCTTTTTCCGATGTTTTCATCAAACCAGTGCCATGCTTCTTCATTAATCGGTTCACCTACCGATCCAAGGACACGAAGAGAACTCATGTCGATGCCATTCAGCGGCTCCAGTCCAAAGCTCATTAAGGAACGGATCGCTGTTGGTGCAGTATATAATATGTTTACTTTATGTTTTTCTACCACCTGCCACATTCTGGAAGCATCCGGATAGGTTGGAATTCCTTCGAACATCAGGGTCGTTGCTCCCTGAGAAAGCGGACCATATACGATATAAGAATGACCTGTGATCCAGCCGATATCAGCAGTACAGAAAAACACTTCGTCTTTCTGGTAGTTAAATACGTTGGAGAAAGTATATCCGGCATAGACCATATACCCGCCAATGGTATGTACTACTCCTTTAGGTTTCCCGGTAGAGCCGGAGGTATATAATATAAATAACAAGTCTTCGGCATCCATTTCTTCGGCCGGGCAATTGGTATCTACCAGTTTTATTTCATCCTCCCACCAGATATCACGGCCTTTCAGCATGGATACCGGTGTACGGGTATGCGTTAACACGATCACACGTTCCACGGTCGGGCAACCGATCAGGGCATCGTCAATCACTTCTTTCAACTGAATTTGTTTGTTTCCTCTGAAGGCACCATCGGCAGTGATCACTACCTTACATTCGGCATCATTGATCCTGTCGGCAATAGATTTGGCAGAGAAACCACCAAAAACTACAGAATGGACTGCTCCGATCCTTGCACAGGCAAGAACAGCAACTGCAAGTTCAGGCACCATGGGCATATATATACATACCCTATCTCCTTTTTTAACGCCGTTTTTTTTCAGAACATTTGCAAAGCGGCACACTTGCTCATGTAATATTTTATAGCTTAGGGTAATACTATCCTTTTGAGGATCATTTGGTTCCCAGATAATGGCCGGTTTATCTCCATTTTCTGCAAGGTGTCTGTCAAGGCAGTTTTCGGTAATATTTAACTTTGCCCCTTCAAACCATTTAATGGTTGGTTCGGAGAAGTTCCAGGACAATACTTTGTCCCATTTTTTTCTCCACAAAAATTTGTCTGCTATACCGGCCCAGAACTGTTCGGGCTGGTCAACGCTCAATTTGTAAGTTTCCTGATACTCTTCAAAAGAATTAATTTGCATGATTTGGTTTATTTCATCAACTAAAACTCAAATATAACTTTATTAGAAAGCTAACAAAATTTTAATCACAGGTTTTAGCAGCATTAACGTTTTCTTTTTAAACCAAATACCACGTTGGATTGTCTATTAATTACCTCCAAGCAGCGACCTATGAGTAAACAACTATTCGACCAGATTTCAGAAACCCTCAGACGGGCAGAGCTGGCCAATCAGCATTACCGTACCGATTCTTTAAAATGGAATCTGGACACCCATAAAGCTCAGCATCAGCACCTCCGGGCCTTGCTTCAGGAAATTTACGAGGTGCTGCTTCCGATGACTATCGTATCTATGATGAAGTCTATTGCACTTCCGGGGATTTCCGATCTGGAACTTCATGAGGTACAACATCCGCAGTTAAAAACCCTGCATAAGGCTTACGGGGTAACCCCTACTTTATATCATTTACAGGAACACAGGCAGCTCTGGCTACAACAGATTGGAAAGGAAGAACAGCCGGAACTCGTACATTATATTAATGACGCCAGGCGTTACGTACTTCAATTCGAGAACCTTTTAGGCGATCTGGAAGAGGCTGTGATCGTTTAATCCGGGAAAATGTTGTATATTGCGGCCCAGGAGCATATTCAACGGGAATCTAAGCTACAGTTCACAACGTGCTGTAAATAAATTGAAAAAATTTTAGAAACCTACTTGATGATTACAAATATTTTATTGATATTTGCACACTCTTAAAAAATTAAGAAAGAACAATTAACACACTATATTTAAAGGCATGTCTAGAGTTTGTGATTTAACCGGAAAAATGGCAATGACAGGTTTTAATGTTTCTCACTCAAACGTTAAAACTAAGCGTAAGTTTTATCCCAACTTACAACTTCAGAAATTTTATATTCCTGATGAGGATCGTTGGATAACACTGAAAGTTTCTACTTCAGCTATCAAAACCATCAATAAAATTGGTATTACTGAGGCGATCAACCGCTTCATGAAAAAAGGATATTTGTAAATAACAATGGTTGATGTGAATCGACCTTAAGATTAATAAAATGGCAAAAAAAGGTAACAGAGTACAAGTTATTCTAGAGTGTACGGAGCATAAAACTAGTGGCATGCCTGGTATGTCTAGATATATCTCTACTAAAAACCGTAAAAACACTACTGAGAGATTAGAATTGAAAAAATTCAATCCAGTTTTGAAAAAGGTAACTGTACATAAAGAAATTAAGTAATACATTTAGTATTTAACTAAATACAATCTATTTAGATCATGGCAAAAAAGGTAGTTGCAACCCTTAAAACGGGAAAAGGAAAAGAATATTCAAAAGTTATTACAATGACTAAATCACCTAAATCTGGTGCTTATTCTTTCAAAGAAGTTATTGTTCACAACGATCACGTTCAAGATGCTATTTCTGCATCTAAAAAATAATTTTAATATTTAATTATATTAAAGCCGTCCCTTTTAAATGGGAGGGCTTTTTTTGTTTAGTTATACATTCGTATGGGTTTATTCGATTTTTTCAAGAAAAAGGAAACCGCTCCGGAAGCGCAGGAAGCTCTAGACAAGGGATTAGAGAAAACTAAAGAAGGCTTTTTCAGCAAGATCACCAAGGCAGTTGCCGGTAAGTCGACTGTAGATGATGATGTACTGGATAATCTGGAAGAAGTTTTGGTTACTTCTGATGTTGGGGTAAGTACTACCTTAAAAATTATAGATCGTATACAAAACCGTGTAGCTAAGGACAAGTACCTATCGACTTCCGAGCTGAACCACCTGCTGCGGGATGAGATTCAACTGCTATTATCGGAGAACAACAGCAATGACTTCCGTAAATTTGAATACGGACAGCATAAGCCTTATGTCATTATGGTTGTTGGGGTAAATGGGGTAGGTAAAACGACCACCATTGGCAAGCTGGCACATAAACTTAAAGCAGAAAACCTGAAGGTAGTTTTGGGTGCGGCAGATACATTCAGAGCGGCGGCTGTAGAACAGATTAAACTCTGGGGCGAGCGTGTTGGTGTACGTGTAGTGGCACAGGCTATGGGTTCTGACCCTGCTTCCGTAGCATTTGACACTTTGCAATCAGCGGTAGCAAATGGTGAGGATGTTGTGATCATCGATACTGCGGGACGTCTGCACAATAAGATAGGCCTGATGAATGAATTGGGCAAGATAAAAAATGTGATGGAAAAGGTAATTCCGAATGCCCCACATGAAATACTTCTGGTATTGGACGGTTCAACCGGGCAGAATGCCTTTGAACAATGCAAGCAATTTACAGAGGCAACCGATGTAAATGCATTGGCCATTACCAAACTGGATGGCACTGCCAAAGGTGGTGTTGTGATCGGAATTTCCGATCAGTTTAAAATTCCGGTAAAATACATAGGCGTTGGCGAAGGCGTAAACGACCTGCAACTATTTGACAAAAAAGCTTTTGTAGACAGTTTATTTAATTAAACATCATTTAACTGATCTGCTTCAAGATAAAAAACACACATGAATACAAAAACCGTATCTAAGATTATCCCTGTTAAAAAACCTAAAATCAATGTCATTACTTTGGGTTGTTCCAAAAACCTTTATGATTCAGAAGTTTTAATGGGGCAGCTTCGCGGCAATAGCATGGATGTGGTTCATGAATCTGATAAAATGGGTAAGGACGATATTGTAGTCATCAATACCTGCGGTTTTATCGACAATGCAAAACAGGAATCTATCGATACCATCCTGCAATACAGTGAGCTTAAAGAAGCTGGAAAAATAGGAAAGGTAATTGTTACCGGATGTTTGTCTGAAAGGTACAAACCCGAGTTGGAATCAGAGATTACCAATGTAGATGCTTTTTTCGGCACCAACGATTTAAATAACATTCTACATTCCTTAGGTGCGAATTACAAACACGAGCTGATTGGAGAAAGGTTACTGACCACTCCTTCTCATTTCGCATATTTCAAAATTGCAGAGGGCTGTAACCGTCCCTGCTCTTTCTGTGCCATTCCTTTAATGCGTGGAAAACACGTTTCCCGCGATATGCAGGAGTTGGTGAATGAAGCAAAAATTCTTGCTGCTAACGGAACAAAAGAACTGATTCTGATTGCTCAGGATCTGACTTATTACGGTCTGGATATTTACGGAAAACGTAATCTGGACGAGTTGTTAAGACGCCTTTCTGATGTTGCCGGAATTGAATGGATCAGGTTACAATATGCTTACCCTTCAGGTTTCCCTATGGAAATTCTGGATGCCATGAATGAGCGTGAGAACATCTGTAAATATCTGGATATGCCATTACAGCATATTACGGATAACATGTTGAAATCTATGCGTCGCGGGATTACGAAACAAAAAACTATAGATATCGTTAACCAGATCAGAGATAAAGTGCCTAATATCGCTATGCGTACCACTTTAATTTGTGGGTATCCGGGCGAAACAGAACAGGATTTTGAAGAAATGCTGAGCTGGGTAGAAGAGACCAGGTTCGACAGACTGGGATGTTTCACTTATTCTCATGAGGAAAAAACCCATGCCCATAACCTGGTGGATGACGTACCTGAAGAAGTAAAACAGGAACGTGTGGATGCCATTATGGAATTACAACAGGGAATTTCATTTGATATCAATCAGGAAAAAGTAGGAAAAACCTATAAAGTTCTGGTGGATAGAAAAGAGGGTGATTTCTTTATCGGACGTACAGAATTTGACTCTCCGGAGGTTGATAATGAGGTTTTAATTGATGCTGCGACAGGTTACGCAGCCAATGGAAGCTTTGTTAACGTGAAGATTGACAGAGCGGAGGACTTCGATCTATATGGACAAATTGTAAAATAAAAGTGCGATGTGAGGAGTTCTGGTTTATTAACTTAAATTCGTGGCAATGCAGGCCAAATACATCTCTTACCAGGAAACAAATGCCTTCTCCTCCGCTGTACTGGATTACATCAGTGGGAAGGATCAGTTAAGTACTTTTTATAAGTATACACCGGACTTCGAAGGCTTTGCAAAAGCCATCGCTAACCGCAGCTTTAAAGGAAACCGGTCTACACTGACCCAGATCCTGCAAAAGCAATATTCAGGCATGAAGCCATCAGCTTTAGTTGCCCAAAACATTAACCTTCTGGCTGATGACCGGACCTTTACCATTACTACCGGTCATCAGCTCAATATATTTACAGGCCCCCTTTATTTCATTTATAAGATCATTACGGCTATCAATCTTGCAAAAGAATTGAAGCTGCAATTTCCGCAGTATAATTTTGTACCTGTTTATTGGATGGCTACGGAAGATCATGATTTTGAAGAAATCAATCATGTGAAAATTGAGGACAGAATGCTGACCTGGAACAAGAAGGCAGCAGGCGCTACAGGAAGGTTAAGTACAAAAGACATCACAGAGGTACTCATTGCCTATAAAGGTTATCTGGGGATCAGTGAAAATGGCTTAAAGCTATCTGAAATGGTAGAACATGCGTATACCAGCCATGATAAACTTTCTGATGCCACACGTGAACTGGTAGATGGGCTATTCGGGAAGTACGGTTTAGTTTGCGTAGATGCAGACGAACATGAGCTTAAGAAACAATTTGCAGATATTATTGAAGCAGATATTACCGGACAACATAGTTTTCAGCACATTTCGGCCAGCAATGCGGCATTGGAAGAAAAAGGCTATAAAACCCAGGTCAATCCGAGAGAGATCAATTTCTTTTATATGACCGACCAGCTTCGGGAACGGATTGTAGAGGAAGATCAGGTTTATAAGGTGATGAACACGGACATCCGTTTTACGGAAGCCGAGCTGCAACAGGAAATCCTTAATTTCCCGGAAAGATTTAGTCCGAATGTGGTGATGAGACCGGTATATCAGGAGGTGATCCTACCCAACCTGGCCTATATTGGTGGAGGTGCTGAAGTTACCTATTGGCTACAACTGAAAGCAAATTTTGATTATTATAAAATAGATTTCCCGGTATTGTTACTTCGCAACTCTGCATTGGTTATTGATAAACGCAGTGAAGTAAGGATGCAGATTCTGGGAATCAATCATACCAATCTTTTTAAAGATCCGTTGACGCTTAAAAACGACTGGATTAAAGCACATGTGACCTTACAGTTGTCGCTGGACGATGAAGAGCGTGCCATCAGGGCAGTATTTGATCAGATTAAGCTCAATGCTTACAAGATCGACAAAACACTTTCTCAATCTGCCGATGCGGCTAAAACAAGGGCCTTAAAACTCATTACCAATCTGGAGAAAAAAATGCTAAGGGCAGAAAAGCGCAAGCATGATACCTCATTAACCCAGATTGACAATTTAAAAGAAAAGTTGTTCCCTACCGGAGTCTTGCAGGAGCGTGTGTTAAACATCGCCCCTATGTATGTACTCTATGGAGATGACTTTATCAATTCTCTGATTCTTAATTTCAAACCTTTAGACCATCAGTTTACGGTCCTTTTTGCTTCATCATAATGATTTTCCACACCTTTACCGAACAAAAAATACGTCATTTTACAGAAAACGTATTCCTGAAAATGGGATGTCCTGAGGTTGATGCACAGCTGGCAGCAGATGTCTTATTAAAATCTGACCTGAGGGGAATCGATTCTCATGGGGTTGCCCGTTTGAGTGGCTATGTGAGGCTATGGGAGAAGGAACGGATCAATGCCACACCCAATGTTAAAGTAGTGTATGAAACGGCAACTACAGCTACGGTAGATGGTGATGCAGGATTGGGATTAGTGGTTGCGCCTTTTGCCATGAAAGTGGCCATTGAGAAGGCTAAAATTTATGGTAGCGGGTGGGTTTCAGTAAAAAATTCCAATCATTTTGGGATTGCAGGATACCATGCATTAATGGCTGTAGAACAGGATATGATCGGAATCAGCATGACCAATGCCAGTCCGCTTGTGGCCCCTACTTATGCCAATGAAAGACTATTGGGGACTAACCCGATGTGCTATGCTTTTCCTGCCGGAAAATATCCTCCCTTAGTTGTGGATATGGCCACCGCAGCAGCTGCAAATGGGAAACTGGAAATTGCTCAGCGAGCAAACATGCCCATTCCTGAGGGCTGGGTACAGGATAAAGATGGAAATTCTTCTACAAGTGCGCATCAACTAAAAGATGGGGGTTCACTCCTACCTCTTGGTAGCGACAAAGATCATGGAAGTCATAAAGGATATGGTTTAAGTGCTACGGTTGACATTTTATCAGCGGTGCTTTCAGGTGCCAATTATGGACCCTGGGTACCTCCTTTTGTGGCCTTTCTGGAGCCTTCGGCAAACCCGGTTGGGGAAGGTATCGGTCATTTCTTTGGCGCAATGCGAATTGATGGTTTCCGTCCTGCGGAGGATTTTAAAAATCATTTAGACAACTGGATTGAACGTTTTAAATCGGCAAAGACTGTTGATCCGGATAAAAAAGTGATCATTCCCGGTGAACCGGAGTATGCTTTTGAACAGGAACGCAAAGTTCAGGGCATTCCGTTAATTGATGTGGTGGTGAATGACCTGAATGAACTCGCGGCAAAGTTGGGGATTGAAGGATTGTAAAGGCGATGCAGGTTATTTAGATTATGTTACCACGGACTTTCTGATCGGAGAAGGAGAAAATGCCTCTTATGATAAAGAAATCGTAGATCGCATTAACGACATTCAGAAAATGGATGCCGAGACCAAAAGCATCCTGTTCAACGTCATTGATACATACATACAGAACTTTAAGACTAAACAAGCTTTTCAATAAAACAACAAAGCCCGGATAAGCTCCGGGCTAATTTAAATGCTAACAGGTAGCAAACACTTAAGCTAGTGAAATATATTACAGATCTTGCTCCAATTCGATTTTCCGTCTGAAATAAATTCGCTGTGCTTCCTCTTCTTTTTCCACGATTAACTTATCGTAGGCCATCTTATCAGAACAGAACTCTGGGTAGCCAATCACCATTTGTATATAAGGATAAATATCCTCATCTTTCTCAATCGTTCGAATATGCCAATTAGCGCTTACCTTCTCATCAGTAACTTCAAATAGTTGGCAAGGACATACAGAAATCAATCCTTCATCAACTAAGTAGCCCTGATAGTTTTCAAAAACAACAATCCCCATTACTAAATATTCCTGTCCTATAGTTATTCCTCCATATATGGAATTGCCACTTGCACCAAAACGTCCAAATTGCTCATTTAACAATTGTTTGTTCTCGTAGGGACGTAAATCAAACCCAGTTTTATATAAACATTTTACTTTCATTTCTATTTAAATTTAAAGTCATCAACAGCCTTTAATACGTCACCAACAAATTTACCAACATAATGAATAGTTGTTTTAGATCCATCTAGTGCTTCATGACTATATTGCAATTTACTCCAACCAAACCATCTCGTATCCTTCATAGGCCCCACACTTCTCAAAACAGTTCCCAAGGTAGGATTAGATGTTATCTCCGCCATAGACAATTGCTCAGTAAGCGTTGTAGCGGTGGCTCTTCCTGTAGAAAAGCTATACTCTGCTAATTTGCCTAAAAGATCAGCTTTTCTTGCACCTTGCCCAAGTAAATATGATGTTGCACTTTCTGTTGCCCCAAGTGTTCCTGCAGCGAATAATGCCGTTCCGGTTGCGACGCCTTCTGCCACATTAAGAGTTGCCATATTACCTCTAACAGCCTCGGCAATTGACGGTCCTTCTGGCCCGGCATCCAATTGAGGAAGATCATAGCTCCAGCTCTTATCCGAATTTAAGTTAATCTTATACCCAGATGCAGTTGTGGCAGTTCCCTCTTTACCTGCATACAAAGATCCTTTTCCATAAAGCTTCTCTGCTGATGCCTGATCAGTTACATTATCATCCCACTTTGCATAAGATTTACCATCAAGCTCGTACTTAACCCAATCATCACCTTTCATCCCATCAGGATCAACAAAACGTAATGGATTATTATACACGAAAGTGTATGGAGAATACCTTCTCATCTGCTCAGCAAGCGGATCTATTACATTCCAGCGGCCTATTACCGGATCATAGAACCTGGCCCCATAATCGTACATTTTCTCCTGATCTTGCTTTTCCTTTCCGTTATATTGGTATTTATTCTCTGTTCCAATCAAGCTCCTCTGTATGTCCAGCCCAAAAGGATAATAATCCGTTTCCTGAATTTTCCTTGCAACGCCAGCATTAATATCAAAGTACAATCGACCATTACCTAAATGGTCTTCCAGGGTATATTCGTAACTGTAATTCGTAGGGCTATTTCTCACTACGCGTCCTTCAGCAGTCTGAAGGTATTTCAGTATCCCCTGCTCATATTGGATACCACTAATATATTCATTTAATATAGTCGCGCCAACAGCTTTTCCCAGTTTCGCACCAGTCGCATCGTAAGTATAAGTAATCGCATTGGTTCCTGCAGTCATGGTTGCAGGAAGGTTTAGAAAATTATAAGTGATCGCAGCAATATTGTTCGCGGTACTGGTTGCATTCGCTCTGGAAACCATATTACCGTTGGCATCATATGCGTAAGTAGTGGTTCCCGGAAGTTGAAAAACTGCTGAGGAGTTCGTGCTGGTGTCCCCAACAGATGTTAACCTGTTTCCAGTGTAATTGTATTTCAGCTGATCAGTTAACACATTTGCGCTATAGCGCTGCATGCCCTGAATGTTTCCCATCACATCATAAATAATTGACTTTTCATGGTTATTATCACTGCTCAATCCGGATTTCAACCGATTTAACCTATCATAGACATAGTTATAGTATTTTCCTGCTCCCCATTCCTGACGACTGATATTGCCGTTATATTGAGAAGTTACCCCTGCAATCACCTCTTCATATTTTAGGTTCTGAGTGAACAAAGGTGAACTCTGGCTCTTTAACCAGCCTCTTGAGTTATAAGCATAAGTAATGGTCTGGAAAAAAGATGGAGTGGTCAAGTTTGTACTATGCAAGCTTTTACTTGTTAACTGCCCGACTTCATTATAATTATTTCTGCTCAACAAAATCTCCGCATTCGTTGTTGCCGCATTATCTCCGGTTTTCTGGTAAGTGTCCTTTGGCCTGCCCACATGATCATAAGTAAACCGGTTTGCTACATAAAGCTGTTCTACTCCGTTTACATAATGCTTACGGACACTGGTGCTGTCCTCACCAGAGAAATAATAAGTTTTGGTGATGTCATCATAATTGTTAACTGTTAACGCTGCTGTTCCTCCTTTATAATGTTGCTGGATACTTCTCACTACTTGTGCTTTATTATTATAATAATTCACTTTCCATAGCATATGGCTCGTTCCAAGTACGTTTACCTTACTTGCGGTTAGCAATGTTTTGGTCATGTTGCTATAGGAAGCAAAAAGGTTATATGGCGCAACTGTTAAACCGTATATACTATAATCATCGTAATAATTGACCGTAAGTGTTGTGGCAATACCGGTTTGTGGCCAGCTTACACTCGTATAGCCATGTGGTGCAGCAGTAATCAGCTTTCCTTCCCATAAAGGAGTTTGAGTTGCTGCATTGAGTATCGTCTGTAATGCATCCCGGTAAGGTGTATTTGCAGTACTAGAAGGATGAACATAGATACCGGTCAATACAATTCTTCCAAGTGCATCGTATTTTGTTACGGTCCATTCCTGTGGCGCCTTCGCTCTTTGCAAAGCATCCTGAGTTCCTACCAATTGATCTATTTTGTTATACAGGAGATATTCCCATCCTTTTCCCGGAAGTTTCTTTTCAATCAGTCTTTTTCTGCCATCATAATGATAAGCATAGATATACTGGTTAAAAGGAACATCCGTTCCTGCTTCCGTAAATGAAGTTACAATAACCGCTGGAGGGATCACATAACGCAAGTTTCCTAAATCATCATACACATAGTAAGTAGACAGAGAAACCGTTTCCGTTTCCCAGATTCGTTTCAATACCACCCGTCCTTCAAGATCCTTGAATTCTTCAACTGTACCTGTTTTTCCACTAAGCCAGTTTTCATCTTTGCTAACGGTCTTATATAGTTTTCCGGGTAAGTAAGCTGCTGCTGTACTTGCGCCACCAGTTGGGGTCACTGTCCATAGTTTTACCTCATTACTAATATTGGTTCCATAATTTATTACTGCTGTTCTTCCTCCTGCTGCCGTTCGGGTAGCTGCAGGTTGCCATATTGCTCCGGGAGCACCTTGCTCCAAAACCCGGTTTAGAGTAGAAGCCTCAAATACCGTTTTGGAAAAGGCGGTATTGTTCGGAATCGTCGTTACTCCTGGAGCAACCCAGCCTGAAGTGGTACCTGGATTGGTATAGAATGAGTTTTGCTCTGCAAGTCCGGTTGGTTTATAACTTCCGTTACTTTGGGCTACTCCAGCCGAGTAAGGTAAATATTTTTTATCCTCTCGACCAAAAGCATCATATGCAATCGGGGTCACTAAATCCCTGAACCCAGGGCTGGCATTCCATTGTACTGTCTGTAACGCTCTGCCCAAACCATCAACATATTGGAAGGTCCGGTTCACTTGTCCTACAGGTAATCCAGTTAGCTGACTATCTGTGGTCTTTCCTGAAACCCTGACCGTAGCTTCCATGATGTAGTTCTGATTATTGCTTGGTGTCTGACATATGACCGGTTTTGTCCATAACAACGCTGTACTACCAATAAGGATATGTAAATAAGGTATCTGAAATTTTAATATATTTTTCATGATTGAGAGCGCTTAAGGTTTATAATAATACTGGTAATTCTTAATGATATGTCCGTTGTGATCCTTAATGGTTTTCAATCGCATAAAAGTATCATACTCATAATAGGTAACCATTCCTTTCGCATCAGTGCTGCTGGTAAGTCCTGCTAAGGGGTCGTAACTGTACTGCGTAATCTCTGCATTGGGCAATGCTGTCTTTAAAGGGTTAAGAAAAGTACCGATCTGGGTCTGGCTTGGTGTTGAGTTCGTAAAAGTAAGAATAGCGGGAGCTCCCAACGCTGTTTCAATGGCGCTATAATCCGCGTTTTTGATTTCCGCAATAGGAAAAGACCCATTATAAGACCAGAGATAACTATGTGAAATTCCGTTGATCTTTTTTTGCTGAAGCAGATTTCCTTTTAAATCATATCTGATCATGGAAATTACCGGAACATATCTGGGATCTTTCTTTACTGCACCCGACTGTATCAGGGCAGGAGCGAAATTACTCAGGGGAGCAACATTTTCAATGGTATAGACCGTATCTGGTAAGGTTTGACTTGGTTTATAGCCTGTAAAATCCGATGAAACCAGATTCAACGTACTTGTCCCTGATTTCCTGAACACCGATTTCTCTATCTCAGCAGACAAGATGTTTTTCTGGCCAAGGTTTTTTATGCCGGCGGATAAAGCATCACTGGCCGTAACATTGGCAAAATCTGCAGCGTATTTGATTTTAGTCAACAACTCTTCGTTACTTCCGGTCGTGGTAATTTCTGTTGGGAAAAGATGAACGGGAGCAGACGTATAATTATAACTGGTCATTACACTGGTAGAATCGTTATTGAAAAAGTTCTTTTCAACTGTTGTTTTTAATGGTTGATAACCGGATTTGAAATTATAAACAGAATATTGATACAGGTTCTCCGTTAGTTCAAATCCCGCGTTTGCAAATACCCTCAGGACATATTTAACTGTTAATCCAGCAACATTATCCATAAAGACTGTTGGATAATAATCATTATTCACCTTTTTTACCGGATAAAAACTATTATTCGCAAAGCCAAAGTCTGTTTGTTCTAATAACAACCCCCTTTGCCAATCTCTGCTATCTGCAGGAGGATAAGGGAAAGCATTTACCGGTCCGGTTAAAGCTCCAAAATAATCCGGATAACTTGATGGAGAAGTATATTTGAAAATACTTTTTCCGTTGGTAACCTGACTTACCGGATCTACACTGGTAACAGTAACCGTTGAATAGCCTACATAGCTTCCCTGGGTGGTGCTTAAGGGATAATTAGTATCACTATTTAATACAGCATAGACATAGTCCACTATTCCTTCAATATCATCGTGCACAAAACGTTTTCTTTCGGCATAACCATAAGTATGAGTAACATTTGAAACCAGTTCTCCCGATGTTTTCCCATCAGGCAACAGGTACTCGTAATTTTTTTGAGTGTATTGATTGCTAATGGGATCAAAATCTTTCACAGATTTCACCCTTAATCCGCCAACATCTCTAAAGCCTGGTCCTGGTTGGGCAGGTAAAATATTTGACCAGCCGGATACTATTGCGGCAGGCATTTCGTGAAAGGTATTGTAATAAGTATTGTTGTCAATAAAGGTCGCTATGGGTTTAAAAACTAATCTGTAATCACCGGAAGGTAAAGCGACAGTATAGTTATAGGCGACCGTTCCGTTAACCGGGTTTACAGTTTTCTGTCCATTACCATCAATGTCAAACATGGAAACTACAACCGTATTCGAGGCATTATAAATTTCAAAGCTCATGGAATTGCGATTGATTTCCTGATACTGATAACCCGTGATCTGGATATTGACATTTGCAGTCCCCTCTTTGGTAATGTTAAAATCTTTATAATACCTCTTTACACCACCTTCGATATAAGAACTATAGAGTAATGTAGAGTAGTTTGAATAATCAATATTCATCGAATGGCTCTGAGGAACTTCTGTTGGAGGAATGATACCGGAATCAGCTACCCTGTTTAACTCATAATCAAACTCCGTACTACCACCGGTTGGATAAGTTATTTTTTTGAGGGTTCCAGCCTTACAGGCACTGAGTAATGGTCCTTTTCCTTTGATGATATAATTGGCGAAAATATTAGGAGGACCTGATAATTCATAATCCAGGTAATACTGCTGATTAAAAGTATAGTTATTGTAGTATCCCCAATGATCTCTGGACCTGGAGTCTCTGGCGGGAAGTCCGGTTTCATAAGTTAAACCATAAGTCTTACTGATGCTACCTGTAGCACCAAGCTCCTGAACCTGGTCCAGGATTAGTCTCCTGTTTTTAGTTAAATAGTTGGCCCCATTTAAGAAATTATCTTCTAAACCGCTTTCAACAGCATTCAAGTCTACCAAGAGACCATTCGCCATATACTTATGGTTCAGTTTATATTCTTTTCTAAGTAGTCCAGCCGTAGATTTAATCCTGACACCAGTCAACATTTTATCTCCAATTAAATCCCTCCGGTCTTTGTCGTAGCTGAATTCTACTTGTCCATTAGAAAATGAAATTAATTTTAAACGTTTATTTTCAGTAAAAGATCTGCTAATATTACGAACGTTTTCATCCAGTATATTGGGAGGATAGACGGAAGCTTGTTGTGGATTTAGGATGACGTAACGTTGGTCGGAACTCGGCATATCATACTGCAGACTATAACTTTCATAGGTTAATGTCACTACTGCCCCATTAGTAGATGTTATTTTGCTCAAATACCAACTATTGATGGAAGCGGGAGCTGTTCCAGGTCCAGGCACATCAGGATCAGTTTCTCCGCTAAGTTGGTAGCCTCTGCTTTTAGTGGTCTCGTAGTCATTGAATTCATAAATTGTTCCATCTTCTGTAGTCACTTTAAATCCAATGATATTGCTGGATCCAATTGGCCTGAAGAGCGCAATTTTCAGTTTTTGGTAAGGAACTATGGTAATCTTATCATTCAGTCCAAGGTAGAATCTTCCGGATTTACCCATAAAGTTGAAATAAAAAACATCCGGCTGATAATCTATATCATCTCTTGCGATGGACAGTAATTCCTGGGGGGTAGGTTGTGTCGGTACAGGAACGGAGAAGTTTCTGAGTTCATCTGGACGGCCATACATAGAACGGTTAATCACCCCTCCGGCACTTAAGGTCCAGCCCAAACCACTCGATGAAGCATATTCTGTTACTTTTATGCCACCTGCATTATAATTTAACCCTATTGGAACGCTAATGTCCTTTTCTTTAACCTCATAAAGCGGAATATTGATACTTGGAATACCGGTATATAATCCGATTTCAGTATTTCCATACTGCCCAAGCGCGGAAGCATTCGGAGAAGGGGTGATCACATTTTTTAAATCTTTATTGGTTTGGGATGTCTGTCCCAGACAACAAGAGGTGTAAGCAATAAAGACCATTAAGAAGAAGTAGGTTCTTTTCATATTTGAGATTACATTAATAGCTGAAAGAGGCTGTGAGAATGGAGGTGTAGCTTTAAAATCAAAAAGACTGGGCTTTTCTTGATATTGAATAAGGTTGAACAATTAATTGAGCACATCCTAGAAGATTTTAGATGATCTAATATAATAAATTGAAAATCAGCATATCAAATAAAATAAAACATTGTCAAATATTAATTTTTATTGTTTTAAAAATCAAATTATTGAGACAAATTAGCATAGATTATCGTCTGTAAAACTGCTTGTTCACACCTACTCAAAACATCAGAAAATTAGGCATAAAAAAACCAGGCATTCTCATAAAACACCTGGTTTAAAGTAAATTTTATTAAATAAGATTTTTATATTGATATTAAAGATCAGCCAAATACATTTTCATCCAAATTGGATATACAAGTTTAATAATTACCCTGGCTATTTATCATCAAGAAAGAGGGTCTCATCACCTTCCTTAAAAGGCAGAAATACCATCACCAAGGTCATCATTTCATCAGTAGACTTCATATCTTTTGCAGAGAACACCATCTTAGGTGGGTTATTGGGATTGTTAGGATTTTCTTTTCTATTGTCATAGGTTCCCTCAATTGTCAGCACAGAACCTTTTGGAATTTTGACCAGTTTCTTAAATCGATAGATCTCCTGCCATCTGAAATCCCATGAAGGAATGGAGACCAATTTGATTGTATCCCCTTGTGGAGATACAGCATAAGCTTTAAAATCTTTACCCAACAAATGCATATGAGGCCAGACATATAGCAAGGATTGATCTTCAGGGGTGGTAATCTTAAGATTAAATTTTCTCACTGAGTCTGCAGGAATCATAAAATAAGGTTCGATAGACTTCTCTCCTATTCCACCAGATCCCAAACTGATCACACTCACTTTTCTGTTTATCGGGGTCTTCTTATAGAAGAAGTTAATTCCTGAGATATCTTCCATATCGACTCCTGTTGGTGCATAATGGATTGTTAACAAAATCACGCCTCTTTTTGGCATCACCCAGCCCATATCATTTGGATAAGATTCATAAGAAGTTCCTGGAATCCAGCCTCCATAATACGTCATTGATTTTTTAAATGGGAAATACATCGCGTACTTTGTACGATCATCATCCGTCAGGTTCAAATAATCATCCCCCTGATTAATGTCAATTCCTTCTTCTACCGGATGGATAGCAAAGTTGGCATGGTGAATTATTTTTTTATTGCTGGACTCAAATTCAATTGCTTCGACATTTTGCAACTGTCCCTGCTCAAAAGGAATTTTAAAAACAATGAAACGCTCTTTATTATCCCCTTTTACAAGGAATGGCTTTTTCATCTTGATGGTATAATCAGGTTTTCTATGAAACTTTGTTTCGGTTGCACTTAAAGAAGCTATTTCTTCCTGTCCGCGAGTTGCTTTTCCCTCTGGAGCTTTTTGATCTACCCAATCTACAATCAGTTGCTTTTCTTTTGCTGAAAGGGAGCGGTCATTTTGAAAGTCCCTATAGTGATTATCGGGTTTCCATGGAGGCATATATCCAGCCTGCGTTACTTTTTTAATAAAACTCGCTCTTTTGGCCACATCCTGATAAGTAAGCAGGGAAAATGGAGCCGCATCTCCAGGCCGGTGGCAAGGAGCACATTTTGTCTTAATAATGGGCGCGATGTGTTGGTAATAGGTAATTTTCTGAGCTGAAACCACTGTACTCAACAACAGCAGGCTAATCACGAAATAATTTCTCATTCAAATATTTTTTGCTTGGATTAGATAATAAGTTATAAATCATTGATTAAGCATCCAACAGGCTTGGTTTCTTTATAAATACTTGTTTTTGTAGTCATAAGTTGAGATAAAGCATCATCCAAGTAATTTTCTGTAATAATCTGTCTTTTTTTTCCAAGGCTAACCGCCCAATTGTCAATTAATCCCCTGTAAGTGATTGCTCCTATTCGATTAATGACCAGAACCTCGGGTGTTGTAGTACCTTTAATGTATTTGGTCAGCAAATGATTTTTATCTATTAAAACCGGAAAATTGACTTTGTATTTCTGACTAAACTCTGCCACTTCTTTTGCACTATAAGCCGCTCCGGGAACAATTCCATAGAATGCAACACCCGGATACTTAAGTTTTAGCTTAGCTGTTATAGGAGCGTAATTCTGACACAATGGACATTCGGGAGACAGCAATAACAATACGGTTAATTTTTCTGAGATCAGACCAACATCCTTTCCACTTTTATCTATTAAATGAAAAGAAGACAATTTAGACCAGGATAGTATTTTTGGACCATTGGTTGCTGAGATGTTAAATGTTCCTACAAACCACAAGATCATCACGATCGATTTATTAAATTTCATAGCCTTCGAAAATAGAAAGAACTCCGGATGTAATCCGGAGTTCCTTAAATTTAATGATTTTTCATTGATTATTTTTTATCCCACCATACGCGGCCGAAAGGATCATTTGGTCCTTGTCCAAAATCAGGATTCTTAGCCATTTCCGCAAATGCTGCTTGTTGGTTATTGTAATTAAGATTTGAAGGAGCCAAATTAGTCAAACCAGCTCTTCTAATTAGTTTCAACTCAGAACCGTTAGCGACTAAAGGTGACCATGCCAGAACGGAAGTCGTATTCGGAAATCCAGTGCGCTTCCACCATGCCCATGCTTCCAATGGCTGTCTGAAGAAATCCAGATAAGCCTGAACAGCAATTTGCTCCATTGCTTTAGCAGCCTCAAATTTCACCCCTACGGCATTATAATAACTATCTATCTCGGTAGATTTAACCTCTACATACGAGCTGATTTTTGCATCTATTGCTCTCTCATTATAAAACTGTACAGATGCATAAACTCCCTTTTTATACCAATCTTCTGCCACATCAGAAGTAATGCTTCTTGCAGCAAGATCTGCTCGTATAAAACAGTACTCAGGATAGGTAAGAATGGGAAAGAATCCTTTTCCTGTACCAGACTTAAATCCATCGTTTTCATCAAAATTAGGTGTAAACAATCTATGCTGCAATTCTGACAGTGTATCCGTTGCTTTATAAAGAGCCGCATGCTGTGGAAGTTTAGCATCATCCGGGCTTGTATAACTACCTAAGTATTGTTGATTTTTATTGGTTCTGTAATAAATTCTCAATCTTGGATCCTGTTTGGCCTTCATAAAATCAAGGACAGGTTTCCCTGCAACGAAATTATCAGGATTCCAGTTAGAGCCTGCATCAGCATAACTTGGACCAACTTTAACCATCCAGGAATCTGCGTTTCCAGACATCTGTACATTGTCAGCTAGAACTTCAGTTGCAATTGCTTTTAATTTTGCAGGGTCAACCTTGATTAAACGGAGTGCGATTTTCAAACGAAGTGCATTTGCCGCTTTAGCCCAATTGGCAGCAACTCCATTAAACATTGGATCGTTTCCACCAAGTTCTACTTGCCCCGCAGCTCCAGATTTAAGAACAGCAACAGCATCTTTCAACTGAGTATCAATGGTAGAAAAAACTGTACTTTGAGTATCGTATTTTGGTGTAAAAGTACCGCCATATCGCCCTTGAAAAGCTTCAGTATATGGAATACTTCCATTGATATCACTTGTGTAAAACGCATAATAGCTCAACAGTACCTGACTAATGGCTCGTATATGGGTATATTTTCCTTTCTGATCAGCCGGCATTCCATCGATATTACGGATGCCATCGACCAAAGCAGACCCTACATTATTGTAAAAGTTTCCGTAACGGGTATTAAACTGTGAACCGACATTGTTAAAGTTTGCAGAGTTTCCTGCATTAAGTGTCGCATATTGCATCCAAAGATTCGCTGCACGGTATACATCGGCAAAGTACTCAAAGTCATTTGGGATACTTGTAGATGCTTTTAAAAACTGATCCTCAGGTTTAACGCTATAAAGTGTTTCCGGATTCAAGTTCGCATCCACAAAGGCCTGTTTCTTACATGACGCCCCTGATATCATAACTACAAATAGTAGTGAAAGATATTTTGTGTTTTTCTTTATATTTTTCATGTCAATATTTTTAATTTGATTAAAACGCCGCTTTTATATTGAAACCTAAACTCCTCACATAAGGCCAGCCTCCATACTCAGCGAATGCACCTGCTCTATTGCTAAAGATACCTTCAGGGTTAATTCCGTTCTTAGCCGTTTTATATATATAACCCAAATTTCTACCTGTCAATGTTACTCTAAGGCTATTGATTTTGAAGTTTGAAAGCAGTTTTTTAGGCAAAGAATAGCCAACAGAAACTTCTCTTAAAGCCACCCATGTGTTTTCGAATACAGAATATTCACGAATACCACTAGACCATTGACTAAGGTTTTCATAATAAGCATAAGCTGGGATTGGTTGCAATAAACCTTTATCAACAGCTTCGGCATAGGTCATACCACCAAGATCCACTCCTTTTGAAACCAGTCCGTCATTCAAAACGCCATCAGGTATGATTCCATCATGTTTTACAACACCATCAGCATCAGTGTAAGTTACTCCTCCACTTGCTGCATCACGCCCAAATAATGAGTTTTCCAATGATCCATTTGCAGAACCATATTGATGTGTTCCTGAAGCCATCAGACCACCAACTTTAGCATCAATCTGAAAACCAAGTGTAAAATCTTTATAAGTGAATTGCTGAGTTGTACTTGCCAGGAATTTCTCCATCATAGTACCCAATTCTTTTCTTTCTCCGTTATAATCCTGAGAGCGAACAAAGGTATAATAACCTCCTGTTGTTCCATACCCTGTATTTCCCAATACCTTTTTACCATTGCTAGGGCTGGCAATCGCATTTCCATTGGCATCTTTCTTTTGATAGTAAGAGAAAGCTGACCCCGTTACCAGCGTACCATAATCTCCACCAACTTTCGCAACAGAAACGATGTCGTTACCAAAAGCATAATCCAGTTCATAAGTATCCACTCCTGAAGTAAGAGAGATAATCTTATTTTTATTTCTTGTAAAGTTAATGCTGGAAGTCCAGTTGAAATTTTTTGTAACGATTGGTTTTGCAGTCATTAAGATCTCCACCCCTTGATTTTGCACATTCCCGGCGTTTAACGATCGTGAGGTTACTCCCGATTCCATAGGAAGAGATAGACTTAAAATCTGATTGGTTGAATTTCTTTTATAATAAGAGACATCAAACCCAAGGCGATCTCCAAAGAATCTTAAATCAGTACCGATCTCTAATTCCTTAGTTAACTGATTCTTAAGATCTGGATTTTTCAAAATTCTATCTGAGAAACCAAATATGGATTGATTACCACCAGATGCATTATTGAAAGTTCCGTTTAGGTTATAATATCCTGCTTTATTCGTGAATTGTGCTTCTGCATCCAGACCGGTATAAGAATATGCCGCTCTTAATTTACCAAAAGATAAGATAGAATTCTCTCCCTTAAACAAAGGTAATTCGGTGAAAGTCCATGCCATACCCACGCTAGGATAGAAATAAGAATGATCACCTGAACCATCTCTGTAAGTCAACGTTGAAGACCAGTCATTCCTGGCACTATAGTTCAAAGTCAACATATTTCTCCAGGTAAAATCACCATAGATATATACCGCATCGGTACGCTTTCCAGGATTTGGATAAGATTTGGTAGTTGCCGGATTCAATGAATTGGAGATCGCAAATAACCCGGGAGCATTCAAACCTCCATTGGTATATGCCGAACTGAAATATCCAGAATTATTAACATTTGACCGATAGGTTTCTCCCCCCAGAGCAAAATTAGTTTCCAGGTCTTCAGTAATTTTGCGATTTCCGGTCAACAATCCCTGTACGCGGTATGATTTATTGCTGGACTGATCAATTTGATAATCTCCTCCTGCAAAACCGATCCTCGCCCCCCTGTTTTTTCTTTCATATTGAGTGGTATAAGCATTTGTATTTGCTTTTACCAATCCTGTTAACCAAGGCGTTAATTTGATATTAAAATCAATATTGGCAATTAAGTTATTTTCTTTTTGAATTCTATTGTCCTCAAAAAAAGCATAAGCCCAGCTTCCCAAACGATAAGGATCATTGATATCTGCATCAACAGAGCTTAACGCACCACCTGCAGGGTTGATGTAATTCTTAGTATAGTAATCAATGTCTGCATGTCGAGGCATATAATAAGTAAATGCGAACAATGGATTATTCCTACTTCCTTGTCTTCCAGGATTTTTTGATTCAGACATGGTATAATTTACACTCGCATCAACAGAAATTGTTCTGGAAATATTCTGAGTACCCCTAAATGCGAAAGTATTTCTATTCAGTGCGTTGTTTGGAAGAATACTGGTATTGTGAAGATTGGTATAAGACAAGCGGAAGCTATTGTTTTCACCAGCCTTTTCAATCGCAACGTTTGTATTTATAAATTTACCAGTTTCAAAGAAGTTAAGCGGATCATTTGCACTCCATGGAACCATACGTCCATTCATGTCTTTTACCATATGTCCATCGAATTTTGGTCCGAAGGAATATCCACCCCGATTAATTGCAGCGATGTCCTCTATTTTATCAACGCCATTTGCATCTTTCTCAAATTGTGGCAAGATACCGCCACCATATTCATTTTGGAAATTAACAATTTTATATGCCTGATCAAAAGAAGAAGTCTGTGCAACATTAATCCCCAATCCATCAGTCTTACGTCCCTTTTTTGTAGCAATTAATAACACCCCATTTTGCGCCTTAGAACCATATAATGCGGAAGCAGCAGCTCCTTTTAGGACCGTTAAACTTTCGTAATCATCAGCATTCAAATTCTTCATAATATTACCAAAATCGGCATTATCACCCCAAGAATCCGCACCAGTTGTTCCCGGTTCGATTAAAACCCCGTCGATCACAACCAATGGCTGAGTATTTCCCCCTAATGAAGCATTACCACGGATTCTAATTCTTGAAGAAGATTGAGGCCCGCTGGCTCCCTGATTGATCATTACTCCTGCAACTTTCCCTTGTAAAGCATTTACGACGTTCGCACTATTGGCCTTGGCGAGTTCTTCCCCCTTTACTTCAGTCACAGAGTAACTAATCTTCCTGGTATTGGTTTTTGTACCAAAACCAGTTACCACTACTTCAGATAATGCTTTTGCATCATCCGCCATAGTAACATTTATAGTTCCATTCGCTCCTACAGTAATCTCTTGCGTTAGCAATCCAATAGAAGAAAAAGTCAGAACTGCACCTGGTTTCACGGCGATAGAAAATCTTCCGCTGCCGTCTGTTGCGGTGCCATTTTTTGTGCCCTTTTCAGTAACACTCACACCAGGGATGGGCTCCCCTGATTTTTCTGTTACCTTTCCGGTAACTTTCTGCTGCGCATAAGCCGATATTGTTATTACGCTTAATAACAAAACAGCCATACACTTTAAGTACATGTGTTTCATCTCCGATAAATTTAATTAGTTAGAATTTAGGTTAATTGTTTTAGTAATGCATTGATCTTTAAAAGGTTTTAGCTTATCCCTAGGCTAAAATCCTTCTGTATTTTTTAGTTAAAGTTACAATTCTCTACTACGAGTGTCGCCGCACCTAAAAGACCAGATTCATTGGCCAGTTCAGAGACTTTGATATCCGTATGTTCCGCAAGTCGGGGGATACAAAACTCGTGAATGGCTTGTTGTATTGGTGCCATCAGGATTTTTCCTGCAGTTGCACCTCTACCACTTAAGACAATAAGCTTTGGGTTAATAATGTGAATTAAGGTAGCCAGCCCTTTTCCAATCAGAAAAGCGGCATCAGCCAGAATAGAAACAGCTAAGGGATCCCCCGCCTTAGCTGCTTCCAGAAAATGATCACCAGGTAATTTGTTATTCTCTTCAAATAAGCGTTCCAGACTAGAACTCACGCCCTCAGCGATCTGAGATTTGGCCCTTTCTACCAATACCAGTAAAGAGGTATCGACTTCCAGGCAACCCCGTTTCCCACAAGAGCAGAGTTTGTTGCTTTGAGATAAGGGAATGTGACTAAATTCGCCAGCATATCCGCTATGTCCTCTAAACAAACTACCGTTGATTACCATTCCCAAACCGATCCCCCAACCGATATTGACAACCATAACATCTTTAAGTTCCTTTCCCGCACCAAATTTCAATTCTGCCAATGCAATAATACTGGAATCATTGTCGATGAATACAGGTAGTCCAAGTTCCTTACTTAAATATTTTGTTAAATTTCCATCCCCTGTTATGGTAAAGAAAGTATGATTTACTCCTTGTTCTGCATTTACAAAACCAGGCATTCCCATTCCTACTCCCAATATTTGTCCGGTTGAAATACCGGATCCGGATATATATGTTTTTAAGAAATTTATCAGTGTTTTTGTGACTTCAGGATCGTCTTTTAAGGTAAGCTTTAAGATTTCAGGTTTCGCTTGAACCTGATTTAGCAAATCGTAAATTACCACCTGAGTTACCAGTTGATCCATAGCTACGGCAACGATATACCTTTGCTTTTGCTTATTCAACAGAAAGGTCAGCGCACGTCTTCCTCCTGTCGATGGAGCCAGACCATGCTCCAAAACGTACCCGTCTTCTACCAGATCATTAACCACACTTGTAATTAAGGGCAAGCTTTTATGCGTACGATGACTCAACTCAGTAAGTGTTAAAGCCTTACTGTAGTAAAGATGTTTGATCACATCTGTCCTTAGCTGGTGATATTTTTTGATACTAGCGGTCAAAGGTTTAGGTTTTGTCATCTCAAACTTAAAATATTTTTACGAATTAACAGCATACTTTTTAAATTATTTTTTAAGTACGATCTACTTAAGTAACAAAAAAATAAGATATATTCTCTATAATAAGCCAGAAACGCATTTTTCAAAGCGAAAATCCGGTAAAAAAAAGCGGGTAATGCATAGCATTACCCGCTTTTAACCTAATAAATATGGTCTAATGTATTCCTTTAAGTAACCTGTTCCACCTGATTTTGTTAAAGAAAGACCCGTTAGTATCATAGCTCATCCAGATGAACAATGCTTTTCCAACGATATGATCTTCAGGTACAAAACCCCAATAGCGTGAATCCGCTGATTTATGGCGATTATCTCCCATCATCCAATAGTAATTCATTTTGAAAGTATAGCTATCTGCAGGCACACCGTTAATTAACCAGCCTTTACCAGATTTCTCTACTTTATTTCCTTCATAAATTCTGATGCTTCTTTCGTACAAAGGCATAGTCGCACTATCCAGTTTTACCGTCCATCCTCTTTTTGGAAGAATGATCGGACCAAAGTTATCTACGTTCCAGTTTCTGTTCGGATCGTAAGGAAAAATATCCCCATCTCTTTTCTGGTCAGCTTCAGTAAGCTCTTTCACCGACTGAACGAAGTCCAGCTTTCTCACCTTCTCCATCATTGGTTCTGTACCGGTAAACTGATAAGAAGTCTGACTCATTGGAGCAATATCTTCTGAAACATTAAAGCCCAACGTCTCAAAAACGCCAAAATTCACATCCTGACTCTTAAATACAACTTCATAACCGATCTGGCCCGTATTCTTCAACTTCTCTGGTTTTCCATTGAGATAAACCAATCCGTTTTTCATACTAACCGTATCACCGGCAATTCCTATACATCGTTTAATGTAATTCTCTCTTTTATCTACAGGGCGGGTAACTATTGTAAACTGACTGTTTACCTGCTTCCAGCCCAGAGATCTTACCAGTTGATAATAATCCTGATCCTGATATTCCAGGGCCACCGTATCTCCCTGAGGATAATTAAATACTACTACGTCATTTCTTTTAATATCTGATAAACCAGGCAACCTGCGGTATTTCCACTGAACTCCATCCCAATATGCTTTAGTACCGGTAACAGGCATGGTATGGTGTGCAAAAGGAAATGCAATCGGTGTCATAGGAATTCTTGCGCCATAATTTACTTTACTTACAAACAAAAAATCACCGACTAGTAATGACCTTTCCATGGAAGCGGTAGGTATGGTATAAGCTTCAATAAAAAATACCCTGATAATAGTAGCAGCTATTACCGCAAATAAGATGGCGTCAAACCATTCACGGCTTTTAGTTTTTTTCTTTCTTGGCTTGGCATCTTTGTTCTTTTGCCAGAATTTCCAATTCATACTTCTTTATTTAAAATTAAATATATCGGCTATGTTATAAAAGCCTTGTTTATTTTGCAACCACTCCGCTGCAACTATAGCACCTAAAGCAAAACCTGCACGACTGTGTGCGGTATGTTTCAATTCAATGTCATCCACCTCAGAACTATATACTACAGTATGCGTTCCAGGGACATTTTCAATTCTGTGTGATTCAATCAACACCTGTTCTTTTTTAATGACATCCTCAAAAGGAGTTCCTACCAGCTCATTTACCCATTCCGTTTTACCGTCCAGCTCTTCAATGATTCCTTCTGCGATGGTCATTGCGGTTCCACTTGGAGAATCCAGCTTTTGGGTATGATGAATCTCTTCGACCTGCACGTCATAGGCAGGGAAATTACTCATCAATTTTGCCAATACTTTATTGATATGGAAAAAGATATTTACTCCTATACTAAAGTTTGATCCATACAATAGGGTATTGTTACTGCTCAAACATTCATTTTTTACTCCCTGAAGTTGGCCATACCAGCCTGTAGTGCCGACAACTATTGGAAGATTCGCTTCAAAACACGCATAAATGTTGCCTATTGCAGCATCTGGAGCACTAAAATCTATTGCAACATCTGCTTTAGATAAATTAGATTTATTCAGATCGTCTAGATTATCTACGCTAATTTTTAAGACCACTTCGTGGCCTCTTTCAAGTGCAAAACGTTCAATAATCTGACCCATTTTACCATAACCCAATAGTGCTATTTTCATCGTTGCTTCTATTTGTATTTAAAGGTGATGAAGCTTTCATGAATTATGAAGGTTTCATCGTTGCTTCTATTTGTATTCTAGTCGTTATTTTATCTTGCCTTAAAAACTAAGACTAAGCTTCAATCCCGCTGCAGGTGTACTCAAACCATACATGGAATTGGTGTTCATGTTGATCACTGTCGGAGAAAATTTAACCGCAACATCTCCCACATCAAAATATTTCAATCTTGCATCGATGTAAGCTTCTACAATATTTAAAAGATACAACCCAACATAAGAGAAGATGATAACCTCTTTGTTTCGTTTAAAAGTATCTTTTGCGGTAATCAAACCCTGATCGCTGACACTGGCGTAACGTGGGTTAACGGGTTTCCCACCATTATTCTGACGTGCCAGAAGTTCATCCAGAAAAATATGGTAGTTCTTATTGTTATCAATGAAGGAAAGGGTGAGTAAGGTCGCTCCGGTATAGATTCCGGCTACTTTTAATCCTCTATAAAAGGTAAATCCGTTTCTGATCTGCCCCAGACCAGGCAACATTGCAGAGCGGATCATTGCGCGACGTCCGGCTATCTTACCAGGGTTTACATATTTAGGTTTTAAAGTATCTACTTTTTTTGCAACCGGAGTTAAGGCCGTGCTGTCTTTTTTATTGACCAATACTTCTTGTGATCTCGCTGCGAAAGAAGCAAAAAATAAAAAGACCGACAGCAGAAAAATTTTCGACATTACCAATCCAATAATTCTAAAATCCTGCTGAGGTCATCTTCAGACATAAAAGGAATTTCAATTGCTCCCTTACCGTTCTGCCCTACTTTGAGTTTCACTTTAGTTGCAAATTTAGAGGCCAGGTCCTTTTGTAATTTCTGATATTCAAAAGACACCCCTTTTGGCTGCCTTTGAAACTTGGATTTTACCTCAACACTGTTAATGCTTCTTACCAGTTCTTCAACTTTTCTTACCGAAAGACCTTTATCAATAATCTCCTGATGGATAAAAAGTTGTTTATCCACCTCTTCAACGTTGATTAATGCGCGTGCATGGCCCATAGAGATCTTCTGATCCCTGATGGAAATCTGAATCACCGGTGGTAATTTCAGCAAACGAAGATAATTGGTTACCGTAGACCGGTTTTTACCTACACGTTCACCCAATTGCTCTTGTTTGAGGTTACATTCCTCCATCATCCTCTGAAAGCTAAGGGCTACCTCAATTGCATTCAGATTTTCACGCTGGATATTTTCGATAAGCGCCATCTCCAGCATTTGCTGGTCATTGGCACTACGTACATATGCAGGAATTTCGGTCAGGCCTGCCAATTTGGAGGCCCTTAGTCTTCGTTCACCTGAAATCAGCTGATATCTGTTTCCGCTTTGTTTTCGAACTGTAATGGGCTGGATCAGTCCCTGAACTTTGATTGATTCAGAAAGTTCAATTAAAGCAACCTGATCAAACTCAGTACGCGGCTGGAAAGGATTCGTATCGATATCAGAGATCCTGATATTTCCAATAGCACTGTTATTGCTGGTTTCCTGCCTGGTTTCGCTGACAGGGTTTACTCCGTTTTTCGGCGGATTAACCGAGTCGCTGTCATCTAAAAGCGCACTTAACCCTTTACCTAAACCTGTTTTTCGCTGAAAAGATGTCATTAAAATAATTTTATATAATTGCTGTATTTACATCCTGCACTTCATTTACCAATCCGTTTTTGCGGACGATTTCCCGTGCCAGGTTCAGATAGTTGATCGCTCCTTTACAATTTGCATCATGCATAATAACAGATATACCATAACTAGGTGCCTCGCTGAGGCGGGTATTTCTTTGGATAATTGTTTCAAAAACCAATTCCTGGAAATGAGTTCTTACCTCTTCTACTACCTGATTTGACAAACGTAAACGGACGTCATACATCGTGAGTAAAATACCTTCGATTTCCAGTTCAGTATTTAAACGGTTCTGAACAATTTTAATTGTATTCAATAGTTTTCCCAATCCTTCAAGGGCGAAATATTCACACTGAACAGGAATAATTACTGAATCTGCAGCAGTAAGTGCATTAATGGTAATCAAACCTAAAGAGGGAGAACAGTCAATAATGATAAAATCATACTGATCCTTGATTTTCTCCAGAACGGCCTTCATTTTATACTCCCTGTTGTTCAGGTTGATCATTTCAATCTCCGCACCAACCAGGTCGATGTGTGCAGGCAAAAGATCTAAATTAGGGGTTTCTGTTTTCTGTATCGCATCCATTGGTTCGATATCATTGATGATACACTCGTAGATGCTATTTTTTATACTTCTTGGATCAAAGCCAATACCAGAGGTAGAGTTTGCCTGAGGATCTGCGTCAACCAATAAAGTTCTGTATTCCAGTACGGCTAAACTTGCGGCTAAGTTTATAGATGAAGTAGTTTTACCTACACCACCTTTTTGATTTGCCAATGCAATAATTTTACTCATTTATCTTTTTAATAATTACCAATTATTTACTGAAGGCTTGCTGTTTACTTGATTTAAGTCTATAAAAAATGCTATTTTTGTATTGATTTAGGCACATTTTAATGATTAGCTAAGATACAAACAATTTGACACATACGGCATATAGGTCAGAAGTGTTTTACACATCTTATTAACAATTTTTACATGGTAACTATCATATCAGGAACAAACAGACCTGGAAGTAATACGCTGAAAGTAGCAAAATATTACCAGAAAGCACTAGCAGAAAAAGGATTACAAGCAAATATATTTAGTTTAGAGCAGTTACCGGACAGCCTGATTTCATCGGATTTATATGGAAAAAGAAGCCCTGAATTTGAACCGGTTCAGGAGTTGATGATCAAAACCAGCAAATTTCTATTCGTCATCCCCGAGTACAATGGCAGTTTTCCAGGGGTACTGAAAACTTTTATTGATGCCTGCCAGTTTCCAGATAGTTTTTACGATAAAAAGGCTGCCTTAGTGGGTATATCTTCAGGGAAATACGGCAACATCAGAGGCATTGATCATTTTGGTGGAGTTTGCAGTTACCTCCATTTAAATGTTCTTCCTTTAAGAATTCATGTTTCCGCTATTAAAACGGAATTGAATGAGCAGGATGATTTTTTTAAAGAAGATACTTTAAAGTTCAGCAATCAGCAAATGGATAAATTCATTGCTTTTTAAAAAGTTTTACACTCCAAAACTACTCCAGTTTTTACCTTCATTTCCGAAAATGAAATATCCAGGATATAACATTTCGGCGATATCCTCCAATAAAGCCACCATGGCAGAAGCATCGCTGGCTTCCGCAGCCTGATCATCCAAAAGGTATACCCTATTGTATTCTACTGCAGGCCAGTCCTTATTCAGCAAGGAAGGCACAATACCCATCATTTCCAACATACCTGCACCCTTTTCCAGATAAATTAAAACTCTTGCCTGACTGATATCGGCCTGTAAAACACCTCCTGCGTCGTTAATAATGCCTTCCAAATCAAAGTTTAAATGATTTTCGGTATCCAGACAGGCGACAGTTACCTGTTCCATAAATTTTATTTTATGCTGGATCAGATCTACACGTTCCTGAAGTTCTTCACTTAGCACTTCATCCTCCAGTTTATTTATAACCGCATTTAAAAAAGACATATTGAATTATTTATTACTTTGTGCAAAATTAGTATTCCTACACTGATGCATCGTATTATCACACATATTTTTTGCGGATTATTCCTTCTGGGCATTGCGGCTTGTACACATGGCACTTCTGATAAAGAGAAAAAGGTGTTTAATATGAACCTTGATCAGAACCTGACCTCTCTGGATCCCGCCTTTGCCAGGAACCAGAATGCGCTCTGGATGGTAAACCAGATTTTTAACGGACTGGTGCAGATAGACAGCAACTTAAATACACTGCCCTGCATTGCAAAAAGCTGGAAAATATCTGATGACGGGTTGAGTTATACTTTTAACCTCAGGGCTGATGTTTATTTCCATGATGACCCAATTTTCCCGGATGGAAAAGGGAGAAAGGTAATCGCTTCTGATTTTGTATATAGTTTTAACCGTTTAATAGACCCTAAAGTTGCCTCATCAGGAAGCTGGATCTTTAGTGATAAAGTAAAGGATATCCATAATTTTGTCGCTATAAATGACAGCACCTTTCAAATCAAACTCATTAAACCTTTTCCGCCCTTCCTCAGCTTACTGACTGCACAGTACTGTTCTGTAGTTCCGAATGAAGTAGTTGAGCATTATGGCAAAGATTTCCGAAGTCATCCAATAGGAACGGGTCCTTTCAAATTCAAGTATTGGAAAGAAGATGAAATTCTTGTCATGGTAAAAAATGAAAAATACTGGGAGAAAGAGAATGGCCAGCCTTTACCCTACCTGGATGCGGTGAAGGTCACTTTTATTAGCGACAAGCAGAGTGCCTTTATGAACTTTATCAAAAAAGAGCTTGATTTTTTCGATAAAGTTGACGGCAGTTACCGCGATGATATTTTAACTAAAAGCGGGAACATGACCAGCAAATACAAGGGCAAATTCAAACTTCGGAAAGGCGCTTATCTTTGTACGGAATATGCAGGTTTTCTGGTTGACACTTCTAAATCTATCGCCAAAAATTCGCCATTAAAATATAAGAAAGTACGTCAGGCAATTAACTACGCCATCGACAAGCCAAAACTAATTAAATACCTGAGGAACAGTATTGGAATCCCGGCAACTTCAGGTTTTATTCCCCAGGGCATGCCTGGATTTGACAGCACTGCGGTAAAGGGATATCATTATAATCCGGAGAAGGCGGCCAGGTTACTGGCTGAGGCTGGCTTCCCAAATGGAAAAGGTATGCCACAAGTTACCCTCAGTACCTCTACCACTTACAAAGACCTGATGGAATTTATTCAGGGGGAGCTGAATGCCGTAGGGATAAAGGTAAAGGTTGATGTGAGCCCGAATGCAAGCTTAAGAGATATGATGTCAAAAAATGCGGTAAATTTTTTCAGAGGTTCCTGGATCGCCGACTATGGGGACGCTGAAAATTACCTGGCCATGTTTTATTCCAAAAACAAAGTCCCGGATGGCCCCAACTATACCGGATACTTCAATAAAGATTTTGATCGTCTTTTTGAAAGCAGCTATTATGAAAACGATCCAAAAAAGCGCTTCCTTCTTAACCAACAAATGGATAGAATGGTGATAGAATATGCGAATATCGTTCCGATACTCTATGACCAGTCTATCGTTATGACTCAAAACAACATCAGTGGATATCCACTGAATCCTTTAAACCTGATGATTCTGAAAACAGTCAGGAAAAAATAAAACAGCCCTTTCCGGGCTGTCCGGAAAGGGCTGTTATTAATCAGGTATCGTTGAGGTCAGAATCTAATTCTGAACACCTCCCATTCCTCCCTGGTCTTCTTTCTTTAAATCGTCATTTTTGACACCTTTTTTAGGTTGGGTGAATTTCAATTTACCGAAGTTATAGCTCAGGTTGATTCCAAATGAACGCAAAGGATAATGGATATTCGTCTTTTGCTCATAGCTGGAACCATCTTTTGCATTTGTTCCGTTATTTACAGTATTGATCACCAGGTCACGACTAAAAGGATTCAATACATTCAGACCTATCGTTGCTTTTTTCTTCCAGATTTCTTTCTTCACTGCCCCACCGTAAAAGTACATTGCATCAGTTTTACCCTGGAATGTACGACGGGGAGAGTTGATCACTCCCCATAGCTCGGTGTTCCATCCTCCAGGGAAGGCGTAAGCCGAACGGGCAAATGCAGTATAATTCAGGAATGTGCCAGTGTTCACACTATTCTCAGAACTATTGTTGTTCACGTTATAGGTATTTAAACCAATATTTGCCATTAAGGTCCATTTTGGTTTAGGATTATAACTTCCAAAAAGGTTCATACCATAAGATTCGCTTCTTCCTACGTTGGTATAACTGGTCAGGAAGGCCTGAGGTGCTCCAGAAGGAACAGGGAGAGGAGTAACAACACTTTCAATCACATCCTTAGTGGAACGATAGAATACGGAAGCGTTAATCACAGATCCTTTGATAAAAGTGGAGTACCCCATCTCTATATTATCACTCAACTCCGGATTCAGATCAGGATTACCCCTCATGATATTAAACTGATCGCTTTTATTTTCAAAGGGGTTTAAATAGAACAAACTCGGGCGTTGAATTCTTCGGTTATAACTCACCTTAATCGTACTTGCGCCTTTTAATGATTGAGAAAGGATCAAGCTTGGGAATAGGTTAAAATAGTCATTATTGAATTTTGCTCCATTGCCAGACAATCCATTTATCTTGGTATATTCTGTTCTAAGGCCTGCTTTGGCAGTAATCTTTTTAGTCAGCTTAAAGCCCAGCACACCATAAGCAGATCCAACATTCTGATCGTAATCAAAATCCTGTGATGCATTACCATAATTACTGATGATGTTTCTAAAAATCCCTTTTAAGCCTGTTTCCAAAGTTGTTGTTTTACTGAAAGGGTAAACGTAATCAGACTGCACTGTATATTCATTATTTTTTCCTGTATTTGACCCCAATTCTGTTACGTCAAATGGTTCAGGCAGCTCAGCGATAGTCCGGTTAGAAAAATCACTGGTGTTTCTTCCCGCAGATAATTGTGCGGAAACGCTAAATTCTTCTCCTTCTTTTTTACTTGTTTTGCGGTAATCCACACTCCAGTCTATATTGTTGAATCCCATATCCATGTCGCGAATATTCCGAAGAACGGCACCATTCGTCGTCACGTCTGAACTACCCGGACCGCCATTAGAAAACCTGTTAATTTTCACATTGGTGCTGATGTTATGGTAATTATTGAAATCATAGTCGAGTCCGGCACTACCGTTGTAACCTACTCTCGACCATTTAGAATATCCATCCTGCAATACGCTGGTGATTTCCCCGGTTTTTTTCGTCAATATATTTGAAGACACCACTTTTGAATTTTGAGGATAAGCGTGATTTACCCCCAGGCTACCGGTTAAGGACAAACGTCCTGTTTTGGCATTTAAATTAAAAGCCCCGTTGTTTGAGCGGGTACCTACTGAAGCATTTACACTTCCGCTGGTTCCTTCGGCAGATTTCTTTTTTGTGATGATATTGACAATCCCACCTGAACCTTCAGCATCATATTTTGCCGAGGGGCTGGTGATTACTTCCACACTTTTTATTTGCTCTGCAGGGATCATTTTTAAAGCATCAGCAACACTGTTTGCCATCGTTCCGGAAGGTTTTCCATTGATCAATACCCGCACCGCACTTCCCCTCATCTGCAGATTTCCGTTTACATCAACAGACAACATCGGTACCTTACGCATTACATCGGTGGCATCTCCACCTGCATTGGTAATATCCTGTTCTGCATTATAAACCAGTTTATCCACTTTATTTTCAATCAAGGCTTTTTGTCCGCTGATTTCTACTTCTTTCAGATTGCTGGCAGTAGGGCTCAGATAAATTGTTCCCGCATTTAAATCCGGTTTCTCAGGCGTGGTTTTCACCACAATTACTTTGGTTTTATAGCCCATAAAACCAACAGACAGTTTATATTCCTCAGGGCTGATATTTGATAGGCTCAATTTTCCACGCTCATCAGTTACTGCCCCGTTTACGGACTTATTGTCTTTAGTTTTTATTAAGGATACGGTTGCATAGTCGACTGGTTTTTTGCTCACTGAATCCAGAATTATCGCGGTAATCCGTCCTGTGACCATCTTTTTAGCTGATGTCCCTCCCATTGGAAACTGGGCTTTTGCTCCCAGCATTAAGATTAAACCAACAAATAATAGTATAGATTTTTTCATAATAATTTTCATTTCTTCAATTAGTCTGCGCAAGGTAATTTTTGTTACAGATTACATCCATAGATTTTAGGTTTCGCGCAATTATTTGACGGCGAATTACTCTTTTTGATCGGTGAAAAGAGTTGGAGTCCTTTGTTATAAAATCAGGTTAAAAGAAGAAACCACGTTAAATTCACTGCACTGTAAAATCCCTTTTTAGTCGGACGTCTTCAGAGGAGCCACCCAGCGTTACCGTAAAATCACCAGGTTCAAGAACCCAGTTCATTTGCTGATTATACAGTTTTAGATCCTCTGCATTTAACTCAAATTCTACCGACTGCTGCAGTCCGGATTTTAAAAAGACACGCTTAAATTTTTTCAATTGTTTTACCGGAGTAACGACTGAACTCACTTTATCGACAATATACAGCTGAACAACTTCATCACCATCTCTTTCTCCACTGTTCCTAACATCCAGTTTTACTTTAACAGAGAGGTTCTCCTGTGCTCCCGAGACCTGGACGTTCAAATTGCTATATTCAAAAGTTGTATAGCTTAATCCATAGCCAAAAGGGTATAACGGACGATCATCTACTTCCACATAGCTGTGATTTGCCGGCTTTTTGAGGTTATAGTATACCGGAAGCTGACCTACTGATTTTGGAACAGAAATCGGTAATCTTCCAGCAGGATTATAACGTCCAAAAAGGACATCAGCAATCGCATTTCCTCCTTCCTGTCCGGGATACCAGGCATCCACAATGGCATTCACATGATCCGCAGCCCAATTCAGATTTAAAGGCCTCCCTTTAATCAGGACCAATACCACAGGGGTTCCAGTCTTCACTATTTTCTGAAGCAGTTCCATTTGCCTTCCCATAAGGTCGAGTGTAGAACGATCAAATCCTTCTCCGCTTTCCATATCACTTAACGTTACTTCAGCAGCTTTCACCTGTGCTGCGCCTGTATTCAGGTATTCTGTTTTAAAATCTCTGGCACTGGATCCACCCAATACAACAACAGCTACCTCAGCATTTCTGGCAAGTTCAACCGCTTCATTTATACCGTTTGAAGCCGTATCTCTTATCGCACAGCCTTTAGCATAACTTACTTCAACACCTTTACCAACACTTGCTTTTATTCCTTCCAGCACCGTCACTACTGCATTTTCGTCCTGAGGTGCGGTATAATCTCCCAGCTGATTATAAATGTTATCAGCATTGGGTCCTATCACTGCAATTTTTTTAAGCTTATGACTCAGAGGAAGGACATTATTTTTGTTTTTAAGCAAAACCAACGAAGCACTTGCTACTTTTCTCGCCAGAGCGATATGCGTTTCATTCCTGACTGACTTCGTTTTTTGAACATCCACATAAGGGTTTTCGAATAGTCCCATTTTCATCTTGATCCGAAGTACACGTGCTACTGCAGTGTCCAGCACATCGGCTTTCACTTCTCCTTTACGAAATGCATCTATCAACGCAGGTCCATAACCATAACCACTCAGGTCGGCATCCAAACCGGCATTTATAGCCATTGCCGCCCCGGCAGTTGCATTTGCTGCGACATGGTGGTTACTAACCAGTCCTGAGATGCTCCCCAAGTCAGAGACAACGAAACCCTTAAAGCCCCATTGATCTCTTAAAATACCGGTAAGCAGATCATGATTCGCAGAACAAGGAATTCCATCAATAGAATTATAAGCAGTCATGACTGATTGAGCACCCGCCTTTACTGCGGCTTTAAATGGTGGTAAATAAGACTGGAACAATTCTCTTTTTCCCACAGCTACACTACCTCCATTATGCCCTCCTTCGGGCACACCATAGGCGGTGAAATGTTTAAGTGTCGCAACAATATTCTTTCCACTTTTTAAATTATTTCCCTGAAAACCCTTAACCATCGCTTCTCCCATTCTGCTATTGAGTACCGGGTCTTCTCCATAGGTTTCCTCTACCCGGGACCATCTTGGCTCACGTGCCAGATCCAGAACAGGTCCATAACCAATATGGGCGCCCTGGAGACGGGCTTCGAATGCAATAACTGCAGCCATTTCTCTAATCAGATCAGGATTCCAGGTACTGCTTTGACCTATAGAAGTAGGGAAGACAGTTGTGCCTATCGCCATATGCCCATGCGGGCATTCTTCGGCCAACAACATTGGAATATTTAACCGGCTATTTTCTATAGCATATTTTTGAATGGCATTTGTGGCTTTGGCTGCCTGTACAGGGGTTAATCCGGTCAGCAGTGTTTTCTTTGTCCAGGGATCGGCCCTTAACGTTGCCCATAACATTCCTGTATGCTGTGTGGCCAATGCTTTTTTGAACTGCTCACTTGCCTCCACTGCATTTCCATTTTTGCTATACATATCCCACCCAAGCAGTACAGATAACTGTCCGACCTTTTCTTCAAGGGTCATTCTGCCAAGAAGATCTTTTATTCTCAGTTCTATAGCAACCGTCGGGTCTTTATAAGCGGCTTTTTTCTGAGCGCGACCAGATTGATAACAGGCAGTCGTCAAGACTGCTGTCAATATAAATATTTGAAAAACCTGTTTCATTTGTTTTATTGAGCAGTAGAAAAAGAAAATGCGAGTGCAGGCAGGTTGTTAGGGAGTCCTTTTGGCAGAATTACTTTAATCTGTTCATTTTCTTTTACCCATTTCACATTTTCTCCGGTTTGCAAAAGTTTGATTTTTGTTCCTTTAGCCGGCTCATTGCCAACCCATGAAATTGTAGACGGAATATCTTCTCCCTCCTTCAGGCATACCAATGCATACCTGGTTTTAGCATCTTTGCTTTGTGTAAACCAGGTATTGCCTTGATGATAATTCTTGGTGATTCTCGTTCCATAAATCGCTTTCCCGTTTTTATTGATCCAATTTCCTATTTCTTCTAAACGGCTAATTACCTTTTCCGGCATGGTTCCATCTGGTTTCGGCCCTACACCAAGCAGCAAACTTCCTCCTTTAGCTGTAATTTCAATCAGGGAATGGATTACGGTTCCTGCAGATTTATACTGATCATTTGCCGCAAATCCCCAGGCGCCACCCAGGGTCATGCAACTTTCCCAGGGATGATCCAATTGTTTTTCCGGAATGTGTTGTTCCGGAGTCTGATAATTTTCGTAAGGCCCATGAACAGTCCGGTCTACAATTAACAGTCCGGGTTGTGCCTTACGACCCATTTCTGCAATCTTTGGCATATCAATGTCCTGACTCCATGCCGGGATGGTTGCTCCCCAGGCACGCACCTCATCAGTTACAGTTTCCAGTGGCCTTACCCATCCGCCATCAAGCCAAAGAATATCGACAGATCCGTAATTGTTCATCAGCTCAGAAATCTGATTAAAGGTTTGTGTTTTGAACTTATTCCACCTCCATGGGTTCTTTTTGATGTCGTAATTATTATTGCGGTCTGGCGTTGCATATTTCGACCACCAGTAATATTGAGAATGCCAATCTGGTTTAGAGAAATAGGCCCCGATCATAAAGTCCTGTTTCCTGAAAGCATCAAAAACATATTTCGCCACATCTGCTTTCGGATTTCCTTTAAAAGGACCGTTGGAAATTTTAAAATCGCTCTCCTTTGTATCAAACATATTGAAACCATCATGGTGTTTTGTTGTAAATACCAGATATTTCATACCTGCAGACTTTCCTGCTTTTGCCCATTGTTCCGGATTAAAATTAACCGGGTTAAATTTTTCGCTTAAGCCCCAGTACCACTTTTTATAATCTTCATAAGCGATGGTACTATCTCTGGAAATCCAATCTTCGGAACAGAGGTTCCAGGATTCCATAATCCCCGGGACTGCATACAGCCCCCAGTGAATGATCATTCCGAATTTCTGGTCTTGCCATTTTTCCAGTTTGTTCTTTACTAAAGGATCTGAAGGCCATTGATAAGTACTGGATTGGCCATGCACATTTGGCTGGCTGAAAGCATTCATTTTTAACAATAAAATGATTGCGATAAGTAGGATAGGTTTATTCATTTTGTGTGATTGTGTCTGGTTAAGGTTGATAACCGGAAAATCTTATCTAGGAACAAAAAGCTATGCAACACGCTGATAAACCCTTTTAGTTTATAACTGTACCAAGCTATATTCTTCTGATCATTCATCTATCCGGAAAACAAAAATCCTAAGGTATGCAAATTTATGATACATCTGAACAATCAAAAATACACCTGTTAAAAGGAAAAATTCTCTAGTAAAAAGAAAAGCTCCGAACAATTGCCCGGAGCTTTTCTGTGATTAAAACATCAGTTTTAAGATCTAGATCACAATATTTACGATACGACCTTTCACGACAATTACTTTTTTAGGTGTTTTTCCTTCCAGGTATTTTTGCACCTGCTCGTCAGCCAGAACTGTTTCTTCGATTTCTTTGGGCTCTAAAGTCAGACTTAAATTCAGGTTTAAGCGAGTTTTACCATTCACGGAGACCGGATAACTAAATTCATCTTCTACCATATAAGCAGGGTTGAATTCAGGATATTTAGCATATGATAAGCTACCAGGCTCATGTCCCAGATTCGCCCAAAGTTCTTCACAAATGTGAGGAGCATAAGGAGAAAGTACAATTACAAGGTCTTCCAATACCTGGCGATTTTTACATTTCAGGTCGGTCAATTCATTTACTGCAATCATAAAGCTGGAGACAGACGTGTTAAAAGAGAACCTTTCTACATCATCCTGTACTTTTTTAATGATTTTATGCAGGGCCTTCAACTCCGCTTTCGCCGGTACGGAGTCACTTACATTAAAAATCCATTCTTCATTGTGGAACAAGCGCCAGAATTTACGAAGAAATTTAAAGACGCCTTCAATTCCATTGGTATTCCATGGTTTACTTTGTTCCAATGGCCCCAGGAACATTTCATACATTCTTAAAGTATCTGCTCCATAGCTCGCAATCAGCACATCCGGATTGACCACATTGAATTTGGATTTGGACATTTTCTCCACCTCTACTCCACAAATGTATTTTCCATTTTCCAGGATAAACTCTGCATCAGCAAATTCAGGTCTGAAAGACTTAAACTTCTCAATATTCAAGATTTCATTTTCCACAATATTAACGTCAACATGTAATGCAGACGTTTTATATTCTTTCCTTAGCCCATAAGAAACTAAAGTGTTCGTTCCTCTTCCCTCTTCATCTACCACGCGATACACAAAGTTACTTCTACCCTGGATCATTCCCTGGTTAATCAATTTTTTGAAAGGTTCTTCCTCATTCACATGACCAAGATCTTTCAGGAATTTATTCCAGAACCGGCTATATAACAAATGTCCGGTAGCGTGTTCTGCACCACCAATATATAGATCAACATCTTTCCAGTATTCGATGGCTTCTTTAGAAGCGAAAGCAGACTTATTTTTCGCATCCATGTAGCGATACCAGTACCAGCTCGAACCTGCCCAACCGGGCATCGTACTCAGTTCATACTCATACTGATCGTCATAACTCCAGTCTTCGGCTCTTCCCAATGGGGGCTCACCACTTTCCGTTGGCAGGTATTTGTCAATTTCAGGAAGCATTAAGGGTAATTCTTCTTCCTTGATCAGGTATGGTAATCCATCTTTAAAATAAACAGGAATTGGCTCTCCCCAGTAGCGTTGACGTCCGAAGATGGCATCACGCATGCGGTAATTGACTTTTGCTTTTCCCACTTCCTGCTCTTCCAACCAGTTATTTAAAGTTTGTGTTGCCTCTGCATAATTCATTCCGTTAATGAAACCGGAATTGATATATTTACCTTCTTTGGTGGCATCAGCCTGTGTATCGATATCTTTCTGGCTATCCAGAATCTGTACGATGGGTAATTTGAAATTAGTGGCAAATAACCAGTCGCGCTGATCACCACTAGGCACTCCCATTACCGCACCAGTACCGTATCCAGCCAATACATAATCTGCAATCCACAACTGAATACGCTCTCCGCTTACCGGATTAATGACATAACTTCCTGTAAATGCACCCGAAACAGCTTTAACATCAGCCATGCGGTCAAGTTCAGATTTTTTCCTGGTTTGAGCGATATAATTGTTCACCTCATCCAATTGCTCAGGAGTAGTCAGGCCAATTACCAGTTCATGCTCTGGAGCAAGTACCAGATAAGAAACCCCAAAAATCGTATCCACACGGGTGGTGAAAACTTCAATATAATCCTGGCTTAATGCTGCGATTTTTTCAGACGGTTCAATTTTAAAACGAACGCTGGCTCCCACACTTTTTCCAATCCAGTTGCGTTGCATTTCTTTAACGGGTTCCGGCCAGTCGATTGTATTCAATCCTTGCAACAGACGCTCTGCATAGGCAGAAATCCGCATGCTCCACTGCATCATTTTTTTCTGTTCTACCGGATGGCCTCCACGCTCTGAGTAGCCATCTTTGACCTCATCATTTGCGAGTACCGTTCCCAATGCCGGGCACCAGTTCACTGTACTTTCTCTCAGATAAGTTAAGCGGTATTTTAACAATTCTTCCTGTTTTTCCTCATGAGTCATTGCTGCCCAATCACTTGGCAGGAAAGACTTTATATCTTCGTCACAGACTGCTTTTACATCAGCGCTTCCTGAAGCATTAAATTTTTCCAACAGGCTGGTAATGTCTTCCGCACGATCGGTTTCCAGGTTATACCAGGAGTTGAAAAGCTGCATGAAGATCCATTGTGTCCATTTATAATATTCAGGATCACTAGTCCGCACTTCTTTAGTCCAGTCAAATGAAAAACCAATCTGATCTAACTGCCTCCTGTAAGTATTGATATTTACTTCCGTTGTAAGAGCCGGATGCTGCCCTGTTTGTATGGCATATTGCTCTGCTGGCAAACCGAATGAATCGTATCCCATTGGATGCAATACGTTATATCCTTTTAATCTTTTATATCTTGTAAATATATCTGAAGCAATATAACCTAGTGGATGACCAACATGTAAACCTGCTCCTGAAGGATAAGGAAACATATCCAGTACGTAAAACTTAGGTTTTGAAGATTGCTCTTCTGCTTTAAACGTTTGATTCTGAGCCCAAAACTCTTGCCACTTTTGTTCTATTTCTTTAAATTGATAATCCATTACAGCTATGCCTTATATATAGCGCGAAAATAAGGAAATAAAGGTTGGATTAGAAACCCTTTCTTAAATACCTAATTTACCGAACAAAAAATGGCGTGGCGATTTGTTTTCAGGTGCATTATAAATGCTGTGGTGACCAGAGATCAGAAAGGAAACCACACAAGCAACTGTTACATAGATCAGACAGGAAACACCGAATAATTCAAATGCCATTATACAACAGGCAACCGGCGTTTTTGCCGCTCCTGCAAATACGGCAACAAATCCCATTCCAGCAAGTAAGCCTACCGGTAATGGTAAAAAAACAGATAAGGCACTTCCAAGAGTTGCTCCGATAAAAAATAATGGGGTAACCTCACCTCCTTTAAAGCCTGCCCCCAGTGTAATGGCAGTCAGCAGTATCTTTAAAGCAAAATCCTCCACTTGCGAAGCCTGGCCAAAGGCATCTACAATGATCGGAATTCCTAATCCTATATATTTATGTGTACCCAGCACCAAGACCAGAAGAAGTACAATAACCCCACCAACAAATGGGCGCAGGGGAGGATAATTCAGTTTTTTAAACAGGGTAGAAAACAAGTGAGTTAATCTGACGAATAAAATCGCGGCGGTACTAAAAGCCAACCCTGCCAGCGCACTATAACCAATTCCCTTCCATGAAACCGAAGGCACCAGCCCCATATGGTAATGTGTGTGCCCTACTCCCCATAATTCAGTTATCCAAGCCCCGATAAAAGCCGCGACGATGGTTGGGAATAATGCTTTTTGAGGGATTTTGTCCAATAGCAATACTTCAATCCCAAATATCGCTCCTGCCCATGGCGTTCCGAACACGGCAGCAAAACCAGCACTCAACCCTGCAATTAGTAAAATACGGCGGTCATCAGGTCCTAATTGAAAAGGTTTATACAATTGATCAGCAGTAGACGCTGCCATCTGGAGGGCTGTTCCCTCTCTTCCCGCAGATCCACCAAACAAGTGAGTAATCAAAGTTCCCAACAATACAAAAGGCGTCATTTTAAAGGAGATCACATCTTTTGGATTATGGATAGTATCAAAAACGAGGTGGTTCCCTCTTTCCACATCTCTTCCTTTATAATGGTATAATAACCCGATCAGAAACCCAGCTAACGGAAGCAGATAAAGCAGTGCCGTATGGCCTTCCCTAAAATTTGTTACCAGATTGAGCAAAGTCAGGAACAATGCGGAAAGTGTTCCCGCAGCAGTACCTATCAACAGGGTAAGAACCAGCCATTTTAGCAGATAATGCAGTATAGAAGCTCTATTGAGAAACTCCGGTACAGGCTTCAAAAAATCTGGATCTTTATATCTTTTTAGCATAATAAAGCCTGTGACAAGAGGTGAAAATACAGGCTGATGGCAAATATAAAAAAAGCTATCCTAATGTTTTTGAAACAACAGGATAGCTTCTTTTATTTATTTTCCTCTGATTTATCGGGTCAGAAAATACTTCCTGGTTTCCGCTGGGCTGACACCGTTTGATGTTGCCGTAAACTCCAATTGATTATCGGTAATGGTATGTACATCACAGTTGAACAATTTTCCCGAAAATGATAGATTAATGTCATCGCTAGCCAAAACGACGTAGTTACCAAGCGCCCGGTCTGTGCCAATATTAAATTCCATCTGATCATTTTCATCACCTCTGAATTCGAAGAAATCTCCTGAAACCCCGGTATAAACAGCCATTTCATTTCCTTCAATAGTAGTTTCTACTTTGGCAACCTGCCATCTTCCTTCGATTTTCTTTTTTAACGGGGCTGCTTCCCCAGTTTCTTTTTTACATCCGGTTAGTGTTCCTGCTACGATAAATAAGACCATGACAGCTAAAGTAATTTGTTTTTTCATAAGGTATTTTTTTGTTTTTCGGTATGTTAAGTACACGTTTCCCTTCTAAAATTCGCCTTCTCCCCCCCTTTGAGTACTTGTGTTTTTACACCATACTAACGACCAAAACTCCTATTTGGTACGGAAATGTTACAAAAGTCTTACATAGAAAAGATTTTTCAGTCCAATAAATCAGGTTAAAAGCAGCTTCATTAAACTATTTTTACAGATACAACGTTGTAGTTTGAAAGATTAAAAAGGGATAAAGGCCTATAATTTTAAATTAGTTGCTTATATTTTTTTATTTTCGCAAAACATAAAAACAAATACATGGAAGAATTTGAAGTAAGCGATGCTTCTAAGAAGACAAAAACCATTTATATTTCTACTATCTTTAGCATAGCACTGGTTTTATTAATGCTGGGTATGTTAGGATTGATATTAGTACATGCTAAAAATCTTTCCAATTATGTTAAAGAAAACATTGTATTGAATATCATTGTGGATGAGGGTGCTAAGGAGGCCGATGTTCTGGCTTTCCAAAAAGAGCTGAATGCGAATCCTGCAATTAAAACGACACAGTATGTAAACAAGGAAATGGCGGCTAAAAACCTGACCACTGATTTAGGTGAGGATTTTGTAAACTTTTTAGGTTATAACCCATTACTTTCAACCATTGACGTGTATCTGAAAGCAGATTATGCAAATAACAAAAGCATAGACGCATTGAAAGCTAATATTGGCAAAAGCCCGGTCGTAAAGGAAGTAATCTATCAAAGCTCGTTAATTGATATGGTGAATAAAAATATCAATACTATCGGACTGATTATTTTAGCATTCGCAGCAATTTTATTAATCATCTCCATTGCATTAATTAACAATACCATACGTCTGGCGATTTACTCTCAACGATTCTTAATTAAGAGTATGCAACTTGTAGGTGCTACCAGAAATTTTATCCGCAAGCCTTTTATTTTATTCGCGGCATTACATGGACTAATCGCTGCATTTATTGCTATTCTTATTCTTCTAGGCATTTTATACTATGCACAAAGAGAAATTCCTGAAATAGTAATTTTACGCAATTACACCGAATTTGGCATTGTCTTACTTGGCCTGGTGGGAGTTGGAATTTTCATCACCGCCATCAGTACCTCCTTTGCTGTCAGCAAATATTTACGTCTAAAAATTTACGACCTTTACAGATAATGATAGAAAAAAAAAACACTCCTGTAAATCAGGAAAGCAAAACTGAACTTGTATTCACAAAAAAGAACTATCAATTGCTATTGATTAGTATTGCGATTGTCGTATTCGGCTTTATCCTTATGATAGGTACTACAGACATTTACGATTTCAGAAAAACCTTATTGGCTCCTATGACCGTTTTATTTGGATTCGGATTTGGTGTTTATGCCATTCTAAAAAAATAAAGCTTTCATGAATTATTTACAGGCCTTTATTCTCGCTGTAATTGAGGGAATAACTGAATTTTTACCGGTTTCTTCAACCGGCCATATGGTCATTGCTAGTGCCATCATGGGAATTGGGAAAGATGAATTTGTTAAATTATTTGAGATAGCCATCCAACTGGGGGCAATCCTTGCAGTTGTTGTACTTTACTGGAAGAAGTTTTTTGACTTTAGCAAATGGCAGTTTTATGTAAAACTCATTATCGCAGTTATACCGGCTCTGGTATTTGGGAAATTGCTAAATGATTTCATCGATGAAAAATTAGGCAATCCTATATTTATCGCTATTGTTTTACTACTGGGCGGTGTTATTTTGCTTTTCATTGATAAAGTGTTTACAAAACCAGAAGTTCATCATGAAGCAGAAATCACCAATATCTCTGCTTTCAAAATTGGATGTTTTCAGGTCTTAGCAGTTGTATTTCCAGGACTAAGCAGAAGCGCAGCCACGATTATCGGAGGGATGCAACAGAAGTTAAGCAGACATGCTGCAGCTGAATTCTCCTTCTTTTTAGCCGTACCTACTATGTGCGCAGCTACAGGTTATAAGCTATTTAAGGGATATCATTTACTAAATGCGGAGAATGTTAAACTGCTTCTTTTTGGTAACCTGATAGCCTTTATTGTTGCAATTATAGCAATTAAATCATTTATAGGATTCTTATCTAAACATGGGTTTCGCGTTTTTGGCTGGTACAGAATTATTATCGGCGTAGTGATCCTTGCTTTATATTTTTCCGGCACTCCTCTTCATGTATCTTAACTGAAGAAATTAGCATCCAAACATTAAATCTAACAAAGAAAACGTATTAAAAGCGTGTAGTGAAATGACAGAGAGTGAAAACATATTAAATACGAAAACCTTTCCGGACTTTAATTTTGCTGAAGGTGAATTGTTGCTCATTAACAAGCCTTATAAATGGACAAGCTTTGATGTGGTTGGAAAGATCAGAAATTCCCTGAAACCGTTGAAGCTTAAAGTGGGGCATGCCGGAACTCTGGATCCTTTGGCTACGGGCTTGCTGATTATTTGTACAGGTAAATTAACCAAACAGATAGACACCTTCCAGGCAGAAGAAAAGGAATATACGGGCACGATGATCCTGGGCGCCTCTACCCCATCTTTTGATATGGAAACCGTCGTAGATCAGGAATATCCTTTAGATGGAATTACAGAAGAAGCTATTTATGCTGCTACTGCTCCTTTTACAGGAGAAATTCAACAGTATCCACCTGCTCATTCAGCAGTAAAAGTAAACGGAGAGCGCTTATATGTAAAAGCACGTCGTGGGGAAGAAACGGAATTACGCCTGCGGTTTGTTTCGGTGCCAACTTTTGAAATCACCAGAATTGCACTTCCTGAAATTGATTTCAGGATCGTTTGCAGCAAAGGAACTTATATAAGATCTCTGATTTCAGACTTTGGAAAACATTTAAACAATGGTGCTTACCTTTCAAAGTTGACGCGTACACGCAGCGGTAGTTTCCTTCTTGAAAATGCATTTGAAGTAACAGATTTAGTCAACTATCTTCGCAGTAAAAGAGAATCGGGCAATCCGACAGAACCTCAACCTTAATCAATTATGCAAAGCCACTTCAAAAGTAAAAATGCAAGGTCTGTAAAAGACTTCCTTTTGATTACATGTGGTATTGTCTCGGCCTGTTTTGGCTTAAAAAGCTTTTTAATTCCCAATCATTTTATTGATGGGGGTGTTACTGGTATTTCGCTATTGATCAGTAGTCTGACCGGATTAAAACTATCCTATCTGATTATGCTGATTAATATTCCATTTATTATTCTTGGATTTAAGCAGATTGGTAAAGGCTTTGCTATTAAAACCGCTATTGCTATTTCAGCACTCGCGGTATTTTTGATTGTATTGCCATTTAAGCCAGTTACTGATGTACCCTTATTGATCGCTTTCTTTGGTGGTTTTTTTCTTGGAGGAGGGATAGGTCTGGCCATGCGTGGTGGTTGTGTCATTGACGGAACAGAAGTTCTAGCCCTTTACATCAGTAGAAAAAGTATGCTTACTGTGGGCAATATTATATTGATCCTGAATATCATTATTTTTTCTTTCGCCGCCATATTTCTTGGTGTAGAAACAGCTATGTATGCCATTCTTACCTATCTTTCGGCTTCCAACACTATAGACTTTGTGGTGAATGGTCTGGAGCAGTATACAGGTGTAACGATCATATCCGATAAGAGTGCGGAAATTAAAGAATTTATCATCGAAAAGATGAAACGCGGAGTAACTATTTACAAGGGTGAAGGTGGTTATGGAATCAAAAAAGACATTGACATTTTATATACGGTATTAACTAAGCTGGAGATGGGGAAGCTGCAAACTGAAATTCGAAATATCGATCCGGATGCTTTTGTAGTCCAACAACAAATTGCAGATATAAAGGGAGGAGTGGTCCTAAAACGCCAGTCTCTGCATTAATAAAATTGAAGAACCGCTAGGGTTAAACACTAAGAAATTAACAGCTCCTGCTATTTTCTCTTAAAATGAGAGGGAATGGTTTGAGCTTATTTACGATAATATTGATTTTCTAATGAAAACATACCACCATTTTTCTGAGTTTAAGAAGCTAGATAATGCCGTTGCAACGATAGGGACTTTTGACGGGGTTCATTTCGGACATCAGAAGATCATCAAAAGGCTTTGTGAATTAGCAAAATCAACTGGCGGAGAAAGTGTAATTCTTACTTTTTTCCCTCATCCAAGGATGATTATTGATCCGGAAAATCAGGATCTTAAATTGATCAACACGATTGAAGAAAAAATAAAGATCCTTTCAGAACTCGGTGTAGATCATTTGATCATCACCCCATTTACCAGGGATTTCTCAAATCTTAGTCCTGCTGAGTATATTAAAAATATTCTGGTTGACACCATTGGGATCAAACAACTGATTGTAGGCTATGATCATCGGTTTGCAAAAGACCGTAAAGGAGGGATGCAGGAACTGGAGATGTTTTCCAAACAGTTTGATTACAAAATTGAGGAGATTGCCAAACAGGACGTGGATGATGTTGCTGTCAGCTCTACAAAAATCCGAAAAGCCCTGCTCAATGGAGAAGTTGCTCTGGCTGCCAGTTATCTGGGTTATAATTTTTCTATACATGGAAGGGTAATCAAAGGAGATAAAATAGGGAGAACCATCGGCTTTCCCACTGCCAATATTTTTCTGGAGGAGACCTACAAACTCATTCCATCAGATGGTATTTATGCCGTTACTGTGGATATGGGTACTGAATCCTATAAGGGGATGGCTTATATCGGCCAGCGACCAACCATCAATGGCATGACCAGAAATATTGAGGTTAACATTTTTGATTTCAATAAAGAAATTTATGGCCAGTACATCACCATGACCTTTCTTGAATTTTTACGGCATGATGTTAAATTCACAGGATTAGAAGCCTTGAAAATGCAGCTTCAAAAAGACAAAGAAGATACCCTCTCCTATTTCAAAAAAATAGGTTAAACCACAATTAAATGCCTTTTTACTGTAAAAAAAGGCATTTTTTTATTATATTTACCTCAATGAGGTTTTTATTATCTGCTATTCTTTTCTTTTTCAGTCAGGTAATTTCTTTGCAAAATGTACAGGGAAAGGGATTAGGCACGGTCAGCCCTTATGTCAGTAAATCAAATTTCAATACTAAGAAACTTTATTTCAATCCCCCTTCAAAAGCCAGAACCTCTTTAAAAAAAGCATTTCTGGAAGACCTTACCTTCATCAGTCATGGGACAAATAAGCAGGTAAGTAATCCCTGGTTTTTCCTGCGTGGACAAGAAAAAGAACCATACGTTCCGCTTATACTCATCCGATATTATCATTTATTCCAAAATTTCGGATATGCTTATATATTTAGCTTCTTGTATCCTAAACATGTTTTCTGGTAGTTATAGATAATCGAAATCTGATCGACACAATTTTATAACTTTAAAAAAACACATTTTCTATGATACATTTACCCGTATTAATCACCGACTTAGGCCTGATACTTGCCGCGGCCGGGATTACCACGTTATTATTTAAAAGAATAAAACAACCTTTAGTTTTAGGCTATATTCTGGCCGGCTTAATGGTTGGCCCCCATATTAAATTTATCCCGACAGTAACAGATAATGCCAGCATTCATATCTGGGCTGAAATTGGGGTTATCTTTTTACTTTTCAGTTTAGGTCTGGAATTCAGTTTCAAAAAGCTGGTTAAAGTGGGTGGTTCTGCCTCTATTACCGCCATCGTTGAAGTTGTCTTTATGCTGCTTATTGGTTTTATGGCTGGGCTGGCTATGGGTTGGTCTACGATGGACAGTATCTTTTTGGGAGGAATACTTTCTGTTTCTTCTACCACCATTATCATTAGGGCTTTTGAAGAACTTGGAGTAAAACATAAAAAGTTTGCGGGCCTGGTTTTTGGGGTGCTGATTGTCGAAGATCTGGTCGCCATTTTATTATTGGTATTGCTTTCCACACTTGCGGTAAGTCAGCAATTTGCAGGCGCAGATATGTTGGTTTCCATTCTGAAGCTTTGTTTCTTTCTTGTCCTATGGTTTATCGGAGGAATATTTCTTGTTCCGACCTTTTTAAAGGCGACAAAAAAGCTCATGAATGATGAGACTATGTTAATTGTGTCTATTGCTTTATGTCTGTTGATGGTATTACTGGCTGTAAAAGTTGGCTTCTCACCAGCATTAGGCGCTTTTATCATGGGTTCCATATTGGCTGAAACGACTCAGGCTGAGCGCATAGAACATCTGACAAAGTCTGTGAAAGACTTATTTGCAGCTATCTTTTTTGTCTCCGTGGGGATGATGATTGATCCGGGAATTTTAATTGATTATGCAGTTCCGATCCTGGTCATTACAGTGGCTACGGTACTGGGCAAATTTCTAAGCTCCGGAATGGGTGCTTTATTATCGGGACAACCCCTCAAGACTTCTGTTCAGACAGGTTTAAGTCTGGCACAAATCGGGGAGTTTTCTTTTATCATCGCAACTCTTGGCCTGACTTTAAAGGTAACCAGCGACTTCCTCTACCCTATTGCAGTAGCTGTATCTGCAATTACCACCTTTACCACTCCCTATCTGATCAAGGCCTCAGAACCTTTTTACCTGTTTCTGGAACGTACGCTACCTAAACGATGGGTAGAAGCCATCAACAGATATAGTTCCAGCACAGCCGGGATTACCACCTTGAGTGATTGGAAGGTTTTATTGAAATCTTATACTTTTAACACAATTATCCATTCGGTGATCATCATTGCGATTGTGTTTCTGGGATCCAGATACCTGCAACCTTTCATCACCAAAAACATTATCAACGGAAACAACGGGATCATTATCAGCTTAATACTTACGCTGTTTTTCATGACTCCTTTTTTATGGGCATTGGCCATCAGAAAAATTGAAAAGAAAGCTTATTCTCATTTGTGGTTAAACAAGAAATATACCAGAGGCCCTTTGGTAGCGTTGGAAGTTTTAAGAATTTCCCTGGCACTCTTCTTTGTTGGGTTTCTCATTTATCAATTCTATAGTACCTGGATTGCGGTGGTCATTGCCATTGTTCTGATGATTGTCGGGATGTTTATTTTTTCCAGAAAGTTGCAGGGTTTCTACAATAAAATGGAAAGTCGCTTCCTGCTTAACCTCAACGCACGTGAAGCACAAAATGCTCAGCCGGAAATATTGCCATGGGACACTCACCTTGCCGAACTGATTGTTGCACCTGAGTCAGCACTTGTAGGAAAAACACTTATTGAACTCTCGATCAGAGAAAAATACGGTGTAAATATCGCATTGATAGAACGTGGAAAAATAATGATTCCTACACCCGGCCGGGATGAAAGGCTTTATCCGAATGATAAGGTATTGGTGATTGGTACAGATAATCAGCTGGCAGCAATCAAAGAGTTGTTTGAGGGTGCTAAAGAGGAAATAGCGGAAGAATCCAGTTTTCCTAAAAAGGACATGACACTTCAGAAAATCGTGATCAATAGCAGTTCTCCTGTTTATTTGCAAAGCATACGCAGTTCCGGAATACGGGAAAAAACACAGGGACTGGTTGTCGGAATTGAACGAAAAGGAGAGCGCATTCTTAATCCGGATTCCAATCTTATCTTCGAAAATGAAGATATTGTATGGATTGTAGGAAATAGTAAAAAAGTACCCGATTTATTGAAATAATCCCGGGAAAAATATTTATTCTTACCATAGCAATGCTACCCTGCCGACAAAATGCCGGCAGGGTTTTATCCGGAAACAGAAAAAAACATCACCACAGTCAGTAAAAAAATGAAGATAGATTCGGAAAAGAGTGAGTTTCTAGATGAGATGCTGGAGCATTGGCAGGAAGAACAATTGCTTACTGAAGCGGATGTTCAACGTTTGCGGGCCAGCTACGAAACAAAATCCTTTGATTGGAGGCGGTTAGCTCAATATTCTTTCTGGATCGCAATGGCATGCGGGGTAATTTCGTTGGGAGCCTTGCTCATAGACAATACGATTCTGCAGTATCTGGAGCGTCTTTATGACACCTCCGATGGCATCATCAGCTTTCTCTCTATAGCTGGTGCATCCTACCTCTTCTATCTGAGCTTCAAAAGAAAGAAAACCAAATCACATCAGGTATTCAGTAATGAAGCATTAATATTTACCGCAGTTATGCTTACGGCTAATGCTATCGCCTATTTAGGCAAAGCAATAGGTACTGGCAGTGCTCATTTTTCTTTGTTATTGCTTTTTGCAGTATTGATCTATGCCGTTCTTGCTTATTTTTTCAAATCAAGACTGATATGGGTTTTTGCACTGATTTCCCTAGGTGCCTGGTTCGGAACAGAAACAGGGTACCTTTCCAGATGGAACTGGTACTTCGCAGGAATGAATTATCCACTTCGTTTTGTCTGCTTTGGAGCTGCACTTACCGGATTATCTTTTTTAATGAAAGGTCGTAAAAAGACCGGTCATTTTTTCCCGGCGACGTACATCAGTGGAATGGTTTATTTATTTGTATCCCTATGGTTCCTTTCTGTATTTGGCAACTACGAGACTTTAGAAGCCTGGTATGGAGTAAAGCAAATCAGTTTGTTCTATTGGGCTATCATTTCTGCAGCAGCCTGCATCATCAGTATTTTTGCAGGTCTAAAATACAGGGACGATATTGCCCGGGAATTCGGGATTACTTTTCTATTTATTAACCTTTACACCCGGTATTTCGAATACTTTTGGGATAACTGGCATAAAGCGCTATTTTTCTGTGTCCTTGCAGCATCTTTCTGGATTATCGGACGAAGAGCTGAAAAAATCTGGAATGTAGAGTTTCTGAAAAAATAAAGACCTATTTAATACAATGAATGTATACTATTTTGCAAATGTGGTATCCCGACAAAGCAAAGAACAACAATGCAATCCCCTTATTTACCAGATAACTACTTAACGCAAACTTTTCTTGTATATATTGGGCGAAACGGGCAAATCCGTATAAAGCTAAAGCCGCTCCTATTCCTGAGCCAATACTGAATATTGTCAATGAGAGATAACCGATATCAATCCATTCGTGAGAGATCAGATAGGTACCCACAAATAACCAATAGGGAATCTGCATGGGGTTAATCACCCCTAAAAGCATCCCATATCTAATGCTGTCCTTTTTAGAATAATCTGCCTTAGGCATCTCTTTTCTTGATCTCCAGGTGATGAAACCTAAAATGCCAAACATCAGGACCATAATTACATCAATAATGTCCCCTAACTTGATTTCACTGGAAAGCCACTGCACAAAACGCATCACCCCAAAGGTGAAAAGTATTTCAATCGCAGAGAAAGCCCCAATAAAGTATAGTGCCTGTCGGATTCCCCTGGTTATTGTAATCTGAACTACAGTAAGGTTAATATTTCCAGGTGGAATATATCCCACCATATTCAGTATTACCCCTAAAAAGAGTGTTAAAAAAAGCATGCGCGAAGATACAATTATTTCATGTGTGCAGTTAAATACTTCGCAGTATAAGAAGAGTTTGAGGAAACCAATTCTTCAGGAGTTCCTTCAAAAACAACGTTACCGCCTTTATCCCCTCCTTCAGGGCCTATATCGATAATCCAGTCAGCAGATTTGATCATGTCCATATTATGTTCAATTACTAAAATTGTATTTCCCTGTTCAATTAACGTGTTCAGTGCAATCAATAGCTTTTTAATATCATGGAAATGCAATCCTGTAGTTGGTTCATCAAAAATAAATAAGGTTTTGTTCGCATTATTTCCTTTAATCAGAAAAGAGGCCAGTTTTATCCGTTGCGCTTCTCCACCAGACAGGGTATTGGATGACTGACCAAGATGTACATATCCCAAACCAACATCTACCAGCGGCTGAAGCTTCGTCATGATTTTGGGCTCTCCTTTAAAGAAGTCGACCGCTTCATCAATCGTTAAATCCAGAATATCTGCAACGTTTTTATCGTTATAGGTGATATCCAGTACCTGTTGCTTAAACCTTCTTCCTCCACATGCTTCACAAGGCAGATAAATATCGGCCATAAACTGCATTTCAATTTTCACCTCTCCTTCTCCCTGACAAACATCACATCGTCCGCCCTCTACGTTGAACGAGAATGCTGCAGGTTTTAGTCCGGCAGCCTTTGCAGCGGGTAAGGCAGAGAACAACGCTCTCACATCATCCCAGGCCTTTACATAGGTCACAGGATTGGACCTTGAAGATCTTCCGATCGGATTCTGATCCACCATCTCCACCTGGCTTACCAAATCGTAGTTCCCATATATCCCATCATAGGCACCAGTTTGCTCTCCGGCATAGTTTCCTATTGCTTTTTGTAAGGCAGGATAAAGTATTTTTTTAATTAAGCTGGTTTTTCCACTTCCGGAAACTCCACTTACCACAGTGAATACGCCCAAAGGGAATTTCACATCAATATTTTTAAGGTTATTTTCCCTCGCCCCTTTTATCAGAACATGGTCCTTCCAACCTCTTCTTTTAGCAGGTATAGCAATTTTCTCTTCTCCGGAAAGATAACGGCCGGTAAGGCTTTCTTTATCTTTTATGATCTGGCTATAAGTGCCGCTAAAAACAAGATTACCACCATGTGTTCCAGCCTCCGGACCAATGTCAATAATATGATCGGCTGCTTTCATCATCTCTTCTTCATGCTCCACTACCAGCACTGTATTTCCTACATTACGAAGCGAAATTAATACTTCTATCAACTTATTGGTGTCTCTGGGATGCAAACCTATACTTGGCTCATCCAGAACATATACAGAGCCAACCAGACTACTTCCCAATGAGGTGGCAAGATTAATCCTTTGTGATTCTCCCCCTGATAAAGTATTTGAAAGACGATTTAAAGTCAGATACCCCAATCCGACATTGTTAAGATACAGCACACGGTTGACAATTTCAGCCAGCAATCTTTTTGCGATTTTCTCATCATTCGGCGTAAGTTCTAATTGATTAAAAAAGTCAAGAATCGTCGCCAGCGGCATCAATACGACGTCAATGATAGATTTATCATTAATCTTCACATAGGAAGCATCTTTACGCAATCTGGATCCTTTACAGTCCGGACAAACAGTTTTTCCACGGTACCTGGACAACATCACCCGGTACTGAATCTTGAAAGTCTGTTCTTCCAATTCCCTGAAAAAGGCATCTAAACCTTCAAAATATTTATTTCCGGTCCAGATCAGCCTTTGCTCCTTCTCTGTTAATTCATTATAAGGGCGGTGAATAGGGAAATCAAACTTATCTGCATTTTTGATTAGTTTATTTAACCATTCCCTCATTTTTTCCCCACGCCAGGGAGCGACTGCATTGTCATATAAACTCTTGCTTTTATCCGGAACAACCAGATCTTCGTCTATGCCAATTACATTTCCATAACCTTCACACCTTTTACATGCTCCATACGGATTGTTAAAACTGAAGAAATTTGGAGTAGGCTCGTCAAAGCGAATCCCATCAAGCTCAAAACGATCGCAAAAATGTGTTGATTTACCTTCCTGCTCTACATATAGGTCGCCTTTGCCCTCAAAAAAACCAGTTTGTACAGAATCTGCAATCCGGCTCAATGTTTCCTCATCATTATTCAGGACAATCCTGTCGATCAGGATTCTTACGGTATCTGCATCGGCCAGCTCAAAATCGGCAAAAGACTCATCCTCTAGAATACTTTCGATTTTTAAAATCTGCTCCTGATAAAAAATCCGGAGAAATCCTTTTTGCAGTAATACGGCCAGCTCTTCTTTTATAGACCTGTTGTTATGAGGAAATAAAGGACAGAAAATGGTGACTACGCTTTCTGGTTCAAGACCGGAAATGAAATCAACCACTGTACTGACAGTATCCTTCTTAACGATCTCACCTGATACCGGGGAGTAGGTTTTTCCGATTCTGGAGAACAAAAGTTTAAGGTAATCGTAAATTTCGGTAGAGGTACCAACCGTAGATCTTGGGTTGGAAGTAATTACCTTTTGTTCAATGGCAATCGCTGGTGCAATTCCTTTGATATAGTCCACATCCGGCTTATTCATTCTTCCCATAAACTGTCGTGCATAAGAAGACAAACTTTCTACATAGCGCCGCTGACCTTCGGCATATAAAGTATCAAAAGCTAAAGAAGATTTCCCGGATCCTGACATTCCGGTAATGACTACCAGCTTATTTTTCGGGATTGCGACATCTATATTCTTCAGATTATGGACTCTGGCACCTTTTATGATTATATGTTTATGTGGATCTTTATTGATTTCGTTATTCATTGACTTCTGGATAGAATAGTGCTAATATAACCCAAAAAAAGCAATATTACCTTTTTTGAGAGGATGCAAAAATAAGGGTCTCAGTGCAGTTTTAATTTTTTTTAACACTTTTTATATTGTATTGTAATAAAAAAATGCTTCTTTTGAAAAATCAACTGACAAACTAAACCACTAACTAACAGGAGAAAAATATCGAAAAAAACATCTACTAAGTATTTTATAGCAATTAGCAGGGAACTTTTTAGTACGGATACTCCTATGAAATTAGAATTATATAGTGATCAGGACTTGGTGAAGTTATATCTTACCGGTGATGAATCGGTTTTGGAAGAACTTCTGAGAAGACACAAGTCAAAAATATACACATCTATCTATTTATTAGTTAAGGATCAATATCTCGCGGAGGATATTTTCCAGGATGCATTTATAAAAGTCATCAATACACTCAGGTCGGGGCGTTACAATGAAGAGGGTAAATTTTTACCCTGGGTAATGCGTATTGCACATAACCTCGTGATCGATTATTTCAGACGCGAGAAACGGGCTCCTGTGATCACCAGCGCTGACGGAACGGATATCTTTAATCTGCTTCAGATTCACGAAGAAAGTGCAGAAGAAAAGATGCTGAGAGAACAAACTCATTATGACCTTCGGGCAATGATTCATTTATTACCCGATGACCAGAAGGAAGTTTTAATTATGCGTCATTATGCTGATCTAAGTTTTAAAGAGATTGCGGACCTGACCGATGTGAGTATAAATACCGCATTGGGAAGAATGCGCTACGCTTTAAGCAATCTTCGTAAGATGATGAAGGTGAAAGAAATTTCATGATTTTTATCTGGATAAAATGTCCACAAAAAATTGTAGTTTAGGTTAAAATAAATTTATAACAATAACGTTTACATTAGTAAACAAATATTTTTTTATTGCTTATGATGGAAACCTTTACTTCACTTAACCGATTGAATTGCACACAACCGAAGCAGGAAAAACCTGCAGTTGATGCAGTTATAGAACTCGACATGATGTTCTATGACCACATCAGGCCACAACTGGACCGCTTAACAAAAAATCCTTCCGATGAAACCATCGAGAAAATTTTAGCCTATTCCAGAGCAAAGTAATTCAAAAAAAAACTGAAGCTGCCTCAAAAGGGCAGCTTTTTTATGCACTTATTTTTCGGCCAGCTTTCGATAATCCCTGATTTAATCTGCACTTTCTATTTTCCTTCCGATTTTTTTAACCTTCTCTTAGTTCTTCTGTATATATTTGCCTATGCTCAAAAAAGACAGATACAAACTTTTTGTTGCCCATTTTTCTGCAAAACAGCCCGATGCTGAAACAGAACTACATTACAATAATCCCTATCAGTTATTAGTTGCAGTTATCCTGTCTGCACAATGTACTGACAAGCGGATCAACCAGGTGACTCCTGCATTATTTCAACGTTTTCCCAATGCAAAAGCATTAGCCGATGTAACTCCGGACATCGTCTTCGATTATATCAGGAGTGTCAGTTATCCCAATAATAAAGCAAAACATCTGGTTGGAATGGCCAAGATGTTATTAAATGATTTTAACAATGAAGTTCCTTCAGATATTGACCAATTGCAGAAGATGCCTGGTGTTGGCCGGAAAACCGCAAATGTAATTGCTTCAGTAATTTACAACGCTCCGGCAATGGCTGTAGATACCCATGTATTCAGGGTCTCCAAAAGGATTGGCTTATCTTCCGGAAAAACTCCATTGGCAGTAGAGAAAGAACTGGTAAAGAACCTTCCGGAACATACCATTCATATTGCACATCATTGGTTGATTCTACATGGAAGGTATGTCTGCCTTGCAAGATCTCCTAAATGCAACATTTGTGAGATAACTAATATTTGTAAATATTTCCAACAAAATAATAAAATAACTAAAATAATTAGCGAAAAAACGGACTAATCAAAAAAAATATTTTTATTTCTTGCATTAGATTAAAGATTAGCTATATTTGCTAATATAATTAGCATGTAAGTAAAAGTTATTTATTCTTCCAACGGTAATATTTTATCTTACTTCCAGAATTTAATAATATGAGCGTAAACGCAGACAAATTAAAAGCACTACAACTAACTTTAGATAAGTTAGAGAAATCGTATGGTAAAGGTACCGTAATGAAATTAGGCGATAATGCAGTAGAGGCAATTGAATCTATTTCAACAGGATCAATTAGTTTAGATATTGCCTTAGGCATCGGCGGTGTTCCAAAAGGAAGGGTGATAGAAATATATGGTCCTGAGTCATCAGGTAAAACTACTCTTGCTACTCATATTATTGCAGAAGCGCAGAAAAAAGGCGGAATTGCAGCTATTGTAGATGCGGAACATGCTTTTGATAAAAGCTATGCAAAAAAACTGGGTGTAGACGTGGACAATCTGTTGATATCTCAACCAGACAACGGAGAGCAGGCGCTTGAAATTGCAGATAATCTAATCAGATCAGGAGCAATAGACGTGATCGTAATTGACTCTGTTGCTGCACTTGTACCTAAAGCAGAGATTGAAGGCGAGATGGGTGATTCTAAAATGGGATTACAAGCACGTCTAATGTCACAGGCCCTTCGTAAACTAACAGGAACAATTGCAAAAACAGGATGTTGCTGTATTTTCATCAACCAGTTACGTGAAAAAATTGGGGTGATGTTTGGAAATCCGGAAACCACTACAGGTGGTAATGCTTTAAAATTCTATGCCTCTGTACGTTTAGATATCCGTAGAACTTCTCAGATTAAAGATTCTGATGAAGTTTCAGGAAACAGAGTAAAAGTAAAAATTGTAAAAAATAAGGTTGCCCCTCCATTCCGCATTGCAGAATTTGACATCATGTTCGGTGAAGGTATTTCTAAAACCGGAGAAATTATAGATTTAGGTGTAGACTTTAACATCATTAAAAAAGCAGGTTCATGGTTCTCTTATGGAGAGACAAAACTTGGTCAAGGTAGAGATGCCGTTAAACAGTTGTTACTGGATAACCCTGAACTGTCTGAAGAAATTGAAGCTAAGATCAGAGCAGAGGTAACAGGTGAAAAACTGGAAGAAAGGGTTTAATTCCTATCCCAACATAAAAAAACGCCTGTTTTGTAAATTACAAAACAGGCGTTTTTTTATTGCTGAATTTCATTTAGTGCATCTTCATATATTTTGCATCCACATAAATAGCCACTATAACTGCTACTATAATCGCAGCAAGCAACACAGCTAACCCAAGGTAATTTCGCTTTTTATCTTGTTTAATCAACCAAACGATAAACACGATAAAGGGAATTAGCATTAACCCGAAAAAAATAAAACTCGTTGCATTCATAATTCACTTCTATTATATTAAAAATTCATCCTGGACATTGGGGCAACATCCTGTTCAACAAAATCTCCCTTTAAATATTTCTGATATCCGGCAATAGCTATCATGGCAGCATTATCTGTACAATATTCAAAAGCAGGGATATAAACATTCCAAGCAGATTCTACAGCTGTTTTTTGCAACGCTTCCCTTAATCCGGTATTTGCTGACACTCCCCCTGCAATAGCAATTTCCTTAATCCCATACTGTTTTGCCGCCTTCTTTAGTTTATTGAGCAAGATATGCACAATGCTATATTGAACAGAAGCACAAATATCATTTAAATGTTCTGGTATAAAGTCAGGATTTTCCACTTCCTGCTTTCTTATAAAATAGAGTATCGCAGTTTTTAATCCACTAAAACTATAATTCAAATCTTTAATTTGTGGCTCTGGAAACTTAAATACCAATGGATTTCCAAGCTTTGCGTATTTATCGATCAACGGACCACCAGGATAAGGAAGATTCAGAATTTTAGCCGTTTTGTCAAAAGCTTCTCCTGCCGCGTCATCCAAGGTCTCTCCAACAATTTCCATATCGAAATAATCCTTTACAAGAACAATTTGTGTATGACCCCCAGAAACCGTCAGACAAAGAAAAGGGAAAGCAGGTTTTGGCTCATCGATAAAATGGGCGAGAATATGCGCATGCATATGATTAACGGACACCAATGGTAAATCTAGTGCCAATGCAAAAGATTTAGCGAATGAAACCCCAACCAATAAAGAACCTAATAAACCCGGTCCCCGAGTAAAAGCAACCGCATTTAGCTCCTTTTTGTCTACATTAGCATCAATTAAGGCCTGTTGTATCACAGGCACGATATTTTGTTGATGTACTCTTGAAGCTAATTCAGGAATTACACCACCATAATTTTCATGAATTGTTTGGTTTGCAATAACATTGGCAGTAATTTTGCCGTTGTTACAGATAGCAACCGAAGTTTCATCACAAGAAGATTCAATAGCGAGTATTACTGGCACAATGATTATAATTAAGCTACAAAACTATTAAAAAACTATTAAAAATACTTCTTTGGTTTGTTGCATCAGTATTATTGCTAGTTGCGATCTTGTTATTCGCGCTTCAATTTAAGCCGGTACAGACTTTTGTAGCAAAAAAAGCAGCGGCATATTTATCCAAAGAGCTCAATACCACGATATCTTTAACGGGAATATATATCAAACCTTTTAAATCTCTTGTGCTTGAAAACCTGCTGGTTTTGGATCAGCAAAAGGATACGCTTCTAAATACACCTAAGCTTCTGGTAGATATTAATCAACTTTCCCTGGAGAAGAGGATTATTGATGTAAGTACTGTTCAGCTCAATGACGGGACTTTTTTTCTTAAATCTTATAAAGATGAATCTACCAACCTTGATTTCATCATCGATTACTTTGATTCGGGTGCACCAACAGTAAAAAAGAAGAAAAAACCATACAAAATTACATTTGACAGGATAATTCTGAATAACATCGATTTTAAATATAAGAATCTCAAGATTGATACGGTCATGAAAGGGGTAAACTTTGAAGATGTTCATCTGAGCAACCTCAATGGAATCTTTGAAAAACTGAATACTACTGATCACATCCTTCAGGCAGATATCAAAAATCTCACCTTTAAAGAGAAAAGTGGGTTTTACCTTAAAAATTTAACCGCTTTCACCACTGTTGATACCAATAAAATAGAACTTCAGAAATTATTATTGGAAACCAATCACAGCAAGCTCCAGGATTATTTTAAAATGAGCTTTAATCGTTTCAAAGATTTCAATGATTATGTCAATAAAGTAAGAATGAAGGCTAACTTTAAAAATAGTCATATCGCTTCCCGTGATGTATCTTTCTTTACCTCAGAGCTGGATCAGATGAACCTAAATCTGGACGTTGACGGGCAGATCACTGGTTTGGTAAACAACCTGAGGGCAAAAAAATTGGCCATAAAAGCGGGGAAAGCAACTCATATCAAAGGTGATTTTGTCCTCAAAGGACTGCCGGTTTTAAAAGAGACATTTATGGATCTCAAAATTGAAATGGCGGGAACGAATAAAAAGGATCTTGATCAAATCCTGACTGGCATCACTGGAAAAAAAGCAAAAACAATACCTGAGGTGGTCTCCAAATTCGGAAATGTAAACTTTAATGGCTCTTTTACAGGTTTCCAGAATGATTTCATCGCCTATGGAGAATTCAAAACACAGCTAGGCCGTGTGGTTTCCGATGTCAATATGAAAATCGACAAAAAAGGAACTCCATCCTATTCAGGAAATGTAAAAACCTACGATTTCAATTTGGGAAACCTTATTGACGAAAAAAGCCTTGGAAGAATTACCGCTTCCCTAAATGTTAAAGGCCGAGGTACGGAAATCAAAAGTCTGTATGAAAAACTAGATGGAGATATCGATTATATTGATTTCAACAATTACAGGTATACAAATGTTAATATCGATGGGACTTTTGAAAAAAAATATTTCGATGGAAGTTTAAAGGTTAATGATAAAAATATTAAACTGAATTTTGATGGGGGAGTCAATCTTAACGGAAAACTTCCGGAATTCAACTTTAAAGCTGACATAAAAAAAGCGAGACTCAAAGCACTAAAATTATATAAGGACTCTCTTCAGGTTGACGCTACATTCAGCACTAATTTTTCTGGGACCAATCTGGACAATATTCAGGGTAACTTACTAGTACAACATATACAACTGAATAATGTAAAAGGAATTTATCATATTGATTCCATACAGCTAAATGCCAATGGTATTGGCAAAGACCGAAGCCTGACAATCAATTCAGATATTCTGGATGCCAGTATCAAAGGTCAATATGATCTGAACACATTACCATCTTACTTTAAGGCATTAGCTAAAACTTATATTCCTTCACTTAAAGCGGAAATCATCAATTATAAAGACCAGATTTTTCAATTCAACTTAAAGATCAAAAAATTCGAGCCCGTTGCCCAGCTCCTTGTTCCAGGCTTAGAAATTGAAGATCAGGCAATTTTTATTGGAAATTTCGATTCTCAGAAGAAGACAGCCACCATAAATGGTTTTGTAAAAAAATTGAAATATGAAGGGATAGTAGTCAACAACATCATTGTAGATGAGAATACATCTGTCAATCAGCTACAGGCAATTATCACTTCCGACCGGGTTGACATTAATGATAGTCTATACATTAAGAATGTCAATATTTCAAATATTCTCAGAAATGATAGTCTGGCTTTAAACGTAAAACTCGCCAATTCAGACGATGCAAATTCACTCGATCTGAACGGTCTTGTTGAATTTGCTACAGATACTGTTGGCCGGATTAGCATCCTACCTTCTATTTTGAAAATCAATAATGAAGACTGGAAAATTCAGGAAAAAGTAAGAATTAGTTTTCATGAGGGCAAAACACAGATCGACAATTTTGATCTAAGTAATGGGCATCAGCTGTTAAAAATTGACGGGGTCCTTTCCAAAGATCCCGAAGACCTGATCCTTGTTGGGTTCGAAAAATTTGATTTGAAGACGTTAAATCCTTTTGTAAAAGGGCTTGGCGTTAGATTATCCGGGCAGTTAAATGGGGAAACAAAACTTTATCAGGTATTGAAATCGCCAAGAATTTCGGACAACATCACCATTGACTCGCTTAGTTTCAATGATACTTATATTGGTAGTTTAACAGATACGTCTTCTTATCACAAAGCCAACAACGTGGTCAATATCTACACTACCATTGTTGCCCTTGATAAAGAAACCCTCAGAGCAAGAGGCAATCTCGATCTGGAGAAAAAAGAAATAGATCTTCACCTGAAATTAGATGAGACAGAAATGGCTGTTCTGGAGCCTTTTGTGAAGCAACTGGTGTCAAAACTAAAAGGAAATATCTCAGCAGACCTCAATGTCAAAGGCCCCTTTGAAAAACCTGAAATCAATGGAGAAGTGGCTTTTAACAAGGGCAAAATGACTATAAATTATCTTCAAACAGCCTATACACTCAATGACCAGGTGATTATAGACAATAGTATCATTAAAATAAATGACCTTATATTAGTTGATGTAGATAATAACCAGGCAGTGGCAAATGGAACAGTCGACCTCAATAACATCGATAACCCGACTATTGATGTGGTAGTAAAAGCGAAAAATTTCATGGCACTTAACACCACAGAGAAAGACAACCCCGTTTACTATGGACAAGCCTACGGAACAGGGACGTTTATTTTCAAAGGCCCGACGAATCGCATGTTTATCGATATAGATGCAAAAACTGAAAAAGGAACCGTTTTTAATCTTCCATTAAATAGCTCTGAAACCGTTTCAAGTAAGGATTTCATCACATTTGTAAGTAAGGATACGACCAAAACGGTAAAAAAGCAAACCAGTTTTGATGGACTCACCATGAATTTAAAACTAGATGTTGATGCAAATAGTGTTGCCAACATCTTTACCAGTCTGGGGAACCTTAGTGGAAGAGGGAATGCTACTGATCTCACCTTAAAGATAAATAGCCTGGGGGATTTCGACATGTCCGGAGATTATATCATTGAAAATGGTAGTTTCGATTTCACCGCGCAGGAAGTGATCAATAAGAAATTCAATATCAGACAAGGTGGGACGATCAGATGGACAGGCAACCCTACCGCTGCCCAAATACAATTGAAGGCCATATATGCACTTAGAACGAGCCTGAGGGATCTCTATACTGCGGCCAACAGAGACCCCGGAAGTAGCAAAGATGAACGGGTATTGACAGAAGTAGAAATGGGATTATCAGGCTTACTACTAAAACCCGATATCAAACTGGACATCTTCTTCCCGTCAAATCCGGCAATCAAGGAAGAAATGCAGGCTTATTTCAATGACTCCAATAACCTGAACCTACAGGCATTGAGCTTAATCATCAGAAGAAGCTTTGCTCCCGGAACCGGAAATGAAGATCTGGGGAAACAGCTTACCAGTGGTGTAACCAGTACAGCAACAGAGCTATTATTCAATCAGCTTAATAATGTTCTTTCGTCTTTAAATCTTGACTTTGTTGACTTCAATGTGCGCTCACTAACGGAAGCTAATGCCTCGTTCAGGCTCTTTAATGATCGTGTCATCTTAAATGCAGGAATTGTGAACAGAGGTAGTACGAACGATTTATCACTTTCAGGCTTCACAAGAAACAATGTTGGAGGTGAGGTAGAGATTCTCGGCCTGATCAAAAAGGATGGCACATTGATTGGCAAGTTGTCAAACAAGCCTCCTACCCAACAAACCATCTTTACCACTTCTGGCATCAACCAGAACAACAATGTAACCTCATTAGGATTGGTTTATACTCAACAGTTTGACAGCTTTAGAGAATTTCTTCAGAAAATAACCGGTAAGTACAAAAGAGATCAAAAGAAAAAAGCCCAGCAAGGGGAAGCTCCCAAAACCAGGCAATTAATTAACAAAGAGGCCATTCTTAACGAACAACAAAAGAATAATCCAAAGAAATAGAATTGGGTCTTACCCCTTCATAATCTGATGTCCCATTTTATCGCGCTTGGTTCTCAGATATTGTTCATTGTGTATGTTGCTTTCGATTTCGATTGAAATATTCTCTACAATTTCCAATCCATATCCAATCAGGCCTGCACGTTTTGTGGGGTTATTAGACATTAGTTTCATTTTGGAAATTCCCTGAGCTCTTAATATCTGGGCACCTACTCCATAATCTCTTTCATCACCTTTAAAGCCTAGTTTAATATTGGCTTCAACAGTGTCTAAACCTGCGTCCTGAAGATTATAAGAACGTAATTTATTCACTAATCCTATACCCCTGCCCTCCTGATTCATGTAGACGATAAGGCCCTTACCTTCTTTATCAATCATTTCCATAGCTTTGTGTAATTGCGGCCCACAATCACAACGGCAGGAACCAAAAATATCTCCGGTTACACAAGAACTATGCACCCGTACCATCACTGGTTCATCAGGCAGCCATTCTCCTTTACTGATTGCCAGATGCGTTGCTCCGGTATCCAGCTGTGTATAAGCTGTCATTTTAAAATCTCCCCAATCTGTTGGAAGATTAACAGTTACTTCTTCTTTAATTAAGCTTTCTTTGCTTAGGCGATAAGCAATCAAATCTTTTATTGAAATAATTTTCAACTGATGCTGAGCTGCAATTTTAATCAGATCGGGCAATCTGGCCATCTCTCCATCATCTTTCATGATTTCAACTAAAACCCCGGCAGGTTCCATTCCAGCCAATCTCGCTAAATCTACTGAAGCTTCTGTGTGTCCGGACCTTCTTAAGACCCCTCCATCTTTAGACCTTAGGGGAAATATATGTCCCGGTCTACCCAATTCCGAAGGGTCTATTTTAGGATTAATTAATGCCTGAATAGTTTTTGACCTATCAGAAGCTGAAATTCCAGTAGTACAGCCATAGCCGATTAAATCAACAGAAACCGTAAAATTTGTCTCATAAGCTGCAGTATTTTTTCCTACCATCAGCTCTAATCCGAGTTCATCGCATCGTTGTTCAGTTAAAGCAGCGCAGATCAGTCCTCTGCCATACGTTGCCATAAAGTTAATCACTTCAGGTGTTGCATTTGCAGCAGCTGTAAGGAAATCACCCTCATTCTCCCTATCCTCATCATCAACAACAATAACTACTTTACCAGCTTGTATTTCAGCAATAGCTTCTTCTATCGCATTTAATTTGATTTCCATTTTTTGAAATATATCGATAAACAAACGCCAAGATCAGCTGCTTGTTTAGCTATTAAGATTAAGTACAAAGTTACAACCTTCCCATTCAAATTCCCTTGTTAAAGTATCATAAATAAGTAAGGAATAATAGCCAATATGGATCCTTACTTCTTAAATGATTAAGGCTTGACCTGAAGGTTCGTTTTTTTCTTTTTAAACAGGCTTACTACAAATTGCTTCAGGTTGTTCACATCAAATAATGCAGAATCAACTGTCGCCTTATAAGTAAGGAATGCACCTACAGGAGATAATATAATAATCGCCAGCCAGGGTCCGAAAAATGGTGCAAGGGTACCTGTAATTGCAGACTTTTCAGCTACAGTAGCAATAATATGGTAAATTAAAAAGAAAACAATAGCCATTACAACAGGCAAACCTAAACCACCTTTTCTAATGATAGCTCCTAAGGGTGCACCAATAAAAAACAAAAGGAGACAAGATGCTGCAAGAGTAAATTTCTTCTGGTATTCAATCTGGACTTTGATAATATTTCTGATCCTGTCTCCATAATCAGTTAACCTTCCGGAAGTGGTTTGTTTTATAGAATTAGCCTGATCTAATGCACTTTGAATTACAGCTTGTTTCTGCGTTACCGGCATTAAGCTTAATACAGGCTTATCAATCGCCTTCTCAACAGCTTTAACCTTAGTATAGCCTTTAACATAATTATTCTGCTTAAAGTAACTGGAGACAGTCATGGCAGCAAATTTATTAACGCTATCCAGTTCCTTACTCAAGGAATCTTCCTTTTTAACCAAGCCCTTAAGATTGAGCATTTGTGTATTATTTCTGAAACCCTGCTCATCCGTCCTATTCATCTTGAAACTTGAAATATCGAATTTCTGATCAGTTTCTTTAAATCTCATTCGGGTAAATTGCTGTCTTGGATTATAAACAGTATTCCGGCCACTAGACTCCTCATACCTCACCCCATTCTTCAGTTTCAGCAAAAGATTTTTATCATCACTGGCCATTTTCCCCTCTTTAGCGATAATGATCTTTGCAATTCCATTGTTACTGGTATGGTCATAGATCATCACTCCCTCCAGTGAAACACCATCATCTCCTTTTTTATCTACCCTAATCGAATAGCCTGGAATGCTGTTGTTGAATACTCCTTCTTTAATCAGAAAAGACAATTTTTTATTTCTGATGTCCCATAATAAAGAGCCAAATTTCAGATTAGCCTTTGGAAGCATTACATCTGAGAAGAGAAAAGAACCAATGGCAATAAAAACAATGAGAACCAATAAGGGCATCATTGCCTTTTGCAGGGAAACGCCTGCAGATTTTATCGCTACCAATTCATAATTTTCCCCTAACGTTCCAAATGTCATAATAGAAGACAACAGGATCGAAAGAGGCAAAGCCATGGATACATTTGCAGCTGAAGCGTAATACATCAGCTCCAGAATCACATACCATTCGAAGCCCTTTCCTATTAAATCATCCACATATTTAAAGAGAAAAAACATCAACAAGATGAACATCACAATAAAAAATGTGACGAAGAAAGGCCTAATAAATGCTTTGAGCAGAAGTAAATGAATCTTTTTCAATATACAAAGGTAATCAAAGCAAGCGAAAAATTATGCCCCAAGTACACTATGTAAATAGGTAATCTGATTATCCCAGATCAAAGTACGTTCTGCAAGTGTATCTTCAGTGGCGAAGTCAGTAATGGACAATGCAACATCATTCGTTAACTCATCCTGAACGATTTCCATTTCAAAATAACAATGAGGTTCATCATCAAGCCATTTAAACTTTACCAGTTTATTCTCTTTAATACTTAAAAGCTTTGCTTTTTGTATTTCGTCATCCCATGTAAATGTATAAAGCTGATCACGGAAAATCACATCATCAGCGAACCATTGAGATAAGCCATTTGGCTCACTAATGAAGCTAAACAAAATACGAGGAGACGATCTCAATTCATATTCTAACGTAAACTTTTTCTTTTCTGACATCGATGGATCCTTATATTTTGAACTACTAGACTATTTTTTTTAATATTTATTTCTAAAGAAAAGTAAATTATTCTATATTTGCAACTCTTTAAAAAAGAAGATGCCCGGCGGGGTAGCTCAGATGGTTAGAGCGCAGGATTCATAACCCTGAGGTCGGCAGTTCGATCCTGCTCCCCGCTACTGATAAAAGCTCATCTACGGATGGGCTTTTTTACGTTTAAATCGATTTATAATCAGCATTTTACAATATACTAATTTCATCTCACATCTATTATATCCCGATTTGCATACTTTAAAAGCATCAGGAATTTCAGCCCAAATACTGTAAGCTTCAATAGAAAATCACTAAATATTTATCTTCCAGCTTAGTCCTCATCTTTACAGAATCAGAGCAGAAAATGACGTTTTCTCTTCCAAAATAAAAAAAACTTGGAGCATTTTAAGGCTATTTTTAAATTAAAATCCAGATTTTAGTCGCTAATATTTATATTTTTCGCCACAACCTGCAAAGGTTCTCCGAACCATTACTTATGAAATCTGCTTTCTTCTTTTTAATTATATCATTGCAATTCTTCAACTCTTCCTATGCTCAAAATGACGAGGAATACCTAAAAAAAATAATAGTAAATGATTCCATATTAAATAATCGCAGTCTTTTAATTTCAGAACCTTTTAATGCACAAAAGACGCTATTAAAACTTTTCCCCGGCAAATATTATAATCTTACGAAAAAAGCCGGCTATACAAAAGAACTGATCAACTGGGATATCAACTCCTCCAACAGATCATCTTATATTGATGCAAATGGAGAGGAAGGAAATCTTATATTTCCATTTAAACGAGGAACAGCCACAAGGTTGATAAATATAATGGACTTCAGGGATTCTACAGGTCTGCAATATAAGGTCATCAGTTTTAATCATTCAGAATTTGATCAGGAGGGGCTCCAGACTTCCAGATTTACCGGTGGACTATTGGGACTAGCGAAATTTGCTTTGACAAAGGAGGGATGGAAGCTAAGGATATTCCAACCGGCAATTGCAGGCTATGGTGCTTTTTCACAATGTCCGATACCTAAACCTTTACTAATCGGAGAAGATCAATATGCCTTTATGATTGAGCATTTGAATGGCGGCGGTGGAGGGCCGTTTTACGGGTCATTATTTCTCATTGCCGGAACCAATGGCCGTTATCAGCAAATTATGTCGGCATATGGCGTTAAAAAGACGATAGGAGGAGAAGATGAAGCTCCATCTTCCTGGTCAAGTGAATATAAAGTTCTTCCTGGTAAGAAAAAATACTTTAGGGATATTATGGTCATCACGAAGGGAACCTATACTGCATCAGATCGGGAAGGTCTTCCAGAAGAAATTTCCAATAAAATAAAACCCGGAAAAAAAGGCAACTACACCATTACAAAACGGTATGTCTATAAAGATAAAAAGGGGTACCAAGCACTGCTTCCTCCTTCAATCACAATAGATTAAGCCGAAAATTCTCCTATTTTTTTTTGCTGTAACCTGGTGCTAGTTTTAAAGCCTCATAAGCATTCACAATACCGCCACTTACACAAAGTTCAGAAAAAGATGCTTTAACATTCTCTCCTCTTTCATTGGTCAGCTTAACTTTCTGCTGCACTTTGGAAACAGATTTCATAATGACTTCCCTGACTTGCTGAGGGCTAAGATCCGGATAATAACTCAGAATCAATGCAGCCAGGCCCGATACTACTGGTGCCGCCATACTTGTCCCGTCCAATTCTTCATATTTAGAATCAGGAACAGTAGAGTTAATCAAAAATCCGGGAGCAAATACGTCAACATTGAATTTCCCATAATTTGAGAATGAAGCTTTTAATGTGGCATCATTCTTATAGGCACTGGCACCCACTTCGATCCAGTTGGTTGCATGTGGAAGATTAAATTTAGCCGAATCTATTACAGGTTTAATATTTGGTCTCACAGCTGGCCTTCCCATTCCCTGGTTTTGCATCTGACTATTTAAAGGTTTAAATGGGATAACTGCCGGCTTCAGTTTTTCCATTTTCTTTTTGTGTGCAATTGCTTCAGGACTATCATAATACTTATTAGGATAGTTATCTTCCAGATCCACATTCAGGTTGTCATTACCAGCTGCATGAACTAATAAAACCCCTTTTTGTTCCGCGTATTTTACCGCCTCATCTACTATCTCCTTGTTCCATTTGTAGCCCTTTCCAAAGCTCATATTAATTACCCGCGCTCCGTTGTCTACGGCATACCTAATGCCATTTGCTACATCTTTATCTCTTTCATCACCTTCAGGAACCACTCTGATCCCCATTATACTTACAAAATCTGCAACCCCATTAATGCCAACTTCATTCTTTCTGTTGGCCCCTATAATCCCGGAAACATGAGAACCATGCTCGGCATTTGGCCCCTTAACATCGTTATTGCCATAAAATTTCTCTTTGGCATTGGAATAATCGTCCCCTACCAATTCAGCTCTTTGGTCATACTTAGGATTTAGGTTATACCTTAACATCACATCGTACTGCTTGTAAGCATCTTTTATCTCCTTATGGAACTTCTCTATACTTCCACTTTCTTTAGATCCTGATCTGATTATTTTTTTAATCTGTTCTTCCATCTCATCTTCAGCCTTATAGCTTTCGATATCTTCAAGAGATGGAATAGCTTTTTTATGAATAGATCCAACAGAATCCATCAGTTTATTAATAGCAAAAACAACCCTGAAAGTCTGATCCGCTTCATCATATTTCTTACCAAACTCGGCAGTTACTTTAGTGTACAATTCAAATTCTTTCTTTTGAGCACTATCAAGAACTGTTGACTTTATCGTAGACCGGTATTTTGGCGCATACTCTCTATAAATCCGAACCAATTCGAGGTTATCATAAGCCAGATTTCCATTTTTAGAGCCTATGAAATTCCACCCATGAACATCATCAACATATCCATTTCCATCGTCATCGATACCATTTCCAGGAATTTCCTTCTTATTAGTCCATAAAATATCCTTTAAATCCTCATGGTTGATGTCAATACCACCATCAATTACTGCTACGATGATCTTCTCTTTAGGCTTCTTATTCTTCAGCAGTTCTTTATATGCCTTTTCTGTACTTATTCCAAAATAACCATCCTGAACAAGATCCAGATTAAACCAGTTCGCAGGAAGTTTAACATCCTTGCTCTGAGCAAAACCTGAAGCATTAATTAATAAAAATAGTCCTGTAAATAATAATTCTCTGAACCTCATTTGAAATTGCTTTTATAAACTAACGTAAAATACAATAATACGGTTTTATTGCATCAGGGATAAAGTTTTAGCATTTTTTAACAATAATAATCGCGTTACCGAGCGATAGAGCGAGTAGGTCTTGAAACCCAGAAGGGTTATAAACAAGAAAAGCCTGTAGTATTACTACAGGCTTACTTTAAGATTTGGCACCGACCTACTCTCCCACGTGTTACCGCAGTACCATCGGCTCTGGTGGGCTTGACTTCTCTGTTCGGAATGGGAAGAGGTAGACACCACCGATATAGGCACCTAAATATTTTTATTGTCTGATCTTTTATCAGTGTATCTGCTATTGCAGCTCACCATCAAACAGTGACATATTATTGAAAGAAGTTAAGTTAGGAAGAACAAACAACAGTTTATTGCTCTTGAAAGCTTCGGATTATTAGTATTACTCGACTTTGATGTCACCACCTTTACATCTGTAACCTATCAACGTAGTAGTCTGCTACGGTCCTATATGGAATTCTCATCTCGTGGCTAGTTTCGCACTTAGATGCTTTCAGCGCTTATCTATTCCCAACGTAGCTACTCTGCAATGCCCCTGGCGGAACAACAGATTCACTAGAGGTTAGTCCAACCCGGTCCTCTCGTACTAAGGTCAGCCCCACTCAAAATTCCTACGCCCACAACAGATAGGGACCGAACTGTCTCGCGACGTTCTGAACCCAGCTCGCGTGCCACTTTAATCGGCGAACAGCCGAACCCTTGGGACCTTCTCCAGCCCCAGGATGTGACGAGCCGACATCGAGGTGCCAAACCTCCCCGTCGATATGAGCTCTTGGGGGAGATCAGCCTGTTATCCCCAGCGTACCTTTTATCCTTTGAGCGATGGCCCTTCCATGCAGAACCACCGGATCACTATATCCGTCTTTCGACCCTGCTCGGCTTGTCTGCCTCACAGTCAAGCAAGCTTATGCTATTGCACTCCTCATACGGTTACCAAGCGTATTGAGCTTACCTTTGAAAGCCTCCGTTACCTTTTTGGAGGCGACCACCCCAGTCAAACTACCCATCAAACAATGTCCCCCACTGAGTGGGGTTAGACACCGAATACAGAAAGGGTGGTATTTCAACGTTGACTCCACAACACCTAGCGATGCCACTTCATAGTCTCCCACCTATCCTACACATCCTGTATCCAATGTCAATGTTAAATTGTAGTGAAGGTGCATGGGGTCTTTCCGTCCCGTTGCGGGTACCCGGCGTCTTCACCGGGACCACAATTTCACCGAGCTCATGGCTGAGACAGCGCCCAGATCGTTACACCATTCGTGCAGGTCGGAACTTACCCGACAAGGAATTTCGCTACCTTAGGACCGTTATAGTTACGGCCGCCGTTTACTGGGGCTTCGATTCAATGCTTCGCCTTGCGACTAACATCCCCTCTTAACCTTCCAGCACCGGGCAGGTGTCAGGCCTTATACTTCATCTTTCGATTTTGCAAAGCCATGTGTTTTTGTTAAACAGTCGCCTGGGCCTTTTCACTGCGGCTGACATTGCTGTCAGCGCCCCTTCTCCCGAAGTTACAGGGCCATTTTGCCGAGTTCCTTAGCCATGATTCACTCGAGCACCTTAGAATTCTCTTCCCGGATACCTGTGTCGGTTTGCGGTACGGGTTTTTATAACCTGAAGCTTAGCGGTTTTTCTTGGAAGTCTGATTACCTGCGCTATCTACGCCCCCGAAGGTTTGCAGTACTATCGGGTTTCAGCTAGATCTGCGGATTTACCTACAGTCCTAATACCTACGCCCTTTAACGATCTATTCCGTCAGATCGCGGCAGTGTCACTACTCCGTCCCCACATCGCAGTTATAAAAAGTACTGGAATATTAACCAGTTGTCCATCGAATATCCCCTTCGGGTTCTCCTTAGGCCCCGACTAACCCTGATCCGATTAGCGTTGATCAGGAAACCTTATCCTTTCGGTGGGCGGGTTTCTCTCCCGCCTTATCGTTACTTATGCCTACATTTGCTTTTCCAGAAGCTCCACCACAACTTACGTCATAACTTCGCTGCCGCTGGAATGCTCCCCTACCGTAATATTAATATTACCCATAGCTTCGGTGTATAGTTTAATGCCCGTTTATTATCCATGCCCGATCGCTCGACTAGTGAGCTGTTACGCACTCTTTAAATGAATGGCTGCTTCCAAGCCAACATCCTAGCTGTCTATGCAATCGGACCTCGTTAGTTCAACTTAACTATAACTTGGGGACCTTAGCTGATGGTCTGGGTTCTTTCCCTCTCGGCCCGTGACCTTAGCACCCCGGGCCTCACTGCAGTGTATATTATATAGCATTCGGAGTTTGTCTGGATTTGGTAGGATTTGACTCCCCCGCACCCAATCAGTAGCTCTACCTCTATATAACTTTACCACCACGCTGTTCCTAAAAACATTTCGGGGAGTACGAGCTATTTCCCAGTTTGATTAGCCTTTCACCCCTACCCACAGATCATCCGGAAACTTTTCAACGTTTATCGGTTCGGTCCTCCAGTACGTGTTACCGCACCTTCAACCTGTCCATGGGTAGATCACAAGGTTTCGCGTCTACCTCCCCTGACTATACGCCCTATTCAGACTCGCTTTCGCTTCGGCTGCGTGTCTTAAACACTTAACCTTGCCAGAGAAGAGTAACTCGTAGGCTCATTATGCAAAAGGCACGCCGTCACGCCACCTGGACGCTCCGACCGCTTGTAAGCACACAGTTTCAGGTTCTATTTCACTCCCCTGTTCGGGGTTCTTTTCACCTTTCCCTCACGGTACTGGTTCACTATCGGTCTCTCAGGAGTATTTAGCCTTACCGGATGGTGCCGGCAGATTCCCACAAGGCGTCTCCGACCTCGCGGTACTCAGGATACTACTAGGTTACTATTACTTACGTGTACGCGGCTCTCACGCTATATTGCCAGGCTTCCCATCCTGTTCCACTTCATTTTAGTATACCACATCGTAGTCCTACAACCCCACATATGCCGTAACATAAGTGGTTTGGGCTCTTTCCCTTTCGCTCGCCACTACTTAGGAAATCATTATTATTTTCTCTTCCTCTGCTTACTTAGATGTTTCAGTTCGGCAGGTTTGCGTACATTGTACGACTAGTCTTCAACTAGCCAGGTTTCCCCATTCGGAAATCTTCGGATTAATTCATATTTGCTAATACCCGAAGCTTATCGCAGCTTATCACGTCCTTCATCGCCTCTGAGAGCCAAGGCATCCCCTGTGTGCTCTTAATTACTTTCTTCTCTCCATAGCCTTTTGCGCCTATGGAAATGCTTTTTTTGATTTGTTGTTATCTCTACGGACTGAATAATTGCTTATTCCTTCCTTCAAGCTAACAACGTCTCTATTGTTGTTTGCTCTTCTTTTTTAACTTCTTCCAATATGTCAAAGAACTTTACTTCCCCTGATCACAATCCGTAATCATATTTCTTGGCCTTTTGTATTAAGCCTGGGTAATGGTGGAGAATAACGGAGTCGAACCGTTGACCTCCTGCGTGCAAGGCAGGCGCTCTAGCCAGCTGAGCTAATCCCCCTTAGAATATATCTGTAGTCCCGAGCAGATTTGAACTGCTGACCCCTACATTATCAGTGTAGTGCTCTAACCAAACTGAGCTACGGGACTATTTGTCTTTACTGCAGTATGAGAACACTAAGTGATGTTTCATCCTATGGGTTTTTCTTTTTGAGATTTTTTTGTCATTTATATCATTTACGTAGCGAGTAGTCTGAACTACTCCAGAAAGGAGGTATTCCAGCCGCACCTTCCGGTACGGCTACCTTGTTACGACTTAGCCCCAGTTATCGGTTTTACCCTAGGACGCTCCTTGCGGTTACATACTTTAGGTACCCCCAACTTCCATGGCTTGACGGGCGGTGTGTACAAGGCCCGGGAACGTATTCACCGCGTCATTGCTGATACGCGATTACTAGCGAATCCAACTTCAAGAGGTCGAGTTGCAGACCTCTATCCGAACTGTGAATGGCTTTTTGAGATTTGCTTGCTGTTGCCAGCTTGCTGCCCTCTGTACCATCCATTGTAGCACGTGTGTAGCCCCGGACGTAAGGGCCATGATGACTTGACGTCGTCCCCTCCTTCCTCTCTGTTTGCACAGGCAGTCTGTTTAGAGTCCCCACCTTAACGTGCTGGCAACTAAACATAGGGGTTGCGCTCGTTGCGGGACTTAACCCAACACCTCACGGCACGAGCTGACGACAGCCATGCAGCACCTAGTTTCGTGTGATTGCTCACTGAAATATCTCTATCTCATTCACTAACTTTCAAGCCCGGGTAAGGTTCCTCGCGTATCATCGAATTAAACCACATGCTCCTCCGCTTGTGCGGGCCCCCGTCAATTCCTTTGAGTTTCACCCTTGCGGGCGTACTCCCCAGGTGGAATACTTAACGCTTTCGCTTAGCCGCTAACTGTGTATCGCTAACAGCGAGTATTCATCGTTTAGGGCGTGGACTACCAGGGTATCTAATCCTGTTTGATCCCCACGCTTTCGTGCCTCAGCGTCAATGACACCATAGTAAGCTGCCTTCGCAATCGGTGTTCTGTGACATATCTATGCATTTCACCGCTACTTGTCACATTCCGCCTACCTCTAGTGTATTCAAGCTCATCAGTATCAAGGGCACTGCGATGGTTGAGCCACCGTCTTTCACCCCTGACTTAATAAGCCGCCTACGCACCCTTTAAACCCAATAAATCCGGATAACGCTTGGATCCTCCGTATTACCGCGGCTGCTGGCACGGAGTTAGCCGATCCTTATTCCTTCGGTACATTCAGCTACTTACACGTAAGTAGGTTTATTCCCGAATAAAAGCAGTTTACGACCCAGAGGGCTGTCTTCCTGCACGCGGCATGGCTGGTTCAGAGTTGCCTCCATTGACCAATATTCCTTACTGCTGCCTCCCGTAGGAGTCTGGTCCGTGTCTCAGTACCAGTGTGGGGGGTCATCCTCTCAGATCCCCTAGTCATCGTGGTCTTGGTGAGCCGTTACCTCGCCAACTAACTAATGACACGCATGCCCATCTTAATCCTATAAATATTTGATCATTGTACAATGCTGTACTGTGATTTTATGCGGTGTTAATCCGAATTTCTTCGGGCTATCCCCCTGATTAAGGTAGGTTGCATACGCGTTACGCACCCGTGCGCCACTTTCCCATCTAGCAAGCTAAATGGTATCGTTCGACTTGCATGTATTAGGCCTGCCGCTAGCGTTCATCCTGAGCCAGGATCAAACTCTCCATTGTAAAATGTGTTGTTTGAACGCTGACCATTCTTAACTTGTTAATAATAGTCTTTATTCTTTTTTGTATTGTCTGTCAGATTCTGACTTGAAAAAATAGCTTTGGTTTTCATGTACTTTGAAACGGTACTATCTTACCTCGCTACGCTATAAATGACATCTCTTTAATGAACTTTTCGAATCTCCTCGCGGTTCTTCTTTTATGTGGCAATCTTCTTTTCTCTGTTTCTTCCAGGTCTTAATATTCCTGGTGTCAGTTTCGAAATTCCAATCGTTTCAGTCTTTTTGTTTTTGTTACTAAACTCCGTTTGGTAACCCCCGTTTTTGTTGGGACTGCAAAGGTAGAAATCTTTTTGTTATTGTCAAGCTTTTTTTGAAACTTTTTTACTTTGCCTTTTCTGGTTAATAAACCGTCAAAACAACCTCTGACTCATCTCTACTGCAATCTTTCAAATCCTTCTCTCTTTATTCAACCTCTCTGTTTCTCTTCCTCCGAAGCGGGATGCAAAAGTAGGATTATTTTTTCTTCCTGCAAACTTTATTTACATAATCTTCTCTTTATTTTAACATAACTCCAAATTCACACGCCTGTTCTCAGAAATTTTCTCACACAACCGCCTCTTAATTAGCCACATTGAGCATCAACATCCGGAAAACCTGATTTCAATTTTATTTCAAGAATAATTCGCTCAGTATACCAATCAAACCTCAGAACTGATACATAACCAGATTATCAGGCTAGGAATTATAATTTTAAACGATGATATTCTTTGTATTTAATTAGGATCCTTTCTTGTTTATCAAAATTAGTCTGCAAAAAAATCAAACAGCATTTATTCTCGGCTACATGCTGAATGAAAAATAAATCCCAAATGAATAATTAATTTAAGAATGCCTGATAATCCCTCTCCCAAATTAAAATAGAATATCCGGAATCCAACACCAAAAAATATCAGATTGGTTCCTGGCGATTATCCCAGAAGAACAAAAGGTGCACCGAAGAATCACGAACGAGATAGAAAAGCGAACATTGTTTAGTGACCAGAGCGATGCGTATCTGAGTATCAATCGCCGAAGCTCTGAACAGAAATGGCTGTTTACCCACCACTGCAATTGTTCTTTCCGCTTTTAGCAGAAATTTATCTGCCGAATGCCGTCCAAATTTTCCTTCAATAAAACTATAAACTGCAGTCAAGGTCTCTTTAGCCGTTGGCGTATAAAATATACTTAAGCTCATTTAAGATTAAACATACCCCTAATATCTTTCCTTTCTTCTAGACCATCAAGTCGAGAGTCCGGAAATCATTAAAAAGAAAAATTTCCACATAAAAACCTTCCTGACCAAAGCAAGGATATACTCAGCCCAATATCAATATAACAGGTAACTACCGAAACAAAAAAGGTTATAAACAAGAAAAGCCTGTAGTTTCCTACAGGCTTTCTTTTAAGATTTGGCACCGACCTACTCTCCCACGTGTTACCGCAGTACCATCGGCTCTGGTGGGCTTGACTTCTCTGTTCGGAATGGGAAGAGGTAGACACCACCGATATAGGCACCTAAATATTTTTAATTTCTTTAATTAGAGTTCTTTCTTATGTTTAAAAGAAAAGCCTGTAGTATTACTACAGGCTTACTTTAAGATTTGGCACCGACCTACTCTCCCACGTGTTACCGCAGTACCATCGGCTCTGGTGGGCTTGACTTCTCTGTTCGGAATGGGAAGAGGTAGACACCACCGATATAGGCACCTAAATATTTTTATTGTCTGATCTTTTATCAGTGTATCTGCTAGTGCAGCTCACCATCAAACAGTGACATATTATTGAAAGAAGTTAAGTTAGGAAGAACAAACAACAGTTTATTGCTCTTGAAAGCTTCGGATTATTAGTATTACTCGACTTTGATGTCACCACCTTTACATCTGTAACCTATCAACGTAGTAGTCTGCTACGGTCCTATATGGAATTCTCATCTCGTGGCTAGTTTCGCACTTAGATGCTTTCAGCGCTTATCTATTCCCAACGTAGCTACTCTGCAATGCCCCTGGCGGAACAACAGATTCACTAGAGGTTAGTCCAACCCGGTCCTCTCGTACTAAGGTCAGCCCCACTCAAAATTCCTACGCCCACAACAGATAGGGACCGAACTGTCTCGCGACGTTCTGAACCCAGCTCGCGTGCCACTTTAATCGGCGAACAGCCGAACCCTTGGGACCTTCTCCAGCCCCAGGATGTGACGAGCCGACATCGAGGTGCCAAACCTCCCCGTCGATATGAGCTCTTGGGGGAGATCAGCCTGTTATCCCCAGCGTACCTTTTATCCTTTGAGCGATGGCCCTTCCATGCAGAACCACCGGATCACTATATCCGTCTTTCGACCCTGCTCGGCTTGTCTGCCTCACAGTCAAGCAAGCTTATGCTATTGCACTCCTCATACGGTTACCAAGCGTATTGAGCTTACCTTTGAAAGCCTCCGTTACCTTTTTGGAGGCGACCACCCCAGTCAAACTACCCATCAAACAATGTCCCCCACTGAGTGGGGTTAGACACCGAATACAGAAAGGGTGGTATTTCAACGTTGACTCCACAACACCTAGCGATGCCACTTCATAGTCTCCCACCTATCCTACACATCCTGTATCCAATGTCAATGTTAAATTGTAGTGAAGGTGCATGGGGTCTTTCCGTCCCGTTGCGGGTACCCGGCGTCTTCACCGGGACCACAATTTCACCGAGCTCATGGCTGAGACAGCGCCCAGATCGTTACACCATTCGTGCAGGTCGGAACTTACCCGACAAGGAATTTCGCTACCTTAGGACCGTTATAGTTACGGCCGCCGTTTACTGGGGCTTCGATTCAATGCTTCGCCTTGCGACTAACATCCCCTCTTAACCTTCCAGCACCGGGCAGGTGTCAGGCCTTATACTTCATCTTTCGATTTTGCAAAGCCATGTGTTTTTGTTAAACAGTCGCCTGGGCCTTTTCACTGCGGCTGACATTGCTGTCAGCGCCCCTTCTCCCGAAGTTACAGGGCCATTTTGCCGAGTTCCTTAGCCATGATTCACTCGAGCACCTTAGAATTCTCTTCCCGGATACCTGTGTCGGTTTGCGGTACGGGTTTTTATAACCTGAAGCTTAGCGGTTTTTCTTGGAAGTCTGATTACCTGCGCTATCTACGCCCCCGAAGGTTTGCAGTACTATCGGGTTTCAGCTAGATCTGCGGATTTACCTACAGTCCTAATACCTACGCCCTTTAACGATCTATTCCGTCAGATCGCGGCAGTGTCACTACTCCGTCCCCACATCGCAGTTATAAAAAGTACTGGAATATTAACCAGTTGTCCATCGAATATCCCCTTCGGGTTCTCCTTAGGCCCCGACTAACCCTGATCCGATTAGCGTTGATCAGGAAACCTTATCCTTTCGGTGGGCGGGTTTCTCTCCCGCCTTATCGTTACTTATGCCTACATTTGCTTTTCCAGAAGCTCCACCACAACTTACGTCATAACTTCGCTGCCGCTGGAATGCTCCCCTACCGTAATATTAATATTACCCATAGCTTCGGTGTATAGTTTAATGCCCGTTTATTATCCATGCCCGATCGCTCGACTAGTGAGCTGTTACGCACTCTTTAAATGAATGGCTGCTTCCAAGCCAACATCCTAGCTGTCTATGCAATCGGACCTCGTTAGTTCAACTTAACTATAACTTGGGGACCTTAGCTGATGGTCTGGGTTCTTTCCCTCTCGGCCCGTGACCTTAGCACCCCGGGCCTCACTGCAGTGTATATTATATAGCATTCGGAGTTTGTCTGGATTTGGTAGGATTTGACTCCCCCGCACCCAATCAGTAGCTCTACCTCTATATAACTTTACCACCACGCTGTTCCTAAAAACATTTCGGGGAGTACGAGCTATTTCCCAGTTTGATTAGCCTTTCACCCCTACCCACAGATCATCCGGAAACTTTTCAACGTTTATCGGTTCGGTCCTCCAGTACGTGTTACCGCACCTTCAACCTGTCCATGGGTAGATCACAAGGTTTCGCGTCTACCTCCCCTGACTATACGCCCTATTCAGACTCGCTTTCGCTTCGGCTGCGTGTCTTAAACACTTAACCTTGCCAGAGAAGAGTAACTCGTAGGCTCATTATGCAAAAGGCACGCCGTCACGCCACCTGGACGCTCCGACCGCTTGTAAGCACACAGTTTCAGGTTCTATTTCACTCCCCTGTTCGGGGTTCTTTTCACCTTTCCCTCACGGTACTGGTTCACTATCGGTCTCTCAGGAGTATTTAGCCTTACCGGATGGTGCCGGCAGATTCCCACAAGGCGTCTCCGACCTCGCGGTACTCAGGATACTACTAGGTTACTATTACTTACGTGTACGCGGCTCTCACGCTATATTGCCAGGCTTCCCATCCTGTTCCACTTCATTTTAGTATACCACATCGTAGTCCTACAACCCCACATATGCCGTAACATAAGTGGTTTGGGCTCTTTCCCTTTCGCTCGCCACTACTTAGGAAATCATTATTATTTTCTCTTCCTCTGCTTACTTAGATGTTTCAGTTCGGCAGGTTTGCGTACATTGTACGACTAGTCTTCAACTAGCCAGGTTTCCCCATTCGGAAATCTTCGGATTAATTCATATTTGCTAATACCCGAAGCTTATCGCAGCTTATCACGTCCTTCATCGCCTCTGAGAGCCAAGGCATCCCCTGTGTGCTCTTAATTACTTTCTTCTCTCCATAGCCTTTTGCGCCTATGGAAATGCTTTTTTTGATTTGTTGTTATCTCTACGGACTGAATAATTGCTTATTCCTTCCTTCAAGCTAACAACGTCTCTATTGTTGTTTGCTCTTCTTTTTTAACTTCTTCCAATATGTCAAAGAACTTTACTTCCCCTGATCACAATCCGTAATCATATTTCTCGGCCTTTTGTATTAAGCCTGGGTAATGGTGGAGAATAACGGAGTCGAACCGTTGACCTCCTGCGTGCAAGGCAGGCGCTCTAGCCAGCTGAGCTAATCCCCCTTAGAATATATCTGTAGTCCCGAGCAGATTTGAACTGCTGACCCCTACATTATCAGTGTAGTGCTCTAACCAAACTGAGCTACGGGACTATTTGTCTTTACTGCAGTATGAGAACACTAAGTGATGTTTCATCCTATGGGTTTTTCTTTTTGAGATTTTTTTGTCATTTATATCATTTACGTAGCGAGTAGTCTGAACTACTCCAGAAAGGAGGTATTCCAGCCGCACCTTCCGGTACGGCTACCTTGTTACGACTTAGCCCCAGTTATCGGTTTTACCCTAGGACGCTCCTTGCGGTTACATACTTTAGGTACCCCCAACTTCCATGGCTTGACGGGCGGTGTGTACAAGGCCCGGGAACGTATTCACCGCGTCATTGCTGATACGCGATTACTAGCGAATCCAACTTCAAGAGGTCGAGTTGCAGACCTCTATCCGAACTGTGAATGGCTTTTTGAGATTTGCTTGCTGTTGCCAGCTTGCTGCCCTCTGTACCATCCATTGTAGCACGTGTGTAGCCCCGGACGTAAGGGCCATGATGACTTGACGTCGTCCCCTCCTTCCTCTCTGTTTGCACAGGCAGTCTGTTTAGAGTCCCCACCTTAACGTGCTGGCAACTAAACATAGGGGTTGCGCTCGTTGCGGGACTTAACCCAACACCTCACGGCACGAGCTGACGACAGCCATGCAGCACCTAGTTTCGTGTGATTGCTCACTGAAATATCTCTATCTCATTCACTAACTTTCAAGCCCGGGTAAGGTTCCTCGCGTATCATCGAATTAAACCACATGCTCCTCCGCTTGTGCGGGCCCCCGTCAATTCCTTTGAGTTTCACCCTTGCGGGCGTACTCCCCAGGTGGAATACTTAACGCTTTCGCTTAGCCGCTAACTGTGTATCGCTAACAGCGAGTATTCATCGTTTAGGGCGTGGACTACCAGGGTATCTAATCCTGTTTGATCCCCACGCTTTCGTGCCTCAGCGTCAATGACACCATAGTAAGCTGCCTTCGCAATCGGTGTTCTGTGACATATCTATGCATTTCACCGCTACTTGTCACATTCCGCCTACCTCTAGTGTATTCAAGCTCATCAGTATCAAGGGCACTGCGATGGTTGAGCCACCGTCTTTCACCCCTGACTTAATAAGCCGCCTACGCACCCTTTAAACCCAATAAATCCGGATAACGCTTGGATCCTCCGTATTACCGCGGCTGCTGGCACGGAGTTAGCCGATCCTTATTCCTTCGGTACATTCAGCTACTTACACGTAAGTAGGTTTATTCCCGAATAAAAGCAGTTTACGACCCAGAGGGCTGTCTTCCTGCACGCGGCATGGCTGGTTCAGAGTTGCCTCCATTGACCAATATTCCTTACTGCTGCCTCCCGTAGGAGTCTGGTCCGTGTCTCAGTACCAGTGTGGGGGGTCATCCTCTCAGATCCCCTAGTCATCGTGGTCTTGGTGAGCCGTTACCTCGCCAACTAACTAATGACACGCATGCCCATCTTAATCCTATAAATATTTGATCATTGTACAATGCTGTACTGTGATTTTATGCGGTGTTAATCCGAATTTCTTCGGGCTATCCCCCTGATTAAGGTAGGTTGCATACGCGTTACGCACCCGTGCGCCACTTTCCCATCTAGCAAGCTAAATGGTATCGTTCGACTTGCATGTATTAGGCCTGCCGCTAGCGTTCATCCTGAGCCAGGATCAAACTCTCCATTGTAAAATGTGTTGTTTGAACGCTGACCATTCTTAACTTGTTAATAATAGTCTTTATTCTTTTTTGTATTGTCTGTCAGATTCTGACTTGAAAAAATAGCTTTGGTTTTCATGTACTTTGAAACGGTACTATCTTACCTCGCTACGCTATAAATGACATCTCTTTAATGAACTTTTCGAATCTCCTCGCGGTTCTTCTTTTATGTGGCAATCTTCTTTTCTCTGTTTCTTCCGGGTCTTAATGTTCCTGGTGTCAGTTTCGAAATTCCAATCGTTTCAGTCTTTTTGTTTTTGTTACTAAACTCCGTTTGGTAACCCCCGTTTTTGTTGGGACTGCAAAGGTAGAAATCTTTTTGTTATTGTCAAGCTTTTTTTGAAACTTTTTTACTTTGTCTTTCCTGGTTAATAAACCGTCAAAACAACCTCTGACTCATCTCTACTGCAATCTTTCAAATCCTTCTCTCTTATCAACCTCAATGTCTCTCTTCCTCCGAAGCGGGATGCAAAAGTAGGAAATTTTATCCGTTCTCAAAACAATTCATCCATTATAATTGTATCACGCCCCTAACTACATGATTTACAGAAGAAAAAACTTCATCTATACTTAACGTAAAATATACACCAGCGCAAGATCAGCTAAAAAAAAGCAAATCATACCGCTCGTAGCGGCCTAAATCATCTGTTATATAATATATACTATAACAGATAGTACCTCCCACATGCTTAAAAAGATCAATCCAGGACCACAAAAACCCGAAATTGATTACCTATGTAACCCTGAAACAGGAAAATCAGAAATATTAGCTAAACTAATGTCAATAATAAAATCCATCATTGTAAACCCATACCAGTAAAACAAAAAAGCAACGTAAACACGAATCAGTAATTTACTTTCTAATGTAAACTTATCGTAGTATGGGAACATACTAAATACTCTTCGGGGATCCTCCGTACAGACTCCGGGGTTGAAAGGTAGTTGCGAGGTAGTTGAAAAGAATCTGGGAGGTAGTTGCATGGTCATTTAACCTTTCAACTACCTCGCAACTACCTCGTAGCTACCTCCCAGATCCGGACTCATTACGGAGGTTTCCTATAGGATAAGTTTACATATTAACATTTAATAAAATCTCATGGATTAATATTGTCCAGTAGACAATAAAACGAGAGTACAAGCCTCCACAGAGGCTATACCATTTCTATCTAATAGCTCTTCCAGTTCAGGGTTTTCTGTTCCGGGATTAAAAATTACTCTTCTTGGCTTTGTCTGAAGAATATAATCATAATATAAATGCTGTATTTCCTCCCCAACATATAAGGTAATCGTATCTACATTCTGATGAGGCACGCCAGGCTTCTCTATAGCCATACCTGCAACTGCGCCTTTCTTTATTCCTATATTGATAATATGATGTCCTTTAGCTCTCAGCATATGCGCAGCCTTATAAGCATAGCGCATTGGATTTGGGGAAGCCCCGATAATTAAGGTATTACTCATGATTTTTAAATTTCGAAAGCAAGGCAATTTGTCCTGCATGATAGGCATGATGCTGGATTAAACCATTTAACAACTCAAAATGGCTCAATAATGCTGTCGGAATCGGCCCAGTAAACAATTTTGCCCTCCATTGATATTCAGAAAATTGTTTTACTAAAATCAGCAAATCTTCATTTACCTGACTAAATTCAGTCACTATAGCCTTCCAGTATTCTTCGGTTTCATTAAACGGAACCGGCCAACCCCCATTTCGTGGCTCTTTTGGCAAATTCCCCGACAACCTTGAAATCACCTCCTCCGTCCAGGAGCTCAAATGCAAGACTAATTCTGCTATAGAGTGAGCATCAGAAATCGGACGAGCAAAGGCCTGTGCTACTTTCACCGAAGCAATAACCGTTGAAACGTTATTACCATGCCAGGCATCAGTGTTATACGCCTTTCTTAATTCGTTAGCAAAATCAATCATACCACCTTTAAACAAACAAATTTTAAATCTGTTTCTATTAAATGTATTTTAAAACTGCATTTGCACAATTTACTCCATCAATCGCTGCAGAGACAATTCCACCTGCATATCCCGCTCCCTCTGCGCATGGAAACAAACCTGCTATCTGAGGATGCTGAAAAGTCTCTTTATCTCTTGGAATACGAACCGGCGATGAACTTCGACTTTCCACACCAACAAGGATAGCTTCATTCGTATAATAACCTCTCATCTTCTTCCCAAAAAGCGGCAAGGCATTTCTTAAGCTTGAAGCTACAAAATCAGGAAGTGTTTCCTTAAGCATCACACTTTTAGTACCAGGCAAATAAGAATTCTTTGGGAGATCAACAGAAATTCTATTCTCCACAAAGTCTACCATTCTTTGCCCGGGGGCCACCAAATTACCTCCACCCAAATTAAAGGCTGTTCTTTCAATCTCTGCCTGAAAATGCATCATCCTTAACGGATCCTCTCCTTTTACATCTTCCAGCGTAATCTGCACCACAGTCCCGGAATTTGCAAAGGGATTATTTCTTTTGGAAGGAGACCAGCCATTAACCACAATCTCATTTTCATGAGTAGCACAAGGAGCAATAATCCCTCCCGGACACATACAAAAAGAAAACACCCCCCTGCTTCCAACCTGCTCCACTAAACTATAATAAGCCGGAGGCAAAAATTCACTTCTGATGTCACAATGATATTGGGCGGCATCAATAATTGCCTGCGGATGCTCAATTCTTACTCCAAGCGCAAATGGCTTAGCCTCTACCAGAATATTCTTCTGATGTAGCAATTCATAAATATCTCTCGCAGAATGTCCGGTAGCCAGAATAACTGAATCACCAATCAGCTGATCTTCTCCATTCACTACGACTCCTTTTATTTTCCCAAATTCAACCAATATATCGGTAACCTTTTGATCAAATCGAACCTCCCCGCCAGCATTCAGGATACGTTCCCTGATCGCGGTAATAATATGCGGAAGTTTATTGGTCCCGATATGCGGCCGTGCATCTATCAGTATATCATCTGTAGCACCGTGTTCCACGAAAATCTGCAATACCTTATTGATGTCACCTCGCTTATTAGAACGGGTATAAAGTTTACCATCAGAATAAGTTCCTGCGCCCCCTTCACCATAGCAATAATTAGATTCCGTATTGACAATACCTTCTTTATTAATTGCTGCCAGATCACGCCTTCGTTGTTTTACATCTTTACCACGCTCCAATACAATCGGCTTCAAGCCATTTTCAATGCATTGCAAAGCAGCAAAGAGTCCTGCTGGTCCTGCACCAACTATAATAACATGTTTATTATTACTGACATTTGGATAATTTACAGCAAAAACCTCGGTCACCGGCTCTTCTTCAATGAAGACCCTTACCTGCAAACGATAAATTACTTTTCTGGAACGGGCATCAATAGATCTTTTAAGAATCTTAAAGCCTTTTATTTTTGAGATATCTACATTTAAAGCTAAGGAAAGGCTCTTCTTTAATAACACTTCCTGCCCGATATCTTCCGGAGCAAGTGTAATTTCAATTTCTTTTTGCATAAAATATGTCAGGTTTTTATCCTGAACTGCTGCAAAGGTACACAAATCTACGAAGGATATCAGCTCCTGCTGGTCATCAAAATCATGCTATGAATCCCAACCAGAAGAAATAAAATGCTCTATTATATTGGCATAAATATCTCCCAAATTACCCCACAAAACACTCCTCTAAAATAGAAAAAATTAAGAATCCCTGCCACTGAATAATCACAGAGAGTTCAATTAGTCCGAAACAAAATGGTTTTAAAAATCCTGCATTTTTATTATGTAACACCATTTTTACAGCACATTATCCAACTTTATCAACCCACTGAAAGGGATAAAATCGAGGCTTGGTTTCATTGAAAACATTCTACTTACCAATCTGATCATCACCTTGATTTAAAACAACTTAACCCAATCAACAGAAGGCAACGTGAATTCATGAAACTAAATTATTGGTATATTTAAATATGTTTATTAAAAGTGCTAAATAAGTAATAAACGTAAAACTAATCATCCCAAAACAAAATTTATGAAAAATTACAAAAACCAAATCTATGTAAAAGCAAAGATGCTTTGCATCCTCGTCATTACGATGTTCATGGCAACATCATGTAAACAAAATTCGGAACCCTCAGCTCCTGAAATCGTAGAGTCAGGCCTTCAGAAATCATCAAATGCCTCAGCAACAGCAGAAGTATGGAATAAGGCTAATCTGACCAATTATGAGTCCTATCCCGATCCCGGCAGCCCGGAATGTATAGAGTATAATGGTTGCCTCTGGGCCGGACAATTCGCCTTTGTATCCGGAGTTAAACCAGAAAGCTGGGTAAAGGCCAACAACATCATTTCCATTCACTCTAAAGATGCAGCTAAATACAAACTAAAAACACTTAGAATAAGACAGGGGAACAAGACGATTGATGCTAAAGTCTATGATAGATGTTCTGATGATGATTGTGAAGACAACTGTTGTACCGTCAATGCACAACAGAATGGACTTAACTTTCTTATTGATATCGAAAAATATACCATGTGGCGCTTTGGCTCCGGTGACGGTATCGTAGAATGGAGATGCCTCGATTGTAATTAACAACAAAATAAGCACTTTTAAAAGGATCCAGGTTTTATCTGGGTCCTTTTTTATTAGACAGTAATCGATTATCAATATGTTCATCAACTGACAAAAGGGCTGCTCATGAAGATAAAAACCTGTTTTTAGTGCCGTTTTGTAAAAACCTGTCAGGTTTTTATCGGTATTCGTAACAAAGGAACGGAAATTGAGTTCTAATGTGTAAATTAACACTTAGAAAAACAGAACGTAAAAGCTGAAATAAGCCACAAGCCGGTTTCAGTTCAACTAAAAAACAGAAATTATGAAAAAAACAGTATTAGCAATAGTTGCCATCCTGGTCTTATTTGTAGCCATTAGCGGATGCGGGTATAATGGTTTAGTGAAACTGGATGAAGATGTGAAAGCGAAATGGAATCAGGTAGAAACCCAATACCAAAGACGGGCAGACCTAATCCCAAACCTTGTAAATACAGTAAAAGGTGCGGCTAAATTTGAACAGTCAACGCTAACCCAGGTTACGGAAGCCCGTGCTAAAGCAACACAGGTAACTATTGATCCTGATAAGTTAACCCCTGAGAATATAGAAAAATATCAGGCTGCACAAGGACAAGTAAGTCAGGCCTTAGGTCGTTTATTAATGGTCACAGAAAACTATCCTGAATTAAAAGCCACAGAACAGTTCAGAGACGTTTCTGCAGAACTTGCAGGAACAGAAAACAGAATTGGTGTAGCGCGTAAAGACTTTAATGAATCTGTACAGGTATACAATACTAAAGTAAGATCTTTCCCAAATAACATTACGGCAGGTTTGTTTGGATTCAGTCAAAAAGCAGGATTCAAAGCTGAAGCTGGCTCAGAAAAGGCTCCAAAAGTAGAATTCTAGAATACCATCACAACATTTAGGGGTAATACGTGTTTAAATAAAAAATATGTATTACCCTTATCTTTATCAAGTAATCCTATCATGGGAATATTCACAGAACAAGAACAAGAATTAATTGCCAATGCAATTTCAGAAGCTGAAAAAGCAACATCTGGCGAAATCAGAATAGCGGTAGATAAACACTGCGAAGGCGATGCATTTGAAAAGGCAACCTCTTATTTCTCAAAACTAGGAATGGACAAAACGTCTAAGCACAACGGCGTATTGATCTACCTCGCTTATATTGACCATAAATTTGCAATCATTGGAGACAGCGGCATCAATAAAGTCGTTCCAGTCGATTTCTGGGAGACTACAAAAGTCGCCATGAAAGCTCATTTTTCGGGAGGGAATCTAGTTCAGGGAATCATAGCAGGCATCGTTCTGGCCGGTGAAAAACTGGCCTCATTCTTTCCATTTCAGGGTGGAGATATCAATGAGCTACCAAATGAAATCATTTTTATGGACCAATATAAACCAGTAAAGCCATGAAAAAACACCTCATAGCTTTACTTTTTATCTTAATCTCTGCGATTGGATTTGCACAGGAGTTTCCTGAAAAACCCAATAAGCTCGTTAACGATTATACCGGAACACTAAGTACCACTCAGGTCCAGCAATTAGAACAAAAACTAGTTGCTTTTGATGACTCCAGTTCTACTCAGATTGCAATAGCCATTCTAAAATCCGTTGGAGATTACGATATCAACGAATATGCGTTGGAACTAGGGAGGAAATGGGGTGTTGGAAGCAAAGGTAAGAACAATGGAGTATTGATTCTCGTTGCTTTAGGAGATAGAAAAATCTCTATTCAAACTGGATATGGCGTTGAAGGTGTACTTCCCGATTTATATGCAAGAAGAATCATAGACAATGATATAAAACCTCATTTCAAAACCGGCGATTACTATGCAGGACTGGAAGCAGGAACAGATGCCATTATTCGTTATACAAAAGGAGAATATAAAAATGACAAACCCCGAAAGGGGGCCTCAGGAGGTGGAGCTTCGGGAATACTCATTATTATCATTATCGTCGTTGTAGTTATCATTATTCTTAAAAGAGGAGGTGGCAGCGGCGGCGGCGGGCAGGTGATCGGTGGTCGCGGAGTAGCAGACGCATTGTTCTGGAGCATGTTACTTGGCGGAGGAAGAAATTCCGGCGGTAGCGGAGGCTGGGGCGGCGGAAGCAGCAGCGGAGGCGGAGGCTTTGGAGGCTTCGGCGGCGGTAGTTTTGGCGGAGGCGGTAGCAGTGGTAGCTGGTAAATCATATGTATAGAAAAGACCTAATAACAGCAGAAATTCAGAAATTAGCTCAGGTACTGGCCCGGATTATGGGATTAAAACTGGAAGGAAAACTGGAAGAAGCTGACGAAGTATTCCGCGAATCATTATTAAAAGATTTTGGGGTAACTGAAGACATCCTACTTTCCAATGACTTCAATAAATTTGAAATACTTATTAATGATTCCGCATTCCCGGCAGAAAAGCTCGAAATGCTGAGTCAGTTCCTGTATGCAGAATTTAATCCCTTACAGCCATCTGAGAGAAATACCGCACTTGCGGAAAAACTAAATTTAATCTATCAAATGCTCGAAGTGAAGCATCACATCGTAAGCATGATCAACCTGGATCGTCAGAGAAAGGTTCAACAATACCTGAACTCCTAACATGGAAATATTAAAATGGCAAAGACTTTCCTCAAGATACCTGATGAAAGAACAATGGGCAACTTTACGTGTAGACACCTGTGACCTTCAAAATGGAGTTGTAAAAGACGATTATTTTGTACTCGAATACCCGAATTGGGTAAACGCAGTCGCATTGACCACAGACAACAAAATCATTATGGTTCGTCAGTACCGCCATGCCGGAGATATTATTTCACTTGAAATCCCAGGCGGGGTAATCGATGGGACTGAACAACCGGAAGACGCAATCAGAAGAGAACTATTGGAAGAAACAGGTTATTCATTTCAAACATTGGAACTCATTGCCACACTCTATCCCAATCCCGCAACAGCAAACAATGTGACCTATACCTATCTCCTGAAAGGAGGAGTAAAAACCGATGAACAGCATTTAGATGAACACGAGATTCTAAATGTCGAGAAATACAGTATTGAGGAAGTAAAACAACTGCTTCTGGAAAATAAAATTGATCAATCTTTACACGCCTCTGCTTTATTCTACGGACTAATGAAACTGGAAGCGATCAAATAGATTTTAATCCAAAACGTAAAAACCAGATAAGAAAAACTTATCTGGTTTTTACGTTTAATAACTCAGGTAAGCCTAAGTCATTTTTAATTTCTTTTGAATATCATGTACATAGCCTTTAAATTTTTTATCCGTATCAATCAGATCTTCAACCGTCTGGCAGGCATAGATCACTGTAGAATGATCTCTTCCGCCAAAGAACGCTCCAATCGTCTTTAGCGATGATTTGGTATGGCTTTTTGAGAGGTACATAGAAATCTGTCTTGCCTGAACAATCTCCCGCTTTCTTGTCGCTGATTTCACCATATCCACAGGGACTTCAAAATATTCACAAACCAATTTCTGAATATACTCCATTGAGATCTCCTTAGAAGTATTCTTGATGAAATTTTTCAACATTTGCTTCGCCAGATTCAGGTCTATATCTTTCTTATTTAAGGTCGACTGAGCCAACAACGAAACCATTGCCCCTTCCAGTTCACGTACATTATTGTCAATATTATGGGCTACATATTCCACTACTTCATTAGGAAGTTCAATCCCATCTGCATACATTTTTTTTCTCAGGATAGCAATCCTTGTTTCCAAATCAGGAATCTGAAGGTCTGCGGACAGCCCCCATTTAAACCGGCTCAATAAGCGTTCTTCTAATCCCGCAAGATCTTTTGGCGCTTTATCTGAAGACAGGATCACCTGCTTTCCAGATTGATGTAAATGATTAAAAATATGGAAAAATATATCCTGGGTTTTCTCTTTACCTGCAAAATTATGAACATCATCCATAATGATCACATCCATTGCCTGATAGAAATTAACAAAATCGTTAATCGTATTATTTTTCAAGGAATCCACAAACTGCTGACAGAACTTTTCACAGGAAACATAAATCACGAGTTTATCGGGCATATTCCTTTTTATCTCATTTCCAATCGCCTGAGCAAGATGCGTTTTACCCAACCCTACACCTCCATAAATCATCAACGGGTTAAATGATGTTCCACCAGGTTTTGCGGCAACAGCATAGCCTGCAGAGCGTGCTAAGCGATTACAATCCCCTTCAATATAATTTTCGAAAGTATAATTAGAGTTCAGCTGAGGATCAACAGTCAGCTTTTTTAAGCCGGGAATAATAAAGGGATTTTTTATGTCTTTATTTATAGACACTGGAATGGGCATGGATTGAAATTTTGCCTCAGCCCCGTTTCCATTACTAGGCATATTTGTCGTATAAGGAGATCCGCTGTTTGAAGACTTATCCACTACAATATTATATTCCAGTCTCCCCTCGTCTCCCAATTGCTTTTTTACCGTCTTTCGGAGCAAACCAACATAATGCTCCTCCAGCCATTCATAGAAAAATAAACTAGGCACCTGTATCGTCAAAACTTTGCCATCCAACTTCAGCGCGGATATCGGTTCGAACCAGGTTTTAAAACTTTGATTCGGTATATTATCCTTTATGATTTGGAGACAGTTTTTCCATACTTCGGTACAAGTTTTTTCCATTGTCATAATATAATTTGTTGGTTTATTGCGACGATAGCAACACAAAACCCGTGCTGTTTCGAGAGATCGAATATTCAAAAAATTATCAACAAAAAAAACTTAATTTTAATTTATTTGGCAAGTACTTAAACATCAGTAGCATACCGTAGTTAACCTGAATTTATTGTGTGGATAACTATTTTTTAACATTCTTTTTAATACTCTCCAAAAACGCTACGTAATACATCTGCAATCTCCCCAAGACTGGCATACGCCTCCACTGCGACCAGAATATAGGGCATCAGATTTTCCGTGCCTTTTGCGGCAATTGTTAAATCCTTCAGGGCTTTTTCCACAGCTACATTATCCCGCTCCGATTTAAGCTTGTTCAGCTTATCAGTTTGTATAGTCCTGATGGACTCATCAATGGTAAAAACGTCATTAATACCCTCTTGTTCCTGAGTAAATTTATTTACCCCAACAATTACCCTTGTACCAGCTTCTATCTCTACCTGATACTGATAAGCGGCATCCCCGATTTCGTTCTGGATGTATCCATTTTCAATTGCATTTACCGAACCACCCATAGCATCAATCTTATCAATGTACAGCTGCGCAGCTGCCTCAATTTCATCAGTCAGATTTTCCACAAAATAGGATCCTGCAAGTGGATCAACCGTATCTGTAATTCCGCTTTCAAATGCAATTACCTGTTGCGTACGCAAGGCAATTTTTGCCGCTGCTTCAGTGGGTAGCGACAAAGCTTCATCATAACCATTGGTATGCAGGGATTGAGTCCCTCCAAGTACCGCCGCCATCGCCTGATTGCTCACACGAATCACATTATTTAGAGGCTGTTGCGCTGTTAGTGTAGAACCGCCTGTCTGTGTATGAAAACGCAACATTTGCGCTTTCTCATCGGTGGCTCCCAACTCTTTCGTAATTTTTGCCCACATCCTTCTCGCCGCTCTGAATTTAGCAATCTCCTCAAAGAAATTGTTATGGCAATTGAAGAAGAACGATAGACGTTTCGCAAAAACATTGATGTCCAGTCCCTTTTCTAAGGCTGCATTTAAATAAGCTTTTCCATTCGCCAATGTAAATGCGAGCTCTTGTACCGCAGTAGAACCTGCTTCACGAATATGGTATCCGGAAATAGATATTGTATTCCATTTCGGAACCTCCTTACTGCAATATTCAAAAATATCAGTAATGATTCTCATGGAAGCCTTCGGCGGATAGATATAAGTTCCTCTTGCTGCATATTCCTTCAGGATATCATTTTGAATGGTACCCGAAATCTGCCGGATATCCGCGCCTTGTTTTTTTGCCAATGCAATGTACATCGCCAATAAAATAGATGCGGTCGCATTGATGGTCATAGAAGTTGTAATCTTTTGAAGCGCTATTCCATCAAATAAAATCTCTATGTCTTTCAGGGAATCAATAGCTACTCCCACTTTGCCAACTTCCCCTTCGGCCATCTCATGATCTGAGTCATAGCCAATTTGCGTGGGAAGATCAAATGCTACCGACAAGCCCATTGTGCCTTGTTGCAGAAGATAATGGTAACGTTTATTAGACTCTTCTGCAGTAGAAAACCCAGCATACTGACGCATGGTCCATAAGCGCCCCCTATACATATCCTTTTGAATTCCCCGTGTATACGGGAATTCACCAGGCAACTCTGTAACCGGCTTGGCGCTGGTGTAAATCTCTTTTATTTCAATACCAGACGTGGTGCTAAATTTTTTCTCTTCCATAATTAAAATAACTGATGAATATCCTTTTTAATCAAATCAAGGGTTAATTCGTAAGGATTATCGGCGATCCCAGCCATATGTTGCAAAATCTTTTTACTCAGGTCTATTCCGGTCGAATGTTCCGGCAAGTCTTTGGCCGCGTTACTTACCATTCCCAGGGTATCATCCTTTAGCTTCCGGATGACATTCCAGGTTTCCCCGCTCACATAAAGTTGCTGTGCCACATTATGCTGATACTCTGCCCTGATCTCGTTTAAAATTAAAGATTGCAAATCTTTAACGGAAATCCCCTGATGATGCAGGCGAAGAAATAAATTAGATGGATTAATGCGCTCAATAAACACAACTAAACGTTCATGAGCCTGCAAACGTAAAGGCAAAAGCTGCAATCGCTCATCCTGAGGAGCACTTCCTGATTTTAGCCTGGACCAGGTTTTAATGTCCCCTTTAATCAGATAATATCCAACAGAAACGGTAACTACACCGGCAATGGTTAGTGCCGCAGTTTCGGTTAATAAAGATTCTATGCTCATTTCTTTGTTTGAATACCGTAATAATTAGCGAATAACATCGACAAAAATGTACATTTTATTTATATTTGTTCTTCCTAATTTTAAATAACATGAGTAATACAGTTGATACAGCATTTGCACCAGTTACCTTTACAGAAACTGCTGTAAAAGAACTTATTAAGTTAAAAGACCAACAGGAAATCGCTGAAGATTTCGGCTTACGTGTGGGAGTAGAAGGTGGTGGTTGCTCCGGGATGAGTTATGTTTTAGGCTTCGATCAAAAAAAAGAAGGAGATCAGGAATTTATAATTGATGGAATTAAAGTGTTTATGCACAAAGCCCATCAAATGTATTTAATGGGTATGCAGGTAGATTGGCAAGATGGTTTAAACTCAAGAGGGTTTACTTTTAACAATCCCAATGCCGCCAGTACCTGTGGTTGTGGAACCAGTTTCTCCGCATAAATAACATTTGTTCTTAAGAACTTTATTTAGTAATTCTTTGTAACATTATAAGAGGTCTCGTTGTCTTAACAACGGGACTTTTTATTTTTACCCTATAAAGCATTATATTTCCTCAAGAATGACCTATACAGAGAACGTAAGAATTGCCATCCAGTCCATAAAGAGTAACAGATTACGTACGATGCTTACCGCATTGATCATTGCGATAGGTCTTTCTGCTTTAGTAGGAATTTTAACTACACTTGATGCAGTTAAAAAAAGTATGACCGAGGCTTTTTCAAGTATGGGGGCCAATTCGTTTACCATCAGGAACCGCGGTATCGGTATTCGTATAGGAGGTGGCGGAAAAAGACCCAAGCCTTTCAAAAATATCCGTTATGAAGATGCGATCGCGTTTAAAGAACGTTTGAAAACCCCGGCTACTGTAGCCATTAGTGTGAGTGCCAGCTTTGGTTCGACCATAAAATATGGAACAGAAAAAACCAATCCGAATATCAATATCCAGGGAGTTGATGAGAATGGATTGAATTCACAGGGTCTTCAACTTGAGTTGGGTCGAAATTTTAGTCAGACTGAAACACTTCAAGGTAATAACGTCTGTATTATTGGTAGTGAGGTAAGCGAGAAGTTATTCAAAAAAGAATCCCCCATAGATAAAGTGATCAATGTCGGCAACAACCGGCTTAAAATAATCGGCTTATTATCGTCCAAAGGACAAAGTATGGGTTTTAGTGGCGACAGAGCAGTTTATGTTCCTCTCCTAAAAGCAAAGCTCATTAACTCTAATGCCAATCCTTCTTATACAATTACCGTCATGGTCCCTACAAATGACTTACAGGAAGCCATTATAGGGGAAGCTACTGCGGAATTCAGAAATATCAGAAAGATAAAAATCACGGAACCGAATAATTTTGAGATCACAAAAAGTGATGCAATAGCACAGTCCTTGTTTGAAAATCTCAAATATGTAGTATGGGGTGGAATTGCAATTGGTGGAATCACACTTATCGGGGCTTCTATAGGCCTGATGAACATCATGCTGGTTTCTGTAACAGAGCGTACCAGAGAAATTGGAATCAGAAAAGCAATTGGCGCTAATCCGGCAGTCATTAGGAAACAATTCCTGATTGAAGCAGTCATGATCTGTCTGATGGGTGGTGCCTTCGGAATTTTTCTCGGGATATCAATAGGTAATATCATTTCCCTTGCAATGGGCGGCGCATTTATTATTCCATGGCTATGGATCTTTGGAGGTTTTGTTCTCTGTGTTCTTGTGGGCATTATGTCTGGCTATTATCCCGCAAAGAAAGCATCCAAACTGGATCCTGTTGAAGCATTAAGGTACGAATAGTACCACAGCTCAAACTTTAATACAAAAGGGCATCCTTTTTAAAAAAAAGATGCCCTTTAAATATCTAAAGAAAATTACCTTCCTTCGTATTGATTCTCGTAATATGCCTGATAGTTTCCTGAAGTAACATTGGAAAGCCATTCTTCATTTTCAAGATACCAGTCTACTGTTTTCTCCAGCCCTTCTTCAAATTGCAAACTGGGCACCCAGTTTAATACATTCTGCAATTTCGTAGAGTCGATAGCATAACGCAAATCATGACCTGCCCGATCAGTTACAAAAGAAATTAGTTTTGCAGATTCACCAGCATTTCTGCCCAGTTTCTGATCCATAATCTTGCATAACAAATGAATAAGGTCTATATTCTTCCATTCATTGTGCCCACCGATATTGTAAGTCTCCCCGGTTTTCGCCTGGTGAAAGATCACATCTATAGCACGCGCATGGTCTTCTACCCAAAGCCAATCCCTTACATTCTCTCCTTTTCCATAAACTGGAACTGGTTGATTATTTTTAATATTATTAATGGCCAAAGGGATCAATTTCTCAGGAAAATGATGTGAACCATAATTATTTGAACAATTAGAAATCACCACATCTAATCCGTAAGTATCGTGATACGCCCTTACAAAATGATCCGAAGACGCTTTTGATGCCGAGTATGGACTATGTGGATCATAAGCAGTAGACTCCGTAAACATACCTGTTTCACCCAAAGCACCATATACCTCATCTGTGGAAACATGATAGAACCGCTTCTGATCATAAACACCCTTCCAGTATTCCCTCGCTGCGTTTAATAGATTTACAGTCCCTATAACATTGGTCATCACAAAAGCCGTAGGATCAGAGATAGATCTGTCAACATGCGATTCCGCCGCTAAATGAATCACCGCATCAAAGTTTTCAACTCTAAAAAGTTCAGCCATTGCAGCAGCGTCGGTAATGTCTGCTTTTACGAAACGATAATTAGGTTTATGTTCAATATCAGTTAAATTAGCCAGATTCCCCGCATAAGTTAACTTATCCAGATTCAGGACCTCATATTCCGGATAATTGCTCACAAAGCGACGAACCACATGCGAACCGATAAATCCAGCGCCACCCGTTATCAATATTTTCTTTTTCATATGAATAGATATCACATTATTAAATTTCCTTAGGTAAGCCTAATTCTGCTGCTACCGCAGCTGTTTTATACAGATATAATTTCGACAGTACCTCATTAAAACCTTCTTTCAGATCAAACTGAATATCTTCATGCATCTTCAGGTATTTATTAAATACAGAAAGAACCGATTTCGCAAAATAAATCATGAGCTTCTCATTAAACTTATGTAAAGGCGAAAATACCCCCTCATTAAAATCAATAGGTATTCCTCTGAAAAGATGGATTCGAAGCTCAATCTCAGTATTAAGATCTTTTGTCACTTTAAAATGATGAGTAATACTTCCATTGAGTTTTCGCATTTTTAGCAAAACATCTTTAGAGTTCAATTTCCTATTCGATAAAAGTTCAGAAATCTCTGTATCAATCCTGTCTCTCAGTCTCTCCTGCCGTTCCACTAAGTCCTGCTCATCTTCCAATAACTTAAAATGCAGGTGCTCTGTTAAAATTTTGTCCTTTGCGATCAACCTCAGCAAGAGCTTGTCTTTTTCCTTTTCAGGAAGAGACTTTATTTCCAGTTTAAGGTCTTTATGTTCGCTCAGCAACATTTAGAAAGGGTTATCTTTTAAATATTTCTCCCAATTCCAGGCAGAAGACATCATCTCGTTGATATCCAGTTCGGCTTTCCATCCTAAATCACGTGCAGATTTATTTACATCCCCCCAAACCTTTTCAATATCGCCTTCTCTTCTTGCACCAATGGTATAATTCAATTTTTCGCCGGTTGCTTTTTCAAAGGCCTCAATCACCTGTAATACAGTAGAACCCGTACCAGTACCTAAATTAAACACTTCATAATTTGAGGTTGCTTTATCACTTTCCATTCTTCTGATGGCTGCCACATGAGCTTTAGCCAGGTCAACAACATGGATATAATCTCTGATTGCACTTCCATCAGGAGTGTCGTAATCATTTCCGTAAACCGTAATAGGTCCTCGTTTACCAATTGCAGACTGCGTAATAAAAGGAACCAGATTTTGAGGCACTCCTATTGGCAATTCTCCAATTAATGCCGTATGATGCGCACCAACCGGGTTAAAATAACGCAGAGAAGTTACTCTTAACTCAGGAGTAACCGCACAAGTTTCCTGCAGGATCTCTTCTGCAATCTGTTTCGTGTTTCCATAAGGAGATTCTGCCTTTTTTACCGGCGCACTTTCCGTTACCGGCAGAACATCCGGTTGCCCGTACACTGTACATGAAGACGAGAAAACCAGATTTACTTTACTGTCAAACCCATTGATGATGTTGATCAACGAATAAAAGTTATTCCTGTAATATTTAAGCGGCTGCTGTACAGATTCACCTACAGCCTTAAATGCTGCAAAATGAATGACACCAGTAATATCAGCATGTTTGGTCACAAATTCTCTCACTTTCAACTCATCACATAGATCAAGTTCAAAAAACTCAGGCTTCTTTCCTGTAATGGTTTCTATCTGATTAAGGATTTTCGGGTTGGAATTTGCAAAATTATCGACGATCACGACTTCATATCCTGCATTGTAGAGCTCTACAACGGTATGTGATCCGATAAATCCCGTTCCACCTGTTACTAGTATTTTAGACATTTTTTATTAACGATTATAGGTTGTAAAATCTTTATGTTCTTTATTAATTAACGCTTCAGCAGGTAAAGACTTGAAATATTCATAAGTAATTTTCAACCCTTCCGCCCGGCTTATTTTAGGTTCCCAGCCAAGAATTTCCCGTGCTTTTGTGATATCAGGCCGTCTTTGTTTAGGATCATCAACAGGCAGATCCCTTAGCACCAGTTTCTGACTTGTTCCCGTAAGTTTAATGATCTCTTCACCAAATTGTTTAATGGTAATCTCATCTGGATTGCCAATATTAACGGGCATTGCATAATCACTCAACAATAACCTATAAATACCTTCCACCAAATCATCCACATAGCAGAATGAGCGCGTCTGAGAACCATCACCAAATACGGTCAGGTCTTCTCCACGTAGCGCCTGTCCGATAAATGCAGGTAAAACACGGCCATCATTCAAACGCATTCTTGGCCCATAAGTATTAAAAATTCTTACAATCCGGGTTTCTAAACCATGAAAGGTATGGTAAGCCATAGTCATGGCTTCCTGGAAACGTTTGGCTTCATCATATACCCCCCTTGGTCCAACCGGATTTACATTTCCCCAATACTCTTCCGGCTGAGGATTGACATTCGGGTCTCCATAAACCTCAGAAGTAGAAGCAATCAGCATTCTTGCATTTTTACTCTTTGCCAGGCCTAATAAATTATGTGTACCGAGAGAACCTACTTTTAACGTCTGAATAGGAATCTTTAAATAATCAATAGGGCTTGCCGGAGACGCAAAATGAAGGATATAATCCAATTCACCCGCAACATATACAAACTTAGATACATCATGATGGGCAAACTCAAAGTTCTCCAGCTTAAAAAGATGTTCAATATTCCTGAGGTCACCGGTAATCAGGTTATCCATGGCAATCACATGATAGTCTTCTTTGATAAAACGATCACATAAATGTGACCCTAAGAATCCTGCGGCTCCTGTAATTAATACTCTTTTACGTCCCATTAGTCTATAAGTTTACGGCCAACACTGTTATAATAATATCCCAAATCAATCATTTTTTCCAGATCGTATAAATTACGTCCATCAAAAATTACTTTATTGGTCAATACCTGCTCCATCTTTTCAAAATCCGGGTTTCTGAAAACGGACCATTCTGTCGCGATCAATAAAGCATCTGCATTTGTTAATGCTTCATATTGATCCTCTACGTAATGGATTTTATTTCCAAGAAGCCCTTTTACATTTGCCATCGCTTCCGGATCGAAAGCTGTAACTGTAGCTCCCTGTTTAACCAGTTCATCAATAATATATAGCGCTGGAGCTTCACGTATGTCATCTGTTTCGGGTTTAAATGCCAATCCCCATAATGCAAAATGTTTGCCTTTCAGATCACCTTTATAATATTTTAGCAGTTTCTCTACCAATACTGTCTTTTGTTTTTCATTCACTTCCATTACTGCTTTCAATATCTGGAAGTCGTATTCATTTTCATCAGCTGACTTCGCCAATGCCTGAACATCTTTCGGGAAACAGCTTCCTCCGTATCCTATTCCGGGGAAAAGAAAACGTTTACCGATCCTTGCATCAGAACCAATCCCCTTACGCACAGCATCTACATCCGCACCAACAATTTCACAGAGGTTTGCAATCTCATTCATAAATGTGATTTTTGTAGCCAGGAATGAATTTGCGGCATACTTTGTCAACTCAGAGGAACGTTCATCCATAAACAAGATTGGATTTCCTTGTCTGACATACGGGCCATACAATTCTGCCATTAGCTTCTGGGCCTTCTCACTCCTTGTTCCAATAACGACCCTGTCTGGCTTCATAAAATCCTCTACTGCAACGCCTTCACGTAAGAACTCCGGGTTAGAGACTACATCGATTTCTACATCTGTGTGGGCTTGAAAAACGGCTTGCACTTTATCCGCAGTCCCAACCGGAACAGTTGATTTATTAACAATTACCTTATACTCTGTAACCAACTTAGAAATGTCTTTTGCCGCTCCCAGAATATAGGAAAGATCCGCAGCTCCATCTCCTCCGGGAGGAGTTGGTAATGCCATAAAAATAATCTGTGCATCTTTAATTCCATGGGCAAGATCAGTTGTAAAAGTCAACCTTCCCTGAGCTATATTCCGGTGAAATAACACGTCAAGTCCTGGTTCATAGATAGGCACCTGACCTGCCTGCATCTTCTGTACTTTAGCAGCGTCTATATCTACACAGATCACTTTATTTCCTGTTTCTGCTAAACAGGTACCGGTAACTAAACCTACATATCCTGTCCCAATAACAGCTATTTTCATATATTAATTATGTTTTAATTTTAATGGAGTATCTTCGGCTAAGATAATAAATAAACACACAAAATGCTTTGGCTTTATAATATAGGGATTTCATTTTATGGATTAATTGTTAGCGTATTTTCTATATTCAATTCAAAGGCCAAACTGTTTTGTCAGGGGCGAAAAAATATTTTTGATCACATAGAAAAAACCATAGACAGCACAAAAAGACACATTTGGTTTCATTTTGCTTCATTGGGAGAGTTCGAACAAGGAAGACCTGTTCTTGAGAAAATTAAGGAATTACATCCCCAAAAGAGAATAGTTATTACATTTTTCTCCCCATCCGGGTATGAGGTTAGAAAAAATTACCCCCTTGCAGCAGGTGTTTTCTATTTGCCTCTTGATACTCCCGACAATGCAAAAAAGTTCGTTTCACTGATTAATCCGGAAATGGCCATTTTCACCAAATACGAATTCTGGTATCATTATTTCAAGACACTGAACGATCGGAATACCCCATTATACTTAATTTCAGGGATATTCCGTCCAAACCAGATTTTCTTTAGCTGGTATGGGTCCTTTCATCGGAAAATCTTAAATTTTGTGGATCATTTCTTTGTGCAAAACAGGGAAAGTGTTGATTTATTAAAAAGCCTGAAACTTGAAAACACAAGTCTGAGTGGGGATACCAGGTTTGACCGGGTGGCGGAAAATGCACAATCTCCTAGAAAAGTAACACCTGTGGAAAATTTATGGACAAACAGCCCGGTTTTCATTGCAGGGTCAACATGGCCGGCAGATGAACGTTTAATCGCAGTATTAATTAAACAACAGCCGGATTGGAAATTTATCATCGCTCCACACGAAATTGATGAACACCATATCCTTGAAATTGAAAAGCTAGTTCCAGGAGCGACGCGTTATTCCAAATTTCTTACCGGAACTTCTGTTGCTCAAACGCTAATTATAGACAACATAGGCTTGCTTTCTTCTCTTTATCAATACGCTGACATTTCTTATATTGGAGGAGGCTTTGGTGCGGGTATCCACAATACCCTGGAAGCAGCGGCATTTGGCATTCCTATAATTTTCGGGCCTAAGTACGATAAATTTCAGGAGGCAAAAGACCTGATTAATCTTCAGGCAGCCAGAAGTATCGAAACGGAAAGCGACCTTACCGCAGCCTTTATTCATTTCGATGGAAACGACGAGGCAGGAAAGATCGCTCAAAAATATGTAAATGAAAAAACGGGATCAACCCGTCAGATTCTTGAATTTATAGAAAAGAAATTTTAGCTTCTGATCATTTCAACCAATGCTTCAATAAATTTAGGATCATCGTTCAGACTGGCAACCAGTTGTACTTCTTCACCCCCCAGGGCTTTAAATTCTTCATGGTACTCCACACTCACCTCATATAAAGTTTCCAGACAATCTGCTACGAAGGCAGGGCAAAATACCAAAAGTCTCTTTTTTCCTTTTTCAGCAAGTTCTTTTAAAACCTCGCTCGTATAAGGTTGAACCCAGGGTTCCTTTCCTAACCTTGACTGAAAACATACAGAATATTTTTCCTCAGGAATGCTCAGGCGTTTCGCGATTAGTCTCGCAGTATCATGACATTGCGCGGAATAGCAGAACTTATTGACATCTGTTAAGGTGGCACAACAATCATTTTTCTTTAAACAATGCCGTCCGCTATGGTCACATTTTTTAAGTTGCCTTTCCGGCAAGCCGTGAAAGCTGAAAAGAATCTGATCATAGCTTTCCGGCTGATATTTCTCCGCATTTTGAGCAAAAGTATCAATCATCAATTCATTATCATGAAAAGAGTTGACGAAACTGATCGGCGGAACAGTCTGCCATTTCCCCACCAGCTCCATTACTTTCTGAATCACAGAACCTGTACTGGCAGAGGCATATTGTGGAAATAAAGGGATCACCTGTATACTTTCGACCATTCCTGCTTTGAGTTTATCTAAAGCAGAAGCAATTGAAGGGTTTTGATAACGCATAGCCAGTTCTACATGGTATTCTTCTCCAAGTTTATCCTGAACCATAGCCGCTTGAATTTTGCTGTAATACAACAATGGGGAGCCGTTTTCATCCCAGATTTCCTTATATAATTTAGAGGTCTTTGGACTGCGAAACGGGACAATAATCCCCTTAACCAATAATGTTCTTTTGAAAGCATTGATGTCAATTACCCGTTCGTCCATCAGGAACTCATCCAGATATTTTCGCACATCACTCACCTCCGCGCTATCCGGAGTCCCCAAATTCACTAATAATACGCCCTTTTTTCCCATAATTTCAGCAAAAATAACTATTCAATTGATTATAACCCCGTATCTCTTAAGGGAAAACCAATAATTACTTTTTTATGATGTTTGATTATTTTAATAAGATTCCAACTTCGCTTTAACTTGTTCCATCAACCACATTGGCGTGGAAGTAGCTCCGCAAATTCCAACTTTATCTTTTACTGAAAACCACTCCATTTCGATTTCCTCCAGATTGGAAATAAAGTATGCATTAGGATTATATCTTTTGCAGACATCATACAATACTTTTCCATTTGAGGATTTTTTCCCGGATACGAAGAGAATTTTATCGAAATCGACAACAAATTTCTCTAAATCACCATATCGGTTCGAAACCTGTCTGCAAATAGTATCATTTGCTTTTACTTCATACCCTCTGCTGATCAGCTCATCTTTGATCTGGTAAAACTTATCTGTACTTTTTGTAGTCTGACTATACAAAGTGAATTTCTGAGGCAACGCCATATCATCCAGCTCCGTGAGATCTTGAAAAACGATCGCTTTCCCATCGGTCTGTCCCTGCAAGCCTATCACCTCCGCATGACCGTGCTTTCCAAAGATCAGAATCTGTTCATCTTCATCATGAGAGTTCTTAATCCTGTTCTGCAGTTTTAACACCACCGGACAAGAAGCATCTATCAGGATCAGCCCATTCTCTAAAGCAAGCTGATAAGTAGAAGGAGCCTCACCATGTGCCCTGATCAATACCTTTTCATTTCTCAATCCTTTTAACTGCTCGTGATCAATGATTCGCAACCCCTTAGCTGTTAACCGTTTTACCTCTTCATCATTGTGTACAATATCACCCAGACAATATAAATAATCATCTTCATCAAGGATATCCTCCGCCATGTCGATTGCATACACCACTCCGAAACAAAAACCCGACGCTTTATCTATAGTTACGGCTAAATCGTATTTCATAAATCAATTATATAGAAATCAATGTGAGTACAAAATTACACAAAAAGAGTTTGATATGCTATTTCTTCTCAGTAACAAGCGAAAACATCTTATTCCAGGCCTGACCAACCAGCAGCAAGAATAAGGCTAGCATCTGAAATGGATGAAGTATAATATTGAGTACAGGTTTTTGAGCGGATAGAAATGACGTCATTATTCTAGATAAAAAGATCAGGCCAAAAGGTAAAACCAGAAAGACAGGCTCTAATTCTATTACCATTACAACAGGCCCCCCGATAACAAGAACCAAATAAAGGAAGGCTACCAATGCATGGTTATTAAAGTTCATCATTAAACGCTTACCGAACAGATAAAAATCAGATTCCGACTGCCGCTCTTCAATACAGATCAACTTGTTTCCCAACAAAATATCAGCCTTCAGTCGCTCCTGCTTAATCATTCTAACGATTTCTAAGGGCCGGGTAGTTTTTTTATGCCACTTAAATTGACGATACATTTCCGCATCGAAAAACATACAAGATTTATTCACAGTTGCAAATATTGAATGATTAACCAGCCTTACTAATCTCAAGGGGAACAAATTTAACAACACAAAATCGCTTAAAGGAAAAACACAATTTGCCAGGAATCCAGTGTTTTTCTGAGTAGGAATCACACTCAGCAAAGCCAGATTAAACACCTTCATCCGATAAACCAAACTATGAATAAATCCATTTTTCAGATTCGTATTCGCATCCAGGAACAAAAAGTAATCTCCGGTAACTTCAGCCATTGAACAAGGAGTATCAACAGATTGAATGATGATTTGTAAATTAGTATAATCCTGAGCATCAATTGATGCCAGCAGTTCACCTGCCTCAGCCTGTTCTTTTTCAACCTTAATAATTATGGAAACCGGGTCTGTAAACCGTCTTCCATAATTTCCAATTTTTGGATTAGACAGGAAATTGAATAAGGTAACTGAAAAGCGCAACACTAAAAAAACAAGAACAGTATAGAAAAAAACGATCATACCAGGTCCTTACTTTGTTTGCTAACGACATGATTATAATGTTTGTTGTATTCCCGCTTTAATAGCTGCAAACTCATATACTCTTCTGGTTCCCAGCTCAGCAGATGACTTTCTACCCTGGGTTTTCTTTTATCAAAGTAATCCGTAAGCGTAGCCGAAAAGATAATCTGAAACTTCTTTTTGGAAGCGTTGATGAGTTGCATTACTCCTCTTTCAAAAGAAATACTATTGATATAACTTGTATAAAGTTTTCCCTGGGGAAATAGAAGCACCAGATTTTTTGGTTGATCAAGTAGTTGTCCGGCATAGATCAGCGTATCCAGCACGTCTTTACCTTTATTTTCAGCAGCAAATGCACCAAGATATTTTAGAAACCATTGTCTCCGGTAATCTTCATCAGTGACCAGCACATGAAATTCCCTTTTAAAAACTACTTTATTTAGTTGAAACATCAGAAAACCATCCCACCAGCTGAAATGATTAGACAAGAGCAGTATGGCTTCATCTTCCTTAAGTTGAAGCCTGTTATAAGTATAACTGGAAAAGTCCTTCTTTATGATATAAGCAATATACCAGGAAAAGAATTGAAAAATTATTGGGCTTTTACGGGACCGGTACATCCCTCTAAAATGAGAAAAATAAGCCTTAAATGCAAGACTAACTCAAATAAACCCGGTCTTCCTCACCCTCTACATCTATAACCACATCAACATGCTCCTTTAACACGGTCGACATTTGCAATCCTACAAAATCAGTAGCAATAGGAAATATCTTATGGCTTCTATCTACCAGAACTACCGTTCTGATCTTCTTATGAGGGGTATTCAGGAAAACACCCAGCCCATAAGCCAGTGTTTTTCCACTATTCAACACATCATCCACTAAAATAATCACCTTGTTTTTCCAATGGCTTTCATCCAAATCTGTATTTGCGATCAGTTTCGTGCTCACACGATCCAGATCGACCTTTAGCATGGTAACCTTAAGATCAGAAATCTTAGATAACACTTTCTTTAAGCGTAAGGCTATCTTATAGCCTCTATCCCATATTCCGGCCAATACAATTTCCTTCTCATTAAGGTTATCTTCCAATACCTGGTAAGCAATCCTGTTAATCTTTTGTTGTATCTGCTTCTTATCAAGAATAAGTAATTGAGATTCTGCCATTTGTTATTTCATTGTTTATACTACAAAAAGAACGATTTTAAGGGGCATATTCAAATATTTGAAAAATAATTTCTAAATGATGCAACGTTTCACACCTTGCTGCGTCTAATCCTTATAAACCTTAACCAAAAAACAGTATGAAAAGTACATCCCTCTTTAAATCTGCCCTTCCTGTACTTCTTGCTTTTTCCTTAAATACCACTACAGCGACAGCACAGCAGAGCAAAAATGTTTCCCTTACTAATTTTAATGAAGTAACTGTTTCCAGTGGAATAGACCTTTATCTGACACAAAGCAACTCAGAAAATATAAAGATCAGCGGACACGAGGACCTGATTAAAAATGTGGAAGTAGAAAAAAACGGATCTTCACTAAACATCAGATACAAAAAGAACATCAGTTGGCAGAGAATATTTAAAGATCAATCCTTAAAGGTATATGTAAACTATAAAACCCTGCGGGCCGTTTCTGCCAGTGGGGGAAGTGACGTTTATAGCCAAAACACCCTAAAAACCACCTCACTTAAAATACAGGCTTCAGGGGGCTCTGACATCAAACTTGACATTGCAGCAAGGGACCTGGAATTAAGCGTTAGCGGTGGGTCTGATGCGAATCTTAAAGGAACAGTTTCCAACATGAACATCCAATCTAGTGGAGGTTCAGATGTAGATGCACTTAACCTTGTATCTGAGTACGCCAAAGTAAGTGCAAGTGGCGGCTCTGATGCCAATGTGCATGTTACCAAAGGACTGGAAGCCAGTGCCAGTGGTGGAAGCGATATCAATTACAAAGGAAATCCTGCATTAAATAAAACATCATCCTCAAAAAGCGGAGATGTAACCAGAATAAAATAATTTAGATCATTAGTTTTTAGTTTATCCCTGTACAGGAATTCCTGGCAGGGATTTTTTATTCATAAAAAATGCCCCCAGGTTATGGAGGCATTCCTATTGTAAGTTTACCGAACGTGGTAAAGACTATTTTTTATAGGGGTAATAAATGAAATTAGCTCCTTCCGGAACAATGACAAACACACACATATAATCTTCAGGCTTTTTATAGCTTTTCAGAAACAAGGCTTTCCTTTCAGGATTAATAATTCCCTTTTCAACAAATTCATCCATTGTTGAAGCCTGAATCGTCCAGTCGGTATTCAATTCTTTTCTATCCAGGATCACCTCTCCTATACTCACCGTATGCTGATGGGCAACAAAGATCGGATGTGTAGAAATTCCTTCACTCATAATTGCCACTGCAACCTCTTTAACAGAGTCGGAATACAATTCGAGGTCTTTTTCCAAACTGATCAGCGGACTTTGTTTTTTTTGCTCTTCTTTTGAACCCTCTGGCTGCTGAGGTAATAATTCTTCAATATCCATTCTAATATATTTGCTTACAGGGCTTCCGGAGAAACACTTCCTATAAATTTTAATAAAACTACGTTTTCCACATGCTGGGTATGCGGGAACATATCTACTGGCTTAATGCGCAGGACTTCATATTTTTCCTTCAACAAAGCAAGATCCCTTGCCTGCGTAGCAGCATTACAGCTGACATAAACAATCCTCTCTGCTTCCATCTCCAATAAACGCGCAACAACATCAGCATGCATCCCTGCCCTTGGCGGATCTGTAATCACCACATTAGGCTTGCCATGTTCAGCAATAAACTGCGTGGTCAGAATGTCTTTCATATCACCGGCATAGAAAACGGTATTGTCAATACCATTCAATGCTGAGTTGAATTTAGCGTCTTCGATCGCCGTTGGCACATATTCCACTCCGATCACCTGCTTTACACTTGAGGCAACAAAATTAGCTATCGTTCCCGCTCCTGTGTATAAATCGTAGACCAACTCATCTCCTGAGAAACCAGCAAATTCTTTAGTAATCTTATACAATTCATGGGCTTGTTCAGAATTCGTCTGATAGAACGATTTGGCGCCAATCTTAAACTTCAGGCCATTCATCTCTTCAAATATGTGGTCTCTCCCTGCATAGGTGATCACTTCCTGATCAAAAATAGTATCATTTTTTTTCTGGTTGATGATGTATAAAAGCGAAGTTATTTCAGGAAAATTAACCTTCAGATACTCCATCAAACCATCCGCCTGTTCCTGCTCCACATACGCAAAAACTACCACGACCATCACCTCTCCTGTTGAAGAAGTTCTGATGATCAGATTTCTCAGACTTCCTTCGTGGTTACGAAGATCGTAAAAGCTCAGGCCATTTTCCAGCGCATAGCGTCTCACTGTATTTCTCAGGGTATTAGAAGGCTCTGCCTGTAAATAGCAGTGCTCAATATCCAGAATTTTATCAAAACGCAAAGGAACGTGAAAACCAAGAGCATTCATTTCCATTTCCGCTTTTTCAGTGGAAGTATTCTCCTCTTCGTTTTCCAGAACAGGTTCAGTTACCATGTCCTGTTTATTTAACCAGCGTTTATTAGAAAAAGTATATTCCAGTTTATTCCGATAATATTTATTCTCTGCAGAACCTAAAATAGGTTCCATCGCAGAAGTATCAATTTTAGCCAATCGTTGTAAAGCAGCTTCTACATTTTTGTGCTTAAATGTCAATTGTGCATCGTAGCCCATATGTTGCCATTTACAGCCCCCACAGGTTCCAAAATGCTGACAGAAAGGATCTGTTCTCAGTTCCGAACTTTCGTGTAATGATTCAATTACAGCTTCAGTAAAATTTTTCTTTTTCTTAACCACACGAACGTCAACAACGTCGCCGGGCACAGCCTTATCCACAAATACCACCAGCTCATCTGCTTTACCTACCCCTTTGCCTTCTTCAGCAATATCAATAATTCTAAGATTGGGAATAATGGTTACCGTTCCGGATTTTCTATTTCTACTCATTATGCCGCAAATTTAAGATTTTTTCCTCAGTATTATTTCTTCTCCATCATTTTCCCTCTTCCATATCAGAAAGACTGTAGGAATAACTGAAATATAAACAAGTGCGAAGAGGAACAGCGAAAATTTCAGGACATAAGGGTTGCCTGCCGGCATTTTAATGCCTTTTAAACATAGAAGTCAGTACATCACGCTCTACTTATCAAAGACGCTAAGGATAAAACCAAAGATGCCTTCAACAAGATTAAAGCTCATGTCAAACTTCTCATCAACTAAAACAGAAATCTCTAAAACTTCTTTACTCATGGCTTCAATAATTGACAACAACACTAATATAGACCTTTTTATACCAAATACCAAAATGGTATACATTAAGTTTATATCAAATAATCTTAAACAGATTTACAATTATGAACCTTCAAAGTAAAGAAAAAACAAACAAGAACGCCTATAGAGCGGCTTTAACAAGGAAAGGTAAAAGCTCCTTCTGGAAGCTGACAAAGTTTTTCCGGACATCAGCATCACTAACAGAAGTAAAAGCGAATGAAAAGACAATACTCTTACTTGCTTTTAATAAAAAAGCCAGGCCTTCTTTTCTTGAAGGGTTATTCTTAAAGTGATCCAACTCCAGGTAAGCAGAAAGCAGCAAAGATTCCAACTGATCTGAAAGGTGCTTTAAAAATTCCTGAGAATTGGCATTCTCCCTTACAAAATCCCAACCTATAAACTCATTACAAACGGTGTAAGTCAGTCTGCAGGTCTTCATCACCAATGCCTTCAGGTGTTCCTCTTCATTTGCAAACTGAGCTTTATTTTTAAGGATTTCATGTAAATTCAGATCCAGGTAGTCCATTAGAATGGCATCCAAAACCTGTTCTTTACTTTCAAAATACTTATATATGGTAGCTTTCGCAATACGTGCTTTCTTCGCGATCTCGTTTACACTTGTCTTGTGATACCCGTATTTCCTAAATAACTCTTTAGCTGCTCTAATTATACTCTCTTTAATTTTCTCTGGTTCCATCAATTAGATACAATTATATCGTTACTACCAAGACCGGAAACAGATACCCGGTATGATTTTAAATAACGTACTGCAGGTGCCCTTTGGGGACTACCATCAGTAAGTAAAAATTTAGCTCCTGAACATGGGTCTGTGGCAGTAATTCCACCGTTATCCACCGTTACCTTGCAACGCTGTTCAGGATTCACAGAACTGCAGCGATCAAAAGCAACATAATTTGTGGGTGTAATCTTAATAACCATTATACCCGCTACTCCGATATCATCTACCATAAGCACGCCATTAACGGCCTTATCACTGAAGGCCGCAGCTGTTATATGATAATTAACAAGAACATTAGGAATATAACTCCCATCATCTTTACCGCAACCAGCAAAAAGCAACAATAGGACCAGTGCTCCGGTTATTCTTTTGATCATTATATCAATGAAGTTTTATATTGTTTCAGGAATCTCGCATCATTCTCTGAGAATAACCTTAAATCTTTAATTTCAAACTTAAGGTTCGCAATTCTTTCAATTCCCATTCCGAATGCAAAACCACTATATTTTTTGGAATCAATACCACAATTTTCCAATACATTAGGATCTACCATTCCACACCCAAGGATTTCCACCCATCCGCTATATTTACACATTTGACATCCTGCTCCTTTACAAATGGTACAGGAAATGTCCATCTCTGCTGAAGGTTCCGTAAAAGGGAAATAAGAAGGGCGGAAACGAACTTTAGTACCTTCCCCATATAATTCCTGTACAAAATAGAATAAAGTTTGCTTCAGATCTGCAAAAGAAACATTTTCATCTACATACAAACCCTCTACCTGATGGAAGAAACAGTGTGCCCTTGCAGATATGGCCTCATTCCGATATACACGACCAGGCATAATCGCCCGGAATGGCGGCTGTCCCGCTTCCATCATTCTTACCTGAACTGAAGAAGTATGGGTACGCAGAGCGATGTCTCCTTTTTCTCCACCTTTTTTAATGAAGAAAGTATCCTGCATATCACGGGCAGGGTGTTCCTCAGGAAAATTCAGCGCGGTGAAATTATGCCAGTCGTCCTCGATTTCCGGCCCTTCAGCCACGATAAAACCTAACTTATTAAATATTTCTACGATCTCTCTTCTTACCAATGCAAGCGGATGGCGTGCGCCAATCTCAAAGCCATCACCAGGTAAAGTCAGGTCTAAACCTGAATCTTTGGAGGTGTCGGCTACTTCAGTCTGATCTTTAAGCGTTTGGTATTTAGCTTCTGCCAGCTGTTTAAATTCATTTAAAACCTTTCCCAGAGTTCTCTTTTCCTCAGGTGAGACAGCTTTAAACTCATCGAAAATATCTTTGATTATTCCTTTGGTACCAAGGAATTTAATACGGAATTGTTCTAGCTCATCTGCGTTATCAGTAGAAAACGCATTTATTTCGGCGGTATATTGTGTTATCTTATCTTGTAACATGAGGCCAAATATACAGCTATTTATACAATATATTTATAATCGCTGAGTCCAAAAATCAACTTGAACTGATCTCCAAGAGGTAAATGGACTCAGCATTATAATTTAAATCACACCAAGTGCCTTACCAACTTTGGTAAATGCAGCGATAGCTTTATCCAAATGGTGTTGTTCATGGGCTGCAGACAACTGTACGCGAATCCTCGCTTTGCCTTGCCCAACAACCGGATAGTAAAAACCGATTACATAAATTCCTTCCTCCAGCATTTTCGCTGCAAATTCCTGCGCCAGTTTTGCATCATACAGCATTACCGGAACAATCGGATGAACACCCTCCTTAATATCAAACCCTGCTTCCGTCATCTTCTTACGGAAATAAACGGTATTGCTTTCCAGCTTATCTCTTAAATCAGTAGTTTCACTTAACATGTCCAACACAGCAACAGAAGCACCCGCAATTGCAGGAGCCAGTGTATTAGAAAATAAATAAGGACGTGAACGCTGACGCAACATATCTATAATTTCTTTCTTACCTGCAGTAAAACCTCCAGATGCCCCTCCTAACGCTTTACCCAAAGTACCAGTGATGATATCCACCCTATCCATTACATTAAAATGTTCATGTGTTCCACGGCCTGTTTTTCCAATAAATCCGGTACAGTGTGACTCATCAATCATCACCAATGCCTCATATTTATCCGCCAGATCACAGATCTGGTCAAGTGGTGCAACCACACCATCCATAGAAAAGGCGCCATCAGTAACAATAATACGATGTCTGGCATCTTTCGCAGCAATCAATTGTTGCTCCAGATCTGCCATATCTGCATTTTTATACCTGAAACGTTTTGCTTTACAAAGACGTACCCCATCAATGATAGAGGCATGATTCAATTCGTCTGAAATGATTGCATCCTGATCGTTAAATAAAGGCTCAAAAACACCTCCGTTTGCATCAAAAGCCGCAGCATATAAAATGGTATCTTCCGTACCTAAAAAAGTGGAAAGCTTTGCTTCCAGTTCTTTGTGTATATCCTGAGTGCCACAGATAAAGCGTACAGATGACATGCCATAGCCATATTTATCAATCGCTTTTTTAGCAGCCTCAGTTACACGTGGATCAGAGGATAAGCCTAAATAATTATTCGCACAGAAGTTGATCACCTCTTGTCCGGTACTTACTTTGATGTCTGCACCCTGAGGTGTAACAATCACACGTTCACGTTTAAATAAACCGTCTTTTTCTATTTGCTCCAGTTCTTGTTGTAGAACAGGTTGTAATGTTTTATACATACTATTATTTGCTTGTTGCAACCAAAGTTATAAAAATATCGTCTTCTATGAACAACCTTATTAAATCATCAACAACAAACTTTAACAAGATTATTGTGTTAACTAACATTAACATACCGATATTTAGGCTTTAATATATTATGAAGAGAATCCATCTAACGTTTTTATTAATATTCGGAACAATTAGCGCCTTATTTGCACAGGAATTTAAATTAAAGGGTAGGATCAAAGATACCGAGGGACAACCGGTCCCTTTTGTTTCAGTATATATTAAGAATACGACTAAAGGAACCTCAGCAAATGTTGATGGGGTTTACACGCTCTCATTGGATAAAGGCACGTTTATTATAGTCTATAAAGCCATTGGTTATAAAGCTATAGAAAAGAACATCAGCATTACAGGCGATGCGTCAGAAGATATCATTTTGGCTCCCGAATCCTATACCCTTTCTGGAGTGACCATTGATGGGAACGCAGAAGACCCTGCTTATGAAATTATACGTCAGGCCATAAAAAGAAGAAAACAACATTTAACAGAAGTCAATTCCTATACGGCCGACGTGTATATCAAAGGTGTTCAAAAACTGGTCGGGGCTCCAAAAAAGTTCTTTGGCAGAGATGTTCAAAAGACACTGGACCTGGATACCAACAGAAAAGGAATACTATATTTATCTGAATCTACTTCTACCTTTGCCTTTCAACACCCGGGTAAAATCCATGAAGAAATGGTTTCGTCTAAAATCTCAGGACGTAATAATGCATTCAGCTTTAATAAAGCATCTGATCTGATCGTTAATTTTTATGATAACATTCTTTTAGAGAACACCATGAGTGCACGTGGTTTTGTGTCTCCGATTGCTGACAATGCCTTATTCTATTACCGTTATAAGTTATTGGGATTTAGCATGGAAAACGGAGAAACGGTAAATAAGATTCAGATTATCCCGAGAAGAGAACACGATCCGGTATTCAGGGGAATTATCTATATTAAAGAAGACAGCTGGCACTTGTTGAATGCCAATGTATACCTGACTCAAAATTCAGGCATCAATTTAATAGATACACTTAAGATCTCACAACAGTTCCTGAAGGTAGAAGATACCTATATGCCTTCTAATATGAATTTTCAGTTTAATGGCAATGTATTTGGATTTAAGTTTGAAGGATATTACGCAGGAGTATATAGTAACTATAACATCCATCCCAACTTCCCGAAGAATTATTTTAATGGGGAAATCTTAAAAATAACCAGGGCGGTCAACAAGAAAGACTCCCTTTTCTGGTTAAACAACCGGCCTATCCCACTTACACCAGAAGAGAGCCGTGATTATATCAGAAAAGACAGCATTGCTGCCCTCAAGACTTCCAAGCACTATCTGGATTCTTTAGAAAAAGCAAATAATAAGTTCGGGATTATCAAAATGTTACTGACAGGGTATACCATTAATAACCGATACGATAGAAAATATTTAAAGTTTGACCCTATACTTCGTTCATTATTCTACAACACTGTAGAAGGCTTTGGAGCTAAATACGGCGTCACCTATACCAAAGAACTGGAATATGGCGCTTTTTATAGCATCCGACCGGAGTTACGGTATGGTCTCTCTAATAAATTGTTTACCGGATCATTAACAGGAAATTATTATTACGATCCGTTAAAACGTGCCAGTATTTTCGCCGGTATCGGATCTGGTATTTATGACCTGAACAATCATGGTAGTATGAGTTTGTTGGCCAATTCCATCAACTCCCTGTTATTCGAAACCAACTTCTCTAAGTTCTACAAAAAGGAATTTGTAAATATCGGATCAAGTAGAGAGCTCACCAACGGTTTACAGGCAAGTCTATCTGCAGAATATACCCGAAACACCAATCTGATCAATACGACTACTTATAAAATCAAAGATTTAAAAGGAGAGACATTCAGCTCCAATAACCCCTTTAGCCCGGAAGTAGAGAAACCATTATTTCCTACCTATGAAGCCTTGATTCTAAATGCGTCCTTAACCTACACCATCGGACAAAATTACATTACCCGCCCCGATCGTAAAATTTATCAGGATTCAAAGTATCCAAGTATCCGGTTATCCTATAAAAAAGGGATTAAAGGTTTAATGAGCAGTGATGTGGATTACGATTTAATTTCTGCTGAGGTTTACCAGAACAGGATCAGCTCCGGCTTATGGGGATATTCCTCTTTCGTTATTGGTGCAGGAAAATTTCTGAACAATGCGCAGGTCTATTATCCCGAGTTTAAACATTTCAGGGGAAATAATTCACTATTTGGTTTACCTAACCTAAGAAAATTCCTCTTCCTGGATTTTTATTTGTACAGCACCGACAGAGAATATTTCGAAGCTCATTTTGAACATAATTTCTCTGGATTGCTAACAAACAAAGTACCGCTGTTGCGCAAGTTAAGACTGGAAGAGCTGGCGGGTGTCAGTTATCTGAGCCAGCCTTTAAAAAGAAATTACACAGAGTTTTATTTCGGTTTACAACGTCTGATCTTTAGAGCAACCTATGGCTTTGCCTATGATGGAAACAAAAGGGTAAACCATGGATTCAGACTGTCTTACGGCTTTTAAAACAATAAATATAAAAATTTAGCGGGACAGCATAAATCCCGCCAAATCTTCTCTTCTTAGTTTGCACTGTTCGGCATACGATCGTAAAGACTCATCATAAGCTCTGGAGGGAAATAGCTATAATCTTTATTTAAGACTGTAGCATTCAAAGGTAACACCTTCCAACCCTCGTCTCCTTTAATCTTAAGTTCATGGATCACATGCATACATTCCAGGAGTTTTTCCAACAATTCGTACATCGGAAAAGAAAGATGTCCATTATCACATTCCTCAGACATTGGGGTAGTCCGCAGACTATAAAACAAAGCCATATCCAGTTCATCCTGCCATCTGGAAAGTTTTTGATACCGAAAAACATTCTCAAACACAAATTTCACGTTATTAATCTCCTGGTCTTCCAATACTCTGCAGCATTTCATCACTTCGTCAGATAACCTTTTCCTGACTTCGATAAAAGAGGTTTCCGCCCACATTCCCCTGTCTTGATAAAGTGGGTTCTCTTCCTTAATCAGTAAATCGAGAAAGTCATCATTTAATAATAACCAGGCCATTTCAATAAAACGAGTAACATGCTGATGAACACACATTAACCTTGAACGATCATACACCTTACCCTTACTATAATCTGAATCCCCGAAGGATAAGGTAAACAACAGCCGGAGCTCCTGTCTGAACAGCTCTACATCTGTTACTTCAAAAAATTCTTCTACCACCAATAGTGGATTTTTTACTTCTTCTTCTTCTAAATACCTGAAACAGGGATTTTCCAATCCCGCATACCGTCTTCTCATAACACATGAATTTAATTAAAAGTATAATAATTGAAGTTTAAAATATTATATTAGCTAAATAATTAACACAATCTTACGTATAATTAATCAAAAGACAAACTAATTAAGACAATAAATAAAACTATGAGAAAAAACATTTATTTAGAGACCGACAAAACCGGTGCAAGGTTAAGAGAAGCCAGATTAGCAAAGCAGATGACCTTATCTCAGTTTTACACCCCTATCACCAAACATATAGGGAATTGTTCTTCTATTGAAAGCGGAAGAAGACGAATCGGAAAGAGGCTTTCAAAAGACATTCTGGAATACCACAAGATCAATCCCAGATACCTTAATACTGGTATGGGAGAAATGTTTCTGAGGTCTGAGAACCCGGATGAGCAGTTACCTCACCTGGAAGAAGGCGTCCCTTATTTCAATGTAAATCTTACCGAAATCACCTTCGGCGAACTTCATGTCTTTCAGGAGCCGCCTGAATACTATGTAAATTACCGCCCTTTTAACGATTGTGACGCCTACCTTCCCATCTATGGAGATAGCATGTATCCTAAATTTTCCAGCGGAGAAATCATTATTGTAAAAGAAATACGAAACCGGGACATTATCCAATGGGGAGAAGCTTACCTCATTGTAACTGATGAAAAGGCAAACAACATCACTACGGTAAAACTATTATTTGAACATCCGAACCCGGGAAAGATTGTATTGAGATCGTTAAACCCCGAGTTTAAAGGAGATACCGTCATTCAGAGAGAAGTCATTAAGAGAATATTTCTTGTAAAGGGAAAAGTAACCCGGAATCACTTATAAACCCCGGGATTAACAATAAAGGGGATTTGTTCCCCCTTAAGACCTGCAATGATATTTTTTGCTGCCAGCACAGACATTGCGGCCCTTGTTTCTTCTGTTGCGGAACCAATATGCGGAAGAACAGATACATTTGGCATATTCAGTAAAGGGTGATCAGAGCGCATGGGTTCAGGGTTGGTTACATCTAACCCTGCTCCCCATATCTGTTTTTCTTCTAATGCCCTTAATAGGTCGCCCTCATTGTGAATTTCGCCCCTGGCTGTATTAATAAAAATCGATCGGGGTTTCATCTTAGTAAATGCAGACCAGTCAAACTTACCCCTGGTTTCGGAGGTCAGAGCAGTGTGCACGGTGAGGACATCACTTTGTTCCAACAGCTCATCAAAGGAAACCCAGCGTGCAGAGACTTCCTTTTCAGCAGCTTCATTTTTACGTCTGTTATGATAAATCACCTGCATACCAAAAGCAGCTGCGCAGCATTTGGCCATTTCCAATCCGATTTTCCCCAGACCAAAAACACCTAATGTTTTACCCCTCAACTCTATCCCCAAATCCGCTGTAGGGTCAAAGAAGCCCCACTCCCCTTTTATAATACTTTTATGCATATAAAATGCTTTTCTGGAGGTTGCCAGCATCAACAAAAAAGCAGTATCAGCAGTAGCCCCACTCAATACTCCCGGAGTATTTCCTATGGGAATCCCAAGAGCAGTAGCAGTTTTAACGTCCACATTATCATACCCTACTGAATGTAAAGCAATCACCTTCAGATGCGCAGAAGCCTGTAGAAACTCTTTGTCCAGACGTGTCCCAACACTTAATAATGCATGGCAATCCTGAGTATTAGAAATCAATTCTTTCTGACTAAGTCCTCTTTTCTCTTTCCATTCCCTCACTTCAAGTCCTGCCTCTATCATTAACTGTCGCCCCTCTGCCGGAATCACCCTGGTTACAAATACTTTCATAAATATGATTTAACATAAAATCAACAACACTTTGGAACAAATGTTCTGTAAAATAAAGAAGGCGGTTTCAAAATTTTGAAACCGCCTTCTTTATTTTATGATAACTCTTTAAAGACTAAGCTTTTTACGAATATCAGATGGAAGTCCTTTTTTGTTTAATAAGAATGCTGTCGTTTTATATTTCACAAAATTCTTTGTTACGTATAGGTAACCTTTGTAATCGTTGGTTACACCCCAGGAGTTTTTAACAATATAGTATTCTTTACCATTCTGATCTTTTGCAATACCTGTGATCTGCATTCCATGATCATCAGTAGTCTGATAATTGTCGAATGCTTCCTGACGCAATTCAGTAGTAATTTCTTTCTCAGCTTTAGGTCCGTTGAACATTGTTGCTTTTTCTTCTTTAGACATGCTGTCAAAGTCCTTCTCAGGAACAAAAGCAACACCATTTTTCCAGCTGAAACCTTTTTCACTTACATCTGTAGCCCAGGCAACTGTAAATCCTTTTTTCAAAGCATTATCAATTACTTTCGTAATGTCGTCCATCTGCACATTATATACCTGATCATAAGACCAGTTGTCAGGAACCATTAATACTGCTTTTGTATAATAAGGAGCGGTAGTAAATGAAGAAAGTTCCACGTAGTCTGTAGGATTAATACCTACCACTTCTTTAGCGAAAGTTTTTGGAGTATAGTTTTTACCTTCATATGTGAAATTTTCCGGAACAGCACCAAGACATGAGTCTATAGTAGCAATATATTTCTTTTTCCAGTTCGGATCAAGCTTACCATTCGGTGCTTTAACCGCCTCTTCAAGGATGGCTTTAGTCAGCTTATTCATATCGTCAGACTTGTTCGCCGCTGTTCCATAATCCCTGCCACTATACACCTCCTGAGGTAACGCACCGTATAGTGCAAACATATTGATTACATCGTGACATGCACCTCCATCTCCAAGTGTTAGGGCGCCATGCATACGCACATAGTTAATTCCTTTTTCGATATAAGCATTACGCGCAGTAAAGATATCGGCAAGGTCGACTGGCTTTTTACCCGCACGGATCATTTCAGATTCTAAAAAAGAGTTCGTGCTATAGCTCCAGCAGGTACCTGATGATTTTTGATTCTTAACAGAAGTTGCTTCTGCATTGATTACAGGAGTAAAAACAAAGCTATTTTTACTGTCTGTACTTTGGTTGTTTTTTAGTGAATTCACAAGATCATCTTGTGCAAATCCACTACCGGCACTAAACAGAAGGCCTGCGGCCAGCAATACCGGTTTAATAGAAATTTTAGTCATTTTATGTGTTTAAATTTAATCCGCCTCACAAATCAGGATATGATTTATAATGACGGAGGCAAACTTAACAATATTCCGGCCTGCCAGCAACAGCATAAAAATATTGTTACTGAAACCTCCACCATACTGAATTTTCATTAATTTTATCCTGATATGGACATTTCATTAAAAGGGAAATTTGCATTAATCTGTGGCAGCACACAGGGCATCGGGTTTGCGACAGCAAAAGTATTGGCTACACTTGGGGCAAATTGCATTCTGATGGCCAGGAATGAAGACAGTCTAAAAAAGGCAGTTCAACAGCTTTCTACAGAGCAAGGTCAGCAACATCGCTATCATATTGCAGATTTTTCCGAAAAAGGACAAATTGAAACAGCCATTAATCAGCTGGTCGCAGACACCAGGATTTCCATTCTGATCAATAATACCGGTGGCCCGAAATCCGGTCCGATTACTGAAGCCCTCATCTCTGATTTTGAATCGGCATTTCAACAACATCTCATCGGGAATCACATTCTATCTAAAGCCGTAATTCCCGGCATGAAAGCATTGGGATACGGACGGATTATTAATATCATCTCCACCTCGGTAAAAACTCCATTGCCAAATCTGGGTGTTTCCAATACCATCAGAGCTGCCGTGGCCTCATGGGCAAAGACATTATCCAATGAGGTTGGTAAATTCAACATCACTGTAAACAATGTTTTACCTGGATTAACAGAAACTGCAAGGTTAACCAGCTTAATTGAACAGACCGCAAAAATTCAGCAGTCAGCACCCCATGATCTGGAAAAAAACATGGTGAATACTATCCCTATGGCGAGATTTGGAAAAGCAGAAGAAGTTGCCAATGTAATTGCTTTTCTCGCTTCACCTGCTGCATCGTATGTGACAGGAACCAGCATCAGAGTAGACGGAGGCCGGACCCCTTCAATTTAGATTTTTCCTATATCATATATCTTTCTTAACTTTGCACTTGCATTAAACGCTGTATGCAACAGTATCAATGAATATATGAAAAAATTCCAGACCTTACTTTACTATTGCTATAGTTACATAGCAGAAGCAGAACAATTTGCTGCCGATCACCTTACTTTCTGTAAATCTCTTGGCCTTGTTGGTCGCATTATTGTAGCCAATGAGGGATTAAATGGAACTGTTTCCGGTACAAAAGAAGCTTGTGAAGCTTACATGTCGGCTATCAAAGCAGATGAACGTTTCGCAAAAACTGATTTCAAAATCGATGAGGTAGATGAACCTTCCTTTATTAAAATGCACTGCCGTTATAAAGCCGAAATTGTGCATTCAGGTTTACGAGACACCAGCATCATCAACCCTAATGAACGCACAGGTAAACATCTGGAGCCTGCAGATTTTCAAAAAATGATCGACGATGAGGACGTTGTCATTCTTGATGTCCGCTCCAATTATGAACATAATCTGGGGAAATTTAAAAATGCAGTAACACTGGACATCGAAAATTTCCGGGATTTTCCTGATAAAATCAATGAACTGGCTCAGTATAAAGACAAAAAGGTCCTGACCTATTGTACCGGCGGGATCAAATGTGAAAAAGCTTCTGCGCTATTACTTCACCATGGTTTTAATGACGTATATCAGCTTCACGGAGGGATTATCAAATATGGTAAAGAAGTCGGTGGAGAAGATTTTGAAGGTAAATGTTATGTATTTGACAACCGTATTGCCGTTGATGTCAATTCGGTAAATCCAAGCATCGTTTCCAAATGTTTTAACTGTGGGACAGTTACACCAAAAATGATCAACTGTGCAAATCCGGAATGTAATGAACACATCACTCAATGTGATGCCTGTGGAGAAGAATTGCAGGGATGTTGCTCAACAGCTTGTACCACCAATCCCCGAAAACGTGCGTATGACGGAACCGGATATTATGTAAAAGTGCCTCAACCTGTAAACGTTGCTTCAAAATAGCTATCTTAGTCGTTGATGAAGACCGGATACCTGAAATACTTTTTACTTTACACCCTGCTTGCGTTTATTTCAATCTCCGTTAAAGCAGAAAACATTAAAAGTATCGGGGTTCCTTACGTGCAAAATTACCCTAAGTCTGTTTACCTTTCCGGAAATCAGAATTGGTCAATCACCAAGGATAAACATGGCATCATGTATTTTGGGAATGCACAGGGACTACTCACCTATGATGGCAAATACTGGCAGCAATACAAAATGCCCAACAGGCAGATTGTACGGTCTGTACTTGCTGATCCTTCAGGAATTATTTATACAGGTGGATTTGGAGAGCTGGGGTATTGGTCTAATAAAAACAATAAATTAGCCTATACCTCTTTAACAAAACTTGTTCCGCCACAACACCTGGTTAAAGATGAGATCTGGAAAATATGTGCAGAAGGGAAAAAAGTTATCTTTCAGTCTTTCAACACCATTTATATTTATGAGAACAATCGTATAAAAACGGTAAAAGCTGCAAGACCTTTTCTTTTTCTTCATCAGGTAGGAAGAAGGTTCTTTGTCGAGGTGTTAAGTGAAGGACTCTTTGAACTGATGGGAGATAAACTTGTCCCATTAAAAGGAAGCAATCCCACTAACTCAACGGATGTGTTATCGATTCTGCCGTATAAAAACGGCAATCTATTGATTGGAACGAGCAAAGATGGTCTTTTTACTTATGACGGGAATAATTTCAGCCCCCTAAATACACCAGCTAATGCCTTTCTAAAAGTCTACCAGTTAAATAACGGAGTAAAAATTTTAAATAAGTATTATGCCTACGGCACCATATTAAACGGATTGATCATTATAGATGAACAGGGCAATATCGTTCAACGCATCAATAAATCAAGTGGCCTGCAAAACAATACCGTCCTCAGCGTATATGCTGATGATGACCAGAACCTCTGGGCGGGACTGGACAATGGCATAGACCGGGTAGAGTTAAATTCACCACTGTATTTCTATTTCGATAAAACCGGACAATTCGGAACAGTATATTCCAGTTTGATTTACAATAACACCATTTATCTGGGTACCAATCAGGGTCTTTTCCATAGTCCCTGGGTATCAGGACAGGGCTCATTTAGTTCTTTCGATTTTAAATTAATACCCGGTTCTCAGGGCCAGGTATGGGACCTGACTAGTATTGATGGACAATTGATCTGCGGACACAACAATGGTACTTTCAGAGTGACTGGAAATAAGCTGGAGAAGATATCAAATACAAATGGCGGCTGGACCATAAAAAAACTGGACAACGGACAAGATTGTTTAATCCAGGGAACCTATAACGGATTGCTCATATATATAAAAGATGCAAGAGGCCTCTGGAAATTCCACCATAAAATCATCGGCTTCGATGAACCTTCGAGATATGTCGAAAGGGATGCAAAAGGCGACATATGGGTAAGTCATGCTTATAAAGGGCTTTACAAACTAAGCCTAAGCCCTGACCTGACAAGGGTCATTTCTACCAGATCTTACAATGACAAAAACGGCCTTCCTGACGACTACAACATCAATATTTTCAAAATTGAAAACAAACTCGTCTTCTCTTCAGACCAGGGATTTTTCATCTATGATGAAATCAGCAACCGATTTAAAAGTTATGAAGAGCTCAATAAAGGATTAAAAGGCTTTTCGACCTCCAACAAAATTATTAGTGCCGGGTTAAACAAATATTGGTTCATCAACAGAGGTAAAATGAGCCTGGTACACCTTACTGAACCAGGTAAGCTCGCTATCGATTCTAATAGATTCAGCATTCTTGATGGCAGGATGGTTCAGTATTATGAAAACATCAGCAAAATCAGCAATGACATTTATCTGATCAGTGTAGACGATGGCTTCGTCATTTACAATGGAACCGATGGTCAGGAAAGAAATAGCAAATCGACCTTACCTGCTGTACTCATCCGCAGAATAGAGGACATTACTGATACGTACAAGACTCTGAGCGAAATTGGGAGTAACGGATCAGAGATGGAAATACCATTTAGCAGAAACAACATTAGGATTTCTTACTCCCTACCCTATTACAGACAGACAAAAGTTACGTTCCAATATTACCTGGAAGGCTATTCCAAACAATGGTCAGACTGGAGTCCGGCCTCTCAAAAAGATTTCACAAATCTAAGTAAAGGAAGTTATGTCTTTAAAGTAAGGGCTAAGATCAATGATGAGCAGGTGAGTAAAGAGACGACATTTGAATTCGAAATCCTCCCTCCTTTCTATGCAACCAACTTGGCTATTGTCTGCTATATTTTAGCCGGCATCGCATTGCTGATTATAGCAAAGCGCCTCTACGAAAAAAAATTAAGGAAAGATCAGCAAACCATTTCCGAAAAGCTGCAGGCAGAGAAAGAAGCCTATCTTAAAAAGGAAGCCGAGGCAACGGAAAGACAAATCATCAAACTTCAGACAGAAAAGCTTCAGGTAGAACTCGCTGGTAAGAACCGGGAACTCGCAAACTCTGCCATGAGCCTGGTCTATAAAAACGAGTTGTTGCAGAAACTAAGTCAGGAAATCCTAAAGTTAAAAGACGGAAATGGAAAACCATTGGCAGAAGATCAGCTGAGAAAGATTCAAAAGGTCATTGATGAAGGAATGAATGATGAACGCGACTGGAATTTATTTGAGAGCAGTTTTAATGAAGCACATGAAAGCTTCTTCAAAAAGTTAAAAGCGAACCATCCTGATCTGGTACCAAATGACCTGAAATTATGCGCATATCTGCACATGAATATGAGCAGTAAAGAAATGGCATCCTTACTTAACATTTCCTTGCGGGGTGTAGAAATCAGACGCTACAGACTCCGTAAAAAGCTCGAAGTTCCTCACGACAAGAACCTTGTTGAGTTCTTAATGGAGCTTTAGGACTACATCATTACTACACATCACCTGATTTCAGCCCCACATTTCTGTATTTCACCAAAGACTTGCAAAACCATATATAATTTTGCCTGATCCTCCATAGAACCTCATTTTTAGTCCAAAAACTGATTTGGACAAGCTGTTTAAAACACTACACATTGTAGTTTGATGTATTAATGTATAGGCTCTTTTTTTGTAATAGCGGTTGTAGTCACAGAAATTTAACAAACAATTAAACAAAACTTAAACGAGCATGAAAAGAATCTTTACAAAATTTTCTGTTTTAACATTTCTCTGTTTTCTTTTTAATTACACAGCCTTTGCACAGAACATTACTGTGAAAGGAACCGTTACTGATGGTGGGGATAAAACAACCATTCCGGCGGTAAGTGTGCAGGTAAAAGGTACAACAACAGGAGCACAAACAGATGTCAACGGAAACTATGTGATCAGCGCCCCGGCGAATGCAACATTGGTATTTACGTATGTAGGTTATACTACTCAAGAAATTGCCATAAACAACAGAACTACTGTAAATGTAGTATTGACTTCTGCTTCAAATCAATTGGATCAGGTAGTGGTAGTAGGTTATGGTACACAAAGAAAGATTGATGTAACAGGAGCGGTAACTTCAATAAAAGGGGAAGACATTTCAAAGCAGGCCTCACAGAACGCTGTTGGAGCATTACAGGGTAAAGTTGCAGGTGTTGCTATTACCAATGTGGGGAAACCAGGAGCTTCACCTACAATGACCATTCGCGGAACAGGGACAATCTATGGTAATACTAAATTATTATACGTGGTAGATGGGGTTTGGTATGATGATATCAACTTTCTAAACCCTGCAGACATTGCCAACATCAGTATTTTGAAAGATGCATCCAGTCAGTCGATTTACGGAATCAGGGCTGCCAATGGTGTAGTACTTGTAACTACAGTTCGTGGCAAAAACGGAGATCCTACAATTAATTACAATGGTTCTGTCGGATTCCAGAAAGTAACAAATCAGGTAGAAATGGCGAATGCAACTGAATATGCTATTGGCGTTAATGAAGCTGCCAAAATTCAGAATGTTCCTGGCCAAGAGATCGTATTCAACAACACCGACCTCGGTAAAGGCACAGATTGGTATAAACAAGGACTAAGAAATGCATTGGTAACCAATCATCAGATCTCAGTTAATGGAGCAACAGAAAAATCCAGCTATAACTTCTCTCTGGGTTACCTGAATCAGGATGGGATCGTTAAGAAAAACAATTATAAAAGATATACTGCACGTTTAAGCAACGACTATCAAATCTTTAAAGCACTTAAAATAGGTTATAATGTTACCGGAACAGCCAGCGACTCCAAAGATGTCCCAGATGCTATTTTCCGTGATTTTTATTCTGCATCACCGGTTGTCCCTGTATTTAAATCACCAGGAGTTTATGGAGACCCTAGTGATTTTAAACTAGGTAATGGAAGTGCAGTTAACCCACAGGTAACATTAGACTTTTTCAATCAAAGAACTAAAATCTACCGAGCCACAGGAAATATCTTTGCAGAGCTTAAGTTTGCTAAACACTTTACTTTCAAAACAAGTGCAGGTGGAGATTTCTCTCAAGAAGAAAAAAGAGCATACATCCCTAAATATGAAGCAACTCTGGCACAACGATCAACCAACAGTAAGCTTTCTATAGACAGGATTGAGAACAGGAACTGGATTTTAGAGAATACCCTTACCTACGACAATAAATGGGGAGAGCATAACCTAACCGTTCTTGCCGGTCAGACTGCCCAACAGATTAAGAGCAATACGATAAAAGGATCGGCATTAGATGTTCCTTTTAGCAGCGAAGGTGATTTATATTTAGATCTTGGTAACGACAGATTAATTGAGAATACTGGTTCTTTAAGCAGACTAGCTTCTTATTTTGCAAGAGTGAATTACTCATTTAACAATAAATACATGTTAAATGCGTCTATGAGAGCAGATGGTGCCTCCCAGTTCTACGGAAGTGATCCATGGGGTTATTTCCCTTCTGTAGGAGCAGGATGGGTAATCAGCAATGAAGAATTCATGAAAAATCAGAAAATCTTCAGTAATTTAAAATTGCGTGGAAGCTGGGGTAAAGTAGGTAATGCGGGGATTCCATTCAATCCAACCACATTAACCGTCTCTCAGGTTGCCCAGTTAATCGCTTATTACGGAAATAACATCGCCAATACCGGTGCAAGTATCCGGATGATTGTTCCCCCAAGTCTTTTCTGGGAAAGAAGCGCAGGAACAGATATTGGTCTGGAAATGGGTTTCATGGATAATAAACTAAACATTGAAGCCGATTACTATAGCAGAAAAACAGAACAAGCCATATTTGACATCCCTGTTTTAGGTTCATTAGGAACGGAGAACAGCACGCTTATTGGTAATCAGGCAGACTTTAGAAACCGTGGCTTTGAGTTAACTGCTTCCTGGTCAGATCAGACCGAAAGCGGACTTAAGTATACCATCAGCGGAAACCTGGGAATAAACAATAACAAAGTTTTAAATGTAACTTCCGGTAATAACGCGATTTATAAAGGCGGTTCAGGATTAACCAGTGGTGAGCTGGCTACCAGAACCATTGCTGGAAGACCAATTGGTGAGTTTTTTGGATACCAGGTACAAGGTATCTTTCAAACCGCTGAAGAAATACAGGCTTCAGCTCAGACTGATGCAAGACCTGGTGATTTCAGGTACACAGATCAGAATGGTGATGGCGTAATCGATAGAAAAGATAAGGTCGTATTGGGCAATCCAAATCCTAAATTCAGTTATGGTCTGAATACCAATTTCGCCTACAAAAATTTCGATCTTACTCTGGATATTCAAGGAGTAGCTGGGGTAGAGGTTTATAATGGAAACCTAAGTGCCAGATTCGGTAATGAAAACTACACAAAGAAAATGTATGAAAACCGTTGGACTGGTCCAGGGACTTCCAATACTTACCCTTCAGCAGATTTAGCAGGTCGTAGGAATACTGCCACAAATTCATTTTATGTAGAGAGTGGTGCTTATATCCGTATGAGAAACATTCAGTTGGGATATACCCTGCCCCGCGAACTGACTTCTAAATGGAAAATGCAAAAATTAAGATTTTTTGCCAATGCTCAGAACGCCGTTAACCTTTTTGGTTACAGAGGCTTCAGCCCAGAAGTTGGAGGAACACCAACCAATGCAGGAGTTGACATCAATGTTTACCCATTGTATGCAACTTATAATTTCGGTTTGAACCTTACTTTTTAATCTCGACAAACATGAAAACATCCATCAATAAAAATATACAAATCTGGTGTGCAGCTGCCCTATTATCCGCTGTAACACTCACTTCTTCATGTAAGAAAAGTTTCCTTGATGTAGACCCTCAAGCCAAACAACCTGCAGTAGAATTCTGGAAAACACCAGAAGATGCAGCAAAAGGCGTTAACGCAATCTATGCAAATTTACGTAGCTGGAACAACGTTGCTTTTAATGCCATTGCTATTGAAAGTACCGGATCGGATGAAGCAGACAAAGGAAGCACAGCAGCTGATGCCACCTTCTTTAATCTTTATGATACCTTCACGGTAACATCAACCCACGGCACCCTGCAGGATTTCTGGACGGGACAATACCAAAATATTAATCTTTGCAATCAGGTATTGGATAACATTCCTGCAATTACAATGGATGAAGCACTGAAGGCACGTTATCTTGCCGAGGCAAAATTTGTACGTGCCTATTCTTATTTCAGATTAGTAAGAGCCTACGGAGATGTCCCTTTAAGGTTAAGGGTACCAAAAGATGCGTCAGAATACAACATCCCAAGAACGGCTAAAGCTACTGTTTACGCCCAGATAGAGCAGGATCTAAAAGACGCGGCAGCAGTTTTGCCACCTTCTTATTCCGCAAACGACCTTGGTCGTGCCACCAAAGGAGCAGCAATAGGTATGCAGGCAAAAGTAGCCATGTATCAGAATAAATGGGCAGATGTGCTTGCATTAACCAATCAGGTGATGGGAATGGGCTATAATTTAACCCCTAATTTTGAAAAGGTCTTCCGCGAAGAAAGTGAAAACAATATTGAATCGCTATTCGAGGTTCAGGCCACTTTAGATCTTAAAAACAGAGATGCATCCAATTCTCAATATAGCCAGGTTCAAGGTGTAGCCGGACATATGGGCTGGGGTTTCAATACACCTTCAACTGTATTGGCCGGAGCTTTTGAAGCTGGCGACCCAAGAAGAGATGCAACCATTCTTTTTAAAGGAGAAACCACTCCGCAAGGAGACGTTATCCCAACTAATGTTCCCAATGAGATGTACAATCAAAAATCTTACGTGCCTTTTAATACAAAAGTTAGTGGATTTAATGAAGGTGCTCAACAAAACATCAGGGTATTGAGATTTGCAGATATTTTACTGATGAATGCCGAAGCAGCGAACGAATTAGGCAACCCTACTCAGGCATTATCCTCGTTAAACAGAGTGAGAGCAAGAGCAAGAGGAGGAAACTCAGCCATCCTTCCTGATGTAACCGTTACGGAGAAAGTTGCATTGCGTAATGCCATTTACCGCGAAAGAAGAGTCGAACTGGCTATGGAGTCAGACCGTTATTTCGACGTAATCCGCCAGGGAAGAGGCAGCGAGGTATTCGGTGTTAAAGGTTGGAAAGCAAATAAAAATGAAGTATGGCCAATTCCCGATACGGAAATCCAGCTTAGTGGAAACCTGTTAACTCAGAACCCAGGTTACTAGATAATTTCAAATATCAATTTTTAAAGGTTGCCGGGGTTAGGCCGGCAGCCTTTTTTTAATCACTCTTTCATGTCAAAACTAAAACTCTATTCCATTACTTCCCTCTTGCTGGTCTTGATTATGGGCTCGGGAAGCAATGCCAATGCACAAAAGAAAAATACAGAAAGTATAAAACCTGAATTAAGCATAAAAAAGAATTTAACCGACGACCAGTTACTGGATCTCGTACAAAAACAAACTTTTCGCTATTTCTGGGACTTTGCACACCCGGTTAGCGGAATGGCAAGGGAAAGAAGCAACGTAGCCTTTGAATACGGAAATGAAGTGGTAACCACAGGCGGTACCGGTTTTGGCATTATGGCAACTATTGTTGCTTCAGAGCGTAAATTCATCACACGCGAGCAAGCCGCTACCAGGACAAAAAAAATCGTAGACTTCCTTTGGAAAGCAGATATGTTTCATGGTGCATTTCCTCATTGGTTAAATGGAGAAACCGGAAAAACCATACGTTTCAGTCCGAAGGACGATGGAGCGGACATCGTAGAAACTTCCTTTCTTTTCCAGGGATTGCTTACTGCACGTCAATACTACAATGCAGATAATGCGACAGAAAGAGACATCAGGAATAAAATACTTTGGATGTGGGAAGGCATTGAGTGGGACTGGTTCACTCAGAATCAAAACGTACTTTACTGGCATTGGAGTCCTAATAATGGTTGGAGTATGAACCATCAGATCAGGGGCTATAACGAATGCCTGATCACTTATATCCTGGCAGCTTCCTCTCCAAAACACGCGATTAGCAAGAAGGTATACGATGAAGGATGGGCAATGAGCAATACCTTCTTCAATGGTAAGAAATTTAATGACATTACACTTCCACTTGGATTTGACGGTGGGGGACCACTATTCTTTTCTCATTATTCCTATCTCGGCCTTGATCCGAGAGGTCTGAAAGACAAGTATGCTGATTACTGGGAACAGAACAAAAATCATACACTGATCAATAGAGCTTATTGTATAGAAAATCCTAAAAATTACAAAGGGTACAGCGCAAAAAGCTGGGGTTTAACAGCAAGCGATAGCTGGCAGGGCTATGCGGCACATTCTCCAACGGAAGACCTGGGTGTCATTACTCCCACGGCAGCTTTATCTGCATTTCCTTATACCCCGGAATACTCTATGCAGGCATTAAGACATTTTTATGAAGACATGGGAGATCACTTGTGGACAGAGTACGGGTTTGCAGATGCATTCAGTGAGCAACACAACTGGGTGGCAAAATCTCATCTTGCCATAGATCAGGGACCTATCATTGTCATGATAGAGAATTACCGGAGCGGCTTATTATGGAAGTTGTTTATGAGTAGCCCGGACGTACAGAAAGGATTAAAAAAATTAGAGTTCAGCTCAGCTGCAACCAGGTAACTTATAGAATCGGGGGATTCAATTTACAAATGTTTAGCCTTTATCATATTATTTAAACTTTAAATCTAAAATCATGAAAAGAATCCTCAGTATTTTAACCGTAATTTTATTAACCACCATTCTTATTAATCCGACAAATTATTCTTTTGCAAAAAATCATAAAAAAACGGTCTTAAAAGCAAATTCAAAGTCAGTTAAAAGCAGCCAGGCTCCGATTCCTTTAATGGCTAGAAACAGTACCGTAGATGGCGTATACGTACAATTATGGAATACCACATCGGGAGGTCATGTTACTTATTTCCTCCCTCCGAATACACCCAACCCAATTGTGCTTGGATATCTGCCAGCCAATAATGACATCTATAATGTGAGTCTGACCTCTACAGGAGGTGCACATGATATGTGGATTTATTGGGAACATCAATCACACGTTACAGGACTGGTTGCCAACGGCATGGCCCTTGCATGTGTAAGCTGTGCTGACATCAGAATATTTAACTAAACCGATATTGGCTAAACATTTAATTATACCCTATGCTGATTAGAAAGTCCCTCGCTATTTTTCTGCTTTGTAGTTTGCAAAGCTTGTTAACATTGGCGCAGCAGCAGCCTCAGACTTACTGCAATCCGGTTAATCTGGATTATGGATATACCCCTATTCCCAACTTTGCTACTCAGGGGAAACACCGGGCTACAGCCGATCCGGTAATCGTCAACTACAAAGGGGATTACTATTTATTTTCCACCAACCAATGGGGCTATTGGTGGAGTCCGGATCTTAACGACTGGACCTTTGTTTCCAAGTCCTTTTTAAGACCCGAGCATAAAGTATACGACGACCTTTGCGCCCCATCTGTATGGATTCAAGGCGATACCATGCTCGTTTTCGGTTCTACCTATTCCCGTAATTTTCCCATCTGGATGAGTACCAATCCTAAAGGAAACGACTGGAAAGAAGCCGTTCATGACTTTGACATCGGGGGATGGGATCCGGCTCATTTTCTAGATGATGATGGAAAGCTCTACATGTACAATGGCAGCAGCAATGTTTACCCACTGTATGGCGTAGAACTCAACCGGAAAACCTTCCAGCCCATCGGAACCAGAAAAGAACTTTTACTCCTGAACCCGGACCGCTTTGGCTGGCAACGTTTCGGAGAATACCTGGACAATACCTTCCTTGATCCTTTTATGGAAGGGGCCTGGATGACCAAACATAACGGTAAATACTACCTTCAGTACGGTGCTCCTGCAACAGAATTCAGTGGTTATGCCGACGGTGTGGCGATTGGAAAAACCCCTTTGGGTCCATTTGAACACCAGTCACTGCCCTTCTCTTACAAACCCGGTGGCTTTGCCCGTGGCGCGGGTCACGGTGCGACGTTTCAGGACAACTGGAAAAATTACTGGCATGTTTCTACCGTGGTGCTGAGCACCAAAAACAACTTCGAAAGACGAATTGGCATCTGGCCTGCAGGCTTTGATAAGAACGATGTGATGTATATGGATGCTGCTTTTGGAGATTACCCCCACTATCTGCCCAATAAAGCTACAGACCATCTAAAAAGTGGCTTTACCGGATGGATGTTGCTGAACTACAACAAGCCGGTTAGCGTATCTTCAACCTTAGGAAACTATAGTGCCAATAATGCTGTTGATGAAAACATCAGAACCTACTGGAGCGCTTCCTCTGATCAAAAGGGAGAATGGATCCAGTCAGACCTGGGCAACCTTTCCACCGTCAATGCGGTACAGATCAACTATGCAGATCAGGATGCCGCTTTCCTGGGGAAACAACAAGGTACTTATCATCAATATAAACTCTGGTATTCCGCCGACGGAAAAAGCTGGAAGATCCTTACAGATAAAAGCAGCAATAAAAAAGATGTGCCGCATGATTATATCGAACTGGAAAAACCGGTTAAAGCAAGGTTTATTAAACTGGAAAACATCCATATGCCTACCGGCAAATTTGCCATTAGCGGCTTGCGTGTTTTTGGAAACAGCAATCTTTCCAAACCCGCACCGGTCAAAGATTTTATCATCCTGAGAACAGAAAAAGACAAACGCAGCGCATGGATCAGATGGCAAATGTCTGATGATGCCTATGCGTACAACATTTACCTGGGAACAGACCCGGATAAACTATACAACTGCATTATGGTTCATAACGCTAACGAATACTGGTTTAAAGGAATGGACAAAGAAAAAACCTATTACTACAGCATCGAAGCCATCAATGAGAGTGGCGTTTCAGAGCGGACAAAAGTGCAGGCAGTTAATTAAATAAAGAATACCACAGATCAATAAAAAACAATACCGCATGAAGCGATTTTATTACTTCCTGATCTTATTAACATTTGGCTACGGAACGGCTACAGCACAGGAAAAACCGGCTTTCTGGAAAGAGATCCAGGAATTCAAACACAAAGACAGCATCTCCATGCCTCCGAAAAACGGGATTTTATTTGTAGGGAGTTCTTCATTTGAGAAATGGAAAGATCTGGAGACCGTATTTAAAGACTACCATGCCATCAACCGAGGGTTTGGCGGTTCCACACTTGCTCAGGCAAACTACTATATTGCAGACCTTGTGTATCCCCATCAACCTCGCCAGGTCGTCATCTACAGTGGGGAGAATGACATTGCTATGGATGGAACAACTGCACTGGAAACGTTGAACAGATTTGCCACCTTTTTCACCAATATCAGAAACAAATACCCGGATCTTCCGGTATTATATCTCTCTATAAAAAACAGCCCATCCAGAACCAGGTTCGCCGCGACAAATACCCATACGAATGCCTTGATTAAAGAATACATGAGCCATTATAAAAATGCTCAATTCCTGGATGTCAATTCAAAAATGCTGCACAACAATGCCCTTCGCCCGGAACTTTTTCTGGAAGATATGTTACATATGAATCCGGCCGGCTATGCCATATGGATTAAAGCAATCACCCCTTATCTGATAAAATAAAGAAACACACATAAAACAATGATAATGAGAAAAGCGACTTACTTATTTTTTCTGGCCGCACTTTTTAGTCTGAGCTCTGGCTTTGCACAACAAAAGAAAGCGGTAACAGCGACCGATCAAAAGATGAATACTTTTATTAAGAATCTCCTTTCAAAAATGACACTGGAAGAAAAAATCGGACAGCTGAATCTGCTGACTGGTGGAGAAGCTACCACAGGCTCTGTGGTCAGCACAGGTGTAGAAAGTAAAATTAAAAACGGACAGGTAGGCGGAATTTTCTCTCTCACCACCCCTGCCCGCATCCGTAAAGCGCAGGAGATTGCAGTAAATCAAACCCGCTTAAAGATTCCGATCATCTTTGGCCAGGATGTGATCCATGGCTATAAAACCACTTTCCCTATTCCACTGGCCCTGTCTTGCAGCTGGGATATGTCACTCATCGAAAAAACGGCCAGAATTGCTGCCGTTGAAGCCACTGCCGATGGTCTGAACTGGACCTTCTCCCCAATGGTAGATATCTCCAGAGATCCTCGCTGGGGAAGAATTTCTGAAGGGTCAGGAGAAGACACTTATCTGGGCTCAGAAATTGCAAAAGCAATGGTCAAAGGCTATCAGGGTGATGATTTATCAAAATACAACACCATGATGGCTTGTGTAAAACACTTTGCCCTTTATGGTGCCGCTGAGTCGGGAAGAGATTACAATACCACAGACATGAGTCTGAATAGAATGTACAATGAATACTTACCTCCCTATAAAGCTGCAGTTGATGCGGGTGCAGGAAGTGTGATGACTTCCTTCAACGACATTAATGGCGTTCCTGCTACCGCAAACAAATGGTTAATGACCGACCTGCTGCGTAAGCAATGGGGATTTGATGGTTTTGTAGTAACCGATTATACTGCAGTAAATGAATTGATCGACCATGGATTGGGCGATCTGCAAGCTGTTTCTGCGCTTTCAATAAATGCAGGAGTAGAAATGGATATGGTAGGGGAAGGCTTCCTGACCACCCTTAAAAAATCCGTTCAGGAAGGCAAAGTGAAAGAGCAACAAATCACCAATGCCTGCCGTCTTGTTCTGGAAGCAAAATATAAATTAGGCTTATTTGACGACCCATTCCGTTACTGCAGCGAAGAACGCGCAAAAAATGAAATTCTTACGCCGGAGCACCTGAAGGTAGCAAGGGAAACCGCCAGCCAAAGTTTTGTACTGTTAAAAAATCAGGGGCAAATCCTGCCATTAAAGAACACAGGCACTGTTGCCCTGATTGGACCACTGGCAAATACAGGAAGCAATATGCCGGGAACCTGGAGCGTAAACAGTGATTTAAAAAACACCATATCTCTTTTGGATGGACTAAAAGCCAATGCAGGTGCTGATCTTAAAATCTTACACAGCATGGGTGCCAATTTATTGACAGACCCGGAATATCAGAAAAGAGCGACCATGTTTGGCCGTGATATCCCAAGAGACAACCGATCTGAAGAAGAAATGATCAATGAAGCCGTTGCAACGGCTCAAAAATCTGATGTGGTGGTTGCTGCCCTTGGAGAAAGCTCTGAGATGAGTGGGGAAAGCTCCAGCCGTACAAATCTGGATATCCCTGAGCCTCAAAAAAGATTGTTGCAGGCACTATTGAAAACAGGAAAACCAGTAGTTCTTGTATTGTTCACGGGCAGACCTTTAACCCTGAAATGGGAAGATGAAAATGTACCTGCGATCTTAAATGTCTGGTTTGGCGGGACAGAGGCTGCAAATGCCATTTCGGATGTATTGTTCGGAAAAGTAAACCCATCAGGAAAACTAACTGCTACTTTTCCACAAAACGTTGGTCAGATTCCACTTTATTATAGCCAGAAAAATACAGGACGTCCGTTGGAACAAGGTAAATGGTTCTCTAAATTCCGCTCCAACTATCTGGATGTCAGCAATGAACCACTGTATCCTTTTGGATACGGCCTGAGTTACACCAGCTTTGATTACAGTAACCTTAAGCTGAGTAAAACCAACTTTAAGGCTGGAGAAACCATTACCGCAACCATCACCGTTAAAAATACCGGTGCAGTGGAAGGTAAAGAAGTGGTTCAAATGTACATCAGAGACCTGGTTGGCAGCACTACCCGACCGGTTAAAGAATTAAAAGGTTTTCAAAAGATCAGCCTCAAGGCTGGAGAAAGTAAAGACGTCAGTTTCAAAATTTCCATAGAAGACCTGAAGTTTTACAATGCAGATCTGAAATTTGTTGCAGAACCTGGTGATTTTAAAATATTCATCGGAACGAATTCGAGAGATAACTCAGAAGCCTCTTTCCAATTGAGCCTTTAAGGATTTCAATCCGGCGATAAACCCTGACGGCATAAATGCCGCCAGGGTTTATTTTTTTTAAATGATTCTTAAATTGTTTAATTTTGGAACATGAGCCGCCTAACATTAATAATTTCGACGATACTGCTGATTTCTGGTCTGACTATCAAAGCCCAGGATTTAAAAAAATATGATAAAGGAAACTATATCAAAGGAAAGGACAGCATTTATTACCGCATCCTCTTCCCCGAAAACTTTAATGCCAATAAGAAATATCCCATTCTATTTTTCTTACATGGAAGAGGAGAAAGTGGGCAGGACAACCAAAAGCAACTGACCCATGGCGCAAAGCTCTTTCTTAAAGATGATTTCCGCAAGCAGTTCCCTGCCATCATCGTATTCCCGCAATGTGCAGAAAACAGCTTCTGGGCAAATGTAGAATTCGGAATGGATGCGCAAGGGAAGCGCAATTTTAATTTTCAGAAAGGTGGACGACCAACCAAAGCAATGCATGCCTTACTCGGTATGATTGATAATTTTATGGATAAACCCTTTGTAGATCAAAAACGGGTATATGTGGGCGGTTTATCAATGGGCGCAATGGGGACCTATGAATTACTGAGAAGAAAAAAGAAGCTGTTTGCAGCAGCCTTCGCCATCTGTGGAGGTGATCATGTAGCGAATGTTCAGAAGTATAAAAATATTCCCCTTTGGATTTTTCATGGAGAAAAAGATGATGTGGTACCTGTAGTATTGTCTACCATCATTTCGGACCAGCTAAAGGTTCTGGGAAAAGAGCCGAAGCTTACCTTGTATCCGAATGCCAACCACAACAGTTGGGACGCTGCCTTTGCAGATCCCAAACTATTGCCCTGGTTATTTTCTAATCAGAAACAGCGTTAATTAGTCGGCCATATTGTGATAAACCGCCTGAACATCATCGTCCTCTTCCAGTTTATCAATCAGCTTAAATACATCAACAGCCTGCTCTTCAGTAATTGGGGTAGTGGATTGAGAAATACGCTCTAATTTTGCGCTTTTCATTTCCACACCAGTATCTTCTAATGCCTTTTGCATTTTTCCGAAGTCTTCGAAAGCAGTTTGTACTACTGCGATGTCATTTCCTTCTTCATCTGCCTCCAGGTATAGTTCTTCTAAACCTGCATCAATCAATTCAAACTCCAGTTCTTCCAGATCTTTTTCTCCCGGTAAGAAACGGAAGATAGACTTACGGCTGAAAATGAAATCCAGGGAACCTGTTTTACCCAAAGTACCACCTGTTTTATTGAAGTAACTGCGCACATTCGCCACCGTTCTGTTCGTATTGTCAGTAGCTGTTTCGATCAGAATTGCGACACCATGTTGTGCGTAACCTTCGTAAACAAACTCTTCGTAACCATTTTCGTCCTTGTTGGAGGCTCTTTTAATTGCAGCATCTACCCTATCCTTAGGCATATTTACCGCCTTCGCATTTTGGATTGCTGTCCGTAAACGTGAGTTGGTGTCCGGTGATGGACCACCATCCTTAACCGCCATTACGATCTCTTTACCTATCCTGGTAAATTGAACGGCCATCTTTGCCCAACGCTTAAATTTCCTTTCTTTTCTAAACTCAAATGCTCTTCCCATTGTATATTTTATTTAAGGATTTCCCTTACTTATGATTTATTTTGCAAGTTTTTCAACATGTCTACCGTCATTTTTGACAAGTCAAACTCCGGTTTCCATCCCCAGTCCTGCTGCGCAAAGCTATCGTCGATAGAACGTGGCCAGCTATTGGCAATTTCCTGACGTGGGTCATTATCCTTGTAAGTTAAGTTAAAATCCGGAATATGTTTTTTGATTTCTGTAGCTAAAACCTCCGGCGTAAAGCTTACCCCTCCAAAGTTATAGCTGGAACGGATGGAGATTTTACTTGATTCCGCGTCCATTAATTGGATGGTACCACGGATAGCATCGTCCATATACATCATTGGCAATTCCGTTTCTGCATTTAAGAAAGAAGCATAACTTCCTTTTGTTAAAGCATCATGGAAAATATGGATCGCATAATCCGTCGTTCCTCCTCCAGGAGCTGCTTTCCAGCTGATCAATCCCGGATAACGGATACTGCGTACATCCAATCCAAATTTCTGGTTATAATATTCGCACCAGCGTTCACCTGCAAGCTTACTAATTCCATATACTGTATTGGGGTCCATCACGCAATATTGAGGCGTATTCACTTTAGGTGAATTTGGTCCGAATACAGCGATAGAGCTTGGCCAATATACTTTAGCCGTTTTATAAGTGATAGCAAGATCTAAAATATTAAGTAAACCATTCATATTCAGATCCCATGCCAGTTTAGGATTTTGTTCACCTGTAGCCGATAACAATGCAGCAAGTAAATAGACCTGTGTAGGTTTATATTTCTGAAAAATGTTGTTTAGAATGTCTTTCTCAAGCACATTCACAAACTCAAATGGTCCCGAGTTCTTGATGTCATAATCAGGTCTGCGAATGTCACAGGCAACTACATTATTTTCACCGTAAGTGTTACGTAAGGCGGTTACCAGTTCAGTGCCGATCTGACCGTTAGAGCCCAATACTAATATTTTCTCAATCATGAATTATTTGGATTTTGACAAAGTTAAAAAAACGTAACAAACCTATATAAAATGTTTATGATTTATCGGCATTTATCCGTTTTTTCTAAGCATCAGGACACGAATACCGGCAATAAACCACCCGAAAATTTCTCTTTCTCATTTCAAAAGAGTCAAGATAAAAATTGATTAAGTAACAAAAACATTATATATTTATAATTAACGTGTATTTATGACACTAACTATTAATTTTTGCTTATTATTACAAAACAAAACACACTTTAACCACATATAAACACCTAAACCGCCTAATATGGACAGAAGAGAAGCAGTGAAGAGTGTCGCCTTTTTAATGGGGGCTGCATTATCTGCAACTACGATCGGAGTATTTTTAGAGAGTTGCAATTCACCATCCACAACAACTGCCGGTAATTTATTTTCTGCTGATCAGGAAAAATTAATTACTGAAGTAGCTGACATCATTATCCCTACCACAAGTACACCTGGGGCTAAAGAAGCTGGAGTAGGACCATTTATCGCCATGATGGTCAAAGATTGCTACCCTTCAGATGCTCAAAAAGCATTCACCAAGGGTCTGGAAGATCTGGAGAAGCAATCAAAAGACACCTTTAAAAAATCATTCCTCGAAATTTCTGTAGCACAGCGTCAGGAACTTTTAAACAAAGTTCGTGAAGCCACCATTGCAGCAAGTAAAGTGGAAAAAGATGCTTTAGAAAAACAAAAAGAAAACGTTATTCAGAAAAAGTCTGAAAAAGAAGCTCCCGGAAATGCAATGACCCCTAAGGAGAAGGAGAAAACAGCTCCTCAGTTCTTTGCAATCATCAGGGATTTAACCTTATTGGGTTACTTCACCTCAGAGATCGGTGCTACCAAGGCCTTGGCCTATGTAGAAATCCCTGGCCGTTACGACGGTTGTGTGGACTTAAAACCGGGTCAAAAAGTTTGGGCATAAATCTTTTATCAATTAGACAATGAGTAATTTAAATACAAAGGCAACGGCGCAGAATACTTATGATGCGATTGTTGTAGGATCAGGAATCAGTGGCGGCTGGGCTGCAAAAGAATTAACCGAAAAAGGTTTGAAAGTTTTACTTCTGGAAAGAGGAAGAAACGTTGAACATATTAAAGACTATACCACGGCGATGAAAAAGCCATGGGAATTCGAACACCGCGGAAGATTAACAGAAGCACAAAAAGAGTCACACCCTGTGCAAAAAAGAGATTACCCTTATCAGGAATTCAATGAAAGCTTCTGGGTAAATGACCACGACTGTCCTTATACTGAAGTAAAGCGTTTTGACTGGTACCGTGGTTTCCATGTAGGTGGAAAATCATTGATGTGGGGCCGTCAGAGTTACCGCTTGAGTGACCTGAATTTCGAAGACAATGCAAAAGACGGGCACGGTGTAGACTGGCCGATCCGGTATAAAGACATTGCCCCATGGTATGATTATGTAGAGAAATTTGCAGGAATCAGCGGACAGGCAGAAAACTATCCTCACTTCCCTGACGGACAATTCCTTCCTCCAATGGAAATGAACTGTGTGGAAAAAGATGTGAAGAAAAGGATTGAAGACAAATGGAAAAAATCCAGGATCATGACCATTGGCCGTACTGCCAATTTAACTGTTGAACATGGCGGAAGAGGTAAATGCCAGTACCGTAACCTGTGCAGCAGAGGTTGTCCTTTCGGTGCCTATTTCAGCACACAATCTTCTACCCTTCCTGCAGCAGTAGCGACCGGAAACCTGACGCTTCGTCCTTTCTCTCTGGTGAATACCATCATCTATGATAAAGAAACACAAAAAGCAAAAGGAGTAGTTGTCATCGATTCTGAAACAAAAGAAACAATTGAGTATTATGCAAAGATTGTATTCGTTAACGGATCAACTTTAGGTTCTACCTTCCTGTTGTTAAACTCTACTTCAGACATTTTCCCTAACGGATTAGGTAATGGTAGCGGTGAATTGGGACATAACCTGATGGACCACCATTTCCGTTGCGGAGCTTCCGGAAGAGCAGAAGGTTTCGACGATAAATATACCTTCGGAAGAAGGGCAAACGGAATTTACATTCCTAGATACAGAAATATCGGCAATGACAAACGCGATTATGTAAGAGGCTTTGGATACCAGGGTGGTGCAAGTCGCGGAAACTGGCATGGAGAAGTTGCTGAACTTGCTTTTGGTGGCGACTTCAAAGACCAGATGACTGTTCCGGGTGCATGGAACATGGGCTTAGGTGGTTTTGGAGAATCTCTTCCATACCATGAAAACCGTGTTTACATCGATAAAAACAAAAAAGACAAATGGGGACAACCTGTTTTGGCAATTGATTGTGAATTCAAAGACAACGAGCAAAAAATGCGCGTAGACATGATGAACGATGCTGCTGAAATGCTGGAAGCCGCAGGAATCAAAGATGTACATACTTATGATAATGGCTCTACTCCGGGAATGGCCATCCATGAAATGGGTACTGCCCGCATGGGACACGATCCTAAAACTTCGGTGTTAAATAAATGGAACCAGATGCATGAAGTGAAAAATGTATTTGTAACCGACGGTTCATGTATGCCTTCTGCCGCTTGTCAGAATCCATCATTAACCTATATGGCACTGACCGCAAGGGCATGTGATTTTGCAGTTAATGAACTTAAAAAAGGAAACCTTTAAAATTAAACCTGCATGCTTGTAAAAACGGCATGCAGGTTTTATATTTAAGCCGTGCTAAGTCGGTTTAGATAGTATAAAAACAACACAAAATAAATTATTCTGATGAACAACAGAAAGATGAGAATGGGCATGATCGGTGGAGGTAAAGACGCATTTATCGGCGCCGTTCACCGCATTGCAGCAAATATGGATGGTCAGGTAGAGTTTTGCTGCGGAGCTTTAAGCGTAAATCCTGAAGTAGGCAGACAATCCGGAAAAGAACTTTTCCTGGATGACGATAGAATTTATGAGAACTACCAGGAGATGATTGAAAAAGAAAGTCAGCTTCCTGCAGATAAACGCATTGATTTCGTTACCATCGTGACCCCAAATTTTGCACACTTTGCTCCTGCAATGATGGCACTTGACCATGGCTTTAATGTCGTGATTGAGAAACCCATTGCCTTATCCCTGGAAGAAGCAAAACAACTACAGGAAAAAGTTAAGGAAACCGGCCTTATTCTTTGTCTTACCCACACCTATTCAGGCTACCCGATGGTAAAACAAGCCAGAGAAATGGTGAAAGAAGGAAAAATCGGTGCCATTAGAAAAATAATGGTAGAATATCCTCAGGGATGGTTGAGTACCCTCACAGAAAGAGAAGGAAACGCTGGTGCCGCATGGCGTACAGATCCAAAGAAAAGCGGAAAAAGTGGCTGTATGGGAGATATCGGCACGCATGCCGCTCAATTGGCAGAATACATTTCCGGATTAAAAATCAGTAAACTCTGTGCAGACTTAAACATCGTTGTTCCTGGTCGCGGATTAGACGATGACGGGAACGTATTGTTGAAATTTGACAATGGAGCGAACGGCGTTCTGATTGCATCTCAGATTGCCGCAGGTGAAGAAAATGCACTGAAAATAAAAATTTACGGAGAAAAAGGTGGCCTGGAATGGCATCAGATGGAACCAAATACGTTAATCGTAAAATGGTTGGATCAGCCGGCACAGATTTATCGCGCCGGACAGCCTTATCTTTCTGATATCGCTAAACACAATACCCGCGTTCCGGGAGGTCATCCGGAAGGTTATCTGGAAGCTTTTGCAAATATTTACAGAAACTTTGCGTTAACACTATCAGCGATCAGTAAAGGTGAAGAACCAACAGCAGCGATGCTCGACTTCCCTAAAGTAGAAGATGGCGTAAGAGGAATGGCATTTATTGAAAATGTGGTAGCTTCCTCCGCATCTGATCAAAAGTGGTTTGATTTTAACATATAAATATCATGACAACAATTAAAGGACCCGGAGTTTTTCTTGCCCAGTTTATTGGAGATGAAGCCCCTTTCAATTCACTGGATGCCATTTGTGAATGGGCTGCAGGATTAGGTTTTAAAGGCATCCAGATGCCTACGCTTGATTCCCGCTTTATCGACCTTCAAAAAGCTGCAGAGAGCAAAACCTATGCAGATGAATTAAAAGGTAAAGTGCAGGCACATGGATTAGAAATCACAGAGTTGTCCACTCACCTTCAGGGACAACTGGTTGCAGTGAATCCGGCTTACGACCTTGCTTTTGATGCATTCGCACCGGATCAATATAAGAATAACCCTGCTGAACGGACCAAATGGGCAGTTCAGCAATTAAAATATGCCGCTAAAGCTTCGCAAAACCTGGGATTGAATGCCCATGCTACCTTTAGTGGTTCCCTGCTTTGGCATATGTTCCATCCATGGCCACAAAGACCAGAAGGATTGGTCGATGCTGCTTTTACTGAGCTTGCCAAAAGATGGACGCCAATTCTGAATGAGTTCGACAATTGTGGCGTTGATGTATGTTATGAGATTCACCCTGGTGAAGATCTTTTTGATGGCATCACCTATGAGATGTTTCTCGAAAAAGTAAATAACCATCCCCGTGCCTGCCTGTTATACGATCCCTCTCACTTTGTATTGCAGCAGCTGGATTATATCCAGTACATCGATTTCTATCACGAGCGCATTAAAGCTTTCCACGTGAAAGATTCTGAGTTTAACCCTACCGGCAAACAAGGAACCTTTGGCGGATACCAAAGCTGGGCAAACCGCGCAGGAAGATACCGTTCACCAGGCGATGGACAGGTAGATTTCAAAACCATTTTCAGTAAATTAGCACAATACGATTATCAGGGATGGGCGGTAATGGAATGGGAATGCCCGATCAAAGATGCACAGGTTGGTGCAAAAGAAGGCGCTGAACTCATCAGTAAGCACATCATTAAAGTAACCGAAAGGGCATTTGATGATTTTGCGGCTTCTGGTGGAGATGACGATTTCAACAATAAAATTTTAGGTCTATAAATTAATACAACACAAAATGAAACACACACTATTTGTTCTAGCCTGCTTTATTCTTGCCTTAGCTTCTTGCGGAAGTCCGGAATCAAATGCAACAAACACCGCCACAACAACAGAAAGTACACCTGCAACCAGTACAGCATCTACCGAAAAACACCCGGGAGAAAGACTGATCGCTACTGCAGATTGTATCGGCTGCCATAATAAAGTAACCAAAGTAATTGGCCCAACCTACGAAGAGATTGCCGCTAAATACAGCCTGAACGATGAAACAATTGAATTATTGGCAGGTAAAATCATTTCCGGTGGTAAGGGAGTTTGGGGAGAAGTTCCAATGACACCGCATGCCAGTCTGTCGAAAGATGATGCTAAAGAAATGGTGAGATACATTCTATCCCTGAAAAAATAACCTGAACCACAGAACCAACCCTATAAACCATGGAAGAAACCAACAAGAACCAGGACGCTACGTCAAGACGTAGTTTCCTCAAAACGGCTGCAGTTGCAGCTACTGCATTTATGATTGTTCCCCGTCATGTTTTAGGCGGAAGAGGATTTACCGCTCCAAGTGACCGCCTGATTATTGCAGGAATTGGCGCAGGAGGTAAAGGACAGTCAGATATTGCTAATTTTTATAAGAGTGGCAAGGCCGAAATCGGCTTCCTTTGTGATGTACACGACTCCAGGGCAGCTGCCAGTGTAAAGGCATTCCCGAAAGCAAAATATTACAGAGATTATCGTGAATTGTTCGACAAAGAATCCAAGAACTTCGATGCAGTGTCGGTTTCTACTCCGGATCATAGTCATGCCATACAGGCTTTAGCTGCCATGCAGTTAGGGAAACACGTATACGTTCAAAAACCTTTAACCCACGATATTTATGAAGCACGTGCCTTAACCGCAGCAGCTTCTAAATATAAAGTTGTTACCCAAATGGGAAACCAGGGTGCATCTAACGACGGGCCAAGACAGATGAAAGAATGGTATGATGCAGGTTTAATCGGGGATGTCCATACCGTATACGCATGGACAGACAGACCGGTATGGCCACAAGGTATTCCATGGTCTGCAAATAAAGCACAGGTGCCTAGTGATCTGGATTGGAATTTATGGTTGGGTACTGCCCCTTACAAAGATTATGTGGAGAAATTAGTTCCATTTAACTGGAGAGGCTGGTGGGATTATGGTACAGGCGCATTAGGCGATATGGGATGCCACTTGTTAGAGGCTCCGTTCAGCATGCTGAACCTGAAATATGCTACGGAAGTTCAGGCGAGCGTAGGCTCTGTGTATGTGGATGAATTCAAAAGGGGGTATTTCCCTGACAGTTGTCCGCCATCAAGCCACGTGACCTTAAAATTCCCGAAAACGAATAAAACTAAAGGCGATGTGGTAGTTCACTGGATGGACGGTGGTATTCAACCGGAAAGACCGGAAGAACTGGAAGCAAACGAAGTGTTTGGTGACGGTGGAAACGGAACCTTATTTATCGGTACAAAAGGAAAAATGATGGCCAGCACTTACAGTGCAGATCCTCGTTTATTACCATTGAGCAAAAATAAAGACATCAGGGTACCTGAAAGCCTTGCCCGCGTTAAAGGTGGAGCAGATGGTCACTACGCACAATGGGTAGAGGCTTGTATTGCCGGATATGGTAAAAAAGAACTCAGCTCTCCATTTGACATTGCAGGTCCTTTAACAGAAGCTTTACTAATGGCCAACCTGGCCATCAGAGCTACAGATATCCAGTTGAAAAACGATAAAGGCAAAGCCAGCTTCCCTGGAAGAAACATCAAGTTACTTTGGGATAATGACAAAATGAGAGTCACCAATTTTGACGCGGTAAACCAATACGTACAACGCGAATACCGTAAAGGATGGTAATCCTCATTTCAACTAAAAGATAAAATTATGAAACAATATATTTTCTCAGCCATGTTCTTAACTGCGATCATTGGATCTGCAACAGCACAATCTGGCAAAAAAGGATTTACAAAACTGTTCGACGGTAAATCTACCGCAGGATGGCATACGTACGGCCAGACTACAGCAGGCAGTAAATGGCAGGTAGAAGATGGTACGCTTCATTTTGTTCCTAAATCAGGAAGAGAAGGTGGAGGAGACCTGGTAACCGATAAGGAATACAGCAATTTCCACCTTAAAATAGATTGGAAAGTAGCCCCGAAAGCCAATAGCGGAATCATTTTCTACATTAATGAAGACAAGGCTAAATATTCCAATACCTATAGTACTGGTTTAGAAATGCAGGTACTGGACAATGATGGTCATCCTGACGGAAAGATCACCAAACACCGTTCGGGAGACCTGTATGACCTGATTAAAAGTAGTTCAGAGCCCGTAAAACCGGTTGGAGAATGGAATACGGCAGAAATTATCAGCAAAAACGGAAAGCTGGAATTGAAATTAAACGGCGTTAAAATCGTCAGCACCACACTGTGGGACGATCAGTTTAAAGCTTTAATTGCAGGAAGTAAATTTGCTAATTGGGAAGGTTTTGCAACTTTCAAATCCGGAAAGATTGCCCTTCAGGATCATGGTAACGAAGTTTGGTACCGCAACATCCTGATTAAAGAACTATAATTGATAAACAAAACGAGATATAACTAACCAAAAATGAACCTAAACAACCGCATCAAATTATCATCCATGATGTTCCTGGAGTTTTTTATCTGGGGCGCATGGTTTGTAACGCTGGGCACCTTCCTGGGGAATAATCTCAGCGCTACCGGAGGCCAGAGTGCATCAGTGTTCTCTACCCAATCCTGGGGAGCGATCATTGCCCCTTTTATTATCGGACTGATTGCTGACCGCTATTTTAATGCGGAGAAGATTCTTGGAATCCTGCACCTTATAGGAGCAGTGCTGATGTATCAGATGTATAATGCCACAGACATCAATGTCTTTTATCCTTACGTCCTGGCTTACATGATTCTGTTTATGCCTACTCTGGCACTGGTCAATTCGGTTTCTTTCAATCAAATGAAAGATCCTGAAAAAGAATTCTCGACCATCAGGGTATGGGGAACAATCGGATGGATTGCTGCAGGTTTGTTAATCAGTTTCTTTTTCCACTGGGATACCGCTGAAGCCGCAAAATCAGGAATGCTAAAAAACACTTTCCTAATGGCTGGAATCGCCTCACTGGTATTGGGTTTATTTAGTTTTGCTTTACCAAAAACACCGCCGAAAGTGGCATCAGGTGAAAAAGTAAACGTCTCAGAAATTCTGGGATTAAACGCTTTGAAACTATTAAAGGATAAGAATTTCGCGATTTTCTTTATTTCATCTATCCTGATTTGTATTCCCTTGGCATTCTACTATCAGAATGCACACCCCTTCCTTTCCAATGTAGGTTTGGAAGATCCAACCGGAAAAATGACCATCGGACAAATTTCCGAAGTCTTGTTCCTCCTGCTTTTACCGGTATTCTTTACCAAGTTCGGCTTTAAGAAAACCATTTTAGTAGGAATGCTGGCCTGGGGTATACGATACGCGCTATTTGCTTATGGAAATGCAAGCGATCTGAGCTTTATGCTGATCCTAGGTATTGCCCTTCACGGAATCTGCTATGATTTCTTCTTTGTATCCGGACAAATCTATACCAACTCGGCAGCAGGAGAAAAATATAAAAGCTCTGCACAGGGCCTGATCACCCTTGCTACCTATGGTGTAGGGATGCTGATCGGTTTTGAAGTTGCAGGCTGGATCACCGACACCTATAAACTTGCTGATGGCTCGTTTGACTGGAAAATGGTATGGATCATTCCTTCGGGAATTGCATTCGTGGTATTCTTATTGTTTGCACTTTTCTTTACCGATAAAAAGAAAGTGGAAGCCCAACTGAATCACTAATGAGCGAAGAACTAAGCAGAAGAACTGCACTGAAAAGTATTGTTGCCGGAACTGCCGCATTAGGCGTATCGGCAGCTTTACCTGCTTTTGCAATGGAATCTTATAAATCTACTGCATTGAAAGGAAACGTAAACCACTCCGTTTGCCGCTGGTGTTTCGGTGGAATGGATTTAGATGCTTTATGTATTGAAGCAAAAAAAATAGGATTGAAAGCAATCGACCTTGTAGGTCCCGCAGACTGGCATATATTGAAGAAACATGGTTTGTACTCTTCGATGTGTAACGGCGCGGAGATCAACCTTGTTGATGGCTGGAATGATCCTAAATTCCATGCTACCCTGATTAAAAACTATTCAGAAATGATTCCCAAAGTAGCCGAAGCAGGATATACCCAATTGATTTGTTTCAGTGGAAACCGTCGTGGAAAAGACGATGAAACCGGATGGAAAAATTGTGTAGAGGGACTAAAGCAGGTGATCGGAATTGCCGAAAAACACAATGTAGTATTGGTAATGGAGTTGTTAAACAGTAAAGTTGACCATAAAGATTATCAATGTGATACCACTGCATGGGGAGCTGAACTGGCCAAAAGGCTGGGTTCAGAAAACTTTAAACTGTTGTACGACATTTACCACATGCAGATTGATGAGGGAAATGTGATTGCCAACATCAATAAATACCACCAGTACATTTCTCATTACCATACTGCCGGCGTACCCGGAAGAAACGAAATAGACGATACTCAGGAGTTATTTTATCCGGCAATCATTAAAGCCATTCTTGCAACAGGCTTTAAGGGTTACCTGGCACAGGAATTTATTCCCAGATACCAGGATAAAATCAAATCATTGAGAGATGCCGTAAATATTTGTGACGTATAAACTAAAAGCTATGAATTCAAGAAGAACATTTATAAAAAATGTAGGAATTGCAGCGGCGGGAGCGATCGTACTCCCTTCATTTGCCTGCACTCCTGCAAAAGCAAAACCAGTTGGTCTTCAATTGTACACCCTGCGTGAAGTGATTGGAAAAGATGTTAAAGGAGTAATCGAGCAGGTAGCCAAAGCAGGCTATAAAGAAGTAGAAACCTATGGTTATTCTGCTCAGGGCGGTTACTGGGGGTTGGACGCGAAAGCATTCAAAAGTCTACTAGATGCAAACGGATTAAAAGCACCTAGCGGGCATTTTGGTTTGGATCCTTTCATTAAAGATGGCAATCAGGACGACTTAAAAATCAATATCGAAGGAGCAAAAGGCATCGGTATGGATTACCTGACCGTACCATGGCTGGGAGAAAATTTAAGATCCAGCCTTGATGATTATAAAAAAGTGGCAGCCCGCTTAAACGAAGCTGCTGAAATCTGTAAAAAATCAGGTTTAACGCTTGCTTACCACAACCATGATTTTGAATTCAAAAAATATGATGGTGGAACCGGATATGAGGTAATGCTTCAGGAAACGGATAAAGACAATGTTAAATTTGAAATGGATTTGTACTGGGTAGTAAGATCAGGAAACGATCCTGTTGCTTTATTCAACAAATACCCCGGACGTTTCCCGATGTGGCATGTGAAAGACATGGATAAAGCTAAACCTTCTATCAATACAGAAGTAGGTAGCGGAAGTATCGACTTCAAGTCTATTTTCAAGCACGCCAAGCAGGCCGGGCTGAAACATGCGATCGTAGAGCAGGAAAACTTCTCCATGGATCCATTCATCAGCATTAAGAAAAGCTTTGACCATGTAAATCACGATTTGATTTAAGAATAGAGATCTTAAAATATCAAGGGAAGTGGTTTACAAAACTACTTCCCTTTTTTATGTTCAGAAATTCGTCTTTGCGGCATCATTTCACATAAAAGGGTAAAGATCACCTGTTAAAAACAAATCAAAATGCAAGTTTTAAGTTCTTGGGGAACAAAAAGCGTAAAAAAATCACCATATTTGAAAAATCTGAGATCTACTCAGACCATTGAGAATAAAGAACTTATTATAAAAACTGAATACTATATAAATTAATAAAAACGATTAAAAAAACCATTTAAAAAAATGAAAATTGCAGTTGTAGGCGCCACCGGTCTGGTAGGTACCGTAATGTTAAAAGTGTTAGAAGAGCGTAACTTCCCGTTAACCGAGTTAATTCCGGTTGCATCCGAAAAAAGTGTTGGTAAGGAAATCACTTTCAAGGGTAAGAAGTACGCGATTGTAAACATGGATACTGCAATTTCAATGAGACCTGATATTGCATTATTCTCTGCTGGAGGAAGCACTTCATTAGAACATGCACCACGTTTCGCTGAGGCAGGTACTACCGTAATTGACAATTCATCTGCATGGCGCATGGACCCTTCCAAAAAGCTGGTTGTACCAGAAGTGAATGCCCATGAACTATCTATTGATGATAAGATCATTGCAAACCCGAATTGTTCAACCATTCAAATGGTAGTGGCTTTAAAACCATTACATGATAAATATAAGATCAAACGCGTTGTTGTTTCTACTTATCAGTCGGTAACCGGTACCGGTGTAAAGGCGGTAGAGCAAATGATGAATGAGCGTAAAGGCATTGATGGCCCGATGGCATATCCATATCAGATCGACTTAAACGTAATTCCTCAGATTGATGTTTTCGTAGAAAACGGATACACAAAAGAGGAGATGAAAATGATCAATGAAACCCGTAAGATTATGGGTGATGACAGCATCCGTTTAACCGCAACTACTGTTCGTATTCCGGTAATGGGTGGTCACTCTGAATCGGTAAACATTGAGTTTGAAAATGATTTCGATCTTGCTGACGTAAGAGAATTATTGGAAAAAACTCAGGGAATTATTGTAGTAGATGACATTGCCAACCTGAAATACCCGATGCCAAAAGATGCTCATGAAAAAGATGAAGTATTTGTTGGAAGGATCAGACGTGATGAATCTATGCCGAATTCACTGAACATGTGGATCGTTGCCGATAACCTGCGTAAAGGTGCAGCAACAAATGCCGTTCAGATTGCTGAATTTTTAGTACAAAAAGGATTGATTTAATCCTTCTTAAAAAATACCAGGTGATGTATGGAAAGCTAATCAAGGCAATCTGTACATCACTTTTTTCGTTATTACCCAAACTAAACCAAGCTGTTTTGATGAGTACCACTAAAAAAATATCCATTTTATTCCTGTTAATGATTCAGCAGTTTGCCTTTGCACAAAGCCCGGCGCAAAAACTGGAACAAGCCTACAATAGCTTAATTGCAGATCCACAGGCAAAATATGGGATTGTTGCTTTATGTGTACTCGATGCCACCACAGGAAAAACCATATTCGGTAAAAATGAAAATATCGGACTCGCTACGGCATCAACTTTAAAAACCATTACCTCCGCTACCGCATTCAGCATACTTGGCAAAGACTTTCAATACCAGACCACACTTGCATACAGCGGAAGTATTACCACAGAGGGAACTTTAAAAGGAGACCTGATTATTATCGGCGGCGGCGATCCAACCCTGGGCTCCTGGAGATACGAAAGCAGTAAAGAAGCCCATGTTCTGGATCAGTGGCTGAAAGCCATACAAGCTGCGGGGATAAAAAAAATTGAAGGCAGAATTATCGGAGACGATAGTTTATGGGGTAGTCAGAGCACTCCTGATGGCTGGATCTGGCAGGATATAGGAAATTACTATGGGGCCGGTCCTTCTGCCCTTAGCTGGCGGGAAAATCAGTTTGATATTCACCTTAAAGCCAGCAGATCAGCAGAAAACGAAGTGTCGGTCTTAAAGGTGGTACCGGAGATGCCCTACCTTAAGTTTGTAAACGAACTGAAAGCAGGCTCAGAAGGAACCGGAGATAACGTTTATGCCTATCTCCCACCCTATGGCAATACCGCCTACCTCCGTGGCACCTGGGCATTGGGAATTTCTAAATCAGGTGTTTCCGCAGCCTTACCCGATCCGGCGTTTGACGCTGCTTTTCGTTTACAGGATACCCTGCAAAGCATCGGGATCAATACTCAATCCGGTGTAACAACAGCCAGACTTCTGGCAATTGACCAACAAACCTTACCAACTGCCAGTCAGAAGTTACTCACGATCTCTTCTCCTTCTTTGAGCGAAATGGTGTATTGGTTTAACAAGAAAAGCGTCAACCTATATGGAGAACACCTCCTGAGGACCATTGCCTGGAAGTCCGGCAAACCGGCCACTACAAAAAACGGGGCACAGGCCGAAATCAATTTCTGGGCAGGCAAAGGTTTAGACAGGGCTGCAATGAACATTATGGATGGCAGTGGTCTTTCTCCCGCAACCCGGGTAACTGCCACAAGTATGGCCAGCATATTGTTTCAGTCGCAGAAAGAAGACTGGTTCCCTGACTTCTATAAATCCCTTCCCGACAATAATGGGATGAAGTTGAAAAGCGGCAGTATCAATGATGTTTCCGCATATGCCGGATACTACACTGATAAATCCGGCAATAAATACATCATTGTCATCAACATCAACAATTACTCCGGGTCAGGCATCAGCAGGAAGCTGTTCAAGGTGCTGGATGCGCTTAAATAAGATTATTTGCCTTTTTATTGATAAATTGCGCCCGTTTATAAAATTCGAAATATACTGTTAGCCAGTTCTATGAAAAGATTTTTTCTGTTTTTTTCCTGCTGCCTGATGAGCACAGTTGCTTTTAGTCAGACTATAGCTGCTGAATCCGGCAATACTTCCGAAGTAGCTGCATCAACAAATATTCCTTCTGAAATTGCCATTATCCCTGAACCTGTTTCTGTAGTTAAAAACGATGGTCATTTCGTTTTACCTGCCAATGTCACCATACAATCTCCAGGTAATCCGGAACTGAAACAGGTAACGGCTTTCCTTCAGGAACGGCTTTCCATACCAACAGGGAGTTATGTTTCGGTCATCAGCGCCGATCCTTCTGCGGGTAATGCAACCATCAGACTGGTCTTAAATGATAAGGCAAATGCAGCATTAGGAAACGAAGGTTATCAGCTATCCGTAAATTCCGGTCATATTGTGATTAAAGCCAATAAAGCAGCCGGTTTATTTTACGGGGCACAAAGCCTGATCCAGCTGTTTCCAAAAGAAATAGAAAGCAAGGAACTGGTAGAAGATATCAACTGGAAAAGTCCCTGCGTAGACATCACCGATTATCCACGTGTAGGCTGGAGAGGCTTAATGTTCGATGTTGCCCGTCATTTCTTTACAAAAGAAGAAGTAAAGCAGTACATCAATGCGATGGTTCGCTATAAATACAATGTTCTTCATTTACACCTTACTGATGATGAAGGCTGGAGAATAGAGATCAAAGGTTTTCCTAAACTTACCGAGGTGGGTGCCTGGAGTGTAAAAAAGACCGGGGAATTCGGCAATTTCAGTCCTCCGGGACCAGATGAGCCCCGCACCTATGGTGGATATTATACTCAGGAAGATATCCGGGAGCTGGTAAAATATGCACAGGAAAGATTTGTAAACATCCTTCCTGAAATTGATGTTCCGGGACATAGTCTTGCTGCCATCGCCTCTTATCCTGAGCTTTCCTGTACTCCCGGTGCAGAAAACTACCGGGTCCGTTCCGGGGAAAGGATTATGGACTGGTCCAGAGGTGCTCCTCCAACCGCATTGGTAGACAATACCCTTTGTCCGGCGAATGAAAAAGTATATAGCTTTTTGGACAGCGTAATTACACAGGTAGCAGCGTTGTTTCCTTTTGAATACCTGCATATGGGAGGTGATGAAGCCCCTTTTAATTTCTGGGAAAAGAGTGATGCCATTAAGGCCCTGATGCAAAAGGAAGGTTTAAAGAATATGCATCAGGTTCAGGGCTATTTTGAAAAACGCGTACAATCTATCGTGGAATCCAAAGGCAAAAAATTTATGGGCTGGGATGAAATCCTCGATGGAAATATGTCGCCCAGTGCTGCAGTAATGAGCTGGAGGGGCATGAAATATGGCACTGAAGCTGCCTTGAAAAAACACGAAGTGGTGATGAGCCCAACTACCTATGCCTATTTAGACTATATGCAGGCAGATGCCATTACCGAGCCCAGAGTATATGCTTCATTGAGGTTAAGCAAATCCTATGAGTTTGATCCCATTCCATCCGGTGTAGATCCTAAGTACATTAAAGGCGGACAGGCAAATTTATGGACAGAACAAGTTTATAACATCAGACAGGCCGAATACATGACCTGGCCGAGAGGTATGGCTATTGCAGAATCCGTATGGTCACCGAGGGAAAAGAAAAACTGGGTTAATTTCTTTGGAAGAGTAGAACAGCATTTCGAAAGACTGGACATTGCGGAAACCAAATATGCACCTAGCGTATACGATCCGATATTTAAAGTGAGCAGATCTGCAGACAGGCAGTTACTGATTGAATTGAGTACAGAGGTTGAAGGACTGGATATCTATTACAGTTTCGACAACTCTTTTCCGGATCGTTTTTACCCAAAATATACAGAGAAACTCAATCCGCCTAAAGATGCGGGAATGTTAAGGGTAATTACTTACAAAGGGAAAAAACCTGTAGGAAGGATGCTCAGTATGCCGATAGAAGAGTTAAACAAACGAGCTAGAAAATAGAACATTGAGGTATTTCGTACATATCGGCTATCATGGCCTTCATTTTAATGGTTGGCAAAAACAACCCGGGATATTAAATATTCAGGGGGTACTGGAACAGGCATTGACTCAGATTCTGAAGACGCCGGTTTTTATCAACGGCTGCGGAAGAACAGATGCCCATGTCCATGCCAGTCAGTTCTTTTTTCATATGGACATTGAACAGCCCTGGGATTTCGATCTTATTTTCAGGCTGAATAAGCTCTTACCAGCCAGTATTGCCATCTTTGACATCATTCCTATGTCCGGTATGCAACATGCCCGGTTTGACGCTGTACAGCGCTGCTATGACTACTTTATCCATACCTATAAAAGCCCTTTCCTGAGTGGCCTCAGTTCCTTCTATTTATTGAAAGACCTGCATGTTGATAAAATGAAACAGGCAGCAGCCTTATTGCCTCAATACAAAGACTACCGTCCCTTTTGTACCAGTCCGGATAAGTATGAGCATACCATTTGTAACGTCATGTCGGCCGGGCTAACTGTGGATGCCAGCGGAGATCGTCTGCGCTTCCAGATTTCTTCCAACCGGTTTCTCAGCAAAATGATCCGGATCATTATGGGACAATTGTTAAAAATTGGAAAGGGCGACTTAAGCGTAGATGAATTTGAGGATTACCTGATTACTAAAAGGACCCCAACACTGATCACTCCTGCCCATCCGCAGGGATTATACCTGTCAAAGGTAACCTATCCCTACCTGAACCTTCCCCCAAGAACGGAATTTTCGGCTATTCTACAGCATCAGGTAGATCAGTTCGGTTAGTCTTGATCTTAGTTTTTCCGGCCTGAAAAGCCCATTCGATAATATGGCGGAGGGATTTCGTAATTTCTGCTCTGCCCTCTTCCGTGTTGATGTCCAGGCCACAGATGGTACTATCATTTTTTTTAGCATGAAGCACCAGGTAATAAATCCCGCAAACCAGTAGAGCGGAAACTCCCCTTATGCTCACTGCCGAGTTTTTAAAATAAGGATCAGATAAGGCCAGAAGTGCATTTCCGTATTCTTCACGGACCATAGAAACGCTATCCAGCAGGCTCGTCCGTTCTGAAATCTCCCATAAAATGATTTTTTGCATTTCATCTTCATTCCAAAAGAATTCAAATTGTTTTTCCAGGATGGATACATAATTCTCAATCAGACTGCTCTTTTTGTTCTTAAGGTCTATTTCATCGATGATCTTATTGTTAAATGAAAGCCAATAGTCCTTTTCAATCACATAAGTTTCGATCAGCTGTTCTACATTATTAAAATACCGGTAGATGAGCTTCTTATTGACCTTCGCTTCTTTGGCAATGGCATTTACCCCCAGGCCGGTATAACCTTTTTGCCTGATGATCGATCCAACCGCATCAATGAGTTTACGTTCCGTCAGCAGACGGTTCTTCGTTATTTTTTGAACTACTTTTTCAGCCATATCAACAAGGGGGGATCCGATCGTTTCAAACGAAACCGATGTTTTTTGAGGAATTTAGGAAAATAAATTATTTTTCATACGAAAATAAACGAACCTCATCACATTTATTTAGAGACTTCAGCAGAAGAGTTTAACTGATAATTTCACGACAAACACAGTTAAAGAAACATTATACCGCAATACTTTAGAGTTACCGTACAAACTATTGATTATCTCATTTTTTCTGATTAACTTCAATAAGCATTTTTAAAAAGGAGGTTTATCATGACTGTTATTCAGAGAATTGAACACTGGGGTGATGTACATCATGCCAAATGGCTGGATGTAATCCGCATTGCCCTGGGCTTACTTATTTTCTTCAAAGGAATTGCAATTGTCAGCAATACAGCTGTTCTTCAGGACCTGTTGCTACAAAACAATGTATTTGGTTTTTCCGGAATGATGGCCAGTCTGGCAGTACATATTGTTGGCTTTGTACATCTTGTAGGTGGAATTCTGATCACCATAGGTCTGCTCACCAGATTTGCGGTAGTGATACAGATCCCTATCCTTTTATGCGCTGTATTTTTTGTTAACCTATCCCGGGGATTTTCAATGCTCAACTCGGAATTATGGTTATCTCTGATTGTATTGTTATTACTGGTATTGTTCTGGGTAATTGGATCAGGGCCATTTTCAGTAGACCATCAGATGAAGAAAAAGCCAAGACGATAGTCCAACAGCATTTTCCATTATTACGCCCCTGTGAGATTCTATAGGTGCCAAACGCGTATTTTTGCGCAAAACCAGTTATATGAATTTTCACACCAGAAAGTGGGTAAAACCAGAAGATTTAAACCCAAACGGGAGTTTATTTGGCGGGAGCCTGCTCAGATGGATAGACGAGGAAGCCGCCATTTACGCCATTGTCCAATTGGGCAATCCAAGGGTGGTTACCAAGTACATTTCCGAGATTAACTTTGTAAGTTCTGCAAAACAGGGTGATATTATTGAAATGGGGATTACGGCAACAGATTTCGGAAATACCTCATTGACCATGCGCTGTGAAGTGAGAAATAAGATCACCAGAAAAAGCATTCTGACCATTGATAAAATGGTATTTGTGAACGTGGATGAGGATGGTAATCCAGCCCCACATGGCAAAACACATATCAAATATATTGAGGAGCAGTTTGAGAACGAGGACAACTAAACGCGGGCAAGCAGCAAGGCCCTGAGGTCATCAGGACTGAGGTTAATTCCACTCACCTTCAAGCTTGCCTGAAGATAGAAAGGATCCCGTTCCTCTAGCTTTTTCTCAATAAAGCTGATCATTTCTTCCTGATTCATGTCTTTTAACAGTGGGCGTTTCTCTTTTCCGTTTTCCAGACGTCGGGCTAATGCCGCTGGCGACATTTCAATATACACCGAAACACCGTTGTTATTGATCCATTCCATATTGTCAAAGTAACATGGGGCGCCTCCACCTGTTGCCACCACACAATTGGACGGATAATCAAGCTCCTGCAGGGTTTTACGTTCAAACGCTCTGAAGGCTTCTTCTCCATTGGCTGCAAAATAGGCTCCTATGGACATCCCGATCTGCTTTTCGATCTGATGATCGAGATCAATAAAATCATATCCCAGTTTGGTAGCCAGCTTTCTTCCCAAAGTGCTTTTACCGCAGCCCATAAATCCAATCAGAAATATCTTCATTTTTTAAGCGAGTTTTACCCTTGGATCAACAAAGGCATATAATACATCGACCAATATGTTGATCAGCACAAATATAAATGCAATAAAAAGAATTGAACCCATTACGACCGGAAAATCTGACATTTCCAGCGCGGTTACCGTAGTTCTGCCTAGCCCGTTATAGCCAAATATGTATTCTACAAAGAAAGATCCTGCCAACAATGAGGCAAACCAACCTGAAATCGCAGTGATTACCGGGTTTAAAGCATTTTTAAGTGCATGTTTATAGATAATTGCATTCCGCCCAAGTCCTTTTGCCCTGGCCGTACGGATATAGTCCTGTGCCAGCACGTCCAGCATTGCACTCCTGGTTAACTGAACGATAATAGCCAATGGCCTTAAACCCAGTGTAAGCATGGGTAACCAAAGGTTTTTCCAGGTCATGATCTCCCCTTTAAAGGGATCATAGCTATATAAGCTGCCCGACATATTCAACCCTGTATAATCACTTAAAACAAAACCAAATAACCAGGCGATAATGATACCAACAAAAAAAGAAGGGGCAGAAATTCCGAGAATAGCAAAGGAGTTTGCGGCTTTATCAATCCAGGTATCCTTGTGGACCGCAGACAGCACACCCAGAAATACACCTATGATCGTGGCAAAGATCATTGCCGTTAAGGCCAGAATAAAGGTATTAGGAACCGTTTCTCTCAAAATTGAAGTCACCTCTCTCTTTGTCTGATAAGACCTGCGCAAATACGGCCATTTCAGGACAATCACCTCTTTCCCTATTCCGATCAATCTGACATAATGGTATTTTTTCCGGTTTCCCTCTTCATCAGGATGAATACTGAAGGGAGAAAGGTCATTCAGGTATAAGAAAAACTGAACAGGCCTGGATTTATCCAGACCAAATTCTTTACGTACTGCTTCCAGCGACTGCACATCAGAACGTTGTCCCATGGTCATCCTTGCCGGATCTCCCGGCAAAATGTTAAACAGGACGAACACCACACTTACCACCCCGGCCATTACGGCCAGTCCGTATAAAAACTTCTTGATGGCGTATTGGAACATAGGTTATTTAGTGAAATATTTTTCAGAGAGCTCCTCAAAAGAAGGCATCGTATTATAGTGCCATTTATTAACAATCACTCCATTCTTTAATAAAAGCACACCTGGATTGGCTCTTACCATACTCTTCAAAGGAACCGCATCAGCATAAAAGATCTCTGTAAACAGCTTCATTTTTTTACTGAATGCTTCAGCATCCTGCGCCGAATTAGAAGTCAGCAGTACCGTTCTGATGTTAAACTGTTCTGCCGCATTCAGAGATAGTGCATTTAAAGAAGCCATCTCCTCTTCATTCGTATCCTTCAGGTTATACGCCACAATAATCAGGTTATAATAAGGGTTTTCTATCAGTTCTTTCGTATAATCCGTACCGGAACCATCTGTGATATTCAGGTCTTTAATTTTAGGCTCATACCCCTTTTTAAGCAGTTTTTTTTCCGGGGTACCAACGATCTCCCAGTTCTCGTCTTTCCAGATTTCCGTTTTCAGGTAATCCTTATCGCTCATCACCTTTTTCTCCTTTGTTTTCTTGTTTGTCAGGTTGTACATGATCTGAAACTCATCCGGCTGTGCTCCCAGTGGGATCCGCATCAGCTCCGGAATATTTGCCCCTACTTTGTAAGGCAGAAAGTCCAGGACCGGCAAACGGCTATAGGTATAGATGCTGAATAACAGAGACAATACCAGTACTCCTGCAGAAAGTCCCTTTTGTAAGCCGGGTTGATCTGTAACCGGTTTAATTAGTTCCCTATGAATAAACAGGTAAACAATCAGTACCAGTAAAACCACATCTTTAGAGAAAGACTCCCATGGTGTTAAAGGAATGGCATCTCCGAAACATCCGCAAGAAGTCACTATTTTGAAGAATGCGGAAACAAAGGTCAGGAAGGTGAAAAATAAAATCGTTCCTAAAAGCCCCCAGGTCACTTTTTTACTCCAGAAACCAAAAAGCAACAAAGCACCCAATACCACTTCGAGCACACATAGTATGATCGCAATGCCAGTAGCCATTTCACTTAAAAAAAAGCTTCCATCTGCGGTTCCACCAACAAATTTTAAAAAGATATGGTGAAACTCATCGAAATATTCCTGTAACTTATATCCAAAGCCAAGCGGGTCATTCGCTTTAATCAGTCCTGAGAATATAAACAGGACTCCAACAAATATTCTGGCAAAATTAAGGGCGATTTTCTTCATTATTTCACATCCAGTTTAATCAATGCAAAGACAGCATAATTGAGCATATCCTGATAGTTGGCATCTATCCCCTCAGAAGCCAGTGTTTTTCCTAAATTATCTTCAATCTGTTTAACCCTCATGATTTTCATCAGGATCAGGTCGGTTAATGAGCTGGTACGCATTTCTCTCCATGCTTCTCCATAATCATGGTTTTTAGCGAACATCAGGTCTTTGGTAAGTTTCACTTTTTCATCAAAGAGCGCTTCCACCCTGTCCACTTTCATTTCATAGGGATCATCTGCACTCAGTTCCAGCTGCAGCATCCCAATGACACAGTAGTTGATGATGCCAATATATTCAGAGCTGATGTCCTCTCCTACTTTTGAAACTTTCTTTTCTTCCAGCGTACGGATGCGTTGCGCCTTAATGAAAATCTGATCCGTGATAGAGGATGGCCTGAGTATTCTCCAGGCTGTTCCATAGTCCTTTGTTTTCTTTAAAAAAAGCGATTTACAAATCGCTATTACCGAATCGAATTCTTGAGATGTGTTTGTTGCCAAAACAATTAAAATATTTAGTTTAAAGCTATTTAAATACCGTATTTTTGTATTATACGATGGCTAAAGATACATTTTTAAACCGAAAGACCACACTAAACCTAAAAGGTAAGCTGGCAGATTTGAGTCGGCCGGCCTTGATGGCAATCCTGAACCTTACTCCCGATTCTTTTTACAGCAACAGCAGAGCCGGAACTGCAGATGATGCTTTAAAAAGAACGGAAACTTTTCTAAATGAGGGAGCTAAGTTTATTGATATCGGTGCCTATTCTTCACGCCCGGGAGCAGCAGAAGTGAGTACTGATGAAGAACTGAACCGCATCATCCCTATTGTGGAGCTGCTCAGTAAGGAATTTCCCGAAGCCTGGCTTTCCATCGATACTTTCCGTGCAAAGGTTGCAAAAGAGAGTATTGCAGCCGGAGCTCACCTGATCAACGACATTGCCGGCGGCGGAATGGATGAGGCCATGTTCCAGACTATTGCAGATTTACAGGTTCCTTATATCCTGATGCACATGCGCGGTACCCCGCAGACCATGCAGCAACAGACAGGTTATACCGACATCGGCTTAGATCTGGTGGATTATTTCTCCGGTAAGATTAAGGCACTACATCAGCTGGGTGTAAAAGACATTATTCTGGACCCTGGATTTGGGTTTGCAAAAACAACCGACGAAAACTACCAGTTGTTAAATCAGCTGGGAGACCTTGATCTTTTCGAACTACCTGTGCTCGCCGGGTTCTCCAGGAAATCCATGATTTATAAATTTCTGGGAGGAGGGCCGCAGGAAGCGCTGAATGGCACCACTGTCCTCAATACCATTGCATTGATGAAAGGAGCCGGCATCTTAAGGGTTCATGACGTTAAGGCAGCAGCAGAGTGCATCGCTTTAGTGGAGAAAACCAGGTCACATTAATATCAAAAAATACCTAACTTGGCGATAATGAAAGGATTTGATTTCGATTTTCTAAAAGTATCATTGACTGATGTAGCAGATATTATTTTTGTTGCGCTGCTCATTTATTACATCTACAACCTCATCAAAAATACCCTGGCAGTGAATTTATTACTGGGTATGCTGATTATTCTGATTATCTGGTTTGCGGTAGAGCAGCTCAATATGCGCTTGTTGTCTACGATTATCAACAAATTCATGAGTGTTGGAATCATCGCCCTGATTGTGATTTTTCAGCCCGAAATCCGGCGTTTTCTACTGATGATCGGAAAAAACACATTTCTCCAGCAAAATAAGGCCTGGTGGGGTTACCTCTTCGGAAGTAAGAATATTGAAAGGGATAATCTGGTCCGCATCAAACCGATCATTGATGCTTGTAAAAGCATGAAGAAATCGCGCACAGGGGCACTGATTGTATTTGTCAAGTTTTATGATGATCAGTTGTTTGCCAATAGTTGTGAGATCATAGATTCTAAAATCTCTAAAAGATTACTGGAAAGTATCTTTCAAAAATACAGCCCTTTACATGATGGTGCCGTAGTCATTGCCGAAAATAAAATCAAAAGTGCCAGTTGTATCCTTCCCTTAACGGACAACGACAAGCTACCTCCTCAGTTTGGCCTGCGCCACAGGGCCGGTATTGGTGTTTCCGAAACTACCGATGCTGTGGCAGTGATCATATCTGAAGAAACCGGAGAAATTGCCTATGCCAAGCAGGGCCGTGTACGCATGAATGTTTCTTTTGGAGAACTGGAGAAGTTGCTGAATAAAGATTTCTAAAATTTCCTTTAAATTAAAATAAACAGTTCATTTACCATGGGTCCGGGATGAGCGGCATATACGTCCGTACTGAGTCCACAGTAAGTCCACACTGAGTCCACAGTGAGTCCACGTTTTTGTTAGGAAAAGGTGGACCAGATATGGAGGCATTATGCACTGATTCTGCACTCAGTCCGGCCGCAGTACGGAGGAGGTGTGAACGCGTATACCAGGAAATATTAATTCAGGAGAAAACGAAGAGTTTAGCAATAAAGACCCTCAGGGTCTTCGATCCGTCTTACAGAAAAACAGACGGTTTGAAAAAAGGGCTGATTAAATTAACCAGCCCTTTTCCTTAGGATATTTTTACGATTAGCAATATTGTTCAAAAGCACCGATTAAACTATCAGCGATCATTTGAGCCGGTCTGCCTTCGATTTGATGACGTTCAATCATATGTACCAATTTACCATCTTTAAATAAAGCCATTGATGGCGAAGATGGAGGAAAAGGCAACATGTAACCTCTTGCTCTGTCGACAGCGTCTTTCTCCATTCCTGCGAATACTGTTACCAGTTTATCAGGATGTTTTTCATTTGCTGCTGCTAATCTTGCTGCAGGGCGCGCATTTGCTGCCGCACAACCACAAACAGAGTTTACTACTACAAATACAGTCCCCTCACCAGTGATGGCACTATCCACATCAGCTGCAGTTTTCAATTCCTCAAAACCTACTTTGGTAAGTTCTGCACGCATAGGTTCTACTAAATATTCAGGATACATATTATTTATTTTTAATTCTTTAGTCTATACAAATGTACAGCACTACTTATTAGCATCAAAGTAATACCTGATACGGGATTCTGATTTTACCTTTAAATTACTTTGATTTGCTCAAATTTTGCCAAAAGGATGCCCTTTCCGGGAATTAAGACCCAGGATCCTGATATTTAATTCACACAGATATAAGCGCTTAAAGAAAAGTTATAAAAAAACTGAATGAAGACCTTTCAAAATTCAAACAGATTCTCTAATATTGCACTCCGAAAAAAGAGGATCACTTTTGTTTACAAAAGCAGATTTCTTTAGATCGAAGGATTCCCGAGTAGCTCAGCTGGTTAGAGCATCTGACTGTTAATCAGAGGGTCACTGGTTCGAGCCCAGTCTCGGGAGCCAATGCCCTTCACGATATCGTGAAGGGCATTTCTGTTTTTAGTTGATTTTCAAATCGTTGCATAGTGCAAATAGAGGCCGATTTTTAGTTCGAGCCCAGTGTCCGCACCTATACTGTGTAAAGCCTATAAAAACCTCAAACCTGCTTCACTAAAACCGTACTAGCGAATAAGTTATGATTTATTATATGGTTTTTTGGTTCGATGCTGTTAAATGCGACAGGATTGCAGGTTTTGCTAGCATTATAGAGTTCAAATACCTGTTCTGAAAAGAAATAGTTTACCTATCCAAAAAAATGCGGTCCGTCGGTTTGCCTCAAAATAACATTGTTCAAGTCTAAGAATATTTTTATGCAAGTCAATTGATGTTTCTAAATTCTCAATAAATGAGTTTCGTAAAGTCCCTTATCATAGTTATTTTATGTCTGTCGTTGTCTAGACTTTATTATCATTGAGTTAAGTGAAAGTCGATAATAGCATTACTGCCAACGTCTTGGTACTACAGTGGGTTTGGGGCTAAATTAAGTCCATTCTTCGGATTAGCCAAATCATCCCAAATACAAAACCAACTTCCCATTAAGCCAATTGCCCAAATCCGTTGTAGGCAGTTTTTTACTCTTCTACTTTTTTTAATATATTTTCATCATTCCAGTTAAGAGCCGTAATTTTTCCCGATGCATCTCTTAAAAAAAGAAATTCACTGTTTTTTTCGGTGACAAAAAAATTACTATCATTTGTAAAATGAATTTTCCACTTACAAGTACCCCAATATTGATTATCATTAATAGTAAGGTAAATATCATTTTCTTTTTTAATTATTGACCATATAAAATCTCCACTTCCATATTTCCCTAAATAAGGCTTTAAATCTTCGCCTTTAATGTGAATTTCTTTTTTTAAATCAGGCGTATAAGCATTTTTCCAATCGTATGTTAATGCAACACTTCTAATAATTTCATCAAATAGATCAGTGTTGTATGTGTTTGTCATGACTACCACACCGTTACCTCCTTCAAAAGTTCCGACATACTGGCTTACAAAACCTTCATCTACACCACCATGCTCGAAATTTTTAACTCCATTTTTATTAATTATGAATACTCCTAATGCTGATTTACTATCAATGAAAGGCGTAAGTCTTAATTTTGTCATATCTTTTGAAAGAACTTTTTGGGATTTTCCCTTTAAAGAAAGTTGAGTTTCGATTACATATTTCGCTAAATCAGTTGGATTTGTCCAAAGACCAGCTGCAGCTTGCTCTGGATAAATATGGTATTTTCCTTCTACGGTTTTTCCATCATTGTAATATCCTGTTGCTAATAAATTCTGCATGTTTGCTGATGGGGGCTGTGTGTAAGAACTATTAGTCATACCCATTGGCTTCAGCACATTTTCCCACATAAATTCATCATACGGTTTTCCTGTTACATCCTGAATAATTAGTTGCGAAATGGTGGTTCCACCACCAGAATATTCATATTTGAAGGATGGCTCATACATTGAACGAATAGCTTCTGAATTAGCAGGTTTTTGTCCATTTAATATTTGTTTGATAGTTGGTATTTCCTCTCCTTTTTTGTATCCATTAAATCCATGTACACTTATTCCACCAGTATGGCTCAATAGATTGGAAATTGTGATTTTTTTACTTTTGGATAAGGAATCGTAGGGAAATTTCCATGATTTTAAGTAGATATTTATATCCGTATTGAGATTCAATTTTCCATCTTGAACCAATTTTAATACTCCAACTGCATTTAGAGATTTACTATTTGAACCTGCTTGAAATAAAGTTTTAGTTGTTACAGGCTTTTGCTCTAAACTGTCAGCCCAGCCATAACCTTTTGCCCATTCAATTTTATAGTCTTTAATTACTGCAATGCTAACACCATTGGCATGGTAAAATTTCATTCTTTCCTCTAATGTCCACATTTGGGAATTATTTTCAATTTGCACCCAACTTGAAAGATTATTTTCCACTTGTTTAATTTTTGATTGAATTTCTTTAGAATATTTTGTGGAAGACTGTCCAAATAAATAACTTGCTGATGTACAGAAAAATAAAAGGATAATCGTTGATTTACAGTTTTTAATGTCAAAATTCATTTTTTATGTTTTAAGTTATTGTGTTTCTTGTAAAATTATTTACAGCATTGTGCCGAATTTCTTAGTGATTTTTTTGCTTCGTGTGTGATTGTTAATAATACTATCAAGATTTTTTTTCAAACGGTTATTTTGATCATTTTAAGCTACGGCCCAGTTGTAGAATTAGGCGATTTTACACTTTAAGGATGAATGCAACCTTTGCATTGAAATAATTAATCTTACAAGAAGACACAAAAAAATAGGCAAAGTTGCACGGAAGAAAAAATCGATCCTTGTGCCCAGTCCCATTTCCCTGTTTTCATTCTTATAGAAGATTTTTTCGGTAATTGTTCCAGCTTTATTCTTTTTATTTTTTTAAGCTGCTTCTCAATAATTTATGACCTTGTTGAGAATAAAATTCTTATAAACAGTTGCTGATGGGATAGCGAATGTTGCATATAGAGCTTCCCTCTTTATACGAATTTAAAACTAATGACGAAATCTTTGCGTAGCAGACAATCAACCTTTGTTTTACCACCGCTCAAACTCCTTACTCTATTTCATTTCAGAGAAATATCCAACTTATTGCCTAGTTAGGCTGCAAATGGAGTTAAGTTATCTCTCTTCACCCAAGATTTAATCTGCAAATTTTGATAAAAACAATAAGTAGTTATTTTTCCTTACTAATGATCTAAGACTTTAATCACAATTAAATATTTATTTACAATTTTAATTTTGACAGATTAGTAGCAAAAATTAAAAGCTATTAGGTTATTCTAAATAATCTTCATCAATTTTTGAAATTCTGTTCAAATCATCTAACAAATTTCTGGAAAAATACACAGTCTCGGGAGCATAAAGGGCAAGCACGGTAAAACGGTCGCTTGCCCTACTTTTTTAGCCCTGTTTTTAAATCATTTTACAATCAAGGGAGACCAATGGAATTGCAGATCAGTCCCTATGCTACATCGCAAAAGCTTTTCTGTTTTAGCTAACTTTCAGGTCTTGAATGGAGCGAACTCCAATAGCACCCTCGTAACGAGAGAACCATATTTATATAATGAACTTTTTCGATAAAGAGTGGTTTATAAATTTTGTTCCAGAATAAGTATATCTTCAAACTTCAGTGTCATTGATAATAACGCCCATACTTATTTTACAAAAACAGACGGTTAATGCCAGAAGAAAAATTGAAGATTGTACAATTGTTTGAAGAAATCCAGAATGGGGACAGGGCTGCATTCAATCAGCTTTTTTTTCTGTACTACGATAAGCTCCTCTCTTTTGCAAGGCAATATACCAAACAGCAGGAAAGTGCTGAAGAGATAACCTCTGAGCTTTTCGTCAGGTTATGGCTAAAACGGGACAGGTTATCAAAAGTGGTCAAACCAGAAGTCTATCTGTATGTCTCCATCAAGAATGCCTGTCTTAATTTAATCAGATCTGAAAGAAAACGACACCTTTTATTTACCAAATTTCCCGGTGATCAATCATTTGAAGAACCATTGGATGATAATTACGTAGGGACCGATGATAAGGAACTGGTGCGATTGATGAACCAGGCGATCGCTGCTCTTCCGGAACAGCGTAAAATCATATTCAGGCTCGTTAAAGAGCAAGGGCTTAAAAGCAATGCAGTAGCTGAGATATTGGGTATTTCAGTAAGGACAGTTGAAAATCAGCTGTACAAGGCAGTAAAATCACTTGCGGATTCTATAAGTGGATATCTGGGCTACCATCCACAGGGAAAAACAGCCAGGAAGCAAGCACATTCTGACCTTCTGTTCTTTTTTTTATGATGCAGTAAGTAATTTCCAATTTAAATCTGTCCTTAGCATATAAGCACTGAAACAATGAAAAAAGAAGACCGTAAAACAGAACAGCTTAACCACATCTGGAATATGATCAACGTTGCCGAAAATCAGGGGTTTGTAGGAAAGTTTGATTATTCTATAGCGGGGAAGAAATCATTGTTCATTAATAACCTGCTTAAAGTTGCCGCAGTGCTGGTGCTTTTGGCTGGTACTGGAATGCTGGGTTATCATCTGTTAAACCATCCGGCAGATAAAAATGTTGACATTCTCACAACGACAGGAGAGAAAACGTTCAAAGTGCTTGATGACGGTACCAGGATCTGGCTGAATAAAAATTCCAGCATTAATTATAATAAATCTTTTGGCCAGCACAAACGTGAAATAATCCTGGAGGGTGAAGCATACTTCGATGTAGTTAAGAACGAAGATATTCCATTGTTGATACATGTAGGAAATATCGATATCGAAGTCAAGGGCACCGCTTTTAATGTCAATGCCTACAAGAACAGCAAAAAGATCCAGGTCGCATTGGTAAGGGGCCTGATCCAAATTACAGATAAGCTGGATAGTAAGCAAAAAATCTTGCTACATCCAAATGAGAGGCTCATCTTTAACACTGCCAGGGATAGCACACAGCACAAGTTCCTGGTTAGCTCCATAAAATCCGAAACACTTTTAAATGAGACGAAGTGGATAGCGGATACGCTTATTTTCAGTAAAGAAAGGCTTAGCGACCTGGTCATGCGGATGGAGAAAAAATACGACCTCAGGATAGAAATCCATAGCGAAAAGTTAAAAGATAAACGCTTTAGCGGAAGATTTGCAAACGAGACCATACAACAGGCCTTAGAAGCGCTTAAACTATCCTATCCGTTAACCTATACGATCAATAACAGATTGGTAGTGATCAAGGACTAAGAATGAAAAAAATTGCACTTCTATTTTCCCTGGCCCTGCTTTTCCTGGTCGTTCTTTCAGCAAAGGCCCAACAACGTGAGATTACACTTAAGCTTAACCGCAAACCTATAGTAGAACTCTTCAGACAAATCCAGCTACAAAGTGGATACAATATTGTCTATAGCGATGAAATGATTTCAGATACGATGCTGGTTTCAGTCAGTTTTAACAGGTTACCGGTTTCGAAAGTGCTGGACAGCGTGTTACCTGATAAACAGCTTTTTTATCAGGTATTGTCGGAAACCATGATCGTTATTGGGAGCCGACTAATAAAAGAGCAAGAAAGCGGAACTGCGAAAACAACAGTTTCCGGAACTACAGTAAATCTTGAAGGTACACCAATACCATTTGCTACCGTTTCATTATTAGAAAACGAATTACAAGTGAGTGGCGCGATTGCGAGCGACCAGGGACATTTTCAGTTTTCCCATACGTTCAGGAGCAACAAAGACTACACCTTAAAGATATCATCAATTGGCTATGAGGTACTGATTTTTAAATTCGCTATTCCGAAACAAGGTAGTCAGCAAAAGATATTCGGAAAATTGAAATTAGTCCCCAAAGCAAAAATTTTAAAAGAAGTAAACATAACCGGAAGTCCGAAAATAATCGAAATGGAAGGTGGTAACATTGTATTCAATGTATCAAAAAGTGTCAGTGCACAGGGCATGAATGCACTTGAGCTATTGGGTCGGGCACCCGGAGTAACGGTGGGAAGTGATAACAATATCTCCCTTAATGGCAAGGCTGGTACGGCAATCCTGATAGACGGTAAACAGACCTATCTTTCTGGTAAGGAGATTGCCGAGCTGCTGAAATCAATATCTTCTTCAGACATAAGGTCGATAGAAATCATCAATAGTCCAGGTGCAAAATATGATGCTTCGGGAACGGCGGGCATCATTAATGTGAAGACATTAAAATCGATGGTTCAGGGTTTTAGTACCAGCTTAACTACAGGCTTAAGTTATGGAGTATACCTCAGAAATAACCAGGACCTTTCTTTAAGCTTCAGGAAAAACAGGTTTAACCTTTATGGGAGTTATAGCCATTTTTTAGGGTATTATTCCTATCTGTATGGTGCAGATCGATTACAGGAAGGCATGTTTTATAATAGTTTTACCGACGATGTAGACAAGCGAAAAAAAATAGGCTCAAGGATCGGAGCCGATTTTGCGATAGACAAAAAGCATACAGTTGGCGTACTATTGAATGGCAATTTTCTGTTTGGTGGAGGGATAACCGATACCAGGACAGAAATCGGTATTGCTCCCTCGGCAAATGTAGATCAGGTGCTCACCGCAGTTAACGACTACTACGCTCAACAGACCCAGCGCTATAATGTTAACTTTAACTACAAATATGAAGATACACTGGGAAGGATAATTAATTTTGATGCAGACTATGGTGATTTTAACAAACGTGCCGGTAACCTCCAATCCAATAGATACACGTTAATCGATAATACGATCCTTAGCGACAATCTTTACCGTTCCCTGAATGGCATCAATATCAGCTTAAGAGCAGTAAAGCTGGATTATACCACTAATTTATGGAAAGGAAAACTGGAAACCGGTGCCAAATATTCATCAGTATCATCTGCCAATGATTCCAGATTTCTGGAAGTACAGCCAGATGCTGAATTGTTAGATCCCTCCAGGTCAAATAAGTTCTCCTATCGGGAGAAAATCACAAGTGCTTATTTCAATTACAAAAAAGATCTGGGTAAATGGCAGATCCAGGGTGGATTGAGAGTGGAAAATTCCGCGTCAACAGGTAAACTTGATCAGATCTCTCCAATTTCGGGAAACGAGCAATCTATAGACAGAAATTATACTAATCTTTTCCCCTACTTTTCTGTTAATGTAAAACCAGCAACGTCACATGATTTTTCAGTCAGTTATTCCAGGAGGATTGACCGACCAGCATACCAAAATCTAAACCCTTTTATTTATCTTCTGGATGAGCTGTCTTATTGGCAAGGCAATCCTTTTCTGAGCCCACAGCTCAGCCATCGTGCCCAGTTCCAGTATGTTTATAAAAACGCTACCATAATCGGACTGAGCTATACCCATACTGATAATTTCAGTGTTGAGGTAACAGACACCATTAATCAGACTAGAATTGTAATGGTTCCCCGAAATGTCGGTGTACAGCAACACCTGGCATTAACACTTACCCAAACACTCGCTCCATACGCCTGGTGGAACATCACGTTCAACGGAACTCTTTTTGGTCTTTATAACAAAATTGACTTTGGAGCCAATAGGAAACTTAACCTTAAACAGGCCGCTGGCAGGCTGAGCTTGCAACAGACATTTAAATTGCCCTATGGTTTAAGCGGAGAAGTAATGGGATTTTACAATTCAAGGCGCTTGGTTGGAGCCAACCAATTCCCCAATGCCACCAGCCAGATAGATCTTGGCCTACAGCGAAATTTTCTGGATAACAAGGCTACGTTAAGGCTCGTCTTCAGTGATCTATACAAAGGAAGCAAGGCCAATTCAGTACAAACTGTTGGCGACCTTTATATCCGTAACTATAGTTACTTTGAAACCAGACAGGTAAAACTTAATTTCAGTTACAGATTTACCACAGGAAACTCAAAAGGACCAAGAAACAGAAATTCTGCGCTTGAAAACGAAAATGGAAGGATTAAGTAGTGAAAGACGAGCATACTTAATAAATCAAAATTAACACTATATTTAGTTTTGGCTAATATGCAACAAATAGTTTTGTGCAGTAATGTTGAACTATATCCAGAATATAAAAGCGGGGAACCATGTATCTTTTGAAATAGTTTTTAAACTATGTCATAAAAAGGTGTATGCCTATTTTTTCAAGAAGACAGCTTCCGAAGATATAGCCCAGGAGTTGACTCAGCTGGCTTTTATCAAACTCTGGAATTTCAAGCACACCCTATCCGAAGAACACGAGCTCGACTTACAATTATTCCGCATCGCAAAAACCACTTTACTCGATTATTTTAAAAAGCTGGGCAATGATGACCGGAACCTTAAACTTTATTACCACAGGATTTCTGAAGAAGCTGATGAACAAAGTCAGAAGTTTGAAACCAATCAGCAGTTGGAAGTTGTTTTAAATCGGCTCCCGCCAACACGTAAGAAAGTTTTCATTTTAAACCGCTTACAAGGCTATTCCTATAAAGAGATTTCTGAACAGCTTTCTATTTCTCCACGAACGGTAGAAAAGCATATTTCATTGGCTATAAAGCAACTTAACGGTTATGCTTATCTTCCAATATTCCTCCTCCTCTTCAAATTTCTTCGTTAATTAAAAAATATTTTTTACCCCTTACGGGTTTATCCCTAATTCAATCGTATTAGTAGTATGAATGTATCTGATGAGTTGTTAGATAAATATTTTAAAGGACAATGCAGCCCCGAAGAAAAACTTCAGGTGCTGGCCTATTTAAATGAAATTGACGACTTGCCCGAACATTTATTAAGCAAAGACGAATGGGACCAAACCAATGATGCCGGAATAGAAGAGGTAAAAACTGAGGAGATGTTCAATGCAGTAAAAAGGCAAACCATAGCAAAAACCTATCGTTTGAAATGGATTAAAATCACCTCAGCCGCTGCAATTGTTCTCGCGATACTTACTGTTGGCCTGTTAAACCTGAACAAGAGCACACCAGATATGCGCCTTGCCAATAATAAAATTTCAAATACGACAGCGGTTAATCCTATAAACTGGAAATCAATCGTAAACTATACAGAAAACACCCAATTATTTACCCTGCCAGACCACTCTACAGTTAAGCTGTTTCCGGGGGCTGAATTGAGGTACGCCATTCCATTCGTGAAAAACAAGCGGGAAGTATATTTAAACGGAAAAAGCTTTTTTGAAGTTACAAAAGACAGCAGGCATCCTTTTGTTGTCTATGCTAAAGGGATTTCTACAACAGCCTTAGGAACATCATTTACCATTACGGCCTTAGGCAAAAGCAAGTTTATTAAAGTGCAGTTGCATACGGGTAAAGTTCAGGTGAAAAACATAGATTCGGCACACCGCATTTCGCCTTTTACCGAGATCCTACTTCCTGGAAAAGAGCTCGTATACAACAGTCTGAATAATAAAGTAAAAGTCTCTGATTCCAGGTCTTCTGCCATAAGACAGGAAAATATCGTCAGAGAGCTCAACTTTACTCAGGCAGCTTTAGTTGATGTTCTGGCTAAACTGGAAAAGCAGTATAAAGTTAAAATTACTTACAATCCTGCTGATTTAGCCGAAATGTCATTTACAGGAAGTTTAAAACTATCGCAGACTATAGATACCATACTTGAAGAAATAGCCGAATTAAATAAACTAAATCAAATCAAAACAACCGAAGGTTACCTGATTAAAAAGTAAAACCAGAACCATATTAAAATAAACTTAACCCGCTAAAAAGTGGGAAGGGGAATCTTTTGCCAAAAAAACACGATCAAACAAAACAAACTATGCTTAGAAAATTTACTACACATTTGTTCTTTTGCCTGCTGATGTTATCAGTCTCGGCAAAGTCCTGGGCTCAGACATCGGAGATCACAGGGATTGTAAAAGATGAGACCGGGCAGCCTTTACTGGGAGCCTCCATACTTTTACTGAATGCTAAAACCAATGAAAAGAAGGGGATCATGGTAAACTCAGAAGGGAAATTTTCAATAAAAGGCCTTTCTGCAAATGTACCTTACAGCATCAGCGCCTCATTTATTGGTTATGTTACAAAAACGATTGACAATTATGTACTCAAAGCTGGTGAACAGGCCACCTTACTGATCCAGCTCAATCCTGCTTCCACCTCATTAACAGATGTGGTTATCGTGGGATATGGAAGTCAGAAGAAGAAAGATGTAACTACTTCCATCGCCAGTATCAAAGCCTCAGATCTGGAAAACCAACCCATTAACAATGCGGCTGAAGCGATGGTCGGGAAAATGGCCGGCGTACAGGTTTCCCAGGGATCAGGGAGCCCTGGAGCTCCACTGGCAATCAAAGTTCGTGGGGTAGGTACCATTACTGCCGGTTCAAATCCGCTGTATGTAATTGATGGTGTACCCATCTCAAATGACAACATCAATACCTTAAATACAAATGACATTGCCTCCATTGAAGTATTAAAGGATGCATCATCCGCGGCAATTTATGGCTCAAGGGGTTCCAATGGGGTAGTGTTGATCACCACAAAGCAGGGAAAAAATGGCGTATCAACCATCAATGTGAACAGCTATACCGGCTGGCAGTCTCTGGCACATAAAATTGAGATGATGGATGCCTACCAGTATGCACAAATGGTTTTAGATTCCCGGAATAACTCCTATACCGACGCAATGGAATCTATCAACAGAAAGAATATAGCTTTAGGCAAGCCTGTGGTTAGCTTTAGTACAAATGACAACAACGGCCTCCGTTTGTTTAATACCGCCAACAACACCAATACCGTAATGCCACTGGAGGTTTTACCATATTTACAAGGTCAGCAGGGTTTAACCAATACCGACTGGCAGAACGAAATCTTTAGAACAGCACCAATACAAAACCATTCCATTTCCGCTGCCGGTGGAAGCGAGCTGTTAAAATATTACGGTTCACTCGAATATTTTAACCAGGATGGGATCATTTTAAATAGTGGATTCAAACGCTATAGCGGCAGGTTAAACCTGGAAGGAAAAAAGGGAGTAGTCAGGTATGGCGTTAATTTCAGCCCCTCTGTGATCAATGAAAAAAGAGTAAATGCCAATGGCGCTTATAGTTCTAACGGAGGCGGTATTGTTGCGTCGGCCCTGCATTATTCGCCTATTTTTCCGGTATACAATGCTGATGGAAGCTATAATTTTGACCAGAACTCCTGGAGCCCTGGCACCATCACCACCCTACCTAATAATACAACAGCAACGGGAAATGGAGAAACACAGGCCTGGAACCCGGTGGCCCTGGCCATGCTTCAAAAAGATGATGTGGCTGCCACCAGAATGACCGGTAGTGCCTTTCTGGAAGCAGAAGTGCTAAAGGATTTAAAATATAAGATTCAACTGGGTATTGATCTGTTTAGCAGCTCAGAAGATATTTTCAGGCCATCTATCATCCCTCAAGCCAATACTGCAGGGAATCCAATGTCTGACGCCACCGGATCTTCCCGAACCATAAAAGAAACCAACTGGTTGTTGGAACAAACCTTAAACTATGCGAAAACAATTGGCGATCACAACATCAATGCATTGGTAGGCTGGTCGACTCAAAAAGACGATTTAAGCGGTAATTATGCCTTTGCTTCTAAAGGGTTTATCAGTGATCAGGTAGAGTTTATAAAAGCTGGTATAGTGACCAACGGAACAGCCACCAGAACACAATGGGCCCTGGCTTCAGGTATTGCGAGATTACAATACAGCTATAAAGGAAAATACTTATTTACCGGTTCAGTAAGGGCGGATGGTTCTTCTAAATTTGGAAAAAACAACAAATGGGGATATTTCCCTTCTGCATCCGTTGGCTGGAGATTATCTGAAGAAGAGTTTCTAAAAAAATCAGAAACGATATCTGATTTGAAGTTAAGAGCCAGTTATGGTTTAACGGGTAACTTTAACATTCCTAATTATGCAGCTCAGGGTGCTATGAATAATTATGGTTATGTATTTGGTGGGGCAACTCCCGGCGTGATTAACGGCGCTGCTCCAATTACTCAGCCAAATGATGACCTGCAATGGGAAAAAACAGCACAGCTAAATCTCGGCTTTGATGCGGCTTTTTTCAAAAATAAGCTCACCCTATCTGTTGATGTTTATAACAGTAACACCAATAACCTTTTATTAGACGTACCGGTACCCATTTCTACAGGCTTTGCTACTGAATTGAAAAACATTGGTAAAGTTAACAACAAGGGGATCGATATTAACTTAGGGACACAACAACAATTTGGCGGCGTGAAATGGACCGCAAGTGCAAACTTCTCTAAAAACAAAAATAAAGTGGTAGAGTTGGGTCCTGGTAATGCCGATATCATCAAAACAGGCTCCGTGGCAAATGCTTATTTTATCACTAGAGTAGGCGAACCTATAGGCTCCTATTATTTGCCGGTCGTGTTAGGTGTGTTTAAAAATCAGGCCGAAGTAGATGCATATCCTCATTATACCGACACACAGGGTAACTATGACCTCAATACTTCTAAACCAGGTGATTTTAAGTTTAAAGATGTGGACGGCGATGGGGTCATTGACCTGACAAAAGACCGTGAAATTGTAGGCAACTACCTGCCTAAATTCACTTACGGCTTCGCTACTTCTGCAGAATACAAAGGGGTAGATTTAAATGTGTCCATGCAGGGCATACATGGCAATAAGATCCTTAACCTTTCCCGCAGATATTTTGCCAATAAGGAAGGAAATATGAACAACATGGTGAGCTCCCTGGACCGCTGGGTTTCAGAAAGCAATCCCGGTAGCGGACAGGATGTAAGGGCAAACCGCGCAGCTAAAGGAAGCAACGGCACCACCTCTACCTGGCATATTGAAAACGGATCGTATTTGCGCATCCGTAACATCGCTTTAGGCTATACACTGCCTGCAGACCTGGTTAAAAAGATAGCCTTAACGAAAGTCAGACTATATGTATCCATGCAGAACCCTTTCACTTTTACCAAATACACAGGGTATAATCCAGAGGTGACGAACCGGGCTGATGCCACTACAAACGGCGAAGATTATGGCGTATATCCAACAGCGAAAACAACATCAATAGGCATTAACATCACTTTATAAAATTAGAAAGATGAAAAAATATATCATACCAATCCTTACTTGTGGTTTAATGATAACAGCCACATCCTGCAAGAAATTCCTGGACTTAAAGCCGCTGGATTCCTATACAGAAAACACATTTTACGTGGATGAAAAAGGACTCCAGGGAGGCCTGATCAGCTGCTATGATGCTTTGCAATCTGATAGTCTTTATGGAAATAATTTATTGACATTGGCTGAGCTTCGTGGCGATAACCTGATCGACAATGATCCCGGCTCCGGGGCTGGTGTCCGCAATCAGATTGAAGTATTTTCCGAAACTTCCGCCAACAGCATCCTTGCCGGCACCTGGATGGGACATTACAGGGCCATCTACCGCAGCAATATTATTTTAGACCGCGCCCCGGCAATCAGCATGAACGAGAACACTAAAAATCAGATTATCGGGCAGGCAAAATTTATAAGGGCTTTGAGCTATTTTAACCTGACCCGCATTTGGGGCGATGTTCCATTAGTACTTAAAGTTCAAAAAACAGAGGAAGCCAGGCAAAACAGTCGTGCCACATCTGCACAGATTTATCAGCAGGTGATTGACGACTTAACCGATGCGGCATCAAAACTTCCACTAAGCTGGGCAGATGCTCAGCGGGGCAGGGCAACCAGTTATGCGGCTACCGGACTATTGGGCAAAGTTTATCTTTACCAAAAGAAATTTAGCCTGGCAGCTTCTACTTTGCAGCCCCTTGTATCGGCAATATACAACGGGACTGTATTGGCTACCGTACCACAAAACCTCACCTTCCCTACTAACCTGAAAACAAGTAAAGATGTTATTTTTGCTGTTCAATACTTATCAGGCGGGATCAGAGAGTTTGTTCATCAGGACAACCGCTATAGAAATAACAACAATACAAACATCATCAATATCCCTCAAACCCTGTTTGAAAGCAGCGATAACCGCAAAGCTTTGGTTGCCATAACCGGAACCGGCGGCAGACCGGGCAAATTTAATGCACCTCAGGTAAACAACGAAACCAGTGCCGACTTTCCGGTTCTCCGCTGTGCAGATGTTTTGTTGATGTATGCGGAAGCACTAAATGAGGCTGCCTATGGAAATACAGAAGCATTTAAAGCGCTGAATGCCGTACGTTCAAATGCCAGTGCTTCAGAACAAACTCCGGCAATATTGACCTCGCAAAGCGAATTCAGGACCGCTGTATATCTGGAAAGACGGTTGGAACTGGCCCTGGAAGCCGACCGTTGGTTTGATATTGTAAGAACAAACCAAATGGGTGTTATTTTCCCTGGGATTCCAGCTTTCAGAAGCGTCTACCCTGTTCCTCAGGTTGAAATTGACAACATTAATAATAAAAATGGCTGGCAGAATTCCGGCTATAACTAAATCTTCTATCTCATCTGGCCGGTACCCTTCAGTACCGGCCTTTTATTTTAAATACTGCTGACCTTATTAAACACAAAATGAGATCTTTTTTCTTTTTAATCTGTGGTTGCCTCTGTGCGATAAATGTATGGGCACAAAACACGACTAGTCCTGTTCAGGATAAGAACTACCATCTGCTAACCCTGATACAGCAGGATCAGGCGGTGAAAAAGCTGATCCAGAATGATCCGGTGTTGAGCGCTTTCCTTAAATCCAAATCTGCAAAAATAACAGATGCCCTTAAAAATTGTAATAGCGACATCGCTTGCTTCAGTGCTGCTTTTAAATTCAGTGAAGATGAAATTATAACGGTAAGTAAGCAATTAAGCTCTCTTTTTAAGGAGAATACTCCATTAAATACGATGCTGAAGAAGCAACTCATTCCTTCGGGTAGTTATAGCTTGTATGGCCATTTGGAACCGGTAGAAATATTGCGTAAAGCATGGGAGCAAGACGCAAAAGCTATTAATTATACCATTGGGGTATATGTGGAGGGGGCAAAACCTAATTACCCCAAAATTGACTCGATAGGATTTAATGTGAAAGATAAAAGTTATCCGGAGTTGGTGAGTACGAACGCTTCCTTAAGTCTGAACACAAAAAATAACCTGTTCTTTGAACCCTCCATGCAATTCGCATTAATTGCATTGGAAATTAATGAGCGGAACGAAGCAGCAGATTACGAACCGATGATAAATACCGTAAACAAAGCAAGTCTTTCTGCCATCAAAAAAACCGACTTTGGCGCCTACAAATACAGCCTGATATTGGCACCAGGAGAAGGGCCGGAAGAACAGGACACCGAATTAAGTGCCGGTGGAATGTTGCGTTGCAGACTTGCCGCTGAACAATATCACAAGGGAGTTGCACCATTTATTATGGTTTCGGGTGGCCGGGTACATCCCTATAAAACCAAATACAGCGAGGCATACGAAATGAAAAAATTTCTGATGAATGCGTTACAAATTCCGGAAAGCTCAATCATTATGGAGCCTCATGCAAGACACACCACTACCAATATGCGGAATGCGGCCAGGATCATGTTCAGATATGGTATGCCAATGGAAAAAGCTGCACTTACGGTAACCATAAAATCGCAAAGCAAGTATATCAGAGATGTTTTGCTTAACCGCTGTATAAAAGAACTTGGTTATGAGCCATACCGGATGGGAAAACGTCTGTCTGATACCGCATTGGAATTTTATCCGAATGCGATGTCCCTTCAGGTCGATTTTGATGAACCCTTGGATCCATAATTCTCCCACCATTCTTCCAGCACATCAAGGACTGGGATCAAGGTCTTCCCAATCTCGGTCAGTTTGTACTCTACCCTTGGAGGGGACTCTGCAAAAGCCTCCCGGCTGATGATCTTGTCGCGCTCTAATTCCTTCAATTGAAGTGTCAATGTACCTTGAGTTACATTTTCCATTTCGCGTCTCAATTCTCCAAATCGTTTAGGACATTGTGCTGCAATAGCTTTTACCAGGGTCATTTTCCATTTACCACCAATTACCTTAAACACGCCTGTCAACGGGAAGTCATTTTCAAAATTCCCCGGATTTTTCGCGTTTGTAACCGCTTCATTATCACTATTGGTACTATCCTGCATACTAGGTACGGTTTATAAGACTACTGGTTTAGCTCAGTAGAACAGACTTACTTTGAAAAAATAAAGATAAAGAAAACGTTGTATCCATGAATAAAAATCTATCGAAGTGGTTTTCATTAGGCATAGTATCGACCGCTATATTCTTAACCGTCATTGACCTGTTTATCGTAAATGTGGCGCTTCCTGCAATAAAAAATGGCGTTAAGGGATCAGATGCTGATATGCAGTTTATCATTGTGATGTACATCATCGGATATGCTGCTTTTTTGATCACCGGAGGAAAGGCTGGCGAGTACTACGGAAAGAAAAAGATTTTCTTGATCGGGATCTCTGTTTTCACGATTGCATCTTGTATCTGTGGTTTTTCGCAAACAGCAACACAGCTCAACGTAGCCAGGTTTATTCAGGGAATTAGCGGGGCCTTTATGGTTCCGCAGGGATTGGCGTTTATCCCTGAGCTGTTTCCGGTTCCGGAAGAACGGGTAAAGGCTTTTGGCATTTATGGCAGCATTGCCGGTGTGGCCTCGGTAATCGGGCAATTTTTGGGAGGTTTTCTTCCTGATGCCCATTTTATTCTGGATGGCTGGCGTTTGATTTTCCTGATCAACCTCCCTGTAGGTATTATAGCGGTGATCCTGGGTGCCCGTTATTTACAGGAATCAAAACACCGGAATCCGGAAAAATTTGATGTAATAGGCGCCCTATTGTTAATGGTTACCCTGATTGTCTTCATCTATCCGCTCATTCAGGGAAGAGAAGCCGGCTGGCCAACATGGAGCATCATCATGCTGGGGTTATCCCTCCTGCTGATATTTGCTTTCAGCTATTACCAGCGCTTTTGTCTGAAGTCTGGCAGACCGCTGCTGATGAGCATGAATGTCTTTAAATACAGGGACTTTAACATCGGACTCTGCGCAGCCTTGTTTTACTATATGGTACAGGACTCTTATTTTCTAATCAACACCATTCAATTACAAATGGGGCTGGGTGTTAACTCAACAACTACCGGAATGTATTTTGTCTGTCAGGGTGTAGGATATGTAGTCGCTTCCTTAATTTTCACCCGTCTTGTGGCCAGGCATGGAAAATACATTTCCATAGCAGGCGTAACTATCATGATCATTGGCCTGTTGTTACACCTCCTGATATTCAACACCCAGGGGATTAATCCTATCAGTACGCTGGTAGTCCTGTTTACATATGGCATGGGTTGCGGAACAGTGCTGCCTGCATTAATGACTATGGCACTCAAAAACATCCCTGCGGGGATGGTCGGTGCATCTTCCGGGATTTACTTAACCTTACAGCAGATTTCCGTTGCCTTGGGGGTCGCAATTGTGGGTGGTGTTTTCTTCAGCCACCTGGGAACCGAATCAAACACAAAGTCGTACATAGCCGCTTATCAGGTCGCCACGACAGTTAATATCGGCTTTCTTTTTATAGTTGGAGTCGTTCTCTTTTTTCTGCCTGATGATAAAAAATAAAATAAAAACTATATTTATATCCTGATTGATAATAACCTCAGTTGATATGAAAAAATATCTTTTTTTACTCGTTTTAGCGCTTCCTTTTTCAGGCTTTGCCCAGCATACCATAAATAATTACAAATATGTACTGGTACCGGAAAAATTCAATTTTCTTAAACAGAATGATCAGTATACGTTGAATACCCTGACCAAGTTACTTTTAGAAGAGAAGGGTTTTACGGTATATTTTGACAATACGGAATTGCCTGCGGAAGTAGCCAACAATAGGTGTAGTGCACTAAATGCAGATGTATTAGAGAAAAATGGCATGTTTACCACCAACCTGACCATTGCCTTAAAGGATTGCCAGGGAAATGTGGTTTTTAAAAGTAAGGAAGGCAAGAGCAGGGAGAAAGAGTATAAAACCTCTTACAATCTGGCGCTGAGAGACGCCTTTACTTCGCTAAAAGAAACTCCTTATACTTATACCGGGATGGCCCAGGCACCTGCACAACAGGTAGTTCCTGTCGTAGCTCCTGTGGTAACTCCCCCGGTAAAAAAAGCCATTGAGACTCCGGTAGCCGCAACAAACCAGGCTGCAGGCACGCTATATGCTCAGCCAACAGTTACGGGATACCAACTTATAGATACCACACCAAAAATAGTTTTAACCTTATATTTAAGCTCAGTCAATGATTATTTCATCGCTGAGAATGGAACTTCCAACGGGATTGTTTTAAAAAAGAACGGAGATTGGTTTTTTGAGTATTATAAAAATGGCAATCTGGTTTCTGAAAAGCTGTTGATTAAATTTTAATCATTATCCCAAAAGAGGATCCGTTTTTCTTCGATAAAGAGGCGAAAAAATGGAAAATGAAGATCAACGAAAGATTTATCTGGGCATTGACAACACTTAACCATAAGCCAACAGACCATCTGCTGGAAATTGGTTGCGGATCCGGGATTTTAGCAGAGCTGATTGCTGCCCGGCTAACAACGGGAAAAATTACAGCCATTGATCAATCAGCTGCAGCCATCAGAATGGCGGTAAAACGCAATGAAAGGTTCATAAATTCCGGTCATTCTGACTTCATTCAGGAGAATTTTGCAAAGACAAAATTGTCTCTTCAACACTACGATAAAGTACTCTCGTTTAACCTGAATGTATTTTGGAAAGATCCCCGGAAAGAACTTCAGCTGATCCGGGATTACCTGGTTCCGGACAGCGGCCTGTTTTACCTGTTTCACCAGGCACCTTATGACATCAGCATAGCCGCAGCCGACCCACTAAAGGTAATGCTGAATCAGCATTCCTTTGAGATTGTCAATGTTATATTTGGAAAATTGCATCCTCTATCGGCAATTTGCATAATCGCTAAGCCACTATCCTGGCAAAGCCATTAAAGAAACAAGCATAATTTCCCGGATTATTTTGGAGCAGCGTAAAAATCGTTCAATGAAGAAGTATACAAGCAATAGTCGATTACAGAATTCCAGAAACCTATTTTAGTAGGATGGGCAGCTCCTGTTGGAACCAGCATTAAAGATTTTTTACCATCAACTGTATACCGCTCCTTTACCGGCAAAATCCGGTTATCCAACGCGGTATCAAAATAATATAAATAATCATATACAAAATCCGTGTACTCCTTTTTATCGACCATATCTTTACTTGAAAGTACCACCTGATCATAATTTTTGCTTAAGGCATGCTGGAACTCAGCCCCATTTAATGGTTTACCACCTAAAGTAGGCATTACGTTAAATTGCCCATCTAAAAACACCCATTTTTTCAGATCTTTTAAAAAGACCTCAGTGACCACATGACCTGGAGAACCTTTCCTGGTTTCTAAATCTTTTGTTTTGATATAAACCACTCTCGCCTGATAACCATGAGCTGTCAATTGATCGCGTAAAACGATCGAATAAGCAAAACAAGGAAAACGCCCTCCCTCCTTTACTTCCTCCAGAATAGATATCGCATCATTTTTCTTAGGGCTTTTATTCCCATCATGTTTCCATTGGTGATGTGTCCAGTTCATTATAGAAAGAACTTTATCCATATCTGTACGTTCCTTTATCAGCACCTGATCCAAAGGATACAAGCGGCGTAAAGAATCAAAATAAGAATGGTTAGCCTGTTCGTAAAATATGCGGATATCTTTTCTTCTTCTTTCCTTACCATAAGAGATGATATCCCAGATAAAGGGCTCAGCGGCAAATATGGTATGGGCCGGCTCAACAGCTCCCATCTTCACATAAAAAGATTTCGTTTCCCCCACCTTGATTTTAAACTTGATGCTATCCTTGTCAGTCCTGAAGCCAACATCCTCCATTGAAGAATACAGTTTCAGTTTCAAAGTATCATGTGCGATCTGAGGCGATATCCTCCAACGGTTTTCCTGCCAGTTTTTTCCTGTAAGAATGGCTGCCTGTTCTTTTTCCGCGAGAATAAGTGGCTCATTTTTATAAAAATTTTGAGCGATGGACTGCTCAGCAGTAAAAACAAGCAAAAACAAGGCAATCGGGATCGATATCTTCATGTAGAAATTAATTTGTAATAAATATACGTGAAATGTAGCTTAAGATTATCAGTATTTTTGCGGGAGAAAAATCATTCCGATACTGATCAATATGCGCCATATCCATAAAACATTATTCCTTAATCTTTCGGCAATAGGTTTCGGCTACATCCAGGCTCTTTGGGCCAGCCCGGAAGGACCATCATCAGTGGACATGAGCAATTCTCCATTTTTTTATCTTCACTGGTATGTCATATTTACGCTGATCGTTTTAAATATTTTACTCCTGATTTTAAAAAAAAGGCACAGTTCAGCGAAAATAACCGCGATGATCAGCACCTTGGGACTTATTATGTCCTGGCTATTGATTAATTACATGGAGTTTAACGACCGGATCGCGGCCTGGAGTACCTTTTCTGGACTGGAGCTATGGTATTATGTATTGCATGCCTCAGCCCTGACAACCGGAATATGTGGCTTTGCATTTTTCTGTATCGCTTACAACTCTATCGCACTTTTGAATTTGGCTAAACTATTGTGTAATTTTGCCGAAGTAAAAATGAGGTTGTTTTAGAAAAGGCAGGTACATCCCACTCAAACCAGAACGCACTCAAACATAACAAATTGTAAAACAGAAACTTAAATAAAAAAATATGTCATCAGTAGAGACAACTTACGTTCCTTATAAAGTTAAGGACATTTCACTGGCAGAATGGGGTCGTAAAGAGATTGGATTAGCAGAGGCAGAGATGCCGGGACTAATGTCATTACGCGAAGAATTCGGTCCTTCAAAACCATTAAAAGGTGCGCGCATCGCAGGATGTCTGCACATGACTATCCAGACTGCAGTTTTAATTGAGACTTTAGTTGAACTGGGTGCAGAAGTAACCTGGTCATCATGTAATATCTTTTCTACTCAGGATCACGCTGCGGCTGCAATTGCTGCTGCAGGTATTCAGGTATATGCATGGAAAGGTCTGAATGAGGTAGATTTCGACTGGTGTATTGAGCAGACTTTACATTTTGGTCCGGAGCGTCAGCCATTAAATATGATCTTAGACGATGGTGGTGATTTAACCAACATGGTATTCGATAAATATCCAGAGCTGATTGCTGCTATCAAAGGGTTATCTGAAGAAACAACTACGGGTGTTCACCGTCTGTATGAGCGCATGAAAAATGGCACTTTACATTTACCTGCGATCAATGTTAACGATTCAGTTACCAAATCTAAATTCGATAATAAATACGGATGCCGTGAGTCATTGGTTGATGCGATCCGTCGTGCAACTGATGTAATGATGGCTGGTAAAGTTGCTGTTGTTGCGGGTTATGGTGATGTGGGTAAAGGTTCTGCAGAATCATTAAGCTCACAAGGTGTACGTGTAATTGTATCTGAAATTGACCCGATCTGTGCATTACAAGCAGCAATGGAAGGATATGAAGTGAAAAAATTCGCTACTGCCGTTAAAGAAGCTGACATCGTAGTTACTACTACCGGAAACTGTGATATCGTTCGTGCAGAGCATTTCAAAGCGATGAAAGACAAAACCATCGTTTGTAACATTGGTCACTTCGATAATGAAATCGACGTTGCCTGGTTAAACAAAAACTATGGTGATACTAAAATAGAAATCAAACCTCAGGTTGATAAATACACTATTGACGGTAAAGACATCATTTTATTAGCTGAAGGTCGTTTAGTAAACTTAGGTTGCGCTACAGGTCACCCAAGCTTTGTAATGTCTAACTCTTTCACCAATCAGACTTTAGCTCAGTTGGAACTTTGGACAAATACAGATAAATATGAGAACAAAGTTTATGTTCTTCCTAAATATCTTGATGAAAAAGTAGCCCGTTTACACCTGGCAAAAATCGGTGTTGAACTGGATGTTTTAGATCAGCATCAGGCAGACTATATCGGTGTTCCTGTTGAAGGTCCATTTAAACCGGAAGCTTACAGATACTAGAAATATCGTTTAAAAGAAAAGGGATGCGGTTTGAAACTGCATCCCTTTTTTTATGAAGTAGAATTCTTCCGGTCAGGAAGTCTGATTAGGCAGTGTACTCGCATTTCCATCCCGGATTGCCTGATAATGCGGAGACATGATCTCTACCCCTGCTTCATTAAAGGCTTCATGAATATTTTTATGCAGCTCTGAGTAAATCAAAGCCATAATTTCCGGCTTGTCAACATAAGCGTTAAGCTGATAAGACACATACCAGTCGTCGAGGCTGGTTTGCAATACAAATGGCTGCTTTTCTTTAATCACTCCATCTGTTGCCAGAGCGGCATTGATCAACAGGCTATGAATGGTCTGCCAGGGAATATCGTAACCAAGTGTAAGCGTAGTATGAATAATCAATCCTTCATTTACACTTAAGCTGGTATAATTAACCGTATTGCCATTCAAAATTGCACTATTCGGAATGGTAATGATTTCATTTTTTATGGTTTTCAGTCTGGTAACCAACAGAGACTTTTCAAGCACTGCACCGGTCGTATCCCCTATCTTAACCACATCTCCGATTTTAAAAGGACGCATATAGGTGATTACCATCCCTGCTACTCCATTGCTGATTGCAGAAGAAGAACCAAAGGAAATCAGGAGACCCAGAAATACCGATACTCCTTTGAATATTTCAGAGTTAGAACCTGGAATAAATGGCCAGATGACCACCAGCATAAATGCATTCAGTACAATACGTACAATGTTGTACGTAGGTTTTGCCCAATCAGAATAGAAACCGTTTATCTTAAGTTTCTCTGTTTCGATTTCCTCTGCTAAAAATTTAATTGCCTTTTTTATGTAGTGAAAGACAAAGAAAATAATCACAATGGTAATCAGATTGGGAATGAAATTGATCATCGCGCTGAATATATTCTTCAAAGGATTCAGCACAAAATTAATCAGACTGTCTCCCCAGGGTTTCGTCCATGGAAAAAGCCGGAATACCAGGGGAAGTGTAATATAGATCAGCAGGAAGATTAATAAAAACTTGAGCAGATTTAGCAACCTTCCAATCAGAAGCAGTTCACTTCTTTTGTTAATCAGCTCATAATCTTTAATCTTAATATTTCCGATTCTTTTTTGAAGTTTCACACTAATCCAGGCACGGAACCGGTTGGAATATTTATTTAAGTAGAAGATTGCAGCACCCAGAACCAGTAAAATGAGCAGTCCTAAACCGGCGCGCTTTAACAGCACCACCACATCAGTTTCGCTTTTATATTCTTTTACATTCTTCACGATAATCTGTTGGTAAGTCTTTGCCAGCACGCTCTTATCCATCCTTACGGAGTCTGCATCGGCTTTAGACAAACTAATCAGGATATTTCCTTTATAGACCAGATCAGTTACCAGGGAATCGTCTACAATTTTAACAGAATCCGCTACAAAGAGAAGATCCTCAGCCAATCGCGTTACCTTTTCTGAAGTTCTTTCCGCACGTTCCGAAGCCGATAACGAACCCAGTCTGTTTTTAACATGAAACAAGGTATCCTGATGTGCGATAACAGGATATCCCTTTAAATCAATCTTGGTCTCCTGTGCATACAATACGCATTGTAAACTCAACAGGCATAGAAATGTAAAAAGGGACTTTATAGACATTGGTGTAAGAAATTATCGTAATTGCTAACAGCAAAATAAGGAAATAATCCACTATTTTTACATCATGGCAAAATTATCTGTAAACATTAATAAAATCGCGACTTTAAGAAACAGTCGCGGGGGTAACAATCCTGATTTGGTAAAGGTGGCCTTAGATTGCGAGCGATTTGGAGCAGAGGGAATTACGGTACATCCCCGACCAGACGAACGACATATCCGTTATCAGGATGTATTTGACCTGAAAGCCATAATTGCTACAGAATTCAATATTGAAGGCAACTGCCGCGAACAGAAATTTATAGACCTAGTTCTGGCCAATAAACCAGCACAGGTTACATTAGTTCCTGATACCGAGGGGCAAATCACCTCTAATCATGGATGGGACACCATCAAAAATAAAGTATACCTTAAAGAAATGGTCAGCCTGTTTCAGTCTGCCGGAATCCGGGTTTCTATTTTCGTAGATCCTGTAATTGACATGATTGATGCTGCAGCAGAAAGCGGAACAGACCGGATTGAGCTGTATACGGAAGACTATGCCCGCAATTTCCCTACTCAGCCAGAACTGGCCATCCGTCCTTATGTGGCGGCGGCAGAAAGAGCTAATGAACTAGGTTTAGGAATCAATGCCGGTCATGATCTTGATTTACATAACCTCAAATATTTTGCAGCGAACATTCCCGGATTACTCGAAGTAAGTATCGGCCATGCCCTGATCAGTGATGCACTTTACCTGGGATTGGAGAATACTATCCAAATGTATTTAAGACAATTAAAAGACTAAAAACCTTCCTTATGAAACCATCATTGATGAAAAACTTAAGCTTATTCACAATTGCTGTATTCTTTCTGCTTTTTATGGCGGGCTGTAAAGGCGGCGCAGGCAACCTGGACGAGGGTACGGCAACAGACGTGATTGCAGCACACCTTAAAACAAACCCTGAATTCGAGAGTGTCCGGATTCCTGTCGGAGAAATGAAATTCAGGAGCAAAAATGACCAGCTTGAATTGGAAAAATATAAAAGTCTACAGGCTAAAGGATTGGTGGGAATGACTTTAGAAAACCAGAAAAAGAAATTTCTGTCTAAAGACAGCGTATATGTATTCCAGATTTCATTGACGGATCAGGCAAAACCCTATGTTTTAAAACAGGATGCTTCAAAGGCAACACTCCGCGCATTGGACTATGTTTTAGATCCGGAAAAACCAGTCACCTTAATTAAAGGAGATTCCCGCGTGGCGAGGGTAACCGTCTCCTTAAAAAAGGAACGTAATGATTTCGCTATATTCCTGAAAGACAAGGGAACATCGAGCAATTTCATTACTAAAACCTATAAATTAAAATTCAAAAAAGAAGAAGGCTGGGTGCTGATCGGGGATTAGTTTTATAAAGTCTTTTGGGCTTAGAGCTAAGGGGATTTTTTATTACCTTTGCGGAACTTTTTATAAATAGATTTCATGAGCTTAAATATTCATTACAAAGAAGACTTTAAAGATCGTCACATTGCCCCTAATACAGAGGATGTAAACGCCATGTTGAACACCCTTGGCCTGGGTTCTGTGGACGAATTGATAGAACAGACCGTTCCTCAAAAGATCCGGTTGAAACAGCCATTAAACCTGCCAAAGGCGAAATCTGAAAAAGATTACCTGAGCAGCTTAAAACAAACTGCTTCTCTAAACAAAGTTTTCAAATCTTATATCGGTCAGGGATATTATGATACTTTGACTCCAGGTGTGATTTTACGTAACGTAATGGAAAACCCGGGATGGTATACTCAATATACCCCTTATCAGGCAGAGATTGCACAAGGCCGTTTACAGGCGTTGTTAAACTTCCAGACTTTAGTAATTGACCTTACGGGTATGGAAATTGCAAATGCTTCTTTGCTAGATGAAGGTACTGCTGCTGCTGAAGCCATGTTCATGCAATTCAGCTTACGCAAAAACCAGGGCGCAAAGAAATTCTTTGTGTCGGAGTTACTTTTCCCACAAACTATTGACATTTTAAAAACACGCGCTAATCCATTTGGTATTGAGCTGGTTATAGGTGACCATCAGACTACTGTTCTGAATGAAGAGTTCTTTGGAGCAATCATCCAATATCCTGCTGGTAACGGAGAAGTGTTTGACTATACTGATTTTGCACAAAAAGCTCACGTCCTGAATGTAAAAGTAACGGTTGTTGCAGATCTTTTGAGCTTAACCTTATTGACTCCTCCGGGAGAATGGGGAGCTGACATTGTGGTAGGTACTACTCAACGTTTTGGTGTACCTATGGGCTTTGGTGGTCCTCATGCGGCTTATTTCGCGACTAAAGATGAGTACAAACGTTCTATTCCAGGACGTATCATCGGAGTAACGATCGACAGCAATAACAATTATGCTTTACGTATGGCCCTTCAAACCAGGGAACAACATATCCGTAGAGACAAAGCGACGTCTAATATCTGTACAGCTCAGGCCTTATTGGCTATTATGGCTGGTTTCTATGCAGTTTATCATGGTCCACAAGGATTAAAATTAATCGCTGAACGCACACATGGACTGACCGTTACTTTAGCTAAATCTTTAGAAAAAGCCGGTTATACTCAATTAAACAAAGCTTATTTCGATACCATTCAGCTGGATCTTGGGAATTTAGTAGATTCTATCCACAGGGAATGTATCGACAATGAGATCAACCTGAACTATAATGGAAGTGTAGTGACCATCGCTTTAGATGAAACTACTGCTATTGAAGATGTTCAGTTATTAGTGAAGATCTTTGCCAAAGTAAAAGGAATCGCTGCTGATGCAGTAGAACTTGCTGACGAAAATGTGGAAACAGTTATTCCTGCTGCACTACAACGTACTTCAGCTTATTTAACTCACCCGGTATTTAATGCTCATCATTCAGAACATGAAATGTTGCGTTACATTAAATCTCTGGAAGCAAAAGATCTTTCTCTTTGTCATTCTATGATTGCCTTAGGTTCATGTACCATGAAGCTGAATGCAACTACAGAAATGATTCCTGTGACCTGGCCGGAATTCGGAAAGATTCATCCTTTTGCACCTGCTGATCAGGTTGCTGGTTACTATACTGTATTTAATGAACTTGACAGATGGTTGAGTGAAATTACCGGATTTGCAGCCATGAGCTTACAGCCTAATGCTGGTGCTCAGGGAGAGTATGCAGGTTTAATGGTAATCAGGGCTTACCATCAGGATCGCGGTGATCATCACCGTAATATCGCTTTGATTCCTTCTTCTGCACATGGAACCAATCCTGCATCTGCGGCAATGGCTGGAATGAAAATCATCATCGTAAAATCCCTTGAAAATGGAAATATTGATGTTGATGATTTAAAAGCAAAAGCAGAAGAGAACAAAGAAAATCTTTCCTGCTTAATGGTGACTTACCCATCTACCCACGGGGTATTTGAAGAAAGCATTATTGACATTTGTAACATCATCCATGAAAATGGCGGACAGGTATATATGGACGGTGCCAACATGAATGCTCAGGTAGGATTGACCAGCCCGGGTAATATCGGTGCTGACGTTTGTCACCTTAACTTACACAAAACATTCTGTATCCCTCACGGTGGTGGTGGTCCGGGTATGGGTCCGATTGGTGTGGCAAAACACCTGGTTCCTTACTTACCAGCACACGCAGTTGTAGACATCAGCAAAGAGAAATCTATTCATGCGGTTTCTTCTGCTCCATGGGGTTCGGCCTCTATCCTGGTTATCTCTCATGCTTATATCGCAATGATGGGTGCTGAAGGCTTAACGAGTGCGACTAAACATGCTATTCTTAATGCAAACTACATGAAAGCGCGTTTAGAGCAACATTATCCGGTATTGTACTCAGGTGCTAACGGACGTTGTGCGCATGAAATGATCCTGGATTGCAGAGCTTTCAAAAATTTTGGAATTGAAGTAGTAGATATCGCAAAACGTTTAATGGATTATGGTTTCCACGCACCAACAGTATCTTTCCCGGTAGCGGGAACGCTTATGGTTGAGCCGACAGAAAGTGAGCCTAAACATGAATTGGATAGATTCTGTGATGCTTTAATCGCCATCAGAAAAGAAGTAACAGCAGTAGAGAATGGACAACTGGACAAAACAGATAATCCATTGAAAAATGCTCCGCATACCGCTACAATAGTAACCGGAGATGAGTGGAACCATAGCTATAGCAGACAAACTGCAGCTTTCCCGCTTCCTTACGTTGCAGCTTACAAATTCTGGCCTTCAGTAGGCAGGGTAAATGATTCTTTTGGCGACAGGTCACTGGTTTGTGCTTGTCCTCCGATTGAAAGTTATATGGAAGAAGAAACCGTTTAAAATAAATGAATCAGTTAAACCTTTTAATATATTTACCATCTGAATATATTAAAAGGTTCAAACTGACAGACCATAAAAAACCCACAAACCATTAAACATGAAATTAAAATTAACTTCCCTGGCCTTACTAGTTATAGTAATTGCCTCGTCGGCTTTCATAGCCCCAGTATTTAAAGCTGATACTTATAAAGTTGATGCTGCAAAATCAACCATCACCTGGGTAGGTAAAAAATTAACTGGCAGCCATAATGGTACCATTGACCTTCAATCTGGTACATTGTCTTTTAATGGAAAAAAATTAGCCGGTGGTAATTTCGTAATTGATATGACCACAATTAAGGATGCAGATAAAAGTGCAAACTTAGAAAAGCACTTAAAAGCAGACGATTTTTTTGGAACGGATAAATTTGCTTCCTCTACATTCACGATTAAAAAAGTAGCCGGTAACGGAAATACGGTAAATGTAACAGGTGATTTAACCATCAAAGGAATTACAAATTCTATTACTTTCCCTGCTACTTTAGCATGGAATGCTGATGGCTCTGTGACTGCTTCAGCAGACAAAGTAAGCGTTGACAGAACGAAATACGGGATTAAATACAAATCTAAAAGTATCTTCCCTGATGTGGGTGACAAGATGATTAACGATGAATTTGAACTGGCTATTAAACTTGTGGCTAAAAAATAATTCGTTTAATTTCATTCAAAAAAAGGCCATTATTGTATAATGGCCTTTTTTTTGTAACATAATAGATATCACTTCCACCATTTATACATATTTTATAACTTTATAGTTACACTAAGAATTTTACTGTTACTCTTTGACCTCTATGATGACCTCAAAAATTAAGCTACTTGTAATTGATGATGATGACATCAATATTTTCATCATAAAAAAAATAGTAGAGAAAACGGGGTACAATGTAGAAATGATCTCCAAAACAAACGGCCAGATTGCCATTGATTATCTGGCGGGAGTCGTAAGTTCTGCAGAACAACTTCCTCAGCTGATCCTGATTGACATTAACATGCCTGTTCTGAACGGATGGGAATTTCTGGAAGCCTACGAGAAATTAGGGATCGCCCAAAGTGTAGACATGTACATGCTTTCATCCTCGGTATATGAGAATGATATCGAAAAGGCAAAAACATACAGTACCGTAAAAGGGTTTATTTCTAAACCCCTGTCTATAGAAAGGCTTACAGAATTATTAAAACTGGTAGAACGTCAATCTAGTGGATTTTAAACTGTCCATCATTATAAGTTACAAATCCGGTAGCTCTTGACTTCCCATGATAAAACAGGCAGTTCCAATTTTCTGCTGCTGCTTTCTGTCCGAATTCGTCCCTCAGTTCCATTGCCTTTCTGCCATCAAAATCATACTTGGCAATAAATTTCCTCAATAACTCCTCTGGTTCCGGTAACACGTCCCCTCCAAAGAATACTTTGTCCGTCCCGTCATCCAACAGAAAAGTCTGATGGAAAGGAGTATGTGCACCCGTCAGTTCATAACTGATTTCCGAAGTCAGTTGTCCTGAACCCTCAATGAAACTCAATTGGGCATTTCGTTGCAGAAAGTCAAAGATCTCTGTTTTATAGGAAGAAGAAGAGTTGGTAAATGCGTTTTCCCACTCTCCGCGTTGAATCACATAGACGGCATCAGGGAAGCTCAGTTCAATCTTATCCCCCACCTGATGGATCATTCCACCGGAATGGTCAAAATGCAAATGTGACATCAGGACCATGGTTACTTCTTCCGGTTTAAAACCAGCTTTTCGGATATTTTCATGCAAGATCAATTGTCCATCCTCATTGCTATACCCCAGGCCGGTATCAAACAATACCAGTTGATCTGCTAATTTCACCAGAAAAGGTTGAACATGAATAAATAAAGAGGCCGGACGATCTTTAGGATTGTCTGTTTCCGGATTGAAGGGAAGGAATTTTTTTGTTGCGTCTACGGAATAAGATCCTTCATATAAAGTGAAAACTTGCAATGGCGTAGTTATTAGTAAGAAGAAATAATTTAATATATATTTACGAATCGTTGCAAAGATATGGAACCTGTAGGAACTTCCTGCTTAAAAACGTAAGCAAGAGCTTCATACAAGCGTCATAACCGCGCAACCAGGCTTAGGCCTTCCCGCGAGAAGCGCTGATGACAACCAATAATCCAAACAAAAGAGGACAGACACTAATGGAAAAAAGATGGGTGCAAGCTGTAAAGGGGAATAAGGAAACAACAGATTTGCTTGCACAGCAATTAAATATAGACCAGAGTTTAGCACAGATATTAGTACAGCGGGGCATTTCTTCTTTTGAAGAAGCCAAAGATTTTTTCAGGCCTCAGATGGCACAATTGCATGATCCTTTCCTGATGAAAGACATGGATAAGGCCATCAGCAGGATTGAACTGGCCCTCAGTAATCATGAAAAAATACTGGTCTACGGTGATTACGATGTGGATGGGACAACATCTGTTGCCCTGACATATAGCTTTTTCAGCCAGTTTACAGAAAACATTGAATATTACATTCCAGACAGACACAAGGAGGGATATGGCATCTCTACCCAGGGGATTGATTACGCCCATAAAAATGGACAGAGCCTGATTATAGCCCTGGATTGTGGGATAAAATCTGTAGATAAAGTCGCCTATGCCAACACGCTTGGTATAGATTTCATCATATGCGACCACCATCTTCCAGGAGATGAACTGCCTGCAGCGGCAGCATTACTGGATCCTAAACGGGCCGACTGCCCCTACCCTTTTAAAGAACTGGCGGGATGCGGAATAGGATTTAAGCTTGCCCAGGCCTATTGCCTGCAACATCAGCTTCCCGCAGAAAAATACGAACAGTACCTGGACCTGGTTATGGTTAGCATTGCAGCGGATATTGTTCCTGTAGAAGATGAAAACAGAATATTAGCTTATCATGGCCTGGTTAAATTAAACCGTAATCCCTGTATGGGCTTAAAGGCCCTGATGGACATTTCCGGGCGGAACAAAGATTATACACTTACGGATGTCGTCTTCGTATTGGCACCAAGAATTAATGCCGCAGGCCGGATGGACCATGCCAATGAAGCGGTTAAAATGCTGCTTTGTGAGGAAGACAGTCTGGCACTGTCCCAAAGTGAATTCATCAATCAACAAAATACAGAACGTAAAACTTCAGACCAGAACATTACGGCAGAAGCTCTTGCTTTGATTGCAGATTGCGATATACTGATCCATAAAAAGACAACAGTTGTTTATCATGAAAGCTGGAATAAAGGCGTAATCGGAATTGTGGCTTCCCGCCTGACCGAAAAATATTACCGGCCAACCATTGTTCTGACCGAATCGAACGGTCTGCTGACCGGATCTGCCCGTTCTGTGGCGGGGTTTGACCTGTATGAGGCTTTAGTTGGCTGCGAAGATCTGCTGGTACAATTTGGCGGGCATAAATTTGCGGCCGGGCTGACCATGAAGCCGGAAAATATTGACGCTTTTTCAGACCGGTTTGAACAAATTGTTGCTGCGACCATTACTGAGGACCTGCTATGCCCTGAAATCAAGATAGATACAGAGATTCAATTCGCGCAGATTGACGGTAAATTTCAACGCATCATTTCACAGATGGCCCCCTTCGGGCCGCATAATCCAGCACCTATTTTTGTGACTCATGGGGTAACTCTGGCAACAAAGCCTTATGTTGTGGCGACAAAACATTTAAAATTGAACATAAAACAACAAAATTCAGTTATTTTTGAAAGCATTGGATTTGGATTAGCAGAATTTGAAACACTGTTACAATTCGACCAACCTTTTTCTATTTGTTATACGATAGAGGAAAATATCTGGAAAGAACAGAGACGTTTGCAGTTGAATATTAAAGGGATTAAGATATAAATGATATTAAGAGCTGATAATCTAATCAAAAAATACAAGCAGAGAACCGTTGTAAATGACGTTTCATTTTCTGTGAGCCAAGGGGAAATTGTAGGTTTACTTGGACCTAACGGAGCGGGAAAAACGACCTCATTCTATATGATTGTCGGATTAATTAAACCCAATGAAGGCACTATTTTTTTAGATGATGAAGACATCACCTCTGATGCCATGTACAAAAGGGCGCAGAAAGGTATCGGTTATCTGGCACAGGAAGCTTCTGTATTCCGTAAGTTATCTGTTGAAGATAACATTATGGCTATCCTGGAGATGACGAAAATGAGCCGTGAAGAGCGTCACGAAAAACTGGAAGAACTGATCAATGAATTCAGTTTGCATAAAGTACGTAAAAACCGTGGCGACCTGCTTTCAGGAGGAGAACGCCGGAGAACGGAAATTGCGAGGGCACTGGCAGCCAGTCCGAACTTTATCCTGCTGGATGAACCTTTTGCAGGGGTCGATCCCATTGCTGTAGAGGAAATCCAATCCATTGTAGCTAAATTAAAACAAAAAAATATAGGTATCTTAATTACCGACCATAACGTGCAGGAAACGCTTTCCATCACGGACAGGGCTTATTTACTATTTGAAGGTAAAATATTAGAATCCGGAACACCAGAAGTACTCGCTGCCAATGAAATGGTGAGAAGAGTCTATCTGGGATCAAACTTCGTGCTCCGTACTAAAAAATTATAATCCTTATTCACCCTAACAGATGGCAATTGTAAATTCGATTTTTACCTGGTATATGAAAAAGCGTGTTCATCAGATCGAGCTTTTCATGAAATACCCGCATGATGTACAGGAAGAATGGTTTCAGAAACTGATTTCCAGTGCAGCTGACACAGAATGGGGAACAAAATACGACTACCGCTCCATCCTGTCACCCAAGCAATTTAAGGAGCGGGTCCCTATACAGAACTATGATACTTTAAAACCTTTTATAGAGCGGATGCTCAAGGGAGAACAGAACATCCTCTGGTCTTCCGAAATAAAGTGGTTTGCGAAATCTTCAGGTACGACCAGCGACAGGAGTAAATTTATTCCGGTATCGGAGGAGTCTCTCCAGGAATGCCATTTTAAAGGAGGAAAAGACCTTTTGTCTATCTTCTGCAACAACCGTCCGGAAAATCAGATCCTTACCGGTAAAGGCCTGGTTCTTGGTGGCAGCCATCAGATTAACCAGCTGAATGAAGATTCCTTTTATGGTGATCTCTCGGCTGTGCTGATTAAAAACCTGCCCATGTGGGCGGAATATTACCGTACCCCCAACATCTCTATCGCACTCATGGACAACTATGAGGAAAAAATGGAGAAAATGGCAGAGGCAACCATTAAAGAGAATGTAACCAATATTGCCGGAGTTCCTACCTGGACAATTGTACTGGCAAAAAAGGTGCTGGAAATGACCGGAAAGAGAAACCTGCTGGAAGTATGGCCCAACCTGGAACTATACATTCATGGTGCAGTAAATTTCAAACCTTACCGCGAGCAGTTTAAAGAACTTATCCCTTGTAATGAAATGTATTATCTGGAAACTTATAATGCATCTGAGGGTTTCTTTGGCATTCAGGATGAAGTAAATTCAGATGAATTACTGCTCATGCTGGATTATGGTATTTATTATGAGTTTCTTCCGATTGAAAAACTGGAGGATGAGAATCCGGATACTTTATCTCTGGAACAGGTTCAGCTAAATAAAAACTACGCCATCATTATTTCTACCAACGGTGGATTATGGCGTTATATGATTGGTGATACCGTACAGTTTACCAGCCTCTCCCCTTACCGGATTAAAATTACCGGACGTACGAAACATTTCATCAATGCTTTTGGAGAAGAAGTGATTATTGATAATGCAGAACAGGCAATCTGTAAAGCATGTACGGAAACGGGGGCTGTGTTTAAAGATTATACGGCCTGTCCTATTTATTTTAAAGGAGAGGAAGTCGGAGGTCATGAATGGATCATTGAATTCGATCAGCAGCCTGATGATTTTGAAAGATTTGTGGATATCCTGGACCAGACCCTTCGCGAAGTAAATTCCGATTATGATGCCAAGCGTTTTAAGGATATGGCTTTACGCAGACCGAAAGTTCACAATGCTCCTTACAATACGTTTTACAACTGGTTAAAGTCTAAAGGTAAGCTGGGTGGACAACATAAAGTACCCAGACTGGCAAATGAACGCACTTATGTAGAAGAAATATTGCCCATGATGAAGTAAAGATTTTTTCAGCATAACCCCATTGTAAATGAGCTTTTATTTCAGTAAATTTAATTAGCTAATTCTTAATGTGTTATGAAAACTGTAAAACAACTACTCAGCACTAAATCAGGGGATATTTTTTCAGTTCCGGCAGATACATCGGTTCTAAATGCGCTTCGGGTAATGATGGAAAAAAACATCAGTGCCCTGCTTATTCTGGAGGAGCGTCAGTTATTAGGAATATTTACGGAAAGGGATTATGCGCGAAAGATCATTCTTCAGGGAAAAGCTTCAGCAGACACCCTGCTGAATGAAGTGATGACCTCCCAGCCCATTACGGTATCTCCGGAAGACAGCCTGGATCATTGCATGCAAACCATGACAGACAAGCACATCAGGCACTTACCTGTAGTTCAGGGAGATCAGCTAATCGGAATGGTATCCATAGGCGACGTCGTTAAATTCATTATTGAAGATCAAAAACAAACCATCTCTCAGTTAGAGAGTTATATCAGCAGCTAAAACAAAAGAGCCGGCCTTAAATAAGGCCGGCTCTTTTGTTTTAAATCTGATCTGTATTACCAGATTTTAACTCTCTTTTCAGGAGCCAGATATAAAGAATCTGTTGCTTTCACTTTGAAAGCGGTATAGAACTCCGGAATGTTCCTCACCACTCCATTCACCCTGAACTGTGCGGGAGAATGAGGGTCGGTCCCAACCTGGTTTCTCAATGATTCTGCATTAGATTTATTTAACCATACCTGTCCCCAGCCCAGAAACACACGCTGCTCTCCGGTAAAACCATCCATCACTGGTGCAGGTTTGCCATTGAGACTTGCTTTATAGGCTTTTAAGGCAATGCTTAATCCACCAAGGTCTCCAATATTTTCTCCAAGTGTAAATTCTCCATTTACATTCAGATCAGGAAACACCTTGAAGGCGCTGTATTGCGCAACCAAAGCACCGGTTCTCTTTTTGAATTCCGAATTGTCTTTTGCAGTCCACCAGTTACGCATCACTCCATCTCCATCGAAAGTACTGCCCTGATCATCAAAACCGTGTCCAACCTCATGACCAATTACCGCTCCGATTCCACCGTAATTTACCGCATCTTCGGCATTCATATCAAAGAAAGGGGGTTGTAAGATCGCTGCAGGGAATACAATCTCATTCATAGTCGGATTGTAATATGCATTTACTTCCTGAGGCGTCATTCCCCATTCTGTACGGTCTACAGGTTTACCCAATTTGTTCAGGTTACGGTTATATTCAAATTCCGCAGCACGTTTCTCATTTCCATAAAGGTCATGTTTTACAACTTTCAGAGAAGAATAATCTCTCCATTTATCGGGATATCCGATTTTAGGGGTGAACTTACTGATTTTCTCCAAAGCCTGTTTTTTAGTTTCCGGGCTCATCCAGTCCAGCTCTTTAATGCTTGATTCATAGGCTTTCAACAAGTTATCCACCAGCTTAAGCATGCGCGCTTTAGCAGCAGGTGGGAAATGTTTTTCTACATATAGTTTTCCAACCATTTCACCTAAACTTCCATTCACCACGTCTACTGCCCTGCGCCATTGAGGTTTTTGTTCCTGAACACCGTAAAGCGTTTTAGAATAGAAATCAAAGTTTTCTTTATCAATTGCGGTGTTCAATGCTGATCCGGCCCCTGTAAGCGCGCTCCATTTCAGGTAGGTCTTCCAGGTATCTAAAGGCGTACTTTTAAGAATACCATTCAATGCTTTCGCATAGGCAACCTGGGTGATTACCAGGCTATCCTGATTTTTGATTCCTGCTTCAGCCAATAGTGTAGTCCAGTCAAAATCAGGCATCAGTTTACCAAGGTCTTTGATGGCATACTTATTATATAAGCCTGCCATGTTCCTGGTTTCTTCCTTTTTCATGTGTTTAGAAGCAATTAATGTTTCCAATGACATGATCTGCCCGGCTTTAACTTTTGCATCAGCTATTCCGCCCAGGGTGAGCATACGTTCAATGTGCAACAGGTATTTGCTTCGGATGTCTTTAGATTTTGCATCCGTCAATGAGTAGTATTCACGCTCAGGAAGCCCCAATCCACCTTGCCAGGTATACAGCATATATTTCTTTGGGTCTTTAAAATCCTCAATAATTCCTACACTCATAGGGATCATATTTCCAATCTTGTTCGCATAAGCAAAATAAGCAGAAAGGTCTTTAGGAGAAGCAATGGCATCAATTTTCTTAAACTCCGCAGTAATTGGGGCCAGTCCGATAGAATCACGAACTTTCATGTTCATATAAGATTCATAGAAATCACCTATCTTTTGCTCATCTGAACCTTCAGCCGATGCACCCTTAGCTGCATTTTCTATAATGGCTTTTACATCTTCCTGGGCCTTGTCATTAACAATGGCACCTACACCATAAGAAGACTTATCTGAAGGAATTTTTGTGTTTTTCATCCAGGTACCATTCACGTACTCCGTAAAGTTATTTCCGGGAGCCACCGTGGTGTCCATATTTTTAAGGATGATTCCCGAGTGCAGCTCCTTTGTATCGGAATTACTGCAAGCAGCGAGAAATAACATGGAACCTGCTACCATAGGAATTCCAATCGATTTTTTCATTTTTATCATAAAAAATATTTAGGTATGATTCAAAATTAACAAAAGATATCGATTGGAACCAACAACAGGGCAACTTACCTTGTTGCGATAAAGATATCGACCTCTGCATCCTCTGGATTTCGGTTTTTAGCACTATAGACTTCAAAATCGGCAGTATATGCCCTTGAAATACCTGAATTCCAGATTGCTATCCAGGCATTAAATACCAGGCCCTGTAATAAATTTCCTTTCAGCTGCTGTTTTTCGTAAGCCCCTCCTTCAATTGCCAATCCACGCATGCCTTCCGGGACCTGGTCCAGATTTTCTACTGCATATCCAATAATGGTGGTATAGGGTTTCGTATGGTCTCCTTCGTAATCAGTATAGACGCTATATACCTCATTACCTGTTTTATTGGAAATCCTGGCCGCAATATCTTCCGACCGGAATCTGTTCCATAATGCAGGGATATCTACTGCAGCTTTTCCATCTCCATTACTTGTTCTTACTGAGATTCCAACCACAAAGAATGGTTTAAGTGTTTCTTTTTGCATTTTTTGTTTTTTAAATGATTCAGGAAGCAAAATTAAACCGGGATGGTGACAGCCTTATGTCAGGGGTCTGGATTTTTCTAAACAATAAGCAAAATATTCCGGAAGGGTCATTTTATGAGGTTCAAAATGTTCTTGAAGAATCTCCAGCTGGCTGATTCTATCCAGACGAAAAGCCCGGTAGTCTTGCCGCAATCTGCAAAAAGCGATCAGGATCCAGTTTTCCTGTGTACTGTATATCGCAAAGGGCTCTACTGTTCTTTGTACTTTATTTTCCTGGTCGGCCGCCTGATAGCTGATTTGCAACAAATTGAAATTCGTCAATGCCAGCTGAATCGAGGACATATTATTACTGGTACTGCTGTTTTCCAGGTTATTTCTGATGGCAATCCTTTTAGACAGCAGGTCTGCTTTATCCTTTGTGTTGTGTAACAATACCGCTTTTATTTTAGTGATGGCGTCTGTATATTCCCTTACAAAGGAAGCATCTTTATTTCTCAGCACCAATTGTTCCGCAGTAATCAGTGCATTTGCCTGACTTTCCGTAAAACTCACCGGAGGAAGACGATATCCCTCCACTAAAGAATATCCTTTTCCTTCTTCGGTAAACACCGGGATGCCGGCTTCTTCCAATGCCCTGATGTCCCGGTAAATGGTGCGGATGCTTACCTGAAACTTTTTTGCCAGATCTGTTGCGGTAGACAGTCGTTTGCTTTGAAGTTGTGTCAGTATAGCCGTAAGCCTCGATAATCTTGGGGTTTCAGTACCGTCCATCATCTTTTTTCTTCAAAGATACGAGCTATATTATGTTTTCAATGACCCCAGCCTGTGTTAGGATTACTTTAAACTTCTGTTAAATATTTTACACTTAATGCTGCGTTAATATGGATCTCCTAACTTCATAACAAACAAAAATCTACGACCTATGATCAGCACAAAAATTCTTTACAAAGCAGTTTTTAAAACAGATCAGATTGATGACAGTCATACTTTTCAGGCGTTACCACTACCTTCGGGAAGTTACCCATATCGTTTGAATCTGGAAGTGCAGCAATTGCCCGAAAAACCTCAGGCAATGGTTTTTCATATGGTTGGCGATACCGGTGGATTTAAGCAGCCTGACCTGCAGAAACAAATCGCCGGTCAAATGGCGCAACAATATCTAAATGCAATATGTCCTGAGGAACGTCCTTCCTTCTTATACCACCTGGGAGACATTGTTTATCACTATGGTGAAGCAGATCAATATGAATCCCAGTTTCTTCAACCTTACGAAAGTTACCCTGGTCCTATATATGCAATTGCGGGAAACCATGATACTGATGTAAACCCCAATTGTCCGGAACCATATGAGAGTCTGGAAGCATTTTATGCAGCCTTCTGTAACACCTGCCCTGCCACCATACATTTCGGTACCGGGCTTAAAAGAAAAAGCCAGGTACAGCCACATGTATACTGGACCATGCAGGCTCCTTTGGCAACCATCATCGGCCTTCATACCAATGTGCCCAAATATGGCTGCATTAAGCAAGAACAAAAAGACTGGTTTATTAAAGAACTCAAGGAAGCGGCAAAACACAGTGCTGATAAAGCAATAATCGTTTGTATGCACCATGCTCCTTACTCAGCAGATGTAAACCATGGCTCCAGCCAGCCGATGATAGAATTTCTGGAATCAGCTTTTGAAGAGGCGGGAGTTAAGCCAGATATCGTATTTAGCGGGCACGTACACAACTATCAAAGGTTCAGTAAACACTATAGTGATGGCAAAACCCTACCTTTTATTGTAGCGGGTGCCGGCGGCTTTGATGAGCTTCACGGCCTGGCTGATCCTTATGAGCCTAGCTACCGGGCTGAAAGCGAATTATTTCATCAGGTGGAACTGGATAACTATTGTGACAACCGACATGGCTTTTTAAAAATATCCATCGAAAAAACACCTTTCAGTTTTGCGATTAAAGGAGCCTACTACACCCTTCCCGGAAAAGACGCCCTGGACAACGATCAGGAAGCTACCTTATTTGATCATTTCACTGTTGATCTGACAGGGAGGTAAGAACCGCACCTTATTTTTCCAATGTGGCCAGCTAAAGCCTGGACAGGGACTTTATCAATTGACAGGGTTTTATAAGCAGAATGTCCAAATCATTAGCCAAGGGCCTTTTTCTTAAAAAATTTCTTTAACATTGGCAAAGTATGTCAATGCAGGTATATCAAACAGCGCAGTCCGAAGAGAAGGACCTCCTGATGAAACTCAGGGAAGGCGATGAACCCGCGTTTGTAAAAATATACAACGAGTACCGCAATAAAGTATTTACTTATGCGCATCAGCTCAGTAAATCTGCCGATATCGCTGAGGAAATTGTTCAGGAGGTATTTATCCGGATCTGGCAGAAAAGAGAACAGATTAATGTTGAGCTTTCCTTTAACGCCTATATCAAAAAGATCACGCTCAATCACGTATTAAATCACCTTAAAAAAGTTGCGCGCAACAAATCTTTACAGGAAGAGACATTTCATTTGATTGAGGTCAGTTCCAACCGGACAGAAGATCAGTTGCTGGAAAAGGAGCTCCGTCAAATCTATGTAGATGCAATCGATCAGCTGCCAGCTCAGAAAAAAATCATTTATCAGCTGAGCAGAACCGAAGAACTCAGTCATGAGGAGATCGCACTAAAGCTGAATATCTCAAAAAACACAGTAAAGAACCATATGGTAGAAGCCAGCAAGTTTATCCGTGAGCAGGTACGCAAGAATGGCGGGATAATCGGTTTCATCATCGTCTCCTCAAATTATTTTCATTCCAACTAGTCCCTCTCCCGATTACAATTGTATTGTAATTAGGAAAAGGCATCATCATGGAAGAAAAAGAAGAACTAAAACAGCTTTATCAATTGTATTTGACCAATCAGTGTTCAGCAGAAGAACTGGAACGCTTCTTTGTACTGATCAAAAACAGCAAGGATGATGAAGCGCTCCTGGACTTAATGTCTGCAAGCTGGGATCAGACTCAGGGCATCCCTGAATCAGGCCTCCTTCCCGATTTTCTTCCTAAAGAAACAAAACAGCATCAATTTCCCCCGACCCGCAGGATTCGCTTCGGCTATTGGCCAGTTGCCTCAGCCGCAGCAATCCTGCTTATATTAAGCTGTCTTTTCTTTTTCAGATCAACCGTATGGGAAATCATCAGTCCAGTTCATCAATTGGAAACTTATACCGCCAATACGGAACGGAAGCAATTACAACTAGCGGATGGAACCAGGGTCTGGCTTAGCCCAAACAGTAAATTAAAATATCCGGAGGAGTTCAAAGCTGAGCAAAGGGTAGTTAATCTGGATGGGGAAGCTTTCTTTGAGGTAGCTCATGATGCAGATCACCCTTTCATCATTCAAAGTGGAAAAGTAAATACAAGTGTATTGGGAACCAGTTTCAATATATCTGCTTATCCGCAACAGGCCGACATCAGTGTAACCCTTGTTACCGGAAAGGTTTCCGTAGCCCTGCAAAAGGACAACAGCATTTCTGAAATGACCATCATTGGCAATCAGCAGGTAGTGATTAATAAAGCGGAAGAAAAAATCAGTAAATCAGATTTCCCGAGTGCCGGTGATTATTTAAACAGACGCCTGGGGCATTTTGATTATAAAGGAACCGCAATGGGAGAAGTGATCAGGGATATAGCGCTTCAATATCAAACCAGGATCCAGTTAAGTCCAGAGCTTAGAAACAGGCTCTTTTTTGGCAACCTGGATATGAATAAATCCTTAGTACAGACTTTAAATAAATTATGTATAGTAATGGAAGCCCGTTGGGAGAAAAATGGAGGGCAGTATGTAATTCTAAAATAAATGTCCGGCTTCTAGAATAAGAATCCGGACAAGTATCCAAATCAATTTAATAAATGCCCCGAGCCTTGAGAACTATAGGGCAGATAAAAATCAATATTTAAATATAAAGTTATGAAAAATTACGGACCAACACGGTTCCTGGCATTTATTGCCTTTTTACTACTCATTTTAGTGCTTGTCCAGACCAGCGCCTCCGCCCAGGGCCCGCTGGATAAAAAAATAAGTATCAACATTCAGAATGAAGTGATTAAAACTTCACTGGATAAAATCAGTCGTGCCAGCGGCATTAAATTCACTTACAATGAACAGGTTGCCAACAGTAAAATCAAGATCAGTGCTCATGCCGAGAATAAGAGCCTGAATGAAATTTTAACCACTGCGTTCTCCAATCAGCCCTTTAAATTTTCGGAACTCGATAAAGAGATTTACATCCGATATGATGCTGAGAAGGCAAAAAAGTTTACGGCCGATCCGGCGGCCAATCCGGCAGCAAGCCAAGAAAAACATACAATAAGTGGTACAATATCTTCTTCTAAAACCGGAGAAACGCTAATTGCGGCAACTATTAGGGTGAGTGGCAGCAAATTAGCGACCATGAGTAATGAATATGGTTTTTATTCCCTTTCTATACCTAAGGGCAATTACAGTTTAGAATTTAGTGCTATTGGTTCAGGCACCCTGAAAAAAACCGTGGAACTGAATAAACCGACGACTTTAAACATTGCCTTAGACGATGATGCAAATGAGCTGGAAACGGTAACCATTAGTGCAGCAACTGCAAAAAGAAATATAGACAATCCACAAATGGGAATGGAACGCCTGAATATCAGCGAAACAAAAAATATTCCGGTTGTGCTTGGTGAAAGGGATGTGATCAAAACATTACAACTACTGCCGGGGGTTAAATCCTCCGGAGACGGCACAGGAGGTCTCTTTGTGCGCGGAGGAAGTGCAGATCAGAACATGATCCTTCTCGATGAAGCACCGGTTTATAATGCCTCTCACCTGCTTGGCTTCTTTTCTACCTTTAACTCGGACGCCATTAAAAATGTAACCCTCTATAAAAGCGGGATGCCCGCTCAGTACGGAGGTGGTTTATCTTCAGTGATGGATGTAAGAATGAACGATGGAAATAACCAAAAGTTTGGCGTTAGTGGTGGTGTGGGATTGATTGCCGCACGTTTAAATGTTGAAGGCCCGATACAAAAAGATAAATCTTCCTTCCTGATTTCAGCGAGAAGGACTTATCTGGATGCCTTTCTAAAACTATCTTCCGATTCTACAGTGAAAAATTCACAGTTGTATTTCTATGATATTAATGCCAAGGCAAATTATATTTTAGGCGATAAAGACCGTTTATTTGTTTCCGCTTACCTGGGAAGGGATGTATTGGGAGCAGATAAACTAGCCGGAATAGACTGGGGCAACATTACCTCTACAGTACGATGGAACCATATTTTCAATAGTAAGCTCTTCTCTAACACCTCCCTGATCTTTAGCAATTACGATTATAAGATTAAGGTTGACCAGGATGAAAGCTCGCTTTCCTTATTCTCCCAGATCAAAGACTGGAATTTTAAGCAGGACCTGCAATGGTATGTGAACGATAAAAACACTTTGAGTTTCGGGTTGAATGCCATATATCATACCATCAAACCCGGAGAAGTAAGAGCAGAAGGCAATTCAGGTATGGTCTCGCAAGACCTGCAAAACAGGTATTCATTGGAAAATGCGATATATGCCAGCAATACCTGGAAAGTTAACGACGCCATTAGTCTGACGTATGGGCTACGCTTATCGGCCTTCAGTATTCTTGGTAAAGGTGATTACTATACCATCAATGATGCCGGAGCGGTAACTGGTCAGACCAGTTACAAAAAGGGAGAGGTTGTAAAGACCTATTTCAATCTGGAACCCCGGATTGCCGCTGCGTTTCAGCTAACAGAATCGACAGCAATTAAGGCCTCTTACGTCCGCAATGCACAAAACCTGCATCTGATTTCTAATTCCAATGCCTCCTCTCCAACCGACAGGTGGGTAGCGAGTACCAATATCATCAAACCAGAAACCAGTGATCAGGTATCATTGGGTTATTATAAAAACCTGTCCGAAAATGCTTATGAACTAACTGTAGAAGCCTATTATAAGGACCTTAAGAATCAGGTTGATTATCGCAATGGTGCCGATATCTACACCAATAAACCGATTGAAACCCAATTACTTTTTGGTAAGGGCCGCGCTTATGGAATAGAGTGGTTGTTTAAAAAGAAAACCGGAAAATTTACCGGATGGGTAGCCTACACCCTTTCTAAATCAGAACGATTGGTTAATGGAATAAATAACAACGAATGGTACAACACCAGACAGGATAAGACCCATGATATATCGATAGTAACCATGTACCAGCTCAGCAAGAAATGGTCAGTATCGGCTAACTGGGTTTTTGCCACCGGAAATGCGGTAACTTTCCCAAATGCGAAATATACCCTATTGGGAGAAAGTTATTATTATTACTCCAACCGAAATGCGGATAGAATGCCAGCATATCACCGATTGGACATTGGGGCTACACGTATCCTGAAAAAGAGAAAAAATTTCTCCTCTGAGCTCAACTTCAGCTTATTTAACGCTTACGGAAGAGCAAATGCTTACCGGATCAAATTCAGGGAAAAGGAAAATGATGCCACAAAAACTGAGGCAGTGAAAACTACTTTATTCAGATTTGTCCCTTCAGTTTCTTATGATTTCAAATTTTAAAGTGGACACTAAAAATATCAGGCTTTCGGGCTCATAAATACCATAAAAATATATTACAATGAAAAATATACTGCAACTATTGCTTTTAATGCTCTTCTCCACATTTCTTTGGTCCTGTGAAAAAGTCGTAGAGTTAAAACGCGCCGATAATGAGGAGAAATATGTAATTGAAGGAACCATCACCAATGAACCGGGAGTTTGTTCTGTGCTGATCAGCAAGACAAAAAATTTTAGCGACGACAATCAGTTTGTAGGTCTTGGCGGTGCGATCGTGACCATAGAAAACAAAGGGACTACCGTAACCCTTCCTGAAATCAGCCCTGGTATTTATAAAACTACAGCCATCAATGGCAGCCCAGGTGAAACTTATCTGCTGAAGGTAATTGTGGACGAAAAGACCTTCAGCTCATCCAGTACGATGCCTGCCGTTGTACCTTTTGAGGACTTTTACCTTAAACCAGCGGATTTCGACAAAGAACGTACGGTAACCTATGTAAAGTATAAAGACCCTCTGGAAAATAGAAACTATTATTGGTTTCAGCTGTTTGTCAATGACAAAAAGCAAAGAAATTTTGCTTTAATGAACGATGATTTTACTCCCGGACAGGAGGTAAACACCAGTGTAATCTTTCAGAATACTACCGATGATTTGTCAAGGGATTTTAAAAAAGGAGACAAATTAGGGGTAGAAATGCACAGTGTTGATGCTTCTGCTTATCTTTACCTCTTTAGTTTAGGTAACGCAGAAGGTTCCGATAACGGCGCCTCCCCGGCCAACCCGCTAAGCAATATAACCGGTGGCGCTCTTGGTTATTTCAGTGCTCACACCGTTCAAAAAAGAACTTTAGTGATTCCGTAAAATGAATGAAATTTTAGACAAAAACCTGAGTATAATTCCCCTCTTTGGATTTGTTATTCTACTTACCTTAGTAGAAATGTATTTTAGTTACGCTCATGATAAAAAAGTTTATCATGGGCGTGATACCTGGACCAACGTCTACCTGATGGCTGCCGCTTTTGTGATCAACCTGACCATGAAAACAGGGACCTTTTTTTTGCTGGATTACTTTTATCATAATTTCCGCTTTTTTCAGATCTCCAATATTTTCATTTACTGGACTGTGCTGATCCTTGCCCAGGACTTTTTATATTGGGTACTGCACGCCACCGGACACTATGTGCGTCTATTCTGGGCCATGCATGTAACACACCACTCTTCGGAATATTTTAACCTGACTACAGGTTTCCGTTCCACTGTATTTGAGCCTTTGTACCGGGTGTTCTTTTATCTTCCATTAGCGATGATAGGTTTCAGCGCTGTTGATATCCTCTTTGCTTACCTGATCACCCAGATTTACGGCAATCTGGTACATACGCAAGCGATTGGAAAGCTTCACCCCGTTATTGAATATATTTTTGTGACGCCGTCGCATCACCGGGTTCATCATGCCAGTAATGTTCGTTATCTGGACAAAAATATGGGCATGGTTCTGATTCTCTGGGATCGGATGTTTGGTACTTTTCAGGAAGAAATTCCGGAAGAAGAAATAAAATATGGATTGACCAGTCAGCCGGAACCAGGTGCAGTAAATATCATTTTCCATGAGTTGATTGCCCTTTCTAATGATGTTAAAAAGGCACCGGGCTGGAAGAATAAGATAAAATATATCTTGTACCCTCCGGGATGGAGCCATAATGGCGTAAGCAAAACCTCCAAAAGCCTGCAGAAAGAGCTCGCAGATCAATCCTGACCTGATGCTGATTAATCTTCCGGTTTTATTGAGCAATTTTAACAGTCGAAATTAGATCGGAAAGACCATGAAAAAACTGAGACAGATCGTTGAAAGCATCAAAAATTTACCAGACCGGGATTCGGATCAACTCCAATCCCTGCTCTGGCAACTCATCTGCTACTCACCAAAAATACCGGTGCGTTTCCACCAACAAAAACTGTTGGATGAAGCAGAATTCATTCCTTTGAAGGTAAAGGACCAATATTTCAGCAAGTCAGATTTAAACATCAATTGCTTTAAATGGGGAAATGGCCCTGTTAAAATACTGCTGACCCATGGATGGGGTTCTAAAGGCGTCGACTTCAGTGACATTATTTCCCTGCTCAGAACAAATAAGGATTTCGAGATCTGGTCTTTTGATGCTCCCGGAAACGGAAGTTCTGAAGGAGAGATCAGTAACCTCTTCCTTTATGCTGAATCAATTAAACAGCTTTTTAAGCATCTCGGTATACCTCATATCATGATCGGACATTCGCTTGGCGGAATGGCCAATTCACTTGCTTTACAACAAGTCAAAGAGTATCCTAAGTTACTGATCAGCATTGCTCCTTTGGTGAACTTAAAAGACAATTTTATTGCATCCATGAATGCGGTAAATACATCCGAAGAAGCACAACGAAAATTCTTTGATGATTTTGAAAAGTTATTTGATCAAAAGACCGAGCATTTTGTATTAAACCGGATTTATGATTTTTCAGATCAATTGAAGCATCTGTTGATTTACGATTCCAATGACCTCATTTCTCCCGCCAGCTATATTGAAGATTTTTTAAGAGAAAACCCACAAATAAAAGCATCTTCCTATCAGGAAACCACTCATTCGAAAATATTGACAGATTCCAGGGTACTGACGGAGGTAGATTTGTTTATCCAGCAGGGGCTTTAAGGCTAACCACCATCTGCTCCGATCCCTCGTCAAAGTTTCTTAAAAAATATTCCTGAGTCCTGAGCACGCGGCTGTTTATTTCTGAGTTTTTTAATGTCAACAAAACGGTTTTTTCCTGACAACAATCAGTTGTAAAAGTGACCAATATCACCTATCCATCTGATAATTATCTGGAAATTTACGTTGGAATTTAACCCAGGAAAGCATGAAAACAATAGATGATCTTCAATTGGAAAATGAATTACAGGAACTTTATCTCGTGACCAAATATTGGCTCTCCGGATTGGAATTCTGCAAAGGAGAACTTAATTTTTTCAGAAAACTTTCTTCCGGCTATATCTGTAACATCAAAGGAAAAATCAGCAACCTGCAATTGCTCTTACAAAGAACGGAAATGCTTGAACGGAAAATTAAAGAGGCCTCACTACATGTTACGGCTTACCTGAAGTTTCTGGAACCCATTATACTGGATTCAACCCAAAACATAAGTATCTTATTGCTCAATAAGCATTTGGATCTGGAAAACGAGATCAACATATTATTTGAAGATTTCCAGTACGTAAAACAAGAGATTTTTGGTGCTCAGGACCCATTAATTTTAACAAAAGCCCATTAGACAAATGAATTCTCCAACTTACCTAACTGCCGCAGAAGCAGTACAAACAATAAAATCAGGCGATCGTGTATTTATCCATGGCAGTGCCGCAACTCCAATCCATTTGGTAAAGGCCTTACAGGAAAGACACCGCGATTTAAAAAAAGTAGAGATTACCAGTATTACCACTCTGGGAGATATTGATTTCAATGCTGCGGACTATCGGGGAAGTTTTTTTTTCAACTCCTTGTTTGTTTCTGCAAATACCAGAGCCGTAGCCAATAGTCCATATGGCGACTATGTGCCTGTGTTCCTGAGTCAGATTCCCAAATTGTTTAAAGAAGGTTTCCTCCCTATTGATGTTGCTATGATTCAGGTATCAGAACCTGATGTCCATGGATATTGCTCTCTTGGCACCTCCGTTGACATTGCCAGGGCGGCAATAGATACGGCAAAACATATCATTGCCCAGGTAAACCCCAAAGTCCCCAGAACCCATGGGCATGGTTTTGTCCATATCAGTAAACTCCACACATTGGTATGGCATGAAGAAGAGCTACCCGAAGTAGATTATGCAGCAAAAACAAATGAAGCCATGGTAACCATCGGAGCGAATATTGCGTCCCTTGTAGAGGATGGGGCAACATTGCAGCTGGGAATTGGAGGGATTCCAGACCAGGTATTAAAAAACCTGACCGGCCACAAAAATCTGGGTTTACATACAGAAATGCTTTCTGATGGAGTGATCCCGCTGATTCAAAACGGAGTGATCAACAACAGTTTAAAAAAAATAAACCGGGGTAAATCTATTACCTCTTTTATGATCGGAACAAGAAAGCTCTATGATTTTGTTGATGACAACCCGATCATCCGGGTAATGGATATTGCTTATGCAAATGACACGAGCATTATCCGTCAGAATCCCAAAGTTACCGCTATAAATTCAGCTATAGAATTGGATTTAACCGGGCAGATTTGCGCCGATTCTATGGGTACTTATCAATATTCAGGAATTGGTGGGCAAATGGATTTTATTCATGGAGCTTCCCTTTCTGAGGGCGGTAAACCCATCATTGCTCTTCCTTCTGTGACTTCCAAAGGAATTTCGAGGATCGTTCCTTTTTTAAAGGAGGGCGCAGGAGTAGTTACAACCCGGGGTCATGTACACTGGGTGGTAACCGAGTATGGTAAAGTAAACCTGTTTGGTAAAAGTTTAAAGCAACGGGCGGCAGCACTAATCAGCCTTGCTCATCCTATGCATCGTGAAACACTTGAACGTGCATTTCATGACCGTTTTAGCCACTAAGTCCTTTATATATAGCGCAGGGTTACGGAAAAAATACCTAAAATCAGGGATTTTTTTGCCTTACATAAATAGATACATTTGATCAAGCAATATCATAGATATAGTGATCCAGAGGAGATTATTAAGGATAAGTCGGAGGAGATCTTCCGGCTTATTTTTTTAATCCTTCCCGGAGTTCCTGAATTTTAGCAATAAAATCTGCCCGGATCTGGGGGTTGGTAATCCCTTCATTTTCCTCAAAATTCTGGTAAAAAGAAGGCAGAGAGAAAGTACTCAATATATTGGCACTGCATTTTGGAAAGTATGCTTTTGCGGAATTCATTACGTTTCCGCCTCCAAATCCGCCTGGGGATGTACTCAATAGGAACATGGGTTTGTTCTGAAAAAACTTTCCATTGACACGTGAGCACCAGTCCATTACGTTCTTAAAAGCAGTAGTGTAACTGTTATTATGTTCTGCCATTGATACAATGATCAGATCGCAGGCTTCAATATGCTCCAGTAGCTGATGTGCCTGACGAGGATGTCCGTCTTTGCTTTCCCTATCTACAGAAAAAAGCGGCATTTCAAAATCATTCAGATCTAAAAGTGTCACTGTCTCCTCTTCAAAATAGGAGAGCGTATGGATCACCAGTTTTCTATTGATCGATTTACTGCTGTTACTTCCTGCAAAAGCTAAAATTTTCATGTATATCCTGGTTTTGTATTTAGAAAAGAACGTCTTTTAAATCCTCATTCTTGTCAAATACACTTTTAGCGAAAGGACATAAGGGAAGGATTTTTACTTTATTTTCTCTGGCGTAACGCACGGCATCCAATACTAGCGTTTTCCCTACACCTTTACCTGAAAATTCAGGATTTACTTCCGTGTGGTCAATAATTATCTTTCCGGGACCTGCCCAGACATAAGTCATTACTCCTGCCTCTTTATAATTTTCTATCGCTTTAAAACTGCCCTTTTTATCGTCATTAGCCTGTTCGATCTTCATAGATATGGTTTAACATTTTAAACCTAAGGTAACATTAAATCTTAGGTTTATGAAGCATAAAGCACATTAGCGCCAAATAGAAACAGTACGGTCTCTAAAGGAACCGCACTGTTTCGACATCGTTGTTTCACTAAAAACTAATTTTATTCAATTGTTCATTGATGTAATCAATTTCATCTCTTTTAAAAGCAATTTCCATTGCTTTGGCATTATCTATCGCCTGACTGGCATCTCTGGCACCAGCCAGTACGATCGTAATTCCGGGCTGAAGAGTTGTCCAACGCAAAACCAACTGAGATAAGGACGCATTTTTTTCATCAGCGACGGGCTGGATAGCTGCCAGGAAACTTTTCACCTTTTCCGCATCGAACTGACCAAAATAGCCGCTTCGGTGATCATTTGCTTTTAGAGTTGCATCTTTGAAGTACTTTCCGGTTAGCAATCCTCTTTCCAGCGGGCTGTAAGCAATAATCGAAATATCATTATCCATTGCATAAGGAATGATATCATCAGCGATGCTTCTGTTGAGCATACTATAGGCCAGCTGATTGGAAGATAGCCCGATAGCCTCATTAGCCGTTTTCATCTGATTAAGATTATAATTACTCACCCCAGCCGCTCTGATTTTACCTTGCTGAATCAATAATTCCATGGCTTCCATCGTTTCTTCAATAGGAGTGGTTGCATCTGGCCAATGCAATTGGAGTAGATCTATATAATCCGTACCCAGACGTTTTAGACTTTCTTCCAATTCCTTGATTACATTTGCTTTAGCAGCGTATTTGTAAATTGGTACGCGCCTCCCATTGTCCTCTGCATCAAAGAAATGTTCTCCTTTACCGTGATTACTTTGATCCCATACCAGGCCAAATTTATTAAGGATCTGTATTTTACTCCTGTCTTTCCCTTTTATTGCTTCACCAATCAGTTCTTCACTCAAACCAAATCCATAAAAAGGAGCAGTATCCAGGGTACTGATGCCATGATCTAAAGATGCATGAATGGCATCTATTGAATTTTGTTTTTCATTTCCTCCCCACATGGTCCCGCCAATCGCGAAAGCACCATAAGTTATTGTCGAGAGCTCCAGGTCTGATTTACCTAATTTTCTATATTCCATTTCTGTATTTCTATTATTATAAATTATAATCTTCTTGTAATTCAGCCACAAAAGTCTGCTCTAAATGCGCTCTATAGCGTTTTAAATCGGTTTGGATAGCTGCATTTTTTTCCACATCATGAAAATGGATCCCGGATAAAGGTTTCATCCCGGTAAATGCATTCATTCTATGAAAGCCAAACAGAGGTCCTTCGTCCACACTCTTTTCATTAAAAAACTCTCCGGGTAATGTGAAAGCTTCCTTAGGTGCATTCCAGGAAGTGGTTAACATGTATTTTTTTCCATGTAACATCCCTCCTGTACCATAATTGATCTTTGGATTATCAGCAGAACGGCCATCACTTTTATAAATACCTTTATTATGACCAGCTGTAAAAACAACATCAATGTATTTTTTCAACCCATGGGGCACCTGAAACCACCAGATAGGCGTATGATAAATAACTACATCTGCCCAGCTGTACTTTTCGACTTCTTCCAGGGGATTATAGTCGTCATTTATACTTGTTGTTTTCAGTTCAAATCCAGGCTGACTTTCAAAGAAAGCAATGGTTTCTGCGGTTATAGTTGCATTAAAACGACCACCTGAATGACCAAAAACCTGTCCGCCGTTTATGATAAATATTTTCATTTTATGTATCTCCTCTTTTTATTGTTTTATTGTGACCACAAAATTATGGCAAGACTATGTATAATTAAAATAACTTAAATCATAGCTTTGTATCATAATTATAATACAAGATATCATGGTTAATTTAGAGTGGTTCAGAACATTTAAAGCAATTTATGAAACGGGTACCTTAACCGGGGCAGCTGAAATATTGTACATTTCTCAGCCGGGCGTTAGTCTCCATCTGAATTCTCTTGAGGCCTACGTAGGCTATAAACTGTTCGACAGAACTTCGAGAAGAATGGTATCTACAGAACGGGGTAAGGTACTTTACAATTATGTGCTGGATGCAGTGACCAAGCTGGAAGCGGCAGAGCATCATTTTCATAAGAGCACAGAAAAAGACACACCTACAATCAGTATCGGAATGTGTTTTGAGACTTTTCAGTTTACTTTAGAGTCTTACCTCCCAACACTTCCGTTTAATGTCATCATCAAGTTTGGAGAATATCCTGAAATGCTGAGCGATCTGGACAACGGTATTCTTGATTTAATCATTACCCCACAAAAAGGAGATTCAAATAATATCAACCACCTTCCTTTCTCGAAAGAAAAAATCGTACTTGTAGGCGGTAAGGAAACACCTACAGAAGCGTTTGATGAGCTGATCAAAAAGGAGAACATGGCAGATATTCAGTACTGGCTTAAAAAGCAAACCTGGTATGGTACCACTGCAGACATGGAGCACTTAAGACGATTCTGGCACCTCAACTTCAACAAAAGACCAGATTTTAAGCCAAACTATATTGTTCCTAACCTGAGTTCTATTGTGCGTTGCATTAGTGGACAGAATGGAGTGGCAATCATTCCCGACTTTTTATGCAGAAAAGAGATAGAAAGCGGAAATATCAAGGTGATCTGGGAGGGGAAGGACGTAATTGAAAATACACTTTATTTTTCTACCCGTAAAAAGACCATATACGCGGAAGAGATCAAAACCGTTCAGGATATTTTTATCAAAGAGATGGTCGTATAAGTTTTCTTTTGGCATTTAATGTACTGCCGATTTAGAAAATACATTGATCACAATCACTCCGATAATGATTAATCCGATTCCAATCATAGCCGGTAAATCCAGTTTTTGGTGATAAAAAAAATAGCTGGCAGCTGAAACCAACACGATACCAACTCCAGACCATAAAGCATAAGCTATACCTACAGGAATCGTTTTGAGGGTAAGGCTAAGAAAGTAGAATGCAACGACATAGCCTGCAACCACAATGATAGAGGGGATGGTTTTAGAGAATTGTTCGGAAGCCTTTAAAGCACTTGTAGCGATTACTTCCGCAATAATCGCTACAAATAAATAGATAAATTTCATGCTTAGAATTTATAAGTCAGTCCGGCTCCAAAAATCTGTTTCACCTGGAGGGCTGGACCTTTATCAACACCATTTTTTCTAATGATCTCAGTTTTATCATCATAGATTAATTGTACCCCGGCATTTACAGTAACAAACTTATTCACTTTCATAAAAAGATTACCCGTATAATCAGTAACCACATTTTGCGGTTTGTCTAGATAATTAGCATATAATTTCAGGATATTTTCAAAGCTGATATTTTCCATCAGGTTTACTTTATAATAAGCATCTAAAGAGGCTCCAAACTGGAAATCCGTTGTCTTCCCTTGTTTAACGCCAAATGCGCCGCCCTCCTGAGAATTTAGCGCCTTATCTGTAACAATGACAATCCTTGATGCCGCCGGAGAAATGTTAATTCTGAAATTATCGGAACGCTTGTAGGCAAAACCAGGACCAAAAATAAGATAAGCAGGAGCGAAAGCCCTTGATATTTTTCTTTTAGGAGTCGTAGAATAATCATAACCGGTTGCAAACTGAGTTTGAAAGTTAGCGTAAAAAGTATATAGCCAATACTGAGCAGCCTTATACCCCACTAAACTGTTCAGGATGATCTTATCATCGTTCTTACGAACGCCAACATCTTCCTGTTTGCTCAATCCAAATCCAAGAATTGCTTTGTTATCCCAGCTCCATTTATCTTTCTTATAATTGAAATCGTAATTAAAAAGCAAATTTCCCGCAAAAGCATTTACTCCGCCTGCAGCCCAGTTGGAAAAGGAACTCTGATTAATTAAAAAAGTATTTTCTCCATGAATGGTCCATCTTTTTGTGGTATCCACTGCGGCAGGCTCCTGAGCATAACTCACTAAGCCAAAGCAGGAGATGATTAATAGTAAAACTGTTTTTTTCATAGGTAATGATTAATATATTAACGATAAATAGAAGTGTAGTGCCGTGAAATTACAAATTTATTTTGCAACAGATCGGCTGCTCCTGAGGTTTTTCTATCGTGTTACCTGGCTATACTTTATTAAAGGGCTTTTTAAGTCCGTGACAAATGGCATTCTCAAACTTTTACTGGATCCGAGATCTCAGATCATGGAAACAAAAAAAGCCTTTCAGTGAAAACTGAAAGGCTTTTAATTGGGCTCCCGAGACTGGGCTCGAACCAGTGACCCTCTGATTAACAGTCAGATGCTCTAACCAGCTGAGCTACTCGGGAGTACTGGCTATCCAAAAAAACGGCTTTTTGAAGTCTTAAACAACATTAAGTTTCGTTCGTTTTGGGAATGCAATATTAGGGGTTTTAATTTATTTATGCAATATTTGTAGCGAAATATTTGAAAATAATTTTAAAAAAATATCTATGAGCCTGATAATCATAGGGACTGTAGCATTTGATGCTATTGAAACTCCCTTCGGAAAAACGGATAAAATAGTTGGAGGAGCCGCCACATACGCAAGTTTAGCCGCGTCTTACTTCTACAATAAGGTGAAAATTGTTGCTGTTGTTGGTGATGATTTTCATAAAGAAGACATTGATGCATTTACTGAACATGGAATTGACACCGAAGGATTACAGATAAAAGAAGGAGAGAAATCTTTCTTCTGGTCAGGAAAGTACCACAACGACATGAACAGCAGGGACACTCTGGCAACTGAATTAAATGTATTAGCTGATTTTGACCCGATCATTCCGGAAAATTATCAGGATTGTGAATACCTGATGTTAGGAAACCTTACTCCTATCGTACAACGCACCGTAATTGAACGTTTGAAAAACAGACCTAAATTAATCGTGCTGGATACGATGAATTTCTGGATGGACATCATGATGGATGACCTTCTGGAAACGCTTAAATTAGTAGATGTATTAACGATTAACGATGAAGAAGCCCGTCAGCTTTCAGGTGAATACTCTTTGGTTAAAGCAGCTAAGAAGATTTTAACAATGGGACCTAAATATCTGATCATTAAAAAAGGAGAACATGGTGCATTATTATTCCATGAAGACAAGATATTCTCTGCACCAGCATTGCCATTGGCAGAGGTATTTGATCCAACAGGAGCTGGTGACACCTTTGCAGGAGGCTTTATTGGCTACATGGCAAAAGTAGGAACGATTAATTTCAATAACATGAAAAATGCCATCATCTTTGGTTCAGCTCTTGCCTCTTTCTGTGTAGAAAAATTTGGAACAGAGAAAATTCTGAATCTGACAGAAGAAGAAGTAGCGGATCGTATTCAGGAATTCGTAAAGCTAAGTGCTTTCAGCATCGAAGCATAAATATCAAACTAAACAAGGAAGAGCTTAAAGCTCTTCTTTGTTTAACTATATAGTCTTCCTATTGCTGTAAATTTTTCAAAAACACTAGCTGTATGTGGTGCATCCGGCAGTTCGTCAGTAAGGTCCTGTCCGGCCCAATGTTCATAATGTTTACCATTACGCCATAAACGACTTTCCGTCACATCATAAATCAACCCCTGGTAAGCCACCCAGATCTGAGGTTTATCCTGACCATTCCTCAGTGCCAGCTGTTGCCGGGTATAAACAGGCAATCCCATTATGCTTTAGCCTTACTCTTTAAGAGTTCGAATAAATAAACACTCATCAGCGACATTCCCATAAAATAAAAATGACTTTCAAAAGGAATTGCGCCAAGTTTTAAATTGATTACTTCCGAATAAGAAATCACAGGTAGTGTTGAAATCACGCCATAGGCCATATAGAAAAGGACCAATGAGGCGAGGTATCCTCTATAAAATTTATAGGTAAACCGAAGTTTATTAAGGTATTCCACATAAAAAATCAAAGTAAACAGTGCTCCGAATGAAATTGCACTATACCATTTTGTATATGTAAAAATGAGCATGGCAATACAGACCCCCATGATCAGGTTACTAAAAGAAAGACTGAATTTGTCTAAAAAATTACTAGGGAAGAAGGCATTTAGGGTCACATAAACACCAAGTCCAGCCAGACACATAGCAATTGAAAAAAGAAATTCTTCAATAGGAATTTTCCAGAGGAATATACCGGTAAGGCAATCTGGAATGAAAGTCCAGCTACCCATAAGTACCAATAGCGTGGCAAACATGGAAAATACGAGTCCGGCAATTACAGCTGCAGGAATAGCAAACTTTATAACCTGGCTAAAATTTGCCTTTTTAATAAAAAGCAGCACTATCGGAATGACTAGTATACCAAGTACCAGGAACAGATAAGTAAAATTCATTTATGTAATTAGTTAGGCCCAAAAATATGATTTTGACGGCGTTTACCAATTATCTTTTTACAGCATAAAAAAAGCGATTTAACAATAGAGTTAAATCGCTTTTTAAATACCTCCGGCAGGTGCTATACCAGTTCTGCACCCAAAATTTCTTTAGAATAGGTTTTCAGATATTTCTTAAGGATCTGGCGGGCCACATGTATCCTGGTTTTTACTGTACCTATTGGAATTTCCAGCATTTCTGCGATTTCATGGTATTTATACCCTTCAAAATATTTAATGAAAGGAACGTAATATTCTGGCTGAAGCGTTGCAAGCGCTTTATTGATATCACCAATAACAAACTTACTATCGCTTGTATTTTTTGCAGCACTATAGTGCAGATTGGCTGAAGAAATGTCGTCTGATTTGGTGATTAATGCATTTGTTTTCACCAAACGCCTATAATTGTTAATGAAGGTGTTTTTCATGATGGTAAACAACCATCCTTTAAGGTTTGTACCTTCTTTAAACTTACTGTAATACGTTACCGCTTTAAGCATCGTATCTTGTACTAGGTCGTTTGCATCCTCAATGTCTTTCGTAAAATTTAAAGCGAATGACTGCAAAGAAACCGAATGGTCGTTTAACTGGAGGTTGAATTCATTTTTTGTCATAATGTTTTAAGTTTTAAGGTTAAAAAAGCAAACCAACAAAGCTTTTTAGGAGTGGCGCTCAAACTTTGTTTAATCTTACACACCAAATGCTATACAACATATGTACCAAAAAATCAATCCTAATGTTAACAAATTGTTTTTTAGGGTTGACAATGACCGGGAGGGCTATGTCACAGAATATTTACTTCTCTTTCCAGTCTGACACCAAATCTGGCCTCTACTGTATCTATTATATTTTCTGAAAAACTATACACTTCTTGTCCGCTCGCCTGTCCATGATTGACCAGTACAAGGGCTTGATTTTTCCAGGTACCTGTTTGTCCGACAACCTTACCCTTAAATCCACATTGCTCTATTAACCAGCCAGCTGCAAGTTTAACTTTACCGTTTCCAGCCGGATAATGAACCAGTTCCGGGAATTTTTCAAAGATTTTCAGGAAGTCTTGCTGTTCAATTACAGGGTTCTTAAAAAAGCTTCCGGCATTACCAATTGTAGAAGGATCAGGGAGCTTACTTACCCGGATATGGGAGACTACTGAAGATACATCAGCAATTGTTGGAGCAGAAACTCCTCTTTTAGCCAACTCTTCCTGAATGGCTCCATATTGTGTATTGATACTGGCTATCCTGCTTAACCTGAAACTTACTTCTGTAATGATATACTTACCCTTCAGTTCATTTTTAAATATACTGTCCCTATATCCAAAATGGCAGTCCTGATGACTAAATTCCCTGCGTTTTCCCGTAGCAATCTCATAGGCTGAGCAGGACTCAAATACATCTTTAAGTTCTACACCATAGGCACCGATATTTTGTATCGGCGAAGCTCCTACTGTTCCGGGGATCAGACTCAGGTTTTCTACCCCGGCAAAATCATTTTGCACACAATAGGTTACAAAATCATTCCAGACCACACCTGCGCCGGCAGTAACAATAACTGTCTCCCCATGAACCTCAGCTGAAATTCCCGGAATACTCATCTTGATGACCAGACCATCAAAGTCTTTAGTAAATAAAAGATTACTTCCACCACCCAGAATCAGCAGCGGTTGCTCCTTAATGAGCTTAGAATTCAACAACTCCTCCAGTGCTGATTCTGTAAGCACTTCCACAAAATAATGAGTGTTGGCAGGTATACTAAATGTATTATAAGGTTTTAATGAGATATTTTCCTGGAAGATGGTCATAGATAAAACGAACTGATTTGCTATAGGCTACAAATGTAATTGTTAAGGAGTGTAATAAACATGTTTAAATAAATATTTAAAAATTTTGTCTATTTTTCGTCTCGATTGTTTAAATCATAAACAAGGTACTACAGAAGGGGGAATACTAGAATTTGTATGGAAAATCAGGATAAGAAGAGAATTTTAATTATTGAGGCTGCATTAAAGCGTTTTGCTCATTATGGTTTATCAAAAACAACCATGACAGAAATCGCAAAAGACATCTCATTTTCAAAAGCATTACTTTACTATTATTTCCCTGATAAACTGAGTTTATACGTAAGTGCCATAGAACACCTGATGCAAATCATCAGCAGAGATCTGGTCAAATCCGTTGACAAAACAAAGACAGCAACCGAGGGTGTACTTAAACTACTACAGAAGCGACAAGCCTTTATTCAAAAATATTACAATATCCTGGAGTCCAGCCAAATCATTGGGAATGAGTTACCAGACAACCTGGCAGAAAAGTTTCATAAAGCCAGAACCTTTGAATTCATTATTATCGGATCATTGTTTAGCCGGGGGGTAACCAATAAAGAATTTGTGATTTCAGACACAAAATTAGCCACTGAAATATTCATTGACGCCTTATCAGGCATTCATTTCAATATCCTTTCTAAAGACAAGAGCATGTTCCCGGGAAAAGAACAGTTCAAACAGATCTTTGCCAAAGAAAAAATGTTTGCCGACATTTTTCTTAACGGACTAAAAATAAAGCAATAAATTTTCGTCATTTTTTTGTAACTTTTATATGATTTTCATATTAAAGTTTTCGTTGCCAAAATATGGCAGTATTTTTGACCGTTCAAAGAAAAAAGTCAGAAAGTAAAAAAGTAGAATGGTAGAGACAGATAAAAAAAGGGAGCTGATTATTGATGGGGCGATAAAACGGTTTATCCATTATGGTATTAATAAGACCACAATGAATGAAATTGCCGATGATCTATCGGTATCCAAGCCTTCCTTGTATTATTATTTTCCGGATAAAAGCAGTCTGGTGTTGGGGGTAATTGATAAAATTTTCTCTGATTACTTCGAAATCTTAGAAAAAGATCAGTTTGCAAAGAGTACCGTAGAAGAACGTCTGGCTGCTTTTGTTGAGGTCAGACATCGTTTTTTTCAGAAATATTATATGCTTCACCTCTCTGGTGGCAGTCCGGATGCTTCTCTCAATTCAGATGAACTAAGAGAATCCTTTATGAAGATGAAAGCAAAAAATGAAAGCCTTCATGCGGCAATATTACAGCGAGCAGTTGAAGATGGAGAAATTGCCCCCTGTGAGGTGAATAAAATGGCAGAATTATACCTGGACAGTCTTGCAGGAATTACTTCACTATGTCTTCTTCATGGAAATAAAGAATTGTTCCCAAGTAAAAAAGATATGAAAGGCATATTAGAGAAACAACTCAGCTTATCAAAAATATTTATCAAAGGATTAAAATAAAACAGACCACAAATTATCATAAACATGAATACTATAATTAAACAGGTAAGATTGATTCCGCTACTGCTGTTGGGATTGTTATTATCGAATGCAGCAAGGGCGCAACAAACGCTGAGTCTTAAGGATGCATTAAATTACGCCGTTCAGAACGCAGTTTCGGTACGAAAAGCAAACCTTGATGTAGATGGAGGAAAATATAAAACTCAGGAGATCAGAGCTCAGGCCCTACCACAGCTTACCGGAAGTGCAAGTCTGACAGACAACGTGATTGTTCAAAGTATTGTATTGCCTGGAGAATTTCTGAACAGACCAGGAGAGGTAATTCTGGCTAAAGCCGGAACAAAGTACAACGCAGGAGCAGGTTTGCAACTTAACCAACAACTATTTAATCAAACTGTTTTTACCGGCCTGAAAGCTGCAAAAACCAGTGAAAGCTATTATAAGTTAAATGCGCAGCTCAGTGAAGAGCAAATCATTGAACAGGTGGCCAACAATTATTATTCAGTATTGGTAAACAGACAACAATTGAATGTAATCGATACCAACATTAAAAATGTTAAAGTAGTTGAAAAAATCATTTCAAATCAATACAAAAATGGGTTAGCTAAAAAGATTGATGTCGACCGTATTAAGGTAAATCTAACCAATCTGCAAACCCAGCGCGAACAAACGTTAAATGGAATTACTCAATTAGAAAATCAATTAAAATTCTCTATGGGTATGCCAGTAGAAACAGTGATCATTTTGCCTCAAACAGAATTATCGGAGATAAAGTCTTTGCCTGAAATTGCTGAATCTGTGGACATGAGTAATAGAACGGAACTGAAAATTGCAAATGTTCAAAAGGAGCTATACACACTGGACAGAAAAGCTAAAGTATCCGAATACTATCCTACACTTGCCTTGAACAGCAATTACAACTATAATGGAGTGAGCAATAAATTTGATTTATTCAAAGGTAAAAGTACAGCAAACTGGTATGATATGGCTGCAATAGGCATTACTTTAAAGGTACCTATATTTGATGGTTTCGCCACACGCTCAAGAGTACGTCAGGCTGATGTAAATCTAAAAAAGGCCGACGAAGATATCAGACAGATGAAAAACTCATTAAATGTGGAGTATGAAAACGCAAAAATCAAATTAAGGGACAACCTGAGCACTATTAACGCTCAACGTCAGAACGTTATTCTTGCTCAGGAGATTTACCAAAGCACTCAAAACAACTATAATAATGGACTTGCTGCATTGACCGACCTTTTAGATACAGAGAATGCACTTACTCAAGCTCAGAACAGTTATAACCAGGCACTATTAAACTATAAAATTGCCGAAATCCAATTAATCAAATCAAACGGAAATATAAAATCACTACTACAATGAAAAGAGGAATTATTACAGCCTTAGTAATCATACTTGCCATAGCAGGAATCTTCCTGGTATTAAGCAACAATAAAAAGAAAAATGCGGCAAAAACGGCAATAGTAGCTCAAGGTAGCGGTGCAATCAGCGTTCGTACTGCAGTGATTGCACGACAAGCAATTAACCTTGATTTTAGTGCAAACGGAACATTTGCGCCTAATCAGGAGCTGAATTTCTTATCAGAAAATGCTGGACGTGTAACCAAAATCTATGTAGAAGAAGGTGATAGAGTAACTAAAGGTCAACCTTTAGCCCGTATTGATGCAGAGATTTTAAACACAGACAAAGAAACTGCAGAAGCAAACCTTCAGAATGCCATCAGAGACGAAGCCAGATATAGCAGCTCATTCAAAACAGGTGGAGTAACCCAACAACAATTAGATCAGGCAAAATTGGCTGTTCAAAATGCAAAACTAAGGTTGCAAAGCAGTCAGAGAAGAGTAAGCGACGCCAACATCAAATCTCCGATCAATGGTATTGTGAACAAAAAATATATTGAGGTAGGTGCTTTTGTAAATTCACAGGGTACACAAATGTTTGAATTGGTAGATGTTTCGAGATTGAAACTAAAAGTAAGTGTAAATGAATCTCAGGTAGCGAATCTTAAAGTTGGCGATCAGGTACAAATTAAATCAAATGTATTTCCTGCTGACGATTACCTTGGCAAAATTACTTTCATTGCAGCCAAAGCAGATGCTTCTTTAAATTTCCCTATTGAGATCATGGTGGAAAATAATAAGAAAAATACGATTAAAGCAGGAATGTATGGTACTGCCATCTTCAAGTTCCCTAGTCAGGCGCCTTCATTAACCATTCCACGTGGTTCATTTGTAGGTAGCGTAAGCAGCAACCAGATCTTCGTTTTAGGAGAGGGAAATAAAGCAGTATTACGTAAAGTAGTTGCTGGAAGAATTCTGGGAGAGAATGTGGAAATCCTTGACGGCCTGAAAGAAGGTGAAACAGTAATTACCAGCGGTCAGATCAATCTTATTGACGGTACCCCGGTTGCTCCTGTGAAATAGAATAGGCCTTTACAATGAAAAATATAAATACATTCTGATGAAAATAACAGAAATTTCAATAAAGCGCCCAACCCTCGTTATTGTGGTTTTTACCGTACTAACGCTAATGGGATTATTGAGCTACTTTGGGCTTAGTTACGAGTTGTTACCAAAGTTCTCGAACAACGTAGTATCCATTTCCACAATATATCCGGGAGCTTCACCAAATGAGGTGGAAAATACCGTGACCAAGAAGATTGAGGATGCGGTCTCCTCTATGGAAAACATTAAGAAGCTGAATGCAGTATCTTATGAGAGTTTATCCGTAGTGACGATTACCCTAAATGATAAAGCCAATGTAGATTTATCATTAAATGAGGCTCAACGTAAAGTAAATGCGATCCTTGCAGATTTACCTACGGACGTAAAACCACCATCCCTGAATAAGTTCTCATTGGATGATTTACCGGTAATCACCATGTCAGCATCCGCAAAAATGGACGATGCTGCTTTTTACGACTTAATTGATAAACGTATTGCTCCAATCCTTTCCAGGGTTACAGGGGTAGCACAGGTCAACCTGGTAGGTGGGCAGGAACGTGAGATCGTAGTCGGACTGGATGCAGACAAAATACAAGGTTACGGCCTATCTGTACCACAGATTCAACAATCCATTTTAACTTCCAATCTCGATTTCCCTACAGGAAGTGTGAAGACTGAAAATCAGGACGTACTCATCCGTTTATCTGGTAAATATAAATCGATAGATGAGTTGAGAAATTTGGTTGTCGCAACCAGTAAAGCAGGAGCACAAATCAGACTAAGTGATGTTGCCGATGTTCAGGATGCACAAAAGGAAGTAGAAAAAATTGCGCGTATCGATAGAAAAGGTGCAATTGCCATTCAGATTATCAAGCAGTCTGATGCGAATGCGGTAGAAGTAAGTAAGGGAATGCATAAGATTGTAGAGACCCTTCAAAATGACTACAAGGCAAATGATCTAAAGATGTTGATCGTAAACGACAGTTCCATCTTTACATTGGAGTCTGCCGATGCGGTAATCCACGATTTAATCCTTGCGATTATTCTCGTAGCTTTTGTGATGTTGTTCTTTCTGCACAGTTTACGTAACGCGGCCATTGTAATGGTTTCCATTCCTGCATCCCTGATTGCTACATTCATTGGAATCGGATTGTTTGGCTATACCTTGAACCTGATGTCATTACTTGGACTTTCCCTTGTGGTAGGTATCCTTGTGGATGATGCGATCGTGGTATTGGAAAATATATACAGGCACATGGAAATGGGTAAAAACAGAGTTCGTGCGGCATACGATGCCACCAGCGAAATCGGATTTACTGTTGTTTCCATTACCCTGGTAATTGTGGTGGTATTCTTCCCGATTGCGGTAAGTTCAGGACTGGTATCCAACATTTTACGCCAGTTCTGTGTGGTGGTAATTATTGCTACCCTCCTATCATTGGTTACCTCATTTACCATCGTTCCGCTATTGTCTTCACGTTTTGGTAAACTGGAAAAGATTGAAGGTAAAAATGTGTTCGGACGTTTTATCCTATGGTTCGAAAGTCAGCTACACAAATTCACGGTTTGGGTAACTGGTATCTTAGAATGGACTTTACGCCATAAAGCGATTACCTTAATTGGCGTATTCCTTTTATTACTTAGTTCATGTGGGCTAACCATTGGTGGTTTCATCGGAACAGAGTTCTTCCCTAAGAGTGATAAAGGGGAGTTCCTGGTACAGATAGAATTGCCTAAAGATGCTTCTATTGAGAAAACAAACCAGGTTACTCAGCAGGCAGAGGCCTTCCTATCTAAAAAACCAGAGATTATACAATTGATCACCACAGTAGGACAATCCAGTGGAGACTTTGGAGGAACTCAGGCAACTGCCTATAAGTCTGAGATCAATGTTAAATTGGTAGAGCGTAAAGAACGTGAAGACGAATCCAGTATCTATGCGACTAAAGTAAGTCGTGAGCTGGCAAAATTCCTTGTTGGAGCAAAAGTAAAAACAGTGCCAATCAGTATTTTAGGTATTGCTGAAAATGCCCCTATTGACATGGTAGTTATGGGTTCAGACCTGGATAGCGCCATGAAATATGCAGAAGGTGCAATGAAGGTACTAAGCAAGATCCAGGGTTCTGCAGAGATCAAACTTTCGGTAGAGAAAGGTAGTCCGGAGATTAATGTTCAGGTAGATCGTGATAAAATGGCTGCTTTAGGATTAACCTTACAAACTGTTGGTACCACGATGCAAACTGCATTTAGTGGAAACACAGATGGTAAATACCGTAAAGGAGAATATGAATACGACATTAATATTCGTTACCAGACTTTCAACCGTAAAGATATTGATGATGTAAGAAACCTTGTTTTCATCAATTCGACCGGGCAACAGGTAAAACTATCGCAATTCGCAGATATTAAAGAAGGCGCCGGACCAAGTCAGCTGGAACGTCGAGATAAGAGTACTTCAGTTTCCGTAAAAGCACAGTCTATTGGTAGGCCAACAGGAACAATCGTAGCCGAACTACAGGACAAGTTAGATCAAATGGAGAAAAGTGGCGAACTGAAAAAACCCGTAGGTGTAAGTTATGTATGGGCTGGTGACCAGGAGAACCAAAGTGAAGGATTTGGTACCTTAGGAATCGCCTTAATGGCTTCCATTATCCTCGTATACCTGATCATGGTAGCTCTTTACGACAGTTTTGTTTATCCGTTCGTGGTGATGTTCTCGATTCCTTTATCGGTAATCGGAGCACTACTTGCCCTGGCACTGACCAATAACTCATTGGGTATCTTTACCATTTTAGGTTTAATTATGCTAATTGGTTTGGTAGCAAAGAATGCGATTATCCTGGTCGATTTTACGAACCAGATGAAAGCAGAAGGAAAAACAACCCATGAGGCACTTGTTCTGGCCAATCATGCCCGTTTGCGCCCGATCCTGATGACAACTATTGCCATGGTAATCGGTATGCTTCCTATCGCATTGGCAAGTGGTGCTGGTGCGGAATGGAAAAATGGTCTGGCATGGGTAATCGTAGGTGGACTAACGAGTTCATTATTCCTTACGCTGATTGTAGTACCGGTGATGTACCAGGTATTCGACAGCATCCTGGACCGCTTTGGCTTTAATAAAAAGGGCAAAAGTATGGAAGAGCTGATTGCTGAGCCTTACGACCATAAAGAAGTAAAAGAATACGATCTGGAAGGCGGACATCATTAACCGTCTTCCCTCATCATAAAAAAGAGGAATCCATGTCTGGATTCCTCTTTTTTGTTTTACAAGGCAATAGTGGTCAGAGTTTTGCTATACTGCAGGTATGATGAAGCATATGATATTAACTTTACTCACTTGTGTCTGGTTGAATTCAAGTGCACAGCACCCTCCCGTATTTGAAGGGATGACTATGGACTCCACTTTTCTGGAACTAAGCGATCGCTCTATTGAATTGGTAAAATATAAATACGGAGCTCAAAAAATCAGCTTTCTTGCTATTCATGATGATGAGGATACAGGCGTAAAAGCCGCTTTCGATTACATCCGTTTAAATGGAGGAAGCATCATTGACTGCCAATATGGAGGGCAAAGAAATTTTGAATTCAGCTATGAAGGACTGAATTATCAGACTGATCCCAATAGCATCTACTCCAGGGAAGGTATTTCAACCGGACTTAAAAAATATGGACAGGCTGATGAACAGATCATTGTTGATCAACTCGCTGAAGTTGCCAAAGAAATTCTGAACTTTTATCAACCCGCAAGGCTAGGTTACATTTTTACGCTCCATAATAATGGTGATGAAGGTTTTGGAATCTCCTCTTATCTTCCCGGAGCTGAATTAGAAAATGTCGCAGACTCTGTACATGTCAATCCGATGATGGATCCGGATGATCTAATCCTGGTTACAGAAAGGGTTTTATTCAGCAAGCTAAAAAAAGAGAATGTAAATGTGGTTCTTCAACATCAGGAAGCAGAAGATGATGGATCCCTTTCGATTTATGCCATGAAGAATAATATTCCATATCTGAATGTTGAAGTTCAGCACGGACACCTGGAAGACAATTTAATGTTGATAGAAGCCGGAGTCAGGGCATTAAGAGAGAGTTATCCAGAACTCATAAAAAAGGCCGCAGATTAATCTGCGACCTTTTTTATGAGTAATCATAATGATTACATGTGTATTGCTCTATTATCAGTTGCAGCCATGGCCGCTTCTTTAATTGCTTCTGTATATGTTGGATGTGCGTGGCAAATTCTTGCAATATCCTCCGCTGAAGCACGGAATTCCATCGCTACAACAGCCTCAGCAATCATATCAGCTGCACGTGGACCAATCATATGCACACCTAGAATCTCATCAGTTTTGGCATCAGCCAGAACCTTTACAAAACCATCTGTATCCATACTTGCTTTTGCACGTCCACTTGCTTTGAAAGGAAACGAGCCTGCTTTATAGGCAGTACCTTGTTCTTTCAGTTGTTCTTCTGTAAATCCTACTGAAGCAACTTCCGGCCAGGTATAAACCACACCGGGAATCAGATTGTAATTGATATGTGGTTTTTGTCCGGCTAAAGTCTCCGCAACATAAACTCCTTCATCTTCGGCTTTATGAGCAAGCATTGCCCCTTTAATCACATCACCAATTGCATATACTCCGGGAACAGCAGTCTCAAGATGCGCATTTACCGGGATCTTGTTACCACGCTCTTCCGTTTTGATGCCGATATTTTCTAATCCTAATCCTTCAGTATAAGCGGTACGACCTACTGCTACGATGCAATAATCAGCTTCCAGTTTTACCTGCTCTCCTTTTGCATTATCCGCAGTCACAGTTACTCTTTTGCCTTTAGCAGTTGCACCGGTTACTTTATGACCCATGTAGAATTCCATGCCCAAAGATTTCTTCAATACGCGCTGAAGCTCTTTACCTAAACCAGCATCCATTGTTCCAATAATAGCCGGCATAAATTCAACTACAGACACTTTAGTGCCTAAGCGTGCATAAACTGATCCCAGTTCTAAACCGATTACACCGCCACCGATCACTACCATTTCTTTAGGAACCTCTTTAATGTTCAATGCTTCAGTTGAAGTAATGATTCTTTTTTTATCAATTGGTAAAAAAGGTAAAGCAGTAGGCTTAGAACCCGATGCAATGATCACATTCTTTGCGGTTATCGTTTCGGTAGTACCATCTTCTTTTGTGATTTTAATTGTGTTTTTATCGACAAAAGAGCCCAAACCCTGAAAAGAATCAATTTTATTCTTTTTGAAGAGATACTGAATTCCGGCAGTATTCTGTGCTACCACATCATCCTTACGTGCAATCATCTGTGGCATATCTACTTTCAGATCTTTAAGGTTAATACCGTGGGTCTGGAAAGTATGTGCCGCATTGTGAAAATGCTCTGAAGAGTCTAACAATGCTTTTGACGGGATACAACCTACATTTAAGCAGGTACCGCCGAAAGTTTTATATTTTTCTATCACTGCCGTTTTTAAGCCTAGTTGGGCACATCTGATTGCTCCAACATAACCGCCCGGGCCCGAGCCAATAACAACTACATCGTATTGCATATAAAGGATTTTTTTTGTTGCACAAAGTTAATAAACCTTACTCTAATAATAGCCCAAATTCCAATTCTTTCCTCATCTTTAATGTTACAATGACTAAAATGAGCAGACGTTTTCTGTATATTTAAGCTTCAATAAAAACCGATACCCAACATGACCCGCTTTAAATTTTCCTGGCTGGTACCGATCCTGCTTTTCGCAGGAACTTCGGCCTTCGCCCAGCAATCAGATTCCGCCTATGTACGTGAGAATTACACAAAGATCGAACGCAATATTCCTATGCGCGATGGCATTAAACTATTTACCGCGATTTATATCCCCAAGCATAAAGGAAAAAAATACCCCTTTATGATTAACCGTACTCCTTATACGGTCTCTCCTTACGGAGAAGACAAGTTCAAGACGACGTTGGGCCCTTCTCCTTTATTTCTCAGAGAAGGATTCATTTTTGTATACCAGGATGTTCGCGGAAAATGGATGAGCGAGGGTGAATTTGTTGATGTGAGACCACACCTGGATCAGAAAAAAGGAAAAAAAGATATTGATGAAAGCTCAGACACCTACGATACAATAGACTGGCTTATCAAAAATATCCCTGACAACAATGGTAAAGCAGGAATCTATGGCATTTCTTATCCTGGATTTTACTCCACTGCAGCTCTTCCCGGCGCACATAAGGGCTTAAAAGCCGTATCTCCACAAGCCCCCGTTACCGATTGGTTTATGGGTGATGATTTTCATCATAACGGCGCGTTTATGCTGGCAGATGCTTTCAGCTTCTACTCTTCGTTCGGTGTTCCGAGGCCAAAACCAATTACTCCGGATAAAGGTCCTAAACCTTTTAAATATCCCATCACCGATAACTATCGTTTTTACCTGAATGTTGGTGCATTAAAAAATGTAAAGCAAAAATATTTTGGCGACAGCATCAAATTCTGGGATGACCTCATGACACATGGCAATTATGATGCCTTCTGGAAGGCGATGAACATCCGACCACATTTAACTGGAATAAAACCAGCTGTACTTGTAGTAGGGGGATTCTTTGATGCAGAAGATGCTTATGGTGCATTACATACCTACCAGGCAATAGAGAAACAAAACCCAACTACAAAAAACAATCTTGTAATGGGGCCATGGTTCCATGGAGGCTGGGCCAGAGGAACCGGTGAGAGTTTTGGAGACATCAGCTTTGGACAGCCAACCAGTACCTGGTATCAGAAGAACCTGGAATTTCCATTTTTTATGCACTACCTGAAAGATGCCCCTGACGCTAAAATTGCTGAAGCCAATATTTTCATTACCGGAAGTAACGAATGGAAAGGTTTTGAAACCTGGCCACCAAAGAACACGGAAAACAAAACACTTTACTTTCAGCCCGAAGGCAAGCTTAGCTTCCTGAAGCCTAACGTATCCAACAGCTATAACCAATACGAAAGTAATCCGGCCAACCCGGTCCCTTATCAGGATGGTGTACAGGCCAGAAGAACAAGAGAATACATGATCGACGATCAGCGTTTTGCAGCACGGAGACCTGATGTACAAGTTTTCCAAACAGAAGTGCTTGACGAGGATTTTACATTAACAGGGCCAATTACAGCTAATCTTGTCGTTTCTACCTCAGGAACAGACGCAGATTATGTAGTTAAACTAATCGATGTTTATCCGGAAGATGCACTTCCAATGGAACCTAATCCCAAAAACATCATTATGGGTGGATATCAGATGCTGGTACGTGGAGAGGTCATGCGTGGAAAGTTCAGAAATAGTTTTGAAAAGCCTGAGCCATTTGTGCCGGGAAAAGTCACAAAGGTCAATTATAGCATCCCTGATGTCGCACACACCTTCAAGAAAGGACATAGGATTATGATTCAGGTTCAAAATTCCTGGTTCCCTCTGGTAGACCGTAACCCACAAAAGTTTACAGACATCTATCATGCATCAGACGATGATTTTCAAAAGGCAGTTCACCGCATTTATCATGATGAACTAAATCCTTCCTCCGTATCCCTGACCGTATTAAAACCCTAATCTGAACCATGAAAAAGATTTTATATCTGACCCTCGCCTTATTGAGCTTCAATCAGTTTAGCAGCGCTCAGCTGATGTCTGAAAAGAACATAACCAGCCGCGCTGATAGCCTGAGAGGAACGCTCAGCCCTTTGCGTAGCTGCTACGATATCAATTACTATCACTTAGACGTAAAAATAGATATAGACCAGAAATCCATTACCGGGAGCAATGAATTCAGGTTTACAGCTACCCGTGATCTCAGTAAATTACAATTTGACCTGTTTGAGAATCTAAGAGTAGAAAAAGTTGTTTATAAAAATAAAAATGTACCCTTTAAAAGGGAGCACAATGCGGTTTTTGTTGACTTCCAACAAAATATTAACAAAGGCAGTAAAGAAAGCTTTACCGTGTTTTACTCCGGAAATCCGATCATTGCTAAAACCCCGCCATGGGACGGAGGGTTTATTTTCAGCAAAGATAAATCCGGCAACCCCTGGGTATCTGTAGCCTGTCAGGGTCTGGGGGCCAGTAGCTGGTGGCCAAACAAAGACCATCAAAGCGATGAGGTAGATAGCATCCTGATTAGCGTTAGTGTCCCTAAGGGGCTTCAGGAGATTTCCAATGGCCGCTTTAGAGGTGCAGAAGAACAACAGGACGGGTATACAAAGTACAATTGGTTTGTAGGAAACCCGATCAACAATTATAACGTAAGTTTCTATATTGGTAAGTATGCACACTGGACAGACCAGTATGAGGGAGAAAACGGAAAACTTTCTATAGATTACTGGTCATTAAAAGAGGACAGCACCAAAGCACGCCCACACTGGGATGCCGATGTTAAGCCTATGCTCAAATCATTTGAGTACTGGTTCGGCCCCTATCCTTTTTATAAAGATGGCTATAAGCTCGTTCAGGCCCCTCACCTCGGCATGGAACACCAAAGTGCCGTAGCGTACGGAAACCTCTTTAAAAAGGGCTATCTCGGCAGGGATCTTTCCGGAACCGGGTTGGGAATGAAATTTGATTTCATTACCATTCACGAAAGCGGGCACGAATGGTTCGGCAATAATATCACCACAAAAGATATTGCTGACATGTGGGTTCATGAAGGGTTCACCAATTACTCTGAGGCCTTATTTACGGAATCTAACCAGGGCAAAGAAGCCGGTTCAGCGTATGTAATCGGCGTCAGGAGAAGTATTGCAAATGACATTCCGGTAATTGGCCAATATGGAGTTAATCGTGAAGGTTCCGGAGACATGTATCCCAAAGGAGCAAATCTGGTTCACCTGATCAGACAGCTCATCAATAACGACGAAAAATTTAGGGGAATTCTGAGAGGTATGAACAAAACCTTCTATCACCAGACAGTCACTACTCAGCAAATTGAGAACTATATAACGAAACAAAGCGGCTTAAAGTTAAACAAGATTTTTGATCAATACTTAAGAACAACTATGGTTCCGGTTCTGGAGTACAAAACTGAGGCTGGTAAACTTTCCTATAGATGGACTTCCTGCGTAAAGGGTTTCGATATGCCTTTAAAAGTAACGCTTAATGACAAAGGTTATTCCACCATATACCCTACCACACAGTGGAAAACTATAGGATTAGATGGCCAAATCAATAAAGATAATTTCAAGGCAGATCCTAATTTTTATGTTAAAACAAAAAAAGTTTAATAATTATTTATAAATCCTGCAACAATCAGGATATGGTTTGCGTCTTATAGAAAACCTTAAACCACATGAAAAAATTAAGCTTAATATTAACATTTGCATTTTTCAGCCTTGTTGTCATCAGCAAAGCTGAAAAACCAATCAGAATCAGCTCTTCCAGTCTGCTTGACGAAGAAAGAAAAGTAAGTAATTTCACAGGGATCGGAATCTCCGGTTCCATTAAAGCTTATGTCAAGATCGGGAATACCGAGAGCCTACGACTGGAGGGAGATCAGGAAGCTATATCTGAACTAATTACTGAAGTAAAGAATGGTGTACTTTCCATTAAACCGAAAAAATCGCGGAGCAACTGGTTCGGTAAATCCAGCAATTCCAAAATTACGGCTTACATTACCGTTAAGAAATTAACCTCTTTAGCAATGTCTGGTTCCGGCAGTATCGAAGTAGAGAATACGGTGAACGCAAATGAATTCAACGCTGCAATAAGCGGTTCAGGAAACATCAAAGCAACTGTGAACGCACAGAGCCTGGAAGCTGCCATCAGTGGATCAGGAAACCTGACCTTCTCAGGTAAAGCAAAAAAAGCAGATGTAGCCATTAGCGGTTCAGGAAGTTTTTCCGGAAAAAGCCTCTCCTCAGATGACGTGAATGCACATATCAGCGGTTCGGGAAATATCTACATCAATGCGGAGAAAACCATTAATGCTGCTATCGGAGGATCAGGGAATGTAAATTATACCGGAAATCCAACAGTGACAAAAGCGATAGGTGGCTCGGGAAAAGTAAGAAAAGCGGGATAACTAAATAAAACCATAAAAAAAATCCCCGCTCAAAAATGAGCGGGGATTTTTTTTATCATTAAGATTTTTGGCTATACACCCAGCAGTAATCTTGCAGGATCTTCCAATAACTGTTTTACCCTTACTAAGAAACCAACAGATTCTCTTCCATCAATGATACGGTGATCGTAAGATAAGGCCAAATACATCATCGGACGAATCACAACTTCACCTTTTTCCGCAATCGGACGCTCAATGATATTGTGCATTCCTAAAATGGCAGATTGTGGTGCATTGATGATTGGTGTAGACATCATTGAACCAAATACACCGCCATTGGTGATTGTAAATGTTCCACCTGTCATTTCATCAATTGTCAATTTGCTATCGCGTGCTTTAGTTGCCAGCTCTATTACCGATTTCTCAATCTGTGCAAGGCTTAGGCTTTCTGCATTTCGGATGATCGGAACAACCAATCCTTTAGGTGCAGAAACAGCGATTGAAATGTCTACGAAATCATTATAAACCAATTCTTCCCCATCAATCCTTGCATTAACTGCAGGAAAGTCTTTCATTGCTTCACAAACAGCTTTAGTAAAGAAACTCATGAATCCTAAACCAACACCGTATTTTTCTTTAAACTGATCTTTATATTTCCCGCGAAGATCCATGATTGGCTTCATGTTAACCTCATTAAAGGTAGTCAACATTGCCGTTTCGTTTTTCACCGCAACCAAACGTTTTGCAACTGTTTTACGCAATGGAGACATTTTTTGTCTACGCTCATTTCTTGAACCAGAAACGGGAGCAGCAACCGAAGCCGAAGCTACAGGAGCAGCAGCCTTAGGCTGTGCTTTTTCGGCATTTAATGCATCTTCTTTAGTTATCCTTCCATTAACACCTGTTCCTTTTACAGATCCGGTATCTACACCTTTCTCCGCAAGAATTTTTCCTGCTGATGGAGATGGAGTGCCTGTTGCATAGCTATCTCCAGATTTTTCAGCCACAGGAGCTGTTTTTTTATCTTCTGCAACAACAGCCTTTTCAGCTGCAGGTGCCGCAGGTTCTTCTTTAGATTTAGGAGCAGCGCCGCCGTCTTCAATTTTACAAACTACTGCACCTATAGCTAATGTATCTCCTTCACTAGCCACTGTCTTTAAAGTTCCGGCCTGTTCTGCAGTTAATTCAAAAGTTGCTTTATCTGATTCCAGTTCAGCAATTACCTCATCCATTTCTACTGCATCCCCGTCATTTTTTACCCATCGTGATAAAACAACTTCGGTGATCGACTCGCCTACTGGCGGAACTTTTATTTCTATACTCATAACTGATGTATTATATTTTCTAATCTACATTATAAACTTTACTCACAGACTTCTTAGCAATCTCTTTCTCTGTTTCCGTCACCGGCATTTCAAAAGATTTAGCCAAAATATACGCTTGCTGATCTGCATGTTGTTTTGCAAAACCCGATGCAGTACTGCTGCTTTCTTTTCTTGATATAACTTCAATATCATTAAAGATAGTTTTTCTTAATCTGCGTAGCAAATATGGCCATGCGCCCATGTTTTCAGGCTCTTCCTGAACCCAAACGGCTTCTTTAGCATTTTTATATTTTTTATATACAGCTTCCATTTGTGCTAACGGAGTTGGATACAACTGCTCCACCCTGACAATCGCTACATCTTTAATCTGATCTTTTTGTTGTTTCTCCAGCAATTCGTAGTAAATTTTACCACTACAGAATAATACTCTGTTTACTGCTGCTGCTTTTACATTGGTATCTTCAATTACCTCCTGGAATTTACCATCGGTAAATTCTTCAAGTTTAGAAACGCAAAGCGGATGACGTAAAAGACTTTTCGGGGTAAATACCACTAACGGCTTTCTGAAATCGCGTTTAAATTGCCTGCGGATTGCATGGAAGAAATTCGCAGGAGTTGTACAATTGGTTACCTGCATATTGTAATCAGCACAAAGTTCCATAAAACGCTCAATACGTGCAGATGAATGCTCTGGTCCTTGTCCTTCATAACCATGAGGCAATAACATCACCAAACCATTTTCACGTTGCCATTTTGTCTCAGCACTTGCAATATACTGATCCACAACAATCTGTGCCCCATTAAAGAAATCTCCAAATTGCGCTTCCCAGATGGTTAATGCATTCGGATTAGCCATCGCGTAACCATATTCAAACCCTAACACTCCATACTCCGATAAATGTGAATTATAAATATCGAAAGGAGCCTGTTGCTCAGAAATGTTTGCTAATGGGATGTATTCTTCTTCAGAATCCTCCAGGGTTAATACCGCATGACGGTGAGAAAAAGTACCCCTTTCCACATCCTGACCACTTAAACGAACACGTTTACCTTCTGTCAGCAAAGTACCGTAAGCCAGTTGTTCACCCATAGCCCAGTCAAATACATGAGTTGTATTCGCCATTTTACTACGTTCATCAAAAAGCTTTTCAATTTTCTTAAAGAACTTTTTATCTGAAGGTAAAGTACTGATTCTTTTTGCTACTTCGAGTAAAGTTGTTTTCTTAACAGCTGTATTTGGAGAAGTTTCGAAATCCTGTACCGTTGCCAGACGCATATCTGCCCAGGCACCACCAAATTTAACATCCTGATAAGTAGAAGTAATTTCTTTTGCTTCATTCAAACGTTCCTGCAAAATACCACGGAATTCTTTTTCCATTTCTTTTGCCATGCTTGCCTCAAGCTTACCTTCACTAATGAGTTGCTGCACATAGATATCACGCGGATTGGCATGTTGCTCTATCGCTTTATACAATAGTGGCTGTGTGAATTTTGGTTCATCAGCCTCATTATGCCCGAACCTGCGATAGCATAAAATGTCAATGAACACATCATTTTTATATTTCTGACGATATTCCATTGCCAGGTTAATTGCATAAACCAAAGCCTCCACATCATCTCCATTTACATGGAAAACAGGAGACAAAGTTACTTTTGCAATATCTGTACAATAAGTGCTGGAACGCGCGTCTTTGAAGTTTGTGGTAAAACCAATCTGGTTATTGATAATCAGGTGAATGGTGCCTCCGGTTTTATAACCATCAAGGCCTGCCATCTGAATTACTTCATATACAATTCCCTGACCTGCTACAGATGCATCACCATGAATCAGAATTGGTGCGATGCGTGCATCATCACCTCCATATTTAAAATCTATTTTAGACCTGGTCATTCCTTCAACCACTCCATTTACTGTTTCCAGATGTGAAGGGTTCGGACATAGACTCAGGTGAACACTATTTCCGTTGTTAGTGGTCACATCAGTTGAGTAACCCAAATGGTATTTTACGTCACCACCAAAAGGCGATGCAGCACTATATCCTTTACCTTCAAACTCAGCAAAGATATCCTTATAGGTTTTTTGCATAATGTTAGCCAAAACATTTAGCCTTCCACGATGCGCCATTCCGATTACAAATTCCTCAATTCCAAGTTCTGCACCTTTTTCAATAACAGAGTCCAGCGCAGGAATTAAAGCTTCTGCACCTTCCAGAGAAAATCTCTTCTGACCAAGAAACTTTGTTCCAAGGAAATTCTCGAAACTTACAGCTTCGTTCAGTTTTTTTAAGATTCGGCGTTTCTCCTCAATAGAAAAGTTCGGGGTGTTACGCACGCTTTCCATTTTGTGCTCTATCCACGACAATACTTCCGGAGTACGGACATATTTATATTCAGCGCCAATTGAGCGACAGTAGGTCTGCTTCAGGAAGGCTACAATATCACTTAGCTTCGCCGCTCCGATACCCAACTCAACTCCTGAATTAAAAACAGTGTCAAGATCAGCGGAAGACAGGTTAAAATTTTCCAGGTCCAGTGTTGGCAGGTGCTGACGTCTTTCTCTTACCGGGTTGGTGTGGGTAAACAAGTGGCCACGCTGACGGTAACCATTGATCATGTTTAAAACACTAACCTCTTTTAGAAAATGTTCAGGGGTTTCTTCTCCTACTGATTCCGGAGATGAGCCTCTACCGAAGTCGAAGCCTTCAAAAAATTTCTGCCAACCAAATTCAACCGAATTGGGATCTTCTTTAAAAGCTTGATAAAGGGACTCTATGTATTCGGCATTTGCGCCGTTGAGATAAGATAAATTATCCATTATGTGTGAATATGCTATAAGTGATGCAAAATTAGGATTTTACCTATTAAGTCAGGCAATTTTCTTTATAAATCTTCCAAAAAATCGGTCATATCACAGACATTCTTTAACGGGGTCAGCTGATCCTTCACAAGGATATCGAATTCAGAGATTAAACTACCTGCAACTAACAACGGAACATTCAGATTGTCCATGACCTTACCTATAATTTTATTAATGTCTTTCCCCAGATTTAAAGAAGTTAAAACAATAAATGCGAAATCCGGTTGATAGGAATCCACTACTTTTTTAAGATCTGCATAAGGTATTTCCGATCCAAGATACAGGGTATCATGTCCACACCTTTTCAACAAGTATCTGGCAAAAAGCAGGCCAGTTTCATGCATTTCGGCTTCGGGAAGAAACAGCAAAAACCTTTTTACTTCCGTCTTTTCAGGTTTGTCCACTTTATCGATTTCCACAATGATGCGATCGCGGATCAGGTTGGAAGCAAAATGCTCGTGAGAAGGATCAATCGTGCCGGTTTGCCAAAGCATCCCTACCCGCTTCATAAAAGGAAAAAGAACCACATCCATCGTTTTGACCAGACCCATTTCATCTATACATTTCCCCAACACCTCCGAAAATTCAATTTCGTCATAGGCAATTGTCGCATTAGAAAGGCTCAGCATTTGTACGGAATCATTACTCCAATCGGACTTTAACTGGGTAACCAGATCTGAAATCTGTTTCTGACTCATCTTTGCGATCCGGCTGATTTTATAGCCATTCTCGTTCAGGGCCACAATATTAAGTAGCATTTTTAAATCGTCCTCATCGTAGAAACGAATGTTCGTGGGCGTTCTCTTGGGTGGCACCAGATTGTACCTAACTTCCCAGGCTCTGATCGTATGTGCTTTAATCCCAATCAGCCCCTCTATATCACTTATTGAAAATTTCCTCACGTTATTGTTTACAACAAATGTTAAACAACTTTGTTTAAAAAACAATTTTTGTTTAATTTTTATATAAAATAAACATTAAAAAGGCTTTTCAAGTCGTTTGGAAATGATTTAAGCCATTGAAGTCGCGTCGGAAACTGCGGTTTCCAATATTTTGATTTGCTTGTCCAGGTCAAAGGCATTTTTAGATTTAGCGTCCTTTCCTACCCCTGCTACATTCGCCCAGTTCCCCCAATTGCTCGCCGGCGCATAATCAATAAGCTTATCTTCAAAATACACCGCTCCGTTAGTCCAATGAACTTTTAAAATATGGACCAGAAAAGTAGCCACCAGCAGACGCCCTATATGTGGGATAAAACCATGTTCATTCAATTCCTGCATGTACTTATCGATAACAGCATGTCCGGTATTTCCGGCTTTCCATTTTTGCAGTGCGGGATTCTCATTGTCGGGCACAAAAAATAATTCCTTTTCAAAGTCTGGTTCCTGAAAAAACTCAATACCATGTTTTTTAAACATGAATCTGAAATAATCTCTCCATAATAAGCCCAAAAGAATCTGATTGAAATTGGCATTTCCTCCAAATACATTTTCTGCTTCCTTTACCAGCCAGTAAACTTTTCTTGGAGATAAACACCCCAGAGACAGCCATCCTGACAACCGCGACGAAAACCCCTGTTTTTCGGGGCTTTGTTTTATCGGCTTCAAATAAATATCGGAGCCTTCTTTCAGCAGTTCTTTCAGGTGTTGCAGCCCGGCATCCTCTCCACCGGAAAAAGACTGGTCAGAAATAGGATGATCAATGGGATCAAAGCCCAAATCTTCCATAGATGGGAATGCTCCCCACTCTTCATTCTCTACGAAAACAATTTCTTCAGGAGATAGAAAACAGGACTTAACAATGGCATCACGTTCGGTTTTTTTCTTAAACTGAGCAAATACATCAGGAATATCCTTAATCGGAAATGGAAGATCTTCTTTATTATATAGGGTATGACCTATAAAGTGTTTCAAGTTAATTTTAAGCTTCCACAGCAGATCCTCTACTTTTGTAGAGATCAATGTTTCTTCCGGGGCTACTTCACGATGGTGGTACACTTCGGAGATCTCAAAATCTTCTACTAATTTGGCCATTGACTCTTCCGGACTCCCCATTACCAACAAAATATCTCCACCAAGTTTTTGAAAAGCCAGTCTTAAAGCAGCAACACTTTCCAATAAGAATTTTGCCCTGTTCACTCCGGTTCTTGCAGTTTCAAATTTGGTAGGCTGAAAATAATGTGGATCAAAAAAATAAACCGGCAAAATACTGTCAGATTTAGCAATCGCTTCAACCAACATTTCATTGTCATGTAATCGAAGATCATTTCTAAACCAAACTAATATTCTTTTAGATTTCATTAATGAGGAGGACATAAAGTAATAATTCACAAAAATATACGAATTTTTATGTTAGTACGAATGCATAAAGCAATATTTACATAAGCGCAACAAACATTTACAAGAAAAAGACTTAAATCCAAACTAAAACACTGCTAAGTCGTTATACCAAGTATGAATAAGCATATTCTGATAACCGGGGCCACCGGAGTAATAGGTAAAAGACTGGTCCGTTCTTTACAAGAAAAAGGCCATCGGGTTTCTGTACTTTCCAGAAAAGCCAGGGCTATAGAAAACGTTAAGGTTTATTTATGGGACGTTTACAAACAGGAAATAGATGTTGATTGCCTTACGGGTATTGACACCATTATTCACCTTGCAGGAGAAAACGTTGCCGGAAAGCAGTGGACAAATGAGCGGAAGAAAGAGTTGATCGACAGCAGAGTTTTATCTACTCAATTACTTTATAAGTTAATAAAATCGCAACCTACAAGTGTTCAGACTTTTATCTCAGCTTCAGCAGTGGGTTATTACGGAGATGGAGGAGATGAAATCCTGACGGAAGAAAGCCCCGGCGGCACCGGTTTTCTTGCCGAATGTTGTATCAAATGGGAACAGGCAGTAGATGAAGGAATCACGTTAAACCTGAGGGTTGTGAAATGCAGGATAGGCTTTGTGCTTGCCAGGAATGAAGGTGCGCTTTCAGAACTTGATAAGCCGATCCGTTTTTTTGCGGGGTCAGGGCTGGGAAGCGGGAAACAATGGGTACCCTGGATACATATTGATGACCTTGTAGCCGCATTTGTCAGTGCCGTAGAAAACGACTTGTTAAAAGGCCCTTATAATCTCTGCGCTCCTTTTCCGGTCAGCAATCTTAGCCTCGCAAAAGCCATCGCTAAGCAACTAAACAGGCCTGTATGGCCAATAAATGCACCAAAAAGTTTTTTAAAGCTCCTATTAGGAGAAATGAGCAGCGTTGCACTGATCAGTAATAATACTTCTGCCCAGAAAATTCTGGACACTGGATTTTCATTTAAATATCTCCAACTTGAAGATGCTTTAACCGATATTTACCATCCTTAAATTACATAAACCCACAATCCCGAAAAATGAGATCAGAAGTTAGCATCTGCTGGTTACGAAGAGACCTGAGACTGGAAGATAATGCGGCTCTGTACGAAGCCCTAAAAGGTCCTTTCCCTGTATTATTACTCTTCATATTCGATAAAAATATCCTTAGCAAACTCGCTGATAAAAAGGATGCGAGAGTGACTTTTATTCATCGGACGATAACTAAACTCAACATTGACCTGCAAATGCTGGGAAGTACCATTTTAACCCGTTTCGGAAAACCTGAAGAGATATGGTCAGAAATCTTAGATGAGCATGATGTTAAAGCAGTATACGTCAACCATGACTATGAGCCTTATGGCAGAGAAAGGGACGATGCTCTTGCTGAATATCTCAGGTCTGAACAAATAGACTTTCATACTTTCAAAGATCAGGTGGTTTTTGAAAAGAATGAAATCATAAAAGCTGATGGAAAACCATACACTGTATTTACCCCTTACTTTCGTCAGTGGCAGCAAAAACTTAATAAATTCTATCTCCGTGCATATCCATTAAATAAATACAGTCATAATTTCTTACCGCTGACCGCTCAGGAACTTCCTTCGCTCTCTGCAATGGGCTTTGAAACCTCCACCCTACATTTTCCATCAAAGGATTTCAGCAGTAAACTTGAAGCTTATGAGCAAAAAAGAGATTTCCCTGCTGAAGACGCGACTTCACATCTTGGCATTCATCTTCGTTTTGGTACAGTGAGCATCAGGTCAGCTGCCCGGGAAGCCATTGCTCAAGGGGCAGAAAAGTGGCTCTCGGAACTTGCCTGGAGAGATTTCTACATGATGATCTTATGGCATTTTCCACACACAGTCAATAAATCATTCAAGCCAGCTTATGACCTCATAAAATGGAGAAATGAAGAATCCGAATTTGAAGCCTGGTGTCAGGGAAGAACAGGCTATCCGATAGTAGATGCCGGAATGAGGCAACTTAATCAGACAGGATACCTGCACAACCGCGTCAGGATGATCGTGGCCAGTTTTTTGACCAAGCACCTTTTAATAGACTGGAAATGGGGTGAAGCCTATTTTGCTGAAAAATTATTAGATTATGAAATGGCCAGTAATGTGGGTGGGTGGCAATGGGCATGTGGTTCGGGTAACGATGCAGCCCCTTACTTCAGAATTTTTAACCCGGAACTTCAAACCAAAAAATTTGATCCGGAACTCAAATATATAGATCGCTGGCTTCCTGCTTATAAACAAGGAAAGCATGTTCAGCCTATAGTTGAACATGCTTTCGCCAGAGATAGAGTCTTAAAAGTATTTAAAGAGGCATTAAATGAATAATGCTTAATGGCAATGATTTAATTGGTTACATTAACGATTTCGACATCAAAATCTAAACAGGAATTCGCAGGTATTGATCCTGTGGAGCTGGATACACTTCCATAACCCAGTACCGAAGGAATAAATGCTCTGAATTTTGCTCCTTTCTTAAATTTAACCAACATCTTGCCCATCCCCTGCACTACGCTTTTCGGCACAAAGGTGCTCTGACCAGAATCTGCCACTGTTCCGTCCAACATTCTCAGCGTGTATTTCATCTCCACATTGGTGTTGTAATTAATGACATCTGTTCCTGTTCCCTGGTCTGTCACAATATAATGAACACCAGAAACATCTTTTATCGGTGTTAAAGAATTAGCAGTTAAAAATGACTGAATATGTTGTTGATCCAATACGGTCTGACTTTCCGCATAGGTACTGATATTCAGCTCAATAATTTCATTTGAAGGAATCTTTGCAGAAGGATTTCCATTTTTTCCAAAAGCAAGATAAGAAGGCAGGAAAATCCTCGCACTACCTCCCGGCTTCAACTTCTTGATCACCTCAGAAACAGCGGGAATAAATATGTTAATGAAGCCCCCTGTATAACCTACCGGCATACCTAGATTCCGTATTAACGGAGAACTTCCATATACAGTTCCGTTCAGCATTGATTTTCCCTCAAGATTAAAGCGTACAGAATCCGGATCCTTATACTCTGCCACGGGTGTTCCATTATCCGCCGGCTGAGTAAGTACATAAAAATATCCTGTTTTCCCAGGATCCGCAATAGCATTAATATTATTTGCAGCCAGGTAATCGGCTATTTTAGTATCATCCAGGGTCTGAATGGATTCATATTCCTTTTTGCAGGAACTAAAAAGAACGACTGCCCCTAATAAGGCAAAGGTATAAAGTGATAACTTTTTAATCATTTGGTTTTTTTATTTATATCTACTAGGGTAACGGTGTAGTCTAATATTGAATAAGGAGGAATTGAGGTCCCCTGGCTAAAATTTTTATAAGCTAAAGTTGAGGGAATAATCATCCTGATCTGCCCTCCTTTGGCAATTTTCGGAAGTGCAATCTGCCAACCCGGCATTAATGCATCCAGCTTTAAAGAAATCGGTTTATCTAAAGGAATGTCTTCAAATGTATTATTAGCACCTAAAACTCTTCCTTTATAAGAGACCTGAATACTATCTGTTAGCTTAGGAAATGGCGTTGTACCAGAAGATAGAATCTGATAACTCAGGCCTGAAGGATCGGCTGTCATGTCAACTGTACCAGCAGGTAAAGCATCCAGATATTTTTTAATAACTGCTTTATCGATTTCCAATTGAGCATCCGGATCGAAATCTTTCTTTTTCTCACATGCAGCAAACAGCCCGCATAAGAGAAGAAAACCCAGGAAAATCTTGTTTTTTAACATAATAGACAAAAATAGTCTTTTCTAACTGATGGAACAATTTTTAACCAATTTTAACAATTACAAAGAGGCTGCATAAAAAACGCCCTTAATAAATTAAGGGCGTCCAGTTTAATTATGAATCGTTATCTTAATAACAATATTTATTAGCAGCGATCAGTTGTTGTGCTACTTTCTGACGGGTCTCTTTTACATTAAAAGCCTCCATTTTGGTAAACCGGCGTAAACCAACCATCATCATTCTTTGTTCGTCACCTTCTGCGAAAGCCCATAATGCTTCTTTACCTGCTTTCTGAAGTCCATCAACAGCCTCTACAAAATAAATGCGCATCATATCCAGCTGACCAGCACAAGCCTCTTCCCCACGAAGGTTCACTAACTTCTCTGTTCTCAGCAATGTTGACTCTGCCACATATACGTAGCTCGCCATATCTGCGATGTTCATTAAAATCTCCTGTTCTTTAGACAAACTCATCATCAGCTTTTGTACTGCCGCACCCGCCACCATTAATGTTGCCTTCTTAAGGTTTTTAATGATTTTCTTTTCTGCAGCAAATAGGGTATCATCTTCGTCTCCGAATTCAGGGATAGACATCAGTTCCGCAGCTACCGCAGTAGCCGGAGTCATCAGGTCAAGTTCTCCCTTCATCGCACGTTTCAACATCATATCCACAGTCAGCAATCTGTTGATCTCATTCGTCCCTTCAAAAATCCGGTTAATCCTTGCATCACGATAAGCTCTGTCCATAGGTGCCTCCGCAGAGAAGCCCATTCCGCCATAAATCTGTACGCCTTCATCCACCACATAATCCAGTACTTCGGAACCCCAGACTTTCAGTATTGCACACTCTACGGCAAATTGTTCTGTAGACTTTAGCTTTGCCTTACTTGCATCCATTCCACCAGCAACCAAGGTGTCGTATGCATCATCAATATTCTGACCTGCACGATAATTCGCCGATTCTACAGCATAAACTTTAGCAGCCATTTCTGCCAGCTTAAACCTGATTGCCCCATATTTTGAGATTGGACGATCAAACTGAATCCTTTCGTTAGAATAATTCACTGCCGTATCAATCACTGCTTTAGATGCACCTATTGCCGCAGCAGCCAGTTTGATCCGACCAATATTCAGGATGTTAACTGCTATTTTAAATCCGTTCTGACGATCAGAAAGCATATTCTCTACCGGCACCTTACAATCGTTAAAAAACACCTGCCTGGTTGAAGACCCTTTGATTCCCATTTTATGTTCTTCAGGATTCATTGTGATTCCTCCAAACTCACGCTCTACGATGAAAGCGGTCAAGTTGGCATCATCATCAATTTTAGCAAATACAATAAAGATATCTGCAAATCCACCGTTCGTGATCCACATCTTCTGACCATTAATCACATAATGCTTCCCATCTTCTGATAATTTCGCTTTTGTTTTTCCCGAGTTCGCGTCAGAACCTGAGTTTGGTTCTGTCAAACAATAGGCAGCTTTCCATTCACCAGTCCCCAGTTTAGGAATGTATTTCGCTTTTTGTGCATCATTACCATAGTATAAGATCGGTAATGTTCCTATTCCGGTATGTGCAGAAAGTGCCACGGCAAAAGAATGTCCGGCACCAACTACATCCGCTACCAGCATTGAAGTATTGAAATTCTTACCAAATCCTCCAAATTCTTCAGGGATAGATACCCCCAGAATTCCCAGTGCCCCAGCTTTATCCATCAATGACGGCATTAAACCTTCTTCCTGTGTATCAATGCGATCCAGGTTAGGATAAACCTCTGCCACTAGAAAATCACGGCAGGTCTGCGCAATCATTTGTTGCTCTTCATCAAATTCTTCAGGAATAAATACATCCTGGTAATTGGTTTCTGTTATCAAAAACTCTCCACCTTTAATTGTTTTTTTGTCTGTAGTTTCCATAATATCTTATTAAAGCATTTCAAAAATTCCGGCTGCACCCTGCCCGCTACCTACGCACATGGTCACCATACCATATTTCTGATCTCTTCGTTTCAATTCATTAAATAGTTGTACGGAAAGCTTAGCTCCGGTACAACCCAGTGGATGTCCAAGTGCAATCGCACCACCATTAACATTCACTTTTGCAGCATCGATTCCCAAAGTTTTGATTACGGCAAGCGATTGGGAAGCGAAGGCCTCATTCAGTTCGATAAGATCCAGTTCTTCCAATTTCATTCCTGCCATTTTCAATGCTTTAGGAATAGCCTCAATCGGGCCTATCCCCATAATTCTTGGTGGAACTCCCGCTATACCATAACTCACTAGGCGAGCAATCGGATCTACCCCCAGTTCTTTCATTTTAGTTTCAGACACCACCAATACAAATGCAGCACCATCAGAAGTCTGTGAGGAGTTACCAGCTGTTACACTCCCATCGGCAGCGAAAACAGGTTTTAGTTTGGCTAATTTATCTAATGAAGTATCCGCTCTCGGACCTTCATCCGTATCCACTACATAACTCCGCGTTTTCTTTTTCATATTGCCATCCAGATAGTTTTCCACTACCGTGATAGGTGCAATGCCATCGTTCAGGTGTCCGTTCTTAATCGCCTCCACGGCCTTCATGTTCGACTGGTAAGCGAAAGCATCCTGATCCTCCCTACTTACTTTATACTCATTCGCTACTGCTTCAGCAGTCAGGCCCATTCCCCAATACCAATCTGGGTTTTTCATTGCCACATCTGCGTTCGGAACAACTTTCCATCCGCCAAAAGGCATTCCAGACATCACTTCCACTCCACCGGCAATAATGCAATCTGCCATTCCACTTCTGATCTTCGCCACCGCTGTAGCAATGGTTTCCAATCCGGAAGCACAATATCTGTTGATTGTTACGCCCGGAACTTTATCCGTATCCAATCCCATCAATGAAACCATACGCCCTATATTCAGACCTTGTTCCGCTTCCGGAGTTGCATTTCCTACGATCACATCATCAATCTGTGTTTTATCCAGATTTGGCACCGAGGCCACCAACTGTTTGATGACTTCTGCAGCCAGATCATCGGCTCTTGTAAAACGAAATACACCACGAGGGGCCTTGCCCACTGCTGTACGATATCCTGCTATAATATATGCTTCTTGCATGTCAGTATCTTTTATTAGCCTAAATTAGTTTCTTAAAGGTTTTCCTTTGGTTACAATACTTTGAATCCGCTCCAGCGTTTTACGCTCACCGCAAAGTGACAAAAACGCTTCTCTTTCCAGGTCAAGCAGGTATTGTTCGGTCACTTCCGTTGGCGAGGATAAATCTCCACCACACATTACCCAACCCAGTTTTTCTGAAATCTTCTTATCATGTTCAGAGATATAATGACCGGAATACATCGTATTGGCACCGGCATACACAATTCCTAAACCTTGTTTACCCAATACTTTAATATCCTTACGCTGAACCGGTTTGGTATATCCCGCATCAGCCAGTTCTATTGCTTTAGCTTTAGCATCTGCAATTAACCTGCTCCTGTTCATAGAAATCGAATACTTATCTTTTTGCAGATAGCCCAGTTCAAATGCTTCTACTGCTGAAGTTGAAACCTTCGCCATACCTATGGTCAGGAACCGGTCTTTCAAGGCATTCTGAACAATCTGATCGTCCTTATACTCATCAGAAGCACGCAGGGCGAATTCTTTTGTACCACCACCACCAGGAATCACACCTACACCAAACTCAACCAATCCCATATACGTCTCTGCATTCAACTGAACATGATCAGCATGTAAACTAAATTCACAACCTCCGCCCAGAGTCAGATTATGAGGAGCGACCACCACCGGAATAGAAGAATACCGGATACGCATAGAGGTATTCTGGAACATTCTTATAGCCAGATTCAACTCATCCCATTCCTGTTCTACAGCCATCATGAAGATCATTCCTACATTAGCCCCTGCAGAAAAATTGGCACCGTCGTTACCGATAACTACCCCTCTGTATTCTTTTTCTGCCAGGTCAATGGCCTTATTAATTGCCTGTAAGGTATCTCCTCCGATCGTATTCATCTTTGAATGGAATTCAACGTTCAGGATTCCATCTCCCAGATCTATAATAGAGGCGCCTGAATTCTTCCAGATCGTTCTATTTCCTCTTAAGTTATCCAGTACAACAAAAGCCTCCGTACCAGGAACAGCCTTATAGCTTTTAGAAGGGATATCGTAGTATTTTTTTATACCCTCTTCTACCTTATAAAAAGTAGTATGCCCGGCTCCAAGGAATTCATGCACCCATGCAGCAGCCTCGTGGCCATATTTTTTCATTCCCTCTACTGCATCTGCGATTCCAACAGCGTCCCAAACTTCGAAGGGGCCTAAATCCCAGGCGAAGCCTGCCCTCATCGCATCGTCGATTCGGTAAAGTTCATCAGAGATTTCAGGAATGCGGTCAGATACATATTCAAACAATCCGAAAAAAGAAGCCCGGAACAATTCCGCAGCCTTATCTTTTCCGGAAGCAAAGACTTTCATTCTGTCTTTTACATTCTCAATTGGCTTAGTGAGATCCAGTGTTGCCGATTTCACTTTTTGCTGAGGGCGATACTCCAGTGTTTTTAAATCTAATGCCAGGATTTCAGTCTTACCATCAGCAGTTTTTGTTTTTTTATAGAAACCCTGTTGAGTTTTATCACCAAGCCAGTTGTTAGCTTCCATTTTCTCTACGTAAGCCGGAAGCTTGAAAAGGTCATGGGCTTTGTCCTGAGGACAGTTATCATATAAGCCCTTGGAAACTTTAATCATCGTATCCAGACCAACCACGTCTGTGGTACGGAAAGTAGCAGATTTAGGTCTCCCCAGAGCAGGTCCGGTAAACTTGTCTACTTCTTCCACCGTCAGGTCCATTTTTTCCACCAGGTGCAATAAAGACATGATGGAATAAACACCTACACGGTTTGCAATAAATGCAGGCGTATCCTTGCAAAGCACCGTAGTTTTACCTAAAAATTTATCTCCGTAATGCATTAAAAAATCCACCAGCTTCGGATCGGTCTCCAGGGTAGGGATAATTTCCAGCAGGCGTAAATAACGTGGGGGATTGAAAAAGTGTGTTCCACAGAAATTTGCTTTAAAATCCGCGGTTCTTCCTTCTGCCATCATATGGATAGGAATTCCGGAAGTATTAGAAGTAACCAATGTACCCGGTTTACGGAATTGCTCCACCTGGTCAAACACTTTCTTCTTGATGTCCAGATTTTCTACCACAACCTCAATGATCCAGTCGTAATTTGCAATCTTAGCCATATCATCGCCAAAATTGCCCGTAGTAATTTTATTCAGGACAGTTTTGGTATAAACAGGGGAAGGATTAGTCTTTACTGTATTTTGTAAAGCGGCATTTACAATTCTATTTTTAACTGCCGGATGGTCCAGTGCCAGTCCTTTTGCTTGTTCTTCCTCGCTCAATTCTTTCGGAGCGATATCAAGCAAAAGCACTTCAACTCCAATGTTCGCAAAGTGGCAAGCAATACGTGAACCCATAATACCTGAGCCCAATACTGCTACTCTATTTATCTTCTTGTTCATAATGTTCTGTAGGAATTTTATATGCCAATGTAAGTTTGTTCAATTTTTGCAGCGTTGAAATCAGGTTGTTTTTCTCCTGTGCGCTGAGATGTACATTCAGATACTCATTAAAAGAGATCACTACGCCTTTTGCAAGCTGCCTTTTTTCGCGCCCCAGATCGGTAAGATAAACCTTAACTGAACGCTTATCTCCCATGGAAGTCTCCCGGTATATTAACCCCATTTCTTCCATATTGTTTAGCATTCTTGAAAGGCTCGTTGCTTTGACTCCAAGTAAGCCGGCCAGCTTAGAAACAGCTGTCCCTTCCTTTTCAATATTAATCAACACGTAACCAATAGCCTGTGTGATCCCGAAGCCGGATGCGATCTGATTATAAGTGTTGGAAACATTCTGCCAAACCACTTTCAAAAAATAATCTACTGTCTCTTGTTGTTTCATGAATTACTATGCTTGCATAACAAAGCTATAGAATTAAAACCTTATATGCAAGCGCAATAAAAAAAATTATATCACAAAAAAAGCCGCCTTACACAGGTAAGGCGGCTGTTAAACTAAATACTATTTCAGACTAGTAAAGAGTGAATTCTACTCTTCTGTTTTTCTGACGACCAGCAGCCGTTTTATTAGTAGCAATAGGCTGGTTTGGACCATAACCTGTAGCTTCAATACGTGAAGCATTTGCACCTTGTGAAACTAAATAAGCCTTAACCGATTCTGCTCTTGCTTTCGATAAACGTAAGTTTAAAGCCATTGAACCTGTATTATCTGTATGACCAGCTAATTTCAAGCTAAAGTTTTTCTCTACTAATAAAGCAGCAACTCTATTTAAAGTAGCATAAGATTTAGAGCGGATGGTTGCTTTACCTAAATCAAATTCTAAGTTTCTGATCGCTTCATCCACTACCTTACGGTCAGCTTCGGTAATGATCACCTTTTCCTGAACAACTGGTGCAGGAGTTTTTAGAGGACAACCTGAACCGTCAACTACTGTTCCTGAAGGAGTACCTGGACATTTATCCAATTTGTCTGCAACACCATCACCATCTGTATCTTTTAGCAAGTCATTCATTTCAGATCTCAGTCTTGCATTTTCAGCTTTCTGGGCATCCAAATCACCTTTTAAAGCATTAGCTGTTTGTTTAGCCTGTAATGCCTCATCATAAGTTAAAGCAACAGGATTATGCCATGCTAATTGTTTTCCTTTTCCTAAAGCAAACTCTAAACCTCCATAAGCGTATGAATATTTATCGTTTTGTCCACGGTAGAAACCATCAAGATTATCACCATCAACAAAGTTTACAGTCCATCCTAAATCTAAATTGATCTTTTCTGACAATTTAACTTTAGCACCTAAACCTACAGGAATAATTAATTCACTGATTGTCTTATCGCCAGCATAATCTTTTAATCCCGCACCGCCAACTGCAGTTTTAACTTTATAACCAGCTAAACCAGCACCACCAGAAGCATATAATTGCAAAGCACTATTTTTATTGAACATATCAATGTTAAATAAATTCACAACTGCATTTAAACTTCCTGAATAACTAAGATCAGTTTCGAAAGCACTTACAGGGCTTACATTCGGTAAACCGCTTTTCCATTTTTCAGTGTTATCACCTTTTAATTTACCTCGTACTCCGTCTAAACGTAGAGAGAAATATGGTGTAAATTGTTTTTTGATGTAAAGACCATACCCTAAGCTTGATTTATTGTTAGAGAAATCGTTTTTACCACCAAGAGGAGACGTAGGAGTTAAAACCCCAGCATTAACACCAATTGACCATGAAGTCAGCTGATTTGAATTTGTACCTGCTTGATCCTGAGCCTGAACGGAACCTCCTATAAGGAGCGCAGCGAAAGCTACAGGCAGGGTTTTAAATAAATTTTGTTTCATAAAATAAGTATTAAATAATTGTTACAATGTTTAATCATATAATTCATTTCAATACTTAGGCCAATATTTAAAACTGCTTTAAACGACTGTTATTTGAGATTAAGTGTGCAGAATTCTATACAGGCTACCAACCGAGTGACAGATCGTCTCCACGAGGATCAGCACCTCCCTGGTAATAACCCCATTTCGTTTTAAGGATCGCATCCACTCGTCCAATGGGACCTCTTGGTGTAAGAATATAGCCCCTGGACTTCAATCTGGACTGATTCAGACTATCCAAAGCCCCTTCTTCGATATAAACCTCATCTGGCAACCATTGATGATGGAAGCGTTTTGACGTTACCGCCTGCTGCATGTTCTGATCAAATTCAATCACATTTAAAATGGTCTGAAAAACAGACGTTATTATGGTAGAGCCTCCAGGGGTACCTACCACCATAAACAATTTACGATCTTTTTCAATAATAGTAGGTGTCATAGAGCTCAACATTCTTTTTCCAGGTGCAATCGCATTTGCTTCCCCGCCCACAAGTCCATACATGTTAGGCGAACCGGGTTTTACAGAAAAATCATCCATTTCGTTATTCAACAAAAATCCAGCTCCTTTTACCACAACCGCAGCTCCATACGAACCATTTAGCGTTGTCGTAACAGAAACGGCATTTCCCGCTTTATCTACAATAGAAAAATGTGTGGTTTCCTCATGTTCTTTTCCTTTGATGCCCCCTGCTTTGACAACTGCACTGGCAGTTGCCTTTGACCAGCTAAAAGTCTTCATTCGGCTCCTAATGTAATCGTCCTCCATCAACTCCTTTCCGGGAACCGCATAAAAATCAGGGTCACCTAGATGAGTTGCACGGTCAGCATATACCCTCCGTTCTGCTTCCACCATCACCTGCACTGTAGAATCGGCATGATTCCCCCATTTTCTTAAAGGATATGGAGCTACTGATTTGAGCAATTGAATTAAGGCTATACCTCCGCTGGAAGGTGGCGGCATAGTAATGATCCTATAACCTTTATACGTTCCCGTAACTGCATTTCGCCAAACGGCCTGATAATTCTTTAAATCTTCCTTTGTGAGGATACCACCACCACGTTTCATTTCCAGTAACAGGCTATCCGCCACTGCTCCTTCATAAAAACCAGCGCGACCTTTATCGCGGATTTGCTCCAGGGTATTTGCCAGTTCACTTTGTGTCAGCAAATCACCCTTAGCCCATTGCCCCTCTTTAATCAGGGCAGTTCCAAATGGGTTAAACTGAACAAACTTATCACGTAAATCATTCAATTCTGCTGCCTGCCGTGCTGTAATAGCAAATCCCTTTCTGGCCAGCTGAACTGCCGGCTCCAGTAAATCGGCCCATTTCAGTTTTCCATACTTTTCATGTGCAGTGATCATTCCGGCAACAGAGCCTGGAACACCTGCAGCCAATTGTCCATATAAACTCTTGTCTACTATCGGCTGTCCTGTCGAATCAAGATACATATTTCGTGAAGCAGCCGCTCCAGCCTTTTCCCGAAAGTCAAGCGTATTGGTCTCTCCTTCTGCTGAGCGGTAAACCAGAAAACCTCCACCACCAATATTTCCTGCATTGGGATAAACTACCGCCAAAGCAAACTGAACGGCAACGGCTGCATCAACAGCGTTTCCTCCTTTTTTTAAAATATCCAGCCCTACTTTTGACGCATCAGGACTTGCAGATACAACCATTCCGTTACGGTATTCCTCACTATTCTGTTTCCCCAATTGCCCACCTGCACACCCTGAAATCCAGATAGCCGAAACCAGAACAAAACCCATTATCAAGGGAATGAATTTATCCTTTATATCCTTCTGCATCTGCATAAATTTTCTCAATAACGCCTGCATTCTTCTCCAGGATCACTTTTCTTTTTAAACTCAGTTTTGGAGTCAGCTCCCCATCATTGATACTCCATTCTTTTGACAATAGTGCCATACGTTTAACCTGCTCCCATTTCCCGAAATCTTTAACGCTGTAGGCGACAATTTCTTCATATTTTTTTATGACCAAAGGATTTTTGATAATCAGTTCATTGGTAGTATATGGAATACCTTTCTTTCCGCACCAACCCTTCAACGCTTCAAAGGTAGGAACGATTAATGCAGCAGGAAATTTCCTGTTTTCACCAAGCACCATCACCTGCTCTACCAATGGAGATTCTTTTAGTTTATTTTCCAACATTTGTGGAGCAACATATTTTCCACCAGCAGTTTTAAATATTTCTTTTTTTCTATCCGTAATTTTTAAAAACCGTCCTTCCACAAGTTCACCGATATCACCGGTATGAAACCAACCATCAGCATCAATTGCTTCTGCTGTCAGGTCTGGCCGATTATAATAACCCTTCATCACATTGTGTCCACGGGTTAGCACTTCGCCGTCTGGTCCGATTTTAATTTCTACACCTTCAATAGCCGGACCTACCGTTCCAAATCTGGTCTGTCCAAAATAGTTTACAGTAATTACCGGCGAAGTTTCTGTTAAACCATAGCCTTCCATGACCGGCATTCCTGCAGCATAGAAAATCTTAGCCAGACGGGGATTTAAAGCCGCCCCACCTGAGACAATAACTACGATCTCTCCACCCATTGCTGCCTGCCATTTTGAAAACACCAATTTTCGGGCAATCCCTAGTTTAAAGTTATAAAAGGCACCATTATTAAAATCGAATTTCTCGGCTAAAGAAAGAGCCCAGAAAAAGATTCCCTTTTTTACCCCGGTCAATGCCTTTCCTTTTTCTATGATTTTATCGTATACTTTTTCGAGCAGACGGGGAACAGTAGAAAAGCCATTAGGCTTCACAAACTGAATATCGGCAACGATTGTCTCCGTACTTTCTGCATAATAAACAGATGCTCCCTTATACATATGGAGGTATACGATCATCCTTTCAAAAATATGGGATAGCGGAAGAAAACTCAATGCTTTGTGTAATCCAGGAGGAACCAGTACAGAAGAGTACTCAAAATTTTTCACCAGGTTATTGTGCGTCAACATTACACCTTTAGGTGTACCAGTTGTTCCAGAGGTATAGATCAATGTTAAAATATCATCCGGTGTCACTTCTTTTCGATAGGCCTCCAGGTCAATATAAGTATTTTCTTTCCCTGCTTCAACCAATTCTTCCCAGGAAGAAACTCCGGCTATCGGATTAAATGAGTAAATCTTCACAGCTGTATTTAATTCGTCACAAACCGGCTTTACCTTTTTATAAATCTCTTCATCTGCAACAAAAACCACCGTAATTTCGGCATTCTCCATGATAAATTTTATATCATGTTCTGCAAGTGTCGGATATAAAGGAACCTGATAGGCTCCTAACTGCACAATAGCAAAATCAGAAATATTCCATTCCGGCCGGTTATGGGACATCACAGCAACCCTCGAACCTTTCCCTACACCAATACCAACCAACCCCCTGCTCAAGGCATCAACAGCCTCGATAAGATCTTTGGTGCTATACTTTTTCCATTCTCCTTTAATCTTACCACTTATAAACTCCTCTTTCGGAAAATTCTCTAAATTGTATTGAAGTAAATCAAATACTCGTGTAATCGTTACAGCCATAACCGTGATTTTATAATTTGTACCTGGTGTTTCCCAAATCTAATAAATTAAATTCTCTATCAAAACCAATTTAAATATTGGTATGTTTTCTTTCTGTAATAATTAATTGGGAGACGCCAACTACAACTCAGTGGGTAAAAACCCGACATAAATGACTCAGATAAAAGAGTGTAAATTTCCTCTTCAATTTATCGGCACAATAGTTGTTAAGCTAGGAATCATCATTAAAAATTTAATAAAACACAGATTATGAAAAAATTACTTACTATTATTTGTTTAGCCGTGATTGCAACTTTTGCTTTCAATTTAAAGTCAAATGCGCAGGGTTACGATAACGCTATTGGTGGTCGTTTTGGCGCTGCAAATGGGGTTACTTTCAAAACAACACTTGGTGGAAACAAGATGGTAGATATCATTGCCAATTTTAGATCGAACAGTAACTATAACTATTTCCGCGTAACCGGTTTATATGAAATCTATAACCCAATCAGCAATGCAGCCGGATTAAACTGGTATTATGGTGTTGGTGGTACGGTAGGAACGGTTAAATACAAACCAAAAGATCAAAGTGACCTTTATCTAGGTGTTGACGGTGTTTTAGGTCTGGATTATAAATTTGCAGATGCACCGATCAATATTTCATTAGACTGGAAACCAACCATCGGACTTGTTCCGGATACAGATTTTGACGCTTCAGGTGTTGGTCTGTCTTTACGTTATACTTTCTAAATCAGAAAAACTTATAAAAAAGCGGGGTCAGGAAAACAATTTCCTGACCCCGCTTTTTTATGTTTCGCCAGACCTATAGTCCCATCCAACGTTTTCGTACCAACACCTGCGATTCAGTGGCATTGCCTTCAATTTCGGCCACCAGCTTGATATTGGGGCTCGCTTTCAAGGTCAGTTTAATATCTTTCTCAATTCCATCTCTTTTCACTTTCACTGTTACCATATCACCAGGTTTTTTACTTGTAATTACCGGCATGCGCTCCAGCGCAGCCTCAACACCAACTCCATCTACACTGATCACTTCATCATTGACATTCAAACCATCAACCCAAGCCGCAGAATTTCTTGATACGGCAGAAATGATAATCCTGCCTTCGGTTTTTTTAGAAGCCACACCGATATACGGAATATTGTTTCCTTCGTTTTGATTTTTAATGTTGATTCCGGCATATCCAAAATACTTATCATATTCTACAGGATGGGTCCCGTTAACATATTTTGCCCAGAAATCAGTAAAACTCTTACCGCTAATCTTCTCTACCATGGCTTTAAATTCTGCATCAGTATACCCTCTCTTTAAAGTTTTACCCTGCAGGTACATCGCTTTCATCACATCATCCAGACTTTTTACTCCTTTAGTTGCATTTGCAATCTCCAGGTCCATCAATAGTCCTACCACCTCTCCTTTGCTGTAATAAGAAACTCCGGTATTATTAGAATTTTCATTTGGTCTGTAACCTTTAATCCAGGCATCATAACTTGATTCTGCCGCCGACTGCACTTTAGCCCCCGGAGTATTAGAGACATTGGCAACAGCAGTAACGAGGCCATCAACAAAAGCCTTTTGGTCTACAAAACCTGCACGTAACACCAATTTATTCTCGTAATAAGAAGTAAACCCTTCTGCAACCCATAAATTAGTAGTATAGTTCTCATTGTCATAATCAAATGGACCTAAAGCAATCGGACGCATTCTTTTCACATTCCACAAATGAAAATACTCATGCGCAACCAGATTTAAAAACCCAAGATAACCTTCCTCTGTCTGATAGGCGTTTCGGGAGGCCCCTAAAACGGTAGAGTTCAAATGCTCTAAACCACCTCCACCTCTTTCAAAATGATGAACAATAAAAGTATAGTGTTTATTAGGATTTTCCCCATAAATAGCCGTCGCCTGTTCTACAATTTTAGCCATATCAACTTTTAACCGCTCTTTATCATAGTTACCGCCGTACATCGCCACCTCATGTTTCACACCTGAGGCCATAAAGTCAAACACATCCTGATTTCCTACTTCGATAGGGCTGTCAAACAAGACGTCAAAATCTGAAGCTGTATAAGTAAAAGGTTGTCCAGCTACAGGTTCCAGTCCGGTAGACACTTTGCTCCATCCTTTAAAAGGGATCACTTTTACTGTGCTTGGCAATTTCAATAATCCATCGGGATACATGAATATTCCTGTACTCGATAGGAAAGCATGCGATTCATCAATGAAGGGGGTGCGTACGGAAACTTCAAAACCATATACCCTGTATTTAATCTTTATGGCATTGGATTTAGCGGAGTAGACTCTCCATGCATTTTTCTTCACTTTTTCAAATTTCACGGGTTTCCCACCCGCAGTGGCGCTAAAATCTTCCACGCTCTTTGCAAACTCACGAACCAGGTAGGACCCCGGTGCCCATACCGGCATTTTCACATCCACATAATCCTTAACCAATCCGGAAATATTCATTTCCATTTCCACATAATGTGCTTGAGGTTCTTTAAAGCTTACCTCGAATCCTACTTTTACCTGCGATCTGGCTGTCATACCTACTGATAGTAATATTACTAATCCTGCAATTGATTTTTTCATTCCTTAATATTATTGTTTTATTTTACCCGATGTTCTCTTCCAATCAAGCCTTTTCCGGATCGAGTTCTGTTTTTTTAGTATCATAATTGTTATATTAACTAATTAAACCAGGCTAAACTTTTCTCTTTCTTTTAAGTCATAGCTTAAAGAAGGCGCTAATTTACTTTTTACGGGCGATAAACAAATGTATAATTTATCTCTTTTCATCATCCTTAAAAAGAATATTAAGCTGTAACATACTTAATACAAGCTACTACAGGCCGTATATTTAAATATTTTTGCACGTTAACTTATCCTATTCACCACATATGAAACTAAGATACATCATCTATACCCTGATCGGTCTGGGCATTGCCTATTTAGTCTATTACCGGATCTCTGCCAATAAAAAGATTGCAGATGAGGGTGCTGGAATGGGGAAAGGAAAAGGTGGTCCTGGAAAGGGTTTACAGGTGAATGGGATTGTTGTTAAAACAGGTGATTTCAGCAATGACCTGGAAGTAACCGGAACATTGGAAGCCAATGAATCAGTAGAGTTGCACAGTGAAGTTTCCGGTCTGGTGACCAGCATCAATTTTAAAGAAGGGTCCAATGTGACTAAAGGCAGTTTGCTCGTTAAAATTAACGACCGCGATATTCAGGCACAATTACAAGATGCTTTAACGAAACAAAAACTCTCGGCAACTAATGAAAATCGTTCCAGACAATTATTAGAAAAAGGAGCAATCAGTCAGGAAGAATATGATACTTCTCTCGCCAATCTTCAATCCCTGAAAGCACAGGCACAACTGATCCGTGCCCAACTGGCAAAGACCTCAATTTTCGCTCCTTTTAGTGGAAAAATAGGACTACGGTCTATATCAGAGGGGGTATACCTAACCCCAGCAGCAGTGATTGCCAATCTATCCAGTATAAACCCTTTAAAAATCAGCTTCTCTGTTCCGGAAAAGTACATCGGACAAATTAAAAACGGATCGGAGGTATCTTTCACAACAGATGGGTATACAAAGACATTTACCGGAAAAGTTTTTGCGATAGAACCTGGAATCAATACCCAAACCCGGACTTTGCAGATCAAAGCCCTTGTGCCTAACCCCAACAATGAACTCTTTCCAGGATCTTTCGCAAAGATCAAACTTGCCCTTACCACAACGAAAGATGCGATCATGATTCCCAATGAGGCCGTTATTCCGGTATTAAAGGGAAAAATAGTCTTCATCAGTAAAAATGGCAAGGCCCAGCAAGTTGAAGTAGAAGCGGGAACGCGGACTGCTGAAAATATTGTCATTACTTCGGGATTGAAAGTAGGTGATACTGTGCTGACGACTGGTGCAATGGCCTTAAAACAGGATGCCCCTGTAAAAGTAACTGTGGTTAAAAATTAAGTTTCCTTTATGAGTATTTCAACCACCAGTATAAAAAGGCCAGTTCTGGCCATCGTAATGAACCTGATGATCCTCCTTTTTGGCGTCATTGGTTATAATTTCCTGGGCGTTAGGGAGTATCCGAATATTGACCCTACGGTCGTTTCCGTAAGGACATCTTATCCGGGCGCAAACTCAGACATCATTGAATCCCAGATTACAGAACCCCTGGAGAAATCCATTAATGGTATTGATGGGATCAGGAATATTTCCTCTTCCAGCAATCAGGGAAGCAGTAACATCACCATAGAATTTAACCTGAATAAGGACATCGATGACGCAGCAAATGATGTACGTGATAAAGTATCACAAGCCGCAAGAAGCCTTCCCAAAGATATTGACGGAAATCCGGTGGTGAGTAAAGCAGATGCCAACTCGGATGCGGTAATCACCATGACCATTCAAAGTGATAAACGCAATGTGATGGAGCTCAGTGATTATGCAGAAAATGTTATTGCAGACCGCCTGCAGACCATCACAGGTGTTAGTACTGTACAGATCCAGGGTCAGCGGAAATATGCAATGAGAATCCGGATTTCACCGGATAAGCTGGCTGCTTATGGGCTAACCTCACAGGATATCGTTACCGCACTTAACAATGAAAATGTGGAACTTCCATCCGGAAAAATTACAGGGGCAAATACAGAGCTGATCGTAAAGACCCTTGGAAAACTGACCAATGAAGAAGAGTTTAACAACCTTATTCTGAAAAATGACACCGATAATGTGGTTCGTTTAAAGGATGTCGGTTATGCAGTGCTCGGTTCAGAAAACGAGGAAACCATATTAAGAGAATCAGGTAAACCCATGGTGGCGGTAGGACTTGTTCCTCAACCGGGGGCAAATTACCTGGACATCTCAAAAGAGTTTGACAAGAGATTTGAACAATTACAGAAAGATGTCCCTAAAGACATTAAGCTAAACATCTCTTTAGATACCACTAAGTTCATTAAAATGTCTGTAACGGAAGTTGCGGAAACCATTATTCTTTCCCTGATCCTGGTGATCCTGATTATTTATTTGTTTTTCAGGGATTGGGCAATTGCCATCAGACCTTTATTGGATATCCCTGTATCATTGATTTTCACCTTCTTTATCATGTACATTTTTGGATTCTCCATCAATGTTTTGTCTTTACTGGCCATCGTTCTGGCCACCGGATTGGTGGTGGATGATGGGATTGTAGTGACCGAAAACATTTTTAAAAAGGTGGAAGAAGGCTACTCCCCATTTGAAGCAGCGATCAAAGGATCTAATGAGATATTTTTCGCAGTGATCTCCATCTCCGTAACGCTGGCAGCAGTATTTTTACCAGTGATCTTTCTGGAGGGATTCGTCGGGCGGCTCTTTCGGGAGTTCGGGATTGTAATTGGCGCCGCCGTGCTCATTTCGGCCTTTGTATCCCTCACCCTGACCCCAATGCTAAATGCTTACCTGATGAAAAAAACAGGGCATGAAAAGTCTAAGTTTTATAACCTTACAGAACCCTATTTTGTTAAATTGAACGACAGTTATGCGGATAACCTGAATAAGTTCCTCAATAAAAAATGGCTATCTATCCCCATTATTCTGGTCTGTGTGGCCATGATCGCATTATTCTGGAAAATTTTACCGAAAGAAACAGCTCCTTATGATGACCGTAGTGCGATCAATATGCGTGTAACCACACCGGAAGGCTCTTCTTTTGCCTATACAGATCGCTTCATGATGAAAATTCAGCAGATGATCAGCGATTCTATTCCGGATACAAAAGTCAATATCACCATTACTTCCCCGGGATTTGGTGGATCAGGATCTACAAATAGTGGGTTTATCCGGATGGGGTTATCCGATCCCGGCGACCGTGGTCTTACTCAGGATCAAATTGCTGCCAAGCTAACGAGGATTACCAGAAGATATACCGAAGGAAAAGTTGTCGTTACCCAGCAACCTACGATTTCTGTAGGCCGAAGGGGCGGGTTACCGGTTAATTACATCATCCAGGCTCAAAACTTTGAGAAACTCAGGGATAAAGTTCCTTTGTTTATGGATGAAGTAGCCAAAGATCCTACTTTCACCACTTCTGATGTGGACCTTAAATTCAATAAACCGGAAATCGATTTAACCATCGACAGAGATAAAGCGAAAAATCTCGGAGTATCAGTATCAGATATAGGAATGGCACTTCAGCTGGGCTTAAGTGGTCAGCGTTTCTCTTATTTCTTTATGAATGGCAAACAATATCAAGTAATCGGGCAATTTGAGATGAACGACCGTAAAGATCCTTTAGACCTGAGCTCTGTTTATGTAAGAAATAACAAAAATGAATTGATTCAGGTAGACAATATGGTGACGGCAAGAGAAAAAAGTAGTCCGCCACAGTTATACAGAAATAACCGTTTTATCTCGGCTACAGTTTCCGCCGGATTGGCACCAGGCAAAAGCATCGGTGAAGGAATTGAAGCCATGGACAGGATTTCAGCTAAGATACTGGATGAATCATTTTCTACAGATCTTGGCGGTGAATCCAGGGATTTCCAGGAAAGTTCTTCCAATACACTATTCGCCTTTGGACTTGCCTTATTGCTGGTATACCTGATCCTTTCTGCACAATTTGAGAGTTTTGTAGATCCTGTGATTATCATTCTCACTGTGCCAATGGCCGTTGCCGGGGCCTTTTTATCACTCTGGCTATTTGGTCAAAGCTGGAATATCTTCAGCCAGATCGGGACGATCATGCTGATCGGACTGGTAACTAAAAATGGAATCTTAATTGTAGAATTCGCCAATCAGCTAAAAGAAACAGGAAAAAGTGTTCATGACGCGATCAGAGAGGCTTCAGTTTCCAGACTCAGGCCAATCCTAATGACCAGTCTGGCCATTGCTATTGGAGCACTTCCAATTGCCATGGCTTTAGGAGCCGCAGCAAAAAGCAGGATGGGAATGGGAATTGTGATCGTTGGCGGAACTTTGTTCGCCCTGATATTAACCCTGTTTGTAATTCCGGCTATTTACTCCTACTGGTCTAAAGAGCACAAAGCAAATACAGAATTAGAACTTTCATTAAAGGCGGCTTTAGCTGAAGAGAGTTCAGAAAAAACAGCACATTAATTCATGATCCAGTTTCAACTCCATATCACAATGAAAACCCGGAAACTTCTATTTGCCCTGGTGGTGCTGCTCGGAAGTGGCCATGCGGGCTTTGCACAACAAAAACTGAGTTTGGAAGAAGCCATCAGTACTGCCTTAAAAAACAATTATGACATCCGGCTGGTTAATAATGAAATCCAGATTGCAAAAAATAATATCAACCCCGGCAATGCAGGAATGCTTCCTAAACTTACGGCCGATTACAGCAGAGGAGGCAGCAATCAGAATACGGTACAGACCCAAGCTACAGGAACAGAACGGAGAACAGACGGGGCGAGAAGCACCAATCAAAGCTATGGGGCAGCTTTAGGATGGACTATATTTGATGGTTTCCAGATGTTTGCCAATTACGACCGGCTTAAAGAATTGCAAAAATTGGGAGAAGTGAATGCAAAAGGAACAGTCATTGCCACAGTTGCCGATGTAATCAACGGCTATTATGCTTTAGTCAGACAACAGCAACTGGTCATGGCTACAGACACGGCACTCGACATTTCAAGGATGCGTTTAACCATAGCTAAAAACAAGCTGGAGATTGGAAGAGGCTCTAAACTGGATGTACTTTCCGCTACTGTAGATTATAATGCAGATACCTCACTTTATTTGCAACAGAAAAATGTGCTCAGAACAAATATGGTGACCTTAAACCAGGTTATGGCCAGAGACCTGAATCTGGTTTTCGAGGTAGATCAAAATATGAAAATAGAAAGGGATTTAAATTATACAGAGTTGTCTGGTCTGGCTCAGCAACTCAATCCTGCTCTACAATCCGCATTTATCAATAAAAAAATTGCAGAACTTAACCTGAAACAAGTAAAAGGGCAGCGCTATCCTACAGTGGGTCTGAACAGCGGCTACGAATTCTCTAACAGCACCAGCCCTACAGGCTTTAATACACAATTCAGGGCAAGGGGTTTCACTTATGGCGTTACAGCCAGCCTAAACTTGTTTAACGGCTTCCTGCAGCGCCAAAACGAGCGTAATGCAAAAGTAGAAATCAACACCACAGAACTGAATCTGGAAAAAGCAAGACAAGATATCAACGCGCAACTCCTTTCTGCTTATCAGAATTACCTGACCAATCTTGACCTGCTGAAAATAGAGAAGAACAATGTGGATATCGCGAAACAAAACCTGGACATCACGCTTGAAAAATACAGGTTGGGAAGTATCTCTCCATTGGAGCTAAGAGAGGCCCAAAGAAACTCCATTACAGCCATTACCCGATATCTGGATGCACAATATCAGGCGAAACTTACTGAAATCAGCTTAAAAGAAATCAGTGGCACTCTAAATATTCAATAAGATTGTTATTTTTAGCAAATGATTCTAGTAGCAGACAGCGGCTCCTCTAAAACTGATTGGATGGGTTATAGCCCGGAAGAGACGATCAGTTTTAGTACACAGGGTATTAATCCTTATTTTTTGAACGCGCATGATATTTTCAAGCTGTTTTCAAAGAAGAAGGAAATCGCATCTTATGCAGAAAAAGTAAAGGAAATATACTTCTTTGGAGCGGGTTGTTCTTCCCCGGATAAAGTCGAGGTGATCTCCAATGGTATTTCTTCTTTTTTCACTCAGGCTTATGTTTCGGTGGAACATGATTTAATTGGCTCTGCCTACGCTACCTGTGGTGATCAGAAAGGATTAACCTGCATTCTTGGAACAGGCTCTAATATTTCTTATTATGATGGAAAAAATGTACATAGTGGCGCTCATGGTTTAGGCTATGTTTTAGGAGACGAAGGTTCCGGGACTTTCTTCGGGCGAAAGCTCATTACCAATTATCTTTATGGGACTATGCCGACAGAACTAAGCGTAAAATTTGCACAGAACCATCAAATCGACAAGGAGACTGTAGTAACCAATCTCTATCAAAAACCATCTCCCAATACCTATCTTGCTTCTATCAGCCGTTTCATGGCAGAACATACAGACCACCCTTTCATTATTAATATTTTACGCGAAGGCTTTCAGGAGTTTGTAGACAGCAACATCAAAGATTATCCAAACTATAAAAGTCTGAACTGTCATTTTGTGGGCTCCATTGCTTTTTATTATCAGGATATCCTAAGAGAAGTTTGTTTAAACAATCAGGTGAAGGTAGGCAAAATCTATCAGAAGCCTATTGAAGGAATCTACAACTATATCCTTAGAAAAGAAGGAATTACAGTTTAATCAACAGGCGAAGCATGTCTTTATGTTGAATCCCGTTTTCAAAAATAGCTTCTTTATAATTCAGTAAAAAGAAATCTTTATCAATTCTGTCGGCTCTGAATCCGGCGCGTTGATAAAAAGCCAGCTGATAGCCAAAGGTACCAGTTCCAACTTCCACGCTTTTTCCTTTCAGTTCTTTTACCACCTCAAAAAGGTGCCGAAGTAATTCAGTACCGATTCCCTTATTTTGATATCCGGAAAGGACGGCAATATTTTTAAGCTCGTACTTACCATCTCCCAGGGGATACAGGATATAACCACCGACGGTTTCTCCCTCAATTTTGGCAATATAAACCAATGAATCCGGAAGGTACCCCAGGATACTTTGCTCTGCCGGATCTGCTAGCAGAAACAAATCCATTGGAATATGGTCATCTATTTTTGTAATCCTCATTTGCCTGCAAAAGTACGATTACACGGCTTGAGGTTCAAGCTCTGTTATTCCTATCCTTTTATTCATTTCTTTTCTCACCATCAGCGCAATCAATTCCAGCTTCTTCCGGTCTTCCTCTTTGAACACCCTCGGCTTCTTATCTACGATGCAAACTGCTCCTACTCTAAAACCTTCATTGGTCGTAATGGATGCCGCAGCGTAAAAGCGCAGACCTGATTCTCCGACAATCAGTGGGTTGGAGATCAGACAGGGATCCTGAATCAGGTCCTCAAACACCGTCACGCTGTCATTTAAGATCGCCAATGAACACAGGCTGACTTCACGGTCCACTTCCAGTCCGGCATGGCCGCTCTGATCCGCTTTCGTCCATACTTTATCCCGATCCACAAAGTTGATCATTGCAATAGGTGTATTCATCATTGTTGCTGTAAGGGCAGCAAGCTGATCAAATATAGGCTCAGTTTTAGTATATAGAATTTTATACTTTTTTAAATTTTCCAATCGGGCATCTTCATCCGACGGAACCAAGGTACTTCCTATGTTGTTTTCCAATTCATTAAAATCTAGTCATATATACTTTAACAATTACCATACCTATTGGGAGGCCTTATCTATTTGGCACACAGGATGAATTGGATCTTAAATACAAACAGAAGTTAATAAGGCATATCCGAGTGATTTCGCATTTTTTACCAATCAAAAACAAAAAAACGCAATAATCCGATATCAGAACCAGTAGATATGCAATAATTCCCGCTGATTTAACCCGGGTAATTTTTACTCACTTTGGTGATTAAACAGCCTATTTCACTACGCTATATTCATATTTCCCTATATATTATCCCATTTCTTTACCTGGCGCCCTCACACCCAAATCAGCTATAGAACTGAATATCAATTAAAAGTAAACAAAATCATCGATTTTCTTAAAAAAAACAAGTTTGCAAGCTATCTCTCGACTTTTTCGAAACCACTAAATTCCCATTCGTTCTTAACACTTTTAAGATAACTGACTTTATAATTTGCATCCGGAGGTAAGGTAAAATGAAAAACAAGTATTTTTTCATTGGGATCTTTAGGCAGGAATCCAGGAAGTAAGGTATCTGCAATCATTTTAATCTGTGCTTCAGTATGCATAAGCTGTTTTTGATGCAAAGGTAAAAGCCCCGGTCTGAATATTAAGAATTAATCTTGAATATTCAGACCGAGGCCTTTGATTGAGAACTTATTTTTAATTTTTGGTAACCTTGAATTCTGTACGTCTGTTTAATGCTCTCCCTGCGGGATTGTCTTTTCCATTTGAAAGCTTATTTGGAGCCACTGGCATAGTCATTCCATACCCCTTGCTCGTCATCCTGCTTTCTGAAATTCCTTTTGCAACGAGGTAATCTACACAGGACTTGGCCCGTCTGTCTGAAAGATCGAGGTTATAAGCCGGTGTTCCTTTGCTATCGGTATGAGCACTTAACTCAATTTCAATTTTAGGGTTGTCCACCATAATGGTGTACAGATAATCCATTTTTACTTTAGAATCTGCGGTCAGGTCCGCTTTGTCAAATTCATACAATACATCCTTAAGTACGATTGGTTTATCTTTTTCATACGGAGTAAGACAAATCTCTTCGCTGAACAGCGTATCCTTTTGCGCCAGCTGATCATAAGAATAGCTTAAGGTTTTGATAAAGTACTTCTCTTTCTCTGCAGTAATTTTTAGCTGACGATTAGAGTTGACCTTAAAATTATATTTCCCATCTGTTCCCGTTGTAAATTTAAACTGTTGCAGAGAGTCGGCAAGAGTTACCACTACATTTTCCAATGGTTTTCCAGTGAGACAATCTAAAATTGCACCTCTGATGCTCAGGTATTCACGTTTAACATGAAAGATTTCCAGACAACATAAAGACTCCCGGTCCGAACTGATATAACCTTCCTCATCCGAATCGTCGCGAGGTGTAAAATACAAGTCATCCTTAGAAGAGTTAAGTGGATATCCCAGATTTCTCGGTTCAGACCAGCTATCAAAATCTCCATCGCTTTCATAGAAATCGAAGCCCCCGAGCCCTACTCTGCCGTTACTGCTATACAACAACTTTTTATTCTTCACATTATAATATGGAGCTTCTTCATCTCCTGAAGTATTAACAGTATTCCCCATATTTACAGCCTGCCCCAACGAGCCGTCCGGGCGAATGGCACAATACCACAAATCGTATTTCCCCTGCCCACCTGGACGATCTGAAGAAAATATAAGGTATTTACCGTTTTTTGTTACTGAAGGCTGCATGGCATTGAACCCTTTCACATTAATATTGCCTCCAAGTTCTACTGGTTCAGACCAGTCTTTTCCTGTTTCGGAAGCCGAATTCAACTGATAAATTTTTCTGGTTTCTTTCGCGCTCCATCCCGTGATAAACATTACTTTTCCATTTGGAAGAAAAGCCGGAGTAGCCAATTCTTTATCTTTACTACTTGCCGGAATCTTCTTAACAGAAATGCTTTCTGTTAATGGGTTACCCGAAGTTTCATAAATCGCGTTTACATAGGGCGTCTGCCTTCTGGTTACTTTTGAACTATTTTTAGTGTCCGATAAAACGATGTTTTTACCCGCACTTCCAATTGGTCTGGAAGAGGTAAAATAAAAATTATTTCCTCTTAATAGCGGTGTATAATTAGAACCCGCCTGATTGATATCGTTCTTCAATCTCCCCAGCTTAAACAAGCGTGGATGGCTGACCTCATATAAAGCAAACCTGCAGGAAGCGATTTCAGTTTTAGCCCTTGCACTATACTCATCCTGAGCAGTGTACTTCTTTTGAAAAGTCTCAAAAGCATGAATCGCTTCCGTATAATTCTGATTAGCCCTTAAAGTGACCCCGTACCAAAAAGTACTCAGGATATATTTCGGGTTGTTAAAATCTTTAGCGATGGCATACCATTTCTCTGCATCGGTAAAGTTTTTATACTGCCTGAGAGATTCTGCCAACTGAAAGACACTATATTCATAGTCTTCTTTCTTTGGACTCTCCTGTTTCATTTTAGTTTCAAAGCCATAAGGCACTACGAAACCCGAGCTATCTGCTGAGATCTGCAGCGCTTTTTTATAATATTCTGCTGCCGCATAATATTCCTTATTCAGGTAATAGACATCAGCAACTCTTTTACTATTGGTTACAAACTGAGCACTGACAATATTGCTAAGCAGGCAGAGGACGAGTAATATTTTAAGTTTCATATCGCGTTATATTATAATCTTGGACAAAAGAAATTCGGGCCAACAATTCCTCTTCTTCTGGTAAATGAAATCGACAACTCCAATCCGCCCTGACTACGGGTAGATTTATTGAAGGAAGTATTAAAGTCATAACTCACACCAAACACCATGTTTTTAATATTAAGACCAAAGAAGGCAATTGCAGCATCATCGACCCGATAGTTTGTTCCAAACATGAGGTCAGCTTCCGGGTTTAACATTACTTTGGCATAAGCACCTATAGAGGTTTCTTTAGCATTTCCTTGTTTCATATACAATGCATTCGGGGTAATGTCCAGCATATCGGTCACTTTAACCCTCGCTCCGCCATGTACAGCATAACGGATCGGCATGCGTACATCGGTACCCAGAAATTTGTCGATCGGTCTGGTCAGATGAGCAGCCATTGCGCCTGCAAAGACGTTCACACGCTGATCTGGATTTCCATCAAAATACATTACTCCTGCATTGACATCAGGAACAAGTGTATTAGAGGAGGCAAAAGATTCGCTGATTCCAAAGTTCGGATCATAGCCGGTTACCGGGTTAAACTGACTACCCAATGTAATCTTGGAAGCGTCAAAACTCTTATTCAGAATTCCTGCCTGAACGCCGAAGTTTACCATATTTTGTCCGTTACGGCCAAAATGAATTCTATAGGCTGCAGAGGCCAGTGCACTCAGGTGGTTATAACTAATATCACCGGCATTCTGATTCAATACCATTGCACCAAAAGCGAGATTTTTAACGGGGGCCATATCAAATGACGCACCCCCGGTTAAATATGAATTGGAAATTGAGCCCCACTGCTGTTTAGCATTTATAGAGACCCTGTATTCACCATCAGTAACCCCGGTCAGCGCCGGGTTTAACCATAGTGGATGGGCGTAATACTGTGAGAAATGAGGATCAATCTGTGCGATAACCCTTTGCGTTCCTAAGCTTAAAAACGCGCCTGCTATTATAATTTTTACTAGGTTCTTCATAACAAATGTGTTTTATTATCTCAATAGGGTTATTGTTCCTTTTTTCGTTGTTTTGGTTCCATCATTAAATTCGGCTTCCAGTAAGTATACATATACTCCGTTTGGTTGAATGTCACCTTTATAAGTACCATCCCATCCATTCTGAACACTAAGAGATTCATAGATGAATTGTCCCCACTGGTTATAGACACGAAGCTTCATTTTGGCGATCGTATTTCCATACACGTATAACACATCATTCTTACCGTCATTATTTGGAGTGAATGTATTCGGGATAAATATCTGGTTGCCGAGTGGGTTCTCACTTTTCGAGTTCAAGCTTGAAGCATCGCTTAGCTGACAAGGTAATTGTCCTGTTGCTCTCACCCTGATGGTCACAGACTGATCTGGTTTCAGACCGCTGATTACATGTGTTAATCCTGCTGCACCCGAACTTGGCGCGCTCCAGGTTGTTCCTCCGTCAACAGAGACTTCATATCCTGTAGCACCAGCTACTGTAGCCCATGCAAAGGTCACACTTGTTGCGGTCGCCGACTGCACTGAAACAACAGGAGCAGTAAGTTTAGGCAGAATCGTGATGACAGCTGCAGTACGTGAAGTACTCACACATCCGGTAGCCGTGTTCACACTCTCTACATAGTAAGTAGTAGTAGCGGTCAATGCTGGTGTAGTAAAACTGCTTCCTTCAGCTAATGAAGTGCCTCCGGCTGCAGAGCTATACCAATGGTAGGTAAAGGCCGCATTTGGATTATTTACTGACAGTACAATTGTATTTCCGGAACATGAAGGATCAGTTGCCCCATTCACTGAAGCCGGTGCATCAGGCGAAACCTGTACCCTTACATTTACCGCAGTACGACTTACACTGCTACAAGTAGCAGTAGATGCGCCTACATAGAAAGTTCTGTTTGCAGTAATTACCGGTGTAGTAAAGTTAGCACCTGTTCCTAAAGCAGTTCCTTCTGTCGGATCAGCATACCAGCTATAAGTAACACCTGCTAACGGATTAGAAACGCTAAGCACAGCTGTGCTTCCGGGACAGGCATCAGCTATTGCCGAAACCACCGTTGGAACAGTAGGTTTAGTATTAACCGTAACTGTTGCTTTAACACGACCTGTTGCACTTCCACAACCTGAAGCACTCGTTGCAAGCACATAGTAGTCGGTAGTCACAGTTAATGGTCCTGTTGCCAGGCTTGAACCTGTACCTAATAACGTACCCCCCACCGCTGCACTGTACCATTGGAAAGTAATTCCCGGTTGTGGATTCTGGATATTAAGTGTTGTTCCATCTCCGGAACATATCGTTGCTCCGCCACCATTTGCAATGACTGGTACATTCGGTAAAGGATTTACAGTTACTGTAATTACTTTAGCCGTTCCCGGAAGGCTTTCACATCTATTGTTTCCTTTGACAGTTACGTAATAAGTAGTCGTTTCTGTAAGGACTTTTTCAAGTATTGTTCCCGTAAATACGGCATCAGTTAAAGCCGCATCACTATACCAGGTAAATACCGGATTGGTTACTGTAGTGCTGCTCGCGGTTAATTTAACAGTTGCACCCGCACACACAGGTAAATCTGCACCTGACACCACTACATCGCTTGCGGTGGCCGGAGGGTTTACAGTCAGGGTTACAATCTTAGCATTAGCAGTAGCATTCTCACATCTGTTGGCACCACGTACGGTTACATAATAAGTAGTCGTTGCGGTTAGTACCGGTTCAAATATTGCTCCGGTGAAAGCTACATTTGTTAAAGCTGCATCTTTATACCAGGTAAATACAGGGCTGGTTACTGTAGTGCTTGAAGCAGTTAATGTGGCTTTAGCACCTGCACAGAATGGAGCGCTGTTTCCTGTTACCGCAATATCGGCAGATGTAGCAGATGGATTAATGACTACCGTCACTACTTTAGCTCCTGCAGCCAGACTTTCGCATTTATTGGTTCCTCTAACGGTTACATAATAAGTAATGTTTGCAGTTAGTACCGGTTCAAACACTGGTCCTGTAAATACTGCATTTGTTAAAGCAGCATCTGTATACCAGGTGAATACCGGACTGGTTACCGTGGTGCTGCTCGCGGTGAACTTCGCTTTTGTTCCTGCACAGAACGGAGCATCGTTACCAGTAATAGCAACATCAGCCGCTGTAGCAGGTGGGTTTACAGTAATTGTTACCACTTTGGCATTAGCCGGATCATTAGGACATTTATTGTCTCCGCTAACCGTCACATAGTAAGTAGTACTTGCAGTCACTGTTGGTTCATAGGTTGCACCTCTGAACACTTCAGTTGTTAAGGCCGCATTACTGTACCAGATAAATACCGGGTTAGTCACAGTAGTTGAACTTGCAATTAGTTTTGCTTTCGCTCCTGCACAGAATGGTGTTCCGTTTCCGGTAACTGTAACGTCTGCAGCTGTTGCAGGAGGGTTTACCGTAATGGCAACTGCTTTCGCTGTACCATTCAGATTTTCACATTTATTTGCTCCTTTTACGGTTACATAGTAAGTAATGGCAGTGGTAATGGTTTTATCAAACACCGGTCCTGTAAACACTGCATTTGTTAAAGCAGCATCCGTATACCAGGTAAATACCGGATTGGTTACTGTAGTGCTGCTCGCGGTTAATTTAATTGTTACACCTGCACACACAGGTCCGCTTACTCCTGTCACAATTACATCTGAAGCAGTAGCCGGAGGGTTTACAGTCAGGGTTATAATTTTAGCATTAGCAGCAGCATTCTCACACCTGTTGGCACCACGTACGGTTACATAATAAGTAGTCGTTGCGGTTAGTACCGGTTCAAATATTGCTCCGGTGAAAGCTACATCTGTTAAAGCTGCATCTTTATACCAGGTAAATACAGGGCTGGTTACTGTAGTGCTTGAAGCAGTTAATGTGGCTTTAGCACCTGCACAGAATGGAGCGCTGTTTCCTGTTACCGCAATATCGGCAGATGTAGCAGGTGGGTTAATGACTACCGTCACTACTTTAGCTCCTGCAGCCAGACTTTCGCATTTATTGGTTCCTCTAACGGTTACATAATAAGTAATGTTTGCAGTTAGTACCGGTTCAAACACTGGTCCTGTAAATACTGCATTTGTTAAAGCAGCATCTGTATACCAGGTGAATACCGGACTGGTTACCGTGGTGCTGCTCGCGGTGAACTTCGCTTTTGTTCCTGCACAGAACGGAGCATCGTTACCAGTAATAGCAACATCAGCCGCTGTAGCAGGTGGGTTTACAGTAATTGTTACCACTTTGGCATTAGCCGGATCATTAGGACATTTATTGTCTCCGCTAACCGTCACATAGTAAGTAGTACTTGCAGTCACTGTTGGTTCATAGGTTGCACCTCTGAACACTTCAGTTGTTAAGGCCGCATTACTGTACCAGATAAATACCGGGTTAGTCACAGTAGTTGAACTTGCAATTAGTTTTGCTTTCGCTCCTGCACAGAATGGTGTTCCGTTTCCGGTAACTGTAACGTCTGCAGCTGTTGCAGGAGGGTTTACCGTAATGGCAACTGCTTTCGCTGTACCATTCAGATTTTCACATTTATTTGCTCCTTTTACGGTTACATAGTAAGTAATGGCAGTGGTAATGGTTTTATCAAACACCGGTCCTGTAAACACTGCATTTGTTAAAGCAGCATCCGTATACCAGGTAAATACCGGATTGGTTACTGTAGTGCTGCTCGCGGTTAATTTAATTGTTACACCTGCACACACAGGTCCGCTTACTCCTGTCACAATTACATCTGAAGCAGTAGCCGGAGGGTTTACAGTCAGGGTTATAATTTTAGCATTAGCAGCAGCATTCTCACACCTGTTGGCACCACGTACGGTTACATAATAAGTAGTCGTTGCGGTTAGTACCGGTTCAAATATTGCTCCGGTGAAAGCTACATCTGTTAAAGCTGCATCTTTATACCAGGTAAATACAGGGCTGGTTACTGTAGTGCTTGAAGCAGTTAATGTGGCTTTAGCACCTGCACAGAATGGAGCGCTGTTTCCTGTTACCGCAATATCGGCAGATGTAGCAGGTGGGTTAATGACTACCGTCACTACTTTAGCTCCTGCAGCCAGACTTTCGCATTTATTGGTTCCTCTAACGGTTACATAATAAGTAATGTTTGCAGTTAGTACCGGTTCAAACACTGGTCCTGTAAATACTGCATTTGTTAAAGCAGCATCTGTATACCAGGTGAATACCGGACTGGTTACCGTGGTGCTGCTCGCGGTGAACTTCGCTTTTGTTCCTGCACAGAACGGAGCATCGTTACCAGTAATAGCAACATCAGCCGCTGTAGCAGGTGGGTTTACAGTAATTGTTACCACTTTGGCATTAGCCGGATCATTAGGACATTTATTGTCTCCGCTAACCGTCACATAGTAAGTAGTACTTGCAGTCACTGTTGGTTCATAGGTTGCACCTCTGAACACTTCAGTTGTTAAGGCCGCATTACTGTACCAGATAAATACCGGGTTAGTCACAGTAGTTGAACTTGCAATTAGTTTTGCTTTCGCTCCTGCACAGAATGGTGTTCCGTTTCCGGTAACTGTAACGTCTGCAGCTGTTGCAGGAGGGTTTACCGTAATGGCAACTGCTTTCGCCGTACCATTCAGGTTTTCACATTTATTTGCTCCTTTTACGGTTACATAATAAGTGATAGAAGCAGTAATGGTTTTATCAAACACCGGTCCTGTAAACACTGCATTTGTTAAAGCAGCATCCGTATACCAGGTAAATACCGGGTTGGTTACTGTAGTGCTTGAGGCAGTCAGTTTAATGATTGCACCCGCACAAACCGGTCCGCTTACTCCGGTCACAATTATATCTGAAGCAGTAGCCGGAGGATTTACAATCAGGGTTACAATTTTAGCATCACCAGCTGCATTTGCACATTTATTTGATCCGCTAACCGTTACATAGTAAGTAGTCGTCGCAGTCAATACCGGTTCAAACACTGGACCGGTAAAGGCTACATCTGTGAGAGCTGCATCTTTAAACCAGGTAAATACCGGGCTGATTGCTGTAATACTGCTGGCAGTTAATATCGCTTTCGAACCTGCACAGAATGGTGCATTATTTCCAGCAACCGCAATATCAGCAGCTGTAGCAGGCGGGTTAATGACTACCGTTACCAATTTAGCACCTGCTTTTAGGTTTTCACATTTATTTGCTCCTCTTACCGTTACATAATAAGTAGCGCTTACACTCAATACCGGTTCAAATACTGGTCCGGTAAAGGCAACATCTGTAAGATCTGCATCGTTATACCAGGTAAACACCGGGCTCGTTACTGTAGTACTGCTTGCGGTAAATTTCGCTTTTGTTCCTGCACAGAACGGAGCATTATTTCCGGTAACTGCAATGTCTGCAGCTGTGGCAGGTGGATTCACAGTAATCGTTACCACCTTAGCATTGGCAGGGTCGTTAGGACATCTGTTGTCTCCGCTAACACTTACATAATAAGTAGTACTTGCGGTAACTGTTGGTTCATAGATTGCTCCTCTAAATACTTCCGTAGTTAAAGCGGCATCACTGTACCAGATAAATTTAGGATTAGTTACCGTTGTTGCACTGGCAGTTAGTTTTGCTTTTGTTCCTGCACAGAATGGGGTTCCGTTTCCTATAACTGTAATATCTGCAGCTGATCCCGGGTTGTTCACCGTTATGGCAACTACTTTAGCGTTGGCTGGTAAATTAGGGCATTTGTTTGATCCGCTAACCGTTACATAATAAGTAGTTGTTGCAGTAACTGTCGGCTCATAGATTGATCCTCTAAATACTTCTGTAGTTAAAGCGGCATCACTGTACCAGATAAAAGTAGGATTAGTTACTGTTGTAGTGCTTGCTGTTAAAGTCGCTTTAGCGCCTGCACAGAATGGAGCTCCATTTCCTGTAACAGCAAGGTCTGCAGCTGTTGCAGGAGGATTAACCGTCAAGGCAACTGCTTTTCCGTTACCTGAAGCATTTGTACATTTATTATCGCCGAAGACACTGACATAATAAGTCACATTAGCCGTAACAGTAGGCTCGAAGATAGCTCCTCTGAACACTTCTGTAGTTAAGGCTGCGTCACTATACCATACAAAAGTAGGATTGGTTACCGTAGTACTACTTGCGGTCAGTTTTGCTTTACTGTCTTTACATAGTGGAGTTGCTGCTCCTGCTACGATCACATCAGCCGGAGTCGCTATTGGTTTAACAACAAGTGTAATTTTTGTACGGGCAGCTGTACTGATACATGAATTCGCATTTGAGGCTTCTACATAGAAATTATAGGTTCCAGGTGCAAGCGTTGCAAGCGTAGTATAAGTATTTGTGTTAGATGCCAGTTTATTTCCTGCAGTAAGCGCATCAAACCAGTTATAAGTTATTCCCGCAACCGGAGTTACAGCCAAAGTAGCTGGTGTATTAAAGCAAGTTGATTTTGGATTACCGGCCACTTCTACTGGTGCACCCGGTGCAGCCAATATCGTTACCGTAACTTTAGTTTTTGTACTCACACAACCATTGCGGCTAGCAGTTACAAAATAATCATGGGTTCCTACAGCCAATGTCGTCTCTGTAAGGAAGGTTGCTCCTGTTCCTACTGAAGCAGGTGCAGTGCCTTTATACCAGGTATAAGTTGTTCCTGTTGCAATCGGATTCTGAACGCTTAAAGTAGCGGCAGTTCCCAGACAGGCAGAAACATTTGCACTTAACACTGTTGGGGCAACCAGTATACGTCTGGCATAATTGAAATCAAGTGTTGATAAAACTGAAGCCAGACCTGATCTCAATCTGAGCTCAACCCCGTCAAACTGTTTCTGAGGAACAAAAGAAATAGTTGCTCCGCTATTATCGCTAAGTAAATCCAGTTTGATCAATGGATTGCTATCACTAACCATCATCATATCATTGTTGCTGGTCAGGTCTTTATACGTTGTAATTTCTATAGAAGGTAAAACTGCTAATGAAAGTAGTTTACCAGGAGAGGTAATACGAATACGAACAGTGTCACCGATAACTGAAAGTCCGGTAAAACCTACATGTTGATAAGTCGAAGCACCAAGAGCACCAACAGACATTACCAATGAAGAAGCAGTGGCAGAGCTCAGGTCAGTAGCCAGTGTAGGATTAAATACTCCTGCCAGTAGGGCAACGCCATCTACTCCGTCTCTTTTTCTGATCGTTGCCACTTCGCAAGCCAGGTCATTGTTAGGATCAACAGCAGGCAACACGGTTACCGTAACAGTGGCACGTGTGGTGGAAGTACATCCGCCTGCGATTTCTGCTGAAACATAATAAGTAAATACAATCGGTGTAGTTCCTGTATTGATTAATGGAGCAGTAACATAATTAGCTCCGGTATAAACCGGGATAACTGATCCTGGTGCATCGTACCATTTAAAGATAACACCCGCGGTGCTGGACGTAGCAGTTAATACTGCCGGAGAACCAGAACTCACGATTGCATCAGCCGGAGTAATCACCGGCTGATCCAAGCCATTCACGGTAATCTGTGCAGTTGCTTTAGCAGCAGAAGCTACGTTACAGGCAGTAGATACTGCAGCTACCTGGTAGCTGATATTTGCAGTTAACGCAGGACTGATGAATGTTATTCCTGTTGCCAGCTCTGTAGTTCCTGTTGCATCATACCATTTATAAGTAATTCCGGCAAGTGGATTTTTTACCTCCAGGGTAACCGTACTTCCCACACAGGTATTCACAGAAGCCGTTACCAGCTCAGGGACAGCAGGTGCTGGTGTTACCGTTACCACCACCTTGGTTTTATAGCTTGTACAACCTGAGGCAGTATTTGCCTCAACATAGTATGTTGTATTTGCTGCTAAAGCCGGAGTAGTAAATGTTGTTCCGGTAAATAACAACGTTGCTCCGGTAGAATTGTACCATTTATAAGTAATACCGGCATTTGGATTTTTAACAGTTAATGTAGCAGTTTGAGTTGCGCAAATTGCAGGGGCAGGAACGACCAGTTCCGGTGCTACTAAAACGCGTCGTGCATAATTCACATCAACAGTAGAAAGGACACCTGCAAGACCAGAATTTAGACGTACTTCTACCTGATCGAAGGGAGCAGTTGGCACAAAACTAACCAATGCCTGGCTATTGTTGCTCAACAGTTCCAGAGAGATCAGATTATTATTCAAAGAAACGGCATCATTGTTACTGGTTGCCCCGTTATAAGTTCCAACCTGAATGCTGGATAATAATCCAAGAGTCAGGAGTTTACCCGGCGCATTTAACAATACTTTAACGGTATCACCAGGACTGGAAACCGAACCGAATCCTAGGCGTTGATAAACCGAAGCACCCAGAAGTCCAACCGGCATAACCAGTGACGAACCTGTTCTGGTGTCATTATCGATGGCCAGTTGCGGATTGAAGATTGCTGAAAGTAATGCTACTCCAACCACATTATGTGTTTCTGTAATTGCAGCAACACAAGGAACCGGACTTGGCAGACTATTGTCTACGGAAATAGTTACCTGTACACGGCTTGCAGAAACGCAACCCGTTGCATTTGATTTGGCTTCTAGATAATAAGTAGTGGTTGCCGTAATTGGTTCGGTAACATAAGTCGGACCAGTATATGTTGGCGTTGTTGCCGTTGCTGAAGTAAACCAGTTAAAGGTCACATCTGCATCTGGCGAAGTTGCATTTAAAATCACAGTCTGACCAGGCGCAACTGTTGTTGCTGAGGCCTGAATCTGTGGTAATGTTACAATTGGATTCACAGTTACCGGAACTGCTGTACGTGTAGAGACTCCGCATCCTGGATTCGCAGCTTCTACATAATAGGTTGTATTAGCTGTTAGCGCAGGTGTAACAAAAGTACTTCCGGTAAAGATTGAAGTGCCTCCTGTCGCTACAGTATACCAATTGTAGTTTACTCCCGTTACCGGGGCATTTACTGCAAGGCTGGCTGTAGAGCCATGACATATCGGCAATACCGTTGCAAGTACCGGTGCTGTCGGAGCAGGCGTTACGGTTACAGTAACCGGCACGCGTTCCACATTAGCACAACCAGCTTTACTTACCTCAATATAATAAGTCGTAGTTGCATTAAGCACAGGAGTAGTGAAGGTCTCACCTGTAGCCAGTGCAGTTCCACTGCTTGCAGTAGCGTACCATTTTAAAGTAGTACCTCCGTTTGCAGTGGCACTTAAAGTAGTTGTATTTCCTGCACAAATCGTTTGGCCGGTTGTTGCAACTGTTGGGTTAGGATAAATTATGGAAGCTCCATAAATTCTATAACTGCTCAATAAACCAACTACAGATCCGAAACGGATTTCAACAGCATTATAAGCGCCGGTTGCAGGGAATGTAGCCTGGAATCTGTTTCCACTTAAAAGCTCAAGGTTTAATAAAGAAGAATTCAGTGGATAAGTTTTAACGATAGTTGTACCGTTATAGACGGTAATTGTAGCTCCGTTCAATAAATTGATATCAGCCAGACCAACCGGAGTTTCAATATCTACACGGATACTGTCAGTACCTGTACCCTGATTTGGAAACATCAGTTTCTGATAACCTACTCCAGCTACGTTAACCGCAAGGTTAATGGTAGTAAATGTTGCTGGATCGGCATCTATAGATCCTGATGGGTTAGTGATTCCACAACCTACACAAAGCAGAGACTCAATAGCTGTAGTCTGACTGGTTGCAGCATTACAGTTAGGATTAACCGGACCACTTGTTACCGTCACAGTAACCGGGACCCTGGTTGCACTCACACAACCTGTGCTGTTTGCAGTTTCTACATAATAGGTTGTAGTGGTATTTAATACCGGTGTGGTAAAGCTCGTTCCTGTTCCTAATGCGGCACCACCAGTTGCAGCAGCAAACCAGCTAATGGTATTTCCTGCCTCAGCGGAAGCTTGAAGAGTTGCTGTTTGTCCCGCACTGATTGACTGATTAGCAGAAACTACTGCTAATGCCGGAGTTGGACGTGCTGTTACGGTAACAGCCGTACGGCTACTCACAGCTGTTCCGGAAACTGCCTCTACATAATAAGTAGTGTTGGCAGTTAGCGTCGGAGTAGTATAGGTAGGTCCTGTAAATATAGGTGTACTTCCTGTTGAAGCATACCAGTTATAGGTTACTCCAGGAAGAGTATTCGTTACATTAAGTGTTGCAGTACTTCCAGAACAAATGCTGGCTGATGCCACAACTGGTGCATCAACTTTTACCTTAACTGTAAAAGTTGTCGTGGTTGAATTATTAGCTGCATCTTTTGCCGTTACTGAGAAAGTAAATGTTCCTCCTGTTGTTGGCGTACCGGTAAGTTTGCGCGTGATTGGATCAAAACTCATTCCCGGAGGAAGATTTGCAGCAGTATAAGTATAAGGTCCTGTCCCTCCTGTCACTTCAGGTAGCGTTTGTTCTGTATAAACAGTTCCAACCGTACCATCAGCTAAGGCCATAGTAGGCAGAGATAACGCTCCGATTACTCTTAGAGAATAAGTGTTACTCGCGGTAGTGCCGGCATCATCAGTTACCGTTACTGTTATACTATATAAACCTGATTGAGTAGGCGTCCCGGAAATTACACGGGTAACCGCATCAAAGCTCAATCCCGGAGGAAGGTTTGTTGCGGCATAGGTATAAGGTGCCGTTCCCCCGGTTGCAGCAGGAATAGGTTGCGAGGTATACCCCACATTCACATTTCCATCCGCAAGTGTTGCCGGAGGTAGAACCAATGGACTTCCAACAACAATAGTATAGTTTGTTGTAATTGTTTTTCCGTCACCATCCGTTACAGTAACAGGAATGGTATAGGTTCCAGCCAGCGTTGGTGTTCCTGTGATTTCACGTGTATTTGGATTGAAGCTCAATCCAGGAGGAAGACTTGCTGCAGGAGCTGTATAAGTATAAGGTCCTATTCCACCTGTAGCAGCAGGTATAGCTTGTGTTGGATAAGGAATCCCTACCGTACCATTCGCAAGTGTAGCTGCAGGTAAAGCCAGTGGATCTCTGACAACAATAGTATAGTTTTCTGTTTTAGTGTTTCCGTTTGCATCGGTTACGGTTACAGGAATAATATAAGTTCCTGCCTGGGTCGGTGTTCCGGTAATTTCCCGGGTTGCCGGATTAAAAGCTAAGCCTGGAGGCAGGTTGGTTGCAACATAAGTATAAGGTCCCGTTCCGCCTATAGCTTCAGGAAGGGTTTGTACCGGATAAACAACACCTACCGTTCCGTTAGGAAGGCTTGCTGAAGGAAGTGATAAGGCATCGGTAACTGTTAAGTTAAATTCTGCAGTAGCCGTACAACCTTTACTGTCTGTTGCCAGCACTGAAAAAGTATAAGGTCCGGCAGCAGTAGGAGTCCCTGAAATCAGTCCGGTTGCAGAAAGTGTTAATCCTGCTGGTAATGTGCTACCTGGGGCCAGGGTATAATTAAATGCCGGCGTTCCTCCGGTAGCAACAGGAATTTGTTTTGAATAAGTTGAAGCAAGTGTGGCATTGCTTAAAGCTGCGGCTACAAAAACAATCGCCGGGTTTACCGTCACCGTAACAGGTATGCGTTGGGTATTTACACAAGTGCCTTTACCTACCTCTATATAATAGGTAGTTGTTGCAGTAAGTCCTGTTGGGGAAAAGGTATTTCCAGTAGCAAGAGCCGGACCACCTGTTGCCGCAGCATACCATTTCAAATCTGTACCACCATTAGGTGTTGCAGTTAGCGTGGTCGATGCTCCTGAACAGATAGCAAGTCCTGTACTTGCAATTGTAGGGCTTGGATAAATCACTTCTGCACCGAAGATATCAAGGGCAGTCACTGCTGATAGTACAGCACCGAAGCGGACTTCAACCGCATCATAATTTGCACCAGCGGGAATAGTTACTTTAAAGCGGTCTCCACCTGAAAGAGTGAGATGGATCAGCTCAGAATTCAGTTCATAAGATGCAACTGTAGCATCACCTTTTTTCACCAACACTGATATTCCTCCGATAAGAGAAAGATCAACGATATTTCCAGGTAACCTTAAATCAAGACGGATGCTATCTGTTGCTACACCTTCCGTAGGGAAAATCAATCTTTGATAACCAACCCCCAGTACCCCTACTGCAAGACGAATGCTACTAAAGTTCAGTGGGTCCGCATCTACAGAGAAATTAGGATCCGACACTTCACAGCCAATACAGATTCCCTGGATACCATTACTTTGGGCATTTGCGGATTTACAGGTTACACCAGGTGTAACATTCGTTACGATAACATTAACCGCAACTCTATTTTGACTCACACAACCACCTGCACTTTGTGTACCTACATAATAGGTTGTATTTTCAGTTAGTGGCGGAGTAGTGAAGCTGGTTCCGGTTGCAATCGGGCTTCCACCTGTTGCAACAGTATACCAGTTGATGGTACTCCCGGCTGTTGGCGCAGTTGCTGAAAGCGTTGCGGTTTGTCCGGTAGAGATATTTACGTTTGTTGAGGAAACCTGTGCATCAGCCGGCAGTGGGTTGACAATTACATCTACTTGTTGACGTGCACTAACACAAGCACCGATCACAGACTCTACATAATATGATTTGTTCGCTGTTAAAACCGGAGTTACAAAAGTCTCACCTGTAAATGCTAATGTTCCGCCAACAGCTGCATCATACCAACGGTAAGTTTCTCCGACTACCGGAGTACCAATTTGCAAAGTTGCTGTTGACCCGCTACATATCGGAGTAACTGCGGAGACTACGGGCAAGATTGGATTATTTACAGTTATACTCACCAGCTTACGTGGAGATTCATTTGTACATCCGGCTCTTTTTCCCGATACATAAAAATTATTGACACCAGTCACTAAACCTGAAGGGGTAAAACTTACACCTGCTGTTCCTGTGCCACCAATGGCCTGAGTATACCAGGTATAAGTTGCACCAGCTTCAGGACTGTTAATATTTAACACCACACCATCACCTGCACATGCTATTCCGCTAGCTGAAGCAGCACTATTGATATTGATGGTTGTTGGCAAAGCCATTGAACGCGAAACTTCATGAAGATTGATAGAATTTAAAAGACTGGCTATCCCTCCTATTCTTAACTGAACGCGATCAAAAGGAACTCCCGGAGCAAAAGTTAATACACCAATGCTGCTTCCCGGATTCAGGAGTTTGAGGTTAAGCAAGCCACCTGTCCCGGGGACGAGTCCATTACTGACGTTACCATTAAAAGTTTCAATAGCAACCGATCCCAGCAACTCAAGTGAAAGCAGTGTTGGACCTGATGAAACCAATAGTCTAACGGAGTCTGTCGCAGCAGACAAACCAGGAAATACAATGGTTTGCTGAGCATAGCCTACCAAACCTACTGCAGAACCTAAAGTGGAATAAGTACTTTCCACGCCATCTATTGCATTCAATGGATTTGAAACTCCTCCCAGCGCACCCACAGTTCCGGATATGCCATGCAATTCATCTATTGGCGCATCGCAATTTATATTAGTTGTATTCTTTAAAAAATAAGCATGATAAACATTTATAGAAGTCAAAGCCGCTAATGCTCCACCATCAACAATTACACGTACCCTATTATAAGCTGCTCCCGGCGCAGGAAGAAAGATTTCTGCCTGGTTTCCGTTAGCCAATAGGTTTAATAAGGCCGCTCCTGCATTTACAGCAGCACCCACGGGCGTATTGTTATTATATGCCTGAACTTTTATTGCCCCAAGAACATTAAGCTCTAGAACCGTTCCCGTAGATATTTTAACTACAGATCCGGTAGAACCTCCGGGCAGGTCTCCGGCAGGATATATCAATTCCTGATAAATTCCACCACCTAATAAACTGACACCTGCAGTTACTTTTGATGAAGTATTGATATCACCATCTGTTGCAGCAGGCCCGTTTACAATAGTACAAAGAAGGCAAATGCCAAAAGTACCATCCCCTTGGGTACTCGCATACACACGTTGTTTAGATTGTGCATACGAATTTAAATTTAAAAGCGTTATAGCTATAATACTTAAAAAGACGAGAATTGATTTTTTAAGTCTTTGAGAGGTAGAAGTGCATTTCATATGAGCGGAATTGAGATGTCAAAATTTTACTTTGATGCAATTTTAATCATAGATTGCTTCGCAACGTCCGTTCGAATTGTTCATTTGCTGAATGCAAAATGAATCGGTTATTCATTTTGTTCATTTTTGATCATACCCTTTTCAATTCGGATCAGCAAATAACACATAACCATTTGCATATCAGTAAATTACCAACACAAAACTGTTTTCATTCATTTTTTTACTTCATATCCGGGCGTTCATTATTGTCCCGAAAGCATTATATTCGTTTAGTTGAAGAAATTAATGCTCACTCGTACTGTATATGGACGATATATCTACCTTAAATGAAGTAAAGAGTCTAATCCTATTAAAAACAGGAATTCGAACCATCACTCCTGCTGATTGTAAAAGGATCTCCATTGAAATCAGTAAAACACTAAATAAGAATGTAAGTGAGACAACCATCAAAAGGTTGTTTGGATTTGCAGTGGTAAAACATAACTTTTCAAAATTTACCCTGACCACATTATCAGAATATGTCAATAAGGAACAGGTTGGAAGTTGGGCTGCCCCTGTACATTTAAATGTACAGGAAAGTGCTACTAACTGGACTGATATCCGGCGTAATGCCAGAAAAATCACAGACTTCACGCTGAAAGGAATAAAAAATCGTTCTGGTATCCCTTACGAAATGACCATCAGCAGAAAATTTGCGGAACATGATTTTGATGACTTCTTTAAAAGCAATTATACTTATACCTGTTTTATTTCACAACCCGGTTACGGAAGGACAATTCTTCTCAGCCATTTAGTAGAAAAATTCTTTAATAACGAATCTTCTGCTCAAAAAGAATCTACTGTAATGTTTATTACAGCAAACAGCTTTTTTAATGCGGATCAAATTACCCTGAATTTCGAGGACCAGCTCAAAATGCAATTGGGCATTTACCACAAAGAGAGCTTACTCGAACATATCCAGGAGAATTACAGTATGACCGGAAAGAAGTTCATCATTATGCTGGACGGATTTTCAGAACTTATCATCAAAAAAGATTTAAAGAAACAACTTTTTGAAAGCATCATCAGTTTTATTTGTTCTATTGAAAATATAGACTGCATTAAATTGGTGATGAGTATGCGGTCTACAACCTGGATGAGATTTTACGACTGTATCAGACACTCTGCATTCTTAAAATCCAAATGGTTTACAGGAAACTACTTCAACCAAAATGAAGTGTCTAATGTTCCTCCTCTGACTGGTAAAGAGGTAGATCAGATTATCTGCAAAATTAACCATTCAGATGTCTATGAATTAAATCCAAAGCTTAAATCTCAATTAAAATTTCCTTTATATATACAACTGTACTATCAGCTAAAAGAAGAAGATCCGTATTTTAACTATTCTACAAGCATCACTTTTCATGAGCTGATTTCCAGGTTTATCCAGGAAAAGATTTACAGGTCAAATTATTATACCGAGAAAATTCTCTTTCTCAAAAAAGTGATTCAGCTAACCGATTATGGTAAAAAAATAGATTCCGTACCAAAAGATCTTTTAATCGGCGAACTATCGGCATTTAAAAATGCATACATGGAGCTTTTATCAGAGGGTATCCTGATGGAAGAAAAAAGCCATGATGATTATCAACCAAGAGAATATGTCCGTTTCATCTATCCTCATATATTTGAGTACTTCCTGTTTATCGAATTGCTGGAAAAATTCCATTTGCAGGTAGACTGGACTTTCTTTCAGTTCATCCAAAGTTCCTACGAAAGCAATAATGTCCGGTTCCATCTTTTACAGTGGACCATTCGCTTTATCATACGAATTGGTGATTTCAGATCCCTCTCTCATATTTTCGATCTGCAACTGAACTATTTTGAGCGAAATTACCTCATTCTCTTCATTGCAGAGAATCTGAGGTTCCGTGCACGTTACAGTCCGGATACCATCAAACTGCTGACTGACCATAAGCTTCATGACATCCTCATCAAACAACTGATTAACTTTGATTTTGTGGATTCCTGTTATAAAGAGGCAGTAACTGTTCTTGCAGATGTGGCTGATACCGATGAAAATCGTTTAATTTATCAATCTATCCTCGCCATTTTTGACATCATGAGTATGGACCAGGAGCGGGTAGCCATGAGATTAAACAAACTAAGCGCCTTAGATGTTAAAGGATGGCCAATAAATCCATATGAGCTAACCTGGTTAATCTATCTTAAACTAAGCAACAAAACCGTTGAATCACATCCTATTATTCAGGACCTGGAAAGTTTCAATTATACTTTCTTAGAAACGAAAGCAGTACTTGACACCAAGCAAGGAATAGCTTATGTGTTACTACTAATCCTCAATACGTTCTATGGTAGTGATGAAGGAACAATCCACATTATCAGGACCATTTCCAAATTACATCCGCGTGTATTCTCAAAACGAACAGCGTTTACTATTTTTATGATGAACGTTTTTGCCTTATCAAGTTCAAAGGTAAATCCGGGCAAGAAAACCGATCAGATAGAACATATATTGGTCGAGATCCACAATAACAAAACACGCTTTAAGCTAACTGAATATTCCGAATCTATTTTAAGGATGATGCAGGCAAACCAACTCAGAAACAGAGGAGAGTATGTACTTGCCTATGAGTATTCAAACGAGTGCATTCAGATTTTTAAAAGAAATGAACTCAATCTGAATTGCATTATGATGTATGATGTCATTATTGCCATTTTTAAAGACCTGAAAGACCCGGTAAAGGTAAACGAATACAAATACGAACGTTTATGCTTTATGGAAGAAAGAAAAATACCTCATAAATTATTGGTCACAGTATGCTAAAAAGAAAAGCCATTAATTTGATTAATGGCTTTTCTTTTTAAATACAAAATAATGCTTATTTTTTATATTCTGCTGCAAGTTTTAGTGCGTTATAGGCATTTACAATACCTCCGGTTACGCATAGATCAGAAAAAGGAATATCCTTAATTGCAGAGCCTTGCTCCACTTTTACAACCTGATCTACTTTAACCACAGATTTAAGGATAATATCTTTAACCTCCACTGCAGTCAACTTAGGATAATAAGAACGGATTAGTCCGGCCAAACCAGCAACAACAGGTGCCGCCATACTTGTTCCATTAAATTTTTCATATTTAGAACCCGGAACAGTTGAATTGATATTTACACCTGGTGCAAACACATCTACCTTAGTTTTGCCGTAATTTGAAAAGTTTGCCTTGATTGACCCGTCATTTAACCAACCTGAAGCTCCTACCGTAATCCATGAACTGGCTACTCCACCATCTGCATATTCCGGATTAGGGAAGTTTTGTTCAACCTCCAGATCATTATTATCATTACCTGCCGCGTGAACCAGTAAGACATCTTTTGAAACCGCATATTTTACCGCATCATCAACTATGGCTTTATTCCATGAATATGATTTGCCAAAACTCATATTGATTACTTTTGCTCCGTTATCAGCTGCATATCGGATTGCATTTGCGACATCTTTGTCACGTTCATCCCCATTAGGAGTATTGCGGACAGCCATGATTACGACATTATCTGCAACCCCTTTTATTCCAAGGTCATTGGTTCTTACAGCGGCAATAATTCCCGAAACGTGAGATCCATGACTTGCATCCGGACCTGCAACATCATTATTACCATAAAAACGTTCCTTAGTGTTTTCAGGATCGTCACCAACAATAGCTCTTGGATCATAATCCAGGTTCAGGTTATAATCGATCTGCGTTTTGAAGTGATCATATCCAGCTACAACCTGACCATCATAAAATTCCTTGAAAGTGGCATTTTTCAGCTGCTCGATCATAATTCTCTGGATATTTTTTTCCATATCATTAGCAGGACTGAAACTTTGGAAATCAGCAACGGTAGGGCTTTCTTTTCCTATCTTTTTCACCACCTCATCGATCACAGTTTTAAAAGCAGATACCCGTTGAAATCCATCTTTCGCTTCAGCCAGTTCTTTTTCCAGCTCTGTTTTATTTTTCTGATAAGCCTCAAATGCCGTGAGTTCATTTGCTTTTACAGATGTAGCATCAGAATTACCAAATTTAGCATTGTCCCTACGAACCAGACGTGTCAATTCCAGCGTCTCATGATTCACTGAACCCTTTGCAGAACCTAAAAAGTTCCATCCATAGATATCATCTATATACCCGTTTTTATCATCGTCTTTTCCGTTTCCTGCTTTTTCTTTTTTGTTTATCCAAATAATGGTTTTCAGGTCTTCGTGGTTATTGTCTACTCCCCCATCCAAAACAGCCACTATTACAGGTTTGGACTTTTTCCCTTTTAACAATTCATTATAAGCTTTCTCTGTACTGATACCGAAAGTAGAATCTGCTTTAAGATCCAGATTCTGCCAGTTTGGTTTTTGTGCCATTGACAAAAATGGAATGGCAGTTAATAAAGACAAACCCAGGATTCTCCGGCAGCAAAAATTTGCTTTTATTTTATTCATAAGTTGATATTTTAAACAAAGTTAATTAATAATTATGGCAAGGTATTTATGCCCGATATGCGACAATCACCAATCTTCTATCCCATAAACGTAAAAAGCCAGATACTAATATCTGGCTTCTCTAACAAAATATAATAATTATTATTGTAATGACAACATTTCGTAAAAGTCCTTAATCCTTGCAAAGGAAGGATGAAGCGAGACCACATCTCCAAAAACAAGTAATGCAGGGGAAGAAATCTTATTGTCTTCGATTAATTCCGCAATGGTATCTACCACTCCTATCTTTATATGTTCATTTACCGATGATCCGTTTTCAATCACCGCCACCGGAAGTCTGTTTTTACCTTCTTTTTGAAAAATCTCCGCAATCTCGCGGATCTTCTCAATCCCCATCAGAACAACAACAGTAGCTTTTGACTTGGCAGCTACCCCCAGATCAGGAGAAAGCTCACCCGCAGCATTTGTCCCACTAAGCACCCAAAAGCTTTCGCTCAGCGTATGATAAGTCATTGGTATTTTATGTAAGCCCGGAACACCTAAAGCGCTGGAAATTCCTGGGATAATTTCTGTCTGAATGCTATAGGATTCTGCATAGTCAACTTCTTCAAAGCCACGTGCAAAAACAAAAGGATCACCACTTTTCAATCTGACCACGTGACCGAAGTTTAGCGCGTAATCGATCATCAGCTTATTTACCGCATCCTGCGAAAATGACTCGTCATCAGATTTACTACCAACAAATATTTTTATTGCTTTTTCCGGGGCGTGATTAAGTAGTGCTTCATTCACCTGTGCGTCATACAATACCACATCTGCGCTGGCTATCGCTTTAACACCTTTCAGACTGATCAGTTCAGGATCACCTGGACCAGCTCCTACCAATGTAATTTTAGGTTCTTTTACACCACTTTCTATCTTATTTAAAATCATAGCCTTACGTTTAAAGGTATCACATATTTGTCTTGGAAATACAAATATACAAAAAGACTATAGAAGTAGTAGATTTTATTTGAAATTAAATATTACTGAACAATACTTTCATCCGTTTCACGCGCAATAACGTCTGCAATAGAAGTTTGAGCAAGGACTTTTAATGTCGCATCCCGAACATCAATAAAAGTTTTTCGAATGCCACAGGTTATCTCGTCATGGCATTCATCGCATTTACGGTAGAATTTGAGACTTGCGCAGGGCACCATCGCAATTGGTCCGTCAGTAATACGAAGAATATCCGCCAGATAAATGTCACCAGGCTCTTTATTCAGGCTGTAACCACCTCCTGCACCTTTCTTACTGTACAGGTAACCTGCATTACGCATGTCCAAAAGGATTTGCTCTAAGAACTTTCTGGGGATCATTTCCTGTTCTGCCAATCTCACGATTTGCATAGGAGGATTTCCAGTGTTTTTTCCGAGCGCAACAAGCGCCTTTATTGCGTATTTAGTCTTCTTAGATAGCATAAAGACAAAGTTAAGAAAAAATACATTACTTTCTCATAGCCTAATATATGGGTATAAATTAGAGAATTGAATGCCATATCCGTCGGGCATGGCTATGTTTGGTTTGTGAAACTATTCAACTCTTCTCCGAGTGTTCTTCGACCCTTCTTCAAATTTTCTTCAACTCTGAGTCAGGGAAGACCCAGCGCGATATCGCATGATACTTGTACGAAACTCGTAAGATAATACAACTATACCTTACCAAAACAAAGTCTCTTCTACGCCTGAGCCATCTGTTTCTTTCCACAACAAAGTGTGGAATAACGCAACAGTATTTTTTCAGTGAAGGCGCATTTTCCTTTGATTATAAGCCATTTGCCCACTTTTCGCTATTCTGGCATCATTATGAAATCTATCTCAGCACAATCACAACAGAATAATAAATTTTTAAAATATAGAATTATGAAAAAGATCATCTTATCAGCAGCAATTTTAGCATTCGTAGGATTAACTCAGGTAAAAGCAAGTGACGTTAAAAATCCAGTAATGGTTACTGTAAAACAGGACAGTGTAACAAAGGCTCCGGTTGAATTGAAAGATCTTCCTGATGCAGTTAAAACAACATTAGCATCTGACAAATATAAAGAGTGGACTCCAACTGCCGCATTTTTAGTAACTAAAGCAGATAAATCTGAATACTATCAGATCGATGCCAAAAAAGGAGAAGAAACTGCTTCTTTAAAATTATCTAAAGAAGGTGCAGTTATTGAGTAAGCCCACAATAAATATCAAATTAATATACTTCACAAAAGCCGGATGTCCTCCGGCTTTTGTATTTTTGCTATAATTACAAGCGAAATCCTTATGGCAAAAATACTGATTATTGAAGACGACCTCACTTTTTCGCAGTTACTGGAAGGTTTTCTGACCAAACATGGTCATGAACCCATCCCGGTGAATGATGTAAAAAAAAGTCTAAAACTGATAGAACAGCAAAGTTTTGACCTTTTATTGGTAGATTATCGTTTACCTGACGGAACAGGGCTGGATGTATTATCTCATGTACGTGGAAAAGGACTAAACCTGCCGGTCATTATCATGACCAGTTTCAATGATGTAAGAACTGCGGTAAAATCAATCCAGTTAGGAGCATTCGATTACATTACCAAGCCCGTGAATCCGGACGAATTGCTGATGATCATCAACAACTCCCTGGGCAAAAAAGAAAGCCCAGGTTCAGGCCCTTCTATTGAACATGGAGACGCTATCAAAGGAAAAAGCAGTATTGCTGATAAATTATACGAACACATTAACCTGGTTGCCCCAACCGACATGTCGGTGATCATTCAGGGAGAAAGCGGAACAGGTAAAGAATATGCCGCAAGAGCACTCCACATGCAAAGCAAGCGTAAAGATAAACCCTTCGTCGCAATTGATTGTGGTGCCTTATCTAAAGATCTGGCAGCAAGTGAGCTATTCGGACATGCCAAAGGTGCATTTACAGGCGCCCTGACAGATAAAAAAGGCCAGTTTGAAGCGGCCAACGGAGGCACCTTGTTTTTGGATGAAGTAGGAAATCTCAGCTATGAAGTTCAGGTAAAGATGTTACGTGCCTTACAAGAGCGCATCATCCAGCCTCTAGGTAGTACAAAAACGATAAAAGTAGATGTAAGGATCATTACCGCAACCAATGACGACCTTAAAACAAGTGTGGCCAATGGTTCTTTCCGGGAAGACCTTTACCATCGTTTAAATGAATTCAAAATTCAGCTTCCCGCATTAAGGGACAGGGGTAAAGACATCGAGCTTTTCATTAATCATTTCATCAGGCTTTCCAATACGGAGTTACAACGAAATGTGCAAAATTTATCCCAACAGGCGAAAGATCTTTTACTTCAATATGACTGGCCTGGAAATTTAAGGGAGTTAAAGAATGTGATCAAAAGAATGGTACTGCTGACTCCCTCGGAAACTGCGGAAGTGGATTCTTTACCGGAAGAAATGATCATCTCTATTAACCAGATTCCGAAACCAAATGGCTCTGATCTTAAAGCCATAAATGAGGTAAATGAAAAGATGCTGATTATAGAAACTCTAGTAAAGGTGAAGTACAATAAATCCAAGGCTGCCAAATTACTGAATATAGATCGTAAGACCCTATACAGTAAAATGGAGCGTTATGAAATAGAATAAAATCAAATCTTTTTCAGCTGATTGATTAGCATTTTCAATTGTTCAGACAAAACCAGGATGCGGTTCCTGATACCTTCTTCAGGAACCGGATGCTCAGACAAGGCGATTTCCATCTCCCGGAAATCAGCCGCCAGTTTTCGGGACCCAATCTGGGCAATCCGGCCTGCAAGCCGGTGGGTAACTAAACGGAGTATTTCTCCATCCTCCTCCTTTAATGCTTTTTGAATCTCCTGGGTATCATTTTCTGAATCAAAAGTAAAACGATCCAATATCATTTTTAATTGATCTTTATCATCAAAAGTCATCTTACGTAACGGCCCAAGATCCAATTCAACCTCATCCACTATACCTACTTCTGCTTTGAATTGTTCTGTTCCCTTATTATCTTCCTCAAGATCCTCAGATAAGCTTATTTCTTCAGAAAATACCGCCAGCAATTCGTTTTCCCTGAAAGGTTTCATTACCAGGCCATCAAAGCCATTGTTCAAAAGAAATTCCCGCTCATCAGGAAGGACCTGCGCAGTAATGGCAAAAATCTTCACTTTCGTACCCATCCGTTCCCTGAGAAGCCTGCAAAGGTCAATCCCGTTCATTTCCGGCATTCTCATGTCAACCAGAATGTATTTCAAATGATCATCTGGCTCCTCTTTCAATAATTGGGATGGAGAATGAAAACTTTTATATTCGATTTCATTTCTTTGAAAAATAATGCCACATAGATCAAGGATAAGGGGATCATCATCTACGACCCAGACTTTGAATTGCTTCCAGGATACCCTTTCCTTTGAACTCAATAAAAGTTCTTCAATCGGCTCTTCTGCGACTTTGAAAGTCAGATACACGGTAAAAACACTTCCTTCACCCTGCTTGCTTTTCACATAAATCCTACCAGCCTGATTTTCTACCAATGATTTAATGATTGTTAAACCAAGGCCCGTTCCAGCCTGATTCAGCACTTCATTGTCTGGTGTATTGACCTGCTCAAACTCATTAAAGATCACTTTTGTTGCTGCTTCCGAAAGGCCTATCCCGGTATCTTTCACCATGAAGGTGAAATGAAGGTTCTCAGCCTGTCTTTTATAAAACACAGAAAGTATAACCTCCCCTTCATTAGTAAATTTGATTGCATTACCCAACAGGTTATAAAGAATTTGTTTTAAGCGGAAGGCATCTCCAGTGATGTATCGGGTTTCATGAAGTGTCACTTCTGTTAACAGATCCAATGATTTCCTTTCTGCCTGTGGGCGCATTACAGAAACGACCTCCTCCAAAAGCTTTGTGATATCAAAAGGTTTATCGGCGAAAGTAAACTTGCCTGAAATGATCCGGTTATAATCCAATACCTCATTTACAATCTGTAACAGATGTTCAGATGAATGATAGATAGCATCTATATCTTTAGGTTTCGGATGCTCCTGCTGCCGGATGACTTCAGCATATCCGATAATTGATTGTAAAGGAGTCCTGATTTCATGGCTCATATTAGAAAGGAAGCGTTGCTTTGCCTGACCATGATATTCAGCTTCATCTCTTGCCAGCTCCAGTTCATTTTTATAGCGGTTACTTCGCGTAATGTCTGTCAGGATGAAATACAGTAATAACAACATCAGTAGAAAAAAAACCAGCATAATGATACTGATGGTATTAATTCCGGTATTAACGACATGCTTAGCCTGAACACCATTTAATTCTATTTGGGTAACCACTTCGCTTTCTACTTTTCTAAGGATATCGAGCATCTGATTGATCAGCCTGTTATTGGCATTCGCCAGTTCGGCCTCCTTATTCAGGAACCTCGCACTTTTCATTCTCTGCTCTTTTTCAATTGTCCTAAGGGATTCTTCAAGGCTTTTAGAAATTTTCTCTTCATTTGATAGTGCAATCGTATCTACTTTTACATTCTGCTCATTGATAATTTTATAAGATTTGTTATCTTCTTTATTCTCTTTTTTCTTTCCGAAAAGTCGGCCAAAAAAACCCCTGTTCTTATCTTCAGTTGAATAAATCGTGGTGGTAGAAGTCTGCTGTTGAGAAGCTAAAATTGTACTGTCGTTCCCACTTTTATTGACCAGATCACTTAGATTTTTCACCTGTGTGGAGAATGACTTATTATTTACCAGGCCCTCTCTGACCTTTAGATAATTGACAAACTGGTTATCTCTTTCACTTAAAAGCTTTTGAATACTTGCGATACGGTGAAGCTGTACAGAATCTTTTGGATATAACATCGACAAAGAATCCAAAACCAATCGCAATTGTCTTGATTCTTTAAATAGCTTACCATAGTTTTTCGGGTCATTGGAGGCCTGTCGTTTTTGCAGTTGATCTAATCGGCTTATTTTAAGAGAAATCAGGTTCACCATCCTTAAACGTTCACTCGGAGCAGAGATGTTTTCTACAGTATTTAACATCTCATTAAAGGCAACCTTACTCACTCCCCAGGCCATTACCAATGCAAAACAGGCCAATAACAATGCAATAATAATCTTTCCTTTAATTGCTTTAAACAAACTCTGCTTTGGCGTATTCCTCATTTTTTTGGATGACATCAATTGATAATGTAATTAGAACAGCAAGTAACCTGCCATTATCTGATTTTCAGGAAAAGAATAGATTAACCAAACAAAAAGAAGGCTACAATTAAAGTAATGATCACATTGAACAGTTGCGCAATCAGAAAAGCATAAAATGGGCTTTTACTGTTATGCTTAAAAAGGTCCTTAAAATTAGTTTCCAAACCTATACTCGTGAATGCCAGTGCAAACCAGGCACCCTGCAAATTTTTAAGACCGTCTTTTACAACAGTTACTGTTTCCTGTGACAATAGGAAGGAAAACAACAGTGAAGCGCCTATGAAGCCTAAAACAAATTTAGGAAAGCGCTCCCAGATCACACCTAGTGTAGGCTTAACTCTGGCACCACTTTCATCAGTATGATTCGTATATGACCAGTATATGCTAATCACAAAAGCTGCAATTCCCAATAAAACATTCTGAGAAAACTTGACTATCGTACTGATTTTTAAAGCTTCCTCTCCTACTAAAGTCCCCGATGCCACTACCGCTCCGCTCGTGTCGATACTTCCACCAATCCATGCTCCTGTAACTGATTGTGAAAAGGAAAAGTAATTGGCAATGTATGGCATAAAAATCATCATAGGAATCGCTGTAATTAATACCATAGAGATCACATAAGAGAGCTTTTTTGAATCACCCTTAATTGCACCTGAAGTAGCAATCGCTGCTGAAACGCCACAAATTGACACCGCACTGGAGATCATCATCGTAAGTTCATTGTCTATCTTAAGCTTTTTACATAGCCAGAATGCAAAGTACCAGACAGAAATCACGACCACTAGTGCCTGGATCAGGCCAAGAGAGCCAGCCTTAAGAATATCTGCAAAAATTACCGTTGTGCCCAGTAAAACTAATCCAATCTTTACAAAAAGCTCCGTAGAAAGTGTAGCACGGAACCAGTCTGGCAATTTGAAAAAATTACTGATGGCAAGACCAATCATCAGACTGAAAATTACTGCTTCCAGATTGAAAGACCTCATCGTTGCATTGCCGGCAATCACCAGTGCGATCATTGTCAGGAAATAAACTACCGGAAAGCCTATGAAAAAATTTTTTACTGATTTACCCATTATCCATGTTCCCAGCCCCCCAATACACACTATAAAAAAGAACTGGATGAGCATAGCCCTGAGGTTATCAAAACTGAGGACTTTATCAAACAATATGGTAGAATTGTCCCATTTAAAAGCAGGAACAGGCACCTGAAAAAAGAAAATTGAAATAAGGATGACGAGTGATCCAAGAATAACTACAGTCCAATCTTCGTGGATGGAAAAATTTGTGGTTTTTAAGAATTTTTTAGTCATTACAGGTTTATTTATTTGTGTGGTGTAATTTAAGATTTTATTCTTCAACACCTAATTCCTTCATCCTTATAAAACATGAAAAAGCCAGGTCATCCAACCTGGCTTTTAACCAAACAAAACTTAGATCTAACCAAACATCTAATATTTTCTAAGCATCAGCCCGGGCGGGCTGAGAATTATATTCTTTAAGCTTACTGAGAGCAAATATAATAAAGTCTACTAATTTAATAGAATTTATTTTCATTTATTTTTTCAAGGTGATAATAATGCCTTTAATTGCCAGAATAGCTGACTATTTAGTTAAGAAAGTTGAGTACTTATTCCCGATTTTTAACTTAATCTTACTCGACAAAAAAATGAAGAAGTTCTCCTTTCTGTTAATCTGCATTTTCCTATGGTTTTTACAGGTTGCAAATGCCCAGATTAATCCCTCAATCACTGGCAGAACCGAAATACTTGCTACTGAAAATGCAAGTCATATTGTGGGAATCCATAAAGATACCCTCACTGTTATAAATGGCAGTACTTACTCCTATACGGTCGATACTCCTGAGGACCTGGGATTGATTTCTACAAATATCGGAAGAAAAGGACTGTTAATACAGATCAGGTCCACAGACGGTTCCGTCCAAAAATATCAGTTCAGCGACGCTTCAGGGACTAACAAACAGGAAGGAGCGTTACTCGAAGGAGACCGGCTTACAGTAACCTCAGCTGATGGAGAATCCCGGAAAGTTTACTACATTTCGTTAAAAGAGCAGGCTATCAGCGGTAAATTATGGCTGGAAAAGAAAAAGATGACGATAAATGCTCCTCAGTCACTGATACTTTATTTTACAGCAGGCCAGAGAAGTCCAAATGCAAGGATAAGCATTGATCTGGCTCCGGGAATTGAGGTGAATATGGAAAACACAACGGTCAATGTCATTGGCCGCGGGGAAGTGAAATTAAAAGATCTAGATCGTCAGTCCATCGGCAAAACTGGCAGAAATTACTCCTATTCAAGCGTAGGAAATGTCTCCATTAAAGGCAACCCGTCTACCGGGCAAACCTTAATATTCGATCATCTTGACCTTCGCCCGGCAAATGGAGCGGATCTGAAAGTCACCATTAACAATGTCAGTCTGAACAAAACAGGCACTTATTTATTCAAAGCCAGATATAGCACTTCAAAACCAAAAGTATACCAAAGCGCAGGAACCGGAACTGAAATCGCAGCACTTCAGGTAGGGAACGATATTACTGATTTTCAAAGAATTCCTCTTAAAGATTTACATTACAAAGAGCAGCCCGAAACCTATACTCAACTCAGCTTCAGATGGAGTAGCTACAATAAAACTGGCAACATACAGGTTTTACAATCGCTGGACGAGGGCAAAACATGGTTGAGTAGCTTAGCCCGCGTCAAACCAAATCACACTGCTTTCATTTCCGGATTAATACCAGGTCGCCAATATTATTTTAAACTTCAATTCAGTAGCGGGAAGGTGCCTGTTTTTTCAAATGAAGTTAAATTTTACAGCGGTAAAATCGATGCTAAAGCATTCGGCATTATCGCCAATGAACAAAAAGACCATACCGACTTAATTAACCAGGCTATCGACTCCATTGCCGGGCAAGGAGGAGGAACATTGCTTTTCAGCAAAGGAACTTACGCTGTCAGAACTGTTCACTTAAAAAGCAATGTCTATTTATATCTGGATAAAGACGCGGTTATCAAGGCGATCAGAGGTACCGACGCCCCGGAAGCAACCTGGTTCAGTGATAAAAAATACCGTTCCGGACTTTCTCCTACAGATGAAGGGCCCTATCATGATCCCGAAAATTATCTTGTCAAACAGGATGTTGGTCATCATTATTTTAGGAACTCCATGTTTTTCGGAGAACGGCTGGATAATGTAAAAATTATAGGGAGAGGACTCATTACAGGAGATGGAAACCTGGTAACAGGAGACAAGGTGATGAACAATCCTCCCGACTATAGGGGCGATAAAATGTTTACGTTTAAACGCTGCAGCAATCTGGAAATTGGCGGCATTTATACCGACCGCGACTTATGGTACGATCCTGAAAAAGATGAACCTTATTATATTGATAAAGATGGAGGCAAAGATTTTGATAGCAGTTCTATGTTGAAAATCGAGCGCGCAGGACATTTTGTATTACTGGCCACAGGAACAGACTCTATTAATGTCCATGACACCTATTTTGCAAAAAAAGAGGTATCCAATGCCAGAGACATCTACGATTTTATGGGTTGTAATGAAGTGGAAGTCACCAATATTTATTCAAAAGTAAGCTCTGATGACATCGTAAAGCCAGGCTCTGATTGCTCGCTGGGTTTTACCAGACCAGCAAAGAATTACAGAATACGAAACATTATTGGCGACACCAATTGCAACCTCTTCCAGATCGGATCGGAAACGGCCGATGACATCACTAACATATGTATAGATAATATCTATATTCTTGGGGCAAACAAAGCAGGTTTCTCTATATCTACCAATGATGGGGCACTTATACGGGATATACACCTCAACTGTGGACATACCGGAAGGATCCATTCCAGGTCTAAAATGTTCCGGACCACTGCTCCATTCTTTATTTCTATATCCAACCGAGGGAGAATTATTGGCGCAGATGTAGGAAAATATACTTTTCTGGAAAACGGAAAAAAAAGAGAGGAACTCCTGGTAAAAAATGTAAATATCGGTCGGGTAGAGAACATCCTGATTCAGGGAGTTGACATTTGCGAGGTATATAGTGGCAGTTCCTATGGTGGGAGCCGTTGGAAAAATTATGATGGCACACAAAAAAGATCAACGTCTATTATCGCAGGGTACCAACTTCCGGACTCCGCCGCTGTTGAAGGGGGATTAAACTTCCGTTTACCCAATGGCCTGCACACTGGATACGTCCAGAATATCTCATTTAAGGATATTCATGTGCTTGATAAAGGAGGAAATCCAATCGCAGATTCCGGGAACACTCCCCCCGAACTGGGCTTGGGACAGTATAATGTGACCAACCTCAAAACACTTCCTTCCTACGGTCTTTGGGCACGTCATGTGAAGAGGCTCAGACTGGAAAAAAGCAGCTTTAATTTTGAGAAGCCAGATGGCAGACATGCAATATTTCTGGAGCATGTACAAGATGCCAGCTTAAGGGATATAAAAATGGTAACATCAAAAGACCAGAGTCAGGCCATAATGCTAAAGGAGTCCAAAAACATTTATCTGGATAAGGTAGTTTATTATCTGGACCAATGGGAGAATAGCCCTGCTCTACCATTGGTAATTCAGGAAAAGGAGCAAAAATAGCATTCATCTAATCCGTTTAGGGAAATTCAATACCTTGAATGCATCAGGATTGAAAACGTTATTTTTTTTTATCTAAGTTTGCATAACAAAAACGAAAGATGAAAATCAGTAAAGAAAGCTTAAATAAAGCTCCTGAATCTTCTACCAATACAGAAAAGTCGATTGATCAATGAGTTTAGCACATCGCGCGGATCTTATTATTACAGCAGTGATGAACTTATCAACAAAAAAAATTGCTTTTCAATTCGCCTCAGTTATACTACTGGCTTGCCTGATTGCCTGTCAGGAAGAGCAGACCGGCACCGGCTCCGGAATACAAAAAAAGTATAGTATCTATATCTTAGGTAAAGATGCAAAAGAGTATATTTTAGAGACCAACACACTAGATAGCGGAATATTATATCCTGAAAAAACTGGCCATGAGATCAATGAAAAAGAGATCGATCGTGAACTCATTGTACGAGATGGTTATTACTACCTTCTAAACAGAAAAAAAGCTGTTTTCAGAAAATATAAAGTAGCAGCTACTGAGTTAAAAAAGCTTGCCTCTGCTCCATTAGAAAATTTCTCTGTCGACAATTATTATTGGATAAGCAAAGACACTCTTTTGTTAACCGGCCTTAACCTCACTGACTTTACTCAGGTGAAGTATGCTTTGATAAAGACAGATGACATGAAAGTCCTTACTATAGGTGATCTTGCCATCCCTCGTCCTTCAGGCAAGTACACCTCTGTATCAACTGGATTTGTTGAACGGAGAAAAAAACAACTTTTTGTGGGTTACACTTATCACCAACAACTAGGTTCTTATGATTACACGACCAGCGATACCACCTATCTTGCCCTCTTCAATTATCCACAGATGACGATCAGGAGGATTGACAAAGATATACGTTCCACCTATCCGGGAGGGACGAATATGGTACAACCCTATTCTTTCAATGATGAAAAGGGAAATTATTATTTTATGACCTGTCCCGGGATAGCACTTGGAAACCGGGCGGATCGTCCGACGGGAATATTTCGCATTAATACCGGAGAAGATGTGCTGGACAAAAAATATTTCTTTAACATTTCAGGCTCTGTCATTAACAACCATGCTTACGGAATATGGTACCTTGGAGGAGGCCAGGCTATTATCCGGACTGAAAGAAAGGATTTGTTCAAAGGGCTAAACGATCATTACAGCGCGGCTCATTTTGAATTTTATCTCCTGGATCTTTACGCCGGTAAAGTATTAAAAAAACTAGCACTGCCTTTAGATAAAGGAACCAGAAGGGCATCCATAATTGTCTCCGGAGGTATCGCCTACATTTCCATCAACTCTACGAAAGAAGGCAACTATATCTGGCTTTACGATATAAAAACAGACAGCTTAAGAAAGGGGCTGCAATTATCAGGTAATACTGATTTTATCATGAGAATCGATCAGCTTAAGAAGTAAAACAAACAGAACAGGCATAGGACATAAAAAAAGGCCGCCCGGAAAAAATCCAGGCTAAGCCTTTTCAAATCAGGTATTTTATCTTAGAAATCGAATGCTGCAGAAAGCTTGGCAAATCTGCCCAGGATTGGCCTGGCATAATAAATAGACCCAGGGGCAGTCGTTACTCTTGGATTACCTTCTGTCAGTCCGATTGTATTGGTTAAATTCGAAGCATCCAAAGCAAAGCGCATTCGTTTAACTTTTAGGGATACCCCAGCATTTAGTACATCAAATGCCGGCAGGGCAAATACATTTTCATTATCTGAATATTTCTTACCAAAATGATTCAGTTCTGCATAGATTGCCAGGTTCTTTGTCAGGTTGTAAGCTGGCCGGATGGTACCGTAAAAAGCTGGAATTCTGCGCACCCTATTTCCATTATTGTTCACTCCTTCACCAGAGAAATCATTGAATTTTGGATCCTGTAATGTTGCATTTATAGTTAAACTAAAGTCTCCCGCAGTAAACTGACCTTCCAGTTCTATTCCATAGTTACGGGCTTTCGCAAACTTATTTTCCGACTTTCCGTTGAGCAGAATGTCTGTAAAAGCCAGGTTATCCAGATCCATATAGAATGCATTTGCAAAAAGGGCAAACTGCCTGGCTTGATACTTATAACCCAATTCAAATTGATTGATGATGGTCGGCTTTAATTTATCAAGACGATCTGCATTGTCAAAATAAGCCTCCTCAATCGGGGAGCGGAATCCATTACTGTACCGGAAATAAGCCGCCATATCCTCCGCGAATTTATAACTAGCCGCCGCACTTCCTGACAGGCGGTTTACGTCATATTCCCAGTATTGATACGGCCCCTCTGTTGTCGTCATTGAATTATCGGCTGTCGTGCCTGCAAAATCATTATTGAAAGCAGTACTGTTGTCCAGATTCTGGGAGTTAAATTTGGAATTACCTTTATATCCCGTATAACGATCCATATCATAACGTAATCCTATATCAAATGTCAATTGATCAGTTGCTTTAATTTCCGCATTCCCAAAAACGGCATTCAGGTTTCCTTTTGTTTGTGCCTGCCTGGTTAACCAGGAAATGTCAGTTACACCATTATAGGTTCTGGAACGGTTGTTACCACCTTCAGGAACGGATTTATCTACAAGGTTTAACAACTGAGGATTATCCGAAACTTCCACCAATAAGTTGCTCCAGTTCCACTGCTGGTTAGATGTCCAATTGGAATAATAATAGCCTAAAGATAAAGCCACTTTATCATTCTTATAATCAAACCTCAGGTTATTGGCAAAGTTTTTCATTTGTTTATCAATTGCCCAGTAGCCAACTTTAGCCACTAGTCCGGGATTCATAACTGCTCCTGTGCCGGCATTAGTATATTCCGGACTTAATACCGGAAAATCGGCACCACTGCTTGTTTTGTATCCTGCGGCAAAGTCAGCGGCAGTTTGCGGTTCAGCTCCAGGAAATATAGCTGTATATTCCAAATTGATTTTAGTATATCTGGTATTGTTGCTTAACGTAAAACCGCCGCCTAAATCTGTTTTAAATTCTGCACCAACAGCATCTACAATCGGATGCACCCCATCTTCCAGATTTCTTTTAAAATAGCCACCGCCGTATTGAGGAACATCCAGCTGACTGAAATTCCTTGAAGTCAGGGTACCGGTATTCGGATTGAAACCATCTATTCCCTTAGGATTATTTTTATCGGTCAATGGAATAGGTAATAAAAACAGGTTCCTGTCATTCAGCTTCTTGTAAGACAATTTGATAAAACCCTTATCCAGGTTGTATTTTAAGTTCATTTTAACTTGTCCACCATCATTCCCTTTAAATCCGGGATTACGAACTCCGTTTTCAGTCCTGTAGAAACCGCCAACGTTAAAGAATAGTCTGTCGGGAATCAAAGCGCCTCCAACATTCAGGTCAGTACGGAACAATCCAGAAGTCCCTGTTGTCATTTTAGCTGTTCCGGAAAAATCATTACCTCCTGTTTTGGTAATAAAATTGATGATACCTCCCGGAGCATTGGTCGCAAAAATGGAACCAGATCCCCCTCTAAGTGCCTCCATACGTGAAATCGTCTCATCTACACGTAACCAGTTATCGGCATTTGCAAATTGTAATGCCCCATCTTCAAAAACAGGCATTCCATCTTCCTGAATCTGTACATACTCATAGGCTCCTGCGGATGGAATCCCTCTTGAAAACAAGTTATTCCCCACCTCACCACCGGAAGTTTCTACCACAAAACCGGGTACATGTTTCAATAAATCGGCTGCACTCGATGGAGCCAGTTGCTGAATGGTTTTGCTGTTAAAGCTGGTAATGGCAACACTGGATTCTATCTTCTTTAAAGGATTCACAGAACCCGTTACCACTACTGCATTCAGTTCCATCAAATCCTCTAAAAGTGTAATTTTTAATGTACCAGAAGCCGAGACCGGCTGTTCTACACTTTTATAGCCAATCGCACTAATGATCAACACTTTTGCATCAGGGGTCAGATTTAAAGCAAATTTACCATCACGGTCTGTAGACGTTCCGGTCCTGGTTCCTTTGATCACCACCGTAGCTCCTACTATAGGCTGATCACTTTTGTCAACGACGATCCCAGTTAAGGTTTCTATAGATTTAAGAACTTTCATCCGCTCTTTACTATAGGACGTTTCTGCACTGCTCAGTAAACAGCAGGCCACAATAAATAATAGATATCTTTTCATAATTTGGTTTTTAAATGGTTAGGTTAAGCTCGTTTTGTACGGTGTTATTAATTTTTATTCACTCATCTTCATTTTTAAATACACTCCATTGGTCCAGCCAAATCCATTCTGATTGGGGTATTCACCCCCACCCGCAGCAAGAGATGTATCGGTTACATTGTATTTTTCCATCATTTTTCCCGTGGTTCTAAAAACCCTTTCAACTGTACCTATCCAGTTTTTTGCAATACCTGAAGCAAGTGAAAGGGCGCCATAATTCAGTGCAGCCCTATAGCCGATCCATTGCAAAGGAGCCCATCCATTTGGAGCATCCCACTGTTGTCCGGTAACATTTGGGGTAGTAAGCAAGCCCCCATCTTTTAGAAAAATACCCTGAAGGTGTTGGAGAACCCGCGTTGCTTCAGTTTCATTGGCAAGACCGAAGAATAAGGGAAAAGCCATCGCAACTGACCATGCTTCAGAGGAGACATTCCCTTTAAAGTCATAATCAAAATAGCCCCCCTTCTCTTCATTCCATAAATATTTTCTAATGGCCAAAAGACGCCGGGTAGCCTTTTTTGTATAATTTTCGGCTTCAAGGCCATCATTAGCCAGTCTGGCACTTTTAGCCAGTGTGAATTCCAGATGCCATAACAAGCTATTGAGGTCTGCAGGAATCAGATCTGTTGTCCTGATAGTCCTGATGTCCTGCCCATCTGTAAACCATCGTCCGGAGAAATCCCAACCGGATGCACAGGCCGCCCTGATATTCCTATATAAGTCTTCTCTTCCTTCAACAGCATGATTAAAAATCTCCAGATCTTCATAGAATCCCTCCGGACGCGGTGTATTTTCCTTATCCCAGAAGCGGTTTAACAATTCCCCATCAGGCATCATCACCACATGCGCCGAAGCTGGCTCAGAAAGACTTAACCCCTCGGCACCACCCATCCAGAAAGCATACTCAATTTTTAACTGAGATAGATATTTCAGGTAACAGGACTCTCCTTTTTCCTCCGCCAGCAGTTCCACCATTAAAGAAAAGAAAGGAGGCTGCGAGCGACTGAGGAAATAGCTCCTGTTTCCATTTGGAATGAAACCAAACTCACTGATCAGGTAGGCAAAATTATCCACCATATTTTCAATCAGGTCGATTCTTCCGGATACCTGTAGTCCTAACATGGTAAAATAACTGTCCCAGTAAAAAAATTCCCGGAACCTGCCTCCCGGAACCACAAATTGATGAGGGAGCTGAATCAGAGAGCTAAATTCAGCTTCCGTTTTTCTGGTCAGTTTATCCCATAAAAGATGGATATGGCTCACCGGATTATCCTCCTGTGCAACCATACCATCTTCTTCATTGGGGGGCAATATGAAATTGGCTTTTACAAAAGCCAGGAGGTCAAAATCTGGTTTGCTTTTCTGGATACGGTATTTTGCTACAATTTCAGTGGCAGCAAACTTTGGTAAACAGTCGGGAAAAAACTTCTGATCAGCAAAGATCCTTTTTAGCTGAACATCAGAAAATAGCTCCTGTAAATCTTCAATATAAAATAAATGGCTCGACATATAATTATGGATAGGATATTGACAATCGGTTAACTGGTTGCACTTTGAAGGTGTTTTTGTTTCATTTTCTGAAAGAGATACAGCGCAACTGCGAGCATCCCAATTGGAACCAGGGAGAAGTAAAAGGCCGTTTCACCACCATAATGCTGAAAGATGTATCCGGTGATCAGAGATCCAAGGGATCCACCCAATGCAGAAAATACGACTATCAATCCAGACATTGTCCCATGTTGATTTTTTGGAAGAGCCCCCAGAATAACAGAATTGATAGCGGGGTAAATAGGGGCCAGAAAAAATCCGATCAAAGGAAAAATATATGCGGCAAATGGAACATCCGCCCATATCCGGATAGCCTGTTGACTAGTGTTAGAAGCAAGGGGAATTGCAATCAGCACCAGACCTGCGGAAGCCAGAAGACATACGGTAAGACAGCTATACCAGGAGATTCTTTTCAGGACAAGTCCTGCAAGAAACCGTCCTATAGCAGTTGAACTAGCCATAATTCCGGCCATCATCACGCTTATTGAAGATGGAAGATGCAGGACCTTATTATTGAATGTCGGTAACCAGCTCATGATACTTTGTTCAATCAATACGTATAAAAACGCACACAGCACAAAGGAAACAACCAGTGGCAACACGAGTAACCTGAGCATATCAGTATAGGATTGCTTAAATTTTAAACCCGGCTCTGGTTTTGCTGCGGATTCATCCAAAGGAGAAATACTCAGTAATATCAAAGCAAAAAGGTAGCATGTTCCAATCAGGTAATAGACAGTAAACCATCTTCCGGAAGCTGCATCAGCATCATCAATAAAATAACTGAAAAAGAAGTAACCGGATAAAATCCCAATCATGAAAAAGCTTTCAATAAAACTCATCAGGCTGATGTGTGCTTTTTCAGTTTTAGTAATTAGGCCAATCGTCCCGAATACGGAAATTTTAATCAGTGCAAAACTAGCTCCGGTAATGGCAAATAATAATTTAACTGCAATAAATGTTTTTAGAGAGGGAATGATAAAACAGCCGATTGCAACAGCAGCAAGACCAATCTGCATGGATTTCTTGTAGCCTATTCTCGTAATAAAAGAAGCGACAATAAAGGAGACTACTGCAATGGTAATGTCTTTAAAGGCTTCCAGAACAGATGCAGAAGAAGCAGAAACCCCATAATATCGTTGTGCCTGCAGAATCACTGTACCGACGCTATTTAACATGATACCGAACAGCAAATAGTTGATGAACACTGAGATCTTAATTTTCAAGAATTCCATTAAACCGCGTTTAAAAAGGATAAATATATTTGGTTAGTAATTCCGACCAGCTGCAGGCAACTCATTGGGTATGATAAAATTCCAGTTTTTATAAATGCAATAATTATCCTTTATTCATTATTTATTGAACTATATTAATATTTAATTAATCATATTTGGACAACTTACCTTAATAAGGATGAAAATTCACTTTGAGATTGTAAAACCTGACGAAGCTTCGTCCCTACGCTTCCTCTATCAGAACCAACCCATTCATGAGTTTGTATGGGAATATCATTATCATCCGGAATATGAACTGGTCTGTGTAATTTCAGGCGGAGGAACGCGGCATGTAGGTTCTCATATCAGCATGTATGAAGATGGGGACCTGGTGCTAATCGGATCCAATGTACCACACTCCGGATTTGGTTTGAATGCCAGAGATCCACACGAGGAGATTGTGATACAGATCAGGCCGGAAGTAATGCAGCAATGGATTTCTGATTTTCCGGAAATGCAAACCATAGCTACACTTGTAGAGCGATCAAAACACGGAATAAAATTCAACGGTGCTGTTAAAGAGGAGGTCAAAGATATCCTGATAAAAATGAAAGAGATGTCCCCTTTTGAAAGAACAATCAATTTCCTCCAGGTGCTCCATATTATGGGAGATAGTAAGGATTATCAGATCTTAAATGAGAAAGCAATTATCGCCGACCTGGTGGATAAGCACAGGTCAAGATTGCAAAAAATCTTCACGTATGTGGAGCATTATTACCATGAAGAGATTGAAATAGAAACAGTAGCAGAGCTGGTCAGCATTTCGGTCCCTTCCTTCTGCAATTATTTTAAGAAAACAACTCACATCACTTTTACAGAATTTGTGAACAGGTACCGCATTCAAAAAGCCTGTCTTTTCCTTCAGCAAGACAAGACTATTGCTCAGGTTTGTTTTGAATGCGGATTTAATAACGTAACCTATTTCAATAAGATTTTCAAGAAAATCATCAATAAAACTCCTTCAGACTTCAGAAGAGGGAAATGATTGCATGTTTATTCTTTTGACAATAAACACAACAAGAGAGAGTATTAACAGGATGACGCTTGCTAAAGGTACCTCTCCGACACCCTTGTTTGTAATCATCCAGCCGCCCAAAACCGAGCCAATTGTCACTGCTAAATTACCGCAGGAAGTAAAGAGGCTATTAACAAACTCCGGAGTTTCATTAGCAACGCTGGTCACGTTAACATTACTGATCAGAAAACCACCAGTATGGACCAGACCCCATACACAAATCAATCCGACCATCAGTATAAAATGATTTCCCAGAAAATAGATGACAACATGTACCAAAGCAAGCAACAGAATAAATATAAATGTAGTCGTGTTCTTATTCCTGCTTAAGTATTTACCCGCCAGCCAATTTCCTCCAACACCACTAATTCCGAAGAAAAACAACATTAAACTAATTTGAGCACCAGTCATTGCTGTCACTCTCTTTAAATACTCTGCCATGTATCCATAAGTAGCGTACATGGCCGCAATCATTAAACAAGCCAGAACAAGATTTATCCACAAAATGGGTTTACGAAGAACCTCATACTGACGATCCGAGTGCCTTATTTCAGTTGCAGGAAGATCCGGTAAATAAATCAGCAGCCCTAAAAAAGAAAGTAGATTGATAAAAGCAGAGAGGATAAAGGAAGCCTGCCAGCCGGATAAATCAGCTACAAACGTAGCCAGAGGAATCCCCAGCACACTTGCAATTGTGAAACCTGCAAAAACAATTCCAACAGCCTTTGGGGATTCCTTTATGGAAACCGATCCTGCCGCTATAGTCAGGCTCACAGACCAAAATACGGGATGCATAAAGGCCGGCAATATCCGTGCAAACAACAGCATATTAAAATTGATTGCAAGCGCAGAAATCACATTAGAGACGGCAAATATTCCCAATACCAGAACCATTATTGTCTTACGATTGAACCGGCAAACAAGCATCATCATAAACGGACCAAAAACTGCAATAATCAAGGCGAAAGCACTTAGTAACCAGCCAGCCTGATCAATGCTTACTTTAAAGGCGGCAGCAATCTGCGGTAATATTCCAATGACCCCGAATTCGGTTGTTGCAATACCGAAGATTCCCAAAGCAAGGATATAAAGTGTTCTTTTCATAAATATTTCTGTTGTTCTAAATTTTTGATACAAATTTGTAGAACCAACAGCTTTATAATTCCATACATACCTTAAAGTATGATACTTACTTTTTAGAAAGAATGCTTATTATCAACCAATTAAATCATGCCTGAATTTTTTCACGACAAAAAACTTTACTATACCCCGATTGAATTTGCTTTAAATCATATTGGTGGAACCTGGAAAATGCCCATCTTATGGCGCTTACAGAATCAAATCCTTAGATACGGGGAATTAAAAAAAGACATTCCACATATCACGGATAAAATGCTGACTACCCAGCTTAGAGAACTGGAAAGCAACGGTATGATTGAACGCAGGGTGTATGCCATAGTTCCACCAAAAGTAGAATATTCCATTACCAATAAGGGATCAAGAGCCATTTCGGTGATTGAAACCATCATGAAATATGGTTATGAGTTAATTCAGGAAGCAGGCATCACATATCCACCAAAAACATAACGGAATGTCAACAAAATATAAACCTCCCTTAATTCGCCTTAAAAAGACGTATATGAACTCAAAAGGATGCGCCCCTTCCTATGGACCTATACGTAATTTTTCATTAAGCAGAACGCTTCTAATAAAAGCAAATCAGATCTCCTCCGGTAGCTGGAGTTTCCACAGGTTCGCATAAGCTGAATTTGGGCTAAAGCGTAACTCTTTATGACTTCCCTGCTCTACCACAACTCCTTTATCCAGCACAATAATTTTATCTGCATTACTCAGCGTACTCAGGCGGTGCGCGATAACAATTACAGTTTTATGTTTTGATTTCAGTATATCGATCATCCTTTGAACATACTTTTCGGAAGCCGAATCAAGCGAAGAAGTTGCCTCATCTAAAATAAGAATTTCGGGATCTCTGTACAGCGCTCTTGCGATAGCAATTCTCTGCCTTTGTCCGCCAGATAAAGTAGTGCCATTCTCTCCAAGGTAAGTCTGGAACCCCCTTGGTAATGACTCAATGAAGCCAATCAATCCAAGCTGAGTGGAAATTTCAATGATTTTTTGCATGTCCGGCTCATAATCACCTATCGCAATATTTTCAATTACATTCCCTGCAAACAAGTCAATTTGCTGAGGCACTACAGATACAACACGACGTAGGGATGCTGTTTTTATATATTTCAGATCATATTTCCCAATCCGTACATTTCCTCCCTGTATGGGATAAATATTCTGCAGGATTGACATTAACGTGGATTTACCCGAGCCGCTTTCCCCAACTATAGCTGTAAATTTGCCTTTTGGGATCATCAGATTAAGATCATCGAATACCGAAACCCGCGTTCCGTAACGAAAAGAAACATTTTCGAAATGAATATCTCCGATCTTATCCGGGCTTAGTTCAATCTGATTTTCATCATTTTCACGCTCCAGGTCCATAATTTCAAATAACCTGTCCGCAGCGATTACTGCATCCTGAACAGTTTTATTCATTCCAATCAAAGAAGAAACAGGTCCGGTAAAATAGCCAATCAACGTGTAAAATGACAATAACTCTCCGGGAGTAATTTTACTATCGATCACATAACCTGCCCCTACCCAAAGTAAGATAATCGTTAATAAACGAGAGGTGAGCTCAGAAGATGTCCCTGCGAAAACAGAATTCATATTCGATTTAAAACTATCTTTCAATAGTTTCACAAAACGGACTTCTGTTTTTTCATTGGCAAAAGATTCCAGACCGAAGCGTTTAATTGTACCTACTGAGTTCAGACTTTCTACAAGCTGGGATTCCAGTTCCGCAGAATCTTCCATCAATAAACGCTGAGCTTTTTTATTCAGCTTATCTGTGACAAAGTAAATCAACAGATATAAAGGAATTACCGCCAGCATCAACAAAGCCAGCTTCCAGTAATAAGTGAACATCATGGCAAATGAAAAAACCACAATGAAGATATTAACCAGGAAGTTGATGCTGACATCATTTAAAAAGGCTCTTATTTTTACAGCGTCGTTAATTCTGGAAATAATTTCCCCAACACGCATCGTATCAAAAAATTGCTGAGGCAACCTTAACAAATGCTTATAGTATCCCAATATCAACTGAGAATCGATCATTTGACCTGTTTTCAGCGTAAAAATCGTTTTGGTCATTCCTACAAACAGCTGGATGATCAGAATTACGACCATCGCAATGCTCATCAGGTTAAGCAGATTCCGGTTACCATCCACCAACACAAAATCTACCAGTTTCTGTACAAAAATAGAAGTAGACAAACCCAGGATGGTATACACAACCGCCCCAAATAAGGCCTGAACTAAAATGCTTTTATGTGGTCTGATCAGATTCCAGAAGCGTCCGGAAACTGATGTTTTTTCATTTCCTGTTTCGAAGTCCTCCGAAGGCAATAGCAATACCAATGCACCCGTCCATTCCTTTTTAAATTCCTCATGTGTACGGCGGTGCATCTGGCCATCTATAGGATCCATTACATCGATGAACTTTTTGCTCACCTTGTAAATTACCACATAGTGCTGCAAAATATCTTTGACGATCAGATGGGCTACAGCTGGTTTCGGTATTTTAAATAGGCTTTCAAAAGGCCCCTTTACACCCTTAGCCTCAAAACCTAATTTCTGAGCAGCCTCTACCATCCCCAAAACATTAGTCCCTTTCTTATCAGTGCCGGCAAACTGCCTGATCTTTGCTACGGGCAAATCAAGTTTATAATGTGATGCAATAGAAGCCAGACAGGCTGCACCGCAATCTGTAATATCCCTTTGTTTTACTTTAGTGCTCATAGCTTTAGGTCTTTTCGCTTACATTTGGATTCACCCAATCATCGACTTTATCATACAACAATTGATATAAACTACGGCTGGTTACCGTGAAACGGCCGGTAAAATTCATCCCTTTTTTCAAATAACCTTTATACCCGTTTTTCAGCATTAAATGATCCTGATTCAGACTGCATCTCACCTTAAATACCGGCTGATTTCCATTTACAATAATTATATCGTCAGAGATATCAATCACCGTCCCCAATGCAGATCCCCATTGATTGTAATTATAGGCATCTACCTGAAAGCGGACTTCCTGTCCCTTCTTAATGAGTCCGATATCTGATGGTTTTATATAACAGAAAGCGGTTAAACTTGCATCGGGTGATATTTCTCCGATTTTCTGGTTTGCAAATACATAGGCGCCTTTTTGTACGCCGGTCAGGTTTTGAACAGAACCATCGATTGGCGCCCTCAATACATATTGCTTTTTCTGTTCTGTCAATTCGGCCTGCTGACCAGAAAGCTGTCTTAATTCATTACGAAAGCCATTGGCCTCGGTTTGCCATTGTGTCTTATATTTTGCCCGGACCATTTGATAGGTCGAGTTAGCTTGTTCCAGTTCAAATTTATATTTTTCATACTCAGACTCTGTGAGTACTTTATTGTCATACAGTTTTTTGTATCGCGCAAATGTACTCGCGGCCTGTATTTTTGCAATTCCCGCGTTTTCAAGTTCCTGTACAAATTGCTGCCAGGAAGCATTATATTGCCCCGTTTGTAAACTCGGAGAATTGGTTTTATCAAGAGTTTCAAAAGACAAAAGCATATTAATGTCCTGAAGAAACTGGCTAAGCTGTCCTTCTCGTCCCTGCACCAGTACACTTTGCTGTTTTGGCAATCCGGCATCAATGACCAAAATAGTATCGCCTTGTTTTATTTTTTTATTATCTGTTAATCTGTATTGAACCAGCCGGCCATTCACAGGTATGCTTAATTCAGTTTTTTCCAGAGAGGATTGTAAAACACCATTTCCTTTAATCGTGATGGGTGTCTTAATAAATGGAAGTGCCGCAAAAGTCAGCAATACAACCAACAGGGTAACCTGATAAATAAGTTGGGATGATTTGCTGATTTGTGAGCGGTAGACAATTGAGGTGGTAGAGATCGTTTCGGCAGAATAGGGAGATAGAGGCATGTTTTAGGCATTAAAATAACCATTGTTCTGAAATTCAGAACAATGGTTATTTATAACTTTTTATAGGCTCCAAACAAATTTCAAAACATTGGTTAATGTTTTGTTTAAAAATGCTGTAGTGTCAGTAGCAATAGCATTTACAGTTCCAACAACAGAACCAACAACGCCGGTTAGGATATCTCCTAATAAACCACCACCTTCAACTTTTGTCATTTCAGTAACATTCATTTCTTGAACACCAAGGTTTTTTAATTCTAAATTTTTCATAATAAGGGATTTTAATTTTTTAGGTCCTTACTCTATTCAAGGCTTTTCAGGGTACGCCTAGGTTGGCCAAACGCTGAAACGAATATAATGATAGTATCAATAAAGATTAAGAGGGTAGTTTCGGAAGAGCGCAGGCATTTTCTGAATAAAAAGTCAAAATACCTGTTCTTTAAAGCAAAATACGCGTTTTTTCTGTATTTATGGTCTATTTTACAGCCATTTGTTCAATTTATTCATTTTTTTTCATGCAAATAGACCTTCTATTTTCACGTTTTCCTAAAAAGACATCAATTATTGAATACAATATCAGGACATACAAAACACGACAACGAACTGAATCACTTCTACTATAGCGCCTATTTTATAATCGTTATTAAACTATATTTCTATAAATACAATAAAATTACCATACAGTTTCTATAATAAAGATGGGATTTAAATAAAAAACAACCGTTATTTAAAATAACGGTTGCCAGGCATTTTTAAAGGCTAAAAATTGCACTTAAAACAGTGCCGACCTGCTTTACAGCCTAAGCAGCATTGTCTTTCACAACGTTACTTACAGCTGTCGTAACTACAGTTAATGTACCGGCAAGGAAATCCCCCAATAACCCTCCACCTTTAACTGTTGTCATTTCGGCTTTGCTCATTTCTTGTACATCCAGGGTTCTTAGTTCTAAATTTTTCATGATAGGAATAATTTTATATAAGGTCCTACTCTATTTAAGGCTTTACAGGATACGCCCCATGTGCTAAACGATAAAAATAAGATACTGATTAGCTGAACCTTAACGTCATATCCGGATATTACTAAAATAGATGAATTTTCTAATATGAATGCTAAAAAGCAGCTCACTTAATCAGAATGAGGGTTTATCTGCAAAATGAACGAGGACTTAATTAAACATTCAAATCGTTCATTTTCCTTGCGACAAACAAAACCATAAAACACTATAAATAAGTTAATTATAATTTATTTTTTACAGGCTACGGGAGCAAATGTAAATCTGCCCTTCTCAAAAGAAATGGGTTTTCCTTTTACAAAGAAAGACCTGCCTAAAGTGGTTTGAATCTGACCAACACCCAGGATCAGCTTACCGTCTTTTTTCAGAAAAGCCAATGGATTTTTATAAATAGTCTTGTTTTCCGTTCCAATCTTGAAAGTATAATCTACAAACAGGGTATCACCCTTGAATTTTCCTACAACCTGACCATCATTCTTACCTTTATCTTTATAATTAATGCTGAGATCTCCGGAAACTTTTCCGCTACTCAAGGTCTTTATATTTAAATTAGCGGTGTCTTCATTGTCCACAGCAACAAAGCATTGCTGACTAAGCAACGAATCCGTATCAGCAGATGAGGTATTTTCAGAGCCTCCCTGACTGCAGCTAAAAAGAACCGGAAATGTTAAAAGTGCGAGATAAAATGCTGATTTTTTCATAAAAACTATTTATGGGTTCACAATATATAATTGGTTAACGATTAGATGTAATAATATGATAAAGATGCATAAAGTTTGTTCCTTCCATAAATAATTATAAAATCCTTCAGGAAAAATCAGTATTTTTTATTTCCTGCAACATAATGGGCACTTGCCGATCTAATCCAGCAGATGAGCTATCCAAATGAAAGCAGCAAGACAGACCGCCAATTAGTCGAAAACATACTAAATGGCGATACGCATGCTTTTGGCATATTGATAAAGAATACAGAAGGTCTTGTCTCCCAAATGGTTTTCAAAATGATCATTAGCCCTGCCGATCGTAAGGATATCGCGCAGGATGTTTATCTGAAAGTGTTTAAAAACCTTTCGGGCTTCAGATTTCAATCCAAACTTTCTACCTGGATCGGACAGATTACTTACAACAGATGCTTACAATATCTCGAGAAAAAGAAGGTGGTTTTAATGGATAATTTCAACGATGAAGATCGGGATCTGTCCGACAAATTTCAACAAAAAGAAATCATAGCTGAAAGGAATGAAACAGAAAAAATCATGCAGGGAAAAGATCTTTCCGGCATTTTGGCTGCAGAACTGGATAAGTTAACCCCAATTTATAAAACCATGATTAGTTTATATCATCAGGAAGACCTTAGCTACCATGAAATTGCAGAAATCACCTCTTTACCTGAAGGAACAGTAAAGAGCTACCTTTTCAGGGCGAGAAAGCAATTAAAAGAGAATATTTTATCCAGATATAAAAGAGAGGAGTTATAGTCATGATCCATTTATCAGAATCAGAAGTGCAACAATATGCCGTTGACAACAATAATGTTAAACCAGCCGTTTCACAACACATGCAGATCTGCAAACTGTGCCGATCGAAAGCTACCAGTTATGAGACACTGTTTAAAAGCCTAGCGGAAATCCCCAGGCCCGTCTTTGATTTCGATGTATCAGAACTCGTTGCTGAACACATCACTCCCCCAAAACCATCATTCCCCTGGATGACCACGATTGCAGTTATAATGACTACAGTACTCATTTCTGTTGCACTAATCTCTTTTAAAAGCTATTTACCTAAGCTATTTACAGACCTTTCCCTTAACCTGTTTTACCTCATTCTCCTACCTACAGTCGCTGCGCTGATCATTCAGGGATTTAGCCTGTTTAAAGAACATAAAAAACAAATGAATACACTTAACAGCGCTGCAACTTTTAATTACCTGACCGGTCTTATCCACTAACAATGAATACTCAAATAAAGATAACCATGAAAAAGCTAATCCTCATCCTCCTGTTTTCAAGTATAGTGATAGGAACCCATGCACAGGAACCATTTAATCCTTTAGCAGATAAAGAAATTACTCAGGAAATTATGCGCAGTGTAGTTATCCTGATAGGATTATACCTTATTTCTACATTCATACTGACCTTAATTCGCTTATTTTTAACAGATCGCTTAAAACGAACCCTGGTTGAGAAAGGAGCAGACGAGCCAATCATTACAGCGCTTCTTCCAAAAAACAAAAATGAAAAAAGTGAAGCCCTCAAATGGTTTACCCTACTGAGCGCAATTGCCCTGGGCTTCACTGTAAGCAGCTTTTATCAACCACTGGGTATTCATTCCGTGATCATTATGACAGTAAGTGTCGCCCTGGGATTTTTAGCACATTATCTGATCATGAGGTGGCTTAACAACTAAAAAAGAAAAATGATGAATAAGATTTATTTAACACTCGGTTTTTGCCTTATAGGTTTAAGTATTGCTTTTCTTTTTTCATGGCTAAATAATAACCAGCAGGAAATTTCCATCTCAGTAACAGAGGCCCCAAATACATACACCCTTTCTGCATTTTACCCAAAAGGTCAGACGGAAAATGTTAAACGCTATCTTGACAACTGCCTGAAACCAGCCTCCATTTTCAGGAATTCCAGGGAGCTGGATCAGGAAATTACGCTAAGTGACCAGACCAGGTTTTACATTAAAGCATCAGAAGGCCGCCTTTATCTAAAATTGGACAAAAGTATCAATTCGGGAAATTCGATCAGACGCATAAAAGCCATTTGCGAAGGAATCAACTTCAAAGGATCGTAAATTGTAGTTTTCAAAACCGGGACAAACGCGGTAACTGTATGACTATATTATAATATAGGTGTCAAAGTCACGGCTATAAAGTTGCATATAAATGCAAAAATCCCGCTCTACTTATCGTAAAGCGGGATCGTAGCCCGTAGGGGAATCGAACCCCTGTTTCCAGAATGAAAATCTGGCGTCCTCACCCCTAGACGAACGGGCCATTTTAGATTGCCTTAACCTTTACAGGTTACGAACCTAATTGGTAGCGGGGACCAGACTCGAACTGATGACCTTCGGGTTATGAGCCCGACGAGCTACCAACTGCTCCACCCCGCACTATTCCTTTTTTAAAATCTCACCAAGCCTCTGCTTAATGATTACTGTAGCCCGTAGGGGAATCGAACCCCTGTTTCCAGAATGAAAATCTGGCGTCCTCACCCCTAGACGAACGGGCCATTTTAGATTGCCTTAACCTTTACAGGTTACGAACCTAATTGGTAGCGGGGACCAGACTCGAACTGATGACCTTCGGGTTATGAGCCCGACGAGCTACCAACTGCTCCACCCCGCACTATTCCTTTTTTAAAATCTCACCAAGCCTCTGCTTAATGATTACTGTAGCCCGTAGGGGAATCGAACCCCTGTTTCCAGAATGAAAATCTGGCGTCCTCACCCCTAGACGAACGGGCCATTTTCGATTGCCTTAACCCTCACAGGTTACGAATCTTTTGGTAGCGGGGACCAGACTCGAACTGATGACCTTCGGGTTATGAGCCCGACGAGCTACCAACTGCTCCACCCCGCACTATATACAATTTCGTCGCTTTTGTTAAATTGTTTAACTCTTGTTCCGAATTGGAATGCAAAGATATAATTCGTTTCTTTGTGGTGCAAATTTATTTTAAAAAATATTTTCATGTCACATAAAGCAGGTTTTGTAAGTATAATTGGTAAACCCAATGCGGGTAAATCAACGTTAATGAATGCCCTGGTGGGTGAAAAGCTTTCTATCATCACTCCGAAAGCTCAGACTACCCGCCACCGGATTCTGGGAATTGTCAATGAAGAAAATTATCAGATTGTATTTTCTGATACGCCGGGCATCATAAAACCACGTTATGGTTTGCAGGATTCTATGATGAGTTCCGTAAAAGGAGCCCTTACTGACGCCGACTTAATTCTTTTTGTTACTGACATTAATGAACAGTATGATGAGAACGATGTATTGGAAAAAATTATTAATACAACCATTCCAATGATTGTACTTATCAATAAGATCGACAATGCAACACAGGAAGAAGTAGAAGAGAAAACAGCTTACTGGCAGGAGAAGTTAAATCCTAAACATATTTACGCCATTTCTGCATTACACCTATACAATTTAGACGGAATTATGGAGATGGTATTGGACCATTTGCCGGAACATGCCCCCTTCTACGATAAAGAAGACCTTACAGATCGTACCCAAAGGTTCTTTGTTTCAGAAATCATCAGGGAGAAGATTTTCAACAACTATCAAAAGGAAATCCCTTATAGTACTGAAGTAGTGATCACCTCTTTTAAAGAAGAAGAAAAGATCACCAGAATCAGCGCTGAGATTATCGTAGAACGTGATTCTCAGAAGAACATTCTGATTGGAAAAGGCGGTGCAATGCTAAAGAAAGTTGGTACCGAAGCCCGCAAGGATATTGAGAAATTTCTGGATCAGAAAGTCTTCCTGGAAACCTTTGTTAAGGTAGTTCCGGACTGGAGAAGTAAAAAGAACTATTTAAAAAGTTTCGGGTACGAAAATTAAGCTTACCTTTGCAACCCCTTAATAACTAATACAATTCATACCAATACACATGAGCAACATTATCGCAATCGTCGGAAGACCAAACGTAGGCAAATCTACCCTATTTAACCGCTTAACAGAGAGTCGTAAAGCCATTGTTGATGATTTTAGCGGTGTAACCCGTGATCGTCATTACGGATCGGCAGAATGGACAGACAAGCAATTTACTGTAATTGATACCGGAGGCTATGTAGCCAATTCTGAAGATGTATTTGAAGCGGCCATCCGTGAACAGGTAGTTATTGCCATTGAAGAAGCAACTGTATTGTTGTTTATGGTGGATGTCGTAACCGGCATTACTGACCTTGACGATGAAATCGCGCAATTACTAAGACGTAGCAGTAAACCGGTATTCATCGTTGTAAATAAAGTAGACAATACACAATTACAAAATGATGCTTCTGTATTTTACGGATTCGGTTTAGGTGAAATCTATCCGATCTCTTCTATGACTGGTTCAGGAACAGGTGATTTATTGGACGATGTGATCAAACACTTCGAAGATGTAGTGGAAGAAGACAATGCTTTGCCTAAAATCACTATCGTTGGAAGACCTAACGTAGGTAAATCATCTTTAATCAATGCATTAATAGGTAAAGAAAGGAATATTGTTACGCCAATCGCAGGTACAACCAGAGATTCCATCCACATTCATTACAATCAGTTCGGACATGAATTTATGTTTATTGACACGGCAGGGCTTCGTAAGAAAACCAAAGTAAAAGAAAACATAGAGTTCTATTCTGTTATGCGTACCATTAAAGCGCTGGAAGAAGCTGATGTAGTGGTATTAATGATTGATGCCATGGAAGGACTGGAATCGCAGGACGTTAATATTTTCCACCTGGCTGAGAAAAATAAAAAAGGAATTGTGATCCTGGTTAACAAATGGGATTTAGTAGAGAAAGACAGCAAAACAGTGAAGATATTTGAAGATCAGATCCGTCAGAAACTACAGCCTTTTACTGATGTGCCGATCGTTTTCACTTCAGTAGTTAATAAACAACGTATTTTCCAGGCTATCGAAACAGCATTGGAAGTATTCAAAAACCGAGGCAAAAAAGTTCCTACTTCTAAATTGAACGATGTCATGCTGCCAATTATTGAGAACTATCCTCCACCAGCATTGAAAGGAAAATACATCAAAATTAAATACATTACTCAAATCAATGGAACATCACCAATGTTCGCATTCTTCTGTAATTTACCTCAATACATTAAGGAACCGTACAAACGTTTCATTGAGAACAAATTACGTGAAAACTTTGATTTTAGCGGAGTACCGATTCAGATTTATTTCAGACAGAAATAGAATACAATTACTGCAAACTGGTTAATGCCTGTTTGACCATTGCGTCATTTAAGTTAAGCGCTTTGTAATAACCGGCATCACCCAGGTGGTATTTGCAAAGCAGGACTTTCACATCATTATAGATCAATGGTCTTGCAGCCTGCAATAACTTAGGTTCAATCACAATATTTTTACTCTGAATATATTTCAACAGATCCTTGTAATCTGCATCATTGATGTTAAAGGTTGCAAGGTTCTGTTCAATAAAAGCTGAAGTATAACGGTTGGCAAGAACGTCATAAACAAAGTCGAACAACACTTTTTTAGCAATAAGCTTGGCATAAAACCGGTTAAATCCACTGGTGTCCATTTTCACATAAATATCCGGTTGAATCCCACCTCCTGAAAACAACTTTCCTTTCTTAAGGCTATCTTTTACGCTTACATTTTTTGAAGTTAGTTCTCCATCATTAAAACGGTCTTCAATCTCATTCTGATATGCGTTATAACCCTTTTTATACGATTTCTGAATGCTTCTTCCTGAAGGGGTGTAATATCTTGCTATAGTCAGGTTTAATGCCGAGCCATCCACAAATGGGAATTGCTCCTGAACAAGCCCTTTACCAAAGGAACGACGGCCAATAATAATACCTCTATCCAGATCCTGCACTGCACCAGCCAGAATTTCGCTCGCAGAAGCAGAATTTTCATTAATCAATATCGCTAATTTTCCCTGTTCAAATTCTCCGCCACCAGTAGTAAAATAGTCAGTTCTGGGTTCGTGTTTTCCCTGGGTATACACAATTAACCTGTTTTCTGCTAAAATCTGATTAGCCAGACCAGTAGCCGCAGTCAGATACCCTCCCCCATTATCACGGAGGTCAAGTACCAGCTTTTTCATACCTTTTCCTTTCAGGGCACGAACAGATTCCACAAAATCATGATCCGTATCGGCACCAAAATTACTGATGCGCACATATCCTGTTTCTGCATTCAACATATAAGCCGCATCAATACTACTTACTTTCACCCGCGCGCGGTTAACTGTAAACAAGATGGGCTGAGGGTTTCCAGGATGTAATATGCTTAATTTTACAGCAGTACCTTTTTTTCCTTTGATCTTACCGATCATTTTCTCTCTTGGTAATGCCCTTCCACTAACAAAAGTGGTATCAATTTTAAGGATCTTATCTCCCTGACGGATCCCTGATAAAAAAGCAGGACCATCTTTAATCACATTCGTCACTAATAAAGTATCATTCAGGATATAATATTCGATTCCAATACCTTCAAAATTACCCCCGAGAGCCTCGGCAAATTCATTTGCTTTTGCGGGTGGAAGGTACGCACTATGTGGATCCAACTGATGCAACAGGCTGTCAATAGGCAGGTGGTATAAGCTATCTGCATTTACCTCATCAACGTAATTTTTATTGATAATATGGATAATTTCATCTACCTTTTCGCTATTATCGGCAAGATAACCAGCCTGCTTTTTTACCTGATATCCCTGATCCTTCAGGAATTTATACCCCACAAACATACCACCTATCAGAACAACGGAATAAGTAAGGGCGATCAAAAGGTTATATCGGGTAGTCTTTTTCATGGTTAAATGCTGCGTAAAGTTATAAAATAACCCTGTCAATTAATAAATTAAGTCCTAATCATTTTTAATTGTTTGATATTTTTTACAATTAACAGGAATGCGGTATAGTGTCGTATTATTTAAACTCATTTTTGGGAATATTTCCGGTTTAAAAAGAAAATCCCGAATTTTATCAAAAAAAACATATGATAAGAGTAACTGAGCAGGAGTCAAAGTACAACAACATTGATCAGATGTCTGTACTTCAAATTCTTCAAAACATCAATAAAGAAGACCAGTCAGTTCCTCAGGCTGTGGAAAATGTAATCCCACAAATAGAGAAATTAGCTACCTCAGTTGCAGAACGTATGATAGATGGAGGCCGGTTATTCTATATCGGGGCTGGAACCAGTGGCCGCCTGGGTGTAGTCGATGCATCAGAATGCCCGCCAACTTTTGGTGTTCCATTTGATTGGGTAGTCGGCATCATTGCCGGTGGCGATACCGCCATCAGGAAAGCGGTAGAAAACGCTGAAGATGATACCGAACAAGCCTGGATAGATCTTCAGGAATATAAAATCAACGAAAAAGACTGCCTGATCGGCCTTGCTGCATCAGGAACAACTCCTTACGTCATCGGAGGATTAAATACTGCCCGGAAACATGGAATCCTAACCGGATGTATCGTTTGCAACGAAGGAGGCCCCATTGCAGCGGAAAGTGATTTTCCGGTAGAGGTGGTGGTTGGACCGGAATTTCTGACCGGCTCTACCCGCATGAAATCAGGAACTGCGCAGAAACTAGTCTTAAACATGCTCAGCACAACAGTCATGATCAAACTGGGCAGAGTAAAAGGCAACAAAATGGTAGACATGCAGCTGACCAACCATAAACTGGTTGATCGCGGTACACAAATGGTCATGGAAGAACTACACATTGACCATGATCAGGCTGCAGATTTGCTAATCCGTTACGGAAGTGTCCGTAAAGCTGTTGAAGCAGGCACCAAATAATCCCTTAATTATGCACGAAATTGAGCCCTTCTATCTATGGCGCGATGATTATATCGCCGCCGAAGATGAACGTTCGCCTTTTTATAACACGGAATATTCAGAATTCTATTTCGATAAACAGTTGTACAATTTCCTGATTCACCCCCAATGGGATGATTTTGGATCTAATACCTTGTACATTAAAGTATTGTACACAGATTACGACAGAAATTATGCAATCATCGAGTTTATCGGAGAGTGGAACGATGCCATTGGAAATGACATCATGCTGCTCAAAAGGGAAATACTGGAACTAATGGTAGATGAAGGAATCAATAAGTTTATCCTCATCGGCGAAAACGTACTGAACTTTCATTCCTCTGAAGACAGCTATTATGAAGAGTGGTTCCAGGATGTGGAAGATGGCTGGATTACCGGAATCAATTTCCAGCAACATGTGATCGATGAATTCAGAAACGCCAATATCGATTACTACATTAACTTTGGCGGTCAGCTTGACGATTTGGCATGGAGAACCCTGAAACCTCTTCAGTTTTTCAAGAAAGTGGAAGAAATCCTGACAAAAAGACTCGGGGCATAGCTTTTGTAAGAAGATAAACAATTAGTAACTTTAAAATAAAATTTAAATAAAATGGATAACAACAATAATAATTACGAATGGGCACATAAATCTGTTTTTGCTGAACAGCAAACTGGAGTAGTTGCTAAGAAGTTCTTCGCAAATGTATTCTTGTGGATGTTTATCGCATTAGGTCTTTCAACAGTCTCTGCGCTTGTAATGGCCAATAATCTTGAATTATATTCATTTCTAAGAGATGCCACGACACAAAAACCGACTATTCTTGGGTATGTTGCCATGTTCGCCCCTCTTGGCCTTGTGCTTTTAATGAGTGCAGGATTAAATAAGCTTTCTTACGGTGCATTGGTAGGGGTATTTATTCTCTATTCTGTACTAACTGGACTTAGTTTAAGCTTTATCCTCTTAGCCTATACATCAGCTTCTGTAATCTCTTGTTTTGCCGGTGCAGCAGGTATTTTTGGAATCATGGCTGTTCTTGGATATACTACAGATGTCGACTTGAGTAAATTCGGACCGATATTAATGGTTGGTGTAATCGGATTAGTGATTGCAAGTGTTGTCAACATGTTTATTCAAAGTGAAAGCTTTAGCTTGTTTATGGCTTTCATCGGAATCGCCATCTTTACTGCTTTAACCGCATATGACGTTCAGAAGTTGAAAAGAATTGGAGCAGGAATAGAGGAAAGCGGAGCATCAATTGACAATGCAGATACTAAAAAGCTAGCCATCATGGGTGCTTTATCACTTTATCTTGACTTTTTAAACATCTTCTTATATCTTTTAAGAATCTTCGGAAGCAGAAGATAATCACAGATTTTCAAAATATTATTCCGAAGGCCATGCATATTTGCATGGCCTTTGCAATTTTATATGCTTTAAGCGCTGTTTTTTTGGAAATGATTTTTCTTTGTTGCACTTTTGCAGAGCTTATAGAGAAAGACGGAGGGATTAGACCCTGCGAAGTCTTAGCAACCTGTGCTTACAAGGTGCTACATTCTACTGGAACCGGACCATTGGTTCCCGAAAGATAAGTTAAAGTCGACCCTATACCGGACTTTTCAATAAGCTTTTTGACTGCGGATAAAATAGTAACCGATATGAAGTTCGTATCTGGTCATATTTTTCATACGCATTACGGGGAGAAAAAAAATGAACATTAGAGAAGAGTTAGAAAAACGCATATTGATTATTGACGGTGCCATGGGTACCATGATTCAGCGCTATATCCTAACAGAAGAAGATTTCAGAGGTGAAAGGTTTAAAGATCACCCATGTGATGTAAAAGGCAACAACGATTTGCTTAACCTCACACGCCCTGATATCATCAAAGCCATACACACCGAATACCTTAAAGCCGGTGCAGATATTATAGAGACCAATACGTTCAGTACCCAGCGTATTTCACTGGCAGATTACCAGATGGAAGAGCTGGATTATGAAATGAGCTTTGCAGGTGCAAAGATTGCCCGTGAAGCAGTAGATGAATTCATGGCCGCAAACCCCGACAGAAGATCCTTTGTGGCAGGAGCTGTTGGCCCAACCAACAGAACACTTTCCATCTCGCCGGATGTAAATGATCCCGGATTCAGGGCACTTACCTTCGATGAGCTGGTAGACGCCTACGATCAACAGGTCCGCGGACTGGTTGACGGGGGCGCTGACCTCCTATTAATTGAAACTATTTTTGATACCCTGAATGCTAAAGCAGCCATATTCTCCATTAAGAAGTATGAAAAGGAAATTGGCAGAACAATAGACATCATGATCTCAGGGACAATTACTGATGCCTCAGGAAGAACTTTATCCGGACAAACGGTAGAAGCTTTCTTAAACTCGGTAATTCATGCCAATCCAATCAGTATCGGCTTTAACTGTGCTCTGGGTGCCAAAGATATGAGGCCTCACATTGAAGAGCTCTCCGCAAAGGCTACCTGTTATGTATCTGCCTATCCAAACGCAGGATTACCTAATGAGTTTGGTGCCTATGATGAAATGCCTCATGAAACTGCCCATTTAGTAGAAGATTTTATTCAGCATGGATTTGTAAACATCGTAGGAGGTTGCTGTGGTACAACACCTGAGCATATTGGATGCATTGCAGCCAAGGCAAAAAGCATCAGCCCAAGAAAAATACCTGAAACAGCTCCTTACCTGCGTCTGAGTGGATTAGAACCAGTAACCGTTACCCCAGAAAGTATTTTCGTCAATATTGGTGAAAGAACAAACATCACCGGATCACCTAAATTCTCTAAACTGATTTTGGGTGGTGATTATGAAGCAGCCCTTACTGTTGCCCGTCAGCAGGTAGAAGGTGGTGCCCAGGTGATCGACGTGAATATGGATGAAGGGATGTTGGATGGAGAAGCCGCAATGGTAAAATTCCTAAATCTGATCGCTTCAGAGCCCGACATTTCCAAACTTCCGATCATGGTCGATTCGTCCAAATGGACAGTAATCGAAGCCGGATTAAAATGTCTGCAGGGTAAAGGTATTGTCAACTCCATCTCCCTGAAAGAAGGAGAAGAGAAGTTTAAAGAAAGTGCCCGTAAAATCATGAACTATGGTGCTGCTGTAGTTGTGATGGCATTTGATGAACAAGGACAGGCAGATAACTTCGAAAGAAGAAAAGAAATCTGTAAGCGTTCTTATGACATTTTAGTCAACGAAGTAGGTTTCCCTGCCGAAGACATCATATTTGATCCAAACATCCTTACGGTAGCAACCGGCCTGGAAGAACACAATAATTACGCGGTAGATTTTATCAACGCAACCCGATGGATTAAAGAAAACCTTCCTTATGCGAAAGTAAGCGGAGGTGTTTCCAACATTTCCTTCTCCTTCAGGGGAAACAATACGGTTAGAGAAGCCATGCACTCTGCATTTCTATACCATGCCATCAAAGCAGGCCTGGACATGGGAATTGTAAACGCAGGAATGCTGGAAGTTTATCAGGAGATCCCACCCGAACTTCTGGAGCGTGTGGAAGATGTATTGCTCAATCGCAGGGAAGATGCAACCGAAAGACTGGTCGAATTTGCAGACACCATTAAATCCAAGGGCAAAGAGATTGTCAGAGATGAAGAATGGAGGAAAGAAAGCGTAGAAAGCAGGCTTTCCCATTCCCTGGTTAAAGGAATTATAGAATACCTGGATGCCGACGTAGAAGAAGCCAGACAGAAATATCCTAAGCCAATACATGTGATTGAAGGTCCTTTAATGGATGGAATGAATATCGTCGGAGACCTTTTTGGTGCCGGAAAAATGTTTCTTCCACAGGTAGTAAAATCTGCAAGGGTAATGAAAAAAGCAGTAGCCTACCTGCTTCCCTTTATCGAGCAGGAAAAACTGGATAATCCGGATGGAAAGGCGAGCTCATCTGCCGGGAAGGTATTAATGGCCACAGTGAAAGGAGATGTTCATGATATCGGAAAAAACATTGTAGGCGTAGTACTGGCTTGTAATAACTTCGAAATTGTAGACCTTGGAGTAATGGTTCCCGCACAAACCATTATTCAGAAAGCGAAAGAAATTAATGCGGATATTATCGGGCTAAGTGGTCTGATTACACCTTCGCTAGACGAAATGGTGCATTTCGCCAAGGAAATGGAACGGGAAGGGTTTACCATTCCATTGATTATTGGCGGAGCAACCACCTCCCGTATTCACGCAGCAGTAAAAGTAGCACCGAACTATTCCGGACCTGCCATTCATGTTTTGGATGCTTCCAGAAGTGTAACGGTATGCAGTACACTGATGAATGAAGAAACCAGAGGCCCATATATTGACAGCATCAGACAGGAATACGATAAGGCCAGAGAAGCACATTTAAACAAACGTTCTGATAAACGCTTTAAAACACTGGAAGAAGCGAGAAAAGATCAGTTTAAAATAGATCTTGACCTGGTTGCTCCCGCTCCTGCATTCACAGGAACAAGGGTGTTTGAAGATTATCCTTTGGCAGAACTGGTTCCTTATATCGACTGGACACCTTTCTTCCATACCTGGGAATTAAGAGGTAGTTATCCTAAAATATTCAACGATAAATTAGTTGGGGATGAGGCTAAAAAGCTATTTGATGATGCTCAGGCACTGTTAAAAAGAATTATTGATGAAAAACTGCTGACCGCTAAAGGAGTAATTGGTTTCTGGCCGGCTAACACAGTCGGAGATGATATTATTCTTGATGTGGAAGGTGAGAAAGTGACCATCCATACATTACGTCAACAAGCAGAAAAAGTAGCTGGAGAACCCTATTACGCATTGTCTGATTTTGTGGCACCAAAAGAATCCGGTGTTGCAGATTATTTTGGCGGTTTCGCCGTGACTACCGGAATCGGATGTGATGAATTGGTAGCTGAGTTCGAAGCAAATTATGACGATTATAACAGCATTATGGCTAAAGCTTTGGCCGACAGGCTGGCGGAAGCTTTTGCAGAAAGAATGCATGAACTGGTTCGTAAAGATTATTGGGGTTATGCCAAAGATGAACACCTGAGCAATGAAGAACTGATTAAGGAAGAATATGCAGGAATACGTCCGGCACCAGGATATCCTGCCTGTCCGGAACATACCGAAAAAGGTACACTTTTCGAATTGCTGGATGCCGAGAATAAGATCGGCCTTCGCTTAACAGAAAGTTATGCGATGTATCCTACAGCTGCGGTGAGTGGTTTTTATTTCGCTCACCCTCAATCCAGGTATTTCGGTTTAGGAAAGATTACCAAGGACCAGATTGAAGAATATGCACTTAGAAAAGATATGCCAATAGAAGAAGTAGAGCGATGGTTAAGTCCTAACCTAGCTTATTAACAACAGATAACCAACCAACCTTACAAGAATATTAATGAAGATCGTAGACCATATCAGTAACGCAAAGGGAACTCCACTTTTCTCGTTTGAACTCTTACCACCGATAAAAGGACAAAGTATTAAAGGCATTTTTGATGCCATAGACCCTTTAATGGAATTCAATCCGCCCTTTATCGATGTGACTTACCTCAGGGAAGATTATATCTACAAGCAGCATCCAAATGGCTTGTTAGAAAAGATCGCTTACCGTAAACGTCCAAGTACTGTAGCAACCTGTGCGGCCATTATGAACAAGTATAATGTGGATGCAGTGCCTCATTTAATATGTGGGGGATTTACTAAGGATGAAACTGAAAATGCATTAATCGATCTTCAGTTCCTGGGAATCGACAATGTATTGGTACTTCGTGGCGATGCCCGCAAAAGTGACAGCTCTTTTGTTCCAACTCCGGATGGACATGCCTATGCTTCAGAATTGTTACAACATGTAGTAGACATGAATAATGGCCGTTATCTGCATGATTATATGGAAGACGCTGCAAAAACAGATTTTTGCATTGGTGTAGCCGGCTATCCTGAAAAACATTATGAATCACCGAACCTGGATACAGACTTCAAATACCTCAAACATAAAGTTGATACCGGAGCAGATTTCATCGTTACCCAAATGTTTTTTGATAATAAAAAATATAAAGCTTTAGTCGACAAATGTCGCGCTAATGGCATTAATGTGCCTATTATCCCCGGACTTAAACCAATTACCAGTAGCAAACAACTCGTGAGCCTGCCGAAAATTTTCCACCTGGATATTCCAATGGAACTGAGCGAAGCGATACAGGCCTGTAAGTCAGAAAAGGACGTTAAAGAAGTTGGAATAGAATGGATGATCCATCAGTGTCAGGAGTTAAAAGAGATGGGAGCACCAGTTCTTCATTTCTACACAATGGGTAATCCGGAACCTACAAAGAAGATCGTACAGGCAGTATTTTAGACTTTTACTGATTCCCGATAGGTATATTTTCGAATACTCTTTGTACCTTTCGGGTATCATTAAAACAATAAGGCTATGAAAAGAATCCTGTTACTGGCAATTGTAATGACCAGCACTTTTACAGCGTGCACAACTCTGAAACCCGGAACGATAGGAAACGGTGGACTATCACAACTGGGAGGAACCTGGGAATTAAACTACATATCTGGTCCTAGAATAGCTTTTAATGGTTTATATCCTGCAACAAAACCGACCATCACCTTTGATATCACGGAGCGGAAATTAAGTGGAAATACAAGCTGTAATTCTTTTTCCGGCACCCTAGTGGCAGATGATACCACCATCAATTTCACCCAGCCCTTAGCCATGACAAAAATGGCCTGCCCTGGTGAAGGAGAGGCCACTTTTCTGGAAATGTTAAAGAAAGCAAGTACCTATTCGGTAAGCGATAGTACCCTTAACTTTATGATGGGCGACATTGCCATCATGCGTTTTAGTAAAAAGTAGTCAGATAACTTTTAAAAGATTCATACGCCGTATCCATCTTTTCTGCATGTTTTGATTTGACAGTAAGCGCCTGAACCTGAGCAGGAATCTGAATTTTACCAGCCATTTCTTCTGAAAATACATCCGGAAATTTACAGGCATGTGCAGTAGACAAAAATACACCCGTGGCATCTTCCTGTGGGTTTTCATTTTTGTAATCCTGTAGGGCCAGCCATGCAATGGCCGTATGCGGACAAGCAATGTATCCAAATTGATGGTAGATGGAATGAATTCCTTTCATCGTTTCCTCATCGGTATAGCTATAGCTTTTCAGTACTTGTTGCAAAGCGGCTTTATCCTGATTAAACAGATCCATAATCCTTACCCAGTTACTTGGAGCTCCTACATCCATGGCATTGGCATAGGTCTGTACAGATGGCCTGGTTTCGTATACACCGGTCTTTAAATAACGTGGAACAGTATCGTTTACATTTGTTGCTGCAATAAATTGTTTTACCGGAAGTCCCATTTTATAGGCCAGCAGCCCCGCAGCAATATTCCCAAAATTACCGCTAGGTACAGAAAAGATCACTTCTTTCTTCCCTGCCTTGCGGAGCTGGGCATAGGCATTAAAATAATATAGCGTCTGAGGAATCAGTCTGGAGATATTAATAGAATTGGCGGAAGTCAGACGAAGTTTACGGTTCAGTTCTTCATCTGCAAAGGCCTGCTTTACCAGATGCTGACAATCATCAAAAGTGCCGTCTACCTCTACTGCATGGATGTTATTGCCATTCGTACAGAGTTGTAATTCCTGAATCTCACTCACTTTTCCTTTCGGATAAAGGATGGTCACCCTTGTATTTGGAACCCCTAAGAAGCCCAGTGCTACCGCTCCGCCGGTATCGCCGGAGGTGGCAACCAGAACATCCAGTAACTGCTCTCCATCTTTTAAGAAATAGGCCATGATCCGGCTCATGAATCTTGCTCCAAAGTCCTTAAAGGCCAGAGATGGTCCATGGAACAATTCCAGGACATAGGTTTCCGCATCAAGAGCAACTACAGGTGCGTCGAAATTAAACGCGTCCTCAATGATCTTTTGCAGGTCTTTTGCAGGAACAGCATCCTCCAATAAGGACGACACTACCTTAAAAGCGATTTGTGGCAGTGTATACTGGTCAATCTGTTGGATAAACTCCTGATCCAAAACCGGGATATTGACCGGCATGTATAAACCTTTATCCAAAGGCATGCTGTTAAAAACAGCGGTAGGAAAGTCTACATTTAAATCGTGATTGTTGGTACTATATAATTTCATAATGAGTTAATCTAAAATAACAGGGCCTTTTTTATTTACTTCCGACACAAAAGAAAGGCTATTGATGCCAATACCTTTTAAGTGTTGCTGCAATTTCTGAGTAATTGCCCTGGCGGTTGCCTCGTCTTTTGTCAAAGCAAATACAGATGGGCCAGAACCTGAAATACCAAAGCCTGTAGCCCCTGTTTTCATAGCCAGGCTCCTCAATTTATAGAAATCAGGGATTAAAATAGAACGGGTAGGTTCTACCAGAATATCAGTCATACTCCTGCCGATGAGATCATAATCTTTCATAAACAGTCCACTAACCAGACCGGCAACATTTCCCCATTGGGTAACCGCATCTTTCAGCAATACTTTAGACCGGATCATCTGTCTTGCGTCTTTCGTTGGCACATCCACTTCCGGGTATACAATGGCTGCGTAAAGATCATCAGGGTGAGGCAAACTAATGATGTCTAAAGGCTGATAGCTTCTGATCAATACAAAGCCCCCTAAAAGTGCCGGAGCCACGTTGTCGGCATGCCCGTAACCACAAGCCAGCTCCTCTCCTTTCATTGCAAAAGGAACCAGTTCTTTATTGGTCAATAAATTATCAAACAAAGTATTTACGGCAAATAAACCTGCTACCGTACTGGCGGAACTGGATCCCAGTCCACTGCCAATCGGCATTTTCTTATGCAATTCTATTTCTACTCCAACATCCGGTTTCCCAATGTGGTTCAGGTAATGTTGTACGCTGGCACTTACCGTATTTTTTTGGGGATCCAACGGCAAACGCCCCTCGTCACCAGTAATCTTTGTAATTCTGATTCCTGAACCTTCCGTTAATTTCATAATCACTTCATCACCAGGCTCGTTAACCGCAAAGCCCAGAACATCATATCCGCAAACCACATTCGCAACAGTGGCAGGGGCAAAAACTTTTATAGACGCGCTCATCGTTTACCTACATTAATAATATCAGCAAAAACACCGGCAGCGGTGACTTCAGCACCGGCACCTGGCCCCTTAACAACCAATGGACGGTCCTTATACCGGTCAGTAGTAAAGGAAATAATATTGTCACTTCCTGAAAGCATGTAGAAAGGATGACTGTCATCTACCATTTGCAAAGTAATCACCACCTTTCCGGCTTCCAGTTTACCGATATAGCGCAACACTTTCTGACTTGCCGCGGCCTCCTCTTTCAGTTTTTCAAAATACGCACTATTATTTTCCAGTTCCTGATAGAAATCTGCTACAGTAGCTGCTGCCAGACAAGCCGGAGGAAGCATACTTTCGATTTCAATATCACTTTCTTCCAGTGGATATCCGGCATCCCGGGCAAGAATCAGCATCTTTCTCATAAAATCTTTTCCATTCAGGTCATCCCTTGGATCTGGCTCTGTATAACCCTTATCCTGCGCTTCTTTCACCACTTCATGGAATAACTGATCTCCTTTATAATTATTGAAGATATAAGAGATGGTTCCGGATAAAATGGCTTCAATACGGTCAATACGATCTCCGCTCATCATCAGGTCCTTTAAAGTACGGATGATCGGTAATCCGGCTCCCACATTTGTTTCGTAATAAAAGTCTACCCCGTATTTTCTCGCAGCCTGCTTAAAGGCAACATATTGTTCGTAATCTGCAGAATTACCAATCTTATTGCAAGTCACTACAGAGATACTTGATTGTAATATATCCTGGTAAAACTGAATGGGATTATGGCTTGCGGTATTATCCACAAACACACAATTAGGCAGGTTCATTGCTTTCATCTGTTTGATGAATACCGCTAAATCAGCCGGCTCGCCATGGGCATCCAGATCTTTCTCCCAACTGCTTAAAGCAATTCCTTCCGGATTCTGGTACATCTTCCTGGTATTACTTATCCCCATCACCTTTACCTGAAGGTCGTTATTGCTGGATAGGAAATCCATTTGAGATTTCAGTTGTGTAAATAAAGTCTTTCCAATATTACCTGTCCCCAGGCAAAACACATGTAATGTTCTTTTCAGATTGGCATAAAAAGCATCGTGCACTGCGTTTACGGCCTTTGAAAGGTCTGGTTTAGAAATGATCACGGAAATATTATACTCAGAAGAACCCTGTGCAATAGCCCTTACATTGACCCCGTTTCTACCCAGAGCAGAAAATAATTTGCCTGACATTCCAGGTGTTTTTTTCATGTTCTCCCCCACAATAGCCAGGGCGGCCAATCCATTTTCAACTTCAGGATATTCCAGCTTACGGGCCTGCAGTTCCAGCTCAAACTCTTTATTGATCAACGCCAACGCTTTCAACGCATCAGCAGGTTTCACGGCAAAAGTGATGCTGTGCTCCGATGAAGATTGTGTAATCAGAATAATGTTGATCTGCTCGCGCGATAAAAGAGAGAACAACCTTCCGCTAAAGCCGGCCTTCCCAACCATTCCACTTCCGGTAAGGTTTAAAACACTGATCTCATCAATAGAAGAAATTCCTTTGATCGGCAATTTCGAAGCACTGGTGCCATGCTTGATATAAGTTCCGGGAAAATCCACATTGAAAGTATTTTTGATCACAATGGGGATTCTTTTTAAAAATGCAGGGATCATCGTTGGAGGATAAATCACCTTTGCCCCAAAATAAGAAAGCTCCATTGCTTCTGTATAACTAAGCTCTGGTAGAGAGAAAGCTTTTTTAACCATTCTCGGATCAGCAGTCAGCATACCGTCTACATCTGTCCAGATCTGGATCTCTCCTGCATTTAGTGCAGATCCCCAGATGGCAGCCGTATAATCACTTCCTCCGCGTCCGAGTGTGGTGATTCTACCCTCATCATTACTCGCAATAAAACCAGTTACAAATAACAATTTATCAGCGTTACTCTCCTGAAAATCTCTGATCAGCGTTTCTGTGAGATAAGTATTTACTTTTGCCTGGCCAAAATTCTGATCTGTCTTAATGAGTTCTGATCCGTCAACATACAAAGCATTGGGGAAGGTTTGTTTAGCGATATGACTGATCATTACCGTAGAACAACGTTCTCCATAACTTAAGATCAGGTCTTTTGTCTGCAGGCTCAGCTCCCGAAGGTTATATACCGATTGCAAAATCTCTTCCAGTTCATTAAAGTAAATTTTGAGTTTGGTCAGTACCGGGTTCTGTGCGTTCGCGGGCAATAAAGCACGAATCACATCAAAGTGTTTCTTCTCAATTATTTTTAACTCCTCGCTATAGTCTCTAGCATGTCCTGCGTTTTCTGCCATCTCGACCAGGGCATTGGTTACCCCGCTCATGGCAGATAAGACGACAATAGGATTTTCAGCTCCTTGCTGATCCTTAAGGATACTTAACAATGCAGTGATGCTTTGCAAAGAACCGACAGATGTACCTCCAAATTTTAAAATGTTCATAGTTTAAGGTTAAAAAAAAAGCGCCTTCCCCGGTTAGAGGAAGGCGCTTTTTGTGGTTTTTATTTTTTTATTTTTACCCATTAGCTAGCCTCCCTCCGAGATATCCCGGTGGTGGTAATAATGGAAATAATGGTTGAATTATTAAACATTGTATTTTTTACACTTACTGTGCTCTGACGTAAAGTAAAGTTATATTTTTCTAATTAGCAAATGATTAGTAAAATATTTATCTGGTTTTTCAAAATTTTGCGTTTGAAGCATATCAGGCGCTAAGTAGCCAACACTAAAACAATTTCTTACCTTTACCCCATCATATGCAAGGATTAGTAATAAAATCAACAGGAAGCTGGTATCAGGTACACGCAGAAGATGGCGTTGACTACGACTGCCGTATTAAAGGTAAGTTCCGGATTCAAGGCATTCAAACTACCAATCCCATTGCTGTTGGCGATCAGGTTGAATTTGAACTGGAACCCAATTCAGACAATGGCATCATTAATAAACTACATGACCGGAAGAATTACATCATCCGTAAATCTATTAACCTGTCTAAGCAGGCGCAGATTATTGCCGCCAATCTGGATCAGGCTTTTTTGGTGGTTACCCTTGCTTCGCCACGTACCTCTTTAGGTTTTATTGATCGCTTTCTGGCCACTGCGGAGGCCTACGATATTCCGGCAGTACTGATCTTCAATAAGCTTGATTTATTCAACGAAGATGGATTGGCCATTCTGGAAGATTACAAAAGCATTTACGAGAACATTGGTTATCCCTGCTATACGGTATCAGCTCTGGAAGGAACCAATATTCCTCAGATAGAAAATCTGTTAAAAGACAAAACCACCCTTTTCTCCGGACACTCCGGAGTAGGAAAATCCAGCCTGATCAATGTGCTGCTCCCCGGTAGAAGCATCAAAACAGGCGAAATTTCTGAAGCAAGTGATAAAGGTCAGCATACCACTACTTTTGCAGAAATGCATACCCTTCCCTTTGGAGGATACCTGATCGATACTCCCGGTATCAGAGAACTGGGAATTTTCGACATCAGACCCGAAGAACTGGGGCATTACTTCAGAGAAATGCGTGCTTTACTCAATCAATGCAGGTTTAACAACTGCAGACACGTCAATGAGCCCGGTTGTGCAGTAATCAAAGCAGTCGAAAACGGAGAAATTGAGATCAGCAGGTACGAAAGTTACCTCAGCATCTATAATGGTAATGAAACCCGTGCTTAAACCAATATGAGAGCAATCATACAAAGAGTTACTGAAGCTGCATGCTTAGTGGAAGGTAAAACTACCGGCAGCATTGAAACCGGATTCCTCGTTTTATTAGGTATTGAAGATGCCGACACTTCCGAAGATCTGGAATGGCTTAGTCAGAAGATCGTCAACATGAGAATCTTTAGTGATGAAAATGGCCTGATGAATAAATCCCTGGCGGATGTGAACGGAAATATCCTCCTGATCAGTCAGTTTACTTTATTTGCAGCCACCAAAAAAGGCAACAGACCGGGTTTCACCAGAGCCGCCCGACCAGATAAAGCCATTCCTCTTTACGAAGAAATGATCCGACGACTGACTGTTCTTCTGCAAAAAGAGGTACAGACCGGAATATTTGGAGCCGACATGAAAATCAGCTTATTAAATGATGGTCCAGTTACCATCATGATAGATACCAAAAACAAAGAATAACATGACCATATCAGAAGCACAGGAAACCGTAGATCAATGGATAAAAAATACAGGTATCCGTTATTTTAACGAACTCACCAATACTGCAATCCTGATGGAAGAAGTTGGCGAAGTTGCCAGGATTATGTCCAGAAAATATGGCGAGCAGTCTTTCAAGAAAAGTGATGAAGCAGTAGACCTTGCAGATGAAATGGCTGATGTGCTGTTCGTCCTCATCTGCCTGGCCAACCAGACAGGAATAGACCTGACCGAGGCTATGGAAAAAAATCTGATCAAAAAGTCAATCCGGGACGCGGATCGGCACAAGAACAATGAAAAATTAAAATAACAGCTATTTATCGATCACATAGGCTGTAGTATGCTTAATCTCTGTCATCACAAATAAACTGTTTACATTTGCGATATTCTCTATCGCGGCCAATTTATTGGTTAAAAAGTCCTGATACCTGTTCATGTCATTGACCACTACCTTTAACAGGTAATCATAGGTTCCCGCAACGTGGTAGCATTCCATAACCTCATCCAGCTTACTCATTGCCGCCTCAAACTTCTTTAACAGGGGAAGAGAGTGCACCTGTAAAGTCACATTACAAAATGCCGCTAATGTTTTGCCGATCTTTTCCCGATCCAGCAAAGTCACATAGTTCTTGATTACTCCGGATTTCTCGATCTTTTTTAAACGTTCATAAGTCGGCGTAACGGTTAAACCTACTTTATGTGCAATCTCCTTGGTGTTCATTCTTGCATTATGTTGTAAAGCATTTAAAATGCGCTGATCCATCTTATCGAAGTGTTCCATCTAGTTTAGTTTTTCTGATTTCAAAAATAATTAAGCTCATTTCAGATCAATAAATCTGATTAAATCACAAATTAAGTGTTTATTTTCTATTATAATCAAATATAAAGATCAATAAAATGGTTATATATAAATTTGAAGACTAAACAATCTGAACAACCATGGAATTTAATCTTTCAACTGAAGATAATAAAAGACTCTCAGAGTTATATGAGAAGGTGCAATCGAAAACCAGTTTGTTCCTTGGTTATCCGGTATCAAAAGATTTCGATTATACACCACTCCTTCCTTTTTTGCAATATCCGATCAACAACCTTGGGGATCCTTTTACAGAATCGACGTATGCGGTGGACACCAGGGAGATGGAAAGAGACGTTGTACACTTCTTCGCGGAACTCTTCCGTGCCCAGCAGGACAACTGGTGGGGATATGTTACCAATGGCGGCTCTGAAGGAAACATGTATGGTCTTTACCTGGCCAGAGAGCTTTATCCAAAGGCAATGGTTTATTATTCTGATTCCACGCATTACAGTGTCCAGAAAAACCTTTTGCTGTTGAACATGCCTAATATTGCGATCCGCTCACAGGCCAACGGAGAGATGGATTATGAAGACCTTCATAACAGTCTGCTTATGAACCGTCACCTGCCAGTCGTGATCTTTGCCAACATAGGAACAACGATGACAGAAGCAAGAGATGATGTCAGAAGAATTAAAGGCATCCTGAAAAATCTGGCCATCAAAAACCATTATATCCATGCAGATGGCGCCTTATCCGGAAGTTACAGCGCTTTTATCGAACCGCGTCCGGCTTTCGACTTTGCCGATGGCGTAGACAGCATCGCCATCAGCGGACATAAATTCATCGGCTCTCCCATGCCTTGCGGACTTGTAATTGTGAAGAAGACTAACCGGGATAGAATTGCGCGCTCCATCGACTACATTGGTAGTGTAGACACGACCATCACCGGCTCCAGAAATGGACATAGCCCGCTGTTTCTTTGGTATACCTTGAAAAAACTGGGAATGAAAGGATTAAAAGAAAGAGCAATGCACAGTCTGGCAATCGCCGCTTATGCAGAAGAACAGCTAAAGAGTCTCGGAATCGAGGCCTGGAGAAATCATAATGCCATTACTGTTGTTTTTCCCGCACCTTCAAAATGGATTTGTCAGAAATGGCAGCTTGCTTCGGAAAGCGGTTTATCCCACATCATTTGTATGCCAAACGTAGATCGGTCTCAAATTGATGAACTGATCTGTGATATCATCTCTGATCCTGAAAAAATCAACCACAGCTTCCATAGAGGAACAAATGAATCAACAAAAGATACCTCCTTCTCCAGCACTTTCTAAAATAGCAACAAAACATTGCCGGAGATAAGGCACCCTTTCAAATAAAAAAGTGGATATTCAGAATTGAATACCCACTTTTTTATGCGGTACAAATCAAAATGTCCCGGCCTTAAGCAGTAGTCTCATTTAGTGCAGCCTTAATCTTTATTGCCGCTTCTGCCAATTCTTCCTGCGAAGGTTTTAATTTTTCTTTACTAAAGTTCATATCGTTTACTGCATTCATCGGAATGAGGTGAATATGAACATGGGGTACTTCCAGCCCAATCACAGCTACACCCACTTTTTTACAAGGGAAAGCCTCTTTTAAGCCTGTAGCTACAATTTTAGCAAATAAAGTCAGCCCAAAATAGCTTTCTTCGTCCATGTCAAAAATGTAATCAATTTCCTTTTTAGGAATCACCAGAACATGTCCCATTGTGAGGGGATTTACATCCAGGAAAGCCAGAAATTCTGTCGTTTCCGCTACCACATGCGCAGGGATCTCGCCATCTACTATTTTTGAAAATATACTTGCCATTGGGATAAAATTTAAAGGATTATCTGGTAATTTCTAATATCTCGAATTCAATCTTTCCTGCAGGAACCTGAATCTCTGTTTTATCACCTACTGATTTTCCCAATAGTCCTTGGGCAATCGGCGATTTTACGGAGATTTTACCGGTTTTAAGGTCGGCCTCACTTTCCGCTACCAACTGATAAGACATGGTAGCTCCGTTTTTAACATTTTTGATCTTTACTATAGATAATGCCAATACCTTGGAGGTATCAAGCTTGGATTCATCAATTAATCTGGCTGTAGAGAGTGTTGCTGCCAATTTTGCTATTTTAGCTTCGTGCAAACCCTGCGCCTCCTTTGCTGCATCATATTCCGCATTCTCAGAAAGATCCCCTTTATCTCTAGCTTCGGCAATCGCCTTAGAGATCAGTTGTCTTCCGGTAGTTTTCATATGATGTAATTCTTCCTTTAGTCTGTCTAAACCATCTTGGGTATAATAGGTAACCTCTGTCATAGCTCAATTTATTTTATGTATTACTATAAAAAACAAACAAGACTACATCGGTTTTTAAACCTACATAGTCTTGCTTCAATAAAAACGAAGATAATCGGGTACAACCACAAAAACAAATTATTTAATTTGAATTTCGGCAGTTTTAGTAAAATCTATGATTAAATGACAGAAGAAAGCTTCTCTGCTAAAACTTCTGATATTTTACGATAAGATTCAAAAGTCCAGCCCCCAACATGTGGGGTCAGGATCACTTTTCCTTCAGATTTAAGTGTAGTAAACCAATCCTGATCTGACAATGCCGGAAATTTCTCAACCTCTAAAACATCTAATCCTGCTCCCAGAATTTTTCCTGAACGAATTGCGTCCAGCACTGCTGCTGTATTCACAATCTCTCCCCTTGCAGTGTTGATAAAAAAGAAAGGTTTGCGAAAATGAAAAAGGTACTCCTCATTTACCATCTGACGTGTTTCTTCGGTCAGAGGAATATGCAAACTCAATACATCACTTTGCCTGACGATCTCTTCCATGCTCACTTCTTTTGCATACGCATCGCCAAAACCTGTTTTATACTTATCATAAGCAATCACATTAACCTCAAAGCCGGAAAGCTTTTTAGCAAAACTTTTTCCCATAAAACCGTAGCCAATAATGCCAACAGTTTTTCCCTTAAGCTCATAACCTCTGTTTCCTTCTCTGTCCCAGGTGCCATTACGCACTTCCCGATCTGCATTCCGAAAATTGTTCATTAAAGACAACAGCAAACCGGTAGCATGTTCTCCCACAGCATCCATATTACCTTCCGGAGCATTGAGCAAAGCAATATTGCGGCTTAAAGCGTAGGCTTCATCGATATTATCCAGTCCGGCGCCTGCTCTCGCTATGAATTTAAGAGATGGAGCAGCCTCCATCAGCTCCTGATCAATCCTGAATTTTGTTCTCACGGCAATTCCCTGGCAAGCAGAAATCGCAGCTAAAGTTTGCTCCCGGGTAAAAAGAGGCTCATCGTCCACTTCATATCCTAAAGCTATCGCACGCTCCTTAAAAATAGGATGCAATTCGTCAACAATTAAAATTTTCCTTTTGCTCATTACGTCTAAAATGAATGGTTGTTATTGTGAAAGATGGGCTAAATGTTGGGTCAGCTCAATGAACTGCTCTACACTTAATTGTTCTGCGCGTTTATCAAAGAAAATATGATCATCCATCTTATCTTTTGGAACCATACCTGAAAGAGCATTTCTCAAAGTTTTTCTTCTTTGATTGAAACCCGCTTTTACCGTACGCCAGAAAAGCTTTTCATCACATGGAAGACTTTCCACCTGGTTACGGCTCAATCGGATCACCCCAGAGTTAACTTTCGGAGGTGGATTGAAGGTTCCCGGCTTCACGGTAAATAAATACTCTATATCATAATATGCCTGGATCAGCACACTTAAAATTCCATAATCTTTAGTTCCTGACTTGGAAGCACAACGTTCGGCAACTTCCTTCTGAAACATCCCTACCATCTCAACTACCTGTCCGCGGTTTTCCAGAATCTTGAAAAGAATCTGTGAGGATATATTATAAGGGAAGTTCCCAATGATCGCATATTTTTCTTTAAATATCGACGAAAGGTCTAAAGCCAGGAAATCGCCATTGATCAAACGGCCTCCCAACTGAGGGTACTTCTCCTGAAGAAAATGGTAAGATTCCACATCAATATCAATCAGAAAAGTTTCCAGATCTTCTCTTTCCAATAAAATATCTGAAAGAATTCCCATTCCAGGACCAACTTCAAGCACCTGCTTGTACTGATCGGTATGCACCAGGCCGTTTACAATTTTTGCCGCAATCTTTTTGTCGGTTAAAAAATGTTGTCCTAAATGTTTCTTTGCCCTAACCAAACTCATATATACTTCTCCTAAAAGCTGCAAAATAAGCAAAGTTTTACGAGTATTAGACTAACATTCGGCTGAAAGCCCCTCAATGGTATTAAAACCGGACTTTTCATTTTCACAGAGAAAGACGATAAAATCTTTACCTGATGATCGGGATTTGAATTACAGCTGAAATTATTGGAAATTTGAATGATAAAAATCAGCAACAATGAGGTTATATGAAATCCTTGAGACCATCCGGCAAGAAATAAATCACATCGGGCAAGAAGAATTGTCCTTTGAATTAGAGGATATACACAAGGATCTGATTCTTAAACAACCTGATAAAGTGGACGGAGATCTGCTCAAAGGAGAGCATTTTCTTTTTGAATATATCGGACATCTGCCTGAAATCAGGATTTAATGCTTTTGAACACTTTACAGACAGAAAAATAACCTGGTCAGCAGTAAATCCTGCGCCTTAGGATACCCACCGACAGGAAAAATCCGGTCATTTCAAAATGAAATCTGTATTTTGCGCTAAATTTTTCTTGAAGTATGAGCAATAAAATTAAAATTGGAATAAGCATAGGTGATGTCAATGGTATCGGTTTAGAAGTAATCCTTAAAACTTTATCGGAAAACAGGATCCTTGATTACTGTACGCCCATCGTTTACGGACACACTAAAGTTGCTTCATACCATCGCAAGGCTTTAGGTCTGAGCGACTTCAACTTCAATGTCATCACAGAACCATCTCTTGCCAATCCTAAAAAGGCAAATATCATCAACTGCTGGGAAGAAGATGTAAAGATAGAACTTGGCGTTGCCAATGAAACAGGCGGAAAATACGCCTTGCTTTCTTTAGAAAAAGCGACAGAAGATTTAATAAAAGGAGATATTGATGCGTTAGTAACCGCGCCGATCAATAAACATAACATCCAGTCTGAAACCTTCAAATTTCCGGGACATACCGAATACCTGATGGAACGCAGTGGAAGCAATGACGTCCTGATGTTCCTTTTAAGTGAGGATATCAGAGTAGGTGTCGTTACCGGGCACATTCCTATTGCAGACGTTCCTAAAAGCATCACCGCAGATAAAATCGTAAAAAAACTGTTGATGATGAACGAAAGTTTAAAGAAGGATTTCTGGATTGAGAAACCAAAAATTGCGGTGCTTGGGCTAAACCCACATGCCGGCGACAACGGACTATTGGGTACAGAAGAAGCGGAAACCATTATGCCGGCCATTCAGCAAGCCTTCGATAAAGGGGTAATTTGTTTTGGTCCTTACCCTGCCGACGGCTTTTTTGGTAAAGGTAGCTACAAACAATTTGATGCCGTTTTAGCGATGTATCATGATCAGGGTTTAATCCCCTTCAAAACCATCGCTTTCAGTACCGGCGTAAACTATTCTGCAGGCCTTAAAATCGTACGTACTTCGCCGGATCATGGCACAGGATATGACATTGCCGGCAAGAACCTTGCAGATCCGACTTCATTTATAGAAGCCTTATTTGCAGCAACTCACATCGTAAGGAACAGAAGAGAACAGGAAGAATTATTGAAAAACCAGCTCAGAAGTGGCGGAAAAATTATAGAAACTGCAGCAGATACAAAAGATGATGCAAATTAGAATGAAAAAACATTTTATATCTATAAAATAATTCCTACATTTGCGGGCTAAAATTTTGTTACAATTGAAACCACTAAAACAATTTTCAATCCCCTTTACCGGCTTAAAAATTGGCAAACATCAGTTTGACTTTGATATTGATAACAGCTTTTTTGACGCCTTTGAGTACTCTTTAGTAAAAAAAGGAACCTTAAAAGTTGACATTGAACTGGATAAACAGGAAACAATGTTAATTTTGCAGTTCCATATCAAAGGAACAATCGTATTGGATTGTGACAAATGCTTGTCAGAATTTAATGCACCAATAGAAGTACAGGAAAGGCAGATCGTAAAATTTGCTGAAGATGAACTGGAAAGTGATGATTTAGAAATCATTGTCCTGAGCAAAAAAGAAAGTGAACTTGATGTTGCACTTCCAATTTATGAGCTCATCACCGTTTCGGTACCTTATATTAAAGTCTGTGAGCAGAATGGCGATGGCCAGAAATGTGATCAGGAAATGATCGACAGATTGAAAAGTCTATCGGCCGGAACACCCGAAGAAGAAGAAAACAACGATGATGACCCGCGTTGGGCAGCATTAAAAAAATTAAAATAATAATTAAACAAATCAGCAATGGCACATCCAAAACGCAAGATTTCTAAAAGTAGAAGAGATAAAAGAAGAACTCACTATAAAGCTGTAGCTCCTTCTTTGGCTACTTGTCAAACCACTGGTGCAATTCACGTACCTCACCATGCATATAACGTTGATGGTAACCTATACTACAACGGTAAATTGGTTATTGAAAACACTTCAATAGGTTAATTTTCTTGAAAAATAGTTTGTGTTTTAAGTCGGTTTAAGTTTACCTTTAGCGACTGGAAACAAAGGCAATATTGCCTTCTAACACAAACTGATTTTTTACTATGAAAATAGGTCTCGATATAATGGGCGGAGACTATGCTCCTAAAGCAAACGTTTTAGGAGCAATAGCTGCCCATCAATTGTTATCTCCCGGAGAGCACATAGTGCTGATTGGAGATACGCAGCAGATTAAGCCCCTTCTCACTGAAAACGGATTCAATCCGGATCACTTTGAATATGTTCATACCGAAGAAGTGATCGGTATGGGCGAACATCCCACTAAGGCCATTGTTCAAAAGCCAAATTCCAGTATTGCTGTTGGTTTTTCTTTACTTAAAGAAGGAAAACTGGACTCTTTTGCCAGTGCCGGTAATTCTGGTGCTATGCTTGTTGGTGCCGTATTTAGTGTCAAAACTATTCCGGGAATCATCAGGCCATGTCTCACAACTTTTCTTCCTAAACTCAGCGGTGGCGTAGGTCTGATGCTTGATGTTGGCGCAAATGCCGACTGTAAGCCGGATACCTTGCTGCAATTTGGTATATTGGGAAGTTTGTATGCGGAATATGTCATGCAGATCGTCAATCCTAAAGTGGCCCTGATGAATATTGGTGAAGAAGACGAGAAAGGCGACATGCTGAGCCTCGCAACCTTCCCTTTAATGAAGGATACCAATCTCTTCAACTTTGTGGGAAATGTGGAAGGAAGGGACTTATTCAACGATAAAGCTGACGTAATTGTATGTGATGGATTTACAGGAAATGTAATGCTGAAACTGGCAGAATCATTTTATGTACTGACACTGAAAAGAGGGTTAAAAGATGATTTCTTTGACCGCTTTAACTATGAAAACTATGGCGGAAGCCCGGTTTTAGGTGTCAATGCTCCGGTGATCATAGGTCATGGCATTTCAAGTCCGACAGCCGTAAAAAACATGATCCTACAATCCAGGGATATGATTACTACTGGCTTGGTAGGTAAAATTCAAGCCGCATTTAAATAAGAACATTGAAAATGAATAAAATTCACGCTGCGATTACGGCTGTCAATGGTTACGTACCAGATTACGTACTGACTAATAAAGAGCTAGAATCCATTGTAGACACTACGGATGAATGGATTACTTCCAGAACCGGTATCAAAGAGCGGAGAATATTGAAAGGTGAAGGACTAGGTACCTCTGACATGGCTGTTCAGGCCGTGAACGGGCTACTTAAAAAACGTGGAATTTCTGCGGAAGAAATTGAGCTGATCATCTTCTGTACCACTACCCCTGATATGCCTTTTCCTGCATCAGCAAATATCCTGGCCGATAAAATTGGTGCTAAAAATGCCTGGGGATACGACCTTCAGGCAGCGTGCTCCGGCTTCATCTACGGACTTTCTACTGCATCACAGTTTATCGAATCGGGCAAACATAAAAAAGTATTGGTTGTTGGTGGCGATAAGATGTCGTCTATCATCAACTATCAGGACCGCACCACCTGCATCATTTTTGGTGATGGCTGCGGTGCTGTTCTTTTAGAGCCAAATGAAGAAGGACTGGGGATCCAGGATTCCATCCTGAAAAGTGATGGTTCAGGCAGGCAATTTCTGCATCAGAAAGCGGGAGGCTCAGCAAGACCTGCAAGCCATGAAACCGTCGACAATAATGAGCATGTCGTGCATCAGGAAGGTCAGGCAGTATTCAAATTTGCAGTCACCAATATGGCTGATGTAGCAGCTGAAATCATGGACCGTAATCAGCTTACTTCTGATGATGTGACTTGGTTGGTTCCTCATCAGGCCAACAAAAGGATCATCGATGCCACCGCATCCAGAATGGGACTTGGCACAGAAAAGGTAATGATCAACATTCAACGTTACGGAAATACCACTAACGGGACAATCCCCCTTTGCTTATGGGAATGGGAAAGCCAGCTTAAAAAAGGCGATAACATTATCCTGGCAGCATTCGGAGGCGGTTTTACCTGGGGCTCCGTATACTTAAAATGGGCCTATTAAATTTTATTAAAATAATTAATCTTAACTTAGGTAATTGTTAAGACATACTGTTTTCTCTAAATAACACCAAAAAATGGATATCAAACAAATTCAGGAACTTATTAAATTTGTTTCTCGTTCGGGCGTAAATGAAGTCGCTATTGAGCAGGAAGACTTCAAAATTACTATCAAAACCAATCAGGCTCCTACTGTTGTTCATGCAACTGTTCCAGCTCAGATTGCTCCGGCTGTTGTACCAGCAGCGGCAGCACCGCAACCAGCTGTACCAACAGAAACAAAAGCACCTGTTGCTGCTGTCGAAGACGATTCTAAATACATTACTATAAAATCGCCTATGATCGGAACTTTTTACCGTTCATCAAGCCCTGATAAACCTTCTTTCGTAAATGTAGGTGATGAGGTTGCGGTAGGTAAAGTGATCTGTATCATTGAAGCCATGAAATTGTTCAATGAAATCGAAAGTGAAGTTTCAGGAAGAATCGTTAAGGTTCTTGTAGAAAATGCTTCTCCAGTAGAATATGACCAACCGTTATTTTTAGTTGAACCTATGTAATCTGTCTTTTTGACACATTACTTAATAGACATATATGTTTAAAAAGATACTAATTGCCAACAGGGGCGAGATTGCTTTACGCATCATCCGCACCTGTAAAGAAATGGGCATCAAAACCGTTGCGGTTTACTCCACTGCAGACAGAGAGAGTTTACACGTACGCTTTGCCGATGAAGCCGTTTGTATAGGACCGCCACCAAGTAAGGATTCTTACCTGAGCATTCCAAATATCATTTCGGCCGCAGAATTAACCAATGCAGATGCCATACACCCAGGTTACGGTTTCTTATCTGAAAACGCAAAGTTTTCTTCGGTTTGCCGTGATTATGGAATTAAATTTATCGGTGCTACCCCGGAACAGATCAATTCTATGGGGGATAAAGCTTCCGCAAAAGAAACCATGAAAAAAGCAGGTGTGCCAACCATCCCAGGTTCGGAAGGCTTACTTGAAAGTGTCAAAGAAGGTATTAAAATCGCTAATGATATGGGCTACCCTGTCATTCTGAAAGCTACTGCCGGTGGTGGTGGACGAGGAATGCGTGTAGTATGGAAAGATGAAGACTTTGAAAATGCATGGGACAGCGCCAGACAAGAATCGGGTGCAGCCTTTGGAAATGATGGCCTTTATCTGGAAAAATATATTGAAGATCCACGCCACATTGAAATCCAGATCATCGGAGATCAGTACGGTAAAGCCTGTCACTTGTCAGAACGCGATTGCTCTATCCAACGCCGCCATCAAAAACTCGTAGAAGAAGCACCATCTCCTTTCATGACACCGGAGCTTCGGGAGAGAATGGGTGAAGCTGCCATTAAAGGCGCTATCGCTGTACAATATGAAGGTGCAGGAACAATTGAATTCCTGGTTGATAAACACCGCAACTTCTATTTCATGGAAATGAATACCCGTATCCAGGTGGAACACCCGGTAACAGAAGAAGTGATCAACTATGACCTGATCAAAGAACAGATTAAAGTGGCTTCAGGAGTTCCGATCTCCGGAAAAAATTACTTACCTGATATGCATGCGATTGAATGCAGGATCAATGCTGAAGACCCTTTTAACAACTTCAGACCTTGCCCTGGAAAAATCACCAATTTCCACTCTCCGGGTGGGCATGGCGTAAGGGTAGATACCCATGTATATGCTGGTTACCAGATTCCTTCCAACTACGATTCCATGATTGCTAAACTGATCTGTGTGGCTCAGACACGTGAAGAAGCCATCAGTACAATGGAGCGTGCGCTAAGTGAATTTGTAATTGAAGGTGTAAAAACTACGATACCTTTCCACTTAAAACTGATGAAAGATCCTAACTTTAGGGCTGGTAATTTTACCACGAAGTTTATGGAAACCTTCGAATTTTCAGAATAGAAAAACTATTTAGTAGATTTAAAACGTAAATACCATTCTGAATACAATAGAATGGTATTTTTGTTTTACAAATAACGTACATGAGTGATACTAAAAAAAGGGACCTTATTGGTGCTATAAAAGAAAAAGGAAAAACTTTAGAGGCAGAAATGTCTTTCTTTGACCACATCGATGTCCTTAGAAAACATTTGCTGAGGGCACTGGCTGTTGTCTTTGTATTAACTGCCGGAGCTTTTTATTTTACGGACTTTATCTTTAATACCATCATCATGGGGCCTAAGAACCCCAATTTCTGGACCTACAGAATGATGTGTAAACTCGTTGAGAAGTTCCCCGCTATAGGATCGGATTTTTGCATTACCAAGATTGATGCAAAGATCATCAACACAGAAATGGCCGGACAATTTACCCTCCAGCTAAACTCCTGTGTGATGGTAGGGATCATCCTCGGAATTCCTTACCTTTTGTTTGAACTCTGGTTATTCATTAAACCAGCCCTTCATGAAAATGAAAGAAAATCTGCAAGTGGCTTTGTTGCCTTTGCTTCTATCCTCTTCTTCCTGGGGATCCTTTTCGGATATTACATGATCTGCCCTTTATCGATCAATTTCCTTACCAACTTTACCGTGAGTCCGGAAATTCAGAATACCTTTACCATCGATTCTTACTTATCCTCGGTTATGACCCTGACACTGGGTTCAGGTGTCATCTTCCAGCTTCCGGTCATCATCTATATCCTATCAAAATTAGGCGTAATGACCCCGGCATTTATGCGTGCCAGCAGAAGATATTCAACCGTCCTGATTCTGATCGTGGCTGCTGTCGTTACCCCTACAGCCGATCCTTATACCATGATGATTGTTGCCCTTCCTTTGTTCTTGCTTTATGAGTTGAGTATTTATATTTCAGCAAACATTGAACGCAAAAAAAACAAAGAACTGTATGGTGTGGCTAAAGTGAGAAAAGACTAACAAGAAGGTTACGCAGGTTTATTATTATTCTATATATTTTTGAAAATGTCAACAGAAACAAAGGTTAAAATTGCAATCGGCGCTGACCATGCAGGTTTTGAGTACAAGGAGTTGTTAAAATCCTTTTTAACTGATTATGAGGTTAAAGATTTTGGCACACATTCCACACAATCCGTAGACTATCCTGATTTTGCCCACCCTGTAGCATCAGCTGTAGAAAGCAAGGAATATACTTTTGGTATCCTTGTTTGCGGGAGTGCAAACGGAGTCGCCATTACCGCCAATAAACACCAGCATATCCGTGCCGCCATTTGCTGGCTTAATGAAATTGCATCCTTGTCCAGAATGCATAACAATGCAAACATATTGTGCATCCCGGCAAGATTTGTTTCTGAAGACCTGGCAAAAGAAATGACCACAACTTTCCTGAATACCCCTTTCGAAGGAGGCAGACATGGAGGCAGGGTGGACAAAATCTCCTGCTGATTTTCAGAGATATCAACTAAGAACTAACCGCTAACCACAAATATTAACTCATGAAAAAACACTTCTTGTACGCCAGTTTTGTGCTTACAATGGCCTGTTCTGCTTCCGCACAAAACAAGGACGCAGTAAGGTTCAGTAAGACCATCACTAAAGACAATGCCTACAAACACCTGTCTGTACTTGCTTCCGATGCTTATGAAGGTCGGGAAACAGGGACAAAAGGAGGATGGATGGCCGCAGATTATATTAAGAATTACTTCAAAAGCCTCGGATTGAAAGGTCCGGTAAACGGGGATTACTTTCAGCCGATAGACATGGCTACCTTCACGCTTTCGCAGATCTTAACCATAAACGGACAGCCGGCAGAAGCCATAAAAGATTTTTACATCATTCCTCAATCCGTTTCAGGAGAAGGGTACGCATTTAATGCCAACAGCATTTTATTTGCTGGTTATGGATTAACCAAAGATGGATATAATGACTTTGATGGGGTCGATGTAACCGGGAAAATAGTGATGATCCTCAAATCAGGAGATCCAAACGGAACTACTTCCTCCAATGGAAGAGGTGCAGTCAATGCAAAAATCAAATATTTAACAGAAAAGAAAGCAGCGGCAATCCTGGTTATTGATCCTACCGTTGATGTGATGCCGGAAAATCTGAAAAGTTACCTCCTTTCCTCACAAATGGTGATGAAAACAAAAGAGGAACTTGAAAAAATGAAAGCCCCGGCAGGCGTTCCGGTCATCACCATTGGAACAGCCTTAACCAATCAGATCCTTGCTGCCGCAAAGACTGATATCGCTGGATTGAAAAAGAAAATTGCGGAAACAGGCAAACCGGCCTCTCAGGAAATTACCGTTTCTATCTCTGCAAATGCAAAGAAACAGGAAACAAAAGTAAGGGCAGAAAATGTCCTTGGATTCCTGGAAGGTTCTGACCCTAAACTTAAAAATGAAGTTTTGGTCGTTACCGGACATTATGACCATATCGGGATTACTCCTGAAGTAAAAGGTGCAGATAAAATCAATAATGGAGCAGATGATGACGGATCAGGAACAACTGGAGTTCTCCTGATGGCTGAGGCATTTTCTAAAGCAAAAAAAGCAGGTAAAGGACCGAAAAGAAGTATTCTTTTTATGACCGTTACCGGTGAAGAAAAAGGCTTATTGGGCTCGGAATGGTATTCAGAAAATCCGATTTTCCCATTGGAAAACACCATCACCAACCTAAATATTGATATGATTGGCAGAGGTGATAAAGACCATGCTGCTGATAATAACTTTGTTTACATCATTGGTTCAGACATGCTGAGCTCAGAGCTGGATCAGATTGGCAAAAAAGCGAACAAAGATTATGTGAACATCAATCTGGATGAAAGATATAATAACAGAACAGATCCTAACCGTTTCTACTACCGTTCTGACCATTATAACTTTGCCAAACATGGAATTCCGGTAATCTTCTATTTCAACGGTGTACATGATGATTACCACCAGCCTGGGGATGAAATCAGCAAAATAGATTTCCCTATGCTTGCCAAAAGAACAAGGCTCGTTTATTATACCGCATGGGAGCTGGCCAATCGCGCCAACCGCCCAAAAGTAGATAAAAACGAAGACGGGACACCTAAAAACTAAACCTCATAACCAAGAAAAAACCTGCCCTGAGCAGGTTTTTTTATGCACAAAAAAACCGCACATACGGATGAGCGGTTTCTTGCAGAAATGATTTTCAGTTCTTTCTTATCGGGAGTTCCGGTCTTTTATAGTTTAGCAATTACAAAATCATTCAGGTTTAATTTTGAAACATCGTTTCTTACCAGGCTGTGTTCTGCTGATGAACCGCTCAATTTCAGGTCAGACTGATCTTTCATCTCAGTATAAAGGCTGCCTACTTTTGCATTTACATTTGCTTTGGCCCCATCTTTTAAAAAGATCTGAAGAACGGCTAAGTCGAAGTTACCACGGGTTTTTACCTGAGCAGTATTGGAGGCATCAATTCTTTGCAGGTCTTTTACATTTACATAGATGGTTGCCGGGCTGCTCTCGGTAGAGTTGATGTACAAAGTATATCCTTTTTGCTGAACGGTAGTGTTGGCGCCAAGCTCATCGTTAGTGGTAACGCCTTCTGAATTGCTTTGTACCAATACCACTTTAGCATTTCCGGTAACAACTACTTTATTGAATTTTACAGCGGCTGGTGCGCTTACAGGTGTAGTATCTTTAGCGAAAGTAGTGAAGGCTGAAGAAGTTAAAACGATAGCAGTTAAAGCTGAAGCGAATAAGGTTTTGATCGAAGTTTTCATATCTTTTAGTTTTAAGTTTTGTAATTATTTAATTGTTGTTTTGTAGATAAGACACCATCACACAGGAAACGTTTCAGCGTTTTTTGGCACATTAGACCATGCCGCAGGAACAGTCGACCAACTGCCCTTACCTTTCGACCAACAGCTGTAAATATTTTCGTCGAAACCTGAAAAATCCAGGCTTCGTCATCCGGGATTCATTTCAGAAGGATAAAAACATTAGATTGGGAAATAAATCAGGCAGATCATTACTGAAGCCTAATTATTTTTATATTTGAAGATGATGAAGATATCTGATGAATTTTTGGTTAAGGCCGATGAAAAGGCCTTTGATTTAGGTCATCGCAAGACGATTAATCATAATATTGGCAAATATAATGTTGCGGTAGAAAGGGGCACATCGAGATTTGAGAACTTGGAAAACTCAAAGAAGAAGGCTCATGTGATTAAATGGCGTGTGATGGAGAACCTGGATAAGTTTCTCCCTGAATTCGAATCCAACTTTCAGCGTAGAGGAGGTAAAGTGATCTGGGCAAATGATGCAGAGGAAGCCCGGAAAGAAATTCTGAATATTATTCAGAGAAACGGTGGAAAAACGGTGATCAAATCAAAATCGATGACTACCGAAGAAATCCACCTGAATGATTTCCTGGAAAAGAACAATATTGAATCATTGGAAAGTGACCTGGGTGAATACATTGTACAGCTCCTTGGCCAGGCTCCATACCATATTGTTACCCCTGCAATGCACCTTAGTAAAGAGGAAATCGCAAAGCTGTTTCATGATAAATTTGGTACGCCAATCGATGCAACACCAGAGCAACTGACCCAGAAAGCAAGAGAACTCCTCAGAGAAAAATACCTGAAAGCCGACATTGGCATTTCCGGAGGAAATTTCTTAATTGCAGATACCGGTAGCATTGCATTAACTGAGAATGAAGGAAATGCGAGGTTATGTACTACATTTCCTAAAATCCATATTGCCATTGTAGGAATTGAAAAGATCATTCCTTCTATGGCAGACCTGGACCTATTCTGGCCATTACTTTCCAGTCATGGTACCGGGCAAAACCTCACCGTTTACAATACGATTTTAAGCGGACCAAGGCGCCCCGAAGAGACTGATGGACCAGAAGAAATGTATGTGGTCTTACTGGATAACGGACGTACAAATCTGCTGGCAGAGAAAGAGCAGCGTCAGGGTCTGTATTGTATCAGATGCGGGGCTTGCCTGAATGCTTGTCCTGTCTATAAAAATATTGGCGGACATACCTATAATACGACTTACAGTGGACCAATAGGTTCTATCATTACGCCACATTTAAAAGGGATGAAGGACTTCAAACACCTGAGTTATGCTTCCAGTTTGTGTGGTAAATGTTCCGAGGTATGCCCGGTAAAAATTGACATCCATAAAATGCTCCTCCTAAACAGAAGGGACGCCGCTGCTGATCATGAAAACAGCAAATCTGAAGAGATTGGCTGGAAACTTTTCAATACCGGGATGCAAAAAAGATCGAGAATGGATACGGTAAGCGGAAAGATTAAAAACTTCTTTTTGAAGTTTCTTTTCAAGAAGACCTGGGGCAAATACCGGAATATGCCGGAAGTTGCACCGAAGTCTTTTGCCAAACTTTATGAAGAGAAAAATAAAGCAGACAAAAATACATAAACTATGCAGTTTGACAGAAAAGATAAGAATGATGCTACCTTATTAGATTTATACACGCAATTGCTTTACCCCCGGATGGTAGAGGAAAAAATGCTTATCTTATTACGTCAGGGCAGGATTGGCAAATGGTTTTCAGGAATCGGACAGGAAGCCATTGCCGTAGGAAGTGCTTTAGCTATGAAGGAAACCGAATACATCCTTCCTATGCATAGAAATCTGGGCGTATTTACAGCCCGGGATATCCCTTTAAAAAAGCTAATGGCCCAATGGCAAGGCAAAATATCCGGCTTTACCAAAGGCCGGGACCGCTCCTTTCATTTCGGCACACAGGAATATAAAATTATTGGAATGATCTCCCATCTGGGACCTCAGATGGCCATCGCAGATGGTATTGCGCTCGCAGACCTTATCGCAGATAAAAAACAGGCAACTCTTGTATTTACCGGCGAAGGCGCCACCAGTGAAGGTGATTTTCATGAGGCCATCAATGTGGCTTCAGTATGGAACCTTCCGGTTATCTTTTTAATTGAAAACAATGGATATGGACTCTCTACTCCAATTAACGAGCAATTTAAATGTAAAGATCTCGTAGATAGAGCTGCAGGATACGGAATAGAAGGTGTTCAGATTGATGGAAATAACATTCTGGAAGTTTATGATACCCTTTCTGATCTTGCAGAAAAGATGCGGAAAGACCCCAAACCGGTATTGGTAGAATGCCTTACTTTCAGAATGAGAGGGCACGAAGAGGCCTCAGGAACAAAATATGTGCCTCAGGAACTGTTCGACCTCTGGGCGCAAAAAGATCCGGTAAAGTGCTTTGAAGAATACCTCCTGGAGCAAAGGATACTGACTCCGGAGAGTATTGCAGAGATTAAAGCTGATTTTAAAGCTGGAATTGAACAGGAAGTGGAAGCTGCGTTTCTGGAAGAAGAGCCGGTCGCTGATACCGCTACGGAAATGCAGGATATGTATGCTCCACATCCCTATCAGCCTGTTGAGCCCAATCAGCAATCTGCAGAAATAAGATATATAGATGCCATCACAGATGCCCTAAAGATCGGCATGCAAAAACACAACAACCTGGTTTTAATGGGGCAGGACATTGCTGAATATGGTGGAGCATTTAAGATCACAGACGGCTTTGTAGACCTTTTTGGAAAAGCAAGGGTCCGCAATACCCCAATCTGTGAATCGGCGATTGTAGGGGCTGGATTAGGCCTTTCTATCAATGGTTACAAGGCTGTGGTGGAAATGCAGTTTGCCGATTTCGTGACCTGCGGATTCAATCAGATTGTGAACAACCTTGCAAAAACCCATTACCGCTGGGGAGAAAAGGCGGATGTGGTGGTCAGAATGCCTACAGGGGCAGGAACCGGTGCCGGCCCTTTTCATTCCCAAAGCAACGAAGCCTGGTTCACCAAAACACCAGGTTTAAAAATTGTCTATCCGGCTTTTCCTTTTGATGCGAAAGGTTTACTCCTTTCGGCTATTGAAGATCCCAACCCGGTATTATTTTTTGAGCATAAATATTTATACCGCAGCTTAAGCGGACAAGTTCCAATAGGGGAATACACCCTGGAAATAGGCAAAGCCAACCTGATTAAAGAAGGGGAGCAACTGAGTATCATTACTTATGGACTTGGCGTTCACTGGGCACTTTCCTATCTGGACGAACATCCGGAAATCAATGCTACTCTATTGGATTTACGCAGTTTACAACCCTGGGATAAAGAAGCTGTAGCCGCCGCGGTAAAGAAAACAGGAAGGGTACTGATCTTACATGAAGATACGCTAAGCAGCGGCTTCGGAGCTGAACTATCAGCCTGGATCGCTGAACATTGTTTTGAGCAACTGGATGCGCCTGTAATGCGTTGTGCCAGCTCCGATACCGCCATTCCAATGAGCAAAGTCCTGGAAGAAAGCTTCCTTGCCAAAAGCAGACTTAAGGAAAGTATTGATAAATTAATGGCCTACTGATCCTGATTGATCAGATATCCAGGCAGTTGTTAGATTTATAAAAGATAGAAGTGCATTTAGAAACGATTACCCCAGGTGCCATCCCTGTAAAAGGAAGGTGCTTGAAGCCATTTCTTTTGAAAAAATCAAATGCTGCACCATATTCCTTTCTTTCAGAATCGTCCAGCACCACTACCCCATCTTCAGTCAGAGACTTGATGGCCTGCTCACAGCAGTTCAACCGGTCCCTCCCATCTACAATAATGACATCGAATTTTTTCCCCGTATCCAGGGCACTTCGGCAATAAGGTCCATTTTCAGTTAATTCACAATAGATCATTTTGATGTTTGGGCCACTCAGTCCGGAGTTTTTTTCAAACCATCCTTTATCATGCTCTACAGAATAGACTTCCCGGGAAAGTTTTGAATAAAAAAGAGTAGAATTACCAGACCCAAATTCAAATACGCTATGTTGTTTATTGATTCTTTCTTTTATAAAATCAATGAAGGAATAAGTTACCCATGCGATAGGATCACCAGTCTCACTGATTGAAGATTTCGTTCTATAGGCCTCGAACCATCCTTTATCAGCCAGGTAACCTTTGAAGCCCAGAGACAAAAGGACCTTTAATTTACCGGGTTGAAATAATGTGAGAGGAGACAGTTTGTTTTTCATTGTTTTTTCTTTTAATAACAGGCAATCCCATTTGGCATGATAATCGCCTTCAATATTACTTAAAAAAACGTTATGAAGATCTTTTATATTGCATGTTCTCTTACGGCTTTTCCAGTCCTGTTTGGTTGTAACCAACAACCTAAGCATCCTCAGGCGGATTTGATCACGCAGTCCGCCGCAACAGCCATGACGGATAAAACCATTCGGGTCCTGGCAGATTCCATAGATGCGAACCTGGATCACCTGGAAAAACAAAGTAGTCTGGTTTACCTTCAGGGAGAACAATCGATGTATGCAGAAAGATACAGCTCGAATGGTAAGGCGGTGTTATATGTGGAACAGAAAGATAACGGTCTTATTAACAGCAGAACTAAAAAGTATTACTTTAAAAATGACAGTTTAATCCTCGTACAGGAAAGGAATAAATCCGGCAATGAATATACAGATACCCGGGTATTTCTCAGGAATAACATCGCCTTCAGTAAAGAACAGCGCAAAGGGAGTTCCATGTCTGAGCTTTTAACCAGGCCATATTTATCGGTTAAATCTATCAGAGACAACTCCATCCGGGAAGAGGGCTACAAACAAAATGTCAGAACGCTTGATGAAGCAATTGCCGGGAACGATCAATATGAGATGGTATTTGATCAGTTTATTGACATTCCGGATGAGAACATCATTCAATTGAAAAGCAAGGCCCAGAATGGCTATACGGCCAGTATCCTGGTAAGAGAAACTGATGCATTCATTGACAGTATCAAAGCCATGCCTGGAAACTTTAGAAATGAAAAACTTAATTTTAAATGGAAAGTAGAAGATAAAGAGGCTGTTTATGTCCCTGTAGCGGCTAAGGTTACTTCTGCCAAAGGATTAAACAAATAGACATTACCATTGGTCAGGCAAAGACAACGGTATCTTTTTCTCAGCTTTTCACCCTTTCTGAACTGACGTCCGTCCTTTATCGTAAATACGGCATCCAGAGGCAGTTCTTCCAGTCTGGAAGCATCCTTAGGCAAGTCGTGCTTTTTCAAAGCACGGGATAGTTTAAGATCGGTGCAGCTTGCTGCAGAAGGATTATTCAGGTAACTCACTATCGCCTGCTGAACATCATTAGGAAAGATTTGCTGTTCAATAAAGGGAGCCATCATGCGTTTGAAATTATGCTTCCATTCCGCACCGTGGGGTTTCACTTTATTCTTATGGTCATTCCAGGTCAGCAGATGGGCAAACTCATGTACCGTAGTAACAAGAAAAGCATAGGCATTCAGGTCATTATTGACTGATATTTTATGCCCTAAATTCTTATAAGGGTGCCGGTAATCACCAAGCTTCGTCGCTCTGTTTTTAGATATTTTAAATTCACATTGAAAATAATCTATCCACTTCGCAATAATTGGCGCCGCCCCTGGAGGCATATACTGTGCTAAAATCTCTTCCTTTTTCAATCCTCCAAGATAAGGAAATTAATTAAAAGCCGATAATAGCCGAAGGCTTAGGAAGCACCGCCGGTAGCGGCATTAAATGTTCTTTGGGCCAGCTCTGTATTCAAAAGATATAGCGCGGAGGAGTTGTCCCCGATCATCTTCAGCTTACTGATGATCTGAGATACCGTAGCTTCTTCCTCTACCTGCTCGGTAACAAACCACTGTAAAAAGGTATGTGTAGCAAAATCATTTTCCTCAAAGGCTGCTTTGATCAGATTTCCAATGCTTTTTGTAACTGCCTTTTCATGCGCCAGGGTGATCTCAAAAACCTCCAGCACGGAAGTAAAGTTAGATTCAGGCTGTTGAATCGCTCCAATTGTTACCTTTCCTCCAACATCATGAATATAGTTGAATTGTTTCTCCGCATGAAAAAGTTCCTCTTTTGCCTGAACTTTAAAATAGTTAGCAAATCCATCCAGGTCCTTGTCTGAAAACCAGGAACACATTGCCCAATAGGCATTAGCGGAATACATTTCTAAATTAACCTGCTCATTGAGCAATTTTTCCATTCTTTCATTCATGATACCATTGCATTTAATAGTTCAATATATTATTTTAAAAGCTGATAAGCAATCAAACTGGCCACATAAGCCATTGCAGTCATATACACCAGTTGTATCAGCGGCCATTTCCATGATTTCGTTTCCCGGTATACTACGGCTACCGTACTCATACACTGCATGGCAAAAGCATAAAACAGCATCAACGAAAATCCTGTCGCAAAGGTGAACACAGGCAAACCGGTAACCGGATTTTTTGCAGCCTTCATGCGGTCATGGATTTTTACCACATTTTCATCTCCCCCTTCCACACTGTAAATGGTCGCCATGGTTCCCACAAAGGCTTCTCTGGCTGCAAATGAAGTGATCAGGGCGATGCCAATCTTCCAGTCAAAACCTAAAGGCCTGATGACGGGTTCTATGGCATGTCCTAAAATTCCTGCATAAGAATTTTCAAGGCGCTCAGCAGACTTATCTCTTTCCAGCGTGGAAATCTGTACGCTATCTTTTTGAGCCTCTATAGCGGCATATTTTTTATCGATGGCTTCAAACCGGTCTGAAGGTCCGTAAGAAGACATGACCCACAGCACAATAGAGATCGCAATGATCACCTTACCCGCCTCAAGAACGAAAGTCTTGGATTTCTCATACATGGTATAGAGTACATTCGTCCAGCGTGGCGCCCGGTATACCGGTAACTCCATAATAAAATAAGATTTCTCTTTTGCCTTCAATATAATTTTCATCACAAAGGCAACCAATACTGCAGCAAGAATACTGATCAGGTACATTCCCATTAAGGTTAATCCCTGTAGGTTGATGAATCCCCAAACTGTTTTTTCCGGGACCACCAGACCAATCAATAGCGTATATACCGGCAATCTGGCCGAACAGCTCACCAATGGAACAACCATAATGGTAATGATGCGGTCTTTCCAGCTTTCAATCGTCCTGGCGCTCATGATAGAAGGAACCGCACAGGCAATGCTTCCGATCATCGGGACTACTGACTTTCCACTCAGACCAAATTTTCTCATGATCTTATCCATCAAAAAGGTCACCCTGGCCATATACCCCGTATCTTCAAGAATGGAGATAAAAGCAAAGAGAATGGCAATCTGAGGGATGAAAACAACAATCCCGCCTAGTCCGGCCAATACCCCATCCAATAATAAACTACTGAGCACACCTTCCGGCAAATACTCATGTCCCAATTCCCCCAGCCTGGCGAAAATGGTTTCAATCATCTCCATCGGGTACTGAGACCAGGAGAAAATAGCATTAAAAATAAAAAAGAGAATACCGATAAAGATCAGAAAGCCCCAGAACTTATTGGTAAGTACCGCATCAATTTTATCACTGAAAGCAAATTTCCTGGCTGCGCCTGTATCCTCAATTACCCCGCTAAGGACTGTTCCTAAATGACGGTAACGGGCGATCGTTTCTGCTGTCTGTAATGTGGACGTTTCAAAATTATTTGCTTTCCGGATCTGATCAAAGGCAGCATGATCTACCTCGGTAAAGTCGGCTAAATGCTGGTGCTGATGCAATATCTGCAAAGCAAAATAATCATTTTCGGTCCCGATTCTCTTTTTAGTCGCCTCAATCGCCTCGGGTGCCAATGCAAGAATATCGGCCCCTTTCAACTGGGTTGCTATGGAAGTGGTATTGTTAATGGCTTTTTTTAGTTCATCCAGACCTGCGTTGCTCCTTGCGGAGATGGCCACAACCTGAATTCCCAATCTTTCGGAAAGTTTATTGACATCAATATTGATTCCCTCCTTCCTGGCCATGTCCGTCATGTTCAAGGCCAGTACCATTGGGATCTCCAGATCCGCAACCTGTGTATAAAGCAACAGGTTTCTTCTCAGGTTGGTTGCATCCGCAATCAACACTACGATATCCGGATGACTCGCATTATTTTTGTCGGCCAGAACCTGGAAGACAATACTTTCATCTTTGCTTTTTGGATAAAGGCTATAGGTTCCCGGAAGGTCAATGATCTCCGCCTGTTTACCATCCGGAAGCTTGCAGTAACCTACTTTCTTATCTATGGTAATCCCCGGAAAGTTTCCAATTTTTTGATTTAATCCGGTAAGCAGATTAAAAAGAGTAGACTTGCCTGTATTGGGATTCCCAACCAGCGCTATTTTCAAATCCTTTGCCAAATCACTACTGAATTATAATAATAGATGCTTCGTTTTTACGTAAACAAAGTTGATAACCCGCTACACGAATCGCGATCGGACAGCCAAGCGGCGCAAAACGTTCGACTTCTACAACTTCTCCGGGCAAGCAACCCATCTCCATTAGTTTGACTGACATCTCCAAATCTGTAAATGCCACAATAGTGCCTCGTTCTCCCGGATTCAATTGTGAAAGTTTCATCTTTATAAATTTATTTTAACGCTTTAGGGAGATACCTTATTCCTTCCCTGAACAAAGCGCAATTTAGTCTTAATTTATAATAGTTCCAAATAAAGACCTCAAGACTACCCTTCTCTAAAAGGGCTTTAAAGTAGATATCACCTGATTTCTGCAATCAGAAAGTCATGGCAAAGTAACATAATGGATACTTCTGCTTTTAACGCTGCGGATAGCTCCGGTAACTTACCGGAGGGCACTTACAGCCAGGCTTAAAAATACTGCAGCCACTGGCGGCCAGCACCAGCAAAAGTAAAATCATTTTACTGATGTTCTTTTTCATGTTGATGAGGTTTATGCAAAAGTAAAAAGCTGAAAACAGCCATAAATACGCCAAACATATCGCAGGTAAAATCCCACCATTCAGCAGATCTGTAGGTAAATATTTTCCATTGTAAAAGCTCAATCGCCCCACCCAGGGCAGCCGTCATCAGGATGATCTTAAATATTGTCAGCGACCGGAAACGATAACTGTGCTGATACCTGATCTTTCCATATAATAACAATACGGTCAGCACAAAGAAGAAGCCCAAATGGACCATTTTATCAAATCCTTCAAAAAAAAAGCCTGTCCCATTAGAGGCAGGCATTTGTATGTTGCAAAGGATCAAAATAACAACGGTCCAGATGATCGTCCAGATCTGGTATTTTAACTCTTTAGCCCTGTTCATTGACTAAGCTCCAACAAGGGCTTTGTAAGCGTCAGCATCTAACAATCCGTCTACCTGTGCAGCATCAGAGATGGTCACTTTAACCATCCATCCTTTTCCATAAGGATCAGAATTTACCAGCTCAGGATTGTCATTCAATTCCGGGTTAGTTTCCAATACGGTTCCAGTTACCGGCATGAAAAGGTCAGATACGGTTTTAACAGCTTCAACTGTTCCGAAAACATCATCTTTACCTACTTCATCACCCACTGTATTAATATCGATGTATACAATATCACCTAACTCACGCTGTGCGAAATCAGTAATACCGATATAGGCCTCGTTACCTTCAACCTTAACCCATTCGTGGTCTTTAGTGTACTTTAGTTCTGATGGAAAATTCATTTTATATAATATTAATAATAAATTAGTTACGCACAAAAATCATGTGTCACTTTGTTAGGAATCAGCAAAAAAACACGCCTAATCCTCTGCGAATTTACTATTATTTATAAGTATTCATATTTATTTGTGTTAACAAAATTTGAAGCTTCCTTATGCCCTGAACATCTGCCAGGACAAATCCTGAGAAAAATGCCCGGTCAGAGGCAAAAATGATATACTTAGGTCACTTAATAGAAAAACAACATGTTGAAGTTATTTCAACATGTTGTTTTTCCTGCTCTTAATTAATCAATCCACTTTGCCTGTTTTTACCACCATGAGTTCTGGTTGAGATAGATCCGCCATTATGGCTATACCTTACAAAGTTACCATCATCCTGAAGAATCCAGTAGAAACCCCCATACTCGGGTATTGGTGACTCCCACATCTTAAATCCACTAGGACTTGCTGTTAAAGTAATTCTTCCATCCTGGCTGAAACTAACCAAATACCCCTGGTTGAGCACCTGGCTAACACCGGTACTCCAAATTCCTTTGGAATTATTATATAACACAAGATTTCCATCCTGCTGAATGTACAGGGAATACTGTCCGCTATTAGACCGCACAATTAAAGTGTTTTGCCCACCTCTTTGAGCATAAAAAGAAATCGGCGCATAGCCCGAATGAATGGTGTTCGTAATAGGAGGTCTAGGAGGGTCGATCAGTTGGGCCTCAGCACTTGTTGTACTTGAAATTACAGCAAGAAACATTCCGGCCGCGACAAACCCTTTCAATAAAGTTGTTTTCATAATTTATGGTTTTTAATAAAAATATGGTTCTCAAACAAGAGAAACAACAACTAAACAACATTAATTACACATTAATTGTAATTATTTTCATACATACATGTTTTGATTAAAAATTTTGTAAACACATTTCCTCACAAAATCAATAAATGCTCAACATAAAGCACAAACCACTTATAAAATCATATTAAAACAGAAGCCAACAAAAAGCGCATATTTTTTTAAGAAAATATGCGCGCAATAAACGACAAAACAAAAACTTTTATCTAATTCAAGGTCACTCTCAAACTAAATCCAAAATTACTGAATGAAGTATTGAAGGTCTGAGAAGTATATGGTTTGGTAATGTTAGAATCATAGAACACCCTTACATTAAAACGTTGGTTCAGGATATAATCCACACTTGGCCTTAAGGTGATGTTCTTTGCACCTGAGGAAACTTCTGCTTCCAGAATGTCCGCACGATAGATCACTGTCTTATTGTCCCTGATGGCAACATCCAGTTTAAAATCCATATTGTTGTCCATCTTCAATTGTTTAAACAATCCAAAAGGGAACCTGAACTTCGTGGTACGATAGCCCAGACCAAATACCATGTTATTCTCCGTAAGTTGTGCCAGCTGGCTGTTGGACAGGCTTAAGCCTAATAAACGTGTTCTGCCGATCTCAAAATTTGCAGTCAGGTTATTCTTTAACCGGGTATCTACTCCAATCAGCGGAGAGAACTGCTCTGCAATGGTTACCTGTGCATATTGGAACCGGGGCAGGAAGTTATCGTTCTTATCTCTGCTGCTCACCCCGCCGTTTCGCTCCTCATATTTCAGCAAGGAGTTAAAACTGTTGATGCTGTATACCGAGCGATAAGCATGTCTTAAATCAATAGAACTGAAGTGCTCCGCAAGATAAGCGATCCTGGTTAGCCCCCTATAATTCAAACGCCAGTTCGGCAATGGAATCTTCGGCATAGAGTTCAGGCTGGACGAAGCAGCACTCTTTCCGGAGTAAGCAGCCAGGAACGCAGAAATAACTACATCCTGGGCATTTCTGTCGTAACCATCTGCATATCCCTCCCTCGTTCCTGAAGAATTTGGATTCAAAGCACCTAAACGTTGTGAAATTACCTGCCTGTTGGACATGAATTCATTGAACAGCTTCGAAACCGTATTCCCTGATTTTTCAGAAAATGCCGTTCCAAGACTAATAAAGGAAATGCTGTAATCGCCAGTGGTAAACGGGCTGAAATTCTGGAATTCTTTGGTCAGGTCATCAAACCTGAAATTCGTAGAATAGTTCATCGTCTTATTCCTGTTCGCCGTCAGGGTAATGGTCAGGTCTTTGATCGGTTCAATCAAACTCGTTAAACTCAGGTCTTCTCTCAGGGTATTGATGTAAAGCTGAGATTGCAACGTATCGGTGGTGATCCAACCTCTTCTCAGCGCTTCTTCCCTGATGTCCCGCTGACTTCCCAGTACAAATCCCAATCCCGGTGCACCTGTTGCATTGTCTATTCCGAAAACATTTGTTTTAGGCAGATAACCCGGCAGGTAAGTTCCCTTGGTTTGCGTAAAAGCACCTACCACATTCTTAACACTGGTTAGCAGGTCTACCCATACGCTCGAGCCGGTCTGAGTAGCACCGGAACCGGATTTTCTGATGAAACCAAACTTATTGTAAAGTGAAGCCAGGTTAAATGTCGGGTTAATCTGAATCGTTCTGGAGTTTTGCACCGTATTTCCAAGATTGATGTTCGGATCTCTCAAGGTAGAAAGCGGCTCTGTCTGCCAGTTGAAATTTGTTCCGTAGCGGGTAGCCACATTCACCCAGTCCATCCCCGGGATCTTGTTTATTGGCAGCGCATAAGTAATGTTCAGGTTATGGCTGTAATCTGTTGTTCTGCCTAACCTCATCATATTCTGCCATAAGGTATCTCTTTTCAATCCTTCAATTCTGCCATAAGGCTCATCGATGATCGAATAGTTTGTCGCGTCAATATCCAGGGTCAGCGACTTGCTTAAGTTCCAGGCAATTCCATACACCCTTGATACCAGGAAATTCTTATTAAAGGTCGTATTCACCGGAATAGAATTCAAAGGGTCGTTATTTCTCAGACTGTTCTCTGAGTAGAAACGGTCCACATCAATCCTGAAATTAATTGCCGTAGGCATCAGGCTAAAATTGAAGTCCTTTAATAACGCCAGGCTATTCGATTTGATCAGCTTTTTAAAAGGCTCATAGCTTTTTGCAGGTCCGGCATAATTATAAGCCAGGGAACCACGGTATGTTTTCTGGAAGTTGTTCTCTACAATAAAATCCCTGTGGGCATACTTGGTATAAGCATAACTGACATTAAAGTTCTCAATATCCCAGACCTTTGGTTTTTGCTCAGGGTTTGTTCTTTCTTTTCTGACATTGGTAAAGTTGATACTACTTCTGGTGGTAAAGTCCTGTGCAAAGTTCAGAATCGAGTCTCTTTCTGATTTTGTAGCTACATCCAGTGCATTTTTCAATTCAATATCCGGCATACTCGGATTGTACTGAGGGGTACTCACCTGACTGGAATAACTGACAAACATCGGTACCTTGATCCCTGTTTTCTTAGGGAAAAATTTACCCAACTCCATACTGGAAGAAATATCAAAAAAGACATTATCGGCCCTGTTTCTTTCACTTACCCGGGTCTCCAGAGAACCGAATCCAATTGTCGATTTACTTCCCGAAACATTCACATCCGCAAAGTCAGCCAGTTTCGCGCTCAGTCTGGCTGTAGCTGCCCAACCGCCGCGCTCATCAAATTCCGTTAAGCGAAGTTCATTAAACCAGATAATCGCATTTTTATCCAGGCCATCATCATTTCCGTTGATGTTTTTATAAGGGTTCTTTACCCCCAGCATATATACCCTTACCTTACTCATATCCGGCTGTCCCTTTACGGTAATCACCTTACCGTCGATGATGTAGTTAAAAGGAATATTGATTGGCCATGGAGCTCCTGTATTGGTCTTTGCATTATTTCTCGCCAGCTTCGCTTTCTGGAACAGCTCCAGAGAAATGTCCATCTTATTCTGTTCCGGCCAGATGCGGTTAGGATCACTTGTTCCCGGTTGTGTCACACTTAAAGGCTGTGAATACTCGTAGTAGTTATCCTGATTATCTGTACCAATACGTAAAAATGCACTCAGGTCATTGTCATTTAAGACATTTGGGCCAAGCGATTCTGCATGGATATACATTTCCAGATGTTTATATGACCTGAAATCGTTAAAGGCAGTTTTAAATGCAGCGCGGCCATAACCATCACGAAGCTCCTTGATCGTTACCGATAAAGACTGCTCATTCTGACGGGTATCTCCACGGTAATTGCTGAAGTCACGTTCCCGCTCAATTCCGGGAGGGATCACATAAGGGATCGGTGTACGTTTACCGTTTTCCTCTATGTTTACTGTAGCCACCTCAATTTTAGATTTATCAGGCATAATTGTTCCCAAAGCAGGATCAACAATAGTTTGTGAGGCTTCGTTACTGGCATTATATTGTCTCCATTCTCCCCTAACCAATTGAATCTTTCCAAACCTCAATACGGTAGTATCTGCGAAGTCAGTCAGGAACATCCGGATGAAACGGATAGATTTAAAATCCTGAATACCTCCAACTTTATCTGTCGGTTGTGCCAGAGGGATGCGGATCTGATACCAGGTAACCGGTTGTGTCTGCCCGTTCGCCAATTTCACTTGTGAAGTCACCTTATCGGTCACAAAGTTCTGCCCAACCATCAGGTCTCCCGGACGCATCGATACTTTGTACTGGAAGTACTCATCAGACTGCGTCATATTGTTATCTCTGTTAATGTCTTCTCCATCAGGTAAAGAAGTTGAAGCAGAATTTTCCACACCTAACTCTGCCTGCGATTGCTGTGCAGTTTTAGAGTTTCCTTCTGTTCCGTTATATTTTTGATACCGCTTTAAGATCCCTGCATTTTCACGGTCAAGTTCCGGTCCCCTGAAATAAGTGTAATCATCAGATGAAGGATCCTTTTCAATCTGTGCAGCAGCATCAGGATTGAGCTGTCCTTTGATCTGATTGATCAATGTGGCAAATTTCTGCTGTTCATCAGCATTGCCCATTCCATCCAGACCAACATCCTGTGTTCTTCTCGCATTCGGGTCATTGTCGAAAGCCTGAACTACCGGCTGCAGCTTTGGTACCCTTCCCCAGTTGGTTTCATCAAATTTAGAAGGATCACCATCTGCCGGTAAGCCATTCTCCAGTGATTTACGCCCGTCTTTTAAAATATCTTCAGAAATGTTACCGATGTTAAAATACAGGTCTCCACCTGCTGAATTAGGTTTATAAATGTTAGGATCCATTACCCAAAGCTCAATAAACTCAATGTTCAGCGCTTCGAAATCATTGGTCTCAATTCTTCTGAATAAACCACCCCAGCGACTACGGGGATTATTCAACGCACCGCTGGCATTAAATCCGTTAGGCGTATAATTGTAAGGACCACGAACCGTTGGATAAAATGCAACGTCTAAAGTTGGTAACGCAAAGGGCTGTCCCGTTCCGATTTCTTTAAACGGAAAAACCTCCTGTTCCACCACCTGGCGGACATAGTGATTGGAAAGCTCGTTTTTGTTATTCCTCAATGCCGCAGGAAGCGTCGCATCGCTCCTGTTGTAAAACACAGGATCTATATTATAAAAAGCAATCTGTGCCCTGTTAAAGCCATAGCTCAGGTCATCAATCCTTGAGGATTCAGAAAACATTTGAGGCGTACCAGACAACTGCCATGCCATTGCACTTTTCAGGTCAATGATAGAGCGGGATGCTTCAAAATCATCCAGGTAACTTACCCCACCTTTCTTGCCACCAAAATTCAGAGCCGACGGGTGTCCCGGAATTAATTGCGCAAACTCTCCGGAGAATGTAAAACTGGAAGGAACTTTTGTAGAAAGGAAAGGTAACTTATCCACCAGTTTTGTCAGGAACCTGGAAGGAGAACTATAGTTCAGGTCCAATCCCCACATCGTATTAGAGATCGGTTCCTCCCCAAGGTTTACTTTTGGCGTAAGCGGCTTTTCTGTGAGGTTCATAATGGTACCTCCCAGGTTCAGCTTATTGTTTACCTTATAGTCCAGACGCGTTCCAAACAGGGAACGTTGCTGTAAACCAAAAAGCTCATTATTTTCTGTAGAAATCTTTATAGGCTGACCAGAAATCAGGATTGCAGTATTTAAAATTCTGACCCTTCCTCCCTGGTAATCCACCGTATAATCCACCCCTTCCTGAAGAGGAATTGTTCCCGCAAATACCTTTACTGAACCCTCAGGAACATTGATTGCATTTAAACTGAATTCTGAAGCTACCTGACTTTGATAAGCTCCTTTAATCACATATCGGTTTTGCTTGGTAAACAATTGCTGGGCAATAACCTTAGTCGAGTCGTACAAAGCGGTATAGGTGTACTTGTCTACAAGTGCCTGTTCTGTCGGACTAAACTGGTCTGCCAGATCTCTACCAAAAGGCTCAATTAAAGGAAGAATGATCCTTCCGTTCAATGGATCTATCGTGACATAACCATTGCTGGTATTGGTGGAGAAATTACTCAGATTGGTATTGGATCCATTTGTATTTCCACCATTGTTGTTATTGTTGATTGGCGTATTAAAGGAAATATTCTGGTTAGAGCCAAAAGGCCTGTTCTCTGCTTCAAAGTCAAAAACTCCATCCGGACTTCTTTCTTTCTGCTGATTCAAACGGTCTAAACCAACCACCTGAATCCATTGCTTATTCTTTAAAGGCCTGCGGTCAGCATCCAGTTTTTCCCCCTCATCAATATAGGGCTTTTCCACCCCTGTCTTGTCATCAATCCTGAAGATGTCCAGCTTAAAATTCATCGGACTGATTTGATAACCACCGATAGAATAAATGTTTTTCATCATCAGGTCCCAGGTAGGCAGCTTTGTTTTTGTCGTTTCGTTTTTCAACAACTTGGTATACAAAACCTTTGGCGAAGCCTGATCAAAAGATACATCTGTAGAGAACTCTCCGACCTGATACTCCACCCCACGGTAGGTATAACGATAGGCAACAGACAGGACTTCATCCGTATTTAATGCGTTGTTCAGGGAAATATAACCCAATTGCGGATGGAAAGTATATTCTCTGTCTGCCAGCTTTCTGGCATAAGTCAGTTTGGCGTAATTATCTGTTCCCCCGTTTGCAGCAAAGAAAGAGATGACCGCATTTGAATTTGTCTGGCGCGCATCGGGAGGCAATTGCGACAAAAGCTGATTCGATTGCCTTGGAAACTGAGGATTGTCAAACCCGGAAGGCAATGCAGATCCTCCGCCTGGAATGGTCGGATTATAAGGCGCATTTTCACCCAGGTCAATAAATCCAAGCACATCCCTTGAATCCTGTGTGTTTCCTGTTTTATTGGTAATCCAGACCTCCACTTTCGTAATCAGCACACCGGAAGTAATGGTAGGTGGTGTAGCCAGCGTTTTATTGTAATTGTTGCGGAAATAATGGGCTAAGAAATAATGTTTGTTCGCCTCATAATTATCCGCACTCAACCTGAATTCATTTTGCTGAGCACCGTTATTGATGCGGATTTCCCTGGATTGAGATTTTTGCTGGGAGAAAACCGAACTGACACTCAGTTTACCAAATTGTAATTGCGTTTTAACCCCAAATAAAGCCTGTGTTCCATTGATCAATGTGGTGTTCAGCGGCAAGCTTACATTTCCCGCTTCGATCTTCTGGATGATGTCGTCTTTTCCTCCGGTATAATCCAGTTTTATCTGGTTTTCAAAATCAAACTGAGCCTCTGTATTGTAGTTCATATTGATTTTCATACGGGTACCGATATTACCGATCACATCCATCTGGATACGCTGGTTAAAATCAAAGTTCGACTGAACGCGCTGGCGTTCGTTAAACAAAGGGTTTTCATTTTTATTGATCCTGCCCAGAAAAGTGAGTTCCGCCTCTCCACGAGGTTGAATATCTATAGTTGTGCCACCAAAAATACGTTCAAAAGCCTTACTGTTTATTTTAAGGCTTGGAATGAACCCATTTTTTCTGACTTCATTTAATTCTTCATTGGAGTACATCCGCCAGTTATCGCGCTTCATCTCACTGTTCACCAGACGCTGGTATTCTTCGATGGTCAGATACTGAGGAGGAGCAAAAAGGCGGTTACCAATCATCTGCCTGATGATGTACCTTCTGTTTTTTGCATCATATTCTACTTCCCGCTTCACATTTTCGGGAAGGGGTTTAAAAGAGTTGCTCAGATTGCGGAGGCCTAGTCTTTGTTTTTCCTTCAGACTGAAGGAATTCTTGGTGGTATCTGTTCTTTTTCCAGGCGGAACTGTCTGCGAAAATCCTTCCTGTCCGCCAAGGCAGAAAAAAAGAATAAGGATGAGCGTTAATATGGTTTTCAAGGGTAAGGTTATAAGTTCTTCAAAGCTATTTTAATCATTTGTTCTACTGATAAGTCCACTCCACCGTTTTTCACTGCATTATCAATTGATTTCTCTGCAGGCTGCTTTGCAAACCCGAGCATCATCAAAGCTGATAAAGCCTCTTCTCTAACAGTATTATTCAGAGGTGCCGCGATCAATGATCCCGTACCTTCTTTTTTCAATTTATCCTGCAATTCCAGCACCAGGCGCTGTGCAGATTTCACTCCAATTCCCTTAATCCGCTGGATTAAAGGCAAATCACCATTCACAATAGCCGTTTGAATTTCCGTAGGGGTAATTGAAGAAAGCATCATCCTACCCGTATTCGGTCCGATTCCGGAAACAGAGATCAGATGAAGGAAGAGCCTTCGCTCTCCCTCATCTGCAAATCCGTATAAAGTATGCGCATCTTCTTTCACATGGAGCCAGGTATAAACCTTGCAACGTTCCACATCAGCCAGACTGCTATAAGTATTCAGTGAAATATTGATATGGTAACCAATTCCTCCGGCCTCCACTACAATATAAGCGGGGCATTTAAAGGTCAGCTTACCATCAATATATTCAAACATAATTCCTTATTTCTTAGTTATTCTTTTTAATAAACCGCCTTTTTTAGCATTTGCCTCCTGTTCTTTCGACTGAACATCAAGAACTGCTAAAGTAACCATATTTACAATCTCACGAACCGAGCTACCCAACTGAACAATATGAACAGGTTTGTTCAATCCTAACAAAATTGGGCCGACAGCTTCAGCGCCGCCTAATTCCTGCAACAGTTTGTAAGCAATATTTCCGGACTCCAGGTTCGGGAATACCAAAGTATTTGCGGGAGCATCTACTAAGCTACTAAAAGGAAAGTTATCTTTCAGCAAAGAATTGTTAATTGCAAAATTTCCTTGCATTTCGCCGTCCACGATAATATCAGGATGCTTTTCATGAAGAATTTTTACTGCTTTTCTTACTTTTTCAGGTACTATTCCTTCGTTCGAACCGAAGTTTGAGTACGAAAGTAAGGCAATTCTAGGTTGAATATTGAACTTACGTACTGCGCGTTCCAGCAACAAAGTAATGTCTACCAATTCCTCTACAGTAGGGTCTACATTTACGGTAGTATCACCAAAAAATACAGGTCCTTTTTTGGTCATCATCATGTACATTCCTGCAACCCGGTTTACACCTGGCTCAGTACCGATCACCTGTAAAGCCGGCTTAATTGTAGACACATAATTTTTGGTCAGACCAGAAATCATGGCATCTGCTTCACCAAATTCTACCATAGAAGCACCGAAGTAATTCCTGTCACGCAAAAATTTATTGGCTTCAAATAGAGTTACGCCTCTTCTTTGTCTCTTTTGATACAAAGCGTCCGCATATTTTTTCATGCGCTCCGGCTCTAAGAAAGGATCCATGATTTCCACGCCATCCAGTTCCAAAGCATTCTCTTCAATGATTTGTTTGATGATTTCTTTATTTCCCAATAGAATTGGAATGGCAATATTTTCATCTTTTACAATCTGAGCTGCCTTCAGGATTTTATAATTATCGGCCTCTGTAAACACCACCCGTTTAGGGTCAGACTTCGCTTTGTTGGTAATGGCACGCATAATGGCATCATCCATTCCCAGACGTTGTTTCAACTCTTCTGTATAAGCATCCCAATCGGTAATCACTTTGCGTGCCACACCTGATTCTATTGCCGCTTTAGCCACTGCAGAAGAAACATTGGTCATCAGACGCAAATCCACTGGTTTCGGAATGATATAGTCTTTGCCGAATTTAATATTCTTTTCATTGTAGGCCATATTTACAGCCTCAGGAACGGATTTCTTTGCCAGCTCCGCAATTGCCTTCACTGCAGCAATTTTCATCGCCTCATTGATGCTTGTTGCCCTTACGTCCAAAGCCCCTCTGAAGATGTATGGGAAGCCCAGCACATTGTTCACCTGGTTAGGATAGTCAGAACGACCTGTTGCCATAATCAAATCCTTACGGGAACTGATGGCCAGCTCATAAGCAATCTCCGGATTAGGATTTGCCATTGCAAAAACGATTGGGTTTTTCGCCATCGATTTCAACATCTCTACCGTTACACAATCCGCTGAAGAAAGACCGATGAATACATCAGAATCTTTCATGGCATCCGCAAGTGTAGTCAGTTCTCTTGAAGTCGCAAATTCTGCTTTAATAGCATCCAGGTTCTCCCGGTTATCACGGATTACGCCATTACGGTCGCACATCACGATGTTTTCTTTTTTAGCACCTAAAGAAACATAAAGACGGGTACAGGAAATCGCGGCGGCACCGGCACCATTCACCACAATCTTAATCTTATCCATTTTCTTTTTCTGCAATTCGCAGGCATTGATCAATGCCGCTGCAGAAATAATGGCTGTTCCATGTTGATCATCGTGCATTACAGGGATATTCATCTCCTCTTTTAGACGACGTTCAATTTCAAAACACTCAGGTGCTTTAATATCTTCTAAGTTTACCCCGCCAAAAGTAGGCTCCAGGGCTTTAACGATCTTAACAAAATCATCAACGTTTTTGGTATCCAGTTCTAAGTCAAAAACATCGATATCGGCAAAAATCTTGAAGAGAAGACCTTTACCTTCCATTACAGGTTTACCCGCTTCAGGACCAATATCGCCAAGGCCTAAAACAGCCGTTCCATTACTGATTACAGCTACCAGGTTTCCCTTTGCTGTATATTTATAAACATCTTCTGTGTTTTCTGCTATTTTTAGACAAGGTTCAGCTACACCCGGTGAATACGCCAGTGCCAGATCTCTCTGAGAATTAGTTGGTTTTGTAGGTATTACCTGTATTTTCCCCGGTCGCCCTTGCGAGTGGTAGTCCAAAGCATCTTGCTTCCTGTTAATTTTACTCATAAATCAGTTCATTTATAAAGGGCCAAAGTTACAATCTTTTAATTAGCCCAGAAATAAAAAAGGAAAGCCGACTGACAGAGGATTACTAGCCTTTTATAGCCATTTTTCGTTTTTTCGAGGACTGAGGATTATGAATTTTGAGCTTTTGTCCCGGTACAATCGAGGAGCTCTTAAGTCCGTTCCAGACTTTTAGATCCTGAACTTCTACATGGTATTTATCCGCAATTGCGCTGAGTGTTTGTCCGGGGCTGACTTTATGATAAGAAACAGCAACCAATGGGCGTTCCACTATCTTTTTCCTTCTACGGTCGTCATTAGAAGCCAGTACGACATTTGGGTTCACATCCAGCTCTGTATTGTTTAGAACATCATAAATCTGTGCAAACTGCGCCATGTTCACTTTAGGAATAATGATCCGCTTGGGCTCAATTTCCGTTCCGTTAACAATCTTCTTCTTATAAGATGGGTTCAGACTACATAAAGCACCTTCATCCATACTCAATGCTTCTGCCAACTTAGGAAGAGAAACAAATCTGTTTACATGAATGGTGTCCGTACTCTTAACGAATGGAGATTTTTGTGCTTTAATCTGGTGCTGACCAGGATAGTTCATCACATAAATTGCTGCGATAAAAGCAGGCACATAATTTCTGGTTTCCGTTGGAAGATACCTTCTGATCTCCCAAAAGTCCTGAGAATCGGCTTTCACCATCGCTCTTTTCACATTTCCCATCCCGCAGTTATAGGCCGCAATCGCCAGAAGCCAGTCGCCCAGTTCTTCGTAAGCATCTCTGAAGTAAGCTGCCGCCGCATAGCTAGCCTGAATGGGGTCTTTTCTTTCATCTACAAAATTATCCATATTCAGTCCATAATCTTTTGCCGTAGCAAACATGAACTGCCAGAGACCGGTTGCACCAACCCTGGATACCGCATGTGCATTCATAGAAGACTCTATGACAGGGAGGTATTTAATTTCCTCAGGAATATTATAATATTTTAATGCCTTTTCAAAAACGGGGAAATAGTATTCGGAAAGACCGATCATCTTTCCCATCATGTCTTTTCTTCCGCTATAGATGTCGATGTACTTCTGTACATGCTCATTATAACTGAGCGGAACCATTTTCTGAATGGAGTCCAATCTGGACTTATAACCGTAATTGTGATTATAAAAACTTGGGGTTTCCGGTAAAACCGGGACAGGAACTGTATCGTTAATGATTAAATCCTTAGGTTGCTGAGCAATTGCTGAAAAGCTGGTTAGTGCTAAAATACAGGATGCAAAAAGTACATTTATTTTCATAGGCAATGTGTGGTGACATGGGTCTAGGTTAAAAATGTATGGGACAGGGAAAGTAGTTCCTGCTCCTTAAAGTGCTTTGCCATAAGCTGTAAACTTAACGGTAATCCTTCCTGATTATTGCCCAAAGGAATTGCGATTGCCGGAATTCCGGTCAGAGAAGCCAGTACAGTAAAAATATCTGCCATGTACATGACCAGCGGATCTTCAATATTTTCGCCGATTTTAAAAGCCGGCGTTGGCGTAACCGGACTTAAAATCACATCGAAATCTACCAGCAACTGCTCCATTTTCTCACGGATCAGTCTCCTCACCTGCTGTGCTTTCTGATAGTACGCATCATAATATCCTGCGCTTAACACAAAAGTTCCTAAAAGAATCCTTCGTTTTACTTCTTCGCCAAAGCCTTCTGCTCTGGAGGTCTTATACAGGTCATTCAGATTGGCAGCTTCCGTATTCCGGTGTCCATAATGAACCCCATCATAACGGGATAAGTTTGAAGATGCTTCTGCAGTAGTTAATACATAATAAGCAGGAACGAGGTAGTCCAGCAGATCAAAAGACACGTACTCTACCGTATGCCCCTGACTTTTAAAACGCTCAATAGCTTGTAATATAGATGCTTTAATTGCAGGATCAAGCGCCTCACTTTCCAGCGTTTCCTTCAATACAGCAATCTTTTTTACCCCACCAGTTAATAAACCAGCAGCATAATCTGGCACCGCTTTTTGCGATACGGTGCTGTCATAGTCATCTGCTCCGGCCAGCACTTGCAACAGAATAGCCGCATCACTTACGGAAGAAGTAATGGTACCTACCTGATCAAATGAAGAAGCATAAGCAATGACACCATATCTGGAGATCCGGCCATAAGTAGGCTTCAATCCGATACATCCGCAAAATGCAGCAGGTTGTCTGACCGAACCACCGGTATCGGTTCCCAATGCGGATAAGCAAAGGTCGGCCTGTACCGCTACTGCAGATCCACCGGAGGAACCTCCGGCAACACGTGAAGTATCAGCTGCATTTTTTACTACGCCATAATAAGAAGTCTCATTAGAACCTCCCATTGCAAATTCATCACAGTTTAACCTTCCGATGATGATGGCATCTTCGGCAATTAAACGTTCGGCAACCGTAGAAGAATAAGGAGAAATAAAGCCTTCCAGCATTTTGGAAGAAGCAGTAACCTCATGGTCTTTATAGGAAATATTGTCTTTTATACCAATCACCATCCCCGCCAGCTTGCCGGCAGTTCCAAGATCTATCTTTTCCTGCACCGCTTTAGCCTGGGCAGCCGCAGAATAAAAAAACACCTCATTAAAAGCATTGAGGTGTTGGTGACTTTCTATTTGCTTAAAATAGTGATCCAGAAGCTCAGATAAACTTAGTTTTTTTTGAGCAATAAGGGATTGTATCTCTGATAAGGAGCTATACTTCTTCAAATTTCAAGAATAGGTTAAATTTAAAAAATGGACTAAAACCTATAAAGGTTTGTTAGTACGGTTGTGTTCTACTGTAGTATCAGTACCATCCACACCTTCTTTTCCATCTTTAAATTCCTTAATACCTTTACCTAAACCACGCATTAATTCAGGAATTTTTTTACCACCGAAAAGTAGCAAAACAATGACAAGAATAACGGCGATTTCTGTGCCTCCTAAACCGGCAATCATTATGGGGTTTGACATGATATTTTAGTTAAAGTTGTGTTTTATCTGTTTCTATTTTAGGATTTTCATTGCTATGATCAGCAAGAGCTTCCTTCTTATCTAAATCTATTCCTTCTTTGGCAGCGTTACTGCCCGGGTACATTTGTTCTTCAAGGCTGGATTCAGTTGGATGATGACGGTCATTGTTATTGTCCTTAACAACCGACTCAATGTCGTCCACTATACCTACGGAATTAATGTTGCGATGGATTTCTCTCTTTACGCCTTCCGAGGCATCTTTAAAATCACGGATTCCTTTTCCTAAGCCACGTGCCAGTTCAGGTAATTTTTTACCACCAAATAACAAAAGCACTACAGCCAGAATGAGCATGATCTCTCCACCGCCCATATTTAAGAATTCCAATACTGTACCTGTATACATTTTACTCCCTATTTTTTAATCTGTTATACAAATATAAACATTTCTCGCGCAATCCTCTATTTTCCGGAAAGCCATCCTGCAGGATTTTGCGCAACTGTTCCTCTGTAGATCTGAAACTGGAGTTCAGGGATGTCTCCTGAAGAAGCTACGGTACCTATGGTTTGTTTAGTACTCACATCGTCTCCCTGCCCTACGCTCACCGATTTCAGGTTCTGATAGACGGTAAAAAATTGTCCGTGTTTGATCAGGACATAATACCTTCCTAGGGCATTTCCAACTTTAGTAACTTTTCCGTTAAATACCGCCCTTACCGCCGCACCTTCATTGGTCTGAATGGTAATTCCTGCATTATCGTAGCTAGCCTGCCCCTCTTTATGTTTACCGAAACTCTCTGTAGTTGTACCAGTTGCTACCGGCCATGGCAGAGAGCCTCTGTTACTTTCAAAGGCGGCAGATAACCTTGCCGCTTCCGGAGTGGCAGTCAGGTAATTGTTGCTGCTATTGGCAGTCACCGTTTTAGGTTTTGCTGCTACTGCTGCCGGAGCAGGTTTATTTTCAGCTTTAGCTTTAGCCAGTGCAGCAGCACGTTCCGCAGCCGCTCTTGCAGCTGCAGCTCTTTCTGCCGCGCGGGCCGCTTCTTCGGCTTTCTTTTTTGCAATGGCAATCTCACGGGCAATAGCTGCACGGATACTCCTGTCAATCTGTGCCTGTTGCTTTTTACGGGCAACGATATCCTGTTTGTATTGCTTTTCCTGTTTACTGATTTTGTTTAATACCTGGGCCTGTTCGTTTTTATTCTTGCCCAGCTTATCTTTTTCATTCTCCTGTTCATGGAGCAGGCTGCTTTTTTCCTTTAAATTTTTATCAAGAACAACAATCTTATAGTTTAAGTCTTTTTGTGTTCCCTGAATATATCCCGCCTGCTTCTTCCGGTATTGCCCAAATTGCTGCAGGTACTTAATCCGCTTATAAGCCTGATTGAAATCACTGGCGGCAAATACAAACATCATCTTTTCATAGGCATTCCGGTTGCGCTGGGCGAAGCGGATCATACCGGCATATTCTTTCTTGAGCTGCGAAAGCTGCCCCTTTAAATTAATTACCGTATTGGTATTTTCATGAATCTGATTATCAAGATTTTTGATCTCGGAATTGATGACCGCAATTTTATTCTGCATCAAACTGATCTGCGTGTTTAAGGCATTAATCTGACTTTGAGTAAGTTTCTTATTCTTTGCAGTTTTGGTAAGGTTCCTCTGCAAGAGTTCTATTTCACGTTGAATAGCTTCCTTTTTTCTTTTAAGCTCTGAACTGTTTTGCGCAACGGCTATTGTTGCGGATAATACAAATATTAGGAGTAAAAGTAATTTATTTAGCTTCATTGCGTCAAAAGTATGAAAAAAATCAGTTTAATACTTCATACTTACCTGGAACATTAAACGGAAATTCTACCGGAACATTGCTTTCTACTTTTGAAAAATCCAGATCCAGATTAATCTTCTGCGTACCCGCCATCGAATTGATACTTAAACTGGTAGGAAATAAGGTGCCGTTCATATTTTGATAATCACCGTAAACCACCTTTAGCGCCTTCCAGGATTTCAGATCGTTCAGATTGCTCTCTGAAACCTTCAGTAAGGTATTGAATAGAACCCGGTAACCAAGCTCTGCCTGCTCCCCCTGTAATACCCAGACCCCGTTCTCAAGCTGCAGGGCTGAACTTTCAGTCATAAGTTCCGGAATGGTATTTCCGGATAAAATCGCCTGAAGCATTTTAAAGGATACCTGTTTATTCGAAAAGCGGTGCACATAGCTAAATGGTTTTTTCAGGTATACACTCTGCAGCTTGTTCATCACTTTAATACTGTCCGGCGTAATGAGTGCCCTGGCCCCTTCAATTCCCATTAAGCCCGTAACACTCACCCAGATCCCCTCATCTTTCCTGATGCGGATATTCATACTTACGTTGTTGGAAACACCATTGATCTCCAGCCGGGCTTTCCCCTTTAAGGATAAAGTTGTAAAAGCCACATCTTTTTGCTGCAACAACTGTAGTGTTTCTGCCTTTTTACGGTCCACCACAACAGAATCCGAAACCGGAGGGACCACCACCACTTTCTTCTTTGTCTTACAGGCCATTGTGAATGCCAGCAAAGTCAGCAGCAAGACTTTATTTAATATATTTCTTTTCATTGATCTTTCGGTTTAAATTTTCGGAGTCATTTCCCGCTTCCTTCGCTTTTTGCCATTGGATCAATGCCAGTTCTTTTTCTCCTTTTAAGAATAAAATGTCACCATAATGCTCCAGATACAAGCCATTCTTTGAGCCCTCATTTTGTAAAGCCCGCTCTGCCCATACCCTGGCCTGGTCGTATTTTTCCAGTTTCAGCAGAACCAGTGCATAAGTATCCGCAACAGATTGGTTTTCCGGCATTGCAGCAGCAGCTTTCGCAACTAATGATTCTGCTTTGGCAAGATGCTGATTCCTTAATGCCAGATAAAAAGCATAGTTATTTAACAACAGGTAGTTTGTTGGAGCCAGCGCTACAGCTTTATCAAAAGCAGCATTGGCTTCAGAAAATTTTTGCTCATCAATTAAGATTTCACCCTGCAACCCCAGGATCAGTGCCTGAAGGTCTTTATTTTCTCCATCCAGCTGTAAGGCAGTTTTGATATTGCCCATAGCAGCTCCGTTTTGATTGTCGCGATGCAAAGCAAAAGCAGTATAATAGTAAAGAATGGCTTGATTGGGATAAATGTTCAGTGCAGCGTCTCCGGTTTTTACAGCTTCTTTATATAAACCCAGACTGGTTTGAATATGAAGCACCTGCTCCCAGACCGTATACAAATCCTCTGTACTTTTCAGGACCAGCTGATACTGGGTTAAAGCCTCAGAGAGGTTTCCCTGTTGATATAAAACATCTCCGTATAAGGCCAGAGACTTTGGATCAGATGGATGAGATTGCACCATGATTTTCGCCAGCTCTACCGCTTCCTGGGCCCTCAGCTTATTTCTGCCCGCTCCTCCTGCAAGCATCATTATAATTTTCATCTTCCGTTCTGCCGGCATCTCCGGGTTGGCAAAAGCAGTTCTTAATGACAAGCCTGCAGCTGTGCTGTTTTTTGAGTTCCGGTAATAATCGGCGAGGGCCAGATCTACTTCGTAATTTCCCGGCTCTACCGTCTTCGCCCGCTGCAACAAGGGCAAAGCAGTTTCATGCTGCCCTTTTTCCATCAATGACTCACTCATTTCGAGCAGTCCTTTCACATCATTCTGTCCCTCAGCAATGATTTTATCGACTTCCTCTTTGGTTGCCGTTTTGCCCGTTCCAAGTGTAATTCTTTGCCTGGCCTGAGTCAGCGCCTTTGAAGGACCGAATTTTTGCTCCAGAAGGTCATAACCTTTTAAGGCCTCCTCCGTCTTTCCCATCAGGAGATAGGCATTGGACTTATCGAAATAATAAGCATCATTTTCCGGCGACAGGCGGATCATCTGCGTAAAGACGGTCACCAGACCTTCCATATTCCCTTTACGTTTATACAACTCGGCCAGTAATTTCCAGTACCAAAGGTTATTTGCATCCAGTGCAACGGATTTCTTAATCGAAATTTCTGCTTCCTCCAGCTTATTCTGCCGGTAGTTGAGGTTTGCAATTTCATAATGCACAGCGGCATTATTCGGGTCTATGGTTAATATCTTGCTGAAGCTCTCCCCGGCCTTACTATAATTTTCATTCAGCTTTTCCCGAAGGCCGGCGAAGAACAGGTTTTTTACTGCATTACTATCCAATACCGGATTTACGGGCTGTTGTGCTACAGCTGATAAACCTGCAAAAAGTAATGACAGTAAAAGAGACCCTTGCTTCATTTTTTTTTAAATTTTATTTTCCGGTGTGTCCGTATCCGCCTGCACCACGTACCGTGTCACTTAATTCTTCTACCGTTTCCCATGAAATTGTTTCATGTTTAGCGATGACCATTTGTGCAATCCTGTCTCCATTATTGACTACAAAGTCGGTATCAGAAAGGTTCACCAACAATACCTTAATCTCTCCACGGTAATCCGCATCAATCGTTCCGGGAGAATTCACAATACTGATGCCATGTTTATAGGCCAATCCGCTACGTGGTCGGATCTGAGCTTCATAACCTACCGGCAATTCAATATGTAAACCTGTTGGAATCAAAACACGCTGTAAAGGTTTAATAGTGATTTCAGTTTCTGTGAAGGCACGCATATCCATACCAGCTGCATGAGCAGTTTCATATTGGGGTAAAGCATGTCCGGAATTGTTAATGATATTAATCTTCATTGTTGTATATATTGTTGTTAATCTTTTTATTTCTTAAGTAAAATCGCTTTCAGCTCGTTCTTTTCAAGGTAAGCAATACCTCCTATGAAAACGAGAAGCATGGCATTTCCGATATAAATATTTCTGTTAAACACCCAGAAAGATAAAATCACCAGGACAACTGAGATCAGCAGGTAGCTGATTATTCTTTTCAGGTTATAGGGTATCGGGTAATATTTCTGCCCCAAAACATAGGAAATCACCATCATTACCGCATAAGCCAGCATAGACACCCATGCAGAACCCATATAGCTGAATCTGGGAATGAGTACAAAGTTCAGCGCAATGGTAATCAGCGCGCCGATGACGGAGATATACAGCCCAAAACGGGTCTGATCCGACAGCCGGTACCAGATGGAAAGGTTCATATAAATTCCCAGACAAACATAACCAAACAACAAAAAAGGAACTGCCGGAAGACCGACCCAGTATTCCTCTTTACGGATAAAATATTTCAGGATTTCGATATTGGCGACCAGGCCAACAAACATAATGGCCAATGCAATTACAAAATAATGTAGAATGGCAGCATAAGTCTTTTTCGCATTCGCATTCTTTGCATGACTAAAGAAGAAAGGCTCCGCACCCAGCCGGAAAGCCGTAATAAAAATGCTGATAAATACAGCAATCTTACAAACGGCTCCATACACCCCGACTTCATGATCCGCAATTTTCTCTGGCAATAGCCAGCTCAGGACCACCTTATCCAGATTTTCATTGACGATAAAAGAAAGGTTTGCTACCAGAATCGGCCAGGAATAAGAAAACATTTTTCCGAACAATTCTTTGTCAAATTTCAGCTGAATCTTTAAGAACTGAGGCAATAACATCAGAAAAGTCAGAACACTTGCCGCAAGGTTTGCTATAAATATATACCCAAGCCAGCTTCCGCGAAACCAGGAATTCAACCATTCTGACAAAGGCCATTGATGCTTGATGATAAAAGGAATAGCATAAATGAACATGAGGTTCAGCCCCACAAAACATCCAATGTTCAAAAACTTAATCAGACTATATTTAAAGGCTTTATTATCTGCCCTTAGTCTGGCAAACGGGATCACACATATCGCATCCGTAAACAAGATCCACAGGAAGTACTGAACATATTTTCTATAGTCGTCCAGTTTTTTAGGATCATCTGTCAGGTAATGGGTAATTACATTGGAAAAAACCAGACCAGTGATCAGGAACAAAACGGAAATAAAAGCAACACACAAAAAGGAGTTGTTGTAAACTTCCTGTTTTCTGTCTTCATGTTTGTTCAGATACCTGAAATAGGTACTCTCCATTCCAAAGGCCAATACCGCATTAATCATCGAGGCATAAGCAAAGAGGGTCGTCATGATCCCATAAGTACCCGCCGCAAATTTGCCCGTGTAGATTGGGGTCAGGATAAAACTAAACAGCCTGGAAAATACGGTACTTAAACCATAAATTGCCGTCTGGCCGAGGAACTTTTTAATTACAGACACGCGCTACTTTTTGATGATTTCAAAATTACGATAGTTTTTCAGTTCCCCTGAAGTCACTTCAACATTTTCAATCTTTGCCCTGTCCGGACCTTCATGGCACCATTCCTGAAAAACTTCCAGTGAAGTATCATCACCTTCCGCTTCCATGTACACACTGCCATCTTTTTCATTTTTTATCATCCCGCGCACCCCCATCTGGTCTGCAATAGCTTTTGTTGTTGCCCTGAAGGACACCCCCTGCACTTTTCCGGTAACTCTTATCTTAATATGTTTCATTTATAATTCGAATATTATTTTTTGTCTAAAATTCCAGCGTATTGATCCGCTCTTTCTCCGTTAAAAACTCCTCCCAGATCTCCCGGAGGATTATTGCAGCCGGCTTAATCCCATTTAACATAGCAGACACCTGCCCGATCTCCAGCTCCCCTTCTTCTAAATTTCCTTCAAACATACCTAATTTCGCGCGGGCACGTCCCAAAAGCTGTTTCAATGTTTCCGCATCAGCCCCTTCAGCCTCTGCTGCCGCAATGGTTTCGTCAAAGGTATTCTTCAGCAATCTGACCGGAACTAATTTTTTCATTCTCAACTTTGTGTCTCCCTCTCCGGAAGCTATGATCCTGTTTTTGAAATCCGGATGAGCAGAGGATTCTTCTGCAACAGCAAACGCTGATCCGATCTGCACCCCCTCAGCACCCAAAGCAAAAGCAGCAAGTACTGCTTTGCCACTTCCGATTCCGCCGGCAGCAATCACAGGAATTTTCACCTGCTCCCTTACCATAGGAATCAAACACATGGTCGTAGTTTCTTCTCTTCCATTATGCCCTCCCGCTTCGAAACCTTCTGCAACAATCGCATCAACGCCGCTCGCTTCCGCTTTCAGGGCAAATTTTGTATTGGCAATAACATGAACGACCGTAATCCCTTTTTCTTTCAAAAATCCAGTCCAGCTGGCTGGATTTCCGGCAGAACTAAATACAATTTTCACTCCTTCCTCCACAATGATGTTCATGATTTCTTCCACATTAGGATAAAGCAAAGGAACATTCACCGCAAAGGGTTTTGAAGTAGCGTTTTTGCATTTACGAATATGAGTTTTCAACACTTCCGGATACATAGATCCTGCACCAATAATTCCTAATCCACCGGCATTTGATACCGCAGCAGCTAATTTCCAGCCGCTGCACCAAATCATTCCTGCCTGAATAACAGGGTATTGTATATTAAATAAAGTTGTAATTCGGTTCGACATATCAACTAAGCTATTCTTTTAATTTTGCCACTTATCAGGATATCCACATAGTTATCCACATCATTACTAACACTGTTCTCCACAATTTCCAGAAGAACAATACCAGGTGTTTTTCCCACAGCTAAACTACCAAAACGATCTTCAATTCCTAAAAACGCTGCACCATTCCAGGTAGCCCATTTCAGAAGCTCCTCAAAAGGGATTTTAAAATGATCCTGCAGGGTTTTCATTTCTTCAATGATACTCAGCTGATCATTACTGGCCAGACTGTCTGTACCAAGGGTAATTTTCAGCTTTGCCCTCAAAAAGGAATCCAGTTGCGGTAATTTATTTTCTATATACAGGTTTGCGTTCGGACATAAACACCAATATAATGATGGGTGCTGATCTACCGCAAAATCAATATCCGACTGACTGGTAAAAGTGTTATGAACCAGTAAGGTTTTTTGTTTCGTGGAAAGCCTGGGCAAATAAGAGGGCAAGGAAGGTTTACCGGTAGCTTCAAAAAAATCGATGTTCAGTCCCAGGAACTCATAAAGCTTTAAAAAACTGCCTGTTTTGTGTTCAAAAAAAACATTTTCATCCGGGGTTTCCTGGTTATGAATACTCATTAGGTCACTGTTCTTTTCTCCTTCCAACCGGATTTGATGAAACAATTCATCCGACACAGAATAAGGAGCATGCGGAACAATAGAACTGGATAAAGGTTTAAATGCATTCTTCAATTCAATCGCTGCTGCGATAATATCTATTGCCTTTGATGGGTTGAAGCCCATTGCTTCGATAAAAGTATGGTAATAAATTCCGCTGATTTCCTTTACTGATCTGGAGATGAGCTTATTTGAAATATCTCCTACCGCGACAATCCCGTTTTCATACATCTTCCGGTCGGCCTCTTCCATTGCATCAATCACCTCGGCTTCTTCCGCCTGTCTTTGACGGATCACCTGTTCTACAAATCCGGGAAGCCCGGTATGTCTGTCGATCTTACCTTTCAGATGAGAAAGTTCCAGATGGCAATGGGTGTTAATGAATCCGGGGACTAATACACCCTGATAATATTTAATTCCGGTAATTCCTTTTGATTCCGCTTCCTCAGCAGTCAGAATTTCTTTAATTAAGCCGTTAGCATCAATGCCAATCACCCCGTCTTTTAAAGGTGGAGCAGATACCGGATAAATATAAGATGCAGAAATGTAGGAAACCATATGCACAAAGAAAAGACATTTCTACCTAAATTCAGATATTGATTTCGCAGGTAACTTATGCAAAGCAGATTAATTCTGGGCCTCATGAATCTAAAAAGTTCTGTAACTTTATCAGCCTTTAACAAAAAACCTCATGAACCGTATAGACAGACTTTTTGGTATCCTGCTTTTACTACAAACCAAGAAACACGTAACAGCAGACCAGATCTCAGATCGCTTTGAGATCAGTGTCCGCACTGTTTATCGCGACATAAAAGCACTGGCTGAGCAAGGGATTCCAATCAGTTTTGAACAACCCAAAGGTTATTATATTGTACAAGGTTATTTTCTTCCTCCGGTTTCTTTTAACTCAGAAGAAGCAAATGCCTTGCTGATCATGGAAAGGCTGGTCGCAGGTTTTGCGGATAAATCTATCCTCAACCACTATACCAATGCCTTAAATAAAGTCAAGGCCGTCCTGAGAAATTCTCAAAAGGAAAAGCTGGAATTCCTCAACAACAATATTAAACTACAGCTGCCGCAATCAATCAACAACGAGTTTGAATACCTTTCCCTATTACAAAATGCCATATCCGCACAGTGTATCATTGAAATAGAGTACAATAATCAGAGCAAAGAACCCAGTAAACGAGAGGTCGAAGCCATAGGACTGATATTCTACGCTTTCAACTGGCATTTAATAGGTTGGTGTCATTTGCGAAAGGAATATCGGGATTTCAGGGTGTCCAGAATTGTGAAGGTACGCCAAACTGATCTTCCTTTCCGAAAAACAGAACACATGCCTTTAAGCGAATACATGAAAGTCCTTCCGGTAAACTATTGAAATCTATTTAGCCGGGCTTCCCGGGAAGATTTTCCAGTTTATCCTTCAACACCTCGTATTCCTTTTCCAGACTCCGGAACGCTTTGCTATCGACTCGTTGTCCAAAATTATCCTTCAATTGCTGTAAATAATCAGCCGACACCACATCAAAACGCTGTTTGAGAAGCTGATACTTTTTATTTTGCTCCAGCTTTTCCGGGCTCTTCATCTCCCCATTCAGGTTCCCAACGTAAGCACTGTTGGAAATGGCCTTGCCATCCGCTGCCCTAAAGCAGATGTAAGCTTCTATTGGTTCGTCAAGGTAATCTTCACCCAAACCGATAAAATAGGATCCGGCATCTCTGCGACCTGCATTGATACAGGAAGTGGCCCTTTTTTTCAAAGGATGACATAGCAGGATCATTACGATATCATCATCGCTACCTGCAGCATCCCAGCTCAGCAACACGCCTTTTTCTTTCTTTTCTATTTTCAGGTCAACAGCACAAGGTAGGCTGCCATTACTCAGGATCACCTTACTGTAATCTACCGAAATGTTAGGATATTCCCCTTTTAAAGCCAGTTTTTTGATATAAGAAGTGGCCAGATTGTGGGCATTTCTGACTGTTCCTTTTGCTTCCAGTTCAAAACTGACACTAGTAAAATCAGTGATGCCGCTTACCAGACCCATCGTCACCGACATTGCCTGACGGTTGGCCAGTTGATTTCTGCTGGGTTTACCCGGATCGCCAATGGTACGGACAACAGGCTGTCCGTTGAGCATGTAAAAAACCAGGTTTCGTAATTTTCCGTTTAAGGCCCCCAAAGGGCCATTTGAGGCTTTTGCCATATTGAATAGATTAAATGTTTAGTAATAAAAGTTAATAACATTATTAACAACAATACCAATATAGCTAATAAATTTTGTTAAAACTAATAAACACACTATAGCAAGTGGCTAATTACCGGTAATTTACAATTAATTTTCACCTGACAACAATATAGGCTGATAGGGTTGCCAGGCCCTATTGGGCCCTGGCAACCTCCCTTTAAAAAAGTCGTAAAATAGTAGCAGGTGGAGGCTTGTTACCGTCTTATTCTAAACAAGGGTACTGCTGCATAAGGACTTCTCTTCCAGTTATAGAAGAACAGCCCCATTAGCAGCCATATCAAGACCTCCAATAAATTTAAATCAGGGTAAAAAAACAGACTGCCATAGGGTTGACAGTTGCCCCTCTTTTCTTTGTGTTACACATTTAAACAAAACACAAGATTATGGATATGATTAAAACATTTTTAAAAGAACTGGAAGAAGAAGCAAAAACTACCCGTAAAATGCTGGCAATTGTCCCGACAGACAAATTCGATTGGCAGCCGCATCCAAAAAGCATGACCGTAAAGGTGCTGGCAACACATATTGCAGAGCTGCCAACCTGGGTTACCCTTGCCGTAACTACTGAAGAGCTTGATTTCGCTGCAACGCCATACGAGCCAAAAGACATGAAGAATAACGAAGAATTAATGGCTTTTTTTGAAGCATCTCTCGAAGATGGCAGGTCCCACCTCTTAAAAGCAAATGAAGAATTATTGTCAGGAGAATGGACTTTGAGAAATGGAGAACAAATTTATGCCAGGTTCTCAAAGGCAGAGCTTGTTCGCCATACTTTTTCGCAAATTATCCACCATAGGGCACAACTAGGTGTGTTTCTTCGCCTACTGGATATTCCTATCCCAGCCTCTTATGGCTCCAGTGCTGATGACATTAATTTTTAGAATCACCAGCTTTAAAATATTTTGATAGCATATATGGGTATAAATTCGGTTCTTTGTAAACTGAAATAATTTATACCCATATCTATGTCTGATTCTACTACCCGATTAAATAAATACATTAGTGAGAGCGGTCTGTGCTCCAGAAGAGCTGCAGACAGATATATAGAACAAGGAAATGTATTTATCAATGGCAAGAAAGCCAAGGTAGGCGACAAAGTATTTTTTGGAGACATCGTGACCGTTAATGGTCAGACTATAGAACCAAAAGAAGTAGATCAGTCTATCCTGATTGCTTATAATAAACCTGTCGGCATCACCAGTACTACTGAAGCCGGGGTAAAAAGCAATATGGTAGATCACGTAAACCATAGTGAGCGTGTTTTTCCTATCGGTCGTCTGGACAAAGATTCTCAGGGACTGATTTTCCTGACCAATAACGGGGATCTGGTAAATAAAATCCTTCGTGCAGGAAACAACCATGAAAAGGAATACGTCGTTACGGTAAATAAACCTTTAACCGAGCAGTTCATTACAGGCATGGCAAAGGGTGTACCGGTACTGGGTGTAATGACCAAGAAATGTAAAGTAACTAAAGAAAGTACTTTTGTTTTCAAGATCATCCTTATTCAGGGCTTGAACCGACAAATCCGAAGAATGTGTGAATATTTTGGATTTGAAGTGACCAAACTGGAACGTACCAGGATCATGAATATTGGTCTGAAGGGAATTCCTGTAGGAGAATGGAGAGAACTGACCCCTGAAGAACAAACCGGAATTTATAACCTGGTGGCAAAATCCAGCTCTTTAGCTGCTGCATCTTCCCCGAAGAAAACCACTAAAAAACCATTAGAAGAATTCCAGGAAAAACCTGTATCCAGAAAAGCTGCTTCAGGCAGGCCTTCCCGCGGACCAAGAGCAGGAGGATCAGGAGAAGCTTCGTCAGGACCCAGAAATGCATCTTCAGGAAAACCAAGATCAGAACAAAAATCAGGAGCTCCATACCGTGGTTCTGCTGCTGCCAGTAACGACTGGAATAAAACCAACGGACCAAGTAAAAGACCGGTAAGACCTTCTAAAGGTAAACCCGGAGTTCCCGGAAAAAGCAGAGGGCCAAAGCGTTAACATAATTTCACCGTCATAATCCGACGGAAACCCCATAATATTAAGCCAGCAAAATCAATTTTGTCTGGCTTATTCTTTTTTTAGGTAACTTTGCAGCAAATGCTTACGACTACAAAAAAAACAGACATCCGTTCATTGGATCTTCCTCAGCTGCAACAACATTTTACAGCCATGCAGGAACCTTCTTACCGTGCCAAACAGGTTTATCAATGGCTATGGGAGAAATCAGCACGTACTTTTGAGGAGATGAGTAACCTTTCTAAAGACCTTAGAAAAAAACTCAGCGAGAATTATGCAATCAATGTAGTCGAAGTCAACAACTCCCAATTCAGCAACGACCACACCATTAAGAATACCTTCAAATTATACGATGGCAATATCGTTGAGGGGGTTTTAATCCCTATGGACGAACGTATGACTGCTTGTGTAAGCTCTCAGGTGGGATGTAGCTTAACCTGCAAATTCTGTGCTACAGGTTATATGGACCGTAAGCGAAACCTGAATGCGGATGAAATTTATGATCAGGTGGTACTGATTGATCAGCAGGCTAAGAAAAACTACAATGCCCCTTTAACAAATATCGTGTACATGGGAATGGGCGAACCCTTGCTCAATTACGCCAACGTCTTAAAATCTATTGACCGCATCACGGCTCCGGATGGCTTGAACATGTCGTACAAGCGAATTACCGTATCGACAGCCGGAATTGCTAAAATGATTAAAAAACTGGGTGATGACGGGGTTAAATTTAATCTGGCCATCTCTCTTCACGCCGCAAACGATAAAAAGAGGAATGAAATCATGCCCATCAATGAGCAAAACTCATTAAAGGCATTGGAAGAAGCATTAAAGTATTATTTCTCCAAAACAAAGAATCCCGTAACCTACGAATATATTGTCTTTAATCATTTTAATGATGAGATTGAAGATGCCATGGAATTGGCCAAATTTTGCAAACATGTGCCTTGTAAAGTGAACCTGATCGAATATAACCCGATCCAGTTTGCAGATTTCGTCAATGCTGAAGGAGATAAGATCGATGCCTTTTCAAATTACCTGAAAGGTCAGGGAGTGACTACAAACATCAGAAGAAGCAGAGGTAAAGATATCGATGCGGCCTGTGGACAGCTTGCCGTTAAAGAACAAAACTAAGTTTTTTCAACCAGGGAATGGCTGATTCTTATAGATTAGCCCATGTTCCTATCCAGAAACAGTCTCGACGATCTATTCAGTTTATTGTTTCCAAACCTTTGTTGTGGATGCGGGACCTCACTTTTTACAGGCGAGGCTCATCTTTGTAGCCGCTGTGTATACCACCTTCCCTATACTGATCATCACCTGCATGATGCAAATAAAGTAGCCCGCCAGTTCTGGGGCCGGATCCCTTGTCATGCTGCCATGGCTATGCTGTTCTTCAAAAAAGGAGGCAATGTCCAGCAGATCATTCACCATTTAAAATACTCCCATAAACCAGAGCTTGGACTGAAGTTGGGAGAATTACTTGGCGAAAGGCTGGCTACTGCCCCCTCCTATCAACAGCTCGACCTTCTGGTCCCTGTACCGCTCCATAAAAAAAGAGAAAGGCAGCGTGGCTATAACCAAAGTGCCTGTATCGCAGAAGGAATTTCCCGGATCCTAAAAGTTCCCATGAGCAAATTCCAACTTATACGGAATATTCCAACGGACAGTCAGACTAAAAAAGGAAGATACCTCCGCTTTGAGAATATGTTAAAAGCTTTTGAAGTCAAAGATGAAAGCCAATTGAAAGGTAAACACATTTTGTTGGTAGATGACGTACTCACTACAGGAGCAACACTTGAGGCCTGCGGATTGGAGTTATTGAAATGTGGCATCCAAAAACTCAGTATCGCCACACTGGCTTTTGTCGGATAAAAAAATCAGTCCGGATATAACATTCTGCTGATAAGCTCGTTTATATAATTGAGAGCGTTAATTTAGATGGTAAGGGCTGATATTTTCTACACAGGAATATCGGCCCTTTACTTTTTATCTACCCCCAATCCCCGGCCTGTATTTCAATTTATTTTATATAAATTTTGACAAGTGATTTTTTTTTCTTTACTTTGTCCCTGAGAGCGTTAATTTAAGGGTCGATAGCTTCACACTCGTGAAATATCGGCCCTTTATCTTTTTCATACGAATCTGCTTTCTATCCACCTCAACCTTATTTTCACCCTAATTATCCTGGCATTTCAACAGGGATATTCTTTATTCGGCTTACATTTTAATGAAAACAGTAAACAGAAACAATTTTTTTGTCGTTACCGGTGGCCCTGGCATGGGCAAAACTTCCCTTCTGGAAGAAATGAAAAGACGCGGGTACTACTGCATAGAGGAAACAGGCAGACAAGTCATCCAGGATCAAATCAGGGTAAAAGGTGAAGCATTACCATGGAAATCGCCGCTGCTATTCGCAGAACTCCTGTTTAAGCAAGATCTGGATAATTTCATGAATTGCAAGGAACAACAACAGCCTGTTCTTTTTGACCGGGGAATTCCCGATGTGATGGGTTACCTGAAGCTCAATAACATCCGGCTCCTTCCCCATATGATCCAAAATGCAGATCAGCTACGCTATAACCCGCTGGTATTGATCACTCCACCATGGGAAGAGATTTACATCAACGATACCGAAAGAAAACAATCCTTTACCGAAGCAGTGGACACCTATAAAATGATGGCTGACATTTACACCAGACTGGATTACCAGCTTTTGGAAATCCCCAGAATCTCCGTAAAAGACAGGGCTGACTTTATGATTAAAGCAATCGGCTTTTAATATTACCTGAGGTATTCAGAGAGAATACTTCTCATTTCTTCCGGTTTGAAAGGTTTTAGAATATGCCCGTTCATCCCGCACTCGTTGAATTTAGCATGCTCATCATGAAGGGTAGAAGCAGTTAAGGCAACAATGGGTACATTTTTAAAATAGTCACCCTCCATCTTTCTGATGATACTGGTCGTTTCAAAACCGTCAATTCCAGGCATCTTAATGTCCATAAAGATCAGGTCATAGGAATTAAGGGCTACCATTTCTATAGCCTCTTCCCCATTCGTAGCGAAATCCAGGTTAAGTCCCCATTTTCCAAAGATTCTCTTCGCAATGAGTGCATTGATCTCATTATCGTCCACCACAAGAATACGCTTATCTTTAAACGTATCAGGAGGGATGATCGTTTTCACCTGCGGAATATAATCCGTGGCCTTTTCAAAGGAAATGGAAAAATAAAACACCGTTCCTTTACCCTCTTCACTCTCCACATGAATATCTGCCCCATACAGCTCCAGCATCTTCTTGGTGATCGTTAGGCCCAATCCTGTTCCTCCATACTTTCTGGAGATATCAGTCCTGGCCTGAATAAACGGCTGAAAGATATAGGATAGCTTTTCCTGAGCGATCCCAATTCCGGTATCCCGCACTTCAAAATAAAGCAATACATTATTATCGTCCTCACTGAGCTTGCGAATCCGCAGAATAACGCTTCCGTCCTGAGTGAATTTTATGGCATTTCCAAGCAGGTTCATCAAGACCTGGTACAAGCGGGTTTTATCCCCTTTGATATGCCCTGGAATCTGTTCATCACAATCCAGCTCTAACTTATTATTCCGGGCAGAAACGGTCATCTGTAAGGAATCGATCACATCTGAAGCCAGGGTTTTTAAGCTAAAAGGAATGGTTTCCAATTGCACGTTTCCGGTTTCCATTTTAGTCAGGTCCAGAATGTCGTTGATGATATTCAGCAGGTTTTCTGCAGAGAATCGCAACAAATTGAGGTCATGGAGCTGGGATTCCTTTGGATCATTATCCAGCAGCAGATGCGCCATTCCAATCACCGCATTTAAAGGGGTCCTGATCTCATGACTCATCACCGAAAGAAACATTTCTTTTGCCGCGCTTAGCTGCAGTGCCTGTTCTTTGGCTTCTACCATCTCTTTTTCCACCTGTTTCCTTTGGGAAATATCTGTGATCAGATCAATCTGACGCTCTACCTTTCCTTTGTCATTCACGATGGGGGTATTGGAAACAGAAAGCCATACAGACTCTCCCGATTTCTTCTGCCCCTGAACTTCTATGGCATAAGATTCCCTGTTGCTTGCTTTCTCTCTTGAGCTGATAATCAGTTCCCGTTGCGCTCCGCCATTTGGAGCAAGAACATCGCCCAGCTTGCGTCCCTGCAGTTCCGTTAAAGAATACCCGGTTAATTTTTCCAGAGAATGATTGATCCAGGTGGTATTCCCGTTTTCATCGGAAATATTTACTCCGGTATCTGTTTTACTGGCCACTAAAGAAAGCAACTGCAATTCCTGTTCGGCTTTTTTCTTTTCCGTAATATCAAGAATAATCTCTACTTCAATCTCTACTTTTCCTTCGTCGTTAAAGACAACCGTATTATAAATAGACAACCAGATGGGCTGTTTATCTTTACGGTAGGCCAGCAGATCAACGGTAAAAGATTGGTTTTTATTGGTCAGCTCCCGGGCATGCTCAATGAGTTCCAGGTCTGTTCCCGGCCCCTGAATCAGGTCGCCGAGCCGTTTACCTTTCAAATCTTCCAGCGTAAACCCGGTAATTTTCTCAAAGGCTGCATTCACCCAGGTTACGTGGTTATTCGCATCATTAACCACAATGGCATTATTCACCTTACTGGCGACAAAAGAGAGCTTCATCAGCTCATTTTCTACCCGCTTATTTTCTGTAATGTCTCTGCCATAAGCATACCAACGTCTGTTTTTACAAACCATATTCCAGCTCAACCAACGGACAATTCCGCTTTTGCTGACAATCCTGAAATCTACATTAAACTGCTTAATTCCGGCAGAAAGCCCGGCTTCAATGGTTTGAACTACCCTGGTAACATCTTCCTCGTAACAAAATCCCCAGGCACTAAGGCCTACCGCTTCCTCCACCTCATATTCCAGCACATTGGTAATGGCATTGTTGACAAACAGCAGTTCACCTTTATCATCCAATATGCAATGAATTTCGGGGGATACGGTAGAGATGTTCAGCAACTCTTCAAAACGCTGGTTTTTAAGATTCAGCTCTACTGCTTTTTTTCGGAGGGAAATATGAGTGATGATTTCTTTCGCAAGGATCTGGATTCCTTCTTTTTGTTCCTTACTTAATTTTTTAGGAACCTGATCAAAAACACAGATGGTTCCCAATTTAAACCCTTCTTCGTCAATTAAAGGGGCTCCGGCATAATACCTGATATGGGTGCTGTCAATAACCGCTGGGTGGTTTACAAAGCGTTCATCATTAAGGGCATCACAGACCTCAAAGACCTCCTCTCTCTGCATCACGTATTCCGCAAAGGAAACACCCCGGGGAACTTCCCGGCATTGAAGGCCTAAAACGGACTTAAACCATAACCGGTTTTCATCAACTAATACGATCAACGCTATGGGAGTGTTGCAGATCAAGCTGGCCAGCTTGGTGATATTATCGAATTCTTTCTCCGGTGGAGTATCCAATATATCGTAATCACGCAACGCCCTTAAGCGTTCTTTCTCATTAGCTGATGAATTCTGGCTATTAGTTAACATTTAAGTAATTCAGTCCCGGTTTATTTATATAAGGGGAACCGACTTACCAGATTAATTACTTTTTCCTTTACCGCTTTTAAATTATTCTCATCCTCCGCATTGGTAATTACCTGATCAATCAGATCAACAATGGTCTCCATTTCTTCTTCTTTAAATCCTCTGGTTGTAATAGCAGCAGTTCCTACACGGATACCTGAAGTTACAAACGGTGATTTATCGTCAAAAGGAACCATATTCTTATTCACGGTAATATCTGCTTTTTCAAGCGCATTCTCCGCTGCTTTTCCAGTAATATTTTTATTGCGCAGGTCAATTAACATCAAATGGTTATCAGTACCACCAGAGATGATGCCATAACCCTTTGCAACAAAGGCTTTAGCCATTGCCTGAGCATTAGATTTCACCTGTTTGATATAAGCTAGATATTCGTCACTTAATGCTTCCCCAAAAGCGATCGCTTTAGCAGCAATGATGTGTTCTAAAGGTCCGCCTTGTGTTCCCGGGAATACTGCCATATCCAATACTGAAGACATCATTCTGGTTTCACCTTTAGGCGTTTTCAATCCGAAAGGGTTTTCAAAATCTTTACCCATCATGATCATTCCACCACGTGGCCCGCGAAGGGTTTTGTGTGTAGTAGTCGTTACAATATGGCAATGTGGAAGTGGATTGGCCAATAATCCGCGGGCAATCATTCCGGCAGGATGTGAAATATCTGCCAAAACAAGGGCTCCGATTTTATCAGCTACACTACGGATAAATGCATAATCCCACTCTCTTGAATAAGCAGAAGCACCACAGATAATCAGTTTTGGACGTTCTGCTAAAGCAATTTCTTCCAGTTTAGCATAGTCAATCAGTCCGTCTTCTTTTTTAACTCCATAAAATAATGGCTGATACAGTTTTCCTGAAAAGTTAACCGGAGAACCATGGGTTAAGTGTCCACCATGAGAAAGGTCAAATCCTAAGATTTTATCACCTGGCTGGATGACAGCCAGCATTACCGCAGCATTTGCCTGAGCACCTGAATGCGGTTGGACGTTTACCCATTCTGCACCAAAAAGTTGCTTGGCACGGTCAATAGCCAAGGTTTCTACCTCATCTACGATCTGGCAACCGCCATAATATCTTTTTCCAGGAAGGCCTTCGGCATATTTATTTGTTAAACATGATCCTGCGGCTTCCATTACCTGTTTGCTTACAAAGTTTTCAGAAGCTATCAGTTCTAGGCCATTTTCCTGACGGTCCAATTCCCTGTCAATCAAATCAAAAATTAAAGTATCTCTAGTCATTTATTGAAGTATTAATTTGTAAAATTAATGATTTTCCTTCTTAGTTTGGCAACAAAATACCTTACTTTGTACTTCTATTCTATAAAACACTGCATGGAAGATATTACCCGTCCATTATTACCAAACATTAATTATCCTGCTGATTTAAAGCAGTATAAAGAACAAGATCTGGAACAAATCTGTCAGGAGCTACGCCAGTACATCATAGATGTAGTGAGTGTAAATGGGGGGCATTTTGGTGCAAGTCTGGGTGTAGTAGAACTCACAGTAGCCTTACACTACGCTTTAAACACCCCTTACGACAAATTGGTATGGGATGTTGGTCACCAGGCCTATGGCCATAAGATTCTGACCGGCAGAAAATCAGTTTTTCATACCAACCGCATTCTTAACGGAATCAGTGGATTCCCTAAGATCAGTGAGAGTGAGTATGATACATTTGGAGTTGGGCACTCTTCTACCTCTATTTCGGCAGCATTGGGAATGGCTGTTGCTTCACATTATAAAGGGGAAACAGACCGTCAGCACGTTGCAGTGATCGGCGACGGAGCTATGACTGCCGGTTTGGCTTTTGAAGGCCTGAACCATGCGGGTATCGAAAACTCAAATCTTCTGGTTATTCTGAACGACAACTGCATGTCCATTGATCCGAATGTTGGAGCCTTAAAAGAATATTTAACGAGCATTACCACTTCTAAATCATACAATCGTTTTCGCGATGACATTTCTAATGTATTGATCAAACTTTCTGAACTGGGGCCCAATGCCCACAAGTTTGTCAAGAAAATTGAGAAAAGCATTAAAGGCACATTGCTGAAACAAAGCAATTTATTTGAAGCTTTAAACTTCAGGTATTTTGGTCCTGTTGATGGCCATGATGTACAACGTCTGGCACAGGTGATCTCTGACCTGAAAGACATTCCCGGCCCGAAACTGTTACACTGTGTAACGGTAAAAGGAAAAGGATTTGCACTTGCAGAGAAAGATCAGACCAAATGGCATGCGCCAGGCTTATTTGATAAAATTACCGGAGAGATCAAGAAACCGGCAACGGATAAACCTCAGCCGCCAAAGTATCAGGATGTTTTCGGACATACCCTGGTAGAACTTGCAGAGGCCAATAAAAAGATTGTCGGCATTACTCCTGCTATGCCTTCGGGCTCTTCCATGAATATCATGATGAAGGCGATGCCTACCCGCGCATTTGATGTGGGGATTGCAGAACAACATGCAGTTACCTTTTCTGCTGGTCTGGCTACACAAGGACTTGTTCCTTTCTGTAACATCTACTCCAGCTTTATGCAAAGGGCGTATGACCAGGTAATTCATGATGTGGCCATTCAGAACCTTAATGTGGTATTCTGCCTGGATCGTGCAGGTTTTGCAGGTTCCGATGGCGCAACGCACCATGGTGCTTATGACCTGGCCTATATGCGCTGCATTCCAAATATGACGGTTGCCGCCCCGATGAACGAAGAGGAACTGAGAAACCTGATGTATACTGCCCAGCAGGAAAATGCAGGCCCCTTCTCTATCCGCTACCCAAGAGGAAACGGAGTGCTTACCGATTGGAAACGTCCTTTTAAAACTTTGGAAATTGGAAAAGGCAGAAAAATATGTGATGGCGAAGATGTTGCAATCCTGACCATCGGACATGTTGGAAACTTCGCTGTTGCTGCCTGCAAAGAACTGAACAGTGAGGGAATCCATCCTGCACATTATGATATGCGCTTTGTAAAACCATTGGACGAGGCTTTATTACATGATGTATTTAAACGTTATAAAAACGTGATTACCGTTGAAGACGGCTGTTTACAAGGCGGCATGGGAAGCGCGGTACTTGAATTTATGGCGGATCATCAATACCAGTCACAGGTTCTTCGCCTGGGTATTCCTGATGAATTTATAGATCATGGAGAACAACATGAATTATGGGCACTTTGTGGATTTGACACTAATGCCATCATTACCGCTGTAAAAAAAACGGCTGTAAGAAGAACAACAGCAACGATCGCTTCTTAACGAAGTAACGATTTTCATATGATAAGAAAGGGGATATAGGTATATCCCCTTTTTTTATGTACTCAGGCCCATCGATATTTTATTGTAACGATAATTTACCGTGAGCTAAATCCCATTTCTGCGCAAACGATTGAATGAGGATTTGCATCCTGTTCAGGTACAGTTTTTCAGTCCTGGGCTGACTCGCAATTCTCCATAAAAATAGATTTTATTGATCATATAAAACTAATATCTGTTTTTCCGACACTCAGATCTAAAACTAAAAAAAAGCCCAAAATACCGACACTAAAGCCCTAAAGGAGTGCAAGTTAAGACAGAATAAAGCTGACAAATTAAATAAATTGGTCAGGTCATCAATCCAAAACAAACGATTGAATCAAGTCAAAAAGATCATTCAGAATATCAGATAGTTAGCGCCAAAAACAGCTCTAATGACAATTTTCTGACATAAATAATTCTATTAAGCCTACTTTTGCACCCGTAATTTTTACAGTTAATTAACATCTATTTAACATTTAACACACATTTATGAAAAAAGTATTATTATTTTTAGGTATGGCTATTTGCGGAGTAGCAGCAAATGCACAAGATTTCAAACCAGTTGCAGGTGACGTTACTACTGAATTCGGATTAACTGGTGGCATCAACGACACAGATTTCAAATTAAACGATGGCGCTGCTTTATTGCGTTTCCGTTATTTCAACAAAGAGAAAGTTGCTTACCGTTTAGGTTTCAATGTAAGCTCAACTAATGATAAAACGAATGCTTTCGGAACTGGTGCTAACGAAGGAAAAAAAGGTACTTTCACTGAAAAAGCAACTAAAGTATTGATCAACTTAGGTATCGAGAAACATTTCGCTGGTACTGACCGTTTATCTCCTTACGTAGGTGGTGATATCCTTTTCGGAACAGGAACAACAAAAACTACTGCAGATAACACTACTGCTAAAGGTGCTGCTTATGCTGATGGCGTTTTCAACGAAGTTAAAGGTCCAGGTTATGTATCTATCGGTCTTCGTGGAGTTGTAGGTGCTGATTACTATATCGCTAAACGTTTATACTTAGGTGTAGAAGCAGGTCTTGGTCTTGTTTACGAAAAAGAAGGTAAAACAAAAATCAAATCTACTACTGCAGGAACTACAACTTCAACTGAATTTAAATCTGCTGGAAGCTCTTTCAACATCAAACCAAGTGTAATCACTGGTGTTCGTGTTGGTTTTGCATTCTAAATAAAAAACTGATCTGATCAGTTTTCCAATAGAGAAGGCTGTCCGGAAGATATACATTTATATATCGCCCGGACAGCCTTCTTATTTTAGCCACTTTTTGAATACTTCGGCAATTTCTTCTTCCAGCACAGGTTTCGAAAGGAAATCATTCATTCCTGCCAGGATACACTTTTCTTTTTCCCCCTTCACATTTCCTGCCGTTAAGGCAATGATAGGCAAATCCTCTATCCGCATTTTCTCCCGGATATACGCTGTAGCTTCATAACCATTCATTTCAGGCATTTGCACATCCATTAGAATGATGTCTGGTATCTGATCTTTGCAATGCTCCAGGCATTGTAATCCGTTTGAGGCTTCATGAATTTTAGCATTAGGCGCAATCCTCTTCACAATGGTTTTAGCAAGTAACATGTTAATCAGGTTATCTTCTGCAATTAAAACATGGATCAAACTTTTACTGCCCCCGGCCAATATAGCAGGACTCTCCTCCAACCCTCCTTTACTTACCTGATACAAATGAGAAAGTGCATAATACATATCCCTCATTTTAACAGGTTTTGCCAAACGACAGTTGATATCCAGCTCATCACATGCCCGCACAACCGTATCGTCATCAGATGAGCTGAACAACAATACCACAGGCTGAGTATCTGACCGGCTATTAAATTTTTTCCGGATTTGTCTGATGGTTTCCAGACCATCCATTTCGGGCATGTGATAATCCATCAGGATCACATCAAACTGTTCTCCTTTACTGAGTAATTTTATTGCCTTAAAACCATCATCTACTGAAACGGGAATGATTCCCTTTAACAGGAGCATCTGTTCCAGGATGGTCCTGTTATTTTTGTTGTCATCTACTACCAGAACCCTTTTAATCAGCGAAAGGTCACTCCATTCCAAAGGCTCTCCTTCTTCCGAATTCAACAGAAGATCAAAGAAAAAGGTGCTGCCTTTGCCCGGTTTACTACTTAGTTTCAATTGGCTCCCCATCAAACCTAATAGTTGGTTGGAAATGGTGAGCCCGAGGCCGGTTCCTCCATATTTTTTAGTGGTAGAACCGTCTTCCTGAGAAAAGGCCTCAAATATCTTATCTTGTTTACTTTCATGAATTCCGATCCCGGTATCCCTTACCAGAAAACGGAATAGGGTCTTTCCTTCTTCAGGTGTTGCTAAAGCTGTTATTTTTAGCTCGATCTCTCCTTCTTCTGTAAACTTTACCGCATTACTCAGTAAATTGATCAGCACCTGTCTTAACCTTACTTCGTCAGCCCATATAAAACGGGGTAAGTCTTCGGATACGTTCAGCAACATTTCCAGTCCTTTTCTCTGTGCCTGATAGGTATTGATATCCACAGTCTGGTTGCTCATCTCATAGAGGTCACATTTATCTACATCAAGCTCCAGTTTCCCCGATTCTATTTTCGAAAAGTCAAGAATGTCATTAATAATACCCAGCAAGGCATTTGCAGATTCATTGACAATATTCAGGTATTGTTGTTGTGTGGGACTGAGAGAAGTCTTTAAGACCAGATCCGTAAAACCGATGACTCCATTTAAGGGAGTTCTGATTTCATGGCTCATATTGGCGAGAAATTCAGACTTTGCCAGACTGGCCAGCTCTGCCTGATCTTTTGCTTTTTGAAGTTCTACCCCTTGCTTACTACTTTCCGTGATGTCCTGTGTAAACATCATAATCCCGCCTACGGTTTTATCAAACTGGTACCAGGGCCTCACTTCCCAACGAAGGTATTGATCGTGATCCCAGCCCTCCGGCCTCCAGATGTCTGTGCCTTTTTTGATCACCTCTCCTTTCAGACATCTGTTATGAATCTCCTTCCATTCCCTGGTAATGTTAGGGAAGACATCGTAATGAGACCTCCCTAAAATCTCCACATCCTGCAAATGATACTCTTCTGTCCAGCGGTTACTTGCAGCAATGTATTTTATGTCTTTATCAAACATCGCCACTGCCGCAGGGGCATGAGTCACGAAAGCAGAAAGCCGCGCTTTCTCTTCAAACAAGGCGATCTCCGCATTCTTTTTATCCGTAATATCCTGAAATGTTCCAAATATCCTTTTACAGGTTCCCTTTTCAAATTCTGCATGCCCCAATGCCCTCACCCAGCGTTCATTTCCCTTCGCAGTAACAATGATCAACTCAAGATCCCAGGTTTTCCCCTTGCTAATGGCCAGTTCCACTGCTTTATTGATTTTATCCCTGTGCTCACCTTCCTTATAAAACTGAATCGCAGTGCTCAGGTCAGGCTCAAAGTCAAATTCCACCTCATGAATCTGCTTGGTGACTTCAGACCAGGTTATTTTATGATGAACTACATCCAGGTCCCAGCCCCCGATCTGAGCCATTTGATTTGTTTGTTCCAACATTTTTTTCGTCCGCTCCAAAGCCTGTTCCAGACGGTGCTTTCCCGTTACATCAATGGAGTTCACAATGACATAAAAGTTTCCAGACTGATCAGACTCTACCAGGTTATTATAAAGCCACACCTTATGTGAACCATTTTTATGAAGCGTAGTCAGCAAACCAGAAGAAGTCCGGGCTGTTTTGATTTCCCTCAGGTATTCTTTTAGCTGCGAATGATGCTTTGGAGGAATAAGTTCTGATAAGCTCAGCTTACAAAATTCTTCTGTTGTATAACCCAGTAATTCTGCCCCGGCAAAATTTACCGCTTTAAAATTACCCTCAAAATCATGGGTACACATTAAACCCTGAGAGTTCTCAAAAAAAGACCGCATTTTATTTTCGCTTTCCCGGACCTGTTCTGCCCTTAGACTTTCCAGTGTAATATCCCTTGCAATGCCAAAGACATTTCCGGTACCGGGTTCAGGGGTTGCCGTCCATTGAAGGACTTTATAATCTCCATTAATTGTCTTGCAACGACTGATAAAATTGGTGGTATCTTGTCCTGCAGATAGTTTCTCCAACTCCTTGACACAAGCTTCCAGATCCTCAGGATGAATTAAACTTAAAAAATTGTGACTCAGGATATGCTCCTGACTCCAGCCCAGCACCTTTTCGAATGCCGGATTGACACGTCTGAGCTGACCATCCAGATTAGATATACAAATCAGGTCATTAGACAGCCGGTAGAATTTCTCAAAAAAACGGATTTCTTCCGCTTTTCTTCTTTCCAGGATCAGTTCCATAGCTTGTTCCGCCAGCAAGATCAAAGCTTTCTTTTGCGCCTCATTCAATACTTTAGGCTTTGGACTCAACACACATAAGGAACCTAAAGCATGCCCTGCAGGATCTACAAGAGGATAACCTGCATAAAACCTGATATGGGGTGCTCCGGTTACCACTACGCCATCCCTGAACCTTTCATCCTTACTGGCATCTTCTACCTCAAAGATCCCTTTATTCAGAATCGTATATTGACAAAACGCAAGTGACCTTGAGGTTTCCACTTCAAGAGTCCCGACCTTAGACTTAAACCACTGTCTGTTTTCGTCGATCAGGGTAATTAACGAAACCGGGCATTCACAAATTAAAGATGCCAGTTCCGTTATTCTATCAAACTCTTTTTCTGATTCGGAATCCAGAAGTTCATAACTTTTTAAAGCAAGTAATCGTTCCTTTTCATTAGCTGGCAGACTCGGTATTTTCATAGGGGATGATACTTCTTGCAGAAGCAATATGATTTGCTCCAAAACAAATATAACATTTACCCACTAACATTTACTCCGTTCAAAATGTTCAAATACTTCCTATTTGGTAACCACAATTTCATCTGCAAATAGCCAGGCAGGCTTTCCTTCGCCACTATGACCTTTAGGTAATGCCTCCAGTACTTTTGCGGTGACGCGGATAAACCGGGCCTTCCTCTGATTAAAGCTGGCTTTAAAATCATGGATCAATGTCATCTTATCTTCCGGTGAAACAGGGCTATTGATCGTCTTCAGTTCTTTAAAATTGATTCCATCCTCAGCGCTTTCAAATTTCACCCATCGTGGCATCATGATCCAATCTTTATAATTCTGTAAACACCCGAGGCTGATGCTGCCAATATCCATCTGTTTTCCAAGATCAATCGTGGCAATCAGGTCCTGGCCATTGAAGCCATGCCAGTATTTATTCACCGCAGCTGTTCCACGGATCCCATCAGTTAATGAATTCGGGCCATCCGCGAGGTAATTCGGACTGACCGGATTAACATAACTGACATTTTTTGTCGTTGCCTGATGAAAGACAAAAGACTGTTTGGAAGGGACCAAGCCCATTACAGCCCCATTTACCGCAAAAATGGCTTTCAGTATTGCGGTAGAATCAATAACTACAGGACCGGTATATTTAAGGCTTCCAATCGTCGGCACATCTCCGTTGAGGGTATAAAAGATCTCCCCGTTAACAGCATCTGAAAGCAGTGCGGCTGTTAACTTTCCATTGATGACTGCTGGTTTTATCGCGACTGTATAATTTCCCGGAGAAAAGCGATATCCCTTTTGCTCAAAGCCCTTGAAATGGTACTTCAGGCGTTCAGAAAATGCATCCCAGCTTTTAGCTTGTACCGGCGACCATACCACCTCTGCCAAAGCCAGCATGCGTGGAAGCAACATATACTCCAGATGCTCCTTTGTGGTAATATGTTCTGTCCATATATTAGCCTGGGCACCTAACACGTATTTAGCCTGTTCCGCGTTCAATTCCTTAGGTATAGGTTCATAGTGGTATACTTTTTTCAGGGTATTAAATCCTCCGAATGCCAGGGGCTCTCCTTCTGGTCCAGCCTGATAATGGTCAAAATACAAAGGATAATCAGGAGTCATCACGACCTCATGGTTCATTTTTGCAGCCTCAATTCCTCCGGCTTCGCCTCTCCAGCTCATCACCGTTGCTTCAGGAGCTAATCCACCTTCCAGAATTTCATCCCAACCGATCATACGTTTCTGTTTACTGATCAGGAACTTTTCCATCCTGGTGATGAAATAACTTTGTAATTCATTTTCATTTTTTAGTCCCAGTGTTTTCATTCTCGCCTGACAACGCGGACAGCCTTTCCAGGAAGTTTTGTCTACCTCATCTCCTCCGATATGGATATATTTTGAAGGAAACAAGGCAACAACTTCGTTTAATACTTCTTCCAGAAAAGTAAATACCTCTTCATTTCCGGCACAGTAATTAGAAGATGCCCCGGAATAATTCCCTCCCGTTAAGGGCAGTTGCGTTTTCTGGCTACAGCTGAGATTTGGATAAGCAGCAATTGCCGAAGCCACATGGCCTGGCATTTCTATCTCCGGTACGATACTGACATTCCTGATTTTCGCATAGGCAATGATCTCTTTGATCTGTTCTTGTGTATAATACCCACCATAGGTCGCTTCCTGACCCGGTATTGCCTGTGGCCTGATATCCCATGGACGATCTGTCTGGTCTACCCTCCATGCCCCGACTGCGGTTAATGCAGGGTATTTTTTAATCTCTATACGCCAACCCTGATCGTCTACAAGGTGCCAGTGAAAAGTGTTGATTTTATAAGCTGCAATAAGGTCGATATACGCTTTAACCATATCAGCTGAGAAGAAGTGCCGCCCAACATCCAGGTGCATTCCACGCCATTTAAAACGGGGATAATCGGTAATTTCCATTGCCGGAACCTTTAACTCCCTGTTGGTTTGAACCTGTGGAAGAGTTTGAAACAAACTCTGCATTCCATAAATAATCCCCGCACGGGCATTTGCAGCAATCAGAATTCCGTCCTTGCCCACCGTCAGGGTATAACCTTCCGTTCCGATCAGCGGGTTATTGATCAGCTTAAGGGTGATCGCGTTTGAAGTTCTCTTTTTTAATAATAGATGATACCCTGAAATGCCGTTGATATAACTTTGAAAAAAAGCAGCTGCAGGTTTCAGTTCCTTTTTATCGCCCTCCAGATGAATGACTGTTTCATTATTGATTACAAAATCACCCTCCAGCAGAAGAAGACTCACAGGTTGCGGGATAATACTTACTTTTTGCTGCGTAAATCCATGGCTACCGATACACAACAGGATCAGTACCAGGGAGGTTCTAAATAAAGGTTTCATGGTTTTAAGCGAAGAATTTTTAATAATAAACAGCCCTCAGAAAGTAAATTCAGAGGGCTGTAAAGATCGTTGAGCAAATCTTAACTCAACAAGTGGGGTCTTTCTTTATATGTTTTCCAAAGGAATTCACCAAAAATGGTATTGGTCCATGCGAACCATGCACGGGTAAATTTCTTAGGGTCATTTTTATGGAAGGATTCATGCATAAAACCAGTATCTCCGTGGGTAGACTGCAACATCTGAAGACACAACTTAATTTCGTTGTCGTCTGAACTGGTTAATCCTCTTGCAATGATACTCATTGGCCAGATCATGTCTTTACCAATATGTGGTCCTCCGATTCCTTCTGCAGCAGTCCCTTTAAAGAAGAAAGGATTGTCGTCCACAGAATGGATCATCTTACGGGTATTCAGGTATACCGGATCATCAGCGGGCACAGCGCCCAGGTATGGTAATGCCAGTAAACTAGGGATATTGGCGTCGTCCATCAGGTTAAAGCTGCCCATTCCATTCACTTCAAAAGCATATACTTTTCCAAATTTCTCGTGGTTGATAATGGCATGTTTCTGTAAAGCATCCTGCACCTCTGCGGCCAGCGCATCAAGATCTTTAGCGGTTTGTTCATCTGCTTTTATTGCCCTGAAAATTTCAGCAGCCTGCTTTAAGCTCACCACTGCAAAGAAGTTAGAAGGAACAAGGAAAGAGAATACAGTCGCATCATCACTAGGTCTGAAAGAAGAACAGATCAGGCCTACCGGTTTTACCGGATAGCCATATCCCGACATGGCCACGCCGTCTGTAGCCCATGAGGTTCTGCGCTGGAAAGTATAAGGCCCGTCGTTTTCTTTACGCTGCTGCTCTTTAAATGTCTTTAGCGTCAATTTTACAGCAGCCTGCCAGTCATCACCAAAAGGGGTACTGTCTTTTGTCTCCTTCCAGTAACGGTAAGCCAGGCGGATTGGATAACAAAGGGAATCGATTTCCCATTTTCTCTCATGCAATCCGGGCTTCATATCCGTTACATCATCTTTCCATTCCCCGACTTTATTCGGGTCATTGTAAAAAGCATTTGCATAAGGATCTTTAAGCACACATTTTACCTGATGGTTAATCACTCCCTGAACAAGGTTTTTCAGCGGTTTATCTTTTTGTAAAAAAGGAAGGTAAGGCCACACCTGTGCGGTACTATCACGAAGCCACATGGCATCAATGTCACCGGTAATCACATAAGTATCTGGTTTACCATCTTTTTCAGTATAAGTTACAGTGGTATCTAAAGTATTTGGAAAGCAGTTGTTGAACAACCAGGCCAGTTCTTTATTTTTCACTTTTGAAGTAAATTCAGAAATGGCACTTTCTACGGCTTTACTGGAAAAGTGACGTTTCGCCAGCGGAACCCTTACTGTAGGAAAACCCGGTTCGGCGGCAAATGATACCAGGTCACTGGCCAATAATCCTGCCCCTAGTAATCCTGCTTTTTGAATAAATGATCTTCTTCTCATTTTTAAATATTTGGTTGTACTTACTTTAAATCAAGAGCACAGCAACTGTGCAAAACGAAGATAGGAAACATTTAAATAGTTTTAGCAACTATAAAATGGATAATTTATACGGTAATAGAGAAGTTAAAATTTAAAGCCTATAGACAAATACATTCTCCAGGGATTGCGGTCAAATCCGTTGGTTTTTGCGACGGCAAAATTAATGGGCCCCATGAAAGACATATAGCCAAGTTTGGCGCCATATCCGAAAAGATAGTCATCATTAAAGGCAACATTGAAAGGATTAAAACCTCTGTTCTCCCAGGCAACATTTACCTGAGGAGTCAGATACAGGTTTCCTTTAATGTTGTATTGCAGGGCTAGTCCGAAGGAGGTCAGGTTAGCCACCCCAAACTCCGCCCTCTTTAATCCGATAAACCCAATCTGGGAAACATCCTGTCTGGCATCTATTCCACCCATGCTAAACTTTGCATTTTCGTACATATAAGAGGAATCAATCCCGTATTTATCTGAATAATTGAATCCCCAGGAAGCGGATGCACTCAAAGAAAATTTCCTGTTAATCCTTTTTACAAATTGCTCATTCAGGAAAAACCGGCCGATGTTTCCCGGAAGGCCATCCATTGGATTCAGAAACTGATAAATCAATTGTCCCTTTTCATCGTCAGGGTCAGGGACTTTCGTACTCAGCCGGTTGCTGAACAAATATTTCCCCTGAATGGTCAATGCGTTACCGCGCTTCGGGAAATACAGATTATCCAGGGTATTCTGCTTAAAAAGGATCGTAAAAGCTTCGTTGCTATGCTTATAAAGCGTCCGGACATCATTCCCCTCTCCGAAAAACCTTTTAAAAACATTCGGTCCTCTTTTAATAGCTTCGTTCTCATTGCCGACACTTAATGAAAGGTAACTGGAACGCCCCAGGCTATATCCTAAAGACAGTTCCGTATTCATCATGTTGTTAAAATAGTTTTCATCTGCAATCAGTCTGTACAGAATGGAGTTATTCTGTAATGCCTGATAACTAAAGGAAGCTTTGAACCAAAGCCGGTTATTTTCGCTGATGAACTTATAGTAATCGAATCTCGCCTTGAACCGCTCCGACAGGTCAACTGTAGCCAGCAGCCTGGATTTACTCAGCAAGATGTTGCGATAGGTATAATTGACAATCAAACCGGCAGATTGTTCTGTATCGTAATGAACTGCAGCTTTGAATACTCCAGGCTTCCCTTGTTTCAAACGAACATTCATCGTCAGGCCGGTATCCGCATTATTTTCAAAAGTATAATATACCTTATCAAAAAACTGTGTTCCGTACAAATCTGCTATTCCATCATTCACCGCTTTTACTTTCAACTCCCTCCCCGTCCGGAGGCCAAGGCGCGAAACCGCAAACTGCTCCATAACCGGAATGTCTAAAGGTTGCCCTTTATCATTCTGGTATTTGATCCTGGTTACCGGCAATCTGGGATCTTTTATTGCCCTGGGAGTATTTTCTGCCGGATATTTTTTTTGTTCTTCGGCTATCTTAATCAGTTGAGGCAGGTATTTCCGGGCTTCGTTTTCTCCGATTTCAATGATTTTCCTGTTCTGGTAAAAATCAGCAGTGGAATAACCTGTGAGCGCATGGGTAAAATCAACCACTACATCTGCCATGGCTTCCTGTTTTTTTGAATCCTCAACCGAGCGGAAAGCGTGGGTCTGATAAATGAGCTTCATCGGATTCTCAATTTCTTTTTCTGTGAACAGACGAAAACCGGTGTAACCGCCAATAACAATATCCGCCCCCATTTCTTTTACTTCCTGTACCGGAAAATTGCGGTCCAATCCACCATCTACCAGCAGGCGCCCGTCAATATATACGGGTGCAAAAGCCGCCGGGATGGCCAATGTGGCGCGAATGGCCATCGGCAAAGAGCCACTATGCTGCAGCACTAACCCGCCATTCACAATATCCGAAGAAGTAATCGTTATGGGAATGGGCAGTTTATTAAAATCGTTGATGTGTTTTGCCGGATAAGTAAGCGTATTGAGGATCTCAGAAATATATTGTCCCTCAATTAAGGCTCCTGGCAACCTCGGCCTTCCACCCATTACCGGAAATTCGATCATGTAATTATCGTACTCGTCTTTCTCTTCGATATTAATCTGGTTCAAAGGAACTTTGTTACTGAGTACCCTGCGCCAGTTAATTCTCAAGGCTATTTTTTTCAAGGTATCGGGCGTATAGCCCATGGCATACAATCCCCCAAAAATTCCTCCTGCACTGGTACCCGAAATGTAATCGATTTTTATTCCAAGGGAATCAATCAACCTCAACAAACCAATATGCGCCATCCCCTTTGCCCCGCCACCGCTCAATGCCAGACCAATCTTTGGCCTCTTTCCCTGTTTACTATCCGTTTGAGAATAAGAAGGGCTGCTTATCCATAAAAATAGGCAGCATACCAGAGATAAACTACGAGTCATTTTTTTCAACATGGAGGTGTCCATTATCATGAATCAGTATTCCTTCATCCTAAATTTATTTAAGGATTCCTAAATATCAGAATTTTAATAATGAAAAGAGATGCCGATTAATAATCTACATGATAATCTTTAGCAAATTTTTTCCCTCCCCAGGCTTTTCTTGCCGTCCAGTCTTCAGCCGGAGCAGACCAGAACTCATTACTTTCCGGCAAACCAAGTGGTAAAAAAGAGAGTGTAGCCATATAAAGACTTCCGGTAGAAGTATAATAATCTGCAATGTCCGGGTCATGCCCTACAAATCCGAGTTGCAACCAGCCATCTTTATCAAAGGTTCCTGGAACATCATACATGTTCTTTTTGACCAGGCTAAGTGCTGCACGCACCTGGGCAGGCTTTAACGTAGAAGGAAGCCTTTCCATTAAGGCCACCTGGCTCAAGGCCTGAAGTGAACCCGTCCGGTAAGTGATGGAGCGCCCAATGGGAGGAAATGTCCCTTCGGGGGAAATCATTCTTTCCTGCCCAATGGCATATCTTTCCATTCTGGACAAGGCCAGTTCATATTCTTTCGAAGTGGCAAGGCCATGATCCAGCATCACCTTTAAGGTGTCTACCATCATCGGGTGGATCACAAAGGAATTATAATAATCGAAAGCAAGGTTCGGTCCGTCCCCATAATAACCATCACCTTTATACCATTCATTTAATTTTTTAACGCCCTTATTTAACCGTTCGGAATCGGGCTCCTGTCCGGCAAATAAAATAAAAGCCTCAGTAAGCGATCCAAACAGCAACCAGTTGCTGTTAAAAGGTTTTCTGTTTCTCAAAGATTTAAATGAGGTTAAAATCCTTTCTTTGCTGAGGTCATCCAATGGTTCCCATAAGGCTTTTGGCGCCCTAAGAAAAGCATGTGCAAGATAAGCCGCATCTACAATAGGCTGGTAATCGGTTTTAAAATTCAGCAGGTCCGGGCTTGCAGGATCAAAGCACCTGCTTAATCCCTGCAATGCTTCCATTCTCATCTTTTTCCGGAACGCTCCTTCTTTTGTTTCGTCATCGGGCAAAGCCAGCCAGGGTGCAATTCCGGCAAAAGTTCTGCCTACTGCCTCCAGATAGGTTACATGAACGGAACGGGAATCAAAGGTTGGAGACTTCTCTACCAACATATTTTTTTTAAAGGTTCCATTTGCCAGATTTGAAGTAACCGGGTTTGCAATCTTATAGAGTAATTTCCACCAGAATTCCCGCTCATTTTTGACATTCCCAGACAGGCCCGGGGAATTCTTTTCAGCAGCCAGCAATCCTTTCGGACAAATGGTTCCTGCAAATCCGGCTATTGATAAGGCTCCTAAAAATTTTCTTCGCTCCATAGTTTGTAATGAGGTATAAAGCGTCTAATATAACAGAGAACTGCCACAACCACCGGTCAATTGACTGCGCAAACGTTTGAAATCAGCCCTTGAATACCATTGAAATTTAAAATAAAGGGGTTAATTTTAGAGAACTCAATCCACACCGTATGAAACAATATTTTCAATTTTCAGGCACTTTATTTATGATCTGTATCTCTGCCATGACTGCAATTGGACAAGCCGCTCCGAAAACTCTAAAAGTGATGACTTACAATATTCACCACGGGAACCCTCCTGCAAAGCCTGGTGTGATCGACCTGCAAGGAATCGCTGAGGTAATTAACAATCAGACACCAGACCTTGTCGCCTTACAGGAACTGGATGTCCTGACGAAAAGAGGAGAACAGGTAGACCAGGTTAAAAAACTTGCCTCGCTCACCGGAATGCATTCCTATTTTTCTAAAGGGATAGACTTTGATGGCGGAGAGTACGGCGTAGCCATATTGTCCAGGTTTAAAATCAACCATGCCGAACGCTTCCCTCTTCCTGCCCAGGAAGGACTGGCTGCTGAAGCCCGTAGCCTGGCAGTAATCAACGTTACACTGGCAAATGGGCAAAGCGTCGACTTCGCCTGTACGCACCTGGATTTAAAAAACGAACACCGTATGCTTCAGGTTGCAGCAATCAATAAGGTATTAGGTGCGAGAAAAGGAACGGTAATACTTGCAGGTGATTTCAACCTGACCGCTGATAATCCGGCAATGGCGGTATTAGAGCAGCATTTCACCAGAAGCTGTACAGAAAATTGTGCCCCGACAATACCGGAAGTCAATCCAACGAAAGAGATAGATTTTATCTTTCTAAAGAAACAAAGCCCCCTGAAAGTCTTATCACATCAGGTATTGGAAAACATCTATGCTTCTGATCATCTCCCTGTGGTAGTCAGCTACCTTATTCCCTAACCAACCATTTTCCTGATATAAACAATGTTTACTGAAGACGAGATCACAGTCCGTGTTACTCATAACAGTATAAAAGAGAGAAATCAAGCGGAGCGTATACGACCTTTATGAAGGCCTGAATTATTTCAAAAAATTATTTGCCGAAAAACAATATTTTTCTACTTTTGTGGCCTCACCAGAAATCATAAAAGCCTTCTTAGCTCAGCTGGTAGAGCAACTGACTTGTAATCAGTAGGTCATTGGTTCGATCCCGATAGAAGGCTCTTTATTTTACGAATAAAAAAAGCCAGCGCTATAAACGTTGGCTTTTTTTATACACCGTATCATGTGCTAATTGGAATTAAAAATCCTGATAAAGGTTCCTAAACGTACTCCTCAAACCAAAAGTTATTAATCCCGTATTTTTAGTCGTTATATTGCTTTCTCTCCGGTAAACCCCACCTAACTCCAGGCGAAGGTTATATTTTGGATTCAGCAGGTAAGAAACACGTCCTTCAGCAAAGTAAAGGTTGGTCTTGATTCCCTGCCCGATGTTGTTTCCATAATTGGACACCCTCGTCTCATAAGGGAGGAAAATATTCTTTCCATAATTCTGGCCTTCCGGATCCAGTCCGTATCTGGCGTACATTAATTGACCCTGAAAATCAAATCTTTTATAAGTATAATTCATGAGTCCCAATACTTCTCTGAAGTTTGCACCCAGAGGGTGAGCCAGCGGTTGGTTCATTGCGGCATAATTAGATACCCGGTCAAAATGAGCATAAGTATAAGGCCTTGCCGTATTGAATTCGGCCAGGTAGTTCAGACCTTCAACCTTAAACAAATCTGAACCTCTCAGTCCAATTTGAAGGGCCCATTTATTTGCCCAGTATCCCTTATTTCCAAAAAACTCTTTTGCTGTAAATTCATCGATCATAAACTGACCATATAGGGTCATTTTATCAAGCAGCTCATATTTAGCATTCAATCCTAAACGCATCTTGTCTGGCGAACTGGTATTTGCACCCTCTACTGAACGGAGGAATATAAAAGGATGAACATAATTAAAATCGAAGCCCCTCTTTCCTTCCACTTCTGCATCAGCCCAGGTTACTGCCTGGAAAAAACCTAGTGACAATCTGTTGGTAACATTCCAATCCAGGTAGTGCATTGCCGCCCATTTTCCACGATCACCAAGACGCCTGTCGTTGGTCAATTTAGGTGCTCCCGGATCCAGCATATAACCAAATATGGTTTGATACTGAACATTACCTAAACTAGCCCTCACCCTTAGGAAAGAATAATTGGCTGCAACATCCGAAAGTAACATGGAACGGTATCCATCTCCAATAAAGTTCTTATCGTATCCTAAAGCTATATTTAAGTGCTTGTTAGGCGTATAGGAAAGTAGGGCGGTAACATAAGACCAGTCCTTCGTATTTTTACCCAGTTTTCCGGTCATCTGGCTTGGAACTACCTGATTGGTGTTGATATAGTCATTTACATAATTTGCAAAAACACCCTGATTTTCAAATCCATTCATATAGAATGAAAATTGCTTTCCAACCTTTCCTCCAACCTGGAAACCTCTGGTATTCAGCCAGGTTGTTTTGCTATCCTCAAATTCACGACCAATCTGAAAGTCCGGAAGAAAGTCAGCATATACTTCGTAATCTTCACCTTTGAAATTAAATAAATGTTCTTCTGTAATTTTCCTTCTTACCCAGGACCTTTTATTTAAAGAATCAGTTCCCATTTGCATGAGACCTTCAAACCTGTGTACCAATAAGGAGTCGTCAGAATAAAAACCTTTAATAGACGAGTGAGACCGGTTATTAATATCGTAAACCGACTTATTCAATTTCTGATAAAATTGATATGAATATGGGATATTAACATTCGGTGTTTGAGCAGTTGCATTAAAGCATCCAAAAACCAGGACTCCTATCCAGAAGTAGTGTTTCATTTTAAAATTCATGAGGGATTTCATCTATTTATGTGCATCAGGTACTTCCTGAGACGGCACATCTAACTCTTCGAAGATAGAATTTTTGCTTTTAAACTCCGGTACGATGGCTTTCATCTTCTGTACTACTTTAGTCACATTATCAGTTAAAGCATATTTAAACAGCTCTACCAATTGATTTTGCACATCACCGAAATCATATTCTCTTACCTTGCCGATCATAATTTTTTCATGATGGGTAGGCATCGTATTTTCATTATCATTTAATAATTCCTCAAACAGCTTCTCGCCCGGGCGTAAACCTGAATAAGCGATTTTGATGTCTTGATTTGGAATCAGCCCAGCCAGTCGGATCATCTTTTTAGCCAGTTCTACAATCTTCACTGATTTACCCATATCGAAAATAAAAATCTCGCCACCTTTACCCATACAACCAGCTTCAAGCACCAATCGGCAGGCCTCTGGAATGGTCATAAAATAACGGGTAATCTCAGGATGCGTAACCGTAACCGGGCCCCCTTTTTCGATCTGCTGTTTAAACCTTGGGATTACAGATCCGTTAGAACCTAACACATTTCCAAATCTCGTGGTAATGAATTTAGTAATGGGTTTTACATGGAGGTCATTGATATAACTCAAGCCGTTGCTAAAGATATGAACATCATTATGCAGGGAGTTATTTAGCGACTGTACGTAGATTTCAGCAATACGTTTAGAAGCACCCATCACATTTGTCGGATTAACTGCTTTATCCGTTGAAATCATTACAAATTTCTGTACCCCGTGTTTTACTGATTTATCAGCAATTGTCTTGGTACCCAGAACGTTGGTTTTGATAGCTTCTGCCGGATTATCTTCCATTAATGGCACATGTTTATATGCCGCAGCATGGTACACGTAATGAGGCTTATAGGTTTCAAACAAAAACTCCATCCTCTTTTCATCTTTTACATCCCCTACGAAGGCATGAAAGTTAGTATTGGCATGGGTCTCTTCCAATTCCAGATAAATGTGATGTAAAGCAGTTTCACTATGGTCACATAAAATGATCAGTCCGGTTTCAAATTTTAAAAGCTGTCTGACGATTTCACTACCAATTGATCCGGCCGCTCCGGTAATCAGGATTCTTTTGTCTTTTAATTGTTCCTGAATACCTTTGATATCAATTTGAATCGCTTTTCGATTTAAGAGATCTTCAATATTAAGATTTTGAATCTGCGCAGTAGTGACCTGTCCGCGTGCCCAAACTTCAGGAGAAGGGATGTTCAGAATCTTTACATCATTTTCCAGACATACATCCACAACCTGATTTTTACGATCTGAAGGAATGGTATAGGAAGCAAAGATGATCTCCTCCACTTCATGCTGTATGATTAAGCTTTCCAGCTGAGCGGCGTCCAGAATTTTAACCCCATCAATGGTTTTTCCTACTTTACGCAGGTCATCATCAACAAAAGCGATGATGGTCTTATTTACTTTCGCATCATGGTCAAAAGTTCTTTTTGTAGCCACCCCGGCTTCTCCCGCACCATAGATAATTACCCTCAGTTTGTCCAGTTTTGAATTCTTTAAGTACATAAAAAAGTACTTCACTACAATTCTATAGGTAATCAGGAAAAGAAAACTAAACAGGGAATAGATAATGATAGCGACGTTACTGATAAAGGCACCCGAACCGGTAACGATAAACAACGCATTGATGAAAAATAAAATGAGTGAGCTGAGCACTACGGAGAATAAGATTCTGAAAGAATCCTGGGCACTGGTGTAACGAACAATCCCTGCGAAGGTCTTGACGTTATAAAATACCAAAGCGTTTACAATTACAGAAACGACGATAGATTTATAAAGTGCCAGTGTATCAATATTAACTATAATAAAATTATTCTTTAATACCTTGGCCAGGATTAATGCGACTATGCAAAGACAAATGTCAATTGTAAATATAATCCATCGGGAAACTATTTCTAATCTAGCAAACATAGCTTGTTTTTAGTAATGTCAAAATTAACAATAATTAAACCAAAAATTAATACCGGCTTGTTGGTATAATAAATCCATGTAATTTTTTCACTCTAATTCCGGAATGAGCTACATATTTTTCAGAAAACATGTCATGATCATTAAGAATTTCCACCCTATATATCTTGTAGTTTTTTATCATCTATATTATTTTTGAGTCATTATACGGGGTTTAATCAGCACATATATCGCTACTAAGGGACATATGGTGATGAAAAACACCGAAACAAAACTGAGAGGCAAAAATACAACAGCAACAATAATGCCTAATTGCACCAATGCATAGAGCGTAGAGACCAGTAAATGGGACCATTTCTGTTCATTGGCCAGAATTTGATAGAAATGAAGACGATGCGCGTCAAAAATATTCTGCTTTAACCCTAACCTGTGAATAATAGTCAGGACTGCATCTACCCCATATACTCCTAAAAACAGGATATAGGCATAATTTCCTGAAACAGTCATCAGCTTTAACAGCAGAAAAATGATCCAAAAGGCAATGGTAACGCTTCCAACATCCCCGGCAAAACACCTGGCTCTTTTCCTGAAGTTAAAAAACAGAAAAACAATGCAGGCCAATATGGGAAACCAGATCATATCTGGCTCAATGAATTCCGTAATGTGATAATTTACATACTGAAGTCCGCCAAGCACTACCAGGCTATAAAGTCCGGTAATGCCATTGATGCCATCCATAAAATTATAGGCGTTAATAATTCCGATAACCAAAATGTATAGGGCTATCGAGATCCACCAGGGGAAAGCCGGAAAAGTGCCTAGAAAAAGAAACATTAAGGTCACTGCCGCAAGGTGAAATATAATCCGGACTTTACCGGAAAGGGTAATCCGGTCATCAATAAAACTAATCGTTCCAATAATGAACAATCCAAGCACAGGCATCCAGAATTCAGGATGAAGCATCAGAACCGTTAATGCCGCAAAAAGAAAGATGATCCCTCCTCCCCGAATCGTGACTTCAGTATGAGAGCTTCTTTCATTTGGACGGTCAATTATATTGTAGCGGTCCGCAATGCGGAAGTACAATAACATGACTGCAAAGTAAACAATGGTTAGAATCAAATATATCATAAGGTCTTAGTCAATCTTTCCAGCACAGAAGATGGCTTCCATCCTAAAGAAGTCCTGGCTTTTACATCGTCAAATGTTAATGTTGAAGTTATTTTATTTATTTTATCTGTATTAATTGGAGAAAAGTCACCTAAAAGATCACCAGCCAATCCCAGTATTTTAGCTATAAAAAGAGGGATTTTCATCGGTAGTTTCCTTTTTAATGTGGTAGCCATTGCGGCTTCGAGTTCTGCAAAACTAGGGTTGTAACCGTCAGTCAGGTTATAAGTTCCACCTATATTTGCCAAAGCAGGCATAACATGAGGAATATCGTATTGCCATACTACGCTTTTGCGGGCATCGGCCTTTCCGATACTTAAATAACGCCCGGTACGAATGCCCCTGATCATTGCACCTAAGTTCCCCGGAGGATTAGGTCCGGCAATTAATGGCAATCGAAGCACTCCTAAAACAACATGATTTCTTTCTGCCCAGTCTTTTAACCATTGTTCAGCAAGAATTTTTGATTTTGCATATGGGGTTTTACCATTCAGCGGATGATCTTCAGGAATCATCTCTCCGGAATCCAGTCCGTAAACAGCAACTGTACTGATAAACAGGAATGACTTTGGCATAACTGCCAGACGCTCCAGTGCCAGACATAAATTTTTTGTCCCTTCAAAATTCACGTCATAAAACTCCTTTTTTTGAGCCTCATTACGTGGTACTGAATGTGCCTTCCCTGCCGCATGAACAACGATATCAAGGTCCAGATCCGGATTTAACGAGAAACTTTTAGTAATGTCAATATTCAGCTCCTGTCCCAGGATATCCAATCCTACAATACTTTGGCCTTCCTGAGTTAAGACATCTGTAATAATTCGGCCAAGAAACCCGCTTGCCCCGGTTACCAATACTTTAGTTCCCATTTACAACAAGTTTTAAGTATTTGTCCATTATAATTTCTTCCGAATATCTATTGACTGCTAAATCTCTCGCCCGCGTGCCCTTGTTGCTAATATCGTCAATATCTTTTACAGACAATCCGTTAAGAAAAGAAACCAGTTTATCCATATCCTGAATATTGAAGCACCAGCCAACGTTGTTTTCATTAATCATTTGCGCAATCTCACTATCATTACTTCCTATAAACAATATCGGGTTTCCGGCAGAAAGAATATTGTAAGATTTGGAAGGTACCCCCAAACCAGTCATCCCACTTTGAAGTGAGACAATTCCCACATTAGCTGCATTTAAGAATTTGTTTTGCATGTTTCTGGGCATGGGATTGATAAAACTCACATTATCCATCCCCTTTTTACTGACAAATTCTTTCATATCCTCTTTTACTGCCCCGTCTCCAATAAACATAAAATGGACCAGGGGATTTTTAACCTGGGCTGCTACCTCACAAAGTTCCAGTAAGCCCTGCACCCTTCCCATATTACCGGCAAATTGAAAGACAATCTTATCTTTTATCCCATGTTCTTTTAAAAACAGGTCCCCTTCCTCCTTATCGGGATGGATGGCCACTGTTTCTGCCCAGTTCTCGACAATATTGATGGTAGGTTTAGTTTTAAATCGCTCCAGTTTATGCTCAAAAACAATTTTCATATCCCTACCTATCACAAAGAGGCTGTACATTTTACTATACGCTCCGTCAAATAAAGATTTCAAACAGGAATACACCAGTCCGTCAGGCTTAATTAATTTCGCTGCGACCAGGTTTTCCGGAAAAACATCATGAACAACGGCATAACATTTCATTCGCTTAATTTTACAAACCAGGACGATCAGCAAGACCAGTGGGGCCGGATTGGTAACGATCAGGACCTCATCCCCTTTTGCAGACTTAGTCAGCAGTTTATAGGACAACTGTATACTCAACAAAATTAAGCGCAGAATCCGTTGTAATAACCGGTCCTTGTTTAAGGACAGGGATTTCACTCTGGTGACCTCAAATTGATCATGATCTGCTCTGGCCTCCGTTTTCAGATTGGAATTCTGATAGGAAGAGTCTCCGCATATCACATGTACCTTTTTTTCACGGGTAAGTGTCTCCGCTATTTTAGTCATGATATAAGCAGTAGACGTCTCTTCCGGAAAAAACAACTCAGATACGACCCAAAGTTTCCCCTTATTTACCATTCTCGCTCCAGACAACCCTCTTGATATAATCTACATAACTTATAATTATCCTGACTACTTTATCTGAAACATTAGGCATTGAATAATCCGCAACCTTTCTGAAGTTTCTCTCGGCTCCTCTCTTTTGATACTGTAGCTGTACCAACCCTTGCATAATTCGCTCAGGATTCATTCCCACCATCATCACAGAGGCTTCTTCCATCGCTTCCGGACGTTCATGTGCATCTCTAAGGTTTAATGCCGGGAAATTCAATGTTGAGGATTCCTCAGAGATGGTTCCGCTATCAGACAATACCGCGTACGATTTCATCTGCAATGCATTATAGTCATTAAATCCCATCGGTTTAAGGAATTGTATTTCCGGCCTCATGGTGATTTTCTTAGCATCAATCATATTTCTGGTTCTCGGATGCGTGCTTACAATAATCGGATATCCATATTTTTCGGCAATCAGATTTAAGCTATTCATCAAACCTAGGAAATTTTTCTCGCTGCTGATATTTTCTTCTCTATGAGAGGAAACCACAAAATATTTATGTTCCTCCAGGTTCAGACGGGTTAATATATCCGAACTCTCTATCTGAGGAAGGTAATGATTCAAGACTTCAAACATCGGTGATCCGGTCTTGATAATCCTGTCTGCTGGTAATCCTTCTCTCAATAGGTATTCACGGGCGATGTCACTATAAGTCAGGTTTACATCAGATACATGATCAACAATTTTTCTGTTGGTCTCTTCTGGAACACGCTGATCAAAACAACGGTTTCCTGCTTCCATATGGAATATTGGAATATGACGTTTCTTAGCAGGGATTGCACACAGGCAGCTATTGGTATCACCCAGAACCAAAAAGGCATCAGGATTTTCACTAATGAGTAAAGGTTCTATCTTAATTAGAATCTGTCCGACAGTTTCAATTGCCGTTGCTCCGGCAGCATTTAGGAAATGGTCCGGTTTCCGGATTGCCAAATCATCGAAAAAAATCTGATTCAGTTCGTAATCATAGTTCTGACCGGTATGGACAATAATATGTTCAATAGCTTCGGAAGCATCCAGAGCCGCCATTACCCTGGCTAATCTTATAATTTCCGGCCTGGTCCCCACCACGGTCATTACTTTTAGTTTTGATTTCATCTGTTTGTATTACTGATTAGCAATATTTAATTAAATTATACATTTTCAAAATAGGTGTCAGGATCTTTTGGGTCGAAAAATTCATTGATCCAAAAGTTCGTATATAATTCCTCTTCACCAATATTCTTTATATTATGCGTATACCAAATCGGCATATCAACATAGGAAGGCTCTTCTCCATCCAAGTAAAAATTCAGCACTTCATCGCTTCCAATTCTACGCAATTGTATTAAAGCTTTGCCTTTGATTACCGCAAAACGCTCAATCTTTCGGGTATGGTAATGGTTTCCTCTCGTAATTCCGGGAACTGTGGTCGAGAAAGATACCTGCCCGCCAATATTTAACCGGATAACTTCGACAAAAGCCCCTCTTGGGTCCGTGTGTTTAATAAATTTAACCGGATAATGCTTTTCATGGTTCATAAAGCACCTGAAAGTATTGAATAAATTGAGTTCAAATTTATTGTTCAATTCCGGGATGATACCAGCATCCAGATAGTTAACCTTATAACTTTCCAGGAGGGTTAAGATCTCCGATACCTTCATGACATCTGTATGTGCTACCGTAAGTAGCGACTGGCCTGAAAATGATTTGATCTCAGACAGGATCACCTGCACAAGATCACCAACGTAAATCAGCTTCACTTCTCCGTCTACTTCTATTGAAGGCTGCTCATTATGAGTGAGCTGATGACAAAAAGTGGAAATAAAAGAATTATAAAAAGGGACGCCAAAGGGGCCAAACACATTCGGGATAACCAATCCGGTAAACCTGCCTTTTGATTTTTCTGCCCAGCCGGCAAGAAGTTCCCGGCCTTCCTTTTTACTTTTGCCATATAGGTTATCACGCTCCTCCTGAGAGGAAGATGAAAATAAAACATGAGCTTCACTGTTTGTCGACTCCAGGGCCTCCACCAGTTTTTTCACCAGACCAACGTTCACATCGTAGATCACCTGCGGATCAGGGTGCCTGTTCATGGCTGCCAGATGGACGATTACATCACACTTGGCTACAAAATCATTTAATGCCTCCTGATCTTCGAAAAAGCCACGCTTAAAATCGATGCGCTCAAATTCCTCAGGAAAAAGGCCAACAGTATTATACAAATGTTGACCAACAAATCCATCCTGACCAGTTATACCTATTCTTATCATAATTTATATTTTATTCCAATCGCACCACAGCTCCGGGTCAAAGCGATAGTTATCATTAGAAGATTGTTCTACAGTAAAGTCCGAAAATACGATGATTTTAGAATTTATTTCAGCCGCTTTTAATCCGGTAGCATATCCTGCCGGTACATACAGGACCTCGCTGCTCTGCTCATTCAGCAAAAATTTATCCGGATCAAGGTCCAGGGAAGGCGTTTTCCAATCATCAGGTTTTACGACCAGAATATGGAAGCTTCCCGATACGACATAAAACCATTTTTTTTCTTTTTTATGTCCCTGCCATGCCCGCACAGTTGCTGTATCCGGATGACCTATTGTATAGAATCTTTTGACTTCATCCATATGGAAATCATTCGCAAAAGAAAGGGCACCGCGGTGATCAACATGATTTCCCCCTACAATAAGACCTGGTTTTTCATTCATAAACTGATTCTTATCCTGGGTATTGAACTGCAGTAAGGTCTCCAAATACTTCTTTTTTGATAAGCGGGAGGTTTGAGACTAATTTTTTCATCCCTTCTACACCAAGTTGTTCTGTGTTATGAGAGTGATAATCTTCAATTTTAGAGATGTCTGTTTCTCCTTCAGAAAAATACTGCGCATAATTTAAATCCCGGTTATCCGCCGGAACACGATAAAATTCGCCCATATCTTCCGCCTTTAACATCTCCTCACGGGTACACAGCGTTTCATATAATTTTTCACCATGGCGCGTGCCAATAATTTTAATTTCATTATCAGCTTTACACAACTCTTTTAAGGCCTGAGCTAGATCTCCAATTGTGCCTGCAGGGGCCTTATTTACGAACAAATCACCTGGATTTCCATGTTCAAAAGCGAATAATACCAAATCAACAGCATCTTCCAATGACATTAAAAAACGGGTCATATTAGGATCTGTAATCGTTAAAGCACCGCCTGATTGTATCTGTTTTAAAAATAAGGGAATAACCGATCCTCTTGATGCCATTACATTACCATATCTGGTTAGACAAACAGTAGTATCCTTCAAATTTCTGGAAGCGGCAATTGCTACCTTTTCCATTAAAGCTTTTGAGATCCCCATTGCATTAATAGGGTAAGCCGCTTTGTCTGTGCTTAAACAGATCACTTTAGTGACCTTATTTGCTACCGCAGCGTCAATTACGTTCTGAGTTCCAAATACGTTGGTACGGGTAGCTTCCAAAGGAAAAAATTCGCAGGAAGGGACTTGCTTTAATGCTGCTGCATGAAATACATAATCCACACCCTGCATTGCTTTATTAATGCTACTCAGATCTCTAACATCACCGATGTAATACTTTACCTTATCGTTTTTTAATGAATTACGCATGTCATCCTGTTTCTTTTCATCTCTTGAAAAGATCCGGATTTCTGAAAAATGGTCGGTATGAAGAAAACGGTTTAGAACAGCGTTTCCAAAAGAGCCTGTCCCTCCCGTTATTAAAAGTGTTTTATTTTGTAGCATTTCTTATGGTGTTAAATTCTTGGTTAAGTTAATAATCCGATTAAGGTTAGAGGTCCACTTTGTTTCCAATAGTAGTCATTTTAAAGGTCGATCCCTCAAATTTTTTCCCTCTGCTGGTACTGATACTCAGGGTGGTATTATTAGACCGGGCTTCTCCAAATACCAGGCCTTTAGATGCATTTGATTTCACTAAGGCTTTTATATTTGACCGAACAAGCGATCTGTTAGGATTTGAAGTGACTTTATCCGATTTCAATAAGTAATCGTAAGCACCTGTAATATCTAGGTCGTAATTGTTTTTCTGGGCCAGAAAGGTATCTGGTCCATACCAGCTTGGATTTAAATCAATCACTGAAACACAGGCCTGCTGAATTTTTATATTGCTGAAGGAACAGGAAGTATACCTCCCCCTGATTACAGAATTCACTTTATTTTGTCCCGTCACCTTTCCATTGAGAAACTTCACGTTATTAGCTCTTGACATGATGAAGACGCCGTCCACATTTCCACAATTTTCAGCAGTAAAATTCGAAACCGTAACCTTTAACTGCAGGCCGGATGTATCTAATCCATTGGTCTGTGTGACGATGGCGAACTGGTCACATCTTTTAGCATAAATATTATTGAAACTTGCTGTTATTTTACCGCGTTTAGATAAATCACGGTGAACAGAAATGGCTTTGTGACAATTCTCGATAACCGTTCCATCGGCAGAAAAACTAACCACACTCGAAGATTCTACCTGAAGTCCTTTTCCTCCGTCTTTCGGCCCGATATCACCCCTTTCAAAATTCCTTATATGACCTCCTTTTACTACACATGTTCCGCCATTTCCAAAACTAATTCCATTTTGTCCTGAACCACCCGCAAAAATGTGATTTCCATCTAATAACGGATTATTAAAAACAATACCTGTTGCACCCGGTTTATTGCGAAACATGGTGCCAACAGTCGTATAGCGGGAAAGTTTAAAATAACTGTTTCCAGTAAAGGTAATTGTAGTGTTAGAGCCTACATACAGGGTATTAGATATCATATAATTCCCAACGGATTTAGGAATGATGATTTCACCCCCACCCGATTGCTCTATGAGATCTAAAACTTTTTGTATAATCAACAGGTCATCATCTGCACTATTTCCCTTCGCTCCGGCATCTTTTACATTAACTATCTTTTGATTAGTTAATCTTTTCCCGCTTGCTGATGAAGAAAACGTTGAATTTAAAGAAGCAGGGGATTTCATTTCTGAAATGAGATTACCGCCACTTATTAAGGAGAGCAGTAAGATTGAAAAAGAACAAAGCTTAATCATTATTCATCATATTTGTTAAAAAAACACTCTAATTTTTTATAAATAATCATTCCCGATTTTAATCCAGGACCTTCTGTCCATTGGTTGAGAGCTGATTTTTTATCTTTTTAAATAAAATATATATATAATATATTATGATCATCATTAGGATAAGCCTAAAGAGGATGTAAGTATTATAAAAAAAGTTACCTCTCGGCGTTGAAAGTACATGTGATACAATTAGCATAGAGAATATCAGCAAATACTTACTCACCTTAACTTTTCTGGAAAAGTAGGTGATTAACCAAGTTAACAGAACACATCCAAAAAGCACACCAAAAATCCCGAACTCATAGAGTTCTGAAATAAATGAGGTTCCTAACGAAAATCCGCTTAAGTAATAATTCTCATTCATGGAGTAGGTTAAATGGTGTCCAAAATCACTTCTTACAGCAATCGTTTCAACACTCTGACCAGCTCGTAATAACCAGGGATTAAATATGACATTGATACCATAATATAGCGGGTCCAAAACATATGGAACCGTATGTGCCACAAATGTGCTCCCATATTGAATATAAATTGCGAGCGTAATCATACTGATCCCCTGGAAAGAAAAGAATGAAAAGATCATTTCACCTATCCCCATATCAACTTCACTGCTAATTCTCTTAAGTGCAACGACCTGAAGACAAATGATGGCAACAGTAAAATAGAGAAAGATTTTCTTGAATTTAAATTTCTGGCCGTATACAGCATGCAGATACCACAGAATAAACAGCACATTCAATACAATCCCCATCCTTGAACCAATAATCAGATTAAGCATCGATAGTCCCAGGTAAAAGAACGAATAGCCAATAAATTTCTTTTTAGAGGGCTTACCTCCTATGATAAAATAATAGCCTATACTAAAGAAAGTGATCGATAACCTGACAATTGGATTCATATCGGCTTGTTGTACTTCACCGGAAAATAAAGCCCCGTATCCTAAGGTTTTTATGAGCATAATTTGCTGATAAGACCGGAATAGAACCAGGGGAGAAGAAGAAATCATCAGAAATTTACCAAGACTGATTAAGTTCTGGTCTGTCTTCAAGCTTGGGAGGCTAAAATTAACGTCTTCAAACCTGACAAAATACAAAAAGCAAATTTGAAAAATTAGAATTGAGCAGCTGAGCACCATTACAATTTCAATTCGTATCAACATTGGAACGTCTACCTGTACGAGTGACTCAACAATATAGGAATACTGATAGCCCAAAACATCCAATATTGGCCTGCTTAACAGAAAGAGGCCAAACGTCAATAAAAACATGGTAAATAAATGCCACAATCCAACGAGGCGAATTGCAAAAAAAATAGCAAAAAGGTAAATGACTAATAATTGCCCTTCTAACAATTTAAGAAAACCATCACCTAAGTCATCAAAAAAAATAAGAGAAACATATTCAATTAATAATATGAAGACAAACATGCTTGCTACTACAAACCCGGTATTCCTTATGTTAAAATACGCCTTAGCTAACATATTCTAGAATTTTGTTAACAGAAGTACAAAGATGTACATTCTCATTACTAAACATCGCCGGAATCCTGTTTATTGTCTGATCATCTTGAAAACAGATGATTCTGCCTTTAAAACCAATAGACTGATAATCGTAAACAAGGGAAGAAAAATAGGTGATTAATATATCAATATTCTCATACCTTTCTTTTCGACAAAAAACAACGTCATATTGCTTCAATGCAGCGAAATTATTAAGATCACCAGTCGGATGAATATAAAGAAAGATAATCGCATTAGCATCTGATTTTCTTATTCCTTTTATCACCTCTACCATTCCCTCCTTTAAGTGGTCTACGCCAGTTGGAATAGCAATTAGCTTCTGATTCGATTGGTTATCAAATTTCACAAACTTAACCGCCGAATACAACCCCTTGATTGTCAGCAAAAATCCATTTCTTTTTTCTATGATATATTGTTCGAAGCACCTGGCTTCATCCTCGTTAAAAGCTTTCAGAGAGGTACAGGGTATTTTATACGGAAGGGCCTCACTGGCAACACATCCATGTTGCGAAATAGTCAGGTTGCTGTTGTATGCTTCGGCGAGGTATCCAATCCATGTGGAATATCTATCGAAATGGCCCGAAATTTCAATAGATACGGGCGAAAATTTCCTGAACATTTTCTGAATAGCCGTAAACTCAAGCGCATCAGCAGGAAAGCCCCGTCGGTTTGCCTTTATATACAAACTCAATGATGAAAAGAATAATCCTGATATTTCACGTAAACTAAAAAAAGAGAATAGACTGCCTGACAATGTGGTTTTAGAGATATTTACAAGACTAGAACCAATCAGAACAGGAGTTCCTTCAGCTTCGGATAAAATTCGATTCTGATGAGCTCCATTTATAATTTTAAATTTATTCCGATCAAGGCTTTTATTTCTGCGACTGAATAAAAAGAAAAAAAACACCAAACAGTTTCTTTTAATCTCAAAAACGAGATTTCTCTTTACGTCTACTATGCTATAAATATACTCCTGATTGTCAATTCCTTTTTTATACGAAGTTACCAGGCTCTTTTCGATCATATTCATTATAATTTATTTAAGATCGATGCATACTTATCAATCATAATATTCAATGAAAAAATCTCTAAGAAAGCTTGTCTTGCCTTAAGTGAATTTGCCTCGAAATTTACTTCCCCTTTTAAAACATCCTCCAAAGCATTTTTAAGTTCATTTGCTTCCGGTTTAACCAGCTTGGAATACGCTTCGTTCAACATTTCCGGAATTCCACCAACGTCAGACGCAATAATATAAAGGCCTTCCCTTAAAGCTTCAATAATTGCAATAGGCAATCCTTCGTTTCTACTTGGAAGGACGTAACAATCTACTTCTGTTAGCAAATCTTTAACGTCACTCCTAAGTCCCAAAAATTCAAAATTCTGGTCAAGGCCATATTCATTTACCCTTCTTTTCAGTTCATTTTTCAGATCACCTTCTCCAACAAAATAAACTTTTGCCTTCGCTCTCAGTTCTGGAGTCACCAGCTTCATCGCTTCAATAAGAATGTCCTGTCCTTTTCGCTCAGAAATTGATCCAACACAGATAAAACTAACATTACCGGTACCGTGGTTCTTACTCTGATGCCCCCGGTAAGATATATCCTCCAGTCCGTTGTATACAAAATCAACTTTATCTCCGTACTTTAGCCGGAACTCTTCTACCGGCTGTTTGGATACAAAAATTATTTTATCAATATTCTCCAGTACGTAAGACTGCTTTTCTCTGATTTTTGATTCAAATACAGTCCCGGAAAATTCAGGGTATGATAAGGCCAGCTGATGAAATAAATCCTCAGTACTATGAGAAATTATTGCCGTTTTAATTTGTAGATTTTCCCTCTTCCGGAGATAATGATAGGCCGTATTAAAATCCTGAAATAGGATCAGATCTGCAGGTTCTTCCTGATTCGATAAATACCCTGCGACCACTTTCTTTGCAGGTGCCATTACGGTGATTAAATACCTCAGGTAAACCAGAAAAGGTATTCCAACCAATAGCCTGGTTTTCAAAAACACCCTTATTTTACGGCTGAGACTATTTACACTAGCATTGCCAAATTGTCCAATTGGTAATTTATCTTCCCGAGAACAATTGATTATTGCATCACTGGCGTAAATCTTTCTCAGTTTAATTCCTGAAGTCTCAAAAATGCGCTTTCCCACCAGCAACGATTCAGTTACCTTATTTACCCCATGAACCAGCTTCAGACTGGAACCATATAATATATCTAGATTTTTCATTTTTTATTTCTTTTAAGCAGCTTACTGTCCAATAGACCAAACACGAGCTTTTCTTTAGTCAATTTTAAGATGAGCAAATAAGTAATTGCCGATATAACGGTAGAGAGATACACATTCTTAATCAACAAACTCAATAAGATAGAGAGAGCAAATGCCAATATATACTTGAGCTGCTCTACTTCAAAAAGCATATTCTTAGTATAAAAACGATTATATAACCCTTGCAAAAGAGCTAAAATGAAAATTGAGGCTAAATAAGAATAAGCTATAATGATATAACCGAAATGTTTATATCCCAAAACAATTATCAAAATATTAAGGACAATACAACTCAAATAGAACAGGTTAATCGCCTTAGACTTCTGTTGAGAATAAAATACCTGAAAGGTCATTAAATTCGTAAAACAAGCTCCAATCAATGTAAAAGCTAAAACCTTCAAAGACAGCGCACTGTCAGCAAATTGTGTCCCTCCGAATAGTTGTATTATTTTACCCGAGAATGTAAACAAGAACAATGCAAAACCAAGACTCGTAAATAGAATAAAACTTATTGATTCCCTGTTTATCTTATCAAACGCAGTCTTATCAGAAGACAATAGTCCGGCCACTCTAGGTAGAAATACCATTGAAGTTGAGGTGATAACCACACTTACAATTTTAAAAACCCGAAGAGGTAAGGTATAATAAGCAATTTCATCTCCGGCCCCCATTTCACTTAGGATTACCACGTCAAGTAACCCGAAATAGCTTACGCAGGAATTGATCAATAAAGAACTAACCATTGGTCCTATATGCTTCTTTAAATTGAAATCAACAGCTTTTACCTTAAATACAGGAACTAAAAAGTAGATATTCACCAAACTGGTTATCGCAATTAAAAGCATCATTAATGTAGCATAGATGAGAAGATCTGATTTATCATTAACAAACAGAAATACCATCATTACGATAACTACTTTTATAATTACTCCCCGAATCGTAATAAATGCCTGCTTTTCAACACCGACAAAATACCAGTCCGCGCTTAACGAAGTAAAAAAAATAAGCAAACTCAAAACCAGCACAACCTTTGTATTCAGATGCTGGTTATCCGAGAAATAGAGAAAAAACAGTAAAAAGACATAAGTAACTATCGCAGCCAGTGTATTAATTGTTAACAACTCTTTCAATGCTGTTGACCTCTTTACACTATCCTCTTTTACCCTGCCGATTTCTCTGACACCATAAATTCCTACTCCAAGAGATGCTATAATGGTTAAATAGCCGATTAACGAATTGGCAGTATCATATAAACTGATACCTTCTACGCCAAGAACACGAACGACATAAGGAAATACGACAATAGGAAACAGGAGATTAGATCCTGTTCTTATCATATTCATCGCGAGGTTAAATTTTAAGCTTTCCTTTTTTAGCATTATAATTGACGAAGGTTCTCTATCTTTTTAATCACTTTTGCCGGTACTCCTGCGGCTACAACTCTATCTGGGATAGACTTGGTAACGACAGCGCCCGCTGCTATTACTGAATTTTCTCCGATTGTAACACCGGGTAATACCACTACATTGGCCCCCAGCCAGGCACCTTTTTTAATTATAACAGGCAAAGAATCATCATGCCCCTGATCTATAATCGGAATATCCGGATTTGAAAAAGTATGGTTTGAAACGTAAATATGGCAGCCTGAGCCTAGCATTGCACCACTCTGAATTTCTATTGATAAGTTCAGGTTGGAGGATGCCCCATGAATCATACAACCTGGTCTTATAACAACCCTATCCCCCATTGAAATCTTCGAACAGCCTACAATATAAGATCCCGGACGAACTTCTGCGGTATCTGCAAAATATTGAAATTTGCGTTTACACAACTTCAGCATGCTCTTTTTAAAAAATAGTTTCCAATATGTAGATAACATATCAGGACCTATCCTGTCCGCATTATTCCAAAATTTAATTTGTTTAAATAGTCCCATTTTACCTTAAATTGCAGTCCAGCCCCCATCGACCATTAAATTATGTCCCGTGATAAATGAAGATTCATCAGATATCAGGAAGGTAACAGCAGGAGCAATCTCTTCAGGCCTTCCCATTCGTTTTAATGGAGATTTATATTCATATCTTTCTATGAAAGACGGATGTTGTGCATCTTTTATCCCACCGGGAGAAACGCAGTTTATTCTAATATTATCTTTACCAAAATAAGAGGACAGGTATCTGGAAAAATTTATTATTCCACCTTTAATAGCAGAATAAGCAGCCGGAGAAGTTCCTCCATATCCTTCATAAATTGTAAAATCGTTCCCAACAACTCCATAAATAGAAGAGATATTAACAATGGCTCCTGATTGTTGCAGTTTCATCTGAGCGAGAACTTTTTGACAAATAAAGAAAACAGCATTCATCTGCATGTCTACATTTTGCTGCCAGGATTTTAATTCAATATCTTCAAATTTAGTACCCCAATCTTTTGTTCTGGGATAGGCATTATTAACCAGGCCATCAATTCTTCCAAATTTCCCAACCACATCATCAATTAGCTTTGCAATGCTGGTTTCGTCAGTCACATCGCAGTTATAATTCCCTTCTATCCAATCCGTTTCGACATTGATCTCAGCATTAATAACTACTGCCCCATTTTGCTTCATATGAGCCACAATCGGTTTACCAATTAAGCCGCTTCCACCAGTAACAATTACTATTTTATCTTTTAGTCGTTCGTTATACATAATTTCAATACTTCAAAAGCTTCGTCAATTGTGTTAAATTTTGCGTTATTCTTCAAAATCTCCTCAGTAAAGAAAGTGAGCTGATCCTCATAGGTATCCAATACACTCTTATCAGAAGAATAAATGATTTCATTTTGGAAAGTAACCGTATTCTGAAGCAGGTCGACATAAACCGTACCGCTTTCCAATAGCACTTCTAAACTCCGTTTTGGATCTCTACGGTAATAGTTAAGTACAACACTTACATGATATTGTGGATACGAAAGTATGTAATTGGCATAATCCACTGCTGAGATATTCAATGAAGATCTGTTGCTCTTTGTCACGAACACATCTACAGGAGCATTAAACAACCAGTACAAGTAATCGATCTCATGAATGAGATCTATATGTACTCCTCCCCCCATTTCCTTATTCGCACTATAGACCGTCCGGAAGTCCTTTTCAGGCCTCCAGTCGGGCAAATAAGAGCCGCAATAACTATTCACCTCATTAATACGTTTACCTTTCAAAAATTCCTTCAAAAATACCAGGCAACCAAGGAAACGCAGGTTGCAGGCAACATAGGTAATGATGTTATTCTTCTTTATTTCCTGTAAAAGTTCAGCTACTTCCAATCGATCAAAAACCGGCTTTTCAATAAAAAGAGGAATTTTAAAAGGAATCAGCGCTGAAACCGCTTGTTTATGAAAGGCTGTCGGATTAGATATAATAGCAAAATCAATGGATAATGAAGGAATGACAGAAATATCGTAAATATCTGAAACTCCATCAACCTTGACGGCTTTAGTGGAAGATCTTAATGCAAAGAAAGATATGGCCGTGGAAATTTTCCTTAAAGCATTAATGTGCTTCTGAGCAATTGATCCTAGGCCGACAATTAATACATTCATTATAATAGAAAATCTAATTTATTATTTTCCATAAGAAACGACATCATTAAAAAATCAATCGGATGATCCAGATCAAAACATAAATGAGGCACTTCGTAAATCAAAGATTTTTCCGTGATGGCCTTCTTTAGTTGATTCTCAAAAAAAGATGCACTATAAATGTAAAACGAAGCGTTCATATCATATACCTTCGGAGCAGACTGCCTCGTCAGGAAGGAACCTTGTTTACAAGTCGCATAGTATCCATTTTCGTTTTCCTCAACCATATTAAAATATGGATTTCTGTTTGCAGGACTTACAGAAAAAATATTATAAGCATTGGGATCATTCCTGAGTAATAGAAATGCTTCCTGAAGATCGCTAACGGTTCTCAAAGGAGAAGTTACATCCAGATCGATAACATACTCGTATTTTTTGTTATTTTTTTGTTCAAAATAGCTTAAAACATCTTGAATAGCATCGATTTTACCAGCAGTATCAGAGGCCAAAAACTCAGGTCTCGTGTATTCAGTATCAACATTAAATCCTAAAGTGCTTACTGTATTCTTTATTTCTTCATCATCGGTTGACAAAACAATATCAACCCCGGTAACTTCCTGAGCAAATTTATCGGCAGTATGGAGAGAATAAAAAATCAAAGGTTTACCATTGAGCATTTTGATATTCTTTCCTGGAATGCCTTTGGATCCTCCCCGGGCACAAATGGTAATTAATATACTCATTGTATTTTATAGCTTAATATGTTTAATATCTTCCTGAGCTTTTTTAAAATCCTCATGTTTCCCAATATCCAGCCAGTAGCCAGTAATCGGATACGTTATCAATTTTTTATCAGACCCGATTATCGCATCCATCAGATCGGTAATATCATAAAATTTGCCTTCAGGGATCATACTCAAAAGGCTCTTTTTAATAATATAAATTCCTGCATTTGAATAATAGGTATATCTCGGTTTTTCCTTTAACGACGAAACCTGATTAAGGTCATTTACCTCCAATACCGCGTAAGGAACATCTACATGATAAGAAGTCGCCGCAACCGCCATATCAGCTCCACTTTGCTTAAATGCTTTAAAAAAATCGCCGAAATCTATGTTGGTTAACAGATCGCTGTTCATCACAATGATATCATCATGAATGAAACTATCTACCAGTAAAATTGAGCCAATAGTACCCAATGGCATGTCCTCTCTGACATATTCAATATTGGCATTTCTATTCCCGCCGTCTCCAAAATAGTTTACGATCTGATCCCCAAGGTAGTTGATACTTATATTGATATTTTTAACACCAACTTTAAGCAAGCGGTCTATATTGTGTTCAATAATGGGCTTTTCTCCCACCTTCAGTAAGGGCTTCGGGGTAGTTTCTGTTAATGGTCTCAGTCTTTTACCTTCTCCTCCAGCCATTAAAACTGCATCCGCAGGAATAATAGTTTCCTGAATACGAAAATTTAATATATCAATGATAATCCCCTCTTCATCAAGAATAGGAATAATCTTAAAATTTTTTCTCTTATACTCTTCCAGCTGAATTAAAGTATAATTATTCCGGGTAATAGATACCGGATTTTGCTGAATGTATTTAGTTATACTATCATCGAAAGACAAATTATTAATAAAACCCCTTCTTAAATCTCCATCCGTGAGTGATCCGATCAGTTTTCTATGTTCATCTGTAACAAATAAAATAGCGTCAGAGCCTAATTTATCTAATTTTGCCAGTGCCGAACGCACAGGCTCTTCCTTGTTGATGATATGATTAGCTAGCGTGCTCATTTTCTATATTATAAAATGTTTTATTCCTGGGTAAGAACCCGTCTATTTTCTGAAGTATGGTCATGATTTCCTTTGAGGTATTTCCAATTCCATATGGATTACGGATTTCCCTCAAACCAAGTAAATATTGTTCATCCTTTATTTTAACAAAGGCCCGTTCTATTTCTTCCTTATTAACACCGACATTAATCACATTCTCCCCGTAAATACGCCCTTTTTGCCTATCTCCGATATTGACCGTCGGAACCTTAAATGAAGCAGATTCAATGATGCCACTGGAACTGTTTCCAATAACCCCTGTAGCGTATTTCATAGCTGATAAGTAACGTAACTGCCCCATGGTAGTAAAAGCTACTGCTTTCCCCGGATTTTGCGCAACAAATGCATCTATCATTTTATTAATTACACGACCATCCGTATCTGCATTAGCATGTGTAAAGATGAAAAAACCATCTTTGTCTTTGTTAATGACATCCAGCAGAATTTCAAACTGAAGTACAACAGACTGCTCTGAAAGCGTTTCAGGATGAAAGGTGACAAGGTAATTGTATTTTTTAAAACTGACATTTAAACTTTCCGCTAACGCTTCCTTTGTAAGTAAGGGCAAGTTAATGATGTTATCCAATCCTATTGCGCCGACATTAAAGACCATTTCAGGTTGCTCTCCCATCTGAATAACCCTTTGTCTATATTCTTCTGTAGAAGTAAAATGCAATGTGCTCATTTTTGTAATTGAATGACGAATAGCGTCGTCATAAGCACCTTCGGTAATTTCACCTCCATGTAAATGTGCAATCGGAATTTTAAATATCACAGCAGCCGAAGCCAATGCCAACATTTCATAACGATCACCTAAAATAAATATCAGGTCTGGCTGTAAGTTCTTTAAGGCATCAGCAAAACCAATCATTCCAAGTCCCATAGATTTAACGATCCCCTCAGAAGTATCAGAAGAAAGTAACATCTCAACTTTGGCATTTATTTTTAGGCCATCTTCTTCAATCAGTCTGTAAGTTAATCCAAATTCCGGCGATAAATGAGCCCCTGTAACCAATAACTGAAGTTCATATTTAGCCGTCAGCATGATTTGATCAATCAGCGGTTTTAATAGGCCGTATTCAGCTCTTGTTCCAGTAGCAATACAAATCTTCATGTTATAATTCTATTAATTCATCTTCCTGGAAATCTCTGCCCGCTGTTTTTCCGATTACTTCATCCCATTTCATTGGAGAAATTCCTGTTCCCGGACGCTTGACAGTAAGGTTATCGACCGTAAAGATCTCTCCTTTTGAAATCATCTTTTGGGCTACAATACTCTTTCTCGCAACACTAATATTCTTAAATTCAGAAGGAGATGGTTCTTTTAAGCCGTTCCCCGAAATTGCACTGTCTATATTTCTTATTGCAGAAACCATCGCTTTTAGCTCATCCGGTTCTAAAGAAGCAGGATGATCGGGACCTTCCATGGTCTTATCCAGGGTAAAATGTTTTTCAATCATCGTCGCCCCCAAAGCAACTGCTGCTATCGGTACCTCAATGCCTAAAGTATGATCAGAATAACCAATTGCAGTATTGAAGGTATTCCCAATATGAATCATAGCCTTAAGATTAACATCACTCATTGGTGTAGGATATTCAGTATTACAATGAAGGATGGTAATTTCTTCTTTTGGTATACCTTCATTAAGAAACACGTCCAATGCCTCCTTAATTTCAGCAATGGTAGCCATTCCTGTAGATAAGATTACTTTAGAAAACAGATTGGCGGCAACTCTTAAATAAGGTAAATTCGTAATCTCTCCGGAAGGAATTTTAACCATATCAAGACCAATTTCCGCTAGATAAGACAAGGAATCCAAATCAAATGCTGTGGAAAAAAATTTAATATTTTTGGTCTTGCAATAAGAGATCAGTTCCTCATGATCTTTTACAGATAGCTCCAGTTTTTGAAGCATTTGCAATTGAGATTCATCCGAATTTTTCGTGTTATCAATCTGATAGTCCGCCTTTTTAGCCTTACTGGAAACCAGTTTTTCCGCCTTAAAAGTTTGAAATTTCACATAGTCAACTCCGGCAGCGACCGCTGCATCTACCAATTTAAATGCGTTTTCCAGGATTCCGTTATGGTTAACACCTGCTTCGGCAATGATGATTGTCTGTTTCATTAACTTATTTTCTTGACAGGACTTCCAACATAGGTCCCCTTCTGATTGATATTTTTAGTTACGACCGCCCCAGACCCAATAATAATTTCATCTCCTATATTAATCTGGTTTGATATCGTTGCATTGCTTCCAACAAAAACTTCAGCTCCTATATTACAATCTCCATTTACAACTGCATAGGTAGATATATGTGTATGTGGACCAATAACAGCATCATGTTCTATATCACATCCGGTATTCAATATACAATTTTCAGCAATACGGGCACCTGCGTTAACGACTACATTGTGCATTACGATTGTTCCTCTTTCTATTTTTGAATATTTTGAAACACAAGATCTAGGAGAAATAATGGTTGCCAGAGGAGCATTGTACTGAAGTAAAAGGTCAAAAATCCGTTTTCGGATTTTCGCTGTTTTTATTTGTCCTACAGTAACCAGAAATTCACATCCATCTTGAACATATTTTAAAATATCTTTATCAGTTCCAATAATTTGATATCCTAAAACGCTTGTATTAATGAGGTCCGAACGGTCCAAAATTCCCAATATATCATATTGATTTGTCTGTTCAATCACGTCTATGCAAACCTTGGCATGACCACCACCTCCAATCAATATAAGCTTTTGTTTCTGCATTAATTATGTTCTAAATCCACTAGGAATATTAACCACTCTGTCTGCTAGCCAGAGACTATTTTCCAAGTCATCGGCCTGGCTATCTTTAAACATAGGTAAACGGTTCATTAGTTCCCAGATCGGCCTTGTCATTACGCCTCTTGAATTGGTATATTCCAAAAATGCATTTCGCTCTTCCAGGTCATCCAAGACTAATGCGACAAGCCAGTAATTGGCTTTTGCTTCCTTTAACTCCTGGGCAAAAGAAAATCTCAGGGATTCAGCAAGTACCTGATATTGCCCGGCTAATTCTCTTTTATTCTCTACAAATAAAGCTAACTGCTCCAGCTGCGCACAGGCCAGGGCAGCATTTAAATTTGGCATACGGTAATTGTATCCTATTTCATCATGGACGAAATCCCATTTGTGAGGAACTTTAGCTTGAGTAGTCAAATGTTTCGCTCTTTTTGCCAGCGCTTCATCATCAGTGATAATTGCACCACCACCACCACAAGTCACGGTTTTGTTTCCATTAAAACTAAAAACACCAAGCTTTCCGAAAGTTCCGGTATGTTTATTTTTATAATAACTTCCTAAAGATTCAGCTGCGTCTTCAACTAAAGTAATATTCCAGTCTTCACATATGGCAGCAATTTCATCAATTCGACAAGGAAGTCCAAATGTATGCATGGGTATACATGCCGAAATTCTTTTGCCGGTTACTTTGTTATAAGTATATCCGTCAGATTTCTTTTCGGCATTTGTTTTCAGGAACCGATTTAAGGCCTCCGGGGACATTCCCATAGTATCCCTGTCTACATCAATAAAAACAAGTTTGGCGCCAATATAGCTAATGGCATTCGCAGTAGCTATAAATGTAAGCGCTTGTGAAAGAACCTCATGGTCTCTTTCTACACCAGCCAATAATAAAGCCATGTGCAAGGCATTAGTTCCATTTACAATTGCAATTGCATATTTAGCCCCTGTAATTTCAGCCATCCTCTCTTCAAAGCTATTGACATAAGCACCAACTGATGAAACAAAGGTCGAATCAATCGCATCCAATACATATTTACGCTCATTCCCGATAAATACTGGCTCATGTAAAGCCACAAAATCTTTATTAGGATATGCTTTCTTTACAAAATCAACAATTCCCTGAAACTTATTCGAATTTTCCATTTTTACATTTTTGCATCTAAATACTTACCTGTCTCCTTGTGCCCAAAGTCTGGTATCATGTCATGAAATAAGCTGACAATCTCATCCTTACTCCATTTTCTTGCAGACTTAAACTTTGAAATGGAATCACTAAAGTGTACCAGTTTTTCATTTTGAAAATTCAGGCTGTTTTTGATCACTCCTAAGTTCTCAAACCGTTCCATATCCAGCGTTTCTTCATCGGTAAAAAACTCTTCAAAATCTTTTTCACCGGTAGTATCACTGGAGGTAAAGAGACAAGGCCATTTCTTCTCCTGAGGCAGGGTTTTAATCAGTTCTCTGGCCTCATCTTCACTATTACAAAGATAGGGCTCATAGCCAAGGCCATTTAAGTATTTAACCGCAATATCAGCAAAGGTGATTAAATGTAAATCCTCGCTTAATTTTGGAAAGAAAATATCTCTGTTCTCCCCAAAAATACAAGACATCAGGCATAACTCTCCCGATTCTTTAGGAATTACAAAGTATCTTTTGATATCATTCGGTGCAACGATTGGCTGAAGCTTCTGGATTCTTTGATTAAATCCATGCAACAGCGATCCATCTGAAAAAGCAACGTTTGCAAAACGCGCCGTAGAAATATTGATCTCCTGGCTCTTCCGCATCAGAAACATTTCCATAATACGTTTGGAAGCGCCCATCATGTTTACGGGGTTTGCCGCCTTGTCTGTAGACACGCAAAAATATTTTTTTGCTCCTTTCGCAATAGACTGATTAATGGTCTTTTCGGTATTAAAAACATTTACATCAATCATTCTCATCAATGTAAAAGGATCTTTTTCACTTCTTACATGTTTTAAGGCAGAAAGATTTAACACATAGTCGTAGTTCCCGTCACTTTCTATAAATGCATCGTATTCTATGGATCCGATATCCAGAGCAAAGGTTTGAAAATCTCCGTCAATATAACCAAAAGAACTTCTGATGTCCCTCACCAGCTCCACCATATTGTTCTCACTAATGTCCACAACATGAAGCTTTAGGGGATTACGCTTAAAGATTTCCTTAGTAACGGCCTGGCCGATTGATCCTGCACCACCGATTACTAAAAATTTAGATTGCTCAACTTCTTTTCTTAAGCTATTCTCATAATTGTTTATATCATTTTGGAATAACTCTGTCTTACGACCTATTAAGCTTAAGATGTCCATATATTATTTAAACTAAAATCATTTTTAAAAGTCTTCGGATAATTAAGACAAAGCAGGAAAGTAGCCCTACTAAGACCCCTCCCAGGATAATACTCTTAATTTTTTCCTGTTTTTTAACCTCCAATGGGAATACCGGCTGGTCTACAATTTGTATTAGAGGCGTTTCTTTATGTAAGGCAATCTTAGACATCTCCAGGTTTTTCACCAGTTCTCCTAAAATTTCTTTATTCGTCTCCGCTGAGAACTGGGATCTCTGTACCGGCGCAGTTCTTTGTACCTGACGGGTGGGATTTAAGTTTGGCGTCGCATCAGCTACCGCTGCTGCAGAATAAATAGCACCATTCATTACCGCCCTCACCGAATCTGTTTTTCGCTGCATAATTGCAACATTCTCCGCCGACTTTTTATTCTTCGTCTGTAAATAAAAATCATTTACATTTTTTACAATCTGGTCATTAAATTCTTTGGCAAAAACCTCATCTATTGCTTTAACATCGGCCTTAATGATACTTAATTTTTTATCCGGTTTGGTAACCTCCAGATAGTTATCGCTGACATCGGTAATGATCTTTCCCAAAATACTATCCTGAAGGCGGGTAAACTTCGGTTTAGAAAGCCCGAAATTCTTGATTTCCTCCGCTTTGAATTGAATGTCTTTCAATTCAGGCTTATCTTTCCATTTATCACGAAGTTTATTAAAATCAATATACCGGTCAACCAGCAATTGTTTCTTTCCGTTATACTCAATATCAGACAGCAGGGTTTTCTCGATCATCACACGGGATTTGTACAGCTCAAGAATGTTGTCTCCCTGAAAAATGCCGCCACCACCGCCGCCCAGATCAATTCCCACCATAGAGGCCAGACCAGCGTATTGTCCAAGACCACCACCTCCTGATCCCGAATCTTCTAACACAAATGTCGTAGAAGCGGTATAAACAGGTTTTTTAACATAGGCGTATAACAATCCCAAAAGGCCGCCTATAATAGCAAATGACAGTATGACCAACCATTTAGACAAAAGGTACCGATACCACTCACCTATTTTGAGTAATAGTTCTTTTAAAGAAATCTCATCAGCAGGTGCTATTTCGTTATCTGGATTTTCTGAATTCATTTTATACTTGAAATGCTTATTAATCTGTATATGCTATCTAAATAGAGAAACTATGATTGCGGTAAGAGAAGCCAGAGCAGTACCAATTCCTACCCAGCTCTGAGCACTCATTCCTGCTTTCTCCGCTTTTTTAGGAACCAGAATTTCTGATCCTGGTTTTACTTTCGGATAGTTATTAAAGAACAGGAATTTCGTTGCTGATTCAACCGAGCCGTTCGCATACTTAATATGAGCACCTTTCTTAAAGGCATTATAGGTAAATCCACCCGCACCATTAATATATTGCTTAAAGCTCTTACCCGGAGAATATACAATGCTGTTCGGACTTAAAACTTCACCGGTAACTTTAACAGTTTGTAGCTGCTTAGGAACACGGACTACGTCACCTTCTTCCAGAAAAAGATCATAACGGCCGCCAGGATGAGCCATAATTCTATCCAGGCTAATTCCAACAAGATCGGAAGAAATGATTTTTTCCGTTAAAGCTGCACCTAAGGTATCTTTTGCACCATACTCTTCAAACCTTTTAAGGTTGAGCATTTTTAGATTTTCCTCTTCTTTGTTATTGATGGCGTTTTTATCAGATGGATTTACCGCTTCAGCTCCAGGTCTTTTTAATGAAGCCCCTTCCGCATAAGCCATTGGTGTTAGTCCACCGGCTCTCTTAATCAGATCTGAAATACGCTCGTCCTTTCTTGTGATGGTATATAGACCAGGATACAATACCTCTCCCTCCAGTTTAACCTGCTTCTGAATTTCATATCCGGTTGAATTACGTACTAAAATGATATCAAAAGGCTTTAAAACAAAAGCACTGTCTCCTTGCAACCTCAGACTGGAATCCACTTTTACGATAAATAATTCCGCAGTAGCTGCAGATTTAGAAGTAGCATCACTGTTTTTAATTCTCCTGGAGATCTCTATTCTGTTTGGCGTGGCGCCCTCTTTAAAGCCGCCTGCCATCTGGATGACATCACCTAATTTCATATTATCTGCATAATCGAAAGTACCTGGTGCCCTTACTTCACCACTAATGCTGATCTTATATTCATCACGCAAACTAAATAAAGAAGATATGGTAATTTTATCTTCTCTCAAAAGAGAGATATCTGCCTGCTCTCCTGACATAATCTTAGCAACATCAAATGAGATCAGATTTTGTGTATTATCCGGATTTAACCTATTAATGTAACCGCGGTTTAGAAAAGCATCTTCCGTTAAGCCATCTGCTTTAGTGATCAGCGCTTTCAGTGTTAATCCTTTTTCTAACTGGTATACTCCCGGACGAAAAACAGCTCCGATAATCTCTACTCTGTTTTCAAATCTATCCAGGATGGCCTCCACTACGAATTTATCTCCGTTTCTGGGATTGTAACTGCCATAATCCGCAGCCGCAATGTCCATAATGCGGCGTTCCTTATCTGTATTCTGAAATGATTTGATTTTGGCAGTATAAGCCTGTGTGGTGAAACCACCTGAAAAATTAATGATATCCTGCAATGTTTCTCCTCTTACCACCTCAAATAAGGCAGCCTGCTTCACCTCTCCCTGGATTTCCACACGTTTTTCGAAAACAGGTATATTAATCACATCCTGATCCTGCAGGCGGATATTACTTTGTTGAATCCCCTTCAGCAGGAAATTGTAAACATCGATTGTAGAAATTACTTTATTATTTCTGATCACCTCAATTTTACGAAATGAACCGTTTAGAGATGGACCACCTGCAGCATATAATGCATTATAAACAGTAGCAAGCGAAGGCAAGGTAAAAGTACCCGTTTTAACGGCTTGTCCGGTAATCGTAATTTTTATGCTTCTGATATTCCCAAGGTTAATCGCCAGATTGGTACGCCCCGAGCGTAATCCCGGATAAGTTTTGGCCATCACTGCTTTAATTTTAGACGTGGCCTGATCAATGGTTAATCCGCCAACAGATATTCTACCCACATATTGCAGATTGATCACGCCGTCAGGACTTACTTCCTGGTTATAGCTGGCCTCGTTATCACCGGTCAGGTCAATCAACAGCTTATCATCCGGACCGATCACATAGCCCTTAGGAGTCGCCATTCTCAGATTGGGTTCAAAAGTTAGGTTTCCGTTTCTGAACAATTCAGATCCGAATATCTTAGGGCCAACTTCTTCGTCTTTAACCTTCTTTTCGTTGTCTATAGCTCCCCCATCTGTAGTTTCACTATATTCCCGTCCGGTAGCAGCCGTTTTATTTTCTGTTTGAGTATCCGAACCCTGAGATTTTATTTTCTCTACACGAAGTTTCAATTTTTGTATTTCATCAGGCTTCATCCCTCTCGCAGCAGCCATTTGAGCAAGCTGGGCTTCTCCATATCCTATAGATTCTGCTTTTTTAATGATTTGCAGAATTTGAGCATCAGACAATTCATCAACTTTAACGTCGGCATAATTAGTCTGTGAATAAACGCTTTGTGCGGCAAGCACGGTAAAAAAGAACAGTACAGCGGTTATTGTATTTTTAAAATTCATATAGCAGATTTTGTGACCCCCGTCCCAATTTAACCGGGACTTTTGCATTAAAAAGTACTGAAATAAATCAGCGTGATGTTTTATAACAATTTATATTTTACTCAAAATAGTTTAACGTCTTAAACCCACCTTGCTTCAGGTATTCATCTTTCTTCATCAAATGAAGATCGGAATGAACCATGTCCTGAACTAATAAAGGCAGATCATATTTTGGTTTCCAACCTAGTTTAGTATTTGCCTTTGTCGGATCTCCCAATAATAAATCAACTTCTGTGGGTCTGAAATATTTTTCATCCACCTGAACAACAACGGTACCCGGTTTCAAATATTCGTCATTTAATCCCAGCTTCTGTACCAATTCCTGGTCAACATCAATAATTACTCCCCGTTCATATTGATCTTTGCCACTAAACTCAATTTCTATGCCTAATTCTGCAAAACTCATTTTTACAAAATCGCGAACAGTGGTGGTTACGCCTGTAGCAATCACATAATCTTCTGGTTTTTCCTGCTGAAGAATCAGCCACATGGCCTCCACATAGTCCTTTGCATGCCCCCAATCCCTCTGTGCGGACAAATTACCCAGGTATAGACAGCTCTGCAAACCTAGAGCGATTTTACATGCCGCACGTGTAATTTTTCTCGTTACAAAAGTTTCACCTCTCACCGGACTCTCATGATTAAACAAAATTCCATTGCAGGCGTACATGTTATAAGCTTCTCTGTAATTTACAGTGATCCAATAACCATACATTTTTGCAACAGCATAAGGAGAACGCGGGTAAAATGGAGTGGTTTCACTCTGTGGCACTGCCTGTACCAGTCCATATAATTCAGAAGTGGATGCCTGATAAATTTTAGTCTTGTCTACAAGACCTAAAATCCGGATGGCTTCAAGTAACCTCAAAGGCCCTATACCATCTGCATTGGCTGTATATTCGGGCGTTTCAAAGCTCACTTTAACATGGCTCATTGCCGCCAGATTATAAATTTCATCCGGTTGTGTTTCCTGTATAATCCGGATCAGATTGGTAGAATCGGTAAGGTCTCCGTAATGCAGTTTGAAGTTTAAATTCTTCTCATGCTGATCCTGATAGAGATGATCTATACGTTCCGTATTAAAAGAAGAAGAGCGTCTTTTTAAGCCATGAACAAAATATCCTTTTTTGAGTAAAAATTCAGCAAGATATGCCCCGTCCTGGCCTGTAACGCCTGTTATTAATGCAACTTTCATTAGGTATAGTATAGGTTTAATTTAAGACAGCAAATATATCAATTTATTTGAATTGTAAGAAAACGATGACAGTCCGGGGAGAAGTTGTAAAGAAACTTTACACCCCCAAAACCACTACCTGCGCATGTCACAATCCCCCCCTATCTTTGTCATTTATCGACACGGTGAATCAACATAATTCGGACTAAATTTGGATAATTATTCATTTATATTCATAAATTGATCAGCTCATGTCATTTCAAGCTTACCTAAAAACGATTAAAGAGAAAACAGGCCTGACCCCAGCAGATTTAAAAAAAATCGCAGATGAAAAGGGGTTCAGTGAGGCCGGACACCTTAAAGCAAATGTAAAAGCCACAGAGATTGTCGACTGGCTAAAGCAGGACTTTGAACTTGGACACGGACATTCCATGGCTATTTACGCCCTGTTAAAAGGTATAAAAGATGAAAACAGCGTTTAACAAACCTATTTGCTTTATATGAAAAAATATGCTTTAATAACTGGTGCGAGTAAAGGCATTGGAAGAGCTATTGCTGAGTCATTGGCCCGCTCAGGGCACCACCTATTGCTGGCTGCCCGCTCAGAAGAGGAACTTCAACAGCTTTCAGAGCTGTTGAAGGAAGCATATAAAATCGAAGTTTTTTACTTATCGATAGACCTTTCTGTGGAACATGCGGCTGAGCAGGTTGCTGCCTGGTGTAAGGCCCAGGCTCCATCTTTATCGATCCTGATTAACAATGCAGGATATGGATTATGGGGAGATTTCGATCAGCTGACGCTCCATGCTCAGATGAATATGCTAAGGCTCAACATTGATGTCGTTGTCGAATTAACCCATCACTTACTACCACTCTTAAAGCAACAAACTCAGGCCTACGTATTAAATATCTCCAGTACAGCAGCCTATCAGGCAGTACCTACCCTTTCCTTATATGCGGCAAGTAAAACATTTATTCTTTCTTACAGTCGCGCGCTGCGGTACGAACTTAAAGACAGCGCTGTTTCGCTGAGCTGCTTATGCCCGGGCCCAACAGCAACCGGATTTTCGAGTCGCGCAGGCATGGATGCACTGGCAGATCTTGCAGAGAAATTCAACATGTCTCCGGAAAACGTTGCGAAAATTGGGCTGAAAGGAATGTTTAATAAAAAGGCTGAGATCATTCCCGGGTTTCTAAACAAGGTTTCGGTCTTCGGCACCAGGATTCTACCTAAGTCCCTGATTGAGAGGATCACCGCCCGCTTATACCAACAATAAAAATTAATAGGTTTTTTTTTCAAAATAAATTTGATAAGACAATTATTTTCCTACTTTTGTAAAGTCTACTAAATTAATAGACTTTATCTCAATGAAGAATAACAACCATATTCATACCGCACATACGATGCGAATGCTCTTCTCAGGAAGGGCGGGTTGTTGCTATTGTTGTTGTTGATCTCTACACCTTATCGATTTCATCATTCATCACCTCCTGAGGGCTAACCCCGCAGATGGCACTGTTTACTTCAACATTTAGCATTAAAAATTCATCATCATGGAAAATCTATCTATAAAATTCACCTTAGGGAATAAAATAACTACAGAACAAACCGATTTCTTCAATAAAAACGGCTTCATTCATTTCAGGAATTTCATTAAGCCGGAAACCGTGAATGACATCATTCAGGCCTCTATTGAAGTGCAACAAAAATGGATCAGCGATCAAAAAATTAAAATCAACGGCATCCCTATCAAATATGGCAGAGACCTCGATGGCTCTGCCATTGTCCAGCGTTTTGCCTTTATCAACCAGCAACATCCCTTATTCGCCGAATTGCCTAACGACCCTCGCTTCGAGACCTTATTAGAGTTAATTGGCCCGGGCGCAAGACTAGGCACGGCAGAAAAAGACGGTATGGTACTCAACCATTACGTCAACGGACCGGAAAGTAAATTTACCCAGATGGGCTGGCATACCGACGGTCTCCGAGATATTTTTCAGGGTCAGAAGCTCAATCCTATGCTCAATGTAGGTATTCATCTGAGCAGCCTTAGGCCTGAAAACGGGGGATTACGCGTACTTCCCGGAACACATAAACAGAGTTTATATGGCATGCTTTTCCGGAAAAAGTATTTTCTGGATACCAAGCCCGATCCTGCAGAAGTTGCAATTGCTCCTGAAGCCGGTGACCTGACAATTCATGATGGCCGCTTATGGCACCGGGTTGCACAATCCTCTGTAATTGGAGAAGAGAGCCGTAGAAGGGTGATTTATTTACCGATTATCGCCGGAAAGTATGAACCAAAGCATGAAAAAAGTCCTACTGCCTTTTATCAACGCTTTGCAGGTCTGGTTAAATAATCAGGTTATGTTAATTGCGTTAGCGATAAGCTACCTGATCCGCTCAGGAAAGCTGCATTCCCTGCAAAAAGGGATCGACCAATGGCGATTGCTCAGTTTTATCAAAATCAGAAACAAGCCATAAATGATAACCTTAAATTACCTGGCCTTTGCCATACCCGCATTTTTCCTCTTCCTCTATCTGGAATACCGTCTGGCCGTTTATCTGAAAAAGCCGGAAGTTTTTAAATATGAGAGCTCTATTGCAAACATCAGTATTGGCATTGCTGAAAGGTTACTTAACTTATTCATCTCTGCAAGCTTTTACAGCTTGTTTTACTGGGTATATAAAAACTATGCCCTCTTTGACATTCCCAATACCTGGTGGGTATGGTTGCTGTTGATCCTGACCACAGACTTAGTCTGGTATTGGTATCATCGCCTCGGCCACCAGGTAATTTTTTTATGGGCAGCACATATTGTTCACCATCAAAGTGAAGAGTTTAACCTCACCGTATCGGCAAGAATAACCGTTTTCCAGGCACTGATCAGGAACATTTTCTGGTGCATCATTCCTTTCCTCGGATTTCATCCGGCAATGGTCATTACCATTCTGATGGTACATGGTGCTTATTCCTTTTTTACCCATACACAGCTCATCGGAAAACTTGGCTGGCTGGAACATATCCTCATCACCCCCTCCCTTCATGGCGTTCATCATGCCAGCGATAGGAAGTACCTTGATAAGAACTATGGGGATGTTTTTGTATTTTGGGATAAGTTGTTCGGAACCTATCAACAGGAAGAAGAAGCCCCGACATATGGTCTTACCCATCCGGTAAAAAGCTATAGTTTTCTATGGCAGCACTTTCATTATTATCTGGAAATTCTCGAAGCCTGTAAAAGACAAAAGTACTTTAAAACAAGATTGAAGATCATTTTCGGAAATCCCGCCACTCTTGATCAAAGCATCAGGCCCATATTAGAGAGAAGATACCTTCAACACAAAGCAGCCTCAGCTCACCGCTTTAAGTTCAGGACTTACTTAAATGTCCAACTTCTACTCTGCATTGGCCTGCTTAGCCTTGTCACGGCTTTTTATACTGCTCTACATCTGGAAGACAAGTCGTTCGTTACTGCTTTCATCCTGATTACCTTAATCAATTGTGGTGCGCTCCTGGAACAAAGAAAATGGATCTACTACCTGGAATGCTGCCGGTTAATTCTCTTATTTGCCTATGCTTTCTGGAAGTTCCACATTTTTGAACTCGTTATCCTGCCTGTAGTTATTCTGGTGATTTTAGAACATGTTTTCAGATTAAGCAGATTATACAGACAATATTTACTCCGATACTAGGAATCTTAAGCACTTATACCCAAATACTGGTAGAAACAAAACCTGTTTTCCAGGTATTGATTAGAAAAAACGTCCATGATAGATTTGTAACAGCATAATAATCTATTAAAAACAAAAACCTCATGAGACTTTTACAATTGAAAACAACCGTTTTAACAAAAATCGCCTTAACGCTTCTGGCAGTAACATTAATCAGCTCCTGCTCAAAAGATAAGGACAAATTTGACGACCCAAGAGCTGGTTATCCTAAAGATGTAACCATTGAATACAAAGTAACCCAGACTGCTGGAAACGTTGGCATTACCGACATCATGTATACGAATGACGCAGGTGCATCCACTAATCTTGATAGTCAGACCCTGCCTTTCACCAAAAAATTCACCAAAAAAGTAGCTTTTGCTGAAATTTTTACGGTCTCAGCCTACACTGATGGCCCAGGTACAATTAAGATGGAGATATTGGTGGATGGAAAAGTAGTACAAACGGCATCCCCGGTTTCAAATACTTATATTAACTATAATATAAGTCACCAGTTTCAATAAAACTTAGTGGTCATAACAGACTTTAATTCTCGTACTCTTGTATAATTTGATAAGTTCAGGTTGGCAGGGGTACGAAAATTTATTTTAAAGCCTTATCTTTTGCTTTTAACCAAAAGAGATTCAGGCATGCAAACAAACATTGAACAGATTCATCCAGACAGTGATCATGATAAAATATCTCCAGGACGACTAAAAGCGATATTTGGAGGATCTGTTGGAAATCTCGTAGAATGGTATGACTGGTATGCTTACTCCGCTTTTGCAATTTATTTTTCTTCTGCTTTCTTTCCGGAGGGAAACGATACGGTAAGGCTCCTGAATACGGCCGGAATATTCGCACTCGGCTTTCTCATGCGTCCTCTGGGTGGATACCTGTTTGGAAGGATCGCAGACCGGATCGGCCGAAAGCAATCCATGACACTATCGGTCCTGTTGATGTCCTTAGGCTCACTGTTAATCGCTTTAACACCAACCTACACGACCATAGGCATTCTTGCCCCCGTTCTCCTACTAACTGCAAGGTTACTGCAGGGATTAAGCGTGGGTGGAGAATATGGTGTATCGGCCACCTACCTGAGTGAGATGGCCACAAAAAACCGTCGCGGGTTCTATTCCAGTTTTCAATATGTGACACTCATAGGAGGGCAGTTACTCGCCCTGGCGCTGCAGCTCCTGTTACAAAAGGTCTTACTTTCTGAGCAACAACTTATGGAATGGGGATGGCGGATTCCTTTTGTATTCGGCGCCATACTATCTGTTGTAGCCCTCTATCTAAGAAAGAACCTGGAAGAAACCAGGGCTTTTGAAAATCAAAGAAAGAAGGATACCGAAAAAAAGGGAACGATAAAAGAGTTGCTAAAACACCCGAAGGCAGTCATTACTGTAGTCGGACTAACCCTAGGCGGAACCCTCGCCTTTTATACTTATACCACCTATATGCAAAAGTTCCTGGTCAATACCGTAAAGATGACCAGGGAAGAATCAACCCTCTTATCCTTTCTTTCCTTATTCCTTTTCGCTTGCCTCCAGCCTTTGTTCGGTGCCTTATCTGATAAAATAGGCCGCAAGCCGTTATTAATTGGCTTTGGCATACTCGGAACCCTGTGTACTGTACCTTTACTTACGGCATTAAGCCAGACAAGCAATCAATGGACTGCGTTTTTATTATTGATGGCTTCATTAATTATTGTAAGTGGATACACCAGCATCAATGCCGTTGTAAAAGCGGAACTCTTCCCTGCAGAAGTACGTGCATTAGGTGTTGGCCTTCCTTATGCCCTGACCGTAGCCATATTCGGTGGCACAGCAGAATACATTGCACTATGGCTCAAAGACTGGGGCCATGAGTCTTATTATTACTGGTACATTACCGGTTGTATCTTCTGTTCCCTGCTTGTTTATGTATTTATGAAAGACACAAAAACAAACTCAAAGCTGAATGAAGATCAGTGATATTAATATTATTTATTACTTCCCAGGTGAAGGGTAAGCCCTACAGATACCGGATTCAGGAGGAATTCTGATTTATTCATTTTCGTAAAAGTCCGTGTATTCTTTGCATCCTGGGTAATAGATTCCTGTCGTTCATAAGAATAGAAGAAATCGAAACTACCTTCTACAAACAGAGACAATTCATTGATGATATTCAATTTTATCCCGATTAACGGTGTTGCCACAAAACCAACTTTAGTTGCCTCGACCTTACTTGCTGGAATCACAGCATCCGATTCTATTCCTTTTAAAGTGTTTGCATTTTCGGACAATCCCACAAATTTATTAGACCTGAATCCAATATCAGTTCCGAAATAAGGCTGAATCCTTGAAAAATTAAGATTCTTCTCAAATCCTACTTTGAGGGAGTAATCGGTAACATCACCATTGACCACCTCACAGGTGAGACAGTTGTTATAAAATTGTTTAGATTTCTTCAAATAACTACCACCTAAACGATAACTGATCTGATTGTCATTAAACTTCATTGCCAGCCCTGTAAAATAGGTGTTTATATATTTGCTGTCGTCCGTTTCATTTAAAATTTTAGGCATTTGCATCATGCCAAAGCCTCTTACAGCAATAGAATAATTATAGTCGCCATTCATTTGTGAAAATGCCGATCCGCCAGATAATAGTAGTAAAATAACTAGTAGTTTTTTTTTCATTTAGATACCCCCCCGGGTTTATTTAATGCCATAAAATTAGCAGAATAATCACCATTTTCAATAAAAAATTTATTGAAATCGGAATTTCTTTCAAACAAAGGCTTCTTCCCTGAGAAGAATGATTCACAATGAATTAAATATCCCCTAAAGGGACCAATTCCAGAAATGAATACACCAAAGTAATGATGAAGCACTGCTTTTTTTATTTTTCACTTAGCATCTAAAAACGTGCCATAATTAATAAATTTTTACGAAAACAGACAATAAGCACGATTAAATTTTACAATCTCGCATCAGTATATTTTCTTTCTATAAAAGATTTTGTATCAAAGATAATTGCTCCATCTTCCTTATATTTTTTATAGTCCAGTGCCAGGAATTCCTGATGTGAAACGGCAACAATGATAGCCTTATAGTTTTTATCCCTTAAAGTATTATCCAGCTCAAAGCCATATTCTTTTCTTACCAATTCCGGGTCTGCCCATGGATCAAAAACAGTAACCTCCATTCCGAACTGATTCAACTCCTCATAAATATCGATGACGCGGGTGTTCCGGATATCCGGACAATTCTCCTTAAATGCAAAGCCCAGGATCAGCACTTTCTCTCCTTTAACCGGATATCCTTTAGCAATCATCAGCTTAACGACCTTATTGGCCACGAACATTCCCATATTGTCGTTTACCCTGCGGCCAGACAAAATCACCTGGGGATGATACCCCAAAGACTCTGCTTTATGCGCCAGATAATAAGGATCAACACCAATGCAATGTCCGCCTACCAATCCCGGTTTATATTTTAGAAAATTCCATTTCGTTCCCGCAGCTTCAATCACATCTGTCGTATCGATTCCAATGCGGTCAAAGATCAGTGCAAGTTCATTCACAAAAGAAATATTTACATCCCTTTGCGCGTTTTCAATGGCCTTGGAAGCTTCGGCCACTTTGATGCTCGGTGCTTTATGTGTTCCTGCGGTAATGATTTGCGCATACAACTGATCCACCTCCTCCGCCACCTCCGGTGTGGAACCTGAGGTAACTTTTTTAATCTTTGTCAGGGTATTTACCCGATCTCCGGGATTAATCCGCTCGGGAGAATAGCCGCAGAAAAAATCAGCATTGAACCTCAGCCCGGAATGCTTTTCCAGAACCGGAACACAATCTTCTTCGGTACAGCCAGGATATACTGTCGATTCATAAATCACAATATCCCCCTGTTTAAGGACTTTACCAACCATTTCAGAAGCCTTCAAAAGCGGGCTCAGATCAGGCGCTTTAAACCGGTTAATGGGTGTTGGAACGGTAACGATAAACACATTACAGGAATCCAGGTCGGCTGTCAGAGAGGAAAATGCCAGTCCCGAATGTTCCGTCTCCGCCATCAATAACTTTTTCAGTTCTTTCAAATCAGCTTCCTTTGTCCGGTCATCTCCCAGGCACAGCTCTTCAATCCTCGACTGGTCAATATCAAATCCCAGCACCTTATATTTTTTAGCGAATTCAATAGCGAGCGGCAAACCCACATATCCCAAACCTATAACGGCAATCTTATACGCTTTATCCATAAACATATTCCTCTTCTTTTATCTGCTGATTTAAGAACGTTTTAAAGGTAGGAAGAATTTTATTTGTTCACAGGTATGGTTATTGAAATAGAATCATCCTAAGTTTTAAAAAGATGAAAGCTTTTACATTTATTATTTTCTTTTCTATCCTGTCTTCATTTGCTTCAAACGCTCAGGATAAGCAATCCGGGATTTCCGAAGTACCTGCGCACAAATCACCTGTTCCTTTAAACAGATCAGCTGAAGCGCTTGGCATCTCTCCTGAAGTTCAGCGGAAAGTAAAAACCATGACCAATCCCCCTGTTAACATTGCCTTATTTGCGGTCGACAGGCGTACAGAGCAAGAGGCCGGGAACACGGATATCATCATTATTATCTCCATAAATCCGCTCAATGGGAAAGTAAAAATGTCGTCCATAATGAGGGATACCTACGTTAAAATCGAAGGTAAAGACATGGATAAGCTCAATGCCGCATTTGCTGTCGGGGGCCCGCAACTGGCGATCAAAACCATCAACCAAAATTTTGACCTGGACATTAAAGACTATATGAATGTTGATTTTTATGGAGCGGCAAAGATCGTGGATGCGCTGGGTGGAATCATGGTAAATGTGAAGGCCGCAGAACTTCCTTACCTGAACAATTACCTGGATGAAGTGTCTGTCTATGAGAAAATTCCGGCTATACCTCTAAAAAACCCTGGTCTTCAGAAACTGGATGGAAAACAAACTGTTGCCTATACCAGGATCCGGGCGGCTGGTAATGGAGATGCCGAAAGAACGGAGCGTCAACGTAGTGTTTTGATCTCCATCTTCGATAAACTAAAGGGCTCAGGTCAGGAAATTTTTCCCGTTTTTGCCACAGAAGTACTCCCTAATATAGAAACGAGCATGGCTAATTTTGCGCTTTTAAATTTTGCCGGAAGTATTCTAAACTCCAAAAATAAAACTATTGAACAGGCCCGTTTTCCCTTAGACCGGGAAAGCGTTGGAAAAAGAATCAACAACATCTGGTACCTCAGTACGGATTTAAAAGTTACCACCAGATCCCTTCATCATTTCATCTATAAAAATGAGGTCACAAAGAAGAAGGCTCCCCTTTAATGCATAGCCAGTTTTGCATGTGAGGGAAGGGCTCAATATTCAGGACTGCTGCATTTTTCTTATCGTAAGCCATCTGTTGATACTGGAGCATGGGCAGTCCTATATATTTACCCGCTTCAAAAGTATGGATGAGGTGTTCAGAACCCCCTTTATATCCATCAGCATGGAACACAACCTGTGGGGGCAGCTTCAGCTTCAGACAGGCAGCATAGCTCCAGGCCAGGCTCATCAGCTCAGCCCCCCTGTGCAGATCAATATCAGGAAGTTCTCCATCCAGTTTACACCTCTGGGAATAAGGCAAGGTGGCCAGATGCCCTGCCTCATGCAGGATGTCTCCAGGATTAACCACCTGAGATGGATCTATGCTAAGCCCTCCGGATTTAATGCGGATACCAGAAAAAAAAGAATCTCCTTCATGGCTTTCCAGCCAGACCTCCAATCCTATTTCCTGTAGGAAGGTAACAATAACACCTATAATTTCTTGATTTTTGAGAGGAGATAACGAAGCGTTCATGGTATAAAAAAACAAAAATAAAAAGACATAAAGAATAATTTACTGCAGATTTGCATTCACGAGATTAGCTATTAAAACTTAAACCATGACATATCAGGAAAAATTAAGCGAGATACGTAAACAAATGAAGGCTGACCATGTACAAGCCTATATTATCCCTTCAGCGGATCCACATATCAGTGAATACTTACCCCATCATTACAAATGTATTCCTTTTGCTTCCGGCTTTACCGGATCGGCAGGAACCTTAGTGATTACCCATGATTTTGCGGGTCTGTGGACAGATTTCCGTTATTTCGAGCAGGCAGCAGAACAATTGGAGAACAGTGGTTTTGAGCTGGTAAAACAAAAAGTTCAACATGCTCCTGAATACATTCAGTGGCTCATCGAAAAGCTGGATAAAGGCGCCATTGTAGCTACAAATGAAAAGCTGCTCTCTATCCTTTTAGGAGATCTTCTTACACAACAGTTCTCTATCAAGGACATACAGCTGAGCGACAAAGATTACCTGAGTTCAATCTGGGAAAACCGGCCGGAACTACCTGCAGAAAAGGCATTTCTAATTGAAGAACAGTACATCGGACAGTCTGTGGCCTCTAAATTAGCTGAAGTAAGGATTGAACTTCAGAAAAAGGGTGCGACCTACCACCTGATCTCCTCTCTTGATGATATGGCCTGGCTATTCAACATTCGTGGAAAAGATGTGAGTTATAATCCGGTGGTGCTTAGCTTCGCTTTAATTGCGAAGGATAAAGCCACCATTTTTATTAACCCTGATAAACTAACCGCAGCAGAAAAAGAAATGCTTTCCGCAAGTGGTGTTCAGGTAAGTCCTTATGAAGACATTGAATCTGCATTATCTGCAGTCCCTGAAAACAACACCATCTTTATTGATCCTAAGCGCAACTGTTTTGCCTATGCAAAACTATTACCGGCATCAGTAAAAATTATCAAAGACACCAACCCTTCAACCAACCTGAAAGCGGTTAAAAATGAGACAGAACTGGTCAATACCCGCATCGCGATGGCAAAAGACGGGGTTGCCATCACACGTTTCCTGAAATGGTTATCAGAAAACATTGGCAAGATCAGGATCACTGAGCTTTCTGCAGCTGCCGAACTCCGTAAATTCAGAGCGGAGCAAGAAGGCTTTGTCGGCGATAGTTTCAATACCATCAGTGCCTATAAAGCCCATGGTGCTTTACCTCATTATGGCCCTTCAGAAGAGAGCAACGCAGAGGTAAAAGCAGAAGGTTTGTTCCTTGTAGATTCCGGAGGTCAATATTTCTATGGCACTACAGACATCACCCGCACCATTCCGATGGGAAACAATACCGAAGAAGAAAAAACAGATTATACACTTGTTCTGAAAGGCATGATCGACGGTTGTAAATCGCGTTTCCCTAAAGGAACATGCGGTTATCAGATCGATGCCATCACCCGCAAACCATTATGGGACTACGCCATCAATTATGGACATGGAACAGGGCATGGCGTTGGTTATTTCCTGAATGTTCACGAAGGGCCTCATACCTTTAACCCGACCGCTACTCCAGTCGCCATTGAACTTGGAATGATCACCTCTATTGAACCCGGAGTATACCGCCCTGGGAAACACGGCGTAAGGATAGAAAACCTGGTAAACACGATTAAAGACGTCAGCAACGAGTTTAACGAATTCTATGCTTTTGAATCTTTAACCATTGCCCCGATCAGTACCACCATTGTAAAAAAGGAATTATTGGAGCAAGTACAGATAGATTGGCTGAATAGTTATAATGCACTGGTATTTGAACGCCTGAGCCCACTTTTAAATACGGAAGAAGTGGCCTGGTTAAAAGCATATACTGCCGCAATTTAGTTCCGGAATATTGCCCGGAGAGATTAAATTATAAAAAGGTGTATATTATTCGAAGGCTGGAATCTTTTGTCCTGAAAAAGGACAAAACTTCCTAAGGCCTTCTCACAACATACACCTTTTTATTTTTAATACTTTTTGAAGGAGTTACTGTGTAAACATTCAGCAAAATTAGAATAGCAACCGACTTATTTACTTTGCCCCAGTGCTATTTCCCTTTTCAAACTCCATTACGAAGGCCGCAATACAGGTTCTGCGTTTTGCAAAAAAAATCAAATGTGCTTCGACGACATCCAAATGTTTGCCCTTCAGCAAAACATTTGAGGAGAAGAAGGACATTTGATTTTTTTAATCTAAAGCGGGCTGATAGAGCGATCGAGATGCACGTACCCCCCATCAACGTAAACCAGTTGCCCGGTGGTATGGCTCGACGCTTCAGAAAGCAAAAACACCGTTGTATTTGCAATTTCTTCTGCCGTTGTCATTCTATTTCCAAAAGGGATTTTCGCTTTTATGGAAGTTAATTTTTCTTCAGAGTTAGGAATAGAATTGATCCAGGTCTGATACAATGGTGTATAACATTCTGCAACGATCACTGAATTTACACGAATGCCATAAGGCAGCAATTCCACCGCCCATTCCCTGGTCAACGCATTTCTGCCACCATTGGAAGCTGCATATGCAGAAGTACCTCCCTGCCCGGTATCCGCGACTTTAGAGCCAATATTTACAATCGCTCCTTTAGATGCTTTAAGTGCCGGCAAAGCATGGTGTGCCATCAGGTAATAATGGATCACATTTTTGTGCAGGCTTTCCACGAAGCTTTCATAGTTTCCACTTTCCAGTCCGACGCCATCATTTACCCCTGCATTATTTACCAGTCCATCAATTCTTCCAAATTTCTCCAGAACAATTTTAATGGCTTCTTCACTAGCTGAGGGCTTAGTTAATTCGGCGACCAACTGAAATACCTTTCCACCCTCAGCAGTAATATCATCAGCAAGCCTCTGGTTATCGGCTTCATTTCTTCCTACGATTACAGGTGTAGCCCCTTCTTTTGCCAGTAACCTTACAATAGCTTCTCCAATACCTTTGGCTCCGCCGGTTACGATGACTACTTTATCTTTTAATTGCAGATCCATTGATTGCTTATTTTAAGTTGTAAAACTGACTTGCATTTCCTCCCCAGAACAGGTTTCGTTCATGTTCGGAAAGCTTTGCAGTATAATTTTCCATGACGTTCAAGACCCTTCCATAGTCGCCTGCCAGCAGGCATACCGGCCAATCTGAACCGTACATTACTCTTTTGGCGCCAAAAGCTTCGAAAACCAGGTCCAGATAAGGATCAAAATCTTTCCCCTTCCAGCGCTTCCAATCTGCTTCAGTAACCATTCCCGATACTTTGCAGCTTACATTTTCATGTTTCGCCAATCGTTTGATGTCCTCATCCCAGGGGCTTATGCTGCCTTCTTTTATTCCGGGTTTAGCGATATGGTCCAGGACGAAAGGCTGATCAGGAAATTTGGCAGCCAGTTCTTCCGCATATTTCAATTGATGCGGGTAGATCAGGATATCGTAGGTAAATCCAAATTCACGTAATTTACCGATGCCATTTACAAACTCCGGCTTCAACATTAAGGCCGGATCGGATGCTCCCTGAAGGATCTCCCTGAAGCCTTTTAGCTTTTCATGTTTACGGAGTTCTGCCAGCTGATCAGCGATATCTGCTGCCTGCAGGTCTACCCAGCCTACTACTCCCTTAATAAAAGGGTGTGTTGCGGCATGGTTCAACTGGAATTTATTTTCCTTCTGACTCTGATCTGATTGCACCACCACACAACCATCAAACTGATAATGGTCCAGGATGGGTTTCAGGTGCTGGGGTAAGAAATCATCGCGCAGCACATCCATATCGTCTGTGATCCAGCTGTCCCTTACCTCATCATAATTCCAGAAATGCTGGTGGGAATCAATTTTTAACATAATTCTTCACCTCTTGTCTGGAAGTTCCAAGGCCGTCAATACCAAGCTCCACTACATCTCCTTCTTTAAGGTATACCGGGGGTTTAAAGCCTAAGCCCACACCTGCCGGGGTTCCTGTAGAAATCACATCGCCTGGCAGCAAAGTCATAAACTGACTCACATAAGCCACTACGAAAGGAACATTAAAGATAAAATTGGAGGTATTGCCATCCTGCATTTTCTGGCCATTTACGGTTAGCCAAAGGCGAAGGTTATTCACATCACCTAACTCATCTGCTGTAGCCAGGAATGGGCCTAAAGGTGCAAAAGTATCGCAACCTTTTCCTTTGTCCCAGGTCCCGTTTCTTTCGATCTGGAATTCTCTTTCAGAAACATCGTTGTGCAGCACATAACCCGCCACATAATCCAATGCATCTGCTTCTTCCACATAGGAAGCTTTTTTACCGATCACTACGGCAAGTTCTACTTCCCAATCCGTTTTTACCGAATTTTTTGGAATGATGATGTCATCAAAAGGACCAACCAAAGCGGTAGTCGATTTCATGAAGATCACCGGCTCCGGTGGAAGCGGCGCATTGGTTTCTTTTGCATGATCTGCATAATTCAGCCCTATACATACAATTTTTGAAGGACGTGCCACAGGAGAACCCAGACGGGTCTCTGCCGGAACTACCGGCAATTCTGCTTCATTCTCTTTTACAAAAGCAGCTAACCTTTCCAGTCCGTTGTTCTGAAAAAACTGCTCATTATAATCCTCGCCAAAAGCAGAAGTATCGTACCAAATATCGTTTATAATTACACCGGTCTTTTCCTGATCGGCGGCTCCCCATCTGATTAATTTCATCGTTGTATCTTTAATTATTTAATTTAATAAATCCTCCATCAAGGGGATAATCATTTCCGGTAATAAATCCTGCCTCTTCTGAGCACAGGTAAAGTGCCAGTGAGGCTACTTCTTCTGGTTTTCCCATACGGCCTACAGGCTGACTTTTCGACAACTTCTCAAAAATCTCGGCTTCCTGTCCGGCATAATTTTTGGCAATAAACCCATCTACAAAAGGAGTATGTACCCTTGCTGGTGAGATGCTGTTACAGCGAATACCATCCGCCATATAATCCCGTGCTACGGAAAGCGTCATTGCAAATATGGCACCTTTACTCATCGAGTACGCAAAACGGTCGGTAATCCCCACTACGGCCGCTATAGAAGCCATGTTTAAGATCACTCCTGATCCACTTTTCTTCAGCGCCGGGATTCCTGCATATAAACAGTTATAAGCACCCTTTACATTCACGTTGAATACTTTGGTAAAATCTTCTTCACTCGTCGTATCTGCTTTACCGATATGGGCAATACCCGCATTATTTACTAAGATATCAATTTCTCCGATCTGACTGAAAGTGTTCAGTACTGCCTCCTGGTTGCTCACATCGCAACCATAAGCCGCCGCAGCACCACCTGCTGCTTCGATCTCTGTTACCGTTTGTTGTGCCGCATCGGCATTCAATTCAATGATGTGCACTTTTGCGCCCTGTTTAGCAAAAAGCATGGAAATGGCTTTACCTATTCCACTACCCCCACCTGTTATAATCGCTGATTTTCCTTTTAAACTGAACATATTTTATTGCTATAATGAAACGCCTCTTTTCCATGGGATAAAATCATCCTGGTTCAGCAGTACTGCTTTCGGAGTAACTTCTCCACTGGCAGCCCTGATACAATACTCCAGAATTTCTATTCCCATCTCTTCAATTGTTTTTTCTCCACGGATGATGGCACCGGTATCTATATCAATGATGTCACCCATCCTGGTTGCCAGTTCCGTATTGGTGGCCACCTTAATCACCGGACATACCGGATTTCCTGTCGGCGTTCCCAGTCCGGTAGTGAACAGGATTAGCGTTGCACCACTTGCTGCTTTTCCTGTTGTTGCTTCCACGTCATTTCCGGGGGTACATACCAGACTTAAACCTGGTTTTGTTACTGGCTCGGTATAATCCAATACATCTACTACCGGCGAAGTTCCTGCTTTTTTTGCCGCTCCGGTACTTTTAATCGCATCTGTAATCAGACCATCCTTAATATTTCCCGGCGAAGGGTTCATATGAAATCCGGAACCTACTGCATGTGCCTGAGCATCATATTCCTGCATCAGGCGGATAAATTTATCCGCAGTGGGCTTATCCACACACCTATCGATGATGTTCTGCTCCGCTCCGCATAACTCCGGAAACTCGGCCAGCAATACTTTAGCGCCTAAGGCCACCAACAGATCGGAAGTATAACCTACCGATGGGTTGGCAGAGATGCCACTAAAACCATCACTACCACCGCATTTTACACCTACGCATAATGCGCTCAATGGTGCCGGAGCACGTTCTATCTTGTTAATTTCTGTCAGCCCGACAAAGGTTTTAAGAATTGCTGCTTTAATCAGCTGTTCTTCACTCTGACTTTGTTGCTGTTCAAAGATTAAAATATTCTTATCGAATGCAGGGTTTCTTTTCTTGACATCATTTAGCAGGTCCTGTGTCTGCAAGTGCTGGCAGCCCAGGCTCAATACCGTAATTCCCGCCACATTAGGATGATCTGCATAAGCGGCCAGCAGGTTACTCAGCAAAGCGGAATCTTGCCTCGTGCCACCGCAACCTCCCTGATGATTCAGAAATTTAATCCCATCTACATTCTTAAACACCCTGTTTTTTGCAGGCTGTAGGGCCGAAAGGCTATCCGGTTGAAAAGAGGCGATGCTCTCTCCTTCATTAAAAGCGGTTAACAACTGATCAGTAAACAACCGGTATTTATCCGTTACGGTATACCCCAGGGTATGATACAAAGATTCTTTGATCACATCCAGGTTTCTGTTTTCACAAAATACGGTGGGTACAAATAACCAGTAATTCGCCGTCCCTACCCTTCCGTCTTTACGGTGGTAACCATTGAAAGTACGGTTTGCAAATGCCGAAACATCCGGCTTCTGCCATTGATAATTTATATCTCTGAAACCATAATCCTGCGAAGCATGATGAATGTTATCGGTAGTCATCAGACCTCCTTTAAGAATCGGAGTAGTGGCTTTTCCAACCAACACCCCATACATCAATACCTCATCGTCTACATTCAGGTCTGTGATAAAGAATTTATGTTTTGCACGGATATCCTCCTTCAGGACAATCTGTGAATCGTTCCATTCTATGACCTGCCCTTTCGGTAAATCCTGTAAAGCAACCAGGACATTGTCGTCCGGATGGATCTGTAAAAAACTATTTTTAGTGCTTGCTGACATTGACCTTATAATTGAAATATTTTATCCATCATCATCCATTTCTCTCCGGGTTTAGCTCCCGGTACCGCTTGCTGATACTTCCACATTAAGGTTTCCCATTCCTGTACTTTTTCATTCCCGGCATCCATTGCTGCTTTTTGTTCAAAGCTAAAATCGTCACTTACCTCCATAACCATAAACAGACGGTTTCCCGTTCTGTAAATTTCCATATTCTGGATTCCGGACGACTTGATGCTGTCTATAATCTCCGGCCAAACGGCCCTATGCATTTCTTCATATTCCGCGATCAGCTGATCATCGGCTTTCAAATCGAGCGTTAAATAATACTGCTTACTCATAACTTTTAATTTCAATTACCTTATGGCCTTTTATGCCAAACAGGAATACCACTACAAAACAGATTAAAGGGACCGCATATCCCATTTGAATATTATGGGTCATATCGCTGATATACCCCATTACCGGAGGTAATATGGCACCGCCAACGATAGACATAATGATTAAACTACTTCCAAATTTTGTATCCTTACCCAGATCTTTGATTCCAAGAGAAAAAATGGTCGGGAACATGATCGACATAAAAAAGGCAATTCCTATTACTGCATACAACGCAATAGTTCCGCTCGATGTTATGGCTACGATACACAAAATGACATTGATAAGGGCATAGATAGACAATAGTTTACCTGCACTGATAAATTTCATCAGGAAAGTTCCAAAAAATCTACCGATCATAAAGGCCATTCCCATTCCATATCCCGCATATTTTGCCGCCTGTTGTTCATCTATTCCTGCCGCTTTTGTAGCATATAGGATGAAGAAACTGAACACACAAACCTGCGCACCCACATAGAAAAACTGTGCTGCAACAGCCCAGCTTAGGTGACGGTGTGCCAGGGCATGAAAGATGCCGGTTTTCTCGCCTTCCTTTTGCTCCGTTTCTTTAATCTCAGGCAATTTCAAGAAAGCAAAGATGATCGCAATGACCAAAATAATGCTACCCAGTATCAGGTAAGGCATCTTTACACTGGAAGCTTCTGAAGCCAGGGCAACCTGTTTCGCGGATTCCGTCATTGCACTGAGCTCTGTATCGGAATATCCTTTTGTAAGGATGATCTTCGCACCGATAATTGGCGCCAAAGTCGCCGCAAGCCCGTTAAATGACTGCGCGAAATTCAACCTGAAGGTTGAGGTTTCCGCTGGGCCCAGCAAAGAGGCATATGGATTTGCTGCAGTTTCCAGAATAGTTAACCCACAGGCAATGATAAACAGGGCAATCAGGAAGAAAAAGTACAACTGTGTATTCGCAGCAGGAATAAATAAAAAGGACCCGATGGCGAACAACAACAATCCAATGATGATACCTGTTTTGTACCCATATTTCTTCATGATAAATCCTGCAGGTAATGCCATTAAAAAGTAGGCAATAAATACGGCTGAATCCACTAATGAAGCCTGTAAAGTAGAAAGACTGAACGACTTCTTCAGATGGGGAATAAGGATTGGATCAAGATTGTGCACGAAACCCCACATAAAAAACAGGGACGTGATCATGATGAATGGGAAAAGGTATTTATTTTTAGTCATTGGTTTAATTTTTTGGTTACCCAAAGGACGCGAATTATGTTATATTTTATTTTATGATTTTATCATATCATTAAATGATTTTGGCTACTTTCTATGGATTTTAAGGCTCACATTTGACAATCCAAGCGTAGTATGAGGAGATAAAGGCCGGTTCAGCTGCCAGCTAAACGGATAGTATTTTCCCTTTTCCATAGTCAATTCCGGCAGGTCCTTGTAATATACCTGCTGTTTTAAGTTGTTGCTGATTCCCAGGGTGATGTCTTTTTTGTATCCATTGAAGTATTTAACCAGCAATTGGTTCTTACCTTTTTTCAAGGGTAACAGGATGACATCGGTCAATTTAGCCCCTTTAAAAGGATTATTGTGCTTAGCCAGAATTTCCCCGTTCAGCGTGACGATTACCCCATCCGTACTGGTGATTCCCGCAAGATAGGTCTGATCTGCTGTGGAGTTGATTTCCTGCATCACATAAACTGCAGTCTCTGTTTCCGCAGGCAGTGTATACAGTTCATTATTTTTCCATTCCGCTTTTTTCGTCCAGGACTGATTTCCATTTCTGCCCCAGGACTGCTCCGGATTTACAGAGCGGATGTCTCCAGGGAAACCATCTATTCCGGAACCTGAAGGGCCTGAAAGATATATCGTTCCCCAGTTGAGTTCTCCGGACTGCGGAAGTTCTGCTGCCGTCCCATCAGAGAAAGAAACTACGGAAACTTTCCCATTCAGCTCCAGGTCTATAATTTTATTTTTTTCCTGATCTGAGTAATAGATTCTCGGGATGTACTTTCCGGATTCTATGGCTTTTAAGGTCCAGGATTCTTTAACCGTACTTTGATATCTGGTATTGTAATCAATTCCGGAATTGCTGTAATGCTTAAAAGCATTAGGAGAATTAAGAACGATTTCTTCCTTGTTCAGTGCAACAATATTTGCGGGTGGAACCTGATATCCATTCACAAAGGTGATGGCAATTACTTTAAATTCTTTATGGACATCAAGACCTGCAGGAACATTGATCTTCACACCTGATTGATCCTGCGAGAACGTTATTTTTTGTTTGGCTTCTCCAAGTACGGCTACGCTTTTAATTTTCCCTTGAAGCCCGGGCAAAGTAATCTGTCCGTTTTCAGGCGTCTCCAGCAGGTGCAAATAGATTTTATTGGTTTTACTTGTTAAACTGCCCCATTTAAAAGTAATGTGGAAAGGGTCAGGATCTGCCGCATAAATTGCTTCTCCGTTTTTGTTCAGCCATTTCCCTATTTTCAATAGCACATCCCTTTCGAAATCTACAACACTACCATCCCCTTTCGGCCCAATATTCAACAGAAAGTTCCCTCCTCTGCTCACTACACGGATCAGACTGGTTAGCTTTTCCTTTGTTTTCTCTTCTTCGCTTCCGCGATCCTGCCAGGAACGATAGCTCCAGGTTTCATCAAAGAAAGAGGCAGGAGACTGCCATGGCACTCCAATCGTATAATCTGGTTCCTGGTTATCTCCCATCACATTGAAATCTCCCATATCATTTCCAATGCGACTACCGATCATACAATCGGGCTGAAGACGGTGAACCAGATCTCTCAGTTCTTTACTTTCTGATGCACTCTGAGAACCCATATCGAACCACAATTCCGATACCGGGCCATAATTGCTCAGCAATTCTGTAATCTGTTTTTTATTGTATTCCACATGCTCCGGAGTAATATAATCTGAGTTGCTGCTGGAAATTGGTGAAGCTTGCGGATAATGCCAGTCGATCAATGAAAAGTATAATCCGAAACGCAATCCACCACGCTTACACGCTTCAGAAAGTTCTTTTAATACGTCTCTTTTATAGGGAGTCGCATCCACAACGTTAAAATCGGTCGTATTGGTTTTAAACATGCAAAAGCCATCATGGTGTTTGGAAGTGATCACGATCGACCGCATTCCAGCTTTCTTTGCCAGTGAAACAATAGAATCAGGATTCCACTTTTCCGGATTAAACCTTTTAGCGACTTTAGCATAGGTATCACTATAGATTCCTGCATGAGCCTGAATCTGCTCACTTAAACCCTTGCTTACCGGCTTTCCCTCCCACACTCCACCCAATACGGAATAAATCCCATAGTGGATGAACATTGTATATTTCTGATCCTGCCATGCTTTTAAAGCCTTGGGGTCATGTTGTGAAAAACTAAAATTGCTCCAAAGCAGGAGCATAAATAGCAGAATGCCTGATTTATGTTTCATCGTTAATTCTATTTGGGTTTAGGTGATTCCTTTACGCAGTACTCAATTTAGTTAAAAGCGGCTAATTCAAAGAAAGGAAATTGGCAGGCACAAAATTTTCTGAATTTGTCAAATGATTAAGCGATTTTGGCATGAATAAGATTGTTACCTCCGTCAAACAGACTACTTAGACACACTAAGTATACCCTATAGGGTACAATAAATATGTTTGAACTAAATTTGTACCCTATAGGGTATAGCATTGAATATTTTTTACTATATTGTACCCTAAAGGGTATCCTATGAACTCAATTGTATTATTTGTAAAAGAAAGAAGAAAGACATTAAAATTGTCTCAGGAAGAATTAGCATTTAAAGCAGGTGTAGGCCTACGCTTTCTACGGGAATTGGAAAGAGGCAAAACAACCTTACGTTTGGATAAAGTAAATCAAGTACTGGAATTATTCGGAAAGCAGGTTGGAGTAATTGATTTAAGCAGGGAATAGTAATGAGACAAAGAGCAAAGGTTATGTATAGAGATCAGCTTGCAGGTTATCTGGAAAAGTATGACGAGGGTTATCGGTTTACTTATGAAAATGAATACCTGTCAGGCAATAATCCAAGACCGGTTAGCCTTACGCTACCACTTTCCGAATACGCATACACGAGTCGCGTTTTATTTTCTTTCTTTGACGGTTTAATACCAGAAGGTTGGCTCTTAAACATCGCACGACAAGAGTGGCATCTTAAAGGAACAGATCGTTTTGAACTGCTGATTACTTTATGTAGGGATACCATTGGTGCGGTTACCGTATTCCCAGTAGAGGAGGCAGACCATGGCTAAGTGTTTATTTTGTTATCAACCTTTGGAGGAAAGCCTTTATCATAAGAAATGTTGTAAGAAATTTTTCGGTTATGACACATTACCTGAATTAATACTTAATAATGACCTTTTAGCAAAGCTGGCAAAAGAAACCGTTAACAAAAGAATTTCTCTTACAGGCGTTCAACCCAAGTTATCTATTGATGTAGAAAATATTGCGGGAACCAAAAGACTAACCATTGTTGGACTATGGGGAAAATATATCCTTAAGCCACAAAATGGAGAGATTGCTCAAATGCCGGAAGCTGAAGACTTAACCATGCATTTGGCAAATCTATTTGGAATTAAAACCTGTGATCATTGTCTAATCCCCACCTCAAACGGAGATTTGGTCTATTTAGCAAAGAGATTTGATAGAGTCGACAATATTAAAATACACCTGGAAGATTTTTGCCAGCTCGGAGAGTTTCAAACAGAACAAAAGTATGACAGCTCTTACGAAAGATGTGGGAAATTGATTACAACTCATTGTACAAACAGCAGATTAGATGTTATAAACTACTTTGAATTACTCTTATTCTCCTTTCTTTCCGGGAACAATGATATGCATATGAAGAATTTCTCGATAATGCATCTCGATCAGGGAATTGTATTGTCGCCGGCGTATGATTTAATAAACAGTCATCTGATCTATCCGAAAGATAAAGAAGACATGGCGCTTTTATTAAATGGCCGGAAATCAAAAATCAAACTTAAAGATTTTCAAATGCTTTCGGGAGTTCTGGGAATAAGAGAAAAAGTCTTTGACAGGATATTGAAGAAGTTCAATTCAGCTACTGATAAAGTTTTCCATCTTATAGACCACTCATTTTTATCTGAATCTTATAAAGAAACCTATAAAATGATTTGGGAAAACAGATTAAAAAGGCTGGAATAACCAATAAAAAATTACTCAAATAGTCCTTAAAACAAAGTAAAATAGGTCTTTAAAACAAAGCCGATCAGTTTAATCTCCTCTACTTTTGTGTCAACAAAATAAAGTTGACATGAAAAAGAATAATTATCAAGGTGCGTTACAACAACCGATTGGTTCAGGGTTTAACGCCACATCAACAGCAGCTGAGGTGATCAAAGGCATCCACCTCAACGGAAAAACGGCTATCGTAACAGGTGGTAATGCAGGCATTGGCCTGGAAACAACTAAAATCCTTTCAGCAGCAGGAGCAACGGTGATTGTTCCGGCAAGGGATATGGAAAAAGCAAAGAAAAACCTGCGAGGTATTGCCAATGTAGAGTTGGAGACAATGGATCTGATCAATCCGGAATCCATTGATGCTTTTGCGGAAAAGTTCCTTGCATCAGGCAGACCACTTGACTTGCTGATCAACAATGCGGGAATTATGTGGGTACCATTACGCAGAGATAGCCGTGGTATAGAATCACAATTGGCCACCAATCACCTCGGACAGTTTCAACTTGCCGCGAGGTTATGGCCTGCTCTTAAAAAAGCAAATGGTGCCAGGGTGATCAACGTCTCCTCTTTTGGTCATCAAATGTCAGCCTTTGACTTCGATGATCCAAATTTTGAACAACGCGAATATGAGACCTTACTAGGGTACGGACAATCGAAAACGGCAAGTAACCTATTCGCCCTTGAGCTCGACAATCGTGGTCTGGAGTTCAATATAAGGGCATATTCTTTGCATCCGGGCTCTATTTATGGCACTGATCTCGGCAGGGAAGAACCTATAGCCCTGTTTCAGCAAATGGGCACTTATGATGCCGATGGGGTCATTAAACAGGAAGTTGCCCGTAAATTAAAAACAATTCCGCAGGGTGCAGCCACAACCATCTGGTGCGCTGTAAGTCCTGCGCTAAATACCATCGGAGGGGTCTACTGTGAAGACTCGGATATCGCCGAACTTGACCTCGGAAATATTGAACACAGATACGATGAGCCCTGGACCTTACGTGGCGTTCAACCTTATTCCCTGGACGAGAATAATGCCAAAAAGCTGTGGACATTAAGTGAGAAAATGACCGGGACTACCTTCCTTACCCAGTAACATTTCTCAAATTCCACTTACTATAAGAAAAGCAATTTTGGACATCGAATAAACTGTTGTATTTTCAATCTTACAAATCATAAACCAGGTTAATGGAGCACACCTCGAAATACATTACGCCCGACATTAAGCTTTCCTGTTATGAGGACAAGCTTTTCAAGTCGGACATTATATTTGACCATCATATGCTGATCTGGTTCATTTCAGGCGAAACAAAAATCGTTCAGGCAGAAGAAAGTCATCGCTTTAAAACGGGCGATATATTTTTAATCCCAAGAAATCAGCCCGCCACGATCATCAACTTTCCAAAAGATGGGATGCCACATAAAACTGTTGTGATGCTTTTATCGGCAAAAACACTCCGTGATTTTTACGCGAATATCAAAATTACGACCAGCATTACACCAATTCCTAAAATCTGCAGTTTCAATAGTCACCCGCTACTGGAAAGTTGCCTTAGCTCATTAATACCATATTTTGAGATGGAAGAACTTCCTGAACATATTGCCGCCCTAAAAATTACAGAGGCCATCAGCATCCTGAGAGCTATCGATCCTGGAATTGATGGCATACTGGCAAACTTTGAAGAACCCGGTAAAGTTGATCTGGCCAGGTTCATGGAAAAGAATTACATGTTCAATATGACGATGGAGAAATTTGGATACCTCACAGGCAGAAGCATTACCACTTTTAAGCGAGATTTTAAAAAGACCTACAACACAACGCCTCAAAAATGGCTTACCCAAAGACGCTTAGAACTGGCCCACTACATGATTAGTGAAAAGCGCAAAAAACCAACTGAGGTCATATTTGAAGTCGGCTTTGAAAACTTATCCCATTTCTCTTTTATCTTCAAAAAGCAGTTCGGTTACGCGCCAACTCAATTGCCGGAGCGCAATCTTAACAAAAATTAAGCAACAAAAAACCCTGGCATGAACAATCATTACCAGGGTTTCTTTATATTTTTTCTGCTTACTTTAAAATCTTCAACAGATAAGCCCCATATCCACTTTTCACCAATGGTGTTGCTACTTCACGAAGCTGTTCTTTATTAATAAAGCCCATCCGGTAAGCCACCTCTTCGATACATCCGATTTTTAATCCCTGACGTTCTTCGATTACCTGCACAAACTGACCGGCCTGCATTAGAGAAGCAAAAGTTCCGGTATCCAACCAGGCTGTTCCTCTGCTCAACACCCCTACTTTCAGTCGGCCCTGCTCCAGATAGACCTTATTTACATCTGTAATCTCATACTCCCCACGTGCCGAAGGTTTAATATTTTTAGCAATTTCTACCACACTGTTGTCGTAAAAATACAGTCCGGGAACCGCATAATCTGATTTGGGTTCCAGCGGCTTCTCTTCTATGGATACCGCCTGGTTATGTTCATCAAATTCAACCACTCCATAACGTTCCGGATCTGATACGCGGTAAGCGAAAACTACACCACCATCCGGATCAGAGCTGGCTTGTAACAGCTTTGCCATCCCATCTCCGTAAAAGATATTATCACCCAATACCAGGGCTACTTTATCTTTACCAATAAAATCGGCACCGATTACAAAAGCCTGCGCCAGTCCATTCGGATCAGCCTGTTCAGCATACGAGAATTCACAACCTAAAGCTTTTCCATCTCCTAAAAGTTTCTTGAAATTCGGAAGATCATGTGGGGTAGAAATGATCAGGATCTCTCTGATTCCTGCCAGCATTAAAGTCGACAGCGGATAATAAATCATCGGCTTATCGTATACAGGCATCATCTGCTTACTCATTACTAGGGTTAATGGGTGCAACCTTGTACCGCTTCCCCCTGCTAAAATTATTCCTTTCAATTTATTTGGGTTTGATTTGTAATCATTTATCGTTTATCCCTGCTCTTCTTCCTTTTTTAAGGACACGCTGTTTTCCAGCTCAGCATACCATTCTGCACCATATTTTCTGATGAGTGGCCCTTTTAAAAACTGATATACCGGAACTTTTAATTCCCTTCCGAAGGTACAGGCATCATGACAGATGTGCCATCTGTCGTAATTCAATACTTCAAACTCCGGATACTGCGTTACCCTGATCGGATATAAATGACAGGAAATCGGCTTCTGCCAGTCTACCAATCCAAGTTCATATCCTTTTTCTATTCCGCATTTAGTAATTCCATTTTCAAAAGTTACGTAGGCACATTCCTTATTTCCATCCACACAAGGCGTGGTCAGGTCGCCATCAGCATCGACAACAGAAGTTCCCTGTTCTTCGATTGCCTTGATTCCTTTCTCTTCCAGCAGGTGTTGGATTTTGGGATAAATATCCCTCAGGATTGCCGTTTCCGCTACATCCAATGGTGCTCCTGCATCTCCCTCTACACAGCAAATGCCCTTACACTTGTTGAGGTTACAGACAAAGCTTTCGCTGATCAGGTCCTCATGCACGAGTGTATTCTGTACTTCTATCATCTTTTTTATTTTACTATAGCCAAAGGATACTTTAATCCATCGGCTGATTTAATTTCCATGGTCACTGCACCCACTAAGATTTCCACCTGGGCCTTTACAGGCACCCTGTTGCCATCATCAGTAATCCACAGGTATAATTTACTGTCTTTTCTAAAAATCCGTCCAGGCTTAATAGAAGGACTAAATTTCAAACACCTGATTTTACCCATTTTTGTTTTGACCGTTTCGCGTCCTACAAATTCAATTTCCAGCTGATTGATCTCATCACCCAAAAAGTAATTCACTTTCACTTTATCTCCGGTATTCATCTTCGAGATATCCAGGCTTCTGGCAAAGTAATAGGTAGATACCAGATCAAAAGTCTGACCGGTTGGTGTGTTAAAAGTTCCTTTTGTGGCCACCACCTTGCGGTCTCCCTGATGAAACCTTGCTTTATCCTCCCTGCGGTAACTTCCTTCCCGGATATTTTCCTGATAGAAATAAGGTTTAAGATTTACTTTATCAATATAAGAATCATAATGGTCTCTTATTTTATAAAAGACATCAAATGTTCCGGAGGTCACTCCATCCACCGATAATCTGAAAGTAGGTTTACCATCGAATTTAAGATCTGAATCCAGGACTTTCAATGTTCCTTCTGCCGCGGTGATAAAGCCATATCTCAATTTATACTTAAGCACTTCTCCCACTTGAAACACAGGCTCTTTAACAAAAGGAAGCTCCTGGGCCAACCCCCTGAAACTTAGTAATGCAATAATGACGATCAATAATGATTTCTTCATATCAGGGTTAAAACAAAAAACAATCCAAACTTAATCCTTTCGCTTATAAATCGGGACGGTAGAGCAAGGCTCACCATACATTATACTTTTTACAACGGGCGTCAACAGGCTAGTAATTTCCACATAGGCAGAAACGGGCACCTCAATGTCAGCGCATCCTTTTACCACGACTCTTTCTCCGGCAAATGCATTCAGATCTATCTTTGCAAGTGCTTTAGTGAAAAGTACCGATTCCAGCGTCTCTAAGCTACCAAAAACTACCTCATTTGCATAAGGTTTTAATTTATTGGCCAGCAGCATATAAGCCCATGTTGGCACAATGGCATCTGCACTACAGATAACAGCTATATTTTTTCCGGTATATCCGGCCCAGTCATGTGTTTTTATAAACTCTCTGAAATCTTTTTCTCTCAGCATCAAGCCATGAAAAAGGTTATCCTTAATGTCGTAAACAACCCTTTCTCCGGTATGATAATATTCTTCCAGATTTAACGTGATCAAGCCACTTGCAGCTACTTTATTAACGAAGTTCTCCTGAATGTCCATGGTTATTAAAATAAAAAAACCGGAAGCGATAATACTTCCGGTTACAAAATTACGTAAAATAAGATTAATAGAATTTCACTCTATTGTCTTTTATCTTGCTCTTATCCTGCAATGCCTGGAATGCCGATCCTAAAGAACGCTGAGCAGCTACCTGCATCATTGCTTCTTTTTGCTTGTAAGTATTTGCCAGAGGAGCCGGATTACTAAATCCATCCACAGTAAATACATACACACCACGTTCGCCATCTACAGGTTTAGAAAGTTTTCCTGGCTGAGAACCGAATACGGTACCTACCAGTTTATTTTCCTGAGCTGCTCCAGGGATAATCGGGTTAGCAAATACCATGTTCTGAACTGGTGCTACCGGTTTTCCTAATTTCTGAGCTACCTGATCGATATTTCCTGCACCTTGTAAAGCCGCATTAATTTTTTCAGTCAGTTGTTTTGCTTTTACTGCATTACGAACCAAAGGCTCGATGTCTTTCTTCACTGCTTCCAATGGTAATGTACCTTTAGGATTGATGCCTGTTACACGGGCAACCACGAATGAATTATCCATCTGATAGATTTCTTTAAGCACATCACCTTTGTCTGCTGCATAAGCATCACGGATCAGCTGACGCGGGTTGTCCAAACCAGGAGCAAAACCTTGCGATCCGGTTACTTTATCAGCTACACCTACAGTGTATTTGTTTTTCTGTGCCAGTTCGCTAAAGTTATTGTCTTTAACCTCACTTAAGAAAGCACTGGCTTTTTTGTAAGCTGCATCTTTAGTTTTATTACTTGCTGCAAGGCTTTTCTCTACGTATGCCAGTTTAGCAACTTTAGAAGAACCGATTTGCTTTTCAACTTTAATCAGGTGCACACCGAATTGTGAAGTCACTACTTTAAGATCTCCGGCTTTACCATCGAATGCAGCATTTTCAAATTCAGGAACCATTTGTCCACGGGTAAAAGTACCAAGGTCACCGCCTTTATCTTTTGATCCGTCAACGCTATATTGTTTAGCCAGGGTTGCGAAGTTCGCACCACCTTGTACCAGAGTTTTCAGGGAATCAGCCAGTTTTCTTGCTTTATCCACACCACCCAATTTAGTAGGGTCAATAAGAATATGACTTGCTTTTACTGAGTCCGGAGAAAAACGGGTATCAATTACCTTGATTAGTTTATAAGAGTTACCAGAAAATTTAGGTCCGTAATAGCTACCTGCAGGAAGATTGAAAACTACAGAGTCAACAGCCGGATCTAATTTACCTTTACTCAAATAAGTATAAGGAACTTTAACATCAGAGTTTAGTGCTGCAAATAAAGAATCATTTGGAGCAGTTTTGAAATCCGCTGCCAGTTTATCTACCTGAGTTTTCACTGCAAGAGAGTCTTCTTTAGTCGGGCTAACGCTGAAAGATACATATTCAAATGAACGTGTCTCTGCAGGGTTCTCAAAACGTTTTTTATTGGCGTTATAATAATCAGAATAATCTGCTTCAGTTGGTTTTACATTAGCATCAGGAATCGAAGCATAATCAAGGCCAACATATTTGAAGTTTGCCAGCTTGTTACGGTTCAGGTATTCATCATTTGCTTCCAGCGTGGTTACGTATAAAGAGTTACGAACCAGGTTGGCATATTTTTGCTGTAAAGCCTGTTTAGTAATTTCAGTTTCAAGCAAAGACCATTGTTGATTTAACTGAGGATTTTTAGCCCTTTGTTTAAGGGAAGTGATCACATCAGAACGGTTCAGCTGACCAGTTTGAGGATTACCAAAATACTGAACAATCAGCGGGCTGGGATTCTCACCTTGCATCAGGTCAAATAACTCATCACTGGAAACGTTTAAACCTAAGCGGCTATATTCTTTACCTAAAAGAATGCTTGCTACTTCTCCGTTCCAAACATTGTCTACAGCCATAGCTTGCATCTGGGCATTTCCAGAACCACCATATTGCTGTTTAAACTGAGCTAAACTCTGGTCTACTTTAGGACCAAAAGTATCAATGCTAATTTCTTCACCATCAATTGATCCGACAACCTTCTGAGATTCGGCCCAGAAAGGCTTACCTACTTGAATTGCATCACCAACCAAAAATGCAACAATTGCAAAACCGATGGCACCGATCAAAATGTACCCTGCGCGATTCCGCAAAAATGTCATTAATCCCATAATATTCTTATTTATAAATCTTTTTTAAGAGGGCGCAAGATACAACTTTTGCGAAAAAAAGAAAATATTAAATTGTTTTTGATTAAGTATTTAAAAATTAAGGAAATATGGCCTTTTAAATCCGCCGGTTATTCCCCGAATTTTTTATCAACATAGGTCTCTCCAAATCCCTTTTCGAATTTAAAAACGCTGAAATCTTCCGTTGCACTGAAGTTTATGGCATTTACCATGGTCCCATCGGGCTTGGTCACCACACCTGTTGGAGAGAAAAACATCTTCTTATTCTGATCCCAGGTCAGTTCTTCGGTATTGAAGGTCAGCTGCTCGTTTACCACGATCACATTCCGTCTGAAAATCACCAGTTTTTCGCTTTCTTTCTGGATGGCATAGTCGGAAGTCACGGAGCCTTTGTTGCCCATCTGCTCGTTGAGAAAATTGATCTTTACTCCGGCCGGCATCTCCTGATAAATAGCGCCGCTCTTCGGGGTAATCTTATCCATAATGGGTGCCGTTCCTTTTGCCTGTACTTTGGCCGAATCGCTATAGATGATTTCCACCCCAAGCGTACGGTCCCTGTTCAGGATCATTTTGTCCTTAGCTGATATGGGAGCAGCCTTTTTCAGGTCATCTTCTCCACAGGAACTTAAACAAAGCTGAAATAAGCTAAGTACAACTATACCAGATAGTATTCCCCGGGATTTCATGCAGATTGTATTTTAATTTGGTTCCGGGCCTAAACCCGGAGCCAGTTAATAAAGTTTGTTTTTAACGAACCAGGTATCGTTGAGTGTAAAGCCGATATGGAAGTTAATATAATTTTCTTTTACCAGGCCATTGGTCAATGTGCCCCTTTGTCCGATTTCGGTAGTAAAGTTCAATTTATAAACTGAATACCTTGATGGCGCCAATGGCAATCCAAATCCAAATGTAATTGCCTGTTGTTTAATATCCTGACCAGATCTCTGGATATAAGTTTTGTCGTACATAAAACCCAGACGGTAGTCTACGCGTTTAAAATAACTACCAATAGAGCTGATGTCAGGAGTATATTGCCCACCGGCAGAAACACCCCAGCTATCCTGTAGACCCTGGTTAACACCATCAATAGCTAATTTTTTCCAGCCACCCATTCTGTAATCGGCACCGAATAACCATTTATTATCTCTCTGAATGGTAAATCCAAAACTATGTGTCAATGGCAGTTTCAATTTTGTTTGTTTTCCTTCAATCGAAGAAAGCGTATCTATAAAGCTACCTTCATCTTCTCCGTTTCTAATGTATTGACTAGCCAGATAAGTTCTTTTGGAGTTGATTGAAGAAGAGGCAGATCCTGAATACCCGAAAGTAATTCTCTTTTTAGTTCCCAAAGGGATTTCATATTGAGCACCATAGGAGAAATTTACTCCGCCAATACTATTTTTATCCTGCTCTCTGGAATACTTGGCTGCTGCCCTCTCCAATTCGATAGAACTGCTCTTAACCAGGTTTCCAAAAATGTATTCTACGTTTGCACCGATTCTGAAATGATCACCGATTTGCTGACCAAAACCCAGATAAGCTTTTGATAATCCTCCTTCTCCGGAATAAATGCTCGTAGAATTACTGGTATCCACCTTTCCTGTTTTGGTATATTCATAACCAACCTGAGTATAAGGCATTAAACCAAAGCTAATCCCTGATTTACCGCTTTTGATCGGAAAAGCAAGGGCAATATGATTTAACGAAGCATTAAAACTTTTTTCGGCCAGACTTCCCTGTTTCAATTGGGTGAAAGTACCAGACATGCCAATATCTACTGTAGCCATATTAATTCCGGAATAAGTAGAAGGGTTCAGCATATTGATATTATTATATCCATTTGGTTTAAAAACCCCACTGGATATCCCACCCATAGCCCGCAATTGCGGAAGTACCATTGGCTTTACATTTCCTAGTCCATATTCAGAATATGGGGATTGCGACGTAACCTGTGCCTGGGCAGTAATGCCGGTAAACAAAACCAATACGGCTGCTATATAATTAATTTTTTTGTACATATTCAAATGCAATGACTTCATTTAATCCTTTTAATACCAAATACGGATCGTGAGTAATTTGAGGCGCAAAGATGCTGTTTTTTAATTGTTTCAGCAAAAATGTAGCATTACCCCCCGTTATCAATACCGTCAGGTCGTTATTTTTATTATTTTGTTGGGTGATGAACCCTTCAATTTCGTTAATCACTCCTTGTAAAACACCATTCTGAATGGCGGTAATTGTGTCTGTTCCTTCCGGTATCTGTCCTTCTTCCCTATCCCAGTCTACCAGGGGCAAACGTCCGGTATAATGATTTAGTGCTTTAAAACGCATATCTATTCCTAAACTAATGCTTCCTCCAAAATATTCGCTTTGGGCGGTTAAGGAATCGTAGACGATACAGGTTCCTGCATCGATTATAAAGCAGTTTTTTTCCGGATAATAATGATGCGCTGCAATAATTTTTGCCCAGCGGTCTAATCCTAGTGTAGATGGCGTTTTATAATTGTTTTTTATCCCGGTATTGCGATCTGTTGAAAAAGGAATATATGTTGTGTTTGCTTTCAGAACGTCAATCACATCCTCCAATTCAGGACCTACACTGGATATGGTAGAGCCGGTGATCTGGTATTGCTGAATCAGATCCAGTACGACATCCGGTGTCATTTGCTTAAGAACCTGAGCATGAACCATTGTTCTGTCGGTAAAGACAGCAACTTTAGGATTCGTATTTCCAATATCTATAACCAGATTATGCACTCAGCGCGTGTTCTAATACATAAACAAACTTCATGTCACAAAGCTATTAATCTTTAGCAAAGAATAAGGTTCGAAATTGTTAAAAAAAGTTAAACAAACAAAAAGTACTGAATAGCGAAAACTAAAATCAGGAACAAGCTTTCGTAAAACCATCTTTTTCTGGCATTTGAGAAATAGTAAGCCAGTAAAACTGAGCCCGGAGGCACGCACAATAAGAAGTGATAAAGCCTGAAATCAGGCTTGGTATACACACTGATAATCGCCACCAGAAACATGATAAACAACATCTGAAAAGCCTTCCTTGTACTGATAAAACTCCGGAAGAAATTCTCTCTCAGTTGTATCATTGCGAGCACCATCATGACCAGTACCGGAACCAATACCAGGTAATCGTTATAATTGATTTTAAAGACTGAAGGGAATTTGTTACCTAGCGGCAGCCAGATCTTGTAGAACATGGACAGGCTGTCATTCCAGTAATAAAACACCCAGACAAAAAAGAAGATGGTCAGAAATCCGATCAGTCCCGAGATCCACTCTCTTCCATTAAAGGAACGGTAAAGCAGCAAAGTGAACCACATCATCACCAACATCACGATAAAAGGGAAATAAATCAGGGTTCCAATGGCAATAATCATCCCGATATCGAACATGATCATCAACGCATTCGGAGATTTTCCGACCTTCAGAAATTTATCCATGATCCATATCAGCAGAAAATTACAGATCAGTGTAGGGCTCAACACGAGGAAAGGCATAAATAAACCTGCAGCGGTTACATAAAGCAGTGCCGGAAGGAAACCCGGCTTATTCAGTAATCCATGATTGTTCACCACCCTGTTAAACAAAATAGACTGAACGTATATGATGATAGCCGCAAAAAAGGCATTTGCAATAGGAGAAAAGGTATTTTGAACAGGAATCTGAATAAAAAACTTGGTATACGATTCCAGGAACTCAAAATTCAGCTGCGCCGGTGGATCTGCAAATATAGCCATGCGCATAAAAAAAGTATATGCGAATAACAGGAGCAGGTTTATAGGGTTTAAATTTCTAAATTGATTGATCATGCCTGTATATTAAGGCAAAGTAAAGCAAATTATCTGGCAAAATCCTTTACTACTTTATCAATTACTGCGGCCGTTTCATCCGGAAAATGGAACTGATGCTCCTGAGGATTATTTACCCAGTTTTTAATGATGGGCAGCCAGTTTCTGTTGCTTCCCCAGATTACCGGCAATCCGAATTTCTTGAGTGCAAAAGCATTACACTGCTGTTCGTATTGAAATTTCATGGGTGCCACCAAAAGTTTCTTGCCCAGGAATAATGCCTCAGCAGGCCCTTCAAAGCCCCCGCCGGTAAACAATCCCTCGCAGGAAGCCAGGCTCTTGTTGAATAGTTCATTATTTACCGGACTCACCTCCACATTTCCATCTGTATAGCTGATTTTTGTATGCTTGGAAAATACTTCCCATTTTACCTGTGGAATCTGTTTCAGGATAGGAACCAGGAATTTATCGTCTATTGCCGGAAGGTATACCGAATAATGACCAAGATTGCTGACCACCATGTTTCTGATCTCTGCACGGATCACTGGTGTATAGATAAAATCGTCGTAACGTTCGAAATGAAAACCAACATAATGGCTTGCCGGTGCATAATATTTCATCACCAATTGCGCCCAGTCAATGCTTTTAGGCTTAGGCACTTTTTTGGACTGAAAAGACGCCTGATGACTTAAACCAACGCTTTCCACCCCCTGGGTCCTGCATGCCCAAGCGGTTACCGGCTCAAAATCATTAAGAATCAGATTGTATTCTTTTAGAGGAATGGTCTTCATGTCCTTCAAAAAACGTGGAAGATTCATGGTTTTCCAGGTTTCATAATGGTTTACACCGCCTTTTTTGCCGAAAATAAAACTGAATCCATGGAGTTGATATTTGACTTCCTGAACCAGTTTAACATCTGCCTGTGTTCCGCTGACGAGTAAATCAACATCCCCATATTTTTGCAACAGCGGGACAATTTCCCTCGCTCTGCTAATATGTCCGTTCCCTGTACCCTGAATAGCGTATAGTATTTTCATTCGCACCGAATATCTACAATTTTTACGCTTTAGACAATTTCTAATTTAATCTTTTGGAGCAAGGTATTGATATCGAGCTTGCTGTGAAGGTCTTCACTATCGGACAGCTCTCCTTCTTCCACTTCATCCTTTTCAAAATCTTTATGATCGTATTTGAAAATTTTCCATTCTTTATTGCTGTATTCCAATGCCGTCAGGTTTTCCACCCAATCCCCACTGTTCAGGTACATGACCGACCCCTCATCTGTGGTTACCGTTCTCATTTCCGGTTGGTGAATGTGTCCACATATGACATATTGATAACCATTTTCAACGGCCAGTTCAGCGGCGGTAGATTCAAATTTATTGATAAACTTCACAGCATCTTTAAATGCAGCCTTGATCTTTTTCGAGAAACTCATTTTATCTCTTCCCAACAGTTCCAGAAACCAGTTGGTAAAGCTATTGATCAGGATCAAGGTATCATATCCTACCGCACCCAATTTAGCCAGCCATTTCGAATGTTGCATCGTAACATCAAAGATATCGCCATGAAAAAACCAGGCTTTCTTGCCATCCAGTTCAATAACCAGCTTATTTTGAAGGTGAAAAGCCCCCATGTGCATGTCTGCAAACTTCCGCAGCAATTCATCGTGGTTACCGGTTAGGTAATAGACAGGAACTCCTTCTACCACAAATTTCATGAGCTTGCGAACTACTTTCATGTGGGTTTCCGGCCAGTAGCGCTTACTAAACTGCCAGATGTCGATAATATCTCCGTTTAGCACGAGCATCTTTGGTTTGATGCTTTTCAGGTATTTTAATAATTCTTTTGCGTGGCAGCCGTAAGTTCCAAGGTGAACGTCTGAGATTACGGCGATATCCACTTCTCTTTTAGACATCATCTTCCTCCATTGTCAGTTCGTAAGGACTGAAAAAGAATGCAACCAAAACAATTAAGCATACCATCAAAAACAACTCCTGCATAGGGAAAACAGTTTAAGTTTATGATGCAAAATTGCAACATAAGGATTAACAGGCTGTTAAGGAAATATTATTTATTATATTAAATCCATACCAATCCCAGGGATTGTAATATAACCTCAATCCACCAGCATATTTAACTCAATTTTCATCTAAAATCTTATTAATTGACCTATCGAAATCATCAACTTGGTTTTCCCGGCAAATTATCCAGCTTAGCTTTCAACGCAAGGTATTCCGTTTGGAGATTCCTAAAGGCTTTAGTCTCCACAATTAGCCCTCCGTTAAGCTCAATATTTTGCCAATAAGCTGCCGAAACCTGATTAAACCGGGCTTTCAACTCCACATATTTCTTCTTTTGCCGCTGTTCTTCCGGCGTTTCTGCTTCCCCGTTCAGGTTTCCAAAATAGACACTATCAGAGATTTCCTTTCCGTCTGCAGATTTAAAGCACATATAAACCTCTATCGGATCATCCTGAAATTCTCTGGTTAAGGGGATACTGTGTTTTCCTGTTTCTCTTTTGGACGCATTTAAAAAGCTGATCCCTTCCTGACTGCGTGGAAAATACACTAAAACCATAGCGATATCATCTCCATGATGCCAGGAACCAGGCATTTCAGGATTCCAGCTCAACTCCAGCCCTATTTCTGTTTTAATCAGTTTAGTGTCTTTAGGAGCAGATAATTCCCCTTTACTCAGCAATACTTTGCTGTAATCCATCCTGAGGTTAGGATACTCGCCTTTTAAGGCAAATTTCTTATTGTAAGAGGTAGCCAGGTTATGCTGGTTTTTAACCGTTCCGCGGGCTTCCAGTTCAAAGCCCAAATTGATAAACCTCAAAACACTCTCATGATTTAAAAAGCGCATGGTTACTGCCATACTCTGACAATTCACCAATTGCGCAGGACTCGATTTAGTCCTTCTTCCCACTAAACGTGTTACAGGCTGCCCTTTTAACATGTAGTGTACCAGTTTTCCAATTTTTCCATTTGGATGGCCATATGGGCCGTACTTAGATATTGCCATAACGATGTGATTAATTAATTTAACATAAGTTACGGCTAATTTTCAGCAAACATCACAATTCTATTGTATTTTTACTTCAGTTAAAGATCTCTTTGGCTGCGGCCCTATTTCAGGTAGCCCGGCTAAAGAATAAATAACGTTTAAATTCAGCCTCCAACAGGCCTCAGGCCTGATAAGGCCCTACAAACCCCTAAGGGGTACCGCAAGAATACTACAGCACAGGTAACCACAATCCACACACATTTAGTCCGAGGCTGATCGGCATGTCCGGCACAAAAAAGGCCCGGTACTGTACAGTACCGGGCCTTCATATGATTAATGTATCGACCTAAAACAGGCCGACATAAAGAAAAACCTTAAGCAGCTTTTTTCTTTTGTTTATTTTCTGAGTAAAACGCAAATCCCAGCCCTGCCAGTAACAGCAATGAACCTGCAAGGGAGATCTTCTCACCCATATAATAAGATACCGGCTCAAATTTGAATTCTACTTTGTGGTTTCCTGCTTCCAGCTGAGCAGCACGCAACACGTAATCAGCACGGAAATAAGGCTTTTTAACCCCATCCACATACATGTTCCAACCTTTGTCGTAATAAATCTCTGAAAACACCGCAATCACATCTCTTGGTGCGCTATAAGAATAAACAAGGTGATCAGGATGATAACTATCCAATTTAATAAATGCAGTAGGATCAGCACCTACCTTTTTGGTATCAATTAAAGATTTATACCTCACATCAACAATTGCTTCTTTTTTAGGATCAAAGCTGCTGATTGCTTTCATTTCTTCATCAGCATCTTTTGCAAACTGTACATTCTGAACAATCCAGGCATGACCAGCAGCAGTTGGATTGCGTTGCATTTTATAAGATCCGTTTTTAGGATCCTGAGTAATCAGGTATTTGGTATTCAACATATCCAATACATCCTGGTTGATGCTTTTCGAGAACTGGTTATCGATCAGCTCCTGGTATCGTTTCAGTTTGGCTGCATGGTATCCACCCACAGTTTTATGGAACTGCGAAGCACTTGCATCCTGGAAAGTAGAGATACTTAAATCAAGCACCCTGAAATCCGGATCTTTATCGGCCATGATGAAAGTATCCACATCACGAGGCTGGAAGTGATTGTTCACATCGCTTTTGCTGGCAAAATTGCTGTTATTTAAATAACGGCGATCTACCTGCCACATATCTACCAATATCGCCAGACCCAATAAAATTACTGCAGTCTGTACATTTAATTTCTTTGTTAAGAAAGCCCAGATCAGGCCATAAGCAATTGCAATAAACAACAGGGAACGTAAAGCATCAGCTCTTGCGATATCTACACGGTCAGCAATTAAGGCATTTCCGATGCTCTGCGCCATGCCAGCATTGTTTTCCAGCATTTGCGTCAGCACCTGCACCATTTGCGCATGCGTTGAAGAAGTAAAGCTAAAGAATGCAGTAGGCATGATGGCAACAAGTAATGCAAAACCACCTGTAACTCCTGCTGCAATAGTCAGTTTCTTTACCAGTGTTTTTTGATCATAAGTGCTTTCCTGTGCTTCTTTAATAGCCAACATCGCCAGAACAGGTACCATTAAACCTACTAAAGCAAGGATCGACTCTACTGCCCTGAACTTGTTGTACATCGGGAAATATTCAAAGAAAAGATCAGATATCAGCGGGAAGTTTTTTCCAAAAGACAGCAGCATAAACAAAATGGTTGTTCCTAAGATCCACCATTTTACCTTGCTCCTTACGATGATTAACCCAAATACGAATAGGAAACAAACAATTGCCCCAAAATAATAAGGGCCCGAAGTTCCTGGTTTTTCACCCCAGTATTGCTGCAAACCAACCTGACCAGCCAATTGCTGAATGGCCTGTGTAGGGTCGCCACCGGTAACACCCTGTAAGGCTTTATACGTATGGCTTTCCGGCTTCACCAACTGGTCGATGCTCGTTGCACCACCATAAAGATTTGGGATCAGGAAAGTGAAGCTTTCGCCGATTCCCTGGCTCCAGCCATAAGCATACTCTTTTGACAGACCATTTTTCTCTTCCGCTTTATCAGTAGTCAGATTAGATTTACCACGGTTAGACTCCTTACCATACTCATAAGTTGTCCATAATTTTCCGGCATTCACCATGAAAGCCAATACCATGGCCACTGCAAGGAAGCTCAACGATTTCCAGAAAGCAGCCAGTTTTTTCTCTTTTACGGCATGATATATTTCAATACCAACAAAAATCAACAAGGCAATCATCAGATAATAGGTCATCTGAATATGATTTGCCCTGATTTCTAAAGCAAGGAATAAAGCGGTTAAACTTCCTCCAAGCCAGTATTTACCCCTCAGGGTCAGGATCACTCCTGCTATAATCGGTGCACAGAAGGCAATGGCCAGGGCCTTATTGCTATGTCCTGCGGCAATAATGATAAAGTTATAGGAGGTAAAAGCAAAAGCTATTGCTCCCGCGGCAGCAAGCCATGGGTTAATTCTGAGTACACAGAAGAGCAGATAAGCACCTACCAGGTACAATAAAACGGAATCTACCGGATCGGGAAAGACCGCTTTTACGAAAGAGATGACATAAGTTGCTCCATTAAGCGGGTGTTGAACCCAGATCTGATAAGCAGGCATACCTCCAAACATCTGGTTCGTCCAAAGTGGCCCTTTGCCATCTTTAGCCTTATAATCCATGATCTCTTTAGCTGTGGCCTTTGCCTGGATAACGTCACTTTGTGCAGGAGCTTTTCCTTGTAACACAGGACTGAAATAGACAAAACAGATGATAACAAAAAATCCAATGATGGCCAGGTGTATGCCATTCGCTTTTAACCAATTATTCATTAAGGCTTGTTTAAGATTAAACTAACCCCAAAAATATAAAATTGATACAGATTAGGAAGTAAATTTATCGATAAGAATAAAATACCGCTATTTTATCTCTTCATAATCTACGAAATCACCCAGTTTATCCGTTCTTCCGCCTTTTGGCTGGGGTGGCATATAATCGATAGAAATGTCCCCTTCAGGTTTATTGTTGCGTTGTCTGGCCTGGTTTTCAGCCTGTTGCTGCACCTTGCTAAACATGTTTTTCAGTACCATAGGAAATACCAAACGGAAAATGATCCGCAGGATATACAGTACCAGAAAAGCGATAAAAAGAAATTTTAAAAATCCCATTATGTTAATTTGATGTTTACAAATATAGACGGAATTAGAATTTCATTATTACAAAAGTCCATAGATTATTGCATTTGAATTACATTACAAGCCTTAATCGCCTATAATTTCGGCCACACGCCCTACCTGACCATCTTCCAGACGCACTTTGATCCCTCTGGAATGATATGGAGAAGAAGTCAACAGATTTGCAACAATGCCCCTTGTTAACTGCCCCGTTCTCTGATCTTTCTTCAAGATAATGTCTACTTCCAATCCTGGATAAATGTCTTTTCTATTCTTTCCGTCCATTGTTAATTATATAAAACATAAGCTGATGCTTATTTACTAAATCTTTCTTCAAATACTTTTTCCATGGCAAACATCTCGTCACGCAATCTTGCAGCCATCAGGAAGTCCATTTCTTTTGCAGCCTTAGACATGTCCTTACGGGTTTTATCAATTGATTTCTGCATTTCAGTTTTTGTCATAAACTGAACGATAGGATCTGCAGCCATACTCACTTCATCCACCTCCACATAGGCCTTGGCCCTTGCTGCATTTCCAGAGAAATCCAATACGGAGGTCTGCTCCAATATCGCCTCCCTGCTTTTCCCAACTGTTTTTGGCGTAATGCCATGTTCCAGGTTGTAAGCAATCTGTTTCTCCCGGCGCCTGTTGGTTTCAGAAATCGTTCTTTCCATAGAATCGGTGATGTTGTCTGCATACATGATCACTCTTCCTCTGTCATTACGGGCTGCCCTTCCAATTGTCTGGATCAGCGCACGGTCTGAGCGAAGGAAACCTTCCTTATCTGCATCCAGAATTGCCACCAGAGAAACTTCCGGTAAATCCAGCCCCTCTCTCAACAAGTTAATCCCGATCAACACATCAAATTCTCCGAGTCGAAGCCCTCTCAGGATTTCTACCCTTTCCAGGGTTTTCACTTCAGAGTGAATGTAACGGCATTTTATATTTAAACGGTCCATGTACTTGGCCAGCTCTTCTGCCATTCTTTTGGTCAGCGTAGTTACCAATACCCGATCGCCCATTTTAATGGTTTTATCAATCTGGTCCAGCAGGTCATCCACCTGATTAACCGCTGGCCTGATTTCAATCAGCGGATCCAGTAGACCGGTTGGCCTGATCACCTGTTCAATAACCACTCCTTCCGTTTTCTGCAATTCATAATCTGCCGGTGTGGCACTTACATAGATCGTCTGGGGAGCGAGGTTCTCAAATTCATCAAAATTTAAAGGCCTGTTATCCAGCGCTGAAGGCAAACGGAAACCATATTCCACCAAAGACATTTTACGCGACCGGTCTCCTCCATACATCGCCCGGATCTGAGGTACGGTAACATGGCTTTCGTCGATCACCATCAGGTAATCATCAGGAAAATAATCCAGCAAACAGAAAGGACGCATTCCCGGTGAACGACCATCAAAGAAACGGGAGTAATTTTCAATTCCGGAGCAATACCCAAGCTCCTTCATCATTTCAATATCAAAGTTCACCCTTTCCTCCAACCTTTTGGCTTCCAGTACATGACGATCGCCAATCAATTGATTTTTGCGGATCTCCAGTTCTTCCTGAATCCCCCAGATCGAAGAAGTAAAGCGGTCTTTTGGAGTCACGAACAGATTGGCAGGATAAATGGCCATATCTTCCAGTTTCTCCAAAGTTTTTCCGGTTACCGGGTCGATCACACTTAATTCTTCAATGTCATCACCAAAGAAGGAAATGCGGTAAGCATTATCCAGGTAAGCAGGGAAGATATCTACCGTATCTCCTTTTACCCGGAATGTTCCCCTTTTAAACTCATTCGTGGTCCGGGCATATAAAATCTCTACCAGACTGTGCAAAAAGCTATTTCTGGAAATCCTGGTTCCTACAGCAAAGCGAAAAACAGATCTGGAAAAATCTTCGGGGTTTCCCATACCATAAATACAGGAAATGGAAGAAACCACAATGACATCCCTGCGTCCGGACATTAATGCCGAGGTGGTCCGCAGCCTTAACTTCTCAATCTCCTCATTGATGCTAAGGTCTTTTTCTATATAAGTATTCGTGCTCGGCATAAATGCCTCAGGCTGATAATAATCGTAATAAGAGACAAAATAGTTGACCGCATTTTCAGGAAAAAACTGCTTAAACTCTCCATAAAGCTGCGCCGCTAAGGTTTTGTTATGACTCAGAATTAAGGTTGGTTTCTGAGTTTGCTGAATAACGTTGGCTATGGTAAAAGTCTTACCAGAGCCTGTTACACCTAACAATGTCTGATAATTTTCTTCGTTGTTTACACCTTCCACCAATTGCTTAATGGCAGTAGGCTGGTCTCCTGTTGGCTTATAGTCTGATACAAGTTGAAATTTCATCTGCAGATTCTCTATTTATCAGTTAGGTTAGGGTTCGTAAAGATCAAAGATAAGGTTATTCCCAATAATCCGGACATCCTTTAGGGGAAAGCAGGTTAAACCAATGTAAAGAAAAGCAGGGACTGTTTTAAACAAAAAACCCCCTCCGGACAGGGGTTGTCCGAAGGAGGGGCATTAGGGGGGGGTATTCTGAAGCAGCTAGCTGCTTCAAATTCTTTTTTCAATTTTCATTGAGCTTAACTACCTCACATTTTGCGGAATGCCGGATAGCGCAATGATTCTTTCCGGGATTGGCAAAGCATATTTTGGATCGTTTGGTTTTAAGGTAAAGCTGAGACCAGCAATGTCTCTTTTCAATGTCTGTTGAAATTCAGGTTCTTTATTCAGTCGCTTTAAATCCATCCAGCGCGTTCCTCTTAGGAGCAGTTCTTTTTTTCGTTCCTCCAGAATAAGTTTTAAGGCAGCTTTCGGATCTCCAATGGTTAAATTTTCGAAATTTTTAATCCGCTTCGATAACAGCAGATTCAGATCTGCAAGGGCTTCACTCAGCTTTCCGGACCGGGCATAACACTCCGCTCTGTTCAGGTACATCTCGTCCGTAGCTACTCCAGTGAAATAGGAATATCCGCCGTCATAGCTTCCTTTAAAACCAATTGAGCCATCCCTTAATTCTTCAAAGAAAATGGTTTTCCTGTAGTCATTCCCGGTATATTGCTCAAAGAACTGTGGATCTATCCGCGGGGTAAAAGAGAGGTCCGTTACAAAAAACACGATCACTTCCGGGTTCTCTACTCCTGGCATCGGATAAGGGGCCATATCGTCTAAACCTGCATAATCGATTAATTTATGGTTTAGCTGCAGGCTCAAATCTGCGTATTTACCGGCATTGTTGTAATCCCGCATCGCAAGATAAACCCGGGATAAATAAGCATAAGCTGCTGCTTTGGAGGGACGGATGTTATGGATTGCATTTACTGGCAAAAGTGCGGCCGCCTCCGTCAGGTCAGCCAGAATACGTTCATAGCTCTCTTTTACAGTCGGCCGCGTTGTCTTTATGTTAAAATCGCTCGTCATGGTGAGCGGAACTCCAGGATCAGTTTGCGCGGAGCCGGCATCGTAAGCTTTCGCCCAGATCAATGCCGCTTCAAAAAAGAGACGACCGCGAAAAAACAAAGCAGAACCTTTAAGGTTATCCCATTTTGCCTCATTAGAAGCCGTACGTTTGATCTTCTCCAGGCCTTCCAGTACAATATTGGTATTGTACACCTGTGCATAGGTAGACTTCCAGTCGTTGGTAGACTCCTCGTTCATGCTACGGTCTTCCCAGGTGTATAACCTTCTGTCATATACACCCAGCTTATTATAGTCCGCTGTACTCAGGTAATAATCATCCGCACTGATCAAAGGAGAAAAAACCGACGAGAGATTCATCTCAAAGCTGCCATCTAAAATAGATTGATAGTCTTCAATTCTGGTGGGCACCACCAATGCTTTATCCGGTTTTTCGTCCAGAAATTTTTTGCAGGAAACCAGACTTCCCAGCATGATCAGCAAAACGATATATAAATTAATTCTTTTCATCTGCCCAAGGATTAAAAATCTGCACGTAGTCCCAGTGAATAACTTGCCGCCGGACTATAGGTCTTGCTATATTCCGGATCGATCCCGAATTGATTTGCCCTCCATAAAATTCCCAGGTTACTGGCATTGGTAAAAACCTGAACCTGTTGAAACGGCAATTTTGACCAGTTCGCTTTCTTTAAACTGTAAGAGAGGTTTACAAATTGTAGTCGAATGTGATCTGCCTTGCTTACCAGCGCCTCTGAAGCCGCATAAAGCTGATCCCTTTCCTTATCCACCGGATAAACAAATGAAGGCACATCCGTATGTTTTTCATCACCTGGTTTTTGCCAGCGGTTCGCATAATCCGAATGTCCCCTGCCTTTATTACCCGTCAGTTCGATATAATTGACCGAAGTTCTTCTAAAATAATGTCCCATTTTATAGGTGATGTTAACCGTTAAGGCCAGGTCTTTCCAGCTCCAGGTATTCATCAGGTTACCAAAAACAACAGGGGTCGAAGATCCGTTAAACACGAGGTCGGACATTTTGCTTTTCGCTCCGATAAATTCTCTGTAATCTTTGGATACCTGACCGTTTAAATAGCCCTGCGGATCTCCGGTAAGCGGGTCCAGTCCTGCCCATTTGAGTGAGATGACCGAGAAAACCGGCTGCCCAACCAACGGGGTAAAGACATTGATCCCATCGTTAACCAGGTCACTTGCCACTGCATTTTTCAGCAGGTATTTAGTCACCTTGTTCGAGTTGTAATTAAAATTGAAAAGTTGTGTCCATTTGAAAGTCCGGTCAATGATTTTAGTGTTCAGTTCGACATCAACCCCTCTTCCCATCATATTGGCCGCATTCTTAATCATCTCTCCCGCACCGGTGGTGGTATAATCCATCTCAGACCTGCCGAACAAATCAACCCCTGATTTATGGTAATACTCCACACTTCCCGAAAGCACATTATTGATGAGTTGAAAATCTGCTCCAATGTTAAACATCTTCACCTTTTCCCATCTCAGTTCCGGATTGGGGTAATTCTCGATGAAAGACTGCGGCAGGTTGGTATAAAAGGCAGTCCCCCCGCTTCTGATGGTCGTTATTGCAGACCTTCTGCTATCCAGATTCCCGCTCAGGCCATAAGTTGTTCTCAGTTTTAAATACGGCAAAAATGAAAGGTTATAAAAAGATTCGTCCGAAATGTTCCAGGATGATCCTACCGACCATAGCGGAACGCCTTTTTCATTGGTTTTTACCCCAAAAAGGTTAGACATATCTTTACGCATGCTTCCGGAAAGGGTATATTTTCTTTTATAGGTATAGGAAGCGTTTCCAAAAAAGGAAACGTAATTATTGCGCCATTCTTCCGCTTTTAATCCGTCAAACAGATAAAGCTTAGACCCATCAATAAAGCTGGGATAAGGATTCAGGTAATCTGTTTTCCCGGTTCTCAGCGTCTCTTCATCATACCCATAAATGATATTTCTTCCGGATGTCCTCGAGATCTGTCTTACTTCTGTTCCGGCCAGTGCGGCGATGTTATGATCTTCAAAAGTCCTGTTGAAATCTGCCTGTAAACGTGCGTTATGCGAAACCACAGCGGCATTACTTTTATCCAGCTGACTTCCATAAGGGGCATTATAGGTTACAATTCCAGTTTTGCGGTCGAGCTTAGAAAACTGATTGATCAGGTCTCTTGTATCAAAACTTTCCAGGTCTTTCAGGTTTTCAGTTTTGATCTGCTGGTTTTCATATTGATATTTCAGATCCAGGCTCAGCCCTTTAATCAGTTCATATCTTAGTCCCAGGCTGGCCAGGATGCTTTGTAAATTCGTTTCGGTAGTATTGTGTTTATAATCTTCCAGGGGATAATACTTCCAGTCGAGCAACCTGCCCATTCCTGCGGTATCCGTATAAGCCTTCCGATAGACATGTAAAGGCATTGCTTCGCCGTTCTCATCCATCAGGCGGGTATACGGATAGATAGTTTTTCCAATGCCATTGGCACTATATCCGGGTTTTCCTGATTGACTATTGCTTTTTGTATAATACAAAGAAGTACTGATCTGAAGTTTATCTATAGGCTTAAACACGTTTGCTGCACGCAGGTTCACTTTGTTATATTTTTCTGAAAGACTGGAAACTGAGCGGTCATAACCTCCGGAAATGTTATAGGTCATCTGCTTGTTTCCACCTTGAAAGCTCAATGCATATTGCTGTTCGGCTGCAGTATTGTAAAGATATTTCATGGCATCATTTCTGGAATCAATACCTCTCAGGGCATCAATACCCGCTTTTGCCTGCGCATCTGTAATCTTTTTCTCCCTGGCTGCAATCAACAGTTCTATCACCTCCGATAGTTCTTCTTTTTTCTTATCCGTTTCCTTGCTTTTGTAGGCACCCAACTCATACATCCGCTGTTCAAAATCAATAAAATCATTTGTGCTCATCTGCTTGAGATCGAATAGGTCCGGCCGGGCTGTGATGCTTACATTTGAGTTAAACCCAATCTTTAAAGGCTGATCAAAAGCACCCTTTTTGGTGGTGATGACAATCACTCCATTTCCCGCTCTTGCGCCCCAAATGGAAGCGGCAGCGGCATCTTTAAGGATACTGATATTTTCAATATCATTCGGATTGATGTTATTTACATCTCCTTCATAAGGGAAATTATCAAGGATAACCAATGGTGCCATAGGCCCGTTAATCGAGCTTAGCCCACGCACCGTTACTGCAGGTCGGTTTTTATTCGCATCAAAAGCCACCCCGTTTGCAATTCCATTTAAACGGTCTAAAATATTGCCACCAACCTGTTTATTGAGGGTCTCATTATTGATTTGAGTGAAAGAACCTGTTGCCCGCTCCTTTGGTATATGCTGATATCCGGTATTTACCATTACGCTGACCTCTTTCAGCTCACCGGCTTTTACTTCCATCTGAACAGAAGGGTTGGATTTAAGTTCAGCTCCCGTGATTTCTTTGGTTTTATAGCCTAAATAAAAAACCTGCAATACCGCATTCTCTGCGATGTTAGTGAATTGAAAAACCCCATTTTCATTGGTAAAGACAATGTGATCTGTCCCTTTAACTTTTATCGTGGCTTTTGGCAAGGGTTCTCCGTTTTCATCCAGCACGGTTCCTTTCACATCAATGGAGTTGATATAACTCATCACCCTTTCCAATACAGAGTGCTCTTTAACGCGAATTACAATGCTTTTATCTTCGATGATATAAGACAATACCTGATTGTCCAGACATTTATCCATTACCTCTGTCAGCGCTGAATTCCTGAAGTTAACCTGCAGCATCTTTTTGGCATCGATATTTTTATCGGCATAAAAAACCTGATAACCGGTTTGTTTGGTAATCTCTTTAAAGACCTGCTCCAGACTCAGCTGTTTCCCGCTTAAGGTTACCCGCTGGGCGAAACCCGCAGCGCTCACCTGTAACAAGCTGACAGTCATTATTATTACAACTAATTTCACAACTAATAGAAATTTTGGCGGCAGCCAGGAGCATAGCATGCCTAGGTTAAAAGCATTTAATTTCATAATTTTGATTAGTTGGGTTAATGCCCGGATGAGTGCAATCTTATTTCTCCCGGTTTTAAAGCCGGAAGGGGTTAACTCAATTTTTTAGCCGGATCGTGTTCGTAGCACCATCCGGCTTTTTTAATTCAGCCACCTCAGGATTCTGGATGTTTATGGTCAATATCTGTTCATAGATGTCTTAATGGTTTATATTTTTATTTCAATACAGTGATCTTTTTTCCCTGGATCTTAAAGCGGACTTCTCCAGTGAGCTCCAGTTTGCGCAGCACCTTACTGATATGGTCATATTTAGATACACTTCCGCTAAACGTTTCCTGTCGCGGGGCACCAGGTTCATAAACCACTTCTACATCATACCATCGCGCCAGCTTTCGCATAATCTCTTCCAGGCTCTCATTCTTAAAAATGAATACCCCATTTTTCCAGTCCGTGTTTCTTTCCATATCCGCCTTTTGCACGCTTAACCCGGCTGGCTTAAGAATAGACGCTTCTCCCGGACTTAAAGTTACCTCATGACCCGTCTTCAGAGAAGATACCCTTATTGATCCCTCCAGAAGTGTTGTTCTGGTATGGGGTTCATCCGGATAGGCATTGATGTCGAAATGTGTTCCTAGAACCTCTACCTTTTGCTGATCTGTGGTAACTATAAAAGGATTTTTGAGTTTCGCTACCTCAAAGTAAGCTTCCCCACTGAGTGCTACTTTACGTTCATTAACCTTAGAAAAAGCAGTCGGAAACTTTAAAGACGAAGCCGCGTTGAGCCATACTTTTGTTCCGTCCGGCAGGGTCAGTGTATATTGTCCTCCTCTGGGTGTACTAATGGTATTCTGACTGGTTTTTACCTGATCAGCACCGCCGCTGATGCGGTAAATCAGCTGGCCTTCTCCCGTTTTGACAATCTTAACTCCCGATACTTCAGCCAGTTCACCATTCCGTGCATTTTGCAGGTTAATCACTTTTCCATCTGCTAAGGTCAGCAGCGCTTTATCTCCTCCGGGGACAATTAAGACCGCAGTGTCCTCTTTTACGAAACGATCAGATTTAAAATAATAGAGCCCCAGACAAAGGATAAGAAAGATTACCGCAGCGGCAGACCAACTGCGATAATCCCAGCTCCGAACAGCTACAGATTGCTGTTTCTGGCTTTCCTTGTAATCGAAGATATACTGAAGCAGATCGGATTCCTGATTTGCGGTCAGCTGTTTTTCATCGGTAGATGTATTTATAGCATCGTCAAGCAGGTCACTTAGTTCCTTTTCATTTGCAGGATCATCAACCAGTTCATAAAATTCTGCAAGCTCCTCTAATGAGCATTTTTCATTTAAGTACTGGTTTAACAAATAAGGAAGTTTCTGATTCATCATATTTCGTGGAAACGGTTTATTCATCTCGTCTTTATCGTCAGCTACCGTTTACCCTTATATAGACACCGGAAAAGAAAGGTAGGGGTAGTCTGGTATGAAATATTTTCAGAAATACACAAAAAACTATCTTAGCGTAAGATCAAGGCAACAATTACCATCGGGATTCCCATCTTCTTAAAGTAAACACGGAGCCCGCGCAGGGCGCCTTTCATGTGAGAATGGACCGTTGCAGGAGCAATATTCAACCGAAGCGCGGCCTGTTCATAAGTCAGCCCTTCTTTATGACAAAGGTTATAGACCTGTTGCTGCTGAGGGGGAAGTTTTTCTATCGCTTTATGCATCAGCGCTACTGTATCTTTATAATCCAGTGCATATTCTGTAGAATGATCAGGAAAGTTTTCATCTGCTTCGAAATCGCCGACCAGCACTTTGTGTTTAGCAATATTGCGCAGGGCATTTAAAGAAAGGTTACGCGCAATTCTATGGAGATAAGCTCTAAAATTAGCCACATTTCCAAGGCCGGACCTGTTTAACCAGATGTTTAGAAAAACGTCCTGAATAATTTCTTCTGACAGTACTGGAGATCGTGTCAGCTTCAAGGCAAAAGCATAAAGACCGGGATACCGGGCTTCAAATAATTGACTGAAAGCTTGTCGGTCCCCTCCGATAATTCTTTTCAGCAGCTCGGGTTCGTCGTATATAGGTTTAATTGACAGAAATTATCCTCCCTGCTAAAACAATTTGAAATTTCATATGTATATTTACTATGAGATCCAAAGATAAGTTTTATATACTATAATTATATACTATGAGGCTTCTGGTTTATACCCCATTGATCACTCCACGCATAAAATATATCTTTAATTTTATTTTTAGGGATATACTCCGGACCGATCTGGACATCAGCCAGAACTTAGCTGAATTTATCAACTTCGAAGGGCCGAAATTTTGTTACGGGAAACAAGCAGCTGGCAACTCACTATTTTTCAAAAGCACCGGATTACTGACCGATCAGAAGATCAAAGCCCAACGGATAGGGATCACCACTTTTGGAGATCAAAAAGTCCCCTTTCCGGTAGCGGGCAGCTGTTTACCTTTTGACATTTTTGCAGCTTCTTTTTACTTTCTGAGCAGATATGAGGAATACCTTCCTTTTGACGACCGTAAGGGGCCTAACTACCGCGCTGCATTAAGCCTTCAGCATAAACTGGGTTTACTCCAGGTACCCGTAATTGATGAATGGTCACTGATTTTAAAAAACATTCTGCTTAAAAATTTCCCTTCCCTTTTGTTTGGGAAGAAAGATTTCAGCTTCCGGCCGGCTTACTCTCCCAGGCCAGCCCCTCATCCCAGCAGATTGAAAAGAGCTTTACATTTTATGAACTCTTTACTAAAAGAGCAATTGCAAAGAAAACATTATGAACAGCAGATAAAAGGGATTCATGGTCTGCTTGCAGAAATGAATAAAAATGGCATTTCCGGTCCGCCGGAGTTCCTCCTTCCGGATAAAAAAAGGAGTAGCAACTGGGAAGAAAGGTTAAAAATCCCCAGGAGTTATCTCAGACTGACGACAAAAAACATCAACCATGATTACAGTATGTATTATCCGGATACCCCAGGCTTCAGAGCAGGCACATGCAGTCCGTTTTACTGGTATGATCTTCAGATAGAAAAACAATCCCAGTTAAAAATATACCCGATTGCATTGACAGATATGGGGTTACGGTCTGGAAAAACCGCTAAAGACCTGCTGCTACAACTAAATGAACTGATGGATCATGTAAAGTTGGTTAACGGTAGTTTTTACAGTCTCTGGCATGATAAGGCCATTGCTCTTGCCTAATCTTTTATCTTTACACCTTCTAGACCTTCACACGATGATATTTAACCTTGATAAGACGACTTCCATTGCCAATGCTTTCCTGGCCGAGCTCCGTGACGAGAACATCCAGAAAGATTCCATGCGTTTCCGAAAAAACATGGAGCGTCTGGGAGAGTTTTTTGCCTATGAGATCAGCAAGACGCTTGAATTTCAACGAAAAGAAACTCAAACACCCTTAGGCCTGGCTAACACTGCTTTTTTGACGGAGCAACCGGTATTAGCCACCATCTTAAGGGCAGGAATCCCCCTACATCAGGGTTTATTAAACGTCTTTGATCAGGCAGAATCTACATTTATTACCGCATATCGGAAGAACCATAAAAACGGAAATTTCGTGATCCAGGTGGAATATATTTCGACTCCCGATCTGACCGACAAGGTGGTGATCATGGCCGATCCGATGCTCGCAACCGGGATGAGCATGGTGTTGTGCTGCAAAGAATTGTTAAACCGTTACCAGATTAAGGAATTACACATTGTATCGGCCATTGCCAGTACAGAAGGGGTTAGTCATGTGCGGGCAAATCTGCCTAAGGCGAAGCTTTGGCTGGGCGCTATTGACGAGGAAATGACCAGTAAATCGTATATCGTTCCTGGTCTGGGTGATGCAGGAGACCTCGCCTATGGTGTCAAACAATAAAGTTCAAAAATGAGTGCAGAAAAAAGACCGGTCCTGAAACTTCAGCTTTCCTTTGTCGACAAAGGATTGGAAGCTTTGGGATTGTTGCTTTTATTGACGGGATGGACCTATCTGGTATTGGCTTATTCAAAGCTTCCGGAATCCATTCCAACACATTTCAGCATCTCGGGGAAACCCAATGCTTTTGGTCACAAATCGGACCTCTATAATTTGATGACCGTAGCAACGGCATTGTACCTGCTGCTGACCATCGCAAACCTGTTTCCTCAATATTTCAACTACCTACGTTCCATTACTGCTGAAAATGCAAGGAGACAATATACCATTGCCACAAGGATACTTCGATACCTGAAAGTAATGATTGTTTTTATCTTTGTTGCGCTGGTCTGGATTACCGCAAGGTATTGACACCGGTATAACCCCCTGAATAATGATTAAACATATTTTTTTCGACTTAGACCATACGATCTGGGATTTTGACCGAAACGCGGAAGAAACACTGATGGAATTATATCATCAGTATCAGCTTGAATCCCTGGGCCTGCATTCTTCACGTCAATTTATTGACACTTATACTGAGAATAACCACTTGTTATGGGCAGAATACCATTTAGGAAAAATCACTAAAGAAACGTTAAGATCTGAGCGTTTCAGTAAAACTTTTATTCAGTTAGGTATACATCCTGCTCATATTCCGTCTCAATTTGAAGACGATTATGTTCGTATGACCCCTACAAGAACCAATTTATTTGAGGGCTCAGAAAAAGTATTGACTTACCTGCAAAAAAAATATACGTTACACATCATTTCCAATGGATTCAAGGAAAGCACCTTAATCAAAATGGATAAATCAGGGTTAAATCCCTATTTCACAAATGTGATCATTTCAGAGGATGTAGGTGTTAACAAGCCTGACAAAGCCATTTTTGAGTATGCTTTGCAAAAAGCTTCCGCTCAAAAAGAAGAGAGCATTATGATTGGAGATAGCCTGGAAGCCGACATCCGCGGCGCTCAGGGTTATGGAATGAAGGCCATTTATTTTAATCCCCTGAACAAGGAAAAACCGGAAGATGTGTTGTGGCAGATCACACATCTGGAAGAATTACTAAATCATTTCTAAAGGCGATAATTTTTGGTACAGGATTCGCGTTTCCTAAGTACACACCAATAAAAAAACCGCATGAAAAGATTAGTTTTAGTCCTTGTAGCCATGCTACAGACCCTGCTCATTTTTGGGCAAAGTCGCAGCAGTTCCGAAGTATTTGTTGAGATTCCTGAACGCGGGAATTATGTCGTTTACCTGGATGACGACTTTGCCGGATCCGCTAAAGGCCGTTTTCGGTTTTATGAGGTATACAGGAGCATCCCAACACTGATCGTGATGCAAGATAGCCAGGAAGTTTTCCGCAAACGGATCAATGTTCCTGCAAATACCCGCATGCTGTTCAGTTATTCGAAAAGATCCGGACTACGCAATGTGGTCAATCTTCCGGTATTTGACCGTGGACAATATGCATTGGACAACTGGGACAGGAGCTTCAACAACAATAACAACAATGGGGATGAACCAATTGGGCATGAAGTGATGACTACAGAAGAGCATACCAAACTGATGGAGATGTTTAAACGTGAACCCTTTGAGCAAAACCAGCTAAAGCTGATAAAAGCCGCAGTAAAGACCAATTTGATGACCACAAAACAATTGATTACTTTTCTGAATCAATTTTATTTTGACTCTAAAAAGTTGGAACTGGCAAAATATGCTTACCCCTATATTGCAGATCCTAAAAATTTCGTTGCGGTCACAGAAACACTTGATTTTCAGTCCAGCAAAGATCAAATCTTTGCGCTCATGAACAAAGAATAACATTTTCAAGATGAGCAGGACTAAAGATCATAAAAGGATTCTGGATATTGCAGACAGGTATCGAAATCGGCTGAAAGAGATTGATGAATCCACTTTTTTACTGAGCCCCCCTGTCGGAGGCTGGTCTTACAGTGAGGTTTACTTTCATATTTTTGATGCGAGTATCCTTTCCTTAACGGAAATGACCAATACCATATCCGGCAAAGGAGAAAGCAAAGCAACTGCTTTTGCTGTGAAACTGATTTTGTTCTTTGGCCGCTTACCTCCCGGAAAAAAATATAAGGCTCCTAAAAAACTTGCAGCCAGACTGAGGAAAGTCAGCAAAGCCGAGGCTTTGGAGATGATGGATGAGTTTCTTTCACAACTGGATGTCGCCTGCGAGCAGATCAAAAATGCGGATAGGGCGCTAAAAACGCCTCATCCAAAACTTGGATATTTAAATGCTTTTCAATGGTTGAGATTTATAGAAATTCATTTGAACCATCATTTGCAACAATTGCGAAGGATTGGGCGGAGCTATCTAAGATAACCCAACAAATTTCACATATTTGTCTTTCTGTTATCTTTATAAAAGAACAAAAAAATATACGCTTATGAAAAGGATTCTTTATATCAGTTGTTTTGTTGTCGCATTGTCTGCCTGTAATTCCAGTCCAAAGCAAACACAAACGGTGATCACTCCAACACCGACAGGCCTGCCTTCCGCCACAACGCCGGTAGCCAGTACCGGAGAGAGGCCAGCAAATAATCCTGCTCATGGCCAGCCTTTTCATGATTGTGCACTTCCGGTTGGGGCTCCTCTGACCGCAAAAAATAACACGTCTGCTACAGCTGCTCCAACTACGCCGGTTGCAGTTCCGGTTACCGCCAGTCCGGCAAGTACTCCGGTAACAACAAGCGCTCCTGCCATTCCAAAAAACCAAAAAGGGGTTAAACTGAATCCTGCACATGGACAACCGGGACATAGCTGTGCTATTGCTGTTGGCGCACCTTTAACATAAATTAAGCAAGGCTAAAGAAGAATGAAAATTCCAAGTATTCCTGGTTTTGATCAGGGAGCAATAGAGAAATATGCTAAAAATGCAGGCTGGTTATTAATCGCCAGAGTGGGTAGCCTTGGAATAAAAATTCTGATTGGTATATATGTCAGCAACTATCTGGGTGCAACCCAATTCGGTATATATAATTATCCGTTGGCATTTGCTACTTTTTTCATTGCCGCAGCAGCATTAGGCCTGGATGGCTTTGTAACAAGAGAACTGCTGCGTTTTCCTGAGCAGAAAAATCAGCTTCTGGGAACGGCATTCATCCTAAAACTCATCGGAGGACTAGCCATCCTTCCACTCATCTATTTCGCCTATCAGATTCTTAATGGGATTAAACCGATAGAGGCTTCTTTTTCCTACGTCCTGATAGTCAGCTTTACGGGGATATTTCAGGCATTTAACATTATCGACAGTTATTTCCAGTCCAGGACACAGGGTAAATTTATCATGAGCGTCCAGATATTGGGAAATCTGGTCTCTGCTGCATTCAAATTAATACTCATCCTCTGCGGGATGAGCCTGAACTGGTTTATATTTGCCCTGCTTCTGGATGTGATCTTACTGGCTATAGGTTATATCTATGTGTACCAAAAAAACGGATCTTCTATTTTTGAATGGAAGTTTGAAAGCAGCATTGCTAAATTCTTATTAAAAAATTCCTGGCCAATGGCCTTTTCAGCAATTCTGGTTTCCATTTACATGAAAATAGATGCGCTGATGATTCAAAGCTATCTGGGCTCTAAAGAACAAGGAATTTATTCAAGTGTGGTTCAATTATCGGAGTCCTGGTATTTTATCCCTGTTGCCATTGTTACTGCCGTTTTCCCGGCAATTATGAACGCAAAAAGAGATGATCCTGAGCGATACCAGAAGCGCCTGCAGAATATGTATGACCTTATGGTGTGGATTAGCCTGAGTATCGCCATTTTCATGACCTTTGCCTCCCCAATTATTTATCACCTGTTTTATACTCCGGAATACTGGAAAGCCTCACACGTTTTATCTATCCATATCTGGGCCGGCATTTTCACCTTCCTGGGAACAGCCAGCGGTCAGTTTCTCATTGCCGAAGGCTATACCAAATTCTCTATGTTCCGCACCGGGGCAGGGGCGCTGATCAATATTGTTTTAAATGTTTACTGGATTCCTGAATATGGGATCACCGGGGCGGCTGTGGCTACGTTGATTGCCTATTTTTGCACGAACTTCATGGTGCTGCTGGTGCCAAAAACCCGGCCACAAGGCATTATGATGCTCAAATCCCTATTCCTGATCACCCTATTTGAAAAAATCAGAAACAGGCCCCGTTCAGCTCAATCTTAGGCGAATAACCATTGCTTTCAATAATTATACGGATATACTAGCTTTTTGCGTTTAACATTTTAACTTTGAGTATTAAATATTGAGGGGGCCTGAGAAGGTTTAATTCCTTAAAGCTCATGGCAAACCCGATATCAAAGGGCTTCTGGCCCTTGCTGACAATTAAAAACATAACCATTACAAATGTCCTTAAGAAAGGTAGTAAGATCAATCGTATTAAAACCAATAAACATGCTGGACCTTATTCAATTAAAGTCCAAAATAAAGAATTCATCTGCACCTTTGAACATCATCATAGGCTCTGAGAAAACTGCTTATGCCAACTGGCTGCCCACCAATATCGAGAGTTTAAATCTATTGGAAAAGCAGTCCTTTCAAAACCTGTTTGGGGAGAAGAAAGTAACCAAATTCCTGGCAGAACATGTTTTTGAACACATCAGCTATGACAATGCATTAATTGCTTTAAAAAACTGTTACCAATACCTGGAAAAAGGGGGCAGTATCAGGATTGCAGTTCCGGATGGTTTTCACCCCAATAAAGATTATATCGATATGGTAAAACCCGGAGGATATGGTGAAGGTGCCGACGATCATAAATTGCTATACGATTACCAACAGCTATCCAAAGTACTGGAAGATTCCGGGTTCCGGGTTCAGCTACTGGAATATTATAACGAACAGCAGCAGTTTCATTTTGTAGACTGGAAAAGTGAAGACGGTCATATTCTGAGATCCAGAAGGTTCGACAAAAGGTTTAATGAGCCTTTAGGTTATTCTTCTCTGATCATTGACGGTATTAAAGATTAATTTAAAATGGCCATAATCACAGAAGATATTGTCGCTTCCTATAATGATTTCTACACAGGTAGTGATGTGGAATGGCGCATGCTGGGTGCAAAATCCAAAGCCAAAAACCTGATAGAAGTTTGTCAGGGAATTCAGCCTGAAAAGATATTGGAAGTAGGCGCCGGAGATGGCAGCATTCTCCATTACCTGAACGACTGGAAGTTTGGTAAAGAACTCTATGCACTGGAAATTGCAGACAGTGGCGTTTCCTTAATCAGAGACCGGAAGCTGGAACGGTTAAAGGAAGTGAACAGCTTTGATGGTTATACCATTCCTTATGCAGACGACAGCTTTGACCTTGTCATCCTGGCCCATGTACTGGAACATGTAGAGCATGAGCGGATACTGCTTCGCGAATTAAAAAGAGTAGCAAAATATCTGGTGATAGAAGTTCCTTTAGACTATCGTTTTGGGGTCGACAAGCGAATGAAGCACTTTTTGAATTATGGGCATATCAATATGTATACCCCTACCCTGATCCGTTTTCTGTTGCAAAGCGAGGGCTTTTCTATAACCGCCGAAAAAACTTCCCTTACCCCTGTTGAAACCATCAAATTCTGTGAATTTAAGGTAAAGAAAACACCCAAAACATTATTCAGGACATTAAGAATTGAGCTGGAATACCGGATCAAGAATCTTCTGGGTGCTATTTTAGGAAAAAACAAACGGGAACAATTTGGTAATGCTTATACCGTTCTTACTAAAAAATCAACCCAAAACCTCGAGATCTTCTAAATATGCAAAGCTTTGCACCCATTGCCTTATTCGTTTACAACAGGCCACAGCACACCGAACGAACCATAAAATTCCTTAAGCAGAATCAGCTGGCGACGGAAAGCAGGTTATTTATCTTTTCAGATGGGTTTAAGTCTGCGGAGGATGAAGCCAAAGTACTGGAAGTCCGCGAACTGCTGAAGAACATTGAAGGTTTTAAGTCTGTTGAAGTGGTGGAACGTAAGGAAAATATGGGACTGGCCAACTCGGTGATTGCCGGGGTAAGCCGACTGGTAAAGGATTATAAGCAAGTCATTGTTATGGAAGATGACCTCATTACATCGCCCTATATGCTGACTTATTTTAATGAAGCCTTAAACCGTTACCGCAATGAGGACCAGGTGATGCATATCGGAGCGTATATGTATCCTCTGAAGGAAAACAACCTTCCTGAATCCTTCTTTTACCGTGCAGCAACCAGTTGGGGCTGGGCAACCTGGGATCGTGCCTGGCAACACTTCGAGCCCAATATCGATACCCTGATGGCGCAATTTGATGCCAGAAAGAGATCGGCCTTCTCCATTGAGCATAAAATGAATTTCTGGAAACAGATGCAGGACTTCAAAAAGGGGAAAAATAATTCCTGGGCAATCCGCTGGTATGCTTCGATCTTCTTAAAAGGAGGATTAACATTAAACCCATCTCAATCCCTGGTCAACAATATCGGCCATGACGGAACGGGAATCCACTCTGGAATAAACGACATTTACAATGTGATCATCAATCCGAAGCCGATCACTGAATATCCTTCCGAAATAAAGGAAAATAAAGCCGCTTACGAGATCATCAAGGACTTCCTGTCTACCAGAAAGGGTAGCCTGTGGGAAAGGCTTAAAAGGTACGTAAAACAACGTTTAGGATAAAAACCCTTTTGAGGATTTCGCAATGGCCGGATAGGAAAAATCCGGGCCATCCTTACGATGGAATATCTAATTCCATTTCGGCGGATAACCCGGATTCATCAGTATATGCTTATGCTTTTCTCGCCTCTAAAATAATATAAGGCGATAATTGTCTGGAGTTGAATGGAAAAACCTTAGTAAACAATTTACCCGCCAGCCACATGGTTTTCTTCAATAATCGTACACCTGCAGGTTTATTCTTTTCATTTTCCAGCCAAAGACTAAAATGTCCGAAGTATTTAGACTGAACCACTTCTAGTCCGGCCTGTTTACAAATATTGGCCAGCAAGTCCGGGTCCATGCAGTTGATGTTGTGCTTATCATAATTCTCTTTGTCAAACGTCTTTTGGAACCAGCCATTCAGTGCCTTAAAATTCGGCAGGGTAATGAATAAAGTTCCTCCTGGTTTAACAAAGGCAATATGCCTGTTAATGATATCGGCGGTATCGTTAAAATGTTCAATCAGGCCGCAGGACAACACCAGGTCAAACTGATTTTCCGGTTGATAGTTAAACAAATCGGTTTCCACGATATGAATGTCCGCTTCTTTCAACTGATTGGCTTCCAGCAAAGCATTCGTTACCGGCTGATGGACAAAATAGTCCAGCAGGGTAACGTTGAGTTTGAAATATTTTTTTAAAAATACCGCATAGTACCCTGGAAAACCTCCGAGTTCTATGGCAGTCTTTACACCTTGTTTATTAATAATTTCACCAAGCTCGCGATGAAAAAGATAATCTGACGGAATGTTAACCGATAGCCCGGTTTTGCTCTCCCAATAATTCACCCAAAACTGTCTGTCCGTTAACAGGTTTTCCATATTATTTTTTTAAATCTTTTAGTATCTCTGCTACTGCGCGTTCCAGTTGCGGGTCCTTATCCTCCAACCGGTCAGTAAATGTATTTTTCACATAAATATCAGGAGATACCCCTTCACTTTCTATATTCTTTCCGTCCAGGGTATAACATCCCCAGGAAGGAAGGCGGTAAGATGAACCATCTACCAGACCCTTAGCGGAGGTAAAGATAATCCAACGATAGGTTTCTGTGCCAATAATCTTACCTAATTTTAATTCTTTGAATCCTGCGGCCGTCATCTCGGCATCACTTAGCGACTGTTCATTGATCAGCAATACGATTGGTTTTGCGGCAGGACCGAAATTACTTTGCGGAGCCATTTTTCCGCCACGGTATTTCCATTGCAGGTATGGACGCTGTGCCAGGAACTTCAGTACCTCATCATGTACATTGCCTCCGGTATTGTAACGCAGATCCAGAATAATTCCTTCTTTATTATTCTCTTGTGCAACCATGTCCAGCAGGAAGTTTTCCAGCTCGCCACCACCCATGTTTTTCATGTAAGTATAGGCAATCCTATTATTTCCCAGTTGTTTTACCCGATCTCTGTTTTTTGCAATCCATTCATCATAAAGATTGCCCCTCAAGGTACCTGAACTCTGTGGATGTACTTTGGCGGTGATGGTTTTTCCTCCTCGATCAACAGTTAAAGTCATTTCTTGTCCGAGGGAAGGCATGGTAAAATAAGCATCCCGGTCGGTATATTTATCCACTTTAATCCCATTCACCATCGTAATAACATCCCCTGCTTTCAGGTCAACGCCAGTATGCCTGGCATTGCTTTTTCCTACGATACGGGCTATTTTAAGCGGCTCAGTATCAGAAAAAATGATTCCGGTTTCATTGGTCGCATAGTTCAGGTTTTTACGCTCTTCAGCCCCGAAGCTGTTAAAGCCAAGGTGCGAGGAGTTTAATTCTCCCAACATGTCGTTTAAAAGTATCCGGAGGTCACTGCGGTTATTCAGATAAGGAAGATAACCGGCATAATGCTGTTGTGTTTTTAACCAATCTACTCCATGGAAAGTTTCGTTATAGAAATTCTCTTCCAGTCCAGCCCAGGTTTCATAGAACATCTGATTAAACTCCTCATTCAGGTTCCGGTTAAATTTAAATCCGATATCTAAACGCTCCAGTTTATTTCCCTCCAGATTGTATTTATTGATTACCCCACGGACAAGCATATAATATTTACCTCCTGCTTCAACAAGCCCCCCGTATCCTTCAGTCACCTTTTCTGTTTTACTGCTTTCAAAAGGCTCTGTTATGGTCCGGTAAATTCCGGGAATACCGCCTTCGTGATTAGAATAGAAGAACATATAGGTTTTATCTCCTTTAGCGAGTACTTCTACCCCTTGTTGTGATCCGAAAGATGGCCCCTGAAGTTCAATCCGGTCCATGATATTCTGGGTATTGATGGTGATCACTACAGGCTTCGTCTCTTTCTTTTCCGCAGTTTTGGTTTTTGTGGTATCTTTTTTAGCGGTGCTTTTTACCTCTGGTTTCTCCTCCTTTTTCTCTGTAAACAGCTCGTCAAACTTATCCATACGATAGGGCTCATCGTATTCATCCAAAGCCATTCTGTAGACATGTGCGTCCTGCATTCCGGTAGGATAAGAAGGCTTTGTTCTGGAGCTGACAAAATAAATGTATTTTCCATCCGGCGACCATGCCGGAGCAGCCTCAGAAACACCTGTATTGGTCAGGTTCAGTGTTTTATTGTCCTTGATGTGGTGTACAAAAATATCCTGTTCAAAATTACGATAGGCAGTGAACAAGAGGTATTCCCCATTAGGAGAGAAGGATGGGGAAGAGTTCGAAAAGGCCCAGATTTCATCCTTTACCACGGTCCTGCTTTCCAGAGATTTCAGGTCCAGCATACGGACCTCATCCCTGCCGCTCAGGTAAACGGCCTGTGTACCTGCCTTATTAAACGCGATATCCCGGTTATTTCTATTGTCTTTGGTCAGCTGTTTAATTGCGGCCTTTCCATCTGCAGCAAGGGTAAACCAGTTTTGATAGCCTTTATAGGTCTGGTTAAAAAGTAGGGTACGGTTATCAGCAAGCCATTTTACTTCCATTGCACGTTCCGTTGAGGATGCTCCTCGTTCCATCTTTTTAACAAATTTCCCTTCCGCATCACTGACAAACAGTTCTCCTCTGGAAATAAATGCAATTTTCTTCCCGTCAGGAGAAAGGTCAAATGCGGTAATTGAGGCGCGGACATCAAATTCCTGCTCTTTTTCCAGGATGTTATTTCTGGAAATGCCTATTCTGATCTTCTCAGATTTCTGAGTAGCCACATCATATAGATAAAGCTGATAATCTTTCTCGAATACTATTTTATTTCCATCAGCAGCAACCGTTGGGCGCTTAATCGCCGTCTTAAAATCAGTCAGACGTGTTTTTTTACCTGCTTTAAAAGTATACAGGTTATATTCTTCATTCCATTCATCCGAGGCGAAGAAAACATTTCCGTTTTTATCTACTGTAGCCCAGAAATCCTTGCCTTTATAGTCTGTATATTGTTTATATGATTTTGTCTTGGGATTCCAGGATTGGATATCGGGGTTAAAGGCCCCTTTGTAACGCTTGCGGTTGGCAAAGTTTTTACTTTCCCAGGTATCATTAAAAAACAACTCCCCGTTAGGTGCCTCGGCAATATTGTGAATGGTATTGAAATAATGATCGAACAGGCGTGTTGCCGTCCCCCCGTTGATTCCTACCTTATAGGCAGTATACATATTATACCGTCCTGAAGTAAAATAAATGCTTTTAGAATCCCAGCTCCAGTTATCCACTTCATCCGCAGCATCATGGAAAGTCAGTTGTTTTACCGTACCACCATTCAGGGGCATCAGGTAAACATCGTAGTTTCCAAACTGGTTGGAAGAAAAAGCAAGCCATTTTCCATCCGGGGAAACTTTAGGATTAATCTCATCGCCAGGCATTGCAGTAAGACGGCTCGCTGCGCCTCCGGCAGCAGGAACTTTCCATAAGTCTCCTTCAAAACTAAACACAACAGTCTGACCATCTGGCGTTAATGCAGGATATGCCGTAAAATAAGGTTCGTTCTGAGCCTTGGTCACCATATTGGAGAGCAACAAGGCAGCAGTAAGGGCGTAAAAAACTTTTTTCATTGTATATATTTGGTTCTAACTTTTTTAAATTATTTTTATCGGCATACAAACAATGTTTTTTCTATTATACTGTTTTAAAGATAGGTTCGTCGGAACCAACGAAAATACATAAGAATTTAACAATGGTTCAAAATAATAGATAAATTTGATAAATTGAAAGTAGTACACTTAAATACATACGAAGGGAACGGAGGTGCCGGAAGGGCTTGTCTGCGGTTGAGCGACGCCTTAAAAGCGCATGATATCGATTCTAATGTGATGGTCTACTTTCAGTTTAAGGAAAGTAAGCTAACGGATACTTTTAGCAAAAATCCATTTCAGAAGGCTTTAGCTGTTTTCAGTATCCTATCGGAACGCTATTTATCTAAATTATTTTCAAAAGCCCTGAAAACACCTTTCTCCTTACAATGGTTTGGACGTTCCGTGATCAGACACCCCAAAGTAAAAGAAGCAGACATCATTCATTTACACTGGATTAACCATGGTTTTTTATCTCCCAAATTCCTCGCCCAGCTGGACGAACTGGAAAAGCCTGTAGTCTGGACTTTCCATGATAGCAATGCCTTTACCGGCGGTTGTCATGTTCGCTATTCCTGTGAGAATTACCATAAGGAATGCGGTTCCTGTCCTTTATTAAGGTTCAGTGGAAAGGATGATTTTTCGCATAAAACCTGGCTGCGCAAGAAAAAGGCCTATTCAGAGCTCAACTGTCATATTGTGGCACCAAGCAACTGGATGGCCGAATCCGTAAAATTCAGCAGCTTACTGGGAACCCGTGAGGTTACGGTTATTCCCAATACAATTGAGACCAATGTTTTCAAGCCCTATGTAAAATCAGAGGCAAAAAAAGTGCTAAAGATTAATCCGGATAAGTTTGTCCTGATGAGCGGCTTTATGCCTTCAAAGAACGATAAGCATAAGGGAACTTCTTATCTTATTGATGCCCTGAATGACCTGGCCACCAGACCGGGAATTATCAAAGAAAACATAGAACTCGTGATCTTTGGAAATAAAGACAATGCGGACATGCCGAAATTCCCGTTTAAAACGACTTTTCTGGGAACCATCAGCAATGACAGTCACCTGGCCAAGTGTTATTCTGCTGCAGACGTATTTATCACGCCCTCACTGGAAGATAACCTGCCCAATACCGTAATGGAAAGCCTGGCCTGCGCCACTCCCGTTGTGGCCTTTAAAACGGGTGGGATTCCGGATATGGTGAGACATCTGGAGAATGGATATCTGGCAGAGTATAAATCTTCGGAGGATCTTGCAACCGGTATAGAATGGCTGTATCACGATGAAAATGCTCCGGAAATTCAAAAAGAAGCGAGAAGAACCATATTAACTCAATTCTCTGAATCTGTTATTGCAGAAAAACACTTATTATTGTATCAATCCCTTATTAATTTACAGCCGCGCTAATTTTTAGATTTATCTCATGCAACCAAAGCTAAGTGTCATTACCATCGTTTATAACAATGTAAAGGATATTGAGCGCACCATGCTTTCTGTGTTAAACCAAACCTATCAGAATATAGAATACATTCTGATTGACGGGGCTTCTACGGATGGTACAAAAGACATCATCTATAAATATAAATCAAGACTTGCCCAGTTCATTTCTGAGCCCGACAAAGGGATTTATGATGCCATGAACAAAGGTCTGTCTATTGCGACCGGAGATTATGTGCTGTTCATGAATTCGGGAGATGAGATCTATTCACCGGTAACGGTTGCTGAAGTATTTGAGACGGCCGCCGCAGCAGACATTTATTATGGAGAAACTGAAATGTTTAATGAGCGCTGGGAAAGCCTGGGGCAAAGAAGACATCATTCTCCTGAAAATTTCGACTGGCAGAGTTTTAAATATGGAATGAGCATCAGTCACCAGGCGATTTATGTAAAACGCAGTCTGGCCGAGCCTTTTAATCTGGAATATAAATACAGTTCTGATATCGACTGGATCATCAGGGCAGCAAAAAATGCATCCAGCATTGTAAATACCCATAGCTATGTTGCAAAATATCTGGTGGGTGGGGTTTCCAAGAAAAAACACCTGGCCAGTCTGAAAGAGCGCTTCCGCATTTTCACTAAATATTACGGCCTTGTTCCCAATCTGATCAACCATATTTTCATTGCAATTAACCTGGCGCAATATTATATCCGCCACCGCAGAACCAATGATTAATCATTTTTCATGCCTTTCCTTTCCCATATCAGCATTCCGAAAACAGGCATCAACAGCTTCCCTTTTTCTATTCCCGCTTTCAGGGATGGTTTAACACTCAGGCTGCGCGATAATGTAACTTTCTTTGTAGGGGAAAATGGCTCGGGGAAGTCCACATTACTGGAAGGCATTGCAGATCAATGTGGTTTTAGTCTTCGTGGAGGAAATCGCAACCATCAGACGGCACATGCGGAAGAAGTAGAGGGATATGATGGCTACCATACGCCGCTCAGTAAATCAATCACCCTGGGATGGACCCCTAAGCGCATCAGCAATGGCTTTTTCATGCGCGCAGAGAGCTTCTTCAATTTTGCGGATTATATCGATGAGCTTGCCAAAAGCGACGGGAGTATCCTGGATGCCTACGGTGGCAAATCACTACATGAACAATCTCATGGGGAATCCTTCCTGTCTCTGTTTCAAAACCAGTTTCGAAACGGCATTTATATTCTGGATGAGCCTGAGGCTGCACTCTCTCCCAACAGGCTGATGACCTTCATGTCGATCATCCATAAACTGGAACAATCCGGCAGGGCCCAGTTTATTATTGCCACCCATTCTCCTATGCTGCTTTGTTATCCGGGCTCAACCATTTTCAGTTTTGGAGATAGCGGACTGGAAGAAATCGGATATAAAGACACCGAACATTATCAGCTGACGAAGAATTTCCTGGATAATCCCGATGCCTATTTCCGCTTTCTGTTTGAATAGATCAGCCTGATGTCTGCAGCATCGGGAGATTATTTATTGATATCGGGAACAGATTAGGGATTTGTAGACCACAATCCTGCTTCTTTCAGAAATACCCTGCGGTTAAGTTTCAATTGCGCAACCACCAGTTCTGCAAAATCTTCCGGTTGCATCACGCGGTCAGGATTTCCATCAGTTAATTTAAGGTCCTTTGCCATATCTGTAGAGACCGTGCTCGGCACCAATGTGCTCACACGAATATTGTGCTTACGGGCTTCCTGCATCAGAGATTCAGACATGCCTATCAGGCCGAATTTGGAGGCGCTGTAAGCACTGGTTACCGCAGCTCCGTTTTTACCGGCAGTTGAAGAAACGTTAATAATATCTCCTGTTTTTCTTTCTATCATCTCCGGGAACACCGCACGTGTAACGTAATACGGGCCTAACAGGTTTACTTTTATAATTTCTTCCCATTTTGCCGGCTCCAGCTCCATAAAAGAACCAAAAGCAGCAATACCTGCATTGTTAATCAGAATATCAATGGGACCCAGTGAAGATTTCAGGGCAGATACTGCTGCATTAACGGCGTCAACATCGGTTACATCTGCAGTTGCGATGCTTGTTTTAACTCCATACTGAGCAATTTCCTGAGCTACCTTTTCTAAGTCGGCGGCCGTTCTCGCTACTAAGCCGATCTGAACACCTTCCTGTGCCAAAGCAATCGCGATTGCTCTTCCGATTCCTTTTCCTGCACCAGTAATGATGGCACTTTTTCCCTTCAATGATTCCATGTTATTTCGTATTAAGCGGCAAAATTAAGAAAAAAGAGGGCCATCCGGGATGATTTTCGGACTTATGACTTATAAATAGAAAAAGCCCGCAGGTATATACCTGCGGGCTTTAATATCCATATTCCGGTTTGACTACTAGAAATTTTTACCTTTTATCTTACGTTCACCTTCAGTTAAGTGGATTTTACGCAGACGCATACTTACCGGAGTTACCTCGATGTACTCATCAGCCTGGATATACTCCATACATTCCTCTAAAGAGAATTTAATAGCAGGAGCAATACGGGTGTTATCGTCAGTACCTGAAGCGCGCATGTTGGTTAAAGCTTTACCTTTAACAATGTTAACTACTAAGTCATTATCACGGATGTGCTCACCCATAATCTGACCTTCATAAACATCAACACCCGGATCTACGAAGAAACGGCCACGATCCTGTAATTTATCGATAGAATAAGCAGTTGTTGTACCTTTTTCCATAGAAACCAATACTCCGTTTAATCTTCCAGGAATGGTACCTTTCCAAGGCTCATAAGCTTTGAAACGGTGTGCCATAATCGCTTCACCACCTGTAGCAGTTAACACGTTATTTCTCAATCCGATGATACCACGTGCAGGGATTTCAAACTCTAAATGTTGTAAATCTCCTTTAGGCTCCATGATCAGCAACTCACCTTTACGTTGTGTTACCAATTCAATTACTTTACCAGCAACTTCACCCGGTACATCTACGATCAAAGTTTCAACCGGCTCACATTTTTTACCATCAATTTCTTTGATGATTACCTGTGGCTGTCCAACCTGAAGCTCGTATCCTTCGCGACGCATGGTCTCGATCAATACTGATAAATGCAGAATACCCCTTCCATATACTAAATAAGCATCCGGAGATTCAGTTTCTACTACCTTAAGGGCTAAGTTTTTCTCCATCTCTTTGTAAAGACGTTCTTTGATACGTTGAGACGTTACAAATTTACCTTCTTTACCGAAGAATGGCGAGTTATTGATGGTGAACAACATGTTCATTGTAGGCTCATCAATTTTGATTACCGGCAATTGTTCCGGTGCATCAAAATCAGCGATCGTATCACCAATGTCAAAACCTTCAATACCTACCACTGCGCAGATATCTCCTGATTTTACTTCAGTAGCACGGATTTTTCCTAAACCTTCGAAAGTATATAATTCTTTTACTCTTGATTTTACAATTTTACCATCACGTTTGATCAAAGTAACCGGTTGGTTTTCTTTGATAGAACCACGGTGAACACGTCCAACTGCGATACGACCTACGAAAGATGAATAATCTAAAGAAGTGATCTGCATTTGTAAAGTACCATCGTTTGTTGGTGCCGGAGGAATGTTTGCTACCACTGCATCTAATAAAGCAAAGATGTCTGTTGTAGGCACTTTCCAGTCAGTACTCATCCATCCTTGTTTAGATGAACCATAAATTACAGGGAAGTCTAACTGGTCTTCTGTAGCTTCAAGGTTAAAGAACAATTCGAAAATTTGCTCGTAAACCTCTTCAGGGCGACAGTTTTCTTTATCTACCTTATTTACAACTACGATTGGTTTCAAACCTAGAGCCAAAGCTTTTTGTGTTACGAAACGGGTTTGAGGCATTGCACCTTCAAACGCATCACACAATAACAATACTCCATCAGCCATTTTCAATACACGTTCTACTTCACCACCAAAATCGGCGTGACCAGGGGTATCAATAATGTTGATTTTTACATCTTTATACCTAACGGATACGTTTTTGGAAACGATGGTAATACCACGTTCACGTTCCAGGTCATTGTTGTCAAGTATTAAATCTCCCGATTGTTCGTTATCACGGAAGATGGAACAAGAGTGTAAAATCTTATCAACCAGTGTAGTTTTGCCGTGGTCAACGTGGGCTATGATAGCTATATTTCTTATTTTTTGCATAAAATGCGTGTAAATTTTTGCGCAAAGATACAGTTTATTATCGACATATCAATCAATTAGTTAAGAGCAAATTCTGAAAAATAACCGGGCTTTTTATAATCTGATCGTTATGACCATTTTATTGCTATTCTCTGTTGATGTTGCACCGGTTAATCCTTATTTTCGGAAGTATTGAAACATCCCGATGCCTGGTTCAGACCAGGAGCCGGCAACTGATTCAACAAAAATATAAAATGGGAAAAAAGGCAATTTTACTGGGTGCAAGCGGATTAACCGGCAGTAGTTTACTGACACAATTGCTGGCCGACAACAATTACAGGGAAGTATTAACCATAGGGCGGAAACAGCTGGACACGGCACATCCAAAACTGAAACAGCTGATGGTAGATTTTGACAGGCTGAGTGATTATAGCGATGAAATACAGGGAGATGTTGTTTTTTGTTGTCTGGGAACCACAAAAAGTAAAACCCCCAACCTGGAACAGTATAAAAAAATAGATTACCGGTACCCGCTTGATGTGGCAAAAATCGCGTTGCAGAACGGGGCTACACAATACCACCTGGTTTCGGCATTAGGTGCCGATGTTAAGTCCCGTATATTTTATTCCAGATTAAAAGGAGAAGTGGAACGCGACCTGCAGAAAATCCCTTTTAAAAGCATCCATATTTACAGACCTTCATTACTTGATGGCAACAGGAAGGAAATGCGTTTTGCAGAAAATTTCGCAACGATAACGATGAGGCTTTTAAACCCATTGCTTATCGGCTCACTCAGAAAGTACAGAAGTATTAAAACAGAAAAAGTAGCATTGGCAATGCTGAAGAAATCCCTGGAAGAAAACTCAGGAACCTTCATTTATCCTTCTGATGAAATAGAGCGGATCAGCAATAAAATATAAACAGTTCCTGATTACAACGTGTAGGTCTTCCGGCCAAAAGCCCAGATCAGAAATGCAGGCATTGCTTTAGACCAGGTTGGCACTTCATGCTTACCTCCCACCATTTCATAATAGGCAATATCCTCCGGACGCTCATATCCCTTTTCCATCAGGACCTTGATCACATCAATGGTATCATCAATAGAATCTATGATATAATTGCGGTTCCTGTCGGCAGTCTCATCTTCGGTCCCGGTCATCAGCCAGAATTTAAGCGCCGGTTTTCCGCTGGTTTGTCTGATCATCTCATGAAGAATGCGATCATCATCGGTATACCCGTCCTTCAGGTCTTTTTTCCGCCACCAGAATGATCCGGAAAACACCCCTACCGCATCAAAATAATTGTCGTTATTCCAGGCAATATCAAATGCAGTAAGCCCACCCAGAGAACATCCGGCGAAAGCTCGTTTCCCGTTTATAGGCATAGCCACCTCGCCTTGCACGAAAGGAATCAGCTCACTGATGATGAAATCAGTATAAGAAACCGCCATGCTGCCCCTACCCAGAAAATCCGGAACACCGGCAACTCCATATTCCTGAACACGATCTTTGGAAGCTTTTACAGCAACCACAATCAGCGGTTCAATTTTATGGGCACCATACAAATTGTTCAAAGTGGATTCCAGTTCCAATCCCTCTACATCCTGACCATCATTTAAAATCAACAGGTTTAAGGTCTCATTTCCCAATAGATTATCAGGCGTAAAGATTTCAAGCTCTACTTCTCTTTTTAAACTGGATGATTTGATGATGTTTTTAGTTCTGATCACTTCCGGAAGTAACATGGTAGTATACATAATGCGGCAATTTCCCCTTTCTCACAAATAGTTTGCAAAGGTACTATTCTTGAGAAAATATCTTCATAAGTATTGATATTTTTTAGCTAACGACCAGATTTATAGAAAGAAATGCAAATATTCCTTTGGGTTTGAAAATAGTTTTTTATACCTTAAAGCAGCTAATTTTCGCAATATGGTTGAAGCGTATAAAAAATGGTATAGTCCTAATCTAAGCGCGGATTTTGAGCTATTGACCTTCGGGCAAAGTGGTTATCCGATACTACTCTTTCCGACCAGTATGGGGAGGTATTTCGAGAATAAAGATTTCAAATTAATCGAATCTGTACAACACTTTATAGACGAGGGAAAAGTTAAGATTTACTGTGTAGACAGCATCGATAAACAAAGCTGGTATAATAAAGATGTTCCTCCTGCAGACCGGGTAAAAAACCACATCTGGTATGATCAGTTATTGCTGGAGGAAGTTTCTTCTATGGCAAGACACGAAACAGGACATGATAAAATTATTACAGCGGGCTGTAGTTTCGGAGGGTACCATGCTGCAAATTTCGCTTTCAGGCATCCCTGGCTCGTGAGCCATATGTTTAGCATGAGCGGGGCTTTTGACATCCGCGGACAACTGGACGGTTTTTACAATGATGATGTTTATTTCAATAATCCGGTAGATTACCTGCCCCACGACCAGAACAGCGAGCTCTGGAACATGAAAATAATTTTAGGAACATCAGACCGGGATATGTGCCGAGGAGACAATGAAAGGCTCTCCCGTATTTTAACGGAAAAAGGGATCGGACATTGGCTCGATGTACGGCAAAATGCAGATCATGACTGGCCCATATGGCGGCAAATGTTCCCGGAGTACCTGTCAAAATTGTAAACATAAAGTACAATTTATCAGAACATTAAGCCGCTTTTGTTGTTTCAGCATTATATTGGAAGTAAAATACAATCAGAATCATAGGGGATTCGAAAACAAAACCAAAAAAGAACAGGAAAACACCGATAACCTTGCAGGGTAAAACCTACGTAGGAGGCCAGAGAACAGTAACATAAACCAGATTTAAAATAAGATAGTGAACAACCTATTACCCTTGAAAAATATAAACAAATGAAAAAAATCGGAATCTTATTCGGTATGGAAAGATCTTTTCCAGAAGCCTTTGTAAAACGTGTAAATGAAATTGCTGGAAAAGATATCGTAGCAGAGTTCGTGAGCATTGATAAAATATTTCAGTCGGAACCCCTGGGCTACGATGTCATTATTGACCGGATTTCGCAGGATGTTCCCTTTTATCGTGCAGCGTTAAAGAATGCGGCAATAACGGGAACGGCAGTCATCAATAACCCATTCTGGTGGAGCGCTGATGAAAAGTTTTTCAACAATGCTTTAGCAGTCAAACTTGGAGTACCGGTGCCTAAAACAGCCCTGATCCCTTCTTATGATCAGCCTGATGACACCACAGACAAATCGTTCAGCAACCTCGCCTTCCCTATGGATTGGGACGGAATCTTTGAATATACCGGTTTCCCGGCCTACATGAAACCTTTTGATGGCGGCGGATGGAAAGAAGTCTACAAGCTGCATGATAAAGAAGATTTCTTCGAAAAGCACAGCCAGACCAAACAAACGGTGATGATGCTTCAGGAAGAAATTGAATTCGATGAATATTTCAGGTGTTATTGTATCGGTGGAAAATATGTGAGAATCATGCAATATGAACCCAGAAACCCTGCACACCTGCGTTATGTAGTGGAAAAAGGCCCTTCCAGCGAAAAATTACTACAAACCATCCATGATTATGTCTTACAACTGAACCAATACCTGGGGTACGATTTCAATACCGTAGAGTTTGCAGTACGCGACGGCATTCCTTATGCCATTGATTTTTGCAATCCGGCGCCAGACGCAGAAGTAACCAGTGTAGGAGAGGAAAATTTTGAATGGGTGGTGGAAACTTCAGCAAGGTATGCGATAGAACGTGCAAAATCACATGTAAGCGGACAGGATAACCTGACCTGGGGAGAATACATCAGGACGTCGGCGAATCATGTTCCATTGATTGGAAAAGCAAAACCGGCAGCAAAAGCATCAGCGGAGAAGAAAACGCCCGCGAAAGTGACAGCAGAAAAGAAAATATCTGCAAAAGTGGTGGCAGAAAAGAAAGCACCAGCAAAAAAGGCTCCGGCAAAAGCTAAAAAAACAAGTACAGCAAAGAAGTAACAAGGGATCAACAGAGGGAATAAGAATATGATGAATGATTTTACGCTTGGTGTAGAGGAAGAATACATGGTTGTCGATCCTGTAACACGCGAATTGACCTCACATGATCAAAAGATCGTAGAGGCCGCACAAAAAATACATAAGGATCAGGTAAAGGCAGAGATGCACCAGGCCGTAGTAGAGGTAGGTACAGGAATCTGCAAAAATACAGAGCAGGCACGTGCAGAGATTTCTCAATTGCGCTATACCGTCTCTCAACTGGCGGGAGAACAAGGCTTACGGATTGGTGCGGCAGGCACCCACCCTTTTTCACATTGGGAGAAACAACTGATTACAGAACATCCGCGATACAGTGAAATCGTAAACGAACTGCAGGAAGCAGCCCGTTCAAACCTGATTTTTGGCCTGCATGTACATGTGGGTTTTCAATCCAGGGAACTGGCCATACACATTGCAAACCAGGTGCGTTATTTCCTGCCTCATGTCTTCGCCTTGTCTACCAATTCTCCTTTCTGGGAAAGCAGAAATACCGGATATAAATCCTTCCGGACGAAGATATTTGATAAGTTTCCAAGAACTGGGATCCCTGATATTTTCAATAGCATCGAAGATTATGATAACTATGTGAAACTATTGATTAAAACCAATAGCATTGACAACGCCAAAAAGATCTGGTGGGACATCCGGGTACATCCTTTCTTTGAAACCATTGAATTCCGCATCTGCGATTGTCCGATGCTGATTGATGAGACGATGGCTTTTGTAGCCCTGTTCCAGGCCTTATGTGCAAAATTATATAAGCTCAGGTTGCAAAACATGAAATTTATCAGCTACTCCAGGGCCTTAATCAATGAAAATAAATGGCGTGCTGCGAGGTATGGCATAGATGGAAATCTGATCGACTTTGGAAAGGAAATGGAGGTTAACTGCAGAAACCTGGTACTGGAATTACTGGACTTCGTAGACGATGTAGTAGACGAATTAGGCTGCAGAGATGACATCAATTATGTCCATAAAATTTTAGAACACGGCACCGGCGCAGACAGGCAATTGGCTGTTTACGAACAAAATGGTAACTTTGAGGCGGTGGTAGACTACATCACCACTCAAACGTTAATAGGTGCAAAATAGAATATGATAAGGGATAGAAATAAGATTAGGGTCGCCGTAATTGATATGAACAATGGGGTAACCAACCAGGGGATGCGTGGGATACAGGAAGTCTTGTCACGTTATCAGAAAGAAATGTCGGTTGAGTTATCTTATGAGGTGTTTGATCTGAGACAAAAAGGAGAAATCCCGGATATCGGATATGACATCTATATCTCAAGCGGAGGCCCTGGAAGTCCTTTTGATGGAGAAGGTCAGAAATGGGAAAATGACTTTTTTGCACTGCTCGGCGATATTGAAAGTTTTAATGCTTCAAATGAACATCAAAAGAAACATGCCTTTTTAATCTGTCATTCTTTCCAGATGGCCTGTCGGAAATTTGGAGTAGGGAAAGTGATCAGAAGACGCTCTACAGCTTTTGGTATTTTCCCTATTTACCTGACCGAAGAAGGCGAAGATGAAATGGTATTCCATGGCCTTCCGAATCCTTTCTATACCGTAGATAGCAGAGACTGGCAGGTGATCAATCCTGAAGATGTCTTTTTCTCTAATACAGAAGCACAGGTCCTGGCTTTGGAAAAAGAACGCCCGCATGTGGATCTGGAACGCTGTGTAATGGCCATCAGGTTTACAAAGGAAATTATAGGAACACAATTTCATCCGGAAGCAGATCCTGTTGGCATGAAGTTATACCTGCTGCAGGAAGACAAGAAAAAAGCAATTATTGAAAATCATGGAGAGGAGAAATACCTCGATATGCTGGAGAGTGTAGATGATCCAAACCGGATTACCCTAACCAGAAACGTGATTTTACCCAACTTTTTAAATGAGGCTTTAAACGCCTTACAGGAAGCATAATTATGATTAGCAGCTACAGAGCATCATTTAATGAACATTTTTCTGAGAAAAAATACAAGGGATTTCTGGAAGAGCTGGAAGAAGGTTTTGCCGGGATCCCGTTCCGGGTTGCAGAGACGCCTGTATTCATTCCGGAAACATTAAAAGAAAAGCTGGTTGCTGCCGGTGCCGAAATTGTAAAGCTCATTCAACAGCCCGATTTTAAGCAACTCACAGAAAAATCTATCCCCCTGAACTGGAGGGTTCCTGCAGAAAATGGACAACCCCACTTTTTAACATTCGACTTTGGCATCTGTAAGGATGAACAGGGGAACCTTATCCCTAAGTTGATTGAAATGCAGGGCTTTCCTTCACTGTACGGGTTTCAGGCTCATCTGGGGGAGACTTATAAAAAAGCCTACTCGCTTTCTGAACAACTGACCCCCTATTTTGACGGGATAGATGAAGCAGCATACATTACCTTACTCAAAGAAGTCATTCTGGGAACTCATCAGCCCCATGAAGTTGCCCTGATGGATATCGATGCACCAAACCAGAAAACTGCAATTGATTTTCTGGTTACAGCGCAATACCTGGGCATAAAGATACTCAGCCTCAGCGATATCAAAAAAGAGGGAAAGCATCTTTATTACGAGCAGAACGGTCAGAAAATAAGGTTAAAAAGAATTTATAACCGATTGATATTTGATGAAATTGGTAGCAACACCGGCCTGTTCAAAGACAGCTTTGACCCAAGGGAAGAGCTGGATATCGAATGGGTGACCCATCCAAACTGGTTCTATAGAATCAGCAAATACACCATGCCTTTTTTGAAGAGTGAGTTTGTTCCTGAAACGTTCTTCCTTCATCAGCTGGACACCATTCCTTCGGATCTGGAGAATTACGTCCTGAAACCGCTGTTCTCATTTGCAGGAATGGGTGTGATTATTGATGTAAAAAAGAAGGATATTGAAGAGATTTCAGACCCCGAAAACTGGATTTTGCAAAGAAAAGTAAATTATGAGCCGGTGGTTCAGGCTCCTGATGGAGGGGTTAAGGTAGAAATCAGGCTGATGTATTTATGGGCAGAAGGGAAAGAACCGGTGCTATGCATTAATCTGGCACGTCTGAGCAGAGGAAAAATGATTGGCGTACGCTACAATAAGGATTTTGATTGGGTTGGCGGAACAGTTGGCCTGATGGAAAAGTAAAATTACATTTAACAGACCTGCCTAAAGCGGTCTTTAATTAGTTTTGTAATATGGACACTCAAACCATTTTAGTCGTTATTCTTTTTATTGCGGCGATATTTTATATCGGCCGCATGATATATCGGTCTTTATCTCCCAAAACCGGGGGCTGTGCCAGTAACTGTAAATGCGGTGTAGATTTTCCCAATATAGAACCTAACAAGAAATAGATTTCATCTATATCCTTTATGATTGAACAGTTCAAACTCTATTTACAAAAGAAAGTAGCCATAACAGATGAGCAGTTTGACCTGATCTCGGGGAAGCTTAAGGTTAAGAATTTTGATAAGAATGAAATGATCCTGATGAAAGGAGAAGTTTCTCCTCATGGTTATTTTGTCCTGGATGGATTATTACGCAGCTATTCTATAGATGCCAAAGGAAAAACACACATCATCCAGTTTGCACCGGAACAATGGTGGATGTCTGACCGTAACGGGATGTTCAATGAAGCCTCAGAGTTTTTTATCGATGCAATAGAAGCAACACAGGCGATCGTTATGCCTAAAGCTTTTATCGATGATGCGGCAAAGCATGTTCCCTGTATGTACGATTTCAACAATACCATGCTGCATAATTCCATTCGGTTTATGCAAAAAAGGATCAATATGTTGTTGAGTGCCCCGGCAGAAGAAAGATACCTGAACTTTATCCAGCTTTACCCCAACCTGACGCTAAGGGTTCCACAATGGATGATCGCTTCTTATCTGGGTATCACACCAGAGTCGTTGAGCAGGGTTCGTAAGGACCTGGCACATAAGCATTTTAAGATATAAGTCTTTCTTACCATACATCAATGTCTGCCTGATATTGTTGCCGTAATTTTGTGTTGTTAATCAAGAAAACAACTTAAAAAAATATTATGGCAACTACACAATGGGCATTAGACCCAACTCATAGTGAACTACAATTTAAAGTAAAACACTTAATGATCACTACCGTAACCGGTAGCTTAAAAACATTAAATGCTTCATTAACTTCTGAAGCAGATGATTTCCACAATGCACAGGTTTCTTTTGATGCAGCGACCGACTCTATTGATACGGGTAATAAAGACAGGGACAACCACTTAAAAAGCGGAGATTTCTTTGACGCAGAGAAATTCCCGAAAATCACATTTGATTCTACTTCATTGAGCAAAGATGGTGATGACTATACTTTACATGGGAACCTGAATGTTAAAGGAACCAGCAAACCGGTAAAATTAAATGTAGAATTTGGTGGTATTGCTACAGATCCATGGGGAAACACTAAAGCTGGATTTACCCTGAATGGTAAAATCAACAGAACAGACTTCGGTTTAACCTGGAATGCAGCATTAGAAACAGGTGGCGTAATGGTGAGTGAGGAAGTAAAAATATTAGGCGAATTACAATTCGTAAAACAAGCCTGATAAAAACTCATGCATCCAGGTCAGCACATAAAAAAAGACAAGATGGAAGCAAATATTAAACAGGTGTCGGCTGTTTTAAACCCGCCGGCACCTCATATGGTAGGAGATGGATTCCGGGTTCATAACTTTTTCCCAAAAGGATACAAGCTTAAAATGAGCCCTTTCTTTATGCTGGATTACAATTCGAAAATAGCGTTCTCTGCACGTAATGAACCGAGAGGGGTTGGGGTACATCCTCACCGGGGTTTCGAAACCGTTACCATTGCCTATCACGGGGCCGTTGCCCATCATGACAGCGCAGGAAATAGTGGGGTAATCCAGCCCGGCGATGTACAATGGATGACAGCTGCAAGCGGGATTCTGCATAAAGAGTACCATGAAGAAGCCTTCAGCAAAAAAGGTGGCCCATTTCAAATGGTTCAGCTCTGGGTGAATTTACCGGCAAAGGATAAAATGAGTAAGCCTAAATATCAGGCACTCTGTCAGCGTACGCTGGCCAAACATCAGTTGGCAAACGAAGCAGGGTTAGTGGAAGTAATAGCGGGGGAATATGAAGGTACAAAAGGCTCTGCAAGCACTTTTACGCCCATGCATGTATACAACCTCCGACTGAATAAAAATGGAAAAACTCTCTTTAGTTTTCCTTCCGCTTACAATACCGCATTTGTGGTTATTGAAGGAGAGATCAAGGTCAACGATAAAGAAGTGGCAAAGACGGATCAGCTGGTTCATTTTAAAAATGAAGGAGAGCAGATTGAAGTTGAAGCACTGACAGACAGCACAGTCCTTGTTTTAAGCGGGGAGCCAATCAACGAGCCCATTGCTCAATATGGTCCTTTCTTAATGAATAAACCAGAAGAAATTCAACAGGCAATTGCCGATTATAACCAGGGGAAATTCGGATATTTAGAGGAATAACCTTCAGAAATCCGGTGCTTGAACGCACCGGATTTTTTTATGTTCATCTCCTTTGCGGAGCATTAGCTTAAATCTTTTGAATCAGGCAAACGGCATAAGCAACAACCCCTTCTTCTCTTCCAATAAAGCCCATTTGCTCATTTGTGGTTGCCTTTATGGAAATGTCTTCTATGTCTATCCCAATGGCTGTTGCAATGTGCTGTTGCATTGCCGGGATATGCGGATTGATTTTAGGGGCTTCCAGACAAAGCATGGCATCGATATTACCAATCTCAAAACCTTTTTCTTTAACCAGTTTCACACTTTCCTGTAAGAGGATAATGCTGCTGATCCCTTTCCAGCGTGGATCAGTATTTTTAAAGTGATAACCTATATCCCGTAAATTAGCTGCACCAAGGAGCGCATCGCAAATGGCATGCAACAACACGTCTGCATCGGAGTGACCATAAGCACCTTTATGGTGTTCCAAATCTACTCCTCCCACCACAAAAGGATGATTTTCCTTCAGCTGATGTACATCAAAGCCAAACCCTACCTTAATCTTCATTTCTATATGTTTTTTGTTTTATTAGTATTCCTGTTTCCTTATTTGGCCTGGCCAAAATTGAACAAAAGAGAGAACCTCAGCGTATTTGCCAAAGGACTTTTTTGCGGACTGGCCAGCAAATATGCAAAGTCTATATTAAATACATTGTATTTTAAACCTGCACCCAGGGTAAAGTAACGCCTGTCGCCTTTTTTAGGGCTTTCATAAAAATAGCCTGCACGAAGTGCAAATTGCTGATTGTACCAATATTCCATACCTGCAGCAATGTTAATCTCCTGCATTTCTTCTTTAAATCCGCCCGGAGCATCTGTAAAGGAACCGAAAATACCCGCCGGAACGGACCTGTCCGGATCTTCGCCTGCAATTATTTCCCCATCTGTATTGTACACCGGTTGTGTTGGCACCAGTAATTTATTAAAATCAAGGGCAAAGGTAAACTGGTTAAAATCATCCAGAATGAAAGTAGATGCTCCTCCTATTTTTAAGTTTGTTGGCAGAAAGTAACCTTTATAACCATCTACATAACTCATTTTTGTGCCAATATTGGAGATATTCATCCCTGCCGAAAGAATGGCATCTTTGCCCAGAAACCGGGTTGGCTTTTTAAAATAAGCAGAAACATCAACAGCAACGGAATTCCCGGCCTTTGTTTGTTGTCCGGCGGAAAACTGTCCGGAAAAAAGATTGGAGCGGATATACCGTACCGATGTGCCCAGGGAAAAGGACTCTCCCATTTTTCTCGCAAAAGAGACATCAAAAGACAATTCATTTGGGGTATAAACTCCCAGATCCTGCTGACTGATATCAGTTAACTGAATCTCGCCAAGACTGAAATACCTTAGAGAGCTGGCAATCGTGTTCCGGTCATCCAGCTTATAATAACCGCTAAGGTAAGTGAGATTTACATCGGGAATCAGGCTTTTTAACCAGGGGCTATAAGAAACGGAAAAACCATAACTGCGGTCTAAAAACGCCAGTTTGGAAGGATTCATACTCATGGCATTTGCATCTGGCTGAACAGCAACTCCGGCTTCTCCCATTCCCCCTGCTCTTGCATCTGGTGTAATGAGTAAAAAGGGCACCGCAGTGGCAATATTGCTGGAACGGCTCCCATTAGTCTGGGTTCCCGGCTGAACACTCTGAGCATACAAATCAGCACCAACTGTTAATAAAGAAAATATACTCAGAACAGCTTTTACCAATCTTCCACTCATTTGCCAGATAATTATACCGCTATTATATGCAAGTTAACATAGTGTTTATTAAAATCAAAAGATTATGAACTTTCTATTCATTTATTAAATATGCCTCACACTTATTCAAAACAACATTATTTAAAGATTATTTTTATTTAAAGCATTTGTTTTGTTGTTCTATAAGTCTTTTTTTACGTAATTTTAACAGTTAAAGCATTATGATATCCATCTATATGAAAAAATCATACTTATATTCAATTGCATCTATTGCAATTATAGCTTCACTAACGTCCTGCAAATCAAAGTCAGGAACCTCAGAGAAGACAGGAATGGCATATAACAAACAGGAGTTTGGAGGCTTTGAAGTAAATAAAAAATTCAAGCGCGGTCCGGGTCCCGGATTAGTGGAAATTGAAGGCGGTGTTTTTGTCATGAGCGGAAGTGCAATCAATGTACCCGGAGAGGAACTCAGCAATTATAATCATAAAAGAGAAACCACAGTTTCTTCATTTTATATGGATGAAACAGAAGTTTCCAATACCAACTGGCTGGAATACCTGAACTGGATACGCACCAGCTATCCAACGGATCATGAGTATTACTATAATGAACTTCCCGATACCTTGGTTTGGCGCAGGCCTCTATCCTACAATGAACCTTATGTAGATAATTATTTAAGGCACCCTGCCTATCAGGACTATCCGGTTGTCGGAGTAACCTGGGAACAGGCAGAGCGATATTGTGAATGGAGAACAGACCGCGTAAATGAGCTGTTACTTCGCGAAAAAGGTTATATGACCAGCTTTAAAGACATCAATGGCGGGTCAAAAACAGCAGGTACAACAACTGCCAGACCAACAGAACCATTTAACACCGATATATACCTGAATGGACAATACGATGATAAGGGTAAGAAAGCGATGAAAGACCTCAATCCTTCTAACGCTAACGGTGCTGCAACAGGTAAAAATGCCGCAACAAGAAATGTGAGGCTGGAAGATGGGATCATCAAACAACCGTACCGTCTGCCAACAGAAGCGGAATGGGAATATGCAGCGCTGGGTCTGATCGGAAACACACAATACGAGAATATTAATGCCAATAAAATCTATCCATGGAATGGTTTAGGCCTGAGCTCTGCAAAAAGAAGTACCAGAGGACTGATCCTTGCCAACTTTAAAAGGACCAAAGGAGATTATATGGGTGTAGGTGGATCCCTGAATGATAAAGGCGGACTCACCGTTGCGGTAAGGTCTTATATGCCAAACGATTTCGGCTTGTACAATATGGCTGGAAATGTGAATGAATGGGTGGCAGATGTTTACCGTTCTAAAACATTTGAAGCGGCAGATGCCTTTAACCCTTATAGAGGAAACTACTATAAAGACAAAAAAATAGCAGATCCGGTTAGCGGAAAAATTGAAAAAGATAAATACAACAAGCCGGTCTTAACAGATGCCATTTCTTATAAGAAACAAACCTGGGCCGAAAAACAGGCTGCTACCCCTCCTCCAACGGTAAATACTTATGCCGATCAAAGAGGTTATAGAGATAAAGCAAATGAATTGTATGGTGAAATTACACTGGTAACAGATAAATCGAGAGTTTATAAGGGAGGATCATGGGAAGATCAGGCATTATGGCTGAACCCGGCTACCAGAAGGTTCCTTGCACAGGATGAGTCTACTGCAGACATCGGCTTCCGTTGTGCAATGACCATGTTAGGCGCTTCCGAGATCAGGTCTACGGGAAAACCACAATTTAAACCTAAGGCTGCAAAAGCATTCCGCGCCGGAAAGTAAAATCAAAAAATACTAAGCATAAAAAAAGGAGCAATTGCTCCTTTTTTTATGCAAACTGCAGTAAGATTTCATTCTTTTCTACTTTATCTCCTCTAAGGACCAGAATCTTTTTCACCAGCCCTCCCGTTGGGGATTTAATGATGTTTTCCATCTTCATTGCTTCCAGTACCAATAAACTATCGCCCTTATTTACTTCCTGACCTTCTTCCACAATGATGTTCAGTACCAGTCCCGGCATAGGTGCCTTAATTTCCAGCACCTTGTTGGCAGAAGAGCTGTCCATACCCAGTTTTTTGAGTAAATCATCATATTGATCTTCGATTCCGACCTGATAAAGACGACCATTTACCTTGACGACCATGGTCTTTCCCTCATCATCCCGCTCCACCAACTCTACATTATAGGATTTATTCTGGTAGAGGATATGTTTTTGGCTTGCCGACAAATCTTTCGAATCTATCTGCAGCTCCTCTCCGTTTACTTTTATGGCTTTCTCTGCTAATTCAACCTCAAAATTGTACTGCTCGTTTACGTTGACCTTCATCCTTATTGTGTTAATGCATATTGAACTAAATTTGCGCCCATTTTTAAGGCGCTCAGACGCTTATCTTGTGTATCCTCGGGATAAGTCCCAAAGTCTTCCCATCCGTTCCCCAGATCGCACTCAAAGGTGTAATAACAGACCACCCTTCCTTCCCAGATCAGCGCCAGTCCCTGTGGGACTTTACCGTCATGCTCATGAATTTTTGGAAGTCCGCTCGGGAATTTAAATTTCTGGTGATAAACCGGGTGATTTGCAGGAAGACTAACAAAAGAAAGTTCAGGAAAAACCTTTTTCATTTCCTTACGGATAAACTTATCCAGGCCATAGTTATCATCGATATGAAGAAAACCTCCCCCGATCAGATATTTTCTTAAATTCTGCGCCTCATTGGCACTGAAAGCAACATTACCATGTCCTGTAAGATAGGTGAAAGGGTAGTTAAACAACTCCGCACTCCCAACTTCCACAATGGCATCCTGAGCGGCAAAATTCGTATTCAGGTTTTTATTACAAAAATCAATCAGATTTGGAAGTGCCGTTCTATTGGCATACCAGTCGCCTCCCCCATTATATTTTAATTTTGCCATCTTATAGGTGGGCGGCCTGAAACCACTCAACAGGATCATTAATCCGGCAATTAAGCAAAGTTTAATTCTCATCGGTTTAAATAATTCACCTCAAAACAGGCAGCTAATGCAGCAGTTTCTGTTCTCAGACGTGTATTACCTAAAGTTAGGGGTTTAAAGCCGCTTTGCAAAGCAAGTTCTATTTCTTTGGGACTAAAATCACCTTCAGGTCCTATTAGTATCAGGTAGCGTTGATGCGATTCAATTACTTCACTGATATACCGACGTGGCTCTCCATCGATACAATGAGCGATCATTTTAATGGAATCATGCTCCATCTTTAAAAAATCGGTCAGGGAAATTTGTGGGTTTAATAAAGGGTGGTAAGCCTGTAAAGATTGTTTTACCGCAGAGGTAATCACTTTATTTAAACGGTCTTCTTTAATGATTTTCCGTTCAGACCGTTCACAGATCACCGGCGTGATTTCATCAATTCCTATTTCCGTAGCCTTTTCCAGAAACCATTCCAGGCGGTCGATGTTCTTTGTCGGCGCAACAACAATATGAAGATGGTGGTTTCTTTTTTGGTATTCCAGAATTGAGCTGGTTACCCGAAGCTGAACATTTTTCTTCGCCTCAGCGATAATCTCCGCCTCATAAAAGCCTCCTTTTCCATCAATCAGATTGACCACATCGCCGCGTCCTAATCTCAGAACTTTCAGGCAATGCTTACTTTCTTCTTCATTTAAGCTATACTCAGTGGAATCAATATCGGGGGTATAAAAAACATGCATTGCTCAAGGGATTAGTGGTTGTCCACCATATCGCTTTTAGCAATTACCAGTTCAAGCTTTATGGTCTCAATATTTTGCTCAGTTTTCTTTAAGATGGTAAATAGATACCCATAGCACTCTTCGCTATCCCCTACTTCAGGTATTTTACCAAAAGCATGAGAAACCAGGCCACCAACGGTATCGAAATCCTCATCTTCAGGAAGATCATGAGGCAGGTGTTCATTCACATCGTAAACAGTCGCATAAGCATTGATGATGAATTCCGTCTCAGAGATTTTTTCTACTGTCGGTTTTTCCTCATCGTACTCATCCTGGATTTCTCCAACAATCTCTTCTACGATATCCTCCAGTGTAACCATACCTGCGGTTCCACCAAATTCATCGATCACAATCGCAATCTGGATACGTTTCTGCTGAAGCTCACTCAGCAGGTCATTAATTTTTTTAGTCTCCGGAACGAAATAAGGCTTTCTGATGATGTCTTTTAACGCCCAGTCTTTCTGACCTGCCAGCAAAGGCAAAATGTCTTTAGCATGTATAATTCCGATGATCTTGTCAATGATCTCATCATAGACCGGTAATCTGGAATAACCTTCACCAATAATCTTGTCAATCACATCAGCAGGTGCTGTCTGTAGCTCTATTCCTGATATTTTGGTTCTGGGAACCATAATGTTCTTTACAACCCTTTCATTAAAGTCAAAGACATTTTTAATCAATTCATGCTCATTGGTATCTAACGCACCACTTTCCTTACCCTGATCCAATAAATAATGAAGTTCTTCCGTACTGTGAACAGATTCATGTCCACCCACATTAGAAATTCCAAATAATTTAAGAATCACGTTCGCAAAGCCATTCAGCACCCATATAAATGGCCTGAAGATCAGGTAGAATGCCTGCAATGGTATCGCAATAAACAATGTTGTAGCAACCGGCCTTTGTATCGCCACCGATTTAGGAGCCAGCTCACCAAATACAATGTGCATTACAGTAATCAATAAAAAGGCTATGGCAGTGGAGATCGAAGTGATGTATACTTCAGAAAAATTGAATTTTACCAGGAAATCGTGGATCAGACTGTGCATTACAGATTCACCCACCCAACCTAATCCAAGGGAAGCAAGTGTAATACCCAGCTGCGTTGCAGCCAGGTAACCATCCAGATGCTGGGTAATGTATTTTGCAATGTTCGCTACCCGGCTTCCTGACTTTGCTTTAATTTCAATTTGAGAGGCCCTGACTTTTACAATTGCAAACTCTGCTGCAACGAAAAAGCCGTTCAGTGCTACTAAGAAGAATGTTAAAAATATCTTAAAACCTTCCATTAAGAATTGTTATTTCTAAACTTTTGGTCATAAAGTATGATACTTTCCTGTATTACTTTATGTGCATACCGAACGCCCAAAAGATGTTCAATAGTTACTTGTTTTTCTTCTAATGCCTTATAGTCCTGAAAGAATTTCACAATTTCTTTCATCGTATGAGGAGGCAATTCTGCTAAATCATTGATATAGTTAACAGACATGTCGTTTTTTGCAACAGCGATAATTTTGTCATCCTGCTCTCCATTATCCACCATATGCATTACCCCGATAACTTTAGCCTCAACGATAGACATTGGATAAACGTCTACAGAGCATAGTACAAGGATATCTAAAGGGTCATTATCGTCACAATAAGTTTGTGGAATAAAGCCATAATTTGCCGGATACATCACAGAAGAGAAAAGTACCCTATCTAATTTAATCAGGTGGGAATCTTTATCAATTTCGTATTTAGCTTTAGATCCTTTAGGAATTTCAATAATTGCATTTACGGATTCTGGTAGGTTTGCACCCGGAGAAACACAGTGCCACGGATGATGCTCGTCTTTAATCATTTTTATTGTTCAGTGTTTGATATATGGTCATTGTCGTCCTTCACAACCTTCTTTTTTACGAATGTATAAACAAGTGGTATGGTAGTAATTACAATGAAGCCTATAATTATGTATAATAAATAGTCGTTAATTTCTTTTTCAAATCTCTTGCCAAGAAAATAACCTAGCAAAGTTAAGGAAGCAATCCAAATAATTGCACCTGCAAAGTTATATAATGCAAATCTTTTAAAATCTAATTTTACTACACCCGCAAAAATCGGGGCAAAAGTTCTTACAATCGGAACAAAGCGCCCCATTATAAGTGCAAAGGCTCCCTGTTTATTATAATAATCCTCGGCAGCCTTTAAATAGCGTTTTTTAAAGAAGAAAGAGTCCTTTCGATGGTACAGTACAGGGCCCGTCTTTCGGCCAAACCAATAACCCGTAAAATTCCCGGATACTGCGGCAATGATCAGCCCTACAATCAGTACATATAGGTTTACGTCTAATTTGCCCGTAGCGACGAACATGCCTGCAAGGAACAGTAAATAGTCTCCAGGTAAAAAGAACCCAAAGAACAAACCCGTCTCCGCAAAGATGACGAACATTACAACATAGAAACCACCTTCTTTAAGTAGTTTTTCGGGATCAATGAAGTGCTGTAATGAGTTCCAGAAATCGTGCATAGTTCAATTATTCGTAAAACTACATATAATTATCTACAGAAATGATTATATCAGATTTAAAATTACTGAAGGATATACACCAAGGAAAACGGTGATGATCAGCGATAAGGCCAATACCACTTTATATTGTACAGGAGTTTCCAGTTCAATGTCAGTTCCTTCTTTGAAATACATCGCCACGATCACCTTAAAATAATAGTAAAATCCTACCAATGCATTTAAGATGGCAAAAGCAACCAGATAAAACTGGTAATCATGCATTACATTCAGGAACATCAGGTATTTACCAATGAATCCTGCTGTAAGGGGAATACCAGCTAAAGACAACATCGCTACAGTAAGCACGAATGCGGCAAAAGGATTGCGTTTTCCCAAGCCATTGAAACTGTCAAAACTGTCGTTACCTGTCTTCTGTTTTACCAGAATCAATACCCCGAAAGCAATGATACTTGCAAAAGTATAAGCAGCGGCATAAACCAATACATTATTCGCTGAACTTGCAGTCAATGCAATTAAAGAGAACAACAGGTAACCTGCATGGGAAATACTGGAATAAGCCAGCATTCTTTTGAAATTCTTTTGAAATAGCGCCGTGATGTTACCAATGAATAAAGTCAGGCATACGATCACCATCAATGGAGGTAACCAGAAATCATGTAAAGGTGCAAAGGTATCGGCAAACAAACGAAGGAAAGCAGCGAAACCAGCAGTCTTTACTACTGTAGACATAAAAGCGGTGATCAATGTTGGTGCTCCTTCGTATACATCAGGTGTCCAGAAGTGGAAAGGTGCAGCCCCAATCTTAAAACACAGACCCACCATCAATAAAATCACACCAGGATAAAATAAGGGCGAGATGCTCTTATAATTACCCACCAGGTACTGATTGATCGCCTCCAGGTCAAAAGATCCCGTAGCGCCGTAAATTAGGGTAATACCAAACAATAAGAAACCTGTAGAGAAGGCACCCATCAGGAAATACTTCAGGGAAGCCTCATTGGAAGCAAAATTGTTCTTCCGGATTCCCGCCAGAATATAAAGTGCCACAGACATGATTTCCACACCGATGAACAACATCGACATATTTTTATAAGAAACCATGATCACGATCCCTGCAAGCGCAAAGAGGATCAGGGTAAAGTATTCGGCTATGTTCTCGCTATGTTCAGCAAAATAGTTTTGTGTCAGCAAGAAGATAAAAAGTGTTCCCAGAATGGTGATTCCGGCAAAAGCCAATGCAAAATTGTCCATTTGCATCATTCCATAATAGGTCTGGTTGGTGTTCCATGAGGTCGCAACAAAAGCCAGTGAAGTAAGCAAACCAATTAAGGTAAGGGGTAATAACGCTTTTTTAGCTTTAAACAAACCTGCATAAAGCACCACTAAAGCTGTAACAGTAATTGTTATGATGATATTCATTTGCTTAGTTTACCGATGTTAATTTTTGTGTTACCTGTTCTATTAATTGTTGTACCGAGGCTTCTGACAAATGCAGAATTGGTTTAGGATATACTCCCAAAACGATGATCAAGGCACAGATGACATACAATACCACTTTCTCAGATCCTTTAATATCTGTAAAGCCTATGGTAAGGTCGTTGGTTTTTCCAAGCATTATGTTCTGATACATTCTGAACATATAAACTGCTCCAAAGATGATCGACAATCCGGCGAAAACACCTGCCCATACTTTGTACTGATATACTCCGATCAACAATAGAAACTCTCCGATAAAGCCATTGGTTCCCGGAAGCGCTACTGTTCCCAATACAATGATCAGAAATACAATTGCCAGTTGTGGTGCCTGTTTAGCTATTCCGCCAAGCTCCGCAATTTTATTTGTTTTCATCCGGCTGGCAATGATATCCAGCACGAAGAATAAACCAACCACATTGATACCGTGGCTCAGCATCTGCACCATAGCACCCTGCATACCCTGCGTATTTAAAGCAAAAATACCCGCTGAGATCAAGCCAACGTGAGCAATTGAGGAGTAAGCAACCAATCTTTTAGCATCTTTTTGGGTAAAAGCAATCAAAGAAGCATAAACTACTCCGATCAGCGATAACACCATCGCTACATTTCCCCACTGCTGAACGCCTTCCGGAGCAACAGGCAACAGCCATCTGATGACGCCATAAATACCCATTTTCAGCATAATTCCAGATAGCAACATCGTTCCCGGTGTTGGTGCCTGTGTATAAGTATCCGGCTGCCAGGTGTGGAACGGAAAAACAGGCATCTTAATTGCAAAAGCAATGAAAAACGCCCAGAAGATCCAGCTCTGCTGAACAGCATCAAGGTTCAAATTATAAAAAGCCTGAATGTCAAAATTGTTGGCAGGATTCTGCAAGTACAGATAGATGATACCCAACAGCATGAATAAAGATCCTGCTATCGTATAAACAAAGAACTTCATGTTTACTTTAATCCTGTCTTTACCTCCCCAGATGGCACAGATAAAATAAATCGGAATCAATGCAGCTTCCCATCCGATATAAAATAAGAAAGCATCCATTGCGGTAAATACCAGTAACAAGCCAAACTGCATAAATAAAATCAATGCGAAGAATGCACTGGCTTTTTTATACTCATGCTGATAAGCAGAAAGGATGATGATCGGAACCAGTACATTGGTCAATAAAACCGTGATCATACTGATGCCATCAATTCCTGCATGGAAATTGATTCCCAAATCCTGGATCCATGGATAATTCACCGCAAACTGCGTACTGGCATCCGGAGTGAAATTACATACCGTGATTAAAGTCAATGCCAAAGAAAGGATTGCTGAAACCAGAGCAACATGTTTTGCTGCAGTTCCTGTGAATGCAGTAACCACGGCGCCAACCAATGGTAGAAATATAAGAAGTAGTAAAAGTTGTTCCATTATGTTTTGTTGAACGATCTTTTATAGAGATAAATAAGTATACAATAACAATGAGATGATTCCTACCACCATCATAAAGATATAAAAACCAACGTTTCCGGACTGTACCAACCGCAAGCCTTTACTGGCTTCCGAAGTGCTCCAGCCTAAACCGTTAACAATACCATCCACAATTTTATTGTCAATAATTTTGTAGAAGAAGGTAGAAAGTGCATCCAAAGGTTTTCTGATTAACAGATCATATATCTCATCAAAATAGAATTTGTTATAAGATAAGTTCGCCAGTGCAGACCGTTTTCCTTCATCAGGAATCGGAATGTGATTTTGTTTAATATACTTCACATAAGCAAAACCAATAGAAACCAGCACCCCGATTACCGAAACAGCCATTAAAGCATATTCCGTAGCATGATCAGGGGCCTCCGCAGTATGCTTGATGACCGGAGCCAACCAATGCGATAACCAGTGATTTCCACCCAATGCTTCCGGGATACCGATCATTCCGCCAATAGCAGAAAGTACCGCAAGGACAATCAAAGGAATGGTCATCGATTTTGGTGATTCATGAATTTTCTCTTCAGCATGGTGCGTTCCACGATACTTTCCGTAAAAAGTAAGGAACAACATTCTGAACATATAAAATGCGGTTAAGAAGGCCCCGAAGACTGCAATAGCCCACATCACCTTATCGTGTGTATATACATGAGCCAGAATCTCATCTTTTGAGAAAAATCCGGAGAATGGAGGTAAACCAGCGATGGCAATGGTACCAATCAGCATGGTTAAGAACGTTACCGGCAATTTCTTACGCAAACCACCCATATGTCTCATATCCTGTTCATGGTGTAAAGCATGAATAACAGAACCTGCACATAAGAATAATAACGCTTTAAAGAAAGCATGTGTAATTACGTGGAAGAAAGCCCCGTCATAAGCACCAACGCCTAAGCCAAGGAACATATACCCCAGTTGTGAAACTGTAGAGTAAGCAAGAACTTTTTTAATATCAGTTTGTGTTAAGGCAATAATTGCGGCAACAATAGCTGTTGCCAGACCTACGATGGCAATAATGTGTTGTACCATCGGAGCCAAATCAAACAAAATGTTTGATCTTGCAATCATATAGATACCAGCTGTTACCATCGTTGCTGCGTGGATCAATGCAGAAACAGGAGTCGGTCCGGCCATCGCATCAGGCAACCAGGTAAACAAAGGCAATTGCGCCGATTTACCGCAGGCACCGATGAATAATAACAAAGCAATTAAAGCGATCGTACCATTTCCAGGTAGCATATTTGCTGCCTGAGGGAATATTTTAGAGAACTCCACACTACCAAAAGTAGTGAAGATGAAGAACACGCCTAATAAGAAACCTAAATCACCAATACGGTTCATGACAAAGGCTTTCTTCGCAGCAGAAGCATAACTGCTATTGGTATACCAGAATCCGATCAGCAGGTAAGAACAAAGACCTACCCCCTCCCATCCGATAAACATGACGATATAGTTGGAACCCAATACCAACAATAACATGAAAAAGATAAACAGGTTCAGGTAGCTGAAAAACTTACCAAAAGCCTCATCGTTGTGCATGTAACCAATAGAGTAAATATGAATCAGGAAACCTACTCCTGTAATGATCAGCAGCATGATCGAGCTCAATGGATCTACCAGGAAGGAAAGTGGAATATTAAGCTTACCAGCACTGATCCAATCGAACAGGAAGATCTCGTGAGACTTATTCGCATCTGCTCCCAATTCGAAGAAGATACCTACACTGATGGCAAAGGAAATGAATATGACGCTGCTTCCGATAAAACCAATCAGGTTTTTAGAAAGCGTATTTCTTCCCAGGCCGTTGATAACAAAGCCTAAAAGAGGAATTAAGGGAACCAGCCAAACTAAATTTATCATGTTATTACTTTATTCTTATTAATTACCACTTAAGGCGATTCAACACATTTATATCTATAGATTGTGTATTTCTGTACACCATCACAATAATACTTAGTCCTACTGCAACTTCTGCGGCGGCAAGTACCATGATAAAAAACACAAATACTTGTCCCGAGGGATCATTGCTGTGTACCGAAAACGCGGTTAGCAATAAATTCACTGCATTCAGCATCAATTCTACCGACATAAAGATGACGATGGCATTTCTGCGGGTCAATACACCAATCACACCGATGGTGAAAATAATAGCACTTAACCAGATATAATGGTTAAGCGGCACACCCTGTAATCCTTGAGTTAAATTATCCACTACGCTTTTTCTTTTTTAGTTAATAATACTGCGCCTACCATCGCGGTTAACAATAAGATAGAAGACAGTTCAAAAGGCAACATGTAAGGACCAAATAGCTCCTTACCTAAATTCTTTACCAATCCCAGATTCGGGTTCTTTAATAAAACAGGATCAGAGATTGCTGTTGCTTTTAAGGAACCGATAATCGTCACCACTAAACAACATCCGGCAATTACCCCAACAATCTTGACCAGGCCGGATTTCAGCGGCTCATTATCTTTATTAAGGTTGAGGAGCATCAGCACAAAGAGGAACAACACCATGATGGCCCCCATGTAAACAATGAAATTCACTACGGCCAGGAATTGTGCGTTCAGCAGAATGTAATGAACGGTTAATGTAAAGAAAGTAACAATCAGGTAAAGCACGCTATGCACCGGGTTCTTGGAAAAGATAACCATCAGTGAAAAGATGACGCTTAATGTTGCTACAAAATAGAATACCGATGTACCCATTTATTTATGTTTAAACTGTTTATATTAATAACCCGGAGGTTATGTATGCTAATTATTTCTTATTCAATGGTTGCTCCACCAATTTATCCTTACCGTAGATAAAATCTTTACGGAGGTAATCTGAAGGAACAATCGGTCCGTCCAGGTAGATCGCTTCTTTTGGACAGGCTTCTTCACACAATCCGCAGAAAATACAACGCAACATGTTGATTTCATATACCGAAGCGTACTTCTCTTCACGGTAAAGGTCTTTTTCTTCCGGTTTACGTTCCGCCGCAATCATTGTAATCGCTTCAGCAGGACAAGACAATGCGCAAAGACCACAGGCTGTGCAACGTTCTTTTCCTTCTTCATCTCTTTTCAGCGAGTGCATTCCCCTGAAATTGGTAGAGAATTCTCTTTGTACCTCCGGATATCTGATGGTCGCCTCTTTCTTAAAAAAGTGGCTGATGGTAATAGACAAGCCCTTAGTAATCGCAGGCAGGTACATGCGCTCTGCAAACGTAAGTGGCTTTTGTTCTAATACTTTCTTCTTACTGGTTAATGGTTCCATTAAACCTCCTTATTATACCGCTAAATGCGGACAGTTAAAATTTTTCAATTACAGCAATCACAATACTTGTGACAATAATATTCGCAATGGCCAAAGGAATTAAAATTTTCCAGCCCAAATGCATCAATTGATCATAGCGGAAACGAGGAATCGTCCAGCGTACCCACATGAAGAAAAAGATAAAAGCAAAGATCTTTAAAAAGAAAACTCCGGTTCCGATTAACGGTCCAATTACCGGGCCTGTTTGTGTCAATACCCAGTCCATTCCCGGATAGTTATACCCTCCGAAATATAAACTTGCCATTACTGCAGCCGAAACAAACATATTGATGTATTCTGCAAACAGATAGAAACCAAGTTTCATAGACGAATATTCCGTATGGTAACCACCGATCAGCTCGGTTTCACACTCCGGTAAATCGAATGGCGCCCTGTTGGTTTCTGCAAAAGCACAAACCATAAACAGTAAAAACCCTACAGGCTGATACAATACATTCCATCTCCAGCCATGCTGATTGGCTACAATCTCGCCGATACTCATAGAATTGGTTACCAGCAATAAGGCAATGATAGATAAACCCATTGCAATCTCGTAACTGATATTCTGAGATGCCGCACGGATCGCACTTAATAACGAGTATTTATTGTTGGAAGCCCATCCTCCGATCATTACTCCATAAACACCCAGAGAAACAACCCCGAATATGTACAGAATACCTACGTTAATGTCTGTTACCTGCAAAGGAATGATGCGGTCACCAACGGTAATCGGACTTCCCCATGGAATCACTGCGGTACCAATACAAGCAGTTAACATCGCCAGACCAGGTCCAACCATAAACAACCATTTACTTGCATTCGATGGAATAATCTCTTCCTTCATGAACATTTTTACCCCATCCGCCAATGGCTGAAGAATCCCGAAGGGACCCGCTCTGTCCGGTCCTAATCTGTCCTGTAAAAATGCCGCCACTTTTCTTTCTGCATAAGTAGAATACATGGCTATCAATAAACTTATACCGAAAATAATCGCTACCAGTACAAATTTCTCTATTACAAAAGCTATATCCATTAGAATTTAGTGGTTTTTTCTAGTTCGATCCTGTTTGCTTCCTGTAATCTGGCATTATCCTGAATTACCGGCAAAGGTTTTAAAGTATCATAGTGGTTAGAAGCAATTACGGAAGTATCGCTGATTTGCGTAGGATGCTCGATAGTCCAGTCTGCTGTCTTTTTCTTATCAAAACGACAAGTATTACAGATGAACTCTTCCACCTCACCATAGATGTCTTTACGCGCAGTTACACGCAATACATCCTCTCCTTTGTACCATAACGTTACTTTACCGCTACAGGTAGGGCAATCTCTGTGCGCATCTATAGGCTTAGTAAACCAAACCCTGTTTTTAAACCTGAAAGTTTTATCTGTTAATGCACCAACCGGACAAACATCGATCACGTTTCCAGAGAAATCATTGTCGACAGCCGTTTGGATATAAGTAGAGATTTCCGAATGATCTCCACGGTTCAGGATACCATGAACGCGCTTATTGGTAATCTGATCCGCTGTAAATACGCAGCGGTAACACAGAATACACCTGTTCATGTGCAACTGGATTTTATCACCGATATCTATGCGTTCAAAAGTACGGCGCTCAAACTCATATCTTGTTTTCTGCAAACCATGCTCATAACCTAAGTTCTGAAGGTCGCATTCCCCAGCCTGATCACAAACCGGACAATCCAGCGGATGGTTGATCAACAACATCTCCACTACCCCGCTTCTTGCTTCAATTACTTCCGGAGAGGTAATATTCTGCACTTCCATTCCATCCATTACAGTGGTACGGCATGAAGCAACTAATTTAGGCATCGGACGAGGATCTTTCTCAGAACCCTTGCTCACCTTAACGATGCAGGTTCTGCATTTACCACCACTGCCTTCTAATTTGGAATAATAACACATCGCAGGAGGAACAATATCTCCGCCGATCTGTCTTGCAGCATTCAGAATGGTGGTTCCTGGTGCAACTTCTACTGTTATTCCGTCTATGGTTACCTTAACTGTATCACTCATTGTTAAAGATATTCTTTTATCATTCTTCAGCATTTCAGGCCTTACAGCTTCTGAAACTTCAGTCTGATCGTTAATTTTCTGTACTAACTGCTTTAGCTATTGGTTCAGCATAATTTGCCAATCCATAATTCGTATCTAAGCTCTTTACCGGCTCTTTTACATGCCATTCAAACTCATCTCTGAAATGTCTGATGGCACTTGCTACCGGCCATGCTGCGGCATCACCTAAAGGACAAATGGTATTTCCTTCAATCTTTTTGGAAACGTCCACCAATAAGTCGATATCGCTCATTTTACCATGACCGTATTCCAGGCGGTGAAGGACTTTCTCCATCCATCCCGTACCCTCACGGCAAGGCGAACATTGTCCGCAACTTTCATGGTGATAAAAGCGGGAGAAGTTCCAGGTATTTCTAACGATACACTGATCTTCATCGAAAGCGATGAAACCACCCGAGCCCATCATCGTTCCAGTTGCAAAACCACCTTCAGATAAAGATTCATAGCTCATCAAACGGGGATCCCCATTGGCAAGTTTCAACGTTAAATTAGCAGGAAGTACAGGAACAGAAGATCCACCGGCAACAGTTGCCTTTAGTCTTTTGCCATTCGCAATACCGCCACACCATTCATCAGAATAAATAAATTCTTCTACCGGCAAGCCCAGTTCAATCTCATAAACCCCTGGTCTTACCAGGTTTCCTGAAGCGGAAATCAGTTTAGTTCCCGTGCTGCGGCCAATACCAATTTTTGCATACTCCTCACCACCATCATTGATGATCGGAACAGTAGCAGCAATAGATTCCACATTGTTTACCACCGTTGGGCAGCCATACAATCCTGCAATAGCAGGAAATGGAGGTTTGATCCTTGGGTTTCCACGTTTACCTTCCAATGATTCCAACAATGCAGTTTCCTCACCGCAGATATAAGCACCACCACCTGGTTGAACGTATAATTCCAGGTCATAACCTGTACCTAAAATATTTTTACCTAAAAATCCTGCATTTCTGGCCTCAGCGATTGCTTTCTCCAGAATACGGATCTGAGGCATCATCTCACCGCGTACATAGATGTAAGAAGTTTTTGCACCCAAAGCAAAGCTGGATACAATCATTCCTTCAATCAGTGCATGTGGGATATGGGTCATCAGATAACGGTCTTTAAATGTTCCCGGCTCCGATTCATCGGCATTACATACCAGGTAACGTGCTACTCCCTCAGGTTTAGCCAAAAAGCTCCATTTCATTCCCGTAGGAAATCCTGCACCCCCGCGACCGCGTAATCCAGACTTTTTCACCTCTTCCACCACTTCATCAGGGGTTAAAGTTTTCAAAGCTTTTTCCACAGCGCGATACCCGCCTTTCTGGCGATAGACATCAAATGTATGGATGCCTGGTACGTTTATATGTTCTAATAATAGTTTACGAGCCATTATTTTTTGCGTAAGTCTTGTATCAAATCGTCTACCTTTTGTTCATTCAGGTTTTCATAGAAGGTATATTCAGGACCTATCTGTAAAACCGGGCCATAACCACATGCTGCCAAACACTCCACGCCTCTCCAGCTAAATAAGCCATCTGCCGTCACCTCATTCTCTTTCACACCAAGGCTTTTTTCCAGGTGATCCATCAATTTCTCGGCTCCTACCAGACAACAAGGTCCTGTCCTGCAAACTTCCAGCACATATTTACCCTGTGGTTTCAAAAAGTACATGCTGTAAAATGAAGCCACTTCGTATACTTCAATAGGTTCGATATGCAGATATTCAGCAACTTTATCCATGGCATTCGGACTTAACCAGCCCAGCTCTGCCTGTACTTCATGCAAAATAGGCAATAAAGCAGATTTTTGCTTTCCTTCCGGATATCTCTTAACGATCTCTTCAAACTTTTCAATTAAAGCTGATGAGAACTGTACAGGTTGTGTTTCTTCTACTTTAAGCATCTAATTCTCCTGCAATAATATTCATGCTACTCATGTTGATAATGGCATCTGACAACAGCATACCTTTACTCATGGGAGCAAACATTTGATAATTAATAAAGCTTGGTCTTCTGAAGTGCAGACGGTAAGGTGTTCTTCCTCCGTCATTGATCAGGTAAAAGCCCAATTCCCCGTTACCGCCTTCTACTGCATGGTAAACTTCAGCTTTAGGGGCATCAATTTCACCCATTACAATTTTAAAGTGATAGATCAGGGCTTCCATATTGTTGTAAACCTCTTCCTTAGCAGGAAGGTAAAACTCAGGAACATCCGCGTGGAAAATACCAGCAGGTTCGTTCTTCAGTTTTTCCATGCCCTGTTCAATCAGGCGAAGGCTTTGCCACATTTCCTCATTACGTACCAGGTAACGGTCGTAAATGTCACCACTGGTGCCTACAGGAACTTCAAAATCGAAATCCTGGTAAGAAGCATAAGGTTCACTTACACGAACATCATAATCTACACCTGTAGAACGCAGTAAAGGACCTGTCCATCCATAATCCAGGCCTTGCTCTGCGCTAACGCGGGCAACTCCGGCAGTACGGTCTATAAAAATCCTGTTGCGGTTCAGAAGACTTTCGAACTCTTTTAACGCTACAGGAAACTCTTTTAAAAATTTATTGATTTTCGAAAAGGCGATATCGTTGAAATCGCGTTCAAAACCTCCGATACGTCCAATATTTGTGGTCAGACGTGCACCACAGATTTCCTCAAAGATTTCATAAATGTGTTCTCTGAACTGAAACAGGTAAAGGAAGGTCGTGGTAGCTCCGGTATCCTGGGCAATGATCGTATTACAGATGATATGATCTGCAATCCGGGAAAGCTCCATGATGATTACCCTCAGGTAATCTACCCTTTTAGGCATCTGGATATTCAACAGTTTTTCTACCGTCATGTGCCATCCCATATTATTGATCGGCGAAGAACAGTAGTTTAACCTGTCGGTTAAGGGGGTAATCTGATAGAATGGACGATGCTCTGCAATTTTCTCAAAAGCACGGTGAATATAGCCTATGGTTGAAACACCGCTCACTATACGCTCTCCGTCTAATTGAATTACATTTTGAAAAACACCATGGGTTGCAGGGTGAGTCGGGCCCAGGTTAAGGGTAACCAACTCATTCTGAGGATCGTTATCTGTATATACCGGTTGATTGTGATTCATGTGCTTATCTACCAAAGTATTCGTCTTTTTTATCTACTCTGTTTGGGTCTTCCAAAGGATATTGCTTCAACATCGGGTGAACACCGAGCTCATCCATGTTCAATATTCTTCTCAGATCCGGGTGACCTTCAAATTTAACTCCGAAGAAGTCATAAGTTTCTCTTTCCATCCAGTTTGCGGCATTCCAGATTACCGTTGCGGTAGGAATAGTCGGATGATGCTCGTCAATAAAAACTTTCACCCTCACCCGGATTCTTTTCACCATGCTGTGCAGGTGATAAACCACCGCAATACCATGCTTTTTCTCCGGATAATGAACTGCAGTAATATCTGTCAGGAAATTAAAATTCGCAATGCTGTTTTCTTTCAGAAACTTTAATACCTCAATAATGGCATCTTTAGTGGTCTCTAAGGTAAGCAAACCATAAGGTTCATTTACTCCTGTAATTTGTCCGCCGAACTTTTCAGTCAGCGCATCAATGATTTCCTTGTTTGTCACCTCTGTCATTATAGTATTCCGTATGAAGCCAACATTTCTTTATACTGATCTGAATTCCTTCTTCTTGAAGACTCATTCTTTACCAGCTCCTGGATCTTACCAAACCCATCCAGAATAGCTTCCGGACGTGGTGGGCAACCTGGAACGTAAACATCTACAGGTATGATCTCGTCAATTCCCTGAAGTACAGAATACGTATCGAAAATCCCTCCGCTTGAAGCGCAGGCACCTACAGCAATCACCCAGCGGGGTTCTGCCATTTGTAAATACACCTGCTTTAATACAGGGCTCATTTTCTTGGCAATAGTACCCATTACCATTAATAAATCAGCCTGACGAGGAGAAAAACTTAAACGTTCAGATCCAAAACGACCAAAGTCATAATGAGAACCCATGGTAGCCATAAACTCGATACCGCAACAAGAAGTAGCGAATGGAAGTGGCCATAACGAATGGGAACGTGCCAAACCAATTACTTTGTCTAAAGAAGTGGCGAAAAAACCAGATCCTTCTATGCCTGGAGGCGCGTCTACTATATTGATGTCACTCATGATACAAAACGAAAAAAGGTTCATTCCTACAAAGAATGAACCGCAAATTTACAATATTTTGGAAGCAAATGACCTAAACTAACATCATTTAGAAACAATCTAAATAGGTTAATTCCAGTCTAAAGCTTTCTTTTTCAAAACGTAGATAAAACCGAGTAACAAGGTGCCCATAAAGATGAACATTTCTACCATACCGGTCATTCCGAGCTCTCTGAAGTTAACTGCCCAGGGATACATGAAGATCACCTCCACGTCAAACAGAACAAACAGAATGGCGACTAGAAAGTATTTAATAGAGAAAGGCTGACGCGCATTCCCGACTACTTTAATCCCTGCCTCAAAAGTTGATAATTTATCTGCAGTCTTTCTTTTAGGGCCTAAAAAATGTGTTGCAATTAAAGTAACAACAACAAATCCTAAAGCAACAATAACTTGAAATACAATAGGTAAAAAATCTACAGGTACACTTTGGGTTTCCATGATATTAAATTTGGGACAAAATTAAAAGAAAAAGGCAGGATATCAACCCTGCCTTTTTCTTTTATTCGAAATTATTACTTTTTCTTTACCGGGCTCTTAGGCGCTGGTGAAGTTAATTGTTTTAAACGCTCTTGTGCTCCTGAGTTCTGAGGATCAATAGCCAATGCTTTTGTCAGGTAATCTTTACCTTTTTCTTTATCAGTCTGTGCATAGTAAGAACCAGTATACACATAGGCTTCAACAAGTTCTTTAGGCACTGAAGCAGCAAGCTCTGGTTTAGTTACCGTAACCAATTGGATCAATTGATCGTAGTAAGGAACGGCTAACCATTTCGGGTTATTTGCATCGTCAGCATATTTTGCGATACGCGCTCTGTAAGCATAAGCTAAAGCAAAGTCGTTTTTAAATTTGATGATAGAAGCAAATGCAGAATCTGCATCAACTAAAATCTTCTTATCCGGATTTTGATTCGCTCTATCTTTAAGTGCATAGTCATAATACTTAGCTACCCCTAAATAATAAGAGTTAGTCAATGCGTTTTTCCCATTAGGGTTTGATTTAACCGCAACAGCAAACACATCACCAGCCTTAGCATAGTTTTTAGCTTTGAAAAGTGACATCGCCACTTCTTCTAAAGCTTCAGCATTTGTAGAATCTTTCTCTACCGCTTTAACGATGTTTTTAAGCGCCAGACTATCATTTCCGTTTTGCATTAAAGCTCTTCCCAGATATAAGTAATCTGAAGCTACAATACGTGAAGTATCCTTTACTTTCGCAAAGAAATCATTCATATATTCTAAACTTTTTGGATAGTTTTTGTTCTCGTATGCGGAATAACCACGTAGTCTCGATACCACAAGACTTTTTGAATCATTAGGATTGCTGGTAGCCAATTCGCTGGTCACCTGCTCTAAAGTCTGGTAATCTTTTGCATAAAACAAGAACTGTGCATAACGCAGTTTTGATTCGTACGACTGATCAGTCAGATCCAGGTATTTTTTATAGTTGGTCAAAGCTAATGCAGATTTAGCTGCTTGCTCAGTAGCAATCTGATTTGCCCATTGCATATAAAGCTCTGCGATCTCTCTGTAAGCAGGACCGTAGTTTGCATCAGCAGCAATTGCCTCTTTCAAACGCTCTTCAGCTTCTGGAAATGCTCTTGATTCGGTATACATTCTACCAATCTGAACTGTTGCTCTTAACAGGTTTGCATTGATATTCAATGCACGCATGTAGTTCTGAAGCGCTTCAGAGTTCTTTTTCTGCAAAGCGTAATAATCACCTAACGCCAAAAATGTTTCTGCATCTTTATCGTCTTTATCCAGCTCATCCGCCTTTTGAAGGAAAGGAAGCGCTGAGGTAAAGTCAGGTTTATCAGTTGCGATATATGCTTTACCAATATACAGTTGAGGGATATAATCTTTTTTAGAAGATACCTCTACTGCTTTATCAAAATTAGTTTTTGCGGAAGTTGGATTATTTGAAAATAAATCAGCCTCACCCAAACCAATATAGTTTAAAGAGTTTTTTGGATCAGCGGCAACGCCTTGAGTAAATACTGCTCTTGCAGAATCCACATAATCCATTCTCAGATAAACATCACCTAAATTAAAGTAATTTTCTCCTTTACTAGCTTGTGATTTCACCAACGCTTTAAGCATCGATGTCGCTTTCTGGTACTGTTCGGCATCTACAGCCTTTTTTGCATCATTTAAGCTTTGAGCAAAAGAGGCAGAACCCATCACTACTAAACCTAAACTTAAGGTTATTGCTTTCTTTGTCATTTTCATGGTTCACGATTGTTTTTTAATTGTGATGAAGCTGGTTGTACAGGCTTCATTTTTCAAATATAAAATTTAGTTTGTATTCTTAAAATTAAATTCTCTCGGCATCATCTTATGCGGACCTAGTCCGGACTTGAGGACAATCAACTGTCCCCGAGGGCTTACTAACCAGTTTGCAAAACCTGTGCCTAAACCTTCACGTCCCTCTGCATTTATGATATAAATGTTCCTTAAAAATGGATAAACGCCACTGATTAAATGCTGCTGAATGGGCTTGTAGAAGGCATCATCCCCTTTTTTGCCTGCTAAATTCTTTACCCCCATCATTTTTACTTTAGAAATAGATTCTTCCATTTCTTTGCTGTTGGAGATTAGCCAATTGACGCCAATTACCCCAATAAAGTCCTTTTTATCCGCAACGTATTTAATCACATCATTATTGTTCTGTAAGGTATAAACTCCTTTTTCAGGAAGCTTTGTGATACCGGCAAGTTCTTTAAAATAGCGCAGCGTACTGGAATAAGCGTTGTCAAACACCAGTTGCTTACTACTTTTTGATGTTCCCTTTAAAATTTCAATCACTTCATTAACAGTAATGTTACTGTCTACATCCGCCACATTTGTAATCAATGCAATGCCATCAATTCCAAATCTGGATGTTCTTGGCACAATGCTTCTGTTCCGGTACATTTTATCTTCATCCGGTCTCAGCATCCTGGAAAGGATAATCACCCTGATGCTATCGTTTAAAAATGTCGGGACAATCTTATTTTCATTGCCCTCAACAACCTTAAACTCTGCATTTGGATAATCTGTATTGAATACAGCAATCTGATCTGCCAGCACCCTGGAAAACGACTCGTCTACCAGTATTTTCACATCCCCGGTGGTGCGGCTCTGTTCCACCGTATTTTCTTTCTTCACAGACCGTTTGCAGGCTGCGAAAACAAATAACAATAATATCAGACTTAGATGTTTCATTTGATTTTAACTATTTATATGTTTTTATGGCACCATCATAAGTTATCAATAGAATATTAACTTATGATCGCTTCATTTAATCGTTTTTTTGGTTAATCAAACGGGTGAATCTAATTGCAGCATAAGCGATTAGCAAAAGGCCGAACAGGATGCGGTAAGTTTTTTGTATTTCAAAAGGAATATCTTTCCAGAAGATCAATAACAATCCAAGGATCAGATAAAAAGTAAACATCACTAGGCCTAAAATGAACAGAAATCGCTGTTGAGGCGATTTCTGTTTAAATGTTTTCAAGTTAAACATTCTTTTATTCTATTGTGATAAGGTAAAGCTGATTGGAATATTATACTTCACACGTACCGGTTTTCCGTTTTGGATACCCGGAGTCCAACGCGGACTTGCTTTCAATACTCTGATCGCTTCTTCATCTGTACCACCACCAAGTTTTCTTTCTACTTTGATGTCGGTTAAGTCTCCATTTTTCTCTACTACGAAAGATAAGAATACTTTACCCTGAATGTTATTCTCCTGAGCCATTGCCGGATATCTCACCGCTTTTTTCAAATAAGCGTAGAATTTCTCCATACCTCCAGGGAAACCTGGCTGTGTTTCAATACTCACGAAGTCATATACCTTGGTATCTTCAACTACTGCTGCTTGTTTAGGGCCATCTCCAACCGGACCGGCAATAACAATATCAGCTGTAGGATCACCTTCGATCGTTTTCTGACCCGGATCTGCTTTTTTCAAATCTTCGATCTGAACAGGCTCTTTATCAATTACCTCATTATCCGGTTTTACAATCGGAGGAGGGAATTTGATCTGATCCTGCTTCGGTGGCGGAGGCTCTACCGGTGGCGGTGGAGGGGTATCCGGATTCACCGGCGGCGGTGGCGCAACCACTACCTCTACTTGTTTCACAACTTCCTCTTCAGGCAAAGAGCCTTTGATTAAGTTGAAAATCTTAGGAGATACAAACGCAACTACAAAGATGGTAGAGGCGATAAGTAAAGCCTTAGTGGTATTTGCAGCACTCGTACTACGAAGCTCGTAAGCGCCATAGGCTTTGTTTTTGTTTGCAAATACTACATCAAGCCACTCCCGTTTCAATAAATCTATTTTAGAACCTAACATAGCTTACTATTTAATATTTTTAATTCTCTTATTATAAAATTCCAGCACTCTTCATGAAATCTTTTTCAGCATCAGTAATGTTCTCATCGTCGATTGCGGGTGCAGTAGAGATCTTAGTGATCGCTAATTCATCCATAACATCAACGAAGTTTTTGTAAGTAGCTCCTGAAGTTGGCTTAATCACCATGATGATTTGTCTTCCGCCAGTACCTTCAGCTACTTTTTTCTTATTAGCTAATATTGATTTTCTGAGCTCAGCAAATCCTTCTACATTAGGTTTTGATTTACCCGCTTCTCCCATGTACCAGGCTACTTTATTGTTTTTACCCAATAATATAGTCATTGTTTCGGAAGCACGTAATTCGTTCCTTTCTGTAGATTTATCATCCTTATCAGGTTTTGCAATATCCATTGCAATTGGTTTTGACAGGGAGGTGGTTAACATAAAGAAAGTGATCAACAAGAAGGCTAAATCCACCATCGCTGTTAAATCGACTTTGGTATTGGCTTTCTTGGTTCTGACTTTCTTATCCTTTTTCCCCCCGCCGGAGGTATCTAATTCTGCCATGATATATTTCTATTTAGCATCGCCTTCGGCGGATGTGATTAAACTGAATTTGTTGATTTTTTGCTTTTGCAGAATATCCACGATCTTTTTTACTGCAGGGTATTCTTCCTTCGCATCGCCTTTAATACTTACGCGCATTGAAGTAGAATGTAGCTCTGCTACCGAGGTACGTGATTGCAGGATCCATTCAGCCAACTGATTGTTTGTTGAATCTGCAGGAATACCACTTTGTAAACCCGACTTGGTGCGTTCATCACCATTCATCATGATAAACTGCTTTAAGTTCTGAATTGGAACACCGAAAGAGCCGATTACACCAAAACGTTTCCGCTCTTCAGGAGTGAACTTAACGCCATATTTCTCACCCATTTTGTCGAGGGTCGACATTTTAATGTCATTCCCAACGATCTCATAAAACACTTTGCCTTTTCCGATCGACAATATACCCATGTCCAAATCAGGAACTTTAAGTTTATAAGTCGATGAAGGGATAGTAACATCCAAAGGATCAGGCTGACGTGCTGTTGCTGTTAAAATAAAGAAAGTAAGCAATAGGAAAGATACGTCGCACATGGCGGTCATATCTATCGCAGTACTCTTTCTTTGAACCTTTGCTCTTGGCATAATTTTAAAAATTACTTATGTATTTAACTAATGATGTTAATTCTTCCGGTTTTCCATAAAGCCGGTAAAAAAAAATACATTATTTTTTATTTATGCGTAGAAGCGTAAGTTTGGATGATGCTGAAACCTGCTTCATCAATTGCATAAGTCAATTTATCAATTTTAGAAGTCAAGATGTTATACATGATAATCGCGAATGTAGAAGTACCGATACCAGTTGCTGTGTTAATCAAAGCCTCAGAGATACCAGTTGCTAATGCAGCCTGATCCGGAGCACCAGAGTTAGCCAAACCACCGAAGGCCTTGATCATACCTGTTACTGTTCCTAATAGACCTGTTAATGTACCTACTGATACTAATGTTGCAATTACAGTTAAGTTTTGCTCCAACATTGGCATTTCTAATGTAGTTGCTTCTTCGATATCTTTCTGGATAGCTAAACATTTCTGATCTGTATCCATGTTTGGCTCAACTTCCATTTCTCTGTATTTTTTCAAACCAGATTTAATTACGTTAGCCACAGAACCTTGTTGTCTGTCACACTCAGCCATAGCACCTTCGATGTTGTTTGAGTTTAAAAGTCCTTGTACTTTCTTAACAAAAGCATCTAAACTACCTTTACCAGTTGCTTTTCCAATAACAATCATACGCTCAATAGAGAACACGATAACCATTAAAAACATACCCATTAATACCGGTACAATTGGACCCCCTTTGTAAGCCATACCCGCATAGTTACCCACTTTTGGAAGTGTTTCGTGCAAATCCGGATCTGCTCCATCAATAAAGTTACCTCTATCACCTAAAATAAATTTGTAAATCAGAATCCCGATGATGATACAGATAGGAATTGTCAATGTTGCGAATAAATTCGAAGCAGATGAGCTTTCTTTTTTAACTGTTGTTGGTTTTGGTGCGTTTGCCATTTTTTTTTAGTTTTTTAGTTTTTAGTACTTGTGTTTTTTAAATTTAGACTATTATTCCGTAATACACACAACGATCATTACAAACAATTGTTGTAAGAACAAATTTATAACTTTGATTTTAATTCCAAATTAAATAATCGTTAGTTCCTTCCCTTTGAGATATCTCCCCCCTGTCCGTATCGGCGTATATTAAAAAAGATTGTCTCGGTGTGGAGACAATCTTTCACAATTAAAACTAAAAAAAAATAGAAATGCAAATTTTTGAGCAAAAAAAATGCTTTAAGGCGCGTTTTCGACAACTTTAGGGAATGAAGCAAGCATTTCTTCACTTGCATAGGCTTCAAACTGTTTAAAATTGTTCACAAATGCCAACGACAGTTCATTCGCTTTCTGGTCATATTTTCGCTTGTCTTCCCATGTATTTTTCGGATGTAATATTTCTGATGGGACGCCCGGACAGGCATCAGGAATGTGTAATCCGAAGATGGGATCTGCATTAAAGTTTTCTTTTTCCAGCTCTCCTCTTAAGGCAGCAGTAATCATAGCCCTGGTATATCCCAGTTTCATCCTTTTTCCAACCCCATATGCACCACCACTCCATCCGGTGTTTACTAACCAGACATTTACATTGTGTGCACGCATCTTTTCACCCAGAAGAGATGCATATTTTGTAGGGTGCAGTGGTAAAAATGCTTTACCAAAACAGGCAGAGAACGTCACCTGTGGCTCTGTAACACCAGCTTCCGTTCCGGCAACCTTCGCAGTATATCCTGAAATAAAGTGAAACATTGCCTGACCAGGAGTTAATTTCGAAATTGGAGGCAACACGCCAAAGGCGTCTGCAGTAAGGAAAAATATGTTTTTAGGAATTCCTGCAATCGATGGATTGACTGCATTATCGATGTAATGAATCGGATAAGCTACTCTTGTATTCTCTGTTTTCTCAATATTTGTGAAATCTACCGCTCTTGTTCCAGGGAAATAATTGGTATTCTCCAGTAAGGATCCAAATTTGATCGCTTTGAAAATCTGAGGCTCTTTCTCTTCGGTAAGATCCACACATTTGGCATAACATCCTCCTTCAAAGTTGAAAATAGTATCTCTACCCCAGCCATGCTCGTCATCTCCAATCAACCCTCTTTCAGGATCAGCAGATAAAGTTGTTTTTCCTGTTCCGGATAAACCAAAGAAAATTGCCGTATCACCAGCTGCGCCCACATTAGCAGAACAATGCATAGATAAGGTATTCCTTTGCTCCGGAAGAATAAAATTAAGTACAGAAAAGATTCCTTTTTTAATCTCACCGGTATAGCCTGTCCCACCGATAAGGATCATTTTTTTAGTAAAATTCAATATGGAGAAATTTCCCTGGCGTGTACCATCGATTTCAGGGTTAGCAAGAAAACCCGGAGCAGCAATGATTGTCCATTCCGGCGTTTCTGTAACTTCTTCTTCACCAAACCTTAAGAACAGGTTATTTGCAAACAAATTCTGATAAGCAGTCTCTGTGACTACCCTGATGGTAGTTTTATAACTTTCATCCGCACATGCATAGGCATCCCTCACATAATATTTCTGCTGATTAAGGTAGTTAGTTACCTTTTCCAGAAGCGCATCAAAGTTTTCAGGACTAAATTTAATGTTAATGTCCCCCCACCAAACGGATTCCTCTGTCTGACTATCGCAAACAATAAATCTGTCTTTTGGAGAACGACCGGTAAATTTACCCGTATCGATTGCCAATGCTCCGGTATCAGCAAGTGTTCCTTCTCCATTTTTCAAGGCCTCTTCAACCAATTGTGCTACATCAAGCTGGTATAAGGATTGATCTGAATTCAAATTCAAATAGCTTAAATCCGGCTTAAGCGTAAGTGCTTTGCTCATAAATAAATAAGTTAGTGAGGCAAAGTTATACAGATAAAAAGGGAAAAGCAGTGCTTTTGCAGGAAAAATTTTACTTATTGTTCGCCTTACACTAACACACAATTGCCTGTAAATAAGTAAATTACAAAATAATTAAAGGGACTAATTACCCTCCGGATTTTTTGACTTTATATCCCTCTTTCTGAAGAAGAAGTAGCACCTTATCTCTAAAGTCTCCCTGAATCAGTATCTCTCCATCTTTTGCCGCCCCTCCTACTCCACATTTAGACTTTAACATTTTAGCCAGCGTCTCCAGCGCATCAGTACTGCCGATAAAACCGGTCACCAGAGTAACCCCTTTACCACCACGGTTTTTCCGGTCCAGCGTTACCCGCAGGTCCTGCTGTTGGTTAGGAATTGGTTCATTGGATTCTTCGGCATCAGACTCATATATAAAAGAAGGGTCTGTAGAAAACATAATCCCTCCAAAATCATTCAATATTTTCTTTTTAGCTTTCATAATCAGGTGTAATGATATTTAATGATAACGGAGCAATGGAGACCTCTATTTCTTTACCCATAAAAAAAGGCTCCCCGTCAATATGTATGGCATCGTTAGACATTCGATTGATCCGGATCTCTTTTCCCTGGATGATCTCTACCATATCAGATTGGTCCGCAGAGGCATTTAGCATATGATAAGCCAGTACCGGAATTTTGTATATCGGAAATTCTTTGATAATACAAACATCTAATAAGCCATCTGTAATAGATGCATTTGGAGCAATATGGGCATTATTTCCATATTGCGAAGAATTGGCCACACTCACCACAAATGCTTTTCGGATATACTCCTTACCGTCTATATATATATGGTAAACCTGTGGCTTATAATTGAGCATTTCCTGGAACCCGAGTTTCAGGTATCCCGAAAGCCCACGGGACTTATTACCGGCAAAAACAGAACTGATGTGTGCATCAAATCCCATCCCCGCCATATTAAAAAAGCACTTGTCATTAAATCTCGCCGTATCAATTACCCGGACGTTACAGTCATTGATCACTTTAATGGCCTTGGCGGTATTCATCGGAATTTTCAGGAACCGGGACAATCCGTTCCCCGAACCAAATGGAAGAATTCCCAGGATCTTATTTTGCTGCATCACCTTCGTCCCGATCTCATTGATCGTTCCATCCCCGCCCACGGCAACAATAATGTCGAAATTTTTATTCGCTGCTTCCTCAGCAATCTCTGAGGCATGGCCAATATACTCCGTAAAGCTATAATTCGCATTAAACTTGGAACGGTCCAAATTTGCATCGATCAGTGCCGGGATTTTCAGCTTATCCTTTCCTCCCGAGATGGGATTGATAATAAATAAAATATTCGATTTTGACAAAACGCTGGTTTAAATACGGTACAAAATAATTGATATTTTTTGACTATTTGAATATATATAGTAATTTTGCAACATTAAAGTGGACTGATTTGCGATGCTATCATCAAAAATAGCGGGATTGCAACCACGTAAAAAAAAGTGCTAACCTATTTTCACTTCATTTTACTCCCTGTTTTGCAGGATCAGCGGCCATTTTATATAATTGTTTATCACAAAATTAATTATTTAAGATGTCATATTTATTTACATCAGAATCTGTTTCAGAAGGTCACCCAGATAAAATCGCAGATCAAATCTCCGACGCATTAATTGATAATTTTCTTGCTTTTGACGCAGAGTCAAAAGTTGCGTGTGAAACCCTTGTTACTACCGGTCAGGTTATTTTAGCAGGTGAAGTAAAATCAAAAACTTATCTTGATGTGCAACAGATTGCACGTGATGTAATCAAAAAAATTGGTTATACTAAAAGTGAGTACATGTTTGAGGCCAACTCTTGCGGAATTCTTTCCGCCATACATGAGCAATCACAAGACATTAACCAAGGTGTTGACAGAAGTAGCAAAGAAGAACAAGGTGCGGGTGATCAGGGAATGATGTTTGGTTATGCAACCAACGAAACTGAAGACTATATGCCTTTAGCCCTTGACCTTTCTCATAAATTATTACAGGAACTGGCCGCTTTAAGACGCGAAAATAACGAAATCACTTATTTACGTCCGGATGCCAAATCACAAGTGACTTTGGAATACGATGACAACAATAAGCCTGTTCGTATTGATGCCATTGTAATTTCTACCCAACACGATGATTTTGATGAAGAATCTACGATGCTTGCAAAAATCAAAAACGATCTTGTAACGATCCTGATTCCAAGAATTATAGCTAAATACCCTCAGTACGCACATTTATTTAATGATGCGATTGAGTACCATATCAACCCTACCGGTAAGTTTGTAATCGGTGGACCACACGGAGATACCGGATTAACAGGCCGTAAAATCATTGTGGATACCTATGGCGGTAAAGGTGCTCATGGTGGTGGTGCATTCTCCGGAAAAGATCCTAGTAAAGTAGATAGAAGTGCCGCTTATGCTACCCGTCATATTGCTAAAAACCTGGTAGCTGCAGGTGTTGCTGAAGAAATCCTTGTTCAGGTGAGTTATGCAATCGGTGTTGCAAAACCTATGGGAATCTACATCAATACTTACGGAACAGGAAAAGTAAACAAAACAGACGGCGAGATCGCTAAAATTGTAGAAGGTTTATTTGATATGCGTCCTTACTTTATTGAGCAACGTCTAAAATTAAGAAACCCGATTTACAGTGAAACTGCTGCTTATGGACACATGGGCCGTAAACCAGAAACAGTTACCAAAACTTTCAGAACTCCAAACGGAGAAGAAAAGACAGTAACAGTTGAATTATTCACCTGGGAAAAACTTGATTTCGTAGATAAAGTAAAAGCTGCTTTTTCATTATAAGAATAAGAGATTTTAACACTCAAAAAAGGCGTACCTGGAACTTAGGTACGCCTTTTTTAATATTTATAACAATCCAAAATTCTTCATTAAGAGCTCCTCGTTATCCAATAAGCCACCATCATCAATCAGGTAAGACTTCACATCCGAAATTTTCATTTCATCTAAAGCATCTACAAAATTTTTATAGGTAGATTTCTCAGTTGGCTTAATGATCACGATCATAAACTTGGAAGGATCATTTCCATGCGTTTGGGCGATTCCTTGTCTATTTTGATTCAATACTTTATGAATTGCAGAAAAAGTGGTCTTATACGGCTCCGACTTTCCTGGCTCCCCCTTATACCACATGATCTGATCGCCTTTCCCAAGGACTAAAGTGAGCGTGCGTGAGGCCGGATAAGGCTGACCGGGAACTTCAGTCACCGGTTTGGCAATCTCCATCGCCTGAGATTTAGATAACGAAGTAGTCAGCATAAAAAAGGTGATCAAAAGAAAAGCCAGGTCCACCATTGCAGTCAGGTCTACTGAAGGTGCGGATTTTCTGGTTCTGGATTTTCCCTTCATGGCCTGGCCATTTTGAGGAACGTTTAAGGTTGCCATAGTTCTAAGTTTCAATCATGATGACAAACCGGACAGTATTGCATAAACAAAAAACCTTTTTTCAATGCCGTTGTTTAATTAAGTATAAAACATCAATCATTATGGAACAGCCAGTAGAAATGAATACGCTTAGCCAGATTTTAGAAAAATTAAGGCTTAAAGGCCTGGACAACGAAATCAAGATGACAGATCATGGTAAAATGCAAGGTGTTGGCGTCAATAAAATTTACAACCCTGAGGATTTATCCATTATAAAAACATATCGTTTTGAAGGGGCGTCTGATCCAGGAGACAATTCTATCCTTTATTTATTAGAGGATAAAGACGGGCAAATCGGATATATATTAGATGCATATGGCATGTACAGCTCACAGGAAGGAGCGGGTTTTGATGATTTCTTAAAGAAAATCCCTACCGCAGATCGGGATCTTCAGGAACTCTTTACTTAACCGGATAAAAAAGGACTGCTTATGCAGTCCTTTTTTTGTTCTAACTGTTTTTATCCGTTCCGCTGATCCCCAGAACGATCATGCCATCTACAATAGTTAAAACTAAAATTACCCATTCATACAATTCCATATCATTCAAGTTTTAATAATAAGCACGATTTTATTTTTATTGCACAGGCTTCAAAATAGCCGGGGCAAGGATAGGGTGATCTTGCCAATAGGCAATGTTCATTTGTTGGTTGTTTAGGTTGTTGGGTCTCGTTGTAACTTAAGGCATTGCTACCCCTGGTCTTTATTTGGTTGTTTGGTTCTATCTCACTGTTGCAGAATTAATTATTCTGTTGGTCGGTCAACAATGAAACAGATTCAATTTATTTATATCTAATTTAAGTGATTTAAATTTTGTATTATTTTCAATACGCAGCGCAAACGTTTGATATTTCTAAAATCAGCATATCCATTAATTAAGTAAAAACAGAAATCATAAAACAGCGCCAAAAAGTTTACTGTATTTAACAATTATTTAAACAATACATTCAAAGCAGGAATTCCAGAAAAAAACAGAAGACGGATCTCGTTCATCGGGGTAAATTTCGCCCTAAGTTCCAATACAATATATCCAGGCATGCATCGTTGCACATTTTATAAAAAACCTAACACAGCCATAACATGCTGTAAAAAAGACAAATAAATCATTTTTTCAGGAAACAAGCATTTACATTAAGAGCTGTTCTTATTCTAAAATCCAGGAACGTTTTCTGCTTTACCCCCATTAAGGAACCGCATCATTAAATTTACACAAACGTTTGCATAAGCTAAAAAGGCCTATAAAAAGGCATTTTTTAAATGTTACTCTTTTACCACATCCAATATAAAGCAAAAAAACCGGGGCAGTAAAAAGAAAGGATATGCAAACAACGAAGAATACTACGCTACAAGATACTTTTTTGTATTCTATTTACATCTATTACTAAAAATGATAATATTGAGTAAGTTTGTTTATTATATTCAATGCCCCCCACATCAATAGTTAAATGTTTTTTATTTACCAGATCAGAACCCTAAAATATCAGGTCAGCTCCTGCCCCGACCTAACCTGTCCTTTATGCCGGTCAAACGGTGGAGTAGAATTGGCCATATTTCAAAAATATGCCTGGTTTCTGATGCCTATGTGGCCAGAGAATAAGTATGGGATCGCTCAATGTATCAATTGTCAGCAGAAAATACCCACTACCAATTGGACCGATGAACTTGAACAACGGTATTATCAAAGGAAAAAAGAGATAAAGACACCCTTAAGCCTATGGAAAGGCCTTCTGATCAACCCGCTTTTATTGGCTGCTTTTTTAGCTATTGTTGCCGGCACTGTTTACCTTCTTGCCCAAAGGACCAACCAAAAGCAAACTGAAAACAAAGCCCTCCTTTCCGAATATATAGCTGCCCCTCAACCAGGCGACCTATATCGGGTAGCCATTTATGAAAATGGCCCCTCACCGACATACAACTATACGTATTTCCGTTATATTAACATTTCCACTGACACGCTCTTTGTAGAGAAATTAAAGAAAGGAGTAACCACCTATGGCGATTGGGATCAGCTCAACACCAAAGAAGCCAATGCTTTTGATGGTGAAAAGATACCTCTGAGTTATTCTTTTTTCAAGAAAACCCAGGATTTCATGATTATAGGCGAAGAAACCATTCACATTTTCTTTAAAGGAATCGACAGAGCTGACCAGGTTCTGAGTAAAAATTAATTTAAATATACCTTATGCAAATCCCCGAAAACGATCCCAATTCAGATTATGAATTCGTAAATCATAGTTCAAGAACACCAAAGAAAAAAGTATCGCCGGTATTACTGGGCTTGCTCTTCATCGCAGGAGGTTTTGTTTGTAGCTATTTTTTCATTTATCAAAAGCTACAGCAAATGGCCGAACACGCGACATCAATTTCTTATTCTATGAAAGCGATGATGCTTGGTCCGGTATTATTGATATTTGGATTGTACTATGCATTGATCCGTCCTTCTGATATAAATCCTCAGTCCCCAAGAGATAAAAAATGGCTGTATGTTTTTATCGGTATATTCATCGTGGCAATGATTGTCTTGTATGAATGGTTTAAAACGGAAGCCCAGGGTTATGGATATAGCTTATAAAGATATGATGCTTGTAAATATGCGTATGATTTTGCCCCCTGCTCGGCGAAAAACATCATATTTTGAATGGAGCAAACCGTCATGTATCAAGCAATTCTTATCATTGGAATATGAAGTATAGTCGAGGATGTTTATTCCTAAACTTGAAAACTACCTACATAATACTAATATGTTTTCCTTCCTGTACCCTATATGACAGAAACGAAAGTATATTTATGGTTGATCAGGATTTTATCGAGAATTACAGAGAGCTTTCCCCCGATAGTTCTATGATTTTAATTAATTACAGCATTGACCAAGGCGCCTTTGGATCCGGTCAGGCAGGAACTGCGGTGTTAAAAACAGTTGATACCACGAAGGATTTACGATCATCCTCTCTTCCGAACACCCTTATTTATACAAAGTGGATTGATAACAAAACTATATCCGCAAAAGTGGATATAATACCTTTCCTAAGATCAGGGGAGAGAATAAAAATTACAGATACAAAGATAAATAATATCTCTGTAAAGGTTTCCCCTTTAGATTATACCGGATCCGATTATCATTTACAAATTGAACATCGGGAAACCTCTCCCGATAGAAAACATGAATTAGTTGCATATAGGTATGTAAAAGATACTCCAGGCTTCATCCATATTTCTGTAATCCTTAAAGGAGGAGGAATCCCGAAATATGGAAATTATTTCATAGCAGATAATAGCTCTGATTATATCCTGTATGGGACTTGGGATAAAAACAATACACTCGTTTTTTATTCCAATGAACAATATCACGATTTAATTCAATATTACCTGGTAGCTAACAGAGAAAACATTAAGTATAAAACGGTAAAAGACGATCAGAAATATGCCAATAAATATCGATGGACTGAAAAAGCTGAAGCATCAATTCCGTAAACAGCAAAGTAAAACATGCACCCATATTGCCCCAAAAAAACTCCTATACAAAAAAGCCTGCTATCGTATGATGCAGGCTTTTCAATGTTTTGATTTAAAATTTGCGGGCTGAGCGGACCTACAATCGAACCCATAGCCCCTCTTTTATTATTATTAAATGATCAAAAAAATAAAACAAAGCATTGAAACAGAGATAATTAAAGCAAATACCTAAATCACTCTTAAAAATTTCTCAGGTAAAAAAAGGGAAAAGTAAGGGACCGAAAATGAGTTTTTTACTCAAAAGAATAGCGGACGGGATTTTATCGAACACCTTTCACCAAACACTCCAACACAAAATATGTATCGGGAAGACAACTGAATGCCTAACTACGAGAGATGGCTCATTGTAAGTATTCGTCAATCTTTATATTTCTGTTTTCATTGTTTGCATCTGCTATAGCTTTCAATATAGTTTTGATTTGGATCTTACTAATCATATATTTTTCGAAAAAAACATACTCTATACTCTTTGTGTTTTTAATGTCCTTCAATGGATTTTTTGTAAGGAGCACCAAATCTGAACGATATCCAGTTTTTATTTTCCCGGTATTACTTTTCATCCAATTACCCGGGGCAACGGTTGCTGAATAGAGTGTCTGTGAATTTGTCATTCCGGATTTAGATAAGGATTCTAATTCGTTATGAAGAGAAAAACCAGGGACAACAGTGGCTACATTCGCATCGGTTCCAGCCATAATTGTTACCTTATTATCAACCAGTGCTTTGGTCATCATGTGAATAGCTGAAGCATAAGTTTGCCAGTAACGCAACGATAATTTTCTTGCGTCAGGATTTTCTTTCCCATCATACTCATATCCATTTTTACCGGGAAGCCAGCCCAATTTGTAAAGTGGAGTTCCTTCAATAACTTTTGGATTAACATATTTCAGTTCTATTTCTTTAAGCTTAGACTTTAAGTTAAATCTCTGATCTAAAAAACTTTCACATAACCAGACAGTTGAAGTGACACTGATATTATTCTCTTTTAGTTTTTTTGCAATCTGGTCTGAACGTACTTCTAAAAATTTGAGATATTCTTTTTGGTTTTTGGATATTGGTTTTCCAAATTCATCAATAGTTTTTACCGTTATTTCCTCAATATGGGCAACTTCTTTTTGACCTGATCGATAAAAAGTTTCTAAATTAACTAAAGGGATATGACCAATAACAGGGATTTGGTTTTCTTTAGCAATTCCTATTGTGGTTTTAAACATTTCGGGATTTACAAAACCATACATCTTAACTGCATCATAGCCTTTTTCCTTAATCTTTTTTATTCCTTTTTCTGCATCAGTTTTAGTCGAATAATTGATGGATTGCCTTGTCCAACTGTAATAATAACCTGTGAATCCACTCTCGCTAAATATGGGTGGTGAGGCAATAAACATTCTTGGGCCAACACCGTTTTTTTCTATTGACTTTCTCCAATCCAGGGCGATAGGCCTTCCGGCCATTTCTCTGATATAAGTGATACCATTAGCTAAATATAAAAATAAATCATTCCTGCTTTCTTTTAAATGAACATGGCTGTCTACGAGCCCTGGAATCAGGTATCTGTTTGTGCCATCAATTATTGTTGCTGTGCTATCCAATAGTTGATTTTGGCCTAATTGTATGATTACGCCATCTCTTATAATTACATCTTGATTTTTTATAAAATAGCTGCAGTCTTCCGAGAGTACATTGGTGTTTTTTATCTGAATTGTTCCAGACGGCTTTACAATCGAAGATATATTGATGACTTTGGTGGATTTGCCCAGGACTTTATTTAATTCATTGTTTGCCCATATAAAAATACCAATAAAAAGGACTGATAATATTACAGCTGCATATAGAACTCTCTTAAACCATAGTTTTCTCATAGATTATCTGTTTTTATTTAAGAGGCAAATAAATGCAAATTCATCGCTATATAGCGTAAAACGGGAGATTAGGTATGGAGTATGTGGTTTTAGGTACGAAAATTATAAGGACAGCAAGTGTTCTTTATAATTTTTGGAAACGGGAAGTTCAATCTGGGTTAGAGAAATGGTATCTTGATTTTTCCAGCTCTTAAAATGTGATGGGTTTATCAAATGAGAACGATGGATCTGAATTAAAAAGTCAAAATCATTCTGAATTTTTTTTAGCGTGCTGCGGATTAATTTTGTTTTTATCTGGTTCGCATCCATAAAGAAAATCTCTACATAATTCTGTGCATTAGAAACGCAGACCAGGTCACTTATCTTTATTTTTAAAATATCCAATTTGTTTTCTCCTCTAATAATGATGTTATCGTCTTTGGGCGGAATTAATTTAACCATATATATCCTTGCCAAAACTAATATCGGAGTTGATATCAAAGCTGATCTAAGGATTATTATCGTCAAAAAATTAATAAGATTATATCCCCCATTTAGGATCGGACTTTTGTAAAAGTAATAGGTACCTGCAGAAAAAAGCAATTGAAAAAAGACAAGGCTAATGATTTCAAGACCAATATTCCATTTTGAGAGCTTTTGATAAATGCTTTTTTGAATTATAGCAAGTAACCCATAGCATAAAAATGCAATTAGGCTAAACCCAACACTGATAATAGACCACGTTTTAAAGCTTATTGTTCCATCATCAAATGGCCTTATAAAAAAAGCAAAAATAAAAAGCCAAATACTGATGAAAGTCCCAACAAGTAAATGATGCCTGATCAAAGGGTTTAATTTTCCCATTTAATAAATTGTACATTCCAGTTAAACTGCCTCCCGATTCCTGATAAATTGACCACTAAGAACGAAGTCAAAAATAATGTCAGAAGATGGATTAAAAATATAAAATTATTGTTTAGTATCTACTGATTTTATTACAGGGTTTTTTCTTCTCAAAGATTCTCCCTTAAGAGCCGTTTCCTTTTTGATTTTATGCTCCCGTTCTATTCGTTCTGCTTCTATTCGTTCTGCTTCTCTTTGCTTTGCTGAGGTCGAATGGGATTCTTTTTTAATCCGTTCTATCTCCCTTACACGTGCATGCGGTAAAGGACGTGGCCTAAAGCTTCCCTGTCCCATGCCGGGCAAGGGATATTGACCTAGAAGTAGAACCAGAAGTATCTTGACGAGAGAAGAGCGTAGTGTTTTCATAATATCCTGTAGATAAGATTAAAACAAAAAAGGCTTTACTAAAAATGCAGAATGAGCACAGTACTAATATAATTCATTTTATATCAATATTTATAATCCAGAAAGGGGATGCTTTATTAAAATGCTATACACGTACTACCAGTGAAAACACTTCTTTGTTCTGATGCTGTAGCAACGCTAATATTGATGGCGTTTAAAAAAAACCGTACGGAGATGGACATAGCTCGATAAGTATATTGCTGAATTAAAAACCTGTATTGTTATACTTATTAATATATTCTCCCTTATTTAGTCATCCGTTTTATTCGGTGCCAAATCATTTACCGTAAAAAACCATATTACTAACCATAAAACACGAATTACGAAAAGAGATCTAATTGCATTTATTCTGTGTTTAACATCTCTTTCCTTTATTGGTAAAGCACAGGATAGTATCCTCATCCGCGATTTAAATCCGAAACATTTCAACCAGAACTTAACAGATTATGATCAGTATACACAGATATAAAACAGAAAAGCGAAAATCTATTCAATTTGAATAAATTTTCGCTTTTTGCGGACCGGACGGGACTCGAACCCGCGACCTCCGCCGTGACAGGGCGGCATTCTAACCAGCTGAACTACCGGTCCAAACCCTGCTGCTACTTAACATAAAGTATGCTTGGTTGCTTTCGGGATTGCAAATATACGTTATTTAATTAAAAACCATCTTAAAAATTCACAGATTTGAAATTTCGGCTCTAATCCATTGAAGCTGAGCCACTATTTTTTAATCCAAAAAAAATAAAACGTTTCCTTTACACAATTAACACTGGAATGGGCTCATCACCTTTCCATAAAACAGTCCCAATTCTGTATATTCGATAAATCATCATTTCTAAAGCCAATAACCCCCGGTAAAACATAACGATATGAAATCACTCCTATTTTCATTACTCCTGCTTGTAGTGCTTAAAACGCAGGCGCAAAAGCATCTCCTTGTTGATACCCATAATGACGTACTCTCTTCACAACTTTTCACTAAAGCCGACCTGGGCAAACTACAGAGTATAGGTAATTTCGATCTGATAAGAGCTGCCAAAGGTGGCCTAGATGCGCAGGTATTTTCTATCTGGTGTGATGAAACCCTCGGCGACGGACAGGCTTTTGCCCGGGCTAATGAAGAAATAGACTCCTTATATGCGCTCATTAAACGCAATCCTAAAAAAATGGTATTGGTAAATAGCGCAGCCGAGTTAAAACAAGCCTATAAACAAGGTCGCTTCGCTGCTATGATAGGTATTGAAGGCGGCCATATGATTGAAGACCGCATGGATTACCTCGATAGTTTGGCTAAACGCGGTATGCGATATTTAACTTTGACCTGGAACAACAGCACTCCATGGGCCACCTCAGCACGTGATGAAGCTACCGGAAAGTTGAAACACCCGGGCTTAAATGATAAAGGCAGGCAGATCGTTCGCCGGATGAATACTCTGGGCGTGATGGTCGATATTTCACATGTTGGTGAAGCTACATTTAATGATGTATTGGCCACAACCAGCAAGCCGGTTATCGCTTCTCATAGCTCTGCTTATAGCCTTAACCCCCATCGACGTAATCTCAAAGATGAACAACTCAAAGCATTGGCAAAAAATGGGGGTGTAGCGTTTGTTAATTTTTATAGTGGGTTCATTGATCCGGATTATGACGCTAAAGAACAGCTCTTCCTTATTAATCACGCAAAAGACCTGGATTCGCTCAATAAGCTTTATGGTCCTTATGCACCAATGAAGCTAAATGAATTGTATAAAGCAGAATCCGACAAAATGCGCCCGCCACTGAGCATGCTGATCCAGCATATTGACCATATGGTGAAAATAGCAGGAATCGATCATGTAGGCATCGGCTCTGATTTTGACGGGTCTGAATCTTATCCTATTGGCCTGGATTCTGTAACTGACTATCCCAAGATAGCCGTCGAGTTACGCAAATTGGGCTATAAAGAGGAGGCCATAGGAAAAATATTCGGAGGGAATTTCCTAAGAATCTTTGCAGAAAATGTAAGTAAATAAGGGAAGCACCAGGCTGGCAATAATGTATATAAAAAAAGCCTTAACTATTTAAGTTAAGGCTTTTGCGGACCGGACGGGACTCGAACCCGCGACCTCCGCCGTGACAGGGCGGCATTCTAACCAGCTGAACTACCGGTCCGTTGTTCCCTTTCGGGATTGCAAATATAGAGCCTTTATTTATATTCGCAAACTATTTTTTAAAATAATCATAAGTCCTTAAACTACAGAGCCTTCTTTCATTTTTTCTGCGTTTTCTGCAAACTGTAACGCATCAATCAGCTCCTGAACACCACCGTCCATCACTCCACTCAGGTTATAAAGTGTCAATCCGATACGGTGATCTGTTACCCTGCCCTGCGGATAATTATAAGTTCTGATCTTAGCTGAACGGTCACCGGTAGAAACCATCGTTTTACGTCTTGCAGCAATGTCTCCATTTTTCTTCTGCAACTCGATATCATATAATTTACTACGCAACATCTCCATCGCGATTACCCTGTTTCCTAACTGCGAACGTTCCTGCTGACATACCACTACAATACCTGAAGGTCTGTGTGTCAGCTGTACTTTAGTCTCTACCTTGTTCACATTCTGACCACCGGCTCCACCTGAACGGGAAGTCTGCAAGTCGATATCAGCAGGATTGATGTAAAGGTCAATCTCTTCCGCTTCCGGTAATACCGCTACCGAAGCAGCTGAAGTATGCACACGCCCCTGGGTCTCTGTATCCGGTACACGTTGCACACGGTGAACACCCGATTCATATTTCAATTGTCCGTAAACATCTTCTCCGCTCACCTTCAGGATCACCTCTTTGTAACCGCCGGCAGTACCTTCAGTCACATCTACAGTTTCTACCTTCCAGCCTTTTTGCTCAAAGAAACGGCTGTACATCCGGTATAAATCACCAGCAAATAATGCGGCTTCATCACCACCTGTACCACCTCTGATCTCAAAAACTGCATTTTTAGCGTCCTCAGGATCAACAGGAATCAGCATCAAACGTACTTTCTCCTCCATTTCTTCCTGTTGCTTCAACAGCAGATCAAGTTCTTCTTTTGCCATTTCGCGCATTTCGGCATCCTTCTCTGTAGAAAGGATTTCCTTATTTGCTTCGATATTGCTCATCACATTCTTGTAGATTTTGTATTCATCTACAATCTTGCCTAAATCTTTATACTCTTTATTTAAAGCCGCAAAACGCTTCATATCCTGCATCGTATCAGGATTACTCAACTGCTCTTCTACATCTTCCCAGCGCAGCTTAATTGCTTCTAATTTCTCTAACATATTCTTTTTTCAGAAAATTAAAACTTGTTGCCTCTTCAATTAAAATCCGTCCTGCGGAGGTATATCCTGGCAATTGATTTATTTGGGCAGCAAAAATACGGCTTTTTCAGTTAATGACACTAAAAATTTATTTTTCGAAATAGTTCAGTGTTAAATCTTTGCCGTCAAATACCGCATAAGAATTAAAATTGATCCATTCCCCAATGTTTACATACCTGCTTTTATCCGTCAGCTGAAGATCCAGAGGCAGGTGCCGATGTCCGAAAATGAAGTAGTCGAAGTGCTGCTTCTGCAATTGCGCTTTCGCATATATTGCCAGCCATTCATTTTCAATGCCATTAAAAACCTCTTCATTACTATTGGCCAGCCTGCTGCTACCCGACCACCAATTGGCAATTCCCAAACCTATTCTCGGAGGAATAATAGAAAATAACCACTGACAAACCGGATTCCGGAAAATCTTTCTCAACACTTTATATTTCTGATCTCCGGGACCAAGCCCATCTCCATGATGAAGATAAAAACGCTTACCTGCCCTTTCTATCACCAATTCATCGCTAATGATTTCAATCCCCATCTCCTTGGTGAAATAATCATTCACCCACATATCATGGTTGCCCTTGAAAAAATAAATTTTAATTCCGGCATCACTCATCATCGCCAGCTTTCCTTGTAACCGGACAAATCCTTTAGGTACAACTTCCCGGTATTCAAACCAGAAATCAAAGATATCACCCATCAAAAAAAGTTCAGCACAACTGCTCTCAATAGCATTCAACCAGCGAATGATGCGATCTTCACGCTTTCTGCTTTCAGGATGACTGGGAGAGCCCAGATGGAAATCAGAAGCAAAATATATGTTTTTTGTCATCGGTATGAACAAAGATAAGTAAAAAAATTATCCGAGTTTTGTCAGAAGTCCTATCAATTATCTAGAATTTATCTAAACTACCGCTGTTATTAAAACAAAAGTTTGTAAATTCGCCAAAAATTTAAACACATGATTTCTACTGATATAGCCATTATTGGCGCCGGACCCGTTGGTTTATTTGCAATTTTTGAAGCAGGACTACTTAAAATGCGTTGTCATCTGATCGATTACTTACCTCAGGTAGGTGGTCAATTGTCTGAAATATATCCCAAGAAACCTATTTATGACATCCCTGGCTATCCAACAGTATTGGCTCAGGAACTCATAGACAACCTGATGGAACAGGGAAAACCTTTCCACCCGGGCTTCACTTTAGGAGAAAGAATTGAAGGTTTAGAGAAACGTGGCGAAGGCGATTTTGTGTTAACGACCAATATGGGTACAATCATAGAATCAAAAGTAGTGGTTATTGCAGGTGGATTGGGCTGTTTCGAGCCTCGTAAGCCAGCAGTAGCAGGATTAGAACAATTTGAAAACGGAAGAGGAGTCAACTATATGATCCTTGATCCGGAACAATACCGCGGACAAAAAATGGTGATTGCAGGTGGTGGTGACTCGGCTTTAGACTGGACCATCTTCTTAGCGGATATCGTGGAAGAGTTAACATTGGTTCACCGTAGCGAAAGCTTCCGTGGGGCTCCTGACTCGGTAAATAAAGTAATGGCTTTAGCAGAAAGCGGAAAAATCAACCTGGTATTAAACAGCAACCTGAGCTCAGTTACCGGAAACGGAAAACTGGAAAATGTAGAACTGGTACACAACCGCAGCCTGGAGAAAACCAATGTTGCTGCAGACCATTTAATCCCTCTGTTTGGTTTAAGTCCTAAATTAGGCCCGATTGAACAATGGAACCTGAACATCAACAAAAGTGCAATTGAAGTAAATACGGATGATTACTCTACAAATATCCCGGGTATTTATGCAATTGGCGATATCAATACTTACACAAATAAACTAAAATTAATCCTTTGCGGTTTCCATGAAGCAGCTTTGATGAGTCATAGTGCTTATCAATATATGAACCCTGGAGTGAAATATACCATGAAATACACCACCGTTAACGGAGTATCAGAATTTTAAGCATGGAAGAAAATAACATTACCCTGCACGTACAGAATCCGGATGGTAGCAGAACTACACTTGAGGCACCTGTGGATATGGGCCTCAGCCTAATGGAATACCTAAAAGCTTGCGAGTACGACATTCTTGCCACTTGTGGTGGAATGGCCCTTTGCGCAACCTGCTGTGTAGATGTTCTGGAAGGAGAAGATAAATTAAAAGAGATGAGCGATGACGAATATGCCATGCTTGATACCTTGCCTGATTTACTTCCAAACTCCAGATTAGCTTGTCAGCTACAGTTAAACCACGAAATGGACGGCCTTGTTGTTAAACTTCACGGCACAGACTAATACTTAATTTTCTATAGGTGCAGCCGCAATTGTCTTGATTGGGCTGCCTATAGTTTTATATTCGCCCTCCCCTTTCAATATGGCCAGCATCTTGCCGGAATTGTTTAAAACTGCCTTGGCAGCACTCAATTCTTTATCGTATTGAAATGCCTGAATCACCTTCCCTTTTTCATAATAATAACGGCTCACAATCTGAGTTTCCAGCACCTTTTTAATCTCCGACTTAAAAGTAGTCAGGTCTGTCTTCTTTGCGCCCAGCATTTTGGCTTTAAGGTCCTCCAGATCAGCCTTTACTGCAGGAAGTTTATTTTCTCTTTCGGCCTCTGTACGTAAATCAGATAACAAGTGTTCGGTACGGGAAGTATAAGAATAGTCTTTTCCTTCCAGCGAGCTTACAAAAGCCGCATAGTCACTGTCTGAAATCTGAAAACCTGCCGCAGGGGCTATGGTTTTATTGTTCTTTTTATAACTATTGGCATAATCAAAAAACAAGCTCTTATTCAATAACGATATCGTAATCGGGCTCAGCTTAGAAGCCTCGACCACCACATCGGGGAAGACCCCGTTTCCATCGTATACACTTCTGCCTGCACGGGTACTGAACCTGGTCATCACAGAATCAGCAACTTTAGGCGTCTTTCCATTCGCATCTTTATGGGCATAATCCAGCGCCTGGATGCATCTTCCTGAAGGGGTAAAGTATTTTGCCACAGTAACCTTCACCAGACTGTTATAGGGCAGGTTGAAGGTTTGCTGTACGAGTCCTTTTCCATAACTGCGCTGCCCCACAATAATTGCCCTGTCCAGGTCTTGTAATGCTCCAGCTACAATTTCTGACGCAGAGGCAGAAGAACCACCTACCAGGATAACCAGGGGTATCTGCGGAAGAATAGGATCACTCAACGTTTTATAGGCAATGGTCTTTTGAGGATTTCGTCCTTTCTGAGTTACCACCAGGATATCTTTATTTACAAAGAGGTTCACAATTTTTACAGCTTCCTGTAAAATTCCTCCCCCATTATACCTTAAATCAATAATCAGCCCTTTTGGCTGTTGTTTGCTTAAATTCAATGCGGCGTCTTTCACCTCCTGAGCTGCATTTTCCAGAAATTTATCCAGACGAATATAACCGATCTGATCATCCATCATCCCGGAATAAGGTACATTAGGCTGCTTGATCTCATCTCTGGTAATGCTTTTAGTGATCACAGCACCATTTCTGATCAATAACAATTCCACAGTAGAACCACGCGGCCCCCTCAACAGTTGGCTCACCTGTGCACGTTCCTTTCCTTTGACTTCCACATTGTTGATCTTAACGACCTGATCGCCCGGCTTCAGGTCCTGCTTATCAGCAGGATAACCTTCGGATACCTCATTGACAAATAATTTCCCTTCAATAAAAAGCGTCGTTGCCCCAATACCTCCATATTGCGTACTGACATACTTTAATTTATAGTCTTCAATCTCAGACTCCGGAATGTATTCTGTGTAAGGGTCAAGGTTTCCCAACATCGCATCAATGCTGTTGTGCATCAGCTCCGATGGATTAGTCTCCTCTACATAATTGATATTAATCTCCTTATATAAAGAAGCGAAAATATCCAGATTCTTGGAAACCTGGAACAAGTCTTCCTTAAAAGACCAGCTTAAAGAAGCAAAAGCAATAAGGAAGAATGCTGCGGCAAGTCTGTAGTTTTTCATTTTACCCATCTGTTGAAAGGTAAATTTACAAAAAAGCCTTGTAACTCAATAGGCTAAAAAAGATTTATAGCCTGTTGCCTTCAGGATCAGCTAATGCCTTCTCTATGGTAAACTCAACATACTCCCGGTCTCTTTTCACCAAAGTCATCAGTTGCTGTACCAGTTCATCTTCTTGTCCGGGAACAAAGGAGATCTCCACATTTGCCAGCTCACGATATTTTCTAAGAAATTTGATTTTAACCTTTTTCCAGGTCTCAGGAGTAAGTGTAAAACTTGCCATAATATATACTTTGCAGCAAAAATAGGAAAATAACTAATACTCCGCGTGCTTTAAAACAACTATTGAATGGATAACATCAGAAAAATCAGGCATAAAAAATGCCCCCGAAAATCGGGGGCACATGATTAAACCAGCAACAACACCTATCTGTTTGGTGTATTGTCTATAAAGGTCCTGTTTGTAGCAGAAGTCCCTCCAACGGTAATGTCCCCTCTCAGTGTAAAAGTATAGACATTAGATTTTATGACAGACACCTCCGTCCGGGTATAAATATCAGTCGTAGTGTTCGGGTAACGCAGCATCAGGTCGTAAACACCTTGCGGAACTTTTACAAACGCAGCTCCCGATTTATAGGCCACACTGGTGGCAACAGTCAACTCTGCATTATTCGACCTGTTTTTGATGATCAGATTCACAGGATTCGCATTGGGAGAAACATTTACCAACCTCACATAGGCTGCCGAAGTATCTACCGGAGGAAGAACATCTTCCATAATAAATGCATCACTGCTCTTCGCTGTTTTATCATAAAAACCACACATATATAAAGAATAGTTTTTACCCTCGGTTAGGTTCGCAGTCAGCTTGTTAATGATCAGCCCGGGATCTGCCGTTGCGTTGACAGGCCTGGTGGCCTTCAGGTCATAATTTCCACCAGCCAGTATGGCATAAGCATTCGTAGAAGGATAAACGGCAGCATAGGCCAGCCCGGTCGTTCCACTCTCTGCTCCGGTAGTAGAAACCGCAGCAGTTACTTTAATATCATTGGCAAAGTAATTCACAACAGGACTATTTAGGGAGAAATTAAAAAACTTCACCGAGGCACCGGTAGCCGGACCATCAATAGTCTGAATATCGGTCTTATCGCAGGAATACAGGATAGTAGACAGCAGAAGTACTGCTGATAATAAAAAATCTCTTTTCATATTATTGAGGTATTGTGATCCACATTTCTTTGGTATGGTAATCTGTTGCCAGTCCACCTATCTTATCTAAGGCTTCTCTGTTCCAGATATATTCCGAATTGTAACGCGGGCGAAGCCGGTAAACCAGATTACCCCCATTATCCGCATATAAATTGGTTGGCGGCGTAAAACCGGCAAAAACCTGTTCTCCGGTAACGGGATCAAGATCCTTATAATGGTACCTTCTTAAATCCATCCATTGTTCCAAATGTCCATAGCCCCACTGAGCAATATATTTTTGCAACATGATATTGGTAAGGGTAAGTTCACCTGCAGAAGCAGGAATCACCGAGGTAGCAGCCATATAAGCTTCCTTCTCCGGAACTGAAATCTGGGTAGGAACCTGCCCGTCATCAGAATTTCTTGCATTCACAAAATCAAAGTGCGCAGAAATCCCATTTTTATAAGCCTGTAGCGCCGTCACTTTATCTCCTTTTTTATAGGCTGCTTCTGCCTTCACAAACTGAAGCTGAGCATAAGTAAACAATGGCAATTTTGACTTAGTGGAAAAAATATACCTCGCCGGTGTTCTTATAGAAAGCTGCAGGGTTGCATATCCCCAAAAATTATTAGGTCGCTCGTTAACGGTTAAGGCCCCAACTCCCTGAGCAATCTCTAAACCTCTGTATTGCCCATCAGGTGAAGGAGCGAGCATTCTGCTCATTCTTGGATCTACTACCCCCGGATATTGAGTACCATTTAGCAAGCCCAGAATAAACCTGGTCTGGCGATAATTGGTCAGGTTATCCCTCACTCCCGCATAAAAATTAATATCGTCATTAGCGGTACCAGTATAGGCAAGCAACGGCTGTTCCGCATCACTGGCGCCGATAGAAGCATCAACTGCAGCAATGACCTCGTCTGGCTTATACAAACCTGATTTGTTAGAGAAATGATTCAGGGCCATTGCTTTTATTCCGTTCGCAAATTTGATCCATAGCTCTGCATTTCCTTTGTAAATCACATCCGTTTTACCTAAATACTTACTATCTACCGCTCCATCCTTTCTATTCAGATTGGCAATCGCGAGATTGAGTAAACGGAAGGACTCCTGATAAGCAAATTCCTGAGTGTCATAATCGAAAGTTGTTCTGGAACCTTCAAAGGCCTGCTTAATAGGAATTTCCCCATGAATATCAGTTAAGGCAAGCCAGCCCCAGGCCTTTAATATCTGGCCTACGCCCAGCAGATCCCATCGTTGTTCCCTTTCGGCAATATTGGTCATATCTATAAGGTTCTGTCCAAGACTCCAGTACACATCCCTGAACAGCTGTGCGCCATTGTCTGAAGCGGGATCATACCCTTGCCTGTCCCAGCTCGTTGCGGTTGTAATGATTGTCCAGTTCTGAGTATAACGACCGATAAAGCGGGCATCATAAGCCGGCGAAGTCACCATCCAATGCAACATTGGAGCAAGGTATAAATTCGCCTGCACCACTTGTGGTGCGTTGGGGTTATCATTTACGTCCAGAAATTTTTTGCAGCCTCCAAAGGCCAACATTCCAGTCGTGATCAATAGTATATATATTTTTTTCATCTCTAATTTCCTTTTTAAAAACCAACCTTAATACCAAAATTAAACCCTTTAGGCATAGGGAAGTTTCCATAATCGATTCCCTGTGAACCTGAACCTCCTACCGCTGCAGTGTTACCATTTACCACAGGATCAAGTCCGGTATAATTGGTAATCAGGAACAAATCTGTTCCGGTAAAGAATACACTCGCATTTTTTACGAATCCCTGTTTCTTAAGTAAAGATGCAGGCAAACGGTATTGAAGGGTAATGTCTTTTAATCTGATCCAGTTGATATCTTTTTCAATGAACAGCTCCTCACTCATCTCCGTATAATACAAATTCTGATAGTATGGAATGACGCTGATATTATTACGTGTTGGATTCGCCGTATTCTCTAAACCATCTCGCAATACGCCCTGAACCACCCTTGGTTCCATCCTATCCAGTGTCATTGGTGATAAACCCAATTGGGTCAGCAAACTCTGCGTAGCATTTACGATATCTCCACCTTTTCTGATGTCCAGCAGGAAGGATAATGAAAAGTCTTTATACCTGAACGTATTGGTAATCCCCAAAGAGAAATCAGGCTGACGGTCATAGCCTGCCTCAATAAACGTGGTGGACCTTACCGGCAAACCGCTGGCAGGGTTAATCAGAATATCTCCCTTATCATTTCTCAGGTAAAAAAGTCCGGTAAGGCTACGTGTGGAAAGTCCTACAGTCACCCCATTTCTAACATTTCCATACAACCAGGTGTCTGACACATAGGATTCAGGAAGAGAATTAGGTAAAGAAAGCACCTTACTTCTGGCCATATCAAAATTAGTCATAATGTCCCAACTGAAATGATCACGTTTCACCGGCGTTCCCCTCAAGCTGATTTCCAAACCCTGATTTCTGGTTTCCGCACCATTAAGGTTAAATAAAATATATCCGGTAGCATAACTTCCCCTCACGTCATTAACGATCTGATCGGTTGTTTCCTTGCGATAAACCGTTACATCAAGGCCTAACCTGTCTTTGAAGAAGGCCAGTTCCGTACCCAGCTCATAAGAACTTGCAAATTCAGGAACCAATCCCGGATTCGGGCCGGTAAAGCCATAACCATACCCACCGCCAACAGTAGTTTTACTTTCCAGTGCAGGCTTATAAGCATAAGGTCTGGCATCTTTACCCACATTAGCAAAGGCCGCTCTCAATTTACCGGAAGTAAATACTTTACTTAACCCATCTTTAAGAGCAGGCACCTCGGTAAAGACAAAACTTCCTGATACCGAAGGATAGAAGAAAGAATTTGCACCCTGAGGAATCGTAGATGTCCAGTCATTTCTTCCGGTCAGGGTAAGGTATAAGTAATCTTTATAGCCCAATGTAGTACGGGCAAACAAACTCACCACACGCTGTTGAGCCATTGATGATTTCGCATTTCTCAAAGTGGTGGTGGTATTGTTTATGGAAATAAAATCGGGATCCAGGAAGTTTTCACCATACTGGCTTTCAATTTTAGAACTCAATGCTTTTATCGCATTACCAAAGGTTGCGTCGATGGTAATGTCCTTAGTAATGTTTTGTTTGGTTAAGTTAAATAAAGTCTGAGAGTTGATGTTGCGGGTATTATCATTGGCAACATCCATAATTCCTCCTTTAAGAAAGCCCCTTCTACTTTCGGGATGACTTAAAATCAGGGCGTTATTATTATAGGCATCTATCCCGACATTGGTTTTAATATTCATCCATTTCACCGGGGTGATGGTAAAACCGAGGTTAGAGATGATCCTGTTATTTTTTGTAGTAGATCTGTTTTTATTCACATTGAAATAAGGGTTTTCAATTTCCAGGGTCTGATCTCCTCCGTTAATCAACCTTCTTCTGGTTCCGGATGCAGTCAGGTAATCCTTTGCATTGTCATCCTGAGGCCAGACCAATAAACCGATCAGCGGACCTCCATCTCCTTTAAATGCCTGATTGTTATTCGCATAGGAATAGTTCATCGATAAATCTACATTTAACCATTTATTGATTTTTCCACCGGTTGAACCCATTAAAGTAAAGCGGTTATAGTCCGAGCCGGGAACCACGCCTTCCTGAGTAGTGTAAGAGGTGGAAACACGGTAATTAACCGCTTCAGAACCACCTTCTACAGATAAATTATGTTTTTGAGTGAATGCAGTCTGGAAAAATCCATCTATATTATCATAGAATTTCGTTCCTGCTGCGTATTTCGGACCAAAATACCTTAGCCGGTCAGTAAGCGGGCTTCCAAAAGAACCAAGTGCATACTCCTGCTGTAATTCAGGAACTGTACTTGTTTTCTCTACACGGAAACTATTGTTATAATTAACGGCACCAGCCCCCGCCTTCCCTCTCTTCGTCGTAATTACAATCGCTCCGTTGGCTGCATCTATACCATACAACGCTGCAGCTTCCGGACCTTTTAGTACCACAAGGTTTTCAATATCTTCCGGGTTAATATCCGCAGCCCTGTTCGTAAAATCTACTCCTCTGTTTGAAAAAGCTGTAGTTGAACTGTTCTCCGAATAAAATGCAGAGGTATTTAAGGTCTTGTTATCAATCGGCAAACCGTCAACAACGAATAAAGGTTGATTGCTTCCACTGATCGAACTGATCCCGCGGATGGTAATTGAGGAGGAGGCTCCGGGTACTCCGGAAGAGCTGGTGACTTCCACACCGGCCACACGGCCCTGGAGCGCATTGATAAAGTTCTCTCTTTGCGTTTCTGCAATTGCGGCACCACTTACTTGTTGCTGCGCCGTTCCAATAGACCTTTTCGTAGACTTTTGCCCCAATGCAGTAACTACAATCTCATTGAGCGATTGCGCGTCATCCTGCAAGGTTACATTCAATACCGCACCGGTAACAGGTTTACTCTGCGTAATCATGCCGATATAAGAAAAAGTAAGCACGTCCCCGCTACTCACCTTAATGCTGTATACCCCGTTGGAGGAGGTCTGAGTGACAGCGGTTGTTGCTTTGGACTTTACAGAGACTCCCGGAACGGGCTGGCCGTCAGAAGATTTAACTGTACCTGTAACCGTAATCTGCTGCGCAAACGTTTGCGTAACAAAAACAGAAATGCCCATAAAAAGTAATAGTAGTTTTCTTTTCATAAAAGCTTATTTGGTTAAAAAATTTAAAGTTGGTTGATTGGTCCCCCTGAAATAAACACGCAATTAAACGCAAGATAAGTCAGCATTGTAGTAAATATCACAAATGTTTTTCATTATTTGCAGATATAATTGCCATTTGTCATTATTTTGTTACACAAAATACCGCACAAACACGCACAAAACCGCAATGATGATTTTCCCTTTTTTTACTACTTTAGTCCAAAAAAAACCAAATGCTAAAAAAAGAACGGCACGACTCCATCATGCGACAAATCAACCTGCACAACCGTGTGCTGACTTCTGATTTGGTCCAGCTGCTAAGTGTTTCCGAGGATACCATCCGCAGGGACCTGCAAGAATTGGCTGAACATGACCAGCTTTATAAAGTGCATGGAGGCGCCCTTTCCAAATCTTATCAGTCTTCTTTTGACGACAGTACGGTATACGCCAAGGATGCAAAAATCATTATTGCAAAAAAGGCAATTACCCTCATCAAAGACGGAATGGTCATTCTAACCGGGGGAGGAACGACAATTATTGAAATGGTAAAGCAACTTCCGGAAAATCTGCACGCTACTTTTTTTACCATCAGTCCTTTTGTAGCCATAGAGCTCGCCAATTACCCAAGGGTGGAAGTCATCCTGATCGGAGGATTGTTCTCAAAAAATTCTCAGGTCACCTATGGAGGGCATGTCATCAACCAATTGTCGGAAATCAGTCCCGACCTTTGCCTGTTGGGCACGAGCGCTTTGCATGCGAATGACGGATTGACCGATACCGATTGGGAAATCAATCAGCTAAAAAAAACAATGCTCAACTGTTCCAAGAAAACAGCAGTCTTGTGTATATCTGAAAAACTCAACATCTCCCTGAGATTAAAAGTCGCGCCGATTACCAACATCCAATACCTGATTACCGAACTTCCTTCAGATGATCCTCAGTTAGCGGATTATCAGATAAAAAGCCTCCAGATTTTATAATCTAAAATAAACAAAACGGCCCTTCTGATTAATTCAGAAGGGCCGTCTGCTGATCTCCACAGCAATTTATACTAGGATCAGCTTAAAATGCCGGATCGGCAGGAGTATTTGGATTGCCATCTCTCTCCGTAAAAGGATAAGGAAAGAAATTTCTTTTACGTTCCGAATTCGACAAACCAAACCGCCTCATATCTTCAATCTTCAATCCGGACAGGTAAAGCTCTATACAACGGTGCTTATAAATCAATGCCAGCAATTCCTCCTTGTTATAAGTTCCTGTGAGTGCAGGCAAGCCCGCTCCCACACCAAAAACTGCCGTTGCCGGATCTTTAGTCACCACTTTATTCAACTCTGTTAAAGCAGCTTCTGGATCTGGCTGACGTGCCAGAACTTCTGCTTTAATCAAGGTGATTTCACCCGGAAGATATACCGGGATAGCCATGGTCAGTGCTGCACCAAACCCTTTTAAACGTGCAAAAGGAGCTGTTGCTGCAGCAGCGGTATAAAACGGAATCCGTTTATCATCTGCATCAGGTACTGCGGTACCCGTTAAACCCAGGGCTGCATTTGTTGGCTGAAAAACATTGGCTGTTGATGTAGCAATGTCATAAATCGGGTTAAAGGTATTGTTGTCAAAATTGAAAGAAGACTTTACGGTCAGGTCTACGCTATTTGCAGCAGAAAGTGCCAGCACATAATTCCCCATAAATAGGGCATAACGGGCTTTCAATGCATTCAACGTGTTTTTAATGTCTATTCCCGCAGGGATATTGGACAAAAGAGCAGGATTAATGGCTTTTCCGTTAACCCCTGCCAGCGCATCGTCAATCACTTTAATTGCTTTGGTAAAACCTTCCTGTCTGGTAATAAAAGAAACATTTTGTCCTATTCCGGAAGGGATCTTTTCCCAATACTGAGAGAGGTTTCCAATAGCAAGGGCTTTAAAAATACTGGTGTAAGCAATCAATCCCGCAGCATAATCTTTATCCGCTAAATTTGCAGCATTGTTGATCACATTGTCTGCATCAAAAATAATTTTATTGGCATTGGTCCACAGTCCGGTCAGAATCGCATTGGTCCCATCTACACTGCTTCCACCGGTAAACAACTGCAGTTCCGGGATGTTACCCGAATTAACGAGGTAAATCTCATTGGTCACAAACCCATTTGCGGAAACTGAGTTAAAATAAACACCGGCCCTTCCTGCAGTATAAAGCCGTTGTAAACCGACCGCAACCCCGGTCAATCCTCTTGAAGTAGTTAAAACATCATCGGCAAGGGCCGCATTAGGATCTACATATTCTTTCTTGCAGGAAGAAAATGACAATAGTAATGACGCTGCAAGTGTAAGCTTAAGCAGGTAAAACTTATTTATATAATTTTTCATATCCAATCTTTTTAAAATTAAAACTTAACCCTTAAACCTAAACTGAATGTTCTCGGGATAGGTACCGCCCCGAAATCTATATTACGGAGTAAAGTAGACTGTCCGCCGGCATTCACTTCCGGATCGTATCCTTTGTAGTTATCCCAGGAAATCAGGTTACGTCCACTAAGGTTGATAGTCAGGTCTTTAAAAAACTTAAATTTACCTACGTTATAGCTCAGGGAAACCTCTCTTAGTTTCACAAAAGAACCATCATCAATCCGCCATTCTTCAGTTGCATAAACTCCGGCAATATATCCTCTTGGCAATAAGCCCATCTGTTCCTGTTCTGCTACTTTTCCATTTCCTACGCCCTGGCGGGTTCTCCAGTCTGCATTCCACACATCGCCGCCCTGTACCGCATCTAACTGCACATGAAGGCTCAGCTTTTTAAAAGTAAAGTCATTCACAAATGAAAGCGTATAATCCGGGTTTGGATCTCCGATTACCTTTCTTAGCGGCGTACCTGTAGGCATGCCATTGGCATCCCGCTGTGGGGTAAAGCTCGTGGCAGAGTTCTGAGTACCACGTTCCAGTAAAGGAATACCAGCCGCGTTAGTCAGCAGGCTGCCATCAGCATTTCGGGCGAAGAACGTTCCATAAAAAACTCCGGTAGGAACTCCGTCAATGATCGCCACAGGTGCACCAGGGTTAGTCGAAATTAACCTCAAACCACCGGTCCCAACTGCTTTATTCCTGTTCCTGTTGAAAATAAAGGTGGTGTTCCATTTAAAATTCTCCCCGTCAACAGGAACGCCGCTCAGCATCAGCTCCACGCCTTTATTTTCTAATGAACCATTGTTATTCAATAAACTGGAATAACCTTGTGTAGGTGCAATAACTACCGGAATTAATAAATCAGAAACCCGTTTATTGTACCAGCTAAAAGTAAGTCCTAAACGATTTCCGAAGAAAGCCATATCTGTTCCAACTTCCAGTTCCCGCTGACGCTCTGGTCTCACATTCGTATTGGCCAGGGTAGGATTAGAAGTAAAGGACACTTTTCCTAAAAGTGGATTGGCATTATAGACATTGAAACGTTCATATGCACCGATTCCGGTTAAGTTTCCGGATTCACCATAAGCAGCCCTGAGCTTGAAAGCATTCCACCAACCGGAAACACCCAGGTTTTTCCAGTATTCAGCAGAAGAAAGCACATAACTCACATTTCCTTTAAAATAGGTTTGTGTACGCTGGTCTTTACCAAAAACCGACGACTGATCCACACGAACCGCTCCGGTAACGAATAGATGATCTCTGTATTTAAAGTTTTGTTGCAAATAAGCCCCACTAATGGTAAACTCAGACCTTCTGTCCATATTTTGCAATGGCGTAGCCGCCCCGTTTACTGTTTCTATAAATGGTGCAAGCCCTCGTCCATTCAGCAAGGCATACAGGTCCTTCTGGTATTGAAAAGAGCCCCCAAGCTGCGTTGTAGATAAAAGGCCTTCCGCCAGCTTGCTGTCGTAGGTAAAGTTCAATTCATTGTTGAACATCGTTGTCGTCGCATTTGCAGCACTGGAATAACCATTGAGTCCTGCATCTAATGTAGCACCTCCACCATAAAATCCAGTACTCACGTTATAGGCATAAGGTGGAATCAATGTAGTTCCGTTCTGTGTCGTATTGTCTACCCCCATCGTATAATCAATGGTCAGGTTTTTCACCGGATTCATTTTTAAACTGGTATTGGCAATAACCCGATTGGTAAACTGTCGCTGTTTGATGTCCTCAATCACAGAGACCGGATTCACACGGCCACGTTCCCCAACAGACTTCAGGTTACCCAGGGCATCTCTGGTAAAAATATCATGGAAGTTCCCGATGATGGTTACCGAATTCATTGGAGAGAAAAAAGAGTTGCCGTCAGGCTTCTCATGCGCATCACTATGGGTATAGGTAAAACCGGCTGTCAGCTTTATCCAATCGGCAATTTTCTGGTCTAAATTTGCCCTGAAGTTGTATCGTTTGAAATTGGTATTCTTGATAATCCCATCATTAGAGAAGTATCCGGCCGACGCATAAAATTTGGTATTGTCGGTACCTCCGGATAAGGAAACGGCATTGTCGGTACCAGTTCCTGTCCTGAAAATATAATCCTGATAGTTATACCTCGTTACCGGGGTTTTATCGGTTAGCAATACGCCTGGATTCCCAACGGTCTGAATGATATCCTGTGTAAAAACATCCACCCCACCGCCAAACTTCGTCGGGCTTTGATTTACTTCTATCTGCTTACGTAATTTGGAAAGGGTAAAGCCCGTAGAGAAACTCACTACCGGCGTTCCACTCAACCCCCTTTTAGTGAAAATTTGCACCACTCCGGAGTTTGCTCTCGAGCCATAAATGGCCGCAGCAGCAGCGCCATTTAAAACTTCAATCCGGTCGATATCATTTGGATTGATATCCACCATCCTGTTTTGTCCGACACTTCCAACAAAGTTTCCGTTCTGCCCAACTGGATTTCCGGAATTACTGCCCCCATCGTAATTGGCTGAAGTATTCGTTACCCTTGTTGTAGAGTTGTTTACAATAACCCCGTCAATAATGTATAGCGGTTCAGAAGAGGAGTTTATAGAGCTAACCCCACGCAACCTTACAGACATACCTCCTGCCGGATCTCCGGAATTCTGACTGATCTGGGCACCAGGGGTTTTTCCCTGTAACGAGGAAAGCACATTGCCACTTGGGGCCTTATTCAGGTCATCCCCTTTTACCGTACTGACATAACTTCCCATTTGCTTTCTGGTTGTCCCTTGTGAAGTACCGGTTACAATCACCTCATCTAACCCGATGTTCTCTGTTTCAAGTTCCCCATTCAACACCAATTCCGATTTGGCACCGAACTGAGTGTTTTTTTGCTGTGCCCTATACCCAATGGAAGAAAAAACAACCTGGTAAGTTCCGGGCGCCAAATCCGCACTTAAACTATATTTACCATTGGAATTTGTAGCAGCAGCAAATTTGGTGTTTTGTATTTTAACCACCACCCCAGGAATACCAACACTGGAAGTTCCATCTGTTACCTGACCGGTTAAAACATATCGCTGGGTCTGCGCATAGGCCGCCTGGCCTAAAAAGATCAGAAAAATTGGCAACCAGAAAGCCAGCCGGTTTCTGGAACAACCAAAAGAGTAAAGTTTTTTCATAATGTTTGGTTTAGTTTGCATAAAAAAGTCCTATGGACATTTTTCTTATACAAATAACCAAATATTTTACTGAATCAATCTATTTTGGCAAACATATCTTTCCCATAGTGATGGAAGGAACACCTTCCCGCTCACCAAAATTTGTCTGTTCTCCGGCTAAAGTTTCGTTGGCCAGAACAGCAAAAAGTACGGCTTCCTTCGCATCCGGATTGATGGCCAGATCATCAGTAGTATAGAACGCAGCATTTGGCAATCCGGCTTTTAAAGCAGCAACCAGTAAAGGGTTATGCATTCCTCCTCCGCTCAGGTATATCGAGGGGGTTTCCGCTTTTCCAAAACATTTTTCTACCGATTCTATAATTACCCTGGCTGAAAATTGACATAAGGTAGCCAATACATCTTCCTGCCCAAGCCCGGCTGTACCGGATCTTTCCTGAGCCTGCTCGAGATAAGGAAGATTAAACAACTCAGGTCCGGTCGTTTTCGGAAAATCAGCGCTTAAAAATTCGGCTTGCATCAGGGCATGGAGCAAAGCCTGGTTAACCGTTCCTTTACTTGCAATAGCAGCATGTTCATCGAAATATAATCCTTTATAATATTTTTGAACATATTGATCCATTAAAGTATTGCCAGGACCTACATCTGTAGAAAACACGCTGGAAGCATCGTTATTGGCAGGGAGATAAGTAAAGTTCGCAATCCCTCCTATGTTTAACATGATGCGGTTTTCACCCTTTTTTGAGAACAATAAGTAGTCGCCATAAACAGCCAGAGGTGCCCCCTCGCCTCCCGCAGCAATGTGTTTTTGCCTGAAATCGCTGATGGTAATAATTCCTGTTTTAACGGCAATATGATCGCCATCTCCAATTTGAAGCGTGGCATTGGGATAAGCAGGTAATCCGTGTAAAGAAGCAGGGGCATGAAATATCGTTTGCCCATGACTGGCAATGACATCTATTTCCTCAGGTTTCCTTCCCCAGGACTTTAATGCCTCCAGAATCATCCCGGCATGCAACAGCCCGATCTGTTCATTCATCAGACAAACCATTTGCAGATCGGCATCTCTTCTGGAAAAAATAGATTTAACCGCCGCCTTTAACTCATTGTCGTAAGGGACTGTTGTAAATTCCAGGACATTGACGCTGGTCTGTGATCCGGCTCCACTCACCGCGCAAAGCGCAATATCAAGACCATCCAGTGAAGTTCCGGACATTAATCCGATGATCAGACGTTCCTCCTTTTCCAGGATTTGAAATATTTTCTTCCAGTTTGAATTCATGTTACTCTATTGAAGCCATAATAACGATACTAACAAATGTAGACAAAGTAAAGAAAAACGAGCTCTTCAGAACGATTTGACAAAAAATCAAATATAAACGGCAAAAAAACTGCCAAATTCATAAAAAACAACCCTTATAATTATCGATATCAAACAAAAAATCGCGTTGAATTAAAAAACTTTGATTAAGTCCGCAGAGTCACTATATTTACTGCTCCGTACAAAATTTAAGAACAATTAAATGGCAAGATTAAATCTTCTGGAAGAAACGCGCTTTGAAAAACTGCCCGTTTCTGTCTTTGAAAATCCTAAAGCAGCATCTTTAAGTGTTGCTCACCGCATCGGGGACCTTATTAAAGAAAAACAAAAGAACAATTCCAAGGCTGTCTTAGGCCTAGCTACCGGAGCTACACCAATTGCGGTGTACGCGGAATTAGTTAGAATGCATAAGGAAGAAGGTTTGAGCTTTAAAAACGTAATCACTTTCAATCTCGACGAGTACTACCCTATGCAGCCCGATGCTGCACAGAGCTATGTATCTTTCATGAATGATCACCTGTTTGATCACATCGATATTGATAAAAACAATGTAAACATTCCTGATGGAACACTAAAACTGGAAGATATTCCTGCTTTCTGTCTGAATTACGAAAAGAAAATCACTGAAGTAGGTGGATTAGACATCCAGATTCTGGGTATCGGTCGTACCGGTCACATCGGTTTCAATGAGCCAGGATCTGCTCCAAACTCGGGCACACGTCTGGTAACCCTGGACGACCTGACCAGAAGAGATGCGGCCAGAGATTTCGGTGGTAAATCTTTTGTTCCTACAAAAGCCATTACCATGGGTATCGGTACCATTTTCAAAGCCCGCGAAATCATCCTGATGGCATGGAACAAGAAAAAAGCTTCCATCATCAAAAAAGCAGTGGAAGGAGAAATTTCAAGTGAAGTTCCTGCAACCTATCTGCAGCTTTCTGATCATGTTGAGTTTATCCTGGATCAGGATGCAGCTTCTCAACTGACCCGCTTTGATACTCCATGGTTGGTAAAAGACTGTATCTGGGATGATAAATTAACCAGAAAAGCAGTGATCTGGCTGGCAAATACACTGGGTAAGCCAATCCTTAAGCTTACTGAAGACGACTTCAATAACAATGGTATGGCTCAGCTGGCTGTTGAAAAAGGACCAGTATATAACATCAACATTCATATTTTCAATAAATTACAACACACCATCACCGGATGGCCTGGAGGTAAACCAAACGCAGATGATTCTCAAAGACCAGAGCGTGCAGAACCTGCAAAAAAACGTGTGGTAATCTTCTCTCCACACCCTGATGATGATGTCATTTCTATGGGTGGTACTTTTATCCGTCTGGTAGATCAGCAGCATGACGTACATGTCGCTTATCAGACTTCCGGAAATACTGCAGTATGGGATGATGATGCACTACGTTTTGTAGAATTCAACATCGACTTTTCGGAGAAAATGGGAATGGGACAACAGGGAATGAAAGACCTGTACCAGGACATGCGTAAATTTATTGAGAAAAAACAACCTAACCAGGTAGATACGCCTGAAATCCAATCTGTAAAAGGACTGATCAGAAAGGGAGAAGCAATTGCCGGTGCAAGGTATTGCGGACTGGAAGATGACCACATTCACTTCATGGCACTTCCTTTCTATGAAAGCGGAAAAAATCAGAAAAATCCGGTTACTGAAAAAGATATTGAATTAACGATGGAACTGCTTCAAAAAATCAAACCTGAACAGGTATTTGCAGCAGGAGATTTTGAAGATCCACATGGTACCCACATCGTATGCTTTAACATCATTCTAGCCGCTTTGCAAAGACTGGCAAAAACAGAAAGCTGGGTTAAAGATTGCTGGTTATGGCTATACCGCGGTGCGTGGTTGGAGTTTGAAACCTATGAGATTGAAATGGCCGTGCCACTTAGTCCGCAGGAAGTGGAACGTAAAAAGTTCGCTATCTTCAAACACCAGTCGCAAAAAGACCGTGCAGTATTCCCTGGTGATGATGCCAGAGAATTCTGGGAAAGAGCCGAAGACAGAAACAGAGAAACTGCCCAGGCTTATGACAACCTGGGATTAGCAGAATACGAGGCAATGGAAGCCTTTGTTCGTTACAAGTTTTAAAATTATATTTATAGCCGCTACTGTTCAAAAAGTAGCGGCTTTTTTGTTTTTAAACCTCTGATATGACCTCTTCTCCAACCCTGCAGGATGCCCCTGCCAGATTATTATCTCTTGATTTTTTCAGAGGTGCAACCGTTGCAGCCATGATTTTGGTGAACAATCCCGGAGACTGGGGAAATATATATGCACCCCTGGAGCATGCCAACTGGAATGGCTGTACCCCAACAGACCTGATCTTTCCTTTTTTCCTATTTATTGTCGGGGTATCCATTGCCTATGCTATGGGTAGTAAAAAAGCAGATCCTGCAACACATGGAAAAACAATCATAAAAGCGGTAAAAAGGGCCTTAACCTTATTTGCTTTAGGTCTTTTCCTCTCCTTATTTCCAAAAGTCTTTACCGACCCTATAGCCGCTTTTCAACATGTCCGTATCCCTGGTGTATTACAGCGGATCGCGGTCGTTTTCCTGATTTCTTCCATCCTCTTCCTGAAGAATTCTGAAAAAAATATTTTCAGGATAATGGTTCTTCTCCTGGGCGGATACTGGGCAATCATGACTTTTATCCCGGTTCCCGGTGTAGGTTATGCCAACCTGGAAAAAGAAACCAATTTAGGGGCATGGATAGACCGTGGAATACTGACTGAAGCCCACCTTTGGAAATCTTCCAAAACATGGGACCCGGAAGGATTACTGAGTACCATCCCGGCAATTGCCACCGGTCTTTTTGGCGTATTGGTCGGGGTATACCTGAAGCGTAAAGACCTGGATGCCGCAACAAAAATAGCCTGGTTATTTTCTGCTGGCTGCCTTGCTGTTGTCCTCGGACTTGCCTGGGATTTACAATTCCCCATTAATAAACAATTGTGGACAAGCTCATTTGTGCTCTATACCGGAGGATTGGCAACGGTAATTCTTGCCCTCTCCTACTGGATTATAGACATCCAGCAGTACAACCGTTTTACCAAACCTTTTGTGGTTTATGGCGTAAATGCAATCACGGTGTTCTTTCTTTCCGGCCTGATTCCACGCATCCTGCAAATGCTGAAACTGGATCAGCCTGACGGAAGCAAGATCAGCCTTCAGGCCTGGTTGTATTCCGGCTTTACAGCCAGCTTTTCCCCCATCAATGCCTCTCTGGCCTGGGCAATTACTTTTATCCTGTTCTGGCTGGTTATTCTTTGGGTGATGTTTAACAAAAAAATCATTATAAAAGTTTAAATTCCAATTATTAACATTCATTAACAATTGTTAACACTTTTACAAGGACCAGATATCCTTATTCTTTCTTAATTTAGCAAAACCTATTACCTACCCATCCCAGAGCAATCCACCATATCAGTAACAATAGATGTGCTCATCATGCTTCATAAACATAAAAAAACAAACGATTACCAATGAAAAAGAACCTTCACATTCTGGCCATAGGTCTTGTTGCACAACTGGCTGTTTACAGTCCAGGCTACGCTCAGAAGAAACCTGTTGCCTCAAAAACCACAACCGCTGTTAAAAAAACAGATGGCACGCTCATTCCGAATGACCCTAATGTAAAAATCGGTAAACTGCCTAACGGGCTTACTTATTACATCAGAAAGAATACCGAACCAAAAAAAAGAGCTGAATTGTATCTGGCTACCCGCATCGGTTCCCTAATGGAAGAAGACGATCAGCAGGGACTGGCCCACTTTACAGAACATATGGCCTTTAACGGATCTAAAGATTTCCCTAAAAATGAAATGATCAATTACCTGCAAAGAGCAGGGGTGCGTTTTGGTGCAGACCTGAATGCCTATACCGGATTCAACCAAACCGTTTATCAGCTGCCTATCCCGACAGATAGTGTTGCGGTATTCAAATCCGGATTTAAAATTCTCGCCAACTGGGCAGGAAAGGTACTCATGGAGGGCGAAGAAATTGATAAAGAACGTGGTGTAATCATCGAAGAAGACCGCCAGCGCGGAAAGAATGCCCAGGAAAGGATGAGCAAGCAATTGTTACCATTATTGCTGAAAGGATCCCGCTATGAAAACCGTTTGCCGATTGGAAAAATAGACCTGCTGCAAACCTTTAAGCATGATAGAATCAGAAGTTTCTACAAAGATTGGTACCGCCCGAATCTGCAGGCAGTAATTGCAGTCGGCGACTTTGATGTGAATGAAGTGGAGCAATTGATCAAACAGAATTTCTCTGATTTGACAAACCCTGCCAACCCAAGACCCCGTTTAGCTTATGACCTTCCTGATAACAAGGAACCATTAGTTAAAATCATCACGGATCCGGAGCAACCTTATAATGTCGCACAAGTGATGTACAAGCAACGTGGAGGAGTAACTAAAACCACTGCTGATTTTAAGAAAAGTCTGATATTTTCGATGATCAACAGTATGCTTAGTGCCCGTTTCCAAGAGATCCTTCAAAAAGGAAATGCACCATTCCTTTTCGCTCAGACCAGTTTTGGCCCCTATCAGGGAGGCCTGGTTTCTAACATCAATGCTTTTCAAACCACTGTAGTTTCCAGCACCGGCGCTACCATGGAAAAGGCCCTGATTGCAGGACTTGCTGAAAATGAACGGATGAGCAAATACGGATTCGTACAATCAGAACTGGATGTGGTGAAGAAAAATATTGCTGCGGGAAATGAACAACGCCTGAAAGAAAAAGATAAAACCCCATCTGCCAGCTTCGTACAGAAATACCTGAACAACTTCCTGGAAGGAAGCAGCATTGCTTCTACGGAATATGCCTATGAACTGACCAATAAAACCCTGGCACAGATTACCCTTGCGGAAGTAAATGCACAGGCAAAAACACTGATCACCAAAGAGAACCAGATCATCATTATCCAGGCTCCTGAAAAAGACAAAGCAAGCCTTCCAACACAAGCACAATTACTGGCTGCTTTAAAAAATGCTGGTAACGGCGTAACGGCATATGTAGACAATTCTGTAAACAAGCCGCTCTTAGAGAAAAAACCTGTAGCAGGCAAAATCATCAGCGAGAAGAAAGTTGATGTTGTAGGCGCTACAGAATTGACGCTGAGCAATGGAATAAAAGTACTGTTAAAACCTACAGACTTCAAAAACGATCAGATTATCTTCAGCTCTTTCTCTAAAGGAGGAACTTCCTTAGCGAGTAACGAGGATCATGAATCTGCAGATATGGTAAGCCTGATCAGTCAGAGTGGTGTCGGAGACTTTAATCCTTCACAACTCAACAAACTACTGGCAGGAAACACAGGTAGTGCCAGCTCTTATGTAGGTGAGCTTTATCAGGGTTTTAGCGGTAGCGCTGCACCAAAGGATCTGGAAACAGCTTTTCAGCTGGTTTATGCTTATGCTACAAATCCAAGAAAAGATGTAGACATCTTTAATAAAAACATCAGTGATTACAAAGTCGTTCTGGCAAACAAAAACGCCAACCCTTCCAGTGTATTTGCAGATACGGTACAGGCAGTTCTGGCTTCTTATCATAAACGTGGAATGCCGACTACCCTATCAGATCTGGATAAGATCTCCCTGGACAAAGCCTTCGCTTTCTATAAAGAACGCTTTGCTGATCTTGGTGAACAGACTTTTGTCTTTGTAGGTAATTTTGACCTGAATCAGATCAAGCCATTCATTGAAACTTATATCGCCAGTCTACCTACCGCCAATAAAAAGCAAAACTATGTGGATAACGGAGTTTATCCCCCAGTAGGAAAGATCAGCAAAACCGTATATAAAGGACTTGAAGATAAAGCCGCAGTAGAATTGTACCTGCATGGCGATTATGAATATACTCCCGAAAACAACATCCAGCTGGATGCACTTAAATCAGCATTGGAGATCAAAATCCTGGAGCGTCTCCGTGAGAAAGAAAGTGGTGTTTATAGCCCGGAAGTGGGCCTAAGCATCAATAAGGAGCCAAAAGCACATTATTATTACACCATATCATTCAGCTGTGCAACAGCAAACGTAGAAAAACTGATTGCTGCAGCATTGGATGAAGTGAATAAAATCAAAGGTAGCGGGGCCACAGCAGACGACATCAATAAGTTTAAGTCAGAAGAGCAACGTCAGATGGAACTCAGCCTCAGAAATAACAATTACTGGTTGAATTATCTGACCAGCCGCCTGAAAAACGGAGAAGATCTGGGCTTGTTTGCTAAAGAAAAACAAATGATCGAAAAAGTAACTGTAGAAAGCACAAAAGCAACTGCAGAAAAATACCTGAACGAAGACAATTACATTCGTTTTGTATTGTTACCTCAGAAATAAAAAAGGTCTTAGCGTAAAAACGGCCCGGTGATGATCACCGGGCCGTTCTTTTTAAAAGATAATAATGTATTTATTCTTCCTGGCTTGCCAATTCTTTAGTTTGGATACCTACAGGCCCGCTAGGCTCACTTTCGTTCTTTAAACGATCCAGTGCCGTAACCAGATAGTTGTATCTCTTTCCCTTTTCTGTTGCTGTATCTATAAAAGAAGTAAAATCTTCAAAGCTGATTTTTAAGATATTCTTCGCATCCAGTACTTCGATTTTCTCTCCCTCATTAAAACGGTAAATTACATATCCTGATGCGGTCTCTCCATCACTGGCTTTAAATGGCTTCTCCCATTTCAGGTGAACCCCATCATTCTTTGCCTCCGCAGTCAGTTGTTGGGGCTGATTTGGCACCACATCATCCAACCAGGGCATTTGTGGCGGAAGAGCCGGATATTTATACAGGTCGTTTCTCAGGGAATCTCCTACCCCACGGGCTATCGTAGAGAAGGACTTGGAGCTGAAGAAAACACTACCCTGTACCCGGTTATTATCACGGATATACCTGATCTGAGAAGGAATCTGTTGCGGCAAACGCCAGGCAGCCTCCATCTTTTGATTAACCAGGTAAGCCGCCTGCCCAATGTACAGGTGTCTTCCAAAAGTATTGTTCCCCCACCAGTCTACCAAGGTGCCAAAAGGGGCAACCCTACGGGTAAAACTGAAGTAAATCTGAGGGTTGATGTAGTCCACCCAGCCCTCTTTCACCCATTTTCTGGAATCTGCAAAAAGCTCATGGTAATTGGAAAGACCTCTGGTTGCAGAACCCTGACTATCCTCATTGTCATTTTTCCAGATCCCAAAAGGACTGATCCCAAACTTCACGTATTTCTTATAGTGATGAATGCTATCACCAAGCTGCTCAATCAACAGGTCCACATTGTTCCGGCGCCAGTCGTTGATATCGGTAAAACCATTCGAATATTTATTGAATGTTGCTTCATCATTAATCCGCTGCCCGGCAATCTTATAGGGATAGAAATAATCATCAAAATGAATTCCATCGATATCATATCCTTTTACCACATCCAGAATCACCTGAATAATGTAGTCCCTTACTTCCGGAATCCCCGGATCAAACTGTTTTTTACCCCCATAAGTAAAGAACAATTCGGGGCGTTTTCTCGTCATATGTTCAGGACTGACCACAGCATTCGGACTCATCGTTGCACGGTAAGGGTTAAACCAGGCATGCAATTCCATCCCTCTCTGATGTGCTTCCTTAATAGCAAAAGCTAAAGGATCATACCCCGGTCCCGGAGACAGCCCCTGCCTGCCCATCAGCCACTGACTCCAGGGCTCTCTGGATTTAGCATAAAAAGCATCTGCTGCAGGCCTTACCTGTAACATAATCGCGTTCATGCCGTTGGCCTTGTGCATTTCCAGAATACCAATTAACTCCTGCTTTTGCTGATCAGGACTCAGTCCCGGTTTGGACGGCCAGTCGATATTTGCTACAGTCGCTACCCAGACACCACGAAACTCTCTTTTTGGAGCAATTTTTGATGTGCTCTGAGCGCAAAGGATAGTAGGTGTGATTAGGAATAGGGATAATAGCGCATAGATAGTGGTTTTAAGCATCTTATGTAGTTTGTACTTTATTTAAATAAGTTTCATTTGTGGCGCTCAGTATACACTAATATCCGAGACCCTAGCAAGTAAACGATTTTTTTTAAAGTCTCATACAAATAGGGCTTTTTTTTTGCTATTTCCTACATTTTTATATTATGTTCGCGTTTTAAACACATTTAGAGAAGAATTTAAGAAATGTCAGACCAAAATGAGATGGTGAATAAAGGAGACCGCAACAAGATTTATTTCCTGATTGTAGTCATTCTTGCTCTCCTGGGTACAAATGCTTATCTGTATTTTAAAGACAGACATCAAAGTCAGCGTTTTGTTACGGTGAATACGGAAAAGGACAGGTTAAAACTTGAAGTAGAAAAAATTGAAGCAGAACTTGATAAAGTAAATGCTTTAAACGTGACTTTAACAGATAAACTTCAACAGGAACAAAAACTGGCCAGAGAGAAAATTGCAGAACTGAAGCAGGCGCTTCAAAATGGCAAACTCACACATGGAGATTTGGCTAATGCACAAAAAGAAGTTAAAGAGCTCCGGGAATTTGTCAAGAATTACAACGATGAAATCATCCGTCTGGAGAAGGAAAACACTTCTCTGAGAACCGAAAGAGACAGCTTAAAGGAGTTTGCCTATACGGCCACTCAAAAGGCCCGTGATCTGGAAAAGAAAAATACAGAGCTGAGTGAAAAAGTTAAGACCGGTGCTGCTCTGAAAGCAGGAAATGTTGCAGTAATTGCCTATAAAGTCAAAAATAGCGGAAAAAATGTAGAAGTAACCCGCGCCAGCACGGCCAAAAAGCTAAGCGTTACGTTTAACATTGTTTCCAATCAGCTGGCCCTAAAAGATTACCACAAAATTTATTTACGCGTTTTCGATCCTGCAGGCAACCTGATCGCTGATGGAGACAATTTATTTGATGCGGATGGAGAACAGATGCAATACAGCTCCTCTACTTCCATTTCTTATAATGACGACAATACTTCATACACCATGGATTGGATCAATCCCAATTCTTTTATTAAAGGCGTATATTCTGTCATCTTGTACTCAGATGGCTATACCATGGGAAAAGCTACCATCGCGCTAAGATAGCGGGAAACTCAGATAGAAGGTAGTTCCCAGTTCTGCAAAAGATTTAAACGATACTGTTCCACCGGCGTTTTCTACAGCCTGTTTTACAAAGGCCAGTCCCAGCCCTGTTCCCGACGACTTAGTCGTAAAATTAGGAACAAATATTTTATCCTGCTGCTCAGCATCAATTCCTTTACCATTATCCTCTACTTCCACGAACACATTTTCCGAATCGTTCATCAGGTTGATTTTAACCACACACCTGGATTCCGGATCGGCCGCTTCAATCGCATTTTTAAGCAGGTTATTAAAGGTACGCAACAGCTGATCTTTATCCCCAAGAACATTTACATCCTGAGTAGTATGGTTAAAAATATAGATTTCTACATTTTGTGTATTGGTAAAAACATCTCTGGCCTGCTGAATAATGGGTAATAAAACCAGTTTTTCCAGTTTGGTATCCGGCATTTTGGCAAAATTGGAGAATTCTGAAGCAATAGAGGCCAGACTATCGATCTGCTCAATAAATGATTTATTAAAGCGCTCAAATTTTTTCTCAAAATTAGGGTCCTGTTCCCGCCAGGACTTCTCCAGCAGCTGTACGCCTAATTTTAACGGTGTCAGCGGATTTTTGATTTCATGAGCAACCTGTTTCGCCATCTCCCGCCAGGCAATCTCCCTTTCTGAACGCGCAAGCTTACTTGCACTTTCTTCCAGTGCAGCAATCATTTTGTTATATTCCTTAATCAAAGAGCCGATCTCATCATGCCTTGACCACTGAATAGGTTGATTTTTCTGTCCAAGCTTGGTCTTTCTGATGCTATCCTGTATAAAAGTAAGCGGACTTGTGATCTGATTGGCCAGGAATACCGCAAGAATTCCAATTGCCACAAATACCAGGGCATAAATGTTAATCAGGGTATTGATATACAACCCTATTTTACGCTGATAATCCGCCTCATTGGCATAATAAGGCAAGCCGATATAGGCAACCGTCTCATTCATTGCATTGCGGATCGGCGCATAAGCAGAGGAATATTTAAAATCCCCGATACGCTCATTAGGATCGATATACTCTGATCGTTGCATCTGGTTGAGATAAATATAAGCCTCAGCCCCCATTTTACGCCCTATAATCCCAAAATCATATATTCTTGGCAAAGAAGTATACAAAAGGTTTCCACTCACGTCAAAGAGGTTTAAATAAGCCGCATTGACATCCGCGAACTGGTTGAAATCGTGAATAGACTCATCAGTAGCTTTCGGGATACCGGCATTAAAAATACTTTTCTCATAAGAAAGCTGTACTTTTCTTATTTTTTCCTGAATAAAATCTTCCTGTTGCCTCCGGTATTCATCTCTGATATAGAAATAAGTTGTCCAACCCACAATCACCAAAGTGGCCACCACGGAAAGTACAATCGAGAACTGAATTCGGGTCTTATATAAAATCTTGTTCGCATTGATCATTAGCGAACGGTTGATGTTAAACCAGCCTCCCCAACTCTCATCAATGTTTCTCAATACCCAGATCAGGGCATATAAAGTAATTGAGAAGATAATAAATACCAGAAAAAAGAAGGATAAGGTGGCCAGACGAACTACATAAGAGACTTTTTCCTTGCTCACCACGATTTTCTTTGATGCAATAGGCATATACACCAGGTGGGTATATCCAAGACTGTCTGTGATGATCTGAGGCCTTCCTGGCTCAGCTTTGAATTCGGAACCGGATAGCCTGTAAGTATATGTTCCGGATTGATTGGCCAGCTTGCCATAATTGTAAAAAGCAAAGGAATAGCTACTGTAGTCGTCTTCACTCTTGTTCTTCCGGTCTATCAGGATATCCGGAAGCTGGCTATTGTAGTTGTATTGCTGGGATTTAAGCTCAATGACCAATGTTCCCAATATATGGTTATCCTGAAAAATAGGAATAATTCCAAAATAGTTCTGATAACCAAAAGTATCGTTCAGGCGGTAAAAAAAATTAGATTCCGATGCTTTTACCGACCCCGACTGTACGAGCTGCTTGTAATAGCTTAGAGGTACTCCCTGGCCGTTAATTGAAGAGTCCAGGCTATTGTATTCGTAAAGGTTGAACTCAAACTTGGAAAGGTAGCCTCCCAGAAATTGCTTACTGATGTGCCGTTGTAAAATATCAGACCGTCTCAATGCAGGCTGTTTGAAATAATCAGCCACAAAACTATCTGTATAAATCCCTACCTCCAGGCCTTCAATAGAGCTGATAATCTTCGGATCATCCGTAGATTCCAGCTTCTGGGCAATGGTATACCGCTTGATCTTCTCCTTGGAATCAATAAATTTCAGGTATTTTATGGAAGACATAAAGGCCAGGCAGAAAAATATCCCGGTAAATACGCCGATAGAAAACCGGCTGTTTCTCAGGTAAACGTTCCAGCCGATAATAAAGATAAAAAGAGCATATACGACAAAAAATATGCTGAAATTCGTCGCGAGCCGGTATAATAAATAACTGGTAAAAGCAGCAAGAAAAAGAATCAGACGCTCCTTATTGGTAACATTCAATGGTCGGGTCTGTTCTAAAAAGATAATGATAACCAGATAAATATTAAACCAGACGAGGCATAAAATTACAATACTGATCCAGCTGATCCACCCCAGATTGATGATGTTCGTAATGTCAAAGTTGATCTTGGAATTAATGATCAGTCCTAAAAAGACCTGATCGCTGGCAAAAGCCATCAAACCGAAGATGATCAGTAATATCAGATAAAGCAAGATTCCTGCTATTTTACTTCTGACTAACCAGGAAGGCAGCACGTACTGCTCCCTGTGCTTATAAACAAAATAAACCAGCCAGGTCAATGCAATTACGTTGAGTAGGAAATCTCCCAAAGAAGGCAGGAGAAAGCTCTCCCCATAAATTGTAGGGCTGAATATCAACAGGTTAAACTGATGGTTGAACCAACCATATTCCAGATCTGTTACCCTTATTGCGACAAAGAACAGCCCTAATAGGAGTGTTGCAGGAATCAGGTTTCCTCTTTTTGCCAGCCATACACAGAAAGAGTTAAAGAATAAGCAAAAACTGAAGATACCAATCACCCAGAGCCAAACCTCTATCGCGGCATAAATACTTTTGCTATATCCCTGCTTCAGTTTTACCTCAAATAATAAGGTGCCATCATGTTGATTAATGCCGTACACCTCAGTATCCGTAAAGGAAGCAAGGGCTAAGGAATTGGAAGGCAACAGATAAGGGGAAATGTCATTGCTCAGAAACTGGTTCTGAATTCCATATTGGTTCTTCACCTCGATCAGGAATACCAGTGAATAACTCCCTTTTGTTTTCCGGATTACCTCATACCAGCCATTGGGGAGTTGTAAGAAAGAGGAACCTTCTCTGATTCCATCCAGACCAGATGGGAATGCGGAAAAAGAACTCCAGAACTTCAGTTCGGAGTTTTCATAAGTTAACAGGTTGATCCCGATATTACGGTAAAAATTGATAAAATCAAGCCCGTATTTCTCGTTCAGGTGAAACTGTTTGGCTTTTTCAACCTGCTGTGGATCAGAAAGGAACTCATAAACAATGCTTTCCTTCTGATTTAAGTTTTCCTGAAGCTCAGCGGCTTCGTGGGTAAGCAAATCTTTTTTGCTGATCGTGTTTTTTAAAGATAGGGCCGTACCAATACAGCAGGCCCCTAGTATCAATAATAAAAATCTGATTTTACCCGCGATGCTCACGTTAGACTTAAGCTGTAGTAGTTGCGGAAGTAGTTGCTGAACTGGTCGGAGTCGCCCTGTTCACTTTTTTAACCAGGCCTTGTAACACATTGCCCGGACCTACTTCAACAAATTCAGCAGCACCGTCAGCAATCATGCGTTCGATCGTTTGAGTCCATTTTACCGCGCCGGTTAACTGAGTAATCAGGTTGGCTTTTATTTTAGCAGGGTCTGTATTCGGAACCGGATCTACATTCTGATAAATCGGGCATACCGGAGAAAGAACCGTTACATTTTCAATTGCTTCCTGAAGCTCTACCCTTGCCGGCTCCATTAACGGAGAATGGAAGGCACCACCTACATTCAGCTTTAAAGCACGTTTTGCTCCGGCCTCTGTTAATTTCTGACAAGCAATGTCAACTCCTTCAATACTTCCGGAGATCACGATCTGCCCCGGGCAGTTATAATTTGCAGCCACCACAACTTCCTCAATCTCGCCACAAATCCTTTCCACTACATCATCTGCCAGGCCTAAAATAGCCGCCATAGTAGAGGGTTGTAATTCGCAGGCTTTCTGCATCGCATTAGCTCTGGTGATCACCAACCTTAAACCATCTTCAAAAGATAAAGCCGATGCAGCTACCAATGCAGAGAACTCTCCTAAAGAGTGACCTGCAACCATATCCGGTTTAAAGTGGTCACCTAATGTTTTAGCCAGGATTACAGAATGAAGGAAAATAGCCGGTTGAGTTACCTTTGTTTCTTTTAACTCCTCATCCGTTCCGGAGAACATGATGTCGCTGATACGGAAACCAATAATCTCATTTGCTTTCTCAAACAGTTCTTTGGCGATTTCATTTTCGTACAATTCTTTACCCATGCCCGAAAACTGAGCGCCTTGTCCTGGAAATATATATGCTTTCATTTTATACTTAATGTAATTGGTTAGTGTAAGTTGGCAGTGATTAACCTCAAAAACTCTGCCCTAGTTTTATCTTTCGCAAATTCTCCCGTAAAAGCAGAGGTGGTAGTCACCGAATTTTGCTTTTGAATTCCTCTCATGGCCATGCATAAGTGCTTACACTCAATTACAACGGCTACTCCTGCAGGATTTAAAGTTTCCTGAATACAATCCCTGATTTCATTTGTTAAACGCTCCTGTACCTGCAAACGACGGGCAAAAGCGTCTACAATTCTCGGGATCTTACTCAATCCAACAATATGACCGTTTGGAATATAGGCCACATGGGCTTTACCAAAAAATGGCAGCATATGGTGTTCGCACATCGAGAATACCTCAATATCCTTTACCACTACCATCTGGCTGTAATCTTCTTTAAACATTGCTCCCTTGAGGATCGCCGCCGGGTCCAGGTCGTACCCGTGGGTAAGGTACTGTAATGCCTTAGCCACACGCTCAGGTGTTTTGATCAGCCCCTCACGGGAAGGATCTTCTCCAAGCTGAGTTAAAATATCTGAATAATGATGGGCTACGGAAGCAATTTTACCTTCATTATAACGGTCTATTTTGATGTAGCCGTTTTCTGTTTCATTTTCATCTAAATGATCTGTATGATTATTCATGTCTAAAGGTTATTAACCGAAGTACTCCACAAAGTTGTTTTCAGTCTCGTAAATTTTTATGCAATGAAGCTGAGCACCCGATTCTTCGATAAAGGGCAGCAATTCATCCCATATTGCAATCGCTAAATTCTCTGTTGAAGCCAGTTTACCTTTCATGAAGTCGACATCAAGATTTAGATTTCTATGGTCAATTTTATCCACCACGTAAGTATTGGTCACATCTTTCAACCATTTCAGGTCAACAAGAAAGCCTGTTTCAGGATTGATTTCCCCTTTCACAGTCACATACAACTGATAGTTGTGTCCATGCCAATTTGGATTGGCACATTTCCCGTAAACTTCTGTGTTTTTATCTTCAGACCAATCCGGTCTGGACAATTTATGCGCAGCGTTAAATGATGCTTTTCTGGTTATGTATATCATTCTCTGTTATATTGTTGACAAATATACGCAGAAAGCTTAAAGTAGAAAGGTTTAATCTCTAACTTAGCCTTTATGAAGATTCTTTTAGTAGCCGCGACAAAGGCAGAAATAGCTATTTTAATAGAACATTTTCATCTGGCGGAGGACGAATTCATGCAGACAGAAGCGTTCGATATCCTGATCACAGGAGTAGGTATGACTGCAACAGCTTTTGCGATGGGCAAATACCTGTCGGCTTCCTATCAGCTTGTCCTGAACCTGGGGATTGCAGGTAGTTTTGACCCTGGTATTCCGTTGGGATCTGTTCTGAATATTGTTACCGACGACTTCTCTGAACTTGGGGCAGAGGATAAAGGAACCTTTCTCCCGATTGAAAATCTGGGTTTTGGAAAGAGTAGCTTTCAGGCACTTAACAACCTCCTCCATCCTTCCCTATCCGGATTACCTAAAGTAAAGGGAATCACGGTAAACACCGCCCACGGGACTCAGCAAAGCATTCAGGAGATCAGAAACCGCTTAAATCCGGTTACAGAAAGCATGGAAGGTGCTGCCGTACTTTATTGTTGCGAAAAAGAAGGAATTGCATGTCTGCAAATCCGCAGCATCTCCAACTATGTGGAACCCCGAAATAAAGAAAGCTGGAAAATTGGCCTGGCCATTAAAAACTTAAATGAATGGGCGATCGGATTTTTGACAAATAGCTAACCAAGTCATTTTGGATAGTTGCTACCTTTGAACCTGATAAAAATACAGAAAAATGACCCTTAGCCTTGGATTTTCTCCCTGCCCGAATGATACTTTCATCTTTGACGCCCTTATTCATCATAAAATTGATACAGAAGGACTGGATTTCAAAGTTTCATTTGACGATGTGGAAACCCTTAATCAAAAAGCGATAAAAGGGGAACTGGACATCACTAAGCTAAGTTTTCATGCGTTTGCTTACGTATACGAGCAATATGCATTGTTAGATGCCGGCAGCGCACTGGGATTTGGTGTGGGGCCCTTGTTAATTTCTAAAAACGAATACCTGGCCAACCATCCCGACAACCTGAATAAAGACCTAAGGGTTGGAATTCCAGGCAAATACACCACAGCGAACTTTCTTTTGGGCATTGCTTTTCCCCATTTAGTCCAAAAGCAGGAAATGGTTTTCTCAGAGATAGAACAGGCCGTTCTCGATAACAGGATTGACCTCGGACTGATTATCCATGAGAACCGTTTTACTTACATGGAAAAAGGGCTGCACAAAGTGATGGACCTGGGCAATTACTGGGAGAAACTTACTGGCTGCGCCATTCCCCTGGGTGGAATTGTGATCAACAGAAACCTGGACCAGGAAACGAAAGAGAAAGTAAACCGGATCTTACGCAAATCTGTAGAATATGCTTTTGCCAATCCCAAATCAGGAATTGAGTTTATCAAACAGCATTCTCAGGAAATGAGTGAGGAGGTCATGTACAAACACATTGAACTCTATGTCAACAAATATTCCATTGACCTGGGAGTAGAAGGCAGAAAAGCAATAGACGTTTTATTCTCAATGGCCCAGGAAAAAGGATTGATACAACCCATTAAAAAAGACCTCTACCTCATACCTTAAAGGATTAGTTGCAAGGCCCGTCCGGAATTTCTTTACTAATTTTCAACAGCTTAGTGACCACCAAAGTAGAATCAAAATCTGCTGAAACAATAAGGCTGTCAGATTTGATCATATGGCATTCTACCTCTATATAAACCGGCTCATAAGGCTTCTCAAAATTGAAATTGCTATAGGCAAGCTCCAGTGTTTTAGCACTGTCTGCTACCCAATACTCATTCCCCTCTTCGCAATCTGTAAAAGATTTCATCTCAGGACCATAGGTATATAGCCCCTTAATTACCCTTGTTGTCCGCTTTTCAACAGAAACAGGTTTGGTATTACAGGCTACGATAACAACAGCCAGTAAAATCAACAGGGGTAATGGTTTTATAGATATATTCATGATGTTAGAGATCTTGATTTAAATGGTCTATTTTCTTTACACTTAGATTAGATGACAAAGCTGATGCCATAAAAGAAAATACCGTTACTGTTAAAAATACTAATAAAAAATCCGTCCATTTCAATCCGATTGGATAGCCATTGGTAAGGATGGGATTGTCTTGTGCCATTTTGACAAAGCCGAATTTCTGTTGAAGCAGACAGAAGATCAGCCCGACTGTAAGTCCCAACACACAGCCAGTCATCGTGATCATCATTCCTTCCAGCAGGAAGATTCTCTTGATCAGTCTTCTACCTGCGCCCAGGCTACTTAAAACGGCAATATCTTTCAATTTATCAATCACCAACATGGTCAATGATCCAATGATATTAAAGATAGCAATAATTAAAACAAAAGTCAGGATGATATAAACTGCCCATTTTTCAGAACCCAGAATGTTGTGAAGAGCGGTATTTTGTTCAATCCGGTCCTTGACCAGAAAACCTGCCCCGATTTCTTTCTCTACCCTCAACTTAAACTGGTCTGCATCAACATCTTTATTTAAGAGGATTTCTATCGAAGAAACCTTCTGTGGCTCATCCAGCAGCTTCCGGGCAAATGCCAAAGGAACAATCGCGACATTGTCAAAATCCTGTTGCACTTCAAAAACACCTGATACGGGAATAGAAAGTACGGTAAAATCGTCACCCGGATTTAAAGAGCTCTTCGTTCTGCCTTTTTTTGGCGAATAAATCTGCAAAGGCAGGAAAGGGTCTGTGGTGTTCACCATCAGGAAATTCTGAATGGCCGAGCCAATCACCGCAAAATGGCTGTCAGGACTGTCCAATACGAAATGACCGTCGATGATGGTACTGTCCAGGCTTTTGTTTTTCAGATAATCGGGACTTACTCCCTTTATTAAGCCTACAGACTGCTTATCATTATACCGGAGCAATGCATTTTCAGAAAGGACCTCCACGTAAGAATAGATGCCCTCAGTCTTTTTCAGCTGATTAAAGTATGCCGTATTCGGTTCAAAAGTTTTCCCTTTTGCTGGTGTAATCACCAGTTGCGGCGTCATGGTATTGAACATTTTCAATACCAGGTCTTCCAGGCCGTTAAAAGCAGATAAAATGATGATCAATGCAGCGCTTCCCACAAACACCCCTACCACAGAAATTGCGGAGATGATGTTAATCGCATTGGTAGATTTCTTTGCAAAAAGATACCTGCGGGCTATGTAAAAGGCTGTATTCAAATCTATTTAAGTAATTAGGACTGTAAAAAAGGATTGTGCTGTTTCTCAAAGCCAATAGTGGTAGACTGACCATGTCCCGGATAAACGCTGCAATCATCAGGCAATATAAACAAGTTATTCCTTATGCTCCTGATCAATTGTGAATGATTTCCTCCCGGAAGGTCTGTACGGCCGATACTGGTATAAAAAAGTACATCTCCACCGATCAGGAAATTATCTGCCGCAGCATAGAAACATAAATGTGCAGGGGAATGTCCCGGGGCAAAGATAATTTCCAGCTGACTGTGTCCAAATTTAATCGTTCCGCTTTCCCCTAAAAACACTTCCGGTTCCGGAGACAGTTCATAATGGAAGCCCATCTGAGGTGCATATCCAGGAACAGCATGTAAGATCGGCAACTCTCCCGGATGAAACTGAGGCCTCAGACTCCAGTTGTCAAAAACGAATTTATTTCCCAATACATGGTCAATATGGCAATGCGTATTCAGGAGCAACACAGGTTTCAGCTTATTTTCTTTAATGAAACGAACCAGCCTGTTCTGTTCCTCAGCATCATACATTCCCGGATCTATAATCACACACTCCAGCGTTTCATCGAACAAAACATAAGTGTTTTCCCGGTATGGATTAAAAGCAAACTGCTGAATACTAATCATATCATCTAAATATTAAAGGGTATTAATTTTTCCATTTGAAGGTATTGATCATTTGGTCAATATCTTTTTTTATAAAGGCCACTACCGGCTGAATGGAGTCATATTGAGGTCGTTCGTTAAAGTATAGTGCTCCTCGGAAGTAATGTTTTGCACTGTCGGTTAAAAAAAACTGAACAGAGGAGGCAGTATTTCCTTCTATGGCATAATAGATCCCATATATTTTTCTCTCCGGATAATTAATCAGCTTCTGATCTATTGCATTGGCTTTCACCGTATGTTTAAAAGCAAACGTCCGGGCATCTTCCACCAATCCTTCATATTCTTTTTTCGAAGAAACATCGTAATAGGTCAGGTGCAGACGGGCATTAAACTGAGGAAAGGAAAGGTTGTTCCAGCAAGGCTGGGTTTCTTTACTGCTATCGGCAACCAGAGTTGCATATACCGGATATTCAAAAGAAAAGGCACAGCCTCCATCATACTTTTTATAGGCTTTCTTTGGAAAATCAATATGAAAATACCCCCTTGGCTTTGGTGCATAGTCATTGTTATGACAAGCAGAAAAAGCCAGTAACAGGACAAAAAGGCAAACTGGAAAATATTTTTTCATATCAGGAGTTCCAAATATCCCAGGAGCGCTCTGCCTGAAGGTATAACATTTCTAATCCATTTTTAACAGCTGCACCACCTGCCTGGGCTTTAGCCAGAAACTGCGTCAGCTCCGGATTGTACACCAGATCATAAGCCAGATGCTTTTCCGTGATAAATTCGTAAGGAATTTCAGGAAAAGTATCTGCATTCGGCGACATGCCCAATGGGGTAGTATTGATCAGTACAGTATGCTCTTTGAGCAACTCTTCATTCAATTCCTCATACAGAATGCTGTTATCGGAAGGCTTCCTGGTTACAATCAAAAACGAAATCTCCAGTTTATCCAATACATATTTGATGGCTTTGGCTGCTCCTCCATCTCCAAATATGATGGCTTTAGTATGGTGTTCCTTTAGAAAAGGTTTTAAAGACGCTTCAAATCCGTAAGCATCCGTATTGTACCCTTTGTAAATGACTTTTCCATTTTCTCTCCGGATATCAATACAGTTGACTGCCCCTATTTTCGCTGCAGCATCATCAAGTTCTTTTACATAAGCCAGAATATCCACCTTATAGGGAATCGTCACATTAATTCCGCAAATCTCTTCATCTGAGGAAATCAGCCCTGGAAAAAGACCCACATTTTCTATGGGGTACAGCTCATATTCACAATTGTCAATATGTTCCTGCACGAATTTTTCCGTAAAGTGCTTCTTAGAAAAGGAATGCGATAAAGGATAACCAATTAAGCCGTATTTCTTCATTTGTATAAATGTACGATTACAATTTATCCAAATCTAAAAAATGATCAAACGTATCACCTCTTAAACCCAAACGAATGGTTTCCAAAGGAATGGTTTCCGAAGGAGCAATATTTCCAAGGTTTACATTTGCACCCAGAAGTTTAATAAACCATACCTGTTGTTCCTTTTGCGGAGCCTCCCAGATAATGGTTTCTTCAGGAATTTGTGTCAGGATCTCATCTACTAATCCTTCTCTTACTTCTCCTGAGCCTCTGTAAATACCTACATTTCCACCTTCCCGGGCTTCGGCAATCACCTTCCATGAACCGGCTTCGATTTCCGCATTCATCAGTTTAATCCATTTATATGGTGCAAAAATCTTAGCTGCATCTTTGGAACCAACTTCTGAAATTACGGTAACCTGTTTAGATAATTTCTGGATAAATTCGCATTTAAGGTCATGCTCAATCGTAATAGAACCATCGGAAACCTCTGCATATTCCATCTTGAACTGATCCAGTACCCTGCAATAATCATCAAACTGATTACGGATGGCAAACGCTTCGAATAATGTCCCTCCAAAATAGGTAGGAATTCCTGCATCTCGGTAAATCGCCAGCTTTTCTTTTAGATTAGGGGTAACAAATGAGGTTGCCCAGCCTAATTTAACGATATCAGTATGTACTCCAGCAACTTCTATAAAATCTTCAGTTTGCCTTAAGCTTAGTCCTTTATCCATGACCATTGTAATGCCTTTATTTCTTGGCTTTACCGATCTTACGGGTATATTATTTAATGGGTAGTTCATATTGCTCACAAAGGTGGAAAAAAAAACGGACAGTTTTTATCAGCTCTTTCTAATAAAAAATGGTAGGATTATTTAACATAACGGTTAATTACTTCGATTATTGAGCCGTTGTCCTGCAATTGTGGCAAATATTCAAATAAAATGTAATGCTTATCGGGATCGGTTACCAAAGCGGTTTCCAGATACAGTAACGCATCGTTCTTTTCTCCCAAAGCGAACAGATAAGCGACCATACGATAGTACAGTTCTGCAGCATCCGGATTGTTCTTAATCCCATCCAAAATGGTCTCTGAAGCCTCCAGTAACCGCCCTTGTTCGTACAATACAGTAGAAAAATCCAGCCACGCTTCTACGTCTACCGGATTAAATTCCAGCACCTTGTAATAAGCCTCTATAGATTGTTCGATCTGTCCGAGTTTATAATAAGCATCTGCCATTGCGAACCAGAAGTCCGGATTCTCTCCATCCAGCTCTAATGCTTTACGGTAAAAATGAAGGGATTCAAAATAACGTTCCTCAAAATTAAGGGTCACCCCAATTCCAAACCAGGCATCTGCCATCTTGTGGTCCATTTTTACAGATTTTTTGTAATAAGACCGGGCTTCGTCCATGTGCTCCAGCTTTTCATAACACTCCCCTATCGCACAATAGGTGTCCGCATTAGGTGGTTCGTATTCAAAAGTCTGTTTATAAACTTCTATTGCTTCTGCATAACGGTCCAGCTGAACCAATGCATTTCCTTTATTGTAATAAGCCGAAGCAAAATTATCCTTAATCAGAATGGCATAATCATAGGCATCAATCGCTTTTTCAAAAAGATCGAGCTTATGGTAAGAATTAGCCAGGTTATACCAGGCAGCATAAGAATAAGGGTCGTTGTCTATATATTCCTGATAGAACTGAATGCTCTCTTCCTGCTTGTCTAAGATATCATAACAAAACGCCAGCTCATATAAGCCGTCTTTGTTTTCCATATTCTGTTCCAGGCTCTGCTTGATGTAAACAATGGCTTGTTCATAATCCAGCATATTCTGATATACATAGGCAATTTGTAACAGAATTTCATCCGTTGTTTCTGCAAAGCCCAATGCAATCTGAAAATTATCAAGGGCTTCTGAATAGCGTTCGAGACTATTGTAAATGTTTCCGCGTAAAATATAGATCTCTGCTTCTGAAGCTTCCAGCATTTCGGCCTTCTGCAAAGCAAGGAATGCCCTTTCTACCTGATCTGTCACAAAAAACAGCTGTGCTTGTTTTACCAGAAAGACAGCTGCATAAGGGTGTTGGTTCACAGCGTACTCAATGACCTGAAGTGCCTTTACAGGATCGCTCTTTTCAATGTAATAATCAATAATATTTTCAAAGGCCTGGGCATCAAAAAAGTACTGATCCTCGTTACGTATCATTTCTTCGTAACGTTCTACCGAACGTTGCGCATCATCACTAAAATCAAATAAAAACTCCTCTTCCATGTCGCGAATAATTAAAGAACAGATCCCATATTTTTAAAACACATTATAAGTTTACAACATTTATGAATAGCATAAACGAAATAATTTTCAACATACACACACCCGAGCTCCTAAATGACTGATAGTATTAATTTTAGCAAAAGAGTCGGGGAGGAATTGGCTGACTTATTTTTTTGCAATAGAGATAATGATCTGAATTATCCTGCAAAATAACATAACTTTAATTTAAAACTGGTAAAATTCAAGTCATGAAAAAATATAGCTGCCTCATTTTACTCCTGCTGATGACCTTCTCAAAGGCTTTTACACAGGAAAACAATCCCGAAGAAGCACTGATCCGACAAAGCATCAATCATCTTTTTGAAGGCATGAAAAAGGGGGATAGCAGCCTGACACACTCCGCATTCTCTGATCAATGTATCATGCAGACCATTGTTACCCCTAAAAACGAAGCCCCAAAAGTAAAGACCTCAAGCCTTAGTGATTTCCTTAAATTTATTGGAAGCCCTCATAAAGAGCAGTTTGATGAGCGAATTGTATTTACTAAAATCCTGATTGACGGCAACCTTGCCAGCGTATGGACGGAGTACAAATTTTATGTTGATGAGCGGCTGAGCCATTGCGGAGTAAATTCATTTCAGCTTTTTAAAGGGAAAGATGGCTGGAAAGTGATTTACCTTATCGATACCCGAAGAAAAGAAAATTGCGGAGCTTAAGGTGACATTCCTTCCATTATTTTTTTGTTGATTTGTAATATTACATTGAGCTCTCGATAGCTTTATTATCATTAAAAAACCAAATATTAATGAAAACAAACATCAGTTCCGTTTTAAAAAACTTAGGGATTCAGGAATTAAATCCTGCGTACAGCACAGGTAATCACTGGGCTGCTTCATCAAATGCAAAAACTATAGACAGCTATTCTCCGGTTGACGGAAAAAAAATCGCAAGTGTACAGGTCGCTACTGCAGATGACTATGAGACCGTAATGAAAAAAGCGGAAGAAGCATTTGTTTTCTGGCGCGGCTTACCGGCACCTAAACGTGGAGAGATTGTACGTCAGTTTGGAGATGCTTTAAGAGAAAGCAAAGAAGATCTGGGTACTTTAGTATCTTATGAAATGGGGAAAAGCTTGCAGGAAGGTTTTGGGGAAGTACAGGAAATGATTGACATCTGTGATTTTGCAGTAGGTCTTTCCCGTCAGCTTTACGGTCTCACCATGCACTCTGAAAGACCAAACCATCGTATGTATGAGCAATGGCATCCAATGGGCATTGTGGGTATTATTTCTGCCTTCAATTTCCCTGTCGCAGTATGGAGCTGGAACACTGCTCTGGCCTGGGTATGCGGAAACGTATGTGTTTGGAAACCCTCTTCAAAAACCCCTTTATGCGCAGTTGCCTGTCAACATATCATTGCAAAAGTATTAAAGGCAAATGATATGCCTGAAGGAATCAGCAGCTTACTGATCGGAAATGCGGTTGGCGATATGATGAATAACGATAAACGCATTCCTTTGGTTTCCTTTACCGGATCTACCAGAATTGGCCGTATGGTATCTACAGCAGTTGCCGGCAGATTTGGAAGAAGCATTCTGGAATTAGGCGGAAACAATGCCATTATCATTTCTAAAGATGCAGATATAGAAATGTCGATTATCGGAGCCGTATTTGGAGCAGTAGGAACAGCCGGACAACGTTGTACCTCTACCCGTCGTCTGATCATCCATGAAGACATTTACGAAGATTTTAAAAACAGACTGGTAAAAGCGTACGGTCAGCTTAGAATCGGAGATCCGCTGGATCAGCATAACCATGTAGGACCACTAATTGACGTTTACGCAGCAGATATGTATACTGATGCGATTGAAAAAGGCAAAAAAGAAGGTGCCCGTTTTGTCGTGGAAGGTGGCATACTTAGCGGCGATCAATATAGCTCAGGCTGTTATGTGAAACCATGTGTTGCTGAAGTAGAAAACCATTATGAGATTGTACAGGAAGAAACTTTCGCACCAATCTTATACCTGATCAAATATAAAACCCTGGAAGAAGCCATCGCCTTGCAAAATGGCGTTCCTCAGGGACTGTCATCAGCAATCATGACGCTGAACCTGAGAGAGGCTGAACAATTCTTATCAGCAGCAGGATCTGATTGCGGGATCGCAAATGTCAATATCGGAACTTCCGGAGCAGAAATTGGTGGTGCTTTTGGTGGCGAGAAAGAAACCGGCGGTGGTCGAGAAAGTGGTTCTGACGCCTGGAAAGCTTATATGCGCAGACAGACGAATACCATCAATTATGCGAATACCCTTCCTTTAGCACAAGGAATTAAGTTTGATTTGTAAACATCAAAACATAGTTAAAAACAAAACGTCCCGGATTTATCGGGACGTTTTGTTTTTAAGAAACTTATGGTGTGCCTGCCCTACACGGATCACCCGCTCACAGGACTTTTTTATCAAATGGGATTTAAAATTTCATCTATACTAATTTAAACAAAATACAGCTTTATCTGTGTACAATTTTTATTAACAAATTCACAATTTATTGTTATCGACGGCCAGATCCATACTTAGCCTGTCAGGCTTCAACAATCACAACCCGTTTTTTTGACACAGCACAGCCCGCCCCGGATTGAAACCGGATCATCAAGGATTTTAAATACCGAAATCGTTCTACTAAAATTTAGGCTAAATAACCAGAAAAGTTCAGCACTTCTGATTAGCCGGGTTTCCCCGGAAGATGCTCCAGTTTGTTCTTTAGTACTTCATACTCCTTTTCCAGGTTCCGGAAAGCTTTGCTATCTACCCGTTGCCCCCAATTATCCTTCAATTGCTGTAAATAATCGGTTTCTACCACATCAAAACGCTGTTTAATCAGCTGATACTTCTTATTTTGCGCGCGCTCCTCCGGGCTCTCGAGCTCTCCATTCAGGTTGCCGACGTAAGCACTGTTGGATATGGCCTTACCATCCGCTGCCCGGAAGCAGATATAAGCTTCGATCGGTTCTTCAAGGTAATCCTCCCGCAAGCCAATAAAATAGGATCCCGCATCTCTGCGACCTGCATTGATACAGGAAGTGGCCCTTTTTTGTAAAGGATGACAAAGCAAAATCATTACGATATCATCATCGCTACCTGTAGTATCCCAGCTCAGCAACACGCCTTTTTCTTTCTTTTCTATTTTCAGATCAGCAGCACCAGGCAGGCTGCCATTGCTCAGGATCACCTTACTATAATCAACCGAAATATTGGGATATTCCCCTTTTAAAGCCTGCTTTTTGATATAAGAGGTGGCCAGATTGTGGGCATTTCTGACTGTTCCTTTTGCTTCCAGTTCAAAACTGACACTGGTAAAATCAGTGATGCTGCTTACCAGTCCCATCGTCACCGACATTGCCTGACGGTTGGCCAGTTGATTTCTGCTGGGTTTACCCGGATCGCCAATGGTACGAACAACAGGTTGCCCGTTGAGCATGTAAAAAACCAGGTTTCGTAATTTTCCGTTTAAGGCCCCCAAAGGGCCATTTGATGCTTTTGCCATATTGAATAGATTAAATATTTAACAATAAAAGTTAACAGCTTTATTAATAACAACATCAATATAGCTAATAAGTTTTGTTAAAACTAATAAATACCCTATAACAAGTGGCCAGTTGCCTGCGATTTACATTAAATTTTCATCTGACAACAATATAGGTTAACAGGACTATCAGGCCCTCCTGGGCCCTCCCAACCTGCCTTCAAAAAAGCAGCAATATAGCCGCAAGTGGAGCCTTGTTAATAGCCTTACTCTAAATCATGACACCGCTTAAACAATAAGAAAATCAAATCTGCCCTAATGCTCAGCCGATTCTGCTAACTTTACTGATATCAATAAAATACAGACATGATCAGGAAATATGGATTTTTTGGGTTATTTATGACCTTCTCTCTCTTCTGCAATGCTCAACTTCATTTACAGGCAGGAAAATGGAAGGGAACTTTACAGCGACAAGACGGACATCATATTCCCTTTGAGCTGGAAATCGAAAAACAGGGTAAAAAACACATTTTTTACATTATAAACGATACGGAAAGAATGAGAACAGAAGACGTCATTACATCAAAAGATTCACTTTTGATTAAAATGCCTGTCTTTGAATCTTACTTCCGGGTGAAAGTCATCAACAAAGACAGTCTAAATGGAGTATGGGTTAAAGGAGGCTCCGCTAAGGACCTCGTGATGCCATTTTACGCCATCAGCGGGCGAAGCCGTTTTCCTCAAAAGGCTTCAGAAGAACCGCAACAGGTTGCAGGAAAATGGAAAATAGAATTCACCAGAGCTGATCAGACAAAAAGACCAGCTATCGGGGAATTCAGCCAGGAGGGACAAAACATCAGGGGTTCGGTATTGACCCCTGCCGGAGATTACCGTTATCTTGCCGGAATTATGGCTGCAGATTCAATGTTTCTTTCCACATTTGATGGCGTCCATGCCCTTTTCTTCGCTGCAAAAATTACTTCAGGAGAACTTAAAGGCAATTATTACAGCAGTGCATCTATACCGGAGCCCTGGGTAGCAGTAAAAGATGAAAATGCCAGCCTGGATCCTCCGGTTACTACTTTGAAAGAAGGCGCCGATGGTTTTATAGATTTCAGCTTTAAAGACCTGGAAGGCAATAAGGTCTCTTTAAAAGACAAAAGGTTCAGGGATAAAGTCGTTGTTTTACAACTAATGGGATCATGGTGCCCGAACTGTATGGATGAAATGGCATTTCTGAGTGAGTACTACCGCAAAAACAAAAACAGGGGAATCGAAGTGATCGCCCTGGCTTATGAGCTGAGTACAGATGAAGCCCGGTCCAGAAAAAGCCTGAAGAAGTTCCAAAACCAGTTTAAGGTGGAATACCCGATGTTGATTACCGGAGTCACAGTTGGTGACCCGCAACGTACCGAAAAGACATTACCTCAGCTGACTCAGATTAAAGTGTTCCCTACTACCGTTTTCTTAGATAAGAAAGGGCGGGTTAGCAAAATCAACACTTCATTCTATGGTCCCGGAACAGGGAAATACCATACTGCATATAAAGAAGAATTCGAAAAGACGATTACCAAACTTTTAGAATAGCATAAAACAAAAAAAGCGACGGGTTAAATCACCCGCCGCTTTTTACTGTACTGCAAATCTTCTTTCCTATTTCACCAAAGCCGTTTTCGTGTTTGCAGCAATTCCTGCTTCCGGAGAGATCATTTCTGTTTTCAACGCAGCAAACTTCTCTGTATCCAATATTGAGTTTCTGTTTTTAACAATAATATGTTCATTTGCTGTACCCGCTAATTTCAGATCTGAATGGTCCTTAGTTACCGTATACAAGCTATTGATTTTTCCTTTTACACTTGCCGTAGCCTCATCCTCCAAAAACACTTGCAATACGTCCAGTTTAAAGTTTCCTGCGGTGGTTACTCTGGCGCCTTTAGAAGCGTCGATTCTTTGCAGGTCGCTTAGAGAAACAGTTACATACACCGTTTCTGAACCTGTATTATTGATATACAGGGTATATCCTTTTTGTTTAAATGAGGTTTTACTCTGATCAAATTCATGGTTTACAGCGACATCCTGTTTTGATCTCTGAACAAGCGTAAGCTTCACATTTCCACTGACCACAATTTTGTTAAATGGTGATGCAGGTGCTAAAATTCCCATTGGGGTTTTATCTGCTGCAATAGCGAAGCTGCTCAATGCAGAGCTAGATAAAACAAGAGCTGTTAATGTTAAGGCGAGTAATGATTTGAAGGAGGTTTTCATAATATTTTGTTTTTAAAAAGATTTCTTAAGGTTTTGTAGATAAGACGCCTCTGTTTCAGAAACGTTTCACTGATTTTCAGCGTTTTAGACCATGATGTTTGAATACCCGACCAACCGGTGTTTTTTTTCGACGAACGGGCAGAAAAAAAATTGGTTAATTCTGCGATTTTATTTGAAAGAAGCTCAATTAGCTGTATGTTTAAAGATTTTTAAATGCTACCCTCCCTTTGTTTTAATCTTTAGCTAATGTTACGAGTCGATAGTTCTAAACCCTGCAAAATTGTATACTCTTTATGTAAGCATGAGTTTTTCGGCTATTTGATAGAACCCCATATCGTTCAATTGAACCCACAGGGTGATTTTTCATTAACCTACCAGCGAATATTTTCACATACAGCAAATGAATTCGCCAGGCACCTGACCGAGAAAGACCTGAAGCTGATAAAGATTCTTGATGAAACAGAACAGGATTTCATCATTAAGAAATACCATAAGAAGCCGATCCGCCCTGTTGAGTTCTTCAGTAAATTTTTTAATGAAAAATTTTACGAAAGCGTACGGCCAAAGATTGAAAAGAAATTGTCCGAAGTCCTGGAGCTGATTAAAGTTGATGGTGAGCTCTATCTGATGGATAGTGATGGCTGGCCTGCTGAGCGCAAAATCGAAATTGCGTCTGAGCCGGCAACCGTATTGTTTCATTTCAGGCGCAATGCCATGGAGACCCGTTATTTTCCAACAATAAAGTACCAGGGAATGCGTATAGACTTCATGTTCAAAGAGGCCCAGGTGGTGAGCAACCAACCGGCCTGGCTCCTGCTGAATGATATGCTCTATTTCTTTGAACAGGACATTGAAGGTAAAAAATTAATGCCTTTCCTGAACAAGCGCTACATTACCATACCCAAAGCAACTGAAGGTGCTTATTTTGAGAAGTTTGTAGCCCCGCTAATTGAAAAATATCATGTTTATGCAGAGGGTTTTGAAATCAAAACGGAAAAACATGATCCGAAACCGGTAATAAAGGTAATTTACGTAGATTCAGGAGTTTCACAGTTACAATTGTATTTCAAATACGATACCCATGCCTTTGCAATGGGAAATGAAAAAAAGGTAACTGTCCACCTGGAAAAAGATGCAGATAACTATATCTTCACCAGAATCAAAAGAGATGCCGCATGGGAAAAACAAAAGTTTAATGTATTAACCGGTCTTGGCTTAAAAAAAACAAGTCCGCTTTACCATAATCTGGAAGTCCCTCCACTGAAGGATGAGGATCAGTCCTATGCCATTATCAACTGGGTGAATGAGCATATTGAACAATTAAAAGCGGAAGGTTTTGAAATTGAACAGCATCAGGGAACGAAGAAATTCCTTTTCGCCACAAACAAAATAGATTTCGAGATCAAGGAAGATAACGATTGGTTTGACATCAATGCCATCGTTTATTTTGGCTCGCATCCCATTCCTTTTATCTCCTTAAAACAGCATATCCTTCATAAAAGAAGAGAATTTACCTTACCTGATGGTTCTATTGCGATCATTCCGGAAAAATGGTTTACCCAATATGGCAGCCTCTTCAGCCTCTCAGATGGCGGGAAAGCATTAAAGTTAAAGAAACATCATATCGGACTGATCAATGAGCTCGCCGAAGATGGTATTGCGAACGTAACTTTAAGTCGCAAGCTGGAAAGGCTCAATGATTTTGAGAACATTGCCGATACGCAGATGCCGGTACATTTTAAAGGGGACCTCCGTAGCTATCAGAAAGCAGGATACAATTGGTTCAGTTTCCTTAGGGAATATAATTTTGGCGGGTGTCTGGCCGATGATATGGGTTTGGGTAAAACCATTCAGACCCTGGCTATGCTTCAGAAAATCAAGGAAGAAGATGAACAGAATTCAACAAAAAGCACTTCCCTGATTGTTATGCCGACTTCCCTGATTTACAATTGGTTAAACGAAGCCAAAAAATTCACGCCAAAACTGAAGATCCATGCACATACCGGGAGTTCCAGAAATAAAGACATCAGCCAGTTTGCGAAATACGACATCATCATTACCACTTATGGCATTACCAGGGTAGATATTGACCTGCTCAAAGAATACTATTTCAATTATATCATTCTGGACGAGAGTCAGAACATCAAGAATCCTTCTTCCAAATCATTTAAAGCAGTAAGGGCGCTTAAATCCAGACATAAACTCGTATTGAGCGGTACGCCGGTGGAAAACTCGGTGAGTGACCTCTGGACACAGCTGACCTTTTTAAATCCGGGTTTACTAGGGACACAGGCCTTCTTCAATGAAGAATATGTGCAGGCCATAGAGAAAAGGAAAGATGAGGATAAAGCGCGTAAGCTGCAGGCCATAATTAAACCTTTTGTATTGCGGCGGACCAAGGAGCAGGTGGCTTCTGAACTTCCCGCAAAAACAGAGCAGATTTTCTACTGCGATATGAGCGAAGATCAGGCTGCTTATTACGAAAAAACAAAATCTGCTTACAGAAATGACCTGCTGAGCAGTATGGACGATGGAACTTATGCGAAAAAGCAGGTTCAGCTTTTACAGGGGTTAACAGCATTGAGACAACTCGCCAATCATCCGGTCATGATCGATGAGCAGTATACTTCTGACTCAGGAAAGTTTGAAAACGTAATCCACACCCTTGACAACGTTTTGAAAGGTGGCCATAAGGTGCTGATATTCTCACAATTTGTGAAACACCTGAATATCTTCAAACAGTATTTTGATCAGGAATCCATTCCATTTTCTTACCTGGACGGAGCCACAAAAAACCGTGGAGAAATCGTAGCAGAATTTCAGGAGAATACAGAACTGAAAGTATTCCTGATTTCCATTAAAGCCGGCGGCGTTGGTTTAAACCTGACTCAGGCTGATTATGTATTCATTCTGGATCCATGGTGGAACCCTGCTGTAGAGCAACAGGCCATTGACCGTACCCATAGAATCGGACAGGAAAAGAAAGTTTTCATCTATAAGTTTATTGCAAAAGATACCGTAGAAGAGAAAATCCTTGCTTTACAGAACCGGAAGAAAAGATTGGCCAGCTCTCTGATTACGACAGAAGAAAGCTTCTTTAAATCGTTGAGTAAAGAGGATATCCGCGAAATCCTGAACTAGGTAGTTAGCAAGGTATAATATTCCTCTGCGCTGATCATTACAGCCCCCAGGCTCATCAAATGATCATTTGGCAGCTGACAGTCGATCAGTTTAAATGCATTGGTCTGGCAAAGCCAGATCAATGCGGTTTTAGACGCATTACTGACCAGGCTGAACATACTTTCTCCACAAAAGACTTCGCCGATCTGAACGCCATAGAGACCGCCGCAAAGTACTCCGTCCTTCCATACCTCTACGCTTTTTGCATAACCGTGCTCATGCAAAGCGATATAAGCTTCCTGCATTTCTGCAGTAATCCAGGTTCCGGGCTGATCTTTCCTCCCCACCATTGCACAGTTTCTGATCACATCCGGAAAAGCCTGATTCCAGGTTACTTCGAATACCCGATCTTTCAGGACCTTTGCCATGCTCTTACTCACCTTCACCTGATCAGGGTAGATGACACAACGTTCATGGGGAGCGTACCAGCAGATGGGATCCTCTTCACTAAACCAGGGAAAAATACCATGATGATAAGCCAGAAGCAGTCTGTTTATACTCAGATCCCCTCCAACTGCCAGCAATCCATCCTCCTCCGCCAATGTCGGATCAGGAAAACCGATCTCCTTTTCGTCTAGTCTAAAAACCATATGCAATAATAAAACAATACCTTTAATGTAACTAATCCTTGTTTATTTCATCTCAATTAAAAACACATTATGAATTTTATAGGCAACATTATCTGGATCATTTTTGGGGGTATATTTATCTTTTTCGAATATATTATCGGAGGCCTGGTACTTTGCTTAACAATTATTGGGATTCCTTTTGGCCTGCAATGTTTCAAATTTGCCATTGTTGGATTAGCTCCTTTCGGCGTAAAAATTACGGATACTTCTTCCAATACCGGATGTCTTTCTACCATCATGAATATCATCTGGATTGTTTTCGGCGGATTCTGGATTGCCTTAACCCATTTATTATTCGGGCTTCTTTTCTGCATTACCATTATCGGTATCCCTTTTGGCAGGCAACATTTTAAACTGATGAACCTGGCCTTTACCCCATTCGGGAAATCAATCAGCTAAAGCCGATCAGGCCAATCTTTTTTGAATGTGCGATTGCTTCTTTACTGTGCTTAAACAAACACGTTTTAATCCCTTTGGCTTCGATTTTAGCCAGAATTTCTGAGGTTGCGGCCGCTCTGGATTTACGGATATTTCTGATGTAAACCGCTTCGATATTCTGAGGATACTTTTCTGCAATCGTTGCATAGATGAAGGGGTCTTTCTGAGAATTATCGCCAAAAAAGACAAATTTCTGATTTGGGAAGGCATCCAGGATGCGCCTTACCCGCAACAGCTTTCCCTCATGACCTGTTTTGCCTGTTTTTAGTAAATCGGTCCAGCCTTTAATCTGATTGAGCAGGAATGCGCCCTCGGGAAGCCCGTTAAACCTGAAAGTTTCTACCAGATAGTCGTACAGGTTCCATTCACTACTGGAAACATAAAAAAAAGGATTGGGTTGCTCCGCATCAGTATGTGACAAAGCCAGCAGGCCATAATGTTTCCTGGTATCCACAAACGTTTTCCTGGTCCTGGGGTTCTTAATGAAGAGCTCGCGGAGCCTCCGTCCGATTTTTGCCGAATGAGAAATCATCACGGTATCATCGATATCCGAAATAAAAGCATACTGGGTAATGTGAGGCACGTATACCTTTCCTTCCGTCCCTGCCAGTACCTCTTCCTGTTCCCCCAGGGCTTCAACTTTCACTTCATGCCATCCTGCGGCCACATTTTCAAGTGCTTCCCATTCAAATTTAAAGAAACCATCGTAGGCTGTTTTCTGGTGGACGATCTGCCCTTTAAAATCCAGTCGGACTTTAACATAAGGTGCAGGCTTCACACGGAATAACTTTAGCAGATGCACGATGTTTACAAAGAAATTATTGCTATACACCTGTGTGGTCTTCGCCTTAAAATCAAACACATGTCCGTAAAGCACCAGATTGTGCGTATGTCCGTAGCCATGATATACCTTAATGCTGGTGGATTTATTCATTGTTAATTAAAACAGAGTAAGCGGAAAGTTGTTTGTGGTATTAAAGATTATCAATGGGAAAAATGAATTCAAGCCTGAAATTACTGTTTATTGTAAATCCGGGCTCTGGAAATAACGAAATAGATTTTGCAGCAGCCATCCGTACTTACTTTACCTCAAAAAATATTGATTTCGAAATTTATGAGCTTTCCAGGCACTGCAGCCTGGAAAAGATAAAGTCTGTGATCAGCCAGTCAAAGGCCAGCCGGGTAGTTGCTGTTGGAGGAGACGGAACCTTAAAGCTGGTGGCAGAATGCCTTCTGGATACCGACATTCCTATTGGCATCATTCCGGCAGGATCCGCCAACGGGATGGCTAAAGAGCTTGGCATTCCTCAGGAGCTTGATGCTGCACTGGAAGTCGTGGTGAATGGCCATCCAAAAAAGATCCACGCGGTAAAGGTGAATGGAGAATTGTGCATTCATCTTGCCGACATCGGCTTTAATGCTTATATCGTTAAGAAATTTGACGACCTGCCCCAACGTGGCATGTGGGGATATACCAAGGCAGCCTGGAAAGCCTTATGGAACCACAGTAAGATGGAAGTAGAGCTAAAAATCAAAGATAAAACCATCCGTTCCCAGGCTGCAATGGTCGTCGTCGCTAATGCCACCATGTATGGTACCGGGGTAAAAATCAATCCCGAAGGAGACCTGACGGATGATCTTTTTGAAGTCATTCTGGTCAAGGAATATTCAGTGATGGAGATCCTGAAAATCAGGTTTACCGATCTGCCTTTTAATCCAGAAAAGATCACACTTTTTCAGACCAGGGATTTAAAGATCAAAACCAGACGTAAAGTCCACTTTCAGGTAGACGGCGAATATATGGGAAAAGTGAATCGTGTGGAGGCGGTTATCATTCCCGCAGCAATCTGTGTGATTATTTAGTGACAGTATTGCGCAAGGAGCTCATCGGCCAGTTTTGAGCCCATATTCTTTACAAACAAAAAGTCTTCACAGGCCCCTTGCCTGTCTTTTTGTTTCAGCTTGCGTTTGCCATCATTGATCCTTTCTTTCAGGTAGGCTTCATCGTAACCCAGATCAGCCTTTAAGCGGAGTATTCTTGCCTCTTCTTCCGGTTTATATTTAACAGAATCCTTGTTTTTATAAAAATTGAGGACAGCATTGGTCATGCCTTCGCTGGATTTATAATTGGCAATGGCCCGCTGAATGTCTTCTTTACTTTTAAGGTCGCAACCATATCCCGATAAGTTAAATACCATAGGTGCAATCAGGACCAGTGTAGAATCGTGTTCCTGAGGAACCTCCCACTTACCACTGCTGAGGCGGATCAGCCTTAATGCTTCATCATCCAGATCCGTTCCGATTCCTTTACGGATTACAGAATAGTATACCTCTCCCTTTTTGTTGAGCTTGAAACCCACATTTACAGCCCCTTCAATGCAATTTTGCAGGGAGTACTGAGGATAAACCTTGTTGGCCATTACAAATGCCTCCAGCCCTCCTTTTAATCTGGGTTGTGCCTGAACGGTAAATCCGGCGAGAAGAAGTAAAGTGAAAAGAATTCTGCCCATACCCCAATTTACGCATTTTTAAATCAAAGCAGATTTAAATGTGTGTTTTAATATTGGCGAGGGGTCAGGAGAATTGTTTAGAAAGGCCGCTTTTTTGGCGTATTGGCATACCCCCGGATAGTCACCTTTAAAGGCATACATATTAAAAATCAGCTGAAAGTGCAGGTGTGGCGGCCAGAAACCATTTTCTTCCGGGATTCCGAAGCTGGCGAAAGCTTTTCCCCCAGGAATGTGCTGTCCTTCTTCCAGTCCCTGTAAAGAATCCAGGCTGAGATGCCCGTATAAAGCATGAAAAACTTGGCCATTGATATGGTATTTCAGGATGATGGTTGCCCCATAATCCCCATACTGATCATTAAACTTAAAGCTATGGACCACTGCATCATGGAAGTTATACACCGGGGTCCCTGCAGGCCCCCAGATATCGATTCCAAGGTGTAAACGACGGGGTTCTTCTGCAGTATCAAAATGCTGGCTCCGGGCATAAATGGTCCGGTGTTCGTCGTAGCCACCAATTCCATAACGGGCATGATGAGCACTAAGCTCATCTTCTACCCAGGTACTAAAGGTACTGGTATTTTCCAGGATTTCAAGCGTGATGGTTTTGTTATTCGCTGTAAGGTCAAATGTGTAGAGCTGGTCCGATTCCGGATCAAAGTCTACCACTTTTCCAATAACTATACCTTCCAGATTTAACTGAGTTTCCGCTTGTCCTGTTACCTGCATCGTATAAAAGATTATTCGGCTTCTTCGTCTGTCTCTTTTCGCTCCTTTGAAATTTTGTCGAACAGCTTATCCATATGTTCCACATATTCGTTCGTATCATCCACAAAGAAAGTCAGGGTTGGTACTACTCTTGCCTGGTGACGGATCCTTGCCCCCAGTTTATACCTGATCTCACTGGAGTGTGCATTCACTTCAGCCACAGATAAGGTGGTATTGTTGGTGTTTAAAAAGCTTAAATAAACCTTTGCTACTGCCAGATCCGGAGAAACACGGACCTTGGTAATGGTAACAAGGGTATTTGGTAAATATGCTGCTCCTTCACGTTGAAATATAGCTGCTAATTCCTCTTGCAGGACTCCGGCAAATTTCTGCTGACGTTTACTTTCCATAATTATTCCAATCTTAAATATTAATATAACAGCTTATCATAAGGATAGCGCTCGGTATGTAAAGCGACAACTTTATCGTACAATAATTGCTTAAATTCTTCTAAATTCTCTTTATGCAATGCAGAGATAAACATGGCAGGAGAATTATTGGTTGCCATCCAGCTGCGCTCAAACTCTTCTAAAGTAAGCGTAGCTTTCTCTTCGTTTTCTGTATCCACTTCCGGGCTTACATAAGCGTCGATCTTATTGAAAACCATAATGGTTGGCTTATCTCTGGCTCCAAGATCTTTCAACGTCTCGTTTACCACCATGATCTGATCTTCAAAGTTGGCGTGTGAGACATCAACTACATGGATCAGGATATCTGCTTCACGAACTTCATCCAATGTAGATTTGAAACATTCGACCAGGTGATGAGGCAATTTCCGGATAAAACCTACCGTATCTGATAACAGAAAAGGCAGGTTTTCGATCACAACTTTACGAACAGTCGTATCCAGCGTAGCAAAAAGCTTATTTTCTGCAAACACTTCAGATTTTGACAACATGTTCATGATCGTCGATTTACCAACATTGGTATACCCTACCAGGGCTACCCTAATCAGTTCTCCACGATTTTTACGCTGTGTTTCGTTCTGCTTATCGATCAGTTTCAGGCGGCTTTTCAGCAAGGAGATTTTTTCGAGAATCATCCTTCTGTCACTTTCAATCTGAGTTTCCCCGGGGCCTCTCATCCCGATACCACCTTTCTGGCGTTCCAGGTGAGTCCATAAACGGGTCAGTCGTGGCAACAGGTATTGCAGCTGAGCCAGTTCCACCTGTGTTTTCGCCTGTGCAGTTTGCGCCCTTCCGGCGAAAATATCAAGGATCAGGTTACTCCTGTCTAAGATTTTCACCTGCAGTTCACGTTCAATATTCCGGAGTTGTGATGGTGAAAGCTCATCATCAAAAACAACCATATCTATCTCTTCGGACTTTACATACGCCCTTATTTCTTCTAATTTTCCTGTACCTACAAAGGTGGCACGGTCTGGTTTAAGCATTTTCTGCGTAAACGAACGGTCTACCACACCACCGGCAGTATCTACCAGAAATGCCAGTTCGTCCAAAAATTCTTTGGTTTCTTCCTGGGTTTCTCCTGGTCTAATTACGCCAACCAGAACAGCACGTTCGGGTTTAAGCGCGGTATCATAATATTTCTGTTTTCCCATGTAAAGTACAAAGATACAAAAGTTATACCGAGATCAGCTGACTGACAAAGTCGGTCATTGCCGCACCTGGGTTTTCGGTTTTCATAAAGTTCTCCCCGATCAGGAAACCATCAAATCCCGCTGTCCGCAGCTCATTAATGGTCAGGGGATTGCTAATTGCACTTTCAGAAATCTTCAGGAAGTCGTCCGGAATTTCATCTACCAGGTCAAACGAGGTTTGAATGTTCACAGAGAAATCGGCAAGATTACGGTTGTTTACTCCGATCGCATCCAGTTCGGGGATCACACTTCTCTGGAGTTCCTCGAGGTTATGTACCTCCAGTAACACATTTAAACCAAGGCTTTTAGCAAATACAGCAAGGTCTTCAATTTCGTCAGGTGTCAGTATTGCTGCAATCAGTAAAATGATATCTGCTCCTAAAGCTTTCGCCTCCAGGATCTGATACTCATCAATCATGAAATCCTTTCTTAAGATGGGAATCTGATTGGCTGCTCTTGCTGCCAGCAAATCATTGGTATGACCACCGAAAAAGTCCACATCAGTCAGCACCGACAAAGCAGAAGCACCTGCAGCAGCGTATGCCGTAGTTACCTCTTCAACAGTCACTTTGTCATTAATCACCCCTTTTGAAGGAGAGCGGCGTTTAAACTCAGCAATGATTCCACTACGCTGATCATCCAGCAAAAAGTCTTCAAATGAATAAGGGACCCGGTTGAAATGTAACGCGGCTTCCAGTTCTTTAATAGAAACATTTGCTTTGGCAAATTCCACTTCTTCTCTTTTGCGCAGTACGATTTTATCTAAAATATTCATAATTAATGTTCTAACCAGTTTTTCATCATTTGTTTACCATATTCTGTAAGGACACTTTCCGGGTGAAACTGAACTCCTCTGACATTTAAATCCTTATGTCTTAAGGCCATGATCTCCTCGTCTTTATCTGTTGCCGTTACGATAAGGCAATCCGGCAGGCCTTCATTATTTACGACCCAGGAATGATAGCGACCTACATTGATGCTTTCCGGACAGTCTTTAAACGTCACTTCTTCCGGATCAAGAACAGTAATCGGTGTTGCAATTCCATGCATCGGACGGCCTAAATTTAATAAAGTTCCGCCAAATGCTTCCGCAATTGCCTGTTGTCCAAGACAAACGCCGAAGATGCTTTTAGTTGGTGCATATTTTTTGATGACTTCCAATAGCAAGCCTGCTTCTTCCGGTATTCCGGGGCCCGGAGAAAGGATAATCTGGTCATATTGATCTACATCTGCCAGGTCGAATTTATCATTACGCCACACTTCGACTTCTCTTCCAAGTTCATTAATCAGATGTACTAAATTATAAGTGAATGAATCGTAATTATCGATTACCAGTACTTTCTTCTGCATGTTTATATGATTTGTCATCTTAAATTCCTGTAGCCATTTCTATTGCCCGGCGGAGGGCTGCAATTTTATTATTTACCTCGTTCATTTCATTTTCAGGAATGGAATCGGCCACGATGCCCGCCCCTGCCCTGTAATGTAACTCATTGTTTTTACTCATAAAGGTCCGGATCATGATGGCATGGTTAAATTTATCATCAAAGCCCATATAGCCAATAGCTCCCGCATAAAAATTACGTGCCAGGCCTTCGTATTCATCAATCAGCTGCATCGCCCGGTATTTAGGTGCACCACTTAATGTTCCGGCAGGATAAGTATCCGCAACCACTTTAAAGGCAGAAGTATTGGCCTGAAGATTTCCACTTACCTTTGAAACCAGATGGATCAGGTGCGAATAGTATTGCACTTCTTTGAAGGACTTTACCTCGACTCCGCTGCAATGCCTGCTCAGGTCATTTCTCGCCAGGTCTACCAGCATCACATGTTCTGCACTTTCCTTCGGATCCTGTTCCAGTTTTCTGGCCAGTTCAGCGTCCTCCTCATCGTTTCCGGTACGTTTGAAGGTACCTGCAATAGGAAAAATATTGGCTACATTATTTTTTATGGTGATCTGAGCTTCCGGTGATGATCCGAATAGTTTGAAACTTCCATAGTCGAAATAGAACAAATATGGGGAGGGATTAATAGAGCGCAGGCAACGGTATACATTAAACTCGTCTCCGAGGAAACCTTGTTTGAATGCCCTGGATGGAACGATCTGAAAAACATCTCCTCTAAGGATATGCGTCTTCATCTTGTCCACAATATCCATAAAGCCCTGATCGGTCAGGTTAGAATGCTCCTCGCCTGTCGTTTTGAAGCTATATTCAGGGAAGTTTTTATTCTGTACCAGGTATTCCATTTTCCCCAGGTCCTCGTCTTCATCTCCGTTAAAGGTATTTTTGAAGAGTGTTACCTCATTCTTAAAGTGGTCGATGGCAATGATATACCTGTAAATATGGTATTGCATCACCGGAATTTCTTCTTCCTTTGCACATTCTGCTTTGAAAGTGATGTCTTCAAAGTTCGGAATCGCATTCCAGGTAAAATATCCGAATAAACCATTAGAGATATACCGGGTATCCTCTACAAGCCCTGGCTGAAACTGTTGCTTAAAGGCATCAATTTCTTCTGTGAGCACAAAACTATCTTTTTCACTTTTCTTTCCATCAGGAAAATAAGTAGATAAGATGCCATTGTTCAGGATGATTCCTGCAACGGGCTCTGCACAAACATAACTTACTGAGTTTTCCCGGCTATGGTAATCGGAACTTTCCAGTAAAATGGTATTGGGAAACACATCTCTTAACCTGAGGTAAATACTCACTGGGGTGGTGGTATCGGCAAGGCGCTTTTTATAAGTGGTATTGATGATATAGTTCTTCATTTTAATTCTTCGTTTTCATTTGAATTGCGTTCTCTTTTGAGGGGGCAATCCTTATATATTCATTTCTTCAATCGCTTCCTTTTCAGGAAGTTTTCCTTTCTTTTCAGGCGCCAGGCCAGGTCTGTAATGTGCTTCTTTTTTTATTTTCCATTTACTGTTTAAAAAAATTATACAACAAAAAACCCGACGTGTGGTTACGTCGGGTTAAAGTGTGGTTTGGTTTAGGTTGATAAACTATAAGGTACACGAGACTACGACGAAACTCTTTTCAGAATTACTACGCCATTGCCAGGTATGTATATTGTTAATCATGAGCAACAAAAATATAAATAAATCTTACAACACCAAATTAAATTGTGAAATTTTATGACACTCCCCAAAAGGTCCTTGCAGGATCTGCTTTGATCATTGCAATAATTGCGGCAACAATCATGATTAACCCCAGACCGAAATAAAGGGCAATTGTACGATGTTTGCCCGCTGGCTCAACAATTCGCTTCGATCTTGCATTTCCAACTGTAATTAAAACGGCTGCAAAAATCATCATTCCGATATGCTCCATTTTCCAATATCTTATTCCTGCTTCCACTAATGGGCTCATGAAATAAAGTATCAAGCCAAATAAAATTTGGACATGAGTAAAGATCAATGTAAAAACATTTAATTTCCTATTTCCTTCGGTGTATGGTTTTTTACCTAACCATCCTGTCAATGCCTGAATGATGGCCAATACCAATAAAATTAAAACCAAGTAACGCCATCCTGAATGCGCACTTCTCAAAATCTGATAGAAATTCATAACTGTGTTTTTCTTTCAAACTTAACTAATAAATTACTTGATTATAAAAAAGCGAAAATAGTAATTCTTATTTAAAACCATTCTAAATGACACAAACGCCTTGTTTTCAGTAAAAAACATGTGATAAAGGCCTCCAATCGTTTTTTTATGATAGATTTAGGGAACTAATCTAAATTTTTATGAAGAAAATTCTACTCTCGCTTGCGTTGGTCTTTTCTGGTACTTTTTTATTTGCACAACAAACCTATCCCGTGAATGGTTCTTACGACGTCAGGCAGGGAATGTACGCTTTTACCAATGCGAATATTGTAGTGAATGCCAACCAGACCATCTCCAACGGAACATTACTGATTAAAGGGCAAACCATCCAATCTGTAGGGACCGGAACTGCCATCCCCAAGGGCTATGTCGTTATTGACCTGAAAGGGAAATACATTTATCCTTCATTGGTGGACGTTTTTACCTCATATGGCCTCGCTGAAGCAAGTCGGCAGGGCGCTGGTGGCCAACGCCAATCTATTTTTATTTCCACCAAAAAAGGCGCTTATGGATGGAATGAAGCCATTCGTCCGGAAACACATGTCAACACCATCTTTACCCTGGACACTAAAAAAGCAGATGATTTGCGTAAAGCAGGCTTTGGCAGCGTAAACGTGATCAACAGGGATGGCATTTCTCGAGGAACATCCTCTGCTGTGGCCTTAAGTGATGAACGTGAAAACAATTTGATCTTAAAGCCCGAAGCTTCAGCTAATTATTCCTTTAATAAAGGGACTTCTCAGAATGATTATCCTACTTCGTTAATGGGTTCCATTGCACTCCTGCGTCAGACCTATTATGATGCGCAGTGGTATGGCAAGCAAAAAGAAGAATACAACATCTCTCTGGAAGAGTTTAACAAACAACAGAATTTACCTCAGATTTTCGAGGCCGATGGCTGGCAAAATATCCTTCGTGCGGATAAAATTGCCAAAGAGTTCGGCAAACAGTATATCATTAAATCCAACGGAGATGAATACCAGAGAATTGACGCGGTAAAGGGCACTGGAGCCAGTCTGATTATTCCCATCAACTTTGTTAAAGCCTATGATGTAGAAGATCCGGCAGATGCAAAAGAGGTTACCCTCGCTCAGATGAAGGGCTGGGAAATGGCACCAACCAACCCTGGTGTGTTGGAAAAGGCAGGAATCAGGTTCTCTCTAACCACTCATGGCCTGGAGAAACCAGCTGATTTCTGGACCAATATCCGCACCGCAATAGATCATGGTTTAAGTCAGAAACAAGCATTAATGGCTGTTACAGAGGTTCCTGCTGCCATGATTGGAATTTCTGACAAGATAGGCACCATTGAAAAAGGAAAACTTGCCAGTTTTATCATTACTTCCGACAGCCTATTCAAGAAAAGCAATCTTATTCTGGAAAACTGGGTACAGGGAAAACGCTTTATCACCTATAAAAAAGACGAAAAAGATACCGCTTCAAAGACTGCGGCTAAAAAGGAAGAACCCAAACAAAATCTGACCATCGGCAGTCTGATTTATCCATTTACTGCTTTTGGCAATGCCAGTCCGCTAAAACAGGAAAGCGTTTTATTGAAAAATGCGACCGTATGGACCAATGAAAAAGAGGGAATTTTGCAGAATGCAGATGTATTACTGGAAAATGGAAAGATTAAATCAGTAGGCAAAAACCTGAGTGCAGGAAATGCAAAGGTGATCGATGCAACCGGAAAGCACATCACTCCGGGATTGATTGATGAACATTCTCATATTGCAGGCACAGGCGGGATCAATGAAGGTGCACAATCTTCTTCTGCAGAAGTGCGGATTGCAGATGTGATCAATTCTGAAGATGTAAACATCTATCGTCAGCTGGCAGGTGGAGTAACCACTTCACAGATCTTACATGGTTCGGCCAATCCGGTAGGCGGGCAGGCACAACTGATTAAACTTCGTTGGGGAAAGCTTCCTGAAGAGTTAAAATTTGCCGGTTCCGATGGTTTTATCAAGTTCGCGCTTGGTGAAAATGTAAAGCAAAGTAATTTTGGTACAGGGGCCCGTTTTCCTGTAACCAGAATGGGGGTAGAACAATCTTTCGTAGATCAGTTTACCCGCGCAAAAGAATACAAAGCAGCAATGGCTGTAAAAGGGAGTACTGCACGTCGTGACCTCGAGTTGGATGCGATTGTAGAGATCCTGGATAATAAACGTTTCATCACCTGTCACTCTTACGTTCAGTCTGAGATCAATATGTTGATGAATGTGGCAGATAGCCTTGGCTTTAAGATCAATACTTTTACCCATATCCTGGAAGGTTATAAGGTAGCGGATAAGATGAAAGCCCGTGGCATTCATGCTTCCACTTTTTCGGATTGGTGGGCTTATAAAATGGAGGTTGCCGAGGCCATTCCTTACAATGGAAAGATCATGCACAATGTAGGCATCACTACTGCATTCAATTCAGATGATGCAGAAATGGCGCGCAGGTTAAATCAGGAGGCAGGAAAAGCAGTTTTATACGGCGGCGTACCTGAAGAAGATGCGTTGAAATTTGTGACCTTAAACCCGGCAAAAATGCTGCATATCGACCATAAGGTAGGTAGCATCAAGGCGGGTAAAGATGCCGATGTGGTGATCTGGTCTGCACATCCCCTGTCTATATATGCCAAGGCAGAAAAAACATTTGTAGATGGCATTTCTTACTGGGACCTCAGCCGTGACGAACAAGTAAGAAAAGATCAGCATGCAGAGCGCGCAAGGCTCATCAAAAAAATGCAGGAAAGCAAAAATAAAGGAGGTAAAACACAACGCCCTGTAGCAGAAAGCCCACGCATGTATCATTGCGAGACGGTAGAAGATTATTCCATGGAACTAAACGAATCAGAAAGGACACATACTCATGAATAAATATTTTTTAACCTTGTTCCTTGCCACAGCAACAGCCCTTTCTGGTTTTGCGCAGGCCAATATCTCCCCCGCTCCGGCACAAAGTAAGCTGACTTATATCCTCGGCGCGAAACTACACCTTGGCAATGGTACTGTCATTGACAATGGCTACCTCATTTTTGATAAGGGAAAAATTACCGGTATTGGAGATGCTACTGTTGTACGAATGGATTTCAGCAAAGGAGAAGTAGTTCAGGCCAATGGTAAACACGTTTATCCTGGATTTATCGCTCCGGTAACCAATCTCGGGCTTGCAGAATTTGAATCCGTAAAAGCTTCGCTGGATTTCTCTGAAATCGGCAATCTGAATCCTCATATCCGTTCCATCATTGCTTATAATACAGATTCTAAAGTGCCAGCCACCCTGAGAAGCAATGGTGTACTGATGGCACAGGTTACCCCACAGGGAGGAACGGTCTCAGGCAGCTCGTCGGTAGTGCAGATGGATGCCTGGAACTGGGAAGATGCGGCCATCAAAAAAGACGATGCAATGCACATCAACTGGCCTGTGACCCCTAAGATCAGACCCGGTTTCGGAAACCGCCCCCCTGCCCTTTCTCCGGAATTGTTAAAGGAAAGAACACAAAATTCCATCAATGAACTGGATCAATTGTTTTCTGAAGCCAAAGCCTATACCGAGATAGCCAAACCGGCAGTGACCAATGCCCGTCTTGCGGCAATGAAAAATCTATTTAATGGTAGCCAGCGCTTATTTATTCATGTTGATGCCCAAAAAGACATTCTTGCTGCCGTGAATTTTGCCAAGAAATACCAGATTACCCCGGTAATTGTTGGTGGGGATGACGCTTACCTGGTGATTGATTTTCTAAAGCAAAACAACATTTCGGTTGTCGTAAAGCAACCTCATGCCCTTCCTAATGCTACGGATGATGATGTAAATATGCCTTATAAAAATGCAGCCGTACTGGTAAATGCAGGACTGAATGTAATTCTGAGTATCGACGGCTACTGGCAACAAAGAAACCTTCCTTTTATGGCAGGAACTGTTGCTGCATGGGGACTGGATCCCGAAAAAGCATTGCAGACGATCACACTCAATACCGCTAAAGTGCTGGGGATTGACAAGACTGCAGGAAGTCTTGAAATTGGCAAGGACGCCACTTTCTTTATCTCCTCCGGAGATGCATTAGACATGAGAACGAATCATGTGGAAAAAGCATTTATTCAGGGAAGAGACCTCAATCTGGATAACCTGCATAAACAACTGGACAAGAAGTTCAGCGATAAATACAAGGCACAAAAGCCATAGTTTTTTAGGCCTTTAACCGATAAAACAAGCAGGCCACCTTATCTAAGGCGGCCTGCTTGTTTTGATCCATAACCCAACAGATGGAGTATCATTTCTTAATATAAAGAACCTTTTCTGCTAACATCCCTGTTTTACTTTAGCCGCGGAAAATTAATCTAAAAAACTTATTTAATGATGAGACATCTACTGTGCACAGTCCTGTTGTTTTTCTGCTGTTCTTTATTCAAAAACGAATTAGCAGCTCAAACAACACTAGCCTCCATCTCTGGAGTCATTACGGATAACCAAAACAAACCTATTCCCGGAGTATCCGTTAAAGTAAAAAATGAATCTACTGGTTTTACCACCAGCACAACTACAAATACCCAGGGAAGTTATACCTTTAAAGAGCTTCCTTTAGGATCGCCTTATACCATTACCGCTTCATTTGTTGGTTTTGGACAGCAACAAAGAACAGGTTATTCATTAAACCAGGGAGATGCCATTAAACTGAATATCTCCATGACTGATGCAGCAGAGAACCTTTCTGTAGTAGAGATTGTTGGGTCAGGATTAAAAAACAAGACTGAAACTCTTGGTGCTGCAACCACCATTTCAGCGAGAGATATTGCCAGGCTACCAGTTAACGGACGTAACTTTACTTCCCTGACAGACCTTTCTCCATTAAGCAGAGGCGGGAACATTTCAGGACAACTGAGTTCTTCTACCAATTATACCATTGACGGTATGAGTGCTAAAAATCCCACCTCAGCGGGAGCAACGACCAGCAGAAGCGGTGCACCATATTCGATTTCTATAGAGGCGGTACGTGAGTTTAAGGTCGTTACCAATCAATACGATGTTACCCAGGGACGCAGTGGAGGTGGTACCATCAGCGCGGTAACCAAATCCGGAACCAATACCCTTACCGGAAGTGCTTTTACTTACGGACGTGCAGATTGGTTAAGTAGCCCGAGGGAGATTGACGGAAAGAAACGTACTTCTGATTTCTCCACTTACCAGTATGGGTTCTCATTAGGTGGTCCAATCATCAAAGACAAGTTACATTTTTTTGTAACCTGGGACCATCAGAAAGACGCAAGACCATTAGCAATAGCCAATATCCAATCAGCAGCTGATGAAACCAGATGGGGAATTACCCAGGCCACTCTGGATAAGTTTGTCGATATTGCCCGTAGCAAATACGGCGTTTCGAACAGCCCTCAATTTGGTCCTTTCACAAAGAAAAGAGGATCTGATGCCGGATTTGCCCGTTTAGATTGGCAGATCAATGAAAAAAATTTACTGACCATCAGAGACAACTATACAAACGACAGAAATCCATTAGGGCTTATCGACAACACCGGTTTGCAGCTATATGAGTCTTATGGTAACGACAAAAACGTAGACAACAGTCTCTTAGCGACCCTACGTACAGCGATTAGTCCACGACTAACCAATGAACTAAAGGCGCAACATTTGTATACCTATCAATTGAGCAGTCCGGGCGATCAGCTTCCATCAGTAAACATCCCAAGAGCTGTTGTAGAAAACGTAACTTCGGGACCTCTTCGTACAGGAGTTCAGCTTGGTGGTCACCGTTTCGCTCAGGAAGGATTCACCAACAATGTTTTCCAATTAGTAGATAATGTTTATTATAACACCGATAAGATAAAATACACTTTCGGAGCAGATCTGATGTACACCCGTGCTCATTCCATTTATGGAAGTGAATTAAACGGTCGCTTCTGGTTTAATAACAGTAAGGATCCAATCACCGGGAAAGACATTTCCTCGCTGGAAAATTTCGAAAATTTAAAACCTTACCGTTATACCAGAGAAGTTCCTCTTGTTGATGATCCAAGTGTTACCCAGGGCATTTTCAGTGCGGCTCTTTACGCGCAGATGCAGACAAAACTCGCTCCCGGCATGGATGTTATCGGAGGTATCCGCGGAGACTACACTTCCTACCCGAAAGGCGTATTCAATCAATTGGTATTTGATGAGCTGGGTATTCGTACCGATCATTCCCTATCCACTTTTCAAATCCAGCCCAGAATACAATTCAATTGGGATATCAATGAAGAACATAAAGATTTTATTCGTTTAGGTGCGGGTATTTTTGGGTCAGATATCAACAACTACATGACCATTAACAATGCAGTGTTTGATGGTAATCACCTGGCCTCTATTGATGTCACAGGAGCTGATGTCCCTACCCCAAATTTCCCTCAGTACCGGTCAAATCCATCAAGTGCTCCCGGTATGGATTTACTGAACAAAACAGCAAACAAGTTATTAACCATCAATACCAATGCTGCTGATGCAAGAGTTCCTGTAGTTTATAAGGCTAATATATCATATAGTCATTTTATTACAGAACGCTTAAAAGTGGGTATTTCGGGATATGCAACCCTGGGTCGCCACAATTATATGTATGTTGACCGCAATATGGTTGCGGATCCATATTTCCGACTGGCTAATGAAGGAAACCGTGGTGTATATGTTCCTGCAAACACCATGGGAGCTGATAAAACACCAAACTGGCTGAACGGAAGAATAACCAACAAGCTGGGCCGGGTTCTGGAGCTGAACAGTAAAGGAAAGGTAAACCAGTTTGCCATGGTCATTGACGCATCTTACAGATACTTCAAAGACGGTGAGGTATCTTTCAGCTATACGCTTAATGATACTAAGGATAACACCTCATTTAATGGAAACGTAGCGAATAGTGCAACTTTATCTCTACCTGTTGTGGATGATCCAAGAGATTTGAGCAGAATGAGTTATTCAGATAACCAATTCCGCCATAAGATTGTATTCTATGGCTCCCTTCCTACATTTTATGGAATAAGCGTTGGTCTTCGTTATTCAGGAATTGGCGGTACGCGTTATAGTTTGCTATCAGGAATCAACACAAACGGCGATTTCGTTGGTACAAATGATCTTGCATTTATCTTTGACAGGAACAACCCTGAAGTTCCGGAAAATATCAGAACAGGTCTTCAGGCGATCCTTGATAATCCAGCTATCAGCCAAAGTACAAAAGATTACATCCTTAAATACAATGGAAAAGTAGTGGAAAGAAACGGTGGAATTAACAAGTTCTACGGTATTTTTGATCTTAGGATTACTAAAAAATTCAAGTTATACAAAAACCACAGTCTTGAATTGTCGGGTGACCTTTTCAACGTAGCAAACCTTCTGAATAAGAAATGGGGCGTAAACGAATCTTTGGGTGGCCAGAGTTTATATGCAGCCGGATCAACAAAATTTGATGTAGCTAAAAACCAGTATCTGTATCTTCCAAACCTGAAAGCCGGAACGATCATTCCTTCCGGAAACCCTTATCAGGGACAATTAGGAATTCGTTACGCATTCTAATCCCATATAAGCCAAATCCGGTTTACTGTTAAAATTACAAAGAAAAAGCAGCTATAAATAGCTGCTTTTTCTTTGTATATCTAATGATTAAAGTTTTGGATTTTTAAATGCAAGAGGCGTTAAAAAGAGAGTGACCTCATCCAAGGTCACTCTTTTTTAACTAACTTATTATTCATAAAAAAACTGGCTGTTGGGGAAGGAGTCGAACCTTCAAGGGGTAGTTAGCTATAGTTCAAAAAATCAATTTGTGGTCAACCCATAAACTACGTTTATCCATTTATCCCCACCACCGAGACAAGGAGGCGTGTCTGCCAATTTCACCACCCAACATTATGTTAAAGTACTACATCTGAGTTTTAAGCTTTAAGTTGTTTATTTCTAAATGCACCTTAACTTAGAGTTGAAAAAACTTATCACTCAAAAACTCATTGCTGTAGGGGAAGGAGTCGAACCTTCAAGGAGTAGTTAGCCCTTACGGGTTTTCCATATTCTCCACCACCGAGACAAGGAGGTGCGTCTGCCAATTCCACCACCCTACAGAGTAAAAGCAAATCTTAAAGAACTATTTTTTGTTACTTGCTTGATACAAATGTAACAACAACCCTAATACGTTGCAAATATTTTAATCATATTATTTTATTTTTACCATATTTATAATTATATTTGAATATCGTTAACAAATATCAAAATCATGCTTAAAAAAGAAAGCCAAAATTTAGAAATTGATAACCTGGATATTGACATATTAAAACAGTTGATGCAGGATGCTACGAAACCCTATACAGAAATCGCTAAAGATCTGATCGTTTCGGGCGGAACCATCCACGTAAGGATGAAGAAACTTCAGGAAATGGGTATTATTAAAGGTTCTCATCTGATCATTGATGCACAAAAGGCGGGTTACGACATCTGTGCCTTTTTAGGGATTTACCTGGAAAAAGGAATTCAATATAAAGATGCGGTTGCTCAGCTGAGTAAGATCAAAGAAGTAGTAGAACTACACTATACCACCGGTGCTTACAGCATGTTTGCCAAAATCATCTGTAGGGACACCAACCACCTGAGACATGTCCTGAATGAAGAAATCCAGGCCGTTGAGGGCATACAACGTACAGAGACCTTGATCTCACTGGAAGAAAGTATCAGAAGACAGATTGAACTGTAGTTCAATCTGTCTTTCTATAAAAATTTGCTTCCTGTTTAAATTTAATGATACCTTTGCAGTAATTCCTTATTATTCATCGTTTAAAACAAAGGAATCATGACTGAACGTTTCAACATATCGCCCCTTTCGCAAGCTGCCTGATCCAGGCGGACGCATCACATCACTTTTATTAGTATTGTGTAATTAGCTATATGGCTTTATAGGTCAATATTGCGCTATCGTCTGCCACATTTTCAAGGTCCGGCGGCGAACTCAATAAGGGTATATCCCCAATCGGAGGATGAATTGATCCAATTCAACTACTATTATATTTTTTGAGTACAGTCCAATGGACAATTATGAACAATCGTTCGATGTCTTGCAGTATAGATTAAAATCTGCAAGAAGGAAGAAACGATTACAAAAAAAGGATTTCGACAAGCAATTAATTCAAATCGTTAAAAAGGAAGGCCTGCTTTGGCAAAAGAGACATGATTTACCCATGATTCCGCTTGCAAACCCTTACCAAAAAGGATGGAAACGTCATTTTGTGGTTCGGGAGGACATCAAAAGGTCTCCTTCTACAGGATTTTTCAGCACGCTTTTAGAAAAGATCAATACGGTGCAATACCATCCGGATAAATCTTTCCAAGTAAAGAAAAGAAGAAGAGGTTCCCGCAGGAGAAACAAAGGACCTGAGGTAATCAAACAGTTTCTGCAGGAGTTTTCGGAATGGCACTGGAACCACCATAGCTTAAAGCTGACGGAACCGGAGAAAGCACATTTTCATTTATACGAGAAGATGAGTAAAGATGGAAAAACGAAATGTTTTGTTTACCGGTTTAATGAGCCCTGGCGCTATGTATTGCAAATAAAACCACACATGATCACTGAAGTGAAAATGGTGGACGGCCTCCTGGAACAGGAAATTCAACTGCTGGATAATTATATCACAAACCACTATTTGCGGCGCAGAATGAACAAGATAACCGGAAGAGGATACAGCGTATATGGCTGGGGACAAGAAGTAAAACCCCGCTATCGGATTCCAAAACGAAACCGCACATTATCCGACCTTTTGGAGGAATGTGCCAATGATGAACAACAACAATATTAAACGCGATGAGCATTTTAAAAACAAAAGAACTTAGTAAAATAGGTTATATCAATGATAAAGCAAGAAGTCTGGTGATCAATACGATGGCTAAAAATTTCAAGCATCATACTAAAAATCAGATCATAGAATTATTAATCAATATTAAAAACACACCAGAGAATTATGTAGAAGACGAACACCTCGGCAAGATTGCCGAAACATTTATGGATAAGGTAAAGGAAGTGAATTTCCAATCTTACCATCTGTTACAGCAAAGTGGAATGCTGAAGACGTATGGCAGCAAAGAGATAGAGCATGGTGCAAAGAAACAAATGGAACTCGCCATGTCACTTCCTGTTGTTACTCAGGGCGCTTTAATGCCAGATGCCCATAGCGGCTATGGCTTACCCATTGGAGGTGTCCTGGCAACAGATAATGCGGTTATTCCTTATGCTGTTGGTGTAGATATCGGTTGTAGAATGGCCCTGAGCATTATAGATGAAGGTGATGGTTTTTTTAAGCGTTATAGTCACCAGATGAAAGTGGCTTTAAGAGAACTCACCCATTTTGGAATGGAGGGCTCATTAGACATACAGCCGGAGCATGACATTCTTGACAGCCCGGTTTTTAAAGAAACAGAACTGCTGAAGAAACTTCATGGCAAAGCATTCAGACAACTGGGTACTTCCGGGAGCGGCAATCACTTTGTAGAATTTGGCGAAATAGAACTCTATGAAAACAATACGCTGGGTTTACCGGCAAAGAAGTATATGGCCTTACTTTCGCATTCAGGAAGCCGCGGCTTAGGGGCTAATGTAGCGATGTATTACACCAAAATAGCCATGGATGTCTGCAGGTTACCAAAAGAGGCAAAGAGCCTGGCCTGGCTGGATATGAATACCGAAGCTGGTCAGGAATACTGGTTAAGTATGAACCTTGCAGGTGATTATGCCAGGGCCTGTCATGATGTGATCCATGCCAGTCTGCTGAAATCCCTGGGTTTACAAGCGCTTGCGAAAGTGGAAAACCACCATAATTTCGCCTGGAAAGATCAGTTAGCTAATGGAAAAGAGGTCATTATTCACCGTAAAGGTGCCACGCCTGCACATCAGGGAGAACTGGGCATTATTCCGGGAAGTATGGCTACCGCAGCTTATCTGGTAATGGGTAAAGGGATTGAAAATTCATTACACTCTGCTGCACATGGTGCCGGAAGGGCAATGAGCAGACAAAAAGCAAAGAACAACACCACAGCCTCTGCTTTGAAAAAAATGCTGGCCACCGCCGGCGTAACCTTAATTGGTGGAAGTGTAGAGGAAAATCCATTGGCCTATAAAGACATCGAAAGGGTAATGCATGCCCAGAGAGACCTGATTGAGGTACATGGAAAGTTCTTTCCTAAGATTGTCCGGATGAACAGAGATTAAAGACCGGGCATCATTAAAAATAAAGCCGTCTTCTTTTTGAAGATGGCTTTATTTTTGGCGAAAGAATTCTTCATTTTTATATTGCGCTGCCGACTCTTCCAGTCTTTTCCTGATTCTGGAAGCCAGATTTCTTGGCCCCAGGACTTTCATACATTCTCCAAAACCCAATATCTCCCGCTCCAGTTCAAAGTTCAATACCACATCGATCCTAATGATAATGCCATCGTGATCTTCCTGTAATAAGACCTGACTATGATGCAGAGGCTTGGTCAGTACATAAGGGGCATTCTTTTTATTTACTTTTAAGATCACCTTATGAGGGCGATCTCTTTCAGATTTCGTGACTCCAAGTAAATCTTCAAAATAGCGGTCAAAATCAACTCCTTTATATTCTACGAATGGCTCTTTGGTTAATTCCTGAAATTCCAGAATGCGGTCAAGCGCCAAAGTAATCAACGTCATGCCCTTTCTTGGTTTTGCAATCAGGAACCAGCGGTTCCTATATTCCTTTAAGAGATAAGGGAAGTAAATACTTTGCTGTGCCTTTAGTGCCTTAAAAGACTTATACTCGATGAGCAGCGGCACCTTATTCAGTATTGCGCTGTACAGAGGAGTAATAAATTTCAAGCCCCGGAGCTGTTTATTGCTTTCGAACTGAATGCAGTTTTTGCTTTGATTGGTAGATTTGTACAGGTTGTTTTCCAGCTTAGCAATCATATCACTCATCTCATCAAAGTAGCTAAAGCCATTAAACTGTTTTAAAACCCCGACAATCTCCTTCATCTTCTCAATATCGTTGTTATTGATCGGCGCTTTTGTGATGCTGTAATTAGGGTCACTATAAGCATAGTATTTACGGTCGGTAACGACAATAGGCGCATTATAGCCCAGCTTATCGCTCCTCATAATCTGGATATCCGACTGAACTGTTCGTTTACTTACCCCTGAGCTGATTCCTTCGTACTCGAATAGTACCGCAGCAACCTTCTCAATCAGGTCGTCGAGACTCCATTTCCGGAACCGGTTTTTTAAACATTCATCAATGGTTTTGTAACGGATGAGGGCTAATTTATTAATAGACATCTGAAATTTCCTTTTTATAAAAGTAATAAAAGCATTTGACTACGCAATACAACTGCGCATTTAAAACCGGCAGGCCATTAATTTGGAGAAAATTTAAAAATATCACCCTGATAATAAGAAAGATAAAAGAATAGCTCCAAATAAAAAACAACTGCGCAATTGTACTGCGTTATGACCCATGCATCTTTGTAATGTCAATCACAACGACAAGTTCTTTGAATCATATCAGTACATAAGTACTTAAAAATATTCCCGAAAGGGAATGGCAATACTACATCATTAGCGTCCGCAGTTGCGGGTTTCTGTATGGCCCCAAAGTATGGAGCAATTATGCTTTCATATCCTGGCGAATTAAGGTAATAGGTTGTCAATAACATGTATGGGTCATGGGTTCAAATCCCATTCCCGGTTTTCCGGGATAGCTCAGAGGTAGAGCAATACAAATTGCAGGTTCGAATCCTGCTTCCAACCAAAATTGGAATAGCAAAACTGGTAATGCAATGGATTTAAGATCCACTTAGAAGAAGAGGAACTTCACAAACCCTCGCTGTTAAGCATTGGAGAAAAACATTCGGCTTAAAACCCGATCATCAGGAGATCGGGAATAAAGCAATCCAAAAGAAACTTTGAAAGTCCGGAACGGGAAAGAAGAATGTTGATCTGTCAAATATGCCATACCCCTTAAGAACCGATCCTGAAAAGGGTGGATTGAAAGCAGGTAAAGCATCTTTAAAGATCAGAATATTCCTACCAGACGGGACTTCCGTATCCTTTGGATGAATGTTTTTCAAAAATGCTTGTTAAAAATGAAATAGAAAAGCTGCCGGAAGAATGCTCAAAGAGTGCAGCATTCTTCCTGATGTCAGGAGTAACAAATATTAAACCAACCAAAATTAAAATATATGAAAAGAGTAACCATTAATACCAACTCTGTGGGGTTGGTTTACAAAAACAGAGAATTCAAAAGAGTAATAACAGCCGGAAACTACTGGTTGGGATTTGGAGAAACTGTGGAAGTTTATGATCAGTCTAAAACCTTCATCGCTTCTACGGAGCTGGATGTACTCTTACAAAATAAAGATTTCGAAAACCTGATACACCTGGTGGAAGTCAGAGACAATACTTTGGTATTGGTTTATCAAAATGAGAACTTCAAGCAGGTCTTGACTGCCGGAAGATATGCTTTCTGGATCGGATTAAACAAATACTCCTTTCTGAATGTGGACCTGAATAAGTATGAGATCACTGAAAACATAGATAAAAGCACTTTGTTAAAGTCTTTGATGCAGCCTTATGTCAAATCTTTCAGAATTGAGAGCTATGAAGCCGCTTTGATGATGGTTGATGGAAAGTTTGAACGTGTACTGGAAGTAGGAAATTACATCTGGTGGAACAACAGCACGCTGATCCAGGTGTTGAAAACTGACTTGAGACAACTGAACATGGAAATCGCAGGCCAGGAAATTTTAACCAAGGATAAAGCGCAGTTGAGAATCAACTTTAGTGTTCAGTACAAAGTATCAGATGCCATCAAAGCCCTGTTGGAAAACAAGGAATTTGAGAAACAACTGTACGTATTGATTCAGTTATCTTTAAGAGAATTCATTGGAAGGCTAACTTTTGATGAGTTGATGGAAAGCAAGGAAAAGATTGCAAATCATGTCTTGACCAGCTCCGCAGCGAATGCCGCGCTTTTGGGTGTTGAATTACTCAACTGCGGATTGAAAGACATTATACTACCAGGTGACATCAAAGAAATCATGAATCAGGTTTTGATTGCTGAAAAAAGAGCACAAGCCAACCTGATTACGAGAAGAGAGGAAACCGCCTCTACCAGAAGTTTGTTAAATACGGCAAAACTGATGGAAGATAATGCCATGTTGTATAAATTGAAAGAAATGGAATATGTAGAGAAGATTGCAGAAAAGATCAACACGATCAGCTTATCCGGAAGCGGACAAATGATCGATCAGTTGAAGCAGATCTTTGTTAAATAATTAGGGTAATATTAAAAATATGTGCTCATAGAAATGAGAACAGCATTATATCATTAAGAATAAAATAATGAAACATATATTAAATGGGAACGAACTCATTGAAAGAGGTTATGCTCCCGGAAAAACACTCGGACTTGCATTAAGTCTGATTGAAAAAGGATTTGAGGAATTTAACAAAGAAGAACTCATCACCTTATTGCTGGAAGTAAAAGCAAAACCAGAGCAGTTCATCGATCATGAGATCCTGGAAAAACTGGCCACGGCCATCATTGAAGAAGCTGCGGCACCAGTAGATGAAACGATTGCGTTATCGGCACAGGCAACCGCTTATACCGTATACGGGGGAGACCAGATAGAAGAAGGTGCGAGAAAACAGATGAACATTGCGATGAGGTTACCTGTAAGTGTTGCAGGCGCATTAATGCCCGATGCACATCAGGGTTACGGTTTGCCGATAGGAGGTGTTTTAGCTACCCGTAATGCAATTATACCATATGGTGTGGGTGTCGACATCGGTTGTCGGATGGCCTTATCTGTATTCGATATTTCAGAAAGCCATTTCCATGAAAATGAGGCTCAGTTCAAAAGAGAATTGATTGCACATACTAAATTTGGCGCCGGGCATGGTTTTCATGGCCAGTATAAAGCAGATCATGAAGTATTGGAGCGTGCAGAGTTTAACCTGACGCCGATGATCAAAAACCTGCATGATAAGGCTTATTCACAGCTGGGAAGCTCTGGTGGTGGAAATCACTTTGTGGAATGGGGGATTATTGAATTTGAGAAAGACGATGGTGCTTTAAACATTCCGAAGGGAAAATACCTTGCCTTACTGACGCATTCCGGCTCACGTGGATTTGGGGCAACAGTAGCCGGGCATTATACCAGGCTGGCTAAAGAATTATGTAAGCTTCCACAGGAAGCCGTAAACCTGGCTTATCTGGATATGAATTCTGAAGCCGGACAAGAATACTGGCTGGCGATGAACCTTGCGGGTGATTACGCTTCTGCCTGTCATGAGGTGATCCATAAGAAACTAACAAAAGCCATTGGAGCAGAGGTGTTGGCCAGGGTAGAAAACCACCATAATTTTGCCTGGAAAGAGGTCTGGAACGGAGAAGAAGTGATTGTTCACCGTAAAGGGGCTACCCCTGCCGGTAAAGGAGTGATGGGGATTATTCCAGGCTCTATGACCGCTCCGGGTTTCCTGGTCCGCGGAAAAGGAGAGACCGCAGCGATCAACTCTGCTTCTCATGGTGCCGGAAGATTGATGAGCCGAACAAAAGCCATTCAGAACATCTCCAGAGATCAGATGAGGGCTATCTTGAAGGAACATAAAGTTACCTTAATTGGCGCCGGATTAGATGAAGCCCCTATGGCTTATAAAGACATCAACCTGGTGATGGATGCTCAAAAAGAGCTCGTAGACGTTGTGGCCAGGTTTAGTCCGAAAATCGTCCGTATGGCCGATGACGGGAGCCGGGAGGATTAAATAGAAAAGGTTCGGAAATGATATTCCGAACCTTTTCTATTTATTTAAGAATTGTTATTTGAACATATTTTTCAACGCTTCCAGTTTCAATTGTAAGTCACCTTCCGGTTGTGCTTTTCCTTTTTGCTCAGGTTTATGAGCAGGTTTTGGCTTAGCATTTGACGGTTTGTTAAAGGATTTCGCTTTATCTGCTGGTTTTCCAGAATTTTTAGACTTAGGTGCCCTTGCCTCTCCTGTTTTCATCGATAAGGAAATGCGTTTACGTGCTACATCCACTTCCATAACCGTCACCTCTACCTTTTGGTGTACTTTTACCACATCATTTGGGTTTGCGATAAAGCGGTCAGACATCTGGCTGGTATGTACCAAACCATCCTGATGCACACCTATGTCAACAAAAGCGCCGAAATTGGTAATATTTGTGACGATTCCAGGAAGCTTCATTCCGATTTTCAGGTCTGAGATCTCGTTTACCCCATCGGTGAAGCTGAATGCTTCAAATTGCTCCCGGGGATCTCTTCCCGGCTTAGCCAATTCATTCATGATGTCATTTAATGTTGGCAATCCGATCTCTTCACTTACATATTGCTGCAATTTGATTTGCTTTCTCAACGCGGCATCTTTCACCAGTTGGGCAACGGTACAGTTCAGATCTCTGGCCATTTTATTCACCAAAGCATAACGCTCCGGATGCACACCACTTGCATCCAGCACATGTTCTGCATTTCTGATCCTTAAGAATCCTGCAGCCTGCTCAAATGCTTTATCACCTAAACGGGGAACCTTTTTCAGGCTCTCTCTGTTTTTAAACGCGCCATTCTCATTTCTATAGGTTACAATATTTTGTGCCAGCTGCGGCCCAAGACCGGAAACATAAGCCAATACCTGTTTCGAAGCGGTATTCAACTCTACTCCTACCGCGTTTACGCAGCTCATTACCGTATCATCCAAAGACTGTTGCAATTTATTTTGATCCACATCATGCTGATACTGTCCGACACCAATCGATTTAGGATCGATCTTTACCAGTTCTGCCAATGGGTCCATTAATCTTCTGCCGATAGAAACTGCACCACGAACCGTGATGTCCTGGGTTGGAAATTCTTCCCTTGCCACATCTGAAGCCGAATAGATAGAAGCCCCGTTTTCATTGACCATCACCACTGTGATTTCCGGCAATTGCAATCCACGGATAAACACTTCTGTTTCTCTTCCTGCAGTACCATTACCGATAGCAATGGCTTCTATTTCATATTTTTTACAAAGCTCCGTAATTTTATCTGCTGCATTCTTCACATTCCCTTGTCCGGTATGTGGATAGATTGCTGTATTTTCCAATAACTTTCCTTGTCTGTCCAGGCAAACCACTTTACATCCGGTACGGAATCCAGGGTCGATGGCCAATACATTTTTCTGTCCCATTGGTGCTGCCAACAAGAGTTGTCTGGCATTTTCGGCAAATACCCTGATGGCTTCCTCATCAGCTTTATCTTTAGAAAAAGAGCGGATTTCTGTTTCCATTGCCGGGCCTAACAATCTTTTATAGCAGTCCTGAATAGCCAGTTTTACCTGTTTACTACCCGCTGTATTTCCTTTTACAAACTGTTCTTCTAAAATAGAGATTGCGCCTTCTTCCTCCGGCATGGTCTCCAATTTTAAGATAGATTCGTTTTCTCCTCTTCTCATGGCAAGAACACGGTGTGATGGTGCCGCTTTCAAGGGTTCCTCCCATTCGAAGTAATCTTTATACTTAATTCCCTCTTCTTCTTTACCCTTCAGGACAGAGGATTTGAAGGAAGCTTTTTGCTGAAAATATCTGCGCATTGAAGTTCTCACGTCAACATGCTCATTGATGATCTCTGCAATGATGTCCCTTGCTCCGGATAGTGCTTCGTCTGTAGAGTTTACGCCCAGTTCCGCATTTAAGAAGGCTTCGGCCTCTGAGTCAGGATTAATTTTCCCTTGTTCCAGAATCATCAGTGCTAAAGGTTCCAGTCCTTTTTTTCTTGCTTCTGAGGCTCTTGTTTTACGCTTAGGCTTATAAGGAAGATAAATATCTTCAATTGTTGCGATATTTGTCGCCGCGTTGATCTGAGCTTCCAGTTCAGGGCTCAGCTTATCCAGGGCAGCCAGCGCTTTAAGGATTGCTTCTCTGCGCTTATCCAGCTCACGAAGCTGCTGAAACCTGTCGCGGATAGCCGCCACCTGTACTTCATCCAGGCTACCCGTCATTTCTTTACGGTAACGCGAAATAAAAGGAACAGTTGCTCCTTCATCTAACAATTCAATAGTCGCAATAACCTGCTTTTCAGCTACCGAAAGTTCAGCAGCAATTATTTTAGAATGGTGACTCATTTAAAGATCTTTTGGTATTCTAACGTACAATTGGGGCCAAAATTAATTCTAACAATCGACATCCTCAAATAAATAAAATGTTAATGAATTGTTGCGCCCCGGTTAGGTTGGATAAAAAAAAATCCCGCTGGGTTTTGACCAACGGGATAATATCATAGTGTATATGAAATAGCTTATTTTGCTACGTACATTACTTCTTTAACTGCTTTAATCACTTTTTCAGCATTAGGTAAGCTAGCTGCGATCAGTGTAGGTGCATATGGAAGTGGAACATCCGCACAAGTGATACGCAATACCGGAGCATCTAGGTAATCGAAAGCATTCTTTTGGATATTAAATGCAATCTCGGAAGAGATAGAAGCCAATGGCCATGCCTCTTCAACAATTACCAAACGGTTTGTTTTCTTTACAGACTCGATGATAGTTGCATAATCGATAGGACGTACTGTACGTAAATCGATTACTTCTACATTGATTCCATCTTTAGTCAGCTCTTCTACAGCCGGGTTTACCACACGGGTTAACATTTTACCGAAAGTAACGATGGTTACATCGCTTCCTTCTTTAACCACGTTTGCTTTACCGATTGGCAGGTAATATTCCTCTTCAGGAACTTCTCCTTTATCGCCGTACATCACTTCAGACTCCATGAAAATTACCGGATCCGGATCAAGGATAGCTTGTTTTAACAGACCTTTAGCTTCGTAAGGAGTAGATGGAACCACAACTTTTAAGCCCGGGCAGTTTGCATACCAGTTTTCAAAGTTCTGAGAGTGCTGAGCACCCAGCTGACCTGCATTTCCGGTTGGCCCACGAAATACGATCGGAACAGGAAACTGTCCACCGCTCATCGACAACATTTTGGCTGCACCGTTAATAATCTGATCAATAGCAACCAACGAGAAATTGAAAGTCATAAATTCTATGACCGGAATCAATCCATTCATTGCTGCGCCAATACCAATACCGGCAAAGCCTAATTCAGCAATAGGAGTATCAATTACGCGTTTGTCGCCAAACTCGTCTAACATACCCTGACTTACCTTATAAGCACCATTGTATTGCGCTACCTCTTCACCCATCAAGAAAACGTTCTCATTTTTACGCATTTCTTCACTTAGGGCTTCGCGTAACGCTTCTCTAAATTGAATTTCTCTCATTGTATATTCAAATATTAACTGTTGGCAAATATAACTATTGTAAATTAATTATGAAGTAGTGTTTTAATTACACTTTGTTTTCCATCGGTTCACCAAAATGAATGATGTTTCCATTGTTGTCTAAAATCGAGAACTGGTGCATTCCCCAGGCCATTTCTGCCAGCTTACCATTTGGGTGAACCACTCCCAGAGGCTCATATTGTTGATACAATTGCTCAACTTTATTTACATTGATATAACAACCGGTATGCTTTGGAATCTCCGGATCGGTGGTTGGCCAGAAGTGTAAAGAGATGTCATCTTTACTAAAAATCAGGTATCCATCCCATTCGGAATGAAAGGTAAAGTCTAATTTTCCGGTGTAAAAAGCGATGGTTTCAGCTGTATTTACCGAAGCCAGAATGGGTACTGCAGAGACAAGCATAGGCATAGTTTTTTATTTTCCACAAAGGGTAAGGTAAGGGCAATACATGCAATTATCGGCTACTGTTGTGTGTACAAAAGGGACATCAGGATTGAACAATTCTTCCAGTTTTTGCCGGAGCAGGTTGGTAAAATTTCCTTTCATATCGTCGAGTTGTTCCGCCTGTAGCAACACTTTTTTCCGGTTTTCCCTCAGATAGAACAAGGTTCCTTCTTCCCGCATTTTACGAATGATGTAAAGGTTGGGTTCTACCCCCGTGATCCCTTTAGCCTGTTCGTAAACGTAGGTATAGAACAAAGTTTGCACGAGTGCCTTGTTTTGTTTATTACTTTCTGTATCAAAAAGCTCTTCAATGGAAGAGAAGCCGATTTCGTCTCTTCCTGTTTTATAATCCACGATTCTCGTGACCCCATTGCGCTGATCTACACGGTCGATGATTCCAAACAGGGTCAGCTGCCGCTCCTCTCCTTTCACCTTTATAGGAAAAGGGATGACATAATCTTCATCATTTTCCAGTTCTACCAGGGTAAAAGGAGCTTGATTTTCATCATGATCAAGGATCACATTTGCATATTCGGCTACAATGGCCAGCATAACCTGCTGCATTCCATTGTGCTCCAATATTTTCTCTTCCTCTTTAAACATCACAAAGGCAAAGGCACGTTTACAGAGTTCATCCAGGTTTTTCCTGTTATCAATAATCCTTTCCCTGGTGATATAGGGGCTTTCGGCCTGAAGTTTCTGATAAAAGCGCTCCAATACAAGGTGTAAAGTAGAGCCGATACTATTTGCTTCCAGGTTTTCTGCCAGCTCTTCCGGCTCTTCAATTTTGGCAATATATTTATAGAAAAACTGTACCGGACAGTTGAGATAAGTCGTCAGTCTCGTCGCCGACAATTTCGCAGAGGGTCCCTCCTGTCCATCCAGATATAAGTTTAACCTGCGGAGGGTTTCTCCTTCTTTTTTTATCTCGACATTCAGCGCTGACCCGATAGCAACAGATTGCGACTGGTCAAAATATTTAAAGGTATAACCACTTTCAAACTCCAGCTGACGAAGGAAGCGGCTAGGCTCTCCGGTATTGTTATCATCCCCCTGTCCGTTATAAACCAGGCTTACTTTCTTTGAGCGTTGCAATAAACGGTAAAACATATAGGCAGAAATGGCATCCTGATTTTCGATTACCGGCAAACCATATGCCCTTCGGATGCTATCGGGAATAAAGCTTGGCGAAACATTTACCTGTGGGAGGATTCCTTCGTTCACCCCCAGGACATATACATGTTCAAAATCAAGGCTCCTGCTTTCCAGCAACCCCATTACCTGCACTCCCTGCAAGGGCTCCCCACTTAAGGGGACCGCAATTCCCTGCACTGCTTTTTGCACAAGAGAAAGCACGAAAGAAAGTGGCAATTGAGCCGCATAATCTTCCAGGGTGTCGTGCAGGCGGTTTAACTCTTTTAAGGTCGCCCCAAACAAATCTGCTTCCGTTTGTTTTAACGTTTTATCTTCCAGTTGACGTTCCAGAATGAGCCTGAATATTTTCTGGAGGTTATTTATCGCTGCCAACCCCTTGTGTACTTTGGTAAAAAACAGGCTGGATAACTCATCTGCATGTAAGGTCAGCACAGGAACCTCTATTAATTGTTCTTTTAAAATTTCCTGTTGTACCAGATCTCTTTGTTCAGCAGACACACCGGTAAGCGGATGTGATAAAAAAGCCTCTACCTCCCGGTAATAAACGGTATCCTTTTTACCTTCGATCAGTTGCGCCTGAATGCTCAGCCAAAGGTCTGCCAGACCGAAAATAGAAGTGGCCAGCAGCGGGTATCCCATTGTGACGTTGAGGTCTATATTAGAAATTCCATCAGCATGCTGATATGTGGTAGGGATCGTCTGTAATACCGGCAGGAGCAGGCTCTCATCAGCGAGAATCAGGGCTATTTTGCCGGCATTGTCTGCTGCCTCAAGCAGCGGATAATCCTGTAATAATTCCTGCTGCAGGATCTTTGCCTGTGCAGTTTGTCCCTGCGTTTTGTATACATTAATTTCTTTTTGATGGCTTCGGATCAGGTCTTTACTGGGCCCAAGTGCATTCGGAAGGCCTAGTTTCTGTATATTTTTTCTCAGGAACAAACCCGCCTCCTGCGTTTCATCCTGCAGGTAATAGTTATCCGTATCGAAATAGAACAAAGCTTTTTCTTCTTTATTCCAGCGTTTAAAGATGACTGCTTCTGCATTGCTGAGTGCATTAAAACCGGCAAAAACGAGTTTACCTTCGCTGAAGTCATCTATAAAAGATAACCGGTCTGCCTTCCCTTCCGCGAGCTGACGGTAGATATTGGCCATCGTAGTATATCCCCTCTCTTTCAAAGCCTCATGGAATCCCCGATATAGCTTAGGCATGCGCCTCCACATACGGATGAACTGTTCCTGATGGTTCTGCTGCCTGCCTGAAGAGAAAGAAGACCAGAATTGTTCTAAAAACTGTTGTTGCTCTGACGTCAGGTGCTGAAATTCCTTTTCAATCACCGCAATATCTTCCAGCTCCCGGAACAGCTGATCCGCATTTACCAGGTCGTTATCCAATTGCGAGAAGTCACTCAAAATGATTCTGGCAATGGGATAAAATACATCAGGATTGAGTGCTTTTCCACCTTCTTCGGCCAGTAATTTATTGTACTGCTGCAGCAAGGTAAAGAACTGGGTAAAGCCATCGGCAACCTGTAAATCTGTAGCGCGCGCAAAAAACTCCTGAATGGTAAAAAATGAGGGACTCCAGAAAGGTTTTCCTATCGTATCTGCAAGGTGGTTCTGCAAATAAGGCACCGGGCGTTTGTTGTTAAAAACAACCGCAGCATGGTGCAGGTCTCTGCCCAATCGTGCTACCAGATCTTCCGCTACTTCTTTTAAAAACGCAGTCATTTTTATACTAATTTTAATTCAGCACTATGTGCATAAAACAAATAGGTCTGTACTTTCTGATAGCCCATAGCCAGCAGCAGGTCCCGATATCCATAAACCTGTTTGATATGGGCATCACTTTCCTTAAGGGTGAATTTATAGTCGATCACCACCACTTCGTTTCCTGAGATCAACACTTTATCCGGACGGTATGTTTTTCCGCGGATATCTATAATACTTTTTTCATTAATTGTTTCTTTACCCGTTCCGAGCAAGGCCTGTAATTCGCTATGTTCCAATACATTTACCGCCTGTCTTCTCAGTGCAGGAAGCTCTTCTGATTTAAAGACCCCTTCATTGAGCATGGTCTTCAGCACTTCATCTGCCTGCGCAGCATTCGCTGAAAGGGCAAGAACTTCATGTAAAATACTCCCCTCCCTGCCTGCATTTGTACCGGTGAGCATTTCCAGCTCCCTTCTTTTCAACTTATTATTGAATACTTCATTCAATCGTCCCGAAGTTGGATATTCCTGAAGGCTAATCATCTCCGGATGCGCTTCTTTCTGGGCTGATGAACCGGTCTTTTTGATTACAGGTTCATCCACGATAAAGCTTCCTTCTTCATTTAGCTGCTCTTGCAGGGTCATCGCCAGAAGGTCTCCAATGGTACTGATGGTATCCGTTTTTTTCCCCAGACAGGTGATGTACAGGTATTCCTTTGTTCTTGTCGTAGCTACATACAACATATTGAGCGCATCCATATTATTGTACAACAATTCTTCATAATAGGGAATGGCTACTGCAGACTGGCCCAGTTCCTTACTATATTTCAAGGGGATACTCTGCAGCTGATGATAAGGCGTATGCTCTGTAGGCACCCAGAAGATGCTATTGGGCTTACCATTGATTTCCCAGTTACAGAATGGCACCATTACCATTTTAAAGGCAAGTCCTTTAGATTTATGAATGGTAATTACCTGCACTGCATCTGTATTTTCTGAAGATGGCAATGTTTTTCTACGTCCTTCTTCTTCCCAATAGGTAAGAAAAGAAGTGATTCCTTTTTCTCCCTGTCGGGCAAAGTTTCCCGCCAGATCCCTCAATGCAAACAGGTAAGGCAGCTGAGCGGCATGGCTGGGCTGACTTAAGCCGTAAGCATGGATCAGTTTTTCCAATAATTCAGGAAGCGGTTGCTGCATCCAGCTTTTCCAGTTTTCACAAAGCCCGGCGGGCAAAATATCGGATAAGTCTTCCAGGCCTTTAATTTTTAGGTTAAACAGCTGTTCCGATTGTACTTTTTCCTCCTTTAGCTGTGCATATAAACTGATGCAATTCGCCTTATATAAGGCCGTGTTATTTGGAAGTCCTGCCATTACCATCAGGGTATTGATCAGGATCTTTATTGCTATATTATTTTCGATAAGCAAAGCCTCTCCGGAAATCACATTGATGTTGTTCTCCATTAAGGCATCTACAACTGCAATGGCCTCTGAATTGGAACGCACCAGGACACAGGCATCTCCGGCCTTATATCGCTGCTCTTCGACAATAAGACGGGTTAGCGTAGCGACCATTCTTCTTAAAGCCTCCTCCTTAAATCCGGTTCTTCCCAGACTTGCCCCATCGGCATCCGTTTTTAAAACAGAGAAGTCAATACTTCCACCGGAAGCGGTTTTCGGAGTAAGTTTTTGAGCCACCTCTGCATAAACATCTGTAATGATATGACCAAGGCCTCTTTCTTCCCACCAGCCGGTGAGTTTCTGATTGGCCTCCTGTGCGGCTATAGTTTCATTCAATCGTCCCTGCATCAACATTGGTAAAGCTTTAAAAAGCATGTTGTTAAACAGAATGATATTTTCCGTACTTCTGTAGTTTTCCTCCAGATTAGCGGCGGTCACATAACTTTCCCCAATGTCCTTTTTGGCCTGCTGATGAAGGATATTCCAATCCCCGTTACGCCAGCGGTAGATCGATTGTTTTACATCGCCCACAATCAGATGGTCAATCAGCCTGCCATTGGCTTCTGCCATGGCGTTCTTCAAAAGGGGTTTAAAGTTTCCCCATTGATTGGCGGAGGTATCCTGAAATTCATCAAACAGAAAATGACGGTACCGGCTTCCGGTCTTTTCCCAGATAAAGGCCGGGTTATCGTCGTCGTTACCGGTAATTCCTTTCAGGAGATTTTGGGCATCACTGATCAGGAGGTTGCCACTCTCCTGCCGGTAAGTTTTAAGGAGAACGGCCATTTCCTGCATCAGGCGCAGGTAATATAAATTTTTATTAAAAGCCTGTGCCAGGATATAATCCGGCAAGCCAGAGATATAGCATTGATACAATTGATCCAGCATTGGATTGAGGCTTGGATATAAAGCATCATTTGTCCCTGCTTTAAACCATTCTTCCGGTTCATTGATCAGTTTTGCAATGCTTTCAATTTTGGGAAAATCACCATCGGCAATCTTTGAAATGGACAGCAAGGGAGAGCGCGATTTTCCTTTCAGCTGATCGGTACTGATATTAGCCGATTCAAATAAGGCATTGGCACGCAGCGCTCTTTCTTTGAGGTCGCTTTCAAATAAAGTGATCTGCTGCCGGGTAGATTTACTGTACTCTCCGAACATCACATTTAAATCACTATGCTGGATAAGCTCCTGGATCGCATTGTCGAAGGGTTGGTAACGTTCTTTGAATATTTCGCCGGCAAGATCTATCAGCTCATTTCTATAATTCCAGCTAATGTTATTATTGATCCGGTCCATGGCCAGATCGATAATCCATTGCAGCAGATTAGGATTACTATCCATCTGTTCATCCAGCTTATCGGCCAGCTCATTTTTTACCTTTTCAAAGTTCATTTCCAGGGCGTATCCGGAATCTAAGCCCAGCTCAAAAGCAAAACCCCTAATGACCTTCTGTACAAAACCATCGATGGTACTGACAGAAAAGCGGCTGTAATCGTGTAATATTTTTTTATAGATCCTTTCTGATTTTTCCTGCAGGAGGGTTCTGTTTAAATCAGGATGGGCCTGCAAAACCAGGATTCTGTAATCTTCTACCTCTTCCTGTCCCAATGCAAAGCCTCTAAGCACTTCCATGATCCTGGTTTTCATCTCTTCGGTAGCCTTATTGGTAAAGGTGACCGCCAGAATTTCACGGTATTTCGTTTCTCCAGACAGCAGTAAGGTTAAATAATGTGCTGTAAGACTGAATGTTTTACCGGATCCTGCGGAAGCTTGTAATATTTTTAGAGGCTGTTGCGGCATTAGGTAAAGCTAAAATATTCTGCTGAGGTTTTTGCAAAATAGTAGACGACTTAATTAGTAGACAATTTTATATTATGATTACACAAAGATCTCAATAGTTTCTTACTTTTGATTTAGCATCTATGGGCGTTTGAAAAGAACGCTTATTAAACGATAAAACACATGACAATGAAAAGAATAGCTTTAATCCTTTTTACTTTTGCAGCCATTTCAACAAGCAGTTTTGCTCAGGCAACAAAAGAAGCCGTAAAGATTTACAATCCTTCAGCTAATGCGCAGGCCGACATTGACGCTGCTGTAGCCAAAGCCAAAAAAGAAGGCAAACACGTATTTATACAAGTTGGTGGTAACTGGTGCTCCTGGTGTATCGCCTTCCATAATCTGGTAGCAGATACCCCTGAACTTAAAACGGTTCTTAATGACAATTATGAAACAGTCCTTGTAAATTATAGCAAGGAGAACAAGAATGAGGCGGTATTGGCGAAATTGAATTATCCGGGGCGTTTTGGGTTTCCGGTATTTCTGATTCTTGATGGGGATGGAAAATTACTACATACCCAGAATTCAGCCTATCTGGAAGAAGGCAAAGGACATAGTGTTAAAAAAGTAACCGAGTTTCTGAAAAACTGGAATGTTGCTGCACTAAAACCAGAGCATAACAAATAAGTATTTTAAAATGATCCTGCAGCACTGATCTCAACGATCAGCGCTGCAGGATTTTCTTATTCTCCGTCTCCGTATTTAAATGCCGCACTTACCGTTACCGGCAATTTCCCTGATGGGACAAATTGATTTTTAAGAACTGAAGCTGCTGCACGTTGCATAAAATCTTCTTTCTGATAAGCCACAATCAAGCCCTTACTATTTTCAAGGCCAGGTAAGGTACTCATGTTATAGGGGTTGGCAAACAGTGCAAATACCGCATTTTTATCTGCCATATCTTTGATAAACATCTTTAAATCGGCAGTTAACACCATTCCATTTCCCGGACGGTTTCTCGCATCATGAATCCCTATGATTACCTGATCAAAACCAGAAATTTCTCTCGTTACCTTTGCAATGGCATTGGCGTTGGCATTTTTATCCAGGGTATAAAAAACTGAATTTTTGTAATACGTTGCCAGGTCTTTCTGGAAAGTAGTTACATTAGGCGTACCGATACTGATAATGATTGTTCTTTTTTCTGCTGACAATGTTTTAAGAAATTGTTTTCCCCTTAAAACGGTCATGGAAGCATCCGCCAGCTGTTGCAACAAAGCCTGACTCTCCAGTCTGTTTACTTCTGAAAAAACATGCTGTTCATTCACTGTGTCTTTTACATTTAAGCCAGCCCAATATTTTGCCGTCAGGATTTTCTTTACACTTTCATCAATCCTGTCCATACTGATCCGGCCTTCTCTCACCGCTTTACGAACCAGTTTAATGGCACGCGCACTATTCTCTGAAAGCTCCAGAATGTCGTTCCCGGCAATGATCCCCATAACATCTGCTTCCCCGTCTTTAAAGTATTTCACCACTCCTTTCATTCCCATTGCATCAGAAATAATGATGCCTTTAAATCCAAGCTCTTCTTTTAAGATACCAGTAACAATTGGTTTAGATAAAGTGGAGGGCATATTAGGTGTATTGTCCAGTGCCGGAATATTCATATGAGCAATCATCACTCCTGCTGCACCTTCTTTAATCAATTCTCTGAAAGGATAAATCTCCAGGCTATCCAGCCGCGCCTTGGTAAAAGGTAGTTTTGGAAGATCATAATGTGAATCCACATCGGTATCTCCATGTCCCGGAAAGTGTTTCAAGCTCACCAGCAGTCCGCCGTCCTGCATTCCTTTCATATAAGCCGAGGCTTTAGCTGTTACATTGTATTTATTTTCACCAAATGACCTGAAATTGATCACCGGGTTTTTAGCATTGTTATTGACATCCACATCCGGGGCAAGGTTCATGTGCATACCGATCCGCTTATAATCTTTAGCTACTTCCAATCCCATCTTATAAATCAGCTGTTTATCCTGAATGGCACCCAATGCCATCTGGTAAGGATAAGAAATGGTACTATCCAAGCGCATCCCCAGCCCCCATTCTCCATCAGAGGTGATGAGTAAAGGAACACGTGCCAGAGATTGATATTGATTGGTTAATACCGCCTGCCTGACGGGACCACCCTGAAAGAAGACCAGACCACCAATCTTTTCTTTTTTAATTACCCTGCCTATAGAGTCTTCATAGACTTTACCCATATCAGTATGCGCCCTGACAAAGAACATCTGTGCAATCTTCTGACGCTTATTTAGCTTATTAAATACGGAATCCACCCATTGGTTCGGGCTCGCTAAAGTTTCCAGGTAGGTTTTCTTCTGTGCCTGAGCTGATGACAGCCCACCGAATAGAATTACGAGAGCGGCTATAGGATACTTCAATTTCATTTAGTTGTGCTTGGTTAAATCTCAAAGTTAAACAAAAAGCATTCAGATAAAAGGAAGGCTGATGTAACAAAAAAGGGGGAGAAATTGGGTTAAAAAAAAGAACCCCGGCCCTATTTAAAGGTACCGGGATTTGCTTTCCATAGGTAAATGGAATTAAAAAGTATAACCTAATGACAAGGCAAAGCCTTTATTTTTCAGTTTATCCTGATTGATGTCGTCATTAAATGTTTTCTGGAAGTCCATCGTATATCTTCCATTCACATTGATATTGGGTGTGATGTTATAACCTAAACCAACGACACCACCAGCGATGGATTTTTTATAATCTTTTTTATCCGTAAAAGTGTCTCCTACCTGTTGTCCGTTCACTTTGAATGAAGCATCACGGGAAAGCAGGAAGGAAGCCTGAGGACCAGCAAAAATGGTCAGTTCAGGAGTAGGTCGGTAACCAATCAGTACCGGTACATCCAGGTATCCCAGTTTCGAATCAAACTCTGTCGTATTGGCACCTATGGTTTCTTTTATTTTACCTCCTTTTTGAGAATAGATTACTTCCGGTAAGAATGCAAAACCACCACCCATTGGGAGATCAGCATATACACCCGCCTGGAATCCAACTTTAGAATCGGTAGAATAACTTTGGTCACCAACCGTCATTTTTCCCATGTTCATTAAATTAGCTCCGGCCTTAATACCGAATCTCATTTGATCATTTGCCGCAGCCTGTGAAGTTTGTGCCTTTGTTTGGAAGGCCAGACCACTGAGGGTCAGACCCAATCCTATAATGAATAATTTTTTCATAACTGTCGATTTTAATATTGTTAAAATTCGGACAGGGTATTGTAATAACCATGCCAAAAAAGGGCATTTTAAAGGATTTCCGTCAGAACAACAGGAGTTAAAACAACTGACTTACAGACAATTAAAGTCAAAATGCAAAATTCAAAAAGGCTTCAGTAAGCACAACTTTCAATTGTCCCAAATCCAGCACAGCCGGAAAAACCTCAGGAGTTCCTCAGGCCATGCGCCCGACCGGCATATCGGGATTCTTCCTGTAGCAGGTATTGTTTTTAAGCCCTTTAAATAATGTCCTGTCTAAAGTTCAGAAAAAGGAATGCAAAAAAAAGAGGGTACCTTAACAGGTACCCTCTTCTGATTAATTATAACTTCTGAGATTAGAATTTCACACCTACACCTACAGAGAATACCTGGTTTTTGTATTCAGGAGTTTGCTTGGTTCCATCTTCATTGTTTTTCTGGAAATCAAGGGAATAACGGCCATGTAAGTCAAATTTATCATTGATATCATACCTGAATCCAATTACCCCACCAACAAGGCTCTTTTTAAATTTATCAGCATCCTCATTGTATTCATCCTGAATCACCACTGTTCCAAAACCATTTTCAAACTTGTTTTTTGTTGAAGTTAAGAAAGAAACTTGTGGTCCTACAACCAGGTTTAATCCTGTACCTCCTACATTGATACTTGCCAGAATAGGAATATCAATGAAATGAGTGGTTTGTGTGAATTCTCCAAAACCAGTTTCTGCTTTATATCCTTTAGTGGAATATAACAGCTCCGGAGTAAATGCAAGTCCTTTAATCAGATTGATGTCTAAGGTTATACCGGCATTAAAACCAGGATTTACTTTTGTTTTGAAATCGTTGTTTCCATCTCCCTTAATAATATTGGGAAGGTTTAAACCTGCTTTAACCCCTAACCTGATGGGGCTTTGTGCATTAGCTGCACCAGCAACAAATAGGCCTAAGGCCAGAATAATGATCTTTTTCATATGGTGTTGTTTTATCCGAGGGTCTTAGAAAGAAATGTGCCAGAATTTCTAGCACCCTTAAAAAGAGAAATAAAAGCTGCTTAACGATTCATTTAGAGCAAATTAGCTTTAAAGCCCATTCTACCCATATTCCTTGTCCCTGTTGCTGGTTTCTCACTGTAATTGTATCAAATTTGATACAAAAAAGCTACTCCACTCAGAAGATACGATCAGAAAGCCCGGGAAATTTATAATTGACATTTTCGATTTAGCTTCTTTTAGTTTCAATAACGTTTGTTTATACTTACGTATAATTACGATTAGTGTTATCCATCATTAAATCTATTCAGATGTCGGAATTTTCAGCCGAAGTAATCGGCACTATGGTCATGATACTTTTAGGGAACGGTGTAGTTGCCAATGTTGTTTTAATGGGAACAAAAGGAAATAATGGAGGTTGGATTGTCATCACCACTGCCTGGGCGCTGGCTGTTTTTGCAGGCGTTGTGATTGCGGGGCCATATAGTGGTGCTCACCTTAACCCGGCTGTCTCCATCAGCCTTGCCCTCATCGGTAAGCTGAGTTGGGCCAAAGTACCAGTTTACATCCTGGCCCAGTTTACAGGCGCCTTTTTAGGGGCTTTCCTGGTATGGCTGACCTATAAAGATCACTATAAGCTGACCGAAGACCAGGGAGCTAAGCGTGCTACATTCTGTACTGCCCCTGCTATCAGAAATACCTGGTCCAACCTGATCAGTGAAATCATTGGCACATTTGTTTTGATCTTTGTTATCTTTCATTTCAGCGATGCCGCTATGGGCATCAGTAAAACCCCAATAGGTTTAGGCTCTCTGGGGGCTTTGCCAGTTGCGTTCCTCGTTTGGGTTATCGGCCTTTCACTTGGAGGAACGACAGGTTATGCCATTAATCCTGCAAGGGATCTGGGGCCGAGAATTATGCATGCAATCTTACCTGTTCATGGGAAAGGAGACAACGACTGGGGGTATGCCTGGATTCCCGTAATCGGTCCATTGATTGGTGCTTCCCTGGCTGTTGCACTGGATCTTTTGATAAAGATATAAATACCTTTTTAGCACTCACTTATTTCATTTTTAACGCGTTTTTGCCAAAGGAGCGGCCAATAACTCTTCCAGTTTTTTATCCAGTTCTTCTCCTCTCAGGTTTCTGGCAATGATCACCCCATTAGGGTCAATCAGCACATTGGCAGGAATTGCCCTGACTCCGTATAGCTTAGCAGCAGCACTATTCCAGAAAGCAAGGTCCGAAACATGTGTCCAGCTCAACTGATCGTCTTTAATTCCTTTTAACCAGGCCTCTTTATTTTTATCCAGAGAGACGGCAAAGATGTCAAATCCTTTTTCATGATATTTCTGATATGCTTTTACCAGGTTTGGATTTTCCCTTCGGCAAGGCCCACACCAGGATGCCCAGAAGTCAAGCAGCAGGTACTTTCCAAAATGACCGGATAACTTAATTGATTTTCCTTCAGGTGTCAGGCCTTCAAAATCAGGTGCTTTATTTCCGATCCCAACCGCAGTTAACACTTTTACCAGATCATTCAATACCGCAACATATGGTGTGTTGGCCAGAGAAGGGTCCAGCAATTGCAGATTTTGTTTAATTTCTTCCGGGCTCAATCTATAAGAAAAGTCTCTGTAAAGTACATAAGCAGCGACAAGAGAAGCTGGGTTCTGCTTAATAAATTCCTCTATTTTAACCTCTTTTTGTTTTTTATAACTGCTGAATAAATCATTGGCAGCAGATCCGGTAACCACAGAATTCTTGTAGTAAGCGGTCTCGTCCAGTGTTACATTTACCTTACCTTTTTCTAAAAAAACATACAGCGGACTTTCGTCCTTATTTGTCGTTAAACCATATAACTCGGGCAGCTTAAGTGTTTTATTAAATTTAAAAACTCCATCTTTAAGTTCTGCCGAATCCAGGGTAAAAAACATTTTGTTATCAAATTTCTGAAGATAAACCTTACCAGAACTTTGCCCCTTAACTGTCCCTGTAATTTCTACACCAGCTTTCTCCTGTGCATATAGCGCTGCATTGCTAAAAAGCAATGATAACGCAGCTATTGTTAATATTCTCATCGTATATCAATTGATTTAATTCAAATCTTTTGTTTCCTCAAGACTTAGAGGAAAACAAAGGTAAATAAATAAACTACTAATTCCATAGACTTTAAATAAATTACTCTTCCCATTAATTAGAACTACCTTCACCAGATCAGGGCGATGATGCCGGAAATCGTGATGATCATTCCATTGGAACAAATCTTTAATACACTCATTGATAGTTTTATAGAAAATAAGTTGGCATCGCAGAACATTTTTTAAACAAAGATCTTGCAGCCCATCTGAAAGACAATTTAACGCGGCTTTATAAGGAAAACCTTCTTTTATCTGCCGGAACCGGAAATGACACCTTAGTGAAATTTTACTTACCAATAAACCCAGAATGAGCATTACAGGATGGCTAAAAGTCATGTAAATTAGCATAACTTTAATAGAAATTCGCTCCAGGTTATGAAAAGAAAGCTCTCCTTAATTGAAGGTACGATGTACGCAGGCGGCAGCTCAGCCGTTAATGTTGTATCCGGAATTAGAATTAAAGGAATCCTCTCTGAAAAAGCTTTATATGATGCGCTCTCAAAAGTTCAGGAAAAACATCCTTTACTGATGGCAAATGTTGTAGAAGAAGAGGATGGTATTCCCTATTTCACCGAACGAAAGGACATCTCCGGAATTCCTGTTCGCATAGTCAGAAGGTACGGCAATGAAGATTGGGAAAAAGAATCAATAACCGAATGCCTGACTCCTTTTACCTTATCGGGCCAACCTTTGGCCAGGCTGGTATGGATCAGGTCGGAACAAATCTCTGATTTGATTTTTGTTTGTCATCATTGCATTTGTGATGGCAGATCCGTTTTAACCATGATGGACGAAACCCTTCGGTTGCTGGCACAACCAGATCTGGACATCGGCACTTACCCATCCATTTTATCCGTTGAAGAACTGGTTCCCGATGCCATCAGGCTCAATAGAGCTAATAAGATAAAAGTCCGTCTCTTTGCTAAAGTAGTTAAGCTGAGTTTAAGGTTACTATCTCTGAAAAAAGAGATCAAAAGAGATCGTCCATACCTTCTTCACTGGAAAATAAACAGAGATGAATCTGCTATGATTCTGGAGACCTGCAAGACTGCAGGGATTTCCATTCATGCCGCATTATCTGTTGCTTTTCTAAAGGCCCATCAACAGATCAGCACACTTAAATCACATTCCAGACTTTATTGTGCGGTAGACATGAGAAAATTTCTCCCTGATGTCAAAGAAGATATGTTTTTCGCTTTTCCGGCAATGATTCCGCTTCAGTTAAAAAACAGCAAGGCCAATGACTTATGGACTCATGCAAGACAGTTTAAAGAAAAACTTCAGCAGGAGATCAGCAAGATTGATGTCAATAAATTATTTATGTACAGCAGCGGACTTTTGCGGGAGTTGCCGAGAATGAGTAAATATGCCAGAGCAGAAAGAGGGGCTCATGACTTTACATTTTCCAATATGGGAAAGGTAAATATCAAAGAAAAGTATGGATCTCTTGAGGTAGAAACTTTACACTCCCCTTCTACTTTGTTTCCTTTTGGCAATCCAAGCACCTTATTCAGCACCTCGTTCAGAGGAGAGATTGACTTTATATTTACATCAGACGAAGAATTCTTAAAAAAAGAAGATGCAGTGATCCTGAAAACGAATGCCATGCAACTATTGATCAATCCAACGAAACCTTGTTCATGATTAATGTCATTCTTTCCTGTCGTAAATTACCCTTCATTTTGTCGTTTCCACCTATCACCCATCCGGGAAAGTCCTGCTAATTTTACATCATTCAATTATTAACCAGAATCATTCAATTAAAATCGAACAAGATGAATACAACAAATCAGGTCAACATTACAGTCGAAGCGACCGTAAACGCACCAGTAGAAACCGTTTGGAATGCATGGACTTCTCCGGAACATATTGTAAAATGGAACTGCGCTTCTGAAGACTGGCATACGCCTAAAGCAGAAAACGATATCCGTACAGGTGGTAAGTTCATGTCAAGAATGGAAGCTAAAGACGGAAGTTTCGGATTTGATTTTGAAGGTATTTATGATGAGATAAAAGTTAACGAAATCATAGCCTATACACTTGGGGACAATAGAAAGGTAAGAATTACTTTTAACGGAAATGGGAACAGTACTGCCATCAGCGAGACTTTCGAAGCGGAAAGCACCAATCCAATCGAAATGCAGAAAGGTGGTTGGCAAGCCATCCTGGATAATTTTAAAAAATATACCGAGTCATTATCGGATTAAAAATTATATCCAGTTGTAATAAACCTCTTTCCAAAATAAAAGCGCTTTAGACATTAAGTCTAAAGCGCTTTTGCTACATTTTACTAATCTGCGGAGAGAGAGGGATTCGAACCCTCGATACCCTTTTGAGGTATACACACTTTCCAGGCGTGCTCCTTCAACCACTCGGACACCTCTCCTTTTTGCGGATTGCAAAAGTAGAAAAAAAATTGAATGCTACAATATTTTAATCAATAACCGTAATTTTTAACATATTGGTCTTCCCTTTTCTTTCCATTGGAATGGCCGCCGTGTTAATGATCACATCGCCTTTTTTGATCATTTTATGCTTTTTAAGCAGGTTATTTACATCCTGAATAGTTTCATCAGTGCTTTCAAATTTATCATAATAGAAGCCCTGAACACCCCATAACAAGCTCACTGTATTTAACAATGCCAGGTTACTGGTAAAAATATAAGTTAATGCTTTAGGCCTGTGACTAGAGATTTCAAAAGCTGTATAGCCACTTAAGGTCATAGAAACGATACCCACTGCATTCGTCTGTTTTGATAAAAAGCAAGCAGTATCGCAAATTGCATCGCTCAGGAAGCTTTCAGATTTCGGTTTAAGGAACTTTTCCGGATGGAACGGATAGTTGTTCACCTCGATATTTTGAATGATCTTCTGCATTGTTTCGATAACAATAAGCGGGAATTCACCTACTGAAGTCTCACCGCTTAGCATTACTGCATCCGCACCATCAAGAACAGAATTCGCCACATCATTCACCTCAGCACGTGTTGGTCTTGGTGTAGTGATCATACTTTCCAGCATCTGAGTTGCAATAATTACTGGTTTCGAGGCCGCTCTACATTTCTGAACGATCATTTTTTGCAACAATGGAACTTCTTCCATCGGCATTTCCACTCCCAGGTCACCACGGGCAACCATGATTCCGTCAGATACTGCAATGATCTCATCAATATTTGCAATTGCCTCAGGTTTCTCGATTTTAGCGATTACACGGGCAGTTTTACCTCTTTGCTGAATAATATCTTTCAGTTCGACAATATCTTCTGCATTACGCACAAAAGAGAGTCCGATCCATTCTACATCGTTTTCGAGAACAAACTCTAAATTTTTACGGTCTTCCACAGTAAGAGAAGGGATAGAAACTTTAGTATTTGGTAAGTTTACACCTTTTCTTGAAGTCAGGATTCCACCATGAACGATCTCACAAAGCACCTCATCAACAAGGTTGGTTTCGATCACCCTCATCTGCAGTTTACCATCATCCAGAAGGATAATTTCTCCCGCTTTTACGTCTTTCGGGAAGGTGTCATAAGTAATGTAAATACGCTCTTCATTACCGATACATTCCTTAGTGGTGATGACCGTTCTGTTTCCGTTAACTAAGTGAATACCACCATCTTTCACCATTCCAATTCTAATCTTAGGTCCTTGTAAATCAGCAAGGATACCAACATTATAATTGTGTTTTTTATTAAGACTGCGGATGGTATCCAATACCTCCTGATGATCTGCCTGAGAACCGTGCGAAAAATTTAATCTGCATACGTCCAGTCCGGCATTAAACATGCTAAATAAAACTTCTGGTTTGGCTGAAGCAGGACCGAGCGTCGCTACGATTTTTGTTCTAGAATGAAATGGTTTCATTTTGGTTACTTAAATTTATATGGACCAACAAAATGAAGGTTTTGATGTAAAAAACCAATGTTGGCCTGGTTATTAATATTTTTTTTCTGAATGTTGCAAAATCAAATATAGTGTATTTAATACACCTTCAATATAAAATTTACATTACCAAATTTTCACGGGACCTCAACTTACGTGGATCTATCTGCGCAGCAACCTGAATATCAGCCAGTTTATTCAATCCGGAGATAATAAAATTAAGGTCTTCTTTATCAATATACTGATGAATAATCATAAAAAAATCGACCCTATTCATTTCCGGAATTAAAAATCCTTCCGCATTTCTGTTGTTGATGATATAATATTCAATTTCACCCTGTTCCACAAAAAAATAATACTTGGAAAAGGCCAATGGATTCTCATCAATATTGAAGTAAACCTCATGATCATCAATCTTTTCGAAATCAAAATTCAGGCTTGCATTTATTTTGTGGCAGAGCATATAATCCTTTAAAGAAGCCGTAATAGCGATTAAAACGAAGTCCAGATCTAACGATAGTTTCAAATAAGTTTTGTTCAAAACACACTTTTTTAGGGGAATACAAAATTATAAAACTAATTTTACATTGATGTTCAAAATAAAAACATTAAAATTGGAAGAGAAATAAAAACATTTGAAATGTGTAAATATTTATTTTTCTTTGCACTGAATTATTTAACCATTAAATTATAAACATTATGTCTGATATTGCTTCAAGAGTTAAGGCTATTATCGTTGAAAAATTAGGTGTGGATGAAAACGAAGTTACACCAGAGGCTTCTTTCACTAACGACTTGGGTGCGGATTCTTTAGATACAGTAGAGCTTATTATGGAGTTCGAAAAAGAATTCAATGTAGCGATTCCTGATGATCAGGCTGAAACTATTGGTACTGTTGGTCAAGCGATTGCTTACTTAGAGAAAAACGTTAAGTAAAAATACGGTCTCCGTATAATCCGTATAAATGGAATTAAAAAGAGTAGTAGTTACAGGGTTAGGTGCGCTCACTCCAATAGGCAATACGATCCCGGAGTTCTGGGATGGTTTGCTGAATGGCGTGAGCGGCGCTGGCCCTATTACAGGTTTTGACACATCAAAGTTCAAGACGAAGTTTGCATGTGAGCTTAAAAACTTCAATCCTGAAGATTTTTTGGATAAAAAAGAAGCCCGCAAGTTAGATCCATTTGTTCAATACGCTTTAGTAGCAACAGATGAGGCTGTAAAGGATGGTAATTTTGATTTTTCTCAACTTGACACCAACCGTATAGGCGTTATCTGGGGTTCTGGTATTGGCGGTTTTAAAACATTTCAGGATGAAATGAAGAACTTCTTTTTAGGCGACGGTACACCTCGCATAAATCCGTTCTTTATTCCTAAAGTAATTATTGACATTGTTCCAGGTCACATTTCCATAAAATATGGTTTACGTGGTCCAAATTTCGCTACCGTTTCTGCTTGTGCTTCTTCCACGAATGCCATGATTGATGCGTACAACTATATTCGTCTGAATATGTGTGACGTGATCATCAGCGGAGGTTCTGAGGCCATCATCAACGAGGCGGGAATTGGAGGATTTAATGCAATGCATGCCCTTTCAACCAGGAATGACGATCCGAAAACTGCTTCCAGACCGTTTGACAAAGACAGAGATGGATTTGTTGCCGGTGAAGGTGCAGGAACGATTATCCTGGAAGAGCTGGAACATGCGAAAAAGCGTGGTGCGAAAATCTATGCCGAGTTAGTCGGTGGCGGAATGAGCGCCGATGCCAACCATATTACCGCACCTCATCCGCAAGGACTTGGTGCCAGAATGGTAATGACAAATGCTTTGAATGATGCAGGTTTATCTACCGGAGATATTGATTACATCAATGTCCATGGTACTTCTACCCCTCTTGGGGACATCTCTGAGAGTAGGGCAATTGTAGATTTGTTTGGTGAAGACGCCTACAAATTAAACATCAGTTCGACAAAATCAATGACAGGCCATTTACTTGGTGCTGCTGGTGCTATTGAAGCTATTGCTGCAATTCTTGCGGTAAAAAATGATGTAGTTCCACCAACAATAAATCACTTTACTGATGATCCTGAGTGTGATCCTAAATTAAACTTCACATTCAACAAGGCACAAAAACGTACCATTCGCGCTGCTCAAAGCAACACTTTTGGTTTCGGTGGTCATAATGCATCTGTGATATTCAAAAAATACGAAGAATAAGAATTAGTTTCTGTATAAGGAGACTATTTAATTAGTCTCCTATAATTTTTGTAACAATTAATGCCATTATTCGACCTGTATAAGCTTTATTTTTCAACAGATAAGGTCTTTATAAAAAAGCTAAAGAACATTTTAGGCTTTGTTCCTGGAAATACTGTTTTATACAAAATGGCATTCAGGCACAGATCTGTTGCAAAAATTCTGAAGAATGGAAGCAGAAGCAGCAATGAACGTCTTGAATTCCTTGGGGACGCAATTCTAGGCTCTGTAATTGCAGAGTTGCTATTTAAAAGTTATCCTTATAAAGAAGAAGGTTTTTTAACGGAAATGCGTTCTAAAATCGTCAACAGAGCGAATTTAAATCAACTTGCCAGGAAAATGGGCTTTGACCAGCTGATGGTGTTCGACCAGAAAGCAGTCAATATCCAAACCAAACATCATTCCATGCTTGGGGATGCTTTTGAAGCATTAGTAGGGGCCGTCTATCTGGACAAGGGATACAATTTCACTAAAGATTTTCTGCTTAAAAGGATCATCAAGCCGTATATTGACATCCACACCCTGGAATTAACAGAAACCAATTTTAAGAGTAAGCTCATCGAATGGTGTCAGCGCCATGGCAAAGATATTTCATTTGATATGGTACAAAACAGCGAAGGAGAAAGCGCCAAGCTGTTCACCATCAGTGCCGTTGTTGAGGGCGAAAGCTATGGCCTTGGCCGGGATTACAATAAAAAGAATGCGGAAAAGCTGGCTGCAGAGAAAGCCTGTGAAGCATTATCCATTTAATCTTTTTAGTTTTTTCTAAGTGTATCCGTATATTTTTTATAGGAATCTTTGATGTATTTTATCGCATCATATTCTGCCCAGTTTCTGGATTTCTCATAATCAGGTCTGTAATCCAGCATGAATTTTTCCAGGTCCTTACCTTTAAGGTCGGTGGTATTCTGAATCAGGTACTCATTAAAAAAGCCATCTACCTGCGACTGCTTAATTTCGTTGTTATAATACCTTCCGAATCTTCTTGCATTTCCCGGTGTCCGGCCAAATAACTCATAAAAAGCAGTCAACGGCTGAAAGAAATAGGCCAATACCGGAGGTTTTCCTTGATAAAAGGAACCATTTCTTTTAAAGTCTCTTTTGATATCATTCAGCTCCTGTTTTTTTGTTTGTCCAAGAATATTGACCTCTCTCAATGTTGTTCCCCTGGATAAGTAAACAGATACGTCTGCAGTTGTAAACACGCCTACTTCTTCATCGGAAAATTCACTTTTAACAATTAAAAGGCTATCGCCTACTGATGCCCTGATCTGAAACAATCCCAAATCACTGGTGGATACAGTAAATCCATTTCTTTTATTGGTTACCTGTGCAAATTGTATCCGGTTATTTGTTCCCCGCTCTTTTACCACTCCCCTCAGTAAAAATTCCTTTTGGGAAAAAGCAGCTGGTGTAAAAGCTAGGAAAAACACACTGAATGCCAATGTGATAAGATGATGAGGCTTCATTATATATAGATTTTTTGTAAACTTAACCAATGTTTTGCAATCCAATGAGTTAAAAAAAGTTAAAAAATGTTGCAAAAGTACCGGCTCATTTAATCGTAAGCCAAGGGCTCCATTCGTTTTTTGACTGTAATATTCTAACAACAATAAGCTAAAAAAGTTGTCTTATTTTTTCAATCCTATTGTAAATCTGGCATAAAAAAACAAAATCGACAGTGTTCCGTACATCATTAAGCAACATAGGTTTAATCATTTTAACAATAAATTATATCTTTGCACATGATAAAATCAATGACAGGCTTTGGCCTGGCCTCTACTGATCATGAAAACATTAAGTTTGCAGTAGAGATTAAGTCTTTAAACAGCAAGTTTTTAGAGCTCAATCTAAAACTTCCAAGGGCTTTCTCCGAAAAGGAGTTGTTATTACGGAACATCTGTAGCAAAGAAATCGAGCGCGGAAAAGTAAGTATTTCCATAAATATTGATCGCGGCGAAGAAAACCTTAAGGGAGCAACCATCAATGCTGCATTATTAAGTAAATATTACAAACAGCTGGAGGCTATTAATGTTGATTTGGGTGCCAATTCGACCAACCTTTTACAGGCGGTATTGAGCTTTCCGGAGGTGATCAGCTACCAGGAAGAAGAAGTAAATGAAAATGACTGGGATATTTTGTACAGCACTTTCAATAAAGCACTGGAAAACTTTAATCAGTTCAGACATACAGAGGGAAATGTTTTAAAGACAGATCTGGAGCTTCGTATTAAAAATATACTGCAATTTTTTGCTCAGATTGAAGTTCTGGAGCCACTGAGAATCCCTCAGATCAGGGCACGCCTGAACCAGTTTCTGGAAGAAAATGTAGGAAAAATAAATGTAGATCAGAATCGTTTAGAACAGGAATTGATCTATTACATTGATAAATTAGACATTACAGAAGAAAAAACACGCCTGAAAAGTCATTGTGATTATTTCACCGAGACTTTGAAAAGCAAAGATGCCAACGGCAAAAAACTCGGTTTTATCTCTCAGGAGATCGGCAGAGAAATCAATACTATGGGTGCTAAAGCAAATGATGCACAGATACAACAATTGGTAGTAGGGATGAAAGAAGAGCTGGAAAAAATTAAGGAACAACTATTAAACGTTTTATAAGTACGCATGACACAAGGTAAACTCATTATATTTTCGGCACCTTCAGGAGCAGGCAAGACTACAATTGTTAAACACCTGCTAAAGAAATTTCCGACACTAAGCTTCTCTATTTCCGCAACAACAAGGGAATCAAGGGGTGATGAAGAACACGAAAAAGACTATTATTTTATTTCAAAAGAAGATTTTCTTCACAAAGTAGCTCATCAGGAGTTTGTGGAATTTGAGGAGGTTTACAATGGTACTTTTTACGGTACTTTAAGGTCTGAAATAGAAAGAATCTGGAATACCGGAAAGCATGTCATTTTCGATATTGATGTAGAAGGCGGTTTGCGTCTTAAGCGTAAATATGAAGACGATGCATTAGCTATATTTGTTCAGCCGCCCTCTTTAGAGGTGTTAAAAGAACGTTTAACAGGTAGGGGGACTGATAGTGCGGAAAAACTTCAGGAACGTTTTATAAAGGCGGAAAAAGAGTTGAACTATGCAGAAAAGTTTGATGTGATCCTTAAAAACTTTGAATTGGAAACCGCTTGTAAAGAAGCCGAAAAACTGGTAGGCGACTTTATTAAATAAGCAATAAAAATGAAAACAGGGCTATTCTTTGGTTCATTCAATCCCATCCATATTGGCCACCTGATCATTGCCAACTACATGGCTGGCTTTACCGGGCTTAAAGAAGTATGGCTGGTGGTGTCACCGCATAATCCCCTGAAGAATAAAAATGGCCTGACCAATATGTACGACCGGCTTGAAATGGCTAAACTAGCTACAGAGAGCTCCGATCATATTAAAGTAAGTGATATTGAATTTGGTCTGGCTCAACCCTCTTATACCGTAGACACGCTGGCCTTTCTACAGGAAAAGTATCCTGGAAAAGAATTTGTTCTGATCATGGGGGCGGATAACCTCTCTTCTCTCAAAAAATGGAAGAATTATGAGGTCCTGTTAAAGAATTACCAGATCTACGTTTATCCGCGGCCTGGTGTAGACCTGAGCGAATGGGAAAACCATCCTTCCATTACGATTACAGAAACCCCTCAAATGGACATTTCTTCCACCTTTATTCGCAAAGCATTAAAGGAAGGAAGAAATGTTCAATATTTTGTTCCGGATAAAGTACTGTCCTTTATGGACAATAAAAACATGTACCGTTAAGAAGGTCTGTAAAGCAGGAAAATAGCCGGCTTTTTGTGTAGATCAATGCGTTCTTTTCTCCAAAGCGCAACAGATTGTGTCTTGATGTATTCTTCTTCCGCATTGATATTACAGGCTACACAAAGCATTGCATGTGCGGAACAGTTTTTCAGGACATCTTCCAGCAAATGGTTATTTCTGAAAGGTGTTTCTATAAATAACTGAGTTTGTTTATTAGTCAAAGACTGTTGCTCGAGTTCCTTAATGCGCTTCCCTCTCTGAACTTTATCAATCGGCAAATACCCATGGAAAGTAAAACTTTGTCCATTAAATCCGGACGCCATTAATGCCAGAAGGATGGAGCTTGGTCCTACCAGCGGAACCACTTTAATTCCTCTTCTATGCGCTTCTGCCACCACTTCTGCTCCAGGATCAGCTACGCCGGGGCATCCGGCCTCACTCATTAAACCTACATCTTTACCCGCATTCAACTCTTTAAAAAAGGGGGCTAATGACGCGTTTCGCTGATGCTTGCCATAGTCATGGATGATCAGTTCGCTCTGTGGCAACTTCAACCCGGCTTCTTTTAAAAATTTTCTGGCTGTTTTTTCATTTTCAACGATATAGGTATCTATAGCATTGATCGTCTCGCCTAAAAAAGGAGTAAAAGATTTCTGGGCAGCATTTTCTGCCAGAGGAACAGGGATAAGGAATAAAGTACCTTTTTGCATAAATTGTGTTTTGTTTACAAAAGAAGAAAATAATTTCCTGGAAAGAGCAACTCCGCACATTTAATATTCCATTTTAAGCGGGATATGTAGACCTAATCCCGGATATTTAAATATTTTTTTGTAAATTACCTTCCTCCCTCCCCCCATTAAATATTGGCATATTCCGCTCTTAAACCAATATAATTATGCTAAGTCGCATAATTGGAATGTAATATTCCTAAAGTAGTTTAAACTTTTATCATTCTTTGGAACTCAAATTGTTATATAAAAAGCGTTAGGTAAATTAAACACACACAAATGAAAAACTTAATCAAATTACCGGCAATTGTGCTGGGGCTCATGCTCCTGATGACCGGAACCACGCAGCGCGTTATGGCACAAGACGACGACATTTCGCTCCAGTCATTTTATGATGAGCTTTCTCCTTATGGCACCTGGATCCAGGACCCTCAATACGGGTATGTATGGAGACCAGATGTAGAGCAGGACGATTTCAGACCTTATTATAGCAATGGACGATGGGCAATGACAGAATATGGCAATACCTGGGTATCCAATTACGACTGGGGCTGGGCTCCTTTCCACTATGGAAGATGGGTATACAACCGTTACAGACAATGGATCTGGATTCCTGATACCGTTTGGGGACCGGCATGGGTAAGTTGGAGAAGCGGTGGCGGATATTATGGCTGGGCACCGATGGGGCCAAGCATAAATATTAATATCAATTTTGGAATTCCGGACAATTGGTGGGTTTTTATCCCTCAACGGAATATCTATTACGACAGTTTCCCAAGATATTACTCCCGCAGAAACGTGACCATTATTCACAATACCACTATTATCAATAATACTTACGAACGCAACAGACGTACTTATTACACCGGACCGAGAGCTGATGACATCAGACGTGCAACCAGAAGGGATGTTACCGTTTACAATGTCAACAGAACCAGCAGATCGGGCAGAAGTGAAATCAGAGGAAATGAATTGAACATCTATAACCCAAGATCTTCAAGGGCAGACCGCGGAAGCGTTCAGGCACCTAGGAGCTCAGTTCGCGGGGATGCCAATTTAACCAGAGCCAATGGTTCTGAAGCAGGAAACCGGATGTCAAGAACCGACCGGGGCAATAATGGTGTGGATAGAAATACCAATATTGACCGTTCAGGAGGAAGAATGGATCGTGGATCAATTGAGGAAAGAAACTCTGCTGCCGGCCGTAGTAACCGGATAAATCGCGGTACTGAGGGAACAGTAAATCCTTCAAGAGATTATAATTCCGGAAACAGAGGAGAAGGAAGAACTTCCAGGGAAAATAACAGATCGGAAAATACGTCTGAAAGAAACCCAGTGGTGATGCCTACACGACCAGACAGAAGCAGCTCAAACAGAGAAGGCCGTCAGGATAGGTCTCAAACTATACCACAGGTACAGCCCGCTCCTCAACAAATACCCGTGCAACCGCAGCGTGAAGAGCGCCAGCAACCTCAACGGATGGAAAGACAAGAACGTTCACAACCACAAAGAATGGAAAGGCAAGAACGTCAGCAGCCTCAGGCTCAGCCACAGAGAATGGAAAGACAGGAGAGACAAAGCGCTCCACCTGCCCGCTCTGAAGGTAGCAGAGGGTCTGAAGGTGGAAGATCATCCAGATCGGGAAGGGGTTAATTCCTGTCCAGGTTATATAAAACCGGCCATATGATGGCCGGTTTTTCTTTTTAGCCCTCTTTTATATATTATATTTATCTTTGCAGCCTCATCAAGCACAACAGGCTTAATTCTTTATGATTCACCCAGAAATAGAAAAACGAAAAACATTCGCTATTATCAGTCACCCCGATGCAGGAAAAACTACACTTACAGAAAAGTTTTTACTCTTTGGAGGAGCAATAAACACAGCCGGAGCGGTAAAGCGTAATAAGGCCAACCAAAGCAACACCTCCGATTTCATGGAAATTGAGAAACAGCGTGGAATCTCTGTCGCTACTTCTGTAATGGGCTTTGAATATAGCGGGAAACGCATCAACATATTAGATACTCCTGGTCACAAAGATTTTGCCGAGGATACTTACCGTACTTTATCTGCGGTAGATAGTGTAATTTTAGTCGTTGACTGTGTAAAGGGTGTGGAGGAACAGACGGAAAAGTTAATGGCAGTCTGCAGAATGCGGAATACCCCCGTAATTATCTTTATCAATAAGATGGACAGGGAAGGAAAAGATGCTTTTGACCTTCTTGACGAGATTGAAAGCAAACTAAACATTAGTCTTTGTCCACTCTCCTGGCCTATTGGTCAGGGACATACTTTTAAAGGGGTATACAGCATTTACAACAAACACCTGAATCTTTTTGAAGCAGACAAAACAAAAATCAGTGCACCTGTTATTGAAGTCAGCGACCTGAACGATCCTAATCTAAACAACTTCCTAAAGCCAAAAGAACTGGATGGATTAAAATCTGATCTGGAATTAGTAGACGGCGTATATGGACAGATTGATAAAAGCATGTACATTGAAGGATTACTTGCGCCGGTATTTTTTGGCAGTGCCATCAATAACTTTGGTATCAAAGAACTGTTAGATACTTTTGTTCAAATTGCGCCCAGCCCGAAAAGCAGAGAGGCAGAACAAAGGGAAGTGATGGTAAATGAGAAGAACTTTACCGGTTTTGTATTCAAAATACATGCGAACTTAGATCCGAAACACCGCGACCGTATTGCATTCCTAAGGATCTGTTCCGGTAAATTTGAACGCAACAAATTTTACTTCCATACCCGTCAGAATAAAAAACTGAAATTCTCCAATCCAATGGATTTCATGGCCAATGAGAAAAGCATTGTTGAAGAAGCCTGGCCAGGAGATGTGGTCGGATTATACGATAGTGGAAACTTTAAAATCGGTGACACCCTTACAGAAGGTGAACAATTACAATTTAAAGGCATTCCGAGCTTCTCTCCTGAAATATTTAAGGAAGTAGAGAACAGAGACCCACTGCGTACAAAACAGCTGGAGAAAGGCATACAGCAGCTTACAGAAGAAGGTGTCGCTCAATTGTTCACTGCCCAGCCCGGTAACCGTAAAATCATTGGTGCAGTAGGTGAACTTCAGTTTGAGGTGATTGCTTTCCGTCTGGAGCATGAATATGGTGCAAAAGCACATTTCCGTACCTTAAGTTATGGCAGGTCTAACTGGGTAACTGCTACCGATAAAAAGAAACTGGAAGAATTCCTGAAACGGAAACAACAACATATCGGAGAAGACAAAGATGGTAATCCGGTATTTCTTGCCGATAATGATTTCATGATCAATATGACCATGCGTGACTATCCGGATATTGAATTCCACAAAACATCGGAGTTTAAATAAACTACCAATAAAAAAGCGGCCAGAATTTTACACCTGGCCGCTTTTTTATAGCTATAACCTGCTATTTCAATTTGTTTAATGCTTCTTTAATTCTTGGAATCATTTTCTGAATATCACTCAGGGAACAACCCCCAACCGATGCACGGAACCAGGCTATAGATTCATCTGTTCCGAAGGCCGAGAACGGAACCAATGCTGTCTGTGCTTCTTTAATCAGATAAAAGTTTACATCGGCGCTGTTTTTCAGCAAATCGTCTGAAGGTGTTGTTTTACCAATATAATCAATTTTAAGTGTCAGGTAAATCGCCCCCATCGGAACAACTGCATCTACGGCAAAGCCTTCTGCTTTTAACTCTTGAAATCCATTATAAAGTGCATCCAGGCTTTCCTGAACCTGTTTTTTAAACGAAGTCAGGAACTGATCCACGAGTCCATTATTTTTAAAGTATTTAGCTACCGCAACCTGTTCTGCTTTGGGTGCCCAGGCACCGATATGACCAAGCAGGGCCTTCATTTTACTCACAATCTTTTCAGGTCCGAATGCCCAGCCTACGCGTACTCCTGTCGCAGATAAACACTTAGAAATCCCATCGATGTAGATTACAAAATCTTTAAGCTCCGGACGCAGACTTACCGGGTTGAGATGCTCCTTTCCAAAAGTCAGCAATGAATAGATCTGATCATACATGATGTATAGTGGTTTTTCGTCTACCCCTCTACTGTCATTCTCTTCGATAACCAGGTCACATATTTCTTCCAATTGTTCTTTACTAAACATCGTTCCTGTAGGATTCAAAGGAGAACAGAGGGCCAGTAACGTTGCTCCTTTCAGATGAGGCTTCAGCTGCTCCGCTGGGGGCATAAAATTATTCTCAACAGTCGTTTCTACTGCAATCCCTTTGGCCGAAGAAAGATGGCAATAGTGATTGTTATTCCAGGATGGCGCAGGATAAATCACCTTATCTCCCGGATCTACCAATGCCAGATACGTCGCATATATTAAAGGGCGTGATCCGCCAGCTACCAGGATATCCTGAGTGGTATAGGACAGTTCATACCTGGTTTTCAGGATCTCTACCACTGTTTCACGTAAAGCTAAAATACCATCTGCAGGTGGATAGTTGGTATGATTATGATGATAAGCATCAATAATTTCATCTCTTAATTCTGCCGGAATTGGAAAAATTGAAGGGTCAAAATCACCGATGGTCAGATTCGCAATCTCGGCACCCTTTCGTTTCAGTTCATTTACTTCGTTTCCAATTTTAATGATTTCCGAGCCGATAAGTGTGTTTGCTAATACTGATACATTCATTTTTTTTGATTTATATTTATTATTCGGTTAAGCCAGCAATTTCTCAATTGCAGCGTTAGTTTTTTCAAATTTAAACTGCGACAGGATCTCTGCCATCATCTCTTCAATTTCCGGATTACATAGATTCCCGATACTTCCCTCATGTGTGTGGTTCACTTTAGTAGAAGGGGAGAAGGTGCCATTTTCTATCGTTTCACCAACGATTTTATAGGCCTCTCTAAAAGGAACCCCTTTTAAAGCAAGTTCATTCACCACTTCAACGCTAAATAGATAAGCATATTTTTTATCTGCCAGAATATCATCTTTGATTCTGATGTGTTGCAGCATATAGGTAGTCATCTCCAGACACTCATTCAGCGAGGTAATTGCCGGGAAAAGATTTTCTTTCAACAGTTGAAGGTCGCGATGATATCCGGAAGGCAGATTGGTCGTCATCATGGCAATTTCATTCGGTAAAGCCTGAATTTTATTGCACCTGGAGCGGATCAGCTCAAAAACATCCGGATTCTTTTTATGCGGCATAATGCTCGATCCTGTAGTCAGTTCGTCCGGAAAGCTGATAAAGCCGAAATTCTGATTGATAAAAAGGCAGACATCCATAGCCATTTTTGCTAAAGAAGCGGCGACTGAGGACATCGCCTGTCCAAGAATACGTTCCGTTTTACCCCTTCCCATCTGCGCATAAACGACATTATAGTTCAGGTTTTCAAAGCCCAGCAACTGAGTGGTCATCGTCCTGTTTAAAGGGAATGAAGAACCATAGCCCGCAGCAGATCCCAATGGATTTTTATTACAGATTTTATAAGCAGCCAGCATTAGCTCCATATCGTCGACCAGACTTTCCGCATAAGCACCAAACCATAGTCCAAAAGAAGAGGGCATAGCAATCTGAAGATGGGTATATCCTGGAAGCAATTTGTCCTTATGGATGTTACTCAATTCGATCAGCTGTGTGAAAAGCGCAGTTGTATTTCCAACCATCTCTTCGATGCAACTTCTGAAATAAAGTTTCAAATCCACCAGAACCTGATCATTACGGGAGCGTCCGCTATGGATCTTTTTACCGGCATCTCCAATACGTTGTGTCAGCAGCCATTCCACCTGGGAGTGCACATCTTCTACGGTATCCTCAATTGTGAATTTACCCGCTTCGATATCTGCGTAGATATTTTTAAGTTCTTTTTGAATATCTGCCAGTTCTTCAGCGGTCAGCAATCCGATACTTTCCAGCATTTCAACATGGGCCAGAGAGCCTAAAACATCAAAAGCTGCCATTTGCAAATCCAGCTCCCTGTCTTTGCCTACGGTAAAAGTTTCTATATCCTTATTTACGTCTACGTTTTTTTGCCAAATCTTCATTTATCAATCTATTATTTAGGTCCCTTAGGGCTTAGCGGTATTTTGCAAAAATACAATAATTACGATAGAATGAAGGATAAACCAGCAAGCCGAATAAACGCAACAGCATTGCATAATATTGTTGTTATATTCAAAATATATTCAACTAAAACAATATTTTAGCAGAAAACCCCCAAACTATAATGAACAGAATCAAATACTCACTTCTGCTGTTACTTTTACCCTATGGAGCAAGCCTCCATGCGCAGCAAAAACCAGGTCTGACCTGGAAAGATGTTTCCAAATGGAATTTTATCAGAGGAAATAGTTATGCACTATCTCCTAACGGACAGTGGTTGTCCTGGGCAAAAGGTCCCACTGAAGGTGACCTTCAAACCGTAATCCGTAAAGTTTCAGACACCACAAATTTCAATTATCCTATCGGAGCAAGCACCTCCACGGTGATTTATTCAAAAGATTCCAGGTATGCTGCTTTTAAAGTGTCGGCAAAAGAGGCAGAGGTAAAATCTGCAAAGAAAACCATGAAGCCCCTTTACGACCAATTGGTTCTCCTTTCTTTACCTGGCAATCAGAAAACTACTTTTGAGAAAGTGAAGACATTTAGTTTCTCCGGAGAATCATCAGAATGGCTGGCCATACAATTTACCGCCCCGGAAAATGCCTCAAAAGACAAAGATGCCCCAAAAGGGACAGACCTTTTACTCTATCACCTGAGCAGCAAAAAAAGTTATAACCTGGGAAATGTAGCAGAATATTCATTCAATAAGGCAGGAAATATCCTGGCCTACACCATTGATGCCAATGGACAGAATGGGAACGGAGTCTTTATCCGAGATATGAAAACCGGCCTGATCACTGCGATTGAAAATGATAAAGCAAATTACAAAAGCATCAACTGGAATGAAAACGGAACTGCTTTTGCATTACTTAAATCCAATAAAAACGAGCAATATAAAGAAGATGTTTTTACAGTAATCGGCATCAATAAAATTGCGGGCGAGCAAACCAATAAAGTTTCCTATACCGGTATTGACGGCAAGAATTTCCCAAAAAACATGGGCATCAGCGGAAATGGAACACCTTACTGGTCAGAAGACCAGGGGACTTTGTTTTTTGGCATCAATACCTTTGAAAAGAAAGCTGACAGCGCTTCAAAAGATAAATCTGCAATAAAACCAGCGGATCAGGCTAAAGCAAAACCTCAGACAAAAACCGACAGCCTTGCCAAAGGAAAAGCTGAAGGCAAACCTGCAGCCAAGGCAGATATAGAAAAGCCGGATATGATCATATGGAACTGGCAGGACAAACGTCTTCAATCTGCCCAGCAGACTCAGGAAACAAGAGACAAAAACTACAGCTTCCTGAGTTCTTACCGCATTGCAGACCAGAAGTTCAGTCAACTGGCAGACAGCAGTTTAAAAAATGTTGTTGTTGCACCACAGCACCTATATGCCATCGGTTACGACAATTCTGGATATGAATTAATGAGTAACCTTGACGGTCAAAGCTATACCGATATTTACCTCATCGACCTGAAAACAGGCATAAAAAAACGGATTTTTGAAAAGTTTTATACTTCCAGCGGAGGCACACTTAGTTTTGCCCCCAATGGTAAATGGGCAAGTTTTAATAAAGATGGCGCTTTCTATAGCATCAATCTGGAAACCCAGCAGCAATATAACCTGACGGAGAAAATCAAGGCTTCCTTTATAGATGAGCTGGATGACCATAACGTTGTCAAGCCATCTACCCCCAATTTTGGCTGGTCATCAGATTCCAGATATGTATTGATTAAAGACAACTATGACCTTTGGCGCATCAGTGCTGATGGAAAATCAGCCATCTCCCTTTCCGATAACTGGAAAAGTAAAAAACAGGATGTACAGGGCAAATTCTCCATCTATCCAAAAGATAAAGGGACAGACCTGAGCAAGGATCAATATTTTGCAGTTTTTAATTCCGTCAATAAAAAAACAGGAATCGGCCTTCTTGAAGCCGGGAAGAGCAGCATCAAGGTTTTGTTTATGGATGATAACGGATATGGCAGTTTCAATAAAGCCAGTGATGGGAATGTATTTGTTTACAGTAAGCAGAACAATGAAAAGTCGCCTGAGCTATACATCAGTACTACAGCGAACCTGGCCAATGCAAAGCAGGTTACTAAAAACACACCTGATCAGGAGAAGTATGCCTGGTCTTCGGGCGTAAAACTGATCAACTATGTCAGCGCAAACGGAGATTCTTTGCAGGCAGCCCTATACCTTCCTGCAAATTATCAGGAAGGAAAAAGCTATCCTACCATCACTTATATCTATGAGCGCTTAACCGATGAACTAAATGCCTATACCATGCCGGGATTTCCTGGAGGTGGATTTAACAAATCGATGTACACCAGCAATGGTTATGCTGTCCTGATGCCGGATATCAAATACAAATTGAATGATCCCGGTATGTCTGCTGTGGCTTGTGTCGTTCCGGCGGTGAAAGCTGCGATTGGAACCGGTATTGTTGATGAAAAACGGGTGGCCATTCATGGACATTCCTGGGGAGGATATCAGACCTCTTTCCTGATTACTCAGACTAATATTTTTAAAGCTGCTGCTGCGGGAGCACCGTTAACCAACATGATCAGTATGTATAGTCTGATTTACTGGAATAGCGGAGGCACCAACCAGGCAATTTTCGAGGCGAGTCAGGGTCGGTTAACTCCAGGTTACTGGGACAACTGGGATGCTTTTGCCCGTAACTCTCCGGTTTATCACATCAAAAAAGTACAGACCCCCTTGTTGTTGTTACACAATGATAAAGACGGTGCGGTAGATTATACCCAAGGTATTGAATACTACAATGGACTGAGAAGGTTGAATAAACCGGTGGTAATGATCACCTATCGTGGAGAAAACCATGGTATTGCAAAAATACCAAACCGTAAAGATTATGCAGTTCGCATGATGGAATACTTTGATTATATGCTAAAGGACAAGCCGGCACCAGAATGGTGGGCTAAAGGAGTCAACCGTTTAGATATGGAAAAACACCTGGAAGCACGAGCTTTTGAAAAAGCAGAAGAACAATAAAAAAAGGGCTGATCCTAAGGATCAGCCCTTTTTTTATTTAAGCAAAGATTGCTATTTCCCCTTAATTACCGGTTTTAACATGTCAATATAAAGCTGGATTCCTTCTTCGATTTCATTGACAAACACATATTCGTCTGCCATATGAGAACGGGCAGAATCTCCCGGGCCGATTTTTACAGAAGGGATACTCAACAAAGCCTGATCCGACGTGGTTGGGGAACCATAAGTAGTCCTTCCTAAGGCAATTCCGGATTGTACAAAAGGATGTTCTTTATCAATAGAAGAGGGCTTCAAACGAATGGAGCGCGGAGTAACTTCGCAATCCACATTCGTTCTGATAATCTTTAAAACTTCTTCATTGCTGTAGGCATCTGTTACACGAACATCTACCGTAAAAGTACAGGTCGCAGGAACGACATTATGCTGAGAGCCCGCATTGATAATCGTCACCGACATTTTCAGTGGTCCAAACATTTCCGAAACTTTAGAAAAGCGGTAATTACGGAACCATTCGATATCTTTCAATGCTTTATAAATTGCATTATCTCCTTCTTCCCTAGCAGCATGCCCCGCTTTCCCTGTAGACACGCAATCCAATACCAGTAAACCGCGTTCTGCAATGGCTAGGTTCATTAAGGTAGGCTCTCCTACAATCGCAAACTCCAGTTCTCCAAGATCGGGCAGCACACATTCCAATCCGTTATTTCCGGAGATTTCTTCTTCTGCGGTTGTCGCCAGGCAAATGTTATAACCTAAATCTTTCTGATCATAGAAATAAAGAAAGGTCGCTATAAGCGAAACCAGACATCCTCCCGCATCATTACTCCCCAGTCCATACAATTTACCATCTTCAACAATTGCAGCGTAAGGATCGCGTGTATAACCGGTATTCGGCCTTACGGTATCGTGATGTGAGTTTAAAAGCAATGTTGGCTTTTTTTGATCAAAATATTTGTTGTAGGCCCAGATGTTATTCAGCTTGCGCTGCGTTTTTATATCACGTTGCTGCAAAAACTGTTCGATCACATCAGCCGTTTTATCCTCTTCTTTACTAAAGGAAGAGATCCCAATCAGTTGTTTCAACAGTTCTAAACTATCTTTTTGCAGTTGTTCTATCATAATTTTATTCTTTGGTATATAAAGCTCCGGCTTTTGTTGCCGATAGCTTGATGCCTTTGATCAGAGAGGAGCTAAATCCATTGTGCTCCATCTCATTTAATCCGGCAATGGTACAGCCTTTCGGCGAAGTTACTTTATCTATTTCCTGTTCAGGATGAGACTGCATCTGCAAGAGCAGATCTGCCGCCCCTTTTGCCGTCTGAACGGCCATTTTCAAGGCTTCATCTGCATGAAAGCCAATTTCTACACCACCTTGTGAAGCTGCTCTTATTGCACGCAGGAAGAACGCAATCCCACAGGCACACAAAGCTGTGGCCGAGGTCATCAGGTCTTCATTGATCTTTACCACTGAGCCCACGGTTTCAAACATTCTGGTCACCTCTTCCATGTATTCAGAAGAAGCACTATCTGTCGCAATACAGGTCATAGACTGTCCAATTGCAATCGCAGTATTTGGCATAGCCCTGATCACCTGCGTCTCATTTCCCAGTTTATTTCTAATGTCCGCACAGCTGACGCCGGAGGCAACGGAAATGAACAAGTGTTTTTTGACATCCACAACCGGACGAATCTGATCCAAAAGCTGATTTAACTGTTGTGGCAACACCGCAAGCACAATGACATCTGAAGCGGCAACAACCGCAGCATTATCATTACTCACGCCAAAGCCTTGTTCAGCAAAGGGGTTTAAATTGGTTATATTTCTTCTGGTTAAACTGATCTGACTAGGCAAAGCATAATTTGCTTTCACTAGTCCTTTGGCCAAAGAAATGCCAATATTTCCGCTTCCTAAAATGGCAATGCTGCCTTTAAACTGTTTCATCTTCTATGTAGTTTGGTTGTTATTGATCGGGTGGTTTTCAAAGGTAATTAAATGATCAGCCTGGTTCCAAAGCCCTGATCATTAATTTGCGGTAATTCATCTGCTTTACCGATGTATACAGCAGAAACACCGCTTTTTATCGCCTCAAAGGCATTGTGTAATTTGGGGATCATTCCTCCTGAAACTACCCCTTCCTGTTTTAAGCTTTCAAATTCCTGCATCCTGATTTCAGGAACAAGAGAATTGTCGTCTTCTACATCCCGCATCACGCCTCTTTTTTCAAAGCAATACACCAATACGGTCTCATACAATGAAGACATGGCTACTGCCACAGCAGAAGCGATGGTGTCTGCATTGGTATTCAAAAGCTGACTTTCTCCATCATGAGTAATTGCACACAAGACCGGTGTTAACCCTGCCCTAAGCAAGCTATCCAGCGTAGCTGATGAAACCGAAGCTCCATCAAGATCTCCAACAAAGCCATAATCAATCTCTTTTACCGGACGTTTTACGGCTCTGATGATGTTCCCGTCGGCCCCTGTTAACCCAATTGCATTGCAGCCTTTTGCCTGTAACTGAGCCACCATGTTCTTATTGATTAGTCCGGCATATACCATCGTTACAATCCTTAAGGTTTCTATATCTGTAATCCGGCGGCCATCTACCATTTTAGCCTCAATCCCTAAAGAAACCCCCAATTCTGTCGCAATCTTTCCGCCACCGTGAATTAAAATCTTATCTCCCGGAAGGGCATTAAAGTCAAGTAAAAACTGATGCAGTTTCTCAGAATTATCAATTACATTTCCGCCAATCTTAATTACACTTAGTTTCTTCATTTTTACGTTTTATAACTGCTGAGACCTTCCGTTAGAAGATTCAGGCATAACAAAAAAGGATGCTGGCTTTAATCCGGCATCCCTATAATTTATAACCTTTCAAGTACATCTTTCAGTACGGCCTGTGCGGCCCATAACCGGTTTCCGGCTTCCTGAATGACCAGTGAATTTGGTCCATCCAGCACTTCTGAGGAAAGCTCCAGGTCACGGCGAACAGGCAAGCAGTGCATTACTTTTGCATCATTGGTTACCTTTAACCGCTCATTGGTTAGCATCCACCCTTCAGGATAAGTTAGTACTTTTCCATACTCCTTATAGCTGGACCAGTTTTTCACGTAAATATAATCAGCATCTTTCAAGGCTTCATCTATATTATGGCTGATCTTAGCACCCGGAGTGAAATCTTCGTTCAGCTCATAGCCCTTAGGCTGTACAATGGTAAAATCCAGCATTCCTTCAGCCTGTGCCCTGCACATCCATTCGGAAAAGGAGTTCGGAACTGCCTGTGGCAAAGCTTTGATATGTGGAGCCCAGGCCAATACTACCTTAGGCTTTGTTGTTCCTTTCCAGGTTTCTTTAATCGTTACCAGATCCGCCAGACTTTGCAAAGGGTGACGTGTTGCACTTTCCAGACTCACTACCGGAACGCCACAATACTGAATAAATTTATTAAAGAAATCTTCATTATAATCCTCATCCCTGCTGATTAGCTTAGGAAAAGAACGTAAGCCCAGTACATCACAATACTGCCCCATTACCGCTGCAGCTTCACGGATATGCTCTACTGTAGTGCCATTCATGACCACACCATCCTGAGTTTCCAACGCCCAGCCTTCTTTATCCATGTTCATTACCATCACATTCATTCCCAAATTCAATGCTGCTTTTTGAGTACTCAGGCGCGTGCGTAAACTAGGGTTAAGAAAAACCAGACCCAGGGTTTTATTTTTGCCCAGATTCTGATGTGCATAAGGGCTTTCTTTTAGTGCCAATGCGGAGGCTACCAATTGGCTGATGTCTTCAACATCATTTACTGAAGTGAATTGTTTCATCTTTGATTTAGCGCAATTTTAAACTGATTTAAAAATTGATCTGCCTGATCTTTACTTAAATTTAAAGCCGGCAAAAGTCTGATTACATTCGGTTTAGCTTCTCCGGTAAAAATATGGTGCTTAAACAACAGGTCTTTTTTTACATTTGATAAGCTTTCAGGAAGTTCAATTCCGATCATTAAGCCTCGTCCACGCACTTCAGTTACCTCTTCGATTTTCTTCAGTTCATTGATCAGATAAGTACCCACCTCTTCTGCATTTTTCATCAGCTGATCCTGATCCATAATTTCCAGTACCGCCAATGCAGCTGCACAAGCCAGGTGATTTCCACCGAAGGTAGTACCCAACATACCGTGCCATGGCTTAAATTTAGGAGAGATGGAGATTCCTGCTACCGGGAACCCGTTTCCCATTCCTTTAGCCATGGTGTAAACATCCGCATCTACGCCGGCCTCATCATGAGAATAAAATTTCCCCGTTCTTCCATAACCGCACTGTACGCTATCAGCAATGTAAAGCGCATTGTACTGATCGCAAAGGGAACGGATTTTTTGAAGGAAAGAAACAGATGCTTCTTTGATTCCGCCAACCCCCTGGATCCCTTCAATGATTACTGCTGCCACTTCATTTCCAAAAGCAGCAAATGCCTGCTCCAATGCAGCTTCATCATTGTGAGGGAGGAATATAATGTTGTCCGTCTCATTTACCGGAGCAATAATTTTTGGGTTATCCGTTGCAGAGACGGCCAATGAAGTTCTGCCATGGAAAGCACCTTTAAAGGCAATCACCTTTTTTCTTCCATTATAGAATGAAGCCAGTTTCAAGGCATTTTCATTCGCCTCAGCCCCTGAGTTACAAAGGAACAACTGGTAATCCGGTTTGCCCGATACTTTACCCAGCTTTTCAGCCAGCTCGACCTGCAAAGGAATCTTCACAGAATTAGAATAGAATCCTACTTTATTCAATTGATCGGTTACACGTTTCACATAATGAGGATGCGTATGACCGATAGAGATCACTGCATGACCACCATAGAGGTCTAAATATTCCTGACCATCGGCGTCCCAAACGGTACTACCTGCGGCTTTAACGATTTCTATATTGTTTAACGGATATACGTCGAATAAGTTCATTTTTTTGAGATTGAATTGTTGATTAAAAGATTAAAAACGGTTCTGGATAAATCCGGTACAGCAGGGGGGATTAAAACCCGGCTGCCTTAAGCGCCAGGCCTTGCCGCTCTTCCAGTCCAAAAATCAAGTTCATGTTTTGCACTGCCTGCCCGCTTGCCCCTTTCAACAAATTATCAATGACGCTCACGATAAAGAGCTTACTACCATGTTTTTCAACATGAACCAGTCCTTTATTGGTGTTCACCACCTGTTTCAAATCTATATTTTTCTTACTCACATGAGTAAATGGGTGTTCCGCATAATAGTCCTCATATAAGGTTTGTGCTTCTTCTGCCGTCAGGTCACTTTCCACATACATAGCTGCAAGGATCCCTCTGGTAAAATCTCCACGTTGCGGGATAAAATTCAGCACCTCATTAAAATTCGCATCCAGTTGCAATAAGGTTTCTCCGATCTCATTCAGGTGCTGATGTTCAAAAGCCTTATATACAGAAAGGTTATTATTACGCCAGCTAAAATGAGAAGTTGCGGCCAGACTCTGGCCTGCACCTGTAGAACCTGTAGTTGCATTGATGTGCACTTCGTTTTTAAGTAAACCTTTTGCCGCCAGTGGCAATAAACCCAACTGGATACAGGTTGCAAAACAACCGGGATTAGCAATAAAGCTTGCTGTTTTAATGCGTTCGCGGTTCAACTCCGGAAGACCGTATACCCAGTCTTGTCCTGCTGCGGCTTTTAGTCTGAAATCCTGACTCAGGTCAATGATTTTTATTCCTGCAGCGATAGGATTAGCTGCCAGAAATTTCTTTGCATCGCCATGTCCAACACATAAAAACAGGACATCAATATCGTCAGATAATTCTCCGGTGAAGCGAAGGTCTGTATCTCCCAGAAGATCCGTATGGACGTCCGAGATCAGGTTTCCCGTATTGCTGTTGCTATGCACAAAAGCAACTTCTACTGAAGGGTGGTTGACCAGCAATCGAAGCATTTCTCCACCGGTATAGCCGGCACCGCCAATGATTCCTGCTTTAACCTTCATTGCTGTTCACTTTGTGCCAGATCATGACCTGATTGCCAAAAATTTTAGAGAAGCCTTTTACATCTTCACCACTCCATGCGTTGTTCATCTCGCCGTAGCTACCAAATTTATTGCTCATCAGATCATGTGCAGACTCGATACCAATGATCTGGAAACGGTAAGGTAACAATTCAACAAAGACCTTTCCGCTCACTGTTTTCTGCGTATCTGCTAAAAAGGATTCAATGTTACGCATGATGGGATCATGAAATTGACCTTCATGCAGCCAGTTGCCATAAAAAGAGGCCAGTTGCTCTTTCCAGGAAAGCTGCCATTTGGTTAAGGTATGTTTTTCCAAGGTATGGTGTGCCTTGATGATGACCATAGGTGCTGCAGCTTCAAAGCCTACGCGGCCTTTAATCCCGATAATGGTATCACCCACATGGATGTCTCTTCCAATGCCATAAGGCTGCGCGATCGCCTGTAATTTCTGAATCGCCGCAACCGGGGCTAATGTCTCTCCATCAATCCCCACCAGTTCTCCTTTTTCAAAGGTCAGTTCCAGTTTACGTGGCTCGTGTACTGAAACCTGGGTTGGCCATGCTTCTTCCGGTAAAGTTTCATTGGAAGTTAAAGTTTCTTTTCCTCCTACTGAAGTTCCCCATAAACCTTTATTGATAGAATATCTTGCTTTTTCAGCACTATATTCTACACCATGTGCAGCCAAATATTCTATTTCCGCTTCGCGGGATAATTTCAAATCTCTGATTGGAGTGATGATCTCTACATTAGGGATAATGATGTTAAAAATCATATCGAAACGTACCTGATCATTTCCGGCACCTGTGCTACCATGAGCTACATAATCTGCGCCGATTTTTTTCACATAATTTGCAATTGCAGTTGCCTGGCTCACACGCTCTGCACTCACAGAAAGCGGATAGGTTGCATTTTTCAATACATTCCCAAACACCAGGTATTTAATACAGCCATCATAATAATTGGTAGTTTCATCAACTACCGCATGAGAAGCTACTCCTAAGGCATAAGCACGTTTCTCGATCTCCTGAAGTTCTTCATCAGAAAAACCACCGGTATTAACGATCACAGAATGCACTTCCAGTCCACGGTCCTGTGCCAAATAAATACAACAAAACGAAGTATCTAAACCTCCGCTAAAAGCTAAAACAACTTTTTTCTTCATCTTAAAATAACAGCTATTTAAATAAAAATGTAAACAATAATAACAGGGGTTTTAATCCTCCCTTACCCGAAGGTTTAGGCTTTAACACCAATCTTTGTTTGATGCGCATAAAACGCTCGTACAATTTTGGTTTTTTCTCCAGTTCTTCTGCAAACTTCTTGGCGACATCGTGCTTCTGTGTTGCAGGATCATACAACATTGCTGTACACATGCAATTTTTCCGCTCTTTCATTGTCAGGATTTCAAAGTTCACACAACTCTGACAGCCTTTCCAGAAATCTTCATCCTGAGTCAGTTCTGAATAGGTAACCGGCTCATAGCCAAGATCAGAATTGATCTTCATTACTGCCAGACCGGTAGTCAGGCCAAAGATTTTTGCCTTTGGATACTTTTGTCTGGAAAGCTCGAAGATTTTTTCTTTGATGGCATGTGCGAGTCCCGCCTTTCGGAAACGTGGACTAACGATAAGGCCGGAGTTGGCCACAAATTGTCCATGACTCCAGGTTTCGATATAACAGAAACCTGCCCAGGTTCCATCTTTATGGAAAGCGATAACTGACTTCCCATCTGAAATTTTACCTGCAACGTACTCCGGAGAGCGTTTAGCGATACCTGTACCACGTGCTTTGGCCGATTCGGCCATTTCTTCACAAATTTCTTCTGCAAAGACACGATGTTCAGGAAGTGCAACCTGCACTATAAAATCGTTTATATTCATTAATAGGTTAACGAAAAAATAAATGTTCTGATTAATTGTTTTTTAAGAGGCAATCCTCTAAGGAAATGGGCTGAGTTGCTACTCAGTGATTATTCAAATCCGTGGCGTATAATTTTGCCGATTAGTGGTCACAGCAAATATGGGTCGCAAGCGTTCAATAAACAGACTTTCGGAAGCAATATTCTTTGCTTCTAAAATAGAAAGTTTATGTATGATTTGCTTGATCATTTCCTGTGTCTAATAATTCTTTAAAATAGTTGAGGCGCAAAGGTTTAAATAAATATTGAGTTGTGCAATATGTTTTTAATTTTTTTACATTATTCGGTGAAAAATTGTTCAAAAAAAAACCTGCTGTTTACACAGCAGGTTTATGATTATTTCTTTTCTTCTACCCTGAGGTCGACAGCGACCCTTGTTTCGTCCATAAAAAGGCTCAGTTTCTTCGGTTTAGCATTTGCAGGAACCTTAAAAGTCCACTCCGCTTCAGAGGTAGTTTCCGGCTGAGGACTGGAAGAACCTGTTCCTCCTTCCGGTGCTACAGAAGTATTATTATCCAATTGTAACCTTGCATCAGAATAATTGACCGTAAAATACTGCTCTTTTCCTACCGTACTTTTATTTGTCACACTCAGCTTAATGGTCACTTGCATTCCACTGGACTTTCCATCAGCATCTTGCAATGCAACACCTTTGCTCTCCAGAATTTTAATCAGGGCTTCACTTTTTTTACCTAAAAGTGCAGAATCCGGACTCGCCGTAATCATATAAGCCAAAGGCTCATTCCCTACAGGAGCAGGTGTGGTGGATGCAGCAGTTTCGGTTGTTTGCGTAGCCAAAGTACTATCAGCTGCATCTCCTGTTTTTTTGTCTTTGTTTTTACAGGCTGCGAAACTAAGCAAGCCCAGCGCGACGATTGATAATCTTAAAAATTGCTTGTTCATGGTTTGATATTTTAGTTCAAAAATAGGCGTCACATTAAAAAATAACGGCACAAGATATTAAGTTTTCGTTATCTTTTCATCTGAGAAAACACGCATAAATCCTTAGAAAATAAGAACAATTCAAACTGATAAACAAACAGTTACCTTCCGAATCTAAAATAATGTGACAGCAAACTCGGCGCATCCCTGATCATCTCGGGAATGATGTCCATTCCAAGTACAGAAAATGTAATTCCATTCCCCCCAAAACCCAGTACAAAGTAAGAATTTGGAAATTTCGGGTGTGCCCCAATATAAGGAAGCCCATCTTTGGTTTCCCCGAAAGTCCCGCACCAGCAGAAATCCCCGATAAAGCGAAGCCCTGGCATAAACTTTTCAACTGTTTTCACAAGTTTATCTTTTTTCCGTCCCAGCAATGCATCTCTCTTCAATGCATTTCTAAAATTTTCATCTTCTCCTCCTACTAATAAGCGACCGTCAGCAGTGGTTCTCATATAAAGGTAAGGTGCATCCGTATTCCAGAACAGCGTATCTGAGATTGAAGCTGGCAAGGCCTCATTTTTCTCACTTACCATCGCATAAGTGCTCTTCAGATTAACGATTCGCTCCGGAAGCATTACCTGGGTTTCATATCCGGTACAATAAACTATCTTTCCTGCTGTAATGACCGCCCCGGTTGCAATTTCTGCCAATACCTTATCCTTTTCGTACTTCACTTTTTTCAGCTCTGTCTTGTCAAAAACACGAAGTCCTCTTTTGGTATTGTAGTGAAGCAGGTCATGAGCCAGACAAAAAGCATCTACACTCCCACCATCTGAAGACAGAATACCTCCCTCAGTCAACAGTCCATATTTTTGCTTAATCTCTTTTTTTTCGAGCCATTGAACCTTAAAACCAGCGCGTTTCCGGGCATCGAATTCTTTCTTAAGCCACTTAACATCTTTTGACTTGCTGGCAAAATAGAGGGAATCTTTTTGCTCAAAGCCACAAGGGGAATCAACATCCTTCACCAGTTGTTGTAACCGGTCAATTGAATCCCGGCAGGCTTTATAACTCGCAACAGCTCCTTGTTCCCCGATCATATCGATCAATTCATGCAAGGGCACATCGATCTCGTATTGAAGCATTGAGGTGGTAGCAGAGCTGCTCCCATTTGCAATTTCCCGTTTATCAATCAGCACCGTATCATATCCTTTTTCTACAAATGAATGAGCCATTAAGGCTCCTGTTATTCCGCTACCTACGATAAGGATGTCACAACTCAGGTGATCTCTAAGAGAGGGGTAAGTATACAGCAATCCATTTTTCACCAACCAAAACGGCTCATTTGAGCGAATATCCATATAAAAAGGGTTAAGTATATCAGTACCTCCAATAACAACATTTTTACCAATCTGTTTTAATCATCATCGGGTTTCAATTTTATATATTTACAATTTACGAACCCAGGGCCAGGCTAGGACCACAGATTAATTCTATATCCGAATGAAAAAGTACTTGTTTATTCTTTTCCTTCTCCAGGCAAACCCGGTTTTATCACAGGACATCCGAACAGCAAGAAAAATACTGGATACGCTGACTTCAAAAACGATGTGGGGCCGTGGATATACCAAAGATGGGATGAGTAAGGCGGCAGATTTTATCAGTTCTTCATTCAAGGCCTACGGTCTAAGCCCAATGAATGGAAAAACTTTTAAACAACATTTTTCCTACCCGGCAAATACCTTTCCTGGAAAAATGGCGGTCCGCCTCAATGGGAAATCGCTGATCCCGGGAAAAGAATTCGTGGTGATGCCGGAAAGTAAGGGACTTCAGGGGCGGGCCCGGCTATATCAAAAAGACAGCATCACTTTTATCCATCCGGAACAACGGATCATCCTGCTCCTGAGCGATAAACTAACCTGGTCTGTTGCTCCTGAACAATCAGACTATACCGGAATCACTGTATTAAAAACCGCTATATCAGGAAAACCTCAGGACATTGAGCTGGACATTGAGAATCGGCTCCAGCCTGAATTCCAGGCGAGCAATATCTGCGGACTAGTTAAAGGAACTTCAAAATCTGATTCCATCCTCGTTATGACCGCTCACTACGATCATTTAGGAGGGATGGGTGCTGACATTTATTTTCCTGGAGCGAATGACAATGCCAGCGGGGTTTCATTATTATTGACCCTTGCCCGTTATTATGCCCGTCATCCCCAACCTTACAGTATTGCTTTCCTTTGCTTTGCAGGAGAAGAGGATGGTCTGGCGGGATCGAAATACTTTACAGAACATCCCCTTCTGGATTTACGTAAAATCCGGTTCCTGACCAATGTTGATATGGTTGGGACAGGTGAAAATGGCATTACTGTAGTCAATGCAACCGTTCATCTTAAAGAATTTACTCTACTTCAAAAAATCAATGAAGAAAAAAAATACCTCGTGAAAATAAATCCAAGGGGTAAAGCGGCCAATAGCGATCATTATTTTTTTACAGAAAAAGGCGTTCCTGCGTTTTTTCTCTACACACAGGGAGGAATTAGTGCATATCATGATGTAAATGATGCCGCGTTTACTTTACCCTTTACTGAATATGAAGATCTTTTCAGGCTATTTGTTGATTTCCATAAGGAGCTCATGAAATGATACCCTGGCGCGATCTCTTCTCTAAATCTTTAAACAATGTTATTTCTTTAAACCAAATTGCCTTAATTTCGTTTTATAAATACATTAACAACGACACATTATGTTTGATAAGCTAATGGCCGCACAACAAAAGGCCGATGAAATAAAGAAGAGATTAGATACCGTTTCTGTTTTTGGAGAAGTGGAAGGTGGAGCGATACGTATTACTGCGACTGCAAACAAGGCCATTACTGCAGTGGAAATCGATGAAGAGTTCTACAAGCAGGCAGATAAAGAAGAATTAGAAGAACTACTCCTTACTGCCATTAATAAAGTGCTTAGTCAGGCAGACATTGTTTCTGCAACAGAAATGCAAGCTGCAACAAAAGACATGCTTGGTGGCCTTGGAGGAATGTTTGGCCAATAATTTTAACCTTAATCATCATGATGAAATACACTTATTACGGCCAGTCCTGCTTTTTATTGGAAGCAGGAGGCAGAAAATTTCTTTTTGATCCTTTTATCAGCCCAAATAAACTGGCCAAGCACATCGATATCAGTAAGATTGAAGCCGATTACATCCTGGTAAGTCATGGCCACGGCGATCACGTTGCTGACCTGGTTGCTTTGGCTGCACAAACCAATGCCCAGGTAATTGGAATGCCCGAAGTGATCGACTGGGCTGAGTCAAAGGGAGTAAAAAACACACATTCTATGAATTACGGGGCTCAGAAATTCGAATTTGGAAAATTAAGAATGGTTTGGGCCGCACATTCCAGCTCTATGCCAGATGGCAGTTATGGTGGTAATCCAGCCGGATTCGTATTGGAAACCGCAGGAAAAACTGTTTATTTCGCAGGGGATACTTCATTAACAATAGAAATGAAGCTTCTTGCAGATCTGTATCAGTTGGATTATGCAATCCTTCCTATTGGAGGAAATTATACCATGGATGTGGATGACGCTTTAATTGCTACAAAATATTTTGAATGTGATAAAGTTATTGGTGTTCATTACAACACCTTCCCTGTCATAGAAATCGACACAAATGAAGCGCTGGCAAAATTCAACAGAGAAAATAAAACCCTCTTGCTGCCAGCAATCGGAGAGACAATAGACCTTTAAAAAACAACAGGTCTTAAAAAAGCCATATCTGCTATTCGATTCTGAAATCTTTTAGCAGATATGGCTTTTATCTTTATTTAGTGTGCTTCCAACCAGTTTACACCTTCACCAATTTCAATTTCAATCGGTACGGTAGTCTTAATTGCTGTTTTCATCCGATGTGTAATGATCTTTTTCATCGCTTCTACCTCTGTCTTTAAAACATCGAACACCAACTCATCATGCACCTGCATTGTCATTTTAGATTGTAATCCCTGATCCAGAATATCCTTGTGTATATTGATCATAGCTACCTTAATCATATCTGCCGCAGAGCCCTGTATTGGTGCATTAATGGCATTTCGTTCTGCAAAACCACGGACCGTCTGATTGGCAGAATTAATATCTCTTAAATACCTTCTTCTTCCCAAAATTGTTTCTACAAAACCATTTTCTCGGGCGAAATTCATCGTATCAGACATATATCGCTTAATTCCGGGATACTGTGTAAAGTACTGTTCTATAATTTCCGCAGCTTCCTTCCTTGGTATTCCCAGATTTTGAGATAAACCAAAGGCAGATTGTCCGTAAATAATACCAAAGTTCACCGCTTTCGCATTTCGTCTCTGGTTAGGTGTTACTTCTTCAATTGTAATTCCATATACCCTTGCTGCAGTTGCAGTATGAATGTCGATCCCTTTGTTGAATGCATCCAGCATATTCTCTTCCTTGCTGATGTCGGCAATAATGCGAAGTTCTATCTGGGAATAATCTGCAGATAGCAATACATGATGCTCATCTCTTGCAATAAATGCTTTACGCACTTCCCTGCCACGGTCACTTCGAATCGGGATGTTCTGCAGATTGGGGTTATTAGAACTGAGCCTTCCGGTTGCTGCTACCGCCTGGTTGTAGCTGGTATGTACCCTGCCGGTTTTAGGATTTACCAACAATGGAAGCGCGTCAACATAGGTAGACTTCAGTTTCTGCAACTGGCGGAAATCTAATATATCCTGTACAATATCACTTTTATGTGCTAATGCCAGCAATACATCTTCACCAGTCTGATACTGCCCTGTCTTGGTTTTCTTAGCTTTAGGATCCAGTTGAAGCTTGTCAAACAAAACTTCTCCCAACTGTTTTGGTGAGGCCAGGTTAAAGGTTAGTCCGCATTTATCGTATACATTCTGTTCGAACTTACGGATGTCTGTTTCCAGTTCTTTAGAATAGTTGATCAGGGTATCAATGTCAATTCTTACGCCTTCTTTTTCAATATCAGCAAGCACATAAACCAATGGATTTTCTACATCCCTTGCCAGTTCTTCTGCATTAAGGTCTTTTAGCATTGGCCTAAAGATATTAGCCAGTTGTAGCGTAACATCAGCATCTTCCGCAGCATAATCGACTACCTGTTCTACCGGAACATCTCTCATATTTCCCTGATTCTTCCCTTTCGGACCAATCAGTTTGGTAATAGAAATCGGTGAGTACCCCAGATAATTCTCTGACAGCACATCCATGTTGTGTCTGGTATCCGGGTCAATTAAATAATGGGCCAGCATGGTATCAAATAGCGTTCCTTTGATAGAAATTCCATACCATTTCAGTATCAGGATATCATACTTGATATTCTGGCCGATTTTGGCAATTTTCTCATTTTCGAGGACGCTTCTGAATTCCTCCAGAATCGGCAGGACTTCTTCTCTTTCTGCCGATAGGGGGACATAATACCCTTCACCGGGTTTGGTGCTGAAAGAAAGACCGACCAGTTCAGCAAGATTGGCATCCGTTCCTGTGGTTTCAGTATCTACACAAATGCTGTCCTGATCTGATAGAAAAGCAATCAGTGATTTCCGCAATTCCGGAGTATCTACCAACTGATAATCATGTATTGTATTCTCTATTGTTTTTGAAGGTTCGCTCTCTTCAAACGAAGGAGGTGCAACAAAATTAGCTGTTTTTCCTGCCGGCTGGTCTACCACATTCCCAAACAGGTCTATTTGCTGTGAAACATTGCCTTTGGCCTCAGTTACGCTAAATCCTTCACCAAAAACCCTTTTGCCAATGGTTCTGAATTCCAGTTCCGCGAAAAGTGGCTCCAGCAATTCTCTGCTTGGTTCTTCCAGGATTAAGGTATCCGGATTAAATTCTACCGGAACGTCCAGAATGATTGTAGCTAATTTTTTAGAAATCATTCCCTGTTCCGCGAAGGCCTCCACATTTTCTCTTTGTTTACCTTTCAGCTCATGAGAATTGGCGATGATGTTCTCCATCGAACCATATTGTTTAATCAGCGACTTAGCCGTTTTTTCTCCAATTCCTGGAATTCCAGGAATATTGTCTACCGCATCTCCCCATAAGCCAAGGATATCAATTACCTGAGTTACATTTTCTATTTCCCATTTAGCAAGCACTTCTGCAACACCGAGGATTTCCATTTCATTACCCATCCTGGCAGGTTTATAGATAAAGATGTTGTCCGACACCAGTTGGGCAAAATCCTTATCAGGTGTCATGCAATATACCTGGAAGCCCTGTCTTTCCCCTTCTTTAGCCAGCGTACCAATAATATCGTCTGCTTCAAAGCCATCTTTAGTGATAACCGGGATATTAAACCCCTCAATCAGTTTGAACACATAAGGCAGAGCTGCAGAAAGATCCTCTGGCATGGCCTGTCTATGGGCTTTATAAGCTTCAAAATCGGTATGTCTTTCGGTTGGGGCTTCGGTATCAAAAACCACAGCAATATGACTTGGTTTTTCTTTTTTGAGCACCTCCATTAAGGTATTGGCGAACCCCATTACAGCCGATGTATTAATGCCTGTAGAGGTAAACCTGGGATTTTTACTCAATGCAAAATGCGCCCTGTATATGAGAGCCATGCCGTCAAGAAGAAAAAGTTTTTTCATCGGAATATATTGTTTTTTAATATCGTTATTTTATGTGCTGCCGTGAAAAGACGACTGAATTTCATTAAAGATCAGGCAGCGCTTTCAAGGCTTCGGATAAAGGTACTAATACTTAAATAATTGTTTGTCATTATCCATAACAACAACAAATAATTTCCGTTATTTGAGCATGATGCGCACCATAAAAACATTTACCATGGTCATGTTCCTGCTGATTGCCGGAATCGGACTGAAAGCACAAGATATTGTGGTCATTGCACCTGGCAATTTTCTTCGTGGGACTATACAGGCAACAGACTATACCAATGTGGTTCTGACTAAAGAAGATGAATCTGTTGTACAGTATAGGGCTACTGATATTCAGGAATTTGTATGGAATGGAGAAACTTATGTCAGTAAGCCTATCATCATCAAAAAGAAAATGGAGCACCGCTTCTTTAAAATACTCGAACAGGGAGCTGTTAACCTGTATGCCATTGGAGGTAGCACAGGCGTAGACGTTCCAGAACCGAAAAGACGCCGCATTACTCCAAGCATTGGTATTGGGGCTGGAAGCGGCGGTTTTGGTGGAGTAGGCTTTGGAGGGGGTATCAGTATTGGCGGAGGTCGTCGTCAGGAAGCTCCGGTTAAAAGGGTAATGCCGAGTACATTTTTCATTGAGAAAGTTGGTACCGGTCCAATGTCTGAGTTACCTGTTGAAGGAGGAAACTCTGAAGGAAAGACCCAGCACATCAAAAATATATTGTTACAAAAGCTAAGCAACGATGAGGACCTAGCGGAAAGAATAAAGGCCACAGAAAGCTTTGATGGGAAGCTGATCAGGGCCTTTGTTACTGCTTACAATGCGGTGCATAAATAGCTCCGTTTAAAAAATTTATTTGGAAATGCAGCCCTCAATATGGTCGTTTACCATACCTGTGGCCTGCATATGTGCATAGCAGATCGTTGTTCCGAAGAACTTAAATCCACGTTTTTTCATGTCTTTACTAATGGCATCTGAGATTTCCGTACGGGCAGGAACATCTTTCAGGGAAGCTCTACTATTTACAATTGGTTTTCTGTCAGGAATAAAACCCCATATATAGTCTGAGAAAGAGCCGAATTCTTCTTGTATGGCGAGGAAAAGACGTGCGTTATTAATTGCAGCTTTAACTTTCAGGCGGTTTCTGATGATCCCGGTATCATTCATTAAGCACTCTTCATCGGCCCCGGTAAAAGCCGCCACCTTTTGGACATCAAAACCAGCGAAAGCGGCCCTGTAGCTTTCCCTTCTTCTCAGAATAGTAATCCAGCTGAGCCCTGCCTGAGCCCCTTCCAGAATTAAAAATTCAAACAAGGTCTGATCATCGTAAACAGGTTTCCCCCATTCTTCATCATGGTATTTTACGTATTGCGGATCTGTTCCACACCACCCACATCTGATTACCTCATTCATTTTTTTAAAGGCTAAGTTCGTCCCAATACTCTACTGCTCTTCTGTAATGAGGGATTACGATAGACCCACCTACCAGGTTGGCGATCATAAAGACTTCATTGATTTCTTCATTACTGACCCCTTCGTTGAAGCATTTTTCCAGGTGGTATTTAATGCAATCATCGCAACGCAAGACCATAGAAGCAACGAGACCTAACATTTCTTTCGTTTTCACATTCAGGGCTCCATCAGCATATGTTGTGGTATCTAAAGCAAAAAACCTCTTGATATTGGTATTGGAGGTTTCCATAATTCTATCGTTCATTCTGGTACGATAGTCGTTAAATTCTTCTACTAATTTCCCCATATTAAAATTATAAATAAGTCAATGTTTCTGTTTGTACCAGTCGCTATAATTCCAGCAAAGGGTCCCAAAGCAAAGATTTGAAATTCTGAACCTTATCATTTTTCACCTTTATTCCTTCTGCTTCCAACAGCTCCTGCATCAATTCTGGTGTTTTGAAATGAAACTTTCCGGTCAGCAACCCACTACTGTTGACTACCCTATGGGCAGGTATGGGTGGATGCGCGGCACCTGCATTACTCATTGCGTAGCCAACCATACGTGCAGAGCCACCCGCGCCCAGACTTTTAGCGATTGCTCCATAGGAAGAAACCCTCCCCTTCGGAATCAGCCTTACCAATTCAAAAACCTGGTCATAAAATGATTGTTCCATATTGCGATCCTTTTTGCTGGTTAATTATTCAAAAGAAAACTGGATATAGTTAATGTTTTTATCGTGTTTCAAGTAAATTCTTTCATAATGTGTTTTAATCTTCAAAACGTCATCATAAAATGCCGAAGTATACAGATGATCTGTTTTTTTATGACAGATTAAATTTAGCTCTTTTACTTTTTCTACGGTATAGGCGTATAACCCGTCATTATCTGTTTTCAGGTTGATTTTGCCTCCTGGTTTTAAAAAGGCCTTATACATATCCAAAAAACGATCGTAGGTTAGTCTTTTCTTCTCTCTGCTATCCTGAGGTTGAGGATCAGGGAAAGTAATCCAGATTTCATCTACTTCTCCTTTTCCAAAGTATTCTGCAATATCCTCAATCTGAATCCTTAAAAAGGCCAGGTTATTGATATTTTCATCTACTCCGGTTCTGGCTCCTCTCCAGATTCGGTTTCCTTTGAGATCAATGCCTATAAAGTTCTTTTCCGGAAAGAACTTTGCCATATTTACAGCGTATTCTCCCTTACCACAAGCCAGTTCAAGTACAATCGGCTGGTCATTTTTAAAATGTTCAGAAGCCCATTTACCCTGCAGAACTTTTCCCTCTTCCATCTGGTATACATTGGCAAAAGTGTCTATCTCTGCAAATTTTCTTAATTTATCTTTACCCACTACTAAAATATTTTTATGCAAAAATACAATTAAATCAGTCTCTTAAAGATGATGCTAACTATTTCGTATTTTTGTAGGTATAATAGAATCTCTAAGTGGAAAAGAACGCAAAAATATATGTAGCCGGTCATCGGGGTATGGTAGGTTCAGCGATTTATCGCAAACTGGTTAAAGAAGGATACACCAATCTTCTGACCAGAACATCTTCTGAACTCGATTTACGTAATCAGCAGGCTGTGACGGATTTCTTTGAGGCTGAAAAGCCGGAATATGTATTTTTAGCAGCAGCAAAAGTTGGTGGTATAGTCGCCAATAATACTTACAGAGCTGATTTCCTGTTTGAAAATCTTTCTATACAAAACAACGTCATTCATCAGTCTTACAGAACAGGAGTTAAAAAGCTAATGTTTTTAGGCTCAAGCTGTATTTACCCGAAACTGGCTCCTCAGCCTTTAAGGGAAGAGTACCTGCTTACCGGATTACTGGAAGAAACCAATGAGCCTTATGCTATTGCAAAAATTTCAGGAATTAAGATGTGTGATGCCTACAGGGCGCAATACCACTGTAATTTTATTTCCGTGATGCCGACTAATTTATATGGATACAATGACAATTACCATCCTCAGAATTCACATGTTTTACCTGCATTGATTCGTAAATTTCATGAAGCTAAAGAAAACGGATCGGCTGAAGTCATCATTTGGGGATCAGGTTCCCCTCTTCGGGAGTTTCTTTTTGCTGATGACCTGGCTGAAGCTTGTTACTTTCTGATGCAGAGTTACAATGATGGAGGATTTCTGAACATTGGGACCGGACATGACCTTAGTATAAAAGACCTTGCCTTACTGGTTAAAAAAGTGATCGGATTTGAAGGGGAACTAACTTTCGACAGCAGCAAACCAGATGGTACACCAAGAAAATTAATGGATGTTTCCAGGTTACATGACCTTGGCTGGAAACATCATATAGAATTGGAAGAGGGCATTCAGCTTGCTTATCAGGACTTTCTGAATAAACATCAGGAAAATCCAGTGGCCTAGCGCATTTTTCTAAATAAAGAATCTCCGCATTGAATGTGGAGATTCTTTTGAATTTACCCAGTCAAAAAACATCTTTTTTTGACACCTACACCATTTTTATTATAGTCAAAATTGATACATTTGTTAAAGTAAATAAACTTTAACTATATGACCCTAGTTCAACTGGAATACATTGTGGCAGTAGACACTTACAGAAGCTTTGTTGGCGCTGCAGAAAAGTGTTTTGTGACCCAGCCAACTTTGAGTATGCAGGTACAAAAGCTGGAAGAAATGCTGAATGTAAAAATCTTCGACCGCAGCAAACAGCCCGTTATACCTACTGAGATCGGTGCTCAGATCATTGAACAAGCGAGATTAGTCCTTCAGGAAAGCCAGAAAATTAAAGAGATCATCAGCAGCCAGCAACATGATGTGGTAGGAGAATTAAAAGTGGGCATTATCCCAACTGTAGCTCCCTATCTTCTACCAAGAGTGATCTCTGGAATGATGGAAAAGTTCCCGGATCTCAAACTATTGATTTGGGAATATACAACCGAAGACATCATTCATCACCTGAAGACAGGAGTTTTAGATTGCGGAATATTAGCTACTCCACTGGCCGACAGCAATGTTGCTGAGTTTCCACTATATTACGAGAATTTTGTCACCTATATCAGCAAAAACAGCAAGCTATTTAAAAAGAAAACCATAGATGCAGATGATCTGGAAGACGAAAACATCTGGCTATTAAATGAAGGACATTGTATGCGTTCACAGGTATTGAATATCTGTCGTTCTACCAAAGACAGTCGTTTGCAGGGATTAACATATAATACCGGAAGTGTAGAAACATTGATCCGGATGGTTGATGTAAACAATGGCGCCACCCTCCTGCCAGAGCTGGCTTTAGCTGAGCTGACGAACAAACAATTGAGCAAAGTCCGTTATTTCAGATCTCCTGAACCGGTCCGGGAAATCAGCCTTGTGACCCATAAAAATTTCATTAAGAAAAGAATGCTCAACGCTTTAAAAGAAGAGATTCTGGCCATTATCCCAAAGACAATGAAGCAGAAGAAAAGAAAAGACGTTGTAGGTATTTAAATCTTATAAAAATCACTAAACAAATAAAGCCTGTGATGAACTCACAGGCTTTATTTGTTTAGCATTGCTTATTTATGCTTTTTTGAAGCGTTCTGCAACAGCATCCCAGTTTACTACATTCCAGAAAGCCGAAATATAATCAGGGCGTCTGTTTTGATATTTTAAGTAGTAAGCATGTTCCCATACATCCATACCCAATACAGGAGTACCTTTAACTTCAGCAATATCCATTAAAGGATTGTCTTGATTTGGTGTAGAAGTCACCGCTAATTTATTGTCAGCAGTAACGATTAACCAAGCCCATCCTGAACCGAAACGGGTTGCACCAGCTTCAGCAAATTTAGTTTTAAAATCTGCAAAAGAACCGAAAGCAGCATTGATTGCTTCTGCTAATTCTCCTTTAGGCTCACCACCTTTGTTTGGAGCAAGAACTTCCCAGAATAAAGAGTGATTATAGTGACCACCACCATTGTTTCTTACTGCAGCAGGAAACTTAGAGATGTTTTTAACAATTTCTTCGATGCTTTGGCTAGCTTCCGCTTTACCTTCTAAAGCTTTATTTAAGTTGGTAACGTATGCCTGGTGATGCTTACCATGGTGGATTTCCATTGTAAGTTTATCAATATGCGGTTCTAGTGCATCTGTTGCGTAAGGTAACGCAGGTAATTCAAAAGCCATATTATTTTATTTTAAGGTTAAAACTTGTTTCTAATACAAAGATAACATTCAAACATTAATTTTTGTTCAATACTTTGTCAAGTTTAGCCTCTTCTATTTGCGAAAAACCGCGTCATCAAGGCTCCGCACTCCGTTGCCAGCACACCGCCGACCAGTTGAGTTTTCGGATGGAGCAATTGGCTGTTTTTAGAAGTAAAACCTCTTTTAGGTTCAGTAGCACCATATACCAATCGACCGATCTGTGTCCAATAACTTGCTCCTGCACACATTACACAGGGCTCAATGGTTACATACAAAGTGCAATCTTTTAAATATTTGCCACCTAAAGTTTGCGAGGCTGCTGTAAATGCCTGCATCTCTGCATGGGCAGTTACGTCGTTCAACTGCTCTGTCAGGTTATGTCCGCGGCCAACAATTCGTCCTTTACAAACCACAATAGCTCCTATCGGAATTTCTTCTGAATCATAGGCTTTTTGTGCTTCCTGCAGAGCTAAACGCATGTAATGCTCATCCTCAGCTACCGGATTATTTTCTTCTGAAAAATTATAATAACTCATTTAAACCAATTTACTGCCATTTGGCACAGTACCATTTAACGCGGTTAACACAATATCACCATTTTCATCTGCAAAGCCTGTCACCAGGAATTCAGACATGAATTTTCCAATTTGTTTTTTAGGAAAATTAACCACTCCCACGATTTGCTGTCCGACCAATTCTTCTTTAGAATAGTGTTTCGTAATCTGAGCACTGCTCATTTTTACACCAAAATCACCAAAATCCACTTTTACTTTGTAGGCTGGTTTTCTTGCTTCCGGAAAATCGAAGACCTCCAGGATAGTCCCCGCACGCAGCTCGACCTTCTCAAAATCATTCCAGTTTATTTCTTCCATGCGCTAAAATTACAATTTATTGCTAAAACTCCATGTTTTAGCCTGTTCCAATCCTGAAATCATGCTAATTCAATTCCATAAACCCATGACAACGCACCTTATTTAATCCATGAAGCAGTGCCTTTCTGCATACCTTTATCTCAGGGAACTCAGGAGTCAGCTGGCTAAGGTTCAGTCATTCCCCAGGAATTGGGAATCACTTTATTTTCTGTATTTTTGATCATCGTCACTTTTCTCTGAACAATGTTACATCTGATCTCTATTAACTATAAATAGCTCCGACATGATCCCCCTTAAAGAAATTTCCTACTTCGCTGTGGCTGCGCTTGTACTTGTGATTAGTCCTGGTCCAAATATGATCTATTTAATTTCCCGTTCGATTACTCAAGGCAGAAAATCAGGATTAATTTCTTTGGCAGGAATTATGTGTGGTTTTCTCTTTCACATCATCCTGGTCTCTTTCGGTCTAACTGCCGTTCTTTTTGCCGTTCCTTTTGTTTATTCGACCATTAAAACACTGGGTGTCTTTTATCTGCTATATTTAGCTTATCAGGCAATTAAACCCAATGGCAAAGGGCTTTTTGAAACCCGGACCGATCTCGCCAATGACAAACCAGCTAAATTATTTAAAATCGGTATTCTGACTACTGTACTTAACCCTAAAGTAGCTGTCTTTTATTTATCCTTCTTCCCTTATTTTATCAAACCAGAATATGGTTCCGTATTCCTTCAAAGCTTACAATTGGGCATTACACAGGTCAGCATTAGCTTTACCGTCAACTTTCTGATTGTTTTAACCGCGGCTCAGGTTTCCTTATTTTTTGCAAAAAATCCAACCTGGGTAAAAATCCAGAAATGGTTTATGGCCAGCGTGCTGCTGGCATTGGCCCTTAAGATGGCCATCAGTAAGGAAAAGTAAAAAGAACATTGTTTTTTCTAACTTTGCAGCATGATTGATGTAACACTAAAAAAAGGAAAAGAAAAGGCTGCAATGCTACACCATCCCTGGATTTTTTCAGGAGCGATTGATAAAATTAAGGGTAAACCGTTAAATGGTGAAATCGTTAAGGTTAGTTCGGCAAGTGCTGAATTTCTTGCCTATGCATATTACAACGATCAATCGAGGGTAGCGCTAAGGTTAATGGAATGGGATGAAAGCAAGGTTATCGACAAAAAATGGTATCAGGAGAAACTCCGCAATGCCATTGCTTCGAGAAAACATTTACTTAATGCAGATACCAATACCTGTCGCCTGGTCTTTAGTGAGGCGGATTTTCTTCCTGGTCTGATTGTAGATCAATATGCCGATTTCCTTTCCTTACAAATCCTAAGTGCAGGAATGGAAAATGCAAAAGAAGAAATTATTGAGCTTTTAAAAGAAGAACTAAACCCAAGAGGAATCTTCGATAAAAGCGATGCCGGTGCTCGTAAACATGAAAACCTGGAAGCAACTCAAGGCCTGCTATGGGGAGAAACACCTCCTGAATTTATTGAAGTACGAGAAAACGGAATTGCCTACCACATCAATATTGCTGACGGGCAGAAATCTGGCTTTTATTGTGATCAGCGAGATAACCGTGAGATTTTAGCTTCTTATTCTAAAGATAAAACCGTATTGGACTGTTTCTGTTATAGCGGGGGTTTCACGTTAAACAGCTTAAAGCAGGGTGCGGCACATGTAACCAGTGTAGACAGCTCTGCCCTTGCTATCGAAACTTTAGCCCATAACCTGGAATTAAACGGCTTTGACGCCACACAGCAATTGAGTATCCAATCTGATGTAAACAAACAACTTCGGACGTTTAAAGAAGAAGGGAAGAAGTTTGATATTGTAGTATTAGACCCACCTAAATATGCACCCTCCCGTTCAGCTTTAGACAGAGCTGCAAGAGCTTACAAAGACCTGAACAGGCTCGGTATGCTTTTATTGGAAAAAGGCGGCATACTTGCAACCTATTCCTGCTCTGGTGCAGTAGACATGGAGACCTTCAAGCAAATTATTGCCTGGGCAGCTTTAGATGCAGGCAAAGAAGTTCAGATCATCAAGCAGTTTCATCAACCGGAAGACCATCTTGTAAGATTGTCCTTTCCAGAAGGGGAATACCTTAAAGGCTTATTGCTAAGAGTTCTTTAATCCGTTGATTCTTCTGAGCCGGAAGGCAATTGACTATACTCCCCTTTCAGCGCATAATAGCCGAAAATCACCAGGCCTGCGCTGATCGGGATGAAAATGAACAAAATAATTCCCCACTGCAAGGCAGTATTTGTTTTCTGAACCCCTTCTGCGGCCAGGCCTACTTTTTCGTAAGCCTGCAAAAACATACAGATGATGGAGGCCGGGCCAAGTATCATCCAAAATAGTCCTAATCCTTTTTTTAATCCGTTCATAGTTTTTTATTTAAGCTTCTGTTTCAGCTGGTTTTTTATTGGACAGATAAACTGCACCAATAATAAAACTCAGGCTAGCGATTCCAATAGGATACCATAAACCGGATAAGGGGGTAGATCCTGAGAAACTGGCGATCAGTGTTGCAATAAAAGGAACAAGCCCGCCAAAAACACCATTTCCGACATGATAAGGAAGAGACATAGAGGTGTACCTGATTTTGGTAGGGAACAATTCCACCAAAAATGCGGCAATAGGTCCGTAAACCATAGTCACCAGCAGAATCTGGAAGAAAACCAGGGCTACAAATTTCCAGAACACGACAGTCGATAATTTTTTATCCTTAAACTGATCCGGCTGTACTGCTGCTGTCTTTCCCTTTTCTTCAAATTTGATATGTGACTGGATTCTTTGATAAGAGGAGCCAGATAATAAAGTCACATTGGCGCTTGTGGAGATTAAGCTATCTCTGGTTCCATCCATTAGCGTGCGGGTAACTACCGGATCTGAAATGGCCTGAATGTCCTGCTGAGTGACTTTAGTAAAGTCAGTATCGTCCAGAAAAACCTGATAAATGGGCCGGTAGAAAAGGATACCCAATAACATTCCCAGGAGCATGATCCATTTGCGTCCGACTTTATCACTCCAGGAGCCAAAAATGACGAAAAATGGGGTTGCAAAAGCAATTGCCCAGAGCAGGATATATCTGGAGTCGTTAAAATCGACTTTACAAGTGTTTTCAATAAAGGATTGCGCGTAAAACTGACCGGTATACCAGATCACTCCCTGACCCATCGTGGCACCAAACAGCGCAAGCAGCACCATTTTAAAGTTCGTCTTATTATTGAAACTCTCTTTTAAAGGGTTCTTAGACACCTTTCCTTCTGTTTTCAATTTGGTAAACATTGGGGATTCGTGCATTTTTAACCGGATATAAATGGAAACACCCACCAGCAAAATCGACAATAGAAAAGGAATTCTCCAGCCCCAATCGGCAAATGCTGAAGCTCCGATCAGATTTTTAGTCAGTACAATCACACCTAACGAAAGAAACAAGCCCCCCGTGGCTGTCGTCTGTATCCAGCTGGTAAAAAAACCTCTTTTATTTGCAGGAGCATGTTCAGCTACATAAGTTGCTGCTCCTCCATATTCTCCTCCAAGTGCCAGTCCTTGCACCAACCGCAAAATCAGCACCAATATAGGTGCAGCATAACCAATACTGGAATAAGAAGGAATCAGGCCAATTAAAAAGGTCGAACCACCCATTAAGACCAGGGTGAGTAAGAAAGTATATTTACGGCCAATTAAATCACCCAGACGGCCAAACACCAACGCTCCGAAAGGCCTGACAATAAAACCCGCAGCAAAAATTGCCAGGGTATTGATCAATGCCGAAGCTCCGGCATCTGCCGGAAAAAGTTGCGCCCCGATAATCGTGGCCAGACTGCCAAAAATATAGAAATCATACCATTCAATCAAAGTACCCAGAGAAGAGGCACCGATGACTTTGAAGATGTTGTTTTTTTGTAGTTCCTTGCTCATACGTTAAGGGAATATTTGGCTTCAGAAATAAATCTACTATTTATTCTCAATTATCTCTCAGGGTGTTACAGAAAAAAGAAAAATCTGATCCCCATTCACCATGATAGAGAAGTCCGGAGCGAAGCGCTTCAACCGAAGCCAGAAAAGATATTTTAAGCAAGCCAAACAAATTGTAGCTTTTGTTTGTAAATTGAAATCAAAACATCAACCCCGATAAACATGCTCATTGCCCAACACATCAAGCTCAGTAGAATACTGATCAACACCTGGCAGGTCGATTTAATTATGATTGTCTCCTGTACAATCACCTATTTTGCCCGTGAATTTTTAATTACACATAACCTCGACATTCCGGCAATTATCCCCAGCGTTCTGGGGACCGCAATTGCTTTCTTTATTGGATTTAATAATAATCAGGCTTACGACCGGTGGTGGGAAGCACGTAAAATCTGGGGAATGCTGGTCAACGATTCCCGCTCCTGGGCCAGAAGTCTGATCAATTACGTGGACGAACACGAAGATTCTAAACCCCTGATAAAAAAGATGATTTGCAGACATATCGCCTTTTTATACACGCTAAAAGGCGCGCTTCGTAATTACGACGACAATATCTACAGTAAATATCTGACAGAAGAGGAGTTACACGAAATCCAGCAACACAGCAACATGCATAATGCCATTCTGAATATTCAATCACGAGACCTGCAGTTACTTTCAAAAAAGGGCTATATCGACGGATTCCGTTTCATGGAACTTAATGAATTGCTGGTTAATTTTTCCAATCAAATGGGGATGTCGGAGCGGATTAAGAATACCATATTTCCAACTACCTATACCTATCTCACTAAAGTGTTTATCTGGCTGTTTGTAGTATCCATTACCCTGGTGATCAGTTCTTATGTAGAGTACTGGTCGATTTTTATTGGCTGGCTACTCGGGTTTGTATTTGTTTCCACCCAAATTAACGGAATGGGGCTGATTAATCCTTTTGAAAATAACTCTGCTGCCATTCCTTTAAATCAGATTACAAGAACCATAGAGATCAATCTGCTGGAAATGCTCGGAGAATCAGAAATCCCCGAGCCTGTAAAACCAATCAATGATGAGTATGTCCTTTAAAAGGACTACTCTTCTTCTCTGAAATATACTTTATAATAATTCATCGACTTATCATCATCGAAACCTTTTTCGATCAATTCTTTATCACCATGAATGTAGATGTGGAAGTTTTTATCCAGTTTTAAAACACTTTTATAGACCCTGGCCTGTTTTTTCACCGCAGCCCCTGAAATATCAAAAGTATCTGCAATTGGGGTATCAAACTCTTCCTCAAAACTCTTTTTATAGCTTTTGAAAGACTCAATCCCCTCCGCGTTGCCAATCACTTCGTTCGAAAACTCTTCCAAGTCAAAGCTTTCTTTCTCCTTGAAATATTTCATTGACTTATTCAACAGGTCAATTTTATCTGCTTTTGAAATGTCAAACTCCTGGTCCAGTTTCTCCGTTACGAAGTTTTTGTAGACACCAAGAACGCTACTGGTCTGATTGAAGTTATCGTTTCTGATTTTTAATTTTAAGAATTCATCTTTCCAATAAACCGCCTCTGCACTTCTATTGGTCTGATCAATTACTGCTACACGGTAACCTTCTTCTTTATCGGCATTAAAAATCAGACAGCCTTTATCCAGTTTATTGATATTAATCGCATCTTCTTCATATCCTAGCCCAAATCCACCTTCTTCAGGGAAGACTTTCAGGAAGGATTCTTTGGTTTCAGATTTAAAGATCCCAATAGCATCATGAAGCTCACCTTCAATCTGCACATTTTCAAAATAGGCAAGGTATAACTCACCCGGTTTGATCTTTGGATGTCCGGAAACATCATATAAGTATTTGGCCATTTCCATACTATTTTCATGAAAAGTAGTGCCATCTTCAAATATGCGATCAGCAAAATGATAAACTTCATTCAGGTTCAGGTCATTATTTGGGTGAAAGAAACGGTACACTTCATTTACTTTGGCATAAGGCCCAAGAAAATACTGCTGTAATAAATTACTCAGCATATTGTCTTTGATCGGAATCGATTTTTCAGACAACACATAGAACTCATCCTGAGACTTGTTCCCAATACGGTGTATAGATAATTCGGCCAGAGAGGCCTCAAAAAAAGAAATCATGCGGTATTTTTACTTGTTTTCGTGCGGGGTATTTCTAAGTTCAACAGGTTTCTTTCCTTTTTTCATTTTCAGGTTCAGCATCTCTACCAATACCGAAAATGCCATAGCAAAATAGATATAACCTTTAGGGATATGTTGATCCAGGCCTTCTGCCAACAGAGAAACACCGATTAATAATAAAAAGGATAAGGCCAGCATTTTTACAGTAGGGTGCTTATTTACGAAATCACTGATTGCCGATGCAGACAACAACATGATTCCAACAGCGATGACTACCGCAGCAATCATGATCTCGATATGATCAGCCATCCCTACGGCGGTAATTACAGAGTCTAAAGAGAATACAATATCAAGGATCAGGATCTGAACGATAATTCCGACAAAAGAATGAACTTTTCCTTTTATGCCTGCCTCTTCCTCTCCTTCCAGTTTCTGATGAATTTCATGTGTACTTTTATAAATCAGGAATAGTCCTCCAATAATCAGGATAAGGTCTCTCCCTGAGATGGCCAGTTTTTCCAGCCATTCAGCATTACTGATACCGATCCAATCGCCCACATTAAATAAAGGAGCGGTCAATTTCATCACCCAGGTAAGGGACAGTAACAACAATATCCTTGTAATCATGGCTAGGCCTAACCCAACCTTACGCGCCTTATTCTGTTGTTCTATGGGAAGTTTACCTGCAAGGATGGATATAAAAACAATGTTATCAATTCCCAAAACAATCTCTAATATGGTTAGAGTAATGAGTGATATCCAGGCTTCAGGACTGTTTAAAAATTCCATTTTCTAAAAATAAATCAAGTTGCTAAGATATAAAAAAGCTTGCTGAATTTATCAACAAGCTTTTTCTGATTATGTTTTCGAGGAAATAAAAACGGCCGCTTTTAGCGGAACGATACTGAACCATAGTCGGCCTTGATATTGATGGTTCCACCTCCACCATTACCGATTTTACCGGCATAATGCTTGGAAGTATCCCCATCTCCTATCTGTTTAGAGCTGGCGCTACCAGGACTGAAGCCTCCATAACGCGTCTGTACATCAAAGTCAGCATGATAGCCGGTATCAAAGCCTAAAGAAACGGAGGCATAGTCTGCATTTACTGTTAGGTTTTTACATCCGGCTCCAATGTTCTCTATAGACAGCTTATTGTAGTCAAGATCAAAGTTCCCGTCGCCTTTCAGATTATTTAGTTTCACGTTTGCATACTGTGCTCGTATGTTTAGCTTATTAACCGATCCGATGGAAATGCTATTGTATTGCTGTTTAACCGTCGCATTTCCGTGGATTGTTCCAAGGTTGACATTTACATATTGTGCATCCAGTTCCAGATTATTAACAGCGCCGATATTCAACCCTTTTCCATATTGTTGCTTAACCGTAGCATTTCCTTTGATCGTTTTGATATTCACTGTTGTATATTGCGCATCCAGATCTAATGTTCCAATCGTTCCAACTGTCAGTCCGGAGCCATATTGCTGTTTAATTACCGCCTTATTCAGTTCCTCAATTTCTGCGCTGCCATATTGTACAGAAATATAATTATTGCTGTTGTTCAATGTTCCCGCCACAAAGCCTCCATACTGTACCTTTGCATATAGTGCCCCAGACAAGTTTCCCATAGTCAGCCCTCCGTAGGTGTTACTTACACTTAAATCATTGGATGCAGGCATATAAACCACATAATTCACCCGTACTTCCCTTCTCCAAATCAGCTTTCCATTTCTGGTGCTACTGCCATAACGGCCATCACGTGTTCCTATAATGGTCCGGAAAGAAACAAGATCTGCACTTTTACCGGCCTCAATCGTCGTTTCATCTAACAGTTTCTGGGCATCACCTGCATCTTTACTATAGGCTTTAATATCAACATCCACTTTAATCTCTTTTTTATCCCAGGTTTTGATCAGAATTGTTCCATATTTATTACTCAGGTTAATCTTATCGCTACCATCCAGCGTAAACGATCTGGAGAAAGTCTTGGAACGCATCGGATCATCAGCACCCTGTTTTTCGTCCTGAACTCCTTGCATGACAGAAACAGACAAAGGGGCTTCTGCAGTTACGTTTGTAATTGGTGCAAGGGGGCTCAATGCTGAGATTGGAACAGAGTTACCTACCGACAGATTGGCTAAAGCTGTATTAGAATTTACGGAGAGGTTCTGTTTAACCAAACTCCCGACAGAAACACTTGATGAATGTTTTATTTCTGTCTTAACAGACTGTGCCTGGCCTAGATTGGATACCAACATCAGGCCGGTCAATCCTAAAATTAATTTTTTCATATCTGATTTTCCTCTTTATACTGATTAACTTCATTGATGATAGATAACTGTTGGTTAATGACCTGCAATTGCAATTCCAGATTTTTCACCATCGCTTTCACCACTACTTTTTGATTCGGGCTATTTTGCAGCTCTTTCTTTAACTGCTCATAATCCTGATCAAGCTTATTCAGGTCTTCGCTAAAACGGGCATAGAGCACCGGATTCTTCTTGGCATATACCTGTAAGCTGTCTTTTTTCTCTTCAATCAGACTGGCAAATTTCAATTCTTTCTTTCCATAAACCGGATTGATATCTGCTATTTCCAACTCCTGATTATGGTTACGATAAGTATAGATAAAAGTAACCGTCATGATCAGGATCAAGGACGCTGCAATACCTAACCACAATGGCATTGCTGATTTTTTTTTTATTTTTTCTTTATCAAGCGCGGCATCTATTCTGCCCCATAGCTGATCTGAAGGTGTTTTAAAATCAAACTCCTTCTTGTGTTCTTTGATGTACTCTTCAATACCCCTATTACTCATCTTTATACTCCTCTCTTTACTAATAAGCCATTTAATTTTATTTTTGCGCGCATATATTGCGTGCGGGAAGTGCTTTCTGAGATCTTTAGAATATGGGCGATCTCTTCATGATCATACCCTTCAAAAAGATAAAGCGTTAAGACCACCCTGTATCTGTCTGGAAGTTGTGTAATTGCTTCTCTGATTTCCTCCACTCTCCATTCCAGCTCCTCCTCCTCATTTTCACTTTCCTGTATCACATCCACTTCTTCAATATTCACAAATTCTACTTTACGTTTCCGGAGGTAATTAATAGATTTATTGATGACGATTTGTTTTAGCCAGAGGCCAAAAGTAGTGTCTCCTCTAAAATTTTCTATTCGTGTAAAAGCATCCAAAAAGGCCTCCTGTAATACATCTTCCGCTTCATCGCCAAAATTGACAATCCTCAATGCCACATTATACATAGCCTTTGCGTACAATTTGTAAATTTCAAATTGTGCTTTCCGATTTCCCTGCCGGCACTCGTTTACGAGTGATACGTGTTTATCAATGTATACAGTTTCCAATGTTTTCCAGTTCGCTATAAATGACAATCAATTTTTTGAAACGTTGCATGAGAAATAAAAATATTTTCAATATACCAAGCTAAATTCATTGTGGGTTGAAATATCCGGTTCAAAATCAATATTTTTGCTACTTAATACTTTTAATAATGTTAAGAACAACTACTTGCGGAGCTCTAACTATTGAGAATTTAGGCGAAAATGTAATCTTGTGCGGCTGGGTACAAAAATCCAGAGATTTAGGAGGAATGACTTTTATTGACATCCGCGACAGATACGGGATCACCCAACTGGTTTTCAATATGGACGACAACCGGGAATTATGCGAGGCAGCACGTAGCCTGGGCAGGGAATTTGTAATTAAAGCCAGCGGCTTAGTCGTAGAACGCTCTAACAAAAACCTGAAAATGCCTACGGGTGAAGTAGAAATCAAAATCACTGCTCTGGAAATACTAAACGCAGCAAAACTACCTCCATTCATGATTGATGATGAAACTGATGGCGGTGATGATTTGCGTATGAAATACCGTTACCTAGATTTACGTAGAAATCCCATCCGTAACAACATGGTTTTACGTCATAAAATGGCCCAGGCTGTTCGTCGTTATTTAGATGACCTTGACTTTATTGAAGTAGAAACTCCGGTATTAATCAAGTCTACGCCAGAAGGTGCAAGAGATTTTGTGGTACCAAGCAGAATGAACGAAGGACAGTTTTATGCCCTTCCCCAATCGCCACAAACCTTTAAGCAATTATTGATGGTATCTGGCTTTGACCGTTATTTTCAAATTGTAAAATGTTTCAGAGATGAGGATTTACGCGCAGACAGGCAACCTGAATTCACTCAGATTGACTGTGAAATGTCTTTCATCGAACAAGAGGATATTTTAAATACTTTTGAAGGCCTGATCCGTACTTTATTTAAAGACATTAAAGGTTTTGATCTTCCTGAAGTACCAAGAATGCAATATTCAGATGCCATGCGCTTTTATGGCTCAGATAAACCGGATACCCGTTTTGATATGCGTTTTGTAGAACTGACAGATCTGGTCAAAGGCAAAGATTTCCCCGTATTTGACAATGCTGAACTGGTGATCGGGATTAACGCTTCAGGTTGCGCATTATACACACGTAAGCAGGTTGATGAACTGACTGACTTTATTAAGCGTCCACAAATCGGCGCAACAGGGCTGATCTATATGAGGCATAATGAAGATGGTTCATTAAAATCATCTGTAGATAAATTCTATAATGAAGAAGAATTAAAAAAATGGTCTGCAGCCCTGAATACCCAACCAGGAGATTTAGTATTGATTATGGCCGGAGTACAGGATAAAGTACGCAAACAATTAAGCGAACTGCGCCTGGAAATGGGTACCCGCTTAGGTTTACGTGATAAAAATAAATATAGTGCACTCTGGGTACTCGATTTCCCTCTTTTAGAGTGGGATGAGGAATCTGAGCGTTACCATGCGATGCACCATCCTTTTACTTCTCCAAAACCGGAAGACATTGCCTTATTAGACACTAGGCCAGGTGAAGTAAGGGCAAATGCGTACGACATGGTAGTAAATGGTACAGAAATCGGTGGTGGTTCTATCCGTATTCACGACAGAACCTTGCAGGCCCTGATGTTTAAACATCTTGGATTCTCTCCTGAAGAAGCCCAAAAGCAGTTTGGATTTCTGATGGATGCATTTGAATTCGGTGCTCCTCCACATGGTGGAATTGCTTTTGGTTTCGATAGGTTATGTTCTATTTTTGCAGGATTAGAGAGCATACGTGATGTTATTGCTTTCCCTAAAAATAACTCAGGAAGAGATGTTATGATTGACAGCCCTTCCACTATTGACGATAAACAGTTAAATGAACTAAAAATCAAAACAACAGTTTAATACGGTGCCTGATAAAATATTCAGATACAAAAAAAGGAAGCCTGTGCTTCCTTTTTTTGTTAATAGGTTTCACTATCTGGCGGAATGCCATAATCCACATCAAGCGGATCAGTTTCTTTCTTTTTCTTTGACTTGCTGAACCAGGACCTTACGGAATTAAAGATCGCAGACAGATGCTCTGCATCCAGCGACTTCCCCACCTTTCCTGAGGCTAATCCTACCAAAGCCTTAGTGACGATGCCAGAGCCTTTAAAAAAGGTGCTGTTCATCACCAAAGGAAGGATCAGTGACATCACTTTACTGCTAATGTTAAACTTGTCGTCTATTTTAAGAAATGCAGAAGGTGTTGCATACTTTTTAATAAAAGCACCTAAGGTAAACTGATGAAGGTATTTTTTAGAATCGCCTACCAACGCATCCCCCTTAAAGCGGTATTCGGCTTTAAGTAAACGCACTTGCTGATGCAGATCCTCCAGGTTATTGATGTTATACTTTCTGCTCATCGTCCTCTTCCTTATCTGCTAATTTGTTAAAATAGCGTCTGATTGTAAAGTTAATTATCGCCTTTTCGATATATTTTTCTTTCATAAAATAAACGATCATGGCTAATAAGATATAAATCAAAGCAACACAGCCGAAACCTCTTGTATAACTACCCAAAACGTCCGATAAAAACAGCGCTAAAGTAAAGGTACCAAACAAGAAAGCCAGAAGAAAACAGATGGCAACAGTAGCATTGGTAACGATATCGGCAAACATCTTGGAACCCCGTTCTACCAGATATAACCTGGTGTATTCTAACCGGGTGTTGACATAACCTTTAGCATCCTCTACCAGGTCCTCCAGATCTTTTTCTTTATTTTCCTGCATTGTCTTTGGTTTTAGGGGTAACTTATGCGTGTTCTACATCATCAGCAAACTCTTCTTCAGTCTGACGAAGCTTATTTTTTACCGAGCTAACTACCTTATCTTTCAGGCTGCCCAGATTATTGATTTCATCTGCTGCTTTGTCCTTAATCGCATCCCCAAGATCCTTTAATGACTGACTCAGCTTATCTCTTGTTTCACTTCCTTTTTCCGGAGCAAACAGTAATCCTAATGCCGCACCTGCAGCTAAACCGGCCAATAGCCCAATTAATACTTTTGAATTATCATTCATGACATTTAAATTTTGTGTTTAACATTTCCTTTATTGACTCTGGAATATAATGATTATAACTATTTCTATTCAGAAATTGTTTTAATTCTTTCCAATCTTTCGGATGCCATTGCGCTTGTTTCATATATTTTTATCAACAATATGAAGTACGACAATAACAATGGACCAAAAACCAGACCTAATATTCCAAATAAGGGTATACCAATAACTACGCCAATTACAGTGATAATGGGATGAATATTGCCGACTTTTTTCGCAATCATAAAACGAAGAACGTTATCAATATTGATAATGACTACAAATCCGAAAATCAGCATAGCCCAGGCACCAAAACTATTTCCATTGGCCATTTGCAGGAGCGCTGCAGGAACAAAGATGACCGGAGGCCCTAATACCGGGACAAAAGAGATAAAAGTGGTCATGACACCCCAGAATAAAGGATCTGAGTAACCGAGAACATAGAACGACAAACTTACCAGTCCGCCTTGTACAACAGAGATCAAGCCCTGTCCAAGCACATTTGCATAAGTCGTATTTCGAAGTTCTTCCGCAAAACGGTAAGCATTCTGTTCGCGAAATGGGGCATATTTTAATAAAGAGCGCTCAAATTTCTCTCTTTCTACCAGCATAAAGTAAAGCAGAAAGTACATGATCAGGAGTCCTAAAACGATGTTAAACGCACCGGATATCAGGGAAGGAAAAAGTTCGGTTGCCCAGGTCCCTGCCTTCTTTAGTCCCTCTTCAACCAGGTTCTGGAAATCACTCCCCATAGGAACCAGGTGTTTTACTTTAAAAATCAGGTTCTTAAAATAAATATGGTCACTTTGCAATTCCGCGATCTTTTCAATCACCATTGCACTCAGGGCGTAGAAAGGAAGGATAATCACCAATATCGAAACAAACAACAAGAGGAGAGCAGAAAGGCGTTTATTCCATTTCTTCTCTTCTACCAGGTATAGAAATGCCGGTCGCAAAATCGTATACAATACCAATGTCCCCAGAATAGAGCTAAATATCCCCTGTAAGGAATATGCAATTAAGCACCCCAGAACAATGATAATCAACAGGGTGATGTTATTCCTTTGTTTGTAGGTAAATAATGACATTGGCGTTTAGGTTTCCAGATTGATCGCCCTCATTTTATTATAGAGCGTTTTCCTATCAATGTTCAGGATTTTCGCTGCCTTGGTTTTATTAAAGTTCACCTCTCTCAATACCTTCAATATTGCTTCATATTCAGCCTCTAAGGCTGCATTCTTCAAATCTCTTGGTTTCTCCGTACGCGAAATCGAGCTCTCCATAGCAGACGCTTTTGCATAGGTAGAGATCTCCAGAGGAAGAGCTTTTAACTGAATTTCCTGTGTTTCCGTGAGCAGGGTTGCTCTTCTTACCACGTTCTTTAATTCCCTCACATTTCCCGGCCAGTTATAAGTTAAGAAGCACTCTTCGACTTCTTCAGAAAAACTCTGTACGTTTCTGTTCAGTTCCTGATTAGCTACTTCTAAAAAAGTATTGGCGAAGACCATAATGTCACGTCCACGCTGACTCAATGGCGGAAGACTAATCGAAAATTCATTAAAACGGTGGTATAAATCTTCTCTGAACCGGCCTTTCTGAATGGCATTTGTCAGGTTTTCATTGGTCGCGACGATGATCCTTACATCGAGATCAATCTCTTTTGTACTTCCGATTCTTTTAATTTTACGTTCCTGAACTGTTCTCAACAACGCAGCTTGAATTTCATAGGAAAGATTTCCCACTTCGTCCAGGAAGAGTGTACCCCCATTTGCCATTTCAAAATGGCCAATTTTGGTATAAAGGGCCCCGGTAAAAGATCCTTTTTCATGACCAAAAAATTCGCTTCCCGCAAGCTCCTTAGTTAAGGAACCGCAGTCCATTGCCACAAAAGGATTATTTTTTCTTGGACTGTTTAGATGAATAGCCATTGCCACCGATTCTTTTCCGGTTCCGCTTTCTCCGGTAAGAATTACACTATATGCAGTTGGGGCTACTAACTGAATCTGTTTTAAAAGCTCTTTGGATGCTGTACTTTGCCCTGCGACGAAATTATCCGTCTGGTTATAGATCTGCTTGCTCCCTTTTTGCTTTGGAGCTTCTGCCGGTGTCTCTACTCTATTTTCGTTTAAAGCGGTTTGTGTGTCTATCGCTTTATTAATGGTATTTAATATTTCATCCGGATAAAGTGGCTTCGTAATATAATCATAGGCTCCCAGTTTGATGAGTTCCACAGCCAGCTTAATATCAGAATAACCAGTGATAATAATGACACCGGTGCTTGGATAACTTTCCTTAATTTTGATTAGCATCTCCTTCCCATCGGTATCTTCTAAACGATAGTCGCACAGCACAAGGTCATAACTTTCCTTTGCCAGATATTCCATCGCGGAAACACCGCTTGTAGCTGTTGAGACACTAAATGAATTTCGGGTTAAAAACTTAGATAGTAATAAACCAATGTTTATTTCATCATCAACAATTAATATTTTTCTCATAGGGAAATAAAATAGTTTACTGCATAATAATAAGATAAATATAAATACATTTTTTAGTATGGGAAATATTTTCTACACTTTTAAATTGTCTGACCTAATAAAAGGTCAGTTTTTGGCTATAACAAAAGCCCATCGAAATGGTATTCAATGGGCTTTAGATGAACTATAAACAAGGTTTATTTACCTAAAAACGCTGGTTTCCTTTTTTCTAAAAAAGCAGTTGTACCTTCTTTAAAATCATTTGTATCAAAACACTTACCAAATTCTCGGATCTCCGTTTCAAATCCATTTTCATCAAAAAGAAGGGATGCATTTACTGCTTTTACCGCACTGGCAATTGCCAATGGGGCCCGTAGTTTTATTTTTGCCAGAATTTCTTCCACTTTTGATAACAATTCAGCAGCAGGGACCACATGGTTTACCAATCCAATTTTTTCTGCGTGTGCGGCGGTAATCATATCAGCAGTGGTGATCATTTCAATCGCCCTTCCTTTTCCAACTAATTGAGTCAGTCTTTGCGTCCCTCCATATCCGGGAATCAACCCCAATGAGACTTCAGGTAATCCCAACCGGGCATTTTCTGAGGCTACACGAATATGACAGGCCATAGCCAGTTCCAGTCCGCCTCCTAAAGCAAATCCATTAATCGCCGCAATAACTGGTTTCGGACAGTTTTCTATGGCATCAAATACGCTATTCTGTCCATTTCTGGCTAAAACTTCTCCCTGTTCAGCGGTATAGGCAGCGAACTCTGAGATATCCGCTCCTGCTACAAAGGCTTTTTCACCTGCTCCAGTCAGCAAAACTGCTCTTACCTCATCATTGTGCGCTGCAAAAGCAATCACATCTGCCAATTCGGCTAAAGTTTCTTTATTTAAAGCATTCAGCTTTAATTCTCTGTTAATGGTCACATAAAGCACCTGTGACCTTATTTCTGCTAAGATATTCTGATATGCCATAATCTAAAAGTTTCTGTTTTCGACGACCCAACCTGTAATATAATTTACGATGGTTTCCATGGTAGTACCCGGGGCGAACAACTCACCCACTCCAATATCTTTGAGTTTTTTCATGTCAGCTTCCGGAATAATTCCTCCGCCAGTAAGCAAAACATCTTTGACCTCTTTTTGTCTCATGATTTCAACAATTTTAGGAAAGACAGTCATGTGAGCACCCGACAAAATAGATACACCAATCGCATCAACATCTTCCTGTAAAGCTGTGTTTACCACCATCTCCGGGGTCTGGCGCAATCCGGTATAAATCACTTCCATTCCGGCATCTCTTAAGGAAGTAGCGATTACTTTAGCTCCTCTGTCATGCCCATCCAATCCAACTTTAGCCACTAAAACCCTGATAGGTCTGTTTAATGTGTTGCTCATAAAATATACGAATAGTAGGCTGTAAATGTAAGTAAATTAGCGCTTTTATGTTAACTTTGAAGACTAAATTTACAGTTTTTATGAGTGAGGAAAGATCATTGAACTTTATTGAGGAGATCATTGAGAACGATTTAAGCAGCGGAAAATACGAAACGTTAATTACCCGTTTCCCGCCAGAACCCAATGGATATTTGCACATCGGACATGCGAAGGCAATCTGCCTGAACTTCGGTCTGACTAAAAAATATGGAGGTTATACAAACCTTAGGTTTGATGACACCAACCCGATAACGGAAAAAACCGAATATGTAGACAGCCAGCAGGAAGACATTAAATGGCTTGGATTTGAATGGAAAAATGAGCTTTTTACCTCAGATTATTTCGACACGTTATATGATTTTGCGGTTCAGCTAATCGAAAAAGGTCTTGCTTATGTAGATGACAGCAGCGCGGAGGAAATTGCAGCATTAAAAGGTACACCGACTGAAGCAGGCAAAGACAGTCCATATCGTTCCCGCAGTATTGCAGAAAATCTGGATCTTTTTGCCCGCATGAAAGCTGGTGAATTTGCAGATGGGGCCCGCATTCTAAGGGCCAAAGCTGATATGTCCAGTCCCAATATGATCATGCGCGATCCGATTATTTATCGCATCAAACATGCCGAGCATCACCGTACAGGAAACAAATGGTGCATCTATCCGATGTATGATTTTGCCCATGGGCAAAGTGATAGCCTAGAAACCATTACTCATTCTATTTGTACTCTTGAATATGTCTCTCATCGGGAATTGTATGATTGGTTTATTGAGCACCTGGAAATTTTTCCTTCAAAACAATATGAGTTTGCCCGTTTGAACCTCTCTTATACAGTGATGAGTAAAAGAAAGTTACTGCAACTGGTAAATGAAGGTGTGGTTAGCGGATGGGATGACCCACGTATGCCGACCATCAGCGGATTGAGAAGAAGAGGTTACACCCCGGAAAGTATCCGTGAATTCTGCGAAAGAATCGGAATTGCCAAAAGAGAAAATCTGATCGAACTGAGTTTACTTGAATTTTGTGTTCGTGAACATTTGAATAAAACGGCAAACCGGGTAATGGCGGTATTAGACCCGATTAAACTCATCATTACCAATTATCCTGATGGCCAGGAAGAAATTCTTCATGGAGAAAATAATCCTGAAGCAGACGACAAAGGCGGCATCAGAGAAATTCCTTTCAGCAATGAATTATGGATTGAACGTGAGGATTTCATGGAAGAACCGGCAAAAAAATGGTTCAGATTGGCTCCCGGTGCAACGGTAAGACTGAAACATGCTTACATCGTGAAATGTGAAGACTTCCGCAAAGATCCGGAAGGAAAGGTAACTGAAATACACTGCACCTATATTCCTGAATCTAAAAGTGGTGAAGATACCAGTGGCATTAACGTTAAAGGAACCATTCACTGGGTAAGCACGAAACATGCGAAAAATGCAGAAATCAGAACTTATGACCGTTTGTTTACTGTAGAATCTCCGGATTCAGAAGAAGGAGACTTTAAGGATTACCTGAACCCAAATAGCATTGACGTTATTAAGCAGGCCTATATAGAACCTTATTTAGCAAATGCAGATATCGACTCTAGGTATCAATTCATTAGAAAAGGATACTATTGTGTAGATAAGGACTCTACTTCTGAACACCTGATATTTAACCGGACCGTTGGCTTAAAAGATGCCTGGGCAAAAGGAAACAAGTAGACTAATATCATAAATGTTCTATTTTATTGAAAATCCGGATCGGAGAAAAAACTCTGATCCGGATTTTTTATGTCCCTGGTTACAGTCTGATCCTTAGCCAAATCAGAGCGAATCTATAAATATTTCGTGTATAGATTATATAAGATCAGCTTATCTGTAGGTGTGAGTACAGGAGAGATATCTGTTTGCACAAAATGAATTTTAAAAGCTACAGTTGCCGAAGCAAGATTACTTACATCATAACCAATGACTCTTAATGCCAGTTCTGCATTAAAATCTACCGGAGGCATTTCCAACACATCGTCGTACCATAAGCCAAAGCCTTTTTTAGCTAAGACTTTCCATGGGAAATTCAAAGGATCTATTTTTCTTCTTGGGGCAATATCCGAATGACCTATAAAATTAGCAGCAGGGATATTATATCGTTTTTTTAGCGCCGCAAGAAGTTCCACCAAACTTCTCAGCTGGGCATCTGCAAAGGGTTCCTTTCCATTGTTATCGAGCTCAATTCCGATAGAAGAAGAATTCAGATCCGAATCATTTCCCCATTTCCCAACACCTGCATGATTGGCCCTAAGGTAATCATTCACCATCTGAACCACCTTACCATCTCTTCCAATCACGTAATGCGCGCTCACTCCTGCCTTTTTGTTGATAAAGGTTTTTACAGTCTGATCCAAAGAATCCTGCGCGGTGTGGTGTATAATGACAAAATTGGGCCTGCGGATACCAAAGTTAACAGAACCGACCCAGGACTGTAGTGAAGGCTCTAATGTCGCAACGGTTTGATTGGCCGGAGGCGCTGCCTTTACCATCTCTGCAAAACTATTTGCCTGATTCTTATATATTTTATTTGTCGCGGCATATTTATTCGAAGAACAGGCGGCCAGCAGGAACATAGGAAAAATAAGCAGGCTGCTTCTTGTAAATTTGTGGGGTTGTATCATAATAGAAGTATAGAAGTGGTGAAATTACTATTTTTTACTAATTTAGTTGCCATCTTATTAGGAGAACAACAAAAGGATAACGACAAAATGCGGGCAATTGATGTAGCTTTGCAGTCGATAAAAAAACGAAAATTCAATATGAAGAACTTAAGCAAAGTAACGCTTATTATTGCCGGATGCGCCCTTGTGACAGGAATTTCTTCTTGCAGCAATCCCCAGGGAAATACCAATACCTCAGCCAAAGAAATCAATTCCAACGAAGATAGTTTGCAACGGTATGTAAATGAGAGGATCGCGATTTATGAAAAAGTTAAGCTGAGTACTAATCTAAATGAATTATCGGCCAACGAACGTAAGATTTTACCTTTACTAATCCAGGCCGCTCAAATCATGGATGAGCTTTTCTGGAAACAGGCATATCCACAGCGGGACAGCTTATTAAGTACCATAAAGGATGAAAAAACAAAAGCTTTTGTTTGGATCAACTATGGTCCATGGGATCGGTTAAATGGAGATAAACCATTTATTCCAGGCATTGGAGCTAAACCGGATGCTGCTAGCTTTTATCCTGCAGGAATGACAAAAGCAGAATTGGAGAAATCAGATGTAAAAGACAAACTCGGTCAATATTCTGTTGTCAAAAAAGACAGTACAGGAAAACTGACTTCTATTCCTTATCATGTCTTATATGCATCGGAATTACAAAATGCATCTTCTTTGCTTAAACAGGCCGCATTGCTTGCTGAAGATGCTGGGTTTAAAAAATACCTGAACTTACGTGCTGATGCACTGGTATCCGATGATTATACTGCAAGTGATTACGCCTGGTTAGATATGAAAACCAACAATCTCGATATTATTATCGGCCCAATTGAGAACTATGAAGATAAATTATTCAATGCCAGAGCTTCTTATGAAGCTTATGTATTGGTGAAGGATAAAGTATGGAGCAAACGGCTTGCAAAATATGTCAGCATGTTACCGCAGTTGCAGGAGGGCCTGCCTGTTGAGGCCAAGTATAAAAAAGAAAAACCAGGTACAGATTCGGAATTAAACGCTTACGATGTTGTTTATTATGCAGGTGATTGTAATGCCGGATCCAAAACCATTGCGGTAAACCTTCCTAATGATGAAATCATTCAGCAAAAAAAGGGAACCAGACGCTCTCAGTTAAAAAATGCGATGAAAGCAAAATTTGACAAAATCCTCGTTCCAATTGCAAAAGAGTTAATCGATAAAGACCAACAACAATACGTTAATTTCGATGCTTTCTTTTCTAATGTCATGTTCCATGAGGTGGCACACGGTCTGGGGATCAAAAAAACCATTACTGGAAAAGGCTTTGTAAAAGAAGCACTACAGGAACAATACTCATGGCTGGAAGAAGGTAAAGCTGACGTATTAGGCCTGTATATGGTTACCGGATTACTTAAAAAAGGAGAACTGGAAGGCGGCGATATCAAGACCTTTTATACGACTTATATGGCTGGAATTCTTCGTTCAGTTAGATTTGGTGCTGCCAGTGCACATGGAAAAGCCAATATGCAATGTTTCAATTTCTTTAAAGAGAACGGAGCATTCATCCGTAATGCAAACGGCACCTATAAAGTAGACTTTACTAAGTTCGAGGCTGCAATGAATAAGTTAAGCAAGCTGATCATTACACTTCAGGGGAACGGAGATAAAGTCGCTGTAGAGAAGACACAAAAAGAAAAAGCAGTGATCAGTCCTGAACTTCAGAAAGATTTAGACCGCCTGACTCAAAAAGGTATTCCGGTAGATGTAATTTTTGAACAAGGAGTAGATGTTCTCGGTGTAAAATAACTTCCGATATCATTTTTAAAGGAGCCTTCTGTGTTAAAATCACCGGAGGCTTTTCTGCTATATTGAGCCTTATTTTTACAAAAACACCAATTGATTGTAACCTTTAGACTTTGCTATCGTCTTATACTTGAAAGCAACTGGAAACAATCCGTTTTCAAACAGACCTGATTTTTCTTCGTCATTTGATGTGTAATTTTACACTATTGGGATTTTCATGTGCTTTCTTAACTGAACCAGAACTCATGAAAACACTTTATTTAAATCTTTTATTTCTTTTTATAGGATCAGGAGTAGCTCTAGGACAAGATAACACTATTCAGGCCACTATAAGCGGAGCGGTAACTGATGATCAGAAAAAGCCGTTAGATTACGCTACAGTGGCTTTGTTTAATCAAGCGGACTCCACTCTTGTAAAATCCGCAATTACCGATGCTTTTGGAAAATTCCGTTTTCTTCAGATAAATCCTGGAAACTATTATATAAAATCTTCCCTCATGGGTTATTCTACTTCAAAAAGTGCTCTTTTTAAAGTAGATGCGAAAAACATAAATATCACGCTTCAGGACCTCCGTTTGAGCTCAGGTAGCAAAGACCTCAGTGAAGTAAAAATCACCTCTGCACGACCTTTATTTGAACGCAAAACAGATAAATTGGTCATGAATGTAGAGAACAGCAGCTTAATGACCGGAAGCACTGCTTTAGAAGTGCTGCAAAAAGCGCCTGGAGTGACCGTAGACCAGAATGACAATATTTCTATGCAAGGCAAACAAGGGGTGCTGATTCAGATAGATGGAAAACAAACTTATATGAGTAATGCAGACGTAAGTAATCTGTTGAGAAGCATGCAAAGCTCACAAATAGAAAGCATTGAACTTATCACCAATCCATCTGCAAAATATGAGGCATCAGGAAATTCCGGCATTATCAATATCAAGACTAGAAAAAGTAAAAACGGCGGAACCAATGGAAACGTTTCAGGAACATTGGGCTATGGTAAAAATCTAAACGAAAATGCCAGCCTGAACTTAAACCACAGATCAGAAAAGATAAATCTGTTTGGGAACTATAATTTTGGCGGTACCAAAAGAAACCAAACCATGACCATCGATCGTATTTCAGGGCAAGAGGCAGCAAAAACTTATTTTGCACAATCTTCCAGGGATGTACGAAAGAATAACAGCAACAATTTCAAAGCAGGAATGGATATCTTCCTGAATAAGAACAATACCCTGGGCATTTTATTCAGCGGTTATGCAAATACATCAAATGATATGATGGATAACAATACCTGGATCGGCCGCTCTTTCCTCCAGCCAGACTCAGCCGTATTAGCCAGGAACCTTATTAAAAGCGACTATCAAAATTACGCTTATAACCTGAATTACAAATCAGTCCTGGATACTTCCGGACAGGAAATCACCGTTGACCTGGATTATTCACGCTACCATTCAGGTGATGATGCAAATTATATCAATCGGTTTATATACGCCAATGGCGGGGAACTAAAGCCAACCAGTTTCTTAAGAAACCAAAGCCCTTCCAGAATTGACATTAAAGCTTTTAAAGTAGATTATACTTTACCCCTCAGCAAAACATTAAAGCTCGAAACCGGGATAAAAAGCAGCGCTGTAGAAACCGACAATAACTTTATTGCTGAAGAGCTTAAAGAAAGTCAGTGGCAAAATGACCCACTACGTAGCAATCAGTTTATTTATGATGAAAACGTGAATGCTGCCTATTTTAACCTGAGCAAGCAATTTAAAACAACCAGCATTCAGTTGGGGTTAAGAGCAGAACAGACCAATTCTAAGGGCAATTCGATTACAGAAAACAAAATTACTAAAAGGTCCTATCTGGATTTCTTTCCAAGTGTATTCATCAACCAAACTTTAACAAAAGATCAGACAATAGGCATATCCTATAGTAGAAGAATAGACCGTCCAAGTTACGATGCCCTGAATCCGTTTGTCTATTATCTTGATCAATACACTTATAATCAGGGGAATCCTTTTCTTAATCCGCAGTATACCCACAACTTTGAAGCTAACTATACCCTAAAACGTTATTCGCTTAGCTTGAATTACAGCCTTGTAAAAGATGTGATTACTGAAGTCCTTTTGCCAAATGAAGAAAAAAAAGCGCTTTTTCAGACCAATGCCAACCTGGCCGAAAACATCGTTTACGGAGCAAATCTTAATATACCTGTCAACATTTTTAAATGGTGGCAAACCAATAACAATCTCAACGTTTTTCATTTAAAATTTAATACTCCTGACCTTGCTGGAAAACCATTAAATACTTCCAAAACCTCTTTTGTAATCAAGTCACAACATACTTTTATCATCAATCCAGATTTGAATGCAGAATTAAGTGCCAGGTATGAATCTCCTTTGGAATATGGGACTTTAACCATTGGTGAGCGCCATAGCTTTGATATCGGCATGAGCAAATCACTAATGGATAAAAAAATCAATATAAAGCTAGCGCTGAGTGACGTGTTTAATACTCAGGTTACCCGCTTAGGAAGTACCTATCCGGGGCTAAGCTATCAGCTTAACCAGAAAAATGAAACCCGTGTAGCAAGAATAACCTTCTCCTATAAATTTGGCAAGAATGAGCTTAAACCGGCCAGAAGAAGAGCTACAGGTGTAGAAGAAGAAAAGGGTAGAATGAAAAATTAAAGACTATATTCCCAGGTGCTTATTGATGATATTTTCCAGCTCCTGGATATCAAAGGGTTTTGAGAGATACCCGTCAGCGCCCGCCTGTTCGGCCAATGACTTTACATCGTTATTGGCCGTAAAGTAAATTACAGGAATGTTTTTTAAGGTCGGGTGTCCTTTCAATTCTCTGGTGGCGTCTATTCCGCCTACATCAGGCAACCAGTTATCCATAAAGATGATATCCGGCATACAGGCCATCACCTGATCAACAATCTGATTGGAAGTCGATGACGTCTTAACTTCAAATCCTGCATCTTCCAGAATAATTGTACATAACTCCAATATATCCGCGTTATCATCAAATACAAAAACCTTTTTTGAATTCCCCATTTATTCTTTTTTATGATCTATCGCAGTAAATTTATAAATTCTGCAACATCTTCTATGCGTAAAATGCGATCTATTTCAACATGTTTCTTTGCCTGTTCAGGCATATAGGCGACCTGAGCAGACTCAGGATCCTGAATTACAGCCTCTCCTCCCCATGCTTTTACCGTCTTCAGTCCTTTTACTCCGTCGGCATTTGAACCCGAAAGCAGCAAACAGACCAGTTTATTTTTATATGCTTCTGCAGCGGTTTGAAAAGTTACATCTATTGCAGGCCTGGAATAGTTTACTTTTTCAGAGTAATCCAAAGAAAATGTGCGATCCATCTCTACCAATAGGTGGTAATCTGAGGGGGCAACATATATAGTTCCCGCCACAATTTTTTCTTTCTCATCCACCTCTTTTACAATGAGTTTTGTTCTGGATGACAAAAGATCAGGCAAAAGGGAATCGGCACCATGTTTTCTGTGAATCACAATGATTATGGGAAAAGAAATATCAGGACGAATATCAGGAAGCACCTTTAAAAGTACGTCCAGGCTTCCTGCTGATCCTCCAATAATAAATGCTTCACATTTCCTCATGAGCTAATTTTCCTCCATATTTTATTGGCTGGCAACCTTTTATACTTTTTATTAATGCCTGAAAATTCAATTGTTTCCTTTGTACCAAGGGCCAGATATCCAAGATCTTCCAGGCTCTGATCAAATAACTCGAGTACATTATTTTGAAGATCTCTGTCAAAATAAATCAGAACGTTACGACAAAGAATCAGCTGAAATTCATTAAAAGAATGGTCCGAGACCAGATTGTGTGTAGAAAAGATAATTTTGCTCTTCAGCTCTTCATCAAATTTAGCAAGCGAATAATTGGCACTATAGTACGTAGAAAAATCCATTATCCCTCCTGCTGCAATATAATTTTCGGAATACTGTTTCATCTGCCCAAGAGCAAACATTCCCTGTGCTGCTTTTTCCAAAACTGCAGGGTTTAAGTCTGTGGCATAAATCAGTGATTTATGCAGCAGGTTCAGCTCTTTTAAAACAATGGAAATGGAATATGCCTCCTCGCCCGTCGAGCAGCCTGCCAGCCAGATTCTGATAAAAGGATAAGTACCTAGTTTTGGAAGAACAATCTCTCTCAATGCTTTAAAGAACTGAGGGTCCCTAAACATTTCCGTCACATTCACCGTAATCTGTTCTACAAATCGTTTAAAATAACCAGGGTCATTATTAACCTGATACCTGAATTCCGCAAAACTAAGGGCTTTATCCAGCGCATAAAGCCGAATGATTCTTCTTTTTAAAGAAGCTCTGGAATATCCGGTAAAGTCGTAACCATATTGCTCCAGAAGATCTGAGAGCAGGATTTCAATTTGTTCATCATTAATAACGGGTAATTCCAAATCAGATTAGATATACTGAGTAAGCAGTTTCGTTAATTCCTCTACATTTATCGGTTTAGAGACATAGCCAACCGCTCCGGCGTTAATACATCGCTCCCGGTCGCCAAGCATTGCCTGCGCTGTAACAGCAATGACCGGAATATCTTTCAACTCCGGGTGGTCATTCATTTCGGCCATTGCCTGATAACCATCCATTCCCGGCATCATCATGTCCATTAATACCACAGCAATTCCCTTTTCTTTTTTTAAAAGATCAAGGCCTTCTTCTCCTCCAGTGGCAGATAAGCATTTATATCCTTTTGCTTTTAGCACTGCAGACAGGGCAAAAATATTCCTGTTATCGTCGTCAACTATTAATATTTTATTATCGGCCATATATTTTAAAATACGGTGAGCATTCTATTTAAACTTTATCATAAAGCCAAACTCTGAGTAAGGAGATCAGCTGATCAATATCAACAGGTTTGGAAATGTAATCAGAGGCTCCGGCGGCAATACATTTTTCCCGGTCTCCCATCATTGCTTTCGCTGTAACAGCTAAAACAGGCAATTGTTTATAGGCATTTATCTTTCTAATCTCCCTTGTACTCTCATATCCGTCCATCTCCGGCATCATCATATCCATGAGCACAATATCTACCAATGGGTTTTCTTTAAGGATCTGGAGCGCCTCTTTTCCATCCGTCGCTGCCAACACTTTCATTTTATGCTGTTCGAGCGCTTTAGTAAGAGAAAAAATATTCCGGACGTCATCATCAGCAATTAGCACGGTCTTGTTATTAAGGACCTCATATAGTCCTCCCAGCCTATCTGAAATCGGTTTTTTAGATTTCATCTCCGTCTGCTTTTCCTCCACAAGGTGTAGGAAAAGCCCCGCTTCATCCAGGATTCGCTGATAGGAATGTGCGGTCTTTACAACGATAGAATCTGCATACTGTTTAATTCGGATCTCTTCTCCTTTAGATAAATTTTTACCGGTAAAAATAATAATGGGCAAGTTTTCCAGTCCTTCACTTTTTTTAATCGTTTCTAAAGTTTCATAAGCATTCTTATCCGGAATGCCCATATCCAGAATTACGCAGTCCACCTCTTTTTTATGCAACGCACCAATACTTTGCCCCACATTATTGACGACCTCTGTCTGGATGTTATAATTGCTCAAAAAGTAACTCAATGCTTCCGCATGCTGTTTATTTTCTTCTACAATCAATACTTTCTTCGGAGATCTGCTCAAGGCATATTCCAATTTCTGAAAGATTTGTTTCATCTGTTCCAGGGCCACAGGCTTATTGATAAAATCAACAGCTCCTTTTAGCAGACTTTCTTTCTTTACTTCCAGAGAAGACATAATGTGTACTGGAATAGGTCTGGTAGCAGGGTTTGCTTTCAACTCTTCCATCACCTGCCAACCGTCTTTAACAGGCAATTGGATATCAAGGAGAATGGCGAGGGGCTTATAAAGATTTGCCAATTCAATCCCTACATCACCTCTGACTGCCACAATCCCTTTATAATTTCTCTTTCTGGTGAAGCTCAAGAGTGTTTTAGCAAAATTCGTATCGTCTTCAATGATCAGGATAACCTGATCTCCAGGCTGGATTTTATGCCTATCGTCTTCAATTTCCTGAGGGATTTTATCAACGGTAAACCGTTCCTCCGGTTCTTCAACTGCTTTCTCCACATAAGTAACCTTACTTATCAGCTCCTCTTCCACACCAGAGCTGATCGCGTCCGACTGATGTATAGGTAAGGTAAGGGTAAATTCGCTACCGACATGTTCTTTACTGCTTAGTTCAATCTCACCTCCCAGAAGTTTAGCCAATTCCCTGCTAATAGACAAGCCTAGTCCGGTACCACCAAAGTTGCGGCGGGTAGAACCATCTGCCTGTTGGAAGGCTTCAAAAATAAGGTTTTGCTTATCGGCAGGAATGCCAATTCCTGTATCAGTTACTTTAAACAGTACAAATTTATTGGAATCATCCTTTCTGATCGTCAGGCTTACTTTTCCTTTGCCAGTGAATTTAATCGCATTGGAAAGCAAATTTTTAAGCACCTGTTCCAGCCTCATTTTATCCGTATGGATATTGGGAAGGTTCTCCTCTGTCTCTACAATCAGTTGTAATTTTTTGTCTTCTGCCAAAGGTAAAAACAAAGAGCGCATATCCGTAGAGACTTCAGTCATACTGACTTCTGCAAACTCTAATTTCATTTTCCCTGCTTCAATCTTGGAAAGATCAAGGATTTCATCAATCAACGCCAGTAATCCCTGACCTGAGCTCTGAATTACATCTGCATATTCGATATATTCTTTGTCCAGTTCTTTATTATCCGACATCAATTTAGACAGCAAGAGAATCGAATTTAAGGGTGTTCTCAATTCATGAGACATATTCGCCAGAAATTCCGATTTGTATTTTGTGCTTTGTTCCAGCTGCTCTGCTTTATGCTGGATGTCCATGTTTCTTTCCTGGATCAGCTGGTTTTTCTCTTCCAGCAAGCTGGTTCGTTCTTCCAGCTCCTGGTTGCTTTGCAGTAATTCTTCCTGCTGCACCCTTAACTCCTCTTCAGAAGTCTGGATTTTTTGAGTTTGTGCCTCCAGTTCTGCATTTAAACCCTCCAATTCACTATGCTGCGCCTGCAGCTCCTCGGCTTGTGCCTGAGTTTCTTCCAGAAATTCCTGTAATTTTTTCCGGTTCTGGGAAACATGAATTGCAATCCCAATATTGACCGAAATGTTCTGAAGAAATTCCAGCTGCAACGGAGAAAAGGTATTTAAAGACCCTAGTTCTATCACGCCCACCACTTCTTCATTACGAAAAACGGGTACTGCAACTACATTACGTGGTTTGGTATTCCCTGCCGCATAGCTGATGGTGAGTTCTTCATCGGGAATCTCATTGAGCAGGATCTGTTTTCCCGATTTCCAGACCTGCCCGGCCAACCCCTCACCCAGTTTCAGGCGGTTTTTCGATTCAAAATCCAACAATGCATAACCTGCCACAGGACTCAGATAGCACTCTTCCTCTAAAAGATAAAAAGCAGCAACATGGCTCTGAGTCCGTTCAACGATACTTTCTAAAATATCATTTGCCAGTTCAGGAATACTTTTTTCCCCAACCATCTGGTCATTCAGACTTGCGATACCGGATTGCAACCACTCTTTATCTTCCAGGAGTGCAAAAGAATACTGTAAAGATTCTGCCATAGCATTCAGCGAAACGGCAACTTTTCCAAGATCATCTTTCTGATCCTGATCCAACCTCACATGATAATCTCCCTTAGAAATTTGTGCGGCAAGATCTCGGATCATTTTTACTCTCCGTTCAATTTCTTTATTGATATCTTTTAGTTCCTCTTCCAGTTTCAGTCGTTCGTTGAAATCAGAAGAAACCCTCCGATAGAAGAAAATGGTAATCAATATCGCTAATAAGGCGGCAAAAACGATCAGAATTGGCGTATATCCGGCTATTTTATTCAAATCCGCAGTACGCTCATCCAATAACCGTTTCTCTTCCATTTCCATGCTTTTAATGATCGAACGGGCACTATCCATATAGTTTTTGCCGTTCAATAGCTCCGCAACACTAACATTCCCCCCCCTCTTTTTAACAGTAATAGTTTGTTCCAGGATCTTTAACCGTTCTTTAATGATCTCTTCCAGCTTTTTTATATTTTTCTGCTGAACAGGATTATCAATTGTCTGCGCTTCAACATTTGTCAACAGGGTTATTGAGCGTTCCTTAGCTCCGTTATAAGGTTCTAAAAAAGTCTCGTCATCTGTCAGCAGGAATCCTCGTTGACCAGTTTCTGCATCTTTCAGCGTGGAAATGACTTCTTCTAAACCCGAGATCACCTCATTACTATGTTGTACTGTCTCGCCGCTCCGGATCAGGTTCCTGATACTATTATACGAAGCAAGCGAGCTAATAAATAATAACAGTAATGACAGTCCCAATCCAACGCGCAGGTTTCCTTTTAAAGATTTTTGCTTATTTTGCATACTAAGGGTTTATAGTTTTAATCCGTCTCGGATGTGGAGTATAGTGGAATACTAAAATAAAATTCTGAACCTTCCCCAGGGATACTCTGAACCCCTACTTCACCATCATGTCTTCTAATGATTTCAGCAGAGATATAAAGTCCGATTCCTAATCCCTGGAAATGGATGGCGGTCTCTTCTACCCTATAAAACTTTTCAAATACGTTTTTTTGCTGATCGGCATCAATGCCAATCCCAAAGTCCTTAACACCTACATAAATATGATCCCCACGTTCCTCCACTTTGATGTGGATCTCACTGGTGCCGGGAGAATACTTAATCGCATTCGTTAAGAAATTGATGATAACCTGCTCTATCCGCATCTCATCTGCACAGATTTCCTTTCTGGCAGTTCCGGTTCTGATGATCTTAAATTCGGGATTGGACTGGTGAATGATTTCTGTGACGCTATCAAGTAAAGCATCTATCATAAAAGGTTGCTTGTTGAATTTCAACTTTCCACTTTCAATTTTTGAGATATCCAGCAAATCGGTGATGAGCTCATTCAGTTTTTCCAGCTGGATCTGAGCTTTCACCAGATGTTTTTTTAAAGTAGGAACGTCGCCTTTTTCTATGCTCCTTTCCAGCAATTGTACATATCCTTTAACACTGGTTAAAGGTGTTTTCAGTTCATGACTGGCGATACTGATAAATTCATCTTTTTTTCTTTCGGCCTGCTTACGAAATTCAATTTCGTCCAGTAACGCCTTCTGGATCTCGATCAGCTTCCGGCTTTGCTCATAAATGCGGTAAAATGTTTTTACTTTCAAAAGCAGAATGTCCATATCAACAGGCTTGGTAATATAATCAAGCCCGCCTGAGGAATACCCCTTGGTAATAAATTTATTTTCAGTATTAGCCGCCGAAAGAAAGATAATCGCTGTTTCTCTTGCTTTACTATAGCCTGAAATAGCTTCTGCTACCTCAAAGCCATCCATCCCAGGCATTTGTACGTCCAGAATAATCAGTACGTATTCATTTTTCAGAACTTTTTTTAAGGCCTCTTCTCCTGATGATGCGGTATCTACTTCAAAATTATTTTTCTCCAGAACCTTTTTTAGTGAGATCAGGTTCTCGGGGGTATCATCTACAATTAGTATCATTATTAAAAATAAATAAGGCGACTGAATCGTTCAGTTGCCAATGCATAATTGTGCAATAGTTTAGTGCTAAAGTTATACAAGTTTGAAGAATAAAAGGTGTTTAGACTTCTTTTATATCAAAAAACTTGCAAATAGCTTGCCGCTTATCTTCAAATTAAACGCATCATAAGACTTTATATGATGGAATTTCAGAATGATAAGCAAGTATATCCGGCTATATTAAAGCTGGCTGGAATTAAAAGTATCTCCTTGTCTGATGTCTCCGGTCTCAAACCCCTTCTTAAACCAGTACATACGCTGCGCGGAGGTACCGTGTGTAAATGCATCTGGTACAACTTCTCCCTGAGCTTGTTTTTGCAATTTGTCATCGCCGATAGCATTTGCGGCGGTTAAGGCCTCTTCAAGATCTCCTTCCTCTAATTTGAAGTCCTTTAAGTTTTGCGCATGGTTTGCCCAAAGCCCGGCAAAGAAGTCTGCCTGTAGTTCCAACTTAACCGATAGACGGTTGTATTCTTTTTCACTCAGCTGAGCTCTTGCCCGCTGTACTTTCTCCGAAATTCCTAGAAGATTTTGAACGTGGTGTCCTACTTCATGGGCAATAACGTAAGCCTGGGCGAAATCACCCGCAGCTCCAAAACGATTTTGTAAATCCTGATAGAAACTCAGGTCAATATATACTTTATGGTCACCAGGACAATAGAACGGGCCTACAGCAGCACTTGCATTTCCACATGCAGACTGGACGCTATTGGTAAACAAAGTTAAAACAGGTTTTTCATATTCTTTACCCATTTGCGCAAACTGTTGAACCCAAACCTGATTAGTAGACTCTAATACACCATCTACAAATTTTCCTTCTTTATCTGTTGGATCACCGGTCTTAGCTTCTCCCTGTACCTCTTGTGCTACCGGCAACTGGCTAACCAGCCCAGTCAGGTCTTGTCCGAAAAGAAGCCCGAGTATCACAACAATGATACCTACTCCTCCTCCAATCACACCGCCGCTGCTCATCCCGCGTCGGTCTTCAATATTACCACTTCCTTTACCGAACCACTGCATATAAATTTCGTTTAAATTGGTTTACAAAAATCTGGGACAATTGTTATACCAATTTAAACGAAAAATACGGGATTATTCAAATGCTGTTAATGCATTATTGATTCTTACGATGGTTTCAGTAGTTCCAAGTGCAACCGAAATGTCGAACACTCCGGGTCCAAACTTGCCCCCTACCAACATAACTCTAAACGGCAGCATTAGTTCTCCCGGCTTGAAATTATGTGTTGCAGCCAGTTCCTTGAACTTTTCTTCCAGTTCTAGTGCGGATAATCCTTCCGAAATCAAGGAAGTATACGCAGTAAAAAAAGCCGCCTTCTCTGCATTCCATTTTGGCTTTACTGCCGGCAAATCATATTCCTGAGGTGCAATAAAAAAATATGCACTTTGTGGAATAAAATCCGTTAAGAGATTGCAACGATCTTTAATCAGGTCAATCACCTGCTCCAGATAAACATCATCTTTTATTGCTATCCCCTGAGCTACAAATGCATTTTTTACTTCAGGCAATAGTTGTATGGCATCGCTCTGTTTAATCCATTCATGATTATACCATTTAGCTTTTTCAAAGTCAAACTTAGCTCCGGCCTTACTAATCCGTTCCACTGAGAACTTATCTATTAAATCGGCCATAGAGAATAGCTCCTGATCTGTCCCGTCATTCCATCCAAGCATAGCCAGTAAATTCACAAAAGCTTCCGGCATAAAACCAAGCTCTTTGAACCCCTTGGTCAGGTCGCCGGTTTTAGGATCTGTCCAGTTTTGTGCGTACACAGGAAAACCAAGACGGTCTCCATCGCGCTTGCTTAATTTTCCATTTCCATCCGGCTTCAGGATCAGTGGTAAATGTACCCATTGCGGCATCACATCTTCCCATCCCAGGTACCTCCAAAGTAAAATATGTATCGGAGCTGACGGCAACCATTCTTCTCCTCTGAAGATATGACTGATTTCCATCGCTTTATCATCTGCAACAACTGCCAGGTGATAAGTAGGCATTCCATCTGCTTTCAGTAGAACTTTATCGTCTACCAGATTCGTATCGAAGCTAACATGGCCCCGGATCAGGTCCGTAAAAGAAACCAGTTCATCTGCCGGCATTTTTATCCTCACCACATGTGGAGTATTCTCCGCCAGAAGAGTTGCAACTTCGCCTTCCGTTAAAGTGAGCGAGTTCCTCATTTGCCCACGAGTAGCCAATCCATAAGTAAAATTAGGAATCTCCTTACGTTTCGCATCCAGTTCTTCTGGAGTGTCAAAAGCATAATAAGCATAACCATCAGCAATTAACTGATCTGCATATTGTTTGTAAGTGGCTTTACGTTCACTCTGGCGATATGGTTCAAAAGGCCCGCCTAACTCCGGACTTTCATCCGGCGACATTCCACACCATTTCAGACAAGAAACGATATATTCCTCTGCACCTTCCACAAAACGTGTCTGATCAGTATCTTCTACCCTAAGGATAAAAGTCCCATTGTGTTTTTTAGCAAACAAATAATTAAACAAAGCGGTACGTACACCACCCAAATGCAACCCGCCTGTAGGGCTGGGGGCAAATCTTACTCTTACTTTCTTTTCCATAATTACGATCTGCAAAGATATATTTTTTACCGCGTTACCTTTCTATTCATCAATTTTTGAATGCTATTTTGTAATTTGCCCTCATAACCTATGAATCCATACGAAAAAAAGCGCCGCTGGAAATTCTTCTTATTGTTCTTTGCCATCGTGATTGGCACAGCATCCGTTTTATATAGCGATTTTTTTGTAAAAAAGATGGAACGTGAAGAGCGAATGCAATTCCAGCTCTATGTAAAGGTTACAGAAAAGACAATGGCGATGTACGACGATGAGAATACAACAGACCTCATCGACCTGATCCGAACCAATACTAAACTCCCGATTATCATTGTTGATGCCGAAGGAAATATTCTTACCTATCAGGGTCTGGATTCTACGAAAACCAATTATGGCCTTCAAAAAAAGGATGGGGAAACCTATGATCCCGCCTATTTTGTCAGAGAGCTAAAAATCATGAAAGAGCAACATCCACCTACACCAATTATCGGTCTTGATGGTAGCAGGTTGTATATTTATTATAAAGATTCGCCGACCTTAACTCAGCTTCGCTATTTCCCCTACATACAACTTGGTGTAATCGGATTGTTCCTGCTTACCGCTTATGTGGCTTTCAGTTCAGCAAGAAAAGCAGAACAGGACCAGGTATGGGTAGGTATGGCCAAAGAAACTGCACATCAGTTGGGCACACCAATTTCGTCGCTTATGGCCTGGGTAGAGCTGATCAAATCCCGTTTTAATGCAGAGGATGACCCCTTGATTGCTGAAATGGAGAATGACATCAAGCGCCTGGAGGTTATTACAGACCGTTTTTCTAAAATCGGATCCAAGCCTATAGTAGAAGATCATGTCGTCTATACGGTGATTTATAACTTTGTAGCGTATTTTAAATTGCGCACCTCAGATAAGATTATTTTCACCATTACCGGTGACGAGCAGGTACGGGCTTTACTCAATGTTCCTCTATTTGACTGGGTAATAGAAAATCTTTTAAAGAACGCAGCAAATGCAATTGAAAATGAAGGCTCCATTAATATTAACATCATAGAAAATCTTACCAAAGAAGAGGTATTTATTGATGTTACAGATACCGGAAGAGGCATCGCCCGCTCTAAATTCGATGCGGTATTCCAACCCGGATATACCACCAGGAAAAGGGGCTGGGGCCTCGGGCTCTCTCTGACAAAGAGGATTATCGAAAACTACCACAACGGGCAAATCTTTGTCAAAGACTCCGAACTGGAAAAAGGCACAACATTCAGAATCATCTTAAAAAGTAGTATTACTTATGAACCGACCTCAAATACATGAGTATCCCGCCTGGGCGGAAACTTACATTAGTAAAATTTCAGGAGACAACATCCTGGCAATATTGGAAAAGCAGGCTACAGAATTTCCTGACTTCCTTAATGACCTGATCGAAAAGGCTGATTATGCCTATCAACCAGGTAAATGGACAATTAAGGAGATGGCAGGACATATCATTGATACCGAACGCATACTGGTGTACCGATTAACCTGTTTCGCACGTGGGGAACAACATGCATTGCCTGGTTTTGAGGAAGACGATTATGTGGCAAATGCACATTTTTCTGACCGCAGCCTTCTTAGTTTATCCGAGGAATTCGCTTTGCTCAGAAAAGCAAACCTATACCTTTTCAAATCCTTAAATGAACATGAACTGGATAGAAGTGGCACCGCTTCTGATCGCCAAATTACAGTAAGGGCTTTATTATTTGTAATTGCCGGCCATCTGATGCACCATACACTCGTCCTTAAAGAAAGGTATATCTGATGATGTGGTTCTCCGAATTTACGCCCGAACAACTAAATGATCGTCCCACGAATCATCTTGGCGGCTTACTGGACATACAATTTACAGAAATTGGTGCTGATTTTCTGACCGCAACTATGCCTGTGGATGAGCGCACACATCAGCCGGCCGGGATCCTGCATGGTGGGGCCTCAGTAGTACTCGCAGAAACGCTTGGAAGCATCGCGTCTTATATGTGTATTGATCCGGAAAAATATATGGCGGTAGGGCTGGAAATTAATGCCAACCATTTAAGACCTGTCAAAAGCGGATTGGTTACCGGAGTTTGTAAGCCTCTTCATATTGGGGCTAAAACTCATGTATGGGAAATCAAAATCTATAACGACAAAGGTAAAATGAATTGCATCAGCCGTTTAACGGTTGCAGTAATTCCCAAACCTCAAGGATAAAAGCCGGAAAATTTCCGGCTTTTTATTTTTAATCTCCTACAACCCCCCTTTAATTTACGTTTAAGAAGCGCTGTAACAATTGTTTTCCCCTAGCTTTTAAATAAATTAGAGTCTATTTCATTTTTTTTAACAAAGACTGTAACCTGATTGATTTTCATGTGGTCATAGCTTACAGAACATCAGTTCAAAAAAACAGATCTTTAACAATTAAATTGAAAATAAAATGGGAGCAGAAGTAATAGTACCAGTAACCATGTTTGTGTGTGCCACTGCCTTAGTATTTGGACTTAGGTATATGTCGAACAAAGAAAAAATGGCCATGATTGAGCGTGGATTAGAGCCTGGTCTTTCCAGACCAAGGGCGAGCGCGCCAAAACCTTTCCTTAGTTTAAAATTCGGATTGCTATTGGTTGGCCTGGGATTAGGATTATTAATCGCCTTATTTACAGTGAGGGCAATGGGAATAAATGAAGACGAAAGCGTTGCGGTTTACTTTGGCTGTTTAAGCATCTTTGGAGGTTTCGGTCTCATTCTTTCTTATGCAGTGGAAAAAAGCTGGCTGGATAAACAAAAAGATCTACTCTAATTCCATTTCATCCCAGAAACCTCTCTAAAAAAGACGCGCGTCTTAAAAATATATGCAGCAAAAGCAATCGGATATCGATTTAATTACTGAAGTCCTGTCAGGAAATACCGCGGTTTATTCCGAGCTGGTAAAACGTCATCAGCGCTTTGTATTTACGTTGGCCATGCGTTTTTCCAAGAACAGGGAAGATGCCGAAGAAATTGCTCAAGATTGTTTCATTAAGGCTTACCGTGCTCTTGGAACTTATAAGCAAACCGCTAAATTCTCTACCTGGCTATATACAATTACTTACACCACGTCGATGAGTTTTTTACGTAAAAAGCGCCTTGATGTCCAATCAATAGACGAGGAGGAAAGCATTATCCAGCTGGAAAATCACATTTCTGATTATAATGCAGATATAGTTGAAAAAAGGTCAGGCTATGTATACCTGAATCAGGCGATATCATTGTTATCTGCTGATGATGCCGCTATCATCACCTTATTTTACCAGGGTGAACAAAGTCTGGAAGAGATCGGAAAAACGTTAAACGTGGAAAGTAATACCGTGAAAGTAAAACTACATCGGGCAAGAATCAGACTAAAAGATAAATTACAATATTTGTTAAAAGATGAAGTAAAGGAGTTATTATGATAACGATGGAAGAAGAAATCTGGGATTATATTGATGGCAACGCCAGCCCTGAACAGACCCTGTCTGTGGAAGCTAAAATAGCCTCTGATCCCGTTTACAGTTCTTTATATAAGGAACTTCTTGCGATTGATGAGCAGATGAACGGAATGGATCTCGAAGAGCCTTCCATGTCGTTCACCAGGAACGTAATGGAACAAGTTAAGCTGGAAATCGCCCCTGTAGCCTTAAAGACAAAGGTAGATAAGCGCATCATTTACAGCATCATGTCTTTCTTTGTTTGTACGATTGTGGCTATTCTCGTTTATGTATTCAGTAATAGCACTTTTACATTGCCAGATCTGGATTTCAAAACTACATTCCAGACCGAACAACTCGATTTCACGAAATATGTAACCCCTGCCTTTATTAAAGGGTTTCTTTTTATCGACCTGCTTCTGGCATTGGTTTTTGTAGATAGTCTGCTTAGAAGGAGAAGAGCTTAAGGTTGAAACGCCCTTAAATGAAAGAGGCCCGGTATCATTTTACCGGGCCTCTCCTATATTTTAGTGTTTCTATTTGATCGTTACAGGGAGCTCAACCGTTGTTTTATCCCATGCAATGACCAGATTAGCACCCTCGTTCTGAGGGACAAAAGTCATAGATAATGCTTCTACTGGCTGTGACAAAGTTTTAACCGGGACCTCTACTCTCACTACATCTTTTGCTTCATTATAGGTATAAGCACCCCAACGATCGGTTTGCTTATTAACAATGATTACCCATTTATCTTTTTCCGGAATGGCATATAAGCTATAGATCCCCGCCTTAATTTTTTTGCCTCCAATTACTACATTTTTGAAAAATCTGATTTCGGTGCATTCATTTGCTCCCAGGCGCCATACTTTTCCAAATTGTTCCAGTACACCAAAAATTTCACGTCCTTTTCTACTCGGTCTTGAATAAATCACCTTAATTGAAGGGCTGGAATCATCTTTTACCTTTGCCGCATTTAGGGGATAATAAACGATGTCCGCCGGGCTAGAATCCAAGGCAGGTAGTTTTGCATCCTGTGCAACAGCAAAGGAAGAAAACAATGCGAAAACAGCTATAAAGCTTAATTTCTTCATTGAAAAATGAGGTTATTCAGTAACAGAAAATTAATATTGACGTCCTTTAACAATGCCATTTAAGAAAACAGCACCGAAAATAAATCCAATAATGCCTCCTAAAACAGACCATAGAAAGCCACCTGAAATTATTGCCGCAGTTAAAATGCCGAAAACCAGGCCTAAAACGTAATAAACCCAATCAAAACTGTTGTTATCTTCTTGTTTAGTCATCTTTTTAATACTTAGGCCCCAAAGATATTGATTTATTTCAAAATAGAAAGCACGACTATCTCAACAAATCTGGAATAGTCACCAGCTGATATCCCTTTTCTTTAAGATAATGGATCAAGCGTTCCAGCTGAGAATAAAACTTATCTTTTCTTCTTTCATCCGTTCCAACATGAGTCAACAACAGAAATCCATTTAAGGATTGCTCCTTTTCATAATCAATAATCGATTGATAGATTTTCTTAGTTTCCACATAACGTGCTCCCATTTCTGGCCAGGTATAATCTGCATTTGACCTCGTCCCAGGCGTATAATTGATTAATACCAGGCCCATTTCCTCAGTCCAGCCACTCACTTTCTGGTTATGCCATTCATAGGGAGGCAAAAAGAACTTTGCCTGAGCCTTAGAAATACCAAACCGGGCCATTGCTTTATAATTAGCTCTTAGATCGTTCTCAAATGTCGTTTTATCAATCAGTAGACGATCTCTTTCTTTCCAGTCCGCATACAACAGATGTGCATTAGAATGTGGTCCCAGATAATGCTGTTGTCTATACAACTTCCTGATGCCTTTTTCAAATTCAGGATTATTGTAAAAAGCGCCTGTAAAAAAGAAAGATCCTTTCACCCTCTGTCTTTCCAGGACAGTACTTATTTCTTCCAATCCATCTGCAAACTCATGTCCTGTAAATATCAGTGCCAATTGTTTTTTTGAGGAATCGCCTCTGATTACGGCCCCCTGATCAAGGCTAAATTTTAGATTGGAAGAAATCGTGCGATGATCATATGCCGCCAGCAAATAAACCAGAGCTGCAGTACCATCCATAGTAGGTTCATTTGTACTATAATCACCGAAATCGTCATGATAAACGGCAAGATCCGATTGGAATGCTTCGTATTCATCGGGATGATATAGTTTTATTCCGATCAGGTTCTTATAAATACGACCGTAGACAGGTCCATCTACCATGCCTCCGTCCAGAGGATACCCCTGTAGATAGCTAAATGCAGAATGTGGATCTTCGGGAGTATCTCCCCATTCTGGCAGACCATAAACCATAGAGGAGCCCCAGGGATTACAACCAAATAGCCAATCGAAATTTGCCTGCGCCAGCGCCTCATAAGTCTCATCCCCTGTCAGATTAAAATATAAATAGCTTTGAATAGCAAAAGCGCTGGTCAGGTTATTTGAGCACCAGATGAAAGGTATTCCTCTATAAAATGCATTGTTTTTCGCTTTACTCCATACTTTTTCCAGGCCTTTTCTATAATAAGCACTAAGGGTATCTTTTTTTATCCTTTCCGTCTTTATCGTTTCATAGTGTCCGAAATTGTGAAAAGGATACCATTGATAATGTCTAGCGGTGTCGGCTCCCATCCATGGACTGACTTTTTCCCTTCCAGCAAAATCAACAGCCTGTTTCAGATATTTTTTTCGGGCTGTTTTTTGATACAGGCTGGCCGCAGCCAGCTCCATATCGTCGGTCCAGTTGTCTTCTTCATAAAAATAAGGTGCCCCCATGGGGGCAGTTTGCTGTACGCCCGGCTTCTTTAGCCCTAAAGTGTAAGCTGACATAGATTTGCTAAGGAGCAATTTTGCATAACGAGGATCTTGCTGATCAAAAAGTTTGCTGCCCAGTGCAAACGCACTGCTGAATTTCCCAGCCACAGATGCGACGCCATCAGACCTGTTTTTAAATTTACCCAGTCCCTGGACTTTTCCTGTAGCAAAATAGACTGGTCTTTCTTTTCCTTTTCCATAAGAAACCTCATCTTTATTAGGTAAGCGTAAGCCCTTATGGTCTCTGTCATCCGCAATCTGATGGAACAACCAGTCTTTTTTTGGATGCATTTTAAGCAGCCAATCTAACCCCCATTTTGCCTCATCCAATATATCTGCCTGGCCGTTAATCCCTTTCAAGCCGTTTGCTTGGTATTGATCTCTAAAAACAGCAGGAAAATCACGATAAGCCGCAAGCAGGTGATAGGTCGCATTTGCTGAAGTTGTTGCATACTGTAAATAGTCGGAGGCGTCGTGCCAGCCACCGCTAACATCTATATGAGTGCTATCCCGCATCGGTCCATACATCGTGTAGCCGTCTTTGGTATGACAACTATCTTTTAGGTAGGGATTAAAATCACTCCTTTGCTGACGCATATATCGTAAAGCAAAGTCAGCAGTATTCCGGTATACCTCATCATTAATGATCACTTCCGGAGAATACACCCCTCCAACTTTAAGCTGGTAACGACCGGATTGCTTAAATTCACTGAAATCCAGTCGGCAGGAATTACTGAAAGGACCATATTTTCCAAAACAATGTATTTTTTTTGAGCGATAAACAACTGTACCACTATTCTTGTCTATCAAGTCGAAACTTTCCGGGGGATCGTCTGTTTTACTAACCCATACCGCTACTTTAATTGATTTTGACTGATAACCAACAAGATTTATTCTGATCCAGGTTTCCTTTTCCTGCCGAAGCCCGTTCCTATATGAAGAAAATAGAATTAAGGCAACAAAACCTATATAAATAGTTAAAAAACATCGATTTCGTCTATACATCAGTTTTTGATTTAGCCAGTTTAAAAATACACAATCTGTCAGCATTTGGTAAATAATTGATAATGAAAAAGAAAATATTCATCATTAATCAATCGATTGATTAATTTTGTCCTGTCAAATAAACAAATGGAAAAAATAGATAAAAAGGCAAACATTCTGGAAGCTGCTGAAAGGCTGTTTACAGAATTGGGATACGAAGGGACTTCTACTCGCCAGATCGCCAAGGAATCCGGGGCGAATATGTCGATGATCAATTACTACTTTGGATCTAAAGAGGGCGTATTCATGGAGATCATGTCGCAAAGAATAATTGATTTCAATAGCCAGCTGATGAGCATTAGTCAGGATAAACTATCAGGAATGGAAAAATTACTGAAAGTAATTGAAGGCTATGCCAGACGCATCCTTTGCAACCATGGCCTCCATAAAATGATGCACAGGGAACTCTCCCTTTCTCAGCGCCCTGAGATGTTTTTGAAAGTAAAAAACACCATTGCCAGTAACCTCATCGTTATTGAACAAATCATCACTGATGGTATTGACGATGGTAGCTTCAGACCTGTGGACGTACGGATGCTCATTGCCACTTTAATGGGTACGATCAGTCACGTGGCCATTTCTCCATCAAAAATCACGTATGGAACCAGTCTGGACATCAACAATTCAGAAGATAGAGAAGTCATTACTATTCGTTTGATTGCCCATCTCAAGGATCTTCTCACTATGTATTTAACACCCCAAAAATGATAAGTAGAATTAAACTAAGTGCCATAACATTGCTCCTGCCAGGTATGTTATACGCTCAAAGCACAAAAAATCTGACCTTAGCCGAGGCCATACAGCTCGGGATTGAGAACAGTAAGAACCTGAAGCGTTCACAAAACAAGATCGATGAATCAATTGCCAAGTTAAATATGGCAAAAGACAACGCGCTCCCAACTGCAGAAGCTTCTTTTCTTTATAACCATGCAGAGATTCCAACCAATCAGCTGAGTATTGGCGGGGCAAATCCGATACATCTTCCAAATCGCGCAGATGCATTTATAGGAACTTTGGGCGTTAAAGAACTGCTCTACGGTGGCGGAAAGTTAAAGTACGCAGAAGAATCTACCCGCCTGCTTACTGAAGTAGCTCGTCTGGATGCCGATAAAGATAAAGAAGAAATCAGCTACGCGGTGATCAATACCTATTACTCTTTATTTAAGATTCTTCAAAGTAAAAAAGTCGTTGCTCAGAATCTGGAATCTATTGCCAGCCAGCTTAAGCAGGCTGAAAGGTTCTTCAGCCAGGGCATCGTCACTAAAAATGACGTATTAAGGTTCCAGCTTCAGCAAGCCAATGTTTCCCTGACGGAAATGGAAATCGAAAATAACCGGAAAATCATCAATTATAACCTGGATATTCTACTGGGCATTAATGAAGATACCGAAGTGATTCCGGCAGATCCAAATGAACGTATTAAGACTGTTGGAACATTGACCAGCTACCTGGACATTGCTTTCACCAATCGCCAGGAAATGAAACAGTTTGACATCAGAAATAAGGTTGCAGATATAAATATCAAATCCGTAAAAGCAAACACTCTACCCACGGTTGGCGTAGGCGCTGATCTGTATTACATTAATCCGAGTGGAAAATTTATTCCACCGACAAACCAATTTATCATGCCTATGACACTTTCAGCTAATGTTTCCTGGAATATCGGAACGCTTTGGACCAATAAGCACAAGATAACTGATGCCCATATCCAGCAGAAGGATGTTGCCATTCAAAAAGACATATTCTCTGATCAGGTAAAAACAGAGATTAACAGAAATTATCAGAACTATCAGCTAGCAATAAATAAGATTAAGGTATTAGAGACCTCTATTGCACAGGCACTAGAGAATGATAAATTACTGGCGTCGAAATATAAAAACAATGTGGCTTCAGCCATCGACAGGATTGATGCTGAAACCTTACTATACCAGGCTAAAATCAATCTCGAACTGGCGAAAGCAGATGCCGGACTAGCCTATTATACCCTATTAAAATCCACAGGAAAAATTTCCGAATAAAAAACCTTAATACAAACTCCAATGACAACTGAAAAGAAAAAGAAGAATATAGTAATCCCCATCATATTAGCCGTATTAATCGTAATCGGGGCTATATTTGGTATCAAAGAATACATTTACTACAGCAAGCACGTAGACACCGATGATGCACAGATTGATGGAGATATCAGTCCGGTGGTTGCTCGCGTTGGCGGATACGTGAAAGACATCAATTTTGAAGAAAACACCCTGGTACATGCAGGAGACGTCCTGGTGAAGCTGGATGATAGCGATTATAAGGTAAAGCTTGAACAAGCTCAGGCCGGACAATTGGGTGCCTCCGCGGGTGTTGGAGTTTCTCAATCACAAATTGCAGCTACAGCAGCCAATACCAGCACTGCCAAGGCTAATATTGAAGCAGCAAGAGTAAAGCTTTCCCTGGCACAAAAAGATTATGCCCGTTATGCCAATCTGGTAAAAGACGGATCTATTACCCAGCAACAATTTGACCAGGCAAAAGCACAGAAAGAATCTGCCGAAGCTGCTTTCACCGCTGCAAATGACCAGTATACTGCTGCGGTAAAGCAAGTGGGGACTACACAATCTCAATTAGCGGTAAGCAATAATGGCGTTACCCAACGCCAGTCTGATGTGGATTTTGCCAAACTCCAATTGTCTTATACAGACATTAAAGCTCCCGCAACAGGTATTGTTTCCAAAAAGAATGTTCAAAAAGGTCAGCTTGTTCAGGCTGGCCAGTCTTTATTTTCTATTGTAAACGACAATAGCATTTATGTAACCGCAAATTTTAAAGAAACTCAATTGGAAGATATCAACCCGGGATTAAAGGTAAAGATAGAAGTTGATGCCTATCCTAATGCTGATGTTCAGGGTGAAGTATACAACTTCGCTCCTATAACAGGGGCAAAAGGCTCTCTTCTTCCTCCCGATAATGCCACGGGTAATTTCGTAAAAGTGGTACAACGCGTTCCTGTAAAAATCAAGATTACCAATGCACCGAAAGATATTCTGGCCAAACTACGTCCCGGAATGAGTGTTAAGGTTTCTGTGTCTACAAAAGATTAGAAAAATGGCCGAGAAAGGTTTAAAAAAATGGGTTATTACGTTTACAGTGATCACAGCTTCCTTACTGGAGTTGATTGATACCACCATTGTAAATGTTGCTATACCCCAGATACAGGGAAACTTAGGTGCAACCCTTGAGGATGTGGCCTGGTTGTCTACCGGTTATGCAGTTGCTAACGTAATTGTACTGCCCATGTCTGGCTGGCTGGGCAGCCGCTTCGGACGAAAAAATTATTTTCTTTTTTCTATCATCCTGTTTACTATTGCCTCTTTCCTTTGTGGAAATGCCACCAATCTGGAGGAATTGATCGCCTTCAGAATCCTCCAGGGAATTGCTGGCGGCGGGCTAATCTCTACTGCACAGGCTATATTAATCGAAACCTGGCCACGTGAGGACGTTGGGATTGCCACAGCTTTGTTTGGATTAGGCGCTGTGGTTGGTCCAACGGTAGGTCCAACTATTGGTGGCTATCTCCTGGAAATCAGCTCCTGGCCATGGATATTTTATGTAAATATACCTATAGGCATTATCGCTGCCTACTGTACCTACGCTTTTGTCAGGGAAACGCCTAAAGATGGAAAAGGGATGCCGGTAGACTGGTGGGGAATTTTACTTCTTGCCGTAGCGGTGGGTAGCTTACAGACTGTATTGGAAAAAGGAGAGAGCGAGGATTGGTTTGCTACACCTTACATCACGGCCCTTGCAGTGACATCGGTATTGGGAGTATTACTCTTTATCTGGAGAGAATTGAGTACGGATCATCCGATTGTGAACTTTAAAATCATGCGTCACAGAAGCTTTTCAGTAGGGATGTTCACTTCCTTTATTTTGGGCTTTGGTTTATATGGCTCAGTATTCGTGTTCCCCATCTTCTGTCAGAATTTATTGGGATTCTCAGCCCTCCAAACAGGAGAATTGCTCTTCCCTGGAGGTCTGTGTACGATTGTAATGATGCCATTTATTGGAATTATGCTAAAAAAAAATGTTCCAGCCCAGTTTATGGCTACGATCGGAATGTTCCTTTTCTTTGTGTTCTGTTCCATGTTAAGTAAATCCACTCTGCAATCTGGGACCGGAGATTTCTTCCTTCCACTGGTGATCAGAGGTATCGGTATGGCTTTATTATTTGTGCCTTTAACCACACTGGCCATCCAGGACCTTAAAGGGGCTGAAATCGGACAGGGATCGGGGTTAAATAATATGATGAGACAATTGGGAGGGTCCTTCGGTATTGCAGCTTTAACAACACTTATTCATGTTCGTCAGGGCTTTCACCGCAGTAATTTACTAGTCAATGTCAACGAATATAACCCTGCCTTTACCGACCGCTTTAACGGCTTCATACATAACTTCATGGCGAAAGGGTACAATTACCTGGACGCTAAAGTGCTGGCTACCAAAGCCATCGAAGGGACAGTAACCAAACAAAGTTTATTACTGACCTATAGCGATGCTTATTGGGTTGCCGGATTGGTCTTATTGTGTTCAATTCCCTTGTTATATTTACAGAAGTTCAAGAAAAATGTCGCCATTCCGGCAGATGTCCATTAATCAAAACAGGCGTTAAGATTAATCTTAACGCCTGTTTTGCCCAAAAAAATAACAATTAATTTTACTTCATTCAGGGCACCTGGGCCTCAAAATCCGCACATACTTTTAAAAGGATTTGTTTAACCTCTATGAATCTAAGTTACAGAAAACTGCGAAAAATATCAAATTAATTAATTGAGTCTTTTCGCAGTTTTTTGGATCATTTTTGGTACTTTAAGCTCGAAAAAATGATCTAAAAAAAATGATGCAGAAACAACGCGCAAAAGGTCAGAGAGAATCTGTTTTTAACAATGAAGTTATATCCAGATTTGAACTTTATAACAGCCTTTTCCTTACCCTTCCCTTCTACAAAGTAAAAGACACCGGAACTTTACTTCCGCTATTCATTAAGTATTGTGAAGATGGTGTCAAGAACCACGAAACACCAGCAGGAATCATTAACGCATTTTTTGAAAAGTATACTCAAAATAATTCCAAAAAGGACATTATAGATTTACTTTTCCGCTTCATTCAATATATTGAACGTCAGGTCGTATTGTTTGATGCCGTTGAAGATGCCTCCTTCAATAAACTAAATGCAGATGAAGAACACAGTGCTTTATTGGTTTATCTGAAAAAGGGGGTCGATAACAAGCCTTTAAACGAAAAAATAGAAAAGCTGATCGATGAGTTTTCACTCCGCCTGGTCCTTACGGCCCACCCAACCCAGTTTTATCCTGGAAGCGTCTTGTCTATCATCACCGATTTAACTTCTGCAATAAAAACCAATGATATTTCGACCATTAACCAACTGTTGCAGCAATTGGGGAAAACGCCTTTTTTCAATAAAAAATCACCAACACCTGTTGATGAAGCATTAAGCCTGGCCTGGTATCTTGAAAACGTCTTTTATTTCGCAGCAGCAAACATTCAATCGGAAATCGATCAAAGCCTGAATGACTATAACCTGGAATCTAAAAAGATCATAGAACTTGGCTTCTGGCCAGGAGGAGATCGTGACGGCAATCCAAATGTCCATACCGATTCTACCATTCAGGTATCCAAAATGCTCCGTCAGATTCTATTCAGGTGCTATTACAGAGATTTCAGGAACCTAAAGCGCCGCATTACTTTCAGAGGTGTAGAAGATAATATTGCCCTTGTACATGATGTGCTCTACAAAAACGCGTTTGATCCCAATATAGAAACCGAGAACATTTCCGATTTTTTAATTGAAAATCTGAATAAAATAAAAACTACCCTAATAGAAGACCACGACGGGCTATTCTCCGATCTCGTTTCCGACCTGATTCGTAAGGTAGAACTTTATGGGAGTCACTTTGCCTCTTTGGATATCAGACAGGACAGCAGAGTGCTTAGGGATGTTCACGCGTACTGCCGCAACAACAAACCCATCAACGCCTTATATCCTGAGAATTATGACAGCCTGAATGAAGAAGAGAAAATCAAGGCGCTGGTATTTAAAAGTGCCAAGATAAACTATACAGAACAACCCGACTCGTTAACACAGGACACCTTGGAAACCATTGCTGAAATCAAACAAATTCAGCAAAGCAACGGAGAAATGGCTTGCCATAGGTTTATTATCAGTAATTGCCAGCAGGCAAGCGATATTTTACAGCTAATGGAACTGTTTCTTTGGAACGGATGGACAGAAGATGAGTTAAGTATAGACTTTGTCCCTCTTTTTGAAACAGTGCATGATCTCGCCGGTGCTGCGGAAATTATGGAAACTCTATATAGCCATTCTTTCTATAAAAAACATCTTGCCAACAGGGGCGGCAAGCAACACATCATGCTTGGCTTCTCTGACAGTACCAAAGATGGTGGTTATTTAATGGCCAACTGGTCGATTTTTAATGCAAAAGTAGCGTTAACCGCCACTGCAGATCAGCACCAGATACAACTCGCCTTTTTTGATGGCAGAGGAGGCCCCCCATCCCGTGGAGGAGGTAAAACCCATCGTTTCTATGCCTCTATGGGTAAAGAAATTGCCAACAAGAATATTCAACTGACCATCCAGGGTCAAACCATCAGTTCTCAGTACGGTTCTATCGACAGTGCAGAATTCAATATGGAGCAAATGATCAATGCCGGAATTTCCGCTGGAATGAAGGAAAAGCACAATATCCTTTTAGACCCATTACATAAAAACTTGCTGGATGAAATGGCCACAGAAAGCTATGATTCTTATGTTTCACTGCGTAAACATCCTTTGTTTCTAAGCTATCTGGAGAAATTCTCTCCTTTAACCCTGCTTTCTAAAATTACCATCAGCAGCAGACCGGTAAAAAGGAACTCGGGAGGATCTTTAAAACTGGAAGACCTCAGAGCAATTGGCTTCGTAACCGCATGGAGTCAACTAAAACAGAATATTCCAGGCTTTTATGGTATTGGTACCGCATTGAAAAATCAGGAAAAACAGGGTAATTGGGATAAAGTCGTTAAGACTTATCAGGAATCCGGATACTTTAAAACCATTATCGACAACTGCATGATGTCTATGAGCAAAGCCGATTTCTCCATTACTGCTCATTTTGCCAATGATAAAGAGTACGGGGCTTTCTGGAAGATGCTTTATGAGGAATTTGAGCTATCTAAAACCCTCTTATTAAAACTATCCGGACATGAGACCTTAATGGAGAATTACCCGGTTGAGAAGCGCTCTATTTCCGTTAGGGAGAAGATCGTACTTCCATTAGTCCTGATCCAGCATTATGCCTTGGAACAGTTGCAAAATGAAGTTACAGATGAGGAACAACAATCTCTGGAAAAACTATCCATCAGAACGGTCTATGGTATCGTAAATGCGGGTAGGAATCTCGCTTAAACTTATAAAAAAAGGAACTACTCTTTTCATTCCCAAACCTTTGCTAAAGGGCAAATATTCGAATGTCTTCAAAGGGTAGTTCTTTTTATAACATCCTTCTCTCTCTATTGGAGCTCGCTAAAGGCAAAATCAGAGGATTAAACAATAAGATGTTGGCGGAAGTTTGTTTTTTGCTGTTGTAGCCCCTTGGGGTTAGCCTTCCTCCAAGGAACTTCATTTTATAAAAAAAGAAGCGTTCTATGAAAAGGCCTAGAAAATTTTGCGCTCCTTCAGCGTAAAAGATTTCAGCCTTTGAATAGTAATGCTTCTTTTTTAAATAAGACCTAAATTATTCCGGTCTTTAACACATAATACTAGTAAATTACTTTACCTGCTGAGGTAACGATAGACGCGATACGCACCGCATCAAATACTCTTTCTTCTGTTGCGCCTAAAGCAAGGATAGATTTCTCATGTGCATTCACACACATTTCACAGCCGTTAACCGCTGATACAGCAATGCTCATCAACTCGAAGAATTCTTTCCCTGTTACAGGACTGCTCATAATTTGCATCCGTACACGGGCAGGAATCTGCGTATATTTCTCTTTCCCTGTAAAATGACGGAAACGATAAAATACATTGTTCAAGGCTAGCAATGAGGCACATCCTACAGCCTCAGCAATCTCTTCAGCAGTTGCTTCTTTGGTTAAAGCCAATTTTTCGAAGAATTCTGTAAGTACTTTATTATTGTTATTTACAGCAATGCTCAATGCAATCAGGGCACACTCCTTATCGGTCAGATGTCCTGAGGTAAAAGTACTACTGAAATTTAGTTTCAAATCGCGTACATATCTTGAATTTCCTTTTTCTAAAAGAACCAGGCTTTCATTTCTATAATCAGCATCAAGACCTACTACGGCTAATAATTCCTGGATGGTTTCTGTCACTTCACTCATGATATTCAAATTTTTGGGGTAAAAGAAATCCCTGCAAAAATGCATTTTACAGGGATTCTCATTATTTGGAACAGTAAATTATACAGTTAAAGTTTCCTGACCTTTTTCCCAGTTACAAGGACAAAGTTCGTCAGTTTGCAAAGCATCAAGTACTCTGATTACCTCTTTAACGTTACGGCCAACGCTTAAATCATTTACACTTGCCCAACGAACGATACCTTGAGGATCGATGATGAACGTAGCACGGTAAGCGATTTTTTCATTTGGTTCTAAAATGTCTAAAGCCTCAGCTAAAGATTTAGAAGTATCCGCTAACATTGGAAATTTCAAACCACGTAAATCGTCGTGATTATTTCTCCATGCTGCGTGAACAAATTCAGAATCCGTAGATGCACCGATTAAGGTAGTATCACGGTCACGGAATTCGCCATAATTGTTGTTAAATTCAGCTATTTCTGTAGGGCAAACGAAAGTAAAATCTTTTGGCCACCAGAACATACAAGTCCATTGGTTGTTGTCGTTAATTAAAGAATCAGAAGTTAAAGTTTCGAATTCTTTACCTTTTTCTATGCTTACTACAGCGGTTTTCGAGAATGATGGAAATTGTTGACCTATATTTATCATAATGTTTTTTTTTCGTTGCACAAAGGTAAGGCTATATCCCCTCAAATGCAACCAAATTTAAGATATAACAGATACTTAATACTGATATACATATAGACAAAAACTATATATGTATCATCCTGTTTTAGTTTCTCTCTATTTACTTTTTTAATGTGGCTTCAAACAGCTTAAAGATTCTTTTATACTCATCTGTCCAGCTGGAAGGCTCCACAAAACCGTGGTCTTCAACAGGATAAACAGCCAGTTCCCAGTTGTTTTTGCCCAATTCAATCAGTCGCTGGGAAAGCCTCACGATATCCTGGAAATGAACATTTACATCTACCATGCCATGACACATGAGCAAATCCCCCTTTAAACCTTTGGCAAAATAGATTGGTGAACTGCGCCTATAGGCCAACTCATCATTATAAGGCTCATTTAAAATATTAGAGGTATAGCCATGGTTATAATGTGCCCAATCAGTAACAGACCTTAACGCTCCGCCACTGGCAAAAACATCTGGTTCGGTAAACAAGGCCATCAAGGTAATGAAACCTCCGTACGAGCCTCCATATAGCCCTACATGCTTAGGATCTACATTGTACTTCTCTACCAGCATCTTCACGCCATCTACCTGATCTGTGAGGTCTTTTCCTCCCATATGCCTGTAAATTCCGGTGCGGTGGTCTCTGCCATATCCTGAACTTGCTGTATAATCGATGTCAATTACAGTATACCCATTATCTGCCAGCAGGTTGTTGAACATATATTCCCGCGAGTATTGGCTCCACCAGTAATGAACATTTTGTAAATACCCGGCTCCATGAACAAATACAACTGCAGGGCGGTTTGGATGCGGTTTAGCAGCCGGATAAACTCTTGCATAAACATCTGATCCATATCTGTTTTTGAAGGATACCATATCTGGCTCTCTCCATTTGTAAGAATTAAACTCTTTTGAAGAGGAGCTGGTTATCTGAACCGCTTTTGCTCCTGGTTTATTGGGCTGTAAATACAATTCCCAGGGCTTATTCATATAAGAGTAATTGATAGCCAGCCATTTTTCATCAGGCGACAATGTCACCTCGTTGCCGCCTTTCATACTGGTGAGCTGGATGAGGTTTCCGCCATTTACATCAAGTTTGTAAAAATGGGTAATTCCCGGGTGTTCTTTATTGCCACTAATATAAAAGGTCTTTTTGTCTTTGGAAAGTTGTAGTTTTTGCACTTCCCATTTTCCAGATGTCAGCTGTTTCTTTTCTCCGGTCGTGATGTTGGCCAGATAAAGATGGCTATAGCCACTGGCTTCACTTTGAAAATAAAACCGATTGTTGTCTACCCATCCTATATTTCTGGATCCGATACCAGGCCCTCCGATCCAGGCTTCATCTCTTTGACGATCGATCAGGCTGAGATTACCGGTTGCTGCATCCAGTTTAAGGATCCAGAGGTCCTTATTATCAAGCGCGTCAGCAACCAGAATTGCTGTTGTTCCGGATTCATTCCAAAACGGACCACTAAGGTTTACCTGCCGGTCTTCGTTCTTTTTTTTACGTTCCTCTAATTGTTTTGGATAATCCTTTACATAATCAGGAAGATCCTTTATCCCGGGAATCTGTGCAGTATGAACATTATACACCGTATCCCGCTGCTGATCGTAAATGAAGCTTTCGTAAGTTGGCATTGGTTCACCCACCTTCGTACGGGCCGCGATGTCTTCTGTATATCCTGAAGAAGTCACATAGTTAGGAACAATCGTATTTACCCCTCCTGAGGGAGCGGTAATCAGCTTATAGCTTACATATCTCGCATCAGGACTTACGGTAACGCCAGTCAACAGCTTTTCTCCAATATACAGCGGCTTTAGAGACTTCTCTTTTAAAGCATCGCTGGTTCTATCAAAGATTCCTTTAGCCGGAAGATTTTCTTTATTTTTCTTTTTGATGATGTCAAACAGGTTCGCCTGATCTGCTTTTAGCCAGGTATCCTGGGCCAAAGGCATCTTTTTATCATTAACACCAGCCGGTTTTCCTTTTACAAAATTAGTCAGCTGACGCGTCTCATTGGTATTCAGGTTCAGTATAAAAAGGTTTTCCGCACGCTGGAACGCGATTTCTCCATTCCCAAGGAAATGCGCATTGCTTTCTCTTTCCAGTGTTCGGGTCAGGCGCTGCTCTTTCTTTATTTTTAAGTTGTACAGGTAAATATCTCCATTTTTCTCTGCGATTCCCAAATTACCATTACCATTACCAGAAAACATATAATTCAATCCGATTGCGACCTCTTTGGCCTTTTCATCTACCTTTTCTGGCTTTCCGGATAATATGTTAACCCGATATCCCTCACTTTTTTCTTTACGGTCCGGATTCCAGTCAAAAAATATAGTCTTGCTATCCGCAGCCCAGCGGAAACCCGTTGGAGCTACTCCAATCCATTTTTGATCACTCATGATCTTTTCAACAGTAAGTGGAGCAATTTGTTGCGCTTGCGCAGCCGCTCCTAAAAGCAGAAATAGTGTTGTTATTTTTTTCATTTAGTTTGTTTTTGAGGCCTGCCCTCCCTTTTTACTGGAAACATTTACGGTGAATTTTGTCCCTCCCTTTACAATCCAACGAACAGTGACGTAAGCGTTTCCAGGAATATTATCAACTTTTATATTTGCCACATCTCTTTTTTGTTCTGTGGTGATATTCAAATCTCTGTTATTGACGATCATCGCAGCAATCGCTGTTCCTCCGCTTAAAGATACGACATCAGGGATCTCAATGCTGTTTTTTATATCCTGACTGGAATGTGTCGGGATCATCCTTTCGTTGGCCACGACTGCAGTAACCTGCGAAAGTCCGGCTCCAAGATCTTTCACTTCCAGCTCCGTAACCTGCAATTTTGGCATATGATAGGCATGATATACACTGAATGCCATATTCCTGTGAGCATCACTTTCCAGCAAAAATCCGGGATGTAACCTGGAATATGTTTTTTTAAACCCTCCAACCTCTATATCTCCGTACTGAGGATGCTTAAGAGGGTGCCAGTCTATGAATGCATCTCTCATCAGCAGGTCTTTATCAAAAGTGTATTGTTGTGCTTGTGCCAGGTTATTATCTGGCTCAGTCTTATTGTAAAGCGAATAATTTGTCCAGAGCTCATTCGAAAAGGTATAAATTCCCCTTCCCCCGTAAAACCAATCGAGTTCTCCACCAAACACAGAATACATATCCTTATAAACTACCAGATACCGGTATCCGGGAAGCAATTCTTCCCCTTTCTTTCCAAGGGCATCGTACACCCTGGCATCGAGCGCATTATAAGTATCCACATCCTCTATAGCTCCCGGCCCTCTCAGGATCATCCCTCCGTTATTGTGGTAGGACTGCGCAGCAGCAATATTTGGGTGCTTCAGGACAAACTCTGCAACTGCACGGTTCTCAGGAATCGAAAAAGGATATTTATAGGCCCCGGACTGCACATAGTTTGGTTGCCAGTTCCATCCCCAGTCGCGATTTGGATCATAAAACCCTTCCCCATCTTCGTTTACCAATCCGTCGCCATCATTATCAGTTCCCTCCTGTCCCAACAGCTCATATTCTCCCTGCTCATCTGCACCAACCATGATCATCCTGCGGGGATCAGTCGCATCTGCTTTAAAGCGTCCGCTTATATTTTTTCTGCGCATCATCACAATGTGCCCATCTCCGTCCAGATCATCAAAGCCATCCTCATTTAAAGCACCATCACGATCATTGTCAATAGGCAGCAATCCTGATCTCGGGGAATGAGCGCTATTTGCTTTATGAATAAAATTATCCCTTGCATCCGGATTGATTGTAGGGGCAATATAAAAAGTCTTTTCCGCCAACAGGGTCTTTACTGCAGCATTTCCCTGCTGAAACATTTCTGCCAGGTACCATGCGGTATAAAGTGCAAACTCAGCTCCCTGGATCTCATTGGAATGGATATTCCCATCAATATACATCGCCGGTTTCTGATCCGGGTTCCCGACTTTATGATCTGTGATGGTCATCACCCAAAGATCTTTTCCTGCAAAGGACTTTCCCATTGACCCCAGCTTTATCAGATCAGGATGCGCCTGAGCAAGCTTTTTACAGAGTTCCGTTAAAGCAGTATAATCGTAATAACGGTTCCAGCTGATCGGAACTCTTGGATTGGATGGACTACCCACCGCAGCAATAATATTTTCCGGTTTTTGAGCTTTAACAATCGTGCTGCAAGCCAACCCTGCCGCCATTAGCATTATATATTTCATTTTCATGATTCGCAGAATTAAAGGGAAACATCAATCATCTTACTTCCCGAAGAAGGACTCCCTGCTTCGATGCTTATTTTACCTGAGCCTTTGATGAGCCAGCTGAGTTCCGTAAAGCCCTTTCCTGAAATGACCTCCAGCAACTGATTTTTTCTACCACTCAGAACAGACTGGCCACTGCCTATATTTAACTTAACGGCCACTTTTTTTAGAAAATAACTTTTTTCTCCAATTTTAGTCAGTGTTGGCAAGGTGCCAATGTTGACCACTTTCACAGAAACGCGATTTAATCCTCCATCTATCTTCTCTGTTTTAAGGCCAACCAGATCAATCTGAGGAGCCATAGCAGCAAGAGTCAACACAAAATCGGTATGTTTTTTTACAATCCCATCTACGAGCTGATATGGAGGATTTGACAGAACAAAAGGATCAAGCCCACCTATTTCTACCTTCTGTCCCGGAAAGTCAGGATGGCTAACCACTCTCCATTCTGTAAAAGTATTGGAAATGCCTTTTCCCTTTGCCCAGCGTAGGTAATCGGCAACGGGATCTTCTATCCCAACATTCTTTTGCTTAATTGTTGTATCCGGCTTCAATTTTGGCAGCCACCAACCAGGAGTGCTAAAACTAAATCGTCCGTAATGAAAATACGCCCATTGAGAAAAGTCTCCGCTTTCTGCCATGGTTTTAGGTGCATCTTTAGCTCCAATAATTCTATTATAGCGCTCAGAGACCAGGCTGTTTACCTTCGCATCATTTTCGGACCAGCTGTTGACAATTCTTTTGGTCAAGCCTGGTTGATTCACCTGTATTGGCCAGGAAAGATTATTTTGAGGCCCAAACGTAACTACCGCGTATATATTAAAGGCATCGTAAAGGAAGTCAAACAATGCCCGGTTTTCCAATTCAGAAACGGCAAATTCACCAGCTCCCGGAATAAAATTCTTATAGTTATAGCTGGAGTTTCTGTTAAAATGCACCCCTTCAGCACCATCTTCATTGAAGACGCCATCTTTATCATTATCCAGTCCTTCCTGCATTAATAAATACTGCCCTTCCTCTCCCTTGGTTACATCGATTGGAATCAACGACCGTGGGTCTTCAGGATTTAGCCGGAATGTACCTGTCGGATCAGCAATTCTCATCCAGCTGATCTTCCCATCGCCATTCAAATCATCAAATCCATCTTCCCCCGTTTTCCCATCACGATCCCGGTCTATGTTTCTGACATTCCCACTACGTGCATACTTCAGTTTTGAAAAGTACTGGTCAGTGGCGTCCGGGCTCATGTTCGGAAACACATAAAAAGTCTGTTTATTTAAGAGATTTCTGATACTATCCGTTCCCGAAGCTGCCAGTAGCTGCTCGGCAAAACCAATGGCCATTTCCACTCCCAGTAAATGGGTTCCTTCTACTCCCCCAACCAACGCAATTGCCGGCTTCTGTTCCGTTTTTCCTGTTCCAATAGTCATCATCCAGACCTCTTTTCCCGAAGTCGTCTTGATCAGGGGTCTCGATTTAATCCAGGACGGGTAAGTTTTAGAAAGGGCTGTGATTCTCTGCGCAAGGCGCTCACTACTGCTGTAATCCGCTTGAGCGAAGACCGTTTGCTGGCCAGCAAATAAGAGTAAAAATCCTTTTAAAAGGTAAAGTTTCTTCATACTGAGGTTTAGGTTATTCCTGCAATTTATAGAAAAAAGAAATCACATAAACCAAAGCACAACAAGGTTTTATAAATGTTACAAGGCCGTTTAAAGCCATCACAAAGGCTTTACCTGATCACCCGTCCTTTCGGATCAATATTTACGTTAAAGGGATTTAGATATTCGTAAACCAACACAGCAAACTCCCTGCGCGTAACTCCGCGCGAGGGCTCGAATTCAGTCTTAAAACCATAGCTGGTTTTCCATTTCTTTTTTACCTCATTCAATGTATTTTCCGGAGATTTGTTTCCGATTTTGCAAACCAGATCCAAAGTCGATGAGATGGTCATCTGCACAGCTTTATAATCTTCAAACCAGATTTGAGCTTTGTAAAAATATTCTTTTATAGGTTCTTTTATTTCTTCTGTACTCACCTTACTATCTGACATAAATTTCAATTTCCCAGAAGAAAGTTGTCCCTTCAGGAAGCCTGACAAACCTAAGAATTGAACGGCTTTCCAATTGCTATCTGTATACACCACATCATCAAACGGAATGACTGAAAGCTTATAGCTGATCAACTCTCCCTGAATTTTTTTCAGATTAGATTGAGAAATTTTGAGGTCAAAGAATGCAGAATAGGCAGCCGTTGCCCCTGCCGATTGCCCTGCAGCGATACTTTCCTGATCTGAATTCAAAACCACCAGGTTTTCCTGCCCTGGAATCAATAAATCATATAAAGAAACCATATTCGAGGTAGAATTTTCTATAAAAAACCCTGAAGAAACGCTGGTTCTGTACAGGTTATCATTATAGTTTAACCGCTTCCATTGCATTTCCTTTATTTTCGGCAACATCAGGGCCTCGTTAACTTTCCCTGAAGCATCAGCATTGATCAATACCGCTGCCTTTATCATTTTCCCATCGTTTAACTCAATACTCCAGCCTCCTCCTGCTCTCTTCAGCTTCGACCACTCCCTTGTTCTGATAATTTTCAGGTTCTTGGTACTATCACTCCAGGTTTTAATCACCGCATTAGCACTTGTCTGATCGACATATACCTTGCTGCTATCGCTAATTCCCTTGGCTTTTCTCATTCTTTTCAGAAATTCAGCTTCCAATCCGGAAGACAAATTTTTATCCAGCTCATACCCTGAACTCAATTCAAAATCCTGATTTTCCATCAATATAATGGTATTAACCCCAGATATGGCAGATTGAAGACCTGCTCCCAATGCATTACTTCCATTTCCAATTACCAGGACACCGGTTTTAACCTTTTGACTATAGCCTAACTGAGCAAATAAAACAATTGTAAAAACAATAAACCATCCTTTTTTCATCCGTATATTTTATTTCTTTTAATCGCGGACTTTCCTGGTCCCCCAGATCATTTCATTAATCTATAATTTTTTATATGCCGGGAAAGCTTTCTTATAGTATTAGACCGTTTCATTTTGTATATTTAAATAAACCTAAAGTCCTTTTATGATACAAACGATCAACTCCGTTTTTAAAGCTCAGCAAGCGCATAAATATACACTTAGAAACACGAATGTCACACAACGAATTAATAAATTAAGTGCATTAAAGGCCAGTATAGAAAAATTTGAAAAAGAGATCTATGCAGCATTAAAGAGTGATTTGCGTAAAAGTGAGTTTGAATCAGCCATAACGGAGGTGATCTTTATATATAGCGAAATTGACTTCGCTATAAAAAATCTAAGCAGTTGGATGGAACCCCTGTCGGTAGGGAAAACAATTACAGGCTTAATGGCAAAGAACAGGATTTATTATGAGCCTAAAGGAGTCTGTCTCATTATTGCACCCTGGAATTATCCCTTTCAGCTAATGATGGCTCCATTGATCTCAGCCGTTGCTGCCGGAAATTGTGTCATTCTAAAACCCTCCGAATTAAGCTCTGAAACCAGTTCTATTATATGCCGGGTTATTGACGATTGTTTTACCGAAGAGGAGGTTTGTTGCTTTGAAGGGGATGCTTCACTTTCAGGTATTCTTTTATCTCTTCCTTTTGATCACATTTTTTTTACCGGAAGTACCGCTATTGGTAAGGTTGTAATGGAAGCCGCCTCAAAAAATCTGAGCTCTGTAACCCTGGAACTGGGCGGAAAATCCCCAACCATTATTGATGAGACCGCCGACCTCAAACAGGCAGCAGCAAAGATTGCCTGGGGAAAGCTGACTAATGCAGGGCAAACCTGTATCGCTCCCGACTATATTCTCCTACCTGTTGCTAGCCAGGAAGAATTTATCAGGCATTATAGAGATGCTGTAAAGAGAATGTTTTTCCTCGGGAATGGAGAAATTGATCTTTCCAGCTACGCGAAAATCATTAACAAAAAACATTTCAACAGGATTGCCGGACTGATTGCAGATGCGCTGGATAAAGGTGCGGCGTTAGCTCTCGGAGGCGAAAACGACTTTTTAAACCACACAATACATCCTACGTTGCTGACAAACCTCCCTGAACACGCGGAAATCATGAAGGAAGAAATATTTGGTCCCGTATTACCTTTAATTACTTATAAATCCATAGAAGAGGCGATCGAAATAGTCAACAAAATGAGTAAGCCCTTAGCCCTGTATATTTTTAGCAGAAATAAGAAAACCATTCATCAGGTGATCAAAAACACCAGCTCTGGAGGAGCCTGCGTAAACGATGTACTCATCCACATCAGTAATCCGAAACTTCCTTTTGGGGGGGTAAACGGAAGTGGAATGGGCAGTTGCCATGGACAATTCGGGTTTAAAACTTTTTCGCACGAAAGAGCTGTCGTTTTCCAATCCAGCATGGATATGAGTCATATCATCTACCCCCCATACGAGAAAAAGGGTTGGGTATTAAAATGGCTTAGAAAACTCATGTGACCTTTTAACCGATTCTTACCGAAGTCATGGTTAAAGATCCACCCACTGCTTTATCGTTAAATAGAGAGACCTGTTCTTTATCATTTTTTAATCCTAAGGTGTACATCAGTGGCAGGTAGTGTTCTGGTGTTGGAATTGCCAGTAAAGCGGCCTTTCCCAGTGTCTGGTAATCCATTAAGGGTTGATGATGATCATTTAGAATTAGGTCTTTAAATTTATCACTGATTTCCAATGCCCAGTCATACCCTCCTCCATTAATCATTTCCCAATTCATCATCCTGAGGTTATGGACTATATTTCCACTCCCAAGAATCAAGACTCCTTTCCTTCTCAGTTCATAAAGCTCCTTTGCCAGCTCGTAATGATAACGGGCATCTTTGGTATAATCGATGCTCAATTGAAGTACGGGAACCGAGGCTTCAGGATACATATGTCTGAGGACAGTCCATGCACCATGGTCCAAGCCCCAGTCATGGTCTAAACCAACATCAGCACTATGAATCAGTTTCTTCGTTTCCAATGCCAGTCCGGGCTTTCCCGGAGCAGGATATGCTACATCAAATAATGCCTTTGGAAAGCCGCCGAAATCGTGAATTGTTTTTGGAAAATCCATCGCGGTGATGTGGGTGCCCCTGGTGAACCAATGAGCAGAAATAACAATTACCGCAGTAGGCACAGGAATATCTTTAGCCATTGTTGCCCATTTAGCACTGAACTCATTGTCTTCAATACCATTCATGGGGGAGCCATGGCCCATAAATAAAACTGGCATGAGCTGCTCACTCACTGGTAAATCCCGGGTGAATGCATTGAACTGAGATAAGTTTGACATGATTACTGGTTAAATGAAAACAAGGCTCAGGTATTCGCAAACATCAATGTCAGCAAATACCTGAACTTTATTAAAATATGAATCGATTATTTTGCCTGCGCAAATTCAAGGTTTAAAGAGATGGTAACGTCTTTTCCTACCCCCATACCTGTTGGATCAAACTTGATGTTATAATCCAGACGATTGATTGTGGTACTTGCTGCAAAACCGGCTTTGGTGTTCCCTTGCTGATCTTTGGTTGTGCCTCCAAAAACAACTTTAAACTTTACGTCCTTGGTTACGTCACGAATGGTCAGTTTACCATTCAGCTCATAGTTATTCCCTTTTAGCTTTTTGAAAGAAGTGCTCTCAAACGTCATTGCAGGGTACTTTTCTGCATTGAAAAAGTCGTCTGTTTTCAAGTGATTGTCACGAGGTTCTACACGTGTATCTACACTGTTTACATCAACGGTAAAATTGATTTTAGCATCTGTTAAGTCTGCTTTAGCCGCTTCTACAGATCCATCAAATTTATTGAATGAACCGTCTACAAAAGAAATCCCCATGTGTCTTACGGAAAAATTCACGAAAGAGTGCATTGGATCAACAGTCCATTTTGTTTGTGCGAAAGACGCAACGCTGATTGAAATGGCAACCAGGAATAAAAATACCTTTTTCATAATCTTGTTTGTTAATGATTTACAAATCTATAACGAATAAGGGTGGCGATTGTTGACCTATGATAAGAAATAAGATTCAGGTCTATTTCAGCACATTAAAGAAATTAAACTCCACCCTCGCCAGATACATATTCCTGGTGTATCGGTTTGCCAGATTTCCAGCTACCTCAAAACGGTATCCCAAATCAATCCGTGTTCTGCTGTTGATCACTACCTGGACTGCCGGAGCAAGATCCAGATAAGACCTTCCATTCTGAGGATTGGTTTTGCCCAGGACCTCAAAATACAGGTTTAGGTTTGGCTGGTTATAATTCTTGTAAACAACCGGCAATAAAAGGTATCCGGACGACAGGCTATACCCCAGCATCTGATCTGGTTGAGGGCTTCCATTTAGCTGCTTCTCCTGACGTTCAAAAGCCTTTGTGTAACTAAACGTTCCCGATAAAGCCAGTTTATGCAATAACTGCGTAAAGATCAATCCAGCCTGCAGGCCACTGTTATCACCTTCAAGATTAATGTCTTGCGTGTAGGTAAGCCGGCTGCTACTGCTGATTCTGCCAAATGCCGCAGCCCTGAAATGGCTTTTCACATCATCAACAGATAAAAACCGGTATTTGGCGTACAAGCTCACTCCTTCAGCCTTAAATCGTCCATCCATGTCAGAAAAAAATCCCTGCACATGGATCATCAGGTTTTTATTAAAACCAACCATAAGTTCCGGAATCGTTCTACTGGCGAAATCCGGATTAAAGATTCCTTCGTTGGTTAACCTCAGGCCGATAGATTTAGCCGGCATATTGCTTGCTGGCTCAGAGAAAACATATAGTTCCTGAGACTGTACATTGAACCCCATAGCCATCACAATGGGGATCAGTAATAACCTAAGATACTTCATAAGAACCTTAAATACTTAAGTGATAAATACGGGTTTTCTTCCCATTCACCAATCCTGCTCCACTGACGTAGGATGCTGATTTAACCTGCGCTGCCTTCTTTTTAAAAGCCGCACCGGAAATGAAGTTTTTATCTACCACACTAGCCTTTACCGCTCCGTTTAAGGTTTGATTCTTTGCATTTAAAAACTGATATACATTTTGTTCAGCCACAGCGAGCCCCTGATCGTCTATTTTAGTCTGATTAAAGTTGAATACTGCTGTTAGATTTCCAACCGAAAATCCTGCGTCCTCCACTTTCTTTCTGATCTGGTCAATATTTACGGCTTTATCTTTTTTAAAAGTAATCGCAAAAAGGTTTTTATTTAAATCCGGCTGTATAGTCCCCACAAAATCAAGCGTTTTCAAAGACTTTTCAGTAGCCTGAGAACACATTGAACAGGTTAAGCCAGTTACCTGAAGCTCAGCCGAAGAAATATGTTGTGCAGAAACTTTTCCTGCAAATAATAGAATGGATAGTATGATTAAATTTTTGATCGTATTCATAAGGATATAATTTATGTTTTTATTAGACATCGGACGCCATGCCACACATAGGCATATACGTCAAAACCCTCCCAGTTTATTTCTGTGATGGCGGATAAATTATTCCTGATTTAATTTCTGAATACGCAATTGAAAGCGTGAAGGGAAAGCACCGATGAGAGTGGCGGAGCTTTATTTTCAGTTCTGCTGAATAGGTTTGGCAAGAGAAAGTGGAGTGCATCCGACATCATCGGACCTAAAAACAATTCCAGGCTAAAATCCTTTGGAACGGCCACTTTAACTCCCGCTTCATGGCTGTCTTTAACTTTCGCTTCTACAGAAGTATCCTTACAGCAACCGCTGTTTTTCTTTGTTTTTTCAGCCCCTTTACAGGCTCCGCATTTCGCGGTTTCAGTAAAGCGGACAGAAGAAAGCTGACCTCCACAAAAATGCATATTCAATGCAATCCCGATGATACTCATCAGGTAAAATGCACATAAGCCCAGTGTAAGTTTTTGCCTTGCTTTCATCTTTTGACAAAAATAAGCATAATTGTATGATAAAACGAGTCCGGCTTTTAATAAAGCAGATTTACCTTAACTTAGCCCTAAATATCATTAATTAATGAAAAGATTTTACACCATTATCCTTTGTTTATGCTTTAGCTTAACCTATGCTGCGAAGCCAAAACATCAATATGTAAAAATAAAAACAGACCTGGGAGAATGCATCGTTATGCTCTACAATGAAACGCCTTTACATCGGGACAACTTCCTGAAACTCACAAAAAAGAAAATTTATGATGGGACCTTATTTCACCGGGTTATCAAAGACTTTATGATCCAGGGGGGCGATCCTGATTCCAGGAATGCTAAACCGGGGGAACAGTTGGGAAACGGAACCGTTGGTTATACCATTCCCGCGGAATTTCGGGACAGTCTTTTTCATAAGAAAGGAGTCCTGGCAGCGGCAAGAGACAACAATCCGGAGAAAGCATCAAGCGGAAGTCAGTTCTACCTGGTTCAGGGAAAAAAATTCACAGACGAACAATTGGACAACGTAGAAACAAACCGTTTGAAAGCTAAAATTCCACTTTATCAAAGAGATATTTATAAAGCGATCGGCGGAACTCCTCACCTGGACAGAAATTATACTGTTTATGGAGAAGTTGTGAAAGGCCTGGAACTGGTTGATAAAATTGCAGCGCTGGAAAAAGACAGCAACGACCGCCCGGTGACGGATATAAAAATGACAGTTACAGTTTTAAAACGAAGAGAAGCGAAAAGATTGGAGAAAGAACTTCTTCCCTAATCGACTCCATTATCATAAAAAATACACAAATGAAAATCATATCCTATAATGTCAACGGCATACGATCTGCCACAACAAAAAATTTCTTTGGCTGGTTACAATCTACTGATGCCGACATGATTTGTCTGCAGGAGGTAAAAGCCTTACCTTCCCAGATTCCTGAAATTATTGGCTTAATAGAACAGTTGGGCTACCATCATTATTGGTTCCCGGCAGAAAAAAAAGGATATAGCGGCGTTGCTATTTTCAGTAAGATAAAGCCTAATCACGTAGAATATGGTTGTGGTGAAGAATGGATCGACAAAGAAGGCCGTGTTTTAAGAGCCGACTTTGACACGTTCTCCTTAATGAGCCTATATATGCCGTCTGGATCCAGTGGAGACGACAGGCAGGTTAAAAAGTATGAGTGTATGCGTTTTTTCGACACCTATATTGAAAACCTTAGGAAGGAAGTTCCTAACCTGATTATCTCCGGGGATTACAACATCTGCCATACCGCCATTGATATCCACAATCCAAAATCCAATGCCAACTCTTCCGGTTTCCTTCCAGAAGAAAGAGAATGGATGGAATTATTCCTGAATAATGGATTTATAGATACTTTCAGGCATTTTAACAAGGATCCTCATCACTATACCTGGTGGAGCTTCAGAGCAAATTCCAGGGCAAAAAACCTGGGTTGGCGTATTGACTACCATTTGGCAAGTCAGCCAATGCTGGAGCGCTTAAAAAGAGTAAGCATTCTAGCTGATGCAGTACATTCTGATCATTGTCCTATTTTATTAGAGCTAAACCCTTAATTAAATGTCTTCGCTTTTAATCACTCATATCGGAACACTGATTGGATTACATCCAAAAGAAACCCTCCTGCTTAAAGGAAATGAAATGGCGAAGCTGCCCCAGCTTCAGGATGCCTGGCTGCTCTGTGAAGAGGGCCTGATTCAGGATTACGGAAAAATGGATCAGCTACCGCAGCACTTACCCAATGGCGTAAAAACTGTTTCTGCAAGCGGAGGATTTGTATTTCCTTCCTGGTGTGACTCTCATACCCATATTGTTTTCGCTGCTCCGCGGGAAGAAGAATTTGTGATGAAAATTGCCGGAAAAAGTTATGAAGAAATTGCTGCTGCCGGAGGTGGGATTTTAAATTCCGCAGCAAAGCTCCAGCTGGCTACCGAGGATGAATTGTTTGAATCTGCTTCCGTACGGTTAAATGACATGATCAGACAGGGAACCGGAGCCGTAGAAATTAAAAGTGGATATGGGCTTTCAGTAGAAAGCGAATTAAAGATGTTACGGGTGATCAGAAGACTAAAGGAAAGCTTTCCAATTCCTGTTAAAGCTTCTTTTCTGGCCGCCCATGCTTTTCCTTTAGCCTATAAAAATGATCATGCAGGATACATTTCACTCATTATCGACAAAATGTTGCCACAAATCGCTGCAGATGGGCTCGCAGATTATATGGATGCATTTTGTGAACAGGGTTTTTTCTCTGTGGAAGAAACTGATCAGTTGCTAAATGCCGCAGCAAAATACGGACTGCGCCCTAAAATACACGCCAACCAGCTTTCTGTATCCGGAGGTGTTCAGGTCGGTATAAAACACCAGGCTATTTCAGTAGATCATCTGGAAGCAACAGACGATGCGGCCATTGCTGCATTGGCAAATGGGGATACCATTGCGACGTTATTACCTTCCTGCTCTTTCTACCTGGGCATCCCATTTGCGAATGCCAGAACATTAATTCAAGCAAATGTTCCTGTCGCCCTGGCTACCGATTACAATCCAGGCTCTACCCCTTCCGGAAATATGAACCTTGTGGCATCCCTGGGTTGCATCAAACTAAAAATGTTACCGGAAGAAGCCATCAATGCCTGTAGCTTAAATGGAGCCGCAGCAATGCAGCTGGCAGACCAAACCGGAAGTATTGCAAAAGGTAAACGGGCAAACCTGTTTATCACCAGACCAATGCCTTCACTCGCCTATCTGCCCTACAGCTTCGGTCAATCGCAAATTGAAACCATCATTCTAAACGGTCAGATCCAATAATGGAAGGGCTACAAATATACGGAAAAGAGCAGATTCTTGCCTTGGTAAACCAACGTGAAGGGGAAATGAAACTTGGCGAGAAAGTTCAGGTAATTTCATCTCTGGAGCAGTTAAAAGCCTCTTCAGCCCGCTTTGTATTACTCGGGATCCCTGAAGATATCGGTGTAAGGGCAAATTATGGGATAGCCGGTGCTGCGACAGCCTGGCAGCCGGCACTTAAAGCTATTTTGAACACTCAGAGCAGCTCCTTTCTGTCAGGTGCAGAGTTGTTGGTCCTGGGCTATTTCAATTTCCCTGAACCTGAGGAAACAGCGATAAGCGCGCTTGAAAACACTGTCGTACAAATAGACGAGCAGGTATATCCGGTTATTAAAGAAATCATTTCGGCGGGGAAAGTACCTATTGTTATTGGAGGGGGGCATAACAATGCCTATCCGATTATTAAAGGCTACTCAACTGCGCTTCAAAAACCTGTTGATGTGCTGAACATCGATGCCCATGCAGATCTGAGGCCCGCCACAGGAAGACATAGTGGAAATGGATTCAGTTACGCCATTAAAAATGGGTTTTTAAAGAATTATGCCATTTTTGGGCTCCACCAAAATTACAACAACACGGGAATTCTGGATCAGCTCAGAACACATTCAAACATAAACGCGCTCTTTTTCGACGATTTACTGAAGAGTAATAAACCGATAACAGATTTGCTTCAGCCATTGCTGGAGAATCTGGAAAATGAAATTGGGTTAGAAATCGATCTTGATTGTGTAGAAAACATCTTATCCAGCGCATTTACACCCTCAGGATTCAATATTAATGACATCCGAAGGATAATCCATAGCCTGGAAAAGAAACTCGCTTATATGCACGTTTGTGAAGGTGCAGTCCAGCTCAACGATGGAAGACAAAGCTCCGGAACGGCAAAAGCCATTGCCTATCTGGTGACAGATTTTATCAAAGCCCAAAAATAAAAATGAGGTTACCTAAAAGAGCCGATTAAATCTGCTGTTTTAGGTAATCCCCATTCAGAAACTTCCCCTGATTAATATTTCAGCACTTTTATTTCAGTACGCCGGTTTGCCTCGTGCTACATTTAATGCCATTTGCACATCGGTTATCTTTCCCCCTGCTATCTGTATGTGAAGATAATTCAATTCTGAGCGTGGGATTTTTGATCATAATATTTACCAGATTATTCAGAATCGGTTCTGCATCGGGTCTTATATTAGATTTATCGAAGTCGTAATGAATATTTTAAGTACAAAAGTAGCCCCGTACTGATGTCACTTAACCCTAATTTCAAGACTACATATAATGTTTTGCTCCGGTCTAGCCCCTTGGTAGAGACACGTTCCGTCTGTGAAAACTTCCCTGCTTCACTCGCCACTACGGTATATTCGGATTCCTGATCCAGCTGGTAGGTAAACATGGCTTGTCCGTCTGAAACCTGTGTGGCATTCTCGTTACAAACCACCCATGCCTCGCGGCTCTTGCCACAGGGTCCGCAAAAATAGCTTTACGTTACAGGAAAGACATATATTCTATTTGGTGTAATACATTTGTCCAGCCTGACGTCATGTTCGTTTATATCGTCAATCACATTCAGTTCATCAAAAAATGACAGGCCAATCTTCTGCGTCGATATTCCCTGCAGAAACCTGTCATAAAAGCCCTTTCCATAACCAATACGGTACCCATCTTTATCAAATGCCAATAAAGGCACGATCACCATATCCACCTCGCCCGTATGCATTGCAGCCTTTTGAGGCTCCAGAATCTGGTATTCATTCAATGCCAGATCTGCGATGCCATCATAGTAATGGTGGGTCATCAAAGCAGTGTCAAAATCAGCTTTTGGAACAATGATCTTAATCTCAGGATAGTACTTTTTCAACCATTCGATAATCAGAAAAGTATCCGGTTCCTGCTTCTGCTTAATTGGGAGAAATATATGGACAATTTTCACGCTGGAAAGGTCCAGCTCAGCAAACTGTTCAAGCAACTTAACACTAAGTGTATGAACCTGTTCGGCCGATAGTAATCGCCGTTGCCGCTGCACTGTTTTTCTGATTTCTGACTTGTTCATTACTTTACGCTTTATGTCCGGATTTAAGAAATGACCATAAAAGGATGGCTGAGATGCCAAGGTAAAAAAAAGAGGGTAAAAAAAGATGGCTTCGGGAACCACTCCGAAGCCACAATCAACCTAAACCTAAAACTAAACTATGAAAATTCTTATTTTACTCTTTCTACATAGTCCCCTGTACGGGTATCAACTTTGACTTTATCGCCCTGGTTGATAAACATTGGGACTTTTATTTCTACTCCTGTTTCCACAGTAGCGTATTTTAATGCGTTTGTAGAGGTATCGCCTTTTACAGCGGGCTCTGTATACGTAATCTCCAATTCTACATGTGAAGGTGTTTGTGCCATAATCGGCTCTTCACTTTCGAATGCGATGATTACATTCATTCCTTCTTTTAAGAATTTAACACTTTCTCCAAACAAAGTTCTTGGAATGTTAAACTGCTCATAAGAAGTGTTGTCCATTACTACCAAAAAATCGCCATCTTCGTACAAATACTGGTAATCATTGGTCTCAACACGACAAATTGTTACTTCCTCATCTGTGCGAAACCTATATTCAACCAGTTTCCCGGTTTTGATGTTTCGCATCTTTGCCTGATAAAAAGCTCTCAAGTTTCCTGGAGTACGGTGTAGAAATTCTTCTACCTGAATTAATTCTCCGTTAAACCGAAGGATATTCCCACTTTTTACGTCCGATGCTTTTGCCATTTTTTTTGAAATTGTGCCCGACCATTTGGGCCCTTTTTCGTGCCGCAAAGGTAAAGACTATTTATGAATCCTACAATAGTAAATTAAAAAAATATTTTATTTCTTGTTTTTCTTCGTTTAAAGGCCATTAAAGGCAGATGACAAATATAAAAAAACGTTATTTATAATCTGTGACCTGTATTAAATGTTGACAAAACGAATACTCAACTTCCTGATTTGACCCTACGATGACTAATCTTTTATCCGTAAAATTGGCGATTAATTCCAAATACCAGCTTATTCCCTGTTGATCAAGATTAGAAGTTGGCTCATCCAATAAGAGGATCGGGGTGTCGGAACAGAAAGCCAGAACGAGCTTAGTCCGTTGTTTCATTCCCGAGGAGAAGTATTTTAAGGCCTTGTCCTGCGATTTCTCCAGACCAAGCAGCGCCAACACCGCATCCTTAGTCATGTTGTTGTACAGCCCTTTAAATTTGAAATGGAAGTCTATCGTCTCTTCGAGTGTAAACTCTTCGATCAAATCCAGGTAAGGCGCAGCAAAACTCAGGTGCTTATAAATATCTTCTACTGCAATGGTCTTTTCAGCATGATAGCTTATTCCTCCTTCCGAGGGAGATAAACTGCCAAGGATTAAGCTTAGTAAGGTAGACTTCCCGGAGCCGTTAGGTCCCAGGATGGCATATTTACCAGGAGATTGAAATTCGTAATCAAAATTTCGAAAAATCCACTCCTGATTAAATCGTCTGCCGGCCTTACTTAAGCTGATCTTCATTAATTTTTCGATTAACTCCCTGAACCGAAGCCTTTCATTACCCCTCTGTTCGAGTTTCTGATAAAATCTACAATCTCATCACGGATTTCTGTCGGTGCAAACTCTGCTTCAATCATATCCAATGCTTTGGTAACATTGTTATGCTTCACAAATAATACCCTGTAAATCTCCTGAATTTCATTGATTTTTTCGGAAGAGAACCCTCTCCTTCTTAAACCAACAGAATTGATCCCTGCATACGAAAGTGGTTCACGGGCAGCCTTAACATATGGAGGGACATCTTTTCTTACCAATGAACCACCAGTCACGAAGGCATGAGATCCAACCTTTACAAACTGATGAATCGCCACCAGCCCGGCCAGAACGACATAGTTTCCAATGGTAATGTGCCCTGCAAGGGTTGTACTGTTCGAAAAGATACAATGGTCGCCAACCTCACAGTCGTGTGCGATGTGAGAATAAGCCTGGATCAGGCAGTTACTGCCAATCACCGTCTTCCATTTATCTTTTGTACCTCTGTTGATGGTCACACACTCTCTGATCGTCGTATTATCGCCGATCTCGGCCGTAGTCACCTCTCCTGCAAATTTCAGATCCTGAGGAACACCGGAAATTACTGATCCCGGAAAAACCCGGCAGTTTTTACCAATCCTGGCGCCATCCATGATGACAACATTTGATCCGATCCAGGTTCCTTCCCCAATTTCTACATCCTTGTGTATGACTGCAAAAGGCTCAATTACTACATTATCGGCAATTTTTGCCTGCGGATGTATATACGCTAAGGGTTGTATCATGATACGGTTTCGCTTTCTTTAACTTTTACAATTTGGGCCATCATTTCTGCTTCCACAACAACTTTTCCTCCTACCATTCCTACACCTTTCATTTGTGCAATGCCTCTTCTGATTGGCTCCATTAAGTCACATCTGAAAACAATGGTATCGCCAGGCAATACCTGCGCCCTAAAGCGTACATTATCAATTTTTAAAAATAAGGTCAGATAATTTCTTGGGTCAGAGACTGTACTTAATACTAAAATACCGCCTGTCTGGGCCATCGCTTCAATCTGGATCACTCCAGGAAAAACCGGGGCACCAGGAAAATGGCCCTTGAAGAATTCTTCATTCATGGTTACATTTTTAACCCCTACAACATGCGTTTTAGACAGTTCCAGGATCTTATCAATAAACAAGAATGGTTGTCGGTGTGGCAGGATATCCATAATCTGTACCACATCATAAAGTGGTTTTACCGATGGATCATAAACATGCTGCACTTTTTTATTTTTTTCCTTTTTAATTGCTGCTTTAATCTTTTTCGCAAAAGCAACGTTTGCGGCATGTCCCGGACGGGCAGCCATGATATGTCCCTTTAAGTGAACCCCTACCAGGGCAAGGTCACCGATCATATCTAATAATTTATGTCTGGCAGGCTCATTCTGATACCGCAGCTCCATATTATTTAAAATTCCCTGAGGGGCAACCTCCATTGCAGTCCGGTTAAAGATTTTCGCCAGATGATCCAGCTCTTCTTTAGTCACTTCTTTATCTACAATTACGATGGCGTTGTTCAAATCTCCACCTTTAATCAGGTTATTCTGAAGTTGATATTCCAATTCGTGAAGGAAACAAAAAGTCCTGCAGGAAGCAATTTCTTTTTTAAATTCAGCAATGCTGGAAATTCCTGCATGCTGGCTTCCCAATACCGGGGAGTTATAATCGATCATACAGGTAAACCTGTAATCATCTAAAGGCATGGCTACAATTTCAACTTTTCTATCCGGCTCTGTGTAGGTAATGTTATGAGGAATCTGAAAATATTCTCTGTCAATATCCTGTTGCTGAATACCAACGCTCTCCAAAGCCTCCATAAATAAAACAGCACTACCATCCATAATCGGGGTTTCTGGTCCGTCAAGCTTCATCAACACGTTATCCAGGTCCATTCCTACCAATGAAGCCATCACGTGTTCTACTGTACTGATGCTCGCTCCATTCTGAGAAATAGTCGTACCTCTTGCAGTATCGGTAACATTATCACAATCAGCATCAACAATAGGGCTTCCCGGTAAATCGGTTCTTTGAAATTTAAATCCGTGATTTTCTGGTGCCGGACAAAAAGTAAGCGTCACATTCGCCCCTGTATGAAGGCCTACACCCTGTACTGAAACTTCGCTCTTTATAGTTTTTTGCTTAACATTCATTATTTTGCTATTGTGCTATTTTGTTCAATTATTGCTTTTAGTTCTGTGATCGTTTGCTCTAATACTGCAATACGTTTTTCAACGTTTGGCAATTGTTTAAATATCACTGATGCCCGCATCCAGTCTCTTAAAGGCTGAGCCGGACTGCCGTGCCATTGTTTGTTCTCTATTGTTGTGTTGAAGTTTATTCCTGCCTGTGCGCCGATTTGTGTACCTTTTGCCAGGCTAAGGTGACCAGCAATTCCAACCTGTCCACCCACCACAGAATTCTCTCCAAGCCTTGTGCTTCCGGAGATACCAGTCTGTGCTGCAACAACCGTATGCGCTCCAACATCCACATTGTGGGCGATCTGAATCAGGTTATCCAGTTTCACTCCCTTTCTGATAAATGTAGAACCCATCGTAGCCCTATCTATTGTCGTATTTGCCCCGATTTCCACATCATCCTCGATCACTACATTTCCAATCTGCGCGATTTTAGAATAAGTACCATCAGGCTGTGGGGCGAAGCCGAAGCCATCACTACCAATTACAGTGTTAGAGTGAATATTAATATTATTCCCCATTACTGTTCTGTTGTAAATCTTTACTCCAGGAAAAACAAGACAATTTTCTCCGATCTCAGTATCAGCGCCAACAAATACCTGCGATTGAATCTTCGTTCCGTTACCAATCACTACATTTTCACAAATGTAACTGAATGCTCCTATAAACACATCTTTCCCAATTTTTGCCGAGGGATGAATAAAGCTCGGTTGCTCTATTCCAGACTGAACGTTCATTTGGTTCACTACCTCATTGTACTTTTCCAGCAAAACAGAAAATGCACTGTACGGATCCGCGACTTTAATTAGAGTGCTTTCAACGGCCTGAGCAGGAAAAAAATCATTCCCTACAATGACGATTGAAGCTTTTGTGGAATATAGATAGTTCTCATATTTTCGATTAGACAAAAAACATAAAGACCCAGCTGTCCCATTTTCTATCTTGGAAAGTTCTGTTACTTTAGCGTTTTCATCGCCTTCAATGGTGCCATCTATAAATTCGCTTATCTGCTTGGCAGTAAATTGCATCGTACAAAGTTAAGTGTTAAATTGATATGAACAAATAAACCTATTTAGGTTATCATCCAGTCTCGGATCTATATAGAATCTAAAAACGGGATTAAAAGTTAATTATTTTGTTAAAAAATGCTAAATTATTCTGGGATAGCATAGTATGTGTTTGGTTACCGTCTTGTCTAAGGATTCTAAGTTAGATAAATCTGATGCTTTCGCAATATCAATGATGGTATTGTTTTTCATTAGAATGTTAATATTTCCGCTTCCTGCGTTGTAAGCTCTGTTTTCAATGACATCCGTAAAAACAAAGTAACAAACCTCCTGCGCATTCAGGTTCATCAGATCGGCTGTGTTTTCTCTTATCCGAGCAAGCCTGCCGGGATCCGGAGCTTCAGAACTGATCTCTACTTTATAAAGATTCCTCCGGATAAACATCTGACAAAGCTGTGCCAATATCCGGTCTTCATGATCAGCCCATACTTTTACTGAAGCAAAAATATCCTGATCATCCAATTTCGAAAATTGCGCCAGATGGATTTCTGAACTGAAGAACTCTTCCTCTTTTACCTCATTTTTCAGGAAATGCTGAAGAGCCGGAGTTGCAAAAAGAACGGTTCCAAGGCCGGAAAGCTCCTTAGCCCGCTCCAGTATTTTAACCAGAAGGTACTCTCCTGCAACCACAGTTTTATGCAGATAAACCTGCCAATACATCAGTCTTCTGGCAATCAGGAAATTTTCAATAGAATAAATCCCCTTTTCTTCAATCACCAGCTGATCATCCAGGACATTAAACATTTTAATAATCCGGTCAAAACTGATCACCCCTTCACTTACCCCTGTAAAAAAACTATCTCTGTTCAGGTAGTCCATACGATCCAGATCCAGCTGCCCGGAGACGAGTTGTGGAAGAAATTTTTTAGGATAATCCCCTTTAAAAATATTTATGGCATCTGTCAGCCTCCCGCCAAACTCGACATTCAGCTTCTCCATCAACAGCATGGAAATATCTTCATGCTTAATCCCATTCACAAGTGTGTGCTCTAATGCATGGGAAAACGGACCATGTCCGATGTCATGCAAAAGAATGGCAATAGTAGCAGCCTCCTCTTCTTCCTTACTAATCAGATGACCTTTACTTCTAAGGACTTCTATGGCCAGACTCATCAAATGCATTGCACCCAGGGCATGATGAAACCTGGTGTGTAACGCTCCCGGATACACCAGATGGGTCATGCCCAGTTGCTTTATATATCTTAACCGCTGAAAATAGGGATGTGAAATCAGATCAAATACTAATTCAGAGGGGATATTAATGAAGCCATATACGGGATCATTTATGATTTTCTTTTTGTTCAATCCTTAAAAATAAATTATACGGTACAAAAATTGCTATTTTTATCCATACTAAGAAAGGGAACTTTCTTTTTTGAAAGATTAATTTACATTATACAAATACAATAATGCAGGAAACCAAAATTTTATGGGCCGACGATGAGATTAACTTATTAAAACCACATATATTACTATTAAATGAGAAGGGCTATCATGTGACCACCTTTACAAATGGCAATGATGCACTCGAAGCATTTGGTAAAGAGCATTTTGACCTGGTATTTCTAGATGAAAACATGCCCGGATTAACAGGCCTGGAAACCCTTACGGCAATCAAAAATATCCGCAATGACGTTCCGGTTGTCCTGATTACCAAAAGTGAAGAAGAAAATTTAATGGAAGATGCGATCGGCTCTAAAATTGATGATTATCTGATCAAACCGGTAAACCCAAAACAGGTATTGCTGACTATTAAAAAGATCATTGACAATAAGCGTTTGGTCAGCGAAAAGACATCTATGGCCTACCAGCAGGATTTTCGTCGTCTGGGAATGACGCTAAACGACAAACTGAGTTATGAGGAATGGGTAGAGGTTTATAAAAAGCTTGTTTTTTGGGAGCTGGAACTGGAAAAATTAGATGATTCCCAAATGCACGAAATCCTCACCATGCAGAAATCAGAAGCCAACGCACAATTTTCCAAATTTATCGAAGACCATTATCTGGGCTGGGTAAATGGAAAAGGGAAAGCACCTCTGCTTTCCAACGAGCTCCTGAAGAAAAAAGCCTTCCCTTTAATCAATGGGAACAACACTCCGGTATTTTTTATCCTGATTGACAATTTGAGATATGACCAGTGGCGTATCATAAACCCATTAATCACCGAACATTTTCGCTTAGATGAAGAAGACACTTATTCCAGTATTCTTCCTACTGCCACGCAATACGCAAGAAATGCCATATTTTCCGGGTTAATGCCTTTGGAAATGGAGAAACGCTTCCCGGGACTATGGCAGAATGATGATGATGAGGGTGGAAAAAACATGCATGAGAGCGCCTTTTTGGCAGATCAGATAAAAAGAAGCCTGCGTAAGGACTGTAAATTCAGTTACAATAAAATCCTGACCTATGATGATGGCAAAGCGCTGAATGATCAGATCAATAATTTGCTCCAGAATGACTTTAATGCGATCGTATATAACTTTGTCGATATGCTTTCTCATGCCAGAACAGATATGCAAATGATTCGCGAACTTGCAAATGATGATGCCGCTTACCGTTCTTTAACTCTTTCCTGGTTTGAACACTCTCCACTAATGGAGTTACTGAAAAAGATTTCACAGAAAAAAGTAAAATTAGTCATCACAACGGATCACGGAACAATCCGGGTAAAACATCCGAGCAAAGTTATCGGAGACCGGAATACCAATACCAATTTAAGGTATAAACAAGGCCGGAATCTTAACTATAACGCCAAAGAGGTGTTCTTAATTAAAAATCCACATGAAGCTCAACTACCGAAGATTAATATCAGTTCGAACTATATCTTTGCAAAAGAAGACCGTTATTTTGTGTATCAGAACAACTATAATCAGTTCGTAAACTACTATAACGAAACCTTCCAGCATGGGGGCATCTCCTTGGAAGAGATGATCATTCCGGTGGCAACTTACAGCTCGAGATAACATCATAATATACCAGATGAACCCATATCCCGGGACATGGGTTCATCTTTTTAAAGAAACAATATATTCCAATGAAAATTGAGGTTAATCATTTAGCAGACCTGGATCAGGCCGCTATAGATGTGCTGGCATTTGCCGCAGACGAGCGCATCTTTATCTTTGAAGGAGAGATGGGTGCCGGAAAAACCACCTTTATCAAGGTTCTGGCCAGAGCGTTGGGGGTAACAGAAGTCGTATCCAGTCCTACTTTTTCTATTGTTAATGAATATGAAGGAAAAGAAAGAAACATTTATCATTTTGACTTTTACAGAATCAAGAACCTTCAGGAAGCCTATGATATCGGCTATGAAGAGTATTTCTATTCAGACCATATCTGCCTGATAGAATGGCCGGAAAGAGTCCAGGAACTTCTGCCTGATCATTATCTGAAAATAGAAATTACAGTTTCAGGTGAAAATGAAAGACTACTGTCAATTTCTAAAATATAAATTCCAAATACGCTTATTTTCAGGTATTTTGCTTAATTTCAATCCAAATATCATTAAATAAAATGGCTACAGGATTACGTGAAGGAATGGCCTCTATTGCTCAAAAAGGGCTAATACAGCCTAAAGAGACATTGTCAGAAACAAATAAAAAAAACAACAGTCTGTATATTGGCATTCCGAAAGAGATTTCCTTTCAGGAGAACAGAATTGCATTAACCCCTTTGTCTGTTGCCTTACTGATCAACAATGGTCATCGGGTGATTATTGAAAGCGGTGCCGGCGTCGGTGCTAATTTTTCCGATAATGACTACAGTGAACAGGGTGCCAGGATTTCCTTTCATAAAAAGGAAATTTTCGAAGCTGATATCCTGGTAAAAATTGCCCCCCCTACTTTGGAGGAAATTGCGATGATGCACAAAGGGCAAACACTGATCTCCGCGCTTCAAATGGGGGGTCTGAAAGAAAATTACCTCAAAGCGCTGCTGAATAAAAAAATCAATGCCCTGTGTTTCGAAAACCTTCGCGATGAGGGGGGAATTTTGAGTGTTGTCCGGGCAATGAGTGAAATTGTCGGTGCAACGTCAATTTTTATTGCAGCAGAATACTTAAGCACCGCCACCGGAGGAAAGGGCCTGATGCTTGGTGGCTTCACCGGAGTACCTCCAACCGAAATTGTCATTTTAGGCGCCGGAACGGTCGGAGAATACGCCGCGCGTACGGCATTATCTCTGGGTGCGGAAGTAAAAGTGTTCGATAGCTCTATCTATCGCCTTAGAAGGCTCCAAAACAACTTAGGAAGCAGGGTCTTCACTTCCGTAATGCAACCTATCGTTTTAGGTAAGGCAATTACGACTTGCGATGTAGTGATTGGTGCAATTCGAGCAACTCATGGCCGAAGTCCATGCATTGTTATGGAAGAAACTGTTTCCAGGATGAAACCCAACTCCGTCGTGATCGACGTCAGCATTGATCAGGGTGGATGCTTCGAAACCTCAGAAGTAACCAATCACAGTAATCCTGTTTTCAGAAAACATGAGGTCATCCATTATTGTGTTCCGAACATTGCGTCGAGGGTTCCCCGAACTGCATCATATGCCTTGACTAATATTTTTGCTCCTATCTTACTGGACATTGGAGATATGGGTGGACTAATGGGTGTGGTCTGGAGCAAACCCGGGATCAGAGAAGCATTGTACATCTATCAGGGGCATCTGACCAATAAGGATCTGGCCAACATGTTTAACCTTCCCTATAAGGATATTGAACTTCTGGTTGTTTCTAATCAATAACTGCGCATGATAAAATTCTTTTTTCTCGTTTTTCTGAGTTTCAGCTTTTCCCCTCTTTGCGCACAACATAAAAAAAAACCGCAGCCGACGATAAAAGTAATCAGTGACTACCAACACTACCTCAACTCCTGTAAAGAAAATCCCCGAAATAAACTGATCGAGCTTAACAAGGAAATACCGGATCTTATTTTAGACATCAGGTATGCGACCACGAATAATTTCATGAAGCTGGCCGTTTATAAGCAGGCAAGGGCTTTTGCCAGAAAACCAGTTGCTGAGCAGTTACAGCACATACAAAAGGAGCTCCGGAAAAAGGGCTATGGGCTAAAGATTTACGATAGTTATCGTCCTTATGCAGCAACCAAGACCTTATATATTAAAGCTTCGGATAAAAATTTCGTTGCCAATCCAAGAGAAGGGTCCAGACACAACAGAGGCTGTGCAGTAGACCTTAGCCTCATTTATCTGAAAACAGGAAAAGATGTTCCCATGCCAACTCCTTACGACAGCTTTTCTCCTAAAGCCTCAGCCACTTACCCTGATCTTCCTGCCAACATTAAAAAAAACAGAGACCTGCTGATCAACGTAATGGAAAGTCATGGATTTAAAGTACTTCATAACGAATGGTGGCACTTCGATTTTAAGGGTTGGAAAAACTATGCCCTCATGGACATTCCTTTCGAAAAACTATAACTTACCATAATGCCGGTCTTTTACAATGACCTGCTCTCCCTTAATTTCCAGAAAAAAAATGTAACTATATTCTTCTTCAGAAATCTCTTTTACAGACGTTGAACCACCAAACGAAGCAATAATATCCAGAATTCTATTTGAATGCCCGCAAATTACCACGTTCTTGCCCTTGTAATTGTTTAAGATCGTATCTGCCAACGCCTTGTTATCTTTTGAATTGTATAACTGTATGGGCAATTTCATTCGCGTTGCCAGTGGGGTCAGTGTCTCTCTGGTCCTTTTGTAATCCGTGCTAAATAACGCACTCACCTTCTTTCCTCTAAGGTATTTTACCAGTGCCAATGCACGTTCCTTACCTTTGAGAGTTAGCTCAGGATCTTTCTCTTTTGGATCCTCCAGGTTCTTTTCTCCGTGCCTTACAATCCAGATTCTGGTAGTTTGCTGTGCCTGTAAGCTTTGTATGGCACAAAAGATCAAAAAAACAAATAAAACACGCTTCATATTGATAAGATTAACTGATTAATATTTTTTTTAGTATGCCAGCTGCTCAATACGACTCTGTTAACCGGCCAGCTATTTGGATCGGGATAAGGAAAGGACGAAATCAGTATATTCTTCTTCATTAGCCGTTCAAATGTTTTTCCATCAGGATGATAAAAAACAGGAAATCCGGCTATATGTTTCCATTCTGAAGGAATCTGTGAAGCCAGATAAGCAGTTAGCGCAATCAGTTTCTCCTGTTCTCTTTTATAGATTTCTCCTGCCTGCATAAATGCAAATAAACCTGCCGCCGCCGGAGGTGATGCACCCAAGAACTCATTGCTGGTTTTTAACTTCTTAATTGTTTTTTCGGTCCCCAGAATAATCCCGGCATCTATACCAAGAGCCTTAGCCATAGAGGCGACAACCACGACCTCTGTCTGATCCATCTTTGGAATCTGGTTAAAGATACCCCGTCCTCCATCCAAAACGCCAATTCCATGGGAATCATCAACGATTAAAATAACTTTCTTTCCGGGATGAATTTCTTTGATGAATGAAAAGTCATACCCTTCCGGAAAAAGATTATTTAAAGCATTACTGATCAATACCCAGTCCTCCTGATCACTGTTATTGATTTTTGTCAGGCTCTCCCTTGCCCAGTCGGCAAAATTCCCTGTTTCAACCGGTTTCTGTCCAGACCAAAGAGAAGGATGTGTCTGAGGTGCATACAGAACCTCTCCCGAGGAAGAAAAATACCTGACCAGCAACTGAGCAGCAAGATAACCACTTGAAGTAATCAGCGCCGCATCAGCACCAAATTGCTTCGCGGCATAGCTTTCCGCTTCATTGTATATCCCCAGCTGAATGTTATTAGTCCTGCTGGTTCCATTATTCAATCCGAATTTATGTATCCCTTCCAGGTAAAAATTTAAGAACTCAGGATGTTGTGGAATCCCAAGGTAAGCCGTTCCTCCGAAATACAAATATTGCTGTCCTCCCTCCGAAATATGAGCAGAAAAAGGCATTTTCAAGTTAAAATTTTTCATGTACCTCCCTTATAATCCTTCCTATCTCATTTCTGATGGTAGTTGTCTGGTGCACAAAATTGTTATTCATAAAGGAGTAAATGTATAGCTTTCCTTTTTTAGTCAACACATACCCACTTTGATTGTGAATATTGGACAATGTTCCTGTTTTCCCAAAGACATATGGATTTTCGGTTTTTGGATAAGCATTCTTTAAAGTTCCCGATTTTCCTCCGGCTGGTAACAGACTAAAAAGCCGCCGCTCATCATTGATTTCTTTATAAATCAAATCTAAGACTGTAGTAATGTCTCTGGGTGTAAGCAGGTTCATTCTGGATAGCCCAGAACCATCCACCCATGCCACGGAATCGGGCAAGCCCGACAAATGAGTCCTCAGCATTTGCTTAATGGTCTTTTCCGTACTAAGATCGCTTCCCAGCTGATTGGAGCAGACCAATAAAAGTTGTTCGGCAATAAAGTTATCACTAGGCTGTAACATCTCTTTCAACAGGCTATCCGTTCTGACATTATAGCATGTTTTAGCATCTTCCGGCATGTTCATTCGAACCAGGCCAACAGGCTTATGTAAGGTATCAGAAAGCAGTGTTAAGGTGGTTGCTACACTCAGTTTATATGGGATTTCCTGTGAAAAGCCATCCGGAATACTCATTAAGGGATAGCTAAATACATTTTCTGTGACATTGCGCCTCACATTAAACGGCTTTACCCTCGCAACACTATCTATGACAAAACAGTCCAGAAATGCGCCCGGCCGGATTTGCAACTTTCCATTTTCGGCTTTAACATGGATCAGGTTGTCCATAACGGGTAATTCATTGATTTCGGCCTGATAATAGTCGTTATAATCATCCCAGGACCATCCTTGTCCATACGGAGGACCTATATATCTCCCTGGCGCAAAGAAAAGTTTACGATTTGTAGCCTTTAAAAAATCAAATGCATGCCCCTCTTTCATCCGGCTTTGTAAAAAAGATGGATCGCCGGTTCCCCAGAAGATCAAAGAATCATTTCTTTCGATATAACGAAGAGAAGGAACAGAGTCTCCCAACATTTTCAGAGTCGTGAGAAAGGTAAGCAGCTTTACATTTGAAGCAGGAACGAAGTATTTGTTAGCATCTTTCTCAAAGACCGTTTTTCTCTCAACCGGATCAAATAAAACAAAGCCAACATGGTGTCCATTCAGAATTTTTGATCGTTTAAAATTCTGGTCGAGGTTGGAGGACAAACGTCTTTCCAGGGAACAAGCCCCGAATAAAAGACTGCAGCTCAGCAAAAAAAGAAAAATCCCTCCTTTATTAAAAATATAAATTTTGTTTTTATCCTTAACCATATCCATACTGAGCACTAATTTATTAAATTAGTTCAATGAAACCTCTGACGAGCGCTATAAAATTGACCTGCCTAAAGTTCCTGGTCGCCATAATGGCTTTTCTGCTTACGCTGGAGGCTGGTTATACCCAGACTTTCCAGTTCAGTGGTACCCGTCAGAAAGATGCAATTAACTTTTTGCTGATCAAAAATCTGATCATTATTCCCGTTTATATTAATGAAAGAGGGCCTTTTAACTTTATACTAGATACTGGCGTAGGCCCAATGATCATATCCGATCCAGCCCTGACAGACAGCCTGAAGCTAAAAGATTTGCGCGTCATAAAAATAGCCGGATTAGGCAAAGGCAATGAAATTGAAGCTTTTGTTTCCAGAAGTATTTCTGCAAGAGTTGGTAAGTCTTCTATTGATCAGATTCCTACAGCAATTCTGAAAGAAGACCTGTTCAGGTTATCGGGTTATGTAGGCATGCCCATTCATGGTTTATTGGGCTATCATTTTTTTAAAAGTTTTATTGTAGACGTTAAGTACTCCTCTAAAAGATTGGTTTTCTTTCTGCCTGATCTAAACAGAAAGATCAAAGGCGAACGTATACCCCTGGAGATGATCAACGATAAACCTTATGCCATTGTCAATATTGAATCTTCGGAGCTTGGAAATATCCCCATTAAAGTACTGATCGACAATGGTGCCAGTCATGCCATTTCTCTGGAAATCCTCAATGAAAAGCCATTTCCAGTGCCTTCCGCTTCGATTCCGGCAAACCTGGGAATGGGGCTTGGGGGGCCGATCAGTGGAAATATAGGACGTACCTCTACACTGAAAATCGGAGAATTCAGCTTAAAAAAAGTGCTGACTTCCTTTCCGAAGTATGATGAAGTAGCCGGAAAAATCCTCCTTAAAGACCGGAACGGAAATCTGGGAGCGGATGTACTCAGCCGGTTCGACATTGTTTTTGACTACGGCGACAACAGCATGTATTTAAGGCGAAACAGCAATTTTAAACGCCCTTTTGAACATGACATGGCCGGAATGGAGGTTTATGCAGACGGACCCGATATTGATCATTATTTCATTAGCCGGATTGAGCCGAATTCCCCGGCGGAGCTTAGCGGCCTGGAGCCGGAAGATGAAATTGTTTATATTAATTTTGTCCCTGCAACCGGCTTTACCCTGACCGAAGTAAACAGAATCCTAAGGGCCGGAGATGGAAAAAGTGTGATTATCACCGTATTGAGACAGGGCCAGCTCCATATTAAACTGTTAAAACTTAAACAAAGAATATAAATCTCCTGATTCTTATACCTTTGTCTTCCAGTAATTAATCCGATACCATTATTTCTTTTGCATGCCTAAAAAGTTCATTTTTATCCTGGCAATAGCTTTCTGCTTTTGCCTTAGCTGTAATTCCGTATCCAGAGAAGAGCAGCGGAAAAGTACCCGGACATTGTCTTTTGAATCGATTAAAGGCATAAAATACTACGAAGTAAAGCGCCGTTTCAGTACTGGCTTGTCTTTTAATGAAATGGGCTTTCAGCAGGAACCTACCTGGATTATCCAGTTTCATTCCAGCGATTCGATTTTGGCATATAGCCCTCAGAAACTAAAAATGCAGGGGTTCCACCTGCATTATGACCACGGAGATGTTTATAATTTCGCAAAAGAATGGTTCCGGATAAAAAAGATAAGCAAAGATAGCTTGTTGATGCAGCGCCTTCAACTCACGAAAAGGGAAATTGCCAAAGACATTCGCTCTGATGTCAACATCACCTATTACGCTGAAGACTATATTAAGAAAACACTTAAAACCACACCGGATCAGCTACAAAGACCAAGTCTTGCGGATACCCTCTATATCCGAGGGCTTTCAGATCGCTCTAATCGAAATCCAGCGAACCGGGATAGTGCTTTTGCAGGCCGGCAGCCGGTCTCTCTTCTTCCGAAAAGCAATATGATAAGCGTAGAAAAAGTAAATACCGTAGACAAGCTGAATGGTAAAACTGAGGCTTATGATTACCTCTTTCCAAGGTACAGAATCAACATCACGAGGGCTTATCAGGATTTTGGATATGATTTTTCGGTAATCGTTGATGCCAGCGGGAAAATGTACCTCGGAACCTTCCGTTCCCCGCTCCCGGAAAACTATGAACCCCGCAAAAAGACGCTTGAAGCCATCATCAATGTTTACCTGCAGAATCTTTTAAAAATTACTCCGGGAAAAACCTTGGGGATACCACATTCCAGTGAAATTAACCTCTCTGTTTCAGGCAGAAAGGCCGAAAAATGACCGCTTACAAATTTATATTTACCAAAAAATGAAGCATTTGTATATTATTAAAAATATTCCGTATCTTGCCCACTTAATTTATTAATAAATAATACAATGCAAGAAGGAACAGTAAAATTTTTTAATGTAACTAAAGGTTTCGGATTCATCATTCCAGCTAACGGAGATAGCGAAATTTTTGTACATTCAACAGGCCTTATCGATGAAATTCGTGAAAACGACAAAGTTGAATACGATGTTGAAAGCGGTAAAAAAGGGTTGAATGCGATTAATGTTAAAGTAATCTAGATTATTAAAAACATAATTGTACAGCATCGCGGACAACCGCGATGCTTTTTTGTTTAATAGCAGGTTATTTTCTGGCCTTAATCGTCTCAAATAACAACTCCGGTTCATTGGTAGTAATAAATTCCACGTCATTGTCCAGGAGCCAATTCATCTCCTCTACTGTGTTCACTGTCCAGGCATTGAGTGTTAATCCAATTTCTTTTGACTTCGCAAACCAATCGCCCTTTTTATATACCGAAAAGTGATAGTCCGCTCCATAAAACCCATCCTGTTTCATTTTTTCAAGGGAAGCATCGCCATTTAGATAAGCGACATTGGCTTTAGGCTGTAAAACCAGAATTTCTTTCAGGATGTCATAGCTAAAGCTGATATAATCCACCCAATTAACAGCATTCAGCTTTTTAACCAGATCTACACTTCGTTTTGTCATTTGTAAATCTCGTTCAGTACTGATTTTAGAAGGCTTCAACTCGAGGATCAACTTGGTCTTCTTTTGTTTCATCCCTTCTTTTAAATAAGCCTCCAGGGTAGGAATCTGTTCTCCGTTGGACATTTTTTTCTCCAATAGCTGACTATAAGTAGCGCCTGCGATAGACATTCCCAGAAATTCCGGATCATGATTGACGACAAGAATGCTATCTGAAGTCATGTGTACATCAAACTCCGACCCATAGCAGCCCAGTCTGACAGCCTCATTAAGTGAGGCGATAGAATTTTCCGGCAGGCCTTTCTTTTTCCAGGCTCCGCGATGTGCGATTACCTTATTTTTATTCCAGGAAGAAGTACTTTCCATAGTTTGATCTTTTAATCCGGTGGTAGAAAATATGGCCATCATTGTAATCGCCAAAATAGAATGTGTCATAGCTGTAATTTTTTAGAATTCATACAAAAAACGCGATACCTGCGTTAATTTAATGCTATTATATCGTTATTTTTATCAAAAATCACATTCATTCTTTACCTTTAAGATTCAGTTGGCTGATTCATGAATAACAATTACGAGCTTTTAATTTCAAAAGTGAATGAATTTACGCAAAAGTTTTACCTCAATAAACTGTTGCGAGGAAGTATTTATGCCGCGGCTGCATTACTGGCATTGTATCTCTTCCTTTTTTTGTTTGTTTATTACACCCATCCAGGCACAACGGTTAAAACAATCCTCTTTTTCTCTTCTCTTGCCGGCTCACTTTATGTTATTGCCCACTGGGTTATTGTTCCCGCCCTTTCGTATTTCAAACTCAATAAAAACCTGAGTATTGAGCAGGCTGCCACACTTATTGGCGATCATTTTTTCAATGTCAAAGACAAATTACTGAATACCCTTCAGCTGAAAGCACTTGCCGACAAAAACCCGGAAAGCAACCTGCTCATCCTGGCTGGAATAGATCAGAAAATTCAGGAACTAAAACCAATACCCTTTACCAGTGCCATCCGGCTGAATGAAAATAAAAAATATGTTAAATATTTTCTCGCCCCCCTGTCTGTCATTATTCTCATTGCCGTTATTGCCCCTTCTATTTTAAAAGAAGGTACCAGCAGCTTTGTCCAGTACAACAAAGAAATTTTACCTAAAGCACCTTTCAGCTTTGAGTTACTGAATAACAAGCTACTCTTATCTCAAGGTGATGACCTGACTTTAAAGTTAAAAATTACAGGAAATGAAATTCCTCAGGAAGTTTATGTTTTTGATGGATTGAATACTTACAAGCTGGAGAAAGAAAATAATAGCAGGTTTCAGTATACCTTTAAAAATCTACAGAAAAACAAAGAAATCCGTTTTTCAGCAGGAGGGTTTAATTCCGTTCCATACCTGATTGAAGTGAAGCCGCGCCCATCTGTTGTGGGGATAACTGCAAGCTTACGATACCCTGCTTACCTTGGTAAAAAACAGGACGTAATTGCAAATGTGGGAGATCTTCTTCTACCGGAAGGAACTGTGGTCACCTGGTCATTAAGGACAGAAAACAGCGATCAGCTGATCTTTATCCTGGGAAAGCAATCCCATCTGTTATCTGCTCAAAATAACTCTTTTCAATTCAGCAGCAGTATTCGTAAAAATACGGAATACCGGATAAATCCAAGGAATAGGTTCATCAATAGCAGGGACTCTTTGGTTCATCAGATTGCCGTAATTAAAGATGAATACCCAAATCTATCCCTGACTGAATCAGCCGACTCTCTAAGTACGAAAGCATTGTACTTTTCTGGAAACATCTCCGATGATCATGGCTTTTCCGCTCTAAAGTTTATTTACACGGTATCTGAAAACGGAAAAATCAAAAGTAAAGTCAGCAAATCCATCCCGGTAAAAAAATCGCAACCGGAGAATGCCTTTTTCTTCTTCTGGGACCTGAATCAAGCCGGAATTAAACCTGGACAGCAACTGGAATATTACTTTGAGGTTTCTGACAACGATGGGGTCAACGGTCCGAAAACAACCAAATCTGCGATTAAAACCTATGAACTCCCTTCTCCTCAGCAGGTAACCGAGCAGATTAACCAAAGTAGTCAGGCACTTAAACAGAAAATGGAAAAGGCCATAAAACTAGCCGGGAATGTAGAAAAAGAAAGCAAGAAACTTGGGGAGACACTTCTCGATAAAAAGCAACTTAATTTCGATGATAAGAAACAGATCCAACAGCTTCTTGACAAACAAAAGCAACTGGAGGATGCAGTTAAAGAAATCAAGCAATTAAACGAGAAGAACAGCTTTGAAAAGGAAGAAAACAATGCCTTGAAGGATGAGCTGCTGGAAAAGCAGAAAAAAATAGACGACCTCTTTAACAATGTCCTTGATGAAAAAACCAAAGCATTACTGGAAAAGCTCCAAAATTTAATGGACCAGAATAATAAAGATCAGACACAGAATGAGCTCTCCAAAATGCAAATGGATAATAAATCGCTAAAAAACGAGCTTGATCGCATCCTGGAACTTTACAAACAACTGGAGTTTGAGCAAAATCTTCAAAACAATATTGACCGCTTAAAAGATCTTTCTAAAACTCAAAAGGACCTTTCCAAACAAAGTAAGGACAAAAACAATTCGTTAAATGACCTGAAGAAACAGCAGGACGAGCAGAGTGCCTCATTTGAAGAAATCAGAAAGGAACTGGATAAAATAAAAGACAAAAATGAGCAGTTGGAACGGCCGAACCCTTTCCAAAACCCGGAAAAAGAAACAAAAGAAATCCAACAGCAACAAAAGGACAGCAAGGAGAGCCTGGATAAAAACAATCGCCAGAAAGCAGCTGAAAAGCAACAGAAAGCAGCGGAGCAAATGGAAGAGATGGCAAAAAAAATGAGTGATATGCAACAGCAGTCGGAGGGGATGGAAAATAACCTCAATACTCAGGAATTGCGTCAGTTGCTGGAAAACCTTTTAAAAACCTCCTTTGATCAGGAAAAAGTGATGCTTGACCTTAAGAAAATCAATAGTAATGATCCGCTTTATACCTCCAATGTTCAGAAGCAAAGAAGTATAAAGGACAACATGAAGACTATTGCTGATAGCTTGCTTTCACTCAGTAAGAGGGTACCACAGATTGAAAGTACTGTAAGTGACGAAATCCAGAAAATTAATTTTAATATGGATAAAAGTCTGGAGAATCTCGGGGAAAGGAATACTTCGGCCGCAAACAGGAACCAGCAATATACCATGACTTCGATCAATAACCTCTCGCTGATGCTGAACGAGGCATTGGAACAATTACAAAAAATGCAGAAAAACTCCAGCGGTGGGGGGAAAGGAAAAAAACAGAGCATGAAACAATTGCAACAAATGCAGCAACAGCTCAATAACAACATGCAAAAAGCCAGGGATCAAATGCAAAAAAATGGGAATAAGGGCAGCGTTCCGAAAGGTCAGATGAGTGAAGAGTTTGCAAAAATGGCACAGCAGCAGCAAATGATCCGGGAAGCTTTGCAAAAGATCAACAGGGAAGAGAATAAAGATGGAAAAGGTGGTCTGGGAAATCTCAATCAGATGATAAAGGACATGCAATCCACAGAAACGGAATTGGTAAATAAGCGTCTGGAACAGGAAACGATGAACAGGCAGAAAGATTTGTTAACGAAATTACTGGACGCAGACCATGCCCAAAGAGAGCAGGAACAGGATTCAAAAAGAGAAAGCAAAGCTGGAAAAGACCTCGCGCCCTCCTATCAGCAAATGCTCGAAAAGTTTAAAAAACTGCAGCAAAATGAAACAGAATGGATTCAGAAGTTACCACCGAGCCTGAACTACTATTACAAAAATAAAATTGCAGAATATTTTAAATTGCTAAATTCGGCCCAATAATTCAATAAACATGAGTAAAGCTGCAATTCATTTTTTCAACGAAGACCTTAGTTATACGCTTAAAAAGAAGACCATTCTTAAAGCCTGGATTAAGTCGGTTATCGAAGAAGAAGGATATGCCCTACAGGAGTTGAACTTTATTTTATGCTCAGACGAATATTTACTGCGTATAAACCAACAATACCTCAATCATGACACCTATACCGATGTCATTACTTTTGATAACTCAGAAGAGCTTAAAATGGTTGTTGGTGATATTTTCATCAGTCTGGAACGGATTCAGGAAAATGCCAAAGAATTTAAGCACACTGTGGCCGACGAACTATGCCGTGTAATGGCTCATGGCACACTGCATTTGCTGGGCTATAAAGACAAAGGCAAATCAGCAAAAAAACTCATGACCGAGAAAGAGGACTACTATCTGGCTAAATTGAAAAGCCAGCAACAATAGGTTATCATTCTATCCTTCTTTTTTCTTCAATAAGTCCCGCTCTTCCACCGAGCCGGTTGATAGGATTATACTGCCTGTTCGTCGAAGCTGAGGGCCTGATGGTCTAATTAGTTTATGCGGGTTGAAACGTTTTTTCAATTGCGGCGTCTTATGATTAAATCTTTCATTCAAAACCGAATATTATGAAACCCGAAATAAAAAAAATTATGGTCGCTGCTATAGCAGTGGTCATCCTTACAGGAACAAAGTTCGGAACAAAATCTGCCGACAGATCGGCAACTGCAGTCCATTCTGTTAAATGACGCCAACTAAAGATGTAGTTATTCTCCTTCTGTTTTGCCCCTGACAGGCTTACCCCTGCTTACAGGGTTAAACCCGAGCACCCTCATAAACCCCAGCTAAGCCAGGGGCATCCACCATGCGTTCAGGAGATATCCGAGTAATCATCCTGATTGAAGGATAATCGAACAACAATCAAATTGCAATCAATAATTCCGAAACGCGGGGTCTTATCCGATATCCTTCGATTATGATTGTGAAACTGGCCAACACTTCGTTAGGTTTTCGCGAACGCTTCTTCGGCACCTCTTGAAGTTTCAGTCGAAGAAGAGCTGAAGAGAACGCTTAGACTTTCTCAATCATAACCGAACGATCCCCCGCTTTCCCTATAAAATACTTACATGTTCAATAGGCTCAACTATATACCAAAGAATTATTGCTTACTTTTGTAATAATTTCTTATCTAAAATATCGTTAAACACAGACTTTGAGCACACTAATTGCAGCCGAAAACTTAGGCCATGCTTACCACGACGAATGGCTATTTAAAAATTTAACCCTGGGGATTCAACCCGGACAACGTGTGGCGTTGGTAGGTATAAATGGTGCGGGAAAAAGCACCTTATTGAAATTACTTGCAGAAAGATTTTCTCCTTTAGAAGGTAAAATCGTAAAGAATAAATCCGTTAAAATAGGTTTCCTTGATCAGGAGCCCTCATTCCCGGATGGTTATTCCATCAGTGATTTCATTTTTTCTCTTGAAAACAAACAGCAACAACTGATCAAAGAGTATGAGGAACTGATCGAAGATCCTAACCCTGATGAGAAAACACTGAACCGTTTATATGAAGAGCTCAGCGAGCATAATGCCTGGGAATATGAGCATGAGATAAAAACGATTTTAAGCCGCATGGGGATCAATCATCTTCAGCAAAAGATATCAACCCTATCCGGTGGACAGAAGAAGCGCCTCGCGCTTGCTAAATTGCTTATTGAGGACCCTGAAATCTATGTACTGGACGAGCCAACCAATCACCTGGATATTGATACCATCGAATGGCTGGAGAAATTACTTACTTCAGGAAATAAAACTATATTATTAGTTACACATGACCGGTACTTTCTCGATAACGTATGCAATACGATCGTGGAACTCGACAGAGGAAAGATTTACAATTACAACGGTAATTATGCTTACTTCCTTGAAAAAAAATCCGAGCGGGAAGCAGCAGATGAAAGCACTTTTCAGAAAAATAAAAATCTCCTGAAAAAGGAATTAGAATGGATGAGAAGAATGCCCGCGGCCCGTACAACCAAATCTCAGTCCAGAATTGATGCCTTTTATGATCTGGAAAGCAAAACCAAACAAAGATCTGACAATCAAAGCGTTACATTAAATGTAAAAATGTCCCGTCAGGGAAACAAAATATTGGAGCTTGACCATATCGGACAGTCATTTGATGATAAGAATATCATTAATGATTTTTCTTACACCTTTAAACGAGCTGACAGAATTGGCCTGGCTGGTAAAAATGGAACAGGAAAATCTACATTACTGAATATCATCACTGGCTTTTTAACACCCGAAAAAGGAAAAGTAAGTACCGGTGAAACCACGGTATATGGTTATTATAAACAAGGCGGTCTTGCCTTCAATGAAAAAGAAAGAGTTATTGATATCGTTAAATCTGACGCCGAATATATTAAAATGGCAGATGGTCAGACCATATCCGCATCACAATTACTAACGCTATTTCTCTTCCCTCCCAAGAAGCAACATGGCATGGTGGAGAAATTAAGCGGGGGTGAAAAAAAGAGATTACACCTGATGAAGGTTTTAATGCAAAACCCTAATTTCCTGATTCTGGATGAGCCAACGAATGATCTCGATATCGATACATTAAATGTGCTCGAGGAATTCCTGGAAAACTTTCCAGGAGTATTAATTCTGGTTTCTCACGATAGATATCTTTTAGACAAAATGAGCGAACAATTATTCATTATGGAAGGAAATGGAGATGTCGCTATTTACAATGGAAATTATTCAGAGTATCGGATTAGTTTAGAAACTCAAAAAGAAAAGACCCCTGTGAAGGCAAAGGAAGTTGCAGTTCAACAAACACAAAGCACTGCTAAAAAACTAACCTTCAAAGAACAAAAAGAATTGGAAGATTCAGAATTGAAAATTGCTGAACTAGAATCTGAAATTCAGGAATTATCTACTTCCCTCCTAACGATGGATACGGCAAATTATCTGGCGATTCAGGAGGTATCAAAAAAGATAGAAACATTAAATGAAGAATTAGAAAAAGTAACAGAGCGCTGGTTAGAGTTATCCGAAAAATAAGATCAGGCTTTTAGAACCACTCCAAGGATGCAAGTGCATAACGGATAAAATCCCGGAGTGGTTCTATTCAAAGATAAATTCAATAGCCAGTTATCCTGGGGCGGTTATCGCCACAACTAAATGCAATTGGCTTTTGAACTTAGCAGATCAATCATCCTGACATAAATACCAGCCATAAAGTTTCAGTCCTTTTCTTCCTTCAATAATCACACGAGTTCCGGACCATTGGTACATCTTATCAATTGAGGGAGAAAAGAAAAGCCGGTATAGTTTGAATGATTTAATAATCATTAGATAACAACAGAACTAATTTTTAAACGTTCAATTGAGACAAAAAACAACAAATTAAAAGGGAATGATATAAGCGCTTCTCCCCTATTAATTGATTAAATTTGAAGAATGTTTCACGTGAAACATTCTAGTTTAACCGAGCGCTTGTATAGCGTTCCACGTGGAACATAAATAAAAGAGATATAAAAAACACAGGTAATGTTTAAAGAATATGATGTTATAGTTGTCGGTGCAGGGCACGCTGGATGTGAAGCTGCTGCTGCTGCTGCCAACCTCGGGTCCTCAGTTTTGTTGATCACCATGAATATGGAAACCATCGCGCAGATGAGTTGCAACCCTGCCATGGGCGGAGTGGCCAAAGGTCAAATTGTGAGAGAAATCGATGCGATGGGTGGATATTCAGGAATTATCAGCGATAAGACCACTCTTCAATTCAGAATGCTCAATCTATCTAAGGGTCCCGCGATGTGGAGTCCGAGAGCACAAAACGACAGGAAAAGGTTTGCAGAAGAATGGAGACTTGCGTTGGAGCGCACACCTAATATCGACTTCTGGCAAGACATGGTCAGCAGCCTTATCATAAAAAACAATACGGTAACTGGGGTAAAAACCTCACTTGGAATTGAGATAAAAGGAAAGTCGGTGGTCCTTACAAATGGCACATTTCTAAATGGACTAATTCACATAGGAGAGAAAAAATTTGGAGGTGGCAGAACTGCTGAAAGAGCCGCGACCGGAATTACCGAACAACTCACAGAACTTGGTTTTGAAGCAGGTCGGATGAAAACCGGTACTCCCCCACGTGTTGATGGAAGATCTCTGAACTACTCCTTAATGGAAGAGCAATGGGGAGATGAGAATCCGGGAAGATTTTCCTATACTAATGTGGAGCGGCCAACCGAACAAAGGTGCTGCTGGATTACCTATACCAACTCCGATGTTCACGAAACTTTAAAAGAGGGATTCGAAAAATCCCCTATGTTTACTGGTCGTATTAAAGGACTGGGTCCAAGGTATTGTCCTTCCATTGAAGATAAAATCAATCGTTTTGCAGAACGGGAAAGACATCAGATTTTTGTAGAACCGGAAGGATGGAATACCTGTGAAATTTATGTAAATGGTTTCTCGACTTCATTACCTGAAGATGTTCAATACAGGGCATTAACCCAGATCCCAGGATTTGAAAATGCAAAAATGTTCCGCCCCGGATACGCTATAGAATACGACTATTTTCCGCCTACCCAACTTGGTTTAACCCTGGAGACAAAATTAATAAGCAATTTGTTCTTCGCAGGACAGATAAACGGCACAACCGGATACGAAGAGGCTGCTAGTCAAGGCTTTATAGCCGGAATTAATGCCCATCAAAAGGTTAACGAGCTCCATGAACTAATTATGAAGCGCTCTGAATCCTATATTGGTGTATTAATAGATGATCTGGTTACCAAAGGAACCGAAGAACCATACCGAATGTTTACATCACGGGCTGAACATCGTTTACTACTTCGCCAGGACAATGCAGACATCCGCCTCTCCCCTATTGGCCATGATTTGGGTCTCATCAGCGATGAGCGTCTGGACATCGTAAAGCAAAAAGTGGCCAACTCCGATGCCATCGTAGCTTTTGCAAAAAAACAAGGAATAGAGATGAGCGAAGCGAATCAGAAACTGGAAGAACTAGGTACAAGTCCCTTAAACCAAAATGTAAAAATATTTAGTTTATTAAGTCGACCTCAGGTAAGTATTGGAGACATCAGGGAGATCAGCCAAAGTTTTAGGGACTATATCAGCGAATACGATCAGGAAACCGTGGAACAAGCAGAGATTAAAATTAAATACGAAAGCTATTTTGAGAAAGAACAGGAAATTGTAAATAAAATGCAAAAGATGGAAGATAAAGATATCAATCCAAATTTTGACTATTCTCAATTGGTATCTTTATCTAAAGAAGCAAGAGAGAAGTTACTGAAGATCAAGCCTAGAACTTTAGGTCAGGCATCCAGAATTTCAGGGGTCTCTCCTTCAGACATATCAGTTTTAATGGTACACATCAGTAAATAAATCACAACTAACTAATAATGAGTCAGTTAAATTAAGTTGTAAGCTGTTTTAAACTGACTCATTTAAATGAGTTATAAGAGAGTTTTAAAAATTTTTAATGTTATGCATTAAAAAGAGTAATAAATTAAACACAGCGCATATAAATGGCCAAAAATAGCATTGTATCGAACTTCCGGCTTTTCGCATCCCTCCTACTGCTAACTTCACTGATTTATAGCTGTGCGAGTATCCAACAACCCCAGGGCGGGCCCCGGGATACCACTCCTCCCAAGGTGCTTAAGATCGAACCAAAAAACCTGACAACAAATTTTAACGCCAAAAAAATCAGTATTGAATTTGACGAATATTTTAAGCTTCAGAATGAGTTCAAAGAATTTTCAATTTCCCCCGAACTGAAAGTCGCCCCTACGCTAAAGACAAAAAAGAAAGTACTGGAAATATCCTTTACTGATAGTCTGGAAAAAAACACAACCTATACGCTCAACTTTGGTAAAGCAATTACAGATATCAATGAAAGTAATGTGCTCAAAAATTTCTCTTATGTATTTTCTACAGGTTCAAAATTAGACTCATTGAGTATAAAAGGAAAAATCACAAACTCTACTACCGGTGAGCCGGAAATCGAGGCTGTGGCATTTCTACTACCGATAAAAAGAGATAGTATTTTCGGAAAATCCAGACCATCTATCTATACCCTTACTGATAGCAGCGGGAACTATAGTTTGAACAATTTAAGAGAAGGTACCTATAAGATATACGCACTTAAAGAAAAAGGAGGTGATAAAATCTACCAGCAAAGTACAGATGAGATTGGATTTATTAAAGATTCTATTGTCTTAAAACATAATCTTGATACGGTAAATATGAGTGTTTTTAAAGAAGATGCTACAGTCTTCAGGATTCTGGATCGCCGGATAAATGCGGATGGAAGCATTAGCTTCGCACTCAATCAGAAGCTAAAAAAACCAGAGGTGACCATAATGGAACCTGCTACATTAGATGCTACAAAGTTCAGCAAATTCAGTAAAAATAATGACTCCCTTAAAATCTGGTTAACAGATCTGTCATTTGATTCAACTAAGATCAGCATTAAATCTGATGGAAAATTGCTGCAATCCAGTACCCTAACGAGAGGTAAAAAAGAAACTTATACCCGATCACTATCTGCTATTGATAACCTTGAAGAGCGCACGCTGAACCCTAACAAATCGCTTAAGCTTACTTTCAATTTTCCGATTTTAAGTGCAGATGCGAGTAAAATAACTTTGCTTGAAGACTCCGTAGAAAGAAAAAATTTCACCCTTGTAAAAGACAGTTCAGACTTTTTATCTTATCATATCAAATATCCGTGGCGCATAAAAAAAACCTATCAGATGAAATTTGAAGCAGGTGCATTTACTGCCATATTCAATACAAAAAACAAAGAGTTTACAAAAGATTTCAAGCTCGGAAGCAAAGACGATTATGGCAGTCTGATCGTAAAAATCATTCCTCCTGAAAAAAACAAAAGCTATATTGTTGAGATTATCGATGGTAACAAAAATGCCGTCAATACCATGGTTATTACTAATGATACTACTGCGAGATTTGCCAATTATAAAGCTGGAAAATACTTCATAAGGATCACTTACGATAACAATAAAAACGGAAGATGGGATACAGGAAGTGTTACAGAAGGACGTCAGCCGGAAAAAATCTGGAATGAACCCAAAGAGCTCTCTATAAGAGCCCTTTGGGAGAGAAATGAAGTCATCAACATTCCTAAAGAGTAAGTATGACTATCTGAACCAATCAGAATACATGATATAATTATCTGGTAACTTATTTAATAAAGCCCGTTGCTCTTCAGTAATGGGCTTTATTTTTTTTGCCGGTGTCCCTGCATATATATAGCCGCCCTCACAGTGAGTATTCTCTAATACCACAGCTCCTGCAGCAATAATGCAATAAGGTTCTACTACTGCATTATCCATAATAATAGCCCCCATACCCACCAAAATATGATCCTCAAGGGTACATCCATGAACGATTGCATTATGGCCCACAGACACCCTGTTTCCAATGACAGTAGCCGCTTTAAGATAGGTTGCATGAATTACTGCACCATCCTGGATATTACTGTCATCGCCAATAGATATGCTGTTTACATCCCCTCTGATTACGGCATTAAACCAGACTGAGCAATTTTTTCCCATTACAACGTCACCTACAATAGTTGCATTTGGAGCAATAAAACAATTTTCACCCCATTTTGGATGTTTTTCTTTAACTGGTAATATAACTGGCATGATCTAAAAAATTGTATCTGTTAATTGTTCTGAATGATTTGGATAATCAGTGGTAAAATGTAACCCTCTGCTTTCCTTCCTGGCTTTGGCTGACTTGATCACGATATAAGCTACCTGTATGATGTTGCGTAGTTCGCAAAGTTTCACCGAAACTTTATTTGCTTTATAAAAATCTTCCGTCTCTTCATGGAGTAAAAACAGACGTCTCATAGCGCGGTCCAATCTAAAGTCAGAGCGAACTATTCCCACATAATCACTCATCAATTTTTGCGTTTCTCTAAGGTTATGCGTCACCAGAATGTCTTCATCTGTTTGCGTCACACCGTTGGCATCCCACTCCGGAATGTCATCAGGAATGACACTATTTTTAAAAGCATTTACTGCATCCTGATAGATGCGGTGTGCAAAAACAGGCGCTTCCAATAGAGAATTGGAAGCCAAACGGTTCGCACCATGAAGCCCTGTGGAAGAACACTCCCCACAGGCATATAAATTTTTGATCGAAGATCTTCCATATTCATCTACCAAAATTCCGCCACACATATAATGAGCTGCTGGCGTAACCGGTATCAAATCCTTAGTCATGTCTATACCTATAGATAGACACTTGGCATAAATGTTCGGAAAATGGGCTAAAATATCACTTTTTTTACGGTTGGTAATGTCCAGATAAACGAAGTCTTCTCCCGATTTTTTCATCTCAGAATCGATCGCTCTGGCCACAATATCTCTTGGTGCAAGCGAGCCGCGCTTGTCATATTCGTACATAAATTCATCTCCGTTTTTTCTCCTCAACACCCCTCCGAAACCGCGTACAGCTTCCGAAATCAGGAAGGCAGGATACTCTCCGGGATTGTATAAAGCCGTTGGATGAAACTGAATAAATTCCATATTCCTCACTTTTCCTTTTGCACGGTATACCATTGCCATTCCATCGCCTGTAGCAATTACAGGGTTTGTGGTGCTGCTATACACATGACCTGCTCCACCCGAAGCCATGATAGTCACATTTGCTAAGATCTTTTCCACATCGTTAAGCTCTGTGTTAAAGGCATATATACCGTAACAGTGGATATCTTCGGAACTCTTATCCACATGATGCCCCAAATGGTGCTGAGTAATTAACTCCAAACAGAAGTAATGTGTTAATATCTCAATGTTTTTATTCTCATGAATCTGCTTTAATAACACACTTTCAATCTCATAACCTGTGACATCTTTATAGTGTAAAACACGATGTTCTGAGTGTCCCCCTTCTTTCGCCAGATCATAAACTCCGGCCTGATCTTTATCAAAATTTATTCCATAATCGATGATTTCCTGGATCCTTTGAGGCCCTTCTTTCACCACAATTTCTACTATCTCTCTGTCACACAGCCCATCTCCCGCAATTAACGTATCTTCGATATGTTTTTCAAACGAATCATCTTTATCCACAACGACAGCTACACCGCCCTGGGCATATTTTGTATTTGACTCATCCTCGTTTGATTTTGTAACTATTAATACCTTACCATGCTGAGCTGCTTTTAATGCAAAGCTTAAACCCGCAATACCCGACCCTATTACTAAAAAATCTACTTTTCTCATTGAATTAAAGCTATTTCCGTTACTTTGTTAACAACGTTGATATAATTGTTAATTTCTTGTCTAAACATTTAGAACAAATAATTTTGAATGTTTAAATCTAAGCTAAAAAGGCAATTTGCCACAATATTTTAAGTTATTTTTGAGCAACTTTGCATAGTTTATTAACTTTTTACACACACATTAAGAATAAACATATTTGTATGGATAAGTTTTGGAGGAAAAAAATATAATGCTGTAAATCAGGCAATATTTATCATAAAAAAGTCACATAAATGTGGATAACTTATTAATAACTCAAATAATCGACTAAAAAAAAGTTTTTTACAAACGTTATTAACACACTAATAAACAATAGAAATCTATTTATATTAAATAATTATAATTTATTGAACTGTTGAAAATGGATACCTTAGAGGAATTAAATAGAAAAGGTTTTGTTGATGAAAAGATCGATCCGACACTTGATCTTTTTCTGGAAATCGAAAAATTAAAAAAAGAAAAAAAAGCAATTGTACTTGCGCATTACTATCAAGATCCTGATATTCAGGATATTGCGGATTACATTGGGGATAGTTTAGGGCTTTCACAAGAGGCAGCCAGGACTGATGCTGAGGTGATTGTGTTTGCCGGAGTACATTTTATGGCAGAGACGGCAAAAATTCTTTCTCCGGATAAAAAAGTGTTGCTTCCGGATTTCAAAGCGGGCTGTTCTCTAGCTGATAGTTGTCCGCCACATTTGTTCAGGAAGTTTAAAGAAAAATATCCTGATCATGTAGTGATCACTTATGTAAATTGTACTGCTGAACTGAAAGCCTTAAGTGACATTGTTTGTACCTCTACCAATGCGGTACAGATCGTAGAAAGTCTTCCGAAGGATACCAAGATCATTTTTGGTCCTGATAAAAATTTAGGGGCCTGGGTGGCTAAAAAAACAGGGAGAGATTTAGTCCTGTGGAATGGAGCTTGTATGGTTCATGAAATCTTTTCAAGAGAGAAGATTACAAAATTGAAAGAGCGTCATCCAAATGCTAAATTTATTGCTCATCCGGAGTGTGAAGAAGCTGTATTACAGATGGCAGATTACATTGGATCAACTACGGGATTATTGAAATATAGCATCAATAGTGACGCTCAGGAATTTATTGTGGCAACGGAAAGCGGGATTATTCATCAAATGGAGAAAGCAAACCCAACTAAAACTTTTATTCCTGCTCCACCAAATAACAGTTGTGCTTGTAATGAGTGCCCATATATGAAAAGAAATACCTTGGAGAAGTTGTATTTATGCTTAAAAAATGGTTCTCCTGAAGTAACTGTCCCTGCGGATATTATTGTTCAGGCAAGAAAACCGATTGAAAGAATGTTGGAGATTTCAGCAGCATTAGGTTTGTAAAAATTTTAATTCTATTTCAATAGAGTAGAATTGGGAAGAAAATAAAAGGTAAGAAGATAAAAAATATGTTTGAAAATAAAGAGCGTACCGACATTGCAGAACTTGGAGAATTTGGTTTGATAAAACATTTGACCGAAAACTTCAAAATAAGGCATGAAAGCAGTATAAAAGGCGTTGGTGATGATGCTGCGGTATTGAGTTTTAAGGATAAAGAAGTGTTAATTTCTACAGATTTATTGCTGGAAGGAATCCATTTTGACCTGGCTTATGTACCCTTAATGCATTTAGGTTTTAAAGCTGTTCAGGTAAATTTGAGTGATATCTATGCCATGAATGGTATTGCAACTCAAATTACAGTTTCTATAGGGATTTCGAGTAAATTTCCATTGGAAGCTGTTGAAGAAATTTATAAAGGAATAGATCTGGCCTGTAATAAATTCAATATAGACCTGATTGGTGGAGATACTTCTACCAGCAAACAAGGATTGGTGATTAGTGTAACCAGCATTGGTTATGCAGAGAAAAAAGATATTGTCTACAGAAATGGTGCCCAAGAAGGTGATCTTCTTTGTGTTTCCGGTGATTTAGGAGGTGCTTATGTAGGTTTACAGATTCTGGAAAGGGAAAAGCAGATATTCTTGGAAAATCCCAATATTCAACCTGATCTGGAGGGAAAGGATTACATCATTGAGCGTCAATTGAAACCTGAAGGCAGGAGAGATATCGTGGATTTACTGGCTCAGATGGAAATTATTCCTACTGCGATGATTGATGTTTCAGATGGTTTAGCCTCTGAGATCATGCACATTTGTCAGCAATCAGAAAAAGGATGCACCATTTATGAGGAAAAAATCCCAATTGACCCGATGACTTATGAAACTGCACGTGAATTGGGATTAGACCCAACTGTTTGTGCGCTAAATGGCGGTGAAGATTATGAATTGCTGTTTACCATTAAACAGGATGATTATGCTAAATTAAAAAATGACCTGGATATCAGCATTATCGGACATATCACTGATAAAAACTCAGGTTGTAAAATGATTTCCAAATCCAGTGTTGTTCATGAACTGAAAGCACAGGGATGGAATGCATTTAAATTATAGGCCATCTTCTTCGGCCAATAATGGATCTAAAAATTTGGTGTCAATTTGCTTAGTTGCTTTGGCACCTAATTTTTTGATCTTTTCTGAAGTACTGGAAAGATTTCCTGTTCCGGTGGAAAGCTTATTCAAAGCTTTATCGTAGGCATCCTGACTTTGTCTGATATTTCGGCCAATACTTTCCATGTCCGTTAAGAAACCCACAAATTTATCATACATACTACCGCTTAAGCGGGCGATCTCCAGCACATTTCTATTTTGTCTTTCCTGTTTCCAGATACTGGCAATGGTACGTAAGGTCGCCAGTAATGTAGAAGGGCTTACCATCACTACTTTTCTGTCCCATGCATAGTTGAAAAGTTCTGCATCCTGTTGAACTGCAATACCAAAAGATGATTCAATAGGGATAAAAAGCAATACAAAATCCGGAGAATTAATCTCGTAAAGATCGTGATAGTTTTTTCCTGAAAGACCCTGGATATGGCTTTTAATGGAAATAATGTGTTGTTTAATATAAGTATCCCGATCCTCATCATTGTCTGCGGTAACCAGGCGTTCGTATGCTACCAGAGAGACCTTAGAATCAACGATCACATGTTTATCATCCGGAAGGTCAATAATAACATCCGGTTGCATCCTGCTGCCCTCTGAAGAGCTCAGACTGGTTTGTATCCGGTATTCCCTATCTTTAATTAAACCAGAGCGTTCCAGTACACGTTCCAGGATTACTTCTCCCCAGTTGCCTTGTTTTTTTGAATCTCCTTTAAGCGCTTTGGTCAGGTTATTTGCGTCTTCCTGAATTTGTTTGCTCTGATCCATCAATTGAGAAATTACACCTTTAAGAATGTTACGTTCATCAGATTCTGATTTATAAACTTTGTCCACCTTTTCTTCGAAAGCTTTTATATTTTCTTTTAATGGGTTTAATATGATATCAAGGTTGGTTCTGTTTTGTTCCGTAAACCTGGCAGTTTTTTCTTCCAGGACTTTATTTGCAATATTTTCAAATTCCAATTTGAAACGCTGTTGTAGTTCAGCAATATATCTTTCCTGTTCTACCTGTTTTTCCCGCTGTGCAACAAGGGTTTCTTCAGATTTAATCACTTTACTGCGTTCCAGAATAAAATTATTGCGCAGGTCGTTCAGCTCATCTTCAAGTCGTAGTTTTTCTTCTTTAAACCAGTTTAATGTTTTCTGATGTTCTTCTTCTTTTATTTCTAACAGCGCGGAATGCTGATGACCTGATGCCGGCTTTTTTAGAAATAAAACAATTAATGATACTAAAATTATGATCAATAATATGATTATAGCTACTTCCATACTAATATTTTTATCAAAAGTCTAAAAATAAAAATGATCCTGCAAGAAGAGATTGTAAATAATGAAAATATTAATTAGAGGAAGGGTAAGATGAGGTTGGCTGCATCTTCCCCTGTTTGGCTACCCATGGCGATTCCCATACCATTGCACCTTACTGCACAGAAAATGCCGGGTCTGATCGCTTTTACAATAGGATAGATATCATTTCCAAAAGCCATAATGCCACTCCAGCTCTGTTCAATCTCAAATGGAGTATCCGGTAAAATTACCTGTTTTAATAATGTTTTTAGTGCCGACTGAATTAAATAGCTCTCTCCGAAAGCAGCGGTTTCTTCCCCCTTAATATCCAGATTTCGCCCCCCACCAAGCAACACCCTGTTGTCTATATTTCTGAAGTAATAATAGCCCTTATCATAATGGAAAGTTCCTTTTATATTTAGATTAGGGATGGGCTGTGTAATGATGACCTGGCCACGCCCGGGAACGACATCGAGATCGGGGAGAAGATCTTTTATAAATGCATTTGTACTTAATAGTATCTGATTTGCTTTAAAATTGCCCTGGTTTGTAACCAGTATCTGATGGTTTGCTTCTTCTTTGAGCTCAGTTACTTCGCAACTGTTATAAATCATTACTCCAGATGCAGTAGCTTTTTGGATCAAAGCTTTCATCATCTTTCCAGTGTCTATTTGCGCTTCCAACTGATTCTCTATCAATATTTCAACGTCCCGGAAGCCGAAAGTGTTGATTTTTGAATTGGATATTTTAAAGGCTTGATCCTGACCTACAATGTCTTTGATTAGTTCGTTGAAGTGGCTGATTTTAGCTACACAAACATCAGCCAGCTGAAGGTCTGTTTTTTTGAATAACTCATAACCACCATAATTATGGTAAGAAAGCACATCATCACCTAATAATTTACGGAGTTTTAAAAGCCCTTTCCAGCGCCTTTCAATCAATTGATAAAGTAAAGGCGTACCTCCGTTTTTTTCCTGTTCAATCAATTCCGATATACTTCCAAAGCAGGCAAATCCCGCATTTTTTGTACTGGCTCCAGCAGGTAAGAACCCTCTTTCAAGTATCGCTACTCTGGCTTTCGGGTTTTTATCCTTTATTGAAATTGCAGCATTCAAACCTACAATACCACTTCCTACTATGATTACTTCATAGGTGAAGAAATGTTGTTGTTCCCAGTATGATATCGCAGTTTTCATGTCTTAAATTTATCATTATTTTTTTTGGTAGGGCAAATTAGGCGCGCTTTTTGATTTGAATAATTTGAAAAACATACACTACGGAAATGGGAACTTATTTATTTTTAATAGTCCCGATATTACTTATTAGCATGTTCGTACAATGGAAGTTTAGAAATAAGTTTTCAAAATACACTGAAATGCACTTGAGTTCGGGATTTTCAGGAAAAGAAGTGGCGGAAAAGATGCTACACGATAATGGCATTTATGATGTGAGGGTGATGAGTACTGATGGTCAGCTCTCCGATCATTATAATCCGGAAGATAAAACGGTTAATTTAAGCACAGATGTTTACCATGGAAGAAGCGTTGCCGCTGCGGCTGTTGCCGCCCACGAATGTGGACATGCTGTACAGCAATCCAAGTCATATCATTGGCTTCAGTTAAGAACAAATATGGTACCTGTGGTGAGTATCTCGTCCACCTTATTACAATGGGTACTGATTATAGGAGTATTACTGATAGGATTTACCGGAAATCCGGTTGTATTGAGCATTGGAGTAGCTGGTCTTGCGCTTCTTACGTTGTTTAGTGTGATTGCTTTGCCTGTAGAATTTGATGCCAGCAGAAGGGCGCTGATCTGGTTAAAAAATAACAATGGAGTGATGCATACAGCCGAAGAAAACAAACAAGCTAAAGATGCGCTTTGGTGGGCAGCAATGACCTATGTAGTTGCCGCCCTGGGATCTTTGGCCAATCTGATCTACTATGCTTCCATGTTATTTGGAAGAAATAAATACTAATTAAGCCTGTAAGGTACAATCAGGTTAAATTCCGGGATATCTACTGTAAAATCAGTGTTATCTATCATTCGGTGCATCAGGTAGTTACCGCTCATGGCTCCCATGTCTGTACTTAAATGACAACCAGATACATAAGTATGGCTTCCACCCGGTTCCATAATAGGTTGAAGACCAACTACACCCTCTCCTTCCACTTCTCTTTCAGTACCGTTTGAATCAAATATAAACCATTGGCGCCTCATCAGCTGTATAGAATAGTCTGACAAGTTTTCAATAGTAATTCGGTAAGCAAACATAAAATGCTCATTAGCAGGATTAGAATATTCATCCTGATACATGGTTTCTACTGATATTTTAATCCCTTGTGTGATTGCTGTAACCATTTTTTAACTTTTATTTAGGAAATGTTTTTCAAAAATCAAGCCATTTCACCATCGGGGTAAATGTGCTGATATTTGTCTGCCACTTCGTCTAATATACTGTGAATAATTTCAATGTTATCTTCTTTTACCAATAACATTCTATAGTGTTTAAAATCAGGAAGACCCTTAAAGTAGTTTGAATAATGGCGTCTCATTTCAAACACGCCTACTTTCGGTCCTTTCCATGCAATTGATTTTTCAAAATGTGTACGGCATACCGAAACGCGTTCTTCTACAGTCGGTCCTGCCAGGATCTCTCCGGTATTGAAAAAATGTCTGATCTCTCTAAAAATCCATGGATAGCCGATTGCAGCTCTTCCAATCATAATTCCATCTACTTCATATTCCAATCTCCAATCTGCAGCCTTCTGAATGCTGTCTACATCACCATTTCCGAAGATGGGAATTTTTATTCTTGGATTTCTTTTTATTTCCCGGATTAATGTCCAGTCAGCAGCTCCTTTATACAATTGTGCCCTGGTTCTGCCATGAATGGTGAGGGCCTGAATTCCAATATCCTGTAAACGTTCTGCTACTTCTTCTACATTCTTGGTGGTATCATCCCAACCTAATCGGGTTTTAACAGTAACGGGTAAATGGGTTGCTTTAACTACAGCTTCTGTCATTTTCACCATTTTATCAATGTCCTGCAATAAAGCTGAGCCTGCTCCCCGGCACGCCACATTTTTAACGGGGCAACCATAATTGATATCCATTAGGTCAGGACCTGCCATGGTCGCAATTTCTGTAGCTTCACGCATGTGATCTATCTCGCTTCCAAAAATCTGGATACCTATCGGGCGTTCATATTCAAAAATATCCAGTTTAGCCCTGCTTTTTGCCGCATCCCGGATCAATCCTTCAGAAGAAATAAACTCAGTATACATCATATCCACTCCGCTTTGTTTACAAACAAAACGGAACGGTGGATCGCTTACATCTTCCATTGGCGCAAGCAATAAAGGGAACTCTCCCAGATCAATATTTCCTATCTTTACAGACATTTTTCTATCTTCAAACCAAAATTCAAAGGACAAAGGTACAAATATTACAAATAATGAATTTGACAGAAAACGAGAGACCTGAAAAAAGTCCTTACTTACAATTACTTAGTCTAGGCTTATATGCCTTTGCAGGGGTCTTTGTAAGTTCTATACTTTCCATACTGGTTTTATATTTTGTATATGGTGAATTTATGAATTCCAGTTGGCTGGTGGTTACAGATTCAAAGTTTGTACCGGTAAACAGGATTATGATTTCCTTTCAGCAACTAGGCTTATTTTTGGCTCCTGCTTTATTTCTCGCAATTGGAGAAAGAAAGAAAATAAGTTCTTTTTATGATTTTAAACAGACAAAAGCTACGCTCTTTCTTCTGATTGTTGGTCTTATGGCTGTTTCTATGCCTGTTCTGGAATTTAGCATGCAGCTCAATCAGAAAATGATATTGCCTGGGTTTCTTAAATCGGTAGAGCAATGGATGAAAATCCAGGAAGAGACGGCAATGGCCACTACTGTTGCACTTTTAAAGATGGATAGCATGAGTGCCTATCTGCTCAATATTGCGCTCATAGGTATTTTACCTGCAATAGCTGAGGAGCTAATGTTCAGGGGAGCAATTCAACGCTCTTTGGGAAGAGTGTTTCGGAATCCACATGTAGCAATTTGGGTTAGTGCTTTTGTTTTCAGTGCCATACATATCCAATTTTATGGTTTTTTACCTAGATTTTTATTGGGAGCAGGTTTCGGATATATTTATCTATGGAGCAAAAATCTCTGGTATTCCATTTTTGCTCATTTTTTAAATAATACTTATGCAGTAACCGCAGCATGGTATATGCAAAAAAACAATATACCTTTGTCCGAATCAGATAAAGTGACCTATTTCCAGTGGTATGGTTATGTCATTAGCATAGTGTTAATATTTCTGGCATTTAAATATTTTAAAAATAAAGCATCAAAAGACGATGGATAGCAATTGGGTAAAGGTATTTAGCACACAAGATGCTTATACTGCGGAAATACTTAAGCAGGGATTAATTGAAAGTGAGATTGCAGCAGTAGTCATGAACCAGCGGGATTCTTCTTATCAGACATTTGGAATGGTTCATATTCTCGTTCACCCGGACAATGTTGATAAGGCAGAAGCTTATATCAAGGAAAATAATATTGCATAAAAATACTTTATCTCCATGAAGACCAGGGCAATTACCGCTTTCTTTTTTACTATAGTGATGTTAGGCTCGATGTTTTTGGGCCCTTATGTCTTTTCTATATTTTATCTCCTACTCAGTCTGGGCGCCTTGCTTGAATTCTTTAAACTGATTAAAACAGCAGGAATCCGGCCACACCGTAATATTGCGTTAATTGCGGCAACATTGATCTTCCTGATGACTGCAGGATATCATGTATTAAAGTTTGAAACTAAGTTCTTACTCCTTTTAGTACCGTTAATCTTTTCTGTATTTATCAGTGAACTGTATAAAAAGGAAAAAATTCCATTTGCCAACATCTCCTATACTTTTGTAGGATTTATGTACGTGACTGTACCTTTTTGTTTCTTTTATTCGCTGGGTTTTATAGGTCATGCTACTGAATATAGTTTCCATTTGCCACTGGCTTTTATGCTCATGCTTTGGGCAAATGACACTGGGGCCTATCTTTTCGGCTCTAAATTCGGGAAAACCAGGTTATTTGAGCGCCATTCCCCTAAGAAATCCTGGGAAGGTTTTTTTGGAGGGATGTTTACCAGCCTGGTGGTTGCTTACGTCCTTTCTATTTTCTTTACAGAGCTGCCTGTATGGGCCTGGGGAGGAATGGCTATTCTGATTTCCAGCTTTGGCACCCTAGGGGATCTGGTGGAATCCATGCTAAAAAGAAGCCTTAATGCCAAAGATTCAGGAAATATCCTACCGGGACACGGAGGTTTTCTGGATCGCTTTGACGGGCTCTTGATTGCAGCACCTGTTGTATACGCCTATTTATATCTTATTTTGTACTGAGCGCTCAGAAAGAAAAACTAAGCTGAATTTAATCTTTGGTTAACCTTGATTTGGGTTAAGTGAAAGTATAGTACGGATTGAATCCAGCGCTACTGCATGCTAAGTCAAGGGTGAGTGCAGCTTTTACCGTAAAAACGTGGACTCACTGTGGACTCAGTGTGGACTTAACGTGGACTCAGTCCGAGCGCATATCAAGCTGAATACGAAGGATAATTCAATTTGAAAAATAAGATGAGTAAGGCTTTTATAAGTTAGAAATAGCAGTTGATATGAGCAATTAAATATGCTTATTTGGAATCATATTTTCTTCATATAATTTTTACTTTCTTTTTAAGGGTTGTAATAAGTATTCCAGTCCATTTAACTTGATCTCATATAAAGTTCCCAGCATTTCTCCAAGCTTGCCCGGAGGAAAGCCTTTGGTATGAAACCAGATTAGATATGATTCAGGAAGGTCGCAGATGATCCTTCCTTTGTATTTGCCAAAAGGCATCTGCATAGTCACCAGGTCATTTAATATTTGAGGATTCATCATCTTTATCATTTATTTGGCAACCATACCCAACATCTCCACCGCTTCATCTACTGTATTCAGATTTTCAAAAGCAATGCGCAAAGAGTTTTTTACCTCTTTTAAGTTGCAGATCCGCGGATGCATTTGTGCAAAGTGCAAAATTTGATTGAACATGGTGGAATCAAAAAAGGCAGATTGTTTATCTGCTATAAAATACCCCCTCAATACTCCTTTTTTGAAGCTTAATTTTTCGAAAGCTAACTTTTTAGCCACCCATTGCAAACGCAATACATTGAGCATCGTTTTTACCGGCTTTGGAACAGGTCCAAACCGATCTTTTAAAGCACTTTCAAAAGCTTTTAGCTGTTCTTCATTCTCCAGCCTGGAGAGTTCTGTATAAAGATTATACCTTTCTGTAATATTTGTTACATAATCGTCCGGAATAAACAATTCCAGATCCGTATCTACCTGGGTGAAAGTCACAAAAGGACGGACAGGTTCATTTTTGAATAAATCCTTGAATTCGTCTTCTTTCAGTTCCTGAATAGCCTCATCTAGTATCTTATGATACATCTCGAAACCTATTTCGGCAATGAAGCCGCTTTGCTCTGCTCCTAAGAGGTTTCCACTACCTCTGATGTCTAAATCCCTCATCGCAATATTAAAACCGCTTCCCAGGTCTGAAAACTCTTCTATGGCACTCAGCCTTTTCCTGGCTTCGGAGGTGAGTGTCGACAAAGGAGGGCTCAGCAGGTAACAAAAAGCTTTTTTATTGGATCTTCCCACCCGGCCGCGCATCTGGTGTAAATCACTTAAACCAAACATATGGGCATGATTGATGATAATGGTATTGGCATTTGGAATGTCAAGTCCGGCTTCAATAATGGTGGTGGCTACGAGTACATCCTTTTCCCCGTTAATAAAATCAAGCATGACATCTTCTAAGGCATCCCCATCCAGTTGTCCATGAGCAATACCTATACGTGCTTTGGGAACCAGGCGTTGTATTAATCCCCCCAACTGAGGAAGGTCATTCACCCGGTTATGGATAAAAAATACCTGGCCGCCACGGTCCAGTTCAAATTGTACAGCTTCCTGTATTAATTTGTCGTTGAATACATGAAGTTCTGTATTTACAGCCTGTCTGTTTGGAGGAGGCGTACTCATAATAGAGAGGTCCCTTGCTCCCATCAGCGAAAAATGTAATGTTCTTGGAATCGGGGTTGCTGTTAAGGTCAATGTATCCACATTTGCCCTCAATACCCTTAGCTTCTCTTTTGAAGTAACCCCAAACTTTTGTTCCTCATCAATGATCATAATACCCAGATCTTTGAATTTTACATCTTTACTCAGGAGGCGATGGGTACCGATGATGATGTCTACTTTTCCTTCTGCCAGTAAAGCAAGCGTATCTTTAATCTGCTTATTTGTTTTGAACCGGTTAATGTAGTCCACATTGCATGGGAACTCTTTTAAGCGGCCTGAGAAGGTTTTAAAGTGTTGCAGAGCCAAAATTGTAGTTGGTACAAGTACAGCAGCCTGCTTACCATTTGCGACGGCTTTAAATGCTGCTCTGATGGCAATCTCCGTCTTGCCGAATCCAACGTCCCCGCAAACAAGTCTGTCCATTGGGTGTGGAGCTTCCATGTCTCTTTTGACATCCATTGTTGCTTTTTCCTGGTCAGGGGTATCCTCATAAATGAAAGAGGCTTCCAGTTCAGTTTCCAGGTAACCATCCGGATCAAAGGCGGTTCCAACCTGGGTTTTCCTTAAAGCATATAGTTTAATCAGGTCCCTGGCGATGTCTTTAACTTTTTTTTTAGTAGTTTTTTTTAGCTTATCCCAGGCCTCGGTCCCCAGTTTATTCATTTTTGGTGGGGTTCCCTCCTTTCCGCTATATTTTGCTATGCGGTTAAGGGAATTGATATTGACATATAAAAGATCATTATCTGCATAGACCAGGCGAATCATCTCCTGGGTTTTGCCATTCACTTCTACTTTTTCCAGACCGGCATATTTTCCGATTCCATGGTCAATATGGGTAACGAAATCTCCAGGTTTGAGGTCTCTTAACTCTTTTAAAGTAATGGCCTGACTACGTTGGTATCCTCTTTTTAGCTTGTACTTATAGAAACGATCAAAAATCTGATGATCAGTATAAAAGGCAACGTTCTGATTTTGATCAAGAAAACCTTCTCTGAGGGGGATATTAACCGGCGTGAACTTTGCTGTTTTATCGATATCCTCGAGAATTGCGTATAGCCTTTCGGTTTGTTTTGGAGAAGAACTGAAAATATAATTGTGTATGCCCTGTTTCTCATTCTCCTTTAAATTGTGAATGAGCAGGTTGAAATCTTTATTGAAGGAAGGCTGAGGCTTGGTATCAAAAGAGAAAATGTGATCTGTTTTATAGAAGAACTGTTTTCCAAATTCTACAAGCACAAAATCATGTACCATATCTGCCAGCATTTTCTCATCTGTGAAGGCGAATTTAGGATCTATCCAGTCCGGATTTTCCTGTTTTTCCTTTGCCGGAAGTGCCCTCCATAATTCTGCAGCTTTTTTATAACCTCCTTTGACGATATCAAAGCTAAACTCTACATCTTTAAACCAAAGCTGGGTATCCTTTTCTATGTAATCTAAGAGACTGATGTTACTTTCAGTCAGGTATTTTGATTGCACATTAGGAATAATGGTCAGGTTTTTTACATCCTCAACAGAGAGCTGGCTTTCAATTTCGAAAGTGCGGATGCTTTCCACAATATCTCCAAAAAATTCTATACGGTATGGAAGGTCATGAGAGAAAGAGAAAATGTCAACAATTCCTCCTCTGATTGAAAACTGGCCAGGTTCATACACAAATTCTGTACGTTCAAATGCATAATCAATTAGAAATTCATTGATAAAATCAATGCCTAACTTAGCATTAATACCAATTTCCAGTGTGTTTTTTTCTAAGACACTCCTATTGATTACCTTTTCCGCCAAAGCTTCAGGATAGGTAACTACAATTTTTCCATATTCTGAATTGTGATTCAGTTCATTAAGAACTTCTGCCCTTGCAAGAACATTGGCGGTATCTATCTGTGTAAATTCAAAAGCTTTACGGAAGGAAGACGGAAAAAGTAAAACCTCTTTATCGAGGATACTTTCCAGGTCGGCCATAAAATAAGAAGCTTCTTCCCTGTCAGGAAGAATAAATAGCTGGGGCTTGTGTAACAGGAAATAAGTAGCAATTGCAATTGTTGCATCGGCAGAACCAACTAAACCTTTTAGCTGAAGTTTGTTACCTTTGCCCGCGTTAAGGGCTTTTGCCAATGCTACAATGCGCTCGTCTGTTTTGTATCTATTAATCAGGTCGCGGATGTTCACTATGCAAAGGTAAGATTTATGCTTAGCAAAAATGTAACAAAGTGCCTATTAATCAATCTAAAAATAAAATAAGGATATTGGAACCGGGGTGGTTCAGGATAGAACAAAGCCTATAGATGAAAATGCTAAACCGTATGCCTGTTGAACTGATCTTTTGGATCATAGCCTTGGTCCTGCTGGCAACAGCAGAACCGGTAAAACATGGACATATTCATCATTTTACACTTTGCCCTCTGGCCAATATGGGTTTTGACTGGTGTCCGGGATGCGGAATTGGAAGAGCGATAACGCAATTGTTCCATGGAAACATCAGGGAAAGCCTGGAACAGCACTGGTTTGGAATTCCAGCGCTAATGATTATTATCCATAGGATAATAGAATTGATAAATAGAATAATAATTAATAATAGAAAATTAAAATATAAGGAGGAAAGATATGTTTGATTCACCATTTATGTCATTGCCGGGTATCACACCCCAGGAATATTCGTACTTGCAGACTGCAACTACAGGATTTAGTGAACAACAATTGAGAGGGTTTTTAATGATCTACGGAAGTAAAAGAAGAAATCCGGATGATATGATCCTGTATTGTATACTCGGATTTTTTGTCCCTGGATTGCCAAGATTTCTCGTAAATCAGATAGGAATGGGTGTTTTGTACTTTTTCACTATAGGTTTATGTTTTATAGGAACGATTATCGATCTTGTAAACCACAAAAATCTGGCTTTCGAATATAACCAAAGGATGGTTTTTGAAAGTCTGCAAATGGTAAAAATGGGTAACCTCCAATAGAAATATTCTTAAAGAAGGGCCGGTGCAAGGAATTTGTACCGGCTTTTTTGTTTCTCCAGGTTTGATTTATTCCCGATTGATATATTAAGTTTAATTTGTGTTGTTCAAATTGTAAATTTACAGCTTATGAGGTTATCCATTTTAATAAAACATCTGGAAGAGTTTGCTCCGTTGAACTATCAGGAAGATTATGACAATTCCGGTTTACTGATTGGTCATCCTGAAATGGAAATCCAGGCTGCGCTTGTGGCTTTAGATTGTACGGAGGCAATTGTAGATGAGGCCATTGAGCAGAATTGCAATCTGATCATCACGCATCATCCTATTGTATTTAAGGGACTTAAAAAGATTACCGGAAAAACATACGTGGAACGGGTGGTGCTAAAGGCCATTAAAAATAACATTGCATTGTATGCAATTCATACCAATTTAGACCATGTAAAACATGGGGTAAATGGGGTGATTGCTAAAAGACTTGGGCTGAAAAATACTAAAATCCTAAGTCCAAAACGGGCTTTATTAAAGAAATTGGTTACTTTTTGTCCTGTTGCACAGGCTGAAGAACTCAGAAATGCTTTATTTGCTGCAGGTGCCGGGCACATAGGGAACTATAGTGAGTGTAGCTTTAATGCAAACGGAACAGGAACTTTTAACGGAAATGAAGACACAGATCCTTATGTAGGAGAGCAGGGCCTGCGACATCATGAGCAGGAAACCAGAATAGAAACTGTATTTACCGTGCAGGACGAACGGAAGATTTTACTGGCCCTACTTGAAAATCATCCTTACGAAGAAGTTGCCTATGACATTTTTCCGTTGGAGAATAAACTGGACACCGTAGGAGCGGGAATGATTGGTTGGCTGGAAGAGGGAGTTGAAGGTCGTGCTTTTCTTAACTTAGTAAAGGACAGGATGGATGCAGTGGTGATCCGGCATACCAAGTTGTTGCCTAAAAGGATCAGAAAGGTAGCTGTTTGTGGTGGATCGGGAAGTTTTTTACTGAAAGAAGCAATTGCTGCGGGAGCTGATGCATTTGTAACTGCTGATTTTAAATACCATGAGTTTTTTGATGCAGATGAAAAATTAGTCATTGCAGATATCGGACACTTTGAAAGTGAACAATTTACATCTGATTTGTTGATAGATATTATTCAAGAAAAATTTCCTAACTTTGCAATCCGTTTAACGGAGCATAACACAAACCCCATAAATTATTTCATTTAATGGAACAAACTGTAGAGCAAAAGCTAAAAGCTTTATACGAATTACAAACCCTGCATACTAAGATCGATAAAATACGTCAAATACGTGGTGAATTACCAATGGAAGTTGCGGATTTGGAAGACGAAGTTGCTGGCCTGGAAACACGTATACAAAAATTCAAAGGCGAATTGGATGATACTGAAGATGCCATTGTAACACGTAAAAATATGATCAAAGAAGCTCAAGGCTTGATCAAAAAATATGAAACCCAGTTAAAAGATGTTAAAAACAACCGTGAGTACGATGCCTTAACTAAAGAGGTAGAAATACAAACGCTTGAAATCCAGGTTTGCGAGAAGAAAATCAGAGAGTTTGGTTTTGATATCGTGACTAAGAATGAGGTTTATGAAAAAGCACTTGCTGATTTAGAGTCAAGAAGAAAAGATCTTGACATTAAAAAAGGAGAGTTGCAAACCATTACTTCAGAAACGGAAAAAGAAGAGCAGGCATTGGCTAAGAAATCTGAAAAAGCAGAAACGCAAATCGAAGAAAGACTACTGACGGCTTATAACAGATTAAGAGGAAATGCAAATAACGGATTGGCAGTTGTAACGATCGACCGTGATTCGTGCTCAGGATGTTTCAATCAGATTCCACCTCAACGTCAGCTGGATATTCGTCAACGTAAAAAAATCATTGTTTGTGAGCATTGTGGAAGAATCCTCGTTGATGAGGCCCTTACATTGGAAGTTGTTCCTGCATAAGAAAAGATAGTTGCTATAAAAAAAGGCCGGAATTTTATCCGGCCTTTTTTTATGACTTGTTTTTTATTCTTTAAAACATAGTTGAGTAACTTGCGTTATGTTTTTTTAATCCTTTATCATTATCAGACCGATTTGATTGTCTATGTCTAAAAGAAATTTTTCCTGCACCAAATATCTACTTTTTTCCCTTTTTTTGATTTGCCCATTTTCTCTTTTTGCTAATTTTGATTTTAATGCAAATTGTCTGCGGGCTTATCAAAACATTTTCGAGTTAAAGCTGACTACCGCAAAGGCTTTGATTGCGAACGAAAAGAAAATCAACCCTAATAATGCGATTATCCCCTTACTGGAAAATTATATTGATTACTTTCATCTGCTGACTACAGAGAGTAAAACGGATTTTGACAAATTGAAGGAGAATAAGTCGAAGCGTCTCGACCAGATTGAAAGCGATGACAAAACATCTCCCTATTATTTGTATGCCCAGGCAGAAATCAATTTGCAATGGGCATTGATCAGAGGACGCTATGGGGAATATTTTACAGCTGCCAGAGAGATAAAAAAGGCCAATGGCCTGTTACAGGACAACGTTAAAAAATTTCCTGGATTTCACCTGAATGCTAAAGGTTTGGGTGTGATTAATGCCTTCCTGGGGAATTTGCCAGATGGAATGCTGAAAAGTACCCTGGCGACATTTGGGATTCGGGGTAACCTGCAAACCGGGATGAATATGTTGGATAACCTGGCAGAGAATCTTCCTAAATCAACGTATGAACCCTTTTATGAAGAGGTTATATTTTATTATGTGTTTGTACTAAATGATATTGCACACAGCCGTGATGCCTATCAGAAAACGATGAAATACACGGCACGTATTTCTGATCGTAGTTTGCTAAAAGCGTATCTTCAGGCATCTGTTTGTGCGAAAACCGGGCACAATGCAGAGGCTATCCAAATTTTATTGAACAGGCCATCTGGGAATTATTACGAATCATTTCCTTATTTAGACCTTTTGCTTGGCACTGCAATGCTTAATAAGCTGGATCAATCTGCCGCTATTTATTTCAATAAATTTTTACTGCATAATAAAGGTGTAAATTACATTAAAGACGCGAACCTTCACTTGGCCTGGTCGGCATTGTTAAAAGGCGACACGGGGGCTTATTCAGCGTTTACAGCTAAAGTAAAAAGCGGAGGGTATACTTATCAGGAAAAGGATAAGCAGGCTTTAAATGAGGCCAATTCTCCAATGCCTGACGTATCGTTGTTAAAAGCCAGGCTTTTATTCGATGGAGGCTATTATAGTAAAGGACTTGAGGTGTTATCTGCCCGGAATGAAGGGGATTATACCCCTGGCCGGAACAGGGCAGAATATTACTATCGCCTGGGCCGTATAAATGACGAATTGGGGAAAGACGAAGTTGCTTTGAGTAATTACCAGCTTGCAATCAGTTCCGGAAAACAGCTTAAGTATTATTTTGCAGCCAATTCCGCTTTGCAAATGGGAAAGATTTATGAGAAACAGAAAAACTATATTAAGGCCAGAGCGAGTTTCAATACGGCGATTCAAATGAAAAATCATGAATATGAAAGCAGCATTGAAACTCAGGCAAAGGCAGGATTAGGTCGTATCCGGTAAATTTGGATGTTATTCTTCTGAATTAAAAATTAGTAGGATTAAAAACGATAAATAAACGCATTAATGTGCATTCCTGCTCCTACGGAAGCAAAGACCGCATAATCGCCTTTATTAATCTGGTATCCATTTACTTTTCCCTTCCAAACCAGATCTAACAGTGTAGGCACAGTCGCGACAGAACTGTTTCCAAGCCAGCAAATTGACATCGGAACCAGGTTTTCAGGAACGGATTCCAGCTGATATAATTTAAAAAGGCGTTTCATGATGGCATGATCCATTTTGCCATTTGCCTGATGAATAAAAACAATTTTAATGTCTTTAATATCTATTTCAGCTTTATCTATTGCTTTTTTAACAACCTGAGGAACGTTTGTTACTGCAAACTCATACAGTTTCCGGCCGTTCATTTTTAAATAGGCGTTACCATTGGTTTCTTCCGGATTATTGCTCCTTCCCATCGTCAGTAATGATCCGAAATTAACAGCGTAAGTCTGGGTTTTATGGGCAATAATTCCCAGGTGATCTTCTGAGGCTGTTGCTTCAAATATTACTGCAGCTGCTCCATCAGAAAAAATCATGGTATCTCTGTCATGAGGATCGATGATCCTTGATAGGGTTTCAGCGCCAATAACCATGACTCTTGATGCATCTCCGCTTTGTAAAAGATAATTGGCCTGAATGGCTCCCTGTACCCAACCCGGACAACCAAATATAAGATCGTAGGCAACACAGTCCGGGTTTTCAATGTTAAGGGTTTGTTTTACCTTGGCGGCAAGAGAAGGGAGGATATCGGTTCTGTTTGTACCTGGCTTAACATCTCCGAAATTATGGCAAAAGATGATATGGTCGATACTTTCCTTGTCTATTTGTGCATGATCAATCGCTCGTTGCGCGGCAATTGCGGCAATGTCACTATTGTTTAAATGGTCATCAATATACCTTCGTTCTTTGATCTCTGTAATCTCAGTAAATTTACTGATGATTTCATGAATATCTTTTTCAAGGGGTAAGCCGTTATCGTAAAATGTAGAATTCAAAAAGGCGTCACCTGAGATGATGTTTTCTGGAATGTAGCTTCCAGTACCTATAATAACTGAATTTAAGTTTCTTTTTTCGCCCATTTTGAACCGTATACTGATTTGGTGTACAGTATAAAATTAGGATTAATTAATTGAAAAATGAAACGATTAAGAAAAATCGTCGATTAAAAATACAAATAATTCTTTAGGTCCGTGTGCACCGAGTACTAATGTTTTTTCAATATCAGCCGTTCTGCTTGGTCCGGTGATTGTACTGATCATGGAGGGAAGCTGATCTCCATATTTGTTTTTAATGACCTTAAAAGCATCTTTTAAATCCAACACCAGTTGTCCTGGTCTGGCAATAACAATATGATGATGAGGGAATATACTTAGTCTTCTTCCTGCAGCATTTTCGTTAGAGACCATTATGGAACCATTACGAGCAACCAAAGCTTCACATGAGGTGATTCCTACTTCAGCGAGTTCAAAATCTTTGTCGGTCTGATAAAAGGGAAATTCATATTCAGACAGGAGCTGTTGTAACTCAGGTTCCCAGCAATAGATTTTTCTCCAGTTGAATTTCTCTGCCAGCTGAAGAATATTCTCAATGAATTCAATTCCATTTTCACAATAAATGAAGTTACCAGATACAGCTGTCAGCTCTTCCGCAAACAGGATTTCGAGCAGTTCATCATTCTTTGGATATAGAGGGGTATCTTCCAGATTAGGATAAGGGTTGTCGCGCTTTTCTAAAAGGGCTTTCCTTATCTTTTTTAGCATTAACTCTTTAGAAGATCTGTTTTCTTGCATAAAAAAAAGGATGAACAGTCAATTCTCCATAGATGAAATTGACTGTTCATCAAAAAAGGTTTAAGATTCTGTTTGAGCAGGGCTGGTTGGGGCAGCAATATCTGTAGCTTCTCCAATACCATTATGTAACAACCCTTCAGCAGCAGGTTTTTGATCGCCGGTTCCATTTACAAACTCATCGTAAGTAGTCCGGTTATCAAAAGGACGTTTGCCTAAGATTTCTTCCAGATCAGCCTGGAATAAGATTTCTTTTTCCAACAGCTTCTGAGCTAATTTTTCCAGGCCCTCTCTCTTATCGGTTAAAAGTTGTTTTGTTCTTGCATAAACCTCTTCTACCAGTTTGCGAACTTCAATATCGATCAATTCTGACGTTCTTTCTGAATAAGGCTTATTGAAGTTATATTCATTCTGAGGATCGTGGAAAGAGACATTACCAATGGTATCGCTCATTCCATAAATGGTCACCATCGCATAAGAAAGTTTGGTAATCCGTTCCAGGTCATTTTGAGCACCGGTAGAGATTTTACCAAAAACAATGTCTTCAGCGACCCTACCACCCATGGTCATACACATCCCATCTGTCAATTGCTCTGTGGTATACAGGAACTGTTCTTTAGGTAGGTATTGTGCATATCCCAATGCAGCAACGCCACGAGGTACGATGGATACTTTTACCAATGGATCTGCATGCTCGAGGAACCATCCTGCGATGGCATGTCCGGCTTCATGATAAGCGACTATTCTTTTCTCTTCCGGAGAGATGATTTTATTTTTTTTCTCTAAACCACCGATTACACGGTCAATAGCATCCTGGAAATCCTGCATATCGACTGATTCTTTATTGCGTCTGGCAGCAATCAGAGCAGCCTCGTTACACACGTTGGCAATTTCAGCACCGGCAAACCCCGGAGTTTGTGCAGATAATTTTTTTGCATCTACCACTTCATCCGTTTTAATTGGTTTCAGGTGAACTTTAAAGATCTGCTCGCGACCAACTAAATCTGGCTTGTCAATGGAAATTTGTCTGTCAAAACGGCCCGGTCTAAGTAAAGCAGAGTCTAAAACGTCCGGCCGATTTGTTGCAGCAAGAATGATAATTCCTGAATCTGTACCAAATCCATCCATTTCAACTAATAACTGGTTGAGTGTATTTTCACGCTCATCGTTTCCACCCATCATACTGTTTTTACCTCTGGCCCGGCCGATGGCATCAACCTCGTCAATAAAAATAATACAAGGGGCTTTATCTTTTGCCTGTTTAAATAAATCACGGACACGTGATGCACCAACTCCTACAAACATCTCCACAAAGTCTGAACCCGACAGAGAGAAGAATGGAACCTGTGCTTCTCCGGCAACCGCTTTGGCCAATAAGGTTTTACCTGTTCCTGGTGAACCAACCAATAATGCACCTTTAGGAATTTTACCTCCTAAGTTGGTATATTTTTTAGGGTTTTTAAGGAAATCGACAATTTCCATTACCTCTTGCTTGGCTTCTTCCAGACCGGCAACATCATTAAATGTTACGTTTACCTGGCTTTCTTTATCAAATAGTGTTGCTTTAGATTTTCCAATATTGAAGATCTGTCCACCACCACCACCGGCACCACCACCCATGCGACGCATAATGAAGATCCAGAATCCGATAAATAGCAATACCGGAATGATTACGGTAAAGAACCAGGAGTTGAATGTACTTTGTCTGGTCTCTTTTTCTGCAAGAATCTGCTGATCCGGAGGCAGGTTTTTCTGAGATTCCTTCAGCTGAGTATCTAAAGCATCCATAGAGCCTGAGGTGAAATATACCGCAGGTCCGTTAGCCGTACCAAAATTGTTTTTACTGATGTACTTTTTATATTTCTCGGTATTTAGTCTGTCTTTTTTAATATAGACCTCTACTTTCACCAAATCTTCATGCTTATAGGCAACTAGTTTTTCAACATCACCAGGTAAAAGCATCTGCGTTTCGAAAGTACGGTAAGTAACGTCTTTAGTGGTATCTGCGCTAAATAGGAATTGCAATAAAATCAGACCTAAAATAATTGCCGCATAAACCCAAAAGATATTGAATTTTGAACCTTTTTGAGGCTTTTTGGGAATATTCGGGATTCTCTTAATTAATTTAGGTTTTGTATTTGGGTTCTCTTTCATCTTGAGTCAAAAATGTTTTTGTGTAAATGATTAGGCACTTTTATAACTTGTAGACTGGGCATCTCCCCATAAGTCTTCAATTCCATAAAAGTCTCGCTTTTCAGTTTTAAATATGTGAACTACAATATCGAAATAATCCAGGATGATCCACTCTGCACTGTCGAGCCCTTCTTTTCTCCATGGATTTGTTTGGGTGCTTTTATAGATTTCCTCTTCTACGCTGTCGGCAATAGCCTTTACCTGTGTGGTCGAATCTGCATTACAGATGATAAAGAAATCAGAAACGGAACTGTTAAGTTCTCTTAGGTCTAAACGCACAATATCATTCCCTTTTTTTTCCTGTATGCCATGAACGGCTATCTCTGAGAGGTATGTAGAAAGGTTTACAATTTTCTTTTTTACCATTAAAATGTTTTAGTTTTGATAAACAAATATACAATCAACACTTGCAAAATAACACTTTTTCAACATTATTTGTTGGTCAAAATCTTATCAAATTATCAGAGGTTGATTCTACCAATAACTTTTTAAAAGTGTTGGTGTCAAATTCCGAGCCATTAACAGAAGGGACTGTTATTATGGCAGATAAACAATTCGCAGGCAGAGGGCAGCAAGACAATATATGGCATACTGAACCCGGACTGAACCTGACTTTTAGCATTTACCTGAAACCTTCTTTTTTGCCTGTAGGAAAGCAATTCCTGCTTAACATGGCCGTGAGCATAGGAATTCGAAATGCTTTGCAGCGGTTTGTGAAGGATGGGATCCGGATTAAATGGCCTAATGATATTTACTTTGGGCATCAGAAGATGGGTGGAGTACTGATAGAGAATATGCTGTCCGGTTCGACCTATAAATCGACTATTATTGGCATTGGTATCAATGTTAACCAGCTTCATTTTGATTCCCGGAAGCTCAAAAGTGCGACTTCACTAAAGGAAATTTTACAACAGGATGTTAATTTAATTGAGCTATTAGCAGAAATTTGCAGTCACATTGAAAAACAATACCTTCAGTTAAAGGCAGGTGGCTATTCGCAATTGAAGGACGATTATGTCAGGGGACTGTATAAATTCAATGAACCTGCGGTCTACCGCCAAAATGGCGAGGTTATTGAAGGGAGAATCACTGAAGTTACCGAATCTGGCTTACTGGGGATCCTGAGGGCTGGAGAATTGAGACACTATAATTTTAAGGAAATAGAATTTTTAAACAATACACCATGAAAAAAATCAGTCTGATACTAGCATTTGTATTATTTACAGTGATCGGAGCTTCTGCTCAGATCGAGAAACCTGTGACCTGGTCTTATGCTGCAAAAAAAATAAGTAAAACAGAAGCTGTAGTTTACCTGAAAGCGAATATGGAAGAAGGCTGGCACATCTATTCTCAAAATTTGAAGCCGGGAGGACCTAATAAAACTGTTTTTTCATTTGCTTCATCAAAGGATTATAGTCCGGTAGGCAAGACTACTGAGCCAAAGGCGACAACTTACTTTGATGAGAACTTTAAAATGAACGTAAGTTATTTTGGTAATCAGGTTGTATTTCAGCAAAAAGTAAAACTTAATAAGGCTACTGCTACTGTTAAGGGAACCGTAGAATTTATGGTATGTAACGATAAACAATGTTTACCTCCTGATGAGGTCAGCTTTAATATTCCTGTAAAATAAAAACAGGCATTTAGTCTGGGAAAGAGCGACAGGGTATCCCTGCCGCTCTTTTTTATGTGCAATAATTCAGCTACTTATCGGGTGAACGTAAAAATATCCAGCAAAGGCAGATATTCAAGGGCTTAAATAAAAAATAATAACTAATTTCACGCCCTTATCGTAAAAAGGGCTGATAGGCCACACTACAAAATAACACACAAGAATGAAAAAAGGACTTTTAATGTTGGGACTTTTGTTGCTGTTTTCAGTAACATTTTTCTCCCATAGCTTTGCTTCGGTTCAAAAACCAGATTCGACAGCTACTGAAGAAGAACTGGTTTTTACAGAAGTAGGTTCTGCTCAGGATAGCGCTGCCAATAATATAGTAAAAGATACGGTCAAAAAATCCACGACCATTGATAAGACGGTAGAAAAACATGAATCTGTTGCTCCTTCCGGGACCTCAGAAAAAGATAAAACACTTTGGGAAACATTTATTGCCGGCATTTTAGGCGGTTTTATTGCTTTCCTGATGCCTTGTATCTTTCCTATGGTGCCATTAACGGTCAGCTATTTTACCAAAAGAGCTGGTAACAGGCAGAAGGGAATTGGGCAGGCATTTATTTATGGCATTTCCATTATTGTGATTTATGTGGCTTTTGGGTTGTTGATCACCCTGGTTTTTGGTTCGGCTAAATTAAATGAACTCAGTGCCAGTGGATGGTTTAACTTCTTCTTCTTTATTTTACTGGTGGTGTTTGCTATTTCTTTTTTCGGTGCTTTTGAAATTACTTTGCCAAGCTCATTTGTAAATAAAATAGATCAGAAAGCCGACGACAGTAAGGGGCTTGGAGGAATTTTCTTTATGGCAGCTTCTCTGGCTTTGGTTTCTTTCTCTTGTACGGGGCCGATTATTGGAACATTGTTGGTACAGGCAAGTTCCAAAGGAGAAATTCTTGCGCCTGCAATAGGAATGTTTGGCTTTGCTTTGGCTCTTGCTCTTCCTTTTACTTTATCAGCAATCTTCCCGGGCTTTTTAAGCGCAATGCCTAAATCCGGCGGATGGTTGAATAGTGTGAAAGTTTGTCTGGGATTCCTTGAGCTTGCGCTGGCATTAAAGTTTCTTTCTGCTGCTGATCTGGTTTGGCACTGGGAATGGTTTGACAGGGAAATTTTCCTGGCATTGTGGATCATTATTTTTATATTGATGGGTATTTATATTTTGGGAAAAATTAAGTTTTCTCATGATAGTGATGTCCCGTATGTTTCTGTGCCAAGACTATTTTTTGCTATTCTTTCTTTGTCGTTTGCGGTTTATCTCATCCCGGGGTTATGGGGAGCACCAGTAAATATCCTTAGTGGAATTGCGCCACCTATGAATACTCAGGATTTTATTTTAAATGGAAATGGGGCTTCCTCTTCGAAAGTTCCTTCAGGATTTCCTGCTACGGTAAAGTATAGTGAAACCTTAAAACCACCGGTAGGGTTCAATTCTTTCTTCGATCTTGATGAAGGTCTGGCTTATGCAAAAAGCGTAAACAAGCCCGTACTGATTGATTTTACCGGGCATGCCTGTGTGAATTGTCGTAAAATGGAGGACAAGGTCTGGATTGATAAAGAAGTTGGGCGATTAATTAAGGAGGAATACGTGCTGATCCAGCTTTATGTAGATGAGCGGAATATAAAAATGCCTAAAGAAAAAGTTCACTATTCGGAGGTTCTGAGAACAACTACGGATGATCTGGGAAGATGGAACGGTGATTTTCAGGCAACAAAATATGTGTCGAATTCTCAACCCTTTTATGTACTGGGAGGACATGACCTGAACCCGCTTGTTAAGCCACAAGGGGCAATTTTTGATGCTAAAGAGTACGCTGCATATTTACAAAGTGGTTTAGATAAATTTAAAAATGCTGGAAAACCAAATGAATAAGATTAAAAATATAGGAGTATTAACTTCCGGAGGTGACGCCCCGGGGATGAATGCTGCCATTAGGGCAGTGGTTAGAGCGGCAATCTATTATGATTTGAAAGTTACCGGCGTATTGAGAGGATATGAAGGCCTGATTCATGGAGATTTTATTGAAATGGACCGTAAATCAGTGGCTAATATTATTCAGCGTGGGGGTACTATTTTAAAAACGGCGAGAAGCGATGCATTCCGTACCAGAGAAGGACGGGAAGAAGCACATCGTCAATTGGTAAAGCAAGGAATTGATGCGCTGATTGTAATTGGTGGTGATGGTACTTTTACTGGTGCTCATCTACTGACTACTGAGTTCGATTTTCCTGTAGTGGGATTGCCTGGAACGATTGATAATGACCTGGAGGGTACAGATTTTACCATAGGATACGATACTGCGATAAATACGGTAATCAATGCGGTTGATAAAATCAGAGATACTGCTGAATCTCACGATCGTTTGTTCATAGTAGAGGTAATGGGGCGCGATTCCGGTCTGATTGCCTTGAGAAGTGGAATTGGAGTTGGAGCAGAGGCGATTATGATCCCTGAAGCAAATATGGGAGTCGATGGACTGGTGACAAGGCTTGAATCCGGCCGTAAGGATAAATCTTCGAAAATTATTATTGTAGCAGAAGGAGATGAAGTTGGGGGCGCGTTTAATGTTGGAGAAGTTTTGAAAGAGAAATTTCCTCATTACGATATCCGGGTGTCTGTATTAGGCCATATTCAGCGAGGAGGAAAACCGAGTTGTATGGATCGGGTATTGGCTAGCCGTTTAGGTGTTACTGCTGTAGAGGGCTTAATCGCCGGTCAGTCGGGGGTAATGGTTGGACAAAAGAACAGGGAGATTCTTTTCACACCTTTTGATCATGCAATTAAACATATTGATGCGAAAGAGATTACACCAGCCTGGCTAAAACTGGTTGAAATACTGTCATTGTAAGAAAAAAAGCCCTGATTTTTACAGGGCTTTTTTATTCAATAATACTTTTTTATTCAATAATAACAGCGGTTCCTGTCGCAGCCACCATAAGCATACTGCCTCCGCTTCCTACGGTTTCATAATCCAGATCAACTCCAATGATTGCATTTGCACCCATTGCGGCTGCGTATTGTTGCATTTCATTGATTGCTGTATTTTTTCCTTCTCTTAGTACCTGTTCGTATGAGCCGGATCTTCCGCCAACGATGTCTCTGATGCCTGCAAACAGATCTTTAAAAATATTGGCGCCAATTATGGTTTCGCCGCTTACAAGGCCGATGTATTTTACTACTTTTTTACCTTCTATAGAGTTTGTTGTTGTAATTAGCATGTCGTTATATTTTTATTATTTGATGCGGATGGTCAATATATGTTACAATTCCGGACCTACTAATTTGTCCAGGACCTGCTGCCAGTTGTCTACGCGTTCATAATCCGTAAGCAACAGATTGTGCGGGGAGCTGAACAATAATTTCCGGCCCTTAAATCCAATAAAGTTTTTTGCTCTGTCGTCTATCATGACATCTACGTTTACAATTTTATCTCCGCAAAAGATGATGTTTTGCCAGGTGATGAAAGGAAAATGATCGGCAAGCCAGTCCATTTTATCTTCGAGGGAGTTCCGGAATTCTGTTGCTGCGGAAACGATATAAACGTCATGATGCTGTTGTAATTTTTTAACGGCTTCAACACTTCCTTCGATAAGAGGGAGGTCCCTGAAAAAGCCTTTTTCGTTAATGTAATCAAACCATTTACGATTGGCATGTTCCGGAACATGGTGATAAATTTCATTTCCTGGTTCAGGGATGAGGTCTAAAGGAACTCCATAGTCCCGGTGATACAGTTTGATAAATTTGCTTAAAGGATCGGCAAGGACTTCGTCCATATCTATGGCTATTCTCATAACGTTAACGGTTTTAGCCAAATATCTTTAATTGAGGCAAGAGTTATGTTAATTGAATTTAAAATTATTGCATCTTGCTAATCATTAGTATTTTACTTACTTTTGCAACCCCGCAAGCATGAAGCTCCGGGAACTATGTTGAATACATAAACTATAAAAAGAAATGGCAACTAAAATCAGATTGCAAAGATTCGGTAAAAAAGGGAAACCTTTTTTCCACGTAGTGGTAGCGGATTCCCGTTCACCAAGAGATGGTAAATTTATTGAGCGTTTAGGTTCTTATAACCCAAATACCAATCCTGCAACCATCGAAATCAATTTCGAAAAAACATTAGACTGGGTTAACAAAGGTGCTGAACCTACGGATACTTGTCGTGCTATCCTTTCTTACAAAGGTGTTTTATACAAAAAACACTTAGAAGGTGGTGTTAAAAAAGGTGCTTTAACCGCAGAGCAGGCTGATGCTAAATTTGCAGAATGGTTAAGTGCTAAAGATGGTCAGATCGAAGGTAAAAAAGACAACTTGACTAAGTCTAAAGACGAAGTTAGAAAAGCTGCATTAGCTGCTGAAGCTAAGAAAAATGCAGATCGTGCAGCGGCTTTGGCAATCAAAAATGCTCCTGTAGCAGAAGAAGTTGTTGAAGAAGAAGTAGCAGCTGAAGAAGTGGCAGAGGAAACTCCTGCAACTGAAGAAGCTCCTGCAGCAGAAGAAAACAAAGAAGAGCAAGCATAATATTTTTGTTATTCTGAATAATAGCGAAGAATCTTTCCTGGGAATGTATTCTTCGCTATTTTCATTTAACAGCAAACCATTTTTATACGGCCGGGATATTAAGGGATACGATTATGAAGATTGAAGAAGCATTTTATATTGGTTACATCACCAAAACAAAAGGATTAAAAGGAGAAGTTCAGTTATTCTTTGAATATGATGAACCGGAGTTGTTGGAGCTCGACGTTGTGTTTGCTGACTTCAACGGGAAAATGGTGCCTTATTTTGTCTCTTCTTATAAGTTGCATACTAATAATACAGGGAATTTTTATTTTGACGACATCGATCATATCGATAAAGCTCAGCCTTTATTAAGGAAAAAGATATACCTGCCATTGACAAAAATGCCGGATCGTTCCAATGATGAGTTTCATTATGAGGATTTGAAAGGGTACCTGGTTTCGGATGAGAATCATGGAGAGCTGGGAGAGATTCTGGAAGTTAATGAATACCCACAGCAATTTGTGGCTACTTTGTCTTATCGTGATAAAGAAATCATGTTTCCTTTAAATGAGGACATGATTGTAGAGATTGATGAAGAAGAAAGTATATTGAGGGTGCATCTTCCTGATGGATTGCTTGATATTTACCTTGAAAATTAATTTTATCTTTGTCCCATGCGTTTCGACATCATTTCCGTTTTACCTGATTTACTGGATAGTCCTTTTGCCCATTCTATATTACAGCGTGCACAAAAAAAAGGCATTGCAGAAATCATGGTACATAACCTAAGGGATTATTCAACCAACAAGCAAAAGAGTGTGGATGATTATCCTTACGGGGGAGGCAGCGGAATGGTGATGTCTATTCCTCCTTTTGCCAGATGTATTGAAGCATTGCAGGCGGAGCGGGAATATGATGAAGTGATTTTTATGAGTCCGGATGGGGTGACCTTTAACCAGACGATTGCAAATGAATTGTCGGGAAAAGGGAATGTGATTATATTGTGTGGTCACTACAAGGGCATAGATCAACGTATAAGAGATTTATTTGTGACAAGAGAGATATCCATCGGAGATTATGTCTTGTCCGGAGGAGAGCTTCCTGCGGCCGTTCTTGTTGATGCAATTGTACGGTTGATTCCTGGGGTATTAAATGATGAGACCTCTGCTTTGTCAGACAGTTTTCAAGGAGAGCTTTTGGATGCGCCTGTATACACCCGGCCTGCTGATTGGAACGGGCATAAAGTTCCAGATGTACTATTGAGTGGTCATGAACTAAAAATAAATGAGTGGCGTCATGAACAGGCTTTACTGCGGACTCAACAGCGCAGACCTGATTTGCTGGAAGATTAGTCTTTGCTAAGTAAAGCAATAATTCTATCCTTATCCTTTATGAGTTCTTTTAATGCTGCAGACATCTCTTTGCAGTTCTTCAGGCTATTTCTTAAATCGCTGTATTCATTTTTAGACTCTGCGGTATAGTTAGTGCCGGTTGAAGTTTTGTAGGTTCTTGATTCAGCCTCAAAGAATGTTGAAGGAGGTACTTCTAAAATCTTAGCCATCTTATTGATGTCCCGGTATTTTATTGATTCATTGGTAAGACTGAGCTTCAGTCCGTCAAAAGTTTTACCCATTTGACTTACAAGCCAACTAAAAGGTCTGTTCTTTTCGAGAAGGATTTCGTCAACTACGCCTTTTAGATTCATAAAAAATTAGGGTTATATTGGTGTTTTGCTAAAAAAATCAGTATATTAGTTCTAAAAAATTATGTATTAATTGTCATAATTTTGATAAACATACACATTTAATAATATTTTTCATAAAAGGTTATGACTGAAGACCCTAAAAAGTATAAGATCAATGATTATTTAAATAGGCTAAGTGTTAAGGAGTACCGGCAAGCCGTTAAAATTATTCCCAAAATTTTGGGAGTTTCACTAAATACTTTCCATAATTATCGAAATATTTTATGGAATAGCGCGCAAGATATTCCTTATGAAAAAGTAGTCATGTTTGAGCAGCTGTTTGAGATGGGGCCAGGCGAGCTCATTAATAATATTACTCCTGTTAAAAAGTTAAAAGATTTGTTTCAGCCCGAAACCAGAGGTGTTTCCGAGGCTGGAAGCATGAAGCATACCGCGTAATAACAGTTTTTCTTCTTTTTGCCGATGTTCCTGAAAGTATATAAAATGCGTTAATTGGAAATTTATTATGTATAATCAACGCTAATATATATAATTGCATTGTTAATATTGTTTTATAGGAAACAATTTGTATTATTTGTCAATATAAGACTATTTATAAACGAAAATTGCAAAACCGCTTAAAATTATGGAAGAACCAAGGAAGTACAAGATTGAAGAAGAGATGAATAAATTGAACCTGAAAAACTATAAAGCAGCGAGCAGGGTAATTCCCCGGCACCTCAAAATTGCTTTTAATACTTTTCATAACTATCGCAAATTACCGGTTGATGGGAAAGCTGATATTCCTTATGCGACGGTGAGATTGCTGGAGGGTGTTTTTGGAATGAAGGACGGAGAGCTTGCAAATTATCCTATAGAAATGAAAAGTCTGGATACTTTAATCAGGGAAGAGGCTTGCCGTCAGGAAGAAAATCAAAAATAAAAGGCAAAATTGCATTGTTCCAAATGTGGAGATAAAATAAATTTCGCACTAAAAAGGCCTTTCCCAGCGCTCTGATTGTGGAAATATTAAAGAATGTGGAAAAAAACAAAAAACGCTTTCATTTATAAAATAATTTTCCTAATATTGCAGTCCGATTTTAAACAACAAAAAGTCGGCTTAATAGCTTAAAATCATGGATTTAGTAAAATTTGTTGAAGAGCAGGTAATCGCAAAAAATGAGTTTCCTGCATTCAAATCAGGAGATACAGTGAGTGTTCACTATAAAATTCGCGAAGGTAATAAAGAACGTATTCAAATTTACCAAGGTGTAGTATTACAACGTAATAGTGTAGGTGCTAATGAAACGTTTACTGTTCGTAAAATGTCTAATGGTGTTGGTGTGGAACGTATCTTCCCTATCAATTCGCCTAATATCGCTAAAATAGAGGTTAATAGCCACGGTAAAGTTCGCAGAGCGAAACTATTCTACCTACGTGAATTAACTGGTAAAGCAGCTCGTATCAAGTCTAAAAGAGTTTAATCTCTTTAGAAAAAACATAATGGCCTTCCCGATCGTATCGGGGAGGTTTTTTTGTTGTGCTTTTTTAGGTTAACAGGTAAAATTTGTCGCCAGAGTGGATGTTAAATATAGTCGGGCTTGAGTACCTTTGGGATCTGAAAGAACAAAAACCATATATTCAATGAAAGACCTGTTAAAAAAATTCGAAGAGAAGAGACCCGAAATCGTTTTTGAGTGGAAAGATAAAGAATCTGAGGCTGAAGGCTGGGTTGTGATCAATTCTCTCCGTGGAGGGGCTGCTGGCGGGGGGACCCGTATGCGTAAAGGGCTTGATAAAAGGGAAGTCGAATCTTTGGCCAAAACGATGGAAGTGAAATTTACAGTGTCCGGCCCACCGATTGGAGGAGCTAAATCAGGAATTAATTTCGATCCTGCAGACCCACGGAAAAAAGAAGTTCTGGACAGATGGTATAAGGCTGTAATGCCTTTATTGAAAAGTTATTATGGGACTGGCGGAGACTTAAATATCGATGAAATCCATGAAGTGATCCCTATTACTGAAAATTATGGATTATGGCATCCTCAGGAAGGAGTGATCAATGGACATTATCAGGCCAGAGAAAATGAGCGTATTCATCAGATCGGGCAATTGCGTTATGGTGTATCTAAAGTTCTGGAAGATTTGAACTATACTCCTGATATCAAAAGAAAATATAAAGTTGCTGATATGATCACCGGGTATGGTGTGGCGCAATCTATCCGACATTTTTATCACATTTGGGGTGGGGAAATTACCGGAAAAAAGGCGATTATTCAGGGCTGGGGTAATGTTGCTGCCGCTGCAGGTTATTATCTGGCGCAGAATGGTGTAAAAATTGTTGGAATTATTGACCGTGTGGGGGGACTGATTAAAAAAGACGGTTTTAGCCTGGAAGAGATTATTGACTTGTTTAATAAAAGAGATGGAAATACGTTGGTTTCTCATGATCTTATCCCATTTGAACAAGCCAGCAAAGATATTTGGAACATCGGAGCTGAAATTTTTGTGCCTGCTGCGGCTTCACGTCTTGTTCAGCAAGCCGAGGTAGATCAGATGATTTCTGGAGGCCTGGAGGTTATAGCCTGTGGTGCAAATGTTCCGTTCGCAGATAAAGAGATTTTCTTCGGCAGCATTATGGAGCATGCAGATCGTCATGTTGCAGTAATCCCTGACTTTATTTCTAATTGTGGAATGGCAAGGGTTTTTGCCTACCTGATGCAGAGAAATGTAGAGATGAGTGATGATGCGATCTTCACCGATGCCTCTAATATCATTTACAATGCGATGGTAAACATCCATAAGCAATCTGCAGCAAAAAAAGAGCTATCAAAAACAGCATTCGAAATCGCTTTAAAACAATTAATATAAAATGGATAATCCGTTTTTTGAACAGATATTCTGGGGCAATACCATTAGAGGGTATTGCCTTTTTGCCGGAATTCTTCTATTTGGAGTGTTATTTAAGAAAATTATATCACGACTACTGAGTCTGTTGTTGTTTCGTTTATTTAAGAAGTTCGCTTCTGCAGTTAAGGACGACACTTTTGTGGCGCTACTGCTCCAGCCGATTGCTTTTTTCATCAGCCTATGTTCTTACTACCTGGCAATTAATCAATTGAAACATCCTTTAGATCTGGTGTTATTCAGTTATGCCAAGCAGATTGAAAAAACAAAGGAAATGATGCATGTTACACTTGGACAGGCAATAGATAAAGTGTTTCTTTTTCTCATCATTCTATCTGTTTTTTGGATTATACTCAGGATCATTGATTTTATTGCTCATGTGCTGAAATTTAAAGCATCTCTGACCGCCGATCGTGCAGATGATCAGCTGGTTCCTTTTTTGAAAGAGTTGACTAAAACAATCATCTGTTTTTTCGGTTTTTTTGTCCTTCTGGGTTATGTTTTCGAGATTAACGTCCTGACACTTATTACTGGTTTAGGAATTGGTGGTATTGCCATCGCATTGGCTGCAAAGGAGAGTTTAGAGAATCTGATTGGCTCATTTACTATTTTCCTCGATAAACCATTTACCGTTGGGGATGTGGTTAAGGTTGACGGAGTAGAAGGAACTATTGACAAAGTCGGCTTTAGGAGTACAAGGCTGATTAGTCCCGATAAAACGACCATTATTATCCCAAACAGGGCAATGATTGATGGGGTATTGGAGAATGTTACCAGAAGGGATTTCAGAAGGGTAAATTTCTTTATAGGGATCACTTATGAAACCCCCGCAGCTGCTATAAAAGAAATCGTAACAGCAATTAATGCATTTTTGTCAGAACATCCCAAAACCGCTGAGGGGTATGCTGTGTTTGATAATTTTGGAGATTCAGCATTAAACATTCAGGTGGTATATCTGGTGATTCAAATGCCCCATAATGAATACATCAGGGTGAAGGAAGAGATTAATTTTCAATTGATTGCTATTGTTCAGCAATATGGTTCCGACTTTGCTTACCCAACACAGCGTGTTGTAGGGGAAGAGCCGCCTGCAACCTCGGGTAACGTGGACGTAACTCAGGTTTAGCATCAATAAAAAAGGGATATCGTTAGATATCCCTTTTTTATTGATATGATCTGACCTAGCTTAGTTCTGCCAGGACCGTAATTCCGCCTTTTACAACTTGATTTAGTTCCAGATTAACCTTAGTGCCCAGTGGTAAAAAGATATCCACTCTGGAGCCAAATTTAATGAACCCAAACTCTTTGTTTTGTTCTACCACGTCACCTTCTTTAACATACCATACGATACGTCTGGCAAGTGCACCCGCAATTTGTCTGAACAATACCGGAGTTCCATTGGCATGCTCTACGACTACAGTAGTTCTTTCGTTCTCTGTCGAGGATTTTGGATTCCATGCCGCAAGATATTTACCCGGATGATATTTAAAGAATTTCACTACTCCTGAAATGGGATTTCTATTAATGTGTACATTAACAGGAGACATGAATATCGAAACCTGAAGTCTTTTATCCTTAAAATATTCGCCTTCTTCTGTTTCTTCGATCACCACAACCTTACCGTCTGCCGGACAGATTACTTTTTTGTCTGCCATCGTGAACTGCCTGGCCGGATTTCTAAAAAATTGCAGAACAATCAGGAACAAAGCCAGTGAAAAAATATAAACAAACCATCTTAACCATGTGATGTCTGCAAATCTATAGTCAATAACAGCATTTAATATAAAGATGAAAAGTAATGATATTGCGATGGTAGTGTAACCTTCTTTATGTATCGTCATTGTTGATTAGGGTATATGTTTCTGCAAAAGTGAGAAAAAATTATAACATTAAGGTAAGGGGGAGGCAACAGTTTTAGCCTTATAGATATGGTTAAGGTTTCTGCCGAGGCCATTATAATCAAGACCATAGCCAACGACAAACTCATTTGCGACTTCAAAACCAACATATTCTAATTCTTCTATAGGAGCTTTTAAGGCTTCTGGCTTTAGTAAAAGAGAACAAACCCTGACCGATGCGGGTTGTTGCTGATGTACTTCCTTAAGAATATAACCTAAAGTGAATCCGGTATCTACAATATCTTCCACAATAATAATGTCTCTATCCTTTAGATTTTCCGGAAGGCCAAATACCTCTTTGATTTCTCCGGTACTTTGGGTGTCCTTGTAAGAAGAAACCCTTATAAAAGCCATTTCACAAGGTAGGGTCACCTCTTTTACCAGATCCGCCATGAATAAAAAACTTCCATTTAATACCCCAATAAAAATGGGGCACTTGTGTTCGTAATCAAGATTGATCTGAATTCCAATCAAACGGGTCCGTTTTGCAATGTTGTCATTTTCGAGTAGTATTTCGAATTCCTTATCTGCTATTTTAATCGTGTTCATGTTCGTTTATACTAACCAACTAAGGATTTTCCTTAGACTGCTCCATTTGCTTTTCTAATTCTTTTTCTTTCCTGCGTTGTTCTCTTCGTTCCTGTCTGAGCTGCTTCTTTGTTTTTTGAAGGCTGTCTGCCTTTACCGCAGGTCTGGAAGCCGTATCTTTTTTAGATCCGCCACCAAATATACGGTCAAACAGACTTTTGGATTCGTCATGGGTTTCTATTGCCGGAAGGGGGTCTTCGTTGTCAAATGCAGTAGTATCCACTGTTGTGGAATCAGGAAGCAGGTATTGTCGAAGCCCAGGTCTTAGTTGCACATTGTAAAAGCCATAACCACTGCTGTCAGACGGTGTCAGTCCACGTTTGGCCATGATATTTCCAATATACTTGAAATAAGGGTATAGATAGTCTTTCAACCCTCCATCACCTCTGAATTTATAGAGGGCAATTTTAGGACGTGGGACTATATTTGCCAGAAAGATGCCTTCTCCGATATTGAGATCCGAGGGTCTTTTTCCAAAATAATATCTTGTAGCTTCTCCAATTCCATAAATGTTTTGTCCCATTTCAATAATGTTAAAATAGACTTCAAGCATTCTGTTTTTACTCACCAGGCGATTGTTTTCAATAAGCCATACAATGAGAATTTCTTCTGCTTTTCTGGCCAGGGTCTTCTGCCTGCTTAGAAAAATATTCTTAACAAGCTGCATAGAGATGGTACTTCCTCCCCTCACAAATTTCTTTTCTTTGAAATTTACAGCAAATGATTTGCGGATTGATTCCTGTACAAATCCTTTATGTGTAAAAAAGGATGGGTCTTCGGAAGTTAAGATCGCATTTTTGAAATTGCTCGATACCGCAGATAGTGGCGTGAAATTAGGATTGGAAGGGCCAATAAGAATATCGCGCATTGGTTTTCCTCGCTCATATGGAGTGTAAACAAAGTCTTTATTGATTTTTTGAAGGTTTGTTTTCCCCCATTGAAGAATTTTGAAGTTAACAGGCGTAAGGCCCGAATTGAACCGGACGCTATCAGGCATTGAGCTGTCCAGGTAAAAGCTAAGATCATATTTAACCTTTCCACTTACTTTTAGTCCGTCCAGAGATTCGAATAGTCCCCGAGGAAATGCATTCAGCATTTCCTGTGCATCTTGTTCCGGTGCCTGAATTTTCACCTCATAAATTTTATTAGGTGATAAGGTGTATTTTAAGTATGGATGAAGGGTTGCCTTTTTTAAGAACACCGTTGATGAACTGTCCAGAGCGACATAATTTGGGCCAATAAGCATGTCAGCATCAATTTTAGCATCTGAAACAACAATGTCATTAGCGGCTATTTTTGGATGGTTAACCAGTAAGTTTTTAACAGACCAGGAGCCTTTAATCTTGAAATCGTCTCCGCTGTAGTCGGCACTTTTCATTTCGGTCCTAACCGTATCAAAACTGAATTTGGCTTTGAGTTTATTTTCAAGATATGGAAGTTCAATTTTTTTATGATCTGCAAACAGCATCACATCCAATTGTCTCTTTCCTGGCTTTACGGTGCCATTAACGTGCCATGTGGCAGCATTGTCATTAACCAGAATCGTAGATTGTAAGTCTCCATCATTTATGGTGGCGGTAGTCGTTAGAAACTTTAGTTTAGCGGTATCATTATCGTTGATCTCAAGCAGGAGGTCTTTTAATTCCATATTGTCTGGAATCTTATATAAGACCTGATTTAAAAGGTTGTGAGCAATATCGGCGAGGTCTGATTTTGTTTTCTTTTCTGTGTCTTTTTTCTTTCTTTTAAGAAAGAAATCAAGATTGCTTAAGGAATCTTTAAATACGACATTCAGTTTTCCTCTGTTCAGGATAATTTCAGAAAGTTTGACATTTCCGAAGATCAGGGGGAAAAGCTTTACCCCGACGGTAAAATCTTCAATGGTAGAGAGGGTATCTCGGTCTTTAGGAACCACAGATATATTTTTCATATGAACGGTACTCAACCCACTGAACCCGGATTCCCCGATTTTAATGTCAAGACCATAGTCTTTGTCGGCCTTAGCAATAGCTTTGGCCATCATTGTTCTCAGTAAGGCCTCTCTTTTGCTATAAGCAATGGAACCAAGGATAACAGAGATCAATAGAAAAACTCCTAACACCCACGCGCCAATTTTCAGGTATTTTCTAGGGATGTTAATTTTTGGAAGATGCATGCTGTAAAATAGATAATAATTGCTAAACGTTAAACGCAAATGTTTATTTCGTGTTAAAATTACACTTAAAAAGCCTAAAGTCAATTAATTGTGGCCGTCTTTTGTTATTTTTGGCTAATGATAATTAGTCCAGAACAAGTTCTAGCCGCTCTGAGAAATGTTGAAGACCCTGATCTTAAAAAAGATCTGGTGACTTTAAACATGATCAAGGATTTGAAAATAGAAGATAAGAAGGTGAGTTTTACCTTGGAACTCACTACTCCTGCCTGTCCGATGAAAGACATGCTGAAGAATGCATGTTTTAATGCGATAAAGCATTTTGTTAGCCAGGAAGCTGAAATAGAAATTAATATTACTTCCAGAGTAACCAAACCAATGGATATTAATCAGCTGAAAGATATTCGTAATATTTTGCTGGTTTCCTCAGGTAAAGGCGGGGTAGGAAAGTCAACTGTAGCAAGTAATCTTGCTATTGCGCTGGCGGCTGACGGAGCGAAAGTGGGCTTAATAGACGCGGATATTTATGGGCCTTCTGTTCCTACGATGTTTGATCTGGTAGGTGCAAAGCCAAGCGCCAGGGAGACTGAGGATGGGAAGACATTAATCCTTCCAATTGAAAAATATGGGATTAAACTATTGTCTCTGGGCTTTTTTGCTGATCCGGATCAACCAGTGCCCTGGCGTGGACCAATGGCTTCGAATGCGATTAAACAATTGTTTAATGATGCAGATTGGGGCGAGCTGGACTACCTGATTGTAGACCTTCCTCCCGGGACTGGTGATATTCATATTACCATTACCCAGAGTTTTCCGATTGCAGGTGCGGTAATTGTAACTACTCCTCAGCAGGTAGCCCTTGCCGATACCAGAAAAGGACTGGCCATGTTTAAAATGCCAAGTATCAATATCCCTGTATTGGGGGTTGTTGAAAATATGGCTTATTTTACGCCGGAAGAATTGCCCGAAAACAAGTATTACATCTTTGGTAAAGATGGGGGTAAGGAGCTGGCAAGATCATTTGATGTGCCTTTTTTGGGTGAAATTCCAATCGTACAGGGAATTACGGAGGCGGGAGATAAAGGAGCACCTATTGCATTAAATAAAACCAGTAAAATCTCCGATGCATTTGCAGAGATTGCTGGCAAGGTGGCACAACAAGTGGCAATTAATAACTCACTGACTGTTAATTGCTAAAAAATTACTATTTTTATATTTTAAAAAATTACCAAAATGGATTTAACACAACAAGTAGAGCAAGCACTGGAAACGATCAGACCATATTTAATCGCTGATGGTGGAGATGTTGCTATAGAAGAGATTACGGCGGATAATGTAGTTAAATTAAAATTGTTAGGAAACTGCGGATCCTGCAAAATGAGCTTTATGACCATGAAGGCAGGCATAGAACAGGCGATTATGAAAGCTGTTCCACAGATTACCTCAGTTGTAGCCATTAACCTTGCGGAGCCGGTGTAATTGTTTTAACACTATTTAACTAGCCGTTTTAATTAATACCGCTATTTTTGTATATGAAGTATTCACTCACCTTATTATTGCTTCTTTTCATTTCTGCTGCCTTTGCACAGCAAACTACAGGAAGTAAGAAGCTGATTCAGTTTACCGGGATTATTACCGATGTAGACAGTAATACTGTAGTGCCTTATGTAACGGTTACCAACCTGACTAATAAAGGACAAAGATATGCCGCAAACTATAAGGGGTATTTTTCGTTTATAGCCCATCCTGGCGATACCATTCTTTATACTGCAGTAGGGTACAGGGATTTACTCCTGTCTATCCCAACACAGATTGAGGATAGTAAATATACAGCAATGGTAAAATTAAAAGCTGAAATTGTAAACCTTCCTACGGTTAGGGTATATCCGTGGGCTACTGTGGAGGAGTTTACCCGGGATTTTATGTCGATGAAAATAGCTGATGATGATTTTTCCATCGCGATGAGAAACGTCTCGCAGGAAAGTATTTCAGGATTGCTCCAAACTCTTCCAAGAGATGCAGGAGAAATTTCAGGGATTAATTTCAAGCTGAATCACGATCGGTCCTTAAATAAGAATATGGTGCAAAGCAATCCACTTTTAAACCCATTTGCATGGGGTAAATTGATGCAATCCATATTCAAAGGAGATAAAAGCAGGAGCGAAGGCAATTAGCGTCTTCTGCTTTGTTGAGGAAAGCGCATTTTATAATCGACCTTTACATTTCCTTTAGAAATCGCATCCAGCTTACTTTTAAGCATTCTTTTACGCAATAAACTTAATGTTTCTGTAAATAGTTTACCTTGAATATGGTCGTATTCATGTTGTATGACACGGGCTGGCATTCCGGTAACCTCTTCTTCGTGAAGCTCCCAGTTTTCATCATAATACCTGATTCTGATATTGGGTTTACGCATCACGTCTTCTCTGATATCCGGGATACTTAAACATCCTTCATTGAAAGCCCAGGGCTCTCCGGTTTCCTCCAGAATTTCTGCATTGATAAACGTTCTCTTGAAAGCTTTTTCATCCTCATCCACTCCGGTATCAACAATAAATAATCTAATCGCCAGGCCAATCTGTGGCGCAGCCAAACCAACTCCATGCGCATTATACATGGTTTCATACATGTTGCTGATTAATTGTTTTAAATCCGGATAGTCCTGCTCAATAGGGGGACAAACTTTTTTCAATACCGGATCGCCATACGCTACAATAGGTAATTTCATAGTGCAAAAATACAAATATTACCCTAAAGGGTAAAAAATTAAGGAAGTAAGATTACTTTCATCTAATATTTCATTGGCAATATTGGCCATATCGGTCGTTGTTACTGTCTGAATTTTGTTAAATACCGTTTGGAGATCGTCAATTTTATTGTAGTCTATGAGACTTTTAGCCATGGATATGATCAATCCGATTCTATTTTCTTCTCCCAGAGCAATTTGTCCGATAAATTTATTTTTCGATTTTTGAAGCTGAACTTCTGTGAGCGGCCGATCTTTAATTTTTTTAAACTCCTTGAAGATCAGAGAAAGGGCTTTATCTACTTTTTCCTGATCGGTACCAAAGTATAAGGTGAAGATACCGGTATCACTCAGAGGGCTGTAGCCTGTTTCAATCGTATAAGCAATTCCGTGTTTCTCCCGAATCTGTAGGTTTAAAATAGAACTCATTCCCGTGCCTCCCAGCAAATTATTGAGCAAAAGTAATCCAGTCTTGTAAGGATGATGCAAAGAATAGGCTTGGGCGCCTAACATGGCATGAGCCTGCATAATGGGCTTCTGAAAAGAATGATTCACTACAGCAGCCTTTTCAGGAGCTATACGAGAATTTTTATGTAAATTCTCTGGTATTTCAGAATAATATTTATCCCCGATCTTAACGATTTTATTCAAAGAATAATTCCCTAAAACCGCAATAACGATCTTGTCGGTATGATAGTTTTCCCTGATAAAATCATGGATATCTTTCTTTTGGATATTATTGACACTCTCTGCGCTTCCAAGGATATTTCTGCCCAGCGGATGGCCTGCAAAAACAAGATCTTCGAAGTCATCGTATATGGCTTCTTCCGGCTGATCGAGGTAAGAGGTAATTTCATCCAGTATCACACTTTTTTCTTTCTCCATCTCCTCCTCGGGAAAGGTCGAGTGAAAGACGATATCATGGAATAATTCCAGAGTTCTGTCCAGATATGGATTCAGGAAAGAGGCATGTATACAGGTATATTCCTTAGTCGTATAAGCGTTTAGATCTGCACCTACACTCTCCAGCCTGTTTAGGATCTGGTTGGTGTTTCTTTTCTCTGTGCGTTTGAAGATCAGGTGCTCAATAAAATGAGCCAGGCCTGCTTTCTCGTCCTGTTCATCTCTGGAACCACTATTTACAATAATGCAGGCATGAGATATCGCTGATGCAGAGGGGACATGAAGTAATCGGATGCCATTAGGCAAGGTGTGAACATTGTATTCCATCAAGGAGCAAAGATACGCAAGAAATGGGCTTCTAAAGGATAATATTTCTGTATCTAAAGCATAGACACGCAGCCTTATTTAAGGACAGCGTATCTAAATGTATAAAATCCGGTTTCGTTATAGTCTTCTTCATCAAAATAGTAACTCAGGACTTCTAGTTTAACATATTTGCCGGAAGCTGTTTTTACCATAATTATTTTTCCTGGAATGGGGGTCAGGGCATGCGTTGCCATGTCATAGTTGTACCATCCGTTACCTGAGCCTGTTGGGATCGCACTACTGCTCTGGCTATCCTTTTTATATCCGTTTTCCGGCGCTTTAGTGACCTGATCAAATTTGGTATTGCTTAGAATTTGTGCAGAGACATTTTGCTTACTATTGATTTTAATCGTTGTATTGTTGAAAGCCAGGTCCCATTTCTCTGTTTCTTTGGCAATTTTTCCCGTCTCGAGATTAAAGAAGGTTGTTTTTGACTTGGCATCCAGATTTTTCTCTGTTTTTGAGCTTTGCGCAATAGCCGTAAGACCCGAGAAAAGGGAAGCTATTGACAGCATATAGAAAGATAATTTCATGAGATTTTTTTACAAAGAAACAAACTATTTGGAACTATTCTAAATAATAAACAAAAATTTCTTTTCTTTTCTTAAAAATCAGCACCCGCGCCTCCTCCCCCAAAACTACCACCCCCCATTCTACTTCCTTCAGGAGCAGGCTGAGAATTTGAAAAAGTCTCTCCCACAATAAGAGATTCTACTTTTATCTTATCCATCAGATGATCCTGATCTGTTTCCTCATAGGTAAAGCCATATTTTGGTGTTTTCAGATATCGGATAATCAGGTAAGAAATTGTCAGTAAAGCAGCTCCGGCAATGCAAAGAGCGCCTTCAACTGGAATAAGATGATAATAATTACGGAAGGTAAAAGCGGCGGCAGCGATCAAAATCAAACCAGAGCGTAATAAAACAATCTCCTTTCTTCTAATGCCGAGGGCTATATAAAGAAAGGGGAGTGCTATGGTCCAGATCCAAAAGAACCAGCCTAGTGGAATTCCCTGTCCCTCAGCAGGGGCAGGATCACTAATCATGCTTCCCAGTTCTCTGACTACAAAATAATTTCCTGCAGCATAGGCCAGCAGTAAGCTCGCAACCTGAATGACAAGCAGGCAGTTCTTATAATGTCTGAATTTATTCCAGTAAAGTGCAAGGAAATAGACCCCAGCTGAGATCAGGATCGTCAAAAACGGCAGAATTGCGGTCGAATAAACGCCAAATACCTGACGATTAAAGAAAATAAAGGCAATCAGGAAAAGAAAGCTGAGAAATGCCATGAGCATATCTGCAAAACGAAGGGTAAAATAGCAGGCCAATAAGAAGGCAAAACCGGAAAAATGCGCTTCAAAGGAGAGCGCAGAACTTGTATTGTCTGTGAAGCCAAAGTAGGCAGCAACAAATAATGAGACGGCGGTCCACATTAATGCGTCGTCTACTCCCGATCGGAAATGATGCATCGTTTTAACGACCATTTCAAGGGATATGTAACTGATTATGCCTAGAAAGGCCCAATAGCCTGGAGAAGTGATAAGGTTATCTATGCTGCCCAGAGTTAAGGAGAGTAAGCCCCCTGCACAACTGGTGATCACCAGAGTCAGTATAAAAAGCCCTGCTCTGATAAAAATATTTGGACTGTAAAAACCTACAGGATACTTTTCTTCTATACTGTTGAATTCTGATTTGCTGATATTTCCGCTGGAATACATTTGTTTTGCCTGTTCCTGTAGTTCCAGGTTATTTAGCCAGGTTTTGTTATAAATGATCATCAGGCTTTAATTTTTTTGTGTAAATGAATTAGTATACGGATTAATGCAATAGCCGAACCAATAAAATAAATAAATCCGATATAGACTGAGCCTATGTCCGGGATATTAATCAAGCCCCTGAAAATAAGCGAGCTAAAGGCAATGTAGGTGTAGATCACGACTAACAATAAGAAATAAAAAGACCGGTGTTTCAATGCATCCAGGTAAAGGAAATAGGCAAGGATAAACACCGCAGCAAGCCATAAAAAAGAAATGGGCGAGTCGTAATGATTAAAATACCCAAATAAGAGAGAAATGAATGAAATATGAATGCCGAAATGAAAATAACTGAACCTGAAATGTTTTTTGAAATTAAGGGTTTCGGTAAACCATCCTGCAGCTAATAATATCAATCCAAGGAGTACGTAAGTGTAAATTACTTTTTGATTGTCGAAATTTCCGCTGGAGAGCAATTGTGCCGGGGTTACTGAGACACCCATCCATATCGCAAGATTGGCAATTGCCATACTGAGAATGCCAAGGTGATCAAATTCGTAGGCTACCAGAAACAAAACCACCATAGGAATAAAAGTGGCCATTCCATAGTTAGTTCCAAAAACAGTATATTGATATTGAAGGTATCCTACGAAGGTTAAGAAGCTCAGGCAGCCCAGCAACAGAAAATAATCAAATAAAGAATTTGGGGATTTTACCTGTTCCCGGCTAAATGGAGGGCGATTTTTTAGACAGTAAGTAAAACATCCGATGCAAATTGCTGCAATTAGACCAAGGATAACCTGATGTCCTATCGTGTCAATATTTTTGTAAACGAGAATTCCCAGTCCTGTACTTAAGAGCATAACTCCCAGGTATAGTAAGGTCTTTAATTCCCAGTGGACAGAAAATAGTGGATTTCGTTCCTTTTCCCTGATTTTTTCAAAGGAGGCATTCGAAATGTAGCCTTCTTCCTTTAATCGATCATAAAAGTCAGTATTCATAAGTTGAGTTGGTGTTAATCATCGGATATTCAAGTATACACAAAGATTTTGTTTATGAGCGCAATGCCTTGAAATTGACTGCTAAACTGTCAATTTGACAAGAATGTCGAATTGGAATGAGCATTGATAGGATCGCTATGTACTTAAAAATGAGTTAACATATGAGCATAGAAGAAAAAGGAACCATTTCCATTCACACGGAGAACATTTTCCCGATCATTAAAAAATTCCTGTATTCAGACAATGAGATTTTCCTGCGCGAGCTGGTTTCCAATGCTGTTGATGCGGTACAAAAGATCAAACGTCTTGCCGCATTGGGACAATACAACGGAGAGTTGGGTAGCCCATTGGTAGAAGTTGCTGTTGATGCAGATAAAAAGACCATTACCATTACTGATAATGGTTTGGGTATGACTGCTGAAGAGATCAAAAAATACATTAATCAAGTGGCATTCTCTGGTGCAAGTGAGTTTGTAGAGAAGTTTAAGGACGCTAAAGATGCCAATGAAATCATAGGTAAATTCGGGTTAGGGTTTTACTCTGCATTTATGGTTGCAGATCTGGTAGAAATCCAGACGCTTTCCTATCAGGACGGTGCTGAACCTGCCCGTTGGGTATGTGATGGCAGCACTGAATTCGAAATCAGTGCCGGTAACAGAACAACCCGCGGTACTGAAATCACCCTACATATCAATGCGGAATCAGAAGAGTTTCTTAGCAAAAATAAGCTGGAAGAGATTCTGGATAAATATGGTAAATTCTTACCAGTTCCAATTAAATTTGGCACCAAAACAGAGCAGATTGCCGATGGGGAAGACGAGGAAGGAAAGCCCAAAACTGTGGGCGTTGAGGTAGATAACATCATCAATACTACCAATCCAATCTGGACCAAGGCACCTGCAGATTTGTCAGACGAGGATTATCTGGCCTTTTACAAACAACTTTATCCTTTTTCTGAAGAACCATTATTCTGGATTCATCTGAATGTTGATTATCCTTTTAACTTAACGGGAGTATTGTATTTCCCTAAGGTGAAGAATGATTTTGACATGCAGCGGAACAAGATTAAGTTGTTCTCCCGCCAGGTCTTTATTACGGATGAGGTTAAAGACATCGTTCCGGAATTCCTGATGCTGTTGCATGGAGTGATTGATTCACCAGATATTCCATTGAATGTTTCCAGAAGTTTCCTTCAGGCAGATAGTAATGTTAAAAAGATCAACAGCTATATCACGAAGAAAGTAGCGGATAAATTGCAGGAACTTTTCAATAAAGACCGTAAGGCTTATGAAGAGAAATGGACTGATATCGGATTATTCGTAAAATATGGTTTGGTTAGTGAAGAGAAATTTTATGATAAAGCCAAAGATTTTGCTTTATTAACCAATACTAAAAATGAGCACTTTACTTTAGGAGAGTATCATGATAAAGTAAAAGACTTCCAGACGGATAAAAATGGTCAGGTCGTTTATATCTACTCAAATGATCCTGCTAAACAGGATAGTTTTATTCAGTCGGCAAATAAAAAGGATTATGATGTTTTATTAATGAACTCACCTATTGATAGTCATTTTATCAATCATTTGGAAAATAAGCTTGAAAAAACGCAATTGAAACGCGTAGACTCCAGTGTTGCCGACAAGCTGATTGAAAAAGATGATGCGGTTGAATCCGTACTTACTGAGGAGCAATCTAAAAAAGTATCAGAGATCTTTACTAAAGCGATCACCAAGCCTGGGATGCATGTGGAGGTTGTTGGATTAAACCCTGAAGAATTGCCGGTTACCGTAACTATGGATGAATTTATGAGACGTATGAAAGATATGGCTCAGATGGGAGGCGGTATGGGTTTCTACGGCAGTATGCCTGACAATTATAAGGTAGCGATCAATGGAAACCATAAACTAATTGGTAAAATCCTGCTCACAGATAATGAAGAGGAACAAAGCCTGCTTGCGAAACAAGCGGTTGATTTGGCATTATTAGCGCAAGGTATGTTAACCGGAGCAGAATTAACCGCTTTTGTTAGCAGAAGTGTAAATCTAATCTAGGCAGGAGATACATTATTATAAAAGCCCAGGCATTTTCAGAAGAATGCCTGGGCTTTTTTATGACTGCTGAGTTCTGAATTAAGCTACCTGAAATGAGTGAAAAATATTTTATACCGACTGTAGCGTTTTTAAAGTGAGCTACGTTTTAAGATGAAAAATGTTAATGGCCACTAACTAAATGATTTACACATCTTAAAAATTAATTATGAAAATCTCGAACAAATTTAAAAATATATCCAAAGCCTTTGTTGCTGCGATTACCATCTCCGTGGCATTATCGGCCTGTTCTAAAAGGGATAATCCAGAGCCAATACCAGCGGCAGTATTGTCTGTTGTAAATGCAAGTCCAAGCGTTAAGGAATTGGATTTTATTATTGGAAACCAAAGATTAAATGTGGATCCTTTCAAATTCGGGACTAAACTTAACTATGTTGCATTATACCCGGGTTTTAGCAGGATCAGTATTACAGAAAGAGGTAAGCAGGTTTTTCTGTTGTCAAAAGATCAAGCGTATCAATCGGGTAAATATTATTCCACATTTTTAATAGATACAGGAACTAATAAATCTTTTTTAACTGTTGTTGATAAATTGGATAGCCCTGCAACTGACACGAAGGCAAAAGTAAGGTTCCTTAATTTAAGTCCGGATGCACCTGCATTAATCCTTACTGTTAAAGGAGCAACAACAGACTTGTTTACTAATAAAGCGTATAAAGATTTTACACCATTTACTGACGTAGAGCCAGGTGATAACATTTCTTTTGATATTAAGGACAATACTACAAAAGCAGTGTTAACTACACTTGCAGCAGGTAAGCTCGAAAAAGGAAAGTTTTACACGATTTATGCTAAAGGATATAAAAATAAACCAGATGCTGACCCATTGAAATTTGGAGCCAACATCTACTTTGCACAATAGATACCCCCCAGGTCGGTTTCTTACGAAACCGGCTTTTTTTTAATGTTTAATAAAGGAAATGAGTAAATTTGTATTTCCTCTGTTAAACAGTATGTTAGACGAAGATGAGATTGAAAATTCTGTTCAATCTCTTTGTTTTTATCGGTACAGAGATGGTGAACTTAAGAAATCCTTAATCGTGTTAGAAAAGAATGCTCAAGTTTGAGGACGTTTTAGCGGGGTGTTTGAAAAATGACAACAAATGTAAAGAGGTGGTTTATAAATCATTTTACGGCTACCTAATGGGCGTTATTTTACGCTATGTTAACGATAAGAATGATGCTCAGGAGTTGATTAATGATAGTTTTATTAAGATTTTTAAGAGTATAGGGCAGTTCGGCTTTCCTAAAGAAAAAAATGACTTACAGAAAGCGTTCAAAGGCTGGATCGCAAGAATTTCATCTCGTACGGCCATTGATTTTCTGAGAAGTAAAAGGACTTATTTATATGTAGATGATATTGAAGAAGTGCAGCAGCCTTTGACGGAACTGAATGCGATCTCTCAACTGAATGTACAAGATATAATGAAGCTGCTGGGGCAATTGCCGGAAACTCATAAACTGATTTTTAATATGTATGAAATTGAAGGGTTTTCGCATGATGAGATCTCAAAGATGTTAAACATACCGGAAAGTTCAAGTAGAGTTTACCTTACCCGGGCGAAGAATAAACTAAGAATGCTTTATTCAAAATCATTAATTAGTTCTTATGAGTCCAATTAAATTAAACAATAACGGGAATGTATTTAGCAAGTACGAGGTCCTGATAAATATAATGAAATAAGAAATGGAGCCTAACGAACATATAAAATTGCCTGAAGACGAGTTAATCACTCATATCAGGGAGAGTTTGATGGCTCATGAGGAGGAATATGTTCCGGGGGCATGGGAAGACTTTATACAGGAAGAGCCACGAAAAAAAGGGCTGCTCTTTTGGTTGGCTGGTTTAGGCAGCGCTGCGGCTGTCCTGCTGATAGGGTTTGGGATATTTTTTGCCTTCGAAAAAAATACGATACCGGGTGAGACTGAAGTTGTAATTAACAAGCCACTTCAAAAAAAGCCTTTTTCACCCCAAATAATTGATAATAGCACAGAAAATAATATAGTTCAAAAAGAGACAAGATTAATTACAGCTGGCGACCCTAAAGATAAGCTTAGTCATTACATGGAGAAGGGGCCTCGGGAAAGTATGGTTAATGTCTTGATTAGTGATGAGCGGCCTCTTGTTATTCAGAATAAAGCAAATCAGGAGATTGTGAACCCTGTTCCAGAACCGGAAAAAGTAGTTGCTAAGGGACAGGTTTCTACTCAGACTCCTCAGATAGAGAAAAAACCTAGTTTCGAGGATTTCTTAAATCAGGAAAGTAAACAAAATGCGCTGGCTAAGTCGGACAAGACAATGGTCAACAGAGAAAGCAAATGGGAAATGGGCCTTGTTGTTGCTCCTTCATTGGGAAATAATAAGAAACTGAGTATGGGTTATGGCGTAACCATGGGTTATTCATTGTCAGATAAAGTGTCTATTAACTCTGGTCTTTCTTACAGTGAGATGGGCGCTTCCAGATCTGTTGAAAGTCCCCCTAATACGGTAATGATGAGCCTTGCTGTGGGAGGAGGTGTAGCTAATGAAAGTCGTGAATTGAAATCTGTTAATGCACGTCTTCGCGGAATCGATATCCCCCTTGAAATCAAGTACCACCTGAGTAAAAGAGTTTATGCCAATGTTGGTATTTCTGCTTTTGCCGTGCTGGATCAAAAACAACAAAACACCTTCATCGAGAGTAAGGTTGAGCCATTGGCATACAATAACGATGGTGGGACGGCGAAAGCGATGGTTTTAAATAGAACCGTTTCTGAGGAAGCGCCTAAAGAGGAAGTTAAAAATGATCCTTACCTTGGATTTTATAATTTCTCTGTAGGGTATAAGCAAAAAATTTCCAAAGGAAAGGCATTCTCTGTCGAGCCCTTTATAAAATTGCCAATGAAGGAGCTTAAGCAGGAAAATCTTTATCTTATCGGTACAGGGCTAAGATTGAAGTTTGATTTTTAACAACAATTGCTAAACGCTAAATCTTCTCTTTCAACGCTTCAGTGAGTGTTTCTATTTCTTTTACATGCTGTCATAGTATTGATTTTACCCTTATGATTGCAAAGAAATGAAGTATAGATGTCCGGTATTGGCTTCTTTACAATAATTGTTGCAACAATGATACTTTTAATGAATAGACTGCCTGTGATAAAAAATTATATTTGTGGCAGCTCAGGCAGAGTCTGGTCCTGGCATTAAGAAATATCACTCATCTGCAAAATGAAATTAAAAAAAGGAATCCCATCGATGATCGTAGTCTGCGGAATGCTTCTGGTTACTGAAAAAACGGTAAAAGGCCAGAACTCAAATCCATTTATGGAAGAGTATGATACGCCTTATGGAGTACCTCCATTTGATAAGATAACCACTGCGCACTTTGTCCCTGCATTTCAGGAAGGGATGAAGCAGCAACAACAGGCAACGACAACAATTTACAGACAACGTTCTGTCCCTACTTTTGAAAATACGATAGAAGCATTGGAAAAGAGTGGGAAATTACTCAATAGGGTAAGTGCCGTATTTTTCAATCTGAGTTCTGCAAACACTTCGTCTGAGCTTGAAGCCATATCCAAACAAATGGCACCTGAATTATCCAGGCATAGTGACGATATTTATCTAAATCCAGATTTGTTTAAAAGGGTGAAAATGGTATATGATAAAAGGGATGGATTGAAACTCAATGTAGAGCAAAAGCGTTTGCTGGAGAAGACCTATAAAAATTTTGTTCGCAGTGGGGCCAATCTAAATGCTGCACAGCAAATAAAAATGAGAGAAATTAATAAAGAGTTTTCTCTACTTACTTTAAACTTTGGACAGCACCTGCTTGCAGAAGTTAATGCTTTCGAACTGATCATTGATCATGAAAAAGATCTTGCAGGCCTTCCTGAATCGGTGAAAGCGGCAGCAGCCCAATCAGCAAAACAATCTGGAAAAACAAACAAATGGCGTTTCACGCTGCGCACACCTAGTGTTATGCCATTTTTACAATATTCAGAAAATCGTGTATTAAGAGAAAAGATCTATAAAGCTTACATTAACAGGGGTAATAACAACGATGTAAATGATAATAAAGAGATCATTTCAAGAATCGTCGCTTTACGTGCAGAAAAAGCGAGCCTTTTAGGCTATAGCAGCCACGCTGATTTTGTTTTGGAAGAGAGCATGGCAAAATCTCCAAAAGAAGCCTATGATCTTTTAAATGGCCTTTGGGACGCCGCCTTTCCGGTGGCTAAGCAAGAAGCAGCAGAGATGCAGGCGATGATGGATAAAGAAGGCAAAAATGAAAAACTGGAAGCCTGGGACTGGTCCCATTACGCGGATAAAATAAGAAAAGAACGATATAATTATGATGCAGAAGAATTAAGGCCATATTTTAAACTGGACAATGTACAGGATGGTTTTTTTAAAGTCGCGAATAAATTGTATGGTATTACTTTCAAGGCCCTTGCAGACCTCCCGGTTTATCATAAAGATGTAACGGCTTATCAGGTAAAAGAAGCAGACGGATCCCATATCGGGATTATTTATATGGATTTCTTTACCCGCGCTTCTAAACGTGGGGGAGCATGGATGACTTCTTATGCCACTCAATCCTATCAGGATGGGAAACGTGTTTCTCCCGTGGTTTCTATTGTCTGCAATTTTTCGGGTCCAAATGGAGATGAGCCAGCTTTATTTACCGCAGATGAGGTAACGACATTCTATCATGAAATGGGACATGCGCTTCATGGATTGTTGTCCGACGTAAAATATAGAAGTCTGGCGGGAACATCAGTTCCACGTGATTTTGTCGAATTGCCTTCACAGGTAATGGAGCACTTTGCTTTTGAGCCAGAAGTTCTTCAGTTTTATGCGAAGCACTACAAAACAGGAGTTATTGTTCCCCAGGAATTAATCACCCGTATGAAGAATGCAGGAAAATTTAATCAGGGCTTCGAGACCGTTGAATACCTTGCTGCTTCTTTACTGGATATGGGGTTTCATACCCTTCCTGCGGGAAAAGAAATTAACGCGACAAAGTTTGAAACCGCAGAAATGAATAGATACGGATTGATCCGTCAAATTGCACCACGTTATCGCAGTACCTATTTTCAGCACATCTTTGCTTCTGGTTACTCGGCGGGTTATTATAGCTATATATGGTCTGCCGTATTAGATAGTGATGCTTTTGCTGCGTTTAAAGAAACCGGAAATATCTTTGATCCTGCGGTTGCTAAGTCTTTCCGGAAGAATGTCCTGGAAAAAGGAGGAACAATAGAACCAATGGATCTTTACAAGGCTTTTAGAGGGAAAGAACCCGACATGAAACATTTGTTGAAAGACCGGGGACTGGATAAAGCACTTTAACAGGAACTTTTAACTAAAAGGAAGCGGGGGTATGTATCCAAAACATACCCCGCTTTTTTTATTTGTTGATTCCTTCCAATGCAAACAGGAAGGAGTAATTTAAGGCAATATCTTTGAGGTAATCAAACCGGCCTGAGGCTCCGCCATGACCGAAATCCATATTTGTTTTAAGTAACAGGATATTTTTATCCGTTTTAGTGGCTCTGAGTTTGGCGACCCATTTTGCTGGTTCAAAATATTGAACCTGACTGTCGTGAAGGCCAGTCGTAACCAACATGTTAGGGTAAGCTTTCTTTTCTATGTTTTCATAGGGAGAATAACTCTTCATATAATCGTAAGCGGCTTTTTGTTTTGGATTTCCCCACTCATCAAATTCATTTGTAGTTAGCGGAATGCTTTCATCCAGCATGGTGTTGATGACATCCACAAAAGGAACTTGAGCAATAACTCCATGCCACATATCCGGAGCAAGATTTATAATTGCGCCCATTAATAGGCCTCCCGCGCTTCCACCCTGAGCATATAAGTGTTCTTTTCCTGTAAATTTCTGATCTATCAGGTATTGCCCGCAATCAATAAAGTCAGTAAAAGTATTCATCTTTTTCATGAGTTTTCCATCTTCATACCATTGGCGACCCATTTCCTGGCCTCCACGAATATGAGCAATTGCATACACGAACCCACGGTCTAAAAGACTTAGCCTACTGCTGTTGAAAGCAGGGTCAGTACTGGAACCATAAGAACCGTAGGCATATAAAAGCAGGGGAGTTTTTCCATCTTTTTTAAGGTCTTTTTTGTAAACAAGTGAGATGGGCACCTTGGTTCCGTCTTTTGCGGTTGCGTAAAGTCTTTCAGACACATAATCTTCCTTATTGTATCCGCCAACAACCTCTTGTTGTTTCATTAATTTTTTTGCCTTCGTATCCATATTGTAATCATATGTAGAAGAAGGGGTGGTTAGTGAAGTGTAAATATAACGAAGCGTTTTACTATCATAATCAGGATTAGATCCAACCATTGCAGTATAGGTCGGCTCCTCAAAGGCAATGTTATGCTCTGCTCCAGCTAATGCACGAACACGGAGCTGGGTAAGTCCATTTTTACGCTCTGTAATGACAACATGTGTCTTGAACTCGTCAACCTCTTCCAGTAAAACATCCTTACGATGAGGGATCACTTCTTTCCAATTTTCCCTGCCGGTCTTGTCCAGAGGGCACTCCATCAGACGAAAATTCTTTGCATTCCAATTGGTGAGGATTAAAAATTTGTCATCCAGGGGAATTACCTCATATAACATTTCTTTTTGCCTTGGCTGGAAAGATCTAAAGGGTTGATCCGGATTATTGGCATCCAACATCTTAATTTCATTGGAAAGGGTAGCATTAGAATAGATAAAGATATATTTTCCAGATTTGGATTTTCCGACCCCAATATAGTTTGATTTATCTTTTTCTTCATAGACTGTCGCATCTTGTTTCGCATCACTATTCAACAGGTGTTTCTTTATTTTCTCACTTAGAAGGGTAACCTCATTCTTAGAAGTATAGAAGATCGTTTTATTGTCTGCTGCCCAAACCGGATCTCCCTGAGTATTTGGAATTGCATCTTTAATGATCTCGCCGGTTTCCAGATTTTTGATATGAATTACATACTGACGTCTGGATATTTTATCTACCCCAAAAGCCATCATTTTATTGTCTGGACTAATGGAAAAACCGCTAGCCTGATAATATGGAAGTCCTTTTGCCTGCTCATCCATGTCGAGTAATATTTCCTCTTTCCCCTCAAGTGTGCTTTTTTTTCTACAGTATTTGGAGTATTGTTTGCCCTCTTCTGTTCTGGTATAATAGTAATATCCGTTTTTAAAAACAGGAACAGATTCGTCTTTTTCTTTGATTCTGCCCTTAAGTTCTTTGAATAAATTTTCCTGCAGGGTTTTGGTTCCACTCATCATGGTATCCAGATATTTATTTTCTGCGGTCAGATAGTCTACTACTTTTGTGCTGTCTTTTCCTTTCTTGAAGTAGTCGATCATCCAATAATAATTATCGGTTACAGTATCCCCATGAAGGGTTCTGATGAAAGGTTTTATTTCTGCGACAGGCGGTGTCGCAGCAGGCCATTTATAGGGTTCCATTTTGTTGGTTTTGTTAGTACAGGACAAAGCTACACCAAGCAGCAATAATCCGGGAATAGTTTTTTTTATCATACGCTAGTCAAGGTAATAAGTTGTTATTCTGCAAATTAGAATTTATTCTTTAATTTGCGCCACCTGCTGTGTAAAATTTTTATCGAAATGAGAAAGATGTTCAAAAAGAGTAATGTAGTTAACGGCCTGTTTGTGATTTTGATCCTGATCGTTCTTTTTGTTCCTTCAGCGAAAGGATTTATGCTTCAGGGACTCATGGGAATCGGTCTTTTTAAGCCCGATATGACAGAGAAGCCGGATATAAAAGTTCCGGTTGATGGGCTCAGTGGAATTCTCTTTAAAAATAGTTCGGGAAAGGAGATCGATCTTGGCGATTTAAAAGGGAAAGTCGTGTTCCTGAATTTTTGGGCCACCTGGTGCCCCCCATGTCTGGCTGAGATGCCCTCCGTGAATAAGCTGTTTGAACAATTTAAGGATGATAAGGAAGTCGTTTTTATTTTGGTAGATGCAGATAATGATTTTGCAAAGGCGCAAAAGTATATGGATAGAAAAGGTTACCAGCTTCCGGTATATACTGCAGCCAGTAGTATTCCTGACTATCTGTTTTCAGGATCACTGCCTACAACTGTTGTCTTTGATAAGGAAGGTCGTATTTCTTATCATGAGTCAGGGGCAGCAAACTATGCAAGCGCCAGATTTATTGACTTTATCAAGAAATTAAAGGAGAATTGATTTAACATTTTTTAACTTTAAAATGGCAGATATAAAACCGATACGTCATATCTTTGCATTAGAAATCGGGTAATTTTGCTTTTAGTTAAATATGGCATAGATTATGTAAGATCCATCTGACAGATAAAATAAAATATATACAGATGAAACGGAATTTGATTATTGTTGCAAGTTGCATCGCAAGTCTAGTTTATTCGACGATTGGTTATGCACAAAATCCGGGTTTGGTTGAGGACCAGAATCCCAGATATCAGGAAAGCAGGGCTAAGTATATAGAATTGGCTGATTCTTTGACCCGTAATCAGGGCACTACTGTTCAGAATACCTATAAAGCTTATGATTGGTATACTGAAAGGGAAGAGCGTCGTAAATTACGCAGGCAGTGGAATTATGACAATAGCTGGTATAGCCCTTATTATTATGGGAACTCTTATTATTCTCCTGTTGGGTTTTCTTTGGGATTAGGATATAGTAATTATGGCAACTATGGCTATGGCAATTGGGGATATCACAGGCACTGGAACCGCTGGTAAAAACAACATTAGAAATTTATATATTAAGAAATATGCAGTTTAAAAAAATAATAACCATTGCGGCTATTGCCGTTTCCGGAATGATGGTCATCAGCTCGTGCTCCAGACAAGTTACGCGTGTAAATACTGATGAAGCGATTGATGTTAGTGGAAATTGGAATAATACAGATTCAAGACTTGTGGCGCAGGAAATGACTCAGAATATTCTGGGAGGAAAATGGTTACCCAATCATTTGGAAGGTAAACAAGGGAAGAAACCTGTTGTCGTAGTTGGAGCGGTGAACAATAAAAGCCATGAGCATATTGACGCAGAGACCTTTGTTAAAGATGTAGAACAATCTTTTATCCAAAGTGATCGTGTGAGGTTGGTACAGGGAGGTAAAAAGAGAGAAGAATTGAGGGCAGAGAAAGCAGATCAGCAGGACAATGCAACGGTATCTACTATGAAAAAATTCGGTTTGGAGAATGGTGCTGACTATATTCTTCAGGGATCAATTAATTCGATCGTAGATTCTCATAAAAGAAAAAAAGTGGTTTATTATCAGGTGAATCTGGAGTTGACCAATATTCAAACTAATGAAGTCGTTTGGATAGGAGATAAGAAAATTGCTAAATACGTTAAAAATTAGGCTGATTTTACAGACTAAATGTAATATGGTTAATACGAGTAAGCATACTTTCAGAGCATCACTTCTTTTGGGGTTGATGCTCTTTCTTTTTAGCTGTTCCAGTTATAATGACATGATTGGACCATATTACAAACAAGTTTCCAGTGGTAACTATACTGAGGCTATTAAAGAACTGGATAAAAACAGCCTATTGAAAAAGCCAAGAAATAAGCTACTTTTCTTAATGGAAAAAGGAAAAACCAGCCACCTTATAGGGGATTACGAAAATAGTAACCGATACTTTAACGAGGCGGATCAACTCCTTGAAAATGGAATGGGAGGTACGATGGATGCGGTAGTTGGAACACTGGTGAACCCGATGAACCAGGTTTACAAGGGCGAAGATTTTGAAAAGTTCATGATCCACTATTATAAGGCTCTGAATTACGTTTACTTAAACCGAACAGAAGATGCAATTGTAGAAGCAAGAAGAATTACTTTACAGTCTCAGGAGCAAGGTGACAAGTTTAATAATAAAGAGAACCGATATTCCAAAGATGCTTTTTCGTTGATGTTACAGGGATTAATCTATGAACATGATGGAGATATAAATAATGCTTTTATTGCATATCGTAATGCGGCGGAAGTTTACCTGAACAGTAAAGACCAGACTTATTATGGGACGCCGATGCCGGAGGGCTTAAAAAAAGACGTGCTGAGAACAGCAGAAGGGATGGGTTTCACCTCAGAACTCCAGCGGTTTGAGGGTTTATTTAACCTGAAGTATACCAGGGAAAAAGCTTCGGACGGAGGGGAACTGATTTTCTTTTGGGAAAATGGCCTGGCGCCTGTTAAGCAACAGGAAGAATTTTTCTTTTCTCTGATTAAAGGAAGTGATGGAGGTTTGTTTTTCACGAATGTAGGCGGAACAATTGTTATTCCTTTTAATAACAGTTATGGCAATGGCAGTGATTTCAACGCAAGCTCTATCCAGAGCTTAAGAGCAACCTATCCGAAATATGTGGCACGACCGCCGTTTTATACTAATGCTACCTTAAGCAATGGAGTGAGTACCATGAATTTTGAGAAGGCAGAGGACATTAATGAACTCGCCTTTAAAACACTTGATCAGCGTTTTCTCAAAGAAATGAGTAAAGTACTAACGCGCCTGGCGGTAAAGAAAGCTGCTGAATATGTTCTGAGAGAGAGTGCAAAAGGTACAGGGAAGAATGGAAAAGACAATTCACTCCTGGAAGGTCTTGGCTTGGGGGTGCAACTCTATAGTCTGATCTCAGAAAAAGCAGATACCAGAAACTGGCAATCTTTGCCGGCAAATATCAGTTACAGCAGGATTCCTCTTCAAAAGGGCGAAAATACCATTACGCTTAATCTAAAGGGAGCAAATGGAAGTAATGAAACAAAAACAATAACAGTAACCGGGACTGGGAAGTTGCAATTTTATAACTATTCAACTTTACGCTAAACCCCTTAATTGATTAACCATACCATAAATAGAAATGCAAGAGCCATTTGACATTCAAATAGAAAATATAAGTTACGCTGTTTTTCCGGAAGGAAACGATACGTATGTGATTTTTAAAGAAGGTAAAGAATATACTCATATCCAAAAAGATACTGACCTGCAATGGTTGAAGCTTGATCCTGAAACAGCGCTTCCACTCTTCGAAGTAGATGAGGAGATTAACAACATTGGTAAGGCAATATTAGCTTATCAGCCTGAAGAAGAAGAGGACGAAGAGGAATAAGTCATGAAGCCCAGTTGTCGCGGTCCAGGCTGCGGTAATGGATGGCCTCAGCAAGATGTTCAGGTTCAATATCCGTGCTTTCTGCCAGATCGGCGATTGTTCTTGCGACTTTTAAGATGCGATCATAAGCCCTTGCGGACAGCCCTAGTCTTTCCATGGCCTTCTTAATTAACTCTTGCCCCTGTTTGTTGATACTACAGATCTTACGGACCATATTTGGACTCATTTGCGCGTTACAATGTAGTTCGGTCCGATCCTGAAACCTAATTGCCTGAATGGTTCTGGCGGCGATTACCCGCTGTCTGATGGTAATGCTCTTTTCTGCTATTACAGGAGAAGAAAGCTCATTGAAATGAACAGGTGTTACTTCAACATGAAGGTCTATCCTGTCTAGTAGCGGGCCGGAAACTTTGCTTAAATATTTTTGTACCATTCCCGGACCGCAGATGCATTCTTTCTCGGGGTGGTTATAAAAACCACAAGGGCAGGGATTCATGGAGGCGATCAACATAAAACTGGCGGGATAGGCTACACTTAACCGGGCACGCGAAATCACGATATTGCGATCTTCCAGGGGTTGGCGCATTACCTCCAACACACTTCTTTTAAATTCTGGAAGTTCATCCAGAAAAAGCACGCCATTATGTGCCAGTGAAATCTCTCCGGGTTGAGGATGAGCCCCTCCTCCCACCAGTGCCATATCTGAAATTGTATGGTGAGGACATCGATAAGGCCGCTCTGTCATGAGCGCATCCAGGGCATTGAGCTTTCCGGCTACCGAATGTATTTTAGTCGTTTCCAGAGCTTCCTGTAGGCTTAAAGGAGGGAGAATTGTAGGGAGTCTCTTGGCCAGCATTGTTTTTCCAGCTCCAGGAGGGCCAATCAAAATGAGATTATGACCTCCGGCTGCTGCAATTTCCAATGCACGTTTAATATTTTCCTGTCCTTTTACATCTGCAAAATCATATTCATAAGTGCCGGGTTGCTGAAGAAAGACTTCATTAGAATTAACCAATACCTGTTCAGGTTTTTCTCCCCCATTAAAAAAGGCAACCACTTCAGCCAGGTTTGACATGCCGTATACCATTAGCCCGCTAACGATGGCGGCTTCTCTGGAATTATCTTTAGGGAGGATAAAACCTTTAAATTTTGCAGCTTTAGCCTGTATTGCAATGGGTAATGCCCCTTTGATTGGCTGTAACCCGCCGTCTAAAGAGAGTTCTCCCATAATGAAGTACTCTGCTGTTTCAAGACTCTCGATCTGCCCTGAAGCCGCGAGGATGGCTATGGCAATTGGGAGATCGTATGCCGATCCTTCTTTTCGGATGTCTGCAGGGGCCAGGTTAATTACGATTTTTTGCCGCGGCATTTTAAGTCCGGCAGATTGAATCGCACTCTCTATTCTTCGCAGGCTTTCTTTTATGGCATTGTCCGGAAGGCCAACGATATGGTATTTGTTCCCTCCACCAATACTTACTTCAATGGTGATGGTTAGGGCGTCTACACCAAAAACAGCGCTTCCATAAGTTTTTACCAGCATATACAATTGGGGTTTTGCCTAATCTATATGCAAATACCATATGGAGGTAGCTTTTGCAAAAATAAAAAGCCCGGCTTTAGGGCCGGGCTGATATCTTTTCTTAAAGGAATACCTTACATCCTGCCTTGCGGCATTTTAGGCATGTTTTTCATCATTTTTGCAGCGGCAGCAGGATTTGAGAATTGCTTCATCACTTTACGCATGTCTTCAAATTGCTTGATGAGCTTGGTAACATCCTCAATTTTATTTCCCGAACCTTTGGCAATCCTGGCACGTCTGCTTTGCTGAATACTATCTGGGTTTTCCCGCTCATATTTAGTCATGGATTGAATGATTGCTTCTACATTCTTAAAAGCATCATCTTCGATCTCCACGTTCTTCATCATTTTGCTGACACCAGGAATCATACCCATCAGGTCTTTCATATTACCCATCTTCTTGATCTGTTGAATCTGGCTATAGAAATCGTTGAAATCAAATTTATTCTTACGGATTTTCTTTTGAAGTTCCGCCGCTTCTTTCTCGTCAAACTGCTGTTGAGCACGTTCAACAAGTGAAACAACATCACCCATGCCCAGGATACGAGAAGCCATCCTTTCAGGATAGAACACATCCAGTGCTTCCATTTTTTCACCGGTACCGATGAATTTAATGGGTTTATTCACTACCGATTTGATGGATAGGGCGGCACCACCGCGGGTGTCACCATCCAGTTTGGTTAAAACTACTCCGGTAAAGTCTAATCTTTCGTTAAATGCTTTTGCTGTATTAACCGCATCCTGTCCGGTCATGGCATCAACAACAAACAGGATTTCGTGCGGTTTAGTATGTTCTTTTACGGCGGCAATTTCGTTCATCATCTCCTCGTCTATCGCTAAACGACCGGCCGTATCTATAATAATTACATTGCTATGCTGTTTCTTTCCTTCAGCAATACCTTCAAGAGCAATTGCTACAGGATCTTTAGATTCGATATTTGCGTAGACAGGAACTCCGATTTGTTCTCCCAGAATTTGTAGCTGATCTATTGCTGCAGGACGGTACACATCGCCAGCCACCAATAAAGGTTTTTTGCCTTTACTTTTCAGGTAATTGGCCAGCTTTCCTGTGAAAGTTGTTTTACCGGCACCATTCAGTCCGGCAATCAGTATGATAGTTGGATTAGTTTTAAGATCTAATTCTGTCACTTCGCCACCCATTAGGGCAGTTAGCTCATCGTTCATTACTTTGGTCAGTAACTGACCTGGAGAAACAGCCGTAAGTACATTTAAGCCCAGCGCTTTCTCTTTTACCTCATCAGTAAAGCTTTTCGCTGTTTTGTAATTTACGTCGGCATCCAATAAAGCCTTACGGATTTCTTTCATGGTTTCCGCCACGTTGATCTCTGTAATACTGCCTTGTCCTTTTAAAACTTTAAATGCACGGTCTAGTTTATCCTGTAAATTTTCAAACATTTTCTTTAATGCTTAGTGTTCAATTTTTTGTAAAAGCCAAAGTTATTAATTTTGGCCGAATCAGATGGGAATATTTGTAAAGTATTAGCGTGGGAAGACAAACATCACACCTAACGCAAGTGTCTGACTCCCTTGTATACTATTGTCGGTATCCTTATCCATCAAACCAATGCCGCTTAAGGAAACATTCATCAACCTGTTTAATTTCGAGGTCAGAGAAATATCGAGGCGATGGTCTATATGGACCAATGGTCTATCATAGGGAATGAACATCTGGTATCTTGCTTTCAATGTGGTGTTTGTGAAGATTTCTTTTTCAAAATTGCTCACGATCTGGAAGGCCAGCTCATTTCTGAACGTTTTGCCGGAGTCTACACCAAATTTTGGGGTTTTGTCTATAAAGATGCTTTTATCCAGTACGAAGGTTTGCTTTGCCGTACCGGTACCTATCCTGGTAGAAAAATACTTGTTTGGCTTGTACTCAAAACCCATGGATTCTGTCAGATAGCCAGGAGCCATAAATCCGGAAATTTGCGTAGGAATCTCAACGCCATCTTTCATCTCATATTTAAATCCTTTATCAAATTGAGATTCAAAGTTTATGGAAGCAAAGAAATACCAGTTTTTAGACATTTGTATGGCCGCTTTGTTATCCCAAAAGATCCGGTCTCTGGTTTTCTTCTGCAGTTGATCTTTATTTTTGATTTTCCCATATTCCAGGATTACCTCGCTTACGTAGCTATAATTTTCTTTACTATATTCTGCTTTATAGTTAACCAGTCCACCAACAGCCAGTGAATTTACACCACCGCCTTTCCAGTTATTTGAAAAGGTAGCCTGATTCACATTGATCCCTATGGCTGTCTTTGTTTTCCAGTAATTTACTTTCTCATCAACGACGACAGGAGAAAGGGTTACGGGCTTAAAAATTAAATTTCCTGTTCTGGAAGGTAGAGGACTACGTTTTAGTTTGATGTCTAAACCTTTAGTATCAATTGGAATGGTATCTACCTCCTGTGCAGATAAGGTATTTATGGATACGACAAAAACCAATAATAAGCTGGCATAAAAAATCTTCATTCCTACAAAGAAAAACAAAAATGTTGCTTATTAAAAGTTTAATAGCAAACTAATTGCAGAATGAGCGGAAACTAAGTCATTTGGGAATGATAACGGAACCAGGAGAATAGCTTTCTCCGGGACAGGTAGCCCAGGTCATTCTCATTAGCGTAGGCTTCTCTTTCAAAGCGAATATTGAAATAAGCAAGGTAATGGTTTCTAAAACGAATCAGATTGACGAGGTAGTTGAGGATATATAACAGATAAAATGGAATGATCAGCAGTTCCAGTTGCTGGCGGAGATGGATCCGTTCATGATTGACTAATGCCTTATTTGCCTTTTGGTGTTTATTCTGCAAAATAATAAAAGGGAATATTGCCATGGCATTGGCAGACAAACGGGGGCATATCAAAAAGAAAAACCTCAAAACTGGTCAATGGTTAATTTGGGCAGGGGCTGCAACCTGAAAGCGGCGGGATTTCGCTTATAGCTGGCATAGCTATTTCTCACAAAAACAATAAAAGCATAATCAGACGCCGTTAAAGCAAACTGATAAGTGGGCCGGTATTGTTGCATAAAATCTTCTGCTTCAAAGTCTCCGATATGCAGGGTTCTTTTCACATATTCTGGCTTAAATCTATAGTCAATTATGGCTTCTTTATAATCTCTTTCCAGAATTTTCTGTAAATGTCTCGCATTTTTTCCGTCCCTGCTGAGCAGGTTGTAAATCGCGTCGATCCCCAAGCCTACACCTCCCATTCCAAGGTTAAGCAAGTCTTTTGCTTTTCCTTTATCCAGGGCATATTTATATTCCTTTAAGGATTTTTCGTGGCGTTCTCTGGGCGTATATTTATCTCCGATGATGGCAACTTCTCTCAAGTTAATCCCTAAGGATTTCAATTGAAAATAAACCGCTTTCTGGCCTTTATATACAATCGTATCTAGAGCATATCCTTGTAGTACCGCAAACAAGGTATCTCCAACTGTCGCTTTTATCGCAAATTCTCCCTTTGGAGTATTGTAAATTCCTTCATCATTGGTAGAATTGTAGATATAAACCTTTGCCAGACGAAGTTTCGAATCTTTGTCCACAACAAAGCCCTGTACTCCTGAATTCTGTCCAAAAATTTTAAGGCTCAAAAAAGAAAACAATAAGAATAAACCTAGATATTTCATCAGCGTACAAAATTACAAGATATCTATATCCGCAGATTAAATATTAACATTATTTAACTAAGACAAGCTTTTGCCCGATTTTGATACCTTCTTCTGTAAGGTTATTCAGCGTTTTTATATCTTCTATACTGATGTTGAATCGTTTGGATAAGTTATAAAGTGTATCTCCTTTCTGCACGGTGTATACCTTTTCTGCCGGGGCAGCGGGAATAACAGAGCCGATGACCGTTGGCTTTACAATAGCTGAGGTATCCGTTGGCGTAGTGATTACTTGTTTTGAAGGCGGAGTGGCTACCGGTGTAAATTTTTTCTTTTCCTGCGGGATGTTGGCATTGATCTCTGAAAAGATTTTGTCTTCTCTCTTCAACTTTTCTTTTTCTGATTCCGATTGGTCGTACTGATGCAACTCGTATTTTTCGATCGTACTGATCAACATAGCCGGGTACCTTGGATTCGTTGCATACCCTGCCTGTTTTAATCCATAGGCCCAGTTTTTATAGTCGTTTTTATCCAACTCAAACAAAAAGCTGTAACGTTTTCTTTTAAGAAACTCAGAATGATCTTTATAGGATTCCCGGGCGTCTTTATAGACTCTGAAACAGTCGTTGCTTTTATCATCATCTTTGTAATAAGCTTTTCCTTTCCATTCCGAGGTACATTTTATCCCGAAATGGTTGTTGGCATATTTAGCCAGACTACTGTTGCCGCTACCGGATTCAATAATGCCCTGTGCAAGGGTAATGCTTGCAGGAATCCCGTAAGCATTCATTTCTTCAATTGCTACAGATTTGAAGGTTTCAATATAATTAAGCGTGGTATAGGATGGAATGTTTGGGTTCGCTTTGTTTGCAGCTTTCTCAATCGCCTTATTATTTTTACTGTATTTTCTCGTCTTACAAGCAAAGAAGAATGGGACAATCAGGGCAAGGAGGAATATTCTTTTGTTCATTATAGTCTTATTTTTTGTCCGGGCTTTAGGTTTGAACTCTTTAATCCGTTTTTATTCATGATCGCTTTGGCAGTGGTACGGTTACGTTTTGCAATTGTACTTAAATTATCTCCTGCTTTAACTGTATATCTTTTTCCGGAGGAGCTACTTCCGGATCTTTTTCTTGATTTTGTAGAGACCACAACTGCCGGTTCTATATAATCGTCGGGCCTCTCATCATATTGATAAAGCTCGTATTTTTTGATTAACCCAACTACTTGTGAGGCCCAGGAACGGCTTCTTGCGTAACCTCCACGCTGAATTCCTCTCGCCCAGCCACGATAATCATACTGGTCATACTTTTCAAATAAAGGACTAAAAGAAGACCTGCTTTTTAGAAATTCAATAAAATGGTCATAGGATTCTTCTATTGTGGGGTAATCCCTATAGGCAGATCGGATTTCCTCATTTGTATTGGGGCCCTTTACGCCGAAATGGTTATTCATATAGCGGGCAATTTTGCTTTGACCTGCTGCTGATTCGTGAATGGCAATAGCAAGAATAATACTCGCTGGAATCTTATGTTCCCGCATCAGCTCCTGTGCATATGAAAGGCGTTCAGCAATATAATCTTCCGTACTTTGTGCCCGGGCAGCAAAACTTATAAAAGTGACGCTGAGCCAAACCCACAATAGTTTTTTAATCATATTCTATTTTTTTCTGATGATAAATAAGCCGTCCCTGACGGGAAGGATCATTTTTTCTACACGGGTATCAGCCGCGATTTTATCATTAAATGTAGTAATATTTTTAGTGTCGTTATCGGGATTGCTATTCAGAACCTTGCCGCTCCATAATACGTTATCGACGATAATAAGCCCTCCTGGCCTCACACGATCGAAAATGAGATCATAATAAGTACCATTGTTCTTTTTGTCTGCATCGATAAATACAAGGTCAAAAGTTTCCTGAAGTTCATGGACTGTCTTGGTTGCATCGCCCAGGATATATTTGATTTTCTCCGCATCTGGAGATTCAGCAAAATTACGTCGAACCATTTCCTCTAATTCTTCGTTGATATCCAGGGTATAAATGATGCCTGTTTCTGTTAATCCTTCTGCAAGGCAGATTGTTGCATATCCGGTAAAGGTCCCGACTTCCAGAATCCTGTCAGGACGGATCATTTTGCTCAACATGCTTAGTACCCTCCCTTGGTAATGTCCGGAGAGCATTCTTGGCATCAGCACTTTAAGGTTGGTTTCCCGATCTATCTTTTTGAGTAACTCGCTTTCTGGCTCACAGTAATTGAGCAGCAACTGCTGCATATCTTCATTAATCAGGCTCATAGTTATATTTTAAGCATTCTTATTGTTGTTCTATAAACGGGGCTGCTCCATAAAATATTGCAGAATGATTGTCGCTGCAATGGTATCGACCCGATCCTTGTTTTGACGGTCTTGTTTTTTGAGGCCGCTCTGCATGATAGCCTGGTGTGCCAGTTTAGAGGTAAAGCGCTCATCGATCCAGAACTGAGGGATGTCGGGAAAATTTCTTCTTAAAATTTTCGAAAACCCTTTCACATGCTGTGCGGAATCAGATGGAGAGCCATCCATTTGTTTAGGATCGCCGATCACAAAGGCCTCTACCTGCTCGGTTAAAAAGTATTTTTTCAGGTATTCAATGATATCCTTAGGATGTATGGTGTCCAGTCCCGTTGCGATAATTTGCAGGGGGTCTGTCACGGCAATTCCGATCCGTTTGGTTCCGTAGTCAAAAGCTAGAATTCTAGGCATAAATGCAAATATGCAAATCAATAATCTAAAAAATTGTTATTTTGCACCAAATGCAATTTAAAGATATCATCGGGCAGGAGGAGATTAAGGCGCAACTGATACAAACAGTTGCCGAAAACAGGGTGAGTCATGCCCAATTGTTTCTATCGAGCGAAGGGAGTGGCGCTTTACCTATGGCTATTGCCTATGCTCAATACTTAAATTGCCTGGATAAGCAGGCTGAGGACAGCTGTGGAGTCTGTTCTTCCTGTCGGAAATATGAACGGTATATTCATCCGGACCTGCATTTTTCCTATCCTTTTTTTGCTTCTAAAGACGCCCGGATTGCCGTGGATGTATTGGATGAATGGAGGGCTATGTTATTGGAAGACGCATATTTTGATATGGATATCTGGCGTTCCAAGCTAAGTGCTGAGAACAAGCAGGCCAATATCAATATTGCCGAATGTCATGACATTATAAAAAAACTGAGTTATAAAGCTTTTGAAGCAGAGACGAAAGTCCTCATCATGTGGCTTCCTGAATATTTGGATAAAGAAGGAAATTCCTTGTTGAAGATTATCGAGGAACCACCAAAAAATACTTTATTCTTATTGGTGGCCAATAATCAGGAACAAATCTTGTCAACACTCCTGTCGCGTACCCAAATTGTTAAAATTCCCAAACTTTCTAATGCAGTTATTGAGCATTATCTGATGGAAAAACATGGTTTGCCAGAAGAACAGGCAACTGAATATAGTTTTTTAGCAGATGGAAATCTGATTGATGCCAAATTGTTAGTTGCCAATACGCAAAACGAAAATGCTGATAAATTCGCAGAGTGGTTAAGGATGGGATATGGTAACCGTGTTCTGGACCTGACTGTTTTTGTAGATCAGGCAGCAGGATGGGGAAGAGAAAATCAAAAGAATTTTTTAAAATACGGAATTAACTTTTTAAGGGAGTGCAGTCTTTTGCTGAGTGGTGCTGAAGCGCTGGTAAAACTGCCTGGAAGAACGTTAGACACCGCAAAAAAGCTAAGTAACCATGTTCTGGATCTGGGGATGGCAGAGGCTATTATTCAGGAACTGGAGCGGGCGCATTACCATATTGAAAGAAACGCAAACCCTAAAATTCTGTTTTTAGATGTATCTTTACAATTGGTAAAAATAATTAAGTTTAAAACGCTCCCGAAAGGGACTCAATATATATACAATTAACTATGGGATGTGGAAGTTGTTCTACAGGTGGCGGTTGCGCCCCCTCGGGCTGCAAAAGTAATGGCTCATGCCTTACCGGAGGCTGTCAGAAATTAGAAGTTTACGATTGGCTGTCGAATTTAGATATGCCCTCAAATTATATACCTTTTCAAGTTGTAGAAGTTAAGTTTAAAGGCGCAAGAAAAGAGTTTTTCCTGAACAATGACAATATTTATCTTGAAATAGGAGAGTTGGTTGCTGTTGAAGGTCCTACAGGAGGTTATGACATCGGTCATATTTCCCTGACGGGAGAATTAGTCCGGATGCAGATGAAACGCCGGAAAACCCCGATTGATCAGGTGACCCGTAAAATTTACAGGAAAGCTACAGAAGCTGATGTAGAAAAATGGAAAATTGCTAAAGGGCTCGAATGGGAAACCATGCACAAAGCAAGAACTCTTGCTTTGGACTTGCGCTTATCGATGAAAATCAGTGATGTTGATTATCAGGGAGATAAAACTAAGGCAACTTTCTTTTATACCGCTGAAGGCCGCGTTGACTTTCGGGAGCTGATCAAGAAGATGGCCGAGACTTTCCGCATCAGAATTGAAATGCGCCAGATTGGAATGAGGCAGGAAGCTGGTAGATTGGGAGGGATTGGTTCTTGTGGTCGTGAATTGTGCTGTTCTACCTGGCTAACAAACTTTAAAACAGTTTCTACTGCAGCTGCCAGGTATCAGAATTTATCTTTGAATACATTGAAGCTTGCCGGACAATGTGGAAAGCTGAAATGCTGCTTAAATTATGAACTGGATACTTATCTGGATGCCTTAAAGGATATTCCTGATCGTGTTGATAATTTACAGACTGAAATTGGGATTGCGCGCCATCAGAAAACAGATATTTTTAAGAAATTAATGTGGTTTAGTTATCCGAATATGGAAGACTGGATTCCTTTAAAAGTGGACCGTGTAAAAGAAATCATGGCCATGAATAAAAAGGGGTTGAAACCAAATAACCTTAAAGAGGAGGCTGTAGAATTGGCGCCTGCTATCGTGATTGAGAAGACCCCTGATTATGAAAATGTGGTTGGACAGGACAGCTTAACACGCCTGGATGATAAACCAAAAAATAAAGGAAACCGTAATAATAACAGATCAGGGAATAACCGCAACGGAGAGCAAAGAAACAACGGCAATGCGAACAGACCTGAGAAGCAGGTTAAATCCGGGCAACAGGGTAAACCTCGTACGGAGGGCAATAAGAATAATCAGAGCGGCCAGACTACTGCTAAAGTACAGCCTAAGGGGCAGCCTGCAGCAACAGATGCTCAGCCTAAAGTACCGAATCCGGTATCAGCAACGCCCGTAGATGGTGCCGCGGTAAAGCCGAACAGGAACAATAGGAACAGAAATAATAACCGCAGAAAGAAACCAACGGATAAGCCTAAAAATGAATAATTTCAAAGCATTTCTATTGCTTGTTGCTGGTATTGCAATCACTTTTTTTAGTGGTTGCGATACCAATAATATTATTGACAATAACATCTCCATGCCTTCCAGAAACTGGAGTTACGTAAATAAGGTGAAAGCTGTTATAGAGGTTACAGATGCTGCGAAATCTTATAACATCTACTTTAAATTACGCCATACTGCTGATTATGGCTATTCCAATATTTTCGTTTTGTTTCATTTACGGGAACCAGGACAAAAGAGAAGCAGCCGGCGTTATGAATATCGGCTTGCGCAACCTGACGGACAATGGAATGGCTCGGGGTCCGGAAATCTTTACACCTATACTTTGCCGCTTCTTTCCGGCTATAAGTTTCCTAAAGCCGGAAAATATGAGTTGGAGATAGAGCAAAACATGCGGGATAATCCACTGAAGGAAATTAGTGATGCCGGAATTAAGGTGTCTGTAATATCAAAGTAAGCATAATCTATCGAACATCCTGACGAAAGTTTCATCTGATGTTTACAGGTAAGGGAGCAAGCGTTCCAGTGCCATTCCCCTAGACCCTTTCAGCAATATAAGACAGTCACTTAATGCCGTTTTTTCAAGAAAACTCTGCGCCTCAGAAGGGGTCTGAAAAAAATGTCCTCTATGCTGTCCTTTAGCTTCGTAGAAGTCCTTTCCTATAAATACAAGGGTTTCTACGTTTGTTTTTTCTGCTTCGGAAATGATCAGACGATGTTGTTCCGGTGATTCCTTTCCAAGCTCAAACATATCTCCGATAATAGCCACTTTATGATTTGAGGTCAGGGCATTTATATTGGCCAGTGCTGCGGTCATACTACTCGGATTTGCGTTGTAGAAATCGCAGATGACAGTGTTCTTTTCCGTCCGGGTAAGTTGAGAACGGTTATTCCTGGGTTGATAACCAGAAAGTCCGTCGTTAATTTGCCGGGCCTGAAGTTCAAAGAATTCTCCAAGACATATTGCCGCGAGGATGTTTTCGAAATTGTACGATCCGGTAAGGTTCGTTTGGGTCTGGTGACTTCCTTTCTGGCCTGTCCAGGAAAGCTCCAGAAACGGATCGGTCTTTAAGAGTGCACCTGATACCTGATTCCCAGGTGCTGTTCCATAATAAATCACTTTATTTAAGCTTGTCGCAGCAGCCATTTCCAGCAGGTAGTGATTGTCCCTGTTTATAAATGCTGTACCATGATTGTTTTTCAGGTAAGCATATAACTCTGCTTTTCCTTTCTTTACTCCTTCAAAGCCTCCAAAACCATCTAAATGGGCCATGCCTATGTTTGTGATCAAACCATGGGTCGGTTGCGCTATACTGCAGAGAAATTCGATTTCTTTCTGATGGTTTGCCCCCATTTCGATTACGGCAATTTCGACATTAGCATCAATGGAAAGTAAAGAAAGTGGAACTCCGATATGATTATTCAGGTTCCCTTTGGTGGCAAAGGTTTTATACTTTTCTGATAATACTGCATTAACCAGTTCTTTGGTGGTAGTTTTTCCATTGCTGCCGGTTAGTCCGATTACAGGAATGTTTAATGTGGAGCGGTGGTATCTCGCAAGGTCCTGTAAAGCAGACAACACATCTGGGACAAGGATGCAACGGTCATTCTTCAGGTATTCAGGATTGTCAATGATTACATAGGCGGCCCCATTTGTTAAAGCCTGCATTGCAAAAGAGTTTGCATCAAAATTCTCGCCTTTGAGGGCAAAGAACAGACAGTCTTTAGTAATGCTTCTTGTATCGGTGCATATCGTAGGGTAATTCAGAAAATGTTGATACAGGGAATTGATAGTTGGCATATGCGTAAATCTAATTGATACGGTAAAATTACACTATGAAAGAGAAACAAAAAATATTCTTTAGTATTTTGGAGTCTTAATTGCTGGTTATGAAATATTTTTTGCTCTCCTTTTTATTCCTGTTTTTTGTTGAAAAGTCCGTTGAAGCACAGATAAAGTCGCCTGACGACTTTCTTGGCTATAGTTTAGGAAGCCGCTTTACGCCTCATTATAAAGTGCTGGAATATTTTAAATATATCGGGGGAGCGAATAAAAATGTCAAAATCCATAAATACGGAAAAACTTATGAGGGTAGGGATCTCCTGGTAGCGATCATCTCAGGAAAGGAAAACATGGATAACCTGGAGACCATCAGAAAGAATAATGTCAGCATGAGTAATGCGGAGAAGATGTCTTCCAAATCAAAACAGCCCGCTATACTATGGTTGAGCTATAATGTACATGGCAACGAGGCCAGTTCTACCGAAACGGCCCTTAGGATGCTATATACTTTGGCAGATCCCAAAACGACAAATATTCAAAACTGGTTAAAAAATACGGTGGTTATTATTGATCCATGTCTCAATCCGGATGGAAGAGAGCGCTATGTGAATTTCTTTGGGGCGGCAACAGGGTTTAAACCGAACTCCAATCCAATGTCAAGAGAACATATCGAGCCATGGCCGGGAGGACGGTCAAACCATTATTATTTTGATTTGAACAGAGATTGGGCATGGCAATCCCAGGTAGAAACCCAGCAACGATTGGCTTTATACCATGATTGGATGCCCGAAGTACATGTAGATTTTCATGAACAGAGTTATAATGAGCCCTATTATTTTGCACCAGCGGCAGAGCCGATCCATCAGGATATCACTCCGTGGCAAAGGAATTTCCAAATTACTGTCGGAAAGAATAATGCAAAGTATTTTGATCAGAATGGCTGGCAATATTTTACAAAAGAGCAATTTGATTTATTATACCCTTCTTATGGAGATACGTATCCTTTGTACAACGGAGCGATAGGTATGACTTATGAGCAGGGAGGGATTAGTGCGGGTTTATCGGTAGTTACACTTGATGGGGATACGCTAACGTTGAAAGATAGGATTGATCATCATTTCACAAGTGGAATGGCAACGCTTGAGACGGTTTCCCTACATGCGGATAAATTGGTTGAAGAGTTTAAGAAATACTTTGAAAATGCAGTTGTTTCGCCTCCGGGACTTTATAAAACCTACGTAATTAAGGCGCAGAATAAAAGCCGAATGAAAAGAATGGTTAATCTTTTGAGGAATAACAGGATTGAGTATGCTTTCGGATCGGATAGGTCCTTAAACGGATATAGCTTTGAAACGCAAAAAAATGAAAACTTTAGAATAGAGCGGAATGACCTGGTGGTTAATCTTCAACAGGCCAAGGCGGTCCTTGCGAATGTTTTGCTGGAACCCCAAACTTCTGTGAGTGATTCGAATACCTACGATATTACCGCCTGGGCACTACCTTACGCTTACGGTCTTCCTGCCTACGCTACCACAGAGTCTGTAAAGGGTAAATACTTGGCGATGGACGAATTCAAGGAGGTCTTTCCAGTGGTTGAAAAGCCCTATGCCTGGATTTTTCCCTGGAATTCTATTGAGGATGCACAGGTATTGATTGCTTTACAAAAGGAGAATATAAAAGTCCGGATTGCGGAGGATGCATTTACACTTGGTAACCGCAATTTTTCTATCGGCTCGCTGTTGGTTTATAGAACAGAAAACGAACGGAATATCCTGGATTTACAAGAAAGAATTACGGCAATAGAAAGAAGATTGAAAATGTCATTTTATCCTGCTTCCGGGGGCTTTGTAGATAAAGGAAAAGATTTTGGGTCCTCTTCTTACCGGATGCTCAATACGCCGAAAGTTGCTGTTGTGGCAGGGCCTGAGAGCTCGTCTCAGAATGTAGGGGAAATATGGCACTTTTTTGAACAGGAACTCAGTTATCCGGTTAGTTTAATTGAGGCAAAAAATATTGGCAATCTCGATATCAATAAAATCAATGTCTTAGTTATTCCCGATGGTGCATATGGGGATGAAGTGGCAGGCAAACTGGAAGATTGGTTAAAAGTTGGAGGAAAGGTAATTCTTTTCGAAGATGCCATCTTAAATGTTAACGAGGCCAAGCCCTTCGAAATTAAAAGAAAAGAATTTCCAAAAGAAGATCCTTCCGGGGTCAATTCCACTGAATATGCAAAAAGAAAGAAAGAAGACTTGGCAGAAGTAATTCCTGGTGCAATTTTCAAAGTTCATCTGGACCATAGCCATCCACTTTCTGCAGGCTTAGGGGCTTATTACTATGCTTTGAAAACGGATGATAAAATTTACGAAAACCTAAGCAGAGGGTGGAATGTAGGTGTTTTAAAAACAGGGAGTTATATGGCCGGTGTTGCCGGTAAAAATGTCATAAAAAAACTCAGCTCCGGGATGGTATTCGGAGTGCAATCTATAGGAAAAGGGGCAGTTGTTTACCTGGGTAGCGATGTGCTTTTTCGCTCTTTTTGGGAAAATGGGAAGCAACTCTTTTTAAATGCCTTATTTCTAGTCGATTAACTAAATCTCCATTTTTGGACTTAAAATCCAAATTTATCCTACAAATTAAGTAGTGATTATTTGTTTGAATTTGTTACAAATACAGCGATTTCGTTTGTTTTTGTACGATTCTTGCTGTTCCTGTGCTTTTTTTAAAATAATAACCTGAATAATGTTTTTTTTCAAAATTATATTTGGGTTATTTATTTTTCTTCATTGATATAGTTTGTCATTCAATTGTCTTAGATTGACATTAAATTATGCTAATATGACAAAAATCCTATATTTGGCGCCTTAATTAACCTAAATTTTATATTTTTATGAAAAAACTTCTACAAAGTTTGTTCGTGTTCTTGCTCTTTGCATCTTCAGCAATGGCACAACGAACTATTACTGGTGCAGTTACAGGAAAAGACGATGGGTTACCATTGCCTGGTGTAAGTGTACGGGTTAAGGGTACATCTACAGGAGCCATGACCGGTGCAGATGGTAAATACTCTATTAAAATTGCCTCTGCAGAGGCGTCACTTGAGTTTTCCTCAATTGGATATGCTTCCCAAACTAAGACAGTAGGAGCCACAAACGTGATTAATGTGGTATTAGCAACGGATTCAAAAGTTTTAGGTGAAGTTGTAGTAACTGCAATGGGTATTTCCAGAGAAAAAAAATCTCTTGGGTACAGTGCTTCAACAATTAAATCTGAGGAATTAACAAAAGCCCGCGAAACAAATGTTCTTAACTCTTTAGCGGGTAAGGCTGCTGGTGTAAGGGTAAACTCTCAGTCGGGAACAGTAGGTGGATCTACAAAGGTCGTTATCCGTGGAGTAAACTCACTCGAAGGTGGATCACCGCTTTATGTGATTGACGGGTTATCAGTAAGTGAATCTAACTCTGCAGGTGGAACGACGGCTAATAACGTCGATTTTGGAAACCGTATGGGAGATTTAAGCTCTGATGATATCGAGTCAATGACTATTCTTAAAGGAGCTGCCGCTACTGCACTATATGGTTCAAGAGCAAAAGATGGAGCGATTGTAATTACAACAAAAAGAGGAAGTAAAGGGGCGAAAAGTGCGATCAGCATCAACTCTTCAGTACGTTTTGACAACCCTTTAATTTTACCGGAATTTCAAAACGAATATGCTCAGGGTAACCAGGGAGTATATGCTTTGACCGCAACTAATGGCTGGGGACCAAGAATTTCTGACGTTCAGAATCAGCAATTCCCTAATTTCCTGGGTCAACAGGTAACTTTGCAAGCTTATCCAAATAACGTTAAAGATTATTTCCAGACCGGTTTTTCTACGATGAATAACATCGCATTTTCCGGAGGAGGAGAAGGATCTGATTATAGGGTGAGTTTTTCAAGTGCTAATGATAAAGGGATTATTCCTAAATCAAAATTAGACAGGTACACTTTGTCTTTAAACGCAGGAAGAGACTTTAGCAAAAAGCTTTCTTCCAGATTTACAGGATCATATACTAATATCAAATCAGACGGAAGGCCTGCACAGAGCTCAAATAATACCAACTCCATTATCTCTACTATTTTCGGTTTGCCGAGAACAGTTGATATTGATCAGTTAAGAGACAACTACGAGGATCCAATTACAGGTAATCAAAACTTTTTAACCCCAACCCGTAACGGAAATAACCCATTCTGGGTAATGAACTATAACAGAAACAGTAATTCTGTTGATAGATTCATCGGTACCTATGTATTAAACTATAAACCTGTGGATTGGATTACCGTAACCAACAACTTTGGTTTGGATGTTACTACAGAAAAAAGATCCTTATTGGTTCGTAAAGGAACTGCAGGCTTCATGCAAGGTAAATTCACTAACTATGATGGCCTGAGTAAGCAAATCAATGATGACCTTATGGCAACCATTGAGCAAAATAACCTTATCGAGAATGTTAAATTGAAATTAATCGTTGGTGGTAACATTAATCAGCGCCTGATTCAGACTTCGCAAGTTGAGGCATCCGGTTTAACCATTGATCAGTTATATAATTATACTAATGCTGCGGCAAAAAATCCAACACTTGGATTTAGCAAGAGAAGAATCCTGGGTCTTTATGGTGATTTAAGTGCGAGCTATAAAGATTTCTTGTATTTAAGTGTGACTGGTAGAAATGACTGGTCTTCTACTCTTCCAACAAATTCAAGATCTTATTTCTATCCGTCAGTTAACGCATCCTTTGTTTTCACTGAATTGCTGAAAGAGAAAAACATGGATTGGTTAAGTTTCGGTAAATTAAGAGCAAGTTGGGCTCAGGTTGGAAGTGATGCATTGCCTTATAACCTTGATTATACTTTCACACCGGTTTCGACTGTGTTTTTACAATATGTAAACAGTACTGCAATTGTTTTCCCTGCAGGCCCGATTACTACAGCTTTTACGTCGCCAAGAGTGAGACCTAATAGTGAGCTAAAACCACAGAAACAGAATTCTTATGAATTCGGTACAGAGTTGAAATTCTTAAATAATCGTATTGGTCTTGACTTTGGATACTACAACACCGTAACCAATAATCAATTGATTTCAATTGATGTGGCTCCTTCAACAGGATACTATGCAAGATACATGAACGTTGGTGAGATCCAGAACAAGGGTATTGAAATCGCGTTAAACGTTATCCCATTAAAAACAAAAGATTTTAGCTGGTCAGTAGATTTTCAATTTGGAAAGAACAAACAGAAAGTAAATGACCTGGGAGCACTTAAAGAATACAGTGTAGCCAGTGGTTATAGTGGATTGTCAGTTAAGGCTGAAGTAGGGCAATCTTTTGGTCTTTATGGCAGCGTATGGGAAAGAGATCCTAATGGAAACTTTGTGGTTGATGCAGAAAGCGGTCTAAAAAAGGTTGTTGCAGGAAAGCGTTTAGGAAACCTATATGCTGACTGGACTTTGGGAATTAACAATAATTTCAGCTATAAAGGATTCAATCTTAGTGCCTTGTTAGACATCCGTAAAGGTGGTGTGTTCTATTCTGGAACAGTTGCTAACCTAAGAGGTTCAGGTTTAGCTAAAGAAACCGGTGGCGACAGAGCGAACATGATTACCCCTGGTGTAGTTTTAAAAGACGGACAGTATGTGCCAAACACAAAAGAAGTAAAGAGCCAGAATTACTGGGCATGGGAATCAGATACAAAAAATTCTGAAGGAAATGTATTTGATGCAGGTTTTGTTAAACTTAGAGAAGTTAGATTCTCTTACGCTATTCCAGCATCAGTTTTTAAATCTTCTTTCATCAGAGGTATGGAGCTTGGTGTAGAGGGAAGGAACTTATGGTTGATCAAAAGCCACGTCCCTCATGTAGATCCTGAGCTTAACTTCTTTAATGGAGGTGGTGCAGGTGAAGGTGTTGAGTTTAACAGTATCCCATCGGTAAGGTCATTTGGTATGAACTTGAGATTGACTTTGTAATAAATAAAAAATAACGATTATGAAATTAAAAAATAAGATTTTCGCGGGCTCTTTGCTTTTGCTGGTTGCAATTGGCGGAGTGTCGTGTAAAAAATATCTGGACGTTAATGAGAATCCCTTGTCTTCATTAAAGGTCGAGCCGAAATTACTTTTTGGTTATGCAGTTACCGCATGGGATGTAAGTAAAAACAGTGGTGATAATTATATCGCCCTTGGTTTTATTGGTCAGACTTTTTCTTCAGGTGCCGATTTTTCCGGTAACTGGGGTTCTTCTAACTTATATACGGTTAACTCAACGGCGCTTGGAAATAACTGGAAGACTTATTATAGCAATACAGGATTTAACCTGGTAACGGCAATTAAACTTGCAGAGGCGAAAAATGACTTCAATACGGTTGCTCAATGTAAAATTGTTCTTGCCCAGGTAATGTATGAGGCAACTACACTTTATGGTGATGTCCCTTTCTCTCAGGCTTTTCAGATAGAAGCGTTTCCTTATCCTAAGTATGATTCTCAGAAGGATGTATTAGAGGGAATCATTACGATGTTAGATCAGGCTGTTGCTCAAATAGATGTGAATAGCACATTGAAGATCTCTGATTATGATATTTTCTATAATGGTAATCTTGATAAATGGAAGAAGCTGGCCAACTCTATTAAGCTAAAAACATTAATGGTCATGGTGGATAAAGATCCTAGCAAAGCTGCTGCTGTGGGTGCGTTAGTTTCAAACCCAACTTCCCTGATTTCTTCAGCTGCTGATAACTTTAGAGTTCTTTATACAGAAACCACAAATAACGAGAACCCTAAATACAGATTGTTTTTGGGAGAGGATCCATTAACTTATGCAAGTAAAGTGGTAACCGACATTATGGTTCCTAAAAAAGACCCTAGATTATCGCGCTATTTTGATAAGCCTGCAGGTGAAACAGAATTTATTGGTGTTGGCGCAAATGTTGACGCTGATAAACATACTTCTACACTTGGAAACTATCTACTTAGAAAAACAGCTCCATCACTGATTTTCTCTTATCAGGAGATGTTATTCCTTCAGGCCGAGGCTTATGCAAGAGGTTTGGGGGTAACCAAAAATCTGACTACGGCGCAAGAGTTATATAAGAAGGCAATCATAGCGGCCATGAATTTTTATGAGGTGCCTCCGGCTGATATCACTACTTATATAGACAATAACCTTGTTGATCTTACAAAAGCGGCAGATCCAGTTAAAGAGATTCATCTTGAACAATGGATAGATCTTGTTGACAGACCAGCAGATGCCTTCGTACAATGGAGGAGATCTGGTTCAGATGGAAATGAAGTTCCAAAGTTAACCTTACCTAAAGATGCAACTCCCGGACCTCTTTTCAGAAGGTTCGTGTTGTCTCCTGAGGAGATTGCCGGAAATCCGAATATTCCAACTCCAACTCCGGTTCATACGGATAAAATGTGGTTTGATTTATAGTAATTAAAAACCTGTTTTAGATAAAAGGGAGGCATCGCAAGGTGCCTCCCTTTTTGTTGTGCATATAAATGTTCCAGGTTATTTTCTGATATTCAAAGTAGAAGAACCAAAAAAGCTGAAATAGGTACCCCTTTTTTATTTCATTTTTATTAAACAACATCCCGATCGTTTCGGTCATCCTAAGGCATCTTAAATTTTAAAAGCGTAGTCTTTTTCTAAAACCATCTTAAATGATGGAAAATCAGGTGAAAAAAAAACTGTGAAGGCTATTTGCTTGATTTTTATAAGAGTTTGTATTCTTATCTCATGAAACGTGTCGAATTAGTTTTTTTAATTTCTCTTTGTTTAATTTTACATGGTTTAAAATCGGCTTTTTAGGTAAATAATTTGACATTTATTATCTAGTAAAAATGTTTTATTGTCTATTAGGATAATAACAGCTTTTTCGTCATCTCTGTGACATATTGTATGAAAGCTACACCTCTTGGTGGCTTATTGTTACATTTATTTGTGTCATATTATTGTCATTTATCTGTCAGAAGCTAAATTTAGATTATGCAAGCATACTAAATCCCCTATATTGGGTTACTATTAACTAACCTAGATTTAATTTTTATGAAAAAACTTTTACAAAGTTTGTTCATTTTGCTGTTTATAGCAGGCTCTGCTATGGCGCAAGACCGGACAATTACTGGTACTGTTACAGACCAAGAAGATGGTAAGCCGCTCCCTGGCGTTACCGTGAGAATCGTAGGTGCCAAAGGTGGCACACAAACAGGAGGAGATGGAAGGTTCTCCTTAAATGTACCTTCATCAGCAACAACAATTGAATTCAGTTATTTAGGTTATATCAAAATAACAAAAGCTATCGGTAGTTCAAACGTAGTGAACGCAGTTCTACAAAACGACAGCCAATCTCTTGCTGAGGTAACCATTACCTCTGCTTTAGGTATTACAAGAACAGAACGTTCAATCGGTACTGCACAACAAAGTGTAAAAGGTGAAGCTTTAACCCAAACCAAACAACTGGATCTTAACACGGCTATTGCAGGTAAGATTGCGGGTGTTCAGGTTTTAGGTGGTTCAGGTGCAAAATTTGGTACTTCTAAAATCCGTATCCGTGGTATCAATAGTATTGAAGGTGGTCGTGATCCTTTATATGTAGTAGATGGAGTTGTTGTTCCGTCTACAAGTGTAAACATGGATGATGTAGAAGACCTTACTGTGCTAAAAGGACCTGCCGCAACAGCTTTGTATGGTCAAAGAGGTGATGCAGGTGTGGTTGTTATCAAATCAAAAGGTGCATTGAAAAAAGGCCTTGGTATTGAAGTTAACCACAGTACTACTATTGAGAAAGTAGCGACGCTTCCTAAATACCAAAATGAATATGGTGGTGGATCTTCACAAGATTGGGAGACTTTTCAATTTGATGCAGCTGAGGACGATCCGGCTTTAGCAGGAATGAATGGTGTAAGATATTACAACTACTCTGATGACGTGAGCTGGGGTCCTAAATTTGATGGGAAACCTTATGCTCCTTTCTACTCATGGAATAAATTTGATGCTGATTATGGAAAACCTCAGCCCTATGTAGCGAATCCGGATAACATCAGAGATTTCTATGAAACTGGTGTTCAGAACAACAGTAACATTGCTATTTCTCAATCAGGAGATAAATTTAGCGGACGTCTTTCTTATACCAATGTTAACCAGACCGGTGTTTCTCCTAACACAAAGGCTGATCAAAATAGGGTAAGCTTAAATGGCGTTTATACTCCAATCGAGAAACTTACTTTTTCATCAAATCTCAATTTCAACGTAATCAACTATTTTAATATCCCTCAGGAAGGTTACGGAACTCAAACTGCTGGTTCATTCAGTCAGTGGTTTCACCGTGATACGGATTTGAAAAAACTTAGAAATTATAAAAATCCTGATGGAACGTTCACTACCTGGAACATCAGTGGTCCAAGAGATCAGAGCCCTAAATATTGGGACAACCCATATGTAGAGGCTTACGAAAACTTCGCCATCAGTAATTCTTCAAGGGTTTTCGGGTTTGCACAGGCATCTTATAAATTGATTCCTGAGGTTACGATTAACTTCACTGCAAAAGGTAATTATGCCAGTTTCAGAGACGAAGCACGTGTTGCTTCCGGAACTTTAAACCCAGAAAGTTATCGTACAAAGCATGAAAGAACAAGAGAAAATAACTTTGTTTTAGATGCTTCATTTAAAAAGGAATTAGGTGATTTCTCACTAAGCGCAGGTGCTTATGGAGAATTGCGTATCAATCGTAGTGAGGATGTAGAGATGACAACCGCTGGTGGTTTTTCTGTTCCCGGATGGTATAACATTGGTGCGTCTAAAGAGCGGCCTCTTACTACCAGTAATATTTTCAATAAAAAAGTAAGAAGTATCTATGGTTATGCCACTACGGGATATAAAAACTTCCTGTTCCTGGATTTGAACATCAGAAATGACTGGTCTTCATCATTACCAGATGCGAATAACTCTTATCTGTATGGTGGAGGTTCATTGTCATTTATATTTAGTGACTTTATTAAAAATAAAGAGATTCTATCATTTGGTAAGGCAACTGTTTCTGCTGGTCGTACAGGTTCTGATATTGATCCTTATCGGATTTATCAAACTTATCTGGCAAATGGTTTTTATGGAACTAAGGCAACACTTACTATGCCAAATCAAATTCCAAATCAAAAGCTTAAGCCGGCACTTTCTGATGCTTATGAGGCTGGTTTAGAATTGAGATTTATTAAAGATAGATTAAGATTTAACTTTAACTACTTTAATAGAGTATCTAAAGACCAGATCATCGATCTAAGTCTTCCTTCTACTACAGGGTTCTCATCAGCATTAGTTAATGCAGGAGAGATTAAAAGTCATGGTTATGAACTCAGTTTAGGTGGTACACCAATTAAAACCGACAACATAACCTGGGATATCAATGCAAACTTTGCAGTTAGCAAAAACAAAATCGTTGATCTTTATCCTGGATTGGATAACTTCGCTTTTGGATCTTTTGGTTATGTTGGTACACCACGTATCAATGTTGAGCGTAGAGTGGGTAAAGAATGGGGAACGATTGTAACAACTGGTGTAAAAAGAGATGAACAAGGAAGAATGTTAATTCAGGATGATGGATTCCCGGTACTGGAAAACAATCAGGAATTAGGATCTTTTGTTCCTGATTTAACCGGAGGTTTTACCTCATTGTTAACGTATAAATCATTCTCTTTTGGAGCTTCTCTTGACTTCCAGATTGGTGGTAAATTATTCTCAGTAAGTCGTGGTAACCTATTTGGTTCTGGTTTAGCTGAAGAAACAGCCGGACTGAACGATAAAGGAATACCGAAAAGGGATCCAGTTGATAATGGTGGTGGTATTGTGGTTTCAGGTATCAGACAATCTGATGGACAGCCAAATACAACGTATATCGGTATTCAGGATTATTACCAAGGATACATGCCTTATATTTGGGCGGAGCAAACTTACGATGCGACTTATGTAAAACTTAGAGAGCTTTCTTTGGGTTACACACTTCCAGCTGGTTTCCTTTCTAAAATTAAGGCTCAGAGAGCAACTATCTCTCTTGTTGCCCGTAATCCTTGGTTAATTCACAGCAAAATTCCAGGTATCGATCCTTCTGAGTCTGCCGGAACATGGATTGAAGGTGGTCAGCTGCCAGGAACAAGATCAATTGGATTGAATTTAAAAGTTACATTCTAAAAAGAATTAAGATGAAAAAGAATTTTAAAAACTATATAATCATTGCAACGTCAATCGTACTTGCTGCTGGTTGCAAGCCCGGAGATTTCGGAGACATCAATGTCAGCCCTAATGCTCCAGATAAGCCAGTGACATCTCTACTTTTAACTAGTGCTGAGCGTTATATTGGTAGAACTACCGCTGTTACTTCGACCGCAACTGCTCCAGGAATAATCAATGACTACGCGGCTAAATTATACACACAACAAATCTCAGAGATGTTGTATACTTCAGAATCGCGCTACAATACTAAAATTTATAATTATACAGGGATCTATAACAGTCCATTACAAGATTTAACGTTAATTATTAAGTTAAACACCGATGCGGCGACAAAGACTTTGCCACACGTAGCAAACAATGGTTCAAATTCAGACCAGATTGCTGTAGCAAGGATCTTGAGGGCCTTTTATTTCCAGAACATCACTGATAGGTGGGGGGATGTAGCTTATTCTGAAGCATTGCAGGGACTAGCAAAACCAACCCCGAAATTTGACAGACAGAAGGACATTTATATCGCTTTGTTCAAAGAGCTTAAAGAAGCTGCTGCTAGCCTTACTGGAGGTGTCGCTGGTGATTTCTTATTTAATGGTTCTGCTGCTAGATGGAAAACCTTCGCTGCAACAATTAGAATGAATATGGCCTTGAGGTTGTCTAAAGTAGATCCTGCATGGGGTAAAACAGAATTCAATCTGGCGCTTGCAGCAGGTGTGATCTCATCTAATGCAGATAATATCAATTATGTGTTTTTGAAAGAGTCTGCAAACGAAAATAATATCTATTATAATTATGAGGTTGCCAAACGTTATGATTACGCAACTAGCAATACTATGGTTAATGCTTTGAAAGCAATTAATGACCCACGTTTGCCAGTGTACGCAGATAAAAATAATCAAGGACAGTACGTTGGTATGCCTTATGGATTGACTCAGTCATTAGCGGGAGCTTATACTTCTGGAAACGTTAATGTTCCCGGATCGGTATCTTTAATAGGAAAGGCATTCAGATCTCAGGATTCACCTGTTAGTATTTATACCTACGCAGAAACTTTGTTCTCAAAAGCGGAGGCTTATAAGCTGGGATGGATTACGGGTGCTCCGGATGACGCTCAGGCTGCGGTAACTTATCTTGCTGCAATCAATGCTTCTATGGCTCAACGCGGAGTTACAGCTGACGCAAGTTATTTCCTCCAGCCTGATGTGGCATATAATCCTGCTACTGCCGTGAAGCAAATTATTACTCAAAAATGGATTGCTAATTATATGGGATATGCAACGGAGACGTGGTCGGACTGGAGAAGAACAGGGTTCCCAACGTTAGTGCCTACGCAGTATGCTCAGAATTTAGGAAAACAAATTCCAGTTAGACAATGCTATACTCTTGATGAGCAAAGCTTAAATAAAGCTAACTATAATGATGTGATCGCTATTCAGGGACCTGATGAATTGAATACTAAAGTATGGTGGAATAAACCATAAGCTAAAAAGATTATAAGATCGAATCCCTGTTGTTAAAAGGGACGACAAGACCAGCCTTCTATTAGAAGGCTGGTCTTGTTTTATAGTGTTCTTTCTGAATAGCTTAGAGCGGCTTCGAATGCGAATGTATGGGTCACTAACAGTCATTGGTGTGCTTTATATTTCTGTGTATTTACACAGTTGTAAAATCAATAAATTATGTCGATTATCGCGTCAGATTTTTGGGATAACATATCGATTTTCTGGGATAATAAAATAGATGCTTCAAGCAGGAATACTTTTATTGTTGAAGGGTGTGTTACAATTAAGAGAATTGTAAAATAAAATGAATATAAAAGTAAAACGACTCTTGCTACTCGCTCTGTTGTTGGGTACAACTCAAATTAAGGCTCAACAAACCACAAACCTACAATTACCCGTATTATTGCCCCCTGCTCCTAATGCGGCTGAATTGGGTAAGTATGGTAATATCCCTATAAATCATTCAACAGGTAGTGTGAATTATAATATTCCACTTCTTAATATTGCATCGGGAGCACTAAAAGTAAATCTTTCAGTTGCTTATAATTCAGGTGGAATAAAGGTAGATCAGATTGCCTCAAGATCTGGCATGGGCTGGGTACTGGATGCCGGAGGAGTAATAAATCGTACCGTGTATGGAGATCGCGATGAAACAGCACTCACTGCACCGGTGCCTGAAGATGTCACGTTAAATACTCCCGAAGTAATTAGCTTTCTGGATAGAGCAACGTTGAATAAAGATAAGTACGATACACAACCAGATGTTTTTAGTTTCAATTTTAATGGATATTCAGGCAAGTTTATTTTGAAACCTGACGATAAAACCAAAGTTGTATTTTTGAGTGCATCTAACCTTAAGATCCAGACCAATTTTAACGGATTATTGGGCACTGCGTGGACGATAAAAGTTATCGATCCAAATGGAATCTCCTACTATTTTGGAGGAAGTACAGCAACAGAGAAATCCAGAACTCAGAATTCGGGGCAAGGTTGTGGAAAAACTTATGATTTGGGCGTAGAGAATGCATGGTACCTCAATAAAATAGAAGACCTTAACGGTGATAATATTGTATTGAGTTATCTTCCTGTGCAATTAACCTATTATGCTTCTGCATCCCAGACAAGAGTAGAACCAACTCCTGAAACTAGAATGGCATTCATTATTAATCCGACAAATGGGACTACTATTTATGCGCCTCCGGGGTCTCAATCGAATTGTGTAACCACAATACTAAATACAGGCGTGATTTTAGATAAAATAGTGACCTCAAAAGGAGCACAGGCTCAGTTTACTTATATCAGCCGTACAGATGTTGAGGGAGATAAACTCATTAGTAAAATTGAATACGGATTGGTTGGGAAGCCGTTTTCGAAAACTTTTAATTTCAATTATAATGAGATATTAAGTGACTTAAGTTATAGCGGTGCATATAGCAATGTACAGTGTAATTACAGGCCCTATCTGATGGGCTTAACTGAATGGTCTGAGGGATTGACGACGTCAAGAAAACATGAGTTCCATTATTATAATGCAAATGTGCTGCCTCCTAGACTCTCCTATGCACAGGACCACTTTGGATTTTTTAATGGTAAAAGTAATTCGGGTTTTTTGCCTCGTCCTCCTATGGGGGGAATATTTTCCTATACACCTGCCGATAGAGAATGCGATGGCAATTATGCTCGCTATGGGATGCTGAGTAAAGTTATTTACCCAACAGGAGGCACAGATAGTCTCATATATGAGGCTAATACAATTCAGGAATATATATCCGAGCACACTGTACCAAAACCCTTCAGTGTAGATTTAGAAGTAACAGGAACAGGAATAAAGACGTCTGGAATTGTAACGAAAACTTTCCCCTCTGACGGAAAGTTAATTATTGGATTGTATTCATCCTATTCAGGTGTTGGAGTTGATGATCGGATACATCAAACAGTAACCTTAACCATAAAACAATTGCCGAGCATGGCAATCAAATTTGAAAAGAGACTTCTTCTGGATGAAATGTATAGGGATTCGATAGCATTAAGCCCTGGCAATTATGAGGCTACTTTGATGGCGGATGGTCAGGCGTCACTTGGTAACGCCTATATTGATGGGACTTATGGAACAAACATTATTCCTGCTTCTTCCAGTGTTAAGGTCTCGGGAGGGGCGAGGGTTAACCAGGTTCTGACCTATGATCCTGTTTCAAATGTAAATAATGTGAAATCATATTATTACAACAAATATTTACAGCCAGCGGTGTCGTCCGGTGTTCTATTAAAACCACAAAATAATTATTTTTCAATGCTTGAAATGCGGGTAACTGATCCAAGCAATGCTGTTTCGATGTTTTGTGCCTATCACCAGGCAAGTTCTAATGGAGATGTTTCTTTGTTTTCTAATGATGGAAATCATCTGTTATACACCGATGTTACCGTGAGTGATGGTACAGATTTCAGTAATGGGGCTACTTATTATCAATATGAGATCAATAAAGAGAGGCCTTCCAGGATTGTACGAGGAGGTGACGTTCCATTTAAGCCGTATGATATTTCAGGCCTTCCCTCAGTTTTAGAGAGGTATCAGCTAGTTTATAAGTCTGGTAGTCCTCAGCCGCTTAAACTTAAGGAAACATTTATGACTTATAAAAAGATTTTAAGTGAAACCTATGTTGCCTATCAAGGAGAGAAAAACTATGATGTCAGTGCGGGCGGTGAAGCGCCTTATGACCTCGCAACTTATGACGTTAATAGTTACTGGAATTATAATGATTCGACTAAGGTGGTTACTTACGATACACAAGGTATTAATCCGGCAACAATAGTCACGGCTAATCTTTACCAAAATCCTGCCCATTTACAACTTACAGAAACTAATAATAACAGTAGTGATGGAAAGAAGATCATAAAAAAACTGCTTTATCCTCATGAAATGGTTAGTTCCGCACAAGATCCAACAGGGGTATACGCAGCTATGATTGCCAAGAATAAAATTGCTCCTGTTGTAGAAGAAAAAGAACTTAACGTAGCGGTGGTAACCGATCTTAAACGCACCAATTATTATCAACCCTATCCCAATATTTTTGCTGCTCAGAGTATTGCTACTTTTAACCCTGTACTCAATAGTAACGAAACACGAATCAAGTTTAATAAGTATAATGCCAAAGGGAATATATTGAATGTGTCTGTGGAAGAAGGGACTAAAATTGGTTACCTGTGGAGCTATAACCATCAATTCCCTATAGCTGAGATCAAGGGAGCGGATCAGACCCAGATAGAGACTGCGCTTACTGTTGCTGCGATTGACAATTTCGCTAACCTTGTAGCCCCTGATAAAACCGCGATTGATAATTTCCTAGCTCCATTAAAGACCACTGTACCTGCGGCCCATATCAGTACATTTGTATACGACCCTTTAAAAGGATTGATTAGTCAGACGGATGCCAAAGGAATGGTTACTTATTATGAATACGACAGCTTTCAGCGTTTGAAGACGATTAAGGATCACAACCAGCATATCATTAAGAACTACGAATATTATTATAAACCTTAAGCGCCCTCATTAATGAAAAATATATTTAAACTCCAGATTTCTGTTGTTCAGATTCTCCTTGGTTCAATTCTAGTGCTTCTGGTGAAACCGGTATTAGGACAAACGCCCAGTACCAATCAAAATTATGTAATAGAGAGTAAAGTCCGGGTGGCAGGAAAGACTACAGAGACTCAACTGACCGGATTACCGGTTGCTGAAGTAAACCGAACCATCCAATATATTGATGGTCTGGGCAGAGCTTTACAAACGGTACAATGGAAGGGTAGCCCAACCACTAGAGATTTGGTGACCCCGGTTTCTTATGATGCCTTTGGTCGTGAAGACAAAAAATACCTACCTTATGCTGCAGGGGTAGCTCAAAGTAACGGAAGTTATAAACCAACGGGACTTACCGAACAGAATTCATTTTATACAACCCCAGGTACGACTTCAGGGTGGGTTGCTCCAGGGGTAACTACAATTCCTAATAACACTGCTGTATCAAAAATCGTGTTCGAGGCTTCGCCTTTAAACCGGGTTTTGGAACAAGGTGCTCCGGGAGTAGTATGGCAACCTGCAGCGGCCAGAACGTCCGCAGGAGGAAGAACTTCGGTGACGAACTATGGGAACAACCTTACCAGTGAAGTAAAGCTATGGACGGTGACCGCAACAGGGGGGGCTAGTACAGTGGCTGCTTATTTACCCGGAAAACTCTATAAGACTACTAGTAAAGATGAGAATTGGGTGAGTGGAAAAGTTGGTACGGTTGAAGAATTTAAGGATTTTGAAGGACAAGTGGTACTGAAAAGAGTTTGGGAAACAGAAACGGTTTCTCTTTCTACTTATTATGTATATGATGACCTAGGGGATTTGCGTTATGTAATTCCACCTGCGGTAACCGTAAGTGCATTTACCGAAGCAATAACTGATGTTCCTTTTAATCAGTTTATCTATGCTTATCGCTACGATGGAAGAAAAAGGTTGATTGAAAAGAAACTGCCTGGTAAGGGTTGGGAGTATTTATTGTATAATAAGATAGACCAATTGGTGGGAACTCAGGACGCCTTGCAAAGAGCAAAGGCCCCTCAGGAATGGACGGTTACTAAATATGATGGTTTTGGAAGGGCGATTCTCACGGGAATTTACGTGCACCCTTCAAGTACTGCGAATACTTTTTACCGGGATGCTTTACAAACTGTGCTTAATGCTCCAACTCAAACCCCTTTGTGGGAAGGGAAACTGGTTACTGCCGCACCTCATGGCTATACCAGTGTGAGTTGGCCCCAAACGGGTATTTCCACGACCCTTACGGTCAATTATTATGATGATTATAATATTTATGGCTTAACAGCTGCTCCGTATAATCTTTCATCAAGTTATAGCACCAAGACTAAGACTCTACTAACGGCTAGTAAGGTAAATGTATTGGGTACTGGTAACATGTTATGGAGGGTAAATTATTATGATGATAAAGCCCAGGTTGTGCGAACTATCCAGCAACATTATAAAGGCGCTGCACTTACGGTTAATAATTATGACGATATCACCAACACTTATCTGTTTTCCGGTGAGCTGGCTACCAGTACCCGTAAGCATTATGTCAACGGAGTAGAACAGCTTTATGTGGCGAATCGTTTCAGCTATGACCATATGGGGAGAGCAAAGGATACGTATCAGAAAACCGGAGATAATGCGGCGACGACCAATGCGGAAATCCTATTAAGCAGGAATAATTATAATGAAGTTGGGCAGTTAACAAGTAAAAATTTACATAGTACAAATCTGGTTACACCGGTCTTCGCTCAGACTATATCCTATACTTATAACCCTAGAGGCTGGTTGTCCAGCCAGAATGCTCCGTTGTTTAGCCAGAACCTAAAATATGACGAGGTGATCTCAGGGGTTACTTCTCAATATAATGGGAATATCAGTCGCCAGGAATGGGGTACAGGGAAGTTCTATAATTACACCTATGATGGATTGAATAGATTGAACTCGGGATTGAGTAGTGGTTTCAATCATGAAAAATCAATTACTTACGATGTGATGGGTAACATTCAGGGCTTGCAGCGTTATAATGTGAATACTTTGACTGACCAATTGAAATACACTTATACGGGAAACAGGTTAGCCTCTGTAGCGGATACCAGCCAAAACTCCTCCGCAGTTTTTCAGCTTCCGGGAACCACTACCTATGCATACGATGCCAATGGCAATATGGTCTCTAGGACAAATGCAATCAGTACAGCAAATAATATTACTGCAATTACTTATAATTACCTGAACTTTCCGGTAACGATGACCGTGGGAAGCAATTTAATTACCTATACTTATGATGCAACGGGAGTAAAATTGAGTAAAGCGGTTGGTGCTACTATATTAAATGAATATATTAGTGGTATCCAATATGAGCAAGGGGTCTTGAAATACCTTCAGACTGCTGAAGGGAGAGTAGTGAGAAGCAGTGCGACAAACTACAGTTACGAATATACACTGGAAGACCATTTGGGAAATGGTAGATTGTACTTTGATTTTAATGCGGGAGTAGCCAGAAAGATTCAGGAGACGGATTATTATCCATTTGGACTAGATATACAAGGAACACTTTCAGGAACAGAGAATAAGTATCAATACAATGGAAAAGAGAAGCAGGATCAGGAGAAGATGTACGACTACGGGGCAAGGTTCTATGATCCTGTAATAGGTCGGTGGAATGTCGTTGACCCCTTGGCAGAGAAAGGAAGACGGTGGTCTCCATATGTTTATGGATTTAATAACGCTATTAGATTTATTGATCCTGATGGGATGTGGCCATGGCCTAATTCACTGTATAATTTATATGCAGTGGCAAAAGCCTCTATACAAAACACTTTTAAGAGCGTTGCGAATACAGCTAAGGATATGAAACCAATAGCAAGAAAAACAACAGGCAAAGATGCGATGAGTATAGCAGGCACTGTAAGTGCTGGGACAAAAAAAGGACGAGCCAGCATTGATGGCGAAGTACGTTTTGCTCTGAATACGGACAAAGGCCCAACAGTATCTGCAAAGGCAGGGGTTACTGTGGACAAAATAGGTGAGGCATCTGGAACATTAACGATGTTTTCCGGCAGTGATGGAAAAACAAAGTTTGAGACTAGCACTGAGGTGGCGCCTACCACTATAATACCTGATCCAACTTCCATTGATATAGGGTCAATAAATCTTACCTTTGATCCAATTGAAACTTTAAATCTCGTAAAGGATGCTGCGGCTCAGGTTAAGGAGTATATAGATACTAAAGTTGAAAAAATAAAAAAACCAGATAGAACGGATAGAAATGGAAGATTATAAAATTAAAAACATATTAATATCAACGAGTTCAATATTTTTAACTTTATCAGCATTAATTAGTCTTTGGCTTGTTGGACATGTGGTTTTAAAAGGGTCAATAGATTTTCTAATAGCTATACTTTTAATTGTTTCTGCTTGTTTGATACTGACGACAATTGGAGTTAATCTTCCCTTAATAAGAAATCCTGACTCGTTGACAGAAAGAAAAGCTAATTTTAATATAATAATCTCTGTTCTACAGAGCCTTTCAATACTGGTGGACGGTTTTAACTACAGATACGTGCAGGGCTTTGAATGGGGTGTGTTTTTTCATCTTAACCACAATACTAACAAAACGATCTTCAACACATTTTTCTCTACCTTTATATTTGAAGGGGTGTTTAATTTTAAGTCTAATGACGGATTTACTATTGGAATAAATTTCATTGCCGTATTTCTTGTGATTTTATATGTGTTTTTAAGAAAAGGATTGGTAAGAGGAAAAAATAAGTAATTATTATAATCTTATCTGATCGAATAAGTTTGCTTTCTTTCGTCACGTTGATAAAGCGCAATATTAAAGAAATTATGAGTTCTTTAATATTGTGCTCTTTCTATTCAGGAGGTTTCTTCTTTTTTGTTTTTATAGATAAAGTAGTAGTCAGTGTAATCGAAAACGATTAAAGAGCAATGAAGTAGAAAGAGGCGTTTTACAATGATCATTTCCATGATGCACCTCCCTTCCTTTTTAAAGACCAATTATTAATCCAATCCGAGTACCTGGAGATCGTTCTAATGGGCCTTCGTCTCCGATAAACGCCATCTCCCTCTCTGCTACCCTCAACATTAGTATTTGCCTCAATGCTGATGATCCAATTGTTCTTTCGGTAAGCGATGATGCCTACGTGAGCAATCCTTTTTAGAGAAGGAAAATAAATGCCAATTAAATTTCCAGGAAGGTATGCTTCTTTAGATGATGCCATAATTAGATGTGAGTTTTGGAACAGAGCAGGCGACCAGCCCGTTCTTGGCTGATCAAAACCTGCTTTATAAAATACCCAGGATATAAAAGCCGCACAATATGGATTACCCTTTTTTAGGTTTACAGTTTTCAGGTATTCCTCTACCTGAAGACCATCATTGTTGCCTGTTTTTTCTCTTACACCAAGTTGACTTTCTGCTATCGTAATCAGTTTTTTCCTGTTTAACAGATCGCTGTTAGGCTCATCAAAGCTGCTAATAAAAGCAAGGCAAACGAAGCTAAATAAAATCCTAATTGCTGCCATAATTCGAGCGTTTTAAATTGTGAAACCATTGAGGTTAATTTTGGAAGGCCGATAGACATCCAGAAATGGTGCAAGAGCCACCAGGAGATCGTGATAACAACCAGAAAGCAAATGAAGCTTAGTAAGATCAGGAGCCAGATACTTTGGTCTATACTGCCCGAAGTCTCATCTATATTCCGAATCCAACGAGGAACCATAAACCATAACAGTATCATACTGCTAAATATTAACCAAGGCTCTTTGTTTTTTAAAAGAGACTTTTCTTGTTCTTTAAAATAATACATCGTCATAAATTTTAAGGTGAATTGAAAACCCCTGCTTAATTTGCAGGGGTTCTCTGGAATTACAATACAGTAATTTTTCCTAGATAATTACTGTTACTTACTGATTTACCGGATGGAGATACAAAATACATCCATAGATGAACTTCGTCTCCTACAAAATCGAATGGAACAAGCATTTTGTATTTCAAGGCTGATCGGGTTATCGCCTTCCTTGCTGAAACAACCATGTTTCGTTCCGGATTATAGACTACAAATGTGGCTGAATCTAATTTCTCATCATACTCGGTAAAACTGCTCATCTCCCAGTCGCAATCAATCTCACCACCAACGGCGGGAACTGCTTTGATGTTACGAGCCTTATTCAGCTTACCTACGCTTAGTATTACCTTAGGGAAATCAATTTGATAATCAGGAGCCATACCTGTTATCGCATTTTTAAGGTGGTAACCTGTCGCAGCATTGGCAGGCGTCATTCCATTGGTAAACGACTGATAACCTTCCGCAATGTGAGCCTGCATTAGTTTTACAAAGGATCCGATTAGACTAAAACGGAACCGGATATTCATCTGTTCTGTAGATGGACTTTTGCTGCTGGGTTCGGGCAGACTTCTCATATAGTGAATCCCATTCCAGATACTGCCTATTACAGTTCCGATAATTCCCCGGAAAGAGCCGAGGATCCCTTTTTTATATGTTCCCATTACGGTTAATATTTAAATTGTTAAAAAATCTGTTCATTGTAAGTTCGCTTGCAAGCTGCTTTTCTTTATCCTTTCCCGCCGGCAGGAAGATTTAAATCATCGCTGAACTATTACACGACAAACATAAATTGATAATTTGTAATTAGCTATAGCTCTGCTTGTTGTGGTTTTGTTTGAACGTTTTTGAATGAAAATTAACGCTTTTGAATGGGGGATTTTTTTTAGAGATGATCAAAAAAAAGCTACCTGATGATAACTATTACCATTCAGATAGCTTTTTTCTAGAGTAGTTTAGCTTTCGTAACCCTCATTTAGCTCTCTTTCGTGAATTAAGTACATCGCTTCTATGAGCTTTTGCAAATTCTCATAAACAGTGATGACTTCTTTCTTTTCTAAGATGGATTCACAATAAAAGCTACTTAGTCCCTCACTAAGCCATCGATCAAGAATGTCATGGTATTCAGTCAAGTGAAACTCTGTAAATATAGATCTGAATGTATTATATGGATTCAGAATTTCTGATGGACTTAAGAATGTTGGGGAATGGAGAAGTCTTTTATCTTCTGATTTTAAAGGCTCATTCTGGGCTGATACTAATGAGCTTTCAGGTGTTGGCGTCTGGGTTCGATTCTTTTTCCTCAATAACCAGGCAGCCTCCAGCATCTTGATTACCATTTTATATTGAAAATAAAGATCTGCAGGGCAGTTACGCTTTTCGTAATATTCTTCTACTAATAAGAGTTCTCTCCAATACTTTAATCTGGACAACTGTTGAGGCATAAAGTCCCAGGAAAAGGAATCAATAATCAGAAGATAGGGGTTTTTGATCTCTTCTTCTGTAAGGTTATAATAAAGTGTGTTTTTTGTTGAAATTTTTTTTGACTTCATGATTTTCGTTTTTAGAACTTGTTAAACATTAGTGAGTTGAACTGTGTCTAATCGACGCATTCTAAAATGTCTGCCATACCCAAACTGTAAGCTATCTTAGTCATTGTTAGAATAAAATATTTCTTTATATTTAATTTATGGTCTATTTTTGTCCGTTTAAATTCTTTATATTTGCGTAATAATTAAAATCTCAATTCTCATGGATACTATAAAAACAGAAACAGGAAAAGTTCATCATGGTAAAAACATCAAAAGATTTCGGGAAATGTTAGGAATGAAGCAAGAGGCCTTGGCTATAGAGTTAGGGAAGGATTGGACCCAAAAAAGGGTATCGCTATTGGAGTCCAGAGAGAATATAGAATCTCCTTTACTTTCTGTAGTAGCGAAAGCACTTAAAGTCCCTGAGGATGCATTGAAGACATTTGATGATGAATCGGCTATTAACATTATCTCCAATACCTTTCATAATACAAGTAGTGATAATTCTACTTTAATTGCCAGTGGTTTAAATTATCAACCGACGTTTAATACGATAGAAAAGATCGTGGAGCTTTATGAACGTTTATTGACCAGTGAACGAGAGAAGACAGAGTTCTTTAGAAGTAAGGTAAATCAGTAAGCGAAAAGCTTACTGATTACCACAATCATTATTCGAGATTGGTCGTTAAGTGTTATTCAGGCTTTTTGCGTTTCTTACTTTTATCCTGTCGGATCAGGTGCTCTATATCGGATCTGAGGAAATAGTTTTTTCCTCCCATTACTTTCGGAACAATTGTTCCATCGAGTATTCTTCGTCTGTAAGTAGACGGGCTCATGTGGAGGACATCTCTGACATCTTTATTATCCAGGATCTCATCCTTTTGAGGAACAGGTAGCTGGATTGGTTTGTCTGAGTTGTTCTGCAGATCTACCAGTTGTTGAAATAAAGACCGGTGTTCAATGAGTAGTTTGATGATGGTGGAAAGGAAATCATGGACTTGCATTGGCGTAAATTTTTGGAATGATCGGATTAGGGATTCATGAAATGAGTTTTCAGGACTTTAAAAAGATTGTTGAATCTGGTTAAGCTGCCGAAATATAAACTGATTCTCAAACCTCTGATTTCACGCTGTGGAATTGAATATCTATCAGGAGGGTCATAAAATCCGGAATCTATCAGTTTTGGTATCAGTGTACTGATATCCATCATAAAATGGATGAAGATGAATATCCCCGCTCGGGTATTAGACAGGACTGCAAATTTGTTCAGTTGCATACTGTAAAAGAGTTTGTCTGTCTTTTTACGGATGGTGGCAAGACTGGAGTTTAATTTACGGCTAATGTTATGAAAGAGCCCTTTTTCTAATAACCTGACCAAAGCTCTTTCAAAGTAGATGTCCCAATTCTCATATAAGTATCTCGATTTCACATACAGTTGATCAATAAAGTTTTTGGGAGCAAGCACAAATCCAATACTATGAAGCCAGGGTATATGCCTGCTTAAGGAACTGATGTAAATGACCCTGGCCTTTTTGTCTTTATCAAATAGAGATCTGGTAGGAGAGCTGTAATAACATCCATATTCTTCATTGTGTTCTATGATTGCAAACTTATAGAGCTCTGATAGTTGAAGCAGGCGGTCTCTTCTGTTGGCGGTTAAATGCACCGTATCAGGGTATTGTGCTGCGGGTTCAACATATACCAGTTTTATAGGGCTTGCTATACAATGGGCCTCAATTTCAGTCATCCTAATTCCTTGCTGGTCCGATTCGATCTCTATAATCTCAGCGCCAGTCATTCTGATCAGCTCTTTAACTCTGGCATTACATTTAGCGGAAATAATCACCTTTTCTTCTCTTTTCAATAAGGAGAGTAAGACAATTTTTAATGCCATTCCAACGCCAGGAATAATAGCTAAATGAGAAGAATGTACATCAAAACACCTGTTTCTCACTTCCCTGTGTACAACAGGCAGAAGATATTGATATGGGGTGGAGTTAGATAGGTCCAATCGAACAGCAGAGAGTTGATAAAGCTCTTCATATAAAAGCGATGGCTTTGGTAAGGTGAATGCTCCACCGTTGGCGTAGTGAGGGCCAATCGTGATAAACTCGTTTTCCGATAACTCCTCTTTATCGAAACTGAACCCGGCAATTTGCTTTGGCGGTGTTTCATGGTATTCATCATGGAAAGCATCAGGGTTAATAAAAGTTCCAATACTTCTTTTGGTATATAAAATACCTGCTTTGCAAAGATTTTTATAGGCTTCTTCTACCGCGTGAAATAGGTTTTTCATTTGATTAACATCCATCAATGTCTGAGAGAGTTCCCGAATAGAGGGCATTCTTAGTTTTTGAGGCCTCACTCCTTTGTTGATTTCAGCTATGATAAGCTGCTCAATTTGTCGGGAGAAAGCAATTTTACCGACTTCTAATCTGAAATTTTCATACCATAATCTATTCATGTGTTTTTTGTTAAAATATTTAAAATAATTTATTTATTTGAACACTAAAATAATCTATTGTTAAAAGTTATTGCAATTTTTGCTGGTCGTTTAATGGTCTTGAGGGGTGTCCGCCTATAATTAATGAGTTGTGTCCGGTAGCGATTAGATTAAATATTAGCGGTCGTTTTTTGGACTCAATCAGCACCTATGACGAGTGGGCTATGAGATTTTTCTATAATTATTTCCTATGCTTTCTGATGCTTCCAAAATAGATTATTTCTGGGATCTACATCATTTGAAGCTGATTTTAACCTGCTTTAGGAGTGCGTCGATCTGAACACGCACTATCCTCGATCTAAGCTCGGTCTATACTCGGTGCACACTCGGTCAATAGCGTATTAAAGTCGGGTAAGCAATGAGTATGGTTTGGATGATCAAAAAGTGAGGAGGTTAACTGGTATCTGCTTTTTAGTATGTTTGTATATCTTTTAATTAAATAATTGTATTATGGCGCGAAATAAAAATGGAATTTTAGGAGGTTTTAGCGGTAAAATTGGGAATGTTGTCGGTTACAATACGTATGGTGTAGATCGGATGAGAACATTACCTGTGCGAACCGCTCCAGCCACAATTGGAGAGATTAAGAACAGGGCAAAGTTTAAGTTGATTCAGGATGCTTTAAACACCTGTAAAGAACTGATCGCAGTAGGGTTTAATAACTACTGGACTAAAACAGGAGGCATGCGAGGTGCTGTTTCTTATAACAAAATGTTTGCAGTTAAAGCTACAGAAGAAGCGTTTTATATTGATCCGGCAGCATTTAGGATTAGTGGTGGTACACTTCCTGGTTTAAAAGAAATAAGGGTAGAATTGGAAAGTGCCAAAGTTTTGAAATTCCATTGGAGTATCGATTCTGTTCAGGATGCTTCTCCTCAAGACCAGGTAATGTTACTGGCTATTGATTTGAAAAGTAATATAGCTTGTTCTTTCATATATGGTAGTTTTAGAAATACTGGTACCACTATGTTAGCGCTTCCAGAAGATTTGCTTGGTAAAGAAGTAGCGGTTTATATTGCAGTTTTAGCTAAAGACAGATCTAGACAGTCGGATAGCCAGTATTTAGGGACAGTTATGGTTGGTAGATAGTTGAATTTATCGTGTTTGGCTTTGACTGAATAATGTTCAGGTTTCTTTGTTATATTTATAGCCAATATGTTAAATCTAAATAACTTCTCGAAAATAGCACTGCTATTATTGATGTTCAGTTTCGGATGTAAAGAGTTTATAGAACCTCCCATAAATAAAAAGAATGTTGTTTTGCTTGCCCCTGCTAATGGGACAGAAAGTACTTTATACAACCAGACTTTTTGGTGGGAAGAGGTCGAAGATGCTTTAAAATACAGGCTTCAGATCGTAAGTCCAAATTTTGATCAAACAGCAAGGTTAATTATGGATACGCTTGTTCAAAAGAATAAGTTCAGCTATACGCTTGAACCGGGTAATTACGAATGGCGTGTCAGGGCTGAAAATGGAAGCAGTAAGACGGCTTATGTGAAAGCTTATTTTTCCATTTTTCCTTCTTCTATCAATCAACAACAGGTGCAGTTATTATCTCCAGCCAATAACACAATGACCAACGAGCCTGTAAATATTTTTAAATGGCTGAAATTGTTTGGAGCAGATAAATATAGATTACAGATAGATACCAATAGCTTTGCAGACGAAACCCAACTTTTTCTGGATAAAACATTGACTAATCAGGAATTAACGGTTGTGTTTAGTCGAAATAAAACTTACGAATGGCGGGTACAGGCCAAAAATGATACAGAAACCTCAAAATGGTCTGGAATTCAGAAGATTACATTTGATAAATCTGGTCCGACAAAAGTTACCCTTAGTTCTCCTGCAAATAATGCTTTGGTAACAAGACCTGTTAGCTTAAAATGGGAAGCTCTGGCTTCTGCTAAAAAATATCAGCTTTTTGTATACAAAAGTAACGGAGAAACACCATATGAGGGGTTTCCGTTAACTTTAACCACGGCTACTTATTCTTTTACCGGTGGAATTCTGGGAGAAAAGTTGTTTTGGGCAGTTAAGGCAATTGATGGGCTTGGAAATGTAGGCCCTATAAGTGAATCAAGGAGCTTTTCCATTCAGTAAGTATGCAAGCTGTAAAGAACAAGAAATTAACCTATTTATTGATCTGTGCAGTAATTGTGGTCTGGGGAATTATCTTGTATAGAGTGTTTGCCAGCCAGCAAGAAGAAGATGTCCCTGTCAAAAGTAAAATGGCCGTGGAAAAGAGAGATTCTTATGATCAATATATAATAAAGGAAGATACTTTTAAGCTAGCTTTGAATTATAAAGATCCTTTTCTTGGTGCAGAAGAAGCAGGGGTTAAAACCGCAAATCTGGAACCTCAAACAGTCAATGTGATTCCACCTCCTTTTGATCCGCCAATAAACTGGGAAATCATAAAATACCTGGGGTATGTAGTTAATCCAGATACGAAAAAACTGGTCTCTATTGTGTCTGTTAATGGTAACGAGCGAATGCTTTCAGATGGAGAATTTCTGGAGGGGGTGAAAGTGCTTAAAAATAAAAGAGATTCTATTTTGGTATCCTGGCAGGGTAAGAAGAAATATATAAAACGATGAATAAACTAAAGGTATCTACGCTATTTTTTTTCGCTTGTCTTATTTTTCTGGCTAAAGGTGTTCATGCACAGCATTATTCCAAAGATATACTAAGTCATAAAATCATTGTAAATCAGGATGATTGCAATATTGTAGCCTATGTTAAGCCAACAAAAGGTCTTCCGGTAGAAACAGATAAATATTATTTTTGGTTCTCTGGTAATAAGATTAGAAATACCCTTGGCGGGTATAGCAAAAAGTTACTGCATGGAGATTATAGAGCATTCTATCCCAATAAGAATTTAAAAGAACTAGGTCAGTTTTACAAAGGATTAAAAACCGGAATCTGGAAAGGCTGGAATGAGTCAGGAAAGCTAAAGGAAGATTATACCTGGAACTTTGGTAAAAAGAACGGAGTCTATCACAAGTATGACGCTCTCGGAAGGGTAATTGAGACTGGAAAGTATAATAACGATGTGTTGGATGGTATACAGACAATACTAGTTGGCGACAGCACGAAAACACTTTACTACGACAAAGGCGTGTTAACTACCCATAAAAGCCGTCCTGGATTTATAAAACGTATTTTTAAATAGCTTCGGAAGAAGTAAAATGGTTAAAGCCTCCGCTCTATATATTGTCGTGATTGTTTCATTATTGATTGCAGTTATTTCTGCATCCTTACTGACTATTGCATTTTATTATCGGCTGGGAGTTCAAAAAAAGGTAAGGCAGGAGCGGTTGCTTGTGAATTTACAATCTGGTTGTGAAGCTTTGCTTTCCGGTGGATTTAATACGGATGACGAGTTCCATCTTATGGATTTATATGGCAACCAAAAAGATAGTCTGATTTTTAGAAAAGAGATTTGGGGTGTCTATGAATTGGGAACTGTAAAAGCTTTTGAGTTAAAGGACACTGTGCAACGTACTTTTTTTATTGGGGATGCCTTTTCTGATCCCAATGCTATTTATCTTGCTGATGAAGACAGACCCCTTTCTATTAGCGGGAAAACGGCACTTACAGGCGATGCCAAATTGCCAAAATCAGGCTTGCAACGTGCTTATGTAGATGGGCAACCTTATGAAGGGAAGGAACTGATTACTGGAAAAATTACGAAGAGCGATAGAGACCTTCCGTCACTAAATCTTAAATTCCTGGAAGAAATCAACAAAAGACTGAAAAAAGCAGAAGGCCCGCCTCGTCCTGCTGCTGACTCTCTGTTTAACACTTTTTTCAATACAGTTCAATTGTATAAATTGAGACCAGATCAAAGAACAATCAAGGATGTAAAACTGCGGGGGAAAATTATTTTAGTTTCAGATACCATTATAAATATAGCTGCGTCAGCGGTGCTGGAAGACGTGCAGATTTACGCCCCTGCCATCGTGGTGGACTCTGGCTTTACAGGCAGCTGTCAGCTATTTGCCCGGGATTCTATTATTATTGGAAAGGATTGCAAGTTTAATTACCCTTCTTTTGCCGGGGTTTTTAAGCCTGAAGACGGAAAAGTTCAGGCAAAGATTAATATAGGCGAAGGAGGAACATTTGCGGGTATATTGCTGAGTTACGAGAAAAAGCAAAGTGATCTGCAAACCTTAATCTCTTTGAGAAAAAATAGCGAAGTGCGTGGAGAAGTGTTTGCAACAGGGTATATTAAACTGGAAAGAGAGGTTACGGTTTATGGAAAAATTTATGCCAAACGTTTTATGATGCAAACCCCAAATACATTGTATGAGAATTATCTGATCGATTTTACCTTGAATCGCAAATTGCTGAGTAAGTACTATCTGAGTTCTCCAATATTTAAAACGGCTGTCCCCGACCAAAAGATTTTGAAATGGCTAAATTAAAGAAAAGCAAGGTACGGGCTTCAACGCTCTTGGAAGTGATTGTGGCAATGGTGATCATATTGGTTGTATTTGTGATGGCTACGGGTATATTTACCAATGTGATTGGTTCTGCACCTTCAGTCAGACAATTACAAGTCAGATCAATTGGCTCAGCTATTATCCAGGAATCTTTATACGAACGCAATTGGAACGATGAAACTATCCAGGTTGACAGTATCGTTTTTCAAAAAACAGTAGTGCTATATCAGGATTCTCCCAACCTTTTGCAGATTAATATTGTTGCCATGGAAAGGGGTAAAGAACTTGGAAAGTTAAGCCATCTTGTAAAGAAAGGGAGAAGCGATGCTCCATAAAAAAATACCAGCTTTTACGCTGATGGAAGTAACGATTGCTATGCTCATTGCTGCTATAGCAATTGGGGTTACTTTTACCGCTTACCGGATTGTAAGTGGTGTGTATCTGGACTTTACAAGAAAACAGAATAAAGTCGCTACTTTTACAATTGCAGACCAGCTTTTAAAGCAAGATTTTTTTAAGGCGAAACGTATTATCAGATCTAATGACGGGCTGACATTTGAAATGAAAGCCGGATTGATTAATTATAGTTTTAAGCATGATTATATCCTTCGTGATCAGTTTTCTCTGGGAATAGATACCTTTAAGTTGAAGACCAGCCGCCTTATTTTTTTATTTGAAAATGAAGAAGCTACGAATGGGCATCTGGTAGATAAATGTAGCTTTGAAACGGAAGTAAGTGCTGAGCCGGCTTTGCTTTATTACCGAAAAGTATATAGTGCCGAAGACTTATTTGAATAACCATGCCTTCAATAGATATCTCAAGATACCCACGGAAAAAAAAACAACCAGATCATAACGAGCAGAGCCTTGATGTGTTTGCTTTTCTAAATAAGGAGATTAATTTTGGTAGTAAGCAGTTGCCAGATAAAAAGAAGGAGAGTTTTTATGTTGAACTTAGTACTTTGTTATTGTCGGGTATAGACTTAAGAACATCATTGGAGTTAATTCTTGTAGATCAGGAGCAGTTAAAAGACAAAACGCTGTTTGAGGGGATCAGGCAACGAATCTTATCGGGGCTCGCATTATCTGAAGCACTGAAGGAAACCGATAGATTTAGTGATTATGAGTTTTATAGCATTAAAATTGGTGAAGAGACAGGTCGTTTAGGAGATGTTTTAACCGATCTGGCTAAATATTATAAGAGTAAAATACAGCAACGCAGGAAAATTGTTAGTGCAATTACTTATCCGGCAATTGTATTGTTTTCCTCTATGGGAGCTGTATTTTTCATGATAAAATTTGTAGTTCCCATGTTTGCTGATGTCTTTCTGCGTTTTGGAGGAAAACTACCCTGGATTACCGCTGCCATTATTAGTTTTTCGGGATGGTTTGATCGCTATTTCATATGGATGTTATTTGTTGTTGCAGGTTTGGGAATATGGTATTTTTTGAAAAGAAATACGGAGTGGTTTAGGAAAACTACATCTGGGATCCTGTTAAAAATACCTGTGGCGGGTGATATCATCAGAAAAATCTATTTGGCGAGATTTGCAAATACCATGCGCTTACTGGTCAGTACTGATACCCCTTTATTACGTTCGATAGCACTAGTTAGACAGATGATCAATTATTACCCTATTGAAAGTTCCTTGCTGAAAGTAGAGCAGGACATTCTCCAGGGAGAATCACTAAACAAGAGTCTTTCTGCTTTTTCATTTTATCCTCCTAAGATGATTCAGTTAATCAAAGTTGGGGAGGAAGTGAACAGAATGGATTATTTCTTTGAGAAAATTGCGGCACAGTATACAGAAGAGGTAGAATATCGGACAAATACAATTAGTAGCCTGTTGGAGCCATTGATCATTATCTTTTTAGGTCTTGTGGTGGGGCTGATATTGATTGCGATGTATCTGCCAATGTTCCAGATGAGTAACAGTTTTTAATAGGTTATTTTTATCCTTCCTGATAAAGCAAAAAAATGTATTATTTTCGTCCGAAATATCGTCAACTTATGAATAGACAATTACTAAAAAGAAGAGTAAAAGCCTACACACTTACAGAAATATTAGTCGTATTGGTGATTATCGGAATTCTTGTGTTACTGGCCTTGCCTAATCTACTACCCTTAATAACAAAAGCCAAAAGTACAGAAGCTAAAGTTCAGTTGGAGCATGTAGCTACGTTGGAGAAGACTTACTTTTATGAAAAGTCCAGGTATAGTAATGATCTGACAGAATTAGGCTTTATTCAGGAGAAGCTAACCACGGGTGGGAAAGATGGGAAAGCAAACTATAAAATCGAAATAGTGAATGCAACCAACAACTCTTTTCTGGCCAGAGCTACTGCTGTAACGGATTTTGATGGAGATGGCACCTTTAATATATGGGAAATTGATCAGGATAAGAACCTGAAAGAAGTGGTTGCTGATTAATGATCTATCTTAAGGTCGTAATTCTGATGTGCCTGGTATTTATTTTTTATCAGGATCTGCGTTATAAAGCTGTTTATTGGATCTGCTTCCCCATTTTAGCGCTGTTATTATTCAGTTTGAAATTTTGGGAGACAGGATTTTTAAATACAGTCATAGACGCAGGGTATGGGTTGTTGTTTTTGTTAATCCAGTTGCTGGTGCTATGGGGATATTTTTCTATAAAACATAGAAGAGCTGTAGATATTACCAATGACCATCTGGGTTGGGGTGATATTCTGTTTCTGGTTGTATTGACCTTATATCTTTCGCCAGGTAATTACATCTTGTTTTATATCAGTAGCCTATTTTTGGTTTTGATCTATGCTTTATGTACTGCTTATCTTCAGAAGAAGAATGCGGGTAAGCATATTCCGTTGGCAGGATTACAGGCGTTTTTGTTTGCTATGATCATAATAGCTCATCCTTTGATACCGGCAATTACTTTATACAATGACAATTGGATTTATACTTTAGTGGTTTAAAAGATATGGCAATAAAAAATCAAGAATTCAACCCTGCACATATCCATGCCTTAAGTAAAGAACAAGCCTGGCATTACCGCATCCTACCAAAAGAAAACAATACCGAAACGTTGATTTTGCTTTGTGATGAAGACAAGGAGGGGGCCGAGCTTTCCGATGAGCTAGAGGTTTTATTAGGTAAAAGGATCTTTTTAGAAGGACATCCTGCAGAGACGATTAATATGCTCCTGAATAAACATTACCTGAAAGAAAGCGGGCAACACCAGATCCAGCAGATGGCCTCGGCTATAGAAGGAGAGAGTTTTCTAAATGACCTGATCAGTGAGGCCAGGAATTTGAAAAGTAGTGATATCCATATAGAGATTTATGAAGCTCGCTGCAGGGTAAGAATTCGAATTGACGGAATGATGGTTGAGCGTTATCTATTAAAAAAGACAGAATATCCAGCTCTGATCAATAAGATAAAAATTATGTCAAATCTTGATATAGCCGAAAAAAGGCTACCACAAGATGGGCGGATTAATTTTAGAAATGGAGAGGAGCAGTTCGATATCCGGGTTTCTGTTTTACCTACTTTACATGGAGAAAAGGTGGTGCTGCGTTTATTGAATAATAATGCGGCTAATATTGATTTAAATCATGTTGGCTTTTCGGATTTTGATTTAGCAAATTATCTTCAGGGCGTAAAAAGACCCAATGGAATTATCTTAATCAGTGGGCCTACCGGATCAGGAAAGACAACAACATTGTATGCGACACTAAAATACCTTAATAAAGAAACCCGAAATATCTTAACTATAGAGGATCCTATTGAATATACGCTTCAGGGAATTAACCAGGTGCAGCTGAAAGAAAGTATCGGGCTTACATTTGCCTCTGCGCTGCGGACTTTTCTAAGACAGGATCCTGATGTTATTATGGTTGGAGAGATTCGTGATCCGGAAACCGCCAATATGGCGATCAGGGCTGCGTTAACCGGTCACCTGGTGCTCTCAACAGTACATACCAATTCTGCCTGGGGTACGGTATCCCGCTTGATGGATATGGGAATTCCCTCGTTTCTTGTAGCAAACACTTTAAACACATCGGTAGCGCAACGTCTGGTTCGCTTGTTATGTGAAAACTGTAAAGAGAAGGCAGCATTTGATCCGGCTTCTTATCCAAAGCAGTTTAAACCTTTTGCTCCTGTTAACGTACATTATGTTGCCAAAGGATGTGAGCAATGTTATTATACGGGTTACAAGGGTAGAAAAGCAGTCTATGAGGTGATTCCCCTAGATCAGGAATTGACCCTCGAGATTAAGAAAGGAAATATGTACATTAATGAGCTCCTTGAAGACCGGGGAATAAAAACATTGGGAGAAAATGCATTTGCTCTTTTTGCCTCTGGTTACACCACTATTGAAGAAATATACCCTCTACTATTTATAAATTGATGAAGACCCTCAAAATTTACACAAACCGATTGATGTGTGCCGTTTTCTGTTTTGTGCTTGTTTTGATGTGCACAAATAGCGTAAATGCCCAAGTAGAACCAGGTTCCGACCGCCACAAACAAGTAGAAGAACGATTGAGAAGTCTTGCTATCACTGTTCCGGGGCTAAACCAGAAAGTCCAGATGAATGTTTCGAATGTTTCTGTGCAGGAATTTCTTCGTGCGCTTGCGCAGGCAAATAATTTGAATATTAATATTGATCCTCAGCTGAACTTTAAGATTTATAACAACTTTACAAACGAAACAGCGCTGAATGTGCTGATTTTTTTAAGTAAAGAATATGGGTTGGATATTAATCTGATAGGGTCTATCATGTCTGTGACCAAGGCTGCGGAACAAAAGCCGGTAATTCCCTTGAAGGAAATTAATGCCAGGTATAATGCCGAAAATAATACTTTGAGTCTGGAGTTAAACAATGATTCATTGGGACTTGTTGCACGTAAAATTACGATGCTATCACATAAAAATGTAGTGATACCGAGTGGGTTGTTATCTAAGAAAGTTACTGCTTTTTTTTCCGATGCTCCCTTTGATACGGCCCTGGAGAAGATGGCCTTTGCAAATAGCCTGAAAGTGGTAAAAACGAATGATCAGGTATATGTTTTTGAACCTTTGCGCGATGATGAAGAGTTATACATTAATAATGAACGCAATACTTCAGTGAGGAGATCTCCCAAGCCGTTTAATAATGATGGAAATATGGCCCCGGCTAATTTTAGGATTCAAAGCCGGGTAGTTCAGGGAAAAACCCTAATCAGCATTGACGCGGTAAATGTACCCATACTGGACCTGGTAAAAAATGCAGCTCAGGAGAATAACTCTAATTATTTTCTGTACTCGGAAATTAGAGGAAACATTACTTCCAGGGTGAACGATATAGGTTTTGATGATCTGTTGACTTCAGTTTTTCAGGGAACAGATTATACCTACAGATCAGAAAATGGGATTTATTTGATCGGTGATCGCAAAAATGAGGGATTGCGAGCGCATAGACTAGTACATCTGCAAAACCGATCTATTGATACGATACAGAATATGATTCCTACAGAGTGGAGAAGAGGCGTAGAAATTAAAGAGTTCAGAGAGCAAAATACCATTCTTTTAACAGGGTCTTCACCTCAGATCGCGGAGATTGAGGCCTATATTAAAAAGCTGGACAAGTTGGTGCCTATGATCTTAATTGAAGTAACACTCATTGACGTCCGTAAGGGTAAAAGCATTTCAACCGGGATTTCGGCCGGAGTTTCGGATACCATAAAAACCGGAGGAACTGTATTCCCTGGATTAAATTATACTTTTGGTGCAAATTCTATCAATAGCTTTTTATCCAGGCTGGGAAGAAATAATTCTATTAATCTGGGAAGGGTAACCCCTAATTTTTATGTTAAATTGAGTGCATTGGAGAACAATAGTAACGTTGATATTCGCTCTGTTCCTAAATTATCTACCTTAAATGGGCATACAGCTACTCTTAGCATAGGAAGTAAAAAATATTATAGCACTAAAACTCAGAATGTTATTCCCTCGCTGACCAGTCAGACCGTGATTACAGAACAATTTACTGCTGTTGATGCCAATTTGGATATTAAAATAAAGCCAATTGTCTCGGGTGATGATCAGGTTACCTTAAACATTACGGTAAATATTTCTGATTTTATTGGCAACCCTCCATTAAATGCCCCTCCCCCTACGTCTACTAGTAAATTTGAATCGATCATTAGAATGAAAAATGAAGAAATGGTAGTTTTGGGTGGACTTGAACGCACAGAAAGTAGTGAAAGTGGTGAGGGGGTTCCATTCCTATCTAGAATCCCTATTCTGAAATGGCTGTTTAGTAGTAAAAGTAAGTCAAATAGCAAAGTGGTAACTGTTGTTTTCATTAAACCGACTATTATCTATTAGTATGAATTCTTTTCTGAACTGGAATAGTGGCTTAAACAATTGTAGCGGAGCAGAGATTCGTCTTAAGCAGGATGGAAGTTGTTCTGTCAGGCTGGTAAGTCTCTCCATTTCTAAGAAACAAATTCATATTGAGGCTAAGAAAGAATATTCAGGAATGATGCCTGAGGCTTTAGAAAAAAGTGATCTAGAGGGGCCATTAGCCATTACAGTTACTGGAAAAGGAGTCTTAATAAAAAAGACAGCCGGTTTAGAAATAATTACTGAACAAAGTTTACAGCACCTATTTCCCCATATGAAACTGTCGGAATTTTATATACAACATTTTCCAAGTGGAGCTTTTTCTTATGTCGCGGTGATAAGAAAGGAAATAGCGGAGCGGATTATTACTTCGTTTAAAGGAATAGGTCTTGATGTGGTAATTTTTAGCTTAGGGCCATTTGTAGCGGATCAGATCTGTCCGCAAATTAATGTATACGGTGAGATACTTGGATTTGATGGGCATCAGCTGATTTTTGATGAAAACAAAAACTGGAAGGAATATTCATTCTCTGCTGATACAAAAGCTGAATTCCCAATAAAAGTTGATATAGAAATCATGCCTGAACAATTCTTATTAGCATATGCAGTTGCTTTTCAGCTTGCTCTCCATGAACGGTTGAATCTTATTGAAGTTGAAGCTAATGAAATTAAGAATAACCTTTCTGAGTTTTTAGCACGACTTAAATTTAAACAGATTGGGATGTTAATGCTGGTGTTTTTCTTTGTATTGCTAATGGGTAATTTTTTGCTGTTTAGCCATTATAACTCCGCCAATCAGGACTTGATCAATGCGACCGGAGCAAAATCTTATGTCTTTGAGAACCGTCAGAAGCTGGAGGAAGATGTCAAGATGAAAGAGACTAAATTGCTAAAATTAGGCTGGAACAAGGGCTTTCGTTATGCCTATATCTGCGATCAGATCGGACAAACAGTACCTAAAGAAATTAAGTTGAATGAATTGCAGATAAACACCTTATCCAGCACAACGACAGGAATTTTAGATGAACCTGAGCCTAAGAATGGAGTGATCAGGATTAAGGGACAAACCGAAAGTATTTATGCCGTTAACAATTGGATTTATACCTTAAAAGATAAATCATGGGTGAAAGAAGTAAAGCTGGAAAAATATACTGCCGATGATCAAAAACAGGTTCAGGTATTTACTATGTTTTTAAGTTATTGATATGTTAGCTAAGTTCAGTTATACCAACAGAAAGAAAATGTTACTCCCATTATTTGGGTTAGGTCTTTTGTTAAGCTGGTTTTTGGCATTTAGTAAAACTTTTGAAGCAGTTACGCTGCATAATAAGCTTAGTGCAAAATCAGATCAGGGAAATGATCTTTCTTTTAACCCGGTATATGTTCAGCGTAAGCAGGTTGCTCTGGATCAGTTACTAAATGGATATCAGGTAGGGGATGATTGGAACGATCACTTATGGATGAAGGTTTCTGAAATTGCTGCTAAACGAAATGTTAGTATAGATTATACCGCAACTAAACCCCCAATCGAAAAAGATAGTGCCGCTGTTGGAATGACTCAATCATTATATTTCTATGGAAATTATGTTCAGCTGGTGAGGCTAATTGATACCCTGGAAAGTGTTTCGAAAATAGGGAAAATCTCGGGCTTACAATTGAAAGCGCCAAACCCTGACATTTTAAACGAAAGAGCAGGCAAAAATGTATTGAGATTAGACTTTAGAGGATTGGATAAATATAAGGAGACATTATAAATACTTTAATGATACCTTTTTCCTACCAACGGTTAGCTGTGCTGCGGCTCCGATAATCAAGGCCCTGTTATCGTCTATATGGCCAACAGGAAAGCCGAAACAAACCGGATAATCGTATTCTTTTGTAACCTCCATAATGATTTGCTCCGGGCTTGATCCAAAGAAAACGTCTTCAGGTTTAATCGCGTTAAAAGCACCTATAATTAGTCCCTTTAATTTTGATAATTTTCCACTGCGTTTTAACATTCTCATCATACGGTCTATTGCATACTCCTGCTCACCGACGTCTTCCAGGAACAGAATTTTATCTGTATAATCTACGGCAGAGGCTGAACCTTCTGTGTTTACCAATAAGGTTAGATTTCCTCCTATAATCACCCCGGTAGCATCGCCCTCCCTATTTTTAAAATCACTTTCATATTCGTAGGAAACTTCTTCTCCGAATAATGCTTTTCTTAAAGATTCGAGCGATTCCGGAGAAGCTTCATCGAAAGTTTTAGGCATTTGTCCATGAATACTTTGTGTATTCAGTGCAGCCAAAAGGTGAGAAAGTAATATGGTGATATCGCTGAAACCGATCAGCCATTTTGGATGTTCTTTAAAGCGGGTAAAATCAAGCTCGTCAATAATTCTGATGGTTCCGTATCCACCTCTTGAGGCAATAATGGCGCTTATATCAGGATCATCTAAAAAGGTTTGGAGGTCTTTTGTCCGTTGCGCATCGCTTCCTGCAAATTGATAGTGTCCGGCATAGACACTTTCGCCGAGAACGACCTCCAGCCCCCATTGTTCCAAAACAGTAATGGCGCTATTGATATCTCCTGGTAATTTCTTTGCGGGAGATACGATTGCAATTTTGTCTCCTTTTTTTAAATATGGCGGCTGCTTAATCATGGGTAAAACACTTATATTTGACAAAATAATAAAAATAGTTTTGGATAATAGTAAAATAAAGAGATATACGGTTACGGCCGCTTTGCCTTATACCAATGGACCAGTGCATATTGGACACTTAGCCGGTGTTTATCTGCCTGCAGATACTTATGTAAGGTACCTGCGTTCGAATAAGAGAGATGTGAAATTTATTTGTGGATCTGATGAGAATGGTGTACCCATTACCCTTAAAGCTAAGAAAGAAGGAGTAACCCCTCAGGTCATCGTTGATAAATATCATAAAATCATTGGAGATTCTTTTAAAGAATTTGGTGTTTCCTTTGACATCTATCATCGTACTTCATCTTTAATGCACCATCAAACGGCTTCTGATTTTTTTGAGAACCTGTATGATAAAGGAGTGTTTACGGAAGAGGTGACTGAACAATATTATGATGAAAAGGCACAAACATTTCTGGCTGATCGGTACATCACCGGAACCTGTCCAAAATGTGGGAATGAAAATGCTTATGGTGATCAATGTGAGAACTGTGGAAGCACCTTAAATGCTACAGATCTGATCAATCCTAAATCTACGCTTTCAGGAGAGCAGCCGGTAAGAAAAGAAACTAAAAACTGGTTTTTGCCTCTTGATAAATATGAAGGTCAGCTAAGAGAATATATTGAAAGTCATAAAGAATGGCGTCCGAATGTATACGGGCAATGTCAGTCCTGGTTAAATGCGGGGTTACAACCACGTGCCATGACCAGGGACCTGGATTGGGGTGTGAAAGTTCCGGTTAAGGATGCTGAAGGTAAAGTTCTTTATGTGTGGTTTGATGCACCTATTGGTTATATCTCTGCTACAAAAGAATTGTTTGAATATGCCCGTCTGGATGTATGGAACCCTAAGGCTGAAGAGTATTACATCAACAAAACCGGCCTAACAAAAGGAAATTGGGAGGATTATTGGAAAGATGAAGAAACCAAGCTGGTGCACTTTATTGGTAAAGATAATATTGTTTTCCATTGTGTGATTTTTCCTGCAATGTTAATGGCCCATGGAGGTTATACTTTGGCGGATAATGTTCCGGCCAATGAATTCCTTAACCTGGAAGGTCAGAAAATCTCTACATCTAAAAACTGGGCAGTTTGGTTAAATGAATATCTGCTGGAGTTTAAAGACAAACAAGATGTACTACGTTATGTCTTAACTGCCACAGCTCCGGAAACGAAGGATAATGATTTTACCTGGAAAGATTTTCAGGCCAGAAATAACAATGAGCTGGTTGCGATTTTAGGCAATTTCATTAATAGGGTAACTGTTTTAACACATAAATATTTTGGTGGTAAGGTGCCGATGCGGATGGACGTTACTCCCGTTGATCAGGAGGTTCTTGACGAGCTTGCAGCGTTCCCGGCAAAGATTAGCGCCTCAATAGAAAGTTACCGCTTTAGAGAAGCTTTATCGGAGGTGATGAATGTTGCGCGTCTGGGAAATAAATACCTGGCAGAAACCGAACCATGGAAAGTAATTAAAACGGATGAAGACAGGGTTCGTACGATCTTAAATATAAGTTTACAGATTGCAGCGAATATAGAGATCCTGATTGAACCATTTTTACCCTTCACTGCAGATAAATTGATGAAGATGTTAAATTATGGCGGTCATCAGTGGGCTGATGCAGGAAAATCTGATTTGCTTCACCGCGGTCATCAGTTGAATGAGCCTCAATTATTATTCGAAAAAATTGAAGATGAAGAGGTTCAGGCACAAATTGATAAACTGAATCAAAGCAAAGCAGACAATACCATAAATAACGCCGTGGTTGCTGCAGCTAAAGAAAACATTCAATTTGAACAATTTAGTGCCATTGATATTCGGGTTGCGACGATTATTGCCGCTGAGAAGGTAGAAAAAACGAAGAAACTATTAAAATTAACCCTGGATACAGGAATAGATCAACGGACTGTTGTGTCTGGCATTGCGGAGTATTTTAAGCCGGAAGAGGTTGTTGGACAGCAGGTAAGCGTAGTTGTGAACCTTGCTCCAAGAGAAATTAAAGGAATTTTATCACAAGGAATGATATTAATGTCTGAAAATTCAGAAGGAAAACTTACTTTTGTGGCTCCTATACAAAACCATGGTAATGGTAGCGTAATTAGATAGGTTTATTGGTCCCGTAGTTCAACGGATAGAATAGAAGTTTCCTAAACTTTAGATATGAGTTCGATTCTCGTCGGGACCACTTACTTTGCCAGTAGTTATACATAACTGCTGGCTTTTTTGCTTCAAAGGGCTAGAAATGGGGCGAGTAAATTTGAAGATGATCGGTCTTCAAATGATTTAATGAGCTTTGAGATTGATCTTTTTGCTTCATCAAAATGAGTTCTTCAGAGCTCAAGAAAATAAATTCCTGTATAGATAAAAATTATTTTAAAATATTTTTCTGACAGATTTCTTTGATGCTGTAGGAATTTCTTGGTTTTGTATACATCCAGTGTTCGATTCGAGATCTCAAAGTTACGTCATTTACCCGCCGAGGGGAAATGATAAATAATAGTATATGAATATGTAAGTAAATGACTTTGATTTATTTACTAGTCCCAGAATAATGATAAATCCCAAGGAGAATAGATGAGCAATGCTTAACTGAGAAATGAGAAAGAGCTCAAGTCTAGTTTCAGTCCATTGAAGGTAAATGCCATTTGAGGTACATAGCAATGAAATAGTAATCCGAGCCGAACAACTGAACAGTTAAAAAGGTGGAAATTTAAAAGGTAGATCGGGTTAAGCTTAATCATAATTTTAACCACTTTTTCTTGTCCGAGAACGATGAAAGCTATTTAGTTCAGAGCCAAGGTCAGAAGTGTGGTATTCTTTGCCCTCTCAAAAGATAATGACCCCTTATTCAAGCTATGTGCATACTTGTAAGAAGTTGAAGATTTCGGCTCACCATAAAAAATGAGGAAGAATGACCTTCAATGAGTGCATATAAAGCTTAAAAATTTTGATTGCTCTTCTTAAAGTGCTATTTTCCCAGAAATTAACGCCATTATATGAAACTTGAAACTTCTGGTACCTATAAGTTTGAGATTATATGTATCGATCCGAACGGTTCTACTAACATCACCACAGAAAGGAGCATAAAATATAATTTATTGTCTAATGAAAAAATTTGGAAGAGAGCCGAATACTCTGAAAAGCATATAGAGGATAAAGATTTAAATATAAAGCTTCATGCTCATATTCTTGACGATAAAAAAACGCTTGATTTTAAGGCTGGATTCAAGATTTCGGTTGCGACTGGTTTTGATATTATGGAAAGGATTAGAATTGACATAGTTGAGCACTTGAGAAATGCAAAGTTTGAAACTGTGTATGTATTAACTGACGATGTGTCTGAAACTATATCAAAAGGAATTTACCCTCAGATTAATACAATAGAGAATCTCTTAAGAAAATATTTAATTCAATTTTTTATCACACAGTTGGGAACAAATTGGTGGAACCATACATCTGATGATAAAATGAAGCAAAAGACAAGAGAGCGAAAGGATAATGAAAGGGTATTTTCAAAGCATATCGACAATCAAGCCTATTTAATTGACTTTGGTGATTTGGGAAAGCTTATTTATTCACAGTCATCAGGGTACAATGAGAAGAAGGACATTGTAGAACAGCTCGAGATGGTAAGCACAATAGAACAATTGAAAGAGTTTCGTGAAAAACTGAAACCAAATTACAGTAAGTACTTTCTAAAGGCATTTAAGGAAAAAGACTTTCAATCAAAATGGCAGCAACTTGAAAAGATCAGGCATAAAGTTGCGCATAATAATTTATTTGTGATGCAAGATTTTGATGAGGCGAAATCATTAACCACGGATTTGAAGAGTATTATAGATTCTGCTATCAAGGATGTCGATCAAAATAAAGTCGATTTAACGGCGTCTGATAAAATTGCAATAAGGGAATCATTCTTTTCGTCTTTTGATTCCTCGATTTATATAATTACGGAAGAAGAGTTTTTGAAAGCGCTCGATGAGACTCAAATTTGGGCCGAAACTAATGCTTCTGGATTTGTTGGGCTTAAACATTTCATTCAGAATGTTTTGACTGAACGGAAAGGTTTTTCATTTGGGCCAAGTTCTGCTTTAGTAAACATATTGGTAGACAAAGGAGAGATTGAACTTTTTGAAGTGCCATCCTTAGATAAGTCGCATACTTTGAAGGCGATTCGTCGAAAGCTCAGCTAACCTCAATAAGAGCTTCGAATTTATCTAAGCCTTTCGGTTGATCTTGATGATTACTCGTCCTGAAAGGGTAAATAAAAGGGAAACTTATTTGATTCAAAATGATCTGATTTGAGCCGCCATGATTCGATTTAAGCTATAAAAAACAGCGTTCTTTCTTCCGTCGAGACCACGATCTTTGCCAATCGCTATATATAACTGTTGGCTTTTTTTGCCTCAAGGGGCGAGAAAATTTAAGATAGTTATGCGTAGGTTTGATTATCCATGAGAGTTTTTGCGATGATATTTCGAAATGATTGTGGATTCGAAATCGCTATCAAGATAAATTGCTTCTATAAGATTGCGAAATCAGATGATTATATGTATTTTTCGCAAAATGAAACGCTAAATCTTGAAAAAATTTATTTTTCCTACTATTGAAAAGGTTCAAATAAGCCATTTTAGCCTATATAAAAGAACTGACTTTTTGGATATTGACTTAACTAAAGACGTTTTTTGCCTTGCTGGGGCGAATGGTCTAGGTAAGTCTACATTTATTACCATAATAAATTTTGGATTAACAGGTATTGTAAAAAATCCGGAAAGACGCTTTACATGGTACAATGAAATAACGAAATTTTATAATCAAAGTAAAGGTTTTGCATCAACATATTTTGATGGGAGAGTTTCTGAGGATGACTATGAATTAGCGGAGGTGACAATCGAATTTACAATTGGAGATATTAAATATACAATTACCCGTGGATTCTTCGAACCTGATGAGTTAAGATTATTTAAAAGGAGTACTCCTACTGAAGATCTTATTGTTTCAAACGAAATGACTACTTCAGATTTGAATGAATTGTATAAGACTTGTTTTACTAAGGATGTAAAACTTGCGCATTTCGATCAATTTGTTTTTTTGCAATCGTTCGTGTTTACATTTGATGAAAGTCATCAACTTCTTTTTTGGGATGAAAGCGTAATGGAACGCGTGCTCTATTTGGTTTTTGGAGTTGATGCTGACAAGGCTAAGCTAGCAGATAAATATAGAAAAGAATTCAATAAGCATGATTCTGATTTTCGAAATCTTCAATGGCAGATTACGAAGACACGAAATGAATTGAATGGCATTATGAAATCAGTTAATGCTTCCAAAACAGATGATACTGAGAACATCCAGATTTACGAGGAGCATAAATTTTTTATAGAAAAAACGGAGGAAATCAATCTAGAAATTGATAAAAAAATCATTGAGATAAAGGAATGTGATCTCAATATTTCTGATTTTTCATTAAAAGCGTCTGCTTTGAGAAGCGAGTATGAAAGTATTTTTAATAAATCTTTAAAGGAGGATATACCTTTAGAAAGAAATAGCGAGGTTATCAAAATATTAAATGACTTAAAGCTTAGAATATATTCATCAAAGGAATTTGATGATCTTATCCAGGCTTTAGTTTCATTGATTGAAGGACAAAAAAAGGATGAGGAGGAAAAACAGGAGGAGGAGTATTTTAAACAATTAACTAGTTTAGATTTAAAATTGTCTGATATATCCCATCAAATCGCAAATTTTCAGTCAAGGAAAGATCGCTTAATTCAAGAACACGATCATCTTATGTCCGAAAATAAGGTTTTGAGCGACAAAATATATGACATAGAAAAAGCGAATGAAGAGGTATTAAGAAGAATACATAAATTCAAGCAAGAAAATGATTACTCCAATTTAATTAAGGGATACGAGGATCAGATTTCTAGGTACTCTGCCCAAAAAGACGAAAGTTCCACCAAGCGAAGTCTTGTTCGGGATGAACTTCAAAAGCTTGAAAAAGTACTAAACCAAGGATATATAAGTGCTGAGTCTGATTTTATTCCTATTTTTAATGATTATGCAAAAAGCTTCTTAGGATTAGACATTAGTATTGAACTATCTACATCGACAAGAGGAGCTAACTTATCTCTTAATATTCAGAATTCCAGAAGAAAGGATGCGTTCCAATTGTCAGAAAGTCAACGCTATTTTATTGATATAGCCTTGCGTATGGCGTTAATAGAGCTTAGTACAGAATCTGCAACCTTTTTAGTTGACACTCCTGAGGGGTCTCTTGATATTGCTTATGAGAGTCGTGCTGGAAAAATGTTAGCTGATTTTGCTAAGTCAAATCACAAAATCATAATGACAGCTAATATTAATAGCTCTCAGCTATTGATTGAGTTAGCATCTATTTGCAAAATCGAGAGAATGTCTCTCGAAAGAATGACAAATTGGACGCTGTTGTCAGATGTTCAACAACAAGAAAGTGAACGTATTGAAGAGGCGTATTCTAACATTGAAACTAAACTTGGAGAATAGATGGGCAAGCCAGAGTCAATATTAGATACCCTCCTAATAGGTAGTAAACTTCAGTCAAGAATAGGCGATTTTTCTCTATCTGAAATCCAATTTTTTGCATATTTAAGCTGTCTGCTTTCACTGTATGATGGCCGTACAGTGAGTGAATGGAATTGTGCTTTTATTAAGAGTAATTTAGGGAGCCCATATAGTTCGGATATACAGTCCTCGTTGGATCTATTGATTTCCAATGGATCCATAGTAGAAACGGATCAGGATTTTTATCAGATAACGGAAAAAGGGATTAGGAATTTAAATTTTTTTAAGACACAAACACAATTAAGTTGGAGATGCTCATATCTTGAAACTGCATGTAAAAGCCTGTCTGTGTTGCCATATGGAGTCATCAAAGAAGCCCTAACAAAAGAGCCTGTAGTATTTTCTGCTCGAAATTCACATATCAGTAAAAGCTTACTCGAAAGCTCAAACCCTGCAACAGAAGCACTTCATATTCAATTTGCTTCATTAAAAACAGCTCTCGAAGGGCAATACAAAAGCTTAATTGGACCCGCTATCGTTTGGATAGAATCATTAAATTCAAATCACTTATTGCGTTATGATAACTGATCAGATACAGGTTGATTATTTCAAAAAGATTGCAAAAAATCAATTTGCCACAATGATTTTGGATGATTATGATTCCGAAGACAGCCTGATTTTTTTAACAGATTCAATTGCGAATATTTATAAATATTTAAATTATAATGGTTTTCAGTCGGTTACTATCTATTTGGCATTAGATAAAGCTTATTACTTATCAGCATTGGGAGCAAATCCAACTACGATTTATGCCCTAGAAAATCTCACGCCTCTTAACGGAGAGAAAATCGTTTTAGAGATAAAAGAGAATGGTAATATTGATGTAGCCCTTGAGTATGAGCTTAATTTGGATGTTGTAAGAGAAAACGCTTTAATATATACATTTGAAAAACATAATGAAACAGAAAGAATATACGGTAAGACTGATTCAAAAAAACTAATTCCCATTCCTGGGGCAGATAGTCATTTTGCTATACAAACATTCAAAAAGCTTGACGAAGCTTTGGACTACTATAAATCAAAGATTGCTAGACATTCAGATTGTGAAATATTAAAAAATGTTTGGTTTGATGAAAATCAATTGTTTTTCAAGAGGGCACCAGAGCACCGTCTTAGAGATTCTTTAACACAATATTTAAAAATTAGTCTACGAAATACTGAAGCTCGCCCAGAACAGGTTGTTGACCGCTCTCATCCAGTAGATATTAAAATAACTTGGTCTTTAGTAAATAGGTTAGCCTTAATAGAAATAAAATGGCTTGGAAAATCATTACATAGGCGAGAAAAGCAATTTACCCAAATCTATACTGACGCCAGAGCATTATCAGGTGCGTCACAATTGGCAAATTATTTAGATGAGAATCTAAAACAGGCTCCTACTTATGTTTCTAAAGGATACTTGGTTATATTTGATGCCCGAAGAGCGTTGTGTAATACAAATACAGTTCAACTTAATCAAAATAATGCTATGAAATATGTGAATAGTGAGATCCAATACGAACCGGAATTTCATAGGAATAGGACAGATTTTGCTAGTCCCTTTAGATTTTTTATGGAACCTAAATACCTAAATTAATGCCCATAAATCAAGATTTTAATTTAAAAGATTCTGGGTACTCTAATGCTGAAAATACCGTCTCTTTGCCTAGACATAGATGGTACTACTATAAAGAGGGGTTTTCACCTTATTTGGTAGAGAAAGCAATCGAATTAGCCAATATTGGACCTGATGATTTGATCATCGATCCTTTTAATGGTAGTGGCACAACGAGTTTGACTGCCAGTACAAATGGTTATAATTCCCTAGGAATTGAAGTTAATCCATTTACGGCGTTTCTTTCTAGTGTAAAAAATGAAAATGCTACCGCTTTAGAACTCAATATAGCTAAATCCAAGGTCTTGAAGGGAATTGAAAATGGTTTTAATTCTAATTTAATTGGATTTTCAACATTTTCGAAAACCATTGATAATAAGAAGTGGCTGTTTAACGACAGTATATTGTCTTCATTTGAAGGAGGATGGCAGGCTGTTAAATCGTTAAATAATCAAAGTGTTCAGAATCTATTTAAACTTTCTTTGATGTCGTCTGCTATGTCCAATTGCAATGCAAAAAAAGACGGAAAGTGTTTAAGATATCGCCCAACATGGGAACAACGAAACTTTGATAAAGAGACTTTTTTAATGTCTTTCGAAGAAAATATTCAGAGAGTAGAAGAAGATATTGAGGCTCAGATTATAGATAGAAAACCAAATATAATTAACGGTGATTGTAGACGAGTTTTGGATGATTCTCAGGAATTTGACAAATTTAAGCTTTGCATAACATCACCACCATATCTTAATACATTTGATTATACTGATATATATAGACCAGAGCTTTTTTTAGGGAAATTTGTAAATTCAGGTCAGGAATTGTATGATTTAAGACTACGAACAGTTCGTTCTCATGTGCAGGCAAAATGGATGTTGCCCAAATTAAAAGACTTTGGAACCCTGTATAATGATTCCATTAACCATATTAATGGTAACAAAGATGCCTTAATGCATCGAGATATTCCATTAATGGTACAAGCGTATTTTGAAGATATGTTCAATATTCTGTGTTCACTAAAAAAGCGTGCAGAAAAAGACGCTCAAATTTGGCTCGTAGTGTCAAACTCAGCATACGCAAATAAGGAAATTCCTGTAGATTTAATTATTGGTGATATTGGATGTAAAGCAGGATGGCATCTACGTGAAATAGGGATTCTCCGAGAAATAAAAAGACGGAAAACCAAGCATAGTCCTGATATTACTCATTTAAGAGAAAGTGTAATAATTTTCAGCTCAAGTAGGATAAAATAGTCGAACTCGGACTAGTGGGAAATTCGGAGGATGTGGCAGCTATTCCGTAAATAATCTGGCCAGTTATTCTGGACGAAATTGCCCCCCCCCCCCCTTGTTTCGGATTAAAGTGCCCTAATTAGTATAATCAATTAATATTTTAACACATAAGGTACGGGAATAAATTCCAACATTTTCACGCACAATCCGTGTGTCTAAGCTTATCTCTAACCTTGAGATGAGGGTAATGCTGCCGTGGAATTTGAGTTGTTTAAACGCTCTTATTTTGTGAACAAGGGTCTTCATTCTTGTCTAGCCCACATGTACCCATTTTTGAGTTAAAAAAATGCTAGGGGTGATTTTGAAGGGAGGAAGCCTGGGCTTGATTGATTTTTCTATATTTGATAATCTCGATGGTAACATCTTACTAAATTCGGTAGCCGAATTAGTGGCCATTTTGGCCCGGAACTAAGGCGCTACATTTACCGAAATATACAAATTGATGGAAAAACAAGAGTTAAAAAAGCGCCTTTTACAATATAGCAGAGATCTACTCAAAGACGGAGACTTTCATGATAAGCTCGCTCCGGCAGTGATGGGCTATGCCGATCTTTTATTTGAGTATTTCGATGTCAACAATACCGCAGGGAGGGAAGATATTCAAACGACTCATGGCAATGCAATCGGCACTTTTTGGGCGGCAAGGTGTATCAGAGAAGTTTTAAGGACACAGCGATTTTCAAGGGGACTTTATTCTTCTGTGCTGAAAATGGTAAATCAAAGTAAAAAGCCTGTTCATGTACTATATGCTGGGACAGGGCCGTTCGCAGCGCTTGCGCTACCGGTTATGATGCTGCTAGCACCCGAAGACGTTCAATTTACTTTCCTGGAGATTAACCCAGAAAGCATCGCGAAATTAAAAGAAGTAATTAATTTATTTGATTTGGATCCCTATGTTAAAAACATTCATCAATGCGATGCCACAGTATGGGACGTTTCTTCTTCTGAAATCGATATTGTGATAAGTGAGACCATGAATCGGGCTTTAATTACGGAGCCGCAGGTAGCAATCATGCTCAATTTAGCAAGTCAACTGCCTAAAGAAGTTGTTTTTCTGCCAGAGGAAATTAAGGTGTCGCTTTGCAAGCTAAATGACGGAAACAAAGAACCAGAAAAGATAGCTGAACTCATTAATTTTAATAAAGGATTGATGTATTCAATTATCCAGAATTCCTCATTGAGAAACTGGGAATTTGCTGATCAGGACGTTCGGGTCAATATTTTAGAAGATGAACAGCTTTGTTATATGACCGAGATCAGAGTTAACGAGGATAATACCTTAAATTTTAATCAAAGTTCTTTGAACTTGCCCGAGAGGTTGAAGATTAGTCAAAAACAAGGGCCGGTAAACCTGAATTTCAGGTATAGCTTAGATAAAAAGCCGGGTTTTGTGGTAAAAGAAAGTTTTAAATAAAAAAAAAGCGGTGTCATTTTTTGTCTATGCTGTTTTTTTCTCTTTTTCTTTTTGGAGCAATTTTCAAAAATCTGCTTTACGATAAAGGAAAATTATCCTGTTTTGTGAGACTTAGTCATGTTGTTGTTTATCTGTGTGTTGTGAAAAACCATAGTAAACTTTGCAATTCTAATTATAACTCATAGCGTTTTGTAATAAGAAGATTTCATAAAATTATTTTTTTTGTGATTATTCGACAAATAATTTGTATGTGTTATTTATTTTACATTATTATTGCAAATAAATTAACCAACCAACTCAGATTATGAAAAAACTTCTACAAAGTTTGTTCGTTTTGTTGTTTATTGCTATAACGGCAATGGCTCAAGAGCGAACAATTTCAGGTACAGTTACTTCAAAGGAAGATAAATTGCCAATTCCTGGGGTAAGTGTGAAGGTAAAAGGAACTAAAAGCGGCACGGTAACCGGGGCAAACGGAAAGTATTCTGTTCAGGTTCCTGCCGGTGCAACAGAGCTCGAATTTAGCTATCTTGGTTTCGTAAAACAAAGTAAAACAATCGGCAGTTCAACAGTTGCAGATATTGTTTTAGTACCAGATTCAAAAGTCCTTTCCGAAGTCGTAGTGACTGCTCTCGGTATTAAAAGACAGGGAAGCTCGCTTGGATATGCAACTCAAACTGTTAAAGGTGACGAGGTTGCACAAAAGTCGGACCCCAATCTCTTGAATACCTTACAGGGAAAGGTGACTGGTGTAAATATTACCAGTTCATCAGGTGCTCCAGGTGCATCCACCAATATTAACATTAGAGGGGTAACTTCTTTTAATGGAAATAATCAGCCCCTTATTGTTGTAGATGGGATTATTTTTAACAATGGAGTAGATAATACTCAGAACACATTATTTGGATCTCAGCCTTCAGGTCGTCTTTCTGATGTAGATCCTGAGAGTATTGCCTCTATTAACGTTTTAAAAGGCCCGGCTGCATCAGTTTTGTATGGATCCAGGGCTTCTGCAGGTGTAATTGTGATTACCACCAAAGATGGGTCGGGAATGAAGGGAAAAACTGAAGTGACATTTAGTTCTTCATATAATATGCAGAATGTGAGTTATCTTCCTGATTTTCAGAATGAATATGGACAGGGAACACAGAATAATTTTGTTGAAACCAGTACCAACTCCTGGGGACCTAAGTTTGGAACGATATCTGAAGTTACAACAAGTTACGCGGGCGTAGTGCCATATATAGCATATCCGAATAACATAAAAGACTTTTATAAGCAAGGATCAATCTTACAGAACAGCTTAAATATTGCTGGTGGAGATCAGAACAATAATTTTGTCGTGAATTTAGGGAGTACCTTACAGAACGGGATTATTGACCGTTCCAAGTATCAAAGACATAGTGTACAGGTTGGTGGAAATACCAAACTAAAAAATGGTATTAAATTGGGTGGAACGGTCACTTACGTGAAGAGTTTTACCTCAAATACGATTACCGGAAACGGTGGAAGTGCTTTTGGTCAAATCACCAGGATACCGCGTAGTTTTGATTTAAATGGTTCTAGGTATAAAGATGATCTTGGAAACAGTATCTATTTTCTGCCGGGGCAAAATCATCCCAGATGGTCTTTGGAGAATGAATATTTAGACAATAAGGTTGATCGGGTATTTGGTAACACTTCGATCAGTTATGATATTACAGATTGGCTTAATATTGGCTATAGAATAACAGGAGATGTTTATCAGGATGATAAAAATGCGATCAATAGAATTGGTGCTGCCAGAAATCCAGGAGGTCTTCTAGGTGAGTCGGGGATACTAAGAGGGGAGTATAATGGTGATTTATTAATCAACATGAGAAAGAATGACATATTTACCCCGGGACTAAATGCTACATTGTTGTTAGGACAAAACATTAATCAAAGAACATTAAGGGCTAGCGAAATTGTTGCCGAAGGTTTGGTTATTCCCGGCTTTGATAATGTGAGTAATGGTACTGTGTTTACAGGCTCAACTGCTACAAGGGAAACACGTAGATTGGTAGGGCATTATGGTCAGTTATCATTAGATTACAAGTCCTATTTGTTTATGGAGCTTTCTGGAAGAGCAGACATGTCTTCTACATTGCCAACAAATAAAAACACTTATTTTTACCCCTCAGTAGCGGTTAGTTTTGTTCCAACAGAGGTATTTGATATCAAATCAGACTGGCTTTCTTACCTTAAAATCAGAGGAAATATTGCCAGGGTAGGTCGGGATGCTGATCCATATTTACTAAATTCCGTTTATGTTAAGTCTGCTTACGGAAACAATACGGCAAATATTACATTTCCGATCTCCGTTGGAGGGAATAGTATCCCAGGATTTGGAGTAAGTACTAGAATTGGCTCTCCTAATTTGGGCCCTGAGTTTGTCACTTCATACGAAGGAGGATTTAATTTGGGCTTACTAAAAAATAGAGTGAGCCTAGACTTTACCTATTTTGATACCCGAAGTACAAAACAGATTCTGAATGTTGCGGTATCTAATTCTTCAGGGTACGACACAAGAACAACTAACATTGGCGAAATGACAAACAAGGGGATTGAGCTGCAATTAAATGCAACCCCTGTTAGAACAGCTGATTTTAGCTGGGATGTTACCATGAACTTTACGAGAATCAGAAATAAAGTTTTATCTATTGACGAAGGAGTAGACAGTGCACCGATCACGGGAAATGCGTTTATTGGTATCAATCCATCAATAAAAGTTGGTTATCCTCATGGAGTGGTTATTTCTACTGCAAATGCAAGAACTCCGAATGGAGAGCTGCTGGTTAACGGCGAAACGGGTGCTTTTGCACCGGGTATTCCAAATAGTGTAATTATGAATCCGCAGAAAGACTATATTCTTGGAATCAATAACAGGTTTACCTATAAAGGATTAACATTATCTGCCTTATTTGATATCAATAAAGGAGGTCAGATTTATTCATTTGGTCAAACCGATATGCGTTCCGGAGGCTCAGTTGCCATGACTGCGGTAGACAGAGAATTGCCTAGAATTCTTCCTGGAGTAATAGCAAACGGAGATGGAACTTACAGACCGAATAATATTCAGGTTTCTGCTCAGACTTACTGGTCTGGTTTAGGTGGTTTGGCTTCTGAAGGTGCGGTTTTTGATGCAACAGCATATAGGCTGAGAGAGGTTGCTCTTGCTTATGCTTTACCCGCCAAGATGTTAACAAAAACACCTTTTGGACAAGTTAGTATAGGATTTAGTGCTAGAAATCTTTGGTTATTTGCCCCTGGTTTCCCTCAGGATCCTGAGATTAATAGTTCTGGTGCAGGTAATATGCAGGGTGTTGATTTTAATGGTATCCCTGCAACCAAAAATTATGGATTCAATCTTAAAGTAACTTTCTAGTAAAAACGATTATGAAACATATAAGAGTTAATAAAATTTTATCATTATGTGCCATTGCAGCATTAGTTCTGAGCACAGCATCTTGTAAGAAATTTCTTGATGTTAATGAAACGCCTAACAATCCTCTGGATGTTCCTCCTTCGGTAGTCTTGCCAGGAGCACTTGTGGGTTCGGCATTCGCAAATTCTAACGAATTGAACAGATTCGGTTCTGTGCTGATTGATGTCACTGCAGGTGCGGGCAATAGCCCTTTAAGATGGGATAGATACAATACGGATGGTGATGATTTTGGAAACCAATGGCGTCTTGAAATATACGACGCTGCGTTGATAAATTATAAAAAAATTATCGAAAATGAAGGTAAATATCAGTCGCCGATTTATTCAGGAATCTCAAAGATAATGATGGCTTATACTTTTGGCATGACAACGGATTGCTGGGGAGATATTCCATATTCAGACGCGTTAAGAGGAAATGATGCCACTCAACCAAAAATAGATACTCAAAAGGATATTTATTTGGGGAACGCAAATGTTCAGGGCCTCTTTGATCTGATAAAAGAGGGGATCAAGGATCTCGATAAGCAAGGGTTGCTAAAACCTAAAACTGACGATGTGGTTTATGGCGGAGATCTTACAAAATGGAAAAAAGCTGGAAATACACTCTTGCTTAAATTGGCACTTCAAATCAGTTTGGTTGAACCCGTAAAAGCAAAAGCGATTATAGATGAAGTGCTGGCTTCTGATAGTTATATCAAGAATAATAATGAAAACCTGGAAGTTAAGTTTGGTGCAGCTGTTGGTAGCAGAAGTCCTGTTTATGAGTATACAAGGATTAGTGCTTTTAGAACGGATCAATTGATTAGTACCAGATTTTTAACACGATTGCAGGAGACAAACGACCCTAGGTTAACTGCCTTCATTACTAAGCCGGGAGCAAACTACGTAACTGTGGATAACGGTTTTGCAGGAACGGTTCCTGCTTTTGGAACGCGTTCTCAGCTTGGTGATTATGTAACCGGAGTAAATGGAGAAGGGCCGGTAAGGTTAGTTTCCAACTGGCAACGCGCATTTATTCTTGCCGAAGCAGCGTTGAGGTTAGGGACTGCTGGTGATCCGCAGGCATTGTATACGGAAGGGATAACGGAATCGATGAAATCTGCCGGAGTGTCTGATGCAAATATAGCTGCTTTCTTTACGGCGAATCCGACTATTGCAACGTTAACAGGGAATAATGAAGCTAAAATAAAACAGATTATCAATCAAAAATATATCTCCTTGATTGGAAATGGATTTGAGCAATGGACAGACTGGAGAAGAACAGGTTATCCTGATTTATTGCCACATCAGAATGCAGTTGGTATAGATGGAACCCGTCCGGTTAGGCTACAGTACATCAGTCAGGAGATACAACGTAATCCTAATTTTAAAACAGGTATTTTGCCAAATGTAAAAGTTTGGTGGGATGTAAACTAATTAATGATATGAAAAAGATATATATGATACTGGTCTTGTTCCTGACAATTGGAATGACAGGCTGTGAGAAAGAATACGGTCAATTTTATAAAGACAATTTGCCTGAAACACCGGTTACTTTCCCTGGAACAACTACTTATGGGTTTAACCCTTATATTTCCATGTCTATTGCAGACTTAAATGCTCCACTTAAGTTTACGTTAGCCATTCCTGATAACTCTCCGAGATCGATAAAAGAGATTACAAAGGTATTGGGAGGCGCTACAGCTATTCAGCCGGGGGGAGTTGCTAATGCGAAGTATATTACAACGCCGATTGCTGGTAATGGAAAGACTGCTGTATTTCAGACCACCCTTGCGGCTTTCAAGGCCTCCTCAGAAGCTAATAGCAAACTGGTTGTTGCAAATGGTGAAATTGCTTTTATGTTTTTAGTAACATTGGATAATGGTGAAACCATTATTCCGGTGCAGGTAAGAGTGAGATTAACCGCATAGTTTATAAATTTATTCTTTTCGAATAAAAAAATGAGCCCGATAATTTATCGGGCTCATTTTTTTAGGTAGAACATCTTGGGCGTTAGGTTTTAAAAAGAAAAACCAACACCTACTGACAGCACTCTGTTTTTTACTTTAATGCCATCAGCGTCCTTAGCGATATTGCTTAAACCTAATCCATAACCAGCATGGATGTTAAAGCCATTGCTTAGCTGATAACCGCCTAAAAAGTTTACTCCGAATTCACCACGTTTGTGAGAGCCATCTTTGCCAAAATCAACATCTTCCGACGTAGATATTTTCACAGTTTGTCCATCTTGTGTTGCACTTCCTTCTGCTTTGTTTTTTCCGGAAATTGCGATTCCATAATAGGGTCCTGCTCCTATAAAGAATTTATCATCGCCAACAGGAATGTTAGCAAGAAAATTTACAGGAACTTCAATGTGCCATACATTTGACTTAATTGTAGTCTTTACATTAACCCCTTCTTCGGTTTCAGTAGAATTCATTTTAAAACCTTTACCTAAAAAGGTGATTCCTGGCTGAATAGAGAAGGTTTCTCCAATTGCAAAATCTACAGTACCTCCTACATAGAAAGAGGTGTTTAATTTTAGGTCTGAGCCTTCTGATTCCGACATCGACACAGTAGGAAATGTTGCTCCGGCTTTTACTCCGAAAGTAATTGGGGTTGTCTGAGCAGAAGCAGTTAGTGCAGCTGTAGCAATTGTTAGTGATAGTAGTAGTTTTTTCATTCTTTTATATTTGTGATAAATTTTGCTTAAAGCTATAGAAAAAATAGCAACGGGTTGTCGTCAAAAGCGATTTATTTTAACAATACGGTTTTTTGTTGATGTTAAGGTGTTTTTTGAGGGATTTTTATAGCTTGTTTTAATTCTAGGGAATAGAATAAAAGCTTATACTGATTGCTGGCTTAACTTTGATGAATCAAAATTTCATCGATATGTGCAGGTTGCTTTTGAACGGGTTTCTGATATTAAAAATATAAATTGCATCTAAATTTAGATCATGGAATACATTCTGGGAATAGACATCGGTACGGGAAGTACAAAAGCTGTTGTACTGAACATGAATTATGAACCTGTGGATTCCTTCCAGGAATTTTATCCATCTTATTCACCAATCCCAGGTTATAGCGAGCAGGATCCTGAGGTAATCTGGACAGCTTTTACAGCTTGTATCCGTGAAATAGTAGCTAGAAATGGAGCAAGCCCGGTGGTGATCGGATTAAGCAGTGCAATGCACAGTCTTATTAATGTGGATCAGAATGGTAATCCTCTTGCTCCTATGATGACATGGGCTGATTCCCGTAGTTCAGAGATTGCATCGAGAATAAAAGCATCCGATCAGGGAATGAAGATTTATAAGACAACCGGAACACCGATTCATGCAATGTCTCCGCTTTGTAAGGTGATCTGGCAGGCGGAGAACAATCCGGAGTTATTTAAACAGACCTATAAATTTATCTCGATCAAGGAATACATCTGGTACCGGCTATTTAAAGAGTTCAAAATAGACCATTCAATAGCTTCCTGTACTGGATTATTTGATATAAAATCATTGGCCTGGAGTACTGAAGCCTTAGCGATGGCAAACCTTGTTCCGGAGCGTTTATCTGTTCCGGTTAGCACAAGTTACAGCAGGAAAGATGATTGGGGGGTAACATTTGTAATCGGCGCCAGTGATGGCTGTCTGGCTAATATCGGGAGCGACGCCACTGACCCGGGAATTGCAGCATTGACAATTGGAACAAGTGGCGCAGTGCGTATTTCCAGTAAAGACCCGATCTTTAACGAAGAGGCGATGACCTTCAGTTATCTTCTGGATGAACAGAAGTATGTTTGCGGCGGCCCGGTAAATAACGGGGGGATAGCGCTGCAATGGTTTCTTAAACATTCTTTAGGTAGAGAAGAACTCTCTCCTGAGGATTATACGTCTTTTTTTGAAAAAATTGAAACCATTCCGGCAGGGAGCGCAGGACTGATCTTTCTTCCTTATCTGACGGGTGAGCGAGCTCCGACATGGGATTCAGAAAGCTGCGGCGCTTTTTTTGGCCTTAGGCTTCATCACCGTCAGGGACACTTTTCCCGCGCAGTGCTGGAAGGGATTTGTTATGCGTTGAATGATGTGCTTCTTGCCGTAGAAAAATACTCCGAAGAGATCAGGCAAATCAATGTGAGTGGTGGCTTTGTACATTCCAGAATATGGATGGAAATCCTGGCTGATATTACCGGAAAGGATATTGTCCTCCTGCAAACAGAAGACGCCTCGGCTATTGGTGCAGCCTATATGGCCATAAAAGCAGTTGGGTTACAGACGGAATATCCTTCCTCTAAGAATGGCAAACAAACCATTAAGCCAAACCAGCAAAATCATAAGTTGTATGTAGAAATGTTTAGGATCTACCAACAGCTTTATCCAGGCCTGAAAGACAGTATGCATCAACTTCATCTTTTGGGTGCCCTTTCTTAAAAAGATCTTTTAATATGGTTTTCTATTTAAAATAATTCTAAATAGAATAGGGGGAAATCCTGAGTTGTGATAATTCTATATAGTGAGAGCAGGTTAAACTACTTAAACCAATAGAAAGGAACGATACATATGGTATAATGATACTCCCCCCCCCCTCTAATGCAATAAAAAAGAACCTGGCAGTTCGTACCTGCCAGGTTTACCCTCAACTAAATGAGGTCACTTCTAAATCGATTATCATCTAAAAGCAATGCAAAATAAAACATTTTTTGTTACAGGCATTCTCTATGCCTTTATATTTCTACCAGACATAAATCTTATCCATGTTGTTTAAAAAGATAAATGCCTGGTTCCACCTCTGGCTTGGACTAGCCTCGGGGATCATCGTGTTCATTATTAGTCTTACTGGCTGCGTGTTGGTATTTGAACAGGAAATTAAAGACCTGACACAACCCTGGACTAAGGTTGTAGCACAGGATGAAAGTAAGTTGATGCCTCCGTCTAAAATCCGGGAGGCGCTATCTGTAACGCTGCCAGGAAAAGAGATCCATTCCATTTGGTACCATGGTTTAAGTAAATCTGCCCATATTGACCTGGAATCTGATTCTGTGCTTTATGTAAATCCATACACCGCCGAAATTCTTGCCATAGAAGATCATGATGACATCTTTCATTTCATGGACGAGGGGCACCGTCATTTATGGATGGAAGGAAAGATCGGTCGTCAGATTGTAGGCTGGGGTACGTTCATCTTTTTTTTCCTGATGATTAGTGGGCTGATCTTATGGTTTCCAAAAAAGTGGAGCAAGACCAATGTAGATAAAAGCTTTAAAATTAAATGGTCTGCCCGCTTTAAGCGGCTCAATTATGATTTACATAATGTATTGGGTTTTTATTCTTTGCTTCTGGGCCTTTTAATGGCAGCAACAGGATTGATCATGAGTTTCTCCTGGTTTTCAAAAGGGGTATACTGGCTGGCTGGTGGAAAAGTTACAGAACGAAAAAAACCGGCTGAGATCATTCCTTATCCCCAGAATACGGTACACTTTCAGATAGATAAGGCCTGGTTGAAAGTTAGAAAAGAAATTGCAGAACATAATGTAAATGACATCATTGTAGGGTTTCCCGACGAACCTGATGAGTCGATTTATGTTTGTACGGATATGGTTAACGGCCATTGGCGCGACTTATTTATAGACCCCAATACGCTGGAATTATTGCCGCAATCCAGGGCCAGGGTTTCTGAGCTTCCTTTTGCCAATTGGCTGCGCACGGTGAATTACGGGCTGCATGTCGGCGCTATCGGAGGGCTGACTACCAAAATACTCTACTTCATTGCCAGTTTGATTTGTGCGAGTTTGCCCATTACCGGGTTTTATGTCTGGTGGCACCGCAAAAAGAAGAGCAAGAAGAAGAAAATGATACCGCAAGTCTAATTTTTTTCAAATTTATTGTAAATGATCCTTAAGATATGAAAGTCGTACTGTCCTTTTTATGCCTGCTTATTTGTTCTCTCCATGTTTATGCTCAATCTCACCGTATAACAGGCCGGTTACTGGATGAACGGGATCGGCCTGTTTCCTATGCCGGAATTTACCTGTTAAAATCGCAGGACTCCTTAAAGGTTGCCACTGTTATGACCGATTCTCTGGGATACTTTCACTTGAACGAATTGTCCAAAGGAAGCTATAAAGTAAAAATCAGCTATGTAGGTTATCTGGGCTACACCAGTCATTTGTTAGATTTAAGTGGACCCCATCAGGTATTGTCCTTAGGAAATATTAAGCTATTAGAAGATAAACAGCTGCTCCGTACCGTAGAGATTGCTGCTTCCAGGCCTTTGATTGAGCAGCGCCTGGACCGAATGGTGATGAATGTAGAAAACAGTGTAATGGCCCAGGGAAGCACAGCATTGGAATTGTTATCCAAAGCTCCCGGAGTGACAGTTGATGATAAAGGCGAAATCAGTCTGAAAGGAAGACCAGGTACAACAGTAATGATCAATGGGAAGCTGACTTACCTATCGGGGAGCCAGCTGGCAAACCTGCTTCGTGGTACCGCATCAAATACAGTGTCCCGGATAGAAATTATGGCAAACCCATCTGCCCGTTATGATGCCGCGGGTAAAGGAGGGATCATCAATATCCTGTTAAAGAAAAATGTAAAAACGGGATGGAATGGAAATGTCTCTTTGAATGGAGGAGCAGGAAGGGGGACCCACCTTGGCGGAGGAACAGATCTAAACTACCGGACAGAAAAGCTAAACTTATTTGGGAACTATAATTATTTCTATCAGAATTTAAAAGGCTATACGCATACAGACCGGACCTTCTTTTCTGATCAGCAGGCTGCGCAGTTTCCTTCGAGAATTTCCAGACAGGAAACAGTAGAAACGGCAAAATTACGTTCTCAGAACTTTCGTGCCGGACTGGACCTGTTCCTCGATGAAAAGAATACCCTGGGCTTTCTGATCAACGGAGGTGTCGGAAAATATCCTTCTATTCAAACTACAAAAAACGGGTTATACAATGGTACGGGGAAGGAGCTGTTATGGGATACCAGAACGCTTACAGAAGGGAAAGAGCGGTGGGAAGATATGCTTTACAATATCAATTACCTCCACCGTTTTAGCGATAGCGGACATGAACTGACTATGGATGTAGATTATGTAAGTCATTTTTCTAAAATGGACCAGCAGCTGGATACCCGGTATATGGATCCTTCAGGGGCAGCATTGCGGACTCCGGCATCCAGAAGGGGAGATCTTCCCTCCAGCAATGATATATATGTGGCTAAGCTGGATTATACATTGCCATTGGGGAGCTCAGGAAAATTAGACGCAGGCTGGAAAGGGAGTGATGTCCGGACTGAAAATAATCTGAAATATGATACTTTAAGGAATGAGACTTATCTGCCGGATCATGGCACCAGTAACCACTTTAAATATAAAGAACAGATCCAGGCAGGCTATGTTAATCTAAAACAGGCTTTTGGGAAATTTAGTGTCCAGATCGGACTGAGAGGGGAGTATACTTTCACTAAGGGGCATCAGATCACTACAGATTCACTGGTAAGCCGAGAATATTTTAAAGTATTTCCCAGTGTCTTTCTAAATCAGGAACTGACAGAAAATCATAAGCTGCAGGTTGGTTACAGCAGAAGGATTGAGCGCCCGAGTTATTGGGACCTGAATCCTTTTAGAGTGTATGTAGACCCATTTAGTTATGAGGAAGGAAACCCTTATTTGCATCCAGCAATGGTAAATTCTTTTGAATTCGGGTACAGTTTTAAGTCAAAATATCATGTCAACCTCACTTATAGCCGCAGTAATAATGTGATCAGCAATATTGTAGGCGGTTTTGGTCAGCAAAACCTGACCTTTTTAAAACCGGAGAACCTGGCTACTTTTATCAATTATGGACTTAGTATTACCGGGTCAACCGACTTTACCAGTTGGTGGACTGGAACACAGTTTGCAAACCTGTTTCGGAATGAGTTCAATGTGGATGATAAAGGAAGCAGAACTACATTAAAAGGAACCAGTTTTACATTTGATTCACAGAACTCTTTTAAAGTCGGCGATAGCTGGAAGATCGAGCTTAATGGATTGTATAGGTCTAAAGAGCTTTCAGGTGTATTTACGACTAGAGGATATTACATGATTGCTGCGGGAGCAAAAAAAGACCTGATGCAAAACAAGGCTTCAATTAACCTGATGGTAAATGATATTTTCAAAAGTGTTCAGTACAAGGAATCGTCAAACTATGGGGGAATCAAGACTTATAGTTATGGCCGTCCGGATAGCCGCTCTGTAATTCTTTCCTTTTCTTATCGTTTTGGTGCAGGGCCCTCTGCAGAAAAAGTGCGGAGGACGGGAAGTCAGGAGCTGAAAGACAGAATAAAATGATAGCGATGTTTTTTCTCGCCCTCCAGCCTTTGTTTCTCAAGAATACCGCAACGATGAAATCTATTTAGACAAAGCTGCACGGTAGCAATACTGATTTTTACCCCTTCTCTTTTGAGGGCCATCCAAAGCTCTTCCGTAGTGATCATTACTTGTTCGGTATAAAGGAACTCTAATAATAAACGATCAAAAGGGGTTAAATAAGATCTTTTTGCTTCCCTTGCTCTTAAAAATACTTCTTCTAATTTATTAACCGCATAATCCTTTTGCTCAACGATTGCCTTTTCCTCTGGTAAATTTAACGGCTCTTTATTCATGATCTGGTAAGCTCTTATACATACTATTATCATGAAGCTGGTTTTTCCCCCATATTATTTAGAATAAATTTAAATAATTGATCGTAATGAAAAGGTCTGCAGGTCAAATATTGTCCTGAAAAATAAATAACTAGAAAATAAATGGGATCAGATCGTTTTAGGAAATAGCTTGGATCAATCTGATTTAAAGCAAGTCAAAATCATTCTTTAGGTTCATTACCAGGGCGGGGGGCATATCCATAAGGGCATTGTTTTCTATAACCAGGAGTTTATCCTCTTTAAGTGGATAATAGGCAAAAAGATATTTTTGCCCTTTCTTCAGGCAGATTTTACGGCTCATTTGATGTCCATCTGATGTAGTGTATGATACCTGGGTATATTTATCCTGGGCAGAGGTATTGCTGAGCATCACATTGCCAGAAAGTTGGATGTTGATGTCATTGTCCTGCTGGCGCTGTAATTTTACTTTACTGTTGGCTCCTAATTTCATCCGGAGGCCCTCAAATTCCCGTTCCGGCAGAGGCAGGGAATGGTCTGATTGAAAAACTATTTTTTGATTAGGGATGGCTTGTTTTGATGAAAAAAGTATAAATGATCCAATCAGGACCAAACTGGCAGCTGCAGATATCCATACGGCTCGTAGCCTTTTTATTCTCGAACGATCCTGTTGCTGATTCTGCCCTTCAATTTGTTTCCAGATCCGGGTATCAGTGCCCTCTGTAACTGCGATTTCAGACAAGTCCTCATTTGCATCGTCCTCCCCTTCAAGCCACTGTTCATAAGCCGACCACTCTTCTTCCGAAGCATCGCCTGATAAGCATTTTTTTAGTGTTTCCGGGTTCATAACTAAGGTTTACTATTATAAATTATCATGACAAAGGCTTATCCCCTATTCATTTAGATCATTTAACTAATGGGATATTGTTCCAGCCCTTTTCGTATGAATTTTAAAGCTTTCGTGAGTTGATTTTCTACTGTTTTTTCAGAAATTAACAAATTTAATGCGATTTCTCTGTTGTTAAGGCCTTTGTTGCGGCTGAGGTCATAAACTGCCTTGCAGCGCTCGGGAAGCAGATTAACCAGTTTGTCTATTTCTGCTCTTAAAAAAGTATATAATATCTGTTCTTCAGTATGAGAATCCGTATTGTTCTGTCTGCTGAGCAATTCATCCATCTTTTTTGTTTTCCGGATTTCATCACTGTAGCTTCTTGCAATGCGGAAACGAACGGCACGGACAAGGTAATTTTCTACCGTTTCCTCCTCCAGCAAAATTTTATCTTTTCGTTGCCATATAGAAGTAAAGACTTCCTGTACCGCGCCTTCTGCACGGTAAACATCACCCAGGTATTTGTAGGCTAATTGATATAATTTCTTCCAATAGGTCTGATAGAGATGAAAGAACGAGCTTTCATCAATTTTGATCTGGCCTTTTGAATGAGATGTAGGTTGTCCTGACACGATTAACTCTGATTAAAGGGCAAAGCTAACATAATTTAGAATGATTAAAAACTAGCTGTAGAAATAATTTGGTATGGATATAACACTTTGATGATAGAAGATTTTCATTTTATGACTGAAATTCCTATGAATATTTAATTTTCTGTAAAAGAGCAGGTTGTGTTTCTTTAAATGCAACGCAAACGTTTGATATTTTCTCATTTAATGAAGTAAAATCTGATTTTTTCTTTAGATAACGGCTTTGTGTTGTTTTAAATCTGATATTTTTTAATAATTAGGTAAAATTAACCTCAGGAATGAGGATATTTAGTTCTCTAATTGAAACGTAGCATAAAGAAAACTCAACCGTTTGCGTGAATTTAGTATAAGATCTGTCAGGAGCATGATCTTTTAAGTCTATAACTTTCGGCCTCGAAGAATGTCCGGTTCCAATACCAGACAAATCAGACAACTAACTTACATAACCAAATAATTCATGACCAAGAATTACAACTTATTCAAAGGGATACTCTATACGAAGAGATCTTTCCTGACACTGTTACTGGTGGCACTAAGTGTCCTCACGGCAATGAGTCAGACAACGAGCGTTAAAACCGGAAAGGTGATTGACGAAACGGGACAACCTTTACCTGGTGTATCCGTAAAAGTAAAAAATACAAGCGCAGGATCAATGACCGATAAAGAAGGTAAATTTAGCCTGAATGTGGATGATAAAGCCATCCTTTTGTTTTCTTATTTAGGGTATATCACCCAGGAAATCAGCGCTGCGGGACAAGGCCCTTTTAACATCAGCCTGAAACCAAACGAAAACTTAATGAATGAAGTAGTGGTGGTAGGTTACGTGACAAAGAACAAATCACAGATCGTGAGTTCGGTATCTACTGTTTCTGCAGAGAAGTTATTGGATGTGACCAGTAACAGTACAGGTAATCTATTGCAGGGAAAGGCAGCGGGGGTTATGGTATCTTCTGCTTCCGGACAGCCTGGAAGTTCTTCTTCTATTCGTATTCGTGGTACAGGAACGCTTACCTCTGGATCAGAGCCCCTCACTGTAGTGGATGGAGTAATCGGAGGTAGTGCGAATCCCAGGGACATCGAATCAATTACCGTATTAAAGGATGCTGCTGCAACGGGATTATACGGTTCCAGAGCAGCGAATGGTGTATTAGTAATTACAACAAAGCAAGGTAAAGCTGGAAAGACAAAAGTTGATTACAATGGAACTTTTGGACTTAACAATGCGTCTCAAGGTAAATTTGAATTGATGAGCGGACAACAAGTTCACGATTTTAGTACTTATTTATATTCCAATGATTATAATGGTAAACGTGCTGCGTTTATTAAAGAGTTAGAAAAAACAACCCCAAATCCTACCTCTGCACAAATTGATGCTTATTTAACTTCTAAGGGGCTTGCGTTAACAGCTGTAGGATATTTATCTGACTATATGCCTGCAGTTCCTGGAAATACGAAATGGAGAGACCTGGCATTTAGACAGGCATATACGAACAACCACGCAATCAGCATATCAGGAGGAAATGAAAGAACCCGATTTTACATCGGATCCAATTATTATGATGAACAGGGTACATTGATTAATACGGATTATAAAAGCTTTAGCTTCCGTGTCAATCTTGAGCATAAAATTAACGAACGTTTTAAAGTTACAGCGAGAATTAATACTGGGTTTACAAAAACAAATAATGACCCAAGTGGCGCATTATACCAGGCGTACACAAATATGCCATGGGATAATCCTTATAACGCAGATGGAACGCCAAGATATGTCGATGATAAAACCGACGCCTGGTATGGACGGGATGATAGCAATTTCATATTCTTAAGTCAATATAATAAAGACAACTCCAGAGGTCAAAATCTTGCAGGTGATGTGAAATTAGAGTATAAGATCACAGACTGGTTGAATTTCGCAAGTTCAAATCGGTATACAACGAATAACAGCCGTATAGAAAGACTAACCGATCCAAGAACACCTGGAGGAAAAGCGTTAAGAGGCGAGTTGACCAATGAATATGGTTACAACAATTCTTTTATCACTTCAAACTTATTTAATGCTTCACATAGTTTTGGTAAACACAATATTTCTGGTGTTGCCGGCTTTGAATATCAGCAGAATTATGTTGATGGCATAAAAGGAGTCGCAACAGGATTATTGCCGGATCTGCATACCATGGATGCAAGCGCAAACCCTAAATCGTTAACTGGAAATAACTCTATGAGCAGGTTTGTTTCGGAGTTATTTATGGGAGATTATAATTATGATAACCGCTATTTTGCAACCGTTTCATTAAGAAATGATGGTTCTTCAAAATTTGGAAGAAACAACCTATATGGTTTATTTTACTCTTTTGGTGCAGGCTGGAATATTGCTAACGAGAAATTCTTTAGTTCGAAGAGCATCAATACCCTAAAACTGCGTGGTAGTTATGGAGTAACCGGAAATACACCTAATGGTGATTATGCTCATCTTGATCTTTATCTTGCAAATGTTCAATATGGAGGAGAACCAGGAGCATTTCCTCGTAGTCTTCCAAATCCAAACCTAACATGGGAGACACCAACCACAATTAATGCCGGAGTTGATATCGGTTTGTTTAATAGAATTGATCTAAGTGTGGATGTTTATCAGAGAACAAATAAGAACCTTATTTTAGACGTGCCTCTTTCATCGGCATCAGGATTTTATTATTCTACTGAAAACATAGGAACGGTTAGAAACAGAGGTATTGATCTGGAATTAAATACTAAAAACCTGACAGGAGAGTTTAAATGGACTTCGACCTTTAACATTGGAATAAACAGAAATAAAGCACTGAAATTATATAAAGATCAACCTATTGACAGAGGGCTTCAACGGGTTGCTGTAGGGCATGATATCAATTCCTGGTATATGAGGGAATGGGCAGGAGTAGATGCTAATAACGGCGATCCGCTATGGTATGTAACTAAAAAAGATGGAAATGGAAATTCCTACAAAGCAACGACCAATTCTTATAACAGTGCAGATCTAAATTTTGTCGGAACTGCAACACCTAAATTCACTGGTGGATTTGGAAACACATTCGAGTATAAAAACTTTAGCCTGAATGCCTTTATCAATTTTGTTTCAGGAAGCAAAATTTACAATTCGAACAGGGAATTATTTGATTCAGACGGGGCATATCCTCAGTATAACAGCATGGTGTTAAAAGACGGTTGGAACCGTTGGGAGAAACCAGGTGATGTTGCTACCCATCCAAAAGCAGTAGTTAACGGAAATAGAGCATCTTATAAATCATCCTCAAGATTTTTAGAAGATGGCTCCTATATCAGATTACGTAACATTACTTTAGGATATAGCCTTTCTGATAAGCTTACTGAAAAGCTAAATGTTTCCAATGTCCGTGTATTTGTAAGTGGCGACAACCTGATTACATTGACTAAATTTTCAGGAATGGATCCTGAAGTTTCCAACTTAAATGATACCTCAAACGGGGTGAGCGGGACCAAATATCCAGTCAGTAAAAAAATCCTGTTTGGAGTAAACGTAAGTTTTTAATTGACCAAAATTTAAGAGAATAATCATGAATAAAAAATATAAATTGGCTGTAGCAGCAGTATTGATCTTTGCTGTTACTTCCTGTAAAAAAGACCTTGCTTTAGATCCTTATAATGGTTTAACGAGTGATAAAATTGTAAATACAATAGAAGGGTTAACTGCTGCTACTTTGGGAACTTACAATTACATTAAAGACCCTTATTATACACGAAATTATCACATGCTTTCTGAGTATGCGAGTGATAACGTTTCTTTGAGTGGAACCACTACTGACGCTCTTTTCTTTGCCTATAACTATCAGCACCTGACCACTCAAGGTAATACTGAAAATTTCTGGCGTAAAGCCTATCAGGCTATTTATGGTACAAACGTGGTAATAGAACGTGTCCAGCCGGGTGAAAATGCGCTTAGAAACCAATTGCTGGGTGAGAATTATTTCCTAAGGGCTATGATTCATTTCGATCTTGTTAGATTTTTTGGCCGACCTTATACTGATGATAATGGAGAGTCATTAGGAGTGATGATTAAGACAAATACCGATACAAAAGAATTGCCGGCAAGATCTAAAGTAAAAGAGGTATATGCGTTAATTGTCTCCGACTTATTAAAATCAGTAGAACTGATGAGTAGTGATAAATCAAATATTTATGCTTCAAAAGAAGTTGCCATGGCACTCCTGAGTAGGGTATACCTTAATATGGGGAATTATGATGATGCTTATAATTATTCGGATAAAGTCATCAAATCAAACCGGTACCTGTTGGTAGCATCGGGGAATCTGGCTTCTTATTATACCATAGCACCTGGAGGACCTGAAAAAGCGGAAACAATTTTTGCCATCAAGCACGAAGTTAAAGATGACCGTTCAGATGACTCAATTGGGTCGATGTATTTTACAGCTGGAAATGGTTATGGTGAGATGTATGCTTCTCAAAGTTACAGGGCATTACTGGATAAATTCCCTGCTGATTTACGCCATGCTTTTGTTCAGCCTCAATATGAAAAGAACGAAGATGGAACAATTAAAAAAGATCCAAATGGCAATCCGATTTTGCTAAAACGTAACGGATATCCAAAGTACTTCATTACCAAATATTCTTATCAGGATAATATAGAAACATTAAGTTCTCCAGTAGTACTTCGCTTAGCCGAAATGTATTTAAACAGAGCTGAGGCTGCTGCTAAATTAGGAAAAGCAGATCAGGCCCTTGCAGATGTTAATGTGATCAGGGCACGTGCTGGTTTAAAAGATAATGAGTTGTTCTCTTCCAGTAATATGATGGGATATACGAATGTTTTGGATGTTGTCTTGGACGAAAGAAGGTTGGAACTTTCGTTTGAAGCCCAGCGTAAATTTGATGTATTTAGAAATAAAAAATCTATGGTCCGGGATTATCCAGGAACACACTTGGCATCGGGACAGATTAGTCAGGTAATTCCATACACAGATCCAAGGGTAATTTATTTTATCCCTCAAAAAGAGATGATCCTGAATCCAAATCTGGTTCAGAATCCATAAAAATATGAATTGAGTTAAGTTAACAGAAAGGCCGGTAAAATTACCGGCCTTTCTGTTTTATACAAAGTCCGGATTCAATAGCATTCTGCTGCTGAAAATATATTTCAGAATTCTTTGGTAAAAAATCAATTTCTGCTGCACTTATAGTGATAAACCTATATAACTGCTGGAATGAAATATGATGCTTATGCCATTGAAGACTTCTTAACAGAAGAAAGCTTCGTTAATTATTGCCTGGGTGCCCCTGAAGAAGATGTCTCTTTCTGGAAAAAAATTCTGAAAGAGCAGCCTGAGCTGGAAGAACGTACCCGTAAAGCACGGATACTTTTCTTCTTACTTGCTGTAAAAGTTGATCCTTTGGAAAAACAGCAGGAGTTAGATAAGCTTAAACTCGTGATTGAGCGTACGGAACAGAAATCTGAATCCATCGAAGAAGCGCCGGTACGAAGAATCATGAGCCGAAGTACATGGATTTCTATTGCAGCAGCAATTCTTATTGGTATTGTAGGTTATGCCTTATTCCATAAAAAAGAATACGGAAATCAAATCCAGCCTTACACGGTAGGGGCTAAAAGTATGTTGGTAAAAACGGCCTACAACGAAAGAAAGATCCTGACACTTAGCGATGGGACTAAAGTCACAATCAACGGATCTACAGAGCTTAAACTCGATGGTCGTTATAATAACGAAAAAAGAGTCATTTGGTTAAGCGGCGAAGCCTATTTTGAAGTCGCCGGTAACAAAGAAAAGCCTTTTATCGTTATTTCCGGAACAACGACAACCACGGCTTTAGGAACCTCATTTAAGATCAATAATTACCATAACAGCGCTCATACTTTAGTCATGCTTAACTCAGGAAAGGTTAGTGTAGGCTCTTTGGTAGATCAGAAAGTGGTAGATCATCTCCAGCTTATTCCAGGCGAACAGGTGGCAGTTGTTCAGGATAAATTTGTGAAATCAACATTTAATCCCGAGGACATTGATAACTGGGCAAACCGAAAACTGGTGTTTTCCATGGCTTCTTTGAAAGAGATTAAATCCGTTTTAAAAGAAATTTACGGCATTGAGGTACGAAGTAAAAACCAGCCTAAAAAGCCAATTGCCTTTACCGGAACATTTGAAAATGAAGGGCTCAATGAAGTGCTCAATGCAATCGGCTTTTCTAACCACTTTACATACACCATAAAAAATGACATTGTGACCCTCGACTTCGATAAGAAGTAACAACCCGACTAACCAAACCAAACTAACCAAACCCAGTATGAAAAAAAAATTACCCCCTTATTATTTTTTTTATGGACTCTTATTAAAAACCTGTTTATCCTCTATCCTGATTCTCTCCTTCTCGGGATTTGCACAATCCAAGGACAAGCTATATTCCTTTAATTGGAAAAACACCACCGTTCTTACTGCTTTTAAGCAAATTGAAGGTCAGGCAGGAGTCCATTTTTCTTATAATCCTCTTGACTTAAACGTCAATACGCGAATTGATCTTAAAATTGAAAAACAAAAGATTGATGAGGTACTGAATGCCATTGCTAAAAAAGTAAGTATAAAATACCAGATCAATGGGCAGACCATTATGATACAGTCCTACCAGCCTGTACCCCATATGAATACCATTTTTACATTAACAGGAAAGGTAAACGATGAAAAAGGATCGGCCATCCCCGGTGTGGTAGTCGTCAATACGAAGAATAATAAAACTGTGGCAACTAATGCTGAAGGAGGATTTTCTATTCCGGCAGACCAGGGAGATGTGATTCGTTTCAGAATGTTGGGATTTCAGGAAACAGCGATTGTAGCCACTGAACAGCAAAAAAGTGTAACCATTGTTTTAAGAGAAGCGACTACTGAATTACAGGAGGCCGTGGTAACTGCCTTAGGAATTAAAAGAGAGCAAAAATCTTTAGGGTATTCCGTATCTGAAGTAGATGGAAAGGGATTGAAAAAAGCAAGAGAGATTAATGTTATCAACTCGCTAGCAGGCAAAGTTCCTGGATTGATTATCACCGGAACAGCCGGAGGACCTGCAGGATCTTCCCGTGTCATTATTCGTGGGAGTACAACTGTTACAGGCAATAACCAGCCGCTGTATGTGGTTGATGGAGTACCTATAGACAATTCTAACTATGGGGGGACAGGCTCCGGGCAATATGCGGGAGGGCTTGATTTTGGGGATGCCATTTCTGCTATCAATCCGGATGATGTGGATAAAATCAGTGTCCTGAAAGGGGCCTCCGCATCGGCTTTGTACGGAGCCAGAGCTGCTAACGGGGTAATTCTGATCACTACTAAAAAAGGAATTGGATCTAAAGACCTGGGGATTGAATTTAACAATACTTCATCTATTGAAAGTCAGCTGACCAGTTATGATGGTTATCAATCTCTGTATGGTCAGGGAACCAAGCAACAGTTAAATACATTGGCTATACAGGATTACAATACGTTAACCAAAAATTTTGGAGCCCGGATTGATCCGGATTTAACGGTCATTACCGGAACCGGCGAACGCAGACCTTATGCCTATGTGAAAAATAATATAGATGGTTTTTTTCGTACAGGTTCAACCTTTACCAATACGCTTTCCTTTACAAACGCTTCTGATGTTTCTTCTTTTCGGTTTTCTGCATCTAATCTGACAAATAAAGACATCATTCCGGCAAGTGGAATGCATAGGAACTCTTTTACTTTTAACGGGAGTTCTAAATTCGGATCTAAGATTACGCTGGAAGCAAGGGCCTTTTACATGAACGAAAAAGTGAACAATAGGCCATCACTGGCTGATGATCCAGCTAATATCGGAAACAGCTTCCTGTCTCTGGCAAATACTGTAGATCAGGCCCGTTTTAAAAATGAGTATAAAAATGCAGATGGAAGCTATCTGGACTGGAACAATGGAAACCAGTACCGCCTGAATCCTTACTGGGTTATCAATGAAATGAAAAATAAAACGACTAAAGATCGTTTAATGGGCACATTACAACTCAACTATAGCATTTTAAGCTGGTTGAATTTACAGGGAAGAGCATCCGCAGACCAGACAGATCTTGACTTTGAAAAATTTAGCCCAAGATCAACACCGGGAGCGCTCACCGGAACACTGGATCAAACAAAAAGGAAATTGAAAACCATAGAAGCAGACCTTTTGCTTTCTGCCGAGAGACAGGTGACCCCTTCTTTAAATTTATCTGCCCGTCTGGGAAGCAGCATTACCAGAAGTCGTGCGGATGGAAGTATCCTGCAGTTCACAAATCAGACCGTGTTAGATGTGGTAAGCCCAACCAGCTATACCTCTCAGTCGGTACAGCCCACTGCGTATAGAAAGGGCTTTAACTCTGTTTATGGGATCCTGGCAGCAGGTTATAAAGGATACCTGTATGTAGATGCTACACTTCGTCAGGATGCCTATTCAACCCTGGCTTTAGGAAAAAACAGTAAGCTTTATCCCTCATTGAGCGGGAGTTTTATCTTCACAGAAGCTTTGAAAATTGATAAAAAAATCTTGTCATTTGGTAAAATCAGGGCTTCCATAGCACAGGTTGCATCTGATACGGATCCTTACCTTACCGATGCATATTATGCCACAAGTCCGTTGCCATTTAAGGGACAGACGATCGGAGGGATTTCAACAAGTATTAAACCAAACGCTGACCTGAAGCCAACAACTACCCGTTCTTATGAATTTGGAACAGAACTTAAATTCTTTGGCCAGCGGCTGGGGCTTGACCTTACTTATTACAATTCGAAATCAAAAGATCAGCTAAATATCGTACCGATTCCTCCTTCTTCCGGGTACAAGAATGAAATCAGGAATGCAGGAGTGATCTCCAATGAGGGAGTAGAGGTTGCATTGAGTGGAACACCGGTCAGCAGCAAAGATTTTAGTTGGGATATCAACATCAGCTTTGCAAGAAATGTGAATAAGGTAGAATCTTTAGCTCCCGGAACACCCTTTTTAAGTCTTTCTGATGCCCGATGGCTTGGGGTATCTGTCGTTGCTCAGCCGGGTGCTTTGTATGGTGCAATTCTGGCTTTTGATTATCAGAAAGATCCTCAGGGAAACATTATACTCAATCCGATAGACCTTCAACCAATGCTAAGCCCTACGCGGCAAATTGTAGGTAAAGGAGTATTCGACTGGACTGGGGGATTGAGCAGTACATTCAGATATAAAAACTTTAGCCTGGGAACAATTTTCGACTTGAAATTTGGAGCAGATTTACTCTCTCTGACCAATTATTCTGCAGCCGGTTCCGGAAGTCTGAAAACAACATTGGGGGGAAGAGCAGAGTGGATAAAGTCTGAAGAAGATCGTCAGGCCGCAGGAAAAACCATTCAGGAGTGGACAGCAGCTGGTATGGTAAGAGGACTTGTTCCGGTAGGCGTAGTTCAGATAGGGACCAATCCTGATGGAACTCCGGTATATAGCCAAAATACCAAAGCGATCGATCCTTCAGTGTATTGGGGAAGAATCCTCGATGTTTCGAACTCCGTTGCCAGACCTTTTATTTATGATGCTTCTTATGTTAAGATCAGAGAAATTACTTTGAATTATCGCCTTCCTTCATCATTGACTGCCAGGTGGGGAGTAAAAGATGTGCAGGTAGGCTTAGTGAGCCGAAATCCATTTATTCTTTACAAAAATGTCCCGAATGTTGATCCCGATTCGAATTATAATAACGGAAATGGGCAAGGCATTGAATATGGCTCTCTTCCGGGCAGACGCAGCTTTGGACTTAATTTAAATTTTAGATTTTAACAGGTAAGTATTTAAATAAAATAACGATGAAAACGATTTTAAAGACATACCTCCTCAGTTTATTAACGATTGTTGGATTATTCAGCTCTTGTAAAAAATTTGGGGATACAAATATTGATCCTACAAGATCCTCTAACCTGGACCCCTCGGTACAGCTTTCGTTAATTCAACTCCGGTTTTCGGGTGATCTCAATGTGAATGAACGAACCACTTTTATGATGACCATGCCTTTGGTACAACATATTGCCGGACCTTATAGCAACCGTTGGGGAGGAATATATTTCAGGGATCCTAATATCATGGGGGTGCTTTGGGAGGACTCTTACGGAAGTGATCTGGTGAATGTAGTTGATGCGGTAAAAAGAACAACTAATGTGCCTGATAAAACCAATCTGAATGCGATTTGCCGCATTATGAAGGTGTATAACTTTGCAAGGATGACTGACTTGTATGGTGACCTTCCCTATAGCGAAGCGGGTCTTGGCATTAAAGCCAAATTTGATACTCAGGAAGAAATTTACACTAACTTTTTTCAGGAATTAAAAGCGGCCCGGGCGCAGCTTGATGGAGGAAAGGATGTGGTAAAGGGAGATTTGTTCTACGGCGGGGACATCAATGCCTGGAAGAAATTTGCCAGCTCCTTACGTTTAAGACTGGCCATGCGCCTGGTAAAACGGGATCCGGTAAAAGCAAAGGCCGAAGCTCAGCAGGCTTATAATGAGGGTGTCTTTACCAGTAATGGAGATGTCTGTAAGCTGGATCATGAAGATATTCAGAATCCTTATGAAGATGGTAAAGGAAATATCCGGGGTAATGGTGTATCGGCTTCATTCTTTAACGGAGGAGGAATTCCCGGACGTTTTACCACCCCATTTCTTGATCAGCTCCGGACAACAAATGATCCCAGAATGAAATATATGGTAAAATACTATGTAGATATCCCTGGTGGTAATCCTTTAAGCAGGATTGATCTTACTGAGCCTCTGGTAGAAAAAGTAGGCTATGTTGGCGTGATTCCTGGAAGCTATATATGGGATGGATTTTTACCAAATGTCATTGTAGATATCCCTGGAAAGGGACCCTATACTGCAGTTAATAATGACCAGAAAGCACAACCTGCAAATTTCCTGCTTCGTTTTAATGCCCCATTTCTGCATCTCACCTATTCAGAGGTAGAGCTTTTACTGGCCGAAGCTACGGTTCGGTTTGGACCATCTTTTGGCGGAACAGCTGCAAGCCATTTTGAAAAAGGAGTCACAGCTGCTTTTCAGCAACTGGGGTTCTTTCCGGGAGGACCAACAGTTCCGGCTAATGAAATCAACACCTTTATTCAGGGAAACCAATTGATCTCGGGAAGAGAGATTGAGACGATTAATAAACAGCTGTGGATTACATTATTCTTAAACGGGCCTGAAGCTTATGCCAACTGGAGAAGGTCTGGTTTCCCTAATCTGCTGCCTGCAGTAGGTGTGTCTGAAACCGGAGAAAGCCTGACTATTCCAAGAAGGTTTGAATATCCTTACCTGGAAGAGGAACAGAATAAGGCAAACTTTGAAAAAGTTTTACCGGCATTAGGTGGGGTAGACAGCTGGACTAAAAGAGTATGGTGGGATAAGGAATAACATTAAAAAAGAGAAGTATGAAAAATATAAGATTATTGGCCCACCTCATTTGCTTTTCCCTGATGCTGACGGGATGTAGTAAGAATCCGGTGACCGCAGCGGAACCAGAAATAGAAAAAGTTGAACGCTTTAAAGTAATTGGATACCTGTTTGCCGATGGGGATTTACTGGTTAAACCTGCTACGATTGATTTTAACAAAATCACCCATTTAAACATCGCTTTTATTAATCCCGATGCTTCGGGAATTTTCGCTCCTGTTAAAGGGTTAGCGGAACTGGTGAAGAAAGCACATCAGCAGCAAGTAAAGGTGATTGCGGCTATTGCAGGAGGAAATCCTCCTCAGTACCTTAAAGATCTGCTAAAACCAGATAAAAGAAAGGTATTAGTGGGTGGGTTAATACAACTGACCCGGACTTACAACCTGGATGGAATAGATGTAGATCTGGAGGGCGATTTTGTGAATGAAGATTACGAAGCCTTTGTAACTGATTTATCTGCTGCCCTTAAAAAAGAAAATAAGCTGATGACGGCTGCGGTGGCCACCTGGAATTCTGCTGCTTATTCTGACAAAGCATTGGCTTTATTTGACCTGATCAATATCATGTCTTATGACCAGACCGGGCCATGGCGAAAGGATAAACCCGGGCCTCATTCTACCTATGAGGCTGCAGAGGCAGATTTTAATCATTGGAATGTGTTAAGAAATATTCCCGCAGAGCGGCTCATCCTTGGGCTTCCGTTTTATGCTTATGGTTTTGGAGCAGATATTCCCGAAAGTCTGACCTATGGAGAAATTGTACAACTGTACCCTGGTGCTGAAAAGGTTGACCTTTGGGAATTACCCGGCAAGGGAACCTTTTACTATAACGGTTGGCCCACCCTACAGAAAAAACTTTCTTATGCCCGGCAAAAGAAAGCTGGAGGAGTGATGATCTGGCAACTTTTGGGAGATGCCGGCGGAGCACTTTCTCTGCTCAATGCAATCCACAGAGAAATTGAAAATTAATTTAGATAAACAGATGATTACATCATTTAAGATATACCATATGGGAAATATTAAACACCTGATGCTTTATGTGGTTTTACTAACTTGTTTAGTAGGTTGTAAAAAGGGAAAGGAAGCAGATTACGATGATAATTTTCATCCCAGAATTATAGATAATAACGGGGTTTTTACCAGCCCCAACAGAATCATATTCCAGGGGCAGTCTGCTATATATTCGGGACTGGCATTTTCCCCTAAGCCGATAGAGAAAACGAAAATTTCCTGGAAAGTCAACAATAAGGAAGTATCAACGGATACCACTTTTACCTTTGCTCCGGTAGCGGGGGGAGAATATGAGATTAAAGTGGAGGCTACTTATAACGGTCAGACTTCTACGCGCATCTCAAAAGTGTTGGTGAGCCCCTCTACCTATACACCCAAAACTTTTACGAATGTGGCGGTAGCTTATCTGACAGAAAATGCAGTCGCTGCAAGTGTTGACTATGCAACAGTAACACATATTGTGTATACCGGAGCAAGGGTAACCCCAACAGGAGCTGTGGATTTCTCTAAAGGCAACCAGGCACAGAATCTTGATGAACAGGTGGCAAGGGCTCACATCAACAAAGTGCCGTTGTTACTAGGAGTAACAGGAACCTTATCAGGAATCGATGGCTGGTCGCTTTATAATAATGCTGATTTTGGATCAGTGATTAGCGATCCTGTGAAAAGGGTTGCGCTGGCGACAACAATAGCTCAATATGTAACTGACCATAAAGTGGACGGGGTAGATATCCTGATGACGGACCTGGGAAATGACGATGCAGCAATTACCAACAAGAACATGCAGTCAATAGGTCCGTTTTTATCACTGCTCCGTACGGCCTTGCCTACACAATTGTTGACTGTCTCTGTGACCACTAATTATTTGCACTGGGACTATCCGGTGGCCGATTTTGCTAAAGCAGACTGGGTTAATGTGCATGCTTATGAAGATGGGGTTCATGTTGGTCCGGATGCACCAAGGGGGCAGCCTTCCGGGTTTGACTTTATGGTTGCAGGGGCGGATATCTGGAAAAATAAGATGCCTAAAGAAAAAATCGTTATTGGTATTCCAGCATTTGGTTTACGCTATAATGAGATCAATGCTGCGGGAAATAACCTTGGCTGGGGTTCTTATGATTACATGCCTTTTAAGGATATCCTGAGCCTGGATCCTAATGCTCATCAGAAAGAAATGTCGGACATTAAATTTGGCGTATATTACAATGGTATTCCATTGGTGGATAAAAAAGCTGCATATATCAAATCAAATGGTTTCAAGGGAGCTTACCTCTACGCCGGCGACTATGATGTAAAAGGAGCAAACTCATTAATGGGCGCGATTTATAAAACACTAAACTAAGGATGACAGGCAGTACACCATTGAAAGATTCAGGAAAACGCCTGGTAGCTATTGATGCTTTAAGAGCTGTGGTAATGGTTCTCATGATCTTCGTAAATGACCTCTGGACGTTAACAGGAGTTCCGGTCTGGTTGGAGCATGCAGCAGCTGATGCCAATGAGATGGGCCTTGCTGATGTTGTGTTCCCTGCTTTTTTATTCATCGTGGGGTTGTCTGTTCCTTATGCGGTTCACAGCAGAAGGAAAAAAGGGGATAATGATTTGCAGCTCTTTTTACATATCTCTTCCCGTACGGTTGCACTGCTCATTATGGGATTTTTTCATGTGAATATGGAAGGGTATAGTGAGACTGCTCTGCTTAGCAAGCCACTATGGCAAATCCTGGTTACGATAAGTTTCTTTCTGATCTGGCTGGACTATTCTTCCTACAAAGCGACTTTAAGTAAATGGCTGAAGGTTCTTGGAATGCTATTGCTCATTGGAATGGCCGTTTTATTTGAAAGCGATGAGGCATCCGGAATTATGGCAATGAAAGTTCAATGGTGGGGGATCTTAGGGCTGATTGGCTGGGCTTACTTTATCTCCAGTTGTGTCTTTCTTTTTTCAGGCGGAAAATTGCTGCTGCAGATCTTAGTATTTTTGTTTTTTCTTGGTTTTAGTATCGCCAATAATCTGGGATGGCTGGACCTTTTTGAGCAGATACGGCCCTACATATGGATTGCAGGAGACGGAGCGATGCCTGCTTTACCAATGGCGGGAATCATCACGGCATTACTATATCGTAAATTTGGAAGCAAAAGTTCAAATTTCTGGGTAGGCATTATGGCTTTCAGCATATTGTTGTTCTTGTTTGGCTATTTTACAAATCCTTTATGGGGAATTTCCAAAATAAGAGCCACGCCATCCTGGACGAGTATCTGTGCAGGCATAACAGCCATTGCTTTTGCACTGATGGTTTACCTGACGGAGGTTTTAAGCCTGCAGAAGTGGTATTTGCCGGTTAAACCTGCAGGAACGAGTACATTAACCTGTTATCTTTTACCTTATATTCATTATGCATTGCTGACCCTGATGAGCATTCCTCAATTGCCTCTTTTCTTAAGAACAGGAGAAGTGGGGCTACTCAAATCTTTGTGTTATGCGTTGATTATAGTAATGATTACCGGATTACTGGAAAAGCGAAAGATCCGGCTAAAGATTTAATTAGAAGAATGGCCAGATAAAAAGAAGATTTTCGCGCAAGGCATTGATGGCATTATGAAGGGTATTGTAAACCGTTCTTTCTGTTAGCAGCGTCTTGTGCGCGATCTCTTTAAAGGACAGACATTCATAATAGCGCATGAGGATGATCTCTTTCTGCCGGGGCGTTAATTTTGCAAGGGCGTGCTTCAACCTCTTTTTCAGGTACTCATCTTCCTGGCTTGCAATTAAGATCGATTCATAGGATCTCACACTTAGTACTTCTTCTTTAACATTTTCTAAGGGAAGGTTGTTTTCAGGATCATTGCTGAACGATTTTTGGTGAGTCTTATAAATGATCCGTTTGTAAATGGTAAAAACATACTGCTGAATATTCCCTACATCACCCAGTTTATCCCGTATGGCCCAAAGTTCTATAAATAAATTCTGAATGCTTTCTTTTATCAGCTCCGGGTCCCGGTATAAAGACAGGCCAAACCGGTATAGATCGTCATAAAAGAGATTGAAACAGGTATACAGGCCTTGTTTTTCCCCTTCCACTAACAGCTTCCAGTTTTTTATGATACTGCGACGATGATCATCCATACATTAGTCATGATTTATCTGGAAAGGGCGTTTGAATTAGACGAAAATAAGAAAAAAATAAGATATATTTGTCTTATGTCATCACATCACATTGTTCGCGAAAAACAGGAACCAGCACTGTATATCCATCATTTAGGTGCTTTTAATGAAGAGTATCTGGGGCAGCTGCTGGAATGGAGCCCAACCTTAATTGTCAATGCAACGCTCTATGAAAAAATCATCAGCCTTGGGTTAAAAGTAGACCTGGTAGTTAATCCTAAAGGTCAGGACTTCTTTCAGGAAAACACAAAGTTGATCCAGGCATCAACGGAGGAGTTAGATGCGGTATTGGATTACCTGATTGCAGAGAAATATCCGGCTGTGAATGTTATTGATGCTAAAAGTAACCTCAGGGAATTGGGGAGTTACATCTCTGAAATTAATATTGTGGTATTTACGGAAACTGAAAAATCTTATGCCATCAAATCAGGATTCAGTATTTGGAAACCTAAGGGAAGTATTTTTAAGATTGAAGTCATCTCTTATTTTGAAACCAGCAATCTGAAACCAGAAGAAAATGGTGATTTCAGCGTAATTAATGATGGATTTGTGACGTTTGATTTTACAACACCATATCTGTTCATCAGTGAAAAGCTATGATCCTGCTTAGAAAAGGAAAAGAGAAAGACCTGTCGGTGATTCAGCAAATTGCCCATATTGCCTGTCCCCCTTCTTATGAAAAGATTCTCAGTGGGGAACAAATTGAAAATATGTTGGACAGAATGTATAATAAAGGGATTCTGCTGGAACAACTGCTGGGTGGGTATGTGTTTCTGATTGCAGAAATCAATTCTAAAGATGTAGGCTTTGTTTCTTATTCTGTGATTGAAGCGATTAATAAAGTCTATAAGCTGCATAAACTTTACGTTTTACCGGAATGTCATGGAAAGGGAGTCGGAAAATTTCTGATCAACGAGGTCCTTGACAAGGTAAAGGCAGAAGGTGGACGCAGGCTGGAATTGAATATTCACCGGGAAAATAAGGCAAGAGATTTTTATGAAAGCGCAGGCTTTACTAAAAAAGAAACCGTTAACCTTGATTTAGGCAACGGTTTCTTTATAACTGATGAGGTAATGGAAAAGATCATCTAAGGTCTATTGACCTCTGATCGGATCCTTAGGTCTCGTTACATTAGGGTATTTATATGTTTTTATTTCCTCCTGAAGCTGTTGAACCGTACGCTCTAACTGAGGATCTCTTCCTTCCAAAAGGTCTTTAGGAGTTTGTTCTACAAAGATATCAGGTGCAACACCTTCATTTTCAATAATCCATTTTCCGTTAGTATCGTATATTCCGAAGTTTGGAGAAGTGATGCTTCCGCCGTCTATCAGACTAGGATAGCCACTGATTCCTACCAATATACCCATCGTAGTGCGACCTACCAATTTGCCTAGTCCTTTATTTTTGAACATATAGGGCATCATATCTCCACCTGAACCCGCATTCTCGTTGATGAGCATCGCTTTTGGACCGAAAATTCCATTACCTGGAGTGGTAAAGCTCTTTCCATCTCTTATGGCCCAGTAACTAATCAGCTCACGACTTAGCAGGTCAATCACATAGTCTGCAACCCAGCCGCCGCCGTTGTTCCGTTCGTCCATCAGAAGCGCTTTCTTGTCCATCTGCGAGAAATAATACCGGTTAAAGTAAGTATAACCATCAGGGCCGGTATTCGGCATATATACATAGGCAATCTGTCCGTTGCTCAGCTTATCTACTCTTTTGCGGTTATTCTCTACCCAGTCCATTCTTCTCAATTCCATTTCCTGGCCGATGTTAACCGGGACTACCACTACTTCTCTGGCGCCGTCAAGACTTGGTTTACTGTTGATTTTTATCGCCACTTGTTTGCCAGCTTTGAAGTCAAAAAGGCTATAGATCGATTTTTTTGCTGTTACAGGGATACCCTCTATAGCAACAATATAATCGCCTTCTTTAATGTTTAAGCCTGGTTCAGCAAGAGGAGCTTTAAATGTTGGATTCCAGTCCAGGCGGGTAAAGATTTTGCCAATCTTATAAAAACCATTGTCGATTTCATAATCAGCACCCAACATCCCTACGCCAACTGCAGGAGCACTCGGTTCATCACCTGGTGAGATATAGTTGTGTCCAACGACCATTTCTCCCATCATTTCATTGAATACATAGGAAAGATCAGAACGATGGTTTACATAAGGAAGGAATTTTTCATACTTTACTTTCATTGCCGGCCAATCTGCACCATGCATGTTTTCTACGTAGAAGAAATCCTTTTCCATTTTCCAGACTTCATCAAACATCTGTTTCCATTCTGCTGCGGGATCAACCAATACCTTGATGTCGTCCAGTTTCAATTTACCACTTTCAGAACTGGCTGGCTTTTTACCAGCATCTACAATATAGTAGTTGCCTCTGGAACCGTATAACATAGATTTTCCGTCAGAACTGACGCTTAACCGGTTAATTCCACTGATCAGGGTAGAGGCCTCCATCTTTTTCAGATCCAGCGCGCCTAGTTCTCCATTTCTGAAATAAAGAACCTGTCCTTCCACACTTCCATCCACACCCTGAATACCACCCGAAGGAATAGGCAGAGAGATGATCCGGTTACTTAAATCGGCAAGATCTACTTCAATCGACTTATTAACTGCTGCCGGAGCGCTTTCTTTGCCTTTCTCATCTTTCCCTTTTTTATCTTTTTTAGGGTCTTCTTTCTTTTTTTCCGGTTGTTCTTCTGGTTTTACACTTTCCTCATCACTTTCGGTCTTGTATAATGAAGGTGTTTTTTTAGAAAGGATCAGAGCATAAGCACTGTAGTTTACCGGACGCTGATAAGCAGACATATGTAACCCGCTATTGGTTAAACCTACATCGGTACTGGCAGTAAAGAAGAGATATTTCCCATCACGGCTAAAGCTTGGAGAGTTGACCTCACTCATTCCGTCTGTAATCTGGGTATGGGTTTCTGTTTCCACATGATAAAGGAAAGCCGCACTTACCATATTCTGAAGCGTGGCTACATAAGTAAGCCACTTAGAATCCGGAGACCAGGCTGGTTGAAGCGCACTAAAACTCCTTCCTGTAGTTGAACCCAATTTATCTGCCTTTACCAATACTGGTTTTTTTGCATTGATATCGACATAGAATAGGTTCAGGTGAGCATCGCCATAAGCAATTTTCTTACTATCCGGCGACCATATCGGCTGATAGTAAAATGGGGTGTTTCCCAAAGAAATATAAATCGGAGCTTCTTTTGTCACCTGATTCAAAAGGACAAGCTGATAATTACCATTCTTGTCAGAAAGGTAAGAGATATATTTTCCATCCGGCGACCAGGATGGGAATTTCTCGAAACTGCCAGGGGAGTTTGAGATGTTTCTGGCATCTCCTTTTTCTTTCGGTACGGAAAAAATTTCTCCGCGACTTTCGAACAATGCTCTTACTCCTTTCGGAGAGATCTCAATATTACGGATGCCGGCAGCCATATCAATATAATGTGGGCGCTTATAAGGGGCATCAGCCTGAATATTAATGGAGATGGTTTTTACTTTATTGTTAGTGGTTTCCAACAGGTGTACTTTACCTCCTTGTTCAAATGCCACTACTCCCTGACCAACAGTTAATGTTTTGATGTCATAGTCTTTAAAGTTGGTCAGCTTTTCTGTTTTCTTAGTATTAATGTCATAACTGAAAAGGTTCATAGTGAGGTCCCTGTCTGACAGGAAATAAATCTTATTGCCCAGCCATTGTGGTTTCACATTATTGGATCCTGTACCTGGAATGATTTCTGTACTTTTTGTTTTGGTATCAAAGATCCAGATCTGTGGCATTCCACCACCGCGGTAACGTTTAAAAGCAACATTAGAACGTTCTGTTGGATCTGTATTTTTTATATATGCCCAGTAACGCTGATCTGCTGAAGGAGTTCCCTGTACAGCTTCCGGCATTGGCAAAGCCTGTTCATCGGTGCCGTCCAGATTCACTTTGTGCATTCTCGGACTTAGTGCAAAACGAAAATCACGGGTAGAAGTAAAATATAGTTGGTTATTTCCGATCCATCCCCTCAATACATCTGGATTGGGGTGAAAAGTAACTCTTTTTGGGTCGCCGCCTTCAATAGGAATAACATATACATCGGTATTGCCATCATAATTTCCGGTAAAAGCAATTTGCTTCCCATCAGGAGAAAAAAGAGGGTTTTGTTCTACTGCAGGGTTTACAGTCAATCTTCTGGGATTGCTTCCGTCTTTACCAGAAATCCAGATATCTCCACCGTATACAAAAGTAAGGTGATTGGAACTTACAGCCGGACTTCGGATTAAAAGTGTTTCTTGTTGAGCAGAGGCTGGTAAAGCCATGCCCATCGTGATGCAGACCGACAGTGTGGCGGTTGCAAGGAGGGTTAGTTTGTTAGGTTTAATAAAAGTCATATGGGGGTATGATAGTTAGTTACTTAATTTGGGGATTCTGGTAGGGGTATCAATGCCTTTTATAATGCTGATGGCACTTTTGGCAATTCCCTTTATGGTAGAGAGAATATTGTCTGCATCCAGTGTTTCATATTCATCCTTTACCGTATGGTAGAATTTATCGCTGTCGATCTGATCTGTACTGATGGTATGGGCAGGAACGCCAAGTGCAGCTAAGGTAGCATTGTCACTTCTGTAAAAAAGATTCTGTTGTGGATAAGGATCAGGATGGAAAGTAAATTCGGTTCCCTCCAGGTTTTTTTGCAGGATCTTGCCAAAGTCGGATTTATCGAATCCGGTAATAAAAGCGGTATTCTTGCCAAATTTGCTGTCCTTTCCGATCATTTCAATGTTGAACATAGCAACCACCTCATCTGGGTTTAGCTTCTGCGAAAAATGTTTGGCACCAAAACCTCCGATTTCTTCTGCAGTAAAGGCAACAAATATTAAAGTCCGCTCATTATTATTTAGCTTTTTGTAATACTTCGCCAACGCAATCATTGCAGTGGTTCCTGAAGCATCATCATCGGCACCATTGGCAATACTATCTTGTCCATCGTTATTTTTAATGATGCCTAAATGATCATAATGACCTGAAAATACCACCAGCTCTTTGGCTTTTGACTTTCCAGGGATCACACCTGCTACGTTGAAGAGCGAAAGTTTTTCCAGTTTACTTTTTACTTCTACCTTAAAATCCGTAGCAACGGTTTCTTCTCCCATTACCAATACCAATGCAGAAGAAGGTTCATTTGCTTTCTTTTCATCGATCTCTGCTCCGCCGGCAAGGTAATCTTTGATTCTTTTAAAGATATCGGCGAATTTTGGATCTACAAGGATCAGCTGTTTTTTGTTTTCTTTGCTTAATGCTCTGATCTGGGCCATGAAAGGCTTCTCCGGATCCAGTTTCAGCCACCCACCGCTGTTTGACTTATCAAAAACCAGATGTTCAACGGTATTGCCATAAACAAGAACGTTTGCCCCCTCGATTTCCTTTCCATCAATAATCACTTTGGTACTTAAGGGTTTTAGTTTTTGTTGAAAGAAAGATTGTCTGAATGTATTTCCTTCCAGTGGCTTTAAACCAATGCTTTTAAACTCAGCTTCAATGAAACTGGCGGCTTTATCTATCCCTGGAGAGAAAGTGGCCCGGCCTTGCATCTCGTCACTGCTCAGCGTTTTGATCAGACGGTCTACATAAGGCCTGGTAATGATTTTATCAATATTTTGCGCCCATGTCTGCTGGGCAAGAAACAATGCGAATAAGGTGTAAATTGTTTTTTTCATTATGATGGTATTATTGCTTTTTAGGAATTATTGTCTAATGTTTGAGTTTAACCATTGAGCTCTAAAGGTAATCATCGCCGGACTAAGTTCCGAACCTGTTTTTTCAATAGGAACAACTTCCAGGTAGGGGTTTTCGGCGAGCTCCAATGTCGCGGATTTCGGAATGCCCCTATGTAGATATTGGACGGTGATACTTGTTCCAGGTTGATATTTTCCAATGAGGTCTGCCAGGCCTTTCTGGTCTTTAATTTCTGTGCCTTCAATGCTTAATAAGGTATCGCCTACGTCAAGACCTGCATTGTAGGCAGGACTCCCGATTAAGGTATTACCGGCAATGGACACCTTTCCATCTGTAGCCTGAAGTCTGTTGATTCCTGTCCAGGCTTTTCCGGGATTGGCTTTTCTGACTACGAACCCTGCATTTAACAGGAGTGAGGTATAATCATTTTTGTCAGTTCCGTAAATATATTTTCTGAAGAATTCCGATGCAAAACTTTTATTCGTTAGTGTCGCTAAAACGGCTTCCAGATCCGGAATTGTATAAGCAATTTCTGGTTTTCCATGAGCCTTCCATAAGGCACGCATGTAATCATCCAAACTGAGCTTGAACTCCGCTCTTAACCGTAAATCCAATGCCAAAGCTGTCGAAGCACCGTAGGTATAATAAGAGGTGAAAATATTGGTTTTATTGCTTTGGTCTATAGCGACTCCTGCATCTGCAAATACGGCATAACGACTAGCCTGAACAGGGCTATAAAATTTTGCCCCGGGCGTATTTAGCGCGGTATTGACCAGTCCGGCATAGGTTTGTGCGGCTTGTTCCAGTGTTCTGAAGCCGGCACGTTTTAAGGAAAGTTCTCCATAATACTGGGTGAAACCTTCTGCAATCCAAAGCTCATCACTGATATTGGAGTGAGAAAAATCAAATGGCTCCAGTGTCTTAGGCCTTAAGCGCTCTACATTCCATGCATGAAAGAATTCATGGGAAAATGTTCCAAGCAGATCTGCCTCATTTCCTGCGATCTTATCTGTTCGTTCTACAATCGAGGTCGAATTTCTATGCTCCATCCCATCTCCGGCATTTTCCGGATGAACATCCTGTAGAAAGTAATAGTTTCCATAATCGAAGGTTGGATATTCGCCCCAGATAGCCTGTTGTTCTTCCACTACTTTTTTTACCATCAGACCATATCCGTCAATCACTTCCTGAGGATCATTGGAATGGGTAACCAGATGAATGGTTTGTATTTTCCCATCAGGATTCTTTGCGGACCAGTTGCTGGTTTTATAGTTGGAAATCTCTGTAGGGCTATCCATGAAATATTGGAGATTGGCCGCGTAATATTTATCGTTGCCAAGCGGTTTAAGCTGGGTTGCAACTTTCCAGTCCTTTTTTTCAGGATATTTAAAATGTACAATTCTTGGACGGTTATCCATTCCTACGGGCCAGGCAAAGGTTGCGGGAATATTCATATGGGCATGTGTTTCATCAAAACCCGCATAAGTACCGTCTATCCAGTTCCCATATAAGGTATAGCTGATTTTTACTGATTTTCCTGGTTTATCAATCAGGTAAACATCTCCTTCAGGTTGTTTCAGCTGAAGGGGTTTTCCATCGGTATCGAAAGCCCTGACATTATAAATGTTTTTTCCGAATTCATGAGTCGCATATCTTCCCGGGGAGGATCTGCTCATTCTTACTTTTAAAGAACCATTGGGAATGGAAGGAATGTGCATTACAATTTCTGCCTCGTGGTGAATGGCGTTAGGGAAACTTACTTCATAGCTGATCTCATTTTGTGCATTGACGGTAAAAGCCAAAGCGCAGAAGCCTAATCCTAGTATGGTTTTTTTCATCGGGGTATATTTGGTTTCAGGTTATTCTTCGTCAGTAGGAGGATGCATTAATCTCCTTTTCCTTCGCTCAATCTCTGTAGAAACGCGGGTGTCATGAACAGCGTCTATCACTTCTATTTCATAATCTTTATCTTTATCGGACTCGTGTACCTGACTGGTTTCCAGATTCTGAACCGAGTGATCATAGGGGCCACTGCTGCTCATCAGCTTAACGAAAACAGGAAGGCATTCAAAGAAAATAAAAAGCAAGCCGATAAAAGTGACGGCCAGTGACGTATTCAGATCTCTCGTTCCATCAGTATTGAAGCTCAGTTGTCCCAATGCCCAGTTGCGATCCGCAAAGCCGGCAATGCTGGTAAGGCTGTCGAGTTGTTTTCCGGTGTAGAGTTTCTCCGTCATGAGCCCATCAAACTGTTTCCTTCCATCTACGAACTTTTCCATTGCCCTGACATCTGCGGTTAGCGTATCGAGGTTTTGTTCCCTTTGTCTGAGCTCTGCTTCCTTTCTCTTTGCATAAGGTCCGTAACCCATTACACCGGATGTTTCTGTCGTTTTATTACCGAAGATCTCAAAGTTAAGCTTCTGACGATCCGTTTTTATGGCATTTGTAAGAGAGTCTCTTTCGGCTTTAGCCTCATTGAGTTTATCGATTTCGATCTTATATTTATTTTCAAAGGCTAGATTCAGGGTATCTATTTTTGACCGCTGATTATTGAGATAGCTCACCTTAAGACGCTCTTTAATCTCTTTATCAAAGATTTTAAGCTCCAGTGGGCGGGAAATGACGATTCCGATCATAATAGCCAGTAAAATCCGGGGAGTAGCCTGCAGGAGCTGTTTATTGGTGCTGGAGCTTTTGTTGATACTGGAAACAATATACCGGTCCATGTTAAAAATTGCAAGGCCCCAGATTAATCCAAAAAAGATGGCAAAAAGAACGGCAGCGGTATCCCCTTTAAAAACGAAATACATGGCGTAGCCACCGGAGAGGGCTGCAAATAATCCGGTAAAGAAAATGGTCGCACCTATTCCAATATATTTGTTATGCTCGGTGGGATGTTTTTCAAGTGTAGAAATGTGTGCCCCGGAGCAAAACCAAAAGAAGCGGGATATAGCATTCATGATGTAAAAATCAAAGTTAATAAAGACTTACTATTAAACGCCCGGCTCACCTAGTTGTTACAGTAATTTGCTTGAAATGATTCTATTATCTTCATGTTAATGTGATTTTGTGGTTTTTTTGCCTTTAATAATTTCGGCATTGCTTATCTTTGAAAAAAGCAAAATATATGATTAAGGAAATAACAGTTCAGGAATTGAAAGCAAAAATCGATAATAAGGAAGATTTCCAATTGATCGATGTAAGGGAAACTTTCGAATATGAGACATCGAACCTTGATGGTCTGAACATCCCTTTGGGTGGTATCCTGATTGAAACAGATAAAATTGCCCAGGACAAACCAGTAATTGTGCAATGCAGAAGTGGTAAAAGAAGTGCAGCTGCAATTATGCAATTGGAGCAAATGCACGGATTTACAAATTTATACAACCTTAAAGGTGGAATTCTTGCATGGCAGGAAGCGTTTGATCCTAATATGCCGGTTTACTAAGACATGGGAAAGAAAATTGCATTAAACGTTTTTTACAACCTTGGGCTTATTGTATCCATCTTTGGAGCAGTATGGGCTTTTAACAATACAAAATACCTTGTCATTGTCCTTTTCGTGGCGACAGCAGCGTTCTTTCTTTACCTGAAGCTGCAACTCATTAAGGACATGCGTGCGGCACTTAAGAAGAAGGAAAAAGAGCTGGGTTAATCCCCTCCAGGCCTAATCCTGGCACATCTTTTAAATGATATTTCCCCGCAATGATTTGCGGGGCATCAAAAGGATTATTTTTAGTAAGCCAGGGACCATCCAGGTCTGCCCAGTCGCAAAGCGGGGCTAAAGCCATTCCGGCCTGTGTGGCACAAGAGGTTTCGCTCATGCAACCAATGAGTACTTTCATCCCTAAAGAGCGGGCTTTTTTGATCATTTGATGGCCCTCGTACATGCCGGTGCTCTTCATCAACTTAATATTCACACCGTGATAAGCCCCTTTTAAAGCATCCATATCACTTAATCTTTGTACGGCTTCATCCGCGAGGATTGGAATCGGACTACGACCGGTTAGCCAGGCATTTCCTTCCAGGTTGGTTTTGTCCATTGGTTGCTCGATCAGTACCACTCCCTGGCCATGCAACCAGTAAATCATATCAATCGCTTGTTTCCGGTCTGTCCATCCCTGATTGGCATCCACATATAAAGGGACATTGCTTACCGTTCTGATGGTATTGATTAATTCTTTGTCGTTATCTCTTCCCAGTTTTACCTTCAAGACTTTAAAATCTTTGGCACCGGCTACTTTCTCTTTGATAACATCCAGACTGTCAATACCAATTGTATAAGATGTTACCGGCATTTTTAAGGGATCTGCACCATAGATTTCATAACAAGGTTTTTGCAGGATTTTTCCGTTCAGATCATTCAACGCAATATCTATTGCTGCTTTTATGGCGGGTTGTCCTTTTTCAATACTGTCCAGATAGGCTATGATCTCTTCAAAATTGAAGGGAAATACGAACCTTTTCCAATCTACTTTCTTTAAAAAAGACAGGGCCGTTTCCGCACTTTCCCCCATATAAGGAACCATGGATGCTTCGCCGTATCCATATTTGCCCTCATAATTTAGTTTCAGGAGCATAATCGGTGTGCTTGTTCTTGAAAATTTAGCAATAGCAAAAGGATGTTTCAGTTCCAGGTTATAAGGGGTGTAGGTTGCCTGCATGGATGTTTATTGGCTAAAGTAATATCAAAGTTAAAAAATCGGTGCTTCAGCGAATGTAAAAATAATATACTTAATATTGTGCCCTGTATGAATAGCACAATATACCAGCCCTTTAAAAATTTCGATTTTAAATATAAAAACTGTTTTCTGAGCGGAGATACTTTTAAGTCACCGGTAGAGGAGATTAACATTTTGCCTTCCTGGCTTTTGGAAGTCGCTAATTTTAGTGGCGAGGAACAGATTAAATTGCTGGACGAAAGCGTGAGGTCTTACAATAGTTTAAAGGTGCCTTGTAATACAGAAGTCCAGGCTCATTTTATACAACCATTAGAGGAAAAGATAGCTGCAGCTTTTTCTATTGGCTATGATGCCGTTTCCAAACTTGATGAGGAGGATTTATTTAAGTGGATCGGAAAGTTCATGTACAGTTTGATTTATGTGGAAATGAATGCTGCGGTACGTTTGCAGCAAATCAGTTCAGACGGTGTGAATATGTCGCAGGGACTGATGCATAAATTTGGCAACCTGAATACCATGATTCAAAGTATCTATCTGGATGTGGTATATGAAGATTTCTGCCCATGGTCTATTGTTGTTGTTCCTTTGGAAGATCAGGATACGGGTTTCAGTTTCCGTGATGAGATCAATACCTTAACTTTTTCATTAAAGCTTAAGAATTTTGGCATTATTGCCTGCCTTCAGGATAATGGAACCAATAAGAAATTTCATCAGGAAATCTTAGATCAGATCGGAAAATCACCTCTTTCTGCACCCCAATTCGAAGAAATTTGTGCAAGATTCTACTATTCCGCATATTTATTCAACAGGCTTCCGGAATATGCAATTATGCCTGTAGAGGGTTCAATATACATAGATGCAATGCCGCTTAGAGGAACCTTAAACAAGCCTTTGTTTGATCATTGGCAACATAAAACATATGCCCAGGTATTACAGGATTTCTGGAAACCATGGGGGCATACGTTATTTGAGATCATTAAAGATCCGACGAATCCAATGAGTTATTTTGTTCCGCCTGCTCTACCCGTTACCGGTTAATCTTGCGATAAAGTTTGGAATAATTCCCGGAACAAGGAGAATAGTGATGATCATTCCGGTTAACGCACCAAAGAAATGTGCATCATGGTTGATGTTATCCTGAGATCTTTTCGACATCTGCCAGCAATAAGCCAGGTACAATAATCCAAATAACCATGCCCAGATTGGAATTGGTAAGGGAAAGATCATCATTTTTGACATGGGATCATGTAGAATGAAGCTGAACAATACCGCACTTATTGCTCCTGAGGCACCCAGACTATTGTACCACATATCGTCTTTATGTTTGATGACAGAAGGAATGTCGCTTAGAATCAGGCCGAGGAAATATAATATACCAAATTGCCATGAGCCAATCATTGCTTCCAACCTAAAGGCAAAGAAGAAGAAGGTCATCATATTAAATATCAGGTGCATCCAATCGGCATGAATCAGCCCGCTGGTAATTAAAGTATATAGCTTATGTCTTCTGGATACGCTATAAGGATGTAGCATGAATTTTCCAAATAGCGTATGGTCATTGAAAGCATAGATGCTGGTAATAATCGTAAAAACAAAAATAAGGGAGGCTACTGGGGTATTATTGATATAATCCATTTTTTATTTTAAGGTTAAATGTTCGTTTGTTAGTAATCTGGCAATTGGATAGCGGGTATGCGTTTTTTCGTAGTAGTCGGAATTTTTATAGATAAAATTGAGTTGTGCTGCCGCGTCTTTTGCCATTTCCGGCTTTGCTGCTTTTTCTTTTTCCAGTTTTTCTCTTAGGCCCGGATCTTTTTTTAAGAGTTCTGCAGCAGTATCTTCAAAAACATAAGCAGAAAAGTGTTCTTTCATCCCCAGTATGGCATCAAAGAAATTCCAGTTAAAGAATGAGTCCATTGCCTGTGGCTCTAAGGTTTCTACAATATACCTGTTGGAAGGCTGGTTTACATAAACAACATAATCCCCGGTATAAAAAGGAAGCTTTTGAAGCGTTGGATTTACTTTAACAGCGCTGTGCAGGTAATGACCTTCATAAGGACGTGTTGTCGTTTTATAATCACTGATGTAATACATTTCTACCGGAATAACGGCATCTTTTGTCAGTTGTTGTACTTTGACCTGATTGAGTTTTAAGAGCTCCACAACTTTAGTCCAGGCCTGCGGTATGAGGTATGCAATGGGTTTACTGATGGTTAAGGAAGGCTCAAAGGTATTCCAATATTTAATTTCTTTGGTATAAGGTTCATTCCTGTCATAGTACAACCTGTTGAGCCCGCTTACTTCACTCGGTTTTTGCCTGGCCGCATAACCTTTAAATACAATGGGTTCTTCTTTTTTCTCGTTGAGCTTCCATTCCAGGGCAAATTCCTGTTGTGCAGCAATGGCTGCATCTGCTTTTTTCTTGTTTTCTCCGATTATTTTTGCATCTCTTACCACCACATCAATATAGGTCTGGAGTAGTTTATATGTCGCGTCCACCCGTTTGTCATAGGCTTTTAGCATGTGGGTTTCCGGCATAAAACCAATGGTATTGTGTAAAGTCGTATATCCGGTAGAATAACGTGGAGACTCCAAAAAGCCAGTGATTCCCTGATCTGGTGTTTCTTCAATGGAGTTGACATAAGGAATCATTTCATATCCTTTTTTCTCCATCTCCTGATATAGTGAAGGAACCAGTGTTTGGGTCATGTAGGTAGAAAGAACCGGCTGAAGTTTATCTTTATGTGTAGGGATGAGCGTCATGGTATATTGATAATCGGCTCCGTTGCTGGTATGGGTATCTACAAATATTTCCGGTTTCCAGATATTGAAAATTTCCTGGAAAGAGTGTGAGTTTTTAGAATCCGTTTTAATAAAATCCCGGTTTAAATCATAGTTTTTACTATTTCCCCTGAATCCATAAGCTATTGGCCCGTTCTGGTTTGCTCTTGATGTTGAACTCCGATTGAGACTCCCATCAATGTTATACACAGGAATGATGCAGATGACAACATTTGCAGGTAGTTTATGCGCTTTCAGCAAGTCTCTGGCAAGCATCATACTTGCATCAATTCCCTCAGGCTCTCCGGGATGGATGCCATTGTTGATGAGGAGCACTCTTTTATTATTCTTTTTTATCGTTGCCGGGTCGAATACCTGATCTTTGGATAATACCAATAGGTGCAGCGGTTTGCCCGAGTCTGTAGGACCATAACTAATTAATTTAGCCTGAGGATAAGTTTTTGCCAGGGCCTGATAATGCTGAATCACTTCTGCATAAGTGGCTGTTTCTTGCTTATGACTACGCTCAAAGGGAGTCTGTTGTGCTAAACTGTCTATAGTCGTTAAAAGAAGTAAAATGAAAATTATGCGGCGCATTGGTTTTGTGGTGATAAGGTTAAAACACGGTTTTTTTAAAAAGTCCGACACTGCCGAATTGATACCTCAGTCCGACGGAAAAATAAGTATAGATATCAGGATTACCACTTCTGAACTTTTTTGAGGAATCGTCATAACCATCCAGTCCTTCTCCAATGGTCAGGTTACTTTGGTAATTGAAGTTTAAAATATAACGGGTATAGTCTGAATGATCAGAAAAATAAAAGTTTATACCAACATTTACGGGAAAGAGCAGGTTTTTTGAACTTTCCTTTCCAGGGTATAACGGCACCTCCCGGTCTTCTTTAATTCGGTCTACTTTGTTGAGGACTAAACCAAGTCCAGTGCCCAGATAGAGCCCTTTTATAGTATTGGAAAAGCCATTTTTTTCATAATCAATTAAAGCCCCCAATGCGATTCTGCCGTTCAATGTAAAAGCTTTGTAGGAATTGGTAAAATAGCGTTCATTAGCGGGAATCTTGGTATCGTCTCCCTTGATTTTTCCCATTTGTCCTTCTATTCCTGCACTGATAAAAGGGGTAAAGTAGTAATCGGCCAGGCCATAACCGGCGAGCCCAAAGGAATGTTTTTTCAGATCCGTGAAAGACTGGGTAACTCCAAAACCACCCCCAACGCTTATTTTATAGAAGTTGGATTGTGCCTTAACATGAATGCAGAACAGAAGTGACAGGCACGCGGTGAGAATTGTTTTCAAATTATTTAGCTTTGTTTTTTTTAAGACTATGCTAAAATATCAAAATAAAAACAATTCCCTTCAAAACCGATTTGCAAAGTATGTGCAGATTGATACGCAATCAGATCCGGCATCTGCCACCATTCCATCTACAGAGAAGCAAAAGAACCTGGGGAAAGTTCTTGTAGCAGAATTATTGGAAATGGGGATTACCGACGCTCATCTTGACGATTTCGGCTATGTATATGCTACGATTCCCTCCAACACAGAAAAAAAAGTTCCTGTGATCTGCTTTTGTTCGCATATGGATACTTCTCCGGATTGCAGTGGAACGAATGTAAAGCCAATCATTCATGCCAACTATCAGGGGGAGGATCTGGTACTTCCTGACGATGAAAGTATCGTTCTGAAGATGTCTGAGCATCCGGATTTAAAAGATCAGATTGGAAATGATATCATTACTGCAAGTGGAACAACACTTCTTGGTGCGGACAATAAAGCTGGATTGGCAGAGATTATGGAAGCAGCGGCTTTCCTGGTCACAAATCCGGATATCAGACATGGGGTCATTAAAATATTATTTACTCCGGATGAAGAAATCGGCAGGGGTGTAGATAAGGTAGATCTTAAAAAACTAGGTGCTGATTTCGCCTATACAATCGATGGAGAAACCTTAGGATCTATCGAAGATGAAACTTTTTCGGCGGACGGTGCAGTATTGACGATCAATGGTGTAAGTACACACCCTGGTTTTGCCAAAGATAAAATGGAAAGTGCGATTAAGATATTATCAGATGTCATCAGTTCTTTGCCTTCTGATTGTCTTTCTCCGGAGTCAACAGAACTAAAAGAAGGATTTATTCATCCGGTAACGATTTCTGGAAGTGTTGAGCAGGCACAGGCCCGTTTTATTTTGCGCGCTTTTGACGATGAACAGTTAGAAGCCAACGGCGAATTACTGGATGCTACCGTAAGAAATATCATTGAAGATTTTCCGAATTCTACCTATGAACTGAAGATTACGGAGCAGTACAGAAATATGAAAAAGGTGCTTGATGAATATCCACAAGTAATCGAATATGGTGTTGAGGCTATAAAAAGAGCTGGAGTTACACCAAAAAGACAGAGTATCCGTGGAGGGACCGATGGTTCACGTCTTTCATTTATGGGCCTGCCTTGTCCTAATATTTTTGCAGGTGAGCATGCTTTTCATGGTAAACAGGAATGGGCTTCGGTTCAGGACATGGAAAAAGCAGTAGAAACGATTATTAACATCTCTGCCATTTGGGAAGAGAAAGCATAATTAAGTAGAAAGCCTGGTGGCCACACCAGGCTTTTTATTTTTAAAGGGTTAATCTCGCCAGGTATTGATCCTGGTCATCTTCGAAGATGATTTCAGTAGTCCATCCAATTGCTTTTGCCAGATCAGCCAAAGTCTTCTGGTCTATATAGATCCACTTGAACCAGTTTCCTTTAATAAGTTTATATTCATATCGGAAGCTCACTTCTCCATAATATCCTTTTGAAGGAAAAGGAATATCCTCATATAGATAAGAAAGATCGGAGCTGTCAAAGACGAGTTGTCCACCGGGGTTAAGCAGGCCTTTAACCCGGTTAAGAAATGTTTTTAATCCTGAAATGGAGCCAGTGAGACCAATTCCATTCATCATGAAAAGAAGGGTGTCGTATTTTTGATCCTTGTAAGTAAGGATATCTCCTTCAATAGCCTGTTTTAATCCGCGTTGCTTCATTATTTCTACAGCAGAGGCAGAGATGTCCATACCTGTGACATTAAACCCGCGTTTTTGAAGAACAAGCGCATGACTACCGACACCCGCCCCTACATCCAGCACTTTTCCTTTACAGAGGTTCAGGGCTTTCAGCTCCAGTTCAGGCATTTCGTCTTCATTTCTGAAATAAATGTCAACCGGCATTTCTTCCGGATAATCAAATGAATTATGCACCCACAGGGTTTCTGCGGGTGGTTTAGTAAATTGATCTTTTAAAGCCTCACCAAAAACGTCCATTGGACAAAGATAAAAAAGCTTTAATGATTAAACTTCAAATTCCTGATGATATTCTGGAATAGTTACCTGATGGAAGCCCTTATCGTTGAGGTGTCCGGCAAATATTTGCTGAACTTTATATTCTCCATGAACAAGAAAAATCTGTTTTATCAGATTGGAGTCCTGTCCGGAAAGAAATTGCAGTAAATCTTCATAATCACCATGGGCACTCATTGACCTGATCGACCGGATATCGGCAACAACTCCATATTCTTGTCCAAAAAGCCAGACTTTTGGTTGTCCGGCAAGAAGTTTACCGGCTAAAGATCTTGGTTCCGCATAACCCACCATCAAAATGGTGTTTTTCTGATCGCCGATATTATTGCGGATGTGGTGTTTTACACGGCCGCCTTCCGCCATTCCCGAAGAGGAAATGATCACACACGGGCGGGGATCACTATTTAAAGCTTTGGATTCTTCTACACTTTCAACAAACTTTAGGCCTTTAAAGCCAAAGATATCTTTGTCAACTTTCATCACTTCCTTCACCCCATTATTATAGACTTCGGGATGATTTCTCAATACTTCTGTTGCCTGAAGGGACAAAGGGCTATCTACATAATATTGTACATCAGGAAGGTTATTTTTTAACTCCATTGCATTTAATGCATACAGCAGTTCCTGGGTCCGGCCTACACTAAAGGCTGGAATAATAACCTTTCCTTTTTTTAGGATGCAGGTTTGGTGAATGATTTCCTTAAGGGTTTCTTCAATCGGCTCCAGATCCTGATGCAGAGAATCGCCATAGGTGGATTCCATAATGACGTAATCTGCCTGAGGAAAGGACTGCGGACTTTTTAGTAATAAGTCGCCGTACCTCCCAACATCGCCACTAAAAGTAAGATTGATGGTTCTCTCTTCCTCCTTAATCTTTAAATGAACGGCCGCACTACCTACAATATGACCTGCATCTGTAAAATGCAGCACTACATCTGGGCCAATCTGAAAATCCTCATTATAATTGACTACTTTAAACTGACTAAGCGTCTGAATGACATCTTTTTCATTGTAGAGAGGAAGCTCCGGTTCACCACCCTGACGCATTTTTTTATTTGCATACTCTGCATCCTGAGTTTGGATTTTAGCAGAGTCCATCAGTAGAATTCTTGCAAGATCCATAGTCGCAGGGGTACAGTAAATGTTTCCCTTAAAACCTTCAGCCACAAGACGTGGCAATAAACCACAGTGATCTATATGGGCATGAGAAAGGATAAGGTAGCTGACTAATGAGGGATCAAAACCAAAAGACTCGTTGAGCCCTTCGGTGAGATCACCCATTCCCTGAAATAATCCACAGTCGAGTAAGATTTGAGTATTGTTTTTTAAGGTAATCAGGTGTTTGCTACCTGTAACGGCACGCGCCGCTCCATGAAATGCGATCTTCATTAATTCCCTTAAGCTCTGACTTTAGCAATGGTATCCTTAACATGTCCTGCCGCGTCTACCAGTTTTTCTTTGGAAGAGTCTAATAAGTCACAGAACCAGTCTGACACTTTCTCTTTGATGTCTCCGTCTTTATCTGCTGATAATATTAATGCGATGGCAGCACCTAAGGCAGCTCCTGCCAATAAACCTGCGATGATTTTGGTTTCCTTTTTCATATTAATGTATTTTTTTGGTTGAATGATTGATCATGTAAATAATGCGCTTGAAGGGCAATATACTCATGATTGTTTCAAATAATTCCTGTTTTTTTGTCAAATAGTTAACAAAGACGATGCCGAATAGTTTGTATAAAACCGTAAATTGTAAGGATATCTTTTAATTTTAGTCAAATGTTTAGAATCCTTTCTTATTTCAATATATTCATGGCAATAGTATATCTGCTGATGTTTCTTTTGAATGGGAATCTGCTGATAATTTTTGGAGTTTTAATGGTGATTGTTTTTAGTACACTTGTGATTAAAATGATACAGAGTCAGGGAAGGAGCAATTTGATTCATTACGCTCTTGGGTTGGGGAGTCTTGGTTTTGCAGGTTTCCTCTTATTTGGGCTGGTTCACATTATTAAGTCCTCTATTGCTTACCATTACTTTTCAAATACACTAAACTACACGGTGGTAACTTCTCTTTTTGTTTTGAGCATGGTGGTACATTTCATCCTATTTTGCTTTTACCGCACTCCGGCTTAATTTTTTCATTTCTGGTTTTGTGTTGAAAAGGAGAGGACTCGGACCTCCTCCGCTTTGAGTTCTGACTGACTGCAGGAGTAGTGCATAATCCCTCCATCCGTGTTCCATGTTTTCCTTACAAAAACGTGGACTCACTGTGGACTCAGTGTGGACTTAATGTGGACTCAGTCCGGGCACATATGCAGCTCAATATAGCGGTGCTCTTTACTGAAAAAAGTTTGCCTGAAATGCCCCTCCGGATAATTAAATGAGGGGGTGGATTTCTAATGAATTTGGTAATTCCTTAAAATAAACAAATAATATCTCTTCAACTGTTTGACATTTAAATATTTCTATCTATCTTTGCAGTCCCTAAATTTAAGGGTGAATAAATAATTGTTTAACAAATTAAATACAAGCAAGTGAATACGTTAAGTTACAAAACTGTCTCTGCCAATGCAAAAACTGTTAACAAACAGTGGGTTGTTGTTGATGCACAAGGCGAGATTTTGGGGCGCTTGTCATCGAAGATCGCTATGATCATCCGTGGTAAAAACAAGCCTGAGTATACCCCACACGTAGACTGCGGTGATAACGTTATTGTTATTAATGCAGACAAGGTTAAATTGACAGGAAATAAATTAGGCGATAAACGCTATATTTCTTACACTGGTTATCCAGGTGGTCAGCGTTTCATTTCTCCTAAAGAGTTATTGGCGAAACATCCTAAGCGTGTTATCGAGAAAGCGGTACGTGGTATGTTACCTAAAACAAAACTTGGTGCTAAATTATACACCAATCTATTTGTTTATGCAGGTGCAGAACATCCTCATGCAGCACAATCACCAAAAACCATTACACTTTAATTAAAGGAAGAAAGAAATGTCAGTTACTAACACTTCAGGAAGAAGAAAAACTGCTGTTGCACGCATCTATTTAAAAGAAGGCAACGGCACAATTACCGTAAACGGTAAAGACCATAAAGTATATTTTCCAACATTACCTTTACAATACATCGTTAACCAGTCATTCGAAGTTTCTGAATTGACAGGTCAGTATGATGTAAACGTAAATGTAGCAGGTGGTGGTATCAAAGGTCAGGCAGAAGCAGTTCGTTTAGCTATCGCTAAAGCTATTGTGGAATTGGATGCTGAGAAAAAACCAGCATTACGCGCTAAAGGGTTAATGACCCGTGATATGCGTATGGTTGAACGTAAGAAACCAGGACGTAAGAAAGCACGTAAGAAATTCCAATTCAGTAAACGTTAATCTTAAGGAGACAAACACAATGGCAAGAACTACATATCAAGACTTATTGGATGCAGGTGTACACTTCGGTCACCTTACCCGTAAATGGAACCCAAAAATGGCGCCTTACATTTTCATGGAGCGCAATGGTATCCACATTATAGATTTAAATAAAACTTTAACTAAAACTGAAGAAGCTGCTTCAGCAATCAAACAGATCGTTAAATCTGGTCGTAAGATTCTTTTCGTAGCTACTAAGAAACAAGCTAAAGAAATCGTTGCTGATCAAGCAAAAAAAGTAAACATGCCTTTCGTAACTGAGCGTTGGTTAGGTGGTATGTTAACTAACTTTGCTACTGTTCGCAAGTCAATCAAAAAGATGTCTAACATCGATAAAATGACTAAAGACGGTACTTATTCGATTCTTTCTAAGAAAGAGCGTTTAATGATCCAACGTGAGCGTATTAAATTGGAAAGCTTATTAGGTGGTATCGCGGATCTTAACCGTTTACCAGCTGCAATCTTTTTAATTGACGTTAAAAAAGAGCACATTGCTGTTAGCGAAGCGTTGAAATTAAACATTCCAACATTTGCAATGGTTGATACTAACTCTGATCCTTCTAACATCGATTTCCCAATTCCTGCGAATGATGATGCTACTAAATCTATCTCTTTAATCACTGATGTAATCATCAAAGCGATTGAAGAAGGTTTAGATGAGCGCAAACGTGAGAAAGACGAAGAAACTGAGAAAGAAGCTGTAGCTGCTAAAGCTGCTGCTGATGCTCCTGAAGCTGCTGCTCCTGGTGCAAGAAGAAAGAAAGTAAATGCTGATACTGAAGAAGGTACTAGCGAAGAAGCTTAAATAACATAATATGGGTTGTACGTTGTGCGTTGCAGGTTTTACTTACAACAAACACTGTACAACCCATAATTTTTTGATAAAAACTTAAAAAAAGAAATAAGATGTCTACAGTACAAATTTCTGCAGCAGATGTAAACAAATTACGCCAACAAACCGGTGCCGGTATGATGGATTGCAAAAAAGCATTAATCGAAGCTAACGGTGATTTCGAAGCAGCGGTTGATTACTTACGTAAAAAAGGTGCTAAAGTAGCAGCTTCTCGTCAGGATCGTGATTCTAATGAAGGTGTTGTTATCGCTAAAGCTACAGCAGACGGTAAACGTGGTGTTGTTGTTGAATTAAACTGCGAAACGGATTTCGTTGCTAAAAATGCTGATTTCGTTGCTTTGGCTAATAAATTCACAGACCTTGCTATCGATAAAAATCCTGCTTCATTAGAAGAGCTTTTATCTTTGGAAATTGATGGTCAGAAAATTTCTGATATCATCATCGAAAATACTGGTAAAATCGGTGAAAAAATTGGTATCTCTAAATTCGAAACTGTTTCAGGTGATAAAGTTGTTCCTTACATCCACGGTAACTACCGTTTAGGTGTATTGGTTGCTTTAAACCAGGCAGGTGAAGGCGTTGAAGAAGCAGGTAAAGATGTAGCTATGCAAATCGCTGCAATGAACCCTGTTGCTTTAGATAAAGATGGCGTAGATTCAACTACTATCGAGCGTGAAACTGAGATTGCTAAAGAACAAATCCGTGCTGAAGGTAAACCTGAAGAAATGGTAGAGAAAATTGCTGCTGGTAAATTGAATAAATTCTACAAAGACAGTACTTTATTAAACCAGGAATTTGTTAAAGATTCTTCTAAAGATGTTCGTAAATTCTTAGATGAGACAGCTAAAGGTTTAACCGTAACTGCATTCAAACGTGTACAATTAGGAGCTTAGTCCTACTTTACCGCATAAAAAAATAGGGTGTCCAAAAGGCACCCTATTTTTTTTATGCCTGCTTTTCTGGTTGAATTTGACCCTCTTGCTATTTTTATCTTTTATGAATGGCTTTTATCTAGCTTTTCTTGAGGTTTAAGAATAGCATTAATAAAAGTGAGACGGTCAGAAGGATGCCTGTAAACTGATGAAATAAGGCAAAAGCCAGATAGTCGGGGCTTATACTTTTCAGTAATGCACTGACCCCGGATATCACCTGTATTCCAATCAGGAGCAGTGGAAATAGGCGCACGTAGGAAAGTAAGGGGCTGATTTTCCAGGAAACACTTCTCAAATAAAGGATGGGAATCAACAGGCAGATGATATAGGCGAGCAAACGATGGATAAATTGAATAGCGAATAAATTTTCTGTTAAATATTGAAGGGTAAGCGGCTGATGGTATAAATCCGGAGGGACAATAAAGCCGTTTATGTCGGGCCATGTTGGAGCAGCAAGTGCTGCGCGGGTCCCTGCCATGAATGCTCCAAAAATGAGTTGAATAAAAAGAAGACTTAGTATGAGGATGTTTAATTTGCTAAACCTCAGCCGATGCCTCATCTTGATGTGGTTCAAACTTAAGCCGAAGGCAAGCCACAGCGTATAACACAATAGAATTACAGCTGCTATAAAGTGTATGGCGAGCCTGATATGACTTACGCTGATATCGGTGTCATTGAGGCCGCTTTGAACCATGAGCCAGCCTATGACCGCCTGTAACAGGCCCAACAGGAATAGGATAAAGATCATGCCGCGCAACTTGAAGTCCATTTTCCCCATTAAGACGAAATAGAGGAAGGGGATGATAAAGGCCAGGCCGATAAAACGTGCCCAATTCCGATGGAGCCATTCCCAAAAGTAGATGGATTTGTAATCTTCCAGAGAGAAGTGTGCATTGACCACATGAAACTGGGCAATCTGTTTGTATTTATCAAAGCTCATCTGCCAGTCGTTTTCATTTAATGGAGGAAGGATACCAAGTAGTGGTTTCCATTCTGTGATAGATAGGCCTGAGCCGCTTAATCTGGTGATTCCACCAAGCAGTATTTGTATGAGGATGCTGAATGCGCCGAAATATAACCAAATGGCTATAGCTCTGTTGGTGTTATCCTTCATATATCACTCCTGAGCTTGGTGTTTCGTTTAGTTCGATCCTGCTCAAGCCGGGGAACACAGGTTTGATTTTATTCCATAGCCATATGCTCAATTGTTCACTTGTTGGATTTTCCAGGCCGGGAATGTCATTCAGTACCTTGTGGTCGAGTATTTCTATCAGAGGGCTGATTCCGTTTTTTAGATCGGTATAATCCATAACCCAGCCTGAATGTGGTTCGGGATCTCCGGTGATGAATACTTTAAGACTGTAAGTGTGTCCATGCATTCTGCCACATTTGTGCCCGGCCGGAACATGGGGCAGGTAATGTGCAGCATCAAAACTGAAAGTTTTATAGATAATCATTTCAAGTATATAGTGATCAAATTTCTGGTTTGGGCATAGGAAAATAAATGATGAGGATCATTATTTGAAATAATGTGCGAGATTATCAGGCTTGCTCCAGTCTTTTTTTAGCGAAGGGATTTGCCTCGATGTTGATTGTACAGGGTTTTCGCAGCGTATTTGACTGGTGTTTTCAGCTAATTCGGCCTTGGTGTATATTTTACGTTAAGTATAGATGAAGTTTTTTCTTCTGTAAATCATGCAGTTAGGGGTGTGATACAATTATAATGGATGAATTGTTTTGAGAACGGATAAAATTTCCTACTTTTGCATCCCGCTTCGGAGGAAGAGAAACATTGAGGTTGATAAGAGAGAAGGATTTGAAAGATTGCAGTAGAGATAAGTCAGAGGTTGTTTTGACGGTTTATTAACCAGGAAAGACAAAGTAAAAAAGTTTCAAAAAAAGCTTGACAATAACAAAAAGATTTCTACCTTTGCAGTCCCAACAAAAACGGGGGTTACCAAACGGAGTTTAGTAACAAAAACAAAAAGACTGAAACGATTGGAATTTCGAAACTGACACCAGGAACATTAAGACCCGGAAGAAACAGAGAAAAGAAGATTGCCACATAAAAGAAGAACCGCGAGGAGATTCGAAAAGTTCATTAAAGAGATGTCATTTATAGCGTAGCGAGGTAAGATAGTACCGTTTCAAAGTACATGAAAACCAAAGCTATTTTTTCAAGTCAGAATCTGACAGACAATACAAAAAAGAATAAAGACTATTATTAACAAGTTAAGAATGGTCAGCGTTCAAACAACACATTTTACAATGGAGAGTTTGATCCTGGCTCAGGATGAACGCTAGCGGCAGGCCTAATACATGCAAGTCGAACGATACCATTTAGCTTGCTAGATGGGAAAGTGGCGCACGGGTGCGTAACGCGTATGCAACCTACCTTAATCAGGGGGATAGCCCGAAGAAATTCGGATTAACACCGCATAAAATCACAGTACAGCATTGTACAATGATCAAATATTTATAGGATTAAGATGGGCATGCGTGTCATTAGTTAGTTGGCGAGGTAACGGCTCACCAAGACCACGATGACTAGGGGATCTGAGAGGATGACCCCCCACACTGGTACTGAGACACGGACCAGACTCCTACGGGAGGCAGCAGTAAGGAATATTGGTCAATGGAGGCAACTCTGAACCAGCCATGCCGCGTGCAGGAAGACAGCCCTCTGGGTCGTAAACTGCTTTTATTCGGGAATAAACCTACTTACGTGTAAGTAGCTGAATGTACCGAAGGAATAAGGATCGGCTAACTCCGTGCCAGCAGCCGCGGTAATACGGAGGATCCAAGCGTTATCCGGATTTATTGGGTTTAAAGGGTGCGTAGGCGGCTTATTAAGTCAGGGGTGAAAGACGGTGGCTCAACCATCGCAGTGCCCTTGATACTGATGAGCTTGAATACACTAGAGGTAGGCGGAATGTGACAAGTAGCGGTGAAATGCATAGATATGTCACAGAACACCGATTGCGAAGGCAGCTTACTATGGTGTCATTGACGCTGAGGCACGAAAGCGTGGGGATCAAACAGGATTAGATACCCTGGTAGTCCACGCCCTAAACGATGAATACTCGCTGTTAGCGATACACAGTTAGCGGCTAAGCGAAAGCGTTAAGTATTCCACCTGGGGAGTACGCCCGCAAGGGTGAAACTCAAAGGAATTGACGGGGGCCCGCACAAGCGGAGGAGCATGTGGTTTAATTCGATGATACGCGAGGAACCTTACCCGGGCTTGAAAGTTAGTGAATGAGATAGAGATATTTCAGTGAGCAATCACACGAAACTAGGTGCTGCATGGCTGTCGTCAGCTCGTGCCGTGAGGTGTTGGGTTAAGTCCCGCAACGAGCGCAACCCCTATGTTTAGTTGCCAGCACGTTAAGGTGGGGACTCTAAACAGACTGCCTGTGCAAACAGAGAGGAAGGAGGGGACGACGTCAAGTCATCATGGCCCTTACGTCCGGGGCTACACACGTGCTACAATGGATGGTACAGAGGGCAGCAAGCTGGCAACAGCAAGCAAATCTCAAAAAGCCATTCACAGTTCGGATAGAGGTCTGCAACTCGACCTCTTGAAGTTGGATTCGCTAGTAATCGCGTATCAGCAATGACGCGGTGAATACGTTCCCGGGCCTTGTACACACCGCCCGTCAAGCCATGGAAGTTGGGGGTACCTAAAGTATGTAACCGCAAGGAGCGTCCTAGGGTAAAACCGATAACTGGGGCTAAGTCGTAACAAGGTAGCCGTACCGGAAGGTGCGGCTGGAATACCTCCTTTCTGGAGTAGTTCAGACTACTCGCTACGTAAATGATATAAATGACAAAAAAATCTCAAAAAGAAAAACCCATAGGATGAAACATCACTTAGTGTTCTCATACTGCAGTAAAGACAAATAGTCCCGTAGCTCAGTTTGGTTAGAGCACTACACTGATAATGTAGGGGTCAGCAGTTCAAATCTGCTCGGGACTACAGATATATTCTAAGGGGGATTAGCTCAGCTGGCTAGAGCGCCTGCCTTGCACGCAGGAGGTCAACGGTTCGACTCCGTTATTCTCCACCATTACCCAGGCTTAATACAAAAGGCCGAGAAATATGATTACGGATTGTGATCAGGGGAAGTAAAGTTCTTTGACATATTGGAAGAAGTTAAAAAAGAAGAGCAAACAACAATAGAGACGTTGTTAGCTTGAAGGAAGGAATAAGCAATTATTCAGTCCGTAGAGATAACAACAAATCAAAAAAAGCATTTCCATAGGCGCAAAAGGCTATGGAGAGAAGAAAGTAATTAAGAGCACACAGGGGATGCCTTGGCTCTCAGAGGCGATGAAGGACGTGATAAGCTGCGATAAGCTTCGGGTATTAGCAAATATGAATTAATCCGAAGATTTCCGAATGGGGAAACCTGGCTAGTTGAAGACTAGTCGTACAATGTACGCAAACCTGCCGAACTGAAACATCTAAGTAAGCAGAGGAAGAGAAAATAATAATGATTTCCTAAGTAGTGGCGAGCGAAAGGGAAAGAGCCCAAACCACTTATGTTACGGCATATGTGGGGTTGTAGGACTACGATGTGGTATACTAAAATGAAGTGGAACAGGATGGGAAGCCTGGCAATATAGCGTGAGAGCCGCGTACACGTAAGTAATAGTAACCTAGTAGTATCCTGAGTACCGCGAGGTCGGAGACGCCTTGTGGGAATCTGCCGGCACCATCCGGTAAGGCTAAATACTCCTGAGAGACCGATAGTGAACCAGTACCGTGAGGGAAAGGTGAAAAGAACCCCGAACAGGGGAGTGAAATAGAACCTGAAACTGTGTGCTTACAAGCGGTCGGAGCGTCCAGGTGGCGTGACGGCGTGCCTTTTGCATAATGAGCCTACGAGTTACTCTTCTCTGGCAAGGTTAAGTGTTTAAGACACGCAGCCGAAGCGAAAGCGAGTCTGAATAGGGCGTATAGTCAGGGGAGGTAGACGCGAAACCTTGTGATCTACCCATGGACAGGTTGAAGGTGCGGTAACACGTACTGGAGGACCGAACCGATAAACGTTGAAAAGTTTCCGGATGATCTGTGGGTAGGGGTGAAAGGCTAATCAAACTGGGAAATAGCTCGTACTCCCCGAAATGTTTTTAGGAACAGCGTGGTGGTAAAGTTATATAGAGGTAGAGCTACTGATTGGGTGCGGGGGAGTCAAATCCTACCAAATCCAGACAAACTCCGAATGCTATATAATATACACTGCAGTGAGGCCCGGGGTGCTAAGGTCACGGGCCGAGAGGGAAAGAACCCAGACCATCAGCTAAGGTCCCCAAGTTATAGTTAAGTTGAACTAACGAGGTCCGATTGCATAGACAGCTAGGATGTTGGCTTGGAAGCAGCCATTCATTTAAAGAGTGCGTAACAGCTCACTAGTCGAGCGATCGGGCATGGATAATAAACGGGCATTAAACTATACACCGAAGCTATGGGTAATATTAATATTACGGTAGGGGAGCATTCCAGCGGCAGCGAAGTTATGACGTAAGTTGTGGTGGAGCTTCTGGAAAAGCAAATGTAGGCATAAGTAACGATAAGGCGGGAGAGAAACCCGCCCACCGAAAGGATAAGGTTTCCTGATCAACGCTAATCGGATCAGGGTTAGTCGGGGCCTAAGGAGAACCCGAAGGGGATATTCGATGGACAACTGGTTAATATTCCAGTACTTTTTATAACTGCGATGTGGGGACGGAGTAGTGACACTGCCGCGATCTGACGGAATAGATCGTTAAAGGGCGTAGGTATTAGGACTGTAGGTAAATCCGCAGATCTAGCTGAAACCCGATAGTACTGCAAACCTTCGGGGGCGTAGATAGCGCAGGTAATCAGACTTCCAAGAAAAACCGCTAAGCTTCAGGTTATAAAAACCCGTACCGCAAACCGACACAGGTATCCGGGAAGAGAATTCTAAGGTGCTCGAGTGAATCATGGCTAAGGAACTCGGCAAAATGGCCCTGTAACTTCGGGAGAAGGGGCGCTGACAGCAATGTCAGCCGCAGTGAAAAGGCCCAGGCGACTGTTTAACAAAAACACATGGCTTTGCAAAATCGAAAGATGAAGTATAAGGCCTGACACCTGCCCGGTGCTGGAAGGTTAAGAGGGGATGTTAGTCGCAAGGCGAAGCATTGAATCGAAGCCCCAGTAAACGGCGGCCGTAACTATAACGGTCCTAAGGTAGCGAAATTCCTTGTCGGGTAAGTTCCGACCTGCACGAATGGTGTAACGATCTGGGCGCTGTCTCAGCCATGAGCTCGGTGAAATTGTGGTCCCGGTGAAGACGCCGGGTACCCGCAACGGGACGGAAAGACCCCATGCACCTTCACTACAATTTAACATTGACATTGGATACAGGATGTGTAGGATAGGTGGGAGACTATGAAGTGGCATCGCTAGGTGTTGTGGAGTCAACGTTGAAATACCACCCTTTCTGTATTCGGTGTCTAACCCCACTCAGTGGGGGACATTGTTTGATGGGTAGTTTGACTGGGGTGGTCGCCTCCAAAAAGGTAACGGAGGCTTTCAAAGGTAAGCTCAATACGCTTGGTAACCGTATGAGGAGTGCAATAGCATAAGCTTGCTTGACTGTGAGGCAGACAAGCCGAGCAGGGTCGAAAGACGGATATAGTGATCCGGTGGTTCTGCATGGAAGGGCCATCGCTCAAAGGATAAAAGGTACGCTGGGGATAACAGGCTGATCTCCCCCAAGAGCTCATATCGACGGGGAGGTTTGGCACCTCGATGTCGGCTCGTCACATCCTGGGGCTGGAGAAGGTCCCAAGGGTTCGGCTGTTCGCCGATTAAAGTGGCACGCGAGCTGGGTTCAGAACGTCGCGAGACAGTTCGGTCCCTATCTGTTGTGGGCGTAGGAATTTTGAGTGGGGCTGACCTTAGTACGAGAGGACCGGGTTGGACTAACCTCTAGTGAATCTGTTGTTCCGCCAGGGGCATTGCAGAGTAGCTACGTTGGGAATAGATAAGCGCTGAAAGCATCTAAGTGCGAAACTAGCCACGAGATGAGAATTCCATATAGGACCGTAGCAGACTACTACGTTGATAGGTTACAGATGTAAAGGTGGTGACATCAAAGTCGAGTAATACTAATAATCCGAAGCTTTCAAGAGCAATAAACTGTTGTTTGTTCTTCCTAACTTAACTTCTTTCAATAATATGTCACTGTTTGATGGTGAGCTGCAATAGCAGATACACTGATAAAAGATCAGACAATAAAAATATTTAGGTGCCTATATCGGTGGTGTCTACCTCTTCCCATTCCGAACAGAGAAGTCAAGCCCACCAGAGCCGATGGTACTGCGGTAACACGTGGGAGAGTAGGTCGGTGCCAAATCTTAAAGTAAGCCTGTAGTAATACTACAGGCTTTTCTTGTTTAAAGGTTTTTTTTCCTGATTTGCTGAACAGGATGTCTTATTTAAAACTTATTCTTTCATCTGATGTTGTTAGTAGATGGTGCCAAATATTATGTCGGGGAAACTCCTTTATAAGGCCCTTAATTGCGAATAAAATAATGGTGAAACGATAAAATATGCAATTTTTGGTTATCTTTGGAACTAATTTAAAACATAAAAAACAATGAGTTTTTTCGCAGAAAAAAGAAGGGAAGTGATGCTGCACATTGAAAGCTATATGCTGGATGTAATGGACACCTACTTGAAACCGATTGACACTAATTGGCAGCCATCTGATTTCTTGCCTGATTCAACCAGTGAAACATTTTTCCAGGATATAAAACTATTGCGTGAGAATGCAGATGGGTTATCTTATGACCTTGTCGCTGTATTAATCGGAGATACCATTACAGAAGAGGCGCTGCCTACTTATGAATCATGGTTAACAATGGTTGATGATATCTCAAAAAACGAACAAGGTGGCTGGATGAAATGGGTACGTCATTGGACTGCAGAAGAGAACAGACACGGAGACTTATTAAATAAATATCTTTATCTGTCAGGGCGTGTAGATATGCGCCAGATGGAAATCTCTACCCAATATTTAATTGCTGATGGTTTTGATATCGGTACAGGACATGATCCATATAGAAACTTTGTATATACCAGCTTTCAGGAGTTAGCTACCAATATCTCTCACAGAAGAGTAGCCTCAATGGCGAAAAAAGACGGAGATGCCTTGCTGTCTAAAATGTGTGGTGTGATTGCTTCTGACGAGGCTCGTCATGCGAAAGCATATAAAGACTTTATGGCGAAAATCTTTGAAGTGGATCCTAATGAAGCAATGGTTGCTTTTGAAGATATGATGCGCAAGAAGATTGTAATGCCTGCACATTTCTTACGTGAAATGGGCCTTAAAATTGGCCAGACCTTTGGTCATTTTACAGATGCTGCGCAGCGTTTAGGAGTATATACTGCAGTGGACTACGTGGAAATTATGCAACAGCTGATTGAAGAGTGGAAACTGGAGAGCATGCGTGATTTAAACGATGCTGGTGAAAAAGCCCGTGATTATATCATGGCTCTTCCAAACAGATTGCTACGCGTGGCGGAAAGAATGAAAAATCCTACAATGGACTATAAATTTAGCTGGATACACGCTTAATAGAAATCAAGTCCATATCACAAAAAAAGCCCGGATATCATTATCCGGGCTTTTTTTGTGATAAATCATTTTTGGGTGCTGATGGGTACTCAAAGATCAACAAATTAAATAACAGCTGATTTTCTTGTCTTAATAAATATTTTAACTCTGCCAACTTATGAACGTTATTTTGTTTATAAGTGCATTTAATTGAATTTATTTAATAAAAATTGAAACATTTTAAAATAATTTATTAAGTTTATTAAATAGATTATTTTAATATGAAGATTAAACTTGTAAAAGCATCAGAATTGAAAAGCGAAATTTTAAAGAAGCTTTACTATGAAAATGCTCTTTCATGTGCCGAGTTGAGTATCCTTTTTGGTAAAAGTCTGCCAATAATTATGAAAGCTATTAATGAGCTGATTGAGGAAGGCTTTGTTGTGGAAGTTGGATACGCTCCTTCAAGTGGTGGGCGAAGACCTCTGACTTATGCTGTTAAGTCTGATGCAATGTATATTATGGCTGTAGCGATGGATCAGCTATCTACAAGGATTACAATTGTCGATTTGTACAACCGTCCCGTAGCGGAAGTTGAAATGGTAGAACTGCTATTGAACGACAATGCCATCGCATTGGATAAGCTGATTGAATACATCAATAGCTATATTTTAAGAACTGGAATTGAGAAAGCGAAAATATTAGGAATTGGAATAGGAATGCCAGGTTTTGTAAGTGCAGAACGAGGAATTAATTATTCCTATCTCGATGCTCAGGGAGAGAGCCTGAACGAATATATTTCTAAGGCAACTGGTCTGCCTACCTATGTAGCGAATGATTCCAGTGTCATTGCATTGGCAGAACAAAAATTTGGCGTTGCAAAATCTCAGGAAGAAGTAATGGTCATCAATCTTGGCTGGGGGATTGGCCTTGGGATGATTGTTAAAGGTGAGGTGTTCAGAGGACATGATGGTTTTGCCGGTGAATTTAGCCATATCCCCCTGTTTGAAGATGGAGCCTTGTGTATTTGTGGCAAACAGGGATGCCTGGAGGCAGAAGCATCTATGTTGGTGGTGGTAGAAAAAGCAAAAGAGGGCATTAAACAAGGTCGCCTGTCTACCTTACAATCTGTTATTGACGATCCGCTGAAGTTAATGGGAGATGCTATTTTCGAAGTGGCTGCAACGGGAGACCCCTTCGTTATCGAATTACTTTCTGATGCAGGTTATAAGATCGGAAAAGCCCTGGCTATTCTGATTCATATTATGAATCCAAAAACTATTGTCCTGAGTGGGCGCGGTGCTAAAGGTGGTAAAATCATGATGGCCCCAATTCAACTCGCGCTGAATAAATATTGCATTCCCCGGTTGGCAGCGAATATAGAAATACTCATTTCGAAGCTTGGTTTCGACGGAGAGATCATCGGCGCTGCTGTATTGGTTATGGAAAATTTTGACCAGGAAAAGCTAATTGTAAACACTAAAAGAATTCAAATGAATACATAAATATAATCAATCAACCCAAAATTAACCTAATCATCCACAAATCAACAATGAAAAAATCATTACTATTGACCGTAGTAATGCCCTGTCTTGCGCTGGGAGCTTTGGCTTCCAATACAGATCACGGTGCATTAAGAATTCGATCTCTGACCAGGACCGAGTTCGCAAAAAAAGCAGAAACTATTAGCGGAACCGTAAAAGATGTCAAAGGGCAGGCCCTTGCAGGTGTTAATGTTTTGCTTAAAGGAACAAAAATTGGCACCTCCGCAAATGGAGATGGCCAGTTCTCCATACAAGCCAATATCGGCGATGTATTGGTATTCAGTTATCTGGGATATACCACAAAAGAGGTCACCATTAGTTCCAAACAGTTAAGTGTTGTCCTCGAGGAGGATGGCCGACAACTTGGTGAGGTAGTGGTAACTGCACTCGGTATCAAAAAATCAGAAAAATCAATCACCTATTCCAGTCAGCAGTTATCAGGATCTGAATTGACAAAGGTAAAAAGCGATAACCTGATGAATTCCCTTAACGGTAAAATAGCGGGAGTAACGATATCACCTAGTGCTTCCGGTGTGGGAGGTTCTGCAAAGGTGGTATTAAGAGGAAATAAGTCAGCAGGAGGAAACAATCAGCCTTTATATGTGATTGATGGAGTACCTATATCTAACGGTTCAAATGCGAATGGTCAACCCAATAATACCTTCGGATCTAATGTCGGACAAGGTGGAACAGCTGCCGTTAGCGCCAGTCAGGACGGCGGTGATGGTATTTCTAACCTGAACCCCGACGATATAGAGAACATCACTGTACTGAAAGGGGCGTCTGCCTCTGCTTTATATGGTAGTCAGGCACAAAATGGCGTAATCATGATTACCACTAAAAAGGGAAAAGCAGGTAAAGCAATAGTGAATTACGCTTCTTCTCTTACGCTGGACCAGGTTGCTTATAAACCGAAGTTCCAAAATAACTATGGAGAAACCAAAGCAGGAGCTACGGATAGCTGGGGAGAGAAATTAACAGGAGCGGCAGATCATGTATCTTCCTTTTTTCAAACCGGCAGAAACTGGACCAATTCTATTAATCTTTCTGGTGGTACGGAAGCTGCACAAAGTTATTTCTCTTACGCTAATACTGCGGCGAGGGGAATTGAGCCGACCAATGATCTTTCCAGGCATAATGTTAATTTCCGGGAGAGTGCAAAATTCTTTGATAACAGGCTAAGTGTAGATGGAAATATAAACTATATTTCACAAACGATAAAAAACAGCCCTGGACTGGGACTATATCTGAATCCTTTAACCGGTTTGTATTTGTTCCCACGGGGAAAAGACCTTTCCCCTTATAGAGATCAGTTTGAATTGCCTGCTGTTGCAGGAGGGAATGGTGCCCCAATTCAAAACTGGCCCTTTAATGAAGATGTGCAACAAAATCCATGGTGGATATTAAACCGCAACCTTAATGAATCCAGGAGAAACAGAATCCTGTTGAATGCCAGCGTAAAATATGATTTTACGAAATGGTTAAACCTGCAGGCACGCGGAAGTATCGACCGTACCAATGATAAGTATGAACAACGCCTTTATGCAGGAACGCATCCGGTTTTAGCGAAAAAGAACGGTCAGTTGCTGATGAGTGATCAGACTAATGAGCAAAAGTATGCAGATTTATTATTGACTTTCTCCGTTCCAGGTGAGTCGGATTTAAAAATAGATGGGGTATTGGGCACTAGTATTACAGATACAAAGACTGTGGGAACCCGTACTGGTCCTGATGCAAGTAACAATTATACCGAACCCGGATTAACCATTCCAAATATCTTTTTACCGGAGAATATTGCTACCGCAGCCGGAGGTCCGCCTACATTGACTTTGCCTAATAACCATAGCCAGATTCAGTCTCTGTTTGCAAATGCAAATTTTTCTTATAAAAACTGGGCTTACCTTACCCTGACCGGAAGAAGTGACTGGTCGTCAAATCTGGCCTTCACTCCCAACAAATCTTATTTTTATCCATCCGCAGGTTTGTCCTTTATTCTGAATCAGGCAATGAAGTTACCTGAGATCATCAGCTATGCGAAAGTGAGGGGTACTTATGCACAGGTTGGAAATACAGTTCCTTCTTATGTAACCAGACCTTTAACCCATATGAATATCGGTGGAGGTGTGCTTTTGAACTCTGTTGCGCCTTTTCCTCAATTGAAACCTGAGAAAACAAACTCCTTTGAGTTAGGTGCAGATCTTCGTTTTCTGAGCAACAGATTAAGTCTGAGCTTTACCTATTACAAATCGAATACACTGAATCAATTTATCCAGGTTATTCCTGCTTATACCACTACATTCTCATTGGGATATGTAAATGCGGGTGATATTCAAAATTCAGGTATAGAATTTAACCTGGGGTACGATGTGATCAAAAACGACGATTTTAGCTGGAATACCTCTTTTAACGGATCCGCTAATAAAAACAAAGTGATCGATGTAGATTCGAAAGATGGTATAAATCGTTTTGTATTGACGCCCAATCGTAACAATACTTACGAATCAGTGTTGACTACTGGTGGTTCTTTTGGTGATATTCATGGGGTTACTTTTCAACGTGATGCACAGGGTAGAATTTTAATCGGTAGCGGAGGAGCACCAATGGTGAATCCTGGATTTAACTATATTGGAAATCCTAATCCTAAGTTTCAATTGGGTTGGAGCAATAGCTTCGATTATAAAAATTTCAGCCTGAACTTTCTGATAGATGGCAAATTTGGTGGTGAAGTACTTTCTCTGACCGAAGCTTTACTGGATAAATATGGGGTGTCTAAAGCTTCCGGAGAAGCGAGGGATCGGGGGAGTGTAAATATCAATGGTGTTGATGCCGTTAAAGGTACTCCGATCAGCAGTGTTGATCCAAAAAAATGGTTTACCACTGTTGGCGGACGTGATGGGATCACAGAGAATTATATCTATAGTGCTACTGCAATTCGTTTGCGCGAGGTGTCTCTGGGATACAGCGTACCTTTCACTAAAGGGTTTGTAAAGAATGTAAGGCTTTCTTTAATCGGAAGAAACCTTTTATACTTTCATAAAAAAGCACCTTTTGATCCTGAAGTTACGATGTCAACCGGAAACGGACTTTCTGGCGTAGATGTGTTTAGTCAGCCGGCAACACGTAATATTGGTTTTAACCTGAATGTTACCCTGTAAATTATTCAATTTAAAAAAAGAAACAATGAAAACACCCTATATATTAATGGTACATCATGGATATAAGTTCTGCCAGGCAGTCTTATGTTTTCTACTATTATTCTCCTTAAGCAGTTGTACGAAAGACTTTGAAAAGTTCAATACAGATAATACCGGTTTTACTCCGGATCAATATCATATTGGTCTGGTTTATCCTGGAATTCAGAGTGCAATTTTTGGCCTTGAAGGAGACTATCAATTGACCCAGAATTTAAATGCAGATTGTTATGCCGGTTATATGATGTCTCCGAACCCTTTCAGAGGCAATATTAATAACCTGAATTATGATCTGGTAGATGGCTGGAACAGGCAATCCTTTATCGTTTCCTATACCAACTCCTTATTTGCGATCAACTCAATTGCTCAGGCAGGAACAAGAACTAAGTTACCTGATTTTTGGGGAATTGCATTGATTCTTAAGGTGGAGACTTTTAGCCGGTTAACAGATAAGTTTGGTCCGATTGCTTACAGTAAATCCGGCAGTTCTTTAATTTCAACCCCTTATGATAGTCAGCAGGATGCTTATAAGCAATTCTTTCTGGAATTAGATACTGCTGTTACCAATCTGAACACCTATGTAAAAGCTGCCGCCCAAAACTCAAGCATGGAAAAAAATCCTTTTGCAAAATACGATCTTGTGTATGGTGGTGAGTATAGCAAATGGATTAAGCTGGCCAATTCCCTGCGTTTGCGTTTGGCTATGCACATCGTAAAAGTTGATCCGGCTACTGCACAGTCGCAGGGACAGAAAGCTCTTGATCCGGCTAATGGTGGATTGCTGGCTACAAATGCGGACAATGCGGGTATTTCCGGCGGAGGTTATCACAATCCATTAAATGTAATTGCAAGCAGCTGGACTGATATTTCGATGGGAGCTTCCTTAGAGTCTTATATGACAGGGTATAATGATCCCAGATTACCTAAATATGTTTCGCCTGCAACTGATAACCTTTTTAAAGGTCAGTATAAAGGAATTCGCCTAGGATCGGCGGTCACAGCTAAACCGGGTTATAATGGTTTTTCTACCTTAAATGCATCCACTGCTTTTGGGCCTAATTCGCCCATGTGGATGATGACTGCTGCAGAAGTATATTTTCTAAAAGCAGAAGCCGGATTACGCAACTGGACGGGTGCGGGAGATGTAAAAAGTAATTATGAAACAGGAATCCAGGCCTCAATGGATCAATGGGGGGTATCTGCCGGTAATTATAAAAATGATGCAACCAGTTTACCTAAAGCCTATGTTGATCCTTTAAACGCAGCAAATAACGCTCCTGCGGTATCTACAATTACCATCAGCTGGGATTCAGGGGCTTCCAATGAGCGCAAGCTGGAACGAATTATTACTCAAAAATGGCTGGCGATGTTTCCGGAAGGTCAGGAAGCATGGACAGAATTCCGCCGTACCGGATATCCTAAACTTTTTACTGTCGTAAATAACAATAGTAACGGAGCTATAGATACACAAGTCCAAATCAGAAGGCTTGCTTACCCTGCCAATGAATACTCTACAAATGGAGCTGAAGTTCAAAAAGCGGTTCAGATGCTAGGAGGACCGGATAATGGGGGAACCAGATTATGGTGGGATGTAAATAAGCCTAATTTTTAACAGGTAATTTCATCATCACTGTATAAAAAAGGCTCCGTTGATAACGGAGCCTTTTTTATAGGTTAGAAAAAAACATTACATGTTTCTTCTGTATTGTCCCCCAACTTCATATAAAGCATTCGATATCTGGCCTAATGAACAGATTTTACAGACTTCCATGAGTTCTTCGAAGATATTATCTCCTGCTATGGCAGACTTCTGCAGTTTTCTAAGGGCTGAGGCTGTTTTGTCTGCGTTTCTTTCCTGGAAAGCTTTTAACGCGGTAATCTGATATTGTTTTTCCTCTTCTGTTGCGCGTATTACTTCTCCAGGGACAATAGTAGGTGAACCATTTTTATTCAGGAAGGTATTTACTCCTACAATTGGATATTCACCGGTATGTTTGAGTGTTTCATAATACAGGCTTTCTTCCTGGATTTTACCTCGCTGATACATGGTTTCCATTGCACCTAATACACCACCTCTGTCATTGATCCGTTTAAACTCAAGCAATACTGCCTCTTCTACTAAGTCAGTCAGGTCTTCAATAATAAAAGCTCCCTGTAAAGGGTTTTCATTCTTTGCAAGCCCTAATTCCCTGTTGATGATCAGCTGAATTGCCATCGCCCTGCGTACAGATTCTTCTGTTGGGGTCGTAATGGCTTCATCGTAGGCATTGGTGTGTAATGAGTTGCAGTTGTCGTAGATGGCATACAAAGCCTGCAATGTGGTACGGATATCGTTAAAATCAATTTCCTGAGCATGCAGGGAACGGCCTGAAGTCTGAATGTGATATTTCAGTTTTTGTGAGCGATCATTTCCTTTGTATTTATTTTTAATGGCTTTTGCCCAGATTCTTCTGGCAACACGACCGATAACCGAATATTCCGGATCGATTCCATTGGAGAAGAAGAACGATAGGTTAGGGGCAAAGTCATCAATATTCATTCCTCTGCTTAGGTAGTATTCCACAAAGGTAAACCCATTACTTAAGGTAAAGGCGAGTTGCGAAATCGGATTGGCACCTGCTTCAGCTATGTGGTAGCCAGAGATGGATACCGAATAAAAATTACGCACTTTTTCAGTGATAAAATAGTTCTGGATATCACCCATCATTCTCAAGGCGAATTCTGTAGAAAATATACAGGTATTTTGTGCCTGATCTTCTTTCAGGATATCAGCCTGAACTGTTCCCCTTACGGTACTGATGGCATAGGCCCTGATTTTTGCATATACGTCGGCTGGCAGAACCTGGTCTCCGGTTACTCCCAGTAGCATCAGGCCTAAACCGTTATTGCCTTCAGGAAGCCCTCCGCTATAGCTTGGTCTTGCGATTCCTTTAGCCTTATAAATCGCGGTTATCTTAGCTTCTGTTTCTTCCTGAAGCTCATGTTCCATGATATACTTCTCGCATTGCTGATCTATGGCTGCATTCATAAAGAAGCCCAATAACATAGGAGCAGGCCCATTGATCGTCATGGATACCGATGTTGAAGGAGCACAGAGGTCAAAACCTGAATATAGCTTTTTTGCGTCATCTAATGTGGCTATACTCACTCCGGAATTCCCTATTTTGCCATAAATGTCAGGCCTGAGGTGCGGATCTTCACCATATAAAGTTACAGAGTCAAATGCAGTGGATAAACGATGTGCAGGCTGGCCTAAAGACACATAGTGAAATCTTTTATTTGTTCTTTCCGGTCCCCCTTCACCAGCAAACATTCGTGTTGGATCTTCTCCGTCACGCTTTAGCGGGAAAACCCCTGCAGCATAAGGGAACTCACCCGGAACATTTTCTGTTAATAACCAACGCAGGATATCACCCCAGTCTTCATAGCGCGGAAGGGATACTTTAGGGATTTGAAGTTTGGATAAGGACTCATAAAATAAAGGTTGTCTGATCTCTTTATCCCTTACTTTATACACAAAGAATTCCTGTTTGTATTTGATCTTTGTTTCCGGCCATTGGCGCAGTAATCTTCTGCACTCTCCGTCCAGTTGTTCTTCGAGATGCTGATAGATATCCTGTAGTGCATCTCCGATATTTTCAGTTGCCGGAATATCTTTAATCAGTTTTTGTTCTTTAGACAGTTGGATGACCCCCTGAAGCTGGTATAGTTTCCTGGCAATGGCGCTTTGTTTTTCAACCCATTCATTGTAGGTCTGACTGGCTTCGGCAATTTCTGCGAGATACCTGGTTCGGTCTGGCGGGATGATATAAATCTTTTCTGACTGCTCCAAGGTGAGTTCCATTTGCGCGTTGAAATCGACTTTGGTTTTCTCTTTGATTTTGCCCATCAGGGCAGTAAAAAGGTTGTTCATTCCAGGGTCGTTGAACTGAGAGGCCATGGTTCCAAAAACAGGAATTGTCTCGTCTTTGGCATCGAAAAGGTTATGATTGCGTTTGTATTGCTTGCGAACATCACGTAACGCATCTAATGCTCCACGTTTATCAAATTTATTAATGGCTACCAGATCGGCGAAATCAAGCATATCGATTTTTTCTAACTGTGTCGCAGCGCCAAATTCAGGAGTCATTACATAGAGGGAAACGTCGCAATGCTCAGTAATTTCAGTATCAGATTGTCCAATTCCGGAAGTTTCCACAATGATCAGGTCGTAACCGGCGGCTTTACAGATGTCTATGCTTTCCTGAACATTTTTAGATAAGGCCAGATTGGCTTGTCTGGTGGCCAGGGAACGCATGTAGATCCTTGGGTTATTAATGGCATTCATACGAATCCTGTCGCCCAGCAAAGCACCTCCTGTTTTACGTTTGGAAGGATCTACCGAAATGATTGCCATGGTTTTATCTTTTACTTCAATCAGGAAGCGTCTTACTAATTCATCTACAAGGGAAGATTTACCGGAACCACCTGTTCCTGTAATTCCCAATACCGGAGCCTGGTTTTTAAGCGTTAGTTTTTTTAGCTCATCTACAAATGACTGTGCCGCTTCCGGATCATTTTCTGCAACAGTAATAGCGGAAGCAATACTCTTTACATTCTTCTGAGGAATGGTTTTAAGCTCTCCATTAAGCGTGGTTGTCGTGATGTAATCCGTTTGTTCCAGCATGTTATTGATCATGCCTTGCAAGCCCATTTTACGTCCGTCATCAGGGGAATAGATCCTGGTGATGCCATATTCCTGTAATTCTGCAATCTCGGAAGGAAGGATTACCCCGCCGCCGCCGCCAAAAATTTTGATATGAGCAGCACCGCGTTCCTGTAACAGGTCATACATGTATTTAAAATATTCAATATGCCCACCCTGATAGGAAGTCATGGCAATACCTTGTACATCTTCCTGAATGGCGCAATTTACCACTTCATCCACAGACCGGTTATGACCAAGGTGTATGACCTCTGCTCCGGACGACTGAAGAATGCGGCGCATGATATTAATGGTTGCATCGTGTCCATCAAACAGGGCAGCAGCAGTTACAAAACGTATTTTATGTTTGGGCTTATAGATTTCAATTTTCTCCATAGGATGGTTTTATAATTGGTAGGTAAAGGTAACAAAAACTGAGCGTAGGGTGGTTAAAATAGCCAAATCAATACAATAGGATGATGCATAAAAAAAGCCGTCCTGATTACATTCAGGACGGCTTTTTTTCTTATAAATTGATTTATTGATGGGTAAGCTCTGTGATCGGTTCTCCTACACAACCGCTTGGCATCTGTATATGCAGCATTGCGGCCAGTGTTGCAGCAATATCTGTCATATAATGTGTCTTGTTTGTCTTTCCTGGTTTTACATTCCAACCCATGAATACACAGGGAATATGAGCATCGTAAGGATTCCATGAACCATGAGTGGTTCCGGTTTTGCTGCTGCTATCGAAATAGTTGGGCTGAAGGATAAAATAGATGTCTCCGCTTCTTCTGGCATTGTATCCATTGGTGATCCTTGTTTTTATCGGTTCAGGTAAAGTGCTTGCTCCAACTTTATTCAGGTCTACCGCATTTACAAAACCATTTTGGGTTTTTAGGAATTCAATGCTGAAAGCTTTAATGGCATCAAAATCAAGTTTTGCATGCTCTATATTTTTATGATTAAAATAGATCTGGTTGTTCATTGATTTGATGATGGCTTGTTTTATGCCAAACTTAGCTTCCAGGCGGGTACTCAGTTCTTTTACCACCGGACTGTCGTCAATAGTTCCACCCGGTAATTTGTTCTCTGCCATAAATCCAGGTACATGCGCTGCACCATGATCTGCTGATAAAAAGAACAGGTAATTTCCTTTACCTACTTTGCTGTCCAGGTAGTCGAAAAATTCTGCCAGGTCTTTGTCTAATCTAAGGTAAGTATCTTCTGCTTCAATAGAATTCGGACCGAACATATGTCCTACGTAATCTGTAGAAGAGCAGCTTACTGCAAGGAAATCAGTGACATTATCCTTACCCAGGTCTTCAGATAGGATGGCCAGTTTAGCCAGATCTAAAGTCATGGTATTTCCATAAGGTGTACTTTTGATCATCTCAAAATTCTTACCTGCATACAATTTTAAAGGATGAGGGAAAACAGGGCTTTGCTCGCCTCTCGCTTTTCCTTCATAAGGCTTATCGTCTGCTGTACTCTGGGTATAGGTTTCGATTGGGTAAAGTGTAGGCCAGTTTTTCTCATAAAACTTATTTACCAGCTTGATTTTATTGTAATCCTCTACCCAGGATGGTAGTTTGGACATATAGTAAGTACTCGTGATCCAGTCGCCGGTTTGTCCGTCAAACCAGTAAGCTGCATTGGCAGAATGTCCGGCAGGAAGGATAGACCCGCGGTCTTTCAGAGAAATACCGATTACCTTACCCTGGAAATTAGTAGCCAGGCGAAGTTCATCGGTAATGGTGGTCGTCAACATGTTTTTTGGAGACATGACGCCAGCCATTGTGGTGCTTCCGACACTGGTTACCGCGGTATCTTCCGCGCAATATACATTACGACCCAATTGAGGATCATACCAGTCGTTACCGATAATTCCATTGATGGCGGGAACAGAGCCGGTATAAATACTGGCGTGTCCACATGCGGTATAAGTAGGAGTATAAGGGATGAAGGTGTTTTCGGCAGAGAAACCTTCATTGATAAGTCTTTTAAAACCTCCTGCACTGTATCTGTTGTAGTAGCGGTAAAGATAATCCCATCTCATTTGATCGATTACCATACCAACGACCAGTTTAGGTCTGTTGATGGAAGCAGGGAAGTCTTTGTTTGTAGCGGCAGGTGTTTTTTTTTGCGCCATGGATACACTACAGGTAACAAGTAGTGCAGAAAATAACAGGTAAATTCTTTTCATTGAGTTGTGTGTATTAAGAATTTTTAAAGGTAGTTAATCCATATAATTATTGAATTGACTGTAATGTAAAGATTTTATAGGACTTCAGCCACGACAAAAGTGCTTCCGCCTACAAAGACCAGGTCATTGGAATCGGCATTGTCTTTTGCGGCATGAAAAGCGAATTGTACGGTAGGGAACACCTCTCCGATAAGGTGATACTTCTTCGCTTCTTCCGCCAGTTCCGCCGCAGGAAGTGCCCTTTCCAGTTCAGGCTGGCAAAAGTAGTAATGTGCATCTTTTGGAAGCAGGGCCAAAACCCCGCTGATGTCTTTATCTTTAACCATTCCGATAACCATATGTAACTGATCATGTGGTGTATCACTGATATTTTGCATCACTTCTGTAATGCCTGCAATGTTGTGTCCGGTATCACAGATAATCAATGGGTTTTCTTGTAATGTCTGCCATCGGCCTTGTAAACCTGTCAATCCTTTTACATCTTTTAAAGCAGTATAGAGTGCCTCATCTGTAATATGATAACCTTTTTCTTTTAAAATGAGAACAGATTGAATTACTGTCAGGATATTTTTCCTTTGGTAAGATCCGTTGAGGTCTGATTCCAGGTGCTGGTATAAAGGTTTGTTCGCGAGCAGTACATCCGCGTTAAGGTATTTCTCCTTTTTAATAAGATGTGTGATTTGAAGTTCCTGATCTGCAAAAGTAATCTGACTATTGGTTTCCTGAGCCTTCCGGGTAAACACTGCTGTAGTTTCTTCCTGCTGCTCTCCTATTACTACCGGAATGCCGGATTTGATAATTCCCGCTTTCTCCATTGCAATTTCGGGTAGGGTAGTACCGAGTATATTGGTATGGTCGAGACTGATGTTGGTGATGACAGATAGCTCGGGAGTAATGATATTGGTAGAATCCAGTCTGCCACCCAAGCCCACTTCTATAATGGCAATGTCTACCTGCTCTTCCGCAAAATAGGAGAATGCCATTGCAACTGTGACTTCAAAAAATGAAGGACTGATTTCCTCCATAATGTCCTGCTGCTGTTCTACAAAATCGGTCACAAACGATTCAGAAACCATTACCCCGTTGATCCGGATGCGTTCCCTGAAATCTTTAAGATGAGGAGAGGTATATAAACCAGTCTTATACCCGGCTTGCTGGAGGATGGCAGCAAGCATGTGTGAGGTGGAACCCTTTCCATTGGTTCCACCGACATGTATCGTTTTGAATTTCTGCTGAGGATTTCCCAGTTTCCCGCACATGGCGATGGTGTTGTGCAGGTCTTTTTTGAAGGCTACTGCCCCAACACGGGTAAACATAGGTAATTTACCGTACAGATAATCGAGAGTTTGTTTATAGTTCATTTTGGAGTTCTAAAAAAGAATACCAGGTGTTATTTCACTTTAAAGTTGAATACCACCACTCCGATTTGAACATCAGGGGCAGATTCAGATTGGGTCAGGCGTGCACCCATTACGGCTTGTTTGCATTTTTGCCACAGCTCTCTGTCATTCAGAGTCGTCCCCTTCACTCCAGGTGTTGCATCAATCACAACACCGCTTTTATTGATCTTGATCCTCACTGCAATTTTTCCCGTTTTTTGCCCGTCATCCTGAGGAGTAACGAGGTTTGTAAACTTTCTAAGTGCAATAGGGGTCTCCCCAAATCCGGATCCACCTTCGCCATAATTATTGGCTAGCGGATCTCCGTCTTTGTCGCCCTGGTTTCCCGGAGTAGTACCGGTTCCATCACCACCACCTGTACCTTTATTAGATTTACCTTTATACAAAGCATTCTGATTGATTACAGGTTTGGCAGGTTTAGTCTCCGTAGTTGCAGTGGGAGCGGTGTTCTTATTACTGCTTTTTGTATTGACACTCACTGCCTCTTCCGTACTTTGCGTAACGATCTCTTTAGTGCTGTTCTGATTAGTTGGGGTTTCCTTGGTTGGTTCTTTTGGAACCACTTTATCTGGTGGTTTGTTATTGGCATTCGGATCTGCGGAAGGTTCCTCTATACTTGTATAGTCTGTTCCCATTCCTGTGACAGATGTTCCGTAATTGACCACAATTCCCCCCATACCCGCCTCTACAGGAGGCTGGAATGTTCCTATCGCGATGAAGAAACTCAAAGCGATGAGGAAAATCATAATACCAGTAGAAATGGCTACTGCTTTAGGATAATTGTTTTCTTCCTTTGGGTACATCATTATTTCTTAGGTTCTACAGCGAGTACAACTTTAAGTTTTAACTTGTTTGCAATATCAAAGACAAGCATGGTGTTTTCGATGGAAACTCCTCTGGCTACGTAAAGCACAATAGTCAGATCAGGAGATGCCTTTTGATAAGTTTCAATTGCCGCCTGGATATTTTCCAGAGTTGTAGGTTGCTTGTCTACAAAATAATTCAGCTTTTCATCTATAGATACAGTAACGGTTTTCTGCGCTGAAGATTGTTGTCCTGATTCTGATCTTGGCAACAACAGCTTTACTACCTGCGGGTTAACTACAGCAGAAGCCAGTAGAAAAAACAGCAGCAGGAAGAACATGATGTCATTCAGTGCAGAAGTATGAACCTCTACTGTTCCTTTATTTCTCTTGCGTAGATTCATTATTTGCCTGGCTCCTCTAATAGATCAATAAACTCAATAGCATCCGTTTCCATTCTTAGTATGATGCGCTCTACCATCATATTCAATATATGATATAGTACATAAGCAATAATACCGATGATCAGACCGGTAGCGGAAGTAATCATTTTAGTATATAAACCTCCGGAAATGGTTCCGATCTCAATTGCTCCTTTGATGGATACATCATGAAAGATGGTAATTACCCCAATAATGGTACCAACGAAACCAAGCATTGGCGCAATACCGGCAATAATTCCAAGTATACCAATGTTTTTTTCCAGCTTGGATACTTCCAGTTTTCCATTGTTCTCAATTGCCGCTTCAATGTCTTTAATCGGACGGCCAATACGTTTTAGTCCTTTTTCCAACATCCTGGCTAAAGGAGAGTTGTTGTTCTTACATAATGCAATCGCATTGTCTAACCTGCCATCATGAATGTATTGTTTAATCTGAAGCATCAGGTTTGATTCCGTTTTGGAAGCTTTCCTGATGGTGAGGTATCTTTCCACAAAAATGACTAATCCTAAAAAAGCAAGGAAAGCCAGGGGAATCATTACCCATCCACCCTTTAGCAGGAGGTCGATAAAGTGTAGTTCCGGAGGTGCTGCAGTTACGGCTTGAGTAGCGTTATTAGCGGTATCAACAAGTTGTTTCAGGCTATCATTAGCACCCTGTATTAATGCGATCATAATTTATAGTGGTTTGTTTGTGTGTATGTATAAATCTTTAATGCCCAGTTTTTTTTCCAGCTTAGGTCTTTCTGCGTCAGCAGATGCATAGTCTTTAAACGTTGCAATACTGATCTTTATTTTCTTTTTTCCCGGGGCAGGAGGGATCGCTTTAGCAGTAACCCCAATAGATTTCATATTGGCGATAAAGCGTTCTGCTTCTCTTTGACTGGATACTGAGGAACCAATAACCTCATAGGTTGTCTCTGTGCTTGCAACAGGTACGGTACTTGTCCCTGTTGTGCCTGCAGGTTTTACAGGGACAGGTTTCGTGTTTACCGCTGTATCTTTTTTTGCAGAGTCAGGTATTTCATTACCTTTTGTCTGCGAAAGGGAATCCGTTGTTTGATTTAAATTCTGTTCGTTAGTACCTGTTTCTGCAGGGAGGACTGTTGAACTCTGTCCTCTTTTCAGCATGGGATCAAAGAGATCCGGACGTATGAAATAAGCAGCAGCAAGCCCGATAAGAATCAGCAATAAAGCAATCAGGATTTTTAAATAAACTGGTGTTGAAGCCTTTTCTGTATATTCTCCATTGGAGTTGTAGAATCCGGTATCGGCAACCGGTTCTCTCTCTGCTGCCGGCTCAGGTAATACTACAGGACGAGGTTCATAAACGGGCTTGTTAGACTGAGCGTAGGTATCGTTAATGGTCGTAGGAATTACCGTTTCAATTACTGGCTGCTCCACTGGTTTAGCGGGGAATTCGACTTCTGCGATTTCTTCGTAAACGACTTGTTCATCAGATACGGAGCGTGCCTGGGTTTCTTCCTCTACCTCATATACTTCTTCTATAGGAAGCTCTTCCGTGACTACTTGTTCTTCAGGAAGGGATTCTTCTTTCTCAGACACAATGGCCTCTTCAATCACAGGAGGCCCGGATGTGATGATTTCTTCTTCTGCATCCCTAAGGTCAGCATTGCTGCTTTCCAGGTTCAGTTGTTCTTCCCCAGGTCCCTGTTCTGCGACTTCCTCCACAAGGTCTTCTTCCTGGAGTTGAGGCGCTTCGATTACAGGTTTCGGCGAATAATGAGGTATTTCTACTTCCTCTTCCAGTAAATCAGCTTCTTCTTTGACAGGCGGTAAACCGTAAAAATCAAAACCGAAGTTTTGATCATTTACAGGTTTAAAGCTTAACGTTTCTGATTTTTGATATAAAGTTCCAAGAGGATAAAAACTGGCCTCCTGGTGTTCCTCTAATTGTCTTTTTATTTCGTCCGAAAATTCGTCCACATAATAAGTAGCCGCATCCGGGGATATATTTCTTTTTTTACAGATATGGTCAATCAGCAGCGCTTGTTCCCTTACTTCAGAACTAAAATCCAATACATAACTGGGAGGCAGGAACGAATGTGTTTCCGCATCATACCTTCCCGGTGATTTCTTTTTATAGATTGTTCCAAGTCCGGGGATTCCAACCTCTTTACGGGTTTTAATAAGCTCTGTAAGATACGCTAGCATGTCCATTCTGGTAAAATTAAATTTTAATTCTATATCAACCAATTAATAATTGAAAACCGCTTAGAAGGAGTAAGTTAAACCTCCGAAAATATTGGTTCCAATAGTTGGATAATAAAGGTACCTGCTATATGAGGTATTCAACAGATTGTTTGCCCTGGCAAAAGCAGAGAATTTGTTGTTGATTTTATAACTGGCACCAACACCAAGGTCTACAAAAGCCTTCACACTTTCTACGGTTTCGATAGCGCGGTTCGGAATCAGGTAAGGATTAGCTGGTTCAGCAGTATATACTTTAGCTTTGCTGGCATCCTGAATGGCTACAGATGCATTTAATCCAATCTTATCTGTGATGTTGAACAATAAGTCTGAGCTGATTCTCATCTGAGGTTTGTACCAGCTTTCCGTTTCCTGTGCAGGTTTATAATCTTCGAAATTCAGTTTACCAGTCCATTTTAAGGAATTGCTCACCTGTACAGAGATTTCTCCTTCCAGACCAGTTACTGTTGTTGATCCGAAATCATAGATCACATCAAAGCGGCTTGGATTGTTGAAATTATTTACGAAGAGTGGCATATCGGAGATTTTTTTGTGATATACTCTCGCTTTATAGCCAAAGCCCGGGCCTCCTGTTCCTTTAATTCCGGCGCTGAAACCTAGTTTTTCAACTGAGTTTCTGATTTGGATGTTCGAGTTCAGGAATGGGTTTTCATCAGTAAACTGTTTTAGCGAATTGCGGTTCACATCTCCTTTCACTTCTGCAAACAATTGCAGGTAGTCAGGGATTAATGTCAGGTCTGCAGTAACAGCCGGGAATATTCTGCTTTTAGAGAATGCACCAAATTCCTGAACAAAATTAATTCCGGCATTGATCTTTATTCCGTTTGCCTGAAGTCTGATGTATGGGTTTAATTTTAACAGGTTATTTCCAACGCTTACCAGGGCGTCTTTGGTATTTCCAAATTCTGCTGAAGCAGCCAGGCCTAAGTTAAAACTACTGATTCTTTTGTTCACGTAACCGTTCAGGACAATGGAATTTTCCTTTGCGGCATACTTATCGTTCCATAAATATCCGTTTAATTTTACGGCATAGCTAAGGGCATCAGGATCGTCAGTGTATTTGTTAACGATTTCACCTTCTGCTTCAATGAAGCTCAGGGTTTGTCTGTCCGGGTTGAGGTTGAGTTCTGGCTGTGCCGGATTATAGCCATAAAAGAACAACCCGTTTCTCTGGTAATTGATACGACCACTCATGGTCACCTGATCACCAATGCTTCTTCCAAAGACACTCAATTGTTGTTGGTTAACCTCTTGTCCCTTCAGCTTTCCTTTTTGTCCGAAATGCTTAAAGAAGGCACCGGCCTGCAGCGCTTCATCTCTTCCAAGGTTGATGTATGCCTCACCTAAAACAGTCGTGCGGATTCCAAAACCACCTTTCACATAATTGTTGATCAGTTCTGTTTCTCTTTCCTTTGCAACCTGCTCTGCCTGTAATTTATTGATGTCTGAATTCAATTCCAGCTTTCTGTCGGTCAGGCTATAGTTGAATTTTGCTTTATAGGTTTTTACTGTATTCAGATCAGGACTTCTTCTCAGCTTTACCGCTTCTGCCAGAACAGGTTTATAAGGCCTGACAACTTCGATCTCTTCTGTTACAGCTTTTTCTTCGCTTTTCTTTTCATTAGTCTTGGTATCCTGTGCCAATGCGCTCAGAGATCCTGCAGTAATAAAAAATAGGGTAGTATATATTAATTTCGTCAATCTCATCGTGCTTGTCTTATTTAATTTTTTGTAATTTTTCCTTAGCGGTTTGGACAATATCGTCCTTTCCTTCATAATTGTCTATAAGGCTAAGGAGCGTACTTTTAGCTTGTAGATTGTCTTTTAATGCCACATAATTGTCGGCCAGCAGAATGAAAGATTTAGCAACCCAGTAATCATAAGATGACAAGTTATTGATCAGGTCAAAACAGGTTTTTGTAGAAGTCTTGTATTCTCTTTTCGCATACTGAATAGCGGCAAGATTATATTTTGCTTCTGCAGCTGCCAGCGTTTTTGTTTTTTCTACTACCTGGTTGAATGACTTCACAGCAAGCGCCGTATCGGCTTTCGCCAGATAAGCTTTCCCTGCATACAATTCTGAACTGCTTTTCTCTTCCTGAGAAGATTTATCAGATTCTTTTATAAGTGCAACATATTTGATCACATCATCAGGCATGTTCAGTGCACTGTAAGCTTTCAGCAGGTTATTGATGGCATAGGTATAATGTACCTTATAATCTGCAGTGGTTTCCAGTCTTTTCAGGTAAACAATGGCTTCATTGTATTTTTTCTGATCCAGGAACAGCTTAGAGATACTCACCAATGAACGTTCTGTATAATCGCTGGTCCAATCGTTCAGGATGAACTCGTAATCAGGAATTGCTTCATCAGGTCTGCCTAATTTTACCAGGGATTCTGCCCTGATAAATTTAGCCTCTTTGGTATGAATGGCTTTAGGAAATTTGTCGAAATAAGCATTGATTGCTTCAAAGGCACCTTTTGCATCCCCTTTCAGGTAGCGGTTATTCGCTGCAGTAAAAACAATGTTATCCTGTTCCGCAAGAGAGAAATCTCCGATTGGGGTAGTCTTTGCATAATTGATAAAACCTTCTGAATCTCCCTTATCTACATAAATGTTTTTGATCGATTCCAGGGCTTGTTTGGCTTCTTCACTGCTTCCATAATCAGCAATGACTTTCTTGAAGGTTTCTGCTGCCGCATCATCCTGATCCTGGTTGTATTGAACTAATCCAATGGTAACCAATGCGCGGGGCACATAGCTGCTTCGAGGGTATTGACTGATCAAAGAGGTCAGATCCGTTCTGGATTTATCCAGATCTCCTTTATTGAAATAGGTATAGGCAGTTTCGAATCCTGCATCATCCGCATAGTTTGAATTTGGGAACTGTTTCAACAGACTCTGCATGGTGTTGATTTTTGCATCGTTCTGGTTTTCCAGTCCCTGGATCATTCCGCGCTGGAAAAGGGCGTAATCTTCTCCGGTCGCTTTTGAGGCAATGATTTTATTGTAATTCTCTAAGGCATTGCCATAGCTTTTGTTGACGAAATAAGAATCCGCTAACCTGATTGTCGCATCAGTTATCGTTTTCTGGTCTTTGTCATTTCCTTTCAGGAAACGCTCAAAATAGGTGGCTGCTTTTCCATAGCGTTCGTCTTCAAAAGCGGCATAAGCAAGGGCATAATTGGCAAAGTTGTAAACCTCTGTTTTGTCTGCTCCAGGCATATCCAGGAACTTTTCAAAGTTTTTCACCGCTTCTCCGAATTTTCTCAGTTCATAACTGGCTTCTGCTTTCCAGTAGGTGCTTAGCGCATGGATTTCCTGATCTTCAGGGAACTTTTCTGAGCGTAAGAACATAGATAAGGCATTCGGGAATGCTCTTTCGTTATAAAATTCCAGTCCTCTGAAATAAGTAACTTTCTGATAAGCTTCTTTGGCCTCAGGTGATTTGTCAGGAATTGGTTCCAGGATGTCAATAGCTGCCTGGTAATTTTTACTGGTTAACAAAATCTCCCCCAACAAGGTTTTAGCCTCATTCGCCTTACGCGATTTTGGAAACTGCTTTAGGAAGTTCTGTGTAGATTCCAGCGCCTGCTGATTGAAATCAAGTTCATAACTTAAGCGGGCATAGTTGATCCAGGCCTCTTCCTGTATAAACTTATCGAAATCAAGTCTTGAAGACCTGAAGAAAGCACTCCGGGCTTTTTCCTTGTTTTTCAATTGAATGAATGAACGGCCTAAGGTGTACATCCCGCTTTGCAGGTACACATCATCAGTATCCAGTTTTTCGAGGATGGTAACAGATTCCTGGTACCTTTTTAAGTGAAACAGGGAATATCCGTATTGGTAAATAAAGAGGTTATTTTTTACTTCTGATTTGTCTTTTGCATAGAACTCACTAAAATATTTCTCTGCATTGGTATAATCAGATTTAGCAAAATAGGAAGCTGCAATAAGGCTCAGCATTTCCGCTTCATACTGTTGTTTTGATGTTTTTAAGATCGGAGTAGCATAAGCAATTACATCGTCATAACGCTCATCCAGGTAATACATGGAAGTGATGTAGTAAGGATAACTCGCTTCGTATGTTGGAGAACCTTTTAGCTTCTCAAAATTGGCTAAGGCTGTCTTATATTCCTTGTTCAGGTAATTGATGTAAGCAAAATAATAGGTTGCACTTTCCTGATATGGAGACTGTTCCTTTTTTACGATTTCAAATAAAGGTTCTGCCTTCTCGGTGTTTTTCAACATAAAGTAAGCATAACCCTGTTTGAACTGATATTCTAAACGTTGTTTGCCGGAGAGGGTAGAAGGATCCGTTTTTTCAAACCAATCCAATGCTTTCTGATAGTTCTCCTGAGCAAAATAAGATTTACCAACATGGAAATAAGCCAGTTTGGTATTTGCGTTTAGTGGGTAATCTTTAATAAAATTCTGAAAGAGACTTTCGGCATCATTATTTCCTAGTTCAAGGGCACAAACTGCAGCATAGAACTTTGCATTTTCTTTAAGAAGAGATAACTCTGAGTTACTTTCCTGTTGTGCACCAGGCTTTTGTCTGGCTTGTTCTACCAACCTAAATTGTTGTGCTGCTGCGATGTACTTTTCATTGTCCAGTAACTCCAGACCGGTTCGGTAATTTTGATTTAAGTGCACTAGTATGCTGGACTGCGCATAACTAGACGTATAGCTACCCGCTAGTAATAGCGGAATAAAAAAGTATTTTTTCTGCATCTGGTTTCAAATATGGTTGGTACTAATATAAAAATAGTATTATGTCTTATTAACATAAGAAATTAACAACTGTTGATAACACTGGTTTAACGAAAAGAAAACGAGATTGGTATAAAAAACTTTTTGGTTTTTTAATCTCTTTGAGAGGCCAGCAGATAAAGTACAGCCATTCTCACAGCAACGCCATTTTCCACCTGTTCAAGAATGATGGATTGTTTGCTGTCTGCCACATCACTGGTGATCTCTACGCCGCGGTTAATCGGACCGGGATGCATCACAACGATCTCTTTATCTAAATTGTCCAGGATCTGCTTGTTTAAGCCGTACATCATGGCATATTCCCTGAGGGATGGGAAGTATTTGATATCTTGTCTTTCCAGCTGGATGCGCAGCATATTGGCTACATCGCACCAGTTTAAAGCTTTAATCAGGTTATGTTCTACCTTTACACCCAGACTCTCAATGTGTTTCGGAATTAAGGTTGTCGGGCCGCATACCATTACTTCTGCACCCAGTTTTTGCAGGCATAGAATGTTTGATATGGCCACTCTGGAATGTAAAATATCACCTACAATAACTACTTTTTTACCAGCTACATCACCTAGTTTCTGGCGGATAGAGAAAGCATCTAAAAGGGCTTGGGTAGGATGTTCATGTGCGCCATCTCCGGCGTTTACAATCTGGGCATTAATATGTTTGCTCAGGAACTGACCAGCTCCGGCATAGGGATGTCTCATGACTACCATGTCCACTTTCATGGCCAGTATATTGTTTACGGTATCGATCAATGTTTCTCCTTTACTCACTGAAGAAGAGGAGGCTGCAAAATTGATGGTGTCCGCTGAAAGTCTCTTTTCTGCTAGCTCAAAAGAAAGCTTGGTGCGGGTAGAGTTCTCAAAGAAAATATTGGCAATGGTAATGTCTCTCAGGGAAGGAACCTTCTTAATCGGTCTGTTGATGACATCTTTAAAATTATCTGCAGTTTCTAAGATCAATTCGATATCATTTCGGTTAATATCTTTGATACCTAAAAGATGTCGGGTTGATAATTTTTCTACTGCCATATTATTTATTGCTTTCTGATATTAAGATTACTTTGTCTTCTCCTTCGGTTTCCTTCCAGCTCACCCTTACCTGTTGTGAGTTTAAGCTGTCTACCTGCTGACCGATATAATCGGGTTCTATAGGCAAATGCCTTGAAAAACGCCTGTCAATTAAGACCATCAATTCTACTCTTTCAGGCCTTCCATAAGCGAGTAATGCATCCATTGCGGCACGTATGGTACGTCCGGTCCAGAGTACATCGTCAATCAGGATTACATTTTTCCCTTCGATAATAAAATCTATGGTATTGCTGTTTGCAGAAACGATTCCATCTTTCCTTCTAAAATCATCACGGAAAAAGGTAATGTCTAAATTGCCTTTTTTGATCGTACTTTTCTTAAGGATTTGGGAGAGTTCGGTCTGCACTCTATCGGCAAAATAGCTGCCTCTTGGCTGAATGCCGATTAAAACAGTATTTGAAAAATCGGTATGGTTCTCAATTAATTGATGACAAAGTCTCTTAATTGTGATCTGGAATTTTTGACCGTCTAGCAGGGTTCTCTTTTGCATTGACTAAAGGATTGGCCAAATATAGGAAAATGTTTCAATTCTGTAAAGTTGAATCTGGAATTATTCGATCTGATTTCCGAATGGTATTGATTTTAAATGAGATAAAACTTTTAACTCGCTTATTTATAAATCTATAGATAGAAGCTCTGGATTTAAAAAATTATATTTGTATAAATCCAATATTGGGAACGATTAAGGTGAACACAATCAAATGAATGAAGATAGAGAGCAGGCCTTGGTTTTTTTTGATGGCGTCTGTAATTTATGTAATCATACGGTACAGTTCATGATCAAAAGAGACCGTAAAGATTATTTTCGTTTTGCTGCTTTGCAAAGTGAAGTTGCTCAGCAAAAATTGTCAGGTTTTAATTTCAGGAGCGAGGACTTAAAAACGATCATACTTCTGGAAGATGGAGAAATCTATCTCCGTTCTAATGCTGCGCTTCGAATTGCCAGACAGCTCGGCGGACTTTGGCCTATGTTTTATGGATTGATCATTATCCCTGCATTCATCCGGGATTTCATTTACCAGCTGATCTCTAAAAACAGGTATAGAATCTGGGGAAAGACAGAAAGTTGTATGGTCCCTTCCCCTGAATTGAAAAACAAGTTTCTTTAACAAGCTTAGTTCTCCCAATATCTTTTACTGTATTTTATGCCCATCTGATCATATCTTCTGAATTGCTGCTTTAGCCTTTGTTGAAAGTTGTTAAAATCACGTTTAGCTTTTGGGCTCCATAGTACTTCGCTTAAAGCATCAAGCCTCGGGAATAGCATGTATTCTACTTTAGCTGGGTTGGTAATGTATTCTGACCATAGGTTGCCTTGTCCTCCCCAGATATATTTGCTGTCTGCGGCGCTTAATTCAGCGGGCACAGGCTCGTAATTATAGACATTGGCAAGAGGCAGGTACTTTGCTGCCGTCAGCGAATCTTCTTTCAGGAATTGTGCATGGTTAAAGTACATGAAATTTTCGGGAGTCATGATCACTTTGTGTTTTTGTTTTGCAGCTGCAATACCTCCTTTTTCTCCACGCCAACTCATGACTACGGCATTGGGAGCCAGTCCCCCGTCCAGGATCTCATCCCAGCCTATAATGGTTTTTCCCTTGCTGTTCACAAACTTTTCTATCCGGTGAATAAAGTAACTTTGCAGACCATTCTCATTTTTCAATCCTTTCTCTTTGATCAGTTGTTGAGAAAAGGCAGATTGCTTCCACCAGATTTTTGAACATTCATCTCCTCCAATATGAATATAGGGAGAAGGGAAGAGGTTCATCACTTCAGTCAGCACTTCTTCAAGGAAAGTAAAGGTTTGCTCGGAAGGGAGTAATACATTATTGAATTTGTTGAAGATTCCCCATGTCTCGGCGACTTTCTTAGGTAGCTTAGGAGTCGTGCTCAATTCGGGATAAGCCGCAAGGACAGCCATGCTATGTCCAGGCATTTCGATTTCCGGAATAATGGTAATGTACCGGTCTGCTGCATAGCGGATCACCTCTTTCACTTCTTCCTGGGTATAGTAGCCACCATAGCGAACGCCATCGTTTCCGGTTCCGGGATAAAGGCCAATGATAGAGCCATCTCTCCAGGCGCCAACTTCGGTTAACCTTGGGTGCTTTTTAATTTCTATACGCCATCCGTGATCATCCGTCAGGTGCCAATGGAAATAATTAAGCTTGTGCATCGCCAGGTAATCGATATACTTTTTGACAAAGCTGATATCAAAAAAATGCCTGCTAACGTCCAGGTGCATACCCCGATAGGCAAAACGTGGATAGTCTGTAATCGTTACTGCCCGAACCTGTAAAGGAAATGCTTTGGCACTGGGAGGCAAAAGCTGAATCAGGGTTTGTATCCCATAAAATATGCCTGTAGGGGAAGAGGAGCGAACGTTGACAGATTTACTGCTTACCCCCAAAACATACTGTTCCGGATTCGGATCGATGACTGTTGTGAGGCTTAGATTGATTACATTTTTTCTGTTTAAATCAGGAAACGTAGTTAGGCTAATATCCAGGTTATAGTATCTTTTGATATAGTTAATGAAGAAATCTGCAGCAGGTTTCAGCTTGTTGTCACTGATGAATAGCTGTGTGGTGTGGTTATCGATAGAAAAGTTCTCTGATGCTTTTCCTATTGCCATTTCCACCGGTTGCGGGATCAGGGCAGGAAGCTGTGCGTTACCGATCTGGAACAATAGTAAACTACTGATCATGCTGATAAAAAATCTCATAGAAACTGAATTGGGGTATATTGATTTTGAGGGCAAAATAACAAAAAAAAGGCATCCCGGTTAGGGATGCCTTTAATATATTCAGCTTTAAAGATTATTTAGCTTTGTTTTTGCTTTCTTCACCTTCCATCTGCTCTTTTAACTGAGCCAATACACCTAGATCGCCAAGAGTTGATTTCTCAACTGAATCTTTAACTTTCTTAACTGCACTGCTTGATGCTTTAGCTTCTTTTTTCTTAGTAGCTCTTTCTTCAGCAACAGCTTCAGCTTTAGCCTCTTCCCAGATACGGGCATGAGAAACAACGATACGTTTAGCATCTTTGTTAAACTCAATGATTTTGAAGTCATTGGTTTCTTCAGCTTTGATAACAGATCCGTCTTCTTTAGCCATGTGTTTAGTTGGTACGAAACCTTCTACACCATATGGTAAAGCAATAACAGCACCTTTATCGGTTACTTTAACAACAGTTCCCTGGTGGATTGAATCTAACGTGAAGATAGTTTCAAAAGTATCCCAAGGGTTTTCTTCCAATTGTTTGTGACCTAAGCTTAATTTACGGCTTTCAACATCTAATTCAAGAACAACTACGTCTAATGTATCACCTACTTTAGTGAATTCGTTAGGGTGGTTAACTTTTTTAGACCAAGAAAGATCAGAGATATGGATTAATCCATCAATACCTTCTTCAATTTCTACGAATACACCGAAGTTAGTCATGTTTTTAACTACAGCAGTATGTTTGCTTCCGATAGGATATCTTTCAGCAACATTTTGCCAAGGATCTTGAGTTAATTGCTTAATACCTAAGCTCATTTTGCGTTCGTCTCTGTCTAAAGTTAATACTTCAGCTTCGATTTCATCGCTAACCTTCAAGAATTCTTGTGGGCTACGTAGGTTTTGTGACCAAGACATTTCTGATACGTGGATTAAACCTTCAACACCAGGAATGATTTCTAAGAAAGCACCGTAATCAGCAACAGTAACAATTTTACCTTTCACTTTAGATCCAACAGCTAAGTTAGCATCCAAAGATTCCCAAGGGTGTGGAGTCAATTGTTTTAAACCTAATGCAATACGTTTTTTCTCGTCATCAAAGTCAAGAACTACCACGTTGATTTTCTCATCTAAGCTTAATACTTCTTTCGGATGCTCTATGCGGCCCCAAGAAATATCAGTGATGTGAAGTAAACCGTCAACTCCACCTAAATCGATGAATACACCGAAATCTGTGATGTTTTTAACTGTTCCTTCTAATACCTGTCCTTTTTCAAGTTTAGATACGATTTCAACTTTTTGGCTTTCTAAATCGTCTTCAATTAAGATTTTATGAGAAACGACTACGTTTTTAAACTCATGGTTGATCTTAACAACTTTGAATTCCATTGTTTTACCCACGTATACATCGTAATCGCGGATAGGTTTGATGTCGATTTGTGAACCAGGTAAGAAAGCTTCAACACCCATGATGTCAACGATAAGACCACCTTTAGTACGGCTTTTAACAAATCCGTTGATGATTCTGTCATTGTCAAGAGCCTCATTGATAGACTCCCATGATCTTTGGGTTTTTGCTCTTTTACGAGATAAAATCAACTGACCGTTCGCATCTTCCGGAGCTTCAACGAATACGTCAACTGTATCACCAATTTTCAAGTCAGGTGTATCACGGAATTCAGAAGTAGATACCAATCCGTCAGATTTAAATCCTACGTTTAATACTACATCTTTATTGTTGATTGATACAACAATACCGCTGATGATTTCACCTTGGTTGATTTGATTGAAAGTATCGGTATACATGTCTTCAAACTTTTTACGGTCTTCATCAGAATATTTTCCGAAAACTTTGTCATCTGCATCCCAGTCAAAATCTTGATCAGGGGTAGCTAATGATGATTTGATCTGTTCGATCGACACTGAATCAGCTTCTGACTCAATGGTTTCTTTCTCGGTCAGACGAGCGTCTGCACCTTGTAATTCGGCTTTTTTAGCCTCTAGTTCTTTTTCTGCTACTTGTTTTTTAGCCATTAAAATTTAATCTCCTTTTCCCGTGAGGGACGGCAAAGATAGAAATTAATTATTTTAAAGAAAAGAATTTTGTGATAAATGTTGTTGATTTAGAACAGATTGTAGATGAAACCTGAAATTATCAGGACATCTGGAATAAAATCAGATGGATCGTAAAGCCATAGCAGGTAAAATCCCGGAAGATAAATAACCGTAGAAACTCCTCTTAATTTTATAGGTATTTAGACTAGTTCTTAATACTTGCAGAATTATTCTAAATTTGCAAAAAATATACGGCCTAAATGAAACACACCACACCAAAATCTGCCTGGCAAATTACACGTAAACTCTTTAATGATATTCATTTATGGCTTGGATTAGCCAGTGGGATTATCGTTATCCTGGTCTGCTTAAGCGGGACACTTTATGTGTTTAACACTGAGCTCAAAGAAATGGCGACGCCCGAATTGTATAAAGTAGAACGTACAGCAGGCGCGATCGCTTTACCGGTAGAAGAACTGATTGGAAAAGTTAAAGCCAGCACCGGTGGAAAAGTCGTTTCCGTAAGAATTCCGGCAGACCCTAACCGTACCTATCAGTTCATGGTTAAAATGAAAGAAGATAAAAAAGAAGGAGAGGGGAAAGTTAAGGCTGATGATATCAGTAAAACAGCAGTAGCTACAGATGGGAAGGCTAAAAAAGGGAAAGACGAAAAAGGTAAAGATAAACCTGCAGAGGGAAAACGTCCTTCAGCTTTTGCCGTCAATCCATATACAGGAGTGGTGATCGGCAATATTTCAGAAGCGAAGAGTACAGCGGCTTCTTTCATGAAGACGATGTTTAGCCTTCACAGGTGGTTGCTGTTAGACAAAATTGAAAAACCAATCTTTGGGGAACTGGAAAACAGGAAACTGGGAAGCTATATCTCCGGTGCAGCGACTATCCTTTTTACACTCGGGGTAATCACCGGAATGATTATCTGGTTTCCTCAAAAATTAAAATCCTGGAAACAGGGATTAAAAATAAAATGGACCGGAAGCTGGAAAAGAACAAACCATGACCTGCACAATAGTTTAGGCTTTTATGCCTGTATTTTTTTATTCCTGATGGGGATTACGGGGCCCCAATGGTCATTCCCATGGTATAGGGAGGCTTTACGTAAAACATTAGGCACCTATCAGCCTGAAGGTTTTGAGCCGCCAAAAGACCCTGTTTCAGTAATTAAGGCCGGTGTAGAAAATAGTACCCCATTAAACATTGCTGATTATATAAAAAAAGCAGAGACTGTTTTGCCTTATAGAGGAGATTACAACATTAGCCTGGCTAAGGACTCTGTTTCTGCAATTGCAATTACCAAAAATAAAGTCGGCTTTTTTGCACCTTCAGCAGGAGATAAACTGCTGTTAGACCAGTACAGCGCCGGCGTACTTAAAATAGAGGTATTTAAAGACAAACCTTTTAATGAACGTATTTCAGGTTCGATTAAAGCTTTACATTTAGGAGATGTATATGGGATGTTTACAAAAATAATCTATTTTATTGCCTGCCTGATTGCCACGAGCTTACCCATTACCGGAACGTTGATCTGGTTGAACAAATTGAAAAAGAAGAAGAAAAAAGTAAAGCGGAAAACAGTTATGCAGCTTTCGGCTTAAACTTGTCCCGATAGTCTTTAGGAGTCATTCCGGAGTTTTTCTTGAAAAGCTGACGGAAAGTTTTCAGGTCATTATAACCGGAGTGGAGCATGATTTCCAAAATGCTGAAATTGGTTTGCTCCAATAGTTTTTTGGCCGCTTCTATTCTGGTTTTCTGTAAATATTCAATCAATGTAGTTCCGGTGGCTTGTTTAAAACGACGCACAATGTTGCGTCGGCTTGATGGAATCTGTTGTAAGATGTCCTCAATGGTGACTGCTTCTTTATAGGCATTTTCTATGCAAAGCTGCGTTTTGACCACCAGTTCATCCCCATGATCCTTGGCTGGATGGAAAGTCCCGAAATAGCTTTGCTGTTCCCGGTTCATATCTATTGCAAATACCTTTGCAATATGAATGGCCAGATCACGACTACAATAATTGTGAATGAGTGTCAGCATCAGATGAAAACTGCTGGTAGCCCCTCCGCTGGTATAAATTCCCTGATCAATGGTGACTACTTTATCGGGTTTAAAGTAAACATCAGGAAAATTTGAAGAGAAAGCATGACTTGAATTGACATGAGTAGTGGCACTTTTGCCGTTCAATAAGCCACTGGCCGCAAGTAAGAATGCTCCTGTGCAGAAACTGGCGAGTTCCGCTCCCTTTTTATATTGCTGTTGCATCCAGGGTAAAAATTCCAGGTTATTATGGATGGAAGAACTGAGGTCTGTCCCGTCAAACGCAGGAATTAAAACCAGATCTTGCTGACCGGACTCTTTCAAAGAAAGAGAAGTATATTTTTCAAAGGAAACTCCTTCATTGGCCGAGCTTCCACTGCGGATCAGGTTGATCTTAAAAAAAGGGGATTCACCATTGTTTTCGTAATGGTTGTTTACCGTATCAAACACATCTAATATTGCTGCTACGCTAAGCAGACGGTATTTATTGGTTAATAATAAGCCTACCTGTATCATATGATTATATATTTATGACAGGCAAATTAAGAAATTCTGTCTCAAATACCCTCTTTATTAAATATTTAACTATTTAAAAGAGGTGTTTTCCTATTGGGCAGGCCTGGGTATTTTATTCTGTTTCTTTTTTCTTCCCCACCAGATGATAAAGCCTGTAATGGGTAAACTTGCTGCTATCAGGCTGGCAAAAAAGGCCATGATTTTGCCGGTTAGCCCGGCAACAGCTCCAATATGGATATCATAATTCATTCTTGAAATCCGGTCGGCCAGGCTGGCATCGGCCAGTTTTCCATAGATATGGTTTACTGGAATCTCTTTCAGTGTATACTGATCATAATAAAGATAGTCGGCTTTCCAATAGGTATCTGTATCCGGGTTAATGGCTACTTCAATGGCCAGTTTATCATTTGCCGGCACGTGAACCTCTATGCCGCCGGTATAACCGGGAAGGTTGTTCATCGTTCTTTCCCATAACCTGTCTATAGCAGGCTTTTGCAATATAGCGGGCTTTATGTTTGTGGTATCTGAATAGGTTTCCTGAAATGGCTTAATACTTTCTCCACCGGAAGATAGCCAGTACACGGAACCCGCAAACCACTGAAAGCCCATCACCAATCCGGAAATTGCAATAAAGATCAGAATCCAGGTCATGTAAAAACCCAGCACGTTGTGTAAATCATAATTAACCCTTTTCCATTTGGCATTGAGCTTTATAGAAAACCTCTTTTTGCTGGCAGCTCTGTTTTTAGGCCACCATAATATGAGCCCGGAAACGAGCAGAAAGAGGAACATTAAAGTCGCGCTGGCCAATACAGGCTGGCCGATATTAGGAGGAAGCCATAGGTAATAATGTCCCATAATGACCACTCTGAAAAAATCGTCATCCATGTTCTTTACCTTCAATATCTCTCCGGTATATGGATTTAAAAAGACAATCCAGTAATATTCAGGATCCGCTGCATAATAAACAACCTGAGCAGATTTGCCGGTCTGATAACCCACACTATGTGCATGTTTTCCGGGAAGCTGCCGGTCTGCGATTTCTTTTAGTTTGGAAGGAGCCAGCAATGCAGCCTTTTTTACGGTTGTAAAACGATAAGGTTGAGTCACATTTTCTATTTCACGTTCAAATGCAAGAATGCATCCTGTGATGCCTAAGAAACACACGAAAATCCCGGAAATTAATCCCAGCCACAGGTGTATTTGTCCGATCCAGTACTTGAATCTGTTTTTCTTTTTATTCAACGGGGGATAGTTTATTTGGATTAAATCTAATCAATTGCAAAGAAAACAACTCCTTCATTAATCACAAAATAAATAGGCATAATTTTGCCGATCTGAATCAATCTTTTTTAGCATCCGAAGGATAAGAGTTAAAAAACTGATTTTCTTTTTAGATTTGATCAGACCTTAGCCAAATGAAAATCAAAGATGAGTAAAACAGGAAAAATACTATGGCAGGACCTGACTGTAGAGCATGCCGAAAAAGTAAAAGATTTTTATGCTGAAGTAGTCGGCTGGACATTTTCTCCTGTTAGTCAGGGGGCATACGATGACTATAACATCATCAGCAGTTCCGACCATGAAGTGGTTGGCGGCATCTGCCATAAAAGAGGGGCATTATTGGACTTTCCTTCCCAATGGTTAAACTATGTTATCGTGGAGGACGTAGATGCCTGTGCTGAAAAATGCAGCACCTCAGGAGGTAAAGTAATTGTGGGCCCTGCGATGATGGGAAAACAAAAATATATTGTAATTCAGGATCCTGCGGGTGCTTATCTTGCTTTAATGGAAGAGTAGTTTTGAAGCTTTCTGTCTATATTTTATAAGTAGTGTCTCTTTTCTCTTCTGATAAGACAAGGAAACTCTGAACACTCCCCACATTAGGTAGTTTGGACAACTGGCCACGTAGGAAATCATTGTAGCCCTTCATATCAGGAGATACAATCTTTAGAATAAAATCAAAATTTCCGGTGATATAATAACATTCCCTGACATCCTCAAAAAGAACCACTTCTCTTTGAAAAGCACTTAAGGCTTCTTCGGAGTGATCATTCATCTGGATATGGGTATAGGAAATGATACTGTTGCTGCTCTTCTGTAAATCCACTAATGCAGTATATCCTTTGATATAGCCGTTCTGCTCCAGCCATTTTACCCGCTCAAAAATCGGAGAAACACTTTTTCTCAATCTTCTGGCCAACTCTTTATGAGTCATTCTGGCATCTTCCTGTAACAGGCGTAAAATTCCAAGATGGGTGGGATCTAATTTAGACATCGTTCGGGAATGAATTTCTGACTTAGTGTATCTTTTTTATAACGTTATTTCGATCAAATATAGTATTATTTATTTTTTATGAAACATTTGACCTCTTCTGTGTTAAGGATAGTGTACATAATACCTTAACTCGCTAAAAAATAGGATAGTAGGGAAATTATATTTTGCCTGACAGATGGATAATAATTGCCCGCCAAAAATTGTATGGTTTAAAGTGGTCAAAACAGAAAAATTTGCTGAATGTAGCTGAAAAATTAGATATCTGTTTTGACCTTCCGAACTTTGGAGCAATCAACTGTAACTGATGACGACAATGATCAAACATAATTTCGGAGCCGGGCCTTGCATATTACCTGCTAAAGTTTTAGATCAGGCAGCAGACGCTGTCAGAAATTTCAATGGCCTTGGGCTGAGTATTCTGGAAATTTCACATCGGACTCCTGAGTTCGAAGCAGTAATGAAGGAAACTCAGGATCTGGTCAGGGAATTATTGCGGGTGCCGGAAGGTTATAGCATTCTGTTTTTGCAGGGAGGAGCAAGTACCCAATTTTCTATGCTGGCCATGAACTTCCTGCATCAGGAGAAAAAAGCGGCTTATCTGGATTGTGGCTATTTTTCTCAAAAGGCGATTAAAGAAGCCCTATTGTTTGGTCAGGTAAACATTGTCGCGTCATCGAAAGATAAAGGATATAACTATATCCCTCTTGGATATGAAATCCCTGAGGATTCTGCCTATTTCCATTATACCTCTAATAATACGATCGAAGGAACTGAAATGTTCAGTTTTCCTCCAACCACAGTTCCGGTGATTTGCGATATGTCGTCTGATATCTTCAGCAGAATGGTAAATGTTGCCGATTTTGACCTGATTTATGCAGGTGCACAAAAAAATATGGGGCCTGCCGGAATGACATTGGTTGTGGTCAAAGATACTTTGCTGGAGCACATACAGAGACAGGTTCCTTCCATGTCAGATTACCGGATTTACAGAGACAATGGTTCTTTGTTTAACACCCCTCCGGTATTCTCTATCTATGTGGCTATGCTCAACCTGAGGTGGTTAAAAGAGAAAGGTGGAGTAAAAACAATTGAAACTGAAAATATCGCTAAAGCGGCATTATTATATGAAGAAATTGACCGCAATCCATTGTTTTACGGGCTTGCCGATCCTGATCACAGATCAAGAATGAATGTGACTTTCAAAATGTACGAACCAGCTATGGAGCAGGAGTTCCTTGATTTTGCCTCGACAAGAGGAATAGTTGGCGTAAAAGGATACCGTTCAGTTGGAGGCTTCAGGGCTTCCTTATATAATGCACTGCCGATTTCAAGTGTGGAAATCCTGGTCAGCTGTATGAGCGATTTTGAAAAAGAAAAGCTGAATAAAGAAGTAGAATTAGCACAAAATGAGTCCCTATGAGACAGTTAAAGATCGCACAATCCATTACCAACAGAGATACTGATTCTATTGATAAATACCTGACTGATATTGGAAGAATAGACTTGCTTACTATTGATGAAGAGTTGAGCCTGGCCAGGAGAATTAAAAAAGGAGACACTGCCGCACTGGATAAACTGGTGAAAACGAATTTGCGTTTCGTGGTATCGGTTGCAAAGAAATATCAGAACAGAGGCTTGCAGCTGGCAGACTTGATTAGTGAAGGAAATCTGGGCCTCATTAAGGCTGCGCAACGCTTTGATGATACGAAAGGATTCAAGTTTATTTCTTTCGCCGTCTGGTGGATCCGCCAAAGCATTATGCAGGCACTTGCTGATCAGAAAAGAATGATCAGGCTTCCGGGGAATCAGGTACTCGGAATCATAAAAATTAACAAAGCTGCTGACCTTTTAGAACAGGAGCTGGAAAGATTGCCTACTTATGAAGAGCTTTCTGTTGCTACTGACCTCTCTCAGGAAAAAGTAGCCGATTACCTGTCCAGCGCACCTTTGTCTTATTCGCTGGATATGACTACCAGTGAAGAAAGTGGATTTACCCTGATGGATACCCTTGTCAATGATAACGTTCCGAATACCGATGCCCTGATGATGACTGAGTCATTGAGCGAAGACCTTAACAGAACATTAGGTATTTTACCGGAACGGGAAAAATGGATCATCACACTTTTCTTTGGACTGGATAACCATACTGCCCTGACACTTGATGATATGGTTGAGGTATTCAACCTGAGCAAAGAAAGGATCCGTCAGTTGAAAGACAGGGCCCTGAAAACTCTGAGACAGAATTGCAGGACACCTTATCTGGCAGAGTATTTTTAACTGAATTCTGCTATTTGCGTTTTGTTTTTTCTTTAAGTGCAGATAAATCTTTTAATTCCACTTTTCGGAAATCAATGGGTTGTCCTTCACTTTGAAGAGCGATGTAACCGCTGCTGAGCAGTTTTCCATCTATTTTCATTTTAGGATCATAACCATTGGCAACACCTCCGCCGATCTGGGGTTTCGAATACTGAAGTACGGTATCTCCATTGATGATATGGGTAATCAGCGAATCGCCAAGAACGATGAGCTCAGCCCTGACCCATTGATCACCGTCATAGGTCTTTGAGCTGGAATTGAGGCAATGAGCATCTGCTATTTTTCCTTTATAAACGACATTTGTTCCAGGCGAACACATATTCCCTGTTGGCCTTGGTTTGCCATCTCCCAGGCCACCCAGAAACTGCATTTCAACAGAAATCGGCCAGTCCTGTTCTTTAAGCATCGTTCGCGGATCCTGAGAATGGAACATCACTCCACTATTTCGCAGGGTATAGGAAGGTGCGCCTTTTTGAAGCGCCCCCACGAAACGATATTCTACTACAAGATGATAATAGGAATAGGGGACTTTATAATACAGATGACCAAACTGATCATTGAAATCGCCATACTGGTCATATCTTACTTTTACCATACCATCTTCTACGCGAAAAGTGTTGCCGAAATTCTCATCCATTCCATGGTGATGGATCTTGACAAACCAGTCTTTAATGTCTTTCTTATTGAAAAGAGAAATCCATCCCTTTTTATCGGAAGTCTGTTCACCAGGTTGTTTTTTTATCGTTGTACAGGCAGAAAGTATAAAACAGCAAAAAATGAGTGTTACGGCGTTTGTTTTCATGATTTAGTTCAAATGTGTGTGTGGTTGATCACAAAGTACAAAAAAAAGAGGATATCCATCATTGGATATCCTCTTCGGCTATAGTTCTTAACGAGGTGCTTAAAGCCTTATTTATGCTTTGCTGGTGCTTTTGTAGTTGCAACCGGGGCAGCTTTTGTTGCTTCTGGTTTTAATACTTCCGCTTTTTTTACTTCTGCTTTTTTAGCTTTTTTTACTTTATGAGCTACAGGTTTTGCAGTAGTAGCCGGAGTTTGTGCGAATGCGCCGAAAGTTGTTGCAACTAATGCTAACGCTAAAATTGTTCTTTTCATGTTTTTTAATATTTAATGTGATTTGTTAGATCAAAGTTGCAGATCAAATATGAAGATTTCATGAAGATGGAAAAGCGCTTATTCTTTTCCGGAAAAAGTAATAATTACCCGTGTTCCCTTATTCTTTTCTGATTCAATTTCGATGTCAATTCCATGAAAGGAAGCAATGCTTTTCACGATAGAAAGACCAAGTCCATGGCTATCTTCCTTCTCCGACTGGAACTTTTCAAAGCGCTGGAAAGCATGCTGAACCTCATTCAGGTCCATTCCTTGTCCGGAATCTTCTATACTGAGCTGATAACGTTCTGCCGTATTGGAATCATAGATATGTACACTTCCTGAAGGAAGGTTGTACTTAATGGCATTGTTGACCACATTCATCAATAAAGTATTGAACAAGGAGCGGTTTCCCGTGAAAATATAGTCTTCTGAAAGGTCAATGCTGAATTTAAGCTCCATCATCATTAACCGGTGCTCCAGTTCTTCATAAACTTCATGAACAACTTCCTTTACAGAAATACGGTCTGGTTTTTTGTACTGGTTGTTTTCAACTTTTGAAATGAGCAGGAGGCTGTTGATGATCGACTTAAGACGGTTTAAGGTTTTTAAGCTGGCAAATACTTTATTCTCTCCTTCCTGACTTAATTGCTCGTCATTCAGGAGGTTTTCTAAACGGGTATTTAAGATGGAGATAGGAGTGAGAAGTTCATGAGAAACATTAGCAATGAATTCTTTTTCCGTAATAAACAGGTCAGCAATCTTATTCATCAAGATGCTGATACTCTGGTCTAATATCTTAAAGTCCTCTGTTGTTGTCTTTACAGGCTCATAATTGAAGCTGATAGGATCGTTCACTTTATTGAGTTTCTGATCAATGATCTGATAAAATGGGGCAAGTAAATACTTGCTGAAAGCAAGATCTGTCAATAAGGTCAGAACTACTGCTGCCAGCAGGATCAGGAAGGTAAATACAGAAATGGTATGCTCTAACTGACCCACAGTAGACATGGTTTCCCCAAGCTCGAGCAGGTATCGTCTTCCTTCATATTTAAATTCTGCACTCAGAATCTGGTATTCTTCCTGACTACCCTCAATTTCCCTGGTTTCCTGACTGAAATAGTGTTTTAGCTTGGAAGTATCGCTATTCTTTACTTCTTTTAGGATGATGTATTCTTCTTTCAGCAGGTTGTAATCGGTAAAGGTCTTTTGCTGAGTCAGAAGATCGTTGATCTTCACGCTGGACAGATTGGTGATGAGTTTGTTTTTTTTCTGTACCAGACGTTGATGCATGTGATTGACAGAGATTCTGTTGATGGAAACCAGAATCAGAATTCCCATAACGGTGATGATTGCAACCTTGGTTAAGGTATTGTATAAGGCCAGTTTAAGTTGCAGTTTCATCAGCCAGTTCTTATTTGCCGGAATTTATTCTATAGCCGATACTCCTGACCGTTTCAAACCAGTCAATGGGGGTATGGACGGACAGCTTCTTGCGAAGGTTCTTAACATGGACATCCACAAAGTTCGAATCAGAGTTGATTTCCAGAATATCACCCCAGACATGTTCAGTCAGGTTAATCCTGGAGATCACCCTATCCTTATTCAGAACAAGGTAATTGAAAATCTCAAACTCTTTACTGGTCAGACTGATTTTTTGTCCTTCAAAACTTACCTTATGATTTTTGATGTCCAGAATGAAATTATGAATATTTACTTCATTCATTTCCAGTTTATGTTTTCTCCGGATAATGGCATGCATACGTGCCAGCAACTCTGTTAAAGAAAAAGGTTTGGGCAGGTAATCATCAGCTCCGGCTTCCAATCCTTTGATACGGTCTTCTACATCACCCCGGGCGGTCAGGATAATGACAGCATCTTCCCGGTCTTTGAGCTGCTTTAGCTGATGTAAAAGTTCAAAACCATCCCCTCCCGGTAAACCCAGGTCGAGCAGAATAAAATCGTAAGTGTTGACAAATATTTTCTCTTCAGCGGATGATTTCTTCCAGGCATGCTCTATGGTATAACCTTCTTTACCAAGAAATGCCGCTATCTCCAGCCCTAAATTTTTTTCATCTTCAACAATCAGAATATTCATGCGTTCAATATTACGTAAAAATCCATTTAATTATAATTATCTTTTCTTATGAAAAAAAACTACCTCTTCCTGTTATTGTGCCTATGCTCGGTAACGGCCAATGCTCAATTTGGTAAGTTAAAAGACATCTTAAATACCGGAGCATCTTCTGTTTTAAACAATAAACAGCTCAAGTTATTACAAAATCAACCCATAACCACCAATTTCGATGATTGTAATAAAAGAGACCTGTTACCCGTAGATTTTGGAGCAGATTCTGCCAGAAAACAATTGTGTGCTTTAACCGCCAGCTATACAAAAGAGAAAGGTTTTTTATTGACACCAGGCTTCTATACCGGAACCTTTAAAAGCTTCTGCTTACAGGCCGGAACTTATGGCCCGGATAAAGGTAATGCTTATCTTTTTGCCCCTTTGGCTGGTCCGAAAGAAAAAACAGCCAGAACATTGATTTCGAACTGGGAATTACATCCTGAGGTTGAACAAAGACAGGTCCAGCTACTTTTATGGGCGATAGTGGCGAAAACGAATTTTAGTAAGTTGTCTGCTGAACTTCAACTCGTTGCAGCTAAGCTGTTGAATAAAAATGATTTGGCTGGCTTAGGCAGTACTTTGGTTGATTACCTGTCTGATGAAGCCATGTCTAAACTCACAGGCAACCTGCCGGAACCAGCAAAACGGGTTATGGAAATGGAAAACAAGATCCGGGGATTGATGTATCAGGCCAACTCTTCTTATGACCAGATTGAAAGACTGGCCATGCTTGATGGTGCCGCACCGGTAAACCCTGATTTTCCAGGTGGGATATGGGGCTTACATCCGGATGGTTACTATATCAAATACCTGCCCCATTCTTATTCTGAAACCGAAGTGGTGATCTACGTTCCCCAAAAAGCGGGATCAATACATTATTTGCCTGTAGGTGATGTTGCAGTACCTGCCAGCAGAGGTTCTCAACGTTTGGGGCAGTCGAACCTGCTCGTCTGCAGGAAATAAGTTTCTTTTGTCTGATTATAAACCAAAAAATAGGATATAAAAAAAGGGATTTCTGTTAAGAAATCCCTTTTTTTATTATAAGAAATCGGTTATTTCCAGCCTCCGCCAAGTGCTCTGTAGAGATTAACTACAGATTGCAATTTTTGTAACCTGTCTGTCACCCCACTCAGCTGTGCAGCCAAAAGGCTCTGCTCTGAAGTCAACACATCTGTATAATTTGTTGCAGAGCTATACCTCAATAATTCCTGGGTATAATTCACTGATTTTTCCAGGGCAGCAATTTGCTTTGCTCTTGCTTCTTCTTTTTCAACAGCAGTCTGATAAGCATATAAGGCATTGGATACTTCCTGTCCGGCTACCAATAAGGTTTTCTGGAAAGAGTTCATTGCTTGTTCCTGTGCAGATTTTGCAGTTTCCAGCCTTTGTTTGTTGAGACCTTTATTAAAGATCGGCTGGGTTAAACCGCCTACCAGATTGTAAAAGATAGACTTGCTAAAGAAATCCTTAATGTCAAGACTCGATAATCCCCCGGCTGCCGTGATGGTTAGTGAAGGATAAAAATAAGTACGGGCAAGGTTGGTATTTTCAAATGCACCCCTGAAAGCATACTCTGCTCCCTGAACATCGGGTCTGTTTTCCAGCAATTGGGTTGGAACACCGATTTTTACATCGGTACTCAGGTTGTGATCGTTCAGTTTGCTGCGGCTGATTGGGCCCGGTGCCCTGGACAACAAAATATTCATGGCATTTTCAGTTTCTCTGATCGTTCTTTTCAAATCAGGGATCGTTACCTCCGTTGCATAACGGCTGGCTTCACTTTGTACCACTGCAGCCCCGTTAACTACGGCACCTTCTTTCAGTGTTTTCATCGTTTCTACACCAGCAATTCTACTTTTTAAAGTCTCCTGAGTGATTTCCAGCTGCCTGTCTAAAGCAAGCAGGTTATAGTAGTTGTTGGCAATATCAGCAATCAGTTGAGTCTGAACTGCCCTTTTGGTCGCATCACTCTTTAAATAACCAGCCAATGCAGATCTTTTCGTACTGCTGAGTTTACCCCAGATATCTGCTTCCCAGCTCGTACTCAACTGCGCCTTGAAGTTATTGGTCAGTGTGTTGATGTTGATTCCAGGAGGAAAATTCAGTCCTGCTTCAGATTGTTTCGACCTGGTGTAATTGGCATCAAGGCTTAAGGTAGGAAAGTAAGCCGCTTTGCTTTGTTTTAAGGTTGCCTGTGCCTGTACAATATTTTGTATGGCATTCTTTAAATCCAGGTTCTGATCCAGCCCTTCCTGGATCAATGCCGACAATTGAGGGTCGGCAAAGAGGGTCTGCCATGGCGTATTTGCCAGGGTAGTGGTATCTGTAGCTGTCTGCTCACGGAACAATCCGGCTGTTTTCAGTGCGGGGCGTTCGTAAGTCTTAGTCACCTTGCAGGATGCAAATACTGTAGCTGCAATTGCCAGGGAGAAAAGCTGTTTTTTATATGTATGAATCATTGTATTTCTCTGATATATGAACTTAAATCACTGGAAGCTTTTTCGCTAAAGCCGGGTCGATAGGATTTTCATCCTCGTCGTCATGCTTTTTCAAATGCGGAGGACCACTCACTTTTTCCTGTAAAGTCTGGAAGATGATAAACAATACAGGGATCACAAATACCCCCAGAATTGTTCCGATCAGCATCCCGCCTACGGCACCTGTACCGATAGATTTATTACCTACCGCACCTGCTCCGGTAGCAATCATCAATGGAGCCAATCCAAAGATAAAGGCAAAGGAGGTCATTAGAATTGGTCTCAGACGTGCTACGGCTCCTTCAACAGCTGCTTGTACAACAGGTAGTCCATGGCGTCTTCGCTCTAATGCAAACTCCACAATCAAAATCCCGTTTTTGGCCAGTAGACCAATGAGCATGATGAGTGAAATCTGTAGGTAAATACTGTTGTTCAGGCCAAAAATGATAGAGAAAATATACGCACCTGCTAAACCGAATGGCACAGAAAGTAATACCGCAAATGGGAGGATATAACTTTCATACTGCGCACTTAACAGGAAGTAAACGAATACCAGACATAAGATAAAGATAAATGCAGTCTGGCTACCTGAAGCAAGCTCTTCCCTGGTCAGACCAGAAAAGTCATATCCATAACCCGCAGGTAAGGACTCCGCAGCTACTTCCTGGATGGCTTTGATCGCATCTCCGGAGCTGAAACCTGGATTTGGTGCTCCAGTGATGGCAATGGAACTGAAAAGGTTAAACCTTGTGATCGACTCCGGACCATATACCCTTGTGAGATTGATAAACTCTGTAATAGGGGCCATTGTACCTTTACTATTCCTGACAAAGATCTTGTTCAGTCCTTCCGGGTTTTTACGGTAATTGGCATCCGCCTGAATCATTACACGGTATTGTTTTCCAAACTGGTTAAAGTTCGAGGCATATAACCCTCCATAATAACCTTGTAAAGTATTCAATACAGAGTTTACTGTAATTCCTGCTTCTTTACATTTCTCCAGGTTAATGTCCAGCATATATTGCGGGAAATTGGGGTTGAAAGAGGTTTGGGCGTACTGAATCTCCGGACGTTTAGATAAAGCTGCCAGGAAGTCTGTGTTTACTTTAAATAATTCCTGAATGCTGTGCCCGCCTTTATCCTGAAGCTGGAACTCAAATCCACCACTTTGTCCGAATCCCTGGATGGTAGGAGGGGCGATAAAGAAAATCTTCGCATCGCGTATCCCTGAGGTCTTGGCAAAAAGCTCACCAATCACCTGGTCCACACTCCGGTTACGCTCAGACCATGTTTTGAGTTTCAAAATTACCATACTATAAGCACTACCCTGACCAGCAGTAAAGTTTTGCCCTACAATTCTCAAGGTATTTTTAACCTCAGGAATAGAGTTCGCAAGACTGTCTACATATTTAGTCACGACTTCTGATCTTTCCATCGATGCAGATGGAGGTAAGCTGATATTGGCAAAAATAGTTCCCTGATCTTCCGAAGGAACGAAAGAAGAAGGGGTGGTTTTCATCATATAAGCAAGCCCGATCCCAAAGAACGCAATCGAAGCAATGATGATCCATTTCTTTACAGAAAAGAACTGAATAGAACGTTTGTATTTGCTGGTTACATTATCAAATGCAACGTTAAAAGCAGTGTAGAAACGTTGGATAAAGCTACTGTGTTTATGATCGTCTGCATGTGGTTTCAATAAAATCGCACATAAAGCCGGACTTAAAGTCAAGGCATTGATCGCAGATAAAATAATTGCAACGGCAAGGGTAAGCCCGAATTGCTTATAGAATACCCCGGTAGATCCGGTGATAAACGTTACCGGAATAAATACAGCGGCCATGACCAGTGTAATCGAGATGATCGCACCGGAGATTTCTCCCATGGCATCAACGGTTGCCCTTCTTGCCGATTTATAACCCTGATCTAACTTGGCATGGACGGCCTCGACGACCACAATCGCATCATCCACCACAATACCAATCGCGAGGACGAGGGCAAAGAGCGTCAGTAAGTTGATCGTAAACCCAAACAAATTCAGGAAGAAGAACGTACCCACAATCGCCACCGGAACTGAAATTGCCGGGATTAACGTGGAACGGAAATCCTGAAGGAAGATAAATACGACGATAAATACCAAAATGAAGGCTTCTATTAGCGTATGGATTACTTTTTCAATGGAAGCATCAAGGTTTTCATTCACATCCACCAGGTAAATGTGCTTAATTCCTTTAGGGAAGTCTTTTGCTGCAGCATCAAGGATCTTTTTAGATTCGTTGATCACGTCTCTTGCATTTGATCCCGGAGTCTGGCTCACTGCAAAGGCTACTGATGGTAAACCATTGGTTACAATATTGGAGGAATAGGTTAATGAACCCAATTCTACCCGGGCAACGTCTTTCAGTCTCAGTAACTGTCCGTTTCCGGCAGATTTAACGATGATATTCTCAAACTCAGTCGCTTTTGTCAGCCTTCCTTTAAACTTAATTACATATTGAAAAGATTCATTCCCATTCTCGCCGAATTTACCCGGTGCTGCTTCGATGTTCTGTTCTGCCAATGCAGCAGAAATATCAGCAGGAATCAGGCTGTATTGTGCCATCACATCTGGTTTCAACCAGATCCTCATGGAGTAATCTTTTGAACCGAATACGTTGACGTTACCAACACCCGTTACCCTCTGAATCTGAGGAACAAGGTTGATCTTGATATAATTCTGAAGGAAAGTCTGATCATAAGCTTTGTTCTCGCTGTTCAGGGAAACAATCAAAAGGTTACTACTTTGACTCTTTGTCACGGTAACCCCGGCTTGTGTAACTTCCTGTGGGAGTAAGCTCGTTGCTCTGGAAACCCTGTTCTGTACGTTTACAGCAGCTAAATCGGGATCAGTACCTACTTTGAAAAAGATGTTGATACTGGCTGATCCTTCATTCGTAGCGGTAGAGGTCATGTAGGTCATGTTCTCCACCCCGTTGATCTGCTCTTCAAGCGGTATAATCACACTCTTAAGTACAACGTCAGCATTTGCTCCGGTATAAGAAGCAGAAACCTGAACCGTCGGAGGCGCAATATCAGGGTATTGTGAAATGGGTAACGCAAGTAACCCTAAAAGTCCCAGTATGACGATGATCACGGAGATCACGGTCGACAGCACTGGTCGCTGTATAAATTGCTTAAACATATCTGTTTCTTTATTTTAGGTCTGCGTAAACAGTTTCTGCGCTTGTCGCAGTTGCTTTGATTGGCGTGCCGTCTTTAAGTGTGGCAACTCCTTCCAGGACAATCTTGTCGCCTGCTTTTAATCCATCCTGGATCACATAGAAATTACCTGCTGTATTTTGCAATACGGTAATGGCTACATTTTTTGTCTTACCGTCTTTATCTACAACCACGGCAAAACGCTTATCCTGTAATTCGTAAGTAGCACTCTGTGGAATAAGTAAGCCTTCTTTAATTTCATTAGGAATCCTGACAGTAGCACTTGCGCCGCTACGGATGAGTCCTTTAGGGTTAGGGAAGGTCGCACGTACATTTGCAGAACCTGTGGCAGTATTGATTTGTCCGGTGATGGTTTGAATGCGTCCTTTCAGATCGTATAAAGTGCCATCAGATAACAATAAGGAAACCGGAGGTAGTTTTGCTAATTTCTGCGCCAGACTGCTGCCTTCGCCTTCTTTAGAGAAGTTAAGCAACAGTTTTTCATTAAATGCAAAGTAAGCATATACATTGCCAATGCTGGATACGGTAGTTAATGGCTCCGTATTATTGCCGCTTACCAAGCTTCCCAAACGGAAAGGAATGGCGCCAACTACTCCGTTTACCGGACTGGTTACCGAAGTATAGCCAAGGTTTGTTCTCGCATTGGAAAGAGCAGCCTTAGCTTGTGCCAATGCCGCAACTTTTGCCTGATAAGTATATTGAGCAGATTCTAATTCGTATTTGCTCACAATATCCTTCTCTACCAAAGGTTTTACTTTATTTACAGCCATATTAGCAGAACTTACTTCGGCTTCAGCACTTTTTATGCTTGCAGTAGCGGTACGTACTTCCTGCTCATACTGAGGGGCGTTGATTTTAAAGAGCAGTTGTCCTTTCTTGACTACAGAACCTTCGTCTACATAAATCTTCTCCACATACCCATCTACTCTAGGTCTGATTTCTATGTTTTCCTGTCCCTGAACGCTGGCCGGATAATCTGTATTCAATACCGCAACACGCGGCTGAAGTTCTAATACTTTGAATTCTTTTACCTGATCGCCAGGTGCGCCGCCTTTTTGAGGGGCACCACCTCCGCAAGAACTAAGGATCAGAACTGCCGGAAGTAATAATAGTGATTGAATTGTATGTTTCATTGTTATGGATATTGGAGGGTTTGCTTTTATTTATCGGAAAATGGTTTCAAAAATTAATTCTTTTCTGTCTTCCATTAGTTTTGCGTATTCGTCATCATTCATGCCAAAAAGAGCCTGATTCAAGGGGGCAGTAAGCAGGGGGTGGGCCATCAGGGAAAAAAGGTTCATAATGAACTGCTTAGGTTCCATTTTCCGGACGTTTCCCTGGTCCATTTCTGCCTGTATTTCAGCAAGAAATACCTTGACTTCTTTAGCCCTGGATTTCTTGGCATTAATCACGTTATCCCTGTTCATTTCTGTGATGATGAAGAGCTGACGGTAGGGGTATTTCGTTGTTTCATTAATAAATACATGAATCAGGTTCCTGATTTTCTCCTTGAAAGGCATGCTGGATTTGAATACCTCATCGAGTGTGCTGGCGAAGCCATCCTGTGCCTCATTAAATACCTGATCAAAGAGGATGTCGCGGGAACGGAAATAGTAATTTACCAACGTTCGGTTTACTCCGGCTGCATCGGCAATCTCTTGTGTGGTGGCGTGTAATTTCCCCTCAGCAAAAAACAGATGTTTGGCCGTATCTTTAATTAATTGTTCTGTACCTGTATCTCGGGTAGACATATACTTTTGAGTTTGACAAAATTGTTAAACAAAAGTATCAATCGTATATTTTACTTAAAACATCGAAATGTAATGTTTAGGTAAACAGCCCTTTTGTAACTGAATATTGACAAAAATACAACGATAAAGGGCTTGTATAGGAGAAAATAAAAACGTAGGAGTGGTAAAATTACTTTATTCCGGAAAATGGAGTTTTACCTGTTCAATGGCAAAATCGAGTTGTTCCTGAGGGGTGATTTCTGTGTTGTCCAATATCACTGCATCTTCAGCACGGGTTAAAGGACTCTCTGCGCGGGTCGTATCTGCATAATCGCGATGCGCCAGGTTTTCAAATACATCTTCCAATGTGGTGCTGGTATCTCCTTTGCTTTGCAATTCCTTAAAACGACGTTCAGCCCTTACTTTAGGATCTGCAGTCATGAAAAATTTTATCTGGGCATCAGGGAATACCGTAGTTCCGATATCACGGCCATCCATCACGATGTTTTTTGATTTACCCATACGTTGCTGTTGTTTCACCATATCTTTGCGGACAAGCTTATGGGCAGAAACTTCACTCACATTTTCAGAAACCGGCATTTGTCTGATCTCTTCAGATACTTCTTCACCATTCAGTGTAATATGTGATTCGTAATCTCTTGAATGAAAATTTAACTCAATATGCTGAAGGGCATCTTTAACCGCTTCCTCATTATTCATATCAATATGATTCCGGAGAAAATAAAGTGTTACTGCGCGGTACATTGCACCACTATCTATATAAATAAAACCTAGTTTTTTTGCTAATGCTTTTGCCAATGTACTCTTTCCACAAGATGAGTAGCCATCTATAGCTACAACCAGATTTTTTCTCATATAGGGCAAAGTTAATATTTTAGGGAATTGTTTTAAATGATTTTTCATTCACGGCGGCTTTTCTTTATTACTTTTGCACCTATGTTACTCCTTAAAGAAGATATTGTTAAAGCCGTCACCTTTAAAACCTCCCGCAGTGGCGGAAAGGGGGGACAGAACGTAAACAAGGTTTCCAGTAAAGTAGAGTTGATTCTAAATATTGATGACGCCGGATTATTTACAGAAGAAGAACGTGCGCTTTTAAAAGATAGACTTGCCCATCGCCTGGATCAGGAAGGAAACCTGCACATCGTCTCACAGGAAGACAGAAGCCAGCTGATGAATAAAGAGCGGACCATTATCAAGTTAACCGCCCTGCTAAAATCAGCCCTGCACATCCAGAAAAAAAGAAAGCCTACAAAAACGCCTAAATCTGTAATCAGAAAGAGGCTGGCGGATAAACAATCCGTCTCGGCGAAAAAAGAATTCAGAAAACGGCCTGCGTTAGATTAAACTGCTTAATTAAAACGGTAAAACAGACTAATGGTGCCATATTGGTGTGCCTTCGCCATGCTTTTTACTTCTTTAGATTTAAATAAGAGGCCAAAATCAAAAGTAAAACGCTGACTGCTGTAATTAACGCCAAGCTGCTGCGCAAAAACCACGGGCTTTACACCAAAGGTAACCGGACTCTTATCGTTAAACATACTTCCTTGTATGGTCGCATCATAAGCCACGACATTCAGTTGCGGTTTAGCATAAAAGAACAGTTCGCTATTAACCAGACCTCTGGTTTTTGAGTTATTCCCGATCATAGAATTGGTGTATGCTGAATTAAAAAGCTGATTGATCCGGCCTGCACGGAACAAGATCCCAGCACCAGCACCACTAAAGGTTGTTCCTATATTGGCATAACCTTCAAATGAAAAATCTGCAGCTTTGCTATCAAAGCGATGTAGTAATCTGGTATATTTTGCAGAAAGATTAACCTGCATTTCTTCTTTGATCTGATAATCCCAGCCCTCCAGCTCATAGAATCCAACGGTGTTATGAAGAAGTTCTTGTCCTTTTTCGGCCAGAGATGCAGGACCGGTTACCCCGATCTGTACAGAGGTCTTTAAAATGCTTTCATTCTTGTAGAACCAATTCATCGTTCCTTCGGCATATAGATATCCTGCAAAGGGACGGTCCTGTTTAGCTGGATCAGGGGCAGAACCGGAATAAGGGTTGTACATCTTTTGGCCAACTGCAATTTCATAGGTTTTCTTTTCCAGCTTTTCAGTCAGCTTTTGCTGATCTAAAGCATGACGAAAATTGATAAATAAACCGTTGGTATAATATTTATCCGAACCCTGAAGTAAATAAGAATCGTTATCGCTGCTGAAGCCGAACTCATTTTTGAATGTTTGTGCTGCAGCTGGATTTACGGTCAACAGATAGATCAGGGAAAAGGGAAGTAGTATTTTACTAAAGGTTTTCATGGTTATTTTCTAAAAAAAAACTCCGGCAGTGTTGCCGGAGTTGAATATCGTATTTTTATTCTTAAAATGTATAGCCAAGACTAAGACCACCATAATATGGCAAAAAGAAATCTCTGCTGAAGACCGGACTTAAACCGATCCGGAAAGCAAAACCGCTGTCTTCAGGCTGTACCCGGTAGAAGAAACTCATTGTTCCGATTACATTGCTTTCATTCTTGTTAAAAAGTACTTCAGAATCTCCGCTGGTAGAAATATAAGTGGCACCAAGGCCCAGTTCAAAGAATTTGTTTCCTTTTCCAAGGAGGTAATTTAAGGAAAGGGGAAGCGTCATTACCTTATCTCCATCAACAGAGAAATAACCAATACCTGCGCGGCCTCCTAAACCATCTCTTTTATTGGAAAAACGGGAGTCATAATTTGCTGTAAAAGTCAAACCCTGACCACCAAGTTCAATGAAGATATTCTGTGCCCTTGCAGTAACAGGCGCAGGTGTAGTGCTTTGTTGTGCAAAAAGGGACTGTACACTTAGTACCGCTAACAGCAGACTAAAAACTAATGTTAATTTTCTCATTTTTGTTTGTTTGGTGGCGCAATATTAAGAAAAAACAGTTTAGTTTGCAATCGGCTTAACCTTTACACTAAGGTCCTGTGCATTTTTTACTTTTTCTTTAGTTAAAGCCAGCTCAATTACTTCCTTCATCTCGGAAACATAATGGAAGTTTAAATCCTTGATATAACTTTCTTTAATTTCCAGAATATCTTTCTTATTGGATTTACATAAAATGACATCTTTAATATTGGCACGTTTGGCAGCAAGGATTTTTTCCTTGATACCGCCAACAGGCAGTACCTTACCTCTTAGAGTGATCTCGCCGGTCATCGCCAGGTTTGATTTTACCTTCCGTTGCGTAAAAGCAGAAGTCAGTGCGGTGAGCATGGTAATTCCTGCAGAGGGACCATCTTTCGGTGTGGCTCCGGCAGGTACGTGTACGTGAATGTCCCAATTGTCAAATAATGCATAATCTATATTGAACAAATCTGCATGGGCACGTAAATAAGCAAGCGCAATAATTGCAGATTCTTTCATCACCTCACCCAGATTTCCTGTTAAGGTCAATTTTCCTTTACCGGGACTTAAACTGGCTTCAATGAATAAGATATCGCCACCTACCTGAGTCCAGGCCAGGCCTGTAACCACGCCGGCAACTTCATTTCCTTCATAAAGGTCCTTGTCGTAAATTGGCGCACCTAGAATTCGTTCCACATCCTCATTGGTCAGGTTGGCTTCATAGGTTTCTTCCATGGCTATTTTAGTCGCCACACCACGTACCAGTGAACCTATCTTTTTCTCCAGACCACGAACACCTGACTCTCTGGTATAATCTTCAATCACTTTCTCTATTAAACCGCTTTTCAGATTGATGTCTTTTGTCTTGATACCATGTTGTTCCTTTTGTTTAGGCAAGAGGTATTTTTTTGCAATCTCGATTTTCTCTTCTATGGTATAGCCATTTACTTCAATGATCTCCATCCGGTCAAGTAAAGCGGGCTGGATGCTGCTCAATGAATTCGCTGTAGCAATAAAAAGAACATTTGATAAGTCATAATCTGCTTCTACATAGTGGTCATTGAAAGCACTGTTTTGCTCCGGATCCAGAACTTCCAGTAATGCAGAAGAAGGATCACCTCTGAAGTCAGAACCTACTTTATCAATCTCATCCAGTACAAAAACAGGATTGGCCGCACCAGCTTTTTTAATAGACTGAATAATCCGGCCAGGCATTGCACCGATATAGGTTTTCCTATGGCCACGGATCTCAGCCTCATCTCTGATGCCTCCCAATGCCATTCTTACATATTTGCGGTTTAGTGCTTTTGCAATAGATTTACCCAATGAAGTTTTTCCTACTCCCGGAGGGCCTACCAGACAAATGATGGGAGCCTTCATATCGCGTTTCAGCTTCAGGACAGCCAAATACTCAATAATACGTTGTTTAACCTTCTCTAAACCAAAGTGATCCTTATCTAATACGCGTTGTGCACGTTTTAAGTCAAAGTTATCTTTAGTGAAATCATTCCATGGAAGGTCTAGTAACAACTCCAGATAATTGATCTGTACCGAATAATCCGGTGCAGCAGGATTCATTCTTCCCAGTTTATCCAGTTCTTTTGTAAAGTGCTCCTTCACCTGAACTGACCATTTCTTTTTCTTGGCGCGAATCTGCAGCGCCTCATATTCCAGGTCTGACGAAGTGCCGCCCAATTCTTCCTGGATGGTTTTCAGCTGTTGATTCAGAAAATAATCACGCTGTTGTTTATCCAGGTCAGTACGCACTTTAGATTGGATCTGGTTTTTTAATTCCAGCATTTGAAGCTCTAAGGTCAACAGTTCCATGACCATCATGGCACGCTCACGCTGATTGGTCATCTCCAGCATCTTTTGCTTATCAGAAACATCTGCATTCATATTTGAAGAGATGAAATTGATCAAAAAAGAAGTACTCTCGATATTCTTCAACGCAATCCCTGCTTCACTTGGAATATTGGGCGACAATTGAATAATCTGAGAAGACATTTCCTTAATGGAAGCAACCATCGCTTTAAATTCTTTGTCGGCCTTATGTTTGCCTTCTTCAAATTTGCTGATCGTTACTTTGATATAGGGCTCGGATTGAACTTCTTCAATTAAACGAAAACGTTGCTTACCCTGAATGATCACCGTAGTGTTCCCATCAGGCATCTGCAACATTTTTATAATGTGCGCAACCGTACCTACACTATTTAATTGCTCAAATGTGGGATCCTCAATAGAAACATCACGTTGTGAAACCACACCAATGATCTTGTCGCCTTTGTAAGCCTCTTTTATTAGTTTTATGGATTTATCCCTGCCAACAGTAATTGGGATAACAACTCCTGGAAATAATACGGTGTTCCTTAATGGAAGAATAGCCAGTATTTCAGGGGTTTCTTCATTATTCATTTCATCTTCGTCCTGTTGAGACATCAAGGGAAAGAACTCTGTATCTTCATTTATGATGGGTAGTGCATTGCTAAAATCAAAATGATCTTGTTTACTCATTTAAGTAAGTCTTTCTAAAATAAAAAACGACAATCTGACAGCATGTCGTTTATGAATTATTAATTATATTGAATTATGCATATTTTCAACTCTTGTGCCAAAACGGGGTTACCCTGCTTTCTCTGTTAAAAAGTCAGGGACATTCGACATATGCTTGAAAAATAAGCCTGAATTGTCTGGTATTTCTTTTGAAAAAAAGAGAATAATTTCTCCTCTCATCATATTTTCATTTATTTAGCGTTTAAGAGGAATATTTATAAATGGTATGATAGTTGCCTAGATGTATCTTTATCCCAATACCCACTGGTAAACTCGTTTTGTATATTTTATTAGGGTATTGAACTAAATCTAAATATATTTATTTTTTTAAATAAAACTTAATGAACTATTTTAAGCAAACCATCTTATTATTATTTGTCTTTTCTACTCAGGTTAGTATCGCGCAGAACAGCGGTTACGATAAATTGGGCATGCAGGCCATGATGAAAGGCGATTTCAAAGGTGCGGTAGGACAATTAGAAAAGGCAGATACAAAAAACCCTAACAATGCAAATGTGTTGAAAATGTTAGGTTACTCTTATTTTCAGTGCGGTGACTTCGAAAATTCAATTGCGACTTATAGCCGCTTAATTGTTTTGAAACCTTCAGATAATTCTGCTTATTACTATAGAGGTAAAGCCAGGTTAAATATTGCCAATGATCCTAAGGAATCGTTAAATCAAATCAGAGAGAGCTTCTACCTATCCGCAATTAAGGATTTTACTAAAGGAATTGAGGTTAACGGGGAAGAAGATACCCAGTTATTTCAAAACAGGGCTTTGGCGTATAAGGATTATGCAATATATAAATCTTACAAGATCAAGAAATCTGCTGAAAAAGCTGCTGTAGTAGCGTTATTTAATAATTCAATTGCCGATTTTCAGAAGGTATTGGTCGCTCAGCCTTTACGTAAAGACATCATTTCTTTAATCGATTATGTTAAAGCACAGATATCGAGCTTAAAATAAAGAAATACTGATCTCTAAAAAGGCTGCTTTTGTTGATGCAAAAGCAGCCTTTTTATTTTACGCCCCTTCAAAGATTTCCACAAACTTCGAACGACTGAGTGGCTTAGTCAGGAATTCCGTTACTACGGGAATGTTCTGCGACCGTTCCAGTTCGGATGGAGAGATGGAAGATGAAACAATATAAATGGCTATTTTTTTACTCATTTTGGGTTCCAATAAGGAATACTTATCCAAAAATCCCCACCCATCCAATACGGGCATATTAAGGTCCAGAAATATAATGTCCGGCAACATTCCTGGCTGATTTGCACTTAGCTCCAAGTCTGTTAAAGCCTGTTGGCCATCTTCAAAAACGGTGAGATCGGTATTTAGATTGGCAACCTGTAACGTCTTTCTGGTTAAAAAAACGAATATCGCGTCGTCATCTATCAGATAAAATCTTTTCATTGGAATATATTTATTGGTTCGTTATCGCTACTTTTTTTGTTCAAAAATTTGAGTTTAATCCTGCTTCATTCCGGTGGAATCTGATTCTCTTCTGCCTGATGAACAATAGATTCAATGGCTTCATTCAGCTGAGTAGTAGATCGTTTAAGCATCTGTAGTAAATCAATATGATCCTCATGAGGATCCTGAAGCATCAGATCGGTCAGGCTCATGATATTGGTCAACGGTGCCCTGACCTTGTGACTCTGAATCCAGGCAATCTCTTTAAAATCCTGATTCTGCTTTTCGATCATGCGGATGTAATTGACGCGCTTAGACACATCTGTCGCTAATACTAATCTGGCATCAATCCCATCTAAATTGACAATATTGGTATCTATTTCTACAGGAAAGGACTGCCCTTCTTTATTCATATGTGTTAATATTCCGGAATAAGCCCTGGTCTTAATGGTACTAAAAATGTCCATTAACTTGCTGATCTCTGAAGCGGGTCTTATTTTCGTAATGTTCATGGACAGAAATTCTTCCTTCGAATACCCGTATTTCTTAACAGCAGCCTCGTTCACCTTTAGGAAGTTTCCGGTATTTAATTCAAAAATGTACATTGGAACAGGATTGGAATCAAAAACATTCCGGTAATACCTTTCTGAAGTGTCCAGTTTTTTTAACAGCATCACCTCTTTTATCCGCGTTCTCTCAAATCCATTTAAAATACTGCCGATCATCAATACGCTTACAAAACTGATGAAAATCAGGTTTCCCGAATAGGCAATCCATAAAGTGAGGTCATAGGTATCAGATAAAGGAGTCGGGAAAATATCAAATTTGATGATCAGACCGATCCCGATGCAAATCAGTGTGTTAATAATCAGTGGGATATAAGTGGCTTTCGGAGGAAAGATCATTGCCGTAAAAAAGGTAATGATCAATAAATAAAGAGCCCCAGGCCCGTCAGAACCTACAAAAACGAGGTAAATTACGGCAATAAAATAGAGGAGAATGACCATAATGACCATTCTGTAATCCAATTCAATTTTTCTATTTATCACAAAACCCATAAGCAATATCACCGCAATGACCATAAATGCAGGAAAGAATACCTTACCTGTTATAAATTCATGAATCAGAAATAAAACCAGTCCAACCAGACTTATTGGAAAACAATACATCATTGTATTTCTGAATAAGTCTATCCGCCAGGAACTGATCCGGAAGAGCGTAAACTGATTTTCAACAGGAAAAACATATTCAAATGTTTTCTTGTATTTTTTCCAGTATGATTTAACTCGTTCCATTTTTTAGAGATCTATTTCAATAATTTTATTATTTATCGATGATATGAATACATTAAATGAGGAATATATTTCCCGAAATCTGTTTGTTCAGCAATCGGGTGGTAATTAAACCTCTTCTTTGTAAATCATAAAAGATACGTTCTCATGCTGATAAGGCATTTAAACGTTAAAAAAATCATAGATATCTCTGATTAATAGGCCTATTATCATGCCATACCACCTTCCTCCCGGTCAGGAGCTGAGCCAGAGGAAAGGTAAGTTGCAATAAATAGCAGATGGGTAAAAAGCCGGATGAAGTCCGTTTATTTAAATTTTCCGGTAACCCGGTAATTCTTTTCCGAAAGCAGCCTGATGTTCTGAGTTTTTTTGACTTCATAAACACTGTCAGGGTAGTAGCTAAGGGTGTCAGCTGAAGTGTATAAGCTGTTGGAATTTCTGATCAGTATCTGAATGCCGTATAGCTGTCCGTTTCGCTTGATCACGGTCAGTTCCTTTACCGGTACCTTCGCCTGGTTGGAGGTATATACTTCCCGATCGGCAGATTTTTTCTCCTCAAACAATCCTTTCCATGCAGCCCTGTTGATATCTGCATCAGAAAAGACAGACAGTTCCTTTTTCCAGTCTGCAATCTGAAGTTCTTTGCTTTCTGAAGAACCATTAACGGTTACTGTTTTGCTGACCTTTGGATTGGAGCGGTTTAGCCTTAAGACTTCCTGTTCAAAATAGCCTTTCAGGTTAAAATAAGAATGGGCATTCTTTTGTGTGGTTACTGTGGAATCTCCACAGCCATAACACCACAACAAAAGAAAACCACATAATAAATGATTGTATCTCATTATACCAGACAATTACCAGTCATAATAGCCGGCGCCGGAATACCCATTATTTTTAGAATAGTAGGGGCGATATCGCCAAGTTTCCCGTCAGCCACAGTTTTATAATCATTGTCTATCAAAATGCATGGAACCAGATTGGTGGTATGCGCCGTATTGACAGAACCATCATTGTTCACCATATATTCTGAATTTCCATGGTCTGCAAGAATGATAAATGAATATCCGTTTTCAACACCTTTTTTTACCACAATCTCCGCACAGCTGTCGGCAGTTTCTACCGCTTTAACCACAGCCTCGAAAACACCGGTATGCCCCACCATATCAGGGTTTGCGAAGTTCAGGCAAACAAAGTCAGCCCAACCGCTTTCCAGCTCTTTACTGATCGCCTCGGTAATTCCAGCAGCACTCATTTCTGGCTGTAAGTCGTAGGTGGCAACCTTTGGCGAGGGAATCAGGATTCTTTTCTCATTCTCAAATTCCGCTTCTCTTCCTCCGGAGAAAAAGAAGGTGACATGTGGGTATTTTTCCGTCTCTGCAATACGAATCTGATTTTTATGATTTTTCTCCAGAACTTCTCCTAATGTTTCAGAAAGATCATCTTTTGTGAAGATTACTTTTACATGTTCAAAGTTCTCGTCATAGGTGGTCATGGTCACATAATACAATGGCAGTTTGTGCATCTGGAAGTCAGGATAGTCATTCTGACTCAAAACAGCTGTGATTTCCCTGCCCCTGTCTGTTCTATAGTTGAAACAGATCACCACATCGTCTGGTTGAATAGTCGCAACCGGACTGCCATCAGGCTGGCTTACCACAATTGGCTTTATAAACTCGTCAGTGATGCCTTCGCTATAAGATTGTTCGATAGCAAGTGCGGCATTGCTGGTAGACTGTCCGATCCCTTTAGTCAGTAAATCGTAAGCCAGCTTTACCCTTTCCCAGCGGGAATCTCTGTCCATCGCATAGTAGCGGCCGATTAAACTGGCAACCTTAGCGGTATTGCCTTCCAGGTGATGTTCCAGGTCTTTGATAAAGTTTAAACCGGAATTTGGATCAGTATCCCTGCCATCCAGAAAAGCATGGACAAATACTTCGTTTAATCCTTGTTCAGTTGCAGCATCGCATAAAGCTTTCAGGTGATTGATATGAGCGTGTACACCTCCATCAGAAACTAATCCAATGAAATGGACGGCTTTATTGTTTTGTTTCGCATAATTGAAGGCATCCAGCAGTACTTCATTCTGATGAAGGCTGCGGTCTGTAATCGCCTTATTAATTCTTCCTAATTCCTGATAAACTACTCTTCCTGCTCCTAAATTCATATGACCAACCTCTGAATTACCCATTTGTCCGGCAGGTAAACCCACCGCTTCACCTGAGGCTTCCAGTTTAGAATTCGGGTAGTTTTTAATTAAAGAGTCAAAGAAAGGTGTATTGGCGGCATAAGCTGCATCGGATTTGTCTTGTTTTCCATATCCCCAGCCATCAAGAATAAGTAGGACTAATTTTTTATGATTCATCAGTGAATTTCTTTTTAATATCTAACAAATATAAACCTATTGTGTGTTTTTTTTGAGGCAAATTGTAATTCCTCTGTAGTATCTTTGTTTTTTTCTAATGGTCATTAGTGGCATAATTTATGTGATGCTGATACATTAGCTATATAGAGAATATGAAGCCCTTACTTTTTTTGACGATTCTTTTTACCTCCCTTTCTTCTTCCATTGCTACGCAGAGCGATATTATTGACAATCTATCGACTTACTTTAAAAATGGAAGCTCGAAAGATGTGGCGGGAAATTTCTCTTCCTCTGTGGAATTAATCATAATAGATGAGGAGGATGTCTACTCTAAAGCACAGGCTGAACAAATTTTAAGAAACTTTTTTACTAAATATCCTCCGGTAAAATCTTCCGTCATACACCTTATTAATGCAAATCCAAATTTTAGGTTTGGCATTCTTTCCCTGCATACTAAAAACGGAAAATTCAGGGTTTCTATAACGATGAAAAAATCTAACAATGCTTTTTTTATTACAGAATTAAGAATAGAGCCGGATAAATAATAGTAAAAATGCTATTTTTGGGTTTAATTATAAGTTTTGGATAAGCAAATCATAGATCAATTCATAAAGAACGCTGTCGCCGAAGATTTAGGTGATGGAGATCATACCTCACTCTCTACCATTCCTGCAAATGCACAAGGCAAAGCTAAATTGCTGATTAAGGAGGATGGAATCATTGCAGGAGTCGAGCTTGCAGTAGAGATTTTCAATTATATCGATGCCCAACTGATCATCGACGTAATGATTACTGATGGTGCTGAAGTTAAATATGGCGATATCGCACTTACAGTTTCAGGAAGTACACATTCTATTTTACTGGCTGAACGTCTGGTGCTGAACTGCATGCAGCGCATGAGCGGGATCGCAACCAAAACCAATCGTATTGTAAAGTCGCTGGCTACTTATTCTACTAAATTATTAGATACCCGTAAAACTACACCAGGTTTAAGATACCTGGAAAAATGGGCTGTTCGTATTGGTGGCGGTGTAAACCACCGCATCGGGTTATATGACATGATCCTCATTAAGGATAACCACGTAGATTATGCCGGTGGAATTTCAAACGCCATTAATGCTGCAAATCAATACCTGACAGATAAAGGTAAAAAACTGCAGATAGAGATCGAAGTTAGAAACCTTTCCGAGTTAAATGATGTTTTAACTACCGGAGGCGTAGACAGGATCATGCTGGATAATTTCAGCTTTGCCGACCTGAGAGCAGCAGTGAGTACCATTGATGGCCGGTTTATTACGGAAGCCTCAGGTGGAATTACTGAAGAAAATGTTATCGAGTATGCAGCATGTGGGGTAGATTTTGTATCCATGGGGGCTTTAACCCATTCTGTCAAAAGTTTAGACATGAGCTTAAAAGCATGCTAAAAACCATAATTCATCAGAATTTGATTCTGTTTTTTTACTATAATTGTAGTTAATGATTTCGGTCTATTCTATATCAGCAGTAATTTTAGCCTATCTATTTGGGTCTATACCGACAGCGGTATGGCTCGGACAAGCATTTTACGGTGTCGACGTAAGGGAATATGGGAGTGGAAACGCTGGTGCAACCAATACTTTCAGGGTATTGGGGAAACGTGCCGGCCTTGCTGTAATGACCATAGATATTGCCAAAGGCTACACCGCTACTAAACTTGCCTACTTTATAGGTCTCTCCGTTACCGGTCCACAGAATTCTTCTCAGTTTATTAACTATGAGCTTGCCCTTGGAGTTACTGCTGTAATGGGGCATTTATTCCCAATATTTGCGGGATTCAGAGGTGGGAAGGGGGTGGCCACACTTTTTGGAATGATTTTGGCAGTTAACTTTCCTGCAGCGATGCTTTGCGTTCTTGTTTTTGTAGTCGTATTATTGACCACGAAATATGTTTCCCTTGGCTCTATATTGGCAGGCTTTACGTTCCCGCTGAGCATTGTGTTCTTATTTCATTCCTCGGTCAAGTCGGAAGTTTTATATGGGATGTGTGTATGCATCCTTATTCTGGTTACCCATCAGAAAAACCTCGAACGACTCCTCAAAGGCAAAGAATCTAAAGTTTACCTGTTTAAAAAGAAAAACAACTAAAACAAAGAATTCATGAAAGCTTTAAATTTAACAGTCATTGCTGCGGCAGCGATGTTTTCGATATCCTCCTGCTCCACAGTTCCGCTAACAGGGCGCAGCAGACTGAGCTTGATCAGTGAAAGTGAAATGAGGGGAGCAGCCTCTTTAGAATACAGTAAATTCATTAAAAGTCCTTCAACTAAAGTGCTCAATAATGCGGATGCCCAAAGGGTAAAACGTGTTGGACAACGTATTCAGGCAGCCATTACCAAGTACATGAATGCCAATGGTTATGCAAGTCAGATTCAGGGCTTTGCCTGGGAATTCAACCTGATAGACAGTAAAGAAGTAAATGCCTGGTGTATGCCTGGTGGTAAGGTGGCTGTTTATACCGGCTTACTTCCGGTAGCAAAAGACGATGCCGGACTGGCAACCGTAATGGGCCATGAAATTGCACATGCTATTGCACAACACTCCTCGGAGCGTGCCTCTCAGGCAGCGTTAGCGCAAGCTGGTGGTGGCATTCTGAGCGCAGCAACAGGTGGTAAATCATCAGGTACACAGGAATTGATCAGCCAGGCTTATGGATTGGGCGCTCAGGGATTTGTCCTTTTGCCGAATTCCAGAAAACAGGAGCTGGAAGCCGATAATTTAGGCCTTACTTTTATGGCGATTGCGGGATATGACCCAGCTACAGCGGTCTCTTTCTGGCAAAGAATGGCAGCAGCCAGTAGAGGTTCTCAGAAACCAGCTGAATTTTTTAGTACGCACCCTGCCGATGAAACCAGAATTGCGCAGATTCAAAGACTGTTGCCTCAGGCACAAAAATATTATAATTCCACTACCGGTAAACCAATCAGGTAGTTTTTGGAATCTAAAATCGCAGAGGTCGTTAGTAAATCAACTAACGGCCTTTTTTAATGTGCAAGGGTCTGGATAATGGCAGAGGCTTTGACCATACATTCCTCATACTCATCATTTGCATTTGCAGCAAAGGTGATGGCGCCACCTACCTGAAAGGAGAGGTATTGAGCTGTTTGCTGATAAAGGATAGTACGGATGATCACATTGAAATCGAATTCTGCATCCGGATTAATATATCCTATAGAGCCCGAATAGGCTCCCCGTTTACTCAATTCTGATGATTCAATCAGTTCCATGGCCCTGACTTTTGGTGCGCCGGTCATCGAGCCCATAGGAAAGGTATTTTTGATTGCCTTTATAAAATGTAGTTCGGGATTTAACTCACAACTGATGGTGGAGATCATCTGATGTACCTGAGGGAAACTATAAATGCCAAACAGTTCCTCGACCTTCACACTGCCTTTTACCGCACTTTTCGTAAGGTCGTTTCTAACCAGGTCAACGATCATCACATTCTCTGCCTGTTCCTTGCTGTTGTTACTCAAATTGAGTTTCAGCTGCTCATCCACTAAGGGATCTGCATTTCTCTTGGCCGTACCTTTTATGGGCTGAGAGATCATTTTATTCCCGCGTTTACATAGAAAACGTTCAGGGCTGGCAGAGAGAATATATTGGTCGTAAATCTTAAAATAGCCGGCAAATGGGGTAGGAGATACCGCATTTAATTTATTAAACACCTGCAAAGGGTCTATTTCTGCATGTTCCGCGAAAAACTCCTGGCAATAGGTGATTTCATAGATGTCACCTCTGCTGATGTGCTGCTGGAGTTCCGCTATCTTTTTCAGGTAAGCAGGTTTATCCAGCTTATGCCGGATATTTAACGCTTTGCCTTTAACCGGTTTCGCCAGTTCTGTTCTATTAATCAGCTCCAGAACTCCAGGGGGGCCCAGCAGCACCTCTATGTGCCCGTTTTTTATGACAACCAGGTATTCTGGAATGAAAAAGAAAAGGTCCGGAAAATGTAAGGCGTCCGGGTTTTTTGAATATAGCACTTCCTGTTCATTTTTAAGGTCATAACTAAACAGACCGAACATCCAGGTTTTGTGTATCTCATAAAAGGATTGCAAAGCTTCGAATGCCTGCCCTGATGGTTTACTTAAGACTTGTGTAGCTCCCGCCGCCAGGATAAAGTCAAACTTTCCAAAGGGATCCAGATAGCTATTGGAATCCAGACAGCAGCAGACGTCAAAAGAATTGGCCCATTGGACTGCCTTGCTTTTAAATAACGAAATATCGGGGTTACTCATTTACCTGCAAAGGTAAACAAAAAACCGCCTCATAAACTGGTCATGAGGCGGTTTTATAGCTGGAAAAGAACTTTCTTAGTTCAATTCCAAAGTCTGAACCCTGTCAGGTCCAACTGAAAGATATTTTACAGGAACTTCTAACTCCTTCTCCAGGAAAGCGATATAGTCTGCAAGTTTCGCAGGAATTTCTGCTACTTTATTTACTTTGGTTACATCTGTTTTCCAACCTTCAATGGCTTTTAATACCGGAGTAGGTTTTACAGAAATGATGTCATATGGCATGTAATCAATGGTCTCACCATTGTGTTCATAATGAGTACATGCGTAGATGGTATCAAAACCATCCAGTACATCAGCTTTCATCATGATCAGCTCAGTAACACCATTCAACATAATCGCATATTTTAAAGCCGGAAGATCAATCCATCCGCAACGACGGGCACGGCCGGTAGTTGCACCGAATTCGTGACCAACCTGACGAAGGTTCTCTCCGATCTCATTGTCCAGTTCAGTAGGAAAAGGACCACCACCAACACGGGTACAATAAGCTTTGAAAATACCATATACATGGCCTACTTTATTAGGTGCAATACCTAAACCGGTACAAGCACCGGCGGTAGTCGTGTTAGAAGAAGTTACAAATGGATAAGATCCGAAATCTACATCCAGAAGTGTTCCCTGTGCACCTTCTGCCAATACTGTTTTTCCTTCTTTAAGGAAACCATTTACATAGTGCTCACTATCTACATGAGGAATGCTTTTAATGAACTCGATAGCTTCAAAAAACGCAGCTTCTTTCTCTGTCAGATCATATTCAAAATCATAATGAGCAAGAATCTCTTTGTGTTTCTCTACCAGTTTGTTGTAACGGTCTTTGAAGTCAGGAAGGGTAGTGTCACCAACTCTTAATCCATTACGTCCGGTTTTGTCCATATAAGTCGGACCAATTCCTTTTAACGTAGAACCGATTTTATCCTTGCCCATTTTGTGTTCATTCGCCGCATCCAGAACCTGGTGGCTTGGCAGAATTAAATGTGCTTTACGGGCAATTACCAGTTTCCCTTTTGCTACAGGATCATGGCCGGCTGCTTTAAGGTTGTCTAACTCTCTTTTCAGAATGATCGGGTCAATAACCACACCATTACCGATTAAGTTCATTGTTTTCTCGTTAAAAATACCTGATGGTATGGTATTTAAAACGAACTTTTTGCCATCAAACTCTAACGTATGTCCAGCATTCGGACCGCCTTGAAAACGAGCTATCAAATCATATTGCGGACTTAGAACATCAACAATTTTTCCCTTGCCTTCATCGCCCCATTGCAGGCCCAGAAGCACGTCTACTTGCGTCATTATTTAAATTTAAGAATAGAAATATATTAAATTGGATATGTTAACTTGCATGTTTAATATCGGCAGTCTGGTTGTTCATCGCATGCTTTGCAGAACAATCAAAACAGCTGCCATATAGATTCAGAGAGTGATGCTTGATGTCAAATTTAAGCAGTTCCCCAATCATACTTTGAATCTGGTGGATACGGGGATCGCAGAATTCTACTACCTTACCGCAGTCAATGCAGATGACATGGTCATGCTGATGATAGCCATATGATTTTTCAAACTGAGCCATGTTTTTACCAAACTGATGTTTGGTCACCAAATCACATGATACCAATAACTCTAAAGTATTGTACACAGTAGCCCTGCTTACCCGATACTTTTGATTTTTCATGTGGATATAGAGGGTCTCTACATCGAAATGGTCATCTCTGGAATAGATTTCTTCTAAGATGGCAAAACGTTCCGGTGTTTTTCTCAGACTTTTATTTTCGAGATAAGCTTCGAATATTTTTCTTACTAACTCGCTGTTGTGGTTTGTAGACATAGTTTTTAAACTCCTTTCAAAGGTACCAATTTTTATATAAACCTGTATGTTTTATTCGTTTTTTTAGGCATCAAAACGGGTGACACCTGTTACTCCTTTTACTTCCAGCAGATTTTTGATCAGGTTGTCTAAGTGCTCTTTATCATTTACAAAGATCATAATTGACCCGTCAAAAATACCATTATCTGTGTCGACAGTAATAGAACGCATATTTACCTTGAAATCTCCCGAAATTACTTTGGTAATGTTATTGATCAAACCTACATCATCAATTCCGATAATGTGCAGTCCGGTCAGGAATGTGAGTTCCTGCTGACGGTTCCATTTTGCTTTCACCACCCGGTAACCATAGTTGGCCATCAGTTGTGCCGCATTGGGACAGTTGGTACGGTGAATCTTGATTCCTTCATTAACTGTTACAAAACCAAATACATCATCCCCGGGAATAGGGTTACAGCAGGCTGCGAGGGTATAATCGATCTTTTGCAGATCTTCGCCGATTAGTAAAATGTCAGATTCAGGGCCTTTAACCCTGCTCAACAGCGCTTCAATCTTTTGATTGTCGCTCTTTTCAGATGAACCTCTGTTTTCTATCTCTTTCTCACTTGCCAGATAATCTTTCAGGTCTTTCAGTTCGATCTTGCCGTTTGCAACTCCGATAAACAATTCCTGTGTAGAGGGCAGTTTAAAGAAATAGGTCAGCTTATTCAGGTTATCTGTATTGTAGGTAATTTTTAATGATTTCAGCTTGCGTTCCAGGGTTTCTTTTCCCTGTTCAGCTATTTTCCTTTTCTCTTCTTTTAAAGATGATTTGATCTTAGACTTAGCCTTTGCGGTCACCACCGTATTCAGCCAGTCTTCCTTAGGTGTCTGTTTACTGGAGGTGATGATTTCTACCTGATCTCCGTTTTGTAATTTGTAGGAGAGCGGAACGAGCTTGTGGTTCACCTTCGCGCCAATACATTTGGCACCTACATCAGTATGGATCTCAAAAGCAAAGTCTAATGCGGTCGCTCCCAATGGCAATTGGAGCAAAGCGCCTTTCGGCGTAAAAATGAAGATTTCATCTGAGAAGAGATTCATTTTAAAATCATCCAGGAAGTCCAGGGCGTTAGCTTCAGGATTGTTTAGCATCTCTCTCACTTTCATGATCCATTGGTCCAGACCATTATCATTGCTAGATTCTTTATATTTCCAATGTGCAGCAAAACCCTTCTCCGCAATTTCATTCATTCTCTGGGTCCGGATCTGAACTTCTACCCACTGTCCTTTAGGGCCCATTACCGTGGTGTGCAGGGATTCATAGCCATTCCCTTTAGGAGAGGAAACCCAATCCCGCAGGCGGTCAGGATTTGGACGGTAGAGATCCGTTACAATAGAATAGGCCTTCCAGCAATCCGCTTTTTCGTTTTCCGGATTGCTATCCAGAATAATCCTGATGGCAAAAAGATCATAAACCTCATCAAAAGGAATATTCTTACTCTTCATTTTGTTCCAAATCGAGTGGATGGATTTTGGACGCCCGTAAATATCGGCCGTTAATCCCTGTTCTGCCAGAATCTCGTTGATCGGCTCCACGAATCTCTTAATGAATAAGGTCCGTTCAGCTTTTTTCTCATTCAGCTGAGTCGCAATGTATTTATAGGTGTCTGGTTCCAGATATTTCATGGAAAGGTCTTCCAGCTCAGATTTAATCGCATATAAGCCCAGGCGGTGGGCCAGGGGAGCGTACAGATAAATGGTTTCCGAAGCAATTTTTAATTGCTTTTGCCTCGGCATAAAGTCCATCGTCCGCATATTGTGTAACCGGTCTGCCAGCTTGATCAGGATCACCCGTACATCGTCTGCCAGCGTCAGCAGCATCTTCCGGAAATTTTCTGCCTGTAAAGAACTGTTATAGTCAAAAACACCGGATATTTTCGTCAGGCCATCAATGATCTTTGCCGTTTTTTTTCCAAACTCCCGCTCAATATCCTCTAATGTGATGTCAGTATCTTCTACCACATCATGTAGTAAAGCACATACTATCGAAGTGGTTCCCAGTCCGATTTCTTCCGCGGCAATCTGTGCAACAGCAATAGGGTGGTAGATATAAGGCTCTCCTGATTTTCTACGCATATTTTTATGGCTTTCCAGGGCCATGTCAAATGCTTTCCGGATTTCTTTTTTATCCCCCCTTTGAAGTGTTGGCTTACAGGCACGCAAAAGCGCACGGTATCGCTTTAATATCTCTTGCTTCTCTGCTTCTAAATCAATCACTAATGTGTTCTTCATCAATATATATGGTGTTTTGTCTTAATCTGCTATTTTGTCGGTTATTCTTGTTCAAATGGCAAAGGAACCTACGAATTTACGCAATTGCCAGCCCATTTTCCGGATACTTTTGTTAATATAAGCTTTTTGTAAAGATCATGTTAGTATATGCAATAATTCCTCCAAATTTAAGTTTTTCATATAAGCGAATTCAGCTTGCGTTCTGATCAGCTGCCGGTTTCAAATGATGCCGGTTTCATTTGTATTATTTACGTCAAGATGATGGCGATTTGTTCTTAAAAGATTATCTTAGACATGAAATAAAACTAATATAATTATTTTAGCCTTAAATGTAAGAGGTATAAATTTATGAAATTTTACAGGTTATTTTTTCTGTCAATTGTCATTATTACAGGTGCTTCTGCCAAAGCGCAGCAAAGCCCTGTGAAAGTGAAATTTCCCGTTCTGGGAAAGAATGACACGATTCGGGTAGCCTCTACCAATGAAGATGGAGAAATGATCCCCTGGATCCCGCTAAATGAAGTGGTGATTTACGGTTATAGAATATTCAAAAGCCCTGAGGAGCGCGCAGCCTATAATCGCTTGCGTTACAATGTCATGAAAGTGATGCCTTATGCCTTATATGCAAAAAGAAGGTATGAACAGCTGGAGAAGGACCTGGCATTAGCCGAGGACAAAAAGCTACAAAAGAAATTGGTTAAACAGTGTGATAAGGAAATCAAAGACATGTTTAACCGCGAAATCAAAGAGCTCACCATTTCCCAGGGCCAGATCTTAACCAAACTGATCGACCGGGAGCTGGGGAGGACTACCTACGAAATTGTTAAGGAAACCAAAGGTGGAATCACCGCATTTTTATATCAATCTGTGGCCAGAGTTGTAGGCCACAATCTCAAAAGTAAATACAACCCATCGGAAGAAAGGGACATTGAGTCCATCATTCTTTCTTCCGGGTTTTACCAATAAAATATGTCTGATAACTCGAAAAGTGTGCACCAGTTTAAGGTAAAATTGATCAATGGAACAGAAAAGAAACTTTCTGACTTTAAAAACAAAAACTTATTAATTGTAAACATCGCTTCTGCATGTGGCTTTGCTCCTCAGTTAAAGGAGTTGCAGGAGCTAAGGGAAGAGCTTAAAAATGAAGATTTTGAAGTGCTTGCTTTTCCATCCAATGATTTCGGCAGACAGGAGCCGCTGGAGGGCGAAGAGATTCATTCTTTTTGCGAATTGAATTATGGCGTTCAGTTTCCCGTTTTTGAGAAAATTATGGTCAGAGGTGAGCATGCACACCCGCTGTTTAAGTTTTTGGCCGATAAGAAGCTCAACGGCAAACTGACTTCCACTCCAAGGTGGAACTTCCATAAATACCTGGTGAATAAAAAAGGAGAAGTAGTAGATTATTTCTTCCCTTTCACCAAACCTTTGTCTTCCAAAGTGAAGAAAAAAATACAACGTCTGGGCTAGGCCCAAAACCATTTAAATAACATGATGAAGTTAGATATATTAGTCCTTGCCGTTCATCCGGACGATGCAGAATTAGGATGTTCCGGAACTATTGCCAAACATATTGCAATGGGGAAAAAAGTAGGAATTGTTGATTTTACCAGAGGAGAATTAGGAACCCGTGGTTCTGCAGAAATCAGGGATGAAGAAGCTGCAGATTCTGCAAAAATATTAGGACTCCATGCCCGGGAAAATCTGCGCTTTAAAGATGGATTCTTTGCGAATGATGAAGCACATAAGCTGGAAGTGATCAGAATGATCCGCAAGTATCAACCGGAAATTGTCCTTAGCAACGCCCTGGATGATCGTCATCCGGATCATGGACGGGCAGGTGACCTGGCTAATGATGCTTGTTTTTTATCGGGCCTGTCTAAAATCTCTACCAGTCTCGATGGACAGGCGCAGGAGGCCTGGAGGCCGCGTCTGGTACTTCAATACATTCAGGATCGTTATATTGAACCCGATATCATCATAGACATTACTCCTTACATCCAAACCAAAATAGACTCGATCAAAGCCTTCAGAACGCAGTTTTTTAACCCGGATCATGAAGAAGCCGAAACCTATATCTCCTCACCTGAATTTTTTGATAGTGTAATCGGTCGTGCCCGGGAATTCGGAAAATCTATAGGAGCAACGTATGGTGAAGGATTTACCTGTCGTAAACTATTGGGCGTAAATGATCTTTTTAACCTGAGTTAGGTTATTGCAGGGCAGCTTTTCGCCGCTCCGCCAACAAAATGTCTGTTTTGCTGTTTTTAATAGAAACAGCAAAACATGGCCAATATCTTTTCTTCCCTAAAAAATGCATATACTCTTTTTAAAAGTGTAGATTTTCAGAAACTGGAAGCACTTTCTAAAAAGGTAGACCTGCCGAAAATTGTAAATTCCGTATCGAATCTTGATGAGACTCAGTTACAGGGACTGATGAAAATGATGGACGGTCCTCATAAAAAAAGAGAACTTCCTCCGATAGAAGGGGATTTTTATCATCTCGGTGATGAAGCGCTGAGTGAGGAAGACCGTGCCTTACAATTAAAGGTCAGGGCATTTCTGGAAAAAGAAGTGAAACCGGTAGTGAATAAATACTGGCTGAAAGCGGAATTCCCTTTTGAACTCATTCCGGGTATAGCAGCGCTCAATATCTGTGGCCTTACTTACGAAGGTTATGGCTGCCCCAATAAGTCAAACCTGATGGAAGGTATACTGGCCATGGAAATGGCGAGGGTGGATACCTCAATGTCTACTTTTTTTGGCGTGCAAAGTGGATTGGCCATGGGCTCTATCTATCTCCTGGGATCAGAAGCACAAAAACAGCAGTGGTTGCCTGATATGCAGCAAATGAAAACAATTGGCGCATTTGGCCTGACAGAACCAGAAGTGGGTTCAGGAGTAGCGGGAGGATTAACCACTACGGCAAAACGTATTGGCAGTAAATGGATACTGAACGGGCAGAAAAAGTGGATTGGAAACTCCACCTTTTCGGACGTCACCATCATCTGGGCGAGGGATCTGGATGACCAGGAAGTGAAAGGATTTCTGGTGCGTAAGGGGACAACAGGTTTTGTGGTAGAGAAGATGGAGGATAAAATGGCCTTGCGTATTGTGCAGAATGGATTGATTACTCTGACCAATTGTGAGGTGGATGAAGAAGACCGGTTACAAAATGCCAATTCTTTCAAAGATACAGCCAAAGTGCTCAAGATGACCAGGGCAGGAGTGGCCTGGCAGGCCGTAGGTTGCGCCAGAGGAGCTTATGAGAGCGCGTTGCACTATACGCGTACCAGAAAACAATTCGGAAAGCCTATTGCTTCTTTCCAGCTCATTCAAAACCACCTTGTTGAAATGCTGTCTAACCTCACTGCCATGCAAACACTGTGCTTTCGCTTATCCCAGTTACAGGACCAGAACCTGCTTACAGATGAACATGCTTCGCTGGCAAAAGTATTCTGTTCTATGCGCACCAGAGATGTGGTAAGCAGGGCAAGGGAAGTAATGGGCGGAAATGGGATTTTGCTGGAATATGATGTAGCCCGCTTTGTAGCAGATGCGGAAGCTATTTATTCTTATGAAGGAACTAAAGAGATCAATACCCTGATTGTAGGCAGGGCCATCACGGGCTTTTCTGCCTTTGTGTAAATATTATTATTTGAACGGTTTTTTGCTAAGACTTGTATTGCCCATTGCGCTCTTTTCGTAAAGGGCAATACAAGAATGATTATAAGAAGGGTCGAAGTTTATTTTCCCTGCTGTCAGCTGCTCAGGAACCTTACTGCCTTTTAGGAAAAAATATACCTTGGTATTTCCCCCTTTATGATGAGGTTTGAAATTACCATAAGTCTCCATCTCAGACCATAGGGTATCCTTAACCGTCACTGCAAAAACATGCTGGATCGGTCCGGTATTGTTGTCGTTGCGATAATGCGCAATCTCGGTAAATTCTCCTTTCAGATGGTCGATGCCTGGCTGGGTAAAAGTGCCTTTCAGCATCCATCCGATTAACAACAAAACAACTATACACAGGATAATATTAGACTTCTTTTTGTTCATTATAACGCAGGCAAAATTTTCTCCATTGCTGCAAGTCCCTCATCAATGTGTTTTTTCTCAATACAAAGTGCTGGCCTGAAGCGGATGGTTTGATTTCCACAACCCAGGAACATCACATTGTTGTCCATCCCTTTCTGGATAAATGCATTACGCATTTCTTTACTCGGAAAGTCAAAGGCGCAAAGTAAACCTTTACCTCTTACATTAGTGATTTTATCATGTTTCTGAGCAAGCTGCTCCAGATTTTCTTTTAAATACTGACCGATAGTTGCAGCGTGATCACATAATTTATCATCATGGATGATCTGCAGAATCTGTGAAGAGCGTACCATATCCACAAGGTTACCGCCCCAGGTAGAATTAATCCTTGAAGGAACATTAAATACATTGCCTTCTACCTGATCTACTTTATTGCCTACCAGAATTCCGCATACCTGCATCTTTTTACCAAAAGCAACGATATCAGGACGTGCTTTTTCACTGAAATGCTGGTGACACCAGAATTTACCGGTTAATCCAACGCCTGTCTGTACTTCATCGTATATCAGGAAGGCATCATTCTCATCGGCGATGGTTTTTAACTGGATTAAAAACTCTTCGCGTAAATGGTTATCTCCACCTTCAGACTGGATTGGCTCCACAATGATGGCGCAGATTTCATCTTTATTGTCTGCAAAGGCCTGTTTGATCTGTGCGATAGATGCTTCCTCTGTATCGATAGCCTTTTTTAGGTTTTCGTCCTGTAAGGGAAACTTCACAGTTGGTACAGATACCCTTGGCCAGTCGAACTTTGCAAACCATTTAGTTTTATCGGGTAGTGTGTTGGTTAAACTCAGCGTATATCCGGTCCTGCCATGGAAAGCTTTTTCAAAATGCAGTACTTTGAATCCTTTTTCTTCTTTTATTCCTTTGGCAAAGTTTTTTTGAACTTTCCAGTCCATTGCCACTTTGATTGCATTCTCAACCGCTAGTGCACCACCAGCAATGAAAAAGGCATGAGGCAGGTAATCAGGAATTCCAACTTTGGAGAAGGTATCTACGAATTGGGCATATTGCTGTGTATAAACATCGGAGTTCGAAGGGTTGGACAATGCAGCCAATAAAAGGTTCTTTTTAAAGGCTTCATCATTGATCATTTTAGGATGGTTATATCCTAGTGGGACAGAAGCAAAACAAGTAAAGAAATCCAGTAAATTACGCTTGTATTTAGAGTCGTAAATATAAGCCCCCTGGCTTTGTTCCATATCATAGGTAAGGTCGAAACCATCGGCTAAAATGTGTTTACTTAAAGTTTCATTTACCTGATCCGGAGCTACAGTTAGTTGATACATAAATTCTATAATTTGGTGTAGCCAAATGTAACAAAAAGTGCCTAATTAACAAATGTAGGCACTTTTTAGACTCGAAAAGTTAAAAAGTAGGTTTAAACGATTTAAAGTATGATTTTAGGGAAAAATAAATTTCATCCTAACAATTGTTGGGAATTTTCGTGACACGATTTAGACAGATTTAAGAATTTATTTCCTCTTTTCGTTCCTGATTTGTAGTTTATTCCTTCTCCGAAACCGCTTCCTTTTAAATAGAATTGGAGGAGTGTTTTTGCTAATCCTTTTTAGGCTGGATATACATTAAAAGCCGCTGTTCAAAATTTTTATCAGATGGCTTTAAAAAATGATCGTTAACCAGCATTCCATTGGTATTGAAAACCAGATAACGGGGTATCGTTTCTATTCTATACAATTGACTGATTAGTTTATTTGATCGCTCAATAACCCGAAACTGGTTTTTAGTGCTCACTTTAGACTTTGCTAAAATGTCTTTCCAATCTTTTTCTTTAATATCCTTATCTAAGCCAATACCTATAAAGGAAATATTTTTTGTAGCCAGTCTGGCCTTAGTTTTTTCCAGATAAGGAAACTCAGCAATGCATGGAACGCACCAGCTTGCCCAAAGATCAAACACGATTACTTTTCCCTTGTTATTCCTGAAAATATCGGCAAGTGTTAAAGATGCTTTACCGGGAGTTGTTAATTTGATTGCTGCCTGGTCAAAAGACTTTTGAATAGGAATAATTTCATTTGCATAGCTTTTGGCCATAAAGGCCGAATCATTAAGCTTGTTTTTAAATAGGTTATAGGTTTCCAGGTAAAGCGACGATTTTTTCTCCGGAAAAGTTTTGAGTGCCTGAAAAGCAACTCCGGCTTTGTATCTTTTTTCTGTATTAATATTGATCACCTCTTTGACAAAAGTATTTAAGTTGTCATTCAGGTTCGTATGTGTCTTATTATAATTGGCTACTACAACAATTGCCTGACTCAAAAAAGTAGAATTGATATTTGTTTTCTTCGCCAATGCTGATTTCAGGTCCGATACCAGGGTGTCTAAGTCTTTGGGATTGGAAGTATAGTTTAATCTCGATTGCTTTAAATAATAGAAGTTATTTGAAACCTCTTTCCATAAACCTGCAACAGAATCAGTTATTTTTTTGTGTGCCAATAAAGAATCTATTTTTGTCAGGTTAGCTCTTAACGTGATCCTGTTCGAGTTCATCTGATCTTTTAACCCCTTTGTAATATCTGCATGTCTGAAAATGGAACTGTTGACGTCTAAAAAATCACTTACAAATAAAAATTGATTGTCAGTGAGGTTTTTAAGTCGGAACTCTTCCAGTGCGATATTGATACTGTCACCTTTTTTCAGATATAGTACATTGAAATACTCTTTATTCGCTGCCGCATCCATCACACTATACTTTACTTCAAGGATATGGTCTGAGTAAATCTTTTCTGTTAACACACTGTCTTTTTCTGATGCATTTCTGAACGATAATACTTTTTCTACTAAGAAGTCATCATAATACCTCAATCTCATAACATTTTGAGGTTTTAGGTGTATATTGATGGTAATGTGATCAGAAATTCTAGGAGTACTGCTACATTTTTCCAGGAAATTAAAAAGCAGTATAAAGGAGATTAAATATAGCTTCATATTCTATATGTAAATTCTTGCCCTAAATATTTAGGGCAAGAAAGAGTTAAATTTTAATGGCCCCAGCCATCAGCCGCACAGTCATATCCACATTGGGCTACCTGACCGGTAGTAATCCAATGTACACATAAAGCATTGGCATCATCTGTAACATAATCACCACTGCCAACACCACCGTTAGCATAAGTTACTGTTAATACACATAGGTCTTTAGCAACCCTTCCTCCTTTTACTTGTTTCATTTCTGCTCTTCCAAGCACGTTTAGATTTTTCATGTTTTTTTGGTTTTTTAAGTTAAACTAAACTTATAAATTAATTTCTGTTTTTCAAATAGTTTTAGTAAATAAAATAAATAATATAAGAATATATCGAATCCATGATTGTAAAGCACTTTTTTGATTAAAAAATAATTTTCTTGTTAAGGCGCGTAAGACCAATCATGGCTTTCGGACAATGCAGCCATTAAACCATAATTCATAAATCTTCAGTTTTTTTGGATTTCGATTCACCCTTTTTTGAGTTCAGTTCGCCTATACCAGTAACGAACCTTAAAAACGCGATGAATTATACTAACCAATCCAATAGCTTCCGGATTTTTATCTGCATTGCTGCATTTTTTTTAGATCCGCTGAATATGGCAACTGCACAGACGGAAATTCCGGATGCAGTTGCAGTGCAAAAGAAAACCATTTTGGCCGTAGTTCAGAACCTGGAGCAAAAACATGTGAAGCCTAAAGCTATCGATGATCAGTTCTCTGCTATAGTCTGGAAAAAATACCTGGAAAGTCTGGACCCCAATAAAGATATATTGCTGAAAACTGATTTTCAACAATTGAAAAAATATGAGTTGAATATCGACGATGATCTCCATAATGGATCTGCCGCCTTTTTTAACGCGGCTTATCAGATCTACCAGCAAAGACTAATTGCCGCAGCTGCGGGTTACAAAAAGATATTGGCAACCCCTCTTAATTTTAGCAATAACGAATCTGTTCAACTGAATGGTACTTTACGCGATTTTGCAGAAAATCAGACTGCTTTAACAAGGTTGTGGCAGCAAAAAGCAAAATACATGGTGTTAAAGAAAATGATGGATCTTGATAAAAGCAAAACAAATAACCCTGTTCAGGAAAAGGAAGCCCGTGTAAAAGTAGACAAGTGGCTGGCAGGTACATTTAAGAATTTAACAGGCCCCTCTGCTGTAAATGAAAAATTTAGTCAGTATCTGAATATCGTAACACTTGAAGTTGATCCGCATACTTCGTATTTCGCCCCTGTTCAGACCAGAAACATGAATAGTCAGATGGCAAAACGCTTTTATGGCATTGGGCTGGAATTACAGGATAAAGAAGGTGATGTATTCATTAAAGCCCTCAGGCCGGGAGGTATGGCTATAAAAAGCGGGTTGGTAGATGTGAATGATCGCATTCTGAGTATTAGTGATGCCAACGGTAAAATGCTTGATATTTCCGGAGTTCCCATTACAGAGGTTGCTAATCTGATCAGGGGCGATAAGGATACTGAAGTCTCGCTTGCCTTGTTGAAAATGAATGGGCAGGAAAAAACTGTAGCTTTAAAAAGAGCCGAAATTAAAGATGAAGAAGGAAGAGCCAGAAGTGCGGTAATCGAAAAAGACGGGCAGAAAATAGGATACCTTTATTTACCGGAGTTTTATGTAGACATGAACAATCCAAACGGCATCCGGTCTGCAGATGATGTCCAGAATGAAATCATCAGGTTAAAAGAACAACAGGTAAAAGGAATCGTTTTTGACCTGCGCAACAACGGCGGCGGCTCATTAGATGAAGTGGTTAAAATGACTGGTTACTTTATCGGACCGGGGCCAAAGGTGCAGATTAAAGATCCTAAAGAAATTAAAATACATACCACTAAAACTTCGGCTTTATATGACGGACCACTGGTGGTAATGGTTAATGAGCAAAGTGCCTCAGCTTCCGAAATATTTGCCGCTGCAATTCAGGATTACAATCGGGGAATTATTGTGGGCAGCCCCTCTACGTATGGAAAAGGAACAGCCCAGGCAACAATCCCAATGGGTAAAATGGGAGATAAAATAACGGGAAGCCCTAATGTTAGCTATGGCTCCATGCGCCTGACTCAACATCATTTCTACCGGATCAATGGCGCGTCTACACAACTAAAAGGTGTACAATCAGATGTGGTATTACCTGGAAAACTAGCCTACCTTAAAATTAAAGAAAGTGACAATATAACTGCTCTGGCCTGGGATAGTATCCCGGCCGCAGCTTATATTAAATCCCACAAAGCGGAAGTCTGGGATAAGATGTTAAATCTGGCAAAAGAAGCGGCAGCAAATAAAGATGTATTTAAAATTATAGATGAAAATAGTAAATTGTTAGCAAAACATCAGCTGGATCCTGTGAGCTTAAACTACAGTAAATTCGGTAAACAGCAATCAGAATTGTTAACTTATGTTCGGAACATCGAACATGCGGCCCAGTTACCGGACGCAAAAAAGATCAGTGTGATGCGCATCGCGAATTATAGTGAAGTATCTGGTAACGAATGGTACCAAAAATGGATAGAGGGGATTTCGGCAGACTTATACCTTGACAAGAGTCTGGATATTATCAATAAAATTATTGCAGTTAAATAACCGGGGATATTATAAAACTACAAGGCCAATGGCAGATCTTTCCAAGATAGAAGCTTTATTCAGAGCGCATTATTCTTTTCTATGTGCAGTCGCATATAGGGTGGTAGAGGATGAGGATGTTGCCAAAGACATTGTTCAGAATTTCTTTTTGTATTGCCTGGATAAGATCTCCGTGATCACTGTTCAGACCAGCTTTAAGAGCTACGCATTCAGAGCGGTAAAAAATGCTTCGCTCAGTTATAAAAAAAAGGCAAAGAAAGTGGACTACAATGACGAGTTGTTAAGAAAAACGGGCGCGAATATGGCTTGTACACTGGAGGAGGACAAGGAGGAACGTGAAACTGCAAGGGATCTTGTACTTTGGCAAATCATAGGTCAGATGCCTGAGAAAAGAAGGCACATATTTTTACTGAGTAATAAGGAGGGCCTGAAGTACACTGAAATTGCAGCACAGCTGGATATTTCTGTGAATACGGTAAAAACGCATATCAAATTATCATATGAGTTTTTGAGAAAGGAATGTAAGTCACTGATCAGGATAGTGGTGATCATTTATATGTGGATAGGATTTTATTAACAGGGTTATGGATCAGGAAGAAAAAATAAACTGGGAAAAGCTGTTAAAGCACTTGGAAGACCATCAGGAAAATGGACGTGGGGATGATGAATTGAATCAGCAGGAGCTTGAGATGTTGCTGCTGGCAGAAGAAACAAATATGAATTTAAATAGAACAGACCCAGAAATGAGATTTCCTGTAGAAGCGGGCTGGGAAGAGTTGCAGGAAAGATATAAAGAAAAAAATAATACGCGAAAGCTGGTTACTCATCGCAACAAACGCCATTGGCTGAGGGTTGCTGCTGCCATTTTCCTGGCTTTTATTGGGTCTGCTTTGTGGTTTTATCGCATAGCTGAAGCTCCGGTCCCTGACAGCGCTGTAGCCGGTATTAAACTGACGATGGATAACGGGGAAACTGTTTCGGTTGATCCGGCTAAGACAGCGGCATTAAGAGACGCAGGAGCAATTTTAAAGGATAATACCCTGATTTATCAAAAAGAAAGTGCTATGCCGCAAGAAAACGAAAAACAGCATAATTTGAATGTACTGGAAGTACCGTTTGGTAAACAAACCAAGGTTGAATTAAGCGACGGTACATCAGTATGGATAAATGCTGGCTCAAAAATAAGCTATCCTACACGTTTTTCTGCTGTTAAAAGAGAGGTGACTTTAGAAGGTGAAGCATTTTTTGAAGTGAGTCACAACACAAAAAGACCTTTTGTGGTTCATGTTAATGGTTTAGATATCAGGGTGCTGGGTACAGCATTTAATGTCAATTCTTTTGGCCCGGTAGTCCATACAGCCTTGGTAAAAGGTAAGGTAAATCTTGAAGCGGGAAGTCGTTTTATATCGCTGATGCCAGGAGAAATGGGGTCTTATACCGTTTCAAATGGCAGTCTGCAAAAAAATGAAACAGATTTAAGGACCTATACCGCATGGAAAGAAGGAGAAATTTACTTTAATAACAACTCGTTGGGCGAGATCGCATCCCGCCTGGAAAGGGAGTATGATCTTGACTTTAATTTTCAGGATGAATCCCTTAAAAATCTCCATTTTACCATCGATATGCCGAAAAATGAAGGTGATGTACAAAAGATTCTGAATAATATCAGGTTAAGTACCAATCAGGTTAATTTTGTGGTTAAGGGGAATCTGATCCTGGTACAACGTCGATAAACTTCTATTTATAAAAAAGGGTGAAAATAATTCAAATTGTTTTCACCCTTTTTTATGGTTTTGGTGCCTATATCTAAAACCAACCAACCTAAACTAATGAATGTAATAAAACTATTCTTATGGTCTCTGCTCATTTTTATGTTTTCTATGAGTAAGCAGACCTACGCTGATAAGCAGGAAAATACCATAAGGTTTAATGTGAAAATTACTTCGCCAAAGCCCCCTTTTATTGCATTTGGTCATTTGAAAGGTAAGCATGCGCAGGAAACCGAAATGATCATGTTAGACCAGGGACAGGCCAGTATCAAAAGAAAAATTCCGGCTAAACTGCAAATTGCCTCTTTTGGTGAGATTCCAGTATTGGTTAGTGAAGGAGGAGTAGTTAATTTATCAATTGAATTACTAAAAGAGAGAATAGCGGGACATGCTTATATTGCCAGATTTAAAGGGATCAATGCTTTTAAACAAAGCATTCCTTACCAGATCAGCAGCCTGTACAGGATTTCAGTCGAAGACCTTAAAATGATGGATGCTGAGGCATTAAGAAAATGTTTCCTGGAAAAGGGTAGGCAGGCACAGCAGCTAATCCGTAAAGCTAAAGTCGAGGATCCGAAGGAAAGGTCTTTACTTTTAAGGTATGAAAGCGTACTTCGGGTATTGGCAATCGGGGCCTTTAACAGGGCGCATGAAACAAAACAGGATATCTCTGCCGAAATTTATACTGCTCTTCTTGAAGCATATAATTTTAAAGGCGAAAACCTGAATCGCATTTGTCAGGGGAATACTATGGATTCCTATGTGCAAATTTTATTGGCGGGCAAATCCAGACCTTCAGATGCCAGATTAAAGAAAATGGAATTGCTGTTAACCGACAGGAACCAGTTTGTAATACAACGTTATGTGATAGCGGAATTTCGCGCGATGTTCAGACCGAAAGGATTAACACCTGAACTGGATGCTTTCTATTCCAAACTCAAACTGGCATGCACTGATGCTGAAATACTGAAGGAACTTGATCAGTTCTATACTTATCAGGTTAATCTCATGCCTGGAAAACCTGCTACAGATTTTGCATTACGCGACTGGAATGGAAAAATGGTTAAAATCTCTGATTTTAAAGGAAAAATGCTGGTGATAGATTGCTGGGGTACCTGGTGCAGTGGGTGCTTGGAGAATCTTCCCTTCTTTGAGAAAATTGCAGAGGGCTATAAAGATAGTACGGATATCGTATTTATGACAATGGCGCTTGAACCTGAAGATGGGCTGTCATGGAGGCAATACATCAAAGAACACCATATGGAAAAGGGCATCCACTTGCATATTCCAAATGTAGAAACAGACCCGGTATGGGGTTTATTGAGAAATGTCTATCAGCTGGACACTTACCCAAGATATATGGTGATAGACCGGCAAGGTAATTTTATCGATGCTTATTTGGATTATCCGATGTTTCCTGTTTTCAAAGAAAAGATCGATCGCTGGTATAAAGAAAAAAGATAAGCATGACCAGATTATTTAAAAATATGCTCACTCTGGTTTGTTGTATAGCAGGCCTAAGTCCGGTATGTGGGCAACAGCCTGTAGCATTCAATCCACTGGAAAGCTTTAAACAAGTGATGTATCCGGCTGGAAACGCCCTGCGGACAGTAAACGGAAAACCAGGATCTCAATATTGGCAGAACCGGGCAGATTATCAGATCTCGGCAGACTTTGATACGCTATCACGTCAATTAAAAGCTACTCAGGAAGTAAGTTACTTTAATAATAGTCCTGATGCCTTATCAGAGCTTTGGTTCCTGCTGGGACAGAACCGCTTTCGTAAAGATTCCAGAACTACCATGCTGACCCCATTAAATGGTAGCCGCTTTGGAATCATGGAGTTCACTGATGGTTTTGTGCTGGAGAAAGTGATGATCAAAAATAATAAAGACGGAACATGGAGTAAAGTAGACTATAAGATCATGAATGATCAGCTTAAGGTCATACTGCCGGAAGATTTAAACACGAAGGCTAAGCTGAGTATCCGTATCGATTATCATTTTATACTTCCCAAAAACGGCTCTGATTTTATGGGTGTTTTGCCAACCGTAAATGGTACAATCTACCAGTTTGCTTCCTGGTTTCCTCGGATATTGGTCTATGATGATATAGAAGGTTGGAACACTTCAAACTCCGGGTATTATATCGAACCCGGAAAGCTGAAATATAAAATTACGGTGCCTTCGGAATGTATCGTTCAGGGTACAGGGCAGCTCCTTAATCCGGAACAGGTTTTAACTAAAATCCAACTGGAAAGATTACATGCTGCAAAAAAAAGCGACCAGACTGTTCAGATTCGTACGGCTAAAGAAGCGGGCATGAGTTCATCAAGGCCTGGCCCGGGACGCTTAACCTGGCATTTTAGCGCAGATAATGCGGGGGATGGATTGTTTGTGGTCTCAAAGTCTTTTATATGGGATGCGGTGAAAGTTGACATGCCGAATAAAGAAGTAGTTATGGCTATGTCGCTATATCCGGTAGAAAGTAATTATGACACCTGGAAGCAGTCGGCGCAAACGATGAAAAAAGTGTTGGAATCTTATTCAAAGTTATGGTCTCCATATCCTTTTGAAACCTCGGTCAATGTTGCAGGCCCGGTTACAGGTATAGGCGGTCCGGGGGTAAGTTTTATTCATTATAAATCAGACGGTATGGCCAACGGAGTGTGGTCTAAGATAAACCACGAGCTGGGGCATTCCTGGTTTAATATGATGATTGCAGGTAATGGTCGCCAGGCCTGGATGGTGGAAGGATTAAATTCTTTCATCAACCATGTGAATGGAGAGGTGCTGGAAGGTGAGACCGCTTTTTTGATGGCTGATGCGGTTGACTGGCTTGGAAAAGCTAAACCCGGTCAGTCCGTCGCAACACCTTATGAGCTGATGATCGATAAGAACTTTGCGCTGCTGGCTTATATGAAACCAGCTGTGGCCCTGAACTTATTGAGGACACAGGTGTTGGGTAAGAAGCGTTTTGATGACGCTTTCCGGACTTTTGTTCAGGCCTGGAAGTTTAAACATCCGGTTCCCGCTGATTTCTTCAGGTGTATGGAAAAGGAAACCGGAGAAAATCTCAGCTGGTTCTGGCAAAGCTGGTTTCTGAACGACTGGAGCCTGGACCAATCCATTGAAAATGTCAAATATGTAAATGAACAACCAGAAAAGGGAATAGACATCAAGCTGGTTAATAAAGGGAAAATGGTGATGCCGCTGGTGCTGGAGATTATAGAATTTAACGGGCAGGTAAACAGAGTCAGCCTGCCAGCAGAGGTCTGGCAAAAAGGTACGGAATGGACTTTTCACTACCCCTCAACCACTGCGGTCATTTCGGTAAAGTTAGATCCGGACCGTGCACTCCCGGACACGGACCTGGGTAATAATATCTGGCGTGGAAATGCCAGTCAAAAAAAGGTGCCTGCAGGAATGACTGCCCAAACTGTTCTTGATCGGTATTTTGCAGCTATAGGGGGGAAGGCCTTAGTTCTGAAATTAAAAAGTGCCGTTCTCAAATATACCAGGGGGGAGGGGAAAATGCTTTATACATTGGAACAAACCGCTTCCTTCCCTGATCAATACAGTTTTATACTTGATTTTGCCCCCCTCGCTCAGCCATTACAAAAATATACGGTAAATGGAGAAAACGTGAATTACCAGAAGTTTGGCGCTCCGGAAGAACTCAATGCAAAGCAAAGCCTGCAGGTTAAACTCATGTGCCGCCTGTTTCCGGAACTAGAAATGAATACAGGTAAACATCAGTTAAGACTGGCTGATTCTACCAGGAACTTAAGTGGGACTGATGTTTATGTTCTTTTTGCAAATGAAAATCATGCTGCCGGACGGGCCTATTATTACGACGTGAAGACCGGGCTTAAAGTAAAAGAAGAAGACCTGATGCATTTAGATCCAGACCTGCCCTATACGAGTATGGAAATGGCAGAGTACAAACTATTAGACGGCCTGATGCTGCCATACACACTGATCTTTAAACGGGCCGGAGAAAATGAGACACTGCTTAAAGGCAAGGAATTTAAACTAACCATGAACTAATTATATCAACTAAACTAACCAACAATGAAAAAATCAATATTAACAATTTGCACTCTGGCCATGGGAACATTGGGTGTATTTGCACAGGAAAGATTAGAGCTGACAGCAAATTTGCCAGACCTTAAAGAAAATACAGTGGTCTATTTATGGAATCCCATTGATGCAACCACGGATTCTACTTATGTTAAAAACAACAGTTTTTCCTTCTCTAAACCAATGAATGGAGGAGGAAGTATTTTTATTTTACAGGCAGGAATTGGAGATCAGCTGGCATCAGGACTTGCAACTTTCATTTACCTGGAGCCGGGGAAGATCAACATTTCCGGCAATGCTAAGGGCTTTGATACAGCGAATATGAAGGGGGATGCTTTTGTTAAGGAATGGGTAGAGATGAAACGAATACTGGGCCCTGCTTTGGACGATTTATCGAAGATGGATAGCGTTGATGCAATTATTGCAGAGGCAAGCAAGTTGGGCGATGAGGATGCCGTAAAATCGGAAACCGCCCGGAAGACGATGATGGTTGAAAAGGCTGTGGCGAGCTGTAAGAAATATTTAGATGAACATTTAAATGTAGGCGCTTCTACTTACGTATTAAATGCCCTCCTTTCTCCTTTGCTTAAGGACGATGAGGAACTTGCTTATCTAAATAAGTTTACTGGAAATGCAAAAAATAGCCAGATCACCACCAAGATGCTTTCTAACCTAACTGGAATGACGACAAACTGGGTTGGGAAACAGGCACCTGATTTCATCCAACCGGATGTAAATGGTAAAACAGTTTCTTTAGGAGATTTTAAGGGAAAGTATGTGCTGGTGGATTTCTGGGCAAGTTGGTGCACACCTTGTCTATCTGAATTAGATGAACTGAAATCTGTTTACGCTAAATATAAAGACAAGAACTTTACAATTTTAAGCGTATCTCTGGATAAGGATAAAGAGAAGTGGCTGAAAATGATTGATCAGGAACAATTGTTATGGCCTCAGTTGTCGGATCTGAAAGCAGATCAGAATGAAGCGGCCAGAATCTTTAAAGTTTTGGGAATCCCCGCCAATTTTTTGGTCGATCCTTCCGGGAAAATTATTGGTGCAGGTTATCGCGAAAGCAATAATCCAGGAGCCAAAATGCTCGACAAAACGTTGAGCAAACTTCTTAACTAATTGACCCGAAACCTAAACCAAACTAGACCAAACTAATGAATTATAGAATAATTCGTACTGTAATTTACAGTACCCTATTCCTCTTTGTTTTTGTCCTGTCCGTTTCTGCTCAGGAAAAAAATTCAAAGAAGGTAACTTTGAATGTTCGTAATGGTACGCTTGAAAACATTATTCAAGCTATTATGAAGCAGACATCTATACGAATTGTATACAATCAGGAGCTGGTTCAGAAGGCGGCCCCCATGGATTTTAAGGCAAATAATGAAGATTTGAGACCCGTGATCAGGCGTTTGTTAAAAGGATCAAATCTTACTTTTGTACTGCAGGACGATGTCATGGTGATTGGGCCAAAAGAGGAACCGGAAGAGGTGAAAAAAAAAGCAGGCGTCATTAAGGGGCAGGTTTTTGATAATAACGATGTTCCCCTCCTGTTGGTTACTGTGAATATAACCGGAACGCCGGCGAACACAATTACCAATGAAGAAGGGAAATTCGCTATTGATGCCGAAGAAGGAAATTCCGTTACCTTTTCCTATGTGGGTTTCCGAAAGAAAACCATAAAACCTCAGCTGGGAGATGTTGTCCGTATTAAGCTGGAGCCTGAACAACATGACATGGACGAATTGGTGATCACTGGTTACCAGGAGGTCAGCAAAAGACTTTCTGCAAGTTCAACCTTTACCCTGAAAGCAGCAGATGTCAAAGTCCCGGGAGTGCCAAATATTACGGGAATGCTTCAGGGTAAAGTTCCCGGGCTCTCTGTGGTCAATACCTCTGGCAGCCCCAATGCAGTACCAAAATTACGTTTAAGAGGAACTTCGACCTTACTTGGTAATGCCAATCCGATTTGGGTAGTCGATGGAATTGTAAGAGAGAATCCAAGTAATGGTAATCCGGATAATGTAATGGGGACGAATTCATCTTATATGGATCTGATTATGGGAAAGGAAAGTGCCTTTTCTAAAGCGGCTAATATCGGTAATTCTGTAAGTGGTTTGAATGTGAACGATATTGAAAGCATTACCTTCCTGAAAGACGCTTCAGCAACGGCTATATATGGAACCAGGGCCGCCAACGGAGTGATCGTAGTCACTACACGTAAAGGAGTGAGTGGTAAACCGGTAATCAATTATAATTTTAGTTCCGGATTTACTCAAAAGCCATCCTACACCGGAATGAAACTGATGAACTCTCAGCAAAGGGTCCGGTTTTCAAGGGAAATTTATGAAGATGGCCTTTTTTATACGGGAACTCCTTTTAACATTTCTTATGAAGGAGCATTTCAGGACCTGATGAACAGAAAAATTACAGAAGCTGAGTTTCAAAAGAGAGTGGCTGGTTATGAAAGCATCAATACCGACTGGTTTGATGTCTTGTTTCAGAATTCTGTGAATATGGCACATAATGTAAGCTTTTCCGGCGGTACAGAAAAGGTGAGGCACTATTCTTCTTTCTCTTATGACAATTTCAAAGGCAGTGCAAAAGAAGACTGGCAAAATAGACTTAGCGGGCAGTTGGGCTTGAATGCTGATCTCAGCAGCCGTTTAAAGTTAGACTTTAACTTGTCGGGTAGCCAGCGTACCTCAAATGGCTACCTTCAGGTAAATCCACTTGATTATGCGTTGAAAACAAGCAGGACGATTGATCAGGATATATTTTATCCAACCAAAATGCCTACTTACGATCTATCCGGCGATGGGACCCCGATGTCTTATAATGTGAAAAATGAAATCAATGAAAGTGGAAGTAAGGTGAAAGTCACAGAACTCAATGCAAATCTTGGCCTTAACTACCGCATTATCGACGGATTGAAGTTTAATTCGCTGTTGGGTATTAGCACGCAGCATTCCAGTTCAGAACAATACGCTACGGAACGGTCTAATTATATCTCAACCATGCGTGGTTATGATTATGGAAGTGTGGTTCCCGGAGGGATGGAGGAACAGATGTCATTTTTACCTTTCGGTGGAATGTTGATGACTGATCGTATGAACAGTTATAATTTTACCTTTCGTAACTCAGCAGAATATACCAGACGGATTTTCGGCGACCGGGATCAGATTAATATTCTTGCTGGACAAGAGATCAAGTCTCTCAAGTATGATGGTTTTGCAGAAAGGACGCCAGGATATTTAAAGGATAAGGGCGAATCCTTTGTTCAATTGCCCATTTACTTTCTTTCGTTTAGTCCCAAAAAAACAAACACGGTAGAGAATAGCTTATCAATGTTTGCCTCAGCTTCGTATAGTTTCGCCGATAAGTATATCTTAAACGCAAATGTTCGTACCGATGCCTCTAATCGATTCGGGCAATATGCTAATCGCAGGTTTTTGCCAATATGGAGTGTGGCTGCCCGCTGGAACATAGCGGAAGAGGCCTGGCTGAAAGATAGCAAAGTAGTCGATGCTTTAGACCTGAAAGCATCTTATGGATTTCAGGGGAATGTAGTGGGCGCGGTGGGACCAGATCTTATTGCCCGTCTGGTAGAGGGCGGATCCCCTATTGATCCGGCTGCCAGGGAGTACATTCTTAATTTGAAATCATTGCCATATCCTGACCTGAAATGGGAGAAAACCAAGTCCTACAATCTGGAATTACATACCTCTCTTTTCAATTCCTTCGTGGATTTAACCCTGGGTTATTACGATAAAAGAGGATCTGACATCATCACCGTCAGGAAGGTTCCGGTGGAGTATGGAATTTCAAGCATGTATCTGAATGGAGGGACCATGCGCAACCATGGCCTTGAGGCAAATCTGGTCTTAAACCCGATACGAACGGATAATTTTAGCTGGACACTTTCTGCAAACGTAGCTAAAAACTTTAATGCTGTTAAACAAGGGGTAGGTGACCTTCCCTATAGTATGGATGATTATCTGAATGGAACCGCATATGTAACGGGGCAACCTGCCAGTACTTTCTATGTAGTCTCTTATAAAGGATTGAACCCCTCTAACGGCATGCCGCTTTTTAATAAGATTGATGACGACGGTTCTTATCTGGACAGAACTTTTATGGATGCGCTGGTAGTAGGTGGTAAGCGTTTACCGGATATCGATGGTGGCCTGCACACGTCCTTCAGATATAAAGCATTTTCACTTGGTTTTTCATTTGCTTTTAGCCTGGGAAGCACAAGGTTATTAAATGCAGTATATGCCGGTGAAAATCAATATATCCCAATGCCAGAACAAAATATGCCGGCAATTTTTGAACAGCGCTGGCGTAAACCAGGTGATGAAGCTTTTACAAACATACCGGCGTTTGTTACCGATAGAGTTGATCAGCAGGTTGATGTTGCCGTTAGTAACCGTTATGGCCGGTATTATCTGTATGATCATTCTGACCTGAACCTGGTTTCCGGGGATTTCCTGAGATGTCGTGCTATGAATATTGGATATTCCATGCCACAAAGCTGGTTGAAAAAAATGAAAATCAAACAAATGGGGATAACGGCTACGGTAACCAATCTTTTTGTAATTGCAGATAAAAAACTGAGAGGGCAGGATCCGGAAATAGATGGTGTGGGAACAACAGCTTTACCTATCGTCCCGGCCTATAATCTCGGAGTGAATTTGTCATTTTAATAATAATCCTGAAGAACATGAAAAAATATATACCGGTATTGTGCCTCCTGTTTTTTTGTACGATATCCTTATCCTGCAAAAAATTTTTGGAAGAACAATCTCAAACAGAAATTATCCCTAAAACAGTGGAGTCTTTAAATGAATTGTTATTGGGGGAAGGTTATCAAGGCGTATATGGAGGAGTGAGCAGTATTCAATGCTTCTATGATGACGATAAGGAACATCGCAAATTTGTTTTCGGAAAAAAAGCTTCTTATTATCCTTATACCTGGCAACCGGATCAGGAGCAAATGTTATTTGGAAGCTTTTGGGAAAACGCTCCCTGGGCAGGTTATTATAAATTCATACAGATCTGCAATGTAGCATTCGATTATTCCGGTAAAGTAAAGGGAACGCAGGCCGAAAAAGACAATCTGGAAGGACAGGCGCATTTGCTCAGGGCATTTTATTATTTTAAACTGGTAAATCTTTATGCCAAGCCTTATACTGACCGGCTTTCTTCTCCTGAAACAGACCTGGGCGTGCCTTTGATGCTTACCTCAGGTGTGTCACTTGAAGGAAAACCACGTAATACCGTAAAAGAAGTTTATCAGCAAATTCTCAGTGACGTCGAAAAGGGAATCGCCCTTCTGGAAAAACACAAAAAAGATAATGGTGTATATCGCATCAGTTATCTGGCAGGTTATCTTTTGAGCTCCAGGATAAATCTATATATGGGCAATTGGGAAAAGGCAATAGAAGCTGCAACCGTGGTGATCAACAATAAGCCTTCACTTATTGATCTGAATACCTGGGGAACTCCGGATCAGAATAATAAACCTATAATTAATGGGGAGAGTCCCGAAACATTATGGGCATTCGGGAAACAGGATGATGTAACTTTTGATGGTAACCATGCGATCAATGATAGAGGTAATTATTTGCTTTCAGAAAGTTTGCTTTCTATTTACGAGGATGGAGATTTAAGGAAGAGCATCTATATCAAAGGGGGGAAATCTATTAAAAGACGAAGCTATAATCTGGGATCTGGTAAAACAGCACAGGCCTTACGGGTATCAGAAGCTTTCCTGAACCGGGCGGAAGCTTATGCTCAGTTGAATAAATCAGGGAGTATAGCAAATGCACAACTGGCTTTGAAAGATTTGAATACGTTGCGGAAGAAACGGTTCGCCACAGAGAAATATGCAGACCTTTCCAGTACAGATGCAGATGACCTGTTGAAAAAGTGTTACGATGAGAAACGCAGGGAGTTTTTTGAGGAAGAAGAACATCGATGGTTCGATCTGAGGCGTCATGGAATGCCTTCCTTCAGTCATCACTTTTATGAAAGTGAAGGACTGAAATTGAAATTCACTCTTCAGGATCATGACCCTGCCTACTTGATGCAGCTACCCAAGGAGGCGTTAATCCTGAATAAAAGTCTAGTTGATAACCCCAGACCTGCCATTCGTGTCGGACAATAAGTATTGCCATATGAACTTAAAACTATTATTTTCTCTCCTTTCCCTGATGATTGCACTGGCACTTGGATGTAAAAAGGAACCGGTGATTCAGCCGGATACTTTACAGCCCGAATATCAACTCCCTCAGGGGAACCAACCATACGATAATAAGATTCTGGATTTCTATAAGAAATATGGGACTTATATCCTTTATAAATTCAATGACAAGGATTTTCAGTGGAACATTTCTGCAAATATTCTATACGCAGCAGACCCAGGCGATCAGGATTATATCGCTCAATCCCTGGAAATGATGGATAAAAAACTGTTCAGCTTTTATACTGAACCGTTTTTAAAGCTTTCATTGCCATACAAAATTTTGCTTTCCTCCAGAATCAGAAGGGTAGTGGCGCCGGATACGCTGGCTACACCTGTTAACGCAGTCAGTACATTTAGTCATTTTACCTTTGGTCAGGCCAGCCCACGATTAGGAAATCTGACAGAACAGGAATTAACTGTAATGAAGAATGAGCTGCATATTGCCTATTGGAAACAGGCGGTCATTACCAAAAAAGTTGAACTTCCTGACCTCTTTATTGCCGCAACAGATTATGGAATGGTACAGGACTACAATAAGAATGAATATGGTGTGTTTACCTATTCCTATGGAATGACTGCCAGTGATGATTTTCTGGATTACATAACTGCTATTGTATCCCATACAGCAGAGGAACTCGAGGCAACGATCTTCTTGCCGGAAAATGATCCCCAGGGCCGCTTTAAGTTTAAATATAATGCAGTCATCAATTATTACAAGGCAAAATATAACCTGGATTTACAGGCCATTGGTAATTCAAAATAATAACATAATGAAAAGAATATTCCTGTGTGGTATGCTTATTCTCCCTTTGATTGGAGTTTGTCAGCAGCAAAAGTTTAAAATTAAGGGCATGGTCAGGGATGTTCCGGCGAAAGCAAAGGCTTATCTCTTTTATCAGGTAGGTTCTACGATGATTCTTGATTCTGCCCGCCTTAACCATGGCTCTTTTGAGTTTTCAGGTACGGTGGATTCACCTATGGAAGCTACGGTCATACTGGAGCATAAAGGTTTATTTCCTGCCAATGATCAGGTCGATTCGAGATCTGTTTATCTTGAAAACGGGGTCGTTCATGTGGAAGGAAAGGATTCTCTGGCACATTGTAAAATATGGGGGACTGCCTTAAATCTGGATAACCAGAAGAGGATCAGACCATCTCAAAAGCAAATGGGTTTGGGCCCGACGAAGGAGGAAGCGAAAGCTATGGCCGAATTTGTCAGTGCTCATCCGGCCTCGCTGGTAAGCCTGGATTGGATGAGGGCAATTGGAGGAAGGGATAGTGCTGTAATTGCCAGCTATCCTAAATTATCGGCGTCTTTGAGACAAACAAAAGAAGGACGGGAATTGGGCTTAGTCGTGAAAGCTAACCAGGCAATCCGAAAAGGACAGTTGGCACCGGATTTTAGTCTTCCGGATGAGACTGGGAAGTTGATTAAACTCTCCAGTCTCCGGGGCAAATATGTACTGCTGGAATTTTGGGCCAGCTGGTGTAAACCCTGCCGGGCGGTGCAACCTAAATTATTGGAACTCTATAATGAATTAAAATCTACGGGTAAGTTTACTATCCTTGCAGTTTCTTTGGATAAGGAGCAGTCCGCATGGCTAAAAGCCATGAAGGAAGATAATGTTCCCTGGTTACAGGTAGCGGATCTGAATGCTCCGGTCAATAAGGCTGCCCAATTGTATGATGTGACCATGATTCCTGCCAGTTTCTTAATAGATCCGGATGGAAGGATTGTTGGCCCGGGGCCGAACAGCGCACTGCTGATGGAAAAATTAAAGGTCCGGGATGGTTCTGAAGCTAGCAATGGCCAACTTGAAGAGCCCATGATTAAACTGGAACCTCAGGAGGTAGTCAATTTCCTGTTGAAAGATAATATCAGTAAGGCTGATGTATCAGAGGATTGCGATGCCTTGAATAAAATTCTTAGCCGTGATATTGGAGAAATGGAGATGGTAAAGGAACTGAGTACATTGGATATGGTAAAAGATAGCGCCGCTTTTTATGGTTTAATCTCTACCAAAGGGGTTGCTTTAACCAGGGAGAAGATGAAGCTGAAACAACAATTTGTTCGGGATCATCCCAACTCATTTGTCAGCTTGTATTTGTTAGAGGAAAATAACTGTATGTATAGTTCAGATAGCTATGTGCTTGCTTATCAGCAGCTGGCTGAAAGACTTAAAAATACCTTGGCTGCCCAGTCAATCCGAAACAGGATAGAACAATTGAAAATTACACCTTCAGGTAAAAAGCTTCAGAACTTTACGAGAAAAGACCAGTATGGTAAAACCGTAAAATTGAGCGACTATAAAGGGAAACTGGTTTTGCTGGACTTTTGGGGCAGCTGGTGTGTCGTTTGCCGGGAAAGTCATCCTCATTTAAAAGAACTTTATAAAACTTATAAAGACAAAGGTTTGGAAATCATAGGGGTCGCTAATGAGCGAAGCAAATCCCTAACTGAAGGTAAAGCAGCCTGGCTGGCGGCAATTAAAAAGGATGGTGCGGATTGGGTACAGGTATTGAATGATGAAGGCAAGGAGAATATGGATATTGTGAAGGCTTATGGCATTACCACTTATCCCACAAAAATTCTTTTGGATAAGAATGGGGAAGTCATCATGCGTGTTTACTCCATGCTAAACGACGAAATGGATACGCTGATTAAAACCTTACTCGAAAAATAAATTATATACCACTATGAAAAGAGTTTTTCTCCTGCTTTGCCTGTGTCCGTTGATGACATTGGCCCAGCAAAAATTTACCATAAACGGCAGTCTTAACGTAATGCCCCCTCCCGCAAAAGCATTTCTATATTATGCGGTAAATGGCCGGAATAAAATAGATTCTACAGCTATAAACGGAGGGCTTTTTACATTTAAAGGTACCCTGTCTGAAGTGACACAGGCGCATATTAAGATCAAACGCAGTCCCGGCTACAAAGCCGGAGCCAGAAATCTGCCTTCAGACATCCTGGATTTTTACCTGGAACCTGGAACGATCGCAGTGACCTCAAAAAATGATTCTGTCAGGAATGCAGTTATAAAAGGATCTGTTATTAACGATGATATTGCAAAATGTAAGGCTACAGCCGATCAGATACAGCTCCGGGCGCAACAAATTGTAGCTCAATATAAATCAGGGACGCCTGAGCAATTAAAAGATACGGCTTATCTCGAAAGGTTTAACAAGCAATTAAAAGTACTTGATCAGGACATCAGGAACATCAATAACAATTTCATGCGCGGCAACCGGGATTCCTATTACAGTTTAATCCTGTTTAAGAGTACGGTTAACGTCGAGGCGAATCCCGATAATGCGGCTAAGGAATTTGCTGCGTTTTCTTCCCGTTTGAAATCAACTGAACTTGGTAAGCGGCTCCTGAAATCTATAAATGGAGCCGGTGCATTGGCATTGGGTCAGAAGGCTATGGACTTCACACAAAATGATGTAAATGGGAAGCCTGTTAGATTATCTGATTTTAAAGGTAAATACGTATTGATTGATTTTTGGGCCTCATGGTGTGGACCCTGCAGACAGGAAAACCCAAATGTGCTCAGGGCATACAACAAATATAAAGACCAAAATTTTACGGTATTGGGAGTTTCACTGGATAATCCGGGACAGAAAGAGGCCTGGTTGCAGGCGATAAAAGAAGATGGATTGAGCTGGACACAGGTTTCCGACCTTAAAGGAGGCAACAATGAGGTTGCTGAAATGTATCAGGTGAAAAGCATCCCCACTAATTTCCTGGTTGGCCCGGATGGGAAAATTCTGGCAAAAAATCTCAGAGGAGCTGACCTGGAAAACAAAATCCTGGAATTGTTAGATAAAACAAAGAAAAAGTAAATAATGGTTGTCACAAAATTCTGTTTTACCTGTCCTTGGTAAAACAGAAAAAATGACAACCATTAAAAACAACCTTTTCTCCCGGTCTAATGCGAAGAAACTACATTATTTTTCCGGGCTTACCCTGGCGGTATTTATTGCATTTCATTTGTTCAATCAGCTGTACTCCCTGGCCGGTCCCGCTGCACATATAGAAATGATGGAGACTTTCAGGAAACTATACCGCCATCCGGTATTGGAAACCCTCCTGATGGTGGCAGTAAGCTTTCAGCTGATCACGGGGATCAGCATGCTTTTTAACAAGAGAAAAAAAAACAGGATAGAAAAATTGCAGATTTACTCTGGCTTGTATCTTTCTTATTTCCTGCTTGCCCATGTTGCCGCTGTCCTTTATGGTCGTTACCTGCAGCTGGACACCAATTTCAACTTTGCTGCGGCCGGACTAAATGATGATCCGGCAATGCTTTATTTTATTCCTTATTATTTCTTTGCCGTACTGGCCATATTCCTTCATGTAGCTGCTATTCATTACCTGAAAACCGGATCAGCTTTGGTAGCCTGGATCATTGGTAGCATAGGCGTGTTGGTCGCAATAGGGATCATAATCGGTTATACCGATAGTTTCCATTTCAGAAAAGTACCAGCTGAATACCTGCAGTTCGTCAGGGCTTTTTTTGGAGGTTCCTGATTTTATCCGGATTACGGATAAAATAAAGCGTGGAAATCTGACCGTCCAATATAACCAGGACAATGACGGTCTCCACATGTCCGTTTATTTTATCATACAGCAGAATCCCATTTTCACCGTTGATGGCGCTGCATTTAAACGTAAGCTGTTCTCCATATTTCTGGTATAACCCATTGAGGAAAGCCATACAATTCTTCCGGCCGGAAATGGGTTGCATTGCTGCGGATACCTTTCCGCCACCATCCGAATAGATGGTGATGTCTTCCTGAAGACATTTCATCAGCTCTTGTACATTTCCGCCTGCACAAACCTGTAAAAAGGCATTGATAAATGAACTGCTTTCCTCTGCTGAAGGAATATAACGGGTCTTTCCTTCAGCGACCTTCTTCCTTGCCCTATGCAATAACTGCCGGCAATTCTCCTCTTCTATAGCTAATACCTCTGCAATTTCCGGATAAGCATAATCCAGACTCTCTCTTAACAGGAATACAGCCCTTTCCACTGGATTTAACTGTTGTAGCAAGAGCACGAGTGCATAGGAAACATCCTGCCGGTGCATATGCTGGAAACGTTCCTGAAATAAGGGCTCAGGTAAATCGGGACCGGGATAAACCAGTCGTTTTCGTTTTTCCAGGAGCGATAAACAACGATTGACGACTGATTTTACCAGATAAGCCTCCGGATTACGAATTCCTGAAACAGCTTGTGTTGTAAAAGCCAGGAAAATATCCTGAAGAATATCCTCTGCATCTGCCGCACTTTTTGTCATTTTGTAAGCCAGAGCAAATAGCTTGTCTTTATGTTCCTGAAAGCGTTCTGTCATCTTAAATCCGGGATAAAATAACTGTAATAAAGGTAGCCGATCCTCAATGCTGAGGATGTAAAATAAACGCTACGCGGACGAAAAATAAATAATTCTTTTTTTAAAGGGTTAATATTGAAGCGATTTTGATTAAAATATGCCGGTAACATCAGGATCATAATATTTACGTTTGATAAAGAATTAAAAATATGCGGAATAAATCCTTAAAAACGCTGCTTACACTGATCCTGATAGTGACCTTTTACTTCGTTTCATCAGCAAAAGAACCATCTTTCCGGTTTAAAGTAAATATGGAAGATCCTCAGTCTCATTACTATCATGTAGAATTGCGCTGTGAGGGCTTTGTTAAAGATAAACTGAATTTTAAACTCCCTGCCTGGACGCCAGGTTATTACTGGATCATGAATTTTGCTAAAAATGTAGTCAGATTCAAGGCGGAAACAGGTTCAGGAAAAAAACTGGATTGGGAAAAAGTAGATAAAAATAACTGGGAAGTGGACAGTGAAAATGCAGAGATCGTAATCATTTCATATGATGTTTTTGCACATACGTCTTCAGTGGCAGATGCTTTTCTCGACGAAAGTCATGCCTATATTTCGCCGGCGGGAATTTTTATGCACCTCTCAGGAGAACTGAACCATCCTGCAGAAGTGAATCTGAAATTTTCAGATAGATGGACTGCCGTTTCTACAGGACTGGATGAGCTGAAAGGTAAACCCAATACTTACCGGGCAGATGATTTTGATACTTTGTATGATAGTCCGATCTATATTGGGAATCAAAAAACGATGACATTTGATGTGAAAGGATTGAAGCATACCGTGGCAATGGTTAGTCCGGAAATGTTTGATACGACCACTTTTATAGCAGACCTGAAAAAGATTGTAACCTCGGCTACCGATCTCATGGGACATATTCCTTATAAACATTATACCTTCATCATTATGGGACCCGGACAAGGAGGATTGGAACACCGCAATTCTACCGCTGTGTTTTCTTCGGCCAGTTACATGATGAAAACTAAAGAATCTTATGACAGGTGGTTGTCTTTTCTGGCGCATGAGTATTTTCACCTGTATAATATCAAAGCCATACGTCCTTTGTCTCTCGGGCCATTCAATTATGACAAAGAAAATCTTACCCGGATGTTATGGGTTTCGGAAGGCTTTACGGTTTATTATGAATATGTTATCCTAAACAGAGCAGGGCTGCTAAACCGGGACGAGTTTTTAAAGGTGATCAGCAAGACAATCCGCAATTACGAAAATATACCCGGACACCTGCTGCAATCTGCAACTGAAGCCAGTTTTGATACCTGGATCCAGTTCTTTAATAGAAATGATAATGCCTCAAATACCACCATCTCTTATTATGATAAAGGTTGTATTCTGGGCTTGCTCATGGATCTGAAGATCAGACAGGAAACAAAAAACCGGAAATCACTGGATGATGTAATGCGCAGGCTGTACAAGGAATTTTATCAGGAAAAAAAGAGAGGTTTTACAGATGAAGAATTCAGAAAAGTTTGTGAAGAAACGGCCGGGACATCATTGCCGGAGTTGTTTAGCTATGCGTCCACAGTAAAGAAGATTGATTATCAGAAATATTTAAATTATGGAGGATTTAAAATCAACCTTGAGGTGTTAAAGGATCAGAATAAGCGTACTGATAATTTTGTTAAAAAGAACTATGAGATAGATCCAAATGAACATGCTGCTGCGTCAGAAAAAGAAATAGGCAGGGGTATACTCAGATAAATTTAGCGACTGCAAAATAAAAACCCCTGACTCCAGAGTCAGGGGTTTTTATTTGCTATTCACTGGTGTTTTTCAACTTCATCAGCAAAGAATAAGCTCCTGTGGTGACTACCTTTTTATCATCGAGATGATTTCCTACGACGGTGAAATTGTTTTCCGAAATCCCTTTCTGAACAGGGCTTAGCCGGAAGCTATGGCTGCCCTCCTGTACGAAAACATAATCTTTATTCTCGAAATTTACGATGGCTTCACTTGGCAATACCTTTTCCTTTGTGTTTTTAACCTGTATTTCTGCATTCATGTACATTCCGGGAACCAGGCGCTTATCATATCGCTCAAAGTGACAGTGTATTTCTGCACTGCGTTCTTCATTTAAGGCATGGCTCACCAGTATAATTTTCGTATTATATTTCTGATCAGGGCTGGCGTTATTATAGGCAACAGCCTGTTGTCCTATGGCAATTTTACTCAGGTCTTTCTCATATACCTTAAGGTTCAGGTGGATATCTGCAGGATTTACAAGTTCAAAGATGACATCGGATGGGGTTACATACTTACCGATATTAACATTGACTTTGCTGATGTAACCATTGATAGGAGAGTGGATGTTGACCGTTCTTGAAATCGAATTTTCTGTTAGTTGCCGGGGACTGATACCGATCAGGCTCAGTTTTGCTGCCAGTGCCCGGGTTTCAATGCTGAGGTTTCTGAATTCATTTTCTGCCTGTTGCAGGATTTTATCGCTGCTGGCCTTGGTACTGTTCAGCTCCTTTTGCCTTTCATATTCTTTGCCTGCATAGTTCAATTTGTTCTTTGCGCTCAGGTAATCCTGCTGTAACTGGATATATTGCGGGTCTTCCATAACTGCCAGGAGCTGCCCTTTACGGACTTGTGTGCCGGGGAGCATATTGGTCGACTTCAGGTATCCGCCCAAAGGAATGCTAACCGAAACCAGGTTCTGAGGGGGAACATCGATTTGTCCACTCAGTTTAAGAACAGCGCTGATGTTTTGTAAGGTAACCCCTGCTGTTTTGAGCTTAATGATTTTTGCCTGTTCGGTACTCAGTTGAACAAGGGTTTCGTCAGGGTTTACCGCCTGCTCTTTAGGAATTTGTTCTGCACTGCTGCTGCCACATGCATATAAAAGCGTGTTTAGCACTGCAGCAATTCCATATATAAATATTCTTGGTTTCATGTTACTTTGATAAAAGGTAATTCAAATTGATAATGCTGTTGTTCAGGTTTTTTATGGCCTCAAAATAATCAAGCTGAGTACTCAGCGACTGCTGGTTCAAAATGGTCCATTCCAGATAATTGATCTCTCCATTTTGTAACTGCTTATTAAGGGTGTTGGTGATGTCCTTCGCATTTTTTAGGGCGGCGCTCTCAAATTCTGCTACAATTTCCCTGTTTTGTTCAAAACTGGTTAATGTGGTATGGAGTTCGGCCTTTAGCTGCTGGTTCATATAGTCTGTCTCATTTTTGGTAATGGATTGAAAGGCCCTGGCTGATTTCACTCTTGCTTTTTGCCCGCCCGAGAAAACAGGGATTTCCAGACCAAGCTGAAAAGATTGAAACCTGTTGGCCCTGTTATATTTTAATCCATCCTGAATACTCATGTTGGCGTAACCAATACTGATATCGGGCAGGAGTCTGGACTTTTCTGCCAGCATTGCAGCATCAGCAGCTCTTTCCTGTTGCTGCGATAGCCGGAGCAAGGGATGACCGGACAATGCAACAGTATCCAATACACTCATCTCCAATTTAAAAAACTCAGATTTTGGAATGCGGTATTCCCTGGTCTGCAGCAATAAAAGGAATTTCTGTTGAAGTGATTCCTTTTCCTGTTGAAGCACCTTCTTTTGGACCCTGATCTGTATGAGCTGATTTTCTGCTGTTGCCCTTTCCAGCATATTGCTTTCACCGGCTTTGAGCCTCAGTGCGGCAATGCGCAAAAATGTGGTATAAGTGGAATCCATTTTCAGCAATAGCTGCTCTTTTTCATGAAGGATAAGCAATTCATAGAATATGCTTTTAGTAATTTTCCTGATGTCTGCTTCCTGAAGATCAACGTTGAGCAGGGCTGATTTCCATTCTTCAGTGAGCTGTTTCCTTTGCCGGCTATAAACTGAGGGCAGGCTCAGGGTTTGAGTGATGCTGAGCTTATTGTCGGTTAAAGGGCTGTTGAAGTTCCCATATTCTGCATTGATCGCAGTTTTGGAAATGGTATTCCCGCTTTTAATGAGTTGTTTGGCTTGCTCAGCCCTTAATTTTCTATTTGCTATGAGGAGGTTATTGGTAGTGGCACTATCAAGGGCCTCTTCAATTGTAATTGGTCTTTGTGCATGTGCCGGTAAAAAGGCGAACAACAGCAAGGCGGCAGTAATCGCTTGTTTAGCGCGCTTGGTTTTAATGCCTTTCTCAAAAGCAATGTAAAGAATAGGCAGGACAAAAAGGGTAAGCAGGGTGGCAATCATCAGACCACCTATGACTACCGTAGCGAGCGGACGTTGTACCGAAGCCCCGGCGCCATTGCTTAATGCCATGGGCAAAAAACCCAGAGAAGCGACGAAGGCGGTCATGAGTACAGGTCTTAACCGCGTTACTGTCCCTTGTGTAACTATACTTTTCATATCTGTTTCTCCTGTTGTTTTAATCCTGTTAAATTCAGCTACAAGTACAATCCCGTTGAGTACTGCAATCCCGAATAGTGCAATAAAGCCTACTCCTGCACTAATGCTGAACGGCATGCCCCTGAGTGCCAGTAAAAAAATCCCGCCAATGGCTGATAAGGGAATAGCGGTATAAATGAGTAATCCATATTTAATGGAATTGAAAGCAAAATAAAGCAGCAGGAAAATGAGTACCAACGAAACCGGTACGGCTACCGAAAGACGGGATTTAGCTTCATTCAGGTTTTCAAATGATCCACCATAACTAACGGTGTATCCTGTAGGCAGCTTCAAACCGGCAGTTACTTTTTCCTGAAGTTCTTCGACAATACTTTCAACATCCCGCCCGTTCACATTAAAGCCTACCAGAATCCTGCGCCTGGTATCCTCCCGTTGAATCTGACTTGGGCTGTCTACCAATTCTACTGTTGCCACCTGATTTAGAGGAATCTGGGTGCCTGCAGGCGTAGGGATCAACAGGTTTTGTACGTCCTTGATGTCCTGCCTTTGTTCATTCTGAAGGCGTACAACGAGGTCAAATCGCTTTTCTCCTTCAAAAACCAGCCCGGTAGTCTGACCCGCAAAGGCAGCATTGATGTTTCTGTTAATTTCTGAAATGTTCAACCCGTATTGAGCGATTGCAACGCGGTTGTACCTGATCACGATCTGGGGTGTGCCTGTGATCTGTTCTACATAGAGTTCTGTGGTTCCCTGGACGTTTTTGACAATGTTGCCAAGTTGTTTCGCGTAAATACCCAGCGTATCCAGGTTTTCGCCAAAGATTTTACAAACCACATCCTGACGGGCACCGGTCATCAGTTCATTAAAACGCATTTGTACCGGAAACTGGAAACTGGTGGTTACACCTGGTACTTCAGTGGCTGCGGCACTCATTTTTTCAGAAAGTTCTTCAAATGATTTTGCAGAAGTCCATTCGGATTTGTTTTTAAGGTTGATGATCATATCTCCCATATCCATTGGCAGGGGCTCTGTAGGAACTTCACTGCTGCCTATTTTAGTGACAATATTTTTGACTTCCGGGAAACGGGCTTTCAGAATACCAGCTACTTTCTGTACATTTTCTATGGTGGTGTTGAGGTTGCTGCCGGAAAGAACACGGGTTTCCACGGCATAGTCACCTTCTTCGATGGATGGAATAAATTCGCCCCCTAATCTGCTGAGTAGAAAAACAGCCATTACAAACAAGACGACCACAGTAGTAATGATGATTTTTGGAATCTTTAAAGCCCTGGTCAGCACATATTTATACCTGTTTTCAATTTTGGCCATAATGCGGTCTGAAAAATTCTGTTTCAGTTTGATCTTCTTGCTCAGAAAGATGCTGCTGACCATTGGGATATAAGTAAGCGAGAGTATAAATGCTCCTAGAAGGGCAAAGGCTACGGTTTGGGCCATAGGTTTAAACATTTTCCCTTCTATACCCTGTAAACTAAAAATCGGAAGGTATACGATTAAAATAATGATTTGTCCGAAGACTGCGCTATTCATCATCTTGGAAGAAGCACTTTTAACTTCTTTGTCCATATCGTGTTGGGAAAGCAGCGTCAGTCCGCCAAATTTTTTGCTGTGGCTAAGTTGGTGCATCACAGCTTCAACAATGATGACCGCTCCGTCTACAATCAATCCAAAGTCGAGTGCCCCAAGGCTCATGAGGTTTCCGCTGACTCCAAAGAGGTTCATCATAATGACTGCAAATAGCATAGATAGCGGAATCACTGAAGCGACCAGTAAACCTGCCCTTAAGTTGCCCAGAAAAAGTACCAGTACAAAAACGACAATAAGTGCGCCTTCCAATAGGTTGGTCTCTACGGTATTAATGGCATTACTGACCATGCTGGTACGGTCCAGAAAAGGTTCTATAATTACGCCTTCAGGCAGGGTCTTCTGAATCTCTGCTATTTTTTCTTTGATGTCTTCAATCACCACATTGCTGTTGGCTCCTTTTAACATCATCACGATGGCCCCGGATACCTCACCTTCGTCGTTATAGGTCAAGGCACCGTATCTGGTGGCCGCGCCGATGGTGACTTCGGCTACATCACGGATCAGCAGGGGCGTGTTCCCACCGGTATTTTTGATCACCACATTCTCAATATCTTCTTTATTGCCAATTAATCCCTCACTTCTGATATAGAGTACGGTAGATTGTTTTTCTATATAGGAACCGCCGGTGTTTTGGTTATTGCTTTCCAGTGCATGGAATACATCTGCAATGGTAACCTGCTGGGCCTGTAGCTTTCCGGGATTAATGGCTACCTGATATTGCTTCAGCTTGCCTCCAAAACTGCTGACCTCAGCTACGCCACGAACGCCAAGCAATTGCCGGCGTACAATCCAGTCCTGAATGGTCCTGAGCTCGGTAATGTCGTACTTGCTTTCGTAACCCTTTTTTGGCCTGACTACGTATTGATAGATTTCCCCCAGTCCTGTGGAAATAGGCCCCATCTCGGGTTTTCCTATCCCATCCGGAATGGATTCCTGTACCGCAATGAGCCGCTCTGATACCTGCTGACGGGCCCAGTAGACATCTACATCGTCGTTAAAGACAAGGGTAACCAGGGATAAGCCAAAGCGGCTGTAACTTCTGATTTCTTTGATGCCGGCAATGTTACTGCTGGCCTGCTCTACCGGAAAAGTAACGAGCCGCTCGATATCTGTAGCGCCATAGGAGGGGGCTACAGTAATGATCTGTACCTGATTGTTGGTAATGTCGGGTACGGCATCTATGGGAAGTTTAAAAAGTTCAAAAACCCCATATATGATGAGTGCGATAGTAAATAACGCAACGATGAGTTTATTCTTTACAGAAAACCCAATGATTTTATTTAACATGAAAATTTGGTATGATAAATTCCTGAATGAAAAAGGACAGCAATACCAATGAAAGCTGAATCCTGAAAATTAAGAAATGATCATGCCTTTAGGAGGTTGCCATACTTTTCTGCAATGGCAGCTGGGGATAAAGTTTTCTTTATAAAGAAAGGAATCGTTCTTCACTGTTGCCCATACCGCTTTTTGAAAATTGTTGCTGTGAAAAATTGGGATGGCAGGAGTGAAAAAATTACTCAGGTCTAATGATTTAAAGGGCAATTGATTGTCCCGGGCTTCATCATTGTCGGTATGTGGAATGGAATTGTAATGATCGCTAAGGTATTCTGAAAAAGTAATTTCGCTGTTTATCAGCTTATGCTCAAAGTAATGTTGAAACAGCACAGGCAGTTTAGCCATTTCCTGGAGCTCTGTGGAGGAAATGAGATAAAATGACAGGATAAAAAGTGTGATCAGCTTTTTCAATGCCCTAAAGGTAATGGGAAATTGTTTATTCTGAAAGAATCAGGGTGCTTTTTACAATTCTTATTGGTCACAATTGTGTGGCTGATGATCAGTGCGTTTTTTTCTTTTGCGCAAAATCTTGTTAAAAGGTAAAGTAAATGTATATATTTGGTTTATGTACATACATATGTACAATATTCATTTGATATCATATGATAAAGAGAATAAAACTGCTTGCTTTGATATTACCTGTCTTTGCTTTTTCAGCAATTGCTCAGGTAAAAAACGGGACATTTAATCCGGCGGCTTATGTTGATCCTCAGATCGGATCAGTACATGGACGCTGGTTTTTTTATACTCCGGCAGCCCTGCCCTTCGGAATGGCGAAAGTAGCTCCCCATACCAATGCCTACGGAAGGGAAGGTGGCTGGACACCGGCCGGTTATGATGATCTTCATCGCTCGATTGAAGGCTTTGGCCATTTTCATGAATTCCAGATAGGGGGGCTGGTGGTGATGCCGGTAAGGGGTGCTTTACAAACGGTTCCCGGCGATCTAAAGGATCCGGATTCTGGATATCGATCCCGTTTTGATAAACAAACGGAACATGCAGAACCTGGTTTTTATGAGGTTTTTCTAAAAGATTATGACATAAAAGCGGAACTTACAGCTACTGAACGGGTAGGTTTTCACCGCTATACCTTCCCTGAATCAAAGCAATCCAGGATTATTTTTGATGTGGGACATCGTCAGGGAGAAAGCGGGAAGGTGAATGAAGCGTGCATCCGTCTTTCTGGAAAGAACAGGTTGGAAGGATGGATAGAAACCTATCCGGAGTACCTGAAGTTCTGTGATCCTGATAAACGGGTTAAAATGTATTTTTCAGTTCTCTTGAATAAAGCTCCGGAATCTTATGGCACTTTCGTCGACGAGCAAATCAAAGATGGGGAGCAGGAAACAAAAGGACAGGGTAATGGCATGTACCTGAATTTTTCAACGAGCAGGAATGAAGTGATTGAAATGCAGGTTGGGCTGTCTTATACCAGTATAGAGAATGCCTCGAAAAACCTCCAGACTGAAGCTAAAGGGAAAACCTTTGATGGGGTCAGAAAAGCTGCACATCAGCTCTGGAATGAAAAGCTGGGGAGAATTGTGGCAGAAGGAAAAGATAGCGTTAGCAAGGTGAAATTTTACACCGGACTATACCATGCACTGCTGGGACGTGGATTGGCGAGTGATGTTAACGGGCAATACCCGCAACACAACGGTCAGATCGGACAGATTCCTTTGGATGCCAGGGGCAAGCCCAGGTACAACCATTATAATACCGATGGGATGTGGGGCGCGTTCTGGAACCTGGGCCAGTTGTGGGCTTTGGTTTATCCGGACTACCTGAGTGAATACATGCAGTCCAATCTGGATTTTGCCAAAGAAACAGGATGGCTTCATGATGGCCTTGCGGCAGGAACCCATACAAATGGGGTACAAACCAATTGTTTTGGCTTGATGCTGGCGGCAACTTATCATGCTCAGATCAGGGATTTTGATGTAGAAGAAGCTTATCAGGCGGCCTATAAAAATGAAACCGGCTACACTGACCGGCCTTTTGGATCAGGGAAATATGACCTTTGGCACCTGGTGGAGAAAGGATATATTCCATCAAAAGATACGACCATTTCCAATGGATGGGTCTTTAATTTCGGTGGATCACATACCCTGGAGTATGCTTATACTTCTTACGGTGTGGCTAATTTTGCTAAAGCTTTAGGGAAAACCAAAGACTATCAGAAACTAATCAGACAGGCGGGGGCCTGGAAAAACCTGTTCGATCCGGAAACTAAATTTATCAGACCCAAATATGAAAACGGGAGCTTTATTGAAGATTTTAAACCCATGCAGGCATGGCGTGGATTTCAGGAAGGCAACGCATTTCAATATACCTGGTATGTTCCTCAGGATCCTGCAGGCCTGATCGCGCTGTTGGGCAAAGATTTGTTCAATAAACGCCTGGAGGAAACTTTTGAGGAAAGTCAGAAGTCTACCTTTGGAGGCGGAAAGGAAATTGACAGTTTTTCCGGACTGGAGAAATTGTATAACCATGGAAACCAACCATGTTTACATCAGTCCTGGTTGTTTAATTATTCAGGAAAACCCTGGCTTTCTCAAAAATGGACACGTACCATTTGCGATGAATTTTACGGCGCTGAACCTTTGCATGGTTATGGCTTTGGTCAGGATGAGGATCAGGGACAGTTGGGGGCATGGTTTGTGATGGCTGCCCTGGGTTTGTTTGATGTTCAGGGACATGCAGCCATGAATCCTTCCTTTCAGTTTGGTAGTCCGATCTTTGATCAGGTGACGATAAAACTGAATCCTAAATACTATTCCGGAAAAGAACTGGTCATTAAAACCGTAAATAACTCAAAAGAGAACAAGTACATACAATCTGGTTCATTCAACCTGAAAAATCTAAGTAATTGCTGGATCGACCGAAAAAAGCTGACGGACGGAGGGATACTGACTTTTAAAATGGGACCCAAACCGAATACTTCCTGGGGAATATCGGTTCCTCCTCCTTCCATGAGTACGGAGAAATAGGACGGATTTGGTTTAATAAATAAGGGATTGTGCTAAGAAGTTTCTGCCCCTGCTTAAAGTGAGTATCAATCACCAGGATCAGAAGATACAACTCAGTAGACATAATGAAATTTATCCTCTTCTGCTTTCCACAGTAAATACAAAGCTGTCTGCTTTATAATAACCAAGGTTGTATTCTACCGGGCGTTCAGCCTGGTCATATACATATCTTTTACGGAACAGGATCGGGCTTCCTGGTTCTGTTTCCAACTTCTCAGCGATGAATTTATCTGCCGCTTTGGCACTGATTTCCTCTTTTGATAACTCGGTAATGATGTTGTAATCCATTTCCAGTATATCATAAAGGGGTCTTTTGAAATCCTCCTCGCCGGTTAAGCCGACACGTGGATGAAAGTAAGAAATGAAATATACAAACGGACCTTCCGGTTTACCCCTCAGCCGTTCCAGCTTTAAAATCTTTTGGTCGGTTTTAATATTGAAAAAATTAGCAATACTCTCTTCCGGATAGACCCAGCTGATGTGCAGCTCAAAATTCTTGATCGGAATGCCGCGTGCATTCATCTCCTGAGAAAAACTTAGCCAGTTAACCGACTTAGAGCTGATCAACGCGTCTGCAACTTTTGTCCCAACGCCCTTTTTTCGGATCAGCAGGCCTTCATAAACCAATTTATTTAAAGCCTGTCGAAGCGTGGTCCGCGATATAGCCAGTTGTTTAGCCAGATCAATTTCATTAGGTAATAGCTTATTGTTCTGAAACTGAGGATCCTTTATCATTTTACGCAACAACTCTTCTGCCTGTATATGCAGCGGAATCGGGCTTTTATGGTTAAGTGCTATTTTCATGTTATCCGGATCGTTTAAAAGAGCAGCCCGGTAGTTGGCTGCTCCGCAAAATTATGAAAATATATTTGCAATGGTTTATTAAATTACTATGTTTGTACATACATGTTTTTTTGATGAAGGGTTGTCTATTGTTGTTTTGCTTTTTAGCCTTTTATTTTATTATTAAGCGTGTTTTTTATGTTTGTTAATGTTTGTACATATGGAATTTGTTGATTGATATAATGAATAGTGAACACACGATTGGGGCTTTGGAAGAGTTTAAAAAGGACGAAATGCAGATAAATAAAAATACAATGGGGGAGGAATGGAGACGTACTTCACAATCATTATTGCCGGCTCAGGTTTTAGATGCTGACCGTCAGAAGGTTGATGATTATATTTTGTCTCCTTTCCAGGCGCTGGGGGACCATAAAATACTTAATGGATATACCAGTCTTGCAGAATGGATCATTAGTGAGAAAACAGTAGTTATTGATGGATATATAGGTGTGTTTTTTCATGATGTTCAATTGCAGATTCAAAAAGAGCTGAATCAGAAGGGCCTTTCTGTAAAATGGCACCAGGCTACAGATTATCTTAAACCGGAAAAGGAGGTTGATGAACTGGTTAAGCCTTTTTTGGGTGGAGAGGATGAGGTTTGGGGAACGAAATGCAACCTGAACCTTCAGGATTTCTTTAAATCCAGCGAGTTTTTAAAACTGAACATGGACCCGGAAAAAGACATCAATATTGTAATTGGTATTGGTGCCGGATTATTGAACAGGGAAGCCCCGGTGATCTATCTGGATATCCCAAAAAATGAAATTCAGTACCGGATGAGGGCCAGGTCAATCGCTAACCTGGGGAAATCTGCTTCAGAACGGTCATTTAGTATGTATAAGCGCTTCTATTTTGTTGATTGGGAGGTACTGAACAGATATAGAGCAGAATTGTTGGCGCGTATTTCTATTGTTGCAGACGGACAGAGACTTCATGAGCTGAACTGGTTGTTTAAAGCAGATTTACTGAAAGGGCTGAACCAGCTTAGCCATACTGTACTGCGCGCAAGACCCTGGTTTGAAAGTGGTTCATGGGGAGGGCAGTGGATGAAAAGCAAGCTCAAAGGCTTGAACGTTAACGAAGTGAATTATGCCTGGTCTTTTGAATTGATCAGCCCGGAAAATGGATTGGTCTTTGAAAGTGATGGCAATCTGCTGGAAGTGTCTTTCGACTTTTTAATGTTATGTGAATCCGGGGCTGTTTTGGGAAAACATGCAGAAACATTCGGAGCTTATTTTCCGATACGCTTTGATTTTCTGGATACTTTTAATGGTGGAAATCTTTCGATACAATGCCATCCTTCCAAAAATTATATCAGGGCCAATTTCGGAGAAACCATTACACAGGATGAGACCTACTATATCCTGGATGCGGCACCGGGAGCAAAGGTTTATTTAGGGTTTCAGGACGATATTAACCCGGCAGAATTTCGCCTGGCTTTGGAAAACAGTCAGTTGAAAAATGAAGAAATCGCCATAGAAAAATATGTACGGAGTTTTCCCTCTGTTAAACATGAGCTCTTTCTGATTCCAAATGGCACAGTACATAGCTCAGGACGGAACAATATGGTGCTGGAGATCAGCGCAACACCCTATATCTTCACCTTTAAAATGTACGACTGGCTTTCGCTTGATCTCCATGGAAATCCACGACCGATAAATATTGCACATGCATTTAATAACCTCAGGTTCGAACGCAAAGGAAAATTAGTCGAACAGGAACTGATCTCAATCCCGGTATCATTAGAGAAAGGGGCAGATTGGGAACTGATTCACTTACCAACCCATGAAGATCATTTTTATGATGTACACCGGTTGGAGTTTGATACGGAAATGGCGGTGGCTACGGAAGATAGTTGTCATGTACTGATGTTGGTGGAAGGTACTGCTGTTGCAGTGGAAATCAATGGAGAACGGGTTGGCATTTTCCATTACGCAGAAACTTTTGTCATTCCGGCAGCTACACAAAACTATAAATTACTGAATCCCGGAAAAGAAAAGCTGAAAGTCATCAAAGCCTTTCTTAAAAACGAGATCCAGCTGTAACGAATATCCTAAATACAACCAAATACTTGTCATATGAATAACAATTATAAAATTTATCTGGGTATCATTTGCCTGGTTGCCTCTCTTGGAGGTTTGCTTTTTGGTTTCGATATGGCAGTGATATCAGGAGTGCTGCCTTTTGTACAAAAGCAGTTCGGCTTAAGTCCTTTTCAGGAGGGCTGGTTTGTTTCCTCTGCTTTGGTTGGTTGTATTCTCGGAGTGGCGTTTTCGGGCGACTTAAGTGATCGTCTTGGACGCAAAAAATTATTGTTTCTCTCCTCTGTGCTATTTTTGTTTTCTGCAGTAGGCTGCTCGGTCGCGACTTCCCTGAACTGGCTGATTGCTGCCCGGCTGATCGGAGGGTTAGGGGTAGGTATTGCCTCTATTGTGGTTCCCTTATACCTTTCGGAAATTTCTCCTGCTGCCATCCGTGGCAGATTGGTGACCTGTTATCAGCTGGCCATCACTGCAGGAATTCTGCTGGCCTATATAACCAATGCACTCTTATTGAATTATTCAGAACAGCAGGTGGCTTCATCAGCCTTTCCCCTGATCGACCTGATCTATACAAAAGAAGTATGGCGGGGGATGTTTAGCATCGGAACGGTGTTTGCTTTGCTATTTCTGATCGGATTGTTTTTTGTTCCGGAAAGCCCAAGATGGCTGATTAAGAAGGGGAGAACTGCAGAGGGGCTTGCTATCCTTGAAAAGATTAATGATGGTAAAACAGAAGTCATTCCTGCCGCGGTGGAGAGCGACAACAGTGATCAGCATGGTTCTTATAAGGAACTGTTTGCTCCAAAATTGAGAAAGGCTTTGCTGCTGGGGATCTTATTGCCCTTGTTTTCTCAGCTCAGTGGTATAAATGCAATCATTTACTATGGTCCCTCCATCCTGAACGACGCAGGTATTGCATTACATAACTCTTTCCTTGGGCAGATTATATTTGGACTGGCCAACATGATATTTACCCTAATTGCCATATGGAAGGTTGACAACTGGGGCAGAAGGCCACTGTACCTGATTGGTACGATAGGAGCTACAGTGAGTTTATTTTTAACCGGATGGCTTTTCTATCAGGGATTAACCTCCAGCGTGCTTTTAATCATCAGTATTACGCTTTTTCTGGTTTGCTTTGCCTTCTCTATCGGACCTTTAAAGTTCGTGGTGGCATCAGAAATCTTTCCAACAAGAATCAGGGGGAAAGCAATGGGAATCAGTATTATGGTGATGTGGGTCGCCGATACGATTGTGGGCCAGGTTACACCAATCCTGTTAAGGGAAGCGGGTACGGCAGTTACCTTCGGGGTATTTGGGTTTTTCTGTCTGATCGCTTTCTTTACCGTATATAAACTATTACCCGAAACTAAAGGGAAGTCACTGGAAGAGATTGAGTCCTTCTGGACAGAGAAGTCCTAGGGGGAAGGGTAAAGAATCAAGGTCAGTAGTATACTACTGACCTTGATCGTATTTAGTGTTTTGTGTCGTTTAGTTTATTGACAAACCCGGGGCTAATATCCTGGTGTCGGGATCAGGTTCGTATTATTTCTCAGCTCCCTGCTTGGGATCGGGAATAATAGCTCTCTGTCGGTCAGCACGGGACCGTAACTGAATTTATGGCCCACAAAATTATCAAAGCCTTTCGTCGTTACATTAAATGCTTTGCGCAGACGTGCCATGTCAAACCAGGTCACGTTTTCAAAGCAGAGCTCGTGCCAGCGCTCTCTCCAGACTGCCTCGCGGAACTGATCTTTAGATAAACTCTGCAGATCAGTCAGTTTTGCTCTTCTCCTGATGAGGTTCAGGGCATCATAGGCTTTGGCTCCGGGCCCGGCCGCTTCATTGGACGCTTCTGCATAGAGGAGCAATACCTCCGCATAACGAATCAATGACCAGTTCAGGTCGCTGTTTGCTGTGCTGGTATGCGCCGTTACATCAAAAAGTTTATACAGAAAATATCCGCCCAGATCCACTACCAGGTTTCTATTGTCCTGGTTGGTAAACTTGGTGAAAAAGAACTGCCCTTCCTTGGCGCGTAAATCTGCAGGCTCGTATGACTTCACAAAATCTGCCGTTGCATAAATACCGCCGGTTTCGGCAGAGTAGGCAGAAATGTTCTTGTTATAAGGAATGATGAGTTCCTGCCAGTTGCCCGGCACAATCTGGGTTTTATACTGGATCATAAAAATGTTTTCATCTACATTCTTTTTGGCTGGATTGTGTAAGTCGGCGTAAGTATCAAAGAGCCTGAATTGTTTGGAATCCAATACCTCTTCTGCCTTTTTTGCCGCCAGATCATAATATTCAGCACCTTTTTGTAAAGGGTAACCGGCCATGGTCAGGTATACTTTTGCCAGCAATGATTTTGCGGCACCCATACTTGCTTTTCCGGTCAGATCTACCCAGGGCAGACCGGCAGCTTCGGCTGTTTTTAAATCTGCTACGATCAGGTTGTAAACCTCTCCGGCAGGAGCCTGATTTGGTCTTAACTGCTCTGACTTCAAGTCAACGGGTTCGGTAACCAAAGGGATGTTGCCAAATAACTGCACCAGGTTGAAATAATACCAAGCCCTCAAAAAATGCGCTTCTCCGATTAACCTTTTTGCCTCTGAGGCATCCATGGTAATCGTCGGGATCTTGGCGATGGAAAGGTTCGCATTAGCGATGCCTTTAAAATAATTTTGCCAGTAACTGAGCCCATAATTATTGTCGGCAGTATTCTGCAGGTCTTTGACAAAATAGCTGTCTACGGCTTGTCCTAGGTCAGTAGCGGCTTGTCCGGTAGCAAATTCTGTCATGGTCCAGGCCCCGCCGCCAAAGCCGCTGTTCATTGGTTCCCGCAGACTGGCATAAATCGAATTTACTGAGCTTCTGGCGTGTTCGGGTTTGGTGAAATAATTTTCTACGGTAAAATTGCTGGGATCTGATTCATCCAGAAATTTGCTGCATCCGCTCATGCATAATGCAGCGCTGGTCAAGGCCAGAAACCCATATTTTTTTATGATTGTCTTCATGATTTTTCTTTTAATAGGTTTGCATTCAATTATAATCCAATGTTCAGGCCGAGCATAAATACCCTTGGCTTTGGATAATCATACAATGCCAGGCCCTGATCGAAAGGGGCACCGGAGTTGGAAACTTCAGGATCATATCCCTTATATTTTGTTGCCACGAAAAAGTTCTGTACGGAACCATATACCCTTAACCGGTTCAGTTTTAATGAAGCCGCGGTTTTTGAAGGGAAGGTATAGGAAAGTAACAAGTTGCGCCCACGGATAAATGAACCATCTGTTACCTTATGACTGTCGTTGTTGGTGGTGTAATAGGCGTTAATCGGCCGTATTTGAGCAATGGAAGTGTTCTGATTACTTTCCGTCCAGGCATTCAGTACGGTTCTATAACTGTTTGCAATCCCTTGTCTGTCTTCTGCTGAATGTATACTCCTGTCGAGCACATCGTTGCCGTACATATATTGCAGATCTACGGTCAGTGACCATGCCTTATATTGGAAAGTATTCAGAAATGTACCAAAACCGTCGGGAATGCCATGTCCTATAATCGTTCTGTCCAGGTCATTAATCCTGCCGTCGCTATTCAGGTCCTGATATTTTACATCACCAGGCAGCATATTGTATTTCTTGGCCTCAGCAGCCTCATTGCTTCCCCAGGTACCCAGATGTACTCTTCCAAAGAAAGAGCCAACAGGTTCCCCAACCCTGATGACTCCGTTACCCGAGAAAATATCCCCGCTGGCCAGGGCAAGTACTTTGTTTTTGTTGATGGAAATGTTGAAGGTCGTACTCCAGGAAAAATCATCTGTTTTGATATTGGTAGAATTGATGCTGAATTCTACCCCTTTATTTTCCATACTTCCAACATTGGAAAAGATGCTGCCATATCCGCTGCTGAAAGGAAGAGGAGCGTCCAGTAACATCCCGTCTACTTTTCTGCGATAAAGATCAAGTTCGAAATTTAACCTGTTGGCGAATAAACCCAGTTCCAGTCCGAAATCAATCTGTTTTGTTTTCTCCCATTGCAAAGTGGAGTTGGCCATCCGGTCGATGCCGATCCCGATATTGCGCTCTCCATTAAAAATCACGTTGTAGTTTCCCATGCCTGCAAGTGCACGGTAGGCCGGAATCTCGGAGTTTCCGGTAGCCCCATAACTGGCGCGGATTTTCAGATTGGAAATTGCAGGAAGGCTTTTCATGAAATCTTCTTCAATAACCCTCCAGGCAAGGGCTGCGGAAGGGAAGAAGGCATATTGATTCTCCTTACCGAATTTGGAGGAACCGTCTGCGCGACCCGTAAAAGTAACCAGGTATTTGTTGTGTAAACTGTAATTGATACGGGCAAAATAAGAGTTTAAGCCATAAGCCTGTCCGTTAGACGAAGGGGCCTGTGGACTGGATCCGGCGCCGAGATTGTTATATAGAAAATACGAGTCGCTAAACCCTTGTGTATTGGCCTGATTTTCAAAACGGTCAACATGCTGCCAGGAAAGACCGGCCATCGCAGTTAAGGAGTGTATTTTTGCAAATTCTTTATGATAGGTCAGGTAGTTTTCGAACTGCCATGAATTGTATCTGTTGTTATTGACATAGGCATTTCCGTTGTCAGAAATATACTGCATGCCCCTCGCAGCAAAATAGTCTTCCCTTTGGTTAATGATATTGGTTCCGATATTGGATTTAAATTCCAGTCCGGGGGCAAGATGGATGTTGGCATACATATTACCCAGAAAGGTTTGGGTGCGTAAAAGAGAAATCCTGTCCGCGGCAACACGCAAAGGACTATCGCCGCCCTCCATTCCCGGATAATCTCTGTTGCTGGCCCATGACCCGTCTGCATATTTTACGGGGATGATGGGCAATGCTTCCAGCACCTGGCGCATCATGGTGATTCCTCCTCCGCCAAGCTGATCTACCTGCTTTTCGTTCTGATCGGTGTATCCCATCGTGCCACCTACTTTCAGCCATTCTTTGATCTGACTGTCAAACACAAACCGGCCTGCATATCTTTTTTGCCAGGAGCCCTTTGCCAGGCCTTCTTGATTGCGGTAATTCAAAAAGGCAGCCATACTCTTCTTTTCTGTGCCGTCGCTAAACCCAAGCTGGTGATTTTGGGTGAAAGCGTTTTGGAAGGATTCTTTCTGCCAGTCTGTATCGTACAATGGATTTCCCTGGGCATCGAATAGTTTAGGATTGGTACGTTTGGTTTTAGGGTCGGTATATTTTGTACCGGTTGCCCATCCTATGGGATCGTATTTTTTAGCATTGGCATACGCGAGGTCTTCCACAGCCAGGAACTCTTTTGAATTGAGTACTTCCAGCTTTCTGGGAAGCACACCTATGCTGAAATCAGGATCATAGGTAATGACTCCTCCGGCTGAACTGCCGCGTTTAGTTGTAACCATAATGACACCATTTGCGCCTCTTGCTCCATAAATTGCGGTAGAAGAAGCATCTTTCAGGACTTCAATAGAGGCAACATCATTGGGGTTGAGGTAATCTATCGGGGTGCTGCCGTTTCTAAGGTCTACGGCATTCAGGATAACCCCGTCAATAACATATAATGGATTATTGGAAACACTCAGTGAGCTTGATCCGCGGATGCGGATATTAGCCCTGCCACCTGGTCTGCCTGAATTGGAAGATACATTGACTCCGGATACACGGCCAGACAGTCCCTGGTTAAGGGAAGAGGCGGGACGCTCCTGCAGGGCTTCAGCTTTAACGGTACCCACGGCTCCGGTTAAATCTGATTTTTTAGCCGTTCCATATCCAACTACCACGACTTCATCGAGATCCTGTAGTTGTGGTTCCATCCGGATGGTCATCGTTCCGGAAGTAACCTTTACCTCTTTGCTGGTATAACCAACATAAGAAATCATCAGGACCGCATTGTCAGCAAGATCCTTCAGACTAAAATTTCCGTCGTTATCAGTGGTGGTCGTCCTTTCGGTGTTTTTTACTTTAATACTGGCTCCTGGTATTCCAAGGCCCTGTTCATCCAATACCCGACCCCGTACATCGATGGGAGGGGTCTTTGAATAATGACCGGGGTCTTTTAAATCCTTAGCATTTAGCTGCATGTTAGTGGCCATAAATAAGATGGCGAGAAGGCAAATGATTTTTTGGCGCAAAGCCCGGCCATTGGGCCTAAAGGCGAAAAACTTGTTCATAGTTAGCTGATTAATTTGGTTAGGGTAACTCATATCCTTGAAAGGATATGGTGCTATACTGATGAAGTTATCCGAAAAACTATTGCCATTATTAGCAAATTTTTGCTATTTATTAAGTTATTTTGTCAAGAAGACAGCTGTATTCGCTTGTGTCTAACCGCATTATGCATGGGTTTGTCAGGGTTGACAAGTTGGAGGGAAATCCGTTGGATGGAGTAGAAATCCGGTTATCCTTAGGATAACCGGACCAAATGATTAGAATTGATAGGTTGCTGTCAGATAGTATGCTCTTGGTAAAACAGCGATGGTAGAATAGGGCTGATTTGTAGCTACCGCTTTATCATACATGGCACTCGTAAAACTGGAATTACCCGAAATCACCTCGAATATACCCCCAGGTCTTACCCAGCTCATTACACCGTATTTATTGAACAGGTTGTTGATGTTTAAGCTAAGCTGCATCTTTTTTGATACTTCATAGCCTGCGGCAAGATCAAACTGCGAAAAGGAAGGCAGTTTAAAGACATTGACAGAATTTGCCTGACGGCTGCCGAGATAGGACCAGGTTAAAGCAGTATAAAATTTACCAGAGGTGTACGTTGGGGAAACATTAATCATTATCCTCGGTGCATTTTCAGTTTCATTTCCGGTATAAGATATGATGCTGTCATCGGCAGGCCCGCTTCCGTTAGCTACCCAATTGTCGAGGGCCAGGATCCTGGATTTTTGTACAGTCGCCACGCCACGCAGGCTAAAATGCTCATCAAGCCTGTAATTTGCTTCGATCTCTACTCCATAGGTTCTGTATTTACCATAAGTCATCGGAGGAGAGTAGAACCCGGTTTCAACAGACCCAAAGAAAGCACCGTTAGGAACCCCGCTTAAAATGCTGTAAAATGGGGTAACAAAAAGGTTTAGTGCTCCTGATCTTGCTTTTAACCCAAATTCTACCTGTTGAGTGGTTCTCAATTGTGGATTCAGCAGCCCGATGGTCTCTGTTCTGTTCGAGGCAAAATAGATGTCCAGATCGGGCGCTTTCTTGCCTTGAGAGTAACGTCCGTATAAGGCAAGGTTGTCACTGAATTTGTAGTTTAAGGCCCCGGAAAAAGACAGGGAGTTGAGTGTTTTATCAAAATGTACGGTGGTCTCATGGCCCTGAACATTATTGTCGTACAAGGTAAAGATACTGCCGTCAACTCCCCCCTGTATTCCTGTTTTTGAATAACCGCGAATATTATGCCCTTTTACATTTACCCTTTCATAACGTAGCCCCCAGTCGAAGGTTAATTGCGGGTTGATTTCCCAGCTATGTCCAAAAAATAGGGCTCCCTGTGTCTGACGGGCGTTATAAGAAATCATATTTCCTAAATCACCACTCAGCTGTCCGGTCCCTTCCGGATTGGTAAACTGATAAACACCTGCAGGTCCGAGGATTGGAACATTTGCCGGTGTAAGTCCATATACGGGTGCGCCGGTAAGACTGAGCGATAGCAATTGGGGACGGTTTTGGAGGGTGCTTAATGTCATTCCATTTGTTCCGGAATACCGGTGGACATTGGAATAGCCAAAATACCCGCCAAGTGTAAAGGTCATATGGTCGATTCGTTTATTAAATGAAAACTGGTCCAGAAATTCATTGGTTTTGTTGTCATAATAGCCCAATGGAGAGGCGAGAATGGAGTTGGCAGCGATGTCCTGTCCGGGTAAGTCATTTTTATTGACTACATAGCTAAGTCCGTTTGAAGTCACATTTAGGACCTCCTGACCGGTATTTACATTTTTGAATGAAAAAGTCCCCACACCGATAGTGCCCAGCATCAGGGCCGAAAGAGTGGGGTCTGCAACACTGGTGGCAATATTTGCATTCGTGAAGTTGGCCAGCGTCCGGTTGTCTGAATACCTGGCGTTATTGTTAAAAGTCCAGCCTTTGCCCATTTGATGGTCCCAGGCAAAACCCAGGGATTTATAGAGGTTATGGGTTAAATTTTTTGGGTTGTATTCAATTGATCCACCGGCTTTATTTAGAAAATCAGTGGAACTAAAGGTATAAGCCGGAGGCAATACGGTGCCATTTGCATCGAAGCCGTTTGCAGGTCTGGGATTGGAGTAACTGGTCGTCGGGATGGGTTGTGGATTTGCATTTTTGTCATTCAGGTATTTCAGGTAGAACTTTAAAGTCCCGTTATGATATTTTTTGATCACATTGGCTTTAACCTGACCTCCGGCATTCATGCGATAACCTGGCGATCGTGCTCCCTGGTCATACCGGTAAAAACCACCGATATTATAAAACCAATCTTTCGCAGCCGGCCCGCTGAAGTTTGCATCTATTTTTCCGTAGTTGTTGGCTCCATCTCCAACCAGACCGTATTTGGCTCTCAATTCTCCTTTAAAAGTATCCCCTCCGGTTTTAGAAACGTAGTTAAAAATACCTCCTGGAGCATTGGCTGCGGTAATAGAAGCGCTGCCACCTCTTACTGCGTCAAGCCGGTCGAGGGTAATATCCGGACGAAGAAAATAATCCGGTGTATAACCGTAATAGGTGGTATTGGTAACGGGCAGACCGTCTTCCTGCATAGACACATATTCATAGCCTACATCTTGTGTGCCTACTGTGGTTCCCCTTGAGGTTACTGTATTTCTGATTTCTCCGGCGGAAGAATTGACAAAAACACCGGGAACATTACGCAGCAAATCTGCCGCACTGGCAGGTACAATACGTTGCATCTGACTGGCAGTTAGGGTGCTGATCGCTACCGAAGCGTCCATACGCTTACGTTTATCGAATACGCCTGTAACTAAAACCTCATCCATTTCATTGGTATATTCGGTCATGATGATGCGTAATGGTGTGGCGGGGGGAATGGCGGATATGGGCACTTCTTTGCTTTGATAGCCCAGAAATGAAATGATCAGTACCATATTGCCTTGTGAAAGGCCGGGTAAGGAGAAATTTCCATTCTGATCACTTATCGTAGTCCTTTCGCTACCCTTAATTTTAACACTCGCTCCGGGAATGGCAAGGCCTGTCTTGTCAGTGATTTTGCCATTTATGGTCGTTTGCTGGCCATAGCTAAGGTTAAAAATAAACTGCATCCAGAAAAATATCTGGAAGATCTTAGCCGCAGTATGTTTTGATATCATTCTTTTCATAGCATTATGATTTGGTTAGGAGTAGCTTCTGTAGTCACCAGGTAGAAAAAAACGACATAGTGATCTCAGGTGCCGAATTTTACCTCCGGCAGTAAATAGATAATTTCAAAAAAAGGGGATGATATTTTTGTTAATCCATAGTTTATTCCAGTGATTGATAGACCAGTACCCTGAATTTGTCAGCTAATTCATTCCGGCTAAATGGGTATTGCTGCATAAACAGTAATGCAACCAGTTTTTCTTTGGGATCTGCCCAATAAACGGTGCCGAAAAAACCACCCCAGGAAAAGCTGCCCTCAGACTGCCCGAGTTTTAAACTGCCTTTCGCTGTGGTAATTAAAAAACCAAGACCAAACTTATCGTCACCTAAGGAAAGCTCACCGATCTGGTTTTTAGTCATGATTTCTACGGTATGTCTGGCCAGGATCTTTTTGCCGTTATAAGTTCCGTTATTTAGCAGCATCTGCAGGAAGATGGCATAATCCTGTATGGTCGATACCAGAGCCGAACCGCCTGCAAAATATCCGTTCTGGTTAGTGGGATAATCGATGGTCATGCCGGGAAAGGTGTCACTGGTCCAGGGTTCTGGTCGGTGGCTTTGTTTATTTTCAGTGTAAACTTTTACCAGACGTCCCTGTTTGTTTTCGGGGAGATAAAAATAGGTGTCATTCATGCCCAGCGGTTCAAAAATCCGTTGATGGAAAAAGTCGTCCAGGTTCATACCGGAGACAATTTCAACCAGGCGACCCAATACATCAATACTTAAGCTATAGGTGAATTTTTCTCCGGGATTATGAATTAATGGGAGCTTCCCTAACTTATTGATGGCCTCGGCTAAACTTTGTTTTTTCAGAACAAAACCTGCCTCAATGCCGGCCTTGGCATATATCGCTTTCATTTGCGGGGAGCCGATCTGGGCATAGTCGATCCCTGAAGTATGACTAAGCAGATCGCGAATCGTAATTTCCCGCTTTGCCGGTACGGTCGTATAGCTGGAGTCTTTCTCATTAAAGGTTTGTAATAAGGCAGGTTTGGCAAAAGAAGGAATGTATTTTGATATCGGATCATCTAACAAGAATTTCCCTTCTTCAAATAAGATCATGACCGCAGTACTGGTGATGGCTTTTGTCTGCGAGGCAATGCGAAAGATGGCGTCTTTTTGAAGTGGCGTGTTTTTTTTGACGTCGTCTTTTCCAAAAGCTTTGTGGTAGACAATTTTACCATCTCTGGCGATAAATGCCGCGGCCCCGTTAATCCAGTTGCTGTCTATATATTGTTTTAAGGTCTGATCGATACGGAGTAAGCGCTCTTCTGAAAAACCGCTGGCCGAAGGGCTGCCTGGTTGAAGAGTCTTAGCTTGTCCGAATGCGTATTGCTGCATAAACAGACCTAATACAAGGAGGTTAAAAATAGAAGTTTTCATATCAGCTGTTATTTAAGGTACTGATTTAAAATGCTGTAAAATTCACCGTAAAACCGGTCAGGTAACGCACCATGTGGATATCCTGGGTAGTTGTGCAGCTCAACCGGAATACCGGTAGCGATCAGCCTGTTTGCATAGTCCAGGGCGCCGTCACGCAAAGGGTCAACACCACAGGTGACCACATAAGTAGGAGGCAGGCCCTGGAGGTTTTTGGCCAGGCCGGGTAAAGCATGATCCGGTATCAAACCCTTTTTTACATTGTCAGCCCCAATGTACATATTTAACAAAGGACTGATGTCAGCTCCTTTTACACCTGGGATGTTATAGTATTCTACGACTGAGGTCCTGGTGGTGTCTAAATCTGCTGGTGGGAATAGCAAAACCTGTAAACCTATCTTGGGTCCGTTTCTATCTCTTGCGCTGAGTACAACTGTTCCGGCAACTGCGGCACCGGCACTTCCGCCACCTACTGCAATATGTTTGGGATCGGCGCCGATTTCTGCAGCATGTTTTACACTCCACAATAAGGCGGCATATCCGTCATTTACCCCTGCAGGATAAATGTTTTCCGGCGCCAGACGATACTGGACAGAAACTACCACTACACCGGCTCTGATGGCAGTATTGGCGGCCATTTGATGGTCGCTGTTTAAATCACCATATATGAACCCACCACCATGAAACAGCAGTAACAAGGGCGCTAATGTCAAATGTTTAGGCTTATAAATGCGGATCGGGATTTCCGGATCTTTGGGGTTTAAACCGGGAATATTGATATAGGTGATGTCTACACTATCGGCATTTTTAAGTACCGGGATGGTTCTTTCCTGCTCCTTTTTTCTGACGCTGCGAATATTTTCCATATTCAGAACGGTGACCGGCCAGAAGGCTGCGGGTTTGAATTGGGGAATAAGTCTTTCCGCCACTTCTTTTGGTACCAAAGGTTTGACCTCCTGGTTTTTCTGTGCGCAGACCGTTAAAGTTAGCGTGGCTAACAGTAATGTTGGTATCAGTTTTCTCATATGACTAACTGTATGGTGATGAAATTAGGTGACTATTTTCCGTATTTACTGATCCAGTTAATGGCTTCATGATAAACCAATGTCCGGGTCGCCGGATCTTTCTTTGTATTCAGATCATGGCCAGCCCCTGGAATTGGCAATAATTTATGGATTACATTTTTAGCTTTGAGCTGATCGCTTAATTGTTGTGACTGAGAGAAATGAACAACGGGATCAGTAGTCCCATGAATGATCAGTGTAGGAATATTCTTAATGTGGGTAATCGGACTGGAATTGGCATAGGCAGGGTCCAGAGCCTGACCTCTGATGTATTTTTTACCGGTCATCATTTCTATGACGCCAAGCAGTCCGACTTTTGCGGAATAATTCAGGACGGTGGTATCTGCCAGGTTGGTCGGACCGCACAGGTCAACAATGGCCTTAATTTTTTTGTTAGTGGTATAGCTGTACAATAAGGCAACATGTGCTCCTGAACTACCACCGGTAAGGCTAAAATTATCCTTTCTGATGTTCCAGTCCTGGGCATTAGCAATACAATAATTTAAGGCATTGTCTACATCTTCCATCATTTGAAGATAATGTACGCTGTCGGTACTGGCATAGCGGTAATTAATGCTGACTACGGCAATGTGGTTGTTGAATAGAGAATCTGCGTATTCCTGCGCATCTTCTTTCCCAGCTTTTACCCATGCCCCACCATGGATCAGCAATACAAGAGGAGTTTGTTTACTTCTACCTGCCGGCAAATAGACATCCATTACATTTCTTGGATGTTTCCCATAAGCGACGTTTTTTAGTTTTTTTTCTGTGGAAGAGCTAGTAACCTGTTTTGTGGAGGAGCAGCCACTGAGGATGATAAACAAGGTAAATACAGCAAGTATGGACTTTTTCATAATAGAAAATACATTTGGTTTCCTAAAATTACTCGCATTGATTGGCCCCGGTATGTCGAATCGGAAATCATTTGACTCCAATCGGGAATATTTGGGCCAGATTAGAACCTTTTGATACAAGCTGTTCTCGCCATAGCCGGAGAAACACCAAAAAACCTTTCGTAAAGTTTAGAAAAATGTGAACGATTGGTATAACCCAACCTGTTACAGATTTCCTGTATAGGAAGGTCGGTATTCTGGATCAGCTCACGCGCCTGTTCCATCCGAAACTTAATTTTGTACTGGTGCAGCGGCAGTCCGTATACTTTTCTGAAATCCCGTTTCAGGTCACATTCATTTAAGCCTACTTTACGGCTCAGCTGTTTGATGATTAAAATATTGGAGGTGTCGGTTTCGATCAGGAACCTGGCTTCATCGAGAGCGGCCAGACGGGAATCTCTAATGCCTTCAAAATGTCGGTCTAAATTATTGTTCTTTATAGAATCCATCCAGAAATAGATAAATTCCAGCATCTTGCTTTCCAGCAGGATGGTATTGGATGCCTGACCGATGGGAATGTTGAAGATTTGTTTTTGCAGGTTTACAATATGTTTGTTGTTGCAGTATTTTTCAAACTGATCGGTAAGTTTATGTTTATCGATATTCAGGTAAACTTCAGGAATAAAGAACCTGATGCCGTCTGTCTCAGTGATCTCCCATTCAAACCGTTTAATCCCTTCTATAAAGGAGGAATGAATGTTACCGTGCTTATTCAACCTGAAATCGATGAGGCCTTTTTGTCCGACAGGGTCATTTGACAGGAAAGTTGTATCCTCCAGAAATTTCCATTTCCCTCTGAAGAAGTGGATGTCTTTACGGATAAACAATTGCAGTATACCTTCACCAATACGGTCTGGTAATGCCAGATGATGTGAATTCCAGGCCTCATTGATACTGAAACCATAGTTGTTGACCAGTGTTTTTGCGAAGTTGACAGGGTTAATATATGGTAAGTTTAGTTCCATGGTAAATTGCCTGTAATTTGAATTTTTTGTATGCGGTATTTGCAATCTACTTTTTTTTTATGAAATATTTAAGATATAATGATCTTATTATGTGCTGGTTAAGCTGATTTTTTGCGGAAAGCAGAAATATTCATTTTTTATCAAAAATAGATTTAATGATGATCCTATGCTTAACTTTAGCCCCCATGAGAACCTTACTAACCGGATGTGTATTGCTTTTAATGGGCTCACCATTATTTGCGCAGAAAAAGAATGCTGATCTTTCCCAGGCGGTTGTTACGTATAAATTCCGTAGCAATGGGAAAGATGTTGGCGGAGAGCTAAAACTATTTACCAATGGAACCCAGGCACGCGTAGCCCGTCAGGGTAAACAAACTGAAGAACAATTCCTGCAATTTAAAGAAGCTGCAAGTTATCAGGTGCTGAACAACAAGGGAATGGCTTATACCTTTAAAAAGCCATTTTCTGAATATACCAAAGCGGAACTGCTGCCAGGTATAGATACCATCTGTGGCATCGCCTGTAAAAAGGCAAAGCTCTTTATCCGTTCCAATACGATTGAGGTATGGTACAATACTGACTTAAAAATCAAAGGTACACCGACGATTTCTATTGCACCCGATATGGGCCTGGTACTTAAAGTGATCCGCAACGGGAATTCTGAAACAGTGGCAAGCCGTATCGATTATCGCAAAATTACCGCGGAGGAACTGAACTGGCCTGCACAATGGGGAAAGTTATTGGATGAACCGGCTTATCAGCGTCAGATCATAGAAAGCCGGTATCAGACGATCCGGATTTTCAATGATGAACAGATTCACTTTGGCCGGAAAATAGAAAACCCAACCGGGGAGCGGGCCAATGTTACCTATCATTTTTCCGGCGGTACCGTAATCCTTAAAAAAGTGAAGCTGCCTGAAACTTCGGCCGGACAAAACCTGTTTGCTGAATTGATACAACATTCTAACGGAGATGCATACGACCGTACCGGATCCGTATTTATGATCCCGGTAGACCGGAAAGTATCTTTTCTTCAGGCCCTTCAGAACGGCTTACAGGTACTCCCTGTATATGAGGGAAAAAACGGGAAGAAATATCAGGGGGTAACCGCTACGGATCAATATCTCCCGCCACTGGAACTGATGCGTTTTTTCACTTCTTTCGGAGCCGGACACTTTAACGAACAGGCAAAAATACAGGGATACAACTGGGCAGATTCGGTAGTATACAAACAAGATATTACAGCATTGCTGCCAAGCTTACAAGGCGAAGTATGGATCGGGGTTTTTATTGGGAACTATGATAAAGGCGGGCATAAAGCGAGCCTGAATTTTAAATATTATCCGGGAGATGGAGCTGAAGATAAAAACCTTAAAAAGACCTGGATGATGCCGGCCTTTAACACCACGAATCTGATGGAGATGGCAGGGCAGGAGTATGGGACAATGTTCGACAAGGATTCGCTTACCGTAACCGTAGATGTGCCTGCAGGGGTTAAAAACCTTCGCTTAAGGTACCTGACTACCGGACATGGTGGATGGGAGAACGGAGATGAATTTGTGCCTAAACAAAATGAGATTTTTGTGGACGGAAAACGGGTTTATCATTTTATCCCATGGAGGGAAGATTGTGCGACTTACCGCATGTTGAATCCTGCTTCAGGTAATTTTGGCAATGGCTTGTCTTCTTCAGACCTGAGCCGCTCCAACTGGTGTCCGGGTACAATTACCCTTCCGGTGGAAATTCCTTTGCCGGAGCTGAAGGAAGGAAAGCATACGCTAAAGGTGGCTATTCCGCTGGGTAAACCGGAAGGAACGAGCTTCAGTGCATGGAATGTCTCTGGTGTACTGATCGGAGAGCGGGAATAGACCGGAAACCTGTAGCTTTTTATCATAAAAGGTTGGATTTCAAACGGCGAAAGCACGATGAAATCCAACCTTTTTTATTAAGCTGCTATTCCTGAAAAAATAATCTTAGTCTTTATAAGTACCCACTTCGCTGAGTGCTGCGAACTGTGCACCGTCATAAGAAGATTTCATGTTTAACTTAAAATACTTGAAATTTTTAACGGTTGATAAAATGATATCCTGTGGAGTGGTCGTATCCAGTAAGGTGAAATCACCAAGACTGGTCCAGCTGGAGCCATTGTTACTGGTTAGAATTTCAAGAAGCTTTACTTTTCTGGAATCTCTCTGTCTGAAGGTAAACCTGTTAACGTCTTTGCGTGCACCCATGTTAATCACCAGGTAATGTGGGTAACTGGCAGCACTGGAAGACCAACGGGAATGCCAGTAAGTATTCACTGCATCATCAATTACGTTAACGGCTGCTCCACTTTCACTTGCCGTTTCCTGCGAGCTGAAAGAAGTAATGCTCCATGTCGATTTATTGTAAACGGGCTTGTCGCCGAAATTGATGACAGGAACATCATTGGCAAATGAATAATCGGTTGCATAAGTACTTATACTGCCGTTTTCATGGACATAACGTATCGTAAATTCATAATTGGTATTCGCTTTATCCCTGAAGTCTGAAACAGGCATGCTCACGTAAAAGCTATCCGTTCCAACTGGCTTTGCCGCAAAGGTCACCGAATTGTATCCACCATTATCATTTCCTTTATTTCTGTGATAAAAGGCTATATCCTTCACCGCTTTGGTAGTGGAGAATTTTCCGGAAACAATGATATTCCCATTTTGATACTTTGCGAAAAGTTTTTTAAGCTGGAATCCCGGATCTGCATACCAATCTGATCTGGATGCGGTACTGAAAGTCTGGCCATTGGCAAGGATGGCGGCGTCTGCAGGAGAGAGATAAGTAGCTGATTTGCCAAGAGTCCCATTTCCGTAGCCCATCAAGGTGGTACCGTACGAAATATTTTGAGACTGAGCTCCGCCATTATGCGGAAGGTTGATGCCATGTCCCAGCTCATGCGCAAAGCCACCAATCCATTTAGTAGAGAATTTGTCATCTGGTTTACCCAGGTTGAGGGTATCCAGGCCAGTGTAATCCAGTGCGAAACACCAGCGGCCGATTCCGTAAAACGGCCCTCCGCTAGGATCACCGTTTGAGCCATAGGAATAAGTAGGCATAATCACCAGAATATGGTCGCTGGTTTTTTCTGTCGGATGTGCCGAATAATAAGCATTAACCTCTGTCATTACTGCTCCGGCTCCGCCCTCATAAGGATATTGAGCTTTAGGTTGTGCCCCTCTGATGACCGCCATCTTTAATTTTCCCTGCGCGTTAACAGGCAATCCAATTGTTTTATTGGTATATCCCCAGTGGTTCATCCATTTGGAAATAAAATTCTGGGTATAGACCATTACGCCATTTATCCGTTGTTGGTAACCTGGAACGGTGTCTAAATCTGAAGGGATGAAGTAAACGACATTGAGGTTGTTTAAGCCAGATTGTGGACCATCGCCGGTACCAGCTATAGCATTTGCCCGGATTTGTCCGTTAGCCGGGACTTCTACTGCTCTTTTACAGCTAAAAGTCGTCATCGTTGCCACCGCAATTAGAATGGCTAGTAATAGGTTTTTTTTCATAGTTTGTTGGTTTAAATTTATAGTTGATGATTAGTTTTTGATTTAATAGGACCTACATAGAAAAAAATGGGAATCGGATTTAAAGAAACCGGACATCGTGTTTTTGATGCCCGGTTTGAGACACCGGTAAAAGGCGACCAAACCTTTTGTGTATCTCATGTTGCCGGGTGCTAACCAAATCACCCTGATGGCAGAAGATTAATAACCAGTATTTTGTGTGAGTATTGCGTTTGATAAGTCCATCTGGTTCTGTGGAATTGGCATCAGGTACAATTTGTCTGTCCATACTCTTTTCTGAGCCAGTGTATTCCTTATATCCGTAATGTTCTTCATCACCTGCGGCGCAATCTTCCATCTGCGGATATCCATATAACGCTGACCTTCAAGGGCAAGTTCGATCCTTCTTTCTCTATGGATTAATTCCCGTAAAGATGTTTTGGAATTGTACTTTGCCTGATCTACCTGCGGCATACCTGCCCTGTCTCTGATGTCATTAAGTGCCTGATAAACGGAGGCATCTGGGCCTGCCAATTCATTCTGAGCCTCCGCATAAGTCAATAGAATTTCTGCATAGCGGATCAGGATCACATTGGAATAATTGTCCAGCTGGGCCTTATAAATTTCAGGGTCAACCATTTTTCTGAAATTATATCCTGTAGAGGAGTTGTTGTTACCTCCGCCATTCCAGGCAAATTCATACCCGCTTTCTATGTTATTCCAGGGGCTTCCCACAAATTGAACAGTCGCATAAAACCTTGGATCACGGTTTTTATATTCATTGGCAAATGCTGCATCGTTGTTTTTGAAGAGTGTGGCACGTACTGCAGGATCTACCACTGGTACAGGTTCTCCTGTTTTATAGTTCAGGTAGTCATTTACCAGTTCCTGGGTAGGCGTTACAGAAGACCATCCCCCAAGGTTTGCAGAAGGTAAAAAGGTATTCAGGGTATTGGCATCTTTTTGTTGGATGTACTGCCTGTCAAGGATCACCTCGCTGTTTTGCTTGTTCTTTGCCCAGAAAATCTGCTCATAGCTTCTGATACCCAGACGGAATTTTTTCTCTTCTGCAGCATTGCTGAAAGTAGCCCATTTGCTATAGTCGTCACCTAAATCATCGCCGGTTTCTGCACTTACTTTGAATAAGGAATAACCTAATGTCATGACTTCTTTAGCGGCATCTGTAGCAACTTTCCAGTCCGAATTGTATAACGCAGCTCTGGCTTTAAGGGCAATTGCCGCACCTTTGGTAACCCTGCCTTTGTCGTTATATTTCCCTCCGGCATAAGTCTGAGGCAGGATCTGAGCTACTGCTGTCAGTTCGTCTATAATGAACTTGTAAACTTCTGCTTTTGGGGCTCTCTTGACGTCTACTTCTGCAAACTGAAGGGTTTTGGTAATCAGCGGAACATCTCCGAACTTATTGAGCAGATCCAGATAAGAGAATGCCCTTAGGAACCTGGCTTCCGCTTTATACCTTTCTTTTCTGCCGGCATCCATTTGTACTTTGTCTGCATTTTCTAAGAGGAGATTGGCACTTCTGATGGCTCCAAAACTCCATCCTGCATCGGTGGTAGAAGTAATGTCTCCTGCGGAAACGACGGTGGCTGTACTTTCCCATGGATACTGACCATAGGCGTTATCGGTTTTGGCATCATCATAGATAGTACCGCCTTCACCGGGAAGGGTGGAGCTGTAGGTGTCATTTAATGCTGAAAACAGGTCATTTTCTGTTTTCCAGAAAGTGGCGTCCGACAACTGATCCTGTGGAGGTCTGTTTAAAAAGTCTTTTTTGCAGGAGCTGATAGCCAGTACGATAACAAAAGCACCAATCCATTTGATATAAATATTCTTTTTCATCTTGTTCTACTTAAAATTTAATATTAGCACCTATTGACCAGGTTTTTAATCCCGGTCCATTTCCTCCACGTCCTGAACCTGTTTCCGGATCGTAATCCGCCAGGCGTTTATCAGCCATATAGGTAAATGGATTGTTTGCTGTAATGTAGAAGCGAATGCCCTGAGCCTTTAATCGTTGAGTGAGCAATGTCGGCAGAGAATAGCCAAGCGTAAGTCCTCTCACCCTGAAGTAAGAACCACTGAAGAGCCAGAAAGAAGAAATCTGTGCATTTTGTGGTCCATCCTGACTGCGTAACAACCGTGGGAAGTCCGCATTTGGATCCGGATTTTCCTTGGTCCACCTGCTTTTGAAAGCTTCTTTTACACCGGCACTGTTAAAAAAGGGAGACCCTGCTTCACTTTCCAGATAGGTTTTAACCCCGGCTACACCATAGGTTAATACTTCCAGGTTAAAGTTTTTATAAGCCATGTTCAGTGACAGGCCGTAGTTTAGAAAAGGAACATCATTACCGATTACTTTACGGTCTGCGGCATCAATTTTACTATCGCCATTGAGGTCTTTATATTTGATGTCACCAGGACCTGTTGCAGCAGTCTGGAAGGCATGGCCTGCAACGTCTGCGGCATCAACAAATAAACCCTCTGCCTCATAACCGTAAAATGAACCTACGGATTCACCCAGTTTTTCTATAAAATATGTTCCGGTCATCCGGTTGTTGTCTCCGCCAAGGCCAGTGATTTTATTGCTGATTTTGGATAAGTTGGCACCAATGGAATACCTGAAATCTGTACCGATGACATCATTATAACTCAGGTTAAGTTCCAGTCCTTTATTTTTTACCGATCCGGCGTTTCTGGCTGGTGGGGTAAGGGCATAAGGGGCCAGGGCATTACGCTGAATGAGAATGTCTGTAGAATTCTTGATGTAATAATCTGCGTTTACAACCAGTTTTCCCTTGAGTACAGAGAAGTCTAACCCAAAGTTAGTCATGCGTACTTTCTCCCAGGTTGCAGATGGTTCCACACCTGCGGCCTGCCATACGCCATCATATGGGGTTCCATCGAAGCTATAGGAATAACCCGATTTAAGCAATGAAAAGTAATTGCCCAGAGGAACTGCATCCTGATTTCCTAACATACCCCATGATCCACGGAGTTTCAGGTCGCTTATCCAGGTTACATTTTTCATGAAACTTTCCTGTGATAGTCTCCATGCTGCTGAAAATGAAGGGAATATGGCTCGTCTCACATCCGGATGAAAGCGGGAGGAATAATCCATCCTTAAATTTGCTTCCAGCAGATATTTATCATTGAAACTATAGTTAAACCTTCCGAAGAAAGAACGCATTGCCCATTCCAGGTCTGAGGTGCTGTTTCCCAGAATATTCTGATTCAGATCATCTGTCAGGGTACTCACATCTTCGGTAGCAGAGGAACCGGATACGATAGTCGTCATGTCATTATTCGGGAATCTCTTTCTGCCTAGATATGCTGATCTGGCAATGTTACTTTCCTGAGAGGCACCCACCATCAGTTTGGCTACATGCTGATTGATTTTGTATTCATAATCGGCATAACCCTGTACGAGAAAGTTTTGTGTTTTACCCCATTTTTCCTTGAGTTCGTTTACCGTTACTGCAGTTGAAGTGATCGGTGCTTTAGTCAGGAAATTAATCAATGGGTCCATCGTATTGGTGAATGCCCATGAGTTGGTATTGGTTGTTTTTAAGGAAGCAAGACCGTTAATAGATAAGCCTTTTACCGGAGTCAATACTGCAGTTGCGGCAGTCTGGAGGTAGTTGTTTCTGTTATAACTTTTTCCTGATTCTGCCATTCTTCTCAATACGTTATCGGCAGCAAGGGTAGTCGACAGGGCACCTCCGGCAATGGTTCCCCATGAGCCATCAGACTGACGGGCAGCCAATACAGGAGTTAACCGGTTTAAGGCTACCCAGCTCAGGTCGCCACCATTGATATCGTAGTTCTGACGATAATAAGAGATGTTTGTTCCCAGTTTCAAAATGGAATTTACCTTAGTATCTGCGTTTAAGTTTAAGGTATATCTGTTCTGATCTTTATTAGGTACCACAGATTGCTGATTCAGATAAGATGCGCTTAAATAGTAGTTGGTAGCTTTCCCCGCACTGCTCACACTAATAGTTGAGTTGCTTTGCGCCGGATTTTTCCGTAATGCAAGTTTGTACCAGTCGGTATTGGCATAGTTATCCGGATCACTGCCATTGCCAAATTTTTGTATTTGTTCAGGAGAATAGAGTGCTGCTCTCCCTGCATTAGTCAATGCCTCGTTCAGCAAGGTGGCATAATCTGTTGCATTGGTATATTTTGGTAACCTGGTCGGGGATTGTAAACCATAGGTGGTATTGAATTCTACAGCACCTTTATCCTCTCCTTTACCTCGTTTGGTGGTGATGACCAATACGCCATTCGCTGCTCTGGATCCATAAATTGAAGCTGCGGCAGCATCTTTTAATACAGAAATACTTTCCACATCATTTGGATTTAATGAGGCAAACTGAGTGCTGGTAGCGGGTATCCCGTCGATGATGTACATCGGACTTGCGGCGCCCAGATTGGTACGCCCTCTTAAGGTCACTGAACCTACAGAAGTCACATCTCCGGGACGTTGTATAATGGTTAATCCCGGTGTTAATCCCTGTAAAGCATTTTGCATAGAGGTTACGGGGCGATCTTTCAGTTGAGAAGAGGTGATGGTGGCTACTGATCCGGATAAGTTAGCTTTCTTCTGTGCACCATAACCAACCACTACAACCTCGGTCAGGTCGCTGGGCTGTACCTGCATTTTAACGGAGATACGGCTGTTTGAGCCTACATTCACTTCCTGGGTAAAATAGCCGATATAAGAGATCACTAAAATAGCCCCTGCCGGTACATTGGTCAGTTTAAACTGTCCATTGTTGTCGGTTACGCCACCGCGATCAGTTCCTTTGATCCTGATGTTTGCCCCGGGAATTCCGGATCCGTTCTCATCAACAACCGTTCCTGTTACATCCTGTGCATTTGCCGCTATACTTACTTTCAGGATTTTCTGATCTTTTTCCTTTATAACAATGGTGTTTGCCTGAATGGAATAGCTGAGTGGCTGATTTTCAAAACATTGGTCAAGGGCTGTCTTTAAGGGAACATCTTTTACATCAATGCTTACCGGAAGTGCTTTGTCTATGATTTTCTGGATAAAAAAAACGCTGTATCCGCTTTGTGTCTCTATAGATTTCAGGACTTGTTTTAAGGAACCGTTCTTTTCGGATAAGGTGATGTTTTTCTGAGCGAAGCTGGCAGCACTTACCTGCATAAAAGCAGAAATAATTAAGAGTACTGTAAACTTTAGGGTAACAAGTAACTTATTTTTCATACAGCGGGTGCCGTATGAATTAAAAGTGTAATTTTTCATACATTTGGTTAGTTTGGGTTTCAACAACAGACATCGCATGACAAGTCATGTGCTGTTATGTTTGGTTGATTAAAAAATATTGATTCTTTGGAATGGCAATCCCAAAACTATTACTGCCGGGAGTGGAGTCAACACTTCCGGTTTTATTTTGGGCTGCTGTTGAGTAAATGTTTATTTTACAATCGTCACCTCCCTTCCTTCAGCTTTAAACTTAAACTCATTGGTAGCTTCTAAAATTTTTACAATATCAGCCAGGTGATTCGTCCGTGAAAACGAGCCTCCAAAGTGGATGTTCTCAAAATTCCCATCATAAGAAACTTTAATGTCATACCATCTTGACAGTTTGCGCATGGCACTTTTAATGTCTTCATTATTAAATATAAACCGTCCGTTTTTCCAGTCTACTGCACTTTCTGTATCTACTGTCCTCACTTCAAAAGTTTTGGCACTTAATATAGATTGCTGTCCGGGATTAAGAAAACGGGATAGGGCAGGTTGTGCCGAATGGGTTCGGCTGGTCTGGCTTACTTTAACACTACCCTCTAATAACGTTGTTTTTATGGCAGGTTCATCATGATAGGCATTGATGTTAAAATGAGTCCCGAAAACGCTTAATTCCTGACCTTCTGTGCTTACAATAAACCTTTTGTGTTTATCTTTGGAGACCTCAAAATAACCTTCCCCGGTAAGCTCTACTCTACGCTCTGTACCGGTAAAAATAACAGGATACCTTAAGGATGATGCGGCATTCAGCCATACCTTTGTGCCATCGGGCAGGTTAATCTGGTATTTTCCGCCAATAGGGGTTTCAATTTTATTATAAACAGGTTCGCCGGTTGGCATGGATAATTTGGTGTCTGAAATGGTATAAATCAACTGTCCGTCTGCAGATTTTGATATTTTTAAACCCATTTGTTCAGCGATTTTTCCGGTATCGGCATCGGTTAAGCTTACCCTTGTTCCATTGGCAAGGATCAGAAAGGCTTTATCTCCGCCTGCTTTAATCCTTGATATGGCTTGTTCGGTTACTTTATGAGCTGGTGGTTGCTGACTAAAAAAATAAAGGCCCAGATTTAACAGGATGAGTATGGAAGCGGCAACAGACCACCAAGGGAACCTTTTGATGACAGGTTTTACTTCGTTTGCATCAATGTTCACATTGATCCTTCCTAAAATCATCCGTTCTATTTCTTCTGATTCACCCATCACTGTCGGATTCCAGTCTGACTGGTCCTTATGCAATTCATCATAAAAACTAAACAGTAATACCTGTTCGGCATCGCTGGCTTTCCCGTCCAGGTATTTTTCTATTAAATGTTTGAATTCAGCTTCGTTCACTCCTGTTATTTTTAGGTATGTACCATAAACAAGGGCGATCCCCCAAAGGAACTGAAGAAAAATAAAAAAATATTGTTTCTGATCAGAAAATTGCCAGTGGCTAATGTCTTATGATCACCCGGAGTAAGATTAGTGCCCAGAATAAAAGATCACCCATATGGGTGCGAAGCTTTCTTAATGCAATGGTGATTTGATTTTCTACGGTTTTCGGAGAGATGTTAAGGCGTATTGCAATTTCTTTAACACTTAGGTGCTCCTTACGGCTCAGGATAAAAATTTCCTTGCATTTCTCCGGTAAGGTTGCAATGCTTTCTTCTAAACGCTTATCCAGCTCTTTTTCATGAAGGGAATCTTCTATACTGTTTTTGTCGAAAAATTCTTCGGCCTGACTTGATAAATCTATCCTGGCTTTACCGTCACGGATGGCTTTAAACACTTGAAAACGGACTGCAGTATGTAGATAAGCGGCTAAATTATCAATGGAAACCTGATCTCGTTTTAACCACAATTGTGCAAAGATTTCCTGAATGATATCCTCCGCAGCATGGATATCCTTGAGAATATGGTAGGCAGAAAGGTAGAGCTTCTGCCAGTATTTATAGTAGAGACTCTCGAAAGCAGAACGATCATCGTTTTGAATTGCTTTCAGAAGCTCATCATCAGATTGGCGTTGTTGTTTCTTTAGGTGCATTTGTAACGTTCGAGTTACTAAACTAGTATATTTTTTATGAAAAAATAGTTTAATGTGTCACGATGATCTAAAATTGAAGGAAGTTCATTAAGCTCAAATTATTGTAACTATCTGCAAAATCATGCGTCCTATGCTACAAAACCCAATTGTATGAAAAAAATATTTACCTGCCTTTTTCTTTCTTGTTTTAGCGTTTGCGTCCTTGCCCAACAAAAGAAAACTACTCCGGATAGCCGGCTCGCAGATCTGGATATCCTGCTAAATCAAATATTAAAAGATCAGAAAGCCGCTGGTTTTGCAGTAGCAGTAGTAGAGGGAGATCAGGTAATTTATAGCAAAGGATTTGGTTACCGGGACCTGGAAAATAAGAAACCTGTAACTCCAAATACACTTTTTGCGATAGGTTCAAGCTCGAAAGCGTTTACCTCAGCTTTGCTTGGATTACTGGAGAAGGAAGGTAAACTCTCCCTGGATGGTAAGGCAACTTCTTATCTGCCGCAGTTGCGTTTTTTTAATGACCATATGAATAACCAGATTACCGTTCGTGATATGATGTGTCATAGAACGGGACTTTCCCGCTATGATTATTCCTGGTATCTCTTTAACACGCCTAATCGGGATAGCATTCTGCAACGTGTGAAATATATGGAACCCAATGCCGGATTAAGAGAGAAATGGCAGTATAACAATTATATGTTTCTTGCTCAGGGAATGATCGCCGAAAAATTAACAGGAAAAACCTGGGAACAAAATATAAAGGAGAAGTTCTTTGTTCCCCTGGACATGCAGCGATCAAATACCAGTATCTACGACATGCAGAAAGACGCTGACGCTTCTTTACCTTATGGCTTGGAGCGGGATAGCATCATCAAAAAGATGGATTACTATGATATTTCTGGTATGGGCCCGGCGGGATCAATCAACAGTAGTGTAAATGAAATGGCCCATTGGTTACAGCTTTGGATAAAAGGAGGTCAATATCAGGGTAAGGAGATCCTTCCCCCGTCTTATATTGCTGAGGCTGCCGGTGCACAAATGGTCATGAATGAGGCTTTGCCCGGAGAATTTAAAGATATTTACTCCGCTAGCTATGGCCTTGGCTGGATGATCAGCTCTTACCGTGGACATTACCTGGTAGAACATGGTGGAAATATTGATGGCTTTTCGGCCAATGCTGCTTTCTTTCCCGCAGATAAGATTGGAATTGTAGTGCTGAGCAATCAGAATGTTTCTGCCATTCCAGGCCTGATCCGCAACAGCATCGCCGACCGGATCTTTAAGCTGAACAACATCGATTGGAATGGTCAGCAAAACAAAAAGAAAAAAGAGGCTATGGAGAAGAAAAAAGCCGAAAAGCCAGAATCAGGACCGGAGCAGGTCCTAAATACCAAACCTTCGCACCCTGCTAAAAGTTATGTGGGCTTCTACCAAAACCCAATTGCAGGAGCTATTGACGTATTTCAGAGAGGCGATTCCCTGTTTGCAGTATTGGGTAAAGAGCAGGTTTTCCTGAAACATTATCATTATGATGTTTTTGAGTGCAGAGATATGGACAAAAAAGGGAAAATCGATTCTGCAGTAAGCACTTTCAGAATCAATTTTCGCTCCGGGGCCGATGGAAAAATAGAAGGTATGAATGTTCCTCTTGATGGAAAGCAGGTGATGTTCGCCTTTCAACCTAAAGCAGTCGCTTTAACTAAAGAAATGCTTCAAAAATATGTAGGGGAGTATGACCTGAACAAAACTGTGGTTAAAGTCTATCTTAAAGAGAAGAGCCTGTTTGTTCTCGTTCCGGGACAGCCAGATTATGAAACCACTTCTTTAGGGGAGCATTCGTTTAAAATTAATGCCTTAAAAGGATACAGCCTGAAGTTTGAGTTGACCGGTGATAAAGTGCAGTCCCTTACGTTTAAACAGCCAAATGGTAATTTTAAAGCGAGCCGGAAAAATTAACAGAAATAATATTTAACAGAAATAATAAGAAAAGGCTTGCCGAAAAAATCGGCAGGCCTTTTTTATGAATAAATGATTTTGTTTATAAATACTAAACTATTGTTTTATATTTGTTTACCGCATCGGTTGTATTAAACATCGGAAATGAGGCGGGATTGATATTGATTTGAAAAGATAAGTTCAGCAATAAATTCATGAGGGTGGAGCATTTTAATCTGATTAGCTTATTAAAGCTGATTTTACTTTGGATGGGAATCTTTTCTTGTAGTTTTGTAAACGCGCAAAAGAGTTCCTATAATCAATTCTGGAATGATTTTCAGTTTGTTACTCCTGTTTCCCATAATTGGAGCAATGAAATTAACCTTGGTCAGGTTTGGACAAGTATCCCGGGACTAAGCAATACTCCTTTTCACTCAAACGCGCAACTGTATGCCAGAATATGGCTGCATTACGCTTTAAAAAACTGGAAATTATCGGTATTTACAGGTTATAATCATAATCCTGAACTCATGGCAGTCGGACAAAAGGGATTGCCCGAGTTTCGTTCTGCGGTTCAGGGGCTTTATTATTTTAACAAGGAGGGGTACACATTAAGTGGGCGTCTACGGATTGAAGATCATCATAAGAAAAAAGAATCCGGGGATTTTAGTGATAATTACAGGATAAGAGGTCAACTAAAGTTCGTAAAGCCATTAAATGCTCAAGAAGTAGTTAAAGGAACAATCTATGGGGTAATGTCAGAAGAATTATTTACCCAGGCTTCAGCTGACGTTTTTAGTCAGCCTTCATTTGGAAGTAACCGGTTAATGTTAGGTTGCGGCTATGCTTTAAGTGATGATCTTTTAATCGAACTGGATTATTCCAATGATTACTATTTTTATAAGAATAAACAGTCTTCTTATCATGCGATGCAATTAAACTTCAGCATGTATAATTGGATTCAGCACCTTAAGAGACTCTGAAATAAGTTCAATGCTTAATATGATCTTAAACAAAACTATTGATTTTATGAAATCAAACCTGTTAATCAGCTTAAAGCTACCTTTAATTTTAACGTTATTCTGTTCAGTATTAACCTCCTGCTCAAAAGAACAACAGGCTACCTCTGGAGAGGAAGTAAAAGCCAAACCTTCTGGTTCTCCCATTTTAACTGATCTGTTCCGAAATTCCTATCGTGTCTACGAAATGCAGCGAAACGCAAAAGGGATTTATAGGGATTCAAAACTATTCAATGGTACGGACTACCATCCCGCATCGGTTGCCAACATAGGAACGGGACTAATCTCCCTTTGTATTGCCGATAAAATGGGATGGACTTCCAATGGAAGCCAGCAGGCCATTACCACTCTGCAAACGATATTAGGTCAGAACCCGGCTTTTCATTTGGATGTAAACACTGCAGGTTTCCCCAGACATTTTGTCGATATGGAAACGGGTGCCCGGGCGTGGAATTCAGAATATAGTACGATTGATGCGGCGATCATGGTTTCAGGAGCATTATTTTGTAAAAAATACTTCAGTGCAAATACTACTATCGCCAGTCTTGTCGATGCCTTATACCAATCCATAAACTGGTCAAAAGCGATTGCCAATCCTTCAACCGGTGCCATCTACCTTTCTCTGGATGCCAATGGAAATGGTATCGGGCATACCGCAGTGTATAATGAATACATGATCGTGGCTCATCTTGCTTATAAAGCTGAAAACGGAGCCGGTGGACCGGCAACAACGCTATGGAATAACTTCTATGCAAATACCAGCAATCTGCCGAAATCGAATTATTGGGGATATCAGGTTTTAACGGATGCACCGGGTTCGTTCCTTTCTGATTTTATACCGCAGTTCTGTTATTACCTATGCCATCCCTATGCTGCAAATACAGCTTACATACAATACATGAACAATGCCATGCAGGCGGATAAAAAATGGTGGACTTTTACTAGTGGTATTTCGCCATACGAATGGGGATTAGGTGCTGGTAGCGATCCATCGGGTTATCATGCCAACCGGATTAACGACAATTCGGGTAAGGTCGTTTCCCCTCATATCATCAGTGGCTTTATTCCCATCAACTCCAGTGCAAAAGATGATTTACTGAGTTTGTACAATGCCAATAAGGGCGTTTATACCCTTCCCGGAACTTCCCATAAAATTTTATGGAGATATAGCATCAGCAATCCTTCCTGGAGGGCAAATGAAGTTCAGGGAATAGATTTTTCATCCATGCTTTTTGGATTGGCATCTTTACCGGAAAATTGTGGAACAACATTTTTCAGCACTTACAATGACTATAATTTTCCGGTTTATTCGTTCCTGCCAATTAACCTTACCATACGCTAAGCCATCGGGATGAGTCTGATTCCCGGGAATTAGCCGATTTTCTAAAACAAACGTTTGCATTGATGTTAAGTGTCTGATTTTCTTGTTGTTGTGGACTGGGGTTTATTTTTGCGCTTTGCAATTGATTCTTCCTGATTTTTTAGGAAAGCATGCTGCTTACTCCATCTTTATTTGCTTATAAATCAGCTAATACGGTCAATGTAACTATCTTTAAAATAGGGTCTTGTACGTGTTTTTTAATAAAATTAATTTTTTATTAAGGAGGGATAACTCCGTAAAAAATCTTATTCAACACTAACGTTTGCGCAGTTTTTATGCCCTGTTAACTGGGCAAGCCCTTGATTCTTAGTGATATCTTTACTTTTAATGTTTTAGATCGAATCCAATGCCCCAGGGAGGCAGGGGGCTATCCAAAATATACCTAACTAGACCAGACCAAGACTAACCGAAATACTACATGATATTTAATTTTAATAGGGCTGTTATTACGGCCTCTTTATTCATTACAGCATCTTTTGGTATTGTATTTTTTTCCTGTAATACTGCAGCGGAACAGAAACTAACTGAAGAACCGCAGATCATACAGGTAGACACCACTAAAATTCCCGATAATAAATTTGGAAAGGCCGTTAAATATGGCCGGAGCCTGATGCTCAATACGGCCTATTACATCGGGCCAAATGGGGTTAAAGGCAGGTTTCTGGGAAATAAAATGAATTGTACAAATTGTCATCAGGAGGCGGGAACCAAGCTGTACTCTTTTAACCTGATGAAATCTCATGAAGATTATCCGCAATACAGGGCAAGGGAAGCAAAAATCCTGACATTGGCAGAAAGGGTAAACAATTGTGTGATGCGCCCCCATAACGGAAAACCTCTTCCTCTGGACGGGGCGGAGATGGTAGCTCTTTTATCCTATTTTAAATGGATTAACTCTTTCGTCCCAAAAGGAGATCCTTTCCCCGGACAAAAAAATAAAAGCATTGAATTACCCACCACCGCTGCAAGTCCGGAGCGGGGACAGATACTCTATCAGGCTCATTGTGTCAGGTGTCATGGCAAAGATGGGGAAGGCTTATTGCAAAAAGACAAACTCAGTTACCAGTATCCGCCATTATGGGGACCTGAAGGTTATCAGCCGGGCTCCAGTATGCATAGAAATATCAAGCAGGCACAATGGTTAAAAGCGAATATGCCCCATGATAAGGCTACTGCAGATAAACCTTTCTTAACCGATAAAGAAGCCCTGGATATTGCTTCTTTCGTGAATTCAGACCTGATCCATAAAAGACCAAATCCTAAAAATTTTGACTACCCTCATGCGGAGGAGAAAGCGATAGATTATGCACACAAGCCATTTGTAGACCCTTTTTCTGAAGAACAACACCGGTTGGGCCCATATCAGCCAATCATTGATTACCTGAACAGTAGGGGGTATACACCGACCTATTAATAAATATCAATACTAACCACTAACACCACCTAAACCTATAAATATGAAAACAAAAATTCTACTATTTTCACTACTGATCTCTTTCATTTTATCGATTGAAAGTTATGCTCAGAATGGGTCGAAAATTACGGGTAAAGTAGCCGATGCTGCCGGGGCACCAATGCCTGGCGTAAGCATAAAAGTAAAAGGAACGCAGATGGGAACTGTGACTGATGGGAAAGGAAATTTCAGTTTTGCGGCATTGGAGCCATCCAGTGTCCTGCAATTTTCTTTTATCGGTTATGATGCCCAGGAAATTAAACTGGCTGGGAAAACCCAGCTCAATATTGTTTTAACTGAAACAGAAAATAACCTGAACCAGGTCGTGGTTGTAGGTTATGGTACGGTTAAAAAGAAAGACCTGACGGGCTCTATTAGTTCTATTGGTAAAGAAAGCCTGAATCTTGGAGGGGTAACATCGAATGTTGCGCAAGCCATTCAAGGCCGTGCTTCGGGGGTACAGGTTAGTCAGGCCAGTGCTGCACCAGGTGGAACTACGATTATCCGTATCCGCGGCGGTAACTCTATTAAATCAACCAATGAACCTTTATATGTAGTCGATGGATTCATCTCTGATTATGGAAAAGATATCGCTCCGGGTGATATTGAGGATATCCAGATCCTTAAGGATGCTTCTGCAACTGCAATTTATGGTTCCCGTGGAGCAAATGGTGTAGTATTGATTACCACTAAAAGGGGTAAAACAGGTCAGTCTATTGTGGAATTGGAAGGGTATTATGGAACGCAGCGCATCAAAACGAAACCAGAACTGATGAATGCAACTGATTTCAAAGCCATTGCCAATGCAAAAGCCATCGAGCAGGGAAACCCGCCTGAATATACAGCAGCAGATCTGAACAGCAATGTCAATACTGATTGGTTTGACCTTGCTACACGTAATGCAGGCGTACAAAATTATAACCTCAGCATCAGAGGGGGGAATGAAGGCACTAAAATTTCCATCTCAGGAAACTATTTTTCCCAGTTGGGAGCTTTGAAAAAAACAGATTATGACCGCTATTCAGGTCGTTTTAATATTGATCATAAGGTAAATAACAGGTTAACAGTAGGTGCTAATGCTTACGGTGCGCGTGCTTCTGCTCAGTATAAAACTTATGATGGGAATATCGTGCCTTCAAATGTACTCTACGGGCTTATGCTTACTTCACCAGCTATTCCTGCTTATAATGCAAATGGTACATACGGGGTTAGAAATGGAAAGGACAATCCTTTAGCCTGGTTATTGGAACCGACTAATGAGCGTTTCAATAATAAACTTACAGCCAATATATTTGGTGATCTGAAAATTATTGAACCCCTTACTTTACATGTTAGCGGAGGTACCGAATTCTCGGCTACTAAAGAAGGAACGTATTTACCTACCACCTTGCTTCCTGGTAATAAAGTGGGCGGGCAGGCTGCGGTAAATGAGTTTAATACCACCAGGAACCTGATGGAATCGTACTTAACGTTCAAAAAGACTTTTGGAGGAATTCATTCCTTAACTGCATTGGCTGGTTTTTCTTACCAGTTTGATACTTACGAAAGACATTATACTCAGGTGCAGAAATTTTCAACAGATAAGTATTTATACCACAGATTAGATGCAGGTACCGAAAGGATTGCTTCCCTGAGTTATAAGGATGAGGCCATTATGTACTCTTATTTTGGACGTGTAAACTATAGCCTGAAAGACCGGTACCTGGCTACATTTACTTTACGTCAGGATGTTTCCTCAAAGTTTGGTCCTAATAACCGTGCCGGGCTTTTCCCTTCAGGATCATTGGCATGGAAAGTCAGCGATGAAGATTTTATGAAGGATAATAAGGTATTCTCGAGCTTGAAAGTCAGAACTGGTTATGGAGTGACAGGTAATGACAGGATCGATAATTATGCTTACATGGCCACTTTTGGTCCAACCAATGTGACGCTGGATGATGGGGGGCATAGTGCTGGTGGATTAGTGGCTACACGTTTGGCTAACCCTGACCTGAAATGGGAAAGTAATGCGCAGTTTAATGCAGGTCTGGACATGGGCTTTTTGAAAGACCGCTTAAACGTAACTATAGATTATTATAAAAAAACGACGAAGGATTTATTATTGGATCTGCCTATTGAACAAATCAATGGGTTTAATAGCCAGTTGGTTAATGGTGGCTCCTTGCAAAACCAAGGGGTTGAACTTTCCATCAGCAGCAAAAACATTTCAAATGATGACTTAAGCTGGAACACTACCTTAAATATAGCCTATAATAAACAGAAGGCTTTGGATTTAAATGGAAGACCATCTATCATTAGCCAAACTGCAAATCCTGACGGTTCCGTACCGGCGGCTGATTTTACCAAGCTGGCTGTAGGTAGAGAGCTGAGTGAACTTTTTGGTTATGAGTATATTGGAGTGATTAAAACGGGCGAGGTATATGCTCCACAGCCGGGTTCTAAAGCTGGTGATCCGAAATATGCAGATCTGGATGGCAATGGAATTGTCAATTCCGCCGACCGTAAAGTATTAGGACATGCATATCCGCGTTTTGTTTTAGGCTTTAGCAACGATTTTACCTATAAAAACTTTGACCTGGGTATATTCTTCCAGGGTGCTTTAGGTTCTAATCTGTTCAATATGAATAGATTGCTATTGGAAACTTACACCGGTACTGATGCCTTAAACCGCTGGACACCACAAAATGAGAATACAGACATTCCAAGAAACGGTTATTTTACTTCCAAATATGGAAATTACATCAACTCCCGTTTTGTAGAGAATTCTTCTTACCTGAAGCTTAAAAATCTGACCATTGGCTATAGTCTGCCAACTGCCAAAATAGGCGTCCTGAAAGGGATCAGTAAAGCAAGAGTTTATTTTACTGCACAGGATCTGTTCACCATTACTAAATACACAGGTTCAGATCCTGAGGTAAGTACCAATGATAGCGGAAACTCTAACTTAAGAGCTGGTTTGGATTTCAATGCGTATCCGGCATTCCGTTCTTACACACTTGGCTTAAAAGTAAACTTCTAACCTGTTAAAATGTTAATTATGAAACGTACAATATTTATATTTTCAGCTTGTTTAATAGGATTTACCTCCTGTAAAAAGATGGCGGAACCTAAAGTTTACAGCCTTTTAACAGATGTAAATGCCTTCGAAACAAAAGCAGATGCCATTGCTGCAGTAAATGGGGTTTATGCCCGTTTAAAACAGCCAAGTGGGATCAGTGATTCCTACCAGTATTATGCTGGTTTCCAGATGGCAATTACCGATTTTACTACAGATATCGGCCATTCATTTCAGTCGGGAGACATCTCCCTGCTTTCGGATGCGCAATGGTCACCAACCAATAAATACACTAATTTCGCCTATCAGCATCAATATAAAATGATCTCTGACGCGAACAATGCATTGTTTTATATTCCGAGGATCAAAACCCTGACAGCTGAAGAGCGGAACCAGTATTTTTCCGAAATCCGGTTCCTGAGGGCATTGGGCTATATGGACTTAACGGATGCTTTTGGTCCGGTAATTCTGGTAACAGAGAAGAATGTAGAGAATCCTGATTATGTAACCAAGGTAGCGCCCTCAAGTGTAGAAGACATCAATCAGTTCATCATTGCTGACCTGGAATTTGCCGCGGCCAATCTGCCGGTAAATTATAAAAGCAAAACAATGTATCCGACTAACGATGTAGGACGTGTAACCAAAGGTGCTGCGCTTTCTTTACTGGTGAAATTATACATGCGGGAGCACAAATGGCAGGATGCTTTGTCGACCATCCAAAAAGTGAATGCTTTAAACGAGTATGATTTATTCCCTTCTTATAAAGGTTTATTCGCAGAGAGCAACAAATGGTGTCAGGAGTCGATCTTTAGTGCACTTGCAGATGCGCTAAACGATGGTACGGAATTAATGAACCACTTTGGGCCTTTAAACAATACAGAAGTTGCTGATCGTTGGCAGTATTATGCGGCGAGCTGGTCCTTCTGGAATTCTTATGCGCCAAATGACGAGCGTCGTGAGATGTTTTATTACGATTATATTGGCTCTGATAAATTGCATTATATGCAGGCGCCTGCAGGGCAAACTACACCGCCGGCAGGAGTTTATTATCTGCCTGATGTGGCCACCAAAAAATATGCGGATCCTTCAGGTTCCAAAACTTATTATGATGGACATGGTATTCCGATTCTTCGTTATGCGGATATCATCATGTGTCATGCAGAAGCGCTAAATGAATTGAACGGACCTACACAACAAAGTATAGACCTGATCAACAGGGTAAAAGCACGTTCGAAAGCAACTTTACTTGGACCTGCAGCTGGTTATACCAAAGAAACGTTACGTACTGCCATTTTGCAGGAACGTGGATGGGAGTTCTTCTTTGAATGTAAACGCAGACAGGATCTGATCCGCACAGGCATGTATCAGCAGGTGGTAAACAACTACCTTCAAAAGATCGGTAAGCCGGCGAATGTAAACATTGCCAGAGATAAGTATTTTTCTTATCCTCAGACTCAGACGGATTTAAACCCAAATCTGAATAACGCAGGCAGACAGTAATATTAATTATATTTGATCGGGGCAGCAGTACATGCTGCCCCGATTTTTCATTTACAGCATATGAGATGGATTAAAATCAGCTTCCCTTTTTTGTTTTTAGGCCTGCTTGCCGCTTGTAGCAATACCTGTGATCAGAAAATCGTAGAGGTTAAGCTGAGTAACCCGGGGCGGAACACGTTGAAGGTAAATGCCGATGTGGTACTTTCCGAGCCTTTAAATGCGAGGATCGAATACTGGGTAAAAGGAAAAGAAAAAGAGGTATTCAGTACGCCGGTTTCCAGGAATAAAAAGAACCATCACCTGATGATGACCAACCTGATGCCGAAGCAATCTTACCAGTATAAAGTCATTACCGAAGATGGAAGCTGCAAGGCAGAAAGTAAAATCTATGATTTTGCCACCCAGAATTTTCCGGTCTGGATCCATGATCTTTTTAAAGTCACTGCCCCGGATCAAAAAGTTATTCCTGAAGTTTTTAAAAAAGGCTTTATGCTGATTTATCAGCGGGAACTTCCTGGTGTCATCTTTCTGATCAATGCCAGAGGAGAGATCAAATGGTACCATCAGGTAACAGGAACGGGGTTTAAAACCAGCCACTTCAGCCAAAATAAAACAATCCTTTCCATTTTAGGCAATGAAGAATATCCAACCAGCTACGGGAATGAGATATTGGAGGTTTCTTTAAATGGAGATACGCTGCTACACCTGAAAAAGGGAGAGAAAGATTTTAAGCAAACTATCCATCATGAGATTTTACTCAATAAAAAAGATCAGGTCGTAACACTTTGTGTAGAGCAAAAGATCTTTGACCTGAGCAAATATGGAGGTGGAAAGCAGGATACGGTAAAAAGCGATGGCATTATGGTGTTAGACCGGCAAGGGAAAAAGATCTGGAGCTGGTCTGTTTTTGATGAGCTGGATCCGTTAAAGGATAAAAATGTAGTCAGGGACAAAAAAGACTGGATGCATGCAAATAGTCTGAACTATGATGCTGATGGCAATTACCTGATCTCATTTTATAACAACGGACAGGTCTGGAAAATCGATTCTAAAACAGGAAAAGTGATTTGGAAATTTGGTAAGGACGGGGATTTTAAAATGCCTGCAGGAAGCGCCTTTGATCAGGGCCATGCGGTACATATGAACAGCGATGGTAACCTGATGCTGTTTGATAATGGAACGAGTAAAAAGCGATCTAGAACGCTGATCTTTAAACTGGATGAGCAACAGAAGCAGGCGAAGCTGATCACAGAAACTAAGCTTCCTTCAGAGATCTATAACGAACGTATGGGAAGTGCCTATTTAGTTGATCGAAAAGCGATATTACAGACCACTTCCAAGCGACATATTGTGGTACTCACTAATTTTACCGGTACTTTTTTATGGATGTTAAATACGAGCATTATGCCGTACCGGGTGGAGTTTATTCCGGAAGAAAGTTTGAAACCCTTTCTGGTTAACTAAAAAAAGCCTGATCTTTTAAAGATCAGGCTTTTTTAATTCTTAATAAATCAACTGGAAATTATGCCTCAAGTGTTTCTGCTGCTTTCAGGATCAAATCAGCGATTTCCTGTGGGTGGGAAGCCATAGAAGCATGACTTGAAGGTAAACTGATCGTTTCAGCTTTCATTCGTTCTGCAAAGAAATGTTGTGTTGCCGGTGGAATCATCCTGTCTTGTTCAGATACCTCGAAGTCGGTTTATGTTGTTAATTATTGAGATAATAATTTAATTTAAATTTGATTTTCTGTATTGTTATACATAAGTTAGCCTATGACAATTACAGCTATAGCATCTGGCACCAGCGCTCGTTTTATCGATCCGCTTACTGATTTTGGTTTTAAACACCTTCTAGGAAGTGAACCCAGTAAAGATATCATGATTAATTTTCTGAATGCGATTTTTGACGGAGAAAAAGAAATTGTTGATTTGGTTTTCAGTCCCACTGAATATGCCGCAAGTACCAATAAGTACAAGAAAGTGTATTTTGACCTGATGTGTACCGGAAAGGAAGGAGATCAGTTTATTATTGAAATGCAGCGTACAGAGCAAACGTATTTTCATGATCGATGCATTTATTATTTATCCAGATTGGTCAGCGAACAGTTTCCCAAAGGGAAGTCCAGCTGAGATGTCCAGCTTAAGGAAGTGCATTTAATTGCAATATTGGAATTCAAATTTAGAAATAACGAAGGGGATAGTTGTTTGCATGATATTGCTTTAATGAATAAAGATACCGGTAAAGTTTTTTATAAAGGGTTGGGGTTTAAGTTTCTCGAATTACCTAATTTTGATAAAGAGGAACATGAGCTGGAATCGGATCTGGATAAATGGTTCTATATTCTTAAAAATATGAGCCGTTTGGAAAAGATACCATTATACCTCAATAAGGGAATCTTTCAAAAGTTATTTAAAATTGCAGAGGTGAGTAAACTAACAGAAGCGCAACGGAGAATTTATGAATCCAATTTAAAAGCGAAGTGGGACTATAAGAATGGCCTCGCTACAGCCAGTGCGGAAGCGGGGGCAAAGGCAAAGATAGAAGGAAAATTGGAAGGAAAATTGGAAGAGAGGTCAGCTATTGCCCGGGAGCTCAGAGAAACCGGAATGTCAGTTGAGCAGGTTTCCAGAATCACGAAGCTTTCAGTTGAGGAAATCATTTTATTATAATACAGCAGCCATAGAAAAACCCGCCCATCTAATTATTAGATGGGTCATTCTCACTATTTTTCCTGCTTTACAATCTTAGTTTCTATTCAGAACTATTACTCAGGATGGAGCGGAGGAAAGATCATTTCTTTCGGCAGATAATTCAGAACGAAGAGATGATTTTTCTGGCTTATTCTGAATTTGTTCCTCTTTATCCGGGATCTTTGTTTCTTTTTCAGGTTTTATCTCAGCGTTAACTTTAGGCTTTGTATTCAGGGAACCGGCATAAACACTGTTTGATACCGCCTTTCCATCGTCTTTGATAAAAGAGATATAAGCTTCCATACGTTCTCCTGCATGGGCTGCATCGATACGGATGGTGTCTTTCCCTTCCGTTCTTTTTGATCCGATCAAATGATAACAGGTTACTTTCAATGCCGGGAAATAAATCATCAGCATGGCACGGTCGTTATCATATTGATAGGACAAATCAGCCGGTACTTCCCAGCTGAATTCGATTTCATTGCCATCAGCATTCTGGCTGATTGCAGGATTAAACGCCATAGGGAGATCTCCCATGCTGACCAGTACCTTAGTATAATCCAGGCTGATGTTCGGATATTCTCCCTGAAGGGCATTCAGTTTATTATAAGAAACGGCTTCGTTATACTCGTTTTTGTCCGTTCCGGTAACCGCCAGACGGAATCCGGCCCGGATAACAGGGAGTGAAGGGCTCAGAATTTCATTGACCACCTTCATTTTTTGGCAATTCGCTTTTCTTGCGGGGGTAAGCGGTTTAGTGCTGACACCTATTCTTCTGATGATGTGTTTACCTTTTAAGGTATAACCTACCAGGTTGCCGATTCTGCCATGGAATCCGCCAAATATCCCGTTTATCAATTTTCCCATATTTATGCTTTTAATTAACTTATTAGGTTTTATTGACAGTAAGTTACGAAATGTTTTGCATATAATATTAACGTATGCTTAATTAAAGTTAATTGTTGCTAAGGGGTAAAGACGTTGTTAAAAGGTCTAACAGACCAATGATTGACCTATCAACTACCTAATAACAACCAAGTAACAATCAATTAAAATTAAATGCACCTACAAAAGATTTCGGAAGGGTTTCAGACGGAATCTCTATATATTGATATCATGATATGTTGATATCTTTGTGTGGTTTGTATCTTGATATAATTGTATTTAATAATAGGTCTGGTTATTCATCATTCTTCAATCCCAATTTACGCATACGTTTGAAATGTATAATGCAAACGTATGCGCAACTTTTTGTGGTTCTCCTCCGTGCATTTTGCCTAATTTTTTTGTTACAATTGTGAGGGGACATACTTACAGAAGGACCGGTTTCGATGGTCTTATTCTTTAGAATTTAAAAAAGGGGAAGAATCATGAATAGGTATCGCAGTTTTACTGATCCGGAATTAACCGGCTTGCTTGAGAACGGGGATCATACCGCCTTTACTGAGATCTATAACCGGTATTGGAAAAAATTGTTCCTCGTTGCGGCACATAAAATAAAGGACCTGGAAGAGGCAGAAGAAATTGTACAGCATATCTTCGTTTCTCTCTGGAACAGAAGGGATAGCTTAAAGATTACTTCCAGCCTTTCTGCCTACCTGTCTGTTTCTGTAAAATACCGGGTCATCAAGTCCCTGGATAAACAATACCACCAGCAAAAATATACTGCCAGTTTGGGTATGAAAGGAATTACAGACGATTCCACTCAGGAGTGGCTTGACTTTTTAGAACTCAAGGAACGTTTAGAGAAACTTGTTTGTACTTTACCTGAAAAATGCCGCATCGTATACCGGATGAGCAGGGAGGAAGGTTTATCCCAGAAAAAAATAGCCGAGGAGCTGGAAATATCTGAAAAGACCGTTGAAGCCCACCTAGGAAAAGCCATTAAAACTTTGCGTGCAGGGCTAAATCAATTTATGACAACCTTATTGTAAAAAATATTTTTTAGCGCACTAAGGGATTCGTCTTTTACAAGAGACCTCTGTTATATAGCCCTTATAACGGATGGACGATTCTAAAGAAAATAAACGGTATCAGGAACTGGCTTCTAAATGGCTGGATAAAACAATTACAGCCGAAGAAGAAGTCGAGTTTGCCAATTGGTATAACAAAGATCAGGAACTGGAACTGGAGATTCCGGAGGCCTTTGTCAATAATGAGGACTGGCATAAGACACGGCTGTTTAAAAAAATCCAACAGGAAATCCGGCAGGAAAAACCCTTTCTGATCCGGTACCGTATCGCTATAGCGGCCATCTTGTTGATCAGCCTTTCTGTTGGACTGTTCTTTTACCAATATCCTTCTGCATCCGGGGATCATACGGAAATTTCTGAAAACCAGGACATTTTACCGGGAACAAATAAGGCTTTTCTAACACTTTCTGATGGTACAAAGCTATCCCTTACCGATAGCAAAGCGGGAAAGCTGGCAGAACAGGCAGGGGTCAGGATCACTAAAGGAAAAGATGCACAACTGATTTATACCGTATTACCTTCTGCAGGAAATAAAGTGGATTATAATACCATCAGTACCCCCAGAGCAGGGCAGTACCAGGTGAACCTACCGGATGGGACACAGGTCTGGCTGAATGCGGCTTCATCGCTCAGGTTTCCAACGAACTTTTCCGCTAGCAGGGAACGCCGTGTAGAACTGATTGGCGAAGCTTATTTCGAGGTAGCTAAAGATGCAAAGAAGGTCTTTAAAGTGAGTTCCGCCGGACAGGAAGTGGCTGTCTTTGGAACGCATTTTAACATCAGTAGTTATCCTGATGAACAACAAACCTATACCACTTTGCTGGAAGGGAGCGTGGGCGTAAACGGAACACGTCTCAAGCCCGAACAGCAGTCTATCTTCAATGCCGGAAATATAAAGGTGGTTCCAGCGGATATTGAAAGTGTAATGGCCTGGAAAATGGGGTATTTCAGATTCGATGAAGAATCCCTGGAAAGCATCATGAAGAAGATATCCCGGTGGTATGATGTCGAGATAGAATTTGAGGAACCAGACCTTAAAGAGCTGGAATTCGGTGCCATCATCAGCAGGTCAGAAAAAGTCTCCAAGGTATTGAGGATGCTGGAGCTCACCAAAACAGTAACTTTTAGGCTGGAAGGGAAAAGAATCCTCGTCAAGCATAAAAAATAACAGAATCAGACCAGAAACTAAATATTAAAACCTAACCTAACCAAAAACAGTATGAGACGTATAGAAAAAGATCCTTAGCCCAACCGGCTATCAGATTCAGGATCCATAAAATCAGGAGCGCTGGAACGCCCCTGACCCATGTTCTGTGATCACTGAAAACAATTGATTCAACCATTTTCTTAAATCCTTTTCTGCTTGCCCGAAACTGTCGAAAGCTTTGGCAATCAGACGAAAAAGAACAACCAAATGTATAAAAATTATACTAAAAGTCTTGGTGTGCCTCCTGGTTACACCCTTAAATTTCTGAGAAGTATAAAACTGACCGTCATCTTTTTGATTGCGACTGCGCTGCAGGTAAGCGCAACCGGCTTCGCCCAAAAAGTTACTTATTCCAGAAAAAATGCCACCCTTAAACAGGTGTTTAATGAAATCAACAAACAAACCGGGTACAACATCATCTGGTCTGCAAAAAAAGTAAAAAATACGACCAGTGTAAATGCAAATTTTAACAATGCTTCACTGGAGACTGTGCTGGATGTCTGCCTTAAAGATTTGCCTTTAGCTTATGTCATCGAAGACAAAATAGTCGTCATCAGAGAAAAAGAAACCATCATTTCTGAAAAGATAAACCAGCTTTTCCGCTTTATAGAGGTGAGGGGTAAGGTGGTAGATGAGAATGGTGGGCCTTTACCCGGAGCTTCCGTTAAAGTAAAAGGAGGAGGCAAAGGAACGGTTACCGATGCCACGGGAGCGTTTGTACTCCAGAATGTGGAGGAGAATGTCACTCTTGAGGTTTCATTTGTAGGTTATATCAGTCAGGAAATCAAGACCTCGGCTCAAAATATGGTGATTAAGCTGGTGCCGAAACCAAATGAACTTGATGATGTAGTGGTGGTCGCTTACGGTAGTCAAAAGAAAGCACGCCTTACCGGTGCAGTTGCTCAGGTTACGGGGAAAGACCTGGCGGATCGTCCGATTACACGGGTGAGCCAGGCCTTACAAGGGCAGGTAGCCAACCTGAATGTCAGTATCGGAGGCGGGGGTGGTGCGCCAAATGCAACGCAGAGAATTAACGTCCGCGGATATACCGGTTTGGGAACTCCTGCCTCACCATTAATTGTAATAGACGGCGTTCAGGGTGGAGACATCAACGCGCTTAATCCGGATGATGTGGAAAGTATTTCTGTGCTTAAAGATGCCGCATCAGCTGCTATTTATGGATCCAGTGCACCTTATGGAGTAATTTTGATCAAAACAAAACAGGGAAGCCGCGGGAAAGCGCCAAGCATCACCTACAACAATAACATTTCCATGAACAAAATCTTCAATTTGCCGACAATGGTAAATTCCCTGGATTTTGCCAATATCTATAATGAAGCTTTTATCAATGCAGGAAGATCCCCTTTTTATGATGCCGCAACCATTCAGCGAATCAAGGATTACCAGGCCGGAACATTGGCTACGGAAACCATAAAGGATCCTAATCCGGCTAATAATAGCTATTTATCATGGAATGCTGCCAATTCAAATAATGACTGGTTTAAAATCTATTATAAGGACCGCTCTTATAGTCAGCAACACAATATGAGTGTAACTGGCGGTTCTGAATCCTCTACTTATTTTATTGGTGCAGGGCTTAACGATAGAAGCGGAATGTATAATTATGGAAATGACAAATATAAGCGCTATAACCTGCGGGCAAACCTAACCTCAGACGTAACCAAATGGCTTACCTTTAATTTCAGAGGAAGCTTTTCCAGGGAATTGTTTGATACACCAAATCTTTACGCCGGACAAACCGGTGGTGGCGAGCGGGCTTATATGCATCAGATCGCACGCAAATTTCCTACGGTTCAATTGTACAATCCTGATGGACGGATTTCAGCAGAAAGCAATGTTCAGTTACAAAAAGAAGGAGGAAGGGACCTGACGGCGAGAGATAAAGGACTGCTGACAGGTGAACTTAACCTGAAACTGGCCAAAGGATGGACCGCAACAGCAAATTATACTTTTGATGGAACCTATTTTGATCAGAATACCCACCTTAAAACCTTGTTTACTTTCTTACCTGATGGTTCTCAGGCCACAATAGGAGGAACCACTCCTAATGGATTCTCCAGATATAATGAAAGGGTACAACATGAAGTGGTGAACATCTATTCCCAATATGAAAAGGAACTGGGAGATCATTACCTGAGTATAATGGGTGGTTTCGTGAGCGATTATACCGCTTTTCAATCTTATGGAGCGAGTAACAATAACTTATATTCGGATAACATACCTTCTTTATCTACTTCATATGGAACAACGCCTTCTATCTCTGATAGAGTTCGAAAACTGGCTTCAGAAGGCTTTTTTGGAAGGTTTAACTATAATTATAAAGAAAAATATCTGTTGGAGCTGAGTGCCCGTTATGACGGAACTTCCCGCTTTTTATCTGACGTAAGGTGGAAGGCTTATCCCGGGATCTCTGCAGGATGGAATGTAGACAAAGAGTCTTTCTTTGAACCGGTGAAAAAATATGTGAATGGTTTGAAATTCCGGGGATCATATGGAGAACTGGGAGATCAGCTGTTCTTAGAAGACGATTATTATCCTTTCTATCCGAGTCTGGGTACCACAAGTCCTACCAACACTTCCTGGCTCTTTGGGGGATCCAGACAGGCTGCGGTAAGTTTACCTGGTCTGGTAGACAATTCTTTAACCTGGATAAGTACTTCTACACTAAACCTTGGAACGGATGCCGCATTTTTAGGAAACAGGTTAAATGCAACCTTTGATTGGTATATCCGCAAAGCAAATGATGTAATGGGGCCTGCCGCTGCCTTACCTGCCATTTTAGGAACCGGAGCTCCGAGAATCAACAACTCTGCAATTGAAACCAGAGGCTGGGAGTTATCTCTGGGATGGAGAGAGAAAATTGGCAATGTGAATTATGGACTTAAAGGAGTATTGAGCGATTATAAAGCTAAAGTAGTTCGTTATCCAAATCCTACAGGCGATTTAGGTACCTGGTATCAGGGCCAGCAAATGGGAGAGATCTGGGGATATCAGACGGTCGGTTTCTTTGGGAGTGCAGAAGAAGCCGCCGCTGCACCTTCTCAATCCAGAATTGATGGCAATCCATGGACAGCAGGAGACATCAGGTATGCAGACCTGAATGGAGATGGTAAAATAGATGCAGGAACAAATACCCTTGCTGATCCGGGTGATCGCAGGGTAATCGGAAACAATACACCACGCTATAGCTACGGTCTTACTGCTGACGCGAACTGGAATGGTTTTGACGCTATGATTTTTATTCAGGGTGTAGGAAAACGTGATGCCGCAATCGGAGGCAACTATTTCTGGGGTATCGTAGGCGATGAATGGCAGAGTTCCCTGTTTACCACCCATATGGACAGGTGGACACCAGATAACCCGAATGGTTATTATCCTAAATATTATATGAGCGGGCAGAATGGTAAAAATACACAGGTGCAGACCAAATACCTTCAAAATGCAGCCTATATGAGGATTAAGAATGTTCAGTTGGGTTACACCCTGAAAAAGGCAGTTCTTGACCGCATCAAAGTCAGTAAAGTAAGGGTTTATCTAAGTATTGAAAACCTGGCCACCTTTACCAAATTTACAAAAGCGCTGGACCCTGAACTTACTTTAAATGAAGGAAAAGTATACCCTCTTCAGAGAAGTTACTCAGCCGGATTAAGTGTCACATTTTAACTCTACAGGCGATGAAAAAAAATACGATTATGCGCAATAAACTATATCTGTTGATTCTTATGGGCCTGATGTTTATGGCAGGCTGTAAGAAAGACTTTCTGAACGAAACCCCGGAAACCAGTATCAGTGAGGCAGAGTTCTGGAAAACACCCAATGACCTTCAACTTTATGTAAATAACTTTTATACCGCTTTCCCTTCCACGATCAGTGCTTTTGGTACGATAGGACCGTACGGTCTGGATGCAGACCAGGGGAGCGACAACATGATTACCATGTCTGTTGACGGGACTTTAAATGGAACCAGAGTGGTTCCAGGTGCAGGCGGCGGCTGGGCTTCCGGAGATTGGTCCATGTTGAGGAACATCAATTACTTTATGGCGAATTACAATAAGGTAACCGGGGCCTGGGACAACAAGAAAAGTTTTGTCGGAGAAGCCCTGTTCTTCAGGGCCTGGTTTTACTTTAGTAAACTGAGACAGTTTGGAGACCTCCCATGGGTAAATACGCCTATGAATCCGGTGTTGGATCAGTTAAAAGGAGCCCGTTTATCCAGGGCTATCGTGGTCGATTCCATTATGAACGACCTGGATAAGGCGGTCAGCTACCTGCCTTCCAAAAACAAGGCACAGGCTTCCAGGGTGAATAAACAAATTGCGCAGTTGCTTCAGGCAAGAATTGCCCTTTTTGAAGGAACCTGGGAAAAATACCATGCCAATACTCCTTTCGGGGTAAGTGGTTCCACAGGCACTAAATTCCTGGAAAAGGCAGCAGCAGTAACTAAAGATCTGATCGATAATCCTGATGGGAACGGATTGGCTGCAACATCAGGAACGGATGGTTATTGGAAACTGTTCAATCAAAGCAACTATAATGGAAACCCGGAAGTGATGCTCTGGCGGCAATTTGATCTGAATTCAAACGGAGGCCATTACTGGCACCGTTATACGAATACAGGAGCGGGAAGAGGAATCACTAAAAACCTGATCGATTATTATTTATGTACAGATGGTAAACCAATCACCGGAAATCCATTGTATCAGGGAGATGCTACCCTGGTCAATGTAGTTAAAAACAGAGATCCGAGAATGGTACAAACCTTATATGTGAATGATGGAAACCATATAGTAACCAATAACCGGCCAAATGGAGCCGCGGCGGCCATTTTTGAAGTGCCCACTTTCACTTCTCCAAACGAGCAGAAACCGGCAACGGGCTATCAGGTTTATAAAGGACATAACCCGGATTATACCCAGCAGCAGGACAGAGGAACTACCGGCTATATTATTTTCAGGTTTGCAGAAGCATTATTGATTTATGCAGAAGCCAAAGCAGAGCTGGGAACTTTTAGTCAGGCTGATGCCGATCTATCGGTAAACAAATTAAGAAGCCGTGTAGGGATGCCTGCATTACAGGTTGGAGGAATTGTGAATGATCCGAAATGGGAGTTTCCGGGTTTAAGTCCGGTGATCAATGAAATACGCAGGGAAAGAAGGGTCGAGCTGGCTTGTGAAGGATACCGCAGGGATGATGTTTACCGTTGGGCTGCAGCCGATGAATTACTGGTGGGATGGAAACCTAAAGGAGCGATTTTAAGTCAGTGGACAGGTCTTGTTCCGGCAGCTAGTCTGGCTACTTATCCCGTTGATGGAAATGGTTATATCGAATTGTTTAAAAATATACCTGCAATGGCTTCAGGATACCAGTTCAGTATCCAAAGAGATTACCTTGCCCCGATCCCTATCGATCAGATGAGTCTGAATCCGGATATCAAACAAAATCCGGGATGGTAAGATCAAAAACGAATTAACGCCCTCCGAGTTAAGTTAGTTAGGTTACAGGTACGTTTGGTCACGTACCTGTTCCTATTTTAAGAGCTCCGTACAAATTGCTATCTTGTAGCTATGTATTTTACCCGCTTGCCAGACCATACTCAGCCAGGATTTGATGAAGCACTGCATTTCAGCAGGTTTAAAAAACACAATATCATTTTTAATGCGGAGAGCAGCTCGAGTAATTGTGATGATCATGTGGGCTGTCTTTCTTTTAAAACGGTACTAAGTGGTGAGGAATGGTATGGAATTAATGGGCACAGACTTGCGATACGACCAGGACAGTTCCTGATTTTAAATGATGACCAGCACTATTCCTGTACGAGTGACAACGGAGAGAAATTGAAAATCCTGTCTGTCTTTTTTAAGAAAGAGTTTGCTTCTGATGTCTTTCGTCATGCCATATCTAAAGAGGAGTTTTTGCTGGATGAACCAGTCGCCGGTAGCCCGGAAACACTGGAATTTTTTCAGACTTTAAATCACATCACACCTGAACTACAATTGCAACTATCGGGATTACTTGCTACGCTGGACCAGCAGGGCTACAATGAAACAATGATGGATGAACACCTGGTGTTCTTATTGTTTCAATTGATCAGGACGTATAAATCTGAATCACAGCGTGCAGGACAGGTTTCCGCCCTTAAATCAAGTACAAGAGCGGAAATTTACAGGCGTTTGTGTATGGCTAAAGATATCCTGCACTCCACTTATATGGAGAGCCCGGATTTAAATACAATCAGTAGCTTATCCTGTTTGTCGGTTCCTCAACTGGTCAGGCAATTTAAAGCTGTTTTTCAGGTTACCCCACATCAATACCTCATCAGGATCCGGTTAAAGCATGCTGCCGATTTATTGAAATTTACCAATAAGCCGATACATGAAATTACCTGGAGGTGTGGATTTGAAAATGTAAGTGCATTTTCCAGGGCATTCAAATCGGGCCATGGAATCCAGCCACTGAACTTTAGAAAACTGAGGTAACTGTTTTGAGCATTTTTGCATATTTCTCTTCTTGCTGATGGTCTAATTTTGACACTAGTCAATTCATTGTATCATTAAGTAAATCTGAAGAAATTGAAAAGAGTAATCGTTATTTTGGTTTTAGCCTCATTTTTTAAACTTTCCTTTGCGCAGGAAAAAGCCATCCCTTTGTATGAAGGTATTATCCCCAATTCGAAAAAAGCTCCTGCAGATTATGTGGAACATGTAGACAGTTCTGGTCTGACCCGTAATTTAAGCAATCCCAGCATTACCCCTTATTTTCCCGAAAAAGGTAAATCTACCGGGACAGCCGTAATCATTTGCCCGGGGGGCGGTTATTTGGTTTTGCCAGGCATGGAGAACAATGTTGCTATTGCAAAGGCCTTTAATAAAATTGGGATTACCGCTTTTTTGCTGAAATATCGTATGCCACACGATAAGGTGATGATCGATAAAACCATCGGTCCATTGCAGGATTTACAAAAAGCAATGCAGATGGTACGTAAAAGATCCATAGAATGGGGTATTGATCCGAAAAAAGTAGGCCTGGCCGGTTTTTCAGCAGGCGGGCATCTGGCTACCACACTGGGAACACATCAGGACTGGTCTGTTATAGAGAATAAAGAAAATATTAATCTTCGTCCTGATTTTATGGTACTGGTATATCCGGTTATCCTTTTTGATCCGCTGATACCAAGTGGTGTCAGGGAAAGGCTGATTGGAAAGAATGCTCCGAAAGCGTTGCTGGATTTGTTTAGCAATGAAAAGCATGTCAGCTCCAATACTCCTCCGACCTTCCTGGTCCATACTGTAGACGACGGTACGGTTCCTGTTAAAAACAGTCTTGATTTTTTTGATGCATTGCTGAGATTTAAAGTGAAAGCCAGCATGCATGTTTTCCAGGCTGGTGAGCACGGGTTTGGGTTAGACAATCCCAATAACAAGGATAAATGGATGGATATGTGCCAGCATTGGTTAGAAGAAAATGGATTTTAAGTATCTGGTGTATTTACTGGAGGTATTGGTTAATATCCGGTCATTTGATGGGTTGTTAATGGACTAAATTTGATTCTGATCAAGGGTTGTTAAAATAATTAGCCCCTGTTTTTTATTATCAAATAAACTAAACAACGTATGAGTATCAATTGGATGGGGGTATTCCCTGCTGTAACGACAAAATTTACAGCTCAGGATGAGTTAGATTTTAACATGATTAACATTAACCTGGAGGCACAATTAGCTGCGGGTGCAAATGGAATTATCCTCGGAGGTTCATTAGGAGAAGCTAGTGTGCTGAGTGATGAAGAAAAATTTGAATTATTGTCGCATACCTTAAAGGTGGTGAACGGCCGGGTTCCTGTATTGTTGAACATTGCAGAGCCTACGACAAAGAAAGCGGTTGCTGCGGCAAAAAAGGCAGAGGAATTGGGTGCAAACGGCTTAATGCTGCTTCCACCGATGCGCTATTTCGCGGATCAGGAAGAGACGCTCGCATTCTTTGAAGCAGTGGCGCTGAGCACACCACTGCCCATCATGATTTACAACAATCCGGTAGATTATAAGATAGAAGTTACCCTGGAGATGTTTGAGGTCTTATCGAAACACCCGAACATACAGGCAGTGAAAGAGTCAACAAGAGACATCTCTAATGTGACCAGGATGATTAACCGTTTTGGAGACCGCTTTAAAATCCTTACCGGGGTTGACCCTCTGGCAATGGAAAGCCTGGTGATGGGCGCTCATGGATGGGTAGCCGGACTGGTAGATGCCTTTCCTAAAGAAACAGTGGCCATATTCAGGCTGGTTAAACAAAACCGCATTCAGGAAGCCCTGACCATTTACAGATGGTTTTTGCCGGTATTGGAATTGGATATACATCCGAAGCTGGTTCAATACATCAAGCTTGCGGAGACTGCAACAGGTATAGGAACAGAGACCGTAAGGGCACCGCGTCTGGCGATCAAAGGAGAAGAAAGAGAAAGGGTACTAAAGGTCATTAACGATGCATTAGCCAATCGTCCGCAATTGCCGGAAGGTAGCTGGGGGATCTAAGCATTGAACATAATATGAACGGAAAAAATATCATTTGCTCGTATGAGCGGGAAACTGCCAATGGCAGTTTTTCCGCTCTAAATCCGGCTACAGGTAAACCTCTTGAAGGGAGTTTCTTTAAGGCAGGAACAGCCGATGCCGATGAGGCCTTGAAAGGTGCTGAACTGGCTTATCAGACTTATAAACATCTTCATAAGGACTTAAAAGCCGCTTTTTTAAGGTGTATTGCAGACGAGATTGCAGCCTTGGGAGATACCCTGATCAACAGGGCTGCTGAGGAAAGCGGATTGCCGATAGGAAGATTGCAGGGAGAGCTGGGAAGGACAACAGGACAACTGAGGCTATTTGCCCAACTGGTAGAAGAGGGATCATGGGTAGAGGCGATTATCGATACCGCTATGCCCGACAGGCAACCTTTACCAAGAGCTGATATCCGCCGGATGCTGGTTCCTTTGGGGCCGGTGGTAGTTTTTGGAGCGAGTAATTTTCCACTTGCATTTTCAGTTGCCGGAGGAGATACTGCCTCTGCACTGGCTTCAGGTTGCCCGGTCATTGTAAAGGCACATCCTGCACATCTCGGAACAAGTAGTCTGGTCGGATCGGCAATTGTAAAGGCCATTCATAAATCAGGCGTTCCGGAAGGGGTGTTTTCTCTGTTATACGATGATGGCTATGACATCGGAAGTTATCTGGTTAAGCATCCGAAAACAAAGGCGGTGACTTTTACCGGATCATTTAAGGGAGGAATGGAGCTGGTAAAACTGGCACAACAACGGCAACAACCTATTCCGGTATTTGCAGAAATGGGGAGCATCAATCCGGTGTTTTTACTTCCGCAGGCAACTGCAGAGAATCCGGAAGAGCTTGCCAAAAAATGTGCAGCCTCTATTACGCTGGGAGCGGGACAGTTTTGTACCAATCCAGGTTTATTAATCGCAGTTCAGTCTGAAGGTCTGGAACAATTCAAGCAGACTTTGTCTGGCTTGATTTCAGAGACCCCAACCGCAACGATGCTGACACCGGGAATCTTTAGCAACTATGAAAATCGTGCCCAGGAGGCTCTAAAGGAAGAAGGTGTCGTGTTACTGGCAGAATCCGGAAAGAACAATGCAGATTTACAACATCAGTCTGTGGCTAAAATAGCCCAGGTCAGTGCTGCACAATTTCTAACATCTTCCAGACTTCAGGAAGAAGTCTTCGGACCGTATTCGCTGCTGGTAATTGCCGATGATGTCAGCCAGATGGAAGAAATCATTGCCGCTTTGGAGGGGCAGCTTACGGTTACGCTTTTTGCTGCTCAGAATGAACTGACGCAATATCCGGAACTGATCAGCAAAATCGCTGATAAAACAGGAAGAATGATCATGAACGGGGTTCCGACAGGGGTAGAGGTTTGTGGTGCTATGCAGCATGGAGGGCCATTCCCTGCTACCAACGACAGCAGGTTTAGTTCTGTGGGAACAACTGCAATTTATCGTTTTGTCCGTCCTCTTGCCTGGCAGGACTGGGACCCGGAATTGTTACCTGAGGAGCTCAAAGACGGCAATCCTCTTGGAATTTACAGATTGATCAACCAAACCCGAACTAGAGCATAATGTCAAGTAAAACATTTTTTTGTGTAGATGCACATACCTGTGGAAATCCGGTAAGATTGGTAGCTGGGGGAGGCCCTCAGCTTAACGGAGCCAATATGAGTGAAAAGCGCCAGCATTTTTTAAGAGAATATGACTGGATCCGTACCGGTTTAATGTTTGAACCCAGAGGGCATGATATGATGTCGGGAAGTATCCTGTATCCACCGCATGATCCTGCAAATGATGTGGCTGTTCTGTTTATAGAAACAAGCGGCTGCCTGCCCATGTGTGGTCATGGAACCATCGGGACCATTACCATTGCTATTGAGGAAGGGCTAATAAATCCTAAAGTTCCGGGAATAGTTCGGATGGAAGCTCCGGCAGGACTTGTCCTGATTGAGTATCAGCAGGAGGGCAAAAAAGTGACTGCTGTAAAACTTCGAAATGTTCCTGCTTACCTTGCTGCATCCGATCTTGAAGTGCAATGTCCTGAACTTGGTAAACTTACTTTTGATGTGGCCTATGGCGGGAACTTTTATGCGATTATAGATCCTCAGCAAAATTTTCCGGGAATACAGAATTATACCGCTTCTCAGCTGATCAGCTGGAGCCAGGTGATCCGTAAGCGCATCAATGAACAACATACTTTTGTTCATCCGCTGGACGAGACGATTAATGGCTGTAGCCATATTTTATGGGCAGGAGATCCATTAGACCCAAGCTCAACTGCGCGTAATGCAGTTTTTTATGGTGATAAAGCAATAGACCGCTCGCCTTGCGGAACGGGAACCTCTGCCCGCATGGCCCAATGGCATGCAAAAGGTAAATTATTACCAGGGGAGCCCTTTATCCATGAAAGTTTTATTGGAAGCAAGTTTACTGGTAAAGTGGAAGAGGTCTTAAAGTTAGCAGATCTTGATGCCATCATTCCGAGTGTGGAAGGTTGGGCCAGGGTTTACGGATACAATACAATAAAGATTGATGACGATGATCCGTATGCACACGGTTTTCAGGTGATCTAATGGTTTTGTATTTCAAAAAAAAGAGAATTAAATGTCGGATGTTTTAATTATCGGTGGTGGAATTATAGGACTAAGTTCCGCTTATTACCTGCAGAAGCAGGGCCATAAAGTCACGGTTTTAGATAAAGGGGAGATTACAGATAACTGTTCTTTCGGAAATGCGGGAATGATTGTACCGAGTCATTTTGTTCCTCTGGCTTCTCCGGGAATGGTGCAGCAGGGGATTCGCTGGATGTTTAACAGTAAAAGTCCTTTTTATGTCCGGCCTTCACTGGATATGAATCTGATCAGCTGGGGATTGAAATTCCTGAAATCAGCAAATGCGGGACATGTATCCCGGTCGGCAGTACCCTTAAGAGATCTGTCTCTGCTCAGTAAGCAGCTTTTTGAAGAACTTGCCCGGGAGCCTGGGTTTGAGTTTGAGTTGAGAAATAAAGGGATACTTGCTTTTTATAAAACGGAACAGGTAGCAGAAGAGGAGGCTCATCTGGCTGAAAAGGCCAGGCAACTTGGGCTTGATATGGGAATACTAAGCCCTGAGGAGTGTCAGGCGCTGCAACCTGGACTTCAGCTGGAAGTACTTGGGGCAGTCCATTATCGTTGCGACGGGCATTTATATCCTCCAAGATTAATGGAGGTTTTATTGAACTACCTGGAACAAAATGGAGTCAATATCGTTCGTCGCGCGGAGGTGACTGCAATTGAAAAGAACGGAACGAAAATCACAAAGGTTTTTACGGGAGAAAAAGCATGGGAGGCAGATCATTATGTGCTGGCTTCAGGCTCCTGGTCGCCAGCAATTGCAAAAATGATGGACATCCGTGTACCACTGATGCCGGGCAAAGGTTATTCTTTTATGGAAAGAGAACCTGAGCAGCGAATGACTATACCCGCATTGTTATGTGAAGCAAGGGTTGCAATCACACCGATGAACGGAGATATCAGGTACAGCGGTACCATGGAGCTGGATAAAATAAATAAAAGGGTCAATATGCAAAGGGTGAAAGGAATTGTGGAAGCGGTGCCGAAGTATTTCCCAAATCTGCATCCGGCCTTGCCTTCTGCTGAAAAAGTATGGTTTGGTTTCAGGCCTTCGTCGCCAGACGGGTTGCCTTATATCGGGCATAGTTCTAAATTGAGAAATCTGGTGATTGCGAGTGGACATGGTATGATGGGCTTAAGTCTTGGGCCGGCTACAGGTGCCCTGGTAAGCCAGCTTATTTCGGGAGAACAGACGGCAATTGACCTCAAATCATTTTCTCCGTCCAGGTTCTGATCGACATATATTAACAGGTATTGACCATATTTTAACATGATCATGGTTTGTTTTGGTAACTGGGAGTTAATATCCGTATATTAACTCCCAGTAAAGCAACCAAATATGAAAGTATTTCCATTTACCTTGTTTGTACCGGATGATAAGAGTGTGATATCAGAGCATATCTGCCAGCCTCATTTCTACCAGTACCTTCATCGTCATGATGAATGGCAGATCACCTGGGTTCAGGAAGGGGAGGGAACACTGATTGCAGGGAACAACATGCATTCCTTTTCTGCAGGGGACGTATTTCTGATTGGTGCAAATCTACCTCATCTTTTTAAATCCAGTCCGGCCTATTTTGTCGGCGATGAAAGCAAAAATATCCGTGCCTGTTCCCTTTATTTTAATCCATCAGGAATTCTGAAAGCTTTATTCGATTTACCGGAAATGAAGCTTTTGAACGTCTTTTTTAAGAACAACAAACATGGGTTTAAAATACCCGGAAAATGGAGTAAGGAGATCTCCGCTAAAATATTTGCGGTGCATGAAGCTTCAGGAACAGATGTTTTGTTTAATCTCGTTCAGCTGCTGAATACCCTTCAGGGGATAAGCGAGGGTGTAGAGGCGCTTTGTCCGGAGATTTATTCTTCTGATATTTCTGAAAATGAAGGAATAAGGTTGAGTAACATCATCAATTTTATCATGAGGAATTATAATCAGCAGATTACTTTGGATGATATTGCGGAAAAGGCCTACATGACTCCACAGGCCTTTTGCCGTTATTTTAAGCAGCATACCGGACATACCTTTGTCTCCTTTTTAAATGAGGTACGGGTAAATGATGCCTGTAAAAGCCTGCTTGCCGGTCATAAGGCAGCTGGTATCTCCGGAGTGGCTTATAAGGCTGGCTTCAATAGCCTCACCAATTTCAACAGGGTATTTAAAAGCATTACCGGCCAGTCACCAAGAGCTTATATTGATGCTTATCATCATGTAAGCGGCGCAGGTTTAATTGCAAGAGGATAGCCCGGAAATTTTAGAATCTTTTTATATTGGTGGCACCAAATATATCGATATGGAAACCGCGAAACCTAAAAACATAGACGAGTATATCTCTGCCTTTCCGAAAGAGGTACAGGTTATTCTGGAGCGAGTCCGGGGAACCATTAAAAAGGCAGCACCGATGGCAGAAGAAACAATTAGTTATGCCATGCCAGCTTTTAAGGATAGTGGGGGGATACTGGTCTACTTTGCAGCTTACAAAAAACACATTGGATTTTATGCATTGCCAACAGGAAATGAAGCCTTTCAAAAAGAGCTCTCCGTTTATAAAAGCGGGAAAGGATCAATTCAATTTCCAATCGATCAGCCCATGCCTTTAACCCTGATTACAAAAATTGTGGAATACCGGGTTCAGGAAAACCTGGAAAAAGCGGCTAAAAAGAAAGCTTAAGTATTTTATTTTCTATCTACTTTTCCTGTCTTATCATCTTTTTACCCAGTATTTCTCCGGGAAGCCCTTCTATTTCGCCAATATATTCTGAAATAAAACCCTGCCTGATCAGGATGTTCCTGGAAGCGATATTAGCCGGATCAATGATGGCGGTAATTTTGTTGAGGAATGGTGTTGCTTCGGCTAAGGCCATTAAATGCAGCGCTATTGCAGTTCCAAAACCTTTCCCCCAGAATTCAGGTAACAGTATATAGCCCAGTTCTGCCTCGCCAGAGACGGTATCGCTAAGGTCCAGTTTCCCCAGGCCTATAAATTGTCTGGTCTCTGCATCAAAAACTTTGAAACGTCCAAAATCAGGATATTTTTCATTCTTTTTAAGGATCTGTTCAAAGTCTGCAGCTGCCTCTTCCAGAGGGATGGCCTTTTCGGTCACGTAAGCCATTACCTGCTCGTTAGAAACCAGCAGGTAATAGTCCTGGAAATCGGCATAGCCGGAGAATTTCTCGAGATAAATTCTGTTTGTCATTAGCCCATTGCTTTATTCAGCGCGATAATCGCTCTTTTAAAATGTTCCGGATCAATTAAGAACTGGATATTTACTTTTCTTAAGGCAAATCCGGCACTCTTGATATTAATTCCATCTTCGGTCAGGGCTGCAGCGCTTTTTGCCAGTAAGCCCGGTTGGTCCATATTGGTACCCAGCAGGCAGACCATGGCGACGTTTTCTACCGTCACTTTCTCAAAATCCTCTTCCAGTTTGCTGATGAGTTTTTTATTGAAATCACGCGCCCAGATCACAATAGAGATGCTGTTGGCACTGGTTGATTTGAAGGTATAACTCACGTTATAATCGAAAAATGTTTGCATGATCTGAAGATCACTACCTACATTTCCTACCATCGAGGGGTCATAAACATCAATCATCATCAGCTTATCTGTTCCGGTGATTACCTCTACACGTTTTGTTTCACATACAAATTCACGGGTAATCAAAGTCCCCGGATGTGCAGGTTCAAATGTGTTCTTGATTCTCAGGTGAATGCCACTTACTTCCAGTGGTTTTGAAGCTTTAGGATGGATGGCTTCCATACCTACATCCGCCAGCTGATCAGCGATATCATAATTGGTATAACCGACCGGGATACAGTTTTCTATTCCTACCAATGCCGGGTCGGCGGTAGAAAGATGATATTCTTTATGTATAATGGCCTCCTGTGGTTTTAAAAATTCGGCAATCTTGCTGAAGGTAACTTCGGAATAACCCCTGTCGAATTCCCGCATGATCCCTTCTGTACCTTTTGCATAACCGGTAGTGATGCAGATGGTTTTTTCAAAATCAATGTTTTTGAAGGCATGTTTAATGCGCTGATCAATGGTAAAAGGACGGTGATCACCAAATCCACTCAGGTCAACCAAACGGGTATTGATGCCCATGTTTAGGAGAATATTGGTGAAGTTGAATGCCGAATGGCTTTCTCCGATGGAAGCAAGGATCTCGCGGGCAGCCTGAAGGATTCCTTCCCTGCTCACGTAACCCGAAGCCAGAATATTGGCCAGGTTTTCCAGATAAGTCTGTGCTTCTTTAACATGGTTTTCGATAAAACGATCAGCAACCGCAAGATCCAGACCTAAATCAACGTATTTTTTATTGATGGATTTTAGCTTGACAATAAGCTCCTTTAAAGGACGATGAAAATCCTGTTGTTTTGCAATGCGATGGTAAACACCTGGGGCACCGGTTTTCTTGTTCTCCAGCAAGAGATCCGTAACCCCTGAGAATGCAGAGACTACGAATATTCTGTTGTATAATTGTTCACCGGTACGTTCAAATAATATGATATTTTGTATGACTTCCTGTAAGGCACTCATTGAAGTGCCGCCTATTTTTTCTACTGTTAACATGTAAGGTTTATAACGACTTAGTTTCCGCCTAAAATTACAGGATTTTTTCCGTTCCCCATAATGATGATCTTGCTATTTGGGGAGAGTGCAATCTCCTTTTATGCTTTTATGGATTCATAATGGAGTTACGAGGTATTTTTCATTTTGATGAAAAAGCATAACCTCCGGTCTGAGATTGATCTCGGACCGGAGGTTATGATAATCCTTAAATGTTAAGGGGTGTTTAATACCTGTTTCAGGTCTTAACGGGTTTCAATTTCGGGAACACTGATCCAGTGCCAATTCCTTTTGGTAAAACCTGGATTTAAGTCGCCATCGATATTGAACCTTCTCAGGTCAATTAAGCGGGTACCTCTCCAGGGTAAAAAGATCCTTCGGATGGCGGTAAGTGAAGACAGATCAGTTAACGGCGTTTTGAGATCCGAGTTTCCGCTGGCATCATATTTTTGAATCACCGTGTTGACCAGCTCTGCTGCATTTCCAGGAATTAAGCCACGAATCACCAGTTCCGCCCTGATCAGTTGCATTTCTTCTGCATCGGTTACCAACAGGGGGTCTCTTTCCTTATAATAGGTTAATGACCAATGGCCTTTAGGCGCTTTGATTACCGGAATCCGGCTCTGTTCTGCTACTGACTTTAGTTGTGCAACCAGGGTAGGATCTACGGCCGCATCCCTTACATTCACGTTCAGGGCCGTAAAGAATGCATTGCTGGTAGTCCCTACGGTATTCAGGAAGGAGAAATTCTCTGTTGCCTGGAAGGACTGGTTGATGTGTAATACTGCAAGCGGGAAATTGCTGGTGTGAATTCCGAGTTTCGCCAATAAGGAATGCAGCAACCTTTTTTCCTGATCATTGGCCAGAGGTAAGGCTTCTTCCCAATAGCGTTGTGCCTTCGCATAAGCATCGGCATGTTTTACCAGTTGATGATCCGCATAAACGGCCTGATTGGTTTGACTCACACTGAAATAATCAGCCATCAGCATCCAGGCATAACCTGCATGAAGTTTGGCATTGAACGTCGCTGATTGTTTGATTTTAATCTGATCCGCATCAGCCGGGTTCAATTGATCTGCAATTTTAATGGCATCTTCTGCCCGGGCCCTGTAGTTCTGTACATTAGACCATACGCTAAAAAGTGAAGTATTGTCCGGGCTCAGTTTATCCTCATCCAGTTCTTTATAGAATGGTGAGTTTGGTACTGCGGTGGGTACGATTTCGTCCGCAATTGCTCCTGAAGCTACCAGTAAGTCTGAAGCAGAGGCTGCACCGGCGCGCCATACACCGGCAATGACTGGTCCGTATACGTAATTTCCTTTTTCTATGCGCCCCAACATCTGAATGTTGTTCAATTGGGATTCATCAACGGTATTGGTAGGTAATTTTGAATCATTTACCCATTTGTCGCAAGAGGAAAAGCTGAATGCAATCACAAACATTGCTGCTGTACCTAAAAAGCTTTTTGTGTTCTTTAACATCATTTTATCTATATCGAAAGGCTAAAATCAGCCTTTATTAAAATCCAATATTTAAACTAAACGCATAAGTGCGGGGAGCAGGAACAGTGGTCCAGTCTGACGACAGGTAGCCGATTCCTCTGGTTCTTTTACTTCCGCCCTGAGAATCAATCTGAGGCTCAGCTCCACCATAATTGCTGCTTAACCAAAGGTTGTTTCCGGTCACAGAAACCACGCAACGCTTCAATACGCCATTACTTTGTTTTTTTGCCCAGGTACCCAGATCGTAAGACAGGGTCAGGTTGCTCAATCTCAGGAAATCTGCTTTCTGGATGAAATCACCTCTGGATCCTTCATATTTAGACAACTGTGTTGCGGTTGCGATATACTCCGTTGTACCGGGAGTCTGAGTGGCCAGCTGCTCTTTTAAAGTTTCTTTTGCTTTAAAATTTGTGCCTTGCATGGCTACGTTGCGATGAGAGATGTTATAAAGCTTAGCTCCTTTTGAATAGGTGAAAAGTGATTGCAGTCGTAAGTTTTCAAACAGCTGAAGTCCGAATCCGAATGAACCATTATAAGTAGGGAAGGGCTTTCCTAATTCTTTCAGGCCGCTTTCTTTAGCACCGGTATATTCTCCCTTTGCGTTGAAAACCGGACCTTCAGACACATTAGAATAAAAGGCAAATGCAGGTAATCCTTCACGAATCAGATTCACGGTATTCAGGATATCTCTTCCACCTGAATTGACCACTTTGTTGGACTGATGGTTGAAGATTGCAAAGATATCCAGACTGTGTTTTTTATTGCTGCTGGTAAATACCCGACCATTATAAGTTACTTCGATTCCTTTTCCCTGGATCTTTCCGATATTCTCTGGATAATCTCCGCTTAAGCTGGAAGGCCAGCCCAGTGAAGGCAATAGGGTGGTATATACAATGGCATCGCGGGTGTGTTGCTGATAATATGTAAAGCCAAACCGCTGTCCAAACAGGCTGATGTCTGTTCCCATTTCCAGTTCTCCTGTTCTTTCAGGTTTGATGTCCGGATTTCCCTTTCTCAAAGGTCTTACCATCGTTCCAAAAGAAGAGTTTTCTACCAGGTAGGCTGTCTGTGCATCATTTGGATAAGGCAGACGACCTGATTCTCCATAAGCTGCCCTGAATTTCCATTCCTCTACTTTTCCTTTCAGGAAAGGCAGGTCTGCAACATTATACGCCACACTTACTGTAGGATACCAGATATTGGCTACGTTGGCGCCAATCATATTGGAAACATCCCTCCTCAATCCGGCGTTGATAAATAGTTTATTGTCGTAGCTCAGGAAAGCCTCTCCGTATAAACCATGGGTACGTTTTTCGTAGTCACTATCCGTAACCCCCAAAATTTCTGCTGCTGAGGCAATGTTACTGATGCCCGGTACTGCAAAGTTTCTGACACTGATTCCGTTTACGCGCTCTATAGCACTGGTGAGTTGGGAAAGTACGCTGAGGTTCAATTGCCATTTCGGGCTGAACATAAAATTACGGGACAATTTAAAATCCCAGTTCATATTCTGATTGCGACGGGTGCTGACCTGTTTGGCTCCGGTACTGTTGGTGCCTTGCAGGTATCCGTAAGGAAGGTAGTTTAAACCATCGATATGGTTCAGGTCAAGCCCGATCAGGGTTTCCATTTTTATTTCAAACGGTAAGGTATAACCTAGTTTTACACTTCCGGTAAAGCGGTCGTTGTCGTATTGTTTTTGAATGGCTCTCCAGGTCTCTTCAGAAAGAAAAGGCCATGGCGTACGGTCTCTCATCAGGTTCCATATCGCATCGTCACGTCCGGAAGCAGATTGAGGGATGCTGAGCTTTCCTTTAACATATCCGGCCGTCACTGATAACTTAAAACGGTCTTTTACCAGGTCATATCCTGCGCGGAAAGTATGTCTGTTGTCTTCGTTACCCGGTACTATTCCTTCATTTTTATTGGTATTTGCAGAAAAGAAAATGCTGTTATTCTGGTCTAACTGCGCGGTTAAATTGGCGTACAATTGTTGTTGTGCTCCTTTGACAAAGAAATCATTCAGGGGGTCATTGTTTACAAACTGATCATATTTTCTCGCCAATTCACTAAAGCCACCGGTATATTTAACATTTACCGCGACTCCTTTTTGTCCGCTTAAGCCGCGTTTGGTTTGGATAATCACGACTCCATTTGCCGCTTCTGCACCATAGGAGGCCGCCGCCGCAGGTCCTTTGATGACATCAATCGAGGCAATGTCATTTAAAGGCAGGTCGTTTAACGCACTCATTGCTTCCTGCGAAGAGTTCACATCAGCAGTATTGCTGTTGTTGTAACGGACACCGTCGATAAAAATCAGCGGATCTCTTTCCATGCTGAACGTAGCCGCAGAACGGATATCGAAACGGATAGGCATTCCCACCTTTCCATTGGTGTTGTACACTTGTGCACCACTGATTCTGCCGTTGACGATATCTGCCAGTGAAGAAGGGTTACTTGTTGCGGCAACAGCTGCTGCATCAATATGGTCTACATTCGTTCCAATTGCCTTTTTGCTTCTGGAGTTGGCTAAACTGGCGGTAACCATGACTTCATTTAAGGAAAGTCCGGATTCCAGGTATATGCTGATTTGCTGATCTGCGCTGAATTCGTATTGCTTTTGAAAAGTTTTGTAGCCGACCATTTTAACAATCAGGGTTTCGCCGGATTGCAACTGGATGATAAATTGACCTTTTTCATCTGCCATGACTCCTTTTCCTGGCCGCTCTTTGATGGCGACACTCGCTCCGATGATGCTTTCTCCCGTACTTTTATCATATATGGTACCTTTGATCAGTTGCGCATGTACCGTAGTGCAAAGGAGCATAGATAGCCCTAAAATGGTAAAAAAATTATTCATATGTGTGTTCTAATTGTTCGCAGAAACGATCATCTCCTCAGAAGATGCGCTTAGTTATTTAGTTTAAATCTAAATAAGCTAATCGGCCGCAAAGGTAACAATTCCTTTAAGAAAGTCAAATCTTATGAAAAAGAGAGGGAAACCGGTTAAAAAAAAGAGAGATGGCCGTAGACCTTCTCTCTTTTTTAAGCAAATTGTTGTTGTTTTTAAAGCTATTGGGCTTCCAGTATCCACTGTTGATTTAGAGATCCTGTCGCCCCATTAATGGAATACAGTGTGATTTTTGTACCGGAGGTACTGCTGCTGCCGGGATTATCAAGCACATAATGACTGGACATATTGCTTTGAATTACATATTTGTTTGTTCCGGCAGAAACCAGGTTCCATTGCTGGTTAACCGCATTGCTGATCGTGTATTGAATTACATTTGCCCCCATGGTCTGGGTTCCTCCGGAGATGTCAATGGCTTTATTGCTATTGGCATTCACAATCACATAGGAAGTCCCCTGCGTATTAAACTTCCATTTTTGTCCGTTTCCGGTACTGCTGGTTGCCTGTATAAGGAAAGCACTATTAGCAGTACTGTTGTTTTCCAATGCCAGGTAAAGGCCACTGGATGCATTTTTTATTTTGTACCAGGTGCTGCTGGATATGCCTGAAGTTACCGGAATGGTCAGTGGGCTTGAGTTCTGGTTAAAAATGTCTGTAATGGTAATTCTAACTGAATAGGTTCCTGTGCCTAATGTGCTGGAAATGGTAGTAGATCTCTTTTGAGGAAGAACTTCATTTACGGTAGCTACAACAGCTCCGGAAGGATCCAGTAACTCTACTTTTGAAGAAAACTGAGGGCTTTTTGCTGCATTATTTGTCCAGTTAACCGTAACGGTATTGCCACTGCTGGTTGCCGTTGCAGACTGTACTTCTGCAAGCGTTAGTATTGGTGCGGTTCCTTGATTGGTTTGAACCGGAAGTGCCAGTGTTCTTCCTGTTCCGAATCCTGCACTGGGTTGTACCGTACCGCCATGTTCCATGAAATAAGCGTCTTCGGTTGTATCATAACCTGAATTAAAAGCACGGTCGTAAATTCCGTTTCTACCCTGATCCCCGGCATTGGCACTGAAGCTTCTGCTGGTATGCTTTTCCCAGGTATTGGTCGTACTCAGGTTCCAGCAATCTTTGAAGAAGGCTTTTCTGATAAAGCGGCCGTCATAGGCAGGATCGTAACCGGTCCAGTTTTCAAGAAAGGCGTCGTTACCTGATCCCAGAAAGGTGGTCCGTTCCGGAACGGCGAGGGTGGAGGTATGAAACCAGGTTCCGGTAGCCATGTTTTGAATAAAAGTGCCGATATACAATTTTCCATTCAGTTTCCAGGCTCTGAGTGCGATATTGTACCAGGTATTGAGCGCCCATTGGTAGGGATTAATGGTTTTATATCCGTCACCTTCACCTCCAAACCTGCTACTTATCGTGTTTGGAGCTTTATAGGCTACTTCAGAAAAAATGCCTCCTGCAGTATTGGGGTCCCATAAAGAAGAAATTAGAATGTTTGGAGTACCAAAAGAGTTGTCGGGTGTTTGTTGTAAACCAGCATATCCGCCGGCATAGTTGTGCACAGAAAAATATTCCGCATTGGCCGATTGCGTAATTTTTATCTTGTGAAGTTTAACGATGGCATCCGAGGGGAAATTAAAGTAAATGTGCTCTGACGGGGCTGCATTTTCCGTAGCTGAGATAGCTGCTGCACTTGTTCCTGATGTTACTTTGTGCTCAGGAACCAAAGATTTCTGACAGGCAGTTAATAGAAAGAGCAGGGCCAATACTGGCCAGGAAAAAAGATAGGTTGATTTCATAGTCTTGGTTAGTTAGGTTTTAGATTAACCTTAAGTTCCTGAAAAACAATGGGAATGATATCTTTTTCCTTTACGCAAACGGTTGTGTAGACCAAAACAGGGAAATTTATGCCTCCAACCGCTAAAGGACCATTTTTAGGGGCTTTGGAATGAATTATTTGTCATTTTTGGTACTTTTCAACCTTAGGAAGCAGGCTGTTTTTGCCTCCGTTTCCACTTTTATCAGTGATGCAAACGTTTGTGTTTAGCCGACAAGGATTCTAAGGCTCTTCTGACTTGGTTAAAACGATAAACAGGTAATCACCCATGCGGTCATCAAACTTGTCGCGGGTAATATTGATCTTATGTGATTTGATATCCCGTTCCAGTAATTCTAATCCGGAAGTGATTTCATCAGCTTCTGCAATATCACTGAAAGAGGAGATTCCTTTTCTGATTTCAGGATCGAGATACATTTCCGGCTTTTGTTTTCCGGAATAAAGAAACAGGTCCTGTAAGGCTCCGGAGACAAAATATTTTTCTGTTTTGGTAATTTCAAAACCTGCATCAGTACCATACTCCCATATCTTTGAAAAAGAGGGCATCTGGTTCATGGCTCCGGTCATCATCTTTGGAAAATAATGATGCAGCCAGTAATTTCTCATTTGTTCGGAGGTTGCGGTAAAGATGACCAGATTTGATCCTGCTTTCAATACCCGGTATAATTCCTGGAGGGATTTAGCCAGGTCAATCCAATGGTGAATGGTTAAGGTGGCAATGGCACCATCAAAAGTGGCATCAGGGAAATCTATCTTCTCTGCATATCCTTTATTCCAGTTTACCTGATCCGCATTTTCTTCTGCAATCTTCAGCATTTGATCCGAGGGATCCGTACCGTACATATCTAAGCCGGTTTTGGCCAGCTCAATCGTATAGTTACCTGTTCCGCAGCCTACATCAAGAATTTTGTTCCCGTTTTTATTCTCGATCAGCGCAGCCAGGCGTTGTTTTATATAGGGATCGGCAGATCTGGTTGTGTTATAGGTTAGCGCGGTTTGATGGTATAAATCCATAGTTTAAGGTTAGCATTCTTCGTGGCTAATTTAATAAACGCCGGTAGTAATTTTCTTATTATATTTAATATGTATTTCATCATTAATATTTAAGGATATGATTTTTAAAAATGTAGTGAGCTGGTTTGAAATCCCGGCAACGGACATCAATAGGGCTCAGAAATTTTATGAAGCGATCTTTGAAATTCAAATGATCCCAATGGAGATGCCTGGTTTTGAAATGCGGATGTTTCCGGTAGAAAATATGATGGAGGGGATTGGAGGGGCACTGGCTAAATCCGAAGATTTCTATAAGGCTTCAGCAGACAGTGGAACCTTGATTTATCTAAATGCCAATCCCGATGTGCAGTTCGTTTTGGACCGGATCGAAGCAGCAGGCGGAAAAATTCTTGTTCCTAAGACGGAGATTTCTCCGGAATATGGTAATATGGCTGTTTTTCTGGACACTGAGGGAAACAGGGTAGCCTTACATTCTGCTCCTAATTAAATTTCTCTTTCATACCGAGAAGCCCTAATAGTCCGCCGGTATGCAAGGCCACAATTTTATCTTCCGGTTTAAAGTAATGATTGGAAGAAAGGTCTTCGATGGCATATAGCATTTTAGCGGTATATACCGGGTCGATTAATATGCCCTGTTTACTGACAAAATCTTTAATGAAGTTGATCAGGAGAGGTTGTGTTTTTGCATATCCGCCAAAATGATAATCCGTATGTAATACCAGTTGATCAGTATTGCCTGTATATTTTAGGATCTCTTCTTCAATAAAGCGACCTCCCTTTAATGCCGGAACCACATGGAGGGTAGTTTTTAATTCGTATTGCTGAATTCCTTTCAGCAGTCCTGCTGCGGTAGTGCCTGTTCCGGCAGCACAAAAAATATGGCTAATGTCTGTCGGGAGTTCTGCGATGATCTCTGCACAACCTTTTACCGCCTCTGGACCTGCACCTCCTTCATCTATAAAAAGGGCCTGAGGATCTGCTCCGAAATGTTGCTGAAATAGCTGGGGTTTATTCCTGTAGCTGGTTCGGTCTGTAAAGATGAGGCTCATTCCGAAAAGCCTGCAAAGCAGGAGCATTTCATTTTCTACAGTTTCCCCCCGTACAAAAGCGGATGACTTTAATCCTGCTTTGGAAGCAGCAGCAGCGGTGGCGACAAGATGGTTGGAATAAGCACCTCCAAAAGTAACCAGGTGGTGTTTCTGCGTGTTAAAAGCTTTCGATATCAGATATTTAAGCTTACGCCATTTATTTCCAGAGATATAAGGATCAATTAAATCATCCCTTTTCATCCAGAATTGTGGAAGAACAGGATGATTTAATTGTTGAAGCGGGCTATAGATATCTGTAAACATGTTTACAAATATAGAAGCCTTTTCCTAAGGTGGTAAATTAAGGCTTAAAATAGATTTTCCTTAGTAAGTAAGGGAAAAAATTTAAGATGATTTTAACGTTTTGAGTAAAGTTTTTCATAATCCTGGAATTAAAATTTAACAATTCTGATTCGTCGAGACCTTTGCTACCCGCTGTATTATAAGCCTAAGCCCTGAAGAATTCACAAAAATTATAATTTGTTAATGGACTACGGGATTAACAAAAAGCAGACCAATTTATTTTTTTTCAATTATGTAATTGTTAAAGGTTAGTTTTGCATAATGGAACGGCCCTATAATGAGGCGTCCTCAATCATAAACAGAGATACATTTCATGGAAAATAGCAACAGCGTGCAGGAATTAGAAGAGCAGGATTTATATGAACATTTTAATATTGTTGTTGATAAAGGACAGTCTTTGTTAAGAATAGACAAATTTTTAATGGGGCGCATGGAGAATGCTTCCCGCAATCGTATTCAGAATGCTATTGATGCCGGAAATGTGTTGGTTAATCAAGGCACTGTTAAAGCGAGCTATAAGGTAAAACCTGCAGACGAGATTTCGATTGTCTTTCCTCATCCACCAAGAGATACGGAAGTTTATCCGGAAAATATTCCATTGGATATTGTTTATGAAGATGACGATTTACTGGTCGTAAATAAACCTGCAGGCATGGTTGTTCATCCGGGATTTAATAATTATACCGGGACTCTGGTAAATGCTTTAGCCTACCATTTTGAAAAATTACCGCAATTACCGGGAAATGAAGGCAGACCAGGCCTTGTTCACCGGATTGATAAGGATACTTCCGGTTTGTTGCTGATCAGTAAAAACGAGATCACGATGACCAAACTTGCAAAGCAGTTTTTTGACCATACCATTACCCGTAAATATATTGCTATGGCCTGGGGAGATATTCTGGAAAATGGAACCGTTACCGGATACATTGGAAGGAGTGCAAAAAACCGGATTGTGATGGATGTTTACGATGATGAAGAAAAAGGTAAGTGGTCTGTAACACATTATTCGGTATTAGAGCGTTTAGGATATGTAACCTTAATCAGTTGTCAGCTGGAAACTGGCCGCACACACCAAATCAGAGCGCATATGCAACATATCGGACACCCTTTATTTAACGATGCCAATTATGGTGGCGATAAAATATTGAAAGGAACGACCTTCAGCAAATACAAGCAATTTGTTAATAACTGCTTTGAGATGTTGCCACGTCAGGCATTACATGCCCAGACCTTAGGGTTTATCCATCCGACCACTAAAGAATACATGGAATTTGAGGCTGCTTTACCTGCTGATTTTGATTCCGTATTAAACAAATGGAGAAACTACATTGTCGAGCCTTCTTAAATGCAACAGGAATACATTTTACATAACGATGAGTTTATAGCGGCAAATCATCCTGTTTTCGGGGTGCAGAACCGTGCATTCAGATATGGTGATGGCTTGTTTGAGTCCATGCGTATGAACAATGGGAAGCTGAAATTTGCGGAAGAGCATGCTGATCGGCTGAGGGCCGGAATGCGGGCTTTGAAGATGGATGGCAGCAACCTGATGGACGAATACTTTCTGAAGCAGAAAACAGCGGAGCTCTGTAAAAAGAACAAGCTGAAGGATAATGTCCGTTTCCGTCTTTCTGTTTATAGAGAAGGAGAAGGTTTGTATACTCCGGAGAGCAATAAATCCGGCTATGTACTGGAAGCATCGGTGTTGCCTCAAAGTACTTATGAGCTGAATAAAAAAGGACTCATTGTCGATGTTTACGATGAGCTCACCAAACCTGTTAACAAATTATCCAATTATAAAACCACCAACTCTTTGTTGTTTGTAATGGCGGGTTTGTATAAAAAACAACATAACCTGGATGAAGCCTTCATTTTAAATCAGCACGGCTTTCTATGTGAGAGCATCAGCTCTAACGTGTTTGTGGTCTACGATAAACAGATTTATACCCCTGCTTTATCCGAAGGCTGCATCGCAGGAGTCATGCGTAGTGTGGTGATGAATATGGCTAAAAGCAATGACATCCCGCTTATTGAAGCGCAGATTAACCCTGAAGTGCTTAAAGAAGCAGAAGAGGTGTTTATCACGAATGCAACCGGCGGGATCAGGTGGGTGATGGGCTATGGAAGGAAACGTTATTTTAACGAAATCTCCAAAGATTTAAGCGCCAGACTCAATGCGATAACCCCTTAGGAATTCTTCTGCAGACATGCGTTTCTTTCCTTCGTATTGAAGGTCTGTCAGCTTGATGAACCCGTCTTTTGCCGCGAATTTAAGAAAGGTTTTCCCATCGGATAAGAATCCGCCGGCTGATATGCCCGTTTCTTTTTCTTCCAGTTCTGCGCGGAATACTTTCAGTGTTTTGTCGTTGAGCCTGGTAAAGGCGGTAGGATAGGGACTGAGCCCGCGGATCATATTATAGATAGTCCTTGCCGGCTGATTCCAGTCGATCTGACAATTTTCTTTAAATATTTTCGGCGCATGTTTCAGTTCCTCGTGTTGTGGCTGTGGCTGTTCTTCGTAGTTCCCCTCCTCAATAGCCTTTACGGTCTTCACTAACAGGCCTGCGCCTACATTCATGAGCTGATCATGTAGTTCTCCTGCAGTTTCTTCTTCGCCGATAGTTACGCGTTCAGAGAAGATGACATCGCCTGTATCTATTTCGTGTTTCAGGAAAAAGGTAGTTACCCCACTTTCTTTTTCTCCGTTAATGATAGCATGGTTAATCGGCGCCGCTCCCCGATATTGAGGAAGGAGCGAGCCATGCAGGTTGATTGTTCCCTTTGAAGGCATGTCCCATACCACTTCAGGTAACATCCTGAATGCAACTACTACTTGTAAATCTGCCTTTAACGCCTTTAACTCTTCAATAAACTCCGGATCTTTTAGTTTCAGGGGTTGCAATACCTTCAGGCCTTTTGCTACAGCATATTGTTTAACTGCACTTTCCTGTAGTTTCTGTCCTCTTCCAGCAGGTTTGTCAGCAGCTGTAACGACGCCAACTACATCAAATCCTGCTTCTACCAAAGCATTTAAAGAAGCTACTGCAAAATCGGGGGTGCCCATAAAAACTAATCTCATCGTCCTTTGTTTTAGATAACAAAATAACTAAAAATTTTACGCATATTTTATTCAAAATACATGGTGGAGACACTGGAAGAGCTCAAATCAACAGGATTGGTATATGTAACGGACAGCAAGCCTGGGATATACAGGAAAGGTAAGCCTGGAAAGTTTCATTATGTAGATGCTCGGGGAAATCCGATAGCGGATGAAAATGACCTGGACAGGATCAAGATGCTTGTGCTTCCTCCGGCATGGACAGAGGTCTGGATTTCTCCGAAGAAGAACGGTTATCTGCAGGCCACGGGAATAGATGTTGCGGGAAGGAAGCAATACCGCTACCATGCAGAATGGACCTCCAGGCGTTCGGATAGTAAGTATTTCAGGCTACTGGACTTTGGTAAAGCCCTGCCAGGTGCGAGGAAGAGAATTGCAAAAGACCTGAAACGAAAAAATTTTGATGAATTGAAAGTCCTGGCCATCTGTGTGGAATTTATGCAGAAGACCCTGATCCGTGTGGGAAACGAATCTTATAAACAGCTGTATGGAAGTTATGGACTGAGCACACTCCGAAACAAACATGTTAAGATCAATGGAAATCATTTGTCGTTGAGCTTTGTAGGAAAAAAAGGGGTACAGCAGGAGCTGAGTCTCAATGATAAAACCTTGTCCAGATTACTGAGGAAGTGTAAAGAGATTCCCGGACAGGACCTGTTTCAATATTATACTGCAGATGAAGAACGTAAGTCCATAGATTCGGGAATGGTCAATAACTATATCAAAGAGATCACCGGAAATGATTTTACTGCAAAGGATTTCCGGACCTGGGGAGGAACCCTGGAAGCACTGAGACAACTGGCGGTCTGTAGTGCTGTCGCTGCCGATGATGAAAAGTCAAGGAAAAAAGTCATTGTTGAAGTACTGGATTGCGTGGCTTCCAGGCTTGGAAATACGCGTGCCGTATGCAAGAGTGCTTATGTATATCCGCTATTACTCGAATCCTTTGAACGGGGAGAACTGACCGGATACCTGAAGAGAATAAAAAAAGAAGAGACAGATACCCTGGCTGGAATTAAAAATGACGAACAGGTACTGATGTCGTTCTTAAGAGCTGTACAGAAAAAAAAGAAGCCCTGAATTGTTTCAGGGCTATAATTATTCTTTAGGCGCTTTTTTTATCGGATGAACAGGTTGTTCTTCCTGCTCCCTCTTTTTCGCCGGATTCTTAAAGCTGGCTTCTTCTTTACGGTAGTCTTTATCTTCCGGTTTCTTTACTGCTTTGTCTCCGGCAGGAACTTTGTCTTTAGGAACTTCCTCCAGATAATTGCTGCCAGGTTTTTCATTTTTCTTTTTGGGCTCGCTGTTCATAAGATCCTTTTTAAGGATACAACAAGTATTTCTGACGCATTGTTTTATACTTTGTTAGTCCAGGTTCCCAGCTGGCACGGATTTCCTGTTCCGACTTTCCGGAGATGATCTGTTGTTTCAGGCTATAATCTCCGGCAAGCTTATCAAAATTACCCATTTGTGTGCTGAGTTTAGTGTTGAAGAAATCTGCTTTATTGGGATAAGCATTGTACAATGCTATCAGCCAGTTTAAATTTAAGGCTTTGTCCCTGCGGATTTTTGAAAGGTCGTAATCTCTTAAGTCCATTCCATAGCAGGCTTTATTCTGATGCAATGGGGTTTCAGCCATTCCTTTAATGCTTTTAGGAGTAAAGCTGAAATCGTATTTCCCTTTTAATGCCGGGGCACCCAAAACTGTAAAGGGAAATAGCGTACCACGCCCCTGACTCAGGTAAGTTCCTTCAAACAGGCATAATGTTGGGTAAAGCAGGATCGATTGCTGGGTATTCAGGTTCGGCGAAGGTTTCACCGGAAGATCGTATGGAAGATCATGGTTATAGTTCTCTACTGTGATGATCTTGATTTTGCATTTGAGCTTGTTCTTTAACCAACCTTCTCCGTTGAGCATCTGCGCATATTCTCCAACAGTTAGTCCATGCACGATAGGGATCGCCTGCAGGCCTATTCCCGAAACCAGTTTCGGATCCAGAATCGGGCCATCAATGTAGAAACCATTGGGGTTCGGACGGTCCAGGATCAACACTTCTTTGTTTTCTGCGGCACAAGCCTCCATCACATGTTGAAGTGTATTGATATAGGTGTAAAAACGAACGCCGACATCCTGAATGTCAAAGATCATCAGGTCTACATCAGAGAGGTCTTCTTTGGTAGGAGTAGAGTGTTTTCCATAAAGGGAAACTGCTTTGATTCCTGTTTTTGTGTCAACGGCATCGTTAACATGGATGCCCGCACTGGCATCTCCCCGAAATCCATGCTCCGGACCGAAGATCTTTACAATATTTACACCCAGTTCCAACAAACTGTCTACAGAAGTTTCTTTTCCGATTACGGAGGTGGGATTGACTACCATTCCTATACGCTTCCCTTTCAGGTAAGGCAGGTACTTTTCTGTTTGTTCTGCTCCCGTCCGGATTACAGTTTCTTTCACTTTTCGGGAAAGGGTATCTTTTAGCGGAGTACTGCTCACAGTGGCTTGAGTTTTAACCGGATTGCTCGAGGCGCAGGCCTGAAGTCCAAGTGTCAGCAATGCAGCCTGTAAGATATAGGTAAGTGATTGTCTCATTAAGGAACCTTTTTTTATAATTATAACTTTAAATCAAAATCAATTGAGCATTTTTGCTAAGTTACCATTTATAGCAAAAGATTGAATACAGAATATTTTATAGCAGGGCGGATTGCCATTAAATCTGAACGTACTTTTTCCAAGCTGATTGTTCGGATTGCGATAGCAGGGGTGATGCTGAGTTTGGCGGTAATGATTTTGTCGGTCGCCATTATCAATGGATTTAAAACAGAGATTCAGGAAAAGGTACGGGGATATATCGGAGATGTCCGCATTTTCAAATTTGACCTGAATAATTCTTTCGAGCTTACTCCATTTGTTCCTGAAGCAGAAACGATAAATAACCTGAAAAAAAATAAGGATGTTGTCTATTTTCAACCCTATGCGACGAAACCGGCAATCATCTCCGTTAATGATGAAGTTGAAGGCATTAATTTCAAAGGAATAGATAAGAGTTTCAACTGGACTTATATCCGGGAACGGCTGATCAGCGGAAGGGTGATTAATTTTGCCGACAGCGCTGAGGCGATGAAGGAGGTGATGATCTCCCAATTTACGGCCGACCGCCTGAAACTGAAAACAGGGGATTCTTTTATTATGAATTTCGTACAAAACCCTCCGCGAAGCCGAAAGTTTAAAATTGTAGGGGTTTATAGTGTGGGGGTTGAAGAGATCGATAAAGGATTTGTACTGGGGGATCTGAATGTGATCCGGAGGTTAAACAACTGGTCTCCGAATGAAATCGGGGGAATAGAGGTCCGAATCAAAGACTTCTCCAAGCTGAAACTGGTTGCCAAGGATATCTATTCTAACCTGGAAGTGAACCTCCGGTCGGAATCGGTTTCTGAGTTTTTTCCTGCCATCTTTACCTGGTTATCACTGCTGGATGTAAATACAAGAGTGTTGCTGATCTTAATGATGATTGTTGGGGTAATCAATATGATTACTGCACTCCTGATAATGATTCTGGAGAGGACCAATATGATTGGTATGCTGAAAGCTTTTGGGATGACGGATTACAGCGTGATGAAAATTTTCCTGTACAATGCCATCTATCTGGTCGGCATCGGCCTGTTATTAGGAAATATTCTGGGACTTGGTTTAGGCTTCATGCAAAAGTATACGCATCTGTTTAAGCTGGATCAGGGTAATTATTATTTATCCTATGTACCTATAGAAATTCATTTTTCAGAAGTGTTGCTGTTAAACGTTTGTACGGTACTGATCTGTTTTGTGGTATTGATCCTGCCTTCTATGCTGGTCAGCAAAATTTCTCCGCTCAAAGCGATCAGGTTCAAATAATATATTCATCTTTAGGTATATGAAAGCAACATCCGCAGGGAAGAAGTCAAGTGTTTTTAGTCTGCTAAGGCCCTACCGGGGGATGATATTTTTGTTGATATTTCTGGCGCTTCTCAGCAATGGGGTCAATCTGTTACTTCCTAAAATTATAGCGAATGGTATCGATGCCTATACTGCCGGGACTTTTCAGGTCCGGGAAGTGTTTATCACCTTTGCGTTGGCTATTGTTTTTATTTTCGTCTTCACTTACCTGCAAAGTGTGGTACAGACTTATGCTTCAGAGCGTGTGGCCAGAGATCTGCGAACCCGTCTTTCTGATCAGATTTCCCGTCAGAGTCATGCTTTTATAGAGAAGGCTAATCCTTCCAAACTGCTGACCAACCTGACCACAGATGTAGATGCCATCAAATCTTTTGTCTCACAGGCGATTGTTTCTATTGCTTCTTCAGTATTTCTGATTATAGGTGCCAGTATCCTGCTACTTAGTCTGAATTGGAGATTGGCTTTGGCGGTAATTGCGATTGTTCCCATTATCGGGACTGCTTTTTACCTGGTGCTGAGTAAAGTTAAACCCCTGTTTAAAAAGAGCAGAGAAGTGATCGATTGGCTGAATAAAGTCATCAATGAAAGTATTTTAGGCGCTGCATTAATCCGGGTGATCAATTCGCAGCAACTGGAGTATGATAAATTTTTGTCTGCGAATACACAGGCGAGGGATCTTGGTTTATCTATTCTCAGGTTATTTGCCGGACTGATTCCACTGATTATTTTTGTGGCCAATATGGCGGGATTAACGATTCTTGCTTTAGGGGGGCATTTCGTGATTCAGGGAACAATGACACTGGGTGAATTTGCCGCTTTTAACAGTTACCTGAGTTTATTGATATTTCCCATTCTGGTGATCGGTTTTATGAGCAATGTGATTGCTCAGGCCACCACCTCTTATCAAAGAATAGAAGGTGTGTTAAACATTGCTGAAACTCCTGCTGAGGGAACGATCAGTAGCCTGTTAAAGGGCGATGTGGAAATGAAAGAGGTTTCCATATCTTATCAACAGAAGCCTGCGCTGAAAAATATTTCCTTCTCTTTAAAAGCGGGTTCTAAGACCGCTATTATTGGCCCTACGGCAGCAGGAAAATCACAATTGCTTTATATCCTCACGGGACTCATTCATCCGGAGTCGGGAGCCGTATTATTTGATGGACATCCTATTACCGATTATAACCAGGAAGCTTTTCATCAGCAGGTGGGCTTTGTTTTTCAGGATAGCATTATCTTTAACATGAGCATCAGGGAAAATATTGCATTTAGTGATACGGTTACCGATCAATCTCTGGCAAAAGCCATTGAGACTGCTGAGCTGAATGATTTTATCTCCGGACTCCCCGATCAGCTGAATACCATTGTTTCCGAACGTGGATCCAATCTTTCAGGCGGACAAAAACAGCGCATCATGCTGGCAAGGGCCCTGGCAGTAAACCCTAAAGTATTACTGCTGGATGATTTTACTTCCCGTGTAGACCACAATACTGAAAAAAGAATCCTGGAAAATGTGCAGCGAAATTATCCGGGCATCACCTTACTTTCTGTGACGCAAAAGATCGTCTCCGTAGCACATTACGATAAAGTGATCGTATTGATGCAGGGGGAGATCGTTGCTCAGGGGACCCATACAGAACTGATGAAAAGCAGTCCTGAATATGTTCAGATTTACAATTCACAACAGAGTACCAGCAATTATGAATTACAATCTTAACCAGGGCACCACCCCGCAGGAAAAGCAATCTACGTATCAGGCCTTAAAGAAACTGATTGCGTTGATCAGCAATGAGCGGAAAAACTTATGGATTGCCGTATGCATTATTCTGTTGAATTCTGCCTTGTTGTTGTTGGGACCATTGTTAATAGGTCATACCATTGATACCTATGTACGTACCGGAAAATATGATGGCGTATTGTTGTTTACCGGAATTCTGTTTGGCATGTACCTGACTGCTTTTTGTACCGGATACCTGCAGACAAAACTGATGGGCGGTGTGGGACAACGTATGCTTTATACGCTAAGGAATGCTGTTTTTAACAAGTTACAGGAGCTTCCTGTTGCTTTTTTTAATGAGAATAAGGCTGGCGATCTGATTTCGAGGGTGAATAACGATACCGATAAAATTAATCAGTTTTTTTCTCAGTCGCTGATGCAGTTTATTGGCAGTATTGTCACGATGACGGGGGCCGGAATTTTCCTGCTGCTCATCAATATTAAGCTTGGAGCCGCTGCACTTGGACCCGCCTTGCTGATCCTGATCTTCACGGCAGTGGTTTCTCCGTGGGTAAAAAGGAGAAATGCCGCAAATTTAAAAAGTGTGGGAGGGATGAGCGCCGAGATTCAGGAAAGTCTGAACAATTTCAAAGTCATCATTGCTTTTAACCGCAGAGACTATTTTAGAAAAAGGTTTGAGGGCGCTAATAAACAGAATTACCGGACGGCGATTGCAGCTGGGTTGGCCAATAATATTTTGATGCCGGTCTATGGGTTGCTTTCCAGTATGGCACAATTGATCGTATTGCTGTACGGAATTTACCTGATCTCTACCGGTGAATTTACCATTGGTTTACTGGTGAGTTACCTTTCTTATGCGACTAATTTTTATAACCCTTTAAGGCAACTGGCGGCATTATGGGCTAACTTTCAGGTTGCCATGGCGGGCTGGGATAGGATTTCTCAGATTCTTTCCATGAAAAATGATTTGCAGCAGGTAAATGAAACTGCAGTGAGTTCTGCCTCACTGCTGGAATTCAGGAATGTTCATTTCTCTTATACTGCCGGACATGAAATCCTTCACCACATAAACTTTAGCCTGGAAAAGGGAAAAACATACGCCCTGATCGGCCCTACCGGAGGCGGTAAAACAACTACTGCATCGCTGATTGCCAGATTGTATGATGCCACTGAAGGAACCGTCCTGCTTAGCGGCAAGGATATTCGTTCTTATACAGATGAAGAACGAAGCCGTAAAATCGGATTTATTTTACAGGAGCCTTTTCTGTTTAGTGGAACAGTGAAAGACAACATCCTGTATGGCAATAGCAAATATAAAGATTACTCGAACGGACAACTGGAGGAAGTGATCAAAGCCGCAAATCTGGAAGCCTTGCTGGCCATATTTGACCAGGGACTGGAGACTCCTGTTACCTCCGGGTCCGATAACATCAGTCTTGGGCAAAAGCAGCTGATTGCTTTTATGAGGGCGGTGCTGCGTAATCCTGACCTGTTAATTCTGGACGAGGCTACTGCAAACATTGATACCATCACCGAACAATTGCTGGGCAAGATCTTAAAAAAGCTGTCTAAAGATACGACACTGGTTATTATTGCCCACCGTCTGAATACCATTGAGAATGCAGATGAAATCTTTTTTGTGAACTCTGGAGAGGTGTTAAGGGCGGGAACACTTGACCATGCAATGGATATGCTGTTAAAAGGAAAGAGGAAGAGCTAATAGCCCTTCTCCTTTAATTTATCCAGAATTTGTTCAGCTAGTTTTGCTCCCCATTGTTGTCCGGCCTGCATAGATTCCTGCATAATGACTGGTGTTTTTTGAGAAAATCTCTTTCCTGCGGGGCTTTGATAAAAAGCAATAATGGCTTTAAGGTCATCCAGACTAATGTGTTTTTGATAGATCGGCAATAGCATATCTACCAGTTCTACCTGAGAGGCTTCCAGAAAGGATTGTTCAAGTTGTGTCCATACTTCAACGGGGACTTCAGTTTTTTGCTCTTTGAACATCTTCATCATTTGAACAATGACGACTTTATAGCTTTCGATGGATCCGGAAACCTGCATCATTTCTTTCAGTTTGTCTTTGTAAAGGGCATTATTATCCTGACCAAAGGATAATGATGCGGTGGAAAATATCAGGGCGAGAATGAAGAAGATTTTTTTCATGTTAGTTCCAGTTTTTTGTCTTTTTTAATTCAGTGATGTGTGCCAGGTGATGTTCACCATGCCAGGCATATATGCTTGTGTTTTCGTTTAAAAATACTTTGTTCCCATGTGCAGGATGTATGAAACTGCGTTCCAGATCTGAGGCAGACAGGTTATTCAGTAATGTTGCCCAGCGCTGGTGTAATCCTTCCAGTAAGGTCAGGCTTGGATTGATGTCCAGGTTTTTGCTGTCGACAAGTTCTGCCCAGAGTTCCTCATGGTATGGTTTGATCGTTGGATTGTCTTCAGTTAAGGCAAGTTTAAAGCGGGTCAGTGCGTTCATATGGCTGTCGGCGCAATGATGAACCACTTGCCTGATGGTCCAGCCTCCGGGCCTGTAAGGAGTATCCAGTTGCTCATCGGTAAGGTGAATGACCTCTTTTTTAAGTTTTGCCGGGAAAGCACTGATCTTAGAGATGTACTCCAGCATCAACGCCGGGGTAATGACCTCTGGTTTTTCATGTTGCCCGATCGGGAATTTAAGTTTTTTAAGTTCTGCTGACATTAGGGGGTATTTTATCGTTTGATTTCTTTTCTTGCCCAGGCCAGTACTTTTACTCCCGGGGAATAATGGAGCAGGTCTGGTGGCCGGTTACTCAAATTAAGGTTATTAATCTGATATTTTATAGTTGATTTTTTTAGTTCCATATGCGCAATCTGCCACTCCAGATGATGGATTTCGTAACGGAACAGTCTTTTACCCTGTTCAAGATAGAGGGCATACCTTTCTGTTAGCCATTGATCCAGTTTGCTCTTTAATACGATAGGAGCTTTTACTTCAAATTCAATATCCAGGTTAAATCCTTTGCGTTTATTGATGGAATGATAAGTGTTGCTGCCGCGGCTGATGGATGCTTTTTCATAAGGAAGTCCGGACAACAGTTTTGCGATCCATACTGACAGTTGTTTTTGTGCTTCTATATTCAGAAAATATACTCCGGGCTTATGGTCTGCAATAACATAGGTTCTCCAGTTAATTTCATGAAAATCAGAGAGGAATGAAAGAGGCGGCAGCCCTGAAGGGCAGATTTTCTGCATGCTGAAAGGGACCAGGGATACCCAGGCTTCTCCTTCAAAATGATCCAATTCAAGACCTGATGGAATTAAAGGTTTCAGGAGCTGAGCGGGAACTTTCCAATGAAAAAACAGAACTTCATTCCATTCCTGATCATACTGCCATTTTCCTTCCGGTAATTTCCAGGGTCGGTGCCTGGTTTCTTCTAGCATTTGGTTGGCTTTAGCATGCATTTAGTAAGACAATTTGAAAAGCCTACAGACCTCAATTAAATATTACGTAAATTTGCAGAATTATATACTAATAAGGAAACTGTGTCATTAGAGAAATTAAAACTAAGCAAGCAACTGGTAACAGCAATGACTGATGCCGGATATATATCTGCAACAGAGATTCAGGCAAAAACAATGTCAAGAATTCTTGGCGGACAGGATATCATCGCTGTTGGTCCTGATGGAGCAGGTAAGACAACGAACTATGTGCTTGGGGTTTTAATGCGCCTGAAATACAGCACCGATGAGGCACCAAAAGTTTTAATTCTGGTTCCAAGTAAGGAAAAAGCGCTGGAAGTAATTGCCGAATTTGAGAAATTAAATAAAAACAGAAACCTGCGCATCATCGGTTTATATGGAACGGGTGGGACTGAACAGGATGTACTGGACCTGGTAGATGGCGTGGATATCGTAGTCGGTTTACCAACCAGAGCACGTGCTATTTATCTGAAACTTGGCTTAAACATGAGCAAACTGCAGATGTTTATTGTAGATGATGCAGAAGTGATCGTTAAGCAGGGAATGCAGCTTCCGGTATGTGAGCTGGCAAGAAGTGCGGGTAAATGTCAGCACCTGATTTTTACCACAGTGGTTCATGAAAAGCTGAACAACATGATTGATCAGTTCCTGAATTTTCCAACTACATTAGAAGTGGAAGACCTGGGTGAAAGTAAAGCAAATACACACGAGTTGCTGTTATATCCGGTTCCAAACTTTAAGACAAAAATAAACCTTCTGAATCTGTTGTTGAGAGATGATGAAGTATTTGATAAAGTCGTGGTATTTGTAAATACCCGTCTTACTGCTCAAAAGCTGGGCAAAAGTTTACATTCGGCGAAACCTGGGGTTGTCTCAGTTTTAAATCCTTTATTCTTTGATGAGGATGGTTTTGACCATATCGAAGATTTCAAGGAAACCCCAGAGGCCAGGGTATTAATTGTTGCAAACGAGGGTTCTTCCTCTTTGGATTTATCAGGAATTCCTTTCCTGTTTCATTTTGAAGTTCCGGAGAAAAAAGAAACTTTCTTAAGTAGAATTGTGAAAAGCAACGATGAAGAGGTGGTGGCGATCACTTTCTCTACTGATATGGAATTGGTGGAAGTGAAAAAGATCGAGCAGTCTATCGGTAAGAAATTAACGGTGATGGAATTGCCGGAAGACCTCGTGATTGATAAGGTAACTAAATCTACTGGTATTGATAAAAGCAGGATTGTTAAGGAGAAGAATGATGGTCCTCAGGGTGGAGGTGCTTACCATGAGAAGAAAGAAAGCAACAGCAAAGATTACAATTACGGCATTGGCCAGAAAGCTAAAATGACCATGAAGAAAAAGCATAGCTAGCAGGAGGATACCTGATATTGCCATATTGCAGAAAATCTAAAAACTTTTATATCTTCACCATTTCTGCATGAAGCTACAACAATTAATTATAGAAATTAAAGCCTTAGAAAATGTCTCCACATTTTCTAAACATGAGCAATTGGTTCAGGGAATTATTAACGCCCTGGATCAAAAGATATTGGTCAGGGGAGATGCTTTACCTTCTGTAAACAAGATGATTAAGGAAGTTGGCTTTGCAGGTGAAACCATTGCAAAAGCTTATAAGGAGCTCGTAAGCAGGGGTATCATCGAATCTAAGCATAGAAAGGGATATTTTGTTGCCACCGAGGACACCGGGCAGCACCTGAGGGTATGTTTGTTATTGTATGCCTTTGATACTTTTCAGGAGACGTTTTATCAGAGCTTCAGAAATAAATTAGGCGAAAATATTCAGCTGGACCTTTTCTTTCATCATAATAATTTTGCGGTATTTGAGAATACGATCAATAATATCAAAGGGAAATACGGCATGTATGTCATTGCTCCGATTGATGTTCCCGAATCTATTCCATTGGTTGGCCAGTTTCCAATAAATAAGCTGTTGATTGTAGACAGACAGATCGAGCTGAGCGAAGAGCATTCCTATATTGTACAGGAATTTAAGAAATCCTCCTACAGGGCATTTGTGGAGCTTGCCGACCGCATTAAAGAATTTGATCAGTTTGTTTTCTTTTTTAAGCAGCAATCAGCAGAGCCCAATGATATCCTGGACTCGTTTCAGCGTTTTGTCAAAGATTATCAGATTAATGGCATCATAAAAAGCAAATATGAACCTGGTAGTATAACATCCGATAAGGTATACTTCACCATTCATAACTTAGAATTATGGGAGATCCTTAAAGATTCCAAAATTAAAGGGTTAAAAGCCGGAAAAGATATTGGGATACTATCTCATAATGATGATAATATTAAAGAAATAATCTTTGATGGGATTACCACATTCTCTATTGACTTTGCGAAAATGGGCGAAATGGCTGCAGAGTTTGTCCTATTTAGAAAACCTATAAAACACATCATGAAAAACGAATTGATCAGGCGAAATTCTTTATAGAATTAGTTTGTATGATATTGGTTTTCATCTATTTATCAAGATCCGCTCCCAGCAGATATTAATCCCCTTCTCCAAAACTCTTCTCAAAAATAAATTTTGGATTGTAAAATATTATTACAATCTTGGCACTAGTGTAGTATAGTGTAGTGTAGATAAGCTATTCTTTCTAAACCAGCAAACCAACCAGATATAAATGATGAAAGCATTCCGCAGCTATGGGACCTAACCGCCTCTACTTTCCTGGCACATTCTATTCTCCGAACCAAATTAAATCAATATGAAATATAATTTTACCAGATTTTTTTCGATGTACAGCTGTTGGCTATTGCTGCTGGTTTGCATTGGTAGTGTAACTTCGCTTAAGGCTCAGACTGCCGGGCAACGGCTCACTGGTGTGGTCATTGACAGCGCCGATAAAGCGCCGATTCCAAATGCATCTGTGATCATAAAGGGCACGAAGCAGGGAACCCAGACGGACAATACCGGAAGGTTTATCCTGGATGTTTCAGGAGAGGGAGCCACACTTGTTTTCTCTTACGTGAGTTACAAGCCCCGGGAAATGTATGTTCAGAAAGGCAAACCCGTAACCGTAAGGATGGTATCTGCTCAAGACCGTCTGGAAGAGGTGGCGATTGTAGCTTATGGTACACAGAAGAAAAGCAGTATGGTGGCTTCAATTACCACCGTAGATCCAAAGGAACTAAAGGGCCCTACCTCAAATCTGACCACCATGCTTGCAGGGCGTATTGCCGGGATGGTAGCTTATCAGCGAAGTGGCGAGCCGGGTATGGACAATGCTTCTTTCTTTATCAGAGGGGTAGGTAGTTTCGGCGCCGGTAAAAAAGATCCTCTGATCCTTATTGATGGAATGGAATCGACAGGAACTGATCTTGCCAGACTGCAGCCAGATGACATTGCCGGTTTTTCGGTACTTAAAGATGCAGCAGCCTCTTCGTTATATGGCGCAAGAGGAGCAAATGGTGTGGTATTGGTGACCACCAAACAAGGTGACATCGGTGCGGCTAAATTTAATGTCAGGTTTGAAAACTCATTGTCGTCCAACACCAGAAATTTCAAATTTGCAGACAACATCACTTATATGAACCTGGCAAATGAAGCGGTTTTAACAAGAGATCCTAAAAAAAGCCTCCCTTATCTTCCTAATAAAATTGACCATACAGCAGCTGGAGATAATCCCTTACTCTACCCCAACAACAATTGGATAGAGCAGTTGATTAAAGATTATACCAATAACCAGCGCTTCAATATGAATGTTAGCGGGGGAGGAAATACGGCCCGCTATTATGTTGCCGGAACCTATAATGTAGATAATGGCATTCTAAGAACCGATAAGACGAATAACATCAATAACAACATTAAGATTAAGAATTATGCGGTGCGCTCTAACGTGAATTTAAAGCTTACACCAACTACAGAGGCTATCGTGCGGACTTCTGCACAGTTTGATGATTATACAGGTCCCGTTGGTGGCCGCGATGAATGGGGGAACCTGATCAATGGAGGTGCGGCGGTATTTCAAACGGCATTGTGGTCCAATCCGGTGATGTTCCCTGCCATATATCCGGCAGAATATTCGCCTTTTTCAAAACACCCTCTGTTTGGAAATGCTTTTATAGGCGATTCCCAAAACATGTACATCAATCCGTATGCAAGGATGGTTTCGGGTTATCAGCAATACAATACCTCAACAGTAAATGTCCAGCTGGAACTAAAACAGGACCTGAAGGCAATTACCGAGGGACTGTCGACCAGGTTAATGGCTTATACCCAGCGTTATTCGTACTTTGATGTAGCCCGTAGTTTTAATCCATTTTTTTATAATCTGACTGTTATTCCCGGAAGCACCGAGCGCATTCTTTCTTCTTTAAATCCGGAAGGAGGAACTGAATTTTTAAGTTACAATGCAGGAAACAGAAACCAGAATACCACCACCTATGGAGAGCTTGCGGTTAACTACAGCAGAACATTCCAGGAAAAACATGCGGTGACAGGGATGCTGATCGGTATCCTTAGAAATTACCTTACAGCCAACGGTGGGGATTTACAAGCCTCATTACCCTCAAGAAATCTGGGCGTTTCCGGAAGGCTGACCTATGCTTATGATAACCGCTACCTTTTCGAAGGTAACTTCGGGTACAATGGTTCAGAGCGTTTTGCTGCCAATCACCGCTTTGGTTTCTTCCCTTCGGCAGGTGTAGGATGGAACGTTTCTGAAGAGAAATTTTTTGAACCACTTAAATCCGTCATCACCAGACTTAAACTTAGAGGTACTTACGGTTTGGTTGGAAATGACCAGATCGGAAGGTCTCAGGACCGGTTTTTTTACCTTTCGAATGTTGATCCGAACAGTGGTGGCAGGGGATATACCTGGGGTGATAAATGGGACTATTACCGACCTGGTTATTACATCAGCAGGTACGAAAATTATGAAATTACCTGGGAAAAGGCCACTACTACAGATCTTGGGTTTGACCTGAATTTCAAAAACGGGCTATCGATGATCTTTGATTATTACAAATCAATCCGCAGCAATATTTTAATGGGCAGGTCCAATATCCCCAGTACAATGGGCTTTAATACCGAGGTGCAGGCCAATGTAGGTAAAGCCAAAAACGAAGGCTTTGACCTGGCATTGGACTACAATAAAACCTTTGGTTCTAATTGGTGGATACAGGCCAGGGGTAATTTTACTTATGCCAAAAATGAGGTCATGGTTAATGAGGAACCAGACTATCCTGAAGGCTTAAAACATCTGTCCAAGTTAGGCTATCCTTTTGAACAAAAATACGGTTTGATTGCGGAACGTCTGTTTGTAGACGATATTGAGGCCAGAAACTCACCAACACAGAATTTTGGTGGATTGATCCCTACTATGGGTGGAGACATCAAATACCGGGACATCAACGGAGATGGTCAGATTACTGATAAGGATAAAGTGCCGATTGGTTTATCAACAGACCCCGAAATTATCTATGGTTTTGGATTTTCCTTAGGATATAAAGGGTTTGACGTAAGTACCTTCTTTCAGGGATCTGCCCGCTCTTCTTTCTTTATCGACCCGGGAAACATTACCCCTTTTGCACTGAATGGTTCTTACCAAAATGGATTACTTAAAGCGATTGCCGACGACCATTGGTCAGAAGACAACCGGAATTTACATGCTTTATGGCCAAGACTTACTGACGGGTTCAACAATAACAATAACCAGTTTTCTACCTGGTGGCAACGTGATGGCAGCTTCCTGCGGTTAAAATCTGTTGAAATTGGATACAACTTACCCAAAAAAGCACTTAACCGCTATAAATTATCCAGTTTAAGATTTTACTTAAATGGCAGCAACCTGGCCGTATTCAGTCCCTTTAAATTATGGGACCCGGAAATGGGATCAAAAGGACTTGGATACCCTGTTCAGGCAGTATACAATATCGGTCTGAATCTTGGATTTTAATTAACTGATAAAGAATCATCATGAAAACAAAAATATTTATTATACCGGTTTTAGTGCTTCTATTTAGCCTGAATGCCTGTAAAAAAAGCTTTCTTGACGTCGTTCCGGATAATACCCCTACGTTAGATAATGCTTTCACTATGCGTAATGAAGCCATTAAATACCTGGCTACCTGTTATTCCTACCTACCAAATGATGGGGAGCCCACACAAAATATTGCCTATATGGGCGGAGATGAATTCTGGCTGGACTTTCCTTCAAGAAGTATCAATGCCACCAACTGGGCTATGGCCAGAGGAAACCAGAGTGTAGTAAATCCCCTGGTAAATTATTGGGATGGCGGCATGTTCAATGCGATCCGTGACTGCAATATTTTCCTGGAAAATGTGAGTGACCTGAACAAAGTACGGGACATGAATATGGATGAACGCAATCGCTGGCTCGGGGAAGTAGAGTTTCTAAAAGCTTATTATCATTTCCTGCTTTTCAGACATTACGGGCCAGTGCCTGTTATCGATGTTAACCTTCCGGTAAATGCGCCGATTGAGCAAACCAAAGTTAAACGCCAGCCTGTGGATTCTGTGGTGAACTATATCGTGAACTTACTGGATAAGGCCGCAGCAAAATTACCCAATAATGTAATGATCCCGGCTACAGACCTCGGCCACATTACCAAGCCAATTGCCTTAAGTATTAAAGCCAAGGTATTGTTATATGCAGCAAGCCCACTGTTTAACGGAAACCGGGATTATACTGGTTTTAAAAATCCGGATGGTCAGCAGTTGTTTAATCAGACGGTTAGTCCGGCAAAGTGGAAAAGGGCAGCTAATGCGGCCAAAGAGGCTATTGCCGCCGCTGAATCAGCAGGGATTAAGCTGTATACCTTTCCAGGAGCGACCTTTCCACTTTCGGCTACAACGATGAGGGAAATGAGCATCAGAAATGCAGTTACCGAAAAATGGAATTCTGAGATCATCTGGGGCAACCCCAATTCAAGGACCTGGCAGCTGCAATACTCTTCTATGGCCCATATTGATCCGGCTTTTTCCGGCAACAACAGTGTACATGGAACCTTAGGCCCGCCCATGAAAATTGTGGAGCAGTTTTATACTAAAAACGGTGTTCCGATTGAGGAAGATAAAACACTGGATTTCTCTAACAAAGCACAATTACGGACTGGAACAAACAGCGAACGCTATTATATCGTTGAAAATTATCAGACTGCAAGGATCAATTTCGACAGAGAGCCGCGATTTTATGCAGACCTGGGCTTTGATGGCGGGAAGTGGTTTATGGAAAGTAACAGGGGGGATGACAACGCTTTTTCCGCCCAGCTTAAACTGGGGCAGTATGGCAGCGGTTTATCGATCACGGTGACCACCTACTATCCTAAAAAATTAGTAAACTGGAAGTTTGCTTTTAAAGAAGGAAACAGCAACCATATAGAAGAATATCCTTTTCCAATGATCAGGTTAGCGGACCTTTATTTAATGTATGCGGAAGCCTTAAATGAAGCAGAGGGACCTTCCCCAGAAGTGTATCTCTACCTGGACAAGATCAGGGAGCGTGCCGGATTAGAAGGTGTGGTTGATTCATGGAGCAAATATGCTGTTAATCCAAATAAACCTTCAACTCAACAGGGCTTACAGGCAATTATCCGCAGGGAACGGAATATCGAGATGTCGTTTGAAGGCAGCCGATTCTGGGACCTTCGCCGCTGGAAACTGGCCGCACAGGAACTGAATAAAAATATAACGGGCTGGGACAGGGATCAGGATAAAGATCACCCCGAATTATTTTACAGGCTAACCAATATTTATACGCAGCGTTTTATCGCACCAAGAGACTATTTATGGCCTATCAGAGAGAACAATTTATTGGTCAACCCGAACCTTGTTCAAAACCCGGGATGGTAATTAAATGTAGGACAAACATCAAATAGATTTTAATATGAAAAGAAATAAATATATCGCATTCCCTGTTTTGTGTACGCTGTTTGTGCTGTTTTCCTGTAACAAGGCAGAGATCAACGGGATTTTGGAAGACAATCAATCGGCCCCGGGGCAGGTCAGCAATGTGCGTGTAGAAAATCAGAATGGCCAGGCGAAAATCAGCTATACCTTACCAAATAATAAAGACCTGCTCTATGTTAAAGCAGTATACGGTATCGCTAACGGGCAGCAGAGGGAGATCCTGGCTTCCGGCTATACCAATAACCTGATTGTAGACGGGTTTTCGGATACCAATCCGCATGAGATCAAATTATATGCAGTTAACAAAAGTGAAAAAGCCTCTGAACCGGTTTCTGTGACTGTTACTCCTCTGATTGCTCCTTTCAGGCTGATTTTTAATGCGCTAAAAGCCAGCGCTACTTTTGGCGGAGTCAGGGTAAATACCATCAACAAATTCAAGGCAACTGTAGCCATTGTTCCCTTATTGGATTCCCTGGGGAACGGAGACTGGGCTAACCTGGAAAATGTTTATACACAGGATTCTGTGATCAGCGCAAGCATAAGAGGGCTGAAACCAAAGCCTGGTAAATTTGCTTTTTATGTGCGGGACAGGTGGTTGAACCGTTCTGATACTCTGGTGATGAACCTGACACCCTTAGAAGAGAACTTGTTGAACAAGGATCTGTTTGAGGAAGTCAGGCTGCCGGGAGATGCTGAATACATGTACAATACTACTTTGAACATGATGTGGGATAAAAGAACAAACCTGGGGTCATGGCCTTGTGTGTATACTCAGGAAAGCGCCGGTAGTCCGCAAACCGTTAGTTTTAGCATAGGTAAAGAAGCAAAATTGAGCAGGATTGTGATCTATCCGAGAAGGGAAGCCGGTTATTATGACAAAGGAAACCTTAGAGATTTTGAGGTCTGGGGTTCTAATAATCCTAATCAGGATGGAAGCTGGGCCAGCTGGACCAGGCTGATGACCTGTAATGTCATGAAACCTTCCGGATCACCGTTGGGTACCGATACCGGGGCAGATGAAGCTTATGGTAAAGCAGGCTGGTCATTTGATTTTCCTGAAGATGCGGTTAAATACAAGTACTTAAGGATAAGAAATCTCAAGAACTGGCGAAGCAGCTATTTTATGGAAATTGCTCAGGTATCAATCTGGGGGGTGTATTAATTGATTTTAGCTTAGAAATATGAAAAAGATAAATAAAACCATCGGTATACTGGGGCTTGCTTTAATGATCACAGCCTGCCAGAAAAAAGATGATTATAAAAAATATACGGAGCATGGTGAAGTGGTTTATCCTGCTAAAATTGATTCTTTAAGAATACTGTCCGGGAACGGCCGGATTAAAGTCTCCGGGGCCTTAAATGCGGATCCGAAGGTAGTCAGGTTCCGGGTATTCTGGAACAGTAAACAGGATTCTGTTGACGTACCGGTTAACCGTACCGGAGGAGTGGATAGTGTGAATTACATTATCAGCAATCTGGAGGAAGGTCCGATGAGTTTCGAGGTACGCACGTATGACTCAGAGGGACACATTTCAGTGCCTATGAATGTGGTTGGGAATGTATATGGGGAACGTTACCGTTCGGCATTAAATAACCGGGCAATCCTGAGTACAGAATTTAATACCCAGGGAGAAGCGAAACTTAAATTCCAGGATATTACTGCTGAAGGCGGAACCGTTGGCATGCAGATCCGTTACCGACATACCGACAATACTACTCATGATACCCTGATTGTTGCTCAGCTGAAAGATCAGGTGGTGACTTTGCCTAAATTTAAAGGTAATCCGATAGAGTACCGGATCATTAATAAACCAGATCCATTGAGTATAGACCGGTTTTTCTCGAACTACGAGACCATTTCTTTGAAAGGAGAGATCAGTGCAATTTATCTGAAAAATAACATGGTACCTTTCCAGAGATCGGCTTACGATAATAACAGGTGGGGAGATCTTGCAGACTGGGTAACCAATACTGCCATGAAGAACCACAATGGTATGGGAGGATATGCCAGCGACAACGATGGCATCATAAATATTGAGGCAGGATGGGGTTCGAGTGCCATTATAAATGGAAAAATCTATCAGACCATCACCTTGCCTGCTGGTAGATATTCATTCACAAGCGAACTATCTGACAATAATTACGATGGTGATCCGCCTGCGTATATCGTAGCTGCACCGGGAACCGGAATTCCAGATGTAGACCAGTTGGGAACAGCCCTGGGCAGTACTGCAGTTAAAAATAACAGATTTGAATTTGAGTTAAAACAAACAACGGTAGTTTCTTTGGGAATGGTGGTCTCATTTAATACAGATCATTATATGAAAATCAGAAGTTTAAGGTTGTATGCCTTATAATTATATTGCCTGATCCCCTGTCAATTTGCTAAATTGACGGGGGATTAGTATTGAACCACACACACAAATTGAAATAATGATCTTAAACAAAAAATGCCTGCTTACAACGGCATGTCTGGTTACTGCTTTAGTCAGCTTTGGTCAGAACAAAAATTTAAAGCTATTTTATACCCAACCCGCTGCACAGTGGGAGGAAACACTCCCCCTGGGTAACGGACGTTTAGGAATGACCCCTGACGGGGGGATTTCCAAGGAAAAAATAGTGCTTAACGACATTACGCTTTGGTCTGGCAGCCCGCAGGATGCCAACAATTATGATGCTTATAAAAGCCTGCCTAAAATAAGACAGCTGATCCTGGAAGGAAAAAATGACGAAGCCCAGGACCTTGTCAACAGAGATTTTGTTTGTAAAGGCCCTGGATCCGGTGGCCCGCAATGGGGAAAGTATCAGACTCTTGGTGCTTTGGAACTGGAATTTACCTATAAAGGAATCTCCGCTGCTCAGCCGGAAGTTAAACAATACCAACGGGAATTGTCTTTGGATCAGGCTGTAGCCAATTGCAGGTTTAACGTAAATGGGGTAAATTATAAAAGAGAATACTTTACCAGTTTTGATGATGACCTGAGTGTGATCCGTTTAACTGCAGATCAGCCGGGTCAGCTCAACCTCCGGATTCTGTTGAACAGGCCCGAGAAATATGCCGTAAAAACAGTAGGGCATGAATTACAGATGTCCGGGCAACTGGATAATGGAACCGATGGTAAAGGAATGCAATACCTGACCCGGGTAAGTGCCCGGCAAAAGGGAGGTACGCTTAGTGCCGATCAGCACTCGCTGCTCATTAAAGATGCTACAGAAGTGGTTATTTATGTTGCTGCGGGAACAGATTTCAAAAGTTTTCCCTTTCAGGAAAAAACAAAACAGGTTCTTGCAGCTGCGCTTAAAAAGCCATATGAATTGCAAAAAAGCAGACATATGGCCAACTACGGCAAGCTGTTTAAAAGACTGAGCATCGACCTGGGTGAAGGTGCATCTGCAAAACTTCCTACCAATATCAGGCTGGACGGCTTCTACAGGAACTTTGAGGCTGATCCTTCTCTTGCTTCCTTATTCTTCCAGTTTGGAAGGTATTTAAGTATCAGCAGTACCAGGGTGGGATTGCTTCCACCTAATCTTCAGGGCTTATGGGCCAAAGAAATAAATACCCCATGGAACGGTGATTACCACCTCGACGTGAATGTGCAGATGAACCACTGGCCTGTAGAAGTAGCTAACCTTTCTGAACTAAACCTGCCTCTGGCAGAACTGGTGAGGGGATTGGTAAAACCGGGACAGAAAACTGCAAAAGCGTATTACAATGCGAATGGCTGGATTGCCCATGTGATCACGAATGTCTGGGGCTTTACAGAACCCGGGGAAAGTGCCTCATGGGGTGCTTCCAATGCCGGATCAGGATGGTTATGTAATAACCTCTGGGAGCATTATGAGTTTAGTCAGGATTTAAAATACCTGAAAAGTATCTATCCGATATTGAAGGGCTCTGCAGAATTTTATAAAAGTGCACAGATCAAAGATCCAAAATCCGGCTGGCTGGTTACTTCTCCTTCCGTATCTCCCGAAAATTCTTTCTATCTACCCAATGGAAAAACGGCGAGTATATCAATGGGGCCAACCATCGACAATCAGATTGTAAGGGAGCTATTTGGGAACGTAATCAAAGCCTCAACACGCTTAAATATCGATGCTGCATTTAGAGCAGAATTGCAGGAAGCGTTAAAATCGGTGCCACCAGCAGGTGTGATCAGCAAAGATGGGCGCATTCAGGAATGGCTGGAAGATTATAAAGAAACAGACCCCCAGCACAGGCATATTTCTCATTTATACGGTTTATATCCCGCTTCGCTGATCAGTCCTTTTTCTACACCTGAACTTGCTACTGCGGCAAAAAAAACGCTGGAGGTAAGGGGCGATGACGGCCCAAGCTGGACCATAGCTTACAAACTACTTTTCTGGGCAAGACTGCAGGATGGAAACCGGGCTTTTAAGTTATTGAAGGAGATCCTGAAACCAACATTAAGGACCGATATCAATTACGGTGCAGGAGGAGGGGTATATCCCAATATTTTGTCGGCGGGCCCGCCTTTTCAAATTGATGGTAATTTTGGTGCCACCGCGGGTATTGCGGAAATGCTTTTGCAAAGCCATGATGGTTTTATTGAGTTGTTGCCTGCTTTGCCGGATGCCTGGAAAAAGTACGGAAATGTAAAGGGCTTTAAAGCCCGGGGAAATTTTACCATTGACATGAGCTGGAAAGATGGCAAAATTACCAGTTACCGGATTGCATCTCCAATGGCGAAAAAAGTTAAGGTAAAACTGAACGGCGAACTGAAAGAAGTTATCGCTCAGCGTCTTTAACTATCCCGCTGACCAAAAGCAATGATATGCTTATGCTCGCTTTATAATTGCTAAAAAAAACAATCATATTACAATGAAAAATAAATTACTTTCCTGTTTGTTCCTCCTGGTCTTTTTTCTGAGTCAGGCTCATGCCCTTACTTTTAAATTTGGCAGGACTGGAAAAATCATCTACGACTTGAAATCAGGAACTTTTAATGTCTATCAGAATTCCGATGAATTCCTGAAAAACGGGTTTTCAACCGTTAAAGAGAGCGATAAGGTCTATAGTTCAAAAGATTATTTAACAAGGAATTATACCAGTATTCAGATTTCAGATCAGTTTGGAAAAGGGATAAGACATACCATTAACCTTAGTGCTGCCGGAAAGCCGGATATGAGGCAGATCTTTTACACCTACGATCAGCTGCCTTATTTTTTAGTGGAAATCGAAGTTTCAGGAACGAGTGTCAGCAGTAATGAAATGATTCCTGTTCAGGGCATTATTCCTGTTTTGAAGGGCGTCAAAGCACTCAGGAGTGTGTTCGTTCCTTTCGATAATGACACCTTTATCAGCTATAATTCAAAGCAGCTGTCGAAAAATGAACAACAGATCAGTTCAGAGGTCGCCGCCATTTACGACAACAGTTCATTCAAAGGCCTGATCTCCGGATCAGTAAACCATAGGGTTTGGAAAACAGGTACCGTTACGGGGATCGACAGCGCAGGTAATACCTTTATCAGGGTACAAGCTGGTTTTACAGAAAAAAGCATCACCAGGGATACCATTCCTCACGGTGCATTAACAGGCAATGTGGTTAAATCTCCGAAGGTTTTTTACGGCCTATTTGACGATTGGAGAATGGGTATGGACGCCTATGCAAAAGCAAACCGAACTGCAGAACCCCCGATTGTGTTTAAGTGGAAGCATCCGACCCCTTTGGGATGGAACAGCTGGGGCGTGATGCAGGAAAAAATTTCCTTTGATAAAATCGTAAAGGTCACGGATTTCTTTGCAGACAGTCTGAAAGCTTTCAGAAGTGAGGGTACCTTATATGTCGACCTGGATTCCTTTTGGGACAATATGCTGAAAGGTGGATTGGAAGGGGATTATTCAAAGCTAAAGGAATTTGCAGATTACGTTAAAAAACGAGGATTAAAACCGGGTATTTACTGGGCCCCTTTTACAGACTGGGGTTTTAAATCGGGCGGCGATAGAAGGGCAGAAGGCGGAAATTACAAATTTGGGGAACTATGGACCAAAGTGGGCCCGGGTTACCACGATATTGACGGCGCCAGGGCGTTAGATCCAACGCATCCGGGTACCCGGCAAAGAATTGCCCTCGTGATCGGGAAGCTCAAAGAATGTGGCTATGAAATGATCAAAATTGATTTCCTGGGACATGCGGCTATAGAATCTGATCATTTTTATGATCCAAAAGTTACCACAGGAATGCAGGCTTATGATCAGGGGATGTCCTTTTTACTCAAACAACTGGATGATAAAATGCTGGTCTATGCAGCCATTTCACCAACCATGGCCTCAGGCAGGTATATTCATGTGAGAAGGATCGCCTGCGATGCTTTTAAATCTATAAGAGATACGAAATATACGCTCAACAGCCTTAGTTATGGCTGGTGGCAAACCCATTTGTATGACTATATGGATGCAGACCATGTGGTACTTGGAGCGGAAAGTATCGGTGCGAATAGGGCGAGAACGCTTTCAGCTATTGTTACGGGCAGTTTTATCGTTGGAGATGATTTTTCAGCGAAAGGGCCATGGACCGGACGTGCAACAGAACTGTTCCAGAATCAGGCATTATTGTCAGTTATTAAAGATGGAAAATCCTTCAAACCAGTTGAAGCGGATAAAGAGGCCTCGGAAATGTTTGTTAAACAATCAGGTAATACGCGTTACCTGGCTATTTTCAATTATGGAGACAAAGAAAAGAAGTTTGTGATTAATGCGGCTGCTCTCGGCTTAAAAACCTTTAGCGGATACCAGCTGGAAGATCTTTTTACCCATAAATCCGGAGCTTCGGTTAATCATGCTGAATTTGTACTGCCTGCCGGTGATGCCACACTAATTAAAATAACGAAATAATTATATAAGCTATAAAACCATTGATAATGTTTAAAGTCCCATTGAATACTACCTTCATCCCTTTCTGTTTACTACTGCTTTTCTCTGCTTCCATTCCGCTTAAGTCTGTAGCACAATCAGTGGTCATCCCTATCGAAACACAAAACAATGCATTGGTTCTGCAAACAGATACCAATAAGCATCTGGGGACCATTTATTTCGGTAAGAAATTAACAAACAACAAAGAATATTTACAGGTTCCAGCTTTGTACAAGCAGACTTCAGATTATACAGGTGTTCTCAATTCTGCCTATACCTCGTCTGGTTCAAGGAATCTGGTCGAACCTGCCATCAGCGTAACCCATGCAGATGGGAACAATTCCCTGGACCTGAAATATGTAAGTCATGATTTAAAGCAAATTGACAATAATGTTTCCTTGCTTAGCATTGTTTTAAAAGATCCGGCATACAATTTCTCGGTTACACTCTACTATAAAACTTATTTTAAAGAAGATGTGGTAGAACAATGGAGCTCCATTCAGCATCAGGAAAAAGGTGAGGTGACCTTACATAAATTTGCTTCTGCAAATCTGTATATAAAAAGTGCCGGTTATTGGTTAAATCAATACCATGGAGATTGGGCCAAAGAGATGCAGGCCGAAGAATCGAAACTCACACATGGCATAAAAACGCTGGACAGCAAATTGGGTACAAGGGCCAATCTGTTCCAGCCATCAGTGTTTATGGTCTCTCTAGGGAAACCTGCAACAGAAGATGAAGGAACTGTTTTATTTGGTTCATTAGAATGGAGCGGTAATTTTCGGACTGATCTGGAAGTTGACTTTCAGGACAACCTGAGGATTCTTTCCGGCATCAACAACTATGCTTCAACCTATACCTTAAAGCCAAAGGAGGCTTTTGTAACGCCGGTATTCCTATATACTTTGTCTACAGGCGGAAAAGGTCTGGCGAGCAGGAACCTGCAGCAATGGGCGAGAAACTATAAATTGTTAGATGGAAAAGGTACCCGCTTAACGCTTTTAAACAATTGGGAAGCTACTTATTTCGATTTTAATGAGAGCAAACTTGCCGGTCTGCTAAAAGACACCAGGAAACTGGGGGTAGATCTTTTCCTCCTGGATGATGGATGGTTTGCCAACAAATATCCCCGTAATGGTGATGTTGCCGGATTGGGCGACTGGCAGGAAAATAAAAAGAAATTGCCAAATGGAATCTCTTCTCTGGTTAAAGAGGCACAAAATAATGAGGTGAAATTCGGAATCTGGATAGAGCCTGAAATGGTGAACCCTAAAAGCGAATTGTACGAAAAACATCCGGATTGGGTCGTTAAACAGCCGCAAAGAGAAGAGCATTATTTCAGGAACCAACTGGCGCTTGACCTCAGCAATCCGAAAGTGCAGGACTTTGTTTATGGGGTGGTAGATGGGCTGTTTACCAAGAATCCCGATCTGGCTTATATTAAATGGGATTGTAATGCGGTAATTTATAATGCGCATTCGGCAACGATTAAAAACCAAAACCATTTTTATATAGAATATGTAAAAGGCTTATATAAAGTGTTAGAACGGATCAGGGCAAAATACCCTAAAGTACCCATGATGCTTTGCTCCGGTGGCGGTGGCAGGGTAGATTATGCCGCGCTGCAGTATTTTACCGAATTCTGGCCAAGTGACAATACAGATCCCTTGGAACGTATTTTTATGCAATGGGAATATTCCTACTTTTATCCGGCAATCGCGACTTCAAACCATGTGACGGACTGGGGTAAACAACCGATAAAGTTCCGTACGGACGTTGCAATGATGGGTAAACTGGGATTTGATATTGTGGTTAGTAAACTCAGTTCAGATGAACTTAAATATTGCCAGGATGCGATAAAGAATTACGATGCACTGAAAGGGATCATCTGGCAGGGAAATCAATACCGCTTGTCCAACCCAACAGAATCGAGCGTTGCTTCTATGCTTTACCTGGATGAAAACAAATCGTCAGGCGTTATCTTCAATTACCTTGTAAATTACAGGTATGCGGTAAACAGCAGTTCGCCTATTCTGTTAAAAGGACTCGACCCTGCAAAAAGATACAAAATCCAGGAAATAAATCTTTATCCCGGTACAAAATCGAGCATTAAAGGGGAAGCAACCTATACCGGCGACTTTCTGATGAAAGCAGGATTTAATCCAGATGTAAATTCATCAAGAACAAGTGTGGTTTTAAAAATTGAAGCTGTAAATTAAGCCCTGTTAAAAACCAATCATGACTATGAATCTTAAAAAGAAAATCCAGCAAAGGCTTTTGTCCCTTACCCTATTTTCTGTAATGCTTTGTATCAGCAACTTTGTTCAGGCAAAAGTAAAGCTGCCTTCTATATTTAGCGATTACATGGTTTTCCAGCAAAAGACGAAGGCTGTGGTTTGGGGTAAGGCTGATCCTGGAAAAACGATCAGCATCAGTACCACCTGGAGCAGTGCGCGTTATACTTCAAAAGCAGACGAGCTTGGCAACTGGAAGATTTTGGTGGCTACCCCATCTTATGGCGGGCCTTATGCAATGACGATCTCTGATGGAGATCCATTGATCTTAATGAATATCATGATTGGTGAAGTATGGGTTTGTTCCGGACAATCTAATATGGAGATGCCTTTGGCGGGATGGGGAAAGGTAAATAATTATGAGCAGGAAATTGCAGCGGCTAAATATCCGGATATCCGGTTATTGCAGGTTGATCACGTGACCAGTAATTCTCCTTTGAATGATGCTAAGGTTGCCAATTCAGGATGGAAGCCCTGTAATTCTCAATATGTTGCCGAATTCTCTTCTGTGGCTTATTTCTTTGCCAGAGAGATCTATAATAAAACCAAAGTACCGATTGGATTAATACATACCTCATGGGGCGGTACGATTGCCGAAGCATGGACCAGTGGCGCTACGCTTAAAACAATGCCTGATTTTGTGGAAGCGGTCCACAAAATTGAAAATTCGGAAAAGGATAAAAGCGGTTCCAGCCTTGAGCAGCAATTGGCCAGCTGGCAACAGTTAGTGCTTGCAAAAGATACAGGTCTGGTAGCGGGCAAGCCAGCCTGGATTGCCAACTCACTGGATGTTTCTTCATGGAAGGTGATGTCATTGCCAACAGAATGGGAACAGGCGGGAATGCCTGGATTTGATGGAGTAGTCTGGTTTAGAAAAAACATTACCATTCCACAGGCCTGGGAGGGCAAAGAACTGACCATTAACCTGGGGACCATTGACGATAATGACATTACGTTTTTCGATGGTGAAAAAATAGGGGAGACGGAGGGCTATAATAAACCACGGAGCTATACCATTCCGGCAAATAAAGTAAAGGCCGGAACGTTTGCACTGGTAGTCAGGATCTTTGATGGCTCTGGTGGTGGTGGGATTTATGGTAATAAGGACGTGATTTCTCTTGTTTCTGAAGGCGGGTCGCGTTTTTCCCTGGATGGAGAATGGCAATATAAAGTGGGCCTGAACCTCAAAGATATCCCCCCAACACCCGCATTGAGTACTGGTCCCAACCGAACCACGGTGTTATACAATGCCATGATTCATCCCTTCCTGCAGTTCCCGATAAAAGGGGCTATCTGGTATCAGGGGGAGAGCAATGCAGACCGGGCACATCAATACCGTACACTTTTTCCAGCAATGATCACAGACTGGAGAAAGCAATGGGGAATTGGAGATTTTCCTTTCTATTTTGTACAGCTGGCTAATTTTATGAAGGTAGATGAAAAACCGGTGGCTTCTGCATGGGCGGAATTAAGAGATGCACAGCGCGGAGCACTTTCCCTGCCAAATACCGGAATGGCGGTGTCTATCGACCTCGGTGATGCAGGAGATATCCACCCAAAAAATAAGCAGGACGTGGGCAAAAGGCTGGCTTTAATTGCGCTTGCAAAAACCTATGGTATTAAGGTTCCTTATACCGGACCCGTGTACCAGTCTGCTAAAATAGAATCGGGTGTTGTTAAACTGAATTTCACTGCAGCTGAAGGATTAAAAACCAGTGATGGTGCAGAACTGAAAGGCTTTGCTATTGCCGGTTCAGATCAGAAATTTCACTGGGCCAAAGCAGAAATCAAAGGAAATCAAATTGTGCTGAGCAGTAAGGAGGTTCCTGAACCGGTTGCGGTAAGGTATGCCTGGGCCAATAATCCGGTATGTAACCTGGTAAATGGCGTCGGACTTCCTGCATCCCCATTCCGGACAGATAAATGGGCTGATAGCACGAAGTAATTACCTGGCTGCTGAAAGATAAAGCGGGGAGAATAGCAGGAATAGCAGGATCATGATGAGCAGGAGGAGACCGTTTACCCAATGGCGGTACTTCCAGGGTTTGAGGTCAACAACCGGTTTGTTCTGTGCTACATATGCCCTTTCCATCGGATATAGTTTTCCGATGATCAGCATGATGACTGAGGTGAGGACAAAAAGAATGGCAAGTACATGCAAAAAATGGATGCCGGTATCAAAAACCATTTGTGTGAGTATGTATCCGGTAAGGCAAAATGCCAGACCTATTTTTGCCGCAATTGGTGGAACCTTTTTGGTGACAAATCCGACAAACATGATGGTAAAGATGGGGATGCTGAATGCCGCATTGATCTTCTGCATAAAAGTATAAAAGCTGTCGCTTGAAAAAAGGAACAGGGGGGCAATGAACATGGCCAGTAATGAGGCAAACATCTCGAACCGTTTGGAGGTCTTCAGCAAATTCTTTTCAGTAACAGGAATGCCCTCTTTCTCTTTAAAAGGCTTGTACAGATTTAAGATGAACAAGGTGCTTGCACTATTAAGACCGGGAGAGAAGGAGGTGATCGCTGCACCGAAAATAACTGCTGCAATAAAGCCGCTTAGCACAGGAGGGGATACCTCACTTACTACCCTGGAAAATACTTCGGTTGTATTTTCCATGCTTTGGTACATATGAACGGCAATAATCCCTGGTAAAATAAAAAGTAAAGGACCCAGCAGTTTTCCTGCACAGGCAAGCGCAATCCCCTTCTGACTGGCCTCCAGGTTGGAAGAGGCCAGGGCTTGTTGTACAATAACCTGTTCCGTGCCCCAGTAGAACAGATTCATTAAGATCATACCCGTAAAAATGGTAGAAAATGGAATGGCATCGCCGGCAGTTCCGATGGAATTGAGGTGTTCTGTCTTTGAGGAGAGTATGGTGTGTATGCCGTTCTGTAAATCGCCATTGCCAACGTATTTTAATCCGAAATAGGCCAGCAATAAGGCCCCGCTGAACATGCAGACGCCTAATACAAGATCCGAAATCACAATGGCTTTTAATCCGCCGAGAATGGAGTATAAACTGCCGATCAGTCCGATACACCAAACCAGGATCCATATGCTGGCACCATAACTAATATCCCAGATATCTGAAAAATGAAACAAACCATTTAATGCTACAGCACCGGTATACAATACAATCGGTAATAGATTAACCATATATCCAATCAGGAAAACAATAGATACCAGTTTCTTGGTTTGCGAATCGTACCTGTTTTCCAGAAAATCAGGTGTAGTAGACATGGCTCCCTTTAAATAAACAGGGATTACAAATTCAGAAACAATGAGCATGGCAAATACGGAACTTATGCCCCAGGCCATTACTGTCATGTTGTTGAGGTATACGGATTCGCTGTTGCCTACAAATTCTGCAGCACTGATATTGGTGAAAAATAAAGCGGTACCGACTGCAGTGAAGCTCAATTTTCGGTTTGCTAAAAAGAGTCCCGCAGAGGTGGTTATTTTATGTCTTCGGGTCTTCACCCAGGAAATCAAAGCAACCAGAAAGGTGACGATAATAAAGGTGGCAAAAGCAGTAATGTTCATTTATAAGGAGGCAATGATAGCTGATATCTTTTACTAATATAGCCAAAGAGTTTTATCTATTTGATTGCTTTAGCCTCTAAATTATCTATACTGGCCAATGCATCATAAGCTCTTACACCAATAGACCCGCTTTTGAATTCATTATCGGTCACAGAGAAGACAGGTTTTACAGCGTTGTTAAAATACACTTTGATCTCGGCACCTTTGGCTGATATCATGACCTTATAGGCTTTTCCTGTTTTCAGTTTTTGTTGTTCCGTAGCCAGCACTGTCCATTTTTGATTTGACGATTTGCCCAGCTGGATCTGGCCGGAATCTGCATTGATGCCTAAATAGTATCCATTATAAGCTTCGGATCCGATCACATGATCGGTCACTCTGAATATCAATCCGGCATCACCCTTAGCGTCCAGTTGTACCGTTGCTTTGTAACTCAGGTCAGAAAAAAAGGTGTTTCCGGCAATGGCTTTAGATCCATGTATCCCGTATCCCCAGGAACCTTTGTTAGATGCAGCATGGATGGCGCCATCTTTAATAAACCAACTGCCACCGTATAAAAGCCAGTCTTTAAGCGTTGCTTTGCTGAAATTCTCTTTAAAGGTTTTTCCTGCTTTTTCCGGAACTCCGATAACCGGAAAATTACTGATCCTGATATTTTCTGATCCAAATGGGGTAAGTGTAATTTCTTCTGTTTGTTCTGATGAAGCTACCGGAGTTCGGGGCACTTCAAGCGCATGCATTTTGTTGTATGCCAGAGTCCAGGAAGGGATTTTTTTTGCCGTAACAGTTAGTTTTACAGGGGTGGCAGACTGTATAAAAGGATTTTCCGGCATCGCAGTACGTTGAACTTTAATTGTTCCGGTAAGGTCTTTTCCATTTAAAAACAATCCATAATTCCAGGCAGAAGAGGGAGAAACTTCGTAGTCGAAAAAGCCCTCAACAGGATGCTTTTTCCTGATGCTGTATCGGGCATCCATCTTCAATCCATATACAATTGGCCCGCGTTCTACGGTGACCGAATGATTGACCTGACTGCTGAGTTTTACCTCCATAGGGAAGCGGATGAGTACCTGGTCATCGGTGTTCCATGTTCTGCTAATGGTATAAATCTGACCAGTTTTAACACCAGGCAAAGTTTTGCCATTGATAGAAATCTGAGGGTTTTTGCACCATTCCGGAATGCGTAGTTTTAAGGGAAAGTGGCTTGCCTTTTTCAGATCAACCTTAATTTTGATCTCTTCTTCAAATGGATAATTTGTCATCACCTGAAGTTTTACGGGAACACCCCCCGCTACAAAAGCATTTACCTCAACCGGAGCATAGGCGATTACTGCCAGGCCTTTGTCTGGAGTAACTGCCCAGCTGTTTTTAACGAAGTAAGGCCAACCCATATGCATGTTGTACCTGCAACAGCCCATTCCAGCATAGGGACTTAACAGTAAAGCCCCATCATAATCTTCATCAAAGCCTGAATTGCCATGTTTGCAATACACCTGGTTAGGTTGTGTATAATATAAATGAGATTTAATGTCCCTGCTAAATTGTGCTGGTAGGGTATTAAAGGCTATTTTTTCAAGCCGGTCTCCAAGTTTCGCGTCATGTATTATTCTCGCTGCGGTTTCCAGACTTTGCATCCATTCCACTACCGTACAGGTTTCGGTTCCCTGAAAGGAACTTCTTCCTGCAAGAAATTCAGTACCCGAGGCAATTCCTGTCGACTGCCCATGGTCCCTCATCAAATGATCAATGCCTTTCTGAGTCGCATCTCTGTAAAATGGGGTGTTATTGAGTTGTGAGTAGACTGCAGGGAACTTCAGCGCCTGTCCTACACTAACACTGTGTTTGGTGTGAAAGTCATCTCCGTAATGGTAAAATTGATTGCCGGTAAAAATATTTGCCCATGGATAGGCTTGTGATTTTAATTTTTCTGCCAGTTGTAAGAGCGATTTTTCTCCTGTCCTGTTGTACAGCCACAAGACGATTTCTATATTGTCTGCAGTTCTTGATTTGCTCCATTCTGATAAAGGTTGTTTATCCAGGTTGTCCAGCTGGTATTTAAAGTACCTGCTGAAAAAGCCAATTACCCGTTTGTCGCCTGTAGCTTCATAATAACTTTGTATGGCATACATCATGGGCATTCTTGGCCACCAGTCTTTCATTTTGACTGGCCCAAAAGAGCCATCTGGCTGTTGGTGATCTAATGTCCAGTTGATCCATTTTTCTGATTTTGCTTTTAAACCGGGATCTCCGAGGGTATAAGCAAGTGCAATAAGCCCTTTTACATAATAGGGAGCACGTTCCCAGCTTTCGCCTTTGCCCCCCAGCCAGTCAGAATCTGCCCCAAGATTGCTGCTTTCAGGATAAAGTAATTCCGCATTTCCGGTAGCGCCATCTTTTTGTAGTTCCAGTTGCTTTAACAGCCATCCTTTAGCTTTTATACTACCTAATGGAAGTTGTACATAGGCATCTGTATTTAACGGTATCCGGTTAAATATGTAGGGGCTGCCAGATTCATGCTGAGCAAATAGCCATGATGGAATCATAGCCAGCGCTAAAATCATAGATTTCCTGAGGCTCATAGTCTTATAAATGGTGCATTGTGTGTACCTGTTTTGACGACAAGTTATTGTAAAATACCAGCTATTCTCTGGTGGAGTGACAGATTGATACAATATGAAGAAATTATGATACAGAACTGTAGAGCGATCTAAAGGTAAAAGTCCAATATTTGGTCTTGTTCGAAGCAGACAATTGATTGTTTTACAGACCTGACCAAATTTAAATTTTATGAACAAAATATTATCTGGCGCATTGCTTTTTGTGCTCAGCTACTCTTCACTACATGCGCAGGAAAAAAAATGGGCGTTAACTAAAGATCGAATTGTAACGCCCTGGGCAGAACAGGTGGATCCTAAATCCCCATTGCCGGATTATCCCCGTCCGCAACTTGTGCGTACCCAAAACTGGAAAAACCTGAATGGCTTGTGGAGCTACGCAATTACCCCAAAAAATCAAAATGACCCGGTAAAATATCAAGGTAGTATCCTGGTGCCCTTTGCGGTAGAATCGGCATTATCAGGCGTAACCAAAACCGTAGGCAAGGATAGCGTCTTGTGGTATAAGAACAATATTACTGTTCCGGCTTCCATGAAAAATCAGGAAGTACTATTACATTTTGGAGCGGTAGACTGGCAGGCTGAAATCTTTGTGAATGGCAAAAGTGCGGGTAAGCATGAGGGTGGTTTTGACCCTTTTACTTTTAACATTACCAGTCTGCTTAAAAAAGGCGGAACACAGGAAATAAAAGTGCGTGTATGGGATCCAACCGACGAAGGACCACAGCCAAGAGGTAAGCAGGTAAGGAAACCTGAAGGGATCTGGTACACACCAGTTACCGGAATCTGGCAAACTGTATGGCTGGAAAGCGTTCCGAAAACACATATCGTAGCGACCAGACAAACCCCGGATATTGATGCGAAAACACTGGCAGTACATGTAAATGTGGAGTCTGCGCAACCTGGTGATCAGATTAGAATCACGGCGCTGGATGGTGAAAATAAAGTTGCTCAAAAAGAAGCAGTTGTTAACGAGGCGATTTCTTTAGCCATAGAAAATCCAAAACTATGGTCTGTGAAAAATCCTTTCTTATATGATCTTAAAGTTGAAGTCCTGCGCAAAGGGAAGGTCATTGATAAAGCCAGTAGTTATTTTGCCATGCGTAAATCATCAATGGCCAGGGATAAGAATGGCATTCAGAGGATGTTGTTAAACAATGAGTTTGTCTTTCAATATGGTCCCCTTGATCAGGGATGGTGGCCGGATGGTTTATATACCGCTCCTACAGAAGCAGCTTTGATTTTTGATATCCTGAAAACCAAAGAAATGGGTTTTAATATGATCCGAAAACACATTAAAGTAGAGCCGGCAAGATGGTATTATGAATGTGATAAGTTGGGGATGCTGGTATGGCAGGATATGCCTAGTGGTGATCTTGGCAATCATTGGGAACCCAATCTCGGTACAATGGGAGGAACGGATAAAAACCGTAGCCCTGAATCAGAAGCGATGTATCGTAAGGAATGGAGTAAAATTATGGATGACCTTCATAATTTCCCATCCATTGTGGTCTGGACTCCATTCAATGAAGCCTGGGGGCAATTTAAAACGAAAGAAATTGCGGAATGGACCAAAGCAAAAGACCCTTCCAGATTGGTAAATAGTGCGAGCGGAGGCAATCACGTCATCACCGGCGATATCGTGGATCTGCATCATTATCCGGACCCGAAAATGCCGAGACCAGACCTTTTTGGTCCCACTCATGCTATTGTGCTGGGAGAGTTCGGCGGATTGGGCTTACCGGTATCAGGCCATACCTGGAAAGAAAAAGACAACTGGGGATACCAGTCTTTCAAAACTGCCGATGAGCTTTTTGAGAAATACGATTCATTTATCCGAAGTATTGAAGGTTTAATCAAAAAAGGATTATCTGCAGCAGTGTACACACAAACCACCGATGTGGAGCAGGAAACAAACGGACTGATGACTTACGACAGGGTTCTGAAACTTCCTGAAGCAAAAATAAAAGCGGCGAACGACAGATTGTATCTGGTTACCCCCTAATTTTTAAGATAAACACACAAACCAAACACATATATGAAACGATTATTGATCACTTTAGCTTTATCGGCTATGCTGTTGAATGCCTCCGCTCAGGAACGTATTGCTCCATCATATCCGTTAATTACTCACGACCCTTATTTTAGCATCTGGTCTGCCACAGATCAGGTTAATACAGCTGTCACCAGGCACTGGACAGGTGCAGAACAATCATTAACAGGTGTCATTAAGGTTGATGGAATCCCCTATAGTTTTTTAGGGGCAAGCTCAAAGCCTTACACCAATGTGCTTCCGACATCCGATGATGAGGATTATCAGTTCAGCTATACAGAGTCCGCCCCGGCAGCAAACTGGAACAGTATCGACTTTAAAGAATCCGGCTGGAAATCTGGTAGTGCTCCATTCGGTGATGTGGTCAATGGTGCAGGTACAGCCTGGACCTCAAAAGAACTTTGGGTTAGAAGAACTTTTGAACTGGGCAACCCTGCACTAAAAGACCTTACGCTAAAACTGAACCATGACGATAATATTGAGGTCTTCCTGAATGGCGATCTGGTATATAGTTTTATTGGCTGGACCAGTAACCGGTTTTCTTATATCCCATTAAAGGACGCGGTATTAAAAAACCTTAAAAAAGGTAAAAACGTACTCGCCGTTCACATCAAAAATACCGTTGGTGGTGCATGGCTTGATGCCGGACTAATTTCCAGCGCTGTACCTGTAAAACAGCTTGCCGGAGCACAACAGAAAAGAGTTAACATTACGGCCACTCAAACCAGTTATGAGTTCAAAGCGGGAGGGGTAGATCTCCTGGTGACCTTCAGTTCTCCCTTATTGATGGACGATCTGAACCTGATATCCAGGCCGGTCTCTTATATCACTTATCGTGTACATTCTAATGATAAAAAACAACATCAGGTAGAGGTACTTTTTAATGCTTCCACGAATATTGCGGTGAATACCACCGGGCAGCGGGTACAGGTGTCGAAAGCAAATGCAAATGGTTTAAGCGTATTGAAAGCCGGAACTGCCGACCAGAAAGTGCTGAAAAAATCCGGTGATGACCTTCGGATAGATTGGGGTTATCTGTATGTGGCAGCTCCATCCGCCGCGTCAACCAGCCAGTATGTTGTTCCGCTAAAAAATGCGGTAAGCAGTTTTGTTAAGCCTGATAAAATGGCTCTGCAGACTTCTGCTACCGGCACCAAATTGTCCTTAAGTACCGTATTGTCTTTCGAACAGGTAGGAAGTACCGCAAAACAACAATACCTGATGCTTGGCTATGACGACCTGGAATCGGTTCAGTATTTCGGGAAAAACCTTAAGGCATACTGGAATACCAATGGAGATAAATCTTTCGAAAACGAGTTGGTCAGTGCTGCGGAAAGCTATAAAGAGATCATCAAAAGATGCGATGATTTTGATGTTGCGATGTATAAAAAAGCACTGGAAGCCGGAGGCGATAAATATGCAGCACTTTGTGTCCTTGCTTATAGACAAGCCATTTCTGCACATAAGCTGGTGAAAAGCCCGGAGGGCGATCTGCTTTTCCTGTCAAAAGAGAACTTTAGTAACGGCTCTATCAATACGGTAGATGTGACCTATCCCTCCGCACCTTTGTTTCTTGCCTATAATCCTGATCTGCTGAAAGGCATGCTAAATGGAATCTTCTATTATAGCGAAAGTGGGCGATGGAAAAAACCATTTGCAGCACATGATCTGGGTACTTATCCTTTGGCAAACGGGCAAACCTATGGTGAGGATATGCCAGTTGAAGAATCTGGAAACATGATCATCTTAACTGCAGCAATCGCCAAAGTTGAAGGAAATGCAGAGTACGCTAAAAAACATTGGGAAACATTAAGCATCTGGGCAGATTATCTGAGCAAAGAGGGATTTGATCCTGCCAACCAATTGTGTACCGATGATTTTGCCGGTCACCTGGCCCGTAATACCAATTTATCTGTTAAAGCAATCGTTGCCCTGGGTAGCTATGGCATGCTTGCGGAAAAATTAGGTAAAACTGAAGTGGCAGAAAAATATAAAAATATGGCAAAGGAAATGGCTCAAAAGTGGATTCAGATGGCTGATGCCGGAGATCATTTTGCACTAACTTTTGATCACAAAGATTCCTGGAGCCAAAAATACAATCTGGTATGGGATAAGGTGTTGAACCTGGATATTTTTCCAAAAGAGGTATACCAGAAAGAAATCAAATTTTACCTGAATAAACAAAATGCATTCGGCCTGCCGCTGGACAGTCGCCGTACTTATACCAAATCAGACTGGATCATCTGGACTGCGACGCTTACTGATAACCGCGCTGATTTCGATAAACTGGTAAACCCGGTTTATAAGTTTGCCATGGAAACTGAGGATAGAGTTCCAATGAGTGACTGGCATGAGACCACCAATGGAAAGCAGGTAGGTTTCCAGGCGCGTAGTGTAGTGGGGGGATATGCTATAAAATTATTGGATTACATGCTGAATAAAAGGTAATGAACCTTTAAAAACAATAGACTGATGAAAACTTATTTAAGAAAAACGATGACACCTTTAGTTACAGGGACCTTGCTTTTAGCGGCTGCCTGTAATTCTTCTACGCAAAAATCTGCGCAGGATCAGGGTGTTTCGGATACCAGTAACATTTCCGCTAAAGCCTTTGAGAAGCTGATAGACGATAAACCCGTTCACCTGTACAGCCTTAAAAACAAGTCCGGTTCAAAAGCACTGATCACTAACTTTGGTGGCCGGCTGGTTGGACTGTTGGTCCCGGATAAAGAAGGTAAGCTGGTGGATGTAGTTGCAGGATTTGACCGCATTGATGGATACCAGAAATCTACTGAGCCTTATTTTGGCGCAACGATTGGTCGTTATGGCAACCGGATTGCAAAAGGACGCTTTACTTTAGATGGCAAAGCCTATAAAATCTTCACCAATAATGGCAGTAATACTTTACATGGTGGAAAAAAGGGGTATCAGGATGTGGTCTGGGATGCCAGTTTGCTGGATTCACAGACCTTAGAACTGCGGTATTTATCAAAAGATATGGAAGAAGGTTTCCCTGGAAACCTGAATGTTACGGTAACCTATACCTTAACCGATGACAATGCCCTTAAGATCAGTTATAAGGCTAGTACCGATAAAAATACGGTTGTAAACTTAACCAATCATGCCTTTTTTAACCTCAATGGATCTCAAAGTGGAAGTATATTAAATCACTTGCTTAAAATCAATGCAGACAAATATACCCCTGTTGATTCTACTTTAATTCCATCCGGTAAAATAGAAGATCTGAAAGGCGGTCCATTTGATTTTACCCATGCTAAAACAATAGGCCGGGATATTGAAGCCAAAGATACTCAACTTCAGAACGGCAAGGGGTACGATCATAATTTCGTATTAAATCCACACCAGGTTAATGATGCCATTGCGATTGTTACCGGTGATAAAACCGGAATTGTGATGAGCGTATATACCGATCAGCCGGGATTGCAGTTTTACAGTGGAAATTTTATGCAAAGCAAAAACACGATGAAAGGAAATCATAAAGATGATTTCAGAACCGCCTTTGCTTTAGAAACGCAGCATTTTCCTGACAGCCCGAATCAGCCATCCTTTCCAAGTACGGTATTGAAACCAGGCGAATCTTACCAAAGCCAGTCCATTTATAAATTTTCTGTATCCAAATAACCATTGAAAAGATTCCCTATACCTATGATCCGTCGAATTTTAATCGTTATTAGTTTCGGACTGACTTCAGTTGTCGCTTATGCACAGCAAAGTAAAGCGCCATCCTATCCCTTAATTACTCATGACCCATATTTCAGTATATGGTCAAATACAGATCAGCTGAACGAGTCGGTAAGCACCCATTGGACAGGTGCTGAACAGGCGCTGAGCGGATTAATTCAGGTAGACGGTAAGACTTATAATTTCCTGGGACCTGCTGAAAAGGTTTATAAAACCATATTGCCCGCTGCAGATGAAAAAGTTTACCCTTTGAGCTTTACAGAGATTGCACCAAAAAATGACTGGAATGAACTTGATTTCGATGCTTCGGCATGGAAATCAGGTCTGGCACCTTTTGGAAATCCCTCCGATCAGGCAGGAACAAAATGGAAAAGCAACGAGCTTTGGGCGCTTAGAAATTTTCAACTCAATGAGCGCATGCCAAAGGTATTGTATCTTAAAATCAGCCATGATGATCAGGTCGAAGTGTATTTAAATGGGGTAGAGGTTCTCCGTAAAAAAGGGTTCACAGCACCACATAAATATGAATATGTCCCTATAAAAGAAGAAGCCTTAAAAAGCCTGAAAAAAGGAAATAATGTTTTAGCGGTTCATATCGCAAATACTGCCGGCGGACAATGGCTGGATATCGGGCTGGTTACTGATGATCCGGCAAATAATCCTAAAACTATTCCGGCCGAACAGGGCAGCAGGATAATAAAAGCAACCCAGACTGCCTATACATTTAAATGCGGTGGTATTGATTTGGCGCTTACTTTTACCTCTCCTTTATTGATGAACGATCTGGAGCTGATTTCCAGACCTGTTTCTTACCTTACTTACGAGCTGAAGTCTAACGATAAAAAGAAACATCAGGTTAAAGTTCTGTTTAGCGCATCCTCTGATATTGCGGTACATTCTCCTGCTCAGGAAATTGTTGCAGAATCAGTTAGCCTTCCTGGATTGTCGGTTTTAAGAGCCGGTACAACGGCGCAGCCAGTCCTGCAAAAAAGTGGGGATAATGTACGCATAGACTGGGGTTATGTATATGTGGCAGTACCAGAGTCACAGAAAAGCACGCAATTTATTGCCCCCGCTGCTGCAAGTCCCGCCTTATTCCAGTCGGGAGGAATACCTGTAAACGCGGGTCAGGTTAAAGGCACAAAGTATGCGCTGAATACGGTATTGGATTTTGGTCTGGTAGATCATCGTGCAAAACGGCAGTTTGTGATGCTGGCCTATGAAGACCTGGAGTCTGTACAGTATTTTGGTAAAAACCTAAAAGCCTGGTGGAACAATGATGGCAGCAGGACCTTCGGTTCCCTGCTTCAAAAATCCGCTGCTGAATATACTCCGATCATCAAAAAGTGCAATGAATTCGACGCCGAAATGTATGCTGATGCCTTAGCATCCGGAGGAGCAAAGTATGCCGGGTTATGTGTGATTGCTTACAGACAGGCGATTTCAGCCCATAAATTAGTAAAGAGCCCAAAGGGAGAGTTATTGTTTATGTCAAAAGAGAACTATAGCAATGGTTCCATCTATACCGTCGATATTACGTACCCATCTGCTCCTTTATTTCTGGCTTATAACCCTGAACTGGTTAAAGGTTTACTGAATGGAATGTTTGAGTATAGTGAAAGCGGGCGGTGGAAAAAGCCCTATCCGGCACATGATCTGGGATCCTATCCTCTGGCAAATGGCCAGACTTATGGCGAAGATATGCCGGTAGAGGAATCGGGTAATATGATCATCATTACTGCTGCGGCAGTAAAAGCAGAGGGTAATCCGGCCTATGCTAAAAAGCACTGGAGTTCCCTGAGCACCTGGGCAAAATACCTGAGTAAAGAAGGGTTTGACCCTGGCAATCAGTTGTGTACAGATGATTTTGCCGGGCACCTGAACAGAAATGCCAATTTATCCATCAAAGCAATTGTCGCGCTCGGTGCCTATGGCTGGATGGCTCAGGAACTTGGTGATACCGAAACTTCGGTAAAGTATACCCATATGGCCAGAGAAATGGCTAAGAAATGGATGGAGCTGGCAGATGATGGAGATCATTATAGCCTGGCTTTTGGTCAGAAAGGAACCTGGAGCCAAAAGTATAATTTGGTATGGGACAAGTTGTTAAATCTTGGGCTGTTTACTAAAACGGTTTATGATACGGAAGTGAAGTATTACCTGAGCAAGCAGAATAAGTATGGTTTACCCCTTGATAGCCGTAAATCTTATACGAAATCGGATTGGGTACTCTGGACCTCGGTATTGGCCGGCAACCGCCCGGATTTCGAAGCTTTAATAGATCCGATTTATTTATATGCGATAGAAACCCCTTCCCGCTCTCCAATCAGCGACTGGCATGAAACCAAAGATGCCGTTCGTCAGAATTTCACGGCAAGGAGTGTAGTGGGCGGATATTTTATAAAACTACTGGAACGTAAATGGAATAAAGATCCTAAAGAAGGAAATAGTAATACAAAGAAGTAGCCCTGCAAGGCTACATAAAATCATATTGTTTAGATGAAGTTGCGAGTGACAAAATTAAGTTGAATTCAAAAGAATAACCAGATATTTTAAACCAAACCAAACCATGAACAGCAACGCTTATTTCGGTAACTCAACTTAGCAGGTTAACCATCGTTAACCCGCACAAAACAACTTCTGTCGGGTTTATTAAAATTTAGTCGATGATCTCTTTTCAGGTTGTCAGGACTTGTATTGCGCAAGTTCCGGACGACAGGGACTTCATTAACGAGCCAGATTATAAACCAAATAAACAAATATGAACAAAGATTTTACGCTATTAAAAGTGCATATCAGGATATGCCTTTTTTTTCTTACCCTCCTCTTTTTCCTTTGGGGGTGTAAGAAAGAAACTGAACAGGTTAAGCAGGTCTACGATCCTAATAAGCCCGTTGAACTGCTGCGTTTTCTTCCGGATAGTGGAGGAGTCGGCACACAAATGGTAATCGAAGGGAATAATTTCGGAACGGATACCTCGGTGATTAAAGTATTCATCAATGATAAGCCTGCACCGCTTGTTGGTGCCAGTGGTTCAGCGTTATATGTATTGGTGCCTTCCCGCGCCGCTAACGGCCTCATCAAAGTACAGGTTGGTAAAGGCGATAAGGTTCAGGAAATTATCTCTAAGAACGAATTTAGATACCTTTTCAGACCCGCGGTAAGCACCCTGGTGGGCTTTACGGATAAAGATGGAAAGACGGCAATTGTAGACGGACCCTTTGATAAGGCACAGTTTGAAGAACCCTACTGGATGATCTTTGATCAACATAAAAATATCTATTTACTGGAGCAAAGGAGAGGATTACGTTTTATCAATATGGCTAAGAAAGAGGTTAAAACCTTGTTCAGAACCGGAAAAGGTTTGGACAGACCCAGAACGCTTTCTTTTAGCCCAAGCTGGGAGACTTTATATGTTACGAATGATCAGTGGGATGAACGGGGTTTGAGCACCGCTGCTTTGACACCTGCTTCAGGTTTTACGGAATGGAACTCCCTTATTTATAACAGAACCACCAATGGAGGGGCTGCACATCCTCAGACAGGAGATTTTTTTTACAATAGTTATGTAAAAGGAGAGGTCTTTAAATGGAACAAAGAAACCAATTCCTCAGAATTATTATTCCGGGTCGACGATAATAACTGGGAATTTAACATTCAGTTTGCGCCAAGTGGTGATTTTGCCTACATCGTTGTAGTTAACCAACATTACATTCTGAAATCAAGGTATAACCGGCAAACCAGAAAGCTGGAAGCCCCTGTACATTTTGTTGGGGGACGAGGACGCGCAGGGCATAATGACGGCGTTGGGGTAGATGCCAGATTTGACCAGCCCCATCAGGGTGCATTCGATGAAAATGATAATTTTTATGTAGCAGATATATTTAATCATTGTATCCGCAAGATCACTCCCGAGGGTGTGGTGAGCACTTTTGCCGGCAGACCCCGCAGCGCAGGTTATGCAGATGGAGCACTTAGAGATGCGCAGTTCGATCAACCGTATGGAATCATATACGACTCTGCAACAGGAACCTTCTATGTTGCGGATCTGATTAACCGTCGCATACGCGCAATTTCTATCGAATAACCTAAAACGCCTTAAAATGAAACTATATTATATCACATTACTTCTGCTCTTCTGCACCATAAGTATATATGCGCAGGGAGATATAGAGGTCACAGGAACTGTAAAAGATATCCACAATAAACCTATCCCGGGAGTAACTGTAGTCGTAAAAGACCGTCCCGGACTGGGAACAATGACCACCGAAACCGGACATTATAAAATCAAAACCGGAATGTATAGTACCCTGATTTTTTCTTTTCTGGGTTTCGAAAAGCAGGAAATCCAGATAGCCGGCAAAACTGTTATTTCGATCCTGTTAAAGGAAAGTGAGGCAAATGTGCTCACTGATGTGGTGGTAACCGGTACCGGGCTTCAAAAAAAGGTGACCGTAACAGGAGCCATTACCACGGTTAACGTGAAAGACCTGCGTACGCCAACCGGAAACATCACCAATGCCCTGGCAGGAAATGTTGCGGGGGTAATTGCCATGCAAGGTTCCGGAGAACCGGGAAACAACCGTTCTGAATTCTGGATTCGCGGAATTTCAACTTTCGGAGCCAATACTGCTGCCCTGGTGCTGGTAGATGGATTCGAACGTGCATTTAACGAGATTAATGTTGAGGATATCGAGTCTTTCTCCATCCTGAAGGATGCTTCAGCTACGGCAATCTATGGCTCAAAGGGGGCAAATGGGGTGGTGCTCATCACCACCAAAAAAGGACATGCAGGTAAAATAAACATCAACGGGAAGACGGAATACGGTTACCTTACCCGTACCCGTACACCGGAATTTGTGGATGGGCCAACTTATGCAGGCCTGGTGAATGAAGCAAAGACGACACGTAATCAGGAACCGTTATATACCGACATCGAATTGATGCTGTTTAAAAATGGTCTTGATCCTGATTTATATCCAAATGTGAATTGGCAGGATGTGATGTTGCGCGATGGTGCCAATACTTACAGGGCATCCCTTAACCTGGACGGTGGGGGATCAACAGTTCGGTATTACGTATCCGGAAGTTTCATCGAAGAAGAAGGAATGTATAAATCAGATAAATCGCTTAAAGACTACAATACCAATGCGAATATGTCCAGGTCTAATTACCGGGCGAATGTGGATATGGACATTACCAAAACCACTTTGCTGAAGCTGGGCGTCTCCGGATTCCTTGAAAAGCAGAATTTTCCGGGCCTGACTTCAGGAATCTGGAATTCACTGGTCGGACAATCTCCGGTCTCTACACCTGTAATGTACTCCAATGGCCTGGTTCCTTCATTTGGAACCGGTGACCGGACTAATCCATGGGTTTTGGCTACTCAAACTGGATACCGGGAGTTTTGGAAAAATAAAAACGAGATCAACGTCACGCTTGAACAAAAGCTGGATTTCCTGACCAAAGGCCTGCAAACTATTGTCCGTTTTGCTTACGATACCAATAACGACAACAACATCAACCGGATGAAATGGCCGGAACAATATAATGTAGAACGCAGACGGGACAGAGATGGTAACTTAATCATGAAACGGGTGTCGCCGGAAAGGCTGATGTATCAGGAGTCGAATGCCTGGGGAGAACGGATCAATGTATTGGAAACGGACCTGATCTACAATACGGTTATCAACGAAAGACACAATATCGGGGCTCTGATCAAGTACAACCAACGCGAACAGCGGGAAACTTCAAATGTTGGCGGAGACATTATCAAAGGCATTGCCAGGCGTAATATGGGCGTTTCAGGACGTTTGATGTACGGCTATAGAGACCGTTATCTGGCAGAGTTCAACTTCGGTTATACCGGTTCAGAGAATTTTAAGATAGGTCATCAGTTCGGATTTTTTCCGGCAGTATCTGTAGGCTGGAACATATCTGAAGAGTCCTTTTTGAAGAAAAAAACGAAATGGCTGGACCTTTTTAAGGTTCGTTATTCTTATGGTGAAGTAGGTAATGATAATTTCGGTGCCAATCGTTTTCCTTACCTGAGCGAGATCAAAGAAAGAGCAGGATACAATTTTGGCGAGAGCATCAGTCCGAATATTTATACCGGATTATATTTCTCACAGGTTGCATCTGATCAGTTGACCTGGGAGGTAGCAAAGAAGCATAATTTAGGTTTTGATGTGAATGTGTTGGGGAATTTATTCTCTTTCAGACTGGATGCCTTCAAAGACACCCGGGAAAAGATATTTAAAAGAAGGGACCATCTGCCTGCCATGGTTGGCGTACCAAGTAAGCCATGGGCAAACGTGGGCAAGATGGAGTCCAGAGGTTTTGACGGACAGCTTAATTTTAACAAACGCTTTAATGAGGTAGAATTTACTTTGCGTGGAAATGTCACCTATGCTAAAAATAAAGTGCTGGAGTTTGACGAAGAAGCGAACAACTTACCTTATCGGATGACACAGGGTTATCGCTTCGGACAGGCGAGGGGACTGATCGATTTGGGTTTGTTTCAATCTTATGAAGAAATCAGAAACAGCCCTAAACAAACCTTCGGGGAATATATGCCGGGGGATGTCAAATACAAAGATGTGAATGGAGACGGTATCATCAACAATGATGATGTGGTACCGATTGGTGCGTCACGTGTTCCGAGTTTAATCTATGGCTTTGGCTTTTCTGTGCTGTGGAAAGGGTTCGACATCAATATTCATTTACAGGGTGCCGGTAGTTCTTCTTATTTTATCAACGGAGCAAGTGTGTATCCCTTTGTGGATAGTGGCTGGGGGAATGTGTTAACAGAGGTAGGCGATCCTAAAAACCGCTGGATCTCCAAAGAAATTTCAGGAAACCCGGCCACTGAGAATCCCAATGCCAAATACCCGCGTCTGAGTTATGGGGGAAATGCAAACAACTATAGAGAATCTACCTATTGGCTACGGGACGGTGCTTACCTGCGGCTGAAAAATGTAGAGCTGGGCTATACTTTACCCTCCCGCCTGATGTCGTCCATTCATGTCAACAAGGCCAGGGTTTATGTGATGGGGTATAATCTTGCGGTATGGGATAGCTTGAAAATCTGGGATCCGGAATTGGGTAGCGGCAATGGCATGAACTATCCGATCTCTAAAACCATCACCCTCGGACTGACCGTCAATTTTTAGAGATAGAGGTAATCAATTATGAACCACAAACAAAATAGACTGATGAAAAAATATATTTATATAGTGATGCTATCCGGTGTACTGCTTTCATTGGGGGCATGTAAAAAATACCTGAACACAGAGCATTATTTTAAAGAAGACCGTCTGAGTCTGGATAAAGTCTTCTCAAATAAAAATTATTCCCATCAATGGCTTGCAGATGTATACACGCATCTTCGGGGAGCCAACGCAGAAGTTGCGAGTAAGGGACTCACACCTTTTAATTTCATATCTGATGATATGTTTTATGGCGACCGCAGTAATACTTATAAAACCTTCAAAAATGGCGAATACAATGAGGAAGCCGAACAAGGCACCTGGGGGGCTTGCTATGAAGGCATACGCGATGCGTCAATTTTTATTCATAACATCGATCGCAATCAGGAAATGAGTAAAAGTGAAGTGGCCGATACGAAGGCTCAGGCGAGGTTTCTCCGGGCCTATTATTACTGGTTACTGCTGAGGAAATACGGACCAATTCCGCTATTGCCTGATGAAGGGGAAGATTATACCAAGGAGTATAAAGAGATTGCAAGGCCGAGAAGTTCTTACGACGAATGTGTAGAATTCATCACTGCGGAGTTTGCACTGGCGGCAAAAGATCTGCCTGTTTCCAATAGCAACCGGGATAAAGGACGGGCCTCCAGAGGTGCTGCCCTGGCTGCAAGGGCAAAAGTTTATCTTTTTGCAGCAAGCCCTTTATTCAACGGCAATACGGCATTTGCAGGCCTGGTGGATAATGAAGGCAATAAACTGATCCCTCAGGAATATAAGAACGAAAAATGGGCGAAAGCAGCAGCGGCAGCCCGGGATGTCATCAACATGAATGTATACCGGTTATTCACCGCTCCCTTTAAAGCGGCTGATCAGGGGCCCGGTCAACCTAAAACCATAGTGCCTCCTCATCACCCAAAATATTCAAATGAGAACTTCCCTCAGGGGTGGAAAAATATTGATCCTTTTGAATCTTACCGGCAATTGTTTAATGGTGCCATTTCTTATTCAGATAATCCTGAGCTGATCTTTTCAAGGGTTACAGAGCAAAGTACAGAAGGAATAGACCAGATGGTGCTGCATCAGATGCCATTTTCTATGAAAGGGTGGAATACCCATGGAATTACGCAGAAACAAGCTGATGCTTATTATATGAATGACGGAAGTAATATTTCCACTTTTCCCCGCCGACAAGGATACACGACTGATGCGACATCACATTTACCACTGCCTGCAAATGTATCTTTGCAGTATGCAGAAAGAGAGCCGCGTTTCTATGCCTCTGTTGCCTATAATGGAAGCATATGGGAAAATACCAGTGCCTTAAGGCCAGACGACCGGCACATACAGATCTTTTATTATAGGGATCATCCCAATGGAAAACAGGCTTCATCTCCCGATTTTTACATCAGGACAGGTCTGGGTATCAAGAAATATTATAACCCAATTGATTCTTATATGGAAGGCGGTTTCATTGTGCCGAAAGTCGAGCCAGCGATGAGATATGCTGATATTTTACTGATTTATGCCGAGGCGATGAACGAGCTCAACGGAACCTATATGGTTGCGAGCTACACCGGTGAACCCATATCTGTGGGCAGAGATATCGCAGAAATGAGCAAATATTTAAGCGAGGTACGTGTCAGAGCCGGGCTTCCGGATTTTGGAAACGAAGTTTATGGAAACCAGGAGCTGCTAAGAAAAGCAATAAAAAGAGAGCGACAGGTAGAATTGTTTGCAGAAGGCCAGCGGTATTTTGACCTCAGACGCTGGAAGGATGCTCCTGTTGAAGAAGCAAGCCCCGTGTTAGGCTGTAATATGAATATGACGGAAAGTCAGCGGGACTTATTTAATACCCCGGTACCAATTCCTTCTATGCCTACCATTTTCGTTGACAAAATGTATCTGTGGCCTATTTCGCATGGTGAATTGAGAAAAAACAGAAAATTGACCCAAAATCCAGGTTGGACTACTTTTAACTAAAATTTTATGAAAAGAGGATATATATTGGCTTTAATCGGCTGCATGCTCATCAGTGCCTGTAATAAGGAGTGGAAGGATGAGTTATTCCGGAAATCGGTTTCATTTGTTAACAACGGCGTGGTGGAAGTCCATGTTAAATATAGCGCGGCGGGTGGCTCCATCCCGGTTAAAGTTCCTGTTATCGTAAGCGGATCGACAGAGAACAGCGGGAATGTTAGTGTGACGATAAATACGGATAGAGACACCCTTCAAAATCTTAATTTCGAGCGGTTCAGGCTGAGGAGTGATTTGTACTTCAATGAACTTCCTCAGGAGTATTATGAATTTGGGTCGATGAGCACCACCATCCCATCGGGTAGTAATGTAGGTTCATTCGACCTGAACCTGAAGCTGGCCGGACTGGATTTTAGTAATAAATACATTTTACCTGTGCAGATCGTCTCCACTTCCTCATTGGCTATTGCTACCGGCAGGGGATATAAAAAATCCCTGATGCGGATTGTACCATTTAATGACTATTCCGGGAAATACTCTATTGCCGGTGAGGTTTGGGATCGAAGTCGCCCTCAGAATGAGCAAAAGCCATTAACCGTACCTTATAGAAATGCCTATGTTGTAGATGAAAAGACGGTCTTCTTCTTCGCCGGTGTGACGGAAGAAGAAGCACTTGATCGTCGCGAATATAAAATAAAGGCATCCTTTAATGCAGCTGATAAGACCGTAACACTGAGCGCTGAGAATCCCGCAATCCGGTTTTCGCAGCAACGCGGCACCTATACGGTGAAGAAAGAAAAAGATGGTGTTCTTCCGTATCTGGAGAGAACCTATACTACCGTCTATCTGGAATATGAGTATAGTGACATTTCGAATCCGGCATTCCCAATTGACTACCGGTTTGTTGGGTCGATGGTACTGGAAAGAAAGAGAAATACCTTAATTCCTGATGAAGACCAACAGGGAACGATCATTATACCCTAAATTTTATCACGCAGTATGAAACTCAAATTTATCGTCTATTTTATTTGTCTGCAGACCTGGATAAAGGTTTCCGCACAGCAGACAGACCTTGTAAAATATGTAAATACCCTGCAGGGAACCAATTCAAAACATGAACTCACCAGGGGAAATACCTATCCTACCACGGCCCTGCCTTTTGCCATGCATACCTGGACACCTCAGACGGGAAGAAATGGAGATGGTTGGAAGTACCAATATTTTAAAGATAAAATAAGGGGGTTTCAACAGGCACATCAATGCAGTTCCTGGTCCAGGGATTATGCTGTGTTTTCTTTAATGCCAATGACAGACCGCCTGGTAGTTAATGAAAATGACCGGGAAGCGAAGTTCAGTCACAACGACGAAATTGCTAAGCCCAATTACTACAAAGTCCGGTTTGAAAATCAGATCAGTACCGAAATCTCCCCTGTTGAACGGGGCGCTCATTTGAGGTTTAGCTATCCGGCGGGTAAGAAAAGCTTTTTAGTTTTGGATGGCTATACCGGTATCAGTGGGGTTAAAATTTATCCAAAGGAAAACAAGATTACGGGTTTTGTAAACAATGGAGAGGGCTTCAAAGAAGGTTTCAGGAGTTTCTTTGTGATCCGCTTTGATCAGCCATTTAAAGCTTATGGAACATGGGAAAACAGGAAAAACATCATTAATGCAGAGGAGACAGCAGCAGAAGGGCCGGGCATAGGTGCTTATCTTCAGTTTAAGGATGGCGTAAAGGTGCAGGTTAAAACGGCCTCTTCTTATATCAGCATGGAACAGGCCGAATTGAACCTGAGCAGAGAGCTGGGCGCCGATAAAACGCTGGAAGTTACCCAGGCTAAAGCTGCTGAGGTATGGAATAAGTCATTATCGAAAGTTATTGTTGAAGGCGGAACTGAGGCTGATAAAGCAACCTTCTATTCCTGTTTCTTTAGGGCCAGTATTTTTTCAAGGAAGTTTTACGAACTGGATGGGAAGGGACAGCCTTATTATTTTAGTCCCTATGATGGAAAAGTGCATCAGGGCTATATGTTTACAGATACTGGTTTCTGGGATACTTTTCGTGCTCAGTTTCCGCTAAATACCCTCATGCATCCGGAGATGCATGGGCGCTATATGCAGGCATTAATCGATGCTTATAAACAATGTGGCTGGCTGCCTTCCTGGTCCTTTCCAAGTGAAGCGGGCAGTATGATTGGTAACCATGCGATCTCTTTGCTTGCCGATGCCTGGGCAAAAGGAATCAGGACATTTGATCCTGAAGAAGCTTTGGCTGCTTATTTACATGAAGCCAGCAACAAGGGACCCTGGGGGCCTGCAAATGGTAGAGATGGCTGGAAGGAATATTTTGAGCTGGGCTACGTACCCTATCCTAAATACAGAGAGGCCACGGCAAAGACGTTGGAATATGCTTACGATGATTATTGTGCCTGGGCCCTGGCTAAAATGACCGGAAACGATTTTTATGCCCGTATTTTCGAAAGGCAGATGTACAACTATAAAAATGTATATGATCCCTCCACAAAATTTATGAGAGGCAAGAATGCGGAAGGACAATGGACACCAAAATTTGATCCTTTTGAATGGGGAGGGCCTTATACGGAAGGAAATGCCTGGCACTACCACTGGTCGGTATTTCAGGACATCAAAGGCCTGGTCAATTTAATGGAAGGCCCGCAAAATTTCACCGCCAAACTGGATTCTGTATTCAGCCAGCCTAATACCGTAAATGTGGGTACCTATGGCGGAATGATTCACGAGATGACAGAAATGGTGATGGCAGACATGGGGCAATATGCGCATGGGAACCAACCCATTCAGCATATGGTTTATCTCTATAATTATGCCGGTCAACCCTGGAAATCTCAATTTCATGCGAGGAAGGTCATGAGCAGGCTTTACGACGCTACAGAAAATGGTTATCCCGGAGATGAGGATCAGGGCCAAACTTCTTCCTGGTATGTACTGAGTGCGCTGGGGTTTTACAGTGTAACACCTGGTACTGATCAATATGTGATCGGCAGTCCGATGTTTAAGAAAACCACCATCAATCTTGAGAATGGAAAGCAATTTATTATAGAGGCTCCGGCAAACAGTCCGAAAAATGTATATATAAAATCTGCGACTTTAAATGGAAAGAGCTATACCGCTAATTTTATTCGCCACGGCGATATTCTAAAAGGAGGGGTATTGAAACTGGAAATGTCAGACCAGCCGGAACTGACACGAGGAATTGCCGAAGCAGACCAGCCATTTTCTTTAAGCAGTAAGGATATCGGAAAATAAAGAAAATGCTATGATTTGTGATTGGCATATTCCGTAGGAGACATTCCGAATTGTTTGGAGAAGACTCTTCCAAAATGAGTTTGAGAGCTATATCCAATCAGATCGGAAATCTCATAGATTTTTAAAGCACCTTGCTGCAAGAGTTCTGCACCTCTTTTTAAACGGGAAATATTGATCAGCTCATTGGGGCTTAGATTTGAAATGGATTTGATCTTTCTGTATAGGGTAGGTCTGCTCATGTTCATGTGACTGGCCAGATGATCTACATCCAGATTGGGGTTGCTGATGTCTTTATCAATGATGCATTGTATTTTCTCCAGGAATTGCTCATCTGCTTTAGAATGGGCAATTCCTTTCAGGTGCAGTAGCGGCGAACTGGAAAAATAGGCCTTAATCTTATTTCTGTTCGCAATCAGGCTACTAATTTGTACCTGCAGGAACTCCGGTGAAAATGGTTTTTCTACATATACATCTGCTCCCAGTTCCAGACCCTGTATTTTAGAGTCCAGGGTGTCCTTGGCTGTCAGAAGAATTAAGGGAATATGACTGAATTCAATGCTCGACTTCACTTTCATACAAAATTCAAAACCATCCATTTCAGGCATCATCACATCACTGATGATTAAATGGACCATTTCGTTCTCCAAAATTGAAAGCGCCTCCAGGCCATTCGTTGCCGTCAGGATCTGAAATTTTTCACTCAGGTCATCTGCGATAAATTCTAAAATTTCTTCGTTGTCGTCTACGAGCAGAATCGTTATCTCTTTTTCCATTTTCCGTCTAAGTTAAATTCCATTGCCTGGTGAATCGGGAACACCGCCACAAATACATTATAGTCCGGACCGCTTTCTTCGAGATATAAACGACCCTGATGCAGTTCTGCCAGTGATCTTGATATGGATAATCCAATACCGGTACCCCGTTGCATTTCGGTTTCTCTGGATCTGAAGAAAGGTTCAAAAATTTTGTTTTTTATTTCCGGTGCAATCTTAAGTCCATCATTTATGGTCTGTATGCTAAACTTATCTTCTTCCAGATTTAAGCTCAATACCACTTTTACTGTTGATTTGCCATACTTAATCGCGTTGTCCACCAAATTACTCATAATCTTATACAATGCCTCGGTGTCTACATAGGCAAAAAACGGAGCTGCAGGAAGCTCGGTTTCAAAACTAAGCTGTTTGCTCTCTGCAGCATCCTGAAATTGTATTCTGACATCCTCAATAAGTTCAGAGATGTTGACTTTGACAAAGTTTAAAGAATACCCCTGAACCTCTGTTTTTCTGAAGTCCAGTAATTGATTGGTGAGGTTCAGCAAGCGATCTGTGTTTCGGTTCATCGTTTTCAGATTCTTCTCAATAATGGGTACCTCTTTTGAATACTTCATGATCTTTTCCATCGGCCCTTTGATCAGGGTGAGCGGCGTGCGAATCTCATGTGCTACATTGGTAAAAAACTCAATCTTGGCCTGATAGATCTCTTTCTCTTTTTGATGCTGAAAGAGCTTCATCCTTCTCTTATTTTTGAGGTCTGTTTTTTTATGATACTGTAAGATCAGCGCGGTAATCAATCCCAGGAAAAGAATGGAATAAAGCGCATAGGCTAATGAGGTTTTCCAGAAAGGAGGCAGAATGGTGATGCTTAGCCGAATATTATCTGTACTCCAGGCCTTACTTCCGCTAATCATCGCCTTTGCCTGAAAGGTATAAGTTCCGGGTACTAATTTTGTAAAATACACCTTTCTATTGGTCTTTAAATATACCCAGCTGTTGTACAGACCTGTCATCTTATAGGCATATTCTGTTGTCTCGGGCGAAGCGTAACTTATTCCTGCAAAGTCTATACTAAAGGACGACTGGTTGTGTTTCAGGGTAATGCTCTTTGTATAAAGCACCGACTTGTCCAACACTTTCGCTGCTGCAGGATCCGGACTTTCGGCATTGTCGATCTGGAAGCCGGTTAGAAATAGGGGGGCTGTTTTAGTAGTGGTGTTGAGCTGTTCCGGTAAGAAACTAATCATTCCTTTCAGACTGCCGAAGTACATTCTGCCATCGGTATCTTTATAGGAAGAGTTGTAGTTAAACTGATCGGTAAGTAAACCATCAGCTTTGGTATAGGTCTTTACTTCTTTTGTCTCAGGATCAAACCGAATCAGTCCGCGGGTACTGCTGATCCATAATTTATGGTCATGATCTTCCAGAATTCTAAAGAGGAAATTGCTTGGGAATCCATGACTGGTATGGTAAGATCTGAAGCTTAGTTTTTTCTTGTCCAGTAAGGATAAGCCACCATCAGTAACCACCCAGATGTTCTTTTTGCTATCCTCAAAAATCCCGTTGATGGTATTGTTGCTCAGGCTGCTTTTATCTTCCGGTTTATTCATGAAGTTGATGTACCGGTTGTCTCCCAGCCTGAAGCGAAAAAGCCCTTTATCATAGGTTCCAGCCCATATGTTCCCTTCACTATCCTCCATGATATTGTTGAAGAAGTGAAAAGGCATGCCCGGTATGGCATCAAAATCATCTTTTTTGCGGTTATACTTATAGAGGCCTACCGTTGTCGCAAGCAATATTTCTCCGCTTTTGGTTTTGAAGAGACTTAATACGAAACTGGATTTCAGTGAGTTCCCCTTTCCAGGTACATAATGTTTAACCACAAGGCCGGTGTTGATGTCCATCACATCCAATCCATGTTCAAAAGTGCCGATCCATAACCGGTCGCCATCCATTACCAGGCCGTGAATATTGGAATGCGCAATCGTGGTCTTGCTTCCCGTTGGAAAAAAGGAAGTAAAGCGACCGGTTCCGGGATCCAGTTTATTCAGGCCCGCGTCTTCGGTGCCAATCCAGAAGTTACCGTTCTTATCCTTACAAATTTCGCGGACATCACTTCCGCTAATGGAGTTCTTTTGTTGCTCCGGGAAATATTTGGTGAAAATGGAAGAGGGGGCAGCGTAATAGTTGGTCCCGCCAAAATAAGTTCCCATCCACATGCCTCCGTCGCTGTCCCTGCATACCGAATAAATGGCATTGTCGGAAAGTGTGTAGGGATTGCTGTATTGTTTTTGTAAATGAGAAATGCTTCCGGTCTGATGATTATAGATGTATAACCCTGATTCCGTGCCGATCCAGAATTCGTGGTCGTTTCTGGCCTCTATGTCTCTTACAAAAATATGAGTCTGGTCCTTATTCAGGGTGATCACATCTTTTAGCACTTTTGTGTTCAGGTCAAATAGTTTAATCCCCTGGTTATTGGATCCAAGCAGCAGCTGATTGTCTTTCGTTTCTGTGAATACCGAAATCCAGCCAATGCGAACCGAACTATTTTTATTCATTTGATAACGGGTAATAAAAGAGTTGCTCCGGGGCTCATATACAGCAATTTTTCCATCGGAGCTGGTGATTAAAATTTCTCCGTTCGACCGGCAGTAAATTGAACCCACTTCAAATGAGTCCTTCACTGGTATTGTTGAAAATGCTTTGCTTGCTGGATTATAGCGATACACCTTGTTATTGGCAAGGAGCCATAAGTTGCCTTTGTTATCGATATGTATGCTGCGGATGCCAATCTGGAGCGTCTCCTTTACCGGACTAAAGGTTTCCTTTTCCGGGTTGTATTTGTAAAGCCCGAGATCCGTGCCTACCCAAAGGCCTGCAGTCTTATTGCTGAGCAGGGAATAAATCTTATCATTTCCCAGGCTTGTCGGATCTGCAGGATCATGCCGATACGTTTTAAAGGAGTAACCATCAAACCTGTTCAGACCATCTTTTGTTCCAAACCACATGAACCCTTTATCATCCTGAACACTGGAAAATACGCTGTTATGAGACAGCCCGTTTTCTACCTGATAGTGTTTAAAATAGTAGGGTTGTGCATGCAATATTTCTGCGAATAGCAGCAAAAGAATAATAGTGATTATCTTCAATGTTATTTGGCTCGTTATCTCAAATATATTAAAGATATCATTGCTTTTAGTATATAATAGAGATTGATACAAAATGCTGAAATATTGATTCAAATCTGCGGGGTCGGGCTGAATTATTGAATTATTTTCGGCTGATGTCTAATGAAACTGCATACAGGATGGAGCAGGTTGCCAGTTTGGAATCATTGATTTATTTTCGGGCTACTCCCTTAAAAAAAGAAGTCGGGGGCCACAAAAAATTCAATCATCAACTATGAAAAACTACTATATAGGAATCGTATTACTTTGTATGGGATTTCATTTATCTGCTGTTGCGCAGCAATTAAGTGTGAGCGTTTTAAGAACGGAATATCGTAAAAACCCAATGGGAATCGATGCTGCTGAACCACGGTTAAGCTGGAAGATCGTTTCCTCAAAGCGTAATGTCATGCAAAGTGCTTATCAGATACGGGTAGGTACAGATTCTGTGGGTTTATCAGCAGGGAAAGCATTGGTATGGGACAGTGGGGATCAGAAAACCGAGGCTTCTGTTTTTGTGCGCTACGGAGGTTCCCCTTTAAAATCGGATACACGTTATTACTGGCAGGTAAGGATAAAAGACAATCAAGGCAATAGATCAGGCTGGAGTGACGTCAATTCATGGCATACCGGTTTGTTTAGTCCTGCTGAATGGTCAGCTCAATGGATCAGTACTTCTTTGGCAGATACACTTGAAGGGCCAAGCCCTGTTTTCAGGAAGGTCTTTGCTACTGAAGGAAAGGTGAAATCTGCGGTACTTTACATCACCGCACATGGTTTATACGAAGCTCAGTTGAATGGAAAACGCATTGGAAATGATCAGCTGGCACCGGGATGGACAAGTTATCATAAACGATTACTTTACCAGAGTTATGAAGTGACTAATTTGCTGAAAGATGGCCAAAATGCTATCGGCTTTACACTGGGCGATGGATGGTATCGTGGTTACCTTGGTTTTGATCGTAAACGCGGCTATTATGGCAAACGGTTAAGCGCTCTGGCACAACTGGTGATTGAATATGCCAATGGTACAAAGAAAACCATCAATAGTGATGGCAGCTGGAAATACACTGAAGGGCCTATTCTTTTTTCAGACCTGTACAATGGAGAAATCTACGATGCAAGGTTGGAGAAAAAGGATTGGGCTACCGTAAATTATAACGATGCAAGCTGGAAGAAAGCAGTGGTGATGAAGGCAGATAAAGAAATATTGGAAAGCAGCATTAGCCCGCTTGCACAAAAACACGAACAGTTTAGCGTGGTTAAGCTCATCAAAACGCCAAAAGGAGAGACTGTTCTTGACTTTGGACAAAACCTGGTGGGCTGGGTATCTTTTAAACTCAGTGCTAAAGCAGGATCTTATATTCAGCTGGAGCATGGAGAAGTACTGGATAAGGCAGGCAATTTTTATGATGCCAATCTCCGGCATGCCAAACAGCATGTGAAATACATTTTTAAAGGAGGCGGTCTGGAAAGCTATGAACCTCATTTTACCTATCAGGGATTTCGTTATGTAAAGATAACAGGAGATATAGCTAAGGTAGAACCCTCGTCTTTTAAAGCGGTGGCTGTTTATTCGAATATGGATCCGACAGGCACCTTTCATACCTCAAATCCGCTGTTAAATCAGTTACAACACAACATCGAGTGGGGGCAGAAAGGTAATTTCATGGACGTGCCTACGGATTGCCCGCAGCGTGACGAGCGTTTAGGCTGGACAGGAGATGCACAGGTATTCTTCCGCACGGCGGCATTTAATATGGACGTAGCTGGTTTCTTTACAAAATGGATGAAAGATGTGGCTTCAGATCAGCTGAAGAATGGAAGTGTACCCTTTGTGGTACCCAATGTGTTGGGAGAAAATGAAGCCGGTTCAACAGGTTGGGGAGATGTAGCCACCATTATACCATGGAACATGTATGTCGCTTATGGTGATAAAGAAATACTGGCTACCCAGTATCCAAGTATGAAGGGCTGGGTTGATTTTATGACCAGTAAAAGCAAAGATGATCTTTGGAATACGGGTTTTCATTTTGGGGACTGGTTGTTTTATCGCCCGAATGATGATAATGACGGTCGTTCGGCAATAACTGATAAATACCTGATCGCACAGGCGTTTTATGCACATTCTACTCAGCTGCTGATTAATACGGCCAGAGTTTTAGGAAAGAAAGCAGATGAGGATCATTATACTGCTTTACTGGATCGCATTAAAAAAGCATTCCTTAAAGAATATATTACGCCCAATGGCCGAATGGTTTCAGGATCTCAGACCGCTTATGTCCTGGCCCTGAACTTTGACATGCTTCCGGAAAATTTAAGACCACAAGCGGTAGACTTTCTGGTCAGGAATATCGAGAGCTATGGCAACCACTTAACAACAGGGTTTTTAGGTACTCCCTATCTTTGTCATGTGCTGAGCCGCTTTGGTCGTACAGATATCGCTTACCGGTTGTTGCTGCAGGAAACTTATCCCTCTTGGTTGTATCCGGTAAAAATGGGGGCAACTACCATTTGGGAACGCTGGGATGGGATTAAACAGGATGGCAGCTTTCAAACTACCGATATGAATTCCTTTAATCATTATGCTTATGGTGCAATCGGGGACTGGATGTACCGGGTAATGGCAGGTCTGGATACGGATGAGTCGGCACCTGGATATAAAAAAGTAAGGATTGCGCCCAGACCAGGCGGAAATATTACGCATGCGGCTGCAGAGCTGGAAACTTTGTATGGCTTAACGGTTAGTGACTGGAAAATTGAAAACGGAATTTTTAAGTTGAAAGTGGTGATTCCTGCAAATGCTACTGCAGAGATCAGCTTGCCCGCTGCTGCCGATACCCGGGTTACTGAGAGTGGAACGGAACTAAACGCGGTTAAAAGGATTGGCAAGATCTCAACTCAGGGTAAAGATGTTGGATTTAGTATCGGTTCAGGAACCTATCAGTTTGAGTACCCTATGAAATGATAAATAGGTGCTCTTCAGTTGATGTACTGAATTTATGATGATTTTCGAATAATCAGTTTTGTCTTAAGTACCTTGACCGGTGTTTTCCATTGCGAAGAATCCTTCTTGATCTGATCGAATAATAACTGTGCTGCAGTGATCCCAATCTCCCTCACCGGTTGGGCAACTGTGGTTAACGGTGGCTCAATCAGCGCAGAAATGTAATCATCACTAAATCCAACAACAGCGATATCTTCAGGAACGCTTAAACCATTCTTTTTGATAATTTGTATCGTATCTATCGCTGTAGGATCATTGATGGCAAAGATCGCATCAGGTGGGTTTTTAAGGTTAATCAGGTGATTCACATATATGGCTATTTTTTCCTTGCTAAAGTCATACGATATGATCAGCTCCGGATCTGCCGGGATATGGTGTTTCTTTAATGCAGCCAGATAACCATTCAACCTTTTTACGCTAATCGCTAATGAAGGTGGTCCGGATAAATGCGCAATCCTTTTTCTTCCTGACAAGATCAGATGTTCTACCGCAGCAAATGCTCCTTCATAGTCATCCACAATAACCTTCGGCACCACCATTTCATTGCACACCCGGTTAAAGAACACAATTGGTATTCCTTTCTTTTGAAATATCTTCAAATGATCGAAGTTCAATGTTTCTTTAGTAATAGAGACAATTACCCCATCTACGCGATTATCCAGCATGACCTTCGCATTCGTTACCTCTGTCTCATACGACTCATTAGATTGGCTGATGATCACATTATAGCCTTCATTACGGGCTTCTTCCTGAATGGCGGCAATGACATAAGGGAAGTATGAACTCAAAATCTCGGGAATGATGATTCCGATGGTACGGCTTTGTTGGGTAGCCAATTGTATCGCAATCATATTGCGCTGGTAATCTAACTTCTCTGCCAGGTCCAATACCCGTTTCCTGGTGTCCGGATGTACGTTCGGATGACCTGTTAATACCCTCGATACCGTCGATTTAGAGACATTTAACTCCCTTGCCAGGTCAAATATGGTGATCTGATGATTTTTCATGCTGATCAAATATATCATAATTTCTGTTTCATGGGAGCGGTCCCTAAAATTGGGAGCGCTCCCAATTTATTTTGCCCTGATTTTCAATACGTAATTGTCATGTACAGAATACATTTGAAACCAATACCAAATATATTTCTAAATGATAAGGGAAGAATCTCAAAAGAAAAGAGCTGTTAAATCAGAATCTGCCGGCTATGACCTGGTTGTTGTAGGAGGAGGTTTATCTGGTGTATGTTGTGCCATCACTGCTGCAAGAAAAGGGCTAAAAGTTGTTCTGGTACAGGACAGGCCAGTTCTGGGTGGCAATTCATCAAGTGAAGTTCGGTTATGGATCCTGGGAGCAACCTCCCATATGGGAAATAACAACCGTTGGGCCAGAGAAGGAGGAGTAGTTGACGAAATTCTACTTGAAAACATGCAACGCAATCCGGAAGGTAATCCGGTAATCTTTGACACCGTATTACTCGATAAAATATATCAGGAACCAAACATTAAACTGCTCTTAAATACAGTGGTATATGACCTTGAAAAGTCTGATGCCGATGAAATTTCCTCTGTGAGATGTTTTTGCAGCCAGAACTCAACCGAATATATCTTATCTGCCAGTCTGTTTTGTGATGCCTCAGGAGACGGTATTTTAGGTTTCTTAGCAGGAGCTGCATTTAGAATGGGAGCAGAGAACAAAGAGGAGTTTGGAGAAAAATTTGCGCCCGACAAAGAGTATGGAGAGCTTCTTGGACATAGCATTTATTTCTATAGTAAAGACACAGGCAAGCCCGTCAAATATATTGCGCCTTCATTTGCTCTGGCCGACATCACAAAGATCCCAAGGTTTAAAAGTTTCAATGCCAAAGAATTTGGCTGTAAACTCTGGTGGCTGGAATATGGCGGACGTATGGATACCGTTCATGAAAGTGAAAACATCAAGCAGGAACTTTGGAAAGTCGTATACGGTGTCTGGAACTATATTAAAAATTCGGGTGAATTTCCTGAAGCCGAAACCATGACACTGGAATGGGTGGGAAGTATCCCGGGAAAAAGAGAAAGCCGGAGATTTGAAGGAGATTACATGTTGACCCAACAGGATATCGTTTCCCAGCATCAGCATGAAGATGCCATCGGTTATGGGGGATGGTCTATTGACCTGCATCCGGCAGATGGGGTGTTTAGCAATAAACCAGGATGTAACCAATGGCATAGTAAAGGTATTTATCAGATACCATACCGGTGCCTGTACAGCAGAAACATCAAAAACCTTTTCCTTACCGGAAGGATCATTAGTGCAAGCCATGTCGCATTTGCCTCTTCGAGGGTGATGGCAACAGGAGCATACCTGGGGCAAGCAGTGGGTATGGCCGCATTCATTGCAAAGAAAAATGGATTACAGCCCAAAGAACTTAACGAAAAAGGGATGATGAAATCCCTGCAACTGGAACTGATGAAGAGTGGTCAGCATATTCCAGGGGTGATATTGACAGATGCCGCAGACCTGACACAATCGGCAGATATTACTGCTTCCAGTGAAATGCAGCTCGATGAAATCCCTTTTGATTTCATGAAGAGTCTCGACATCTCCGCCGGACAAATGATTCCTTTGCAGGCTGGGCAAGTGCCTTGTTTCACTTTCTCACTAGAATCATCAGAAGAAACGACCTTACAAGTCGAACTCAGAATCAGTACCAAATCTGGAAACTTTAGCCCTGATGAATTATTGGAAATTCAGCAAATACCCCTAAAAACCGGGGCTCAGACACTAAGCACAAGTTTTGGCAGTAAACTGAACGAAAACGCTTATGTGTACCTTTGTTTCAGAAAAAATCCTGCGGTTAAACTTGGCTTTTCCAATACCCGCATTTCCGGCATTTTATCGGTGTTCAATTCCGTAAATAAAGCCGTTTCCAATTTTGGCAGCCAAAAACCAACGGAAGATATTGGCGTGGATGAATTTGAATTCTGGTGCCCGCAGCGCAGACCTGAGGGGCATAACATCGCTTTAAAAATAGATCCGCCAATAAATCCTTTTATAGTTGAGCAACTAAAAAATGGAATCGGCAGACCTGTCAATGGACCCAATGCCTGGGTGTCGTCGATCAACGATCAAAATCCTAAGATCTCTTTAAAATGGGCGGATCAAACCAGCATCAGCAGGATAGAGCTTTGTTTTGATACGGATTACGATCATCCTATGGAATCAGTCTTGATGACCCATCCGGAAAGAACAATGCCTTTTTGTATTAGAAATTATACCATAACAGATGGAAATGGAAATCAGCTCTTTGTTAAAAAAGACAATTACCAATCCATCAATATTATTGAATTGAAAGAGACGGTGTTAACCGATGAATTGACGTTGCAATTTGAGCATCCATCGGCAGATATACCAGCTGCCTTGTTTGCAATCCGATGCTATAATTAGGTTTTATGGAACCTACGTAAAGCATTTGTTATCCTTGGGGTAACCTTGTTTTGCTATTTTCGGCCTAAACCGCCAACAGATTCGGGGAAGGTAAAGCCCCGGGTCTAATTGTACTGAACCAACTAACCAAATATAAACTAAGTGCATGAGAAAAATTTACCCGATTTTTGGAACAAGACTATTGTTATCAATGGTCCTCTGTATGTCCCTGCAATTGCTCTACGGACAATCAGCTTTACCTGTCAAATTGATGACCGGAACAGTATCCGATCAGGAAGGAAAACCCCTTATTGGTGTGAGCATCCAGTTAAAGGGGAAAACAACGGTGGTTTCCTCCGACAACAATGGCGTCTATAAAATCGGCGTTCCCGGTGGGAGGGGGATTTTAGTGTTCTCCTATATTGGTTTTCTGACCAGGGAGGTAACTTTAGCTGCAGGAAGTACCTACAATGTTACGCTGAATGAAGATCTCAAAGGATTGAATGAGGTGATTGTAATTGGATATGGTACCACTACTAAGCGAGATCTGACCGGTTCTGTCGGCTCTGCAAACCTAAAAGATATGAACAAAGCACCCGTGGGTACTTTTACGGAAGCCCTGGCGGGCAGGGTTGCCGGAGTGCAGGTTTCTTCTGCCGATGGGCAACCGGGAAATGAACTGAATATCATCGTCAGAGGAGCCAACTCAGTGACACAGGATAATTCTCCTTTATACGTAATTGACGGTTTTCCTACAGAAATTGCCGCTGCCAATAGCATCAACAACGAAGAAATTGAATCTATTGAAGTGTTGAAGGATGCTTCTGCAACAGCAATATATGGAGCCCGGGGTGCAAATGGAGTCGTGTTGATTACGACCAAAAAAGGGAAAACCGGAGCAGCTCAAATCAGCTATGATGGCTGGGCAGGAATCAATTCTATCATCAAACAACAAAAGGTGTTAAGCCCTTATGAGTTTGTTAAATATCAGTTAGAACTAAATCCGGAATTATACGGGGACATTTATCTTAAAGACGGACAAACACTCGAAAGTTATAGAGGCCGCGAAGGAATCAACTGGCAGGATGAGATTTTTCGCAATGCCTATGTTCAGAACCATAGTCTTTCCTTACGCGGAGGTACCGAGCAAACTAAGTACGCCATTTCCGGATCATTGTTAGAACAACCGGGGATTATTATAAACAGCGGATTCCGCCGTTATCAGGGGCGCGTTGTTGTAGATCAGACCATTAGTAAGAAATTGAAAGCAGGAGTAAACCTGAATTACGTGGCTTCAAAGAAATTTGGGACGGTGGTCGCAGAATCGCAAACAAGCCCTACTGCCAGTTTAATGTACAGTGCCTGGGGCTTTCGCCCGGTGACCGGAAATATTGATTTCGACGCCAATATGATCGATGAGCTTTACGATCCGGACTTAAGCGCGACTGCCGATTACCGGATTAACCCGCTTCTGGCAGCACAGAACGAGTATAAACCTTTGTTCAATAACACCCTGGTGGTCAATTCTTATCTGGATTATAAAATATTAGAAAATCTGTCCTTAAGAATTACCGGCGGACTCAATAAAGCAAACATCAGACAGGAGATTTTCAATAATTCGTCGTCCCGTCTTGGAAATCCGAACAATAACAACAAAGTAAATGGCTCGGTCAACAATACCGAAATCACCAATCTTTTAAATGAAAACACCTTGACTTACCAGACCAAATTTAAGGGAGGACATTCCTTAAAGGTGCTTGCGGGTTTAACCATGCAGGATGTCCGGAATTATTCGAATGGCTTTTCTTCTATTCAAATCCCGAATGAATCGCTGGGCATGAAAGGATTAGGAGAGGGACAATTGGTTGTGGCTCCGGTTTCAGATCTGAAAAATGGTTTGCTTTCCTATCTGGGAAGGATCGACTATAATTATAAATCGAAGTATTTATTCACGGTTTCCTTCCGTGCCGATGGATCGTCCAGATTTCCTAAAAACAACAGGTGGGCATCCTTCCCTTCCGGAGCATTTGCCTGGCGTTTTACCGACGAACCGTTTATGAAGAAACTAAGCTTTCTGAGTGATGGAAAACTCAGGGTAGGATATGGACATACCGGTAACAACCGGGTGGATGATTATGCCGCACTTACTGCTTTGAAAATGTTGCCTGCAACCGGATACCCTACGGGAAATGTTCCGGGAAAAGGAATTGTACCGGTTAACCTTGGAAATACAAAGCTGAAATGGGAAACCACGGTGCAGTCCAATGTGGGGATTGACCTCAGTTTCCTTAAAAACCGCATCTCTTTAACCGCTGATTATTACCATAAAAAAACAGATGATCTTTTACTGAATGCTACTCTGGCGCCTAGCATGGGCTTCTTGTCTGCATTTAAAAATGTAGGAAAGGTATCTAACAGCGGGATAGAACTCAGCCTCAGCAGTACTAACATTAAAGGGGAGAAGTTTGCATGGAGTTCGAGTTTCAACATTGCATTTAACCGGAACAAGGTGCTTGCCCTGAATGACGGTGAACCAAGCCTGCTTTCGAGGGTCACCTGGGGGAATTTTAACAACGCCTTCCCATATATCGCTGTTCCAGGACAACCGATCGCTCAGTTCTATGGAATGACGTTCGATGGGGTCTATCAGTATAGCGACTTTGAAGTTCAGCCAAATGGATCTTATGTATTAAAACCGAATGTGCCCAACAATGGTAATCCACGGGCCAACATCCTTCCCGGCGATATTAAGTTTAAGGACATTAACGGTGATAACCAGATCGATGATAATGACCGCAGTGTAATCGGGGATCCGAATCCGGTTCATATCGGTGGTTTTAGCAATAATTTCAGCTATGGTAATTTCGACCTGAACATTTTCCTGCAATGGAGTTATGGTAACGACATCTTAAACGCCAACCGTATAGAGTTTGAAGGTGGGGATCCTACCCAGAGAAACTTGTTAAACATGTTTGAGTCCTTTGCAAACAGATGGACCCCTGAAAATCAAACCAATGATTTATACCGGTTAGGCGGACAGGGGCCGGCATATTATTCTTCCCGTACCATCGAAGATGGCTCTTTTATCAGGTTAAAAACGGTGTCTCTTGGCTATAATTTACCTGCATCATTGATGAAATCGTTAAAAATGAAGAGCCTGCGGTTTTCTGTGTCTGCTCAAAACCTCATCACCTGGACCAGATATTCTGGTCTGGATCCGGAGGTTTCTACCAGACATACTGCCCTGACTCCGGGATTCGACTGGTCCCCATATCCAAGACCAAGATCAATCACGATAGGGTTAAACGCTAATTTTTAAACCGGTTAAAAAGATTATTGAGATATGAAAACGAAAATATTAATATTGCTGATGAGCATCATGATGCTTTCCTGCTCCAACCTCTTAAACAAGGATCCTGATTTTGTTACGCCAGATACTTATTACAAGACAGAGGAAGACCTGAAAAATGGTCTGAATGGCGTGTATAACAGATTAATTGATCCTAACGGACGTATGTACGGACGTGGATTGTATAGCTATTTTGTGGTAAGTGATGAAGCATTCTTTAAAGGCATTTCAATTAACAACATCCGCGTAATGGTGATGGATGCCAGTCATCTGGATATCGGAAGGCTTTGGGAAGTATTATACGAAGGAGTGAACCGGGCAAATTTGTTATTAGAACAAATTGACGGCGTGAACATGGACTTGAAACAGCGGGATGCCATCAAAGGGGAAACCTTATTTTTAAGAGGTTATTATTATTACCTGCTTGCAGATCTTTTCGGGCCTGTTCCTCTAAAATTAAGGGCTACCCAATCACCAGATGATCCCTATCTTCCCCGTGCCCCATTAGCGGAGGTTTATGCTTCAATAATAAATGATATGCAGCAAGCTGAAAAACTGGTGAACGACATTGATTATTTCGCTTATAATGAACGTATCTCTAAAACCGGGGTACAGGCTATCCTGGCCAGGGTTTTTCTGAAGATGGCGGGAGCACCATTAAAAGATGTTGCCCGGTATAAAGACGCTTTGGAATATGCAGATAAAGTGATCTTATCGAATAAACATTCGCTTAATCTGAATTACAAACAGATTTTCATCAACCACACCCAGGACATCAATGAAAAGAAAGAGTGTATCTGGGAAGTGGGGATGTATGGCAATAAAGTAGGAACGGTAGACCTTGCCGGGTCTATGGGTGTAGAAAATGGGGTTGAGTGCCCGAGTGAGGCTATTGGTTATTCCGGAGGTGCGATGAAGATTACGGCCAAACTTTATGAACTTTTTGGTACTGCAGATACGGCGAGGAGAAACTGGAGCATTGCGCCGTATCGCTTTGTGACTTCTGGTGGCAATACCGTAAAGTCTAATTTTACGGATAAGCAGATCTATGACCGTAATCCTGGCAAATGGAGAAGAGAATACGAAACCGGATCCAAAGCCCGTAGCTTTACCTCCACGAACTTCCCTGTGATCCGTTATTCCGACGTGTTGCTGATGAAGGCAGAGGCAGAAAACGAAGTAAACGGAGGACCTACACCCGCTGCTTATGACGCCATAAATCAAGTGAGAAGAAGGGCCTTCAATAAGCCTTTGGGAAGTGTAAATGCCATTTGTGATATCCCGGCAGGCCAAAATAAAACACAGTTTTTAGCGACCATTCAGGACGAGCGTTTAAGAGAATTATGCTTTGAAGGAATCCGTAAGCATGACCTGATCAGATGGGGCATCTATGTCAAAACAATGAATGATTTAGGGACAAGCATCAGCACCACAGCTCCTTCGGCGTACAAGTACGCTGCAAATGCCGGTAAAAATACAACAGAGAGAGACTTGTTTTTCCCGATCCCCACAACAGAACTAACGGTTAATAAGCTTATAGAACAGAATTATGGTTGGTAGATTAAGATGGTTGATATTCCTTTTCCCCTTCTCCGTTTGTGCTCAGTCCAAAGGACCGTCGCTTTCTAACGGTCAGTTGAATTTAGAATGGGTAAATTCTAAAAAAGGATATCACCTGAATAAAATATCGGTCCTTGATAAAGGATCATGGATGGATTTATCTGCAAAAACATCAGGAGAGTTTTCTGTCCTGTATGCTGCAGATACGTTAGCTCTGAAGGAGGGGGGAGATATTACCAGGGGAAGAGAATTCCCTGAATCTATTTACCGTTACATTATACCAATCTGGAAGCAGGCGACTTCTTCAGTACAATTGAATAGGGCCGGAAAAGCGATTGAATTTTACCCCGACAGGAAAAAGGAAATGAAGGATCAACTGATCTTGCAGAAAGAACATACGCTGTTTTCCCTAAGTTCCTCATGGGAGTTTGATACGGAACATCCGAACGATCTTAAAGTGACGGTAAAATTAAAGGCTAAACAGGCTGGTTATTATTCCATTGCCTCGCCGGAGCTGGCACTTTTTGATAAAAGTAATTTTAAATGGGCCACTGTTCCGGGAGTTTTTCAAGGCAATCAGCTAAATGCTAATTTTATCAATGCCTATGCTTACGGGCAGGGGATCCCTGATGTGCCGGTGATGGTAAGGGAGCGTACGACTTCAACTTTATCGCCCTTGGTGCAAAACAGCCAAAACATCACCTTAGCGGTAATTCCGGAACCTGGAACAGGAAGGGATCCCTGGGCATTAAATACAAAAACTCAGGGAACCTGGAATCTCGGTCTGTCTGTACTGAACAGAAAAGGCCATATGATGCCAACGGTATATCACCCTGTATTGGGACAGGGAAAATCTTATCTGGCAAAAAATGAATCGCTCAGTTTCTCTTTCCGGTATACCATACAGCCGGCCGACTGGTTTACGGTAATGAAACATGCCGCAAATGATGTATACCGGTTTAAAGAAGCGCTGGCCTTAAAGAAAACATCTTCTTCTTTAACCAATCGTGTATTGAGAATGGCAAACTATGTGATTGATGATAGCCTTTCCATGTGGCAGTTATCACCCTACAAGAACCTGGAAATCGGTGCTCAAAAATACCTGGGCGGGGTATATGGCTCCGAAAAAGATGCGATTAAAAACTCCGATTATGGGGCGATGTGGATGCTGGCGCGGTTAACAGGAAATCAGAAACTGATCAATAACCGGCTTCCTTATGCCAGAAACTTTAAACTGGCGCAACAGCATTCGGAAAGAGATTTTTTCTATGGTGCTGCCGAGGGACAATACTTTTTACAAAACAGCAGGAAATTTACGGAAGAGTGGGGGCCATATACTGAGCCTATCGGAAGTACCTATTACCTGATGATGGATATTGGAAATATGCTGCTGTTTAATCCTGAGGATCGGGATTTACGTGCAGAACTGAAGCTGGCTGCGGAAAAATTATTGTCCTGGATGAAACCGGACGGAAGCTGGGAAGTTGCTTATGACAATAGAACCAATGAAGCTATGTTTAAGGATGTTTTAGACCTGAGGCCTACGTTTTATGGTTTATTTATCGCCTATAAATTATTAGGAGATCAAAAGTACCTGGAGGCCGCTAAAAAAGGAGCCGACTGGTATATCGAACAAGCGATAAATAAAGGATCTTTTATCGGGGTATGTGGTGATACCAGATTTGCACCCGATTTTGCAACTGCACAAAGCGTGCAGGCGCTATTGGATCTTTATGAGGTGGTGAAAGACCTCAAATACCAGAATGCCGCAATTGCTGCGGCAAAGATTTACACTGCTTCTGTTTACACCCATCCAATTCCTTCTTCCGCGGAAAAACAGGTAAATGGGGCTAAAAGAGCAGACTGGGAAATCAGTCAGGCGGGATTAAGCTTTGAGCATGGAGGGATCCTTGGATCTGCCAATCATCATGGGCCAATTCTATTGGCCAGTCATGCGGGAATGTTTTTAAGGATGTTCTCCATTACTAAAGATTCTTTATTTCTAACCATGTCCAGGGCTGCAGCATGGGGCAGAGATGCTTTTGTGGATCAGAAAACGGGTGTTGCTTCGTATTATTGGGATGCGATGGATAAGGGCGCAGGGCCATTTCCTCATCATGCCTGGTGGCAGATTGGCTGGATCATGGATTATTTGCTTTCAGAGACAGACCTTCGTTCAGGAGGGCAGGTCTCATTTCCAAGAGGTTTCATTACTCCTAAAGTAGGCCCGCATCAGACTTATGGCTTCGCCGCGGGTAAAGTATATGGGACAACTGCCTCCTTGATTTTAACAGAGGGATTGGTGAAAGCCGAAAGTCCTTATGTAGAATATGTGACGGCATTAAGTGCTGATCAGCGTAAATGTTTTGTGGTATTGATGAACAATAGTGAGCAACCTTTGAAAACGGAGGTCCTGCTCAATCCGCGGAAAATTCCGGGCATCTCAGAGGCGGTGTCAAAAGAAATTGCTTTGATTGATGTAGCAGGGAAGCGAACCTTACTGAGCGGTAATTCCAATTCCCTGAGTATTGAACTAGCTCCTTTTGGCTTAAAAGTAATAGAAGTATGCTATTGAAAAAGATAAATTACCTGAGCTATGGCTATTATTTGCGGTATATGGTATTTTCCTGTTGTGTTTTTACTTCAGGTAAAGCATATGGACAAGCACAAAGCACCTATTTTATAGAAGCAGAAGATTTTCAGTTTCCGGCAGGTTGGGTCTTTAGTAAGGAAGCAGGGACAAATGTTTCTGGAAAAGGGGCCTTATTTGCGGCTGCATCAAAAGATTCGATTCCTGATGCACTGACTGTAATTTCCATTAAAACGAAAGGCCGCTTTTTGGTATGGACCAGATCCAGGGATTATGCAGACAATAAACCGGGAACGAGAAAGTATCTTTTATTGATAAATGAGCAGAATATGACTCAGGAGTCCGGTACCCATCTCGGCGAAGGATATGCATGGGAAAAGGTAGGTCGGATTGATCTGGATGCTGACGAAAATGTGTTGAGGTTAAAAAATACCAGTAAAAATTTTGTACGTTGTGATGCCATATTGTTGAGCACTGACGAAGCTTTTGATCCGAATAAGGAAGGATCAGCAATTGCAGGTTATGCCATAAAACCAACTCTGGTAAAGGAAACTCCGATGCCATTAACGATAAGTGAAGCGGCTTCTTTTACAAAAAAGGAAAAATTACTCGGAACACTGTCTAATGATCGGCTAAAGTTGAATTTTGAAGAGGTACTGAACGATAAGACGGGGAAACATCAGATTGTTGCGACTACCGCTGTCTTTCAGGATAAACGATGGGCGACATTGAAAGCGACGGTAGAAGAAAACCGGATCTTCCTGTTGAGTACTAAAAAAGCTAAAATAGAATTTGGGGCCTACTTTGCCTCCTGGAAGAATTCGGCCAGCTTAACAGAGTTTGTGGTTAAGGGTAAAACCTATAGGCCGATGGACCAGAACGGTGCAAAGAATCCTTTCCTGTCCGGAGAACTATCTGCTTGTCTTCCCTCAGCAGTGAAACAGGTTTCGCCTGAAGAACTTTGGGTGACCTATCTGACTGATAAAGGTCAGGAGGTGAAAGGAATATGGAAACTTAAACCCGGCGCATCACATTATGAGCTAAATTTAGCCTATTCGGCGAAAGAATCCGGCTTCTACAGCTTTGTGGTTTCGGCCTTCCAGGATGTTTCTGAGGCAGAAGTACAGCATGTACAACTTCCCCCGATGTTTAATTATAAACGTTTGCCAACAACCCCGATCATGATTCCGGGGGCAATGACTCCCCAGCCCCTGGCTATTGTGGAGGTTGGCCAGAGTAACAGGCAATTGAGCTTTTTTGTAACCGGTTCTTTAACTGATTTACCGCTAGACTGGGGCAAGGACAGTACCTCCCGGATTGGTTTCTCTCTTAAAAATGCCTTCAATAAGGTTCAGCCTGTTGCATTTGCGCCTGTTCCCGGTCTGGAAGATTCGAAATTGCAGGCAGGTCAGTCTTTAAAAAGGACATTCAACCTTGGCGCGGTACCCGAAAACTGGAATGGCGCATTGGAATACATCTCCAACTCAATTTACCAGGTCAAGGACTATCGTTCTCAGGATTCCAGCTCCCTAACCAATGCTGTATTTAACATGATTGACCTGGTCAAAAATGACGATGCTTCGGGATGGAATGCACAACTGAAAGGTTTTTACGACATAGAAGCGGATCCGAAGGTAGCGCCAACAGTGGCTCAGTCGGCCCCCCTGGCCCTGATCTCTGCAGCGATAATGGGCCGGGATGAAGAACTTTATCTGAACCGTGCCCTGCCCACCATAGAATATACTTTATCAAGGAGTGCATTCAGATGGGCTAAGGCTGTTGGTGCACCATACAACCTCAAAGAAGCTTCATTGGTGTTAGACCCTTATAAAAATGTACAGTTTAATACAGCCTATTTTGATGCGCTAAACCAGTTGCTGGATCAAAAGAACCCATGGCTAGTGCAGGTGGGGATGCCGGATCAGCAACCCAGAAAACTGTCTGGCTATAGCGTAAACCTTCCGGCATGGACGCAGGAATTAGCGGCTTACAGACTCACAAAAGATAAACAATGGCTAGATAAAGCGGTTTTGCATGCACAGGAATTTGTACAGAAGGAAGTTTATGGCCAAAAGACACAGTTATTAACGGCTCAACCATTTTACAATACCTCGTTTTATCCTTATTGGTGGGACTTGATGGACCTGTATGAAATCAATAAAGACGAGGTCTTTTTAGAGGCCGCTAAGTACGCTTCATTTTTTACCATCGCCGGTATCCGTTCGTATCCGCTTGTTCAAAATCAAAAACAGCTGATTCATGAAGGAGGCCGCTATGAGGGGAATACGAATTTGTGGTGGAAAGATGGAAAGAAATTCCGTTTAGGATTTCCACGTGTAGATGGAGATGTCACAGAAAAAGATGTCCCTCAATCGTTGATATCACCAGTGGGTTTGGGTTTGGAACAACCGGTTACCTTCTTCCTTCCCAATAAAAATGTACGTCATATCTTCATGTCGACCTGGGCGCCACATTTACTGCGCTTGTCTGCTGAAAGCAACAAGGATATTTTTGAGGTCTATGCGAGAAACTCCATTATAGGGCGTTTTTCTAACTATCCGGGTTATTATGCTACAGGTTTTACCGACCTGACTTACCGGGCAGATTATCCTTACAAAGGGCCGGATATCAATTCTATCTATTACCATCACATTTCGCCACACCTGGCTTTTACCCTTGATTTTCTGGTTACGGAAGCGATTCAAAGGTCTAAAGGCAGCATTACTTTTCCATGGGGAAAACAAGAGGGCTTTGTTTGGTTTAACAACCGGATTTATGGGTCTGGCAAAGGAACTATTTTTGACGATAGCCGTGTAAAACTTTGGCTAAAGAAAGGCCTGGTTAATATTGATAATCCTGCGATTAATTACATTACAGGAATCTCTGATGATCGTTTTTGGCTGGTGTTATTAAATGAAGCTCAGCAGGAACAGCAATTTGAAATCGGACTGGATCTGAATCAGCTGGCGGTTAAAAATACGGGGGTTAAGTTTTACAAGGGAATAGCTGCTGAACCAGAAAGTATGGTGCTTTCCGGGAGGAAAATGAAATCTGTTATTGCGGGCAAAGGACTAACGGCTTATTCCTTTCCGCTTCAACAGCCTATAGCAGAGAAAGTGTTGTTGCCGGTTAAAAACGGGATGCAGGAAATTAACATTGGTGCACCATGGGGCAAGCTCCACGCTTTTAGAATCCGCTCACCTTTTGGCTGGGATTCTATCTATGCCTACCTGAGCACAGCACCTTTAACGGGAGTGGAAGCGGAGATGGGCTTAAATGAAGATCCAGCTACCCTTGTGAAGCGTGTAGGCTATCCTTTTGAATGGTCTTTTAGTCGGATTGATCCCGCTAAACCGGCTTCCATCAGCTTAAAATTGAAGAAGAAGGGAAGTGCTGAGGTTCAGCAGGTTGATGTTGTATTTGAAGTTGATGAAAAATAACATCGGAAGAATAAGGGTGATACTTAAATAGTTATGAAAAATATTGAAGATTAAAACTAGAATATATAAAGATGAAATACCTAAAAAAAACCTTATTGCTCTCCTTGCTGTTGATCAGCCAGGTTTCATTCGGACAGGTCGCCGAAAAAGCCTTGCGATTATTTATCATTGGCAACAGTTTTTCGCAAAATGCGACGGCCTATTTACCGAATCTGGTAAAGGAAAATAACCAGCAACTGGTGATTGGCCGGGCTGAACTTGGTGGTCACTCTTTACAGCAGCATTGGGAATATGTAGAAGCTGCAGAGGCCAATGCCGAAGACCCTAAGGGGAAACCCTACAAAGGGAAATCATTGCGGATGCTTTTATCTGCCGGTACCTGGGATGTGGTGACAATGCAGCAGTTCTCTTATCTATCTGCAGATGTGGACAGCTATAGCCCATATGCTCAAAAGCTTTACAATTACATCAAATCATTGCAGCCAAATGCAAAGATCGTTTTACATCAGGGATGGGCATATCGCTCAGACGCCAAGAAGTTTGGTCGCGTTGCTCCCGAGCAACCAGCCAAAAATCAGGAGGAAATGTGGCGGAAATCAAGGGCTGCTTATCATACGATCGCAAAGCAACTGAAGGTAGACATCATCCCTGTGGGAGATGCCTTTAATGCGGTTGCCACCGGTACGGAATACCGTTTTACAAAAGATATGAATTTTGACTATGAGCATCCGGTGTTCCCCAATCTTCCTGTTCAGAGCAATTCCATAAACATGGGCTATTATTGGAAAGACAATGCCCTGGTATTTGATCCCAATCATGCGAATGAAGCAGGGAGATACCTGGGTTCTTTAATCTGGTATGCTGTTTTATTTAAGGAGTCGCCTGAGAAAATAAAATACCAGCCAAAGGAGGTTCCTGCAGGATTTGCTGCATATTTAAGAAGTGTTGCTGCAAAAACAGTTGGAGATTTATAATATTTAAAAAAGCATATGAACTCAGTAATAGACACCACAGTTATCGTTGTATTTTCAGTATTCATTATGATTATAGGCTTGCTGTTTTCACGTACAGGCCGGAATCTTAAGTCTTTTTTTGCAGGTGGTGAGGCTGTACCCTGGTTTATCGGAGGTTTGTCTCTTTTTATGAGTTTTTTCTCTGCCGGTACTTTTGTAGCCTGGGGATCAATTGCCTATAAATATGGCTGGGTAGCAGTTACCATTCAATGGACGATGTGTATCGGAGGACTGGTGACCGGATTATATATTGCGCCTAAATGGAAAGGAACCGGGAACCTGACCGCTGCAGAATTTATTAAAGAAAGACTTGGTGAGCATGTTCAAAAGAGCTTTATCTATATTTTCATGTTGGTCTCGCTGTTCATTAAAGGTTCGGTATTGTATTCTGTGTCTAAACTGGTGGGTTCTTCACTTGAATTTCCTCTCGTACCGGTTACGTTAGTGCTGGGAATATTTATGATTGCATATACTGCTGTTGGTGGCTTATGGGCAGTAATGGTGACGGATATCCTACAGTTTGTGATTCTCACCACTGCCGTGTTGCTTATTATTCCATTGGCTTTTACAGAAGCAGGGGGGATAGCTTCTTTTGTATCTAGGGTTCCGGATAACTTTTTTAATGTTGTTAATGGTGAATATACCTGGGGTTTTATTATCGCTTTTGCACTTTATCACATCTTTTATATTGGTGGAAACTGGACTTTTGTACAGCGTTACACGAGTGTGGATACCCCGAAATCTGCTTCTAAAGTAGCCTTTCTTTTTGCCGGACTGTACATTGTAAGTCCGGTTTTGTGGATGCTTCCACCGATGATTTACCAGACAATTAATCCTGGCTTAACGGGTCTGGAAACGGAAAATGCTTATTTAATGGTTTGTAAGCAGGTACTTCCGGCGGGCTTGATGGGCCTGATCTTAACAGGGATGTATTTTTCTACCTCCGCTTCTGCAAATACGGCTTTAAATGTAGTTTCTGCAGTGTTTACCAACGACGTGTATAAAGGGACGATCAATCCGGGGGCATCTGATGAAAAGTTAATGAAGATTGCCCGTGCATCCTCCTGGTGTTTTGGATTCGGGATGATTTTGATTGCACTGATTGTACCTTATATCGGGGGGATTGTAGAGTTTACGCTGAGTGTTGGCGCGATTACCGGTGGGCCATTACTTGCGCCGCCAATATGGGCTTTGTTTTCGAAACGGATCACAGGTAAAGCGACGATTTGGATTACCATGATCAGTTTGGTGGTGAATCTGGTCTTTAAGATCATGTTACCTCTTTTGATCGATTATAAGCTGAGTCGTGCAAATGAAATGTTGCTGGGGGTATTGCTTCCCTTCCTGTTGTTGCTGGCTTATGAGTTGTATGCGGCTTCAAAAGGCAAGGTAAGTTCAGAATACCTGCAGCTACAGGTGACTAAAGCGGCCAGAAACGCAAAGGTGATCATAGTGGATGAAACAGAAGCAGCAGAAATCAAAAGACAAAATAAATTCGGCTTACAGGTCATTTCATTTTCATTAGGTTTCATTGCACTCATGTTATATATACTTTGCGCATTTACAGCCAAAGGGACAGGGATGGTTGCCGGAATAGCAACACTCATCTTGTTGAGTGCATGGATTCCCTTTAATGCTTCGAGGAAAGCCAGTTGATAACGTAGCTTGGTCTGATATAATAACCCCGCATGTTCTGTATGCATGCGGGGTTAATCAGGTCTGGTTCTTTTAAGGGTTGTACCAGAAGGAGATTTCACTCATATGGCTTTCTACACTATTATCGAGTGTTTTTGTAACGCGGATTCTAATATATCTTACCGGAGGAATCCCTTCCAAAAGATTTACCTTAAACGGCGCCATTCCATCATCAGATCTTTCCACTTCTTTAAGCAGTGTCCATCCTTTTGCTATAGACTGGGCCTTCCATCCTTCATCATTACCTGGCAATGTTGTTGCCGCATTGGTAATATCAGCTATTCCCCATACTTCAAATTTAATTGGATTATGACAGGCACAGCCGGTTCTGCCTATTTCTTCAAATTTTGTCAGCTGATATACGCCTCCCAGATCAATCGTAAAATGATGTGGTAAGCTGCCTCCCTCGGTATGATATATATTGGGATATCCACCCCCCTGACCGTCCCAAATGGATGCAAAATTAGAGCCATAGCCATTTCCGTCTACATCATTCGGCAGGTTTATCTTTTTCCAAAGTGCTTTGCTCAACGGCAAATTCTTGATACTCAAAGAATCTTTAGTCAGCACCAGAAATGAATCAATCGCCAACGTTCTCGGTTTATAAGAAGATTGATAGAAAAACTTTGTTCCCATTTTCCAGTCAGCGATTTTTGTGGTATCAACATTAGGAGCGAGCATAAGCTTCGTCTGCGTACCTGCAAGATTGGTATACCATATGCTTGTGGAGAGATTAATCGTATCCGGCTTTTTCCACACAATAGTGACATCTTTGTCGCTTTCTGAGTAGATTGCAGCTTTGACGGTTCTGTTTAGTAAAGTGGAATGATATTTCGGTCCATATACATTTACGGAAGGGATCAGAACAGGAATCGATTTATTTCCGTTATCATCAATTGAAAAAATAGAGAAGGCGTAATTGGCTTCGGCCATATTTGTCAGAAGACGTTTAACTGTATCGCCTGCTTTAAATGCTGTAGCGTCGAACTCTACAGAATCCGTTTTGTTGTTCCATACAATTTTGTACCTCTTTATCCGGGTGTCAACTCCTCTTGCCCAGGTTAGTAAAACCCTTCTGTTGCCTGGAAAAACCTTAAACTTCGTTGCTCCATCCAGGTATACCTTTTCTCCGTCAACCAGATATTTTTTATAATCATCTGATTTCTGGCAGGACACAAAAATTGCTATGCCCACAATCAAGCCTATGTAACTTATATTCTTTTTAAACATGATCTTATTTTTTAGTTATTGTGTATTTCCCCAGAAAGTAATTTCAAGTGAGTGGAAGAAGTCTGTACCTCCCCAGTTCTTTAATATTTCCATTCTGATGTATCTGACAGCAGGCGCAGCTATTGGAAAGGTAAATTCTTCACCCAGGCCATCAGATCCTCTGGCATAACCGATATCCTCATTCGTTGTCTGTCCAAAAGGTAACTCCGAAGGTTTTTTTGATTCACAGTCCATAAGTTTTGCCCAGCCATCCCAATTTCCTGAAGGATCCGGTAGTGTAGCAGTACCCCACATACGCCATGATCTTGGGTTACCATGATTATATGCCCAACCGCCATCTATCCTTTGTAGTATTTTGAAACGGCTCAGTTTTGTAACTACTCCAAGATCAAATGTAAATCTATGCGGACGAGGCAAGGCACCCTGAAGCGTATGGAAACCAGGTTCCCCTGTTTTACCATCCCACATATACGGCATATCCCAACCATATGCAGATGGCTGATCGTTAGGTAATTTATAGGGCCTGAATCTGGTTTTATCCAACATCTTCTCAAAAAATGGAGTAACTGTTTTAAACAGGGTATCGGAATTGTTATTCCAGCGGTCTTTTATATATACCCCAAATACCCTCGGAGAAGGGGAGTAGCCCCTTGCAGAGAAGATGCCATTTTTTGTCCCGGTATAAAAGGTCTCAATCGGGGCAAGTTCCCCATTGGCGTCTTTGGTAATGATAACCGCTGCAATTTTAGCTTCATTAGGATTGGCAAAAGTGATGTTTACCCCTCCAAAATCGGCATTCAAAGTGAGGGTATTGGCGATAGAACGATAGGGAGGGGTATCCGGATTTACCTTGACCACCGCCACATCAGATCTGTTTTCACTTTTATCAACGGCATACAACCTGACATCATATGCACCCGCTTTATTAAAACCGTCTACTTTTATGGTATCACTAAAGCGTGATGTTTTGGCTTGTCTTACCGTGGTGCTATTGATGTTATATTCAGCCAATACATATTGCAAGTCCACATCCCCCGGTACTGCATAGGTGATAATTGCACCACCTGGATTATTTTGAACCTTAATGTTGGTAACCATACCTGGTTTTACATCATCATTTTCAATTGGTTTCTGAACATTCAAGTCTGTCTTCGAACAGGCATATAAACCCATTACGGTTGCCAGAACAAACAGGTAATAAAATATTTTTTTCATAATCGTCTTTTTAAGATAAAATTACCATCCCGGGTTTTGCACCAACTTAGGATTTACCACAATTGAATTTTCTGAAAGCGGCCATAAGTAGTCTTTGGGAGTAAATACAGGAGCCACAATTTGCCTTATCCGATAGTAATTGACTGCTTCTTCCTGTTCAAGATCCCAACCTCTGATGGGCATATTTAAATACTCTTCGGCCTTTTTCCAACGTTTGATGCTCCAGAACCTTTTGCCCTCAAATACCAGTTCAATCATCTGCTCTCTCTGAATAATCTCCCTGAAACCATCCTTTGTATTTGGTTTTGCCGGATTTTTAGAGAAGTTTGCCCAGCTTTCAACTACTCCTTTCAGTCCAGCTCTTTTTCTCACCAGATCAATCCATTTGTAGGTCTCCTGACCTGGTCCGTTGAGCTCATTTAAGGCTTCCGCATAAAGCAGGTACATTTCTGAAAGTCTGATGGCCGGCCATGGATAACCAATAACATTATAGCCTTGGGAATTACTGCCAAAATCATTTCTATAATTCACCAGTTTCTTTGGCCAGTAACCAGTAACTGAAAAAAGAGAGGCACCAAGTCTGGCTCCAAACTGACCCGCTTTTGCCTGTAAAAACCAGGTTTTAGAATCATCATATAAACCCTGTCCATACCAGATTCCTCCATCAAAACCTAAGTCTGCATAAAATCTTGGCTCTCTATCAAAATTTAACTGAATGGTTTCGTAGTCTTTTTTCAGGTAAAACCTGTCTTTATCAGTAACCGTTCTTAATCTGGTCAGCCTGTTTGCATAATCATAGTTGACGTCTTCCTCAATAGGTACCCCATTGTTGCTGTAAAACATCTCGGCAATATGGATAGGGGGGGATAATATGGAACGTATTGACTCATTATCAGCTGGTGGGGTAGGTACATTGGAGGGATCTGAGGAAGTAATCCTTGCCTGGGATAAGGCCTGAACGCCGCCGGCATACGAATTTGAGGCACCCCAAATTGTCTCCGAATTCCATTTCTCCGATATTGCCGACCGTATGTTCATCGTTACCTTAGTGGAATCAGAAACCTTTTCCCCGGATTCCGGAATATAGTAATGTAGTTTCGATCCGACCGCTTCTGCGGCATCTATGGCAGCTTTACACGCATCTGACGCCTTTTTCCACTTTTCCAGGGAATAGGCCGGATTAAATAACTGAACCCCGGTTTTATCTTTAAAATTAGCATAACCCGTATTTCCATTAAACAATGGACTGGCTGCAGTAATTAACACCTGTGCTTTTATGGACAGGGCAATTGGCCTGGTTAGTCTACCCAGTTCCGATGCCTCATTCATGATCTGAGGAGGGAGGTCCGGGCTGGCTTCGTCAATTAAGCTGACCACATAATTCACCACAGAATCCACAGGCATCCTCGGTATTCTTACTTCATCTATCGGAGCGGAAACAGGTAAATTCTTACGGATAACCGGAATAGGCCCGTACATGCGGAACAGGAAGAAATGGTAGTAAGCTTTCAGTAATTTAACTTCCGCAACCCACCTTCTCTTTTCTACATCAGACAAATCGGGTACTTTATCCACGTTCTCCAGGAACAGGTTACACTCCCTTATGGCCTGATAATAGGCTTTACCGCCTCTTGCTCCGTCCCAATAATTGCCAATTGGACTTACAATATTTTGTTCGCCCCGTGCTATTCTGTATAATCCAATATCAAAATAGATGGAACTTGGATATTGCGCGGCAAACTCATCCCCGGTAAAGAAGCCTGGGTCTGAATAAACATCCCCAAATTGAGGGAGGTTATTGTAACAGGTAAACAGGTATTTTTCGGCTTCAGAACGCATCCTGAACGCATAATCTATGGTGCCAATATTATCCGGTACTACATCAAGGTATTTTTTACAGCTGCTGGCAGCAAATAACAAAATAAGAGCCGTAGCAAATATGTTTATATATTTTTTCATCTCAGAAATATTAAAAAGTTACGTTTAGACCGAGGTTAAATACCTTTTGCAGCGGGTATCCCAAGCCACTACTTCCAAGTTCCGGATCCCAAAGCTTGAATTTGCTGAAAGTAAGCAGGTTTGTGCCGCTGAAATAGAGACGGAATGAATTCATTTTAAGCCGCTCTATGAACCTCTTAGGTAAGGTATATCCGACTTCAAGAGATTTCACACGTAGAAAATTACCGCTTCTCATAAACCAGGTGCTCGTTTGGTTGTTGTTCTCGACCGGACTTATGGAAAGCCTTGGCCAAAGCGCATAAATATCTCTGTTTTCTTCAGACCAATGATTGTCTGCATATGCCTTTAACAATGCGTTTTCTCCGATACGCCCAAAATTTAATCCATCAGGATCATAATTTACAAAGGGAGCCGTTTTCCAGGGATCTATAAAAAATGACTCTCTTCCTAATCCCTGCAGGAAAACAGAAAAATCAAAGTTTTTATATCCCGCTGATATCCCACCTCCATAGGTGATTTCAGGGGTTGTCGGATTTCCTATAGGTACCTGATCCAGTGAGGTAATCTGGCCATCATTGTTTACATCCCTATACTTAATATCTCCGGCCTGATATCGCCCGAAATTTTGTTTAGGCGAATTTCGCACGTCATCTTCATCTACAAACAGGCGCTCGGCGATGTAGCCATAGGTCTGAGAGATAGATTGTCCCGGATGAAGTTTGTACTTCTCATTATATTCCGGTTCCTCATATTTGTAGTATTCGCCTCTGGCGAACGTAAGACTACCTCTGACAGTAAACCAGGCTCCTCCGCTAAAGTTTTCCGTATAATCCAGGTTCAAATCAACACCTCTGGACTTTGCCTCACCAACATTGGCAAGGGTGGTAACCGATAAACCCATAGTAGTGGGTATGGAAGATCTGTCCTGTAATATATTCTTGGTTCTCTTCTCATATACCTCACCTACAAAATTTAACTTATCAAAGAGGCTCAACTCAATGGCAAGATTTTTTTGGTACGACTTTTCCCATGTAATCAGGGCATTGGGATACCTGTCAATTGAAACCCCTGGCCTGTAATAGGAATTGTCAAATCCGAAGGACGAACCACGCCAATTGGCGGCCAGATTTACACTGCTTAAATAAAAGAATCTGTCCTCATCTCTACCTATCCGGTCATTTCCTACAAGTCCGTAGGATCCTCTTAGTTTCAATTTATTAACAAATGAACTCTTCCAGAATTTTTCATTTGAGATTACCCAGCCAAGTCCGATGGTTGGGAAGAAACCAAACTGTTTGTCTTTATGAAACCTTTCTGATCCGTTGTACCCAAAGTTAAACTCCGTAAAATACCTGTTGTCGTAAGCATAAGAAGCCCTTCCTGATAGGCCAATATTTCTGCGGGGAAGGGAAGCCTGCACACTAAAATCATTTGCTGTAAAAAGACTTTGCTGCATCGTATAAATCAGCGTTGCGCCCACATTATGCTTTTCATTAAATAACCTGCTGTAATCCAGGGCTGCCTGTGCATATAGATTTGTATTTACATCCCGGCTTCCTCCAAACGGCCTGATGTCTTCATGGGCACCTGGTCCCTGAGTTTCATTTAACCAGTTTAACGCATACACATTGTTTAGTTTATCGTAGGTTGATATCCCGTAATAATAAGGTCCATATGCCCTTACCACATCAAAATAGGAATAGCGGTTGGTACTGAATAAGCCTTTAAAATTAAGGCCGGTAGTAATTACAGATAGTTTTTGATTCAGTTCCAGTTGGGCCAGCATTCTGCTTTGAGAATAGTCTTTATATCCTCGTAACAGGTCAGCATAGGGGTTGATGTAAAACGAACTACCCGAACGATAGTTCCCAAACAAAATGTGCTGAGCAGCAACATTTGCCGCATCAGGAGCATAATAGGGAGCAAATAAAGAAGGACTTGTTCTGAGTGCTTTTTTATACACCCCGGAACCTCCGTCGGCCGGGCCGTTATAGTCGTCAAAGAATCCTGAAAATCTTACCACCAATTCGGTTTCAGGAGCAATTTGTATGTTTACGTTGGAGCGTAGCTGATAAGTACTGAGCTTTACATTGGTATTGAAATTATTGCGCTTATCAACTTTCAATGTACCATTGTCTAAGTTATAGCTCCCTGCTACATAATATTGTGCCACCTTACCACCGCCCCTTACACTTAAATTAGCCCGTTGATTGGTGGTCCGGTCTTTAAACAAGAGATCAGTCCAGTTTGTTGCAGGATAAATAACCGGGTTATCGCCAGCCTTAGTATGATCAATTTTATTTTGGGAATACAATAATTTGGCCAGTGGATCTCTGGTTAATTGCGCCTCGGTATACAGCTCCATATGCGTGATGGCATCGGCAATTTCTAGTTTTTTTGTAGGTGCAGAAACCGAATTTTCCAGGCGGAAGCTAAACTGAGCAGTTCCTTCCTTTCCCTGTTTGGTGGTTACAAATATTACCCCATTAGCACCTCTGGCACCGTACAATGCGGTAGCACTGGCATCTTTTAAAACGGAGAAACTTTCAATATCATCCGGTTGTAACCTGGCGAGATCGGTAACAGTCAATTCGATGTTGTCAATTAAAATCAAGGGATTTCCACTGCCGTTTCCAAAGGTGGTTACCCCTCTGACAAAGAAATTGGCATTATCAGCGCCGGGTTCCCCACTACGTTGATAAGCAATAACACCAGCTAAACGCCCGGCGAGGGCAGTAGTCAGGTTGCTGGAGGGCACTTTCAAATCTTTAGCGCTTATAGAGGTAACCGAGCCAACAACTGCTTCTTTCCTCTGCTTCTTTCCATAGGCGGTTACGACAACTTCATCTAAGCCGCTTTGATCTTCTTTAAGTATTACATTAATAACGGATTTACCTGCTACAGGTACTTTTTTAGAAATAAAGCCGACTCCTGAAAAAACAAGAACCGAGTTGCTCTTCGCTTCGATGGTGAATTTTCCTTTAGAATCGGTACTGGTACCATTTTTCGGCGCACGCTCAACAATAATACTAATCCCGGGAATTGGTTGAGAAAGAGAATCTACAACAGTCCCCGTAACAGTGGTTTTTTCCTGTGCCCGGGTAGTCAGCGATGCTAAACATCCTGCAAAAAAGAGCACAAGAAACCCCAGAAAACTAAGGTAAGTAATTTTCATAATTGGTTTGGTTTGGTTAATTAATTTGGTTGGTTGTGTAGTGGGGGTTTTTTACTGGTTTGTTTCGATAGGATGATTGGGGTTTGGTTGAGAAATAGGGTTGATTGGTCTGGTTGATTTGTGGTTAAGTTTTACTGGAAGATGGTGTTATAATATTGGTAAAATCTTAGTTCTTTATAGAAAAAGGAGCGGCTCTAAAACTTGTATTTCAGATGTTTGGACTTACCTGAAAATTATTGGTATTAACAAATTGACAATTATAATCAAACAAATTATTTGATATTTTTGGCATAATATTATGTTGTTTTGTCACCAATACTTATGTTATTTTTTAATAAAAGGTAATTCTTATTTGTTTTATAGCGAATAGATAGGTGCTACGAGAAATTATAGCATCTTAATGGAAAATGTCTATACATTTATGTAGTTTGTATGTACAATTGGATGATTGAAATGGCTGTATTTAACGGGAATGGTTTGATTTACTTTAAGTGCAACAGTTTTGCATATGCCAGATTTTTCTTTAAAAGAAGTTAAGCAGGAATGTTGGCCTTGCTGTAGTTGTATTTTGGATCAGGTTTTCTGTAATGATTATGATATTTTTTTATTGATTATTTCAATTATCGCATTAAGGACTAAATGAAATAATAACGGATTAAGAATGACTTTTCCTGTAGCCTGGATTACTATGCTGATCAAGTGGTAATTCGATACCATGAAATGTTACTCATTTCTGTAATCCAGGATAAACGTTTTAATTATGAATAGTTTCATAAGTGGTTTATGCTGTGTTAATCTAAAATAAATCAATTTTGATGCCCTAAAAGACTCCTTAACTGATTAAAAACTCTTTCGATTAACCTGAGGTCTTCCGTGACAATCTCAGCATTACCACGAAGCTCTTTATCAAAAGGTAGTTCCCTTTGATAAGAAGTTTTTAGTCCTTTCGGCAAAATGACTTCTACATAGTAATTCCCATTTTTATCCGGAGAGAGTGAAATATTCTGAACTTTTCCGGTAACCATACCAAATTCCTGATACCTGAAGTTATCCAATTTAATCAGCACTTTTTCACCCTTTATAATTTTCCCTGAATTTACAGCGGGAACAAACATCCGTCCTACAATCATCTTCTTATCCTGAGGAATAATGGTAAGGAGTATGTCCCCTGTTTTTACAAATTGTCTGGAGGCCCAGAATTGTTGAAAGCTGGCAACACCTTTTGTGGAAGAAATCACTAGATAACGTTGTTCCCAATCTCTGATCGTCTTTTTCAATTGCTCAAATAACCGGGCAGATGAGGTTTTATAATTTACCTGATCCTTTTCCGCATTGATTGCGGCTCCGGTCCTGGCCTTGTTTGCATTATTTACAGACTCCTCCATCTGAGACAATGAGATATCGATGTTCTCCAGGCTTTGTTGTGCCTGTAGGAATTTCATTTTTTCGGTTTCCAGTTCCAGAGCAGAAATCACGTTTCTTTTGAAAAGGCCAACGGAACGCTCATAATTTTTCTTCGTTAGCTCAAATTTATCGATCTCCTGTAGTTTCTGGTGCTTAAAGCTGACGATCCTTCTTTTATATTCGGCGATACTTTGATTGGCCGCAAGGTTTTCAGGTGCGTAAGGGCGCAATTTATTAAACAAGTATTCATCCTGCAGAGATTTTGCAAAAGTATTATACACTTCCTGAACTTCTCCCAGATTGAATTTAGAGGCAGGCTTTAAAGGAAACAGAGAAAGATCCTTGTCTTTTACCTGGTTCATCAATGATTTCAGCTGCAGCACGTCCTTATAATCGGCGGTGGACTGCAAGACCATTAAGAGATCTCCCTGGTTAACCTGCTGATGATCATTGATCAAAACATATTCTATTTTAGAATCTGTTCTCGCCTCTAATTTTTCCGGGGGATTATGAGAAGTAATGACAATAGGAGCCGGTATAAATTCAGGATACCTGATCAGGTAAGTGATTCCGATAAGCATGCAGATAATCGCCAAAAAAAGCAGGCTACCCCATCTTACCATCCAGGCTGGCGATTCGGAAAGTACTTCCTGAACGCCTTCGGACCTTAGTTGAAGATCCTCTAATATGTCTTTTCTAGTTTCCAAGTTCCAATTGATTTTTTACCAGTCTGTAATATTCACCCTTTAACTCAACCAATTGGCTGTGGGTTCCTTCTTCTACAATTTTACCTCGGTCCAATACCACAATCTTATCGGCATTTTTCACTGTTGATAAACGATGGGCGATAACGACAGCTGTTTTTCCTTTAAAAAACTGGTTGAGGTTTTCCATGATGACCTTTTCATTATTTGCATCCAGGGCACTTGTGGCCTCGTCAAAGAGGATATATTCAGGAGATTTGTATACCGCACGGGCGATCATCAAACGTTGGGTCTGACCTCCACTCATGCCCAGCCCTTCATGCCCGATTTGTGTATTGTAGCTTAAAGGCAAGCCTTCAATAAAGGTTTTGATATTGGCAATTTCCACCGCTTTTTTTAACCGCTCTTTATCAATATACTCTTCACCGATAGCAATGTTGTTGGCTACGGTATCATTAAAAGTATAGCCTTCTTGCAATACCGCACCAAATTTCTCCCTCCAGGCTGTTGGAGAAATGTGCTTCAGGTCACAATGACCTATTTTGATTTCTCCCTCTGTAGGCTCATAAAATTTCATGAGCAATTTGAGTAAGGTCGTCTTGCCGCTTCCGCTGGCCCCAACAATTGCCGTGGTCTTCTGATAGGGGATAGTCAGGTCCAGATTTTCCAGAACCGCATCATTTGATCCCGTATAACGGAAAGAAACATTTTGAAGTGCAATACCTTGCTCGGGTACATCTGTAACGTAACGCATGCCAGTTTGCTCTTCATCCTCTTTATCATGTATTTCACCCAACCGCTCCAATGCAATTTTGGCATCCTGGCTCTGCCGGATAAATTCTACCAGTTGCATTAAGGGGCCATTTAATTGCCCGATGATGTATTGCACGGAGAGCATCATTCCCAGGGAAAGTTGACCATCCAGCACTAATTTTGCAGCGAAAAAGCTGATAAAAATATCTTTAAACTGGTTAATAGAATCTCCCCCGACAGACTGCCATTGCTCTAATGAAAGTGCTTTGATCTTTATTTTGAATAGTTTTACCTGTAAATATTCCCATTCCCAACGCTTAGATTTTTCGGCATTGTGTATTTTAATAACCTGCATGCCGTTAATCAGCTCATACATTTTACTCTGTTCCTGAGAAAGCTGTGAAAACTGTTTATAGTCAAGTTCCTTCCTTTTTTTCAGGAACAATAAGATCCAGGTCACATACAGTGCAGAACCCGCTATATAAATGAGAAATAGCTTATAGTCATAAAGTAAAAGAACGATACTGAATACAATCAGATTCACCAGAGAAAAGATCGTTTCCAGGGAAGAGATGGTCAATAGCTTTTCTATCCGGTTATGATCCGAAATGCGTTGCATAATGTCGCCGATCATTCTGGTGTCAAAAAAGCTAACCGGGAGGCGCATCAGCTTGATAAAAAAGTCTGATAAGATAGAAATGTTGATCCGGGCAGAAAGATGTAGTAAAATCCAGCTCCTGATCACTCCAATTCCCATTCTTCCTATAAACACCATAAGTTGTGCGATCAGGATCAAATGGATAAAGTTCAGGTCCTGGTTTTGGATGCCGATATCGACAATGCTTTGTGTTAAAAAGGGAAAAATTAAAGAGAGAATACTTCCGGCCAATAAGCCCAATGCAAGTTGAACGATCAGGGATTTGTGTTTGATCAGGTATTTGGAAAGAAAAGAAAAACTCATCTTATTCGTTTCTTTATCCCAATCTGCCTGATAAAATACCGGTGTGGTTTCCAACACCAGGACCATTCCTTCTTCTGCATCGTCAGCAACCTGTCCGCCAATCCAGGATTTGATAAACTCCTGTTTGTTGTACTTTATCAATCCAAAACTTGGGTCAGATACATGGATCGTTGTCTGATCTTTCTTCTCCTCAATTTTATAAACAACTACAAAATGTTGCTTGTTCCAATGGACAATACAAGGCAGGGGAACATCTGCTACCAGGGTATTGAAATCAATACGAACACTTAGGGTTCTAAACCCCGCTTGTTCTGCAGCATTGCTCATGCCCCAAAAACTGCTGCCTTCTCTGGTGGTTTCAGATAAGTCCCGTAAGGTTTGAAGCGGAATAAGTTTTCCATAATGTTTACTGACAATCCGTAAACAGGTAGGGCCACAATCTTTACTATCCGGTTGTTTATAAAAAGGGAATTCTTTCCGTTTCATACTATTTGATAAGTGCGCTTAAACCATATTCTTCTATTGCAGCCTGTTTCATAGGATGTATTGCCCAATCTTCCCATTCGTTGGTATAAGGATCGTATCCACATTTTAAAGGCTTTGAATAAATGTCATCCGGATCTTCCACATAAGCCCGGCAATCAGTACATACATGGCGGTATTCGCAATCTCTACAGACGCTGATGTCATCTTTTTTAATACCCCAGTATTTACGGAAATCCTGATTCTCCAATAGTCCGGGTAAGTTTGTTTCCAGCATATGGCCATAGCTATCCTGCATGGAAGGGCAATTTTTGATGAAGCCATTAAAATCGATGGATAGCTTTCTGTTTAAACAGGTGTTATGCTGCTGACTTTCCGTAAATAGCTCCATATTGGTGATGAAATATGCGGAACGTATCGTGCCACAGGACAGACAGGAATTGATGGCTTCAGAATAATAGGTAACAGGAACAGAATCCTTGTATATTTGAATGAACTGATCTTCAGCTGCCGAGTGGATCAGGAAAGATTTTATCCTCAGGTTGTCTTTTACCAGCTGCTCAAGTACTTTCGTGTTGGTTGCCAAAGAATAGGGCAGGATAAGTTTGATATATTTTAGAACAGACCCTTTAAAGGTTGCTAAGAACACTTCTAATTTTTTCAGGTCTGTTTGGTCGTAACAACGAACCTCCAGGCCGTGGACATTCAGATTAAACAACGCTTTGAAAAAAGGATTGTCATAATTCAAATCCTCGTTATACTCCAGAATAACGTTGGTAATATCTGTAAATGCATCCCAGCTTAAATCTAAAGAACTGAGTTCCGCTAAAATACCCTTGTCTTTAAAACCCATTTCCTTTTTAACTATAAAATCTACATAGCTTAGAATGGCTTCCTGATTATCTACACCATAATGCGCAACACATTCTTCGATCGAATGATCTTTTAAAAAGCAAAACACGTCGTATACATCGTTGGAAACAGGATAAGATTTCCGCATTTGCAGGTCGCAAATCAACGATCTGCTCGCGCCTTTAACCAGCTGACAATTTGAATATATATTTAAATATTCCATGCTTAGAATTTCGAAATTGCTTTATAGAAATTCAGTAACTCATATCCTTCTGCATTAATTTTAACCGCTTTTTCATACTTGGCGATATTTCCCTGAAGACCTTTTGGTTCGTAACTGTCTTTTTCCAGAAGATATATAGATAAGGGCAGGAACTTCTTGTCCTTTAGATTGCTGATGAATTTTTTTTTCATGTCGTTGCTTTTTGCATAAATAACTGCGCCATTTCTCTTTCTAAATGATAGTTGCAGGGGTAAGAGACCATTCCAAATTGTCCTTCAGGATTGATTTCCAGAAAGTAATAACTGCCCTCTGTATCGACCATTAAATCAATTGATCCGGTTTCAAATTTGAGCTCTTTCATGAGGCATTTTAATCTACTTTCTATTTCATCGGGTAGTTGGTAGCGTACGGTACGGTTGGGCCTTTTGTGGTCGTAATTTCTAAAATCGGATGCCGTTCTTTTGTTCTCCCGGGAGAAAATGGCCATCGCATAAAAGCTCCCTGCCAGATAAAAGACTCGTACTTCGAATTTTTTATTGATACGCTCCTGAACCAATGAAGGAAAGAAGGTTTCAGGAATAGAATGGATATTTCTTTCGCTAACCGGCTTGGTGAGCATCTTATAATGTCCCCCATCTGCATCCTCCAGCATCATACATTCACTTAAAGGTTTCACGATTAATTCCGGGTGCTTCCGGAGCAGCTCTTTTACCGATTGTTTATCGGTCAGGACTTCTGTATAAGGAATTTTTAGCCCTGATTTTTGCGCCAGGAAGAGTACGTTTAGCTTATTTAAATTATCTTCAATAATGGGATCATTAAGCCATTTTTGTTTATCAATTGAATAAAACAGACGAGAATGCAGTACCTTGAACTCTTCAATCAGAAACCGGCGCATCAGATAATGGGTCTCAAATGATTCTTTTTTAAAACTGTACCGTGTTGGAAATCTGGCTGCTTTTCTACGATACCATGCGAAGGCGATTTCCTCGTTTTCAGGAATATCCGTCAATCTTTTCATTTTGAAATAATCTTCCCCATTCAGCCGGATAAACGGAACCCCGTAATAATCAAGCCACAGACAAACATAGTCTGTTGTTCCTTCCGAATAGGACTGGCTTAAAATTAAAACTTTCTTTGTCATTTTCTTTTTATGGTGGATGAAGCAGGTATGGTTAAAAAAGGCGATGCTTATTTAGCATCGCCTTTAATTCTAAAAGCCGCCTGGGCAATCGTGAGGACCTGGAGGGTCAGGAATCGCATCTGTACAGGTGTGGTCTCCATGATCAGATGGTTGAGCATGAAATGTTGGCTTAACACCCACTGAGTTTTCCATGTACATCGCTCTTCCACCTTTGATAGAATGAATTGATTCTACTTTTTTTGAATTTAGTTTTTCAAACTTTTTCATAGCGTTGGGATTTGTATTTAGATTATTAGCCCTAACTTATAGGTTTATCCCCACCTGTTAAATAAGAAATCAATTTTCGGGATGTATTAGTTTATATTCGTTGTGTTTTGTTCGATATCTGAAATTGTCAGATCATCGGTACACATTAATGCTGACTATACTCCCATCATAAATAGACAGGTAACCATTTTTAATACGAACTGAAGGTCGTAGAGCTTTGTGAATGCGTTACCGATCACTGAAAGGGAAAAGAGAAAAATAATTGCAGTATAGTAAAACAGAAATACATAATAGGTTCGGAATACATAAACTGCTTTTAAGCGTTCTAGTTTATCGATCAAAATCGTTGAAAGTAATGCGATAAAAAGAAAGAAAATAATTATGAAAAACCTTATATATTCATCCTTGGTAAAGGATGAGGCAAATAGCGCAGCTGAGATAGCCACAAACCCTAAATAGAATCAGGTTAATTATTAAGTGTGAATCCTTTTATAGTGGTGACCGGGGGTAATAACTTCTCCAGCTCCGAAATTTTCTCATCGAATTCTTCCTGACTGAGTACCTCGTTATCAAGTAACCAGCTAAAAGTATTGTATTGAGGTTCATAGCTTAGATTTTTGTTTAGCTGTCCAAAACGTTGTAAAAGAAATTCCTTTCTTTTCGACTGTATTTCTTCTATAAAGGTTTTTAATTCCTCCTTGCCTGGATTGTTATTTATGAATTCTATCGCATTGGTATTGTTGGCTCTGCTCAGATAGCAAACATTTTTAAATGTTATAATGTAACCGATAATACATACAAAGGCGAGTGATAAATAGAATAATACAGCTCCATTTTCAACATCACCGCCATTTTTTTTTATCTAAAAATAATATCGAAGATATAAAAATCAAGATTGAAGCAGGGATCCACCAAGCGTTTGCCCCTCCTTTAAACCGAATTATTTTATTTCCCATCTCTTCGTATTTCAATTCATACTCGTAGAAATTCCAAAACTTTTTCTTACTTACATGTAAGCCTTCATTTGTGAATTTATACCACCGTTTTTCGAGAAATTTTTGTTGATAGAAATCATGGTGCATAAAACAATATTTAAACGATAAATATAGTAAATCGGGAACAGCATATTATAACCCCTTAAATATCTTATTTGCCAGATAAAGCTTAAAATCTTTAATCCTTCCCGTTTCCATATCCTGTCTGGGCAATACTTTGATCCCGCCGATGCTTGTCTGTACACCTAAATCAATCACAATCTGATGAGGGTGTTTAGGGGTATTATCTTTCCATTGGCTATGCCAGATACTCGTATACTGAAGATCAAAAACATTCTCCGATTTGCCATCCTGGCTTTTCAGTTCCTCGCTATCCACGTAAACCACTTTCCATAAATTCCTTGGAATTTGCTTACCATTTTCGTCCAGTAACTCCAACTCTGCTACCGAAGTAAATGGATTTTCAGCGAAGTTGTTTAACGCTTCCAGAGCGATATACCGGCCACTCTTTACCGGAAAAATAATGTTTTGCCATTCCGCAGAATTTTTCATAGTTCCGCTATAGACCAGGTACTCTGCATTGTTGCCAAATTGCTGTCCCGCTTTACGATGGTTGCTGCTGATTGCTTTAACCTCTGTCAGACTATCCAGGATTGGTTTTTCCAATCCTTGTAACCGTGGGGCAAGGGGGCGATGAAGGTCCAGCACCACCACTTCGTTTTTCCCTGTATTTAGCCATACTCCGGGAACATACATGGTTTGAGTAGGGCCAATATTCCAGTAACGTCCCAGACAATGCCCATTGATCCAGACCACACCTTTTTTAAACCAACGCATATCCAGGTAAAAATCATGGTTGTTTTTCGCGGTAAAGCTGCCTTTATAAAAAGCCGGTTCGTTTACCTTGCCTGCGGTTTTAATGCTTTGATATTTGAATGCCGGATTGTCCTCTCCCAATGGGATAGAATAATGTTTCCATCCTTTCAGCTGCAATTTTCCGGTATTGGAAATGCGATAAACTTCCCCTTGTAGCCCTTTACGGTCATGCATATAATCACCATAATTTACACGGCCCATGGCTTCCACCAATACGCGTAACCGGGTTCTTTTTGATAGTGCCGGAATTGTTATGCTATGCTCATTTTTCATCCTGTTTAACACAGCAATGAGTTTCTGGTCCAGATACACTTCCGCGTAATCATGTACCTCAGTGAAATCCAGTGTGCTTTTTGCTCCCGCAGGTAAAGTCGTTTCATATGCCACCATGCCATAACCCTGTCCAAGATCTTCCATATATAAGGTCGTATCAGAAGTAACGGGCTTTGTTAATTGTGGTAGGATAGGGGCTACTGAGCTAAGGTTAAACGGAGCTATTTTTTGTACAGGAATTGCTGCAGGTACATCCGGCAGAGTTTCACCAGGCTGAAGGTGCTTTTTGAGCATATCCCGCAATGCATAAAATTTAGGGTTGGCCGATCCGTTTTCGCTAATAGGTGCATCGTAATCATAACTGGATGTTTCCGGCAAATAAGGCTGACAATTAGCGCCTGCCCATAGCCCGAAAGAGGTTCCCCCATGGATCATATAAATGCTGAAAGAGGCTTTATGCTCCAGCATCCAATCCAGCTCTTTCACCATCCTGTCGCTGGAGCCGGTATGATGCGCATTGCCCCAGGAATCAAACCATCCCGGATAATATTCTCCACACATTAAAGGCCCTTCAGGCTGAACTTCGCGCAAAGCTTTAAAACCGGCTTCCGGATTACTTCCAAAATTGACCACTGCAAAAAGCTCTTTCTGCACGTCGTTTTTTAACTGAACTACACCATCACAGGTGAAAAATGGTACATTAAAGTTGGCTTCCTTCAGGTAGTCTCTCAGCTTTAACAGATATTCCTTGTCAGTGCCGTAGCTTCCATATTCGTTCTCTACTTGTACCATCAGGATCGGGCCACCATGGGTAATTTGCAATGGGCTCAGCACGCGTCCAACTTCTTTTATATATTGGCGACTACGGGCTAAATAATAAGGATCTTGTGTCCGTAATTTAAGATCTTTCTTTTGCAGCAGCCACCACGGAAATCCGCCAAATTCCCATTCGGCACAGGAATAGGGACCAGGACGCAAGATCACATATAACCCTTCCTCCTGAGCTATTCTGCAGAACTCGGCCGCATCAGCCTGCCCTTCCCAATTGAATTTGCCAGGGCTGGTTTCGTGGTAATTCCAAAACAGATAGGCGCAAACGGTATTTAAGCCAACCGCTTTTACCATTTTTAAACGCTGTCTCCAGTATGCTTTTGGAATCCTGGCAAAATGCAGTTCACCACAACGAATAACATATGGTTTGCCATTTAAAATAAAGGATTCTGTACTGATCTTAAAAGGTGCATCTGCTTCTTGCTGTGCAAATGCAGGTTGTAAATAAGATCCGGATAGTATCAAAAATAATAAACCAATTAGCTGCTTCTTCATAAGGGGGAATAGTTGTAAAAACACGAACATTTACTACAATGCTAAGCAAAAAAAGAAGAAATAAAATACCTGAAACTTACGCAATCGATTGTGTGAGGGAATACAATCGATTGTGTAAGTTTTAACGTGGTTAAGGGCTGATTACGCTGGTTTTTTACAATAGATTTTAACTAGTTTTGATCTCTTTGAAATAGAAAAACCACCTGATTTTATGCGAAAATTTACCTGTTTGCTTTTGTTCCTGATCCCCCTTGAGCTTTTAGCCCGGCAATTTAAACCAGTCCAGGACCTGATTAAACGAAGAACGCCCTGGTTGATCAATCAGGTGGTTTTTAAGCCCTTAAAAAGCGATCAGAAAGACCTGTTTGAATTGCAGAGCATCGGAAGCAAACTGATCATTAGTGCTTCCGGTCCAAATGCTGCGGCAGTGGGACTAAACTGGTATCTAAAATACTATTGCCACCGTTCTATGTCGCACATGGGCGATAACCTTGCTCCTGTTTATCCAATTCCTGTAGTAAAGGAGAAAGTACGTGTAGAGGCACCTGCAAAATACCGTTATGCTTTAAACTATTGCACCTACAATTATACCATGAGTTTTTACGATTGGAAAGACTGGGAGCATGAGCTGGACTGGATGGCTTTAAATGGAGTAAACCTGATGCTTACCGTCAATGGAATGGAAGCAGTATGGCAAAATACTTTAAAGCAGATCGGATATTCGGATCAGGAAATTAATGATTTTTTAGTCGGCCCTGCCTATACTGCCTGGTGGTTAATGGGGAACATTCAAAGCTGGGGAGGCCCGATGCCTCAAAGCCAGATTGATGGCCGCAAAATGTTGCAGCAAAAGATGATGCGGCGGATGAAAGAATTTGGAATAGAGCCAGTATTACAAGGTTTTTATGGAATGGTTCCTGGCTCTTTAAAAGAGAAGAGTAAAGCAAAAATCATTGACCAGAAAACTTGGGGTGCATTTAAACGCCCGGATATTTTAGTTCCCGGTTATCCGGACTTCTCCAGAATAGCAGGAATATATTACAAGGAACTGCAAAAGGCTTATGGCAAAAATATCCGGTTTTTTGCTGGAGACCCTTTTCATGAAGGTGGAATTACAGAAGGGATAGATTTAAAGGAAGCGGGCAAATCCATTCAGACTGAAATGCAAAGAAGTTTTCCGGGATCAACATGGGTATTACAGGGCTGGCAGGACAATCCTAAACAGAAAATGCTGGATGGTCTGGATAAATCACATATCCTGGTACAGGAGCTGTTTGGTGAGTTTACCAATAACTGGGAGAAAAGAAACGGTTATGATTCCACGCCATTTATCTGGTGCGTAGTGAATAATTTTGGTGAAAGACCTGGTGTATATGGTAAATTGCAACGCTTTGCAGATGAAGTCGACCGGATCCGGAAAGGCCCCTATAAAGAAGTTTTAAAAGGAGTAGGGGTGATGCCTGAAGGATTAAATAACAATCCCCCTGTCTATGACCTGATGCTGGAACTGGGTTGGAGAAAGGACCATGTTGAGGTAAAGAACTGGCTTACTGATTATACGAAATATCGTTATGGAAGCTCAGATCAACACATTCAGCAAGCCTGGCAGGGATTCCTGGAAACCATTTATCAAAGTATTCCAGGGTATCAGGAAGGGGCCAGTGAGTCTGTATTTTGTATCAGACCGGCATTGGATTCTAAACCGGCCTCCAGATGGGGGACACGTGTGAGAACCTATGACCTGGCTAAATTTAAAGAAGCAGCTTTGGAATTTGCTAAAGCAGCGCCTGATTTTAAAAGTTCAGACACCTATCAGATCGACCTGATCAATATGTTAAGACAGGTATTGGCCAATGATGGGGAACGGGTTTTTGAAGCGATGGTAAAGGCTTATAATGATAAAAATACAGCACAATTCAGCCGTTTTTCGGCGCAGTTTCTGGACATGATCCGTTTAACGGATGACCTGCTTTCCAGCCATCCTTATTATCAGTTAAATACCTATAAGACTCAGGCTTTAAATCTGGGAAAAACAGAAGAAGAGAAACGCCTCAATATAAAGAATGCCATGATGCTGATCACCTATTGGGGTGAGAATATCCCGGCAGAAGATAACCTGCACGAGTATGCTTATAAAGAATGGGGAGGGCTGATGAAAGATTATTACCAGGTAAGATGGGAAATGTACATTGCTCATTTACAAAGCAACCTGCAGGGAAAAAACACGCAGGCTCCCGACTTTTTCTGGTGGGAGCGCGCATGGGTAGAGAAAAATATGGAGCTCAGGCCGGAAATGCCGGCTAAGACACTGGATCAGGTGACTGCTGAGATTCTAAAACTGAAAATAGATGTTCAATAGCCTGATAAGGCAGACCTTGTACCATATCTCTATGCTCTAAAATGACCACAGGGATATGGTACCTTCTGAATTGTTCTAACTCCTCAGAAGGTAGGGAAGATTTGCCAATGGCAATGAGGATCCCATCTACTCTGAGGTTCTTCATATTATCCAGAACTTGTTTTTCCCGTTCCGGTTTTTCGAACGACTGGCCAAAGATGATGTTGTAATTTTTGTTATGGGAATAACGTTCTATTTCGCTCAGTGTAGCACAGTAAAAAGCATTTGAGATATCAGGCAGAACCACACCTATGGTGGAAGTCCTGCCCTGTTTAAGCAATACTGCATTCTGGTTGTGATGAAAGTTCATCTCTTTAGCAATTTTATTGACCCTCATTGTCGTGACAAGGCCTATACTGGGATGCCCGCGAAGTGCCCTGGATACGGTTGATGGATCAATGTTTAGTCGCCTGGCTATATCTTTGATGGTAGGGATCTTTTCCATTTTCTGCTTAAATTAGAGTAAAACTTAGAACTGACTTTCTTCAGGCTGGAGTGGGCATCCTGACCGCTGGTTTTTTTCCAGGTCTGAAAGTCGGTAATCGGACTGCCATTGGTACTGTTCCAGATCCATTGCGGTTGCCCGATGCTGAAATAACTGTTGTGATCGATAATGTTTTGACTTCCGGTTAAGGTATATTTATGGACCAGCAAGTCTTTAGGCCCGGCATAAACCCGGTTGTACTTAATGACATTGCCCTCACAGTGTTCGGTTAACCTGAGCTCTCCTTCAATTTCTCCAAATGCACCGGCAACACGATTGTTCTGGAATAAAGTATTGTTCAGTATACTGCAGTTTTTAGTGCCGGCAATGGTATAGTTTAAATAATCACCCATATAAATACCTGCCCGGTAACAGTTGTAAACGAGGTTGTTTCTTACCGTCGTGGTTCTGGTTGGGTAAATATTGCTTTCACTAACCAGACCAATCCCTCTGTCGCTCTCATAAACAATGTTTCTTTCGATAAGGGTGTTGGCTCCTCCGCAAACATAAATGGAGATGGCGCCGAACCGGTCTGGGCCCCAGGTTTCCGGTGTTCTGGTCATGGTGTTGTGGTGAAAAACATTGTCGCTGATCACCCCATTTCGGGCGTAATTGCTTTCCACTGCTCCACGCGGATTAATACCATCGCCGCCAGCTACAATGACGCCAATATTCTCTGTATCGTATACCAGATTGTGACTGAAGATGAAGCCTTCTATATTCCCGGCAAGGGTTACGTTCTCACTGGTTCCCGTTTGGGTGTCATTTACGGTACATCCTGTAATCAATAAGTGAGAGATGGGGGTAGGGCTGCTGCCAATAACAAGTATGGCATGTGCACTTCTTCCCTGTTCAAGTGTAGCGTGACTCTTGATGTTGTAGATGTGACAGTTTTTAACAGAGATGTGTTGCCCTTTGCCGTTAATTGCAATGCCTTGAGGATCGGTGTTTACAGCGGAGCTGCTCAGGTTACAAATGTCAAACCCATCTATAGTTACATAACTTACGTTGCTGATGGTAACCAGTGATAACCATCCGGAAACTTTAATCCTGCTGCCATCAATGATGGGCTTTTCTCCCGGATAACCTTGCAGGCTGATGGTTTTGCCAGGTTCACCGGATCTAGGGAATTTTACTTCCTGATAATAGGTGCCGCCTCTAACCAATACCTGGTCTCCTGGTTTAGCATGAGCTAGCGCAATATTGATGGTTTGGAAGGGGGCACTAATGCTGCCGGTATTGCCATCGGAGCCATTTACAGATACATAATACTTACGGGGTTTTTCTTTAGTCTGGGGTATAGCGGCAAAGGTTTTAGTTGTACAAACCAGAGTTTGTACAACTAAAACCAGGCTTAAAAAAGCATATGGTTTCATGTGTTGATTAAAATTGTGTTATTCAGAAATGATCTTCCTGATCCTGTTGTTGTTTTTGTCCAGTACGTATACCGTTCCGTTTTTGTCTACCGCAACTCCGCCAGGTGCGCTAAAAGAGGCGAGTCCGCCGAATCCATCAGTGTAACCTGCTTTGCTGCTTCCGGCAAATGTGCCGACTTCGTAAGTATTGGCCTGCAGATAGCGGATGCTTTGATCGGGATTGCTGGTGCTTCCACCCCCGGTACCATTGCCGGCAACATAGATATTATTGCTGTTGTCTATGGCAATTCCCCATGGATATGCGAATAAGGCGGCATTGGCCACTCCGTTTACATATCCGACATTTCCCGGTTGGCCGGCAACAATGCTGCTCTGCCAGGTGCCGGCTGTAAATTTCCTGATCACCTGATCGCCATGTCCGCATACAAATAAGTTACCGGTATTGTCGAATTTAATACCTGCCGGATAATTTAAACCGGAGATGATTTCCTTGTTGACACCCTGGGCGTTGATCTCATAAATATTTCCGGGGCTGGAGCAGCTGGCATAGTATAGTTTTCCGCCTACCTTATCAAAGGCGACACTCCATGGTGCCTGACTTCCAAAACCCCAGGTCTTGGCCTGTCCGTCTGGTGTGATCATTCTGATGTCCCAATTGCCAGGATCTACGCAATACAGGTTGCCCTGTCCGTCAATAGCGAGGTCATAGGGTAAAGAGAAGTTTGCTGCGGTACCTTTGCCATCGGCATAACCAGCAAGATTGGGATTACCGGCTAGAGTGGTCACGTTTCCGGCCGAATCTATTTTCCGGATGCAGTGGTTGCCGGGATCAGCTACGTAAACATTGAGCTGGTCGTCTACCACAATACCTGAACTCCTGTACCAGTTTTGACCGTTCAGGTTAAAAGAGGCATCTGTTCCTTTTCCATTGGCAAAGCCCGCAGCACCTGATCCGGCAAGGGTGCTCACCGTACGGGTGTACTCGTAAGTAAAAACAGCTTCGCTGGAAGCTTCCCCGTTTTCTATAGTTACTTTTAAGGGGCCTGATTTTGATTTTTTTGGAACTACTGCCATAACTTGTGTGGCACTGGCACCAATTACTTTTAAGGCCAGTCCATTCAGGGTTACAGAGATTTTAGAGAGGTCGGAAGAAAAATTGCTTCCGGTAATGAGTACCTCAGTGCCACCTCCACCTTTTTTAGGAATGAAATCTGAAATGGTGATGGGAGAGGAAGGATTATAGCTGGCTTCTTTGTCTTTTTTGCAACCGCTAAGAAAGAAAAGCAGGCAAATGGAAAAGGATAAGGTATACCTGCATGATGCCTTTATATTGATGAATTGTTTCATGATCGCTTTTTTTAAATACATAAATGATGCGTTGGCTTACCAACCTGGATTCTGTACCAGGGCCCTGTCCCGGTCCAGCTGGTATTGGGAAATAGGGAAGAGGTACATTTTATCTGCCCATGCTCTTTTTTGAAAGAATGTCCGGTTGTAAAAGCGGGTAAAGCCAAATCCCTGGCCTCCATCGTCTTCATTCACATTCATCCCATAGATGGTTTGATTCTCGGGAGCACCGAGCTGTAACCTTCTGATGAGGGTATAATAACGGTCTCCTTCAAAACACAGCTCTACCTGTCTTTCTTTCAGGATGTACTTTCTCATGAGCTCCTTGTTTCCAACTGCGGCGGGATAAACGGTTTCTATCCCTGGTAGTCCTGCTCTGGAGCGGACCAGATTGAGCGTGTTCACCACATCCGGGTTGGAAGGGGAGTATTCATTCAGGGCTTCTGCATAATTAAGGAGGATTTCCGCATAGCGCATGAGGATGAAAGGCCTGTAATTCGTGGCATCTTGCCTGATGTTATCGGCGGGGCTTACATTTTTCAGGAAGTTATAACCGGTAATGTTATTGGTAATTCCGGTCGCTTTAGCCCCGGCTTTCCCGCCATAATAGAACTCTACACGACCAGTGCCATCTACGTTACCTGCTGAGGAGTAATAATTTTTATCATCAACGGTAGGTGCAGGTAATACCGGGCGGCCGTTATACTGAATATAGGCATAAAAGCGGGGCTCCCGGTTGGCATACATATTCCATTGTCCTTTTTTATGTGCCCAGTACTGGCTGCTATTGTTTTCTGCAAAACCGGTTTCGTCATAACCTGAAGAAGGGTCTTCAATGCTGCGTCCGTTACCCATATAAAACGCATCGACTACGTTTTGAGTGGCGTTGTACAGGTTAATCCCTCCGGGGTTGGGAGAAGAGGCTTTGGTATAGCCCCAGTAGTTCCAGGAATTTCTGGAGAACAGGATTTCACTGTTCCAGTTGGTCAGGAAAAGATCCCGGACGGAAAGGTAGGGATCAAACTGAGTACCACCGTTATCCAGATTGGTAAATAGTTTGTAGGAGTTAAGGTCTATCACTGCTTTAGCAGCATCTGCGGCAATTTTCCATTTGTTTGCATCATATACAGCAGGGGCCAAGGCAGTTCCGTCCTGATTTTTTAAGGAATTGAAAGCAGGGTTCCCGTTCCACAATGGACTGGCAGCCCATAAGGCAAGTTGTGATTTAACGGCCAGGCAAGATCCTTTGGAAGGGCGCCCATAATTGCTGGAAGAAGCCCAGCGTACAGGCAGATCAACCGCAGCTTCATCCATTAACTGGTTAACGTAATCCTTACATTCGTCAAAAGTAGCCCTTGGATATTTGTTAAAGTCTTCATCCAGGGAAAGGGCACCGGTTAACTTTACCACCGGCCCGTATTGTTTGATCAGCTGCCAGTAAAACCAGCCTCTCAGGAATTTAGATTCTGCTTTGTACTGAACCTTTAAATCAGCGCCGAGTTGAGAATCCGGTACTTTATCTACATTGGCTTCAAAAATGAAGGAAGAACGGATACCGGTATAATAATTGTCCCAATGGTCGTAATAGGCATTTACGGAGCTCCAGTTGCCGGCTACCATTTGCCGGATATTGGTGCCTGGGATGGAAACCGAGGCTTCGTCACTGATGCCAATATGTGGATAGTCTATTTCGAGTACTGCACCATAAATGTTGTAGAGATAAGATTCCGCATTAGCCCGGTTGCTCCACAGGATATCGGAGGTGAGCAAATTATCAGGTTTTTCATCCAGGTGTTTGCAGGAGGATAAAATGCTTGTTAAAAACAATGATCCTACGGCGATAATGAATAGAGGTATATTTTTCTTTTTCATCAGAATATTTTTTAATGCTTGTAATTGATCAATAGTTCTTGTTAAAATGATACTTTCAGTCCCAGGGCAAATGTTCTTAAGGGCGGATAACCTGAGGCATTGGCGCCGAGCTCCGGATCCCATAACTTAAATTTGGAGAAGGTGAACAGGTTCTGTCCGGTCAGATAAAAATAGACTGACTTAATACCGGATTTGGTAAGAAAAGCATCTGAAAATTTATATCCTAAAGTGGCTTGTTTTAAACGAACAAAGCTGCCGTCTTTAGACCACCAGGTGCTGGGTTGGTAGTTATTGCTATTCTGATTGGAGATCCCTAATCTCGGATAATAGGCATCCTGTCTGGGGTTTTCAGCAGTCCATCTGTCTTCCAGATTGGCCAGCATTCCGGAAGGATATTGGCCCATGCCGGTAAAGGGGACAATACCGGCACCGCTTGCCCCATCACCTGTTACCGCAGAGCCATTGGCCATGAAGGTAGCATTGGAAATGCCCTGGAAGAAAAGTGAGAGATCTACGCCCTTATAACCTACGGTAAAACCTGATCCGTACAAGATGGTAGGAACATCTGATTTGCCGGTATATACGCGATCAAAAGGATTGATCACGCCATCACCATTAACGTCTTTGTATTTAATGTCACCTGGCCTCAAGACCGCACCAAATTGACTCGGACTGTTGGCAATCTGCTCAGCAGAGGTAAATAAACCCTCGGCAACGTACATCAGGTTGTCGCCTAATTTTTGTCCGGTTGCCTGTTGATAAGCATACAGTTGTTTCGGTTCATCACGCTGGATAATTTTATTGTTGTTATAGGTGAAATTGCCATATAGACGAAGGGATACATTCCCTATGTTTTCGTTATACTCGATATTGGCATCCACACCATGGTTGTTCATCTCGCCTAAATTGGCATATACGGTTCCGGTTACGCCCAGGATCCCGGATAAGGAGCTGCGGGAAATTAAGATGTTCTTCCTTCTTTCCTTATACAGGTCTACGGTCAGGTTTAGTTTATTGAACAAGCCGATTTCTATACCAATATTGTCTTTGGTGGCCTTTTCCCAGGTGAGGTTTTCTACGCCGATTACACTTTCTGTAACCCCGTTAAAGATGGCTCCGTTAAAGCCTAATCCTATAGAACGACCAGGGCCATATTGATTCAGATAAGGGAACCTTTTCAGACCTGCCTGATATCCGATCTGGTCATTTCCAACAATACCATGAGATCCTCTGATTTTTAGCAGGTTAATGCCCGAAGAGAGCTTGTTGAAAAAAGATTCTTTGGAGATCACCCAGCCTGCAGAAAAAGATGGGAAAAATCCAAATCTTTTACCGGGTTCAAAGTTCTCTGAACCGGTATAACCTGCGTCAAATTCTACCATGTACCGATCCGCATAAGCATAGGTAGCCCTGAATGCCATGCCCTGGTTTTTGTAAGGGATGGAAGAAATGACATCTCCTGCAGAGCTGACTACCCTTGTGCGCATATTGTATAAAAACAATCCTCCAAAATGGTGGTTACCAAAGCTGCGGTCGTAATTGATATTGGTTTCCAGGTACATCTTTTTTTCTGCCTGTGAGTATTGGGAATAACCTAAGAACTGATCTCCAACCCTGGATTGGTTCAGAATCAGGTTCCCCTCCGCATCTCTCGAGGTGGCGAGAAAAAGATTGTTTCTTCCAGACCTTCTGTTGTTGTTTTCGCTATAGGAGTCAAAGGAGAACCTGGCCATAGCACTTAGCCCTTTTGTAAAGCGGTCCAGTTTCTGGTTAACGGAAAAAATAGACTGTATGGTTGGCCTGAACTCGGTTGCATAACCGGAATTCTGGATTTCGTTAAGTGGGTTGGTCCCTCCATTGTTAAAAGGGCCTGCCCATGATCCGTCAGGATACTGAATGGGAAAGGCAATGGGTGGGGTTAAATAGGCATTATACCAGATTTTACTGGCTGATAAGCCAGGATATCTGCTGCTAACCAGCATGGCATCCAGGTTCATGGACAGCAGGGTAGTAGGGCTCAGATCGATATCAAGATTGGTCCTGAAATCATATCTTTTAAAGTTTAAATTCGGGTTATAGCCATTTTGTTTACTTACTTTATAACTGCCGTCCTGATTGTAGAAAGAGGCAGAAACATAATATCTTACACTTTGAGATCCACCGCTTACATTCAAGTTGGTATTGAAACCTGGTGCCCAGTCTTTATAGGTAGATTTTATCCAGTTTACATTTGGATAAAGGTAGGGATCCAGGCCGCTGGCGGTTTTTTGGATTATTTCTTCAGAATATACGGGTTGGTTCCCGTCGTTAACTGTGGCCTCATTATACAAGCGCATCCAGGAAACACCCTCCAGCATTTTTGGGGTTTTGGTAAGGCCAGACATTGAGGCTTCCGTCTTAATGGAAATCTGTGGTTTGCCTGCAACACCGCGTTTTGTAGTGATGATCAACACACCATTGGCACCCCTGGCGCCATATACTGCAGTAGCGGAAGCATCCTTTAATAAGGAAATGCTTTGTATATCTTCGGGATCTATGTTGTTGTACGAGCCTCCGAAAGAACTGTTAACATCATCACGTTGTACTCCGTCAATAATAATCAGCGGTTCTGAATTGCCGGTGAAAGTACCAATACCCCTGATGGTAAAGGAAGCATTATCATAACCCGGTTCCCCGCTTCTCTGCATAGAGATGACCCCGGCAACTTTACCGGCCAGTGCATTGGACAGGGAGCGGTTAGGGGTAAGCATATCTCCCATATTGATGGTACTTACTGCTCCGGTAATGGTGACCTTTTTCTGTTTACCATAACCCACCACAACGACCTCATCAAGTGCTTTGTCTTCTTCTGTGAGGGTAATGTTGAGGACTGTTTCCCCGTTAACAGGTATTTCTCTGGTCACAAAACCCACCATTTGGATCACCAGGATATCTTTGTTATCTGCCTGGATTTTGAAATTCCCATCGGAATTTGTGGAAGTTGCTTTCTTGGTCCCCTTAATCAAGATGGTTGCGCCCGGAATCGGAATGCCTTTTAAATCGGTCACCTGACCACGGATTTCCTGATCGTTGAAAATGTCGACCAGCTTATCTACGGCTTTATCCAGCAGTGAAGTCTCTTTTGGCTTAATCAGGATGGTTTTTCCATCAATGAGATAAGTCAGCGGAAGGTCGGTGAGAATCTTCTTCAGCGCAACTTCCAGCTCTTCATTTTTCAGAGAAATGGTAATGGGCTTGATTCCGTTGATGACTTTCCGGTCGAACAAAAAATTGTATCCACTTTGATTATGGATCTTTTCTAATGCACTTTTTAATGACACCTGATGTTCATTAAGAGTAATGCGCTGCCCAAAACTGGCGGCACTTACCTGCATTAAAGTGAATAGGAGCAATGTGGTGGTTAATCGCATAATCATCCATATTTTACGGATATAACGGTCTGTTATACCCGGTTTGCTGGCATAAAATCTATACATTTTGTTATATTTGGTTGTGCAGAGGCCGCTCAGGTCTAATGTTTGGCAGCTGCAAGTTTTGGTTAGTGGATTTATTTATTAACTGATGCCAGGTAATTATCGGGGGTGTGTCCAGCACCCCTGGTGATTTGGCATTTCTGAGTAGTAGTTATTCCGTCACAGTTATCCTCCTTCCTTCTATTTTGAAATGTACACTACTGATTGATTCTATCCATTTCAGTACTTCAGACAGCTTGCTTTTCCTGGATACTAATCCCTCCAGAATCAGTGTTGAGCTGGCTTTCGCACCGGGTTCATAAACCACCTCTACATTATACCATCTTGCGATTTTGCGCATGGCGGATTTGAAGTCTTCGCCATCGAAAATGAACTCGCCATTCTTCCAGCCCAATGCTTCATCAGTATCTACCTGACGTACATTTATGATACCTGTAATACTGACGGAGGCTTGCTGACTAGGTTTTAAAATAATCGGCTGCTTACCTTGAGGCTCTTTTAAGCTTTGAACCTGCATACTTCCTTCTACGAGGGTAGTTTTGATAGTGGGTTCATCAGCATAGCTATTGATGTTAAATGATGTTCCCAGATCTTCTGCAATTTGTCTGGAAGTATAAACGCGGAATGGCTGCTTTGCGTTGTGGGTAACTTCGAAATAAGCCTCACCAGTTAATTCGACCTTGCGTTCTTTAAGCCTGGCAAAGCTGGAAGGGAATTTTAAAGAAGATGTGGCGTTTAACCAGACCCTGGTTCCGTCAGAGAGCGTGATGTGGTACTGACCTCCAACAGGGGTGGCCAGCGTCAGTTGCTGTGCTGTTCCTTTAGCGGCAGAGTCTATCTGGCTGATATCGGTCCCATCGTTATAAGCCAGGCCGGATTTACCGATCATTACCCCACCTTTAAGACTGTTTAAATCTACCTTTTGACCATTTGCCAAGGTTACGGTAGCTTTATTGCCTCCAGGATTAATATCATGAAGGGCTAAGTAGGCAGTGGAGCCCTTTTTAATTTGTGATTGCAGGTAAAAGTACAGGCCGGTGCTTAAAATCAGGAATAGCGTTGCTGCGACCAATAAGCCTTGTTTCAATTTTTGAGACTTAGCGGCCGAAGGCAGGGTACTGGTCATCTTCCTGATCGCAAGCAGGTCCTCGTGGAGTTCTTCTGCAGTTAGGCCTAATGGAAGGTCCTTATTCCACTGGGCATACCAACTTTCTAAAAAAGCGATTTCCTCCGGGCTACAGTTACCCGCATGTTTTTTTTGTAAAAGTTTGTCTATTTCTTCTTGTTGCATCATTATTGGGTAGGGAAGGAGCGTACCTCCCGCATTCAAAGATTAAAGACGAAGCAGATTGGCCTTGGGGGTAAAGGAATTAAAAAAAATTATAAAGAAAGGAAGAGCATGGAACCAAACTTAATGCGCAATACCCTTAGCGCGTTGTTTACGGTGGTTTTCACAGTCTGTTCAGAGATGTTCAATTCTTTTGCAATTTCCTGGTGACTAAGGAATCTCTTTCTGCTCAGTTCAAATATCTGACGGGTGCGTTCAGGGAGGTTTGCGATTTCCTGATCTATAAGTGTTTTGAGTTGGTTTTGACGGGCCAGGTGATCTGTGGTCACAAGTCCGGTTTCCGCAAATTGCTGAATGGATTGGGTATAAGATGTTTTTAATTTCTGTCTGGCAAGAAGGTCAAATATTTTGTTTCTGACTGAAGTATAAAGGTAGCCGGATAGGGTGGTTTTAAAGGTAATCTCCTGACGTTTGATCCATAGAGTGGTAAAAAGCTCATGCACCAGGTCTCTGCACTCTTCTCTTAACTGAAGTCTTTTAAAAGCATGGATGTATAAGGCAGCGTGATAGCGCTTGTAAATTTCAGCATACGCCAGCCTGTCATCGGACTTCAGTAAATCTGTTAATTCCTGGTCATTATGGAGTTTGTAGGACATTTTGTTTGGTTGTACTAACGTACATAAATATTACTTTTGATCAAAATAAAAGATAGGTGGGACACAGTAATAAAGCATCTTTAGATATGAGTACTGTACAAATTAAGACAGGTAAAGGGTATTTTATTACCGGAAGCATTTTTGAAGCTAAAGACAACCATACGGTGCTTGTGATCTCTTCTGCAACGGGGGTAAAGCAATCTTATTACCGGAAATTTTCTGAATTCATTGCTAACAATGGAATAACGGTAATGACGTTCGACTATTCCGGAATCGGAAACTCTTTAAATGGCCCCATCAAAAGAAATGATGTTAACGCATCTGACTGGGGAGCAACAGATCTGGAAGCGGTGATGAGATATGCAAAGGAGCATTATCCGGGAGCGACTATCAACTTACTGGGACACAGTATAGGGGGACAATTAATTGGTCTGTCAAAATCTGCTGCGGAAGCCAGGAAGATTATTCTTATGGCTGCCCAAACAGGATACTGGAGATTCTGGACTGGTTTTAGAAAATACCGCATGTGGACCAACTGGAATATTGGGTTTCCCATGTTGCTTTATATTTTTGGGTATCTGCCTTCCAAGAAAATTACGGGTATGGAAAATCTGCCTAAAAATGTTGCCAGACAATGGTGTAAATGGTGCCTGGATCCGGATTATCTTTTTGGTGATATTCCGGAACAGGACCTGTATTTTAAAAATATATCTGCGCAATTAACTTCATTCAGTATAGCTGATGACCCCTTTGCACCCGTAAAAAACGTAGACTGGATAACTGCAAAATATAGTGCGGCCAGGGTTAAACGACTGCACCTGACCCCAGCTGATTTCGGTATGGATCAAATAGGGCATTTCGGAATCTTTCAGGAAAAATCAAGAGCTAACATTTGGGAGCTCCTGCTAAAGGAAATCGAAAGATGACCCTATATAAAATGATACAGGAATACCACATTACCAACATATGCCGGCTTTGGCTGATCTTTAATTACCAGCGTGGCTTCAATCGTAACTTTGGTTACTCCTCTCAGGTTTGCGATCGACATAAGTTTAGCTTTTAGCTGAACCTCGCTGTCTACGACAACGGCCTGACCAAATTTGAAACTCTCTATACCATAGTTGATTTCCATTTTGATATTGCGAACATCGGCAATCTGCTTCCATAAATATGGAATTAGCGATAGCGTTAAATAACCGTGTGCAATAGTCGCTTTAAATGGACCTTCATTTTCAGCTCTTTCTTTATCGGTGTGTATCCACTGATGATCTAAGGTTGCATCAGCGAATTTATTGATCTGTTCCTGGTCTATTTTATGCCAGTTTGAAACACCTAATTCTTTACCTAAATGGGATTGATACTCTTCGAAATTATTAATTATTAACATATGTTTATGGATTAGGAGCTGAGTTTAAAACCTAATTTTAATTATAATATAGGACTTTTACAGCATATAACGAAGACATTTTTTGTTTGTTGATGCCTCAGATTTCCCGATTCAATATATGTGCCTCAAATTAAGGTTATTGCATGCGGACAAAAATTCCGAAGAATGAGAAAATGATGAATGTTGAAGTTCGGATTTTTAATTAAACTCTGGGATTAAATTACCGTCTAAAATCTAAGAAAAATCTTAAATGAACCATCATGAGGTTACAGATCACATCACGATTGAACCGAGCTCATGAAAACTATAAATATCAATGAATAATAAAACGATCATGATAGCTTCATGACCGCCAAAAAAACAAATATATTCTGATGAAAAATAACGTCATAAAATACCTTCTCCACATTTCCGGAATACTCCTATTCTTAGCTGGAACTCCAGTTTTGTTGTTGGCACAAGAAGAAGGAGTGGACTCGTTTATCAGGCAGGAAATGAAAACAAAACGTATCCCCGGACTTCAACTGGCAGTGGTAAGTAAAGGCAAAATTGTGCTGCTGAAATCTTATGGTATAGGTAATATTCAGGATTCTATACCTGTAGACAATCAAAATATATTTGCAATCAATTCTTGCACAAAGGCATTTACTGGTATAGCGATGATGCAATTGGTAGAGGATGGGAAGATCGACCTCAATGCTCCGGTTTCGCTCTATTTGGACAGCTTACCTGTCAATTGGAAGCCTATAAAAGTCCGGCAGCTGTTAACTCATGTTTCAGGATTACCCAATTTACTTCAGCTTTTAAATCCCGCCACAAACGGACTTACAGGATTTGCAAATGAGGAGGCATTATGGGCGAAAGTTAAAACTATGCCCATGGAGTTTAATACCGGTGAACAGTTTAGTTATAACCAGACAAACTATGCCCTGTTGGGTAAAATAATTGATAAAATTAGTGCTAAGCCATTTGAGCAGGTTTTCAGTGAAAGACAATTTAAAGCAGCAGATATGAAAAGGACTGTTTTTGCAGATTCAAGAGATGTGATTCCGCACATGACACCAACTTACAAATATGTCTCGTTTATCGACGGGCAAAGGTTAAATGAAGATAAACTGATCAGCAATTATGCAGAATTTCCGGCCTTTAGACGTACTGCTTCCGGATTAAATAGTACTGCTGAAGACATTGCCAATTGGCTGATTGCTTTACAAAACGGTAAACTGCTTAAAACTAAAGATGCGATAAATAGACTTTGGACAACCGGAACTTATAACAACGGTAATCCAACGCAATGGGCATTGGGCTGGGTGGCAAAACCGCGTCAAAAGCATCGGGCTGTCATTGCAACAGGAGGAGGCCGGTCTGCATTTTTTGTTTATCCGGATGATGACCTGGCTATTGTGGTATTGACAAATTTAGCGGGTGCATATCCGGAAGATTTTATCGATGAAGTTGCCGGGTTTTATAATCCTGATATTCCTGCTTATGATCCGATTTCGGCATTAAGAATGAAATTAAGAGAAAAAGGATTTGAAAATGCAATAGGGGTGTATCATGAATTGAAAAAGAAAAATACAGGTTTTAATCCTTCAGAAGTAGACCTGAACGATTGGGCATACCGGATGTTAAGTAATAAACAAACAAAAGAAGCGGTTAAAATCTTTAAGCTGGCAACAGAACTTTATCCAAACAGTTGGAATGCTTACGATAGTTACGGGGAAGCCCTTTTAAAATATGGACAAAAGCAGGAAGCAATCGTAATGTACCAGAAATCGCTGATTTTAAATCCAAATAATGGTGGAGGGAAAAGGGCCCTGGAGAGACTGATGAAACAAAACTAACGATTCTCTTTATACCTTCTTTGCTTCATTCCAGTATACGTCCATTTCAGCAAGGGTCATGTCTTGTAAGGCTTTACCATTTTCTTTAGCCTTCGCTTCCAGATACTGGAACCTCCTGATGAACTTTTTATTGGTTTTTTCCAATGCGTTCTCCGGGTTGATATTGATGAAACGGGCATAGTTAATCAGGGAGAAGAGCAAATCTCCAAACTCTGCTTCTGCTTTTTCTACATCTATTGCAGTATGATCTGTAGTATTGAACTCATTCTTGAATTCTTCCAGCTCTTCTTCTACTTTTTCCCAAACCTGGGTTTTGTCATCCCAGTCAAATCCAACACCTCTGGCCTTTTCCTGAATGCGGCTGGCTTTAACCAAAGAGGGCAATCCGGCCGGAACTCCTGCCAAAACAGATTTGTTTCCTTCTTTAAGTTTAATTTGTTCCCAATTGCGTTTCACATCATTTTCATCCTGAACTTCTACATCTCCATAAATATGGGGGTGTCTGTTGATGAGCTTGTCGCAAACTCCATTCAGTACGTCAACAATGGTGAAATCATTGGTTTCTGAAGCAATCCTGGCATAAAATACCAGGTGCATCATCACATCTCCAAGTTCTTTTTTTACTTCATCAAGATCCCCTTCAAGTATGGCGTCAGACAATTCATAAGTCTCTTCAATGGTTAAATGACGCAGACTTTCCATCGTTTGTTTTTTATCCCATGGACAATCGGTACGAAGGGTATCCAGGACAGTTAATAACCGTAGAAAAGCAGCTGAGGGATCGGAAGCGGTAGAGGGGGCGATATGATTGGGCATTGATATGTGTTATTTTATGACGTTAAAGGTAATCATCATTGTGGTTAAAAAAAGAACAATCAGCCCGGATAAAAATATGATGTCCGCTGTTTTCTCCAGTCGGTCATTAGTTCCCCGTTTCTTTCTCATCGATAAAAAGGAAAGGATACAACTGGTCATAAACAGGATTATCGCCAGGGCAGTAGTTTCATCAATCAGGGTGACATCCTGCATCTTGGAAACTTTGATCGAGGTGAGTACAATGAAACATAAGCCCAGCAGGTTGGCTGAAGTGCTTAATATATGAGGGGACCTGGTTTCGGGCATGATTTATTCCTGTTCTTCCAATTGGATATTCTTGGTAATCCTATAAATTTTTCTCTTTTTATGCGGTTTATCTTCGCCACCAAGGAGTATGCCCCATGGCTTAAGTGAATCTACCCGATCAAAAATGATCTTTAGCATCGCCATGTAGGGTATGCAAAGGAACATCCCGGAAATTCCCCAGACCATTTCTCCCACCACAATACCTATAAACGCAAACAAAGCATTGATTTTAACCTTAGAGCCAACCACCAGGGGCATCAGAATGTTGCCATCTATGGCATGAACTGCAGCGTAGGCAATAACGACCAGCAATACTTTAGCCGCTCCGGCAGTTGCAAAGGTAATGAGCACACTAATGAGCAAAGCACTGAAGATTCCGATATAAGGAATGATATTGAATATCCCTGCAATCAGACCTAATAATACGGCATATTTTACGCCCAGTGCCCAAAGTACAAGCATCATCATTAAGGTCACGATGAACATCTGTAAGAATAGCCCGGTAATGTATTTTTTGATAATGTATTGGATACGTCTTACAATTTCGCCTACTTTTTCGGTATGCTCTTCTTCGAATACTGAGGTCAGGAAACTGAACAATACCTTACGGTAATTGAGCAGGAAAAAGGTGAATAACAACAAGAAGAATAAGAATAAAAGGGTTGAGGAAAGGGTCAGCAAAGTGGCGCCCAATACAGTGGCGCTGGTAGAAAGTGCTTTTGAAGCCCCGTCTTTGATATACTCAATCTGCTTTTGGGTATTTACACCAAAAGTAGAGGAGATCCAATGTTGTAAGTCGTGAAAAGAGGTCTCTCCCTGTTTTTTGAGTAATGGCCAGTCCTGCCATAAATCGGTAAGCTGATTGGCCAGAAAGTAGAGTATGCTTGAAATCACCGCAATCATCAGGATAACGGAAACAATGGATGCCAGACTGCGTTTAAACCGCCATTTTTGCTCCAGAAAGTTGGCCATTGGCAATAAAAGTACAGCCAGTAGAAATGAGGTCAGCAGCGGGGCGAGTAGGGTCTGGCCTAAAATCGCCAGGTATCCGATACAGATGATGGAGAAGAGCGCCATCGCCAATTTGGTGTTGAAGGGTTGTGAGGAGAGGTTCTTCATAGATGATTCCGGGATTTAAATTCAATGTAATTTACACATAAAGACAAATGCCCTGCCAATTATTTTTCGGCAGGGCATTAAAAAGTTATATTTTATTTTTTTTAAAGAAAGCGAAATGCCTATTTCCAGTCGCTTGCCTGATCTAATATCGCAATATCTTCGATGTTTAATTTTAATGCAGCAGCTCTTTTCAATTCTTCAAGTTGGTTCAGACTGGTTACGCTGGCAATTGGAGCAGTGATTGAAGGACGGGCAATCAGCCAGGCCAGGGCAACACTTGCCGGAGCCGCATTGTATTGCTCCGATACTTCATCCAATGCTTTTAAGATTCTGAGTCCTCTGGGGTTTAAATATTCTTTGATCCCGCCTCCACGCTGACTTTTATTTAAGTCAGCCTCAGAACGGTATTTCCCAGTTAAAAATCCACTGGCCAATGCATAATAATTGATTACGCCAAGCTGATGTTCGGTAACGACCTGTTCCAGCTCCCTTTCATAATCCTCACGGGAATATAAATTGTATTCGGGCTGGAAGGTCTGATATTTTGGGAGACTGAGCTTCTGTGCGGTCTCTAAGGATTCTTTTAAGCGTGCTGCTGAATAATTTGAAGCGCCGATCCAGCGGATTTTACCAGCTTTGATCAGCTCATCATAAGCTTCCAGTGTCTCAGAAATCGGCGTCGCCGGGTCATCGTAATGAGACTGATATAGGTCGATGTAATCTGTTTTTAATCTTTTCAGAGAGGCGTCTACCGATTCCAGGATGCTCTTTTTGGACAGTGATTTTCCTTCTCCCATATCCGCACCTGTTTTGGTTGCAATGATCACCTGGCTACGGTTTTTTCTTTCCTGCAGCCAGTTACCAATAATCGTCTCCGATTCTCCACCGGAATTTCCAGGTTTCCAGCGGGAATAAACATTTGCAGTATCAATAAAGTTAAAGCCCGCCTCTGTAAAGCCATTTAATATTTCGAATGATTTTGCCTGATCGATTGTCCAGCCAAAAACGTTGCCACCAAAGGTGATGGGATATACAAATAAGTCTGAATTTCCTAATTTTCTTTTTTCCATAGTTCACAGTATATTTCCACAATATCTAGCTTCTTACTGGAAAATCTAAAGAAATGCAGGAATTAAACATTTCCCTGACTTTTACATTTTTGTTCCCCTTAGCATCTCCCTTTTTCCTGGTGCTCCGGGAAGCTTTTCAATGCTGAACTCATTTGCTTTTAGCGCGCGTTTTAGTTTTCCGGTGATGGCATAGGTCACAAAAGTACCCCCCGGTTTAAGGAAACTACAGGCATGTGCGATGATTTCGTCTGACCACATTTCGGGTTGGTGCTGGACAGAAAAAGCGTCATAATAGATGAGGTCAAACTGTGCTGAAGTCCGGAATTGATCAAGAGTGGTATGAGGGATGAATAAATGCTGTGCAGGCAGCAGTTCAACAGGTGTTTTTAACGCGCTGAGGTAATGCGTTTCCAGACTATTCCATATTTCTTCAGGAACATACTGGTGGTAGCCGGTGGATTGCAATTCCGCTGGTTCTAATGGAAATGCCTCTATTCCAGTATAACTGAGCTGAAGATTTTCCTGTACTGCATGTGCCAGTGTCAATAAAAAATTCAACCCGGTGCCAAACCCGATTTCCAGAACCGAGATCTCATTCCGGTTGGTAGCCACATGTTTCAGTCCGGCATCAATAAATACATGTTTGCTTTCCTGTAAAGCGCCATGTTTGGAATGGTAGTGTTCACCAATGGTTTCGTTGTATAAGGTGTTCGAGCCGTCGGCAGTAATGGTTATCTTATTCATTTGTACAGATGAGCCGCAAGATAATGTTTTTTAAATTGTGCCGGGCAGGGCTTACCTTTATCCAAAAGGTTATTCGCTTAAAATTATTTGCACATTATGGATATCGAAACATTCAGAGATTATTGTCTGACTTTAAATGGTACTACCGAGGGGATGAAATGGGGACATCTTTGCTTCATGATTGAAGAAAAGATGTATGTGATTATCTCTCTGGAAGACGGAAGCTTTTCTGTTAAATGCGATCCGGAAGATTTTGATGCACTCACAGGTCGGCCTGGAATTCAACAGGCATCACATATGGCTAAGCGGCAATGGATAAGGGTGGAAGGTTTGGAAGTAATGCCGGATGAGGAGCTGAGAAGAAGAATCTCGGAATCAAGAGCATTGATCATGGCCAAGCTGAGTAAGAAGCTTCAGGAAAAATATAAATAAGCGAAAGAGATTGTCTACTCTATTCAAAAAACGAATATGGGATCAATATAGGCGAATATGAATTGATTGTTCACCGTTCTGGTTTATTAAGAATCTATGCGATTCATGCTGGTTATATTTATAGTAAACAAGTACAAATAAATTAAATAACATGAGTATGAAAAATTTAGAAAGCTTAAAAGGAAAGGCAATTAAATTGTCGAAAGATGATCTTAAATCTATTAATGGAGGAATGAGATGGACAAACGACAGAGGTGGATGTGTTGAAGATAGAAGAAGCACAGGACTTTATATCCAGTCTATCGCAAGTATGCCTTTGCACTGCATCACTGATGCTTATAATCCAGGACGATACAACTAATTAACCTGTATTTTTAAATCAATACATCTAGATATCTACATATCTAGATGTATTGATGTGTGTTACCACATTCTGATTCTGTCTTCGGGTTTCTTATATAATTTATCTCCCGGCTGAACGTCAAATGCTTTATACCAGGCATCCATATTTACCGGAGCACCAATGGTTCTGTACGGGCCAGGCGAATGCGGATCTGTTTTAATTAACTGTGCAGCAGTTTCATCCAAAACATTTCCTCTCCATACCTGTGCCCAGGCCAGGAAGAAACGTTGATCTGGTGTAAAGCCGTCAATTTTTTCCTCAGACTGACCTTGTTTGGTTAACTTAAAAGCAGTGTATGCCGCATTTAATCCACCAAGGTCACCAATGTTTTCGCCCATGGTCAATTTACCAATCACATGGATGGTGTCCAATACAGTATAGGCATCAAATTGCTCACCCAATGCTTTGGTTTTCGCTTCGAATTTAACTTTGTCTTCGGGTGTCCACCAGTTGCGTAGGTTTCCATCTTTATCATACTGGCTACCTGAGTCGTCAAATCCATGAGACATTTCGTGTCCGATTACGGCACCAATTCCACCATAGTTCACTGCGTCATCTGCATTTGGATCAAAGAATGGAAATTGAAGAATACCGGCAGGGAATACAATCTCATTCATCGTCGGACTGTAATAAGCGTTTACTGTTGGCGGAGTCATTCCGAAACGGGTACGGTCTACTGGTTTGCCCAGCTGACTAACCATTTCCTGATAAGCCCAGGTACCGGAATTGCGCAGGTTTTGTAAATAGGTGGTACGACCGATCTGTAAACCATCATAGGTTTTCCATTTTTCAGGATAGCCGATCTTAGGGACAAAAGCATGTAGCTTTGCCAGTGCTTTTTCTTTAGTGGCATCACTCATCCAGTCCAGTCCTTTAATTCTGATCTCAAACGCCTTTCTAAGGTTACTGATGAGCTCAGTCATTCTTACTTTGGCATCTGGTTTGAAATATTTAGCTACATAAAGCTGACCCAATAGCTCACCAATAGTTCCATCAGTAAGTTGCGACATTCTTTGCCATCTTGGTGTTTGTACTTTTTGTCCGGTTTGGGCCTGAGTGAATGCGAAAGAGGCATTTACAAAAGGACTGCTCAGGTTTGGAGCCGCAGACTTTAATACATTCCATTCCAGGTAAGTTTTCCAGTCTGCAATAGAAACCGTTTTCAGCATTCCGTCAAGGCTGGTAAAGAACTTGGGTGAGGAAACCAGAATGGTATCCTGTCCGTTTACTTTAAACTTAGGAAGCATGGTTGTCCAGTTTAGTCCCGGAGTGGTCTTACTGAATTCAGCAACTGTAAATTTGTTATAGGTTTTATGTGGATCGCGCATTTCCACTCTTGCCATCTGTGCTTCTGCAAGTTGTTTTTCAATCGCCATGATGGCGGATGCTTTTTTCTTCGCTTCTGCTGCAGAACTTCCGGTTAAGGTAAAGAGGGTGGTGATATAAGTATCATATGCTGCCCTGATTTTTACACTTCTGCTATCATCCTTCAGGTAATAATCGCGGTCGGGTAGAGTCGTTCCCCCCTGTCCAAGTTGTGTCAGGTATTTGTTGACATTTTTTCTGTCCTGGCCAACAGAGAAGCTAAACATAGGAGAAGCAAGGCCTGTTGTACGCAGATAGGCTGCATGATCCAATATTCCTGGGATGTCTTTGATCAGCTTTATTTTGGCAAGATCAGCTTTTATAGGAGTATAACCCAGCTTTTCAATGGTAATGCTGTCCATAGCAGCAGCGTAAAAATCGCCTACACGTCTTTTAACGGAACCTGCAGGAGCAGATTTGTCTGCCGCTGCGTCTTCAACCAGGCCTTTTACGGCGTTGATGTTGAAATCACGAAGGGCATTAAAACTTCCCCAACGTGTTTCTTTTGCAGGAACAGGATTGTTTTTGATCCAGGTACCACTTGCATATTTATAAAAATCGTCTCCTGGTTTTACGGTAAGATCCATATTCGCAGGATCTATAAATTTTGCCGGAGATTGAGCCTGTGCAGAATAGCTTGCAGCCAAAATGCCCAAAGCAGCAAAATAGCTTTTCAGTTTTATATTCATAAGTAATAATAAGTTAATAGGGTGAAGGGTATTAATCCATCAAAGGGATCAATTTAGGAAATACCGCTAAACAAATAATATTCTTAATAAAAATATTACTTATTGAACCAGTAATAGATTTTGGTTAACCCGAGTTTTCTGATGATCACCCCTGTAAATAAAACTAATTTTATTGCTTTCATGCCTTGGGTATTTATATCTATTTAACATATTTTAACATATTTTATTGTGTTCGAATGAAAATAGATGTTATAATGTTTGTTTTTTTCTGTCGCTGGCGTTGTCCGATATAGAGTCCCAAAACAACGAGCAGGGTGCCACAGATGGTGTACCAGGTGATCGGTTCGTTCATCAGCCACCAGGCATAAAAAAAACCAAAAAGAGGGCATAGAAATAGCCATAAAGAAGCTTTCACCGTATCAAGCTTGAGGAGGTAAAACCAGCAGATGAGCCCGACTACCGATACAGCAAGGCTGAGCCAGAGTACAGAATACCAGAAAGTCTGGTCGGCATGAAAAGAAGATAATTCTCCGAAGGAAATGGTCAGCGGCAGGAGGAATATCCCCCCAAGGGTAACCTGCCAGCCATTGATGAGCAGATTGGGCAAAGTCCATTTTACCCGGGCATAATAAACGCTGGCAAAAGAAACGATCACCATACTGAGCATGAGTAATGCAATTCCGGTTATGCTGGTCCGCTGATCACCTAATAAGGGATAGGTGGCAAAAGCGATCCCCGACATCCCCAGAATGATACTGAATACTTCAGGGAGGGAGGGCCGCCGCCTGATCATCCAGGAAGAAAACAGGACAATGAGCAATGGATTTGTGGATACGGCTAAACTTCCGATTCCCGCAGCGGTAAACTTCATTGCGTAGACGTAAAGTCCCAGATAAAGCGTAGTATTTAACAAGCCAAAGATGGAAAGCTGTATCCACTCTTCTCTGTTAGGAAGGCGATAGACTTTAGCCCTGCTCCATCCATAACAATAACCCAGTAAGACCAGACCGGCCAGAAAAAAGCGGATGTTTGCCAGAATTAAAGGCGGAGCGGATTGTACCCCGAATTTGGTGGCTACAGATGCAGAGGCCCATAGCATAGAAAACAATATGCCGATTCCGATGTTCTTGAGGCTGTCTTTTGTCATTTGCTGTTAAACCTAGCAAATTTGGGGATTTATCCGCTCATTTAAATTGAGATTGTGACCTCAATTATTGTGTCCTCAGTACCTTAATCATTGCGGCAACTTCCTGATCGCCATAGCCAGACAAGTGTGCTTTCTTAAAAAGCCCGGCTGCGAAAGCTGGAAATTCGGTATTGATGCCTGCTTCAAGAGCGGTTTGCTCCAGCCTGGCAGTAGCTTCAACAGAAATGCGCAGGGGACTTTCTGTGATGGCATAATTATCGGTATGGATCATGTTTCCCTCGTGTTTCAGAAAGGCTCCGAAAGAAGGACTGATACCGGCCACAATGTCGCCATAATCTGCCACGGAAAGACCTTGTGATTCTATAATCCTTGCTCCATGGAAGAAGCCGATAGAAGCCCCGTAGATATAGGATAGTGTGGCCAGGTCTACGGTTGGAGATGCGGCTATTTTCTCCCCAAGGTAGCTGATGGCCCCTCCAAAAACATTCAACACAGGTTCGGCCAGGTGATATGCTTCCTGATTTCCGGAGATCAGGATTGGGGTATCTGCCTTTCCCATCTGTGTCGGGGCTGCCTGAATTCCTCCGTTGAGATAAATTGCTCCATGTCCTTTTGCCCATATTTCGCTCTCCACCGCTTCTCTGGGGCTGATGGTGCTGAGTTGAAGAAGCAATTTTCCGCTAAGAAGTGTACCCACCTCACTGTTGTCCAGGATTTGTCGGGTAGCTTCATAGTTATAAACGCAGATCACGATAAGCGGACTTGCGGCAATGGCTGTGCTGATGTCTTTGGCTTCTATGGCACCTTCAGGTATTAAATCTTTCGCTCTCCCGCTGCTGCGGTTCCATACGGTTACCTGGTATCCTTTGTTTAATAGCAACCGGGCTAATGTGGTTCCCATTGAACCCAGACCTATAACAGTCACTTTGTTGTTGTTTTCTGTTGTCATCTTCTTTAATTTTAATAAGACAAACTTCAACAGAATAGTACAGTGATAAAATAAGGGAAAACAGATTCCCTGGGGGAATAATTATTCCCTGTTTTGGGATCAGGGATTCATTATTTTTAATACATTGTGAGTTAAAATTTGTGCTTATGTATGAGAGGAAAATACCGGAAGACCTGGAATGTGGGATTAACGTTGCCATGAAAGTATTGAGCGGGAAATGGAAACCATGTATCATTGATGGAATTAATCAGGGAATCAGAAGGCCGAGTGAATTACATGCCCTGATTGATGCTGCAGCGCCAAGGGTAATCAATATGCAGCTTCGGGAATTGGAAGAGTTTGGAATTCTCTATAAGAAAGTTTATCCCGGACTTCCCTTAAAGGTGGAATATTACCTGACTGAAATAGGTGAAGGTACTTTACCGGTAATACAGGCCCTGGACCAATGGGGAAATAAAAACAGGGAACATATCCTGAAGGTGGTTGCTCAGGTGCAGGATTAAGCAGAGAATTTAATGAAAACTTAATGGTCCTGGTGTCGAAGGTGTTTTTCTATTCCTTTACTTTTGCAATTAATTTATATATTGTATCACCAAATAAACCACCTAAGACCAAATTTTATTGAAATCGCTGACGGACCCGGCTTTGCTGGCTTTACTGAAACAAGACAATGACGAAGCATTTAATGAAATTTATGCGCGTTATTGGGATGTGGTATATGCCATTGCCTGTAAGAAGCTAAATAACCGGGAAGAAGCAAAAGACGTGGTGCACGACTTGTTTATGCTGATCTGGATCAAACGTCACAGTCTTAAAATTACCACTACTTTTATCGGATATATTTATGTGATCTTAAAGAATAAGCTGACAGACCTGAACCGTCGTCAGACTTTGAGGATCAAACATGATGTCGAGCTGGTTAAGACCAGGGAGGAGACCGGGCATTCTCTATTCGAGCAGTTCGCCTCTAAAGATACGGCTCAACACCTGCAGCTGGAGATTCAAAATATGCCGGCAGGGATGCGTAAGGTTTTTTTAATGAGCAGAGAAGATGACCTTTCCGTAAATGAAATTGCGGGTAAGCTTTCCATCTCTTCGCAAACGGTTAAAAATCAAATCACCAGTGCCCTGAAAAGACTAAAATCTAAATACCCTTTCCACTAAATTGGGGTTCCAATCAATCTGCTGATGCTCGTTCTGAGTTGTCAGGTGTTTTACAGTTGTTTCATTTGTAGTGTTTTGTGTAAAAAAACTATCGGTTTATGCGAAAAAACCATTTAAAAACCCGTCAGGTTTAAAATAGATTTATGTAGAAAGAAAATCATCAAAATTATATAACCCATGACCTACAAAAATCTAAAAATGGCCTTTCTTGCAATGGCAGCAATTGCAGTAACAGGAAGTTGTAAACAGCAGTCTACCGAGGACCTGCTGTCGGACGCAAATCAGCGAAATGCAAATCAAAAGGCGGCTGTTGCAGGCGCAACGGGAACTGCGGATATTACCGTTAACTGGGATCAGACCTATCAGAGAATCGATGGCTTCGGCGCCTTTGGTGGCCGTATTGTTCCCTTTTTTGAATCTCAGAAAAGAGATAGCATTATGGCTTATCTCTGGGGAGCAAATGGTTTACAACTGAACATGGTCCGTGGTAAAGTACTCCATACTTATGGCTTTAATCAACAAAGCGGCGTAGTTACCATCAAACCTGCAGGAGTGGATATTGATGTCGATGTTAACAGCAGTACTTATCAAACATTAACGGATATCCAGAAAGAGCATTTAGGACAGCTATGGATCCTTAAAAAAATAAAAGAGCGCTATCAGGTGCCCATTATGTTTGCGAGTACCTGGACTCCTCCTTTATATATGAAGACGAACCCAAATAGCGAAAGCGGAAAGTGGTTCAACGGATTGAACTTTAGTACCAGCTCAACTGCTTTTGCACGTTACCTTGCGGGATTTGCGAAGGCTTATCAAAATGAAGGAATTAATTTCTATGCAATATCTCCTTCTAATGAACCTGAAAATGTGTTTTCAGACTGGGATGCTTCGTATTGGAATTCCGCGCATCTGGGAGAATTCGTTACCAATAATTTAAGACCTGCATTGAACCAGCAGGGCCTGGGAAGTACGAAAATCCTGTCTTCGGAAAACGCGGCATGGGGTACTGCAAATACCTTCCTGGCGGGAATGGACCGGAGTAATGTCGATATTCTTGCCGGTCATGGTTATGTGGAAATCGGAGAATTGATTACTGGTAAAAGAGGTTTGAACCAAAATCCGGTAACCTGGAATTATGCAACGGGAAATAAACCAGTATGGATGACCGAAACTTCTGATGATGGTGGTACTTACGACAACACAATAGGCGGAGGCTTAAAGCTGGCAACCAGCATGCATAAATTCCTTGCAGAATGTAATGTGAATGCTTTTGTTTACTGGCTGGGGATGCTGGCCATCCGTAACAATGAATCCCTGATCTGCACCAATGGAGATGGTTCCCTTGATTTTCCAAAAACGTATGATGTAATGGGGCAGTTTTCCAGATATATCCACGCAGGATACTTTCGTTTTGGGGCGACTGTCCAGAACAATTCGGTATTAAAGGTGTCTGCCTATAAGGATCCGGCTACAGGAAAGTTCAGTCTGGTAGCCATTAATCCAGGAACAGATGCATTAAATTGTACTCTACACTTACAAGGTTTTGCCGCGGGTTCTTTAATCAGCTATCAGACCACGGGAAGTAGCAGTAACCATTGGCAGCAGGGAACTCCTGTCAGTGTTGCTGCTGACGGAAGCTTCAGCCTGACTGTTCCGGCACAAAGCGTGATCACTTTTACGGGTGTGAAAAACTAAAACCGATCCTTTATAGTGATGATATATCCCGGAGACATTTCTTCGGGATATTTTTTTTAATTTCTCATAGTACCTCTTTGATGCTGGTTCGTTATGTACTTAGTATATGAACGAAAAAGATAAAAGAGACCTCTATAAGGAGTTTGGAATCAATGATCCCGATGAATTTTTCGATGGAGAAAAAGAACGGGAAATGCTGCAGCAGGAAATTCTGGGGCGGATACAGGCGACTAAAGAAATTCACACGAAACAGGCACTCCAGACTTCGGTAAAGAGGCGGAGGACCATGATGAGTGTGGCTGCAGCAATAGGCTTGCTCCTGGTTTCTGCTGCACTGATGTTTTATTACAATTATTCTGCCTTTAGCAGCAATTATATCACGGTTGTAGTTCCGCAGGGAGAAACCAGGGAAGTGGTACTGCCAGATGGTTCTACCGTTTGGTTAAATGCAGCAAGTACCTTAAAATATCCAAAAAAATTCGGGAAAAAGAGAACAGTTTACCTACTGGACGGGGAAGGCTTCTTTGATGTGGTGCACAATAAAAATGTGCCTTTTGTGGTCGAAGCTTCGGGGATCAAAACGCATGTACTGGGAACTTCTTTTGTCGTGAAATCCTATAAAAGCTTATCTACCATGAGTGTTTCTGTAGTTACGGGAAAGGTAGCGGTAAGCGACGACCACAAGCAGCTGAGTGTTTTGGTGAAAGACCAGGAAGCGGTTTACACCAAAGATCACCGTAAACCCAAAGTAATTCCGGTAAAAGCCCATGAGCGTACCGAATGGAATGATGGTAAAGTGATCTTACATGCCGCTCATTTTGAAGACCTGATCCTGGCGGTAGAGAATGCTTATCAGGTGAAGATAAATTATGATAAAGACGTATTTAAGAACTGTTTCAGTACGATTCGTTTTGATACGGAACAAAGTTTAACGGATGTGATGGAAACGATTAAAGATATACAGGGAATAACTTACCAAATAAAAGAAAAGGAGGTGTCTATAGTAGGTAGCGGATGTAATTAGCGAGTCATTAAGATAAAAAAATGATCAGTACCTGTTGGAGCAGATACTGATCTGATTGTACAGCATGCGGGCAACTCTTCGAAAAATTTTCCGGATGGCTGTGCTGTTTCAAAGAATTTTAAAACGAAATAAAAATATGAAAAAAAACATTACTACACTAATTCTTAAGATAATGAAGGTAGGATTAATAGTGTTTGCCACTTTACTGACCTCTGCAGGAACCTTATTAGCAGAGACAGTATTTAGTCAGAACCTTAAAGATGTAAAAGTTAGTATTCATCTTAAAGGGGAATCCTTAGAAAAGGCAATAGAAAAAATCAGTAAGACCAGTAAAATGGATTTTTCTTATAACAATAATGAACTGAGAAAGATCAAAGGGGTTGTGCTGGATGTGAATAGGATGCCATTGAATGAAGTACTGATTCAATTGCTGAAGGGAACTCCCTTCTCTTATCGCGAAGCAGATAGAAATGTAGTGATCTTCCGGAAAAGAGATCAGGATGCAGTTCCGGTATTGTCCTGGATCAATGAAGCCATCCTGATTAAAGGTGTGGTGACGGATGAACAGGGGGGACCTATCCCAGGAGTATCTATCCGGATTATGGGGACAGAAAAAAGTACCACGACCGATACAAACGGTGCTTATCAGATCGAGGCGGGGTCGCCTGCTGACGTGCTGGTATTTTCTTATGTGGGACTAAGTTCTCAGAAAATCGTAATCGGTACCCGGAAACAAATCAATGTAGTGATGAAGGACGACCAGAAATCGCTGACTGAGGTAGTCGTAGTGGGATATGGTGTACAAAAGAAAGTGAACCTCAGTGGTGCCGTGGATGGTGTAACCAGTAAAGACATTGAAAACAGACCTTTATCCAGTGTGGGGGCGGGCTTACAGGGCTTGATTCCCAATCTGAACATCACCGCTTCCAGCGGACAGGTAAATAAAGCACCCAGTTTTAATGTTCGTGGTTTTACTTCTATAAATGGTGGTGGACCCTACATTCTGGTAGATAACGTTCCGTTTACGGCTGATGAATTGCTGGCTTTAAATCCTGCAGATATCGAGAATGTGACGGTATTGAAGGACGCGGCAGCAGCAGCAATATACGGAGCAAGAGCCGCATTTGGGGTGGTACTGATCACTACCAAATCTGCAAAAAGTGCAGACCTTAAAATAGCAGCAAATACCTATTATGCGATAAGGAGTTTAGGTAAGGTTCCGGAGATTGTAACCGACCCGCTGAAAGTAATGGAATACAAACACGATGCAGCGTATCCATTGTATAGCCTTTACCCGGAGAATGTCAGAGCATATGCGAGAGAACGTTCTCAAAACCCTTCATTACCTGCAGTAATTGTGTCTCCGTCAGATCCAAATGCATGGATGTATTACGGAACTACAAACTGGATGGATGAGGTGTATAAACCATCTGCACCAACGTATAGCGCAAATATAAACCTCTCAAAAAAAGACGATAAGCTGAGTTATTACATGTCGTCGGAGTATTTCCGTAATGAAGGAATGTTCCGTTATGGCAATGATACTTACGATCGTTATAACCTGCGTGCAAAAGCCGATTACAACCTTTCTAAATGGTTGAATATTGGAAATAACACCTCTTTTATGTCGAGCACTTATGACGGTTCTTCCTATAGCGGAGAAGGTTTCTTTCATAACGTGAACAGACAGAATTCTTTAGACGTGCCGAGAAACCCGGATGGAAGCTGGACTTCTACCGGCGCTGCTTTATTGGGCAGATTGCAAAATGGCGGTCGTTCGGTAACCAGAAGTAATAATTTTCAGACCACTTTTACCGCAAAAGCATCACTTGTTAAAGAGGTATGGGATCTGAAGGCGGATGCTACGATCCGAAGAATTGATACTGCCGGAAAATCTTATGAAATTGCAGTACCGTATAAAACAGGACCGAATTCGGCCATCAGCTATAGTGGTGCAAATCCAGGCTGGGCTCAAAATGACGACAGGCATATCCGACACAATATCTATAACATTTACACTGATTTTCATAAAACATTTAATACCAAACATTATGTGCAGGTATTGGCAGGTTTTAATCAGGAATATAGAAACCGCAATGCTGCATGGGTAAACCGTAAAGGTTTAATCAGTAATACATTGCCTTCCATTAACCTGGCAACGGGTGAAATGACGAGTAAGGAATACATCGAAGACTGGGCGGTAAGGGGTTGGTTTTACCGTCTGAATTACATCTTTGATGATAAATATATAGTAGAATTGAATGGCCGTTATGATGGTACATCCCGCTTTCCGACTAACGACCGCTGGGGTTTCTTTCCTTCAGCATCTGTCGGATACCTGCTGAGCAGAGAAAAATTCTTTGAGCCGGTAGCAGAAAAACTGGGAATCGACCTGTTGAAATTGCGTGCTTCTTATGGAGCATTGGGTAATCAGGACGTAGGTGCTTACTATTACATCCCTTCCATGGGATCAGGGCAAATCGGACAGATTCTGGATGGCAAAAGACCGGTAGAAGTAAGGCCTCCGGGAGCAGTAGCGCCTAGCCTGACCTGGGAAAGGGTCTCAACACTGAACTTTGGTGGAGACATCAGCATGTTTAAAAACCGTCTTGATCTTAATTTTGACGCCTATACCCGATATACCGAGGGAATGCTGACTAAAGGAAAGACACTTCCAGGCCCATTTGGAACAGTAGAACCTAAAGTAAATGCGGCGGATTTGAAAACCAAAGGCTGGGAATTCAGGATCGGATGGAAAGATGGTTTCATGTTGGATAATAGCCAGTTCTATTATAACATCGGCTTCAACATGGGCGATAGTAAAACTTATATCACCAGGTTTGACAACCCAAATGGCCTTTTATCAGATTACTATGTCGGACAACGTATCGGCGAGATCTGGGGATTAGAAACCGAGGGTTTCTTCCAGTCTAAAGAAGAACTGGCAAACCATGCGGATCAGAGCGCAGTAGGTGCGGATGATACCGGCTATAAGTTTGATGTCGGAGATTTAAAATTTAAGGATCTCAATAATGATGGTAAGGTCGACAAAGGTAAAAATACCCTTGCTGATCATGGCGATCAGAAAATCATCGGAAATGATGAAGCACGTTATCAGTATGGGATTGATCTGGGTGCCGGATGGAAAGGTTTTGACATCAGGTTGTTCTTCCAGGGAGTAGGAAAAAGAGATTGGTATCCCAATGCCAGCAACCATTATTTCTGGGGTGTTTACGCACAACCATGGACGAATGTTCAGGAACATAACCTGGACCGCTGGACGCCGGAAACCCCGAATGCCTATTTCCCAAGGGTGAAAGCTTATATCGCTGAGGATGAGACGGAACTTGGAAACCCTCAGACCAAATACCTTCAGGATGCTTCTTATCTGCGTTTAAAGAATCTCACGTTAGGATATACCCTTCCTAAATCTTTAACCAACAAAATGAAAATGGATAAATTAAGGGTGTATTTCAGTGCAGAAAACGTATTTGATATATCGCATATCAAAGCCAGACTTGACCCTGAAGGGTTGAATGGAAAACTCTATCCATTTCAAAAAACATTCTCTTTTGGTTTAAACCTTAATTTTTAACGCAAGAAGAATCATGAAACTAAGAATAACATATATCCTCACTTTAGGATTAATCACCATAGGGCTTACGGCCTGCAAGAAAGATTTCCTGCAACGTGACCCGCAAACTGAAATTACTGAAGGCTCATTCTTCCAGTCGCCAGCCGATTTGGAAACCTATACCAACGGTTTTTACAGGTATCTTTCCCCAACGTATTCGGACATTAATTCTGATAACATCTCCAACTATAATGCCAGCGGAGAAGTTGATTTACTGGTAAGGGGTGGTATCTCTGCCTCGAATAGCGGAGGCTGGGGTAAAGCGGATTGGGAAGCTTTGAGAAAGATTAATTTTATGCTGGACCATATCCCGCAGGTAAAAGGTGATCCTACGCTGATCAAACATTTTGTCGGCATTGCACGCTTCTTTCGCGCTAATTTTTATTATGATAAAATAAAAAAATACCACAACGTACCCTGGTTCAATAAGACCCTGGCTTCTGATGATCCGGCTTTGTATAAAGGGCAGGACCCAAGAGCATTGGTAGTTGATTCGGTGCTCAGCGATCTTAATTATGCGGTAGAAAATATCAAATCTGATGGAACGAATACCCGCATCACAAAATGGGCCGCGCTGGCTTTGTTATCACGCTTTGCGTTGCATGAAGGTACTTTCAGAAAATACCATGATGAAATTCAGCTGACGTCTGATTATCAGCGGTTTTTAGATGTGGCGATCTCTGCCTCTGCAAAAATCATGAAGGATGGTGGTTTCAGTATTTATAATACCGGAAGAGGTGGGTTGGACTACCGGGATTTATTTTCCAGTGCCAACCTTTCTTCCAACAAGGAAATCATCACTTTAGCCGATTACGGCAAAGAACTGGGCGTGGGTAACAATACACATACGGTTCTTGATTATACCTGGTCCCTGAGCAGAAGCCTTGCGGATACTTATCTGAAAACAGACGGTACTCCTTTTACCTCAGGTCCGGGATATGATACCAAAGTCTATACTGAGGTTTTTACCGATCGGGATCCGAGAATGATGGAAACGATTATCAATCCGGCATTCAGAGGAGCGAGTACACTGGATGAACCTTATCGCATTAAGCCGACTTTAGGTGGTTATAATCAAATCAAATTTTATCCCCGTTCTGCAGACCTCAGACAAGGCTGGGAAATGAATTATACGGATCTGCCGATTTTCAGGTATGCAGAGGTCTTGTTGAACAATGTGGAAGCGAAAGCTGAATCCGGGGTCATCAGTCAGACGGACCTGGATCAGACCGTTAACCTGTTGCGTGCCCGTGTTAAAATGCCATTACTGAACATGGGGGTTGCCCTGGATCCGGTTTTATCTGCTACTTATCCGAATGCCAATGCGGCAAACAGGGCTTTACTATTGGAAATCAGAAGAGAAAGAAGGGTAGAACTGGCTTGTGAAGGTCGTCGTTTTGATGATTTGATGCGTTGGAAATCAGGTAAGTTGTTCCAGGACAGCCAGGAGGGGATGTATATTCCTGCAATGGGTGCTATGGATGTAACCGGTGATGGGAAACCTGATATTGCCATCCTGAATTCTCCGAATGATGAATCTGCAATCGCTGGCCTGCCGGCAGAAGTAAGGGATAAATTATCCAAGTATTATCTGAAAGATAAAGACGGAAAGGACCAGAATTTCTACCTGACTAAAGGCACTTCAGGTTTCATCGCCTTTACCCGTGATAGAGATCAGCCCCGGAATTTTATTGAGCCTAAATATTATTACAGACCTATTCCTACCAGTGAGGTGGTCGTGAACCCACAGTTGAAACAAGTATTCGGCTGGTAATAAATGGAACAGAACTAATGCCATAATCCAGCAGCAGGTTGAAAAGCCTGCTGCTTTTTTTATATCTAAACATATCTCTAAACACACAAACGAAACATCATGAGGTTAATTTTAACAGTAACGCTGGCACTGCTGACTTCGGTTGCAGCTGCCCAATACAAAGGGAAGGTCTTTGTCGACAAAAATGGAAATAACACACAGGAAGCCGGAGAATTGGGAATGCAAACAGTGGCGGTTTCCGACGGACAGCAGGTGATCCGCACGGATAAGGATGGAAATTTCAATTTGCCCGGACATGCTAAAGCAAGGTTTATATTTATTACTGTTCCCGCAGGCTATAAATTAGCAGCCAAACATTACCTCAAGATAGAAGATCAACGGAAATCTTATGATTTCGGTATCCTTCCCGATCCAACCAGTGCAGGATCCTCGGTAAAAATGTTGCAGATTACCGATACGGAAACTGATAAATACAACGATTGGATTGGCAATTTAAAGAACTTCTCCAAAAAGCAGGACATTAGCTTTATTGTCCATACCGGCGATATATGTTATGAAAAAGGGCTTAATTTTCATGCGAACCAGGTAACGGCAGAGACACTTGGAAAACAGGTGTTTTATTGTATCGGAAACCATGACCTGGTAAAAGGAGCTTATGGAGAAGAGTTGTTTGAGCAGCTGTTCGGACCGGTATATTATTCTTTTGATGCCGGACCTGCACACTTTATCGTTACCCCGATGCGTTCGGGTGATGTGCAACCTTCTTATACCGTAGATGAAGTGATCAGCTGGATGAAGAACGACCTTGCGGTAACAGATAAGAATAAACCGGTAATCATTTTTAACCATGACCTGCTGACCTATAGCGATCAGTTTGTACTAAAAGGAAAGAACGATTCCATCAACCTGAATGAGCTTAACCTCAAAGCATGGGTATATGGTCACTGGCATAATAACTTCGTCAGAAAGAGTGAGAAGACCGGAATACAATATATTTCTTCTGCGTCACCAAGCATGGGTGGGATAGACAATTCTGCTGGTCAGTTTTTATCCATAGAGATTGATAAAGACGGAGTCAAAGAGATTAAACCACATTATACTTATCTGCATAAACATCTGGTGGTAAATACGCCTTCCGGCAAGGATATGGTGCTGATAAAAGATGGGGCATTACAGATCAATGCCAATATCTACGATAGTGAAACCAGTGTGCAGGCTGCAAAAAGCATCATCTATAATGAGCAGGGAAATAAGGTTGCACAGGCTTCTCTGACTGCAAATACGGACTGGAGTTGGTCTGGGCAGATTCCCGTAGCAAAATTGAGTAAGGGGAAAACATGGACAATTCAGACCGAAGTGACCTTTAAAGACGGACAGCAACACATCGCAAAACAAGAGTTTAGCCTGAAAGGTCAGTCTGCAGGATTATCCTTAAAATGGACCAATAATGTAAAGGGAAGTATATGGAAAGCTAAACCTTTATTTGCCGAAGGAAAGCTGTTTACAGCAACCATAGACGATGCGAATAACCTTTTGTGCGGAGTTACTGCCCTGGATGCCAAAACCGGAAAAGTTGCCTGGCATTTTAAAACAAAGAATTCTGTAAAGCATGAGATTTCTTATGATTCAGGAATGATTTTATGTACTGACATGGAAGGATTTACCTATGCACTAAATGCCGGTACGGGTGTACTGGTCTGGAAAAAAGATCTGGGGATGAAATACCTCCCGGGATATGTATCGGGCGGAATTGCCGAAAAAGGAATTTATTATACCGGATCGGGCGCTTACTTCCAGGCATTAGAAGTGGCTACCGGAAAGACCCTATGGACCAATAAAGAATGGACCGGAGGAGAGGGAACTCCGGAGAAGATGACCATTGCCGGAGAGGTGATCGTAACCGGAAGCAACTGGCAGAGTCTGTTTGGGCATGACCGTAAAACAGGAAAACTTTTATGGCAAAGACGCGACGACGGACTTCGTTTCAGGAGCAGTACAGGGGTATACAAAGAAGGGAAGCTTTACATCACCGGACTAAACACTCTCTTGATTATAGATCCTGAAACCGGCAAAAATATCGATAAAATAGAAGCCGGCTATGAGTTTAAGGTAATGGCTACTCCACTGATCACAGATAAATATATCGTGATGCCAACCGCTAAAAATGGGGTAGTAGCTTATGATCTTAAAACATTGAAAGAAGTGTGGAACAGACCTGCCGGTAATGCCCTGGTTTATTCTGCACCTTATACCGGACCGGAGTCGGGAACAGTAGAAAGTACAGTGGTTAAATATAAAAATCAGCTTTTATTTGGTGCTTCTGACGGTTATCTGTATGTGATTAATGAAGATTCAGGTATAATTTTACAAAAGCTAAATCTGGGAGCTCCCGTTTTCGCAGATCCTGCTCTAATAGGAAAGGAGCTCTTTGTGGCCGATTTCGCAGGGAATGTATACGCCTTTAAACTCAATTAGTCCTGTGTGGAAATGATCATTAAATGTTGCAATGTTGTTGCAGTCTAACACCGGTACCTGGTTAATTGTTACATTTGGCGCATCAATTAAAAAACAATGAAGAAACTTATCTTAGTATGTCAGCTGGTATCGATTACTTTTGTCGGAGTCGCCCAGAATAAAATGCTGACGATGCAGGATGCAATGAGTAATGCCCGCACTACGCTTGCCCCTGAAAACCTGTCGCAAATCCAGTTCATTTATGGAACAGAAGATTATGTATATGCGAAACGCCTTGCGAACGGACCAGTATGGATGACCGGTAATTTTAAATCTAAAACAGAACAACCATTTCTATCCCTTACCCAGTTGAACGGGAAATTAAAAGCAGCGCAAAAGGATACCTTAAAAGCAATGCCTTTTATCCAGTTTAACCAGGGACCGGACTGGATTATTTTTCTTAATGGAGCTAAAGTAGCCTTTAATCCGGCAAAGAATACCTATAAAACTGTAGTAAATGCTGATATAGCGGAAAAAACAAATGCCGAAGAAAGCAAATCAGGATATATTGCCTATCTGGATAATTTCAACCTGTTCGTAGCCGACGGAAAAGAGTCAAAACAAGTAACTACTGACGGCACTAAGGATATCGTATATGCTTCTTCTGTGCACAGAGATGAATTTGGGATTTCCAAAGGCATATTCTGGAGCAACAATGGAAAACAGCTGGCCTTCTACAGAATGGATCAGCAAATGGTGGCTGACTATCCGATTATCGACTGGACTACCCGTCCGGCAAAGAATGTCAATATCAAGTATCCAATGGCCGGTAATAAAAGTCACGAGGTAACTGTAGGGGTTTATAACGCCGAAACAAAAGCATTGGTTTACCTGAAAACAGGAACGCCTGCAGAACAGTACCTGACCAATATCGCCTGGAGCCCGGATGATAAATATGTATTTATTGCCATTGTAAACCGCGGACAAAATCATATGAAGCTGAACCAGTATGATGCATCAACAGGTGATTTCGTAAAGACAATTTTCGAAGAAAAAGATGAAAAATATGTCGAGCCTTTGGTGCCGATGCTATTCCTCAAAAATGACCCTTCTAAATTTATCTGGCAGAGTAACCGTGATGGTTGGAATCATTTGTACCTGTATGACCTGAAAGGAAAAGTTTTAAAACAACTGACCAAAGGCAACTGGGAAGTTATTGAAGTAAAAGATTTCAATGCTAAAGGTGATCAGTTATATTATGCATCTACCGAAGAATCACCGATTACCAGAAACCTTTATGTACTGGACATTAAATCAGGTAAATCAAAAAGGATTACCCAGGGATTTGCGGTTCACAATGCACAGGTAAGCAGCTCTGGAAATACAGTGATCGATAGCTATAGCAGTCCGGATCAGCCAAGAGTTATTCAACTGGTAGAAACCGCCTCCGCTAAAACTAAGGTATTGCTTACTGCTGCCAATCCGCTTGCCGCCTATGCAACAGAGAAGTCTGCTATCTTTACCATCAAAGGAAATAATGGCGATGATATCTATTGCAGCCTATACAAACCAACATCATTTGATGAAAGTAAAAAATATCCGGTAATCGTATACTGGTATGGCGGTTCTCATGCACAGTTGATTACCAATAGCTGGAATGCTGGTGCGGGAGACTATTGGTTCAGGTATATGGCGCAACAAGGCTACGTGGTCCTGACCATTGACACACGCGGAAGTGACAACAGGGGTAAGGCATTTGAACAATCTATGTTTAGAAAAGTAGGTGATGTGCAGATGGAGGATATGATGAAAGCAGTTGACCATCTGAAAGGTTTGCCTTACGTTGACAGCAACAATATGGGCTTATTTGGCTGGAGCTTTGGCGGATTTAATACCGTTGATTTCATGGTAAATCATCCGGGAGTCTTTAAGGCTGCGGTTGCTGGCGGTGCAGTGATCAACTGGAACTTCTATGAAGTGATGTATACAGAACGTTATATGGATACTCCTCAGGAAAACCCGGAAGGATTTGCCGCAACAAACTTATCTGATAAGGTGGCTAACCTTAAAGGGAAGTTGTTGTTGATTCACGGTATACAGGATCCGGTGGTATTGCAGCAGAATACCGTTGACTTTGTGAAACATGCAGTTGATAAGAATGTTCAGGTAGATTATATGATTTATCCGGGGCATGAGCACAATGTGACGGGTAAAGATCGCGCACATCTTTATCAGAAAGTAACGGATTATTTTATGCTTCATCTAAAGTAATTCTGCACAGAATTCTGTGCTAAAAAAAGCCTGTGTACTTTTCGGTCTCAAAGTCTTTTGAAGGAAAGATTTTACATGCCCTCAAAGTACACAGGTTTTTTTGTAAAATTAAGTTCCTTCAGTAGTACCCCGCAGCAAAATGCTTGGCTCTTTAACTGTTGTAACGGGCTGACAAAACAAGTTCCTTAACCTCAGCCGGAATACGTTCATCCTGCCATTTTCTTTCTTTCTCTATAGATTGACCTGAAGCTTTTACCGCCTTCAAGGCATACTCAGCGGCTCTTAAGGAATGGTCGGCCATATGAGCAGTTGCAACGGCATGCCCGGCTGCGCGGGCAACTGCAATCGAAACCGGATCAGAGCACCCGTTAGCCAGTGCTATCGCCATTACTGAAGCATTTCTAGCCTCAGCAACCGTTGCCATTTCATTTTCCCATGCTTTGGCAACCGCCAAAACATCAAGTAACTGGTCATTGAGATTTACAGCAGAAAGCAACAATACGTGGGCAACACAATCATGAGCCCATTTTATCAATTGATAATGTTGCTTTCTGGTTAAAGGACCGCCCCGATGACTGGCCACAAATCGTTTATCCCGCATTTTCGCTTTAAAAATACTTTACGTCTTAAAATTATTCTGTAATTAGACCCCTTAACAAAAATAACATTTTCCCCGATACCCTTCCTTATCCCCCTTCCCTCACCCCCTTCCCTCAACCGTTTCCCTGACCCCTTCCTCTGGCCCTCCTTCCCTCGCCACCCTGCTTAGCCGCTCAATAAAAAATTGGGTGCTATGAGCTGGCCTTCCAAATGTTTTGCCCTTCAGCAAAAGATTTGAGCCAGCGAATAGTATCCCTATTTTTTTTCTTATTTTTGCAACTCAACTGATACTTTTTCTTTTAAAATGAGCATTTCTACAAAATACGATCCGGCAGCAACCGAAGATAAATGGTACAGCTACTGGATGTCAAAGAACTTTTTCCATTCTGAGCCTGATGAGCGCGAGCCTTACACCATAGTAATCCCACCACCCAATGTGACGGGTGTTTTACATATGGGACACATGTTGAACAATACGATTCAGGATGTCTTGGTCCGCAGGGCGAGGATGCAGGGAAAGAATGCCTGTTGGGTACCTGGTACTGACCATGCATCTATTGCTACAGAGGCAAAGGTGGTAGCCATGTTAAAGGAGAGAGGTATTGAGAAGAAAGACCTGAGCAGGGAAGAATTTCTGAAATATGCCTGGGAATGGAAGGAAAAATACGGTGGTATTATCCTCGAGCAATTGAAAAAACTGGGTGCTTCCTGTGATTGGGAGCGGACTCGTTTTACGATGGACGAAGGCATGTCTGAAGCTGTGATTGATTGTTTCATTCATTTGCATAAGCAGGGAAGGATTTACCGTGGCGTAAGGATGGTGAACTGGGATCCTGCGGGTAAGACTGCCGTTTCTGACGAGGAGGTAATCCGTAAAGAGGTAAATCAAAAACTATATTATATCAAATACACTGTGTCTGGTGGTAATGGTCAGGATTTCCTGACGATCGCGACTACCCGTCCGGAAACCATTATGGCGGATGCGGCTATATGTGTTAACCCGAATGATGAGCGCTATGCTCATTTGAAAGGTAAAAAGGTTTTTGTGCCATTGATCAACAGAGAGATTCCTGTAATTGAAGATGAGTATGTAACTATGGACTTTGGAACAGGTTGTTTAAAAGTAACACCTGCACATGATTTAAATGACTATGAGCTGGGACTAAGACATAAACTTCCGGTAATTGACATTTTAAACGACGATGGCACGCTTAATGAGCTGGCGCAGATTCTTGTTGGTGAAGACCGTTTTATTGCGAGAAAGAAAATCGCAGTTTTATTGGATGAAGCCGGACATCTGGATAAGGTTGAAGACTATAAATCACAGATTGGCTATTCAGAACGTACTGATGTAGCAATTGAGCCAAAGTTGTCTTTACAGTGGTTCTGTAAGATGGACGAGATGGCTAAGCCGGCCCTGGAAGATGTGTTAAATGGCGATATAAAGCTGATTCCGGAGAAATTTGGTAATACTTACCGTCATTGGATGGAAAATGTCCGGGATTGGAATATCAGTCGGCAGTTATGGTGGGGACACCAGATTCCGGTATGGTATGACGACCAGGGGAATTGGGTGGTTGCAAAAACGAAAGAGGAAGCTTTGAATGAATTTTTAAAGCTTAAAGATATTGACGGTACGTTTACGGAGACGGAAGCTATTGGCTTTAAACATCAGTTGGCGTCCTTTGTGAAACAGGATCCTGATGTGATGGATACCTGGTTCTCTGCCTGGTTATGGCCGATCTCGGTGTTTGACGGAATCAGAAATCCGGACAATGCAGAGATTAACTATTACTATCCGACCAATGATCTGGTTACTGCTCCGGAGATTTTATTCTTCTGGGTGGCGAGAATGATCATGGCAGGACATGAGTTCCGTGGAAAGAAACCATTTAACAATGTATATCTGACTGGTATTGTAAGGGATAAACAAGGACGTAAGATGTCTAAATCTCTGGGCAATTCTCCTGATCCGATTGGCCTGATCGAAAAATATGGTGCTGACGGAGTAAGGGTAGGGATGTTATTATGCTCTCCTGCCGGAAATGACCTGATGTTTGATGAGAGCTATTGTGAACAGGGAAGAAACTTTGCCAATAAGATCTGGAATGCTTTCCGCTTGGTTAAGGGATGGGAAGTTGATGAGAACCTGGAAAACCCTAATCAACAGGCCATCTTATGGTTTGAAAACCGCTTTAATGAGGCATTAACTGAGATTGAAGAAAACTTTAAACAATATCGTTTATCTGAGGCATTGATGGCTTCTTACAAATTGGTATGGGATGATTTCTGTGCCTGGTACCTGGAGATGGTGAAGCCTGCTTATCAGCATCCGATTGATGCGGAGACATTAAAGGTAACCATTGGGTTCTTTGAGAAGATCTTAACCTTATTGCATCCATATATGCCTTTCTTAACAGAAGAATTATGGCATGATGAATTGTTCGGTGAAAAAGGAGAGATGGATTGCTGTATCGTTGCTGCTTATCCTGTAGTTGGGCCAGCAGATGCACAGTTACTGAAAGACGTTGAAGTAGTGAAAGGCCTGGTTGCAGAGATCAGAAACGTACGTAATACCAAACAGATTTCGCCTAAAGAAGCTTTGCCTTTAAATATTAAGGTAAACTCCGGACTGGATTATGAGAAATGGTTAAATATTGTTTTCAAGCTGGCCAATATCAACGAAGTGGAGTTTGTAAATGATAAGATTGTTGGGGCTGCCAGTTTCATGGTGGGTAACGATGAGTTCTTTATCCAGTTGAACGAGACGATTGATGTGGAAGCAGAAAAGGAACGTTTAAACGCAGAGTTAACTTACCTGCAAGGCTTCCTGAAGTCTGTGGATGCGAAGCTAAGCAATGAACGTTTTGTTCAGAATGCGAAGCCGGAAATTATTCAGAATGAACGCAATAAAAAGGCGGATGCTGAATCTAAGATTGGCATTATTGTCGGACAGATCGAATCTCTGGGTTAGTACTCAGGATTCTTTTATCATAAATATGATCAAATAAAAAAGGCAACCTCAGGGTTGTCTTTTTTATTACGCTTTATTCCTCGGAGTTCTCCTGTTCTTTTTCCACCATTTCCTTGATTTTAAGGAGCCTGTCGTAAAAACATTCATAGGGCCTGACATTGCCATAGATTTTCAATACTGTAAGGTGGGTATCCACGCATTGCGCTACATCATTGAGTTTTGTTCCGGGATAAAGTTCCAGGGTTTGCGGTAGATTTATGCCGGAAAAATAATCTTCTAATTCAGGAATTGTCATTTCACAAAGGTAATACTAAAATGAAGCTCCGCTCTTTTTTTTATTAAAAAGGAGCCGTTTTATGTAGCACCTATAGCTGAAGATATTCCGGTAATTCAGGGCTGAAAAGGAATTTTTCTGCCATATGGTCGATCTGCGCATAGCAGTGTTTTAGTCCGTTGGTGACTACCAGCCATTTAGCTTTATATACCGAATTGTAACGGGAAGCCTGGTCAAACACGGCTTGTGTAATGTTTACCGAAGGCGCTTTACATTCTATCACCATAATTCTTTCTCCCGAATTATTAAAGATGACGATGTCACTTCTTTTTTGCAGCTGGTTCAGGTTCAGTCCGCCTTCAATCTGAATCAGTGTCCGGGGGAATTTCTTTTCCAGAATAAGAAACTGAATGAAATGCTGCCTTACCCATTCTTCAGGCGTGAGTACAAGATGCTTTTTTCGGATTTCATCGAAGATAAAGTGTCTGTTATCCTTCAGTGTAATTTTAAAAGGATACTGCGGAAGGTTCAGTGCTGTAGGGGTAAATGCCATTTGTGCAAAAATAACCTTTAATATTTAGTTTTTAGCCGTTACATTTGGATAAATATATGAGTGCTGCCGACATAATCAAAGACATTAAAGCCAGAAAGTTTAAGCCTGTTTACCTGTTACATGGTGAAGAGCCTTATTATATAGATCAGATTATTCATTATATGGAAGAGCATATTCTGACTGATATGGAAAAAGGGTTTAATCAAACCGTTCTCTATGGCAAGGACACCGATATGGCAACCATTATGAATGCTGCCAAGCGTTATCCGATGATGTCGGATTATCAATTGATCGTCGTCAAGGAAGCACAGGATTTAAAATGGGCAAAGGAAACTGAAGGCAGCAGTAAAGAGGCCGAGTTTGTTCAGAGCTATTTCGAAAAGCCATTGCCCAGCACCATTCTGGTGTTTGGGTATAAATATGCCAACTTTGACAAACGTAAGAAACTTTATAAATCAATAGATAAAAATGGGCAGATCTTCCAGTCTGAGCCGGTAAGGGATTATAAACTTGCCGCCTGGATAGATGATCTTGTGAAAGAGAAAGGGTATAAAATTGCCCCGCAGGCATCAGCTTTAATGGCGGAATACCTTGGTGCCGACCTTTCCAAGATTGCCAATGAGGTAGAGAAACTGTTGCTGAATATTGGTAAGGAAGTAACCATTGATACTGATCTGATCCAGAGAAATATTGGTATCAGTAAAGAATACAATGTGTTTGAACTGCAAAAAGCACTTGCAGTAAAGAATGTACTGAAGTGCAACCAGATCATTAATTATTTTGCCGATAACCCTAAAGCCAACCCTATGGTGATGGTGATGGCCAACTTAAATGCTTATTTCTCCAAAATCCTTAAATACCATTATTTGCCGAATAAAGGTGACGCTGCAAAGGAGCTGGGCGTAAACCCTTATTTTGTTAAGGACTTTGAAACGGCTGCACGTAGTTATAGTCTGCCTAAGACTTTTGACATCATCAGCCTTTTGAGAGAGTACGACCTGAAAAGCAAGGGGGTAGACAGTACCGGTAACATCACCGATGGAGAGCTATTAAAGGAATTACTTTTTAAAATGCTGCATTAAAACAAAAATCTGTATACGGTCTGGCAGTAATCGGCCGATGATCAGACTCCTGCCTGAGGTGTAGTTTTACTTCGGGATTCCTCTGTAATGAGTCTGGGGTTGGAAGGTCGTTACGAGGTAATTGCGAGGTAGTTGAAAGGTTATTTAACCTTTCAACTACCTCTTAGCTACTTTTCAACTACCTCGCAATTACCTTCCAACCCCAGAGTCTGTACGGAGGATCCCCGAAGCAATCCTGCAGGCTATCCGAAGCGTTATTAATGAGAAGAAACTGCTTTCAATCCAATGATCGAACAGATCAGGGTAGTGATGAAAACAACCCGCCAGAAGGTTGCAGGCTCGTGGAATACAAAGATCCCAACCAGCACTGTTCCTACTGCTCCAATACCCGTCCACACTGCATAAGCAGTTCCTATAGGCAAAACCTGAGTGGCTTTAATTAATAAGCCCATACTAATGGTTAGGCAAACAACGAAACCTACTCCCCACATGATCATGGTGTTTCCTGTTGTCTCTTTCATTTTTCCAAGACAAGAGGCGAAAGCGACTTCAAAAATGCCTCCTAAAACTAAAAATATCCAGCTCATAATAGTTGTGTTCTTTATGTTTATACAGCATTAATTGCTGCTAAATTCTCCAACAAAGTTCCACAATTCCATTTAAATGATGACTAAACAAATGATAAGAAATTACCTGATCTCTGCCCGGATCCTACTTAAAGAAACCGGAGTGATGCCAAGGTAAGAAGCGAGGTAATTCAGCTGTATCCGCTGCAACAATTCAGGATGATCACGCATCAGGTTTTTGTAGCGGTCTGTAGCGTTGAGTAATAACCTGGAGATCAGTCTTTCTTCTACCAGGATGATTTCTTTCTCCATCAGTTTTCTTCCCCAGTTGGCAATTTCTATATCTGTATCGTATAGCAAAGCCAGGTGTTGATGTTCAAGACGATAAAGTACCGTATCCTCCAGCAGTTCGACACTCTCATATCCGGGAGTCTGATTGATGTAACTATTGTAAGAAGCCACTGCATTACCCTCCGTCCCAAACCAAAAGGTTACATCACAGTCTTCCGTCCGGTTATAGGCGCGGGCAATACCCGATTTTATAAAATAAATGGTTGGATCCATCTCATGCTGACGAAAGAGGAGATGAGATTTTGGGTAATGGACCTCCTCAAAAAGACTGCATAACTTCTCGGTTGAAGCATCAGAAATGGAAGCAATATTGGTAATCATCTTTTTGAGGGTTTTCATAGGTTTGGCTAATGTTTTTCAGGCCTGGTATCGCAATCCGTACAAATATAGAGTTTGAAATGTAGGGAATCAATTCTATAACAGATCAATGTTTTCCTGCCGTCGAGGTTTTGAATTGCTCCGGACTTAACCCGGTTTGCTTTTTAAAGAACCTGGAGAAATATCCGGGATCTTCAAAATTAAGCTGATAGGCGATTTCCTTGATGGTAAAATCACTGCTGATCAATCTTCTTTTTGCTTCCAGAATCACACGGTTGTGGAGCAGTTGCGTCAGGGTTTTATGCATTTTCTCTACCAGGATCTGGTTGAGCCTTTTGATACTAATACCTAATTTATCGGCATAAAATGATGCTTTTCTTTCTGTCTCATAATGTGCATCCATCAGGAGAATAAATTGATATACGCGTTTTTGATTGACATCCTGGTTTAAGAAAGCATTCTGGTTGATCCTGATCAGGTTCAGCAGAAAAACCTTAAGCAGGGATTTTAGCACGAGGTAAGTGCCTGAAGGATGCTGATATTCCTCTTCAATAAGTACATAAAGGTGCACAAACCGGGCAACCGTAGCCATATCCAATGGAATGAGCGAATACTGGCCTTGTATGTTGAAGAGGTTGAAGACATCAAGGGCGTACTCTTTGTCGTCCTCATCCAGGTAATCCCGTTTAAACGCAAGCAGGCAACCTTCTTTGTCTTTTATGGCAATGGGGTTGGCCCGGTAAGGCGGAATCAGATAAACGTATTGACCCTGTTCCGGGGATTCAGGATTGATGTTGTCCTTGTACCTGAACCAGATCATTTCAAAGTATTCCTCCCGGTGAGCACTCTGGAGATAACTTTCCGGACAATTCTTCAGGTTATAGATCAAAAACTTTTCCGGATCTATCTGATGGGTAAACTTCATGTGCAAAGATAGTATTTTGATGAGGTTATGAGAAAAGCCACCGTAGCATTGTAATGCTACAGGTGGCTTTTATTAGTATTGGGTTAAAGGACATCGGCCATTGAACCGATCTTAACTTTAATCCCTGTTTCACGTTCATAAAGCTCAGGAAGGAAAATACCAAGGTTACTCATCTCCTCATGACAATGTTTGAGCAGTCCGGCACCCATCTCGTCCGGGTAGATCCTGCTGCGGGTTTCAAAATCGTTCTTCAGGTCATTACCTTCGAAATAACCCATCCAGAACCGGCTTCGCATTTCACAGCCATAAGGGGTATCGCGAACGAAATGAAGTAGTTTAGCCACATAACCAGGCTCTCCGTCGAGCGCAAGACGGGCATGAATGGCGGTTACTCCGGCAGCTTTAAATTTGTCGGTATCCATGATGACAGCGGGATCCAGGAAGTTGATCCTTAGTTTGTGGACTTCCTTTCCTCCCAGGCGTTCATGTGCAATGTGGGTGCCGCCAATGTACTTCCCTGTACCGCGTTCTCCGATCCAGTCGCTGAATACATGGTCTTCTTTGTGCCACCAGGAATATTGTTCCGTGTTGTGTACATAACCTACCCACCATTCTATCATTTCTTTGGTAATGTTCATCAGGCTGGAACGTGCGGCAATCACCAATAGTCCGTCTTCGTAACGTTTGTAACCGGCTTCAAAAGGAAGGTAACCGGGTTTTAGCAGATCATTTGCTTCTTCAATTCTCATGATATTTATTTATTAAGGTTAAAATTATTGTTTACAATGCTGGCGGCAGTTTTTCTTGCCTGGTAAAAGAGGTTTGCAGCTACCAGTGTGCCGATGGTTGCAGCAATTAAAAAGGTAGTTTTCATGTCCAGTGATAAAAGTTCGATGAAAGAGGAAAGGAACTGTCCTCCAAAAATTCCCATCGAATAATATCCAAGGTTTCTCCCCCGGTTATGGAATGTGCTTTCTTCGAGCGTCAGGTGGTTCAATAAGGGAATCGTGAACCCAAAGCCGGTTCCGGTAGCGATTGCAGCGAGGATCAGATAACTGATATGACCGGAAAAGAAATACAGTAAGTGTGCTGCTGCAAAAAATCCAAAACCTGTAGCCAATGTGTATTTTGAACCGATCTGTCTGATGAGCAGTGGGACGATACTGGCTGTGCATACGGCAATGATGGAAATGAAAGCCATGAAATAGCCCGTTAAGGAAGTGCTGAACCCAAAAGAATGAGGAAGGTATTGAGGCAGGCCAACGACAACGATGAAGAACAGGATCATGGCCATGACCACATGGCTTAAGATTTGGATCATGTTTTTGGGGATCGTAGGTGATTGTAACTGCTTTTCGGAATTGGGCATGGCCTTAACTTTAGGAATACTGAGCCTCACAAGGAACAGGCATAAGATGGCAATCAGGTAAATAAAAAAAGGATATTGCCAGTTGAGCTCCGCCAGAATCCCTCCGAGGCTTAGAAACAGTACACCGCCTGATTCAATGGCCATTCCCTGCCAGGCGATCATTTTTATGCGGGATTCATTTTCAAAGAAATGAGCGATCAGCCCCGTTCCTGACGTCTGGATTGCGGCCGTTGCAGCTCCTAAAAGAATGCGGTCTGCAATTAAGATGATGGGATGGCTCAACCATATTCCGATGACGCCAAATAAGGCATATGGTATCAATCCCCAACACATCAGGGTATATGGTCCTTTTCGGTCCATCAGTTTTCCTGCAATAGGGGCGAACAGTACCACGCCAAGTGCGGGTAAGGTAATTAACCAGCCTGGATTGCGGGTAAAGCCCAGGTGTACGGACACTTCTGTTAAAGACGGGGCTATTACGGTACCCACCATAATGGTGAGACTACTGCAAAGTAATAAGGCAAATATTCCAGTGTTTGATAAATTTTTCATTGCTGAGGTATTAGTGATTAACAGGACAAAAGTCTGGAATGAGGAAGTCGGAATCTTGTACTATTGGCTAATGGTATTGTACTTTTTGGAACCAGCAGTTTTTATAGAAAAAGATAGTTTTGAAGCGAGGCCTTCTTTGAAATTACATTGGCATGGCGATTTCGGCTCAACTTGGCAGGTGTCCACTATCAATTAGCAAATCCTGTCCAACACTAAGCAAGGAATTTGCTTTGTATCTTGCAGGTAACAAGTTTTAGGGTAACTAGCTCTATATGCGGTGTATACTCGGTGCAGACACGCTCAAGAGCGAGTGTACAGCGGCTAAGCAACGGGTAAGCATCCTGTAAAACCGGTAACGGATACAGCACTTTTATTCATTACCGGATTTGTTTTTTTACTGAGCATCCTGTTCTTCAACTTCCGACTGGAAACCCGCATTCAAACTGATGGGGTTTATGTGAGGTTTTTTCCTTTTCACAGGTCTTTTAAATATTATTCCTAGGAGGTAATTGATCGGTTTTATGTCCGGAGTTATCATCCAATAGGGGAGTATGGGGGCTGGGGAATCAGGACTGGAAATAAAGGAAACGCATTTAATATTTCAGGGAACCAGGGGCTGCAATTGGAATTTAACAACCATGGAAGATTGCTTATCGGGACAAATAAAGCAGAAGAACTCTCGACAGTGTTAGATAAGTTCAGACGTGATTGAAGAACCTGTGGCTAAATTGTTATTTTTCGATTTGATTCAACTCTTTTGCAAATAAAGCAAAATAAAGATTCTGTAGTTGATGCACATAACCAAGCTTGAGAATTTTAATACCTTGTAAATTCTTGTTTTTAACCACCCAGCTATCAATTACAGACTTAGACTCACCAATACTTTTCACATAACCCTGAAGCCAGGAACTCCCATTAAGAAAATTTACAATATTACCTGTCCTTAACTCGTTCGATTCCATATGCTAAAATAGCAAATTCAATCAAGATACTTTAGATGCAGTAAAAATGCTACTGATATTGCCTGCATGTTTCCTAATCCGTTCTGATTTGTTAGTTTTGACATCTGAATCATACAACCGGAGAAATAGCTGAAATCTCCGGATACATTTAACTAAAGAATACCATGAATCATTGGCTCGTAAAAAGTGAACCCTTTAAATACAGTTGGGAAAAGTTTAACCAGGATGGAAGAACCTTCTGGGATGGTGTAAGAAATTATCAGGCACGCAATAACCTGAAATTGATGAAAGAAGGGGACCTTGTATTATTTTACCATAGTAATGAAGGAAAAAATGTGGTTGGAATTGCTAAAGTGGTAAAAGAATTCTATCAGGATCCGACTACAGAAGATGCCAACTGGGTAGTGGTTGACCTTGCTCCGCTGGAAGCTTTAAAGACTCCGGTTAGCTTAGAGCAAATCAAAGCAGAAGAAAGCTTAAAAGATATTTCCCTGGTTAGACAGGGACGCTTGTCTGTCATGCAGCTTAAAGCAGAGGAGTTTGATAAGATCCTGGAAATGGGTTCCGTTTAATGTTCTGCAGGTGATGCAACTTGCACTGTTTTCTTTGCAGATAGCAAACCAATACTCATAATCAGGCTTGACCCCAATACCACCATGAAGAGAAAAGCCGTGCCTACCTCTGGTATTTTTAGTGCCGGAGGTAGGTTAAAATACAATAAGATACTGATCAGCCCTCTGGGGGCAATAAAAGATTCTGTGCCGCTATTTTCCTTTCTGAAAAGTTTCAGGTAAACAAAACGGATAACAAATATCGTAGCCAGGATAATCAGTCCGTTTGCAATCACAATTCCATCATTCAGCGCATAGATATTCATAGTGAATCCGAAGATCACGAAGAAAAACGTGCGGATAATAAAAGCACTTTCCGCTGATAGCTGATACAATTGTGTCAGGTCATTTGATAAATTCTTATAGATAAATACGCTCCTGAAATAAGCATGCTTTATCGTATCTGCATTGTTCAGGAACAGGCCAAATGAGAGGATGAGCACCAGTGACGACAAATGGTAGGATTGTCCGATGGCATATACCAGAATCAGGATCGAAATGATCAGGAAGAATTTGATATGGTGTGAAATCCTGCCCATCAGGTAGAGCAAGGTAATCCCCGAAACGGCAGAAAGTATGAGGATCAGTATCGTATTCAGCCCTAATCCTGCAAATGAAGAAACAGAGATATGAGGGTTCGAAATGGCGAAATTGAAAAGGATAATCCCTAATATGTCGGAAAAGGAAGATTCGTAAATGATAAATTCTTTCCCTTTATTACTTAAAGCTGCGGCAGAAGGAATGGCAATTGCAGAACTGATCACGCTGAAAGGGATGGCGTTGGTAAAACATACGTACAGCTCTTTTCCGGTGATCTGATAGATGATAAAGGTAATGATCGATACTGTGGCTATCAAAATAAAAAAAGCCGACAGGAATGCTCCTTTGATCAGTTTGTTTTTCTCCCGCTCATATTTGAGTTCCAGGGAGCCTTCAAAAACGATCAGGATTAGCCCCACAGTGCCTAATGTAGGCAGGATCGTCAGAAAATTAAAAGTATGTAGCTGAAGATTGTCTACCAGTACACGTAAACCAATTCCCAAAAGCAGGAGCAGCAGTACAGAAGGTAGTTTGGTTTTACTGGCTACAAGATCAAATAGGTAAGAAAAAATGACAAGTCCGCTTAAAATAATGAGTGTCGTGTATGTCGTCATATTTCCTTTTTAATTTAATAACGGATTTATGTGGCTATGGTTTTAATCTTCGAAGAACAGCGCCTTAAGTTCTTTAGCATCATTGGCTTTCATTTTTCCGCCAAGGATTAAACGCAGTTGTCTTCTTCTTAAAGCCCCCTCAAATAACTCGGTTTCCTCTGTTGTTTCCGGCTTTAGTTCCGGTACCGGAATGGTTCTTCCGCTTTGGTCTACCGCTACAAAGGTATAATAGGCCTCATTTGATTTTACACGGCTTCCTGAAGGAATGTTTTCAGCCCATACATCAAGTCTCACTTCTACAGAAGTATTGAATGCACGGGTAACTTTCGCTTCAATGGTGATCACATCCCCAAGTTTGATCGGTTGTTTGAAAGATACGTTATCTACAGATGCGGTAACGACGATCCGGTTACAGTGTTTCTGAGCAGAAATAGCCGCGGCGATATCCATCCAGTGGAGCAGTCGGCCCCCCATTAAATTGTTAAGTGTATTGGTATCATTCGGCAATACCAATTCATTCATGATGGTGAAAGATTCTTTCGGGCTTTTTATTTTTGTGCTCATAATTTCTGCAAAAGTAAGTAAAAATGAACATATCTACCAGATAAATGCGGTAATACCAATGCCAAAGGTCAGGTGGTTGAACCTGGTCTTGATATGGTCATCAGGTACGTGTTCGTAAATGTAATGGCCGTCATCATCGATGTCCTGAAGGATATCCATATCAAATTCATGGGCAGATCCAAAATAGGTGGTATAGGCCTTAATGGCCGTATTTCTGCCAATTCTTTTTTGAATACCTATGCCTGCAGACCAGCTTGGCGCAGCTTTGGGTTTATATTTCAGGTATGGCAATTCTGCTGTCCCGTATTCTTTCTGATATTCTTCTTTGATGTTGAGGATAATGTTCCCCTTACTGCCCGAAGAAAGTCCTGCATTTAATTTTGCGGTAACAAACCAGTTGTTGGCTAGCGGGAGACTAAAATAGGGGCCTATATTCAGGTACCTTACCCCAAGCGCCTGAGTGAACAAATCATTGCTGATCTCCCTGATGTCCGGACCAAGGTCTGCCTTTTCTGAACTTAATGGGAAACTGGTAAAGGCAAACTCTCCGCCAATGCCGAAATTTTTATTGAGGAACCAGGCACCCTCCAGCCCATAATTAAAGCCATCCCGGCTATAGACACCGCCATCTTCTACTGCGGCCAGATCTCTGCTGGTCGCAGTGGCATAACCAAGGTGCATCTCCAGAAAACTTGGTCTGGCCTGAATAGGGATGGGGTTTCTTTTTACAGGTTCATTCATGCCCCTGTTTTTAAATAGCTGGTCGGTAATCAGATAGCCGACTTCCGTGGAGAGAATCCCCACACCAGCACCGGCAAGTACGTCTGTTACCCAGTGTCTGTTATTTAAACCCCGGCCTAAAGCGGTTGCTGTGGCCATCGCATAGCCTGCAACCCCATATAGCGGGTGCCTGTATTCGCCGTATTCTTTATCCAGAACTGCCGCATTCATGAAAGCCATTGCGGTATGTCCGGAAGGAAAGGAATTCTTTGAACTGGCATCAGGACGTTCTACTCTTGCAGTGTGTTTTACACCGTTCACTACTGCTCCCATTATTCCGAGGGAGAAGGCATAGGAAACAAAGGCCCTTTTCGGACTGTGCTTTCCTTTTACTCCTGCCATATTCAGGGCCACAACCGCGGCGGCGGGGGCATATTGAAGGTAATCATCGAACTTATACCTGAATGTTGGAATGAACCGGTTCCTTACCTCTCTGATCTCTTTACGGTGAGGCCAGGTCAGGGCAGTAGCTCCGAACATCAGAACCGGAACCGTGGATTTTTTAACAAAGGAACTTTTCCAGAAATGGTTAGCTGTGGGCTGTTGTAAAGTGCTGTCTGCATATTGTGCCCTTCCAATGAAGGGGCTGAAACTGAGGCATCCGGCAAATAGGAGGGAGTAAAAATGAAATCTGAACTGCATGGTATTCGTAAAATGCTTTAACGGATTAATATACCCGTAAATTGTTGTCGCCACCGGATAAAATTAATATCCTTCAAAGATAGGGAATTCTGTAAAGCCTGATAAACAAATTATAAGGTCTGGTGTTATTGTTAAACATGGACAATCAAACGCTGCTGCAATATTTTCATTGGTACTATAATGAAGAAGCAAAGTTATGGGATAAAGCAAAAAATGAAGCGGAAGCACTCGCCGGGACAGGTATTACGGGGCTTTGGTTTCCTCCGGCTTATAAAGCAAGTTCGGGAGCTTCTTCTGTAGGTTACGACCCTTATGATCTTTACGATCTGGGTGAATTTAATCAAAAGGATACGGTAGAAACGAAGTATGGGTCTAAGGCTGCTTATCAGGAAGCCATAAAGGTGTTGCAGCAAAATGGAATTGCGGTTATTGCGGATGTGGTCTTTAACCATAAGGCGGGAGCTGATGAGCTGGAAAAGGTGATGGTCAGGTCTGTCAATCCTGAAAACAGAGAAGAGTTTACTTCAGAAGCATTTGAAATTGAGGCATGGACCCGGTTTGATTTCCCTGGAAGAGGAGGACAATATTCTTCGTTCATATGGGATAAAGATTGTTTTAGCGGAATAGACTGGGCGGAGGACCGGAAAGAAACGGGTATCTTTTCCATTCAGAACCAATATGGGGAAGGATGGGAGGAGGTACCCTCTAAGGAACTGGGAAATTATGATTACCTGATGTTCAATGACCTGGAGTTCAGGAATCCGGAAGTGAGGGCAGACCTGAAACAATGGGGAGAGTGGTATGTTCATACCTGCGGCATGAGGGGATTCCGGCTGGATGCAGTGAAACACATCTCTACTGAGTTTTTAATCGATTGGCTGGACCATATGAAAGCTACTTTTGAAGAAGGTTTTTTTGTAGTAGCAGAAAACTGGAATATCGAAAGCCGGGAAGAGCTTCAGCATTATCTGGAGCTGACAGAGGGGAGAATGCAGCTGTTTGATTCCCTTCTTCACCGGAATTTTCAGCTTGCAGCCAAAGAGAAGGAACATTACGACCTGACTAAAATATTTGACGATACCCTGGTTCAAAGTCATCCTTTGCTGACGGTTACTTTTGTAGACAACCATGATTCGCAGCCTTTACAGGCATTGGAATCTTACGTGGAATGGTGGTTTCGCCCACTGGCCTATGCCTTAATCCTTTTTCGGGAGCAGGGGATCCCCTGCCTTTTTTATCCTGACCTGTATGGGGCGAAGTATACAGATGAAAATAAAGAAGGGAAAGAGGTGAGCGTAGAACTTCCGGTATTGTCTTCCTTAAGCGCAATGGTTAAGATCAGAAAGGCACTCGCTTATGGACCACAGCGCGATTACCTGGATTTTTCCAATTGCATCGGCTGGACAAGGGCAGGGATCCCCGAAAAGGAAGATTCCGGCCTGGCAGTATTGATGAGCAATGGAGCGGAAGGTTTTAAGGCAATGGAAATGGGGATCGAACATCAGGGAAAGCTCATGATCGATGCAATAGGTGGTAGAAAAGAGGAAGTAAGGGTAAATGAAACCGGTTGGGCAGAGTTTTTCTGTGATGCGGAAAGCCTTGCAGTATGGGTATTTAAACAGGAAAACTAAGCTTTATCTTTTGGTGGTATTCACATTCACAAAACCAATGAGTTCTTCCCAGCGGGAACCCGGTCTGCGGTAATAGACAAATACCTGGTAGGTGTTTTCTGTTTCGAAGAAAGACCCTTCAAACAGGGACTGATCTGTTTTTCCGCTTTGCTTATCCAGCCATACATACTTATAATCGTATAAGCCTTGTTTTAACTTGATGTTTTTATAAAAACGACGACGGGAAGGCTCATAACTGAGCTTACTCGCTTCATTTAATACATAGTTATTGAAACGGCCCACTACATAGGCGTCTCCTGCGGTAGCCGGAGGGCTGGCATTTAAGCTAAACTGAATATTGGCATAATCGCTGTCTGTATTTGGATCCCGGCCTTCCATATTTCTGATGTAGAAGTTGCCGTTCTCATCAAACCTGTTGGTAAACTTGGCGGCATTGCCGTTGATGTCGGTAAAGAGGGTAACGTTAATCGCAGTATCTTCTCTGATGATTTCCTGTACATTCTCCGCTTTATACCGGAAGCTGCGGATATCAAACTTTCTGAATTCATTCCCTGCAGGGAAATCGTTGCTGTTCAGGTCGTTGTATACCAATGCGCCGGGTCTGATAAAAGTTGGGTTTGTATTGAGTATGGCAGTCTGAGGAATGCCATTTTGCATGATGACCGCTTTTAAATCAAGGGAAGGATTCTGTATCGGCGTAGTATGGGCGATGGTCAGATCTATCTTCTGGTTGCGCTGACGCAGGGAAACCTGCTGACTTGCCGTAACATTAATCCCTACATCGACTTGTTTACCAACCACATAAAACCGTTGAGAGAGCACAGCCTGCTGAGGATTACCTTCCTCGTATACTTTCAGTAAGTAGTTACCGGATATTTTCGGTTTAATCTGGGAGTTGGGTAAGATCAGGGAGTAATTGGTGTATTTCTGTAAAGTGCTGAAAGAATATTTATATTCCGTAATTCTGTCTTCGGAAAGGCCCTCCAGGTAATCCAGCGGGGAAAGACGGGATGGCTTCCAGTCGGAAGTACACTGCTCTATGGTATAGGAATAGATTTTACTGCCACCATTCAGGTCATCAAAAGAAAAATAAAGCTGTTCGTTAGAGTTCAGTGCGATAACAGGCAGGGATTGTTCTTTCTGTGTATTGTAACATTGTACCGTCCTTATTTCGGGCAGGTAAACTTTATTGTCGTATACAAATTGCCGGTTCTGAGCCACAGCAATCTGTATACTTAATAACAGCAGGAATAAGAATCCGCCTGGTTTTATCATTTTTCTTCCATTTCCATAATGTCCGAAGCCAGTTCTTCCCATTTATTCTGGGCATTGTCCAGCTCGTGCTTGGCATCAATATAATTTTTGTTGGCTGCTGCCAGTTTTACTGCATTTGAATATACAGTTTCATCGGCAATTTCAGCTTCTATACTTTTTACATTTTGTTCGAAAACAGCGATCTCTGCTTCAATTTTCTTCAATTGATCATTCAGCTTTTTTAATTGCTGCTGATTGCTGGGAGCCGCTTTCTCTTCTGCTACCTTTGGCTTCACTTCTTTGTCAGGTCTGACCGGAACAGTGGAAGGAGCAGCAGGAGGCCTTTTGGCATTCCATTCCTCGTATTCCGCATAAGTACCCGGATACTCTTTAATGTCTTTATCTTCGATGAACCATATTTTATTGGCCACATTATCCAGGAAATACCTATCGTGAGATACGGCAATAAAAGTACCTTCATATTGGGTTAATGCCTGGATCAGAATGTTTACAGATTGAATGTCCAGGTGATTCGTAGGCTCATCCAGAATCAGGAAGTTAGAGTCTGTTGTTAAAGACTTCGCTAATGCTACCCTTGATTTCTCTCCTCCGGATAATACGCGGATTTTCTTGAAAACATCATCACCGGTGAAAAGGAAACAACCCAGGATACCACGTAATTCTGTATCGGTATGCTTAGGGGCAAATGCCTGAAGTTCCTCCAGAATGGTATTGTCCAGGTGTAAAGATTCCAGCTGATGCTGAGCAAAGAAAGTGGTGGTTACATTATGACCGGTTTCGCATTTACCCTGAAAGGCTTCTGCACCTGCAATGATCCGTAGCAAGGTGGATTTACCCTTACCGTTGGCACCAATTAAAGCAATTTTATCACCTTTTTCAATTACACCTTCGGCATTCTCCAGGATATCTACATTCGGATAGCTTTTTGTGGCTTCCTCTATGCGGATTACGTGGCGGCCGGATGGCTTAGAGAACTTAAACTGGAAGTTAACTGTCGGGTTGTCATCATCAACATCTTCCACACGTTCCATTTTGTCCAGGGCTTTCATCCTTGACTGTGCCATTTTTGCTTTGGAAGCTTTGGCACGGAAACGTTCAATCAGGCGTTCTTCCTGTTTGATCTTTGCCTGCTGGTTTTTAAACTCTCCTTTCTGGATTTCACCGCGAAGGGCTTTTTCTTCCAGATAGAAGGTGTAATTTCCGGCGTAAGGGGTGAGTTTTCCTTTGCGGGATTCTACAATACGGTTCACTACTTTATCTAAGAAATACCTATCGTGAGAAACGATCACAATGGCACCTTCAAAGCTTAACAAATAAGTTTCCAGCCATTTGATGGAAGGTAAATCCATGTGGTTGGTAGGCTCATCGAGCAAAAGGATATCTGGTGTCTGCAAAAGTATTTTTGCAAGCATTACCCTCATCCTCCATCCTCCGGAGAAAGTATTCAATGGCCGGTGCTGATCTGCAGTACTGAAACCCAGACCTGCAAGGATCTCATTGGCTCTGTATTCTATGTTATACCCGTCTAAGGCCTCAAACTCCTGTTGCTTATCGCTCAGTTTGTTTAAAACTTCTTCAGAATAGTCAGTTTCAATCTTTTTTAAGAGTACTTCAATCTCATCATGAAGTTGATTTTGGCGCTCAAAGGCCTCCATCGCAACGTGTAAAATACTATGGTGTGAATCGTAAGAAAGTAAATCCTGGTTCAGGTAACCTATCTTCAGGTCTTTGGACATGGAAATGGTACCCGAAGAAGGGCCATACTCTCCAACTATTATTTTTAGAAGGGTAGATTTACCGGTTCCGTTGGCTCCGATTAATCCAATTCTCTCGCCTGGTTTAATGTGCCAGTTTGCCTCTTCGTATAAAGCTCTGGAGCCTATCAGGAATGTTAAGTCGTTTATTGAAATCATTTGCTACAAAAATACAATTTTGTTTGCTCTTCATCTGTATATTATTAGCGATCGTTTTGTAATTTATTTTCCTTGTTTTACAGGGTCTAAAGGGTTGTTTTTTGCGTGTTTCTGCAGTTTTGCTAAAAAGCTGTTCCTCAGGCAATCTGCGGGATCAGGAATTTTATCTGCATTCTTAGTATTTTGTTAACATAACTGCGTATTTTTGCGTTTTGTCTAAACACCTTCTATTATTCTTTACATGTATCGTCTAATTAAGCCCTTATTCTTTCAGTTTGATCCCGAAAAAGTGCACCATTTTGTGGTGAAACAACTGAATTGGTTTCACAATCATTTCCCTTTAGGGAAGACCGTTTTACGCAGCAGCTTTGATGTCAATATCAAAGGGCTGGAGCGTGAGGTCTTTGGGATTAAATTTAGAAATCCGGTAGGTCTTGCCGCGGGATTTGATAAAAACGGAGAATATATTGAGGCATTGAGTAACCTGGGGTTCGGCTTTATTGAAGTCGGAACTGTTACCCCATTACCGCAACCTGGAAACGACAAGCCAAGGATGTTCCGCCTGCAGGAAGATGAGGCAATCATCAACCGCATGGGCTTTAATAATAAAGGGGTGGATACGCTGGCAGAGCGTTTGAGGCTGCTGAAGGACAAAGATAAAACCATCGTGATCGGTGGAAATATCGGAAAGAATAAGAGTACCCCTAACGAAGAGGCGGTAAACGATTATATCAAATGTTTTGACCGCCTGTTTGATGTGGTGGATTATTTTGTAGTCAATGTGAGTTCTCCAAATACACCAGGCCTGAGAGAATTGCAGGAGAAAGAGCCGCTGATGCATTTACTGAATACTTTACAGCAAAGAAACCAGACTCATGAGGTTTGCAGGCCAATCCTGCTGAAAATCGCTCCTGACCTGACTGATGAACAGCTGGATGATATCGTAGAGATTGTAATGGAAACAAAGATTGCAGGTGTAATCGCGACGAATACGACTATTGACCGGTCCGGGCTGCATACAAGTGATGCCGTCCTGAATGAAGCCGGAGGACTGAGTGGGAAACCTTTAACCGTTCGTTCAACAGAAGTGATCAGGTACCTGTCCAATAAATCAAATAAAGCATTTCCGATTATCGGGGTAGGAGGGATTCATTCTCCGCAGGATGCCAAAGATAAGCTGGAGGCCGGAGCTTCTCTGGTGCAGCTGTATACCGGTTTTATTTATGAAGGTCCTGGTATCGTGAAAAGAATTTGTAAAGAACTCGTTTAAGCGGGTTCTTTTTTTATTCTTTTAACATCATTTAACTTTTATTAACGCAACTTTGTTGTATTTTTACTGTTGATCTAATTAGGGATGATTAGGTTAATAGGTAATTATATGAGTAGCGGCGTGGTAACCGCTACTTTTTTATAGGCATAAAAAAAGACCTTAGGATATCCTAAGGTCTTTTTCTTGTGTTTTGAAACAGAAACTTATGCTTTTGCAGTAAGTTTGTCTAAGACTGCATTGTTTTTAGCCAATTGATCTTTAGTAGATTGTTTAGAACGGCTACCTAATTCAATGTTTGTAGCTAACTTTAAGTTTTTCACGTCTAATTTAGCGAAAGTCTTATTTCTTCTGTCTTTTCTTTTTAATCTCGTAACTGCCATGGTGTAAACCTTTAATTTTTTAATTTATTATAAATCTGAGGTCGAGAGCGGATTCGAACCGCTGTAGGAGGTTTTGCAGACCTCTGCCTAGCCACTCGGCCACTCGACCTGTTGAAATTCAGGATGCAAAAATAGTAATTATAACTTAGTATGCAATTTATTTCTGAAAATTTCTGCTAATATCTGCGCATAGTATTGCAGCACAAACAGCTACGTTTAAAGATTCTGCTCCTCCAATCCTGGGAATGGTGACCGGATCGGTAATCAATCCGATGATTTCCGGGGAAATTCCCTGCCCTTCATTACCCAAAATGACCAATCCTTCCTTTCCCCAGTTCGTATCATAGATGCTTTTGCCATTAAATACCGCCCCGAATACCGGAATAGTTGTTGCCGATATAAGAGGAGCAAGGTCCTGATAAAAGACATTTACCCTGCTTAATGAACCCATCGTTGCCTGTACGGTTTTTGGATTATAGACTTCCACTGTATGGTTGGAGCAAATGATCTGTTTAAAGCCAAACCAGTCTGCAGTGCGGATAATGGTACCCAGATTTCCCGGATCCTGTACATCATCGAGTACTAAAGAAAAAGTATTTTGGAGTTGTCTGATGGCCAACGCCGGATTTTCAGGGATATGAACGAGGGCAAGAATCCCTTGTGGGGTTTGTAAGGTACTAATCTTATCCAGTTCGGCGTTGTTTACTTCAAATAACTTTATATTTGCCGGTAAAGCGGGGAGTAGCGGCTGATATTGTGCCAGATAGTAGATGCTATGAATCTGGTATGAAGATTGAATAAACTCTGCAATAGATTTTATACCTTCAATAATAAATATCCCATTTTCTTTACGGTACTTTTTTTGATGTAACGATTTAATAAAACTTATTTGAGATTTTGAAAGCATACTATAATTATAAAAAGAATGTCGGGTTTCGTGCAATATTACTACTTATTATTGTTTTTGTCACAGGATGTTCCTCAACAAAATATATTGAAGACTACCAATCCGTTGTTAAAAAAGTAAAAATTGACAGCTTAAATAAAACTTTCGAAGAAGAGGCTTACAATTATATTCAGAAAGACATCAGGCCTACCTCCACAATCGGGGTGAATGTGTTTCTGTACAATATTTTCAATACCAAGAACGGTCGTTATAAAACGAGCAATATCAAGTCTATTGGAAGTCCGCCACCTATTCTGGATAGTGCGCTGGTAGAAATTTCTCGCAACCAGATTGAAAAATACCTGGCTTCCAAAGGTTATTTTATGGCAAAGGTAAAATCAGATATCAAGGTGAAAGACCAAAAAGCAGAAGTGCTTTTTACCGCGAAGATGGGGCCCGAGTTTTCCATCAGTGAGATTGATTATCAGATTCCCGATCAGACGGTGAAAGACTTGTATTTGTCAAAAAAGGATTTGTTTACCCATTTTAAAAAGGGCATGCGTTACGATGATGATTCCCTGGGATACGAAAGAGACCAGATTTATCAGATGATGAAGGAAAACGGGTATTTTGATTTCGCCAAACCTTATGTGAAATACCTGGTCGATTCTAATAGTAATGCAAGCAAGGCAAAAGTAACTTTGCAGATTGATAATCCATTGGATAAACCACATCATGTTAAATATACGATCGGAGAAACCAATGTATTGATTGCACCAAATTCAGATGGATATCCGGATTCCATAGTCTTAAATAAGCGGATCTTTAGGGGATTGAGGTATACCGACCTTTCAAAAAAGTTCAGAAGAAACCCGATAGTCAGGTATAACTTTTTACGTCAGGGGGAGCAATATGATATTCGGAATGAAAACGTCACTTTCGACCGTTTGTATGAGCTGAATGTTTTCAAAAATGTAAAGATTGATTATCAGAAAGCCAAAGACAGCTCCAATAAGGTGAACCCTTTTATTCAGTTGATACCTCAGAAAATCATGAGCAACAGGGTGGAAGGAGAAGTTCCTTTTAACGGGGGGACGGTAGGTTTCACATTGAGTAACACTTATACGAATAACAACTTTCTCAGAGGAGCTGAACGCTTTGAATTTCAGGTTAAGGGAGGCCTACAGTCAAGAATCGGACAAGGGGGTAACCTCTTCAGTGATATTTACCAACGTGATTTCTCGGTAAGCGCAAGTCTCTCTGTACCCAGGTTAATGGCCCCTATATTTTCCAAATATGTTACCGGAAAGGGAGGAATGCCACATACGGTTTTCTCTACCAGTTATGTATACGCCTTGCAGAAAGATTTTTTTAAACGTCAGGTGTTTTTAACCTCTCTGACCTATGAATTTATCGAAACCAAATCGAAGCTGCATTCCCTTACTCCTCTGAATTTTGAATATCGGTTCGGTGGATTGCTCTTTAATGAAACCGATAGCGCAGGAGGTATTCCTGATATCGTGAAGAACAATCTGTATACGATAAGGTTGTTGAAGCGTAAAGACATTACTCTTGGTATCAAGTATGTCTATTCCCTGAATGCAGACAAGTTATTGAGCAATCGCAGTTTTGTTTACCTGAGGGGAAATGTGGATGTGGCAGGAAATCTGCTGCAGGCAATTTCTAAAATCGGAGGTGGAAAATATGATCCTGATAACGAAAATTATGCTAAAATTTTAGGGCTTCCCTTTAATCAATACTTCCGTCCCGAAGTCGACATCCGTTGGTACAAAGGATTGGGAGGTGATAAGCAATTCGTAGCCAGGCTAAATGCGGGAGCAGGTTTTGCTTATGGAAACTCAAGAGAAATTCCTTTTGAGAAGTTATTCTTTGCGGGAGGATCCTCAGGAGTCAGGGCATGGCAGGCAAGAACACTTGGCCCTGGTAATTATAACCGGGGAGACCGCTTGGATAGTAAGGAGGCCCGCCAGGCGCTTTATGGCATTGACCAGTTGGGAGAGATGCACATTGAGGCCAACCTGGAATACCGGTATAAGCTGCTGGATAAATTTTTTGGAGCTAAGTTAAAAGGGGCTGTGTTTTTAGATATGGGAAATGTTTGGAATATCTCTGATGCTGCCTCCGGATATCCGGAAACGAGGTTCCAGCTTAAAAATCTAGGCAAACAGATCGCTATCGGTACCGGAGTAGGACTTAGATATGACGTACAATATTTCGTGTTCCGCTTTGACGTCGGACTAAAACTTAAAGACCCGCAATTCACCGGATCAGACCAATGGGTGATCAGTAAGTTCCTCAGCGGAGCCAGAGATTTTAAAAACGTCTATAAGGAGAAAAATTCACCGGATAGCTACCGCTTCGTACAATACAACTTTGGAATAGGAATGCCTTTCTAGAACATTTTCTTTAAACCGTCAAAGACCGTTTCAAAGAAAGTCGAGACGTTGAGGCCATTGCTATGGTTGAAATAAAAGAAAATCAGCAAAAGGATTACCGCAACGATGATGAATTTCCGGAATGCAAAGGCCAGAAAGACCAGGATAACCGGAAACAGGATCAGCCACATGCTATTGATCGTATATGGATTTAGCGTGCCGTCCTTTTTGTAAACGTATAAAAGCTTACTGTGTGTGCCTTTATCATTCTGGTGTTTAAGGTACACAAATGCAGACCTTTCCAGCTGTAAGGGCAAGACCCCAACCCCATCATTAAAGGTGATGGATTGGGTAAAACCACTCACCGTAAACGTATATATCCCATTAATTTTTTCGATCGGATTGCCTAGTGAGTCTGCCGCAATAATGGCCAGCTTGCTGTTTTTGAGCAAACTTTCTTTAACAATAAAGTTATTGATGTCTGCATTTTGTGCAGAAACGACTACAGAACTCAGGAATAGAAAAAATAATAAGAATATATGTTTCATTGGGCTATAAATCATTTATGATCATAAAAAACATCCCAAATGTAGCAAAAGCACTTATGTTTTCAGCTGTTGTCCGGTAAATTATCAATTCAGAATGAAAATGTTGTAAGTCAGCAGGCTTGCAAAGCATACCCATAAAAAATAAGGGATGAAAAGGAGCCCCGCTGCCTTATCTATTCTGTAGAAAACCAATGCATTGATCACTATTGCAATCAGCAATGCGAAGATTTCAAACAGGGCTGCACCAATTGAATGGGCATAGAAAAACAGAAAAGACCATAAGATATTCAATACGATCTGTATAAAATAAATCGCGATAGTACGTGGAAAATGAGCTACCTGATCTCTCTTTTGCCAGACCAGATAGGCGGAAACGCCCATAAGAATGAATATGGAAGTCCATACCGGAGGAAAAAGGCTGTCGGGGGGATTAAACGAGGGCTTAGCTAAAGTGGGGTACCATGTTTTTACAGAGGTTAAAGTCAGGATACTGCCCAGCGCGCCGGCAGCTAAAGGAATGGCTAGATTAATGACAAAAGCAATGGGATTGAACTTCATCTGTTTATTTTTTGATAAGCTTAACAAAATAGCGGGCAGACTGTTTGACCGGCCAGGGCGAAGATAAAGAAAACTAACAATTACTTAACTTTAACTTTGTTTAGTATTAATAAACAAAGTTTAGTATTGCAGAATATATAAATATTCTAAGATGCCCATAAAATTAGTAGTGTTCGACATGGCCGGTACCACCGTAAAAGATAAGAATTACGTAGGTCTGGCTTTCCAGCAAGCCATGAAAGCCCATGGCTATGAAGTAAATATTGAAGCCATCAATCCAATTATGGGTTATGAAAAACCTATAGCTATAGAAATGATTCTTCAGAAAGAGGAATCAGACCCTGGTAAAATTACCGCCACATTAATTGCTGATATCCATGCTGATTTTGTATCCTTCATGATCAATTTTTACCAGACCTCAGCCGATGTAGTCCCGCTTCCGAATGTAGAAGATACTTTTATTCAGCTGAAGAAACGGGGAATAAAAATCGGATTGGATACCGGATTTTCAAAAGATATCGCAGACATCATCATTTCCCGTCTGAAATGGGAAGATACCGTTGATTACATGGTAGCAAGTGATGAAGTACCCCAGGGAAGACCTTATCCGGATATGATTAAAAAGATCATGGCAGGGTTAAATATCACTGATCCGATGGAAGTGGCGAAGGTAGGGGATACCGAGGTGGATGTAAATGAGGGCTTAAATTCGGGTTGTAAATACACTATTGGTATTACCACGGGTGCATTTACCCATAATGAATTGCTGCAGTATCATCCTACGCACATCATTGATGACATTTCGGAAGTATTGGAAATCATCAGTCAGTAATTTCAGGATGAGCCTCTTACAGCATTGCCGGAACAAGGTTGCCGGATGGTCGTATTACCAGATCTCAATATTGGCTGGTTTGGCAGCTTTTGGTTGCTATACGAGTATGTATGCTTTTCGAAAAGCATTTACAGCAGGTACCTTTGATGGACATAGCTACCTGGGGATAGATTATAAAGTATGGCTGGTCATTGCCCAGGTATTGGGTTATACGTTCAGCAAATTTTATGGCATTCGTTTTATCGCAGAGTCCTCAGGAAAAAACAGAGGCCGTAGTATCCTTAAACTGATTGGGGTCTCCTGGCTGGCATTGCTGGGCTTTGCACTGGTTCCAACCCCCTGGAATATTGCCTTTCTGCTCATCAATGGTTTTCCATTGGGAATGATCTGGGGCCTGGTTTTTAGTTATCTGGAAGGGAGGCGCAATACCGAGTTTATGGGAGCAATCCTGTCGGTCAGCCTGATCTTTGCTTCGGGCTTTATAAAAACAGTGGCCAGAACAATCATGGACTTTTTTCCGGTAAATGAATACTGGATGCCTTTTTGTACCGGTTTGCTGTTTGTTGTTCCACTCTTGTTGTTTGTCGGTTTTCTGGAAGTGATGCCCCCGCCAACGAAAGAAGATCAGTTGCTGAGAACGAAAAGAGCACCAATGGATGCGGCGCAACGCAGAAAATTTATCCTTAATTTCCTGCCTGGAATTGTGCTTACGGTGATCATCTATGTCGTACTTACAGTAATCCGCGACCTGAGGGATAACTTTGAAGTCGAGATCTGGCATGACCTGGGGGTTACCGATAACCATATTTATACCAAAATAGACGGTTTTATTGCCCTCGTCGTATTGTCGCTGGTGAGCTTGCTGATCCTGGTAAAGAATAACCTGAGGGCATTTATCATCATCCATGGAATGATCATCGCAGGATGCGCACTCACAGGGATTGGAACGCTGCTCTTTGATGCACATTACATCAGTCCGGTGGTTTGGATGGTCATGGTAGGAATGGGCTTGTATATGGCTTATATTCCTTACAACGCGATTTTCTTTGAACGCATGATTGCCACGTTTCACTACAAAAGCAATATCGGTTTCGTGATGTATATAGCGGATTCTATCGGATACCTGGGAAGTGTGAGCATCCTGCTGTTCAAAGAGTTTGGAGACGCAGACATCAGTTGGGGGCATTTCTTCAGACAAAGTGCAGTCATTGCGGCTGTGGTAGGGGTTACCTGCAGCATGTTCTCCCTGCTCTATTTCCGTCAGAAAAGTTTAAAGAATAAAAAAAAGAAAGTAATATTACCCTTTCCGGCTTAAAACAGAACCGAAAGAGGTCTCTTATAAACAGGATTAAAAAATTGAAAAATGAGTACTAAACATTATGACCTGATCGTAATTGGTGGAGGAATACTGGGCACTTTTCATGCTTACCATGCTTTAAAAAGTGGTAAGACGGTGTTGCAGCTGGAAAAAGACAATTATCCGGTTGGTGCTACCGTAAGAAACTTTGGTCAGGTGGTTCCCTCCGGCATGTCGGGAGTATGGTTTGATTATGGTGTCCGGGGCCTGGAGATCTATCAGGAAATCCAGCAGGAATTTGATATTTCGGTAAGAAAAAATGGCAGTGTATACCTGGCTTCTGATGAGGAAGAACAAAACCTGATCCATGAGTTAAAAGCTCATTATGATACTTTAGGTTATACTCAGGAGATCCTTGGAAAAGAACAGATCCTGACCAGATATCCCGCTATCAAAGGAACCTATGCGAAAGAAGCGTTGTTCTTTGAGCAGGAAGTTAGTGTAGAACCGGCTTTAATGATTTATCGTTTGCAGGAATTTATGCAGGGGAAATTTAAAGGATATACCTTACTGACCAATTCGCCGGTAATTGATTGTGCTGCCAGCGGACAGGGAGTTGAAATACGCTTGTCCGGAGGCCGGATTTATTCGGCAGATAAAGCGGTACTTTGTAATGGCTACGAATTTAAGTTATTGTTTCCCGAGCTGTTTGCCAGCAGCGGCCAGGTGGTCAGTAAACTACAAATGATGCGTACTGTTCCAATGCCGGAGGTGGCATTGGAAGGAAACATCCTGACCGGTTTAACGATCAGAAGGTACGAGAGCTTTGAAGAGTATTGCCCTTCATTTAAAAATCTGACCATTCCTGAGCATTACCGGGAACTGAAAGAATGGGGAATCCACCTGCTCTTTAAGAAAGCGGTAGATGGTAGTTTTATCATTGGCGATTCTCATGAATACGCTGCAGCAAACCATTTCGATGATCTTGGCTTTAATGTAAAACAACACATCAATGAACTGATGCTGAAGGAGGGGGAAAGGATAGTGAATTTTAACCTCCGAGATATGGGGACTACCTGGGCCGGGTTTTATCCGCAGCACCCTACTGAAAGGATTCTGGAATATGATATCGACAATTGCATCCATATCCGTACCTGTATCGGAGGGAAAGGCATGACTGCAAGTGCCGGTTATACCGAAGCGAGTATGAAGAAAATCCTGGAAATGTAGCTATTGTCGCTGCTGATAATTGATGCCCTTACCTTCTTCACAATAGCATTTCAGACTGTATAGAAAGAAAGCCCAGTTATAATTGCAATGCCGGTAAAACTCCGTTACATCAGCCCATCCGGTCTGTTTCAGGGTAACAAAGGTTTTTCCGTTTTTCTCTTCCAAATCAAAAGAAACACTTGTTCCTATCCATTCCGGATCGGAGTCTATACAATGCCACAGGATGCGCTGGTTAGGTACAAGTGTTTTGATCTCAAACCGGTCTGTGTCTTTGCCAAAGCTGAACTCGTTGATAAAACCAGGCTCTGCTTTTACATTCAACTCCGTAGTCCAGACAGAAGACAATCCTTCTTTAGTGGTCAATGCCTCATATACCTTTGCTATGGGCGCCCGCAATACGTTAATGTGTTCTATACTCGCCATTTCTTTTTTTATTAAAGTTAAGTTCAATCCGGCCAGATTAAAAGAGGAAAACAGAATTCTTAAGGGGGTATTCAGGACAAATCATCAGTGTTAATAAAAAGATCTGTATAAAAGCTTATGTTTATTTGTAATTATTCTAAATAGACGTATATTTGAGGACGTTAATAAATAAACTAATTATTAAAAAAATAGCCGTACAGCGCTAACTGCACGGCTGATCACCTGATGGTGAAGAACTCTTAACCTTGAACAATTAAAAGCAATGCAATTTAGAGATTTTTTGTTGACGGGCATAGCTTGCAATTATTTTTTGCTAACACACCTTTAGCTATTGCCCATGACAGTCAGAACTACCCCCCTTAAAAAGAAAAAACATCCACGCTCTTTATTTTACCGGATTTCTGCCTGGCTTCACCTCTGGCTGGGGCTGGTAACAGGAATTATCATGGTCATCGTTTGCGTTACAGGTTGCTTGTACGTTTTTATTGATGAAATCAAAGCAATATTAAGCCCGGAAACGAATGTAGTTAAACAAGATAAACCGGTGCTTACTCCCTCTCAGCTATCTGATGTTGCAGCGAAATTGTACCCGGATAAAAAGGTCAGTTATGCTGCTTACCAGCAAGGTAAAGCCGTTACCCTCGGACTTGGAGAAGGAAGAAGGGGAAACACCATGCTCCACATCAACCCTTATACCGGGAAGGTGATTAAAACAGAAGTGCATGAAAAAGGGGGGACGGATTTCTTCAGCTTCGTACTTTCCGGACATCGCTTTTTGTGGTTGCCGTATAAAATCGGCAGACCGATCGTGAATTACAGCACATTGATATTTGTCATCACTTTAATTACAGGCATTGTATTGTGGTGGCCAAAGAAATGGACGAAAAGTACCAGAGAACGAAGTTTTCAGATAAAATGGGGGGCTTCATTTAAGCGGGTCAATTATGATTTGCATAATGTACTCGGCTTTTACTCCCTGTTTGTGGTACTGGCTATTGGATTAACAGGAATGGTGTACGGGATCGAATGGTATAGTAAAGGTTTGTATTGGGTTACCTCAGCTGGCCAGAGCCTGCCCGATTACCGGAATGTTCAATCTGATTCCTTACAGGTAAATAAGTTTTATACCCCCCGGGCCGCAATGGACCTTGCCTGGAAACAGGTAATCAGCAAAAGCCCGGAAGCACAGGGCTTTTATTATGGTTATCCGGATACAGCGGATGCAAAGTCTACAATTAATATCTATATCTACCCTACAGCAGGCAGGTATTACGACAATAGGAGCTTTGCTTTTGACCGCCATACGTTAAAGGAATTCCCGGCACATCCGGTTTATGATATGAAATTTTCTGAGGCCTCTTTCCCCGCAAAACTCCGGAAAATGAACTACGATATTCACGTAGGCTCTATATTGGGCTTACCTGGTAAATTTCTTGCCTTTTTTGCCTCCTTAATCGGCGCTTCTCTCCCTATAACCGGCTTTGTCATCTGGTGGGGCAAAAGAAAAAAGAAACCTAAAAATAACATTGCTGCAAAATCTAAACCTCCGGTTAAGAAAGCTGCTGTGCTCGAAGAAAGTATTACCTAATCACAAATAATTATAAAACGAACAATGAATAAACTAAAAACACTAGCACTATCGCTGATCCTGATGTTCAGCGTAAACCAGTTATTTGCCCACGCCCTGTTTATCAGAACAGCAGCAAACGGTAAAAAAGGAACCGCTCAGGAAGTGAAAATTTTCTATGGTGAGCCTGGAGAAAACGCACCGGAGAAACTGGCAGACTGGTGGTCGGATACCAAAGAGTTTAGCCTATGGCTCATCAACCCTAAGGGAGAAAAAGAGCAGCTAAAAGTAACGCCGGCAGCAGATCATTTTGTGGCCAGCTTTACACCGGCAACAGATGGTGTTTATACCTTAAGCATCAGCCATATTGTTAAAGAGATTGCAGGTAAAACACAATATCAGTTCAATGCAGCTGCATTGGTAAGTGTAGGCAAAGCAGATACGGGCAATAGCGCATTGGCGAATAAAGCAGAACTGGGCATTTTTGTAGATGCACTGGCGGCTTTGAAAAAAGGTAAAGAAATCACCTTAAGCAGTCACTTTAAAGCACAGCCAGCTGCAGGAGTTGCTATTTCTGTATTTGCTCCGGCAGGATGGGTGAAACAAATAAAGACCCGTGCTGATGGAAAAACAACCTTTAATCCTGAATGGAGTGGTAGCTATTTACTGGAAGCAGGTCACAATGAAAAAGTAACCGGACAGGCTTTTGAAAGCATTGAGCGCATAGCAACTTTAAGCATTACAGTAAACTAAGCGGTTCTGATTCTTATTTTATTTGGTGTGAGAATTGTAAGGATATTAACGTCCGGTTAAATGGACAAAGGTTAAAATACATTATAAATACACACAAAATGTTAAAAAGTATCATTACAAAAAAGGGAATTTTGTCCTTGTTAATTGTCTTGGGAAGTATTTCCAGTACAATGGCTGCTGAAGTTATCAGACTGATAGTAAAGGAAGACAGGGCTGCGTGCACGGGAGTTGGTCCAATGAATTGTTTACAGGTAAAATATAAGAATAGTAAAAACTGGGAGTTGTTCTATAGCGAGATTCAGGGCTTCAGACACCAGGAAGGGTATCGCTATACGCTTTCTGTGATCCGTACTAAAAGAAAGAATGTCCCTGCTGATGCGTCCATTTATACCTACAAATTAAAAAAGGTAATCAGGAAACAGAAAGTGGCAGTTGCGGGCGCTGTAGAAGATCCGTTGGAGGCGGTAGCCAATCAAAAATGGACCCTGGTAAGAATGAATGGCAAAGCGGTTGAAGGCGGTAAAATTCATTTGACTTTAGATCCTAAAGGTCAGAAGTTGTCTGGCTCAGGAGGATGTAACGGGATCTTTGGCAGCTTCAGCTATGAGGAGAAAACTAAGGCGATTACCATTGGAAATATCGCTTCCACGCTAATGGCTTGTTCGGATGAAAAAGTAAATAAGCTGGAGTATGAATTTACCAGCACTTTAAACGGAAAGACTTTCAGACTGGAATCGAATGGCCATACCATGGCTTTTTATAAAGGAGGAGTAAAGACGCTGGAATTTAGCAATGGAAAAGAAGGTACAAACCATACTGATCATGATATCTGGAAATTTATTGCCGGCAATAAATGGAAATTGATTCAAATGAATGGGGAAACCCAATCAGAATCACCGGTTACCATTAACTTTAACCCGGCTGAAAAGCGTTTTAATGGTAACTCAGGCTGCAATAACTATTTTGGTACTTATGAAGCCGGAAAAGAGACCATTGCATTTGGCCCTGCTGCCAGTACCCGTCGTGCCTGTTTAGATCAAAATTTAAGCGCATTGGAAAGTAAGTTTTTAGGCATATTAGGCAGTAAAGACTTCCGATTTGATGTAGCTGATCAGACCTTAAACTTTTATCAGAATAATCGTCTGGTATTGATGTTCGGATTGACCAGATAAGGAGCTGATCCGATATAGATATTTTATAGAATGGGGCTGAATTAATTATTCAGCCCCATTTTTTTGTATACATTGACGGCTATTTTTTATCATCTAACCAGACGACCTGCTGATGAGGTTCATGTGCCTGTCCGATGATATGCCGGTATAGTGCCGGGTTGCGGGCATTTATATAACGATATCCGCCTGCTTTTTCCAGTTTATCGGGGCTGATTGAGGCGATGGCAATGTCATCATCGAGTTTACGACATTCCGCAATTACATCACCGTAGGGATCAATAATCATGGAGCAACCGTTCTTAAGCTGATCATCATCCATTCCTATAGGATTCGAGAAAACGGCATAAATGGCATTGTCATAAGCTCTTGCGGGAAGCCATTTCATTAACCAGGCCCTCCCTTTTAGTCCTTCGAATTCTGCACGGACTGAGGTAGGGTCGTTTACCCTGTTCTCCCATAATTCGGGAGCTACGAAACCAGCACCGGGACGGGTGGAAGGGGTGCACATGGTCACATGCGGCATAAAAACGATTTGTGCACCAAGCAGGGTTGTAGCCCGTACGTTTTCAATGATGTTGTTATCATAACAGATCAGAATACTACATTTCCAGCCATACAGATCGAAAATCACATATTCGTTTCCAGGTTTTAAATGTGGGTTAATAAAAGGATGGAGCTTTCTGTATTTGGCGATCAGTCCGTTTTTATCTACGGCTACATAAGCCTTGAACAGGTCATTATTGCTGTCCTTTTCGAACAGGCCTGCCAGAACAACAATTTGATGCGCGCTGGCAATTTCCTGTAATTTTTGAATGGAAGGACCATCGGGTATGTATTCAGCCAGCCCGAGCATCTGATCCTTATTAAGTGTTCTTGCAAAAGTATATCCGGTGATGCTGCATTCATGAAAGGAAATCACCTCTGCGCCTGAAGCTGCTGCAAGGGCAGAGAGCTCGTTGATACGGCTGAGGTTATAGTCTTTGTCTCCACTACGGTTCTCAAATTGTGCGGTTGCGATTTTTAGTGTTTTCATCATCTTGATTTTTGATTTGTTCCCGCCGGTTGTGATTACGGAAAAGAATAAGACAAAACTATCAGTAAAAAAGAGATGGAAATTGTACAAAGCCGACATCGGCTTTGTTCTTACAAAACACTGTTCAGTAGCGGACTAAGCTGAACGAGGTTTACCGCCAGCCGGTTTGTTTTAAAGATGTACTGGCCCGGGCTGAGTCCTACACTTTTCCGGAATTCCCGGATTAAATGTGCCTGGTCATAATACCCGCTTTCATAAGCAATTTCCGTCAGGTTTTTTTTCGCCGATGTGGTTCGGAACAACTTTAAAAAGAATTGTAACCTGATGATATTGGAGAAATATTTGGGAGAGATGCCTATGTTTTCTTTGAATTTTCTTTCCAGTTGTCTTTCACTGATCTGGAGTATTTTATGGACTTCGCTTATCGGGCTCAGGCCATGATTCGTATAGATCAGATCCAGACTTTGCTGAATGTGCGGGTCTATGCTCAGACTGGTGCTGAGCTTGTTGCTCAGGAAGGTTTCTACGAGTGCTATCCGGCTCCGGTGATCAGGAGCATTTAGCATCTGATCCTGTAAGATCCTTGCCCCGGCTCCCCAGAGTTCAGCTAAAGAAATGATCTGGTCATTGAGCTCATTCGCTGGCATAGCCAGCATCATGTGGGCTCCATGGGGTTGAAAAACGACAATCAGCATTCCAATTCTGCCTTTGGATTGAATTCGCCGGAATTTGCTTACCTGCCCGTAGATAAAGCTTTCGGGATGTTGAAGAAAAGGATCTCCAAAATGAAAGACCATTCCCGAATTGCCATCCGGAAAAAAATGATGTTCCATCAGTTCCTGATGATCACTTTCAATCAGGAGAAAGTGTTTTACGATATGGGAAAGGTGGGGGGAAGGCAATACCTGCATGTCAGCTGCTATGGAAGGATTAAGATTGCTTGTTGTACTTATTCCTATATTCAATAGGAGTGAGTCCGGTAATCTTCTTAAACACATCACGAAAAGCTTTGGTGTCTGTATACCCAACATCAAACATGACTTCTGTAATGTTCTTTCTGCTGCTTTCAAAGCTTCTTTTTGCAGCCTCGATCTTTACCCTTTGGATGTATTCAATTACGGTATTGTTGGTCGCTTTCCTGAACCGGCGCTCAAAGCTTCTTCTGCCAAGTGCAGACATGGCCGCCAGCTGATCTACAGTAATCTTATCCTGAAAATTACTTTCAATAAATTCCTGGACCTTTTTGATTTCCAGGTCTTCATGGTCTTTCTGTCCCTGAAACATCATAAATGCAGCCTGACTTTCCCTGTCGATATCAATCGCAAAGAATTTAGAAGCCAGAATGGCGGTATCGCGATCGGTATATTTTTCTACCAGATACAGGAGTAGGTTCCAATAGGAGTTGGCACCTCCACTGGAATAAATCCGCTGTTCTTCAGTAATGATGCTGCCATCAACCAGGGTTACATCCGGGAACATTTCCCGGAATTCCGTTGCATGCAACCAATGGGTAGAGCATTGCTTTCCCTTGAGTAAACCGGTAGAGGCAAGCAGGAAAGCGCCGATACATAAGGAAGCGACTTCAGCCCCTTTGTGGTAATGGTCAACGATCCATGGAACAAATTCTTTGTTCAGTTCCAGAGCGGTTTTCATATGACCGCTCAATGCAGGGATAAAGATCATATCTGTCTTTTTCACCTCGGAAAGTAGCTGATCGGCATGTACGGAAAACAGGCTGTTATTCAATCTGGTCTCTTTTGATAAGCCAACCAGCTGTACGTTAAATAAAGCAGGTTTTCCTGAGGATTCCAGAAATTCGTTGACCATTCTAAAAAGATAGCCGGGATCAGCAATAGATTCTATGACCGCTGTTTCAGGAACTAAGATGGAGATATGTTTCATCTGCATATTGGATTTGATACCAAAGATATTGTGTTTTATTGTCGTAAACAACCCTGTTAATTGTCGTTTTTACACAAGGTTTTTTTTTGAGGTTCCTGCTAAGTTTGAATTCATAATCTAATACGTCATGATCACATCTATCAACTCCTATTTAACTTTTGCTGGCAATTGCCGGGAGGCGATGACTTTTTACCAGTCCTGTCTGGGTGGAGAGCTTAGCTTTCAAACGATCGGTGCATCTCCGCTATCGGAAAAGATGCCGGAGAAGATGAAAGGATATATTTTGCAGGCAACGCTGACCAGGGGATCAATCCGGATTATGGGTTCGGATATGGTGGGCAAGGAAGGTTTGGTGAAAGGTAATGCTGTTGCGCTGATGCTCAACTGTAGCACGGAAGAGGAAGCCCGTAACTGTTACCAGCGCCTGGTTGAGGGAGGAACGGCAACACATCCATTGGAAAATAGCTTCTGGGGTGCTTTGTTTGGTGATTTAAAGGATAAATATGGGAACCACTGGCTATTGCATTTCGATAAAACCCAGTAAACACTCCGGTCATCAAAGACAGGAATGTTTACATTTACCTTAATTTAGAAGGGCAATTTTTTCAAAAACCCTGGCGATAACTTCTGCTCCCGGATCAGGGACATTTCTCAATACCTCTTCAGAAAGGTAAGAGGAACGGCCGAATTTAGTATTGATGATGGTCTTGGTGTGTTCCGCTCCTTTACGCGCATGTTGGGCAACCAAAGCGGTCGTTTCTCCATTTGCCAGGGATTCAAAAGCAGGCTGCAGGGCATCTATCATGGTCCGGTCGCCGGTCTGTGCACCACCGTAATCCTTTACTCTTTGCAGTCCTTCCAGCAGTGATTTTCCCAGTTCAGGAGATTTCGTATAAGCGGTTCCTGCGGCAGTAAATAAGATAGACAATAAGACGCCGCTGGATCCCCCGGCTTCTCTGGCCAGAATCCGGCCAATGCTTAGCAGTAGTTTTCCGGTATCATTCAAGGGAAGCCGGTTTATAACTGTTAGTAGCCGCTTGCCGGTCAGTGCAAAAGTAGATCCCGCATCACCATCGCCAACTTTCGCGTCCAGTCCATTGATTTCCTTTTCAATAGACACCAGTAATTGGGCCACTTCATTGATCAGCTGATATACTTTGTCATTAGCCGAAGCCTCATAAGGAATGGTTTCCGGAAGTTTTGGACTGATGATTTCTGCAGGTTTTTCAAAAGGTTGAAGTTGCCATGCAATAGGTTCTGCCTCAGCGAGCAAGGCTTTCTCTATCTCCTCCGTAAGCAACAATACAGAAACAGAGAAACCACTCATATTGATGGAAGACATCAGCGCTGCCGGACCAACCATATACGCTATTTTTGTGGCGAGTTTTGTTTTACGGAAAGAGTTGACCAATAAGCTCATTTCAATTGGGCTGACACTCCCCATATTGTTAAAGATCATGGCATAACGGCCATCTTCATCAGATAGGTTTGCCTCGAGTTTTTCAATAGCCAGGGCCATCAGCTGATCTGCTTTAGCATAGGGAATCACTTCTATTCCTGGTTCTCCATGAATCCCCAATCCAAGTTCTACCTGCTCATCATTTAACCGGGAGCTGGTTTCCTGTCCCAGGTGCTGACATTCGGTTAAAGAAAGACCAATAGAGGCGGTCCGGTCTATTACCTGTTGGGCAATCGCAGCAATTTCTTCCAGTGATTTTCCTTCCTCCGCAAGCTGTCCGGCAATCTTATGCACAAATAGTGTTCCTGCCAATCCCCTTCTTTTTACCTCTTTACCTAAGGCAATATCGTCATCAACGGTAACGGTTCTGACTTCATATCCCAGGGCACGTGCCTGTTCTGCTGCCAGGCCGAAATTGAGACGGTCGCCGGTATAATTCTTTATAACTAATAAACAGCCCTTAGGTCCGGTAGCTGCAAGGATAGCCGATAATACCGCATCTACCGTTGGAGAAGCAAAAATATCTCCACATACCGCTGCGGTTAACATGCCCTTTCCTACAAAACCGGCATGTGCAGGCTCATGTCCCGAACCACCACCAGAGATGATGGCCACTTTTGATTTATCCCAGTCTTTACGGATTACAACCCTTACTTCAGGAAAGGCGTCTAGTCTGGCTAATTTAGGATTGGTTAATAATCCTTCTATCGCTTCGTTTACAATCTGATCAGTTTCATTTATGAAGAATTTCATGCTTTATTTTTTTCTCAAGGTAGTAATTCAAGAGGTGATTAAGCAAAAGATTAAAGCATTATCACTATACGGTGACTATTCATATTTTAAGGCATCTACTGCATTCGCTTTTGCCACTTTGAAGGTTTGTAAACTCACCGTTAATACCGAAATAAAAAGGGAGATCAGCCCTGCAATCAGAAAGGGCCAGACGGCGATGTCTATCTTATAATCATATTTGCTGAGCCAGTTTTTCGCTAAAATATAAGCAAGGGGAAAGGCAATCATATTGGAGATCAGAACGAGTTTTACAAAGTCTTTATTCAAAAGGATCAGGATGTTTCTCAAATCTGCACCCAATACTTTTCTGATGCTGATTTCTTTCTTGCGTTGTTCAGCCATGTACAGGGCGAGTCCGAGTAAACCCAGGCAAGAGATCAGAATGGCAAAACCTCCGAAAATATTAGACAAGACGCTGAGTAACTTCTCATTTTTGAGTTGTTCCTCCATCCCCTGACTAACAAACTTTAACCCGGTAGGGTATCCGGGGTTCAGACGATTGCTGATGGTGTTAATGAGCTGTACAGATTTATTCAGAGCTTGTGAAGGATCCAGTTTTAATAGTAATATCCGGCTTTTGGCAGGGTTAAAATAAAACAGGGTTGGCTTCGATTTTCGTCCGATCGCCTCATTGGAATAATCTTTTATCACACCAATAACGGTCAGCGATGGATTGTCTCCCCAGGTAATTTTTGTGCCAACAGGATTTTTTAATCCCATTGTTTTTACCGCCTGTTCATTGAGCATAACGGAGGTTGCTGTGTCTGCGACAAATTCAGGACTGAAATCCCGTCCGGCAAGTAGTTGCGCACCTACAGTCCTGGTAAATTCATAGCCTGTACTTCTATAATCGATAACAGAGTTGTCATTCACTGCTTTTCCAGGCCAGCTGATTCCTCCGGTAATGCTTCCTCCTTCGGTAAACGTAGAGGCGAACTCCGTTGCAGATGCAATGGCACCAGCTTTCTTTAATTCTGTTTTAAAAAGTTCCAGTTTTCCCGGTTTAGCCCATTCTCCTTCAATGTCCATTTGTACCAGACCATTACGGTCAAAGCCGAGTGGTTTATTTTTCATGAACTGAATCTGGTTGTAAATCACAATTGAACAGATGATCATCGCTACGGAAAGGCTAAATTGTACAATCACCAGGGCTTTTCGGACGGAGAGGGAGGATCCGGCACTTCCTTTAAAGCCCTTTAAAACTTTTATCGGACTGAATGACGATAAATAGAAGGCAGGATAACTGCCGGCAAGAAATCCGGTAATGGAAACCAGTGCCAGCAAAATCGTCCAGAAAAGGTAAGAATGGTAATTGATCTGGATCTGTATGTCGAGCAGATTATTGAAATAGGGAAGGGACATTTCCAAAAGAGCAAAGGCAATCAGCATGGCTATAAAGGAAAGTAACAGGGATTCTAAGATAAACTGCCCCATCAGATTGAACCTGGAAGAGCCCATGGCTTTACGGATGCCGACTTCCCTCGCACGTTTCTCAGAACGGGCAGTAGAAAGGTTCATGTAATTGATACTGGCAATCAGCAACACACAAAAGGCGAGAAAAGCGAAGAGTTTAACCTGATCGATTCTGCCGCCAGTCACTTTTCCATTCTCAAACTCATCATAAAGGTGGAATTTGGAATAAGGAAAGAGAAAGGCTTCGAGGTCTGTGTCTTTCTCCTGTAAGGATATCAACTTTCGTACAGCTGCATCGGCTGCAGCAAAAGTCTGGCTGCTCTTTAGTTTGATAATGGTCATGCAGGTGATCGTTCCCCAGCCATTTTCTTTTTCTGAAGGGTTTTCCTGTTCGAAAAGGGCCCAGGTTTGCAGGATGTCAAATTGAATGCTTTGATTTTTTGGGAGATCTTCAATGACAGCAGCAACTTTTAAGGATTTACGTTTATCCCATTCGACGCTTTGTCCGATAGGATTCTCATTTCCAAAAAGTCTCTTTGCCGTTGAAGAAGTCAGAAGGATGGAATTCGGATCTTTCAAAGCAGAATTGGCATCTCCATAAATAAAGCGGTAATCAAATATTTTTAAGAAAGCAGGATCAACACTGAGCCCTTTCAATTTGAAATTGTTTTCCTTGTAGCTAAAGAGTTTATCTGGGGTACTCATCGCAATTCTGGCCGCGTTTTCAATACCAGGAATGGTTTGTAAGGCGGTAGCCGCAAGTTTATTGGGAGTGGCTCTTGTGGTGTTTAGTTTGCCGTTTATTTTCAGGTTCAGCCTGGTAAAATAAGTTCTGTCAACATCAGTAAACTGTTTGTCGTAACTCCATTCGTAATTCACATATAACAATAACATCAGACAGCAGGCCAGCCCAATTGCTAGGCCACCAACGTTAATTAAAGTAAAGCCTTTGCTTCTCCAAAGGTTTCTCCAGGCAATTTTTAAGTTTGTCTTGAACATGTTATTCCGTTTTTCTCCGGATTTGCGAATTGCATGCCAGCTTTGTTTTTATGCCCCCTTGGTAATTTCCCGGGGGATTTTGTTGATTTTTTTATTCCTTATGATCGAAAATGAACAGTTTGGTTGTGCGTAAACGTACAGGTCAGGCTGACTTTGGTTTTGCCTGGCTTAAAAAGAGCGCAGCAAGAAGGGAGCCGACCAACAGGATAGAGGAAGCCAAGGAAATACGCTCACCCCAATAGTAGGATTTCGGCTCGAACTTAAATACCAGTTCATGTTTTCCCTGAGGTAAAACTGCAGCTCTCAAAATATAGTTCGCCCTGAAATAGGGTATTTCCTGCTGATCCACATAAGCTTTCCAACCTTTATTGTACCATATTTCTGCAAAAACTGCCATGGAAGGTTTATCCGAATGGTACTGGTAGACCAGGTGATCAGGATGATAGCTGGTCAGTTTAATCTCAGACTGTGGATCAAAACCGGGCTTTTGCTGATTAATCTGGTCCTGAAATTCCCGATGTATAAAAGCATCTTTCTTGGCGTCAAAGCTGCTGATTGCGTTGATTTCCGCCTCTGCATTATCGACAAAATTTACATTCGGAACAAACCAGGCATTGCCATTGGCGGTATTTCTGGTGATGACTTTCTCTGAGAAACCTTTGGCGGTGTCGGTAACAATCAGGTATTTGGTATTGAGCATGTCCAGCACCGGCTCGTTGATGGTTTTACTGAATTGTCTGTCCAGCATTTCCTGGTACCGTTGTAGCCTCGCAGAATGACGGCCACCGATTGACTTATGGAAAATGGAAGGCGTAGCATCGCCAAGTGGGCTAGAGCGGGAAAGGTCAAGTACCCTGTAATCTAAACTTTTATCCTCTTTGATGAGCTTATCTGCCTGTCTTGGCTCAAACTGGGTAGCCATCAGGTCGGCATCCACAAAGCTGCGGTTGTTCAGGTACCTTTTATCAATTCCCCATACATCCACAAGAACCGCTACAGCAAGCAGAATGAAGCCGGTTTGCTGACTGATTTTCTTTTTTAAGATCAACCAGATGAAACCGGCAGCGATCAATACGAAAGCCAAAGACCTGAAGGCATCTGCCCGGGCAACCGAAATCCGGTCTTTAATCAGGGCATTTCCTATTTCATCAGCAAAGGTTGCATTGCCACTGATTTCATGGAGTTTTTGAATAAGCTGAGGATGTGCGGAAGAGCGGAAATTGAAAAGAAGGGTAGGTGCCATCAGAAACAAAATCAGAAATCCAGCTATAATATAAACTGATTTCAATAAGTTTTTTTGTGTTTTTTGCTGGTCTTCTGTGCCATCAGTTGCCTTTTTAACGGCCAGAAAAGCCAGTATAGGAATCAACAGGCAGGGGATGATCAGGGTGAATTCTACAGAACGGAACTTATTGTATAAAGGAACATAATCGAAAAAAAGATCGGAAATGAGCGGGAAGTGCTTACCAAAGGATAGAAACATAAATAGAAATGATGCGGATAATACCCACCATTTTATCCGGTCATTCAATACAAACATCCCGAAGATGGCTAAAAAGCAAACGATAGCACCAATATACCAGGGACCGGAAGTGGTAGATTTTTCTCCCCAATAGCTGGGTAATTGTTTCACAAAATCTTCTGCACGGTCTTGTGGCTGTCCATTTTTTATCAGCGTTTTTACCACTTCAGAACCCTCAACAGGAATCTGAGAAGAAGTTGAACCACCGTAAGCATCAGGAATAAGAAAGGTAATCATTTCACCTACTCCCTGACTCCAGTAGTAGGCATATTCTTTATCCAGACCGTCTTGTATGGGCTGGTTTGCTTTACTGAGGTTGGCTTTTCCGCGGATGGATTCTTTACCGTATTCGTAGGTGGTCCACAGTGTTCCGGCGTTAACCCCGATGGAAATAATGGCCACAGCGGCTAAATAACCTATCGACCTGAAGAATGTCCGGGTGGTCTTGGTTTGCAGGGCATGGTATAACTCAAAACCGATGAGAATAAGAATAGCCAGGAACAGGTAATATGTCATCTGGATGTGGTTGGCCCGGATTTCAACCGCTAAAAAAAGAGCGGTTAGGGAGGCACCTATCAGGTATTTCCCCCTTAAAGTGAGGATGATCCCAGCAAGAATAGGAGCATAAAATGCAACGGCAAAGGCCTGGTTGCTATGACCTGCCTGAATGAGGATAAAGTTGAAAGAGGTAAAGGCAAAGGCAATGGCACCTGCTGCAGCCAGCCATGGTCTTAAGCCTAAAACGCAGAACAGCAAATAGGCACCTGCCAGATATAAGAAAACGGTATCTACCGGATTTGGAAATACAGCCTTGAAAAAGGAGACGACATAAGTACTGACATTGTATGGATACTGAACCCATATCTGATAAGCAGGCATGCCCCCAAACATAGAATTTGTCCATAGCGGGCCTTTTCCGGTTTCGGCTTTGACCTCCATGATTTCCCTGGACATCGCCTGAGCTTCTACAACATCACTCTGAAAAAGTACTTTATGCTGCAGAACCGGACTGAGATAGATAAAACTAATGGCGAGGAAAAGCGCAATGATGATCAGATGGAGGTAGTTTCTTTGTAGCCAGTTTTTCATTGTTAAGGTTAAGGTATTTATGAGTAGCCAGACCAGTCATGGCCGACCTGAGTTAGCTAAATTAGGCTTTTTTTATCCATAAGAAAAGTAAAAACAGGCCCGGGATTCCGCATCTTTGTAGAAATAATACCAAAGCCGGTCCGGACCATGACAGTACTTGAACAATACGTTAAATCTTATTTTGGATTAGTTCATGAAGACGAATTGAAAACTGTGATCACATTCATCCAAATCATGAATAAAGATGACAAGGAAAATTAAAGCAGAAATTTTAATATATGCAAACCCTGAACGTATATAGGAAATATTGACTGCGTTTGAACAGTATCCGGATTGGAATCCTTTTATCAGAAACCCTGCAAATTTCCCTGGAAATGAACTTTTGATCCTGTTAAAGTTTGTTAAATGGAGACATGACAATGGCATCTTCTTCATCTTTATTGTATTTTTGGAGAAAATAAATGATATGATAAGAAATGTTTTATTGATGCTATTGGTAGTGTCTGTGCTTAGTTGTAAAAAGGAAACACCAAATGATGATACTGTTTATCGCTGGAAACGTGAGCTTTATAGAGGATTAGTAAATAATGAAGGGCCTGCATTTGTTCCTATGTTTTATGGGATGCCTGTCAATTCTAACGGATTAGTAAGCAGCAGCAATTCTAATGGGATCATAAATACACTACAAGCCATTCATGTGAGGACAGACTATGTTTCTCTGACAGAAGCTCAGGTAAACAGCCAGAGAGATAGCATTTACAAGGCCAGCGGCAGAATGTTTGCCTTTAAATATGTGAAGGTTAAAAACAGGTAAGGTGTTTTTTGATTTTAAAGTTGGTTATCTTTAGTTAAAGATTAATAAAAATGACCACTTCAGATACCATACTCCTGCTTACTGCTACCTCCACAGCCCTTATCGCCGGGCTTTTCTACGGCTTTTCCTGCGCGGTGAATCCTGGTTTGGGAAAACTATCCGACAAAGGGTACCTGGCAGCTATGCAGTCTATTAACAGGGAAATACAAAATCTTTTATTCCTGGCCAGCTTTATGGGAACCCTTTTACTGTTGCCGCTCAGCACCTGGTTACAATACAGGGCAGGGGCAATGTATAGCTTCTGGACTTTGCTCGCCGCAACATTCATTTATGCGATTGGTGTATTTGGACTGACGATGTTCGGAAATGTCCCTTTGAATCAGATGCTGGTTAAATTCAACTTATCTGCCGCTTCTGCAGAGGATATGGCCAGACAAAGAGAAAGATTCGAAAAGCCATGGAACAGGTTACACCGGCTCCGTAGCATAGCGGTAGTTGCATCCGTAATTATGGTCATCATAGCCTGTTTGTGTAAAACAGATATTAGTGGATAACAACAAAGCCTGTGCAAATCTGCACAGGCTTTGTTCGTTTATTTATTCCGGACCTGGTACCGTTTGTAGGAAACCACGGCCAGAAGGAAAACAACAGCCAGGGTAATATACACCCATGATGGTATAGGTACAGGATCTCCCTGCGCATAAGAGTGTAAACCGGTCAGGTAATAATTTACACCAAAATAGGTCATGATAATCGTTGAAAAACTAATCAGTGAAAGCAGGTTGAATAAATACTTGCTCTTTAGCTTTGGAATCAGGCGAACATGCAGGACAAAAGCATAGATGATGACAGAAATGAAGGCCCATGTTTCTTTTGGATCCCAGCTCCAGTAACGTCCCCAGCTTTCATTGGCCCATATCCCTCCTAAAAAGGTTCCGATGGTAAGTAGAAATAACCCGACTGTCAGGGACATTTCATTCACGATGGTCAGCTCCGTTACAGACGCTTTTACTTTAGCACTGATCTTTTTACTATCGATGATGTAAAGTACCAGAACCACCATTCCCAGCAAAGCACTGAGACCAAAGAATCCATAACTTGAGGTGATGATGGCTACGTGGATCATCAGCCAGTAAGATTTAAGTACAGGAACGAGTGGGGTAATCTGAGGGTTCATCTGTGAACCGCCATGGGCAAAACCCATTAAAATTACTGCAATAAGACAGCCGGCAGCAGGAATAAAAGCGTTGCTGTTTCTGTACATCAACAGACCGGATAATACCCCAATCCAGCTGATGAACAATACCGCCTCATAGCCATTACTCCATGGCTCATGTCCGGAGATGTACCAGCGGGCACCAAGGCCAACTGCCTGAAGCAGGGTTGCAATACTGATCAGAATTAAAGTGAAGGTCACTAACCTGTCCAGCATTTTGGAGGATTTAAAAAGCTTGAAAAAGGCGAGTGTCAGGATTACCGTGCCCAACAAGGCATAAGTAATCATTAAATTCAGGAATATATTCCATGAATTATAGCTCACCTCCCAATTGATCTTTGATTGTGAGGGCACTACATCTTTACCGAATTTCAGCTGAATGTCCTTAATTACATTTAAGGCTATATTGGCTCCATCCCAGTTTCCGGATAGTTCCGCTGCTTTGATGCTTTTCACATAAGGATCAAGCGCACTGGATACCACTGCTTTATTAACAGGATCTGAAGGAGGCATGGCAATCCAGGTATTATTGGTGTCACCAGCTATAGGGAAAATCCTTAAATACTGACCATCAATCAATTGCTGCATCGCCTGTAACTTATCATTAAGGTCGATCACATCCTTATCATAACTGCCTTGTTCAGCCGGTTTTTTCGCAAAAGACTTCAGGTACTGATCTTTTAAAATGAACTCTAAACTGCCTTCAGGACTGATGGCCAGAAGGTTGATCATAGAGGTATAACCTTCTTCATTTGCCTTTACTGCTTTTAGCAGTTCCGGGCCACCTTTGGAACCTACTTTAATCAATGGGACATTCATCCAGGTAAAAGGAGCGGTGGAAACGGAAAGGAAAAACTGGTTTGCCGTAAGGGAGTGGAAACGATCTTTACGGTGCAACTTTCTCAGGATCTCCAGGGCCATGGTATTGATCGGCTCAATTCTTCCGTCTATATTTTGTACCAACAGGTAGCCAAAACTATCTGCATGGGCTTTATCAATCTTAATAGCAGCTGCAAACTGTTTTGCATCTACATTCTTGGCCATTAAAAGCTTTTGAACATCCGCTCGGAAATTCTGATCGTGTACATGGTTGGTTGCCTGATTTGCGGCCTCGGGTTGCTCGTGGTCATGGTTATGGCCATCTCCTTCAGTATGCACATGTTCTTCCTGAGCAGGAATTCCCGCTGTGGGTAGCGCTGTTTTCCCATCTTTCCCGTGCATGTCTATCTTCTGACTGAAAGCAGCGCCTAAAGGTAAAAACAGCATTAATAACAACAGTGTTTTTGATTTAGAGATCGATTTCAGCTGTTCATTTAATTTAGAGAAATGGGTTCCTTTCCAGAATAAAGTAACGAACATGCCCAGGAAAAGCAAGGTATAACCGATATAGGTAACATTAGTACCCCAGTAATCATGATTTACCGAGAGTACCGTTCCTTTTTCATCGTCGTCGAAACTGGCCTGGAAGAAGCGATATCCGGAATGGTCTAATACATGGTTCATAAAGATCTTATATGGGCGTTCTCCAGTTTCTTCCTGGATCATCACATCTGAGGAATAGGCCGCAGGACTGTTACTTCCCGGATATTTCTCCATTTTAAAGTCAACCAGCTTCAGACCGAAGGGAGAGTTGTATATTTTTGAACCGTATGCCAGCGAAATTCTAAGTCCGCCAACTTCACTCTGGTGCTGGAAATTTGTCATTCCTTTTCCACCGTAAAAAGAAACAGTGTCTTTTGCTGTGGAAGTCGTGATCTCCAGTTTTACCAGATCCGGATCGTGTTCATGGGTTTTCTTATCTCCTTCAAAGTAAGTAATGCGACCCGGAACCGGACCTTCAGGAACGACGAATGCCAAAGCGCCAATCGTGTATAAGCTTCTTAGATTGAAAGGTTGAGGGGCAGTATTTCCTTCTACTGTTTTCTTCTCCTGGGTAGCCATAATCATATAATTTCCAGGATAGGGAGAGGTAATCTGGAGCCCGCCATTGGCATCTTCAATATTGATGGTTCCAGGAGTTGGCTTATTATAGCTCACCAACATGTTCTGCATCAGCTGAACACTCCCTGAAGGAATGTATTTGTTAACCCTCTGGCCATTTTCAAGTACAACCAGGTGTAGCGTAGGTCTGCCTGACGCTTCGCGGACCAGGGAATCCTGCGCCCTTGCGTAAAAATCAATGACCTTCATTTTCACCCGCTCTCCATTGTATTCGTATTCCGGAGCAAAAGTCTTTTTAAATGGTTTCAGATAGGTCGGTATGTTATTCGAGATTAAAATTGCAGGAACATCATCATAAGCCAATGCCTGATCGTCTTTTCCAATCTGTACTTTGAAAAAAGTTGCATCAGAAATGATTTCATTACTGGTTTCTCCTTCTCTGATGTGCATAGAGCCTTCAAAACTGATGTATCGGGTAATGTATCCGCCTATGAATATGATGATGAAGGCCAGGTGAAATACCAGCAAAGGCCACTTTTTTCGTTGTGTAAGTTGATACCTTCCTATATTACCGATGAAATTCAGTACGAGGATGACCATCACCAGCTCAAACCACCAGCAATTATAAATCAATGCTTTGGCCACTGCTGTTCCGTAATCGTTTTCCACAAAGGTGGCCATGGCCATGGAAAAAGCATATAACAAGAGCATGGTACCCATCGTACGGGTGGAGAAGAGTATTTTTCCTAAACTTTTAATCATTCCTATTTTTCTTATTCATTTCAGCAATGCTGTTGACGGGTGCCAACCTGCAAATGACGCATTTTTTCTAAACTTCGGCAAAGATGGCCCTGATAGGCCAGAAAAATAAGCAGAACTGAATTTATGGCAAAAATAAGACGAAACTCCCTGGGTATCTTCCATCAAAAAAGCCTTTTTATATAAAAAGGCTTTTTTGATGGAGAGGTTAAATAGTTATTTTGATTTGGTCAGCGTAGGTGGATTGCAGGGGATGCAAAGGTGACAAATTAGTTTAACCGGTCTGACTACATATTGACTGGGACCGGTATTGGTGATGCTTACGCTGTAACCATATTGCCCGGCAATGTTCATCATCCCGCAATCTGTAGCGGGAATAACGGTCGTCTCGTTGAGTGCTGTCGGCAAGTAATAAATGCCCTGACTGGATAGACCACCCAGAGAAACACTGAATTTGATACCATTCAGTCCTATAAAATTGGTGAAATTAACGGTTTGATTCGCATTGGCAGCAAATGTCCTGGATTGAGTTTGTGTAAGAAAGCCCGTAGATCTTTTTAAGGTCACAGTTAAGGCAACAGGTGCATTGCCTGGTATACCTGGACCAAAGGTGTCTACCCTGGTCATGACGATGGGGTTGATTGGAACAATAATCTGTGCAATTGCATTAATATTAAGACACAAAATGCTGATTAACAGTACGATGGTTAGGGGTGATTTTTTCATAACGTTATGTTTTTATGTATTAATTTAGGCAAAGGGTTACCTTGGGCAAAAGCATTCTTATTATTCGATATTGTTTTTCTATTATTCGATTTTGATTTTTTTGCGGGGGCATAAGCGCGAATCTCTATTCTTTCTGTTATATTGTAGAGATAGGAGAAGCCCAGGTACCTGGGGTTGAAATGGATACAACTTACACTACAGCAATTTTGTGTGACGAACACAAGAAGAACAGGATATGAACAAGGTAAACAGAATTTATTTTACAGATAGCCCCTATCCAAACGGACATGGGATAAAAGAATTCAAATGGAGTGGCCGAATAGACGAAGATGGCCAGTTATGGTTCGATTTTCACCTGGTATCGGAAGATTATGATGTGGACGATAATCATTTGTCATCAGTGGATGAAGAAGAAACGGTTTCGAACTGGCACTCAAAAGTTGTTTGGGATAATTATCAGGCCTGTACCTTGTCATCTACTTACTGGGGAGATAATCAAGGTATCCTACTTGATACGACCAATGCCCCGTTCCGTTTCCAGGAGCTGATAGATAAAGGGCTTGTAGCCGACACCCTGCCATTACAAGATGAAGATGACTATGACAACCTTGCTTTTTCAGTATATGTGTTGGGGCACGACAGCTGCGCAGGGCATCGCTTTGTTTTTAGCAAAACTACAGATTGAATGGATCTGGAATGGAGTGGAAAGATTGCCCTTACTTATGCCGGAGAAGATGAATTCAATCACGATTTTAAAATCGTCGTACAAAATGTGATTTTTGATGGGTTCCATTATCCAAAAGAATGGAGCCAGGAGGAAGCTTTAGAAGCATTCAGCAGCAAAATAGCTTCATTGGAAGCTTACGAATTTGTAGATATGAACCCCAAAAGTTTTCAAAGAAATTATAAGCTTGTTCCAAACAAACTTTAAAAAAATGATGAGATATATTTCCATATTCTTTTTATCGCTTCTGGCGATCAGCAACGTTAGGTGTGTCGCACAAATGGCATCGTCAAACCAAGGTATATCCAATAAACCGGGAATTATTACAGGCGCCGACCAGACTGAAAAATATTTGCCTTATCTAAAAGGAAAACGAATTGGCCTGGTTGCAAATCAGAGTTCCATGATCGATAAGAAAAGCAGTGTAGACAGCTTAGTGAGCCTTGGAATTAAAATTGTAAAGGTGTTTGGACCTGAGCATGGTTTTAGAGGCAATGCGAGTAATGGAGCTGTGGTGAGCGACGAGAAAGATGCTAAAACCGGTATTCCAATTATCTCTTTATATGGCAAAAATGAGAAACCAACAAAAGAACAGCTGGCGGATATAGACCTTATGGTTTTTGATATTCAGGATGTAGGCTGCCGATACTATACTAACATCAATACGCTGGAGTATGTGATGGAAGCCTGTGCAGAAAACAACAAAGAACTGTTAATTCTTGACCGTCCTAATCCTAACGGATATGTAATAGACGGACCGGTAATGACTGATGATAAATTTAAATCGGCCATTGGGATACATTATACACCCATGACCCATGGCATGACAATAGGGGAATTCGCACAATACCTTAATGGCGAAGGATATCTCAAAAAGCAATGCAAAATAAATATCATAAAGGTTGCCAATTATAATCATGATATGCCTTACCTGCTTCCAATATATCCCTCCCCGAATTTAAATACGCAGCAGGCTGTGATGCTTTTCCCGAGCTTATGTATGTATGAAGGAACCGCGATCAATGAAGGGCGGGGAACCTATATGCCATTTACTATTTTGGGAGCCCCGGCATTGGAGGGCAAATATTCATTTTCATACAAACCGATAAGTATTCGTGGAATGAGTGAACGGCCAAATCATAAAGACGCTGTTTGTTATGGTCTCGACCTTCGCAATTATGACATTAACAAACTTCGGAAGAGCCGCCAAATTAATTTATCCTGGTTAATTGAACTGTACAATGCTTATCCGGATAAAGCTAATTTCTTTACTCCCGGAAGAGCGGGCCGGGATGTATCAGCTTTTGATCTGCGCATAGGTACTGATCAATTGAGAAAACAAATCATAGCCGGAATGTCGGAAGCGGACATCAGAAAAAGCTGGGAACCTGGATTGCAGAAGTTTAAGGCTATACGGGCAAAGTATCTTTTATATCCGGATTAGCTATCTTTGGGAAAACAGGTTTAATGAAAGTTGAATTTCAGAAATTGAGCTATGAGGAATTGAAGCAGGCTTTACAGGAGCTGGCTTCAGGATACAAAATTGAAATTTTAGAAGAGGTAATGACAGCAGAGGCCAATGTTTTTCTTTGCAGGTATAATGGTAAGAGATTTAATGTCTATTTTGATCTGGCTTATGGTCCTGGAATAAAAGCCGTTGACGGAATAGACGAAGACGAATTAGCTCACTTATTGTTCCCGTTGTGAAGGTAGATGAACACATTGCCACTTTTATCTTCTCCGCTGCCAATTTCTCCTCCGGCAAAATCACTTAACTTAAAACTTATATGGCTCTTGAGCCATTTCTTGTATTGAGAATGCCTTTTCTCTGAACCGCTATAAAAATCATCGGCGGTTTTATACTGATTGTCAAGTTCTTTAACTGTAATAAATATGGAAACCAGAACATCTTCTTCGAACCTTAAAGATAATTGGACCGTATTCCCGTTCAATTCTATTTCGGTAGCACTAAACTGAACTGATTTCATCTCATCCAGTACCTGAACCCGGGTCACATTTTCATTATTGAAGTATTTAGGTAGGTCAGTGATTTTGGTTTTACTGGTAATTGTAAAACCATCCAGGTCGATATTCCCATTTAGTTTTATTTCCATTGCACAAATTTAAGCTTTCTATATTTTTAGATGCAGAAGAATCTGCCTGAATTCTACCGGCCTGCCTGTCATGCCGGGATTAGGGCATAAAAAAGCCGGATTGAAAATCTTATTAAGATTTTCAATCCGGCAAAGTGCACTCGAAGGGATTCGAACCCCCATCATCAGAACCGGAATCTGACATTCTATCCATTGAACTACGAATGCCTGTTTTTCAAGATTGCAAATCTAGGAAACTATTTCGGATATTAAAATGCTTATCCACATCCTTATCATAAATTTCCTAAAAGATGCTCAAATACCTGATTTACTGAATGACAATAATATTCCCCTATAAAGGCAGTTTTTCAAAAATAAAAAAGCACTTTTGCAAAAATGAAAAATACCATCGCTGAACCATTATTGCGATGATTTCATAAGGACAATAACAATTGTAATGGTGATGAAAATCATGTAAAGAAAAGGCGTATATGGAAGAAATGATTGTTGAAGAGATCGTAAAGCTCTTAGAGCAGGAGGACAGTGCACAATTGAAGATATATCTGGATGACCTCAATATATCAGACGTCGAGCATTTAATAGACGAACTTCCCCAATACGCAGTTACATTTATTGATACCCTGTCCATTAAAAGGGCAGTGAATGTCTTCAGAATCCTGGATTTCCCGACTCAGGAAAGAATCATCAAAAAACTTCCTGGAAATAAGCTTGCCGAGCTGATTAACCTTTTACCTCCAGACGACCGTACTTCCTTATTCAGTGAACTGAAAGGAGATGCGGTAAAAAAACTGATCATTCTGTTGCCGGCTAAGGATAGGGTTGAGGCACTTTCCTTATTGGGTTACGAAGAAGACAGTGTGGGAAGGCTGATGACACCGGATTATGTGGCAGTCAAAAAAGACTGGACGGTATCCAGGGTATTGGCACACATCAGAAGATATGGGAAAAACTCCGAAACGATTGATGTGATCTATGTGATCGATAAAGATGGCGTACTGCTGGACGACATCAGGATCCGGGAAATCCTCCTGGCAGATCCGGAAGCAAAAATCGGAGACCTGACAGATCAGCGTCTGATCGCGCTAAAGGCGAACGACCATCAGGAAGAAGCGATCAACATATTCAGAATGAATAACCGGGTGGCTTTACCCGTAGTAGACGATTATAATGTGTTACTTGGTATTGTGACTGTAGATGATATCCTATGGATTGCAAACGAAGAATATACAGAAGATATGCATAAAATCGGGGGTACCCAGGCCCTGGATGAACCTTACCTGGATATGCCGATTTTTGGCTTATTTAAAAGAAGGATAGGCTGGCTGGTGGTACTTTTCCTGGGAGAGATGTTAACGGCAACTGCCATGGGACATTTTGAAGCGGACATTGCGAAAGCAGTGATATTAGCCATGTTTGTGCCACTGATCATTTCGAGTGGTGGAAATAGCGGTTCACAGGCCTCTACGCTGATTATTCAGGCGATGGCCTTAGGAGAAATTACGGTGGGCGACTGGTGGAGGGTAATGCGCAGGGAGCTCATCTCCGGCCTGATGCTGGGAGTGGTACTGGGTTGTATCGGATTTCTGAGAATCTTTGTCTGGACCTTCTTCACTGATATGTATGGACCACATTGGGCACTTATTGGAGTGACCGTGGGAATCGCCTTGGTAGGTGTAGTCCTTTGGGGTTCACTGGCGGGTTCTATGCTGCCCCTGATCCTGAAAAAACTGGGAGCTGACCCTGCAACTTCATCTGCTCCTTTTGTAGCGACACTGGTGGATGTAACCGGTCTGATCATTTACTTCTCTGTTGCAGTCATGTTCCTGACGGGAGTACTGCTCTAAATAAAATAGCATAAAAAAGAAAGGCCGGATATTTATCCGGCCTTTCTCATTTATAAATTAATGCTATTATACATTGAAACGGAAATGCATGATGTCTCCATCTTCTACCACATAAGTTTTACCCTCTACACCTAGTTTACCGGCTTCTTTACAGGCAGCCTCTGAACCCAGGGTTACAAAGTCATTGTATTTGATAACCTCAGCACGGATAAATCCTTTTTCAAAATCGGTATGGATTACACCTGCAGCCTGTGGAGCAGTGAATCCTTTAGTGATGGTCCATGCCCTCACTTCCTGAACACCTGCAGTGAAATAAGTATACAGATCCAGTAAGCGGTAAGCAGCAACAATCAGTTTGTTTACGCCCGATTCTGTAAGTCCAAGATCGGCTAAAAACTCCTGACGCTCTTCATAGCTTTCCAGCTCGGCAATTTCTGATTCTATTTTCGCAGAAATGACCAATACTTCCGCATTCTCGTCTTTTACAGCTTCTTTAACGCGGTCTACATAAGCGTTTCCGTTAATTACGGAATTCTCATCTACATTACATACGTACATTACCGGTTTCTGGGTCAGTAAACCAAGGTCCTGAATGAATTCAAAATCTTCTGCTGCAACTGCTGCAGAACGCACCGATTTACCTTCTTCAATATGTGCTTTGATCACGCTCAGGATATCGAAAGTTCTTTTGGCATCCTTATCAGTTTTTGCCATTTTTTCTACTTTCTGGATGCGTTTTATTACGGTATCCAGATCCTTAAGCTGTAATTCTGTATCAATAATTTCTTTATCACGGATCGGATCTACGGAACCGTCAACATGAATTACATTTCCGTCGTCAAAACAACGTAATACGTGAATAACGGCATTTGTAGCCCTGATATTACCCAAAAATTGGTTACCTAATCCTTCTCCTTTGGAAGCACCTTTTACCAAACCTGCAATATCTACAATCTCAATGGTATTGGGAACAATACGGTTTGGCTGTACCAGTTCTGCCAGTTTAGTCAACCTGTCGTCAGGTACAGTAATTACGCCGATATTAGGTTCTATTGTACAAAAAGGGAAATTAGCCGCTTGAGCTTTTGCGTTCGATAAACAGTTAAATAAGGTGGATTTTCCAACATTTGGTAAACCAACTATACCACATTGTAATGCCATGAATGATTTTTTATAGTTTTGGCGCAAAGCTACCAAATTTTTAAAAATAATCTTTATGTTTAGGGTATCTAAAAACTATTTAAAGATTAACACGATCAATATGGAAGATTTCGAAGAAAAAGAGCCTGTTCAGGAGGAAAATGAAATCCTGGTAATTACCGAGGATATCCGTAGTTATATTTACGATACTGCTAAATGGGCTAAATTCTTATCTGTTATTGGATTTGTATTTTGTGTTTTAATCGTGATATGTGCCTTTTTTGTGCCGGCCGTAATTTCATCAATGACTGCAATGGGTGGTCAGAGCCCGGTAACTCAGATTGCTCCTGCAGTACTTACTGTTACTTATTTACTGATTGGATTGCTTTATTTTTATCCAAGTCTGATGCTATTTAAATATGCTACCGCTGCTCAGAAAGCCGTTTTATTCCTGGATCAGTCGAGCTTGGGAATCGCGATGAGCAAAATGAAATCATTTTTTAAATTCTGGGGAGTCTTCACCATTGTGATCATCAGCTTTTATGTGATCGGAATTTTATTTGCTGTAGTGGCCGGTATCGGAGTCAGCTAATTACCATACGCTATCAGGATCAACAAAAACAGCCAGTCTTTTCTGGCTGTTTTTGTTGATAAAGAAATTTTAAAAAAAGACCTAATTCTTAACCCTGTTTTCTTCGTCTGCAGTCCCTGTACTTCTTGATCTGGCATTCTTAACTTTCATATTGCCGAATTTATAGTTCAGGCTCAAGTTGATTTTACGGCTTTCCCACTGGTTTTGCCAATAGGTATTGACATTATTATAGCGTAGGTTGGCCCTGAATTTATTGGTGTCGAAAACGTCATTGAGCTTTAAACTAACTGTTGCCTTTTTATTCATGAATGTTTTCCTGGCCGAAACATTCATCCCATAAGATTCCAGGGACCTGAACAACCCGGATACGGAAGGGGAACTGTAGAAAAAGGTATAGGTCAGCTGTAATTCCTTAGGAAGGTTAAAAGTTTGTTCGGAATTTACCGACCAGCTAAATTTATGACTGTCATAATTTCCGCCTTGTACGGTCGATTTTACATCGTCATAGGCAATGGAAAGCTCAGTATTGTTGTTCCACCATTTAGTAATATCGAAAGGACTTCCGGTAGCGATGTATATATTTTGTGCCCTGCCAAGATTCTCTTCCACACTAATGCTTTCCTTGCTCAGATCATTTTGATAGATCACTTCGGAGATCACATCGGTGCTTTTGGCATAACTCAGGCTGAGCACCCTGAAACTCTTAATGTTGTAATTGATTTCGAAGTTATTGGAAAATGAAGGAAGTAACAGAGGGTTTCCTTTTAACGCGGTATAAGGATCGGAGTAGAAGGCAAAGGGATTCAGACTGGTATAAGACGGCCTGTTGATCCGACGTGCATAACTTCCCTGAATCTGATGGTTTTCGCTGACCTTCCAGGAAGCAAAAAAGGTAGGGAAAAGCTGCCAGTATTTGCGGTCTATCTTTTCCTCATTTCCCGAAGAAAGCCCGTTTCCGAGTGTTTGTTCTGCTCTCAAACCTGCTTTTAGCTCCAGTTGCTTAAAAGATTGACTAAAAGAAAGGTAAAGTGCATTGATGTTTTCCCGATAATTGAAGCGGTTGGTGCGCTTAGGATCATTGATCCATCCGGCTGTTTTTAGGGAATCAAACCTGACATCACTGCTGGTATTTACCCAACTGCTCTTATAGCCAGCTTCTGCTTTAAGTGTTTTTGAAAATGGATGTACGTAATCCAGCTTAACCGCATATATAGAAACATCGCCAAATCCTTTATTTCTCAGGTTGACCACATCTCCGATTCTGTTGTCAGCAGCATCAAAGTAACTGTTGAAATATTGTTCCGTTTTAGAATTGTCGTACCCGACTTTGTCGAGGTCAATACCCAGCTCTCTGCCATTAGTGTCGATTTTAAAACGGTAATTCAGGTTGTAAGCATTGTTGCCTGAAGTATTGTCTTGTGGGTTTTTAGAGTTTACACTTCCCATCTTTTGCTGAACGGTATTGTAATTGACAGAATTGCTTTCGCTATTGGTGGTGTATGGAGCTGAAGAACCTTTCCACAAGATGCCAATCGTATGCTTGTCGTTGATGAAATAATCTGCTCCCAGGGCGTAGTTGCTGCTTCTGGTGATCGGATGCCAGAAATTGAGCTGGTTAAACTGCTCACCGGCAATGTTGCGGTTCATGGTGAGCCTGTTGAAAGAATTGTAATAACCATAACTGAACCGGCCATAGGTACTAACTTTTCCGACGTTATAGTTTAGATTGGTGCTGCCATATCCTTTTCCATATTCACCGTATCCTGCGCCGATACTCGCATTCCCGTTAAAGCCTTGTAATTTGTTTCGTTTTAATTTGATATTGATGATTCCGGCAGATCCGGCAGCGTCAAAAGAGGAAGGAGGATTAGAAATCAGTTCAACCTTGCTCATTACCGAGCCGGGTAAGGATTTCAGATAAGTGCTCAGTTCCAATCCCGACATATAACTCATTTTTCCATCTATCATCACATTTACCCCGCTTTTGCCTTTCATAATGATGTTGTCATCTTTGTCCAGCTTGATTCCCGGTGCTCTTTTCAATACATCCAATGCATTGTCTCCTGCAGTATTCATCTGTTCCACATTCAAAACGGTACGGTCTGCCTGCTGCTGGATCAGTGGTGTTTTTGCTCTGATGTCTACTTCTTTTAAGCTGGTTACCGTAGGGTTTAATCTCAGGGCAGGTATTACCATGGCCGTGGTGCCAAGATTAAAAGCTTTACTTTGAGCCCTCTCATAACCTATTGCAATTACCTTAATCTGATAACTGCCGGGTTTAATGTTTTCAAATGAAAATACACCCTTATCGTTGCTGAGGCCGAGTCCTGCTCTTGTGGAATCTGGTAGCTGGATTAAGGCTACGGATGCAAATTCTATTGCTTTCCCATCGGTTGCGTTAAGAATGTTGCCGCTTAGTTTTGTCGTCTGACAAAAAGCACTGGTCTGGATCAGTAATAATAGAAGAGAAAAGATGAATTTAGAATAAGTACACATGTTTGTTTGAATTTTTCCTCAAATGGAATCAATACGCTCCGGCTCTTAAATTAAATGATCCCAATCCCCTGAAATATGATACAAACTCGCCGAATTTCCTTGATCCGCTAAAAGACAGGGTTGGCGTAATTAAAGGCGGTGTTGGGATAAGAAAAATAAAATAAAGAATGACTTTGACTAGTTTTAGGGCATGAATACAAAAAAGAAAGTGATCATACATATTCTTTGCTGGAGTTTATTATACTGTTATTTTTATATTGGTTCCTGGATAAAGAATGACGGAATCGATGTAGCATGGCATTTTATCCTGACGGTTAGCTTTTTGCATGCCGTAGAATTTTATGTCTGTTACCTCTGGGTATACCCTCGTTATCTCCGTAAATCAAAAGTTCCGCAGCTGATTGCGTGGGTAATTCTGGTGGTTGGCATGTTTATCTCCATGCGTTACCTGCTGGAAGAGGTGCTCCATCCGTATTTTTTTGGATTCGGTAATTACGCAGAGGGTACTACTATAGGGTATTATATTCGGGATAACGTGTATTTTGGTTCCTCTTATATTGTCATTGCCGCTGCGGTCTGGAGTACAGAAAACGCTTTCAAAAACGAAAAAATGAACGAACAGCTCAGGGTTGAGGCTGAAAAAGCAGAATTGTCATTTCTTAAATCTCAGATCAATCCTCACTTTTTATACAATACCCTAAACTATATTTATTCTCTGGCACTTCCGGTATCTGATAAACTGGCACAAGCGGTCATCCGGCTTTCTGACCTGATGCGCTATACATTGACGGAAAGTTCTGATGGCAAGGTGAACTTGCTAAAAGAAGTCGGTTATCTCGAAAGCTATGTGGAATTGTTTCGGATGCGCTTTGACCCGCTTTTTTATGTCAGCTTTGAGGTTAAAGGCCTTACTGATCAACAGCGTATCGCTCCGCTGTTACTCATCCCTTTTTTAGAAAATGCCTTTAAACATGGGGTGCTGAATGATCCGGATCACCCCATCCGTATGGAAATTAATGTATCCCTTCAGGAGCTGAAAGTGACCCTTTGGAATAAGATCAACCAGCATCAGAAGGACCATTCCAGTGGCATTGGCTTAATGAATGTACAGCGAAGATTGTACCTGATTTATCCCGGTAAACATGACCTGGAAATACAGAATGACGGGAAATCCTATCAGGTCAATCTGAGAATTGAACTGTAGTTTATTCGCTATATTTAAGAAATTTTTACCCTACTCACAGATAAACCGATGATTCGTTGTATTGCCGTTGATGACGAGGCTTATGCCTCGGAAATATTAGCTACCCATATTCGTAAACTGCCGTTTCTGGAATTGGTGGGAACAACAACTAATGCGTTTGAAGCTTTAACCCTGGTGCAGGAGGGAAAAGTGGATCTGGTTTTTCTGGATATACAAATGCCTGAACTTACCGGAATTCAGTTTCTGAAGATCTGTGGGAATAAATGTAAAGTCATCCTCACCACGGCCTATCCTGAATATGCCCTGGATGGATTTGAACACGACGTGATTGATTACCTGCTAAAGCCCATCTCTTTTGAGCGTTTCTATAAAGCGGTTCAAAAGGCCCAGTCCTTATTCCAGCCTCCTGTTGCGGAAAGCGAAAATATGGCTTTGCTTCAAACGCAGACTGCCGGAACAGATTATATGTTTATCAAAGGAGAAAGTAAGAACAAGTTTATCAAAGTCAGTTATGAAGACATCCTCTATATCGAAGGATTAAAGAACTATATCTCCGTTTTTACGACAGACGAGCGCATCATCACTTACTTAACGTTAAGGGAGATGGAGCTCTATTTACCTAAAAACCGATTTTACCGTGTTCATAAATCTTATATTGTGGCCATAGACAAAATCAGAATGGTAGATGGCAATTCCATCTTCATTAAAGAAAATATCATTCCGGTAGGGGAGACATACAGAGAAGAGTTTTTTAAGATCATCCGCGAAACGAAGTGAAAACCCCTTTAGGTATAGACTGGTGTTCTGTTTTCAATGGTATGCTTGAAGCTTTTAATTTCTTTTTTCAGCAAACCTTCTAAGTAAGGGTTCATCAGTTTAGCGAGTCCGATACCTACTCCTCCCGCCGGCGGGCGATAAGATAAGGTCACCTTTAAGACCGTCGTCCGGTCATCAGCTCCGGGGCTAAACTCAACTTTTCCGACATGATGAATTAAAGCTCCTTCGGCAGACTGCCAGCCGATTAAACGACCAGGTTCATCCTTTACAATTTCTGCATCCCAATCAATAGAAAACAAATTCCCCATCACATTAGATTTCCAGTGAGATAGATTTTCATCGATCACTTTTACGTCTAACAGATGCCTGATGCTTCCAGGAAGATTATTCAGGTTTCGCCAATAACTATACACCTCTGAGCTGGATTTTTCGATCACAAATTCCCCACGTATGTTTACTGCACGGGGCTTTTTAGCATCTATTCCGAGTTGTTCATATAAAAGGCATCGCCCGGTTGCTGCACGGTAGGCCATGTAAGCGCCGTAGAGAAACTTAGCTTTAGAAGGTTTTCTTAATCCCCAGCTAATTAAGGCTCCGCTCAAAAACATAGAGACCATCCGCTCTGACCATCCGATGTTTTCGTACTGGTGTTTCTCAATAGAGAACCTGCCAGACTGTAGTTTCAGGTTTGTGTTCATATCGTTAGCTTATGTTTAATCGCTTTGCCAATCAGGGTAACTTCCTTTTGGTCCAGCTTACCCCAAAGCTGCTCCCAACTGCCATCAGCTTCTTCTCTCAGTTGAGTAACGGTATTGCCCGATACATCACAAATAAAATAGGGGGAACCATCACTGGTTTCATCTGGTTTGACGGTCATGCAGGTATCCGATCCGGTTAAATTTACCTGTATATCGAATTCTTCCGGACGTGATTGATAGGTTTTCATCTTTGGTGGGTTTAGATTGCAGGAGTAATAACAATTAAAGCCGCATTCTGTTTGTGTTTAAAAATATCAGGCCAAAATCATTTAATTTTATGACAAAAGAAATGAATTTCCGACCGCGATTATATTGCAATTTTATAAACCACAAGCTAACCGCAAATGAAACCTTATCGTATGAGAAAGTTATCAGTACCATTTTTATTTTCCTTTTTGCTAACCACAGGTGGTTATGCACAGAAGGCACCTGCGCCTCATGGTGCAATCCCTGATAAAAACCAGCTGGCCTGGCAGGATATGGAATATTACATGTTCATCCATTTCGGACCGAATACTTTTACGGATAAAGAATGGGGACATGGGGATGAAGATCCTAAAATATTTAACCCCAAAAAGCTGGATGCCCGTCAATGGGCACGTACAGCTAAAGCTGCGGGCATGAAAGCCATTATCATTACGGCGAAACACCATGATGGTTTTTGCCTGTTCCCAAGTAAATACAGTACGCATACCGTGAGGGAAAGTGCCTGGAAAGATGGGAAGGGGGATGTACTAAAAGAGTTGTCCGCAGCCTGTAAAGAGTATGGATTGAAGTTTGGGGTATACTTATCACCATGGGACCGTAACCATCCTAAATACGGTACTCCGGAATACAATCAGATTTTTGCCAATACGTTAAAAGAAGTACATACCCAATACGGACCTGTTTTTGAACAGTGGTTTGACGGTGCCAAGGGGGCAAATGAGAAGGAGCAGAACTATGATTTTAAGCTCTTCAACAGCGTAGTACGGACACACAATCCGCAGGCAGTGATTTTCAGTGACATTGGTCCAGATGTCCGCTGGATGGGAAATGAAAGAGGGGTTGCAGGAGAAACCAACTGGGCCACATTGAATACTGATGGTTTCGGTGTGGGAGCTGCGGCACCGGCATCTTCCGTGCTAAATACGGGAAATGAAAATGGCAAATACTGGATCCCTGCAGAGGTCGATGTTTCCATCAGACCAGGGTGGTTTTACAGTGCTTCAACTGATAATAAAGTGAAAACATTGGAAGAACTCCTGTCTATTTATGAAAGTTCTGTTGGGCGCAACAGCAACCTGTTGTTAAATGTTCCGGTAAACAGAGATGGGTTAATTCATCCAACTGATTCTGCCAGATTAATGGAATTTAAAAGGGCCATTGATGCGAGTTTTAAAATAAACCTGGCGAAAGGAAAGAAAGTTCTGGCCAGCAATACCAGGACAGGGCAGGCCTTTCTGGCGAAAAACCTGACTGATGGAAATACCCGGACTTACTGGGCAACTAATGACCAGGTAAAAAAGGCCACTTTAACCATAGATTTCGGAAAAACTACAGAGTTGAACCGCATTGTACTTCAGGAATATATTGCCCTCGGACAGCGCATTAAATCTTTCTCCGTAGAGTACCTGGATGGTAAAGGTTTTAAACCATTGTTACAACAAACCACAATAGGTCATAAAAGGATCCTTTCTTTTGCCAATATAAAAACGACTAAGATCAGAATCAATGTGCTGGAGGCAAATGCATGCCCGGTACTGTCGGAAATAGCGGTATATAAGGCACCGAACCTGTAGGTATCACCATCATTATATAGATACATAGATATATCAGGATATCGATATATCTATGTATCTATAGATCTCTAGGCCTCTGCAATCGCGGCCTGTAAATGGTTTACTTTTTTCTGGTAAGCCCAGTAAAATACAATCGGGTAAATAAAGAGATTGAATAAAGTATTGGTCATCAATCCTCCGATAACCACGATTGCTAAGGGTTTAGAAGCTTCAGAACCGATACCTGTAGACAAAGCGGCAGGCATCAGACCAATTGCAGCCATCAAGGCCGTCATGATTACCGGACGCATCCTGCTGGCTACCCCATCTTTTATCGCATCTGCAAAAGTCCAGTCGGGTCTGTGCTTCAACTCGGTAATGTTGCTCTTAAACCGGGTAATCAGAATTACTCCATTTTGTACACATATTCCAAATAAGGCGATAAATCCAATCCCCGCGGAAATATTGAAATTGATCCCTGTAGCCAGGATGGCTAAAATCCCGCCCACCATTGCAAAAGGTACATTGTTCAATACCAGCAAAGAATCCTTAATGTTTCCAAACAAGACAAACAAAATGAAAAAGATGAGCAGCAAGCTGATCGGAACGGCTTGTGATAACCTGCTGGTTGCCCGCTGCTGATTTTCAAAATCTCCTGCCCATTCCATTTTATATTCTTTGGACAGCTTGATTTCCGCGTTGACTTTAGCCTGGGCTTCTGCAATTACGCTTCCCATATCTCTTCCCCTGATGGAGAACTTTATCGCGCCATATCTCTGGTGCTTGTCGCGATAAATCATGCTTGGTCCGGTAATCTTTCTGATGCTGGCAATTTCTCCCAAAGGAACTTTTGACCCTGCAAGAGTAGGGATCATGAGCTTAGCTATGGTACGTTCATCTTTTCTGAAGTCCTCCGGATAGCGGATGATGAGGTCGAACTTACGCTCCCCTTCATAGATCTGGGTAGCTGCTTTTCCACCGATAGCCATTTCAATCACGGCATTCGCATCTGCGGTACTGACGCCATATAATGCCATTTTCTTTTGATCCAGATTGATCTGTAATTCCGGTTGTCCGAGGTTTCTCAGTATCCCTAAATCTTCAATACCCTCTACCGTTTTCAGGATTTTCTCGATCTTTTCTTCCTGCTGTTCTATAAAGTTGAAGTCGTTTCCAAACAGCTTTACAACAATAGATCCCTTTACTCCGGAAACGGCTTCTTCTACGTTATCAGAAATGGGCTGAGAGAAATTCAGGCTGATGCCGGGGAAGCTTTTCAGCTTTTCCTGCATGCGCTCAATCAGCTGTTCCTTGCTTTCCTTCCTTTTCCACTCTTTTTTAGGATAAATGTCTACATGGAATTCCATATTATAAAAGCCGGTCGCATCGGTCCCGTCATTGGGTCTTCCGGTTTGCGACATTACCTGTTTTACTTCTTCAAAACTTAAAAAGATCTTCCTGATCTCATTGGAAAGTTTTTTTGTTTCATCCAGGGAAATGCTCAATGGACCGGTTGCACGAACATAGATGGATCCTTCATCCAGGGTAGGAAGGAATTCCGTTCCCAGGAATTTAAAGCTGAAAAGACCGGTGATCAAAATGACCATGGAGATGCCAAAAGCCAGCTTCCTGAATTTAAAACAAAGATCAAAGAAACGGATGACCTGTCTGGTCAGGAATTCCAGAAATACATTGTGTTTCTCCTTTACATTTTTCCGCAATAAAATACTTGCCATAGCGGGTACAAGGGTGAAGGTGAGGAGCAGGGCGCCTAATAAGGCAAAACTTAAGGTCCATGCCAGAGGAGAAAACATCTTTCCTTCTACTTTTTCAAAGGTGAAAATAGGAAGCAGGCCGGTGATGATGATCAGTTTAGCAAAGAATATTCCCTTGCCATTTTCCAAACAGGCTTTTTTGATGATGCCCAGCTTGCTGAGCCGGTTGAATTTCTCCATGCCGATCTTTTTGGCTTTATGGTCAAGGGCAACAAAGATACCCTCCACCATGACCACCGCCCCATCGATAATAATCCCAAAGTCAATGGCGCCCATGGAGAGCAAATTGGCCGACATGCCCTTTAGTTTTAGGCAGATGAAGGCAAAGAGCAAGGCCAATGGAATAATGATGGATACAATCAATGTCGTCCGCCAGTCGGCCATAAACAGAAATACAATCAGGGTTACAAAGATGATGCCCTCCAGCATATTGCCCATTACGGTATGGGTGGCGTAATTAACGAGATCTTCCCGGTCGTAAAAAGGATTGATCTTTACATCTGATGGTAAAATATTTTGATTCACCTCTGTGATTTTCTCCTTTAGCCTGGCAATCACTTCGCTTGGATTTTCTCCTTTGCGCATGACCACGATCCCTTCCACCACGTCGGGATCGTGATCGCGGCCTACCTGTCCTAACCTGGGTAGTGCCGACTCTGCGACATCTGCAATGGTTTTAACATACACCGGAGTGCCGTTAAAGTTATCCACTACCACATTTCTGATTTCATCAATATTATTCAGAATACCGATTCCACGGACCACATAAGCTTGTCCGCTTTGTACGATCACATCCCCTCCAACATTGATATTGCTTTTTGAAACTGCTTCAAACAATTCGGTTGCACTCACGCCATATTGTATGGCTTTCTGAGGGTCTACGGTAATCTGGTAAGTCTTTACTTCTCCGCCGAAACTGACCACATCGGCAATGCCGGGTACAGAAAGCAGTTCCCGCTGAATCACCCAGTCCTGTAACGTTTTTAATTCCCTGGCCGACTTTTTGTCGCTGCTCAGGGTATAACGGAAGATTTCCCCTGTGGGCCCATAGGGTGGCTGTACCTCCGGCTTTAGGCCCTCAGGTAAATCTGCTTCGTCAATATGGTTGTTCACCTGGACTCTTGCCGCAGCATAATCGACATCGTCCTCAAAAGTGATTTTTACGATAGATAAGCCAAATAAGGAAGAAGAACGGATACTGGTTCTTTTTTCCGTGGGGTTCATGGCGATTTCCAATGGCCTGCTCACAAACTTTTCTACTTCTTCAGCACTTCGTCCTGGCCATTGGGTAATGATGGTGATATTGGTATTGGTAACATCAGGGAATGCCTCAATTGTAGTGTGCTTGAAACTGAGATAGCCTGCCAGGACTAAAATAAAAGTGGCAAAGAAGATGAAGTATTTATTTTTTAGTGCAAAGCCTATGACGGTCTTAATGAATTTATTCATTACAGCTGTTTTTTGTGAAAATGAACAGGTTAATTTTTAAGGCTCTCATATAAGAATACCTGTTTGGAAGCCACAATGCGGTCGCCGGCATTTAGTCCTTTGCTGATATAGGCTTTATCACCTGATTTACGGGCAATCTCGATTTCCTGAATGCGGATCTTTTTTGAGGCGTCCAGAACGAGTGCATAGTTTTTGTTTTCATCGAAGATGATGCCTCTGGACTTTACTACGGGAAGGTCAAAACCTGATTTTGCGGCGACAATTACGGTGGCCATCATTCCGGGCTTCAACAGGTAACCGGGATTGGCAATACGCACTCTGGCATTCATCACCTTGCTTTCATTATCAATCATATTATAAACCCTATCGATTTTTCCTTTAAAGGTGGTCTCGGGATAGGCAAGTATAGAAATGCTCACTTCATCACCTTCCTTTACCCTGGAAATGTCTGATTCATAGATGTTGATCATTGTCCATACGGAAGAAAGATCGGCAACAGTGAACAGGTTTTTGTTGTTGTCCGGACGCAGCTGCATATTGGCATTGACGTTCTTTTCGATGATGAAGCCATTTAAAGGGGATTTGATGGTGTAAATACCATTGTTGTTTCCCCCATTCAGCCTTAAAGTAGCCCTTGCACGTTTATCTTCGGCCTGTTTGATCAGCAGGTCATTTTTCGCTTCTTCCAGTTCTCTGGCAGAAGAAAGACCGCTTTTATAGAGTTCCTGAATCTGGGTCACCTGGCGTTGTGCATTCCGGAGTTCTGCGGCAGAGCTGATCACTTCTTTATCAAATCCGGCCATTTCGGCACTGCCCAATGTAGCCAGTACCTGTCCGGCGCTTACTTTATCTCCCAGCTTTACGGGAACATCGCGTACCGTACCGCTCAGCATGGGGAAGATTTCTGCTTTTCGTTCTTCATCGGCGGTAATCTTTGCAGAGAAGCTGAGATCCGTTCTGTTGTTGGCTTGTTGTACGGTATCAATCAATAGCCTGTTAATCAGGGAATCGGTAACTGCGAATTTATCGGTTGCAGGAGGTGCTTCCCTGGAACTGGTGCAGCTTTGTCCGGTGATCACAAATCCAATCAGGGAAAGTGTGCAGATATTTTTTAGAAGGGTTTGCATAAGGCTTATTTAAAAATGTTGGAACCGGTTACGTAATTGATTTCTTCTTTGGCATTCATCCACTCATATTTCAGCTGATTGAGCTGCAGTGTACTTTCCTTATAGGAGTCGTAGAAGTCTATAAACTCAACAAGACTGATGTTTCTGCTACGGAAATTTTTAGTTACCTCGCCGATGAGTCTGCTAAAGTCTGAACCAAAATTCCGGTCCATACCCTGATAAAGTATTTCTGTTCTCAATGCAGATTTGTAGCTGTTATAGACTTCATTTTCTAAAGTTGCTTCCTGCTGTTTCAGGTTCATATTTCCTGCAGTTATGGCGATTTTTGCTTTTTTAATCTCTCCCTGGTTTCTGTTAAACAGGGGTAGGGGAACCTTGATGCCCAGGCCGGTATAATGATTTGGGGCACTGCCCTGCAGATCATATACAAGGGAAAGTTCGACATCCGGAATGGCCATTGCTTTTTGCAGGCTAAGGTTGTTTTCTGCTTGTGTAATGCTGCTTTGTGCGAGTTGAAGATCGGCACGATTGGCTCTTGCGCTTTCCAGTAATTGCATCAAAGGTTGTTTTTGGAGGGAATAGTCCTGTTCATCCGCCCTGGGGGCAACTAAAGACAAGGGCGTGTCTGCCTTGATATTGCACATCATCTTCAATGTCGTTTCTGCATCTTCTATTTCATTGAGTAATGAGGTATATTCTCCTTTGAGGTTGTAGAGCAGCGATTTAATCCTGATGATGTCCTTTAAGGCAACATTACCCATTTTGAGTTGTTGTTCGGATGCGGCCAGCAATTGTTCGAGAGATTTGATCTGTTGCTGATAGACAAGAGCAGATTGCTGTGCGTAATACGCTTTATAAAAGTTACTCCTCAACTGATAACGGAGCGTTCGGATGAGGTCGAAATAGGCATATTCGGCAAGTTTTACCCCGGTATGGGCCAGTTGTATGTTCTTATTTCTCTTGCCGGCTAATTTGATCAGCTGAGAAACCTGTACGTTATACTGTCCTGATGGCAAGGTATGCTGAAAGAATTTTTTGGTTTCCCGGTTGTAGAGTTGATTTTCATAGCTGATTTCCGGATTGTCAAAAAGTCTGGCGGTAATGATCTCTGCTTTCGCCTGCTCTGTCTGGTATTGTTGAGCGATCAGCTCATAGTTGCCCGCTATAAACATTTTCTCTGCTTCAGGGAGGCTGAGTTTCAGGCTGTCCTGGGCATTGCCTTTCAGGATCAAACCGAGTAAAAGAAAGCCGGTCAGAATTAATGGTCTTTTCATCTCCGGCAAAGCTATCCGGAGGGAATTAAACCCGAATTAAAGGGAAATTAAAATGGGATTAAAATTTAGGGAAACTAATTTTGAACTGGCTTCCTACCCCTTTTTCGGAGTTTACCTGAAGTGTGCCTTTAAAAAGACTGATGATTTTATGTGCCATATAAAGCCCCATTCCATTGCCCTGATGCCTGCTTTCGCTGGCCGAGCTGTAAAAAGGCTTGAAGATGTTTTCCTGTTCTGCTTTCGGAATTCCCGGTCCCTGATCAGTAATGGTAATCTCGATGGCCTGCGCCTGTATGTTCAGTAAACAATGAACATCCTGATCATCCGAAAATTTAAAGGCATTGGAGATGATGTTATTAAGGGCAATACTGAGTAGGGTAGGGTTCGCTTGTATGGTGAGCTGGGCAGGATCTTCGGGCATATTTTGAATCTCAATGCTCAGTCTCCCCGCTGGCCTTTTATTCCACTCTTCAGAGATGATCCAGAGTGTTTCATCAATTCTGATGTCCTGTAATTGTGGGGCACCAAATTCAAGATCTGCCTGGGCAAGGTTGAGTAAACCAGTGATGATTTTGTCCATTTTTTCTGAATCTTCCATCACCGAGGTCAATGCTTTTTTATAATCTGAGACCTGTCGTTCCTGAGATAAAGCGATTTCTGCTCCGATCATCATCCTGGTAACCGGCGTTCTCAGCTCATGGGACGCATTGGCAATAAATGTCTTTTGCAAGACGAAAGCCTGTTCCAGGTGCTCCATCAAATTATTGAAATTCTGGGCAAGCAGGTTGATCTCGTCTTTATTTGTTCCTTCCTGAACCCTGAAATGAAGGTTACTGGATTTGATTTGCTTCACTTCGTTAATGAAGAGATCGAGAGGTTTCAGAATCCTCTTGGCAATCCATCTGCCGGATAACAGCAGCCCGATAAAGATGACGATAAAAATCATCACCATGACTTTTCGTAGTTTGTCTATTCTGGAATAGGTACTCTGGTCAATGGCCGAGGCCAGGATTACAAAGTCCCCCTGATTGTCTTTATAGAAAATACCGACTACTTGTCGCTCTCCGTCAATAAACTGGATCTTTTTCTGCTTCCTTACTTTATTGATGGTTTCACTGCTCCAGTATTGCTGGTCATCACCAATAAAGGTTGCACTGTTCTTTGCATTGTAAATCCGGATTACCTCGCCATTCAATGTTTCCAGATATTGATCTCTTACGGTATTGAGGGAGTCTGCCGAGATCTCATCTGCTTCCAGATAGAGTTTTGCCGTAACCATAGTACGGTCCGTCAGGCGGTCAAAAAAATCGGCTTCCAGAAATTTGATGAAGGTAAAGTATACCGCACACAATACGCCAAGCAGGGTTAAGGTGCTGATCAGCGTAAAATATAAGGAAAGGCGGTCTTTAAGTTTCATCTCTGGATTGGGCTATTTTAAAATGTAGCCCATACCAATCTTGGTATGGATCAGTTTTCTTGCAAACCCCTTTTCGATTTTATTCCTGAGGAAGTTGACGTATACATCAATCACATTGGTTCCGGTATCAAAGCTGATGTCCCAGGCATTTTCAGCAATATACTGCCGGGAGAGCAGGCGGTTAGGATTGCGCAGGAATAATTCCAGCAGGGTATGTTCTTTTGCAGTCAGCTCAATCAGCGTTCCTGCCCTTTTTACTTCCTTGCTATAGGTATTCAGGCTGATGTCATCAAAACTGAGCAGGTGATCGTTTTTTTGGTTTCCTGGGGAGGCGTGTTGCCTTCTTAGCAAAGCTTCAATCCTGGCCAGCAGTTCTTTAAAATGGAAGGGTTTTACCAGGTAATCATCAGCACCGGAGTTCAGACCACTTACTTTATCGTCTATAGAACCAAGTGCGGTGAGCATCAGGATAGGAAGGTCTTTATTTTCAGCACGAATGGATTTGCAGACTTCAATCCCATTGAGCCCGGGCATCATAATGTCCAGAATCACCAAATGAAAGTCTTCCTCTTTGAAGGTTTGAAGCGCTTGTTCTCCGTTGGAAACAATGGTAACGAGGTATCCCTGCTCTTCTAATCCGGTTTTGATCAGTCCGGCTATTTTAAAGTCATCTTCTGCTAATCCAATTTTAAACATACCTGAAAATGGTTCTTGTTAAAGCTGCAAAGGTAATTCAAATTTGTTTTCCTTATCTCTCAGGTTATCAATTGCTTTGTTAATATAATCTTAATCTTTCTTTCGATTAAAAAAGTGTACCTTTGCAAAAATTGTTTCCCTGGAGCATTTGTAGCAATAAAATAAGGCTGCTTTTCAAAGACAATAATTGCCATTAAACACATTTATGAAGAAGATTGTTGACTACAGAAAGCTATTGGGTGTACAAAAGGATACCGAATTAAAAGAATTGAAGACCATTTACAGGAATTTGATGAAAGATTGGCATCCTGATAAATTCCAGGATAGTGAAGAGGCCAAAGTAGAAGCGGAAGTTAAAAGCAAGGAAATCATTGAAGCCTACCACTTTCTGGTAAGTATCGCTCCTGAAACTTTAGAGCTTTCTATTGAGGAGTATACCGAAACGACTACCAATTGCGGAATTGCTGACTACAACTGGGCTGGATTGGTCTTGACAGTTCATTTCCTTGACGGTAGTGCTTATGAATACTTTGGTGTTCCTAAAGCCATCTATGTGAAACTGGTCAATGCTGATTCTCCTGGCAGATTCGCACGTCGCCATATCTTCAATTCATTCCCATACAGAAATATAGCTAAGTTACAAACTGCATAAACGTAGTTTTTAGCGACATTATATATTTAAATTTCCTTAAAAGGGGTTGCGGGCATTGCGCTTTGCAACCCCTTTTTTTTGCACAGATCAGGAAAAATGTGATTTAGAATGTGTGAAGAATTCCGTTGTTTCTTCAATTAATGATTGCATCAGTTCTTTCGCCCTGGTATGTTTGAGTATCGGTGCGATCTGGCCGCCCCAAAATAAGATCATATCCCATTTCTGCTGCTCAAGTGCTGCTTTTCGTAAGGGCGACATGAAGGTGCTTTGTAAAGGAAATGGCAGGAGTTCTGCTTCTTTATGGATGATGTCCTTAGCTATACGGCTGCTGATGCCTCTGGCCAGTCTGCCGGTGAAGGCCCGCGACAAGGTGGTGTATTTAGCGGCATCCGAAAAAAGCATTTGCCGGTGAATGGGTAGGGCATTTGATTCTTCCGTAGCTAAAAATGCCGTGCCAATCTGAGCAGCATCAGCACCTAAGGTCAGGCTGGCGGCGATACCTTTTCCATTGGCGATACCACCTGCGGCGATAACCGGAATCCGTACCTTTTCCCTGATCAGTTGCAGTAACACAAATGTGCCGGTAGTAGATGACTCTGCAGACGCTAAAAATGAAGGGCGGTGGCCGCCAGCCTCAAAGCCTGATGCGATGATCATGTCTGCGCCAGCCCGTTCCAGGAAGAGCGCTTCATCCAATGTCGTAGCTGCTCCTATGGTTACAATACCCAGTCGGCGGCACTGCTCTAAAATGTCTGCCGAGGGTACACCAAATATAAAACTGAAAACTTTGGGCCTGATGTCCAGTATCACTTCGACCTGGTTTTCAAAACGGGTATGGAAAGGTGCTGGTTTTGTCGGCAATGCGATTCCAAGCTCATCAAAGTAAGGCTTAAACAGCGCTGTTGCCTGTTCAAACTGCTCATCAGAAGTGAGGCCATCAAGGGCATCAGTATCCGAAACCCATAGATTGATGTTGTAAGGTTTATTGGTCGCGTTCTGTATTTGTTTGTTTTTTTCGATGATCTCTGCGGGGCTTAAAGTATAAGCACCGTAGCCGCCCAATCCGCCCGCATTAGATACGGCTGCGACCAGATCAACTGATGATAAGTTGCCTCCGAAGGGGCCCTGCAGTATTGGATATTGAATACCCAGTATGGCTGTTGCTTTAGTATGGTACCACATGGCTTTATTTTTATGGTTTAACGTCGGCTATCATTTTATTTACGATCAGCCATTTTCCTTCAATCTTATGGAAAGATAAAAACTCGTGGTAGTTAAACTCGTACATTTTTACCTTTACTTCTGCCAGGGCGATAGATTGTACCACTTTGATGGCTAAGATATCTCCCTTAAAGGGCTTGCCCGAATCTCTGGGGCTTTGGCGCTGCGCAACACCGGCTAAATAGGCAGCCAGTGTTTTGGCATAGGGTTCGCCTTTAACGTCGCCAAACAATAACGTTCCAGGATGATAGACCTCGATTAGCAGGCTGGTATCCCCCTCATAAATCCCTTTAAAATAATAGTCTTTCAGCACTTGTGAAATGGCTATTTTAGCTGTTTGTTGACTTTCCATTTTTTTAGATCTAAAATTTTCAATCAGTTTAGGTGATGTCCTGCGCCCATACCTCCATCTACATTAATAATGGCACCGCTGATGAAGTTGCTTTTGGCCACCGTATAGACCATTTCAGCGATGTCCTCTACTTCGCCGACACGGTTTAATAAGTGTATGCCAGCGCTGCTGTCTGCATGCTCGCCATGCATTGGGGTGCGTATAATGCCAGGTGCTATCGTATTGACACGGATGTTATTTTTACCAAACTCAGCCGCCAGCTGTAGCGTAAGGGCATGAATGGCACCCTTGCTCGAAATTGGTGCTGTTGAGGGCGCGCCGCCCAGGGCATGATAAACCAGAGGGGTACCGATATTGATCACAACTCCGGATTGCTGCTTCAACATTTGTGGAATAAGGGCTTGTGTAGTAAAGAAGGTTCCCTTCAGATTGGTATCCAAAAAGCGGTCGAGGTAAGCTTCGTCTACTTCCAGGAATGCCTTGGTTTCGTAGATGCCTGCGTTATTCACCAGCACGTCTGCGGAACCAAATCTTTCCATAGCGCTTTTTAAAATCCGCTCGCCTGTGCTTTTATCTTTCACATTGCCTGCTACCATGGCCAGGTTTTCCCCGGCACCAAGTTCATGGTAAACTTCTTCCAGTTTTTCAGCGGTAGAAGAATTAATGACGACATGGTCACCCTTCAATAAAAAGTGACGGGCTATTTCTTTGCCGATGCCGGATGAGGCACCGGTAACGATGATGGTTTGCTTTTTCATTATTTTTTTCTTTCAGCGGTTATCCCTTTTTCCCTGAGTACAGATACCTGCTCTCCGGCATGGCCCCAGTTGTCCAGGTCATATTCCTGGATCACTACAAAGGTTAATTGAGGGTCTTTATTTAATACTTCAGTCATCAGGTCAGTTACCCCTTTGATCAGGGCTTGCTTTTGCTCCCTGGTAACCCCTTCGCGGGTCACTTCTATTTTTACGTATGGCATGGCTTTATGGATTAGGCTAGAGCGTCTGCTTTTACAGCTATAGCAGTGATCGTTACATTCAGGTCAAAATCATTATAGATCAGGGTGTCACCCAGGTCTTTAAAGAAATTACCCGAACGAAATCTCATTTCGTATTTGGTGCGGTCTACGACCAGCTTTCCGGATGCAACAAGCGTATCACCGTTTACATTCAGGACAGCATCAAAAGCTATAGGATGAGTGATGCCCTTAATAGTCAGGTCGCCTTGAATGCTGGTCCCGGAAACTGAAGTGATTAGTAAAACTGCTTCGGGGTAGCTTTCTGATGAGAAGAAGTCGTCTGAAGCCAGGTGGCCGTAGAATTGGGCATTGAGTGCTGGATCTGTTACGTCCAGTATTTTGATCGTGGTGGTGTCAATAATGATTTTGCCCCCGGTAAGCTCACCGTTGTTTAAAATTAATTCACCTTTTTTAATGGCTATAGTTCCATTATGTGAACCGGTTACCTTTCTGCCAATCCAATCAACATTGCTTTGGCCGCCTGCGATTTCAAATTTTTGAGTTTCCATTGTCTTTATGTTTTTAAATAACAAGACAAAGGTGGAGAGGAAAATCTGTTAGAGCATGTGACCTACATCACATTCGGGAATATCAGCAGTTTAAGTGATGTAGGTCACTTTTCACGCTGATAAAGGCGGCTGAGTGTTTCCCTTGAAACGCCTAAATAAGCTGCGATCAAACTTTTAGGAACCATATTGTACAGTTGCGGATACATTTTTAACAGCTCTTCATAACGGTGTTTAGCATCGTTATTCATAAAAGAAAGCAGGCGTTTTTGTGCGGCCACATAGCCTTTATTGGTGCGCCAACGAAAAAAATATTCTACCTGATGAAGCTCGCTGCACAATTTTTCCCGGTCGGCACTGGATAGGCAAAGCACCTCCGCATCGGTAATACAATCTACATTTATGGTGGCTTTTGCTCCGCTGTACAAAGCATTATAGTCCGAGGCCCACCAGGTTGGCATAGCAAATTGAAGGATAAACATTTTCAGGTCATCATTGATATAAAATGCTTTCAGGCAGCCATCCAATACAAAGTACTCGCAGTCTACCTGATCGCCGGCTGTGATAATTGCCTGTCCTTTTTTGTACGATTTTAATTTGAAATGGGAGAAGACATAGTCGTACTGCTCATCAGTTAATGTGACGGTTTTGGCAATATGTTCCTTTATGATTTCTTTGGCTCCTGTCATTCAAGTCTGAAGTTGTCTCCAGGCCACAAATTAGTTGAAAGTTTTCAATATCAGCTGTAAATGTTCAAAAAACCTCATCATGTTTATCTGATTTCATCATCCTTATCCTTTGAAATATGGATATACGAGTTTAGTTTAGCATAGACAAGTATCGGCCGACCATAGGGGTTAATAGGGCTTGCTTCGGCTTCGGGCCTGTCTAACTCCATATATTCTCCTGGAATATTTCAGTTGGAAATAAGGCTTCGGTGAAAGGAGATCTTTTGTTTTTGGTAACGTTTGTTTTGATTTCAGGAATGCTATTTTTATTTTTCCTTTATTTGTGAAATGGGCTCGTAACGGAAAAACTTATGCTGCGCGGCCAATAACGAAATGGAGAATACCTAAGATGAACGACATGATCATAAGAAAACACGAAGCCAGGGACCGCAGCCGTATCGTTGAACTGTTGAAGCTGAACATACCCGAATATTTTTCTCCAAATGAAGAAGCCGATCTCATCGACTATCTGGATCACCATGCAGACAATTACTATGTGGTGGAACTGGATGGCGTTATTTTTGGTTGTGGCGGTTTTAACTTGTCAGAAGATGGAGAAACAGGAAAGTTATCCTGGGATTTCTTTCATCCGGAAAGTCAGGGTAAAGGCCTTGGATCTGCATTAACGAAATTCAGGATTCAAAAAATTAAAGAAATAGAAGGGATAAAGACAGTGTCGGTACGTACCTCTCAGTTGGCACATGAGTTCTATGCGAAATTTGGTCTTGAGCTTAGAGAAATTGTAAAGGATTATTGGGATAAAGGTTTTGATCTCTACCGTTTAGACCGCGATGTCAATTTGATTTAATAAACATATTATGAAAATATCAATCCTGCTCATTACGGCTGTGCTCAGCCTGAGCTCCTTCCATAAATCTATGGCACAAACTGAAAAAAAACAACATGCCGCTGTGCTGAACCACATTGCAGTATACGTAACTGACCTGGAGAAATCCACTGAGTTTTATAAAAGCGTTTTTGAATTTACGCAGATCCCGGAACCTTTTCATGATGGCCGCCACACCTGGTTTAGCCTGGGGCCTGCAGGGCAGCTTCATTTGATTCAGGGCGCAAAAGGCAAAGGAAACTTCGATAAAAATGAGCATTTGTGTTTTAGCGTGGATTCCATTGAAACCTTTATCACAAAACTTAAAGCCAAAGATATCCCCTATGAAAACTGGGCTGGTGCTGCTCAAAGCGTGACTTTAAGAGTGGATGGGATCAAGCAGATTTATTTCCAGGACCCTGATGGGCATTGGCTGGAAGTAAATAATGACAATTAATTGTGTAAAAAAAACAATACAATTAGATTATAAATAATTAATATTGGGAACATCTTCTCCTAAACTTATTTATTAATCAATTTCATGATCTCTTACGGCGATCTTCCCGACAGTGAACTGACGGAACGGCTCCATTCAGGAGACGATCGTGCGTTTGCGGAATTGTATGAACGTTTCTTTGGAGTATTGTATAAACATGCCTTAAACCGATTGCGAGATGAGGACCAGGCAAAAGATGTGGTTCAGGAGCTATTTGAAGATTTATGGAATAAGAAAGCAACCCTTCTGATTCAAAACAATTTGTCGAATTACCTCTACACAGCAGTACGAAATAAAGTATTGAAGGTGATTGCCCATCAGCATGTAGTCGCAGCCTATGCGGCAAAACAAAGTGTCTATCTTCAATCAGAGGAGGGGCTTACCGACCATCGGGTCAGAGAACGGCAACTGGCGGCAATCATTGAAAAAGAAGTCCAGTCTCTACCGCCAAAGATGAAAGCAGTATTTGAGCTGAGCAGGAAACATCACTATACCTACAAAGAAATTGCCGAACAGATGGATATTACCGAACAATCGGTGCGTAGCCATGTTAAAAATGCCCTTAAAATCCTTAAAATTAAGTTTGGACTGATCTTTTATTTTCTGATGTTCTTTGGATAGTTTTCATTTTTTTTGAAAAAAAATAAAAATATTTTACCCCCATGCCATAGGACTTAAGGGTCTGTTCTTTTAGAAAGCCCCTAACGGGTTTTTTGGATTCCATGCGAAAAATTGATTTAGATGATCTGCTGAATAAATACCATCAGGGCAATTGTAGTGCTGAAGAGCTGGCATTGCTGGAAACCTGGTATGTACAGAATAGGCAGCCTGAGCATGAAATTAGTGAGCAGCAGATTTTAAAAGCGAAATATGAGGTCTGGGAAAATTTAAGACCTGATCGTTCTCTTCATCAAAGTCGTCGTTTGTGGACCCGGATCTCTGCAGCAGCAGTGGTACTGATTAGTTTATCTGTCGGAATCTTATTTTATTTTAAAGATCATACGAAAGCCAACGCTGAGGGCAATCAGGATAAGTTCGCAAAAAATGACATCAGCCCGGGAGGCAATAAGGCCTATCTGACACTCGCCAATGGAAAAAGGATTGCCCTGACCGATGCAGGGACGGGACAGCTGGCGGATGAATCAGGAGTGAAAATCAACAAGAATGCAGAAGGACAGATTATCTATACCATAGAAAATACGAAAAGCGATGCTCTGGCCAGCCTTACGGCCGTCAATACCATTGAAACGCCCAGAGGCGGACAGTATCAGGTTTTGTTGCCTGATGGAACAAAGGTCTGGCTAAACGCAGCTTCCAGGCTAACTTATCCGGTTTCCTTTGTGCACAGAGACCGGACTGTAGAGCTGAACGGAGAGGCTTATTTCGAGGTGGCCAAGGATGAAGCTCATCCCTTCCGGGTGAAGAGCTCCGGCCAGGAAATAGAAGTTCTAGGTACCCATTTTAACGTGAATTCTTATAAAGATGAAGCTACGGTAAGGACTACCCTAATGGAAGGTTCCGTTCGGGTTTCTTCCGGAAAAGGTCAGGCAATTGTGCTTAGTCCGGGAGAACAAAGCAACCTTAGAGGAAAAAATATTCAGGTTACACAAGTGAACGCAGAAGATGTGTTGGACTGGAAATATGGAAACTTTGTCTTCAACGACGAAAACCTGGAAAGTATTTTAAGAAAGGTGGCCAGATGGTATGATGTGGAAATTGTTTACGAGATGGAACCATCAGAAAGCTCTCTTCTGGGTAAGGTTTCCCGTTCAAAAAACATCTCTGCCATACTCCATGCCATCGAACAAACAGATCAGGCACATTTCAAAATCGAAGGAAGGAGGATCATTGTGACGAAATAATTCTACATACCATGTAGGGTGCCTGACAAAGAGCCGTTGTGCTACCAACACGAACGGCCCTGATATTTAATTATCTCTTGTTCGGGACAACCCATTCTTATTGCGACTAAACAACTCAATCAATTGAACCCAAACAATCAAATATATGATTATTTACCATCTTTTTAGGTGCAGGCCTTTGGCGTGGATACCTATTCAATTCTTAAGGATTATGAAGCTAATTCTAATACTGATGTCCATAGGAATACTTCATGTAAGTGCTAATGGATATGCTCAGCGCATTACGCTGACGGAGAAGAACGCCTCACTCGAAAAAATTATTAATAAAATAAGAACTCAAAGCGGTTATGATTTTTTGGGTAATACCAGCTTAATCCGCAATGCTAAGCCAATTAACATCAATGTGAAAGGCTCTACCATCGAGGAAGTGCTGCAAATCTGTTTTGCAGACCAGGAGCTGACCTATTCTGTGAATAATAACATTGTGGTGATCAGAAGAAAAACGGAAGAGGAACGTGCAAGGATTTCTTTAGCTGCAGTTGCTGCCATTGATGTTCGTGGCCGTGTGATTGATGAAACAGGCCTTCCTTTGGGCGGAGCTTCGGTTAAGTTAAAATCCGGAACCAAAGCTGTAGGGACAGATGCCTCAGGAAATTTCCTGATTAAAAATGTAGAAAAAGGAGCTGTTCTGGTGATCTCTTATATCGGTTACCTTCCAAAAGAAGTAAAAGCAGCAGAGAACCTTGGGGATATTCAACTGGAACAGGATGCAAAAGTGCTTGGAGATGTGTTGATTACTGTAGCTTATGGAACTTCTACAAAGGCAGCATATACAGGTGCCCTTGCAAGAGTAGGTTCTGAAGACCTGGCAAAAAGACCGATGACTAATGTGCTTACTGCCCTTGCGGGTGCTGCTCCTGGAATCCAGGTGAATGCGGGAAGTGGACAGCCGGGAGCCGGTCCTTCAATCAGGCTACGTGGTTCCGGTTCGATCAATGCCTCTAACGATCCTTTGTATGTGGTTGATGGAGTTCAGTATGACGGAAATATTGGTAACCTGAACACAGAAGACATCGAAAGTATCAGTGTCTTGAAAGATGCGGCTTCCTCGGCCTTATACGGTTCGAGTGCTGCGAATGGGGTGATTCTGATCACTACCAAAAAAGGGAGAGCAAATAAAGAACAATTAACCATACGGGCAATGCAGGGGGTAACTTCAAGAGGAGTACCGGAATATGAAACTGTAAATGCAGCTCAATACTACCCTCTGGCCTGGCAGGCCTTCAGAAACAGTCTGGTGTATCCTACAGGAACTACTCCGGGTCTTTCTTTAGATGCGGCCAATACCATGGCGAGTAATGAAATCAAAAGTTTATTAGGTAATAATCCTTTCAATGTGGACGATAAATCTATCGTTGGTACGGATGGTTTACTCAACCCAAATGCACAACTAAAATATGCGGATGATCTGAACTGGCTTGATGAACTTAAAAGAGTGGGTTCAAGAGGCGATTATACAATGGCGGTTAGCGGAGGTTCTGAGAAATCTGATTATTATGTTTCCCTGGGCTATCTGGATGAAAAAGGATACATCATCCGCTCTGATTACAACCGGATTAATGGAAGGATCAATGTGAATTCAAAACCACTCAGCTGGTTTAAAACCGGCTTGAATATTACAGGGAATATGACGAAATCCAATCAGTCAGATGGAGATGGTACCACTAATTTCGTAAATCCTTTCTATTTCTCCAGAAATATGGGGCCAATTTATCCCGTATATGCGCATGATCCAACAACAGGGGAACTTCTTTATGATGAAAAAGGAGCCAAAATCTATGATACTGGAAACCTGTTTTCTTCTTTGGGTATTCCTAACAGACCTTCAGGAGCAAGTGTGGGACGTCATATCCTTCAGGAGACCTTGTTGAATAAAAATCAGATTAAAAGAAACGTCCTTGGAGCAAGAGCTTATGGCGAAGTGACCTTCCTTAAAGATTTCAAATTTACGACGAACTTAGGTGTTGATGTGACGAATTATTTTTTCTCAGATTATCAGAATAAAATTGTCGGAGATGGCGCGCCGAACGGAAGAGCCAGAAATACCTCTACAACCACAACATCCTATACTTTTGAGCAGTTGTTAAATTACTCGAAGAAGTTTGATAAACACAATATCGGTGTGTTGTTGGGACATAACAATTATGATTTCGGATATAAGTACCTGACCGGTGCCAGAAATACTCAGATTCTGGATGGGAATGATGAACTGGTCAATTTTGCCACAACAACAGATCTTTCTTCTTATACCGATGATTATAAAAAAGAAGCGGTATTCGGAAGATTCAACTATGATTTCGACTCAAAGTATTTCTTCTCTGCCTCTTATAGAAGAGATGGTTCTTCTAAATGGGGACCCGGCAATAAGTGGGGGAATTTCTATGCAGTTGGTGGTGCCTGGATTGCCAGTCAGGAGGAATTTATGAAAGATATCAAATGGCTAAGTCATTTGAAGCTCAGGTCTTCTTACGGTTCATTGGGTAATGACGGTCTGGCTTCTTATTACCCGGATCGTCCGTTCTACAGATTAGGATATAATAATGCCTCAGAACCTGGGATATTATTAGCCAATGTTGCGGATCCGAACCTGACCTGGGAAACCAATACCCAGATAGATCTTGCAGTGGAGTTTGGCTTGTTCGGAAACAGGTTACGCGGTTCATTCGAACTGTTTGACAGACGTTCTACAGATTTGCTTTTTGAAGTTCCTTTGCCATTGTCTAATGGTATAGGTATCGGAAACGGAGCGACCTATGGAAGTTATATTTCCAGAAATATCGGGAAAATGAGCAATAGAGGTATAGAGATTCAGCTTGGTGGAGACATTATAAAGAGCACTGGCTTTAATTGGGATATCAATGTAAACTGGACACTGATCCGAAACAAGGTGACCAAAATGCCAAATGAAACGCCAACGCTGATTGATGGGACCAAACAGTTATCTGTAGGTTATTCCCGTTATGAATTCTGGTTACGCCAATGGGCAGGGGTAGATCCTGTTGATGGCGCTGGCTTATTCCAGATCAACCCATTGAACCCTTCTATTCCGGCAGATACAAGATCCATCAACGGACAGGATTATACCACAAATGTCAACAACGCGCTTTTTGCTTATTCCGGTACTTCATTGCCGAAGTTTGATGGAAGTTTTACCAATACGTTCAGGTACAAGAACCTGACACTGGCGGTGCAAATGAATTATGGTGTCGGAGGAAAATCAATGGATTCTAATTATCAGAGCCTGATGTCTTATAGCGCTTATGGTGGCTCTTTACATGTGGATGCATTGAAAAGCTGGCAGCAAATCGGGGACCCTTCTGGCATCCCAAGACTTGATGTAGGCAGATCTACGGTAAATAACGTGACTTCAACCCGCTTTCTGATTGACGCATCTTATATTGATTTGCGTTCTGTTAACTTGTCTTATGCGGTACCACCGGTATGGATTAAAAGTATTGGTCTGAGTAAAGTCAATGTTTTTGCTACGGGCGAAAACCTGTTCCTGATCTCTAAACGTAAAGGATTTGATCCAAGACAAAACTTCAATGGTACGAATTCAAATAATTACACGCCATCAAGAATTGTGAGTTTAGGCGTTAACGCAACATTTTAAAATAAGACAATTATGAAAAAGCTACACAAAATATATTTACCATTGGTAGTGCTCGTTTTGTCAATGGGCGCTTGTAAAAAAGAATATCTGAGTACAGATCCAACCAATCTGGTCGACAATAGTGCTGTATTTACCACCACAACAAATGCAATGACTGCGCTAAATGGAATCCACAGATCTCTGTACATGCAATACTCCAGACAGGAGGAAGGTGGACAAGGTTCTGTGAACCTGAGCATGGATTATATGGGTAATGACCTGATCAATACGGTAAGTACAACCGCTTACGGTGTTCATAAGTGGATCACTCACAGAAGTGCAAATACGCTGAATAACGCTTATATCTATACTTTCTATTATAGAATCGTCCAGAATGCCAATATGATTATTGACAATATTGATGCTGCGGAAGGGCCTGATGCGGATAAGAAACTGATTAAAGGAGAAGCTTTGACTTATCGTGCCTGGGCACACTTTGTACTGGTACAGGTTTTTGGAAAGCGTTATGATAAAGGTGCTTCCAACACCCAGGCTGGAGTGCCCCTGATGATCAATTCTGTACTTGACGGAGGAAAACCAAGAGCGTCTGTGGAAGAGATCTACGCACAGGTGAATAAAGACCTTGATGCGGCAATTGGCTTGCTTGCAGGTGCAAGTGCCAGGCCTACAAAATCACACATAAATCTTAATGTCGCTAAGGGAATTAAAGCAAGGGTTGCGTTAACTCAAGGGCTATGGGCCGTTGCAGCGCAGCATGCTACTGAGGCCAGAACAGGATTAAACCTGATGAGTAACGCGGATTACCGGGCTGGTTTCAATAATATTGAGAATACAGAGTGGATGTGGGGCAGCAAACAGGTAGAAGATCAGACTACTTATTTTTATTCCTTCTTTGCATATATGGGAACTTATAGCTCCAGCGCAAACAGGACAAACCCAAAACGAATCAACTCTGCATTGTACAATAAAATTGAGGACACGGATGTGCGTAAACTACTCTGGGATCCAACAGGAAACAATAAAGACTTCCCTGTGCCGAGTGGGGGTAGCAGATCAACCTACATGCAACGTAAATTCACTAATGCGGGTACGACCAGTATCGGAGATGTAGTGAACATGAGGGTAGCTGAAATGTACCTGATTGAAGCGGAAGCAAAAGCGCATCTGGCGGTAGAAGGAAACGCCGCTGAGAATATAAATGCACAGAATGCATTGTTTACACTGGCAAAAAACCGCAACCCATCTTATGTGTTGTCAACAAATACAGGTACGGCATTACTGGAAGAAATCCTGATCCAGAGAAGAGTTGAACTCTGGGGAGAAGGTTTTGGTTTCTTTGATTTGAAGCGTTTGAATTTGCCGGTCGACAGAACGGGAGGAAATGCAACACTTGCCTTGTCGGGAGTTTTATCTGTTCCTGCAGGCGGACTGGAATGGCAATGGTCTATTCCACAGGCGGAAATTGATTCCAATCCGGCAATAGGTCCGGGCGGACAAAACCCGTAATTCTAATAAAAACTTTAAGACAAAAGGCAGCCTGTTATTCATCAGGCTGCCTTTTGTGTGTATAGATTTTCTTTCTATTTAACGCGCAATTTTCCACCTTTTGTGCGACCACAGCCAATAGGCGGGTTGTGCGGTAATGGTTTCCTGAAGCTTATCGGCAAAACACCTGGTAATCTGCTGTTCCCGGGTTTGTCTGGCGGAATCCGTAATGAGAGAAAAGCCTACTTCCCAGCAGCTATCCGGTTTTCTTTTTATATCAATATAAACCACCACTGCATCGGTAGCTATAGAGAGTTTCTCGGCTCCGTTGAACATGTTGGTCGACTGATGAAGGAAATCGAATTTGGTTTCTTCATTTATTCCGGGAAACTGGTCTGCAATAAAAATGGACATTTGGGGCTGACCTTTCTGTTTCAACAGATGCCTCAATGCCTGATTTGCCGGGATTAGCCGCATCCCAAACCGGGTTCTGATGTGATGAATAAGCTTGCCCATCACAGGGTTACTGAGCGGCTTATAAATGGCATTGACAGGAAAAGGCAGATAAGCTGGCAGGATATTCAGGTATTCCCAATTTCCATAATGCCCCAGAACGGCAACAATATTCCGCTTTTGCTGATAGTACTCCAGGATCATTTCTACATTGGTCACTTCTACTTTCTTAAGCAGCTGTGTGCTGCTGATGGAAAATAGTTTAGTGGTTTCTATAACCATAGCAGATAAATGCCGGTAAAATTCTTTTGAGATCTGTTGAATCTCTCCATATGATTTTGTAGGTAATGCCCGCGACAGATTTTGCAGGACCACACTATACCGGTATCTGAAAACACGGTAGGAAAAGAAATAAAGTACTTTGCCTATGGTGCCATTTGAAACCGATAAGGGAAGCAATCCAAGCAGGTAAACGGGAAAATAAACGGATAGAAAGGAGAAGTCATATATGACTTTTTTCAGGGGATTATTCTTCACAGGGTTCATGAATGATTTTCAGGAAGTAAGCGATTAAAACAATAAGGAGAACGGTTGCAATCAGCAGGACGCTGATCAACCAGAAATATGGATTTGAAGTAAGTGTAGTCATAATTTTTAATCGTACCATGGGGTTTTGATATAAGAAGGCTTTTGTTTTCTTCCATAAGAAAGAACAGGCGCCAAATTAACCTGGCGATGCTGGTTACAGAAAAGAAATTGACCAGCAGTGGAAATCTGTCCACGAATGGGTGGTTTGGCAGGACTTAGCCGGACTTGTTTTTCATCATACAGGGATAAAGATCTTTACACTGTGACAACCTGATTTGACCTTACCCCTACGTCAGCTGAAAATAAATTTTGATGAGCCGATCGGTTATGTTTTTTGTTTAGCTAAAATATTTAGTATTTTAGCTTTGTTGTTAATAATATTAGCATAACTTTGTAGTCGTCTAAAAAAAATGTCTGCTGATAAACACATCATTCACATGGACCAGGATGCTTTTTTTGTATCTGTAGAGGTTCGGAAGGATTCCAGTTTAATTGGAAAACCGGTAATTATTGGCGGAACTTCCGATCGGGGTGTAGTCGCATCCTGCAGCTATGAAGCGCGGCAGTATGGCATCCATTCCGCAATGAGCTCCCGGATGGCGAAAATGCTTTGCCCTCATGCGGTATTCATTAAAGGCAATATGGACGCCTATTCGGAAGCTTCTTTTGAAGTTACTGCGATTTTGAAAGAAAGGGTGCCCTTACTGGAAAAAGCAAGCATAGATGAACATTATATCGACATGACGGGGATGGACCGTTTTCACAATACCTTACAATATGTGAAGGAATTACGGGCCACGGTGATTAAAGAAACAGGATTGCCGATTTCTTTCGGTCTGTCTGTTAACAAGACGGTTTCTAAAATGGCAACAAATGAATGCAAGCCAAACGGGGAGTCGAATATAGAACAACCCGAAGTCCGCGACTTCCTGAACCCGCTGTCCATCCGGAAAATTCCAGGCCTGGGCGAGAAAACCTTTATCAAGCTCAGTGATATGGGAATTAAGAAAATATACACCCTCGCGCAGATTCATCCTGATCAGATGAACAGTATCCTTGGTAAAAACGGTTTGTCATTGCTGCAAAAGGCGAAGGGCATTGACCATTCTCCGGTAATTCCTTATCAGGAACAAAAAAGTATCGGTACCCAGTGTACTTTTAAAGCGGATAGTATCGATGTGGAGACGATCAATAACCTGCTCACCTCTATGGTTATGGATCTGGCCTTTGACCTCCGGCAGAAAAAGAAGCTGACTGCCTGCATCACGATTACCATCCGTTATTCCAATTTTGAAGATGTAACCAAACAGGTGGCGATTGCTTATACCGCTCTCGATCGGACGCTGATTCTTAAAACAAAAGAACTATTCCGTCAGGTGTATCAGAAACGGATGCTGCTGCGCCTGGTTGGGGTACGGTTTTCCAATCTGGTGGCAGGACATGAGCAGATCGATTTATATAGTGAATCTCAGGAACAATACAGCTTGTACCAGGCCCTGGATAAGATTCGTAACCGTTTCGGGGATCAGGCAATTAAGCTGGCTTCCACCATGAACTTAGACTTATAGCTCATGTACCTCAATGTTCATTCTCAATATAGCCTGCGCTATGGTACGATGTCCATTCCCGAACTGATTGGAAAAGCCCTGGACCTGGGAATTACCCAAATGGTACTCACAGACATCAACAATTCTACAGGAGTGATGGAATTTATGAGGGCCTGTGATGCGAAAGGGATCAAGCCTATCGGTGGAATAGAATTCAGGCGGAATAAAAAGTTATTGTATATCGGTATCGCCAGAAATAAGGAAGGGATGAAGGAACTGAATGATTTTCTTACCCTGCATAACCTGTCGCAAACAAAATTGCCGGATATCGCTCCGGCGATGCAACACGCTTATCTGGTATATCCCTTTGGGTATTCCGGAGCACTGAAAGACAATGAATACCTGGGGATTCGCTTTGATGAACTTTCTCAGTTGTACCATCGGGACCTGAAAGCAATAAAGGACAAACTTCTGGTGCTGCAACCGGTATTTGTAGCGGATAAACTTGGCTATCGTTTACATGAATACCTGAGGGGAATTGATCTGAATACCTTGTTGACGATGGTTGGTCCGGAGGATAAATGTAAAGACACCGATAGCTTCCTGCCTCAGGGAGAGCTGGAACGCCGCTTTGATAAATATGCGTTTATCCTGGACAATACCCGGAACCTGATGAATACCTGTGTGATGGATTATCAGAAAGGAAAGGTTAAGCGAAACCGGCAAACTTTTACCGGAAACAGGGACGAAGACAAGGAGTTATTATACCAGCTGGCGATGAAGGGCCTGACAGAGCGTTATGGAAAGGATCATAAGATTGCTTTAAAGCGGGTGAAGGAGGAGCTTAGGGTCATTGACGAGCTGAACTTCTGTGCGTACTTTCTGATCACCTGGGACATCATCAGCTATTCGATGAAAAAAGGATACTATCATGTTGGAAGAGGATCGGGAGCGAACAGTACCGTCGCTTATTGTCTGCGGATTACTGATGTAGATCCCATCGAACTGAACCTCTACTTTGAACGTTTCCTCAATGAACAGCGGACTTCAGCACCGGATTTTGATATCGATTATTCCTGGGATGAAAGGGAAGATGTGCAGCGTTATATATTTGAACGTTACGGCAAAGCACATACTGCTTTACTGGGAACCATGTCGACCTTCAAAGACCGGAGTGTGATCCGGGAAATCGGTAAAGTGATGGGGCTGCCTAAGTCAGAAATAGACAGCTTTACCGACCGGACAAAGGAGGTTGAAAATAAAAATAATCCCACTTTTAAGAAAATTATGGCCGCTTATGCATTGATGGAGGATAGGCCAAATCAGCGCTCCATTCATGCCGGAGGGGTGCTGATCTCTGAAGAACCGATTACCTATTATACGGCTTTGGACTTGCCGCCAAAAGGGATGCCTACAGTACAATGGGATATGTATGAGGCGGAGAAAATCGGATTCGATAAATACGATATTTTAAGTCAGCGGGGAATCGGACACATTAAAGAAGCAGTACGGTTGGTAGAGGAAAACCTGCAACGAAAGGTGGATGTGCATCAGGTAGGGGAACTGATGAAAGACCCGACACTGAATGCCAGGCTGCATTCCGGAAATACCATTGGTTGTTTTTATATCGAATCGCCGGCAATGCGCCAGTTGCTGACCAAACTGGGTTGCGATAATTACCTGACGCTGGTGGCAGCGAGTTCTATCATACGTCCGGGAGTGGCACAGTCGGGAATGATGAAAGCTTATATTCAGAGTTATCATGACCCTGAAAATGTAAAATATTTACATCCGGTAATGAAAGAAATGCTGGAAGATACTTTTGGCGTGATGGTTTATCAGGAAGATGTGATTAAGGTCTGTATTCATTATGCAGGTATGGACGGCACTGATGCAGATATTCTGAGAAGAGGGATGAGTGGGAAATATCGTTCCAGTGTGGAATTCGACCGGCTGATAGAGAAATTCTTTGAAGGTGCAAAAGCATTGGGTAGGGCGGAAGAAACAACCAGGGAGGTCTGGCGACAGGTATCTTCTTTTGCCGGATATAGTTTCTCCAAAGCACATTCGGCAAGTTTTGCAGTAGAAAGCTACCAGAGCCTGTACCTGAAAACCTATTTCCCACGAGAATTTATGGTGGCTGTACTCAACAATTACGGAGGTTTTTATTCCCGCTGGTTATATGTGCATGAATTGAAAAAGGCAGGGGCGGAGGTTCAGCTTCCCTGTGTGAACAGCAGTAAACAGGTGGTTTCTATCCAAGGAATAACCGCACATCTTGGCCTGATTGGCATCCAGGGACTGGAGTCTAAATTTATAGAACTGATTCCTGAAGAACGGAAAAGGAATGGGGAATACCGTAGCCTGGAAGATCTGATCAGACGTACCGGAATGGGACTGGAACAGGTCATCATCCTGATTCGTGTGGGCGCATTGCGGTTTACGGGGAGAAGTAAAAAAGAACTGCTCTGGGATGTGCACATGTTATTAGGCAAAAAAAACAAACCCCTGAATGATACGGAATTATTTAAGGTGGAAGCAAAACATTATAAATTGCCGGAGCTCATCAATACCAGACTGGAAGATGCTTATCATGAGCTGGAGTTATTGGGTTTCCCCCTCAGTCTTTCTATGTTTGACCTGCTGAAGACCGGGTATAGGGGCGATGTATATAGCTCAGAACTGATCAGTCATGTAGGAAAAACAGTAAAAATGGTAGGCCATTACGTCTGTGAAAAAACGGTACGTACAAAAAATAATAAGAAGATGTGGTTTGGCACATTCATCGATGCAGAAGGAAACTTTTTTGATACTACTCATTTTCCTGATTCTACTCCGGTTTATCCGTTCAGAGGAACAGGCTGTTACCTGATTCTTGGAAAGGTGGTGGAAGATTTTGGCTTTCCAGGTGTAGAAGTGATTCGTTTTGCCAAACTGCCTATTGCAGACAATCCGGTAATGTCATAATGAGGTAGCCTGATTTCTGCAATGGAAGAATTTTATTACTTTTGTCAAAAAAAGCTAATTCTATAAAGACCATAGTCATGTAATACGATTAAAATAAATAACGAATCCTCTTCCTCATTTTATGGCGAAGGGGCAGGTCTTATCTATTATTTTAATTTTCATATCATGAGTATTTCACAAAAATATGGTCGTACTTATCACTATCCCTTTTCTCCGGGAACTACCAGTGACGACAGAATACAACATCAATATTGGGAGCAACTGGAAAAAATTCCTGCACTGATACATACGGAGAAGCTGGATGGTGAAAACAACTGTCTTTCCAGATATGGCGTCTTTGCCCGCTCTCACGCCGCAGCAACAACCTCCCCCTGGACAGAAAGTCTGCGGAGGTTCTGGCAGCTGATCAGGAATGACCTGGGAACCTTAGAAATTTTTCTGGAGAATTTATATGCCATCCATTCTCTGGAATACCGGGCGCTGGATCATCATTTTTATGTTTTTGGCATCAGACAGGAGGATCAATGGCTCAGCTGGGAGGAAACGAAGTTTTATGCCGGTATGCTGGACTTACCCACTGTACCGGTAATCGGGACTTTTAAACCTGCTACAGACCAGTCTTCCTTTGAAAAGGAAGTTTTGCAGCTGGCATCAGGAAGGGGGCAATTTGACCCGTATGATACCTGTAGCGGTGGCTTGGCTACAATGGAAGGTATTGTTACCCGGAATTCGGGAAGTTACCCGGTAGCAGAATTTTCAAACAATGTATTTAAATATGTAAGAAAGGGGCATGTTAAAACGGACCAGCACTGGACACGCAGCTGGAAACGTGCCCCACTGAATAATGAAGGAGGTATCTATGTGGACCATCAGTAAGAACAAGTCCTGGCCGGAATTGGAAAAACAGTTCGACTGGGTGAGAGCTATGGAAGAAGTTCCTCAGGATGAAATCTATCATGCCGAAGGTAATGTGGCCATACATACACAAATGGTATTGGCTGCCCTGGAAAATGAAGCCGGGTATCAGCAACTAGGAGATCAGGAAAAAGAGATCCTGTGGGCATCGGCATTGCTGCATGATGTAGAGAAATACAGCACGACCGTAATTGAAGCAGATGGCAGCATCAGCTCAAAAGGGCATGCCCGAAAGGGGGCGATGACAGCCAGGCAATTGCTCTACCGGACACTTTCCACTCCTTTTAATATCCGGGAGCAGATTGTGGCGCTGGTCAGGTATCATGGATTGCCTATATGGCTTTTTGAAAAACCAGATCCGCTAAAAGCATTGATCATGGCAAGTATGGAAGTCAATACCGAGTGGCTGGCATTGTTGGCCAGAGCCGATATGCTAGGACGTATTTGTAAAGATCAGGAGGCAATGCTTTACCGGATTGATTGCTTTGAAGAATTTTGCAGGGAGCAGGGATGCTGGGGAACCGCAAGGTCCTTTGTTTCTGATGAAGCCCGGATGTATTATTTACAAAAGGAAAATGCCTATCCGGATTATGTCCCTTTTGATGAGCCATTGGCGGAAGTTGTACTGATGAGTGGACTACCCGGAGCTGGAAAGGATACTTTTATTAAAAAGAATTTTCCGGAGATGGAAGTGATCTCATTGGATGCCATTCGCCAGGAATGGGGAATCAAACCAACGGATAAAGCGGGGAATGGCCGCGTCATCCAGGAAGCTAAAGAGAGGGCAAGAATATTATTGCGTAAGCAAAAAGCTTTTGTCTGGAATGCCACAAATACAACCAGTCAGATGAGAATGCAGTTGATTGATCTTTTCAGTACCTATAAAGCCAGGGTAAGGATCGTTTATATAGAAACGCCCTATGATAATTTATACCGTCAGAACAGCGGACGTGAGGCTGTTGTTCCGGGGCAGGTACTGGAGAAGCTCATCAATAAACTGGAGATTCCTGCAGCATGGGAAGCGCATTCTGTTTCTTATCACTATTCTTAAGGACTTTTAATCTTAGCTGAAGGAACGCTGTTCCTTCAGCTTTTTAAGAATGATTTTCTTTGAGCTTATTGATAAAACCTCTTGGGGTTTCCCCATATTGTTTTCTGAATTCCCTGCTGAAGTATTTGGGATCATTAAATCCAATCAGGTAAGAAATCTCGGATATGGTATATACATTTTGCTCTAAAAGCTGGGCTGCCTTTTTTAAACGGATGGACTTGATAAAATCGTTTACAGAAAGGTCGGTTATCGCCCTGATTTTTTTGTACAGGACAGGCTGACTCATTCCGATTTCCGAAGCCAGATCCGGAACCCCAAAGCTTTGATCAGCCATGTTTTCCTCTATATATTTCAGTACCCTGGAAATGAAAGCCTGGTCGGTTGAACCGATCACTACATTTTGTGGTTGAAGGGTAACCTGTTGCCCATATCTGCGGCGCATTGCTGCTCTGGAGTTGATCAGATTCCTGATGTTAAGTTCCAGCAGTGCGGTACTGAATGGCTTCGTAATATAGGCATCAGCTCCGGTTTCCATGCCGCTTACCTGATGAATGTGGGTAGATCTGGCAGTTAGCAAGATCACCGGAATATGACTGGTCCGCTCGTCCTCTTTTAATTTTCTACACAATTCCAGTCCATCCATTACCGGCATCATGATGTCACATATCACCAGATCCGGAAGGGTTTCTATGGCCTTTTCCCAGCCTTTTAATCCATCTTCACTTTCTTCTATCTGATATTGATTGTTCAACAGGGAGGAAATGAGCGTTCTGATCTCCGGGTTATCTTCTACAATCAGGATGGTTTCAGAAGGCGTGTTTGGTGTTGAGGTTTCAACCGCGGCTGAAGGTAACCTCACCGGAGCCGGGAAATGGTTTTCTGAAGGGAGTTCATAAGCTATGGCTTCCATCAGTTCGGCGGGTTTAAAATGCGCCTTTCCTTTCTTAAGGGTAACGGTGAAACAGGTATCACCCGCCTTTTCGGCGGTGGCGGGATGGCTTTGGATTTCGATTTTTCCATAGTGCGAGCTGACGATACTTTTGGAAAGTGCGAGGCCTATTCCGGAACCGATATGACTGGATCCATGTTCATCAACCTGAAAGAAGTCACTAAACAGTTTATTCTGACTTTCATAGGGGATGCCTTTTCCGTTATCCAGCACTTTAATCTCTGCAAAATCAGTGAATTCCTGGATGGAAAGTGTGATTTTTCCTTCGTCAGGGGTGAATTTAAAGGCATTGCTCAGTAGATTAAACAATACCTTTTCCAGTTGGTCCTTATCAAAATACAGGGTGATGGATTCTTGCTGGCATTCAAAATTGTAATGGATATTCCGGTGTAAAGCCATCTGACTGAAAGCGAGAAAAATTTCTTTGCTGAAAGTCACGATATCACCTTCATGAACGTTTAATTTCATATGACCGGCTTCCATCTTCCTGAAATCCATCAATTCGGTAATCAGCCGCATTAAACGGTCTGCATTGTTCTTTATGGGAATCACCTGTCTGTTGAGTTCTATATTATCCTGAGTGCTCTTCAGCAGATTTTCCAGCGGCCCCAGTATAAGGGTTAAAGGAGTGCGGATTTCATGAGAGATATTGGTAAAAAAGCTGAGCTTCATCTGTTGTAGGTCTACGGAACGTTTCAGGACTGCACGGATAACCAGATAACGGATGGTAAGGAAGAGGATTGCCGCGAATATCAGCAGATATATGCAATATGCCCACCAACTGGCCCAGATCGGAGGCTTGATCCTGATTTCTATCTTTACGGGTGCCGCACCAGCAATGCCATCGTTATTGACCCCTTTGACCAGGAAGGTATATTGACCGGAAGGTAGGTTGGAATAAGTCGCACTGGGTTCGTTGGTATAGTTCCAGTCTTTGTCATAATCACTTAGTTTATAAGCGTACCTGTTTTTGTCCGATTTGATATAATTTAAAAGAGCAAAACCAATGGTGAAGTGATTCTGATCATAAGCAAAGGTGATTCTTTTACTGCTGATCAGATCTTCTTTCAACAGCTGATCAGGGCCATTTACGGCTACCGGACGATTAAATAGTTTTAATCCGGTAAAAACAACCGGACTTGGGTTGCGGTTAACCGCTATCTGTTCCGCATAAAAGGAGGTCAGGCCGTTATAACCGCCAAAGAAAAGTTCTCCCTTACTGTCTTTGAAATAGGACCTGACATTAAAATCATTTCCGGCAAGCCCGTCGCTCTTGGTATAAATCTGGAATTTTCCGGTCCGGGGATCTAGCTTTGATAAGCCATTATCAGTGCTGATCCATAAGTTATGGGCATCGTCTTCAATGATCCCGAGCACATTATTATTGGATAAACCTTCTTTTTCGGTATAGGTTTTAAACTTTTTAGTTCGGGGATTATATATGCTCAGTCCGCCGAAATATGTTCCTATACCTAAATCTCCTGCTGCGGTCTGAATGATGCAATTGATGTAATCGGATTGAAGTTTATCCCGGTTGTTCTTGTCTTTCAGGAAATAACGAAACTCCTTTGTGTCAGGATTGTACACATGCAGTCCTCCCTGTGTACCAATCCAAAGATTCTGCTCCCGGTCTTCAAACAGAAACTGGATGCGTTTGTTCTGCAGCTTCTTTTCAAGAGGACTTTTAACCGTTGTTGCTGCGGGTACCCCGTCTGTCATCTTCAGGAGGTTCAGCCCGGAGTAAGAACCAACCCAGATGTTGCGGGCACGATCTTCACAAATGGCAATGATCTCTGCGGTACTGATGGTCTGGTTATCGTCCTTCACATTAACTACAGACCTGAATGTTCCTGTTGTGGGGTTGAAAAGGTTTAATCCGCCATGGTGTGTACCTATTAGCAGGTTCCCGTTTCTGTCTTTGCAAATGGTCTTGATCAGGTTGGAAGTCAGTCCCTGTTTATGGTTCAGGCTGATCTTATAATAGGTATAGGTATGGTCGTTCCTGTTGTAATAATTCAGGCCACCGCCTTCGGTACCAATCCACAAATTGTTCCGCTGATCTTCGACAATAGAGCTGACAATATTACTGCTGATGCTGGGCCGCAATTTGCTGTTTTTATAAGCATGAAATGCAGTGGGGAAGGGATGCACGATATTCACGCCCCCATAAAAAGTTCCAATCCAGATGCTGTTGTTCCGGTCCTGAAAAATGCTGTGTATGGAATTATGGCTCAGGCTTTCTTTTAATTCCGGATCATGCCGGTAATTGATGAATTTCCTGGTTCTGGGATCAAAAATACTCAATCCCTCCTGTGTACCGATCCACAACATCCCTTTCCGATCCGGCATAACCTCACGAATATCGTTATGAACCAGCGAATTACTGTTTTTACTATGCTGATAGACGGAAAACGAAGTGTCGGCAGGATGGAAGAGGTTGAGCCCATTGTCGGTTCCGATCCATAGGTTCTGTTCGGCGTCCCTGGCCAGACTGGTGATATAGTTTGAACTCAGGCTTCCCGTTTTTCGCTGGTCATGCCGGTAGATATGATAATGGCCATTTTTGATATTCATCCTGATCAGGCCATCGCTGGTTGCCAACCAGATATGATTATTGTTATCGCTTAAGGTAGCGTAAATGCTATTGATTCCCCGGTTTGTAGAGACATCTTTAAACAGGAAAGTTTTGAATTCATTCTTTTTACGGTCACTGAGCAGGTTGACACCACGTAAAGTACCAATCCATAAGTTTTTTTGCGTATCCTGATAAATGTGCTCAATGGCATTGCTGCTGATGCTGTTTTTAACTTTAGGATTGGCCGTGATCTGTATAAAGGCATCATTTTTTGAATCGTATCTGTTCAGCCCCTTAACTGTTCCTACCCAGAGTACACCTTCATGATCGGTCAGTATGGATGTAATCTCATCGCTGGAAATACTTTTAGGGTCGTTGGGATTATTTTTATAAACCTTAAACTCGTATCCGTCATACCTGTTTAATCCATGTTTGGTACCAAACCATACAAATTGCTGATGGTCCTGCGTAATGGCCATGACGGAGTTTTGCGAGAGTCCGTTTTCCAGCGATAGGTTGCTGAAACGAATGTCCTGCTGCGCGTAGGTGATGACCTGTAAAAAAATAAGAAAGGAAAGCAATGGTAAACTAAAGCTCCTTTTAATGAATCTCATATTTTGTTCCCCCCCTACAGGATTTTAATATTGGTTTAGCTGAGCCATGAATATCCGATTATTCATCCTTATTATCTACGAAATATTGTTGAATTGTTGCTAAAGGGCCTTTTTTTTGATTTTTCTACCTTTTCTTTTAGAATATTCATCTTTTTCAAAGAAATAATCCTACAGCTTTGGTACGGCGAAAATTACCAATTGCCATCAACTAACCAACCAATCAATCAACTAACCAAACCTCCAAACCATGAAACAAATTCAATTCCCTCATACACGGGCGCAGTAACCCATCCTCTTCCTGATGCAAGGCTATGCCGGCATTGAGGACCTTTTATAGATGCAGATTTCCTGAGCAGGGGCATAACGACAAAATGCCTGCTGTAATAACAATCAACAACAATTAGGTTAAGTTGGAAATTCCCCTTGTCTGTTGTTTGGTCGCAACAGCGAGGGGTTGGTTTTCAACTCAGCAATATCTGATATCACCGATATCAACCAAAACTTAAAACCAGATATATGAGAGAAAAACTACGCTATTCATTTAGAAATTTGGGACTGGGGATGCTCTGTTTGGCAGCAGCTCAACAGGGTGCTTTTGCCCAATCCCAGGATAGTACTTTCCATAAGAAAGCACTGAACGATTCTGCAAGGAAAGCAGTCAGGAGTTCTTATTCCTTTCAACAACCAGCCAGTGTCGTTCCGGTACTGTTCGGTACGCAACGCAGAGAACAGCTGCTGCAATCTCAGGGGGTTCTGAGCGGAAATGAGCTGCTTAGCTTTCCGGTAGCACAGATCGAAGCAGCCCTATACGGGAAATTCGCAGGTTTGTACCTGCTGCAGCCTTCGGCCAAACCCGGGGAAGATGCGGCCTCGGTTTCTTTAAGGGGAAGAAATCCATTGGTCCTTGTCGATGGGGTACCAAGAAATTTAAACAGCATTAACCCGGAGCAGATTGCCTCAGTTTCGGTATTAAAAGATGCATTGGCAACCTCTATTTATGGTATGAGGGGTGGCAATGGTGTAATCCTGATTGAGACTAAAAGAGGAAGTGTAGCGCCCCGTAAAATCTCTTTCACCGCACAAACAGGTATCCAGAAACAATTGAACCTGCCTTCTTTTTTAAATGCGGCAGACTACTCCACGCTTTTTAATGAAGCACTGGTAAATGATGGAAAACAACCGATTTATACTCCTGATGCGATACAAAAATACAGAGATGGTTCTGATCCGGTATTGTACCCTAATGTAGACTGGTACAATAGCATCCTGAAGAAAAAGGCAACTCAGCAACGTTATAACCTGAACTTTTCCGGAGGTAATGAGAAAGCACGTTATTTTGTAGACCTGGATTACCTGAGTCAGGATGGTTTTTTTGTCTCGGATGCCAAAAGAAATAGCTATGAGACGAACAATTCCTTTAAACGATATGGTTTCAGAACGAATATAGATGCAGACCTGACTAAAAATCTATTGCTTTCCCTGAACATTTTTGGAAGAATCCGGAATGGGAATGAACCGGGAGCTATAGATGCTACTTTATTGGGCCTTACCGGAACTGACCTGATTTATAACAACCTGTTAAGGACGCCTAATAATGCTTATCCGATGCTCAATCCGGATGGCAGCTTTGGAGGAAACCAGCAATTTACCAATAACTTATATGCACAGGTGGTTGGCTCAGGTTACAGACCTGCCTATAACCGCAATCTGGGCGTTGATTTCAGCCTGAAACAAAAACTGGATGCATTGCTGGATGGATTGTATGTAAAAGGTAAAGGATCGTTCAATACCTATTATTCAGAACTGATCAACCGCAGTAAATCCTTTGCTGTTTATCAATATACACCTATTCCGGGAGGAAACCCTGATATCATCAAATATGGTACAGATGGCTCCCAAAACAACAGCTCCACACAAAATGTAGCCAACAGGCAGATTTATGCGGAATTTTTAGCAGGCTATGACCGGGTTTTCGGAAACCATGAAATCAATGCTTCCCTGAATTATAACATGGATACTTTTGTCAACGGTGCTGATATGAGTATCGACAACTCTGCACTGGCAGCAAGGTTTCAATACAATTACAGCAAAAAATATTTCATCGAGCTGGTCTCTTCTTATATGGGAATGAACCGCTATCAAAAAAATCATCAATGGGGATTTTTTCCGGCTGCAGGATTGGGATGGGACCTTTCAAAAGAAGATTTTATGCAATCTTTCAAAAACTTAAATACCTTGAAATTAAGGGGAAGTTATGGACGTAGTGCAGACAATAACGGAGCCGGATATTTTGTATACGATCAGTTTTATAATGCTTCTTCCAGCGTATATTTTGGCAGCCCGGCAACTGGAAATGGTTCTATCATTGAAGCGGTTCTGGCCAACCCTAACCTGACCTGGGAAACTACCGATAAGCTGAATGTTGGCCTGGATATCGCCTTATTTCAAAACAGACTTCAATTTTCGGCCGAGTATTATCACAATGCTTACAGTGGTCTTTTACAACAAAGGGGAACCAATGCCAGTGCCATTATCGGAAACGAAAGACCGAATGAGAATATCGGAAAAAGAACTTATAGCGGGGTAGAACTGACAGCAGGTTATCATGGCCAGACTGGTCAGGTCAACTGGTTTGTAAATGCAAACGCCTCCATCAGCAAAAGTAAGGTAGACTACATGGATGAAGTCATCAGACCTTACGACTGGATGAAAAGAACCGGACTTCCGGCAGGCCAGCCTTTCGGAGTGGTGGCCGATGGATTCTTTCAAAATCAGGCAGAAATTGACAACAGTGCTAAAATAGATGGGTATAAAGCGGTACCGGGCGACATCAGGTATAAAGACCTGAATGGGGATGGAGTAATCAATGTTTTTGATGAACAGGCGCTGGGAAGCACAAAACCAATGGTTTTTTATGGACTTACTGCCGGACTTAATTACAAAGGCTTTGAATTTTCTATGGTCTGGAATGGCGTAAGCAATAGAAATGTATTTGTAAATGGCGCGGGTACCTACGAGTTTCAATCTTTTGGCTTAGGTGGTTCCGGACAGGCATTTGCTCATCACCTGGACCGCTGGACTCCTGCAACCGCCAGTACAGCTACTTATCCGCGTCTGACAGTAGGAAATAACATCAATAACCAGCGTGCATCTTCTTTCTGGTTAAAGAATGGAAGTTACCTGCGCCTGAAGAATGTGGAAGTGGCCTACTCTTTACCGCAGCGCTGGATCAGCTTCATTAAACTGGACAGGGCAAGGATCTTCGTCAATGGCAGCAACCTGCTGACCATTACACCATTGGAAAGGGTAGATCCGGAAGTAGTGAGCTGGGATTATCCAAATCAGCGTGTCTTCAATTTTGGAATCAACCTACAATTTTAAACCTGAAAATTAAAGCGATGAAGCGTATAAAAAATATAATTACAGGGCTGAGCTTGGTTGTCATCATAGCTTCCTGTTCCAAATCAATCGAAACCGAACCCCTGGAAAGAATAGGAGAAGATCTGGTTTTTGATCAAATAGATAAGAATGCAGATTATGCCAAGCAGTTTCTCAATGGTACCTATCTGCAATTGCCTGATGGATACAACAGGGTATTTGGGAACTTTCTGGATGTAGGTACCGATGATGCGGTATCCTCAGAGAATGGGAGTATCGTGGAGGGCTTCAGAACCGGACTGGTTTCGGGACAGAATGTGCCTGACAATACCTGGGCAAGAAATTATACTGGTATCCGCAGGGCAAACATGTTCCTGAGTAAAATAGACCTGGTACCTACTACACCTGAACTGAAAATACAATGGAAAGCAGAAGCGCGTTTCCTTCGTGCTTACTTTTATTTTGAACTGGTGAAAAGATGGGCTGGTGTGCCATTGGTCGGTGATAAAATATTTGGTCTTAATGATAACGTCAACCTGAAGAGAAATACAGCGGATGAATGTTATGATTATATCCTTTCAGAAATTGAGGCGGTAAAAAATCTTTTATTACCGGAAACAGTCACAGACCAGAACATCGGAAGAGCAAATAAAGGAGCGGCACTGGCTTTAAAATCACGCATTCTTTTGTATCGTGCAAGCCCTTTATTAAATCACAACGCTGATCCGCAAAAATGGACAGCTGCCGCAAATGCTGCAAAGGACGTGATGGAATTGGGCAGCTATGGACTGGGAACAGATTTTATAGCCTTGTTCAATGCGGTGAAGAATAAGGAAATCATTTTCATGAAAGAACAGGCGCAGAACCAGAGTGTTGAGCTCAGTAATGGGCCAATCGGGTATACGGAGGGGAATGGAACCACCAGTCCTACGCAAAACCTGGTAGATGCATTCCCGATGAAAAACGGCAAAATGCCACAGGAATCAGGTTCAGGATATGATGCCGCTGATCCTTATAAAAACAGAGATCCAAGATTTGGAGCAACGATTATGTTCAACACGACCCAGTGGCTGAGCAGACCTCTAGAGACTTTTAATGGTGGTCTGGACCGCCCGGGAGGAAGCAGAACGCAAACAAAAACAGGTTATTACCTGCGTAAATTTATGGGTAAGTTCGAAAATTCAGGTACCTATAGCAACCAGAATCACCATGTAATTCTGTTCCGTTATGCAGAAATCTTATTGAATTATGCAGAAGCAATGAACGAGCTCAATGGCCCGGTTAACGAAGTACTGGATGCCATAAAAGCGATCCGCAAAAGGGCAGGGATTACTGCCGGAACCGACGACAGGTATGGAATTGCCGCAGGCATCACAAAAGACCAGATGCGCAAGCTTATCATCAATGAACGCCGCATAGAAATGGCTTTCGAGGAGCAAAGGTTCTGGGACATCAGGAGATGGAAAATCGCGGAACAGGTGTTGAATAGCCCGCTGAAAGGGATGAATATTGTTAAAAATGTAGACGGGACTTTTAGCTATACCATATTGGATATTGCACCCGCCGTTTTCGATGCGTCGAAAAACTACCTTTTCCCGATTCCTTATTCGGAAATCCAGACCAATCCAAACATGACTCAAAATCCAGGATATACGTATTAATTCCCCCAAACAAACACAGAAATAATGAGAAAGATAATTCTTATATGCTTTATGCTGTGCCTGGGCACTATGGCATTCGCTCAACAATTGGTATTGAGCGGTAAGGTGACTGATAAAGATGGTGCTCCCATTCCCGGCGCAACCATTTTTGAAACGGCAAACCGCAAAAACGGAACATTCAGCAATAGTAACGGTAATTTCAGCCTGAAGATTGCCACAAAACAAGTCACCATAAGCAGTATTGGTTATGATACACAAACGATTACTGTAGGAAATGACCACGCCATCAGTGTAAAATTGCTCGACAACAATTCTCAGATGAATGAGGTGGTTGTAGTTGGTTTTGCGAAACAAAAGAAAATTACAAATACGGGTTCCATCGCTACCATTACCGGAAAGGAACTGCGTCAAAGTCCGGCGGCAAGTATCCAGAACTCACTGGCAGGAAGGTTGCCGGGATTGTTCCAGCAACAAACCAGCGGACAACCGGGAAAAGATGCAGCCAATATTTACATCCGTGGGATCAGCTCATTTGCAGGTAACAGCAATAGCCCTTTGGTAATCGTGGATGATGTGGAGTATCAATATGCGCAACTGAACCAGCTGGATCCGAATGAGGTGGAAAGCATCTCTATCCTTAAAGATGCTGCAACTACCGCGATTTATGGGATTAAAGGTGCGAACGGAGTAATTGTGATCACGACCCGCAGGGGAAAAGAAGGACCTGCAGTAATTACTTTTCGTACAGAAGCAGGTCTTCAGATGCCTACCATCCTGAGAAAGTCACTGGATTCCTATCAATCCCTGCAATTGCTTAAAGAGCAGGCCATCAATTCAGGATTGGATCCTGAAATTGCTTATCCTGGTCTGGTAAGTGATGAGGCGCTGGAACATTTCCGCCTTGGCGATGATCCCTTCCGCTATCCAAATGTAAACTGGTACGATGAAGTGATGAAAAATAGTGCCGTACAATTGCGCAATAACATCGACATCAATGGGGGAACAAATAGCCTCAGGTATTTTATTTCCGCCGGTTCCTTATACCAGAACGGAATCCTGAAGGATATCGACAGAAAAGAAGATTTTGACAACAATTATTATTTAAAAAGATACAATATCCGCTCTAACGTTGACCTGGATGTCAACAAAAATCTAAGTTTGAAACTGGATCTTTCTACCCGTTTCAGTGAGGTGAATGAACCGAATCTGCCTGATCCGATGGCAGGAGGTGCACTTCCTTTCTGGCGTAGGATTTCCAGTGGATTACTTGGCCCATGGGTGTATCCGGTGCGCAATGCAGATGGAAGTTATGGCGGGGTAAAAGGCGGATCGCTCAATCCGGTAGGTGCCCTGGAATATGGAGGATATAAAAGGAATTACAGCAATGACCTGAATGTGAACCTAAGTGCTGAACATAAGCTGGGCTTCATCACAGAGGGTTTATCCCTGAAAGGAGTCGTGGCCTATACCAATAAATCAGAATTCAACAGGCAGCTCACCCGCGGACGTTTTCCGGTGTATTCCCTGATCCCGGGAACGGATACCCTGGACCCGATTTATCCGGAGTTATTGAGAATTGAACCATTGGTGCGTTCGGGTGGTGATTATGAAATGCCTTTCCGCAGGTTAAACTTTCAGGCGATCCTGAATTACAACAGACAATTCGGACAACACAATGTATATGGTTTGGTGTTGACCAACCGGACAGGAGACATTAAGGGCTCTGATGCACCTGGCAACTTCCAGGGATATGCAGGTAGATTGGGCTATAATTTTAAATCGCGTTACCTGATTGAGTTTAATGCCGGATACAATGGCTCAGACCGTTTCAAATCTAAAAACAGGTTCGGATTTTTCCCTGCCATATCCGGTGGATGGAACATTAGCGAAGAACCCTTCTTTAAAGACAACATCAAAGTAATCAATTACCTGAAATTCAGAGGTTCTTATGGAACAGTAGGAAGTGACGAGGTAACGGGCAATCGCTACCTGTATAATGAGGTCTATACAGTTGCCAGTGGCGGTTATTATTTTGGGGAAAGTCCAACCGGACAACCAAGGGTAACACCGGGAACATTGGGCAATGATGATGTACGCTGGGAAAAGGAACGTAAAGCAAATATCGGGATAGACATGAAGTTGTTTAACAGCAAACTGGAAGTTACCGCCGATTATTTTGACCACCTCAGGTATGATATCCTGACCGCAAGGGAGACTGTTCCCGGATATACCGGCCTATCCCTGCCACCAGTTAACCTGGGAAAAGTAAGTAATAAAGGCTTTGAGGTAGAACTGAACCATAGGAATGCGATAAATGATCATTTTCAGTATTTCATCCGTGCCAACGCTTCTTTTGCAAGAAATAAAATTCTCTTCAGAGATGAGCCTGCTGCGGTAGCGCCGAACCTGAAAAGAACAGGACGTCCGGTAGGTCAGTTGTATGGCTATATTTCAGAAGGGTTTTATTACGATGATGCCGATGTGGCCAATAGCCCACAGGTATTGGGAAAAATCGTAAAACCTGGAGACCTGAAATACAAAGACGTAAACGGCGACGGGATTATTGATGGAAATGACATCACCGCGATCGGAAAACCGGAGACTCCGGAACTGACTTATGGTTTTTCTGCTGGGTTCAGTTATCGGAATTTTGACTTTTCTTTCCTCTTACAGGGGGCGGGGTTGAGCAGCATCAGCTCCAATACCTTGTTACAGATTGGAAACGTAAACGGAATACCGGCAGCGATTCACCTGAAACGCTGGACACCGGAAACCAGAGAAACTGCTGAATACCCAAGACTAGGAGGGGTAAGTTTTGATGCTTCCACATTCTGGTTGAGGCCTGCCGATTACCTCCGCTTAAAAAATATTGAGCTAGGGTATCATTTACCGAAATCTCTTACGGACCGCCTGCACTTAAAAGACGTTCGTTTTTACGCGAACGGGCTTAATCTGCTCACTTTTAATAAGCTGAAAATCTATGATGTAGACCCGGAGTCCAAAAGAGGAAGTGTAGAGGCTTATCAGAATTATCCTCAGATGAAGATTGTCAACTTTGGATTACAAGTAACATTTTAAGAAGAAACCATGAAAAGATTATTTAAATATACTATGATCGCTGCTGGTTTAGGTCTGGCAGTATGGAGTGCCGGATGTAAAAAAGCAACCGATAAAAGTTTCCTGGATCCTACGGATATCGGGCAGATCAATGAACAGACTGTTTTTGCAGATAGCGCCTTAAGTATTCAGTTTTTGAATTCTGTATATGGAGAACTCCACAGAACCTATTTTATGCAGAATGGAACCACAGGCGGGGGGATATGGGCTTTTTCTGATGCTTCTGATGATGGAGAAGCCCGCTGGTCAAGCGGTTTCTCCCAGGGTTTTAACCTGGCAAATGTGGCGGGGGGTGCAGACAATAGTTTTAGTCTGGCCACCTGGAACAATACTTATGCGATGGTGAGAAGGGTCAATGTATTCCTGGATAACATTGACCGTGCGCCGCTTTCTACCTTAAAAAAGACACGATTAAAAGCGGAGTCCCGATTTTTAAGGGCTTATGCTTACTATCATTTATTGAGAACTTTTGGTGGTGTTCCATTACTTGGGGATAAGAAATACAGCCTTAGCGATGATTTTTTATTGCCTAGAAACAGCTTCGCTGAGAACATGAGCTATATCGAGAAGGAACTGAATGAAGTGGCTGCGATATTGCCACTGGAACATTTACCTGAAGATTTTGGCCGGCCAACGAAGGGGGCTGCACTGGCGGTGAAAGCAAAATTATTGCTGATGGCCGCAAGTCCGCTTTACAATGAAAACAACCCGAACTCCGGACCGCTGAAAGCAATTCTCGGCTATGAAAGCTATGATGCCAGTCGCTGGAAAAAAGCTGCTGATGCGGCAAAAGACGTAATGAACCTTGGCCTTTACCGCCTGGTGGAAGACAATGCAACTGCTCCTGGTTATGGATATTATGATATGGGCATCCAGCGTAAAAATTCAGAATATATCTTCCAGATCATGATGAATACCGGACGCTTTTACGAGCAATACCTGCTGCCTGCATCACGTGGAGGCCAGAACTATGGAAATCCTACGCAGCAACTGGTAGATGATTATGCCATGAGCAACGGCAAGCTCATTACTGAACCAGGTTCAGGATATGTGGCAACCACACCATACCTCAACCGGGATCCCAGGTTTTATTATACAGTGATTTATAACCAGGCACCCTGGCTGGACCGTACAAGTCAGACCAAAAAACCGGTTGACCTGTATGCATTGGCTCCCGGCGATGGAATGGGAACGGCACCTTATAATACGGTAACCGGATACCTTTGGAGAAGGTTCTGTAATGAAAATGCGGGTGGAAATTATGGGGTAACCAGTCAGATTGGCCTGGTGGTTTCCCGATATGCAGATATCCTGCTGGAATTTGCAGAAGCAACAAATGAGTTTCAGGGACCAAATGCGGAGGTTTATCAGGCGGTTGAATCGATACGTAAACGTGCTGGTTTAATGCCTTTTGAGATTGCTCCAGGCATGAACAAAGAGCAGATGCGTGCGGTGATCCGCCATGAAAGACGCATTGAATTTGCTGCCGAAGAAGGACATCGTCTGTTTGATATCTTTAGATGGAAAACTGCGGAAACACTTTTAAATGGACCTATGGAAGGAATGCGCTGGACAAAAACTGGAAATACCTTTACCGGAGCCAGGACTACATTTGAAACGAGGAAGTTTAACAGTCCTCAAATGTATTATCACCCGATCCCGCTCAGAGAAATGAATAAAAACAACCTGTTTATTCAAAACCCGGGCTGGTAAAGAGTGGTAATAATAATTAACTTAAGGGTTCGGCCTTCGTTTCTGTTTAATGCAGGAACGAAGGCTGCTTAAGCTTATAAAAGGAAAAAAATGAGAAAAAGTTGGTTGTTTTTTATTCTGATTCTGGTATTCGGGTCTGCATCCGGACAAGAGGCTGCGCCCAGGAACTGGCTGATGGCCGAATTTAGCAAAGGTGCTGATTTTAGTCAGATCGAAACCTGGAGAAGGCAACAGCGCGAAGAAACCTTTAAAAAGATTGATGCCCTTCCTGAGCACTTAAAACTAACTTTCATCAAACGGGCTGAGCAGGCCAATGCTTATACCTGGCCTTCTTTGCCTGCCAGCTTGTATCTGGATTATAAACATACCGGGACGAGGACAAATTATGAGCAGTTGCAGTCTGAAAGAAGAAGAAAACTGTCTAACCTGGCCATTGCTGAGCTGATAGAAAAAAAAGGCCGCTTTATTCCTCAACTGGTAAATGGCCTTTGGCTGGTGCTGGAAGAGAGTACCTGGGTGGCTCCGGCACATGTGGTAGTGCAAAAACTGGGCGCTGATTTACCGGATCCTGAAGAACCATATATTGACCTGAATGCGGGCCGTACCGGAGTAACGGTAGCCATGATTCAACACTTGCTTGCCCCCGAATTAGGTGCTTATTCAAAAGTGATCAATAAAAGGATCCTGTCGGAACTGGACAGAAGGATTTTTCAGCCTTACCGGAAGTACAGTAACTTCTGGTGGATGGGCTTTAGGGGTAACCCGGTGAACAACTGGAACGCCTGGGTGAATACCAATTGTATGCATGCTGCATTGCTGACGATGAAAAGTCCGGATTCCTTATCCGTATTTACTGAAAAAGTAATGCGCAGTACGGATCATTTTATCAACCAATATCCCTTGGATGGTGGCTGTGATGAAGGCCCGAGTTATTGGGGCGAAGCAGGAGGAAAGCTGATCCGCTTATTGACCTTATTAAACAGTGCTACTCAGGGTCAGCTAGACTGGAAAGATAAACCGCTCATTCATGAAATGGGCAAATACATTTACAAGATGCACATTGCCGATGATTATATGGTGAATTTTGCGGATGCCACGGCACGTTCGACTCCGGATTTTGAGAGCATCTATCAATATGGATCACTTTTCGATGATCCGGTTCTGAAACAGTTTGCTGCCTTTCAGTTTAAGCAGGAAGGGCAGGAAATTCCTTCTTCTGATGTGACTTCTTTTGTCCAATCGCTGGGAATTTATTCAGACTTGTTGAAGGTCCCGGCTGTTGCACCTTATCCGAAGGTTTCCTTACTTCAGCAACTGCAGGTACTGACCATGCGTTCCGTTGAAGGGAGTACTAAGGGGATGTTTGTAGCGGTAAAAGGAGGGCACAATGCCGAAAGTCATAACCATAATGACATTGGTAATTTTATCATCTATATGGATGGCAAACCGGCCATCATCGATGTTGGCGTGGGGACTTATACGAGCAAGACCTTTAGTAAACAACGTTATGAATTGTGGAACCTGCAATCGCAATGGCACAATTGCCCGGAAATAAATGGAGTTCAGCAGTCGGATGGAAAGAAATATGCGGCACGGAATTTTGCGTACACACATCGGTCTGATCAGGAAAGTCTGCAACTGGATCTGGCCAATGCCTATCCAGCCGAGGCTGCGGTAAATAAATGGACACGCCGGCTGGATTTTTATCCCCGGAAAGAAGTGTTGACACTGGAAGAGCAGTATGAGCTGAGGGAATTCCTTGCTCCGTCGGTATTGAACTTTATGACAGCTGAACCTGTAGAACAACAGCCGGGAGAATTGATTTTCGGTAAAACAGGACTAGCCTTAAAATATGATCCTTCGAAATTTGAGACAAAAGTTGAAGAGCAGCCATTGGAAGATCCGAGGCTGAAGAAAAGTTGGGCCGAAAAAGTATATCGGGTACGGTTAATCTCTAAAAGCAAATTACTTAAGGATAGGGTGGTCCTTAAGTTTTATAAAAAATAATCATCTTATACCAACACACAAAAGAAATAATGAAAAGACTAATTATTGCAGCATTGGGTTTTGCAAGCCTGATTAATTTGCAACCGGTAGCTGCTCAGCAGGCCCCGGTTAAAGAAAAAGTGACGCTGTTGCATGGTTCACACCGGACAGGAAAAAGAACAGATGCCGCCATGGAAAAGTGGAGGGGCCATGGTCTTGGTCAGTTTATACATTGGGGCTTATATGCCATTCCAGGCGGGGCCTGGAATGGAAAACAATATAACGGAGCGGCAGAATGGATCAGGTCCTGGAACGGGATTCCGAAATCTACCTACGATTCCCTGAATTATAGTTTTAACCCGACTGCTTTTGACGCGAAGTCATGGGCGAAAACAGCGAAACAGATGGGGGCTAAATATGTCACATTTACGACTAAACATCATGATGGATTTTGCCTGTGGCCCAGTAAATACACGAAGTATACCGTGGCGAATTCTCCTTATAAAAAAGATATTGTAAAAGCGGTAGTCGATGCTTATGACCAGGAAGGAATTGATGTGATCCTGTATTTTTCTGTCATGGATTGGAATCATCCCGACTGGCGTTATGACATTAAAAGCAAAGAAGACAGCATTGCCTTTGAGCGCTTTAAGAAATTTACCCGCAATCAGCTGATCGAATTGCTGACGAATTATCCTACAGTTAAGGGACTTTGGTTTGATGGAACATGGGATACATCATGGGTGAAACAAGCTGCTTTTGCAGATGAACTGGAGACGGAAATGCGCAAGCTGCGTCCGGGACTGATAATTGGCAGCCGGTTCAGGGCAGATGAAAATGGAAAACGTCATTTTGATTCCAACGGAGTATTGATGGGAGATTATGAACAGGGTTGGGAAAGAAAAATCCCCTCCCGGATCGAAGATGTACATGGTAATGACTGGGACTGTGTAATGACGGTTCCTGAAAATCAGTGGGGCTATAATGCAGCCTGGAACGGGCACATTAAAACTGGTCTTGAGCTGATCGAAATGACAGCCCGCTGTGTTTCGCTGGGCGGTAATTTTGTGCTCAATTTTGGCCCGAAAGGGGATGGCTCCATTCGTCAGGAAGAGCTGAAGCTGGCGGCAGAAATCGGCGACTGGATGAAGATTAATCAGCAAGCCATTTACAATTGTGGTTATGCCGGTTATGATAAACAGGACTGGGGTTATTTCAGCAAAAAGACCGGAACGGATAAAATCTATATGCTGGTGTTCAATGTTCCGGTTTCCGGTGCCTTAAGAATTAAAACACCAGCTAAAACGGTGATCAAAAAAGCCAGTCTGCTGGCAGATGCAACAGAAACATTTACTCCGGAGCAGATCAGTGGGGATGAATATTTTCTGCACCTGAAAAAAGGAACACACCCGCAACCATTTGTCATTGTGCTGGAAACCGCTCCGGGACAACAAAGCAATGGGGTTAAATACGAGAAAGCTAAAATTTAAAAACGAAATACGGATATGATGATAAAAGGGGAGAGATCTTTTTTGATGTTTGCTGCATTTATGCTGCTGCTTAACCTGGCAGTAAGGTCGCAAACGAAGTTAAAAGAAGGGGCAAGAACAGTAATTGCAATAAATAACGACTGGCAGTTTAAAAAAGATGCCAACCGGAGGGATGCAGCTTTAACAGACCTGAAATGGAAAAATGTTACCATTCCCCATACCTGGAATGATAAGGACATCCAGTCTGGTAATGGTTTTTATGCAGGTGATGCGACTTATAAAAAGGAACTGCTTGCAGATGCGGGATGGGAGGGTAAAAGAGTATTTATCCGTTTTGAAGGAGTAGGTTCGGAATCCCGTTTATATGTTAATGACCGGCTCATTGGTGAACATAAAGGTTCTTATTCTGCTTTTGCATTTGATATTTCCTATGCATTGAAATACGGACAGAAAAATAAAATTGAAGTTCGGGTAAACAATCAGGAACGCGAGGATGTGATTCCGGTGAACAACCGTTTATTCCCAATATACGGCGGGATTTACCGGCCGGTATCGCTGATCATTACCAATAAGCTGAACATTGTAGTAACGGATTTTGCCTCGCCGGGAATTTATATCAGTCAGAAAAATGTATCGGCAAAGTCTGCGGAAGTGCAGGTAAAAGTGAAACTGGAGAATAAACTGGATAAGGCGGCGAATCTGACCTTATCTGCAAAAATCTATGATGCCAGTGGCAAAATCGTAAAACAGGAAGATGGTCCGATCAGCGTATCTACACAGGGAGAACAGATCTTTACCAAAAACCTGGATCTGACTAATCCACACCTTTGGAATGGAATTAAAGATCCATACCTCTACAGGTTGGTGGCAAGTATTTTAGATGGGGACAAGGTGCTGGATGAAGTTTCCCAGCCTTTAGGGCTTCGGAAATTTGAGATGAAGCCAGGCAAAGGCTTCTTTTTGAACGATCAGCCTTATCGGTTGCTGGGGGTATGTCGCCATCAGGATAAACAGGACGAAGGAAATGCTTTATCAAATGAGCAACATCTGGCCGATTTAAAGGATATTCAGGAAATGGGGGCAACATCGATCCGTTTTGCCCACTATCAGCAATCGGAATACCTTTATTCCAAATGCGATAGCCTGGGCTTTGTGATCTGGGCGGAAATTCCTTTTGTGAATGCCGTTTCCGGCAAAGAGGCTGCAAATGCCCAGCATCAGCTGAGAGAACTGATCCGTCAGAACTATAACCATCCTTCTATCTATGTGTGGGGACTTCATAATGAAGTGTACGGAAAAACTCCCGATGACTATACGGCTGTTTTGACGCGGGACCTGGATGATATTTCGAAAACGGAAGATCCTGACCGTTATACGGTCAGTGTAAGTGGTTATGGAGAAATGGATAGGCCTACCAATCTGAATGCGGACATTCAGGGAATGAACCGTTATTACGGTTGGTATGAAGGACGTATCGGAGATCTGGAACAATGGGTATCCGGATTGGAAAAGAAATACCCGGACAACAGGCTGGTACTCTCAGAGTATGGTGTAGAAGCGAATATTGATCAGCAGGAAGAAGTCAAAAGAGATACCGGCAACCCTTCGGGGCAGTTCTGGCCGGAAGCTTATCAGCAGAAGTTCCATGAAATTCAATGGGGAATCATTGAAAAACATCCTTATATCGCAGCTTCCTATATCTGGAATATGTTTGATTTTGCGGTGCCTCCTGCAAATGGTGGCGGGGTACCTGCCAGAAATATGAAAGGACTGATTACTTATGACCGTAAGGTGAAAAAGGATGCTTTTTACTGGTATAAAGCGAACTGGAACCCGGAACCTATGGTATACCTCACCGGAAGGCGACATACAAAAAGAACCAATGCCCTGACTACGGTAACGGTATACTCGAATGTGGGTGTACCGGTATTAACACTCAATGGTAAGAAGATCAATGGCGTTAAAAAAGGGACTACAGACGTTCATTATGTCTTTGAAAATGTGAAACTTCAAAAAGGAAAAAACCATATTGAAGCAGTAGCCGGAAAAGAGGATAAAGTGGTAAAAGACCAGATCGACTGGTCGTTTTAACCAATAAAAAAAACCACTGATAAAATCAGTGGATTTTTTTATGCTGAAATGATTCCAGGAATCCTGGTTTTTACATTCCCTTTATAGCGGAGAAACGCCTGGTAATCGTACCGAGTTCTGTCTCGGTTAATTTTGACGTCTTTTTCAATACTTTTTGAAAAGCAATGATTTCTTCTTTTGAAGCAGGGCAACCCATATTCTCTCCGGGGCTGTCTAAAGATGCTCCTTCCGGTCTGATCTGGGAATCAGCCAGCAGTTTTCCTTTTTCGTCCATGATCAAAAAGAATGGAATTCCGCTTTTATCTCCACGGTAAGTTTTCATGAGTTCTATTGCACCCGGGTTTTCTAGGTGTTTATTTTTATCATTCTCCATTACGGTCAGGTGTGTGGTGACGTAATTGTCGTCGAATAATTTCTTGCAACTGACATCATTCATTGCGGTATCCAGTTTATGGCACCAGCCACACCAGGAGGCATGGAAGATCACAAATACCTTTTTCTTTTCTTTTGCTGCTTGTTTATAGGCTTCTTTAAGAATTAGGTCAGCCGATTTTGCGGGCTGCTGCGCATAGCTTGTGGCGAAAAGAAATAAGGCACAAACAGTAAATAATATTTTTTTAGTTTTCATGGGGGGATTTTTTTCGATCTAATTTACTTAAAATTTAGATATGGTAAATCTCTTTACCTTCTTCATAAGTTTTACCCCAATCACAAAGGCTGCTTAAGATCGGAATCAGGTCTGATCCTTTGCTGGTCAGGATGTACTCAATCCCGCTGGGAACAGTTTCCGGGATCACTTTCCTGACAAGGATAGCATGTGTTTCCAGCTCTTTCAACTGTCTGCTGAGTACCTGTTCTGATAGATTGGGCAACTCTTTTCTGATCAGGTTAAACCGGTTATTTCCCTGGGAAATGGAATAAATGATCTGCGCCTTCCAACGACCGCTAATCACATTTAAAGCAGAGTTTAATTCACAGGTCTGAAACAGGAATTTTTCATTGATGGCATTTGTCGATTGTTCTTTCCTCATAGCAGTATCGTTGATGACTCACAATTTTGTGCGTTATTGCAGCAGCTGGAATCGTTATGGACCTTTGTGTGGTAAAAATACTAAAAATGAAGAGTCTACTGATAAACCTATCCTTTTTCCTGATGATTTCTATTGAAGTAACTGCCCAGCAACAACTGATGGTCAAAACAAATTATTTAGCTCAATCCGATCCTGTATTGGTATTTAAGCCTGATGGTTACCATGCTGAAAAATCCTATCCTCTGGTTTATTTGCTGCATGGTTATAGCGAGAATTATCAGCAATGGTCAAAAACAACCGATGTGCAGGCGATGGCCAATAAATACCAGATGATTGTGGTTTGTCCGGATGGTTTTGTTTCTTACTATTTGAATAGTCCCAATGATGTCAGATCTCAATATGAAGACTTTTTCTTTAAAGACCTGGTGCCACTGATTCACCGTTCTTTTAATATAGACCGGAAAAATATCTTTATCAGTGGATTGAGTATGGGTGGTTACGGGGCACTCCGCTATTTTATCCTGCATCCGGAGTATTTTAATACTGCCGGTTCAACCAGTGGGGCGTTATTTCCGGATTTCGCTTATTACCGGCAGGTCAGCCAGCAATTCTGGGGAACGGACCGATTGATAAATGACCTCAGAAATGTGATTGGAGATCCGGAAAAGAACAGCTGGACAGCTTATGGTATTGTGAACCTGTTGCAGAAGCATCCGACCTTTAAACGGGCATTCATTTTTGATTGTGGTACGGAGGATATTTTATATCGGAATACCATTCAGTTAAAGTCTGTCGTCGATAGCCTAAAGATCCCTGCCACTTTTATTTCCGGTCCCGGCGACCACAATACCGAGTATTGGAGCAAATCGATTGAACATCACCTTATCTATTTTAAACAGGCTATGCTGAAGCCCGAATAATAACAGGTTCAATCCTCATTGGGTTGATTATTAAGATCTTAATTCTAATTTTAAATTTATTTTTATACTAACTGTGAAATAATAATTGTAAATTGGATGTAGATAATAATTTTGATATGCTAAATATAACGCTCTCTCAAGCCTTAGATTTAAATCATTTTTTTGTAGAATCTACGGCAACGCTCAATTGCACCTTATTTTATGGCAATCCATTTTCTGACTGGATTAAAAAACTGAATTACCCCATTCCTGACAGACAGGATGGTCTGGATTCAGACCCACCTCCGGTTTTCCGATAACCTGGCTGTTGCCCGGCAAATAAATCATCTTAATTAAGTATGATAATGGCTGTGCGTTCCCTATAATTTCCGGCACAGCTCTAATCATAAAATAGAAACTGTATTCAGTTATCTGGATACTTATATCATACTAATATGTTAGCGTCAGATAAAAATACTCCGGAGGCTACAAAAATCTCCGCAAAAGAGATTACGTTTCCTAAAGGCGGTGGTGCGGTAAAAGGCATTGGCGATTCTTTAAATGTAAATTTGTTTTCAGGTGCAGGGATGTATTCCATTCCTATTCCGGTTACAGCTGCCAGGGGATTTGATCCGCAGCTGGCCCTCAATTACAGTTCAGGTTCGGGAAATGGTGTTTTTGGTCAGGGCTTTTCTTTGCCATTATCAAAAGTCTCCATCAACACCAGTCTGCGGATTCCTAAGTACGATGGGACCGATCAGTATGTACTGGATGGCGATATATTGGTGGTGCAGAACAGTACCCCGACGCTCCCAAATCCACGCAGTGATCAGTATGAAGGACAAACCTGCCAGGTAACAAGTTATCTCCCGAGGATTGAAAATTCGTTTTCACAGATAGAGCACTGGCAGAATGTGGGTGCTGGCCTTTCCTTCTGGAAGGTGATTACTGCTGATAATACCAGTAACTATTACGGCATTACTGCGCAGATCGCAAACCCGGATGATCACAGTCAGGTATTTGAATGGCTCATTGACAAGTCCGCAGACAATAAAGGGAACCTGATTGTTTACACTTATGTTGCCGAAAATTCATTGAATGTCCCGGGCAATATCTATGAATTAAACCGCAGCAATACTGCCAACCGTTATATTGATACCATCCAGTATGGTAATTATCTGGATGCGGATAAACAGGTTAAATTTGCGTTTGAGGTGGTGTTTAATTACGGACAACCCTTTATGCAGCCTCCTCAAACCGGATGGATATGCAGACAAGATCCGTTCTCTTTATACAACAGTGGTTTTGAAATACGTACCTATCGTTTATGCCAGTCCATCCAGATGGTGCATCATTTTCCGGATGAGTTGGGCGATCCGCTTATGGTAAAGGAACTGGCATTTGCCTATGAAAATATCCAGCAATATACACCACTGCATTTTCAGGGGATGTCCATGCTAACCAAAGCAACACTTACCGGATTTAGAAAAGAGCTGGCTGATCCGCAGGTTTTACCGCCCCTGGAATTTGGCTATTCTGCCTTTCAGCCACCGGCCAGTCCCGAATTTAAAATGCTTTCTATGGGAGAAGTGACCATCCCTGGTTATCTTAATGCAACGCAGTTTTTACCGGTCGACCTGAATGGGGAAGGCCTTCCTGGATTTTTGTTCAGTAATGACACGACAAGTCTTTATCTCGAACCACTTGGTGAGGGAAAATACAGGCTTCCTATGGCCAATTCCAGCTTTCCTACCAATCAAAATTTACAGCAAGGCGAGGCTATACTTACAGATGTTGATGGGAACGGACAATTGGAGTTGGTGGTTAACGCAAATGGTGCTTCGGGTTTTTATGAACGTACACTGGAAGGAGGATGGAATAATTTTATTCCCTTTGAAAAATATCCAATCACTATTTCCGATCCGGAAATGGAGCTGTCTGATCTGTCGGCAAACGGCAAATCAGATTTAATGCTGGCTGAAGCGGACCAGTTGCTGTACTATCCTTCCGAAGGAAAAAACGGATACAGTGCGGTACGTGCAGTTGCCAATCCAAATAATTTCCCACTGATAAAACAGGGCGATCAACAGGAGCTGGTCAGCTTTGCCGATATGTTTGGTGATGGACTGTCGCACCGGGTTAAGATCAGTAGCGGTTCGGTAGAATGCTGGCCTTGCCTGGGATACGGACAATTTGGAAAAAAGGTAACCTTTGCCAATGCCCCCGTATTTGATGAAACCTTTAGTACAAGTCAGCTTTTCTTAGTGGATGTAGATGGTTCCGGTACGGCCGACCTGGCTTATGTGTATCCCGACCGGGTTGAATTATTTTTGAACCAATCCGGCAATTCCTTTTCAGATGCTGTTGTAGTTTTTCTGCCTGAATCCTTTGGGGCAATGGATCAGATCAGTTTTACAGACCTGCTTGGAAATGGCACCGCCTGTCTGGTCTTCACAAAAATAGCCCCTTGTCCAAAACATTATTACTATAATTTTTCCGGTGAGTCCACCTTGCCTGACGGAAGCCTGAAATACTCGCTAAAACCATATTTGTTAAACCAGATCAATAACAATCAGGGAGTGGTAAGTTATATCAATTATTCCAGCTCAACCAAATTTCTGCTTGAAGATAAACTGACAGGTAAACCCTGGGTAACCAAATTGCCATTCCCGGTGCAGGTTGTAGAAGAAATCATCCATTATGAACAACTGACCTCATCGCGTTACCTGACGAAATACAAATACCACGATGGCTATTATGATCCTGATCAACGGCAATTCATGGGCTTTGGCTTTATTGAATCCTGGGATACCGAAATCTATGAAGAATTTCAGGCCAGCTATAACAATCCTGATTATCCGGCGAATGAGTTAAATGAGGAGTTATTTGTCCCTCCGGTTTACACCAAAACCTGGTACCTGAATGGTGCACCCAATCAGGAGTATGAAAAATTGTTGAGGCAATACAAAAGCGAATTTTTTAGTAAGGATGTCAATGCGTATGACTTCCCGCAAAGTCATTTTTCAGCAGACATTTATATCAGTAATGAAAAAACTTTTGTGGAAGCCTATAAGGCGCTTTCATCAAGGGTTTTGCGTACAGAAATATATGCCCTGGATGGATCTCCGGATGCCGACAAACCCTATACTGTTGAAGAATCAAATTATAATGTGGTTCTGATCCAGCCTGCTGCAGAAGACCGCCATGCAGTATTTATGGTCAATCCACGTGAGCAAATTACCTATCATTATGAACGTGATGAGGAAGATCCCAGAGTGGAACAGCATTTTGTGCTGCAAACTGATCTGCTTTGTGGCCAGCCTACGCAATCCTGCTCGGTATATTTACCGAGACGAGGCTCAGCATCTTCCGGCTATGAAGAGCAGTATAGTGTAAAGGGCCTGATATCGACCAACAGGTATTACAACAGCCCTGTTGAAGATTTTTCCCTTCGCCTGCGCGGAGTGAAATTTGAAGAGCAGCAATTTAACCTGTTGGGGATGGCGAATCCTGTGTCCGGTTATTATTCATTTGACGACATCGATCTGAATGTTAAGGCGGCGCTGCAGAATATCATTCCTTATATGGCAAGCCCTGCTGAGGCCATTCAGGCACAGCAGTTTAGCCGGTTGTGTTCTTTTTTCTGTGATCCGCAGAGTGGGGTACTGCCTTTTGGTGTGGTATCACCGCAAGTCCTGCTACAGTATGTTTCCACTGCTGAATTTACAAACGATAACATTACCGCCATGTTTGGGGAAAGGCTTACAAAAGAGGCCATCGAACAGCTTGGTGGTTATGTATATGATTCAGCGAGTGGTTACTGGGAGAACCGGGGGCTTATTCAGGACTATCATGAAGCATCGGGATTTTACCTGCCTTCCAGCACAAGCTCCGTATTAGGGACACTGAGTAAGGTAACCTACGATGCGTATTACCTGGCAGCATTGACTACTACCAGTTATATCTCCATTGCACCGCCTGTAAGTAATGTGGTGACGGCGACAATAGATTACCAGGTGATGCAGCCTAAGCAGCAGGTGGACATTAACGGGAATGTGAGCCAGGTTATTTTCGACGCGCTGGGCCAGGTGATTGTCAGCTCTTTATTTGGAATAGAAAACGGGCTTCCGGTAGGTGGCATGCTCCTGTATCCATATAATGGAAGTCCTGCCGGATACATTTTGAGAACCACTGCTCCGGATGGAAATCCGATTGATTTTGAGTCTGTTATAAAAGATGAGTCCAATAAGGAATATTATCTTCAGGGGGCTTCAAACTACTTTTATTATAACTTAAATGCCTATATCAACAGTAAGCAACCTGCAGGTGCTGTTGATCTTCAGCGCGGGAATTACGCCACCAATCCTGGAGGGACAACTGCCTTCTCCTGCCAGACATCGATTGCCTATACCGATGGCCTGTCTCGCCTGCTTGCCTCGAAAACTGAGGTTGAGCCTGACCAATCCCTGCCGCAATGGCTGGTCTCCGGCAGGAGTGTATACAATAACAAGGGTAAAGTTTGCGAAAGCTACCTGCCTTATTTCAGTAAAACCCCTTTTTATGAGACGCAGGAAGAAATAACCAGTCTTTATCAGGTTCCACCACCTACGATTACGCATTATGATCCCTTATTACGGGTGATCAGGATTGATACACCTAAAGGATTTTTCTCAAAAGTTGAATTCGGACCCTGGGAACAGGTTCATCTTGATCAGGATAATACAGTAAAAGAGTCGATCTATTATCAGAACTTCATGGCCAGTTATCCTGCGAACCCAACGCAGGAAGAGATAGATGAGAAAAATGCACTGGAGGCCGCAGCAGCATTTTACAATACCCCGGTAAGATCGGTGATGGACAATATGGGAAATGTGATCAGGAGTATTCAATTGCTCAACGATGTAAGTCCTGCTGTTGAACTGATCAGCTTTTATGCCCTGGATATACAGGGAAGAAAAATCGTTGAAATAGATCCGCGTCTCTATGCCAGCAATTTAAATACGGGGACTGCTTATTATAATTTTAAGTATCAATATTGTATGAGCGGGCAGCAACCCATGATCACGGATAGTGCAGACGCCGGGGTTCAGAAACATTTCAGTACTATTTTTGACAAACTGGTCTGGTCTTTAAGCGCAAGAGATTATTGTCAGGTGATCTATTACGATGGCTTACAAAGACAGACACAACTTCTGGTAAAAAAAGTTCCGGGGACAGCGCCAATTACCGGCTTCGACGGCTTTAACCTGGTAGAGCTCTTTACGTATGGGGAGGATGCCGCAGCCCCCACAGGCTCTAACCTGCGTGGACAAATTTATATACTGAAAGACCTGTCGGGCATCGCAACCAATTCTTCTTACAGCATGTTGGGTAGTATTTTACAGGCCAAAAAACAAATGACTTCTGTGTATAAGACGGCCATTAACTGGCATGATCAGGTTCCGATGGATGCCGGAAGCGTTGACAGGATTTATACCTACAATGCCCTGAATCTTTTATTGACAGATGCGGTTCAGGATAATGCGGTTACCTGGAGTACGACAACGAATACCTATAACCTGGAAGGCCTGCTCAGCTCCATTTCCTTAACTGCTGAGGGAGATACCAAAATGATTATTGAAAGCATTGCTTATGATGCCAATCGTCAGCGCACAGAGGTGGTGTATGGCAATGGCGTAACTACCAGCTATCGTTACGAGGCTTCTACGCTTCGCCTGATAGGGCTCCTCAGTGTTTCAGGTACGCTGCCGCAGTTGAATGTGGTACAGGACATCAGTTATACTTACGATCCTGTTGGCAATATCACCTGCACCCGGGATGCTTCCATTGATGCGGTGTTTAACAATAACCAGAAAGTAGATCCTGTTTTTGAATATCAATATGATTCCCTGTACCGCCTCAGACAGGCCAGTGGGCGGCAACACCCCGGCATCAGTAGCAATACTTATAAAAACAACAGTGCTGAGGGGAGTTTTATGCAATCTATATTTAGCCAGACACCGCTCAGCGATGGTCAGGCCATAGAAAATTATAAGGAAAACTATTTTTATGATGATTCTGGAAATCTTATAAAAAAACAACACCTGGCTGTTTCATCTTCATGGACTGTAGAAACACCGGTACTGGAAAACTGTAACCGTCTGCAGGGACTGGAATATGATGAATCCGGTAACCAGCGGCAACTGGCCATTAATAATATGGTTGCGCTGAATTATAATTGCTGTGAAAATTTAGTTTCAGCAATTGGTATAGAGCGGCCTGATGAAGCCAGCGATTCCGATTATTATGTATATGATGCCGGGGAGCAAAGAACCAGAAAAGTAACGGAGCAATATGTGAATGTCAGTTCTTTAAATTACAGTGATACGATCTATTATGGCAATTATGAAGTATTGCGTAAGGGTGTTCAGGCAAACGATGGTACGCGTACAATCACGACAGACCGGCAGACCTTGCGTATCATGGATGGGTCGACATGTGTGGCAGTAATTTATCACTGGATCACAGGCGGCCCTGACAGCACTGCGGGAAAACCGGCTCCAGATCAGCTGAGGTATCAGATGACAAATAACCTGGGCTCTGTTTCTGTTGAACTGGATGAGCAGGGGCTCTTGCTGAGCTACGAGGAATATTTTCCTTATGGCGGGACTTCTTTTATAGCCGGGCCGAACCAGGTTGAAGTATCGCTCAAGACCTACAGGTATTCAGGGAAGGAATGCGATGACAGTACCGGCCTTTATTATTACGGCGCCCGGTATTATGTATCCTGGCTGGGCAGATGGCTCAACCCCGATCCGGCAGGTACGATAGATGGTATGAACCTGTTCGCTTTTGTTGGAGGTAACCCCGTAAATATGGTGGATCATAACGGAAATGCAAAAAAGCCACCTACCATTTATGAAAGGACAATGGAGTATGTTTCAGGGAGTAAAAGGGCCGAGTTATTGGATGCACTTACTGATCCGAGAAGAGTTCATATGCAGAATACAAGTGAACGCGCCAAGGCATTGGTGGGCCCTTATTCAACAGAAACAGTCCCTTTAGAGAAGATTGATCTGTTGCATGATGTGGATAAGTCGCCGGGATCAAAAACAAATTCACGAACAATTCAGACGAAAGAATGGCTGATTCAACAGCGGCAGGCTTCTGAACAGCAAGGGATGATGTATGGAGGTCTTGCAGGTGCCACGGCTGCGGGTATGTTGAAGTATTTGAGGCCAAAAAGTGGCCCGATGGTGCTCGTAACTGCCCTCTTTACGATGACGATGATTGGAAGAATGCGCGGAAGAGTAGACAAGCCTGTAACCATTACAAAAGGAATACAGGACGTCATTATGCAATCCAAAGATCCGATACAGGTAGGTAGAAATCAGGATGATGGTCAGATGGTTACGTTGGAAGGGGTAGGAAGGCTGGTGGCCCTAAGAGATGGTGCAAATCAGGCAGGTTATGATATGAGCTTGATTTCCATTGAAGCGGAAGTTGGCTCGATATCAGGTAGCACGCACGGTGAATTGCGAAGTGTACATGATACTTATTATAGTGGTTATGGAAGAGAACAAACACCGTTGCCGTATAGTCCGGATGGGTTTTGGAACAGAAGTCTGGGATTGTCGAGAACTGTAGGAGGAAAAGCAATGAATCAGTTTAAAAGACTTACCGATCATTTTGGAATAACCGGAGTAGCTCCGGAAAAACAGAAATGATTTATATGAAATAAAACTTTTAAAAGTGCCGATTGTTAAAATTCAGGACTTACCCCTATAACTATTAATTATGCCGGAATTACCAGATTTAGAAGTTTTCAGGGAAAACCTGAATGAACGCCTTGCAGGAAAAAAACTGACTACAGTACAAGTACCTTACGATAAGAAATTAAATGTCAGTGGCGATCAGTTAAGGGCCGTGCTCTCCGGACAGGAACTCAAGTCCCTGAGCCGGTCGGGCAAGGAATTGCATCTCAATTTTGAAAAAGGAGATGTACTTGCTTTGCACCTGATGTTAAGGGGGCAGCTTCATTTTTTTGAAGAAAGCCATGTGATAAAATCTCCCGTTATAGAGCTCTTTTTCGAAGGTGGAACAGGACTGGTGATGTCTGATTTTCAAAAGATGGCAACGCCAACTTTAAATCCTCCGGCTGCCGAAGCTCCTGATGCGCTGGATAAAAGCGTGAATGTTGATTTTCTGATCAAGGAATTCAAAGGTAAAAAGGCGGCGATAAAGGCGATTCTGCTGGATCAGAATAAGATCCGCGGAATTGGAAATGCCTATGCGGATGAGATTTTGTGGAAAGCCGGGATTTCTCCCTATTCAATCGCCGGGAAGATTCCGGAAGAAAAACTGAAAGACTTACATCGGGCGATAAATGAGGTACTGAAGGATGCGATCGTGCAAATCAGAAAGGCACACCCTGGCAGTATTACCGGTGAATTCCGTGACTTTCTGAAAGTGCATACCCAGAAATATCCTAAAAGCCCGACAGGAGGGGAGATCATTATTCAAAAATCAGGAGCGCGGAAGACCTATTATACGGAGGAACAGGAACTTTTTAACTGATCCATACAATTAAAAATAAGAGGCAGCGTTTTTGTGGGACTATGGATGCCATGAAAAAATTATTGTTTATTCCGCTGTTAATCTTGGTTTGCTTCCTGTCAGACTGCAAAAAATCTAATGACTTATCTGAGGAAATAGATCATTCTAATCCTGGAAAGGATAAGGTTGGGACCAATCTGAACAATGCACTGATGTTACAGGCGGTAAATACAGTTAGAGCTGCAGGCTGCAATTGTGATGGCGAAAAAATGCCTCCGGTTCCTGCTTTGACCTGGAATGATCAGTTGGCACTTGCTGCAAAACTGCATACCGAAGATATGGTAAAGAATAATTTCTTTGACCACGTTAATAAGGATGGGCAATCGCCCGGCGACCGGATAAAGGCGGCTGGTTATAATTTCCGGTTTTATGCCGAAAACCTGGCCATTATCAGTACTGATGAAAAAGGTGTTGTTGCCTATTGGCTAAGCAGCAAAGGACATTGTAAAAATATCATGAATGCGAGCGCAAAAGAAATAGGCGTGGCACGGGTAAACAATTCCTGGACAATGAAACTGGCCGCCCGATTATAAGATCTTATTTCCAGATATTAGGTAAAGCCCGGTCATTTAGTCTTAAAGAGAAGACTAAATGACCGGGCTTTGTTCTAAACCTATAAATGTATTTTATGTTTATAAATACTAAATATTAAATTGTTGTTTCTTTTTTGTTATCTCAATTATTTTATTTTTAATATTCTATTTAATTATTGTACAGTTGTTTGAGGCGTTTCTGTGTAAATGATTGCTCTAAATTATATTTTAAAAGTTTAGCATTGCTTAACATTGTTTTTACAATAAGTATTTTATATTTGTATAAATACTAAACATAAGTCTAGCCAAATTAAACTTTTGAACATATGAAATCTTTCTACACAGTAAAAAGAGCGTGCCTGCTGACGATGTTGGTCTGGCTGCTGGCTTTAAATGCGACTTACGCGCAAAGTACGGTTACCGGAACGGTTACCGATGAAAACAATCAACCCATGCCTGGCGTATCCATCAGGCTTAAGGGAAAGACCGGAGGTGGCTTAACCAATACCAACGGAAAATTCAGTTTATCTGTACCTCCCAATTCGACTTTAGTATTTAGTTTTATTGGCTACCTGTCAAAGGAAGTCGCAGTGGGGGCACCATCCGAAATCAATGTAAAACTTGATCCGAACCAGGCGGATTTAAATGAGGTGGTGGTCACAGCCTTAGGGATAAAAAAAGAGAAAAAACGTCTTGGTTATGCGGTTCAGGAGGTAAAAGGAGATGCCCTGCAAAAAGCAATTTCTCCCAATGTGGTGGAATCCCTGACAGGGAAAGTCGCAGGGCTTACGGTAACCAATAGCAGCGATTTCTTTTCTGATCCCAAACTGTATTTAAGAGGTAAAAAACCCCTAATTGTGATTGATGGTGTGCCAAGTACCACTACGGATATGTGGAATATCAGTTCTGATGATATCGAAAATATCTCGGTATTAAAAGGGGCTGCTGCTTCTGCATTATACGGCTCTTTAGGCTTGAATGGCGCGGTGCAAATCAGTCTGAAAAGTAGCAGCAATGCAGCGAAAGGAACCACCATGTCCGTCAATTCTTCTACTACTTTTCAGGGCGGGTTTATCCGGATTCCAAAAGCACAAACCCAATATGGGCCTGGAGATGCAGGTGAATATGCTTTCGGTACCGGCGGCCCGGGAGGCGGCGGTATCAATGATTTTGATTACTCGGTATGGGGACCCAAATTTGACGGACGCCTGTTGCCTCAGTATGATTCCCCTATTGATGCTGCTACTGGAAAAAGAATCCCTACGCCATGGCTTTCCAGAGGAGCGGATAACCTGGGTAATTTCATGGAAACCGGATTGGTAACTTCGACTAACTTCTCGGTACAGAGTAAAGGGGAAAGCGGTGGTGTAACACTTTCCGATACCTATAAATATTCAAAAGCATCGGTTCCGGGAGCTAAATTAAACATCAATACTTTCCGCATAAATGGAAATTTAAACCTGTCAGATAAGCTGTCAGTTGATGGTTCATTACAACATACCTATGAGTATGCCAGTAATTTACCGAGGAATAATTATGGACCTCATTCGCCAATATATAACCTGAGTATCTGGGGCGGAGCTCATTTTGACATCAGAGACCTTAAAGATTATTGGGTTCCGGGTAAGGAGGGCATCAAACAACGCTTCGTTGAAAACTGGAGATATAATAACCCTTACATGCTGGCCCATGAATGGAAAAGACCGTATACTAAAAATGATGTCCTGGGTTTCTTAAAACTGAATTATAAAATCAGTGATAAACTGGATGCACATGTCAGGACCAGTTTAAATACCTATTCTTTAACAAAAGATGAGGAGATCTCCATGGATATCTACGATTATGATATTTCCGATCGTGGTGGCAGATACAGACATAACGAGTATGGAATGCTGGAATCAAACACAGACTTCTTAGTCAAATACCATGATAGCTTTTTCAATGAGGTCTTCAGTGTGAATGCAACCTTAGGAGGGAATCAACTCTATAAAAGCAATAATGAAGCACATGCCAGTACCACCAAACTGATTGTTCCGGGAATCTTTAAACTGAATAATTCGACAGATAAAGTTTTACCTACGAGTTATAAGGATAAAAAAGGAATTTATAGCGCGTATTCGTCAATCGATCTGGCTTATAAGAATCAAATCTTTCTGGGGATGACCGGCAGGGTAGATAAGTCTTCGACCTTACCTGTAAACAATTCTACCTTCTTTTATCCATCCTTATCGTTAAGCGCGGTGGTTAGCGATATGGTTCATTTGCCTAAGGCAATTAATTTCTTAAAAGTAAGGGCTGCTTATGCAAAAGTAGGTAGTGACGGGATTGGCGAGGACGAGGATATTTATAATGCAGTGAACTCTTATACTACAGGTAGCCGGAATAGAAATCTTCCGATTGCAGCTTATCCGTCTATTATAGATAATCCCAACCTGAAACCAGAATTCAATACCACCTATGAGTATGGTTTAGAAGCCAGATTCCTGAATGATAGACTGGGATTTGACTTCTCTTATTATAGAAACGATTATGGACCTCAGATTTTTACACAGGTATTCTCGCAGACTTCAGGTTATACAGGGATCAGATTGAATGGAAGGACAACACAAAGAAGGGGATATGATTTCTCTTTCAATGCCACTCCGGTTAAGACGGAGAACTTCTCCTGGATGGCCCTGGTTAATGTAGATGGTGGAAAAGATTACCTGAAATCACTGCCGGCGCTTGCTGATGGAAGCCCGCAGTTAAAGGAAGGAAGAACACCCGTTGGCGGACGCTTAGATGATTACTGGTATTCGGACTGGGAAAAATCTCCTGACGGACAACTGATTATGAATGAGGATGGATTACCCAGAATTACAGACTATGATGTAAATATAGGAAATCAGAAAACCAGCTTCTCCATCAGTATGAACAATACCTTCAGCTATAAAAACATCTCCCTTTCCTTTTTAGTGGATGGTAGATTTGGTGGAATTACCTATGATCGGTTTGAAAGAGACCTTTGGCGGTCTGGTTCTCATCCGGATGCCATTGCACCGGAAAGGGAACTTTCAAATATTGCCTATGCGAATGGTACTGATCCCAGAACAATGCTCATCCCGGGACTGAAAATTGTAAGTGGGGAAGCGAAATATGATCCGGATGGTAATGTGCTCTCAGATACAAGGGTTTTTGCACCGAATGATTATAAAGTGGATTACCAAACCTGGGCAAAACAATATAAAGCTGCCTGGCAGAACAATGTGATTGACAAAACCTTTATCAAGTTAAGGGAGGTGGTGTTAACCTATAACGTACCTGCTTCCTTTTTGAAGAACAAGTTTCTGAAAGGTGCTTCATTGTCTTTTGTTGGACGCAATTTGTATTACTGGACTAAAGATAAAACTTTTGGCGACCTGGATACCTATAGCATGAGTACCGGTGATACGGATTTGCAACAACCTTCGCAAAGAACATACGGATTCAATATCAATCTTAAATTTTAATATAATCTAATGAAAACCATACATAAAATGCTTGGAATAGGGTTACTGATGGTAACGACAAGCAGCTGTTTAAAATATGATGAATTAAGGGAGAATCCGAATAATCCGGCTTCTGTACCACCAAGTTTATTGTTTACTGCGGTCACTCCAGGACCGGTCAGTTCGTTTTCAGATTCTTATCAGGATCCGCAATACCATACTTTTGCTACTGCGGATTCGGGGCCCTTAAGCTATAAATATGGAGGAGGGACTTTTTACTACGGAGGTTCTTCTGCGGGAAATAGCACCCTGAGGAACATAGAGAAAATGATTCAGGAAGCAGAAACCGCGAAAACACCGGTATATGTCATTCTTGCCAAATTTTTAAAAGCCTATTACTATAGCATCATGACGAGGCAAATGGGCGATATTCCTTTGTCTGAAGCCTTGCAGGGGGCGAAATTTCCAAAACCTAAATACGATACCCAAAAATCTGTATTTATCCAATGTTTAAACTGGCTGGACGAATCAAATAACGAACTTGCCGCTTATATTTCAGCCAACCCCGGAGCTACGCTGGATGGTGATATTTATTATAGCGGAGACCTTAAAAAATGGCAAAAAGCAATCAATGCTTACACCATCAGGATGTTGATTCTTTTGAGTAAAAAGGAAGGAGATGCTCAGCTTAACGTTAAAGGCCGCTTTCAGAATATGATTCAAAATCCGGCAAAGTATCCTTTGTTTAGTAGTATAAATGACAACATGCAGCTTAGCCATAGGGATGAAGATGGTTTTAGAGGAACCTACAATCCGAATACGGGTATCTTAAGAGAAGGGGTTTTGTATGTGGACACTTATATTGATCTGCTTAAAAAATATCAGGACCCAAGACTACAGATTGTTGCAGACCCTACACCAAAGGCATTGGCAGCAAATCCGACAAATGAAACGGCGGTCAGAGCAGACTTTGCTTCTTATACCGGAGCAAGCGCAGCGGTTACTGCCATCGCCAATAATCAAAGGAAAAATAATGGAGAACTTTCTAAACCCAATGAAAAAAGATTCTGGAATTTCGTCGGACAACCCTCTATCTTATTGGGCTATTCAGAGCAGGAATTAAATATTGCTGAAGCGGCAAACAGAGGCTGGATAACTGAAGATGCGAAAACGCATTATGATAAGGGCGTAGCTGCTTCTATGTCCTTTTACAATGCTCCAATTGGAGATTATCTGACCACTAAAGCGCCGTATATCGGAGGTGCTGCGGGTTTAAAAAGGATTCATGAACAAATGTATCTTTCTTTGGCTGAAAACTCCGGATCAGAAGCCTGGTTCCTGAACCGTCGTACCGGAGTGCCGGAATTTAAGTTTTCCGGGGTTAACAGTGTAACGAAACTTCCGGTAAGATGGGCTTACCCATCCAGTGAAAATACAGATAACACGGAGAATTACAGAGCCGCATTGCGTGCCCAGTTTGGAACTGAAGTGGACGATAGAGACCAGATCATGTGGCTTCTGAAATAGAAGATAAGTTAGGTTAGTACGTTTAGGGTTAGGGCCGTTGGTCGCGGTCCTGCCCTTATTTAATGAAATGACAATAGTATATTAGAACATAATCATCAGTATAAAATAGAACAGAAATGAATAATATCTCAATAACCCCTTTTTCCGCTAACGGCATAGATTATACCCCTCCTGCAAAACCAATCGTGGTGATTTGTATGGATGGTTCTGCAGATGAATATCTGGATATGACTATGGCCTGCGACCGGATGCCGAACCTTAAAAAAATGGTACTTCAAGGTTACAGAGGCATGGTGCGTGGTGCCTTACCTTCTTTTACCAATGTAAACAATTCTTCGATAGTTACTGGTGTCAGCCCTGCGGTTCACGGTATTTGTGGTAATTTCTTTTATGATGTGAAAAAGGACCAGGAAGTGATGATGAACTCCTCGGAATACCTCAGAGCAGAAACCTTATTGGCGGCAGCGGCAAATGCAGGTCGTAAAGTAGCAGTAGTGACCGCAAAAGAAAAATTACGTGACATCCTTTCTTATCGGTTAAAAGGGATCGCCTTCTCGGCAGAAAAAGCCGATCAGGCTAAACTGGAAACGCATGGCATTGAAAATGCAGAAGCTGTAATTGGTCATAAAACTCCGGCCATTTACAGCGCTGAAGCCAGTTTATTCGTTCTGCGTGCAGGTGTGGCATTGATTAAAAATGGTATGGCCGACTTTTTATACCTGTCGCTGACCGATTATATGCAACATACTTATGCGCCGGATACGGAAGAGTCATTGGCTTTTTACGAAGCGCAGGACGTGGAATTAGGGAAAATGCTGGACATGGGAGCCATAATTGGTGCAACAGCGGATCATGGCATGAATGCAAAAGTAAAAGCCGACGGATCTCCAAATGTCTTGTTTATCGAGACGATGCTGACCGAACAGTTTGGTCCTGGTTTCCGGGTGATTTGCCCAATTACAGATCCTTATGTGAAACACCATGGCGCATTGGGCTCTTATGTATTGGTATATGTAAATAACAATTCAAATATTGACGAAGTAGAACAATGGCTGGCGGCACAACCCGGCATTACTGAGGTGTATAATAAAGAAAAAGGTTGCCGTTTACTGGAACAGCCTGCCGATAGGACCGGGGATCTTTTCGTGTTATCGGCACGTGATGTAGTGGTTGGAAAAACGGCTGCAGATCACGACCTGAAAGCGTTGGATGGAACATTACGTTCTCATGGTGGCAGGTATGAAGAGATGGTCCCCCTGGTGATTTCTCATCGCCTCAATGCAACCTACAAAATGAGAGCCCAGGGCGATCCGCGTAATTTCGATGTATTTGACTTCACTGTGAATGGTACCCATTAGTTTTTAGCAGATACCGGTTGCAGGGGGATCTGCATCTATTTTTAAATTAAGCATATGAAAGAAGAATTAACTGCCACTGAAAATATACTTAGACTAGCCTCGCTTGTTGCGGCCAAACCAGTTTCTTCAGGAAAACAATTAGCGGTGTACAGCCCTTATGACGGACGATTGGTGGGAACCGTAGAAATGGCTGATCAATCTGATACCCGGAATGCGATTGCTACAGCGCTTAAGGGAGGGACGGTATTGAGCCGTTATGAAAGATACCGCATTTTAGATGGAGCAAGGATGTTGCTGCTGGAGAGAAAGGAGGCATTCGCCCGGCTGATTACTGCAGAATCCGGTTTATGTATCCGGGAAGCCGATTATGAGATTGGAAGAGCGCATGATGTATTGTTATTCGCGGCAATAGAATGTCTGAAAGATGATGGACAGATTTACTCCTGTGACATCTCTCCAAATGGAAAACAACGTAAGATATTCACGCTTCGTGAGCCGCTGAAACTTGCAGTAGCGATTACCCCCTTCAATCATCCGCTAAATCAGGTGGCACATAAAATTGCACCGGCTTTAGCAGCGGGAACACCGGTGATCCTGAAACCTTCAGAAAAGACACCATTAACGGCGATTCGTTTTGTGGAGTTATTATATGAAGCAGGTCTGCCGGAATACATGCTGAGTGTACTGCTTGGGGAGACAAAGGAAGTTGCGGAAGTCCTGATCCAGGCTCCGGAGGTGGATTTGGTATCCTTTACGGGGAGTGTTGCGGTAGGAAAGAAAATCGCAGCTACTGCAGGTTATAAAAAGGTGATCCTGGAACTCGGCGGTAATGATCCCCTGATTGTCCTGGAAGATGCGGACCTTGATCTTGCAGTGAACCTGGCTGCAGAGGGAGCTTTTCGCAATTCGGGACAACGCTGTACGGCGGTGAAACGAATTCTGGTGCAGGAGCGTATTGCTGAAGCGTTTACAGAACGCTTTGTAGAAAAAACAAAAGAATACTTGTCCGGTGACCCGGCAGATCCGGAAACCAGGGTGGGAACTGTGATCGACGAACAGTCGGCTATTTACCTGGAGGAAGTCGTTGCCAAGGCAGTTGCACAAGGTGCAAAAGTCCTGTTTGGCGGGAAACGCCAGGGCGCCTTGCTGGAGCCTACAGTTATTGTCAATGTACCAAGAGATGCACAAATGGTAGTTCAGGAATCCTTTGGACCTTTAGCACCGATCATGACCTTCAAAGATATCGATGATGCCATCGCGCTGTCTAATTCCACTGCTTTTGGCCTGTCTTCCGGTGTCGTAACCAACAATATGGATCATGCCATCCGCTTTGTTAAAGAATTAAAAGTAGGAACGGTAAATATTAATGAAGTCCCGGGTTATCGGATAGAAAACTCTCCTTTTGGTGGAATCAAGGATTCAGGGCTGGGTATTAAAGAAGGAGTGGTGGAAGCAATCAAATGCTTCTCCTACGTGAAAACATTTTCTATGCCCTGGTAGATAAGATGATGAAAACACCGATATACGATTTAATAGTAGTAGGCTCCGGAGTTCTCGGAACCTTTCATGCGATACATGCCGCGCGCATGGGAAAGAAGGTGCTGCTGACGGAGAAAGATCAGTATCCTGTAAACGCTACGGTCAGAAATTTTGGTCAGGTGGTTCCTTCAGGGATGGCCTCCGATTGGTTTCCCTATGCTTTACGTGCCACTGAGCTGTATAAAGAAATTCAGCGGGAATCCGATATCAGTGTCCGCAATAACGGGACACTTTATATCCCTTCAGATAAAGAAGAGTTGCAATTGATCCTGGAATTAAAATCAAAGATGGACGATTCAGGATACGAGTCGGTATTGTTATCTGCTACAGATTGTTTAGCCAGGTATCCTTCTTTGAAAAAGGAATATTGTAAAGGAGGACTTTTCTTCCCTCAGGAGGTTAGTGTGGAGCCTGATCAGATGATCCGTAAGCTGATCAGTTATGCGATAGGGAAATACTCCAATCTTAGCTATAAACCGGCTACTGCAATGATAGAATGCCAGGTTTCCGGCGATCGGGTAAATATGGTCAGTGCTGCAGGAGAAATGTTCCATGCAGAGAAAGCGGTGATCTGTAATGGCGGGGAATTCAAGCTGCTCTTTGCCTCCCTGTTTAAGGAAAGCGGAATTACTCTTTGCAAACTCCAGATGATGAAAACGCTGCCCATGCCGGAGGTGCAGCTGGAGGGAAACATCCTGACAGGTTTGTCCATCAGAAGATATGAGTCTTTTCAGGAATGTCTTTCTTTTAAGAAGTTATCCAATCCGGAAGATCAGCAGAAACTTAAAAAATGGGGCATTCATATCTTGTTTAAAAAAGGAATAGACGGATCCATTATTATCGGGGATTCGCATGAATACGCGGGGGTAAACGAAAGTGATGACCTTGGCTTCAAAATCAATCATCAGGTTAATGAACTGATGATGACCGAAGCACAGCGGATAGTCAATTTTGATGTCCGTAAAATTTCGGAAACCTGGGCCGGTTTTTATCCTCAGCACAAGACAAAACCAATCGTTGAATATGATATCGACGACCGGATACACATTCGGACAGCTATAGGTGGAAAGGGGATGACCTCTGCTGCCGGTTATGCCGAAGCCAGCATTAAAAAAATATACCATTAACCAACAAGACCTTTACTAACCAATTTGAGTATGAACAAACAATATAAGAAAGCCGACGTGGTCATCATTGGGGGAGGTGTCTTTGGTTGTGCCATCGCCTATTATTATACCCGCAATAACCCCGGCAAAAAAATTATCGTTCTTGACCGAAACGAACTTTGTAATGCGGCTACGAGCCATGCCGCAGCATTGGTGACCAAAATCCGGGCGAAAAAATCCTTTATCCCACTTTCCCTTGAAACCTATCAGGTAGTTACTGAAATGGAAAAAATCCTTGGCGAATCTATGGACATGAAGTTTAGTGGTGTGATTCACCTGGCGGCTTCTGAAGCAAGGCTGGCTGAACTGAAGGAATTGATGGAAATTGCGGCTGAATTTAATCAGCCGGCCCATTATATATCTGCGGAAGAAGCACATCAAATGTCGCCATGGTTAAAGACAGATGAGGCTTTGGCCATTGGCTACATGCCTGATGAAGCCTATTGCGATCCATATCTGTTGGGAACCTTTTTCTCCAGGTGCGCAAAAATGCAGGGGGCAGAATTTATCCAGGGGCTTGAAGCAACGAATCTGATTATGGAGGGTAATGATATCCTTGGTGTTCATACGAAAGAGGGAGAGATCATCGCAGGAACAACGATTGTAGCCTCCGGTGCCTGGGCACCAAAATTTGCGCGTGAGGCAGGGGTTAGTCTGCCGATGGCACCCACCAGAAGCCAATACTGGATCACGGAGAAGGATGCGATTTTTCCGGTAAATTCGCCGATCGTATTGCTGCCGGATGCACAGGCTTATGCACGCCCGGAAGGGGGGAGTTTGCTCTTTGGAATCAGAGAGCGAAACTCTTTAAGTGTCTCCGCAGATGTCATTCCCTCGGATGTAAAAGACTTTTCTTTTAGTCCGGATAAGGGAGTCCAGGATCTTTCGGAAGTGATCGACCGGCTTGCCCGCTTCTTTCCGAAAGTTTACGATATCGGAATGAAGTATTATGTGGCGGGTTTTTCAGGATATACTCCGGACAATAACCTCTCAATGGGAGTCGCTCCGGGTGTAAATCACCTGTTGATGGCTACAGGTTGCGTGGGGGCAGGAATTTCGGTCAGCGGTGGAGTAGGGCTTGCTTTTGCAGAACTGGCTGCGGGTAAGGAAAATCCGTACGACTTCTCTGCATTTAACCTTCAGCGGTTCGGAGCGGTTGATCCCTTTAGTCCCGAATGGCTGGAAAGATGCGCCCGTGCAAGATCAACAAAAGTAAGTGGATAGATAAATCATCAGGATGAACCGACTTAAACATTTACTTAGCCATTCCAAAGTATGCTTTGTGATCTGGTGTATGATTGCTGCTTTTGGTACTTATTTCTGTATGTATGCCTTTAGGAAGCCCTTTACCAGTGGTACCTATTCCGGTATGAGTTTGTGGGGCCTGGATTATAAAGCGGTACTGATCATTGCTCAGGTGTTTGGATATATGGTCTCTAAATTTATGGGAATAAAGGTGATTTCAGAGCTTAAAGCTTCGGGAAGAAAAAAGCTCATCATTTGTCTGATCCTTTTTGCCGAAGTGTCTTTGCTCCTCTTCGGGCTGGTGCCTTATCCTTATAACTTTTTCTTTTTGTTTCTGAATGGACTGCCTTTGGGGATGGTCTGGGGCATTATTTTTAGTTACCTCGAGGGAAGGCGTTTTACCGAAATGCTGGCCATGGGGATGAGTATCAGCCTCATTGTATCTTCAGGAATCATTAAGACCATTTACTTTATGGTGCAGGAATGGTTTCCTTTTATCAATGAATTCTGGATGCCCTGTATCATGGGCCTGCTCTTTTTACCAGCCTTCCTCTTGTTTGTGTGGATGTTATCAGTGATTCCCGAACCGGATGATACGGATAAATTATTGAGGGTGGAGCGCCTGCCTATGACCGCTGAAGATAAACGGCAGGCTTTAAAAGAATATGGGCCGGCGATTCTTGGAATTGGGTTGATCTATACCATGCTCACTACGATGAGGGATTTTCGGGACAATTTCTCGGTAGAAATCTGGAACGAAATTGCACCCCATTGGGATAAAACGGTCTTTTCACTAACAGAAGCCATTACGGGAGTGATTGTATTGATGGCCATAGGCTGTCTGTCGCTGATTCGAAATAACATCAAAGGTTTCTGGGGAACACAATACCTGGTGGCGCTGGGGCTGCTGATTAGCGGAGGAAGTACTTTGCTCTTTCACCTTCAGCTATTAAGTCCCTTTTTCTGGATGCTGTTGGTTGGAATGGGGCTGTTTTTGGCTTATACGCCCATTCAGGTGGTTTTATTTGAACGAATGATCGCACTATTTAAAATCAAAGCTAATGCGGGTTTCTTTGTATACATGTGTGACTCTGCAGGATACCTGGGGAGTGTTGGTCTCTTACTTTATAAGGAGTTTTTTATGAAGGATTTAAGCTGGGCAAAGGTGTTGATGCAATTCAGTTACCTGCTCACCGTCATTTGCCTGTTGCTGCTCATTTTGTCTGCACTTTTTTTTAACCGTAAAATTGGTGTTAAAGGGCCTATTACCGGAATATTGGACCGGATGCCATTAAATAAATAAGATATGAAAAATAAACTATTCTTCCTGTTATTGATATTCGCACAGGGAGCTTTTGCACAAACTAAAATTTCTGATGGAAACCTGATCATCATCTCCGTAGATGGATTGAGATGGGGCGAAGTGTTTAAAGGAGCGGAGAGAGAATTACTGCTCGATAAAAAATTCAACTCCCAGGATTCTACCGAACGATTTAAAAAATATTGGTCTGAGGATCTACAGCAAAGAAGGCTCAGCTTGATGCCATTCCTTTGGACTACAATTGTAAAGCACGGACAGATTTATGGAAACCGGGATTTGGGGAATAAGGTAAATGTTAAAAACCCTTACTGGATTTCCTATCCGGGCCGTAGTGAAAACCTGACCGGCTATGCAGATCCTAAAGTAAAGTCGAACGGGCATCCCGATAATGAAAACAAAAACATCCTGGAATTTCTGGATCAGCAGAAAGGATATAAAGGAAAGGTGGTGAGTTTTGCTTCCTGGGCAGCAGTTGGAAGGATCATCAATAGAAAACGTAATGGCTTACTGGTGAATATTCCGGGAGAAAATATCATTGGGAGAAACCTTAGTGAGGGAGAAGCTTTGGCAAATGAAATTCAGCATTACGAACCCAAAATTTGGGGCAATGAAGAGCGCCTGGATGCGACAACTTATGCACTGGCAAAATCTTACCTCAGGGCCAGACATCCTAAAGTACTTTATCTCGATCTTGCTGATACCGATGAGTATGGGCATGAAGATAAATATGATTTTTACCTTGATGCCACCAGAAATGTTGATGCCATGATTGGTAACTTATGGAATTACCTGCAGAGCGATCCCTTTTACAAGGGCAAAACAACCTTAATGATTATGCCAGATCATGGCAGGGGTGAAGGTAATCAGTGGACGAGCCATGGAGCCCGGATTCCTCATGCCAATGATACCTGGTTAATTGCAATGGGACCTGGGATTAAGCCTTTGGGGGAACTGAAAATTGAAGGACAAATTTATCAGGATCAACTGGCAAAAACAATGGTGAAGTTATTGGGATTTGAATTCAGCTCTGTTCATCCGATTGGGGCAGCAATTGAAAGCATCCTGAAATAATAAAAGCGGGTACTGAAATGATGAATTGCATGATGAAATTAAAGATGGGGCTAATTCTGATCCTAATAATGCTTGGACAGAATAATGTAAATGCACAACAACCGGTGTATCAGTTGAATTTTGATGATTTCGGTTTTAAGGAACGTATTACCCCTATAGACAGTGCCTATTATGCGGTTGATCTGCAGCAATCACAATATGCCAAAGGCCTGAGCGGAAAAGCATTGGATCTTTCCGCTCAGGCAATTTTGAGAAGACCTGTTAAACTGAATAAAGGGACCTTGCCTGAACTCACTGAAAAGACATCCTTTTCTGTCCAGATCTGGGTGAAAACCATCGCGAATGCAAGTATGGGGAGTCCGGTTATGGGAAATAAAATTGCTGAGGACCTTTCTACCATTGGATGGCAGATTTATACACAGGAAAATGGAGCATGGGCCCTGGTTTTAAATGATGGAAAACAGCGTTATGAGTATAAGCCAACGGCCCAAAGGCAGCGGATCAATGATGGCAACTGGCATCAGATTGTCTTTACCGTGCAAAGAGACCGACAGGAAGTATGGATCTATCTGGATGGGAAAAATACCGCAATTTACAATACACCAGGGCTTGGTGGTTTTGAAAATAAGCTTTCCACTGTTATCGGCGGATCTGATGAAAAATGGGAGTACGGGTCTAATGCACAATGGAATGCTTTCAATGGTTTTGTGGATGAAGTAAAGGTCTGGAATCTTGCCATTTCTGCCTCCGAAGTTCAAAAGCAGTATGTACAGTTTTTTCCTGATCAGGTGAAAACAGAAGAAACATACGATCCGGCACATTTAAAGGTTTTAACCTGGAATATCTGGCATGGTGGACATCGGTACGGACAGACCGTAGGTTTGGAACGTGTGATCGAAACCATCAAATCAACCAATGCCGACATCGTAGGGCTTGTGGAAACCTATGGTTCAGGAGCAATTATTGCAGATTCATTAGGCTATTATTTTTACCTGATTAGTGCTAACCTCTCTGTCATGAGCCGTTATCCCATTCTGGAAACCATCAGAGAATTCCAGCCCTCTAATTTTGGCGGATTGAAATTAAAACTGAGTCCGGATAAAAAGCTGATTTATTTTAATACCTGGCTGAATTATTTACCTGACGTTGATGCAAGCATCAGACAACAGCATAAAAGTGCTCCTGAGTTGATCAGGGAGGAAGCACCAACGCGACATGCCGAAATTAAGGAAATTCTAAAAAAGATTAGTCCCTATCTTAAAAATACAGATCATTTGCCAGTGGTTATGGCTGGTGATTTCAATATGGGATCTCATCTGGACTGGATTGAAGAAACTAAAGCCATTCATTATGGACTGGCAGTGGAATGGCCGGAAAGCCTCGAAATGCTAGAGGCAGGGTTTACGGACAGTTACCGGAAACTACATGTCAACCCTTTATCTGATCCCGGACTAACCTGGGGCCTAAGGGCTGCACCAACAACAAATTTATATGGCTTACGGGACAGAATTGATTTTATTTACTATAAGGGGAAAGAACTTAACCCTATTGAATCAAGAGTGATTGACTATCATCCGGTGATGTTTCCTTCTGATCATGCTGCATTAATGACGGTGTTTCAATTAAAGACACGTTAAACTTATTCTAATTGTTTATGCAGCTCTTCCTTACTTGGTAACACCGCTTTATACTCTTTTGCAAAGATCTGTTTATTATCTTCGGGCAGGGTAAACTCTACAATTGTTCTGTTCTCTTCTTTACATAAAATGATCCCTATAGTCGGATTCTCCTGAGCGGTCTTTATTTTTCTATCATAGTAATTTACATACATCTGCATTTGGCCGATATCCTGATGTGTGAGCTTGCCTATTTTCAGATCGAAAAGAACGAAACATTTTAACAGTCTGTTGTAGAAAACCAGGTCAACAAAGAAACTGTCTCCTTCAAATGTAAATCTGCGCTGTCTGCCTTCAAATAGAAAACCTTTTCCTAATTCCGACATGAAATGTTCCAGTTTATCGATAATCGCGGTTTCCAGATCGTTTTCCGAATATTTGGCATCTTCTTTTAACCCGAGAAATTCCAGTACGTAATGACTTTTTAGCGCATCAGCCGGCTGATCAATTATCTGACCTTTTTTAGCGAGCTTATGTACACTTTCTTTGTCTTTGCTTAAGCTCAGGCGTTCGAACAATGCGGCATTATACTGTCGTTGTAACTCTCTTACTGACCAGTTGTTTGCTGAAGCTTCAATTTCATAAAAACTGCGTTCATTATCATCTTTCATTTTTAGTAATTGAATGTAATGAGTCCAGCTTAAACGGAATGGGAATTCCCCTTTGTCCTGAATCACTGATATAGATTTCTGGCAATTTGAAGATTTCCGCATCACTGATGCGGAAATCCTGTGTTGATAAATCAAGTAAAATTTCCGGAACCGTTCAAGGTTATCAGCTGAATAACCTTTTCCAAACTCCTTTGTTAATTCCTTACTTAGACGGGGAATGGTTTCTTTTGCATATGCTGCACGTTGTATTCCCAATTGTTCATCCTCGACGATCATTTTGCCTATTTGGAAATAAGCCAGGATCATAGCCGAATTAATGCTCCGGACAACATGGGCCTGAGTTTCACATAGGATTGTTTTTATACTTTCAAAAAGAGGAAAGTCATTGTTTTTTAAGGATTTGTCTTTTGTCGGTCCGGCAGGGTGCTTCATTTACTTTGCTGTTTTGTATAGGCAATCTTGAGTAATATATTTTGAAATTCCACGAAACAGGATGTTTTTATTTTAATAATTGTTAATTATGTGTTCTTAATGTTAATTTATGTTAAATGATATTGATCGATGTCGTTATGTGATAGAGAGTTATTATCTTGTAGGTGATAAAAAACATAATCTGGCATAATCATAAAAAAACAATCAAATGAAGAAGTTAATTTTATTATTTCTCCTGATCCCTTTTCTGGGAATTGCACAGGATAAAGGAACACATTTTGAACATGGACTCAATTGGAAACAGGTTCAGGAAAAAGCAAAGAAGGAAAACAAATATCTTTTTGTGGATTGCTTTACCACCTGGTGCGGACCTTGTAAATACATGGCCAGTACCATTTTCCCACAGGAGAAAGTAGGCGCCTTTTTCAATAAAAATTTTGTCAATGTAAAAGTTCAGTTCGATAAGACCAAAGAAGACAGTGAAGAAATAAAAAGCTGGTATGCGGATGCAGATGCGATTAATGCAGCCTATAAAATTCAGGCTTATCCTACATTTCTGATCTTTTCACCAAATGGTGAATTGGTGCACCGGATTGTTGGTGGTGGAGAGGCTGATGCTTTTATTGCCAAAGCAGAAAAGGCATTGAACCCGGAAACACAGTACTATACCCTGCTAAAAAAATATGAAGCAGGTAATGCCAGCCCGCAAACCTTAAAACAATTGGCTTTTATTGCTGAAGAAGCTTATGATCAGGGAAATGCAGCGAAGTTGTCTGCTGCTTATCTGGCAACACAAACAGATTTATACACTAAAGATAACCTGGAGTTTTTAGGGAAGTTTACCCAAAACAGCAAGAGTAAAGGATTTCAGCTGATGCTGAAAGAGCCAGGGAAAGTAGATGCCGTATTAGGTAAAGGAAAGTCTAATAAAATCTTGAGTGGGGTGATCCTTCAGGAGGAAATTTATCCTCATTTGAGAAAGCCTTCTGCTAATCTGGATTCACTGATTGCGCTGGCAAAATCAAAATATCCTACTGTAGACCTGAGCAAATCAACAGAACTTTTGCAGGTTCAGTTTTATCAAAACACGAAGAACTGGCCCAAATTTCAATCGTCTGTATTGGCTTATATGAAAAAATACGGAACTGAAGTAGAAGGTTCGATGTTAAATAGCTTTGCCTGGACGGTATTTGAAAATTGCGAAGATGCGGAGTGTGTGGCCTCTGCCATGGCCTGGAGTAAACGCAGTGTCGAGGATACCCAGAGTAAAGAACCTGCTTTCCTGGATACCTATGCTAACCTGCTTTATAAAATGGGAAAGAAAGAGGAAGCGATTGCTATGCAGAAGAAGGCGATTGAACTGGTTCCTGCAACGGAAAAAGCAAACTATCAGACTACTCTTGATAAAATGCAAAAGGGAGAGAAAACCTGGTAAAAGAATAAGAACATACCAATATGATCATGAAAAAGCCCTGGATTTATATCCAGGGCTTTTTCATGATTATATGTCATGATATCTTTATATCATAATATCCGGGTGTAGTTTGTATCAGAATTGTTCCTTTAAGTCCAATCTGCCTCTGCTTGAATCCTTGTGATTTATTGTATATTGGATTGGGATATATTTTATCAATGAGGGGTTTCTTTAAATTTTATTTCACGGTGGTGCTGATTGCTGTGGCCAGATTTGCTGCTGCAGCCATAAATCAGGATCCTGGTCAGTTTTATTTTCAGCAGTTTGATAACCGGAATGGCTTGTCAAACAGCGCGGTTAATGTTGTTTTTCAGGATAAAGATCAATTGCTATGGGTGGGTACATGGGATGGATTAAACAGATATGACGGTACCGATTTCAAGGTTTTTAATTACAACAGTGAAAACAAAAGTGGAAGCATAGGAAACAATGTCATTCAGGATATCAGGGAAGATGGGAAGGCCAATATCTGGATCAGTACGATTGGCGGAATCACCAGGTTTGAAAAACCTCAGGGAAAGTTTTATCATTATTTTTATAATCAGGCTACAAAAAGAAGTGTAACTGAAAAAGAATATGAACTGGCAATAGGAACTGATGGTACCGTTTTCTGCTATAGCAAAACCTATGGTTTAAAATGGTTTGATTCAAAGCTTAATCAGTTTAAGCCGATTCCTTTTCCTGCAGGAATTAAGAAAATCCTGAAAATGGAATGTGCCGGGAATGGTTTGATGTGGTTTCTCCAAAATGATGGGACCTTGCTGAACGGTAAAGTAGGCCGGTCAGGCTTAAGCCAGGTCAGAATTTTAAAGCCTCAAAAACAGATCAATAATTTCTTCCTGGCCAATAACCGGATTTTTTTTACAGATAACCAGAAAGATTTATGGGCTGTTGATTCACAGTTTATTCCCCAAAAAATAAGCAATATTGGAGGTAGCGTTAAATCCATCAGCTATTACCAGTCGTATTATATCCTGGTCCGGGACGGACAGGGAATAGCGGTGTTCGATCAGGAGTTTAAGCCTTCTTCTTTCCTGCAGCAAGAGGTACGCCAGCTGGCCAATATCAGGGTAACCAATATTGAAGTAGCGAAAGACAACGTTTTGTGGATCGGAACGGATGGAGATGGCCTGATCAAGATCTATCCAAAAATTAACTATTTCGGACTGGTCAATAAAAGCAGTTTTGCTGATCTGGATAAACCGGTCCGGGCTTTTGCGGAGGTAGATGGAAATTTATGGGTAGGTACTAAAGGAAGAGGAATTGTGATCTTAAATGATTTCTGGTCCAGGTCTCCGGGCAATTCCTTAAAAACCGGGCTTAATACCGGCAATGGCCTGGAAAACAATTCAGTGTATGCCCTGAAAAAGGGAGTATCCCCCTACATCTATATCGGGACAGATGGAAAAGGGCTTGGAATCTACGACCTGAATAAAAAAAGGACAATCCCCTGGAATGAACTTGCCGGAGTGGAGAAATTACCTGCTTTTGGTTCTGTTTATGCTATTCTGCAGGATAAAGACAGCTCATTATGGCTGGGAACAAGTGGTAGCGGACTGATTCATTTAAAGCTTGGCAAAACTGCCGCAGGCAGTTTAAGTATCAGCTATTTTAAACAATACTTGTCTGGCGGAACGAATGGGCCCGCCAATGACATCATCTATGCGTTGAGTCATGATCAGGACGACCGGCTTTGGATCGCCTGCCGTTATGGAGGCCTGAGTGTATTGAATAAAAAAACAGGGAAATTCAGAACTTTTAAAGCTTTTTCTGCTCCGGACAACCTTTCGAACAATGATGTGCTTTCTCTCTACCTGGACGCCAAAAAAAGGTTATGGATCGGGACGAGTTATGGACTGAATATGCTCAGCCATCAGGAGTCTCTGAAGGATAAGCCTTCCTTCAAAAAATATACGATGAATGAGGGGCTGCCCAACAATACCATCCATGCCATCGAAGGGGCCAATTCAGGAAGTATCTGGCTGAGTACCAATAAAGGTCTGGCCAGGTTGAATCCTGAAAATGGTGCCATCGCTAATTTCAGAGCTGGCGATGGACTTCAAAGCAATGAATTTAGCGATGGTGCAGTATGGAAGTCTGCGGATGGCAGGTTGTATTTTGGAGGGATTTACGGATTTAATTATTTTGTTCCGGAGCGCATTACCGGTAATAAGCTACAGCCTAATGTATTGGTTTCCAATATACAGATGGGTGGGCAGAACCTGGATGAAAACAGGGTGCAGGTCCTGAAGTCCGTTCAATCTATAGTTCCGGAATATACTTTAGCGCGCAAAAATAATTTCTTCCAGGTAAGTCTGAAATCCATGAGCTTTTTAAATGAAGCCAAGAACGAATTTGCCTATAAACTGGAAGGATTGGACCAGAACTGGAATTATGCCGGCTCAATAGGAAATATCATTTATAACAATGTCCCTCCCGGCAACTATATCCTAAAAGTAAGATGGAGCAATGGAGAGGGCGTGTGGACGGAAGGGATCAGCGTATTCAGACTGCATGTGGAGCAATACTTTTGGCTCACTTATTATGCATTGTTCGCCTATGTGCTCCTGCTGATTGCATCTGGTTATGCTTTTCACGTATACCGCAAAAATAAACTCCAGATGAAGTACCAGTTGCAGATGGAGCATCTGTTGCGACAAAAAGAGGAAGAGGAGCATCAGAAACGCCTGAATTTCTTTACCAATATTGCACACGAAATTCAGACGCCATTAACGATGATCATGGGCTCTGTAGAACACCTCAGAAAGAAAGAAAATAACTATTTCGTTTCTATGGTCCATCAGCATACTGCAAGGTTAACCTATTTAGTACAGCAATTGCTGGAATTCAGGAAGGCAGAAGCGGGGTACCTGAAAAAACAGGAGGATTATGTCGACATCAGTAAAATGCTGGACAGCCTCTCCGAACTGTTTATTCCGGCGAGTGAAAAAAATAACCAGCAATACCTTAGGACTATCCCTGAAGGAATTGCAGGCTCCATAGATAAGGATAAATTTGAAAAGGTATTGTACAACCTGTTGTCGAATGCTTTTAAACATTCCGGAACCGGGGAAACGGTGGCTTTCAAAGTCTGGTACCATCCTCAGGAACGGATGTTGGAACTGAGTGTGTCCAATTCAGGCTGTAGCCTGAAAACAGAACACCTGGAACAGATCTTTAACAGGTTTTATGTCAGCAATGAACAGCAAACGGAAAAATTCAGTACGGGAATTGGTCTGGCCTTTACAAAAGAACTGATCAGCCTGATGGGCGCTGATATTCAGGTGAGCCTACAAAATGACTGGATAGATTTCAGGATAAACATACCGCTGACGGAAGTCAGGGCTGCGGAAGAAACCCAGGTGATTACCTCTGCACCCTCTGCGCTGTATGAATCCCTGCTGCAGGTACATGAACAGCCGGATATGGTTTCTGCTGAAGAGGGGAATAAAAGCAGCCTCATTGATGACCTTCAGCAGGGAGAAAAGTTAAGCATCTTATTGGTCGAGGATGAACCTGAACTTCGTTTCCTGATCAGGAATGTCTTAAAAGAGCATTACGTGGTCTATGAAGCGGGAACGGGGCTGGAAGCATTGGCCTTCTTGCATAAAACCATTCCAGGTATGATCATCAGCGATGTGATGATGCCTGATATGAACGGACTGGAATTATGCCGGACCGTAAAACAAACACCCGCCATGGCCAGAATCCCCTTTGTTATTTTATCTGCCAGAGGATCAGAAGACCATAAAGCGGAAGGATATGAGCTGGGAGCGGATGCCTATATCCCGAAACCGTTCCAGATCAATTACCTCCATGCACGGATTCGTAAACTGCTGGACGACCAGCGCCGGATGGAACACCTGATTAAAGATCAGCACATTACTAATCAGTTCATGGATGTGGATATCGCCGATACAGATAAGAAGTTTCTGGAGGAGCTGCTGAAGGTAATTGAGACAAATCTGAATGAACCTGAACTGAATGCAGCAACATTGGAAGATGCACTTTCCATCAGCAAAATGCAATTGTATAGAAGGCTGAAATCCCTCGCCGGAATGACTCCCGCTGAGTTTATCAAAAGAATCCGGTTGAAACATGCCGCGGATATGCTGATTGCTTCGCAGTATACGGTATCTGAAATATTTTACCGAACCGGATTTAATAACAAATCTTACTTTTTCAGGGAGTTTAAAAAGATCTATCATTGTGCACCAAATGAATATCGTCAGCAACAATACGAAGAGCATACACATCTTCTATAGGTATTTTTGCTTTTTGTGCTTTGTATTTGTAATTTAGAAAGTACTAACGCTCAACTTCTTTACTATGAAAACGCCCCCTCAAATCTCAATCAATTGGTATGGCATTCTTTGATCTTCATTGTCACCCCGGACTAAAAACCCTATTCCTCCCACAAGATGGAAGGCAATTTTCTGCCTGGAGCAACCTAAATCCTAAGGATCACCTGATTGGCGACATTCTGGAATCTCAATGTTCCCTAAAAATGCTAATGCAGCAGGGGGATATGAACCTGGTTTGTCTGACCCTGCATCCACCGGAAATCGGAATGATTGACCAATTTCTGCTAAAAATAGGTGCTGCAACGGTCTATAAAAAATTCCTGAGCAGGGACCGGTTAAATGAGATGATCACCTTAACCAGCTCATACCAGCAGACTTTTGCACAGGAATTTGCAAACATCAGTGCAGCTCCAAGACCTGAAGATCAGATAGAAGCGGGAAAGAAGATTAAATTCCTCAAAAACTGGAACGAATATCAGGCTACCGATTTCAATACCCTGCATATCTTATTTAACATCGAAGGAGCGCATACCTTTTACGACCTTAACAATAGGGTGAAGGATATAGAACAGGTGGTCGGTAATTTCAATTCTTTTATAAGTAAAGGTTTTAGGGTCTTATATTTCACACTGGCGCATTTAACACCAAATGAATTTATTACCCATGCCTACGGGAATAAACTGCTTACAAAAGGACCGCTGCTGCCCAAGGGAATAGGGATCACTGCATTTGGGAAGCGAATGATTGAAAATGCCTATGCTAAAAAGGTCTTCATCGACGTCAAACACATGAGCCTTGTTTCCCGGCGGATTTTCTATCTGTTCAGAAAGAAACATTTTCCGGATATGCCCATCATCGCCAGCCATATTGGTTTGACAGGAGAGAGCTGGACGGTATTTCGGAAAGATAGAAATATGGTCATCAACCCGGTCAGGAAGAGCTATGGCTATAAATTGACCTGGCTTAAAAACAGGGGTAAACTGGAAGGAACAGACTTCTATCCGCTCTCCATAAATTTATATAATGAAGACATTACTGAAATCCTGGGTAGTAAAGGCCTTATCGGCATCTCTCTGGACCTGAGAATACTTGGTGGTAAAGATAAAACCGGAGCTTTGCAAAGTGATTTTTACAGCCATGAAGAATATGAATTGCTCACTGCTCCGGATGCAGATCAACAAATACAGGCCTTATCCGAACAGTTTGATATGGGGCAAATCGACAACGGCAATACCACGCTCAACCTGGTTCATCCCGAGCCTCAGGACATAGGGGATCTGAATGAAGCCGATGCAGAACTCCAGCAGATCTTTGCTTCAAAAAAGAAAACGGACCTGTCTGCGGATTACAGGTACCATGTGCGCTTGGTACTTAACCATATCATCCGGATCTGGGAAATTACAGACTGGTACGGGATGCCTGCACCATGGGATCATTTATGTATCGGCTCTGACTTCGACGGGATGATTGCAGCAGTAGCTTGTTTTCGGAATTCAACAGAGGCGGCAACTTTTGCCCTGTCACTAAAAACTGAACTGGAGCTTGAACTACCGCATTACCCGGATATCCATCTTACCGCCGGCGAAATTGTAGATCGTTTGATGTTTCGAAATGCGAAGGCTTTTCTGGAAAAACATTTTTAATAGTGCAAGAATACGTCCCTTTGTAACTATAGTGAACTAAAATGTAACTATAGTACACTCCTTCAGGTGGCTACTCCTATAAATTTGTGATAACCAAATATATCACAGATGAAAAGAAATCTACTCTTCTCACTGGGTTTGTCACTGTTAATCGTGCTATCAGGGCTTAGTGCTCTGGCCCAGGTAAAACTAAGTGGAAAAGTGACTGATGAAAATCAGCAACCCTTTCCGGGGGTTGTTGTTCAGCAACTGAATACACCAAACAAAACGGCTACGGATGCAAATGGAGCATATGTGATTACGCTACTTCCGGACGGCCCGAAATCACTCGTGTTTAATTATGTTGGTTATCTTCCGGTAACGCTTCCTTATACCGGAAATGCACTATTGAACCTATCGATGAAACCCAGTGTTTCAGATTTGAATGAGGTCATCGTAGTGGGGTATACGAGCTTACGTAAAAATACCATTTCCGGAGCGATGGGAAACCTGAATGTTGGTGATGGAGAGAAACGAAGGGTTCCTGATGTGGCACAAATGCTGCAAGGTCAGGTGTCTGGAGTACAGGTAACGCAAAGTACCGGCGCACCAGGTGACCCGATCAATATCCGCATTCGCGGAGAGAATACCATTGGATTCAACAGCCCTTTATTTATTGTAGATGGAACACCAACGCTGGACATTTCTTTTTTAAATCCTTCAGATATTAAAAGCTTATCAGTCATGAAAGATGCCGCTTCTGCTGCGATCTATGGTGCACGTGCGGCTGGTGGGGTGGTTCAGATCACCACTAAACAAGGGGTAGCCAACCGCTCTACACTGGAACTGAGCTATTATAACGGAATTCAGAAGGTGACCAATCTGCCCACACTCCTAAATACGGCTCAATACCTGAGCAAACAGGAACAGGCCTGGAAAAATGGGGGGAAACCGGATCCAAATCCTTTTACCGCAGCGAAGGGAAGAACGGATCTGGCAGATACCGATTGGCTGAATGAACTTTTTGAAACGGGAAGGTCCCAAAATGCACAGTTAACGGCAAGTGGTGGCAGCGATCAGGTTCAATACCTTTTGTCTGGTGCTTATTACAAACAAAATGGAATTGTGGTCTATAACCACGATCAGTATGAACGCTTTAATTTCAGGGCAAATATTAACGCAAAACTGACGGACCGCTTTAAAATCGGAACCAATCTCCAGATGTCAACGGCAAAACAGGACTGGTTATCTTCAAAAGGTGACGCACCAGGGATTATTCGCCACGCCCTGTTAAGACCGCCGGTATTGTCGGTTTTCAAGGACCCTTCAGACCCAACTTATAAAACCGACAATCCTTTTACGGACCTGCCTTTTTATAAATTCAATAGCAGCAATGGCGGATGGGACCAGAATTTTGAGAGAACTTCCAACCCGATCGCACTCGCTTATTTTGCCAACGACAAAAGAAATAATGTGAAAACTTTTGGAAATGCCTATGCGGAATATGCATTCCTGGGCGATAAATCCCTGACGTTAAGAACAAACCTGGGTGTCGACCTGAATTTTCTGCACAATAAGGCATTCCTGCAAAACTTTGGAGATGACGACAACAATGATCCCAATGAGGTGGATCCGGGGGCAGGCAGACAAAACCGGCCAAACGGATTGAACGAGGAAAGAGGCGAGGAACTGAACCTGACCTGGAACAATACCCTGAATTATGTCAAAACGATTGATAAACATGCCATCAACGGATTGGTAGGAACAGAATATATTAAAAATAAAGCATCAGGGCTTTCTGCTTCCAGAAAACGTTATGATTATACCACTAACAGTTTTCAGTACATCGATTTTGGCTCTTCTGCCAGAGACCTTTGGAATGGTGGAAATGCGAGTGAATGGGCGCTGTTCTCTGTTTTTGCTTCCGGAACTTATGTGTATGATTCGCGCTATATGTTAACGGCAAATCTCAGGGGAGATGCTTCTTCCAGATTTGGAGAGAATAAACAATGGGGATATTTTCCTTCTGTATCTGCCGGATGGGCGATCTCCGAAGAATCTTTCATGAAGGAGGTCAAATGGATTTCAAACTTAAAACTAAGGGCAAGTACAGGAAAACTGGGAAATCAGCAGATTCCTAATTATGCCTACCTGAGTACCATGATTAAAGATGGGGAAGGATATTCACTGAACCGTTATGGCAATCCCGACCTGAAATGGGAAACGACTTCACAACAGAATATCGGACTGGATTTTAACCTGTTCAGTAACAAACTGGCCCTCTCGGCCGATTATTTTGTGAAAACTACTTCTGATATCCTTTTGCAACTGAGTTTGCCTGAAATGGTGGGTTCAGTGAGCCCGACGTATGTAAATGCAGGTAAAGTAAGAAATAAAGGATTTGAATTTTCTGCCAGTTATCGCAATGCCATCGGTGATTTTAACTATTCCCTAAGCGGAAATATGGCAACCTTAAATAACAAAGTCATACAGCTACATCCGAATGTGCCGACGCTGAGCGGACCATTCACAAGAACGGTTCCCGGCCAACCACTAAATGCATTCTATGGTTATAAAATGGAAGGAATTTACCAAACCCAGGCCGAGGTAACACAACACCTGTCCGGAACAAGTAATCCATCACAGGTACCCGGAGATATCAAATTTGCTGACCTGGATGGAAATGGCCAGATCAATGATAATGACCGGACTTTCCTTGGGAACCCGATTCCTAAATTTTCCTATGGCATCAACCTGTCTGGTGGTTATAAAGGTTTTGACTTTTCGGTATTCATGCAAGGAGTTCAGGGGATAGACAAATACAATGATGCGAAGAAGATTACCGATTTTGACAGCAGGCCATTTAACTCTTCAATAGCGGTTCTTCAAAGCTGGAATGGCCCGGGAACATCGAATACCATGCCGCGGGTGAGTACCACCGATACGGGAGTAAGCCGGGTGTCCAGTCTGTTTGTTGAAGACGCGTCTTATTTCAGGATTAAAAATGTGGAACTCGGTTATTCTTTCGGTGATCTGATGAAGAAAACAAAACTGGGAGTAAAGGATGTCAGACTTTATGTTTCTGGTCAGAACCTGTATACAAGCACGAAGTACAGTGGCCTGGATCCGGAATCTATCGATCAGGTGGATATGGGGACCTACCCGCAATCACGCGCATTCCTGTTTGGTGTAAATGTTAAATTTTAAAAGATATTCAGATGAAACAATTATATATATCCTTATTCGCCGTAGGCTTAATGTTTACTGCGGGTTGTAAGAAAGAGCTGTATAAAGATCCGATTGGGTTAATTACCCCGGAACAGGTGAGCACAGACCCGACCTTAAATACAGTGGTCTCTTCGGTTGATGCTTCCTATAGAATGTTGTCCTATACCTTAAACCTGATGGGAAACTGGGATTGGTCTGGTGGTAAAGTGATTCGCCCGGATGTCATCCTGCAGGATATCGCCGGAGGGGATGTGTTAAAGAAATGGAACCCGGATGGGGATCAACCCTGGATGGATGATATTGCCGGTTTCAGGTTCACCTCAGAAAACGGAGGTTTTAATGGGGTCTGGGCTTTTAACTATCAGGGAATCTCCAAAGCCAACCTGGCACTCAGCTATCTGACAGACGAAGCGCTGATTGCGAAGATCGGGATGGAGGCAACACTGAGGAGTCGGTTGCTTGGAGAAGCCTACTTTTTAAGGGCGTATTATTATTTTGACCTGGTTAATAATTTCGGGGATGTCCCGATCATCACCAAACCTCTAAAAACCTTTAATGAGGCTTATGAAGTGGCGAGAACGGTTCCGCAATCACAAGCCTGGGCATTAATCAATGATGACCTGAGTAAAGCTAAAGCGGCACTTCCGGCTACGAAATTTTCGAGTACGGCAGAGAAATGGCGGGTATCAAAAGGAGCTGTTGTGGCATTGCAGGCGAAGGTAGCCCTGTATAACCAGAAATGGACGGAAGTGATTGCACTGGTGACGGAGCTGGAAGGAATGGGCATGTATACCTTGAATGCCAATTACTTTGACAATTTCAATGTGTCGAAAGAGTTTAACGACAATGAAGTCATCTTTGCCTATGACCACATCTCCGGACAGACTGTCCGTAAAGGAAATGGGATCAGTGCTTTGTTAGACTGGGGCTTCTTTGCACCCAGCGCTGATTTTCTGAATGCTTTCGAAACCAATGATCCGAGATTAGCTTACACAGTTAATGTGACGGATAAAAATGTAAATAAGCTATTGGGATCGCTTAACGGTGCAAATAAAGGCAATGATGATGGACCAAGTAATAAAATCATGATCCGGATGGCGGATGTGTTGCTTTGGAAAGCTGAAGCCTATAACGAAAACAACGCTTATGTCAATGCAATAACCATCATCAACAACATCCGAAGGCGCGCAAGAACTTCGCCAACAGCTGCAGGAGGCATTGCCCCGATCGGTACATTACCGGACCGTTCAGTGGCGGTGACCAATAAAGCGCAGATCAAAAGCTGGCTGATGCAGGAGCGAAGGGTGGAACTTGGCTTCGAAGGGCAACGGTTGAATGATCTTAAGCGCTGGAAAACAGCAAAAACAGTGTTGACTGCCCTGGGCAAGAATTTCCAGGACCACAATTACCTGTATCCCGTACCACAGGGTGAAGTGGATAAATCAGGAAAAGCAATCGTACAAAACCCAGGTTATTAATAGTTATGAAAGATCAGGCACAAAGATTTACAGAAAATCCATTATTGTCGCCCGCCGATTTAAAGCCAAGCAGAGCCGGACTGGAAATCAGCTGTCTCTTAAACCCAGGTGTCTTTACTTTTGAAGGAAAGACCTGGCTGCTGGTCCGCGTGGCAGAAAGACCGGCTCAGCAGGAAGGGGTCATTTCTTTTCCGGTATTAAAGGAGGATGGAATTGAAATTATAGAAATCCCTACTGATGATCCGGAGCTGAATGCGGAGGATCCAAGAGTGATCAGGTACAAAGGCGTAGATTATCTGACTACCCTTTCTCATTTGCGCCTGCTCTGCAGTGAAGATGGGATCCGCTTTTATGAACCTGAAGGCTATCCGTTCCTGCAGGGAGAAAATATGCAGGAAGCTTTTGGAATAGAGGACTGCAGGGTAAGCCTGCTGAATGGTACTTACTACCTGACTTATACTGCCGTTTCAGAACAAGGGGTAGGTGTGGGGTTGCGTACAACGAAAGACTGGAAAAATTTTGAATCTGAAGGGATGATCATTCCTCCTCACAATAAGGATTGCGCCATTTTTGAAGAAAAGATCAATGGGAAATTTTATGCCTTGCACCGCCCAAGCAGCGTGGACATTGGCGGGAATTACATCTGGCTTGCAGAATCTCCGGACGGCATACACTGGGGGAAACATAAATGTCTCGTCACTACCCGAAAAAATAGCTGGGATAGTGCCAGGGTAGGTGGAGGGGCAGCACCAATCAAAACGGAAAAGGGCTGGCTGGAAATTTACCATGGTGCCAATTCAGCTCATCAGTATTGTTTAGGTGCCTTTTTACTCGATCTGCTCGACCCTTCCATCGTGATTGCAAGATCAGAAAAACCAATTATGATGCCCACAACTACTTACGAGCTGAGTGGTTTCTTCGGGCATGTTGTATTCACCAATGGCCATGTGGTTAAAGGGGATGAACTCACAATTTATTATGGTGCTGCCGACGAATTTGTTTGCGGGGCTAAATTTTCTATAGCTGAAATCTTAAACTCCTTATCCTACGAGCATGATTAATAAACTAAAGTCCGAAATCGCGCATTTCAAGACCCAGTCTCATAATTTTAAAGTGCTGACTTTAACCAATCTGATCTATAGCATTGTTTTGCCGGTGATCGATATTTTTGTGGCAGCTTACGTGATGCGAAGTTCAAACGATCCGGTAAAGGTGGTGGTGTATCAGCTGACCATCTATACCGGAATTCCATTAACTTTTCTGATCAATGGCTGGTTGTTAAACCGTTTTCCGATTAAAGTACTTTATTCCTTTGGAATGGTGCTCAGTGCCATCTCGATGATGATCATGATGTCGCTGAAAACACTTGACATTACCGGAATCGGAATCGCAGGTATTGTGATGGGGATGTCTTTTGGCTTTTACTGGGCGAACCGGGATTTCCTGGCCCTGGCCACGACCAACGACAGCAACCGCAATTACTATTATGGCCTGGAAACATTTTTCTATACCATCATCGCGGTTGTCATTCCGGTGATCATTGGCTGGTTCATTGAGTTTTCTGCCACTGCCGGTGATGCAAAAATGGCTTATAAAATTGTAACGGGTGTCGTATTTGTCATTACCATTGCAGCTTCAGTGATGTGCTTTACCGGAAAGTTCAGCAATCCGGTTAACAAGAAGTTTATCTATTTTAAGTTTCATACTTACTGGTACCGGCTGATGTCGCTGGCAGTTTTAAAAGGCCTGGTACAGGGGTTTTTGGTGACCGCTCCGGCAATGCTGATCATGCTGCTGCTTGGAAAAGAAGGGGCATTGGGAACAGCTCAGTCGGTAGGAGCAGTATTTGCTGCGGTGCTGATGTACATCATCGGCCGTAAAACCGGACCGGAACACCGGATTTATGTGTTCGGAACAGGCCTTGTTTTATTTACCGTTGCTGCGCTCATTAACGGAATCCTGTTTAATGAAACCGGAGTCATCCTGTTTATGTTGTTCCTTCTGCTGGCTAAGCCGCTGCTGGACCTGGCCTATTTTCCCATCCAGTTTAGTGTGATCGATATCCTGACTAAAAAAGAAAAGAGAAGCGAATTCGCCTATATTTTAAACCATGAAGCCGGACTATATATTGGCCGCCTTACCGGTGCCGGAACATTTCTGCTGCTGGCCTATTATTTTTCCAATGAAATAGCCCTTCGCTATGCCATTATTATTGTTGCCGTTTTGCAGCTGAGTTCTTACTGGGTAGCAAAAGGGATCCTGAAAAAGGGAAAAATAATGAATGAAGAACTACAGCTGGAAGAAGAAAGCCAGGCCAAAGTGATGGTTCCGGCTGCGGTTTAACCGGAGCCGGAACTACCTGAAAACTATTTTTTGATACCTTTAGATGAACCCCAATGATGAAACTTAAACTGACCCTCCTTTCTTTATTTATAGTTACCCTTTGCCATGCTCAGGTTAAACAGGTTAAAATTGACCGCGTAAACCAGATGGCCGACCTGCCCCGGCCGCTTCAGATCATCGATTGGAAAGCAATGGCCCTTAACTTTGACCGGACGATTTACGATTTTAATGCCAAAGGCAAATACTGGCCGATGGTTTGGATGGACAGTACGGGCAAGAATTTTAAGCAGCCGGTGATGGGAATGTATACTGCAGTGGGGGATGTGAGGCAGGGTTCGCAACATAATAAAGGCATGTTTCATGAGGCCCTGGCCAATATGGGGGCTGTTCTGGGGGCCACATTGGTTGGGCTTGATAAAAGCAATCAGCAGGGATTGAATTATGTAGGTATGCTGAAAAACTATTTCAATAAAGACACCGGATGGGACATCATGATGAACAATACGGCCCCGGAAGTGGCCTTGCTAGGAGGAGGTTATGGCAGGGACTGGTGGTATGATGTATACCCGAATGTATTGTTCTATGCGATTTATGATCAATATCCTTCAGCTCCGGATTTTGAAATGATGGCCAGAAGCATCGCAGAGAAATTCTATCAGGCGGATTCCATTTTAAATGGCAATTACAATTATTCTTATTTTGATTATGGGAAGATGAAACCCATGACCACGCAAATCTGCGCGCAGCCGGATGCTGCGGCCGGACATGCTTACGTCTTGTATGCAGCTTATAAAAGGTTTGGTGATCCCCGTTACCTCAAAGGGGCAATATCGGCGATGAAAGCACTGGAAAGTCAGAAAATCAATCCTACTTATGAACTGTTAATGCCTTTCGGTGCTTATCTGGCGGCAAGGATGAATGCGGAGCAGGGGACTGCTTTTGATATTCAGAAAATGTTAAACTGGACCTTCGACGGAACTGCTGTCTGCAGAGAAGGCTGGGGTTTTTTAGTAGGTAACTGGAATGGTTTTGATATTTCGGGAACTGTTGGATGTACGGTTGATCATGGTGGTTATGCTTTTCTGATGAACACTTTTGATGCCGCATGGCCATTGGTCCCTTTGGTGAGGTACCAGCCACAATATGCAAATGCGATTGGGAAATGGATGTTAAATGCAGTCAATGCATCCAGATTCTTTTACCCTCAGTATATGCCCAAAGAACACCAGACTTTACCTGACCTCGCGGCAGTAACTAAGGGAGTGATTGCTTATGAAGGCTTTGCAAAAGCCTCTACTTTTGACACCTTGTATCAGTCCTTAAAAGCACCGGTAGCACAGGGGGATGGTCCTAAATGGATGCCGGGACAGAATCCGGAAGTATCTCAGTTCAGTGTTTACGGAAGCGGACATGCCGGGATTTTTGGCGGAATTGTCAAAGAAACAGTGGTCAAGGGTATATTAGGACTGGATTTACTGGCAACAGACTTTTACCGCCAGTCTGCTTATCCAACCTGGTTGTTTTATAACCCTTACCCGACCTCCAAAACCATCGGCTTTAAAGTGCCGGCTACAGGGAAATCAGATGTATATGATTTGGTGAGCCAACGTTTTATGGCCAGAAATGTACAGGTAGTGACGAAGCTGCGTATTCCGGCTATGCAATCGGTAGTTCTGGTCTGTATCCCTGCTGGAAAAAAAATCCGCGTTAAAAATAAACAGCTATCCGTTGGAGGGATAGTGGTAGACTACAATTATGTGCAAAACAGGTATATTAAAAAGTAACCTTAAGATGTACCAGGAGAAGTTTTCAAAGCTCGAGGACTGTCCTTGATCCTGAATCCTGCCTATGCCAGGAATGTAAAATAGTTAAATTATGGGCAGTAATGGTTTGAAAGCGCCTAAAAACTGATTATATTGGACATCAATAGGCTGTAGAATCGATTTTGATAGGTACAGCAAAAGATGATGCAATGGAATCAGCAATAAATTTTAAATTATTTAAACATATGTTAGGAAGGTTATCATTTGTGTTTTTTACCACAGCTGTGCTTGCTTGTCAGGCTGCTGCACCGAAAACGCAACCTGTTGTAGAGGGAGTGAAGAATATAAAACCAGATATACAGCAACAATTTGTGATGAAAGAAGTGGTTGGATTGATTGAAAACTACAACTATAAAAAGGTCAAAATCAATGATTCTATCTCTTCCATCATTTTTGATCAATACCTGAAATCTTTAGATCAGGGGAAAAACTATTTTCTGAGTTCCGATATCAGGGACTTTGAGAAATACAGGTACGAGCTGGATAATGATTTTAAGAACGGGGATTTAAGTGTGCCTTTTTACATGTATAATACTTATCTGAAAAGACTGAATGAACGTCTGGACTATGCAGTTGCACAAGTTAAAAAAGAGATGAATTTCGGACAGAATGATACTTATGTTTATGACCGTTCAAAAATGCCCTGGCCTGCTTCCGTGGCCGAATTAAATGATACCTGGAAAAGACGGGTTAAATATGAACTGATCAATTTAAACCTTGCCGGTTCCGCACCAGCCAAAAGCATGGAGACGGTAAGCAAAAACTATCAGGATTTAAAAATTCAGGTTGCAAAGGTCAATAATCAGGATGTTTTTCAGATGTTGATGGATGCTTTTACAGCGTCACTGGATCCACATACAAATTATTTCAATGCTTCTAATGCGACTGCATTTAATGAAGAAATGTCGCGTTCGATTGTGGGAATCGGTGCTTTGCTGATGATCGAAAATGAGGTGCCTAAAATTGTCAATGTAGTACCTGGTGGACCTGCGGCCAAGGGAAAGCAATTGAGTGCGGGCGACCGGATTGTAGCAGTAGCTCAGGGAGATGGTCCTTTTGTAAGTATCGTTGGCTGGAGACTGGAGGTGAGTATTTCCAAGATCAAGGGCGCTAAAGGCACAAAGGTTCGCTTGAAAGTCATCCCTGATGGCAAAGAATTGTCTTCTGAACCGGTGATTGTGGAATTGATCCGTGATAAAGTCATTCAACAGGCACAATCAGCCCAGAAAAGTGTAAAGACCGTTAATAGTAATGGTAGAGATTATAAAGTTGGGGTGATCTATGTTCCGGCATTTTATCTTGATTTTGAAGCAGCAAGAGCCGGAGATAAGAATTTTAAAAGCACCACACGTGATGTTAAAATGCTGATTGATACTTTGAAAAATCAAGATAAGGTAGATGGAATTGTGATGGATTTACGTGGAAATGGTGGAGGTGCTTTATTGGAAGCGGTTTCACTGGCCGGATTATTTATTGACAAAGGACCGGTAGTTCAGGTAAAAAATATAAGCGGTAAAACCAGAGTTGAAGGCTTAACAGGAGAGGAGCTTTCCTGGACAGGTCCATTGGGAGTAATCGTAGACCGTTCGAGCGCCTCCTCTTCAGAGATCTTTACGGGAGTAATTCAGGATTATGACCGGGGGATTGTGATGGGAAGTCAGACTTATGGTAAAGGAACGGTTCAATCTGTAATCAGCTTAAACAGACTGGTGAACCCGGAAGTGCTTAAAAAAATGGCTGCCTTAATTAATCAAGGTGATTCTACACGTGAAAAGGGAGCTAATCCTTCGGAAATTAATTTAGGACAGATCAACCTGACCATGGACAAATACTACCGGATAACCGGGAGCAGTACACAGCATAAAGGGGTGAGTCCGGATATCAGTTTTCCTTCCAGATATCAGATGGATAAGATCGGTGAGAGCAGTCAGCCTTCAGCGCTATCCTGGGATGTGATCAATGGTGCTCCCTTCCAGCCGCTTGCCAACCTTTCGACAATAAAAGCAGAATTGATCAAAAGAAGTGAAAAACGCATGGCTGAGTCTTTATATTTTAAATTCTTTAAACAAAACCTTGCGGAAGCTAAGAAGCGTAGCAATGAACGTTCTGTCACTTTAAACGAGGCAAAGATTAAAAAGGAACGTGACGATCAGGAAGCCGAGAACTTCAACCGACGAAATGAATTAAGGGTTTACAGAGGTCTTCCCGTATTAAAAAAGGGAGATAAAGCGACTAAGGATGATTCTTTTGATTTTATTGAAGATGAATCTGTTAAAGTAATGGCTGATTTTATGGGGCTTTCTTTGGGAAATAAAAAAGTATAACTCTCTTTATGAAGCTGATAAATAGCTTATTTTTGTTGATCCTGATGACTTGTTTTCAGATAAAGGGACAGGAAAAAGGACCTTCGTTGGTGGTATTGGGGAATGTTCAGGATGGAGGTTCTCCCCATATTGGTTGTACCAAATCCTGCTGTAAGTCTTTGTTTCAAAATCCCGATAAAACCCGTATGGTTTCCGCTCTCGGAGTTATTGATCCTGAAAACAAGCTGAACTGGTTATTTGATCCGACACCAGATTTTTCACGTCAGACTAAAATCCTAAAAAAACTTTCTTTATTTAGCAATAAAGAAGTTCCGGATGGGATTTTTATTACTCATGCACATATTGGCCATTACGCCGGACTGATGTATCTGGGCAGGGAGGCACTTAACGCCGCTAATGTTCCGGTTTATGCGATGCCGAAAATGAAACATTTTTTGGAAAGTAACGGGCCCTGGAGCCAATTGGTCAGCTTAAATAATATTCAGATTAGGCCCCTTGAAGAAGCGCAGTCAGTCATCCTTTCTTCCAATATTAAAGTGACCGCATTTAAGGTGCCCCATAGGGATGAATATTCAGAAACTGTAGGGTATCTGATCGAAGGGCCACATAAAAAAGCCTTGTTTATTCCGGATATTGACAAATGGTCCAAATGGGATAAAAACATAGTTGATGAAATAAAAAAAGTAGACTATGCACTGATTGATGCGACTTTTTATGATGCAAAAGAGATCAACAACAGACCGGTTTCAGAAATTCCGCACCCTTTTGTGGTGGAAAGTATGAAACTGTTTGAATCGCTTTCTAAATCGGAAAAAGATAAAATCTATTTTATTCACCTGAACCATACCAATCCCCTGCTGGATGCAAAAAGTCCGCAAACAAAAGAAGTGCTTAAGAAGGGTTTTCATATTGCCAGGTTTAACCAGGTGCTGGAGCTGTAAATCTTAAAACAAAATTTAATAGCCTGAGATCAATAGCGGAATTCCGGCAAAAAAGCCGGTCGGATGCTTTATCTGCCCTCTTTGCACCCATGTCCGGGGCTTTTTCATTTTTATTGCGCTCCTGATCTGAAACCTTAACTTCTTTCCCAGACTTTATTTCATCCGAAATCTTTGCTGAAGTATTCAAAGAACCGGCATAAACACTATTGGATACTTGTTTTCCATTGTCTTTGATAAAAGAGATATAAGCTTCCATACGTTCTCCTGCATGGGCTGCATCGATACGGATGGTATCTTTCCCTTCCGCTCTTTTTGACCCGATCAAATGATAACAGCTTACTTTTAACGTCGGAAAATAGATCATCAGCATGGCACGGTCGTTATCATATTGATAGGATAAATCAGCCGGTACTTCCCAGCTAAATTCGATCTCATTACCATCGGCATTCTGACTGATTGCAGGATTAACCGCCACAGGAAGATCTCCCATGCTGACCAATACCTTAGTATAATCCAGGCTGATGTTCGGATATTCTCCCTGAAGGGCATTCAATTTATTATAAGAAACGGCTTCATTATACTCGTTTTTGTCCGTTCCGGAAACCGCCAGACGGAATCCAGCCCGGATAACAGGAAGTGAAGGACTCAGTATTTCATTGACCACCTTCATTTTTTGGCAATTGGCTTTTCTTGCGGGGGTAAGCGGTTTAGTGCTGATACCTATTTTTCTGATGATGTGTTTACCTTTTAAGGTATAACCTACCAGATTGCCGATTCTGCCATGAAATCCGCCAAATAGCCCGTTTATTAATTTTCCCATTTTTATGTTTTTAGTTAACTTATTTAGTTTATTTTATAGTAAGTTACGAAATGTTTAGCATATACTATTAATATGCACTTAACTAAAGTTAATTGTTGCTGAGTTGTAAAAACGTTGTTAAAAGGTCTGACAGACCAATGATTGACCTATCAACCCCCTAATAACAATCAGGTAATAACCAGTGGAAATAAAACGCAGATGCGAAAGAAATACATCTCATTTTATCAGTATTTTAATTTAAAACATTTATCCTGATGTGAAGTATACTGCTATTAATACAGAATAGATATCCGAATAAACCGGAGGTATTTTTATTTTAGATGGAAATAGGAAGATATGATCAATTTTACAAGAAGGACATTTCTTAAATGTGCAGCAGCGGGTACTGCCGGATTATTCTTAAATGAGCGGGAGGTGTTCGGGCAAACCAATGAGTTATCGCTGCCGGAACGAATGCTTCCTGCTCCGGTTAAGGGGGGCTTTGCCATGAATGATTATTGGGTTTGGGATCCCTCTGTAGTCAAAGGAGAAGATGGCCTGTACCATATGTTTGCGTCCAGATGGTCCAAAGAATACGGTTTTGGAAACTGGGTGACCAACTCCGAAATTGTGAGGGCAGTATCAAAAACACCAGCCGGACCCTATACCTTTGAAGAGGTCGTCTTGCCGGCAAGGGGAAATACCTTTTTTGATGGATGCGCCACACACAATGCCCGGATTGTAAAAAGCGGAAAGTATTATGTCCTCTATTACTTTGGAACTCATTATAAAGATCCTGCTCCAAAACCTGGAGCAGATGTCTGGGGCGATGGACTTGGCCAGAAATCATGGATGAACAAGCGAATAGGAATGGCCTGGTCTACTTCGGTTTATGGCCCCTGGACCAGAGCTGATAAACCAATCTTAACACCAAGGGCTGGTCATTGGGATGCTTCTATTACTTCGAACCCTTCACCGGTTGTGCTGCCCGATGGCAAGGTCTATCTGATGTATAAATCTTCCGAAAAGGACCATAACCCGCCACTGTTACTCGGTGCTGCACATGCGGATTTCTTCCGGGGCCCATATGAAAGACTGTCTGACCGGCCTTTATTTCAGTTTCATACTGCAGGAAAAATGGACAATGATGTGGAAGACCCTTTTGTCTGGTGGTCAAAAGATCATTACGAACTCATTATGAAAGACCGGTTCGGGCATATTTGCGGCGAAGAGGGAGGAGGCATTCATGCCTTGTCAAAAGACGGAATAACCTGGGAACTGGCCAAACCGGTAAAGGCATATTCCAGAACCGTATTATGGGACAATGGCATCCAAACCAGGCAGGGGAATTTTGAACGTCCTTTTCTGCTTTTTGAAGAGGGGAAAGCTACTCATCTGTTTGCAGCAACGGGAAGCGGGGATAAACCTTATCAACTGGACCGCTCCTGGAATATGGTGATCCCCTTGAAATAAGGTATAGAGATTATATATGTATTGACATCAAGATATTAATGTATCTTGATGTCTTTTTTTTTAAGCTGTAAAAAGAATGAAAAAAAAATGTAAGATAATTTTTGCAACTATGTTGCAAATAGCTACCTTAGTCCTGTTGCAACCGGGGACAAGCCAAAAACCCGTTACCACAGTAGGCATCATTCTTAAAATTATTACATATGAACAATTCATTAGATAAAATCAAGTTGAATCTTGAAGACCTGCAATTAGAGAGCTTTGTAACCAGTATTGACAGTGAAGTGGCTAACCGCTTATCAGGTGGTTTAGGTAACGTTTCAGAACCTACTCATACAGAACCAACAGATGATCACCATACCCCTCCGGTGAAATGTACTACTGTTGTTTGCTAGTCCAAAACAATAAATAAATCATGGGAGGCCGGTTTTTCCGGTCTCCCATACTTCCATGCTGATTAATGACCTGATTGTGCTCACTTATCCCCCCTTGCGCAACATTGGTCTGATTTTTCCGGGGGAATGCTCATTTTCCTGTCTCTTTTCCTTTTTATCTTTTTTCTGAAACCTGAACACAGTGCTTTACTATTTAATGATATAAACATAGTATTAAGCGATTTTGGCATATTCTGAATTATCTCAGTTAAACCGTTTAGATTTAGTAAGGTATCACTATGTTTTTCCTATTAAAAAGAACGCTATTTATCCCTGGGAGAAACCTCGGGATTACACCTGCAGGTGCGGCTATTGAATGATAAAGAATTGGTAAAAACTGCCAGGAATATCAGAAATGAATATGGCATTTAAAATAATAACACAAATCTGAACCACAAAAATTAAGATGCTGAACAAAACAATAGACAGAAGAGATTTCCTTAGAAAAGCCGGATTGCTAACCGGCAGCCTTGCTGCCCTGCAATTTCCGGTATGGGGTAAAAGTATTTTTGCGCTGGATTATCCCCTCCATAATATTCCGGAGGATAAAAAAATTGACCCTTCATGGGCAAGGTCCCTATACCAGCGGGGGGAAGCGACCACTTATTACAAACAGAGAAATGAATTCCGGTATATCGGGATGCCAGTAGGGGGCTTACATGCAGGAACCGTATATGTTGGAGGCGACGGGCGCCTTTGGTTATGGCAGATTTACAATGAGACTTTTGAGGGGGCTCAGGAAGGAATCGATCCTAAAACTGTAAGCTGGAATGACGGGACTACCGTTCGTAAAATAAGGGCAAGAGATGGTTCTGCCTATGTGGAGCCTGCAATTGCGGATAACCGAAGGGTATTGGAACAAGGCTTTGCCGTAAAAGTGGTACTGAACGGTAAAACTTTCATTAAAGAACTGTCGGAAGAACACTGGGAGGACATCAGCTTTAAACCGGCTTATCCCATTGCTTATATTCAATACCGCAGCAAGGATTTTCCGGTGACTGTAAACCTGAAAGTATACTCCCCGTTTATTCCCCTGGATGCAGAAAATTCTGCGCTTCCGGCAACCATTCTACGGCTGGATATCAGGAATACGACCGCAAGTCCGATGAAGGTTTCCGTCCTGGGATGGATGGAAAATGGGGTGAATAAACTGACAGGACTGGAAAAGACAGGAAAAAGGATCAATAAAGCCAGTGCTGATAGCGCGGCGGTAAGCATCTTTTCCTCTTTTGAACCAGCAGAGGAAAAACTTAAAGAGGCGCTGGATTATGGAACCATGTGTTTTTCCCTGCAAGGTACCAGTGGATTGACTCAATGTCGCATCGACCCCTGGCCGGTAAAAGAAAAACATTTTGAGGGAAAAGAACTGGCGGAGGCAAATGCCGGGGCTCCGGAAAAGCTGGTTGCAGGTATTCGTTTATCTCAGGATCTTGCCCCCGGTAAATCTTTGAAGGCAGACTATTCGGTCAGCTGGCATTTCAATAATGCAAATCCTAACCTGAAGAAAATCGTCAAAGACGCGGAAGAAGGTTTTCATTACGCGAGAAGGTTTAAAGATGCAGCAGCAGTAAGTAGTTATCTGAACAGCAACTTTAAAAAATTGACTATACAAACAGAATTATGGTCAGAAACCTGGAACAATTCCACTTTGCCGCACTGGTTTCTGGAACGTACTTTCCTGAATATCGGAACACTGGCTACCGCCAATACTTACCGTTTTGCGGATGGAAGATTCTGGAGCTGGGAGGGGGTCGGCGCTTGTGCCGGAACCTGTACACACGTCTGGCAATACGCACATTCGGTAGCCAGGATTTTTCCGGAACTGGAAAGAGACCTTAGGCAGCGGGTAGATCTTGGCGTTGGTTTTAAAGAAGATAGCGGAGCAATCATATTCCGGGCTGAGAATGAAAGCCGGCCGGCAATAGATGGACAGGCAGGGACCGTATTGCGTTTTTACCGGGAGCACCAGATGAGTAAAGATGCTGCTTTTCTGAACCACAACTGGCCAAAAATAAAAAAGGCAGTGCAGTTTATGCTGGATCAGGATAAGAATGGAGACGGGATGACCGATACCCCGATGGAGAATACCCTGGATGCGGTATGGGAGGGTGAAATTGCCTGGATTGTAGGCTTATGTATTGCTGCAGCAAGTGCTGCTCAACAAATGGCAGAAGAGGTAGGAGACCGTTCTTTTGCTGCGGTTTGCGAGAAATATGTGAAGGATGGAAGTCGAAATATGGAAAAAGAACTCTTCAATGGAGAGTACTTTATTCACCGTCCGGATGCGAAGGAAGGACGCAAAAAACTGGGTTCCTACAATACCTGCCACATCGATCAGGTGTATGGTCAGAGCTGGGCCTTTCAGGTCGGCTTACCCAGAGTAATCGGGAAAGAAAAAACGGTAGCTGCATTAAAAGCCCTTTGGAAATACAATTTTACCATGGATGTTGGGCCATATATTAAAACCCATACCGGCGGACGGCCATATGCCCTTGCCGGAGAAGGTGGAATGGTCATGAATACCAATCCTCACAACGAACCTAAACCATTCGGAGAAGATGTGACCTGGCAGCTGGGCTATTTTCATGAATGTATGAGTGGTTTTGAACATCAGGTTGCAGCCCATCTGATGGCAGAAGGTATGGTTGAAGAGAGCTTAATCCTCACCCGCGTGATTCAGGACCGGTATCATGCCTCAAAACGAAATCCTTTTAACGAAATCGAATGCAGTGACCATTATGCCAGAGCAATGGCAAGTTATGGTACTTTTATCTCTGCCTGTGGCTTTGAATACCATGGCCCGAAGGGCTATATTCGCTTTGCGCCGAAATGGAATAAAGCTGATTTCAAAGCCCCTTTTACTTCAGCTGCAGGATGGGGAACCTATAGTCAGAAGAAGACTGGCCAAAAGCAGGTTCATCGTCTGGAATTGAAATATGGTGAATTGAAATTGGAGAAGATAACTCTGGAGAAGGTAGATGGAGCTGCTGTTAAATCCCTTTCCGCGATGATAGGTTCACAGCACATTCCTGTAACTTTTAAACAGGAAGGAAATGCCATTTTTATCGCATCTGCCAGAAGTATGACCATTAAAGAAAATGAATTTTTAACCCTTTCCATTTCTTAAAACCAATGAACGTATTCGAAAATAGATTAAATCTGCTCCTGTTATTAGGAATAATTGGTACGACCTTATTGTTTAACGGATGTTATTCGCCGGACAGGTTAGAAAATATTGAGCAGAAAGTGACTGGAAACACCTGGAAAAAGCAGTTTGAAGAGAAACTGCCTTTTTTAGGACATAGAAACTGGATTCTGGTAGTAGATAAAGCATTTCCGGAACAGAATGCCCCTGGAATGGAGTACTTATATGCGGATGAGGACCTGTTACCGGTATTAAAATCAGTATTGGAAAAAGTAAGAAAGTCTGGTCATGTGAAACCCATTATTTATCAGGATAAGGAACTTGGATTTATTACGGAAAGCCAGGCAAAAGGGGTGCAGCAATTCAGACAGGAGCTGAGCACTTTGTTTAATGGGCAAAATGTACAAACCATGCTTCACGATTCTGTATTTAAAAAACTTGACTCAGAAGCCAAATTGTTTAAAGTGCTGGTGATCAAAACAAATCAGGTAATTCCCTATACTTCGATTTTTCTGCAGCTGGATTGTGACTACTGGAATGGAGATAAAGAAAAAGAATTGAGAAACCGGATGAAATTACCTCTGTAATTTTGTGTCTAATCTTCTGTATCTCGTTAAAAATGAAAGTCTTGTAGGCATTTTTTTTAATAAATGGATCCTTTGTTTAAATACATCTAACCATTTATTAAATCAAAATGAAAACAAACCAAATCAACCCACTCAAAACTTTATTTAAAGGGATTTTACTCTTTTCCTTTATCCTGTTGTTCGGCACAAGCTGTAAGAAAGATCAGGCGGTTAACCCCGGTTCGGCTATCCCTTCAGATCAAAGAACTTCGGTAGCAGGAACCAATGCAACAAGCCTGGAGAACCTGCTGGCCTATAAAGCAAGTAGTCACGAGCTGTCTGTCGGCTTTTACCGGATATGGCGCGACCGGGAAATGAGTAATAACCCGAATGATCCGATCATGACCGATTTACCGGATAGTCTGGATATTGCCATTCTCTTTGGTGGAAAACCAGACAATACTTCTGCGTTTTGGAAAAAGGTAAAAGACGTATATGTTCCTTATCTGCATAGCAGGGGAACTAAAGTGATCATTACCGGCGACCTGACCATTCCTTCCGGTGTACCCCATACAACTGCCGGTTATGCCACAACAGCCAAATTGATTATGGACAGTGTAGTCAATAAATACGGATTAGACGGTTATGATATCGATATCGAAAGTGAGCCTTCAGGTACTACGCTGACTGATATGACGGGTGTATATACCGCGCTTTCTGCCTATATGGGGCCCAAATCCGGAACCAGCAAGTTACTTACTTTTGATACCAATAAGACAGGATCCAATAGCTTGTTCAAGAAGGTATACACCATGGTGAGCTATGTTTGGTTACAAGCTTACGGAAGAGGGGCTTCGACCCTGCAGAGTACCTGGAATACCTTCTCTCCCTATATTCAATCCAATCAGTTTGTACCTGGATTTTCATTTTATGAAGAAAATGGATATGCCGCCGGGAATTACTGGAATGATGTTTTCTATCCAAGGAATGGTACTGGCCGTGCTTATGATTATGCCAGATGGGAACCTACGACCGGAAAAAAAGGCGGTGTATTTTCTTATGCGATCGACCGGGATGCGAACCTGACCACTCAATATGACAATACCATCATCCATCCTGATTTTAAAGTCACCAATGATTTAGCCAGAATTATGAATCCTGCAGCCGCTGGTGGCGGTGTTGTTTTCTATCAGCATACCGCTTTTGGCGGAGTTGCCACCTCGGCGATCCCTAAAGGCAATTATACCCTTTCGCAACTGCAAGCCTATGGTTTCGTGAACGACTGGGCTTCCTCCGTTAAGATACCTACCGGCTGGACGATTACCATGTATGCTAATGATTTTTCGGGTACATCCTGGGTACTTAATTCCAGCAATTCAAACTTTTTGGCGCTGAGTCCAAGTGCCAATGATTTGGTGAGTTCTGTGAAAATTCAATAAAATTTCTCGTTCCTTCGATAGATTAGCCGGCAAGATCAGTAACTGGTCCTGTCGGCCTAATCATTACTTTAATAACCATTGTTTTAAATGGAAGTGTTTGCTTTAAAAGGAAGTATTTGCCGGGCCGATGATTCCGCTGCGGACCAATGCCTTGATTTGAAGGACGATTCTTTCTTTTAATACGCGATGTTCCGGGGCCCCTTGTTCCTGTTCAGGAAATGCATTTAGCAGAGCATCAATCAGTGCTGTTCCTTTAATGGCTTCTTTGCACAACTGATTAACGATCAACCCGGGAAGCCGGCCAATAAAAAAGGTGCTTAGACCTGATTCTTCCTGGATAAATAAGGCTGCCTGATCGCTTTGTTTTAAGCTCATGATGTTCCTGAGGCCGGAGTTTAGTGGATAGAACCTGACGTGATCAGATAATTCCAGGTATAAGTTTAAAAAATCCTCCTCAGTAAGTAAGGACAATTGCTGATTTCTATTTCTGATGAATTCATTTTTCCTGGCATAGCACAAATGCCCCTTGTGTGTTTTCCAGCAATTGGTCATTTTGCTTTCGAAATTAAAAACTTCCATGATTTCCCAACCTTTAGCAGCCGGCAACAGATTGATCTTTCGATGTAATTCTTTTTCAAATTCCTGGATATCTTCCGCCTGAATCCCTGCTATAAAATCAAGTTCATGATGATTTAACAATTGAATGGTTTTTGGATAATAGGTAGAAAATATGACCTGTTGTAAATCTGGTTTAGGAAGGTTAAGCAGGTCTTTAGTACCATCAGGAGCGGGCGGTAAAACCGGATAAACCACATTTGTCATTTTTGGGTTTAACAACTGTAAAAGCATGTAAGCTACCCCTGTTTTGCCGGACAGCAAGCCATAATCAGAAGTCCCTGCGGAAATATAGGTATTGTAACTTCTTTCCCGTTCATATTGCTGACCCGCAGCTTCGGCAATAGACCACAATAAATCCTGATGGTTTTCTCCGCTAAGTTCCTGGAATTTCAGCAGAAAAGGCACCATGCCGAAATAACCGCTGCACAACGTGAAATCAGTTCTTTTCATGACTTTCAGGTCTGTAGCACACCTGTTCAGGATGACTTTACACTGGTCCCAATAGTCCTGATTTCCTGTAATCTGCCAGGCATATAATCTGGACAATCCGATTCCCGTTGCGCCATGTGCCCAGGAATTGACCTCCTTCATTTCGGGTAAAAACAGGTTCAGGTCCCATTTATGGGCATTGGGTAAACTTAAGCGGTAACTTCCCAGCCGCAGGTCCAGCCAGTTTTCCGATTCGGGATGGAAATACTGCATCTCATATTGTAAAGCCTGTTCTGCAAGATAGAGCAAGGCCTCATTCTTAAAATACTGACCTACCTGCATCACGGAGTAGGCGATTCCGGATGCGCCATGAGAAAAACCTGCCAGACTATCGAAGGCGGATTTTGATCGGTTGTAATCCCATTTTAATCCGGTTTCCGAAATTCGGGCTTCCCGGACCAGTCTGTCCGCTAGCTGCCGGATGATTGCCAATAATGCTGCTGTTTTCAGGTGATGGTAGAGCAAGGTAATCACGAACAGGCTTCCTGAATATCCGCTTAAAAAATCTGCTTTAACAGTGTTTTTTACCATATTTTCCTGATTCCTAATGATGAGCCGGGTGGCGGTATCCAGGTATTTTTTCTGCTGATTCAATTCATACAAACGGATACAGGTATAAACCAGTCCTGTTAATCCGGTATAAAAGCCAAAGGATGTTGGCTGGAGTACTTCTTCAGCTGCTAAGGCTTTACCCATGATTTCTTCGGCCGTTTTCAAATCTTCATCTCTGCCGTAAAATTCGAAACGGGCAATAAAATAAATGGCTATCCCGGCGCTGCCATTAAAAAGATCTATAGTCGTTTTAAAGGAGAACTCGTCTGGATTTTCATAATATGGAACCGGCCAGTACAGCCCGGTGTCGTCACGTACCGCTGCAGAAAGCAACTCTCTGTGGATCTGATCGAGCTGGGCATTGATCTTTTGAGTCTGAATTTCAGTTAGAGTCAGGATCGGGTTAAATGATGTCATATCGTTTGGGAATTTGAAATAAAGTCAAGCACCTGACGCAGGCAATAGGCGCCATAAGCTTCTTCGTAATTGGAAATACCCAGACGATTGTTGTTCATGTGCATTAGACTGCAGGTGATTTCGGTCAGCTTTGTTTCCTGAAAACCTGCCGAGAGGTAGTTTTCCATCACTTCGGCATTTGCGCGTAAAAAGCGATTGTTTTTTTTTGCTGCAGAACCATTAATCAGAGATTCCCAATATAACCGGAAAGTGGGTAAGACCTGTTCCTTACTGCGGCTAAAAGAGGATTCAAATTGTTTGATCCAGATTTCTTTTTCAGCGGCCGGATCTTTTGCCGGATCATACAATCGCGGCAGCCAGCCATTCATGAAGGAATCGCAGAGCTGAATCATGCGGGGGAATTCCCAGCGACTTGCGCGCAAAAGGATCAGGTGAATACTTAAGGCCTGAATCAAAACCGAGGCTCCAGTTTTTCTGGAGCTGATCCAGTCTAGAATAAAAGCAGAAGAGCTAAAGAAATGTGTCTCCGCCCATGGCATGCTTTGCAGGTTTCCATAACGTTTGATTTCTGGTTCATAACTGGCATAAACCACTTTATGTCCCGGGTAAGCAGACCTTGATGTGAGGTCTGAATGTACCAGGATATCCGGATAATTTCTGAAAAAGTCATCTGCTCTTTTTTTTAACTCAACGGATAGCATTTCCTGTCTGACGGGATCAGTATTCATTCTTAACCTGATGTGGTTCCCATCTTTCCAGTACCGGATAAAGAAATAAATGCCATCAGCTTCCGTATTGAAAAATTCATTAATAAAGGGCTGGACGAGCTGATTGAGCATCAGGTCCAGGTCTCCCGGATAAAACAGGTATATCGCAAACCACTTAGTTCTCATCGGCATGTATTGTATTGTATTGTATTGTATTGTAGGCTTCCTAATCGTTGTACCATTGTAACAGGTATTCTTTTATGGGTTCTTCTGTTTTTGTTGAGGGGAGTTCAGGGAGCGTTTCTTCAAGGATCAGATAATCGCCGGCCCGGCTCAGCAGACGCTTGAACAAATCGATCAGCAGAGGCTGTTCAAAGGAAATGAACTGGGGTTTATAGTCGTCACCAAGTCCTTCTTTTTTTCCTTTCTTCTGCACATCAGCTTTGACAACGAATGACCGCTTTCTCAGAAACAGAAATATATTGACCGGAAGTCCATGCATAAAACGCCATTCGTTGATCCGGACGAAGTAATCATAATCTGATTCGGATGCCTGCTGAAGGGGAATGGAACCGGTCTTTACCCGCCATGTTTTTCTTCGGATGATCACAGTGTTTTCATAAGTGATTCTGGGTAAGGAGCAGATTTCCTCTTCCTGCTCTTTTTCAGGATTCAGGTATTGAAGATCCACCAGGTGAATCAATGGAGGTAAAAAGAGCTTTTCTTCCTCATTAAAATGGGCCAGCAACTGGTATAAATTGGAGCGGTTATAAAAAGATTCAAGGGATAAATCATAAGTATAAACCTGCTTTTCTCCGTAGTTAAGTTTCAGAAAATCAGTTTTCTGATCAAAACTGACTGTCAGATCTGCGATTTGGATTTGCTGATTTTCAGGATAACTGTTATTTCCTCCGGGTAAGGCAAGTTCATATTCAAGCAGGGGGGGATGAATATTGGCATTGAAACTGGAGGCATCATTGAGTTCTGCTTTGATAATTTCCGGATGAAGCCGGGCATTATGGGAAAGGAAAGCAGTGCTAACTTTTGCCGGGAATAAGGAGAGGAACCTGCCACTTACCTTACCCATTCCCGGCAGAACGGAATTGATTACGCCGACAACACTTTTCTGGCCAACCTGACTGGGAGTTTCTTTTTGATGATAAAACTGGACAAATAATCCTCTTGAATAGTGATGTTCTACAGCCGGGCCGGAGAGTGGTTCAAAAAAATGGTGATCCAGGTTTATGAAATTAGGTTTATCGGTTGTCAAAGCAGCTAATTTGAGGCCAACTGCTTTTTCCCAATCGGTTTGTAGTGCTGTGGATGGGGGCGCTGTTGCTGCTTTTTCCTTTTCCGGTTTTTTTACATTCAGGTAATACGCATGATAGAAATCGACGGCTTTTACTTGCGCCTGTTCCGGATAATGCTCCCGAAAGAAGAGGGTCATTTTCCGGCGTTCATTCTGATACAGATCCAGGGGAATCAAATGATTGAGTAATTGATCTATTTTCTTTGTGAATTCTTTGATCGGGGCTTCCTGTAAGAGTTCTTCTTCCGGGGTATAACAATCTTCATAAAAGAGTTGTCTGCCGGAAAAACGATGGGCTTTGAAGTTGATGGTTTCAAAGGCCTGCGGGCTCCCGGGTTCCTGTGACAGAGGCTGTACATCTGTGGGCACTGCAATATCGGCTGTATCTGCGGGAAGTGCGATTTCTGTTGTAGTTGAAGGCGGTGTTAATCCTGCTGAAGCCTGCAATTGAGATAAAACTTCGTTAACCAGTTGTTCTGCATCTTCCAGAATCAGGCGTCTTTTTACAGCACTTTCGGCCGGATAACTGGATTTGTATTGCTGCAATTGTTCAAAGAGGTCAATCAATCGACTGATATCAGGATCTGTACTGTCCATTTCCCGAAAATATTGCAACAGCTCATCATCCCATTTGGGATTAATCCCCGAGGTTTTCATTCCGGTTTCCAGCAATCCCGATGCGATGAGTTTGAAGAGATAGGTTTTTATGGCAGGAAGATCGACTTCAGCTACAGATTCAACGAGCTGATCCAGCAGTTGCCGGAGGCGTATCGATGCGCGGTTACCTTCCAGAAGCTGAAAAACCAAGAGCTGTAACCCTTTTGCAGGCAATTGCTGGAGAGATTCAATATTGTTGGCATTGATGAGGAAATGAATTTTATCCTCCTTTATGATAGCTGTTTTGTTGAGCCTGATGAGCATGAGTTCATTAATCCGGGGGTGGTGGATGAGTATGGTTTTCAGGTATTCAAAGAGTCCGTTATTGAGCCTTACGCTGTTCTTTATGGTTTTGAACGGAGTTTTTGGAATGGTCTGGACCCCGATCTTTGAACCCGCTTGCTGTTCTGCCGACAATTGCATGATCCCGGTATAGGTAAAAGTGCTGAAGGGAGAAGTCTTGAAGCACATGCGGGTCAGGTAGCGGAGCAGGCTGAAACCAATTCTATGTTCTTTCTGACGGAAGCTGTCTGGCTCTTTTTTCAAATACCCTGATAATTGTTCCAATAAAACCGGACTGGAAAGCAGCAACCCATTTTGTAGTGAGGGATCGGAGGCCAGTTCCTGTAATTTTCGATATTGTCCGAGGAGCTGATGTTGAAAATCTGATTGGTTTGCCATGTGGAAATTGGCGATAGACTGTTCCAGAAACAGGTAACTCTTTAATTGCAAGGCCAGTTCAACGGGAAACAGGGGAGTCGTGCCTTCGAGATCCTGGCTGGATATTTTTTTGTCATTATAGACCTGTCTTTTCAGGTTAATCAGCCTTTGTCTGAACCTATCGTCTGTCTGCGTCGTAATCAAATCGTATAAGCCATCACAGAGCAACAGTTTCAATCTTGCTTTTTCGCGGATGATATGCTGATTTTTTTGCAGCAACTCTGTTGATCCTTTCAGCTTAAAGGCTTCGAAAGTCCGGTGGTCCATACCAGCATATCTGACTAAGGAATATGGAAATATTTTAATGCCCATTTGTTATTGTTTTTTGTCTTAAATGGATTATTTACTGAGTTCAAGTTGATTCTTAATGAGTTGATAATAACTTCCCTGAAGTTCGGTCAGCTCCTGGTGTGTACCACGTTCTACAACTGCACCCTGATGGAGCACCACAATCTGGTCTGCATTTTTTACTGTACTCAGCCGGTGTGCCACAATCAATACAGTTTTGCCGGTAAAGAATTCGTTCAGGTTATTGACAATAGACAATTCATTATGTGCGTCCAGGGAATTGGTTGCTTCATCAAGGAAAATATATGGAGGATTTCTATAGATCAGCCTGGCAATTAGGAGCCTTTGTTTCTGTCCTTCACTTAAGCCATAACCATCTTTTCCAACTACCGTCTGGTAGCCAAAAGGCATAGATTCAAAGAACTCATGCATATTTGCCAGTGCGGCAACTTCATGAAGCCGTTTTTCATCTTTGATTATAGAGCCGGCATAGATATTATTTGCGATGGTGTCCATAAAAATATAGCCGTCCTGCATCACCACGCCACAGGCGGTGCGCCATGACCTCGCATGTATCTGGTCTATGGAGCGGTTGCCAACGGTGATGGTACCTTTACTAAGCTGATAGAATTTGAGTAAAAGTTTGATCAGCGTGGTTTTACCACTGCCGCTCATGCCTACAATAGCGGTCACTTTTCCCGCGGGAATCAGCAGGTCTATATCTTTTAAAACAAAAGGAGAGAGTCGGTTTCCATATTGAAAACTGAGGTCCTTTAGCCGGATGTCTTCGGGACCGGAGTTCATCACCTGATCTGTCAGTTCAAAATCTTCAGCAGCTTCCTGGTGTACTTCTGCCATTCGCTGTAAGCTGAACTTTGTATTCTGGGATACCCTGGCGAATTCTACCAACTGAGTGATCGGGGTATTGAGTTGTCCGCAGATATAAGTAATAGCGAGCATCCCGCCTAAAGTAACCTGATCATTGATGACAAGCATGGCCGCAGCGTAAGTAATCAATACATTTTTGATTTCATTAATGAAATAACCAATACCCTGCATCAGCTGGTCGAGTTGCAGGGCTTCCAGTTTTAGTCCGTAAGAACGGTCCTGCAGGCCTTCCCATAATTCCTGTTTTTCTTTTTCGCTGCCGGTAAGTTTAATTTCCTGCATGGCATAAAATATCTCCAGCAGGAGCTGCTGATTGGCAGAGAGTACTTTGAACTTCTTCTGATCAATGATTTTTCTCTTTTGTTTAAAAGAATTGGACCAGAAGACACTGAGAAAGGCACCACAAAGAAAGATTAAGAAAATCTTCCAATTGTAGAAACACAGCACCCCACCCAATACCACCAATGTGATCAGAGAAAGGATAAAACTGATTAATGAGTTGGTCAGAAATTCTTCCACACGCTGGTTGTCGTTCACTCTTTGCATGTTGTCGCCCGCCTGCCGGTTGTCAAAAAAGGAAAAGGGCAATTGCATCAGTTTTGCCAGGAATTCTTTTAAGAGGGTGATGCTTGTCCTGGCCCCCAATCTGAACAATAACCGGGCACGTAGAAAGTCCATCAGCATACGTCCGGAAAATAACATCAGCTGTCCGATACAGATCAGAAAAAGGAGGTTGGTATTCTTTGCATTGATGCCTTTATCTACAATCAGCTGGGTCAGAAAAGGGATGATTAATGAAAAAACACTGGCCAGAATTAAGCTCAGTCCAATAGGGATTAAGCTTTTGCGGTGTAGCTTCAGGTAGGGAAGCAGGGACCATAAAGAAGCCTCATGATCAGGAATACTTTGTTTATGGTCAAAAACAGGAGTTGGTTCTAAAAATAAGGCCCTTCCGATGTGTTTTCCTTCTTTAATCTGCCAGGAATTGATAAAATCCCGGATTTTGATCCTCAGTTTTCCGGAGAGTGCCGGGTCGGATAAATAAGCATATTTGCTAGTTATCCGGTAGAGCACGACATAGTGTTCTTTTTCCCAATGCAGGATGCAGGGTAGGGGAACTTTATGAAGCTGCTCATAAGGTAATTCCGCGGCCAGTGTTTTGAAACCCAATGCTTTTCCAGCTTCTATCATGCTGCCCAGTGTAGTGCCCTGCTTTCCGATATTGCACAATTTTCTGAAGTGTGATAAGGGGAAAACTTTTCCATGGTATTCTGCAACTATCTTCAGACAAACCGGTCCGCAATCCATTGCATCTGGCTGTTTGTAAAAGGGGAACTTGCTGCGGAAAGAGAAAAAATTAAACATATGCACTGATTGAGTTAAATACAACACTGTTGCAAATATGATAAATATAATGCAACTTTGATGCAATTAAATTCTATAAATGTCTGCTCACTTATACCCGCTTTTACGCAGTTTGGTCTGCAAAGAATTTCGATTGGCTTACCGTGACCGAATCATGAGTACATTGGCGATCATCATCTACACCTTGTTTTTGACCAGTAGTCTGCTGACCGTCTTTCAATATCAGCAGGACCAGCAAAGCCGGGAAGAATCCAACGCTAAATTCAGGGATCAATGGAAGGCACAGCATACCAATCCGCATGATGCAGCCCATTTTGGTACCTACCTTTTTAAACCTTTAAACCTGATCAGTGCGTTTGATCCCGGATTAAATGATTATTTCGGCACGACTTACCGGGTGGAAGCCCATGTACAGCATGAGGTGGATTACAGCAATGCGGAAAGTAATGATGCCCTGATGCGGTTCGGTTCGTTTACACTGGCCCTGATTATGCAGTTGCTGATCCCATTGCTGTTGTTGTTCATCAGTTCTTCTTCGCTGACTTTCGAAAAAGAGTCCGGTACTTTCAAAATGTTGATGGCACAGGGAATAAAGCCTGTACAACTGGTCTGGGGGAAAGTCTTAGCCCATTATCTTTTTGTGATCCTTTTGGTATTGCCCATTTTTCTCCTGATGTTGATTTTCTTATGGTTTGCTCCTTCAGGGGGCTTACTGATCGGAAGATTGCTGATCCTCATTGGCGGATACTTATTGTTTTATCTGCTGGTGACCCTGGCTGGCGTGCTGATTTCTGTATGCAGCAAACGTTCGGGAACAGCCATCATGATGGTGTTAAACCTGTGGTTATTCTGTTGTATTCTGCTGCCTAAAATAGCAACTGGTATGGCCGATGAACGCTACCCGCTTGTGTCCAGGGCAGCTTTTAAAAATGAAGTCAGGACAGGTTATTTAAAAGGGATCAAAGGAGAAGGGACTTTGCAGGAAAGGGGCGAAAAATATATGGAGCTCTTACTCCGGAAATACCAGGTTAACCGCGCGGCGCAGTTGCCGGTAAACATAGATGGCCTGATGCTGCAATACCACGAAGATTACCAGAACAAGGTATTTGATTACTATTATTCCAGGTTGGAAAATACCTTTAATCAGCAGCAGTCTTTCCTGACTATTGCCGGATTGTGGAACCCCTTTTTAAGTCTGAAACGCCTATCTATGGCCATGTCAGGGACAGATTTTTATCACCATCAGCGATTTTTCATTGAAGCCAGGAAATACCGGAACGACCTGATTCGCCAGCTCAACCTGGAATTGGCTAAACACCCGGTAAATGGTCAGCAAGCCTATGTTGCCAACCCGGAGTTTTTCGCCCAGCTGAAAGATTTTCAATATGAACTTCCCCCTTTATCACGGGTTATCGGAATGCAGCAAACGGCGATAATTTCCATTTTTTGCTGGTTATTACTGCTTTCTCTGACTTTACACTTCGTCTCAAAATCCTCATTGCTTTAGCGTATGTCCTTAATTAAATTAATTTTCAGCTTTGAATGGCGGCAATTTGTTCGTCAGCCTGCACAACTCCTGATCCTTATTTTCTTCTTATTAATGGGTTTTTATAGCCTGAGTATCGGCCATCGGTTTGTTGGCCGGCAGCTGGAGGGCCTGGATACGCTTCAGAAAAACCAGCAGCTGAATCTGCGGGAGCTGACCGATCGGTTTAATGCAGATACCAGTACCGCTAAAGGTAAGATGCTGGCTGAACAGGCCGGACTGCCCCAGGTTATAGAATACAGGGCATCTCCACTGGCTACAAACCCTCCTCATGGACTGGCGGTAATGGCCATTGGGCAACGGGATATTCTTCCTTATTTTGACATCATCAACAGCAAAAGGGATGTCCTGACCCCGCCCAACACCGAGATCGCCAATCCGGAGAAACTGGCTTCGGGAAATTTTGACTTTTCTTTTGTGCTGATCTATCTGTTTCCGTTGCTGATCATTATCCTTTGTTACGACCTTTTTGCCAAAGAAAAGGAACAGCAGACCGACCGACTCTTAAATGTACAAAGCGGAGACCTGAATCAGATCCTGCGTTATAAGCTGTTGTTCCGGCTGCTTCTGGTGTCTGGTCTGAGCTGGATATTGAGTGCTATAGGTGTTTTAATACGACCAGCAGCTACTGCTTTATCTGTTATTGATGTGGTATTGTGGTTTTTTGTGCTGAATGCTTACCTGCTGTTCTGGTTTTCCATTTGCTGGCTGGTGGTGGTGTTCAGGAAATCCTCCCGTATTAACGCTTTGATCCTGCTTGGAATCTGGCTGCTGCTGACCCTGGTATTACCCGCTTTAATGAATAAGCTGGCCGCTCTGAAATATCCTATGCCTTTACGGACAGAACTGGTAGCTCATCAGCGGGAAACGATGCTGGACACCTGGGAAATGCCGATCAAAGAATTGCTCATTGAGTTTTACCGCAATCATCCGGAATACCGGTCCCTCCGCCGGACTGATGATACTGCTCAGTATGGAAATAAAAGGTTTGTGGCGTATTACGACCTGCTGGGCAGGCGTATGAATGAAAATGTTAAAGCCTATCAGGCTGCTGCTCAGAAACACAATGCATGGTTAAGTAAGACCGCCTGGTTAAATCCGGTTGCACAAATGCAAAGCCTCCTTAATGCAAGCGCCGGGACAGGCTTAAATGATTACCTGTTTTATCAAAGCCAGGCCGGCCTTTTTCAGAACCAATGGTCGAAGCTCATGAACAGCTACCTGCTGGTCAATAAGAAACTGAGCAGGACAGAGGTGCTGAACCTTCCGGCTTTTAAACCTGAAAAGGAGGAACACAGAGCTGCCCGGATCTTCGGTAATGCGTTGTCGATCTGGTTAGCGCTTATCCTGATTTTGTGGATCAGCAGCAAAAGAAAGCTCATTAAAACAAAGAACAGTTAAAATAACCCACACATAAATGAAAAGAATAATTTACTTCAGTTTCCTCTATTTTCTCTATCAGCCATTAACTTATGGACAAAGGACTGATACTGCTGCCCGTCCACAGAAAATCAATAAACTAAAGGAGGTCAGTGTAGTCAGACAAAGACTAGTGAAACTCAGTGCAGAGACGCTCTCGAATACCATGAAACTGCAACTGCCTTTATTACAGACGCCACAAAACATCATCCGGATTTCCTCTGCTTTATTGCAGCAACAAGGTGGTTTGGAATTGAGGGATGCTGCCCGGAATGCTAGTGGTGTGTATTTTGGATACAATAGTACTCCTTTTGATAATTCTGCTACGGCGCAAATCCGGGGATTTAGTGCATATACTACCTTAAATGGAATGTCAAGGCGCTTTAGTTATGGTTCCTCCATCGATGATGAAGCATTAATTGAAAGCATAGAATTTGTGAAAGGCCCGGCAGGATTTTTAAACTCCGTTGGTGAACCTGGTGGCTCGATCAACATTGCAACGAAAACCCCGGGGCAGAAATTATTGAATGTGATGGTTAACGGAGGTAGTTTTAACTTTTTCAGGACATCGGTGGATATTGGTTCGGCAGTGCAGAAAAAGGGTTTTTCCTACCGTTTTAATGCGGCATATCAGCACAGGGATTCTTATCTGACCGATTTGCGGACAGAGAAGTATGTGCTTGCGCCGGTATTGCAGTATAATTTTAGCCCGAATACCTTTGTGCTAGCGGAATATGACCTGATCAGAGGGGAAAGCCAGAACGGATCTGTGCTGGTTAAAGTCCGCAATGATGCCGACAAGCTGAAGGGGCCGATCGACCTGAACTATAGTGCCGGAAGGGGACTGCCCGGCAGTTATACGCAAAATCAAACCGGCAGAATTTATGCTGTCCATAAATTCAGTGAGGATTGGCAGCTGACTTCACAATCGTCTTATTTATGGTCACCTTATTCGAACTGGAACATGACTTCGGCCGGAAGTATGGTGAATTTCAGGCCTGATGGAGTGATGACTAAAAGAAGATCATACTTAGGTATGGGAGCGGGGAAGACCTTTTCTTCCCAACTATTTGCCAATGGTAAAATCAAAACCGGAGGGATTAGTCATCAGTTATTGTTTGGGGCCGATTATACCAATAGCAGGGACTCCCTCTCGCTGAACAATGGAAAGATCGAATTTCCTTATTTTAAAGCCGATCCTGTAAACGAAGTGGATCCGAACCTGATTCGACAAACAACACGTCAGACCAGGATCAATAACAATACCTTTTTAAAATCGGCTTTTGCTTACGACAATATTCAGCTGCATAAAAAATTATCGTTGACACTGGGTGCCAGATATACCTGGTATACCAATGAAAAGGCGACAACTAATGCTAAAGGGGTAGTTAAAATTAATAATTACAAGCAAAAAGCCCTTTCTCCACGTGCTGCGTTAACTTATCTGGTGGATAGTGCTACGACGGTTTTCTTCTTGTATGACCAGTCTTTTGTTCCTCAAAGTGGCCAGAAAGCAATTGTCAGTGCTACAAATGAGCTTATCGGATCAGAGGCGGTAGATCCTCAAAAAGGGAGAGATCTGGAAGTCGGGCTGAAAAGAAACTGGTTCGGTTCGCGCTTGTATACCACCCTGACTGGTTTCCATACCGTTAAGACCAATGTGCTGGTTGGAGATCAGGCGAATCCCGGCTTTTTAAAACAGCTGGGGCAAGTCACGAGTAATGGAATTGAGCTGGATATCATTGGAAGCATTACTGACCAGCTTTCCCTGGTCGCCAATTATACTTTTGTTAAAGCAACGGTTACCAAGGATATCCTTCCTGAACAAATAGGTAAAGAATTACCTCAGACTCCGCAACAAATCTTTAATACCTGGATACAATATAAGTTTCCGTTGAAAAACAGGGCCAGTCTGAACCTGAGCGTGGGACAGACGACAATAGTCAGGAGAAGTACTTCAGAAAAGGGAGTGTTCATTCCTGATTTTACCAAATTCGATGCAGGGATCAGTTATGTACAGGATAAGTATTTCTTCCGGGTTATTGCAGACAACCTGAGCGGAAAGCGGTACATGTCGTCGGGTGATGTCATTTTCGACTATCCTTATGATGGCCGTAATTTCTATTACATCGACGGAGAGCCTTTTAACGTGAAAATTTCTGTGGGCATAAAATTTTAATCTATTCTGATGAGGTTACAAGCGATAGAACTGACAAAAAAATATGGTGACCAGGTGGCCTTAAACGGTTTAAACCTAAGTGTTGAGCCTGGCGAGGTATTCTGTTTGCTGGGGCAGAATGGTGCCGGAAAGACCACCACCATCAATCTGTTTTTAGGCTTTACGGGGGCAAGCTCCGGCCAGGCCCTGGTAAATGGAATACTGGTGTCGCCGGATGAAGCAAAGACAAAACAGTTTCTGGCTTACATTCCCGAGGTGGTGATGTTGTATGCCAACCTGACCAGTCTGGAAAATCTGGATTTCTTTAGCCGTATTGCCGGTTTTGCCTATGAAAGGACAGCACTTGAACAGTATTTACTTCAGGCAGGCTTACAGCCTGAAGCTTTTCATAAACCGGTTGGGAACTATAGCAAAGGGATGCGACAGAAAGTCGGAATAGCCATTGCCGTGGCCAAAAATGCTGCAGCGATCTTAATGGATGAGCCGACGAGCGGATTGGACCCTAAAGCCACTCATGAGTTTAGTGAAATTGTAAAACAACTTTCGGCTGCAGGAAAAACTATTTTTATGGCTACCCATGATATTTTTAATGCCGTAAATGTGGGAACAAGGATCGGAATTATGCGTCAGGGCTCCCTGGTTCATACGCTCAATGCAAAAGATATTTCTGCCGGTGACCTGCAGAAATTGTATCTGGAAACGATATAAGATCAGAAGCCCTGCCGGGAGTTTTCTTCCGGCAGGGTTAATTTATTAAGGAAACAGCACCACCTGATTGGCGGCCGGGTGTTCGTTTTTGTATATAGCCCTTTCTTCGGCATGCCATTTCTCTTTGCCAAATTTTTCAAATTCAGGATAACCGCCCAGCAAAGTGAATTTTTCAAAAGTAAAAGGAATTCCTTCTGCATATAGCGTCGCATTGCGGTCTGCAACATGGAAATGAAGATGAGGCCCGGTAGACTGTCCGGTAAATCCAAGGGAGGCAATAACGTCTCCTTTTTTTACTTTTTGTCCGGCTTTAACCCGAATGCTGTTGGGTTGAAGATGCTCATAAAAGACATATTGATTTGCTCCGATTTTAAGGGAAATGTAATTGCCTGCAGCTTGTTCCCCCGAAACTGATTTGCTTTCCGACAATCTGCTGCTTTCCGGGATATCTGTTCTGACGGAAGCAATCACGCCATCCGCAACCGCGAGTACTTCCCTTCCGTATCCAAACCAATTGCTGGTCAAATCTTCTTCAGCGGAAGCATATTTGCCATTGTTGTCCATTTTGATGAAATCAATAGCGAAACGTCCGGGAATAAAAGATTTACTCCGGTTAGTATTGCGTACCCTTCTATGTCCACGGGGCCACTCAGCAGAAAATACCGCCGTCCAGGGCCCGGCGCGGAGTGGTGCTGCCAGAACTAAGGGACTTTCATTTTTAACTGTAAAAGGATCGGACAGGTGATGGGATGTTTGTCTGATGGACTGCTCTGGATCTTCATAGCGGATCAGATGCCGGAGCTTCCAGTTTGTCTTTGAAGGTTTTAGGATGAGCTCTACATAGATCATACAGGAATCATGAGGCAAAAGAAGAATCCCTTCTTTTTTCAGTCCAGGGTTTGCCTGATCTGACTTCTTTAAAAGTTCCGTTCCGTTATAGGATTCTGTTAATGTGGAGTCCTGTGGGTCTATGATGTTCAGTTCTTTAATGTTGACCTTATGCTTGCTCAGATTGAATACCTGCAGTTCATACCACAAGGTTGGTTTTCCTGCCATAGGAATAACTTTCGGCGCATGAAAAAGCCGGACCGAAATAGCGGCTGGTGTTTCCTGGGCCTGTAATTGTCCGGACCAGGTGCAAAGAGCTGCAAAGAGAAGAAAATTATAAAGTAACACTTATTCTATATGCGGATTGAATTTTCTACAAGATAGCCTTTTAATCTTTTATTTCAGAGCGGGGCTGAAAGGCACTTCGTAAGTATGGATAGTGTATTTTATACAAGCTAACCTCTTGATTTTAAATTGATTTTGATAGTGTTGGTTTAAATGGAATGTAATATTTTTGGTTCAATCTACAACCAAATTATGAACATTAAAAAAGTATTGATTGCCAACCGGGGCGAAATCGCAATCCGTATTGAACGGGCATGCAGTGAACTGAACATCCAGACCGTAGCAGTTTATACTTATGAAGACAGGTATTCTCTGCACAGGTATAAAGCCGATGAAGCTTACCAGATTGGCGCAGATCATGAACCACTAAAACCCTACCTCGACATTCAGGGGATGATCGGAATGGCCAAATACTGTGGGGCAGATGCCATTCATCCCGGATATGGGTTTTTATCGGAAAATGAAGAATTTGCTGCACAATGTGCGGAGAACGGAATCATTTTCATTGGCCCCAGGCCCGACGTAATGCGTTCGCTGGGAGATAAAGTGACGGCAAAAAAAGTGGCTAAATTTGCAGATCTGCCCATTATCGAGAGCAATGAAGTGGAGCTGACCGGCATTGCTTTGGCTTTGACTGAAGCGAAGCGAATTGGTTATCCTTTAATGATTAAGGCTGCCTCTGGTGGTGGTGGGCGTGGAATGCGTATCGTACATAATGATGAGCAGCTGGAGAAAGGATTTTTTGAAGCCCGTAGTGAAGCGAAGAACGCTTTTGGTGACGATACGGTATTCCTGGAAAAGTTTATCAATCGCCCGAGGCATATCGAAGTACAGATTGTAGCTGATAACCACGGGAAAGTAGTACACCTTTACGAACGCGATTGCTCTGTTCAACGTCGTTTTCAAAAGGTAGTCGAGGTTGCACCTTCCTTAAACTTAAGTCAGCAGACCCGGAATCAGCTTTATCATTATGCGACCTCGATCGCAAAAGCAGTGAAATATAATAATGTAGGGACAGTGGAATTCCTGATCGATGAACAGGAAAATATTTATTTTATTGAAGTAAATCCCAGGATTCAGGTAGAGCATACGGTTACCGAGATGGTAACCGGGATTGACCTGATCAAGACACAGTTGTTTATTGCGGATGGTTATCGCCTTGAAGATGCGGAAATCGGAATTAAAAACCAGGAATCTATTCAGTGTAATGGATTTGCGATGCAATGCCGCATTACCACTGAAGATCCTGCCGATGATTTCAAGCCGGATTACGGCACCTTAATTACTTATAGAAATGCAACTGGATTTGGGATCAGGCTGGACGAGGGGAGCACTTATCCGGGCATGAAAATCAGTCCGTTTTTTGACTCTATGCTGGTGAAAGTGAGCACAAGCGGCCATACTTTGGACGATGCGGCCAGAAAAATGCACCGGGCGCTGAGGGAATTCAGGATCCGTGGGGTAAAAAATAATGTGCAGTTTCTGGAAAGCCTGATCAGCCATCCCACCTTTGTGCAGGGAAAGGCAACGGTGAATTTTATACAGGAACATCCCGAACTTTTTGAATCCAAAAAGAGACTGGACCGGGGAACGCGTATCCTTACTTATCTGGGCGAGGTCTCTGTGAACGGAAATCCTGACGTGCGTGAAGTAGATCAAAATAAGCGCCTGGAAAAACCGGTTGTTCCGGCAGTGGAGCAACAGACTTATCCAAAAGGAACCAAAGATCTGTTAACTGAACTCGGACCGGAAGGGTTTTCTGCCTGGCTGAAAGCGGAAAAGAAAATACATTATACCGATACTACCTTCCGGGATGCCCATCAGTCCTTGCTGGCCACGAGGATGCGCACTTACGATATGCTTAAAGTGGCAGAAGGTTTTGCAAAAAATCATCCTCAGACCTTCAGTATGGAAGCCTGGGGCGGGGCAACCTTTGATGTTTGCCTGCGTTTTTTGCATGAAGATCCCTGGAGGCGACTGGAGAAATTGCGTGCAGCTATGCCTAATATTTTGATTCAGATGCTGATCCGTGGTTGTAATGGCGTAGGATATGCTGCTTACCCTGATAACCTGATTGAATCTTTTGTAGAGAAAAGCTGGGAAAAGGGGGTAGACATTTTCAGGATATTTGATTCCCTGAACTGGATGGAAAATATTGCACCCTGCATTGAGATGGTTCGTAAGAAAACCAAAGGCCTTGCGGAAGGAGCGCTTTGTTATACCGGAGATATCCTGGATCCTAAACGGAGCAAATATAATCTGGATTATTATTTAAGGATGGCCAAAGATCTGGAAAATGCAGGAAGTCATATTCTGGGGGTGAAGGATATGTCTGGTCTGCTAAAACCTTATGCCGCTAAAATTTTAATTGAAGCCCTTAAAGACACGGTCAAAATACCGATTCATTTACATACCCATGATACCTCTTCTTTACAGCCGGCTACTTATCTGATGGCGATTGAGGCAGGAGTAGACGTGATAGATTGTGCTCTAGGTGCTTTATCAGGCAGTACCGCACAGCCTAATTTTAATGCGATCGTAGAAATGATGCGTTTTCATGAACGTGAAAATCCTTACGATATCAAATCCCTAAATGCTTATTCTAATTACTGGGAGGCGGTGAGGGAATATTATTATCCTTTTGAATCCGGGTTAAAGGCCAGCTCTGCCGAAGTTTTTGAACATGAGATTCCCGGCGGACAGTATTCCAATTTAAAGCCTCAGGCAATTGCACTGGGATTGGGCGATAAGTTTGAGCTGATCAAGCAACGTTATGCAGATGTGAATGAGTTGTTTGGTGACATCGTAAAAGTTACGCCGAGTTCAAAAGTGGTGGGCGATATGGCCCAGTTTATGGTGGCAAATGACATCAGTCCGGAAGATGTTTTTACCAGAGGAGAGCAGCTTGCTTTTCCTGAATCTGTTGTTTCCTTTTTTATGGGCGAGATCGGACAACCTGCAGGAGGTTTCCCCGAAGCCTTGCAACGCATTCTGCTGAAAGGGAAAACCCCTTTTACTGACCGGCCTAATAAACATCTGGAGCCGCTGCATTTAGCTGCGGAATTTGAAGATTTTAAGCGTGAGTTTGGAGATGACCTGAGCTATACGATGTACCTGGCTTATAAGTTCTATCCGAAGGTAACGGCCGAAGCCATCCGTGCCTTCAGGTTATATGGCGATGTCTCGGTTATTCCAACCCAGTATTTCTTCTATGGAATGAAACCTGGTGAAGAAACTACGATTGAAATTGCCAAAGGAAAGACCTTATTGATCCGTTTACTTTCTATTGGCCCGGCTGATGATAAAGGGATGCGTACCGTATTTTTTAAACTCAACGGACAGACGCGAAATATTGAAATTCTCGATAAGACCGTACAGGTAACCAGGCTCGAAAACCGGAAGGTAGACAAGTCAAATGTGGCCCATATTGGTTCTCCATTACAAGGACTGCTGTCTAAAGTTTTTGTGAAAGCGGGAGATGTGGTGAAGAAAAACCAGCCGCTATTTATGATTGAGGCGATGAAAATGGAATCCAATATTACGGCTATAGCAGACTGTGTGGTGAAGAACATTGTTTTAACGGAAGGGACGATTGTCAATACCGATGACCTGGTTTTAGAAGTATAAAGGGATGTAAGAAAATTTTTTAAAAACTTTAAAAATTACACTGCCATAAGGTTGTCAGTGTCGTATATTTATTTTGTAGTACAAATCAAATAAAAACAGATATGACAACTGACAACCTTAATACGGCGTCGGCCGGTACCGCAATTGCCTATTTAATGAAGAATTATGCAGCTTATAATGCATGGGCAAATACGACATTGATCAATTGGCTGCGAACTCATCCTGAAGAGGTACTGGAAAAAGAAATTTCCTCCAGTTTCTCGGGGATCAAACCAACCATTTTTCATATCTGTCAGACACAGGTATATTGGTTATCATTGATTAAAAAGGAGGCTTTTGATTGGGAGCGTTCCTATACGGGCACCATAGGAGAGGCCTTTGATATGCTGATTAAGCAGTCTGAAGAATTTGCAGATGTGGTAAATCAAATGACCGAAGCGGATATTGAAGCATGTACATTGGTAGAGAATCCATGGTTCAAATGCGACTTTGCCAATTTTGAATACATTCAGCAAGTGATGAATCACAGTACGTATCATCGCGGTCAAATTACTACGATTACGCACCATCTTGGCCTGACCGGAGCTCCGATGACAGACTATAATTATTATAATATCTATGGTAAAAAAGGATAGTTAATTAATAAGAATGGAGCAGGGCGATGGCTTCGGTTCTTGCCCTGTCACATACTGTTTCGATCGTTTCCACATGTCGTTCAAGTACTTTGTAGGCCGCATCCAGTGTTTCTAATGCTTCGAGTTCTACTTTTAATTTTGTTTCCAGGCCCAGAATTGAAATGCTAGGCAACATATAGTGTGCGCTTTGTTTCACCTGAGGGAAATCGCCTGCAGCAAAATGCTTCTTTAATACGGCCAGGTCCTGAGGAATCTGCTCAATAAAAATCTGGACAATCTCCTTTTCAAAAGATTTGTCACCATTGCTCAGCTGTTGTATATAACTGAGGTCAATGAGCTGATTGTTTCCAGGTGCAACAGAGGATATGGCTGGCATTTTCTAAGAAATGAAATATGTTGATAAACTGCAAAAAATAAGCCATTTATTAAATGTATTGTTTAAATTAAGTAATTTTCTGGTCAGAGAATCTGCATTCTTTTATTGAGGGTAGCACGGTAAGCATCAGAAACGGGTACAAGACTATTATTAATGATCAGTGTTCCTCCTTCCAATGTATCAATCTTGCTTACATTGATAATAAAAGAACGATGAACTCTAAGAAAAATGCTGGCCGGGAGCTTGTCTTCCACAGACTTTAAGGTTGAGTGGATATTATAGGAATGATTTAGAATATAGATTTTTACGTAGTCTCCTTGCGCCTCCATGTATAGAATTTGATCCAGTTTTAATCTTCTGACTGTATTGGAATCCCTAATGAATATAAAATCCTGTTCCTTATTATCCGTAACCTGGGTTTTATTCTTAATAAATTCCCTTACCCGTTCCATGGACTGCAAAAACCTGACGGGCGTAACCGGCTTGATAATAAAATCAATGACGTCTAAGTCAAAGGCATCTGCAGCATAATCTCTATTTGACGTGGTAAAAATAATGAGTGGCCGTTTTTGTCCCAGGCTTTTGGCCAATTCCATTCCGGTCATCCCAGGCATCTCAATGTCCAGAAACAACAGCTCGATAGAATGTTCAAGGATTTTAACATAAGCCTCGGTTGCATTTGTGCATTCATCAACCAATACTAAAGAGGAATCGAGGCCAATTAGTTGTTTGAGCGTAGTACGGGCAATTTTATTGTCGTCAACAATTAAGCAATTCATCGGGATGTTCGTTAACCTATCCTAAAGTAATCATAATAGATTAAAAAATGAAAGAGTGAAAAGCCTTGTTCACCGTTCATTTTATCCTTTCTGTCTATTCCTTCTTTCTGACCTGTTAGAAGGGGTATACCTTTGAGCCATCAATTAAAAAACAACCTAGAAAACATAAATTAAAAAAACATTATGAAAAACTTATTATTCATTATCATCGGTTTATTCACTTTCAGCAACATTCAGGCACAAGGGATTATGAAAGATCCTGTGAGCTTTAAACTAAAAAATGGGGTAGAGATTATCGTTGCTGAGAATGCTGGAATGGGAAAAGTATTGGCTTCAGTGAAAATCGAAGGTGCACAACTGGATGCAAAAAGCAGTGTAGCTAGTGCAGATAATGGAGAAGATTTTGGTCCTAAAGTAAACTACAGTGCTGATGAGGTGAATGTAGCTGCGGATATAGCAGATTTCGAAAAAACCTTTTTAACAATGGCTGCTACCTTAAAACCGGCAGTGAATGCAGGAAATTCAACACCATCATACATTACCATTGCCGGCGACATTACGCTTGCACAGGCAAAAGCACTGGTAAAGAAAGCATTTGGCGAATGGAAAGAAAATACGGATACTGAGCTTGCGAAGTAAGTAATACCCGCAGCCCAAGACATAAAAGAAACAGAGATAAGTAGGGGGAGGATTGCAGATGGAAGAATTTCCATCTGCTTTTTTGTTTTCGGGGTATTTAGTTAACCGCATTCCCCAGCTTACTTTAGTTCAGGGACAACACATCTCCAACAACTGCCACCACTTGGAAAAGTTGCCCAATAACACATATAACCCTTTGGGTGATGTGCATCTATACTATATCCTTTCACCGAGCATTTTTGCCTTTCTGTCGATCCTGTCTTTTTCAGGCTTTAAAACCGGTCTACCTTTGACTCAATAAATCAATCCAATCTATCAACTTGAAGAAAAAAATTAAAATGATAACAATGAAAAAAATATTAATAATGATTATAGGTGTATTCGCTTTTAACAATATTCAGGCGCAGGGAACAATGAAAGATCCGGTAAGTTTTAAACTGAAAAACGGGATAGAAGTTGTCGTGGCTGAAAATAGTGGAATGGGCAAAGTATTTGCATCCGTTAAAATCGATGGGGAACCTGTATCAACCAATGCTGCTGTATCTGACGTGTTAACCAACCTTCTGACAGAAGGGGCTATTCATAAAAGTAAAGTTGCTTTTGCTAATAACGGAAAAGATATCGCGCCTAAAGTTAATATTAACGCTGAAGAGGGGAACGTGGCAGCAGATGCTGAAGATTTTGAAAACGCATTTTTAGTCTTGTCATCCGCCATACAAAAGCCGGAAATGGATAAAGAAGCAGTGGATAAGGCAAATAAAAATGCGGAACATTCCATCTCATTCGATGAATTAAAAACATTTTATAACCAACAGATTAAACCATCCAGGACTTACATTACCATTGCGGGTGACATCACTCTTGCAGAGGCAAAAGCGCTGACTAAGAAAGCATTTGGTGAATGGAAAGAAAACCAGGAGACAGCCATTGCAAAATAAGCAATAGCACAGAATAAATAACAGGGGAGACGTAGGGGGATGATGGCAGATGGAAGAATTTCCATCTGCTTTTTTGTTTTATGTCAGATGATAAAGGATAAGCGGTTTAATACTGAAAATTGATTTATCTTTATACAAAACTATTTTAATAGTCATTCGATGTACGGAGACCATGTAAATCTTCTTCCGGTTCAGGGAGAGGCCTTATTCCTTCCCGGATTTTTTAATCCGGAGGAAAGCGATGAATATTTAAAGGAGCTGACAACAGCAACGGTCTGGAAGCAGGAACCGATAAAAATTTTTGGCAAGACAGTGATGCAGCCCAGGCTCACCGCCTTTTATGGAGATGAGAAAATCAGTTATAGCTATTCCGGGATTACGATGAAGGCACTGCCCTGGACAGATACGATGATGCAAATTAAGACCAGGATCGAACAGAAGTACAATGCCCGGTTTAATGCATGTCTGCTGAACCATTACCGGGATGGGGCTGACAGTATGGGCTGGCATAGGGACAACGAAAAGAATCTTGGTAAATACCCATTGATTGCCTCTGTAAGTTTTGGTGCACACCGGATTTTCCAGTTCAGGCGATATGTAGAAAAGATTCCTATTATCTCCGTTGACCTGAGCCATGGGAGCGTACTGGTGATGAAAGGAGAGACACAGCATTATTGGGAACACCGTTTACCAAAAACGGTAAAGGCCAGTTCTGTCAGAATTAACCTGACCTTTCGTTTGATTATTGATTAAATGTCTGGTTTTTTTGATAAAAAGTGAGATAAGCCCGCTTATTTGTTGTATTTAAGTCAGAATTCCGCAAAGAGTTTTTAAAATATAATTTACCCATTACTTTTGTTAACGGTGTTAACAAAAATTCATAGTACATGGGAATTGCAGAACGAAAAATAAGGCAGAGGGAGGAATTTAGGGCGAGTATTCTTGAGGCAGCCTGGCAGCAGGTCATTTCTGATGGCTGGCAATCCTTGTCGATCCGCAAAATTGCAGATGCGATAGAATACAGCATTCCGGTTATTTACAACCACTTTGAAAATAAGGAAGCGATTTTGTTAGAGTTTACAAAAGAAGGATTTCAGAAGCTTTCAGAGACACTGCAGGAGGTTAAGGATCAGTATGAGGAGCCGGCAGAACAATTGGAGGCTATGGCACATGCTTACTGGGATTTTGCCTTTGATCATAATGAATATTACCAGCTCATGTTTGGTCTGGGAATTCCGGCATGTGACCGGGTAAGTCAGGTGATAGAAATGAAGACAGCCACTGGCATCATGATCTCTACCATTAAGGAAGCAATTGCAAGAAGCCCCAGGCCGGAAGCTGATTATTTCCTCAAGTACCACACTTACCTGTCTATTCTCCATGGATTGGTCTCCATTCAGATGATTCAGAAAGAAGGGAAGCCGGATGCATCAAAGAAAATGATTCTTCAGGATGCGATTTCAGGTTTTATTATTTCCATTACCAGCAAATAATTTCTTAAATTTAATTTACATCAATAATCATAAACTATTAAAATTCACCCCAATCTACATCAATGAAAAAAATATTCAACACCAATTTTAACCATGAAGGCATACACTTTATGCTGCTTGTCCTACGCATTAGTATTGCTGTTTTTATGTTGGTTCATGGTTACGGAAAGTTACAAATGCTGACTTCAGGAGAACCAATACAGTTTGGAGATCCGATCGGTGTTGGAGAACCGGCATCTTTGGCATTAGCTGTTTTTGCAGAGTTTCTTTGTTCGATTTTAGTCCTGATCGGATTGGGTACGCGATTGGCAGTAATTCCTTTAATCATTACGATGCTGGTTGCGATTGTTGTCATCCATGGGCCTGATGGTTTTGATAAAAAAGAACTGGCTTTACATTATCTGGTTGTTTATGCTTTCCTTTTTGTTTCCGGAAGTGGTAAGTATAGTGTTGATCAGATCATCAGTAACAACCTGAGCAAACGCAGACGTTAATCTGCATTTCGAAAAACACGCTTTACAGTATTAAATTTAATACTGTAAAGCGTGTTTTTATTTATTCATTCAGCTGATCCAGCTCCAGTCTCAGCCGGTCCTGCTCAATCAATTGTTTCAGTTCCAATTCACCAGGAAGGTATAACCGGTATTTACTGGCAAATAGTTTTTCGTTTTCGGCCAATACAGAATATTTAACCAGCGTTTCATCCTTTTCTGTACATAGGATCATACCCAGGGTAGGTTGATCCTTACATACATATCCATCTGACCAATGGCTTCATGGCTGAGTTTCCTGGTTTTGAGATCAATCAGAATGAAACACTTCAGATAATAGTTGTAGAATACCAGGTCTATAAAGAAATCGGAAGTATCGGTTACGATGTGTTGTTGTCTGGCTACAAAAGCAAAACCCTTTCCCAATTCCATTAAAAAATGCTGAATGTGATTAATTAAAGCCGTTTCAATATTATTCTCAGAAGCAGGAAAATCCTTGGTAATCCCAAGGAACTCGAAAATGTAAGGATCTTTGATGAGCTGTTTTGCTGCAGGTATCTCGGGTTGCTCTTCTTCGAGTATCCTTCCGATGTATTGGGTCTTGATGTTTCTTTGCAGGGTACGGGTATCCCAATTGCCTTCGATACAATGTTGGGTATACCTGTTCCTTAAAGGTTCTGTCTCTAATCTGCTTAATATTCGATAATGTGTCCAGCTTAATTCGTGACGCAGTGAGTCACGTTTCTGGAAAGAAAGGTAAAACTGCCGGATATTTCGAAGATTACTTTCATCAAAACCCTTTCCAAATTCAATAGTGAGTAATTTAGCAAGATTTTTTAAGGTTGCTTTACCATACATTGCCTTGACGTTACCTTTCTGTTCATCTTCTACAATCAGTTTTCCAATCTGCCAGTACATTTGTAATAAGATCTTATTGCTACTCTGGTAAACCCTTTGCTTAGCCTGACTGACCACTGTGAAAATTTCTGAGTAAAGCTGATTTTGTTTTTCCGGATCTTTCATTTTTACTGAATTAGGTTTAGGGATTCCTTTAATATCTTATAAATCCTCTTGCCTAATTTCTTTATAATAGTTTAAATTATCTTAATAGTTTTTAAATTAATTATACTTTAATAATAACAATTACGGTTTTTAGGGCCGGCTGGTTGATTGGCATCGGATTTCCGCATCAGGTGCTGAGGGTAATCATGTCTAATATCGTCATTTCAGATCAGCTGCAGGTTTATATGTCGGTATTGCCATTCTTACCGGTCATTGTGATGGACTTATCTTATTTCCCGTCAGGCCATATTTTATCTTCCTCTGATGTAGCTGTTGCCTCTGTTTTTCGGTATTGGCAGTGTGTACTGGGGCAGTGCAGCTATTGACCTGACTATGACTCTTATTACGCTTGTTTGTCTGTGGAGGAGCTTCAAACCTGTAGCCTTTCAACAGGATGTTTTATAAAACCGGAGTTTATCAGGGGACTTTAGTTTCCCGAATCGTAGGAAAGTGCTTAATTATTGCATTTGAGTAGATGTGAGTAGATCTTTTTAACCACCGGGAGGTGTTTTAGGACTAAACTTGCATTGCCTAATCAGCATGATTTGATTAATTAACCACCTATTTACGAATTCAATCAAACTAAAAAAACATCCTAAATTGTTAAACTATGAAAAACCGAATCTTATCCCTGGCTGTGCTTAGCTTACTGATCAGTAGCATCTATTCTTGTTCAAAAGAAAAGAATGCGGAAGTTGCTGAAAAACAGGAAGAAATTTCTGCCTCTACGTTGGCTCAGATTAAAAAACTGGGATTCAACACCCATGAAGTTCAAAAAATGGAAAATGGATACCTTGTAGAAGGTGATATCCTGTTAACTGAAGCTCACCTGAATGAAGCTGCAGTAAATACCAACCTGAATATTGCAGAAACCGAGCAATACAGGACTACTAATATCGTGAAGAACCTCCCAAGAACCATTACCGTTTCTGTTACCGGCCTGGATATCAAATTCTCTCAGGCATTGGATATTGTCATCAAAAGATACAATGACCTGGGACTGAAACTTAAATTTCAACGTGCTACAACAGGAACAAAGGGCATCATTGACATCAAAGGATTTTATCAGGGGCCTGATTTCCTGGGCAGGATTGTATTGGCCAGTGGTGGTTTTCCAACCAGTTCAGGAAACCCATATGCTCAAATTCTTTTCAATACCCACTCTGCAGGTTATTCTTCTAAAAGCCTGGAGCAGATTGCGGGCGTATTGCAACACGAGATCGGACATAACATCGGATTCCGTCATACCGATTATGCAAACCGCGCTTATAGCTGCGGCGGATCACGTGACAATGAAGGACAGGCCGGTGTTGGTGCCATCAGAATTCCGGGAACACCATCCGCTCCTGATTCAGAATCATTTATGCTTGCATGTGTAGGAAGTAATCCCCGCACATTTAATGCAAATGATGTGGTTGCTTTAAACTATCTGTATAAATAAAAAAATCAAGGTAAAGGGTGGTGGAGATATCGGATGTGTATACATCCGGTATTTTTTGATTTCCGGATATATGGTCTTTATCATCCAGAGCAGATACGACTTTAAGCGTTGCTATAGCGATTAAGCAAATCCTGATCCGGACTGTTTTTTAAATTGATGGATTTTAAGCCTGAATTTTAGAGATAAAATGTTACTTTAATCGCTTTAAAACCAGATATAAACGAGCTGAACAGATATGAAGAAAAATCTTTTTTTCTTATACTTATTTATAAACCTACTCTTTTTTATCACTTTGCCTTCCAAAACCTATGCGAGGGATAACGATCCGGAAATAGACCGTTTATGTGCCTTGCTTGATCAGGCAGGCAATGTAAAATCGGCAATCAAGCTCGCAAATAAGTTTCATCAGGAAGCGAAAAGAACAGGGAATACCAAGATGCTGGTCTGGAGCTACAATGCCATGGCCGGACTGGCATTTGACAGCGGGAATTTTGAGCGGGTGCTGGAAATAGGAACCCAGGCAAAGGCCGTTAATTTAAAACTGAATAATAAAACTTTTACCACCCATTTATTCACATTGATGGCGGGAAGTTATATGGCGCTCGGATTTTGTGAAGAGGGGCGGAAAATGTATGATCTCGCCAAAATTCATGCAGAACAGATTGCTGATCTCAATGGTCGTCATTACCGGCTTGGTCAGATTTATACAGGCCTGGCTTTTGGCTTTGAAAGTGATCAAAAAAAACTGGATTCTGTATTGTATTATTATAAAAAGGGCTATAAAGAATACAAAAAGATCAGCAACGACAGCAAATATATCGTTGGACTTAGCCTGTCTGAAAGTAATATTGCCGGTAAATTTCTGGATGCCAAACAGTACGATTCTGCCAGAAAATACCTGAAAGTAAAGGGGGAAGCCAAACGTAAATTCAAATCCAGGCAAACCGAGATGTTGAAACTGGGGAATTTCGCGACGCTGTATTACGAAAATGGCGATTACAAAAAGGCTCTTAAAACCCTTAAAGAGGTGCTTTTTCTGTCGGATTCATTACACGCAGTGTATATAAAAAAGTTTGCCTATAACAGCTTATCAAAAGTATATGCCAAGCTTAATGACGCGGATCAGGAAAAAGTCTTTCTGCTTAAATACACTGCGATTTCTGATAGTCTGGCGAGGGTAGAGAAGGAGGCCATCCGAAAACCGCTGGCCGGTTTACTTAAAGAAAAAGAGCTGCATAATGCACATAAATCAGGAAGGTATACCTTAATTCTGCTGATCTTTTTACCCTTGTTTTTCCTGAGCCTGTACACTGGTTTTATCTTATTCAGAAAGTATAGAAAAACGCAGCTGGCAAGCCTGGAGCAAGGTCGCCTGATGGAGGAAAAAGTACAGATGCTGGAGCAGGCAGGAGTTCCGGGACAAAAAAATGAAGAAGAGGAGATGAGAACGGTGGTACAGATGGCTATTGCAAATGATCCGGCATTCTTCACCAAGTTTAATAAGTTTGATCAGGCTTTCACAAAAAAGGTCCTGGAGATTGCACCGAATCTGGTGGCATCAGAACTTGAATTCTGCGCTTTATTAAGGCTCAATTTTGAAACAAAAGAAATTGCCAGATATACAGGGCTCTCCGTAAGGGCGGTTGAAGGAAAGAAGTACCGTGTCCGTAAGAAACTGAGAATTTCTTCGGAAGAAGACATCAATATCTGGATGACCAGGCTCTGATGAAAAGGGTTTAAATCTCGTTTATTGGTACTCCAGGCTATATTGAGTAGATGTGAGTATTTATTTAATGGTTAATTGTGTAGGCTAAAGATTTTATTTGTGTTGCTGTTTTTGAGCGATAAAACCAATTAAATCATCATCAACCAAAACTATTAACTAACTAAACATGAAAACAAAATCCCTACTGAAATCAAAAGCTGCTTATCTGCTACTTTTAGCCGGTATTGCTATGGCAAGCTGTAAAAAAAACAACCAGTCAGATGTAACTGCGGCTGCGTCACATGAAAAATTAACAAAGGCAGAAATTGACGGCATTGCTAAGGCAGGCTTTTCTCCAACCGATGCGTTTAAAATTAACGGCGGTTACCTTGTAGAAGGGGATGTCTTTCTGACACCAAAGGATATTGCCTATCAACAGGGTATTGTGGCGGAGGCCTTTAATAAAGGGCCTAAGAATGAACAATACCGGACTACCAATGTGGTTACCGGGCTGCCCAGGGTATTAAAAATAAAAGTGGTAGCCGGTGCTTCACAAAACGTATTTGATAATGCGACAATAGAAGCCATCAAACGTTACAATGACCTGGGGCTTAAACTTAGTTTAAGATTGCTGAGCTCAACTTCTACAGAAAAAGAAGACATTCTGATTGAGGGTGCCGACCTCGGGAAAACACCAAGCGGACAAACCATATTAGGCCAGTCTGCGGGCTTCCCGACTAACGGAAATCCTGCTTCCCCGATTAAACTGAGCAATGTAGTTTATGGTCCTAACTATGCCAGTAATAATTTGTTAGCCACTGTTGTTGCCCATGAAATCGGACATGCGATAGGCTTCAGACATACGGATTATGCAGACAGACGTTATAGCTGTGGCATACAGTCATTTATGGATTACTTTATGGCTGCTAACGAAGGACAGGCAGGAGTAGGTGCGATTCATATTCCTGGTACACCAGTAGGCGCAGATCCTGAGTCATGGATGCTGGCCTGTATGGGTGCAAATAATCGTCCTTTTACAGCAAATGATAAGATTGCAATCAAAGCACTTTATCCGGTAAACTAATTTAACCGTATTTAATTGGTTTTTAAGGCTGCCCCAAATTTCGGGCAGCCTTTTACATGAGGTCTCCTTGTCTGAAATGCTATTTTCAGTTTTATTGGTGTTGTCTTTGGAAAGTACAAAAAGACAGCGTAAGAGCCGGAACAAAGCTGCCTGATGGAGGGGGAATTGACTCTTTATATCAATTATAATTGGATTTTTCAACCTTTATAAGGAAATATATTGCAAATTGTTCTTATTGATAAAATAAATTTAAAGGATCGATTTGAACTCAACACATCAATTAACCGATAACATTTCGAAGCATGTCAGGCTCAGCGAAGAGGAGATCCTGCTTTTGAATTCGTTCTGGACCAAAAAGGTATTGGAGAAAAACGACTTCCTGCTGAGAAATGGAGAGATTTGCCGAAAGGACAATTACATCATCTCCGGAACGTTGAAAGCATTCTATATCAACGCGGATACCGGACAAGAGGAGATTCTTTATTTTGCAACAGATGACTGGTGGGCGACAGATATAGATAGCTTTCGAAAGCAAATGCCCTCTATCTACAACATCCAGGCCTTGGAGAGGACCGAACTTTTGCAGATCAGTTTTGCTTCTTTTCAAAGCATGCTGGAGCAGATCCCTGCTATGGAAAGATATTTCAGAATCATTTTGGAAGGTTATCTGGGCACTTTGCAGAAGAGGATTGTGATGAACAATGTCTATAATGCCGAACACCGGTATGTAGATTTTTTACAAAGTTATCCAAAGCTTGCGGCCAAAATCCCACAATACCTCATCGCTTCCTATCTGGGGATTTCTGCTGAATTTTTAAGCAGGATCAGGCGGAAAAATAAAAAGTCATTGAACTAGGTCAATATTTTTGATGTTCGTTATGCTGAGTTTTGCTTTCTCAAAATTTAAAGCAGATGAAAAAAATATTGATAATTAATGCAAGTGTAAGAACAGAACGGTCGTATAGCAGAATGTTGACCCAGTCATTTATGGACAACTGGGCAAGCCGGTATCCGGAGGATCGTTTTACTTTCCGGGAGATTGGATTAGAAGTTGTACCGGCAATTAATGAAAAATGGATTGCAGGTGCTTTTTTAAAACCAAAGGACAAGAATGCTGAAAATCAGGCCGAATTACAATTCAGCAACGAATTGGTTCAGGAATTGAAGGAGAACGATATCTATGTCATCGGAACTCCAATGTACAACTGGTCAATACCCAGCGGATTAAAATCATATATCGATCAGGTGATGCGGATCAATGAAACCTGGAAGTTCCGGTCTGGTAAACCGGACGGGGATTACGTCGGGTTGCTGGAAAACAAAAAGATGTACATCCTTTCGAGCAGAGGAGATACCGGCTATGGGCAGCATGAAAAAAATGAACATATGAATTTTCAAACCAGCTATTTGCAGTTCGTTTTCGGAATGATGGGGGTCAATGATGTAACCACGATGTCACTGGACAACGAAGAGTTTGGAGGAGAGATATTTGAAAAATCAAAACAGGAGATTTTTCAGCTTATTAATGGAATCAACTAAACGGTGATGAGTTGTTATCATTTGACTTTTTAAACCATTATAGCTAAATGGCGCTATTATTGTACCTTTAAATCTGCACACAAAGAAAGCAACATAAATACCATGAAAAAGATCATTTTCTTCTGCCTGACGGCAATTATTATTCAGAGCTGTGGCATCGGTAAGCAAGCCAATCAAATAAAAGCATTGGAAAAATGCACTTACAAAATCCATTCTGCAGATCAGATTTCCCTGGCAGGTACAGACGTTAAAAGGTTGATCAACAATCAGGATATCAACCTGGCAAGTCTTCCTGGTCTGGCTCTGGGTTTGTTAAGAAAAGACATTCCACTAAAGGCAAGATTAAACCTGGAGATCACTAACCCAAGTGGTAACGCTGCTGCAATTAATGAGTTTGAGTACAAGATTCTCATCAACAGACAGGAACTGGTAAATGGTTTTGTGAACCAGGAAGTCAATATTGAACCAGGACGATCTACCATCGTTCCTCTGGACATGGTTGCAAACATCTATCCTTTTGTAACCAACAGCAAAGTGATGAATGAAATCACGGAATTTCTACAAGGCAACAAGAATGGGGGAGAGAAAAAAGGAATTCTGACTTTAAAGATCAGACCAAGTATCAAAGTAGGTGGAGCATTGATTAAGTATCCTGGCTTTATTACCATTGACAAAGAAGTAAGCAGCAAAATTCTCCTGTAAATTCGTCGTACTTTTCAGGATTGTTACGGTTATTGACGGAATTAAGTTTCAGATTGGGGATGTTTTATTTACATTCGAGAATTAAGATCTGTTTATGAAATTTCGTCAATACCTGCTTTTGCTGCCGGCTGTGTTTCCTTTATTTTTACAGGCACAGTTTGCGGCGCCACTCCATTCGGCTGAAATAAAACAAGGGCTGGAAAGTTTAAATGTAACCGGAAGCGTTTTATATGTTGCTGCGCATCCTGATGATGAAAATACACGCCTTTTAGCCTATCTGGCTAAAGAAAAGAAGGTACGTGCCGGCTATCTTTCGCTGACCAGAGGGGATGGGGGGCAAAACCTCATCGGTACGGAACAGGCAGAGCTTTTAGGGTTGATCCGTACGCAAGAGCTGCTTGCTGCCAGAAGAACGGACGGCGCAGAGCAGTTTTTTACCAGGGCCAATGATTTTGGTTTCTCCAAAAACCCTGAGGAAAGTTTTAAGATCTGGAATAAAGCAAAAATTCTTTCTGATGTGGTCTGGGTGATCCGTAAGTTTCAACCTGATGTCATCATTACCCGTTTCCCTGAAGATTCACGTGCCGGACATGGACACCATTCCGGTTCTGCAATTCTTGCGCGGGAAGCCTTTTCGGCTGCTGCAGATCCCAAACAATTTCCGGAACAACTGGCGTTTGTGAAACCCTGGCAGGCGAAACGTATCGTCTGGAATACCTTTAATTTCGGAGGGAACAATACGACGTCAGAGGATCAGCTAAAAATTGATGTAGGATTATATAATGCTTTATTGGGAAAAGGATACGGGGAAATTGCTGCGGAGAGCAGATCAAATCATAAAAGCCAGGGTTTTGGCTCTTCCAGACAACGCGGACAGGCTATTGAATATTTTAGCCCAGTGGCTGGTGAAAAGGCAAAATCAGACCTTTTTGAGGGAGTGGATTTTACCTTAAACAGAAATTCCGGAAATACAGAAATCCAAAAAATAGTTACGGAGATCAATAAAGAATATCAGGTTTCAAACCCTTCAGCATCTGTTGCCAAGCTCCTGAAATTAAGAACACTGGTAAAAGGAAAGCCTTTTAAACATGAGTTGCTGGACAACCTGATTCTGGCTTGTTCGGGAATCTGGATTGAAGCTGCTGCGGCAAATCAGGCTTACGCGCTTCATGATTCCATTGGGGTAAGAATTCAGGCAATTGCCAGGATCAAAGCTGATTTTCCTTATCCCATTCATATCGAAGAGGTCCAAACCGGGCTTTCAGCCGATCTGCGACCTAATGAATTGCTTTCTGCAGAACGTAAAATATTTGGCAGTGCCAACCATAATACTCAGCCCCATTGGCTGGAAAATAAACATGGGCAGGGAAGTTTTGAAGTGAAAGAGCTCCAGCTTATCGGACTTCCGGAGAATCCTGCTCTGGTAAATGGAGTATTCAGGATCAGAATTGCTGAAACGCTGATCGAGAAAAAATATCCTGTAGTCTATAAATTTACTGATCCGGTAAAAGGGGAAGTATATCAACCTTTGGTGATTGCGCCTCCGGTTACGGCAACATTGGGCGAAAAAGCATTCCTGTTTAACGGAAATGAAAGCAAGGTTATTTCCATTCAGCTACAGAGTTTTCGGGACCGGGTGAAAGGCGAGCTGGTTCCTCAGCTGCCTTCGGGATGGAGCATCAGTCCGCAGAAAATTGATTTTTCAATGGATAAAAAAGGAGAAGAGCAAACGGTATCATTTAAGCTCAACCCCGGAGCAAAATCCATTGGTGGTGATTTTGCCCTGAAGGTAATGGTTGATGGTCAAAGCTATCATCAGGGTTTGCGCGTACTGAATTATGATCATATTCCGGTACAGACCTTATTCCCTTTTTCTGAAGCAAGGATAGACCATACCGATCTGAAGATCGCCGGTAAAAAAATTGGATTTATTGCAGGAGCGGGTGACCTGGTTCCAGAGTCTTTAAAACAGATTGGTTTTGAGGTACAACAGCTTTCCGAGCGGCAGGTGATCAACTCTGATCTTTCGGCCTTTGATGCCATTGTTACCGGGGTTCGTTTGTATAACGTCAATGAGCAGGTTAATGCTATGCAGCCTAAGCTGATGAAATACGTAGAAAATGGTGGGGTGTTGCTAGTCCAGTACAACGTAAACGGTCCGTTAAAACGGAATGATCTGGGACCTTACCCTTTCAGTTTATCAAGAGACCGTGTAACGGAAGAAGATGCGGCAGTGACCCTGCTGAATCCAGGACATCCGGTGTTAAATTATCCGAATAAAATCAGCGCTAAAGATTTCGATGGCTGGGTACAGGAAAGAGGTTTATATTTTGCAACGAATATTGACCCTAAATACACCCCTGTTCTTGGGATGCATGATGCCGGGGAACCCGAGAAAAACGGATCCTTAATTGTTTCTGATTACGGTAAAGGACGATTTGTGTATACTTCTCTTTCTTTCTTCAGGCAATTACCTGCCGGTGTTCCCGGAGCCTACCGCTTGTTTGTGAATTTAATTTCAAAACAGAAATAATGGATAACTACCGGACATTTTACAGGTTTCTGATTGCATGGCTGGTCTTCTTAATCGTCATTTTTTACGTGTTTACTAAATATTTTGAATGAGTAATGTAGACTGGGGAGTTCTGATCCTCACACTGGTGGTAATTGTGGTTTACGGCGTTTATAAAAGTCGTGGGGCCCAGAATATTCAGGGATACCTGTTGGGCAACCAAAGTTTACCCTGGTATCATGTTTGCCTTTCCGTGATGGCAACCCAGGCCAGTGCGATCACCTTTTTATCGGCCCCGGGCCTGGCTTATTCTTCGGGGATGAGCTTTGTGCAGTTTTACTTCGGTCTGCCGCTGGCGATGATCGTCTTGTGTATCACCTTTGTCCCGATCTACCACAGATTGAAAGTGTATACAGCCTACGAATTTCTGGAACAAAGATTTGACTTAAATACCAGGGCTTTAACGGCTTTTCTGTTTTTGATCCAAAGGGGCTTATCTACCGGAATCACCATTTATGCACCTTCGATCATTCTCTCGACGATTTTAGACATCAATACCACTTATACCACTTTATTTATGGGGAGTCTGGTGGTCTTCTATACCGTTTATGGAGGAACTAAAGCCGTATCCTATACTCAAATGCTGCAGATGAGCATTATTTTCTGCGGACTTTTTGCTGCGGGAATTATGGTGGTTCATCTATTGCCCGGGGATATTGGTTTCGGCAAAGCGATCAGTATTGCCGGAAAAATGGGAAGAACAAACGCAATCGATTTTAAGTTTGATCTTCAAAATCCTTATACGGTCTGGTCCGGATTGATTGGTGGTTTCTTTCTGCAGCTTTCCTATTTCGGAACCGATCAAAGTCAGGTTGGACGTTATCTATCCGGCGCCTCTGTTAATCAGAGCCGGTTGGGCTTATTGATGAATGGCCTGGTGAAGATTCCCATGCAGTTTCTTATCTTATTAATCGGGGTATTGGTATTTACATTTTATCAGTATAACCGCCCACCGATTTTCTTCAATAGCTTTGAATTAAACAAGCTGGAGAAAAGTGAATATAATCCGGAACTGAACAAGCTAAAGGCCGCATATGATTCAGCCTTTAAGGAAAAACAGCTGGTTGTTGATAAAATGAACCTGGCTTTGGATCAGGACAATAAAGCCGAAATTGACCTGCAGCGGAAAGCCTTGCAGAATGCCGATGAAAAGGGAAAGGGGATTCGAAAAGAGGTGACAAACCTGATGACGAAGAACGATAAAGCCGCGGATATTAACGACAACAATTATATATTCCTGAGTTTTGTTACGCAATACCTGCCGAAAGGGTTGATTGGCCTGCTGATCGCCATTATCTTCCTGGCTTCTATGGGATCAACGGCCAGTGCACTGAACTCCCTGGCTTCTACTACCGTTATTGATATCTATAAACGGCTGATCAGGAAAGATGGTTCGGATCACGAATATTTACAGGCTTCCAGGCTGGCCACTGTATTCTGGGGTGTGATCTGTATCATTATGGCCTTGTATGCCAGTAAGATCGGGAATCTGCTGGAAGCTGTGAACATCCTGGGTTCTTATATTTATGGAACCATATTAGGCGTATTTCTGGTTGCCTTTTACCTGAAGCAGGTAAACGGAAGAGCGGTATTTCTTGCAGCCATCGTAGCTGAAATTGCCGTTATTCTGATTGGTCAGCAGGAATGGGTAGCTTATTTATGGCTCAATGTGATTGGATGTCTGCTGGTGATACTCGTGGCATTGATCTTACAACAGCTTATAGGAAAAGATAAAAAGACGGTTATAAACTAAAAAAAGAAGCCCTGTTGTGATCACAACAGGGCTTCTTTTTTTAAGGAAAGCTTATTTCTTAGCTTCAGCCAATAATGCGCTGTTTAACCTTACATACTCATCAATTTTAGCTTCTGCAGCCAATTTGATTCCGGCTTCTGCAGTCGCAATGGCACCTGCTTTATCACCTTTTTTCAGTTGAATACGGCCTTTCCATAATTTCACCCATGGTGCTTTACCATCAGCTGCTTCAGCAGCGTTGATCCACTCCAATGCTTTATTCAGGTCTTTACCATTTTCAAAGTAGTATTGTGCTGCGGAGAAATATGGTTTTTTCTCGCCTTTCATCGCTTCCTCGATGCTTGCCATTACCTGGGCATCAATTTCTGTAGACAGGTCGATGTTTACTCCTGTATTCTCCCATGCCAGTTGCAATTGAGCTGTAGTAGGAAAAACGTTGGCAAACTGCATTGTAAATGTCTCTACTTTGTCTTTTAGTTTTACCGGTTTAACCTTGATGCGCAATACATCCTCCGCTTCTTTATATTCATAAGCACCCCATTGTTTGGCGTCTTTATTGAATATTACGGTCCATTCGTCTTTACCTGGAATGGTAAACACACCATAAGTTCCTGCAGCAAGTTCCTGTCCGTTAACTTTCACGGCATCTGTAAAGGTGATTGAAGTTGCTCCGTTTGCTCCGGTACGCCAAACCTGACCAAAAGGTTCCATTGCACCGAAAACTTTACGGCCTTTAGTGTTGGGACGAGAATAAGAGAGGGTTACTTTTCCTAATCCAAAGCTTTGTGTGATGGTCTGAGCAGAACTTGCCTGTGGCAATTTAACGCCCTGGGCCTGAAGTTCAGTGCTTAATGATACTGCTAAAGCAAGAAGCAGCACCGTTTTTAATGTTGTTTTCATCTGATTTAAGTTTTGTTGCTACTAAATTACATTAAAGAATGCTTATTTCAGATAAATACATTCGTAGTTATTAAACTTGACGAATAAATTAGAAAATCATTCCCTAAATTAGCCAGATGCTTCATGTACGTCACCTTCTTCCGGCATTTGCTGCCCTATTTTTTTCCTGTTCTGCGGTTAAATCCATTCCGGGTGCAAATCCTGAAAATGGTGTTTCTCATCAGCTTGCCCGCTATAGAAAGGCAACGATCAGTAAAGTCCATTATCAACTGGATCTGGACATCCCGGCAGAGAAAAGTCAGCAGATTGGTGCTAAGGAAAAGGTTTCCTTCCAGCTAAAATCAAACAAATACCCGCTGCAACTTGACTTCAGGGAGGACCCGGCAAAGGTTAAAAGTATTGCTGTTAATGGAAGCCAAATAGAGATGGTACATGTAAATGAACATCTGGTTATTGCAACCAGATACTTAAAACAGGGGGAGAATGTTGTAGATCTGGAATTTACTGCGGGGAATGGAGCATTAAACCGCAACGCCGATTACCTTTATACCTTGTTTGTACCCGACAGGGCAAGAACAGTATTTCCTTGTTTTGATCAGCCAGACCTGAAAGCGGTATACACTTTAACTTTACAAGTGCCTTCAGACTGGAAGGCCATAGCCAATGGGAGCCTCAAAGATTCTACGCTAAATGGTCTCCGTAAAACTTATCGTTTTCATACTTCAGATACCATTAGTACCTATCTTTTCTCCTTTGCTGCAGGCAAATTCAAATCTGCAAGAGCTGGAATGGACCATTTACAGGCAAATTTTTTATATCGGGAAACAGATACTGCCAAGATCAACCATAGCCTTAACGAAGTCTTCAAAATCCACGGAAGCTCATTGAAATTTCTGGAAGAATGGACGGGAATTCCCTATCCGTTTCAGAAGTTTGACTTCGTATCTATTCCTGATTTTCAATTTGGGGGAATGGAACATGTAGGGGCAATTCAGTATAAAGAGTCTGCATTGTTTCTTGATGCCGGAGCAACAAAAGACCAGTGGAATTCCAGAAACAACCTCATTGCCCATGAAACAGCGCATATGTGGTTCGGAGATCTGGTGACCATGAACTGGTTTACAGACGTCTGGATGAAAGAGGTCTTTGCTAACTTTATGGCAGATAAAAGTACGGAAGCCATCACCGGAAAAGAGGTGTTTGACCTGAAGTTTTTAGTCGACCATTTTCCCGCAGCATATGGGGTAGACCGTAGTATTGGTGCAAACCCCATCCGTCAGGACCTGGACAATTTAAAAGACGCCGGCACATTGTATGGCAATATCATTTATCATAAGGCACCAATCATGATGAGGCAACTGGAACGCCTGATGGGTAAAGACAAATTTCAGCAGGGGGTAAGGGAGTACCTGAAGAAGTTTGCCAATGGTAATGCTTCCTGGCCGGATCTGATTACCATTCTGGATCACTATGCAGATGCGGATTTACAGGAATGGAACAAGGTTTGGGTAAATGATACCGGCAGGCCGGTAATTGATTATGTCCTGGAGCAGAAAGATCATAAAATCAGCAGGTTCAGCATTCAGCAAAAACCGGAATATGGAAAGGATAAAGTATGGCCTCAACTCTTTGAGCTTACTTTACATTATCCTGGTGCTGTTAAAGAACTTACCGTAAACCTGGATAGGGCGGAAGTAGAATTGAAGGAAGCCATTGGATTAGAAGCTCCGCTATTTGTTCAATTTAACTCTTCCGGTCAGGGTTATGGATTATGGCCGCTGGATCAGGGAATGTTTAAGAACCTTTATCAAATTAACAAGCCACTGGATAGGGCTTCGGCTTATATTTCACTGTATGAGAATATGCTTAGCGGAAGGGCGATAAAGCCGGCTGAGTTACTGAACCTTTTCATCACAGGATTGGATAAAGAAAAGGAAGAGCTAAACCTTAAACTGATTACCGGATATATTGCTTCGATTTTCTGGGAGTTTACAGATGCGGAAGGAAGAGCTTTGCAGGCCTCCACATTAGAACAGTCCTTATGGAAGGCCATGCTTGGACAATCTGCTTCAAATCATAAGAAGCTGTTATTTAAGGCTTATCAGGATATCTTTTTATCTAAGGAAGCAGGGCGTCAGCTGTTTCAGATCTGGAAAAACCGGAAGGCACCGGAAGGGCTTAAGCTTTCTGAAGATGACTATACTTCTTTAGCTTTTTCTTTAGCACTCCGGGAGGAAAACGGATCAGCAATACTGAAAGAGCAATTGAACAGAATCAGTAATGAAGACCGGAGAAAACGGTTTGAATTTATCATGCCTGCGGTCTCCCCGGAGCTTACTGAACGGGAGGCTTTTTTTAAAAGTATGGAACGGAAAGAAAACAGGGCAAAGGAATCCAATGTTGGTGTGGCTTTGTATTATTTGCACCATCCGCTCAGACAAGCTACTTCTGTGAAGTACTTGCCTAAGAGCCTGGAGATGCTGACTGAGATTCAAACTACCGGAGATATTTTCTTTCCACAGAACTGGCTGCAATCTACCTTTAGCAATTATCAAAGCACAGAGGCTGTTCAGGTGGTAACGGACTTTCTGAAAGCCCATCCTGATTACAATCCTAAGCTGAAAGCAAAAATTCTGCAGGCAGTAGATTACCTGTACCGGGCTGAACGCTTGCTCAAAAAATAGTTAATCTGTCCGTTTGATTGCCTTGTAGGTGATTTTTATGGTCTCTGAAATGCTGCCTTTTTTTCGGATAATTTCTGAAGGATAACCGGTGTTGTTATAGGTATAACTAAACGTTTGGTTTTCTGAAGGCGACCGGCGCGTAATGGAACTGAGCGGATTATTTTTTCCCATGCAGATATCCTGGTTTTCCTGCTCTAAGAACAGTAATGAGGCATAAGGAAGATTGGAAAATATCCCGGCCCGATCATCATATGCCCAGATGCTCTCCTTACTCGTGCTCTTTTTGATCAGGGTAATGGCTACAGGATTGCCCTGGGCAGAATAGTCCAGTATTTTTTCTTCCAGAAGATCGGAAGCCAGGTCATACTTCTTCAGGTTATTGATGCCATGCTGCTTGTCGTAAGCAAGGGTATATTGATGGCTGAGGCTGAAACTTTCATCCTTAAGATTCCAGCTTTGTATTTTGCTGATCCTAAATTCTGTATCCAGTGCATAGCTGAAATACTGAACGATTTTGTTGTTCTTGTAATGTTCCAATCTGGAGAGGTATCCGGTTTTCGTGTAAATGAGTTTTGCCACTTCTCCATTGGGGTAAGTAATTTCAGTTAATACAGGTTTGTCGTCCAGGTACTTCAGGTTGATCAGGGCTTTTCCTCTTTCAATTTTTACGGGAAGAAGCTGAGTTTCGGGTGATTCCTGTTCTTCTTCCGTTTTTGGAGGGCTAGTTAATGAAGTTGTTTTTTTACAGCCGGAGGCTGAGGATAGCAGGAGGAACCCGAGCAGAATGGTTTTTAGATTCATAGTTGCATCAATTAATGAATGATGAATCTATGCAGTATTTTTCTTGTTTGGTTGAATTTGTAACTATAAATTAATTTATTGTTGAAATTAGTCTATCGAAGGCGATGCTTTTGTGAGCTGATGAATTTGGAATAGTCAACGTATAGTTCGTATATTTACGATAATATCGTAATTATGGAAAAGTTAACTATACAGGAAGAAGAAGCCATGCAGGCAGTCTGGCAATTTGGTGCAGGTTTCATCAAAGATTTCATGGAGCTGTTACATGAGCCTAAGCCTCCTTACACTACCCTGGCTTCAACCGTTAAAAACCTGGAACGGAAAGGATTTTTAAAAAGCGAGAAATTTGCTAATGCTTATCGTTACAGTGCTAAAGTCAAGGAAGCTGAATATAAAAAGCGCTTTATGAGTGGCTTTGTGAATGATTATTTTCAAAATTCCTATAAAGAACTGGTGGCTTTTTTTGCCAAAGACAATAAGATTAGTGCGGATGAACTGAAAGAAATTATCAACCTCATAGAAAATCCTAAAGACTGATGTGATGCCTGAATTATTTGTTTTTCTGTTGAAAGTAAATGCTGCGCTGATCGTTTTTTGTCTGGCGTATTACCTGATTCTTCGTAAACTTACTTTCTATACCCTGAACAGGTTCTTTTTACTGGCTGGAATTGTGTTCTCTTCTTTATATCCATTTGTGGATCCTATAGTCATTTTTGCAAAAAATGAGGCTCTGGTAAAACCTATAGCCGCCGCTTTGCCTACCTTTTATATTTTGAGTACCGATGCCCCCGGCCTTGATTACTGGTTAATTGCCAGAATTATTTTCTGGGCAGGGGTACTGTTTATGGCGTTCCGGATGATGATCAGATTTTATTCGCTTTATCGGGTGCATCGAAGCTCTGTTCCAGGAGAGGTTAGTCAGTATCAGGTCCGCTTTCTGAATGGAAACATCAATACTTTTTCTTTTTGGCAAAACATTTACCTCAATCCGCAGCTTCACCAGCCCTTGGAGCTGAATGCGGTATTGGCACATGAAGAGGTTCATGTGAAAGAATGGCATACCATCGATATTCTGATGGCAGAGCTGACCACTGTTTTTTATTGGTTTAATCCGGGAGTCTGGTACATGAGGAAGGCAATTAAAGAAAATGTGGAGTTCATCACAGACCAACGGATTTTGCAGAGAGGAGTAGACCGTAGGGCTTATCAATATAGTATGATTCATACTTTAACTGCCAGCGCCCCTTCAGTATTGATGAATAATTTCAATATTACCGGAATAAAAAGGCGGATTATCATGATGAATTCAAAAAAATCATCTGATGTTCAGTTGATCCGGTACGTGTTTTTACTGCCAGTGCTCCTGGTGCTGACGACTGCGTTTACCTTATTTAAAACGGAACTCAAAGAGAACCTTGGCCTTCAGGAGAGGCTTCAAACCAAAACAAGGCAGTCTCCTTCTTTAGTGACAGAAAAACCAGCTGAAGCAGTTAAGAAGAAAGTGGTCAAGAGAAAAAATAAAAATGCAGCTCAGGAAATTAGCCCCCGGCCAGATAAAATGAGCTATAACTCCGCAGAAGAAATGGCTATGGAGATCAAAGAAGCAGATAGTGGAAAACGTTTGACCACTGTACACATCAGGCGCCTAAATGCCGGAGCGGCTAATGAGGATGATGCTCCGGGAAAGGTGAGAATGTCGGTTTTCAAGATCGGTGCTGCGGTACCTTCCGGTAACCCAGATTCCGTAAGGGTGTTGATTATTAAAAGAAAGAGCAATGACTCCAGGTCGCCGGAAGGAGTATTTCCCGGAAAGGATCAGGATATTAAAACTTATATCGACGATATAGAAGTTTCTGAAGAAAGGATGAAAGAGCTGAATCCCCTTGATATTGAGCGGGTCGATATTCAGAAGAACGACCAGTACCCAAAAACCAAAGGGATTCGTATTTATACCAAGATCTTTAAAAAGTCAGGGCAGCTTTAAACATCGCAATCCTTCCCGGTATCTGATAAGTTCCGGAAGTAAAGGCATTTCCCGACAGGTATACCGTTCTATAGGTCTTTATGTTTCCAAGATTGCTGATTCCAAATTCAAAATCGGTATTGATCTTATTAACCTTATACCTGGCACTCAGGTCTGAGAAAATATAGCTCAACCTGTCCTGCCCGGATTGTTTGGTATAAAGGTGTTCAGCAGATAAGTTGAGGAAAAGATCTTTGACCGGCATAAACGAAAGTTCTGCCAGTTGTCTCAGCTGTTTATACTTTATAGATTCTTCTTTATTTAGCGTGCTTTTACTTTCCATCACGTTATAATTTACAGCATAATTGAAATTGGTCGTGCTGCTGATTTTGCTTTGGAATCCGGCTTTTATTCCATTGTTAATCGCATTGTAAGGAAGTAGTTCATTATTCTGAAACTGGTTGCTCCTGGTTTTTGACCAGGTTAATCCCATGCTGAACGTCGTTCTCAATTCAAACCAGTATTTGCTGACATTTCCCGCCAGATTATAAGCGTTGATGTTATTTTCATAAGGTAATACAATCCTTTCCTGCAGGTTGTTGGTCAGTATACTGGAAGAGATGGTGTTCAGGTTGATGTTGCTGTAGCTCGCCTGCAGATTGAAAAAGAAAAGGGTAATGGCCTTTCTGTAAGTGAAGCTAAGTGCAGCCGTATTGTTTTTTTGTTCAGACAAAGGGGCATTATTGGTGTACAAACTGCGATAATTTCTCAATATAGCCCCCCGGTAAACGTCGTCCATCGTGCCCAGCTCATTTTTTAGGGTATAGGAAAGTTGTAAATAGTTTTCTATTCCAGTCTGGTATTTGAGCCTCAATCCCGGGTTTACAAAGAAACGGTTCATTTTTCTATCCAATGCATAGCCTGGGTCCTGATAATGAATGTACTGATAGCTCAACGGTACATTGAGACTCGCTTTTAATTTTTCATTTTTCGTCTCAAATTCATATAATCCTTCGGCGTAGAGGTTGGAACGCTTCCATTGAAGATCGTTAACCGCATCAATTGCAGCCGGCTGGACCTGTGAATTCTGTTGTATGGTCTGGAGTTCTGAATTTAATTGTTGATCCTGGAAACTAAAACCGGTTTTATAAGTTTGAATAATTCCGGATGATACCTTTTTAAAGGAGAGGTAGCTATTCGAGAAATAGGCCGGGGTATTGCTTTGCTGGATTAATCCTGAATAGGGGATTCCATTGTTAAATTGCTCCTCATTCAAACCAGAGTTGACCTGAAGTTTTTCCGGTTGATTGCTATAACTTAAATAAGAATACAGGTTGTAGATATGCCCGTTCTTAAGGGTATTCAGGTAACTGAATTCATTCGAAATGTCAAATGCTCTTTGTTGCAGTTGCTGCCCGAACGGAATTCCATTTGTGGTTAAGCCCACCTGATATTTCGTCGGTTTATAATTGCTGATGAAAGTATTGTCGAGGTAGGAATTTTCCCGGTTGATGTTCAGGCTTGCCTGCGCCCTGAGCTGATCTGGTCTTGCCGTATTGTTTTGTTTTTCTGTAAAGCTTACATTTCCTGAAGGCAGGTAATATTCTGTAAACTTATCATAATCCCTTTGCTGGCGGTCTATCAGATAATAGAGGTTTGTTTTTAATTGTACTTCTTTTTTCAGGTTAAAGAGGTTATTGACGTTGAGTAGGGCGGCCCGGTTAAACAGGTATCTGTTCTGGGGCAGGTCTGGTACGCCGGCGGCTCCTGTAGATAAAAGCGCGCCTGGTTTATTGTTGTTCAGGCGCTCATTCAGGTCTGAGAAATTATGGGCAGTGATTTCCCTGGCCGGATCATTTCCGATGTTGTTCCCTTTCAGGTAATTGATGCCCTTATATTTCTTATTGAACATCATTCCATTGATATTTTCATCGAAGCGGTTTGGAAGACCGGCACCGAGGCTGGCCTGGCCCATCAGTCTGAGTTTTGCCTCGTTTTTTATAGTGATGTTCAGGGCGACGTCATCGCTGTTTGTCTTATTCCTGAGCATTTTTATAGGTTGGTCATTCTGAATCACCTGGACCTTGTCTACCGCTTCTTTAGGTATGCTTTTCGTCGCAATGTTGTATTTATCATCCAGGAGATTGTCGCCATCAATGTAAAAGTTAGAGATGTTTTTGCCATTGTAGGAGATTTTGCCATCGTTAGCCACTTCAATCCCCGGCATTTTTTTCAATACATCACCCAATACCCGGTCCTGCGGATTACTGAAATCTGATAACTTGTAGTTTAGGGTATCGCCATCCAGCCTTAACCTGGGTCTGTTATTGATGACGACCGTGGGTAGGGCGATGGTGGATTCACTGAGTACAAAATCATATCCTTTGTTCTGGTCGGATAGCGATTGTACTTCCCGTTTATAGCCCAGGCTACTTACTTCAATAGAAAACCCGGTAGTTTGTGCTGCCGGAAGCTTAAGCTGATAAGCTCCATTTTCATTACTTCGGGTAAAGGCGATAATCTTTCCATCACCGCTTTTCAAAGTAACTGTAGCTGCATTTACAGCTTTTCCCTTTTGGTCTTTGACCTGTCCGGTGATCTGATTTTGCGCCATAGCCTGCTTCATGAAAAACAAACACCAAAGGAGACTGATCCAAAAAATAGCTATTTTCATTTTACCTCAGCTAATTCTATAGGATTGTTTTCCGTTTCCGTGATGATCGTGGTTTTACTCGTGGTCCTTCGTCCGCTTGTCATCCGGCCTTCAGCAGCCATTGAAGAATTGATGAAACCATCAGGATCTTTCTTCATCGCCTCATTGAGTTTGTCAAACTCCTTCTGGGTAGTTTTTATGCTGCCTTTGGGTAAATAAAATGTCGGGGAGTTCAGCAACTCCGCACTACTTAATCCGGAGATTTTTACTTTTCCACTGATGCTGATCCCACCAATAGCTGATTCTGCTTCCTCATTTACAGGAGTGGTATTGTGCACCTTTTCAAAGCCCTGAAACTTAAAGACTACTTCTTGTTTAGCATCATAGGCTTCCAGAATTAATCCAGGTAAGCCATTGAGCTTCCAGGGGCCGCTTTGAAAAGGGAGGTCCGGACAAAACCAGGCGGTATAGTTTCTGCCTTTAAAATGAGCGATTGCTTTCTGACATTTCAGACCGGAAATTGTAATCGTATCCGAGCTGATGTTCCAATTGATCTCGGGAAGCGGTTCTTCAATGAGGTAGTTGTTGACCAGTTTCTTTTTGATTATGATTTTTTTGTCGGCCGGATACTGATAGAACTCATCATTGGTTACACTTTTAGGATTGGCTTTGATGTTAATGCTCAGCTTTCCCGGAACCGAGTTTTTGATCTGTTCTTCAATATCTTTTTTACGCTGCAGGTCAAAACGGATTTTATCCATACTCAGGTAGGCGCTGGTTTTGCTACCGAGAAGCAGAACCATTTCTTCGCTGACCGTTTTATCGCGCTGAGTGGTGTCTTTGATATGGGTAAATGCATAAATTGCTTTTGCCCGGATGCTATCTGCTTTCTGTGCTTTGACAGTACTGAAAAGTAAGGCCGTAATGCCACTTAATAACAAAATCTGTTTTTTCATGTTGTTGTTTTTTGGTTCAATAATCAGGCTCATCTACGATAATATTGTAAACATACGAAAGTATCGTAGTAATACAATTTATTCGTAGATTATTTTTACTTCTTTATGTTTAATTAATTGGGAAAAAATATGTTCTGCGGTCATTAAGCCTTAACTTAGCGGGCAAGATTTCTTTTATCCATTACCGTTTATTAAAACTTTAATATGGACGATTTTTTAGCTGCCCGCCTTCAGATGGCCTTTTCTCTTGGCTTTCACATTGTATTTGCTTGTATTGGAATGGTGATGCCATTTTTTATGTCTCTGGCACACTTTTACTGGCTTAAAACCAAAAATGTAGTTTACCGTGATGTCACAAAAGCCTGGAGTAAGGGAGTGGCTATTTTTTTCGCTACGGGTGCGGTTTCAGGAACAGTACTGTCTTTTGAACTGGGCCTGCTCTGGCCTAAATTTATGGAGCATGCGGGCCCTATATTCGGAATGCCTTTCTCTTTAGAGGGAACGGCATTTTTTATTGAAGCGATTGCACTTGGATTTTACCTGTATGGCTGGAACCGGATCAATCCCTGGTTTCATTGGGCAACAGGAGTGGTGGTTGGTATCAGCGGATTGTTATCGGGGATCCTGGTGGTCGCTGCGAATGCCTGGATGAATAGTCCGGCAGGTTTTGATTATATAGACGGACAATACCTTAATATTGATCCGATAAAGGCGATGTTCAATGATGCCTGGTTTTCTCAGGCACTGCACATGACAGTAGCCGCTTTTGTGTCGACAGGTTTTGCAGTTGCCGGGATTCATGCCTTAATGATCCTCAGGGGTAAAAATGTAGCCTTTCACAGTAAGGCATTTAAGATTGCCGCAGTGTTCGGAACAATTGCAGCCTGTTTACAGCCCATCAGTGGCGATATCTCCGCTAAAGACGTAGCAAAGCGTCAGCCGGCTAAACTGGCAGCCATGGAGGCTCATTTTCATACCGAAAGAAATGCGCCGCTGATTATTGGAGGTATTCCTGATACGGCCGGAAAAAAAGTAGATTATGCCATCAAAATTCCTGGCTTGCTTAGTTTTATGGCGACCGGCGATTTTAATGGCGAAGTGAAGGGTCTGGATAGTGTGCCCAAAGAAAACCAACCTCCGGTTGCAGTAACACATTACGCTTTTCAGATAATGGTTGGATTGGGAATGGCTATGGTTGGTCTGGCACTATTGTATTTTATTGCGCTTTGGAAGAAGAAGCAATGGCAGACCAGCAGCTGGCTATTGAAATTATTTGTGATGGCTACGCCTATGGGCTTTATTGCGCTGGAAGCCGGCTGGACGGTTACTGAGGTTGGGCGACAACCCTGGATCATTAACGGGATCATGAGGACTGCCGATGCGGTTACCCCCATGCCGGGAATTGCGTATTCCTTTTACCTTTTTACCGGGGTGTACATTTCGCTTTCTGTAATTGTGAGTTTATTGTTATACCGCCAGATTGCCATGGTGGGTAAGTTATACGATTCTTCAACTGAAGTTCCTAAAAGCTAGTTCTATGATATACGTTGTTATTATTTTTCTCTGGACCGCCATTTTATTGTACATCCTTCTGGGAGGAGCCGATTTCGGTGCCGGAATTATTGAGTTATTTACCGCTAAAGGAAATAAAGACAGAACCAGAAAAACAATGTACGATGCGATTGGCCCGATATGGGAAGCCAATCACATGTGGCTCATTATCGCCGTTGTGATTCTCTTTGTAGGCTTTCCTAAAATATACACTACTGTTTCTGTATACCTTCATATTCCCCTTGTCTGCATGTTGCTGGGTATCATTGCCCGCGGAACAGCTTTTGTCTTCAGAAACTATGATGCGGTAGAAGACGACATGCAAAAAATATACACACCGATATTTGTCTATTCGAGTCTGATCACCCCATTTTTTCTTGGAATTATTGCTGCAAGTGCTGTTTCTGGAAGGATAGACCTTCAGGCAAATGATTTCTTATCGGCTTATGTTTTCAGCTGGCTCAATTGGTTTTCTATAGCGGTAGGTGTTTTTACAGTCAGCATTTGCGGATTTCTGGCGACCATTTTTATCATCGGACAGACGGACAATGAAAGCGATAGAAAGCATTTTACCAGAAAAGCCCGCAGAACAATTTTTATCGTGATGGCCTGTGGAGCATTGGTATTCCTTGCAGCTTACCTGGAGCAGATTCCGTTATTTAGCTGGATATTCGGAGATACTCCGGGATTGATTGCCATTATTGCGGCCAGTATTTCCCTGGTAATAATGTTTTTTATTCTGGAACGCGATCAGCCAATTATGCTGAGGTTGCTGGCCGGTTTTCAGGTTTCTATGATTTTGTTTGCAGCTACTTACAGCCACTTTCCGGACATTGTGTTATTGAAAAACGGAACGAATCTTTCTCTATTGACCCATCAGGGGCAAACGAAAACGATAGATTCCCTGGCGTATGCACTGCTGATCGGGAGTATCTTCATTTTGCCGGCTTTGTTTTACCTGATTTACATTTTTACGAAACGAAAAGATGTCTCCTCGGCTCATTAGCCTCTGGGTTGAAAAATAAAGGCCCGGATCACCAGGAAAATGATAATTAAACCCATGATTATGATCATGATTTCTGAAATTCCAACTCTTACTCCATATATCATTGTCTCTGCTTTTTTTCAAGGTATAAAATAAAAACGCCAAATGAGCGGTTTTTATCAGAAAACATCCATATGCTGTTCCGGCAGCGAGTATATTCGCCTGATGTTCGGTTAGCCTTTTGGGTAAACGGATAACTGGAACGTACCATCAACGTATCAGGAACGTACCAGGAACGTCTTTTTGATCGAGAAGACGTTCCTGGTACGTTTCAGTGAGGTATTTGGGGTGTTCCAGTTATCCGCCTGTATCAGAGACAGCTTAAATGAGCCGGTTTGATGAACAGCAGCAATCGTCTATTGTAACAAACTGATTGAAGAAGAAAAAAATTAATTATAGCCGTTAAACCTAAATCAGTTTATCATGTCTTAACCACATCAACCATATAAAATACTGCCATTAATTTGACCCGTTATGAATGCAAAACTCTTCAAATTCACCTTCCATTCGATTCTACTTGCCGGTTTCAGCTTATCAGGATATGCACAGAAATTACCAGATGTACAGGAAAAAGGGCTGATTGCTCCTACAGGAATTCGGGCGGATGGCAAGGATAAGGAGTGGAATGGCAATTTTCAGGCTTTGAACAAGCGGACAAATATCTATTATACCATCAGCAATGACGATCAGAATCTTTATGTAGCGATCAGGTCGACAGATGCTGCCAATAATACCAAGATCATGGCAGGTGGGATTACCTTTTCTGTAAACCCTGATGGTAAAAAGAAAGAGAAAGAAAGCATCAGCCTGACTTACCCGATTGTAAACCGCGGAAATATGAATCGTGGCGGCGGACAGGGCGGAGGCCGCAGACAGATGATGACCGTTATGGGAGGCGGTGGTGGTGGCCAGCAGGTGAATAAGCAACAGCGGGATTCTATGATGGCTGCGATGCAGAGGACACAATTGGCGCAGGTCAAAGAAATTAAAATCAGCGGATTTAAGAATACAACGGATACTTTGGTATCTATCTATAATGAACATGGAATTAAGGCGGTTGCATCCATCGGGAATGACCATGCCTTTTTCTATGAGATCGCTATTCCATTGGCTGCTTTCGGCCTTTCCAAAGACAGCAATACAGAGTTTGCTTATCACATTAAGCTGAACGGATTACAAATACCAGGATTAGATGGCGGTGGTTTCGGCGGTGGCGGTGGTGGCAGAGCAGGATTTGGTGGTGGTGGATTCGGACCGAGAGGGGGAGGAAATTCCGGTATAGATTTTCAGGCACTGATCAGCCCAACAGATTTCTGGGGTAAATACAGTTTAGTCAGAAAATAAGAGAGACACACACAAACCAAACCATATACAAAACATGAACCATTCTTACAAGCTTACAGCTTTCCGGCTGCAGCAAGTCCATCGCACCCGATATTCTGGAGCTTTGAAGAAAATAACCCTCTTATTGACCCTTATTTTTAGTTCAGTTTTTCTTTTTGCACAGGACTCGCCTAAGGGGCAGAATCCTCCTCCGCCACTTCCTACACGTGAAATCAGCGGAATTGTAAAAGATTCCACAGATCTGGGTGTGATTGGCGCTACCGTAAGCCTGACTTCGGATAAAGACACCCTAAAAACGAGTACCAATGCCGATGGGATCTTTATTTTTAAGAATGTTAAATCAGCTACCTATACACTTTTAGTTCAGAGCATTGGTTATACGGCTTCCAAACCGGTGCGTTATAAACAAAATGATGCCATTCCAAGAATCGTGATGGACCCCATCACCCTGAAAGAGGAAAAGAACCAGCTGAATGAAGTGGTGATCAATGGTACGCCCTCTATTACCTATAAGACTGATACCGTTGAATACAAAGCCAGCGATTATATCGTCAGGAAGAACGCTACAGTTGATGAATTGCTAAAAAAAATGGAAGGAATGGAAGTGGGTACCGACGGGACAGTTACTCATCAGGGACAAACCTTAACCAAGGCTAAGTTAAATGGAAAAGAATACCTCGGCGGTGATCTGGCAAATGCCATAAAAAATCTACCGGCAGAGATTGTGGAGAAGATTCAGGTGGTGGATGATTACGGAGATCAGGCGGCAAGGACCGGGGTAAAAGACGGAGATCCGGAGAAAATTCTGAACATTACAACCCGGACGGATAAATCGGTTGGAAACATGGCCAATATTAATGTTGGTGCAGGAAATAACAAAAGATTTGAGTCCGGACTGTTTGCGACAAGGGTGAGCGGGAATCAGACCATCGGTGTAAACGGACGTTTCAACAATACAGTGAACGGTGTTGCTTCCAGCGGAGACAACGGAGGAAATAGCGGTGGGAATTCCGGCGGTGGTGGAAGAGGTGGTAATAATGGAGGAAATACCAATGCGAATAGTGGCAGTTCAAGCGGAAGCGGCGGAACTACGCAGGCGGGAAATGGCTCTTTTAGTTATAGGGATAAAGTCAGCAAAAAGGTAGAGGTGAATTTAAATTATGGCTTTAGCTCTACAGATGTGAATTCCCTCAATAACAGTACTGCGAAGAGATTTGCAGCGATAGATCCTAATAGTGATGCTCCGCCGGTAGATAATGTGACCAATGAGGTGAAAAACAGTATTGCAGATAACCTGACTAAAAGCCATAACATTCGTCTGGAAATTGAAGCAGAGCTGGATAGTAATAACTTTCTGAAGGTGATTCCGACATTCCGGTATAATTCAACCAATAATTCAAGATTGGATACTATTTTTCAGGATGGATTTAACCATAGGGATGAATTCAGTAAAAATTCAAGTAAAAATACCAGACCACAGGTAGGCGCAACGATCTTTTACCAGCATTTATTTAGTAAGCCAAGAAGGAATATATCCGCTCAGGTAGAGCTGAATAGCAATAACCAGGATGCGGAACAGGTTCAGGATTCCAGATATATATTTTATACAGATATTGCAGAAACTCAACGCAGGGATTCTTTAGTGAACAGGATTATTGCCCGAAAAAATCTTCAGGACAATTACAGGGGAAGTCTGACTTATGTAGAGCCTTTGAGTTTAAATACTCAGTTAGAATTTAATGCACAGATTAACTATAACGGGTACGACAATACCGCAACAACAAGAAATATCGGGCCTAACGGGAATCTGGCTGTAATTGATTCACTTAGCAATATCTATGATTACTCTTTTACTCAGGGGCGTATCGCCTTGAATTATCGTTATGGTATGGACCGGAACTCTAAAGTCAGGTTCTCCTTAGGATTAACAGCGGTGCCTGCGGTACTTTCCGGAACGAAGCTGAGCCTGGGCACGACTACCCAGAGAAACAGTTTTAATATGATCCCGATTGCCCGTTTCGAGTATTTGTGGTCCAGACAACATAAACTGCAGATCAACTATTCCGGAACTGCGGTAGAACCGACATTTGATCAGATTCAGCCGGTAAGAGATGTGTCTAACCCTCAGAATCCTATAGTCGGTAATCCCGACCTGCTGGCTGCTTTTACGCATACCATCAATGCCAATTACAACAACTATATTGCCAACTCTAAACTCAATTACTCGGTTAATCTGAATGGTACAATGACGGATAATGCAGTCATCAGGAACACCGTGCAGATTAAACAATCACTTGCCGGTGGCGTTACCAATTATATCAATGAAACCAGGTATCTGAATCAGAACGGAATATACCGGATCAATGCAAACTATTCCGTTAACAAACAGTTGAATGACCGGAAATATAATCTTGCTTTAAGCGGTTCAGTGAGTTATGATCACCGCATGTCGATGACCAATGGTTTGCAGAATAATACCAATGTACTGACTATGGTAGAGCGTTTCGGGCCAAGGATCAATCCGACAGAATGGTTTGAAATCAATCCGAATGTTTCTTATAACCATACCAAATCGACCAATAGCCTGCTGACCAATGCCAACAGCAATACCAATACACTGGCATTGAACGTAGATGGAAGGGTGTACCTGTGGGATACTTACCTGTTTGGTTATAGTGCAAGTAAAAATTACGTAAGGGGGATCAGTTCTAACCTGACCAGCAACCCCTTTGTGATCAATATGTATGTAGAGAAGGAATTGTTTGATCGTAGAGGAAAGATCACTTTCCAGGCTTTCGATTTACTGAACCAGAATAATTTTGTGAACCAGGATGTATCTGATAATGCGATTATTGACACCAGATCTAATGCATTGAGCAGGTACTTTATGGTTCGTTTGAGCATGAGGTTACAGAAATGGACAGGTGCGAAAGGAAAGAATGGAAGAGGAATTATGCGTAGGGGGGATGGTAGTTTCATGTAGGGAATTCTTAGATCAAGAACTCTGATTCTGATTTGGAAATTCTGACTCAACTCCCGCAATGCCTGGGGAGGGGCAGGAGTTGAATTTAAGCAATGTTATCTACCTTAAAATCCGTATTTTGGCTTATTAGTCATTATACGGATTTTTTTTGCGCGATCATTTATGGGAAAACCTTTACTGCTGTTTACACTTTCATTTCTAAGTTTTTTTCCGGGTTTTAGTTTCCTTAGTCAGGCTCAGGATCAAATGGCGAGTCCGCAGATTGTGAATTATAACAATGAGCAATATAAGGCAGGAATTCAGAACTGGGACCTTGCTCAGGATAAAAACGGGATTTTGTATTTCGGAAATAATGAGGGCCTGCTCAGTTTTAACGGGGCATTCTGGAACCTCGTCCGACTGCCTAATTTCACTTCCGTGCGTTCCATTGAAATTGATTCGAAGAACCGGATTTTTGTTGGTGGGCAGGATGAGGCCGGGTACTTCTTTCCCGATGATCATGGGGTGCTTAAATACCACTCTATCGTTTCCCTTATTCCCGAAAAGTACCGCAAGTTTGCAGACATATGGAATGTGTCGATTTTGAATGACGAGGTTATTTTCAGAACCACAACAGCCATCATTCATTATAAAGACGGAGCGGTAAAAGTGTATAAACCAGAGGTCTCCTGGGAGTTTGCCGGACAGGCAAACGGACAGTTGTTTGCCCATTCCAAAGGTAAGGGGCTGATGGTTTACGAGGACAATGTATGGAAGCCTTATTGCAGTGATCCGGTGCTGAACAATTCTGCTGTAACCGCAATTATGAAGTATGGTAAAGACACTTTACTGGTTTCTACCTTAAAGAACGGCTTGTTCCTCATGAAGGATAAAAAGCTCATTGCTAAGAAGACCAGTCTGGACGGGATTTTTTATAATGACCGGATTTATTATGCAAAAGAAATGGAAGGCGATAAATACCTGATCGGGACCACTTCCGGAGGGGTGATGATCCTCAGCAAATCAGGTAAACTGGTGCAGCGGTACACGTATAAGCAAGGACTTCAGAACAATAATGTGAGGGGTTGTATCATTGATAACAACAAAAATCTCTGGCTCGCCCTGGATGATGGGATTGACTACATCGCCATCAATAGTGCCGTAAAAAATATCTTTCCTGACAAAAATAAACAGATCACCAGTTATGCTGTTGCCGGGTTTAATAACCATTTGTACATTGGTACTTCAAACGGGCTCTATGTGGCCCCGATAGAGTCTGGGTTAAAAGACCTGAGTCTTTCAAAGGGAGTGTTCAGGGAGGTCAGCAATACCAAAGGACAGGTCTGGAGCCTTTCAGAACTTAATGGTCACCTGCTGATGGGACATGAAGACGGTTTTTCCGTAATTGAACGGGATATCGCCCGACAGATATACAGTGTTCCGGGGACCTGGTTATTTCAACCGGTGTCCAATGTTTTTCCCTCAGCAGATATCATTGCAGGTTCTTATCTCGGGCTTCAGAAAATCAGTTACCAGAACGGTAATTTTATAAACGGCAATAAAGTGGAGGGGATTACGGAATCCCTGAGGTTTATTGCTTTTGATAACGACAACCAGGTCTGGGCTTCTCATCCTTATCATGGGGTCTATAAGATCGAGCTGTCGCCGGATTATAAAAGAATCACTAAATCTGTGCTTTACACCGACAAACAAGGTCTTCCTTCCTGGATGTACAACTATGTTTTTAAAGTGAAAAACAGGGTGGTTATTGCTACAGAACAGGGAGTTTATGAATACGATGCCGCAGGGAATAAATTTAAACCGTTTCCATTGCTCAACACTGCGTTAAAGGGGATGCCCATTCAATACCTGAAGGAAGACAGTAAGGGGAATGTCTGGTTTGTCTCCAATAAAAAGGTGGGGGTACTCGATTTTACCAGGCCCCGGGGAAACCTTCCTTTTTCTGTTCACTATTTTCCGCAGCTGGATGGCAAGGTGGTGGGCGGTTTTGAGTCCATCTATGTCATGAATGCGGAGAATGTATTTATCGGGGCGAATAAAGGGGCCTATCACCTCAACTATACCAAATATCTGGAGAACATTTCCAGACCTAAATTGGTGATGGGTACCATTCGCCTGATCGGGAAGACGGACAGTGTTATTTTTGGAGGTTATTATATGAAGAAGAATGACCTCAGTACTTCGCAGGATCCTGCTTCTGCCCTGAGGTTGTCCAATACTTTCAATTCCCTGCATTTTGAATATTCATCTACTTTATTTGAACATCAGAAAAACATTGAATTCAGTTATCAGCTGACGGGTTTTGATAAAAGCTGGTCGCCCTGGGCACAAAAAACAGAAAAAGATTATACCAATCTCCCGGCCGGCAAGTATACTTTTACGGTAAAGGCAAGAAATAGCGTGGGTAATGAATCTGAACCGGTTTCTTATTCTTTTGAAGTGTTACCTGCCTGGTATCAGAGTGTCTGGGCCTATATTCTTTATTTGTTGCTGGTAGGCTTAATCATTTACCTTTTCTTTAAATGGCAGAAAAAGAAGCACATTCTTGCGCAGGCTAAACTGAGCTATCTGCATCAATTGGAAATGGACCGTTCCGAAAAGGAGATTGTTCGTCTGGAGTATGAAAAACTGGAGGCAGATGTGGATTACAAAAACCGGGAGCTGTCTACCATGACCATGCACCTGGTGCAAAGAGGGAAGGTATTGGCAAAAATTAAAGATGTGATTTCTACGGTCATCAAGAATCACGACATTAACGACAGTTCTCCAAGTTTCAGGCACCTGATCCGTCTGATCCGGGACGTGGAAAAGAGCGATCAGGACTGGGATAATTTTTCCATGCATTTCAACTCTGTAAATGCCGATTTCTTTAACCGGCTGAAAGATCTTTATCCGGATCTTACTCCAAATGAACTCAAGCTGAGTGCTTACCTTAAGATGAACTTATCTACCAAGGAAATTGCACAACTTATGAACATTACCATCAAAGCAGTAGAGGTAGGACGGTACCGTTTGAGAAAAAAACTACGCCTGATGCCGGAAACCAATCTGTATGATTTTCTGATTACGATCTCCAGATCCGATGTAGCGGGTTGATTTATTTTAAATTATTGATATATAGCGTGTTGATTGTTTGTTGTAGTAGTGATGTAGGGCCTTTTTCGAGGCGCTGCAGGCACTCTAAACCTCGCTGTAGTGGCTGTGTAGGCCTATCTGTTTGTACAAATAATTTGCTCCTGGTATAGATTTGATGTTGCCTTTGCAAGATGCTCAGGCCAGCTAACCAAATATTAACCAACCAAATTAAATCGTATGAAAAGAAGTATTACTCTTATTTTCTTCGTATGCTGTTTGTTGATCCTGCCATTTATTACCAAGGCACAGGAGCTCACAGTAACGGGCAGGGTAACCGAGAAAGCAGATGGGAAACCTTTGCCGGGAGTTACCGTTACAATACAAGGCAGCAGCAAAGCGACCAGTACAGACGGATCTGGAAAGTATGCTATTGTTGCCCCTAACGGCGCAAAGCTGGAGTTCCGTCAGTTAGGAATGAAAGCCCAGGTCATTACCGTATCAGGAAACACAATCAATGTAGCTTTGGAATCAGATGAGACGGCACTCAGTGAAATTGTGGTCATCGGGTATGGAACACAAAAGAAAAGTCTCGTAACCGGGGCAATTTCCTCTATAAAAGCTGAAGACCTGAAAACGGTTTCTTCCGGCAGGATTGACCAGGCCCTGCAGGGTAGAACTGCAGGCGTAAATGTGATTCCAAGTTCCGGTGCACCGGGTGCAGGAATGAGCATCAGGGTAAGGGGAGCCGGTTCCAACAGAAAATCTGATCCTTTATATATCGTAGATGGGGTTCGTGCCGGAGGAATTGAATTTCTTGATCCTTCGGAGGTCAGCAATATTGAAATTCTGAAAGATGCAGCTTCAGCAGCAATTTATGGAGCTGAAGGTGCCAATGGTGTAGTTATTATCACTACAAAATCAGGAAAGGCAAATACCGAGGTCATCAATTACAGCTTTCAATACGGCTCACAATCGGCCAGAAATAACGTAAAGCCAATGAATGCGCTGCAATATCAGCAATACCTGGCTGAAGCTAAGCTTACCGGGCCTACTCTTGCCCAGGCGCAGGCTGTAGGTACCGGAACAAACTGGGTTGATGAAGTTTTTGATACCGCACCTTTGCAACACCACACGCTGAATTTTAGTGGAGGTTCTGAGAAGTCGACCTACCTGATCGGCATGAATTATTTCACGCAAAAGGGGATTATCGGAAGCGATAAATCTAAATTCGACCGGGTTACTGTAAGGATCAATTCCGACCATAAGATGAAGTCATGGCTGAATATCGGCGAGCGTCTTTCGTACTCTAATTTTACCAACCGTGGCATTTCTGAAAATACGGAATATGGCTCTGTGGTTGGAAGTATGCTGGCTTACGATCCGCTTACTCCCGTAACTTATACCGGAGAGTTGCCTGCTCATGTGAAGAATGCACTGGCCAGTAACTTTCCGCTGGTAAGAGATGGAAAAGGAAATTATTATGGAATCTCTCCATATGTGCAGGGAGAATACGGCAATCCATTGGCCATGATTGCCACCACCAACTCCAGAACCAATCAGAATAAACTGGTAGGTAATGTCTTTGCTGATGTGGAACCAATTGCCGGTCTTAAATTTACCACCCGTTTCGGTATTGATGCTGCGTTTGTAAGAAACCATGCCTGGAACCCTACTTCCTGGTATTCCAGCGAAAAAACAACCCCGATTGCTAACGGATCTGATTATCAGCGGAATTATTTCAACTGGCAATGGGAGAATTACCTCACCTACAATAAAAAGATAGGAGATCATAATTTCAGCGTCCTTGCAGGTACATCGGCTATTAAAAGAATGTACAACAACATCGAAGGCTCGTATTCCGGTATTTTCAGAAATGAAGATAAATGGGCCTATCCGGAATATGTTCTGGAGGCGAAAGAAAAACTATCAACTTTTACAGGAAGGTATGACGCCAGTACTTTACAATCGTACTACGGACGTCTGATGTATGACTATAAAGATAAATACCTGTTTGCAGCTACGCTAAGATACGATGGATCATCTCTGTTTCCGTCAGACAGACGCTGGGGGACTTTCCCTTCCGTATCGGCAGGATGGGTAATGTCTAAGGAAGACTTCTATACTTCCAGTATTTCTAATGTAGTGAACTATGCGAAATTAAGGGCCAGCTGGGGGCAGAATGGTAGTTTATCCAATGTTCCTATCGGTTCATGGCAAAGTTTTGTTGGCCAGGGGCAGAAGTATACCGATGCTGAAGGAAACTTTGTGCTTGGTGCGGCGCCGACAAACTTACTGAATCCCTTTCTGACCTGGGAAACCAGTGAGCAGCTGGATTTTGGATTGGATCTGAGTTTGTTCAACAGTAGGGTTACCCTGACTGCCGACTACTTTAAGAAAACGACCAAAGACCTGATTACCAACGGAGCGGCCCCATTTATTGCCGGGAACGGACTGAATGATGTAAACAGCGGAAATGTGGTGAATAAAGGATGGGAGTTTGAACTGGCTTATAACAATGGCAGGGAGAGCGCTTTTAAATATGAGATTGCGCTAAACCTGAGCGCTCTTGATAATAAGGTGACTAAAACCAATCCACTTTATCCGATTATCACCGGTGCAGGTGTGGGTACAGGCTGGTCTGCCACCCGTTTTGAGAAAGACCTGCCACTTTGGTATTTCTATGGATATCAGACAGATGGTATCTTCCAGAACCAGGCAGAGATTGATAAGTATATTGCGGATAACAAACTTACAGGCTATGCTCCAAAACCAGGTGATCCGAGATTTGTAGACGTTAACAAAGATGGCGCGATCGGTCCGACTGATCAGACCAATATCGGAGATGCTTTTCCTGATTTCACTTATGGTGCAAGAATCACCATGAGCTATAAAGGATTTGATTTGCTGGCCTTTTTACAGGGATCTCAGGGGAATGATGTGTTGATGGGATTTGTTCGTAATGACCGTCGTACGGCGAATAAACCGGATTTCTTCTTTAATGACCGCTGGAATGGCGAGGGCAGTACCAATACTTTCTTTTCAGCAGGTGCAGATGCAAAATCTTACAATAGTGACCTGATGGTATTCGATGGCTCATTTGCAAAAATCCGTCAGTTACAATTGGGATATACCCTTCCAAACTCCTTCACCAAAAAGATCAGCGTGCAGAATGTGCGTATGTATGTCTCTCTGGACGATTATTTCACTTTTACTAAGTATAAAGGGCTTGATCCTGAAGGAGGGAACGGCGGAGGTAATAGCATCGGTATAGACAGAGGAGTTTATCCAACCCCAAGAAAAGCGCTATTTGGACTTTCATTTAGCTTTTAGTAAATATTCAAAATATAATCTGATGAAAACATTTATTATAAAAACGGCAATATTAGGTATGGCTACACTTTTTCTAGCCTCCGGATGCAAAAAGTTTCTTGATCAGGAAGTTCCCGGACGACTGGATGAGAAGGAGTTTTACAAGACCGATGCAGATGCCAATCTGGCCATAGTAGGAACCTACGACATCATGCAATCTGACTATTATAAAGGAGGCTGGAACAGCATGTTAATGCTGAAGATTATGCCTTCAGATGAAAGTAATGCAGGTGGTGCAAATGGTGGAGATCAGCCTGGTTATCAGGAGCTGGATAAATACTCAGCTACTTCTCAGAACGATAAGGTATCTGTGGTATGGCAAAAATGCTATATCGCAGTGTATCGGGCCAATAAGATCATTAACAAGGTTAGTCCTGAATCGGATATCCGTAAAAGGATTATCGCTGAAGCGAAGTTTCTAAGGGCTTATAATTATTTTGAACTTGTAAGCATGTGGGGAGATGTACCGTTGGTTACGGATGAAATTGATCCGAACCAATACTCTTCTGTTGGTCGTACTCCGAAAGCAGCGGTTTATGAAAAGATTGAATCCGATCTGAAAGAAGCCATTGCCGTATTGCCATTGAAAAGTGCTTATTCCAAAGCAGATCGTTTCCGTGCGGCTAAAGGAACTGCCCAGGCGCTTTTAGGTAAAGTTTACCTGTATCAAAAGAAATGGGCGGATGCTGCAGCGCAATTTGACCTGGTGATCAACTCCGGGCAATACCAATTGGCGGAGTCTGTTGGAGATGCATTTTCCAGAGCGGGGGAATTCGGAAAAGAATCTTTGTTCGAAATTTCTTATACCAGTACTGCTGCTTATGACTATGGTAACTTTCCATGGGGAGACACTCCTGAAAGCAATATCCATGTGCAGCTATGGGGACCAAGATCTGATGCCGGATATAAAAAAGCAACTGCAGATTCATTGGTCGGAGGCTGGGGAATGAATCTTGCCAAAAGAAAACTTTTTGATGCCTATGTGAATGCGGGTGATGTGGTGCGAAGAAAACAAATCATCATGTCCAGAGAAGAACTGATTGCTGGTGGAGGTGAATTCCCGGCAACAGGAGTATATGACTTTGATGGTTGTTTCCAACGTAAATATGGATCTTATATCAGTCAGTCAGCGAGTACACCAAATGCGGTGATTGAAGTGAATTACGGAACAAACTGGCGTTTTATCCGGTATGCCGATGTGGTGCTGATGGCTGCCGAAGCAAACTTCCGTGCAGGAGCTGAATCCAAAGGACTTGGGTTCCTGAACCTGCTGAGGTCGAAAAGAAATATGTCGCAATTGTCTGGCCTGGGCGGAGACGCTTTATTTAAGGCAATTGTTCTGGAAAGACAGCTGGAGCTGGCATTTGAAGGCTTCCGTTGGTTAGACCTGGTAAGATGGGACCTTGCACAACAGGAACTGGGGCCGCTCGGTTTTGTGAAAGGAAAACATGAATTACTTCCTATTCCTTACAATGATGTGATTACTGCTCACCTGGCCCAAAATCCGGGATATAATTAAACTACAGCCTGTTTACTGATCTCTGTCCCGGGATCGGTAAGCAGGTTTAATCGCTCAATACCAATCAATGATGACGAAGAAATTCCTGCCCTTTTTATTCTTTTTACCTGTTTTATGTGCTCATGGTCAACAAGGGAAACCGGTTGCCAAAACAATCATTCAGTATACTACTGCGGCCGGGACCGACCTGCGGCTTAGCAAAACGGGATCACTATCCTTTAAAAGTATGCCTCAACCTCTGGAGACGGAGGTGTGTGTCTTTGTGGACCCCTCTAAAACTTTCCAATCTGTGATTGGTATTGGTGGTTCTATTACAGACGCGGTGGCTGAAAATTTCGCTAAACTGCCGGAGAAAAGCCAAGAGGAATTTTTGGAGGCTTATTATGACCGGGAAAAGGGAATTGGCTATACACTGGCCAGAACCAGCATTCATAGCAGTGATTTCTCCAGTGGAAGTTATACTTATGTAGCTGATATGGATACTGAATTGAAAACATTCGATGTTTCCCATGATGAGCAATACCGCATCCCCCTGATCAAAAAAGCAATCCTTGCTGCGGGTGGCCAATTGCCTTTATATGTTAGTCCATGGAGTCCTCCGGCCTGGATGAAAACGAATAACAGCATGCTGAAGGGAGGGAAATTAAAACCAGAATTTCGTCAGAACTGGGCAGATTATTATGTGAAATTCATCAATGCTTATGAAGCAAAAGGTATTCCGGTATGGGGCCTTACGGTTCAGAATGAGCCCATGGCCACCCAGAAATGGGAATCCTGTATTTATACTGCAGAAGAAGAAAGGGACTTTATCAAAGCTTACCTCGGACCCACTCTTGAGAAAAATGGGATGAGGAATAAGAAACTGATTGCCTGGGACCATAACCGTGATCAGGTTTTTCAGCGGGCCAATACCTTATTGTCTGATCCGGAAGCGGCGAAATACATATGGGGGATTGGGTTTCATTGGTATGAAACCTGGACCGGCAGCAATATGTTATTCGATAATGTGAGGCTGGTGAAAGAGGCCTTTCCTGATAAGAACCTCATTTTTACCGAAGGATGTGTAGAAAAATTTGATCTGGACAGTGTGAAAAACTGGGCTTTGGGTGAGCGCTATGGTTATTCTCTGATCAATGATTTTAACAGTGGTGTATCTGCCTGGACAGACTGGAATATGCTGCTGGATGAAAAGGGAGGACCTAATCATGTTGGTAATTTTTGTTTTGCTCCGGTTCATGCGGACCTGAAAACAGGAAAGCTGATCTATACCAATTCCTATTATTACCTGGGGCATTTCTCCAAATTTGTACTTCCTGGTGCGAAGCGGATTGCCTGCTCGTCAAACCGCGACCGGCTGATCAGTACTGCCTTTATCAATCCTGATGGAAAAATTGTCGTGGTGGTGATGAACAAAACCGGAGTCGCCCTTCCTTACCATTTATGGATCGACGGAAAATCAGTCGGGACTAATAGTTTAGCCCATTCAATTTCAACGATCATCATCAATTAATATATTCAGTATGACCTCAGTAACGATAGCTGTACAGCCGTATCCTTCGCCTCAACTAAAATTAACGCTGCTCATTTCCAGCCTGTGTTTACTCCTGATTTGTATCAGTACTCAACCTACTTTTGCACAGGGTTTCCTGAAGGCTGAAGGGCAAAAAATTGTAAATGAAAAAGGCGAAAATGTGCTTTTAAGAGGAATGGGATTCGGGGGCTGGATGGTTCAGGAAGGTTATATGCTGGGCCTGAATGGCGGCGGGCAGCAGTTTGTGATCCGTGAGAAAATTAAGGATTTGATTGGCGAGGATAAAACCCGGTTATTTTATAAATCCTGGCTTAAGAACCATACCCGTAAGTCGGACATTAAGGCCATGAAAGACTGGGGTTTTAATTCTGTCCGCCTTCCGATGCATTTTAACCTCTACACTTTACCGGTGGCTCAGGAGCCGGTAGCCGGGCAACAAACCTGGATTGAGCAGGGATTTGCCATGACGGACAGTTTGCTGGCCTGGTGCAAGGAGTATCAGCTTTACCTGATTCTGGATCTGCATGCAGCACCTGGCGGGCAAGGCAATGACCTGAACATTTCAGACCGTGATCCGAATGCCTCTTCTTTATGGGATAGCGAAGCCAATCAGCAAAAAACTGTTGCACTCTGGCGTAAGCTGGCTGAACGATATGTTAATGAGCCATGGGTTGGTGCTTACGATATCATCAATGAACCTAACTGGGGATTTGAAGACCTTGCAAATGATAAAAACGGGATAAAGGAACAGAAGAATATCGCGTTGAGAAAGCTGATGGTAGAGATTACCAGCGCTATCAGGGAAGTAGATCAGCGGCATATGGTCATTATTGAAGGAAACGGCTGGGGAAATAATTACAACGGAATCTTTCCGCTATGGGATAAAAATATGGTGTTGAGCTTTCATAAATACTGGGCTTTTAATGATCAGGCTTCAGTAGCAGGCATGGAAAAAGCCAGAACAGAGCAGAATGTTCCCGTATGGCTGGGAGAGACCGGAGAGAATTCTAACGTATGGTTTACAGAGGCGATCCGTCTTTTTGAAAGAAACAACATTGGCTGGGCATGGTGGCCTTTGAAAAAACTGGGCAACAACAATCCGCTGCAGGTAAGGAGCAATCCGGATTATGATGCCGTGTTGAAGTATTGGAACGGAGCCGGAGAGCGGCCTTCTTCAGCTATAGCCGAAAAAGGATTGATGCAACTGGCGGAAGACCTCAAAACAGAACATAATATTTTTCATCAGGATGTAGTGGATGCCATGTTCCGTCAGCCTTTTAGCTCAGAAACGAAACCTTTTAAAGACCATATTATCCAGTCAGGGAGTGTACTGGCAGCAGTGGATTATGATTTAGGAATCAACGGACAGGCGTATTTTGATCTGGATACGGCAGATTATCACGTTTCTACGCAAAAAACAACGCTGGGAAACCGGGGGCGGATTTATCGTAACGATGGGGTAGATATCAGCAGACATATAGCTCCGGAACAGGGGTATTTTGTGAGTGATACCGAGCCTGGAGAATGGTTGCAATACACCATTAATGTAAAGGAGAAAGGCAGGTATACTTTATCTCTAAATGTTGCTTCAGCGGATTCTAAGGGTGAAATTTCTGTGCTGGTTAATGGAAAAAAGCAGCTTGAAAATCAAGTCGTCCCGCATACAGGTGGAATGCACGTTTTCAAACCGCTGATGATAAAGGGGATTCAATTGTCTGAAGGTACACAGCAATTAAAAATTTATATCAATAAAGGAGGTTTTAATTTTAGTGACCTCCGCTTTGGAAGATAAACGCGCTCGTGTTTAATTGTCAATTGATAAGATGGTCTGAAGAGGCCATCTTTTTTTATGGGTTATTTTTTAATCTGCCAAGGTTGTTTTATACAATGCCAATGGTTTCAAAATAATTATTTAACATTACAGTGCGTATTCCAGCTGATTAAAATCGGCTTTTTAGGATATGTAGGGGAAATTAAGGGTATGACATTAAAGCGAATTTTTAATGAGCGGTTGTTGTTGAAGCAAATCTCAGAAGGGGATGAGCATGCATTTAGCATTTTGTTCTATCATTACCTTCCTGTATTACAGGCTTTCGCTTTACGTTTTACAAAATCTCCCGCTGCCGCTGAGGAGATTATTCAGGATACTTTTCTAAGGGTCTGGTTAAACAGGGATAAGCTAACAGAGGTAGAGAATGTAAAAGCATGGTTGTATAAATATGCTTCAAATGAATGTCTTGGTCATTTGAGAAAAGTCCTGAAGCAGGCTAAAGCGATAGACAATTTAAAGCAGGAACAGGCCCATGAAAGTAATACGACTACTGATACCATTCATTTGAATGAAATTAATCAGCTGATCAGCGCAGCTGTGGAGCGCCTGCCGGCACAAAGAAAAAAGATTTACCTGATGAGCAGAGGGCAGGGCTTAAATATTCCGGAAATTGCCTCTTCGCTGGACCTCTCTCCAAATACCGTAAAAAATGCCCTCGTGATTTCCCTGAAATCTATCCGGGAACATTTGCAACACCATGGTGTTACGTTAGGCCTGCTGGCTTATATCGCTTTGTTAAAATAATTTTTTTTAATTCCCGATAGTCCTTAATTCCTTTTGCTGCTTCTTACTATCTGAATCTATGAAGGAACGAATAAAACATTTATTGGAGCAGTTTGAAGAAGGAACGCTGAGCAGGGAAGAGACCGACATGCTTTGGGAACTGACCGGAGCAGAAGCATCGGCCGTTGAAGAAGGAATTCTGGAAATGATGGAGCTGCAGGCCCCGGCTGAGCAGCAGCCCTCTGACGATCAGGACTGGGCTGCAGTGCTGAACAGAATTGTATCCGTTGATCAACCTTTGCCGGTAAAAATGGCTCCTTCTTTTACTCCTTTGCGCTGGGTTGCTGCAGCGGTGATTTTAATCACCTTCGGCCTTGGTGTCTATTTTTACAGTGCGGTCAGAGAGGGCAGGCCTGGTTCTAATCCGGAGCGCTATGCCACCGATGTTCCTCCCGGCGGAAACAAAGCAATCCTTAAGCTGGCTGATGGATCGGAGATTTCCCTGACTGATGCGGAAAATGGTGCATTGGTAAAGCAGGCGGGAATCAATATTGTAAAAGCTGCCGATGGTCAGCTGGTATATCATATCAATCCTTCAAAAACTAGTCCGGAAGGCTATAATACCATCACGACACCAAGGGGAGGACAGTATCAGGTCAATTTGCCGGATGGCACCAAAGTATGGCTTAATGCCGCTTCTTCTCTAAAGTTTCCCCTGAGCTTTACGGATCAAAAGACCCGTATGGTAGAATTGAGCGGTGAAGCCTACTTTGAAGTGACAAAGAACAAACATCAGCCTTTTAAGGTCATCAGCACATCCGCCTCCATAGGTGGTCGTACTCAGGTGCTGGAGGTGCTGGGTACCCATTTTAATGTGAATGCCTATGCTGATGAAGAAAGTATCCGGACTACTTTACTGGAAGGGAGCGTGCGCCTCAACCATCAGCTGACGCTGAAGCCCGGTGAGCAGTCCATTTTTGCTCATGATCATTTTCATGTAGTTCCGGCAGATACGGAAGAAACGATTGCCTGGAAAAATGGTTATTTCATGTTTGCCAATGAGGACCTTCAGCACATCATGAGAAAAATTTCCAGGTGGTATGATCTGGAGATCATCTATCAGGGAAAAATAACAGATAATACTTTTATAGGGACGGTATCACGGTTTAAAGAGGTATCCGAAGTATTGAATATTTTAGAATTAACGAAGACGGTACACTTTAAAATCGAAGGGAGGAAAATTATAGTTATGCCATAAATCTACTCACAGTTTTAGGGAAGCTGAATGGCTTAAATAAATAGGTCAGACCCGACTGCCATCGAGGTCTGACGCTGGCCTGGCTTACCCGATATTTTGCAGAAAACAATCAATCAACAAACCAAACCACCCAAATGTAATGAATATTTACGATCTCCTGAGGTCTAAGCGGTCTGCTTATGCCCAAAATAAAATACTGCGAATCATGAAGTTGACCATCCTTCTAATGACGACCATTTTCTTCCAGATCGCTGCGAAAAGTGTTGCCCAGAACATCACCATCTCTGAGCAAAATGCTTCTCTGGATAAAATTTTTAAAGAACTGCGGATACAAAGTGGCTATAACTTTGTCTATACTGCCCAAACGCTGGAAGGCGTAAAAAAAGTAAATGTTAAACTCAAAAATGTCTCTTTAAAAGAGGCCCTGGAAGCCTGTTTTGAAAACCAGCCGATTACCTATGTTATTCAGCAGAATACGGTGGTGATACAACGAAAAATTCCGGCTCCTGTCCGGTTAACCCTGGAGGTAAAAGGAAAGGTTACCGATGAAAGCGGCGGGCCATTACCTGGCATCAATGTCCGCATTAAAGACAGCAAGGTAGGGGTGGCAACGGATCAGAATGGAAGTTTTGCAGTTACTGTCCCCAATGGAGATGCCGTGCTGATTTTTTCCTGTGTCGGATTTATCACCAGAGAAGAGGCATTAAGGGGCAGGAACAACCTCCTTATTAAACTTAAGGCAGATATGTCTGACCTTTCTGAGGTGGTCGTGAGTGGTTATCAGAAAATTGAACGGCGCCGGTTAACCTCTTCTATCACTACCGTAGATATGAATGTGCTGAAAACCATTAATCAGCCTAATATTGATAAGTTGTTGCAGGGACAGGTTCCCGGATTAACCATTGTGAGTACATCAGGCGCACCGGGGGCGATCCCCCAGATCAGGATTCGGGGAACCTCTACGATCAGCGGTAATGTTCAGCCCCTTTGGGTTGTAGATGGGATCATTCTGGACGATCCGATGAATGTATCGGTGGACGACATTATGAACAACAGAAACCTGATTGCTTCCGGGATAGGAGGAATTAATGTGGATGATATCGAATCGATAAACGTATTGAAGGATGCTGCAGCCACTGCGATTTACGGTACAAAAGCTGCAAACGGGGTGATTGTCATTACCTCAAAAAAGGGAGTTTCGGGTAAAACCAGAATCAGTTATTCCAGTCACCTTTCCATGGGGATGCGTCCTCAGATTGCTGATGCATACATGATGAATTCAAAAGAGCGGACTGATGTGAACCTGGAAATGATTTCCAGGGGAATACTGAATGCGAGTACTTACAAACCTGGTGAATACGGAACTGCATCAGATTTTGAACGCTATTTTATCGATGTACACGACAGGAAGTTAAGCTGGTCACAATTTCAGGATAAAGTGAAACAACTGGAAACGGTAAATACAGACTGGTTTAAACATTTGTTCAGAAACTCGCTGAGTCATAAGCACAGCCTGAATTTCTCCGGAGGTACTGAGCAAACAACTTTTTATTTATCGGGAAGCATGATGGACGATCAGGCTACCGCCAAAAAAGTCGGACAGAAAACCTATACCGGATCGGTAAAAGTGTATACTAAACTGAGGGATAATATCCGTATAGGAGGAATGCTGGATATCAATGCCCGGGAAAATAACAGCTTTTTTGCTACAGATTCCCGGGAGAATCCTTATGAATGGGCGATATATACCACACCTGCACAAAATGCCTTTGATGAAAGCGGAGGCTATAACCACATGTATTACAACAGCCTTAAATATAATTTCCTGGAAAATAGGGAAGAAGGATGGAGAACTTCAAAAAACTTTGGCATGCGTGGGACAGTAGATCTGGAATGGAGATTAATTCCAGACCTGATTTTTACCAGTTTGTTCTCCTTTTCAAAACAGAATACGGTAGATGAAGATATCGCTACCGAGGACAGTTATTTTGTTAGAGCAAGAAAAAGGGACATGACCAAAACCGTTGATTACATTAGTGTTCCGGTATGGGTTGATGGAGGTTTCAGGCAGGACCGGTCTAACAATAACCATTCTCTAACTTTCAGGAATCAACTTTCTTATATGCCGGTAATCGGTACCGATCATCGTCTGGATATGATGGCGGGACAGGAAATCCGGACCTCGAAATACAAAGAGGTGAGTACAGACATCTACGGATACGTACACAACAGGGGGCATCAGCAGGTTCCGCAATTTGAGTTCATGGAAACCATGGGTATTCCGTACTGGACGGAAAGCCTGAACGAAACCGCAGCAGTATCTTATTTCGGGGTAGCCGGATATACGTATAAAAACCGTTATACGATGAGTCTGAATGCCCGTACGGATGGATCAAACCGGTTTGGGATTAAGACCAATAAGCTTTTTCAGCCACTTTGGGCCCTGGGGTTAAACTATCAGATGAAGGAGGAGAATTTTCTGAAGGACAAAGACTGGCTCACCTACCTCACCTTAAAAGGTTCTTATGGCAGTCAGGGGAACGTGGCCTCACAGGCTTATTCGGATTTAGTGGCAAGGATCGGAACAACGGATGTGATCAATAAAGAAGGCTATCTGGTCATTTCAGCCCCTAAAAACCCAAATCTGAAATGGGAGATGAATTATACCACTAACCTGGCCTTGGAATTTGGATTGTGGAAACGCAGGCTGAGTGGTACGATCGAGTACTATAACAAAAAAGGCGAAGATCTTTTAGGGACAAAACAGGTGTCACAGGTTTCCGGATTCAATTCCATTCAGGTGAACTGGGCTTCGATGAAGAACAGAGGTTTTGAACTGTCTTTGAATTCCATTAACATCGACGGAAAAGATTTCCGCTGGTCTACAAATGTTAACCTGGGCTATAATGAGAATAAGGTGCTGGAAGTTTATTCTGTGCCAACGGTCAATAGCCTTACCAATGCGCAGCGTACTAATTTTGCTGCCTCTGCAGTGGTAGGAAAGCCGATAAACGGACTTTGGTCTTATCGTTATGCAGGTTTGAATGCTGATGGAAGGGCTTCTTTTTATACCACAAAAGAAGGGGAGAAGGTCTTGTATGGGATGAATAAAATTGATGGGCTGACTTACTCCGGTACTACGATGCCAATGGTGCAAGGTGGTCTGACCAATACTTTTTCCTATAAGAAATTTACGCTTTCCGCTTTACTGATCGGAAATTTCGGGAATGTGATCCGTTTGCGTAATCTTTCTCAGGGCTATGCACTCGGCTTCCCTGACGCGACCCAGAACATGTCAAAGGAATGGGCGGGCAGATGGAGGCAGGCAGGAGATGAACAGTATACAAATGTTCCAAGACTGGAATCTGATCCATGGGACCTTGCGGTAACCGGATCCAGCCCCTATAATGGAAATATGTATGATAACAGTGACCTGAGAACTGTGAAAGGAGATTTTGTCCGCCTGCAAAACCTATCCCTGAGTTATGATCTTTTTACTCCGGCACTCCGGGCCAGGGGAATTCAGAATATCCGTTTGATGCTGCAGGGAAATAACCTTCATGTATGGAAAAACAAAGCCCTAAAAGGGCAGGACCCGGAATCTACAGGTTCTGTGATGAACTACAATGACACCAGGAATGCAAATGTTTCCTTCGGAAATACCTTCCTTCCATTACCCCGTTCTTATTCGGTTTCCTTATCTGTACAGTTTTAAAGCCCGTAATTATGAAAAAGATATTTTATTTAAATTTTATAGTGATGCTGGTACTGCTGTTTTCCAGCTGTAAAAAAATGCTGGACATCAAACCGGTAAACAGCATGATGCCAGTCACCATTGCCGACTATGAGTCTGTTTTACTTGGGGGATATCCAAAGCAGGATTTTTACTTCAAAACGGAACTGATGACGGACAATGCTTTCGTTAACCTGCAGACCATAAACAGCCTGGAACGTTCGAATGAACCCTGGTATGTCTGGGCTTCGAGTCATCAGATGGAAGGAGTTGCCGATGACCCTTATTGGGGGCAGTTGTATAAATCAGTTTACTATGCAAACACGGTGCTCGACGAATTCTCAAAACGTAATCCTTCTGCTGCGGATAAAGTGCTTTTCGAGACCGTCAAAGGGGAGGCTTATGCCCTGAGGGCATTTAGTTATTTTTATCTGCTGAACCTGTATGCAGACGTTTATGCTCCGGAGACGCTGAATGATCATGGGGTACCCATGCCCTTAACGGCAGTGGATGTACATGAAAATACTCAAAATAACGTAAGAGAACCGATAGCGAAAGTTTGGGAGCAAATCCTGAAGGATATTGATCAGGCATCCTTACTGCTCAGAGGCAAGGCGGAGAAAAGTAAGTTCCGTTTAAATTACAATTCCCTTCAATTGTTTAAGGCCAGGGTAAACCTTTTTATGGGGGATTATGAAGAGGCTGTTGCAGCTTCAACCATCGTGATGAATACCAAAGGGTTATTCGATATGAATGAGACCCAGTCGCATATTGATAAAGAAACCGAACGGTACGCCTTTACCAGTAATTACGGAATGATTGACACTGATTATAAGAATGAAGTATTGTTCTTTATGGCGGGGAAAGCGAATAACAATATTTTCTATCATGGAATGGGAGCAGCTAAACCGGCGGTTGAATTGCTGGATTTGTGTAAGCGTAACGGGCTGATGGATTATCGTAAATATATTTTCGATTCCTATGCAGATCTGAATACTGCAGACGGTGTTCAGACCGGCCCCACGATCTACAATATGTTCGCGAAACAGGAAAATCCCAATTACCACATTGGGTTGAAGGTAAGCGAAGCCTATGTGATCCGTGCGGAGGCTTATGCCAAAACAGGACGTAAGGATCTGGCGGTTAATGATTTGAATCTTCTTCTTGTGAAGCGGATTAAGAAGGGAACATTTGTCCCTTTAAAGTCTGCAGACTTTGCAAATCAGGAGGAACTATTGAAACGCATTTATGAAGAACGTAGAATTGAAACTGCTTTCGAGGGAGGATTGAGGTGGTTTGATTTGAGAAGACTGGGTAAACCTTCTTTAACCCATGTGTATAAGAACGGACAAGTTTATACCCTTAAAGAAAAAGACCCGCGCTATATCCTGCAAATTCCGTTGTCGGAGCAAATCAATAGTCCGGAGATGCCATTAAACAAAAGATAAGCTGAGTTAAATTTAAAAGATATGAACTTAAAAAAGATATACTTTATTGCTTTTGGTCTGGCCATTCTGGTCTGGTCATGCCGGAAAGAAGAAACCTTAACCAATAGGGAAGATTTAAAATTTGAAGAAACATTTTCGCCTCCGGCAGATGCTGACCCAGTGGTTAAGGAACTGTACCGAAGTTATAATGTCTGGATGAGGATGGATTTTAAAGATTGGAAGGAAGTGACCAATGCGATTTTAGAGAGTGACCCCACCAATCGTTTTGGCGTAGAGAAAATTGCGGATCAGGACAGGCAGAGTGCAATTAGCTATGTAAAGACATTGATGTCCGGGGTTGCGCCAAAATACTCCCGATCATTCTTCCCCTTGGAGCTGTTTTTCGTCAGGAGCTATGGGAGAGGATATTTTGCGAAAGACATTAAAAGAATAGGGCGGAGCAGGCTGGTCGTATGCTGGCCTAATCAAATGAAGGATGCCTTGCCGGTATTGGAGCCCGAACAACATTATTATCAGGACTCGGTCCTGAGTTCGGCCATATGGTCAGAACTTTCTGCTATGGTGACGATGCGTATTCCAGAACCGGTAAAAGAATTTGTGGATGCGGGGAAAGCTTATGACAATGGAGCTGCGGCGGATAAGATCAGAAAGGAGTACGACAAAGATCAGGATGCAGCAAAGCGGGATGCGGCTTATGACTTGCTGGCGGCTACGGGAGGATTCATTGGTGTTTCAGGAGCGAGTTCTTTCGAGAGTGATTTTTCCTCCTGGATGAAGCTGCTGGCCCTGGAGTCAAAAGAAAATATAAAAAAGAAATACCTCGATAATAGTCCGGTCCGGGCTAAAAAATATGAGGCGTTTGTAAAGTATCTCAAATCAGAGGGCTGGGATATCCAGGCAATGGGCAATACCTACCGAGAAAAATTTGACGCTTACAAAGCCAGGCTTTAACAATTAAAAAATCAATAAATCAACCAAATCAATTAAAAATGAGAAAATTAGTTTTTACACTAATATGTGCTGTTCCGGTATTGGCAAATGCGCAAAACGTGGCTTTCAATTTAAGAGGAGCTGTAGCTAAAAGTGGGGCCAAATCAAAAGTTTACCTGAGTTATCGTAAGGATGGGGCGATGGTAAAAGATTCCATCGTATTAAAGAATGGGGCTTTTACCTTTAAAGGTGAAGTATCCGGACCTACTGCTGCTAAAATTATTTTTGACCAGCAGGGAGCAGGTACGGGGACAAAGAACCCAGATGTGCTATCCTTGTATCTGGATAAAGGAGAAATTACGGTTAAAGCCAAAGATTCTATAAAAAATGCAACGATCACGGGATCTCCGATCAATACAGAACATGCGGTTTATTTGAAAGCGATTGCAGCTCCTGAGAAAGTGATCAATGGTTTGAATGCGGAATGGGCAGCAGCAAGTAATGAACAAAAGCAAAAAGAAGAATTTGTGAAGAGTTTGCAAAGCAGGCATAAACCGGCTGCTGCTGAAAAGCTGAAAATTCAGGAAGTGTTTATTGCAGCGCATCCCGATTCGTATTTTAGCCTGCTTGCATTAAGGGAATCTTCAGAATACGATATGGAGGTCGCTACCGTAGAACCTAAGTTTCTGGCATTAGGCAAAGGCCTGAGGGAAAGTAAAGCTGGCCTGGACTTCGCGAAACAAATTGAAATTGCGAAAGCGACGGCGATTGGTGCTGTAGCTCCTGATTTTACACAAAATGATGTAAATGATAAGGCCGTTAAGCTTTCTGATTTCCGTGGAAAATATGTGTTACTGGATTTTTGGGCATCCTGGTGTGGGCCTTGTCGCGCGGAAAACCCGAATGTAGTGGCTGCCTATAACAAATATAAAGAAAAGAATTTCACCGTGTTGGGTGTCTCGCTGGATCAGCCAGGCAAGAAAGACAACTGGTTAAATGCAATTAAAACTGATGGTCTGACCTGGACGCAACTGAGCGATCTTCAAGGTTGGAACAATGCCGCATCAAAGTTATACGGTGTAAAAGGGATTCCTCAGAATTACCTGATTGATCCGGCAGGGAAAATTGTTGCTGCGAATTTGCGTGGGGAAGAACTGCATAAAAAACTTGAAGAATTAATGAAATAATTTTCGGAATGGATTAAAGTATTCCATGAACTCCCATATTCGACTTCGGATATGGGAGTTCTTCTTTTGAATAAGTCCATAATTACTATATTCGCCCAGGGGAGGTTACAAAATGCTTAATTATCAGACAATATCGGACCATGAACTGGCCGGATTGTTAAAGTCCGGGGATAGAAAAGCTTACACGGAAATTTACAACAGGTATAAGTGGTTATTGCATGTTCATGCCTATAAATGGATGCAGGATCGTGAAGAGGCAAAGGACATTGTTCATGAGCTTTTTGCCAGTCTGTGGACCAAACGTGAAAGTTTGTCTTTCCCTGAAAACCTTTCTGCTTATTTATACACCGCGGTGCGAAACCGTATTTTTAACATGATCTCCCATCAAAAGGTGGAATCTGAATACCTCAGCTCCCTGCAACACTTTATCGATGAGGGGACTTGTGTAACGGATCATCTGGTCAGGGAAAAACAGCTGACTGCGCTGATCGAAAAAGAAATCTCTTCCTTACCCCCTAAAATGCGTGAAGTTTTTGAACTGAGCAGGAAATCGCAGTTGAGCCATAAGGAAATTGCGGAGCAGCTACAGCTCTCTGAGCAAACCGTAAGGAAACATGTACAACATGCCTTGAAAATATTGAGGATTAAACTCGGACTGGTGGTATTTCTGATCTTTATCTCCCATTATTAAAAAAAATCATTTTTATTTACCCCATCCGGCCGACCTGACTGTCTGTTGTTTTTATAAAGGCAAAGCAGTCCTTTTTTGACTATGAAAAAACTAAATGCAAAAGATTTATTGGACAGGTACCTTGCCGGTAACTGTACTGAAGAAGAGCGGGCTTTACTGGAAAGCTGGCACCTCGACAGAACAGCTGGTTTAAATCGTGATTTGAGCATGGAGGAGCGTAACCAGGATATAGATGAGGTATGGGAAAGGCTGCAGCTTTCTGAAGAAGAGCCCCGTCGGATTTCTTTATGGCCAAGGATTGCGGCTGCCGCAGTACTTCTGCTCAGTCTTTCTGCCGCAGTATTCTTTTATGTATCCAAAACTCAAAAAAGCAGTATAGCCGCACAGCGCGCCATCGCAAAGTCTATTGGACCCGGTGGAAATAAAGCGATCCTGACCCTGGATGATGGAACCCGGATCTCTTTGTCGGATGCCAAAAACGGAACTCTTGCCAGTCAGTCTGGAGTGGAGATTTCCAAATCCAAAGACGGGCAACTGGTGTATCACCTTTCGAATGTAAACAAACCAAATACGTACAATACCATTAGTACCCCTAATGGTGGACAATATCAGGTTGTTTTACCGGACGGCACCAGGGTATGGTTGAATGCAGGATCTTCCTTAAGGTTTCCACTGACCTTTGATCAGCTCAGCGAACGAAAGGTGGAGTTGAAAGGGGAGGCCTATTTTGAAGTCGCCAGGCAGCTGAAGCAACAAAAAAACGGGATGGAAAGGGTGCCTTTCATCGTCATGACCCCAACACAGGATGTAGAAGTATTGGGAACTCATTTTAATGTGAATGCCTATGCCGACGAACCCGCCGGACGAACCACTTTGCTGGAAGGAAGCGTAAGGGTTTCCAAAAAAACAGACGCAGCGGTGCATATGGTGCTTAAACCTGGAGAACAAGCCATCTTAAAAGACAAATTTACGATGGCCAAAGTAGATATTGAAGAGGTCATGAGCTGGAAAAACGGATTCTTCCGTTTTAACGAGACGGACTTAAAAAGCGTTATGCGACAGGCCTCCAGATGGTATAATGTAGATGTAGTCTACGAGGGGGATATTCCGCCCACATTCTTTACCGGAGATGTTCCCAGGACAGTCAATGCCGGCGCTTTCCTGGATATGCTGGGCTACCTGAACGTGAAATTTAAAATCGAAAAGCAAACCAATACCAGAAATAAAATTGTGGTATCGCTTTAATCAACTGATCATAAACCATAAACAAAAGAAAATGAAGAGAAATTTACCAGCCAGGGAATAGGGGAGCTTGAAATGTTGATCCATAAATAACCGGGAAAGTGTTGAAGCACTTACCCGGTCGATGATCCTGGTCGTACCCGGGATCCATATTGGGTTAACCATTTTTCCATTTGTTCCGGTGATAACCGGGATGAAAAACATGTAGCAACAGATTTACTATTTTAACCCAACCTTACAAATGTATGTATTTTATTAATACTTCAACAGGTATGGACAGGCTACGCCTTGCCCCATATTTTAAACAATTTCAGGCCATTTACAGGAGCCTTTTCCATATAAATTCCTTAACCAGAAGACAAGTCATTATGCGGATAAATCTGATAGCACTATTGATCACCATATCGCTGGTACAGGCTTCGGCCAATACCTTTGGACAGCGGGTTACGCTGCGGGAAAAAAATGCCAGCTTGCAGCAGGTACTGATGTCGATAAAGAAACAGACAAAATTCACTTTTCTATACAATAGCGACCTGATTAAATCAGCAAAAAAGGTAAATCTGAATCTGGAAAATGTACAACTGGAGGAGGCGCTGGAAGCCTGTTTTCAAGATCAGAACCTCAGCTTTAAAATCATTGAAAATACAGTCGTGATTAAGAAGAGGGAATTCTCGGTACTCGACCAGATGAAAAATTATTTCAAATTTATGGAGATAAAAGGAAAGGTATTGGATCAAAACGGGGGGCCTTTGCCTGGTGCAACCGTGCAGGTGAAAAATACCAGAAAGACGGTGGTTACCAATACAGAAGGTAATTTTGAGCTGAGTGCGGTAGAGGAGAAGGCGACCCTGGTTGTTTCTTATATCGGATATAAGTCGAAAGAGGTACCCGCAAATCAGGAAAGCCCGATAACCATTGTACTGGAAATTAACCCGGCTTTATTGTCAGAAATTGCAGTGGTTTCTACCGGTTATCAGGACATTCCAAAAGAACGTGCTGCAGGTTCAATCAGTGTCATTAATGCAGATAAAGATCTTGGAGGGAAGCTGCAGGCCAACATTCTGGATCGTATTGAGGGCATGTCTGCGGGATTGACGAGTTATAAGGTTGGAGGATCCCGAAAAATCCAGATCCGTGGGGTATCGACCATTAGTGGAGAAGTGGCCCCTCTTTATGTACTTGACGGCGCCCCTTTTGAAGGAGATCCCCAATCCATCAACCCTTCTGATGTGGAAAGCATTACGGTTTTGAAGGATGCCACTGCAGCTTCTATTTATGGAGCAAGATCAGCAAACGGAGTGATTGTGATCAATACCCGAAGAGGTAAAAAAGGTCCTTTAAAGATTAACTACAATGGAACCATTAAATTTACCCCACTTCCTGACCGCAGCTATGCCAACAAAATGAGTAGTGCTGAACTGGTAGATTTTCAAAGGGAAATGTTCAATTATCGCTCCGGTTCTTATTCTGCAATAGATCCGCGCAAGGCAATGAACGATGTCTACAAGTTGTTCTACGAACGTAGAGAAGAGCACATGACGGAAGCAGAACTACAGTCGGCATTAGATGTTTACCGGAACAACGATCGTTATGACCAGGTGGTCAAAGAGTTTATCCGAAAGACAGCAATCGATCAGCAACACAACCTTTCTTTATCCGGAGGATCAGACTTTTATACTTATAATTTTAGTGGTAACTATATGGGCTCGAATCCTTATGAGCGGGAGCAAAGTACCAACCGCATCGGGTTCAACCTGAACAATACCCTAAATCTGACTAAATGGTTAAAATTGAATATTGGCGTATTGGGAAGCAAGCAGAAAGAAGACTACGATAACGGAGTAAGTGGAGTGGGGATGTTGAATACGGGTAAAGCTTCTTATTTTATGCTGAGAGATGCACAGGGGAACGCGGTAAACTGGCTAAACTCCAAATCACAGTTTGAGATCGACCGTCTGAACGGATTGCGCTTACAGGACGAAAATTTTGCTCCTGCAAATGAAATGAATACCAAACATTATAATTATGACAGCAATTATCTGAACCTCAATATAGGAACGAATATTAAAATCATAGATGGGCTATCCCTGAACCTGCTTTATCAGAAAGAAAGGACGGATGAGTATAACAAACAGTATTATAATAAAAATGCCTACAATGTAAAAACACAGATCAATGATGCCACTTTAATAAAGGATGGGATCGTTAGCAATCTCATTCCTGTTGGCGGGCAGCTGAGTGAGACACGAGGTGATAAAAATTCTCATACGCTGAGGGCACAGCTAAACTTCAGCAAGTTATTTGACAGCAAACATCGTGTGGAAATGATTGCTGGTGCTGAACAACGCAAAATTGTGGGCTCGAGTACGAATGTCTACAAATATGGTTATGATGACTTTAACCTTACCTATAAATTTATTAATGAAGCTATATTGGCCTCGCCAACATTGAATACCGAATCCATTAACGGACGTTTTCAGTTAAGCCGTCAGGAAAGAGGATTTATTTACACAGATAACCGCTTTGTGTCTTTCTATGGTAATGGTTCTTATACCTACGACAATAAGATCACTGCAACGGCCAGTATCCGTATGGATCAGTCTAACTTATTTGGTACAGATCCGAAGTATCAGTATAAGCCGTTATGGTCTGCCGGTTTGATGTACCTGATCGCCGAAAATCAAAACGACTGGCTCGATCGTCTTAGCGTTCGTACCACCTATGGGATCAATGGGAATATTTCCAAGCTGAGTGGACCCTATATGATTACCAAGGATGAGGGACCTAACTCTTATACCAATGAATCCCAGGCCTATGTGGACAGTCCGCCAAATTCAGGGCTGCGTTGGGAAAAAACAAGAGTGACCAATCTTGCATTTGATTTTAGTTTATTCAAGAACCGCCTTTCAGGATCAGTAGAGTTCTATAATAAGTCTACCACAGACCTTTTGGGTAAAGAAAATACCGATCCTACGATTGGCTGGAATTCGGTATACCGGAATTACGGAAGCATGAGAAACAGAGGAATTGATATTTCCCTGACCAGTCTGAATCTGACTACAAATGATTTGAAATGGAATACCACGTTGAATTTCAATTATAACAAGAACGTACTCACTAAATTAGAGAATGCGGGTAATAGCATTGGCTATTACCTTGACCGCGGACAAAACAGAGTGGGTAAACCTATGAACGCCATTTATAGCATCAGGTATAAAGGCTTAGATGAAAAGGGAAGTCCTATTGCTTTAACTAAGGACGGAATGGAAGTGAAAAGTACGGATCAGCTAACCCCGGCAGATCTGATCTATGAAGGCACTGCAACGCCTCCTTATGCGGTTTCTGTGGCTAATAATATGAGCTATAAGAATTTTGACCTTTTCTTTATGTTTATTTATTATGGCGGGCATGTGATGCGGGATATCCTTTCTCCTTATTTAACTAAATATGCGGAGTTAAACTATACCAGTAATATGGACAGGAATGCCTTAAACTACTGGAAAAAACCGGGAGATGAACTTATTCCCGGAATGGCGCCGGCCTTCTATACTGCCGCCAGTGGTACGATCACAAATATCTGGGAAGCAGGGAGCCATGGTATTCAAAGAGCCGACTACATCAAGTTGCGTGACATTACTTTAAGCTATAATCTGGCTAATGACTTACTGAAAAAAAATCATATTCAGCGGTTAAGATTTAGTTTTCAGGTACAGAATGCCTGGAGCTGGGCCGCAAATAAGCAGAACCTGGACCCTGAAGTATGGGTAGGAACGACACACTATTCTTCCAGTTACGGAGCGCCTACCAGAGGAAACTCGCTTCCTCCGACTTATACCTTCGGTTTGTCCGCTAACTTTTAATTCCAACAATCATGAAAAAGATATTCACCATTATATTTATAGCAACAGTTGCGCTGTCCGGATGTAAAGATTACCTGGATGTAAAACCAAAAGGGTACACCATTCCGGAGTTTTATGAGGATTATGAGAAGTTGTTAAATAGTTCCTCTCTGTACAGGGTTTCTTCTGCTTATCCCGTTTTTTTAACTGATGATGCGCAGGCAGGAGAAGTAAAGGACCCCAACAAATCAGCTGATTATCCATCATATGCGCTGTTTAAACGCAATTTGTATGAGTTTAAACCCGGACGTGTTTTCGAGTCTGCAGAATCAGACCGGTTTTATGAGCCCGCTTATGAGCACATCTATGTGTACAATACCGTCATCAATAACATCGAAAAAGTGAAAGACAGAACGGTGGCCGACCGGATGCAGCTTAAAGCAGAAGCACAAATCGGACGGGCATTTGAGTACCTGACTATTGTAAATGCCTATGCTGCCCATTATGATCCGGCTACAGCTGAAACGGATCTTGGCGTACCGCTGGTATTGACGGAAGATATCAATGCGAAATATACCAGAGGTACTGTTGCAGAGGTCTATAGACAGATTCAGAAGGATCTGGATGAAGCTTTGCCTCATCTGGCAGTGAAGACGGCAAATAATTTCCATCCGACAAAAAGTGTGGGTTATGCATTTTTAAGCAGGATGTATTTGTATATGGGTAAATATGCCGAGGCGTTGAAGAATGCAAATGAGGCTTTGAAATTAAACAGTAATCTGATCGACTACAGCATTTATACCAATAAAAAGGGAACCTGGGGCAGAGTTTGTACCATTGCTGATCAGGCGGTACTTTTTCCTGATGCAGACAAAAGTAAAGAAAGCGTCTGGATCCGCTTTGGTGCATCAAGTTACGGACATGTGTTTACGGAATTATATGCGAGTAAGGATTTGCTGGATGTTTATCAGAAGGATTTACCGGTAAATGCCACGGATCAGCGTTTAAAACTTTTCTTCTGCGACGGACAGGCTAATTTTGGCGGGGCCATAACCCTTTTTCCAGGAAGAAAGCTATGGGCGCCTTATGTAGAGTTCAACCTGGGCTTCAGCACTCCGGAACTTTATCTTGTTGCCGCAGAGTGTGAAGCCAGGGTAGGGAGTAAAGATCTGGCTGTACAACACCTGAACAAATTGAGGGATATGCGTATTGTGGGCAATCAACCGTTGGTTGCGGCAAGCAAAGACGAAGCATTGCAGCTGGCACTGGAAGAGAGAAGGAGAGAAACGCCTTACCAGGGAAGCACGCGTCTGATCGATTTGAAAAGATTGAATAAGGACCCTCGTTTTGCGAAAACAGTGACCCATAAGAATGGGACTGAAACTTATTCTTTACCTGCCAATGATAAGCGATACATCTTGCCATTGCCACCGAATGTATTGGAATTCAATCCTTCGATACCTGTGTACGATCGCTAAACTATCTATTATCTAAAATCAAATGAAGAAATATGCATCGGCTTGCCGTCTGTTTATCAGCGACAAGTTGATGCAGTTTCATACACAAAAGAAATACGTCAATGAAACCATCATAAGCATTCCGCTTACAAACAGTAATGAATATGCTTATGATAGCTTCATAACCGCTAAACCGAGTTTAGGGGTTCTTGAGAACCTTTAAGAATCAATAAAAAACACGAAAAAAAACCATTATATGCTGATGAAAAAAATAACTCTATTTCTGTTTCTGCTGATTTGCGGAAGCTTAAAAGCGCAAGAAGGCATTAAATTTAACCAGACTTCCAACTGGAAAGAAACAACGGAAAAGGCGGCAGCCGAAAATAAACTGATTTTCGTGGATTGCTATACCTCTTGGTGCGCTCCTTGTAAATGGATGGATAAAAATGTATTTGTAGAACCTTCAGTTGCCGGTTTTTTCAATGAACATTTTATCAATGCCAAGATTGATATGGAAAAAGGAGAGGGAATAGTGCTCCGTAAGCAATACAATGTGCAGTCTTTTCCGACTTTTTTGTTTATAAATCATAAAGGTGAAGTCGTCCATAGAACAGCTTCAAAAATGTCTGTTGCCGAATTTCTGGAGGAAGGGCGAATGGCATCGGATCCGGGCAGGAATTTTTCTTCCATGAAGAAGAAATACGAGTCCGGACAGAGAGACCTCTCTTTTTTACTGGACTATTACCTGACTTTACAAAAATCAGAACGCGGGGCTGCGGATAATATCGGAAAAGATATTGCTGCAAAAATTACAGAAGAGCAGTTGAATTCTGCATTGGGCTGGAAAACAATAAAGGCGCTGGCCAGATCAGAAACGGATCGCCTGGGGGCTTATTTCATGGCGAACGCCTCAAAGTATGCCGCATGGGGCAGCCTGGAGGAGAGGGAACAGCTGACCGACCGACTGGTAAGCAGCAGCATGTACGGATACATTTATGCAAAAGATGAAACTGCCTTTATGAAGAAACTAGCCTTTTTCAAGAACTCTGATAAAACCGACCGTAAAAAACAGGGCGCAATGCTGGAGGCCGATTTTTACCTGGAGCAGGATAGAACGGCAGACTATAAAAAGATCACTGATGAAGCAATGGCAGGAGTGTTGAAAACCGATGCAGAGAAATTGAGCTTTCTGGCCAGAAGGGCTGATTATAAGGCGGCTTCAAATCCAGCGATTTTAGCGCAAGCCTACCTGATGGCAAAACATGCAGTTGCATTGGAGCCGGAAGAATATTCGATCCAAAGCACTTTTGCTAAAGTATGTCTTTCCCTGAAAAAGAAAGATGAAGCTTTGACTGCAGCAAAAAAATCGAGATTGCTTGCTGAAGCAGAAACCTCAAAAATCCAGAAACTGGCGCAGGAATTAATTGATAAAATTGAATTGTTATAAGTTTATAAAGACAAAATGAAAAAGACAGTAAAAGTATCTATGCTTTCATTAGCCATCGCATCATTGCTGGGTATCGCAGGAGCAAATGCACAAAGTACGAAGGGGTTTACGATAAAAGGGGAACTAAATGGCTTAAAAGCCGGAGATAAGGTGATGCTGATTTATAGTGCAGATCAACGCAAGATGGATACCATTGCCCAGGTTGTAAAGAACAATCGGTTTGAATTGAAAGGGCAGGTGAAGAACGGCGCGGAGTTCTATAGCCTGAGGGTTGAAAATAAGCGGATCAGGTACAATGCCTTTCTGGACAATTCTTCCATGATATTGAAAGGAGATGCGGATGATCTTTCTAAAGTCAGCTTATCCGGTTCTCCATCTCACGACGATTACCTGAAATTTACGGCATTAATGGCTCCGACAACGGCGAAAATCAGGGCCCTTAATAAAGAATACCGGGACGCAAGTACTGCGAAGAACGAAGAACTGGTTAAGTCTATTAGCCGGCAATTTGATGAGCTGGAAGGTCAGCAGGCAGTACTTACTGCAGATTTTATCCGTAAAAACCCGCAATCTTATTATAGTCCTTATCTGATTTTTAACGGGGATATTGAACCTTCTGTTACGCAACCTGTGTATCACTCCCTCTCAAAAGAAGTGAAAGCCAGCACCTATGGGATTAAGGTTAAAGAGCGTCTTGCGGATCTTTCCAGAGTCGCGGTAGGCATCAAAGCGCCTGACTTTAGTGCATTAACCCCTGAAGGAAAAACACTTTCCTTAAACGAGGTGCTGAAAAAGGGAAAGTATACCTTAATTGATTTCTGGGCTTCCTGGTGCGGACCATGCAGACAGGAGAACCCGAATCTGGTTGCAGCCTATGCAAAGTTTCATGAGAAAGGACTAAACGTGTTAGGAGTATCTTTTGATAAAGCGGATGGTGCCGCAGCATGGAAAAAAGCCATCGCAGATGATCAGTTAAACTGGTATCAGATTTCAGATTTAAAATACTGGGAAAGCCCGATGGTGAAGCTGTATGCGGTGCGGGGAATCCCGCATTCCGTTTTGGTGGACAACAACGGAATAATTGTTGCGAAAGACCTGCGGGGCAAAGCGCTGCATGATAAGCTCGAAGAGCTATTGAAATAAGACCCGATAAGTGTAATTCCATACGTCCAGGTCGTTTCATGGCACAAAAAAGCCCCTGATAAATCAGGGGCCTCACAAGTTTCTTTATATGTTAGAAAGAAAAATCGTCATTGTGATTCTTGTTTCCCGCGCCTTCGTGGTTCTCAGAATATTCGTAGCGTTTTTCTACAACATCCTGGTGGCTTTTAATGTAGTCAACAGTCTCATTTAATCCTTCCGCAAATTTCTCAAAGTCTTCTTTATATAAGAAGATTTTATGTTTTACAAAAACACCGTCTTCCAGTCTTTTTTTACTTTCAGTTAAAGTTAGGTAGTAGTCTCCTGATCTTGTTGCTTTTACGTCGAAAAAGTACGTTCTTTTACCGGCCCTTACTTTCTTCGAAAAAACCTCTTCTCTCTCTTTGTTGTCAAATTCTCCCATGGTTGGTATTGATCTTGGTTTTTGGTTCGGGTAAATATAAAGCAATAATTATTAAACTTCAAAATAGAAAATTACACACAATGTCTTTCATCAGTGTGAAAATGTTAATTTATCGTTATTTTATTGCTTTTTGCGGGCTTCAGGATATAAGAACGCCTCTTTTCATTTTTTTTAACATCAGACAAGAGGAGAATTACCGGAACTTTCCTCTTCTAATAATTGATTTTGATACATTTCTGCATAGGCACCTCCCAATTGGAGTAAATCCTGATGTGTTCCCTGTTCAATAATCCTTCCATCCTCTAAAACAAGGATTTTATTGGCATTTTTAATCGTCGATATCCTGTGTGCGATCAGGATGCTTGTCTTTCCTTTCATCACCTTTCCGAGGTTAGTCAGAATTTCCTCTTCTGTGCGGGTATCAACTGCAGAAAGACAATCGTCAAAGATGAGGACTTTAGGTTCCTTAATCAGGGCGCGGGCAATAGATACCCTTTGTTTTTGTCCGCCGGAAAGGGTAATCCCACGTTCGCCAAGCATGGTTTCAAATTTAAGGTCAAAGTTGATGATGTTCTGGTATACTGCAGCATTTTTAGCGGCTTCAATCACCTCTTCCTCATTCACCTTGTCTAAACCAAAAGCGATGTTATTTTTGATCGTATCAGAGAATAAGAAAACCTCTTGTGGGACAAAGCCAAACTGACTGCGGTAATGTCTGAGATCAAGGGAGTCAATAGCTTCCCCATCCATTTTTATTTTTCCCTGATTGACATCATACATCCGCATGAGCAGATTTGCGAGAGTCGATTTTCCTGATCCTGTACGGCCTATAATGGCTACAAACTGACCTTGTTCTATTTCAAAACTGATGTTTTTCAGCGCCTGGATTCCGGTGTCCGGGTAGGTGAAGCTCACATTTTCAAATTTAATATTCCCTCTGACCGGGACTATCGGAGCATTGCCCGAAACGATGTCTGGCTGTAGCTGAAGAAATTCATTGATCCGCTTCTGGGAGGCAGAAGCCCTTTGGATCAGGGTGGTGACCCATCCCAACATAGATACGGGAAAGGTGAGTTGATTTACATAGACAATAAACTCTGCAATATTTCCTGCGCTGATCGATCCTTCGATCACTTGCTTACCACCGATGTAAACGGTGAGGATGGTGCTTAGCCCAACCAATAATAACATCGTAGGATAAAATAGCGCCTGTACTTTCACCAGGCCCATTGCATTGTCTTTATAACCCTGACTCTCGGCTGCAAATACGGCTTTGGTATGGCCTTCCCGGACATAAGATTTTATGACGCGGATTCCCGAGAACCTCTCCTGAACAAAACTACTCAGTCTGGAAAGCTGTTCCTGAATCTGTTCACTCCTCTTATTAATGAGGGTGTTGACAAAATAAATGATGACCACCAGTACCGGGAGCGGAAGGAGGGAGAAAATGGCCAGTGTGCTGTTTACCGAAAACATGGCATAGATGACCAGGATAAAGAGTACCGCGGTATTGATGGTATACATGATTGCGGGGCCTACATACATGCGGACCCTGTTTACATCTTCTGTAGCCCGGTTCATTAAATCTCCGGTATTGTTCCTGCGGTAAAAACCAAGGCTCAGTTCCTGATAATGAGCATAAATCTCGTTCTTCATGTCAAATTCTATATGTCTGGACATCAGAATAATGGTCTGACGCATGAAAAACAGAAAGAGACCTCTTAATAAATAAAGTACAAGTACCAGCAACCCGAAATAAAACAGGCTGGTGCTAAAGATATCATAGATGATGTTGCGGCGTTCGAAACCTTCGAATAAACCATATATCTGTATGTTTTCGGTAATTAAATTAAAGGCATGACCAATAACCTGTGCAGGAATTACCCCAAATATATTGGAGATGATCACGAAAAATACACCCGGAATAATCCACCATTTATATTTATAGAAGTATTTGTTTAAGAATCTGAGGTGTTTCATGAGTTGGTAAAGTTAGCCAAATGAAGGTAATTTTTTTTACGAGTTTGGTTAAAACAGTGTAAATAATGTTTTTTTTATGCTAGTTTTGCGACATATCTGATAAACAAAATTATATGCCTGATAATAGTACTCTTGTGAATTCAGTTTTAGACCAATTAACTGCCGCAGGGCATAAAAAGGTCGTTTTTTGCAATGACCCCGATACTGGCTTAAAAGCAATTATAGCCATTCATGATACCACCTTAGGTCCGGCTTTGGGCGGAACAAGGATGTGGAATTACGTTACAGAGGCTGAAGCACTGGAAGATGTACTCAGATTATCGAGAGGGATGACTTATAAAGCGGCGATCACCGGATTGAATATCGGTGGTGGTAAAGCCGTGATTATCGGGGACTCCAGAAAAGGAAAATCGGAAGCTATGATGCGCAGCTACGGCAGGTTCATTAAAAACCTGAACGGGGAATTCATCACTGCTGAGGATTTGGGTACGACCACCAAGGATATGGAATATATCCGTATGGAAACCGGTCATGTTACCGGAGTTCCTGAATCTTTAGGTGGGGCAGGAAACCCGGCACCACATACGGCTAAAGGTGTTTTTTTGGGAATCAAAGCCTGTGTAAAAGAGGTGTTTGGAACTGATATGCTGGCCGGACGCTCGGTAGTTGTGCAAGGGATCGGAAACGTAGGAGAGCATCTGGTAGAATTGCTGAGAGCCGAAAATGTAGAAGTATATATCAGTGATATCAATGAAGACCGTCTGCAACATGTAGCACGTACTTATAAGGCGAAACCTATTGCTGCGGATAAAATATTTGGAATTGATGCAGATATTTATGCGCCATGTGCCTTAGGAGCTACTGTGAATGATAAAACCATTCCTAAAATGAAGTTTGCAATTATTGCAGGTTCTGCAAACAATCAATTGGCAGATGAGCAGATACATGGAAAACTGTTATTAGATAAAGGCATCCTGTTTGCTCCGGATTACCTGATCAATGCCGGTGGTTTAATCAGTTGTTATTCTGAATTAACCGGTTTTGGAAAGAAACGGACCATTCAACTTACAGAGAATATTTACAATGCCACACGCGATGTGATTAAAATGTCTAAAAAAGACAATATCCCGACGATATGGGCCGCGAACCGCATTGCTGAACAAAGAATCATCGACATCAAAAAAATAAAATCATCATTCTAATAAACAATTTTAATAAACCGGTAATTTACCACTCGTTCTTACATTCATGTTAAACAGAAGGCACTTAAGAATTAAAGCTTTGCAAAACATTTTTGCATGGCAAATGACAGACAAGAGAGATTTAGCTTCTTCCAAGAAAGCACTAATGCAGAGTATTGACAGTGTGTACGAAATGTACATCTGGATGCTTTCGCTCCTTGTTGAGGTTACAGAATACACCAGCATTGATGCTACTGAAAGGGCAAATAAGCATTTGCCTACAGCAGAGGATCTCAATCCGAACATGAAACTGCTCCACAATAAGTTTGCGGTAACTCTGAAAGAGAACCCAGCCTTTATTGACATGGTGAACAAATACCAGATCAACTGGTTATCTGATCCGGAATTTGTAAAAGGTATCTTCAATACCTTAAAGACTACTCCTGAATACCTGGCTTACCTTAGCGATGAGGACAATAGCTTAGAAGAATCCAAAACCATTATTAAATACATCTTCAGAAAGATTATTTTGAAAAGTCACAACATTATTCAGGCTTTTGAGGATAAATTTATCAACTGGTCGGTTGATAAAGAAGTGATGCAGGGTATGGTGGCGAAGACCTTGAAGAATTTTACATCTGAGGATCCCCGTAAAAATAAACTGACTCCGATCAGTCAGGATTGGGAAGAAGACAAGAAATTTGTCGAAGATCTTTTTGTTTATACCTTGAAAAACAACAAAGAATATCAGGACCTGATTGCCGAGCGTACCAAAAACTGGGAATCTGAAAGGATTGCATTAATGGATACCATTTTAATGAAGATGGCGATTTGTGAACTGCTAAACTTCCCTTCGATACCGGTTAAAGTAACCATTAATGAATATCTGGATCTTTCAAAAGATTACAGTACTCCGAAAAGTAATTCATTTATTAACGGTATCTTAGATAAAATTTTAGGTGACCTGAAAAGGACAGACAGTATCCATAAAATCGGTCGCGGACTTATAGAAGAATAGAGAATATGAAACAAATCTTGTTATTGGCAATTGCAGCGATGACATTTGCATCATGCCAGCAAAACACAGCAAAAACACCTGCAGAAAGCACAGCGGCAACAAGTACAACAGCTGAAGGTACCGGAACTCCTGTTGCGGCAGCAGATGCAGCAGTGATGACCTTTGATAACGGAATTTACAATTTTGGTAAAATAACTACCGGAGAAAAGGTTCACTACAGTTATAAATTTAAAAATACCGGTAAAAGCCCGCTGATCATCAGCAATGCTACGGCTACTTGTGGCTGTACCATTCCGGAAGTACCGAAAGAACCGATTCAGCCAGGTGCTGAAGGAGAGATCAAAGTGGTATTCGATAGCATGGGTAAATTTGGTATGCAGGATAAAGTAATTACAGTGACTTCTAATGCCAATCCATCTGTTGCAGAACTACACCTGACCGGAGAGATTCAGGAAGCAAAATAAATAATAACAGAACTTTATAAACAATAATATGATATCAACAGTAATCTTACAAGCAGGTGGCAGCGGTATGCTAGGTACCCTGGTACCGATGGTTTTAATCATGGTCGTATTTTATTTCTTTATGATCAGACCACAGGTTAAAAAAGCAAAAGACCACAAAAAACTGGTTGAAGACTTGAAAAAAGGTGATAAAATCGTAACTACTGCCGGAATTCACGGAAGAATCGTTGACATGAACGATACTACTTTCTTAATTGAAGTAGAGGGGGGTACTAAAATCCGTTTTGATAAAACTGCGATCTCTTTAGATGCAACGAAAGCTGCAGCTCCTAAAGCAGATGTTGCAAAAACTGACGCTGCAAAAGCTTAGACTTTTCATCGATACTGGCAAAAGCCGCATCCTTGTTTGGTGCGGCTTTTGCATTTCAGTATATTTGTTTACTTTACCGCCATGCCAATCATTAAACTCACAAAAGTAGAGCGAAAGCGTTTTCTTGTGCTGGTCACCTGCCTGTTCATGGCAGTTGGTGCATGGCTGTTCATGGCTTTGAACAATAAATACGTGTATACCGCAAAAACGGTCCTGGATTATAAAAATTTCCCGCAGAAGAAAGCGTTCCATCCTTTACAGTCGGATACCGTAGACCTGCAGGTAGAGGGAACTGGCTGGCAATTGTTATTTGCCCGTTTGCGCATTAAACCACAATCTATTTCCATCAGCCTGGAGAAGCTGAATAACCGGAACTTTGTACTCTTCTCTGAGCAGCTGTTTAATGTAAACCGGCAACTGGAGACTTCTCAAAAGATCATTTCTGTTAAACCTGATACCCTTTATTTTGATTTTTCCGAAAGAAGGGTGAAACGGGTTCCTGTGAACCTGATTTCTGACCTGAGGTATATGCCGCAGTACGGGCTCTCCAACGAGGTTCAGATCAACCCCAGTTATGTCACCATTTCCGGACCGGAACAGGACATCAGGAACATCAGCGAATGGAATACGGATACCCTCAAAATAGAACAGATTCAGGCCACAACCGTGGCGAGAGTGGCGATGATTCAGAACAAAATGAAGAACGTAAATATCTTTCCAACAAGCGTGGAGATCAAACTGCCGGTAGATGAGTTTACGGAAAAAATTGTAGAAGTTCCTCTTAAAGTGATCAATAACAAGGAGTATTATGACGTTAAACTTTACCCTAAAAAGGTGAAAATAACGCTGCTTGTTGCCCTCTCTAAATATGCGCAGATTAATGAAGAGTTTATAGAGGCGGTAGTAGACATGAATGAGTGGAAAGTTTTTGAACACAATGAGCTGACGGTGAAGCTGACGCGCTTTCCGGATTATTGCAGACTGGTTAAGGTGCAGCCGGACAAGATAGATTTTATCATAGAAAAATAATGTTGAAAATAGGAATAACAGGAGGTATAGGAAGTGGAAAGACCACTGTGTGTAAGGTTTTTGAAACCCTGGGCATTCCGGTATTTTATGCGGATACAGTAGCCAAACAGATTATGGTGACCGATCCGATTCTCGTAAAAGGAGTTAAAGAGGCTTTCGGTGCAGAGAGTTATGCAGCAGATGGGACCCTGAACAATAAACACATTGCTGCCATTGTCTTTAATCAGGCCGAGGAACTGGCCAGGTTAAATGAGTTGGTACATCCAGCCGTCTTCCGGGCTTTTGACCATTGGTTGAAAGACATACCTGAAAATGTGCCTTATGTACTTAAGGAAGCAGCTTTGCTTTTTGAAAGCGGTTCTTATCAGATGTGTGACCAAAATGTGCTGGTGGTTGCTCCTCTGGAAGTCAGGTTACAGCGTGTCATGCAGCGCGACGGAGTAACAGAGGAACAAGTCCGGGCACGGATGGATAAACAGCTCTCCGATGAGGAAAAGACTAAAATGGCGGACATGGTAGTCCGCAATAATGAAACAGATTCTTTAATTGTGCAAGTGATGGAACTCCACCATCAGTTTTTAAATATACTTCCTTAAATGATATTAGATGATTTTATAGTGGCTACAAAAACAGGTTTGTTTTGTAGATATGGCGATTTTTATCTTGATCCTAAGGAAATAGTAAAAGATGCGGTGATTTCCCATGCTCATGGAGATCACGCCATCGGGGGTAATCTGAATGTGTATTGTACAGAGGCAACTGCACTCTTTATGAAACACCGGTATAAAAAATTCGCAGGCGGAGCGTTCCATCTGAAAGCTTATGAGGAGCCTTTTATTTTAAATGAAGTTAAAATCAGTTTTGTTCCGGCGGGGCATATTCTAGGCTCTGCAATGGTCCTGATGGAGTATGAAGGGGTTAAATACCTGTATACGGGAGATTATAAACTTCAGCCTGATGATACCTGTGAGCCTATTGAGTATGTACAGGCAGATGTGCTGATTACAGAGACCACCTTTGCTGATCCGGATACCCGACATCCCGCAGCGGAAGAAGAGATCCTGAAGCTGAATGCGACTCAGAGTAACATTATGCTGGGTACATACGCCCTGGGCAAATGTCAGCGGCTGATCAGCCTGATGAATAAATATTGTCCGGAAAAGAGGATATTGGTACACCATAGTATGATGCCTTTTGTGAAAATTTACGAACAAAAGGGGATCGATATGGGCAAGTACGAGATGTACGACAGAAAGGTAATGAAGAATAATCCTGCAAATATGGTGTACCTGGTTCCTCCGATGGTATTCAGAAGCTATTTTAAGGCAATTAACGTCATCAGGGTGTTTGCTACCGGTTGGAAACACCTTCAGAATAACCATGAAATCCAGTTGTATGTATCCGATCATGCCGATTGGGAAGACATCATTTATACCATCGGACAGGTTAAACCTGTTCAGGTATGGACAAATCATGGGGATGGATTGCAATTAAAAAATCATTATGAAAAAAGTTTGGTAGTTAAATTGCTGACTTAAAATGGAAGAAGGGGTAGACTATTATCTTAATGAGGATGGGTTGATGGTTTTCACAGCCGCATATCATTTGAAAAGAGGATATTGTTGTAAAAATAAATGCAGACATTGCCCCTGGGGATATGGCAAAAAGAAGACCAGACCCAAAGACGAGCGTAATAATTAATAAAAAGCCAGGAGATGCAGTTGCAGAAAGAAATAGAAACATCAAAATTTGAGAATATTTACCAGCAGGCTATTGTAAATGTCGTGTTTACCTACAGTTGGTGTAATGAACATTTCAGGCAGCTGATTCAGCCTTATGAAATTACGCCGCAGCAATTCAATATCCTGAGGATCCTGAGAGGGCAGTATCCTGCACCTTCTACGATCAACCTGTTAAAAGAGCGGATGCTGGATAAGATGTGTGATGCTTCCAGAATTACAGAACGTCTGGTTCAAAAAGAACTGGTAGTCAAAAAGGTAAATCCAAACGATAAACGGGCCGTAGATATTCTGATCAGCGATAAGGGACTTTCCCTGTTAAAAAAGATGGATAAAGAGCTTGACCTTTCCGCACCGGTTTCTCAAAACCTGACGGAAGAAGAAGCCACACTTTTGAACCATTTGTTAGATAAAATGCGGGGATAACGTGCTTAATGGCTATGTCCGCCTGCAGAGAAATAACCGATCAGGGCGATTGCTACGCCGCATAGGACCGCAATCATTTTCCGCTTACTGACCTTATGGTCGACACTGGATTCAAACAGGATGGTTGTAGAGATGTGCAGGAATATCCCGATTACAATTCCCATAATCTTGTTGAAGTAATTCTCTACACCACCAATGGTACCATTGCTCAGCCCAAAGCTTACGTAAAAACCGAGAGGCGCCATAATCGCAAAGATGCTGATGTAAAACAACACACTATTTCTATTGAACTTGCTTTGCATCAGGATGCTGGCCAGTGCAAAGGCCGCGGGAATGTGGTGCAGGGAGATGCCGAAAATCAAAGCATTATGCTGATCTTTTGCCAAAGGCATCCCTTCCAGAAAAGCATGTAAACACAAGCTGATCATGATGCCGTAGGGAAAGGCTTTGGAATCTCCGTGTTTATGGATATGCCCATGTTCTACTCCTTCAGAAAACTGTTCCAGAAGGATCTGCAATAGGAAACCAATCAGGATAAAAATTCCGATTTCTGCATGATCAGGTCCGCTGTAAGCATCAGGAATCAGGTGCAATACCGTAATGGCAAATAAATAGGCCCCACTAAAGGAGAGGATTAACTTTAGTAGCTGGGATTTGTCGCTCTTCACCAGAAAGATAGCTGTGCCCCCTAAAAAAGCACTAAAGAATAAAATAAACAGCTTCCAGACTTCCATTATACTTGTGGTTGTATTTTTTTGTAGATAAGCGATGTTGTGAGACCAATTGAACTGCCGAGTAGGGCGCCCGCCATGGTGTCAATCGGGTAATGTACCCCAACATAGATTTGTGAAAAGGAAATGATAAAGGCCCATATTAATGCAATGGGCAGAATAGGTTTCCATTTGTCGTAGAAGATAAAAATGAGAAACACGGCGATGGCAAAATGATTGGTCGCATGAGCAGAAGGAAAGCTATATCCGCTTCCGCAGGGTACGCGATGGATCAGCTCATCAGCCAGACTGAGGTCGTTACATGGCCTGATGCGGGCAGCCAATGGTTTAATGACCCTTGAGGATAATAAGTCACCCATTGCAACAGTGAAAAGTAGCATCCCTATAATATACCAGCCTTTTTTCTTGTACTCTTTGAGACAAAAGATGATGATAAACAAGTACAGTGGAGCCCAGAAGTAACGGTTTCTCATGAGCGGCAATAACCAGTCAAAAAACGGATTTGCAAGACCTCTGTGTACCTTCAGGAACAATTCAACATCAAACTGCTGCAGGCTTTCCATCATATTTTTTTGCAGATTAAAATCAGACGGTCAGATTTAATTTCGTCATAGGGCTCCAGGCCATAGCTCCCGAAAGTCTCGGTAATCTGTAAGCCGCTCTTTTCGAACATTCTTTCAAAATCTTCCAGCTGGAAGGCCTGAACCCGTTCTTCAAAAGCAAAGGTTTTGTTGCGGTGTTCAAAATTGATGTGTTTGATGATTTTCCCTTCTGCTACAAATTTATGGAGATGAAATTCTATGCCTTCCACAGTTTTTGTTTCCTGCTGGGTTAGGTTTTTGACGATCTTCTGCGTGTTGAAATAATCGATCACCAGGGTACCATCCGCTTTAATTCCTTTTCTAAAAGATTTTAGTGCATTTACATGGTCTTTTTCCGTTTCAAAATAGCCGAAACTGGTAAACAGGTTCATGGCGATATCAAAGTAATTGATAAAGGCCAGTTTACGCATGTCATGAACAAAAAAATGAAGGTGTTTCTGTTCAAACTGCTGAGCATATTTGATGCTTTGCTCAGAAAGATCAATTCCGGTTACATCATAGCCTTTTTTATTCAGGTAAATGGAGTGACGTCCTCTGCCGCAGGCAATGTCCAGAATTCTGGAGTTTGCGGCAGGCTTTAAATAAGCCGAAAGGTTGTCAATTAAGAATTCTGCCTCAGCGTCATTACGTTGACTATATAAAATATGGTAATAGGGGGAGTTGAACCAATATTGAAACCATTTACGCTGCATAGAGCCAGAATTTTTGATGTTTAGGAAAAAGACAAATATAGTATTTTCAAATGCAACAAAGAGGATTATTTGAGCTTCATCAGCAATTTTAATGATGTTAATTTTACGATTCGGTGCCTTAAAAATCAATCATTATGTTGTTTTTTTGCTATTTTTGGAAAAAAAACCGAATAACTTGACACTAATAAAATCTATCTCTGGAATAAGAGGAACCATCGGTGGAATTGCCGGTAATGGTTTGACTCCTATTGATATCGTTAAATTTACGGCAGCTTACGGCTCCTGGATTATCAATAAAACGAACATTAAAAAAATTGTTGTCGGTCGTGACGCCAGGATCTCCGGAGAAATGGTGAACCACCTCGTGATTGGCACACTTCAGGGCCTGGGAATTGAAGTCGTTGACCTTGGCTTATCGACTACACCGACAGTTGAAATTGCTGTTCCGCTTGAAAAAGCAGGAGGCGGAATCATCTTAACTGCCAGTCATAACCCAAAACAGTGGAATGCTTTAAAATTATTGAATGAAAAAGGGGAATTCATCAGTGATGCTGATGGAAAAGAACTTTTGGAGATCGCTGAGAAAGCCGAATTCAGTTTTGCTGAGGTAGACGATCTGGGAAAAGTAACCAATAATGATACTTATCTGCAAAAACATATAGATGCAGTCCTTGCGCTACCATTGGTAGATGTGGAGGCCATCAGGGCAGCCAATTTTAAGATTGCGATTGATTGTGTGAACTCTACAGGTGGAATCTTTGTACCGGCTTTATTAAAAGCCCTGGGCGTAGAAACCGTATATGAATTGTATTGTACTCCTGATGGTCATTTCCCTCATAATCCGGAACCTTTGCCGGAAAACCTGACTGAAATTGCGAAAGTTGTAAGAGAGAAAAATGCAGATTTAGGGATTGTAGTGGATCCGGATGTAGACCGTTTATGTTTCGTATGCGAAGACGGTGGGATGTTTGGTGAGGAGTATACCCTGGTTGCAGTAGCAGATTATGTATTAAAGCATACTCCTGGAAATACCGTGTCCAATTTGTCTTCTACCAGAGCATTGAGAGATGTGACGGAAAGAGCGGGAGCGGAATACCATGCTTCGGCCGTTGGCGAGGTGAATGTTGTGAATCAGATGAAAGCGAGCAATGCAATCATCGGTGGAGAAGGTAATGGCGGGATCATTTATCCGGAATCACATTACGGTCGTGATGCGCTGGTTGGAATAGGATTATTTTTGACCCATCTGGCTAAATTTGGTAAGTCTATTTCTCTTTTGAGAAGCAGCTATCCTGCTTATTATATTTCTAAGAATAAGATCACTTTAACTCCTGAAATGGATATTGATGCTTTATTGCTGAAAGTTCAGGAGAAATATAAAAATCAACCGAACAGTACAATTGATGGGTTGAAAATAGAATTTGATAAAGAATGGGTTCATTTAAGAAGATCAAATACAGAACCAATCATTCGTATTTACAGTGAGGCTGGAAGCGAGACCGTTGCAGAAAACCTGGCTTCAAAAATTATATCAGATATTAAAGAAATTTTAAAATTGAACTAATGCAGATGAACAGGATCTATTTGGATAATGCGGCAACGACACCTCTTGATAAAGAGGTAATCGCAGAGATGGTGAACGTAATGACTAACTATTACGGTAATCCATCTGCAATTCATGCTCAGGGTAGGGAAGTGCGCACATTGGTAGAAAAAGCAAGAAAAACAGTTGCCGGTCTTTTAAATGCGACTCCTGCAGAGATCTTTTTTACCTCTGGAGGTACAGAAGCGGACAATACTGCAATTCGTTGTGGGATTGCGGCCTATAATATTAAGCATGCCATCACTTCAAAAATTGAACACCATGCGGTAGAGCATACTTTAAACATGCTGTTGAAGCAGGGAGTGATTGAAAAGCTGAGCTTTGTGAATATCGATGAAAAAGGAAATGTTGATTACGATCATCTGGAGAAATTGCTGAAGGAGAATGGCCGTAGTTTTGTTTCCCTGATGCATGCCAACAATGAACTGGGAACGCTGACAGACATTGTTCGGGTTGGAGAGATCTGTGAGCAATATGATGCGATTTATCATTGTGATACGGTCCAGACTATGGGACATTATGTGCATGATGTAAGAAAGCTAAAAGCACATTTCATTGTTTGTGCAGCGCATAAATTACATGGGCCAAAAGGAGTAGGTTTTCTTTTTGTGAACCATAACATCAAGATCGGGCCATTCATTCATGGGGGTGCCCAGGAACGTAATATGCGTGGAGGAACAGAAAATGTATATGGGATAATTGGTCTGGCAAAAGCACTGGAGATCGCTTATTCAGAAATGGAAAGCCACCAGAACCATATTCAGGAACTGAAAGATTACCTTAAGAATAGATTGAGTGCAGAAATTGCAGATGTTAATTTTAACGGAGAAACGGATGCGGATAAAAGTTTATATACCGTATTGAATGTTTCTTTCCCGGCCATGGATATGTCTGATATGTTGTTGTTTAACCTGGATATCAATGGCATCTCTGCTTCTGGTGGTAGTGCATGTTCTTCCGGTTCCAACATCGGTTCACATGTACTGAGTGGCATTAATGCTGATCCAAACCGGCCTTCGGTGAGGTTCTCTTTCAGTAAGTACAATACGAAGGAAGAACTGGATATCGTGATCGATAAAGTAAAACATATTGTAAGTCAGAACGTTACTGCATAAAATAATCTTTCTATGCAGTTTCGACGCATCACGTCTGTAAATGATCCGGCGCTGACTTTCCTAAAAAAATTATATGAGGATGCCTTCCCTCCGCATGAGCGGAGGGACTGGGCTACTCTTCTAAAGCTGATTCCTGCTACCAAAGAAATGCATCTGGATCTGGTGTTTACTGCCAATGAAAATATTGGTTTGATAACCTGGTGGGAAATAGAAGGCTGTCATTTCATAGAACATTTTGCAATTGATGCGGCACTTCGGGGGCAGAATTATGGTGCGCTTGTGCTAAAACATTATCAGGAACTGTTGCAGGGGACGATTATTCTCGAAGTCGAACACCCGGAAGATTCTTTTGCGGTCAGAAGGATCGCTTTTTATGAACGATTGGGTTACCATACCTTATCACTCCCTTACCATCAGCCTTCCTATGCTGATCCCAACCAATCTTTTCCTTTTCTATTGATGAGTAACAGGATGCTGTCTGATCAGGAAGCTGAACCCCTGGCGGAAAAGATTAAGGAAAAGGTTTACCTGGCATCGCTTCATTAATGGTTTCCACCCATATTATAGCTCCTTTAGGGCTGGTAAATAAAACGTTTTACTATTTTCAGGACTCTTTAACTAAAATGTTATGCTTTTTATTTAGTTATCTGGCAAAAATCTATTAATTTAGGGTTTGCTAAAACGTTTTTAAATAAAAAAGCAGCTCTGAAGGTATCAATGCAGAATTCCAATGAAGGCATATGGATTTTTCAGGCAGACTGATGGAGACTATAAGAAGCGAGATTTTGAACCAAATATTATAATTTTATTTATCCAAGACCAAGATGATGAAACGATACCTCACCGCATTATTAATTGCAGGCTGCTCTTCAGCGTTTGCGCAAACTGTTGGCAAACTGAGCGATCCGGTAGAATGGATTAATCCATTAATGGGAACCGCCAGTAAACCTTCCATGTCTAATGGCAATACTTATCCAACCATTGCCTTACCCTGGGGAATGAACTTCTGGACTCCGCAGACGGGTAAAATGGGAGATGGCTGGGCTTATACCTATGACGCAGATAAAATCCGGGGTTTTAAACAAACCCATCAGCCCTCACCATGGATGAATGATTACGGACAGTTCTCGGTCATGCCGGTAACCGGTAAAAAGAAATTTGAGCAGGACGAGCGTGCGAGCTGGTATTCTCATAAGGCGGAAGTTGCAAAACCTTATTATTATAGCGTTTATCTGGCCGATGCCGATGTGACGACAGAAATCACTCCGACAGAGCGGGCAGCTCAGTTCAGGTTTACTTTTCCAAAATCCGACAGTTCTTTTGTGGTGTTGGATGCCTTCGACAAAGGATCTTACATTAAGATTTTTCCAAAAGAAAGAAAGATCATTGGATATACAACCAGACATAGTCATAAGCTGACCCCAGAGAACTTTAAGAACTATTTTGTAGCTTATTTTGATAAAGACTTTTCTTCTGCAAATGCCTGGAAAGGAAAAGAGCTGTTAAAAGAAGAGTTGGAAGTGAAAGCGGATCATTCGGGTGCCATTATTGGTTTTAAGACGACAAAAGGAGAAAAGGTGACCATGAAAGTGGCTTCTTCTTTCATCAGCTTTGAGCAGGCAGAACTGAATCTCCGTAGAGAGCTTGCCAATGATACTTTCGAGGCAACCAAACAAAAAGCAAAAGACATCTGGAATAAAACATTGAGCAGAGTAGCCGTAGAAGGTGGAACCATAGATCAGACCAGGACTTTCTATTCCAGTTTTTACCGGACTTTATTCTTCCCTAATAAGTTGTACGAATTGGATGCAAGTAATAAAATTGTACACTGGAGCCCATATAATGGTAAAATCCTGCCGGGCTATATGTTTGCCGGAACCGGATTCTGGGATACTTTCAGAGCATTGTATCCTTTCCTTAACCTGGTTTATCCATCGATCAATAAAGAGATGCATGAAGGATTGATCAATGATTATAAAGAAGGCGGATGGTTGCCGGAATGGTCCAGCCCTGGATATGCAAATGTGATGGTGGGGAATAATTCTGCTTCTGTAGTCGCTGATGCCTATATTAAAGGACTTCGGGGTTATGATATCAATACACTATACGATGCCCTGGTTCATGGCGCAAATAATGAAGGGCCTTTGGAAGCTGTAGGAAGAGCTGGAGTGAAATATTATAATGAATTGGGTTATGTACCCTACGATGTGAAAATTAATGAAAACGCGGCACGTACGCTGGAATATGCTTATGATGATTTTACCATTTACCAATTGGGTAAAGCATTGAAGAAGCCTAAAGCAGAAACCGACCTGTATGCGAAGCGCAGTATGAATTATAAAAACCTGTTTGATCCTTCCAGCGGATTAATGCGGGGGAAAAACAAAGATGGTTCGTTCCAGTCTCCGTTTAATCCTTTCAAATGGGGAGATGCATTTACAGAAGGAAACAGCTGGCATTATTCCTGGTCCGTTTTTCAGGATATTGACGGTCTGGCAAAATTAATGGGTGGAAAAGAAAAGTTTGTCAGCAAACTGGATTCAGTTTTTAGTCTGCCTCCCACTTATGATGAAAGCTATTATGGAAGTGTGATCCATGAGATCCGTGAAATGCAGATTGCCAATATGGGACAATACGCACATGGTAACCAACCGATTCAGCACATGATTTATCTGTATAATTATGCAGGTGCGCCATGGAAAACCCAATATTGGGTAAGAGAAACAATGGACCGCATGTATAAAGCTACACCCGACGGTTACTGTGGTGATGAAGATAACGGACAGACTTCAGCCTGGTATGTATTTTCGGCAATGGGCTTCTATCCGGTAACCCCGGCAACAGATCAGTACGTATTGGGAGCTCCTTTATTTAAGAAGGTAACCCTGAACCTGGAAAATGGAAAAACGGTTACCATCAATGCAGCCAATAACAGTGCAGATAACAGGTATGTTCAGGGGCTTAAATACAATGGTGTTGCTTATCCTAAAAACTGGTTGAGCCATAAAGAGCTGACTAAGGGAGGAACATTGGATTTTAACATGTCCGCAACCCCGAATAAACAAAGAGGAACGAAAGAAACAGACTTTCCTTATTCCTTTTCCACAGATCCGGATCATAAATAGCGGGAAAGAGATCTATAAAAAAAGCGGGAGTTTTGCTCCCGCTTTTTTATGTGTAAAATTTTATCAGTTGTTGAGCATTCGAAGGAAAGCTGCAAGTTTAGCTTTCATTGCCCTGCGGTCCACAATAAAATCAAGGAAACCATGTTCCTGCACAAATTCTGCAGTTTGAAATCCTTTAGGTAAATCTTTTTTAATGGTCTCTTTAATTACCCTTGGGCCTGCAAAACCGATTAACGCGCCAGGTTCAGCAATATTAATATCACCCAGCATCGCATAGGAAGCCGTTACGCCACCTGTTGTCGGATCTGTAAGTAAAGAGATGTATGGAATTTTAGCCTGGCTTAGCAGGGCTAATTTAGCCGAAGTTTTAGCCATCTGCATTAAAGAGAATGCGGCTTCCATCATTCTGGCCCCTCCGGATTTGGAGATCATCAGGAATGGAATTTTATGTTTGATAGAATAATCAATAGAACGGGCGATTTTTTCTCCCACTACTGAACCCATAGAACCTCCGATAAAATTGAAGTCCATACAGGCAATAACCAGGTCCTGACCTTCGATTTTACCATGTGCAGCTCTGATGGCGTCTTTTAAGCCGGTTTTAGCCTGACTTTCTGCCAATCGTTCAACATAGGGTTTGCTATCTGTAAAATTCAAAGGGTCACCTGAAGTCAGGTTTGGAAAAAGCTCTTTGAACTCATCATTGTCAAACAATACCTGAAAATATTCTTTTGATCCTACCCTTAAATGAAAATCACAATATTGGCAAACGTATTTATTTTCAACCAGATCGGCACTGTGGAGTGCTTTCTTACAATTAGGACACTTGTTCCATAAACCGTCCGGCGCTTCTTTTTTTTCTTCTGTCAGTGTACTGATACCTTTTTTTTCTCTCTTAAACCAAGCCATGTTATTTGTTGAAAAATGCGAGTACAAAGAAACAAAAAAAAATCAGAACAGAAGCCCTTGTTTCTAACTGCCTCATACTTTATGATGAGGCAGTTAAAAAACAGGTATTTACCAGCCAAATATTTGTTTCAGATTCTCGTTTAAGAGCACCTGTTGTTGTGGGATTGGTCGGTAATAATATTTTGGTTCTTCAAAATTACGGGTAACGGATTCGGTGACAATAAGACCGCCGTTAGTTCCATTTTTGAGATAGACCGTAGCATCCGAACCAATGGTGCCTGTACGGTAATAGATGAGTTTTACACCCAGAGAATTGATTTCCTTTTGCTCTTCCGCGGGAATGGTCATTGACCGATCGATTAAAATGATGTCTGCCACTCCATCTCCTGTCAGGTCGTATTTACCTAAACCCTGGAAATACATGCCCTCCGGACTTTTGGTCAGCAGTTTACCTGCTTTCCATCTCATCAGGTCATCATATCTGCTGTTTTCAAAAGCAAATTCTATTCTGCGTTCTCTTCTGATCTCCAGAATAACGCCTATGTTTGAGCTCACATTCCCAAACTGTTGTTTCATCAGCGGGTCTGGGTTTGCATTTGCAATACCCATATTCAGATTGGGTTGCCCGGCTCTTTTTCTAAGCAGATTTACCGACTGGTCCAATTGGGATTGATTTAACGTTCCAAGTTCAGCAAGTGCTTCTGCATAGGTAAGCAGGACTTCTGCATAGCGGTAAACCGGGAAGTCTACGCCATTCAGGATGCTCGCTTCAGTACTGTTGACATAACCTTTCAGTTGATGGTAACCCGTGAAGTTTTTATTTAAGCTTTGAATGTAAGGTTTCGTATCCGGAACCCTTATCCAGCCGGGGTATACCATCGTCTGTGAAAGACGTGCATCCCGGTTTTCAAATTCTTTTACAAAGCCTATTTTATGATAATCCGGCAGATCTGTGAACCGGCTACCATCTTTCATCAGATAAGATTGTATCAGATCTTTGGCAGGAGCCTGTTCATAGTCTCCAAAAACAACAGAATTTACATTCTGACTTCTGCTCTTACTCATGTCAAAAACATTAGCCAGGATCACTTCCGGATTCGAGGTCAGGTCCTGACTTCCAAATAAGGCCGCATAATCTTCCTGTGGCTTACCGGTATTGTAGATTGAAAATTTGTTGGAAGCCATGACCTCTCCGGCAACTTTTGCCGCAGTTTCAAGAAAAGCATTGGCAGAACTGGTCAGGTTAAGTTCAGCATGGTATTTACGGTAGGTACCTTCATACAATGCCGCTCTGGCATAAAAGGTGGCCACTGACCACTTGCCTGGCGTTCCGCTAGGAACTTTCTCCCGTGTGTTTTTATAGGCGAAATCAAGATCGGCCATAATGCTATCGATAACCAGCGCGCGTGGATCGCGTCCTTTGAATAATTCAGCATCGTCCGGATTTAAGGTTTTTGAATACCATGGAACATCCGAAAAGCGTTTGATCTTCTCCAGATAAAATTCGGCACGGTAATATCTTGCTAAACCGACGTAATGGTTTTTGATCTCATTACTGACTTTAGCTTTATTGTAGTTTTCCAGAAAATAATTGATGTTTCGCAACCTGCCCCAGTTCCATCCATCGGTAATGTTTTGTGCATTTGCTTTGTCCCCCATAATGTTTTTTACTTCGACCGCAGCAGTGGTTGCGACGTTATCGCTACTCTGGTCGTTCAGGTAACTGTTCCGGTCTGGCTGTGAGATCAAACCGTTGACATACAAAGCCAGATCCTCTTCTGAGTTAAAGAAGAGATTAGGGGCAATTTGTGTTTGTGGAAAACGATCCAGATCTCCTTTTTTGCAGGCCACTAATGTACCTATGATGACGATGAATGCAATATATATGTTTTTCTTCATGACTGATTTTTTAATAATGATGAATACCTGATGGTTAAAAGTCCAGATTTAGACCAACTGCATACTTTCTCTGAAAAGGATATGCCCATGCACTTGAACCCTGGTTTACCGCTTCCGGGTCTACATATTTTTTAATCGAAGAGAATTCATAAAGATTTTCTCCGGATACATAAACACGAAGGCGACCAAGTTTAAGACGTTTGGTTAATTGCGCAGGCAAGGTATAACCCAGAGATACATTTTTAATTCTCAGGTAAGCACCATTTAACAGATATTTTGTTTGTGGGATGTCTAAGCCCTGACCATTATTGGCATCTGCCAGCCAGGATTGCAATACCGGATATTCTGAATTAAGATTTGCATCTGCCAGACCAGCAGCAATATAGGAGGCAGAGTGTTTTGCCCTTTGCTCCGGAGAATCAGCTGCTCCCCTGTAAAAGTTCAGGTTCCATGGATATACGTTGGCATAAGGCTGCTGGTATGGTCCCCAGAAAAGGTAATGGTGCGGGTAAAAATCTCTTTTCAGGACGCCCTGAACGAATATGCCCAAATCGAAACCGTTCCAGTCCATATTCAGGTTTGCACCAACCGTGTAACGGTCTGTGCTGTTGCCGATAATTCTGAGGTCTTTCGGGTCTTCACTGCTTAGACCTTTTTCAATTTTCTTATCTCCATTCAGGTCTTTATATCTTGGCCAGCCGGGAACGATGTCCAGGGCTGCCCAGGGCACGATGCTCTTTTGATCCAAAGCGGCAATTTGTTCTTTATTTTCAAACATACCATCATTTTCCAAGCCCCAGATCTCACCAATGTACTGGCCTTCCCGATAATTTGAAAAGAGCTTCTGATTATTTTTGAATTTGGTAATCTTAGCGCGGGAGTCGGCAAGGGTAAACTTAGTTTCGAAACTAAAAGGTTTGGAGCCCAGGTCAAAACGGTCTCTGTAAGTAACCGAAAGTTCCCATCCTTTTGTTCTTAAATCTGCCGCATTTTGTTTGGGAACGGCAGTACCCAGAACTCCTGGTAATTCCTGCGCGGCGGTTAACATTCCTTTGGTATCTCTTATAAAATAATCGAATGCGATCAGGAACTTATCTTTAAACAGGCCAATATCTGTTCCCATGTTCAAAGTGGATACTTTTTCCCAGGTATAAGTGTTTGGATCTACAGCTAATGCAGGAGCACCTGTGATGACTTGTTGCTGAGCACCGTTAATCAGATAAGGGGAAGTTCCTGCAGGCAGGGTTTGAATGTATCCGAAATCCCTCAGATAAGCATTGGAAGATGGGTTTTGGTTTCCAAGATTACCATAAGAAGTCCTGAGTTTAAAAGTGGAAAGAACATTGGAAAGCGGTTGAAAGAACTCTTCCGCACTTGCAATCCATGCTCCGGAGACCGAAGGGAAGAATCCCCAGCGTCTGGAAATAGGAAAACGGGATGACCCATCATATCTTCCTGTTGCTTCTAAAATATAACGATCTTTAAAGGTATAATTTAAGCGGCCAAATGCGCTGGTTGTCGCATAGGCTTCATAGCCTGCTCCGACGCTCATTTCTCCGTTAGTTAAACTCAGGTATGGCAATGAAGAGGAGATAAGCGACTGTCTTGACGCATTTATTGTCGAATATCTATAGTTTTCGCTGTTGTAACCGGCCATGGCACTGAAAAAGTGATTGCCTATGGTTTTTTTGTAGGTCGTGTATAAGTTAAACGCGTTGGTGTACAGATAGCCATTGTTTTCCGTAACAAAGCCGTTTCCACCCTCTAACCGTACATCATTCGGGCCGTAGCCGATATTGTATTTCTTGGAGTCGAAGTGATATTTCCAAAGTTCTCTTTTAAATGAAGCATCCCCATTTACCTGCAGGTCGCCATTTAAAAATGTAGCGGTTGCGCTGGTGATGTTCTGGAATCCGATCATATTTTCTATATTCTTTCCTCCATCTGTTAAACGGGCTGCCAGGGTGCCTGCCGCGGTATTTGCCCAGGTCCCGTCTGGATTTTTAGCCACATCAGTGGGCCTTAAATAATAGAGATCGGTAATGCTGGCGTTTGGCAATGCCTTTTTTGTTTCGTAAATATTGAGGTTGTTGTCCAGCTTAAGCCAACTTAACGGAGAGAACCCGAGTTTTGAACGAAGTCCATATCTGTCCCAGAAATCGTCAGTTAGCTTATTCAGGCCATTCTCTTTGGTATAATCAGCGGAAAGGTAGTAGCTCAATGGCTTGTCGTTGATATTGACCCCACCTGAAAAGGCAAGAGAATGGTTTTGAGAGAAGCTGGCTTTATTAAAGAAGTAATCGTACCAGTCATTGCTGCCCATGTATGCCCATTTTGTGGGATCTTTGGGATCTATTCTGGTATCTGCTACGGACGGATTTTCTGACCTTTCTTTTGCCCATCGGTAATGTTCGTCTGAATAATTTACATAATCCCATGGGGTGTTGTCTGTAGCGGTTTCCAAAACTCTCGAAAAAATGTAAGGGTCCGTTACCGGTTTAGGAAGGAGGGTAGGTTTCCCCCAGGATGCGTAAGTGTTATAGCTGATGGTTTGTTTACCGACAGCCCCTTGTTTTGTGGTGATCAGGATCACCCCGAAAGCTGCTCTGGCGCCATAAATGGCTGCAGAAGCCGCATCTCGAAGTACCGTAAATGAAGAGATATCCGAAGGGTTTAAACGGAGCATATCGTCGGTGCTCGTGGCCGGAATCCCATCAATAACAACTAAAGGAGATCCTCCGTTGATGGAAGTATAGCCCCTGATGTTAATGACAGGTAGTGTTCCCGGTGCACCACCTCCATAAGTGATGTTCAGGCCAGGACTCAGTCCCTGAAGCGCCTGTATCACATTCGCTGAGGGGCGGGATTCCAGTGCTTTTCCGGAAATCTGATCAATTGCTCCTGCAATGTTTATTTTTTTCTTGCTTCCGAAACCTACTACGACCACTTCGTCCAGTTTCCCGTAATCCGGACTTAGGGTAATATTGAGTTGTGTTTGTCCGCTAAGTTTTTTTTCTTCCTGTTTATACCCGATATAGGTAAACACAATTGTTGATCCGGAAGGTACTTTATTCAGGGTATATTTTCCGTTTGCATCCGTACTGGTTCGCTGGGAAGTTCCCTTTACACTGACGTTGACTGAGGGAATAGGTCCCCTTGTTTCCGCATCAAGGACTTCTCCTTTTAAGGCGATGTCCTGTGCAAAACTAATGGTGGTGCTGAACAGGAGGCAGATCATCCAAAATAATGGATACACCTTGTTCCTCCATTGTGGAGAAAATGGTAATTTTTTTTTCATAATAACATTAATATTAAGTTGGTTTGGTTAGAAATTTATCCCCTTCAAGGCGGCGCTAAGTTCTGGTGCTCATGTTATTGTAATGTTAATATCAAATTAATAATTTAATTGAACATTCATTCAATCTATTAAAATAAATTTGCGTTGTAACATTACTTTTGAGTAGTTTGCCGTATTAAGAACCATTAAGAAGTATGGGTAGAAAAAGTCTTAAAGAAGAAAGACAACGGGAAATTATAAAAGTGTTTTATAAGGTTGCCAAGAAAGAGGGGTATGAAAATACCTCAATTGCAAAGATTGCGAAAGTGATGGATATCAATCCAAGCCTGGTTATCCATTATTTTGAGACTAAAGAAGACCTTACTTATGCATTAATAGATTATATACTGGAAAGGTATCTGCTTATTTTTACAGTAGAGCAGAAGAAAGGAGTAACGATTGCCGATTTGCAAAAAACAATAGAAATGCTTTTCTCCAAGAAGTGGAACCTATTGTTCGATGACGGGCTTTTTTATACTTTTTATGCGCTGGCCTTCCGGGAGAAAAAGATCAAGATAAAATATAAGGCCATTTTGGATTCTTTGCGTTTCACCCTTGCTATGATCATTGAACAATGTAATCAGACAAATGAGTTAAAAATTTCAGATCCGAAGAGCACTGCCGACCTGATTTTTGTATTGGTGGACGGAGCTTACTTTTATCTTTCCATGGAGAGTGATAAACTGGCCTATCAGAAAAAACTCGATGATTATAAGCGTAATGCGTATCAGATATTAGGCATCACACCCATTATTTCTTAGATGCATTTGCCTGAGTCCTTAACTGACGTCCCAGGGCATAGAGACCGATAAACATCCAAAGCAGATTGGCAACAGCATTGGGCATATCATCACTTTCCAATGCGATAGTGACCAGACATAAGCCGCCGATAATATTCAGCAATTGAAAAATAAGAGAATCTGCCTTGATGATTTTAACGCTCAACAGGAAATAGCCGAGGGTACAGAATACCACTCCAAGCCAGCCGATGCAAGTAAATAAAGTCTGTAGCATAGTAAGGTGTGTCGGCTTAAAGTTATTAAATTAGTTTATAATTTGTTGGCCACAGATTTGGTCAGCGTGATATTTTTCATAACTTCGGCATATAAAAAAAAATAAAAAATGAGTTTAAAAGGCTATAAAGGCGTAATTTACGGAGATGCCGTTCAGGAATTATTTGAACAGGCTAAAAAACATCAGTTTGCATTACCTGCGGTTAATGTTACCGGTACCAACACGATCAATGCGGTAATGGAAACAGCTAAAGCGGTTAATTCACCTGTTATGATTCAGCTGTCAAATGGCGGTGCCCAATTTTATGCAGGAAAGACATTGAATAATGACAATTTAAATGCCTGCGTATTGGGAGCTGTGTCTGCGGCTAAACACGTTCATTTATTAGCAGAACATTATGGTGTTGCAGTTGTATTACATACTGACCATGCCGCTAAAAAATTATTACCATGGATCGACGGTTTGTTGGATCATGGAGAGAAATTTTTTGCTGAGCACGGTAAACCATTGTTCTCTTCTCATATGCTGGATTTGTCAGAGGAACCTATTGAAGAAAATATGGAAATCTCTGCTAAATATCTTGCACGCATGGCTAAAATGGGTATGACCATTGAAATCGAACTTGGTGTAACCGGTGGAGAAGAAGATGGCGTTGACAATAGTGATGTCGACAGCTCAAAATTATATACGCAGCCCTCAGAAGTAGCTTATGCTTATGAGGAACTAAGTAAAGTAAGTGATAAATTTACTGTAGCTGCAGCTTTTGGTAATGTTCATGGTGTTTATAAACCAGGTAACGTGAAATTGCAGCCGGTAATCCTTAAAAATTCTCAGGATTTCATCAAAGAGAAATTCGGATTGACTGCAGAAAAACCAATCAATTTTGTATTCCACGGTGGATCAGGTTCTTCTCAGGAAGAAATCAGAGAGGCCATCTCTTATGGAGCGATCAAGATGAACATTGATACTGATATGCAATGGGCATTCTGGGAAGGAATCTTAGATTATTACACTGCAAATGAAGCTTATCTTCAAGGTCAGATCGGTAACCCTGACGGAGAAGATAAACCAAATAAGAAATATTATGATCCGCGCGTATGGTTGCGTAAGGGTGAAGAAGCTTTTGTTAAACGTTTAACTCAGGCTTTTGAAGACTTAAACTGTAAGGACGCAAGCGATAAACTATAAGTTTTATTGATGATCCTGAAAGCGCCTCAGAAACTTTTCTGTGGCGCTTTTTTTTGTAGCCTTACCTCAGAACAGTAATAGGTCCTGTGAGGATTTTCTGTCCGTTGTGAAGGTTAATCAAATAATAATAAGTACCAACGGGCACATTTACCCCTTTGTACCTTCCATCCCAGGTTTTGTGAGCAGATGTGGAGCTATATACACGTTCACCATACCGGTTAAGAACTTTGATTTCTGCATCAGGATAAGCCTCTAATGCGCCGATATTCCATACATCATTGATTCCATCACCGTTAGGGGTAATGGTATTCGGAATGTTCAGTTTTTTGAATACCTTAATGGAAACGCTGGAACTGGAACCGGGACAACCCTTCTCCGACCAGACATTTAAAGTATAGGTGATGTCTTCCGGCGGACTGGCTACCGGATTAAGTTTGGCAGGATCATCCAGATAATTGGAGGGGGTCCAGAAATACGTAATGTGGTCACCGGAGACTTTGCCTTCAAGTGTGATGGGCTGCCCCTCTATAATTGACCGGTTATTCCCTGCATCAGTTGTTGCTTTTTTATGCACATTTACAATGACGTATGTGGTACTTTCGCAGGCACCGTTAGAAACCGCTACATTATAAACGGTTGTGATTGTAGGGGAGGCAATAGGATTGGGAATATTAGCAGCAGATAAACCTACAGATGGCGTCCATTTATAGGTTGTGCCTCCGGAAGCCTTAAGTGCAATTGAAGCTCCTTCGCAGATAGAAACAGATTGAGCATCGACTGCAGCTACCGGTGGGGGGATAACAGAAACATTAATCTGTGCCACAGCTGAACAGGTTCCGGAGTTGACCATGGTTACCTGATATGTTCCTGCATGGGCCAGACTGGCATTTTCAATGACCGGTGATTTAAGATTAGAGCGATAATTACCCGGACCTGTCCATAAATAGGTGTCAGCTATTCCATCCACGTTTAAATTGATCTTGTTTCCTATACAAACGCTTTGTTGACTAGTCAGGCCTGGCTTTGGTGCGGGATTTACCTTAAGGGTCACTATAGGAGAGGCTGTTCTACATGCAGGAGAGTTGAAATTGTTTACTTCTGCAGCCATCATACGGTATTCATATTTCCCGGGTGGTAAAGATTGAGGTGGAATGGTTAGTTGTCTGGTTGTTTCATTATTGAGGTCAACCCAGCCTGTACCACTGTTTCTCTGCCATAAGTAACGAAGACTTGCTGATCCTGCTACCTGTGTAGAAATACTTACCGCAGTATTTTCATTCTCACAAATTGTTTTTTCTGTTAGTCCCGAGTTATCTATATCGGCAGTGATTTTCGGGCCGCATGGTCTGAAGGTAATATCATCCAAAGCAAGATCGTTTCCGACTCCACCGGGTGCGTTGTTAATGATTTTAATTTTAACCCGGGTTACATTACCTGTGGTGCGGAATAAAAATCCATATTGCTTCCAGGCCGGTTGGGAGCTCTCAGGAATATCGCCGGTACTGTAGCTGCTCAACACTTGGTCGTCCATAGTAAGAACCATAAAGGTCAGATTCGGTTTGATTCCTGGGGATTTGAGCAGATTTGATACCCAGGCTGCAAATTCATAAGTGGTATTTGGACATAAATCGGTTGTAACATCAGTTGCATAAAAAATACCGGGTGCATAACTGGCGTTCACCATCATCAGGTAACCATCAGGATCATTTGGTGTATGGTCTGGAAGGAGATGCCAGGCCCCCCCACTATTTACACTCTTTTCGATGGTATAAGAACCATCAGGTGGTGATCCGAAAGCCATGTAGGTATAATTTGTATTTGTACCCAATGATGGGCCAAAGAAACTACTGCCTCTTCCAAAGTCAATCTGTACGACAGGATCACCAAAACTTCCCTGACAGATCTGTGAAATGGCTTTGTTGCTAAAAATTAAAAAACAACTCAGGTAAATAATATAAATGGTCTTGTTCATTCTTTATTTCAGTCAGTCCAATATCAATTTAGGTCCATCAGGAACTTATTCCTGAAAAAGACGAAAATTACAGAGGTATCCCCCCTCTGATTTAAAGATATATGACTAATCTAAATACTTGTATTTTGTTACACAAGTATTTGAATGACAATTATTTGCTGTTAATTTTATTATTGTGTAAATACTATTTTCATATTTATTTTAATTGCAAAAAATTGTAAAAATAACATCCAATTATCTCTCTTTGGGGGTTTAAATGTGGATTGGCTTGGCTATCTAATCCGTTAGAATTTAGCATATTTGTACAAATCGATTCGACATGGAAACACTATTTGTAAATAAAGCAACGAACAAAGAAGAGCTGGAAAAAGTATTTGCGATCAGAAAACTGGTATTTGTAGAGGAACAGAACTGTCCGCCTGAACTGGAATGGGAATATGAAGAAGAATCGGTTCATTTTTTGGCATTGATGAATAATCAGCCATGCGGCGCTTGTCGTTGGAGAAAAACAGAAAATGGGTATAAACTGGAACGGTTTGCGGTACTAAAGGAATTCAGAGGAAAGCGGGTTGGGCAGGCATTGGTTGCTGCAGCATTATCCGATCTTCCCGCCGGTGCAGACTATATTTATCTGAATGCCCAGTTAGATGCAATGCCTTTGTATGCTAAATTTGGTTTTATAGCTGAAGGCGATCAATTTGAAGAAGCAGGAATCCAGCATTTTAAAATGGTGAAGAAAGGGTAGAAGCCAGTAGAATCTACCCGAAATATAACTATAGGAAGATTTTTGAGGAGAGCTGTACCGCAGCTTTCCACTTTTCCATATCCAGATTTAACTTTTCGCCCTTACTTTCCAGAAACCAGATCAGGTCTTCTGTGGCCAGGTTTCCGGTGAGGTCATCGGCTGCCATCGGACAGCCTCCAAAGCCTTTCAGTGCGCTGTCAAAACGGAAGCAACCACTTTCATAAGCAGCGGCTATTTTTTCGATCCTTGTTTCCGGAGTACTGTGTAAATGTACGCCTATCTCTACCTGAGGGAATTTTGCGGTAAGTCCTGGTAAAATTGTTTTTATTCTTTCCGGAGAAGAGACGCCAATGGTATCAGATAAGGACAAAATCCTGACACCGTTGTTTACGAGTATATCTGTCCATTTCTCTACGATCTCCTCATTCCATTCGTCGCCATAAGGATTTCCAAAGCCCATAGACAGGTAAACGACTGCTGTTTTGTTGTGCTGATCACAAAATCCCAGCATTTGTTTTACCGTGTCCAGCGAGGCGGCAATACTGGAATTGGTATTACGCATCTGGAAGGTCTCAGAGATAGAGAAAGGAAAACCGAGGTAACTGATCTCTTCATGTTTCACCGCTTCTTCTACGCCTCTTAAATTGGCTACAATGGCCAGCAGTTTAGATTTTGACTGACTGAGGTCCAGTTTAGACAATACTTCTGCGGTATCCCTGAGTTGGGGAATGGCTTTTGGGGAAACAAAACTGCCAAAATCGATGGTATCAAAGCCTACTTGCAGTAATAAATTGATGTACTCTGCCTTTAGGTCGGTATCAATAAAATGATGAATGCCCTGCATGGCATCCCTCGGGCATTCTACTAGTTTAATCGATTTTTGCTGGTTCATGTTGTTCTTTCTTGTGGTACGGACGAATGATTAATCGGGTTCCCCGGTCATAGCTGAAATAACTCCATACCCAGTTTACAAAAACCACGAGTTTATTCCTGAATCCTACCAGGGTCATCAAATGTACAAACATCCAGGTAAACCACGCGAATACTCCCTGAAATCTGATTTTATGAAGGTCAACAACCGCACGGTTTCTTCCCACAGTTGCCATTGCTCCTTTATCAAAATATTTAAAGTTTTCAGTAGGTTTCTTTTCTATGAGGTTCAGCAGGTTTTTAGCCAGCAGCTTTCCCTGTTGAATTGCGGCAGGAGCCACACCAGGATGTCCGTTAGGGAATTCATCGGTGATCATTGCAGCCACATCGCCTATGGCATAAATGTTTTCGTAGTGTTCCACCTTATTGATTTCATTCACCTTAAGTCTGTTGCCCCTCACTACGGCCTCAGGACTTAGTCCATCTAATACGACACCTTTAACTCCCGCAGACCAGATGACGTTTGAAGAAGGAATTTTTTGGCCGTCAGCAAGCGATAATTCCTTTCCATCGAAAGACTGAACCCTGGACTCTGTCATGATTTTAACCCCAAGTTCTGTTAAGAAATCATGCGCTTTTTTCTGAGCCTGAGGGGACATGGCTCCCAATAATTCCGGAGATCCTTCGATCAGGTAAATGTGTACTTTGTCAATATCCAATTCAGGATAATCACTTTTCAGTACGTGTTTTTTTAGTTCCGCAATCGCACCCGCAGTTTCTACACCGGTAGGTCCACCACCAACGACTACAAAACTCAGCAATTCATTTGCCGTTAGGGGATCCGGAGCAATTTGGGCCGCTTCTAAGTTCTGCAGGATCAGACTTCTCAGATTTAAGGCTTCAGGAATGGATTTCATCGGCATCGCATTGCCCTCAATCTCCGTATTCCCAAAGAAGTTACTGGTGGATCCTGTGGCAATCACCAGGTGATCATAATCTATGGTACCGATAGAAGTTTCAATGCAGTTGGTTTCCGGGCTTACTTTTTTCACTTCTGCTACCCGAAAAGTCAGGTTCTTTTGCCCCTTAAAGATTTTTCTGAGTGGGAAAGCTATGGAGTCAGCTTCCAGTCCGCCGGTGGCTACCTGATAGAGCAGGGGTTGGAAAGTATGGTAGTTATGTTTGTCTACCATAATGATTTCAATATTTTTATTCCTTAGTTTCTTCGCTAATTCTATCCCTCCAAATCCGCCGCCTACAATTACTATTCTGGTTTTGTTGCCTTTTGGGAAATGCTGCTCCATAATGATGTGTTTTCGTAAATATACATAACAAACAAAAAGGCACCCAAAAAGGGTGCCTTTAATTATCATTTGTAAGTAATTCTTACTTATTCTTTCCTAAGTCAATTACAATCGGGGTAGAGATACATAATGAAGAATATGTACCGATGATACGACCGATTAATAAGGCGAAGATAAATCCACGGATACTTGCTCCACCGAAGATGAAGATGACAAGTAATACAAAGAATACCGTTAATGAAGTTAAAATAGTACGGCTCAACGTGCTGTTCAGGGCAAAGTTGATCAGTTTATTACGCTCTTCACCATGAAGGTCTTCTTTACCGCTTTCTGCCAGTCTTTCACGGATACGGTCAAATACAACCACCGTCTCTGTCATGGTATACCCCATTACCGTTAAGATCGCTGCAATGAAATCCTGTCCGATCTCTAAAGAGAATGGTAGCACACCATCTAAAATGGTATAGAATGAAAGTACCAGAAGCACATCATGGAACAAGGCGATTACCGCACCTAAACCGTAGTTCAGTTTCTTAAATCTGATTACGATATAGATGAACATCACCAAACAAGAGAACAGGATAGATCCATAAGCTCTGGTAACGATATCACTTGCGATGATCGGACCTACCTTCTCATTACTTTCGATGGTATATTTAACACCGGTTTTAGCCAGACCGTCTTTCAGTGCTTTCTCTACAAGTTTGTCTGCTCCGGTATTCTGATCTGTGATGTGATAAGTAGTAGTGATTTTTAATTCATTATCTGCACCTGCAGTTTTAACGATGGTCTCAGATTCAGGGAATACTTCTGCTAATTTAGATTTAACATCTTCAGTTTGCATTCCTTTATCAAAATGAACGATATAAGTTCTACCACCTTTAAAATCGATACCCAGGTTTAATCCACCATTTTTGAAATAGAAGATGAAACCAAGAACGATGATCGCAGTAGAAATTGCATAGTAAACTTTTCTATGTCCAACGAAGTTAAACGCAATGTTTTTGAATGCGTGGATCGTGTGTTTGTTACCGAAAGTAATGTTTGATTTTTTCTCCAGTAACCATTCGAATACCAGACGTGAGATCAATACCGCACAGAATAGGGAAGAAAGGATACCAATACAAAGCGTGGTTGCAAAACCCTGAACCGGACCTGTTCCGAAGATGAAAAGAATCACACCCAATACCAATACGGTAACGTTAGAGTCAATGATAGAAGACATGGCATGTTTGAAACCTTCTTTGATGGCAACCGGTGTTGGCTTGCCTAAAGTCAGCTCTTCTCTTACACGTTCAAAAATCAGGATGTTCGCATCTACGGATAAACCGATTACCAATACGATACCTGCGATACCAGGCAAGGTTAATACTGCACCTAGTGAAACCAGGATACCCATGATGAAGAATAAGTTGATCACCAGGGCAAGGTTAGCTACCCATCCTGCTTTATTGTAATATAGAGCCATGAAGACTAAGATCACGATAAATGCAAGGACAAATGAGAGTAAACCATTGTCAATTGCTGCCTGACCCAATGAAGGACCAACAACGAACTCACCAACGATTCTTGCAGGAGCAGGAAGTTTACCTGCTTTTAAGATGTTTGCTAAATCCTGGGTATCATTTACGGTAAAGTTACCGGTGATCGATGAAATACCATTAGGGATCTCATTTTGTACCGTAGGAGCAGAGTATACCGTATTGTCTAAGACAATAGCAATAGATTTTTTATTGTTTGGATCTGCAGAAGCTTCCGCAGTAATTTTTTTCCATTTTGCAGCACCATCACCAGTCATGTACATGGTTACTTCCGGTCTGCCTTTCTGATCGTAATCATGACGGGCATCGCTGATCGCATCACCACCTAAATCTGGTTTGCCATCCATCGCTGTTGCCTTAATGGCATACAGTTCAAAAACCTTAGCACCACCAGTAGTCGTTACATCCATTGGTTTAACGCTCCACATGAACTTGAAGCTCTGAGGAATGATAGAAGCAATTTCAGGTCTTTTGAAATAAGAGTTTACTTTGGCTGTATCTTTTTGAGCTACCCAACCTACAACTGGTCCCGGACGTAATGAAGTCTGTCCGTTTTGTTCCTGATAGGTAGGAACATTTAATACCGCGAATAATGGGTTTGATTTTGACAGCTCATTAGTTTTTGTAGCGGCAGAATCTTTAGTGTCTTTATTTTTAGCCAGACCTGCAAGTTTACTTTCAGATTTAGCAGTGGTATCAGTAGCTGTTGCAGGAGCAGCAGGCTCAGTAGATTTTAACGTCGAAGCAAGTGTCTTGTTAATGTTCTCCATGATCGAGTACACTTCCTCATTGTTGTATACCTGCCAGAATTGTAATTCTGCAGAACCTTGCAATAATTTGTGAACCCTTTCTTTATCCTGAACACCTGGCATCTCAATCAGGATACGGTTGGTACCTTCTTGTTTCTGCATGTTCGGACTTACCACACCGAAACCATCGATACGGCTTCTGATGATGATGAAGGAACGGTCAATCGCACTTGTCGCTTCTTTAGATAAATAACTTTTTACCTCTGAATTGCTCGCATTGGCTTTAAGCAATTTAGCGTTATCCTGATTAGAGAAGAAATCAGCAAGCTTCACATTTGGAGAAAGTTTTTCGAATTCATCTACAAACAAAGCGATGAAATCTTTTCCACCAGCGTTTAGTTGTGTTTGTGCAGCAGACAATGCTTTGTTGAAGTTCGCATCATCAGTATTGCCGGCTAAAGATTTAACCAATTCAGATAACGAGATCTCCATCGTTACGTTCATACCACCTTTAAGGTCTAGCCCAAGGTTAATTTCTTTTTCTTTACAGAACTGGTAGTTAAATCCAAAAACAGGATAAACCGGCACTGTGGCCATGGAGTCTAAATAAGCTTTTTCCTTATCCACATTCCCTTTAGCATAAGCTTTTGCGTCTTTTTCAACTTTCGATGTGACAAAGTTGAATGAGAGAGAATACACACAGACAATACCCAATAGTATTGCCATAAATTTAATAAAACCTTTACCCTGCATTTGTTTGTAATTATTAGTCTATATAAGCTATATATTTTTTTAACAAGTCGGCAAATCTAATTATTTTTTTAAATAATAGGCCACGTTATTAAAGTTTTTATTATGGGGGCTTAACTATTTGCGTTCAAGCGTTGAAAACGTGTAAGCAACCCTGTTTTTTTCATCTGGCTGATGATTTTCTATACTTGTTTCTGTCCACTCTCCGGGAACTAATTCCGGGAAAAAGGTATCTGCTTCGTAGGTTTGATGTACCCTGGTCAGATAAATCCTGTTTGTGGCCTCCAGTGCATGTTTGTAGAGTTCTGCACCACCAATGATGAATACCTCTTTTTCTGCAGCACAAAGTCTGATGGCTTCTTCGAGGCTATGGGTTACTTCTGTTCCGGGAAGATCCAGGCCGCTGTTCCTGGTAATGATGATATTACGTCGGTTGGGAAGAGGCCTGCCGATAGAATCATAGGTTTTTCTACCCATGATGATGGTATGCCCGCTGGTGATGTCTTTGAAATGTTTTAAATCTGCTGGAAGATGCCATAATAACTGGTTGTCTTTGCCGATGGCGTTATTTTCGGCAATGGCGACTACTATGGAAAGGATCATACGGCAACGGCTCCTTTAATATGAGGGTGTGGCTCATAACCCTGCAGGCTGAAATCTTCAAATTTAAAATCAAGGAGGTTTTTGACCTCAGGGTTAATTTCCATTGTGGGCAATTTTTTTGGCTCCCTGCTCAATTGCAGTTTTGCCTGTTCAATATGGTTATTGTACAAATGGGCATCGCCAAGGGTATGAATGAAATCTCCATATTGAAGTCCGCATACCTGAGCAACCATCATGGTCAATAAAGCGTAAGATGCAATATTAAACGGAACTCCCAAAAAGATATCTGCACTTCTCTGATAAAGCTGACAGCTTAATTTGCCGTCGGCTACATAAAACTGGAAAAAGGCATGACATGGAGGTAAGGCCATCTCTTCAATATCTGCGACATTCCAGGCAGACACGATGATCCTTCTTGAATCAGGGTTGTTTTTAATGCTGTTGATGATCTGACTGATCTGATCAATCTTTCTGCCATCTGGTGTAGGCCATGATCTCCATTGTGAGCCATAAACCGGCCCGAGGTTTCCATCTGCATCTGCCCATTCATCCCATATCTTTACCCCGTTATCCTTTAAGTACTTTATATTGGTATCTCCACTCAGGAACCAGATCAGCTCGTGGATAATGGATTTTAAGTGTAATTTTTTGGTAGTTACCAACGGAAAGCCTTCCTGAAGGTTAAACCTCATCTGATAGCCAAATACACTAATCGTTCCTGTTCCTGTCCGGTCATGCTTTTGTGTGCCATGATCCAGCACATGCTGCATTAAATCTAAATATTGTTTCATGTATTGTTAAGCTCCTTTTTCTTTCTCCTGTGCTTCCCTGCAAGATACTACGTTCTCCCGGTTTTCATAGAGGTCCTGCAAAATTAAAAAATAAAAAATCAGCATCGTTCAAATCGGTTCTTTTTTTCTGTGCAATGCGTTTCGGTTGTCTTCGGGATTCCTCTGTCCGTTCCTGCCCTGAGTTTACATAAGAAAGTTTTTCAAGAGAGAAAAATGAGTATGAAAAATGAACGTCCAAACAAAAGAAAAGGAGGCACAGAGTGGAATCATTCCGAGAGTCTTAGAGTACAGATCGCCTTAGAGTATCTTGATGGTGATTTTAGCCAGGTTCAAATAGAACGTAAGTATGGGTTATCGCCCAATACGGTTTATAGATTCGTATCTTGGTACAAAAGTAATCATAACCATCTTATGCCAGAAGCCGTCAACGTAGCTGAAGAGCTGCCTTTCAGCGCTAAAGAACGAAGAGAGCTGGAAAAGCGGCTGGCCTTATCAGAACTGAAGGTCGCCGTGCTGGAAAAAGTGATTGCCATTGCTAATGAGGAATATGGTACAGATCTTAAAAAAAAAGCTGCTACCAAGTGATCTCAGAACTCAGAGGCACCCGCAAATACTATAGCATAGCTCTTCTTTGCGCCACATTTGATTATACCAGGCAAGCCTGGTATAATCATCTAAAAAGTGTTGAATTGCATCTTCTGGAGGAGCATATTGTACTTGAAAAAATCATTGAGATCCGTAAAGCGCTTCCTAAAACAGGATGCATAAAGTTGTATAAAGAACTCAATAATGGCTTTTTACAGGCCCATGGTATCACTATGGGAAGAGATGCGGTATTTGAATTCGTACGTTCTAATGGAATGTTGATCAAGACAAAAAAGAAATGGGTTCGTACAACAAATTCTTTTCACCGGTTTAAAGTTCATCCTGATCTGGTGCAGCGCAGGCCAGCGATACATGCTGAAGAAATATGGGTAAGCGATATTACTTATCTGCGTACCAGTACTTGTTTTCTTTATTTATCACTAATCACAGATGCCTATTCAAGAAAGATCGTAGGTCATCATTTGGCGACTGATTTAAAGGCAATCGGATGTATTAAAGCATTAAATCTAGCCTTAAAAGGAAGATTGTATCCAAACAGACCCCTTATTCATCACTCAGACAGAGGAACTCAATATTGTTGCGATGACTATGTGACCATGCTTAAAGACAATGGAATACAAATCAGTATGACTCAGACAGGCAGTCCATATGATAATGCAATAGCAGAAAGAGTGAATGGAATACTGAAAATGGAACTAGGGTTGGAAAAGACCTTTAAAAATGTAGCCCAGGCGAAAGTATCAGTAGAACTGGCTATGGATAAATACAATAATTTAAGAATGCATTCCAGTTGCGAATTCCAAACCCCACAGCTGACTCACATGGTGGAGAATATCGTTCCAAAACAACAAAAAACACAATCCTTACTGCCTATGTAAACTCAAAACAGGAAAATCAGCATTTTTGGGTAAACTTATATCAGTAATAAAATTTATCATTGTAAACCTATATCAGTAAAACAAAAAAACTACGTAAACACTAATCAGTAATTTACTTTCTGTATGTAAACTTATTGCAGTATAAGACACTCTGTAATGAGTCCTGATCCGGGAGGTAGTTGCGAGGTAGTTGCGAGGTACTTGAAAGGTTAAAACAATAATGCAACTACCTCCCAGATACCGGTCAACTACCTCGCAACTACCTTCCAACCCCGGAGTCTGTATGGAGGATCCCCGAAGACATTTACTCCTGCTTTTTCCTGTGATTAATTTATAGATAAAAGATCGGGGGGACTAATCAAATTAGTGTTTTGTCTTCATTTGTGTAAGTTTGCAATACAAACTGAAAATAATGCTTGCATTTGCCAACGCCAAAATTAATCTTGGATTACACGTCACCGGAAAACGTGCAGATGGGTATCATAATATAGAAACCATTTTTTATCCGGTAAAAATTTATGATGTTGTAGAGACACTGGATGCTGATGTTTTAAGCTGCACCATTCGCGGTACGGCTATTCCGGGTAATGCCGGGGATAACATCTGCCTTAAAGCTTATCATTTGTTGAAAAGAGATTTTGATCTTCCTCCGCAGCAGCTATGCTTATTAAAAAATATTCCGATAGGTGCCGGATTGGGAGGTGGCTCGGCTGATGCTGCTTTTCTGATTAAGCTGCTCAACGATAAATTCAAATTGTCCCTTTCGCAGGAACAGATGGAAAACTATGCGAGGCAACTTGGAGCAGACTGTGCTTTCTTCATCAGGAATGAGGCTGTTTATGCAGAAGGGAAGGGGGATGAGTTTACTGAAATCAGTATTGACCTCAGGGAGTACTTTCTGGTACTTGTAAAACCAGATGTTCATGTTTCTACGGCTGAGGCCTACGATGGAATAAAGTCTACTAATCCTATTACATCGCTAAAAGATTTAATACATTTGCCTTTGAGCGAATGGAAAGCAAACCTGAGAAACGATTTTGAAACCTCTGTGTTTTTAAAATATCCGGAAATTGAAGTCATCAAGAACAATCTTTACCAAAGCGGTGCAATTTATGCTTCGATGAGTGGAAGCGGATCTTGTGTGTATGCTATTTTTGGATCAGCGGTAAAACTTCCTGAACTCGAAAGAACAAATAACGTATTTTACAACGTTTAATATAATTATGGAAATCAACCTGATAAGAAAAAGCGGTAAATTTAATTTTGAAGCAGAAAACTCCGGAGGTCATACGGTTGAACTTGATGCCAAACCTGAAATCGGTGGAGAGGGAAAGGGCTTCAGACCCATGGAGATGTTATTGATTGGTCTCGGTGGTTGTAGTGGAATTGACATGGTCAATGTCCTGAACAAGCAAAAGGAACCTTTAAACGATGTGAAGATCAAAATTAAGGCAACCAGAAAAACAGAAGAAATGCCGCCGATATTCGAGGTGATTGATATTCATTTTGAATTGTATGGTGCTTTAAATGTTCAAAAGGTAGAGCGTGCACTGGCGCTTACTTTTGAGAAATATTGTTCGGTATCTAATATTCTGGGGCGTTCTGCAACCATAAACTTTAGTTATAACATCCATCAATAAACCTGATTTCATTTGTCTCAGAAAAAAAATGTTTCTGTATCAGGTGGAAAAATGGCTGCAATCTTTTTCAGTCAGGGAAAGATTGCAGCGGGTAATAGAAATTCTTAACTGATATAATCGCGATCTGAATCGCTGATTGATTTTTTATGGTCCTCAGGTTTTACCTGGGGATTTTCTTTATGGTCATAGCTGCTTACCGTTACCTTTGGCCTTCCGACCCAGTAGCCCAGGATAAAGCCGATAAAAGTACAGACTCCGACTACCAGTAGTTTAGATATGTCTTTTTTAACGAATATAAAGTTAAACTCTACGACATCGGTGTTGATCATTAAAAAGATCGTAATGAGCACCGTAAAGACGATAATGAAAATTGTTTTAGTACGCATGACTTAAAAGCTATAATTTAAAATTAGTTCTAATATAGGGTTTTGGTGATACATTTTGTTCACAAAAACGACCCTTCCTCCAACATCTACCAAAGGTTTGTAACGCAGCAGGTTCATACTACTACGTAATTCGAAGCCAAAAGTTTTAGGTTCAGCCAGATTTGTTTCGTCACCCAGATTTTCATAATGGCAGAAAAGTCCTCCCCGAAGATTCCTGATGTAAGCCAATGGTCCGATCTCTGCATCAGGAAAGACGATAGGAAAACGATAATTGAGCAGCAGCGTATTTTTTAAATTGCTTTTTGCAGGAATATTGCTGTACCCATAGACGGTGTTGATCTCCCGGTCATATCTTCTGATTCCTGAAGTTTTCTGATAACTGAAATTGGCCAGGAAAGAGTGATTTCTGGCAATGCCAGGAAAATAAAGAAAACTCTCCGCAGCAAAAAGCTCACCTGACAGTTGCTGGTCGAATGGTTGATGCAGATAGGTGAACCTGAGGATCTGAGCCCATTTAGGGGCAACATCCCTTTCAGACTGACGGGTAGTGTGGGTAAAAGTGAAGCTGTATTCCATTGGGAATTTAAGCGTGGTGATATAGTCCTTCGGCATATTCTCGGGAAGATACCTTTGGGTATAGCTGGTCGAGGTGTTCAGGGAGAAATTATAAGTGTGGTTCAGGGCATTCAGGCTGATCGGCAGGCTGGCTCTGAGCTGAATGTTGTTTTCTCTCCAGTCACCTTGCTGTACGCCTGATTTGCTATTGTAAAACGTGCGTCTTGGTCTGTTTCTGTAAACTGCGCTGAGTACCGGGTACCATGCCTTGTAGTTTAGCCCGGCATTGTACTCGAAGCGGTTGAGGTCCCGGAAATAATTTACTCCGGCAAAAACATTCATGGTATTCAGCAGGTTGTCTGAGTTGATCTGTAATCCCCCGCGATACTCATCTTCAATCACCGGGATGATGCTGTGAACATTAAACAGATTTCCAAAAGCCCGATAGGGTTTGGAAGTAAAGCTGCTATCCGGGATTTGAGAAAACACATTTCCTGAATTCTCCTGTAGGGCTGCAGCTTCGCCTAGAAAGACGAAATTGTTTTTTCCCGGATCCTGAAGTTCTATCGGGCTTTCTGCAATCTCATAACCCTGCAATCCGTAATTGTTGAAAAAGATGGATTGCTGATCCGGAGAAAGGCTTGGGTTGAAGGCTCCGTATTTTGCGGCGCTCAGAGCGCTTATCTTTTTGCTGACGGGTTCTATGCAATAGATATTGTCGATTCCATTGTAGTGAGCGTTAAAAGCGATTCCCTGAGGAATATAAACCGGCCTGCTCAGTTGCTGTTGTGTTTCTTCGATCAGGACCTTGACTTTTCCGGTCCGGTCGATGCTCCTCAAAGACTTTCCTTTTTCACTGACAGAGACAAATGCGACTTCCTCTCCATCGGGGCTATAGGCCGGAGTTTGAAGGATCAGGTTTTCTGTATTCGGATAGGTGTGGAGTATCCCGCCGGTTTTTGCATCCAGTTCTACCAGATTGCACTGATTGCTCAGGTCAAATCTCACTGCAACGATCTTTTTTCCATCAGCCGATAGGGCAGGGGAGAAGAGTCTGCTTCGCGAGCTCAGCTTTTTAGTTTGTCTGCTTTGGAGATCATAACTGGTAATGACACTGTAACTTCGCTGCCTGTACCTCGGGTCGTACCTTACTTCATCCCATACCAGTATTCCGTTGGCATAGCTGAACCAGGGTTGTTCCTGGTATCCGATGGAAAGTAACCTGGTTTCTTTTTTATCCGGGCTGATGATCACGAAGTGTGCAGGCTCAGCCTTGCTTTGTTTCAAAGCAAGGATCCGGTCGTCAGCGATTTTTACCGGCATGAACCAACTGCTGGCATAGTCTGCTTTTTTGTTCAGGGAAGGGTAGTTTCTGGCTGGTGATTTTTGTGCCTGAAGTTCCCATTCCCGGCGAAGATTTTCGGTGGTATTACTGAACCATTCCCGGCTTCTTTTTCCAGTGAATTTTTTCAGACTTCCGGAGAAAGGGTAGAGGCGGAGGGGCCGCTGTTTGATGTCGGTAAGCAGGCTGTCAAAAATGTTCTTTCCCGATTGTTTTCTAAGGTTGGAAGCCATGACATATCCGAGTTGATAATAGCCTGGAGTGAGGTCCTTTTCCGAGTCGAAATTTACCTTGCTGTAGGAGAATTTTTTTCCCTCCAGCAGCTGGGTGCGGTAGGGCATAATCCAGGAAGGGATTCTTCCGCGGCCGGCATTGGTTAAGGACGTTTCAGTGCTTACGGCATCGCCTTCAAAAAACCACAATGGAATGCTTACCCCAAACCAGGCAAGGTATACCTGTTCCGGAAAAGGATGGGCCAGCCCGCCGGTCAGTTTATCGAACTGTGCAACATGACGGAGTTCGTGAACGGCGAGGTTATTCAGCCAGTCCTGACTGTCGAATTGCTGTGGGGGAGTGGTATAGAATTCTGATTTCTTAGGGCCGAGCTGAACGAAGCCGTTGGCGATTACTCCACGGTTCTGAAGCAGGATCGGAATGCTGGTGTGCTGACGACCGATGCTGGCTCCGACGTAGGGGTAGATGTGCCTAAGGGTATTGGTCATTCTCTGTGCTTCTTTCTCGAGCTCATCCGGATAGATGATGCGAAACCCTGAAGCGTTAATTTGCCTCCATTTTACACTAAGTGGGTTTTGCTCAGCGTTAAATATTTGTGAAAAACTTTTATGTGAAATTAAACTTAATACTGATGCTGTTATTATGCTGATTAGTAGGTTTTTATTTTGTTTTAAAATTATCATTATGATACTATGCTAAAATAATTAGTTTTTTAAATTTTTAATGGCCTTTTTTATTTAATCTGTAATTTTAATTAAATCTTGTATTTGCTTTGATTATCAGTTGTTTTTGTTTTTATCATTAAAATTTTGTGTTTTCATTTAAGGCCTTTTTTGTAGTGGTAATCAGCGTTTGTTTGTGAATTTTAGCAGGATGCAGATCGTTGCCTTGAATCTGCGGTTAAGGTACACTATTTGATGCTGAATTACAATACAAAAATCGGTATTAAAGTTTGATCTTACAGGCTGAATGTATGATTTTCGTTTCCTGATTATGGTGGATGTTGGCCTCTTTTTTTTGGGATTTCATCTCTCCCCTACCCCTATCATATTAAGATTCTGATCGAAAATGTAGTCTTGTTCTACTCCTTTAACTTGATTTACCTACTGCGTTTTTGCTTCTGGATTTACATTCTTCAGCTACAATTTTTCTTTTTGCCGGATGGAATTTGCGCAGGTTTTCTGAATCAGATCGGGGAAAATTTACGTCGTGTTACGGAACAGTTGAAGAGGGACGAGTGTCCCCTTTTTTGCCGCATCTTTGAATGTGATCTTACTTTGAGCCGGGATAAAAAACAGGTCAGATTGCGCTTGCTTTTCAGGATGAGCCGAGGTGTTTTTAGTGTTGGTTTTTGAGTGAATAGGGGAGCGGGACAGTGTGGATTCTGACTGAAATCTTTAGCTTAAATTTTTACGTTTTTTATAGATCGGATAGAGGAATACGGCTCCGATAATTAGAGTTGCTCCAAGGTAAAAACCAACCGACATGGTCTCCTTTGTTCCAAAGAAAATGAACGCCAGAATGATGCCGTAAACGGGTTCCAGATTGGTGATTAATGCAACACGGAAAGCAGATAAAGTACGCATCACAGAGACGCCTGCAACGTAGGCTAAAGCGGTACAGATTGTGCCTAATAAAAGGAGGTAAGACCAGTCCTTAAAGCTGAGATTAAAGCTCTCTGAAAGTAAGGATTGATCGCATAATCTGTATAAGGAAATCCAGAAAAATGCACCGGCCATTTCATAAAATCCGATGATTTTAGGATCACTTTTCTGAACTAGAGTAGAGTTAATTGTAGAGAATAAACTGGAGGCTAAAGCGGATAAAAGACCCAATATGATGCCTAGTGTATACCCTGATTCGAATTTAAAGATCATATAGATACCCAGGATGATGATTAACCCGATTATGACGTCTGGTATCAAAATAGATTTTTTCTTGATCAGGGGCTCTAATATTGCGGTAAATAATGTAAAAGACGACAAACAAACGAGTGTAACGGAGACAGTGGAGACCTTTATCGCATAAAAAAACAGAATCCAGTGGATCGCTACGATGCTTCCCGTAAAGAAAAATTGAAAGAATTGTTTCTTTGAAATCCTTAAACTCGTCTTGCTAAAAGTAAAATAAGCGAGTAAAGTAAGGCTGGCAATCAATACCCTATACCAGACCAATTGCACCGCATTAATAGAAATCAGTGCGCCAAGAATGCCGGTAAATCCCCAGATGAAAACAGTAAAATGTAAGATTAACAGATTTCGGTTTGGATGAATACTGGCCGGATTGTCCATTTATTTTGGCGCTTTTCTAAGTAAATAATACCCCAGAAGGCCAAAAAATATAGTGGGTACGAGTACAGCAAATAGTGGTGAAATGCCACCTTTAAGAGAGAACATCTTAGCAAACTGATTCAATACAATGTAACAAAAGCTTAAAATTATGCCTATTCCCAATGGAAGTCCGACCCCTCCACGAACCTTTCTGGATGACAAGGCTACCCCAATAAGGGTGAGTACGAAAGCCGACAAGGGCTGTAAATAGCGTTTATATCTTTCAAAAAGGAGGTCGTTCATAATGCCCGAGCCCCGGATTCTTTCCTTTTTTATCTTATCTGAAAGGTCCTTGTTGGAAAGGTTTTCGAAGACATTGTCGTAGGCTGAAAAGTCGTCAGGACGCATATCCAGAATGGTATCTTTAGTTTTGGAAGCACCATTGATCATCGTCTCTTTTAAACCGTCAATCTCTCTTACAGAGTAATTGGTTAGCTTCCAGGAACGTTTAACAGAGTCCCATTTGATCTCATCAGCAACAATTTTCTTAGTCAGTACATCTCCCTTGAAGTTGTCTAATGAGAACTGAGAGCCAATTTTACTCTTGTTGTCAAAGCTCCTCATATAGATGTAAGTACGCTCATCCAGTTTCATGTGGATATCGCTCTTACTGGTCGGGTCGTTCTTCTTTATATACGTGTTCTCAAAGTTGTTTTTAACCTGATTGGTATAAGGAAGGATATATAAATTGGAAGCGAGGTTGACCGAAAAGATGATAAATGCAGATATAAAGTAAGGCAATAAAAAGCGGTTAAAGCTTACTCCACCACTCAATATCGGCACGATTTCCGTTTGATCGGCCATTTTTGCGGTGAAAAAGATCACCGCAATAAAGTTGATCAGCGGAGAAAGCATGTTCACATAAAAAGGAATGGAACCCGCATAATATAGGGATACGACTTGCCAGAAGGTCAGGTTATTACCGAGGAAGTCATCCAGTTTTTCAGAAAGATCAAAGATCACAATGATGACCACAAACAGCGTCAGGGTATATATAAATGTACCCAGATACTTACTGATGATGTACCAGTCGATAATCTTAATCCTGCCTTTGATGAAGTTCATTTACAATTTATTACCTAATATAGTCACCATTTTGTTCTTCCAGGCGTAAAACTCACCGCTGATGATTTTTTCCCTTGCGGTTCTAACCAGCCAGAGGTAGAAGTGAAGATTATGCAAAGTTGCAATTTGCGCGCCAAGCATTTCTTTCGAGTGCATAAGGTGTCTTAAATAGGCTTTAGAATAAACCTGATCTGCATGTAGGTCACTTTCCGCATCAATCGGAGAAAAATCATTCTCCCATTTTTTGTTTCCTATATTGATGATTCCATTTCTGGTAAACAACATTCCGTTCCTGGCGTTTCTGGTGGGCATTACACAGTCAAACATGTCTACGCCTAAGGCGATGTTTTCCAGGATGTTAATCGGTGTTCCTACACCCATCAGGTATCTTGGTTTATCGTATGGAAGAATGTCGCAAACCACTTCTGTCATGGCGTACATTTCTTCAGCAGGTTCGCCTACAGATAATCCACCGATGGCATTTCCTTCACGGCCCATTCCTGCAATAAATTCAGCGGATTTAACCCTTAAATCTTTATATACAGAACCCTGTACAATAGGAAATAAGGTTTGATTGAATCCGTATTTTGGTTCGGTTGTGTCAAATCTGGTGCAGCAGCGTTTCAACCAGCGATGGGTCATATTGATAGAATTCGCTGCGTATTTATAATCGCATGGGTAAGGTGTACACTCATCAAAAGCCATAATGATGTCAGCACCAATTGTACGCTGAATATCCATTGCATATTCTGGCGTGAAAAGGTGTTTTGAGCCGTCTATATGAGATCGGAAAGTTACCCCTTCCTCCTTAATCTTCCTTACTTTACTCAATGAATAGACCTGATAACCTCCGCTATCAGTTAAAATCGGACGGTCCCAGCCAATGAATTTATGCAATCCACCGCCTTGTTCTATAATGTCTAAGCCTGGTCTGAGGTATAAATGATAGGTATTGCCCAATATAATTTTGGCATCTATATCGTCTTTAAGTTCGCGTTGATGAACCGCTTTTACGGTTCCTGCAGTGCCAACAGGCATGAAAATAGGAGTTTGTATCTCTCCGTGATCTGTTGTTACTGTTCCTGCTCTTGCCTTTGAATGTGTATCGTTTGCCTGTAAGGTAAATTTCATAAATCTGTATGCTCCACTAAAATCTGCCAAAAGTAGCAAAAATAGCGCTATAAATGGGCTAAATTTTTTATCAACAAAAAGGAACATTACAGATTAAAAACCAGAAATTTGACGGCTACAAAAATACATCGTGGAATTAACCTTACTTGAGAGTTGCCTGCTCGGCTCATTGATCTTCTGTTTCTTAATACAATTATACTTTAGTCTGTTTGTCCATCTGAAACTGGCTTTTTTTCCGGTGGAACCTATCCCTGAGACCGCTACAGCTCCGCTGAGTGTGATCATTTGCGCAAGGAACGAAGCAGATAACCTGAGGGAATACCTGCCTGCCGTGATGAATCAGAATTATCCTGATTTTGAGGTGGTTGTGGTTAATGACAGGTCATGGGACGGAACAAGGCAGGTTCTGGAAGAGTTTGCCAAAGCATATAAACACCTTAAGATCGTCACCATTACGGAGGGTGAAAAATTCATTGCCGGTAAAAAATTCGCAGTTACAATGGGGATTAAAGCCGCTTCCAACGACTGGCTGGTATTTACTGATGCGGATTGTGTTCCTGCTTCAGCAAACTGGTTGCTAGGTATGCAGCAATCGGAAATCCCGAAAACAGAAATTGTTTTGGGCTATTCCCCTTATCTTAAAAAACGAGGTGTTCTAAATGCTTTGATTCGTTTTGAAACCTTTTTTACTGCAGTAAATTACCTTTCTTATGCGATTAAAGGGATGCCATATATGGGGGTAGGGAGAAATATGGCCTATAAAAAGACGCTATTCTTTAAAAATAAAGGCTTCGCTGCACATATGCATATCCCTTCAGGTGATGACGATTTATTTGTCAATGCCAACGCGCATGTTCATAACACAGAAATCAGAATTAATAAAGAAAGCCAGGTATGGTCTGAGCCGAATACCAGTTTTGGCGCTTACCTGCGACAAAAAAAGAGGCATTTTGGTGCCGGAAAGTTGTATAAAGGAAAACATAAATTTATCCTTTCCTCCCAGATCATCTTTCAGTTCCTGTTTTATGCCTTCTTTGCTGCATTATTGTTCTTTAAAGCTACATTATATCTTGCTTTGGGCATTTTTCTGTTGAGTATTATCATCAGATGTTTCATTTATCCGCGGATTTTAAAACGGCTAAATTATAGTGACTTGAGGTGGTGGTTTCCTATTCTGGACATTCTCCTGTTCATTTTTCTCGTGTTTAATGGCATTCTGTCTATATTTGTTAAAAAAGTAAAGTGGAAATAAGATCAACGCTAATACAAGAATATTTTAAGGATCTGACTGAGGAGCAAATTGCTCAGTTTGATCGGTTGTATGATTTATATAGTTTCTGGAATTCCCAGATCAATGTGATCTCCAGGAAAGATATCGATGAACTGTATGTTCGCCATGTCCTTCATTCTCTCGGTATTGCGAAGTTTTGCTCTTTCAAACCTGGAGAAAAAGTGCTGGATGTAGGAACAGGAGGAGGCTTCCCGGGCATTCCTCTAGCTATTTTGTTTCCTGAAACACAGTTTCATCTGGTGGATTCTATAGGGAAAAAGATTAAAGTGGTTACAGAAGTCGCGGCAGGTCTTGGACTGAAAAATGTGAAGGCCAGTCACCTGAGAGCTGAACAGGTGAACGATAAGTACGATTTCGTAGTTTCCAGAGCCGTTACCCGTCTGATTGACTTTTATCCCTGGGTGAAAGGCAAGTTTAATAAAGATTCAAAAAATGCAATTGCCAACGGCATCCTGTATCTTAAAGGTGGTGATCTTGCAGAAGAAATCGCAGAATCAAGACTAAAAGCGGAGCTCTATCCACTTGCAGATTATTTCAAAGAAGATTTTTTCGAAACCAAATTTGTGGTTTATATCCCTCAATAACGGATTCTTCTCTTAAGAATGCTATAAAAAAGCAGATATACTTTTCATCCCCGAATCTTTGCTGAAGGGCAAATATTCGAATGTCTTCAAAGTACATCTGCTTTTTTTATGAAATCCTGCATACCATTACTAGCGGGAATCCTGCTTCCAGTCCATTCTCTTGTAATCCATTATAATTAACCAGGATGCCGCATCGTTATTGAGTCCATTTGTAGTTTTTCTCCACTCTCTGTTAATTAGAACACCTGATGTTGAGGCGGAGCGCCCTTAACACTTCATCCGGAGCAATATTTTTCCAAAAAAAAGATGCGTTCCGGGAAAAGGCATAGAAAATTTTGGGCTTCTTCAGCCCAAAAGATTTCAGCCTTTGAGCGGTAATGCTTCTTTTTTCAGCAAGATATTTCTCTCAAATAGTGGTTATTCAAGCGATAAAGCTATAAGTTAGCTAATGAGCTTAATTCACAAAATTGCCCTTACTATGATCAAAAACGTAGGGCATATCACTGCCAAACATCTGCTATCCTATTTTATCACCCCTGAAGCCATCTTTGATGCCAGTAAAAAGGAATTAATGAAGGTCCCGGGAATTGGCATACAAACGGCAAATATGATCCTGGGTAAAGAGTCGATGAAGAAAGCTAAAGCACAATTGGAGTTCATCAGAAAATATCAGGTTCAGGTATTGTTCTTTACAGACGATCGGTATCCGGCCCGGCTAAAGAACTGTGTCGATGCACCTATTGTATTATATTATAGAGGAAATGCTGATTTAAATCATCCACGGATCATCAGTGTGGTGGGAACGCGTAAAGCTACATTGTATGGAAAGATGCTCTGTAAGCAGCTTGCAGAGACACTGGCAGCTTATCAGGTGCTGATCATCAGCGGACTTGCTTATGGAATAGATGTGACTGCCCATCAGGAAAGTCTGCAGAATGGAATTCCTACAGTAGGTGTTTTAGCACATGGTCTGGACCGGATTTACCCACAGGTACATAGTCATATTGCGCGCAAAATGGTATTGAATGGTGGTTTACTCACCGAATTTCCTTCTGATACCAATCCGGATAAGGAAAATTTTCCGAGAAGGAACCGCATCATTGCAGGAATATCGGATGTTACAGTCGTTGTGGAAGCTGCATCTAAAGGAGGGGCACTCATTACTGCTGATATCGCCAATTCCTATAACCGGGATGTTTATGCATTTCCGGGAAGGACTACTGATTTGAGTTCTGAGGGATGTAACTTCCTGATCAAGACCAATAGGGCAGGATTGATCAGCCATGCGAGTGATCTGGCCGATTATCTGGGCTGGGAGGTTTGCCAGGAGAAAGAGCTGGATCCAGGTGCTGAACTTCCTGGTGTAATGACGGTGGAAGAGCAGCGGATTCTTCAGGTTTTGCAATATTCAGCACTTGCTATTGATGAGCTGGCTGTATGTTCGGAGCTTCCAAAAAGTAAGCTCGCCCTGCATTTATTGAACCTGGAAATGAAAGGAATTTTAATTGCTTTGCCCGGAAAAGTGTATCAGCTCAATCAGGATATTTCCTGTTTACCTATAAAATAGATTGCGGAGAAGTCTATAGGACTGGTAGAATAAAATGTTATTTTGTTTAATTTTAAAAAATAAAATTAAATATCGATTTATTATTTATAAATAGAATTCTAAGCCTCAATTTGTATTTTTGTGTCATGTGGTATAATAACATTTTGGAAACCATTGGTAATACGCCACTGGTAAAATTGAATAACATTACGAAAGAAATTCCGGCTACAGTGCTGGCTAAAATTGAGACCACTAACCCTGGTAACTCGATTAAAGATCGTATGGCAGTAAAGATGATTGAAGATGCGGAAAAAAGCGGAAAGCTGAAGCCGGGTGGTACAATTATAGAAGGAACTTCCGGAAATACAGGAATGGGACTTGCTATGGCTGCTATTATTAAAGGATACAAGTGTATTTTCACGACAACTGATAAGCAATCCAAGGAAAAAGTAGATGCGTTGCGTGCCTTTGGTGCTGAAGTTATTGTTTGTCCGACAAACGTAGAACCAGAAGACCCGAGGTCATATTATTCCGTTTCATCGCGTTTAGAACGTGAAGTTCCGAACTCCTGGAAGCCAAATCAGTACGATAACCTTTCCAATTCACAGGCACATTATGAGCAGACGGGTCCTGAAATATGGGCACAAACAGAAGGAAAGATCACCCATTTGGTGGTTGGAGTAGGGACTGGTGGAACGATTTCGGGTACGGGTAAATACCTGAAGGAACAAAATCCGGATATCAAGGTTTGGGGAATCGATACCTATGGTTCTGTGTTTAAAAAATATAAAGAGACCGGGATTCTGGATAAAAATGAGATCTATCCTTATATTACAGAAGGGATCGGGGAAGATTTTCTGCCTCAGAATGTAAATTTTGATATCATCGATTTGTTCGAGAAGGTAACGGATAAGGATGCTGCACTGATGACCCGCGACATTGCCAGAAAAGAAGGAATCTTTGTTGGAAATTCGGCCGGATCAGCAATTGCAGGGTTACTTCAGTTAAAAGATAAATTGAAACCTGAGGATGTGGTGGTGGTGATCTTCCATGATCATGGTAGCCGTTATATGGGGAAAATGTATAATGAAGACTGGTTGAGAGAGCGTGGTTTCCTTACCGATGAGAAATTGACCGCAAGGACAATCCTGGCTAAAAAGGAAACAACAGAGATCATTACGATCGATTGTGAGAAGACGATTCTGGAGGCGATCAACAATATGAACACGTTGAATATCTCACAGATTCCGGTTACTCAAAAGGGGATGGTAGTAGGCAAGGTTGCGGAAAGTGATATCCTTAAGGCCCTGCTGGAAAATCCATCCTTGAAATCTGCGCCTGTTCAGGAAATCATGTCAAGTACGTTCCCATTTGTTGATATGAATACATCAATTGATAAGATTTCTGCGTTGATTAACAAGGAAAATAGTGCAGTATTGGTGGAAGATGAACAAGGTAAAATCGAAATTATTACTCAATATGACATCATCAATGCCATCTCAGGATAGCTGATCCAATATTTTAATCATAAAAAAAAGTCCCGGAATTTCCGGGACTTTTTTTATGCACTTATTATCTATTAATGACTTGGGCTGGATGCTTCCACACGCTTAATCTGGGCACCTAAGGCGCGTAAACGGGTATCAATATCCTGGTAGCCACGTTCAATCTGCTCAATGTTGAAGATGGTTGAGGTTCCTTCAGCGGATAAAGCAGCGATTAACAATGAAACTCCCGCACGGATATCTGGAGAAGTCATGCTGATTCCTCTTAATTTATACTGTTTGTTAATTCCGTTTACTGTGGCTCTGTGTGGATCGCAAAGGATAATCTGTGCACCCATATCGATCAGTTTGTCGACAAAGAACAGGCGGCTTTCAAACATTTTTTGGTGAATTAATACCGATCCTTTAGCCTGAGTCGCTACCACAAGCACGATACTCAATAAATCCGGTGTGAAACCAGGCCATGGTGAATCTGCAATAGTCAGCATAGAACCATCTATAAATGATTCGATTACATAGTGTTTCTGAGAAGGGATAAAGATGTCATCACCTTTTAATTCAAATTTGATTCCCAGCTTTCTGAATACTTCAGGAATAATTCCCAGTTCAGAATAACATACATTTTTAATGGTGATTTCTGATTCCGTCATGGCTGCAAGACCAATAAAAGAACCTATTTCAATCATATCAGGCAACATACGGTGTTCTGTTCCACCTAATTTAGTTACGCCTTCGATGGTCAGCAGGTTAGAGCCTACTCCAGTGATTTTGGCCCCCATACGGTTCAGCATTTTACACAATTGCTGTAGGTAAGGCTCACAGGCTGCATTATAGATGGTGGTTGTTCCCTTTGCCATTACTGCAGTCATCACAATGTTTGCCGTACCTGTTACCGAGGCTTCATCCATTAAAATATAGGCGCCTTTTAAGTTAGTTGCATCTACATTAAAGAATTCTTTTTTCGGATCGTATACGAATTTGGCACCTAACTTTTCGAAACCCAGAAAATGGGTGTCCAGTCTTCTGCGGCCAATTTTATCACCACCCGGTTTAGGGATAGCTGCTTTTCCGAATCGGGCTAAAAGAGGTCCAACGATCATAATGGAGCCCCTTAAACTACCTCCTTTAGATTTAAATACATCAGACTGGAAGAAATCCAGGTTAATGTGTTTTGCTTCAAAAGTATAAGTGTCTTTAGATAAGCGTTCTACTGTTACTCCTAAATCTCCTAAAAGTTCGATCAGTTTATTTACATCTTTAATATCAGGGATATTACTGATGGTCACTTTCTGGTCGGTTAATAAAACTGCTGAGATAATTTGCAGGGCTTCATTTTTTGCTCCCTGAGGCTGGATTTCACCTTTTAACTTTTTTCCACCAATTATTTCGAATGCGTTCATGTTGTAATAAGCTTGTATAGTATTAAAATTGGTAAAATCTAGTGTCTTTGTTTGGAGTTGTTGTTGCGTTGAGTACGGTTGTTGCTGTTATTTTGTCTGCCTTTACCGTTATTATTGTTCCTTCCGCGGTTATTATTGTTGTTTGCAGGTCTGGCAGCTACCGGTTTGAATTCAACTTTATTCAAATTGATATTGTCGTCCAATTGTAGTTGTCCGCCTGATAATTCGCGTAAATTCTTTAAGATGGTCTCATCTGCTACACTGTCTTTGTTCCAGGTTACATAGGCCATTTTCATGAAATTGGCTATTCCCTGGACCATTGCGGCTCTGCGTTCCGGTTCTTCTACTGCCTTCGCTTTCTCGATCATGGTCTCCACCGTTTTGCCATAATGCTTATAGGTGATTTTTTGCTGAGGATAACCGATGTGTTGTGGTTTTACCAGGGCATCTTCCGGGGTAGGCCTTGGATATGGGCTGTCTACATCAATCTTATAACCCGAAATGATGTGTAAGTGATCCCATAGTTTGTGCTTAAAATCAGCGACATCACGTAAGTGTGGATTCAAAAATCCCATCAGATCTATCACTGCCTGAGCATATTTATTGCGTTCTTCAAGGTCGGGTAACTCAATAATGTACTTCACCATGTTCTGTACATTACGGCCATATTCGGCAAGGATTAACTCGTTTCTTGTGGTATTATAATCGAAATTCATCTGTATAATTATACTTTTTATTTTAATATTCGACCATTTCTTTATTTCAGGCCGGCCCTTTTGGGCATATTGAATCTTATTGAGTAAGCTATTTTCTGCTAAAGGTTTGTCGTATCAGGAGATAACGAAATAAAACCAGATTATGTATGTGAAAACTCATGCAGATTCTGTAAAGATATATTTTATTTAACAATTCGCAATTTAGCAAATTTTAATAATAACTGCTTATTACCCAGACCCTGAAAAAATACCGTTGCTTTTACATCCGGAAGTATACCCTCCAGGCTCACAATTTTACCAAATCCAAATTTTTCATGCTCTACTTCCATTCCATTCTGGAATAAATTTGCTGCATCAGGAGCAAAGCCCGGTGTAGGAACATGCGCTTTTGGCAGCATGGACGTTGTTTTTGGTCTCGGTGCTGTAGAAGTACTGCTGGTGGTGGATGATGATGCCGGTTTCGGCTTACTGAAAGTATCTCTTTGTTGTGTCCAGCTTCTTCTTTCTGAAGAGAAACTGTCTTCGTTTAAGGTGCTTTTAGCAGGTTTCGCCACTTCAATTTCCAGGTAACGGGCATTGATCTCATCGATAAAACGACTCGGTTCGCAATTCGTGAGTGTACCCCATCTGTATCTGGAAGTTGCATAAGTAAGCGTCAGTTTCTTTTCTGCACGCGTTACGGCCACATAAAACAGTCTGCGCTCTTCTTCCAGGTCCGTTCTGGAGTTCAGCGACATTTGTGAAGGGAAGAGGTTTTCTTCCAGGCCTACAACAAATACGTTCTTGAATTCCAGTCCTTTAGAAGAGTGAATCGTCATTAAGGAAACGGTGTCTTTATTTTTGTCTTCGGTCTTATCATCATTGGTCAGCAAGGCGATGTCCTGCATGAATACCGCAAGACTCCGGTCTTCGATGTCTTCACGTTCACCGAATTCCTTGATACCATTTAATAATTCCTGTATATTTTCATGTCTTCCCCGACCTTCATCGGTAGTATCTGAATGTAATTCTTTTAAAATTCCTGAATGTTGGGCAATGTATAAAGCCGTTTCATAGGCATCTAGTTTTTTTGCTTCAGCTGCAAAACTCTGAATCATCACAGCAAAATCATTCAGCTGATTGGCAATCCTCCCGGCGATATACTGCTGAGGGTCACAGATTACCTGCCACATGGTGATGTCATGTTGATCTGCAGCAACCAGGATCTTTTCTACTGTAGTATCTCCAAGCCCTCTTTTAGGGTAATTAATTACTCTTTTTATAGCTTCCTCATCTGCAGGATTGAAGGTTAACCGGAAATAAGCTATTAAATCCTTGATCTCTTTACGTTGATAGAAAGAGAGGCCCCCATAAATTTTGTAAGGTACGTTTAACTTCCTTAAAGCTTCCTCCATTGCCCTTGACTGGGCATTGGTGCGATACAAAATGGCAAAATCATTGTAGTTATATCCTTTGGAACTGCGTTCCTGAACGATGGCTTCAGCTACGATTTTACCTTCTTCATTATCTGTGAAAGCGCGTTGTACCTTAATGCGGTCGCCGGACTCATTGTCGGAGAACACATTCTTTTCCAACTGATTTTTATTGTTGGCGATAATGCTGTTGGCAACTTCTACAATATTCTGGGTAGAGCGGTAGTTCTGCTCTAATTTATAAACTTTTAAGTCCGGATAATCACGTTCGAAATTCAGGATGTTCTGAATGTTTGCCCCCCTGAAGGCGTAAATACTTTGTGCATCATCACCTACTACACAGATATTCTGATAGGCAGCAGCCAGTTTCTTTACTATGGTATATTGTGAAAAGTTGGTATCCTGATACTCATCTACCATCAGGTATTTGAATTTCTGCTGGTATTTGTTCAATACATCAGGATGATTTTTTAACAATACATTTGTTTTGAACAGCAAATCGTCAAAATCCATTGCTCCGGCTTTGAAGCAGCGTTTGGTGTAAGTTTCATAAATTACCCCGATTAACGGCCGTTTATTGCTGACATCCTCTGCCTGAATTTCGGCATTCTCTAGGTATTCTGTATGAGAAACCAGATTGTTTTTCGCAGAAGAAATCCTGTTGTAAACAAAATTGGCATTATAAAGCTTGTCGTCCAGCTGCATCTCTCTCAGGATCGCCCTGATCAGGCTTTTACTATCGTCAGTATCGTAAATGGTGAAGTTAGAAGGGTAACCGATTTTTTCGGCTTCGACCCTTAAGATCTTGGCAAATACGGAGTGAAAAGTACCCATCCAGATGTTCTTGGCTTCAGCGCCAATCACTTTCGAGATACGCTCACGCATATCTTTTGAGGCCTTGTTGGTAAAGGTAAGTACCAGGATGTTAAAGGCATCAACCCCTTTTTCTATCAGGTGAGCTACTCTATAAGTAATTACACGTGTTTTTCCGGAGCCGGCACCTGCGACAATCATTGCCGGTCCCTGGGTATTTTCTACTGCTGCGCGTTGTTGGGGGTTTAATCCTGCTAAATAATCCAAAATGCTATCCTGTTCTGCTTTTTAAAGGTATTGTTTAAACCATGTAGCTGACCTCATTGTACCAGAGTAAATGAAACTACATGCCGACAAAAATAAGAAAACTATGTCTTTTATTGGAGTTACATCCAATCTTTTTTCCCCGATTCTATATTATACAAGCAATAGTTCACCATAAGCTGGATATCGGCATAGTTACCGTATTTAAAATGAATGGTACCCGCAGCGGTATGGAGGATCAGATGCCCGATACCGGCCTTTTTATGCCAGAAGTACTGCCTGGTCGTGATACTTTGGATTTTATGTGGCTCCAGGATTTGGTGTTCGATATCCCAGATGCCACTTTTCTTGATGATAAATCCTTCAGAAAGGTATAAACGATGATGGCGAAACTCAAAATAAAGCAGGATAACTACCAAAATAACATAGGGGATAATCCACCAAAAATAAGGGCGGAGATAGGATAGGACCCCGCTGAACAGTAGAAAGAGTGCTACCGGAAAAACTACCCGTAACATGATCGTGAGAAAGAGGAAACGGTAATTAGGAATAAAAACAGCCTCTTTTTGAGGGATCTTGTCAAAAATCATTTGTAGCACTTCATCCCGCTCGGTTTCATCACATCCGGGAATTTCAATGTCATGCTTCTTGTTGTCTTCATCATCCTCGTCTGCAGAACCAAAGGAAGCCTGCTTGAACTTCATATTCAGCAGATTCAGTTTTTTTTGAAAATAATTCTGACTATAACTGCTGATCTGTACCCTTGTCGGTTTTAGTAAGGTATGTTTCTTTTCAAAAAGTCCCGAAGTAATGGCCAGTACTGTTCCCTTTCTAATGACTTCAAAGTCGAAATATTTAATAAAGTTGCGGACGATATTCGTTCCCAGAACAATCAATAATGCAAGGAAAATGAGCACACAGACCGAAATCAGGTTTAATCCTTTGGCAGAGAGCTCCCGGATGGGGTTTTCTTCCAGTTGAAAGGCCTCTGTATAGTTTTTGAGCGCCTCCATGATGGCGAAAATAAAACCGGTGAGCAGGGCAATACTAGCACCGTAATTGGAAGTTAAACCCACTTTAAATAGTGTTGGTGTACTTAATTTTAGTAAAGGGGCAGATTTTGCGCCAGGTTCCGGTGCGGGCTGATCTGTTGTGGTGCCGGCAATTTCCCTGTTCAAAAGCCTTTCTCTTAACAGGGTTGCCGTTGGGTGATCGATAGCTTTGATGCTCGCTTCTTTCTTATCGCTCCCTGCAGTATCAATATCAAGGCTGTAAACGCCAATGACCCTTTGAACCAACGATTGATTGATGTTTACCTGTTGGATTTTATCCAGTCTGATGCTGAGGTGTTCTCTGTTCAATATTCCCTTTTGGATTACAAATTCCTGTTTTTCTTCATCAAGAAAAAAGGTGAACCTGAGGTAGCTGAGATAGGAATAGATACCGATAAGGAATACGAAAAAAAGAAAACCGGCAATCAGGTACCAATGGTTCATTCCCTGACTGCGTACAAGAAGGAGGATGATTGGAAAGATCAGCACCCTGATGCTGCGCTGAAGATGATTGGCAAACATAACCGCCACACCTGCGGCAGACTGTCTTTTAGGTTCAGAAAAATCGGTCCCCATCTTAATCAGTTTTGCCCAGCTGCCTGGTCAGTTCTTCTTTAACGGTCCTGGCCAGCCCGATGTCCAGTCCTGGAATAGTGATGCTTCCGGAAGCTCCACCGGCAGTAAACACATGTAAAGAGCCCAATTGAAACATCCTGGAAAAAATCCCCTCATTTAAGGTGATGTGTTGTATTCTTGTAAAGGGAATAATGGAGGTAGATATAGAAATGATTCCACTTTTATAAATCAGGTCCTTTTCTCTGATGGCATAACCCGTTCTTTTAATTCTGGCCTGATAAAGCAGGATCAGGAGGATGCCGAATAACAGATAGGTTCCAATAAATATATAGATATAAGGTCTGAGTTCTTCCGCAAAAAACAACAAAAGGGCTATTCCGGCTGCCAGGATGAGCAGAAAAATACTTGTATTTAATAACACTACTTTCCAATATTTCCTGCTCAGGACGTTTAAGGTCACTTGCTCGTACTTTGGAAGTGCGTCTATGTCTAATGTTTCATTGGTAAAATCCTGCATTTCGTTTCGCTATGATGACGTTCGAAACGAAGTTAAGGATTTATTTTTTCAGACCAGCCTGCGAAGTGCCCTGGAATGAGGTGGGATGCTATGATTTACGGTTTGCCGCTTAATGATGACATCGTTACCTCCGTTTATCTTTTACCTTGTATATTTGTCCAAAATCATTTGTTATGCAAGAGATCAAAAAATATGTAGAAGAAAACAAACAACGTTTTTTAGATGAGTTGTTTGAACTATTACGCTTCCCATCGGTAAGTGCAGACCCTAAATATAAAGGAGATGTCCTTAAAACAGCCGATTTTGTTGCCCAGAAACTGAAGGACGCAGGTGCCGATAAAGTAGAGATTTGTGAAACCGCCGGTTATCCGATTGTATATGGTGAAAAGATCATTGATGAAAAGTTACCTACGGTTTTAATTTACGGACATTATGATGTGCAGCCCGCGGATCCGCTGGAGCTTTGGAAAACCCCTCCATTTGAGCCTACAGTACGTGATGGTAAAATCTATGCCCGTGGAGCCTGTGATGATAAAGGTCAGTTTTACATGCATGTAAAAGCTTTTGAGCTGATGATGAAAACCAATACCCTTTCTTGTAACGTTAAGTTTATGATTGAGGGAGAGGAAGAAGTTGGTTCGGCAAACCTTGGCCTGTTTGTGGAAGCAAATACCGAGCGTTTGAAAGCAGATGTGGTATTGATTTCTGATACTTCTATGATCAGTATGGAAAATCCTTCCATTGAAACCGGATTACGTGGTCTTGCCTATATGGAAGTGGAAGTGGTGGGCCCGAACCGCGATTTACACTCGGGTGTATACGGTGGTGCGGTGGCAAATCCTGCAACGATCTTATGTAAAATGATTGCTTCGCTACACGATGAAAACAACCACATTACCATTCCTGCCTTTTATGATAAAGTAGTGGAGTTGTCTGATGAGGAAAGAAAAGCATTAAACTCAGCGCCATTTGACCTGACTGAATATAAAGAAGACCTGGATATCAATGCAGAGTGGGGAGAGAAAGGATTCTCTACTTTGGAGCGTACCGGAACCAGGCCTACTTTGGAGGTAAATGGCATCTGGAGTGGTTATATCGGTGAAGGAGCTAAAACTGTATTGCCTTCAAAAGCAAATGCTAAAATCTCTATGCGCCTGGTACCTAATCAGACTTCTGAGGAGATCTCTGAAATTTTCACTAAACACTTTGAAAGCATTGCCCCTGACTATGTAAAGGTAAAGGTTACCGCGCATCATGGTGGTGAGCCGGTAGTTACGCCAACTGATAGTGTTGCTTATCGTGCTGCAGAACAAGCTATTCTGGACTCATTTGGCAAAAAGCCTATCCCTACAAGAGGGGGTGGAAGTATTCCGATTGTTGCCTTGTTTGAAAGCGCTTTAGGTATTAAGTCGGTATTATTTGGCTTTGGTTTGGATAGCGATGCACTACATTCGCCAAATGAGAAATACGATATCTTCAATTACTATAAAGGGATTGAAACTTTACCTTTATTTCATAAATATTTTGCGGAATTAAGTAAGTAAATTCCTGATTTTAAAAGGAATAAGTTTTATTCAAAAAAGGACAGCCCAAATCGGCTGTCCTTTTGTATTTTTACGGCATGCCATTAGTCCCCCCTAAACCTCCGACACCCAGGAAAACAACCAGAACTGCGAAGCCTGCTGTTCCCGGCAGAAAACCTGCGACAAAAAGAAAGGTGACGAAGAAAAAAAAGCCAATGGCAATAGAATGGAAGTTTGCTATTGTGGGGCTTTTTCTCATCCTCCTTTCTCCTTTTTATTATGGCTACGTGATCAAGGGTTTTACTTCTACCTGGCGTTGGATGAAAGATTGGGGACAGGATCCCAACTACAGAACCTATAATAGCTTTGACATCCGGATTCCTAAAAAGTACAGCGTTCATGGAATAGATGTCTCTTATTACCAGGGGAAAATTGACTGGAAGAAGGTGAAAGCAATGAAAGAGGATGAGGTACAGGTGAAATTTGCCTTTATTAAAGCTACCGAAGGAATACTCAGTGTAGACCCGTATTTCCAGCGTAACTGGCGTGAAGCGGCTAAAGCAGGGGTTATCTGTGGAGCCTATCATTTTTTCAGGCCCCAGAAATCGGGAGAGTGGCAGGCGAAGTTTTTTCTTCAAACGGTGAAGTTTGAAGAGGGGGATTTACCTCCGGTAGTAGATATTGAGCAGTTGAATGGGGTTGCACCTGCCAGCATGCGTAAAGAGCTCCAGGAATTTATCAGCTATGTGGAAAAGAGAACAAAGGTAAAACCGATTATTTATTCCGGTCTTACCTTTTATAAAGATTACCTGAAAGGGCATTTTGACGAATATCCTTTATGGATTGCACATTACCATCAGGCAAAACTTAAAGTAGGAAGTGATACCAATTGGTCGTTCTGGCAACATTCTGATAAAGCCCGTATAACCGGAATCAATCATGTGGTCGATTTTAATGCTTTTAATGGGGATAGCACTGCTTTTGAGCGGCTAAGGATCCCGAAAATTCTCAGCTATTAATCTATAAGCAGCTGATGTCTGATCAGTAAGCCCTCCAATCCGGAGCTGGAGAACCTTGCTTTTTTCATGAGGTTGCTTTCCGGGTCGATGTTAAAATTATAGGCTGTTCTGAAATCTACGGATTCGAGGTTACTTCGTTCAAAAACAGTTCTTTCCAGGTCACAGCGGTGAAAGGCGGAACCTTTAAGATCAGTTTCTGAAAAGTTGGCTTCCTTAATGCTGCATTCTTCAAATTCGGTTTTCTTTAATTTTAGCCTGGAAAAATTGGCGAAATGTAACATGCAGTTTTTAAAGCTCATTGACAGAATGAAGGCGTTGATATTGCTGAAGTCTACGCCCATTAGTTTGCAACCGATGAAATGTACTTCATTGAGTTTGGTTTTATCAAGCTTAACCATGCTTAAATTACAGGTGTCAAAGGTGCAATCCGTAAACTCATTGCCAGACAGAATGCTGTTGGAGAAATCACAGTTTTTAAAAATACAATCCTGAAACTCTCTGTCGCTCAGTTTTTGTGCTGAATAATCTATTTTATCAAAGGTTTTTTGCAAGTGGACTACTTTAGCCATGTGTTCCTCCCATGTTATGGCAATGGTTTAATTGTTCATGAAAATGGATCATTTTTTCCATCGTATCTGTCATCATCTCCAATTGCTTCTTTCCAATTAGTTTTACATATTTTTTGGTGAGCAATTCCGATTGCTCGGTAACCTGAAGATAAAATGATCTTCCTGCCTCCGTTAGTTCAAGCAGATTTGAACGGGCATCTGTGGCATTTTTTTCTACTTTAATCAAGCCCGTTTGTTCCAGTTCTTTCATAATCTTTCCAGCTGCCTGCCGACTCACTTTCAGATTTGCAGCAATGGAGCTACTGGACTTCCCTTCCAGACCTACAGCCATAAAAAAAGGCATAAATGCCATGTTGAAATGCGGCTGTTGGAGATTGCATATATTTTTATCACCCCAGTCGTCAGTGAGCTTTTTGAGAATGTATAGCTGTTTAAAGATAACAGCTTGTTTGTGGTGGTCTTTCATTGGGAAGTTGTATAGTAAACTTAGTTTACTAAACTAATGAGTTTGAATTAGAATAACAAGGGCTGTTGAAAATGTTTAAGTTAACATTTTAGAAACGGTTTAAATGATCCACTGTTCGCAATTTTTCAAAAAAGCAGGAGTAGCGTCAGCACCTATTCCGGAAGTTTCAGGAACATCCAGGAAATATCCGTTATAGGTTAGTCCGCCAATTACCGGATCTGCCAGATGTCCAAGTAAACAGGTATCCAGGTCAAAGAATACCACATTCGGACTGGATAAAGCGAAATGAAGGTTGGCGGTTAATGCGATCCTACTCTCCAGCATACTGCCGATCATGCATTTTGTACCTGTCTGCAGGGCAATTTCATGAATTTTCTGAGCTTCAAGAATACCTCCGGATTTTGAAAATTTAATATTCAGGTATTCGCACGACTGGCTGTTGATGAGTTTACGGGCATCATGATGGTGGTAACAGCTTTCATCGGCCATAATTTTGATCGGAGAGTTGGCCTTCAATTCCGGAAGCCTGTCGTCAAACCAGGTCCGCATTGGCTGTTCACAGAATTCAATATTAAATTGAGCCAATGCGCCTAGCGCATATAACGCGTCATCAAAATTCCAGCCTTGATTGGCATCCAGACGGATGATCATATCCTGACCAACTGCCTGACGGATTTTTGCAACCCGGTCAATATCCTCCGTCACCTTTTTTCCAAGTTTGATCTTCAGGATGCGACAACCTTGTTTTTGATATCTTAAGGCTGAAAGAGCCATGTTTTCAGGACTGTCGATGCCGATGGTCATGTCGGTTTCAATGGTTCTTTTCTGACCACCGAGAAAGCGATATAAAGGAAGGTCAGCATGTTTGGCTGCAATATCAAATAAAGCCATGTCAAAAGCACTTTTGATGGTACTGTTGTGTGCTGCGTAGCCCAGCAGGTCATTCATGCGCTCAGGAATATCAAGAGGATCTTTGCCGATGAGGATCTGTGCGAAATCTTTGGCCATAGCCAGGCATGTTTCCTGTGTTTCTCCCACAATCATCGGGAATGCAGAACATTCCCCGACGCCATGAATTCCTGCGTCAGTATGAATTCTGATCAGTACATTCTGTGCAAAATGCATGGTGCCAGTGGCGATCACAAAAGGCTCCATAGGGATGCTGAAGCGGTAGATTTCGGTATGGGTGATCTTCATAATGGTGGGATTACTTTTTAATGGTAATTGTCCTCCCGGTAACGAGGTGGAAGGTGTAAATTTTATACAAGCCATCATCAGAAGTCTCCACTTCCTCAACAAGACCTGTTTTGCTGAATGTATCAGTCACCAAATCGCCTTTCTTAACCTCTTGCAATACCTCTGAAGGCGTGTCTTTATTTAACCTGATCATGCGTTGTATCTAAATTATCTTTAAAGATATCACCATCAATCGTGTTTTCTGTCATTTTATGGAATAAAAAATACCGAAGAATTTTATCTTTTTAACTTTATAGGATGAATATGGAACCTAACAACCTGATTAAGGCCTCTTCTCCTTATCTGCTACAACACGCTCATAATCCTGTAAACTGGTATGAATGGGGGCAGGAAGCCCTGGAAAAAGCAAAACGGGAAAACAAGCTGATTTTGGTGAGTATCGGGTATTCTGCCTGTCATTGGTGTCATGTTATGGAGCGGGAAAGTTTTGAAAACCATGAAGTCGCTGAAGTGATGAACAGACATTTTATCTGTATTAAAGTGGATAGGGAAGAACGTCCGGATATTGATCAGATCTATATGCTGGCGATTCAATTAATGACTGGAAGTGGGGGCTGGCCACTCAATTGTTTGTGTTTACCGGACCAGCGCCCCATATATGGAGGGACTTATTTCAAAAAGGAAGACTGGATAAATATTCTGGAAAATGTTGCTGAACTCTGGCAAAATGAGCCAGATAAAGCAAAACAATATGCGGATCGTTTAACCGACGGCATCAGGAATGCAGAGCGAATTATTCCAAATGTAAAACGGGAAGAATATGCCCTTGAGCATCTCTCTGAGATTATTACGCCCTGGAAGCAGTATTTTGACTGGTCTGAAGGTGGCTATAACCGGGCACCAAAATTTCCTATGCCCAATAACTGGCAGTTTATGCTTCGCTATAGTTTGCTGACAGGAGACGAGGAAACCCGTACTTCTGCACTTTTAACTCTGGAAAAGATGGCCTTGGGAGGGATTTACGATCAGATAGGGGGAGGTTTTGCACGTTATTCCGTAGACGGAAACTGGCATGTGCCGCATTTCGAGAAGATGTTGTACGACAATGGACAACTGATCAGCTTGTATGCAGAGGCGTATCAATATAGTCGTATGCCCTTATTTAAAGAAGTTGTTGAGGAAAGTATTGGCTGGCTGGACCGGGAGATGACTTCGGAGGAGGGCTTATTTTATTCTGCATTGGATGCCGATAGCGAAGGAGTGGAGGGGAAATTTTATGTATGGGACGAAACTGAATTTGAAAAAATCACTGGAGAACACCATGCCTTGATGACTGCTTATTATCAGCTTTCTGAAGAAGGAAACTGGGAGGAGGAGCAAACGAATATCTTGTTGAGACAACAGACCGATGAAAAATTTGCTGCAGAAAAAGAACTTAGTCTGGATGAATTGAAGCAACAGCTCAAATCTGTTAAAGCAAAACTTCTGGCGCAAAGAAACCAGCGGGTGCGACCAGGTTTGGATGATAAATGCCTCACTGCCTGGAATGCCATGGCGATTAAAGGGCTGGCAGAAAGTTCAGGAATCTTTGACGATACCGCGTATTACCTGATGGCAAAAAGAGCTGCCGATTTTATCCTCAGCGGATTAAGAACTCCTGATGGTGGCTTGTATCGGAATTTTAAAAATGGAAAAGCAACAATTTCAGGCTTTCTTGATGATTATGCGTTTTTCATTGAAGCCCTGATTGCTTTGTATCAGGCTGATTTTGATGAAAGATGGTTAATTGAAGCTAAAGCGCTCACAGAACAGGTGTTTCGGGATTTTGCTGATCCGGAAAGTCCGATGTTTTTCTACACGCCATCGGGAGGAGAAACATTGATTGCCCGTAAACATGAAATCATGGACAATGTTATTCCTGCCTCGAATTCTGTTATGGCACAAAACCTACATACTTTAGGATTGCTTTTTGACGAAGAACGGTATATCAATCAGGCTGCTGCAATGCTTGCTGCGGTGCAGCCACAGATTAAAACGTATGGTTCAGCTTACTCAAACTGGGCTATTCAGCTGTTGAACGAAGTCTTCGGCCTGAATGAGATTGCTATTACCGGAAAAAGTACAGCAGCGTTGAAAAAGGAAATTAATGACCATTATATTCCCAATAAAATTATCCTGTCAGGAACAAATTCAACACTTCCTTTGTTAAAAGATAAGGAAAGCATTGAAACAAAAATCTATATTTGCCGAAATAAAGTATGCCAGTTGCCAGTAGCTACTGTTGATGAAGCATTAAAATTGATAACTAAAATAACATCATAATGAGTATTAAACCCAATACAGTAGTATCATTAACGTACGAATTGCATACGACTAATGAAGAAGGACAACAAGTTTTTGTAGAGAAAGCAGATGAGCAAAATGCACTTGTTTTTCTATATGGTACAGGAATGATGTTGCCAAAATTTGAAGAACATTTGGCAGGATTAAATGTTGGTGATGAGTATGGCTTTGAGCTTACTGCAGCTGATGGTTACGGAGAATTAGATCCGGGAGCTTTCGCTGATTTGCCAATCGATATGTTTAAGGAAGCCGGATTACCTGCTGTAGGTGATGTTATTCCTTTGCAGGACAACCAGGGCAACCATTTCAGAGCTGGTGTAACTGCCATTCATGAGACTGCTGTATCAGTAGATTTAAACCATCCTATGGCTGGAAAAAACCTGATTTTTGCAGGTAAAATCCTTACTGTTCGTGAAGCAACTCAGGAAGAATTAAGTCATGGTCATGCACATGGTGCTGACGGACACGAAGGTCACTAAGAGATCTTAATCATAATTGGAAAGGTATCCTGATTCAGGATACCTTTTTTTGTTGCATATTTTTTGCATTTTTTCTTCCGCTTCTGTGCCGTTTTTTGTTCTGTAGATTTCAAATCCACTTGGGTTGCAGGATTGGTATCTCTAAAAAATCGCCTATTTTGTTGGTGTTTTGTTGTTTTTATGGGCTTATTATGGCCTTAGGGCTTAATTGTGCTTGTTTGCAAATTTTTATTGCAAAAAATATGCAATTATGATAAAAACAGTTCTATATTTGAATTCAACAAACCGAACCAAAGACCTAACCTAAACCAAACATGATTCGAAAACTACATTTATGCCTGATCCTGGTTATACCACTATTGGTATGTTCAGAGCAGGCCTTCACAAAAGAACGTTTCTCCAAACCTTACCATAAGCGTATAAAAGAAATCAGAGGCCGTGTAACCGCCTCCGACGACCAGCTTTCCATTCCGGGGGTGTCTGTTGTTTTGAAATCAGATCCGAAAACAGGTACGAAGACGGATGAGAACGGGAATTTTATTCTGCGCATTCCGGATGGTCCTCAAATCTTAATTTTTACCTATGTAGGGTATAAACGGAAAGAAGTTCCCGTAAATAATGAAAGTACGATTGAAGTGGTTTTGTCGGTAGCGGAAGAGAATACCTTAAACCAGGTTGTGGTAACTGCAATGGGGGTTAAGAAAGACAGAAAGGCGTTGGCTTATGCCTTAACAGAAGTAAAAGGCACTGAGTTTACTCAGGCCAGAGAAACAAACCTTGCCAATGCGCTTGTCGGTAAGGTTGCCGGAGTAAATGCGACGAGTACGGCTACGGGTCCAAGCGGCTCCAGCAGGGTAATTATCCGGGGGAACGGATCTCTTAATGGCAATAATCAACCCTTATATGTGGTGAATGATATGCCCATAGATAATACCTTATTAGGTCTTCCGCAAACCGAAGGGTATACTTCTGATGGAATTGCCAATGGTTTGAATATAGACCGGGGGGATGGGATTTCTGGAATCAATCCGGATGATATTCAAAGTATTACCGTTTTAAAAGGTGGAACCGCAGCAGCTTTGTACGGATCGCTGGCGTCCAATGGCGTAATTCTGATTAAAACTAAAAGAGGTGCTATGCAAAAAGGGCTCGGTATAGATTTTAATTCTGCCTTTACGATGGAATCACCTTTGGTAAGCCCTGAATGGCAATACGAGTATGGTTCAGGTAAAAACGGAGTTAAACCGCTTACTCAGGCGGATGCAATTGCTGCCGGGCGCTCTTCCTGGGGAGCTAAAATGGACGGATCTGATGTAATTCAGTTTGATGGGGTAAAGAGACCTTATAGTCCACAAAAAGACAACATTCAGAATTTTTATCAGACCGGAACTACGGCTACCAATACACTTGCACTTACCGGAGGAAATGAGTCTGCTAATGGAAGGTTCTCTATTTCAGATATGAATAACAGGGGGATTGTACCCAATACCAAATTTAATAGAAAGACTTTCAATTTTGCCGGCGAGCTCATTTTAAGCAAATGGCTGAGGATTGATGCAGTTATGCAGTACAATCTTGAAAATGCTAAAAACAGAACAGTGGTAAATGATGCGTACGGTAATCCGAATTGGGGAACTTATCTGATTGGGAATACGATAGACATCCGTAACCTTTCTCCCGGATATGATGCTAATGGAGATGAAGTAGCCTGGAATCCCGTTCCTATTGCCAGTAATCCTTATTTTGTAATCAATAAGTTTGAAAAGAACGATACCAGAAATCGTTTCTTATCCATGGTAAACCTGAAATTGAACGTATTGCCTGAATTGTTTTTCAATGCAAGAATCGGTCAGGATTACAACAACTTCAAATATTTCGGAGTTGTTCCAAGCAGATCTTTATATACCCCATTGGGTGGTGCGAAAGAGGAAAGATCCAACCTGACTACTATTAATACAGAAGCTACTATCAATTATAATAAACAAAACCTGCTTAAAGATTTCTCTTTGAATGCCTTGTTTGGGTTCAATAACAGATCTTCTACCAGAGATGAGGTGATCATTCAGGGAAAAGACTTCATTACTCCTGATTTTTATTCTATATCGAATCTCGGAACGGTAAATCAGACTTATCCTTACGGAAAAACAAAAACTTCTTCTTTATTCGGATCAGCAGATTTCGACTATAAAAATTTGATTTTCCTGACTGTAACGGGTCGCCAGGACTGGTTTTCTACACTTGCACCTAAGAACAATACCATTTTCTATCCCTCTGTAGGAATGAGTGCGATCCTTTCACAAATGGTTAAAATGCCTTCCTGGATTCAATATGCCAAACTGAGGTCTTCCTGGGCGCAGGTAGGTGGTGCTACACCGGAACCTTATGCCTTGAACCCTTCTTATACGATGATTCAGAATGGGCACCTTGGGCAACAGTTGCAGCAGGTCACCAGTACCAGAATTCCGAATCCCAATTTGAGCCCTTTAACTTCTACTACGTTTGAAGCGGGATTTGAGGCTTCCTTATTCCAGAACAGATTGGGGATAGATTTTGCCTGGTACGATAGAAGTACCACAAAAGACATTGTGGAAACTACGGTTTCTACAGGTTCGGGATATCGTACTGCTTTATTAAATGTAGGGGAGATCAGTAATAAAGGAGTAGAACTGTTAATTACCGGAAAGATTCTGGACCAATCTGATTTCTCCTGGAGCACGAGTGTAAATACTGCTTACAATAAAAATAAAGTGCTGAAGCTTGCCGAAAACCTGAATTCTATTGTGATGGCGGGAGCGGTAAACGGATATGCCTATATCTACAGCCAGGTGGGAAGTCCATATAGCATCATCATGGGGAGAAGAGCCCTGCAGGATGCCAATGGAAAAACAGTCTACAATGTTTCCGGGGGAGTGGCTACACCTGTTCCAGGACCTCTTGAAGAACTTGGACAAGGCGTTCATCCCTGGTCAGTTGGCTTTTCAAATGATTTTAAATACAAAAGATTCAACCTGAATGTATTGATTGATGGAAAATTCGGAGGAAGTCTTTATTCCGGGACAGATTTGTACGGTACAAGAATGGGTTTAACTAAAATGACACTTGAAGGTCGAGATACCGGAGTACCCATCAATGGAGTAGACCTATCCGGGAAGCCGGTGGACATGGTTATAGACCCTTCTTTGCTGGAAAAATATTACGGCGATGGATTCAGAAATATCTCTTCTTTATTCGTTTATGATGCCAGCTTCATTAAACTTCGTCAGGTTGTGTTGAGCTATCAGCTTCCGGTAAGCAAAGTGAAAATGTTGTCTAAATTAAGCTCAGCGACACTTTCTCTGGTAGGGCGTAATCTTTTCATCCTGTATAAGAAAACACCAAATGTAGATCCTGAATCTGTATTCAGCGCAGGAAATGCGCAGGGGATTGAACAATTTGGTGTGCCTCGTACCAGAAGTTATGGATTGAACTTAAGCGTTAAATTTTAATAATTATTCAGATGAAAAGATATATATATTCTATAAGTGTGGTGATGATCCTGGTCATATCAGGATGTAAAAAAGATTTTGGCGATCTGAATAAGAATCCCAATTCTTTGTCGACGCCGACACCGGCATTTTTGTTTTCTAAATCCTTGCTTAGTACCATGAGCAACAATTATTACCTTACCGGTGTGTTAAACCTCGGCGGTTTCATTCAGCATTACGCAACCTATAAAGAAGTTTCCGGTATCGGAGATAAGTATTTTGCGAATGATTTTTATCAGGCACCCTACTTTACAGATGGGTATCCAACCGCAGTCAACGAAATAGAAGAAGTGATTAAAGCGCTTAAAACAACACCTGCAGAAGTAAATAAATTAAATGTGGCACGCATCTGGCGGGTGTATATTTACCATAGGATCACCGATCTTTATGGTGATGTACCTTACAGTGAAGCTGGAAAAGGACTGACCAATCTTAATTTTACGCCTAAATACGATGCCCAGGAATCGATATACAAAGACATGCTGAAGGAATTGGATGAAGCGGCTTCCGGACTGGATATGGCAAAACCTTCTTATGGAGGCAACGACTTTATCTATGGAGGGGATGTGTTGAAATGGAAGAAGTTCGCCTATTCATTAATGCTTCGGCTTGGATTGAGGCTGACGAAAAAGGATGTTATGCTTTCCGAAAGCTGGGTAAAAAAGGCGATTTCCGGCGGGGTAATTTTGAATAAAGAAGACAATGCGGTGATGAGGTATAGTGATGGCCCGCAGGATTTAAACCGCAACCCCACGGCCAGGGAATCCAGAAGCAGGGATTTCTCTGCGAATTCTTTCGGTAAAAATAATATCGAAGGTGGAAAGCTAAGTGCAACGTTCATCAGTTACCTGAAGAATAATAACGACCCAAGGCTAAGTATTTATGCCGGGGTCTGGGTAGGAACCACACAAGATCCCAATCCGGCGATTCAAAAAGGTTTTCCAAATGGAACAGGTACTGCACCTTCTGCCAATGACCTTGGTACTTATTCGGAGCCCAATCAGAATACGGTATTCAGACTGGATGCGCCCTTATTGGTTCTCGGAAGTGCGGAGACCAACCTTTACCTGGCAGAAGCTGCAGTCAGGGGATGGAATAGTCTGGGGGATGCGGATCAGTTTTTCACTAAAGGGGTTACCGGATCATTTGATAATGCAGCAATGTATGGGTCCGCATATGCCATTTCTTCGGAAAAGATCACTCAGTATCTGAGCACTCATCCTTTTCGCAATTCGGGAACATTTGATCAGCAGATGGAGCAGATTCATACCCAGATCTGGGCGGCATTGTATCTTGATGAATATGAGGTGTTCGCCAACTGGAGGCGGACAGGTTATCCGGTACTGATACCGGTAAACTACCCTGGGAATGTAACGGGAGGGACCATTCCGAGAAGATTGATTTATCCGAATGCAGAAAGTGCCAGTAATGCTAAAAATTTCCAGGATGCCATTTCGCGTCAGGGTCCAAATACTTTAACCACCCGTGTGTGGTGGGACAAACAATAAATAATTTAATACTCAATTTTTATAACAATTACCATGAATTTATCAGCCCAGGAAGCATTTTTGAAGTTGGATTTGGTGTTGCCACCAGCCCCGCAACCGTTAGGAATTTACAAACCGTTTTTAGTAGACGGTAAATATTTATATTTATCAGGGCACGGACCTGTACAACTTGATAAATCACTTATTATCGGCCGTATTGGGGAAGATATGGATATGGAAGCCGGTAAACTTGCTGCCCGACAGGTTGGATTGACCATGCTGTCTACGATTGTAAATAACTTTGGTAGTCTGGATGTGGTGAAACGTGTGATCAAAGTGTTGGGAATGGTAAACTGTACCTCAGACTTTGAAAGACACCCTTATATCATCAACGGATGCAGTGAGTTATTTGCATCGGTTTGGGGACATGAGAATGGTATCGGTGTGCGTAGTGCAGTAGGTATGGGCTCTTTGCCGGATAATATCCCGGTAGAAGTAGAGGCTGTTTTTGAATTACATTAATAAAATATTTAACCGATAAGACCTATGTTTATAATAGATGCCCACCTGGATCTCAGTATGAATGCCATGGAATGGAACAGAGATTTAAGGTTGCCCCTGCAAGCGATCCGTGCCCTGGAAAAGGGAATGAAAGATAAGCCTGACCGGGAAAGGTCTACCGTTTCCCTTCCTGAACTCAGGAATGGAAACATCGGTATTGTGGTTGCCACACAGATTGCCCGATATGTGAAACCCGGAAGTGTAATTCCCGGCTGGAATTCTCCGGAACAGGCCTGGTCGCAGACACAGGCACAACTGGCCTGGTATAGAACGATGGAAGCAGCTGGAGAAATGGTTCAGATCAGTAATGCCGCTCAGTTGAAAGCTCATTATGAATTTTGGAATGATGGAAATCCGAATATAAATAAGGCGATAGGATATATTCTGAGTCTGGAGGGGGCGGATTCTATCGTTGACATCAGCTATCTGGAAAGAGCACATCAATATGGGTTAAGAGCAATAGGTCCTGCGCATTATGGGCCAGGACGGTATGCTAACGGAACGGATGCTACCGGGAAAATGGGAGAGCAGGGACTGGCTTTACTTAAGGAGATGGAGCGACTGAACATTATTCTCGATGCCACACACCTTTGTGACGATGCTTTCTGGCAGGCGCTGGATCATTTCTCCGGACCGGTCTGGGCAAGTCATAACAATTGCAGGGCTTTTGTAGACCATAATCGTCAATATAGCGACGAACAGGTCCTTGCTTTGATTGAACGTGGGGCGGTGATTGGAGGAGCGCTGGATGCCTGGATGCTCGTTCCTGATTGGGTACGGGGCCAATCCACTCCGCAAAGCACAAATTGTAATCTGGAAAAAGTAGTGGACAATATGGATCATATTTGTCAGCTTGCAGGAAATGCCCGTCATGTCGGAATAGGTTCGGATCTGGATGGCGCCTTTGGAACGGAACAATCCCCATTAGATCTGGATGCGATTTCAGATCTCCAGAAAATGGTGGCCTTGTTTTCCGCAAAAGGTTATTCCGCGGAGGACCTGAACCATATTTTTCACCAGAACTGGCTTAACTTCCTTTACAAAGCCTGGAGCTAAGCAGGTAAATTAAGCTGGATTTTCCAACAACGCATTACATTTTTCACAAGTACCGTAAGCAGTTGTGTTTACGGTTTTTGCGGTAAAGCCTTTGGGCATTTTTATCTTCGGTACTACCACTTCAAGGCAATAGATCTTGGTGCAGGTGGTACAGTTGAAGTGCACGTGCTCATCGTGGTGATGATCTTCAGAGCAGGAAGAAGAGCAGATGGCATAATTTGCCGTTCCATTCATATCCATAATACGGTGAAGAATACCTTTATCTTCGTAGGTATTCAGAATCCGGTATAATGTTACCCTGTCGATTTCTTTACCCAGCTTTTTCTCCAGCTCAGGCTGTGAAATTGCTACAGTATCCAAAGCAATTTCTTCCAGCACACGAACTCTTTGTCTGGTGTGTTTCAGGTCGTGCTCTTTTAAAATATTTACGGGGTCTAGTCTCATGATTATATTGATTTTGCATTTACCAGGGAAATCGGAGGATTGTCCATTGCATTTCCTGGATTTAATTTCAGCGTTCCTTTCACTACAATGGTTTTATAAGTGAACTTGATCGGTTCCGCCATTTCTACCAATACCATAATTGGAACACCGTTTTTTCCGCAGTAGAAGCATTGGTTAATAGGTAACGTAGAAAGCATGAATTTCGTCTGTTTCATACCGTCTTTGATGGGAACGATATACCCTTCCAGCTCAAACGGTTTGTTTGCATGTTTTTTGATCTCGGGAGTGTATACCGCATACATCTCTGAATCTTTCACAATTTTAAAATCAACACCGCCTACCACATCCCAGTTGTCGGATAAGATCTGATCATCAGGATTGTGTTGTGCTTTAACTGCAAAACCAGTAAAAAGTAAAACTATCAGGATTATTCGTTTCATCATGCTTGTATTTAATTATGGCCCTGAGCCTGTTTTTATATTTCTTTTAGTTTTTGGATAGTATTCTGGAAATATTTGAACGATAAGCTTGTATTGCAGGGATGATAGCTGCAAATATACCAATAGCTAAGCCAGCAACAAATAAATAAATTTCATCCTTCAGGAAAATAAGTCCGCTTAGCCTGGCCTGACTGCTTTCCTGATAGGCCCCTATGAACTGTAAAGCAAGATGTCCTAAAGCGATACCGATTATGGTGCCCGCAAGCGTCAGGATAATTCCTTCTGCAATTATAATGAGAAATAGTTTTCCTCTGGAAGCACCGAGTGTGCGCATGATGGCCAGATCATATTTACGTTCTTTAAGCGAATTGTACAGGTTTACAAAAACACTGATGGCTGCGATCAGCATAATCAATACCGCAAACCATTGAAGGGTCTCTACCCCAACGCCGATTAAAGAAAATAACCGGGTACTTTCCTGAGCAGGAGAAGCGGCCTGCATATTTGTAGTCTCATTTACCATACGTGGAAACATGGCTACAGACATTGGAGAACGATATTGAATCAGCAGGGAGGTCAGTTCTTTACCTTCGTCACCATGTTCATGTGCCTCAGTTTCTTCATGGTCATCATGCATTTTCCAGACACTGGCGATGTTAGTTAGGATCAGGTTGTCGGTTACATTTCCCTGAGGTTCCAGAATTCCTGCTACAACATACTGATGACTTTTATGCACATCGCTATTGCCTGTCAGGCCATGTGCACCATAAAAGGTATCTCCGATTTTTAGATGCTGACTTTCCGCAACAGCGGAGCCAATAGTGGTCTCAAAGTCTTTCTCCCAGAATTTTCCACTTTGCACTTTCAGTTTATAAATGCCTACAAAATTACTGTCTGTTCCCACAATCCGGGTCCCATTGTAGTTATCTCCCAGGGCCAGGGGAACGGCTCTCTTTACAAATGGGCTTCTTGAGAGTTCTTTAGCTTCTTTCAGGGGGATGTTTCCGGTTGGAAAATCTATATAATAGATGCTACTCAGGATTAACTGCAATGGGCTGCCTTTGGCGCCCACAACAAGGTCGATGTCTTTGGAATTGTTGTCCAGTTTTTGTGCAATCTGATTGGAAGCCAATAAAAGAATCGTCAGGATTCCCGTTCCAAAAGCAATTAGCATAATGTTTAAGGCGGAAGACAATGGTTTTGACCATAAACTCTTCCAGCTGATCTTTAAAGGGCTCATGATAGTTCGTAAGTGTTTGTAAATGCATCCTTCACTCTCTTATCGTGCGTTGCGACCACTAAGGTGGCCTGGTTTGCACCAGACTGTTGTATCAGCAGATCTAATACAATCCTGGCATTTTTATCGTCCAGACTGGAAGTAGGCTCGTCTGCAATCAGTAATGCGGGTTTATTGATCACTGCTCTGGCTATAGATACCCGTTGCAACTGCCCCTGACTCAATTCGTCAGGATAGGCATTTTTCTTATTTTCAATTCCTAAAGAATCAAGAACTGCATTTACACGTTTCAAATCTGTAGGAAGCTTTGCAAAACTTTGTGCTAAAACAAGGTTTTCTGAGATGCTCAGGCTTTTGATCAGGTGTGGCCTTTGAAAAATGATACCGATGTTTCTTCCCCGGAACTGATCAAGATCTTTGGATGATAGTCCGTAAATGGAAGTGTTATTGATGTGCACTTCCCCATGTTTAGGTTTTAAAATACCAGTCAGGATATGAAGAAGGGTCGTTTTTCCGCTTCCTGATTCGCCAAGGAGCAGCCATTGTTCCCCATCATTGATTTGCCAGTCGTTAAAACCAATGTCTTTTTGACCGGCATAACTATGTGATACAGATTTTAAAGAGATCATAAATGTTTGCTATTTATTATGCGGCTTTTTAAATATTTCAGGTATAGCTGTTTAGTATCCATTTGTGTATGCTTACAACCCGGGTTGATCATGCTTACAAAAAGTAAAAATACACCAAATATCAGTTTCTTGTTCATGTCTTGTATGTTTGCAAAAATAGGATATGCAATAAGATTGCAGCTACTATCCATGTAAAGTATTTGCTACTGCATTCATTTAAATTATTTATGGCTGCAGCTGCGGGTATAACGCCAGTTGATAAAGTGTGCTGCCGCAATGGTAAAACCTCCCAAGGGAATCAATATGGCTTCCAGATCGTCAATCAGATAATGACCGCAGCCGATCAGGGCAAAACCAAGAACCAGGACCACTACGGGAAGTAATTTCTGATGTTTAGGATAGGAGCGGCTGAGAGACCAGGTACCAATAAATAAGGAGAGACAAATCATACTGACTTCCACCCAGCTATGGGCAAGGAAGCTTAATCCCCATAAAGGTAAGGTGGTAATGAGAAAGGGGAGGGCCGCACAATGAATGGCACATGCGATAGAGGCAGTCATTCCTACCTGATCTAAGCGGCTGGATTTTAATAAAGGTTTCATAGTGGAAATTTTAAATATAAAAAGTATGAGCTAAATGAATTGCAAATATAAAAGCAATATTGTTGCATTTAAAATAATGCAATGTATATTTGCAACTTAATTGCAATGATATGAGAAAACTATTACCCGTTACCGTGCTCAGTGGATTTCTGGGGAGCGGTAAAACCACTTTATTAAACCATATTCTTCATCATAAAGCGCATCTGAAGGTAGCGTTGATTGTTAATGACATGAGTGAGATAAACATTGATGCCCGCAGTGTCCAGAGCACTCAGGCCTTATCGCGAACGGAAGAAAAGCTGGTAGAAATGAGTAATGGTTGTATCTGTTGTACACTAAGGGAAGACCTGATTGCCGAAGTAGAGAAACTGGCGAAAGAAGACCGGTTCGATTACCTCATTATTGAAAGTACCGGTATTTCTGAGCCGATTCCCGTAGCGCAGACCTTCAGTTATGTAGATGAGGTGATGGGTATTGACCTGAGCCGGTTTAGCCGCCTGGATACGATGGTCACCGTGGTCGACTGCTTTAACTTTAAGAAAGACTTTGGAACTAACGAATTGTTGCTGGACAGGGACTGGGTGGACAATCATGCAGATCGGCGGACGATTGTAAACCTGCTTACAGATCAGATTGAATTTGCCAATGTCATCCTCCTGAATAAAACAGACCTTATTTCCGAAGCTGATCTGAAGCTCATCAGGGCAGTAATCCGAAAGTTAAACCCTTCTGCAAAACAAATAGAAACCTCATTCAGTAAAGTAGATCTCTCTGAAATCTTAGATACAGGTTTATTTGATTTTGAAGAATCGTCGCAAGGTGCAGGCTGGATCAGGGAGTTGAATACAGAGCACGAACCGGAAACAGAGGAATATGGGATCAGCAGTACGGTATTTCGTTCTGCGCGGCCTTTTCATCCGGAACGCCTTTGGGATTACCTGAATGTTAGCTTCCCCAATAACGTGCTGCGAACAAAAGGACTTTTCTGGCTGGCACCGATGCCAGATCGTGCTTTGAACTTCTCTCAGGCCGGAGGCTCTTTAAAGGTGGAAACAGCAGGTACCTGGTGGGCGAGTATGCCTTTGCAGGAGCGTCTTAATTACATAGATTATGTAGACAACCGCAGCGATATTGAACAGAAATGGGATCAGTATTTTGGTGACCGCCTGAATGAACTGGTTTTTATTGGTCAGGATCTGGATAAGATGCAACTGAATAAGGAACTGAGCTGTTGCTTACTGAATGATGAAGAGCTTATTAAATATGCTCAGCATGAAGAGTTTAAAAACCCTTTTGAACACATGCTTTAACTTTAATATTCTAAAACTTTTATTCTGTCTGCGAATGGAGCAGTTTTAATTCACCCAAGCAGACAGAGATAAAAGAAGACAAAAGATAGATGTAGGGTAATTAGTTATCTGCCTGACTCCAAAAGTATAATACCAATTATGGATAGGATCGTGAAAAAAATATTGACACGAAAGTGCTTCTTCCATCCCAGTTTTGTAAACAATCCACCGCAGGCACATGGAGTCCGTTCGTAGATATTATAAACAGCCCCTCCAACATACAGGCTAAAAAGAAGCATCAGTCCAAATGAAGCATACATTCCCAAAATCTGAGTTTTCTGAAAGAGCAGGAGGCCCGCGATGGCGAGTTCCGAGCTGGGTAATACCCAAACCAGAATTTTTCCTATCCATTCAGGAAATACCTGAGTGGCCAGGGCTTCCTTAAATGTACTCAGGTATAGAAGTTTAGAAATTGCAGCATAGGCCCACATGATGACAAGCAGAATGCTAATGATGATGACAAATGGATAAGTATTCATATTGATGTCTCAGATTGTTGTTAGTAAATAGTTATAGATTAAAGTTACAGGGAGCCTACGCTTTCTAAAAGGGCCAGATGTCCCAAAATGAATTAGTTTTTTTTTGCCCGGATGCGGTTTAATGTCTTTCTGGAAACCCCGAGATAAGCGGCTATCATTTCTACAGAAGCCTTTCTGATGATGAAGGAAGATTCCTTTAACAGCAGGGTATAGCGCTCCCCAGGATCTATAGAGGTAAGATTGAGTACTCTTTTTTCAGTTTCGTAATGAAGGTTCTGAAGAAGGTTACACAGAAAAATATTGCACTCGGGAAATACTTCTGTGAGCTTGCTGAAATTCGTAAAGGAGATGGCTATCAGCGTGCTTTTTTCCAGTACTTCTATACAGCCATCTGCCGGAAGTTGTTTGAAAAAACTATTTACCGGAACTATAATTTCATTTTCATTCCAGAATTGATAGGGAATCTTCTTCTCATCTTTTTCAATATAGGCCATCACAAATCCCTGAGCAAGGAACCAAATATGATTGCTAACCTGGCCGGTATTTAAAATGGTCTCATGTTTTGGATGGACTTTCTTTTCCACCATTTTATAAAATTGAATTCTAAGTTCATTACTTGGTTTATTTGCGCCTGCAAGAGAATTTAAGAAATGTTCGCTTTCCATCTAAAAAGGTTATTCGGTTCATTAAAATATGGAGAAATACCTTTGTATTTCTGCTAACTAAAAATAGCAAATCGATCTCTTCAAAATCGCCCGTTAGCATAGATTGTACCCGTTTTACAAGTCGATTGTAGGTTGGTTTACAATAAGTTGAACATTTTTGTACACTGCATCTTTTTTTATGAAAAAACTTAATCTAATTATATAGCTTAGCGCTCAAAATAGGGAGTGGTTTTTCTGTATGGGGACAGAGATTTTTTAATTTTATTATATGAGGGATCGTAAGGTTTACATCGTTTTCTATGGTGATTATGAGCATGTACATGACATCGAGGCTGTATTTGACTCGAAAGAAAAAGTAGAAGCATTTAAAAAAAGGTTTGCAAAAAATGAACAATTAAAGGTGATAGAAGTCGCTTTGAATCCCGATTTTATTTGCGATAAGGAGAGGATTCCTTACCTGATACATTTTGACCAGCAGAGTATAAAACCTCTGGATGTGATTACTTTATTCAGTATTGATGATACTGAACTTGCCGCCCAGGAGCTGGTAAAAGAGGAAGAGGGTATCATTTCTGTTTACCTGTTTGCCACAAATAAAAAAGCTGCAATAAATGCAGCTTTAATAAAAAGGGATGGGTTAATTTGTTAAGGGATCATCGGGTGTTATGCCGTCCAGGTACTTCATATAAGTATTGGTATTAAACCCTTCAATATAACTGTGGGCAAAAATTTTGAATCCCTGATGTTGCTGGAAATCTTCGACTTCTCCTGTTTGAAGCTCTTTAAATTTGTGATTTTCCCAAATAGATTTCCAATAGACCATCGTCGCCCCATATATCCATGCACTTTTTTCTGTGGTAATGATTTTTTGATTAGTTAGCGGGAAAGTCTGGACCAGGTTTAATCCGGAAATATCTGCGCCGGAAGTCATCAAGGCACTTACCTGATGTGTAATCCAGTTATGGGCATACCAATCCTGATCGTCCCAGTGGATGATGATTTTTCCATTGGATAAATTGCAGGCCATATTCCTTTTTGCTCCAGCAGTTTTTCTGCTGCTGATAAAGAAATATTTAACATTTGGGCAGTGTAAAATCAATTCAGGTGCAGCATTCTTGCCATCGTCTATAATGATAAGCTCTACATTTGGATAATCTTGATAAAGAAAATAATCTAATACAAAGGGGATAATCATTTCAGAGTCGCTCGTTGCCATAATGCAAGATACCAAAGGTATCACTGCACGTTTAGCAGGAACAGGAATCAGATCTGTTTGTCCCTGGTATCCCTTTGAATAGTGATGGGAATAGACTGTTCCCCCTGAATTAGTGATGAAGTCGGTGCTTTCACCTGTTTTAGTATTCTTAAATGGATAAACTGTCCATAATCTTTTCCAGTAACACAAAGTCTGATCCGTTATCCAGCTGACCGTTTCATCTGGATACGCTAATTGTTTCTTTTGTAAAGATAGCCAGGAAGGACATCCGGTTGTTTTATTGAGTCCGGAGATATCTGCACATGACCGGATCAATGCATTGACCTGGTTCGTTACCCAATCTTTGGCATAATACGCATCTTCAGTCCAATGGATAATAATTTCGCCTTTTGCTTTTGCACAAGCCTTATTGCGCATTTCTGCTGAGCTTGCCTGTTTATGATGATAAATATAGTGGAGTTCTGGGAAATTGGGTACTGCCACCCCCACTGAGAGCCCGCCGCATTGTATCATAATTAATTCCAGATGTGGATAGTTTTGATTTAAAAAACAGCTGATGCCCCTTGTGACGATTTCTGATTTGTTACTGATTAGCATAATGCAGGAAACAAAAGTTTTGGCTTCAGTATTCAGGAATCAGTTCGCTGACTAATGAAAATTCTATCATTTGTTTTCCACCACGTAGCGGAAGAATTTTGTTGTTCCATAAAAAATCTCCTTGAAGGCTTTCCGGGATATCTATATCAGCACGAATGCCTGTCTTTCCAATCCTCTGATATTTTACAACAATGCTTCCTTGCGGATGCTTTATACTTCCTTCAATTTCCAATAAATCACCCATTACAGGCTGGATCCGGATGCGTTCAAAAGCAGGGGCTGCAGGAGTAATACCGCAAATTGTTGTTAGGAAATCGTAATTGGGTTGGGTGCCCCATTCATTACGATCAGAGTAATTGGCTGAAAGCTCCTCCGGGATTTTGAGAAGGTCGGTACTGAGGAGAGGCGTTTCTGGCTTGAGTCGGGCATAATAATGTTCGTGGAGCCCCGTTTTTTTTAAGGCTAGTATTAAGTAGAATTTGTAGTAGAAAGTAGTCTGCTGGATTGATTTATCCTCTAGCAAATTCACCATTAATTCTTTAGCTTTTGTGTCTTTGACCGCATTACTCAAAATTGCCCAGATGTTAGCATGCTGGCTATAAGATAACTTTTCCGGTGAATCTGCTATTAATGCTTTTTCGTTGCAGAAGCATGAGCTAATGATGTCATTATTGATGTTTTCTGCAAGATTTGTATATCTTTTTGCACGTTCAGGATCTCCAAAAGCAATGAACAATTTTGCGGCTTGTTCCAAGGTGTAAGCATATTGTAAAGAAAGAATAGCGGATTTAGAACCTTCAGAACCCAGACTGTTCCCCCAACCATTACACTTGTCGAAGTCTATTGCAGTCCACCAGTTCATAATACCAATGGTTTCCTGATCACCCTTTATTTGTCGTTCGTGCCAATCCAGAATACCCTGAATGGCAGGGAGAAACTGAGTGATGAAAATATCGTCTTTTCGGTGCATCCAATAATCGTAAATCATAGATACCCAAAACAATGAAAAAGTGGGGATAACTTTAAGCCGGTTTCCAGATTCGTATTGACTTGTTGATGGTCCGGATGAACGGGAATGATAGAAATCCAGGATTACTTTTTTTATAAGGTGTTCTTCCCCTGATAGATAGAGGGCAGTAAGGGCCTGGATAGGGGTTTCACCTGTATATTGTGATTGTTCATGGTATGGTGCATCGTAACTGATTTTAGCCAGGGCATACTGGATGTGTCTGCATCCCAAGGTCCACATTCTTTTTAGTGTCTGGTCATTACATCTAAACGTGGCCGTTATTTTTAGTGGATAACCTATTGTCGTTCCATACATATCTTTAGAATTTAAGGTTCATTTTTATTTGATAAGATTGTTAAAAGTCCATGCTGCGGTGAATTCTAATTTCCTGATGAGGTTTTTTCTATAAACTGGACAGCTTTGGACCTGGTATTCAATGAATACTGGTCCTCGCTCATAGACATCAAGATTTATAATAAACCTTCTGTCAGTTTTAAGGTTTCACACCCAATTAAATAACTCACCGCGAGCAGGACCTTTGCAGATTTCTGAATTGTCAACCAATAAAAAACAAGACTGATTTTCTGCAATGACTTTCATATTCTAGTAAAGACGTTTAACTATGGAGGTCAGCTTTATTAAGCGCTGACCCCAGAGTTTTGCGAGCGTTGGTTTTAGTTATTTTTGTTTGAAAAATTTATAAGCTACCCGAAGACCTGCAAAGGAATAAGTCTTTGATGGGCCTACATTTATCCCTTCGTATTTGGCTAAAAGGCTAATTCGTTTTGAAGCCTGGAATCCAATTCCTTGAGCATAAGTGAAGTAGGTGTCATGATCACTGTCTTTTCCGATATACCAGGAAGCTCCCAGTTGCCCGGAAAGAAAAACCCTTGGCGTAATATAAAAGTTTAAGCCACCTAAAGCCGGAAGCATGGAAAGACCATCTCCACCATCTTTCCCAAGAAAATAAAGGTAATTGGCACTTAAAGTAATCCCAAGTTCCTTAAGAACAAGGTATTCTCCCTGTAAAGAAGCGCCCATCACAAAGGATGAATATTTGGAGAGGTCTGCTGTTGGAATCCCTTCATCAAGGCCGATGCTCAGTCTGATGTCGTTTTTCGTCTGGTAAGCAGTGGTATCCTTTTTAAGAATATCTGGTAGATGATTTGATTTATTCTGGGCAACAGCAGTCATAGCGAAAATTGCACAAACGAATATGGTAAGTAATCTTTTTTTCATTTTAATAAATTTATGTAATGCTTAATGATGGGTTATTTCCAGCCAATTGGCTTATTCCAGTTTACGTTTTCGCTCTCGTTTGTTCCTGATTTATCGACTGCGCTTATTTTCCGTATAAAATTATTTGCGTCGCCTTCACCCTGCGAAACATACAGGTTACCTTCTTTATCGACTATAACATTGGAGGGATAATAAAATTTAACACCCGAGACCTCCCCATCAGCATGGCGTATAGGAGTCCGGCCATTGGCATCAAATGGTCCGGGATAGGGGACTCCGATTGAACTTACCATTCCCTCAGGAGAGACCTTTCGTATAACCTGGTTTTCTGAATCTGCAACGTATACATTGTCTAATGCATCTGTTGCCAGACCTAAGGGTTGACAGAACAATGCCGCACTAGCAATTCCATCCTGAAGTTGATAGGCGGTATTGTAATCATTCTCATTTCCGGCATAAACACTGACGGTTCCATTTGTATTAATTTTTCTTATGCAATTCGCGGCATAGAGAGTAAAATATACATCTCCTTTTTTATCTACGGCAACTCCCCAGGGATAAGCGTAGCCCGAAGCAATTGTCGTTACGGTTCCTGTTGGAGTAATTTTTCTGATGCTATTGTTATATTGATCGGCAACGTATAGATTGTTTGTAGCATCGATAGCCAGTCCAAATGGAAAATTAAATTTCGCGTTTGCCCCGATTCCATCTTCGGATCCAGACTGAGGGCCGCCGGCAAAGGTACTGACCACACCTCCCACTGTGATCTTTCTAATGGCATTATTACTTGCATCGCAAACATATAAATTGCCATCGGTATCGATCGTTATTCCATAGGGGGTGTTAAACTGAGCGCTTATTCCCGGGCCGTTCGTAAAACCACTTGAACCTGATATTCCGGCAAAAGTGCTGACAATGCCAGATGAAGTCATTTTTCTAATACAGTGATTCAGGCGATCAGCAATGTACATATTACCTGAAGCATCAATAGCCATTTGAGCAGGTTTATTGTATAGTGCAGAGCGGGCTTCTCCATCTTGGTAACCACGTTTACCACCGGAAATGGTACTGACGATCAAGATCTTTTCTTTTTCCTGTTCAAGAGTTATTGTCGCTTTTTTGCAACTACCAAGGCCAATCAGTGATAAGCCAATAACCACAGCTAGGTTTCTTTTTTTCATAATTTTTTTTGTTTTGAGGTTTTATTTAATCGATTTTTTTGTTGCCAATAATCCTCCGTTAATTTCTGTAAATACAAGCTTGTCTACCAGGCGTTCCTCTTCTTTTAGGTTCAGGCCGTAAATTGCTATTGCCTTTCTGATTGCCGGTAAATCCTTCCAGGAGGAAAACCGCAGATCCATATCCACAGGTTCTTTATACTGGGTCTCATCAAAAACATAGGGGTTGTCTGCAATTTGATTTAGCATGTAAGCAAGGCTGGACAAAGGAGTACCTCTGAATTGCTGGATGCCTCCTTTTGTGGAAAAATTTTCGTCATTTTCTTTCAATTTGCTTTTACTTTTCAAGTTTGCCTTTTTTAAGGGCCTGGTTAGGACAAGCACCTGTTCTTTTCGCTTTTCCCAGCGAACATGCAGTCCTAAAAGACGGTCCAGATCACCTATTACAGATTGATAGACTTCTTTATCCGTTTGTCCGGTATCGGGGTTTAAAGACTCAAAACAGATTCCATTCTTTCGGATCCATTCTGCCTCATAAGCGGAATTGGGATTAAGTATATATCGGGACTGGTCTGCCACCTCCCATACAATTTCATTAGGGGCAATGCCATAAGAACTGGGTTTAACAAGCTGGCCCGGATTAATCAATTTAAGCCAGTTTAAAAAATAGGAGTTGTAAATGGGTTGATTTAAGAAAAAAGCACGTATGGTTTTATGATTGGTGTCTCTGACTATCCCTGAACCGCCACTTAATCCGGTTGAGTTTACCCCTTCTTTATAATCACTAATTGCGGCATAGGTAATCGGGAGGGTATTAATCTGGTTTTCATCAGTCTGGAATAGAGGGGCCTGCATTCCGTCAAAAGTGAAAAAGTCATCTTTTACCGGCCAGTTAATCTGTTGTCCATCCAGAACTTTTTGGATATTGTCTGCATTTACATATTGTGTTGTGGTCAGTGCAACTAATTTTCCTTTATATACCCAGGCTTCATGAGGCCAGCTTTTATGCTTAAAATAAGCTCTTGCCGTACTATCCTCTACAATGGTAGAAAGGTTGTTTCCCCTTGTGAAAGGATTGTTTTTTCTATTCCAGAATTTCTCTACCTCTTCTTTATACTCAGGAGTTACCCAGAAGATCTTAATCTTGTTTTTGAACCTTTTTTCTAAACTATCCAAATGCGGCAAAGCTTCTACACAACCCTTGCAATGAAGATTGCCAAAATCAAAAATGACCAGTTGATCCCTATATTCAGACATCGAGGCACTGCTTTTAATACTATTGAATATTTTTGCGATCCTGAAATCAGGAACGGTATCTCCTATACCCAGATTCCTGACATTTTTTTGAACAGGCGGATCCCATATATTTATTGAAGGTCTTTGCTGTGCATCTACACTGATCATTAACAGGATTAAAATGAGGGCTAATAAACCGGTTTTTTTATCTATCATATTGCTGTGTTTTAGGTTTCGCTTACTGCTCGGAAATGACAAGTACTTCCCGTTCTTTTCCATCTATCATCCTTTTTTCATTACGAATTTTTACTTTAAAGAGCCTGCATAGGTCATCATCTACTATTTGCATACTATTTATTACTCCTATTGGCATCATCATTTCATAACAGTATCCGTTCTTTCGGAGCCATTCCAGTTCATTTCCATAATCCAGGTGGTATCTGTATTTACCAGGATCTTTTACTTCAAGAATAACCCTATTGGATTTTCTTAAACCATGAGTTAGCATATCTTGTATCGATAGATTATACATTTTGATGCGATGTGTGCCCTTTTCATGATCAATCTGGGCCTGGAAATTGAGCCCGAAATTTTCGCTTATAGGAGAAACTCCTTCCCGATATCCGGTTAGTACATCATATCGCATGAAACCGTTTTTGTTGCTGAGCTGTTCATCTTGTAACTTAAATACTGGATTCTGATCATTAAAATTCAGAAGCGCCTTTGGCCTGGAAGGATTCAAAGTATCCTGTGCAAATAAGGTATTCATTGCAATCACGAGCAGGATCATTGTTAAAAATGTTTTCATTTCTATAGGATTCGTTATTTTATCTGATATTTTGGTCCATGCTACTATTGTCCATCACCTCTTTAGGAAAAAGGAGGGTATACCTTGGATCACCGGCAGGGAGTGTATAAGTTGTAATGGTTTGATTTGGAGTTGCTCCTGAAGTCACTTTTCTGATGATACTCTTGTTTAACCTTCGTAAATCCGACCACCTCAGGCCTCGCATGAGTAATTCTTTTCTTCTTTCTACAAGTACCTTTGTCAATGCTTCGTCTGCGGTAGCTGCGGTCATGTTGGTATAGGTTCCTGTTAACCAACGTTTACTCAGTAAGGCATTTAAATCTTGCATTGCAGCATCTTGGTTTCCTGTTCTGGCATAACATTCTGCTCGAATCAGGTAAATTTCATCAACTGCCAGGCCTGTAAATAAAGTTGCAAAAAATGCCGGCTCATAATTTCCGGAAAAACGAAATGTTCCATCTGGTTCTCCCATATCATTGAAATTTTCCTTTATAAAGACTTTGCTTCTCAGATCGTTTGGTGCGTAAGAAGCCGCGAGAACAGGATCTATCTTTGCCACATTGTTGAAGCCTCCAAAACCCGTGGACAATATTGGACCGGCAACAGGTGCAAAGGATTGATTGTAATTAATGGTATGAAAGATGACTTCGATATGGAAACGTTGAAATGGTCTGTCTGAATGTTTATTTACATCAGCCGAATTGTAGTCTAACAATTGGTTGTTTATCTGTAAAGCTGCATTGGCATTAATCAAGGCATTAGGGTAATCTCCCATGGACAAATAGGTTCGGGAAAGCATAGCAAAGGCTGCTCTTCTGTTTGGTCTGGTAGCGATGCTGGAGGTATTTGCAAGTAAATTTACAGCTTCATGTAAATCTTGAAGGATTCGGTCGTATGTGTCTTGTACACTACCTCTGACGGATGTTCCATTAATGTCGGCGTCAAGCCTGAGTGGGATTCCGGGATCCTGCCTTGCAGTGGCAGCCCGGTAAGGCCGGGCGTAAAGCTGAGCTATATTCCAGAAACAATAAGCCCTGTAAAAGAGTGCTGCACCTCGTAGGTTGTTTAATAATACCGGATCATCCCCTTTACCTTGCAGTTTATCCAAAGTCTGAAGGACCAGGTTGGCATTATATACAGTTTTATATGGATTTAACCAATTCGGTACAGCTGACATTCTTTGAGCTGACGGATTCCAGGTATATAAATTTTTTTCTTCCTGAGGAATACTGGCTAACTGATAACTGGCATCGGTTATATAATAATCATCCGAGGAGATTTCTCCATCAAGAGGGTAACCCGTATTCATCGTTGTATAATTGTCCAGCATGAGCTGGCAATCCTCGGCGGTGACAAGAAAAGCCTGGCTGCTGTTTTTTTTTATCGCTACAAATTTCTGACAGGATAGCAACATCAAACCAAGCAATATGCCGGATAACAGGGTAGGAAAAGTTTTCATGTTGATTGAGTTATGGATTTAAAAACTAGCGCTTAAGCCTAAACTATAGGTCTTAGGTTGAGGATAATCAGAAATATCGGGATCAATACCCTGCTTATTTGCTCGCCATAAAATCCCCAGATTAGAGATATTCGCATAAATTCTGGGATTTTTTATGACCCAGTTTTTCTCCTTGAAAGTGTAAGACAGGTTAATTTCCTGCAAACGAATATGATCTGCTTTCAAAACGTTAACATCAGCATATTGATAAAAAAGATCTCTTATTTCGGTTTGTCCTCCAGGGCCGGTAACTGGGAAAATTAAAGAAGGTACATTGGTGCTTTTTTCATCTCCTGGTTTTTGCCAGCGTTGGTTGTACTCCGAACCAAGCATAACATTGTCATTGAATAAAGCCGAGTAACGAACCAGATTGGTTACTGATCGTCTGAAATAATACCCCAGTTTATACAGGATATTTGCAGAAACAGAGAAATTTTTATAGTTAAAAGTATTGCGTAAGGATCCGAAATAAACCGGGACAGAAGATCCAAAATAGTGGGCTGTTGAGAGCGGTGCTGTCGCGATTGCATTGTAAACATCAATGTCACCAGTAATTCTTACAGGGTTTCCATCGATATAGCCCATCGGGTCACCGGTTTCAGGATCTAATCCTGCCCATCGGAAAGCGTATAAGCGGGAAAGCCCGGCCCCTTCATTAAAGGAAATAAAGGAGTACAGTACCTGTTCCACTGTATTGGCTTTATCACTGAATAGTTTTGTTACTTTCACCTGGTTGTTGCTGAACAACAAGGTACTCTCCCAGCTAAAACTTCTTGTTTTCAGGTTGAGGGAGTTTAAAGTAATATCTATTCCTGTGCCCCTCAAATCTGCGGCGTTATAGGGAAGAAGACTGAAGCCCGTACTAGGATCCAAAGAAGTGGTTGAAATCAAATCCGTAGTTTTACGGATATAATATTCTATACTTCCGCTTAACCGGTTATTTTTGATCCCAAAATTCAATGCAAGGTTCATCATAGCAGCTTTCTCTGGTCTCAGTAGGCGGTTTGCCCCATTATTTGTAGAGGCATAAGGCAATCTATTGCCAACAAATGAAGTGTTGGTATAACGGATAAGTGGAACAGGACTTACTGTTGTATTTACGTTGCCATTATACCCGAAGGTTGCCCTGAGCTGTAAATTCGGAAGCCAGTCCATGTGATAAAATTTTTCGTTATTGATAGCCCAGCTGCCACCTAAAGAGAAATAGGAGGCCCCATGTTTATTCGTTCCCTGTCCAAATGTACTTGATATATCATTTCTGATGCTGGCAGAAAAGGTGTAACGTCTATCATAGGTATATGCGGCATTTGAATATAAGCTGAAAGACCGGATTTTAAAATCACCGAATCCTGAGCTGTATGGGATTAAATCATCAGGAAATCCGGTATTAGGATCTATAAATAAAGTATTCTTATATACACCAAATGGCAGCCCATTATTTACTGTTAGTGTTTTTTCATTGTAACCATAAAACCAACTGTCTCTGAAGTTGTTGTAATTCTGACTGACATCCACACCCCCTATTACGGTTAATACGTGTTTGTCTGCCCAGGTTTTATTGGCATTTAATTGTCCCCGTAAAGTTTGATTGTTAGATTTGCCGATATTGGGGATATAAAATCCACCCAATGGAATTGCCCTTTCAAAGGTGAAGGGGTCGGTAAACCTATTGATCATGCTTCTCATGAAATAAGAGTTCTGGCCTCTGAGCTCTGTGCTTTCATCCTGACCCCAGGCATTATTATAGGTGATTGTGCCGGAAAATACAGGACTGAACTTATAGGATACATTCAGATTCATATTTATCAGCTGAGATTTGTATTTCAAATAGCTCTGGTTAATGTCTTCCAATGGTTTCCATGTCATGTCCAGGATCTTATTCCCATAAGTTTCTGCTAAAAGGTTGATGAATGCTGGCCGGTAGGTACGTGAAACGACTGCGGGATTTTCCTGGTCATCTACCAGGCGGGTATAAGGATACATTCCTTCTCCTGTGATGGCACCGTTGATGGTATTTCCGCCGTCCTGCTCGTTTCTGTTCTGTTGACTGTAACCTATAATAGCTTGAAATTCAAGATTTTTCGTTGGTTTTACGGAGGCATTATAATTCACATTAATTCTGTTTGCATCAGAATGTATGGTATTATTGCGGTTTTTATCAAAGCCGCCTGATAAGCGATAGGCATACTTGCCTGTACCTCCGGCAATTCCAAGTGCATAGCTTTGAAGGATGGACTTTCTTAAGAAGTATTTAGTCAGGTCGTTGCGAAGGTCATTGTTTCTCAGTTTATCCAGCTGACTATTGTATTCATTAAGAGCTATCTTATCTCTTTTCCAGGAATTCCAGATTTCGGCCACCGGGGTGAGGAAAGGTTGTGGCATACTAATATCCGGATCACTAACCGTTACCGGGTTCTGGCTATAATTGTAATTCAATTGTGCAACCTGTGCATCTACATAATCACTGGTACTCATGTATTTATTATAGAATAGATCCATCTTATCGGTAATGTTTACATTACTATTAAAGAAGATACTTACCGGACGATCATATTCCCCTCTTTTTGTTTTGACCACAATTACACCATTGGCTGCTCTTGAGCCCCAAATGGAAGCCGCTGCTGCATCCTGGAGGATATTTATACTTTCTACCTCGTTTGGATTGATCTTATCGATGGAGTAGGGGCTGGCAATTCCATCGATAACAACAAGCGGTTGTCCGCTAGCCTGGTTCGGATCACTACTGGGAAGCGCTTGTAAATTATTCTTTCCGCGAATCGTTAAGGAAGCCAAAGGGGAGATTTTTACCCTGCTGGAATTGGTTGGAGATGTGAAGTTTTTATTGTTAAAATCTAACCCTGTAGTAATACCTTCCAGTCTTTTGAGTAGATTTTGATCAGTGCTGTGTTCCAGTTGTTTTGCTGTAATGACCTGGAAGGACCCTGTAGCTCTTTCTTTAGGCAAGTCCTGATATCCTGTACTGACAATCCCTATTTCTTTAAGTTGGCTTGAACGGATAGAAAGCATAATGATCAGGGGTGCCCCCGGCTTTCTACCGGACGCTTTAACGACCGTTGGTTCGTAACCAACATAGGAAATTAACAACAACTCACCAGGTTCTACCTGGATAGTAGATTCCCCTTTTTCGTTGGTGATAAAAGACTTTCCGGTTCGCTTAACAGTGATGGTTGCATCCGGAAGTGGCCTGTTGTTTTCATCAACTACCTTTATCAAAAGGTTGAGATCTTTGAGTTGCTGATTGATTTCCTCCCTTAGTATTCTGGGATTTCTTTTAATGACTATTATTTTGTTATTAATGGTATACGTGAGGTCCTGATTCATCAGGCAATATTTAAGCGCCTCCTCCAGGCTTACTTCTTTAACATTGATGCTAACTTTCCTAGCCGATTTTAGAAGGTCGATGTCACAAAAAAAGTCATAACCGGATTGGGTTCTGATTTTTTTGAATAGTTTTTCCAAAGAAGCATTCTTTTCTGATAATGTAATTTTTTGAGTATCAGTGGCTAAACTGACTTGCAGAAATACTGTTGTTATTAAAACAATAATCAGTTTCATAATGAACAGAGATTTCTTCATACAGGGGATTAACCTGTAGGAGATTTCATGATAAAATTTCATACATTTGAAATGGTTGTTTTTTTTCTGGCACTTAACCTTGTCTATGAGCTTAAGAGTGTCAGATGGTCGTCATTGAGTTGATTTTCTTGATGATAAAATTCAAGCCATGCCGGAGGTGCGTAACGCCTTCGGCATTTTTCGAATCTACTTTAAGGTATAGGTTAATCCATAATAATAACCCTCCTTCCCTGTACTTTTGAATTTATATGACCGCTGGATTGCAGCATCTTTAATACTTCAGATAGATTTTTAGAGCGTGAAATTACGCCCCAGTATCTTGTAGAATCCGGACTCACCTGGTAAACGACTTCAACATCATACCACCTTGCTATTGTTTTCATGATGCTGGGTAAATTTTCCCCGTTAAAGATAAAATCATCGTTTTTCCAGGCTATATTTTTCTCTGTATCGGCAGGTTCGATCTCAATATTTTCAGAATGAATTTTTGTAAGTGCCATCTGACCAGGTCTGAGTAATCTATTATTTGATCCTTTAGAAAGTAAAATACTTCCTTCAAGTAAGGTCGTCTGTATTTGGGGATCATCTGGATATCCATTGATATTGAAATGTGTTCCCAGTACCTTTACCTCCTGATGGCGGGTAATGACCTTAAAGGGTTTGTTGCTATTTTTTGTGACCTCAAAATATGCCTCACCGCTTAATATGACCGTTCTGTCTTTCCCTTCAAATGTGGTGGGATAGGTCAGGGTGGAAGCAGAATTTAACCAGATCTTTGTGCCATCGGCAAGCAAAAGCCGGTATTTACCACCTCTGGGCGTTTCCAATTTGTTTATCGTTGATAACATCTTTTTATGCCCTTGAACGTTGTAGCTTACTTGTCCGGCAGTATCTTTATGGATATTGATACGATTTTGTATGGCTATTAAGCCGGTATTACTGCCCTGTAACAGGATTTCTTTTCCATTGTCTAAGGTTAGAATGGCTTTGTTCCCACCAGGAGTGATATCCTGAGTTGAGGTGTTTTTTGGAGTAGATAAGGGATGCGTTCGCTGGCTCAGATAAAGAAAGACAGGAACACTCATTAAAAATAGAAGAGCCGCTGTAATAGATAATCCTGGCCATAATTTTCTTGGTTTCTTAGCATGCAAAGATAATTTGTTCCACATTCTGTCATGAACTATCGAAGTGTTTTCCATGGAAGGTCTGTATTCACTGCTGGCCAGTTCATATAGGTGCCAGCTTTCCACCAGAGCCCGCTCTTCTTCAGAGCAGGTATCATTGACGTATTTATGGATAAGTTCTTGTGGATTATATCTTTTCATTTTGTCTGAACTACAACTATATGTAAGTTAAGATGACTGTTAGGCCCAGATGAAAAGAAAATATTTATTTATTGAATAGTAACAGAAGAAAAGTAAACAAGTCAATCTTCCCTCTAAGGATCTTTAGCGCATGATTAATTTGATTTTTTACAGTTTTTTCAGAAATTCCCAATTGCTCTGCAATCTCCTTTCTGGATAGGTAATGCTTTCGGCTAAGTACGAATACTTCGCGCATTTTATCTGGTAAAGCATCAATTTCCTGCTCAATAAGTTTACTGAATTCCTTTTGACGAATATTGTTATCAGTAATATATTCTCCCTGTTCAAGGAATTGACGGAAAGAGTCTTCATAATTAATACGTACTTTTTTACGGTCCAGAAGATTGAAAAATTTGTAACGAACTGCAGTATATAAGTAGACGGATATGGTAGATGTGATGTTTATTGTGGCTCTTTTATCCCATAAGTAGAGAAATACTTCCTGAACTATATCCTCCGCTTCTTCCTTGTCTTTTATTACTTTGCAAGCGTATACATATAATAATCCCTGAAACCGTTTATAGATTTCATTGAATGCATTATTGTCACCCTTCCTGAGCAGGTTTGTTAATTCAAAGTCCGTAGATGAGCTATAAGAAAGCATAGGTGAAATTATGCTAAAATTCGGGTAAAAACAAAAACCCGGGAAAGGTATTTTCCCGGGAGTTATAAAAACTAAAATGAGGAGTTTTTAAGAACCTTTAACGTAAACAAATCGTTTAGCTCCGCCACCTGGTTGTGAACTTTGAGTTCCCTGAGAATTGGCAATATAGGCCAAGACGGTAGTTTCAATGTCACTAGGAACAGCTGTAGTGTCATCCAGATAGATAGCACAAACACGAACACTACCAGTAACACAGGTAGGTTTTACACTCATTAATCTATAACTGGAAGTTACGGTTGGGTCACCGACTCCGTTATAGGAATACCAATTAGCCATAATATAGGATGCTTTTGTAAATCAAAAAGCAACAAAAACTTTTGTTTTTTTACCTACTCTGTTCAGGGTTTTCGGTTTCCCCCTCTTGTCTGCTATAACACCGGCCATTATAGCAAATATTTTATCTAGAACTGGCCTCAAAAAAGTGCAAAGATCAACAAGCCCTTAGATAAACAAAACGTTTAGCCGCTCCACCGGGCTGACTACTCCCTGTAACCAATGCATTAGAGATGTAAGCCAAAACAGTAGTTGCAATGCTACTAGGCACAACAGTAGTTTCGTCCAAATAGATCGCACAGATTTTACATGCGCCACTACAGGTAGGTTTCACAGAAACCAAGCGATAACTGGAAGTTGCGGTTGGATCACCAATTCCATTATAAGTATACCAATTAGCCATAATATAGGAGGCTTTTATAGATCAAAAAGCAACAAAAACTTTTATCTTTCCTATTCTTTTTGAGGTTCTCGGATTGCCTTTATTGATAATTATTTTTATAGATTCTCTGATAACTAACAGTTCTTTACATACACAAAACGCTTAGCTCCACCACCTGGTTGCGATGTTTGTGAGGCTAAAGCATTAACCATATAAACCAGAACATTGTCATCGATTGTTGATGGGACCATACCAGTTTCATTAAGGTAGATCGCGCAAATTTTACAACTACCGTTTACGCATGCAGGTTTTACTCCTGACACTCTATAGCTGTTGGGTGAAAAGGGATCTCCAACACCATTATATATATACCAATTTGCCATAATCCTAAATACTTTTGTCAATCAAAAAGTAATAAAAAAAATGTTTTTCCTACTCTGTTCAAGGTTTTCGGATTTCCCTTTGTCTGAATACTAAATTACACCATATATGCCCTGTTTGCTAGGGTCAGATGTCCCCAAAAAATTAAAAATCTTCATTTTTGTTTGGTTCAACTGTTCCTCTTGCCGGGGTTATTGACATTCTCACTTCCAATGGAACCGGAGGGAAAGTAGAGGATGGTTGTCCTTTTCCTTTAGCCAAGGCACGAATGATGTAAAACAAGAGACCAGGAGTACCTTCGAGATCAGGCTTTCTTTCCGGGTCATTAGGTATTTCATCTGCAAAAATTGCAGCTAAATAAGGACCATCTAAGGTGTCTGGGGCCTCATCCAGGACTTTGTAACTCTCGGGGTTGCAAATATCCAGGTCGTTGTTAATGAATTGATACCAGGGCATACATTATATTTTAATTATCTGGCCTACTCTGTTCAGGGTTTTCGGCTTTCCCCTTATACGGAACATTCATCCATTCTATGGCATGTCTTTTATGTTTTGGATTTTCAAAAGGTTTTAGTGTGGTATTGTGTGGGTGGAGGATTGCGATAAATCCGTCGTTATAATTGTGGGCATATATCTTAGCTCCTGAATTCCATAGGTAATCATAGTCCTCTCCAATTTGCAGATCCTTAAAAGGATATTTTTCCCAAAGATTTTTTCTATAGGCCATCGTTGCACCGGATAGCCATGGGCGTTGATTATCCGGATCAGCGTAACGCCAGAATTTCTGAACCAATGGAGAGAAAAAGGTAATGGTGTTTAGTCCGCAAAGGTCGGCACCAGAAGACTCCAAAGCAGAAAGCTGTCTGCTGATCCAATCGTGTGCATACCAGTCATCGTCATCCCAGTGCATTATGATTTCACCCTTTGCTGCCTCGCAAGCATAATTTCGTTTCATGCCAATAGTACTGACGGTCTCCCTGTGAAAATACCTGATCCGATGGTGTTTCGGGACCAATTTAACCACTGGATCCTGACCGTCATCGATAATGATGAGTTCTGCATTTTGATAATCCTGACCTAAAAAGTAGCCTATAGCCAAAGGAATGAATTTTGGTCTGTTGGCAGTAGGCATGATGCAGGAAACATATGGTATTTTCATGATTCCTCATTTTGTGCAGGTTGTTTCCAGACCATTCCTGTCTTTTTATGTTTGATGTCCTCAACTGGTTTAATGCTGGTATTGTGTGCATGTAGGATCGCGATAAAGCCATCTAAGTAATCCAGGGCAAATGTCTTTGCATTGGTATTCCATACAAAGTCATAATCTTCACCTACCTGAATATCTATAAATGGATGCTCTTGCCAGAAAGATTTTTTATAGGCCATTGTGGCACCGCATATCCAGGGTTTTTCCAGGTCTTTATCTTCGTACATCCAGTGTTTTTCAATGGATGGTGAGTAAAAGACAACCCTGTTCAATCCGGTAATGTCGGCTCCGGAAGTAGATAAAGCATCAACTTGTTTACTGATCCAGTCTCTGGCATACCAGTCGTCGTCGTCCCAATGCATAATGATTTCACCCTGGGCTTTCTCACAGGCATGATTTCTCTTTACCCCAATTGTTCCCAGGGGTTCTGAGTAAAAATAGCGGATCTTAGGGTGAACAGGAACTATAGAATAGGCAGGTGTAATGCCATCATCAATGATGACAAGCTCTGCATTGGGGTAATCCTGTTCTAAAAAATACTTAACAGCAAATGGGATATATTTTTGCCTGTTGGCGGTAGGCATGATACAGCTTACAAGAGGTTGGTTCATAATGATTAAGTTTTATCTTTAAAATTAGAGAAAATGGAGAGGGGGAAATAGGGTCAAATGTCTCAAAAAAGGGGATATTCAATACGGATTAAATCGTAGGAAGCTAGTCCAGATAACCAATAACCTGATCTTTATCTTCTCCTTTCAAAAGCTCACTTCTTGATAAAAAGAATTCAAAATGCCGGTACTCCCAGGTATTCTTACCGTGGTAGATATAAATGTAAAGAAAGGGGGCTTCCTCTAATCTGAGTAACTGTTTTTTTGAGGAGAGGAACCTGATCACATGGGAATCTTCCCCTTTGTTGCTATTGGTATATTGATTTTGTAGAAGAATAACTTTTCTGCACAATATAGTGCCTTCCCAGGTGTATGGAAAAGAATAGTAAGCCTCTTTTTTTGTAGTGTCGTATAGTAATATCCGGCTCAGAACACTTGCCTGGTAACCCTCTCCTTTGTTCTGAATGCTATTATATTGGTAGGAGATCCGACTGGGATGATACCAGTCGTCGTCATCCCAGATGCAGACATAATCACCATGGCATTTTTTTATGGCTTGATTTCTTGCATTTCCCAACGACTCTTCTTCTTCTCTTTCGATCGGAAAGATCTGGACATCATTATTCTGGGATTGATTAAGTAGTTCTCTTGTAGATGTATCGGTGTTTGGGAAGGAGACAACTAATTCTTTATTCAGGTAATTCTGTGATTTAAAACAGTTGATTGCTTTTTGGAGGAGTTCAGGCCTGTTGTTTGTAATACAGATACAGGAAATTAGGGGATAGGATGGTTGCATAACAGAGAGGTTAGGGTAATACAGATCTTAGATAAACATATTTTTTTGTGCCGGCCGGGCGTTCTGGTTGAAGTGCTCCGGTAGCAAGAGCTGCTTTGATGTATTGTTGTAGATTTATTGAAAGAGGGCCTTCAGGAAGAGTATCTTCCCCTTTGGCGTAAATTGCACAAATCTGATTGCCACAAAGACAAGTGTGTTTGACGGTTAGTCTTCTATAACTTGAAAATAAGGTCGGGTCGCCTGCCCCCATATAAACGTACCATGATTTAGCCATAATATTTGTTGTTGGTTTACAAAATAAAATTAGATAAAACGACGTGGTTCAAATAGGGTCAAATGTCCCAAAAACGAGATTGTGATTTTAATCCACCCAACAAATAATAGTCCATATTAACTACGTCCTGTACAGTTTCATTGATGTCTTCCAAAAGGACACTTTGGAAAAAGCAATTTTGATAATGTGCTTCATCAAAACGGTTATGATGATAATAAACATAGATATAGAGGTGTGGGGATTCAGAAATATGGTACAACAGATTTTTTGCAGATAAAAAATGAAGAACGGGATGGTCATTTGTTCTTTCGATATCCATATAGATCGCCTGAAGCAGGATTTGTTTTTCACATAGTAGTGTTTCTTCCCAATTTCGGTACGCAGAGTAGAAGGTTTGTTGATTTTTGAAATCGAAGAGCAGGATATGCATCAATGTACTTGATCGAAAAGGGCTGTTTTTTAATACCCGGTATTGGTCAGAAATTCGGTTTACATGATGCCAGTGATCGCTATTCCAGATACATATAAAATCTCCCCCTGCAGCATTGATTGCAGTGTTTTTTGTGAGCATCAGTTGTTCTTCTTTTGGATGTATTATCCGGATCAGCCTGATGATTGAGCTGCTTTCGATTTGATCAATAACTGCTTTTGTTAACAGGTCATCCTCCGGATAAGAAATAACGAGTTCTGTATTTGGATAATCCTGTCTTTGAAAACAAGCTAATGCTCTTTGAAGCGTAATCGGGCGGTTACTTGTAATACAAATGCAGGAAATTAATGGGTTACTACAATTCATGTCTGGATATTTTTAATTAGGGAATTGATCTAAATTACAGGTAAACTGATCGCCGTAATAGGGTCAAATGACTCAAAATGGTTCCGGTTGTTCAACTGATTTAGTTTTTTAATAACTTGATCTCCTATCAAAAATTTAACGCGGTATTACAAATGGAGAACTTATGAAGCTGATTCAGAAAATCAAAAAGCATGAGATGCTAAGGCGCTGGGCAATAGCAGAAGTTCATGTTGAATATTTAAATTCTATAAATGAAGCCCCTGCTCAGGAAACGTTGAGATTACTTTATTCAAAGGACCCTATAATGGAAGGAAAGGGAATTAAGAGGTCATTGAAAATGCATCACCTATCGCTTGTAGACTGCCTGCCATCTGATGTAGTTTGGTATTTAGCCAGGCTGGAGCTGAAAAAGTCTGAATTTGATCAATTGTATACCCTTCCGGTATTTGATCTTGCCCAGATTACTAATAATACCTATAAGGTGTCTTATGCTGCTAAAATTACTCAGCAAAAACCGTTGCTGAATCCTAGAATCTCTGCGATTAGTGAGGCTTTTAAATCTGATCCTAAAAGTGTGCAATTATCCGGGATGATTGTTCTCGCTCAGGGAATTGACGGACCTTATACTATCATTGAAGGAAATGGAAGATTGATCAGCTTATATAGTTTTTTATTTCTTGATGAAAATTCCTTTCCATTAAATGATCCTATAGAGGTGGTTATTGGTTTTTCTGATGCTAAATTTAAGATTGATTATAAATATCTGGATTAGGAATAAAATAGGGAGCATACCCCCAATCGCCTGTTAATGAGTAATAGCAGATGCAGATAAATTCTCCGTTTGCCGCTGAAATAGCATTGTTTCTCGCCTGACCTAATTTTTCGTCTGTTTTACGTTCAATTCTGACCATTTTTATAGTTGAAAGTTCTTCGATCTGTTCGACTACTCTTTTGGTCAGGAAATCATCCTCAGGATAAGAAATTACTAGTTCTCTCATTGGGTAATCCTGCCTTTCAAAACAGGCCAGTGCCCTTTGAAGTAAAGTAGATCGGTTACTGGTAATGCATATACAGGAAATTAGAGGGAGTGATTTTTTAATGAGTTTAAGGTTTCTATTTATAACAGGATCTAAATTACTCATAGAAGAATCTTCCGGATAGGGCCAAATGTCCCAAAAACCGGAAGGATGCAGTTACGTGTTTTTTAGTCTTTATTTTCGAAGACAGAACATATAATTCCATTCCTATGAAAGTCAAATTTTTTGCAAACTATGACAAGTCAGCTGATCTTTTAAAAAGGTTTAAGGCAAATTATCATATCTATGATGACGGGATCATCTTTACTATTGATGATGATTATGATTTTGCAGTTGTCTTTAACAGAACTAATGAGCAGTTAAGGACTCAGGCAAAAGTGATCACCGTGATTCAGGAGCCATCATGGAGCCCTGTCCATTGGAACAATCGCTTTCTGACACAAAGTGATTATTTGATCATTCATGATGCTCAGTTATTTGAAAATACCTATCAGATTGAACTTGGGAAAAAGGTGTTTGAATGCCCTTCTTACATGTTCTACCATGATCACATAGATAAATCTCTATTTATGGATACGAAAGTCGTTCAAAAAACAAAGAGATTATCGATGATTGTTTCTGCACTGAGCATGGATGTTGGTAACTATGGAAAACGACTGCGTTTATTGCGTAAAATATTGGCCTCCGATCTGGATATTGACATCTTTGGCAGGGGATTCAATATTTCTGATGAAAGATATAAAGGAGGGATAGAGTTTAAATATACAGGCTTGTTACCTTATGAGTATTCTATCGCTATTGAGAATTCTAATGAGAAGAACTACATTACTGAAAAATTTGTTGATTGCGTATTATGTGATGTCATTCCTATCTATTGCGGTGCTCCGAATTTATCACAGGTTTATAATGACAAATACTTCCATACCATCAACCTGGATAGCCATACGATTATTGACGATATCCGGGAAATCATTAAGATGCCTGCTCCGAAACAAAACCTGGACAGCAATAAGGATCGGTATTTTCAGCAGCGAAATCTCTACAGTTTGATCAAAGACCTGGTGAAAGGGGATTAAGGACAAAACAAACAAAGGGGGAGTGCCCCTTTGTTTGTTTTCATAAGCCTATGGCCTATTTATACATTTCTGCTCTTAACTGAGCCACATCTTCACTTGTTATGTATTCATCATAGCTCATCATCTTATCAATTGCGCCTTTAGGAGTCAATTCAATAATCCTGGTGGCTACAGATTCCGTTAAGGCATGATCTCGGGAAGTAAACAATGCTGTTCCTTTGAAGTCCTTCAGTCCGTTGTTTAAAGCAGTGATCGACTCTAGATCCAGGTGATTCGTTGGCTCATCAAATAATAAGAGATTTGCATGTCTTAGCATCATTTGAGAAAACATACAACGCATCTTCTCACCACCGGATAAAACTTTCACGTTTTTCAATACTTCTTCACCGGAGAACAACATTCTGCCTAAGAAACTTCTGACAAATTGTTCATCCTGATCAGTACCAGAATATTCGCGCAGCCAATCTACCAGGTTCTCGTCCTTACCTTCAAAATAAGGCGTATTGTCGTTCGGGATATCAGCTACATTAATGGTTACTCCGAATTTAAATTCTCCGGTATAGTTTTTCTCACGACCGGTTAATACGTTGTAAAATGCAGTCGTAGCAAGGCTATTCTGAGAAAGAATGGCAATTTTATCGCCTTTATTCACCATGAAGCTAACGTTTTTAAACATCACCTCTCCATTGGAAGTATTTGATAAATTCTCTACCTGTAAAATCTGGTCTCCTGCTTCTCTGCCCAAATTGTTGAACAATATTGCAGGGTATTTTCTGCTGGAAGCTTTAATCTCAGAAATATCGATTTTATCCAAAGCTTTCTTACGCGAAGTAGCTTGTTTAGATTTCGATGCATTCGCACTAAAACGCTGAATAAATTCCTGTAGTTCCTTAACTTTCTCTTCCAGTTTTTTATTCTGGTCGCTGCGTTGTTTCAAGGCAAGCTGGCTTGACTCATACCAGAAGGTATAGTTACCCGAGTAGATACTCATTTTACTGAAGTCGATATCAACGATATGTGTACATACTGCATCTAAAAAGTGTCTATCGTGAGATACCACCAATACAATGCTTTGATAGTCAGCCAGGAAGTTTTCTAACCAGGCAATGGTATCAATGTCCAGGTCGTTGGTAGGCTCATCCAGCAAAAGAATGTCCGGGTTACCAAATAAAGCCTGTGCCAATAATACACGTACTTTCTGGTTACCATCCAACTCTTTTAATTGCTTATAATGGTGTTCTTCTTTGATTCCTAAATTGCTCAGCATGGTGGCCGCATTGCTTTCCATGTTCCAGCCGTCCATTTCTGCAAATCTGTTTTCCAGCTCACCCGCACGTTCACCATCTTTATCTGTAAAATCTTCTTTTAGATAAATGGCATCTTTTTCCTTCATGATTTCGTACAATTCCTTGTGACCCATCATGACTGTTTCAATTACCGTAAACTCATCAAACTCATAATGGTTTTGTTTTAGAACCGCCATACGTTCACCGGGAGTAAAAGCTACACTACCAGAAGTCTGGTTTACTTCGCCGGAAAGAATCTTTAGGAAGGTTGATTTACCTGCGCCGTTTGCTCCAATTACACCATAGCAATTGCCATGAGTGAATTTTAAGTTCACATCTTCAAATAAGGTACGTTTCCCGTAACGAAGGGATAAGTTAGAAACTGAAATCATAATGCTGAAAAATAAGCCGCAAAGGTAGTTATAATTTATAAAATGATTTGACTGAGGATTTATTAGTTTTGATCTTTAAATTTGAATGACGTGACACGCGACGAATTAACAGCCAGATTGAATGCTTCCATGGAGGCAAGAATGGTCGAAATCCTTACTGGAATTGCGGACAATAAATTTTCAATAGAAAACTCTGAACAGTACTTTCAGATTAAAGATTTGATTGATCTAACCTTTCATCCAAAGAAAGAAGTTGCGTTCAGGGCCGCCTGGACACTGGAGTATATCTTCATGAACTACCATTGTGCCGGAGATCACCTGGACGATCTGCTGAGTCGTTTTGCAGCCCAGAAAAATCAGAGCTGCATGCGTCATTATGGGAAAATTTTAGCCTATTTAACCAGTAAAAAGGCAACAGGATTAAAACAAGGACAGCTTGAGAATACTAATTTGGAACCTATTGTGGACATCATGTTTAGCTGGCTGATTGATGAAAAAGTGTTAGTTGCCACTAAGGTGCATGCCATGCAGGTATTAGCTAACCTCGCTCCACGTTATACCTGGATCAAAGAAGAACTGTTGGAAACCATAGCTTACCTGGAAGATCTGGAAACTGTTGCTTTTTTTGGAAGAGCAAAACAGATCAAAAAAGCCCTTAAAAAAGTCAATGTATAAAACAATGACCTTTAGCAAACAATTAAGAAGGGATAAGTACTATTTTTGCCGTTATTCATATAAAAAAGCCTGATGGAAAAAGAAATAGATATATTAAGCCGCATTATTAAGCGCCGTCGCAGCATTTTCCCAGACAGTTATACCAAACAGGAGATACCTGTGGAGCTGATCCGACAAATTCTGGAGAGTGCAAATTATGCGCCTACACATAAACTGACAGAACCATGGCGTTTCACGGTCTTCAGAAATGAAGGCAAAATGAAACTGGGGGCAGAGCTGGCCAGATTGTATAAAGCGACCATGCCGGAGCATCAGTTCCTGCAAAAAAAATACGATAGTATTTTAGAGAAAGCGGCACAGGCAAACTGCATCATTACATTAAATGCCGAATTACATACTGATAAAATCCCGGAATGGGAAGAGCTGGCAGCATTAGCTTGTGCGGTTCAGAACATGGCCCTTACTGCTGAAGCCTTAAATATTGGTGCTTATTGGAGCTCACCTGCGATGATTGCTGATCTGAACAGATTTTTAAATCTTAATGATCAGGAAAAGTGTTTCGGTCTTTTCTATATGGGATACCATGATGAGGTGCCAAGAGCGGCCAGGAGAACTCCGATTGAAGATAAAGTCAGATGGGTAGAATCATAATTTATGCAGAACATTAAAGAGAAGTTATACCTCCTTTGTCTGGGCTTTATAGAACAGAGGATACAGACTGCAGAAACGGCATTGGAGCAGGCACGTGAAGCCAGTAATGATGATACCAAAAGTAGTGCCGGTGATAAATTTGAAACCACAAGGGAAATGATGCAGCAGGATATCACCAGGAACAAAAGCCTATTGATGGACGCGCAGCAAAATCTGCAGCTTTTGAACTCCATTAAAGATACATCGGGAAATGAAAGGGTGAGGAATGGTAATCTGGCTTATACTTCGCAGGGGATATTTTATATCAGTATTAGTGCGGGACAATTGCAACTGGAAGGAGAAAGTATTTTTGCTATTTCTTCAGTTTCGCCAATTGGCAAGCTACTGATAGGAAAGCAGAAAGGAGATACCTTTGCCTTTAATGGCAAAGATTATCTCCTCAAAGATATTATTTAAAACTTTTGTTGATGCTGTTGTATAGATTTCGGGCAGTATAAGTTCCGGGATCTATAATACGGCGGATGGTAAACAAAGGATAGTTCGGATCACGTTTCGTAGATAAGATAAACGCAGCTTTAAAACCGTGTTCTTTCAATTTGTGCAGGTTCTCTGCTTTGGAAACACCATAAGGATAAGCAAAATACTCCACCTTTTTTCCGGTAATGGCCTCCAGCGTTTTTGTCGGCTTGTCAATCTGAATTTCCCAGTCTTCTTCTGTGAACTGAGCAAAGTTTTTGTGATTCCAGGTATGACTGGCGATTATATGCCCATCGTCAGAAAGTTCCTTAATCTGAGCTTTACTCATGTAACGTGGTCGGCCAATGGAAACCGTCATAATGAAAAATACTCCTTTAAAACCATGTTTCTTTAATTCTTTAGCACCTACCGTATACTGATCAAGATCAGTATCATCAAAAGTGATCATAATTGGTTTTTCAGGAAGCTTCTTCCCATAATTCAGATAATCATACAATTCATCTGGTAAAATAGTATGATAACCACTATCGGCCAGCATTTTTATATGCTGACTAAAATTTGCGGGTGGAATGATGTCATCATGAGCACGTTTGGAATCACTGGCCTTCCAATCCCTGATTTGGTGGTAACAAAGTACAGGAACTTCCTTTTTTGCAATGATTTCTGATGCAGTAGCAGCCTTATTGCTCAGGCTGTCCGTATTGACGGCCTTTACCGCAGCCGTTCCGGTAACTGTGTTTTCTTTACCTGCCTGGCTATTGCCGATACAAGAAGAAAGGGCTAATGCCGAGAAAGTAGTTATTTTTAATAAGGTATTTTTCATGGTGATTTTTTCAGTAGTTAGCGTTCAGCTTAAAAGCTGTTTTTTATGCTGTTACTTAATGTTTTAGAGCTCCAGTAACCGCTGGCAATAATTCTTCTGATTGTAAATAAAGGATCATTTTCATCACGTTTGGTGGCCAGGATAAAGGCCGACTTCATCCCTCTTTTTTTAAGTTCAGGAATAGCTTCAGGATTCCACAATCCAAAAGGATAAGCGAAATGATGGATGTCCTTTCCGGTGATTTCTTCTAACGTTTTAGTTGGTTTCTCAATTTGAGTTACCCAATCCTGTCCCTGGTATTTCTTAACATTATGGTGATCCCAGGTATGCGAACCAATTACATGGCCCATGTCAGAAAGTGCTTTAATCTGATCTTTACTCATATAGTTAGGTCTGCCAATAGAAACAGTCATTACAAAAAATACACCTTTAAATCCATACTTTTTCATTTCAGGAGCAGCGATCGTGAACTGATCAAGATCAGTATCATCAAAGGTGAGCATGATCGGCTTGCTTGGCAATTGAGTTCCATTATTTAAATAGTCGTAAAGCTGATCAGGAAGAATCGTGTGGTAGCCACTATCTGCCAGCATTTTCATATGATCCTTGAAAGTCGCAATAGGGATGATATAATCCTTTGCCCCCTTAGAGTCTTTTGGTCTCCAGTCACGAACCTGATGATAACATAGAATAGGGACCTGCTTACGTGCAAGAATGGTTTTAGCGTCTGCAACTTTCATTTTAGAGATATCGCCGGTCGCAGCTTGAGTTTCTTCAGTAGGGAGTGTATTTCCTCCATCCGTTGTTGCTGTCAGGGAATCTTTAGTGTTTTTATCAGTGCTGTTGCTTTGTGATTTTGACTGGCATCCTGCAGTAAAAATTACTGCCGCAGCGAAAAGAGGTAAGAAGGAATATTTCATAAATAAGTATTTGGTACAAAACTAAAAAATCAATCCTGATTTACTCATAAAATTAAAATTTGTAAAGCCTCATACGTAAATGTTTTTCCGATGTTTTTGAAATGCGTGTACGTAAATTGAAATGATAGGTAAACTATCGCATTTATTACAAAGAAGGGAGTATCTATTCCGTCTGTAATCAATAATTTAGACGGTTTATTAAAAAGCACAAATGAAGAAACTTTACACACCACTTTTATTGTCGCTTTGTATGGGGTATAGTGCCATGGCACAAAAGAAAACTTTTACCATTACAGAGTCCACAGTAGCTGCTCCGAAAGCCAATTACCAGTTGGCTTCGAGATTCTCACCTGCAAAGATTAAGAAAATGGTCTATTCCACCGCAGTAGATCCACATTGGCTGAAATTGAGCAATCGTTTTTGGTATGAATATGAAACCCCGTCAGGAAAAGAATGGTATTTGGTCGACCCTTCAGCGAAAACCAAAAAGAAAATCTTTGATAATGCAAAACTAGCGGCAGAAATTACCACAATTATTCGTGATCCTTTTGATGCGCAACATCTGCCTTTAGAAAACCTGAAATTCTCTAGTGATGAAAAAGCAGTGACCTTTGAAGTGAAGAGTTCTGTTGATGAACTTAAGAAGGATAGAAAGGATAAAAAAGCTGCCGATTCTATGCAGAAAAAAATCTATTTCTTCAATTATGTGCTGGCCGGGGCAAAATTAACTGAAGTCTCAAACTATGCTAAGCCTAAGGCAAAACCGAATTGGGGCTCTGTAGCTCCGGATTCCTCAGCAATTATCTTTACCAGGAATTATAACCTGTATTGGATGGATAAGGAAAATTATAAAAAGGCGGTTAAGAATGAAGACGATAGTACTATTGTTGAAAATCAACTAACAAAAGATGGACTGAAATTCTATTCATACGGTAGCAATGGTGATGGCGAGAACAATGAGGAAAATGAAAAAAACAATAAAAAAAGAAGAAGAGCCTATGTGTTATGGTCGCCAAACTCTAAATATTTTGTACTAAATAGATCTGATAGCCGTAAAGTAAAAGACCTCTGGGTAATCAATAATATTAGCGCTGGGAGACCTACACTGGAAACTTACAAGTACCAGATGCCCGGCGAGCCGGAAGCACCGATAGATGAAATGTTATTATTCGATTTTGCTGCTAAAACTTATAAAAAGCTAAATACCGCTGCTTTTAAAGATCAAAGCGTTTCTGCCTGGGGAGCCCCTTCATTAAATAAGGATAGAGATAATGAATTCAGACCTTCCATCTGGTTGGGAAATAATAGTAAAATCTATTTCTCAAGAACCAGCAGAGACCTGAAAAGGGTAGATATTTGTACTGTAGATATTCATAGTGGAGTAGTGAACTCGCTGATTGACGAACGCTTCAATACTTATGTGGAAGTAAACCGTCCCGGATTGGTTAATGATGGTAAGGAAATCATCCACTGGTCGGAACGCGATGGATGGGGCCATTTTTACTTGTTCGATGCTGCAGGAAAACTGAAAAATCAAATTACCCAAGGTGCTTTTCATTGTGAAGAGATTGTTAATATAGATCAGAAAAATAGGGTGCTTTATTTTACCGCCAACGGCAAAGAAAGTAAAGAAGATCCCTACTATGTGCATTTGTATCGCATCAATTTTGATGGTTCCGGAATGAAATTACTAAATCCCGGGGATTTTGACCATTCAATCAGTATGAATGATGAAGCCAAATTCTTTGTAGACAACTTTTCCAGAGTTAATACTGCGCCTAAATCGGTGGTTATGGACAACAATGGAAGAGTAATCATGAATCTGGAGACAACAGATCTCTCCTTGTTAATGGCTACAGGTTATAAATTCCCAGAGCCGTTTAAGGTAAAAGCTGACGATGGGATTACAGATATTTATGGGGTAATGTACAAACCATTCGATTTTGATCCTGGCAAGAAATATCCAATTATAGAGTATGTTTATCCGGGACCTCAAACAGAAGCGGTAAATAAGGCCTTCAGCAAGAGTATGGACCGAACTGAACGTTTGGCGCAGTTTGGCTACATTGTAATCACTGTAGGTAATCGCGGAGGTAATCCTGCAAGGTCAAAATGGTACCATACTTTTGGCTATGGAAACCTGCGCGATTATGGGTTGGCGGATAAAAAGGCTGCAGTCGAGCAGTTGGCAGATAAAAACTCTTTTATCGATGTAGGTAGAGTTGGGATTACAGGGCATTCAGGGGGTGGATTTATGTCTACTGCTGCGATGCTGGTTTATCCTGATTTCTTTAAAGCAGCAGTATCGAATGCGGGTAACCATGACAACAGCATTTATAACCGCTGGTGGAGCGAGAAACATCATGGAGTGAAGGAAATCATCTCTGCAAAAGGTGATACTACATTTAAATACAGTATTGATAAAAACCCTGATTTGGCTAAAAATCTGAAGGGGCATCTAATGCTGATGACTGGCGATATTGACAATAACGTACACCCGGCAAATACCATAAGGGTTGCCAATGCCTTGATGAAAGCGGGAAAAAGGTTTGAGTTTGTAATCGTTCCCGGACAACGTCATGGCTTTGGTGATTTAACCGAGTATACTTTCTGGAAATTGGCTGATCACTTCAATAAGTATTTAATCGGTGATTTTTCTCAATCAGATCAGGTCGATGTGCTTGAAATAGAAAGGGAGATCGAACAAAAGAAGTAAATTATCATAATATATCCAGTTTGAAAATAACCGGTGTGTTTAGAGCACATCGGTTATTTTATTTCAAATGAGGCCCCGATGGTATTCTCTATATCTTTTGTGATTTCCGGACTGAACTTTGGGCCATTTCTCGTGAAATATCTGAAATGAATAGGATCCAATAAATTAGTCCCGTGGTTTATATAAATATAGAGTTCATAAATATCTTCAATATGATACAGACATTTTTCAGATTCAAGAAATAGGATTAATGGAGTGTCTTCAAGACGGTTAGTGGCTTGGTAAGGATGCTGTTTATCAGTTCTTTTTCGCATAAAAGAGTTCCACTCCAGTTATAAGAAACAGAAAGGTAAGCTATGCTTGTCGCCTTATTGTACAATATTACTCTTCTGATCATACTGGCTTTGTATTGTTGATCGCTTAAAATGGTGTTCATCTGATAAGTAAGTCGTTCCGGATGGTGCCAGTCGTCATCGTCCCAGGTGCATATATAGTTTCCGTTTGCATTTGTAACAGCAAGATTTCTTGCGCTTCCTAAACTTTCTTCTTTCTCTCGTTCCACTTGTATAATGTTTAATTGCGACAGCCTGATAACTTTTTCTATCAGATTTCTGCTGGTTTCATCTGTACTGGGGTAGGAGATTACCAGTTCTTTGTTTGGATAATCCTGATGTTCAAAGCTGATAATGGATTTGAGCAACAACTCTGGACAGTTGTGTGTAATACAGATACAGGAAATTAACGGATATTCATATTTTGTTTTCATGATTTTATACTCATTGAAGAAGTTTTATAACGTAATTTAATGAAGATTTCATGTCTCTAACAGGGGTAATTGTCCCAAAAAAATGTGTTTGAAACCAAGAAATCAAATTCTTTGTAACTTGAATAAAACCAACTTGAAACGCTAGTTATGAAGATACATTTGATCAGCTATGGGGATGTGATGTATAAAGTGCAAAGAGAGTTTTTTAAGGAGTCAGCGTTATTCTCTTCATTTTTTGACGAAGTAACCATATTTACACGAGAGGATATAGACGGGGAATTTGCTGCGGGATTTCAAGAGATACTTCAATTCCCGAGAGGAGGGGGGTATATGATCTGGAAACCTTATTTTATTAAGAGAGCCCTTGATGCGCTTAAGGAAGACGATATTCTGATTTATTGTGATGCAGGTTGTATGATTAATGATTAGGGGAAAGAGACCCTGGATTTATTGCTCATCGGCATGACCAAAGTATCTTCAGCGTAATTCTGAAAACATACGGAGCAGAGGTGTTGCTGGATGAAACTTACTTTAACGACTTTATGAGGGAGGGACAATTTTTTCCTTTCTGGGCAACCCGGATGGGCTACTTCTAAGAAGAGTAATGTTAAAAAAAATGTTCTTTCAGTCCTGTAAATCTTTCTTTTAAAGATTCGAAAACCGAAAGAACATTTTTTAAGTATAATTTATAGACCTAATTTCTTCTTTAATTCTTTGCTTAATGCCGCTTTAGGCACGACTAAACTTACTGTATTGATTGCAAAATAAGGTTCCGAAACTTCGATATATCCTTTGAACGGGCCTACGTCACCCCATGAGTTTTTGACTTTAAAGAAGTATTTTCCATCGCTGGACTGATCTAAGCCAGTTAGATGCATCAGGTGGTCATCCTGGGTAGTTAGGTCTTCGTATAACTGCTGACGTATTTCCGGGGAATATGCTTTTTCTTTTGCATTTGGGTTCAATGTTTCTGCTTTTACATCCGCATCATCGGCGAACATCATGGCATATCCTTTCTTTTGCTGAAAATTCTTACTGCTTACATCCGCATCCCACATCACAGTATATCCCTCTTTAAGTGCTGATTTAGTTAGATTTATCATCTCATTTAGAGGGAGGTTGTAGAAAGACCCGTTTGCAAAATTGTCCGGAGCTTCAAGAATGAATGGCATGTAATAAGGGTGGTGGGTAAACGAGGAGATGTTTACATAATCGTTCGCATCAAACTTTAATACCTCTTTAGCAAAGGTCTTTGCATTATAATTTTTTCCTTTATACTCGAATGTTGCCGGAGGAGTACCCAGCTTCTGGTCCAGTATCTGCTCGTAACCTTTTAACCAGTTGGCATCAAGTGGACGTTTTTTTAGTATGCCATCAAGATAAGTCTTTAACGCTTCCTCCAGGCCGGTATGGTTTGGGATTTCTCCGCTTGCTCCCTGGAAAGCTTCCTGAGGCATTGCACCATACAGCGCGATGGCCCGAACCAGATCATGCCCCAATCCACCTTCTCCAAACTGTGCTTTTCCCTGACGGAGGATATAATTTTTGGCTTTTTCCAGGTAGATATTACGAGTGGTATACATCTCTGAAAGGTCAAATTCTCCCAATCCCTTGCGTAGTCCTTCGGATTCTATCAATGACGTGGTAGAATAGTTCCAGCATGTCCCTGTTTGTCCTTGATTTTTAACTGCTGTTGCAGCATTATCTTTAATGGTTTTTAAAGCGCTTTCCTGTGCATTTATGGAAAATGAAAATCCAATGCCACAGGCAATTAAAAGTATTTTTTTCATTAGTATAGTATTGTTTTTTTATGATTATGAAGTTTTGATCGCAGTAGTGAGCCGCTTTCAGCACTAAAATTAGAAAAAAATCCCTAAAAACAACAAGCCCGGACGATTTGCCCGGGCCTGTTTATCTAACAAAATCTAGATGAAGTAGAATTGCTTAAAAGTGTAACTGGATTCCGATTTTTGGAGAAAAGAAGTTAGCACCAAAGCTGAACTCATCATAACCAGCACCTTTAATTTTGTCGCCATTACCGTCTTCTTTACGTAGATTGTTGTAGTTTAATCCGTTCAATGCAAATTCAATACCGATCTTTTTAGTAGGATAGAATGCAAAACCTGGAGATAAGGCAACACCTATTTCAGTAGTAGAAGCTGTTTTTGCACCAACATTGCCCTCTGCATCTACTGCTTTGTCTTTACCAAATGCCATCGGAACAGATAATTGTCCAAAGAATTTGAAGGATTCAGAAAGGTTTGCATAATAGCGACCAAAAGGACTAACAACAAATGAGCTGTTCTTATTTCCGGAAATTACAGTATTGTTAGGTCCTGCAATACCGCTGGTTTTGCTGTAACCATAACCTACACCCGTACCAACTGCGAAGTTATCTGCCACGAAATAACCTACACTAGGAACGATCTGAAAATTTGTATTGGACTTAGCGCCCGCAGCATCGCTCTTTTTAGTGTCGAATGCAACATTACCACCTACCATAATTTTTCCTTTTTCAGTTTGTGCCTGAGAACTAAACGCGAATGCAGAAACTGCAACTAATGATAATAATAATTTTTTCATCTTCTTATTTTTTAATTGATTAACCAGGTCATTTTTTGTTTTATATATTCTGACCATTGATGTCATATAGTCAACCGCTGTGCCAAACAAAATATCTAATGAATAGCTTAAAATGAATGTTTTACCTAACTCGTTAATTAATAGTTGAATAAGAAATGTGAAAGAATTTCTTTATTATTTTACGATGACAATAGGTTTGTGTTTGTCATTTTAGCGTCTTGAAATTGTATATACGATTTGACTTATTTTGTAATAATGTCAGTTAATTTTGTGTGCTTTTTGGCACAAATGCTGACAAAAAGAATGTTTTCCAGAGCCCATGTCATATAGTTACTTGTTTTATTTGAAAATAATTCTAATTTCATAAAACCTTTTTACCCTTATGAAACGTTAATAACACATGAGATTATTAGTAGAACGAAAACCGGTTAAAGTCTATCCTGATCCAAAACGAGTGATCGCACGATTCTTTTTTAATGGAGATGAGAGAGCAGTAGAAGTAGTTAAACATGTAATGGCACTCTCTGATCAGGAAATATTTGGAATTATCTCCCCCTTGTTGCAGGAATATTCCAAACGTCATCGAAACATTACCAAAATCTTGACAAGACATTGTAAGAAGGTCGTGAATGCCATTAGAGATGCTGGCTTCGATCCTGAATCCCTGGATAAATACCAACGGCTATTAATAGGTTCGTATTTTACACATGAATATTCCATAGAATCGGCAGCCTTCTTTAATCCCTCTATTGTGGAAGACCCTGATCAATCTGAATTGGTAGAAGGAGAGAAAAGAGTTATTATTAGCTTCAGAGCGGTAGGTGAAGGGCATATTTCTTCCGTAGTTTTTCGCCGGGCGCTGATCGATCGGGATAACAACATCACTGTTATTCCTGCGGGAAATTATATTGATGAAGCGGAAGTCATAAAAAATGCGGTCTATAACAAGAAATTATTTCTGAAAAAGGCGGCAGATTCAAAGATCGATATTGAAATCCTGGATGAATTGGGACAAAAATTGGAAGAAAAATTCGATTATGCAACTTTACGCAGGATCATTTTGGATACTAAAAGTCACCAGGAAAATGACCTCAGGAAGTTAGAGTATGATAAGATTCTATGGTTGTCTGATACTTACCATGAAATCAGTTTCTCGAGGGATACAGACATCTCAGACCGTATCATCTTTCCAATCTCGGAATTTGAACGTAAAGGAATTGAAGATGCCCGTTTTGTCCGTTTTGTGAAAAATGATGGTTCAGTGGTTTATTACGCTACTTACACCGCGTTTGACGGCGCGATGATCATGCCTAAACTCTTGCAAACAACGGATTTTTATGATTTCAAAATCAGTCCTTTGCATGGGATTGGAGCACAAAATAAAAATCTTGCTCTTTTCCCCCGTAAAATAAATGGGAAATATGCCATGATGTCCAGGATTGATGGCTGGAATAATTACCTGATGTATTCTGATAAGTTAACCGTTTGGGACAATCCGGTAAAATTGCAATCGCCGATGTTCCCATGGGAATTTATCCAGATTGGTAATTGCGGTTCTCCGATCGAAACGAAAGATGGATGGCTGGTGATTACCCATGGGGTTGGACCAATGCGCCGTTATTGCCTGGGTGCCAGTTTATTCGATCTGGACGATCCATCTATTGAAATTGGCCGGCTGGATGAACCATTGGTGGTTCCAAATAATGACGAACGAGAGGGATATGTTCCTAATGTATTGTATTCCTGTGGTTCGATTATCCATAATGATGAGCTGATCATTCCTTATGGATTGTCGGATTATTGCTCTTCCTTCGCTTCAGTGAAGCTTGAATTACTGCTGGACAAACTAAAAAGCTCTTCCTGCGCAATTATAGCCAGGGAAAAAGCAGCTCTAAAAGAAGAAATTACGAAGTAGAAGATAAAATCTGATGGTAAAGGCTGATATAGTCCTTTACCATCCTTTCCTGAGAAAACCTGCTGACTGCCCATTCCTGGCAGTCCTTTCTGTTAATCGATCCTAACCTTGCAATAGCTTCAACCGCCTCTTCCACATCCTTTACTAAAAATCCGGTTTTACCATGTTTGATCAATTCCGGCATGGAACCTCTCTGATAAGCGACAACCGGAGTACCGCAAAGCATGGCTTCTGCAACGCTTAAACCAAATGGCTCCTCGAAGCTGATGGGGTGCAATAAGGCGCTGGCTTCCCTTAAAAGTTTATTACGCTGTTCCGGTCCGGCAGCACCTACAAATTCGATGTCAGCGTTTAAAAATGGCGCTATCCGATCTCTGAAATAGTCATGGTCTTGAATAATTCCTGCAATGATTAGTTTTCGGTTGCTTTGAATGGCAATTTGAATGGCTTCCGCAGTTCCTTTATCCGGGTGAATCCGGCCAAAAAATAAAAGATAAGCTTCAGGATGATTGTTAAAGACAAATGAAGAAGTGTCAATTCCGTTGTATACCGTTTTTAAATATTTAAGTGAGGGATGCCGGTCTGAATCACTAATGGAAACATAATATCCACCATTGTTGTATTTTTGATAAACAGGAATGATTTTTTCCGAAGAGAATCCGTGAATGGTTGTAATCATCGGTATTTTAATCAAATGGGAATAGCTGAGAGGAAGGAAGTCATAATGGTTATGAATCAGGTCGAATCCAGCTGCTTTTTCCATGAGGTTACTGATGTGTAAGCACTCGACCACTTTGGCATCCTGATCCCGGTTTTCCTCATAGCCTTGTTCGATTACGGCATCCAGCTTTCCGGAGGTCAGGGAATCTCCCGTTGCAAAGAGTGTCACCTCAATACCGGCTTTTACCAGTCCTTCGGTTAAGTTGGAAGCCATTTGTTCCCAGGGCCCGTAATGCCTTGGAGGAGTTCTCCAGGCCACAGGTGCTAATACTGCTATCTTCATGCTTAGATTAGTGGGTTATCTGCTTCTTTCTGAATGGAAAGTAAATCTCCGCTTTGTATATATTCGTATTCAGATTCTAAGGCCTGAAGAACCATCAGGTGTGAAATCCAATAAGCAAGCGTACTTTCAGCACCCTGGTTGCGATTTACACCATGAGGTTGCAATCCATCTCCACAACCCTTGGTTTCATGATCATATAAAGGAAGACGTAAGCTGTTTTCTCCTAAGAACCACTGATAACATAAATACATTTGTTTAATGTAAGTGAGTTCGTTCGTAATTTCATAGGCTTTGAAATACATCAGAACCATGGCCATCGTTTCTATTGCCTGCTGATCATACAAAGCCATTTCAGAACTTTCCCTAAAAAGCCATCCATCGTTGCCAACAGGATTTAAATAACCGTCGTTAAGTGTCTTTTGTGAAAGAAACTCCATGCTTTCCAAACCTATATGTAGAGATTCGGGATCTTTGCTGACCTCATAATGGCAGAATAAAGCGAGCGGAAGAATGCCGTTGTCATAAGTCATCTTTTCTTCAAACCAATGCCATTCCCGGGTTTTGTTTGTTTTATAGGAGGCTTTTAACGGAGCTACCAATAAATCCATGTGTTCTCTCATGTTTCCATCGTAAGGATGCGCTTCCAGGTATTTTGCCAGTCCGATAATGGTATTGGCAATTCCCCGCAGGTGACTCAGGTCTTTAAAGTGACTAGCCGATTTTAAGAAAAGATCCCGGGCAAACTCCCGGTATGAATTGTTGGGCGCATTGCTGATCAGATAACCAAGTGCCCAGACGGTACGACCGAAAGAATCCTCAGAACCAACTTCATCCAGATACTCTCTTTTGAAGCTCAGGAAATTTCTGAAATTTCCGTCCTCACGTTGCATGTACTGAATAAAACTAAGGTAAATAGGAAGCAATTCTAAGGCAACTTTGCTTTTGTTTTGCTGATAAGCCAGAATTCCAAGAATCAATGCCCTGGAATTATCGTCCAGGCAATAACCTTCCTTCAGATTTGGGATCCCATATTTTGCATGTTGAACAATTCCGGTATCATCGGTCAGTCTTTTGATATGGGCCAAGTTAAAGGCAGGCATCATATCCGGATCAATGATTTGCTTGCCAGCTTTCTCCATTTCCGACAGGTATTTGGAAACGGCTTCTTCCAGCACATCTATAAATACCTGCCCGGTATTTGGCCAGCGTAAGTGTAATCCATATTCGTAGGCATTAGCTTTAAGTGAATTCAGCTTCTCTTCATCCGCAAGCAATTCATTGACCACAACTGCCAGTCCTTCCGAATCCCTGAAATCAAATAGTCTGCCCCTGTTTTCCGCCAGTAATTCCTGAGCATGCCAATAGGGGGTAGAAATTACCGCAGAGCCTGATCCTACAGCATAAGATAAGGTTCCACTGGTGATCTGTGCTTCATTCAGATAAGGGGTGATGTACATCTCCGCTGCTGTGAGATAATCAAATAATTCCTCCTCGGAAACAAACTTATTGATAAAAGTAAGGTTAGCCTCTACATTTAGCTTCTTTGCCAGTCGCTTAAGGCTATCCCGATACTCTTCACCCGAGTTTTTCACTACACCCGGATGAGTAGTTCCAAGAATCACATACATCACATCAGGATGCTGGGCAACGATAGCGGGTAGTGCTTCAATCACGGTTTCCAGGCCTTTATTTCTGCTGATTAATCCAAAAGTAAACAGCACCCGTTTATTCTTGAAAGCCAGGGACTGTTTTACCGGGTTTTGAGTTTTTGCTTCTAGATCCGGTACACCATGTTCTATCAACTGTATTTTTGAAAATGGAATTCCATAAATACTGGTTAAAAATCCTACGGCTCTATGGCTCATGACCACTATCCGGGAAGAATGTTTGGCAATTTCCCTGATAATGGTAAGCTGCATGTAATTCGGATCTTTTAAGATCGTATGGAAAATGGTAATCAGTGGTTTCTTTAACCTCGCAATAAGCGGAAGGATATAAACACCGCTTTCTCCGCCATAAATCCCAAACTCATGTTCCAGAATACAGGCGTCAGCCAGACTGGTATTGATGTAATCAGCTGCCCTGATATAATCTTTTTGATTTTCCTGGCGGATGATGTATTTTACTTCTTTAGGGTATTCATATTCATCTAAACCCTCTGCATCATTCATCGCCACCACATAGCTATCGTCGGATACCGCTATTTTATCATGGCCGATTGCACGAAGCAGGTTATGATTAAAAGTTGCGATGCCGCATTCACGTGGTGGATAAGAAGAAATATAAGCGATTTTCATGTTGTATATGATTTGATGAGTTATGGTAATAACAATTCTAAATAGAGAATGTTTGTTGATCTTTCACTTTTATTTATCAAATAAGGAAAAAACTTAAACAAAACATTTTATACCTTTGGACGTAACAATAACTTTATCATGAATACTGCTCCTTCCACTGGGAAAATGGTTGAAAATACCGTCTTTCCGATCCTTTTTGCTATTAGTTTTTCACATCTGTTAAACGACACCATTCAATCTTTAATTCCAGCCATTTATCCGGTGATAAAAAAAAGTTATCACCTTAGTTTTTCTCAAATCGGACTGATTACACTGACGTTTCAAATGGCCGCATCTTTATTTCAGCCATTCGTGGGGATGTATACAGATAAAAAACCTCAACCATATTCCCTGGCTATCGGAATGGGTTTTACCTTAATTGGTCTGGTGATTTTATCTGTTTCTAATGGATTTTATATGATGCTGCTGTCAGTTGGGCTGATTGGAACAGGTTCTTCGATTTTTCATCCAGAAGCTTCCAGAATGGCTCATGCTGCATCAGGTGGTCGCAGAGGACTGGCGCAATCTATTTTCCAGCTGGGTGGTAATGCAGGAAGTTCTCTCGGACCATTGCTGGCTGCCTGGATCATTGTTCCTTTCGGACAGTTTAGTGTAATCTGGTTTTCATTGATTGCTTTACTGGCCATTCTGATTTTAAGCAGGGTAGGAAACTGGTATAAGGGGCATATGTTGAACAAGGCCAAACAAGGGGCTAAAGTAGAAACTGTAGTTAACACTTTCTCCAGAAAAAAGGTAATTCTGGCAGTATCGATCTTGCTCGTTCTGATTTTCTCGAAATATTTCTACATGGCCAGTCTGACAAGTTACTTTACTTTCTATGTAATAGATAAGTTCCAGGTATCTGTTCAAAGTTCACAGATCTACCTGTTTGTTTTCCTGTTCTCTGTAGCTGCGGGGACGCTGGTTGGCGGTCCTGTTGGAGACCGTTTCGGTCGTAAATATGTAATCTGGTTTTCCATCCTGGGGACCGCACCATTCGCATTAATGCTTCCTTATGCGAACTTGTTCTGGACTGGAGTATTGATTGTTCCGATTGGTATGATTCTGGCTTCCGCCTTCTCTGCGATTCTGGTTTATGCGCAGGAATTGATTCCCGGTAAAGTTGGGTTAGTAGCTGGCCTTTTCTTCGGCTTTGCCTTCGGAATGGGTGGAATCGGTTCGGCACTGCTGGGTAAACTAGCTGATAGTACAAGTATTGAATATGTTTTCCATGTTTGTTCATTCCTTCCGTTAATTGGATTGCTCACTGGATTCCTTCCTAATATTGAAGTGAAAAAATAACTAAAATGCGGAGCTCCTTTGTCGCATGCAATGCAATCGGGGGAGGTCATAAAAAAAGCCCGGATCGCTGTAATCTTATTTAAAATTTAGCGATCCGGGCTTTGTATATTTAAGATTAGCCGTTGTTTAAAAACACAAATTTGTGATCAAATGTATCAAGCTTGATTTTGCTGTCTTTATCGATCTTACCTGAAAGTATTTCTTTCGATAATTCGTTCAGAATTCTTTTCTGAATGACACGTTTTAGCGGTCTTGCTCCAAATTGCGGATCATAACCCAACTCTGCCAACCAATCCAGTGCTTCTACAGAAGCCTCAATCTCTACACCCATTTCGGCCAGAGTTGCCTGTACATGTTTAAATTGCAAGTCAACAATGTTTCTGATTTCGCTGCGGTTCAATGGAGTGAACATAATCAGTTCATCTATCCGGTTTAAAAACTCTGGTCTGATCGTTTGTTTCAGCAATTCAAACAATTCACTTTTTGTTTTTGCAATTACCTCATCACGGTTTTCATCGTCTAGTTTTTTAAAATTATCCTGAATCAAATGAGAACCAATATTAGAGGTCATGATGATGATTGTATTTTTGAAGTTAACTACACGACCTTTATTGTCAGTCAGACGCCCATCATCTAATACCTGCAACAGAATATTGAATACATCAGGATGAGCTTTTTCAATTTCATCCAGCAATACCACTGAATATGGTTTTCTACGCACGGCTTCTGTTAATTGCCCACCCTCATCGTAGCCTACATATCCCGGAGGAGCCCCAATTAATCTGGATACTGCGTGCCGCTCCTGGTATTCACTCATGTCAATTCTGGTCATGGCATTTTCGTCATTAAACAGAAATTCTGCCAGTGCTTTGGCAAGCTCGGTTTTACCAACTCCGGTTGTTCCAAGAAAGATGAAAGAGCCGATGGGCTTACGTTTGTCCTGTAGTCCTGCTCTCGACCTACGGATGGCATCAGAAATGGCTTCTATGGCCTCATCCTGACCAGCTACACGTTTATGTAGTTCATCTTCCAGGTGTAACAGTTTCTCCCTTTCACTGGAAACCAGCTTTGTTACCGGAATACCTGTCCAGCGTGCTACAACACCAGCAATATCATCAGCGGTAACCTCTTCCTTCAGCATCCTGCTTTCGGTCTGGTGGCTCTCCAGTTCTGCCTTTAGTTTTTCTACCTTGTCCTGAGCTTCTTTAACCTTTCCATAACGGATCTCTGCAACCTTTCCATAATCACCTGCACGCTCCGCTTGTTCGGCTTCGAGTTTATAGTTTTCTATTTGCTCGATTTCTGTATTTATCCCATCTACGAGATCTTTTTCACTTTGCCATTTGGCTTTTAACTCATCACGTTCAGCAGATAGATTGGCAATCTCCTCTCCGAGGGATTTTACCTTTTTATCATCATTTTCTCTTTTGATTGCTTCGCGCTCAATCTCCAGTTGCATGATCTTCCGGTCTAATTCATCAACCTTTTCAGGAACGCTATCCATTTCGAGGCGGAGTTTAGAGGCTGCCTCATCCATTAAATCAATAGCTTTATCCGGTAAAAAGCGATCTGCAATATAGCGCTGCGACAATTCTACAGCAGCAATAATCGCCTCATCTTTAATGCGGACCTTATGGTGAGTCTCATAGCGTTCTTTTAATCCGCGGAGGATGGAGATTGCATCCTGAGTATCCGGCTCATCAACCATGACCTTCTGGAAACGGCGTTCTAAGGCTTTATCTTTTTCTAAATATTTTTGATATTCGTCCAGGGTAGTTGCACCGATCGCACGCAATTCGCCACGTGCCAAAGCAGGCTTTAAGATATTTGCTGCGTCCATGGCTCCTTCACCACCACCCGCACCTACAAGGGTATGGATCTCATCAATGAAAAGGATGATGTCCCCATCACTTTGAGTCACCTCTTTTACAACTGCTTTTAAGCGTTCCTCAAATTCACCTTTATATTTTGCTCCTGCAATTAGTGCCCCCATATCTAAGGAGAAAACAGTTTTTGTCTTCAGATTGGAAGGAACATCTCCTTTGATGATCCGGAAGGCAATACCCTCCGCAATGGCTGTTTTACCAACTCCTGGTTCACCGATGAGGATAGGGTTGTTTTTGGTACGCCTGGAAAGAATCTGGATCACTCTCCTGATTTCCTCATCACGACCAATTACCGGATCCAGTTTTCCTGACTCTGCATACTCGTTCAGGTTTCTAGCATATTTGTTTAAGGCATTATAAGTAGCTTCTGCATTCTGATCTGTTACATGACTAGAGCCTCTTAAGGCGACAATCGCCTTTTTCAGGTCTTTTTCGGTTACACCCTGGTCTTTTAATAATTTAGAAGTCTGATCATTTACGGAGAGCAGGCCTAATAACAGGTGCTCGACCGAAACAAACTCATCTTTGAATTCTTTGAGATATGACTGCGCTTTTTGTAAGGCAGAATTACTTCCTGAAGTTAAATATGGGCTACTGCCACTTACTTTCGGGAATTTGGCAATCTGACTGTCTAGATGCTGACCCAATACATTCAGGTTTACATTGAGTTTCTTTAAAACATAAGAAACTACATTTTCATCAACAGTGAGCAGCCCTTTTAGGATATGTGCTGTTTCAATAGCTTGTTGCTGATTGCCCTGAGCTATTTCAGAAGCCTGTTGAATCGCCTCCTGTGCTTTTATAGTAAAGTTGTTGAAGTTCATACCAGCAGATTAACAAAGCAGATGCCATATTGTTCTTTGAGGAAATATCGGAAATTATGTCTGTTAGGCTTGGGTGCTGATGACTAATTGTCTGATAAATAGTGGATTATGCTGAAAATATGTCTGATAAGTCCTTTGCAATCAGTACTTTATCTGTGTTTTTTTACCCGAATTCTCCTTACACTATATACAATAAGCAATATGGCTACTACTACAATACCGAGCTCCAGCGGATCCATTTTAAAAGAGAATAAGGTCATCAATAAATATACTTAAATCTTTTGCAATCATTATTAGAACTTTATCCTGATTTCTAACAATGATTAACTTTTTGGCCCGGAAAGGCAATTATTTCTTCTTAAATTTGCGTCTTCAGAAAGATATTTCAATCGATCGATATGCTGAATCCCCTGGAAAGCTTTTATTTTGGAAAAGAAGAACCTATAAGAAGCTGTTTGCTTACTTTGAGAGAGCTGATCTTAAAGCAAAATTCCCGGATGACCGCCGAATGGAAGTATGGAATGCCTTTTTTCTATTTTAAAGGTAAAATGTACTGTTACCTTTGGATTCATAAGAAACACGGGCATCCTTATATCGGAATAGCCAACGGAAATAAGCTTGATCACCCCGCGCTGTTAGCAGAGAAAAGGGCACGAATGAAAATCCTTTTGATAGACCCAAACAAAGACCTGGAAGTAGAAATGATCGAAAATATTTTACAGCAGGCATTGAATTTATAAAGAGGAGAGGAGATGAAGGAATTTTTACGTTTATATTTAGATGCATATCGTGGATTGTCTGCACCAGCATGGATGCTGGCGTTGGTGATGCTAATCAACAGAAGCGGTGCAATGGTGATCCCTTTTCTGGGAGTTTACATGATCAACCATTTGAGTTTTTCACTGGAGGATACAGGAACAGTATTGAGTTGTTTTGGTGTTGGGGCAGTTGCAGGTTCCTTTGCGGGAGGCTGGCTGACGGATAAGGTAGGACATTTTAAAGTTCAGCTTTTTAGCCTGATCCTTACTGTGCCCATGTTTTTTTTGCTTCCTGAACTCAATACAGTAATAAAACTGGCTGTTGGAGTATTTGTTTTAAGTTTGATTTCTGAAACATTCAGACCAGCGAATTCAGTTTCTATAGCTTATTATTCCAAACCGGATAACATCATTCGTTCTTTCTCTCTGAATCGGATGGCGATGAATCTCGGGTTTTCCATAGGTCCGGCATTAGGTGGTTTCCTGGCAGCGATTTCTTATACATTCTTGTTTTATGGAAATGCTGTTGCTGCGTTTTTCTCGGCTATTTTATTCTTCCTTTATTTTAGAAATAGAAAGGGAGTTGAAAAAAAAGTAGCTGAACATACTGTTGAAAATCCAGAGATACCGGAACGTTCTCCGTATAAAGATGTACTATTTATGTTGTTCAGCATACTTTGTTCCATCTTTACGATTTGTTTTTTTCAGCTCTTGAGTACGCTTCCACTTTATTACAGATCGATATATCACATGACCGAAGCCAATATCGGAGTAATTCTGGCTTTCAGTGGTGTAGTTGTTTTTCTATTAGAAATGCTATTGGTTCATATTGCGGAGAAACGTTTATCCCCAAGGGATATTATTGTGTTGGGGACACTGTTGTGTGGTTTTTCATTTCTGATTCTTAACCTGGCGCATGGCATGTGGGTACTTTATCTGGCAATGTTTGTACTTTGTCTGGCAGAAATTCTGGCCATGCCTTTTATGGCAACCATCACCCTGCAAAGGTCAACAGTAAAAACCAGAGGAGCTTATATGGGCATCAATGCGCTTTGTGTTTCAGCGGCTCATGTGTTCTCTCCATTTTTAGGTACACGGGTAGCGGCTTTGTATGGGTTCCCGATATTGTGGTGGGGAACTGCAGTAGTCCTGTTGCTGACTTCCGTTGGGTTCTTCTTTGTAATGAAGAAAATGAAATTAAATACCATTAAATAATCTGTTCCGTTCCTTTTATAATTCGATTCATTGGCTCCTTCTTTTTTGTGCATTCGCAGGAATGCTTTGCTTCTCCTTTTTATTGTATGTTGTTTTCAAGTCTCCGCACAAAATATTAAGGTGTGCTCCTGGAACCTGAAAGATTTTGGTCAGTCTAAAACCGATGAGCACATCCGTTTCATCGCCAGTTCAGTGAGGCGCTTTGATGTGGTGGCGATTCAGGAAGTTGTTGCCGGGTACGGTGGACCAAGAGCGGTGATCAGATTAGCAGAGGAATTAAACCGTAGCGGAGAACGATGGGAATATACTTTTAGCCATGGTACTTCCAGCGACCGTTATAGTAAAGAAAGATATGCTTTTATCTGGAAAAGCAGAAAACTGAAAAAAGTAGGAGAGGCATGGCTGGAGAAAGACTATCATTTGATGATTGAGAGAGAGCCTTATTTTGCCAGGTTCAAAGCGGGTAAAAAGACATTTACATTGAGTTCCTTTCATGCACGTCCAAAATCTAAACAACCGGAAACGGAAATCAAGTATTTCAAATTTCTTCCCGATTTGTATCCTGAAGATGTTTTGATTTTTTGCGGGGACTTTAACCTTCCACAATCCCATACGGTTTTTAATCCACTGAGGAAAATGGGCTACACTTCGGCAATGGTGAAGCAGAAAACTTCCCTGAAACAACGTTGTATTAACGACGACTGTCTGGCATCAGAGTATGATAATTTCTTCTATCCAGAAGATAAATTAAGAATTACTGACACAGGGATCGTCCCCTTTTATACCGATTTTCTGGATTTAAAGGAAGCCAGAAAGATCTCAGACCATGTACCAGTATACCTGGAATTCTCTTTGAATTAACCATAAGGGGTAACATTTTCTGTTCCTGATTGATATCGATATATAAATCAAGAACGAAAACAATGAAAAAGCTAATCTCCTCTCTCGCCGGTATTCCTTTTTCTATCCTGACTCAGCAATTTCCGGAAGCACCGATGTGTTTTTATGTACTAAAAACACTGACCTCTGTTTTTTTATCAGGTAAAGAATACCGTAACATCCTGGCTATGGATCTGAAGACTCATGCCTGTCAGTTTAATGCTGAACAGCCCATTTTAATTACTAAAGTTGGATACCGGGCCTGGAAGCCGGGAATTACTTACCGTATCGCCTTATGGCAGGTTGGGAGAGCAAAAGCATTGGGCACATGTCTGGTAAAACCGGAATATGTTTCTTCTATTCAATTTTTTACGCTCAGAAATCCTGTTGAAATCTATCCAGAACATACCTATTATATTAGCCGGACGTATGTTTCGGGTGGTCCTCATCATAACATAACTGATTATGTAGGTTGGTTAAGTAACAAGGAAGGTGCTCCTGTATATCCGCTCAAGCAAGATGCAGTTACTTTTTCGAATGGTTTTTTTAGCAATGAGCAAAATCCGTTGCTAAGCGACGGGATCTCTGATATCAGTACCCGAACTTTATTGCCTTTGATTGACTTCGAATATCAATATTAAAAAAGAAGCGGCTATCCTTAAAAGGGTAGCCGCTTCTCTATATTTTATAACTTATTAAGTTACTTCAAGACTTCCGCAAGACGCTCAGTCTGATGATTGGCAAGTTTCTGTAAAGGACCAGCCGCAAGCATCTTCATCATCATATTCAAATCTGCAGAGATGATATGTTTCGCGGTAGTACCGCCGTTTCCATTATCTGCAACTGTCCATTTCAATTCCAGGTCAAAAGGCGCTTTTTCTGTAGGAATAGCTATTAATTCCTGATTCTCTACGCGGCTGGAAATTTTAATCGCCAATTTGGCCATATTCTGAATGGTGAAGCTGGCTTCATCATTGGTAGATGACCAGTTGTAGATATTTTCCGGCATCAATTGCTGATGGTTGTTCAAATCAGCTAAAAATGCGTAGACTTTCTCTACGGCTTGGTTGATATCCGTAGTACTTTCGATAACTGTCATTATGATCTTAGGTTAATTGTTCTAATTCTTTTCCCCAATCTGCAGGGTTTCTACGCCATTTGGCCAATAGATCTACATCGTTTTGAGCAATGAAGCTATGTTCAGCAGCATATTCAATCAATGTATTGTAATTAGATAAAGTTGCGAAGCGACATTTAGCCGCTTTGAAATTTTCTTCCGCCTGATCAAAGCCATAAGTGAAGATAGAGACTAAGCCTGCAACAGAAAGTCCTGCATTTCTCAATGCATCTACTGCCTGTAAACTGCTTTTTCCGGTAGAAATCAAATCTTCTACTACCACTACGCGTTGTCCTTCAACAATTTCTCCTTCAATCAGACTTCCAGTGCCGTGTTCTTTTGCTTTAGCTCTTACATAAGCAAAAGGTAATCCCAATTCCTGAGCAACAAGAACCCCCTGAGGGATACCTGCAGTAGCTACACCCGCAATCAGATCCACAGAACCAAATTCTTCCTGAATCAATTGTGTCAGTTTTTGTCTGATGTATGTTCTCACCGAGGGATGGGAAAGTGTAACTCTATTATCGCAATAAATAGGAGATTTCCAACCCGAAGCCCATGTAAATGGATTGTTAGGCTGTAACTTTATTGCTTTTATTTGTAATAAAAATTCAGCTACCTTTAATTCAATATCACTTTTATTATACATGCTCCAAAATTACAGAATTTCATACGTTTGTCCTAGCACTACTTTCAGTAATGTGAGAAACAAAGCATAAAAATCATCGTTTAAATGTTTCTTATTTAGCGTCAAATGTCGGGATTTATTGTTGGGAAGAAAAACTGTTTTTTACCATCCTTTGAGAATCAATAGAATAAGAAGTAAAATAGCGGTTAATGGGGATTGTCTCGCTTCTTCCCTAAGCGCCATGGAAAATTGAATAAATATTTATAATTTTAAAAATTAAAACATCCAGGTGATTTTGTAGAATTTCCCATTGAAAACCCCTTTAGAATGCTATTCAAAGGGGTGTGTTGTTTCTGTGGGAAATTAAAAGGCCTGCTATTAAAACCATTTTGAGCGTTTACAATGAAAAATTATAGAATTTATATCAACGACACTACCCTGTTTATTGCGGATGAAAAACCTAAGCAGGATAAAGAAATTCAGCAAATTGACGTTCAAAATTTTGACTTTAAAAAGTTCTATAAAAGCATTGGCCCTGATGCTAAAAAAGACTATTTACTATTGGATGCCGATCCTCAGCAATTGTTCCGGAAGATTAAAAAAAGCCTGACCTTGATTAAAGCAGCTGGTGGCCTGGTAAAAAGCGCCAACGGTAATTATCTGTTTATCTTTAGAAACAAAAAGTGGGATTTACCTAAAGGTAAGGTGGAGAAGGATGAAAAGATGAAAGAGGCCGGATTAAGAGAAGTTGAGGAAGAGTGTGGAGTGAAAATCTATACCAATGATGAGAAACTCTGTAAAACCTATCATGTATATACGATCGGCAGCAAATTGGTTCTAAAGAAAACCAACTGGTACAGTATGACAGTTAAAGGAGAGCCAAAACTGATTCCTCAAAAGGAAGAAGGCATTACTAAAGCCAGCTGGTTAAGTAAATCAGAACTGGCTCCGGTATTGAGCAATACCTATCCTTCTATCATACAAGTATTGGAAGTAGGGGCTTTATTAGAGGAAAGCAATAGCATCCTTGGGTAGAAACTGACTTACATCTCCATTATTACGCAGAATATCTCTGACAATCGTAGAACTGATTGCGGAGTATTCCGGTTTACTTAAGATGAAAATGGTTTCCATTTCAGGCATCATGGTCTGGTTGATTTGTGCAATGGCACGTTCATACTCAAAATCACCTACAGACCGGATGCCACGAACCATATATTGTGCGTTTATCTTTCTGCAGAAATCAACCGTTAGCCCTTCATAAAGCTGAACATCAACCTTAGGCTCATTTACAAAGACTTTTTTCACAATCTCTTCGCGTTTTTCTGCAGAGAGAAAGCTTTGCTTGGAACTGTTCAATCCGATACCAACCACCACCTTATCAAAAAGTGGGAGGGAGCGTTTCAGGATGTCAACATGGGCAATGGTAATGGGGTCAAATGATCCGGGAAACAGGGCAATCTTCATAGCGATTATTTAGTGGTTTTTTCAAAAAAACTGAAAGAGGAATTACCATACCTTCTGGTTTCCTTAAAACCAGGCTGATCCTTAAGTTTTAGCAAGGAGGGATGCTCAACAATGAGTAGGCCATTGTCTGTCAGTAGATTGTTTTTCATCACCAGCTGAGGGATCAGAGGAATGGTAGGTAAATCATATGGTGGATCAGCAAAGATAATCTGGTAGGATTTATGATGTGCTTCCAGAAACTTAAATACATCAGCCTTCTGTACATTTATAGTCTCAAGCTCATATTTGGCAATAACAGATTTTACCCAGTAGATGCAGCCCGAATGTTTATCGACGGAAGTTACCTGTTTGATTCCCCGTGAGGCAAATTCAAAACTGATGTTTCCGGTACCACAAAAAAGATCGAGCACATCGCAACTGTCAAAATCGTAGGTATTGTAAAGGATATTAAAAAGAGCTTCTTTGGCCATATCTGTGGTGGGCCTTACCGGTAAGCTTTCCGGGGCATTGAAACGGATGCCTTTCAATGTACCGCCAATTATTCGCATATATCAAGGGCTAGCAGGCTGCTGTAATAATGAGCAGGCATGTCGTCTAAAATTTTGTGATCTACCTGACCACTTAAGGGAGTATTGAAGCTGATCATTTTGAAATATTTAGCGATGCATTTATAATAATGATCATTTTCATGAATAATACCGCTTAACTGCACGTTCATTTCCTTCGTGTTAAGCTGAAGCTGGTTAATGATCAGTAATAGGTAATAGTTAAACTCTTCTGCATGCGCTATCTCATAATAATTACGGAAAACCAATTGTTCTCCTTCTGTAATCACGACATTAAATGAAGCGGCTGTAAAGTCAAGGATCATAGATTTACGGGCCTGCTCTTTAGCCATTGCGAGTACTGGTGCCACCTGGTCAAACAGTTTGCAGCTCAGTAAGGAATCTGCCAGGGTTTCATCAATAAAGCGGTGTAAAGTAAAAATCGAAGTAAAACCATAGCTACTGAATGGTCTTACATACAGGTTGTCTGACTGCTCTTCCGTAAAAAACTTAGCGTATTGATCCAGATTTTGCGCATCAAATAAGTCATTTGGAATGGAAATGGAGTTCTCTGTATAAACAGCAACCTTAATCTCTTTAAATGGAAGATTTAAATAACTGTCGTTTTTTAATTTTGCAGAAAGATCACGGGAGATATTGTCGGACTCTTGCTGGTCATATACGGCTTTTAACTGACTCGTGGTTTTATCAATAATGGCATAAGAAAAGCTATCTGCTGTAATCTTTAATAATAAATTGCAGTCTGGCGCAGTACTAGGATCAAATTCCGGATCGACTAATAATATGCTGTTTTTATGGCTCATCTCTATCAAATTATTTAAGATCAAAATTAATCCTTTTTTCTATAACATCACCATTGCATCTTTGTTAAATGGATAAAGCTTCAATTATAGCGCAATCTTATGCGTTTACACCAACCGCTGAGCAACTTGTTTTTTGCAGGGAGATGGCTTCTTTTCTATCCCAAAGACTGGATGACCAGTGTTTTATCCTAAGGGGTTATGCCGGAACCGGAAAAACAACTTCTGTAGCCGCTCTGGTAAAGGCACTTCCTATGTTCGGACTGAAGGCAGCGTTATTAGCGCCAACCGGGAGGGCGGCGAAGGTGATGAGTAACTATACCGGCAATAAAGCGCTTACCATCCATAAAAGAATTTACAGAAAAAGATCTGCAGCATCCACGGATATGTCCTTTCAGATTGCGCCGAATTTAGCCGAGTATACATTGTTTATCATAGATGAAGCCTCTATGATTGCAGATGAATGGAATACCCAGACGGGTTCTTCTTTTTTGAAAGACCTGATGGAATTTGTTTACAACGGTAAAAATTGTGCTGCCGTGTTTGTCGGAGATACTGCTCAGCTTCCTCCGGTTGGCAGTATCGATAGTCCGGCTTTAAACAGAGAATATATGATGGGTAACTTTGCTCTGGAAGTGAAAGCCGTGGAACTTCAGGAGGTGGTCAGGCAGGAGAAAGAATCCGGGATCCTGGCCAATGCAACCATGTTACGGAAATTAATCAATGAAGAGCAGGAGAACGCGGATAGTGTTGAACTTCCCCAGTTCATCACAAAAAATTATAAAGACATCTTCAGGATGACTGGTGTAAAGCTCGTAGAGGGACTGGAATACGCCTATCATAAATTCGGAATTGAAAACTCATTGGTGGTTTGCAGGTCTAATAAATCTGCAAATGTATATAACCAACAGATCCGTGCCCGTCTGTTGTATCGGGAAGAAGAACTGACCGGGGGGGACCAGATTATGGTAGTCAGAAATAATTATTTCTGGCTTCCTGACAATGAATCGGCAGCTTTTATTGCCAATGGAGATATGGCAAAGGTAGTACGGGTAAGGGGCGAAGAGGAACGTTATGGTTTCCGCTTTTCTGAAGTGCTGTTAGAGTTTATGGATTTTCCCGATGCAGGACAGATTACCTGTAAGGTGATGTTGGATACCCTGACCGCCGAAACCCCAAACCTCTCTTACGAGCAAAGCAATAAGTTATTTGAAGGACTTAATGAGGATTATGAGCATATTGCAAATAAAAGAGAACGGTTTAAAGCGATCAAAGAAGATCCTTACTATAATGCACTTCAGATTAAATTTGCCTATGCGGTAACCTGTCATAAAGCGCAGGGTGGACAATGGGATGCGGTATTTGTGGATCAGGGGTATTTAACGGAGGATATGATTGACCTCGATTTCCTGCGTTGGTTATATACTGGTGTAACCAGGGCAAAAAGAGAATTATTTTTAGTAAATTTTGCCCCTAACCTTTTTTCTTCCCCTTTAGAGGATTAATTCGTTACTAACCTATACTGAATGATATGAAATTTGCTTATTCTATAAAACAGAAAATGAAAATCGCCACGTTCCTGTTTGCAATTATGGCGTGTATGATTTTGATCAGAATTTTAGAGGATAAGAGTGTTAAAAGTATGAATGAGTCTTTTGTTTCCATGTATAATGACCGTCTGGTTCCTGCAACAGATCTGTTTTATATTGCAGAGAATATCTTTGAAAAAAAATATACCCTGGATAGCTTTCTTTATTCCGGGAACCTTTCTCATTCCAATGCCACAGGACTTAAAGATCAGGTGAATTCTCTTAATTCTACCATCGATTCTCTTCTGAAAAAATATGAAAAGACTTTTCTGGTAAAAAAAGAAAAACAACAACTAACCGAGTTGAAAGCACGCTTGGCTAGTCTTATCGCAGCAGAACAACATGTGATGGCGCTGAGCCTGAACCATACCCTGGAAGACGGACGAAAACTATATGAAACGGTAGGGAGAGAAAGCTCAATGAAAACACTCGAAAAACTTACCGACCTGATGAGTATTCAGACGCAGGTTGGTCAGGAATTGATTCAAAGCTCTGCCTCAATGGTGTCCAGAAGTAAGTTGTATTCTACTTTACAGATTGCTCTGGCTGTTTTGATTGGGATATTAATTGTAGGAATTATATCGGCCTCTAATGTCGTCCAGGTGAGGAATGATAAGTTCAATTTGAACTAAATTATATAAAAGACCTTGTCCCTGAAAAACTATCCCTGAACTCTTTGGGAGTGCAATTTTTTTTCTTTTTAAAAATCCGGTTGAAATTGGAAATGTTATTGAATCCGCATTTATAGGCAATCTCGGCTATGGTTTGTGTACTGGAAATGAGTAGTTTAGTAGCATGTCCTAACCTGATCTCATTCAGACTGTCAATAAAAGTGCTTCCTGTTCTCTTCTTAATAAACCGGCTGAAAGATACTTCCGGCATACTGGCTACTTTGGCGACTTCTTCCAGGGAAATTCCCCGGTTGTAATTGGCATTCATGTAATCAAAAGCTTTTTCTATTCGTCTACTGTTATAGTTGAACTGTTCGTTGTTAAAGCTGGAATTGGATAGCGTTCTCATGTTCCTGGAAATAGAGAGGTCATGTAAAATAGAAAAGAGTTCTAACACGGAATCAAAACCTTTCTTTTGATTCAAAGAGAGCAGTCTCGGGCTGAGTCTTTCAATGGTCTCTGCAGAAAAGAGAATTCCCTTCTGGGAGCGTTCAAACATATTGGAAATAAAATTCAGCTGGTTTCTTTTTAACAAACGCTCATCAAAAAGGTCCTTGTGAAACTGAATGGTAATCTCCAGAATCTCTTCACTTTTACATTGGTGAGTAAACCAGGCGTGGTAAAGGTTGGGTCCGATAAAGACAAGCTCTGCGTCTTCTATGGTGTCAATATGATCCCCGACAATCCGTTTTGCCCCTTTGGCATGAAGAATCAGGTTCAGCTCATATTCCTCATGATAATGAAGGGGAAAGTCGAAATCCTTCTTTGTCCTTGAAAAAATGGTAAAGCAATCGCTTTGGGTTAAAGGGGTGATTTCCCTGACTATGTTACTGCCCATCATATAAATATAACAATTTTGATATGAATTGATTATGTTTTGGTTAAAATAGTACTATGGTAAATTATGATTAATATCATGTATATGAGCCTTTTTGATTTGTGAATACAATTAATTGTTAAAATAGTATTGAAGCTGCGTTCGAAAATAGTATAGTTTTGAGTTTATGAAGTTTCAAGCCGTTGACATCATTATTATAGTAACGTATCTCATCAGCACGATCATTATTGGCTTTTGGTACCGTAAAAAGGCAAAAGAAAATAAGGAAAGTTATATCATGGGAGGAAAATCCCTTCCATGGTATAAGCTGGGCCTGAGTGATGCCTCGGATATGTTTGATATCAGTGGGACCATGTGGATGGTGAGCCTGTGTTTTGTGTATGGAATGAAAAGCATCTGGATCCCTTGGTTATGGCCGGTATTCAATCAGGTTTTTCTGATGATGTACCTGTCCAAGTGGCTAAGGAGGTCAAATGCAACAACTGGTGCAGAATGGTTATCTACAAGGTTTGGAACAACGGGAAGGGGAGTTGGCGCCTCCCATAAGGTAGTCGTTACTTTTGCCTTACTGAGCTGTCTGGGATTTCTGGCATATGGCTTTATTGGTCTGGGTAAATTCGTCGAGATTTTTATTCCATGGGAATTGGTAAAGGATTATGTTCCTTTTACAGTAGCGCCCCATTATGTTGCTCATTTCTACGGGATCATCTTTACGCTGTTTGCGATGTTCTACTCTATTTTGGGAGGGATGCACGGGATTGTATTTGGAGATATGATCAAATATGCGATCATGACCGTGGTCTGTATTTCCATTGCAGTAATTGCAGTGATCAACCTGAACGGAAGACAATTAAATGTTCCGGAAGGATGGGACAGTCCTTTCTTTGGAACACATCTGAACCTGGACTGGAGTTATATCATCGCGGATGTAAATAAAAAGATAGCAAATGATGGATATTCTTTGTTTAGTGTATTCTTTATGATGATGCTATTTAAAGGAGCGTTTGCTTCCCTGGCAGGGCCTCCACCGAATTATGATATGCAAAAAATCCTCTCCACGCGTTCTCCTAAGGAGGCCAGTAAAATGAGTGGCTTTGTATCTATTGTGCTGTTGCCAATTCGTTACTCATTGATTGTAGGACTTACAGTCCTGGGCATTCTTTATTATGATCAGATGAACCTGAGAGGCTTGGATGGAGCGATCGACTACGAACGGATTCTGCCGGCCAGTATCAATAGCTTTGTTCCCGCAGGTTTATTCGGACTGGTATTAACAGGTTTACTGGGTGCTTTTATGGGTACTTTCAGTGGAACGTTGAATGCAGCGCAGGCTTATATCGTAAATGATGTGTATCTGAAATATATTAATCCGGATGCCTCCAACAAAAAGATCATCTCTATGAACTATTGCTCAGGAGTACTTGTGGTGGCGGTTGGAATTGCCCTGGGCTTTTTTGCAAAAGATGTGAACAGCGTCCTACAATGGATTGTTTCTGCTTTGTATGGCGGTTACATTGCAGCCAATGTGCTAAAATGGCATTGGTGGAGATTTAATTCTTATGGCTTCTTCTGGGGCATGTTTACCGGAATTGTTTCTGCATTGGTATTTACCCGCTTCTTTGCAGGTGTGGAATTTTTATATTATTTCCCTTTGTTGTTTATTCTTTCCCTGGCAGGTTCTGTAATCGGTACTTATATGGCGCCGCCAACAGACACCGAAACACTCAAAAAATTCTACAGGACGGTTCGCCCATGGGGATTCTGGGGGCCCGTCCATCAACTGGTCATTGCGGACGCCCCTTCTTTTATTGCAAACAAGAATTTTGGCAGAGACATGTTTAACGTAGTGCTTGGAATTATTGCTCAGCTTTGTCTCACCCTTTTACCGATGTACCTGATTTTAATGATGAAACTGCCATTGCTGATCACGATAGCGATTCTCGCTGTCATCATCTTCATCCTCAAAAGAACCTGGTGGAATAAACTCGAAGATTAAGAACAAAACAGATTTGAACCGATATATGATGGATTACGACAAGAGATTGGCGCAGCTCATGGCTGCTCATCAGTCTTTAATTACGCGCAAAAACGAACAGGAAAGCTTAGGAAATGGCATTTTCAACCGGTATAAATATCCGGTCTTAACTGCTGAGCACACACCATTATACTGGCGTTATCACCTGAACAGGGACAGCAATCCCTTTCTGATGGAGCGTATTGGAATCAATGCAGTGTTTAATCCGGGAGCCATCAAGTGGAACAACAAATACCTGCTCATTGCAAGGGTAGAAGGAAATGATCGAAAATCTTTCTTTGCCATAGCAGAAAGCTCAAATGGAATTGATCAGTTTAAGTTCCGGGAATGCCCGATGATCATTCCTGAAACAGAGGTGCCTGATACGAATATCTATGACATGCGAATTACTACTCATGAAGACGGATGGGTTTATGGATTGTTTTGCACAGAAAGAAGAGATCCTGATGCAGCAGAAGGTGATCAGTCGGCTGCTCTGGCACAATGTGGAATTGTCAGGACCAAAGACCTTATCAGCTGGGAAAGACTGGATGATCTTAAAACAAATTCTCTGCAACAAAGAAATGTTGTGCTTCACCCGGAGTTCGTAGCGGGAAAATACGCTTTTTATACCCGTCCACAGGATTCTTTCATTGAAGCAGGCAAAGGTGGAGGAATTGCTTTTGGCCTTTCGGATTCCATAGAACATGCGGTTGTTCCGGAAGAAACGATCGTGGATAAGAAGCAATACCATACGGTTTATGAATCAAAAAACGGGCAGGGACCAGCACCTATTAAAACCAGTTATGGCTGGCTACACCTGGCTCATGGGGTCAGAAATACCGCAGCAGGATTGCGTTATGTGCTGTATGTATTCATGACTGATTTAAAAGAACTCAGTAAAGTGATTCATAAACCAGCAGGGTACTTTCTGGCTCCTGAAGGTGCAGAAAGGATAGGGGATGTATCTAATGTGGTATTCAGCAATGGCTGGATTACAGATGAAGACGGAAAGGTTTTTATTTATTATGCCTCCTCAGATTCCCGTATTCATGTGGCTACGAGTACCATTGACCAGTTGCTGGATTATGTACTGCATACTCCGGAAGATGAATGGAGATCGGCAGCGACGGTACAACGGATTTATAAACTTATTGATCAGAATAAAAAAGAACAATCGCCTAACCACCATTAGCTTACTAAACAACCAACCAAATATGAAAATTTTATTTACGATGCTGAGGGGCAGTGCAATGCCACTGTTCCTCTTCTTATTGCTGTTTGACAGCACGTTTGCTGCGGGGAAAAATGCTCCGGAAATGCAAAGGGGCATACAGGATACCCAGGTGACTGGAACTGTTACCGATTCTAAAGGAAACAAATTGCCGGGCGTATCTATTCTGGTGAAAAACCAGCAAGGTAAAGGAACCACGACGAATCAGGATGGTAGATACAACCTTGAAGTACCTGCTAATGCGGTACTCATTTTCCGTTTTATCGGTTTTAAAGAAACCGAAGTCCCGGTAAATGGCCGAAAGGAAATAAATGTTTCTTTAAGTGATGATGATGTGGCGCTGAATGAGGTGGTCGTTACCTCAATGGGCATAAAAAAAGAAAAAAAAGCGCTTGGTTACGCCGTAACTGAAGTTAAAGGAGAAGACTTTACCAAAGCAAGAGAAACAAATATTGCCAATTCCCTGGTCGGAAAAGTTGCGGGGGTAAATGTAACCAAACCAGTTTCAGGATCCATGGGTTCATCGAGGGTAATTATCAGAGGAAATACGAGTATCACCGGTAATAACCAGCCTCTATATGTTATTGATGGAATTCCGTTGGTAAATACCAATTTTGGTCAGAGTTCTGTGTTTTATGGAGGTAGCGATGGAGGAGATGGGATTTCCAGCATCAATCCGGATGATATAGAGAGTATGAGTGTCCTGAAAGGCGGACCTGCAGCTGCATTGTATGGCGCGCGTGCGTCCAATGGTGCCATTCTGATCACTACTAAATCAGGAAAGGCGCAAAAAGGAGTAGGGATTGAGTATAATGCTGCTTACACCATTGATCAGCCTATTTTTAACAATGAGAAGGATTATCAGTATGTCTATGGGCAGGGAACAAACGGAGTGGCTCCCAAAGATCAGGCAACTGCTTTTCAAAACGGGATCTCCAATTGGGGGGCGAAACTGGATGGTTCGCAGGTGATGCAGTTTGACGGAGTATTACGCCCCTACAGTGCAATAAAGGATAATAGCCGTAATTTTTATAACGATGGAAAAACTTTTACCAATACGATTTCCTTATACGGCGGATCAGAGAAAGCTACTATTCGTTTCTCTGCTTCAGACCTGGACAACCACGACCTGATGCCCAACTCGTCGCTGAAGAGAAATAATTTCACTTTAAACGGGAACCTGAAAGTGACGGATAAGTTTACTGCTCAGGTAAGTGCACAATACATCCGGGAGCGGGTAGAAAACAGGCCCAACTCAGGCGACTTTTCCTGGAATCCAAATGTGGGTGTGCAGCTTTTACCTGCCAATTATGATGTCAGAAACCTTTCCAGAAGGGTGGATGAAAAAGGGGATGAATACCTGGTCTCTTCAAATATTTATCTGGCAAATCCGTATTTCATTGCCTATGATATGCAAAACAGGGATAGGAAGGATCGCTTGATTGCTTCCCTGGATTTAAAGTATGATTTTACTTCCTACTTATATGCACGGTTACTGGCCGGAACAGATTTCGCCTACCGCCATTCTCAATACATCAGACCGGAAGGTAGTGCAATTGCCAATGGCAGTATGAGTGAAAATCAGGCTTATAACGGAGAATTTAATTCGCAACTGATGATTGGGTTTAAAAAGACCATTGCCAATGATTTTTCTGTAGATGCTTTTGTGGGTGGAAACATCATGAAAAGTAAACAATCCGGCTTAGGCGCTTCGGGAAGTCAGTTTATTGTGCCCTTCTTTTATTCGGTAAACAATACCGTAACTCAGGGGAGGTATTTTGACTTGTATAAAAAACAGTTTAACTCATTGTTTGCTTCTGCAGAAATAGGATATAAGGGTTATTTGTATGCGACTTTTACTGAACGTAATGATTGGTTTTCTACCCTTAGTGCGGCTTCAAACAGCATTCTTTATCCTTCTGCGAGTTTAAGTTTTGTCGCTTCCCAGGCAATTACGATGCCCTCATGGATCAGCTTTGCCAAATTACGTACTGCCTGGGCGAGAACAGGAAGTGATTCTGATATTTCTCCTTATGCACAGTCTCTTACCTATACTTTTGGCCAGCAGCATCTTGGGCAATCCCTGGCTTATATCAATGAGGGAACGATTCCTAATACGCGTTTGAAGCCAGCAACTTCAAAGTCCTATGAGCTGGGATTGGATACCCGTTTGTTCAACGACCGGATTGGACTGGAACTGACCTGGTACAATAGAAAAACAGTAAGTGATATTCTTGGTAGCCAGATCTCCATCGCTTCAGGTTTTACCAATGTACGTCTGAATAGTGGGGAAATGACAAATAAGGGATTGGAAATGATGGTTTCCGGAACGGTGTTTAAGCAAAAGTCTATGGCCTGGGATATGTCTTTTAATATGGGCTATAATAAAAATAATATCCTTTCTTTAGCAGACGGACAACAAGCTATGACCGTTCAGCAAAGCCGGCCAGGATTATATGGAGATGGTGGTGTCCCGGTATTTATTACTGCTGAGGTTGGAAAACCTTTTGGTGTCATACAGGGCTACGGTTATAAAAGAGATGATAACGGAAGTATCATTTACAACAATAAAGGTCTTCCGGTACAAGGTGAACTGACTAATCTTGGAAACAGCGTTTCTCCTTATACTTTGGGGTATAATAACAATTTCCGTTACAAAAACTTTAATCTGGGTATTTTGCTGGATGCTAAGTTTGGTGGTAAAATATCCTCAGGAACAAACAACCTGGCTTACCTGGCAGGATTGAGTAAAGAAACCTTAGCTGGTCGGGAAACCGGAATTGTGGGGGCCGGAGTGAATGAACAGGGGCAGCCAAATACAATCAATGTTCCTGCACAGGAATACTATAGCTGGATTGCCAATAATATCTCGGAGGAGTTTGTTTACGATGCCAGTTTTGTGAAGCTGAGACAGGTAGTCCTGGGGGTAAGTCTTCCTAAAAACTGGGTCGGAAGACTGAAAATGAGTGACGTGAGTTTATCGTTGGTAGCCAGAAATCTGTTTACACTGTATAAAAAAGTGCCAATAGTGGATCCGGAGTCAACCTTCCTTACGGGAAATATACAGGGTATAGAAATGCTTTCTGTACCGGCAACCCGTTCATTTGGATTAAACCTGAATTGCAAGTTTTAAAAAACAAAACCATGAAACAGAAAACATTATATATAGCAGCACTGTGGATATTGCTGGGTACCTCCTGTACCAAAGATCTGGAAGAGATGAACATCAATCCGAATCAGCCAACAAAAGTAGAACCAGGTCCTTTGTTTACCGCACTGGAATTACGTCAGGCCGGAACCTCTGTTGCCCGAAGAAGCAATGTAGGTTTTGGAATGATGATGGTACAACAAACTGCCACCACAAAAATAGATGACCTGGAAGGTGACAAGTACCTGCAAACGGAAAGTGCAGCGCTACTGTTCAATGAGGAATATGGTGTTCCGGTTGTGAATATGGCGATGTTGATTGATATGCTGAAAAAAGATCCTCAAAAGATAAATCTATATGCGGCAGCAAGGATCTGGAAAGTGATGCAAATGCACCGTTTGACGGATGCTTATGGAGATGTACCTTATTCGCAGGCTGGCCAGGGTTTCTTACAGCAGATTTATAAACCGGTTTATGATAAGCAGTCGGACATTTATGGAGATATGCTGAACGAGTTGGAGCAGGCCACCAAATCTTTTGACGCTTCGAAAGCTACCTTTGGTGCTGCGGATATTATCTACCAGGGTAAAATAGAACAATGGAAACGCCTGGGGAACTCTTTGATGTTGCGCCTGGCATTACGTCTGATTAAAGTTGATCCGGCGATGTCTAAGCAATGGGCGCTAAAGGCGATTCAGGGTGGTGTAATGCAAAATAATGCCGACATCTGTTTTATGAAACATACCGGCCCTCAGCAGGAATTGTCTAATCCGATTGCGTTTGACTTTCAAAAATTTGATCTGATCAGGGCGGGAGATATCAAAATGGGTAAGACATTTATGGATTATCTTAAGGCAACCAATGATCCCAGACTTGGGGTATACAGTTCCCTTCCAAATGGAAATAATGATCCTGTAGTACAAAAAGGATTGCCAAATGGTTTTAATGCAACAACAATTGCCGGAACTCCGGGTGGGGGAGACCTGAATACCTATTCTACCTTCAATGTAAACACCATCTTACCCTTAACCACCCCTACGTTCTTTATCACTTACGCAGAAACTGAGTTAATGCTGGCTGAAGCCGCAGCCAGACAATGGACTTCTGATCAGGCAGCGACCCATTACAGGGCCGCGGTGGAAGCTTCTATGGATCAGCAGAAACTTTATGGCAAGACGATTGCAGGAACAGAAGTAACTGATTACCTCAGCACCGGAAACCCCTTTCCAGCAGGGGCAGGTTTGGCACAGCAGTTAAAAACCATTAACGAGCAGTACTGGGTGGTCACTTTCTTAAATGGCTGGGAAAGCTATGCCAACTGGAGACGCACTGGAATTCCTCAGCTTACACCAGTGAATTATCCGGGAAACGTAACCGCCGGGACGATTCCAAGGAGATTCACATTTCCAAGGAACGAGTACAGCACAAATGGCGAGAACGTTAGAAAGGCGATTGCACAACAAGGCCCTGATGCTTATACGACCAGAGTCTGGTGGGATAAATAAATGATCATAAAGGCTGGATAACCGGATTTGCAAAGCAAACGGTTGTTCAGCCTTTTACTTGAAAATTTATATGTACTTTTGCTGGAAAGTACCTTTTTCTATGATAACCATTGCCGCGATTGAATTAAATAACGCTTTTCTTTTTAAGTTTTTGAAATTCGGTGTGGTAGGTTTTTCAGGGCTTATCGTAGACTTTGGCGTAACGTATCTCTGTAAAGAGAAGCTGAAGATTCACAAATATATTTCTAGTTCCCTGGGCTTTATTGTAGCCACAACTACCAATTATACCTTAAACCGTTACTGGACTTTCAATAATCACGACGCGGCCAGTATCACTCAGTTTGGTAAATTCTTTATCATCTCTTTAGTTGGTCTTTTTTTAAGCAACGCGCTGATTTATCTGCTCAATGATAAGTTGAAATGGAATTTTTATGTGGCAAAAGCCTGTGCGATAGTGATCATTTCTCTATGGAACTTTTTTGCGAATTATCTATATACTTTCTCCAGTTAAAATCTGATCCTTAAATGCTACAAACGAAAAAGAGTGCTGAACAAATATTGTTTATTTTTTTAGGAATATGGACCTTTTTAAATATAATTCAGGCAGGATTTGTAGAGGTACATGCCGATGAGGCTTATTATTGGGTATATTCCAGGTTTTTAGACTGGGGATATTTTGATCACCCGCCAATGGTGGCACTCTTTATCAAAATAGGAGATGCTTTGTTGCCGGGTACGCTGGGACTGAGAATATTTACGGTACTCAGCAGTACCCTATCTGTTTACCTGCTCTGGAAGATCGTAAAGCCCTATGCTGAAAATATCAAACTCTTTATTTTATTATTCAGCTCTATCGTTCTTTTTCACGTCTATGGTTTTATCACCACACCAGATGCTCCGTTATTCTTTTTTACGGTTCTGTTCTTTTACGTATATCAGAAATATCTGGCCGAGGATCGGTTTAAATGGGCAGTTCTCCTGGCGCTGGTGATTGCCTGTTTATTGTATAGTAAATACCATGGGATTCTGGTTTTATTCTTTACCATTCTTTCTAATTTTAAGCTATTAAAACGACCTTCTTTCTGGTTAATTGTGGGACTTGCAATACTGGCTTTTCTACCTCATATCTGGTGGCAGGTGCAGAATAACTATCCTTCTTTTTATTACCATGTGATTGACCGTTCCGCAGCTTTCTATAAGTCAAAATTCAGTACAGAATATCTTCTGGCTCAGCTGGCGCTTGCGGGACCACTTGTAGGGTGGTTTTTATACCAGTCGGCGGTAAGATTAAAAACTTCAGATGCATTTATAAGGGCAATTAAGGTGAATTGCTATGGAATCTTTATCTTTTTTCTCTTCAGCACGCTGAAAGGAAGGGTGGAAGCGCACTGGACTTTACCTGGAATGATCTGTCTTTTCATTCTGGCCTATCTGTTTATTTCCAGAAAGGATACTCCGAAATGGTTTGAAAAGCTGGCTATGGTGAATATTGTATTGGTGGTATTGGTCAGGTTAGTACTCCTGGTTCCGATTGATGCTTTAATGAAAGTTAAAGTGATTGCTTATTATTTTGGCAATCAGGCCTGGGCAAAACAGATTCATGAAAAGGCAGGTGATGCGCCGGTGATTTTTATAGATTCTTTTCAAATCCCTTCCCGTTATAACTATTATAACCAGAGCACTAAAGGTTTTGGTTATGACTCCAGGTATTACCGCAAGAATCAATATGACATCTGGCCGCTGGAAGATAGCCTTAGGAACAAAAAAGCATATTATGTTCTTCAGTTCAGTCATGGGGACGATCAGCCACAAGATACCATTCAGACTACCAAAGGATTGTATTATGGTCGTTGGATTGAACAGGTGAGGATGTACCAAAAGCTCAGTGTTAATCCGGTAGAGACTCCGGATGAGCTGAAAAAAGGGACGCCTGTTGCAATGAGACTGAAAATTACCAATCCTTATAATCAGGAGATTTATTTGGGAAATCTGGGCGAAAAATGGAAGTGTTACCTGGAATATAGCTTCAAAAACGGAGCGGACATGGAAGAGTTTAAGCCGGTAACTGCTGATTTGGAAAATATCAGGATTCCAGCCCGGCAATCTATAGAAGTATCCGCACAGTTTATTGCCCCCGCAGCTGCCGGCAAGTATAAACTGATCTTTTCGTTAAGAACGGAACCGTTTCGCGGCGGAAGGAACAGCAATATGATCTCTGTTGAAGTTAAATAGATAGCTGTTTTAACAGGCTCATCTGGTCTATCATCCCCGAATGTCTCCAGATGATTTCTCCCTTTTTAAAGAGCAGGAAAGTCGGAACGGCTTTGACATGGTACCTGGCTGCCGCGGCCTGGTTTTTGTCTATATTGATTTTGATGACGCGTGTCCTGCCTTCGGTAATTCTTGCTACCTCCTGAATTATTGGGCTCATCGATTTGCATGGACCACACCAATCGGCATAAAAATCAACTAATACAGGAGTTTCTGATTGGATAAGTTCTTGAAATGCACTCATGACGATTTGTTTGAATAAAAGTTTCCGGAGGAAAAGCTAATTATAAAGCTTCTTGCCCTCCGGATTATTTTTTAATTATAGCGAGTCATAGATGATCACCTTTTCAAAAAGGCTACGGAATTCATCCAGAAATGCAAGGTGTAAAGGGTGGGTCTGATAAACATCATGTCCCGCAAGATCTTCAAAAAATATGATCAGCGAAAAAGTGTAGGTAGTATCAACAACGGCACGGGAAATGGATGAAGGAACACCGATGTGGTAAGTTTTTACAGATTCAATCTTTTCTAAAGATTCAACACCTTTTCTGAAAGCATCTTTCTGATCGGTTGTGGTATCGGCTTTTAGCCAGAATAAAACGTGGTGAGCTAACATATTCTAATTGTTTTTCGGTAAATATAACAAAATGGAAGATGTTGGGAGTAAAGACTCGGAGACAGGGCCTGAAACCTGCCCCCGGAATCTTAATCTAGCGTGCTTTTTCTAAAACGGATGTCGAATACAAAACGCTACAGGGAATTAAAAAATAATTTATGATCCTTCAGAATTATTAATTCGAAAACAATTAAGTTACATTAATTTAATTTTGATAAATTAGTTTCGGGGATTCAAACATGTCAGCACCACATACTTTTTCCGATGATGATCTAAAGGCTAAATTGGTAGCGGGGGATGACTCTGCTTTCTCAGAGCTTTATGAACGGTATAGTGCGCAGGTTTATCAATACATTAAAAAATTTGTACATTCTACAGACCTTTCAGAAGACCTGACTCAAGAGATTTTTATAAAAATCTGGCAGTGTAAATCTAAGTTAGGAGAGGTTCAATCCATCAGGGCCTACCTTTTCATTATGGCCAGAAACCATACCTTGAACAGTCTTAAAAAAGCAATGAGATCGGATGTGGCAATGGCGGAAATCGTAAATAGCTTTGTGGAAGAAAGAAATGAGACGGAGGAAGAGCTGCTGAGTAAAGAATACCATGAGTACCTGGAAAGAGAGTTGAATGCTTTACCAGCCAGAACCAGAGAAGTTTTCCGCTTTTGCCGTCAGCAGGGGAAAAGCTATGATGAGGTAGCTATGGAATTGGGCATTTCAAGAAATGCAGTTAAAAATCATATGGTTGCGTCTATGAAAATTTTGGGTGCTTCTGCTAAAAGAGATCTGGGAGTGTCTCTGAGTGTGCTTTTGACCGTCTTATTAAAATAATCTAAAAAAAATATTTTTCCAGCTACCCTCGGGGTATCCAAATATTGTCTTCCTATTGAATGGCGTTCAATATGGAAGAGAAAGAATTTTATGCGACACTGGTACAGCGTTACCTGAACAAACAACTCAGTGATCAGGAACTGGAGCTCTTCAGTCAGCTGAGCAAAGAAGGTAAGCTGGATGAACAGCTTGCAAATGCCTGGAATGTGGAAGCAGGGATTTCTGAGGAAGATGAACAGGATTATCAACGTGTAAACAGACCGAAGCTGTTATGGCCAAGGATCGCAGTCGCCGCAACAATTTTAATTACCCTTTCTACCGGTCTTTACTTTTACTTTGATACAAAACCCGAATCAGAAATCGTTCAGTACGCTCTGGTTAAACAGGATGTAGAGCCTGGAGGCAACAAGGCAACTTTGACCCTGGCCGACGGCTCAAAAATTTCACTGACTGATGCCGGTAACGGACAATTGGCAGAGCAGGGGGGAGTGAAAATCAGTAAAAGTGCAAACGGACAGTTGGTTTATTCGGTGGTTGAATCAGGTCAGCGGGAGGCTGGTTACAATACCATCACTACACCCAGAGGGGGGATTTATCAGGTAAACCTTCCTGATGGTACCCGGGTTTGGCTAAATGCAGCCTCTTCGATCAAGTTTCCGACTACTTTTGCCCACCTGAATCAGCGTAAAGTAGAGCTTCAGGGAGAAGCCTATTTTGAAGTCTCCAGGAATAAAAAACAGCCGTTTATCGTACAGAGTGGCAAACAGCAGGTAGAGGTGCTGGGAACCCATTTCAATATCAATTCTTATGAAGATGAATCAGAGGTAAAAACCACATTGCTGGAAGGAAGTGTGAAAGTTTCTGCAGGAAATGTGATTTTATTAAAACCAGGTCAGCAGTCAACCGTTGGAGCAAGCCAGGGAGGGAGGGTTAAAGTGAGTCCGGCAAATATAGAGCAGGCAATGGCCTGGAAAAATGGATTTTTCCATTTTGAAAAAGAAAATCTTCATTCAGTATTACGTCAGTTGGCCCGGTGGTATGATATTGAGGTGGTTTATCAGGTAAACCGTGCTGATGATGAGTTTATGGGTGATATTCCACGTGGGGTGAAGTTGTCTGAGGTACTGAAGATCCTGGAGTTTGAGGGTACTCATTTCAAAATAGAAAATAGAAAATTGATCGTGACGAAATAAACCAATTCTTATATCTAATTAACCGCATTGTTAAACCAAACCCGGTCGAATATGAAAAGATAAATACACAAGAACCAAAGATCTTTTATGAAGGAATAAACCGGACCCTGCTCGCAACAGGATCCGGATTGCCCATCCTTTCATATCAGAATGGAACATAGTTCCGGTTGACCTCAAAAAAAACTTATTGGATAATTAATGAATAAACCAAAACATTCAAAAATATGAATTTAAACTCATGTAGTAAAGCCCCTTTCGTCAGGTGGCTCAGCTCAACTAAGATTTTATTGGCCATGAAACTAACAGTAATTTTACTCTTTCTCGGATTCCTTCAGGTGTCTGCAGATGGTTTCTCGCAAAGAATTACGCTTTCAGAAAAAAACACTTCTTTCAATAACCTCTTTGAAAGCATTAAAAAGCAAAGCGGTTACACTTTCTTTTATAACAATAAACTGATCAAGGAAGAAGGAAAAATCAGTGTGGAACTAAAGAATGTTACACTTGATGAGGCCCTTGGCCGGATTTTAAAAGATCGTCCTTTCTCTTACATGATTATGAATAAAACGGTTGTGATCAGAAAGAAAGGTGTGGAAGATAAAAAAAATGGGGCAGAACAACCCATGGTTATGATCAATGTCAGAGGGAAAGTTGTCGATACGGAAGGAAACCCTTTACCTGGTGCTTCTGTATTGGTTAAAGGCACCAAAGACGGCGCTTCAACCAATACAAACGGAGAATTTGTGATCAATGCAAAAGACGGTGATATACTCGTTATCCGTTCTTTGGGTTACGTTACCAAAGAGGTAACCGTTGCTGGCTCTTCGGTGATGCTGACCATTGTGCTGGAAACGCAGAAACAGGAATTGTCAGAAATTGTGGTGACCGCACTGGGAATCAAACGTTCCGAGAAATCTCTGGGTTATGCAACTCAAAGAATAGGAGGAGAGAAAGTACAGACTGTAAAAGGGGTGGATCTTGGAACGTCATTAACGGGCCAGGTTGCTGGTTTGGTGGTACAGAATTCTACAGAATTTAATGCGAAACCAAAGCTGGAATTGAGAGGTGAGGATATTTTATTGGTGATCGATGGAGTACCCTATGGCAATATGACCCTAAGGGATGTCCCTTCCGATGATATTGAAACCATGGATTTGATGAAGGGCTCAGTTGCATCTGCATTATATGGATCCAGGGCAAAGGGCGGTGCTTTATTAATAACAACCAAAAAAGGAGCTGCTACAAAAGGCTTCTCCGTTGATTTTAATAGCAATACGATGCTTCAATTAGGTTATCTGGCCGTTCCGAAAGTTCAGAGTTCTTATGGACGAGGGCAAAATGGTCAGATTGATAACGATTATGTGTGGGGGCCAAAGCTGGATGTGGGAAATACTGCGAGAGATTGGAATCCTGTTACTAAACAATTCGAAGATAATAGGCCATTAGTTTCTGTAGGTAAGGATAATCTGAAAAACTTTATGGAGACTGGTGTGATTGCCAACAATAACATTGCTATTGCCCAGACCGGCGAAAATGGAAGTTTCAGGATCGGATTAAACCATATTTATAATAAAGGACAGTTTCCAAATCAGAAACTCAATATGATGAATTTAACCTCTGGCGGGGAAATTAAAGTCAATGATAAGGTTAAGATAGAGGGGCATCTTGGGATGAGCAGAAGGTCAGCTCCTCAGATCTGGGGTGGTGGATATGATCTTCAGGGTTATCTTTATCAACTGGTGATGTGGACAGGTACAGAATATGACATCCGTGATTATAAGGATTACTGGGTTGTGCCGAATAAAACACAAAACTGGATGTATACCAATTGGTATGATAATCCTTACTTAATTGCAAATGAAAAGCTGAACGGAATTACGGAAAATACGATAAATGCAAACGTTACTGCAAATTATAAAATCAATCAGGATTTTAATCTTATGCTTCGTTTGGGCTACGACAATTACAACAACGAGGAGACCATGAGAAACCCAACTGCTAATATCTTCTCCACCAGGGGTGGATGGAATGCAAGGGGAATGTATAGGAATATGTCGAGAAAGGGTTTTAGTACCAACGACGATCTTATTCTGACTTACTCAAAAAAGGTTAGCAAATGGGCTTTCGATGCACTTGCAGGAGCTACTCTTTTTTACTACCGGAAAGACAACCTGACCGCCACAACCAAAAATGGTTTGATTTCTCCTACTTTTTTCTCATTAAACGGATCAATAGAGCCGCCTACAATTGCACAGGAGGCAGAAGAAAGGCAGATTAATAGTATTTATGGCCGGGCTTCAATCGGTTGGAATGATGCTGTCTTTGTGGATTTTACAGGCAGAAATGACTGGAATTCCAGTCAGCCTAAGTCTTCCAGAGCTTATTTTTATCCTTCAATCGGTTCCAGTGTTGTAGTCTCTGAGTTGGTGAAATTACCAAAGGTTATTGATATGTTTAAACTTCGTGGATCATGGGCTGTATTTAAAAATGCATTTGATCCTTATGCAATCAATAGCTTATATACCACGAGTACGGCGGTGTGGAATACCTTAAATTCCGCAGCCTATCCAAACTATCTGCTGGGCGAAGGACTGTTACCAAGTTCGCAGCGTACCTGGGAAATAGGGGCTGCAGCTTACCTGTTAAAAAAGCGCCTGCATTTTGATGTGGCTTATTACAATAAATACTATTACAATCGTCAGACAGATCTTTCCGGCGGAAGTCAGACCGCTTTTCTTCCAAACTTTAGCGGTTTCAGCATGGCAATTGTCAATACCAAAGAGACCTATGAGCGTCGCGGATTGGAGATTACTGTGGATGGGTCGGTGATTAAGAGCCGGGATTTTGAATGGTATTCCACGATAAACTGGGCTACACAACATCGTTATTATGTAGATCTTGATCCTCAGTATTCTCCGGATGAGCCATGGACCAAAAAGGGACAGAGACTGGATACTTATAAGGCAAGATATTGGCTTAGAGATCCTCAGGGGAACGTGATCTTTAATAACGGATATCCTGTTGAAAGTGATTACAATAAAAAATATGGATATGGTGATCCTTCGTTCAGTTTCGGTTTTATGAATAATTTCAGGTATAAGAACTGGAATCTGGGTATTAACATTGATGGTCGTATCGGCGGATTAATGTATAACTACATGTACGATAAGATGTGGGACACAGGAACAAATCCGGATTCTGATAATCAATATCGCTATGATCAGGTGGTTAACGGACTTGATAATTATGTAGGCCAGGGCGTAAAAGTGGTTTCAGGTACTGTCGTGTTTGATAAATATGGGAATATTACCAGTGATACCCGTCAATATGCGCCAAACGATGTACAGGTAGGTTATCAGGATTTTGCGCAGCAATTCAGAGGTGGCGACAAGGGGATTCAGAATCAGTCTTTTGTAAAGCTTCGTGAACTTTCTGTAGGCTATAATTTCCCGGCTCAGTTTCTGGGTAAATTGGGATTGAAAAAAGCATCCTTTTCTGTTACCGGGCAAAATTTGTGGATGTGGACGGACTTTAAATACTCTGATCCGGATGTGTTTACAGAAAACCTGAACTCACCCTCTCAACGTATGGTCGGCTTTAATATTAAAGTAGGATTGTAGGAGGAAAACAGATGAAACTACAGTATAACCATTCACAAAAAAATATTCTAATGAAAAGGATTCTTTTAAAATATATGTTGGCACTGCCCTTAATGGCTACGCTGGCAACGGGTTGTAAGAAATTTGAGGATATCAATAGAAATCCGAATAAAACAGATCAGGTAAACTCTTCTAATCTGGCAACAGGTATGATCCTGAGCATTACCAGGAGTGAAATCAGTACACAGAAATCTTTTATGCAGCCCTTTCTTTTAGGGAAATACCTCACCTGGGGCGAGGGACAGGAAAACCTGCAGTATAATAAGTTAAACAGGGCTGATCTGAGCCGGGTGACCATTCTTCGTAATATCGCTCCAATGGAAAAATATGCTACCAGCGAAGGACTGAAAAAATCATATCAGGCTTTGGGACATTTTATTCGTGCCTGGCAATTTTTTATGGCCACCATGCAGGTAGGAGATATTCCATATACTGATGCGATAAAAGGGGAATCGGAAAATGTACTGAAACCAAAATATGATACTCAGAAAACAGTATTCCTGGGAATCCTTAATGAGCTGGATCAGGCCAATCAGCTCTTTTCTGAAGGGGCAAATTTTGATGGAGATCCGATTTATGGAGGAAAAACCGACAGCTGGAGAAGATTGACGAATAGCTTTGAGCTACATGTGTTAAATAACCTGTATAAAAAGACAGCTGATGCAGACCTGAAAGTAATAGCGCGTTTTAAAGATATTGTAGCCAATCGTCCTTTAATGCGTGACTTTAAGGACAATTTTGCTTTGGCTTACAATACGACGGCAGGACAGAATTATCCATGGTCTGACGTTCCCGCGGGATCTGGTAACTCTTTTGTAAAATCAAACTATACCATGCTGTCCAATACTTTGCTGGCACCGCTGAGAACTTTAAAAGACAGGCGTCTTTTCTATTATGCGAAACCTTCGCCTGTAAAAGTTACTGCCGGATTATCAGAATCTGATTACAATGCCTATCCTGGGGTAGAACCATCGGATGCTTTTTCGAGCCTGCAAACCAGACGGGTTGGAAAAGATTATGCAGATCTGAACAACCGCTATGTACAGCTGGTGAATGCAGAGCCGGTAAGTGTCTTTAGTTATTGGGACCTGCAGTTTATCCTGGCAGAAGCGAGTGTAAGGGGATGGATCACGGGAACAGGGGCACAGGCTTACTATGCTGCAGGGATCACCAGTTCCATGAATTTTATTGCCATAAATACACCTGATATGATGGATTATCATCATAACATGAAAATGGATGCTGCTTATATCAGTGCTTTCCCAGCTTCAACAGGCGTGGTTCTAAGCGGGACAAACGAACAGCAGATAGGACAGATCATCACCCAGAAATATCTGGCCAACTTTTTACAGGGTAGTAAATATAGCGCCTGGTTTGAGAACAGAAGAACGGGGTATCCGGTATTCACTTTAAACAGTACAACAAACCTGAACAGTCCTACAGCCCAATTTCCTTTACGCTGGTTGTACCCTTCAAATGAGCTGGATTATAACAGTGCTAATGTTTCCGCGGCTATCCAAAGTCAATATGGTGGAAACGATGATGTTAACCAGATGATGTGGGTGTTAAAGTAGTATTTTATGTTATATTTATAATCATGTAAAAGAGATCAGCTAATGACACAAAACAAGGGTTTAAAGAAAACACTGACTCCCTTTATGTTGTGGGGGCTTGGAGTAGGCTACGTTATTTCAGGCATGTATTTTGGCTGGAATCTCGGACTGGAAAAAGGAGGCACAGGGGGCATGGCAATGGCCACCCTGGCCATTATGGTGATGTATGTCACCTTTACATTTAGTTACGCAGAACTTGCCTGCGCGATCCCTAAAGCAGGGGGAGTGTTTGACTATGCGAATAAAGCAATGGGGCAAAATATCGGTTTTATAGCCGGTATTGCCCAGATTGTTGAATTTATACTGGCACCACCGGCAATCGCTTTTGCCATTGGTGCCTATTTTAATGCATTCTATCCACAGGTTCCCGTACTGACCAGCGCTATTGCGATCTATTTTATTTTTACTGCCCTGAATGTCTATGGGGTGAAAGCCGCAGCTTCATTTGAAGTTATCGTAACCATTTTTGCAGTGGGAGAGCTATTGCTGTTTTCGGGGATTGCATTGCCGAAATTCGAGCTGGTTAACCTGACTCATAATGCTTTGCCTAATGGCTGGACGGGAGTATTTGCTGCCATTCCTTTTGCCATTTGGTTTTTTTTGGGGATCGAAGGGATTGCAAATGTTGCCGAAGAAACCAAGAACCCGCAAAGAGACATCAGTAAAGGGTTTGGGTGGGCGATATTTACACTGGCGATCTTATGTATTCTGATTTTTATATCGGCAACAGGAATTGCCGGTTGGGAAGCGATTGTCTACAAGAATGGTCTGAACGGAGAAACTTCCGATTCTCCACTTCCCCTTGCACTGGCAAAGATTACCGGCAATAACCACCTGATGTATCATTTACTGATTACGGTTGGATTGTTTGGCCTGGTGGCCTCTTTTCATGGATTAATCCTTGCTGCCGGACGCTCTACCTACGAGATGGGACGTGTACACAATATCCCTGCTTTTCTTGGTAAAATCTCTCCGCGTTTTCATACACCCGCCAATGCTCTGATCGGGAATATGGTAATCGGAATTCTCGCCCTGCTTTCCGGAAAAACCTCAGAAATCATTATCGTTTCTGTTTTTGGCGCTTTAACCTTGTACATCATTTCCATGGTCTCGATTATAATCTTAAGGAAAAGAGAACCGGAACTGCCGCGTCCTTTTCGGATTCGCTTTTATCCTTTATTACCGATGGTGGCCCTGACTATTGCATCGGTATCGATTATCGCCATGTTTATTTTTAATCCTAAGCTGGGCCTGATCTATTTCTCTATACTGGCAGTTACATTTTTGTTATACAGAACCTTTAAAACAGCGCATAAATGACAACAGAAGAAATTTTAGCATACGTAAAACAACACCCTTCGGGAAAGGTAAAAGTGGCTGTGGCAGATATTGATGGGGTACTAAGAGGTAAATATATTGCGGCAGATAAATTTGCAGCAATGGTAGAAGGCCGGTTGGGCTTCTGTGATGTCACCTTTGGCTGGGATATGGGGGATGTTGCTTATGATAATGTAAAGTTTACCGGATGGCATACGGGATATCCAGATGCTCAGGTGAAGCTGGATCTGAATACTTTTCGTAAGATCCCCTGGGAAAATGATGTTCCTTTTTTTCTGGGTGATTTTATTAATGAAAATAATGAGGCGGCGTACACCTGTCCTCGGCAATTGCTTCGTAAGGTTCTTGCTGAAGCTGAGGAGCTGGGCTTCCGTCCTTATTTTTCTCAGGAATTTGAATGGTTCAATTTCGCAGAAACACCAGAAAGTACACATCAGAAGAATTTTCATAACCTGAATCCCTTAACACCAGGCATGTTTGGTTACTCTATTTTACGCAGCAGTCTGAAAAATTCTTATATGACGGACCTGTTTGATTTGCTGTGTAAATTCGGGGTTCCTGTAGAAGGTCTGCATACAGAGACTGGTCCTGGGGTGTACGAAGCGGCTATTAAATATGCTGAGGTATTGCAGGCAGCAGATCAAGCCATATTATTTAAGACCGCGGTTAAGGAAATTGCTTATCAACACGGAGTTATGGCCACTTTTATGGCTAAAATCAGTGAGCATCTGCCGGGGTGTAGCGGGCATGTCCATCAAAGCTTATGGGATAACGAAGGGAAACATAATTTATTTTACGACGAAAGTTCGGAACATAAAATGAGTCCGTTAATGCAGAGTTATATTGCCGGACAGCTGCACTGTCTTCCTTATATTTTGCCGATGATAGCGCCAACGATTAATAGCTATAAAAGATTGGTGGAAGGTGCCTGGGCACCGACAACTTTAACCTGGGGAATTGATAACAGGACCGTTGCTTTAAGGGCTTTGCCTGGAAATGTGAAGGCCACCCGTTTAGAGACGAGGGTGGTGGGGTCAGATACCAATCCTTACCTGGCGCTATCGGCCTGCCTGGCGGCAGGTTTATATGGGATTAAAAACAAGCTTAGTCTGGATAAGGAAGCGACCACAGGAAATGGTTATAAAGATCTTTCTAATGGCATCCTTCCCGGAAACCTGCACGAAGCGACCCTAAAAATGAAAACATTTCCGATTGCAGCGGAGTTGTTCGGAGCATCTTTTGTAGAACATTTTACGTTAACCAGGGAATGGGAGTGGAAACAATATGCAAAAGTGGTGACCGACTGGGAGATGAAAAGATATTTTGAAATTATTTAAGCGATAAGAGCTATGACATTTGATAAAGTATATCAATATAATTTTCCTACTACCATTCGTTTTGGAGCAGGAGCAATTAAGGAACTGCCTGCCTACCTGCAGGCTAACGGATTAAAACGTCCGTTGATCGTTACAGATCCTACAGTGGCAGCATTGCCTTTTTTTAAAGCGATTGTGGCTGATTTGGAAGCTCATTCTTTTTCAGTGGAGGTGTTTAGTGATATTCATAAGAATCCTGTAAAGAGTGATGTTTACAAAGGTACAGAGGTTTGGGACCAGACTTCGAGAGACAGTGTAATCGGTGTCGGAGGTGGGGCTGGCTTAGATGTAGCCAGGGCAATTGTACTGCGGGTGAACCATCGGGAAGATCTGTTTAAATACGACGACCTGATTGGTGGCGATATATATGTGACGAATGATGTGCCTCACTTTATTACGGTGCCTACTACCTCAGGAACGGGAAGTGAAGTGGGAAGAAGTGCGATTATCTCTGATGATGAAACGCATCAGAAAAAGATTCTCTTCTCTCCTAAGTTAATGGCAAAAATCGTATTTGCTGATCCGGTATTAACAATGGATCTGCCTCCCCATATTACCGCCGCAACTGGGATGGATGCCCTGACACATAATATGGAAGCTTTCCTGGCAAAAAATCCACATCCACTATGTGATGGAATTGCTTTGGAAGGTATTTATCTGATTAAAGACGCATTGGAAAAGGCTACACATCAGTCTGACCTGGAGAGTAGAAGTAAGATGTTGATGGCTTCCATGATGGGGGCTATTGCCTTTCAGAAGGGCTTAGGAGTGGTTCATTCTTTGGCCCATCCGCTCTCTTCTCTGCTCGATACCCATCATGGACTGGCTAATGCAGTGAATATACCATATGGAATGGAGTTTAATATTGCGGGCTTTGAAGATAAATTCCGTCGCATAGCCAAAACGCTGGAGCTGAAGGAAGAAAGTGGTGAAGCAGTGGTGAAGTATCTTTTTGAACTCAATACTAAACTGAATATTCCCCACCATCTGACTGATATTGGGGTGAAGTCTGAGCATATTGAAACATTGGCTGATCTGGCTTTTGCAGATTTTGCACACCCTAATAATCCGAAACCAGTTACAAGGGAAGATTTTAAACAGTTATATTTAAAAGCGCTTTAACAGGATTGAAGTGTTTATAGTTTATGAAGAAGATTGGAATTAGTTATACAGAAACAAACTCTCAGAATTACTGGAATTGGTTTACTTCCCTGGACCTTGGAACAGACCTGGAGCTGGTCGAGCTTTCTTTCGAAAAGAAAAATATAGAAGATATTGCAGGTTGCGATGGTTTTGTACTGACAGGCGGGATTGATGTGGAGCCTTCTGTATTCGGCGGCGCACCCGATTACCCTCATCGTCCGGAATCCTTTTTACCGGAAAGAGATGCTTTTGAAAAGCTGATCTATGAGCATGCAAAAAAAGAAAAGGCTCCGGTATTGGGGATCTGTAGAGGAATGCAATACATTAACATTTTGGAAGGTGGGAAGGTTTTTGACGACATTGGAGAAAGTGCGAATGCGGTGCATAAGAAAGGCGCAGAAGATAAAATTCATCACATTAATTTAGAAAAGAATAGTCTGTTGTATGCCGTTACCGGAGAGGAATATGGATCTGTGAACAGCGCACATCACCAGGCGGTGCATACCGATCATATTGGAGAAAACTTAATGGTTAGCGCTTATTCGGATGCCGGAGATGGAATCATTGAAGGTCTGGAGTATAAAGATAAAACCAATATGGGCTTTATGATTGGGGTGCAGTGGCATCCCGAAAGAATGAAAGAGAAAGAAAACAATCCGTTTTCGCAAAAGATCAAAGAACAGTTTATCATTGAAGTAAGAAATCATAAGAAATGAACATCATTAATCCAGCTACAGCAGAAATAATCACAACAGTTCAGGAAGACAGCAGGCTTAGTCTTGATAAAAAATATAGCCTGCTTAAGGCGGAGCAATTGCAATGGTCGAAGAAAAGCCTGACAGAAAGACTGGCGGTGGTTCATCGGTTTTACGATTTGTTGGAAACAGAAAAGGAAAGGCTGGCTGCCATACTGACTTCCGAGGTAGGGAAACCTTTGCAGCAGGCAAGAAATGAAATCAACGGTGCCAGAACACGGATCCAGTGGATGATGAACAACGGGGAAAAATACCTTTCTGATGAATGGGTAACTGATACGGAAGAGCTAAAAGAAAAAATCTCTTATGATGCGCTTGGTGTGATTTGTAATATCTCTGCCTGGAATTATCCTTATCTGGTTGGGGTAAATGTTTTTGTTCCGGCACTGATAGCGGGAAATACAGTGATGTATAAACCTTCTGAATACGCCACATTAACTGGTCTGGAAATCGAGAAATTATGGAGAAAAGCAGGATTGCCTGAGGATGCTTTTAAGATAGCTATCGGAGGAAAGGAAACAGGAGAATCTTTGTTAGATATGGATTTTGATGGCTACTTTTTTACCGGATCTTACAAAACCGGTAAATACATCTATGAGAAGGTAGCTTTGAAAATGGTGCCTTGTCAACTGGAATTGGGAGGGAAGGATCCTTTGTATGTAGCGGATGATGTAAATGATGTGGCTTCCGTTGCTGTCGGAACAGCAGATGGAGCCTTTTACAACAATGGACAGAGCTGTTGTGCGGTAGAGCGTATTTATGTTCATGAGCGGGTTTATGAAGTCTATGTTGACGCCTTTTTGAAAGAAGTACAATCCTGGAAAAAAGGAATACCTACTGAAGATGGGGTTTACATCGGGCCTTTGACGCGAGGAGAGCAACTGGAGGTGCTGGAGGGGCAGGTGAATGATGCGGTGGAAAAGGGCGCTTTACTATTGACTGGAGGAAAAAGGGGAGAAGGTAAGGGTTATTACTTTGAGCCAACTGTGCTTACGAATGTCACAAATGATATGAAAGTGATGCAGCAGGAAAGTTTTGGACCTATCGTCGGTATTATGAAGGTGAAAGATGACAAAGAGGCGATTGCAATGATGCAGGGTACAACCTATGGCTTAACCGCGGCGGTATACTCGAAGAATTTCGATCGTGCAGAGCGGATTCTTTCGCAGGTTGATTCGGGCTCAGGATATTGGAACTGTTGTGATCGGGTTAGTGCCGGACTTCCCTGGAGCGGAAGGAAGCATTCCGGAATAGGAGCTACATTATCGCACCAGGGCCTGCGTGCTTTTACGAAAACCAGAGGCTGGCATATAAGGAGCTAACATAACCTTGATATATAAAGAAAATGAAACCAACAATTGCTATTGAATATTGTCCTAAATGTGGCTGGATGCTTAGAGCTGCTTATATGGCACAGGAATTATTAACAACATTTACTGATGAAATTAGCGGGGTTTTATTGAAACCCAGTGAAACAGGAGGTACCTATATCATCACCATAAATGAAGTCCAGGTGTTTGATAGAAAGGAAATGGGACGTTTTCCAGAGATCAAAGAGGTGAAACAATTGGTTAGAGATATCGTTAGCCCGGAGAAAAATCTGGGGCATTCAGATAAATCTTCTTAAATACTTGCTGAATATTAAGCGATAAAACTGCCTTATAATTGTTGTTTTTTTGTTTCTTTTCTAATAACAGGGGCAACTCTTGTTCCCAGGAGCTCAATAGTCTTTAATACCTGTTTATGCGGTATGGAACCGGTAACCAGCTGTGCCAGAAATCTGGTGTTTTGAAACAGTTCATATTGGTGCATGATCTTGTCAATGGCTCGTTGGACACTCCCTACCACCAATGGGCCTGAGTTGCGTAGGTAGTCAAATTGTTGTCTGCTCATTGGCGACCAGCCTCTGTCTTTTCCTACCCGGTTCATCAATCGTTCATAAGAAGGGTAGAATTCGTTTGCTGCCTGCTGCTCCGTTTCTGCCACGTAAAACTGCGAACTGATTGCCAGTTGAAGTTTGCTGGCATCGTGTCCAGCATCGGTTGCTGACTTTCTATAGAGGTTTACAAAAGGGACGAATTGCTCCGGGGGACTGCCCAGTATGGCTACGGCCATAGGAAGATTTAGTTTTCCAGCTCTTTGCGCGGATGCAGGCGTGCCTCCAACTCCGATCCATATTGGAATTGAGGATTGAATGGGCCGGGGATAAATCCCACGCTTCACAATAGATTCCCTGTATTTTCCCTGCCAGCTTACCACTTCCTCCTCGTTAATCTGGAGTAGCAAATTTAGTTTTTCGGTGAACAGTTCATCGTAATCATTCAAATGATAACCGAATAAGGGGAACGATTCAGTGAAAGATCCTCTGCCGGCAATGATTTCAGCTCTTCCACCAGAAATCAGGTCTACAGTAGCAAAATTCTGAAAAATGCGAACGGGGTCGGCTGAACTCAACACGGTTACTGAGCTAGATAGTTTAATTTTTTTGGTAATGGCTGCGGCTGCGGCCATCATAATTTCAGGTGCCGAAATGACAAAATCCGGACGGTGGTGTTCTCCAAATGCAAATACATCCAGACCAACCTCATCAGCAAGTTTTACCTCTTCCAGTAATTCCTGAACCCGTCGGTGTGCGTGTTCTGCTTTTCCTGCAGTGCCATCTGGTTGTACTTCGCCAAAGGTGCTGATCCCTATTTCCATGTTTTTCTTTAAAATGTGCGGTTATTTAAATTCTTCTGTAATGCTTTCACGCAAGTCATATAACAGCCATTGTTTACTGTGTACTGCTGTCTGTTCTGTCCTTAGTAAGCGGATAAAGTCGTGAACACCTATTGGTTCATTGCCATTTCCATGGATCAGGACTATGCTCCCTGCATGTGTTCGTTGTCCTTTTGCCAGCCATGCATCACTTCCTACCGGGATAAGACCGAACGCTAAAATTTCATCTACAAGTTTCTGATCGGAAACTAAGCCTGGGAAGCGAAAGAAAATGGAAGGTAACAACCCTTTTTGTATCATCAGTATCTCTGTTGCCAGAACCTCGTACATCACACTTGTGCCTGGTTCCAGCAGGAAGTTAATGGCCAAAGGAGATTTAGGGTCATAACGATGGTTGAAGGTATGGTTGGTCCAGGTGATGGCTAGATCTCCGGATTTTTCCAGTGCTTTAAGCCAGTCGATATCGGCAGCATGATTGGTCATGAATTTGCCGGTAATGGACAATGCGACAGGAACTGGTTTCTCGATTTTTTGAAATTCAGTGATTAAAGAGGTGAATATCACCCGGTCTAAGGCTTTGTGAGAAGGACAGAGGTCAATTGTCAGCGTAATTCCTTTTTCTTTTGGAAAGCCATGGGTAATTCCCGCGTCCTGAAGGGCTATGGATTGCTGTTTTGCTGCCTGAATGGCTTTTAAATAAGGACTACCTTTGAGGTAAAGTGATTCCTGCCAGTTTGAAATAGGTTTTGTGCTAAGTTCTGCAGCCTTGATGATCTGTGTTTCCAGGTTTTGAGGATCAACAGTCAGGTAGTACTTCTGGCCTGACTGTTCGAATTCCCGTAAGGTCATCCTGTTTTTACCCTGATAATCTGTGGCGGCAAAATATGGCTTGTAATTTTTGATTTCTTCCTGAGCATCTGATCTGATTGTCCAGGAAGAAATAAGGAATATCAGGGCGAATTTCTTCATCCCCTAATTTACTTCATTTCAGCTTTAAAAGCATGGAATTCTCTATGAAGTTTTAGTAATTCTGATTTTAGTGCGGATACCTGTTCCGTCAGGATCTTTTGATTTGTTTCCAATGTTTTGATGTCTTTAATCAGGGTTCCTTTTTCCGGAGTGAACTTCCTGTTGCCTTTGCCGGTATAAAACCATTCAAAGGACATGTTAAATACTTCGTGGAGCTTTTTTATGAAATCAATAGGGATGTTTAGACGGTTATTTTCGTATCTGCTGATTACTGAATGGTCAAGGCCAAGTTGTTTTCCGAACTCTTCCTGACCCATCTTTTCGGCTTTTCTGAAGACCTTCAATCGCTCTGCTTCTTCTGTTGTTTCTTTGAGTTCTGCCATGTAGTCTTTATCTCTTCTGTAATACGTTTACAATATTGAACATCTGGCGTACATCATCCAGGTGGATGTCAAAATCGGGGTATCTGTTTTTATCAGGATTAAGAGAATGACAGGTAATCACGCCGGTTTCTGTGTCGTGGTGGGTGATCCTCTTGGCAATAATACCATGTTTTTTATGAACGATGATGTAATCTTTGAACCTATGGGTGTGAAACTTACTGGTCCATAAATGCTGCTGGATTTCTCTTCCGGTGGCAATACTTCCGTCGCTGATGCTTTCTTTGGTATTGTCGTCCATACTGTCTCCTACAATTTCAAAAGCCCTGTACTGACCTTTATGATGTTTATCCACGATAATCGTATGCTTTGGTAATTCTTCTAAATATTCCGGATCTCTGTAGCCTGGCAAGTACCCGGCATATGCATATTCATTGACTAATGGTACAACCATTATGTATTTTCCTTCTCCCAGGTCTATAAAAGGAGAATCTCCGACTTCCAGCGGATAATGGATTTCACCTATTGAGGTGCTGTTTGCTTTTTGGATTGCTGCTGATTCAAGTAGCATTTCTCCCTCACCTTCTTCATACCACTTCCTGGAAACACCAAGGTGGTCTTCTAATTTCTGTCCCATTGTTTTGGGTGTCTTTTCACTTTTCAAAATTTCAGAGACGTAAGACTTGGACATATTAATTGCTTTTCCAAACTCTGTGTCGCTCTTGAATTTAAAGAAACTGTAGATCTCTTTAAGTCTCTGGAATTTTTGTGAATTTTTTTCTTCCTGATTCACAATACGTTATGATTTAAATGTCCTTATTTACGAAATTATAGTTTTAATAGTTCGTAAATACGAACTATATTTGTTCTGTATAGTTCAGCAAATATATATTTTAAGAATCATATTCCAAATATATCCTGAATATTAATAATTGGAATACACAAGATTAAATAAGTTGAATTGAATTATATAGGGAGTTGATTGACTCTTTTTTGATTGATTATTAGTTGATTATAATTTTATAGCTATGGAAGAGACGAACACATTAAAGGCTTTGAAGCAAAGGATTAAGATTCTGGAGAAGCTGCTTCTGGAGGAAGTTCTTAAAAATGACCTTCTGAATGAAAAGTTAGATTTAACAAACACTAAGTTGGAATCTGGGCAGTTAATCTAAGACGTTTATATGAGAAGCAGTCACATTGATATTCCGATTGTGCAGTTGCTGGATTGTACAGATGCTGCCTTGCAATCCATATTTGGAGGAGTAGTTTCCGAAGTGCGCGAGCAGCTTCGCATCAGGAAAGAAAGAGGAGAACTATGGTTAGGCGCAATGAGTTGTCAGGGATTTTGTCCGTTCAAAGGTTGCCCGGGACATGAGGTCCTGGATTGATATTTTAAAATTTATAAGCTATAAACTAATAACGAGTGGCAAGAATAAGAACGGTTAAACCTGCTTTTTTAAGACATGAAAAGTTACAGGACCTGGAGCATGAAAATCCAGGGCAGTATATCATGATTGTATTTATGGGTTTATGGATGCTGGCAGATAGTAAAGGTAGGTTTGAATATAAGCCCAGGTCTATGAAGTTAGATATTTTACCTTTTTTGGATTATAATATGCAACAAAGTCTGGATGTATTGGAAAAAAACGGCTTCATCAGATCTTATGAAGTGAATGGATGCAGATATGGGGTTGTTCCGACTTTCAGAGATCACCAGCGGATTACGGGGAAAGAATTAACCGAAGGAGAGAAATTTCCTCCTGAACCGGAGCACATCGGAATTGAACCAATGAATAATAACAGAGAAGCATTGGTGAAACAACTGGATGTACAGGAAGGGAACGGAAAGGAAGAGGAATTGAAAGAGGAAGGGGAAAGTACATTGGAATATACTCCTCCCATTGACCTTAATTTATCCGCTAAACTTATGAAATATTTTGGTTTTAATGAGGTTGCGAATTTTGATAAACTCAGACAGATAGCCGTTTTTTTAAGATGTCTGCAGGCCTCAGATCGTTTGGTTTATTTCGAAGAACAGTTTGCTGCCTATATAGAATTTAAAGGCATTAATGATAGTTTCCGTCATTCTTTTAAAAATTTCCTGGGTACAACCGATCAGCTTTTTGAGAATGGTGCCTGGAATGCAGAGAACTGGATGGAGAAATTAGTAAAGGAGCAGCAGCAGATGATTAAAACAAGAGAACAGTCAGGAACAGGCAAAGGGGTGGAGGCTGCAATGGAATGGAGGCACGTAGAAAGAAGAACGAAACAATTATGAAAACGATGTTAGCCATTATGAACGAAACTGCTGATCAGGAAAATACTTCTGTACAGCAAACAAGGCAGATCTTAACGATGCCATCGATTAAGAAACATAAAGATCAGGAAGTATTTAAGGTGATCGTCATGTCTCTTGCCAAGTCCTATACTGATCTCGGGATGACACAGCCTACACAAAAAGATAAGGATTATCTCGCCAATGAGCTGGCAGATCTTATCCCCCGCAAATTCCCTTCGATTCGGCTGGCAGAAATTCCCCTGGCTTTTTCCAGAGGAATCAGGGGCAAGTTTGGACCCTATTACGGACTAAATGTAGTTTCATTTGAAAAGTTTGTTGAAGCACATTTGAGTTGCGAAAGCCGTGAACAACTGGCCAGAGATGCCCTTTTAAAAAAAGAGAGCCGGATTCCGGACAAAGATAGTCGCTTTAATGTGGCCCGGGACAATGCCATTAATGCCATGCATATGATGAACTCCGGAAAAGAAGTATTATCAGGAGCCATTGTGTACGATTTTTTAGACCGACTGGCACTAATCTCATTTAACAACCGCGAGAAGTGGGAATTTGTAGCCGAAGCCAGGCGTTATCTGAACGAATCTCTTGGCAGAGAGCAAAGAAGAACCATCTCCAGAATAAAACAGACAGAAATCCAGAGGAAATTGAACTCAGTACAGGATGGATCCGCAATAGAGATGATCAAAAGTATGGCTAAGAGATTCGCCCTTTATGCTTTCTTCAGGTCCTGCATTTTGGACGAGCTGGATCTGAAAGAAATAATAGAACAACAACGGCCGCTTTTTATTTGAGTATGGCCATAGCACCAAAACTTAAACCTATGAAAAATAACGTGGTAATACTTAAAGAAGAAAGGGATGATCTTCAAACCTTCATCTTGCTATTTGAACCAAGCAAGTACAAAAAATTAAAAAACGGAATCGAGGTAAGAGGACAGCCTAATCTGGAAATGAATGTTGCCGCAGCAAAAGCGCTGATCATCCACCTGAAATTAAACCTGATGGTGATCTCAAATGCAATCATGGCGAGTTACCGTGCATTTGAAGTAAATAAACTATAAATAAATATACATTTTAACTTATTTCTGTGCTAAATAAAACTATTGCGCACAGTTATGAATATCATTATTAACGATTATGGAATACAGCTCAAACCTAATGGTCGCAGTGTTGCGGAAAGAGTATCCGGAAATTGCAGACATCATTGCCGAAAAAATAAAAGAAACGTTGCCTGACGAACGGTTAACGGATCTTTCCAACATTGAAAAGATCGTTTCCACCTTTAAAAAGATAAAGGGGATCCAGGTAGAAAGCTGGACCAATGGAAAGGGAAAAACAAACATTACCTATGAAAGGGAGTTACTGATTGCGGTTCTGCTATTATTTTATGATCCGGAAAAGATCATGCAGCTCGTTCGTAGAAATACGGTACCTGGTGTACTGAAGCAGGCTTCGGGTTTAATTGGCACTTCACAAGAGGTTTTGAGTATGTCAACTCCGGGGGTAATTGTGGCATTTAAAGCCTATGAGGGCTTCAGGGAAGAGGTTTACCGCATCTACGACCTGATCAGAATAGAGAATAACTTTTTTGAATAAAAAGACCTTATTATCCTGAAATTATAAGTCTTAAAATGCTAATATTGTTAGTATTTTTCGTATCTTTATATTACAAATCAGGAACACTCAAAGCGACATAAAATTCAACAGAATAACCTTAATCTAAATGCCTTAAAGGGCATGGTGACAGGCCTGCTTATGCACAAATATTTAGTTTAATAACACAATTATATATATAAATCATGAATACAAACACAGCAATCAATTACGCAACGGCGTTAGAAATTTCCGCAATTCTGGGTAAATGTACCATCAAATCTGTAGGCACAGAATTGTTATTCCCGGTGATCAAACTCAAGTCAAATTTATCAGTCGTTGTAAAGCAGTTTCAGGAATTGAGAGAGGCAATTTGTACCGAGAGTGGTTTGACTTTTAATGTAGATGGTTCGGTTACCGGTGCGGAGCGCATTGAAGAAGTAAATGAAGTGAGCAATGCACTGAAAAAACTAAGTGAGGATCAGACGGATATTGAAGCTCAGTCTTTAAAAATCCTTAGTCAAAAACACCTGGAAGATCTGTATACAGAAAATCCTGCATTAACTACCAATGAACTGGAAGTATTGCTACAGTTAATGTTGGGGTAAATTCCAGCGATTTTGCAAGATTGAAATTCGTATTGATGCTGGTTTTTTTTAGTGGCCTCGTCTTATAAAGTATTAAAAATGAGTGTTGTAAAAAAAGAAAAAAATTATGATAGATACAGAGCAATTAAACGCGAAATACGGAATCCCAAATGCAACCGGTGCCGGTTATCTGACCACCATCACACTGCCATTTAAAATGCGGATTGCATGGCAGAGAAGTTCTTATGTAACCAGAATCCAATGTCATCATCTGATCGCTGATCAGCTTCTGGCCGTTCTCGAAGATATCCTTGGCCATTATGGCTATGAAAGGCTTGTAGAATTAGGAATTGACCTCTATGGTGGTTGTTTCAATTACCGCTTTATGAGGGGAAGTACAGAAACGCTTTCGCGTCATTCCTGGGGAACAGCCATTGACCTGGACCCGGATAGAAATTTACTGAGAGAGACGGCCAGAACAGCAAGATTCGCAAGACCTGAATATCAGGCTATGATCGATATCTTTTATCAACACGGCTTTCTCTCCCTGGGCAGAGAGAAAAATTATGATTGGATGCATTTTGAAATCGCAAAGTAGATGGAAGAGATAGAAACACATGGCCCCGATGCTGCCCAGGACATTATCGATAGAAAGGCAGCATGGTTAGAGAGAATGTTTGACCGCTTATTTTCCGCGGTGCAACAGAACCCATTCGCTACCATGCTGATCCTTTCTGTAGGGCTTAACTTCTGGCAATATAACATCAACAATGAAATGAACCGGCTGAGGATTCAGGACATTACGATGCTCAATGAAAAGATTAATGTGGCCGTTGCTACAGGGGTTCAGAGAGAACTTCCAAGGCAGCTGGCACCATACAAAGAACAACAGGATAGCAACAGCAGGAAACTGGATACTTCGCTCATCAATCTGAATGGAACTGTCGAGTCAGTTAAGAAATATTTTAAAGAAAATAAGAAGAGATGAAGCCATCATGATCTTACAGATCACACAACGAAATGAACCTCGCTTGCGAGCTCATGAATACAATAAAAACAATAGATCCTGATGAATAATAACAAGATCATGATCGCTTCATAGCCTTTAAAAAACAAATATATTCTAATGAAAAAGCTAATTATAATGATGGCATTCCTGCTGTTTGTTTCCGGAGCGTCGTCTAACAGACCTACAGTTCAGCGACTATTTGTGGAATCTTATCACAGTCCGATACGTAAGAAATTGGACAGCATCAACCTTAAAGCCGCAGAACTGGAACTTTTAATCAAAAAATTATGAAACGTTTTATCTTAAACTCAATGGTCATCACCATGATCCTGTTCATTTCCGGATGTAACCTGTTCAGAAAGGTAAATAAGTCCCGTGAAAGCGATCTTTTTAAGCTGACGGCTGAATACTCCAGAGATTCTGCAAAGACGGTTACGGACCGGTCTGTGTTGGTAATAAAGGAAAAGGTGGATACCCTTGTCCTGATTCCGGAACAGCTGATCCGGCAGGAAAATAGTTTTGGTATGGATAGCCTGGTCAACGGAATCACAGCGATCAAAAATGACCTGGTGGATGTCCGGCTGATCCTGAATCCCGTCACACAGCGATTGCTTGCAGAAGCAATTTTAAAACCCCGTAAGATTTCGGTTCGCATTGAAAAAGAGACTGTTATTCATAAGGACATCAAAGTGCAATCTGATCAGACTGAACATTCCAGGATCCAGGTGAAAGACGAAAAGACGAAAGTGCTGACCGAGAAAACGCCTGTGAATCTGCAATACTGGTTTGCTGCCCTTCTGGTGGCAATCGCTGCTGTCATTTTTGTACTCCGGTTAGGTAACATCAGGCGTATTTAACCCGCTATTTCTATCTCCTTCTACTCACCCATTTTTTTATTAAAAAATAATACAAATGCCTTTAACCCCCTGCCTCTCCGGCCCCGCCTTTTCTATTGTTGGCGATTCTTATTTCAGCGACAATAGTGTCAATTTTCAGGTCAGCTTTGATTCTCCTACAGCCCAGGAAAGTGTACTGGCTTACCAATGGTATCTGGATGAATCTCTTGTGACCGAACAACAAACTGCCAGCTTCAATGATAAAATCAGCTGCGGGGACCATAGCCTCGGACTAAGGATTCTAAGTCATGAAGGATGGTCCGGAATTAAAACAATTCAGTTTGCCACCTGTAAACTTCCAGCCTCTGTCATATTGTATGGTGCAGCATCGCTTAACGAAGGTAGCAGCAGCAAGTATTACGTGTTCCAATTGTTTTCTGATGGCTCTAACACAGACATCACCTTAGGATATATTTTTACCACTGATAAAGGAGGCAGCTTTGATGGTAACCTCTTTAAGACTTTGGATGATAGCACAAGTTATGCCGATCTGAATGCTACCGTAACCGCTGTAAAAGCCGGGGCTGAAACTTTAACAAAACAAGTTACCATCCTCAATACCACACCAGTTACGTTGGTTTCACTATCTATTATTGGTCCAGATGTTATAGACAATGGCAGTACAACGACATATAGTGTGCTCGGATCTTATTCTGATGGTTCTCAGCGCGATGTTACTACAGATTTTACATTTGCTTCTACAGAAGGGTATTTTGTTGGGAAAACTTATACCGCAGCTATTAGTGGAATGACGGGTACCGAGATCAGGCAGGTAGACATCAGTGCCCTGCAAAATGGATTTGTAAAGGTAACGAGACAGATTGATATTCGTAATAAGCTGCAGGCCGGAGTATTGGTCGTAGATTTCTACAATTCACCTCCATTAGACCTGATTGGATATGTTGACAATGCTGAGGTTACCGGTCATCATCTGGCTGCCTATACAGGAAACAACATTGCACCGGTAGGAATGACTCCTGAAAATGCATTGGTACTGGCTTCAGATCATAACCCTTCGTCGACAAGCTGGAGGTTTGAATTCAATATAGATAAACTGGTCCGGGAGAATCCGGGGACTGCAGATTTTGTGTTCTACATTAAAGGCAGATCATTGAGCCCGGCTTCAGTTTCAGGTGTTTATGCCCTAAAAACCAAAGAGTCGAAGATGGCTATGAACGGTGCTCCGGGATCTTATATGCCAACGGTAATCGGAGGAGCAAATATGGGATTCATGACTTCTTTCAGTAACCAGGTTCTGGGAGGAATGAATGGTAATTATAATCAAAATTATCTTCCCGTTATCCTGCGTTTCAATTATAATGTAGCAACGGCAACCCTCAGTCATACTGCTCCGGATCCGGGAATTGAAGTCAGTGATTTTGATTTTATGGCGGTAAGTTATCAATGGGGTGAAGGAGCGGGATCCGATCTGGATATTCTGGTCGGCTTCGAGAATACCGGAACGCAGTACGATGAGGTTTACGTAGGATATGGCCAGGGAAATACTGTAGTTCCAAGAGACGCCACTCCAGCCAATACCTATCTGCAATGGGGTACGGACAATACCGGAACTAACGGCTATGAAGGTGCATTGATTGGTATGAAAACCTTCCTGAATGCCTTTCCTAATTTGCCGGAGGTGGTCGAAGTAGGACTATATGCGGTATGGTACAGCACTCCTGTGACAGGTAACTTCAATGTAGAACTGGTGACCTACAAAGGAGGAACGATGACACATTCGGGAACCAATTTTGTCAATACAGGTGGTACAAGGGTTTCTTCAAACCAGGTCGCACTTAGTACCATGAAAAAGGCTCCAAACTCCACACTCCCTTCTGATTATTATAAGATAGGTACGGTAAGATACAACAAGATTACGGCATCTGCCACAATAGAAATTCATTAATCCTCATAACCAATATACTATGGCAAGTTCAGACAACTATATGTCCAGATTCTCGCCTGATTCACACTTCTTTACGACACCCGCGTCTATGACGCAGGTTCAAGGACAGGCTTTCGGGCCGGTATCAGACCGTGAATTCAGGTTGACCAATAAGTTTACTGCGTCGGGATCAAAAGCCTTTGCAATCTGCAAAGGGGTGATGCTGGTGCAACCTCAGACCGGCGACACTAACAAAGTGAATGTAATTTTACGCCCATTCACGCAGCCTATAACCGGCTTTAATGTTAAATATTTTATTTACAGGGGACTTCAGAAAAGTGATTTCTTTTTGGGTGATCAGGTCATCACTCCAACTGCAAGTACCTCAGACTTTATCAACAAAGTCAATGCGAGTTTCCTTTCTTTTCATAACAGAATCAACCCGGGAACAACTCCACCAACTTTCATGGCCAGATTTCTCGGTTATGATCCGTTAAAACAGAACGATGATTTATTGTTGTCTGACTTCTTTTTCAAGGAGTCAGAGTATGTAGAGAGTAATGGCGAATTCATTGAAAAGGAAGAAATGGCTTTCGAATTGCCGGTCATAGAAATGGGCGCATCTCTGGGGAATTTTGCTTCCGGAGAGTGCGGGATAGACATCGTCTTAAATTATGGGGACTATAGACTGCCTGTACCGAATGATGAATTTGTCTTTGACCTGGCTTATGCACGGGCAAATGAAGCAAAGATTATCCTTCCTGCAGAAATGGATGTTTTTCAACAGAAACTGAAACGTGAGCATATTTTTCAGTTCCTGGATGCAGCGGCTTACTTTGGTTTTCATACCGATAACGGGACTGTAAAGGTCGATAACGCTGGTGTTAAGGTGGCAAAGAAAGGATTGAGCATTTATAACGAAGTGATCGATAATTTTTACACGAAAAACAGGCTTTATCTGTATATCCAAAGTGACAGAACGAGATCTTATAATTTCTATGGGAATTATAACATTGGGGAGGTTGAGGGGATGTCGTTGAAGATGGGGACTGTTGAAATGGCACTCACAGATGTTGCTTATGAAAAGGAGAAATGGCCTCTGCTGATTAACGATGCTGTTCAGACACATACTGGTACCAGGAATAAGTTGTTTTTGCAATTGGTAACGGATAACAATGTGAATACCATGTTGTATGGACAGGTGGCTCGGATAGATAATGCGCAACATAATAATTTTTGCAATGCGGATGATTTGAGATTGCCGGATTCGATTGATGGTGTTCCCAGTAGGTTTACTAAGATTATTGTCTTGTCTAATCCAGCTACTGGTTCGGATGGTGCTAAAGTGAATATTGCTTCTTTTAATATTCTGTTGTATCAGGGAAAACGATATAGTTATGTCGAAAAGAATGGTAGTGAAGATGAAAGCTCTATACGGGATGTTAACCAACCCAATTTCTTTAATGACATATTTGATTTGCATAGTGAGTTCGCACTGTTGCGAACAAGTACAAATTCAGCCTACTCTGTGTTATCCAAGCAAAGACCACAACTCATCAAATCTTATAATGATATGGAGAATGTTGGTCTTTCAGTAGCTCAAACCTCCACCATTAATGATCTTATTGAAACAAATACTAATCTTACAACAAAATTAAATAGAGTTACCTATACAACGGAGTTAGGAGATACCTCAAGTCTAACTCTTGGAACTTCTCGCGCAATGTCAATAAGTGCGGATTCTCTCTCTTCAGCTTCCGGTGGTTTTAATGGAACTAATGCTTATAATCTTAATCAACCATTTTTTTATGGACTGACTTTTTTTACAGATGAATCACAGACCATTACTGGTCTGGTGCTAAAGACTACAAATGATACAATTCCTAGTAAGGTTTTATTGGGTATAACTAAAGCTGAAAATGATAGTTTAAAGTTGCTATTGAATACTCAATCTTTATCAAATGTAAGATTGCATCTTAAGAATGTATTTATTGATGCGAACGAAGTCACTATCTCACAAAATACCATATACCAAAAGTATAGACTGGGAATAGTTGGCGAAAGTAATAGCGGACAGTTGCAGCTTTATACTCCTGAATCAGATATAATCATTTATTCCCTTGACAGGAGAAGCTTTTTTTCTTCAGATTACAGCAAGTATTTTAAGGATAATAGCTTGTTAGGGACAATTTTAACTTCAGATATTTTCATATAAGATCATGGCAAAAGCAGAAATATTAAAAAATGGAAGAGTGGTACGAAGTGATAATTTCACAAATGAAGTGCGACACGATTTGGATGGATTCTTAGTGGAATTTTCAGTTGAAAATATTACTTATCTATTTCGCCAAAGGAACCAATTCAAAATTGCGGATCTTAATACACAAGGAAGACTAATTTCTGATGGATATTATCAGAAGTCAAAGATTATAGAATACTATGGCAATGATGCTGATGTAGATATTGTCAATAATTCTAAACTCGAAAAAGAAGCCAGAATAAAAGAAGGAGTCAAAGGAGATGAGATTAAAATACAAAAATTAGTTGTAGATGCATCAAATAAAGAAGTTTGTTCTGTTGGAACGTATAAGTTTACTTATGATGGAAACAGATTAAATGTATTAGATGGTAATTTTAATATTCGGATTCCTAATGGCACAGAACAAATTATTAAAGAAGTTGAAAATTTACATCCTGAAGCAGTCAAGTTTCTAAAAAACAGAATTGCGCTTTCAAATCAGTTTTCTACTGTTGAGAGTGAACATGCTGCTTTGCTTATTAATAAGATTGCGCTTGTAATAAGTATGATTAACAAGGATATTTTTCCTCTTTTTAGTGCTCCAGGAGCGGATGATTTTTCCACCTATGTTAACGCACAAAATTTGGAATGGAAGGTTGGGGATGTTTTTAATCCTCTTACAATTAAGAGTTTAGGTGATTTATTGAATGGTTTAAGGCAATATTTTCAGGTTGCCTTTTTTGATCAGAAACTAATATCCAAATCGAAAGGTATTGATAAATTATACTGGTTAGCAAATATTTTATCCCCCAAGTCATTAAGATCAATTCCTTTACCTCAGCGAATAAGCGTTCTTGAAATTCTCGCTTTAAAATCAGGATTAAGTGACAATCTTGAGGAGTTTGCATTAAGAATTGTTAATTCAATTGATTTGGTGAATCAAAATGAAGTGAATGAATTCTTAGGGGCGCTAATTGGTAAGAAATATGCTATAGATTCCCGCACGGAAACCTTATATAGTTTGTTGTACAGGAATATTGAAAATTATAGAGCCCCTTTGAAAGCGGTGCTTGAGTTGGTTGGCAATAAGGAATTTAGTAAGGATAACAGAACAAGGTTCGTCAACGCAATCTTACTTTTGTGGACCGAGAGTAAGTATAATCCATATAAAAATCTTCAACCTAACGGGGATCCAGATTATAGCTTAATTGATAATAGTACCTATGATTATGATAAAGATTTAAACCATTTTTCAGTAATTAACTATGTTTCTGAGAAGAATGCTTTTGGCGTATATAACGACCGCTTCACATTTGAGTTTGATCCATGGGGAAGAGGTATTTATTGGATAACTGAAAATAAGGATTACTCTTTAACTGCAAGCTCACCTTTAAATCTATACCAACCAGTCACTTTAGTTACTTATCCATCTGAAACTGACACTTCAATTCAGTTACCCAAGAAAGATAGTGAATTCAATGGAGTGATTCCGTTATTTTATTTGGCATATATTGACAAAGATGGAGATGATAAGGATTTTAATACCAAAGTTGGTATTCTCGTTGATGTCGTTACGACAATTTCAGGAATAGGAAATATTACAAAACTAAGGCACTTAAGACACTTGTCAAAACTAGGGAAGGTACTTTATGTATTGGGTGTTATTCAGATATCTGCTTCAGTACTTAACTTCTTGTTACGTTATTCAAGCGATTGTGATGGATCAACTTTTTGTAAAAAATTACAAACATTATTGTTTTTTATTGAGTTGACTGCATTAGTTACCGATCCCATTGCTGCAGCAAAAGCAAAGAAAGCTGCTCAAGAACTTATTGAGGATGGAATTGAGCATGGTTGGCCTTCTGGAATGTTGGACGAAATAGAAGGAGCAACCCCAAAACGGAAAATTGAGGAACTGGCAGAAATGGGGTCAGTTGAATATCTAAATAGGTATGTTTCGGAAGGAAAGGAAGATTTGATTCGTATAGTGAATGAAGAAAACCAATTTAGAAGATCTGTTAATAAACCTATTGGAATGGTGATTTACTATAAGAATCCTCAGATAGAGGAGGTACTTACATATGCGGCAAGTAAAGGGCTTTCTAAAGAAGATGGCATGGGAGTGCTTCATCAAGCATGTCGAAAAAGAGATATTGAATATATTGCCTCAATAGAGGTTCTTAAAGGCCGAATGGATAATCTTGTAAATGTAAGAAAGAGAGGCTACCCTTTTACATTCCAGGATAAGTTAAGTTTTGACAATTATGCGGAATTGGAGATTGGTCCTGTTTTAGATAAATTTGGGTTTAATAAGGATCGGATATATTTTACCGGATCAAGTATAACTAACAAATCTAGTATTAGTGGAGGAACGTTTGATACAGATTGGGCGATTAGATATTCAAAAAAAGAGCTGGAGGAATTTGCTGATGAAATGGAGAGGCGATTTAGACAAGCCGCTAAAGATGAAATTATTACCGAAGGTTATTCCAATAAGAATATTAAAGCTATGAAAGACTTTCTTAAGAAAAAGGGGGAATTACATAAAAGGTATATTGTAACGATAGAAGATGGTAAACTTGCTAACTTTGAGAAAGTTATGCAAAATTCATCCTCTTTTTCTGTCAAGACTGATATGACGACTGTCGTTGATGGCTTGAATGTTGGTTATCCAAGAGTAAAATATAAATTTAAATAAGATTATGGCAACAACAATTTCATATACAAACGATTTGGGTGAACCTATCACAACCCAACAATTTAAAGAGCTAAATGATTATGATATTAACTATTATAATGATGGTATTTTAAAAAAATCTGAACATTATTTGAATAGGGAAATTAATTACTTCACATATTATTTAGATCCAGGTCAAACTATATCTGATGTATTAAACGAATATTCTGAATATCGTGTTGATATAATCGAAAGATCGATGTTTGGTACTTACCGGGTTCAGGACGAAAAATATTATAACAAGGGCGTGTTGAAATTTTATTACAAAAAAATTTACAATCAGGACAATAATCTTGTTTGTGAACATGAATATGATTTATCTACGATGAGACCCATTTTGGATAAAACTGAGAAATTTCTTTATGTAGACAGTGATTCGCTGGCCGCTCTGGGTTTTATGTATAATAATGAGGGGAAAATTAAATATATATGGGGAAATTGGGTTTTAAATACAGATCAAGGGCAAAATGGATTTATTAATATTGCCGATGTTTCTAAATATTTTCCTACTCTGTTTATTGATTACCCCTATTTTGAGAATGCAGATTTTTTCCCTGGCTAGATTGTTCACGGAATACATTAGATAAAGAATAGCGCTTGCCAATTTCTTTTTAATGCCTTAGTTCAAGGTGTAAAATCGTATACAAGTTCTTATAACCCTCTTAACAGGCATGTCCCAAAACATGCCTGTCAAGATAATTATGTCCTGTTGTTGCCTCCCGGCATCAGCACAGGAATTCTATTGCCCTAAAAAAAGTAAAAAATTAACTACTATGTCAGCAACAACAGCCATAACCAAACGATATTATCCTGCCTTATCGGAAGTAATTCAGGCGGATGATTTACCGGAGTTTCTGCATTTTGCAGAAAACGGGCTAAGTTCTGTTTTGGACCATATCCATTATAAGAACTTCCAGTACTCCAAAAGTGCCAGAGGTGACTCTGCATTTTACAGCCTGGATATCATTTCAAAAAATTTGGGAATAGACCTCCCTTTTGGTTTGCGTCTTATCCTAAACCCCGACGAAGGCGGGGATTCCAGCATCTCTTCTTTTCCCGTTTCTTTGCAATATCAATGGGAAGTACTTGCATTTTTAAGATCATTCAATCTGGAGAATTTCTCTTTTACACCTCAGGCCTATTTTGAGCTGGGACTTAAGATCTTCCGTATTTCCGATGATCAGATTATTGCACACATTCTTAACAGATTCGTGGATGATAAGGATACAACCAGATTGAAATTTCAGGAGCTGATAGATGCAATCAATGCCTCGTATCCTGCTGCAAATCTAACCCTTCCTGCGGGAGATGAGATTGGCGTGGATCAGGTCACTTCAATGATCACTCAAAATGCTAATATTCCTGTAAGCATACCGGAATTGATATTTACCATTTATATCTTAGATACGGATGTTTCAGTAATTAAAGACAAACTACATCAGTTCTATGCCTCAATGGTTCCTGAAGGGATTGAGAACTATATTAAAAAACTCCTTGTACCGAAAATTAAAGCAACATTGGCCCTGTCTGCAGGTATTGAGTTTCCTAACTCCGTTTTGAGACCGGTAACGGCAAACGGTACCCCAATTCCTAATGCTAAAACCTTGTTTAAGTTTGCCAAGGCTACATTTTATGCCGATACGGAATCTGGAATAGGTTCACAATTAGAGTTGTCAGGTTCTCTCGTTCCGGAATACTCGCAAATTGGAAATACCGGTTTGATGATTGGGTTTACGGATGCAAAACTTGACCTGAGCAGAACGACAAATATTCCTGAAGCAGATGCTGCGGGATATCCTGTAGATTTCATGGGACTTTATGTTAAACGTGCGGTTATCGGGTTCAACAGATTTGGTGATGACAATATAGAAAGGCAAAGTGCAAAAATCATTGGTGATAACCTGCTGATCGGTACTGGCGGTGTTTCCGGAACCATTGCACTTGAATCGAACGGTTTCCTTCACAGAAAGTTTGGGAATTTCGATGTAGAACTGAACAGGTTTGCAGTGACCTTTAAACAAAACAGTATTGTAGAATCTGACATTCAAGGAAAGCTGACCATTGGACGTTTTAAACAAGGGAATGCACCTGCAGTGATCGATATTCAGGCACACATTAAAGATAATGGCGATTTCAGCATCACCGCGGCAGCGCAGACACAACCCCTTAAAATCACTTTGCCCAATGTTCTGGAGCTGGAGATCAGAAGCCTGAGTCTTGGCAAAGAAGAACGTGGTTTTTATGTTGAAGTGGCGGGTAAGCTAAATTTTATTGCGAAAATACCTGGTTTGGGAGAAGTCTTGCCTAAAGGAATTGATATCCAGAAACTAAGAATCTGGAGTAACGGCGATCTGGAGTTTGAAGGTGGCGGACTCGTAGTTCCTAAATCTTTCCGTCTGGCAGTAGGTCCGGTTAAATTAGAAGTAACCAATATTTCTCTTGGTGCATATACCAGAAAACACAATGAGGTAGACCGCAAGTACCGTTACTTCGGTTTTGATGGAATGATCAATACCGGAAGAGCGGGAGTGAATGCTACTGGTAACGGGATTAAGTATTATTTCACTGTGGATGATAACGGCCAGGATAAACCTTTTGACAGCTTTGCAAGCATTGACGGAATTGCCATCGATCTGACCGTTCCCGGAAATGCAAGTAAGGAAAATGCCGCCTTTATCCTGAATGGTTACCTCAGCATGAACAACCCTGATCCGAAGATCTCCGGTTCTAATGCAGGCTCAGAATATACCGGATCAGTATCGTTTGCGATGCCAAGGCTAAAAATGGCCGGAAGTGCAGGAATGCGGATGAACCCGAACATCCCGGCCTTTGTGGTCGATATTGGTTTAGACCTTTCCACACCGATCCCATTAGGTGCAACCGGTTTAGGTATTTATGGTTTCAGAGGATTGATTGGTCAGCATTACCTGCCTTCAAAATCTGCAACCACACCGCCAACAGATGAATCTGCATCATGGTGGGATTATTATAAAGCTAAAAGTACATTAACCGGTCAAGAGGGAATTGAGATTGATAAGTTTGCCGACAAACCGGGTTATTCTGTTGGTGCAGGGATATCCATTGCAACTGCTTTTGACTCCGGAAAGATTTTTTCAAGTAAATTATTCCTGTTGCTTGGATTACCTGATGTATTCCTGATTCAGGGACAAGCAGCTATTTTAAGGTCGCGCATCGGATTGAACGATGATGTGGATCCGCCATTTAGTGCCTTTATCGCCATAGATGGGAATTCCTTCCGCGGTAACCTGGGTGTCAATTACAGACTTCCGGAAGGCGGATCATTTGATGGAGATTTATTCTCATTGAGCGGAAACCTGGATATGGCATTTTACTTTAACAACTCATCTGGTTGGTACCTGAATGTAGGAAAAGACCAGCCTGAAAGTGCAAGGGTAAGAGCTAGGATCCTGAGTTTGTTCCAGGGCTATGCTTACCTCATGATTTCATCGCGTGGATTTAAAGCTGGTGCCGGTGCCAGGTTCGATTTTAACAAGAAGTTTGGTCCTGTTGGGGTAGGCATTGGAGCCTTCCTGGATCTGGGAGGATCGATCAGCTTTAAGCCGGTTCAGATTGGTGGATTCATACGGTTTGGAGGGTATGCTTACCTGAAAATTTTCTTTATCAGATTAGGTTTATCCGTACAGATTGGCCTTGCCGTAGAGGCACCACATCCATTTAACATTTCAGGTTCCCTGGAGATTAAAATTAAACTGCCTTGGCCGATTAAAAATATTAAATTCAGGTTTGAGGTTAGCTGGCGCATCAATAACAATAAAGGTCCATTATTGCAGCCATTACCGGTTCTGCAGCTACCGGATCCTTCCAAAGGATATCTTCCCGCAGTGGCAACCAACATTCTGTCTGGTGAAACCTTCCCGGTAAATTATATCAACCAGGAGCTTATGGGTGATCAAATCCAGATCCCTTCTCCTGGAGACAGCAGGTGGCAGTACAACTTTAATGAAGTGGAATCGGCAACAAACGTGACGATTCCAATGGATAGTTTCATTGACATCGAACTACTTAAACCGGTAAAACCGCAGTTGTCAAAACTCGGAGGAGCTTCCAACCAGTTGCCGGATGGTTACACTGAACTCATGCCACCACAAAAAGGACTTGGCGATCAGGTTCGTCACGAGTTCGAGCTAACGGGATTGGAAATATTTGCCTGGAATGGAACAGGAACCGGCACCGGTTCATGGCAGCCATATGGCGTATACGAAGCGGTTACGGCCATTGTTTTAGAGAATACAGGATCAAATGCTACCGATTTGAGTATGCTTAAAGATGGTTTCTGGCAATTTACGGAGCCGAATAGGTATAATAAGATCCGCTTGCTGTCTCAGAATATGTTTAGCTATGCGAATCAATCAACGAGTGCTTCTTCTGATCTTGATGGTTTAAACTTCAAAAGAAAAGACCTTTTCTGTTTTGAAAATGTCATTAAGGAAACGCAGGTTAACTGGAAAGAAGAGGCTGCAGATACCACCTATACAGGAATTGAACCCTTTTCGTTTATGGGAGAGTCCTTTACCTTTGAAGGAGCTTCCGGAACAGTAAAATACAATCCGGGATATGGCCATAACAGCCTGTCTATGGAGACCAACGGTGGTTTGCTGACCGTTCGTCTGTCTAAACCTGTTTCCTTTTTGAAGCTGGACTTCGGGCCAAATAAAAATAACATTCAGATTGATTATGTAAGAAAAGTCTATCGTCCCGGATTCTTTGGCAGGGCAATAGGAAGGGACCGTTATATGACGCCTGGACTGCTCTCCAAATCTGAGGAAAATACAAGCATTATTTACAATGACCTGAATAATCCTATTGACAAAGTTATCCTGCGTTTTATCAGAGACAGGGCGCTCGACTTTGATGGTGATCTGATCCTTGGAGGGCATTTTCCTTTACCTATGGATCCGGCTCTTGGCAATATGGCGGGACTCGCCGGAACTGAAGGCGATAAAGCATTAATGTTTGCTACACTCTACAACAGGAGTTTTACAGCTGAGGAGGTCCTGAGCAAAGGCAATACCGGAACACCTGGAATTGTTGGGCAATGGGTACTTAATCGTGCCCAGGACAGAAATGGTATGCATTCGGGAATCCTTATGGGAAGCCCGGACTTAACCCCGGGATATTATGAACGAGATCAGGATGGACTGCAGGTCCTGAATGAAGTATATGCTTATGCCGGGAAAACAGATGGCTTCTTTATTCCATACAGCCCCGACCTGAAAGTAGAAAACGGAAGTTTTGCTTTTGAAGTCACTGCGATTTTCGATCCTTTCAAAGCAGGTGTGACCACATTGATGTCTAAAGTAAATGAAGATCTGGAAACAGGATATAAAAAAGGCTTTGCGCTGCACCTTATCCAGGACAATCCGGGAAACCCTGAGCTGAGCTATAATGCAGGGACACTGCCCGTTTTCAGGCTGAGTTTAACCACCTATGATGACGCGGATTATGTAATGACAACAGTTACAGAAAAGTACACGCTTGATTGTTCTACCGGACGTCTTTCTGAAAAACAATACAAAGAGATACTGATCTCTGTAAACCGTGAAACGGGGCAGTTGAATATCTTTATCGACGGGCAGGCCAAACAGGGACCAACGTTGTTGCAGACCTTGAAACCTTACCATACTCAACCTGGAATTACCGTGTTGAACCAACTGAGCTATCTTTCAGAGAGTCAGCAAAGAAGGAAGGAAGAAAACGACCTTACAAAAGAAGGTTTGATCAATGAGGTGCAGATTCTCGGGGATGGCCTGAATAAAACCATTCAGCCGGTATGGCGTCCGGATACCACCTTTGCCGTTGTACTGAAAACCAGAGATGTGGTGGACGGAAATCCATCTGGATCTCAACAGAAAACGCATGTTTTTGGATTTAAAACTGCCGGACCAATCGGGCACTTCCAGCAACAAAGCAAAGGTTATAAAGAACTGGTACAACAAGACCGTGCAGCTGAATTTAAACTGGCTAACCTGAAACATTACATCGATTATGAACGATCGTTTCCGGATGCACAAAGTCGTTATGACCTGAGTAAACCCGTATTCTGCCATGATCCTAAAATCAGTTTGCTGTTCACAAAACCTTATATCAATGCGATGTATGCAAACTGGGACAGCTACAAAGGACTCCCTTCAGTAAAAAGTAAATTGGAAATGCAATTGATTGACCCTTACGGAACGCCGATAGTTCCGGAACTGATCTGGGAACAATTGCCGGATAAAGCAATCACATTGGAGAATTTCCGCTCGTTGCCACCGGATCAGCAGATTATATTCCTGATGAATTTATCTGCGCAGGCCGATTCCTGTAATGTAAATCCACTAACGATGAAGAAGAGGTCTAAACAGGGATCCTATCAATTACCTGATCTGGAACCGAACAGGTTATATACTGCGGTATTTAATGCAGTTTATCAACCGGAGGGTGAAACAGAACAGAGACAGGAGGTGCATAAGTTCAGCTTCAAAACCTCCCGTTTTGTAGACTTCGAAGAACAGGCGGAAAGCTTTATTCTGGATGAAAGCCCAGGTCAGGAAAAATATGCGGTTTATCCTGCAAAAGTGGCCTTTACACCTGCTCAGGTTACGCAAACGCTGCAAACACTGATCGATGATAATCCTGATAATGATCCTGCAGAAGTACAAAATTATGCAGTGAAGTTTGACCGGCTGGTGTACGGTGGGTTAGGGCTTAAAAATCTGGAAGCGGTCGCACATACGGTGATTAATCTGGTGGTTAACGTTAACCCTGATGATCCTTCAGATAAAAAAGTTCTGGGTATTCTGATTAGAAACCCTGAGCCTTTTAACGATCCGAAAACACCGGTTGAATTGCTTGCAGATACAGTTAAGTTGTCTGTTACTGCTGCGGATCAGAGCATAGCAGGTCCGGACCAGTTTGTCTACATCCATTCCAGGGATACAGCATCGGTCTTCATCACAAATCCTACTATGAATGTTCCGGTAGGCGATATGAAGCTGAGCTTTAGACATAAGGTTTTCAATGGAACTGATTACCAGACGGTACATAAGGACTACATAAGTCCTTTAATCCCAATGAACGCTGCTGTTTAATTTAAATGATTTATCACCCATAAAATATTTTTCAATGCCAACAAGAACCAAGTCTTATGCCTTTTGTGCTGATTATACTGAGTTATCAGCATGTTTATTTGCCATACAAGCTTTAGAAGATAGTGGGGGCCTTGATGCGGAAGCATCAAGGTTACTCGACCTGTTTGAAAAAGATGTATTAAGAAAATTGTATTTACGTACGCTAAGAGTACTGGGCGTCATCAATAATGTAGAGGAAATCCCAAAGATTTATGTCGGGGGCGACTTTAGCAGGGCTGATTTCACCGGACATGATTTCAGGATAGGTTACCTGGTCCTGGATAAACCCAATATAGATGAAGGTTATCTCCTGGGAGATTTCGAAGAGGACGACTATTCTGCCCTTGATTTTCATGTGGGCTATCAGGACCATACCAACTCAGGCTATAGCTCTACCTTTCAGACGATCTTAAACATATTCGGAGTGCTCTGTAGCAGAAGTACTGAAATCAGCGAAGAAGGAAAAGCTGCTATCGATGCCGCGCTGATCCCGGTGTTAGATGCGATCGAAGAAATTCAGCAATACCTGACCAGTAAAGGTTTAAATCCTTGTGGTTTTGCCGATGACCGCTACCTGAATAACTCTCCTGCGGTGTATTTACAGGCCTCAGGTTCTGATGGAGCAGATGGCGTTGCCGAAGGATTGCACCTGCGCTGGAGTTTGAGTGGAGAGCTGGGATCGAACCATATGCCCAAAGGAGATTACAACAATACGACAGTGTCGGTAATTGGTTTTAATAAGCCGGATGACTACGCTTACATTTCCAGAACGCCGTATGTGAAACCGGTGCGTATGGGTATTGATTTTGAAAATGATCAACCAGTTATCAATTTCAGTAAAAAGATGTGGACGTATGTGCGTACTGAAACCGTTTACGGTAAGAAGATTACAAACCGGATCAGGCTGACTTTTATGGATGCAGGATTATACAATCAACTTGCTACAACACTCAGCCCTTCAGTTAGCCATTTTGAATTCTTAAATGAGTATTCGGGTTTGATTCAGTTGGAAGTAGTCAATAAAACCTCCTTTGTAGTGGCTGTTGATTTTGAAAACCCATCTGCCGCCGGCTTTCAAAGCTCATCCTCAGCCGGCGATGCGGTATTAAAGATGGAAGCGCTTTGTCAGTCGCAAAACAATAAGGAAGTATCGGAACCGGTACACATCAGAAAAACGGTTGTTCTTAACAGGGATGCGGTACAGCTGGTTGAGCTTTCAGGCGAGAACATCAGAACTACACGATTGAAAACATCATCTTTAGGAACACTGAAAGGGTTTTATTTTGAAACGTACCATGATTTCTTAATCACCAGAAATACGGCAGAATGGACAGCCGTAGGAAATAGATTTGCGCTTTCCCTGACGGATGCAGAAGTTTTTGACCGTCTGGAAAATTCGACTTATCCGATTGACAACAGATGGCCGCATTACAATAATGGTACTTTGGTAAGGGCCAGCAATTACAGGGATAAATGGAGTTCATCACGATTGAACGAACCTGGTATCAAAGAAGCAGTTTCCCGTTATCTGGCGTTAAGTGAAACGGATCCACGTGCGGAAGATGTTTTAAAAGACGAAGGCGCTGGTATTGAGGCACCAGGCTTATTGGTGAGTTACCTGGATATCTTGAATATGCAGGCCATGGATTACCATATGGCCAGGATGCTTGGTCTGGGGCATATTGATGTGCCTGCCAATACCAGTTCAAATGATCAGTTCATTTACCGCTTAAATTATACAAACCGTAAAGCATTGAACAGTACCGAAATGGTAAGTTATACTTACACGAGCTTACCGGTAAAAAAAGTAGATGCCCGTTTACCCGAAAAACCGGAGATGAGAGCCCTGAACTATGGACTTCCGGTAATGGATGCTCAGACGAACAATACATTTGATGAACAGGGTTATACCAGTCTTGATCAGGTCAGAGCAATTAACATTGGACGAAAACCATCGCTTGACGAAGTTCCGGAGTATGATTTTTTTGCAGATCTTTCTGCGGTTGAAAATGACAATATCTTTGAGCATCCCAAAGCAGTTCTTTATGGCATAGAGTATCGTGCAGCGAATCAGACTGAATATATCAAGCCTGAAATTACTCATGACAAATCAATGGGTACAGCCTATTATGCCTACGATCCGGCATATCCCCAAACGGGTGTCCTGGAAACAGTTCCGGTACCTGATGATCCTACGAGTCTGTATATTCATTTTGAAAGGAAGGTCGGCATTCACCATTATGCGATCTACGGAATTAACTGGTTCTCCAGAGTATCCCTGATCAGTGATGAGGTAGCAACTGATGCCACGGTTTTCCCGATCAGAAACACATTGGTTCCACCTACAGATGTAACAGTTCAGTATATCCAGAAAGAGGATCAGTTACTGTTTACTACTGCCAGGGAGCAAAGCTGGTTAAAAGGACGCAGTACTGCTTTTCCTGACCAGGATGTGAACTTCTCAAGGACGACTTTTAACTGGCTGGATATTGTGGATATTTCTCATATGGAGGATACTTCTGCCGAAGCATTGTCGTCAGTAGTTAAGGCGGATAAAATCAAGGCTCATTTTAAGAAAGGCCTGCCACTAGAAGTGATCGGAATGATTAAGTATATCGTTCCGGTTAAAGGATCAGATACACAGTTGCGGTTGTTTACCGGCAGTTATACGTTGATAGATGGAACGATCATCACTCCGGTGATTACCAATGAAAATCTATTTAGGTTTAAAGATAGTTTACTCAGTACTCCTGAAGGACAATTCCAGGTAATCAAAGTTGAATTTGCCGCACAGGGACCGATCATTACTATTGAAAAGGCTTTTGAGACAGATACTATTGAGGATCCTTTGGATCCCGGGAGTTTTGCTTCACAAAGAAGGTACATTTCTCCAGAGATCAACAGTAGGTTTTCGGTGGTTGAAAACCTGGGGAACATTGCGAACTGGAAACAGGTGGCCAGTCAGATTTCTTTGCTCAGCCTGGCGGATCCGGTCCAACCAAACATTGAATCTTCAGTAGATGTGGAAGGAAATATCACAAAATACTGGGTTGGTGGTGTGACGGGGAATGCAGTGGTTGCTCCAATGTTTGGAATCGAAGGTGCCTCTGATAACCTGCCGGGTTACTATAAGATCAGCTTCGAGGGTTCTTTAGCTCCGCATCCTCAGACAAATCTTCCTTACGACCCTGCTCATCCACAGGCAAATGATCCTTCAGCATTAAGGGGAGCACATGTGGAATGGTATAAAGGGAACATCAGGATTCCTCAGGTAAAACCTGGGGCAGATCAAAAAGTACTGGAGGTGACGATCATTTCTCAGGAAAGTCCTTTAGTATTATATGCTTATGATCCTACTTATCTGGATGCGCCGGTTCTCCATTCGGCATCCGATCAGAATAAGGTGAAGGTGAATTTCCATCCGGGTTATAAGGCATACCTCTTCCCGGAACCAGCGCCAACCTATTCTTTCAACGGAAACAATTTGTTACCGGCAGAAGGAGAAAATGACCGTAAATCATTGTTTAGTCTGCAATCTGCTGATACACTTTCCGGTAATGATTTTGTATCTGCAATTTCTGTTCCTGTAGTGCTGTTAGCCCGTAGAATCGAAGAACCTGTACAGCTGGAAGCACCATTGGCCCCAGGCTTAAAAGTCAGACCTGATGCAACGGGAAAGGCAGCATTTACATTTGATACACGCATCGCAGCCTCCCGTTTCGGGACGGTCAGAAGTCCATTTGGTTTTATGTTTTACCGGACAACACTGGAAGATGTGCTTCATGCTTTTTATCAGCCGGATACCATCACCCGGATCTTTACTGACCTGGCGGCTTTGACAGAGGATCCTTCGTACGACCTGAGGGCTTATGAACTGGTTAACCTGATCTTTAATGTGGCTGAATCGCTTCAATTTAAAGTGTTTGAGGCTTCTCCTCAGCCTTATGGTTTCCCTGTTCCGGATAAACTGCAGCTGACAGCACCTGAAGACAGCCTGGAATTAAAACTGAATAAGCTTCGTGCGGCCATTCAGGGAACATTATTGCCGCTTACAGAACAGCCGCCGATTTTAAGTTTCCTTAAGCGAGGGTACCAGACTGAAAACGCGTTGCCGGTAATCAGGGACATTGATGGTAATTTACTGAGCGCATCAAATGCCGATTTTAATCCCTTTCCAATGGTGAGGAAATTTACGAAAGCAGGAGAGCCAAACGTGACTTATGTAAGGTTTACAGATTATGTCTTAAATGCCTCGTCAAGGAACTTATATTTCTATGCAGGAGCAGAAGTGACGAATCAGTTGATGCCGGGGCCTTTGAGTCCGTTTGCAGGACCGGTAACTGTTTTGAATGTTGCGCCTTCGGACGCTCCACTGATCAGTAAATTCAGCTTGACGCCTGCATATTCTTCGGAACAGACTGCTTCTGTTGCATTTGAGATTGCAGCAATGTCTCCGGCAGATCAGATCTCTAAGATCAGGGTTTACCGTAGCAATGACCTGGCAAAAACGATTTCTTTACAAACCATGAACGACTATTTTGATGTGGAAATTGAAGAGGGCTTAAATATAGGATACCGTATTGTGGACGATTTCTCTGATCTTACCGTAGTTCCTGCCGGCGAAATGATGCATTACAGATTTGCGGGAATCAGGACGATTCTCAATGAAAGAGGAACGCCTGAGGAAGTGCTTTCAAAAGGCTCGGCAGTAACGAGTGTAAAGTTAATTGACGCCGTTAATCCGGAGGCTCCTGATCTGAACTATGATGCGGCCAGCTCTAAACTCAGCTGGTTACCAACGACTCCACAAGGAACATATCACCTTTTTAAACAAAATAAAAGAGGGAACTGGGAACGAATTTATTCCGTGCAGCCACAATCCCTTAATGGACCTGTTGAGTATGTGTTAACCGATCCTTTAGCCCTTCAGGATGAAGATGGGAACAGAATCTATCACAGGTTTAAAGTACAGACGCAAAATGCCTCAGGTCTGTTCAATCTGATCGAAAAAGAACTCACTATATAATTAAATGAGCAGTAATTCTACTGCTCATTTAAACAACTCAAAATCAATCATCATGGAAGAACAACAATTAACTCCGAAAACAGCATTCGAAATCGTTTACAACGCTACCGGTGCTTTACAATTAAACCGCACAGATGCCAGGGTTCTGGATGCAGCACTGAGAGTTTTAGCGGGCTTAATACCCGGAACAGCTGCAGAATTTGCAGAAGAATAAGGGACTGAAATAATCGGTCAGACAAATCAATAATCTCTTAACACTTAACTAAATAAAATTATGGCAGATATTTCAGCGATCACCGACGTGTATATTGATGAAATCATTCAAGCAACCGCGACCTATAATCCGGCTTTAAAAGAAACACAGGGCATCAAATTACGCGAATTAATTAAACGATTGCGTGACCATGCAGAACAGGCAAGCCTGCACAGATTCTTTACTTATACCACTTCCGGAAATGGTGTCCTGACTCAGTTCTCGGTACCTCATGGTTTGCCTGCTGCGACTACGGCCATTGTATTTCCCAACTCTCCGGATGCAATAGGAAGAGCGATGGACGTAAACACGGACCCGGCATCTGCAAGTGATCTGTACGCTTATATTGAAGGGCCTAACGTAATTATAAAGTCAAGGCAGACAGTAAATCCCTTCGCTGCAGGTATAAATAACCTCACCTGGAGTCTGTTAGTCAGATAGTTACAGCCGATGCGCTATCAGGATACAGCCCACAAATCATCAAATTAAAACTAAAATTATGGCAGAAATCCCATTTATCGATAATGCTTACATCGATGAAATTATAAAAGCAGCTGAAGCTTATAATCCAGCATTAAATAAAACTCAGGGTATTAAATTAAGGGAACTGATCAAACGTCTGCGTGACCGTATGGAACAAGGACAAGCTAATGTTGTTCATATCGCAGGAGATGAGCTCATCACTGGCAGGAAAACCTTTACTCAGATCAGTGCGGAAGAACTGTCTTTTGTGAAGAATGGATATGCCAGTATATTGAAAAATCCCTTGGATCAGGACCAAAACTATGTCTATACGCTTCCAAAAGAAAATGGAGAACTGGCTTTAAAAGGGAATATCAATAAGGAGGATATTGGCCTTGGCAGTGTAGATAATACTTCTGATATAAATAAACCGGTATCGCAGGCGACCCAGACGGCTCTGGATACCAAGATCAATAAATCTGAAAAAGCAGCGGCAAATGGTGTGGCTACTCTGGATAGCAATGGTAAATTGTTGAGCACTCAGATTCCTTCAATTGCCATTACTGATACATTTGTAGTCAACAATGAGGCAGCAATGTTGGCTGTATCGGGAGCTAATGAAGGGGATGTTGCGGTGAGAACAGATCTCAAAAAGTCCTATATCCTGGTTCAGTCTCCGGCATCTGCAGTGGCTAACTGGCAAGAGCTTTTAAGTCCGACTGATGCAGTCCAGTCTGTGAATGGTTACACCGGAAATGTAACACTCACAACCTCAGATGTTTCAGAAAGCGGTCGGCTCTATCATACCGCGGAAAGGGTAAATGACATTCTGAATCCAAGACTGGCAACCGGTCAGACCGTAGGTGCAAACACCACAGGAAATGCGGCTACTTCGGCTTTCAGCAACAACTCGGAAAAATGGAATAATTTAAGTTATTCAGGAATTGACAATAATGCACCGGCATATTTTATGAGTTCCAATGGAGCCGGGATTTATGGATATAGTACAACTTCCAATGTAAAATCAATTTTAGGAATTCCTGCCGCAGGAATTAACCTGCAGACGGTATTGGAAGCCGGAGCGAGCACTAGCATTTCACCATCCTTTAGTGCAGGCCTGATCACCAGTAATGGAAGCAATTCATGGGCTGAATTTGTCGCCCCGGATGGATCAAGAAGATGGTATGGTGGGAGTTCGCCTTCCGATAAGCTGACGATTAACCAATTGGGATATGTTGGTGTTTTAACTACAAATCCTGTTGTTGCACTGGATGTAGAAGGATCAGTCAGAGCAAAAACAATATTCTCAGATGGTGCTTCCGGAACTTACAGAGAATTCCAGTATAGAACTAATGGCGTATTAAGATGGGATATCTTTGCTGATACTGCAGCCGAGTCGGGTGCAAATTCCGGCTCTCATTTTGGTATTACCCGTTATGCAGATAACGGTGATTACCTGGGTACTGTTTTTTCGGCCAATAGAACTACAGGAGACATCAGTCTGGGTGGTAATACCGCTGTGGCAGGAAGTATAACTGCTACCACATTTGTAGGAAGTCTGACAGGTAATGCGAGCAGTTCTTCACTTTGGGAAGGTCAGAAATACCTGGGGCATTTGCATGATGGTGCACCTCAGTATGTTTTAGCCTTTAATCCGGAAAACTCGACCTGGATGCCTTCCATTTCAGGTCATAGATACGGAGGTTTTGGAACAGATGCGAATACAACAGCCGAACATACTTCTTCTTTCACTTATGCTTTAAACGCGCCTTTTAATGGAACGTTAATGCACTTCGGAGCAAGAGGATATGGAACTCAGTTCAATACACAGTATGGAGATGGAAGAAGATTAGGATTCAGAACGTTTAATGGAGATACGGGAAGCTGGAATCCCTGGTTTCAGATTTACCATCAGGCGAACATTGATGTACTTAAATCAGATCTGGCTTATAGCGGCAATCAGATCAATACAGGGATAGCCACAGCCGGTTATGATGTTGGGGTTTCCTCAATGTTACGCTGGGCAAATTATGGTGATCAGCATGTCATCTTTGATGCCTCAAAAAGTCTTAGTCCTACGGGGGTAGCAATAGGGAACAGAGATCCGCAGATACCATGGGAACCGACATATCCCACTTTGATGGGATGGAATGGTGCTGGTACTTATGGGGTCAGAGTAGACAGTTCCAGAATTGCAGATAAAGCAACCTTATGGGGTGGCCGTCCTGCTGATCTGGATAGTATCAATAATGCCGGGGAATACTTTCTTGTGCGTAACAGCGACGGGGGAGTCAGACTTGCGGAAATCAACGGGGTCAGGGGATTACTGAATGAAACACTGGATACGGTGGCAGCAAGAAATCCGGCCTTGGGCAGAAGTATTACTTTGAATTCTTCTAACACCATTCATTATAATAATGAAGATAATTCAGTAGCTGCAAGGGCCGATAACAGGGGTAATATACTCCATAAGTACATGGCTCGTCATAGCGATGGTGGAACGATCAGGTATGCCGAGAATTGGTGGACAGGTACGGCATACCTGAGTGTTGCAGCTGCTCCAAACGGATTTAATTTTAACAATAGAATTGTTGCGGGTGGTGTTGAAGGCACATCATATACACAAGCCAATCTGGAATTGTATAGCCACGTGAGTGGCGGCATCGCACCAAGATTGTCATTCCATTATGCAGGGGCCGTAGCTTCCCAGTTAACGATAGAAGCTGATGGGTCAATTGCCGCGATGAATAACCCTGGAGTGGCTTATGAGAAATTCAAAGCATCAAGCATCTATGCCAACGGACAGGTCTATTCAGGAGGAGGTTCAGAAGGTGGTTTTTCAAACATCAATTATGCTCAGAACCATAACAATATCTGGAGATTGGATAATGCCAGGGAATATGGCCTTGGCTATTATCAGAATTGGAATTCAGCTGGCCTTGATTATATAGGTTTCCACTTTGGAGATCGGAATACCCCCGTATTTCATGTGAATCAGAGTGGATTGGCTTCAGCTAGACAAGGATTTCAGGGAACTAATTATGGCGCCGGACTGGTCGGTTTATATGATGCAACCAAGTATCAGGAGGTCTTCTCTATGGGAGCTGCTTACCGCTCTGTAATGGATGGCTCCGGGTTAGCCAATCATTATGGTATTGTATGGACACATTCCAATGCGGGAGGTGAATCCATTGCCGGATTGGGACATCAGGCACTTTTCACAGAAGCAGGACAAACCCAGTCGGCTATCGGGCATGGGATTTGGACCCGCCATAATATAAGTGCAAATGGCAATATATATGCAAACGGTAATGTGTCTTCTGGTGGTGCCCTTAAAGGTGTTCGTGTAGATTCAGACACCTGGTTTTATTCAACTGGTCAATCCGGTCTCTACAGCTCTTCTTTTGGCAATGGTTTTTACCCTGTGGATGCTTCGCAATGGAGGTTTTATAATGATTCGTCAACTCATGTATTGCTAAGTTTTTCGGCTCAGGGGCAGAATAATGTCAAGGGATACATTCATGGTTCTGTATCAGGTCAGTTTGGTTTTTTAAACGCTGCAGGAGGCTGGTCCTTAAGACATGAACCTTCTGAAGGCTGGTGGCATGCGAATTCAATGGTCTGTACGGACTGGTTCAGATCTGAAGGAAATACCGGATGGTACAATTCTACGTATGCTGGTGGTATACATATGGTTGATTCTTCATGGGTAAGAACATATGCAGGAAAAGGTTTTTTAGTTGAAGGTGGAACAGGAATTCAGGCAGAGATCTTTAGAAGTACGGGAAGTGGATATAAGTCTTATAACCATCGGGGTATGCTGGGAGACTATGACGAAAATGGTACAACCGACAAAATCATCTGGACGATTGGTGCACAATGGAATGAAATTTCCAATATGTATGGGCTTGGTTATTCTTATAGCTCTAAATATGCAAACGGACATCAGCTGGTGTTCAGAAATGCCGGTACTGTACGTGCATCGATTAGAGTTGAAGATGGTTCTGCATGGTTTGATGGAACCATTTCAGCGGGAGGTGACGTGGTTTCCTTCTACTCAGACAGCCGCTTGAAGAAAAACCTTCAGCCATTAGAAAATGCCCTGGATAAGATTAGCTTGTTAAAAGGGTATACCTATAACTCTAATGAACTGGCAGTAAGCCTGGGAGCGGCTCCGGACATGACTACCAAATATGTAGGATTAATGGCTCAGGACTTATTGGAAGTACTTCCGGAGGCAGTGAAGTCTGCACCTTTCGACAAAAACGCAGATGGAACAAGCAAATCTGAAGAGAATTACTTAACGATCCAATACGAAAAAATTGTTCCCTTATTGATTGAAGCGGTCAAGGAGCTGAAGTCTGTAGTGAATGAACAAGAAGCTAAAATTAAATTACTCGAAGAAAAAAACTAATGGCGTATCCAAATCCAATGCCTGTTTCAGGGCCTATAAGTCATCCCTCCACCATCTTTACGTGGTGGAGGGATGCAATTAGAAATGAGGATAAGGAGGGGGGATTTGAAGGTTTTTTTGTGAAAAAAGGGCAGTATCTTCCTGCTTTTCCATTCGTAGAAATCCTAATGGGACGTTAGTCCTTCTTTAAAAAGGATTGATTCTAAAAATCAATCAAAAAATCGAATTCTAGGAAATGTCCAAAATCGTTAGGCAGACACTATACCTGTTGGAACGGGAATGCGCTATAAACTCAATTTACTATTAAACAATTAAAATTATGTCAGATATCCCATTTATTGATGATGCTTACATCGATGCAGTTATCAAAGCAGCTGAGGTTCACAATCCAGCATTAAACAAAACTCAAGGTATTAAATTACGCGAATTGATTAAGTTCCTTCGTGATCGGATAGAACAAGGTGACGCTGATGCCGTACATTTGACGGGCGATCAAAACATCACTGGTGCAAAAGCTTTTAGCCAGATTACTGCGGAAGAGCTATCCCTTGTGAAGAATGGTTTTTCCAGTTTGTTTAAAAGCCCGCTAAATCAGAGTTCAAATTACATCTATACGCTCCCCGCAAAAAATGGTGAAATTGCCTTAAAGGCAGATCTTAATAAGACGGAACTTGGCTTGGGAAATGTAGATAATACCTCTGATGCAGATAAACCGGTATCTACAGCTGTACAGACTGCTTTAGAAGGAAAACAAAATAAGCTGAGCTTTTCACCGGAAAACGTGGCGAATAAAGCAATAAATCTTTCTAGTCCGGACCATACAAAATATCCTACCACCCAGGCGGTAGCGAATGCGATAAATGGTATTTCTTTAACGCCGGGTCCGAAAGGTGATACCGGTTTAACCGGGGCAAAAGGAGATAAAGGGGACGTTGGTGCAACGGGTTCTCAAGGTACCCCGGGAGCAACAGGGCTAACTGGATTAAAAGGTGATGCCGGTGCGACAGGAGAGAGAGGGCTTCAGGGTGTCCAGGGACCTATTGGTTTAACTGGCCCGAAAGGAGATAAAGGGGACGTTGGTGCAACGGGTCCTCAGGGTACCCCGGGAGCAACAGGGCTAACTGGAGCAAAAGGTGATGCCGGTGCGACAGGAGAGAGAGGGCTTCAGGGTGTCCAGGGACTGACTGGTCAGAAAGGAGATGTTGGCCCAACTGGACCTCAAGGTGTTCAGGGGCCGGCAGGGACTGATGCAACAGTTTTAGATGCAACACCAACAGTGAAAGGTAAATTAAAATTGTCCGGAGACCTTGGAGGAACAGCGGATGTTCCAACGGTTCCTGGATTGGCTACAAAGGAACCTGCTTTTACAAAAAATGCTGCTTTCAATAAAAACTATGGAACAACAGCTGGAACGGTAGCACAGGGAAATGATGTTAGAATTATTAATGGGCAAGCGGCGTTTGACTGGGGAAATTACAGGCAATTTGGATTGGGCGCCTCAGCTGTAACCACCGATTATGATACAATTCCTTCCTATACGTTTTACCGGAATAACGGATTGTCAGTTGCCAACGCACCTACAGCAGGTGTTCATTCAGTTTGGACTACCGGAACGACAACTGATTTAAATACAACAGGTCTTGGAGGTCAGTTTGCTTTAGGTTATTCTAATGCAGGAGGAAATTATACCCCTGCTGAATTATACATTCGGAGCAAAGCATCAGCCACTACATGGAATAGCTGGAATAAGATTTACCATGAAGGTAATTTTGCCAATGGTACCGTTGCTCAATATCTGAGAGGTGATGGCTCTTTGGCAGCCTTTCCATCCATCCCACAGGGAACAGTTACCTCGGTAACTTCGACAAACACCTACCTTACCGTTGCAAATAATACCAGCACCCCTCAGATTACCTTAAATGCGGGAAGTGCTGCCAATCAGGTAGTCATAAGAGATGGTGCAGGTAATATTTCGTCCTCGGTGTTTAATGGTAATCTGACGGGTAATGCGGCAACTGCTACAAACGCAACCCAATGGAACGGATGGACCAATTTATTTCCAACAGGAACTTACTCAACCGGATTGACGATAGATGGAATAGTTGCCAGTACTTCGTCTGATCGATTGGCCAGAATAGATGATTTATCCGTTAGGAAATTTGTCGGGCTAAATACAGGGGTTACATTCAATAATAGCATATCAGGTAATGCAGGAAGTGCTACGTTATGGGGAAGCCAGGCCATTAATTCTGTCGCTGAGAAACTTGATGCGCCTTATTATGTGCTTGGTTATGATGTCGCCTTAGCAGCATGGAGGTTGACAAGGCCGGTAGGTGTACAGGCTATGATTGGCCTAAGTAATTATTTACCGTTATCAGGAGGAACTTTGACCGGTAATTTAAATGGAGTCGGAGCTACTTTTACTGCGAATGTAAACTCTAATGGTGCCTTTGTGGTAAACAAAGTGGCTGGATCAATTAAAGGGATCTTTTCACAAACCTCTGGGGGAAATCGCTGGTTTTTTGGGGCTAATGCAGCATCAGAAGCTGGATCGAATGCAGGTACTAATTTTGTAATAGAGCGGTTCAGTGATACTGGCGCTTCACTCGGTAATTCATTGGTTATAGAAAGAAGTACCGGATTTGTCAACATTACCGGACATTTATCTGCCGGATCAACAGCCAGCTTTACGGGGACTGTTAATGCTGCCGCTGCGCCAAGTATAGGGAGTCATCTTACTAATAAAACTTATGTAGATACTTCTTTGGATAGTTACCTGCCTTTATCCGGTGGAACACTTTCTGGGAGTTTGACTACCAGGAATATTGGTCTGATCAGCTCAACTAATTATAATTATCCAACACTTGGGACTTTGAACGGTGCCTTCAAAATAGGGAATGGGAGTAGTACCCTAAACTTATATGGTCTTTCTATAGGTGTGTACAATGACGGCAATACATGGATGCAAGCCGGTCGATTCGATGGTACCACCACTGCATATCATATTATTATGCAAAGTGCGGGAGGAAATGTCGGAATTGGAACTACAACGCCACTCAGCTCATTGCATGTTAAAGGTACAATAAGAACCGAAAGGCTCACAACGGGGCAATACACACAAATAGATTCTGAATCCGGAGCAACCAACATTTTCTCTAAAAACACCATAAGTACGGGTTTTTCGCAAATCATGTTTACTCAGGGGAATAATACCGAAGACCGGGAAATTGGACGATTTAATGGAAATGGTGATCTTGTATTAAAAAGCGGGATAACTGCTGCGACAGTGACTATCTTAAACAATAACAACTTCTCTTCTTCTCCATTTAGTATTGTAGGTAAAAACTCAGGTACTGACGATACATTATATACTTATACAGGTGCAGCAATTGGTTTGGCAATTGGTTTAAATAACTATTTACCATTGGCTGGAGGCAGTCTGACAGGGCCGCTTAATGGAACATCTGCTACTTTCAGTGGATCTGTATCCGGTACAACTAATGTTATTGTAAATGGAGCAGCAGCAACAACGCGGGCTTATAGGTTAAGATCAAGTGGAATCGATAGGTGGTCTATCTTTGTCGATGCATATGCGGAGTCAGGGGCACAGGAAGGTAGTAACTTCAATATCGCGAGATATTCAGATACGGGGGCGCTTATCGGAAATGCCCTGGTCATTAACAGAAGTACCGGTGCCTCACAATTTGGCGGAGCCTTAAGTGCTACTTCTGCTAACTTTTCAGGAAATGTTTCAGGGTTAGCTTATATAATTAACCGGGCATCAGGTACAATGAGAGGTGTGTTTGCTCAAACTGATTCCGTTAATCGCTGGTTTTATGGAGCAAATGCTGCTGGAGAAACCGGATCAAATGTTGGAACTAATTTTGTAATTGAACGATTTAGTGATACTGGGGCCTCACTTGGTAATGCTGTTTTTGTAGAGCGACAAACAGGAAACACAACTTTTAGTGGAGCGATTACAGGGGGGGCATCTGCGAGTTTTGCAAGTAGTGTCAATGCAACTCAGAATATGACCGTAACTGGTGCAGCCGCTACGACCAGAAGTTTTGGACTGCTAACTGCCGGAGTATTAAGATGGTTGATGTACGGGGATTCAGGAGCAGAATCGGGTGCAAACGCCGGAACTAATTTTAATATTGCCAGATATTCGGATGGCGGTTCTTTTCTTGGAAATGCTTTAATTATTAATCGAAGCACAGGCAACGCTCAGTTTGGCGGGGCATTAAACGCCTTACAGGGATCATTTGTGGCTGGCGGTGCAACACTTAAATTGCAAAGCTCTACCGGTACAGGTAATACCTACATTGAATTTCTAAATAATACCGGAACACGATTATCTTTTATAGGTCATGGTACAGCATCAAATAATAGTCTTTCCATAAATAATTCTGGTGCTCCGATATTGTATGTGGGTACCAGCCACTCTTTCGATTCCACTGTCTCAGCGCCAACTTTTGCAGGTGCGCTTAGCGGAAACGCATCTAGCGCTTCAAAATTTGCAACAGTAAGAACCATAAACGGTGTTGGATTTGATGGCTCGGCCAATATCACTATTCCTGTAGGTACGGGTACAGTTACCAGTATTTCAAGTACGGTTGCCGGAAATGCGTTAAATGTTCCGGCCACTGCGGTAACAGGCGCTGGTGCATTAGATTATACCTGGGCCGGAACTGCTGCCCAATACGTTAACGGACAGGGAAATTTGGCAAATCTGAATTCAACTAATGTTCCTGAAGGAGGGAATTTGTATTTCACAAATGCGAGAGCCATAGCTGCTCCGCTAACTGGTTATGCGATTGGTTCTAATACTGCTCTATCTGCCTCAGAAACTGTTTTGACAGGATTTGGTAAAGTTCAGGGACAGTTAAATGCCAAAGCCCCGCTTACTGGAACAGGTACTTCCGGAACCTGGCCAATTGCTGTTACCGGTAATGCTGCTACATCAACGGCTCTGCAAACTGCAAGAACATTGTGGGGTCAGTCATTCAATGGAACGGCAAATATTTCAGGAGCTTTAACTGGGGTAACAGACATTACTGCCACCGGAACGATAACAGGAGCTGAAATCAGAGCAACCGGAGATTTAATATCCTTCTATTCTGATCAAAGATTAAAGGAAAACTTTAAACCGTTAGAAGGTGCTTTAGAAAAAGTAAGCAAACTACACGGTTACACCTATACCGCTAATAATCTGGCTGTAGAGTTAGGGCTTGTTCCTGATAGGAATAGAGTGCAGGTTGGGCTTATTGCTCAGGAACTTAAAGAAGTTCTGCCAGAAGCGGTTAGGCTTGCTCCATTCGACACCAATATAGCTGATGGAAAAAGTAAGTCTGGTGAGCACTACATGACTATCCAATACGAGAAAGTTGTTCCTCTGTTAATTGAGGCTGTGAAAGAATTAAAGTCACAGCTGGAAAGTCTCAGGGCGGGAAATTAATATCGATAGTCCGCCAAAAAATAACGCTTTCATTTCTTAAATGATAATCCCGTTGCGCTGCTCATATGCTAACGGAGATCAGCCGCGGGGTTATTGTTTTTGATACGAATCCGACCATGCAGACTTAGACATTCAACTGTATCACGATGGCGGATGTAATTAATAAATTAAATAAACTGAAAATTAAAAAAAATGGCATATCCAAATAACATAAAATCAAGCGGATCGCTTGGACAAGCCCAGGATATATTTTCCTGGTGGAAAGGAGCTATCAGTGCAGAAGATATTAAGGAAGGCTTCGGTCCTCAGTTTTATATTACGACAGGACGATACTTTCCGGCTTTCCCGTTTAATCGGGGGACATTTTACGCTTGGTTAGAAAGCAAATGGTCATCCACACAATATGCTTCAACTATTTACAGCCAGCCACAACCTGTGTCTGGTTGGTCAATAAGTCAGGTCAATAGGTGGGGAAAGTATAAATCATTTGAACTGGCACTCTTTGGTAATGTAGCCAATGGGGTTGATGATGCTGCGGTTACTTTATCAAAATTCAATAATAATGATCAAGGAAGGTATGGAATAAATGCATGGTCAAACAATTCCCTTACCTATCTGCGCTATGCATTTATGCAATTTGAAACTTATGGCTCATGTATGGATGGAGATAACGAAAGTGGAGAAAGCGGAAGTGGAGTTTCTGCATTCTTTTACACTGATAGCAGAAGTTCTGAGACGACGTCTGCCGATTGCGGATACGGACCTAATAGTGGCTCAATACAAGCAATGTGGTTATACCTCACTGTCGTAAATGCCAGCGGTACACCGGTAACAGATCACCCCGACTTTACTTTCTTCATTGATGATTATCCTGTCGTGATTTTGAACGGAACCGCTGGCTATAGTGGTAAATACACAATTTACGACTGCGGTAACTACTATCCGGAACCAGTAGTAAGAGCACCTATAACAGAATATGTTTACTAAAATTTTAGAATAGAATATGGCACATTGTATATCACCAAAGCACTCGGATTTTTCAAATTATCCGTCTGCACCATTAATATTTAATATGTGGGAAGTCTCAGCATCTTCTCCCTGCTCTTCACCAAGGGTAGCTAAGAAACTATATTTCAATAAGGATACCAGAAAATATTACAGCAATTATCAAATGACAGTAATAGCTGATGGTTATTTCTTTAGTTCTGAGAATACATTGGATCCTTACGCAGTAATTACAAATGGAGAAATTACCCAAACCACAGGATGCCCTGTCACTATAACGCTGAGGAAATCAGATATGGGGATACCCACTGACATCTCTAAATTCGGTAATTTATTGCTGTGCGCGTATGCAGACAAGCATGTGGTCATGTTGTATGATACCTCCACCGGCACAAATCCGATAGGGACAATTGTAGCCGGGCAGATGAATAATCCGCAAACCGGTTATGATATGGGAAGAGAACTCTTAAATATGCCCATGTTAGTACAGTGGAGGGATACAGGTGGTTTCTTTGCAGTCTATTCCGGGGGATCTTTTAAAAGTGTAAAAATATTTAACCAACAGGGATATAGAGCTGGTGGATCGCAGGTTGATGATGATGAATGGGCTTATAAGCCTGTGGAGGGAGGTGGAGTAAATAATGCGAACTGCGTTCCGTTAAATCCTGGATCTCTGGTTGATCTATTGACCGCGAAAGACAGTAGCTTGAATGGGTTTTGGCTACCTGTAACCTTGCAATATGTAGAAAAGACCGGAGATGGTGCCTTTGATGCAATCGTCCTAGGGATCTGGAACAAGAGTTCAGATAATTACAATTATTTTAAAACTTATGCTATATCATTGGTTGAGGTGGATTATTTTGGTAATAGCAGATCCTTGACTTCTGGTATATCAACCCATTCTGGACTGAGAGATGGAGATGTGGATATGATCCGGAGTTTTGCAGTAACCAGGAAAAAGGCGGAATCACATCCTACTCCAAAATATAAAGCTTACAGCCTGACATTAACCGTCGTTGCTCCAAGAAGCTGGACAGTAGGTGGAAATGATCGATATAAAAACTATGAAGTAGAAGAAGTGATCGTATGGATGGTCGATCGTCCGAATGTTATTTCAGATGAGTATCGAAGCCCTGGAATTGAACCTAAATCCATTAAATATAAAGGCAGGTACAGAATAAATAGCAATAGTAATAATGTCTGGAAGAATAATGTTAAGGCAGAAATAGCTTATAATGGTCAGAACTTAATTGTAGTAATAAAGTCATCATCTGTTAGTCAGTGGGCGCGTATAAAAAGCTGGGCAACATTGGCAAGTGTCGAAGCAGTATGGATTACTTCCACAGTAGTGACATCATTATCTAGTGTTGCTACCGGAGGTTTCTTTACGGTATTTTTCCCTCTGGCTCCAATAGCGGGCTCTCCTGCTGGAGTTGTTATAGCCATAGTTGCAGTGTTATTGTATTTTCTGCTGAAACCACCGGTGATGAGAGAAGTTGGAACCAGTAAGCTATGGATTACATATTCTGGTGAGAATAGTTCAATTGGCTGGGAATCGGGTGCAGTAGAGGCGAAAGACTGGATAAATAATGACCTCAGGAAATGGAGGACGACGTACTTAGATAGTAATGTGTCTAGTGGTGATTTAAGATTGTATTCCCTACGGGAAGACGGGAGTGTACAATATGGAAATTGGAACGCAGGTAACTCCTCAGGAACCTTACTCGAATAATGCATACAGCCAGTTGTAACTTTCAGAACTTACAACTGGCTTCTTCTAATTGATAAATATTACGCCGCAGGAAATTCCATTATATAAATTGGTAATTAAAGTCATAATGAATTATCTTGGGCAAAACAGATCAATTATGAAAAAAATTATCCTGATCCTGATTTTTTTAAATAACATCAGCGTCTTTGCCCAAATAAATACAGCACTTAAAGACACACTGGAGAAAATGGTAGTCTGGGACCAGAAAGTAGCCGGATTTCAACCTAAATATGCACTCAATGATCCTAACAGAGAGAAATTTCGGGACAGTGTATTTACCGCTCATCATGACCAGCTTCAAAAGATTCTTTCAAAACATGGATATCCTGGATTTGACCTGGTAGGAAAAGAAGGTTCACACCATTTCTGGTTATTGGTCCAACATATGGATAACTGGCCGGATTTTCAGCAAAAAGTATTGAAGGCCATGAAAAAACAGGTGCTTAGGAAAAATGCATCCAGTGGAAATTATGCTTATCTGACCGATAGGGTAAGAATTAATTCAGGTCGTAATCAACTGTACGGAACACAAGTAACTTATAATACGGATAGCTGCCAGGCAATTCCAAAACCAACAGAAAAACCAGAGTCGTTGAGCAAGCGAAGAAAGGAAGTTGGGTTAGAGAGTATAGAGCAATATCTAAACCTAATGACTGAACTTCATTTTAAAATGAATAAAGACAACTACGAAAAGCGAGGAATCAAAGGGCCGAAGCTTTATGTGGTAAAATAATATGACGATTACATCATGAGCTGCTTAATGAGGTAAGTGACTTAATTTTCAATAAAAAACGGTTAAGATGTTAATCTTAACCGTTTTTTATATAGATAAAGAGGCGGAAAGAATCTTAATTCAATAGTTTGCCTGTTCTTATGTTCATCCTTGAAGTTAAATTAGCACTGTACCATCGAACCAAGGGCCGATAAATGATGTCATAGAAGATTTTCCATCTATCTCAGTATATTCATTCGTAATCGCCCTGGAATTCGTATTTATTCGAATAAGGGATTCAACAAATGGATTTCGGGAAAGAACATCATCTCTCAGTTGCCTGTTGATATAAATAGTTCCACTTACTTCTATAAGATCATAGTAGAGGGTTTCTGTCAATTTTATAATTGCCCCATAAGGTCCTTTCATTTCAGTCGGATCATCAAATACTTTTGTAGATAATTCATTCCCGTTACGATCAAAGTAGCCTAACCAATATTTCTTGTTTTTTTCTCCCAAAACCAGGTAAGCACCTTTGCTGTCTTTAAGAATTTGTAATTTAATGATTAAACCTTCCTTATCATTAGGTTTCAATTTTAATCGGTTAACCAAAGAATCGTTACCCAGACTTATCTCTTTCTCCTTTGTTGGTTCTGATTCGTTCTTGCTGCAAGCGGTAATTATAAGTATAATGCTTAAGAGCGTTAATAATTGTTTTTTCATTTAATTGTATTTTTTTTATTATTTATTTCTAATAGATGTATTTTATATACACAAAAGTGTAAATGTAAATACAATAAATAAATTTTAACGCTAAGATGCCGTAAAAAGAAAACGGCTAAGAATTAATTCTTAGCCGTTTTCTTTGTTGTTTGTGGAGCCGAAGGGGTTCGAACCCTTGTCCAGTTGTGTGATAAGTTATGCCTTCTACATGCTTGTTTTCCATTTAATTTTCGGGAGCAGACGGGCCGGAAACCTACCTTGCCTTTTTCCTTAGGTACTTTATCTCGCTACTGTATCGTACCCTACAGCGGCCAGCGTTGTTATTTCGATGCCCCATATTCTAACCTAACATCGCAGCAGTCAGAGGGACAAAAGCTAAGCTAATTCTAAATTAGGCAGCTAAGGCGTAGTTATTTTCGCCAATTATAGTGTGAACGTTCTCTTTAAAGTGCTCTCCGTACAACGCACTGCATGCTAACATACGTAGCGCCACCCTGTCAAATCCAAAACGGCCCCATTGTTAGAACAACAAATATACAAAAAATTACGCTAATGTTCTACCAGGGTACTTTTTTAATGCAATTTCCAGACAATCCATTGATTTATTCAGGTCATCAGTATTCAGGACATAAGCCATTCTTACTTCATTTTTTCCTGAACCAGCGGTCGAATAAAATCCTGTAGCAGGAGCCATCATTACCGTTTGTCCCTCATGCTCAAAGCTTTCCAGCATCCACTGACAAAAAACATCAGCATCATCAATCGGAAGTTTAGCTACTACATAAAATGCACCACCCGGATTCGGACAGAAAACACCTTCGATTGCATTTAATCTTTTTACAATCGTATCTCTGCGTAAAGTATATTCTTTATTTACTGCTTCAAAATAACTATCAGGAGTATCTACGGCTGCGGTACCGGCAATCTGTTCCACCATACCCGGACTTAACCTTGCCTGAGCAAACTTTAATCCCGATTTGATCACTTCTTTATTTTTGGTGATCAGGCAGCCCAATCTTGCACCGCAGGCACTGTATCTTTTGGATACGGTATCCATAATCACTACATTTTCGTCGATTCCGTCCAGATGCATTGGAGAGATAAACGCTTTTCCATCATAGCAGAACTCACGGTAAGCCTCATCAGAGAACAAAAACAAGTCGTATTTCAGACACAATGCTTTTAATGCTTCCAGTTCTTCTTTAGAATATAAATAACCGGTTGGGTTATTCGGGTTACAGATGATAATCGCTTTAGTACGATCTGTAATCAGTTTTTCAAACTCCGCAATAGGAGGGAGTGCAAAACCGTTCTCAATATAAGACAAAATTGGTTTTACCACTACATTACTCATACAGGCAAAACCATTGTAATTCGCATAAAAAGGCTCAGGAATGATGATCTCATCACCTTCGTTGACACAGGTCTGCATGGCAATGGTAATCGCTTCAGATCCACCTACAGTCACTAAGATGTCTTCAGGGGTAATGTTATAACCCAGTTTATTGTAATATTCAGCTAATTTGCTTCTATAGGATAAAGTACCTTCTGATGGGGTATAGGCCCAAACATTGAAATCAATATTTTTGATGGCATTTAACATGCCCTCTGGAGTAGCAATATCGGGCTGACCAATATTCAAATGATAGACTTTTTTACCATCTTTCTTTGCTTTATCAGCAAATGGAGTCAGTTTTCTAATCGGCGAGGCGGGCATTTGTATCCCTTTTTCTGAAATGTTAGGCATGTCGCAAAAATAAAAAACCTCGTTGATTAACGAGGTCTTAATAAGAAATATCTTTAAAAATTTTACTTGGTACTGGCAGCTACAGTTTCTCCTTTAATATACAACACCTTAGTAGTGGTTTTTGCATTGGAAGAAATGGTAATGCTTTTGCTAAATGGCATAGCGGCACCAGTTGGGTTATAGGTAACCTTAATTACACCTGATTCTCCTTTTTTAACCGGAGTTTGGGTATATTCAGGGACTGTACATCCACAAGTAGTCTCTACTTTAGTAAGAATTAATGGCTGATCGCCAACATTGGTGAACTTAAATTCAACCGTCGCAGCTTTGTTCAATGGGATTTTACCAAAATCGTGAAGCTCTTTTTCAAATTTGAACTCAGCAGGTTTTGTTTGAGCGTTAGTTGCAACACTTACTCCTAAAATTAATGTAAATAATAGTAATAACTTTTTCATGATTATGGTGTTTTAAAGCAAATTTAATCTTTTGATTCATAAATCAAAAAGTATTCCAATATATAAATTACCCGACAGCCATAAGTCATACTTTAGATTTTATGTATCTTTGTCGCCTAACTAATATTGCTTATGATGCCGGATATAAAACCTACTACCAATCCCATTGACGCTTCAGAGTTAAGTTTTGAGGACTTCAAAACCATTGTGGTAAACGATTATAAAATAGCTTTTGAAAGTAGACAAGCCAGTTTATTAGGTCGTAAGGAGGTTTTAACAGGTAAGGCTAAGTTTGGTATTTTTGGTGATGGTAAGGAGATTCCTCAGATCGCCATGGCCAAAGCTTTTAAGAATGGAGATTGGCGCTCGGGATATTACAGAGATCAGACTTTTGCATTTGCTACAGGCATTTGTACCATCAAAGAATTTTTTGCCCAACTATATGCCAACCCTAGCGTTGAAGCTGAACCTGCCTCAGCAGGCAGACAAATGAACTGTCATTTTGCTACCCGCTCCATTAATGAGGACGGAAGCTGGAAAGACCTTACCGCGATGAAAAACTGTTCATCCGATATCGCTCCTACAGGCGGACAAATGGCCAGGTTAGTCGGATTAGGTTATGCTTCGAAATTATTCAGACAGAATCCGGAATTGGAATACCTTAAAAACTTCTCCGTAAATGGAAATGAAGTGGCTTTTGGAACGATTGGTAATGCTTCTACCTCGGAAGGAGTATTCTTTGAAGCCATCAATGCTGCCGGTGTATTACAAATTCCAATGGCAATTTCCATCTGGGACGATGCTTATGGGATTTCAGTTCCTGCAAAATATCAAACCACTAAAGAAGACATCTCAGAGATTCTGAAAGGCTTCCAACGGGATGAAAATGCAGCTGGTTACGAAATATATAAAGTAAGAGGCTGGGATTACCCGGCTTTATGTGAAACGTATCAGCGAGCCATTGATGTCTGCAGAACAGAACATGTTCCGGTCATGATTCATGTAACAGAGGTGACGCAGCCGCAAGGTCATTCTACTTCAGGCTCACATGAGAGATATAAAGATAAAGACCGTTTAGACTGGGAGAAAGAATACGATTGTATTGCCCAGATGCGCAAATGGATGATCGAATCTGCCATTATTCCTGAGGAAGAACTGGTTGCCCTGGAAGATACAGCAAAGAAATTTGTTCGTGAAACACAGAAAGAAGCATGGAATGAATTCCTGGCTGATATAAAAACAGAAAAAGATCAGGCCATTGAGCTGATCAATACTTTGGCAAAAGGAAACCCTGCGCTGATTAAAATTACTACTCAGCTGGCCAATACGCCGGATGCTCAACGCAAAGAAGTAATTTCCTCTGCCAGAAAAGCATTGCGTTTAAGCCTGCAACACCCATCGGACAATAGAAATGCGCTGTTGGAGTGGTACAACGAACAAAGTGGAATGAACCTGGAGCGTTATACGTCAAAACTGTTTACAGATGGTAACGAAAGTCCGTTTTTAGTGAACGTACTTGAGCCTGAATACACAGAATCCAGTAAAATGGTGGATGGACGAGAACTGTTAAATGCTTGCTTTGATGCAAACTTTGGCCGTGACCCTCGTCTGGTTGCCTTTGGTGAAGATTTAGGCGCGATTGGTGATGTAAATCAGGGTTTTGCCGGATTGCAAGCCAAATATGGTGACCTGCGAATCACAGATACGGGGATCCGTGAAATGACGATAGTTGGTCAGGGAATCGGATTGGCATTGCGTGGCTTGAAACCAATTGCCGAAATTCAATACCTGGATTATCTGCTCTTTGCGTTAAATGTATTGAGTGATGATCTGGCAAGCTTATCTTACCGTACCAAAGCTGGACAAAAGGCGCCGGTAATCATCAGGACCCGCGGACATAGACTGGAAGGAGTATGGCATTCCGGATCACCGATAGGAATGATTCTTGGATCTTTACGTGGATTGCACATTTGCGTACCACGCAACATGACTCAGGCTGCGGGAATGTACAATACCCTGTTCAGATCTGATGAACCTGCATTGGTTATTGAATGCCTTAACGGATACAGGCTGAAGGAAAAACTTCCTGAAAATGTAGGGGAGTTTACAGTTCCTTTAGGTAAAGCGGAGCTCATCAAAGAAGGATCTGACCTGACAATCGTATCTTATGGTTCTACCCTTAGAATAGTGGAAGAAGCAGCAGAAGAACTGGCTCAGTTTGGTATCTCGGTAGAAATCATCGATCCACAAACCCTGTTGCCTTTTGATACAGACCAGCTTTGCGCTAAATCTTTGAGCAAAACCAATAAATTATTAGTGGTTGATGAAGATGTACCAGGCGGTGGAACCGCATTTATTCTGCAACAGATTCTAGAAGAGCAAAAAGGTTATTATAGCCTGGATGGACAGCCTAAAACGCTGAGTGCTAAAGCACATCGTCCTCCTTATGGGTCTGATGGCGATTATTTCAGTAAACCATCTGTAGACGACGTAGTAGAAACAGTATATCAGATGATGCACGATCATAATGCTGTGAAATACCCTGCGATATTCTAGAAAATAATAAGACAAAAAAAAGGCGTTCCATTACAGAACGCCTTTTTTTTGCATCTAAATTTTGTTAATCCAATTTGCTGCTTTTATTTCTGAGTAACTGGTCTGCCAACACCAAAGCAGCCATCGCCTCCACGATAACTACCGCACGCGGCACTACACATGGATCATGACGGCCTTTACCTTTGATCTCTGCCGCTTCGCCAGCAGCATTAATGGTCTGCTGATTGTGCATGATGGTTGCTACAGGTTTAAATGCCACAGTGAAGTTGATTTCCATTCCATTTGAAATACCTCCCTGGATTCCCCCGGAGAAGTTGGTTAATGTTTTTGGCGCCTCATTGCCGGGAATAAAGATGTCGTTATGTTCTGATCCCCTCATTTCGCTTCCGCTAAATCCGGATCCATATTCAAAACCATGTACAGCATTGATGCTGAGCATCGCTTTACCCAGATCTGCATGTAGCTTGTCAAATACAGGCTCACCCAGTCCAACAGGACAGTTTCTGATGATACAGCTAACTTTACCCCCAATGGTATCCCCATCTTTTCTGATGCCATCAATACATTCAATCATTTCTCTCGCGGTTGCGGGATCTGCACAACGTACAATGTTCTCTTCCCTGATTTCCAAAAGCTGATCTACAGTTAAGGACGATTCCAGGTTGGGCGCAATGATACGTCCTACGGCAGACACATGGGCGAAGATTTCAATGCCGTGGTGCTTTAACAGCAATTTGGCAATGGCTCCTGCAGCAACGCGGGCAGCAGTTTCTCTTGCAGAGGAACGCCCACCACCACGGTGGTCACGGATGCCATACTTTGCATCATAGGTGTAATCTGCATGAGAAGGACGATAAATATCGGTATTATGACTATAGTCTTTACTACGCTGGTCTTCATTCGGGATCAGCATCGCAATAGGAGTACCGGTACTTTTACCTTCAAATGTTCCCGAAAGAATCTGAACGGTATCACTTTCTTTCCTTTGCGTAGTGATTTTCGATTGCCCTGGCCTGCGCTTATCCAATTCTGACTGGATAAAATCCAGGTCAATTGGCAATTGTGCCGGACAACCATCTAATATAACACCAATAGCGGCACCGTGGGATTCCCCAAAAGTGCTGATGCGAAATAGTTGTCCGAATGTATTACCTGCCATTTTTGTTCGTTTTTATAGGTTAATTTAAATCACTTCAACAGTAAAACCTGCTTTTTTCAGGTCTTTCCAGAAGTCAGGGTAAGATTTCTCTACTACGTCCATTTCTTCCAATATCACCTCTTTAATCAAAAGGCTGAGCGGAGCAAAGGCCATCGCCATGCGATGATCTTCATAGGTGCCAAAAGTCACGCTGTCGGGGAAATGAAGTCCTTCACAATTCAAAGTGTAAACCAGATTGTTTTCGCTTAAAATTACACCAATTTTTGCAAGTTCATTCTGCAAAGCTTTAATTCGGTCTGTCTCCTTGATTTTTAAGGTCTCCAGTCCGGTAAAGGATAGGTTTTTCTTTAAAGCGGCAGCACATACGATAATGGTTTGTGCTAAATCCGGGCAATCTTTAAGGTCTAAAATTTCATCGCTGAAATCTGTAGCTGAAGAGGTTAAGGTGAGGCCTGTAGCTGTAGTGACAGTCTGTACACCAAATGCAGTCATGATCGACCTGATTCTACTATCACCCTGTAAGCTTTTTTCCTTTAAATAGGGTAAAGAAATTTCTGCTTCTTCTGCTAAACAGGCAATGCTATACCAGTAGGAAGCTGCGCTCCAGTCGGGCTCTACCACCAGTGTTGCCGCTTTGAAAGGCTGCGGTTTGATGCTGATATTATTCCCACCCCAGGCATGTTGGATTCCTGCTTCTTCCAGCATATTCAGGGTCATATTTACATAGGGAAGAGAGGTTAGCTCGCCTTCAATCTGTAAAGTCAATCCCTGCTCCAAAGTAGGGGCAATCATTAACAATGCAGATATATACTGACTGCTGATGTCTCCTTTGATCTGAACCGTTCCCTTGCTTTGAGCTAAAGGGCCGGTAATGCTTAAAGGAGGAAAACCCTCTTTTTCCGCATAGCTGATTTCCGCACCAATTGCTTTTAAAGCTTCTGCAAGAATACCAATCGGACGCTGTTTCATCCGTTCCGTTCCGGTGAGTAAAAACTGACCTGGAAGAGTAGGAAGATAGGCGGTTAAGAAGCGCATTGCCGTACCTGCAGGGCCCACATCAACAGTTTGCTGATGTGGATCTGAGGCGGAAACCTGTTTTAAAATGCGGTCTAGTGTTACCGAATCGGCTGCAATAGACATGTTGTCGACTTTTACCGAACCTTTGCTTGCCGCACTGATAATTAATGCCCTGTTGCACTCGCTTTTAGAGCCCGTAAGCGCAATCTCTGTATGGATTTTTTTGTTTCCGGTAAAAGAAACAAGTGCATGCTTACTCATTATTAAGACTTAACTTCTGTATGTGTTTCTGCCGCAAGGCCTTTTTCTGCTTTGCCGGCATTCATAATTTCTGTTTGTTTACGGATAGATTCACCGTGAACCAATTCTAAGAATTTCTCTGTAAAGTTCAAGTCTAATTTTAGCGCTTTAGCAAATGAAATTCCTTTGTTCATGATGGCATCCCAACGGTTTACCTGTAAAATCGTTACCTGGTTGTCACGTTTGAATTCACCGATTTTACCTACGATGGCCATACGTTCTCCTAATTTCTGTAACAACTGATCATCGATTTTATCAATCTGCTTACGCAAATCAGCCAGTTGATCTACAAAAGCTTCGTTTTGAGATTCTGGTTCACGTACAGTTAAACGTTCCACCAATTCGCTTAATGCAGCAGGGGTAACTTGTTGTTTTGCATCTGTCCAGGCTACTGAAGGATCAACATGCGATTCGATCATCAGACCTTGCATGTCTAAATCCAGTGCTTTTTGAGAGATGTAAGGGATTAATTCGCGGTTACCGCAGATATGACTTGGATCGTTGATGATCGGAAGGTCAGGGCATAAAGTTTTCAATTGAATGGCCAGTTCCCACATTGGCTCGTTACGGAATGAGCTTTTCTCAAATGAAGAGAAACCACGGTGAATGGCACCTAACTTAGTGATTCCGGCACCGTTGATGCGCTCCAATGCGCCAACCCATAACTGAAGGTCAGGATTTACCGGGTTTTTAACCAATACCGGGATGTCAACACCTTTTAAAGCATCCGCAATCTCCTGAACGGTGAATGGGTTTACAGTTGAACGTGCACCAATCCATAAAATATCTACACCAGCAGCCAAAGCTTCCTCTACGTGTTTCGCATTGGCAACCTCAACAGCAGTAGGCAATCCTGTTTCAGCTTTTGCTCTTTTCAACCACTCTAATCCAATGCTGCCGATACCTTCAAACTCTCCCGGACGGGTACGTGGCTTCCATATTCCAGCTCTCAAAACCGATACTTTTCCGGTTGCAGCCAATAAATGTGCTGTTGTTAACAGTTGCTCTTCAGTTTCTGCACTGCATGGTCCTGAGATAATTAATGGCTCGTTGTTGGTGTTAAGCCAGGTATTTAATGGCTGGATGTTCAATTGTAATTTCATTTTTTTGGGGTTTAATTTTTGTATGTTTTATGAAGGTGTTTTCTATTTTTTATACTTTATCATTTTTCAGGTATTCACCCATAATGTTAAAATTTACGGTGTATTTTAAAGTCTGGCGGATGGCTTTATCATATTGTTCCATATTGCTCCATTCCATATCCACGTAGAAATAATACTCGTTTCTTTTTCCTAGGACAGGCATGCTTTGGATTTTGGTTAGGTTCACATCCTGATCTGCAAATATGTTGAGGACCTTGGAAAGTGCACCTACATGATTGCCTACCTGGAAACAGATGGAAGCTTTATTGATCTCTAACAAATCTTCTGTTTTGTCTTGTTTTAGCACCAGGAAACGGGTATAGTTCTTTTTGTTGGACTCGATTCTTCTTTCAATGATATTCAGCCCGTATAATTCTGCAGCCAGGGTATTGGCAATGGCTACGGTATCTGTTAATTGTTCCTCTTTAATGCGTTTGGCACAAGCTGCAGTATCATTGCTCTCAATTACCTGAATGTGAGGGAAATCGTCAAAAAAGTCAACACACTGACGAATCGCAATAGGGTGGGAGGTAGCATATTTGATGTCCTCAAATTTTACGCCTGGCAAAGCCATCAGGTGCAACTGAATCGGTAAATATACTTCTCCTACAACAGCAAAATTGTACTCGCGGATTAAGGTATAGTTGGGTAGAAGACTTCCTGCAATAGAATTCTCGATGGCCATGATCACAAAGTCCGATTCTTTTCTCTCCAGACTGTCGCAAGTCTGTTTGAAAGAATTACATTCTATGGTTTCAATGTCTTTTCCGAAGAATTTGAAAGCGGCTTCTTCATGAAATGACGCTTTAATACCTTGAATCGCTACTCTTGTTTTTTTCTGTTTCATTTTTGCTGTTGAGTTTTCTGTGGTCTTGAAGCTTGCGGAAGGCTGTTTTTGTACTTCTGCAGGTTTCGGTTTTTGCATTAAACAAAAAAAAGTCCCGGCTTTAGGCCGGGACTTTCTATATACATTTTTATCTTATGATTTTTGTTGCATATCAGTCCCGGCTCTTACTAAAGTAGTAGAAGTAACCAAACCAATATGTAGTAACATTTCTCATGCGATGTTTTTTTCTTTTTCGTTTTTCCAAATGTACTAACAAAATTTAATTTGTCAATACTTTAATAAAAAAAATTATTTATTGTGCTGTAACCCTGATTCGCTGTACAACAAAACATTAGCTACTTATACAGATTTTAAACCTGTAATTTTATTGCTAAAATTTGCTGCTAAATCACTTGTAACAGTTATTTAACCTGATTGTTGTAATAGCTTAAACTCTCCAGGATGTCCTTCTCCGTAACGATACAATTGTAATCACAGGCACCGATTTTGTTCAACAGAGAGAACAGAATTTGTCCATGTTCATTCTTTTTATCGCTTTGCATGAAGCCTAAAAGGTCCGTAAAGCTCTTACTTTTGAGCTCATAGGCAGGGTAAAGGCTCAGAATATACTTCGTGATGTCTTCCAGTTCTGCTTCGCTCAGGGTGTTATTGGTACTGGATAAATAGCCTTCACAGATCATCCCTACGGCAATGGCTTCGCCATGTGTTAAAGGTGCCTTGTCGTTGATCAGTGAATAGCTTTCTACCGCATGCCCGATGGTATGACCAAAATTTAAAATCTTGCGACGTCCTTTTTCCTGTGGATCTTCCGTTACGACTTCATTTTTGATTTCTACAGAACGGCGGATGGCAATTGGTTCGATATGTTTATAGTCGGCGCTTTTCAGGTTGTGGTAATAGGCACCATCTACGATCAGACCATGCTTGATCATTTCTGCAAATCCGGAAAGTAATTCTCTTTCAGGTAAGGTATTCAGGAAAGAACTTTCAATGAAAACAGCCTGTGGCAGCGAAAAAGTACCTACCATATTCTTTACATTATCAATGTCAATCCCGGTTTTGCCACCTACGGAAGCATCCACCTGAGAAAGTAAGGTCGTCGGAATATTGATAAAATCAATGCCACGTTTATAGGTAGAAGCAATGAAGCCCCCCATATCTGTAATGACTCCTCCTCCCAGATTGATCATTAGACATTTGCGATCTGCTTCAAAATCAAGTAAAGTTTTCCATATACCAATACAGAAATCAATGTTCTTGTTTTCTTCACCCGGATCGGTTTCAATCAGGTCAAATCCTGTAAAATCTCCCAACATTTCCTGGAAAAAAGGCAGACAGAACTCGGAGGTATTGCGGTCTGTAAAAACAAATACTTTACTGTATTTACCCGCTTCTATCAGGTTTGCTAAGGGAGCAAGTTCGGATTCAAAATGAATATGATGGCCTGAGCTTTCTATTACGTTCATTAAATTACTGTTATTTTCTGTCCCATAAAATCAATTACATCGCCCACACGAACTTTCAACCGCTTGCGATAGTCGACCTTGCCATTGTATTTTACCAGGCCGTCTTCAACAACGGTTTGTGCTTCGCCGCCACTTTGTACCAGTGAGGTTGCTTTTAGCAACTGAATAAGGGGAATAAATTCGCCTTCTAATTTGAATTCTATCATTATACCAGCAAAATTACAATTATTTATAAAGTGTTGTACCATGTATAGCCGTGGAATTTATACTTTTGCATGCAATTTGACTAACCATAATATTTAAATGGAAACTTTTCCCAAAAAAACCTTGAATTTTGACAACACCGAAATCGCTTTTCGCAATAAATCAAATTCAGAACTGAATGCTGGATACTGGCTTTTTAAAGTGATCAGCAGTAATTTCCTAACCAAAGTAGGCCCGCCAATCACTAATTTTTTTCTGAATATCGGTTTACCAATAAAATCAATCATCAAGGCAACCATCTTTAAACATTTTTGTGGTGGAGAGACAATTGCAGAATGTGAACATACTATTCAGCAGCTTACAACTGGTCATGTAGGTACCATTTTAGATTATTCAGTAGAAGGAGAAGAGCAGGAGTCGGTATTCGACTTTACCTGTGAGGAGATCATCAGAACAATAGAAAGGGCTGCGGGGGATAAACGCATTCCAATTACCGTTTTTAAGGTGACTGGTATCGGCCGCTTCGGACTATTGGAGAAACTGGATGCCAAACAGGAATTAACAGCAGCAGAACAGGCAGAATTTGAGAAAGTAAAAGCCAGATGTGAAAAGATCTGCAGAAGGGCATTCGATAAAAATGTGCCGATTATGGTAGATGCGGAAGAAACCTGGATTCAGAATACCATTGATGAGCTGGCGATGGACATGATGCGACTATTTAATAAGGAAAGTATCATCGTTTACAATACTTATCAGATGTACCGTCATGATAAACTGGCCGACTTAAAAGCAGATCATTTGATTGCTAAAGCGTCAGGTTTCATTCTTGGGGTTAAAATGGTTCGTGGAGCATACATGGAGAAAGAGAGAAAAAGAGCCGAAGAGATGGGGTATTTATCGCCGATCCAACCAAATAAAGAAGCTTCAGACAGGGACTATAATGAGTCTTTGAACTATTGCATGGCGCATATCAATGAAATTGCCATTGTTTGCGGTACACACAATGAAGAAAGCTGTCGTTTATTAGCAGAATTGTTAGATCAACATCAGATCGGCCATAACCACCCCCATGTTTATTTTGCGCAGTTGCTGGGAATGAGTGATAACTTAAGCTTCAATTTGTCTGATGCAGGCTATAATGTTGCTAAATACGTTCCTTACGGGCCAATTAAAGCGGTAATGCCTTATCTTTTCAGAAGAGCGCAGGAAAATACCTCTATTGCAGGTGCAACGAGCAGAGAACTTGGATTGATCATCAAAGAAAAACAACGCAGAAAATTATAATCTGTAAAATATAAAGTATAAAAAAGCCGGTCTGATTCATCAAACCGGCTTTTTTATGCTGTATTAGCTGTGTTTGCTGGCCATAGCCTGATCCACATCAACGCCAAGCCCCTTTGCAATGGCCATTCCCAATTGAATGTCTGCTCTGAAGAAATGGCACAATTGTAAATTGATGATCTGTGCCCTTTTCGGACCACTGATGCCGCTCATGGCACCCACAATATTGTTCACCAGATTTACCTTATCTTCAGGACTCAATACTTTACGGTAAAGATCTCCCGGCTGAGTATAATGATCGTTATCGCCCGGACCTGCATTTCTATCGTACCAGTCTGCTACATTAGAATCCAGTTCCCATGCCGGCTCTTTATAGCTTTCGTCCGGAACTACGTCTCCAAAGCTGTTAGGGTAGTAATTTGGCTCCTCATTTCCATTATCATCTACACGCATCATCCCGTCACGATGGTAATTGTTTACCATAAAAGGACAGCTGTTTACAGGAATCTGTTCGTAGTTTACGCCCAGACGGTAGCGATGTGCATCTGCATAAGACAAGATACGCCCCTGAAGCATTTTGTCAGGTGAATAACCAATACCATCTACGGTATTGGACGGAGCAAATGCTGATTGTTCCACATGGGCGAAGTAATTCCTCGGAATCTGGTTTAATTCCAGTACACCTACATCGATCAGAGGAAACTCTCCATGAGGCCAAACTTTGGTCAGGTCAAATGGATTCCATCTGAAAGTTTTAGCTTCGGTTGCTGTCATCACCTGGATTTTTACATTCCATTTAGGGAAATCTCCACGATCAATGGCCTCTACCAGGTCACGCTGAGAATGGTCCATATCCTGTGTACGCATGGCATCTGCCTCGGGGCCGGTAAAGTTTTTAATGCCTTGTTGGGTCTTGAAATGGAATTTTACCCATACCCGTTCATTCTCGCCATTGATGAAAGAGTAAGTATGACTTCCAAAGCCATCCATATGACGGTAAGAAAAAGGAGTACCGCGGTCAGACATCAGGATCACTACCTGGTGCAGGCTTTCCGGGTTTAATGACCAGAAATCCCACATCATCGTCGGACTTTTCAGATTGGTCCTCGGATCTCTTTTCTGCGTATGGATAAAATCACTGAATTTTTTCGGATCTTTTATAAAGAAGATCGGGGTATTGTTTCCTACAAGGTCCCAGTTGCCATCTTCTGTGTAAAATTTAAGGGCAAACCCTCGTGGATCTCTTTCAGAATCAGCACTTCCCTTTTCTCCACCTACCGTAGAAAACCGTAGAAATGTTTTACAGGTATTGCCAATCTTACTGAAGATTTTAGCTTTAGTATATTTAGTGATGTCATGAGTAACCGTAAATGTCCCGTAAGCCCCGGTACCTTTTGCATGGACTACGCGTTCAGGAATTCTCTCCCGGTTAAAATGAGCCATTTTCTCATGAAGGATAAAATCCTGAAGTAACAATGGTCCCCGGCTCCCTACGGATTGTGTATTTTCATGTCTACATAAGGTCTCCCGGAAGCAGTAGTCAGTTTGCGATTGTTTGTATTATTATTTTCCATAACGAAATGATCTTAGTGTCGGGGTAAAATTATGGATATCACAATTTCATGGCAAACACCAAATATCTATATGGATATAGACCTTTTCTATGCTGGAAAATTATTTCGCCTTAAAGCTTTGATTTCCTGTGAGTAAGTCCCAGAATAAAAGAAAATCGCTGGCGAGGCTGAAGAGGGGGTACTGGAAAGTGGCAGGTTTGTTTTTCTCAAAAAAGAAATGTCCGACCCAGGCAAAGCCATATCCCAGGAATGGCGTTGCTAAAATGAAACGCCATTCATGAAACAGGATTCCTGTAAATACAGAAAGAACAACGAGGCCCGTTCCTATAAAATGTAACACACGACTGGTTAAATTTCTATGCTCTGTTAAATAGAATGGATAGAATTCTTTCAGAGTTTTGAATCTTTTTTCCGTCATCGTACTTGAGTTTTATTTAGGCCTGCAATTTACGATATTTTAACGAAGCCTTATAATATATGGTGCTCAGTTAATACTTCTTCCAGGTCTTTAGGATGTCTGGTCATTAATAAAGTATGCATGCCTGCTTGTCTGGCACCTGTCAGGTGTTGTGGACTGTCGTCTATAAATAGCGTCTCTTCTGGGTCAAGGTTGTTCTCTGCCAGCACTTTCTCAAAGATCTCTACATGTGGTTTCCTTAAAAACATCTGCTGGGAATAATATGCCTTTTCAAACAGACTGCTGTTGTCTGCCATATTGAATTCTCTTTTCAGGTAGTCCACGATCCAGTTATAATGGATTTCATTATTATTACTCAGCAAAAAGGTACGGTATTTCTCTTTTACTTTTAATAGGACTTCATGGACATTGGGTGGAACTCCAATCAATAAACTGTTCCATGCAGCATCAATTTGCTCATCTGTAATCTCTTTATTGGAGGATGCCTCCCGGATTCCGGTTCTGAACTCCGCCGGACTAATTGCTGCGGTTTCCAGGTTATTGAAAATATCATGATGGCCTTTATGCGCGAAGAATGTTTCTATGTCAGTAATGCCAAGTTCTACGAATGCTTGTTGTGCCCTTTTAAAGTCGATTTCAAAGATTACATTGCCGTAATCAAAAATGATGTTTTTTATTTCTTTCATATCAGGATGTTTCCAAAATTCGCTCCAAAGATGGAACATTGTTCCCGCAAAATCAATTCATTTGTGGAATCAGATAAAAGCTTGACTAAGCAGTAGGTGGATGCCAAATTCATCAATAATGGCCTTATATAGGGGGAGTTTGATCGTGCTGTCGGAACTAAGGTTACATTGGAATAAAAAATAAATTTATCGGTTTGCTTCGATCATCTGAAAATTATCGTGTTATAGATCAATGGTTTTAATAAAAGGCTGTAGATAGGTAATAGAGAAATTTTGAGGTATAAAAAAAAAGCTGTAATATTGCGGCCTGTAGAAAAAACTACAGACCAGGGCCATTAGCTCAGTTGGTTAGAGTAGAAGACTCATAATCTTTTGGTCGATGGTTCGAGCCCATCATGGCCCACAAGCAAGAAAGCCGTTTTTCGATAAGAAAATCGGCTTTTTTTGTTTCTGATTTTTTATTATCGGTCACGAATTTATGTTAATTCTTTACAAAAACCGTAACGGTATTCTAATTGGGTTTGTTTTGTTACAAGTCTAAATAGTTGTATTGTATGGGGAGCTTTTATACTTCACATTGATAGTATCATATGATATTATCAATGTGTATCTTGATGTTGAATAAACAACATTATAGTTGAAAAAGAAACCAAAAAATGATCATTCTTAATTTCTACCTTTGTGATCTGTTATACTATATCTGACATATTATTCAACCTTCGTAAGGAAATCCTCCTTAAGTTGAAGACCTAATGCATTGGAACCACCTGATTCTAAATGTAACGGATAGTATGTGCATCATTTTTTACCCAATAATTTTTAATAAAAAAAGAGATTGATTATCAAATCAATTACTTTATCACATTGCAAAATGATTAATATCTCCTGCAATTTGATAAAGTTTAAAAATATTCAAGATGAATAGTAAACAGTTAATAAGTAGAGATATAGAACTCTTTTATAATAAAGCATCCGAAGAAACTAGATTGAACAAAGGTATGGGAGTGTTTGAATTTGAAAGAATTAAATCACTCGTCGAAAAATATGTTCCACTCACATCCTCTAAAATAATTGATGTTGGTGGAGGTACAGGTAAATATTCAGAATGGCTTGCAAAAAAAGGGCATGAGGTATACTTAATTGAGCCAGTCCTTAAACATATTCAAATAGCTAAGGATAGAGCTAGTAAATTAAAAAACAAATATTTCGTTTATTTAGGAGAAGCTAGAAATTTAGACTTCCCAGATAATTTTGCTGATATCATAATTCTACACGGGCCGCTTTATCATCTTCAAAAAAAAGAAGACAGAGAAAAAGCGATTTGTGAAGCCAAACGAGTTGTAAAAATAGGCGGTATTATTTTAGGGTTTTCTATAAATTATACGGCATCAACTTTAGTTGGGCTTTTACAAGGGCTAATTCATAAAGGTACTTTCTTTAATATGTGCAAAGAAGAGCTCACAACAGGCATTCATAATCCTCCAGATGATTTTCCCTGGCTTCTAGCGGAAGCATATTATCATAAACCAAATGAGTTAAAAGATGAATTTGTGAAACAGGACTTGACGTATATAAATATCTATGCAGTTGAGGGGATGGCGTGGCTGGATAAAGATTACTTTTTGAATCTTTTGGATATGAAAAAGAGAAAGACCTTAATGGAACTTATCCAGATCACTGAAAACGATAGCTACCTTTTACCATTTAGTCCGCATATGATGATAGCGGTAAAAAAAACAATCAATTTATGAGAAATAAAGATAAATATTTTAAGGCTTTCAAAGAAAGTAATGGACGTTGTAACGAAATAGAGCTTGGAGAAAAACTTGGTCTAGATGAAAATTCTACCAGACAAATAGTTACTCAACTTCTATCAGAATATAAAATAGAATATATTGAAAATGGATTTTGCGAGTATAGTGTGATGAAAACTGTTAAAGGAAAAATCAGATAACCTAATCATTAAGTTCTATAATCACCTTTAACTAGATTCAAGTTTTTCAACCAAATCGTTGATTAAACCTAAATCAGATAGGAAATGGTTCGAGAAACGCCCAGTTGGGCCACCCTGGCGGGCAAACGCTTAGATAAGTCGTTTGCCCGCTTTTTTTTGCTCTATGATGCTGGGCATTTCACTTAAGGTATGTCATATTCAAAATTAAAGCATATGTGCTTACAATTTGTTAGTGATTACCTAAAGGTTATCAGGTAACCGCAATAGGTCGAAAATGAAAGAGAATGTGCCATTTCTATATTGGATTAGCAGCAGTTGATTTGAATTTCTTAACTTTGTGAAATGGTTACGAAAATCGGACGTCAGGTATCAGAATTCAACAATGAATTGAAGTTAAAAGGCTTTAACGTATGGCAACTGGAGGCTGATAGCCAGGCAACTCGTATTTATAATCGTAAAGACTTCTATAAAATTTGCCTCACTACAGGCAAAAGCATTGTTCATTATGCGGATCGAAGTTTCGAGCATGAAGGAACAATTTTATTCTTTGGTAATCCTCATATTCCTTATTCCTGGGAGACACTTTCTACTACTTATGTAGGCTATACCGTGCTTTTTTCAGACGGCTTTTTTAGTGCTTCAGAGCGTAGCGAAAGCCTGCAACATTCACCCTTATTTAAAATTGGAGGTACTCCAATACTGAAAATAGATGAAGATAAGAGAGATTTTCTGAGCTCCATTTTTCTGAAAATGATTGAGGAGCAAAAGAGCAACTATGTTTATAAAGACGACCTGATCAGAAATTATATCAACCTGATTATCCACGAGGCCCTTAAAATACAACCATCGGCCAATTTCGATCAGCACAAAAATGCGGCAGGACGACTTACCTCTGTCTTTTTTGAACTACTTGAAAGACAATTTCCAATTGAAACTACCGATAGACCGCTACAATTTAAAACAGCTCAGGATTATGCAGGTGCATTAAATGTCCATGCTAATTATCTCAACAGGGCCGTGAAAGAAATTACTGGCAAACCGACCACCGCCCACATTACTGAACGCATTATCACGGAAGCAAAAGCACTACTACAACATACGGCTTGGAATATTGCCGAAATTGCATACGCCCTAGGCTTCGAGTATCCTACTTATTTCAACAACTTTTTTAAAAAGATGACGGGAACGAATCCAACTGCCTTTCGCGAAGCATCGGTTTGAAATTCTTAACCATCGGTTTGATAATTGTAAACTACGAAAGCGGTAATCACCGAGTTTTGTGGTATGAAAGATATTTTCCACAGACTTCGGGGCGGTGGGTTGGTCCATCTACAAGATCCAGAATTTTACAAAGTAGACGAAGTAGTTAATCGTACACTGGCGCTATCTCCAGGACTCAACGCTTCGACAAGTATTGAGGAGACCAGGCAGAAGCTAAGTGAGATTGTAGGTTATGCATTAGACAAGAGCACAACTGTGTTTGCTCCGTTTCACACAAACTTTGGTCGCTTCATTAAGATCGGCAAACATGTTTTTATCAATCATGCATGCTCTTTTTTAGATATGGGCGGGATTACGCTTGAAGATCATGTTCTAATCGGTCCGAGAGTAAATCTGGTGACAGAAAACCATCCTTTGCTGCCAGATGAAAGACGAGGAATGCTGTGCCAACCTATTCTAATTAAACGGAATGCCTGGATAGGGGCAGGTTCCACCATATTACCGGGAGTTACCGTTGGTGAGAACGCAATTGTTGCCGCAGGTGCCGTAGTTTCAAAAGATGTCCCTGCTGACACCGTAGTAGGTGGTGTTCCGGCAAAAATACTCAAACAAATAGTAGAATTTAATGAAGTAAATAAAACAAATAACAATGAGAAATATAATGCTAACAATAATCGCAGTGCTGATGTCTATTAATCTGCTGACAGCACAAAATCATTATACTTTTAAGTTAAGCGATAAGGTAACACGTCAAAAAATTACTTTTAAAAACCGTTATGGAATTACCTTATCTGGCGATTTGTATCTTCCAAAAAACCGCGGAAACGAAAAATTATCAGCACTTGCCGTTGGCGGACCATTTGGCGCAGTTAAACAGCAATCCTCGGGTTTGTATGCTAACATCATGGCCGAACGCGGTTTTGCGGTAATCGCATTTGATCCTTCCTATACTGGAGAAAGTGGAGGTGAGCCACGCAACGTAGCGTCATCGGATATTAATACCGAAGATTTCAGTGCAGCCATTGACTACCTTGGTTTACAGACATTTGTTGACAGGAATAAGATAGGAATTATTGGAATCTGTGGTTTTGGCGGTATGGCACTAAATGCTGCGGCTGTTGATAAACGTGTGAAAGCAATTGCCACTACGAGCATGTACGATATGAGCAGGGTTATGTCGAAAGGATATAATGACTCGATGACACTTGGGCAACGCACCAAAATGCTTGAACAAATTAGTCAACAACGTTGGGAAGATGCCGAAAAAGGAGCACCTGCTGATGGACCTCGTAATTTGCCTGAAAAATTGCAGGGAGATGAGCCCCAGTTTATTGTAGATTATTTCAATTATTACCGCAGTCCCCGTGGCTTTCATCCCAATTCGGTTAATTCAAATGGCGCATGGCCTGTTACCAATCCCTTATCATTTATGAACATGCCATTGTTATCTTACATCAAAGAAATCTCTCCGAGACCAATTCTGCTGATAGCAGGAGCAAATGCACATTCACGCTATTTCAGTGAGGATATATATAAGATCGCTGCAGAGCCTAAAGAATTATTCATTATTCCAAATGCAGTTCATGTTGATTTATATGATAAGATCGATGTCATCCCATTTGGTAAGTTAGAATTGTTTTTTAAGCAAAATCTTAAATAAGATGAACATCGTTACAGTTAATGCGCTTTAGTTTACTTCATAATATTAATAGTTTTTATCAGATAACTTTAATGACCAAAGCGCTGACTAAACATAAATTAGCTGGGAAATGCTTCGAGAAACACCCAGTTGGGTCCAAGCTTAAAAAACCGCTTTCCTGTAAAGAGAAGCGGTTTTTTTTCGTTTTTAAATTTTAAGAAGCAATTGTTTGCTGAAAATTTTATCTGATTAAAGATGATCTTTAGTGTGAGGCAATAAGATAGGTGCTTTGGTATTCCTATAGGCAAAACTATTGGCAGGTAGCGCTTCCTTCTGCAATGCAAAAATTAGCAAAACGAACGTCTTCATCCCTCAATTGGGAAGGATTATTCAGACTGCGGTAAATTCCCCATTTTGGCCGGCAAAAAGTTGTACCTGATCTCCACAAATCTATATTGGAACTGCTATAGGATAACAAACTTGTCCCATCACTTACTTTATTGATCGCGATGTTATAAGTTCCGGAAGAACCAAATTTAATGGTTTCTATAACTTCTACCCAATTGCCTTTGAAAGGTGCCAGGTTAACAATCTTAACTTTAGTGCTTGTACCTGAAGAGTTGACGTGAATCAGCTCCATTTTGTCCGTATTATTAGCCCCATAGCGTGGTGTAATGGTAATTAGAGGAGCTCCAGCATCATCACCATCACCGGCCTTGATCTGGTGAAGATGGGTAAAGCTGGAAGAAGCCTTAAAACCAGCATCTATCTTAAATTTCCAGCGATACGTAACGGTTTCACCATTAGAGGCTTTAAGGTTCGCCGGAGAGGAGCCATAAGTTTTAATTTCCGTACGCTGACGATCGGTGGCTTGACATCTGTCATCGTCTAATGCAACATGTGCGGAAAATACAAATACATTGGTGTTGAGTACGGAATCAAAAACCTCGCTAATGTGGTTCTGTGCATGTCCGCAATCAGGTACCTCATAAGCTGTTCCGCCCAGTACGCTATTGATTAAACTATAGGTATTTCCCGGGCCATCGGCATTTAAGGTCACGCCAACTGCTGCTATGGAAATATCAGATTTGGTTTTAGCAGTTAACTGTTGGGATCCCGGATTTTCGGAGTTTTGAATACCTTTTTCACAAGAACTAAAAATAAGTCCTGTCAGCAATAGGCTTAAATATTTAACTTTCATTAGGAATGAATTTAAAATTATGGTTTACAAATGGTTAATTTGTGAATCGGCCAATCACACAATATAAATTTTATGATTTAATTTTAAATTATCAATATTTATTTAATCAATTATATAAGTATTTTATTAAACGTAAATAGCATTTATTGGTATTTGTAGCTACTCAGGTTGTCTTACGAAGTAGCAGTTGTGAAGAAGGCATTTAGTATCTACTGCTTAGCGTTAATAAGGCTTGAACTTACAGCACAAAGAGATATTATTAAGAGGTATATCATACTTCGCTTACGGTAAAGTTCTTAAATTTGCAGTCAGTCTGAGCGAAGCGCATTGGCTTATAATTTCTTAATGACATGACTAGCGGCTTGCGAAATCTCCGGTTTTTACTATTCTTATTTTAATTAACGTCTCTTAACAGATTTATAATTCCGTTACAGTAGTAAGGCTTTAGTGGCCCTATTACGCTCAATTGCCAATTCAGTTTCATTTAACGATTCATGTGTCAAGATTTCTTTTCTATGACAAAAGCTTTCAATTCTGCAATTTTTCCATTTTCGAAGCGCCAGACGTCGCAATAATCATAGTGGTTATAGGTTCCATTTGCAGCCTTCAAGGTGATTTCGCCTGTCACGGTTACATAGCTACCATCCTCAATGGTCTTTTCGACCGTAAACACGGGCGGTTCCAAATAGAATTCTTTCATATACTCTCGTACTTTATCTCTACCCTCAAGGATACGTTCGCCTACAAAAACCCATTTGGTATCCTGTGTACAATAGACTAGAAAACTTTCATAGTTTCCCTTTTTTACGAATTCGTTGGCTTTGTGTAATATCGTTGCGTTTTTCATTTTTGTTTGTTTTATACTCTGTTTCATATGCCCATTTGTTAGTCTTAATAGTCATGCTCAATTTTGTGACTTTGTTAAATTGTGCTTAGAATATCCTGATTAAGTTCTACATACTTTCCAAGGTTTCTTCAATTATTTCGATTCCAAATTCTTTTAATCGGTTGCTGATATGATGAGTTGAGATAATAGTTTCTGGAAGATACAAACCCCCAATCTTTTGTTCAGATTGTCCATTCAGGCCCAATATCTTTTCTGTGATTAAATATACGCCCACAGCTGTGAGATGGGAATTTCCTTTTGGGCCGGATACGATCGTGTTGAGTTTTCTTTTTTCGCCGGATAGTAGGGTGCCATCAATAGTAATGTATAATTCATGGGAAGCTTCCAGGCCTTTACTAGTCCCTATAGATTCTCCTATAATAAAGTCGAATCGAATATTTTTCGCACTCGTAAAAGCGGCTATACTCGGAACATCCAGCGTGCTGAGTGGGTAACCTATTGCTGATGAATGATTGTGCAAATCAATAGTTCTCGGGTTTTCTTTTGCTTGTAATGATAGCCAATTTCCCCCCTTGCGAATTAGCGCCTCACCATCAAAACCACTAACTTCGTTTGCAACTAACGGCCCTACGCTATCCTTTGGGTCATATAATCCTGCAAGTTCGATAGTTTCTATTTGACTGAATTTATTCGCTTGTTGTTTGACCATAAGGGTTAATAATCCCGCTTGCCAATGACCTGCGTATACAATAGGTGCAACAATCGTTTTGTGAAGGCTCAAAAATGCTGTGGGAGAAATTTGATCCGCTAATTCGCTTACAGCAATACATGCAATGCCATTTAAGATAGCAGTTTCTCTTAATATATTACTGTGATCATCCACTGCTGATATAATCAGGTCAATTTTCTTAAATTCACTTAGATCGAAGCCTTCTTCGAGATTGATATAGGCTGTTTCTGAATGATTTAATTCCTTCGCTAAAGATATTCCGTTTTGCGGATTTCTACCTGCAAGAATAAGTTCGATACTCTTATCAGCTTGTCTGATTAGTCGTGCGATGTTACTTCCAACCATTCCATAACCGCCCACAATTAAGATTCGTTTTTTCTGTGATTCCATATTAAATTTTTTAAATTATATAACCTTACATTTTGCAATTCATTTTAAGTGTGAAGTCGGTCACAACTCATCAAGCCATCTTTTATTTATCACAGACTCAGCAAGATTAGGATGCACAACAATTATTAAAGTTTTCATATTTCAATGATTCGTGTATTTAAGACAAAGTTAAGGTTGCACATAAACTTTTGTATATTACCCGCCAATTGTTAGGTACTATAAATAATGTAAGTAATGAGTGAGATCAAGCAAACCTCAACCAACTTCTCGAATAAGGTTGCTCTGAGCGATGAATGTTCGGAAGCATATGCCTCAAATATCATCGGCGGACAATGGACATTGGTAATATGTTCGTGGCTATTAAGCGGTAAACTTAGATTTGGAGAACTAAAGAAGAAATTACCTGGTATTACTGAAAGGATGTTGACCTTGCAACTGCGTAAACTCGAAGAGAATAAAATAATCAGCCGGACTGTTTATGCAGAAGTACCGCCACGTGTAGAATATGAGCTGACAGAAATTGGATACGCATTGAAGTCAGTTATCATGGAATTAGAAGTTTGGGGCACAAGCCATAAAAAATTGATCGGTGAGTGACCTCGCATTCCTGTCTGAAACTTTCCGATACATTTAAAATTATTCAAACATTGCTATGGTTTATTCGTTTGTATAATTCGTGTTTTGCAATAACTATAGAAGTATTTTAGATCCATTGATGGGGGACATTATTATCTAGATCTTGAACTTTACAGGATATTATCAGAGTAATATAAAACTTATAATGATAGCTTGGTAATTTTCAGCAATTAAGTCAAAGCCTTGGTTCAAATTGGAAGTTTTAAATAGGTATATTGGTTTCAAATGCAAATTATGAAGTTTTTTAACATTCTGGCATCAATAGTATTATTGAACCTTATATCATTAACTGTAAAAGCCCAAACTAATCAACCTCAAAAAAGTGATTCAGTATTGTTTTTAATAAAGCAATACATCAATGAGCATAATACGGTTGCTATTTATGAGATGACCAGTGAGTCATTTAGAAAAGGTTTTGATAAAGAAAAGTTGAGTATCTTTTTTGAAAAAGAGATTTATCCTTTTGGTAAGATTAAACAATATTCACCTATTGGCTTTAACCAAACAGATAAATACAAACTACAATTTGAATACGGAAAGCTTGAGTTTTCTTTTTTGCTCGACAAGGTCGGTAAGTTTAATTCGTTTACTTTTTTACCGTTTAAAGCCGTCACAACAAGCAAGGCTGTACCTGCTGCCACCTCCAACAAATTAATCACTGTACTTGATAAACAGGTTGATTCCATTGCCCGAAAGTATATCCAGAAATCCAATACAGTTGGCTTAAGTATAGGGATTTTAAAAGATGGCCAGATGAAAACTTATGGTTACGGCGAAACAAGCAAAGGGAGTGGCGAACTTCCAGATGCAAACACCATCTTTGAAATAGGATCGATTACTAAAACATTTACGGCCACGATATTAGCTCATTATATAAATGAAGGAAAAATTAGTCTGACAGATCCAATCATCAAATACTTACCAGATTCACTGTCGGCAAATTCCGAACTTCATAAAATCACAATTTTAAATCTGAGTAACCATACTTCCGGACTTCCAACTATTCCTGGTAATTTTGCAAATAAAATGAATCCGGCTAATCCCTATATCCATTATGATGAAAGACTACTTTTTGCCGGACTTAGAGCATGTAAATTAACGACTGCCCCTGGAACGGCGTATGCATACTCGAATTTGGCTACCGGTTTACTAGGGGTAATTTTAGAAAGAATAAGTGGCAAAACTTATGAGCAGCTTGTTAAACAATTGATATCGGTTCCATTGCATATGAACAATACTTCCCAACGATTAACACCTCAGCAAAATAAACATTTCGTTAAGGTATATGACACTGATGGTGATGAAATCCAGCCCTGGGATTTTAATGCGCTTGCGGGTTGTGGATCTCTCCGTTCTACGGTTAATGATCTGTTGCTGTATGCAAAAGCAAATATTAAAAGCGAGTATGTCCCATTATCTAATTCCTTTACACTGACACATAAAATTACTTACATAAAGGATCCTGTGGTAGGTTTAGGCTGGCATCTACTTCAAGAAGATGGAGCTAGCTATTACTGGCACAATGGTGGCACAGGTGGAAGCCGAAGTTATTTGATCTTGAATACGGAAAAGAAAATTGCCGTGGTTGTGCTGTCTAATTCAAATGTTAGTGTCGACGACATCGGCATTTCGATTCTGAGGAAAATAATTTGAATTGCGGTTTTTTGATTCACGCCCACCTAGGTTCTGCCGGTAGATGCGGTCAATTCCGATTAAATATCGAAGATAGGTATATTTAAAAACGACCGTTTAAATGAGATAACAAATATTGTTATTTCTTCATGCTCTTGATGAATTCTGTTGGTGTGTGACTTGTTTGAGTCTTAAAGAATCTCATCAGATGGTTCGGTTCGGGGAAATTAAGTTCGTAAGCTATCTCGTTAATAGTTTTATTCGAATGGAGTAGCGAGTTTTGTATTTCAAAAAGAAGACGTTGTTTTAGCAATTGAGTAGCTGTACTGTTGAACTGAGCCTTGACCGCTTTGTTCAATGAAATCCTGCTAATGCCCAACATTTCAGCATAATCGGCGATTCGCTGTTTCTCCCTAATATGGATTTCCATTAGATTTTTGAAAAGGAAAGCAAAATTATGCTGTGTGTTTCTTAGAGATAGTTCATGTTGTTGGGAATAACGGCGGTTTAATGTCTGGAGTAGATAGTATAACAACGAGCGAATAATGTGGACGCTATCTGTTTTACTATTCAACAACTCCGTTTTTATTTCTGTCAACAGGTTGCAGTATTTTAGCATTTCATCCTTGTCGATATTCATTTGTAAAGGATGAACCAACTGATAAAAGTACAATAGTCTGTAAGTGAATAGTTTATCGGCAAAAAAATCATTCAAGAAAGCTTCCTGAAAAATCAAGGTAGTAACCTGAAGATCATTCAGTTCTAATTTCCAATTTCGATGTTGAAAGGGTGAAATAAAAATGACCGAACCATCACTTAATTCAATTTCTTGCTGATTTAAAATTAATGTACCCTGTGCCTTTTTGAAAAATAAAACTTCAAAATAGTCAGTATTAAAAGTACCTCTATCAGTATAATCAATATCTTTCTCTGTTAACACATTCAACAGAAAATCAACTCCACATTCAGTCTTATGGAATTTAATCGTTTTCATTCTCTTTGCTATTTAGGTCGTCAAAGTTACTGAAGTTTAAATATTTAATGCACATTGAAAATTGTCTTCTATACTATCCGGTTATCAAAATGATAGTAATTAAGTAGCTATTGGTAGGTTTCAGATAATTCAATGTTCTGACCTTTGTATTGAAATCATTACGTTGAGATTTCAATAAAAGATGGAGTGAAAATTTTTAGAAACAAATAAAAAGTTATGAGAAAAGTAATTTTAGCATTGGCGTTAGCACTTGCAGCTACCTTATCCTTCGCACAAACAAACCCAGGCGGCAAGCCAACTGTTCAGCTGGTTAGAAACGCAACATTAATCATTAAGTATAATGGAAAAAAGATCTTAGTCGATCCAATGCTGTCTTCTAAGGGAGCAATTGAGTCTTGGGCCGGAATCCAAACAAACCCCACAGTTGACCTAAAAATGCCTGTAAATCATATTGTCAAAGGAGTTGACCTGGTTATGGTGACACATACACACGAGGACCATTTCGACAAGGCGGCGAGTAAAATCCTGGATAAATCCATAGAACTTATAAATCAACCTGCAGATAAGGGTTTCTTTGAGAAGGAAGGTTTTATCAATGCGACTGCTTTACAAGATAACAAGATATGGAACGGTATCAGTATTCATAGAATGGAAGCTGAACATGGTAGCGGAGAATTATTGAAGTTGATGGGCAAAACTTCGGGCTTTGTCCTAAAGGCCAAGAACCAACCAACGCTGTATATCGTTGGAGACGCGATCTGGACAGATGATATTAAAAATAACATCAAAAAGTTTAAACCCGACTATATTATTGTTAATTCAGGTGGAGCACTTATTAAAGGCTATGAAAATACGCCCATTATCATGGATGAAATGCAGACAATGGCTTTGATAGGTGAAAGTGGCAAAGCGAAAGTGATAGCAGTACATATGGATGCTTTGGATCATTGCCGGACAACCAGAAAGTCTTTGAGACAGAAAGCTGCCGAATTCAATATCGGAACAGATAAACTGATAATCCCTCAGGATGGAGAAGTGATTAAACTTTCTCTTTAAATGTCTGTTTTAATTATTAAGATTACCTTCAAATATCAGTAGTTACTTTGATATTGCTTTCGATTAAGAAGCTGATACACTTTAAAAGTAGTATCAGCTTTTTTTGCTTATGTGGTTCAACAGGAGGGAGTCTATAGACCAGAGCTTGGTGGCTTGCAGCATTTCAACAAAGAAAAAATTCAGAGATAAAGGAGCAATAATATTTGCAGCGATATTAAAAAATGCCCTGCTCAGTATGAACAGGGCATCAGCTTAGTTATGAGAGCGAGGAATTCAACGATTAATATTCCTTAGGATTAGGAAACATATTGGACACATCTGTTTGATAGCCTTGGGGAGATGGTGTGATGAAGTAGGGCTGCACTTTATTGAAGTTATATGCCATGTGCGGAATATAAAGGCTGCCAGCGGAGGCCTTACTAGCATACTCGTCTCCATTGAATGCCCATTGATCTGTAGTTCCGGACTTCATGAAATAAAGAACACATTGCTGAATGTCATTCTTACTCAAAAAGCCCGCAGTGGGAACATAATTAGTATACACCCATGTTCCTGGAACTACACTTTCGGCAAGATAAACCCGCTCTCCGGTCTGGGGCTTGTATAGGATTATATCTATCGGTTCATTGCTCTCTTTATAACGAATGTAAAAACCCAGTTTATTGGTTTCGGGATCTGCTACAGGAGGTGTTACTTCAAGAACCTTATTGTCAAAATAGACTAGTGGAAAAAAGAATTCGAGGGTGCCACTTGACAGTGAAAGTGTCTTCTTCAATAGCTCCTTTCCGGATTTCTTATTTTTCACCTGTATATTCAACTCAGTTTTTCCTGGTGGATAGGGATATACCTTACTGAAGTTGTATTGGCTATTGGGCTGGATCAGGTCTTTATCGTATACTACTGTATCAAACGTAGCTACCAGCTGGTCCTCACTAAGGTTGTAGCCATGGAAGCTAACGCTCACTGCCATAGGTACTGGTATTTCTTTATTGCAGGATGTTAGACTGCATAGGCTAACCACTGCAATGGTGTATGCCTGTACGTATTTTGGAATCATAAATATCATTGTTAACCCTTTATAATTTTACTTGTAAATAACCGTCTATCATCTTATTTTCCGCCGATCCTGATTCAATTATACCAACACACTCAGGCCGAGTAGAGGTGAGGTAAGGGAACGTAGCATACTCACCGGTAGTGAACCCAGCGTCTTTATAATATGGAATGTTGGTGCCTGCCTTGAAAAACACCGTTGCCTGATTGATATAATAGACTTTTCCGTCGATCTCGGTACGGCCACTCTCGAAGATAGGAGCCTGTAAAAATGGCGAGAAGGTATTTGGCTTTGCGGTGACTCTGGCCAGTTCTTCGGATTTTTCCACTACCAGCTTATTATCCACATATACCTCGTGGTTTTTGAAATAGGCGATATCGATGTCACCGGAGTAACCAGAAACTTTAGGAATAAACAAATAGCTTGCCTGGAGGAATCCTTCTTTATTTGCTGGAAAAGCAGGTCTGACGATTAATTTACTATCGACGTAGATCAGGTCGACATTCAGACTATACTCCCCCCTGTTGACAGCTGACTCGTATAATTTTTTACCACTATCTTTTTCACTGACGACCACCTTTACCTTATCCTGCCCCTCATGAAAGGTATATTTGTCTGTGCGCTTGAAACTGCCATTGGCCGGAATACCATTTGGTAACTTCATGGTGTCTATCGTGATGATTAATTCGCTGTTACTGCCATTATAGCCAGCTGTAACCAATGAAAAGGCTTCATCTTTAATAAAAAAAATATCATCTTTCTGGCAGCCGGCCATACTCAACGACCACAGTAAGAGGAAAATGACTTTAGGTGTAAATTTCATATCTTTATATTTATATCGATTGCTAAAATGAATAAGAAAGAGATAGGCTCATGGATCGTCCTATTTTTCTGACATAGGTATCAGTGTCGCCAACACGGGTCTTGGTTTTGCCATCCTCAGATGTGTCGTAATAACCTTCTTCATATTTTTCTGAAAAACCGTACTTCCATTCGTAGCGTTCCGACCATTCTGTGAAATACATACTTGAATTAGGCTTAATTTTATAGGTGCTTGCGTTGTTCACAAAAAACCGATAAGGATTGTCAAACAGATTGCTCAGATTGAGCTTCATTTTCAAGCCCTTGTTTTTCAGAAAGGCATAGCCGATCTGCGCATCCGTTTGATTTCTCGGGCGCTCGTACTCTACATAATCCGGCATCAGACCAACTGTAAAAGTTTTGTACCCCATATGATTGTAAACTACGTTCATACTTAAACGATCGCCGCTGTACAACAAACCGAAATTGTACAACACTGGTACCTGACCATACAGTGGGCGCTTCTCCCGCAATAGTTTTTTATCGCGGTATGCATAACTCAAACCTTCTTTATCATAGCCTCCCTCTCCGAAATTGGTATAATTGAATCTGCTGGCCTGTACTTCTGAATTTTGCAAGGTGAGGTTAGCACTCACATAGATGTTGGCCAAGGGCTTCCATCCAGCATATAAGAAGCCGAGACTCTTGCGGAAGTCAAATTCCCACCCCCTCACTTTCGCCCAGTCTGAATTACCGGTAATGGCATCTACACTCTGACTTGAATTGGTAATATCGAGATAGAGCTCCACCGGATTCTTGAAATATTTGTAGAAGTACCCTATAGACAACACTTCACCCGGATTGGGATACCATTCCAGTTTTGAATCATAGTGATCGATTACCGTCGACAGTACGCCAATGTTGTGCTGGATGCGTCCGAGTGTTGGATTGAGGCGTGAAAAACCTGAGTTCTCAATCAGTGAAGGCCTTACAACCGACTGTGCATAGGAAGCGCGTAGATTTAAATCTTTCAGTGGCGTCAGGGTCAGATTGGCTGAGGGCAAGTATCTCCATTTTTGTTCCTCTGTTGCCGCATCCAAAAATTTGTGTACCTGTTTACCTGTTACCGGGTCTACATAGCGCCGCTTTGCTTCTGCCTGCTCATCCAGGTGTTGACTGATGGAGCTGGTGGCATCCAGAATTTCTTTATAGACGTATGATTCGAGCCTCAAGCCCCAGACTAGCCTAACCCAGCTCAGCGGGCGACAGTCCACCATCGCAAAGAAGGCTTCGTTGGTGTTTTTTCCTTCATATCCGTTTAGAGAAAAAGATCCCGGGTAATATAGAATATCATTCAGGGGATCACTGAATTCAAGATATTTGCTCCATTCCTGGACGGGAATGCCCTTGTAGCGGGCGCCATTTAACGATCCTATCGGCAAGATATCCCAATCGTATTTACCATGGCGTTTCAGATATTGATAGCCGGTTTTGATCTTTTGGTTTAGTTTTCCAACCTTAAATTGATAGCTAAGCGCTACATCTGCCATGAGGTTGTCCTCATCATAGAGGTACTGTGATCTGTTAAACGCACCAACGCCCGGATCGGTGACACTGTTTGGTATATAACTATATACTGTAGAATTCGCCGTCTTCTCAGGGACAAGTGATGCTTCTACAGCATCGTGCTCAGCATTTGAAATCTTGTTGCGGGCCAGATTCCAGTCTAGCAAAAAGTGGCCAAACCTGTGTTCTCCCGTCAACTTATTTTGCAGCAACTCGATGAATTTAGGACTGTCATTTTCCATAACTGCGGGATTATCATCAAATCCAATGTCATTTCCCCAGCCTGTGGTACGGATAAAGCGGCTCTGAAATCCTCTAGAATAAAAATTGCGGGTCAGAACCTTGTGGTTGTCTGTTTGCCAGCCCCCGTTCAGCAATGCAGCCCAGTTGGTGCTAAAATTATATTGTTGAGCGTTTGATTCATGAATTTCCTTACCAGTTATCGCATCATAGGTATTGTTAGCATTCTTTGACCAGCTTCCCCGCTCAAAATGCAGAATATCATCTATCATTTGTTCATTTCGGTAACTCAAAGAGCCTACAAAGCCCAACCGGCCTTTGCCAACATGGTAACTTTGACCCAACGAAAACTGAAAGTTTTGTGATGGGAGGGCGGTATAAATCCGCGTTCCCAACCGTTCCGTTCCGCCAATCTTTTTATTTTGGTTGGCAATCATTTCGGGTGTAATGGGAGTGAGGTCAGAACCAGGGGACACTACGTTTTCGTAGGGCGTGCTCGGATTGTATCTGTTGATATCATAATAAAACAGGTCTTTAGGAAAATGATCCTTCCTGCCGCCGTCATCAAAAGCAAAATAATCTTTTTTGCCACGTTTGTAACCCAGAAAGTCTTTTCCCGTGCTGCGGTTATTATCCTTGGTACCTAAGCTGAAGGTGACGAAATTATTATTGGGAATGGTCAGCGTATTGATCTGCACCAACCCTCCACCAAAACCAAAGCTCATGTCTGGCGTATAGCTCTTAGACACCACTACATTGTCGATCAGATTGCTGGGGATGATATCGAATTCAAAGTCACGGACTTGTACATCTGTGCTTGGAAGAGTAACGCCGTCCAGCATGGCCACATTATAGCGCTCCGCGATCCCGCGGATCACTACCCTGCGGTTATCATTCGTGCTCACTCCAGCTATTCTTTTGAGGACATCGCCTACGTTTTTATCAGGTGTAGCGGAGATCTGTTCTGCCGTAATTCCATTAGAGATCTCTGCTGTATTCTGCTGTTGCGCATACAATCCAGCTATGGAAGCTTTCTTGTAGCCTGAGCTGACCACTACCTCAGATAGGGCATTGGCCGATGCCTTCATGGCAACATTCAGTGGTGTGGTTTTTCCGGCGACGACTATGATGCCGGTAATGTGCTGTGTCTGATAGGATACATAGCTGATCTCCAACGTATAGCTGCCTTTTGGCAGTTCCAAACTGTAGGTTCCGTCAGAATTACTTTGTACCCCATTGCCTCCCGCGCTGATTCTTATATTAGCACCCGGCAGCCCTATTCCTTTTTCATCCAGAATCATACCTGAGATGCGGCCCGGCTGCTGTAATGCTGGTTTCTGGTAGAGGTATATATCTTCCTTAACCTGTTTATAGCCTACATTACTCTCCTGAAAAAGCTGGTCGAGTATGGTTTTGACCGATTCATTTTCCAATTGTATACTGACGATCTTATTGCCTTCTATCAGGACTTTGTTGTACATGAAGTTAAAGCCCGTCAGTCTTTGTAATTGTTGCAGGACCATATCCCGGCTCGCGGATTTCAGTTTGATGGAAGTCCTTACTTCGGAGATGCTTTGTGTATACGCCGGTTTGGCCAGCAGTGTGCCGCCCATGACCGCAATAACGATACACGAGAGCGCTGAAAGTTTCATTAGCTTAAATAAATTAAATAGAATCCCATTTAATATTTGTTTCATTTGTTTGAATTTGTTCTCCATAACAGTAGTTTTTACTACTTTTGGATAGTTTATAATAAGATTAAGACACTTGTTTAAGACTGTATTGATACCGGGATTGCTGTCAACAATTCCGGTATTCTTATATGATGGGTACAGATTACATAGGCTTCCTTTCTTTTTCTATAGTAAGTTTGTTTGATTTTAGTTCGTAGTGAAAATGATTGATACGCTGTAAGGCATGCAATACCTCATTCAGTGATTTGTTGAAAAACCGGCCCGTGAACAGCACTGTCGGATCTGCTTTTGTGTGTAAGTGGACTTCAATTCCATACCAGTTCTCCAATCGCTGTTTCAATTCATTAAAGTCGGCGTCTTTCAATACCAGAATATTGTTTTTCCAGACGGCTAATTCTGTGGCATCTAGCTTATGGTACTCGAACTGTTCGTCTTTCGCATGATAGGACAGACCTTGTCCGGGAATAAAAATACCCATTGTCTTTTTGGACTTGCCACTCGCTTTAGTGACCTGCACGCTGCCTGTGTTTACGGATATGGTGAGCCGGCCGGTGGCGCGGTAACTGTTGATATTGAAGGATGTGCCTAAAACCTTCGTATCTATTTGATGCGCTGCGTGAACGATAAAGGGTTTGTGCGCGTTGGGACTAACTTCAAAAAATGCCTCACCCTCTTCCAGAATTACTTCCCGCGTGGCACCCTGAAATTGCTTAGGATATTTAAAAACCGTAGCCGCGTTAAGCTGGATCAATGATCCGTCTGAGAGCTTAAGCATAGCCTTCAAGCCTTTAGGCGTGCGATAGGTTTCGTAGGTGACTTTGTTGTTCGATATCGTCACTGTTTTGTTCGCCTGGTAAGATTGGTACAGCCATGTCAAACCAATGAGCATAGCCAGCATTGCAGCGATACGCAGGTAAGGTTTGATCAGCCTAATCAACGCTCCCTGCTTCAAAGGTGCCTGGTCAGGCATGGCTTGTCTTATTTGTTGAAGAAGTTCGTCCTGCAGTTTCATGCGTTCCTGATCGCTCAGCACCTCTGTACTTTCTTCAGACTTGTTCAACCATTGATCTATAGCATGGATTTCTATGGCAGAAGCGTTGCCAGAAAGATAGCGATCGACCAATATCCCAAATTGTTTGATGTTCATTTCTATACCCTTTATATACATGCGTATGAAATGGGTATTTCGTACTAGTCGAACTGTGTTATGCTTAGGTTAAGCTATTGTTAGCAGTTTAAGTGCTTAGATATTTGAAAAGAGAATAATGATAAATGCTTCTTTAAGGCCTACCCGAAGCTTTTTTAATGCTGTGCTTAGTTGATTCTTAACAGTTTGTTCGGAGAGATTCAGCATGCTCGCTATTTCTTTGATACTTAGGTTTTCGTCTTTGCTAAGTAGGTAAATCTGTTTGAGGCGATCGGGCAATAAGTCAATTTGCTCATCTACAGCAGCAAACAGTTCTTTCTGTTGCAGGGGATCCAGTGAAGCGGTAAAATCAGGCATCACGACATCTATATAATGCCGGATCTTTTCCTCCTTTTTGAGGGATCTGGATATTTTATACAGCAGTTCGTACCGTACACTGCTGTATAAGTATTTTTCCAGGGACTCGGTGATGACAATGGAGGAAGACCTGATCCAGAAATTGATGAAGACGTCTTGCACAACATCCTTCGCATCATCCTCATCTTTTAACTTTTTATGAGCAAAAAGAAACAAGGGTTCCCAATATCGCTTGAAAATTTCCTCAAATGCAGCCGTATGACTGCGTTTGACCTCATCAATTAATTCCGTATCAGATAACGATGCTAAATTCATGTCTTTACTTGGACCAAAGATATATGAAGCATTATTACCAGTATGTTAACTTAAATGGAAATTCTTTAATGCCGAAATTTGTCGTGTCCACAGCCCCTTTTTACAGTCTGTAAAAAGGGGGGTATTTTTAATAAGATGATAGGGATATTTTCATTCTTGTCCCTCTGCCAGGTTTTAACCTGATGCAGAGCGTCGGGTGTTTGTCAGGCATCTTAAGATTTTTACTGTTTGGCGTAAACGAAAGAAATACTGTCTTTAACAATAAGTCCACTCATGTTTTGGCCCACGTAAGTAATAGTGTACTTATCAGGTTTGGTGATGTCATATCCTTTTAAAAGATCAACGGTAACAGAAACACTATCTTTAGAATTTACAGCCATATAACTACCAGCCGGTGGTGGCATCACTCGTTTCGCCATCGCTCCCTTGTAGTTCACTTCTTCACCAGACTCTGATTGTACATCCAGATATTTACTTATAAATGGCTCGAAAGGAGTGTGCCATTTGCAAAAATGTTGTGCAGTATCTGCATCATTGTACACTGTAAATTTCAGTTCCACCAATTCACCAACCTTAACGGTGTCTTTAATTGACATCTTTGCAAATAGACCTTTCTCAGCTAAGCTGTCTACAGCTACAGTAGCCGGAAAATCCGCTGCGTCTGTACTGTTTTGTGTGCCATTCTTGTTCATCCCGCAAGATGAAAGTGCCAGTACGACGGTAGCATATAGTAATGTACTAAAGTTTTTCATGGTACAAAAATATCTTTTTTGCCTGGCTTGATCATTAATTTTTTATGATGTTATAGTAAAAAATTAATCATTTGTTTAAGTTCCAGCCCTTCTTGTTCACATTTTTCCACGCGATCTTGAGGTCGCTGTTGCTTTTATGAATTGGATCTTCTCAATATTCAGAATTAAGCTAAATTAATTAGTATGTATTACTATATTTGTTAGTAAAATATGAAAGATGTCTGAACGGATTAGAGAAAAATTGAATATCCTGGCTGATGCGGCAAAATACGACGTATCCTGCTCTTCAAGTGGAGGAACAAGAAAAAATGACAATAAAGGACTGGGTAATAGCCACGCTTCCGGGATTTGTCATACCTATACAGAAGATGGTCGCTGTGTTTCTCTTTTGAAAATTCTGCTGACCAACCACTGCATATATGATTGTGCCTTCTGTGTTTCAAGAAAAAGTAATGATATTCAACGTGCAGCTTTTACTGTTGAAGAAGTTGTTTCCCTGACCATCAATTTTTATAGACGAAACTTTATTGAAGGACTTTTTTTAAGTTCTGGAATTTTTAAGAATGCTGATTTTACGATGGAACGCTTACTAAAAGTCGTTAAAAAATTGAGACTTGAAGAACGCTTCAATGGTTATATCCATTTGAAGACGATCCCTGGTGCAAGCGAAGAACTCATTAGGCAAGCGGGGCTTTATGCAGACAGAATGAGTATCAATCTGGAGATGCCTACGGAAAGTGGTCTAAAATTACTTGCACCAGAAAAGAATCATGAAGACGTTAAGCGACCGCTCGGATTAATACAAAATCAAATCATACAGTTCAACGACGAAAAAAAAATTATTAAAAATACACCTAAATTTGTGCCTGCGGGCCAAAGTACGCAAATGGTAATCGGGGCGACCCCGGAAACAGATAAAGATATTATGCATACTGCAGATGCATTTTACAAAAAATTCTCTCTGAAAAGAGTTTATTATTCTGGATATATACCTATTAGCTACGACCATCGTCTGCCGCTTATAGGCACTCAGCCCCCACTAATTCGCGAGAATAGATTATATCAGACTGACTGGCTCATGCGCTTTTACGGCTTTCACGTTAATGAACTATTAAATGACGCCAACCCCCACTTGGATATTGATATAGATCCAAAATTGAGCTGGGCACTTAGAAACCTTCAGTTTTTTCCTATTGACATCAATGTGGCCGCCTATAGAATGATCTTGCGCATCCCAGGAATTGGAGTGAGTTCTGCGAAAAAAATTATGCAAGCCAGAAAATTTGGAAAGTTACGTATAGATCAGCTGAAGAAAATAGGAGTTGCCTATAATAGGGCAAAACATTTTATCAAATGTGCAGACACTCCTTATCAAATTAAAGATTATCAGGCTACGCAGATCAAGACATTCATATTAGCGGAATGCCAAGGTAAATATTCTAAAATTGATGTTCAACAATTGATTTTATTTTAATCCTACAATTGCCAATGTTATATGTGATCGATGGAAGTTTAGAGAGCTTGCTTTGTGCAGTCTTTGAATGGTTTGAGAGAAAACCAGGGAAAATAATTCTGCAATTGGAAAAAAATCATCAACCAGATGCTTTCACAGCAGCATTTCATGTACATAATGATATCAAAAAGGCTGATAGAGTATGGGCAGGATTAAAAAAGAAACTAAATACAAGCTGGATGAGAAGGTTCTACTGCACTTTTCTCTCAGAATCAGCTCAAGCCTACAGCAGTCTATTTGAGTTTACTTGTTATATATTTTCAAATCCAGCCGGATCAGAAGATAATTATGGTAATACTTATGTATTGGCTGTAGCGCAAACAGCCAGAAAGGTGGAGAGAGAGAAACATAGGATGGAGGCTTTCATACGATTTCAACATTCTGTAGATGGAATTTTTTACTGTGGCGTAGAACCGGTCTTCAATGTACTCCCTTTAATTATGAATCATTTTAAGAACCGTTATGCAGATCAGGAGTGGATCATTTATGATCTGAAAAGACATTATGGAATGTATTATAACCTGGAAAAAGTAGAAGAAGTAAGTTTTAATCCAGATGAGGAAAAAAATCTAAATAAAAAGACTGGAGAACTGCAGGATGCTAAAGAAAATCTCTACGCCACATTATGGCAAGACTATTTTAAAAGCACTAATATTTCGGCTAGAAAAAATACCAAATTACATGTGCAACATGTCCCAAAAAGATACTGGAAGTATCTTACTGAAAAAATTGGCGCCTAAATTTTCTAGCAAATCGCTCCTCAGGTGATAACCCCAATCAACGCCACACTGATTAAACCTAAATCATATAGGAATTGGTTAGGGCGGTGACCAGTCAGACCCATTACTTAAAAAGCCGCATTCTGTAAAAGAAAAGCGGCTTTTTTCGTTAGATTATTTTACCTTATCACGTATGCGATTTATTAAAGTTATGGGCTGTGATTTCGACTAGATGAAACTGTCCGTTTTGCTATCTTACTACAGTAGCTTCCAGTTCGACCGTCAGAGTTGCAAAAAGGCCTTTAACTTCCAGTAAGGGTGTAGCTTGCTTTATGCCGTGTTTATGCAAAAAATCCTGATATACCTCCATACATGTACTGAAAAAATCTTGCACAGAGGTGGTGTAAACATTCAAACGAACGATGCCCTTACAATCATATCCTGCACTCTTGATAAGTTCTTCCAGGTTATTAATTGTAAGTAGGAGTTGAGTTCTCATGTCAGCTGAACTGGGCTGTCCATTCGCATCTATTGCAACTTGTCCCGAGCAATAAAGTGTACTCTCTACATTTTAACCTCAACTGCCTGAACTGAGTTCGTGTACTCACCCCATTTCCAGGGGGCAAGTGATTTTTTTTCCATTGTTTTTGATTTAAGTATTATTTATTTCTACAAACCTAAACCTCAATTGTGACAACCGTTTGTCACACTAAAAGAGCTAATCATTTTTTTAACACCTATATCGTGTAATTAATTTGAAGTTCAATGATTGTTGTGACATACAGTTGTCACTGGCGCACTTAAATTTGTTAATATTAAAACTACCCGTTACAAGAAATAACGGAGACAATAGATATGGAATATTGAACTTTTAATTATGCAAGATGGAAAACATAAAGAAATTTGGGAGGATAGTTCATATATTTTTTCTGCTTCAATCGAGGTCTGTCTTACCGATAGACGAACTGATAGAGAAATTTCAAGTAACCAAAAGAACGATATATAGGGATCTTAGTATGCTTGAGCGTGTAGGAATTCCTATGGTTTATCGCTCTGGAGCAGGTTATTCAATAGTGGAGGGTTTCAGGCTTCCCCCAGCCAGGTTTACCGACGGTTGTTAATATTGGTGCATAAAAAAAACATCTGCCGCTAGACAGATGTTTTTACCAATTTATGAAGGATTCTAATTAGCTGATCTTAACATTAATTGCATTCAAGCCTTTTTTACCTTGCTCGATGTCGTAGCTTACTGAATCATTCTCACGAATGTTGTCCATTAAACCAGAAGAATGAACAAAGATTTCGCTATCACCATTTGCTGGCACGATAAATCCAAAACCTTTTGTCTCATTGAAAAATTTTACTGTTCCTTGTTGCATTGTATTATATATTAATTATACCCAAAGATAACAATTTTTTTTTTGAAGTTTAAAATAATATTTTGTTTTTATTTAAATTTTGAAATATTATTTTGATTTAAAATATGTGTTTGCAATTATTTATGGTTTTTGCACCACTGAAATCAGCCTCTGGGCTCATTGCGCGCACAATCTTTCAATAATCAACTTCCGTCGTCAAAAAGCAGGTTTTCATCGGTATAATTTTTAATCTGATTCTCGGATCGGACATGACGTTGCGCTTCGGCCTTGTCTCTTTGTTCCATTTTAGGTTTCGTTGATGGAACAGAAAATCCTCATGGATTATAGAGGAGGAGGCTATCTTTTCGTTCAAAGTATTTGAAAGGTGCAAATCGAATGAGATGAAATGGCACATGCGGTAAGGTGACAACTTGAAAACTGTCCGTGATAATATGCCTTTTGGAAGCAGGTCCAAAAATGAAGTGGGTAGTTGCTTTATGGCTTATGCAGGCAAATTCAACACGGTACATAGAAAATATATACAGTATTTTTTTATGGTAATTCAAAACCGTATTTATATTTTGCGGTTCTATTAACAAAAATTAAAATAAATATATGGCTGCAGGTTTTTTTGCGATTTTGGATGATATAGCTGCCTTGATGGATGATGTTTCAGTTGCGGCTAAAATAGCAACGAAAAAAACTGCGGGTATTTTGGGTGATGATTTAGCTGTGAATGCAGAGAAAGCCACTGGTTTTCTGTCTTCACGTGAACTGCCGGTGCTTTGGGCAATTACGAAAGGCTCTTTCATTAATAAAATTATTATCGTTCCTATCGCTTTGTTGTTAAACGCATTCTTTCCAATTGCTATTAAGGTTGCCTTGGTATTAGGAGGGCTTTATCTGGCTTATGAAGGTGTTGAAAAGATTGTCGAGTACTTTTTTCATCGTCCGAAGGAAGGTCATGAGGTGGTTGCGGAGATCAAACAGGAAGATAATGAGGCAGAAAAAATAAAGATTAAATCTGCGGTAACCACCGACTTCATTCTGTCGGTAGAGATCGTGATTATCGCGTTAGGAAGTGTTTTAGAAAAGAGTTTAGCGATTCAGATTTTAACAGTTTCGGTAGTCGCCATATTAGCTACAGTTGGCGTTTACGGCATCGTTGCCGTTATTGTAAGAATGGATGATGCAGGTTACAAATTAATCAAACGCTCCAATGATAAAGGCTTATTGGCAGGCCTGGGACATTTACTGGTTAAATCACTGCCTGTTATTATCAGGATTCTGGCTGTTGTAGGAACGCTTGCTTTGATCCTGGTTTCTGGTGGAATCTTTATCCATAACATTGAATTTTTACACCATTTATTTCCAAAAATGGCTTCAATAGTTAAAGAATTACTGGCTGGACTGGTAGCGGGATTAATCATGGTCGCGATATTAACGGCTGGTAAAAAAGCAATCTCATTTTTTAAAAAATAAAGGATGTTTATTGATGATTTGTGATGCAATTTCATGGGTCACAAAAAACGCCGTTCCTTCATGCAGAAGAACGGCGTTTTTTGTGAATAATCAATTTAGTTCCAAGCCACCTGCTAATTATAAAAATATCCTGCCATCCTGAGCATTATCTTAAATCAATAAGTGGTATGGTGTAAATTGCGATTCCGATAATGAACATGATTGTTACCCCCATATTAACGGGATCCTTAAATGGCAATTGCTTCTGATAAACAAATTGTTCAATTGTTCTGCCGAACCAGAACAATGCGGATCCGATAAGTATAAAACGCCCAATCCCGGTAGTTAAGAGTTCATCCATAAAAAAGAAACACAGTATGGAATGCAAAAAGAAAATATAGATAATTCTAAGATTTAAGATTTGCATGACAGCTTCATTGTTAGGATCGATTTTTTTTAACTCGGTTTTCCAATGTAACTTATTCCAGAACATGCAATGAAACAAGCCGAAGAGCAGGCTGTGTATACCACCAATGATTAATAAGGTTTTCATAAAATTTAATTTATTTCAAAACTCCCGTTAATTAACCTGAATTCATTTGATATAAATCAAATTCTGTTTCTGGGATTTCGAATCCTGCTCAGCGTTTCTAATGTAATGCCCAGAAAGGAGGCGATATGGCCTAAAGACACTCTTTTAGTGATGTCTGGATGAACTGTTAACAGGTTGTTGTATTTCTGCAATGCAGTTTCAAATTGTAAGGAAACCAATCTTCGCTGGAGCCTGATCATGGTTTTCGTCGTGGAGTATCTCGCTAATCTTTCTATATCATGGTGTTGATCACAAAGTTTCAATATGGATTCTTTGGGAATGATCATTATGGCAGATCTTTCTAATGTTTCGAAATAATGGGCGCTGGGTTTGTCAAGAAAGAAGCTGTTTATCTCACAGATGAAATCATGCTCAAAAGCAAACCAGTCACTGATGTCTTTTCCATCCTTGAGGTAATAGGCCCTCAAAGCTCCGGTTATGATAAACATTAAAGCTTTTGAATACTGATTCTCTTTAACAAGTACCGTATTTCTCTCAAACACTTCGATTCTTGCGCATTCCTTTAACGCCGCTCTGCTTTCTGGTTTCAGTTTTAGGTATCTCTTGTTGATCAGATCTAAAGCTTCATCTATACTTACTGTTTTATCCATAATTGTAGTTTCGCCTCTGCCGGTACTGCACAAAGCTAGGTTTAAAATCCTGGTGCTGCTAAGGATAGAAGGAAATAACCTGACATTAAATTGTATTTAAAACACCTCCATCTGCACGGAGTGCTGATCCGTTTGTAGCGATAGACAATGGGCTGGAAAGATATACCACAAGGTTTGCTATTTCGGATGGATCAATGAACCTTTGAAGTAGGGAGGATGGGTTGTAATTGTTCATGACGTAGCTTTTGATTTCTGTGATATCTTGCTGCTGTGCCTGTGCTATTTGAGTGATGGTTTCAGCTACACCGTCAGAATAGGTTGGGCCTCCTAATATGGTATTTACAGTCACTTCTGTGTTTTTAGTGAGTTTTGCCAAGCCATTACTAATAGAAAGCATTGCCGTTTTAGTCATCCCATAATGGATCATATGCTCAGGAATATTGATGCCGGATTCACTGCTTATAAAGATAACTCTGCCCCATTTCTTCTCTAGCATCTTCGGTAATAATAATCTTGACAAACGAATACCACTTAAAACGTTCACTTCGAAAATTTTGCTCCAGTCTTCATCCCCAATCTGAGCAAATGGTTTGAGTTCAAATATGCCTACATTGTTAATGAGAATGTCGGTATCCGGAAGTTTAGCCAGCAGCTGATTTACTTCATCTGCATTAGCAAAGTCTGCCGGAATCCCATAAACATCGGCGTCCGGTATTTCTTCTGTTAGCTTTCGTATAGCGAGGTCAATCTTTTTTTGTGTTCTGCCATTGATGATTACTTTAGCCCCTTCCTTTAATAATTGTTTAGCGATAGCAAATCCAATCCCTTGCGTAGAACCGCTTATAAAAGCTGTTTTTGATTTTAATTGTAAATCCATAGGTGTTCATATTAATTTTGTATTGATTACTACATAAATGATCAAAAAAAATCAGCTGATGATTTCCAGCTGCATTTCAATCTGCTCTTTAAGTATATTATTGTCCGGGTACATTCTTCTTGTAACATTCAAACCGTTCCACAACGTAATTAAGTATCTGCCCAGAATTACAGGATCTGTCTGATTTTTAAGTGTACCCTTCTTCTGCGCTTTTTCAATTTCAGCTGTAAACATCTTTTCTACTTCCATCAAAATGGCTACAGACTCCTTTTCCAACTCTTCATCGACAAAAGTCATTTCTACGACGGTATTGACAATAATGCAGCCCTGGAGGTGAACTAGGGAATCAGATTCTGCAATACTTCGGAAAAAATCTTTGATCAGCTCAATTGGGGATTCATTCTTTTTTAATTCCGCCTTAAATTGATTAAATGCGGCTCTTCTTTGAAGGAGTGCTTTTCGGAATAGTTCTTTTTTTCCTCCTTTGAAAGCATTATAGAAGCTTCCACTGCCTATGTCCATGGCTTTTAACAGGTCTTCTAAAGATGTGGCTGTATATCCTTTTGTCCAGAAAACGCTTTGTGCTTTCAGTAAAATCTGTTGATCATCATATATGGTTGGTCTGCCTCTCATCTCAGGAATCATTTTTGTATTGTTCATTACAAAAATAGGAACTTTATGCAGAAGTTTCAGTCATTATCTGTAGATTTAATATTAAGAACTTATAAAAATGGCAACAACAAACACTTATCTAAACTTTAACGGGAACTGCGAAGAAGCATTTCTTTTTTACAAATCGGTATTTGGAGGAGAATTCACCTTTATCGGAAAATTCAATGAAATGCCACCGCAAAGTGGTAGCACCATGTCTGAAGAAGACGGTAATAAAATTATGCATGTTTCTTTGCCTATAGGGACTTCTGTTTTGATGGGAAGTGACACCGGAGGGGAATGGGCACCAACATTTGTACAGGGCAATAATTTTTCTATCTCTATCGGGGCTGACAGTAAATCAGAAGCCGATCGGTTATTTGACGGTTTATCTGCAGGTGGGCAAGCTACTATGCCAATGAATCAAACCTTTTGGGGAGACTATTTCGGGATGTTTGTTGATAAATTTGGCATCAACTGGATGGTAAGTTTCAACGAGAACAACAAGAAATAAACAATTTCGGCCCTGTCTGACTGTATTCAGCAGGTAGGGCTCTTTTGTTCTGATTTATACAATTTTTTTGATCGATGTGCCCGTAATTTTGAGTCTCATCATCAAAAAAACACATGAAAAATCACCTGTTTTTAATGGCAATACTACTGTTCATTACTTTGAATCTTGTAACTGATAAAACCCTTGCCCAATCTCAAACTGATTTAAGTCTCGACGAAGCTAAGAGAGAAATCGCGTCCAGCAATAATCTTTATTTTCAGGCCTTTGTAAAAGGCGATTCTTCCATTTTTATTAATCGTTATGCAGAAGACTGTCTGATTATGGTGCCAAATGCAAAGGCAATGAAGGGGCATCGGGGAGCATTAGAGTTCTTTAAAATTGCTTACGATCAAATAGGACTCCGGGACGGTGAATTTATAACAACAATGGTGTATGGATTAGGTAACGGTTATGTTGCAGAGGAAGGAATTTGGAAGTCTTATAATAAGGACCATGTGTTGTTCGATCATGGGAAATTTCTCGTACTCTGGAAAAAAACAGATCAGGGCTGGAAAATGTTCCGGGACTCTTTCAGCAGCGATAACAAGCTCAACTGACCGTAAAAGAAAAAGCATGAATAATTACAATTATAAATACTTCAATTATTGAAGTAGGAGGTAATAAAGTATTGAATAAATCTAATTTTTTTGCGTAAAGCAGAAAATTATTAGTACGTTTAATGCATTATAGGGTGGTTTTTAATATTACTGTAAATTTAATTTGTAGAAATTATGAAAAACTTATCTGTTGAGGATTTGAAATTTAGTGCAAAAAAAGTGCTTTCAAGAGCCGAAATGAGAACCGTAAGCGGAGGAGGTTTGCATCCTTGTGCGGATCAATGCAGTTCTGATATGGACTGTATGGGAGGAAACTGTGTCCCTGTCCCTTCCTGTAATGGTAATCCAGTTAAACCTTACGACTTTGTTTGTAAGGCGTAAAATCGATCCATACCCTATATTTAATCAGTCAATCCTGAGAACTTAAAGATTTTTCTGCAAAATAATTGCTTACTGACCTAAAATCTTTGCAACAATTTAGTGTTAGCTACAGCAATTATTTTTGTAGTATAGTTGTCGGAGCATGTTTTTTATGCAGACATGAAAAATGTTTGGTTTCAGTAAGCAGTTAATTGGATTATATTTTAAATAAATACACGCGCTCAAAATGTGTCATCTTACCTCTTTTTTAAGGATATTAACCTTAAATACGATCTCTAACCACACTGAATTTCAGTGTAGTCAATTCCGCTGTAAATTATCTGATTTTGTATTAGGAGGGTTTCCTGTTAATAATCAAAATGTTTTTAATTCTTTCATTATTTAATATAACTGTCATAAATAGATACATTTTTTGCGTAAAATTTTGCTTTTGCTGTATTTATTCAAGTTTGATTTCGTTATATTCTTTGTTACTTATAGATAAAATGCTATGCCAATCGCCGCTAAAATAAGAGTTCAGAGAATGATCAAGGGATACAGCCAGGAATATATGGCGTTTCGCCTTGATATTTCTCAAAATGCCTATTCAAAATTGGAGCGTGGGGAAACTAAACTAACCGTGAGGAGATTCTATGAGATAGCAGAAATTCTGGAAATCTCTATTGATAGTTTACTCCCGGAAAATTAAGATCCTGACCTTGTTTTTCTTTTATACTCCTTATAATAATTGAGTTAACATTAACAATTTGAAAATATTTCTTTAACATTGCCCGGATTTATTGGTAAATTTATATCAACATCCCCGGTGAGCTGTTGTTTTTGTATCAGGCCTCATAAAGTCATAATGAGAAATATCGATGATGAGATTATATAGTAATCTTTCGGATGTGGAGCTGGTAGACTTACTAAAGTCAGGGAACCAGCTCGCGTATACTGAAATCTTTGAACGGTATACCAGAGTGCTGCTGCGGCATGCATTTCGGCTTCTTTCCGATCATGAAGAAGCCCATGATGTGGTGCAGGATGTGTTTCTTCAGCTTTGGCAAAAACGGGAAGACCTATCATTTAAAACCTCACTTTCTGCATATCTCTATGCTTCCGTTAGAAACAAGATTTTTAATTTACTATCTCATCAGAAGGTGATTTTAAGATATGCAGAATCCATTAGCAGTTTTATGGTAGAAGGCTATAACATCATTGAAGATCAGATCAGGGAAAAGGAACTCGCTTTGATCATAGAAAAAGAGGTGGACGCTCTACCTCCAAAAATGCGGGAGGTGTTTCTCTTAAATAAAAAAGACGAGCTAAATTACCGTGAAATATCGGAAAGACTGAATATCAGCAGTGAGACAGCAAAACAACAGGTTTATAAAGCAATGAAAATCCTGAAGCTTAAAATAGACTCCTTCCTGAGTATTTATCCTTTTCTGTAGTATTTATCTTCTTCTGTAGAGATTAGCCCCCTGCATATCGGGAGCATTAGCCTCATTTCATAAGAATTTAATTTTTTTTGATGTCGACATATGACGCTGGCCTTAGTTAGCTGTCTTAGTGTTATGAATGAAGATCAGGTCATAGCTTTAATCAAAAAATACAACGAAGGAGGATTAAGTCAGGAGGAACGCGCAAAACTGGAATCCTGGTACATTACCCAGGCTTTAAACAGCAAAGCAGAAATTGATGAGGAGCGGCAGGAAGAAATCATCGAACTCCTCAGGACGGAGCTTCCCCTAAAATACCATAGGAACTCCGGAAGGCTTTGGCTGCGTATTGCCGCTGCCGCTTCAGTTGTTCTTTGTGTCGGAACTGCCTATTATTTTTATCAGCGGATTCAACCAGAACCTCTTGTCTTACATGCGCAAAGCACTATTTCCCCTGGTGGCAATAAAGCATATCTGACATTGGTAGATGGTCAAAAAATTGCATTGACGAATGCGAAGAATGGTACAGTCGCCATACAACCGGGAGTCAAAATAACGAAAGCGGCAGATGGCGAACTGATATATAACATTTCAGACCATGATGAACGACATAAAGGAATAAATAACTACAACACTATAGAAACCCCTGTCGGCGGGCAATATCAGATCGTATTGCCGGATGGCACCAAAATATGGCTTAACGCCGCATCGTCACTCAAATTCCCCTCAACTTTTGCCAGGTTAGTTAGTAGAAAGGTTGAATTACGCGGCGAAGCCTACTTTGAAGTGGCTAAGAATAAGCAGCAACCATTTATCGTCAAAACGACCGAACAGGATGTCGAAGTCTTAGGAACGCATTTTAACATCAATACCTACAAGGATGAGCAGGTGGTTAAAACCACCTTATTGGAAGGCTCGATAAAAATCCATAATGACCTGGAGTCTAAAATTCTGAAACCAGGAGAGCAGTCCATTTTGAGTCACCGTCGGTTTGCCCTGAAAACTGTTGATGTGGAAGAAGCGATTGCCTGGAAAAAGGGCTACTTCTATTTTTACAATGAAAACATTGAAAGCATCATGCGGAAAATCTCCCGCTGGTATAATGTAGAGGTCCGGTATCAGGGAGAAATTACTGAAGAAGGATTTTACGGAACGATATCACGTACAAAAAACATCAATCAGGTACTGGATGTCTTGGAGAAAACCAAAGGAGTTCATTTTAGAATCGAAGGAAGGAGGATTACAGTTATGAAGTAATGCTACCTAAACTGAAATCCAATAAAAAAGCCATCCCAACGCGAATCAGGATGACTAAGCCTGGATAGATAACATATGAAATATATCATCAACCGCGAAGAGCCGAACCACCTCGAAAATGAAAAGGCGCAACGCATAAACCCAAACTAAACAAATGTACAGTTTTTACAGGAAATGTCTATGGGAGCCGTCGTGCTACCTAGCTAAACTACTGCTGTTTATGACCTCGGCATTTTGCCGGATCAGCGATTCAGATAAAAGGAAATGGATCATGAGAATTAACCTAATCACCATTCTTTTAATTTCAGCAATCATGCAGGTAAGTGCAAGTTCCTTTGCACAGAAAATCACTTTGTCGGAGAAAAACGCCTCATTGATGAAGGTATTCAGAGCGATTCGGGCACAAACGGGTTACGATTTTATGTTTACCGCCACGACACTGAAAGGGACGAAAGAGGTAACGATAAATGTTAAGAATGTAGAATTGAATGAGGTGTTGACAAAAATATTTGAGGGGCAGCCATTGAAATATCTTGTAAAAGATCAGACGATAATTGTATCGGAGAAAGATGAGGTTGGTTTGAATGGGAGCGAAAAGCCCTCGTTAGATATTGTCGTCCGAGGGAGAGTCGTGGATGAGAAGGGGCAGGGGTTGCCCGGGGCAACAGTAAAGTTGAAAGGGAATGAATCTAAAGTTTCGATTGTAACCAGTTCTGAAGGAAGATTCTCTGTGAACGTTCCAGGAGAAAATGCGGTGTTGATCGTTTCTTATGTAGGATATAAAACAAAGGAAGTGAATGTGTCAGGAGCGGATGTGGATTTAGTTATTCGCCTGGAACCAGTCACCGGACAGCTGGAAGAGGTCTCGGTGGTCAGTACTGGTTATCAGACCATTCCTAAAGAAAGGTCAACCGGGTCTTTTGAAAAGATTGATAACGTTTTACTGAATCGCACAAACGGTTCTAATATTCTCACCAGACTGGAAGGGATAATACCCGGTTTGTTGGTAGACAGACGATTAATCCGGGAGGGTAAGCTAAGTGCTGGCAATGTTAGTATCCGTGGATTGAGTACGCTTACTCAGGCTATTGCCGTTCCACTCATAGTTTTAGACAATTTTCCATATGAAGGAGATGTCAATAATATTAATCCTAATGATATAGAGAGTGTTACTATTCTGAAAGATGCTGCAGCTGCCTCTATCTGGGGCGCACGCGCAGGCAATGGGGTAATTGTGATTACTACAAAAAAGGGAATGTATGATAAACCTTTACAGATTTCCTTTAATACAAATTTAACAGTAACAGAAAAGCCGGATCTGTTTGCTGTTCGACAAATGAGCAGCTCTGATTATATTGATGTGGAAACTACACTTTATAATGCCGGATTTTATGATGGGAGAATCAACAATACCAGGTCTTATCCCTACCTCTCTCCAGTGGTGGAATTACTTGCTCAGACAAGACCTGGAGGTACACTTACATTGGCTGAGGCCAATGCCAAGATTGATGTATTGCGGACTTACGATGTACGGAATGACTATTTAAAATATGTGTACCGAGATGCTATGGCCCAGCAGTATGCTTTAAGCCTGAATGGTGGTGGAAGACAATTCAGCTATAGCATTTCTGGAGGATATGATAAGAACAATGCCAGTATAAAAACGAGCAACGATTATAGAGCTACCCTGCGGTCAGATTTTTCTTATAGCCCGGTGCAAAATCTTGAGATCACTGCCGGAACTTTTTACATCCAAAAAGTGAATCGTTCTGCAGGGGCATTTAGTCGTTTGGACTATAACAAAAGCATTCTTCCTTATACCCGACTGGCAGATGATGAAGGCAATCCACTTATAGTAGGTAGAGACAGGAGAGTGAAATTTTTGAATGAAATAGCAAATCCAAATTACATTGACTGGAGATGGCGACCACTTGCCGAAATGAATGCCAGTTCAAATACTCAAAAAACATATGATTTGCTCCTAAATCTGACTGCAAAATATAAGTTTTCTCAGATAATTAGTGCAGAGATCATGTATCAATATGGTAGAACCTTAACAGATCTTAAAAATCTGCAAACCCAAGAATCTTATTACACAAGGAACCAGATCAATCTTTTGACTCAGTTCAATGGCTCAGAAGTAATCAGGAATCTTCCTTTGGGATCTATATTGGGAATGACAACAGGAAATAACAATTTGTCTAATCTGCGTGGACAGCTTAATATCAATAAAAACTGGAATGATAAGCATCAATTGAATGCCATTGCCGGTGTAGAACAGCGTGAAAATCACACTAGTTCAAATAGCCGCAATGTCTACGGTTATAATGATCAACTTTTGACTTACGCTGATGTAGATAATAAAACCCAATTTATTTCATTTTCTAATTTTGTAAGTATGCCGAGTGGAATCAATTTTACAGATGTGACTTCTCGCTTTACTTCTTTCTATGCGAATGCTTCCTACACCTATAACAATCGTTATACCTTTTCTGCAAGTGGGCGCAAGGATGCGGCTAATCTTTTCGGCGTAAATACAAATTTAAGAGGGGCTCCATTTTACTCAGGTGGGCTGAGCTGGGATATTTCAAGAGAACCTTTTTATCAGTTTTTGAGCTTACCCTATTTAAAATTGAGGACAACATATGGCTACCAGGGCAATACAAATCCTAGTTTATCTGCTTATAGTACCATTCGATATGGTTCAACAAATGATCCAGATACTGGATTGCCTTATGCTGATCTGATTAATCCTGCGAATGAAGAGCTTCGTTGGGAACGAGTGGGGATGTTGAATTTTGGCATTGATTTCCGACTAAAAAATAACATTCTCTCTGGTAGTATTGAATACTACACCAAAAATGTGAAAGATGCATTGTTCACTGCTCCATTAGACTATACCACCGGGTTTAGATTTACTACTTACAACAGCACAGGACTAAAGGCAAAAGGGCTAGATCTGTCGTTCCATTCAACTAATCTTTCAAAAACTAGCCTGTTTAAATGGAATACAGACCTAATTCTTAGTTATAACGTTAATAAAGTCACCGAGTTGAAGCCCGTACCAAGTCAGGCTTCAAGTTTTATCGAAGTAACCCCGGTAATTAATATTTTTCAAATGGTAGGCAGACCTGTTGCCGCCATATATTCATATCAATGGGCTGGTTTAGATCCGCAGACAGGTGATCCCCAGGGATTACTTAATGGTCAGATTAGCAAGGATTATGATGCACTAATAAATACAACTCCTGATCAGCTAAAATATAACGGCCCAGCTACTCCGGTTTATGCCGGTGCTTTTCGAAACACTGTTTCATTTAAAAACTTCAGCCTTTCTGCAAATATTACTGCTAAATTTGGTCATTTTTTCAGGAGACAAGCACTTGATTATACCGCATTAATAAACACCGCGGGAGGAATTGGTCACCCAGATTACAGTAAACGGTGGCAGAAGCCAGGTGATGAATTTACAACGAATGTACCGTCGTTTATTTATCCTAATGATTTTTCGAGAGATCAATTTTATGCTGGATCTGCTGCTTTAGTAGAAAAAGCAGATCATATCCGCCTGCAGGATATTATTTTCAGCTATACATTGAACAAACCTAGTTGGCCGGTTAAAAACATACGATTTTTTACAAACATCAGTAACCTGGGAATCCTTTGGAGGGCAAACAAATTAGGTATTGATCCTGAATTTAATCTCGATTATCCAGCTCCTCGTACCATCGCATTCGGTTTAAACGCTAATTTATAATATCTAAAGTCATGAAATCTATTTATCGAATATTTATAGTGATGATCTTGTTTAGCTTAAACTCATGTCAGAAATATCTTGACCTGAAACCAGATAAAAAACAAGTAATTCCTGCTAGTCTTAGGGATTGTCAATCGTTGTTAAATAATGTTACTTTGTTAAGTAATACTTATCCGCTAGGTATTGAGGTGTCTTCTGATGACTATATTTTAACATTTCCAGTCTGGAACTCCATCAACCAGAATGATAAAGAAGCATATGTCTGGCAAACGGACGCCAATATAAATGTCAGTAATTGGTTTAGCCCTTATAGTACCATTCTTGTTACGAATCAAATTCTTGAAACATTAGGTGAAATTACGCCAACACAGAGTGAACAACTACAATGGAATAAATTAAAGGGGGCTGCATTGCTTTTGAGGGCTTTGAATTTTTACTGCCTGGCACAGATATTTGCAAAGCCTTATGATCCGGCCACCTCGGGACAGGATTTAGGGATTCCGTTAAAGTTAACGTCCAGCATCAGTGAAGAATCAAACCGTGGTACGGTTCAGCAAACTTATTCAAGGATTGTTCAGGACCTGACTGAAGCGGTGGCGCTTTTGCCAGAAGGACAGCCTATAGACCGTGTAACAAGGTCAATTGCCATGCCTGTAAAGGCTGCAGGGTTTGCAGCATTGGCAAGGATATATTTAACGATGGGAGATTATCCAAACGCCTTTAAAAATGCAGATGCAAGTTTAAAGCAGTATAACGTATTGATGGAATTCAAAAATCTGGATTTCACACTTGATAATCCGATTTCACCCTACAATCAGGAAGTGATTTATAATCTTATTGGTTCAGGAAATGTACCCATTTTTAGTGGGGGAGTTCCTGAAACATTATATAAGTCGTATGCCGAAGGAGATTTAAGGCGGGATATCTTTTATAAAAATAACGGAGATGGAACTTATAATTTTAAAGGTGCTTATTATACAGGTTCTATCTTTAATGGTCTGGCAACAGATGAGTTGTACTTGATCAGAGCTGAATGTTCGGCAAGAGCAGGGAATATAGCAGACGCAATGAAGGATGTTAATGACTTGTTAAGAACCCGCTGGGCTGTTAATTCAGTAACAGGTAAAACAATGTATGTAGACCAGATTGCTGCTAATGCATCCGTAGCACTGGATATTGTAATTGCGGAGCGTAGGAAAGAACTTCCTTATCGTGGTCTTAGGTGGACAGACCTGCGCAGACTTAATAAGGAAGGCCATTTTGCAGTTACACTTACGCGCACATTAAACTCGCAAATTTATACACTTCCTCCTAAGGATCCACGTTATACTTTATTAATTCCCCGCGAGGTATTGGAGCGGGTAAATCTTCCACAGAATCCCCGCTAAAATAAATTATCATAACAGGCGTAACCTTATTAAGCTGCGCCTGTTTAAAAAATATTGACTATGAAAATCACATCATTTATCTTGTTATTGCTAATCGTACTGAGTTTAAGTGTTACAGCCCAAAAAAATAGACCTGTTGGTTTTCATAAATCACTACCGTCTAAACGAGAGAAAATTGATCATCTGAAAATAGGAGATAAAGTCCCTAATGTTTTGATTTCTAAGATTCTAAATGATAAAAGTGCTAGTGCCAGAATGTTTGATTTTGCAGACCAGCTGCTCATCCTTGATTTTTGGGCCACTACCTGCAGTTCCTGCGTTGAAGCACTGCCCCATATAATGGAATTGCAACAGGAATTTGGTAACAGAATCAAAATGCTTCCGGTGACGCATGAAACTATGGATATAATCAGTAAGTTTTTAGTTAAAAATCGCTATTTACGAAATACAAAGGTTATAACTGTTATAGAGGATAAGATTCTATCTGCCTTATTTAAACATAATGCACAGCCCCACGAAGTATGGATTTATAAAGGGAAAGTAATAGCTATAACTGAAAAAGATTATGTAACTAGAAAAAATATCCAATTGATATTGGATGGTAAAAAGAACGATTGGCCACTGAAGGATGACTTTTTACCTTGGGTCGACGTAAAAAAGCCACTGATGCGCCCTAACGCTAAGCAGTTTCTGGGGAATCCTGATTTAAAAAGATATGCAGCCATATTTGGCTATCGGGTAGGTCCACCTTTTAGTACAAACGGTAGTTCTTATGACTCGGTGAATCGTCTTTTGAGGACTTACGTGGTTAATCTTCCCATTTATAATATTTACCTAGTAAATTGGAATAAGATCAGAGCAGCTACAGGGAAATCTCCTTTATTTCCGGTACCTACGAATATAGTGTTTGAAGTAAAAGATCTTTCCAGGTTTATAAAAACGGATGGTAATGCTACCAATTTTGATATAGCAAGAAAGACCTGGATCTGTTATGAATCTGTCACTGCTGATACCGGAAGAACTGTTGAGCAGCGTAGTCGTGACATTATTAATGACCTGGATTATTTACTTGGCCTGTATGGCAGGTTTGAACATAGGAAAATTAAATGTTTGGCATTGATTCGCTCAGATTCAACTGAGAAATTCAGATCAATTGCCGAAGAGCGTGATAACCACCTTGATGGTTCTGTTAAAACATTTCGTAAAGACACATTTGACAATCTTGTATGGGAAATTAATCAACATTATGGCAACCCGCCATTTTTTAACGAAACGGGGTATACGGGAGAAGTAGATTTAGATTTAAAATTTGATTCCTGGAAGAACATTCCTGCCTTACGTGCCTCATTGCAAGCCTACGGACTTGACTTAAGAGAAGAAGAAAGAGAACTGGAAGTATTTGTCTTGACGGAAAAGAATAACAAATAATATTAAAAGAATTAATAGTCCACAAATGAATAAGAAAACCAGTTACATCAATTTAATCATTTTATTTACTCTTGTAAGTACCTATTATACCGCAATAGCCCAGTCTATTCCTTTGGAGCCTAGACTCCGTACTGGAAAATTAAGTAATGGATTAACCTATTACCTACTGCATAATGATAAGCCAAAAGGACGCGCAGACTTTTATCTTGTACAAAAAGTTGGATCAGTATTGGAAGAAGAAAACCAACGTGGATTAGCTCATTTCTTGGAGCACATGGCCTTTAATGGTACAAAACACTTTCCCGGGAAAACACTGATCAGCGAATTGGAGAAAAAAGGAATCAGGTTTGGCAGTAATATCAATGCAAGCACGGGATATGATGAGACTATATATCGTTTAACCGACATTCCGATAAATACCCAAGGTATTGTAGACACTGCTCTCCTGGTATTGTATGACTGGTCAGGGTTTATTGACAATAATGATAAGGATATTGATGAAGAAAGAGGAATTGTCAGGGAAGAATGGAGAACTCGGTCTACAGGAAGTATAAGAGTGTTGGAAAATGGAATTTTTCCTATAATTTATGCCATCTCGCCCTATGCTAACCGCATTCCTATTGGGACAATGGAGGTAGTGAATAATTTTAAGGTACAGCAGCTGAAGGAATATTACTATAAATGGTACAGGCCAGACTTACAGGCTGTTATTGTTGTCGGGGATATTGATGTTCAGCAGATAGAAATAAAGCTTAAAAAGCTGTTTAACACTATCCCTAAGCATAAAAATCCTTCAATACGTCCTGAATTCAATATACCTGACAATAAAACTCCCATTGTAGCTATTGCCACAGATCCGGAATTGGCTGACATTAACATAAATGTTTATTGGAAGCTGCAGAATGATCCAATAGGCCATAAATCAACACCGGATTATTATAAAATAAAAATGATAAATAAAGGAATTGGAAATATATTGATGAACCGCTTTTCACAGCTTAGTAGCGAAGCGAAATCAACTTATATGGGTGTAAATGCTATTGTTGATGATTTTTTTGTAGCATCAGGAAGACAGGCGCTGTCCGTCAGTGGTATGCCCCGGAATAAAGATAGTACGGCTGTTGCACTTAAGGGGTTGTTGACTGAAGTTGAAAGGGTCAAACGTTTTGGATTTACAGAACAAGAATTGAAAATTTATAAAGACAATACATTACGTTTGCTTGAAGGGGAATATAATGGGCGAAGTAAAAGAGAGAATTTTGAGTATGTACTCAAATGCATAGCTAATTTTACCAAGAATGAGCCTTTTGCCAATGCTGACTGGGAATACCAACAGGGCAAGGAACTTATTGCATCTTTGAAATTGCAGGAACTAAACACAATGGTTCAAAGTTTATTGGGTGATACTAATATGGTGATTACGATCACTGGACCTCAGCAACAAAAGGTACTTCCTGATAAGCAGGGCGTACTTACAATATGGGAGACCATAAAACACCTGGAATTGCAGCCCTATGTCGCAAAAAGTATAAGAAAAATTGACCCATTGCCTTCAATAGAAGTGAAAGGCGGAAAAGTAGTTAAAACAGAACAAGAACCTTTTGGATTTGTCCAATGGACATTATCTAATGGAGCAAAAGTACAGTTTAAAAAAACTGATGAAAAAGATGGGGACCTTTATATCTGGGGATATAGCCCTGGAGGCTTGTCTGTATTAAATACATCAGATTTACCTTCTGGATTGGCTATGAATTCCATTATTAACCTGGGAGGATTGACTGATCCCGAGAGGAAGGCCTCGCTAACTTTCAAAGTAGATAGTTATAACGAAACGCTTGGAGGAAAGACCAGTAACTTGAAAAATCCGGAAGTTTTTTTCAAGTTGTTGTATTTGAAAATGACTCGTATTGAAGAGCAAACTGAGGTCTTTGAAAAATATATAGAGTCAAAAAGGAATGAACTGTCCAAGCTTTTATCAAATCCTAAGACTATTTATATGGATACTTTAAATTCCATTATGAATGATCATCATCCACGTGCACTTATTTCACTGAATGAAGTTAAAACACTTGATAAAGTGGATTATGATAAGATCATTAGGATTTATAAAGAACGCTTTGGCAATGCGGCTGATTTTACATTTTTTATAACAGGAAATGTGAAAATAGATAGTATTAAATTGATGGTAGAAAAGTATATAGGATCGCTTCCAACATTGAACATACAAGAGAAGATGATTGATCACTATGCTTCCCCCCCTAAAAGAAACTTTAAAAAACATTTTAAAACCCTGATGAAAATACCGCAATCTACAGTTACTATAGGTTATACTGGTAAAATGGTCATGAACGTGGAAAACCAGATGATGATGGAATACTTACGTGGGGTGTTGAAGCTTGTTTATACTGAAAAGATGAGAGAAAAGGAAGGAAGCACATATGGAGTGGGTGTATACGCAGATATCTATAATTTTCCTGTAGGTAATTTCATTTTTCAAATTGTTTTTGATACTGACCCATCAAAGAAAGAAAAGTTGCTGCAGATTGTATATGATGAAATTCATGAAATCATAACGCATGGGCCAGCCATAGAAAACTTAACAAAAGTAAAACAGAATTTATTAGAAATTTATAAACAGGATTCCTCTCAGCAAAAAAATGCTTATTATTGGATTGATAAGGCCTGGATGTTAAATGTCTATGGATTAGATGGTGGGTTAGACTATGAAAAAATGGTATTATCTGTTACTCCTAAAAATGTACAGAAATTTGCCAAACACATTTTTAATCCGGAAAATGCTATTGAGATAATTATGGATCCAGAATAATATAAGATCATTATAACAGGACTAACCATTTTTGGTTAGTCCTGTTCGACTTTGTCCCTGTTTTAAGGATTTGGTCGTAACCTTACGTTGGCAGATTCTGTTAACGATGAGATTGCTGTATTAATCTCTGTGCCCAAAGACCCAGTGATAGTTGGTCTTTCCACATCATTAATAAATTGAATTTCTGCAAAAATTGCACAAAGGCGTTGTTTTGGAGAGGGACAAGTAGGAGCTCCGCTAACAATTGCATAACTAGTAGGACTTGTAACTGATCCGCTGCCACTATAAACAAACCATGAAGTTGCCATAATATATAAAATTTAAATTCTTTGCTTACTCTTTTAAAGGTTTTCAGCTTTCCCTTTGCCTACTCATATTAAGGTTTTCGGCATTTCCCTTGCTTTCAGTCTTGCAAAACTTACAGCAATTGTTTAAACAATATTTTAATTCCTTTCTAGGAATGAATAATCGATAATCTAATTTGGCTTTAACCTTACGTTAGATGATTGTGTCAACGTTGTGATTGCAACATTAATTTCTGCGCATAGTGCACTGGTGATAATTGGCCGCACAATGTCCCCAATTAATTGAACTTCTGCAAAAATTGCACATAAGCGTTGTCTTGGAGCTGGGCAATTGGGATTTCCACTTATTTCTGAATAACTTAGAGGATTACAAACGGGTCCCCCTGTGTATTTAAACCATGATGTAGCCATAATTTTAGTGCTTTTATAAATCAAAAAGCTTAAACTTTATTTTTTTCCTACTCTTTTCAAGGTTTTCGGCATCCCTTATCACTCTCCTTTAAAACCAATCTTTGATTACCTCATCTGCAGCAACACCACCCCAACTAAGGCAATCAAAGTCAGCAACAGATTTACCCTTAAATGTTTTTTCCATCCCATTCTTCTAAACACGCCACCACATGGACAAGGATAGATGTCATAAACCTGGAAGATAATTCCGCTTACATACACTGTAAAAACGCTCATCATAGCCAAAGACAAATACATCCCTATCAATCTCGTTTCCGGAACAATCAATAAAACCACTGTTCCTAATTCCACAAGGGGTAACATCCAGCTTAGCCATGGAACGCTCCATTTTGGAATGGCCTGGCTTTTCAAAACCTCTTTGAAATAAGTGATGTTGCGTAACTTCGGTACTGCTGCATATATCCATAATGCAATGAATAAAGCAATAATTGTATACATTAAAACAGATATAATCATTGGTCAAGGTCTTTAAAGTTTTATTCGATATCATTTGATTCAAGAACTGAGCGAACCATCGGAAAACAACTTAGTTATGAATAATAATCTAAAACAAAAACGCATTTTTTCCCGATAAGTCATTTGATCCGATGGTTGATCAGTTGTAGAATATCCTCCGATATCTTAGTGCTAAGTTCAGCATGATTTAGCTCAGATTCTAGGGTCAAATGTCCCAAAAACTGCCACTGCACGATAATTTTAACAGAAGGTGAAATCTTGGTAAAAAACATCTGCAATAAAAATTTTAATTGGAACATTCGTTCTAAATACATACTTTTGCTCCCACTATGGCACGTAACAAAGAATTTGACCCTACTGAAAAGCTGGAAAAGGCCCGGGATTTATTTTGGGAAAAGGGGTATCATGCAACTTCCATGCAGGACCTGGTGAGCCAGATGAAAGTGAATCGCGGGAGTATGTACGATACTTACGGAGATAAACATCAGCTATTTATAGAAAGCTTGCAAAACTATGCCCTGGAAACTTACGGAGAATATAAAAAAGCAGCAGCAGGAGAGAAATCACCATTCAAAGCCATTGAACTCATGATCAAAAAAGCTATAAAACGATCATTTGAAGAAGATAAGGTCTGTATGGTAGTCAAATCTTCTTTTGAAATGGCGCCGCTCGACGAAGATGTGAAGACATTACTAAAGCAACTCAGCAACTCCTTAATCTCAATTTTTGAAGAGTTAATCCTTAAAGCACAGCAGGAAGGCGAAATATCAAAGAAGAAAGATGCCAGGCAATCCGCTCAGTTCATTGTAGGAGGTTTTGCCGGTTTATGGCAGATGCAATCTCTTTTTAACGACCGGAAAATGGTCGATCAAATGGCAAAAACCACTTTGGACAGTTTAAAAAACTAAATACATTCTGAGGAAAAGAAACTCAAAAAAATTTAATCGATAATGGAATGATTGTTCCATTAATATACTGTAAAAAATATATGGAAACAGATAAAATGATGCTGACTTACCTCTTAAAACACCAGCAGCACAGAAACCTCGATGCGATAGTTGAGGTATTGAACAACAATCGGTTCTGGGAGATTTTTCCACCCTTGCAGGTAGAAGTAATCAGTTGGAAAGTCTTAATCGGATTGGGGCACTTGATTACCCTGAGCTTTCATCCAAGTCAGCTTAGAACCGTAAATCTTGCCATAGAAAAAGGAGCATGGGGCGCTTTCAATACGGAAGCCTATGCTACTTACGACTATCTCGATGTCTGGAAAGAAAAAAGAAACAACTAATTTTTTTAATCAATAATAGAACGATTGTTCTAAAATACAACATAAAATAAATAGATATGGAATTAGGAATCAGCATGTTTGGCGATTTACACGTCGACCCCGCCACCGGGAAAATACAATCCACTCAACAGCGCCTGAAAGAGCTCATGGAAGAAATTAAACTTGCCGATGATGTAGGTATCGATCTTTTAGGAATAGGGGAACACCACCGACCGGAATATGCGGTGCCAAGCCCGGAAATCATCCTTGCAGCTGCGGCGGTTGTCACCAAAAGAATAAAATTAAGCAGTTCTGTAACGGTATTAAGCTCTTCAGATCCGGTTAAACTTTATCAGAACTTTGCGATGGTCGACCTGCTCTCCGGAGGCAGGGCCGAATTGATGGCCGGAAGAGGAAGCTTTACGGAATCTTTTCCGCTGTTTGGATACCATCTCCATGATTACAGTGCTTTATTTGAAGAGAAACTGGACCTGCTGTTAAAAATCAACAAAGAAGAGACCATTAACTGGCAAGGTCGCTTTCGGGCGGCCCTGGATGGACAACAGGTGCTACCCAGAGCAGTAAACAACAAGCTGGTCGTATGGATCGCTGCGGGTGGAACATCAGAGTCCGTAGTTCGTGCAGGAAGGCTGGGACTGCCATTGGTTTTTGCCATCGTAGCAGGAACACCACTCCTGCGGTTTAAGCCCCTTTATGATCTGTATAAAGAGACTTATCAGGAGTTTGGACATGATATGTCAAAGTTCCAGGTGGGGATGTTCTCGCATTCCCTGTTTGGAGAACATGCCAATGCAATCAGTGAATACTACTATCCTTTATACGCAGCGCAAATGGACAGGATCGGAAGGACAAGAGGATGGTTTCCTTTTCAGAGGGAACAATATGATTTCGGAAGGTCTAAAGCAGGTGCTTTGTTTGTCGGCGATGCAGAAGAGGTGGTTGATAAAATATTGTACGCACAGGAACTATACGGAATTACCCGTTTTTCTGCACATCTGGATGTGGGTGCTCCAGACCATCCCCATCTGATGAAATCCATTGAAATATACGGAACTAAAATAGCCCCAAAAGTCAGGAAAGCCTTAAATCAGTAATTAAATAGAGAAAGAAATGAAAAAGATAGAAAGACTAAACCTGTGGAATGGAAATCCACCTGTCAATAGCGGATTATCCGGCAACGAAGTTCTGGACCCGGAAGTGATCCTGGAGCTGACCAATGTTACAGAAACAGAGCTGATCATCTATAGCCCGGACGATAAGATAAATATAGGCGCTGCGGTAATCATATGCCCCGGAGGGGCTTATGCCGGATTAGCCATCACGACACAAGGCTACGATTTTGCCGAATGGCTCAACACGATCGGCATCACAGGAATCGTGTTGAAATACAGAATGCCAAATGGAAACAAAGAAATTCCATTGGATGATGTTCAGGAATCCATCCGCTATATCCGGAAGAACGCCAAAGGGCTGAAACTAAATGAAAACAAAATTGGGGTAGCTGGATTTTCCGCAGGAGGTCACCTGGCTGCCTTATCGGCTACTTTATTCTCAGAAGAGGGGATCAGTACCCGGCCTGACTTTTCAATTTTGTTCTATCCGGTGATTTCCATGGGACTACATACACAAAAAGACACTCAGCAAAACTTGCTGGGAGCAGAACCTTCTTCATTAGCCATAGCGAACTATTCTTGCGAAAAGCAGGTCCAGCCAAATACGCCACCCACGTTAATCTTAACCAGTGATGATGATACCATTGTATCCCCGGTTAACAGCACTTTGTATTATGAAGCGCTGAAACAACAACAGATTCCTGCAACACTGTATATATTTCCTCAGGGAGATCATGCCTGGGGAATAAAAGGAACCAATATGTTCGGGCAAAAATTTGACTATGTGGAGCAGGCTAAAGCATTGGTTTTAAAATGGCTCAATAACCATTGCTAACGTATTGGAAATAAAACAAGCCGGAATCAACAGGTATTCCGGTTTGTTTTTATCCTTTAACTCCCGTAAGGCAGGATCTTTCCGTTTTTGAAAGTAAGATGCATGGTATAACGGGAAGTATCATTCTTCTTTTGAACATTCCATTTATGAGCGGTTTTTATGGCTTTTAATACGTCGTCCCGAACAGCTTTTGGTAACTGCTCGGTAAGCGCGATATTGCTTAAACTGCCGTTATTTCTAACGCTAAAAGAAACGATCATCCTGCCATTTGTAGAAGCAGGGACTTTGCAGTGCTGAGCAATGTAGCCATGTAAAGACCTTAATTCCTCAGCTGCTGTAATTGGGGGCATTACAATTCCCATGGTCATTATTTTATCGCAGTCTGGCTCCGCTACTTTTGGGGCAACTTTACCCAACATTTTTTCCTGTGCATTTGCCTCTTGTCCAGCAGTCCCGATACCGATGAAAACCATCGCCGCTATAGCCCATTTTTTCCAGGTTGATTTTGGGCCATGAGCCGGGGCAATCAATTGATCACTGCTGAATCTGCCACAAACATTATTGTTGTTCTCCTGCATAATCCGGATAAAATAGGCCGCTTTTTTATCCGTTAAATCGTACACCTTTTTTTGACAAACCCCACAAAACCGGCCATCAGCTTCGGGCGTCATGGCATCCCAATTCTCTTTACACTTGAAACTCAAACGGGCATTGTTGATCTGCTCTTCCATAATTTTTAAGATTTAATATGGAGATGCATAAAACCTGAACTTTCCATATCCAGACTTTAAATTTTAATTCATGACATCTAGATATCTATATATCTTGATTTAATGGTGTATGTATTGGCCTAATGAATTCCATCTTTGGATGTGTATAAAAACAACTCAAATTATTTAGTCTTTTAATCGCTGATATGAATATAAGTTTACATTTTTGCTGAATTACTCATTTTGCCATCAAATCAATACGATATAAATTGAAACAAGTAGACGAAAAATCTGAACTGCAAAAGCCTGAGGAGCAGAAACTGGTAAGGGGATTGCAAAACAGACATATTCAGTTAATTGCCCTTGGCGGTGCCATAGGAACGGGCTTATTTTTAGGGATCGGGCCGGCAGCAGTGCTCGCAGGACCCTCTGTAATTTTAGGATATACTTTAGCGGGTATCATTGCTTTTTTTATCATGCGCCAATTGGGTGAAATGGTAGTACAGGAGCCTGTATCAGGAAGTTTTAGTCACTTTGCCTATAAATACTGGGGCCCCTTTGCAGGTTTTGCCTCGGGCTGGAATTATTGGGTACTCTATATCCTGGTGAGCATGTCGGAGCTGACAGCCATTGGTATCTATGTACATTTCTGGTGGCCGGAAATTCCTTTATGGTCTTCCAGCCTTTTCTTTTTCCTGACCATCAACGCCTTAAATCTGACTTCCGTTAAAGTCTATGGGGAAGTGGAATTCTGGTTCTCTATCGTCAAAGTCGTTGCCATCATAGCGATGATTGCTTTTGGTGCCTATCTGTTACTGAGTGGGACGGGTGGTGAAAAAGCAAGCATCCAAAATCTTTGGAATGATGGCGGTTTCTTCGCGAAAGGATGGTTTGGTTCTGACGGAAAAGGTGGGTTTGAAGGATTGTTTGCCGCGATTACGCTGATTATGTTTTCTTTCGGCGGATTGGAATTGATCGGCATCACCGCTGCGGAAGCAGAAAATCCTGAAAAAACAATCCCTAAAGCAACCAATCAGGTGATCTATCGCATCCTGATTTTCTATGTAGGTGCATTAGTCATCCTGTTCTCCTTATCACCATGGAAAAGCATCACTACAGATAGCAGTCCTTTTGTGATGGTTTTTGAAAGCTTAAAAGGCTTCCAGTTTGACTTGTTCGGAAAGACCATTTACTTCACGAGTATCATTGCCAATGTGCTTAACCTGATTGTTTTAACGGCCGCATTATCGGTTTACAATAGCTGTGTATACAGCAATAGCCGTATGCTTTTTGGCTTGGCAGAGCAAGGGAATGCACCTGCTTTCCTAAAGAAACTGAATAAAAACCATGTACCGATAAAAGCCATTCTGGTGTCCAGTGTTTTTGCCGCAATCTGTATTGTAGTTAATAAACTGATCCCGGAAAAAGCGTTGGGAATCCTGATGTCACTGGTAGTTTCTTCTTTAATGATCAATTGGTTAATGATCAGTATTACTCATTTGAAATTCAGAAAGAGAAAAAAAGAAGAGCAGGTGAAGACCAAGTTTCCTTCTTTCGTTTATCCGTTATCGAACTATATCTGTTTGGTTTTTCTCATTGGAATTTTAGCCATCATGTGGATTACCGGTATGAAAGTCTCCGTAGAACTCATTCCCGGATGGATCCTGCTTTTATACATCTGCTACCTGCTGGTGAAAAGAAAGAAGAAACAGATTGCTTAAAATAACTGATTTTATATTTTTTATGCCTGCGCTTTCCTGAAGGTCAAGCGCAGGCTTTTTTATTTCCTTTATTCGCGCCCCCTGAATCCCAGCTGGCAGTAGTTATGCTGCATGTCTGTTGTATACCTACTTTCATGGGATTTACTCCAGCTTCTCATAGGAGTTCCTAGGGCCTTTATCCGGCTTATTGCCTTTTCAACACTGTTTATTAGGATATAGATAGCAGAAAAGATAGGGAACTCATTAGCAGGGGAATCCATCAGCACCTTAATTAATGATAGTTCCTGTATTGTTATAAAGAGAATTTTATTGTAAATTAGATTAAAACAATTAATTTATAGATTATGGGATTATTGCCTTATGGGCCACATGGCCCGGTTATCGGAAAAGTAGGAAAACTGGTTTCCTATATCTTAAATGGACAAGTAGTGACACGCACTATAGGTCACAAACGCACTAAACATAGTAAAGACCAGCTGGCCAATTATCAGGCTATGGCTGTGACCATGAAACTGTTAAAGCCCATGACTACTTTTATCAATTCCAGTTTTGAAATTGAAGCGAGGGGGACGGTTAAAAATCAGCACAACCTCGCCACTTCCTACAATAAAAAACAGGCCTTAAAAGGCGAATACCCAGATATTAGGGTGGATTATAGCAAAGTGGTACTGAGTTATGGCAACCTACCGGTTGCAGGAAATTTGAAAATGGTAAAGACAGAAACCGGGCTGCAAATTAGCTGGGATACCGGTGGGGGGAAACCACATGATATGGTGATGATTCTGATTTGTCATCCGTTAAAAGGTTTATCCAGTGGTAGTATTAATGCCTGCAGAAGAGATGCAGGAAGTCATTTTTTTGCCATTTCTGAGGAAGACCTGAGCCAACAACTGGAAGCATATATCTGCTTCAAGTCCGCAGATGGAAAGCAAATTTCCAATAGTGTATATCTGGGGAATTTCAACGGGGAGATGGAAAGTTCTAAAGAAAAGCTGAAAAGGGAACAGTATCAGGCATTAAAAACCAGGTTTGATCAGGTTTCAGCAGCATACTTCAGAATTCTCGACCTGCGTATTGTAGCTCAGCTGACCACCAAATCCTTCCGGAATCTGGAAACAGAGTATCAGGCGCTCAAACAAAAGCTCGAACACCTGCCAGGGAAGCCCGGTTAAGCTCAAAATGTATTAACCGGACCTCCGGCCTTAAAAAGTACTAACCGGCGGCGTCAAGATTAACGGTAGCAAGGGTAATTTGCTCCAGTTTTAGCTGTGCATCAAATGCAAGATGGATATAGTATATCCCTTTTTTTACCTTTAAAATGAAACTGCTTGTTTCTCCCGGATTGTCAACAGGATTGAGCTTTTGCTTTTCGAGGATATTGGTTTTGAATTTGCTTTCACAGTCTTTTAAAGTACTGCCATTCAATGTTAAACCATAAGGCAAACCGCCTAAAACTTTTCCTTTTGCTGCTTTTAAGAAAATCACAGAAGAGGTCTTGTCTGCGCTCACTAAACCGGAAAATGAAAGTCCCTCAGGGGTATTCCAGGTATACTCATCACCATAGGTATCATCACTTGTGACCACAGGTTTTACTTTCAATTCCTTATTCAGGGTTTTTACCTGCACAGGAAGAGACAGTTCCCCGTTTTTAGATAACAGTGCTTTAATGCCGGCATCTTTTTGAGCAATACAGTTAAAAGTCAGGAGTAGCAGGAAGGCCGATAGAATGATTTTATTCATGGGAGTTTCTGTAGCTGTCATCAAAATTGATACCACATGTATAAAATATTTCTCACATGTGTGAAACGGAATGAGAAAGTTCTACAAGTGGCTTCACAATTGGGTTGAAGGCCATTTATACGCTATAATTAGTTAGTAAATTCATCTTGTAATATTTAATCAAACATTTACTTGTGTTTAATTTAAATTGTATTTTATGAATCTAAAACTTGTAGTGTGTTACTTAATGGTAATTACATTAAGTAGCTGTTCGAGACAAAGAAATTTAGTCTATTTCAGTGATCTGGATTCTAAAAAGGAACCTTATTCCAAGATCTTGAATAATGGAGAACCAACTATTCTTCAGAATGATATCCTCTCGGTTACCGTAAATAGCACGAGTCCGGAATCGAATGTGCTGTTTGCCTCACAGCCGGTTAACCAAACGGTAAACGGGGTATATGAAAGGGAAGGGTATCGGGTAAATGAAGTGGGAAGTATTAAGTTTCCCGTACTCGGACTGGTTCCTGTACAGGGACTTACAATTAATCAGGCTCAGAAGCTGATCGAAGCTCAACTCAACAAGTATGTCAAGAATGCAATCGTAAATATCAAATTTCTGAATTTCCGGGTGACGGTAATCGGGGAGGTGAACCACCCCTCCACGTTCACGGTGAGCAATGAAAAGATAAACCTCCTGGAAGCACTGGGATTGGCGGGTGATATGACCGCATATGGTAAAAGGGAAAATGTCCTGCTGATCAGAGAAGAGGACGGAAGGCGTATCATGGAGCGCATCAACCTGAACAGGCAGGATGTATTGAGCTCCCCCTATTTCTATCTGAAACAGAACGATGTGATTTATGTAGAGCCTGATAAAGCCAAATCGGTCGAAGTCAGCAATAACAACAGGTTGATGCCTTTAGTGGTGGCTACGATCTCTGCAGTGGCTGTTTTAGCGGCTACACTTTTAAAGTAATGTGATTTCATTTCTTAAATCTATTGTCATGGCTTACCATAAACAAGTTCCAATCAATAATCCCGGCATTATTGCACAGGCGATGAAATATGTGAAATATTGGCATTTCTTTGTTATTGCACTGATCTTAAGTCTGGGAGCCGCCTGGCTGTACCTGCAAATGACAGCGCCAAAATATAAAGTAAGCAGCACCTTACTTGTTCAGGATGATGCAAAAGGGGATGGGCTATTAAAGGGAACGGCATTTAGCGACCTGAACATGTTCCGGAGCTCCAAAACGGTGATCGATGAGATGGAGGTGATGCGTTCCAGGGATTTGATCTATGGGGTATTAAAAGACCTGAACATGGAGCTGAGTTATTTCTATGAGCTGACATTCCGGAATCAGGAATTGTATGGGAAGACCCTGCCGGTAGTGGTTCGCGTAGGGAAAAACAACGACCAGGCTTACCGTCAAAAGCTAAGTCTGACCATCCTCAATAAAGATCAGTTTATTTTAAATGAAAATGGTAAAAGGACCATTTACAATTTTGGCTATGCCATTTCCCGTTCTCAGTTCAATATAACGGTTGTAAAAGGCCCTGCATTTAAAGTATCTGATCAGGTCATTCAGTTCAGATTCGTTGACCTGCGCCAACTGTCACAAGCCTACAGCACCACTGGATTAACGGTGCTGCCGGTGATTAAGGATGCAAATACTGTGGTGCTGAGTTTAATGGATGTGATCCCGCAAAGGGGAATGGACATTTTGGAAGCATTGATTTCCAGGTACAATAGGGAAAATGTCAATAATAAGAATGTCATGGCCTTAAATACCATTAAATTTATTGATGGTAAGTTGAAATACCTCACTAAAAACCTGTCCGGGGTAGAACAGGATGTCGAGAATTATAAAAGGGACAACAGGATCACTGAACTAAGTGCTGATGCGCAGATGAACCTGCAGTCTTCAGGAAATTACAACGAACAGCTGGCCTCAAGCGAAGTACAGCTGAGCCTGGTACAATCTATCATCAATTACCTGAAAGGTGGAAACAGCACTTTTGAACTGGTACCTACCACGCTTGGATTGAAAGATCCGACCCTACAAAACCTGACAGATAAATACAATAACCTGCAGATTGAAAGAGAAAGACTGCTGCGGAACAATAGCGTAAATAACCCTCTGGTGGTCAGTCTGACTGAACAATTGAGCGGCCTTAAAAGAAGCCTGCTGGAAAACCTGACGATGATCAGAAGAGGCCTTACGCTGGAAAGAAATAAACTGAGCAGCAAAACTTCTCAGTTTGAGAACCGGTTAAGTCATGTGCCGGTGATGGAACGGGGGCTTTTGGAAAGAAGCCGGGAGCAAAGTGTGAAAACCACCCTTTATCAATACCTGCTTCAGAAAAGAGAAGAAACGGAACTTTCTTTATCGGCTACAATTCCTACTTCTAAGCTGATTGATAAGCCTGCTTACAACCCGATTCCTGCGAAACCTAAAGTGCAGCTGATCTATATGCTCAGCATAATGGCCGGTCTGACCATTCCCTTTTCGGTCATTTACCTGAAAGAGAAACTAAACAATAAAGTAAAAGATATTTATGATGTGCAATATATTGCGGCAAACGGAAAAATTCTTGGAGAACTGAGCCATAAAGCAATTGGAGAATCTATTGTGGTGCATAAAAACCAGAGCAATACCATTTCCGAGCTGTTCAGGTATATCCGTTCTAACCTTCACTTTATGGATATGAGCCGGCACAACAAGGTGTTGATGGTCACCTCCACTTCAAAAGGAGAAGGGAAGACCTTTTTTAGCATTAACCTGGGCATCACCTTGTCTTTAATTAATAAAAAGGTGGTTATCCTTGAATTTGATCTGCGTAAACCGGATCTGCTGAACAGCATGAAACTGCAGAGCAAAACAGGTTTATCAGATTATCTCAAATCTGAAAACCTGAGGGTGGATGACATTCTGATCAAAGTACCGCAATCTGAACACTTGTCTGTGATTGGATGTGGCGAAATTTCAGACAGCCCTTCAGAAATTCTAATGAGCCCTAAACTAAAAATACTGTTTATGGAGCTCAGAGAGCGGTTTGATTATGTGATTGTCGATACTTCACCGGTGGGTTATGTTGCAGATGCTTTTACCATTGCTGAGTTTGCGGATTCCAGCATTTACCTGGTCCGGTATAATTATACCCAGAAAGAAGACCTGGCGATATTTGAAGAAATCTGTGAAAACGGCCGGCTTAAAAATCCAATGATTGTGCTTAATGATGCAGGGAAGGGGAATAAAAATGCGTACAAATATGGCAGATATGCATACTCAGCATAACTGAAGAATAAGGTTAAAATGTGCGTTGGGCATGGTGAAAGACCGGTAATTGTTCCGGTAGATGCTAAAAAATAAAGGGGTGATACGAAGATTTTCCTGAAAACACGAAACATCATGTAAGTGAGGGGGCGAAGCCGTATTAAACCTTCAGTCTATTAACATTTCTCAAAAATAAAATTATGGAAGGTCTATCCTCAATCCGGCTCAACACGCCAAAAAGGTGGTATGTAATTTACACCCGCCCGAGATGGGAAAAAAAAGTTGATGAATTGCTTAAACTACAGGGAATCAACAGTTATTGTCCTCTTAAAAGAGTCAGACATAAATGGGCGGACAGAATGAAAGACGTAGAGCTGCCCCTATTTAATTCCTATGTATTTGTGTACATCGATCCAAGAGAAGAGCTCAAAGTAAGGGCCACATTGGGCGTGATGAATTTTGTGTATTACATGGGCAGACCTGCTCAGGTAAGGGATGTGGTGATCGAGGAGATCAGGAAATGTATTGATGCATTTCCAGATGTAGAGGTAGTAGATCTTCAACAGCTGGAAGTGGGCGATCGGGTAAAGATTAAAGAAGGATTGATGAACAATAAAGAAGGGCAGGTCATTAAACTCAGACAAAAAAGCGTGATGGTGGTGATTGATAGCCTGAACTGTGTACTGCTTACCGATGTGAATATAGAAGACCTGGAACTCATTAATTAATAGGATATGGTAACTCCGGTAATTAAAGGGATTAAAATTGGAATCGTAGGACTTGGATATGTGGGTTTACCGCTGGCGGTAACCTTTGCTGCAAAATATAAGGTGTTTGGTTTTGATTCCAATGTAGAGCGGATCGCCCACCTGAAAATGGGATACGACCATACGCTGGAAATTGAGGCAGCCGACCTGATGAAGGTCATCACCAACGATTGCAGCACCCTGACAGGTTTGTTTTGTACCAATGAGCTGGAAATGCTGAGGAAATGTAATGTGTATATTGTCACTGTTCCTACACCGGTAGACAAGAACAACCGTCCGGATATGGGGGCCCTGCTGAAAGCGAGCAAGACTATAGGCCGGGTACTGAAAGCGGAAGATATCGTTATCTATGAATCTACGGTATATCCAGGGGCAACGGAGGAAGAATGTATTCCGGTACTGGAAAAGGTTTCCGGATTAAAGTTCAACAGCGACTTTTTTGTGGGCTATTCACCAGAACGGATAAACCCCGGAGACAAGGAACATACGGTGTCCCAGATTCTGAAAATCACTTCCGGTTCCACACCTGAATCTGCAGAAATAATCAATAACCTGTATGGTTCAGTCATCATGGCCGGAACCTATAAAGCATCTTCTATAAAGGTGGCCGAAGCAGCTAAAGTTATTGAAAATGCACAGCGCGACATTAACATTGCTTTTGTAAATGAACTGGCCATGATCTTTAACAAATTAGGAATTGATACTACTGAAGTACTCAAAGCGGCAGGTACCAAATGGAATTTTATGAAATTTCAGCCCGGCCTGGTTGGCGGCCATTGTATTGGTGTAGATCCTTATTATCTGGCGCAAAAGGCACAGGAGCAGGGGTATTATCCGGAAATCATCCTGGCTGGAAGGCGGATCAATGACCGGATGGGCAGGTACATTGCCGATGAACTGGTGAAACGTATCGTGGCCACCAGAAAAATGGTGGATTGCCAGGTGCTGATCCTGGGTTTCACTTTTAAGGAGAATTGTCCTGATGTGAGGAATACCAAAGTCATTGATATCGTAAGGAGGCTCCGCGAATACAATATACAGGTGGTGATCCACGATCCCTGGGCAGATCCCGCTCAGGTGGAACGTGAATATGGGGTGATCTGTCAGAACGGAGAATCGAAAACCAGGAAATACGATGCGATTATCCTTGCCGTAGCACACCGCAAATTTAAGGATATCGACATTTCGGCGATGTGTAATGCGCAAACCATCGTTTATGATTTAAAATCGCTATTGCCTGACAAACTGGTCAATATGCGACTGTAATACCCCGGAATATGGTACGTGTAAAAGAACTCGATGTTTTAAGGGGGATTGCAGCATTGAATGTTGTGCTGTTCCATTATACGGCTAAATTCAGGTTGAATTTTGGTCATGATTATCCCTCAAAATACGATTGGAATATCGGTCAGTATGGTGTAGAATTATTCTTTATCATTAGCGGATTTGTGATTTTTATGTCGCTTCAGGGAAAAACATGTATCCGGGATTTTGCCTATAAACGCTTTTCCAGATTATATCCGACTTATTGGATCTGTATGATTCTGACTTTTCTGGTGGTAGGCCTGGCCCGGGATCCGGGGATAGAAAGCCAGTCGGCTGCGGTATTCCTGATGAACCTGACGATGATCCAGGGAGCGTTCAATATAAAAAATATAGATGGGGTATACTGGTCGCTGATTCCCGAATTGTTCTTTTACGTGAGCATGGGGCTGCTGTTTCAGCTGGGCTGGTTAAATAAGGTCCGTACGATTGCCCTGGTTTGGTTGAGCCTGATGTTGTTTAACACCTTGTTTAAACTTCCGTTCGGGGCCTACTTTCTGAATCTTGAATATGGCATGTTCTTTATGGCGGGGATTCTCTTTTACCAGATCAAATTTGCCAAAGGAGACTGGCATGAGCATGTGTTAATCGGTTTTTGCTTTCTTGCAGCAGTATTGACACACCCGGGGTTAACCCTTTTTTATGTGTTTGTTTTCATCTTTTTGTTGTTTTATCTGTTTGTATACGATCAGCTTAAATTCTTCAGTTGGAGACCCTTTATATTCCTTGGTTACATCTCTTATTCCCTGTACCTGCTTCATCAGAATATTGGCTTTGTATTGATGAGAAAAATGGAGCCGTATATCGGTAATGAATACCTGGTGATATTCATCACTATGGTGCTGATTGTTACGCTGGCATGGCTGGTTACCAGGTTTTTGGAAAAGCCGGTTCTTCAGTTTTTAAGGAATTACAGAATTCAGGGGCAGAGATATTCCAGCTCTTTGCAAAAATAAAAAAAGGCAAAATTATCCGAAGCCGCGGGACCAATCATCATCATGAGCCTACAAAAGGAAACCTTATCGGGATTGCTCTGGACATTTACACAGCAATTCAGTGTACAGCTGATCAGTTTTTGTATCACCATTATTCTGGCCAGGATTTTAATGCCTGCGGAATTTGGATTGATCGCAATGCTAACAGTGTTCATCGCGATAGGTAATGCGCTTTTGGAAGGCGGACTGGCATCCTCACTGATCCGGTCGCCGGACCTTACACAAGAGGATTATTCTACTGTTTTTTATTTTAACCTGATAGGGAGCCTCCTGATTTACGGTCTGGTTTACCTTTTAGCGCCCCTGGTTTCGGCTTTTTATCATCAGGATGCGCTGACATTGGTTTTAAGGATATATGCACTGGATTTTATTCTGAATGCTTTTTTTAGTGTGCAGAATGCGCGCCTGACAAAGGAAATGAAATTCCGGATTCAGATGCTGATCCAGATCCCCGCGGTATTGGGCGGCGGGTTACTTGGCATTTTTCTGGCGATGAACGGTTACGGGGTATGGAGCCTGGTCTGGATGTCTTTATTCCAGTCGTTTTTATCGACCATTATGCATTGGATCTATTCCGGATGGACACCTGATTTAATTTTTAGCCTGGCCTGTTTCAAAAGACATTTTCATTTCGGTTATAAAATGACCCTGACCGGATTGCTGGAAATTGTATACCGGAATATATATGTACTGATTATTGGTAAATATTATGCTGCGGTGCAGCTGGGCTATTATTCAAGGGCAGAATCGATAAGTCAGCTTCCGGTAACCAATATTTCGGCAGTGATCAGTAAGGTGACTTACCCCATGTTCTCGAAAATTGCAGAGGACGATGAAAAAATGAAATGGGTATACAAAAAGCTGATGCAGCAGGTATTATTCTGGAATACTCCGGTCCTGATTTTTCTGGCCCTTATTGCAGAACCCTTGTTCAATGTGCTGCTTGGAAGCAAATGGTTGCCGGCGGTACCGTACTTTCAGATTCTTTGTTTTGCAGGCATCATGTATCCTTTACATGCCTACAATTTAAACATCCTGAAGGTAAAAGGCCGGAGTGACCTGATCCTGAAACTGGAATCGGTGAAAAAGGGGATTTGTGTAGTTGGAATTTTAGCTGCCATTCCATTCGGGATCTATGGATTGCTTTATTTTCAGTTGCTTTTCAATTTCATCGGCTATTATATCAACTCCTTTTATAGTGGTAAGATGATCAGTTATCCCATCCCTGAGCAAATAGCAGATGCTGCGCCAATTATTGGAAACTCGGCCCTTGCCGGTGTCATCTGTTACCTGTTCGATGAATATGGCTTGAGATCACTCTTCCTATCCGACTTCAGCAGAATACTGATCAATGGATCCTTTTTTCTGATCGTGTACCTGGCTGGAAGCAGCCTGTTCAGGCTTGCGGCAATTCATGATTTTAAACAATTAATCCTAAAAAGATGATACCTGTAACCAAACCCTTTCTCCCTGGAATTCAAGAATTTGAATCGTATATGAGCAGTATTTGGGAGCGACAATGGCTCACTAACAATGGACCATTGGTAAATGAACTGGAATTGAAATTGAAAAATTACCTGAACATCAGGCACTTGCTTTATGTTGCTAATGGGACCATGGCCTTGCAGATCGCCATCAAAGCGCTGGACCTGAAAGGGGAAATCATCACCACCCCATTTTCTTTTGTAGCCACCACGAACAGCATTGTCTGGGAAGGTTGTACGCCGGTGTTTGTAGATATCGATGAGGAAACTTTTAATATCGATCCGGCTAAAATTGAACAGGCCATTACACCAAAGACTTCGGCAATCCTGGCTACTCATGTATATGGTAATCCCTGCGACATCGAGGCGATTCAAAAAATTGCAGATGCACATTCTCTGAAGGTGATTTTTGATGCAGCGCATTGCTTCGGAACGAAGTATAAAAATAAATCGGTATTTGAATACGGGGACATCAGCACCACGAGCTTTCATGCCACCAAGCTTTTCCATACGATTGAGGGTGGAGCTGTGTTTACCAAATGTCCTGAGCTATTAAAAAAGATGGCGCTGATGAGAAATTTTGGCTACAATGGCCCAGACGAATTTGCGGAACTTGGAATCAATGGAAAAAACTGCGAGTTCCATGCGGCAATGGGTTTGTGTAACCTGAAACAGGTGGATGATATTCTCGATAAGAGAAGGTTGCTTTCTTTTTATTACTGGAAGGCGCTGAGTCCGCTGAAAGCGAAGTATCCTAAGCTCAATGCAGATCTGGATTATAATTATGCCTATTTCCCGGTATTGTTTGACAGTGCGGCGCTGATGCTGAGCTGTTTGAAAGCACTGGAGAACGAGAAAATTTACTGCAGAAGGTATTTCTATCCACCACTTTCCAGTCTGCCTTTTGTAGATCCGGTGTCTATGCCGGTTTGTGAATCTGTAGCCTCCAGGATACTCTGTTTACCGTTATACCATACGCTCACTTCCAGCGATCTGGACCTGATCACGCGGATCATTCTCCGGGTTCAGAATTATGGTCAGCCTCTGCAAACGGAGACCATGGACAGCACCCCGATTGAAATACTACACCCGGCATCGGTTGGAATATAACGCAATATGATGAATACTAAACCTGAAATTATGGTGAGCGTCTGCTGCATCACCTATAATCATGAACAATATATCGCCGAAGCACTGGACAGTTTTCTGATGCAAAAAACTGGTTTTGAATTTGAAATCCTGGTTGGTGAGGATTGCTCTACGGATGCCACGAGATCGGTGATTCGGGAATATGCAGTCAGGTATCCTGAACGCATCAAACTGATTGCGCATCCGGAAAATATCGGAGCGATCAGAAACCAGGTAGATGTGATCACCAGGGCGAGGGGGAAATACATTGCCCTTTGTGATGGAGATGACTTCTGGACTGATCCTGAAAAACTGCAAAAGCAGGTCGACTTTTTAGAGACCAATCCGGAATATGTGATCTGTTGTCACCATACCAGGGTGATCGATGAAAATGAGGAAACAGTTTACCTCAAAAAGACACCGGTAAGCATGGAATTTGACTATCAGGATGTATTGCTTGGCAAAAGAGAAGAAACCAGAATCTGCTCACTCATGATCAGAAATATTGATGCGGTGAGGGCAGTAGGGCAAGAGTCCTGGTACTTCGATACCTATGGTACAGATACCCTTTTTAAGCTGTATGCCCTGGCAAATACCGGTAAGAAAATATTTGTATTGCCGGAAGTTATGGCTTGCTACCGCCTGCATACCGGTGGGATTTGGAGCATGATCGATTCCAGGATCAGGAAGACAAGAATGGTCAGTGATTTCAACCTGACCATTAAGAATTTTAAGTATTCCGGACTGATGAAAAAGGAATTGCTCAAAATTTATATCCGTCAGTATTTTCTGTTTGACCTGAGAAACTGGAAGATCAATAATGCAATGAACACGATTATGAACTTATTATAATTCATGCGCCATGTCCGGATTAAAATTGGTTTTTGTTATCTATACCCTTCAGAAAGGAGGTGCTGAACGGGTACTTTCGACTTTGAGCAACAGCTTTAGCGAAAGGTCATACAAGGTGGTTATTGTTTGCATGAACGATGCAGAACAAGGTTATCCGCTGGCCGATGGAATCAGGGTCATTCCTCTTTTGAAAAGAAAACATAAAGAGCATATTTTCAGAAGACTGATCTATGGAATGCAGACCTATCTGCGCTTGCTCCTGGTTTTGTTCAGAGAGCGGCCTTACTGTGTGATTTCCTTTATGACCAGTGCAAACCTATGGACAGGGTTGAGCTGCGGTTTATTGAGAATCCCTTATATCGTATCGGAAAGAACAACCCCGGACCATACGATTAACCGCTTTAATTTTTTCTTCAAATGGATGTCTTACTTCGTTTACAGTGGCTCAAAAGCAGTAGTGGTACCGGCTAAAGGCATTGAAAATTGTTTAAAAAACAATGGTCTGTTTAACCGGCTCAACAATTACAGCATCATCAGAAATCCGGTCTATGTTTTCAAATCAGATCAGCATGTAATCGTACATCGCCGGAAATTTATTCTGGGGGTCGGCCGACTTTCTTATGAGAAAGGATTTGATCTTTTGATTGATGCCTTTAGTAAATTAAGAATTAAAAATATTGACCTGATCATCGTTGGTCAGGGGCAGGAAAGACAAAACCTGGCGGCACAGATCAACAGGCTGAACTTGCAGGACCGGGTGATGCTGGCGGGAGCTAAAGACGACCTGCAGGATTACTATAACCAGGCAGAGCTGTTCGTTCTGCCGTCCAGAAATGAAGGTTATCCAAATGCATTGATTGAAGCTATGAGCAATGGATGCCCTTGTGTTGCGGTAGACTGCGAATTTGGGCCAGCAGAGATCATTGAAGACGGGCAAAACGGGATTCTCGTTCCTAAAGACAATGTTCCTGCCCTTACAAAAGCCATGTTCAATGTGCTGTTCGACCTGAACCTGAAAAGAAAATTACGAAATGAAGCCAGACAGATCAGTCAGACGAATTCCCTGAAAGTTATTTCTGATAAATGGGAAGAGCTGATCCAACGTCCCTAAAATCTTTATCCGCAGAACCAACAAAAACTAAAGATTATGAATATTCCATTTTCTCCGCCATTCATTGATCAGCAGGTGATCGATGAGGTATTGGATACGCTCCATTCCAATTGGATCACATCGGGCCCGAAAGTCAAAGCGCTGGAGTCCGAAGTGATCAGTCTGACCGGCCTGAAGGCTGCAGTTTGTGTCAACTCATGGACGTCGGGGGCCATTATGATGCTCAATTGGTTTGGCGTCGGGCCTGGAGATGAGGTCATTGTACCTGCTTATACTTACTGTGCCACTGCTTTATGTGTGTTACACTGTGGCGCAACACCGGTTATGGTGGATATTCTGGATGATTTTACCATGGATCCTGAAATGGTCAGAAAAATGATCAATGCAAAAACGAAAGCAATTATTGCGGTAGATATTGCCGGTTTGCCATGCCGTTATGAGGAGTTGAATGCGCTGATCAGGGAACCTGAAATTAAGGTGCAGTTTGTTTCTGCAACAGCGATACAGGCGGGCTTGGGAAGAATCCTGCTCATCTGCGATGCGGCACATTCCATCGGTGCGGTGTATAATGGAAAGCCGGCTGCACAACAATCCGATATAACGATATTCTCTTTCCATGCGGTAAAGAACATTACTACGGCAGAGGGTGGTTGTATCTGTCTTAACCTGCCGGAGCCATTTGACAATCAGGAAGAATATGCCTTTTTGAAATTGTTCTCCATGAATGGCCAGAATAAAGATGCCTTTGCCAAGTCGAAAGGAGCAAACTGGAGGTACGATATTTTATTTAAAGGATTTAAAATGAATATGCCGGATATCTGTGCGGCAATCGGACTGGCCCAGATCAGGCAATATGTGAACAGTTTACTGCCACTTCGTAAAGTTATTTCTATGAGGTATTGTGATGCATTCAGGCCGTGCGACTGGTTTATAGAACCGGTTATGAAGGAGGACAACAGAGAGGCTTCGTACCACTTGTTTCCACTACGCATTAAAGGAATCACCGAAGCACAACGGGACCGGGTGATTGATGAACTGGTGGTTAGGGGCATCAATGTGAATGTGCATTTTATTCCCATGCCCATGTTAACGTATTTTAAAAGCCTGGGGTATGCCATGGCAAATTTTCCCAATAGCTACAAGCAATATGCAGCTGAAATTTCATTGCCGATCTATCCCCAGCTTTCTGATGCTGAGCTGCATTATATTACAGATGCGGTGATTGAATGTGTTCAGCTGGTAAAAGAGATAAACAAATTAGTAAAGGTGGCATCTTAATGTGTTCCGGATATGGATGCGAAAAGACTATTCGATATATTTTTCTCCCTGACAGGGCTCTTAATTCTGATGCCGGTATTTTTTGTAGTGGCTGTTCTGCTGAAAAGAGAAAGTAAGGGACCTGTATTTTATAAGCAGATCAGGGTTGGCCTGAACCAGCGGTGTTTTCAATTGATCAAGTTCAGGACAATGTGTCCGGATGCGGATAAAATGGGATTGCTGACTATCGGAGATCATGATGCCAGGATCACCAGGCTCGGGTGCTGGTTAAGGAAGCATAAAGTAGATGAGCTTCCTCAGTTGCTGAATATCCTGAAAGGGGAGATGAGCTTTGTGGGACCAAGACCGGAAGTGCCCAAGTATGTGGAAATGTATGATGCCAGTCAGCAGCGGGTGCTGACCGTAAAACCAGGGATCACCGACTGGGCTTCCATCAAATACATTGACGAAAGCAGTTTACTCGCAACAGCAGATGATCCGGAAAGCTTTTATATCCATAAGGTAATCCCTTCCAAAATTAGTCAGAACCTGGAATATATTGATCACCATAACCTCTGGATTGACTGTAAGATCATTTCTCATACTTTGAAGAGCATCCTGCTGAAATGAAAACTTTGAAGATCCTGGATTGGCCTTCCAAGCAATATTATGGAGAGACCCACCATTTTCACCGCTGGAAAAGAAAATTGCTGGACCATGGCATAAAAGTAGAGTTTTACGTGGATCATCGTGATAAGGGGCTGGCAGATGCAGATTATGTCTTGATCCATTCCCGGCATTTCGCCGGGGGATGGCAGAACATCAGCACCAGAAATGCCCGGAATGAGGAGCAGCTCTTTCGCTTTCTCCAGTCGTTAAGGGCTTCTGCAGATCAGCTGATCTGGTTTGATGCCGCTGACTCAACAGGATCCTACGATTTTCCGGTGCTTCCCTATGTGGATTTTTTTCTTAAAAAGCAGTTGCTGCGGAACAAAGATTATTATGTAAATCCTGAAGGGGAGAAAGACATCCGGGTATGGTTAAACTGTTTATCACCCGGGGAAAGAAAAAGATTTGAACCCTGTCCGAAGGGGGAACTTCATAAGGTACGACTGGGATGGAATATCGGCTTTAATGACTACCGGTATTTCGGATACAAAATGAGCCGGCTGAGCAATTACCTGAGTTATAAGTGGTATCCGGTTCGCTTTACCGATGTGGATCAGCAAAGGCCATATGACCTTGCCTACAGGGGTACAATTCATCCGGATCAGGACGGGCAACGGGGGGTGTTTTATCAAAGAAACCACCTTATTCACCTGTTTAACCAGATGAACCTGCAGATGGCAACGGGCGGGAATGTCAGTAAATCCCGGTACTGGAAAGAACTGAAAGCGGCTAAATTGAGCGTCAGTCCTTTTGGGTGGGGGGAAATCTGCTATCGGGATTTTGAAACCTTTATTTCCGGCGCGGTGCTGGTGAAGCCGGTAATGAGTCATATAGAAACCTTTCCGGACCTCTTTATTGCCGATGAAACGTATGTGCCTGTACATTGGAACTTCTCCGGACTGGAAGGTCAGCTAACCGAAATGATCAGCAATTATGACCATTACAGGCATATTGCCAGAAATGGTCAGAAAAGATACTATGATGCGATAAATGATGCTGAAAAATTCATCAGCTTCTTTAAAAACAGCATCAATAATACCTGATTTCTATGAAATTAATTGTCACATTGCTCATGATGTGCTATCTGGGGACATTGGCATTCGGGATATTCCTGACAGACCTTTTCCGGATCCCGGCACCCTTTCTGTTTTGCTTTCCCCTGGTGTTTCTATTCCGGGAAGAGGGGGCAGTTAAGTTTTTATATGCGCGGGAACTTATCCTGCTTGGTCTGGCTTTATTTTTCTACTATGTAATTGGCCTTTCGGAAGTGAATAGTTTTGCTGCCAATAGCTTGTGTATCCTGATCTGTGCTTTCTATTTTAACTATTTTGTCGGCAATAGTGAACGCAGGTTTCAGGTTTCCGTCTGGATGTTTTTTTGCTTATTGCTGATTTCTTCTGTGGTTATGGTACTCAATCATTTTTATGGGGAGATGGATACTTTGAGGGAACTGATCATGGGCGACCGGGTGTTACAAAGCCCTGCAGGAATAGCCCTCAGTCAGTTTGCCTATGGATATCAGCTGGCAGCTTTGGTTCCTTTTGTTTTCATTTGTACCTGTACTTTTAAAACACCGTTGCTGGTCAAAGGAATGGCTTTAGGGGTTTGCCTGCTGTTTATTTTTCTGGGGATGCAGCGCTCTGTACTGGTTGGATTTGTGGGGGCTACTTTTCTGTTTCTTGTTTTGTATTATCGTTTCAAAGCGGTGTTGGCAATTTTCCTGATGGTATTACTTTGTGGATTGCTGTACAATTATGTGCTGAAGGATAACCTGGATAGCTACAACAATATCCTGGTGAAAAACACCCACAGTGATGCAGCATATGACCGTTCGAACCTGGCTGAAGAAAACCTTAGGATCTATGCTGATTATCCCTATGGGTTGATTTTCTATGGAAAAAACTGGAGCGATGTGATTTATCGGGATTATGTATTCTCCTCGGGAATTACTTCTCATAATGCGTACCTGATATTTTTCACCTATCTGGGGCCTTTTTTAGGGTTGGGGCTGCTGGCCGCAATTTATTATAGGGTTGGCCGCGCCTGCATCTATGTTTTTCATCAGCTGCGGGACCGGAAAAATGCCATGATGGTTTGTCTTTGTTTCGCTTTTTTAGCGGTTTCAGTGAATGCGCTTTCGCACAATCCATGGCTCATCAGTGCAGACGGTCCAACGGTTTTTCTCTTTTTCAGTATCCTTCATTTGTATCACCGGCAAAAAGAAAACCATGTCTAGGATTATACACCTTATCGGCAATCTGGCCAGAGGCGGGGCGGAACGGTTTGTAGTGGACCTTTGTAATGAAATGGCCAGGAAGCCAGAACATGAAATTACGCTGGTTTCTTTATGTGGAAACCAAAAAGAGAATAGCTTTCTGGAGGAGATCGATGAGCGGGTAAACTATGTTTCTTTTGAAAAGAAAAGTGGGTTCAGCTGGACGGTGCTGATGAAACTTACCGCCTGGCTGAAAAATCAGTCTCCTGATATTGTCCATAGCCATCAAAACAGCAGCGAGTACCTGTTGTTGTACCGTATGGCCAGGAATGAGACCATCTTTTTTCATACAATACATAACCTGGCTGAGGCAGAATGCCCCGGCTTGATATTAAAAATGTTCAGAAAGGTTTTTTATAAAAGTAATAAGGTAATCCCTGTGACCATATCTGCTGATTGCAGCCGGTCTTACCGGGAATACTACCGGTTAAGAAACGATGTCCTGGTTGAAAATGCAAGGCCCCCGGTATTGATCACCGCGGAACGGAATGAGCTTTTAAAGCAATATAAAGGAAATGAGGATGGTTTTCTGATCGTTCATATCGGTCGGATTTCCCCGGAAAAAAATCAAAAGCTTTTGATTGAGGTGGTGCAGAAACTCAATGAAACCACGCCTGTACCTTGCCGGCTGTTGCTGATCGGAGAAGTCAAAGAGCTGAAATTATACCAAAGTCTGAAAAAACAGGTGAATGGAGATCCCTGTATCGAGTTTCTGGGTGGGAAGAAAAATGTGGGGGATTACCTGAGCATTGCAGATGCCTTTTGCTTATCGAGTACCTGGGAAGGAATGCCCATCTCTCTTATAGAGGCCATGTCTCTGGGCTGTATTCCGGTATGTACGCCTATCGGTGGGATGAAGGAGATGATCCGTACAGGGATCACCGGGTTTTTAAGCAGGGAGGTCAGTACAACTGCTTATTATGAGGCTTTAAAACAGGCATTGTATACCCCGGATAAAGAAACGATAAAAGAAAATTTGAAGAAAGACTACGAACAGAAATATACCATTGGCATCTCGGCCGGCAAACACCTGAAAGTGTATGCAATTGCCATGAATTTAAAGGAGCATAAGGTACGGGAACTCTATTGTTGAACCATTCCATAGCTAAACAAGATGATGAAATTTACTGATGAAGAACTGATAGTTGTCAAAAAACTGGAAATCTTAAAAAATGAAGCGGGATCACATTCACCTGGCATTTTTACCTTCCGGCAAAAGCTTCCGGAGGTAGAGATAAAAATTGACGCCTGCTTTCTGTCCAATCCCTATGCTACAGATCTTTTTATTGAATATTTCAATAAGGAAATTCTGGAGACTGGCAGGATCAGAGATCTGCTGGAATGTTATCCTTCTCAAAATGGAGTGATTGCTGAAATCCTGGCCGACTTCCTGGCGATAAATCCCCAGCATATTTTTATTGGAAATGGCGCTATTGAGATCATACAGGCTGTAATTCACAATTTTACCGAGAAAAAGATCATGATCAATATCCCTACCTTTTCTTCCTATTATGAGTACGTAAAAGAAGGGGTGGAAGTGATTTACAATGAGCTGTCCAAAGCAGAGGACTACAGCCTGGATGTGGACCGTTACATTGCAAAAGTCAAATTTTACCGCCCCGATACCATTGTGCTGATCAATCCCAATAATCCCAATGGGGCCTATACCCGGATTGTAGATGTGCAGCGTATATTGGATGAGCTGTGGTTTGTGAAGAATATTATCGTAGATGAAAGTTTTATCCATTTTGCTTATGAGAGTCAGAGTTATCAGCTGGTTTCCCTGAGTAACCTGGTCGCGGAAAATCCAAATCTGATCGTGATTAAGAGCATGTCCAAAGATTTTGGCGTGGCGGGGATCAGGGCGGGTTATGGCATCATGAAACAGGAATATGTTCAGCAGCTGCTGAGCAGGGGGTACCTGTGGAATTCCAACGGGCTTGCAGAATACTTTTTCAGGTTGTATACCAGAAGCGATTTTGCAATGAGGTATGATATCCTCCGGGTAAAATACATTGTGGAAACACTGGAATTTATCAAAGAACTCCGGCAACTCCCTTATATTAAAGTCTACCCAAGCATGGCGAATTTTGTGTTGATTGAGCTGACCAACGGAATTATGGCTTCAGACTTTGTTGCAAAATTACTGATCAGCTACGGCATATACATCAGGACCTGTGACGATAAAATCGGACTGGAGGGGCAGTTTATCAGACTGGCTTCGCGGTCCAGAACAGAAAACAATTACATCATCAATAGCCTGAGGTGCTGTCTGGAAATGAATGTAGTTTTAGACCTGATCGATGAAAAGGCTATTTAAGGCACTGTATTATTGGATTTTTGCTTGTTTTTTTCAATTGAAATTTAACAGTATCGCAAGCCGGCTGCAACAGCGGGTTCCCGTTTATCTGGTGGATATAGACAATACGCTTGCCGATACCTGGCCATCACTCCGGGACCGGGTTTACCTTCGGGACCGGGACCGATACCGGTCTTTATCGGTGTTTATAGGGATGCGTAAGCTCATTGCTGAGCAGCTGAAAAAGGCAAAGGTGATCTTTATTTCCGCCAGAAGTTACCGATGCTATAAGGCTACTGCAGAATGGCTGCAATCCTGTGGTTTTGAGGGCGCTGAACTGATTCTGGTCACGAAGGCGGAAGACAAAATGTATTACATCAAAACACTGGTTTTAAAAGGGCTGGAGCTGGTCTATATTGACGATCTGAGTTATAACCATGAGCATGGAGAACTGAAACTTTACCACGAGCTGATCCGGGAGCTGAAGGACCTTCCTCTTACTTATCTGGGCATTAAAGAAATAGAATCAATCAATTCAAATTATGAAATCAATCATCAGGATACTCAAAAGACTTTCCAGGATTTTTCAAATTATAGTCAGTATTAAGTGGGCCCGGTTCTGGAAATTGTATCGTTCCGATAGTGAAATCCTGATTTGGATCCCCAATCTTTCGCTCTTTTACTGCGGATCAGATGCATTTATCTGGGACATGGCGACAATTGCCGGTCTGGTTGCTGAAAATAAAGAGTTCAGGGTGGTTACCGGCAAAAAGATTGGGAGCTATCATGATAAAAAGATCTTCTTTTCTATCAACAGCAAGTATAATATTTATGGTTTTGATGACTATACCAATATTTTACTGCACATCACCAGGCAATTGGAAATCCAGGGAAATGAAGTCTTTCCAAAGCAGTGTGAAACGATCTTCTGGGAGAATAAGACTTATATGCACCAGCGCTTTTATATGGCGAGGGTACATGAACCCAGGACAAGGATTTTTGATTCTATGAAATACCTGCTGAATGCGAAAATCAAATTTCCCTATCTGATTAAGGCGGAACATTCCTGTTCTGCAGAGGGATTGTACAAGATTTCGGATTTTTCCGACCTGGCCAGACTGATGTCCGACGAAAATTTTATCAGAAAGAACAGACACATCATCGTTCAGGAACTGATCAACATGAGAAAAGACCTGAGGGTGATTCTGGTAGAAGGGGAGATTGTACTCCACTACTGGCGGATCAATAAGGATAAAGAATGGAAGCCTACATCAACGAGTTATGGAACGGAGGTAGATTTTGACTTTTTTCCGGAACAATGGAGGCAGCATATTATTGATACTTTCCGTTCCCTGGAGTTAACCACAGGTGCTTTCGACATTACCTGGAAGGATGATGACCTGAGTACCGAACCTATTTATCTGGAGGTGAGCCCTTTTTATCAGCCAAATCCGAAAATGGAGGTCAGGAAAAAGGCTTATGCTTTTTACAAACAGCATTTTAGTCTTTTTAATTCCTGGGATGTAAAATATGTGGATGCCGTTTTTCGCATCAAACAGAAACAAGTCCGGGCTTACCTGTCGGCATCTGCAGCATCGGCTTTATGAAAGATCCTAAACGTGTGATTTTATTGACGCCCTCCATGAGTAAGGGCGGGGCAGAGACACAATTGCTAAAGCTGGCCCTCTTTCTGAAATCGGAAGGGGATCAGGTACTGATCATTTCGCTGAAACCAATAGATGAGTTTAACGGACTGCTGGAGCGCTCGGGACTGGAAGTCCTGTTTTTGAACAACTGGTCTTCGCATTTTCTTTCCAACCTCCGCCTGCTCCATTCCAGGGTGAAAAGTTTCCAACCGCAGGTAATGGTTGCATTTATGTTCATCGCGATCATCTTTGCCCGTTTGCTGAAAAAGAGCCTGAGGTTTAAACTGATTTCCAGCATCAGGATCTCGGTACTGCCGGCCAAATGGTATCTGCCATTTAAATTGACCGCAGGCTTAGACGATGTGCTGGTGTATAATTCCCTGGCTGCTAAAAGTAATTTTGAAAGCCGGAATCCCAGGTTAAAAGGAGGTTTAGTCATTCACAATGGCATCTCCATTCCTGCAGATACAGCGGAGATGTCCGGAAAAAGCGGGGTTTTCAGGTGGGTCTGTGTGGGACATTTCAGGTGGAATAAAGATTATCCAACGCTGTTTAAAGCTATTGCACTGATCCGGGATCAGCATTTCTGTGTGGACATCCTCGGGGAGCTGAACGGCGCAGACTGGCCATACCGGATGATAGAGGAATTGAACATCCAGGACCGGGTAAACCTGATTGGTTTTCGGCCTGATATTGCTGCTTATCTGAATGAATCTGATGCTTTTGTGCTCTCTTCCTTTTCGGAGGGAATGCCTAATGCGGTTCTGGAAGCAATGGCACATGCTTTACCGGTTCTGATATCAGATATTGATGGGAACAGAGAATTGCTGGAGGCGGTGAAATGTGGTTTTTTGTTCGAAAAACAGAATGAGTATGAGTTGGCAACCAGGATGTTAAACATGATGGATATTTCCCTGTCAGAAAGGAAAGAATTGGGGGAAAGGGGAAGACAATACCTGAAAATGGAATTCTCTGAAGGCTTTGTGATGAGGCAATGGAAAGCATTGATTGAAAAAACTAACGACGATGTGCGGAATTTTTGGAACACTAAATGATGAGTATGCAATCCGGAAAGAGCAGATCTTTGAAGGATTGCTTCATCGCGGGCCGGATGAGCAGGGTTGTTTTAGCTTGTATAATGTACAACTTTACCATACCAGACTGGCGATTCAGGATTTAACTGTTTCCGGTCAGCAGCCGATGATGTACAAAGGTCTGGTGATTGTTTTTAACGGAGAGATTTATAACCATATGGAGCTGAGACAGAAATATGGTCTTTCTGCCGCTTCAAATTCGGATACCTTAACCATTCTGATGCTGTTTGAACGGATAGGAATGAAAATGCTGGAGGAATTTGATGGCATGTTTGCCTTTGCTTTGTATGATACGCAGAACCTGAAGTTATACCTGGCAAGGGACAGGGCCGGAAAAAAGCCCTTATACATCTACAAGAAAGGGGTAAGTTATGTCTTCTCTTCGGAGTTGAATGTGCTTTACCGCAGTTGCCGGCCAGAAATCAATTATGCTGCACTTGCAGATTATCTTTATCTCGGTCATTACTACCGGAAGGCAACGCCTTATCACCTGGTAAATGAGTTGGAGAATGGACATTATATGATCATTGATACCTTGCTTGGCCATGCAGAAGATGTTTGCTGGTTTAAGATGGAGGATGCTTATAGAAACGAACAGGGTATAGGTTATGAGGATGCTTTATCACAGTTGGATCAGCACCTGGATACCGCCGTGAAAAGGAGAATAGAAAGTGCAGATCTGGATGTGGGGTCATTTTTAAGTGGAGGAATTGATAGTGGCCTGGTCACGGCGATGGCTGCGGGGCATCAGTCCCGGTTAAAGACATTTACCGTAAAAGTACCGGGTTCTTTTGATGAGTCGGCACTTGCGGAAAAAGTAGCCACAAGATATGGTACAGATCATACGGTAGTGGAGATCGATTTTTCTGATCTGGCAAATGATATTGAGAAGATCATTTCCAATCATGGGGAGCCAAATTCAGACAATTCGGCAATTCCCAGCTATTATGTGGCCAGGGAGGCTAAAAAATACATTACGGTAGTTTTAAACGGAGATGGGGCGGATGAGTTGTTTGGCGGTTACCGGAGGTATGTTCCTTTTAAACACCTGGATTTTTTTAACCCTGGTTATTTTACAAAAATGGGCGCTGGTATGCTGACTAAAATCCTGCCCGTCGCCAATCAAAAACAAAGCCTTTATACCTATGCTTACCGGCTCCTGAAATTCGCCGGTTATGCTGATCCGGTAAAAATTTATTGTTCGGCCTCTTCCGACTTATTTGTGGGATTTGAAGAGGCCTTTATCATCAAACCAGAAATGCTGGCCATTACCGGAGACCTGGAACGGTATAATGGTTATTCCATATCGCCATTAAAGAAATTATTGCTGATGGATTTTGAATCGATGTTATTTAGCCGGCTGCTGCCAAAAATGGACATTGCGACAATGGGACATTCCATCGAGGGGAGAAGCCCTTTTCTGGCCAGGGAAATCCTTAATTTTGCACCGGGTTTACCGGATCAGTATAAGATCAAAAATATCCGTACGAAACACATCCTGAGAACACTGGCCAAAAAATACCTTCCGGCAGAGTTGATTGAGCAGCCTAAAAGAGGTTTCGAAATACCTTTGCAAAAATGGGTAGACCATGAGCTTCGGGAGGTGATGCAGACCTATCTGCTGGCTCCGGATGCATTGTATCCCCATATCATCAAAAAGTCTTTCATTGAACAGCTGATCACCAGACGGATCGGTATTTCTGAAGAAAGAAGGGCTAAAATTCTCTTCTGTGTTTTCAGTCTGGAGGTATGGCATAAAAGTCTGTAAGTCTAAATTTCTTAATCTAAAATTTAAAGCGATCGTTATGAAAGTATTGGTTACCGGTACAGCCGGTTTTATTGGGTTTCACCTCGCGAAATTTCTGTTGGAAAGAGGAGATGAAGTAATCGGAATTGATAACATTAACGATTACTATGATGTTCATCTAAAGTACCGGCGACTGGAAGAAACGGGCATTAATACTGCCGATCTGAAATACAGCAAAGGGCTGGTCAGCAGTAAGTATCTAAATTATCAGTTTATTAAGCTCGACATTACAGACCATGGCAAATTAAAAAAAGTATTTAAGGACTGTCATTTTGATGCGGTATGCAATCTGGCTGCCCAGGCAGGGGTGAGGTATAGTCTAACCAATCCGAGGGCTTATATTGATTCGAACATCACCGGATTTCTGAATATTTTAGAATGTTGCAGGATACATCACATCAAACACCTGGTATATGCGAGTTCTTCCAGCGTTTATGGATTGAATAAGGAAATGCCGTTTTCCTCAAACCAGCATGCTGATCACCCGGTGTCTTTGTATGCCGCTTCTAAAAAAAGTAATGAGCTGATGGCACATGCCTATAGCCATCTGTTCCAGCTTCCAACTACTGGGCTGAGGTTTTTTACGGTTTATGGCCCCTGGGGGAGGCCGGATATGGCGCTGTTTCTCTTTACAAAAGCAATTCTTGAAAACAGGAATATTGAAGTATTTAATAATGGCATGATGAAACGGGATTTCACCTATGTGGATGACATTGTGGATGGTATTGTCCGTGTGATTGATCATCCCGCAAAAAGCAATCCGGAATGGAATGAATTTAAGCCTGATCCTGCCAGTTCAAAAGTACCGTACCGGGTGTTTAACATTGGCCGGGGGCAGTCGGTAGACCTGATGGAATTTATTGGAGAGATTGAGAAAAACCTGGGAAAGGTGGCACATAAACATTTTTTGCCCCTGCAGAACGGAGATGTGGTTAAAACCTGGGCAAACATTTCAAACATGAAAAAGATGCTGGGATACCAGCCACGTGTTTCTGTCGCAGAAGGAATCCGGAATTTCGTGAGTTGGTATAAAGATTTCTATGGGGTAACAGAAAACATACCGGAGCAACTGGAACCAGTAGGTTATGATTGAAAAACACTAGATAAATTATACAAATAAATATTTACAATTTCAAATTTTTAACAGAATAAATGGACTGTTAAGAATTTTTAATATTGATTATGACATAAATATTACAATAAATTGGTGTTTAAACTTACGAATTGACCAACATTTATATACCAGATTAAAATAATTTGATTTTTTTTAAATAAAGATTAAAACTTAGGTTAGAAAATATATTAATATTTTTTTTCTTCTGCTAACCCTTGTTTTCATTTGGTTAACTTGTTTAATATTCTGATTTTAATTTGAAAATTGTTTGATTACAGGAATTAAATCGGTCAGATTGCCTTTTTTCAAAAAGTCTGTATTTTAGGCCTTCTTTACTGAAAATCAGTGCTTTTCTATAATTTTTAAAACGTATGAGGTAATGCTTTTTCGCGTTACCATTGTAGACTTTTAAAAATTACAAATGGAAAGAAAAAACAATTTAACAAATCGACTGCCCATGAGCCTTCTGCTACTGCTGGTTGTATTAACTTTTAGTAAATGTAAAAAAGGCTCGGATGTGGCAACCTTAGAAAACTCATCTGATTTAACCGAAGTCGCAAGCCTGAGCACGAGTAGCATCACCGGAATAAAAACGATTGATGCAACGAAGGCCTTTAGCGATGCTGGGTTTTCTTACAAAGTGATTAACATCCCCGGGGCAAGTGATTCGGAAAGAACACCCAAAGCTTCCACGCTCAGGCTATTTGAAAATGGTAAAGAACTAGGCCCTGCGCATGCGATGCATGCTGACATCAGGAATCTGGGGAAAGGCCGTTTTAGTCATTGGGCTGGCAGCCTGTATTTTTCGGCTTCGGATAATACCAATCCCAGGACTAATGGAAGGACCTATACCTATAGTCTTGATGGCAGTACAGCTTCTGCTATTAGCCCTCCCGTAACCCCGCCTGTTACTGAACAGCCTGTTGCCGGTTCTGCACCGGTTGGATTCGCCTCGGTGGATGGAAAAACAACAGGTGGTATTGGAGGTCAGACGATTACGGTATCCAGCTTATCTGCGTTAAAAACTGCGGTAGAATCGAATGCGGCTTCAATCATTCTGGTATCCGGAAAAATTACGGGTACGGGATTTCTGAATGTGAAATCGAATAAGACCATTCAGGGGCTGCCGGGTTCAAGTCTGGAAGGTGTAGGCCTGATGATGTATGGCAGCAGCAATGTCATTATCAGGAACATGACCATCAGGAATGTGGTGACGTATTCTAACATCATCATTAAAGAAGGGGCGCATCACATCTGGGTTGACCATTGTGATTTGTCGTCCGACAGAAATCATGGATGGGATTATTACGATGGTTTATTGGATGTAGGTAAGAGAGCGGATTATGTCACGCTTTCCTGGAACAGGTTACACGATAGCCATATTCCAATGCTGATCGGTTTTGGGGATGAGAATACCGATGATATCGGGCATCTTCGCGTTACCGTAAACAATAATTATTTTTATAATGTTTCTGAACGTCAGCCGAGTACCAGATTTGGTTATATCCACGTATTTAATAATTACCTGCAAAATGGCAGTGGTTATGGGATTGGGGTGACTATGGGGGCTACCGTAAGGACTGATAACAATTATTTTGAAAACCAGGCCGTTCCAATTTATACGGATTACAATGCCAAACCTGGTTATGTGAGCGGTGCAGCAACAAATGTTTATGCCAACAGCAAGGCCAACAGGATTTCTACTGCAGCATCAACATGGGTGCCTGCTTATGAGTATAAATCTGTATTGATCGCTGCGGCAAATGTTCCTGCAGTGGTAAGCGCCGGGGCAGGTGCAACATTGAGGTAACCAAACCACATTGATTTTAATATTTAAGGGGCAGGTCCGGCATTATTGTTCGGTCTGCCCCTTAAATATACGCGCTATTTCCTGTGGGTTCAGTAAGCTGTTTTGTCCCCTAAAACTCAATAAATATGGTAACGGAAAGGAAGAAAATATTGATCTCCTGTGATTCTCCGCGCTCATTGCTGGATTTCAGGGGGAAACTGATAGAAGCATTGCTGAAAAAACACGAAGTGATCGTGTTTAGCCCGGCGATAGCACAACCGTATATTAGTCGCCAGCTGATGGAAATGGGCGTAAAGGTATATGAGAATGAGCTCAACCCCAGTAATGTTTCCATAGGTTCGGATCTGAAATACCTTTTTGCCTTACGCAAAGTAATCCGGATGCTAAAACCAGATGTCTTCTTCCCTTATACCTTTAAGCCAGTTATCTATGGTTCTTTTGTGGCCAGGTATTGCGGGGTGAAACGCATTACCCCGATGCTGACCGGTCTGGGTTATAATTTTCTGGATATTGGCAAGAGAACATGGGTACAAAGAATCACCAGGATATTACTTAAACTAAGCCTGAGGGCAAGTAAAAGATTACACATCATCTTCCAGAACCGGGACGATTATGAGCTCCTGATCCGGGAGCATATCATTTCAAAAAAGAATAAAGCTTCAGTTGTGAATGGTTCTGGCGTAGACCTTTCGGGTTATGAGTATTCTACACCGGATATACAACACCTCAGTTTTTTAATGATCGCGCGCCTCATCAATGCAAAAGGGATTAGGGAATACTATGAGGCGGCAAGACTGATCAAAGGGAAATTTCCGGAGGTTGGCTTTAAACTGATCGGACCTTACGATGATAACATTGATGCGATAAGTGATGATTTACGGGCAAAGATCTGTTCAGATGGTACAGTTCAATACCTGGGCTTGGTGGAAGATGTGCGGCCTTATATTAGTGCTTCCTCTGTTGTGGTGCTGCCTTCCTATTATGGAGAAGGAGTGCCCAGGTGCCTTTTGGAGGGGATGGCAATGGGAAGGGCATTGATTACCTGCAACTCCGTAGGCTGCCGGGAAACGATTAATCCATTGCTGAGGAAGGCAAACGGATTCCTGGTTCCGATAAAAGATGTGGCCCAACTGGCTTCAAAAATGGAGTATTACATCAGGCACACCGATGATATTATCCGGTTTGGTGTCAATGGAAGAAAATACGCGGGGGAAAAATTTGATGTCAATAAGGTCAATGAAATGATGATCCGAGTGCTCGAGGGAGTCTATTAAACAAAAAAAAACATGGCCTATCAAAGTATTATTGTCCGGGAAAAGACGGAGTGGGATGCCTATGTGAAACGTTCCCGGGATTATGAAATTTACCATACCTGGGATTATCATAAGCTGAACCGGGTTGGAGAGCCCCTTCTTTTTGTTTATGAAGAACCCGGTTTTTTTATTGCTTTTCCGGTGGTTAAAAGAAGCATTGCCAATTCCTCATTCTATGATCTGACTTCAGTATATGGTTATGCAGGCCCGGTGTCTGATTGTGATTTCAGCAGTATTACGGCATTATCCTTACAGGATTTTAAAGAAGCCTTTTGCCGGTTTCTGACAGATGAGCGTTGTGTTTGTGTTTTTACACGGTTGTATCCCTTTCTGAACCAGCAATATTTGCTTTCCTATATTGGAAACGTTTCCCCGAACGGCAGCACGATTTACATGGATTTATCTATGACTGTTGAAGAGCAGCGCTCCAGGTACCATAAACGGTTAAAAAGACAGGTGAAGAAACTTCGTGAAGCAGGCTATACGATCAAAGACAGCTGCAGTCCGGAAGAGATTACCCTGTTTACCGAGATGTACCATAAAAATATGGATCGCCTGAACGCAAATAAGAGCTATTATTTTGATGAAGCCTATTTTACTGGTCTGTTGAACCAGGAGGAGTTCAACAACCGGTTGATCCTGATTTATGACGGGCCGGAGTTGATTTGCGGTGCGGTAATCCTGATTTCCGATAAGGTGGTCAGAAACCATTTGTCGGCAACCTCGGAAAAGTACCTGCATGAATCTCCAAGCAAATTGCTGACCGATGAGATCAGTATGATTGGCCGGAGACTGGGAAAGAAGATCTTTCACCTTGGAGGAGGTGTAGGAGGGAAGGAAGATTCCTTATTCGAGTTCAAACGCCATTTTTCAGATTTGCAGATTGCAGACCGGATCTGGTGCTATATCAATGACCAGGAGGCGTATGATGCGCTTGTACTTCAACGGATACCTGAAATCAATCCTGAATCGGTATTCTTTCCTGCTTACAGACAATAGAGTTTTAACGCAAAAAATAAGAGACAAATGGAAAATAGATTGGATTATGCTGTAACTGATCTCCGTTTATTTGATGAAATCATCAAAAAATATGGTTGGATTATTTATGAAAATGCCCTGGATCCTCAATTTGTGGAGGAGATCAATACATCACTTCAGCCTGCCTATGAATTCAGGCGAAAAATACAGTTGAATAATGGAATTGGGGAAAGTATGGATGGCACCCTTCATCATCTGGTAGAAAAAGACCTGTTTTCTTTAAAATTCCTGGAACAGAAATATGCGGATACGCAGATCAGAAGTCTTTTGGGAGGTCAGTATATTCTCAATTCTTTGGGAGCGGTGATCAATTTAAAAAATAACCATGCGTATGTTCAGAATATTCATAGAGACATCAGAACATTTACAGGCTCTTTTAAACTGATGGTGCAGATGATGGTGATCCTGGATGATTTTACCCTGGAAAACGGGGCAACCTATTTTCTTTCCGGATCACATCAGTATGATGAAAAACCCGGGACAGCCTATTTTTATGATCATGCGGACAGGGCCCTGGCAAAGAAAGGCAGCATCGTTTTATTTGATGCGAACCTATGGCATGCTGCGGGCATAAATTATACCGATGGGCCGAGAAGGGCACTGACAATGGCTTTTACCAAACCCTTTATGAAACAGCAGATGGATTATCCAAGATTTCTCGGATATGCTTTTGGTGAGGGCCTTAGCGAAGACCTCAGACAGGTGATCGGTTATAATGCAAGGGTCCCGGCTGATTTTGAGGAATATTATCAACCGGTTCATAAAAGAATGTATCAGAGAGGTCAGGAGTAATTCACAAATCAAATTACATAAAATGAGATCAATAGGAGGATATTTGGAGCTGCAGCTATCCAAAGGGGAGGAGTTTTATCCTTCCCTGTTGAAATTAAATACGGGTAGAAATGCGTTTGAATATATCTTAAGGGTAAGGCGGTATCAATTGGTACATGTTCCATACTATACCTGTGAGGTAATGCTGGAGCCCTTAAGAAGGTTAGGGATTTCCTTTCAGTATTATACCATTGATGAGCATATGGATCCGGTACTGGACTTTGAGGTCGGCCCTACTGAATGTTTATTGTATACCAACTATTTTGGTTTAAAACAGGAAACAGTAATCAGGTTGAGTACGCAGTTTAAAAACCTGATTATCGATAATTCCCAGGCTTTTTTTTCTCCTCCGCAGGAAGGTGTGGATACTTTTTACTCCTGTCGGAAATTCTTTGGTGTTCCGGATGGTGCTTATCTTCAGATGGATAGTCCGATTCGGTTGAAGCTGGAAAAAGATGTTTCTTTTGAGCGGTTTTCACACCTGATCAAAAGTATTGATCTGGGAATAGAATCGGGATATGAAGATTTTATAAATAACAATGTCCAGCTGTCCAATAATCCGGTAAGAAGAATGTCTGCATTGTCGCAGAAAATATTATCGGGCATCGATTACAAAACCTGCCGATACCGGCGCAATTCCAATTTCATGTATCTCCATGATTTCCTGGAGGCTTATAATGACTATGCTTTTGATGCTTCAGTAGTGAATGGCCCGATGATATATCCTTTGCTGAGCTCTTCTCCGAACCTTCGGGATAAATTACTGGATAAACAGATATATGTCGCTTCTTACTGGCCGAATGTTCTGGAATGGACTACCAAAATGATGTATGAGCATTACTTAACAAGCCACCTCATTGCCTTGCCCATAGACCACCGTTATACCCATGCCGATATGAAGCGGATCTTAAACATATTAAAAACTACGTTATGAAAGAATCCATTTTTTTAAGGCCTCTGGTCATTGCTGATGCGATGACCTCATTCCAATGGCGGAATAACCCGGAGGTATGGAAATTCACCCCTTTCAGGCCATCGGATCCGGTTACGCCGGAGATCGAAACGAAATGGTTAAGAGAGGTCCTGTTGCGGGAAGATGAGAAAAGGTTTGCCATTTGCCTGACTGCTACAAAAAGATACATCGGAAATGTTCAGCTGATTCATATTGCAGAGGGAACAGCAGAGTTTCACATTTTTATTGCGGAAACCGACTGCTGGGGAAAAGGGATAGGTAGTCAGGCGACGACATTGATCCTGGACTATGGCTTTAATGTACTTCAGCTCAATAAGATCCTGCTGGATGTAGACCAGGAAAATTTCGGAGCTATTGCCATTTATAAAAAGATGGGTTTCAGAGAAACGGAAACTTCAGGCCGGTTCATCAGTATGGAGCTGAACAGAAAGGAGAACAAAGCCAGACCAGGAGGTGTTAAATATACGATTACCCTTGAGCAAAAGGGTAAATGGATGGAGCTGATCAGCAAGGCCTGCAGGTATGACTTTTACCATTCCTGGACCTATCATTCCCTGGATAACAGTAAGGGAAAGGTTTTAATGTTTGTCTATGAAGAAGGACCTGATTTTATCGCCATTCCTTTAATCAAAAGGAGTATACCTGATGCTGAATACTACGATATGAGTTCGGTTTACGGCTATAGCGGACCGGTCTCAAATCAGGAGTTTGAAGATTTAAGCCCTGGTTTTACCGGACGTTTTAAAAATGCTTTTTTAGATTTCCTCCGGGAAGAGAAAGTAGTGACCATCTTTTCCAGGTTAAATCCTTTCTTTAATCAGACCCTACTCCTGGAGCCTTTTGGAGGACTGGTTGCCAATGGAAAGGTGGTGGTTTTTGATCTGGGACTTTCTATTGAAGTACAACGACAAAATTATCATGGAGGAGTACTGAGAAAGATCAGAAAACTCCGGGAGAAGGGATACTATGTAAAAGAAGGAGGGACAGATGAAGACATTAAGAACTTCGTCTCGATATACACCTCAAATATGCTTCGGGTGGATGCCTCAGAAACCTATTATTTTGATGAACCTTATTTTAAAACCCTGCTTCGGGCGGATGAGTTTGATGCCAGGTTGCTCTTTGTCTATGATAAAGATGATTATCCCGTTTGCGGGGCGGTGGTAGTCCATACAAACGGGATTATGCAGGCCCATCTGTTAGGCACCAGAACCGCCTGGCTAGCCGATTCTCCAGCCAAATTGCTGACAGAAGAAATCACCATTATGGGACGTAAACTGGGTGCGAAATATTATAACCTTGGAGGAGGTCTGGGTTTTAAAGAGGATTCTTTGTTTTTATGGAAGACCAATTTCTCCAGTCTGACATTCGAATACCAGACCTGGCGCTTTGTAGCCGATCCGGAGACCTATAACGCTTTATTGCTTCAGCAGGAAATTGATCCTCATACTGAGGTCGATTTTTTTCCGCTATACCGCTTACAAGCGCATAAGGTATAGTCATTCCCTAAATTCAGTAAAACTTCATCGCTGTTAAAAATCAAATACATTTCCATGAAAAAGATTCTATTTTGCGAAAAGGTATACTCCCGGTGGATTATCTTATTAATCGACCAGTTTATTGTAGCTGTTTCTTTTGTAGTAGCCCTGATTATTCTGGAAAAGGGTAACTATAGACAGGCATTTGATTACCATATATTGGCGTATCTGATTTTGTACCACCTGATTTCGGCACCGGTTTTTGTAAGGATGAAAATTCATACCGGCATCATCAGGTACTCCAGTATTGAAGATATTTTTAGGGTGTTTAAGGCCGTATTGCTAACCAGTAGTCTGTTTATACTCATCAGTTATGCCTTCTTTAAATCACAATTGAATTTTAACACGCAATGGTTTATTTCAACGTTGATCATCAACTTTTTTATCTCTGTTTCGCTTCTTGTTGCGCTGAGAATTAGCGTAAAACAGCTTTTTCACTACCTTAAAGATCTTCAGCTGGTAGTGAAAGAAGTGCTGTTAATTTATGGAGCGGACCGTGCTTCCCTGCTGATTAAGCAGGGCCTCGATGCCGCTTCGGAAAAGAATTTTGAGTTGCTGGGATTTATAGACGATAACCCCGACCGGATCCATAAGCACCTGGAAGGAAAGCAGGTCTACGGATCCCGGGCTATACCAATGCTGAAGAAAAAGTATGGAGTAGAGAAAATGATCGTGATGGAGGACTGTAAAGATATGGAGGGAAGAAAGCTGGCCATAGAAAAATGTATGGAATGTGGCATCAGGGTCATTTCAGTTCCTGCATCTAACCATTGGTTAAAGGGGAAATTAAAACTTAGTCAGCTTCCGGATTTAAAGATAGAGGACCTGTTGCAACGTGAGCCTATTCATATGGATGGTGCAAATATTATGGATGGACTTTGTGGCAAAAGAGTGCTGGTAACCGGGGCTGCGGGTTCTATAGGTTCTGAAATTATTCGTCAGGTGCTGAAATGTCATCCGGAATTGCTGATTTTATGCGATCAGGCGGAGAGCCCGCTACATGAAATGCAGCTGGAAATTGAAGATCATTTCCCCGATAGCTCCTGTAAGTTTATGATCATCAATATTCAGAATTATGGCCGGCTGAAAAACATGTTTGAGACCTGTCTGCCGGAGATTGTTTTTCATGCTGCAGCGCTTAAACATGTACCACTGATGGAGCATAATCCCTCTGAAGCAGTTCTGACCAATGTTCTGGGAACAAAAAACCTTGCGGACCTGGCGCTGGAGTATCAGGTTGAAAAATTCATTATGATTTCTACCGATAAGGCGGTGAACCCAACCAATGTGATGGGGGCGTCGAAAAGAATTGCAGAAATGTATATTCAATCCCTTCAGAATCAGCAGTCTGAGCTCCTGCATAAAACGAAATTTATTACGACCCGGTTTGGGAATGTGTTGGGGTCAAATGGGTCAGTTGTTCCCCGATTTAGGGCTCAAATTGAAATGGGCGGACCAGTTACGGTGACAGATCCGGAGGTAACGCGGTATTTTATGACGATTCCCGAAGCGGTACAATTGGTTTTAGAAGCTGCTGTTATGGGGAAAGGTGGGGAGATTTTTATTTTCGATATGGGTAAACCAGTTAAAATTCTGAATCTGGCAATAAATATGATAAAATTAGCTGGATTCTTGCCGTATACTGATATTAAAATTCGTTTCGTTGGACTTAGGCCGGGAGAGAAATTGTATGAAGAGCTGTTGAATAAAACAGAGAAAGTGGTCCCTACCTACCATGAAAAGATTAAAATATCGACAGTAATCGATTATCCTTATGAATATATTTCGCGAAAAATCAATGAATTGCTGGCTTTAAGTCAGTTGAATGACGACCGGCAGACGGTTTGGAAAATGCAGGAGATTATTCCGGAATACGTGAGCAGTAATGCGAGGTACCGGGATAGAGATGTTTGGGAAGGGCAAATAAGTCTGTTAAATGTACCTTCGGAGCCGTGATAAACTTTTAAATATTTTTTATTATTTTAATAATCGATTATTCCCTAAGGTTTTAAACTGATAATAAAGAAACCAAATAAATATTAGTTAAAAATGAACGCTTTTTTTAATGAATATTCCGGAAGCTTAAGGGGCTCTGGAATTTGTATTCGGCTATGTCCTGGTAAGATCCGGGAGAGCGGTCTTAGGGATATACAACCCGATTTTCAAAAGGAATATTTCCTGTCTTTTGTCTCTCCCCAGGATTTTGATGTTGGATGATAAAAACTGTGTTTTCGATTCATTGATGGCAGCTCAATAAATTGCTGTTCATGTCAAACTGTGTGCTGACGAAAAAACATCAGAAAATAATGGGGAGTAATAATAAAAGCAATCAGATCGCCGAATATCTCGGTACGGTTATCCTTTCCGGATTTCCTGCCGTGGAAAACCTGGCCGCGCTGTATCATATTTCCATCTCTAAGTTAATGCGTGATTTTAAAAATACGTTTCAGACGAGTCCATATCTTTATTTCAGAAGATTACAAATGGAATTTGCAGAGGAGCATATTCGAAATACAGGCTGCAGCAAGAAAGAGATGGCATTTATGCTGGGTTTTTCAAACCCTGCAAATTATACTTTGTGTTATAACCGGTATTTGCGAAGTAAGCTGACAGAAGGATATAATGGAACAGCCATGAAGGATTTAAATTTGACAGAACGGAATCAGATTCTGATCTCTCAATTTCCTTTGCCGGTTGCCATGCTGGACAAAAACATGAATTATTTACTGGTTTCAAAACCATTACTAAAGGTCTGTGGTTTATCCGATGTCGATTTGACGGGTAAAAATTTCTTTGATTTTTTTCCCGGAAAAGGTAAAGGTTTGGAGCTGTTAAAAGGAAAGTTTTTACAAGGTGAAATGACTGAACTACCGGGTGATTATGATTTTGATCTGGAGGAAATGGTGTTAAAAAGTACCGTTTATCCCTGGTATGATGAACTGGGTGAAATAGGGGGAATGATCATTTTTTTGACTTCTTTGAAAGAATATGAGCATGAATAATATATTTTTGAGCATCAGTAGGTTCCCGTAATCCTTTTTTTTGGAATATATTTGATCGTAGAATAACGCTGAAAGTCATTATTTGCTCTAACAAGAATTGTATTTGCGCTCAAACTCTCCTAAATGTATCTGCTTTGTTGTTTTAAATCAATCCCCATTGCTTAATCTAAATGTTATAGTATGATCTAATAATTACAAAAATTATGGAACTCAATGCTGGTGAAATTGTTGAACTTGCTGTTCGGCGAAAGAATGTAAACATTAGTGAATTATCCAGGCGTTTACATGTAAATAGGCGAACCTTGTACAATTGGTTCAGGCAAAAAAAGCTGCATACAGATGTAATTTGTGAGATTGGTAAAGTGATAAATTATGATTTTTCGAATGATTTTGAAGAGGAGTTTAAGCAGTTCCTGCGTAAGGATAGTGTGATGGTGATCAATGACGATGATCATTCTACTCCTTCCAATTCTGTTTATTACTGGATGGAAAAGTACATTGCGCTGCTGGAGGATTATAAAAAACTAGTACGGAAAGGCCCTTTATAAAGGGCCTTTGCTGTTTAGTGACCGCTTATATTGGATTTCTGAGCTTTTTTTCCGAGATCCATAAGGACATGTATTTAGTACTGTTTGCGGTATGGAATTGTAAAAGCTGTCCGATGAAGTTCCCACGACGATGTGCGGCCAGACTGGCTGATAAGTGTTGTATGGCGCTCAGAAAGGGGGCACTGAAATTTGATTTTTTATAACGTTCGTTAATGATCAATATACCATTCTTCTGTGCTTGCAACCACCTGTGTTTGTCCTGATATAAGGCTGCGGCCTGTGCTGCAAAAGCGGTCAGGTCGTCTACAATTTCTCCATTCCAATCCAGCCCTCCAGTCATGGCTTCGGCCCCGATGCTGGTCGTTACTGCGGGTGTTCCTACCTGCATGGCATCAATAAACTTCCCTTTAATCCTGCACCAAACTGGATGGGTGCCAGCAATACTTTATGATTTGATATCGATTCCCGGGCATTTTCCGCCCGTCCATGAATGTGGAATTTCTCTTTCTCATTATGCAATTGCATGACCTTCTGTGTCGCATATGCGCCATAAATATGAAGTGTGGCGGCAGGTATTTTTTTTCTGAGCAGCGGCCAGACTTTTGTCTTTAAAACCTGAAGGGTATGCCAGTTGGGTTCATGTAAAAAATTACCAATAAATACAAAGCCTTCCCTTTCTTCAAAAGTTTTCCAGCTGCTGATGTCTTCCTCAGCCAATGCTTCTTCTAAAAAAGGCAAATAATAAATCAAAGAAGGGTCCAGGCGAAATTGTTCTTCCAGAATTTTCATTTCTACTTCAGAAATGATCAATGACAAATCACACCTCAGTATCGAAGCGATTTCTCTTTTGGCCATATCAGTGAACAGGTCTGCGGCCGGAAGTTGATCTGTTTTTATGGCCTGCTGTCTGGCGTTCCGCAGACAATGGAGGTCTTCGGTATCCAGAATCCTCATGGCATCAGGACATTCTTCCTGCACCCTCCAGCCATACTGTTCCTCCATAATGAAACGATCAAAGAGTACCATTCCAGGATTAATCTCTTTCAGGAACAGATTGAAGCCCGCGTCATTCAGGGTAATCCCGCGTTCCAATACCCCCATCTCTTTTAAATTATAGCTGAATTCGGATTTAGCAGCTGCAGAAGCAAAAACTACCTCATAACCTGCAGAGATGAACAGATCGATGAGCTGGATCATTCTCGTACCCGCGGCTGATGAACCTGGCTCAGGCCAGACTAATCCAATGATCAATATGCACTTTTTGGTCATTTCTTTAAAATTGGATGCAAAATAGATGTTTTTAATGCAAAGACTATGATTATTCCTAATTTTGGGGAAGAATATAATTTAGAATACGATGCTTGGATTAAAATTATTGACAGACCCACGCTGGGCGAACATTGCGGAATCGAATCTGGAAGAAATCCTTACCGACCATGCCTGGTGCGAGCAGAAAGCTGCAACCAATGCCATCACGCTGATCACCAATAATTCTGAGCATATGGATCTGGTTGAGGAACTCACTGCCATTGCGATTGAAGAGATGCAGCATTTTCAAATGGTGATAGACATCATTAAAAAGCGCGGTTATACCCTGGGCCGGGAACGGAAAGACGATTATGTAGGTCGCTTGGTGAAGTTTAGCAGGAGGGATGGCAGCAGAAATAATGCTTTTATCGACCGTCTTCTGTTTGCAGCAATGATTGAGGCCAGAAGTTGTGAACGCTTCCGCGTATTGTCCCAAAATATCAAAGATCCGGAACTGGCGAAATTTTATCATGAACTCATGGTTTCAGAAGCCGGACATTATACCACTTTCCTGAATTTTGCACGTAAATACACGATCGATGTTGATGTCGATAAAAGATGGAAAGAATGGCTGGATTTTGAAGGTGAGCTGATTCAAAGCTTTGGCAATAAAGAAGCCATCCATGGTTAGGAGCACAAAATTTCCTGGCTAAGCGGAATCAAGGTAAAATAATCACGAAATTAAGGTGATATTTGATTGAAAAGTGTCACATACTATAAAATGCTTCATAGCTATGACGACCATACCCACTATAGAAAAACAAAAGGCTGACCCCCAAGAGCGGTTAATCTGGCTGTATCAGGATGCTTTTCCGCTGGTAGCGGGCTACATCAGCAGGATGGGAGGTTCCTTTGAGGAGGCTAAAGACCTGTTTCAGGATGCCCTGATTATTTATTATGAGAAAGTAGAGCGTAATGATGTGGTGCTGCAGTATACCGGAAAATCCTATCTTTTGGGGATTGCCAGGCACCTCTGGAACAAGCGCTATAAAGAAAGCAGCAGGCAGGTCTCTCTTGAGCAGTTTGGAGCTGACTTTGATGAAGAGCTGAACCTGAAGGAATCCGGTTCTGAGGAAATCTCTGCTCCCAGGTTATTGAAGCTGTTGCAAACTGCAGGGAAGAAGTGTATGGAATTACTCAGCGCATTTTATTATGAACGGATGGACATGAAGGAGTTGGGAGAGCGGTTTGGCTTTTCCGGAGCCCGGTCGGCAGCCGCTCAGAAGTTTAAATGCCTGGAAAAAGTTAAAGAAACCGTAAAGCAAAAATCGCTGAAATATGAAGACATCCTGGAATGAACTTCGCTTAATTGAAGATTACCTGAGCTCAGATGGCAGACCGGAAGATAAAGTCTTATTTGAAGCACAGCTGATTTTGCAGCCCGATTTAAAGGATAGCGTCTACTGGCAGCAAAAAACCTATGACCTGCTGCAGGAGTATGGCCGCCAGCAGCTGAGGTCAGAAATTAAAAAGGTCCATGAACTGTTGTTTAGTGCCCCTGAACATCAATTCTTCCGGCAGAAAATCAGGAAGCTCTTCCGAAAATAGCCCTCTTTTTTAGCGCTTTTTACAATTTCCCCGGACAGGGGCGGGGCATCGCCATGTCTAAAATTTAACCCTTTAAACCATGAATATGAAACAGAATGAATTTCTTCGTTATGCGGTGAAACACCACCGGATCGGCAGCAATTATGTGGAACAGTATATTTCCAGAACATCGTCTTTTACCGGCCCGATGGCGATGACTCCCTATATCATGGAAGAACGACAACTCAATGTGGCACAGATGGATGTGTTCTCCAGGCTGATGATGGACCGGATTATTTTTATGGGTGAAGCCATCGACGACCGGAATGCCAATGTAATCCAGGCCCAGTTGCTTTTCCTGCAGTCTGTAGACGCGAAAAAAGACATTCAGCTCTACGTAAATTGCCCGGGTGGCGTGGTGTATTCGGGACTGGGCATTTATGACACCATGCAGTTTATTTCGCCCGATGTGGCCACGATCTGCACCGGAATTGCACTCTCTATGGGTTCGGTATTGTTATGTGCAGGTGCTGCGGGCAAGCGCTCTGCTTTGAAACATTCCAGGGTGATGATCCACCAGGCTTCGGGTGGAACACAGGGCACCGCAATGGATATGGACATCAGTGTCAGGGAGGTTCTTAAAGTTCAGAAAGAACTGTATACCATCATTGCCAGCCATAGTGGTCAGGATTATGAGCACATCAATGAAGCGGCCAGCCGGGACTACTGGATGACCGCTTCAGAGGCTAAAGTATTTGGAATGATCGACGAGGTATTATAGAAAGCAGTAACTATGCTACGGGGTTCATGAGTGTCAATGCTTCTTCAGGTGAGCTTAATGACAGCTCATAAATATATCTGGTGTTGCCTACATGAATCTCGTACTCGTCTTTTTCAAGCGCAGTAATCAGGTCTGTTGCTACTTCAGCTGCAGGGATTCCATTATGGCCATTGATGATGGCGCTGAAGCTGGTATTGACCAGAGGTGGCATCAGCTCAAAAACCTTCACTTGCCCGCTGCTTCTTTCCAGTGCAATTCTTAAGCTCTGACTATAAGAATGTAAGGCTGCTTTTGAAGCGGAGTAAGTAGTGAGCTGACCCGGAACCAGCGCAACGATGGAGGTCACATTGACAATGGCTGCCGAGCTTTGTGCTTTAAGCTGTGGCAGGAGTTTTTCATTCAGCCGAACAACAGCTAAATAGTTGGTCAGCATTTCATCCTGGGCTTTCTCAAAGGCATTGGAAGGTTCTGCAATGTTGTATTTATAAGCTTGCCCGGCATTGTTGACTACGATATTGAGCGTTGGGAAATCTTTTAGCAAAACAGCAACCAATGCTTCGGTATCAGCCTCGCTACTGATGTCTCCTTTAAATCCCGTGGCTCCCGGGAGCTGAAGCAAAGCTTCATCCAGTCTTTGCTGATCCCTGCCGGTAATGATCACTTTATTGCCAGCGGCTGTAAAAGCTTTAGCGATTTCAAATCCAATTCCTGCGCTTCCGCCGGTGATCAGGATGGTGTTATTTGTAATGTCCATTTTATCTGATGTTTTAAGTTTTTGTCTGATTCCTGATGGAGTAATTATATTGTAATAAACCAAACGGTCTTTTTTAGGATAAAAAAAAGCAACCTTTATTCTGACCATTATGGTACAAATATAAGACCGATCGGTTTATTCCGCAATGGCAGATTGTCAGTATATTGAAATAATAATTTAAGCAGGACATTGGTTTAGACAGATTTAGGTGTTTTACATAAAAAAAAACGGGCTTCATTTAATAATGAAGCCCGTTTTTTTGGAAATTTAAGGATCTTATTTAACAGTTAATAAAAATCCAATGGTAAAGTTTGCGTCCCAGTCAAACACAAATGTGTCGCAATTTGTAGCATCTTTAATGGCTTTATAAATGTTTACACCACTTTTGATCTTTATTTTATCCGTGTTATATTTTTCGGGGTTGTTCAATACCGTAAATCTTTCTTCTCCGTTTCTGGTTTGCTTGGCCAGTTCATAAGGAACACCACCAATGATAAAGCAGACCTCACGTTTTTTAGCAGGAATCTTTTCTGATAAGCTTTTTACCTGTGCATAAACCGCATCGTCTTTTTGATCTTTTTCATAATATTTAGCACCAGGTCCTTCAGCGGATCTGACCTCTCCATCTATCCATGAAATTTTTGTGTTTCCAGAACCGATATCTACGACGAAAGAGTTGTCATAATACGAAGCTGGTAATACACATTTCAGAGCCAGCTTTCCTTCCTGCTCTGCGGTAACCAGGTTTACTACATAGCCCATTTTCTTTAATTCTGTAGAAATGGCAGCCGTTTTTGGCTCTTTCTGAGCACCCGAACTGATCACAAAATGGATGTTTTTTGATTTCACCCCTTTGTCAAACATTGCTCCGATATAGTCTTTTAATCCGGTGCGGATATCGGCTGTAGTTGCCATACCTTCGTAAACGAATGATTTACCAAAATCTTTAGAGACGATCTCCCAGCGTTTCTCCTTGTCGATATTAACAACGAAAGAGTTAAAGCCTGAAGCACCTACTTCAACCACTCCTTTATATTCTCCGTTTACCGGTTTTTCCGGATTGTAATTGAAGGTCCTTTTTTCATCAGCAGTGCTGCCTGATCCGGCCATTGTTGGCGCAACACCAGTGGTATCGGCTGTTTCCGGCTTAGCCGTAATTCCATCTAATTTGCCACTTTCAAAGGCCCAGTAACCTATTCCAACAATTGGAATAGCCAGGATAATTGCTTTTATCGGCCAACGTAGTCTGGCCCAGGTTGATTTTTCTTCCATGTTTTTGTTTGTATTTTGGTTCTATTGATTAATCTAATAAGGAGAATCCTTTGTCTACTTTTTCTTCCGGTTTCAGTTCATAATAAGAATCTGCCATTTTGCTTACGTTGAGCATTTTAAGGTTGCGTTCGTCTACTTTTCTGATAAACTCTTCCAGTTCTCCCTGTGAAGGTGCACCTCCAACGGTGATGTTATTGTTCTGATCAAGGAAGTCCAGGTTGGAACGGATTGAGGCGATGTTCTGGCTGATTGCTCCTGTGGCAGCATCCATTGCTTCCTGGAATACCCATCCATCTTTAATGTTAAAGACTTCTGCCAGGCCTTCCGTGGCATTCTTCATTTTCTGAGTGGCTTCCAGTTTTTTGGAAATGATAGAAATGCTGCTGTCCAAGGTGCTGACATAAATTCTGGCCGCACTTTCATTGTCTTTTAAAACTTCTAAAACCTTCGCAAACTGATTGGCATATTGTACATAACTTCTGGCATTTTGTTCTTCTGCTTCACCTTCTTTACCCAACAAAAAAGCTTTGGTACGGGTTTCCTTTGCATCTCTGGCATATTCATTCGCCTTTTCAGTATTGCTGTTGGCCGTTTCCTGTTTGCCTTTTTCATCCAGGTTTGCCGCCTCAACAGTAAAGCGTTTTGCATAAGTATATTTTTCTTCTGCAGTTTTTTGCGCCGTTTCTCCACTTTGGATCATGTCAATGCGCACCCCATCTACATTCGCTATTTTATCTTTTACCCTTTTTAAAGTGTCTTTGGCATCTTTTGATAAGAGCTGCAGGGTTTCAATAGGGTTGTTTCTGATGATGGCTTTTTCTCCTTTAAACAAAAGGATTGTTCCCAGGCGATGCAATAAAGCAATGATTTTTGGTGCAAGCAGGAGCAGAACAAGAAGGATAATGCTGAAAATAACCAGCAGAATGCTTTTTGCCGCATATTCCAGCATAACCGGCAGGAATTTGAAGAACGCAAAGGCCCCACCTAAAATGAGTGCCCAGAAAAAGATACTGGAGATGGTCTTTTTTGCTTCCGGTGTTTGAAGCTGTGTAGGTAAATGATCCCCGAGGACCTGAAATATAGGAAGCTGACTTTTAAGTTCAGCCGGTATATTTACGAATTGACTTTTGTTTTCCATAGGAGGTTGTTTAGTTTATATTGGTTTCAATTAGGCTAAGGGCGTTTTGAATATCCGTAACTACTTCGCTAACGGCGGTATTGCCGATTGCAATTTTATTATCGATATCCAGGAGTTGAGGTTCATATTTGCTATTAATTTCATTCAGGTCTTTTTGTTTGGTATTTAGCTTTTCCCGGAGTTCCAGGATGGTTTTCTCGATCTGCTGGATTTCTTCAGTAAGGCTGGCCTTTTCTTTGACCAGATTTTGTTCAATGGTTTGTTTTTGTGCCTGTTTCAGACTGGTTTCTTTATCTATTACTTTTTTTAGTTCAGCAGCATAGTTCTGTCCCGTTCTGCTTAGCTTTTCTTTATCTAATGTTTTGTCTACATATTTTAAAGAGGTAAATGCTGCTTTTAAGGTGCCGGCGTTTACACTACCCATTTCTGCAGCTGCATTCCAGACCTCAAAAAAGTCAATTCCTGGCTGATTAATCCGCTCTAATATCTCCAATACTTTCAGTTTCATCTGTTTTACATCCGTTGCCGGCAAATCAGAAGTGTTTTGTGTTAGATTTGTTTGGGGGTTCTTCGTTACATTTTCCGGGGATTTGTTTTCAGCAGGCGGGACCCCGGGCCGGGCAGCAGGTTCAGTAACAGGTGGTTCGGGGCTGTCTTCAAAGATCAGCTTCTTTAAACTTTTTAAAATCCCAAAAGAGTTGTTTTCTGGTTCCTCATTCATAATTATACGTTATCTGTCGTTAAAAATAACAAAAAACGAATATAATATGTCGATTTATTTAAGCGGGTCTATTCTAAGAAGATGAAATGAAAAATAACTATATCTAATCTCCTGAAGTAAGGCTCAAGGTTTTAAATTTCTTTTATAATCCGATGGACTGACTTTGATGAAACGTTTGAAGTTCCGGTTAAAATTGGTGAGGTTATTGAAACCACTTTGAAAGCAGATCTGCGAAACGGTCAGGTGGTCATTGTACAATAATTTACAGGCATATCCGATCCTGATTTCATTGACGAAATGAGTAAAGGTTTTTTGCGTCCGGCCTTTAAAATATTTACAAAATGAGGCGGTAGTCATATTGGCCATGGCGGCAGTTTCATCCAGACTGATATTCTGTGTGAAGTTGTTCATCACATAATTATAAATTTTATCGATCCGCTGAACATCTTTCTGATTATGGGGATTGGTATAACCGACACTGGAAAGACATTTGTACTCTTTTGTCTCAGACAAGAGGTCCAGAATGCTCAACAGGTGGATGATTCTTTTTAAACCATCGCTGATTAGCAATTCGTTCAGGAGGCCAACCACCAGATCTCTGGAGCGCCCGTATATCCTTATGCCCCGTCGGATGTCCTTTAAGAGCTCGTTGAACCTGTTGACTTCATTTGAATTCAGAAAATTATCACTTAACCAATCCAGCCTGAAATAAGTTACGATTGCTTTAACCTCGCGCTTGCTTTCCGGTTCATAATATTCTTTATCATTATACATCACATGGGGTAGGTTGGGGCCCATAATGATCAGATCTCCTTCCGAGAAGTTTTCTATGCTGTCTCCCACAATTCTTCTTCCATTGCTTTTGGTGATCAGTACCATTTCATATTCATTGTGAAAATGTAAAGGATTAGTCAGGTATTTCATATTTACCTCCTTTACAAAGATGCTTTGGTATAAGACAGTTTTCGTTTCGAGTAGAAGTGGTTGCATAAGGTTAATTTGCTTTTTTATTCTGATAAATCAAAATAATTGACAATATAGTGTCAGTATTGGGCAATTAAAGATGAGTTCCCGGAGAGCAGAGCAGCTAACTTGCCTAAAAAATATAGCGTATGATCCCATTGCGAAGTCCAAAGAACGATGACGAATTGATTGCCCTGATAAAAAGCGAACTTTTTACCGCGGTTATAGGTGATATTATGGATAAACTGGGGTTCCTGAATCAGTTTTTGCCTCCTCAGGTACAGCCTTTAAGAAAGGATATGACCGTAGTGGGCAGAGCGATGCCGGTACTGGAGGCCGATGTTTTTGAATCTGCCGACAGGGGCAATAATCCTGTTTTGCAAAAACCGTTTGGTCTGATGCTGGAAGCTTTGGACGACCTGAAAAAGGATGAAGTATACATTTGCAGCGGAGCATCCCCTTCTTACGCATTATGGGGAGAATTAATGAGTATGAGGGCCCTGACGCTCGGTGCTGCGGGAGCTGTTGTAAATGGCTATTCACGCGATACCAAGGGGATTCTGGAATTGAATTTTCCCACCTTCTCCTACGGAAGTTATGCGCAGGATCAGGCCCCCAGAGGAAAGGTAATTGACTTCCGGACTTCGATAGAGATGAATGGGGTAGTGATCCGGAATGGAGATTATGTGATTGGTGACCGGGATGGGGTCTGTATTGTACCGCATGATGCTTCTGAAGAAATTTTCAGACTTGCTTTTGAAAAAGCCAGGGGAGAGAAAATTGTCTTTCAAAAGATTAAAGAAGGGATGTCGGCCAAAGCTGCATTTGAAACCTATGGGATTATGTAATCCGGAAAGATAGGTGTTGATGAATATATACGGATGAAAAAATCTAATTTTAAGATATAATGCTAAAACAATTACACTGTGTATCCATTGTGTTGCTGTTCACAATTGGATCTGCATACAGTCAGGAATACAAAACAGTCCAGAATTATGGTGCTGCAGATTGCGGGGATTGCCTGTTAACCAGGCTTGGGCAGGTTTATACCTATACTCAACAGGAAATTCCTGCCGATATTTTACCGGTCAGCCGGAAAGAAAGAACGATTTTTTTTTCCGGCAGGATGTCGATTCCGTTTGCGGTTACTGATGTCAGGAGTAAGTACCAGTTAAAGCTGACTTATCTTTCTGATTCCAAAGACCGCAAAATCAAAGTTGTGGCTGATGGAGCGGTGTTGAATGCTGCCGTGGCACTACCTTATGGGAAAGCTTTGACGGTAACCTATGATATTCCTGTTGCTGCTTATCAGGATGGGGCATTTATGTTTGATATCATTGCACTTTCGGGTGCCAATATTCCGGTCAGCCGGCTGGAAATCTTATCTACCGGATCAAAACCATTGGTTTACAAAGATGTTCTGGCGGAAAAAATCAATACCCAATCTTTTACACCAGATCGTTTGTCTCCGGTTCCTGCATTGGTCGCAAATGTGAAATCTCCGGTTTTATCCTTAAACGGAACATGGGATTTTGAATATAAAACACAACAGGGGAAAATCCAGGTTCCCGGAGAGTGGGAGATGCAGGGATATCACGTAGATTCTGCGCAGCATGCTTCTTATACGACTTCCTTTGAACTTCCCGCTGACTGGAAGGACAAAAGAATAAAATTACGTTTTGACGGGGTAAGTTCACATTGTGAGGTGCTGCTGAATGGAAAGCTGCTGGGTACCCATGAGGGCGGCTTTGTGATCTTTGAGATGGACGCCAGTCCTGCGGTAAAAGCCGGAACAAATAAGCTTGAAGTGAGAGTGGCCAGTTTAACAATTTCTGATAAGCTGGGTTGTGTATCTCAATATGCAGCGCATACTGTAGGTGGAATTTTAAGAAAGGTGACCTTAACGGCATTGCCGGAACTGAATATTGCTGAAATCTATCCTCAGGTGAGGTTTGATGAGCACTTTCAGCATGCTAAGCTCCGGATTGATTATCAGGTTTTGAATGAATCGAAATGGCCAGGAGAGGTGGCGCTGAAATTTATACTGCTGGATAGGGAAGGAAAGGAAGTCAGCATCAGTGGAAATTCCGTTGAAAAGAAAAACCTTCGTCCGGCTATGGACTTCAAGGGAAGTCTTAACCTTGCTGTTCATCAACCTGAAAAATGGGATACGGAACATCCTTATCTCTACACTTTGGTAAGCCGTCTGATCAGTAAAGGTAGAGTGATACAGGAAAACAGGCAGAAATTAGGTTTCAGGCAGATTGATATCCGGGGAAACCAGTTTTTTGTCAATAATAAACCGATAAAACTTCATGGTGCCAACAGGCATGACATCAGTACACTCGGCGGCAGAAGTATCAGTGAGGCCTTGAACCGGAAAGATGCGGAATTGTTCAGAAATGCCAATTGTAATTATATCCGTACTTCTCATTATCCTCCTTCAGAAGAATTTCTGGCGGCATGCGACTCTTTGGGGATGTTTGTGGAAGCCGAAGCAGCGATTACCTGGGTGGAGCATCATGCCAGTCCGATCTGGAAAGAATGGAACTACCTGAATCCTGATTTTGTGCCTCATTTTTTAAGGGCGAACTTTGAAAACATCCGGGGAAACCGAAACCATCCTTCTATCGTTATCTGGTCCATTGCCAATGAATCCAGGTGGAGCCCATTGTGGGATAAGGTAAATAAGGAGGTGAAGAAATATGATCCCTTACGTCCTACGGCTTTTCACGACCAGACTTACGGGGGATTTAACAATGCAGGAAGCAAAGCCGACATCAGAAACATCCATTATCCTGGTCTGGGCGGACCAGAACAAACCGATAAATTTACCGACAGGCCCGTATTGTTTGGTGAGTATTGTCATGTGCAGACCTATAACCGGCTGGAAGAAGTAACCGATCCTTATGTACGTGCAGATTGGGGAAGAATGCTGCATCAGATGTACAATAAAATGTATACCCATCAGGCCTGTCTGGGTGGTGCGATCTGGGCAGGTATTGATGATATTTTCCATAAACCAGATAGCACGATTGTGGGTTATGGTCCATGGGGATCTGTGCTGGATGGCTGGAGAAGGGAAAAGCCGGAGTTTATCTCGGTAAGGAAATCTTATGCGCCATTTGTCATCACTAACCTAAAAGAAGCCAGACCTAAGAATGGAGTACTGCTATTGAAAATAGAGAACAGGTATAATTTTGCCAATCTTAAGGAAGGGCAGCTCCGTTATCATGTTGATGGAGTATCTAAGTCGGCCACCATGGATATTCCGGCCAGATCTTCAGGGGAACTGGAATTGCAGGTACCTGAGAACGCTAAGGTTGTCAACATCACTTTTACCGATCCGAGGGGATTTGTGACGCAGGAAGAGCAACTGATTTTGTCGGCCGCAGGAACGGTCATTCCAGCGGAATCAAATGTGAAAGTTAAACTTAAGAAATCCGCTGAAGGGGTGGTGCTGAGTCGTGGTGCTCAAAAATATACTTTTGATAAGACTACGGGTAGGGTGACCGACAATGAAGTTCTCGGAGGAATCGCCATGATGGTGGTTCCCATGAATGGAGATGACGGTGGTGCCCCTCATATTGCCGGAAACAATTACCAGCGAAACATCAAACCCATTAGGTATCAGCCGGAGGGCAATTGGAAAACAAGTATGCTGAGCAGTTCAGCAGATAAAGAATCGGCGACTGTAACTGTAGAAGGTAGTTACAAATACCTGAAGGGTGCCTTTAACTATAAATTTCTGGCAGATGGAACAATTGAAATTGAGTATCATTTTAAGGTGATGGATACCGTTAAAATTAATCCCAGACAATGGGGGCTGGCTTTCGAACTGCCCTCAGGTTTTCAACATTTAAATTATTCCAGCAAAGGCTATTGGAGTGTTTATCCTGAAAATGACATTGCCAGAACGGCGGGTGATATTCAGGCTCGTCCGGTGCATCAAAAATATGTAGAGGCAGCGTTACAGGTACCTGTTGGTCCCTGGGCAGCAGATGCAAATGATCTGGGAAGCCGGGATTTCAGAAGTACTAAAGCCAACATTTATCATGCCCGCCTGAGTAATGATAAAGGAGATCAGCTGACAGTTTATTCTGACGGAACGCAAAGCGCGAGAAGTTGGATTGATGGAAATAAAACACGTTTTCTGATTGCGGAACTAAATGGCGGTGGTTCTGATGGTTTCTTTGAAAGCTATTACAGCAAAGAACGCAGGCCATTAAAGATGGGTTCTGAGTTAAAAGGAAAAATTAAGCTTAAATTAGAAGCATCTAAATAAATTGAGGTCAACAACATACAAAATATATTCCGATGAAAATTACTGAGGTAAAAGTCTGGCTGGTAGAGGGGGTTAAATACAACTGGACCTTATTAAAAATCTATACAGACACGGGACATACCGGGGTTGGAGAGGCCACGAACTGGCCGGGTAGCCCGATTGTTTACCATGCCGCCAAACATGTCGGAGAAAGAATTATTGGCCTGGATCCGATGAAAACAGATTTCATCTGGACCAAACTGTATCGCGATTTAAACTGGATGGGCCCTTATGGAGCAAGTCTGTGTGCAATTAGCGGAATAGACATGGCTTTACTGGACCTCAAAGGGAAAGTATTGGGAACCCCCTGTTATGAACTGCTGGGCGGTGCATTCAGAAAAGATATTTTATTGTATGCAAATTATTGGTTTACCGGTGGTGGACATAATGAAGCGGATTATGCAGCGCAGGCGCTAAAAGTTAAAGAAGCAGGCTTTACCGGATTGAAGTTTGATCCTTTTGCCCATACCAATTACCTGTATGGAGAAGACCTTTCTTCTAACCTGACCTTAACTGCGCAGCAGCAGGATCTGGCTTTCAATGTGAGCAAGGCTGTTCGTGATGCTGTAGGCCCGGAGTTCGACATTATGATTGAAACCCATGCGATGTTAAATTATCGGGTTGCCGTAAAAATGGCCCAGCGCTTATCAGCCCTGGACATCACCTGGTATGAAGAACCCGCCGGACCTGAAAGCGCAGATAACCTACGCGCAATGAGGGAAAGAATTCCTTCCAATGTATCCATTTGTGTAGGAGAAAGGCATTATACCAGACATGGGATCAGGCCGGTTCTGGAGCAGAATATCTGCGACATCATGATGCCTGATATTACCCGTTGCGGCGGCCCTTCAGAAATGAAACGAATGGCTACCATGATGGAAACTTATAATGTTTTGCTGGCACCACATAATCCAAACGGTCCGTTATCGACCCTGGCCAGTGCACATGTCTGCGCTTCTGTGCCCAACTTTTTCAGACAGGAATTTATGTTTAACGATGTACCCTGGAGGGATGAAGTGATTAGTCATCCGATTGGGGATATGCTGAGTAATGGTCATTTGCACTTATCTGACCGGCCTGGCCTTGGGGTAGATCTTATCGAAGAAGAAATGGAAAAGCACCCGGGAATTCTGGTTCCAAGACCTGGTTTTTACGTTTAAAAGGAAAACATGGCTTTACAGATTGATTTAAAAGGAAAAACGGCACTTGTTACCGGAGTGAGTTCGGGGATAGGTTTAGGCGTGGCAAAAATGCTGGGCAGAGCAGGATGTGTTGTTACTGGTTGCGCATTGGCAGCGGCCGATAGTGAAGAGGCGGGGTTGTTTCTGGAGACGCTTAAAAAGGAAGGTTCAGAAGCGTATTATGTTCAGACAGACCTGAGTAAAGCCGAGGGCCTGGAACAACTGGTTACAGGCGCTGCAAGAGATGGAGGAATAGATATTCTGGTTTCTAATGCAGGAGCTAATTTTTTTGAAGGTGCTGCGGAATGTGGAGAACAGGAATGGCAGGACAATATGGACCTGAACCTGACCTCGCACTGGCGACTTACGAAATTGTGCAGGCCATACCTTGAGCGGCGTCAGGGGCTCATCCTGATCATGACTTCAAATCATGCTTATCGTACCATACCGGGATGTTTCCCATATAATATTGCTAAAACTGCTTTAACTGGTTTGGTGAGCAGTCTGGCTATTGAATGGGGACCTGCCATCCGTTGTCTAGGAATTGCACCCGGATTTATTGATACGCCAGGGAACGAAAACTGGTTCAATTCCTTCACAGATCCGAAGGGTGAACGGCAGAGAACAATTGACCTTCATCCGGTGAAAAAACTGGGAACTCCAGAAGAAATAGGAGGATGGTGTGCATTTCTGGCCAGTGAGTATGCTGCCTTTGCTTCCGGAACTACCTATCTCATTGATGGTGGAAGAAGTGCTCTGATGCAGGACACCTGACAACGTATGGCAATATGGTGTCAGCATTGGACACTCCATGTAAAATGATCCTTGTGCAGGAGATTTATATTCGTTTATTCTTACTAACCAAAAGAATCAAACAGAGTCATCAACCTAAACAAACCTTACATGAAAAAAAATGCCTGTCTGCTACTGCTGGTAGCAGCCTTTCTATTCGCCTGTAAAAAAAGCGATGTTCCCGGAGTACCTGCGGAAGAAGTTCCAACCGATACCGGATACCATTACAAATCTGATTATGCTTACAACCTGAATGTGGTTTATTTCATCGCTTCCGATAAAACGGCCAATGATGATTACCACCGCAGGATTAGTGAAGTGATGCTTCAAGGTCAGGAATTTTACGGAAAATGGATGAAACACTGGGGATTTGGAGATAAGAGTTTCGGATTGCTAAAAGATGTGGCTAAGAAAAGAATAAAGATCATAGAGATCAAAGGAAAACTGAGTCAGTCTAATTATTCCTATGATTCCGGATCTGGAAATGTATTAAAAGAAATAAACGAATACTTTGCCGCTCATCCGGCTGAAAAAACGAGCGACCATACGCTCATCATCATGTGTGTTAAAGACATTCAGGCAGATAAGGCTCCTTTTTATGGATTAGGCCGTAATTGTTTTGCACTGGATTATCCCGGAATGGACATTAAAGATTTAGGCGCTGGCGGAACAGCTGGTTCAGAGGCTACGGGCTGGATTGGCGGATTGATGCATGAGCTGGGGCACGGGATCAACCTACCACATAATGGCGGTCAGAAATCAGAAAATACACAATTTGGAACTTCCTTAATGGGCGCCGGAAATTCGACTTATGGGAAAGCACCAACTTACCTGACAAAAGCTGATTGTGCGATTTTAAACAACAATCAGGTTTTTAGTAAAGTGACCAGATCAGATTGGTATACTTCTTTTAGTCCGGTAATTACCCGTTTGAATGCAAAATATGAAGGCGGAAATATTGTTGTTTCCGGACGGTTCTCCGGAGGAGGGGGAGTAAACTATATTAACTTTTATAATGACGGGAATAAGAATGGAATCGGCGGAAATAAAGACTATGATGCCGTTCCATGGTCAACACAAAAGATTGGGTTGGATAGCTTCTATGTCAGCATGCCTTTCAGTGAATTTACCAACACAGAAGATTATCCTTATGAGCTTAGAATTATGTTCTGCAATCAAAACGGCAGTTTAGTGACTGCTCCATATCCCTATGAAATAAAGAACGGACAACCGCTGGTTGATTTCGGAGATAAAAACGAATACAATAAAACAAACTGGCAGGTGATTGATTTCAGTTCAGAAGAAACGGTAGCTGAAGATGGAAAGGTGGCCAATATCCTGGATAAAAACAATACCACAGCCTGGGTAACCCGCTGGAATACAAATGCACCTACTTTCCCACATCATTTTGTAGTGAATATGGAGCAATCACTTGTAGCAGATGGCTTTACTTTCACTCAGCGGGGAGGAAGTAGTAAGATAAAGGACATGCAGATCCTGACCAGTACTGATAACATCAGCTGGACAGCACTTGGAAATTATGTGTTAAAAGATGTTGGGGGCCCGCAGTTCATTTATTTGCCTGCTCCAAAGACATTTAAATATTTTAAAGTCATCGTTACCTCTGCCACTGATGGACGTCAGTATGCATCTCTCGCAGAGGTTGGCGTGTTTAAAAATTAATCTTAGTCAGATTAATACCTTGGTTAGTAGGGTTTGCAGGTACGTTTGGTCACGTACCTGCTTTTTGTTTCAGCTTTGTTCGGTGCGGTAAATAAATCAGCTTTATAGATGCACAAAAGCCCTTTTTTGCTGAGGGTTAAAAACCAGGCTCTTCTATCGCTTTTGGACTAATGGCCAATTGGTATTTTTCTTCATCAAACTCTTTTTCACTTTTTGCGATGACTACTACTGCAATCCCATTTCCGATGAGGTTGGTGATTGACCTTGCTTCCGACATGAAGCGGTCCACTCCTAAAAGAATGGTTACATTTTCAATGGGCATGAGTTTCATGGACACCAAAGTAGAACTAAGTACGATAAAACCGCTGCCTGTTACTCCGGCGGCCCCTTTGGAGGTAACCATCAAAATTCCCATGGCGGTGACCTGTTCTGCAGCGCTGAGTTCTATTTTAAAAACCTGGGTTAAAAAAATCAGGGCGATAGACAGGTAAATGGCCGTTCCGTCCAGGTTAAAAGAATAGCCCGTTGGAATGACCAGTCCTACTACCGATTTTGAGCAGCCGAAGCGTTCCATTTTCTGGATCATGCTCGGCAATGCGGATTCGGAAGAGGAGGTACCCAGTACGATCAGAATTTCCTGACGAATGTATTTCAGGTATTGCCATAAACTGAATTTATAGAGGTAACAGATAAAATTGAGGACCACAAATATAAAGATGATACAGGTGATGTAAACGACCAGCATCACCTTTCCCATAGGAATCAGACTGGATAATCCATACTTTCCAATGGTGAAAGCCATCCCCCCGAAAGCACCTACCGGGGCCAGCTTCATCACAAACTTCATCATGTTAAAAATAACCTGAGAGATGTTGTCGAATGCAGTAATGGTATGTCTTCCGGCGCGTCCCATTTTGCTCAATGCAAAACCAAAAAGTATGGCAAAGAAAAGAATCTGAAGGATATTTCCCTTGGCAAAGGATTCGAAGACATTGGGAGAGATGATCTCGCTGATAAACTCCAGCCAGTTCGTGTCTTTTGGAGGTGTGGCAGCCAGTTCTGAAGCATGCTTGCTGAGGTGTGGCGTCACCCCATCTCCAGGTCTGATCAGATTGGCGGTAACCAGGCCGATTAAAATGGCCACAGTGGTAATGATTTCAAAATAGAGCAATGCTTTTCCACCCACACGGCCAACCTTTTTCATATCACCCATTTTGGCGATGCCGAGCACAATGGTAAAGAAAATGATGGGTGCAATGAGCATGCTGATCATATTGATGAACGTTTTGCTGATCAGGCGGGCAGAATCAGCAAAGTTTGGGAAAAATACCCCGGCCAATATGCCCAGGAAAATAGCAACGATCACCTGAAAGGTTAGGTTTTTGGAGATTTTTATCATATTAAAGACTAGGGCTAAAGCAATCTTTAAAGCTAAAAAAAATATGTACTTTCTAAGGAAAGTAAATTAATTGCTATGCTGATAGGAAGTCTGACTATGGTCATGAAGTTTAGTCACGATGCTTTTGATCGAATTATCCAGATGTGTTGCGGAGTCAAAAAGTGCTTCTTCCAGCTCTGCATAAGTTGTTTTCTTATCTTCACTCATTTGAATGACCATGATGATACCCTGAATATTGCTCAGGTACCTTCTCACCTCATGGGAATTCATGAAGGATATTTCCTTATTGAGTTTGTCATACTTGAGCTCATTGTATTTTCTTTTCATTCTTGCAGATCTGTACAGCAGGAAGAGGGCGATAATGACCATTGCAGCCAGAATAGTTAGTAAAATGAAATAGTTTTTCCGGACTTTGAGATTCTCCTGAGCCAGTACATATTTGTTCTTGATCTCATCGTATTTTAAAAAGGTAAGAATGCTGCCTGTCCGCATCATATTTTCGGCATTGAGTAAGGACTGATTCATCCCTTTCTCATAATAACGGGAAGAAAGTTCGAAATTTTTCTCTATTTGAAAAGCATCACCCAACAGGTCATAAAGCATGCTTCTGGTGTATCCCGGATCTTTCAGGTTGGGAGAAGATAAGAGCCCGAACACTAATTTTTTAGCCTCATTGGTTTTGTTAAATAAGAGGTATGCCCGTGCAAGATGGATGGTAGTAAAGACAGGATCTTCATCCCTGAAATTATTTAAGACCAGTTTAATGGCCTCAATTACCGCCGGGTCTTTTTTGAGGAAAAGTTCCATGTATTTTAAACGGTGTTCAACGATTACATTGTAAAAGTACCGTTTTTCTCCCCTGAGTACTTTTTGAGTGTAAAATTCCAGTGAGTCCGGGTTTTGAAGATAGAAATAGGTAATGGCTTTATTCTGATAGATAATGTTGGGTACAAAATTTTTTCCTTGTTTAAGAGAGAGTTCCGTGGCCTGATTTAAAGCATGAATGGCTTCATCGTATAAATTGTTCTTAATATAGAGGTCGGCAATATTGCCATAATTGAATATCAGCCGGGCGGTATCACGGTTTTTTTGAAAGATTTTCCCTACCATCAGGTAGCTTTCCATTGCTCCCATGTAATTTTCCAGGTCCGTCTCGATAAAAGCGAGGATTCCCAGTAAACGGGCCAATTGAGGTTTGCCCTCACCTGTTTCTTTTAAAGCCAGGAGAATATATTTTTTTGCTTCTTCCAGCTTTCTTAGCTTTTTGGCGGCCAGGGCTTCTATTTCATAGGCAAATGCTTTTTTAGCGGAGATTTGACTCTGTGACAGGGCAGTTAATAACAACTGTTTATCTGTGGTAATGTGATCTGTATCTGTGGGTGTGATGATATAAGATATAGTGAGCTGATATAGCAAATCCTGCGCTGCTACTGGAGGAAGATCTGGTATTTTTTTTATCTTGACTAATAAGCTATCATCAGCATAGGCGGTTAAACAAAACAGGATGGAAAGTAACATTGAAATGAGCGTCTTTTTAGCCGGTGTTTTCATTTCGATTTATTTAGGAGTAAAGTGATTCGAAATCGTATTCAAAATATCAAATAAAATTCGCAACCAGATAGAATTAATTATTAGTTGTAAATAATTGATATAAAATATCTTATTGAGAAAACTGTTGCAATGTTTTAATTATCTTGAGGGAATTTTTAGGGCAGAACAACACTATGAGTTTTAAAATGGATAGCCAGTCTTATAAGGACTTGAATATTTTTATAGGATCCTCAACAGAAGATCCGGTATTTAATATGTTCAGGGCAACCCGAACATTGGGAGGAAAGGAGAAAATACGTGAAATGATGGGAAACCCTTCTTCAGACATCAGTTTTCTGACCCGCCGGAAAGAGGCGATACAATATTTCTACCATCGGGAAATTGTTCTTAAGATTAAGAGTGAGCAGCTTGACCTGATAGAGCATTATCTGAATTTCAATAAAGCATATTCCAGAAATAATCTGCTGGATTCGTTGGTTGACTTCGTCCAAAACAGATCTGGTGATGACTATTACAGGATAAAGACCGGGCTTGGGCATCTGATCAGATTGCTGAACTACCTGGATGATTTTGTTAAATCAAACTTATCTGAGGGGGCTCCGGAGTATTTGAAAACGCTTGGAGAAAAGATAGAGGAGATTATGAGCCTGAATGGCCTGAAAGGAGCAAGGAAGCTAAATGAAAAGAAATTGAAATTTTATCAGGTCAGCAAACTGGATCATGCCTTTCGGGGGAAAGAGAAAAATGAACTGAAGGCACTGTTGGAACTGGTTTATGAACTGGATGCTTTTGAAACCTTATCTAATGCCAGTCGTAAACTGGGGTTGTGTTTTCCTGATTATTCTGCGTCAAATGGGGTTAGGGTAACTTTGACTGGTATATTTCATCCAGCAATCGGCAAACCAGTCAAAAATGATATGTTGTTGAAAAGCGAAGAGAATATTACATTCCTTACCGGATCGAATATGGCAGGGAAATCGTCCTTACTGAAATCCCTGGGTTTGGTTATTTATCTATCGCATCTGGGGTTCCCTGTGCCTGCGGAAAAAATGGAGACTACTATTTTCAGCGGATTACTAACTACAATTAATCTACCGGATAACATGGGGCAGGGACTCAGCCATTATTATACCGAAGTGAAAAGGGTAAAGGAGGCTGTTTCAAGCCTTCTCGAAAATGACCATATGTTTATCATCTTTGACGAGCTTTTCCGTGGAACGAATGTCAAAGATGCTTTTGATGCTTCTCTGCTGATCATTTCCGAGCTCTCCCAAATCAGTAATTCTATCTTTTTTATTTCGACACATATCGTTGAGCTGGCAGATGAACTCCGGAAATTTGAAAACATTTCCTTTAAATATCTGGATACTTTCTTTAAGCAGGAACATCCGGTGTTTACTTATCAATTAAAAGAAGGGGTTTCAAAGGAACGGCTTGGGATGTATATTATTCAGCAAGAGGGAATCATCGATATTATTCGTAAAGTATCCCTGAAACAAAAAACAGCGGCCAGTCTATAGGTAAGACTGACCGCTGTTTTTTAACGTCCTGGCAAAAGCCGGTTAGAAAGCTGTCTTTACACCGAGTGTGAACCAGGAGCCAGGCATAGGCACTGCCCCGGCTTCGATGTATTGCACATTAAAGAGGTTAGCTCCATCTGCATAGATGCTGTATCGCGCTTGCTTAAAGGCAATCCTGACATCCATCAGCGTATAATCCTTATAGTTGATGCGCTCGTTGTAACGGGCAGTAAGGGTTAAATCAATGACCTTGTAAAAAGTAGCACTGACCGTTCCGCTCAATTGGTTTCTGAGGCTTTCTAATGCATATCTGGAAAAATTGGCCGTAGCAAGCGTAGTTTTAAAACTGGGGTCAAGATTGGTGTAGGAGGCGCCAAGCCTAAGGCCATTTAAAAAGCCGTTTTCAGAAAGATCAGACCATTTATAATCCGCACTTAAGGTAAAGCCTTTGGTGTTCACCTGGCTAAAGTTTTGTGGTTGCCAGGGATCGGTTTGCTGTGCTTTTACCCAATCAATAAAATTGTCTATTCTACGGATAAAATAGCTGGCATTCATGGAAATCCGTTCATTGTTGAACTTGATTCCTCCTTCTGCGTACTTAGATTTTTCGGGACGAAGCTGATCATTTCCGATATTGGTAGGACCTTTATAATAGAGGTCTGTATAGGTAGGTAAACGTTGTCCTGTTCCCAGATTGGCAAATAAACGCCAGTTACCATAGAAATTATAGCCTGCATCCAGGCCCGGAAAGGCTTGCCAGCCATAGTCTGAATTGTAATTGGTATACATGCCCAGATTGATGAGCAGACGTGTGAGCGGTTCAAATTTATATTCTCCGAAGATTCCGGTATTGGTACGGTCTCTTTTTCCGAGATTGGTGCTTTTAATGCGTTCTGTTCTGGCTTCCAGTCCGAAGCCAAAGGTACCGATAGTGGTCTGGATGGTATTGTTCAGCTCTGCATCAAACACATTACTGATGTGGTGGTTGTGGAATTTATCCGGAGTTTGTTTGATGTAAAGGTAATCATCGACATTGTTACGGTAGCTGATCCGGGGTACCAGTGTCCAGTTGTCATTGATTTTTGTGGTATAGGAAATAGAAGCCAGGGCTGTTTTTACCGTTTCTTCGGATTCCTTATCTCCCGGCGCTGCGTAATAACTATTGGCTCCGAAGTGATTCCGGATATAACCGGCCATGAGGTCCAGCTGATCTGTTTTTCCAATATTTACTTTGCCCTGGTAATACAATTTCTGGTTGTTGAAGGCCGTATTATAACGGTAGCCATTTCCAGCCTCCTGAGCAACCGAAAAAAGGTGTGAAGAGCTATTCAGGCCCAGTGTTCCGGTAGCACGAGCGCCGTAATTGGCGTAAGTATCCCCGTTTCCTTCTTCTTTTTTAAAGCTGCTTCCGGCAAACAGATTGGCCGAAAGCCCGGTCTGCTTTACTGTTCTGGTAACAATGTTAATGGCTCCTGTGAGGGCATTGATCCCATAAATTCTGGAAGCGGAACCGCGGAGTATTTCGATATGATCGATATCGTCCATAGTAACCGGCAGGTTCATCATGTTGTGTCCGGTCTGGGGATCGGAGACTTTAATCCCATTGATCAGTACCAGTGTCTGATCGAAAGTACCTCCATCCAGGCTGATGTCTGCCTGTACACCTCCCGGGCCACGCTGACGAACATCTACTCCTGAAACATAACTCAGCAATTCACTTATTGACCTTACCGGCAGGCTTTTGATTTTCTCCTGATCGATAATAGATACATTTCTGTTCTGTTTGGAAAAAGGCAGCTGAAGCCGGTTTTCTTTTACCATCACCTCATTCAGTTTTCTGGTGGTATCATTTAAAGGTTTTTCTGTTTGTGCATTTACGGTTAAGCCGCTGGCCAGCAAGGCAAACAGGTATGCGGAATTTCTAAAAAGCATGCTTCTTTATATTTTGAGGGCCAAATATAAGGTCTTTAGCTGAGATGGTATGGAGGGCTTCCTTATTTCTTGATCACTTTGATCTTTTTCAGGGACCGGCCATTTCTGGAGATGACGCCAATATAAAGACCCGTAGTTAATCTGGAGATATCGAACTGGGTATTGCCGTTTGTCTTTTCCTCAAATACCTGTTGTCCAAGCATGTTGTAAAGTTGGAAAACATATTCTTCATATCCTCCGTTCAGGATATTTATGGTTGTTTCTACCGGATTTGGATAATAGGTGAAATCTCCGTCTTTCAGGAAGTTTACCAAAACAACTTCCGTCTGAATCTTCCGGCCATCAGCCGTTTCCATCGTTACCCTATACCATTGAGGACCTATTTTTGGATTGATATCGGTGTAGTTGTAATTCAGTTTTCCCTGCAGTACGTTGATCTCTGAAAGTGCAATAAAATTGTTTAAGGAAACCTGTTTTTCCCAGGTGATCTTTTTGAGGTTATTGGTGGTACCGATGCTCAGGCTCAGTTCGATCTGGTCTCCGGCGACATTCGCATTAAACGAACGGGTATAGCAAGAGATCCCCTGTAAGGTATAGTCTATCGTACGGCTCCTTAAGCCGGTGAAATTGCTGCCTTTTGCCGCAATGGCAAATACCGTGCTGCTGGTGCTGGTCTTGCGTATAATGGCCAGCGTATCGCTCAGTTCTGCCAATGGAACCATTTGCTGATCTTTGAGGTGATAAATGGTATAACCCTTTGCATTGGCTATTGGGGCCCAGTGAAAGAACAGTGCATCGTCACAATTGTATCCGATCTGAAGTTGTGGAGATTTGGAAATGAGGAAAGATCTACTCTGAAATGCTTGTCCGTCGATTTCCATTTTAAGCACTGCTTTGGTCAGCAGGTCTGGTGTTGGCCACTTATAAAAATTTTTGTTCAGCGCTGCGTTATTGTTGAGTACAGTCCAATTGGTTCCATTATCATAACTAACGGATAGTTTTCCGGTTTTCCCGGCCGGGAAACTACTTTGCCAACGGAAATAGTTTTCCTGAGTGGCGATGACATGGTCGTTATTTTCCGGATATGCCCATCGGAAACTGTTCTGTACAGTCAGACTGTAAGCAATAGAAAAGCTCTGGATGGCTTGTTGAACTTTACGTCCCTTAATATGGACGATATACGTTCCGGGAGCAAGATTCTCCAGACTTACCTGTTGAACCGTATTCAGCTCGTCGACCTTGCGCACTGCGGGTGCTTTAAGAGAATCCAGATGTGGGTAGCTGCTCAGCACCCATGGTAAAGTGATTTCTCCGGATGGGCCTGTGAGTGATAAATCGAGGTGATTAACAATACTTTGGGCACTGTTAACCTGTGCAGGGGGATCATTCCAAACCAGGGTAACTTTAATTGATTTCTGATTTGCGGGAACCTGGATCGGAAAATTGAAATCCTGATCCTGACTGATGAGTCCGGTTTTATAACGGTTTTCGGTCAGGGTATTTAAGGCCTGAAAGGCATTTAATTTACCATATCCATATACATAATCAACCTGAGGGGTTCCCAAATCATCCGCAGAATTGATCAGAATACTTCTCAACAGAGCAGAAGAAGGTGCCTTTCCGAATAAGCTCTTATATTTTTGTTCAAATAGGATCGAGGCACCACTACTCAGCGCCGCTGCGCCGGAAGTACCATCTTCGCCAAAAGAAACCAGATCTGGTTTTACCCTTCCGTCGTATGCAGGTCCTTTGCTGCTGAGTGCTTCGGTAAGGTTCTCCCGGTTTATGCCACCAATAACCAGAATGTTTTTTGCCTGTTTGAAATTCCCGGTGAGGTTTGCAGTATTGGCTAATCCCTGATAAGTGCCGGAGCCCGGGGTTGTGGTGCCACTGTTTCCGGAGGAGAAAATATGAACCAATTCTTCAGATTCAAAAACCTGTTTGTCGTAGGCAGCAGCCTGTATACCGTACATACTTTCCAGTTCCGTTCCGTAAGAATGGTTTTGAATATTGATGTTTAAATCTTTAAAGCTTTTAAGGTCATCAGGAAGGGTACTCCTGTCTACATCCGAAGAGCTCAGTTTAGCAGCAGGAGCTACTCCAAGACCCTTGTAATCAGAATTTCCCCTGCCTACTGCAGTCGTTGCCATTTCAGTTGCGTGCTGTGCAATCTGACTACTGCCACTGACTGCTCCGGGTAGGTATTTACCCAGTAAATCCAGGTCATCAACATCAAACATGCGCTCTTTTAAAGACATGGTAACGCTATTTCCGTCGATGTCCGGAAACAGGGCATGTACGGTAGAGATTTCATTGAGTGTCTGGTCGTATTTTGCAAGAACGGCTTCTTCTTTGACTTTTTGGATGATATCGGCAAAAAGAACGGTTTCCTCTTGCAGAACGGCAGGTATTTCGGACAGAGGAATCAGCACGGTAACGAACTGATACGTATGGTCAATTTCCGGCTGATATTTTGACAGGAACGGAGGAACTCTATTCCGAATATCTTTGACGACAAACCTTACTTTTATAGCTTGTTGGTTGTTTTGTGTCAGGAGCTGGTTAAGCTGATCACTGGCCTTCCACAGGGAGTTTGCCGGGGCGCGGTAAACTACATTTGCGGATAGGTTTTTTAATGCAGAAGTGCTCAGTACAAAATGAGTTGGGGAGAATTGTCTGCTGGGGTTTAACTTTGCCAATTCCCTGGGACTAAGGGCTCTGTTTAGCTTGACCAGCACCATGCTGTCTGTAGGTAGTTGTAGTCTTTTCTCCGAAATAGAAATATACTTCTCGTATGCCCTTTCAATTTTCGTTGAGGGAATCTGAGCCTGGGCATAAGTACTAATTAGCCAGAATAGTAATAAAAGAGATCTTGCTGGAAAATTCAATAAATTTATTGTAAAAAATTGATTACGTAAATAATTCTTACTAAATTACAATTAATCACCTATTTCACAAATTAACTAACCAATATTAATCATCCTATTTAACTATTATTTCATGAAAACCAATCGAATCTTAACCCTAGCCGTGCTGTGCTTATTTGCGGGGAGTATTTATTCTTGTTCAAAAGATAAAAATGTAGCTGAAACACCGACCCCAAACCAGGAAGAACTTTCTGCTTCAACTTTATCAAAGATTAAAGCCCAGGGCTTTAGCACAGAGAATGCGCGTAAAATAGAGGGCGGATACCTTGTAGAAGGAGATATTCTCTTAACAGATGAAAATCTCAACGAAAAATCTACAAGCCCTAATTTGCTGATCGCCAAGGCGGAGCAATATAGAACTACCAATTTAGTGACGAGCCTTCCGCAGGTAATTACCATATCCGTAAGCAACCTGCCGCAAGTGTATCATGATGCGACCAATATTATGATCAGCAGATATAATGCACTTGGTTTATCACTTACTTTTCAACTTGCAACAACCGGAACCACCGGAAAAATCAAAATTGTCGGTTTTAATGAAGGTCCAAGTGGTGGGTTCATCACTTTGGGTTCAGCAGGATTTCCTACTTCAACAGGGAAACCTTTCAACCAGATCCGTATGAATACCAATCCAGCGGCTTATGGAACGAATCCAAACCTGAATTACCTGGCTTCTGTGATCCAGCATGAAGTTGGACACTGTATAGGCCTCCGTCATACGGATTATATGAACCGTGCGTATAGCTGCGGTTCCGCTGGTGCAGGTAATGAAGGACAGGCAGGTGTAGGTGCAATCCATATTCCGGGAACACCGACAGGTCCTGATTCAGGATCTTTCATGCTGGCCTGTTCAAACGGTGGAAACCGTACTTTTAACGCCAATGACATTATTGCGCTTAACTATCTGTATTAATTCCTGAAAATTATTACAGTGTTGCGTGAATAGGTGATCTAACAGAACCCGGTCTAAAGTACCGGGTTTTGTTTTTTGTTTTATTATGTTTGCTGAATAATTGAGTAAAAACTGCTATAAAAAAAATATTTATGATTATTGCGCCTAGAATACGTGGGTTTATATGCCTTACTGCTCATCCTGAAGGTTGTGCACAAAATGTGCTGAACCAGATCAACTATGTAAAATCGAAAGGACCTATTGCCGGTCCGAAAAAAGTGCTTGTGATCGGGGCTTCTACCGGTTTTGGTCTAGCTTCCAGAATTACCAGTGCCTTTGGTTCGGATGCTTCCACTATCGGGGTGTATTTTGAAAAACCACCTGCTCCCGGAAAAACAGCTTCACCAGGCTGGTACAATACTGCTGCATTTGAAACTCAGGCGCATGAAGCAGGTCTATACGCTAAAAGTATAAACGGAGATGCTTTTTCTAAAGAAATTAAAGAAAAAACGCTGGCTTTGATCAAGGCTGACCTTGGTCAGGTGGATCTGGTAATTTACAGTCTGGCTTCTCCAAAAAGGGTTCATCCTGTAACAGGGGTAACTCATAATTCTGTGCTGAAGCCAATAGGAGAGGTGTTTACCAATAATACGGTAGATTTCCACACCGGAATTGTTTCCGAAATTTCTATTCAGCCGGCCAATGAAGAAGACATTGAAAATACCGTTGCCGTAATGGGTGGTGAAGACTGGGCGATGTGGATTGACGAATTGAAAACTGCAGGTTTACTTGCTCCGGGAGCGACTACAGTAGCTTATTCTTATATCGGCCCTGCTTTAACCGAAGCAGTATATCGTAAAGGAACGATTGGTCGCGCTAAAGATCATTTAGAAGCCACTGCTTTTACTATTTCTGATCAGCTGAAAGATATTGGCGGAAAAGCTTATGTCTCGGTAAACAAAGCCCTGGTGACTCAGGCGAGCTCTGCAATTCCGGTAATCCCATTGTACATCTCTTTATTATATAAAGTGATGAAAGCGGAAGGAATTCATGAGGGATGTATTGAGCAGATTCAGCGTTTGTTTCAGGAGCGTTTATATACCGGCGAGGCAGTTCCGACTGATGCTCAGGGAAGAATCCGTGTTGATGATTTAGAGATGCGTGAAGACATTCAGGCTAAAGTTGCCGCCTTATGGTTGGAATCTACCACAGAAAGTCTTCCTTCAACAGGAGATCTTGCAGGTTATAAAAAGGACTTCCTTAACCTGTTCGGTTTTGACGTTGCCGGAATTGACTATGAAGCAGAAACAGATGAAATGGTAGAGATTTCCGGACTGGTATAAAACAGGCCATTCTCTAAAAAACAGTTTATAAAAAAAGGTAATTTTCAATTTGAAAATTACCTTTTTTTATGGTGCAGAATGAAAAGAGCGGGTTTTTACCAGGAATCCAATCTGCGTTCTATAAATATTTTGCGAGTACCTCTTCCAGTTCTTTTGGAAAAAGTGGTTTTTTGAAGAGCCTGATCACATAGGGATTGGCTTCGGCCTTTTTAATATCCCCGAAATCAAGTGTAGAGGAAAGAATGGCTACGATGCATTTTTCTGTAATGAGAGCAGGCAATTGCTTAAATATTTCCAGAAATTCAAAGCCATCCATTTCCGGCATCTGAATATCCAGTAAAATGAAATCCGGCAGTTTATCTTCTTCCTGAAGGTTTCGGTTGAGGTAAGTCAGGGCTTCTTCTCCCGACTGACAAAGAATGATTTCATCAAATAATTTGGATATGGTAATGATTTTTGAATTGATTTTCAGATCAACTTCATTGTCATCTATCAGCATTACTCTTTTGTACTTACTTGACATTTGGGATTGTTATTTTAAAGGTGGTACCTTCTACAGCGTTCGAACTGACCGCTATTTTTCCGTTAATTTTATTGAGGGCTTCTTTTACGATAAAAAGGCCAAGGCCACTTCCGTGATTGATTTTACTTTTAAAGAACTGAAGAAATATTTTCTCTAAGTGTTCATTCAGGATACCCATACCATTATCATTGATGGCGATATTTACCTGGGTTGGCTGAACTTCTATGTTGATATTGACGTTCTTGTTCAGCTCTGTTTCTTTCTGGTATTTAATTGCATTGGAGATCAGATTGCCGAGAATCACTTCAATTCTGAAAGCATCTCCGTAGAATGGTTCATTCTGGATGATGTTCACATTGAAATGCATTTCTTTATCGGTATAAGAATAAAGCTCAATCAGGTCTGAAACCAGTTTTTTAAAGTCGACGGCCGTATTCTCAGAGATGGTTTTATTGTTTTTATAATATTGCAGGGTTTTCTGAATATAGTAATCCAGCCTGTTTGAGCAGGTTTCAATTAATCCCCAATATTCTCCACTGGAATGAAAGAGGCCTTCCATTTTCACCAGGTTGACAATTCCCATCGCCGAAACTAAAGGAGCCCTTAATTCATGGGAAATGCTATAAATAAACCGGTTGAGTTCGTCGTTTGTTTTTTCCAGTTCGGCGACTTTATTTCTGAGGTCTATTTTGGACTTATACGCGTCGTAGGCATTTTTAATAGAATTGTGAAGTTCCAGGTCATTCCAGGGTTTGGTGATGTACCTGTAGATATCTCCATGATTAATGGCATCCGCCAGAGCTTCAATGTCAGTATATCCGGTTAAAAGGATTCTGGTAGGATCCGGATAAGTATGTTTGATGTTCTTAAAAAATTCCACCCCTGTGGTATTGGGCATTTTCTGATCCGCAATGATCACCTGCACGGAAACGTTTTCAAGAATTTTTAATCCTTCGTCAGCGGATAGGGCTGTGTAAATTTCATACTGGCGTCTAAAACTTGCTTTAAAAGCGTGCAAGTTATTTTCTTCATCATCAATATACAGAACACGTATAGTTGTTGCATTCATAATAAAGTGTATTATCGTGAGGTTACGGGCAAGGTAATAATAAATTCTGTACCATGATTTACTTTTGTAATCACATCAATCTGGCCATGATGGTTCTCTATGATCCTGAACACAATAGATAATCCTAAGCCAGTTCCTTCTCCCACATCTTTCGTGGTGAAAAAAGGTTCAAAAATCTTTTGTTTTACTTCTTCAGTCATTCCTGGTCCTGTGTCTTTAATTCCGATTTTTACCTGCTCACCCTCGTGCCAGGTCGAAATCGTCAGCTTTTCCTCTTCAACATGCTCCGCTTTTCCTTTAATTGCTTGAATGGCATTACTGATTAGGTTCATGAATACCTGATTGACTTTACCCGGCATACATTCAACTTTAGGTAAGTTACCATAATTTTTAACAATTTTCAGATTCGAGGGAAAGGTATTCCTCACGAGCACCAAAGTAGAGTCCAAACCTTCGTTCAGGTCTACGTATTTACAATCGTTTTCATCCAGTCTGCTAAAGTTCTTCAAGCTGCGGATAATTTCTGCCGTACGTTTTGCTCCTTCCCCGATTCCCGACAACAGCGACTTGATTTCGTCGCGGACAAAGTTCAGATCTATTCTTTTCTTAAAGCTCTCAATGGCGTTAAGCTGCGTGCTTAAGTCTTCATTGAGGTTCAGGTTCTCATACATATGGATCACCTCGTTCAGCTCTTCGATATCAAGTTCCAGAGGTTTTATATTGGAAGTAACAAAGTTAATGGGATTATTGATCTCATGGGCGATCCCTGCAGTAAGCTGTCCGAGTCCAGCCATTTTCTCTGAATCAACCAATTGACTCTGGGCTTCTTTGAGGTCTTTCAGGGTGATCTCCAGCGTTTTGTTGGAGTCTTGTAATTCGAGTGTTCTTTCGTATACCTTTTTCTCGAGTTCAACGTTTTGTTGCTTGATCAAAAGCTCATTCTCGAGGGAGATCTTCAGGGCCTGGGCCTGAGATTCTTCTTTCTCCTTTTTGAAAGTATTGATTTTATCAGCTAGTGCAAAAGAGAGTAAAACAACTTCTAAAGCAGAACCGAAAGGCATCATGTTATAAGTGAGTGTGTTGTATTCCAGGATATTGTAATCTTTCAGTACAAAACTGCATACCCCTAAAAGGAAAACGCTCCAGGCAAGGAGGAAAAATTTGGCTGGTCTGAATCCTTTTAAGTAAACCATGAACGCAATCACTAACATATACATTGCCGCGGCAACAGCTGTTACCTGTATCACCTGATATCCCAGGTTTAAATTTCCGAAAAAGGTAGAGATCAGCGCAAACAGGTAGGGGATATAGAAAAAGTTTAAAGTTTTATGTAATACCGGAAGAAAGTCCCGGGTATGCAAAAACTGTTTCATAAATTCTATCGCCGAGAGTGCGGCCAGGGAACTTAATATATATACCGCATGGGTAGAAAGCCAGGTGTTATCCGGCCAAAGGTATTTGAAAGCATAACCCTGGAAATTGGCTTGTGTGAGGCCAATAATTAAAATGTAAATGATATAGTATAAATAGCTTTTGTCCTTCGTAGAGAGGAATAAAAACAGGTTATAAATAAACATGACGGAAATGATCCCGATGTATAAACCGAAGATGATAGAGGCCGTCTGGATTTCACCCATCAGGGAGTTGCTGTTTCCTGCAGTTAAGGGAACCTGTAATTGCTCCCCGCCATGGATCTTGAGGAGGACAGTATACGTTTGATGAGCAGGCAGGTTAAACCTTAAAGTCGGAATCGGGTTGTCGTATCTTCTGCTTCCGTACCTGAGACGGTCACCCGTCATTTCATGACGAACGACTTTTTGCGAAGAGTCGATGACGAAAAAGTCTAAATAATCAATTGTAGGAAGTGCCAGCCTAAGCATCAGGTCCTGACTGTTACTTTCATTTCTGATGAGAAATTTTAACCAGTAAGTGGCATTTGAAACTCCTAAATTAGGTACGGGAGTGTTTACTTTCAGATAATCTTTATTTGTTAATGCGGCCTTCATATCGATCCGGTGTCCGGGATCTTTTAGCAGCATGATTTTCTTGCCAAAATTACGCTCGATTTTTCCAGTCTTAACAATTACGGTGTCTTGTCCTGATGATTGAAAAGGAATGAGTAAGCCCGCCCAGATCAATACCAGCAAACAACTCCAGAATTTATTCATATTTAGGTATTAATAACTGATAATCAATTTCTACGTCTCCTTTAGGACCGCTTTCCAAGGTATGTTGTATGGGGTTATCTCTTAAATCAAAGATCCGGTCCCGATCAAATTCTTCTGCTGTTTCCAATGTTTTTGCATTCATTTTTCTCAGTACCCTGGCGATATAGTTGTCGTTGGGATAAACAAATTCTCCCCCTTTGCCCAAGGAATCTTCTACCACAAAACCTACTTTTCTAACCATTGGCAGGGTATAGTCCGCACAAATGGTAAAAAGTGAGGCTAGTCTGATCTGGTTGACAATCGCAATTCCTGCTCTTACGAGCAGGATGCTGATCCCAACACCAGCCACACTTTTTGCATTCCAAAGTCCGCAAAGCTCACCTGTTCCACTATCAAAATACTGATTAATGATGGTCGCAACATTCGGGTCCATAGATCCTACTGCCTTTTCTACAGGAAGCGGGTGGATGCCGTCAGCGATATGAACACGTACTCCACCTACCACTTCACCACTTTCCGTCTCCGCAACGATGCCATGCACATTCGGCAGGCTCATCCATTGTCTGTTGTTCGTGGTGATATTGGTAATTCCGTAATCCTTTAACACTTGCACATGCCCTTCAAGATACCGCTCACAGGTTTCAGGTTCTTTAACCGCAGTAAATGACCGGAAGGTTAGCTTTAATTCCATTTTTTATATAAATTGTAATATATCTTTCAAAGGTTTTCTTAAAGCCCGTACCGTTGGAGCAGAAGCATGTGATAACCTGAACATGAATATTCCCTGTTTGTCCCCTAAAATAGGGAATATTTGCAATAGATCCTTTTCATATTTTGACAGTTCTTCTGTCATTTTTTGATTTAAGCCTTCTCCATTTCCATGATTCAGTCTTGCGAAAAGAAATAATGGGGCTGAAATGGGGTGAAATGAAAGGCCGTTCAGGTTCGCATCAATCCATACCCTTTGTACTGCTTCTCCGCCTTTGATGAAATTTTCTGCCTCATAAGATGGCATGGTAATTAAGCCAATGGCCGAGGACGTACGGATTGCTTTTCTGGACAGGTTTTCAAATGCAGCACCGCCACCCCATCTGTTCAGTAATTTAATGACTTCCGGGTTCGCTGCTACTTTCAGACCAGTTTTATCTGATTCAGATAATTCAAGAGATAAGATGTCTAATCCATCTTTGGTTTCATTAACGGCTTCTGGTGTCCACCTGATTTCTTTAGTATAAAAATCATGGTGTCCCTGAGGGTATAGGAAACGTATCCTTTCTACTCCGGCCACAATATCGGCAATGCGGTTGATCTGATGTTCCTCCTGAATCACCTGCAATTGTGCCTGGGAGCCGAGGCTGGCTGCGGTTTTAAGACTCGCCACCACTTCTGCTTTTACAGGCTCTTTGCTTCCTTGTTTACGGTTGGTTAACCGAATGGCCATACCCGCGGCAAGCTTGCTGGCATAAGCTGTATTTGTCTGATGAAAGGAGAAAGCAGCCACCAGTCTTTTATTTTCCGGATTTGGGAAAGCAAGGTAACTGGCTTCCAGTCCTGATTTTCCTGCTTCCAGTTTGATGTTCTCAATAGCAGTTCCAAAAGCAATATTGGAAGTGATGTTGTCGAAATCTCCCCAGGATACCGAGTGTTTTTCATCATGGAAAAGGTATAGTTTTCCGGAGCGGGCAACCCATTTCCAGGGTTGATTGTTACCTGCTGAAGGTGCAATTGCCGCTGCAGAAACCAGTCGTTCTACCTGGTCGTCATTTAAAAGCTGAGATTCCGATTCTTTAGCACTGATTGCTGCGATGGCCTGATTGATTTCGTCTTCAGTCAGTTCATCGGCTTTGTAATCAACCACTTCATAATCGCTGTCTCTGGCTTTATTTTTATCTCCGATCAGTTCTTCCAGGTCAACAAAGTAACGGCCCGATTCTGTGTATTGCTTCAGACTGATGCGTCTGCAGACATCCGCACCGAGTGCACCACCCAGGGCTACTGCCGAAGCCAGTTGCGGCCAGGTCGTGATCGATTGTCCAACTTCCACCATAGAAGCTTTCAGTCGGTTTGATAAGGTGTCCACACCGATCATTGCCAATAGAAACGGAACTTTTTCTTCGTTTGTTTTCAGGTATTTAACCTGAGTGTGATCCAGGTGATCGATCCATCCATGGAGGATCGGGCGATCGGGCTCCAGGTCAAAACGCTCTACATCCAGCGTCCCGCGGTCGCTCATGTCCTGTACCACCGGAATACCTAATGCTTTAGCTTTGTGTCTGAGTAAAATTTTAATATCCAGACCATCACATTCGTCCACAACAATATCCAGATTGCCACCTTCAGTAAAGAAGCGGTCCATATTCTCTTCCGTCATGCCCTCGTCAAAACAAACCACTTTTAAAAAGGGATCTATTTCTTTGATTTCTCTGGCCACCAGCACGACTTTTTTGATGCCTAAATTTTGTACGCCTGTTCTGATCCGGTTCAGGTTGGTGAGTTCGAGCAGGTCGAAATCAGCGAGCCTGATTTCACCGAACCCTCTTTCCATGGCCATGGTAATAGAGATCGACTGGCCTACAGAAAGACCTACCACACCAATTTTCTGTTTGCCCAGGATATCGCGTTCCTCCGGGGTTATTTTGTAAATATTCCTGTTCGTCCTTACGGCTATAAACTCCTCTTCATCCAGCAGGTGTACCAAACGTTCAGACCAGGGATAATATACCCATACTCCGTATTCAAGTTTTGATAAATTTCCGATATGCTGGATTTTCAAGGCCTCCATCTCTTCGGGCTCGGGCTTCTTTTTGGGATGTTTTGATTTGATAAGATCATCCAGTTGGGTCTCTATCTCGTCATGTATTTTGAGGTATGGTTTATTCTTTAATAAGGCTTCAAGTGCGTCTTTATCCTGCTGTTGATAAATTCTAAAGAATTGCGGTTCACAGGAGGTGAAATCTTCTTTTATCAGGTTCTCAAGTACTAACATCTTTAATACAGTTTATTTATGATCTGCAAAAATAGTATATGTTGAGACATATACTTCTTTTTTTAACGATGTATTTAGCACTTTTGATTAATTTTGTTTTATATGGAGGATCAGCTAGTAAATATTTTGTATGTCGATGACGAGATACATAACCTCAACGCGTTTAAAGCATCATTTAGACGATCGTTCAACGTCTTTACAGCCGAGTCAGCTAAAGAAGCAATGCCCATATTAGCAGCGCATCCCATTCAGATTATTATTACAGATCAACGGATGCCACAAATGACGGGAGTGGAGTTTTTGGAATCTATTCTGGAAGCTTATCCGGATCCCATCCGCATTTTACTTACGGGCTACGCAGATATAGCTGCGGTTATTGATGCCATCAACAAGGGGCAGGTATACCTGTACATTACTAAACCATGGCAGGAAGATGAGTTGAAGCTATATATTGAAAAAGCTTTTGAAGTTTTTCAACTGAGAAAGGAAAATAAAGAGCTTACAGAAAAGTTATTGATTGTAAACGAACAGTTAGAATTTATGCTTCGTCAGAAACTAATTTCTTAACTTAAGTATTTTTTTGATGATTTCTTTATTTTAAGGTGCTTTAATAACATTTTAATACGTTTTAGTGTAATTATTTAAGAAATAAATCCGTTGAGATTTTTCTCATTAAATAGTTTTTTTGTTCATAATAATTCAAATATATTTAACAAAAAAAAGGCTAAATTCTATGAATTCTGACACTTCTGCAAACGTTCTCTATGTTGATGATGAGGTCCATAACCTAAACGCTTTCAAAGCTAGTTTCAGACGTAAGTTTAATGTTTTTACGGCCAACTCAGCGGTAGAGGGCAGACAGGTTTTAGAGTCAGAAGATATTCATGTGATCGTTACCGATCAAAGAATGCCGGTTACTACAGGGATTGAATTTCTGGAATCTGTTATTCCTGATTTTCCGGACCCTATCCGCATTTTGCTTACCGGCTATGCAGATATTAATGCGGTTATTGACGCCATTAATAAAGGTCAGGTTTACCGCTATATTCAAAAGCCCTGGATGGAAGATGACCTGAGGATTAACATTGAGAAGGCATTTGAACTTTATATGCTTAGAAAAGAGAATAAAGACCTGACAGCGAGCCTGATTGAAGCAAATAAAAAACTTGAAGATTTATTGAGGGGGAACCTGGATAGCTGATCGGCTGTGACAGGAATAAAAAAGACCATGGCTTCCTTAACAGGAATAATTAAAGAAGGAAACCATGATGCAATGAGGCCGGAGCCTATAATTCTTTTCTTAAGCGTGCAACAGGAATGTTCATCTGCTCCCTGTATTTTGCAACTGTTCTTCTGGCGATATTGTAACCTTGCTCTTTGAGGATTTCTGTTAGTTTTTCATCTGCCAGCGGCTTACGTTTATCTTCGTTGCCGATACAGTCTTCCAGAATTTTCTTAACCTCTTTATTGGATACTTCTTCACCACTTTCGGTTTGAATGGCTTCAGAGAAGAACGATTTCAACAGGAACGTTCCAAATTCTGTCTGCACATATTTAGAGTTCGCTACCCTGGAAACGGTAGAGATATCCATATCAATTTTATCTGCAATATCTTTTAAGATCATGGGGCGCATTTTACGCTCATCACCAGTAAGCAGGTATTCATACTGGTATTGCATGATGGCATTCATGGTCTTTAATAAGGTTTGCTGTCTTTGCTTGATGGCGTCAATAAACCATTTTGCAGAATCGAGTTTTTGTTTGACAAACTGTACTGCTTCTTTTAGTTTTTTATCTTTCTGGGCAGCTTTATCATAGTGGTCAAACATATCGATATAAGAACGGCTGACCCGGAGTTCAGGAGCGTTTTTTGAATTGAGTGTCAGAATTAATGTTCCGTCATTGTTGGAAACATGAAAATCAGGGATGACCTGCAATTGTTTGGTGGTCACCTGATTGGAATCTCCCGGTTTTGGGTTTAACCTGAGTATTTCCGCAATAATTTCTTTGAGGTCATCACTGTTCAGTCCCAATGATTTTTCCAGTTTATCGTAGTGTTTTCTGGTAAATTCATCCAGGTAATTTTCTACGATCACAATGGCTTTCTGTATGATCGGATTTGCAGGATCTTTGCGTTTTAGCTGGAGTGTCAGGCATTCCTGAAGGTCCCTTGCCGCAATTCCCGGAGGATCAAAACTTTGGATCACTTTAAGCATTTCCAGCACATCCTCTTCTTCAACCATCGCATTTTGGGAGAAGGCAAGGTCATCGATCATGGAGGTAACCGGTCTCCGCAGGTAGCCATCATCATCTAAACTTCCGATAATCTGCTTTCCGATGATGAAATCCTGATCAGACAATGGAACTAAATCCAGTTGTTCCTGTAAGCTCTCAAAAAAGGTACTCTCAATAGCAATCGGAGTTTCTTTCTTTTCTTCGTCATCATCATTATTATAGGAGGTACTGTAATCATTTTGCGTATCGTCCTGTAAATAATCATCTACATTAAACTCATCTGTATTCTCTTCCTTAGCACCAGCATCAAAATCATCCGGAGTATCATTCAGATCATCATATTCTCCTTTTGGTTCATCAGCGATCATCAGGCTGGGATCTTCAAGTGCCGGATTTTCTTCTAATTCTTCTTTTATACGGGTATCTAATGCAACTGTAGGTACTTGCAGCAATTTTATAAATTGAATTTGCTGTGGAGAAAGCTTCTGAAGTAGTTTTTGTTGTAGATGTTGTTTAAGCATGTTTTATAAAATCGGTATTGTGTACCCGCTCCAAAAATACGAATTTGGTTTAGATATAAACTATCCCGACAAGTATTATTGTGTTTTTGGTAAACCAGAATAACTGAGGAAATCGGTTTAACTGATTTTTAGCTGATTGGCAGGCATGCTTTTAAGCACTGGGAATACTTTGGTTAACTGCTTGTTTTTTTTCTGGTTAAGGAGCACCTTTCCGGGTTGAATTGCCACCAGGTTTGTTTAGTCCCGCTAAAAAAATGGGGGCAATAGCCGGATTAATGCCTTGTTTTAAAAATAAAGTTTATACTTTTATTACGATGTTTAAAAACTAAAACTAATACTACTTATGAGTTTTGTAAAAGAATTTAAAGAATTTGCAGTCAAGGGGAACGTGATTGACCTGGCTGTCGGTGTGATTATTGGAGGTGCATTCGGTAAGATTGTGACCTCTTTAGTGAATGATTTGATCATGCCTCCTGTTAGCTTATTGATCGGAGATAAGGGTTTCGTGAATTTTTATCTGCCATTAAGTGAAAAAGTAAGGCAATTTGTAGAATCTAATCCAACTGCTTCTCTGGAAGATGCAAGGAAAATAGGTCCTGTATTTGCATGGGGTAACTTCGTAACAGAAGTGATCAATTTCTTCATTTTAGCCTTTATCATCTTCCTGATGGTGAAAGCAATCAACAAAATGAAAAGAAAACAAGAAGAAGCAGCTCCTGCAGTGGTTCCGCCAACACAGGATCAGGTGTTACTTACAGAAATACGCGATTTGCTGAAAAGCAAATAACCAGGTCTTAAGAAATCAAAAGGGCTTTAAGAAAATGATCATTTTCTTAAAGCCCTTTTTTGTATCTGCTGATTGGATAAACGATGTGCAGACCCGTTAGAAAGTTCTTTTGATCCCGGGGTCAGTAAGGATAATATAGTCGGCAAGGTGCTGATGTTTATGCCAGTCAGGGTTGCCAAAGTCATCTCCTGAAAAGCAGGAAATATTAGCAATTTTAAGCTTAGGCAGGTGTTGTTTTAATTTTGCCAGTGTTCCCAGTTTCTCATCGCTATGAAAACGTCCGTTGACCTGAAAAATCTTAACTCCCTTATTGGCTTTGTAATATTTGACGATTGACCAGGACATGGCTGCATCCCAAAGGTTCTGCGTCTGATAAATCTTCATATTGCCCATATTATGGCCGCCGAGGGTTTCTATAAATTTATCATAATATCTGCCGGTGGCGGTATCCACAGGAAGCGGGGGAAGGAAAGGCCGGGAGGCTTCCGGAAACCCCCTTAAAGCTTCCAGACCAGACTTAGTGACTGCATTACTATATCTTGCAGCAGCATTTCCACCAATAACAGGAACCTGGTTGGTTTTGGCGAATTCGATCATTGGCCGATAGTCTTTATAATTATTCCATGCCCTTGCTTCTTTAATAAAATTCTTTTCTGAAATGACGCCTGCCAGATATTCATTGATTACCGGCTGGGTATCGGTATGGAACATTTCCAGGGTCAGTGCAGTTTTAGGATAAGTGGTCTTTATTTTTTTTAACAATTCAAATTCCAGGATATGACCAATAGAATCATTATGTTCTTCTCCGAAAAAGAGAATGTCGATGTCTTTCATCTGAGCAACCAACTCATCCAGATTGATGATCCCTTGTTTTTTTACATCATATATTTTGAAATGCTGTTCCCCGGATTGTCCAAGTGTAATCAGGGGGAATGATAAAAGTAAGGCGATCAGTAATTTCTTCATGATTGGGTTGCGGATTTTGCGGATAAATAGTTAGGAATTCAAATTAACGGATAATTTTTACCGATTAAAAATAGGAGTTTACCGACTATTGGCCTCTTCCGGAGCCGTTCTTGTTTGTAAATGCAGTCAGGCTCTATACATTTGATTATAGAAAGGTCAACAGATTATATAAAAGATCAGCATGTGGAGCTTTCAACACAAATGAACAAATAGGTGATATTGAAAATATAAGAAAATGGAAAAGTGGAAAGATTGTAAGAACAACAGAATATGGAGTGGTTTAATTCTCCTCCTGATTGGTTTGGTGTTCCTTTTGAGAAATGTGGGTATTGAAATTCCTCACTGGATACTGAGCTGGCATACTTTATTGATCGCGATCGGGCTGTTGGTTGGTTATAAGCGGAATTTTGATGGCGCGGGCTGGCTGATCATGGTATTGATAGGTGGTTACTTTACGATGAGGGATATGGTGGATTTTGACCTGTCCAAGTATTTTTTTGCTTTCGGATTCATAATCGTGGGGCTGTTCCTGATTCTGAAGCCTAAGGGAAAAGGGTCTAATTATGAAAAGTGGAAGAGAAAACACGCCAGTTTCGGGAATAGCTTTGATTTTACGGAAACTGAAGATGTTCCATCTGCAACTGATGAAACAAAAAAGGGGCAATGGACAGATGAGAATGATCTTGTAGACGCAGTAAGTGTTTTTGGGGGAGCTGATCATAATATCTATTCCAAGAACTTTAAAGGTGGTGAAGTCGTTGCCGTTTTTGGAGGTTGTAACTTAAACCTTACCCAGGCTGATTTTGAAGGAAGTATTGCGATAGAAGTGGTGGCTGTTTTCGGTGGAATCAAAATTATTATTCCCTCCAGCTGGATTGTAAAATCAGAGGTAACGGCCGTTTTTGGTGGAATGGAGGATAAGAGAGGGCCGGTAATTGTATCCGACGGGGCTGATAAAATTATTAAAATCACAGGGATCGCTTTATTCGGTGGGGTAGAGATCCGGAACTTTTAAAATGAATACCGATGAAATGGTTTGTGCTAAGATATATTTTTCAGATCATCAGCGGAGATGGAAATTATGCCTCTCAGTTTGATGAACAATTGCGGCTGATTCAAGCTGTAGATGCTCAGGATGCCCTTCAGAAAGGAGAAGGGCAATCTGAAAACTTTCACCGTCCATTCCGCAATTGTAATGGAGAACTGGTAAAGTGGGAGTTCATATGTATCGCTGATTTGTATGAGATAGAACCTCCCGGACATGGCTCTGAGGTCGGCTCTGTATTGCATGAGCCAAAAGATATGGTTGTTTTTTTAGATGAACTGAAACGTCGGGAGGCGTTTCTGCATCAAAGTATATACATAGAGAATCCTAATTAAAATTATTTTGACCAACAGACCGCTTGCCAATAAGAATATTCAACGATTTGCCACGGCCATATTTATGGCCTGGGCTGCTGTGTTTATTCTGCTTTTTTATTTTACCTTAAATTTTAACTGGTTCATCTCTGCTGCGGATAGTCTGATCACCAATAGCCTGCTTGCTATGGCCTGTATGATATTGAGTAATATGCTGGGCTATTATCAGCCAAAAAACGAAACCATTCTCTTTATACTGGTGCTTACTTTAATGCTGGCAGGTCTGATTACCTTCACCAGCAATGTTGCACTGAGCTATTTATTTGCAGACGAGCCTACTTACAGAAGCTTCCTGCAGTTGTCACTAATCCTGCGGTTCATCATCGTCTTCATTTTCTTAGCCTGGTGCGCCCTGGCCAATATTTTATGGTATCGTCTGGAAGAGCAATCTGCTACCCAGGAGCGTTTGTTAACTGCGCAAAACTTATCAAAAGAGGCTGAGTTGAATAAACTGAGGCATCAGTTACAGCCGCATTTCCTCTTTAACAGTCTGAATTCTGTGTATGCCCTGACGATTATGAATCCTCAGGAAGCGGGTACAATGATCATGAAGCTGGCTTCCTTTCTGCGGGGTACCTTAAAAAGAGATGATGATATCTGGGTAAATGTAGGAGAGGAGATGGAGTACATCCAGCTATACCTGGATATTGAAAAAGTACGCTTTAGTCATCGTTTAAATATTGATGCGAAAGTTGAAGAAGAAACTCTAAATTTATGCCTTCCGGGAACTTTGTTGCAACCCATTGTAGAGAATGCAATCAAATTCGGTTTGTACAATACCTCTGCTGCAATTACCATTTCCATTCTGGTAACAGTGGAGAACAACATGCTGGAAGTGACGGTTCAAAATCCATTTGATCCGGAAATGAAAGCTACCGGAGGAACCGGATTTGGATTGACCGCCATAAAAAGGAGGTTATATTTGTTGTTTGGAGATGAGAAATTATTACAAACCAGGGCCACGGAAGAAAATATGTTTATAACCACGCTTAAAATACCTCAGAAACAATGATGAGAACGATACTAATAGATGATGAATCTCTTGCCCGGGATGTGGTAAAATATTATTTAAGCAGTTTTCCAGATATTGAGATTGTTGCAGAATGCAATGACGGATTTGAAGGCATTAAGGCCATTACGCAGCATCAGCCTGATTTTATATTTCTGGACATTCAAATGCCTAAGATTAATGGCTTTGAAATGCTGGAGCTGGTAGATAAACACCCGGCAGTGATCTTTACTACAGCTTTTGATGAATATGCAATTAAAGCTTTTGAAGTAAATGCAGTAGATTATCTGCTGAAACCCATAGAAAAAAGCAGGTTTGATCAGGCCATACAGAAATTGCCGGCCAGACTCAATAACGGGGATAGCAGTACACAGGAACTGCTGGATTCTGCTGCGCTTAATCCGGCACAGAACAATAGGGTGGTGGTGAAGAAGAATGGGGTGATTAAAATTATTGCGGTGACCGACATTCATTATTTAGAGGCCGATGACGACTATGTGAAACTGAGTACTACAGAAGGGATCTTTCACAAAAATAAGACGATGAGTTTTTTTGAACAGACTTTAGAATCTTCTCAATTTATTCGCATTCATCGTTCATATATCATAAATTTGGCCCAGGTGACAAAAATAGAGCTAAAAGAAAAAGATAGTTATATTGTATTGCTGAAATCTGAAATATGGCTACCGGTTAGTAAAACGGGTTATATTAAGCTTAAAGCAGCGCTTGGCATGTAAGAATTGAAGAAAAAAGAAAACTACCTTTAATTCTATTTGCAATTAAATAAAAATCACGCTATATTTGCACCTCTTATTTAAAAAAATAGTCTAAGATATAATACAGTTATGAAAAGAACATTCCAACCTTCGCAAAGAAAGAGAAGAAACAAACACGGCTTCCGCGAAAGAATGGCTACAGCAAACGGTAGAAGAGTATTAGCTTCTCGTCGTGCAAAAGGAAGAAGAAAACTATCAGTTTCAGACGAACGTCGTCACAAAGCATAATTTTTGATTGCAGCACAATAAGTGTTAGCAGATCACAATATCTGCAAATTTGCGATCAAAAACATGAACACATTTAATAAAGAAGAACGGTTATGTAGTAGAAAATTATTAGATCTGCTATTTAAAGACGGTTCTTCTTTTTTATTATATCCATTTCGCATTTCTTATCTTTTTGTAGATACACCTCATCGCTTTCCTGCTCAGGTAGTGATCAATGTTTCCAAGAAGCGCTTCAAAAAAGCGGTAGACAGGAACCTGATCAAAAGAAGGAGCCGTGAGGTTTATCGCGTGCAAAAACAAACCGGACTTTATCCTGCATTGCAGGAGCAGGAACAGTTGCTTATTTTTTCTCTACAGTTTGTCGGAAAGAAAATCTACGAGTTCTCATTCATGGAGAAAAAGATGGATAGTGCTTTAAAACGACTGATTAGCAGCATCAACAATGATCAGGGTAGTTAAGCAGTGCATTAGCTGGTTCTTTCTGCTGCTGATTAAAGCTTATCAGCTGCTTTTGTCGCCTTTGTTGGGTGCCAATTGCCGTTTTACCCCCACCTGTTCTCAATATGGAATAGAAGCCATAAAAAAGCATGGTCCTTTTAAAGGAGGATGGTTAACTTTGAAGCGGATCGGAAGTTGTCACCCATGGGGTAGACATGGACATGATCCTGTTCCCTAAGTCTAAGTATTTAATTTTATCTGATGATCACTATTCTCCAAATCGAAACTGCCACACAAGTTTGTTCTGCTGCCATCTCACAGGATGGGAAAACCATTGCTTTGAAAGAAGAAATGGCCAGCAATATTCATGCAGGCAGTCTGACTTTATTCATTAAATCTGTAATGGATAGTGCAGGCTTAAAGTATGAAGAACTGGATGCTGTTGCGGTGAGTAAGGGCCCGGGTTCCTATACGGGTTTGAGAATTGGGGTTTCTACGGCTAAAGGGCTTTGTTTTGCTTTAGACAAGCCACTGATTGCGATAGATACCTTGCAGATGATGGCTGAAGGTTTTGCAACACAACAGCCGGAGAACAAGGGGCTGATCTGTTCCATGATTGACGCCAGAAGAATGGAAGTGTTTACTGCCGTGTTTGATGATCAGCTAAAGCATATTTCTCCCATAGAAGCAAAAATTATTGATGAGCAGAGCTTCGAAGGCTTATTGACGGATCATACCATTACTTTCATAGGAGATGGGGCCGAAAAATGCCGCGAGGTACTGAATCATGAACATGCCAGCTTTTCGGAATCAAATTTTAACTCTGCAGCCAATATGAGCCGTCTGGCTCTGAAAGCTTTTCAAGCTGGTAATTTTGAAGATGTTGCGTATTTTGAACCCTTTTATTTGAAGGATTTTGTATTGACTACACCTAAGAAAAAGTAGTTTATCCCTGAAAGCTGCTATCTTTTTTTAGAGAAGATACTGAAAAAACGTTTGAAGAGGCTTGGGGATTCATCCCCGACACCAGGCATGGTACTGCTGTTCAACGGGTGTTCCACGAAATTTCCAAACTTGATTCCCAGTCCCAAGTAAACCGCTGCGCCATTATATCCTTTGCCTGTACCGGCGTCCTTGTTGAAATATCCTTTTGCCTGACTCACTGTCTTGAACAGGTTGTCTGAACCAATAAATACTTCGAAATTAGGCGTTTGATACATTCCCTGCATCCCGAGGAAGAACAGGTTATCGAGGCTATAAGTAGGGATTGCTGTTACCGAAAAGTTTTCATACCTGAATTTGTTGACAAAAGCAGCATCACCACCTTCATAAAATAGATTTTTAGACAGGATCAGGCCAGGCGTATAAAAACCGAAACTTCTGGAGAGCATAAAATCTACCTTTGCATTGGTTAAAGAATAGAAGCCTTTTCTTTCCGGGTTTAAGGTAATGGAGTCTCTGATGATGTTTTTTATCGTACTATTGGATCCTGAGGCCGAAGTAAGAGGAATTGAGGCATTGATGTTTTTTGAATAGGATTTGCTGTTCCAGCGGATGAAGCCCAGGTCTTTTACATTAGCCATGATAAAGATTCCACTTTTGGCATTGTAGGACGTTCCAAGGCTGATGGATGCACCCGGATTTCTAAAGTTCGGCATAAAGGTATTGTAGGAGACCTCATCTTTATTGATAAAAGTACCCAGGTAACGTCCTCTGAAGGCAATATTTGTGACGCTTCCTGTCTGTGCAAGCTCAGAATCCGTGATGTTCAGTTTGTTGTAACTGGTTCCGCTTAAGATGCTGAATTTAATCCCGAAAGCTAATCTTTTCGTATAATTTTCCCGATAGCTGACGCTGAATTGATGATACGACTGCGCATAACCATCGTTATCAAAGGCATCGGGACCTGGCAGCTGTGTGAGCAGATTTTGGTAGTTATTCAGCAGGTCCAGGGTTTCGTTGGTATAATTCCCATGTGCATCTGTCCGGAGTTGCCAGGAGAAGCCCAGTTCCTTGTGGTATTTATAGGAATTGAAAATTTTAAGATTGAAGAGGTATACATTCGAATTCTGGGCAACCGTATTGTTTCCTTTCTGACCTTTCGGTAAAAGATCAAGATCGGTCTTATTTTCATTTATCGCCTTTCTGATGAAGTCTGAATTGCCTTTACTCGCCGCATTTACTCCAAAGTAAGGAAGTAAAAAGTTGGATGCGAATTTCCTGGAAGAATCCAGAACAAAAGTCTTTTGAGCGGGATTCTCAAACCCGTCAAAGAGCGTTTTGGTGTTAAATAAGCCATATTGCTGTGCTTTCAAACAATGGGTAGCTGTAAGTAAGATGCAGATGATTAGTCCCCTTTTTACCATATTTTCGAACGTTACTTAACAAACTTGATGATTATTAATGATTTATGGTGAAAATATTAAAAATCTTTTTCAATAACCAGAGGTTTGCTTAGTAGAATATTACTTTGAAAGGTCCCGCGGTCTCCACTTAACTGGTATACGAAGGACTCATATTTTTTTAATCCTTTTTCTGACTGGAAATGCTTCAGGTAAGGAGAAGAGATGTTTTTATGAAGGAGTGGGATCGAGTTCTGGTGGTCCAGGTAAAAACTGATATTGGAATTATTGGGAATCTGATTATTGGTGTTTGTATAGCCAGGTGTATTGATCAGCAATTTGTTTGCCCTATACTGATCGAGGAAGAACTGCAAAGTGGCCGCATAATTAGAGAAAACCAGATAATTGTCTATGATAACATAATACGGTTTTTGATAAGATTTGAAGGGCAATCCAAAGTAGAGGTATAACAGGTCTGCTTCTTTAAAATGCTTGATTTCATCCGAATAATTGTCACTTAAATCCAGGAGTAACTGATTGAGTTTATCTCCATTTGTCAGGTTTATTGCGGCAAGTTTTTCGCCGGTATTCAATTGAAAATTTGAGAATTGGTTTTTGAAATAACGGGGGAAGAGTTCTTCCAGGTTTAAATGGTATTTCAGGTTTACCTCTTCAATAACCCTCGCTCTTTTTTTATCTTCTTTATGGTAACTGAACCATCTGTCCAGTCCTTTTCTCCAGTTGGCGTAACTGTCTACGGCATAAGTGGTGTAATCAGCAGTTTGTTCGGGGAAAATCGTGCTGATTGTGATTTTTTGAGGAGGTGTTTGAGAGAACAATTGATAATAGTGGTTCGGATCATTTAAATGTGTTGTGCCTGTAAAGAGGACCCGTTCCTTACTGTAATTATAGCTGAGTAAGGCAAATGCATCCTGGTGATCCAGGACAGCCAGTTCTCCGGTTAATTTTCCGGGTACGATAGATTTTAGTAAGGCCGGAATCCGGTTAAAGTTCAGGTAAAGCTGGGCAAGGCTGTTTTTGGAAAGCCTGCTGCCGGACTTGATATAGGATACAAAGCTGTCGTCTTTTTTATCAAAAGTCTTCGATAATATTTCTTTAACTGGCTGAAGGGTATTGGAAAGGAGAATCAGCTGGTCCTTTACGCCCAGATAAAACACGGTGCTGTCTGGAAGCGTAATCCTGGTCGCATTGTCAATGGGCTCTGTCAGGATGTTTCTGGATTTTAAGGCTTGAAAAAGCTGAGTTGTACTGACTTTATTTTCACTTTGAGTACTCAGGAGATAATTGATTTCCTTTTTTTCTCCGGAAAAGAAACCAATGTATATGGTTTGTTTGTGAATCAGTTTATTGATTCCAGGAGAGGAGAGCAAAAAAGTTTTCAGGGATTGCATTTGTTTCGCTTTATCTTCTCCAATAATTTCCCCGAAACTCTCCTGTCCCTTGAAAATATCCAGGATGCTCTTTTCATTTTCAAAAGAAAACACGAAACCCGACTGGTTCACTGCGGCATACAAGCTGAGGTCAGACTCGGCATGCTGTGTGTTCAGTTTTGAAAAATACAGGTAAGCCATGGCCACAATAGCGGTCAGGAGTACAATTATGGTAAAAAGGACCTTTTTCAAATCGGATATTTTTTTTCCCTTGTGAAGCCTGATTTAGCTTAATGATGAATGGTAAGCAATAAGCTGGCACAGGTTTCCTTGTTGTTCCTGCAAATTTAATTTAATAAGTTGGGATTACTAAGAAAATGCAGTCAAGTTTCTTAATTTTGGAGGATTAAAAAGCCGATTTTATGATGAGCAGACGTATTATTTTAACCGCATCTTTATTTGGATTGACCGCCGTAGTACTGGGTGCCTTTGGGGCCCATGGTTTAAAAAGTCAGGTTAGCCCTGCTGCTTTAGAGATTTGGACAAAAGGTGTGGAATACCAGTTCTATCATACTTTTGCCTTATTGTTCCTGTCGCAACTTAGCCTGAACCAACCAAAGCTGATCAAATTGGCCTATGGTTTCTTTACTTTTGGAATTATTCTGTTTTCAGGTTCCCTTTATTTGCTGGCAACCAGAGAGATCACCCATATTGGTTTTGCCAGTTTTATCGGTCCGGTAACGCCAATAGGTGGATTGTTGTTTATCCTGGGATGGTTGAGTTTATTTATGGCTGCTTCAAAAAGTAAATAATGATGGATTCTGATCAATTGGAATTCGAAGAACGGGAAACCCTGTTCATAGAAGTCATCCTGCCATTATCCCTGGCCAAAAATTACATTTACCGGGTTCCGTTTGACCTGAATGCGCAAGTGGCCATTGGAAAACGTGTCGTGGTACAATTCGGGAAAAACAAAATTTATACCGCTTTAATCAAGAGCATCAGTAAAAATGCCCCTGAGGTGTATCAGGCAAAATATATCATTGATGTGGTGGATGAACATCCGGTCATTACCACTTCTCAGCTGGAGTTCTGGGACTGGATGACGGGCTATTACCTTTGTAATGAAGGCGAAGTCATGTCGGCCGCCTTACCTGCGGGCTTAAAACTGGCCAGCGAGACCATCATCGTCCTTAAAGAAGAGTTTCCTCAGGATGGAGAAGTCTTAACTGCAAAACAGGAAGTGCTGATCAATGCTTTAAAAATTCACAACCGGCTGACGATAGATCAGGTTTCGGCTTTGTTAGGGCAGAAGACCGTCTATCCGATCATCAATACCCTGCTCGATAAGGAAATGGTTTACATCGCCGAGGAAGTGGTGGAGAAATATAAGCCGCTGCTGAAATCGTTTGTCAGCCTGCATGCTTTTTATCACGAAGAAGAAAACCTGAGACAATTGTTTTCGGTATTAGAGCGGGCTCCTAAACAGATGAATGCTTTGCTTACCTTTTTAAAGCTTTCTAAGCAACAAAGTGTAATTCCTAAGCAGCAACTGCTGGAGGAAAGTGATTGTGGTCAGGCTGCGCTTAAAACACTTGTGGAGAAAGAGATTTTTGTAATTGATAAGAAGCCGGTGAGCAGGTTGAAGGAGCAGGATGATGATTTCGTGCTGAACTTTGAACTGAGCGAGACACAAGCCGGTGCATTGACACAAATTGAGACAGAATTCGAACAGAAAGATGTGGTTTTACTACATGGGGTAACTGCTTCAGGTAAAACACAGGTTTATATAAAACTGATTGAAAAAGCAATTGAAAAAGGTGGACAAGTCCTTTTCCTGTTGCCGGAGATTGCGCTGACTACACAGATTGTAGAGCGTATCCAACGTTATTTCGGAGATGCGATTGGTGTGTATCATTCTAAGTTCAATAACAATGAAAGGGTAGAGATCTGGAATAAAGTGCTGAATGGAAAATACCGCATTGTTTTGGGTGCACGGTCGGCAGTCTTTCTGCCTTTCCAGGATCTGAAACTAATTGTGGTTGATGAGGAACATGAATCTTCGTATAAACAACAGGAGCCGGCACCACGTTACCAGGCCAGAGATGCAGCGGTATACCTCGCCTGGTTACATAAGGCGAAAGTTGTGCTGGGTTCTGCCACACCTTCAATTGAAAGTTATTTTAATGCCCTGCATCAGAAGTACGGATTGGTGACCATGACTGAAAGGTTTGGCGGGGTTGAGCTTCCTGTTCAGGAGGTCATCAGTATTGCAGAAGAAACCAAAAAGAAAAAGATGGTTTCTTATTTCTCCAATAAACTGGTTGATGAAATTGAGGCGACCTTACAAGTCAAAGAGCAGGTCATCTTATTTCAGAACAGGAGGGGTTATGCAACCATTCTCATTTGTGCCACCTGTGGTTATGCACCCAAATGTGTGAACTGTGATGTGAGCCTTACTTACCATAAAACAAGCGGAAAGCTGCATTGTCATTATTGCGGTTATCATCAGAACAGCATTAACATTTGTCCGGCATGTGGTTCTGTTCATATTGAACAGAAAGGCTTTGGAACAGAGCGGGTGGAAGAGGAGCTGAGCCTGATTTTTCCGGATGCTAAAATTGCCCGTTTAGATGTAGACAGCACGAGAACAAGAAATGGACTGCAGCAGATTATTTCGGATTTCCAGGAGAAGAAGACAGATATCCTGATCGGAACGCAGATGGTTGCAAAAGGGTTGGATTTTGATAATGTGACCCTTATCGGTGTGATCAACGCTGATACCCTTTTAAATTATCCGGATTTCCGCGCTTTTGAGAGGAGTTATCAGCTGCTGGCGCAGGTAGCCGGCAGAGCTGGCCGGAGGGATAAGCAGGGAAAGGTAGTTATCCAGGCCTATGACGATAAACACCGGATCATCGGACAGGTAATTGAAAATAAATACCAGGAGATGTATACGGATGAAATCAGGGAAAGAAGGGAGTTTCATTACCCACCATTTACCCGTATGATCTTTGTCAATATTAAACATAAAGATATGAACCTGCTCAATGTTGCTGCTCAGCAGTTTGCTACTGCATTGAGAACACAGTTGGGAAACCGGGTGTTGGGACCGGAGCAGCCTATGGTTGGCCGGATCCGGAATTATTACATCAAACAGATCATCATCAAGAGTGATAAAAATACAGCCATTACAAAAGTAAAATCTGTACTGAAGGAGGTGATCCTGGAATTCCAATCCCAAAAAGACTATAGAAGTGCTATCGTTCAGGTAGATGTGGATCCATACTAGTTTTATAGCGATTGATACTGTGAGGATTAGAATTTTACCTTTGATTATGTATCGGGATTAGCTTACAAAAACCTATTTTTGACTTAATGGCGTATAAGTTTGTAGACAATTACAGAGAGCGGGGAGCGAGAAAGAAATTAGTTGCTCATCTCGAAAGCAGGGGGATCACAGATCAGAATGTGCTGAATGCTATCGGTAAAGTGCCGCGTCATTTTTTCTTCGATGAGACTTTCTGGAACCAGGCCTATAAAGACATTGCCTTTCCAATTGGAGATGGCCAAACCATTTCACAGCCTTATACCGTTGCCTACCAAAGCGAATTGCTGCACATTAAAAAGGGGGATAAGGTATTGGAAATTGGTACAGGTTCGGGGTATCAAACCTGCATTTTAATGGAATTGGGAGCGAATGTTTATACCATCGAACGTCAGGAAAGTATTTACAGACACACCATCAGAGTTTTGCCTGGAATGGGCTATAATGCCAATTTTTTCTTTGGAGATGGCTCTAAGGGCATTGCAGAGCATGCGCCTTACCATAAAATTATTGTCACTGCCGGAGCGCCGTTTGTACCTGAAATTCTGTTAAAACAACTGAAAATAGGAGGCATTCTAGTGATTCCGGTCGGAGATGAACACTCTCAGAAAATGGTGACGGTAATCAGGGTAAGCGAAACGGATTATGAGCGTATAGAGCTCGATACTTTCCGCTTCGTTCCTTTGGTAGGAGATCAGGCCTGGTAAGTTAAAACTTCATTGCCCGATCCATTTCTCTTTTGGATTCCCTGTCTTTTATACTATCTCTTTTATCGAATTCTTTTTTACCCTGGGCCAGTGCGATCTGGATTTTGGCAAAACCTCTTTCATTGGTATAGATTCTTAAAGGAACAATTGTATATCCTTTTTCTTCACTTTTTGCTTTCAGTTTCTTCAACTCTTTTTTATGGAGCAGTAAAACGCGATCGCGTTTAATATCGTGGTGATGAAAAGAGCTGTGGCTGTATTCTGAAATGTGTAAATTTCTGACGTAAAGAACCTCACCTATGAACATGCAAAATGCATCTGACATATTGGCCTTACCTTGTCTGATGGCTTTGATCTCTGTCCCCAAAAGGGCAATTCCTGCATTAAATTCCTCAACTATATGGTAATCAAAGTAGGCTCTCTTATTTTTAATCTGAATATCGTTCTTCATTTGTATCTGTTGTTGTTTCTTCAACCATCATCTGAAAAGCCAGAAAACGCATACAGCTGATTCAGCTGTGGATGATTGGTTCAAAGTCCTTATCAAACCTGAACTCCATTAATTTGTTCAGGTTTGATAAGAATAGCGCTAATATCCGAAAGAAATTTGATTTCTGGATTTTATCGTACAATTAATACCGGAATAGTTACTTTATGTCTGACAGAATTGACGGTTGTTCCCAAAATCAGGTCTTTTAAACCCTGATGTCCATGGGCACCCATAACCAGTAATTCCAGGTTATTTTGTTTACTGATTTCTACGATTGCATTGACTGTTCCTCCATAGCCAATATGGGCTGTCGCCTGATAACCCAGTTCCTTCAGGTTTGTCCGGTATTTTTCCAGGTTCTCCGCATCGCTTTGTGTCTCATAGTCAAGCACAGAATTACCATGATACCTTGCTGCCGCAGTTTCTACCACATGAATCAGGTAGTAATTGGCATGTTTTCCACCCTGAAGCAGCGCATGACGAATGGTATTTCTATCATTTTTGGAGAAATCTACGGTAATTCCAATACGCGAATAGCTGATTTTTTCTACACTCTCAATATCCAGGGCAACTCCATGCGGAACATTATTGTGTTCCTCTTTTCTGGAACTCAGAAATGGGTAAATGAAAATGTAAAGCAATAACAATCCGATCAGAATGGCCAGCGGGATGATAATAACGTATAGATACCAGCCTCCTGAACTGGACCATCCGGTGATTTCTTCCACCACAAGCTTTACATTCAGTCCTACGATCATCAGCGAACTCACCCAGGCCAGTACTTTTACCCAGGGCTTGATCGCAAAACCTTTCATGGTTTTCTTATCAGAGGTAAAATGGATCAGGGGAATTACTGCAAATCCCAGTTGTAAACTCAACACTACCTGGCTCAGAATTAACAATCCCCCCAGTGCACTTTCGCCAAACCACATAATGGTAAAAAAAGCAGGGATGATGGCCAGCAAACGGGTAATCAGCCGACGCAACCAGGGCTGTATCCTCAGTTTCAGGTGGCCTTCCATTACGATCTGTCCGGCAAGGGTTCCGGTAACTGTAGAACTTTGTCCGGCAGCAATCAATGCAATGGCAAAGAGGGCAGGAGCTACGTTACCAAAGATGTTTTGCAACAACTTATGGGCATCCTGAATCTCCGCCACTTCATGTAATCCATTCTTATAAAATGCCGCTGCGGCTAGAATTAAGATCGCTGCATTGACAAAAAATGCAAGATTCAGGGCAACCGCAGTATCAATAAAGTTAAACTTAATGGCTTCTTTGATTCCCTTCTGATCCCGTTCAAACTTTCGGGTTTGTACGAGTGAGGAATGAAGGTACAGGTTGTGTGGCATTACCGTAGCACCAATAATACCGATAGCAATGTATAACGCATCCCCGGATAGCATAGAAGGCTCGAAGCCTTTCACGATATCTTTTAACGAGGGTTCTACAATGAACATCTCTACTAAAAAGGAAAGGCCAACAATAAATACCATGGAAACAATGAAAGCTTCCATCTTTCTCATTCCTTTATTGAGCAGAAACAGCAATAAAACCGTGTCAAAGATAGTGACACTGATCCCCCATATCAGGGGAAGTCCGAATAGCAGCTGCAGACCGATGGCCATACCAATGATTTCTGCCAGGTCGCAGGCGATAATGGCGGTCTGAGCAAGGCCGAATAAGGGGATGTTGATCCATTTCGGATAGGCATTTCTCGAGGCTTGTGCCAGATCCAGACCGCGAACGATGCCTAGTCTCGCGCTCAGCGATTGTAACAACAAGGCAATGAGGTTAGACATCAGCAGGATCCAGATCAGCTGGTAGCCAAATTTGCTTCCCCCTGCAATGTCAGTTGCCCAGTTTCCTGGGTCCATATAGCCCACGCTGACCAGATAAGCCGGGCCGATAAAAGATAAAATACGACGCCAGCCGGTACGTTTGCTGGTGTCTACACTTTGGTTTACTTCGCTTAGTGATTCGGAATGCTTCATATTAAATCCTGATGAGTATGTGCTTGGCCACTTCTCTGGTTACACTGATTTTTTTGTCTTCCATCATGATTTCTACAGAACCGTCGAAATCTGTTATGGTTGCTAATGTTAATGTTTTGCCCAGGGTAAGTCCTAGTTTTTCAAGGTGTTTTAAGAATGCAGAGGAATGTTCACTGACTCCCATGATCAGGCCTTGTTCACCAGCCTGTAGTTTACTGAGCCTGGTAAATGGAATGGCATCAAATTTTCCATGTTTATCAGGAATGGGATCCCCATGAGGATCATTTTTTGGATACAGCAGAAACTCATCCAGACGCTCTACCAGCTCCGGAGAATTGATGTGTTCCAGTTCTTCTGCAATATCATGTACCTCGTCCCATTTAAAGTTTAGTTTTTCCACAAGAAAAACTTCCCATAAGCGGTGTTTCCGTACAATATTAATGGCAGCCTGCTTTCCTGTTACTGTTAAACGGACTCCCTGGTATTTTTTATAGTCGATTAATTGTTTGTCGGCAAGTTTTTTAATCATGTCTGTTACTGAAGCTGCTTTAGTCTGCATTTTTTCAGCAATAGCATTGGTTTGTACCGCCTGGTCATTATTTTCCGATAAATGATAGATAATTTTCAGGTAGTTCTCTTCCGTAAATGATTGCATTTTTGTGTATCTAACTAAATGTTTAGACAAATCTAAAAAAATAAAAAGAAATAAACTATAAATTTTTATATGATTATTAGAATAAAATTTGGTGAATAACACATTGATATTCTACCTTTGACGATATTTTAAACACAGATGGCAGCAGAATTAGATAAAACAGACTTTAAAATACTTAAATTACTACAGGAGAACGGTAGGATTACCAACTTACTTTTATCTCAGGAGATTGGACTCTCTCCGGCACCGACTTTAGAACGGGTACGTAAACTGGAGATGTCTGGCTTTATAAAGAGTTACCATGCATTGGTTGACGAGGAGAAATTGGGTTTAGGAATTAAAACTTTTATCCAGGTTCAACTGGATTTTCATAAGAACAATACTATCCAGATTTTTCTTGATGAGGTGAATCAGATTAAAGAGATTACAGAATGCCACCATGTTACCGGACAGGCAGATTTTCTGTTAAAGGTATATGTGAACGATATCAAAGCTTATGAGCGTTTGATTATGGATAAAATCAGTAAGATTTCTGTAGTGAAAACTTTTCAGACGATGATGATCATGTCTACAACTAAAAAGGAACCGATTGTTCCTTTGGAGTATTAAGTTATTTTTAACAACAGGGGCATTTCCCTGTTTGATTTGTAAATAGGGGTTTGTTTTGACAAACCCCTATTTTTTTAAGCGATCTGCCAGTCAATTGGCTCCTGCCCCTGCTGAATCAGTTTCGCATTTGTTTTGGAAAAGTGCTTACTTCCAAAGAAACCGTTATAAGCGGAGAAAGGAGAGGGGTGAGCTGCGGCAAGCACAGTATGTTTGCCGGTATCGATCAATGCAGCTTTATTTTGCGCATATCTTCCCCAAAGAATGAAAACCAGTCCTTCTCTCTGAGCGGATAGTTCTGTGATGATCTTGTCTGTAAAGGTTTCCCATCCTTTTCCCTGATGGGATCCGGCTGTTTGCGCCCTTACGGTTAAGGTGGCGTTCAGTAATAAAACTCCCTGATCAGCCCATTGGGTAAGGTTTCCGTGTGCAGGAATCTTAAATCCGGGAATATCTTCCTGCAATTCTTTATAGATGTTTTTTAAAGAAGGGGGAATGGTCATCCCTTTTTGTACAGAGAAAGATAAGCCATGTGCTTGTCCGACTCCATGGTAAGGGTCTTGTCCCAGAATGACCACTTTTACCTGATCAAAAGGAGTATGGTTCAGTGCATTAAAAATATCAGCACCTTTAGGGTAAATGGTATATCCATTTTCTTTTTCTTCCAGTAAGAATGCTTTTAAAGCTTTCATGTATGCTTTATCAAACTCACCGTCCAGGGCTTTTACCCAGCTTTTATCTAAATCAACAGACATAAAATTATTTTTTTGCTAAGATACTCAACATATCTTTTTCCAGGGTCTCCTTTGGTGATTCAATAATACGACCTATTTCTATTCCTTTTTCTGTGAAGATAAAGGTGGGTACATGTAAAATGTTTAAATGATCTATAAGGCCATTTTCTGCCTTTTTGCTGCGGTCTACACAAATGAGGCTCAGTTTCTTTTCGGCTACCCCAAGTGCATCCAGAATTTTGTAGAAACGTGGAACCTGTAAATGGCTGTCCCCACACCAGGTACCCATTACAATGGTTATCTTTTTGCCTTTTAGCAGTGGCTTTAATGCTTTTAGTATGGCACTGTCGGGTTGATAGCCGGGATATTCGATATCATACCTGCTCTTCATTTCGGGAATCATACTTAGTCCTTCTCTGCTGCAGGTATTGATCAATCCAAGCACATTGCCTGCATCGTCCTGGATTTTTTTATTGATTTCTTGTGAACTGGCATTCATAGCAAATAGTAGTAATATGGCGCTGATTAATTTTTTCATCCTTATTATAGGCTTATAATGATCTGTAATCGCTGTATCCGTTTAAAGAGGTCAGCGCTCCTTCCTTTTTTTGTTGAAATTATAACTTTAAATCTACTTTTTGTTATATAAACACGATATTTGCAAAAAATAATTTAAAAGGAATATGCCAAATATAGTTCGCCTTATTTTAGGTTTTGCAGTGTTAGGAGGGGCGATTGCCCTGATGGTCTTCGGTTTATGGGGATGGGGAATTTTAGCATTTTTCATAAGTATTTTAATATTGGTGACTTATTTCTTCAACGAAAATATGTTGCTTGCTCAATGGTACCTGAGAAAGGATAACATGCCTAAATCAGAGGTTTTTTTAAACAGGATTACCAACTATGAGAAACAACTGATCAGAAACCAACATGGTTACTATAACTTGTTGATTGGTTTAATTGAATCCAGAAAAGCACCTATGGCTTCTGAAAAATACTTTAAGAAAGCACTTTCTTTAGGAATGACGATGGACCACAATATTGCATTGGCTAAATTAAGCCTTGCAGGAATTGCAATGGGAAAGAGAAACAAAAGAGAAGCGCAGATGTATCTGACAGAAGCGAAGAAAGCCGATAAAAATAAATTACTTGCTGATCAGATCAAACAAATGAAAGATCAGATGGGAATGATGGACAGACAACAACAAGTAAGATACAGATAACATCTAAAGAAAAAACAGATAAAAAGCCACATGCAAATGTGGCTTTTTATTTTTCACTCAATCTGTCGAAATTCTCAACGCTGTCACGTGTAGTTCTACTGATGATATCATCTTCCATATAATCCTTTTTCTTGCTGAAGAACAACTGCTCTGATTGAATCCTGGTGATCAACTGGCGGATCAGGGTAAGGTCAAATGCTTCTTTACTCAGCTTAATACAATATTCTTTTTCGGTTATTTCTAAACTTGAACTGTTCATAATTTTCTATAATTTAAATACATCTAAAAATAAAAAAGGCTTGCTACATTATTTGTAGCAAGCCTTTAAATTTTTGTTATCTGTTTGTTAAGAAAACCAGGCAGTTACGTCGTCTTTTGAAGGCATCGTTAATTCTAGCTTCATTTTCTTACGCATTCCTCCTAAATCATTAAAAACTTTATTTGGATTCGCTGCTTTTAACTCTTCAATTGTGTTAATATTCATTTTTCTGATCACCTGAACCCATTCTGCAGGGATCCCGGCATTAACGAAATCTTCATCAGTAGTAATTTTTGCTTTTTTCTCCGGTCTCATCTGAGGGAAGAACAATACTTCCTGAATGGTAGACTGGTTGGTCATCAGCATGACTAATCTGTCGATTCCGATTCCTAAACCTGAAGTCGGAGGCATTCCATATTCCAAAGCACGGATAAAATCATCATCCATAGCCATGGCTTCATCATCACCTCTTGCTGCCAGTTTTAGCTGATCTTCCAGACGTTCTTTCTGATCGATCGGATCATTCAGCTCAGAATAGGCATTTGCAATTTCCTTTCCGTTTACAAATAATTCGAACCTTTCTACCAAACCTTCTTTACTTCTGTGTTTTTTTGCAAGCGGGGTCATCTCCAAAGGATAATCAGTAATGTAAGTAGGCTGGATCAGGTTGGCTTCTACTTTCTCGCTAAACAATTCATCGATCAGCTTACCTCTGCCCATGGAAGGATCAACTTCAATATTCAGGCTTTTGCAAACCTCTTTGATTTCGTCTTCTGTCATGGCGGAAACATCAATGCCAGTGTATTTCTGGATCGACTCGTACATGGTCAGTTTTTCATAAGGGCCTTCAAAGTTGATGGTATGCTTACCCACTTCAATGGCTGCTTTTCCATGAATAGCCAGGGTAATTTTCTCCAGACATTCTTCTACCATAGCCATCATCCAGATATAATCTTTATAGGCTACATAGATCTCCATAGAAGTGAATTCCGGATTATGCGTACGGTCCATTCCTTCATTTCTGAACATCTTACCGAACTCATATACGCCGTCGAAACCGGCTACGATCAACCTTTTAAGGTACAATTCGTTTGCGATACGCAGGTATAAAGGCATATCCAGGGTATTGTGATGCGTGGCAAAAGGACGTGCAGCAGCACCACCATGAATGGGTTGAAGGATCGGTGTTTCCACTTCCATCCATCCCTGCTCATCAAAATAGTTCCTCATGGTATTGATCACTTTGGAACGGTTGATGAAGATCTGTTTGAATCCCGGGTTTACCGTAAGATCCACATAACGCTGTCTGTAGCGCATCTCCGGATCCGTAAAACCATCGTAAATATTTCCTTCCTCATCACGTTTTACCACTGGTAAAGGTTTTAAGGATTTAGATAGTAGTTTAAACTCCGTAACGTGAAGTGAAATCTCTCCGGTCTGCGTAGTGAAAACATAACCTTTTACACCGATAAAATCGCCAAGATCTAACAACTTCTTAAATACAGTATTGTACAGGGTCTTATCTTCATCAGGGCATAGATCGTCTCTTTTCAGATAAACCTGGATCCTGCCTGTGGAGTCTTGTAATTCAATAAAAGAAGCACTTCCCATAATTCTACGGGTCATGATACGACCTGCAATGCTGATATTCTTATAAGCTGTTTTATCTCTTTCGTAGTTAGCTAAAATATCTGCAGCATTAGCATTGATTTCAAATGCTTCGGCAGGGTAGGGATCAATCCCTAATTCACGGAGTTGATTTAGCGAATTTCTGCGCAATAACTCTTGTTCTGATAGTCCTGTACTCATATATGTGATCTGTCCGGCTAGGGCCGGAAAATGTTTGTTGTGTTATTGATTTAACACTGAATTTAGTGTTGAACGCAAAAATAGTGATTTGAAGCCTTTATTTATACATGTATAATAATTATTATACATGTATTGCGCTTAATTTCTCAAATTCAAATTTGAATTAAAAAAGTACCATGTCCAATCTAATGGTGATGATGCCTTTCCGTTTACTTAGCTATATTTCTATACTTTTCGGTATTAAATCGTAATGTGAGGATCAATTAATCCGCTTCTACAGATTCCGCATACATTTCATCAATATATCCTGCATACTTTTTCTCGATTACCTTTCTTTTTGCTTTCATAGTTGGTGTCATTTCACCATCCTCAATGCTAAAAGGGTTTCTTTTGATCTTGAAATTCTTGATGCGTTCAAATTTCGCCAGCTCATTGGATAGCTTTTTAATGTCCTGTCCGATCCAGTCTACAATTTCTTTATCGTCAATGAACAGATCAGGCTGCTGGAAAAAAGATTCCGGAAGTTTGAATTGTTCCTGCATGTTTTCTCTGTTCGGGATAATAAAAGCAGTCAGGTACTCTCTTTTGTCGCCAATTAAAAACAGCTGATCAATTTTAAGGCTTTTGAGGTAAATGTTTTCAACGGGAGTAGGGTAAACATTTTTTCCATAGGCATTCACGATCATATTTTTTAAACGATCCGTAATCTGAAGGTTTCCTTTGAAAAAGCGGCCAATATCTCCGGTATGGAACCAGTCGTGTTTATCTATTGCTTCTGCTGTTTCTGCCGGTTTATTAAAATATCCCTGCATTACACAATGTCCACGGACAATAATTTCCCCTTCTTCACATTCAAAATCTTCCTTAAAAGATTCATGTGTCTGAATACTGATCATTTCTTTGGTTTCCACGTTCTGGATACCGATTTCTATTCCTGGAATTACCCGTCCAACCGTACCATATACCTGTCTGTCGTATTCCGTAACCGCCATTACCGGCGATGTTTCCGTAAGCCCGAAGCCTTCCAGAATTTTGATGCCCAGATTGCCAAAGAATTCACCTACATTTTTCGGTAATGCTGCTCCACCGGAAATCATAAACTTCAATCTTCCGCCGGTTTTCTCTTTAATTTTGCTGAATACCAGTTTTTCCGCAATTGCTTTTTTTCCGGACAATATTATACCAGGACTTTTTCCAGCTTCTTTCTGGCGTCGGTAATCTTGCCCTACTTCCAATGCCCAAAGGAAAATCTTTGATTTTAACCCTCCGCCTGCGGTTCCGCTTTTGATGGCTTTATCATGGATCTTTTCCAGTAAACGTGGCACACAGCTCATGACAGTAGGTTTGATCTCTCCCATGTTTTTGGCCAGCAGTTCCAGGCTTTGGGCATAGGCAATTTTGCAACCCTGGGCACAGCATACATGATAGGTAGCTGTTCGCTCAAACACATGAGAGAGCGGAAGGAAAGATAAAAAGGTCTCCGTCTCGTCGATCACAGGAATTTGCTGCAGACAAACCTTTACGTTTTCGACGAAGTTACTGTGGGATAACATCACTCCTTTAGGGGTGCCTGTTGTACCTGAAGTATAGATCAGAGAGGAAATATCTGATGGACGCAATGCAGTACGTAATTTTGTGATTTCCATTCCTCTTTCAGCAGTTACTTCGGTTTTCAGTATTTCTGAAAAACTGATGATTTCTGCTTTCAGGTCTTCCGGTAAAGTTATCTTTTGATATTCTGCAAAAACAGGGACAATGTATTGCAGTTGCCTGCAGTTTTCCGCTATTTTAATTACTTTTTTATATAGAAAAGGACTGCCAATTAATATAGCCCTGATTCCTGAGTCGTTGATGATGTATTCTACTTCATGTTCAGAAAGGGTGGGGTAGATGGATACATTGATTGCCCCGATTTGCTGAATACCCTGATCATAATATACGTATTCAGGCGAGTTTTCAATCATAAGGCCCATCCTGTCGCTTTTTACAATTCCTTTATCCAGGAAAAAGGAAGAAACGGCATCAGCATTTTCAAGTGTTTTTCCAAAAGAGATCTCTTCCCATGTGGTATTATTCTTATGAATAAGAAAGGTTTCCTCTGGTTTATGGATGTTTTCCACTACATTTCTCAAGAGGCTTGGGACTGTAGAAAACTCATTGAATAGTACCATATTGATTTATTTTTTTGATTGGAGGGACAATGATAAACTTTTTTCTCCGGAAATGAAAAAAGGGCACTATTGTGCCCTTTATATTCAATAAGGTTTGTTTGTTAAACAGAGAAGCTTTCGCCACAGCCACAAGAGCGGCTGGCATTTGGATTATTGAAGTTAAATCCCTTTCCGTTTAATCCATCGGTAAAGTCAAGTTCAGTACCTGCCAGATATAAGAAGGATTTCATGTCTAATGCAATCCTGATTCCTCTATCTTCAAAAAACTGATCTCCGGCTTTCTCTTCGTTATCAAAATCTAAATTATAGGATAAACCAGAGCAACCTCCACCTTTAACAGAGACGCGCAAAAAATATTTATCATCCAGATGAGAATCCTGCATCAGGTGATCAATTTTGATTTTCGCTTTATCGGTTATCGTAATCATCTTTTATAAAATTTTAAGTTAAGAATGATAAATCAAATGATATACCAAACTTAAATCTGATAAAAATTAGTGATGAGATTTAGGCATCTCAATCGGCTCCATACCGTTTTTCACACGGTAATCGTTAATTGCCGATTTGATGGCATCTTCTGCCAATACAGAACAGTGGATTTTTACCGGAGGTAATGCCAGTTCTTCCACGATATCCATATTGTCAATAGTTAAAGCTTCATCAACAGTTTTTCCTTTTAACCATTCTGTAGCCAAAGAAGAAGAAGCAATTGCAGATCCGCAACCAAAGGTTTTGAATTTTGCATCTGTAATTACATTGTTTTCATCTACTTCAATCTGCAGGCGCATAACGTCACCACATTCAGGTGCACCAACTAATCCTGTTCCAACAGATTTGCTATCTTTATTTAAGGTACCAACGTTTCTTGGGTTGGTATAGTGTTCCATTACTTTTTCTGAGTATGCCATTTTGTTTTCCTCCAAATCCCTCATCAGAGAGATTCATTTAAATATTGTTTTATTTAAGGGTTGAGCTTAGTGCTCTGCCCATTCAATTTTACTTAAGTCAATTCCTTCTTTAAACATTTCCCATAGCGGAGAAAGATCTCTCAGGTGGTTAACTGCTTTTTTAGTGTTTTCAATAGCATAATCAATTTCTTCTTCAGTCGTAAAACGACCCAAGCCGAAACGGATAGAAGAGTGTGCTAAATCATCAGACAGACCTAAGCTTTTTAACACGTATGAAGGTTCCAGTGAGGCTGAAGTACAAGCCGAACCTGAAGATACTGCTAAATCTTTCATAGCCATCATCAGACCTTCACCTTCTACATATTTAAAGGAGATATTTGCTACGTGTGGCAAACGGTGTTCTACATTACCATTTACATAACTTTCTTCCATCTGGCTCAATGATGCTTCCAGTTTATCCCTTAAAGCGGACAAACGTTTTGCTTCTTCATCCATTTCCAGACGACAAAGCTCACATGCTTTACCTAAACCAACGATTCCAGGTACGTTTAAAGTTCCTGAACGCATGCCACGCTCATGACCACCACCATCAATCTGTGCGGTTACTTTAACCCTTGGGTTTTTGCGGCGTACATATAATACACCAACACCTTTAGGACCGTACATTTTATGTGCAGAGAAAGCCATTAAGTCAATTCCGTCTGCATTTACGTCTACAGGAATCTTTCCTACAGCCTGTGTTGCATCAGTCATGAATAAGGCACCGTATTTATGGGCAATCGCCGAAATTTCTTTAACAGGCTGAATCACACCAATCTCATTGTTACCATACATTATGGTTACTAAGATCGTCTGTTCAGTCATTGCTGCTTCCAGTTCCTGAAGATCGATTAATCCATCTTCTTTCACTTTCAGGTAAGTTACTTTAGCACCTAATTTCTCCAGGTGTTTACAAGTATCTAAAACAGCTTTGTGCTCAGTAGTAGCGGTAATGATATGGTTACCTTTTTCCTGGTACATTTCATAAACCCCTTTGATACCTAAATTGTCTGCCTCTGTGGCTCCTGAAGTAAAGATGATTTCTTTTTCAGTACAGCCAATCAGTTTTGCCGCTTGTTCACGGGCGTAATCAACACCTTCTTCAGCAACCCATCCAAAAGCATGGTTACGGCTGGCAGCATTACCAAATTTGCTGGTGAAATATGGTAGCATCGCTTCTAATACCCTTGGATCAAGAGGAGTAGTTGCATTGTTATCTAAGTAAATAGGAAGTTCCATTGTATATATTTATTCTTATTAATACACAAAGGTACGAAAAAAGAATGCCAACAATTATAAATAATAGCTATGAGGATATAGTTAAAACATGCATTTTTACATTTTTCTAACCGTTTAAACATAGATGAGGAAAATTGAGCATATTGGTATTGCTGTTAAAGACCTGGACTTATCCTGTGATCTGTACGAAAAGTTATTGAATACGGCTTGCTATAAAAGAGAAGAAGTTGCTTCTGAAGGGGTGAATACCGCCTTTTTTAAAACCGGGGAAAACAAAATTGAATTGTTATCTGCCACGAATGCGGATAGTCCGATTGCGAAGTTCCTGGAAAAGAAAGGAGAGGGGATTCATCACATCGCTTTTGACGTGGAAGATATTTATGAGGAAATGGACCGTCTGAAAAAGGAAGGTTTTGTCTTATTAAATGAGGAACCAAAAACAGGGGCCGACAATAAACTGATCTGCTTCCTGCATCCTAAAGGAACAAATGGTGTCCTGGTAGAATTATGTCAGGAAATAAAACTGAAATAATGGACGAACTGAAGTCGCTGATCACCATTGTTAGCCGGGATTTTGAGATTGATGATTTATTATCGGAGTCTTTACTGAGAGAAAGATTGATTGAGGCCTTTGCATACCTGCTGGATAATGATATTTCTAAAATGATGAATATATTATATCGTACAGATGTGGATGAAGATAAATTGAAAAAACTTTTGATCAGTAATTCCGAGCTTCCTTCAGCGGAAGTCATCGCTGAGGCCTATTTAAGCAGGCAAAAAGAGAAAATCGAGACCCGGAAAAAGTATAGTAGATAATTTTTCCACACTTACTTGCTATTGAAAAATAATTTTAGGATATTTGCAACCTTAAAAATAAGCGAGAAATAAGGAAATAATAATATATAAGCATTATGAAAAAAGATCTGCATCCATCAAACTATAGATTTGTAGTATTTAAAGATATGTCAAACGAATATTCTTTTTTAACTAAATCTTGTGTAGATACTAAAGAGAGTATTCAGTGGGAAGATGGTAACGAATATCCTCTTTACAAATTAGAGATTTCTCATACTTCACACCCTTTCTATACTGGTAAAATGAAGTTGGTAGATACTGCTGGTCGTATCGATAAATTTAAAACTCGTTACGCTAAGAAGTAATTATACCAAAAAAGGTAATTATTTTAAGTCCCGATGCTGTTGCTTCGGGACTTTTTTTATTTTTGTAGCTTATGATAATCAATTTATTTGATGATAATGCCTGGCTATCCCTTCGCCCGTTATCTTTTACCAGACCGGTTGCCGATCTTCGTGTAGGAATTTTAACCATAGCTCAGAAATGGGAAAAATACCTGGGGGCTGCTGCCGGTTTTTTTACCGCTCCTTATCTTGCTGCTAAATATCTTGCCCAATCCGGGGCTACACTGGCTATTAACGGATCAATATGTCCGGATGCCGGATTACTGGAGGCGATCGACAAACTTTCTGAGGGAGAGGTTTTAAAACAGCAGGATCTGGTGATCGCCTATCGCGGAATAGCAGGTATGCAACCGGATCAGGCTTTAACTTTGGCCCCTGTAATTTATGATCAGGAACTGACCAGAATTTATTATCCTGAAGATATCTTTAAGAACAATGACGCGGAGCTTAAAAAAGATTTTGCCTTATTAACGAAAGGCAGGACTTCTCAGTTGCTGAGTGCGACCAATGTTTTGATCGGAGACCAGATTTTTGTCGAAGAAGGAGGCGGTGCCGAATGTTCGACATTCAACAGTCTGAACGGTCCTATATATATAGGTAAAAACAGTCAGGTTTGGGAAGGTACCCATATCCGTGGATCTTTTGCACTATGCCATGATTCACAGGTGAAAATGGGGGCTAAAATCTACGGACAGACTACAATCGGACCTTTTAGCAGGGTTGGTGGGGAGATCAATAATGCCGTCATCTGGGGTTATTCCTCTAAAGGCCATGAAGGTTACCTGGGCAATTCAGTGCTCGGACAATGGTGTAACATCGGCGCAGATACCAATAACTCTAACCTTAAAAACAACTATGCTGAAGTTAAACTCTGGGATTATAAAACGGAGAACTTCCGCAAAACAGGTTTGCAGTTTTGTGGCCTGATCATGGCTGACCATGCAAAATGCGGGATCAATACCATGTTTAATACCGGAACGGTGGCTGGAGTAAGTGCCAATATTTTTGGATCCGGCTTCCCGAGAAATTTCATCCCTGACTTTGCCTGGGGCGGTGCACATGGCTTTGAAACCTATAACCTGGATAAAATGTTCGAAACTACCGAGAAGGTTTTTGAACGTAGAAAAACTGCATTTGATGAGGTGGAAAAGAATATCTTAAAAGAAGTTTTTGAGCAGACTCAAATTTACAGACAATCCTATAATAATTAGAAAAACCAGTGGAATTGGGCGGACTGTTGTCGGCCCATGCCTGCTAAAACAATAAACATATGACCAGAAAAAAAATTGTTGCCGGAAATTGGAAAATGAACCTGGATTATGCCGAAGGCGTATCCTTGTTTTCAGAAATTGTAAATATGGTAAGAGATGAGAAAAAAGGGGATCAAATCGCCATCATCTGCTCACCTTATATTCATTTAAACAGTTTGGCACAACTAGGAGGAACAACTGTTAAGATTGGTGCACAGAATTGCCATCAGAATGAAAGTGGTGCTTATACAGGGGAGATCTCTGCAAAAATGATCAAATCTGTAGGTTGTGAATATGTGATCATCGGACACTCGGAAAGACGTCAGTATTTCGCTGAAAATGATGCATTATTGGCACAAAAAACAACCATTGCCCTGGCCAACGGATTGACCCCGATTTTTTGTATCGGAGAGACCCTGGATGAAAGAAATAACGGAAGTTATTTTGAAGTGCTGAAATCTCAGCTTGACCACGGTATTTTTGGCCTGGATGCTACAGATTTCTCTAAATTGGTGATTGCCTATGAGCCGGTTTGGGCTATTGGTACAGGATTAACCGCAACCTCTGATCAGGCTCAGGAAGTTCATGCCTATATCCGTAAAGAAATTGCGATTAAATATGGTCAGGAGATTGCAGATGCCACCTCTATCCTTTATGGTGGAAGTGCCAATCCAAAAAATGCGGCTGAATTATTTGCGCAACCTGATATCGACGGCGGACTGATTGGTGGTGCATCCTTGAAATCAAGGGATTTTGTAGACATCGTTAAAACTTTCAATTCTTAATGCAGTATATCAAGGTAACATTCAGCTTTACAGCGATAGAAGAATATCAGCAGGATCTGCTGATCAGTGATTTGGCGGAGATCGGCTATAATACATTTGAGGATACCGAAAATGGATTTGCCGCTTTTATTGATTTCGATAGTTATAAAAAGGAAAACCTTGGCGATGTTCTGGCCAGGTATGAGGGGGAGTTTGAATCCAATTACACCATCACCGAAATTGCTGCGGAGAACTGGAATGAAGAATGGGAAAAGAATTTCGAACCCCTGATCATAGATGACCAATGTTATGTAAGGGCAACTTTTCATCAGCCACAACCTCAGTATAAATATGAAATTGTGATTGATCCGAAAATGGCTTTCGGGACAGGACATCATCAGACCACTACGATGATGATGCAGTATATCCTGTCGACTGATGTTCAGGGCAAAACTGTTCTTGATATGGGTTGTGGAACTGGAATTCTGGCTATTCTGGCTTCAAAAAAAGGAGCATCATCATTGGTTGCGATAGACAATGATGAGGTCTGTTACCAAAGTACTTTAGAGAATTCAGCATTAAACCAGATCAGCAACATTATTGCTGCATGTGGTGGAAAAGAAACCATTCCGGCAGGACCTTTTGAGGTGATCCTTGCCAATATCAACAGAAATATCTTATTGGATCAGATTGCGGTATATGCTTCCGTGCTGACTCCGGGAGGAAGTATCTTTTTCAGCGGATTTTATGAAAGCCCTGATCTGGATATGATCAAAGCGGAGTGCGAAAAATTCCAGATCAGCTATGTCGATCATAAGAAAATCGGGGAATGGGTTGCTGCCCGCTTTAAAAAAGATTAATACCGCTACGGCGGTATAATTTATTCATTTTATCATTGAAATATGCGCGTACATTTTATAGCTATCGGTGGTAGTGCCATGCACAATCTTGCCATTGCATTACATAAAAAAGGATATCAGGTAACGGGATCTGATGACGTTATTTTCGAACCTTCCGTAAGCAGGCTTGCCAGGCATGGGATTTTACCGGAAAAAATGGGATGGGATGCCAGTCGCATTACCACTGATTTAGAGGTGGTGATTCTGGGAATGCATGCTTTACTGGATAACCCGGAGCTATTGAAAGCCCAGGAACTGGGCTTGAAAATCTATTCTTACCCAGAGTATATTTATGAGCAGACCAAAGACAAACTTCGTGTAGTAATTGGTGGAAGTCATGGTAAAACCACCATTACTTCCATGATTTTACATGTCTTAAACTATTACAACAGAGATTTTGATTATCTGGTTGGTGCTCAGCTGGCAGGATTTGATACCATGGTAAAGGTGACTGATGCTGCGCCACTGATCATTATTGAAGGGGATGAATACCTGGCTTCTCCTATAGACAGGAGGCCTAAATTCCATTTGTATAAAGCAAATATCGGTGTGATTAGTGGAATTGCATGGGACCACATCAACGTGTTCCCTACTTTTGAAGATTATACCCGTCAGTTTGATTTATTCATTGACACCATTCAGCCCGGCGGTAAACTGATTTACTGCAAAGAAGATGAGGAATTGAACCAGATGGTATTAAAGTCGACCGCCAACGTAGAGAAAATCGGTTATGAAATTCCTCAGCATGAGGTGAAAGATGGTATAACTTCCCTACTGCCTGATCACACTGTTTTAAATGTCTTTGGAAATCATAACTTAATGAACCTCAATGCGGCACGGTTAGTTTGCAATGCTTTAGACCTGACGGATGAGCAGTTTAATCTGGCGATTTCGTCCTTTACAGGAGCGGCAAAAAGGCTGGAATTGCTGAGTAAAAATGACCAGACGAATGTATATAAAGACTTTGCTCATTCCCCTTCAAAGCTAAGGGCAACTATACAGGCTGTGAAAACTCAATTTACTGAAAGGAAATTGGTAGCGTGTATAGAGTTACATACATTTAGTAGTTTGAATAAAGATTTTTTAGCACAGTATGCGGATACGATGATAGCAGCAGATAGGGCAATTGTATATATTGATGAAAAAACTTTTGAGCATAAAAGGATTAAACCTTTTAGCAAATCTGAGGTTCAAACGGCGTTTCAAAGTAAGGAATTGCAGTTTTTTAATAATTCTGATGAGCTTAAAGATTACTTATTAGGGTTGAATTTTATTGGTACTAACTTATTGTTAATGAGTTCGGGTAATTTTGGTGGACTTGATTTAGTGAAATTGGCACGCGAGTTGAATACAAAATAAAATAAAGTACTAACTATATAATACACCTAAATTAATAACATGAATATCATTGGAAAAAACATTAGACAATTACGCCAGAAAAATGGCTGGAGCCAAGGGGAAGTGGCTAAACGTCTAAATATTTCTATTCCTGCCTTTTCTAAAATAGAAACGGGTATTACAGATATTAACATCTCAAGATTGGAACAGATAGCAAACCTGTTTGCGGTATCGACTATGGACATTATCTCTAAAGAAGGAGAAAATCCCCAGTCGCTTAATTTTGAAGAAATCAATAGCCTTAAAGATAAACTTTCTATGAGAGAAGAAGAGATCATCAAACTTCAGAAGAAGGTGATTGACCTCTATGAAGAAATCAGAGAGAAATAATTCTTTTAAAAGACCTTACGAAGTGTCAGGTGTCGCTTTCCAAAAGTGGCACCTGTTGCTTCATGAATCGCAAGCATCTTATCATTAAAATCACCTACCCAGGAAAGCTCCAGTTCATTATACTGATTTAATGGCAATACATATTCCTTAAGCTTAATAAACAACGCAGATTCCAGTCCGTGTTTCTGAAAGGATTTCTTGGTTCCCATCACAATCGCACGCATTCTGCTTACTCCAACCCAGCGCTTATAAAGAAAAGTGAGTTTTTCCAGGAGCCCTAATTTTCCATTGAAGCCTTTGATCATTTGATTCGCATCAGGAATGATGACTACAAAAGAAGCAGGTTCTCCATTGACATAAGCAAACCAGATCAGCTTCTCGTCCATAATGTCCGCCATCTTACCGAAGCTTTCTTCCAGGGTTTCTTTTTTAATGGGAACGAAATTTTCAAAGTCCTGCCATCCATCATTGTAAATGTCCATGAGGTCCTGAACATATTTTGCCGCATTTTTCTTGGAGAAATGCTCAAAAGTATATCCCGGTTTATTGGCTACCCAGTTTGCAATTTTGGTAAAGCGTTCCGGGAATGGTTTCCGGACAGCCAGGTGATTGGTAATTTGCTCATAGGCGGTCTCAAATCCATAATCTTTGAAAAAGCCGTGATAGTATGCGTGGTTGTAATTCATGCCGTAAGAAGGAGGCGTAAAGCCTTCTACGAGCAATCCCCAGAAGGAATCGTTCTCCCCGAAATTAATGGGGCCATCCATTGCTTTCATTCCTTGTTCCTGCAACCAGTTTCTGGCCGTATCAAACAAGAGAAAAGCAGCCTCTTTATCATTAATACATTCAAAGAAACCCATTCCACCTGTAGGCTGTTCATATTGGTAGGCTTTCTTTTCATTGATAAAAGCTGCGACCCTGCCGATGGTCTTTCCGGATTTGTCTTTTAAAATCCAGCGGCTGCATTTGCCGTGTTGAAAGAAGGGATTTTTAGCCGCATCAAATACCTGTTCAATTTCTGCGTTGAGCGGACAGATCCAGTTGGGATCGTCCTTATATAGAAAGCGGGCAACGTCTAAAAAATCTCTTTTGGTCTTTGAATCGGATACTGCTATAATCTGCATGCGCTGAGCTGGAATTAAAATAAAAAGCATCCTTGTAAGGATGCTTAGAAAATCATTATGTTCTATTTATTAGAAGTCGTCATCATCATCATCACCGAAATTATCGAAACCTTCCAGGTCATCTAATGGCACGTCAAAATCATCGTCATCATCATCTTGATATGACTTCTTTTTACTGGTTTCTTCACTTGAATCATCCATGTCAGTTTCAGGGTCAACTAAAGGGCTTTTGCTAATCGGTTGTTTTGAAGTTTTCATCACAAAAAAAATAAATTCAGTAAGGTTTCTATTGGTATGTTAAAATTACGAAAAATCTTTTTAAATATAAACAAAGGTGTTTATTCGATTTTTTGGTGCGTCAAAATTAGTATAAAAAACTTTTATGGGAAGAGTTATTTTAAAATAAATAACAGAAATTTTTCGGGCTTCTGAAATGGGAGGTAGGGGCAAAAAAAAATGGTAAAGTTTGAGGCTTTACCATTTTTTAACACACAAATGAAACCTGAATTGAGATATAGTTTTAGGTTAGGTAAAATATCTTTGATCAATTCTATAAGAACGCTTTTTACAAACTATGTTTGTTTTAATATCTATAACAAGTTTAATGCAAATTTCAGCAGGAATAATCTAAAATTAGTAAGTGGTAGGTATAATTGAGTAAACGGTAATTTAGCTGGTTAAAGGGATCAAAATCGATACAAAAGTGCCTGAAATCCCGGTCTGTTGTACATTTATCTGTATAGGATTCGCTTCAACCTGATTCAATAAATTGATGCGTTCCTTTGTCAGATCCATTCCTTTACTCAGGTGTTCTCCCTTTTTATTCTTCAAAGAGTTATCTATTCCAATCCCATCATCAATGATTTTAATGATCAGGTGATCCGGTCCCTGGAGGTCAATCAGAAGATCGATCTTACCGCCTTCTTCCTTAGGCATGATTCCATGCCAGATTGCATTTTCAATATAAGGTTGTAAAATCATGGAGGGGACCATCGTTTCTTCCTTGTCGATGGCCGGACTCACCCTGATCTGGTACATTAATTTATCCCCAAATCTTTTTTTCTCCAGGCTCAGGTATAATTCCAGATAATCCAGTTCTTCCTCCAGACTGATGAAACTGCGGGTACATATTTCCAGGTTTTTTCTGATCAGCCTGGCAAATCCGGTAAGTATCTTATTGGCAGAGTTGGTGTCCTTGGTATTGATATAGTGTTGAATGGAATTCATCACATTGAAGACGAAATGCGGGTTCATCATCGCCTGTAAGGCACGTTGTTCCAGCATGAGGATTTTATTCTTCAGCAGCAGTTGTTCCTGCTCTTTATTTTTCTGTCTGCGGGTTACGATAACGGCCAGCTTGTAAAAGGCAAATCCTGCCAGAAGAAAAACCAGAATTAAAAACCAGGTGGTTTGCCAGAAATGGGCTTTAAGTACAAAACCAATTTTCGCCGGATTGCTCCAGTTACTGTTATTTGATTTTGCACTCAGTTCAAACATATACTCTCCGGGTTCCAGCGAAGAGAATTCAAGTCGCCTGCTTTTTGTTTCCGTCCAGGGAGCATCAGCTTTTAAGCGGTACCGGTAAAGAATGCTTTTATTCTGGAAATCTATCGCACTATAATAAAAGGTAATGCTATTGTTGGATGGATCTAAAATATGATCCTGGTGGTTTATTCCCAGCTTATTCTTATTATTTACTACCGAGGTAATGTAAACTTTCGGAGCTTCTTTATTGTGTTCTGACTGGTTATAGGCGAAATATACCAGGCCGTTATTTGTCGCAAAATAGGCATTCTTCTCATCTATATACAGGCAGTTCACATCATCAGCAAGCAAAGCATTGGTATATTCGAAGGATTCAACTGTGGCATTCTCTCCATCAAAAGAAATCTTATTGATACCGTTATTGGTGACCACCCAGGTCTGGTTGTTTTTTATAAACAGGCGTTTACATATATTATCGGCTAAGCCATCCTCCTGCGTGATGACCTTGACAATTCTTCCCTCTTTCATGATGATCAACCCGTTTCCATCAGTGGCCAGTATAATCGTATGATCGGCAAGCTCCTGAATGTCATTAATGCGTTTCGTTAAAAGCGGTTGTTTCTCGAAGAAATTGGATAAGGTGCCCCTGGAAAATTCTGACAGGCCGTTTATATTGGAAAACCATAAATTCTGTTGCTGGTCGTAAAACACACGATACGACCTGTTGTTGAAGAAATCTTCTCCCTCTTTAAAGGAAAGGGAAGTGAATTCAAATTTCTTTGTCCGGTCTGGTATAATTACAACACCTGAAGAAAGCGCCAGCGCGAGGTCTTTACGCCCTCCTGAGGAGATGCTAAAGCTTTTGATTACAAACATGGAACTGCTGGTCTCCCTCAGGAAATCAATATTCCGGTTGCCTTTATAGATGTCATTTATCCTGCCCAACCCATAATCCGAGGCGAAATATATGGAATGCTGAGCGCTATCAAAAGCAAGCTGTTTGATGATATTATATTTCTTTTTATCTCCAAGGATGATATTGCTGATCTGGTTATTCTGCGGGTCAATTATGTTCATCATGGCTTCATCAAGCCCCAGCCATAACCTGTTTTTATCGTCTTTTGTAATGCTCTTTACAAGATCACTGCTCAGGCCATTGGCTTTATTGATGATGTACAGACGCTCATTTTTCTGGGGTAGCATATAGATCCCGTTGCTGGTCGTAAACCACATGTTTCCTTTGGCATCTCTGATCACCTGACTGGAAGAAATGTTATCCAGATAACGTTTGGTGTTGCCATCAGATTCAATGTGATATATACCTGAAGCGTTACTTAGCCAAAGGTCCTTATTCTGGTCTACATGAAAGTATCCGGGGTCATTGCTGAGTAAGCCTGTACTCAGCTTTGCCAATAAGGTTTCTTTATTTCCGGTTCTGATATTCAGTCCGTTGGGATCGAGATAGGCAAGTGTTTTATCCGGAAGATTGACTGCTGTTTTATAAGAGATGGGCAAGCTGCTATGGGGCTTCACCTTAAATGTATCTCCTTCCATTACCCTTACAGAGGTATTGCTGATTGCCCATATTTTTCCGGCAGCATCTTCATGGACAAAAGTATTGATAAACTGTTTGTCGTGATTTGCTGAAATGTATTTGGTAATAGATTTCCCGTTATACATAATGAGCACATTCTTGTTGGTGCCCAGCCATATTCTACCTTTGCTATCCTGGAAAAAAGAAACAATAACCGCATTGAATTTCAGGAGCTTCAGCAGCTTGTTGTTGGTCTCATTATAAACCTTCCCATTGTAAAAATAGCTAAGCTGCCCATTTAAGGCAAGGAACCATATCTTCCCACTTTTATCTTCTTTTAGCTGAAGAATCTGGTTGTCGGGAAGGCCATCATTGATAGAAAATGTTTCAAATATCTTACCATCAAAACGACTTACCCCGGCATCCGTGGCAATCCAGATATAACCTTTGCTATCTTGTAATGTATAAAAACAATTGTTACTCGGAAGTCCGTTTTTAGTGCTGAAATGCTGCAGGTAGGTGCTTTGTGAAAAACAGGTCAGGCTGCTCAAAAAGCTTAATATGCCAATCGAAAAAAGTCTGATGGTCCATATCTTTCTCTTATTTATCACTTTCAAAACGGGTATATGATTTAACCTTTTCAGCGAAATCGCTGGCCCTTCTTCTCGACACTGCAATCTTATCTCCATTTTTCAGAATCACCTCCACGCCATTCTTGGAATTATACTCTTTTAGATAATTCAGATTTACAATACTCGATTTATGGATTCTCACAAACTGATGATCAGGCAGAATTTCCTCATACTCTTTCAAAACCTTGGAAACCGTAATGGTTTCTTTATTGGCAAGATGGAATATAGAATAATTGCTGTCTGCCTCAATATGAATGATGTCATCGATATTGATCAGGGAATATCCTTGTCCGTTGGGCAAGCTGATTTTGCGGATTTCATTTCTTTCCGATAGATGAACAGCCAGGTTTTGAAGGTTTTCATTCCTGTTGTGTTCTTTTTTATTGAGCGCAATGTATTTACCGGCTTTTTCTACCGCCAGTTTCAACTCATCGATATCTATAGGCTTTAACAGATAATCTAATGCATTCGCCTTGATTGCCCTTAAAGCATATTGATCATAGGCAGTGGTGAAGATGACATGTGATTTATTAAGCTGGGCATGAGGAATGAGTTCAAACCCATTTTCTCCAGGCATGGCAATATCCAGGAATATCAGGTCTATCTGGTTATTGCTCAGTAAGTTCTTTGCTTCGGAGACAGATTTGGCAATACCCGAAATATGGATGTTCTCGCAGTTTTCCTGTAATAAGAAATAAAGAGAGGAACGGGCAAATTCTTCATCATCAACAATAATCGTATTCAGCACAGTTTATCAGTTTTATAGGGTGAATTTATTAAAAAATTGAGGGAACTAAGAATATTTCTTCAGCAGTCCGAAAACCGGCTTGCTTTTTCTTTCGTACGTGCCTTTATAAAAACCGATAAATTTTATGAACCGGAATCCTGCGCAGGTAAGTTTCATAAGCTTTAAACCCAAAACTGAAAATTATGAAAAACTTACATGAAGAAAAAGGAATGCATCGTCGTTCTTTCCTGCAATATGCCGGCGCAGGTGCAGCAGGCGTTGCATTGATTGCTGCCGGTTGTAAAAAAGACCGGAATGATCCAATGGAACCTGGTAAAACAGGAGTGACCTTAGATTTTAAAGATGATTTTGGCGTATTAAATTATGCCTATGCACTGGAGCAGCTGGAAGCCGCTTTCTATATTCAGGTTGCCGCCACTCCCTATGCCAATATCAGCGCTGCAGAGCTGGCCTATTTCAAAGATATTCAGTTTCATGAAATTGCCCACCGGGAATTTTTTAAAAATGCCCTTGGGCAGGCCGCTATCGGAAGTCTGGAAGTTGATTTTTCAAAGATCAACTTTGCGGATCGTACCAGCGTTCTGGGAACTGCAAAGGCTTTTGAAGATTTAGGTGTTTCTGCTTATAATGGTGCCGGAAGTTTATTGAAAAGCACGGTTTATTTAGGTCTGGCCGGTAAAATTGTTTCTGTAGAGGCCCGTCACGCGGCGTATATCAGAGAACTGATCTCTCCAAACTCCTTTTCTAATGTGGAAGTGGTAGATATGGTAAACGGCCTGGATAAATCCCGTAATCCGGTGGAAGTATTAACCATTGCAGCCGGATTTGTGAAAACAAAAATCAACGTGATCAATTTAAACGCCTAAACCTGGAAAACATGAATATCGTAGACATATTAACAGAAATTGAAAAAGTGGATGGAGAAGTGTATGAACGCTTTAGTCCACGTAGAACTGCCATGAAGGAGTTCTTTAATATTGGTAAAAAAATAAGCCTCGCTGCCGTTCCTATGGCGCTGGGTTCGATGTTTACCAAAGCTTACGGACAAAGTACCTTACCTTCTGCAGTAAAAGGAGTACTTCAGTTTGCCTTAACCCTGGAACATTTTGAAGCTGCTTTTTACACCCAGGCGCTGAAAGCTTCCGGAGGTGCCGATTTTCCATCTACAGCACAGGGAGCATCAGATAAAACAGCCATTGGAATCATCAGCGGTCATGAAACTGCCCATGTAAATTTCCTGAAAGGGGTCATTGGTTCAGACGCCGTAGTGGCTAAACCCAGCTACGACTGGACGGCAAGCGGTGCATTTCCAAATCCATTTGCAATAGGTAATTACGCGGTGTTTCTGGCAGTAGCACAGGCTTTGGAAGATACCGGCGTCCGTGCTTACAAAGGACAGGCACCAGCACTGGTTGGTCAGGGAGGGGTGCTTACCGCTGCGTTAAACATCCATTCTGTAGAGGCCCGTCATGCTGCGAAGATCCGTTATATGCGTGCACAGAATGGCTTTGCCATTAAACCATGGATTACCGGTGGAAACGATAGCGGGGTACCTAATGCCGCTGCGGTATATGCAGGAGAAGAGCTGACTACCCAGGCTACCATTCAGATTACGGGAATCAATGGTACAGCAGTGAATGCTGCGGCGGCTTCGGAGTCATTTGATGAACCCTTAACTACCCAGCAGGTATTGGATATTGTAAAATTATTCGGGATTTCTTAGAGAGGGGGATGTGTTTAAGTTTAAGGTGGATAGGGGACGGAAGTCCCCTATCTTTTTTAATAATTGATCACCTGCTCTTCCAGGTGTTCCGGAAGGTCACGGTAATTGTATTGCTGGCCACGGAGCTGCGGCTCAAAGCCTGCTTCCCGGATGGCATCCTGAATTCCTTTAGCGGTGAAACGGTGTGGTGCGCCTGCTGCAGACACTACATTTTCTTCGATCATAATGGATCCGAAGTCGTTCGCCCCGGCATGCAGACATAATTCTGCCACATTTTTACCTACGGTAAGCCAGGAAGCCTGGATATTTTTAACGTTAGGCAGCATAATTCTGCTCAATGCCAGCATCCGGATGTATTCATCACCGGAAACATTGTTGCTGATGCCTCTTAATCTTTTTAATAAAGTACCGTCATCCTGGAAAGGCCATGGAATAAAGGCCAGAAAACCTTTGGCATCTGCCGGTTTTTCACTTTGAACTTCTCTGATCCATACCAGGTGTTCAAAACGCTCTTCGATAGTTTCCACATGTCCGAACATCATGGTTGCAGAAGTGGTAATGTCCAGCTGATGTGCTGCACGCATCACATCCAACCATTCTTTTCCTCCACATTTACCTTTGGATATTAATCTCCTGACCCGGTCGTTCAGGATTTCTGCACCCGCACCAGGAAGGGAGTCCATTCCGGCAGCTTTTAATGCAGTCAGCACTTCTGTATGGGAGATCCCCTCCAGTTTTGCGACGTGAGCAATCTCAGGCGGACCTAAAGCATGGAGCTTAAGATCGGGATATAATTCTTTTAATTGTTTAAACAGATCGGCATAAAATTTCAGGCCCAGGTCCGGATGATGTCCGCCCTGAAGCAAGAGCTGATCCCCACCTAAGCGGAAAGTTTCTTCAATTTTAACTTTATACGTCTCGATGTCAGTAATGTAGCTTTCGTCGTGCCCCGGCCTTCTGAAGAAATTACAGAATTTACAGTTGGCAATACATACGTTTGTGGTGTTGACATTACGGTCTATCTGCCAGGTTACTTTCCCGCTGGGTACTTGTTTTTTCCTCAGTTCATTGGCTACGTAAGCCAGTTCGGCAGTTGACGCATGGTGATACAAAAAAACGCCTTCTTCCTGTGTCAGAAAGTCGAAATGTAAGGCCCTATGCAATAATTCGGCAGTATTCATACTGCAAATATACCATAAGTTCCTTTCTTTTTATTTCACATTATTATCACATTTCCCTTTTGCTTTATTCCTATATTTGGCACAATTATTTTATATATATGGTAGATTTTAACCGTTTTACATTGGCCAATGGATTACGTGTCCTGGTACACGAAGATGATACAACACCTATGGCGGTGTTAAACATCCTATATGATGTTGGTGCAAGAGACGAAGAACAAGATAAAACCGGCTTTGCCCATTTGTTTGAGCACCTGATGTTTGGTGGCTCCGTAAATATTCCAAGTTATGATGAACCGCTGCAAAGAGTAGGAGGGGAAAACAATGCTTTCACGAGCAATGACATCACCAACTATTATATTACCCTTCCGGCCACCAATCTGGAAACCGCTTTCTGGCTGGAGAGCGACCGTATGCTGAGCCTTGCTTTTTCTGATAAAAGCCTGGAAACGCAACGTAATGTAGTGTGCGAAGAGTTTAAACAAAGGTATCTTAACCAGCCTTACGGTGATGTATGGTTGAAACTAAGACCCCTTGCCTACAAAGAACATCCCTACAGATGGGCTACCATAGGGCAGGACCTGAAGCAGATTGAAGATGCTAAAATGGAAGATGTAAAGGCATTTTTCAAAAAGCATTACAATCCTCAGAATGCCATTATGGTGGTAGGCGGGAATGTGAAAACGGAAGAGGTAAAAGCACTTGCCGAGAAATGGTTTGCACCAATTCCTGCAGGAGAGCGTTACCTTAGAAATCTTCCTGCAGAGCCTCAGCAAACCGAAGCACGCCAGGAAACCGTAATTGCAGAAGTTCCCCTGAATGCCATCTACATGGCTTTCCAGATGCCAGACCGATCAGATAAAGACTATCAGGTGTATGACCTGATGTCGGATATCCTTTCGCAGGGACAATCATCCAGACTATACAATAGTCTGTTAAAAGAACAGCAGTTATTCAGTGAAATTAATGCTTATCTGACCGGAAGTCTGGATAAAGGATTGTTTATTGTAGAAGGTAAACTGATCGAAGGTGTAACCATGGAAGCTGCAGAGGCTGCCATCTGGAAGGAATTGAATGCCATTGCTGCTGAAGAGGTGACGGTAGATGAACTCACCAAAGTGAAAAATAAGTCTGAATCTATCATCGTATTTGCTGAAATGAGTCTTTTAGATAAAGCGATGAACCTGGCTTATTACGAGTTGCTTGGAGATGCCGACTGGTTGAACACAGAAATTAATAAGTACCATGAAGTGACTTCAGCACGTATTTTAGACGTTGCAAAACGCACCTTTGTAAAAGAACAATCCTCAACTTTATATTATTTAACTGCCCAAGATGCTTAACCGTACATTAGCCCCTGAATCAAAACAGGTGAATGAAATAAATTTTATTGAACCTTTAAAGCAACAACTGGATAATGGGATTCCTGTATTTACCATTAATGCAGGTAAACAGGAATTGGTACGCATTGAGTTTATATTTGGAAATGTAAACTGGGATCAGTCAAAACCTCTTCAGGCATTAACGGTAAGCCACCTGATCAACAATGGAACGGAAAAGCTGACGGCCAAAGACATCGCTGAAAAAGTGGATTATTATGGTGCCTTTCTGCAAACAGAATATGGTGCCGATCAGTCGAGTGTCAAGGTTTATACCCTGAATAAGCACCTGGCTTCGGTATTGCCTATTCTGAGGTCTATCCTTAATGAGAGTATCTTTCCTCAGCAGGAGCTGGATATCTTTATCCAGAATCAGAAACAATCTTTGCAGGTGAGTCTGCAAAAGAATGACTTCTTAGCGAGGAAACATTTTGCTCATGCTATTTTTGGCGATTCTACCTATGGTTCCAGTATTGAAGCTGTAGATTATGATGCGATTCAGCAAGCAGATTTATTGAGTTATTTCAAAGCAGCTTACAAACCGGAAAACTGTACCATCATCGTGGCCGGGAAATTTGAACAAAAAGAGTTTGATCTCCTCAATAGCTTCCTTGGAAAACAATGGGATAACCATGAAAATTCTGTTGGCAACAAATTTGAGTTTACCGGGGGCGTAAAAGGAGAAATGTTGGTCGAACGTCCGGAGGCCATTCAGTCTGCCATTCGGATGGGTACACTGGCCATCACCAGAAAACATAAAGATTTTGCGGGATTCCAGGTGCTGAATTGCTTGCTTGGAGGTTATTTCGGATCCAGGCTAATGGCGAATATCAGAGAGGATAAAGGGTATACTTATGGTATTGGCTCTGCGGTGGTTTCCTTAAAGGATGCGGGTTATTTCTTCATTGCGACAGAAGTCGGCGCCGCAGTTTGTAATGATGCACTGGGGGAAATTGAAAAAGAGATTGACCTGTTAAGGACTGAAGCAGTAAGTGCCGGAGAGTTAAACCTGGTTCGTAACTATATGCTGGGATCCATGTTGGGTAGCCTGGAGAATGCATTTTCTCATGCTGACAAATTTAAAAACGCTTATTTCTCTGGTCTGGATTATACCTATTACGATCATTATATCGAGACTGTCAAAACGATTACCGCTGAAGATTTAAAACAGCTGGCCAATCAATATTTGAACACTGCCGACTTTACGAAGGTCGTTGTAGGAAAGAAATAAAAGGTGCCCTGGCTATTCTATTTTAGCCAGGATACTTTTTTGTTTGTCTGCCTGATAGAGCTTTTTATGAAAAGCTACATACTCGTTATATTTTTCCGCAGGATATTGTTTATTGATAATGGATTTTGTTCGCGTGTAAATCAGCGTATTGTCTTTCGCCACAACTTTCGTTGTATATTTTCCAAATTCCGATTCGATGACAATATCTTTAGGGATAAACTCAACTTTAAATCCTTTAGGGATGGTATAAATCACCTCATCTTCATCAAGGTAACCATAGCTGACAGCGAAAGGAGTTTTGCGGTTTTCAATTGGCGTAAGCGTGTTTTCCTGCCTGTTTAACAGGTTCAGGGTGAGGAATAATTTTCCTCCTCCTCCGGTCAGCAGCTGACTGCTTTTCAGACTGATATTTTCGTTTAGCAAAGGCAGATCTTTATCCGGCTGTGTATATTTTACCGAAGTGATTTCCATATTGGGGATGCCCAATGAGTTCATGATGTTTTTACGCTGATTTACAGGCTCGATGAGCATCAATCCGATGTTGTCTTCGTACTGCGCATTAGCGTACTGTGCATCGATCTGAATGGCTGCATTTCCTTCTTCGTTCAGCTCAACCCTGGTGTTTCTTTTCAGATAATTGCCGGAAGGTTTAAGCAGGGGAGTCTCTACCAATTTACCTCCTTGTTCTGTAACCAGCAAAACGGTTCTTCCGGAATTGTCATTTCCTATAAATCCGGTTGGATCATAAGAACTGGTACATTCGAGCCAGGTGGTATCCTTTTCTAAAGGCACACAGAGAATCATGTGATTGGCCTGGTTCATGCTGGCATATTTCCGGTTAAGAGAAGGCATGCCGCTTCCGATCACAACCAGGTTTGATTTGATTCCTGCTTCCTGCAGCATCGCTTTCATGTAATTGGAAAGACCTTTACAATCTCCATAATTTACAGTTGATACCTTTTCTGCTACAATAGGCGTATATCCGCCAATGCCAAGCTGAACGCCTACATATCTGGTATTTTCCTGCAAATGGCGATATAATATTTTGATTTTTTCTTTAGGAGACTTCGCATCCTTAATGAGCAGTTGGATTTTTAATTTAGCGGCTTCAGGTAGTACCTGCGATCCGCTGCTCAATTGATACAGCCAGCTCCCCAGCTTTGTCCAGTCTTCAATATTGGCTTTGGTATTGTCGTATTCAAATTGATTCGGGGCAACCATTACCCATGGGTTTACGCCTTTTAATCCTGCGCTCATCGGCTCATAAACCAATGCAGGTACAGCGGCACATGACCAGCGGTACTGCTTCATGTCTTTAACCTCAGTTGAATCTGTTTTCAGTCCTTTGCTGCTCAGGTGTTTAAAGCTGAAAGATTTTGGAACCTTAAAGGTATAAGAAGATTTTTCTACCGCCATAGCCCAGGAGCTTGCAGGATTCCAGGAAGGATAGTTCAGGATGCCGTTATAATCTACACTATAGCTATATTCCACGGTATAGGGAAAGGAGGCATATAAAAACTCCATGAACTTAATCCTGCTATCTGAATATAAGGTGCCATCGGACACCGCACTTCTGTCTTTGAAATCAGAGGACCGGTACTCTTTTATCTTTATCCCTTTTTCATCATACAAGGTCGCTTTTAAGTTGTAAACATTAGAGAATTTATCATAGTACTCATACATGTTAGAAGCGCCTTCTCCTTTTTTATTCAGGATCGTTACCGCGGTCTTATAGTCTTGTCTGGCACTGCCCAGTCCCTTAACCTCATAAACCATTTCCTGGTTTCTGATTACTATGGCCGCATTTTCCGTTAGCCCAGCTGGGATTTTGCTGACATCATATTCCCCCTGTCCGTAACTACAAATTCCGGTAATGCCCAGCAAAACCGTTAACATCAGTTTCCTCCTCATCAGATCTTTTTAAATACAATTTGTTCTGCCTGTTTTCTTACGATATTCTTAAAAAGCTCTTTTAAATCCTGATATTCTTCCGGAGTATAATATGCTTTTTTAATCGTGATTTTACTCGATAAAAGTAATTTGTTCTCTTCCGCTGCCGTCATAAAAGTGAAAGCTGCACTTTCGTCCGGTAAAATAATCTTTTCATTTTTGGGCGTCTTGTCCAGTTGATATCCTTTAGGGAAATCTATGGTAATGCGGTAATTTTCTTCCGTAGGATAACCAAAATCTACAGGGAATTTGCGCTCTTCAAGTTTAAAAGGATTCTCTTTAGTCCGGTCAAATAACAAAGGCGTGAAGTATACCAGGTTGCCTGCCTCTTCCACATTGTCTTCAATCATCACATCCATGGTTTCTGTCAGAGGTGCCTCAACAAGATTTAAATTGGTAATCTGATAATTTTTAACTCCCAGACCCGGTTTATCACCCTTATATTTCTTTAAATATTCTTCTTCATTGGCTGCACTATGGTAACTATCCCGGCGGTTAAGTCCTTCATAATTGGTATAGGAAAGAAAGAGTTTACCTGATAGTTTATTCTCCGCATCTAAAACCAGGCTATAGGTAATGTTCTTTTTGCTGATTTTTTCTTCTTCAAGAGAGATCCATTCTCCATTTACTGCTGCCATATCTACCCTGAAACCTTCGTGATTAAGGTTGTCGTAAGCAATTAACCCAGGCGTATGATTTTTGTCGGTAGCATCCAGCAACAGGTATTTTTCACCTGACTGAACAGCTACAATCACATTGTCAAATTGAGTAAGCATAGGGAATCCAGGATGCATTCCATTGGATCTTGTACTCAGCAATACCGGAAATGCTTTGACACTCGTTTCATTTAATAAACTGTATAAACTAAGGTTGATGTCTGCTGCATTTCCTGATTTTTTCTCAAAAACAGCCTTGGGATTCGAAACCGTTGCATACTTACTATGTTCATCATTCCATTTCAGGTTATTTTTAACATGATTAAACAGGATGGAGATGATGCTGTCGGGATTGGTTTCCCCTTTAATTAATTGTTGTACAAGCGTCTTATTGTAACTTCTTTTGTCTATAAATGAACCAAATTTATCACTTTCCTTTAAAATGGTTACGATTTTTGGCCAGCTGGAGGTATATTCCTGATACATTTCTCCCGGAAAACGGGTAGAGCTCAGTTCAAATTCTACCTTGCTCACATAATCCTGCAGTGTGGTAATGAATTTTTCTGTTTTTAGTGCAGGAACGTTCTCCGCAATATAAGTGGTCTGTTTTACGGTTGTACTCACGCGGTCAGTTCCCAATGCGTAACTTTCATTTAACATTTCGTCTTTCGGGTTGATCGCGACAAAGCCACCAGCAGTTGTCTTATAGTTAAAGTATTCCGGAACCTTTACCTGGTAACTGGAATATAAAACAGGAACTTCCTTTTGAAAATACCATGGGTTAAGCGTAAATATAAAGTCAGATTTAAGCCTGTATTTATATTCTATAATAGCGCCTTCCTTAACGTTGGGAAGTGTGAATTTTTTAAGAGTGAAATTTTTGTCTTGTTTTTCGGAGAATTTAGCATCCTTATTGATTTTGCTGGCTACCATTTTGCCATTTTCCATGTTATAGGTAGTAGCATCTAAATAATCCAGCGTAGTTTCCGAACCATTGTTCCGGTAAAGCTGAATCTCTAAATTAGCGAGGTCATAACCATTTTTATTAATGATTTTATAACGGGTATGGCGTTCAAAGACAAACACAAAACCTTTTGTTTTCGGGCTCAGTTCAAACCAGCCCCTTCCTGTATCAAATAATGCCACGGCAGAAGCGGCGGAGTCAATCCCGCTTACCCTGGTATTGAATTCTGTAGGGTCAATTTTTCCAAACTTGAAAGTTTTGAGTTGAATTTCTTTTTTCTGAGCGTAGGAGCAGAGGGATATCAGTACAAAAATGCCTGATAACAATGACTTTATCTTGTCCATTAGAGGTTAATTATTTGCCGCAATAATAGTCTTTTTTCTTGAAAAGAAAGTTTGTTTTTTTTTGTTTTTAGGCGGGTAAGTACTAAACTTTTTCCACAATTACCTAAAGGATTAAATAGAGCAGAATTAATTACTGATATTTGTGGCCCAATTAAAATCTTTAAGATAAATATGTCTCCGAGCAGAATAAACGTGAATGACCTGACTTATAAAATCAACCCTGATTTATCCACTGTGGACTGGGCTTACGTATGTGAGCTGTTTTCCAAAGTAGACTGGAGGAAAAGGGAAGAAGCAGAAATAGCAGCAGCATTTGGAAGAAGTAGCTGGACGTTATTTATTTATAAAGAAGAGCAGCTGATTGCTTTTGGCCGAACGGTGGATGATGGGCGATATTACGCGGTATTGGCCGACATTATTGTGGATCCGGATTTCCAGGGCAATGGTCTGGGTAAATACCTTGTTAATGCGCTGAATGAGAAGCTGGGTGATAATTATCATTTCGTGAACCTGACGGCAGCTCCGGGAAAGGGCGATTTTTATAAAAGCCTCGGATGGAAGAAACAGTCTACCTGCTTTATCTGGCCACAGGGACCAAAACAACTCAGACAACATACCGAACCAGAAGAAGAGGCCGGTAATTAATCCGTACCCAAACTCGCTACTTTCAATTCTTTAAAGGTAGAAGGTCTGCTGCCGGTCATCTTAAAAAAGGTATTGCTAAAGGAAGAAATGCTGTCGTAACCAACCTCATAAGCAATTTCGCTAATGGTCAGGTCGCTTTCCAGTAGTTTTTCCATGGCTTTCGTGATCCTGACCAGTTTCAGGTATTGAAAAAAGGAAATGTCAAGAGCCGCCTGAAATACCCTTGATAAAGTCCGTTCGCTAAAACCGGTTGCTGCGGCGATGACTTCTAAGGTCAGCTCATCCGCTAAATGCTGGTGAATGTACCATAATACTGGTCTGAGTCTCTCATTATCTGTTGTCGGAACAACAATTGGTAAGGGGTGTTTACTGATAGTGGGCAGAATATTTTGTATGGTGTTCAAAAAGCCAAATTCATGTGTCCCCGGAAAAATGTCCCCATTCCAGTGCTCGGAAAATTTGAGCATTTCTAATAACAGGCTATTCACAGGGTAGATGCCGATATGATCAAAAAAAGGATTGTCTTCCTCGGATTTGGTATTGAAATAGATGTTGCGGACAATAGCTGCACGATAGCGGTGCTGCAGGTGATGTTCTACTCCTGCGGGAATCCATAAGTAATGACGGGCGGGAATGAAATAAGATTTATCATTCGCATAGAGAAAAATAACCCCGCCTTCTACATAAGTAAGTTGCCCTTTAATGTGTTTATGGTGCCGGAAACGATCTTCAAACTTACTGTGCCATACATAAGTACTTTCCTCACGGGCATCGATCGCAGATAAAAGCACTTCATTGTCTAAGGTATTCATGTGGCTGGTTTGAACAAATATATGTCACTTTAGATAAAATAAAGAAATAATTCTTAGCCGAAATTTGCAGCATTAATTACTTTATATGAATTTTAGCCCGTATAAAAGAAAGTTTGGGATGTGCATGTCCTTTCTTTTATCCTCTCTTTTTGTCCATGCACAACACACAACAGTCAAGCCCGAAATTCCACTTACCATTACAGAAGTCTGGCAATTAGCCGATAGCAATAGCAGAAAACTTCAGATGAAGCAGTTGGAAGTACTTGCTGCAGAAGCAGGAATTAAGGTTGCCCGTTCAGAACGCTTACCGGAAGTTGCGGCCAATGGCGTATTGGCGTATATTTTTCAAATGCCAATTTATGAAAAAGGTTTATTTCACACTCCTTCGCAGTATCCGGTAGAACCTAAATATTATAAGGTATCTGCGGATGCTTACCTGAACTTATATAACGGCGGGAAAACAAATCGGGAAATCGCTGCATCGAAGACGGAAAATGAGCTGGCTGTAGCCAATAAAAACCTGACAAAACAGGAAATCCATTATATCGCCGCTGTTTATTTTTATGATGTGTACCGCAACAGATCTTATCAGTCTTTATTAAAACAGGACATCAAAGAACGGGAAAAGCAACTTCAGGAGATCAGGGAACTTTATAAAAACGGCACGGTACTGAAGAGTGATGTGTTGCGTGCTGAACTTCGTTTATCAAAACAAAAGATGCTGCTTACAGAAATTGAAAACAGTATCCATATTGCGGCTCAAAAACTGAACCTCCTGATCGGTAAGCAGGACGATATGATGCTGATGCCCGTCGTTTCCGATATGGAGGCCGATCCGGTTTTGTTAAAAGGGTTGTCAAATTACCTGTCTGAAGCTGAATCCCGTTCCTTTAAACTGCAGATATCGGAAAAAGAACAACAACTGGCGGTATTAAAACTGAAACAGCAAAAATCTAATGTACTTCCTTCCATCGGTTTTTTTGCGGAGTATATGTATGCTTATCCTCAAATCCAGTTTTATCCTTACGCACTTTCTTTGTATAGTAACGGAATGGCAGGGCTTAAATTAAAGGTTCCCATTTCGTCGTTTTATACGAATAAACATAAAGTGCGCGTAGCGGAAATCCAGCTCCGGCGACAGGAAGTGGAGGACGAAGAAGTAAAGGAAAATCTCAGGCAGGAGGTTCAGGAATATTATATCCGATACCAGGAATCGCTGAAACGTATCGAGGTTGCCTCAGAAAATATTACCCAGGCTTCCGAAAGTTACAGGATTGTACAGAATACTTATTTCAATCAACTGGCTTTACTAACCGATTTGCTGGATGCGGAAACGCAGTTGTTGCAATCGCGGTTTGAATTGACCACCGCAAAAGTAAATGCCAGAATTCAATATTATCAATTACAAAAAGCAGTAGGCACCCTATAAAATGAGCACTCAAAAACAAAGTAAAACAGATCAGATCATCTCACGTGTCACGACCGTCATTGCGGTCATCGTGTTGGTCGTATTGTTATTCTGGGGAACCAGAACGGTATTCACTTATTTGCGTTATGAAGATACCAATGATGCCCAGATTGAAGAATACATCAACCCGGTTACTGCCAGGGTTAATGGCTATATCAAATCTGTACGTTATACAGATAACCAGGATGTTAAAAAAGGAGATACCTTATTGGTTATTGACGATAGTGATTATACTGTTCAGCAGGATGAAGCTCAGGCCTCACTTTCGAATGCCAAAGCGCAGGTGTCCGTGTTGCAGAGCAGCATTCAGACCGCGAGTACTACGGCGGGGGCAAGTAAAGCTAAAATTGCTGCAGCTAAAGCCAGGTTATGGAAGCAGCAGGCAGAATACGACCGCTATAAAAAATTATTCGATGCGGAGTCTGCGACCCGTCAGCAGCTGGAGAATATACAAAGTATGCTCGAAGTTGCACAAGCAGAATATCATGCAGCCCAGGAGGATTATGCTGCAGCGCTTTCTAAAACAAACGACATTAAGGCACAATCTGAAGTGCTGATTTCTGAAATACAAAGAAGGGCAGCAGTTGTAAAAAAGAACGACCTGAACACTTCTTATACCGTAATCGTGGCGCCTTATAATGGCAAGATGGGAAGAAGAACCATTCAGCCAGGTCAATTGGTACAAAGCGGGCAAACGATAGCCTTTATTGTAGACCGGGATGCGGGAAAATGGGTGATTGCTAATTTTAAGGAAACACAGATCGGAAAAATGTATGTAGGAGAGCCGGTTAATATCGAAGTAGATGCTTTTCCAGGTAAAGAGTTTTCCGGGAAAATTGAATCTTTATCGGCGGCTACAGGATCCAGGTTTTCGCTTTTACCTCCGGATAATGCAACCGGAAATTTTGTGAAAATTGCCCAGAGAATCCCGGTTAGGATTCGTCTGGAAGGGGCAATGGCTTCCCTGTCTGATCTGAATGCAGGAATGAGTGCTACAGTTCATGTCAGAAAGAGCGATACGCATGACTAAGTCCATTTTTAAATCATGGGCACCGGAATGGCTCATCCGCTTGAGCATTATGCTCCTGCTGCTGTCCTCAGTACTACTTTTTGCCCTTTCTACAGCAGATGGGAGTGCTGCTGCAGGATACTATGGAATGGAGCCTGCAGACGTACAGTTTTCTTTGCTCCTGTTTTATGCTGCTGTTGCCAGTTTCGCAGGTGTAGAACGCCGGTTCTTTGAGCGGATTGTGACCAAAGAGTACCTACTGATCTGCATTGTACTGGAAATTGTAATTGCCTATTGCTGTTACCATACCAGGGAGATCTGGCTGGTATTTACTTTCAGGTTTTTGCAGGGACTGGTAAACTGTGGAATTACCAGTATCTGTTTGAACCTTTTATTCGGGCGTCTAAAATCTGAACATTCCAGGGAAGTGGGGTACACGATATTTTATGCGATGATCTTATGTGTATCACCTGTAACAGCATTGTTCGCTGCACCTTTAGTAGAGAATTTTGAATATAATGTTTTGTATAAGGCGATCATCTTTTGCTTTTTGCCCAGTGCCGCTTTGTTGTTCATGATTTTAAACCGGGTGCATGTTTTTCGAAAAAAGCCACTTTATCAATTGGACTGGGGCAGTTTTTTGCTGTTCGTGGTGATGCTGATCTTAATTGCTTACGTTTTAATTTACGGGCAACAAAAGGACTGGCTGGATGACTCCGGAATTGTTTACAGCATCATTGCCATTTTGCTGTTGTTTCTGACCTCTGTTTTAAGGCAGCTGTCGTTAAAACGCCCAACAGTAGACCTCTCCGTTTTTAAGTATCGGAATTTTAGCATTGGAATAGTTTTTCTGGTTATCCTTTACCTGATTCGGGGGGCATTTGGATTAACCTCTACTTATTTTATCTCGGTTTTAGGGATGGATTCGTTACATGCCAATGAATTGATGATTTATAATATTCTGGGGATCATTACCGGGTCTTTTATTGCCATCCGGTTTTTGATCCGGCAAAAGATGCTGCGGGCTTTATGGATTGCCGGATTCACTTTGCTAATGGTATTTTTTGGAATGATGTGTTTTCTTTTCGCTACTGAAGCAGATGCAGAAACTTTTATTATGCCTTTGTTTCTTCAGGGTTTGGGAGCCGGGATGGTGATGTCGCCTATTGTCATGTTTATCGTTTCTTCTGTTCCTGTACAAATGGGACAATCTGCTGCCTCGGTAGGAGTTTTTGTACGTTTTTCAACCTTTAGTCTGAGTTTGTCACTGATCAATTATTTCCAGTTGTACTTTAAAGGCGGACATAGCAATAACATGGGGAAAGGTTTGTCCTTGTTGGATTCAGGTTTGGCGGAACGGCTGGGCATTTACCAGGCTACTTTGTCGGGACATGGGATGTTAAAAGATCAGGCTGCTAAAGTGGCCACAGGTTTGTTGAATAAGGCGGTACAAAAGCAGGCTTTTCTTCAGTTCTGCATTGATTATTATGAGATGATTGCCATTCTTTGTCTGGTTACCATCGTATTAATTGGGTTACAGCCGGTTATTAGCAGGACGATGATTAATGTAAAAGGAAAACATCCTGCGCCAGCTGGATTTTAATAGGTGAGCTTGAGTTCGCTTCGGAGACCCTCCGTAATGAGTCCGGATCTGGGAGGTAGCTGAGAGGTAGTTACGAGGTAGTTGAAAGGTTAAATAACCTTGCAACTACCTCCCAGATACCGGTCAACTACCTCGCAACTACCTTCCAACCCCAGAGTCTGTTTACAGAGTGTCTTATACTGCAATAAGTTTACATACAGAAAGTAAATTACTGATTAGTGTTTACGTAGTTTTTTTGTTTTACTGATATAGGTTTACAATGATAAATTTTATTACTGATATAAGTTTACCCAAAAATGCTGATTTTCCTGTTTTGAGTTTACATAGGCAGTAAGGATTGTGTTTTTTGTTGTTTTGGAACGATATTCTCCACCATGTGAGTCAGCTGTGGGGTTTGGAATTCGCAACTGGAATGCATTCTTAAATTATTGTATTTATCCATAGCCAGTTCTACTGATACTTTCGCCTGGGCTACATTTTTAAAGGTCTTTTCCAACCCTAGTTCCATTTTCAGTATTCCATTCACTCTTTCTGCTATTGCATTATCATATGGACTGCCTGTCTGAGTCATACTGATTTGTATTCCATTGTCTTTAAGCATGGTCACATAGTCATCGCAACAATATTGAGTTCCTCTGTCTGAGTGATGAATAAGGGGTCTGTTTGGATACAATCTTCCTTTTAAGGCTAGATTTAATGCTTTAATACATCCGATTGCCTTTAAATCAGTCGCCAAATGATGACCTACGATCTTTCTTGAATAGGCATCTGTGATTAGTGATAAATAAAGAAAACAAGTACTGGTACGCAGATAAGTAATATCGCTTACCCATATTTCTTCAGCATGTATCGCTGGCCTGCGCTGCACCAGATCAGGATGAACTTTAAACCGGTGAAAAGAATTTGTTGTACGAACCCATTTCTTTTTTGTCTTGATCAACATTCCATTAGAACGTACGAATTCAAATACCGCATCTCTTCCCATAGTGATACCATGGGCCTGTAAAAAGCCATTATTGAGTTCTTTATACAACTTTATGCATCCTGTTTTAGGAAGCGCTTTACGGATCTCAATGATTTTTTCAAGTACAATATGCTCCTCCAGAAGATGCAATTCAACACTTTTTAGATGATTATACCAGGCTTGCCTGGTATAATCAAATGTGGCGCAAAGAAGAGCTATGCTATAGTATTTGCGGGTGCCTCTGAGTTCTGAGATCACTTGGTAGCAGCTTTTTTTTTAAGATCTGTACCATATTCCTCATTAGCAATGGCAATCACTTTTTCCAGCACGGCGACCTTCAGTTCTGATAAGGCCAGCCGCTTTTTCAGCTCTCTTCGTTCTTTAGCGCTGAAAGGCAGCTCTTCAGCTACGTTGACGGCTTCTGGCATAAGATGGTTATGATTACTTTTGTACCAAGATACGAATCTATAAACCGTATTGGGCGATAACCCATACTTACGTTCTATTTGAACCTGGCTAAAATCACCATCAAGATACTCTAAGGCGATCTGTACTCTAAGACTCTCGGAATGATTCCACTCTGTGCCTCCTTTTCTTTTGTTTGGACGTTCATTTTTCATACTCATTTTTCTCTCTTGAAAAACTTTCTTATGTAAACTCAGGGCAGGAACGGACAGAGGATCCCCGAAGCGATTTCATCGTATATCAGTTGAGTTTCCAGAACAGGGACCGCCAACACTTTTCCATAGTCAATGATGGCTCCGGCAAAAAGTTCCAGTTCTGTATTTTCCTTTCCGGACTGTACATCCAGTTGCAGGGAAGTGGGGGTATGGTAAGGAAAGGAAGCTGCTTTCTGGAAGGTTTTTTCGATAATATCCTCAGGTATGGAAATTTCCTTCTTTTCAGCGATTGCCTCGATTTCTTTCATAATCAAAGCCGCCCTGTTATGCAATGCCGGTTCTTCAACTACCTGTCCGATTGATTTGTTGTATCTTGCGGTAACTAAACCGAAACTGGCGATAAAGAAATATTTTGTCCAGATATCAGGGAAAGAGTTTTCTTTATAGTCGAGGTCAATGCCGGCTGCCTTCAGCAGGTTTGCAATTTCCTGAGCATCATATTCTGGATTTTTAGGGTCTTTTCCCATCACTATTTTGCCTGGATTGCCTTTATGTTCTACCGTTCCCTTTTCTTTAATATGGGAGGCCACATATACACAGGAGGGAAGTACAATCCCATTCGGAATAATTTTACGGATTCTTTCATATATATCCACTCCATTCATTAAGGGTAAAATTACGGTCTCGTCATTGACCCTGTTTTTTAATTGCTGACAAATATTTTCCAGGTCATATTCCTTTACACATACGACGAATATATCCGTCTCTGGCAATTCTTCAATGCTTTTGTAAATCTGTTTTGAATGGGCAACCGAATTTTCATGTTCTGCTGAAAGCAAAGTCAATCCATTCTCTTTGACCGTCTTATAGGTCTGCTCTCTGGCAATAAAAGAAATGTTTACAGATTCATCAGACAAATATTTCTGTGCCAGCTTAAACCCGAAATAACCTCCAACACCACCAAGACCTATAATTGTGATCTCTTTTGTTTTCATATGCGCTCTATTTAATTTTTGAGTTATCGCCCGCAAAGTACAAACACTATTAGATTTCTATTTATGATTTTCTTTTTACAAATTATTTAAAATTATTTGCTGATCAGCTGATATTTGTTTGACAGGATTGCTACTTTTGACAGTATGAAACAATTGTTGCTATTTTTTTTCTCTTTTATTTTTTTCGGTAATCAGGTTAATGGGCAGAGTTCTTCCCATTCGGAGAAGGTGATTAGTAAGGCTTTCACATTAGGCAAAACCGACGAAATACGGTCAGCTGTACTTTCAGAAACAAGAATTCTGAATATTTATTTACCTCAGGGCTATAGTGCAGATTCAGCAACTACTTATCCGGTGATTTATTTACTGGATGGATCGGCAAATGAAGATTTTATACATGTGTCTGGATTGGTTCAGTTCTTTAATCTGACGGAGATGATGCCGAAATCAATTGTGGTGGGGATTGCGAATGTAGACAGGAAAAGAGATTTCACTTTCCCTACTACGGTGGCAAAGGATAAGGAAGATTTTCCTACGACGGGTAAATCTGCAAACTTTATCAAGTTCCTGAGTAAGGAGGCACAACCTTATATTGAAAAAAATTATAAAACCAATGCTTCCAAAACATTGATCGGACAATCGCTGGGAGGGCTGTTGGCTACAGAGATTTTGTTCAAAGAACCTGGTTTGTTTAATAATTATCTGATTATAAGCCCAAGTTTATGGTGGGATAATGAATCCCTGTTGACCCAATCCTCTGGTTTATCGAAATCTTTTCCAGGTAAAAAAGTTAAGGTCTATGTTGCAGTAGGTAAGGAGGGCAAAATTATGGAAGAAGATGCAAAAAAGTTGTCTGAGGTGCTAAAGGATCTCAATCATGCACAATTAAAAGTAGATTTTGCATTCTTTCCTGAGGCAACACATGCAGACGTATTGCATATGGCGTTATATAAAGGATTCCAATTATTAAATCAAAAAAATTAAGCGATTGATGCAAACTAATATAGTTACGGAACGACTTTTTATTAATGACATCACTTTGGATGACAAGGTGTTTATGCTGGAGCTTTTAAATACCGATGGTTGGAAACGATTTATTGGAGATAGAAACGTCAATAATGAAGAGGAGGCGAGTGCCTATATTCAGAAAATTATAGATAATCCTAAATTCGGTTATTTCACCGTCAGGTTGAAAGAAGAAGGTACCACGATTGGGATGGTGAGCATGATCAGACGTGATTATTTCGAACATGATGATATTGGGTTTGCTTTTCTTCCTGTATACGAAGGTAAGGGATATGCTTATGAAGCAGCATCAGCGGTGCTGAACCATCCATCAACACTTAGTGCACATAGCCGGATTCTGGCAACAGCATTAAAAACAAACAAGAGTTCTGTCCGGCTTTTAGAACGCTTAGGTCTGGTGTTTGATCGGGAGATCAATGTTGAAAATAAAGAGCTTTTGCTTTACTCCATTGAAATTGATCAGTTGTTACTAAACCAGCTTACCAGTCGTTTCTTTTCTGTTTTCAGTAATGTAAATCATCAGAAGCCAGACTGGGAATCTATCCCCGAAATTTGTTTGACGGAAAGCACCTTTATCAAAAAAAGCGGACTGGATGAAGAAATTTATAATCTGAACGCTTTTATTGAACCCCGCCGGCAAATACTTTCTGACGGAACTTTAACCGGTTTTGCTGAAAGTGAAATCAACCACAAGACCGGCATTTACGGAAATATTGCTCAGCGATATTCAACATATGAGAAAAGCGGCACATTAAACGGAATTCCATTTAAAGCTACCGGAAATAAGATTTTTCAGTTCATTAAAACCAGAAAGGGTTGGAAAATCAGCTCGGTAGTCTGGGAGGATTTTAATCTGCTGTAAATGAGATGGAATTGAAGAGGGCTTAACAATTTGTTTATAGTGCTGCATTAATTTTGTGTTTAGCCAATCAAAGCTAATGCGAAAAAAATGAAGATTCAAGACAGCAGGATTAATCAATTGATCAGACTGATTATTCCGGGATTTTTTATGGGATTCATCCTGATGATTGGGGCCTGCAAAAAGGACAATGCAAAAAGAGAATATCCTCAGGGAAGTAATGAGCAGGTCAATACCTGGATTCTTGACAGTTTAAGACGATACTATTATTGGGCTGATCAGTTGCCCTCAAAGCCTGATCTGGCCCAGGTTCCAGGTACATTTTTCAGTTCGGTAAGAAACACAGCAGACCGCTTTTCCCAGCTTTATTTGCCTGATCAGGCGGGTGCGCCAAGTTCCCGTTCCTTATATGGCTTTGAATATGCAATAATTCAGGAGCCGGTAACCGGGCGGGTTTTTGGTCTGATAAAGTGCGTCCTAAAGGGATCTCCTGCAGAAAGATATGGCCTGAAAAGAGGTAACTATATCAGTAAAGTTAACGGAAAGAGTTTTACGAACAGCAACGCCAGGGCATTTGATCAGGAACTGCTCAATGGCAGGAATACGAAACTTATGCTGGCGGAATTTAAAGAAGGACAGTATATTGATCAATCCGAATTGAATATGATTGCTGGTTTGACTTTTGAACAGCCGGCAGTCCATGAGGTGATAGAAAGAGAGAAGCTGAAAATAGGCTACGTTTATATAGATGGTTTTTCTGCAGGTATTTCAGGTACATTAATTCCGGTTTTTTCAGCATTTAAAAGTTCGGGCATTTCAGATCTGATTATAGATTTGCGGTATAATTCAGGTGGAGATGTATCTGAAGCGGCCGCTTTGTGTGCCATGATTGCACCCGGAATAAACTATGATACAGATTTCATCACTTATAAAGGAAATAAGAACGGTGGAACGAGAAAGGAATCAATCGGAGCAGCGGCAACCTTTGATCAGCGAGTGGATTTTAACACCCTTCTTCAAAGCAACCTGAGCCTAAAACGGGTTTTTGTCCTGGCTACCGGAGCTACTGCATCTGCATCAGAGGTATTCATCAATAACCTCAAACCCTATATGCAAGTGAGGGTCATTGGAGAAAAAACTGTGGGTAAAGATGAGGCCAGTTTCTTAATCCGGGATCAGAGAATACCCAGACAGGTAAATTGGGAGATGTATCCAATCATCTATAAGCTGTTCAATGCACAGGGGCAGGGAGGCTATAGTGCGGGAATCAATCCTGATATAGAAATGAGTGAATTTACCGTACTTCCTTTAGTTCCGTTCGGAAATATAAATGATGCTTTATTGAGCAAGGCCCTGGATCAGATTTCAGCTCAGAAAAAAATATCCGGAAAACTTTCTGCTGTAAATGAGGCTGGAACCGTTCAGAAGAAGATGCTGGTTCTTTCTGATAGTCATGTTAGTAAAGCGGTACACAGCATGGTCTTTACACACCGTTAAACTCAAAAAAAGAAAACGCGTTAACACATTTGATTTAGGCTTAATACTAAGTTAAAATAGGGGACCTACTTTCGGAAGTATAAAAACGGAAGAATCTTATCCTCAATTATTTTGAAACAGTTAGACAAATCCTTGCTTGAGAAATTGGTTGTTTTGCTTCGTGAAGGTGATACGGCTGCTTTTAATGAATTATATTATCGTTATAAGGGAAAGGTGCACCAGTTTGCCTATCGCTTTGTAAGGTGTTCCGAATCAGCTGCTGAGTTGACACAACTGGTTTTTGTACGCTTATGGAAATATAAACATACGATAGATGCGTCCAAAGATTTTGATGCTTTTTTATTAACCATTACCAGAAACCTGGTATTTAAAGAATTTCAACGGAAAGCGAAGGCTAGTGCTTATCAGAATGAAATACTAAAGATAGAACAGGTTTATGATCCTATTGCCAGTTTTATGGATTTAAGGGACTATCGTAACCTTGCTGAAAAAGCAATCAATAGTTTACCACCACAAAGTAAAAAGGTCTTTAAGCTAAGCCGGGAGGAAGGTGCAACTTACGAGCACATTTCTAACGAATTGAATATTTCCAGAAACACTGTACATAGTCATATGGCAAAGTCTTTAAGCCATATCAGACAATATTTTAAAATCCATACGCCGGAAACTGTACTTGTTTTATTTACAGTATTTACCATTTCCTAAATCAATCTATCCCTATTTTGATTGGCCTCAGCAAAACTTGCTGAGGTTTTTTTTGCTGATTTTCAGTGCATTATAAATTATTTGAAATTTATTTCAGTTCCGACTAGACATCTTGCCCATTAGCGGGATATATACTTATAGACAGGCAGAAGTTTGGCCGTCTTAAAGTAATGAAAGTGAATACTAACGAAGAAGCAAAGAAATTATTTAAACTTTATCTGGAAGGGAATACCAGTCCTGAACAGGAGGAAGAATTGTTTTCGTTTATACGGAAACAGGAAGATATGGATGAATCTTTTAAGGAGGTTACTGAGCATGCCTGGAATGAAGATAACAACTGGAGGGATGATTCTTTATCAGCTCAGGTTGAGCTTCAGTCCGTATGGACAAAAATAGGGGAGGAAGAAGAGTCCCTCAAAAAGGCAAATTCTTCCTGGTTAAAGTATGCGGCTTCCTTCATTTTGGTTTGTGCAGCGGCTTTAGGTTGGTATTCCGTTAAGACAGAAACCAGGGAAGAAAACCAACAGGTGGTTTTAATGACCAGAATCACTGGACGCGGAGAAAGGGTCAAACTGTTGCTTCCGGACAGCTCTGTGGTTTATTTAAATGCAGTAAGTAAGCTTAGCTTTCCCCAGCATTTTGAGAAAGGTAAAAACAGGGAAATTCATTTGGAAGGAGAGGCCTTCTTTGAAGTGAAGCAGGATGCCAGTCGCCCGTTCATTGTCCATAGCGGACATTTGCAAACCAGAGTATTGGGGACCTCATTTAATGTGGATGCCTATCCGGAGAGCAAACGTTTCAGTGTCTCTGTACGTACAGGTAAAGTTGGTGTATCTTCTTCAGATAAAGGAAAGCTGAAACACCTCTCTTTTCTGACTCCAGGCAAGAATCTGATCTATCAGTTGGGCGATTCCAGTTATGCTGTAAACGAAGGACGCCCCGCAGACTTTAACAGCTGGACAGAAAACCGGTTTATTTTTAAGAATGAGTTATTGGGGGTGATGCTGACCCGTCTGGAGAGAAGCTATAATGTGAGCTTTAAGGTGAAAAATGAAAAAATATTGAAATGTCGTTTCAATGCTACTTTTTATAATAAAAATATCAAGCAGATTACGGAGCAGCTGCATACCATGAGTAGTGGCAAAATACACTATGAATTTAATGCACCTAAAACAATAATTACTTTATGGGGGGAGGACTGTCAATGATGAGTTAAGTTTTGATAAACCGCCACATCCCTATTGGCTACGCTATGAAAAATTTAACGGAATAATGATGAAAAAACAAACCGCCCTGCTGTAACAGGACGGTCCTTAAAAATGTTTCGTAACTCTCGATAATTAAAAAACTTTTTGAATCAATGAATATAACGCTATACTTTTTAATAATAAAATACTTTAACAAAATTAAACCTCAATCACTTCTGATTGCTGTCCTGCTTTCAGCCAGTTGTGTATGCAGCGTTTCAGGGAGCACTAAAGCACAGAATAAAGCAGAAAGCAGGGTCAGCCTGAAGCTGTTGAACGTTAACCTGATTAAAGGACTTAGCACCTTAGAAGATAAAGCCGGTTGTATCATCAATTATAACCCTGCTATTTTTAAAAGAGAACATCATATCAGTATCGATGTAAAAGATATGCCTGTTGCGCAGGTGGTAAAAAAAATGCTGGAAGGAACCGGTGTTGCTTATAAAATCAATGACCCTAATACCATTCTTTTATATAAACTTCCGGATCCGGTAAAACCAGGAAAAATCAGTGGTAAAATCCTGGACGAAAAAGGAGAGCCATTGCCAGGCGCCGGGATTAAGGTTGTAGAACTGAATCGTACGGCAAGTACAGGAGTAGATGGCTCGTTTAGCATCAGTGTTGATCCGGGTACTTACACCGTAGAAATACGTTATGTGAGTTATCAGCCCAGAAGAGTAACCGAGGTGATCGTTAAATCAGGAGAGAATATTCCCTTGAATGTAAGTATGAAACCAGCCTCGGAAACATTAACGGGAGTGGTTATTACGGGTGGATACAAGAAAACATCTGCTGAAGGGCTGCTGGCACGTCAAAAAAATGCCGCCGAAATGAGTAATGGTATCAGCGCTGAGCAAATCAGCCGTACGCCAGACAGGAATATTGGCGAGAGTTTGAAACGAATCAGCGGAGTAAGTACTGCTGACAATAAGTTTGTTATTGTGCGTGGTATCGGAGAGCGCTATAATGCTGCATTGCTGGACGGAACTCCTTTACCAAGTACGGAGGCTCAAAGCCGTAATTTCTCTTTTGATCTGATCCCTTCAGGATTGGTAGATAATGTAGTGGTCAGTAAAACGGTAACCCCGGATATGAATACCAGCTTTGGGGGGGGCCTGATTCAGGTCAGCACTAAGGATATGCCGGATGAAAACTTTGTCACCTTTGCAATAGGAAATTCTTATAATGACCGGACAACCGGAAATTCATTTTATAGTCATAAGCGGGGTAAATACGATTTTCTTGGATTTGATGATGGCAGACGTAGTGCACCAGATAATTTATTGCCTACCAATCCTAGTGTAAACCAATCTTTAACACCTGCAGAGCTTCAGCAACGTGTGGATGACCAGAGCAGACGCTTTACAAATGATAATTTTACGCTTTATAAGAACAGTGCACCAGTTAACCAAAGTTATCAGTTTACGATAGGGCAAAAATTTGATCTCGATACGGCTAAAAAAGCTAAACTTGGTTTTACCGGCGCGATCACATACAGGAATGGTCAGAGCATAGAAAACTATGATAACTTCCGACGTGGTAACTGGAATTTAGCGGCCAATAATTATGGCAATAGTTATAGTTATAACACCACCTGGGGTGGATTATTAAATGTGGGCCTTCAATTGGGTATACATCGTTTAAGTCTGAGAAATACTTATACCAGAATGTTCAGCAATAAATTATTCAGAACCTATGGATATAATGCTGACGTTTCTAATGAAGAAATTGCAAGCCGGCCACCATTTATCCGTGAAAATGATGATCCTACATTTACTGGTTTATTGCAAAATAAACTATCAGGACAGCATCAGCTTGGTAAAATAAAGCTGGAATGGGATGCTGCAAGGACAGCAGTAACCAGAGAAGAAAAGGACTTGATCACCGCAGAACAGGCGCCTGAATTAATCGAAGGTCAATATCAATATTTCTATTACCCGGGTAATTTTTCTGAACCGAAGACTTCTCCGATGTCCCGACAGTATTATAAAAATAACGAAAAACATTATACCTGGAATATTGCCGGAACATTGCCATTTAATATCGGACCATTGCGCAATACGGTTAAAATAGGATATTATGGAAATAGAAAAAAAGGAGGTTTTGACTGGACTATACTTCCTCTGACTGTGAATAGCAGTAAATTAAACCCCGCATTAAAATATATAACCGTAGCGGAGATGCAAAAGCCTGAAAACGTAGGTGCTGAAGGTTATATGTATCAGCTCTATTTTATGGACAGGTTTTCCGGAAAGAGTACCACTGATGCAGGTTACTTAATGTTTGATAACCGGTTGGCAGAGAAGTGGCGATTAATATGGGGCCTTCGTGGAGAGTATTTTAAATATACACCTATTACTAATCCAAGCAATGGTGGGTCACGGGTACCTTATACCCAACAACGTGATCCGGCATGGAGATGGCTACCTTCAGCAAACCTGACCTACAGTATGAATTCCCAGATTAATATCAGAGGAGCATGGTCAGTTACTGTTGTACGTCCGGAATTGCTAGACAATAGCCAATTTTTCAGATATGTTCCGGAATTGGATGGTGATATGACCAATGGTGGAATAACCAGCACAAAAATTACCAGCTATGATCTTCGCGGTGAATGGTTCCCAGGGCTTGGTGAAGTGTTTTCAATAGGAGGATTTTATAAGTATTTTGATAAACCTGTAGAGTTAAGTCAGACGGAAGGAGCGAATACTTATTATTTATTGTCAAATTCTGATTATGCCAAAGTTTATGGACTTGAATTTGAATTCCGTAAAAAACTAGACTTTTTTGATTCACAGGAATGGCTTCAGAATTTCACCTTATACGGAAACCTGACCTTACAGAAATCCAGGGTTCAGGGAAGGAGGAGAGTTATTGATCTGATCACAAACGAAGAAACTTATATACTGGAAAAGTTAAATCGTCCAATGTATGGTCAAAGTCCATATCTGCTCAATATGGGACTTCAATATCAGGGAGATCGTTTCGGCGCTAACCTGATGTATAATAAAAGCGGAAGGAAAACCTATATCGTTAGTGCCGGACCTCAGTCCATTGATTATGAAATGCCCAGAAGCATGGTTGATGCACAGGTAAGTTATAGATTGATGAAAAATAAGATGCAGTTGAAGTTCAATGTCGCGAACCTATTTGATCAGGCTTCTACTTTTTATAAAAATACGCCAGACTCCAATGCAGAAAAAGTGCCGGGCTATGCTCCTGGAAAGTCTGATAATTATGAGCCGGGTGAAAGAATTACGCAGCGAACTTATTTTGGAAGGACATTTAGCTTACAGCTAAACTATAATTTTTAACTAACAGAAGTTTCATCCCCCCTAAAAAACAAAGAAAGGAGAAAATAACAATGGTCTTTTCAACTGAAAATAAAGGTTAAAAAAAAACAGGGTTGTTGAGAACCCTGTCAGATAAAAAGCCTGTGCTACCCCTAATGGCGCATCAGTATGAAAACAGTACAAGACCGTCTTAATTTAAAATTGTCAATTTGGTAAGCTTATCAGCCAAGGGCCATAAGCTTAGAGCTTTAGTCAGCTAAATACGACTGCAATTTAATAAAAAAAACATACAATGGTAACATTCATGTTTAAAATACCATAATAATAATTAAAAAATCATCCAAGAACCAATAACAACAATTGTAATATTATGAAAAATGTATTATTAACCGGTTTAGCTTTAGCTGCCCTGACTTTTGCTTCTTCTTGCAAAAAAGATTCAAATACTAACGATAACGGATTTGAAAAACGTAGTACCGTAGCAAGTTATGCTGCTGCTGCTGCTTTACCTGTTCAAACTGTAAGTGGTACAATTACAACCAATACTACCTGGGATAATACCAAAGTTTGGGAACTTAGCGGTGTGGTTACTGTTGCAAGTGGTGTTACTTTAACGATCAATCCTGGAACTTACATTAAATCAACTGTAAACACTGTAGGTATTCCGAATGGTGTTTTGGTAGCCGTACGTGGTGCTAAAATCAATGCAATTGGTACAGCTGAAAACCCAATTGTTTTCACTAGCCGTAACTTGTTAGATAACAACGCTGCTACAAATCCTGTTCCTGGTGATTTCGGTGGTGTAATCCTTTTGGGTAAAGCACACGTGAATACTACAACCGGAACTAAAGAAATTGAAGGTCTTCCTACAGGCGGAGCTTATACATTTGGTTCGGCTAAAGGTTCTGAAGTTGAAAATGATAACTCAGGAACTTTAAAATATGTACGTATCGAGTATGCTGGTTTTAACTTAAGCACTGATAACGAAGTAAACGGACTAACACTTGGTGGTGTAGGTAACCTAACTACTTTAGATCATATTGCTGTTCTTTATGGAAAAGATGATTCATTCGAATTCTTCGGTGGAACTGTAAATGCAACTTACCTGGTTTCTAAAGCAGCTGATGATGATAACTTTGACTTCGATAACGGATACAATGGATCGATCAGATATGCAGTAGCTGTAGCAGATAAAAACTCTACACATAGCCAAAGCGGTGGTTCTTCAGATTCAAATGGTATCGAGTCGGATAACAATGCTCCTACAGAAGATGCTACTTTTGCATTAACTCCAAAAACTCACCCAAAACTAAGAAACTTCAGTATTATTGGTACTTCAGCTACTAACGCTGGATACAAATTCGGAGTTCGTAACCGTCGTGGTGCTGAAATCGAATTGTCTAACTCAATCATCACTGGTTATCCTTCAGGTTTCGTTTTCAATGATGGTACAGAATCTTTCTATGCTTCAACGGTTTCTAAACTAACAAGCAATGATTTCCATGGATTTACTGCTGCAATCACTCCTGCAGGAACTTACACTGGAAATACAACTTCTACCGCTGCTACTGCTCCTTCTTTCAGCATGTCTCAGCCGTTCTTTAACAATGGAACTTTAAGCTTCGTTGGTGCTACTAATGGTGCCTTTGCAGTTGATGCTACCTGGGCTCAAGGTTGGTCAACTTTGTAAGCGAATAAAAAATGGTTAAAATGAATTGCAGCATATTGCTGCAATTCATTTTTTTAAACAAAACATACATGAAAAAAAACATACAAATTATCTTCTGTTCTTGTCTGGGAATGATGTTCCTATTGATGTTTGGTTGTAAAAAACAGGAACTGGCTGTAGAAAGTCCACCCAACGTAATTGACCTGTCTATTAAAGGAACGACTTTAACAGACACACTTGAATTCCTGAAAGATGGAAAAGTAATTGGACAGACAACTAAAAGTAATGGAGATCTCAATGTTAAGGTAATCGTGAAAGGCGAAGGTGCCGAATTGCAAATCCGCAGTAAAGGGAAGGAAGCAATTCTAAGTAAAAGAATGATTTCAGCAGCAGAAAAACTGCAAAATATAACCTATTATTTTGATGGTGATAAAATATTCAGCAAAGTCGTTGCTTTAAGTATCAAAGGATACTCAGGAGCAGAAGAGCTGGAGTTTGTGATGGATGGTCAGGTGTTGGAATCCGGTAGCGATGTCATCAATTCTGTATTGAGCATTGGTATCGAAGCAGACCAGAAAAGAACATTACAAATACGTAAAAAAGGAACAACAGTACCGTTAATGGATAAAGAAATTATAGGTGCACAATCAGCTGCGTCTTTGACCTTTTTTTATGACGGGACAAAAATATTTGATAAGATAGATCTTGCTGTACCAACTAATCCTGCGAATATGATTGTAAATGCTTCATTTACAAATAAAGTAGGGGTTTTTCTGGGGCCGATAGATTTGATCTTTTATAAAGGTGCCTCTACCGGAATGAGACCTTTTGAATTTACAGCAACAACATTGAGAATTGAGTTGCCAGCTGATGGCTCTTTTAGTAAAAATATAGAATTGCCCCCTTTGCCCGACTCCGGAGCACCTAACCTGAACGTATACTCGTTCCGAATTGTGAAAAGAGGGACATTAACAGAACTTCCTTATGACATGACGAATGAATTTCCACCTGCCAGACCGGAAAGTGGTTTCTTTGCCGGTAATATCACCTTTACCGCCGGAGGAGCTGCCGTTTTTATTCTGGGAGATCAAATTATACCAGATGATTGGGATGGTACCATCATTCGTCCTACCATGAAAGACATCGCTCCTTACTTTAAATAAAATACAGATAATTTTAAAATCTGTTCTCGTTTCGTCATGTTGGTCTATGCAAGTATCCCCCCGTTGTATAGGCCACATGGCGTTTTTTGATTTTCTTATCTTATATTTGCTTTATGTCAGTTCAGGAAAGCACCACACGTTTGCAGTATCTTTGTGATACCATCCCATCCTTATTAAGAAATAGCGCTGAAGCAGAGTTTAAGCATAAACCTGCTCCCGGAAAATGGAGTAATAAAGAGATGCTTGGACACCTCATTGACAGTGCAACAAATAACCACCAAAGATTTGTAAGAGCACAGTTCGAACAGGTACCGGTAATCGTTTATGATCAGAACTCCTGGAATACCTATAGTCATTACAATTTGCTGGACAGCAAACAACTGATTTTGTTCTGGGAAACCTATAACCGTCATATCCTTGCACTGATCCGGAATATGGACCCTGAAAATTTAAACAGAACTTGTTTCAATGGGGGAGAAACAGCCCAAACTATAAGATGGCTGTTCATCGATTATGTTGCCCATATGGAACATCATCTGCGGCAGATGCTAACTTATTAGGCCCTTCAGCCTGGATTAAGGAATCTTAATCTTAGTGTAATCTTTTAACTCAAACCGGCCATATTCTGAAAACTGTTGCAGGATAGTCAAAATAATCGTATCTTTGCCCGGCAAATAGTAACTCCTAAATTATTTGCTATGCAACTCGATCCCAATAAATTTATCTCTGAAGGCTTAACATACGACGACGTATTATTAGTCCCTGCTTATTCTGAAGTTCTGCCACGTGACGTGGATACCGGAAGTTTTCTTACCAAAAAAATACGCTTAAATGTCCCTGTAGTTTCTGCAGCAATGGATACGGTAACTGAAGCTGGTCTGGCAATTGCCATCGCCCAGGCAGGTGGTATCGGAATGCTTCATAAGAACATGAGCATTGAGCGCCAGGCGGAAGAAGTCAGAAAAGTAAAACGTTCAGAAAGTGGAATGATCCAGGATCCGGTTACTTTAAATGCAGATGCTAAAGTGGCGGATGCATTCCAGATCATGAAGGACTTTAAAATCGGTGGAATTCCTGTAATTGATGCTGACAATAAACTGGTGGGTATCATCACCAATAGAGATCTTCGTTTCCAAAAAGACATGCAACGTAAAGTTTCGGAAGTGATGACCAGAGAAAATCTGATCACTGCTCCTGAAGGTACGACTCTTTTACAGGCAGAAGAAATCTTACAAGACTATAAAATTGAAAAACTTCCTGTAATTAATGCAGAGGGACACCTTGCCGGTTTAATTACTTTTAAGGACATCCAAAAATATAAAAACTACCCGAAGGCCTGTAAAGATGAGCGCGGAAGATTACGTGTAGGTGCTGCGGTAGGTGTGGCAGCAGACAACATCGATCGTGTGGCAGCTTTAGTTGCGGCAGGAGTAGATGTAGTTACTGTGGATACCGCACATGGTCATTCCAAAGGTGTGATTGATATGGTAAAAGCGATTAAAGAAAGGTTCCCTGATTTACAGGTGATTGCTGGGAATATCGCTACAGCTGATGCGGCAAGAGCATTGGCAGCAGCAGGAGCTGACGCGGTTAAAGTAGGTATCGGCCCGGGATCTATCTGTACTACAAGAATTATCGCAGGGGTAGGCGTACCTCAGTTGTATGCGGTTTTTGAATGTGCTCAGGCATTGATCGGAACAGGAATTCCTGTAATTGCTGACGGTGGAATTAAACAAACAGGTGATATCGTTAAAGCGATTGCCGCAGGAGCAAGCTGTATCATGGCAGGTTCACTGTTTGCAGGAGTAGAAGAGTCACCAGGTGAAACCATCATCTATGAAGGACGTAAATTTAAATCTTATCGTGGTATGGGTTCAGTAGAAGCCATGCAACAGGGATCAAAAGACCGTTATTTTCAGGATGAAGAAGATGTGGTAACCAAATTGGTTCCGGAAGGAATTGTAGGCCGTGTTCCTTACAAAGGGACTTTAGCAGAAGTGATCTATCAGTATGTTGGTGGTTTAAGAGCAGGAATGCACTATTGCGGAGCCGCAACAATTGAAGATTTACAAAAAGCGAAGTTTGTACGCATCACTGCAGCGGGTATGAGAGAAAGTCATCCACATGATATCTCTATCACTAAAGAAGCACCAAACTACTCGAGTACGAGATAATTTAAATCCAGATATTATTATTACCGAAAGGGTTTCCATGGAAACCCTTTCTTATTTCAACCTTTTATGAAATCTATAGGTGTTTACTGTGGTGCAAACTTTAATGGCGATCCGGTTTTATTAGCCGCTATCGAAAATCTTGCTGAGACGCTTACTAACCATGAGATCCGCCTGGTGTATGGTGGCGGAAGCGTGGGGGTAATGGGTGTAATTGCGGATGAGATTTTAAGCCGTAATGGCTTGGTAACCGGGGTGATTCCTCAGTTTCTGATGGATAAAGAAGTAGGTCATACCGGGCTTTCAGAAATGATCATCACTGAAAATATGCATCAGCGTAAACAACAAATGGCAGATCTGGCGGACGGTTTCATCATCCTGCCCGGAGGCTTCGGAACTTTAGAAGAGTTCTTTGAAGTGCTGACCTGGTTGCAGCTCGGTTTGCATGCTAAACCAATCGGCGTATTGAATATAGGTGGTTTCTACGATCATCTTTTTGCACAGATGGATGTGATGGTGCAACATCAGTTTCTGAAGCAAAGCAACAGAGATCTGGTATTTAACGAAGCTGATCCGAAAATTCTGGTAGAAAAGATGATGAAATTTGATGCCCTTCCCGACGATAAATGGTTTAAAGACCGGAACCTGAGCTAAGTTATAAGAATTCGTCCGGACCTATTTCCCAGGTCCAGGGCTTTTTGAAGCTATGAAAGGTACGCAGGTTTTTTAGCGGAAAATCCTGAGACACCGTTTCATTGGCCGCATCTCTGTTGTGGGTTTTTCCGGTAGTGACCAATCTTTTTTTCAGGATGAAATCATATTTTTTATTGGTCATCTCTCCCGAAGTCTCATTGTAATACTGGTTGCCTGCTTTTTCCAGAAACCAGTTTTTATCTTGGTATCGGAAGGTATAGTTCAGCTTCCAGCGCCAGTCGCCACCCCCTTCAAAGGATAAAACAAGTTTATTGGAATCAATTTTTAATGGTCGTAATGGATCGCCCATAGCACCACCCTCTGCCGAGCGGAGAATGAAATTGTTATTTTGTACACCGATCTGGTAACCTGCTCCATCTGCCCGTTTAAAGTAAACAGCCAGGATTCTCGGCTTTTGGATTTCCGTAATAATCTCTGTGGTATTGTCTCCATAAGCCCGGCTTTCGCGGATTTCCTTATGGTATTCCATGATAAAGGCAAAGTCATTCAATTGATCGTGGTTCAGGTCCCCGGAAATGGAATCTAAAATTTTCCAGTTGGCCGGAATTAATGCAGACAAGGATTTCCCCTGATTTGGAAGCGTCGGGTACTTAAAGTTTTGTGCATAAACAGCCGTCTGACAAGCTAAAAAAAATAAGACCAGTTTTATTCTCATACGTCTAAAAGAACGATAATCATGCCGAAATAGTGTTCCGCTCTATTCGGAACTAAGAAAAGATCTTGTAATATTGTACCATCATGAGTAAAGAGATCAGCCTTTTCAACTGGAGTGGGGGTAAAGACAGTTGCCTGGCCCTGCATCATATTTTAGCCGACGAACGTTTTGAAGTCCGGTATTTACTGACTACCGTAAATGAAGCTTTTAACCGGATTAGTATGCACGGGGTCAGAGAAGAATTGCTCGTAAAACAGGCGAAAAATATTGGAATTCCATTGTACCAGATCCGATTACCGGAATCTCCAAAGATGGAAGATTATGAAAATAGCATGCATGGCCATTTAACCCAATTGAAAAAGGAGGGGATCACGCATTCAATTTTTGGGGATATTTTTCTGGAAGACCTGAAAAATTATCGCGAAGCCAAACTGCAAGAAGTCGGTTTGAAAGCAGTCTTTCCGCTATGGAAACAGGATACCAAAGCCATTATCCGGGAATTTATTGCATTGGGGTATAAAACGGTGATTGTTTGCACGCAGGAAGGACTGGAAGACTTCTGTGGAAGGGTGATCGATGAGCACTTTATTGACGACCTTCCTCCAGGGATTGATCCCTGCGGAGAGAACGGAGAGTTCCACACTTTTGTATTTGACGGGCCAATATTTAAGTCGCCCTTACCTTTTACTTTAGGAGAAAAGGTGTTTAAAACCTTCCCATCTCCGCTAAGCACATCAGAAAAGCCTGCGGGTTACTGGTATATTGATTTGCTGCCTTAACCAGGAGCGGTTTGATGTCGAATAAATCGTTATCAAATTAATGAACAGATTATTACCACCTTATCACCTAAAATATATAGATTCGGTTATATAGGGTAATAAGGGATATATCGTATCTACTGTCTATGGGGATAGACAGCTCATATATTCGAACGCTCTAATGACGAGCTCCACCAATTTATAATGGTTTAATTAAATTTCAATATGAAAAAGATGTTGTTGTTTGGTATGGCTTTGCTATGCTGTGATCTTTCTGCAAAGCCTATGCACGTTTTTTCCTTCCGGAACAGACCTGTATTGAAAGGACATTTTATCGGGAGGGCTAAATATATAGGAGTGATCGGGAGAAAGTATAAAAAATGTGCTGGTAAATTTAAAAAAGATAAATCTCATTTTGATCTTTTAAAAAGAAAGGAGCAATAAAATGGATACGGAAAACAGTAAACGGGAAAGGCTTCAGCTATTGGTTCATTCGTTTTTCAAAGAGCATTCATTTGATGAACTCATCGACCTGCTTTATATCCTTTACAGAGGCTGGGCGCTACAGGTATCGCTTAAGGTTGATCGGGAGGAAAGGCTTAGGGTATTGACCTGTTATAGTGAACTTAAAGAGTTTCTGGAAGAGTTCTCCGACTTATATACTCCTGAGATTCGGGTTGCCAAACATCCGCCTGAAGACTCTTTCTGATCCTTAATACCCCGGATGTATATTCTATTTGTAATAAATTTACAACGAAATGCAATACAAATGGAAGCTTTATACCAAAGCCCGAAACGGACTTTTGTTTCATTGGAAAATAGATTTAACTTGCCCCAATGAATATAGAGTTCAATAAAAACGAAGACTTGAATAAACAGTCCGTTTACGAATTAAAGACAAGACTTAAAAAGATATATCAGGGTGGAGGAGAGAAGAGTGCTGCGAAGCAAAAGGAAAAAGGAAAGTTGCTGGCACGTGAACGCATCGCCTATTTAATTGATAAAGAAAGTGAGTTTCTGGAAATAGGCGCCTTAGCCGCAGATGGTATGTACGCTGAACAGGGAGGCTGTCCTTCTGCGGGGGTAGTCTGTGGGATTGGTTATGTTTCCGGCAGACAATGCATGATCGTCGCAAATGATGCTACCGTTAAGGCGGGAGCCTGGTTTCCTATGACTGCCAAAAAGAATTTAAGGGCACAGGAAATAGCGATGGAAAATCGCTTGCCCGTAATCTATCTGGTAGACAGTGCCGGGGTTTACCTGCCCATGCAGGATGAAATTTTTCCAGATAAAGAACATTTCGGAAGGATGTTCAGAAATAATGCATTGATGTCTGCTGATGGAATCGTGCAGATTTCTGCAATCATGGGGTCTTGTGTAGCAGGAGGAGCTTATTTGCCAATCATGAGTGATGAAGCCATGATTGTAGATGGTACGGGTTCTGTGTTTCTTGCGGGCTCATACCTGGTGAAATCAGCTATAGGTGAGGATATAGACAATGAAGCTCTTGGAGGTGCTACGACACACTGTGAGATTTCAGGAGTAACGGATTATAAACATCCCAATGACCAGGCCTGTCTGGATAGCATCCGTAACATCATGAGCATGTTAGGTGCACCGGAATCTGCTGGTTTCGATAGGATTAAGCCGGCGATGCCTAAGCTTGATCCGGAAGAAATTTATGGTATCCTGCCCGAAAACAGAGAGAAGCCTTATGATATGATGGACATTATTCATCGTCTGGTAGACAATTCCGAATTCGAACAATATAAAGAGTTGTATGGCCAGAGCATTGTATGCGGACTGGGAAGAATAGACGGCTGGGCGGTTGGTATTGTGGCGAATCAACGTAAAGTGGTGAAATCCAAAAAAGGAGAAATGCAGTTCGGTGGAGTGATTTACTCGGATAGTGCGGATAAAGCTGCCCGTTTCATTATGAACTGTAACCAAAAGAAAATTCCACTTGTATTTTTACAGGACGTAACCGGATTTATGGTAGGTAGCAGATCGGAGCAGGGAGGAATCATTAAAGACGGAGCCAAAATGGTCAATGCAGTCGCCAATTCAGTGGTTCCTAAATTTACCATTGTGTTGGGGAATTCCTATGGTGCAGGGAATTATGCCATGTGTGGTAAAGCTTATGACCCCCGTCTGATCTATGCATGGCCAAGTGCTAAAATTGCAGTAATGGGAGGTGCTCAGGCTGCAAAGGTATTGTTGCAGATTCAGGAAGCTTCTTTAAAATCAAAAGGGGAGACGATTACTCCTGAAAAAGAAGCGGAACTGCTCAAAGAAATTACCGACAGGTACAATAGTCAGACGACACCCTATTATGCGGCTTCCAGATTATGGGTAGACGGCGTAATCGATCCGAAAGAGACGCGTAAAGTGATTTCTATGGGAATAGAAGCGGCAAATCAGTCGCCAATTAAAAAGCCTTTTAACGTAGGAGTAATCCAAACCTGATTTTCTGAAAATATACGGTAACGGAGTGATTTATAATCAATAAATCATAATGCTGCTTTGTTGCATTTTGTTACTTGTTCAAAGCAGGATTAAATTGTAATTTTGTATAATAATAGAAAGAATAATATGTCACAAGAAATAGAACACGTTCAATGTTTAATTATAGGTTCAGGCCCGGCAGGATATACTGCAGCAATTTATGCAGCGCGCGCAGACCTTAAACCAGTAATGTACACCGGTATGGAGCCGGGTGGGCAATTGACACAAACCACCGATGTTGATAATTTTCCGGGATATCCGGGTGGAGTTATGGGACCGGAGATGATGGAAGATTTTCGTAAGCAGGCTGAACGCTTTGGTACAGATATCCGTTTTGGTTATGTGAGTTCTGTAGACTTTTCTTCTATGCCACATAAAGTAGTCGTGGATGATATTAAAACCGTTACTGCTGATACCGTAATTATCTCTACCGGTGCTACTGCAAAATGGTTAGGTTTGCCTTCCGAGCAGAAATATAATGGCTTTGGTGTTTCGGCATGTGCAGTATGTGATGGTTTCTTCTTTAAAGGACAGGACGTTGCAATTGTTGGCGCAGGTGATACCGCTGCAGAAGAAGCTACTTATCTGGCTAAACTTTGTAGAAAAGTATATATGCTGGTAAGAAGAGATGAATTCAGAGCGTCTAAAGCTATGGTTCACAGGGTACTGAATACCCCAAACATCGAAGTAGTATACCATACCGAAACTCAGGAAATCATTGGTAATGGAAAAAACGTAACTGCTGTGAAAGTATTGAACAACCAAACCGGTGTTGAGTCAGAAATCCCGGTTGAAGGTTTCTTTGTCGCTATCGGTCATAAACCAAATACAGATATTTTTAAAGGATGGCTGGAAATGGATGAAACAGGTTATCTGCAAACCATTCCAGGTTCTACAAAAACAAATGTAGAAGGCGTTTTCGCTGCTGGTGATGTTCAGGACCACTACTACCGTCAGGCAGTAACTGCGGCAGGATCAGGTTGTATGGCTGCATTAGATGCGGAACGTTATCTGGCTGCTAAAGAACATGAAGTGAAAGCTTTATCTTAAGAGATATAGAGATATTAAGATATCATGATATCAAAGAGCGGGCCCTGTAAAGGAGCCCGCTTTTTTTGTAAAATAACCCCGGGAATCTTTTGACGGATTTTTTTTATCTTGTGCATTAATTCAAACCAGATTATTTAACCAGATTTCTGCAAATGACCAGCTGTTTACCAGGCTGATGAAATTTCAGGGATCAAAAAAAGAATTAAACACAAAACACACAAATGAGAAAACTATTTACAATTGTTCTGTTGGCATTTCTTGCAATAGAAGCTTCTGCACAGAGTGACCCGAATATGGGGATCATTCCTGCACCGGTATCCGTTAAGAAGAACAGTGGAACCTTTAAACTGGATAAAACAGTGGTTTTAATATCCAATGAACCTAAAAATTCAAGGATGGCAGATTTGCTAAATGCTTTTGTCACTACCAAAGGCGGTTTTGCTTTGAGAGAAGTGAAATCTGAGTCGGCAAATGAAAAAGCAATCATTCTGACTTCGGAGGGGGCTGATCAAATGCCTGCCGAAGGTTATAAAATCAATATTACAGATAAAAAGATTACAATTACAGGTAAGGAAGCAGGATTGTTTTACGCTGTACAGTCCATCATGCAGCTGATGCCGGAAAAACAGAACAATGAAATCCTGGTTCCCGCTGCTGAAATTAATGACTATCCCCGTTTTAAATACAGAGGGTTACACCTTGATGTATCCCGTCATTTCTTTCCTGTTGCTTTGGTTAAGAAGTACATTGATGTCATGTCTCAGTATAAACTGAATAATTTTCACTGGCATTTAACAGACGATCAGGGATGGAGACTGGAAATTAAAAAATATCCTAAACTGACTTCAGTGGGAGGCAGTAGAAACGGAACCATTATCGGGCACCACCCGGGGGTAGGAACTGACAATAAAGAATATAAAGGTTTTTATACTCAGGATGAAGTGAAAGAGGTCCTGGCTTATGCGGCGGCAAGGTTCATCAATGTAGTTCCTGAAATTGAACTTCCAGGACATGCTTCAGCTGCAATTGCTGCCTATCCGGAGTTGAGCTGCTTTCCGGAGAGAGATACTTTTATCGATCCGAAAACACCTTGGTCTGGAAGCAGAAAAGGCAAACAGGTTCAACAACAGTTTGGTGTATTTGATGATGTCTTCGTACCTAATGATAACACTTTCAAATTCCTTGAAAATGTATTGGATGAAGTTATCGCTCTATTCCCTTCTAAATACATCCATATTGGTGGTGATGAATGCCCTAAAGAATATTGGAAACAAAGTGAATTCTGTCAGAAACTGATTAAAAAACTAAATCTTAAGGATGAGCATGGCTTACAGAGTTATTTTATCCAAAGAATAGAAAAGCATGTCAATAAAAGAGGCCGCTCTGTAATCGGATGGGATGAGATCCTGGAAGGTGGTTTGGCTCCTAATGCGACCGTGATGTCCTGGAGAGGTACAGAAGGTGGTATTGCAGCTGCTAAACAAAATCATGATGTGATCATGACGCCTAATGCAGGTGGTTTGTATTTTGACCATAAGCAAAGCAATTCTCCGGATGAGCCTACAAATATTGGTGGTTTTGCGCCATATACCAGCTCTTATGCTTATGACCCGATGCCTAAAGAACTGAATGCTGATCAGCAGAAATATGTAATTGGTGTTCAGGCAAACCTTTGGACTGAATATATTCAGACTCCGGTAAAGGTGGAATACATGATCATTCCACGAGTATTCTCTTTGGCGGAAATTGCCTGGAGCCAGGCGGAACGTAAAGACCTTAAAAACTTCTCTGAGCAACGTCTTCCGCTTCATTTGGCAAGACTGGATAAATCCGAAACCAATTATTGGGTACCTGCGCCAATTGGTTTAAATGAGAAAGTGTTAAATGGAGAAAACTTTAACCTTGAGCTTAAAGCCCCGGTAGAAGGATCGAAAATTTATTATACATTAGACCTTACCCGTCCTTCAATTAATGGGAACTTGTATACTAATGGAGTAAAAGTAATCGTTCCTAAGGGAGAAAAGCGTATTTTGAAGACAGTGGTGATTACGCCATCCGGAAAACAAAGTGTGGTAACAGAGACCATTTTAAACAATGGTGCTGCTGATGTAAAAGCTAAATAATTGTTCGCTAAAAAAGACAAATGATGAACCTAGGTAAATATTTCATGAAGCTGTCCTTGCTATTTGCAGGACTGTTTTTATTGGCTTCCTGTGGAGACAATACCACTGAAAAGATGGCTGCGACCAAATCTGCCCAGTCTGAGACTAAAAAACCTGCGGGCCAGTTTCCCTTTTATAAGGACATTGCCATCCGGCCGGGAATTAATTTTGAAATCGTAAGCTGGGGAAAAGGGGTGGATAGTGTAGGAGGGTACCTGATTCTGTTATCAGATACCCTTAGAAATAACTATAAATCTTTTTCTAACGAACGTAAGGGAGTCATTACTGATGCCTGGAATATGGATCTTGATAATGATGGAAACCCTGAGCTTTATATTGAACTGCTGAGCAAGAAAAATGTGCTGGACCTGAATGTTTACGAATATGCAGGAGGGGAGTTTAGAAAGATCAGTTTCCCACCTTTAAGCAGTACGATGAAAAAATCTTATGCCGGAGGCGATAAATTCATTATTAAAAATGGTGATTTGTTCCGTTCTTTCCCTATGGTCAATCCCAGGGATACGACCATTAAAGCCGGTGCAATAAAGATGCTGCAATACCGCTTAACCGGGAACAGCTTTTCTACGAATGAAATAAAAGAATAAGTTACCTGTAAATAGGATACATTAATTAAAACAAAAGGCTGGTTTATATTTAAACCAGCCTTTTGTTTTTTGCAACCTGTATGGCTTCTGCTTTTGAATTCACATTGAGCTTGCTGTAAATATTTTTGGTGTGTGTTCTGACCGTTTCTACTTCTATAAATAATTCTTTTGCAATCTGTCCGCGGTCTTTACCTGTGGTCATCAGTTCGAGAATCTGGGTTTCCCTTTTCGTAAGGGGAGAATCCGGATTTTTTTGCAGGGAAAGAATTACGGTCTTGGCCACATCAGGGCTCATAGGGCCACCACCCTGAACGACATCCCGGATCGCTTCAATCAATTTTGCAGTAGGGGTGTTTTTAGTGAAATATCCGGATGCCCCATTAGCCAGTGCATCAAGAATGGTCTTTTCTGTTTCATAAACCGTAAGCATAATGATATATGTTTCTGGTAGTAATCTTTTGAGTATGGGTAAAGCATCGATGCCATTTGTGCCAGGAAGCTGAATATCCAGTATAATAACATCAGGATTATCTTTAGCAATTTTGTTCCTTGCGGCATCAAAGGACGGATAAGTGGCAACGACAGTATAAGGCGAGGTATGATTGATCAAATAAGCATATCCCTCCCTGATCGTCTGATCGTCCTCAATAATAACTATTCTTGGCTCTGGCTGGCTATACATTTTTGGCGCGCATTAGCGTGGAAAGATTAACCCTTAACATGATTTCCATGCCGGAATGGTTCGAATTGATATTTAATTTTGCATTGATTCTCTGTGCTCTCACATTCATATTGTTTATTCCATGTCCATCCATAGATGCTGCAGTACTCAGGCCCTGTCCATCGTCTTTTACGGCAATTTCAAGTATACCATCCTGCACTGTTGCTGAAAAAATAACCACTCCCGCTTTGGAATGTTTCAGCGCATTGTGTATCGCTTCCTTAAATATCATCAGCAGGTTTCTGCTCATGTCTAATGATAGTTTTCCATCCTGATTATTCAGTTGAATGCGATCTTCAAAACGAATAGGAGTGCTGTTAAACATTTCCTTTCCAAATTCCCGGATGTGCTCCAGCAATTCACTTAACTTATCATTTTTAGGATTTAACGACCATAATATATCCTTGGTACCCCTATATAATTCATTTACATTGTCATTGATCTTTAAGATGATACTTCTCTTTTCAGTGTCTTTCTCATCAATCATGCTGCTCAATACTTCTGATAAGACAGAGATCCGGGTCAATTTGTTACCAAGATCGTCATGAAAATCTTCAGCAGTTTGTTTTCTGACCTTAAACTGCTCCTCCAGCTTGATCTTCAATCTTAGTTTTCGCTTACGCTCCTTTAAATTAATAATGATATAAACTGCTAAAAGAATAAGCAGGACAATGAGTACAAAGATAAATAATCTGAATATACCTGTCTGATAATAGGGCGGACTAATTTCAAAAGTAAAAGAAGCTGCATTTACCGAGGAAGTTCCATTTTTTGTAATCGCTTTTACCTGAAAAGTATACCTTCCCGGAGGAACGGAAGTGAAGTTCATAGAAGTATTACTAATCGTTTCACTAAACTTGGTGTCCAGGCCGATCAGGCGGTACTGATACAGCAATCCTTCAGGATTGGTCAGGAAAATGCCTGTAAAATTGACGATAATGTTGTTTTGCTGATAAGGAATGCTGATGATGCTGCCCAGATCATTGGCTTGAAAAGTAGTTTGCTGTTTCTGCTGCTGCCCCTTATTTTGTGCAAAAGCAGTGACAGAGTTAATATAAATATACGGTTTTCCGGATTTTGGAATATAAGAGGCACTATTGTAAACAATAGCCCCTTTGGTTGTTCCTATCCAGACTTTATTTTTATCCTGAAGGATGGCGTTTTGGTTGCATTCTACAAGTAAGGATTGCTCATTGCTGTTTTTGATCACACTGAAATCGCCGGTCTTGATCTTATTTACCCCTTTACCTGTACCTGTCCAGAGGATGCCCTGATCATCAACAAGCATACTGTATACATGGTCTGATGCTAAACCTGCACGGGTATTGATGACCTGGGTGTTTCCCGTTTTTCGATCCCATACGAGTATTCCGTTATCAGAAGTTCCAAAAAGGATAGCGCCCCCTGATTTTGCCATACAAAGAATACTGGAGCCTGTTAACTGTGGTAGTTTTAACCGGACAACTTCATACCTGGAATTGATCATATAAACCCCATCCTCTGTCCCCAGCAGGATCTCGCCCTGATTGGTTTCCAATAAGGCGCTGCCAAATTGCTTGCTGATTGATTTTAGCCGTTTATTCTTCTTATCCAGCAGGAAACAACCTGCGTCAGTAGATAGCCATATACGCCCCTGGCTATCTTCGAGAATGGTGTTATAGGCAATGGCGTGCTGATCTTTAGTCATGAGCTCCATCCGCTTGCCGTTGTGCCGCCACAGACCACCATACATTGTTCCGATCCAAATGTTCTTTTCGCGGTCGTTGTACAGAAAGATAACATTCTTGCTGTCTTCCTGATCTGAAGGAATTTTGATCTCTTTGATCTGTCCGCTTTTGTATTGAAAAAGACCTCCATAGGTACCCATCCAAATCTCATCCTGGGCATGCCCTTTAGCCAGGCTCATGACAATCTTGCTTCTTAATCCCTGTGATTCATCAAAAATTACATAATTTCGGTCTATAAATCTAAACAATCCGGCACCATCTGTAGCCAGCCAGATGTTATTTTCCGCATCCCTGAAAATGGCATTGACCATATTGTTACTGAACCCATTTTTTCCATTGAAATGAATGAGTTCGGTATCTGTCAGATAATAAGCTCCGTTTGTGGCACCTATCCAGATGTTACTTTTTGCATCCTGTTCTATTACCCTGAACTTTCCTGATACATATTGAGATATCTTGCCATTTTCAGCAGAATGAAGCCCCTCAACACTCAGAAACCAGAGCTTGTTTTTATGAAACCTATCGCTGAAAAAATCAGTAATGAAAAAATTCTTTAACTGATCGTTGAGTGGGTGTGGCCGCCATTTTTCATTTTCCAGATAAAAAATACCCTTTCTGATAATGGCAACGGCTATCTTCCCTTCATCATCCACTTTTAATGCACTTACATTCTCGTCCTCATCTTTAGTGATGTTCAGGAACTCTGTGACTGCTTCATTGGTTTTGAACAGTTTTGCGGAAGAAAGTCCGTATACGGTTCCGGTATGACTGGTCACCAGTTTGCCGACCCAATCTTTGGTTTGTTTGTAATTGTTGAATTTCTGTCCGTTAAATTTCGAAACCCCTCTCGCAGTGCCTACCCAGATGCCATCATTTTTATCCAGGCTAAGGGCCAGTGCGAAATTGTTGTTTAAACCGTTCGTCTTGGTATAACTGCAGAACAGTTTACCGTTAAAGCAGCTTAATCCGCCAAGGGTAGCTATCCATAATCTTCGTTTGCTATCCTGGGTAATTGAGGTTACCTGAGATTGAGTCAGGCCATCCTCAATATCATATTGACGAAAATTATAACGCTGTGAAAAACCAGGCAAACTATGTAATAGTAAGCATAATCCTAGGAGAATAATCTTTTTGTAATACACTGCAGGTGGGAATTCAGGGTTTAAACCAGTGTAAATATATTTATCCCGATACAATTAAAAAATACCCCTTTAAGGGTGATATTTTATGAAATATGAAATATACCCCCTCAGGGGGGAACAGACAGTGATTAAGCGATGTTAAATTTGTTAAATAATTTACAAAAGAACCCATCTTCGCTGATTTTTATATCATGAATCTTGAACAAAAATATAAAGTTGTCTATGTGACCGACATCCGGAAGTCACTTGATTTCTTTATCAACAAGATTGGTTTGAAAGAACAGGAGGAATTGGACGTGCAGGGAAGGGATTGTGTGGTACTGGAAATGTTCAATGGCGATTTTCTGATGTTGTTGCAAAATGATGAGCTGGAAACCGCTCCGGTTATCTTAAGTACTGATGATTGTCTGAGGGATCATTATCGACTTAAAGAAGTGCAGGTAAGTGGTTTAACTGATCCTGTATACAGACCTGATGGTATAGCTGTAGAATTCCCCGATCCCTGTGGCAACAGATTTATATTGCTGGAAGAAAGAGATTATAAAGATGCCTAATTAATAAGGATATGAAATATCAAAGAACCCTGGTTAACAAAAATGAAGTGATTATAGAATCGGCTTACGATTCTTTTCACCCGGAAATTTCCGGCAGGTATGCTATTGATATGATCTTTAGCGGATCTGCAGATTATACTGCTGCGAATCGTGATCTGACACTTTTCTCTGAAAATTTTATCTTTTTTAACCAACAGACTTCCTATACCAAAAGGATCAATTCCGGTGTAAAAGTCCGTTCGATGTCGGTGTTATTTGATCCTGGTTTTGTGAGTGATTTTGAATATTCCAGAACTGCAAAAGACAGCATCCTTTTGGATAATCCTGAAAATCACAAAAAAGAAGCTCCGGTTTTTGTAGAGGCAATCTATCCTTTGAATGGAAATATGAAATTTAATATGCTCCACCTGAAAAAACACATCGATCAGGGGAGTACGGATAATTTGCTGCTCAGCAGCTACCTCGAACATTGTCTGATCAATTATTATGAAATCTACCATGCAGAGGTGATCAATAGGGAAGCGTCCCTTAAGTTTCTCAGCCATACGACCAAATCAGAAATACTGAGGAGATTATCTATTGCAAGAGATTACATCATTAGCAATTACAATAAAAATATCTGTCTGGAAGATATTGCCAGAATAGCCTGCCTGTCTGTAAATCATTTTCTACGTACCTTTAAACAGGCTTATCAGCAATCCCCACATCAGTTTTTAACGAGCATCCGCTTGCAGCAGGCTAAGTATTTTCTGCGAAATACCGATTACCCTATCAATGAAATTGTAGACATCGTTGGCTTCGAATGCCCGAGCTCATTTATCCGCCTGTTCAGGAACTCTTTCCAGGTTACTCCAGGGCAATACAGGTAACTTAATTATTACTATTTTTTTAGTTGAAAAGTGTTTTTAGCATACTGATAGTCAGTTAATTAAATGAATTTTAATAAAAAAACACAACATGAAAAAAAAGCTGATAATGTGCCTGACGATACTATGTATTGGCTGCACGGTAGTATACGGAAAAACTGCTGAAGAACGCCCCTTAAAAAAGACGGTAAACAGTAAACCCAGTGATGTCGTTACGGCATATATTGATGCCAGTATGCATACTGATGCAAAGCTGTTTAACCAGGTGATGAGTGATCAGGCATTCGTCAGCTTTTGCAACGGAAGAAAGGCCGAAAAACAACGCAAATCAGCCCTGTTATCTTTCTATAAAAAACAAGGTCCTACAGACTTGAATTGTGAGTCGGATTATGAAGTCTTGTCCAGTAGCGGTAATGTGGTGATGGTGCGCGTAGATTTTAAATTTCCCACTTTTTTACAGCGTAATTTTCTGACAATTGAAAAAAATGAACGCGGACTTTGGGAAGTTACACAGGTTAATAAATTTAATGAAAACCGATAAATTGGTGATTTTCGCCTATCGCAGGGGGATCATTGAAACTATATTTGTTGCAGGATGATCCACATATAAGTTCGGATGAATTAAATTTGGGTTAGTTAATAGTAAAAAAGTCATCTCCTTCAGGAAGATGACTTTTTTTATGTCTGATGTTTTAAGATTGGGTTTTGAACTGACTCCCAAGTCTTTCGAACTTCTCGATCAGGAGGGCAATTCTTTCCCTGTCTTTTTTTATCACTGCTTTGCGGACCAGGGTAGAACAGAAGATCATCCATAAAAGGCTGAAGAGCACGATGAGAATCTGCGCCCATAAGTCCATATAGGTCAGGACTTCTATGAGGTACAATGCTGTTCCAAGTGTTAAGGCAACTGCATAAATCCAGTACATTTTATTGTAGAGGCTAAACCTGTTCAGCTGGTATTGTTTCAGGCTCACGAGAAACTCATTGGGATGTGTGGTGAAATCATTCCTGGAGATCAGACGGTGTCCATGAATTAAGATAACAGTAAGGGCAGCTATTGCGACCAGGAAGATGGCTATTCCGGCATGTGTGGTCCATGACTGAAAGTCAAAGAAGATCCATAAGCTGGCTACAGCTACAAAGGAAATTACCATGCCTGCAATATTTAATACCGATCTGTTGCGGATGGAATTCACTTCCTTTTTTGCCTGGGCCAACATTTCATCCGAAGAGATCTTTACCTCCACGGAATGAGATTGCCAAAGCGATTGTATATGATCAAATTCTTGCATGCTGATTGTATAATTCTGTAAGTTTTAGTTTAATGCGATGAATCTTTACCCTTAGGTTTCCTTCGCTGATTCCTGATATCTCCGCGATTTCGTGGTAAGGGAGCTCATCCAGAACCATCGTAATGATCAAACGGTCATTTTCTTCCAATTGAGAAATCGACTTATAAAGTAAGGCAACTTGCTCGTTCTTCTCAGAGAATTCCTCAGGCCGGCTTTCTATAATATTGTCGGTCAGCTCATCTTTTGCCTGCCGCTTTTCTGATCTTAAATAGGTAAGGCAGGTATTTACGGCAATACGGTAAATCCAGGTAGAAATCAGAGACTTATTCCGGAACTTATCGAGATTTTGCCAAACCTTTAAAAAGGTTTCCTGCAGGAGGTCATTCGCTGCGTCTTCATCTCCTGTATAACCATAGCACAGGTGGAATATTTTCTTGGAGTTCGTGTCAAAGATTTGTTTAAATAACAGGTCTTTCTCTTTCAATATGCGTCTTTTTATTATTGGTTTAGATGTAGACAAGGGCCATTTGTTACAAAATGCAAGGTATAAAGTTAGTTGCATTATCAATAATATTTAGAGAATAATTTAATTGTTGTAGTTTTACAGGCTGTACAATTACTTTAAAAGCTTACGATGTCAAAGAACAATAGGTTAACATTTTTCATTTTTCTTGCCCTGATATTGGGGGTTGCACTGGGGTATTTTTTAAATGTAAATTCATTTAAAGGTTACAATGAAGACATTGCCAAAGCAGAGAATAACATAAAAGGTATAGAAGTTAAACTTAATAACCTTAAAGACACAACTGTTGTTCAATATGCAGAACTTAAAGTTCAGAAGGTTGCTGCCCAGAAAGAACGTGTGGAAGCGGAAAAGATCAGAGAGAAGAAATTAGAACCACTGACTTTATTAAGCGATATCTTCCTGCGCCTGATTAAAATGATCGTGGCACCCCTTGTTTTCTCGACCCTTGTGGTAGGGGTAGCTAAAGTGGGCGATATTAAAGCAGTGGGAAGGATTGGTGGAAAAACCATGCTTTGGTTTATGAGTGCCTCTCTTTTATCACTGGTACTGGGAATGATTATGGTCAATATCTTTAAACCCGGAGAAGCCATGAACCTGCCTTTGCCTCCAAGCAATGCAGATACAGGCATTCATAAAGTTGCCGTTTCACTTAAGGATTTTATCTCTCATATTGTTCCTAAAAGTATGACTGAGGCTATGGCCACCAACGAAATCCTGCAAATTGTGGTATTCTCGCTTTTCTTTGGGGTTGCTACAGCTGCAATTGGCGAAAAAGGACAGTTGATTATTAAGTTCTTTGATGCGGTGGCACATGTAATTTTAAAAGTAACGGGGTATGTGATGAATTTTGCGCCTTTTGCCGTGTTTGGTGCGATGGCCGCCATTGTTGCCAAACAGGGGCTGAGTGTGTTGTCCACGTATGCATTGTTTATAGGAGAATTCTATTCAAGTATGTTATTGCTGTGGATCCTGCTCATCTTTATTGGCTTTGCCATTCTAAAAAAGAGGGTGTTTAATCTGATGAACAGAATGAAAGAGCCGGTATTAGTTGCTTTTAGCACGGCCAGTAGTGAGGCCGCTTATCCGAAAACGATGCTCCAGCTGGAGCGCTTTGGCTGTAAAGAGAAAATTGTAAGCTTTGTATTGCCATTGGGGTATTCCTTCAATCTGGATGGATCCATGTTATATATGACCTTTGCCTCCTTATTTATTGCACAGTCTTACGGCATTCATTTGTCTTTTGAACAGCAGATTTCCATGCTGTTGATTCTGATGCTGACCAGTAAAGGAATTGCTGGTGTGCCAAGAGCATCCCTGGTGGTGATTGCAGGTACAATTGCTTCATTTAATATTCCCGAAGCAGGTTTAGCCCTGCTGATTGGAATTGATCCTCTGCTGGATATGGGCAGATCTGCAACCAACGTAATCGGAAACAGCATCGCTACCGCAGTGGTCAGCAAGTGGGAGGGAGAACTCTCAGAACCGCAGGATTAGCCTTAAAACAATATATATAAACAACAATAAAATAACATGAGTAGCAAAGCGAAGAAAATCTTCTTATTATTAACCATTGTCGTTCCTTTCCTGGCCTATTGTGTCATTTATTACACGCCAATGTTTCGTAATGCGCCTTTTAAGTCGACTGAATTTGAATCTATTGATTTCAAATGGGGACTGGGGAATAATCTGGAGAATACTTATAATTCTGCAACGGGGGATTATCAGTATGTGGATGGGAAAGACTCTGTAATCAGAACAAATGTGAAACTGAGGTCTAACGACATGTTGTACCTGCACAGTAAAGCAGCAGAAATTGGTTTCTGGAACTTTCCTGAGGTGATTGCCAATCAGGGAACTAACCTGGATTCTTCAAAGGTCCTGCGTTATGTCATCCAGTTCAATTATAAGAAGAAATCTAAAAAGGTGGTTTACCTGTCAGATTATGTGGAGATCCCTAAATTAAAAGGGCTGGCAGAACAAATGAAAACCCTTGTTTCACAGAGCATCAATGATGCAGAAGAAAGGTATGGAAAGAAAAAATAAATCTGTTATGGATTTAGAATAATTAATTCTATATTTGCACCTCGATAAAAAAATAAACAGTTTAAAATAATAATTATTTAACAATGTACGCAATAGTAAATATAGCAGGACAGCAATTCAAAGTTGCAAAAGACCAGCACCTTTTTGTACACCGTTTGCAAGGAGATGAAGGCGCTAGTATTGAATTTGACAATGTATTGTTGGTTGAAGATGGTGGTAAAATCACAGTAGGAGCTCCTACTTTGAAAGGTGCTTCGGTTTCAGCTAAGATCGTGTCTCATTTAAAAGGTGATAAAGTAATCGTTTTCAAAAAGAAACGTAGAAAAGGTTACAAAAAGAAAAATGGTCACCGCCAGTACTTCACTAAAATCCAGATTTCTGGTATCAGTTTATAATTAGTTGTTAAACAAAAAAATTGCCGGATTATCAGGTGATTTGTAAAATATAAAACAAGATGGCACACAAAAAAGGAGCCGGTAGTTCGAGAAACGGACGTGAATCGCATAGTAAACGCTTAGGTATTAAAATTTTTGGTGGTCAGATAGCTATCGCTGGAAACATTCTTGTACGTCAGCGTGGTACTAAACATCATCCAGATAAAGGAGTAGGTATTGGTAAAGACCATACTTTATTCGCTTTGGTTGATGGTACCGTAATCTTCAAAAAGAAACAAGATAACAAATCATATGTTTCTATCTTGCCTTTACCGGTAGTTACTGAAGAAGTAGCAGAGAAAAAAGCACCTGTAGCTAAAGCTGCAAAAGCTGCTGCTCCTGCTAAAGAAGAAGCTGCACCGGCTAAAAAAGCACCTGCAAAGAAAGTAGTTAAAGCAGAAGAAACTAAATCTGAAGCTACTGAAGAAGCAGCTCCGGCAGAATAGTAAAATATTAAAATATAAAAAAGGCCGCAACATTTGTTGTGGCCTTTTTTTATGGGCTTATGATGCGGTTTTAGTTCTTCTGTTCTTAATCTGCGTTAATTCCTGTTCCAGCTTTTCCAACGAGTCTGTGAAGCTCTTTAAGGTGCTCTCCAGATCTTTGATCAGCAGGTCGACCTTAGCTGTAGGTTCATCGCTTTTCTCTCCTCCACTGCCATGTAAAAGCCATTCGTAACTTTTGCTATAATATCTGGCAATACTGTGTAAAGTGTGGAAGGACGGGTATTGGTTTCCAAGTTCTATTTGGGAGTAATTGCTTCTGGATAAATGGAGTATTTCAGCTATAAATGACTGGGAAAGGCCATTGTCTAATCTTAAATCCTTTATCCTTTCACCAATATCCTTCTTTGATAGAATTTCTTGCATAAGTAATATATATTTCGTTGATTTGTGATGAGTACGGGGGTTAATTGTTTTGAATGTAAGGCAATTATAGCTCCATAAAATTCGTCAAAGTATCAGGTTACAATAAATAAGGTTTAATTATGTTAATGCTAAAGCTAGGAAATGAATGTGAGGTAAAATGTATTTATACGCATTTATGTTCATTTAATGGCATAAAAGACGTCAAACATGCCAACTAGAAGGATTTGCGGGTGCGCAAACAGTTCATTTTTCTTAATTGATAAAAATTATAAGGTAACATTTTTCAAGATCGATCCTCAGAACGATCTGGGAAGCTTTCTCGCTAAAAGTCCCTCAATTGGGGATTCTGCTGTGGAAATGATTGCTCAGAAATACAGAAAGAATTTTCAAAACCTACTGGCGAGATGCTTTGAAGGCCGTAGTTTTAGTATTGAACAGCGCTTCGCTATAGAGAAATCAAATGATCTTTTTCTGCAGATTATCTTTACCCCTTTATCAAAAGATGGGGAAGAAGACCAGGTCATCTGCACCTTGATCAACAATACCGATACGCTGGGATCCATGAAAATGCTAAGCGAGTACTCACACCTCACTTCACATGAATTAAGGGCCCCGATCACCAATATCTTAAGCCTCTCCACCATCACTAATTATCACCCATTGGAATCTTATGATATCCTTAAGATCAGCCAGCTGCTCAGTGACATCAATCTGCAGGCCTTAAAACTGGATGAAATCATCAAAATGCTGAATTCTATGTTACATCAGGAAGAGAATACAGATCTGTTTGATGCCTTAAATGAGAAAGGAGAGAATAAGTATATCGTTCTGGTAGATGATGATGTCATCACAAACAGGTTGCATCAGATGTTGATTAAAAAACACCATAGTGATAAAAAAATAGCGCTTTTTGACGATCCTGAGGTTGCACTGGGGTATATAAAAGAGAACAATCCTGATTTAATCCTCCTTGACCTGCATATGCCGGAGATTGATGGATGGAAATTTCTGCATATGATGGAAGAACATAACATATTTATTGATGTGATTATTGTTTCTTCGTCGATAGACCCCCGGGAAAGATTAAGGGCGAAATCCTTTATGTGTGTCAAAGACTTTTATGTAAAGCCACTGACCTCCGAAAAAGTAAAGCAGCTGCTGGAAGATTAAATGCATCTCCTTACAGCTGCTTTGTCGATCTTTTAAGCTGCTTTTAAAGCGGCTAGTGCTCTCTGTTCATCAATTGATTAGACAATAGTATCAATTCTCTTTTACGCTCTTCAGGGACCGCTAAATTACTGAGGGCGTTAAAAGCTTTATCTGAGTAATTTCTCATCTCTATGCTCGCCAGTTCCCTGATGTCATATTTGTTGTACAGTAAGGTGGTATTCCGGATCTTATCGTCAAAATTCTGATTTGCACTTTGCTTTTCCAGTTCCGCTAAATCTGAATCTCTGGCAAGTTCTTTCAGTTTTAACAGGAGCAGAGTCTTCTTATTTGCCATAATGTCCCCCCCAACTTGTTTTCCGAATTTTTCCGGGTCTCCATAAACGTCCAGAATGTCGTCCTGAAGCTGGAAAGCAATCCCGATATTTTCTCCAAACTGGTAAAGCTGCTCTGCTTCCTCTGGGCTTGCTCCCGCTACCTGGGCACCTAATTTCATCGCGCCGCCGAGCAATACTGCTGTCTTCAGGCGAATCATATTGATGTATTCCTCAATACTTACCACTTCACGCTCTTCAAATTCCATATCCAGCTGTTGGCCTTCACATACACCCTGTGCGGTGGTGTTGAAGGTGTCAAGCGCATCCTTAAGTACCGAAGCATCCAGCTTAGAAAGGTGTTTATTGGATTCTACCATCATCACATCTCCGCTTAAAATGGCGTTGTTAACACCCCATTTTTCATGCACACTTTGTTTACCCCTTCTTAAAGGAGCATTGTCCATAATGTCATCATGGATCAATGTGAAATTGTGAAAGGTCTCTATCGCCAGCGCTGCGGGAATTGCCCGGTGCAGGTCTGCCCCAAACAAGTCGGCTGCCATTAATACCAGTGCTGGTCTTATTCTTTTACCTCCAAGACTCATAATATAACTGATCGGTTGATATAACCGCGCAGGATGAGCAGGATACTGGATGTTCTGAATAGCGTTTTCTATAATTTCTTGTAATTGGGCAGGAGTATACATTTTTTGCAATGGAATTTACCGTAGTGTCTGTTTTATTGTTATTGTATTAAAGAAAAATCTATTTGTCTTTTTGAAAGGTCTACTTTTTTGACTTTTACCTGTACTTCATCACCCAGCTGGTAGGTTTTTTTCTTGCGCTGTCCGATGATGCAGTAATTCTTTTCGTCAAGTACATAGAAATCGTCTGATAAATCCCTCAGGCGAATCATACCTTCGCACTTGTTCTCTACCAGTTCGACATACATTCCCCATTCCGTAACTCCTGAAATAATCCCGAGAAAAGTATTGCCAATATTTTCTTCCAGATATTCCGCCTGTTTGTATTTGATGGATGCACGTTCCGCATCTGCAGCACGTTTTTCCATAGAAGAAGAATGAGATGCTGCTACCTCATACTCTTCTGCGTTGGCCGACTTTTCATTGTTCAGATAGGAGGCAAGGAGACGGTGTACCATCACATCAGGGTAACGGCGGATAGGCGAGGTAAAGTGGGTATAATGGTCAAATGCCAATCCATAATGGCTGGTCTTTTTAGTGGTATAAACGGCTTTTGCCATAGAACGGATGGCCAGTTGCGTGAGCACATTCTGTTCTTTCTTGCCTTCAACATCTTCCATCAGATAATTAAGCGATTTTGCGATGTCTTTATCAGATTTCATGTTGATCTTATATCCGAAGCGAGCGGCAAACAGGGCGAAATTACCCAGGTTTTCCAGATTTGGAGAGTCGTGTGAACGGTAGATAAATGTATATTTCTGTTTGCCTTTTCCTTTCTTGGCGATAAACTCTGCAACCTTTTTATTGGCCAGCAGCATGTAATCTTCAATCAGTTTATGGGCATCTTTACGTTCTTTTACGAAAACACCAATAGGTTTTCCCGTCTCATCAAGCTTGAATTTTACTTCTGTACTTTCAAAACTGATCGCTCCATTTTTAAATTTACGGTCTCTCAGGATGTAAGCAAGCTCATTCAGTTTAAGGATCTCTTCCGCGTGATCGCCTTCTTTTGTTTCGATAACCTCCTGGGCTTCTTCATAACTGAAACGTCTGTTAGAATGGATGACCGTTCTTCCAAACCACTCGGTAATGATATTTGCTTTATCATCCAGTTCGAAAACTGCAGCAAAGCAAAGTTTGTCTTCATGCGGACGAAGAGAGCATACGCCATTACTTAAACGCTCAGGAAGCATTGGAATTACCCGGTCTACCAGGTAGACTGAGGTTGCCCTTCCATAAGCTTCTTTATCCAGGGGAGAGTTGGGTTTCACATAGTGAGAAACATCAGCGATGTGCACACCTATTTCATAATTGCCGTTTTCCAGCTTTTTAAAGGAAATGGCATCATCAAAATCTTTTGCATCAGCAGGGTCAATGGTAAAGGTCACCGTATTCCTGAAATCCTTACGGCCGGCAATTTCTGCTTCCGTTACCTGTTCAGGAATCGCATTGGCTTCTTTTTCTACTTCTGGTGGGAAGCTGAGCGGAAATCCATATTGCGCAAGGATGGCATTCATTTCGGTATTATTTTCCCCCTGCTCACCAAGGATCGTAATGATTTTACCGATCGGGTTTTTAGCCCCATCCGGCCAGTCGGTAATGCTGACCTGTACTTTTTGTCCGTTTTTAGCACCGTTAAGGTCGCTCAAAGGAACAAAGATGTCCTGCATCATTTTGCGGTCGTCAATGTTGACAAAAGCGAAACGGTCGGAAATCTTGATGACCCCGATAAAGTCGGTCTTCGCGCGTTCAATAATCTCCACGACTTCACCTTCATTTTTACGTCCGCTTTTCTTAGCGTAGATGTAAACTTTTACCTTATCACCATGCAGGGCATTGTGCAGCTTTCTGGAAGAAACAAAAACGTCTTTCTCGAACTCATCGTCGGGAATGATGAATGCTGAACCATCAGCAGTCATGTCTACTTTACCTGTAAGGTAAACCTTCAGGTCTTTTAAGCGGAACTTTCCTCTTTCAGGCTCTGCAAATACTCCTTTACGTGTCTGTTGTTTTAATATGTCCAGGATGGTTTCTTTTGAAGCGGCATCCGTAATGTTTAATTTTGCAGAGACTTGTTTGTAATTTAAAGCCTCTTTATTGCTTTTCTCCAGAACATCGCTAATTAATTGTATTAAAACGAGTTCTAAATGAGATGATTTATTTTTTGCCATAGTATAGATATGAATCTTTCGAAGGTAACAATTTGAACTGAAAAACTGACTGAAACCCTAGTTAAATGTGTTTAAGAGGGATTTGAAATGACAGTTGGACTGTGGAATTCGGGAAATAAGAGGAAAAGAATGATTTGATGGGTAAAGCGTAGAATCGATTACTTTAAAAAGGTTTAATTAAACACCATCTCAACCAGGGAATGGGATTTTGATTCTTGTTTAATATTAGCATATTTATGGCATATCTCTAAAATCTTTTTAATAAAATCCGGAACTATTATAAAATGAAGACGACTCAATTCATGATCAGAAAAGCAAGCCCTGAAGACACAGATCAGATTTTTGAACTCTATAAAACGGTAAGTAAGGAAATCGGTGGTCTTGCCCGGATAGAGAAAGAAATTACCAAAAGTTACATCGAAAACTTTAGCCATAAATCATTTGAAAACGGATTACAGTTTGTGGTTACTGATTCATCAGATGAACAGGAAATTATAGCTGAAATTCATTGCTATCAACTGGAGCCAGGTGTCTTTAAACATATCTTATCTGAGTTGACGGTTGCTGTACATCCTGACTACCAGGGGAAGGGCTTAGGGAAAAAGCTTTTTCAAACTTTGCTGGACGATATTCAATTAAACAGACCAGATATTTTAAGGGTTGAGCTCATTGCCAGGGAATCAAATTCAAAAGCGATTCAGTTATATCAAAACCTTGGCTTTAAAATAGAAGGAAGGTTTGAAAACAGGATCAGTAATGGCAACAACTCATTTGAAGCGGATATTCCAATGGCCTGGTTTCCTTCGAAAACACGTTAGCTTCTATATGGTATGTTTCGTGAAATCCATGAATTAAACTGTTTCGGCAATTTTTTATACTTTTATGGGTGACCGGATTTGAATACCATGATCTATAAAACGGTTAGGCACCTTTATGAAGAATGAAAAATTCACATTCATTAAAACTGACAAAAAGCTAATCAAGTTATATTTTGACGATGTGACAGTCATAAAAGGCTTAGGGAATTATGTGGAAATTTCAACGGTAAGCGAAAAGAAATACGTGTATTACAAGTCACTCAAAGATCTGATAGCCAATTTGCCAAATGAATTCATGAGGGTTCATAATTCTTACATTGTGAATTTGACTAATGTCGATCTGTTTGAGGACAATCATATTGTTTTAAAAGACGTAAAAATTGCGATTGGAAAAAGTTATAAGGAATGCTTATTGTCTACTTTTAATAAGTTTTTACTATAACATAAATAAGAAAAACAGATAACCAAATAAGAACATAGTATATCAGCATAAAAAAATTTAAGGCACATTTAATTATGGTTTAGTTTGCTCGGAATCGAAAGACTAAAACACTATAAAATGAAATTACTTTTTTACATCATGCTCCTGTTTCCCCTTGCGGGATCTGCACAAATCTTTATTTCAGGTAAAGTCTCAGACCGGAATAAAATGCCAATTCCTTTTGTAAATGTAGTTGTTAAGCATGATTCATCTCTTGTTGCCCAGACAATAACAGATACTTCGGGAAATTATAGATTGAAAATTAACAAGACTGGTTACTATGATCTTTTTTTTCAGGACCTCAATTTTATAAGGAAAAAGGTGTCATTCTCCATATCTAAAGACACGATTGCAGATCTGGAACTTGAAGAGACTGCGCACAAATTAAGCGAAGTCGTGATTAGTTCAAGGAAAAATCTCATTGCAAGAAAACCTGATAAATATGTGATAGATGTCGCCAACAGTATAACGGCAATGGGAGCTGATGCTTTTTCCCTGATCGGAAAAACACCGGGTATAAAGACCTCTTCGAAGCAAATCAGTTTAATGGGTAAGAGCGATGTAATTGTGACTGTAGATGATAAAATATTGCAGTTAACCGGGGAGGATTTAGTAAGTTTTCTGAAAACGATTTCTTCCAGTGACATCGCTAAAATTGAAGTGGTAACCAGCCCCTCAGCAAAGTATGATGCGCAGGGGAGCAGTGGCGTATTGAATATCGTTACGAAAATAAACAGCAAAGAAGGCTATAGTGCAACGGTTAATCTGAGTTATAGACAACACCAGTATGCAACTTTTAATGAGCAGGCCAGCTTAGCTTTCAATAAAGGGAAATGGCAGCTCAATGTGGGGCTGGCTTATGCTGCGGGGACAGATCTGGAAAAAAACGGGATTGATACCTATTATACGAATCAAACCTGGCATCTCCAGGGAGCGGGGATCGATAAGAACCGCAACTTCAATTCAGGCCTGGATATTCAATATCGTCTTTCTGATCAAACGCAGCTGAGTTTTACATTTTCAAATACAAACATAAAGTCTGCTAAAAAGACGGATTCTAAGACCCATATTTTTGGGCTTAATAACCAGCTGGACTCCATAAGTAATAGCATTGCTGCGCTAAATAGGAAAAGCAGCCAATCGTCGGTTGGTTTTCAATTTAAACATAGCTTTAATTCCGATGGGAAATCGCTAACCATGGCGACAGACTGGTTAGACAGAGGGGAAAATAGAAGTCAGAATCTGTGGAGTCAAAATTACCTTAGCCCGGTTGTACTTCAGCCGCTTAGCCAGTCTGGAATCAGAAGCAAGAACAGAACAGATTTAGCTGTTTTAACCGTTAATGCGGAGTTCAAAGTGCCTTTTGACGGATACGAGCTGTCTGTTGGAGGGAAGGCCACTTTCATCGATTTGAGGAATAATTCGCAAATATTTGAAGGCCTAAATGATGAGAATGTTTTTAATGCCTCGCAATCACCGGTTTCCACGTATAAAGAGAATAGACAGGCGGTATTTTCAGATCTTAAAAAGACATTTGACAAATGGAAATTTCAATTGGGGTTAAGAATGGAATATACACAGATCAATGGGCTGTCGGCAACCATTCACAAAACTTCTTTCCGGAAAGATGATTTGCAGTTCTTTCCTTCTTTGAGTATAGGATATAACCTGAATGAAAGTAATAGTTTCGATCTGACTTATGGAAAACGAATAAACAGGCCTGGTTTTAAGCTGTTGAACCCATTCCGGGCGTATGTTAATGCCTATGATTATTGGGAAGGTAACCCCTTCCTGAGGCCATCGGTGACCAATAACCTGAATATTTCTCATAGTTTTCATCAGACCTTCATTACTGCTTTTTCTTATTCGAATATCAAAGATAATTTTGAACAGATCGCCGTTTTTCAGCCGGGTAATGTTGTTGCTCACCAGGCCTTAAATTATATGAATGCTCACCTGTATCAGCTAATGTTAACCAAATCAATCCGCGCAGTCGGATGGTTGGAAACCAATCTGCAACTGCAGGGCTTTTATAAAGAATACCTGACTAAAATTAGTTCAATATCAGACACTAAGCTTAAAGGATGGTATTTTATGATGAATAACCAGATGCAGTTAAATGGAGCAAAAACGGTCTCAGCAGAACTGAGTTTCTGGTATCAATCGTCAAATATCGAGTTAGAAGCATTTTATGGCAAACAATATAATCTGGATCTGGGCCTGAAGTTTTTATTACTTCAAAAGAGTCTTAATGTGGGCCTGACTATTTCGGATGTCTTAAAGTCTAATTCTGAGCGTTTTTCTACCCGGGTAAATCATATTAATCAAGATTTTTACAACTATTGGGAACCTAGGTTTTTTAGGCTGTCATTACAATACAAGTTGGGCAGCAGAAAAATCAAATATGACAAACCGAGCCATCCGAATTCAGAAGAGGATAGAAGGTAAATCATGGAAGCCGGTATTTACCTCCCCATTCACTCAATTGCTTAAAAATAGGTCCGAATGCCAATGCCATCTCCGTAAGTTCATATTCTACTCTTGGAGGAACTTCAGCATAAACTGTGCGTTTAACTAGTCCGTCCTGTTCCATTGCCCGGAGTTGTAGGCTGAGCATACGCTCTGTCATATAGGGGAACTCTTTCTTTAGCTCCCCGAATCTCATTTTTCCCGATTCCAGTTTGCTGATGATCAATATTTTCCATCTGCCATTGATTTTGTTGACAGCATAGGTAAGATCACATTCAATGATGTGTTCTTCATTACGGGTATAGGTTGAGTTTTTTTTTCGGGCTGCCATTACTTACAAGTTTGTTCGTACCGCACAATTGGCTGTAACACAGGTAAAATTAGATGCTTCGGACTACTTTTACAAAGGAATTTCTGAAAAACATTTTTTTAACCGGATCGTCCGGGAGACGGTCGCCTTAATTATAAAAACTATGGATCTCTATTTAAATGGTAAAACAGCAGTAGTGACTGGCGCGAGTCAGGGATTTGGACGGGCAATCACGAAAGAATTGGCTACGGAGGGGGTAAAAGTTTTTGCCACAGCCAGAAACGAAGATCTACTGGACAGTCTGAAAGCCGAAATCAGGAAAGCTGGTGGCATAGAGCCCGTTACCTTCATTCAGGATTTTGTTGCTGCTGATGCACCAGAAAAGATTGCGGCCGCTGCATTGTCCAGTCTTGGGCAGGTTGATATTCTGGTTAATAATGCAGGGCGCAGCCGGCCATTAGATGTAATTGGGTCAGAGGAAGAATGGGCTGCATCGATGACGCTGGATTTTGATCGCCACAGGCAACTGACCCAGCAACTTTTACCTCAGTTTATGGAACGCAAACAAGGCTCCATCCTGAACATTACCAGTACGTATGAATTAAAAATGATCAATGCTTCTGCTGTTGCCAAAGCAGCAATTGTGGTGTGGTCCAAACAGTTGTCCGGGCAATTGGGAAGATATGGCATCAGGGTCAACTCGCTGCAGCCGGGTTTGATAGACACGGAAAATATTCGCCGTTTCTTTACAGCAGAACAACGTAAAGAACACGCTGAGCGGGAAATTCCGCTTGGGGATTTTGGCGAAGCTCAGGACATCGCCAATATGGCTGCTTTCCTGGTATCACCAAGAGCGAAATACATTACTGGTACGGTGGCCGTTGTGGACGGGGGGGGACGTCATTACGCCTTTTGATCGTTTAGACCAGAGAAGGTTTTTTCTGCTGAATAAAATCACACTATGAATTTGTACCTTTGTTTTTACCGGAGAATTGAACCCTTTTTAATTAAAACTCCAGTTAAAAATGATAGAAGACAAAGAGAGACAAACAGGTAAGGAGCTCCTGATGATTCTGGTAAAAGCGCTCATATGCTTAGTATTGATCTATTTTTACATCAGTAATCCGGAAATTTATAAAGAATATCCTACACTGGATAAAATTGCAGATACTTCCATTCTCTTTTTAGGACCAAGTCTGATCATATCTGTGATCCGGTTAATTGTTATTTATTGGTATGTTAAAAAGCACAAGCTAAAAAAGAACATCAAGGACAACTTTATTCTTGGAATCAATAGGGTGGTTTCTATTTTGAATACGGTCTTTTTCGCAATTGCATTCACTTCTTTTTTCGATGTCAATCCGAAGGACCTGATTTTTAGCGTTTCCATTGTTGCTGCAGCCCTGGCGGTTACCTTTAAAGATTATATTGCCAATATGATCAACGGCTTGATCATTATGTTTTCCGACCGGCTTTCTCTGGGCGACCACATTCGCTTAGGGGAGCATGAAGGAAAGATTCTGGACATTACCCTGATCAATATGATTCTTCAGAATGAAGATAGTGATATGGTGATTATTCCAAATTCCGTAGCTTTCAGTTCTGTCATTATTAACCAGTCCAAACAGAATACAAAGAAGCTGAGCATTGAATTTGATATGCCTTTAAAAAATGGATATACTCCTGCTTTTCTCGAAGAATACCTGAACAAGGCCATTGCCAATAATACGGAAAATGTAATGGAGGGTGGCCTGTCAGTAAAGACGATAGCCATCAACAAGGATGCAGCCATATTTAAAGTCATGGTGCTGCTGAAACATTATGACAAAGTCAAAGAAAGGGTGGTCAGACGTTTGCTCAATACTGCTTTATTACGTCTTGCTGCAGGGCAGGATGAACTGGAAATTCATTAGCGATTGCTGCCGGGAATTGCGGCAATCAGTTTCTTAGTGTACTCCGCTTTGGGATGGTTGTAAATGTCTTCCGGAAAACCTGCTTCTTCAATTTTTCCTTTATTCATCACGATCATACGATCGGAAATGTGTTTTACCACAGAAAGGTCGTGCGAAATAAAAATATAAGTCAATCCGAAATCCTGCTGCAACTGGCGCAATAGGTTCAACACTTGTGCCTGAACTGACACATCCAGCGCAGAAACAGATTCATCACAGATGATGAATTTAGGTTGGAGTGCCAATGCTCTCGCAATCACAATCCGCTGACGTTGTCCGCCGGAAAACTCATGTGGATACCTGTTGAAATACTCCGCTTTCAAATCTACACGTTCCAACAATTCCAGCACATGGGCTTTACGTTGCTGGTCGTTCACAAACAGCCCATGAACCTGTAAAGGTTCCATCAATGCGTTACCTACTGTTAGTCGCGGATTTAAAGAAGAATAGGGGTCCTGAAAAATAATCTGCACTTCTCTTCTCATTTTTCTTAAGGCGGTCTTATTCAAAGACAGCATATCTGTTCCTTCAAACAGCAGGGTTCCGGAACTGGGCTCTACAAGTCTGAGGATACTTCTGCCGAGTGTGGTTTTACCACAGCCGGATTCGCCAACCAGTCCAAGCGTTTCACCTGGAAAGATCTCAAATGAAACATCATCTACGGCCTTTACAAATTCTGTAGGTTTACCGAATAACCCTTTTTTTACCGGATACCAGGTACATAGGTTTCTGACCTGAAGGATAGGTGTTTGAGCATATAAGTTTTTTCTCCTTTCTGCAATTTCCACAGCAGTATAGGCATTGCTTTCCAACAGGTGGGCCACCGCCATCTCTTTGTTTTCGTTTAGGAAATCTGCAACAACAGGAAGTTTTTTTAATAAATGTTTCGGATCGGGCCTGCAAGCCAGCAAACCTTTGGTATAAGGATGTTCCGGCAACTCAAATACGTATTTCGCAGGTCCTTGCTCCACAATATTCCCTTTGTACATCACTGCAACTTCATCTGCAATTTCGCGGATTACCGCAAGGTCATGAGAGATAAATATCATGGCCATCTGGCGCTCTTCCTTTAACCTCAGTAACAACTCCAGGATCGTTTTTTGAACCGTAACATCCAGGGCAGTCGTTGGCTCATCGGCAATTAACAACTCCGGATTACAGCTAAGTGCCATGGCAATCATTACCCTCTGCTTTTGTCCGCCGGAAAGCTGATGGGGATAGCTTTCAAAAATTTGCTCCGGACGAGGGAGTTGTACCTCTTTAAATAATTCGATAGTCTGTGCTCTGGCCTCGCTTTTATTACTATGCTGATGGAGTATAATGGCTTCCTGAACCTGATAACCACAGGTGAAGACAGGATTTAGAGAAGTCATAGGCTCCTGAAAGATCATGGCAATTTTATTGCCCCTGTATTTTCTGATCTCAGCTGCGGATAAGCCAAGCAGGTCGATCCTGTCAAATTCAATATCTCCGGTAATCCTGGTATTTTCCGGATCATGTAACCTCATAATAGAGAATGAAGTTACTGATTTTCCAGATCCTGATTCCCCGACAATGCCCAGAACTTTTCCTTTTTCTACCCGGAAACTAATATCGTTCACGGCTTTTAGACAGGATTTATCTTCTTTATTCAGGAACTGTATGTCGAGGTTTTTAACGTTTAGCATCTGACAACCAAGGTAGTGTTTTGATCTTAAAAAAATTGAAATCAAGATAGGCAATTTTATGGCCTGAATTCCGTGTTATTGTGTTATTTTTGCAAAATGGAAAGAGAAATTCTGGATACCAAGCGTAAAGCTTTGAAGATTAACTTAAACCCTAAGATTTACGGAACCTTTGCAGAGATCGGTGCAGGACAGGAAGTGGCCCGTAACTTTTTTACTGCTGGGGCTGCTTCAGGAACGGTTGCTAAAACCATGTCTGCTTATGACATGACGTTTAGTGATGCGATTTATGGAGTTGAAGAATCTGGCAGGTATGTTAGTCAGTCCAGGTTACTGAAAATGCTGAGCCATGAGTTTAGCTTACTGAATGAAAGGTTACACGGAGAGAAATATGATGACCGTACTTTCTTTGCTTTTGCAGATACCGTAACAACCTTAAATTATAACAAATCAAATGATCCTCACGGTTGGATTGGAATCCGTTTCCAGGCAGAGCCTGGAGGGGAGCCTAATGAAATCTTTTTCCACGTCAGGTTACTGGATACCGATGCTGCATTGCAACAGAATGTATTGGGGATTATTGGAGTAAACCTGGTTTATGCTGCCTTTTATTATAATCAGGATCCAAAAACAATGATTGAATCTCTGGCAGATAACCTTACTGTAGGTTCTGTGGAGATCGATTTAATCTCAGTCAACGGACCTGCATTTAAAAATATCAACAACATCCTTTTGAACCTTTACCTGATTGTAAAGGACTTCTCGGATGCCGCTATATTTGACTCTCTTGGTAAACCTTGTTTACCTAAAGATCTTTTGTATAAAAAGGACATCATGATTTTGCGGACGAAATACGCGCAGAAATCCAATCCCAACTTCAGCATGTTAAATAAAGCTGTAGACCAGTTTGTACACTCCGAAAGTGTCAGTAAAGAGAATTTAAGTGTATTGATTGAAGTGTTGATGTCCAATGTGCTGAGTTCCGGAGAAGAAGAACCAGAAAGCTTCGACCTGGAAGCCGTGGCTAAACGTGCGGAAGACATGTGCAAAACTGGTAACCTTGTGATGGTATCTAACTTTACCAGACACAACAAACTGGCTAAATATTTAGACCGTTGCAAGCCGAAAAGTGTGGGGATTTCTACGAACATCAATAACCTTAAATTTGTGTTCAACTCCAATAACTTCGGAGAGAACTATTCCAGTCAGCTGTTGAGCTATGTGAGTGATATGTTCAGTAAGAATGTCCGCTTATTCGCCTATCCTTTTCTGGACAAAAAGACCAATACGGTAATTACCAGTGCAAATATGCCGGTGACGCCTGATGCCAAACCTTTGTTTGATTTCCTTATCCTGAACGGATATATTGCTGATATCAGGGATTATAGTGAGGGGGATGTGAAAACGGTTTAAGGCCGGTTTTACAGGTAGGCGTCTTTAATGACAACTGCCATGAGCCTTTCCGGATGGTCAATTTGTTTAAACCCAAATTGTGCATATAAGCCATGGGCATCCATGGTGGCCAGCATATACCTTCTTAATCCTTGTAAATCAGGATGGAAAAGCATCAGGGACATGAGCTTTTTAGAAAGTCCCTGTCCGCGGTAAATCTCAGATACATATACATCAGCAAGGTAGGCGAAGGTAGCTTTATCGGTGATCCATCTGGCAAATCCAATCTGCTCGGCATCCTTGTAAATTCCAAAACAGAGGGAATTATCGATAGATTTCTGAACGGTTTTCAAGGGAATATTCTGAGCCCAATAAGATTGGGTGCTCAGGTAATGGTGAACGGCAACCGCATCTATTTTTTGCTTGTCGTCTGAATAAATAAAACCACTGTCAATAATTTCCATGAGTATCGGTTTACCTCTAAAAATTACGTCACCTTATTTCTGGAATTGTCCGGAAATAAAGTGACGTAAAAAGATTAGTTACGCATATTTATAAATTGTAACGGTTGTCCAAAATCTTCGCCCTTGCAAAGTGCAATGACGCCTTGCAGGTCATCAATGCTTTTACTTTGTACACGAACCTGGTCATCCATCATTGAAGCCTGAACTTTTAGTCCACTGGCTTTTATTTTTGCAACAATTTTTTTAGCAGTTTCTTTGTCAATTCCTTCCTTAACAGAGATCTCTTTTCTGATCATATTTCCTGAAGCATATTGTTCTTTACCAAAGTCCAGGCTGTTAGAATCCAGACCTTGTTTTACCATTCTGGAAATAATAGCATCCTGAATGGCCTTTAAACGCATATCGTCTTCTGTTACGATAGTGATTAGGTTGGTCTTCTTATCATGGTCTATCGTACTTTTAGACGTATTGAAATCGTAACGGTTCAGGATTTCTTTTTTTGCATTGTTCATCGCGTTGTCAAAAGTTTGCGCGTCAACTTTACTTACAATATCAAAAGTGGGCATGATTATAGCTTTAGAATAAAAAATATATTAGATTTAAAGTAAAAATTAACCCATTGAGGGTTCTTCTCACAAATATAACATTAAACAAAGAATACGATCAACAATAAAACTTATAAATAAAAGAATATGAAAGGCAATAAATCAAGAGTGCAAAAGAAAGCTGATAAAAAGGCAGCCAAAAAACAATTGGAAAAGAGTCTTAGCGATAAGTTCTTTGAAGTAGTAAAACATTTAGGCCATGATGCCGAGAAAATAGGGGATGATATTGCCAAAGCCAGCAAGGTTGTTGCCGGTAAATTGTCTAAGAAATTCCTGGAAGTAAGGAAAGTAGTGAATGAAAAACTGGAAGAAGCAGCTGCGGCAAGTGACTCCGTGAAAAAGAAAGCTGCTAAAGCTGGTAAAAAAGCAGAAAAGAAAGCCAAGTCTGTAAAGAAAGAGGTGAAGAAGGAAGTTTCCAAAGACGTTAAAAATGCAAAGAAAGTAGTTAAGAAAGCGGTTGCAAAGGCTAAACCCGTAGTTCAAAGCGTCAAAGTTGCTGCAATTGCCAGCGAAGAAAAGGCTGCTGATGCTATTGCTAAAACTGCGACTAAGGTGGTAGCTAAAACAAAAACTGCTGCTAAAGCGGTCACTGAGGCTGCAGCTGATGCTAAAAAAGAAATTGTTACAGCCGTAAAAGCGCCTGCAAAAACAACAGCTAAGCCGGCTGCAAAGCCCACTGCCGCCAGGAAACCGGCTGCCCCTAAGGCTGCTGCAGCTAAACCAGTGGTCGCTAAATCTGTTGCCACCAAACCTGTTGCTGCACCAAAAGCAAGTGGGCCGAAAGCCACACCCGCCAAACCAGAGCCTGCTCCGGCAAAGCCTGAAGTTGCTGCGGAACCTGTAGCGCCTGTGAAGGATGCTGCAGAGAGCAAATAACGGGAGGTTAAGTTTTAATTCTATGGTTAAGTGATAATTAACAATTACTTAACAATAGAATTTGCAGTTTTGAGCATCCCTGTTTCTTACAGGGATTTTTTTATTTTATACATGACGAGAAAAAAGGCACCATTTCTAAATAGAGAGATCAGTTGGTTATATTTTAACGAACGGGTCCTGCAGGAAGCTGCAGATGAAACGGTTCCCCTGATTGAGCGGATCAAGTTCCTGTCTATATTTTCTTCTAACCTGGAAGAATTCTATAGGGTTAGGGTAGCCACAATGAGTCGTTTAGCCAATCTAAACGAAAAAGCAAAAGCTTTACTGGGTTTCAATCCCAAAAAGATCCTGAATGAAATAAAGAATATTGTGGTCAGACAGGAGCGTAAGTTCGAACAGTTATTCCAGGCCACGCTAATCAACGAACTGGCACAAAACAGGATCTTTATCCTGAATGAAACCCAGCTGAATGTGGCGAGGGGAGAGTTTGTAAGAAACCATTTCCGGGATAAAATACTTTCCAATCTGGTGCCCATTATGGTGGACCTGGAGAAGCCTTTTCCCGAACTTAAAGACCGTTATCTATATTTCTTTGTCAGGCTTTCTAAAAAATCGTCTAAAACGAATGCCAGGTATGCCCTGATCGAATTGCCTCCGGATCTTCCCAGATTTTTAGTGCTACCGGAAACTAACGGCCTTAAATTTATTATTCTTGCCGAAGACATTATCAAATACTGTCTGGACGATATATTTTATGTTTTTAACTATGATGAGCTGAGTGCCTATTCTATTCAGTTGACGCGTGATGCGGAACTGGACATCGATAAAAATGTAAGCGATAAGTTTATTGAGGAATTGAAGAGTAGCCTTGATAAACGTAAAAAAGGAAAGCCGATGCGCTTGCTATACGATACGGAAATGCCCTTTGAAATGCTTACCGTACTCGTGAACAAGATGAAAATTGAAGCCGAAAGCCTGATTCCGGGTAACCGTTACCACCGGTTTGGTGATTTTATTTCCTTCCCTAATGTGGGTGGTAAAGAGCTGGAATATGCGCAAAATCCGCCGATTAAGGTTTCTGGATTACACCGCACAGAAAGCATCTTTAATAAGCTGGCCGAACGCGATTACCTGATCAACCTGCCTTATCAATCCTACGATTATATCATTCTATTTTTAAGAGAGGCGGCCATTGATCCGAAAGTTACGGAGATCAATATCACCTTGTACCGGCTTGCAGAAAATTCCAGAGTAGTTAACGCTTTGATCAACGCGGCAAAAAATGGTAAAAAGGTAAACTGTCTAGTAGAACTGAAAGCCAGGTTTGATGAACAGGCCAATATCTTTTGGAGTACCAGGCTTAAGGAAGAAGGGGTAAATGTGAATTATGGACTGACTGATTATAAGGTGCATTCCAAAATTTGTCTGGTGAAGAGAATGGAAAAGGGCAGGGCGGTTTATTATGCGAACCTCGCTACGGGAAATTTCAACGAGAAAACAGCAAGAATCTATTGTGACCACAGTATTTTTACGGCGAAAAAGGAAATTACTCATGACCTGCTGAAGCTATTTACCGCATTGAATAAAAAAACGGTAGCGGATGGTTTCAAACACCTGATCGTCTCCCCCCTTGATTCCAGAACGAAGTTCTATGGCCTGATTGAACGGGAAATCAAAATTGCGAAACAGGGGAAACCGGCATATATGATCCTGAAAGTAAATAGTCTTGCCGATGAGGGAGTAGTAGAAAAATTATACGAAGCCAGCAATGCAGGAGTGAAGATTAAGATGATCGTTAGAGGAATCTGTACGCTGGTGCCCGGAGTTCCCGGTTTCAGCGAAAATATTACGGTAATCAGCATCATTGATAAATTTCTGGAACATGCGAGGGTTTTCATCTTTGGAAATGGCGGGAAAGAAGAAATGTTCCTTTCCTCAGCAGATCTGATGAGCAGAAATTTCGAACATCGGGTAGAAGTCGGCTTTCCGGTACTCGATAAGGAGGTTCGCCAGGAGATCCGAGACATCATCGAATTTCAGTTACAGGACAATGTTAAAGCACGGGATATTACCAAACTGAACAATAATAAATATCATAAAAACAGAATCAATACAAAAGTTAGGGCGCAGGTGCAGACCTACAATTACTTAAAAAATAAACATCAATAAAGCCAATGCTTAGATATGCTGCTATAGATATAGGGTCAAATGCCGTTAGGTTATTAATTGCTGATATCACGAAAAATGATGAAGGCTTTGGCTTCAAAAAAAACACTTTGATCCGGGTTCCTTTACGTTTGGGAGATGATGCCTTCCTGGATCACCGCATCTCGGAACGTAAAACTGAAGACCTGTTAAAAACAATGGCTGCTTTCAAAAACCTGATGGATGTATATCAGGTGTCTAAATATCTGGCCTGTGCTACTTCCGCCATGCGTGAAGCAGAAAATGGAACCGATATCATCAAAAAAGTAAAGAAATTAACTGATCTTGATCTGGAAATTATCGAAGGACAAAGAGAAGCCAATATCATTTATTCCAATCATATTGAAGAGAACCTGGATAACAAAAAAAGTTACCTGTATATTGATGTAGGTGGAGGAAGTACGGAGCTTTCTGTATTTGTAAACCGCATTCCGATTGCCTCTAAATCTTTTGACATCGGAACGATCAGAATCCTGGACAACCAGGACAGGGAAGAGACCTGGGAGGAAATGAAATTGTGGGTGAAGGAAAATACGAAAACACTAAAAAATCTTGCAGCCATAGGTACGGGTGGAAACATCAACAAACTTTACCGGATGTCTGATGAAAAAGAAGGAATGCCAATGTCATTCTTAAAATTGAAAGGTCTATATAACAATCTGAATGCACATTCTTTAAAGGAAAGGATTAATGTCTTTGGTCTGAATCCGGATCGTGCAGACGTAATTATTCCAGCTTGTGAAATTTATATCACATTGTTGAAATGGACAGGCATCAAACAAATCTATGTGCCTAAAGTAGGTATGGCTGATGGAATCATCAACCTTTTGATTGAAGAGAATCTGGTTCAATCGAACTACAAATAAGCCAGGGCAAGGTATCGGCCATGGTGACTAACTGTGGCCGGTGCTGTATTCCGGTAACTGCGCTCAGCGGGGTCGTAACTACTGATCTCAATTCTTACCGGTGGTATGGGAAAGCTTTCACTGGCAATGGTATGGATAAAGTCAGTACAGACTGAGCTTTGCGTAAAATACCGGTGCCGCTGACAAATAACAATACCTGACGCAAGCTGACCATGGATATTAAGTTCGCTGCAAAGCAGTTTTGCCGGAGCAAAAACATGCCAGTTTTTTCTTCTGGAATGAACCTTATACGCGGCTTCTTTCATGCTCCATAACAGCCAGACCAGCTGACAAGGATTGGCCGACTGCCGGATCATCTCCTGCTCATCAGCTGAGAAAACTTTTGAAAGATATCCTTTTCTCTGCCAGTTGCTGTCTGTATCTGCCTGCAGCAGGTCAACGATGTCGTTACCGATCACTTCTCTTTCAGTTTACTTTCTATAATTTCTATAGCAGCGCTGATATTGAGCATACGTTCCATAGAAAGATTGTCTATTTCAATGTCGAACTCTTCTTCGACATCCAGTACTACATCCACCAGATTGGCAGAATTGATTTTCAGGTCTTTTGTGAAATCGGTGGTTTCGCTGAGGTATTCTAAAGCATCCTTGTCATGACTATAGCTGGCAACAATGGTTTTTAATTTTGAGAGTAATAATTGTCTATCCATGTTTTCTTTTGAAATAGTAGTCGATCCCCCTGTTACTCCTATCAAACAGATCAGGGAGTAATAAGTTTTTTTAAAATGATACAGGCATTTACATCTCCAAATCCAAAGCTTGCTTTGGCTATAATATTGATGTCTTTAGCTACCATCTTCCGGGGTATTTTATCAGCATCTATGCAGGCAGAGATATCCGGATGTATGTCCTCACAGTTCAGGTTTGCTGCTATAAATCCATGATGTAACTGTAACACCGCGGCCACAGATTCGATACTTCCCGCTGCACCTAAACAATGTCCAACCATAGATTTTAAAGAATTGATATAGGGAAAATCCTGACCTGATCTTTGCAGGGCCATACTCCAGTTCATGATTTCGATGGGATCTTTTGAAGTCGCGGTGAGGTGTCCGTTGATGAGATCGATGTCGGCCGCCTGGATGCCGGCCTGATGAACTGCAGCAGTGATGCAACGTTGAACGGCGATTGTATTTGGTGCAGTCATCGTGCCATTACCGCGTTGCCCGCCGGAATTGATATTTCCTCCAAGAACCTCTGCATAGATTCTCGCTCCTCTGGACAGGGCGCTTTCCAATGACTCCAGCACCAGGGCCCCGGCGCCGCTTCCCGGAACAAAACCGCTGGCACTGGCACTCATGGGTCTTGATCCTTGTTCCGGAGAATCATTGTGCTTGAATGTGCATACCCGCATGGCATCGAATCCAGCCCAGATATAGGGCCCGCTATCGCTGGTACTACCGGTAAGCATTCGGACTGCCTGTCCTGATTTGATGCGCTCATAAGCCATTAAAATGCTTTCTGTGCCTGTTGTACAAGCCGAAGAGTTTGTGCTGACCTGATTGCCCAGTCCAAGCTTCCCGCCAATATAGGCACTGATGCCACTCGCCATGGTTTGCATGACAATGGTACTCCCCAGTTTACGGGCCTGCAAGTCGTCTATTTTATAAATTGCTTCTCTGAATTTATCAACTCCGGAGCTGCCGGCTCCAAAAATGGTCCCACTGTCCCAGTCCGGTTCTTCTGTGGCTTCTGTACTTAATCCCGCGTCCCTCCAGGCATCCATGGCAGCAATTACACCATATAAAATCCCGGAGCTGTTAAAGTTTTTTAGTTCCAGCTCCGAGAAATAGCGGGCAATCCGTTCTTCAGAGAGAAATGGTTTTCCTGCAATCTGACAGGAAAACTGGAGTTCTTTCAATTGCGGATCATGGGCGATTCCGGAACGACCCAGGCGCATCGCCTCCAGGAATGAGCCGAGTTCAGGCCCATTTGGGGCAACTATACCCAAACCCGTTATGACTACCCTGTTAAGCATTCATTTTATTGGTTACCATTCCTGCAATCGTTCCTTTACAAACGACCTCGCCTGCTTCATTTGTCATTTGTACGGTACAGTTTAATTTTTTAAAACGGAAGTATACCTTTTCTGCGGTTACAGTTACTTTCTCTCCCGGGAAAACGGGCTTCATGAAATCGATGGCGGTCGAAGTCAGCATCACATGTCCGGGAACACCACCAACAGCTGTTGCTGTTAAGTAGATACCCAGGCAAACCAAACCAATCTGAGCCATTGTTTCCGTTAAGATCACACCTGGAGTTACCGGCTGGTCCTTGAAATGACCTTTATAAAAATCAAGATCTTTAGAAAAGGTATAAGATCCTTTCACACTGTTTTCATCAATGTGCTGCAACTCATCAACAAATAAAAATGGCTTGGTATAAGGTAAGTGGCTAAGTAATTCTGCTGTATTCATGTCTTTTTCTATAATTAATCTGCTAATTTACCACTTTAATAATATTCTCTGAGCAGAAAAACCCGGTCCGAAACTCAGCATCAGACCAAGTTCTCCTTTCTTAGGACGGGTATCCATAAACCGGGCCAGTACATAGAGTACGGTGACACTTGACATATTTCCATATTGCCGGAGTACTTCTTTAGTCTCATTGATATTTTTCCCTGACTGACTAAACAATTCTTCGACGATCTGAATGATTTTCTTTCCGCCGGGATGAAAGATCAGATGATCTATCTCTGCAATGCTTAACCCTTGTTTCGCCAGAAAAGGATGGATGATCTGAGAGAAATGTAAAGCAATCTGTTCCGGAACCTCCACATCCAGTACCATTGTTAATCCCGTATTCTGCAGGCGAAAACCCATTAACTGAGTCGCATCGTAGAAATGGTACATCTCGTCTGCTATCATTTCGGGCCCTTCATCCCGAGGATCGGAAGACATCAGCACGCAGGCGGCACCATCCCCAAAAATAGCAGCGCTCACGATATTGGCCATGGAAAAATCATTCAGCTGGAATGTGGCAGTTGGCGATTCTACCGCAATTACTGCTGCACGTTTTCCGGGATTTGCCTGTAGAAAATTCCTGGCATAAATCATTCCTGAGATTCCGGCAGCACAACCCATTTCGGTAACCGGTAAGCGTACAATATCCTGTCGTAGTTTTAAGTTATTGATGAGGTAAGCATCCATAGATGGGATCATCACTCCTGTACAGCTCACCGTAATGATATAATCTAAATCTGCCGCACTCCAGTCGGCTTTTTCCAAAGCCAGCTTTAGACAATCCGTTCCAAGCCGGATGCTCTCTCTGATGTAAATATCATTTCTTTCTTCAAAGGAGATCTTACTGAAAACTTCTTCCGGCGACATGATCGAGTATCTTTTGTCGACCATCGCATTTTCGAAGATCTTTTTTACCTTTCTGATAAACCGGTCCTCTTGCCCGGACAGCCATCCGTCCAAAAAGGGAATGATCTCTTCTGTAGTCCTGGAATAGGCAGGCAATGCCCTGGCAATCGTTTTAATTTTTACACTCATATTGAAGGGATAATCCATAGGTAGCGGAATGCCCATTTCCATCGGATGGTGGTATTTTTTAAATTTAATTGTTTGGAGTATTGCTGCAGGTCAGCTTTCTTAAATCCTCTCAAAATGGAGACCAGTCCATCTTGTTTCGACATCTTATTGAGCCGGAAAACAAAACATAACGCGGTAAACAGGTAGTAGGGAATGGCGCTGCGCTGTAGATCATTAATTACAATACCCAGCCTTGATTTTTCTTTAAAACTGCTGATAAGCTTTAAGATCTCTTCATCTTTAAAGTGGTGGAGGGTGAGGGTGCAGAGAATGAGATCGTAATTATTTTCCGAATGGATCTCCTCAAATATATCGGCACATTGAAAATGAATATTTTCATAATTTTCAGACAATTGCCGGGCATAACCAATGGTAAAGGAATTTGCATCTATGCCAGTGAGATGGAATTTGAATTGTTTTTTAATCGCAAAATCTGCCAATGTCCTCAACATATCTCCATTGCCACAGCCGACGTCAAGAATTCTGATTTCCTCTCTCTCTTTGCCGCTCCTAAGCAAAGCATTCACTCCCTGAATACTGATTTTATTTCCTCCTAAAAGCCGGTTGATTCCTGCAATTTTGTCGAGGGCATCTCTCAATATTTCCCCCTCCATGGAAAAATTATCCATGATTTCTGTTGCTTCACTTCTTCGGGAGGTATTTATCATCATTTATTCATTATAGGTTTTCCATGGGTTTGTTTAATCAGTAGTGGTAATAAGGATGGAAACCTCATTAAGATACGTAAGAATCGGGAAGAGAGTTGCTTCTTCCTCAGGATCCCGGCAATTATTTTTCCGGTGATGAGCCTTCTGTTAAAGTGTTTGTTCCATAAATTCTGGTAATGTATTTCCAGTTCCTGACGACTTGAAATTGTTCCGTCTAAATAGGAGATAATGGACTCTACACAAATCTTAGCGCTAAGTACAGCCATTGCCATTCCATTTCCACAGAGCGGGTGGATCAATCCGGCGGTATCTCCAATCATGAGTATGTGTTGATCTACAGCCTTTTTTCGTTCAAAGGAAATCTGTCCGATCACCATCGATTGGTCGAAAATCATTGTTGAATTTTCGAAGATTTTCCTTAGGTGCTCATTTTTGTAAAGCACCTGCATTCTGTGTTCTGGAATGCTTTTGTAGGATTTGAAGGAGGCATAATTTACCAGATAACAGATGTTGATCCGGTTGTCTTCAATTTTGGAAACACCACAATATCCACCCTCAAAAGTATGGAGGGCGACGAGCCCATCGGGAAAAGAACCTTCATAGTGCCCCTTTATGGCAAGCCATGGCGACTTCTTTTGAATGAAGCTCCTGGATAACCTCTGATCCAGCGCATCTCTTTTACCATAGGCCCCGATTACAATTCTGGCTGGAATCACCTGCTTGTTCGAAAGGCTTACCTGAAATTCATCTTCCTTGAAAGTAATGTCGGAGACCGTTTCATGGATGAAGACACAACCATTTAGTGCTGCATATTTGTAGAGAAAGGCATCAAGGGTATATCTGCTGATTCCAAAGCCGCCCAGGGGAAGGCTTGCTTTTACATGGTCGCCTTTAATGGTAGAGATCTGGAAATTTTGAATCCGGTTGGGCTGAAGGTCCTGAATGTCTATACCCAGCCATTCGAAGTAGGGAAGAACCTCATTCGAGATATATTCGCCACATACTTTATGATGAGGGTAAGTGTTTTTTTCAATAAGTGTTACTGGAAATCCTGATTTTAAGAGATGGATTGCTGCGGTTAATCCCGCCAGTCCACCTCCTGTAATGAGTATATCAATCTTAGGTTCCATACAGGGACAGGTAAGCTGATAACTATAACAAGGTAATTGCTGAATTGTTTAAAAGACATAACACCGGGTGAGCCTGGTTTTTTTATAATCTTTCTTATTGATATACAGTCCGGCAGAAATTTCATGACTTCCACTGCCATAACCTCTGAGTTTGCCAAGGGAATAGTCGTAAGAATACCCGATTCTGAGATCCGGGGTAGCAAATATTTCAGTAATTAAACCAATAGAATTGTTAACAGGCAGATTTTGCTGCAGGTTGCGATTGTGTATGTTGTAAGAACCTCTGTAAAAGCTGCCGATCCACACGCGCTCCTTAATTAAAAAAAAGGCATTAAAATCAACTGAGGTTGGCCCTTTAATGTCATCTTTAACTAAAATACTTGGTTTGATGTGGATGTCATCACTCAACGGAAACAATGCACCTGCGCTGAAGTAAAAATGAGGTTCAGGTACTGGTACCAGAAAATCGTTACTGTTTTTGTCAGACATATATCTGGCGACCAGGTTTGTAGCCGAAATACCCGCAAAATATTTCTTGCTGGAATAGTAAATTCCGAAACGTGCATCCGGATAGATTTTGGTTTGTGAGGCGTATGGCATGATGGCGCCATCTCCCGGGTTTATTTCGATCAACTTCCTTCCATTAAGGCCCATTTGCATCATACCTGCGGCCAATCCAAAGGAGAGGTTTGCATTTCCCTCATCATTTAACCTTAAATGATAAGCATAATTTGCAAAGGCTGTAAGACTGGTTTGTGCACCAATCTGATCATTGGCTACAATTAAACCAAGTCCGACATTACCGTCATAAAAGGATCCGTCGGCTGCGATGGAAAAGGATTTTGGTGCACCTGTTACGCCCTGCCATTGAGAACGATAAAAAGACTGAATGTAATAATCCCCTTTCGTCCCTGCATATGCCGGATTAATATGGAGCCCATTGAAGAGGTATTGGGTGAACTGGCTGTCCTGTTGGGCACGAAGTCCCTGATGGATGCAAATTAAAAGGAATAGTAATAAAGCTTTTTTCATCTTAATAACTGATCATTTAATGTTCTATTTTCCGCGGATAATGGTAATGAACCCTTTATAGACCTCCCATTTGTTGGAAGCTGATTTGATTTTCAATAGGTAGAAGTAGGTACCCTCATTTAACTGGGATCCATCCCAATCATTTTTGTATCCTTTTTTGTCGTACACAGTAGAGCCCCAGCGATTAAATATAGTGAGTTCATTGGCCTCAAAAAATTCCAGTCCCGGGATAACAAAAGTGTCGTTCATACCATCTCCATTGGGGGTAAATACATTGGGAATCGTAATGTTTGCCACTGATTTAAGGTCTGTGGAGGTATTGTTATCCGGGTTGGGATCCTGTTCAGTGGCCGTTACTGTGGCGGTATTGCTGATCATTCCGGAATTTAGAGCCTTCACCTTTATTTTAAGGTCCGCAGTTGCTCCGTTTTCCAACCTGACAATTTCCCAGAGGATGGTTTTGCTACCCTGGTTGTAATTTGCAAAACCCAATGTTGGCCTTCCAAGTTCTTCCAGAATTAATTCATTAGGCAGCACATCATGTACTTTGATCAGGTTTGCTGCACCTGCGCCATTATTTTTCACCTGAATGGTGTATTCAAAAGTATTGTTGATGCTGACCCCTTTGAGTTCTGATTGCTTTTTGATCATTACATCCGCTGTAACGGAAGGGCCGGGGTCGGAGGTTAAAATCAGCGGTGCTGAGATATCGGAGGCACAGCCTTCCGTATTGAATGAAATTACGGTATAAGTGCCGGGTAGTAATGCAACATATTCCTGTTGAGTAGCACTCGGAATCGTTACACCGTCTTTGATCCATTGATAGGATACGGCATAAACAGAATTGGCCCGTAGCTTCAGAGAAGATCCATTTGGAATATTCGTCGAAGTAGAACCAGAAGATTGCGCAAAGCATGCCGTTGCACTAAGCAACAGCATACCTGACACAAAACTTATTTTTCTGTTCGACACGTATTTAATCAGTTATAGGTAAGACATTTGTACCTTAGTTTTAAGAAACTGTAATCGTTGGTGTTCCTGGCTTAGGCGCAACGGTAATTGTTGTTGAACCGGTTTCAAGACATGCGGTACCACCTGCTGATTTTAACGTTTTTCCTGTTGCGGATACATCATATTTTACGTTGGAAGTAACAGTATAGCTGGCCGGAGTAACAGAAGTCATGTTGAATTTTTTAGAATCAGTTCCGTCTACTGTACCTGCACCAGGAGTTGTACCATTCCAATCGTAGGTAAAAACTACATTCGCAGGAAGCCCCGAGGCCGGAGTAGCCAATGAACTAACCACAGTTTTAGTTGTATTTGTTGTTCCAGCCACACAATAGGTCGTTGCTGCCGGAGTAACAGCCACAGTAAATGTAGGCAGCATATAGATATCAATAGGTGTGGATACATCTCCGGTACAGGCTGCAGGATCTGCGCTGATTACATGAGCCACCCAAAAATGTTCACCGGCTGCGGTAATATCCGTGCCACCAGTTACGGTAAGATCTGCACTACCCGCTGTTCCGGAAAAAGTATTGACTACTGCGGTATATCCGCTAACGGGAACTCCGCCGGCGTCTACCTTTTGCCATACCACCTTATCACCTGTTGCCAGTACATAAGTACCGCTATAGGCAAGTGTAACGGATCCTGTACCGCATACGTAGATGTCTGGTGTAGCTGAAAAAACGCTTAATGGCAAGATGAACAGGAAACAAAATGCTACTGCCAGTCTGATTGTTTTACTTGTCGTTTTCATAATTTTTAAAATTTTAGGGGTTTGTGAATAATTAAGAGGTTATTGAGATAATATATGTGGAATCCCAGGCTTGGGATTTACCTTTAACTGGACATTGATTACATTTGAGCATCCATCTGCTGTTAGGTTGAATACATAGGTGACGGTAATAGCTGAATTGGTGGTATTTATCAGTGTTTCGTTGATACTACTGGTCAGGCCGGAGCCTGCAGGATTACTGATACCTGAAACAACAGCACGGTTCCAATTAAAGGTGGTCCCTCCTAAATTACTTGTAGCAGTATAATTAAAGACACTGCCACTGCAGACAACGGGGCTGAGGTTGCTGCTTAGGGCAGGAAGAGGCTTTACGGTGAGGGTTGCCTGGACGGAATTGGAGCAGGTTGTAGCAGGATCTGTATAGGTATAAGTAATGGTACTGCTTCCTGAGGATACCGCAGTTACCACACCGGTACTGCTGTTAATGGTGGCGATTAAAGGATCACTACTGGACCAGACACCTCCGGTTGAAGTGCTGCTTAGTGTAGTTGACTGATTTAAACAGATATTGGTATTACCGGTAATTGGACCAACAGTAGGTAAGGCAAGGGATTTAATCTGAACCGGATGCCTTAAGGCATTGGTACAACCTGGTTTTATGGCTTCTACATAATAAATGCTGGTGGTTCCAGGAGTTAATCCCGTTACAGGAAATGAAGTACCTGTGCCCAAAACTGTACCGCCACTGGCCGTATTGTACCACTGGTAGGTGATGCCTGCCAAAGGAGCGGCAATGCTGACTGTTGCGGTTGTTCCGCAGGCACTCACTTCACTTAAAGGGCTGGCGCCAGCAATCAGGGGGCTGGGCACCCTTTGAACATCGTAGAGGTTTAAACCACCTAAAAGAGATACTACGCCACCTACTACGAATTCGACCCGGTCAAATGTCTGGCCTGGAACAAAATAAAATGTGTATTTCGCATTGCTGCCCAGTAATCCCAACAAGTCCAGACTGAGTACTGAAGCCAGACTTTGAGGAGTACCGATGGGTGTATTTCCACTATAGGCCTGGATGGAGATATTGCCCAAAAGCCCAACATTTAATAAGCTTGGAGGAATAGAAAAAGTAGCGCGGACAGCATCTCCCGTAGTAGATGGGCCGGAAAAATATACATTTTCAGATACAGTACCCGCAACCGCAAGGGTTCCTAAGGTCAAAAAAGCAGCAGTAGAAAGGGTGGGGTCGTTATCAATGGCATTCAGTGGATTCGTGACATCTGCGCCAATAGCCAATACAGCATTCACCGCCTTTCCGGCAGCCATTCCGGTTCCACAATCAAGCGGATTGTTCTGATTGTAAAATGCGTAATATGTCCTGACGGAATTTGAGCCCAGCAAGGCTCCTGTGACGGTTACTTTCACGGCATTAAATGGAACGGCAGCAGTGACTGCGGCGTAAAGATTGGTTCCATCCGGAGAAAATAGTACATTCATCGTGGTGGCTACATCTGTACCTGCAGTTGTGGAAGTTGCACCAGTCTGGACCGTAACACCTACGGAGCCAATCGTATTGATTTTGACAAAAACAATGGTGTTTGCAGGTACCACATTGGTTGTATTGGCAAATAGCAATTGAAGGGAGGATGTACTGGCAAGTCCTACCGGACTGGTAGTGGTAGCAAAAGTTTCGTCAGTTAGGATGGCGTTTGCTCCCCCGGTGGTTCCAGAGCGTAAACCCAAAATCCCGGCATAAGTTCTCAGCTGTCCCTTCACCACATTTCCTCCTCCAGCCACTAACAGGAAAGTTAGCAGCAACCAAAAACAACTTGTATATATGTTTTTCAGTCTGAGCAAGAGCATGATGAAAGAGGTTTATGGTTGTTTTTATGCCACAGGATACATGAAAACAGCCAATTTGTTTTTTTATTACCTCAAACTTAGGCCAGAAAACGGGCTTAATCTCTGTTCATATTGTTCATTTTTAGTTGCTTTATTTAAGTGTTTTTTTATTAATAATAGAACAACTATCTGCTAATGGGTTCTAAATCACTTAGCTATCGGCATTTGTATTGATTTCAGGAAAAAATCATTCATTTTGTTCATAGTTAAGTGCGTTATATTCGATTTTGAGGCGCCTTTTTATCCGGTTCAAAAAGCCCGGAATACGATAAACGAAAGATGAACGTTGTCGCTTTGAAATCGAATATAAAAGAAAATGCCCCAAAAAGTCAAAGACTTTTTGGGGCATTCCGATATTGGACCCTTATATTAATTTAAGGTCTGAATATTTAGCTATCCAGTAAGGCTGCAGCAGCATCGTCCAGAAACCAGGTAACACTTCCGTCAACGGGTTGAATCAGCTGGGTAGGGTATAACCTGGTATTCTTTTTCTTGTCTTCGATCACATGTTTTACTGCATCAGCTTTGTTTTCTCCAAAAACCAGAAATGCAATGTTTTTTGCCTTATTGATCAATGGCGCGGTGAAGCTGATGCGATAAGTAGATAATTTTTCTACAAATACAGAGTCAACCTCTACTTCTTTACTGTTCAGGATCGTTGTTCCAGGGAACAGAGAGGCCGTATGTGCGTCATCACCCATCCCTAAAAGGATCAGGTCAAAGCTCAGGTCCCCACCCTTGAAATGGGCATTGATCGCTTTGGTGTATTCAATAGCTGCTTTTTCAGGAGCCAGAGTCGTGTCTACATAGAAAATCTGATTTTCAGGAATTTCCAGCAGATCAAGCATAGCATTTTTTGCCATCAGACCATTATAACTTTCATGCGTAGGCATTACGTTACGCTCATCCCCAAAAAAGAAATAAACTTTAGTCCAGTCGATTTTATTTTTATAGGTGGTCGCCAGTGAATGGTACAATGCCTTTGGAGAGTTCCCCCCGGTAAGTACAAAATTGAAACAACCTTGTTCTTCAATCGCTTTATTGGCGATCGCTACAATATAATCGACAAGATCTTCCTGTAATTCTTCCTGGGTTTTATATATCAATAAGTTCATTACGATTTGTTTTTATTGTCAAGAGGTCAATCGTAATTGCCATATATGCCCTTACGATTAACCTCTTAAAAATGTGATTTTTTTTAATCCTTATTCAGTGGTAAAGTAAACCAATGGAAGCCATCTCTTGCAATCAAAGCTTCCGCATCTTCCGGACCCCATGAATCAGCAGTATAGTTAGGGAAGCTCAATGATTTTTTAGTCTCCCATGCATTCACGATCGGCATCAGCAATTCCCATGCACTTTCTACCTGATCTGCACGCATAAACTGGGTCTGATCTCCAGTCATTACGTCCAGTAACAACGTTTCGTAAGCTTCCGGTGCCTGAGCAGTATACGTTCCTTTATAGTCGAAAACCATATCTACAGGATTTAAAACCATGTCCAGTCCCGGTCTTTTTGCCTGAACCTGTAAACGGATACTCATTTCCGGCTGGATGCTGATGATCAGTCTGTTTTGTTGCCAGTGCTCGGTTACTCCCGAAGGGAAAACCTGGTGAGGTACATCTTTAAACTGAATGGTGATCAATGACGAAGTCTGGAATAAACGCTTTCCTGTACGTACATAGAAAGGGATTCCCTGCCAGCGCCAGTTGTCTACAAAGAACTTGATGGCAGCAAAGGTTTCTGTATTTGAATCCGGATCAACGCCATTTTCATGACGGTATCCCGGAACTTCTTTTCCCTCTACCCATCCTTTGGTGTACTGACCGCGAACGGTACTGAACCTGATGTCTTCCGGACTGAACGGACGCATTGCTTTCAATACATCGACTTTTTTATTTCTGATCTCATCTGCATCAAAGTTAATCGGGGTTTCCATGCCAATTAAACAAAGCAGTTGAAGCAGGTGATTCTGGATCATGTCTCTCAGTGCACCGGCACCCTCATAATAACCTCCTCTGTCGCCCACACCCAATTGCTCCGTTACAGAGATTTGTACGTGATCGATATAGGTACGGTTCCATAGTGGTTCCAGGAAGGAGTTGGCAAAACGGAAGGCCATGATATTCTGAACGGTTTCCTTACCCAGATAATGATCAATACGATAAATCTGTTTTTCGGTAAAGATGCTGGTCAGGATGCTGTTCAGCTCTCTGGCAGTTTCCAGGTCTCTTCCAAAAGGTTTTTCGATCACAATTCTGCAATTGTCTTCTTCCCCTGCAAGGTTATATTCAGACAGGCATTTGGCAATCAGAGGGAATAGATTTGGCGCTACTGCAAGGTAATACAGGATCTGTGTATCCGGGCCAAATTCTTTCTGATACTTCTCTATGTTAGTTTTTAAAACTCCAAAAGTTTCCGGAGCTTCTACATCAACCGGGCTGTAATGAATATTTTCTGCAAATTTGTTCCACTTATCTTCCTTCACCTTACCAGATCTGGAGAAGCTGTTTACGCCTCCCATCAATGTTTTTCTGAAATCATCATCAGTAAGCTTCTTTCGGGCTGTACCAATGATCGCATATTTTGCCGGCATAAAGCCGTCAGAATGTAGATTGTAAAGTGCAGGCGCAAGTTTGCGCAAATTTAAATCACCGGTACCACCAAAAATTACGATTATGGTTGGATTGAGGTTGATGCTTGTTTTCATTGTTGTGAATTTGTGTCTTTAGTTCACTGGGGTTATTTATGAATTGTTTGAATTCCAGTCCGCGTGGAATATTCCTTCGCTATCTGTACGTTCAAAAGTATGTGCGCCAAAAAAGTCTCGCTGTGCCTGTGTTAAGTTAAGCGGTGAATTTGCTGTTCTTAACGAATCATAATAGGTAAGGGCAGAGGCAAAACATGGTACGGCAATACCATGGTTAATTGCAGTAACTACCACATTTCTTGTTCCCGGTATGATATCTTTCAATTGTTGCTGAATGCTTTCATCCGAATAAAGGTGCGGCAGCTGAGGTTGTTTTTTATAAGCCTGATAAATATCTTCCAGTAATACCGCCCTGATGATACACCCTCCGCGCCAGATCTGGGAAATCTCCTGAAGGTTCAGTTCGTATTTATATTCAATAGAAGCCTGGTTCAACAGGTGTAAACCTTGAGCATAAGAAGTGATCATCGCAAAATATAAAGCCTGCTCCAGATGAACGATAAAAGCTTCTACATCGTCAATTTTAACCGGAGGATGAGGCAAGGCTGCACCAAGGGATACCCGAAGATCTTTGAATTTGGAAAGATCACGTGCACTTACTGATTCGTTGATGGTAGGAATCGGTAATTGAAGATCCATAGATACCTGAGAAGTCCATTTTCCTGTACCTTTTGATTTTGCCTGATCTTTGATCACGTCAATCAGGTAACCTCCGGATTTTACATCTTTAACCTTGAAAACATCTCTGGTTACTTCTAATAAAAAGGATTTTAAACGGCCATTGTTCCATTTTTCGAATACGGCATAGATCTGCTCATTGTTGTAACCCAGGCTGTTCTTTAACAGGTCATATGTTTCAGCCAGGATTTGCATCATGCTGTATTCAATACCATTGTGTACCATTTTCACAAAGTGTCCGGAGGCTCCCGGACCGATATATGCCACACATGGATCACCATTTACTTTTGCTGATACCGCCTCAAGGATTGGTTTTACGGCATTGTAAGCTGCTTTATCCCCGCCAGGCATCATGCTTGGTCCAAAACGTGCACCTTCTTCACCACCTGATATTCCCATTCCAAAGAAATGAATTCCCTGTTCAGCCAGTTCTAATGACCTTCTGGTGGTATCCGTAAAGTGCGAGTTTCCACTGTCAATGATCAGATCACCTTTATCCAGTAAAGGAAGAAGCTCCTGGATCACACTATCTACAATGGGACCTGCCGGTACCAGAAGAACAATTCTTCTTGGTAATTCCAGGCTTTGAACGAAATCTTCAAGGACCGCAAAACCTTTCAATTGATGTGCTTTACCATCCTCCTCCAGCTTCTTTAACATGTCCTGACTCTTATCATAACCTGTTACTGAGAAGCCATTGTCGGCCATGTTAAGCAATAAATTGCGGCCCATTGTGCCCAGGCCAATCATTCCTAAAGTGTACTTGTTCATTATCTGCTATTTATTTTTTAGGGTGTGTGGTGAATACGTGAAACTTCTCTTCCATATCCCATAATTTTGCACCACCCTTGATTCCATCTTTGTTGGATACAAGTTTGATGTTATGGTCTAATGGAAAATTAATCTCCTTGGAGTTGCCACCACCGATATATAGGGTGTCGTAGTTAAATACTGTTTTGTAGATTTCAATCACGCGTTTCAGACGCTCATTCCATTCTTTCTTTCCGTGTTTCTCAAAAGCCTTATTGCCGAGATAATCATCGTAATCCTTGGTCTTGGTAATTGGAAGATGTGCCAGTTCCAGATGTGGAAGCAGGTCTCCGTCAAATACCAGGGCTGTGCCGAAACCGGTGCCTACGGTAAATACAATTTCAAAACCTTTACCGGATACAATACCCAGTGCCTGTTGATCTGCATCGTTAATCAGGCGGACAGGTTTTCCAAATGCATCACTGATTTGTTGTGCAAGATCCACATTGGTCCATTTGTTTTTAGCCAGGTTTGGTGCGGTTTGTACCACGCCACATTTTACATAACCAGGAAAACCAATAGAAATTTTTTCGAAAGGAAGATCCAGTGTCGCCACCAGTTCCCTGATCGATTTGATCACCTGCTCCGGGTTGGAGTCTTTGGGAGTGGGAAGTTTTTTAAATTCGGAAAGCAGTTCACCCTTAGGGTCTAAAATACATGCTTTGATGCTTGTTCCACCAATATCGATGGATAAAATATTCTTGTTTTTCTGTTCTTCAGGCATGTAGGATTTGTATAAAAATAACCCGGTGTACTAATAACACTCAAAATAACAAAAAATCGTCCATTTAAAGATGCTAAACCTCAAGATAATACAATAAAAAAACATTCCATCACCTCAGACCTTATTCAAGGCTTGTTTAATCTCTGTATACAACAACCCACTTCCACCGCCAAAATGATAAATGACCGGAATGACTGGGTTTAACTTTTTGAGTGCTGTTTCCAGTTGCTTTTCAGTTTCCGGGGCCAAACCTGCGCCAATCAGTACAAGGTCAAATGATCCGGAAGTAAAGCTGGCTACTGCGGCTTCCGGAGAAACCACAGCAGTACCAGTCATTTGTTCATCTTTATTGATCAGGCGGATGATGGTTGCTGAAATTTCCGGATGACAGCAGACTACTAAAATTTCTGTCTTTTCCATCGCATTAATAGTTCATAGGGACTTCCATCAATAAAACCTCTGTCGCGCTGATCGCTTCAATATCAATTGATTCGGTTTCCCATAATCCGTAGCCATCCCGTTCTTCCAGTTGCTGATCATTTACTTTTACCGCACCTTTAATCACAAATGCATAAATGCCGTTTTCTTTGTTTTTTAAACGATGGGTCAGCTTAACTCCTGCTTCAAGTTTACCGATGTGAAACCAGGCATTCTGATAAATCCAGACTCCGCTGTCCTCCTGATCGGGGGATAAGATCTGGGTAAACTCATTGGGCTTTAGTAAAGTGTCATATCGTTCCTGCTGATACCTTGGGCTAACGTTGCGCCGGTTAGGAAACAACCAGATCTGAAGGAATTTCACTGGCTGGTTTTTGTCCTTATTAAATTCTTTATGGTAGATGCCTGTTCCGGCGCTCATGACCTGTATTTCTCCTGGTTCAATAATGGCTACATTTTGCATGCTGTCTTCATGTTGAAGAGATCCTTCCAATGCAATCGAGATGATTTCCATATTGTCATGAGGATGTTCACCGAATCCCATTCCTCCATCTACGATGTCGTCATTTAGTACCCTCAACGCACCAAACTGTATGCGTTCAGGATCATAATTCATTCCGAAGCTAAATGTCTGATAGCTTTTCAACCAGCCATGATCGGCGAGGCTGCGGCTGTTGGCCTGATGTAATATCGTGTTTGCCATATTTGTGTTTTTTATATCGGGTTAAACTTAAAGATGAAATACCAGTTTTCGGGCCAGATCAATTTCTTCCCTGCTAATGGTGTGCGCCCTTCCAGGGTAAATTTTCACCTGTACTTCTGCATTCATTTCTTTTAGGATATCGCTGCTCGCTTCAACTCTGGAAACCGGAACATGAGGATCCGGATTTCCGGTGCTGATGAATACGGGTGTCTGCATGAAGTCCCCGCTGTAATTAGCCCTGTTGATCGTTTCTCCAATCAGGCCTCCGGTAAATGCAATTGCACCACCATATTGTGCAGCATTCCTGCTGATATATTCCAATGTCAGACAGGCGCCCTGGGAAAATCCGGCGAAAAAAATCTTATTTAATGGAATGCCCTTTGCAACAATATCGGCCACCAGTTCCGAGATGAGTTCCAGTGCAGAGTTTAAAGCCGGTTGATTCTCATTCTCTGGCGCCATAAAGCTATAGGGATACCAACTATGGTTGGTTGCCTGCGGGGCAAATAAGGCAGCGTCATCCACCTGAAAATGATCGTTCAGACTAATGATATCGACTGCCGTAGCACCACGGCCATGTAGAAAGATAATCGCTTTATCTGCACTTTCTACCGGAATTCCGGCCGTGATGATGTTTTTATGGTGTGTATACATAATTAACTTAATTTAGGTAAAATGCCCTCAATTACTGCACGGTTACTTTCATATTGTGCCGGTAATTTCAAATTGGTGCCCAACTCCTCTAAAGACTCATCAACGGTGAAGCCGGGGTTGTCTGTTGCCAGTTCAAAAAGTACCCCTCCTGGTTCACGGAAGTATAAGGAATAGAAATAGTTGCGGTCAATTTTTTCGGTAATGTTTAAACCCAGTTCCACAATCTTATCTCTGAAATACATCAAAGTCTCTTCGTCTTTAACCCGGAAGGCAACATGGTGTACTGAACCACCTGCAACATGCCCTACAGCTTCCCCAGGTGCTTCTACTAAATCTACAATTGCTGCATGTTCCACACTATCAGTAATGAAACGGGAGCGGTTTACCTCAGTTTCCTGTAAGCGATAACCCAATACATGGGTTAAAATTGCTGCAGTGGCTTCCATTTTGTTGGTGGTAATGGTAATATGATGGAATCCATGAACCGCATTTTCTTTACTCACTTCTTTGGTTTCCCACTGTGCCCTGTTATCCGGATTTTTTGCTTCTGTCAATTCAAACTTCAAGCCGTCAGGATCCAGAAAAGTTAAATACCTTTCTCCGAATTTTACCGCGGGTTTATTATAAATGATGTTGTTTTTTTCAAATCTGCTCTGCCAGAAATCAAGACTTCCTGCAGGTACACTATATCCGATTTCAGTCACCTGTCTGGTCCCTCTTCTGCCGGTTCCGATGCCTTCCCATGGGAAGAAGGTCAGGATACTCCCCGGAGTTCCATGTTCGTCTCCATAATAAAAATGATAAGTATGAGGATCATCGAAATTAACAGTTTTTTTAACTAACCTTAATCCCAATACCCGGGTATAAAAATCATAGTTCTTTTTTGCGTTTCCTGCGATGGCAGTAATGTGGTGGATACCTAAAATTTCGTTTTTCATAACTCAATTATTAATTACACCACAAAATTACGGCCTGCAACCGGGGGAAATCTTACCATATCGTAAGAAATAACTTTTTTGTAACTTTAAAAATGTCATTATAGTTTCATAACTATTATTAAGAAATTAAATTTTAACGAATCCTGCATAAGTTTGCTACTCCCCAAAAGTCCATCTTAATGAAAAAGAATTATATATCAAATTCGTCCGAATCTGTTAGAATGTTTAAGAGTTCATTTTTAGAAAGCCTGTCTAAAGTTCCTTATTTTGTACCCTTGATTGTATTCATTCCGGTGATCGGGTATTTTTGCTGGCAATCATTTGTACTAAACAATCCGCTTACTGCCATCGGTCAGATCCTGGTCGGGCTTTTTATCTGGACCTTAATAGAATATGTAATGCATCGCTTTGTGTTTCACTTTTATCCAAAGTCAGAGTGGGGCAGAAGGATTCACTTTATCTTTCATGGTGTACATCATGATTACCCAAATGATGCGCATAGATTGGTGATGCCACCCTCCGCAAGCATTCCTTTGGCCACGGCCTTTTATTTTTTGTTTAAAGTGCTGATTCCTGTAACAATACTGGACGGCTTCTTTGCTGGTTTCATACTGGGTTATCTGGTTTATGACATGACACACTACATGTTGCACCATGCAAAGTTTACCGCTCCTTTCTGGAAGAAACTCAAACAACACCATATGTTACACCATTACGATGATGCAACGAAAGGTTATGGGGTAACTTCTGACCTTTGGGATAAAGTTTTTGGCTCTGAGCTTTCAAAAAGGACATCGAAATAACCTTAGTCCGGTAGGATACCCTGAGGTCGGAATAATCTGCTCATCGTAGTGGATTAGAGGAGTGATTGCCAAAAAAGCTTAACATTTTGACAATTATCGCCAATTTTATGACTGGAATTCGTCTTTTCTTTGGAGATACCACAATACTCACCGGATAAATAATGGAGATGAAGTTTTTAAAAGGCAAAGTTTGCCATCGCATGATGTTTATTTTAAGTTGTGCTGCGGCACTTGCTTTACCAGAAAAGGGAATTGCGCAGATTTTTACAGATAAGAATTATGTAAAAATCAGTCCTGAGGACAAAGAAGCAGATATCATTAAAAAAGCGGCAAATGTAACACCTTCCCCACGACAATTAAGATGGCAACAACTGGAACTTACAGCCTTTATTCATTTTGGGATCAATACTTTTACGAACAAAGAATGGGGGGATGGTACGGAAGATCCCAAAATTTTTAATCCTCAGGAACTGGATGCCCGTCAATGGGTGAAGGTTTGTAAAGACGCAGGATTTAAGCAAATTATCCTGACTGCGAAACATCATGATGGATTTTGTTTATGGCCAAGTAAATTCACAGAACATTCGGTTAAAAATAGTCCATGGAAAGAGGGAAAAGGGGATGTCGTACGTGAGGTGGCAGAAGCTTGTAAGGAGTTCGGTATCGGCTTTGGAATTTATCTTTCGCCCTGGGACCGCAATTCTCCTTACTTTGGAAGTATGCAGTATAACGACTATTTCATCAATCAGCTGACCGAACTGCTTACCCAATATGGACAAATTGATGAGGTCTGGTTTGATGGCGCAAATGGAGAAGGACCTACCGGTAAAAAGCAGGTGTATGAATATAACAGATGGTATAACCTGATTCGTAAATTGCAACCTTCTGCTACGATTGCGGTGTCGGGTCCGGATGTGAGATGGATTGGAACAGAAACGGGATATGGAAGAGAAACAGAATGGAGCATCGTTCCGGGAGATCAGATGATTCCTGAGGCGGTAGCTGCTAATTCTCAGAAAAATGTTGATTTTGCTCCACGTGACCTGATGTCTGATGATCTTGGAAGCCGGATAAAAATAGCTAAAGCAAAGAGCCTGGTATGGTATCCGGCAGAGATTGATGTGTCTATCCGTCCGGGATGGTTTCATCATCCGGCAGAAGATACAAAAGTGAAAACACCGGAAAAACTGCTGGATATTTATTATAGTTCGGTGGGCAGAAACGGAGTGCTTTTGTTGAATATCCCACCCGATAAACGCGGATTGATCAGCGATAGTGATGTCAGTTCCTTAATCGGATTTAGGAAATACCTGGATGAGACATTTGAAAATAACCTGCTGAAATCAGCAAAGGTCAATGGTAATGCTTCAAAGAAAACAGCATCATTGTTTGATGGTAAAGATAGTTCTTACTGGAAAACCGGAAAGAAAGGAGAAGGGCATCTGCTGCTGAACTTTGAGCTGGACAAAGCGCAAAAATTTGATGTGTTGCTTCTTCAGGAAAATCTGCAGATAGGACAAAGAGTAGAACAGTTTGTATTGGAATATAAGGAAGGAACAAGCTGGAAAAAGGCGACGGAAGGAACAACAATCGGTTACAAACGTCTACTGCGTTTTCCTGCGGTGACTGCCAGAGAACTGAGATTGAAAATTATTTCTTCGAGGCTTCAGCCGGCCATTGCTGAAGTTGGATTATACCTGCGTCCTGAAGGGAGTGGTGTCCAGTAAACATAGTATAGGAAATAAGACAGATTGTTTATGCTGCTGTCTTAAAATTGTTTGGTAATCCATACACTGCGTTCAAACACAGCGAATAAATTATTTTTAATTTAAAAACAAACTTTGCAGGAAGTACTTTAAGGATATTTTTATCTTAATTTTATACCGTATTGATTTTAACGTAAAAATGGCAGACTTTTTGATGTCTCATTTACAGTTAATTAATAACAAACCCTAAAACAAAAAGTTATGGCTTTCAAAGCAAGATTAGACTTTTCGGGCAAGGAGTACGATGTACTTCACTGCGCCTATTCCCTAAACCGTGATGTAGATGCAAAAGGAAGACCTTCTTCCGGAGTTTATGGTGGAACGATCGATATCGAGATCGAATCTACCGAAGACACCTCTGTCATCGAAGCAATGGTAAACAACCAGTACAAACCTTTAACCGGTACTTTACTGATCAAAAAATCAGAAGAAGATGCGAAGATGAAGGAAGTTCATTTTGAAGACGGATATATTGTGAAATATTCCGAAGGAATCAACATCGTTGGAGATAATCCAATGACATTGAAATTCCAGATCTCTGCCCGTAAATTGAAACTCGGCAACGCTGAGCACACCAATGACTGGCCTAAGGCATAATTCAAATTAAGGAAGTTTAACATTTAAAAAAACATTATCATGGCATTTAAAACCAGGCTGAACTTAGGTTCAAAAGAATTCGATGTGTTGCAGTGCAGCTTTTCATTGAACAGGGACGTAGACGCAAAAGGACGTCCGTCATCAGGTGTTTACGGTGGAACAATTCACCTTGAAGTAGAATCTACAGAAGATACTTCAGTGATTGAATCTATGGTGAACAATCAGTACAAACCACTTTCAGGTACCATTACCTTTAAAAAAGGTGAAGAAGATGCAAAGATGAAAGAATTGTCATTCGAAGACAGCTACATCATCCAGTACAACGAGGGTATTGCGGTGAACGACAATACACCAATGACATTAAGTTTTGTAATATCGGCCCGTAAATTAAAGATCGGTAATGCAGAACATATCAACGACTGGCCAAAAGCTTAAGTAAATAACCATTCGTTGCAATCCGCAGGAGCTTCAGGTTCCTGCGGATTTTTTTTATGCTATCTGTTTACCAATACTAAACATTCGTTTGGAATCTTATACTAAATGGTTATCTTAGGGGCAGTGATAACACGCTAAAATTAAACCTAAACAAACCACATGAACAGATTTTTTCTCCTGGCATTTCTTCTGATCTGCTCTATCAAATTATCGGCACAATCTAAGATCTCCCTGATTCCCTTACCTGCAAAAATGGAAGAAAGAAAAGGGAGTTTTTTATTGGATAAAAATGTATACATCAGTTATCCGAACACGGAATTAAAAGACCTCGCTGTTTACCTGCAGTCTGCAATCCTGGAGACCAGTGGTCTGAAAGCCGGACTGCGTACCGGAAGGTGGATGCAAAGAGGGGCAAGAACAATTAGCCTGCAAATTGATCCGGCAGTAACAGCCAAAGAGGGCTATCAACTGGACGTTAGCCCGCTAAAAATCACCCTTAAAGCCAGTACAGAAAATGGCCTCTTCTATGCCATTCAAACTCTTCAGCAATTAATTCCCTTAACAGGAGCAAAAAAGATTCCCGCACTGGTTATCGAAGATGAACCCCGTTTCAGCTGGAGAGGTATGATGTTCGATAACTGCCGCCATATGTTTTCTGTAGATTTTATCAAAAAGTTTATCGATCAGCTGGCTAAACATAAACTGAATAAGTTCCACTGGCACCTGACAGAAGATCAGGGCTGGAGGATTGAGATCAAAAAATATCCGCGCTTACAGGAAATTGCGGCCTATAGAAATGGAACACAGATTGGCCCGGATCGTAAAAAAGATGTAGACACGATTAGGTATGGTGGTTATTATACTCAGGAACAGGTAAAAGAAGTGGTAGCTTATGCCACTTCCAGATATGTAGAGGTAATTCCTGAAATAGAAATGCCAGGACATTCCGTGGCCGCGATTACTGCTTATCCTTATCTGGCATGTGGAGCAGTGAGCTTTGAAAATGGAAAACCTTTTGAAGTAAGAAAGGTGTGGGGCGTATCAAAAGATTTATACTGTGCTGGAAATGAGCAGGTCTTCACTTTTCTGGAAGATGTGCTCTCTGAAATTATGCCTTTATTCCCATCTCAATATATCCATATTGGTGGAGATGAGGCCCCGCATGATGCCTGGAAAACCTGTCCTAAATGTCAGGCCAGAATGAAGACGGAAGGTTTATCGGATGAGGCCGCTTTACAGAGCTGGTTTATCAGAAGAATGGAGAAATTCATCAATCAAAAAGGAAAGAAAATCATTGGCTGGGAAGAAATCATGCAGGGAGGATTGGCAGAAAATGCAACCGTTCATTCCTGGTTAGGCGTGGAAAGTGGATTGAAAGCAGCCAAAAGTGGCCATGATGCCATCATGTCTCCATATTCTCATTTGTATTTTGATGGATATCAGGCAGATTCTAAAATAGAACCGATGGCTATCGGTTATTGGGTGCCGTTGGATAGCGTATATGCTTTTGAACCTGTCCACCCGGCATTGAAAGATAAGGAAGCCAAACATATCCTTGGAGCCCAGGCAAATTTATGGACAGAGTTTATCGGTACTGAAGATTATTTTCAATACATGGTCTTCCCGAGGATTGCTGCATTATCAGAAATAGACTGGTCGCCGAAAGCATCCAGGAATTTTGATGACTTTAACAACAGACTGGTTGCTCAATATCAACGGTATGAAAAACAGGGAATTCAGTTCCGTGTTCCCGTGCCAAAGTTAGCGGTAGTCCGGACTTCCGGACTGAGTTCTACAATTGCATTAACAGATCCTACAAAAAATGGCATCATCAGGTTTACGCTCGATGGTGGGGAAGTGACTCCGGCATCTTCACGGTATATAGAACCGGTAACCTTACAAAAGGATCAGGTAATCCGATATGCCTTGTTCTTTAAAGACAAAAGAAAAGGATCTACAGATTCATTTCCCAAAATAAAGAAGGCTAAAAAATAAGCCATTCATTATTTATTGCAAGAAAAGGCGCTATCCATACCCGGATAGCGCCTTTTCTGTTGATAGCCTGCTTAGTCCGATAGGTCAGGGTTGATAAAGTTGAGCAGATCATTTAGGACAATATCGTGTCATCATTAGACAATCAAAGTAGAGTTCCGGGCATTTAACGCCCTTAACTTTAGTCCTGCCATCCCCCGCAAACTTTATAACCAATAATTCACCTAAACTAACCAACTATGATTCGTTTACATTTACTATTATTATTTGTTTTTCTGACCTGTGGCTTTGCAAAAGCTCAGGTTAGAAATATTTTCGGTAAAACACTGGATAAAGCAGACAATTCGCCTCTGCCGGGAGTCTCTATCATGCTTAAAGGAAGCAAGAAGGGCGTACAGTCGGATGCCAAAGGGAATTTTACTTTAGATGTCGGATCCGCCGCTTCAGCAGTTTTGATCGTCAACTATGTCGGCTATGGCAGTCAGCAGATAGAGGTTGGCAATAAGACACAATTAGACATCTACCTGGTTCAGGCAGACCAGGGTCTGAACGAAGTGGTTGTGGTAGGATACGGAACGCAGAAAAAGGTAAACCTGACCGGATCGGTAGCCAGCATCAGTTCTGCGCAGATTACCGGCAGACCGGTTACTTCTATGCAAAATGCCCTGCAGGGAATTAGTCCTGGCTTAACCGTGAAATCCTCAACAGGGGATGTGGGTGGCGATATCGGCGGTTTGTCTCTCCGCGGAACGAACCAGATCACACTGGCCGGGCAGAGCGCAGTCTCAAAAGAGCCTTTGATTGTCGTAGATGGAATTCCGGCAAGCCCGGCAGATTTTGCCCGCATCAATTCCAATGATGTGGAAAGTATTTCAGTACTCAAAGATGCAGCTTCTGCCTCTATTTATGGTAACAGGGCTGCAAATGGAGTCATCCTGGTGACTACCAAAAAAGGAAAAGCAGGGGTGATGAATATTGAATATAACGGGTATTATGGACAACAGGCGCCAACCAATATCCCTAAATACCTGGGCTCTCCGCAATATGCACGTTTGCTGAATGAAGCGCTGAAAAATGCGGGCAGACCAGTTCGCTTTACAGACGAAGAGATTCGCAAGTTCGACACCGGAGAAGATTCGGACAAGTATCCGAATACCGACTGGTATAAGGCGTCATTAAGAAAGAATGCGCCATTACAGGACCATCAGATTAGTGTAAGCGGCGGAGAGAAAATTAAATTCTATTCCGGTTTTGGTTACATGAACCAGGAATCCCTGAAAGCAGGAAAAGACCTGGATCGTTATTCCTTCCGCTTAAATACAAATGCAACAGTAAATAAACGCCTGAACCTGAGTACTACCAGCTCTTTCACTCAGGAGATGTTCCAGATGGGTAAGGGAGATTATTCATTTACCACTTTAAACAGAAACGTACCCAGTATTCCGATTCGTCATACTGATGGAACCTGGGGAAGCCTGAATGGGGGCGTATTTGACCCCCTGGTTAGTGGAAACACGGTAAGAACGATAGAAGAGGGAGGACGTAGCAGTTCGAAAGAACAAAGAATCAATACTGCAGTAAATGCTGATCTGACCCTGATAGAGGGACTGGTTTTACGCGGAACAGCTTCTTATAATGCCTACAATAAAACGGCCTCAACGTTCACAAATGAAATGGCGCCGATCATCAACTTTTTGACAAAACAACCGGTCGCCAGTACAGCGGTAACACCAAACGCATTAGACGAAAGGTGGGATAGAAACAACAGAATGCTCTTGCAGGGAACAGCAGAGTATGAAAAAATAATTGGAAAACACTATGGCAAAATACTGGCAGGAACATCTTATGAGTCGTTCCAGTCCAGGTTTATCCGCGCGGGGCGTAAAGATTTCCCAAACAATGATCTTGGGGTAATCAACGCGGGGGCCAATAATCCTAATTTTAATACGAACGAAGGAAACCTTGGAGAGTGGGCTATTCAGTCTTTCTTCGGAAGGATGAATTATGTGTTCAACGACAGGTATTTATTGGAAGCGAACATCAGGTTTGATAAATCTTCCCGGTTTGGACCGGAGAACAGACTGGCTGTTTTTCCTGGTTTTTCAGCTGGATGGAGGATCAGTCAGGAAGAATTCATGAAACAGGTCAAATGGATTGACGACCTGAAACTACGGGCCTCCTGGGGTAAACTGGGGAACCAGGACAATGTAGGTAATTATGATTATCTGGATCTTTTGGTATCAAAGTTTGCCTATTCTTTTGCAGACCAGACCCAGAACGGGGTATGGCAGGAAAAGGGCTCAAATTCAAAAGTAAGTTGGGAAAAGACAACAGTCTCCAACCTGGGACTGGATCTTTCTATGTTCAAAGGGAAGGTCAACCTGACGGCTGATTATTATGTCCGAAATACCAATGACATTTTACTTTCTTTACAAAGTGCGCTGGAATATGGCTTGGTGGCTCCGGCGCAGAATGCAGGTTCGGTTCAGAATAAAGGTCTGGAATTGCAATTGGGCTATAAGAACAATATTGGTGCATTTACTTATGGAATCGGGGCAAATATGGCTAAGGTCTGGAACAAAATTACTTCCTTATCCAGTGCAGATGGTAACATCAACGATAAATACATCTATAAAGTAGGTGAGCCATTGGGATCTTTCTATATGTATAAAACCCAGGGATTGTTTGCCAGTGATGCAGATGCGGCGGCGGCTCCTAAAATCAATTCAGCCTCTAAAGGCGGAGATATCAAATACATGGATCTAAATGGGGATGGTAAAATTGATGCCAATGACAGGACGATTGTTGGAAATGATCAGCCATTTTTTACCTATGGTTTTAACCTCAATATGGGGTATAAAGGATTCGATTTCTCTATGCTTGCGCAGGGGGTTACGAATGTTAAAGTTTATCTGGACAACGAGGCTTCCATGGCCTTCTTTAATGGTGCAGGGGTAAAACCTATTCATGAGCAACGATGGACGGTAGAAAACCCGGATCCAAATGCAGCGTATCCAAGAGTGTTAAAGTCAGAAAATAACACCCAAAATACCGTATTCTCAGACTTCTGGTTATTTAATGCAGCTTACCTGAGGATCAAATCGCTTTCATTGGGTTATACTTTTAACGATCCCTTGCTTTCGAAAATGCATCTGGGTGGCTTGAGAATTTACCTGAGTGCAACTAATCCTTTCACGGTAAGAGCAGATAAACGTCTTAAAGATTTTGATCCTGAGGTGCCTTCAGCAAGGTCTTCTTATCCCGGTTTAAAATCTTATGTAATGGGTTTAAGTGTTCGTTTTTAATTGTTGGCCTTCATTTAATTTAGAAAATATAGTGATGAAAAAATTTAAATATATCATATATCTGGGGCTGTTTGCCGCCGTATTATCAGCTTGTAAAAAAGACCTGCTGAATAAAATTCCACAGGATAGTATTTCAAGTGAAACTTTTTGGAAAACCAGTAATGATGCTTTTCTGGCAGTAAATGCCTGTTATATGGACATTTCCGGAGATGCTTATCAATCCTATTATGATGCTTATGCGGATAATGCCTATGCACAATATCCATGGGAAAGTATTGCAACTGTGGTGAGCTCTGGAGATGTGAACCTGACAGTGGATTTTGGCTGGGAAGCAGGGTATAAGGCAATTAGAAAATTCAATTACCTGCTGGAAAATATAGACAAAACACCGGAGGATAAAAACTTGCTGGAGCGTTATAAAGCGGAAGTAAGATTCTTAAGAGCCTATCAATACCTGAATATGATTTTATTGGTGGGAGATGTTCCATTGGTGACGAAGACACTGCCCTTTGGAGAAGAGTTGCCGAGAACGAAAGAAACCGAAGTACTGAGTTTTGTGATCAAGGAATTGTCTGAAGTCGGGGCAGTATTGCCGGTTTCTTATGCCGGAGGTAAAAAAATGGAAAAGGGCAGAGTTACTAAGGGAGCTGCACTGGCACTGAAGGCCAGAGCTCACCTGTATTATAAACAATGGGCAGCAGCAGCAGCTGCTGCGAAAGAAGTAAAAGCATTGGGGTATAGCCTGTTTAAAGTAACTGCGGAAACCAATGCTCAGGATCTGAAAGATGATTACAGCAAATGGGTGGATTTTGCAGATGCTGCGGCAGAAAAGAAATTCAGATTAGGTTTACGTAGTTATGAGAAGCTGTTTTATGCCGAGAATGAGGGGAATTCGGAAGTGATTCTGGAGCGACAGTATACACCTGAAAAAGATACACATGGTTTGAATACTTTGATGTTGCCTGCTCAGGTTGGTGGCTGGGCGTCAATCAGTCCGACCCAACCTTTAGTGGATGATTACTGGATGAGTAATGGCCAGGATCATGTGCCGGTAGCTGTAACTACCCGGGCCGCCTGGTATAATGCAAAAGATCCAAAGTATTTGGATGAATATAAAAACAGAGATCCCAGGTTCTATGCCTCTATTGAATTTGATGGCAATCCATGGAACTTACTGGTGAATGGATATAGCTATAATTGGGGTGTGAATGAGAGTGCTTCCAAAACAGGTTACGGATTCCGGAAAATGGTGGATCCAAATGAGCAAAGAGAATATAAAGCTTTCAATAATGCGATACTGATCCGTTATGCCGAGGTTTTACTTACCCTGGCTGAAGCGCAGAATGAACTGAGCGGGCCCAATTCGGAGGTCTATGAGGCACTGGATGAAATCAGAACCAGGGTGGGAATGCCTGTCGTAGATAGAGTCGTTTACAATAGTCAGGATAAAGTCCGTTTATTGATAAGGAAAGAGAGAAGGATCGAACTCGCCGGAGAAGGTCATCGCTATTTTGACATCAGACGCTGGGGAATTGCACCTGCAGTTATGAAAGATCTGGTGGACATTAAAAATTCCTCAGTGCAGAAAAGATCCTGGAATGCTAAATTAATGAAGCTGCCGGTTCCGCAGGCGGCAGTAGATAAAAATAGTAAACTGAATCCCAATAATCCGGGATATTAAAAGAGGCTGCAATTGGTTAATTAGTTCAGGAAAGGCGCTCCGTTACTGGAGGGCCAATTCTGTTTTTGAACCTTATTATTTTATTGGTTTGATAGAAATAAAATCAGACTTTTAAGAGATGAACCAGATTCCGTTGAAAGAACACATCTCCGGAATTAAATAAACCAAAAACACAAATGAAACTATGAATTTAAAAAATGGACTCACTGCATTCTTGCTGGCGACCTGTATGGCCATGAATGTAAGTGGACAAAGTGTGAAGCATGACTTACATTTTGATCAGCTGGCAAATAAATGGGATGAAGCTATCCCCTTAGGAAACGGAATGTTGGGCGCTTTGATCTGGCAGAATGGAACCCGGTTAAGGTTCTCGCTCGATAGGGCAGATCTTTGGGATATGCGCCCAATGAAAGGATTGCACCGCAAAGAATTCAGTTACCAATGGGTGGTAGATCAGGTGAATAAGAAAGATTATAAACCTGTACAGGAATATTTTGATGCACCTTATGACCGGGAGCCGGCACCTTCAAAAATTCCCGGAGGGGCACTGGAATTTGAGACCGGAAACTGGGGGAAAGTCAAGGCGGTACATTTGTCGCTGAAAGATGCCTTATGTGAGGTAGCATGGACAAATGGAGTGAAATTGAAAACCTTCGTAGATGCGGTTAAACCTGCCGGCTGGTTCAGGTTTGAAAACGTAAAAGATAACTTTAAGCCTCAACTAATTGCACCCAGATACCAGGGGGCAGTCAGGAGCTCCGGGGATCCGGTAGGAGGAGATGACCTGTCAAGACTGGGGTATCCTCAGGGAAAGATTAAGGAAGAAGGAAACAGGATCACTTATCTGCAGCAAGGCTGGGGTGGATTTAGTTATCAGATTGTAGTAAACTGGAAAAAGATGAAGTCTGGTGCTGTGGAAGGGTATTGGACCATCACTTCAAGACAGGCAAAGCTTAGCAAGGCTGCAGATAAACCGGTTACCGGTGATTTTAGCTTGCGTTATGCTGCTCATAAAAATTGGTGGAAAACCTTTTGGAGTAAATCCGCTATCCATATTCCTGATGCTTTGCTGGAAAAACAATGGTACCTGGAACAATATAAATTTGGTTCGGCAGCGAGGGTAGGGGCTCCTCCGATTTCTTTGCAGGCAGTATGGACGGCTGACAATGGGAGAATACCACCATGGAAAGGAGATTTTCATCACGACTTAAATACTCAATTGAGCTATTGGCCGGCTTATAGTGGTAATCACCTGAAAGAAGCAATGGGCTATCTTGATCATTTAGAGGAGAATAAAGCGAATTATAAACGTTATACAAAACAGTTCTTTAATGCGGAGGGGATTGCTGTACCTGGAGTCACCACTCTGGATGGTACAGAAATGGGAGGCTGGATTCAATATTCTCTTTCTCCAACTGTTTCGGGCTGGCTGGCACAACATTATTACCTGCAATGGCGATACAGTATGGATCGTGATTTCTTGAAAAAGAAAGCTTATCCATGGATAAAAGGGGTTTCTGTATTTCTGGAAAGCATTACAGTGAAGGATGGAAATGGAAACCGGAAATTGAAAATCAGCTCTAGTCCGGAGATTAATGATAATTCTTTAAATGCTTGGTTCTCAGATAATACAAATTACGATCTGGCCATCATGAAATTCACCTTTAAAGCTGCGGCTGAGCTGGCTCAGGAACTGGGCTTTTCTCAGGAAGCAAAACATTGGACGCAGATACTGGAGGAGTTTAAAGATTTTTCAACTACAGAGAAAGGGGAACTGATGTTCGCACCAGATCTTGCCTATAAGGAGTCGCACCGTCATTTTTCTCATTTGATGGCGATACATCCGCTCGGATTGATCAAATGGGAAGATGGTGAAAAAGCACAAAGGGTGATCGCCAACAGCATTAAACTATTAGATAGCATAGGCCCTGATTATTTTGTGGGGTATTCTTATACCTGGCGGGCAAATTTGAAGGCCAGAGCTAAAAATGGAGAGGCGGCTGCCGAGGATCTCCGGATTTTCGCAAAAGCATTCTGTTCTGCAAATAGTTTTCATTTGAATGGAGATCAGCTGAAAGCGGGTTATTCAAAATTTCATTATCGCCCATTTACGCTGGAGGGAAATTTTGCTTTTGCAGCCGGATTACAGGAAATGTTGATACAGAGCTATGCAGGGTTTATTGAGCTAATGCCGGCTATCCCGCAAGGTTGGTCGGATGTTTCCTTCGAAAATTTACGCGCAGAAGGCGCCTTTTTGCTCAGTGTGAAAAGAACAGGAGGACAGGTAGAGGAATTGAAAATTGTTGCGGAAAAAGGTGGACAGACGAAATTGAAATTGCCCTTTAAAACCTGGTATGCAGCAAAAAACAATGGTGTCGTTCTGAAGAATACTGAAGATGGTTTCCTCAGCTTAACCTGTAAGCCTGGAGGAGAAATTGTGTTGAAAAATGGATATGAATAAAAAAAGATTCTAATTTTTATGATATAAAACGGGATAAGGATCTTGAATATGGCCATCTTTAATGACGTAAATACGATCTGCCAATCTGGTGGTTTCGGTTTTGTGAGTGATCAGGATGATGGCCATATTTCTTTTGAAACGTACAAGTAGCTCAAGAGTGAATTTTTCAGTACTGCTGTCCATAAATGCGGTTGCTTCATCGAGCAAAAGTAGCTGAGGTCTCCGGTAAAGTGCTCTGGCAATACCAACCAGTTGTTTCTGACCGGAAGAAAGCTTTACTTTTCCATCACCGATCTGAGTCAGATATCCCTGAGGTAGTGATTGAAAGAAATGATGAAGCCCGGTATTCATACAGAAGTCTATAATGGAAGAAGGACTGGCATGAGGGCTACCCAGTGCAATGTTATCCAACAAGGTTCCGTTAAAGATTTTTACTTCCTGAGGCACGATGGCGACGATGTTGCGTAACGAAGGGGTGGCGATATGGCTGATGGATTGTTCATTAATCGTAATCAAACCATATTGTGGAGTATAAAGCTTTTGTAATAGGGCAAAAACGGTGCTTTTTCCTGAGCCACTCTCTCCAAGTAAGGCGATACTTTCTCCGGAACTTACCCGAAAAGAAATGTCCTTCAGAATGGCGCTGCAATCCGGAAAGGAAAACCTCAGGTTTTTCACATAGAGCGATTGAAAATGGATGTACTGTAACTCTTCTTTCTCTCGTTCAGGATATTCCTTCTCGAGGGTGGAGAAAGCATACATGTTTTCTACAATCAGGGCCAGCTTTTCGATTGGTAAACGGATTTGTGAAGAACGGTAGATGGCAGGGATAATGGAAAGACCGGTGATGATAATGGCCATCATCTCGCCGGTTTTCAGCTCATGCCTGACTAAAAGTAAATAGGAAAGTCCGGTAATCAGGAGACTGAAGATCACGGTTAAGAGATCAGCGATGACGGCAGATCCGTTTTTTGATGCGGAGAGCCCCGCTTTCTTTTGGTAAGATGCACTTTGTATTTCTTCAGTCCGGGTGATGAAGTGATCCTCTGCATTGTGGATCTTTATAGCTTCAATACTTTGGAACATACTTAAATATTGTTCCTGATTCGCTTCATCGGCATGGCTGAGCTCTATTTGTTGACTCTTTATCGATTTTGCGAAATTCAACGTCACAAAGAAGAAAATCGAAATGCCTATGGAAAGAGCTGCCGCAACCGGGACCGAATACCAGGCCAGAAAAGCAGTTGCGGAAAAGATCAGGAGGAGGTCCATGAAAAGGGTGTTCGTGATATAGGAAATGATTTTCTGAAGCCCCCTATGTTCATGAAGCTTCGAAAGGAGCTCAGCAGTACTGTGGTCATCAAAGAATGATTTTGGCAGGTGAAGAGCAAGGCTAAGGAAAGCTGGTAGTACTTTATTGTTGATGCGCTTGTTCTGTGATAACAGCAGTTGCCTGCGAAAATAAGTCAGACCTGAACGAACAATGAGGGTTAAAAACAGAAGGATAAAAGCGACAGTGAACCGGCTTCGGTCTGCTGATGGAAGAAGCTCATCAATGAATACCTGTGAAAAGACAGCGGTAGAAAAACTAAGGATTGTAATGAAAAAACCAATAACCATATTGGCCGTAATGATATTGATGTCGTCCCTTAATAGCTTGCTGAGCCAGATCCATTTGGCTGCATTTTTTCTTTTAAAAGGGAAGAATCCGGTACATATTCCGGCAGGGTTTAGGGATGGATTTCTGCTCATGATCTATACAAAAATCTTTTAATAGCCATCAAATTACTAAACCACAGTGTTTTAATTTAGAGCTGTAGGTTTTAAATTAGAAGTTATTTTTTTGTCATTATTGTCCCATGTTGTCAGACTTTAATGCCCCTCTCTCCCCAACCCCGGGAATCCTCCTGATTATCAGCATCACTACGATAATCAGCGTCTACGCATTCTATTATCAAAAAGTCTATTTTTCTTTCCTGCTTCATCCATATAGTATCGCGGGAAAGAAGAAGCTGTATACACTGATTACTGCTGCCCTGGTACATACCAGCTGGTTTCATCTGATCTTTAACATGGCGATTGTCTATATTTTAGGGGTAATGGTGGAGCAGAAGTTCGAAATGATGGGAAGTTATGGTTCTGTCCGGTTTTTTGTCCTTTATCTTTTTACAACGATTACCGGAAATTTTGGCTCAGCCCTTGTCCATAGAAAAGATTTCTCTTTTAGAAGTGCAGGGGCGTCAACAGGGGCACTGGCTATTCTGGGAAGCTTCTGTATCGTGAATGCCACTGAAAGCTATATTTCCCTACCTTATCTGGGCGAAATTCTGAACATTCACTTCGTCATCATCTTTATTCTGGGTTTGATCTATGAGATTAAGTTTGGCAAAAAAGACCATACAGATCAATATGCCCATATCTTCGGTGTATTGTCCGGAATTCTGATTACTTTATTGTTTTATCCCCATCTATTTCGTTTAATCTACCTCTTTTAACAGTGATTCTGAGCATTGAAGTGTTTGTTTATCTTATAACTATAATTTTCCTATTGAGATAAGTTTACTTCTTTTTTAGTTTCAATTTTATAAAATTTAATGTAATTATTTTGTTTTGATAAACTGAATATTAAAAGACAAATCAAGAAGTTTTATATTTAGCTTGATATGTTTAACTTTATTCTTGTTATCTTCGTAAAGATTGAGACGTAAATATGCAATTTGGTAACGCTATAAGGATACAGAGAGTGATAAAAGGTTACAGTCAGGAATATATGGCTTCAAGGCTGAATATTTCCCAAAATGCCTATTCTAAATTAGAAAGAGAAGAGACTGAGCTGAGTGTCAGAAGAATTTATGAAATCGCCGAAATTTTAGAAGTTTCTGTTTATCAATTACTTCCTGATGTGAGGTCCAGTAGTGTGGTCAATCTCTCAGGTCTGGGCAGGTGGGTTATAAAAAGCAAATCATTCTTTAACACCTTATTCGATTGAAGATAAAAGGTGGAATAAATCTTTCGATTTCAGTTGATCTGTTCTTCTTATTTCTTATTTCTGCATCCTGTTTTTCTAACCGTAATCTCAGGTTAACAGCTGATTTATGCTTAAAGGTTAAAATATTTAATCAAAAATAGGATTGGTTAATTTATCTCCTTATTTTCTCCTTATAGGTTATTTTAAACGTTTTGGCTATAACTTAAAACCCATAGTTTTAATGGATTTATAAATTACGATTTAATTTTACTGAAATTCCAATTTAAACTTAACGGTGACTTTAAATGTTAGAAGGCATCCCGAAATATGGAAGGTAACACAGTCGGCTCTCAATCATTAACACTCTTATCATGAAAATTAATTTGCAAAACACCTTTTTTAAGGATTTCAATAACAGTTCAGCTTTTAAACCCTTCTAACTGTTAAACTTTCCTTCAGAATTGGTCATGAAGGAAATTCCTTAAATTAAGGAGTACACAGGTTAGAGATTAAATGGTCCGTTAAATGAAAATCTAATACGTAGTTTCAATGAATAATTATAAGGAAACCGAAAAGTTAAGAGATAGTCGGAGGACTAAACGTAAACTTTACGATGCAGTAGGGGATATTTTAAAAACTGAAGGGTACAGTGGTTTGGGCCCTAATAACATAGCAAGGTATGCGGATGTTCATAAAAAATTGATTTACCGGTACTTTGTCGGACCTCAGGAATTGATCGAATCTTATATCCTGGAAAAAGATTACTGGACCAGATCTTATAAAAAGCTTCCTGAAATTGTAGAAGCTAACCGACATGATTTCGGCAGGAGCCTGGCTGAGAATATGCTGGAGGAAAATCTGGAGTATTTCTCCGATAGCCCTGAATTGCAAAACATCATTTTATGGGAAATCAATGGCAGAAGCCAGATGATGAATAAAATAGCCCGGTTCCGGGAGAGTATCAAATCGGAACTCTTTGAATTGACAGATCCTCATTTCGAAGGCTCATCTGTAAACTTCAGGGCAATAGAAGCCATCTTGATTTCAGGGATCAATTACCTGGTATTACATTCAAAAAATAGTGGCAGTAATTTCTGTGAACTGGATATTAAGAAGGAGTCCGACAGGAGGGAAGTTGTTAAAGCATTAAAACAACTTGTCGGATGGGCATTTGATGCCGCTGCTAAAAAAGCTTAATCCTGCTTATTTTCTTGAGGTTTTTATTTTGATACGCTCAAGATGTCTTCTGGTGACATTCATGTAAGAAGCAAGCGTATCATCCTTCACATTCCTGTGCAGGACAGGCATTAATTTAGTCATGCTCAGGTACCTTTTTTCCGCATTGGGAATCCTGAGCATTCTTTCCCTTGCATCGGATAACAGTTGTTTCTCTTCCAATAGCTTGTAGAATATTTTGGCGATATCATTTGATTCCAAAGACATCTTTAAACAGGAATGATGACTGATAGAAAGTAAAGAACAATCTTCCAGGGATTGAATGTATTCATTGCAGGGCTCCTGCGAAAAGAAGTTGTTGGGAATGATAAACTGGTCAGGCCCTGCAAACCAGGTCGTGACCGGCTCCTTTTCTCCCATATAATATCCCCTTAATAAGCCTTTCTGGATAAAAAATATGCGATCAGGCAATTGTTCTGCACTAATCAGGATCTGATTCATGGATAGGGTTAGCGGATTAAAGTCCCTGTTTAAAGAATGAAAGACTTCGTCACTGACCGGACATAATGACCCTATCTTTCTTCTTAACGCAGTATATATCATAAGGATTTTTGTTTTAGGTAAGGGCTGTTCAGTGAGTTGTAAATCAATACGGGAAAATGTTGCAGGGCTATACATCATGTCGCCGAAGTAGGGTGTCTGTTCTTTCATGATAAATTCAATTCTTTAAGTCTACATATTCAAACTTAATTATCGGTTTCATGTAAAGTGGTGACATAAAGAATTATTTTTTTTAACCCCTTAAGATTACCTTTTCATTACTGTTATGGCTGCTTAGTGCTAATACCATATAGCAAATCACATCATAATCTATAAAAGGATAAATATTTCCGGAAGTAAAAATGGCACAAATGGTTCTGGTTCCTGAACAACCGGGAGCTGTTTGTATGATTTTATAATGAGTTGGATTTAAGGAATCTGTTCCTATAAAAGAATACCACTGCATAAGGTTTAGCGTTAATATCACCTATACTCTATCTTTAGTTCTAATTAACACAGGAGGAATCCTCCTGTGTTAGTTCCCAATGATTTAAATGTTAGTAGATCGAGTACGGTCCTTAAATTTATAATTATACTTACTTTTTTCAGGGTTTTCAGTGTTGTCCCTTGCCTGCTTTTCTGGGTATCTGGCATCTCCCGTTGTTAAATACCAAGTTAATTAGGAAATGAAGGGAATTGCCGGACAATTGTCACTTTTTTTTAAGACAATTGTCACATTTTTTAACGACAATTGTCCAAAACGTGTTGTAAACTGAAATGTTTTGCGGTAAATTAAGCCTAGACCGGAGCCATCTTATTGAATAGGTAATTGTTGCAGACAATGTTAATGGATTCCTGCTCCCGGCCGGAATAGTGTAACCGGACATTTGGAGTTCCCCTGTTATTCCATAACGCTGAAATCATTTCAAACTTTAACTGCTCAGAAATTAACGGATGGTTATGGCCGTCGTCGAAAGCCCGGATGGCGCATATAGCTTCTGTTCCGCAACAGGTTGGAGCGGTATAAACTTTTTCGTAGTTGTATTTCGTGGTTGGGTCATTGCCCAGACTTAAAATGTACCAGGATAGCATAGTTGTTTGGTTTAATTTGTGCCGAATTCCATTAAGAGTAAACCTGCTATTGCAATGCCGGTCAGGATAAAATTGACCTTGAGGTGGGTATTCCATCTCATGCCCCGGAAGATTCCCCCGCAGGGGCAGGGATAACGGTCGTAAAAGCCATAAACAGCACCTCCGATATAGATCGTAAAAATCAATAGCAGGATGGCCGAAAGATACATTCCTGATAGTCTGGTGTCAGGCAACCATAAAAGTAAAATGAGCAAAAGTTCGGTAAGGGGAAGCGTCCAGAACAAGAGTGCTCCAACCCATTTGGGAAATGCCTGATTTCTTAATCCCCGTCGGAATCGTGGAAGGTCCATGAATTTAGATAGGGAAGAATAAGCCCAAAGCATCATTAGTATCGTAGTAATCGCAAGAATAAAAACAGGTATAAGGTTCATCATTTTATTCATTTTTCGTCCGGATACTAAGTTAAGAAGGGAAGGGGGCATTGATTTCGACAATTGTCACATCTTTCGTAGACAATTGTCACATTTTTCGCCGACAATTGTCGGGAGAAACAGGTGGTAAATAAAAAAAGAGGCACTTGCCTCTTTTTTTATTCTTATAATTTCTTTTTTCCTTCTGATAATTTAGGTCCCTTCGTTTAGTTTCAACACTATTTTCCCAAAATGAGCTCCTTTTGAAAGGTAGTCAAAGGCCTGCTTAATCTCTGAAAATGAAAAGATCTTGTCTATTACCGGATGGAGGTCCTTCTTTTCTATAGCTTCGTTCATTTCCTGATAGGTATGTCTGGAGCCTACCAAAACACCTTTAATGGTTAACTTCTTCTGCAGAAAGTCAAAAATGTTAAGACTGGTTTCACTGCCATCTAAAAAGCCAATGATCACAATTCTGCCGGCAAATCTGCTGGCCTTAACAGCATCCTTTATTCCGGTTCCTGTAACTTCCAGAATAAGGTCTGCTCCTCCCATTGCTTCTATTTTTTCCGGCCATTCCGGATCTGTTCTATAATTGAAAACATGGTCTGCACCAAGTTGTCTGGCACGTTCCAGTTTCTGATCTGAACCAGAGGTAATGATGACCCTGGCACCGGCCATCTTAGCGAATTGTAAAGCAAATATGGATACTCCTCCGGTTCCCTGCAGCAGGACGGTTTCTCCTGCTTTAAGATCGCCTGCCTGATGAATGGCTTCCCAGGCAGTAAGTGCTGCAATAGGAAGTGTTGCGGCCTCTTCATGGCTTAAATTAGCCGGGCTCCTGATTAAAGCCGCTTCGGGAACACAAATGTATGCTGAAAATACACCCGGCACATCAACCCCTAAGCGTTTTTCTAATCCTTCAGGACTCAACTCACCGGAGGCCCATCCAGGGGTAAAATGGGTAGTCACCAAGTCGCCCGGAAGAAACCGGCTAACCGCAGTTCCGGTCCGCACAACGGTCCCGGAAGCATCAGATCCAGGAATATAGGGGAACTGATGACCAAAATCTCCGTTTACAATCATCAGGTCCAGATAATTCAATGAAATTGCAGCTACTTTAACTAAAACCTCATGGGCTTGTGGCTCGGGGATCTGATGTTCTTCAATGTTCAGGTTCCGTATTCCGTATTTTTCATTTACAACTAATGTTTTCATTTTCTTTGATCTTAAATTTCATCAAAGCTAAGAGAGTAGTATCTTTGCGTCAAGTATGCACATTTTAGTATCCTACATACTAAAATCATACTAATATTGATTATCAGCTATAAAGATTTATAAAATGACAAAAAAACTCAATTCCGATCCCGTTTGTGCAGTCGATTATGCTTTTCAGAGAATTGGCGGAAAATATAAAGGAAGAATCATCTGGTACATCCACAGCTTTACCGTTCTTCGATATGGGGAGCTGAAGAGGAGTATAGTAGGCATTACGCCAAAGATGCTGACCCAGACCCTTCGTGAACTGGAAGACGATGGCCTGGTAAACAGAAGGGTTTACAATGAAGTCCCTCCAAAGGTAGAGTACACCTTAACTGAATCAGCTAAAGAACTCATTCCTTTTATTGATCATCTGCGGGAATGGGGAGATAAAAGAATGGGGAATTACAAAATCATCTGCCAGTAGCTGACATCTATCCATTTGTTAAACTTATATCCGATCTGGCTCAGGTGTGCTACCTTACTGAATCCAAGCCTTTCGTGCATCCTAGTGCTCTTCTCATTTGGCATCAGGATTCCCGCTACAATAGAGTGAATTTTCATTTCCCGGAGTTCCTCAATCAGTTTGCGGTATAAGGAGGTTCCTGTTCCTTTATCAAGAGCTTCAGGATGAAGGTAAACCGAGCTGCTGACCGTAAAACGATAAGCCGGATTTTGTTTCCATTCTGTGGCGTAAGCGAAGCCCAGCACTTTTCCTTCTTTTTCATACACGATGCAGGGAAACTTAGAAAAAACCGGATTCAGTTTATCCGAAAATTCGGTTTCTGTCAACGCTACTTCATCAAAAGTCAGTAGTGTATTTTCCACATAGTGATTATAGATCTCCCTCATCGGGTTAAGATCGGATGGTTTAAATTGCCGGATCATTTTAAGGAAATTGTTTGTTTGGTATTGTGTGTTGCTTTCAAAGGTACATAATTTATTTCACAGCCGCCTCTTCATTAATCTGATGAATGATGAGGTCGAGTGCCATTGTACTCTGATGCAAATATCTGACCAGTTCTTTTAGCTCTTCCTGATCGCTCTCCTCCAGAATTAATTCTGTAAGTGCCATAATGGAAGCAACAGGTTTTCTGATTTCATGTGAATTTAGCCAGGAAACAGCCTTTAGTTTCTGGTGTTGCTGTACAATCACATCTTCCTTGCGTTTATTGTCGTCAATATTGTTCTCCACCGAAATATAACCCTCCAGCCCACCTTTTGCATTGAACATGGGAGAGAGGTTAAACTGAGACCAGTATTCTCTTCCCCCCTTTGCGTAATTGACCAGCTCCCCGCTAAAGAATTCTTTGTTTTTTATGGCCTGGCTTAACGTTTTGACAACTTCCAGATCTGTTTTGGGACCATATAAAAGTTCTCCATGCGTTTTTCCAAGGGCTTCCTGCATGGTGTATCCGGTAATATTGACAAATGCACGGTTCACCCAGGTGATCTTTCCGGAGATGTCAGAAATGATAATCAGGTTGTTCATCTTGTCAACAATCTCAGCCATTCTCTTATTGTCGCCCTGCGTAAGTCTTTTGCGTTCCTGTTTGATCAGAAAATATAGAAGAAAGCCGGTTGCAAGAACATAAAAAATGCCTTTTAATGAAGCTGTGTATTCCGCCGTTTCGGGTCCTAAAGTAGATTCGATAGACCTGAGTAAACTGTCGCTAAGTGTGATCCATAAAACACCTAACACGATATAAATGATTGGAATTTTATAGTTTCTTGCCTTCAAACTGTTGTTCTTACGTAGAATTATTGCGTATGTCCCCCTATGCTGCAAATGTATTAAAAAAATGAAATTCAGCTTAATTTATGCCAATTCTTATTGACAAATGTAAAATCCTCCCTTTTGTCAACACCAGCTTACCAGTGGTCAATAATATTTCGGTAGGGTATGGAACATTCCGTAATTCGCCGAAAAATATATTTAATCATTGATTTTAAGAAACTATGAAAATTTCAACGTACTGCCTTGTGGTCATGGCAGCATTTTTTACCCTAAATAGCAAAGCACAAATGGAACCGGGAATAAGGCTGAAAGGCGAGTATATTCCTTTTTCCAATTACAATCCAAATGGCAATGGAGATAGCAATAGTGGCAAGAGTGATATGAGAAGAATTGAAGGAGGGATAGGAATTCCTTTATCAGTAAAGATGGATTCCCTGGGCAGGCCAAAGATCTGGGGGCTGATGCTTGAAGGGTCTTATGCCTCGATAAAAAACCAGAATTATGAAAAGAGCCTGTTTCCAAATGAGTTGTTAAATGCAAGTGTGGGCCTGATGCACCTCAGACCCCTGGGAAAAACATGGAACATCATGTTTATGGCTTCGGCGGGTGTATATACAAATATGAAAAAGGTAGATTCCAGAGATATTTTAGCAATGGGAGGGGTGATCTTTATCAAACAATTCAACCCGAGAACTGCCCTGGGATTTGGACCTGTAGTGTCGAATACTTTTGGGGTGCCAATGATATTGCCCGCCATATATTTTACCTGGAAGACAGAGGGGAAATTCCAGGTGCTTGTGAACTTCCCGCAACGGGTTGAACTGGGGATGAAAGTAAATGAGGCCATTAATTTAAAAGCAGTAGGAGAGGTGAGCTCGATGACGGCTGATGTGGACCGCGAAGATAAGTTCATGTTGTCTTATCTGCAGGTGGTGACCGGCTTAAGGCCAGAATTTAAAATAGGCAAATCACTGAGTGTTGAACTGACGGCAGGTTACTCTGTATACCGTTCCATGACTTTTACCAGCAGGAAATTATCGGACTTTTTTAAAGATAAAACCGACGAAAAAATATCTTATTTTAAGCCTGCGCCCTATGGAGGAATAGGTTTAAAATGGAATTTCGGAAAGAAATAGTTGAAAAATTAAAGGCGATGCCCTCAGTTGAACTGTTGATTTCAATTGAGGGCATCACTTTTTTATAAAAACTACTAATCTTAAATTCTCCTATCAGTTCTATTCTATCCCTGTTCCATCATCCGTTCCTGGTGTGGAGTGATTGGTTAACTTGCCACACCCTGGCAAAGAACTTTTTTGAAACCCACTATTTTCATATTTGCATACAAACCCTCATAACCGCTAGTGTCATTGATTTTTGAAATTTCAGTTGTTAAATTAAGAATGCTGTTCTCAACAGTTTCCAGGCTAGCAGTAGAATTCCCTTTTAAAAGATCAATATTCCCTTAAAAACAAAGAGAGATGCCTTTTTCGGACATCTCTCTCTTTTCTGTTTGAACATGCTTATCGGCTGATGAGCTTATTGTAAACGACTTCTTTCAGCAGTTCTTCCCTGCGGTGTCGGGATATGGGCAATTCATGACCATCAATGAATATTCGTCCACCCGATACCACATCTATATGCGCGATATTGACCAGGTAAGATTTATGGATCCTGAAAAACTGATCAGCAGGTAAGATCTCTTCAAGGGAGACTAAAGTCTGATGAATGATCAGCTCCTGATCTTTGAACTTTAACTTGGCATAGTTCTGCATGCCTTCTACATATAAAATATCAGCCCAGAGAATTTTCTTAAAGCTGTCTTTCTGGCGGACAAAAAGGAAAGGATCTATGGTGGGGGCTTGTTTTGACAAGCGCTGCATCTGGTGCAGTTGCCTTGCTTTTGTTGCCGCCTGATGAAAGCGCTGAAAAGTGATGGGCTTTAACAGGTAATCTACAATCTGCAATCGGTATCCTTCCAGTGCATGTTCTGAATAGGCAGTCGTAAGGATGGTTAATGGAGGATTTTCCATAGACTCCAATAACTCTAGACCAGTAAGATAAGGCATATTAATGTCCAGAAACAACAAATCCACAGGATTACTATGGATGAAGTCTGAAGCTTCCATGGCGGTTGAGCAGGAGCCGGCCACCTGAAGAAAATCCACCTGATCAATAAAATCTATGATCCCTGTTCTTGCGATAGGTTCATCATCAATGACCAGACATTGCAGGGGTAATTCTGTAGTGGTTTTATTGCTCTGCATAGCTTGCTTTCTTTTCTAAATTAATATGGAGTACAACTTTAAAAATAGTGCCAGTGTTTGTAATTTCCAGTTCGTGATGCTCCGGATAGAGAATCTCCAGTCGTTGACGAACATTTTCCAGGCCAAGTCCGCTATTGCTGCTATTCTTTCTTGTTGGTTGTGTGGAGTTTGAATTCTCAATGGTTAAGCGGAGGTTTTCCTCGTGTTGGTTTAATTCCAGGTGGACATAGCCTTTGGAAGAGGGTAAACGGGACACATGCTTAAATGCATTTTCTACAAATGGAACCAATAAAAGAGGGACAATGTCCCTCTTTCCGTTAGCAATATTCCATTCGCATTTGACATCCAGTTCCTCTCCCCATCGTATTTTTTCTACAGAAACCAGGTCCTTAAGGTATTTTACATCTTTTTCCAGTGTCACAGTTTCCCTATTGCATTCATAGATCTGGTATCGCAGAATATCCGAAAATCTGACCAGCAACACTGAGGCTAAATCCACATCTTTTTTCATCAGGATATGGATATGGTTCAGCACATTAAACATAAGGTGCGGATTGATCTGATCCTGTAAGATACGAACATGTGCTTCCATGTGAGCCTGTTTTAATAAATTATGCTGCTGTTCGATCTGGTTGTGCCGCTGATAAAATTTGAACCCGCAAACTGATCCTAAAATCAATAAGGAGGCCGGGGAACTTGTGAAAAATAAAAACCAAAAAGAGTTCTGTGATTTTATTAAAGACAAGTCGCTGGGTGTATAATTGGCTCCATACTTCAGAAATGTCATGTAGTTCACAGCTGCAATGACAAAGGTGAGCAATACAATAACACTGAAACTCTGCATCGCGAACAAAGGTGTTTTTCCCTTTATAAAAGCATTCGGAAGAATCTTGTTACTGAAAATATAAGAAATCAGCATGGCACATCCAATGATTAGCAAGCAAGGGAGAACGACATAAGCGGTAGGGTAATCCCGGCTGATTTGTGCAATCAGAGTAATGGTAAGCAGGATCCAGAATCCTGCTATAAAAAAGAAATGTTTGTCAAATACGGGTTTCTTCATGCTGATGAAATAAGCTAGATCAAAGGGTTTAGAAAATCATAAATCCTACACTTGCCTGAAAGGAGTTAGGGCGGGATTTAAACTGTTTACTAACGCTTGATAATCCACCTTCATATCTCAGGTCAAAAGTAAGCTTTCCTACATCAATTCCTGCACCAACCTGGTAACCGATATTTGATTTGTCGAATTTGTTAAAAGAATTGTCTATCTGTTTGAAAAGAGATGCTTTTTCATTGATGGTATAAGAATAAACACCACCACCAAAAATTCTTACATTCAGTAAATCCATGTTGAGCAGTTTATAACCTACCAATACCGGTACGTCAATACTTGACCAGCTCACTTTCTGATCATTTAATAAGTCGGAATTAAACTTACTGGCTTTTTTGCTGAACAACAGCTCTCCCTGAACGTAAACTTTAGAAATATCGATTCTTGTAAAAGCACCGGCTGAAAAACCTGTCGCATATTTGGACGAAATGCCTTCAGAAGAAATAGGTAACTTACTGAAATTGGCTCCTCCTTTAAGACCAATATGGAAAGGATTTTTTTGAGCAGAGGCTGCAGTAGCCATCATTGTAAATGCAATCAGAGGTAAAAGAAATTGTTTTTTCATTTTTTTTAATGTTGCTGGCAGTTCCAGGGAACCACCGGTGTTATTGATTTTTATTTGTTGGCTGCAAAAGGGCGAATAATCCCTGTTGATGGGAAAAGTATTTGACGAAAGGCATGATCCCGTTGACGGCAGGTAAAATGATGATGACGGTTAAGAGAAATATTTCATGTTGAAGGATTAGAATGGTAGATTGCGGTCGTGACCATAAAAATACATACCCCATTATGGGCTGAAAGACTGATGCTATTCCTGATATTTGTGGTACTGGTTATTCCTTCAGGCTGCAAAGATGATGGTGCATATCAGGTTTATCAATCGCGTCCCGGACACCGGTTAAGCCTAAAACTTCCCGACGGTTCCAGTGTGCTCCTGAATTCAAACAGTATCCTTAAAGTTCCTCATGGTTATCACAAAGACAGCAGAAAGGTCATCTTACTCGGGGCCGCTTTTTTTACTGTTGCGCCGGGTTCCGTATTTCCTTTTGTAGTTGAATCTACTGATATTAAGGCAAGCACAATGGGTGCCTCTTTTTTTGCAAGAGCCTATCCTCACGAATCCGGTCGGCAAATAGAGGTTACTGCAGGCAACTTGAAAGTAGAGAAATCCTATCACTCTGAGTCAGATAATAAGGCGGAATTCCTCTTGCCCGGAGAAATGGTGATGCTAAACCGAACAGTCGATCTCATGGAAAAAGAAAAATATGCTATTACAGAACGTCAATCCTGGCTGATGGGACAGCTTAAATTTAATAATGTTGGTTTCCCTAAAGTACTTGAGATCCTCGAAGATTGGTATGGTGTTCCTTTTGAAATAATCGGTGAAAAGAAGCTGAACCATAACTTCTCTGCAGATTTTACGAACCAACCTCTGGAACGTGTGTTGAAAGTATTGTGTTTAAGTGCCCATTGCGATTTTAAAATTGAAGATGGAAAAGCCATTCTTGAGGCGAACTGATTTTATTCATGTTTTACAGTTACCCGAAGGTAATTGCAGTGCGGAAACCGGATTCTATTGCGGATCGTGTTATTCAGGATCATAGGCGATAATTCCAACAGGAGTTTGATGATTGGATAAAGGAGCGTTTCCCGACCATTCGAAATTCAACTGTTCCGGATTTTTATACTCCGGTTTCAACTGGTAAATGTGAGCACCCGAAGCTTTGTTGTAAAAGGATTCTACCTTTCCTGATTCATAGAAATTGCAGTAATCTACCAGGATATTGTCCCAGCGGTATTCCTGAAATAAAACCGATCTTCCCCCTTGTCCGGAATAGGAAAAATTACTGTTGGTCAGGGAAGTCTGTTGGGCGCCAATCAGCCTGACCACTGTTCCCTGTTCTCTGTTTTCGACCTCGTTAAATGTGCAATGGTCTATGGTCACAAACGGACCTAAGGTGCTTTCGTCATTTCCTCCGCGATAGATGTTTATGGCAGCACCGAGTAAATTACTGAATGTGCAGTTTTTGATCACGGTATATTCTGCATTGTACATCCCTTTATCATCTTTCTCGGAGGAAAGATCAATCCCGGTACCAGACATATGGTGGAAAATGGAATTGAGTACCACCAGGCTGTCTGCCAGGGTGCTTTTTGAGGCTTTAAAGCCTGCATTCGAACTTTCATTATAATCATAGAACTCGCAATTGTTGATCTCCAGGCGGTAAGGTCTGTTCATGGGCAGGTCTGTAGAACGGATGCCGGCATCAACAGCAGGAAAACTTTCGTAAGTTCCTTTGAAAGCAATGCCTTTGACCAGCAGGTCTCCTCCGTTTTCAATGCTGATAAAAGCATCCATTGATTTTGTGGAGGTTCCGACCAATACGGGTCTGCTTTTTAATCCGGGAGCGGCCATGATCATCAGCGGTTTGCTTACCGAAAGCTCTGCTGATATCTTATAATTTCCTGCTTCGGAAAGGACAATCGTATCACCGGCATTGGCTTGCTTAAGCAACGCAGGTAAAGTCTGACTCTGATTGGATTTGACCCGGAAGCTCATGGCTTTCCTGATGGCTTTGTCCGGTTCAGGATGATACCAGGAAGCACCGGTGTTTTCTTTTTTAATCAAGGGTAGTTTCCTGATATCAGCGCCGTAATCCGGGTGATAAGGCAATGAAAAACCATTGATTTTTATGGTGCTGGTTTTCATGATTTTGAAGCCCTGAGGCACTTCTCCTTTGAAACTTTTCTCCAGTCCATTATCTGAAAAGACAATCCCGTTTCCGGTATTGGCATTGGTATAAACCGCTGTTCCGGTACTCAGGATCAGGTTGTGTTTAAAGGATACATTTTCCGGTGCAAGGCTGCGTTCCGCATCTTTACCAGCTCCAAATAGAATGCTGGCACTGTTGATAAAAGTATTTCGCTCTATCAGGGCATCTTTTACCTGATAATACCTGTTGATTAAGGAATTGGGAACACCATTCAATACGGCCAGTGCAGACCTGAAATTTACACCCTGAAGGTCAGAAAATACGTTATTGATTACCTTCTGCTTAGGATTGATGACACGGACACCGCCGGTAAAAGGTTTGTTGTTGCCCAGGAAAAGATTCCCTTCCACTACATTGCCGGAACCATGTCTTAAAACCAGTCCTCCTTCGCATTCCAGAAAGGTATTGAAACTGACGTTGTTTTCTCCGGATTTAATCGACACAATCTCTACTTCTCCATTGCATCGCTCAAAGAAATTGCGGACAATATTGGTTCTGGAAGCGGTTAACGAATATCTGGAAACCCCAATCCTGATGGTCTCTCCGCCGTTAGAACCAAACCGCTGCCGGCCTTTGAAATAATTACTGTCTATGTTATGCCCGTTTTGCTGACTACGTTCGTCATCGAGTTCGGCAATGATCAGCGGTCCGGAATTGAGCTTGTTGACAAAAGTGGAATGGTCAATACGGTTATGTTTGCCATACAAAGTAATCCAGCTGTCGGATTTAAACCTTTCCGGCTGACTATAATTTTCGATCACTATCCCCGTTACCCTGCAATGATTGGCCAGGATCTCATTGTTGATGCGGAAAGAAATAACTTCTCTTTTTGGGCTGTAGCCATTCCTGAAATGAAAATCTTTAAACACCAGATAAGAGCCGCCCAATTGTACAAAAGATTGGCCCGTAAAGGTCACTCCGCCAGGTGTCTGAGGCATGATGAAAATGGGCTTTTGGGCGGTCCCATTTCCCTGAATACGAAGCGCTGCATTGTTCCACTCTTTATCTTTTAACAGGATGATGTCTCCTGGACTGGCCTTTGCCAGAGCTGCTTTTAACGCTTCAGGACTATCTACAATTATAGGGTTATCCGGAACTACAGGGACAAGATGATTCCCGGACCGGAGGAAAGCATTTGCCATCGGGGAAGATGCTCCTGCTATCCCGGGACCAGGAAATAAGATTAGACTATAACACAACAGAAAAGATAAAAGATATGTTTTCATGGCTTATCTGGAAACTAAAATGTCAAACTTAATCGTTGATAAGGCAGGCGTAGAGCCGATAATGACCTCTTTTGCCCTTAGCAATTGATTCACAAAACTGCCATCGGCTTTTGGTACCCTGATCCAAAGCAGATAGGCCGCGGTCAGGTTAAAGGTATTTGCTGCCTGGTTCGCAACTGCTGCGTCGAACTTTGCGGTACTGCTGCCCGGAAGGGCAATTCCTTCAAAAAACTGATCATTAAGATCGGTGATCGTATTGCCATTATAAGCGGTATAGATGCGGTCTGCTGCGGCTATTCCCGGAATCAGTACCCTGAACCTGCTGGCTTTAAGGTCGGTTGCATTTGGCTCCCAGATGATTGCCCCGCATTTATAGTTTTTGGCGATGGTAGTCGTGTTTCCAGGGCTATACAGGGTAAATACAGCGGTCGTAGAGGAGCAATAAGTCACGAAATCAATTTTTTGCTCTTGTCCGCTGATGTTACAGCTGCCCAGAACGGAACCAGTTTCCCCGATAAAGAAACTACTGCCGGATGGAGCAGAAGCGGTTCCATTGGCCATCATCGTCAGGTCCTGATAAAGTGCGTATGATTTTAAAGGAATACTGATCAAAGCCTCGGCTTTTAATCCAAAATGATCAGTGGCCACAATCTTGAGCTTACCTGCATTTTTACGATAACTATACTCATAATTTAACTGATAAACTTTTTCATTCTGACTCAGATCGATTTTGCCGGCCAGTGCAAATGTGCCTTCAAAATCATCGTAAATCTCGATCAGTTTCAGGCCATTTTCAGAGCTGGCCTTTCCACTAATGTGAATTTTTCCATTGGCATCAGGAATCAGGCTTACCGGAGTGTCTTCTATTTTTGGAAGAGGGGGCGTAAAAGCAGTGACTTTTATGAAGCCCTCAAATGAAGTGTTGTCCAGGTGTTTTACCATCATTTTTATTCCGGTTACCTGGTTCATTTTTGCGTTTCCAAAATTGCCTGTGGGGATACTGAATTTGTAACTGTTTCTACTTCCTTCGGCAGGAGTTCCGATATGGACCAGAGAATCGGGAATGTTGTTCCGTACCAGGTAATAATAGATGAGTTTGATCCCTGCAGGGGAATTCAGTTCCCCGTTAATTTCTGCATCAGGGCTGATCTGTCTGGTCGCTATATTATAGCTAAAATCCCTGGTGCTTATCGTATCCGGGCTGCTGACTGCCGTTTTATCTTTTTTGCAACTATAGAGCAACATGCTGCTCAAAACTGCAATGGTTAAAAAGCTATGCTTCATCATCAATATTGTTAAAGGTTAATACCCTGGGTTCTGAATGATTTTAATCTGATCGTTGGCATCCAGTTCCCGCTGTGGAATGGGCAGCAACAATTTTTCTTCGGTCAGGTTGGCTTGTAATTCCGCAAGGGTAAATGCCGGGCGGTAGGCTTTATAATGACTGTCAAACTCTAAAGCAAAGTGATTTTTGATGACTTTAATGGCTTGCCCGGTTCTCAAAAGATCGAAGAACCGCTGATTTTCAAAAGCAAATTCCAGTCTTCTTTCGTTGAGCAAAGCATTGATAAAAAGGGCCTCATCTGTCAATGCATTTGGATTGCTGGCATCCAGGGGATACTTATAAAATCCGGCAGAAAAATCACCTGAAACATAGTCAGCTGCACCGGCTCTTTCCCTGACCTGATTGATCAGGTTAACAGCTGAATTTCCGAAGCCCAAAGCCTCCGCTTTCATAAGCAATATGTCCGAAAAGCGGAGCACAGGAAAATCGTTTTCTGCATCAAACTTGACCAATACCGGAGAGATGAATTTTTTGACGTACAATTTAGAAGAATACTTAGCCATGGTGACTGCCTTCCTGTTATCTGCAGCCCCGGTAGCAGGCGTTTTATAAGCTTGGTCTAACTCATTGGTCGGAAAATTATAACCAAGCCCATCTCCGTTCACAATGGCGCTCCCGCTTGAAGTAGGTGCAAAATTATTGGCCATCAGGTTGCCCAGGCCAAAGCCTCCCGCTTTAAACCTTACTGCAAAAACAATTTCTTTATTCATCTCATTATTGATGGAAAAGACATCCCCAAAAGATGGGAGTAGTGCATGTCCGCTATTGCTGATGACCTCATCCAGTAAGGGAAGGGCTGCTGCGGGTTGTTTAGTGCTTAGGTATACTTTGGCCAGCAAGGCGCTTGCGGCCCATGAACTGACCCGCCCAACATCTGTGTTGGCGGTAGGCGAATAGGCCGTTTGAGGAAGCAGATCTTTAGCAGCAAGCAGGTCTGCAATGATCAATTGATAACATGCTGCCAGAGGGGTCCGGGTGATTCTTTTTGATTGTTCCGGATCTACAGGTTCAGTAACAAGGAATACATCTCCGTATAGCCTTACCAGGTTAAAATAATGGTAGGCGCGTAAAAACAAGGCTTCTCCGGCAAGCTGGTTTTTCTGTGCTGAGCTCATGATGGCCGTCCCTTCCCCCAGACTGGTTTTTCCGGCCGCATAGCTTGCGCCAAGGCTCTTCAATACATAATTGATGGACCTGATGTTTTTATAGGTCTGTAACCAGTATTGGTAAACTTTATCATGCGCCGAATTCAGGGTAAACATATCCAGTTCATTGAATTCAAAATTGATGGAGGCAGAACTGTTCGCTACCCCTTGTTTTGAGTTTTCGGTTCGCAGGTCTGTTAACATCCATTCATATTCCAAAGGTTTTTGCAACCCGTAATAACAGCCGGTTAGCCCTGCCTTTGTTTCCTCATAATTTCTATAGAAAGCATTCACCCCAACATTAGAAATGGGATCAATATTGATGATCTTTTTGCAAGCCATTGTGCTCATGATCAGTAAAATTCCTGTTCCGATATGGGTCAGCTTTTTCATCTTAAATGTGCTTAAGTTTTTCATAATTAAAAGTTAACGTCTATCCCAAAAGTGTAAGTCCTGGAAATCGGGAAGGCTCCACGCTGATACCCGTCAATCAAAGGAGAGGAGTATTGAGAAGAAGTAGCTCTTGCTTCCGGGTTAATGCCCCGATACGATTTGCCCATCAGGTACAGCAGGTTGTCTGCAGAGCTGTATAACCTGATGCCGGTAACTCCCAATTTTTTAGTGAACCTGGAGGGAATGGTATAACCCAGGATCACATTTCTGATTGCTGCATAAGAACCATCTTCAATCACATAATCCGTTAACAACCAGTTTTCTCCGTTGGTATAATAAGGGGTCTTGCCATCTCCGGGATTGGCTGCACTGATCCACCTGTTTTTATTGAAGTTTTCGTTATACCTCCTGGATTCGTTATAGTTGGCATCGCCATTGATCAGCTTTACCCCCTGCACGCCCTGAATCAGAATGTTCAGGTCAAAACCTTTGTACTTAAATGAATTGTTGATGCCCCAGGTGAAGTCAGGAAAAGGACTTCCCAATGAGGTACGGTCGTTAACATCAATCTTATTGTCGCCATTAACATCTACAAATTTTAAACCTCCTGGCGCATAATATTTTGCCAGGGTAGAGCTCTGTCCGCCTGCTTTTGCCTCATCAATCTGAGCTTGTGATGTCCAGACTCCATTGGTTTTATAACCAAAAAACTGAATGGCCGGTTGCCCCACAATAGCCGCATAGATTTCATTCCGTTCTCCATAGTTATATTGAAAAGGCTCCCCGCCAAGCTCCAGCAATTTGTTCCTGTTGGCAGAGAAATTCAGGGAAGTAGACCATTGAAAATGATCATTTTTGATGTTGTGGGAGCTAAGTTCTATCTCTATACCTTGATTTTTGATCCTTCCCGAATTGTCAAAGTATTCAAAAGATCCACTGAAAGATTGTGTAGAACGTTTATATAACAGTTTATCCGTATTTGAGTTGTAGTATTCCAGGGTAAGTCCGAAACGGTCTTTCATAAAACCCAGGTCCAATCCCGCATTAAATTCAAAAGTACGTTCCCAGGTGATGTTTGGATTGGCCAGTACATCGGAGTTGGGCGCCAGGCCGAGGTTTACGGATCCTGTGCCGCTGCCAAAAGAATAATTGCCCGGATATAACAGGTTCTGGAAGGCAAAACTCTGAATTTTATTGTTTCCGGTAGCTCCATAACTTGCCCTGACTTTCATATTGCTGATCCAGGAAACATTTTTCATGAAGTCCTCTTTTCCGATTCCCCATCCGGCAGACACCGCGGGAAAAGAACCATATTTTTGTCCTTCAGCAAAATAGGAGCTACCATCCATTCTGTAGCTCAATGCCAGCAGATACTTGTTTTTGTAATCATAAGTAAAACGACCGAGATAAGAGATCAGGCCGATGCGGTCTTTGAGCGTATTGGTTAAAGCCTGGTCAATCTGAGCAGCCTGATTTAAGGTCTCAAAATTTTCAGTAGGGAAATTCCTTCCTACCATATTGGATTCTTTGATCTGTGTTTGCTGAGTGGTGAAACCCAGTAAACCGCTGAAACTGTGGTTGCCCTTACTGAGGTTATAGTTCAGCGTGTTTTCCAATAAGAGGTCAAGATAGGTTTTGGTATAGATGGTCGCTTCATTAACATCTCCATCTTTTCTGGCACTTGATTTTGTGAAAGTATTGTTCTCCTGCTGGGAATAATATCCACCGATGGAACTCTTAAAGATCAGGTTCGGCAGGAATTTAATGCTGACATCCCCAGCACCCAGCATCCGGTAAGTCTGCTGATCTCGGTTTTCCCTTGCAGCAATTGATACCGGGGTATTGTTGCTCGTGGCAAAAGGTTCCACCGGGCCGGTGCTTGTCCAGATGCTGCCATCGGGCATGGTCCCGGAATATTGCAATCCGTTAAAATGTCTTGCCTGTACAAAATCACCGGGAAGGATATTGGCCCATTGTGAGTTTTGACGTACATAGGCAGCGGTAAATTCATTGTGATTTACCGGAAGGAAAGACCCAAATCTGAAATAATCCGTGAAATTTACGGCCGGTCTTTGTGTTTTAATATAAGAGGGGTTAAAATTGATACTGAAATCTATTTTCTTGCTCAATGCACCATCCACTTTCGCCTTAACATTGATCCTGCTGTTGTCGCTGTATTTCAGCACTGCTTCATCTTTTTGTCCGCTGGCAGAAATGTAATACCGCAGGTCTTTTTTACCTCCGGAAATGCCGAGCTGTATGTTTTTAATGCCTGCACTTTGCAAAGCTTCCTGCTGCCAGTCGGTGGGTATGCCGCTGATCTGGTCTTCGATGATATAAGCCGCCCTTTCTGGTCCGGTAATCAGGTTTTTTGCATTGGCAGGAACGGTAGGATCATTTTCCCTTAAGGCCGCTTCTGCAAAGAGCATTTTTGTATAGTCGGTAATGCTCATGATCGGGTTAAGCTCATAAGGTTTTTTGAAACCATAATAAGATTTGATGCTGTACCTTGGTTTGTCCGAATTGCCGCTTTTTGTGGTGATCAGGATCACCCCGTTTGCAGCTCTTGAGCCATAAATTGCTGCGGAGGCCGCATCTTTAAGTACCTCTATAGATTCCACATCCTGAGGGTTTACAAAAGATAAACCATCGGGAACGGGGTAACCATCTACCACAACCAGCGGCTGGGATCCGGCGCTGATCGAACTAAATCCACGCACCCTCACAATGGGTTCTGCACCGGATTCAGAACTGACATTCTGAATGGTTACCCCGGCAATTTTTCCGATCAATGCATTATCCAGGCGCGAGGTAGGAATCTCGTCCAGGTTCTCATTTTTTAACTTGCTCACGGCACCTGTTACTGCGGATTTCTTCTGGGTACCATAGCCGATCACCACCACTTCGTTCATCGTATTCGGGATTTCCTGAAGGGTGATGGTAACGGTCTCGGCAGCTTTCACAACATAAGCCTGAGGCTGAAAACCGAGGTAATTGAAGAGCAGTAGTTTTCCAGTCTCTGCAGTGATGCTAAACTCTCCTTTGTTATTGGTCACTGCGCCTTGTTTGGTGTCTTTTACCGTTACAGATGCACCTGGTAAAGTTTCGCCGGCTGCGGATTTTACCACACCCTGCACTTTTACCCTGCTTTGCGACCAGCCTGTATTTGCAAACAGGAAACAGGAGATCATCACCATCCCTATGCTTCGTAACAAAACTTTAAAATTCATATCTGGTTAATTTATATTTGGTTCGGTTGCTCGTTTTATGATCGGCTAATTACCGCCGGTACGCTGTTAATTATAACCTGTATTCTGTGTCAGGTTCCCCTTACTCAGGTCTATTTCAGTTTGTGGAATCGGAAAGATCAGTCGGAAAGCCGGAACGGTAATGGCTGGGTTACCGGTTGCACTGAGGTAAGCATTCAGGATGGAAATGGTATTGCTTTCCTCCATTCTTACCAGGTCATACCAACGTTGGTTTTCAAAACCAAATTCCAGTTTTCGTTCTTTGAAGATGGCCGCCCTGGCGGTTTCTTTGTTGTTGAGCATGCCGGCCATATACACACTTGCTGAAGCCCTGTTTCTCACTTCATTTAATGGATCAATCACCTCATTGGTTGGTGCGGGAAGCAATTCATTGTTGACTTCCGCATACATGAGCAACACATCTGCAAAACGCAGAACCGGGAAATCATTTCCTGCATCCCGCTGAGGAGCGGTAGGGTCCAGGAATTTTGTACACAACCCGTTCGTTGCATTAAAGGTGCTTGCTTTCCTGACATCTGCCGTTTCAAATAGCGCCTGATAAGGAGCGGAGGCTTTTACATTTCTGGCATCGCCGTTATTGGAATATTCATAAGAGAAGGAATTTCCTTCTCCATTGGCACTGGCTTTATAGCGAACGGCAAAAAGAATCTCTTTGCTCATCTCTGAGGTGCTGGCGAAAATTGCTGCATAGGAAGGGTTAAGCTGATAAGTATTGCCTTTAAAATTGCTGCCTACCAAAGGGTCCAGCTGCAACTTTGCATTTGGATAATCTTTTAAAGTCAGGTATACTTTAGCCAGTAAAGCCTGTGAGGCTCCTTTTGTTGCTCTGGCCAGTTGGTTGTTCGGCCAGGAAACAGGGCAGGAAGCGACTGCGGTTTGCAGGTCTGTTTTCAGCTGGTTATAAACTTCTGTTTTAGAGATGCGCTTAAACTTTTCAAAATCATCGAACTTTATCGCTGCGGTCAGGAGCGGAACATCACCATATAGCCTCACCAGGTTAAAATACATCAGGGAACGGATAAATTTCGCTTCTCCTTCAAAAGATTTCTTTTTGACAGGATCTGTTACATTATCCAGGTACTTTAAGACCAGGTTGCACCTTGCAATGGTATTATAGGTCCGTTGCCAGTAATCCAGGACAAAGAAATTGGAAGGGGCATCCCTGAAAAACTTGATGGCCCCCCAGTCGCCTTCCAGGGAAACGCCGGAAGTATTGTCGGCCCTGATCTCGGTGAGTTTAAATTCAATATCGTATACTTTTTGAAGTCCGTCATAACAGGCAATCACACCTGCTTCCACCTCTTCTGTGTTCCGGTAATAGTTCTGTTCAATCAGGTTGGAAATCGGTTGTTCATTGAGGAATTTTTTGCAGCTGCTAAAACTTAAGATCAGCATAAGCGCCAGGAATATTTGATGTCTCATTGGAGTAAGTTTTAATTTAAAAATTAGCATTGATACCAAATGTGATGTTTCTTGTAATCGGTGCCGAACCGCGTTGGTAACCGTTTTTTAACGGATCGTCGGTATATTCGTTAACGCCCTCAGGATTGTAGCTGGAGTATCCTTTGGCAAATTTGTACCATAGATTGGCCGCAGAAGCGTAGACCCTCAGGTTGCTCGCTTTAATGGCGCTCAGCCATTTTGCGTTTAAGGTATAGCCCAGGTTCAGGCTTCTCAAAGCGATAAATGACGCATCTTCAATGGAATACCTGCTCTCCGTTTTGTATTTCGTTTTCGCCTGTAGATCTTTCGGCAGGCTCAGGTAAGCGGAAGTTCCAGTGGCCGAAAACTGGGTTTCATAATAATTCGGATCTGCGTTAAATACACTTGCGCCATGCGATCCCTGTAAGACGAAGCTCAGGTCGAAATCTTTGTATTTGAGGTTACTCGTTAAGCCCCAGGTGAATTTAGGTGTCGGTTGCCCCAGCACTACGCGGTCTTGTTCGTTAACTACACCATCTCCATTCATATCTCTGGCAATGATCCTGTCGGAATGCACATTGGTAGGCCAGTAGCTTCCGCCAACTTCAATGTCGCGGTCGTACTCATATCCATAGAACTGAACCAGCGGCTGCCCCACCTGGGCAAGGAAATAATTGAGTCTTTTAGGATCTCCGATACTGATGATGGAATTGCTGTTTCCTAAAGCTTTAACCTTGTTTTTATTGGTGGCTGCATTGGCGCTCAGGTTCCATTTAAAACTTTCATTGTCGATGATCTTAGCTCCTAATTCTATTTCCAAACCCTGGTTTTGAACTTCACCTATATTGGTCCATACGCCATTACTTCCGGTGATGGTATTGATGGGCAGGAAGAAAAGCAGGTCTTTTGTCGTTGAGCGGTAAGCATCTACGGTCAAGGTAAACCTGTTTTTCAGAAAAGCCATATCTACTCCCGCGTTTAAACTGAAACTGCGTTCCCATCCCAGATCTGGATTGTCGTAAAAGCTGGAGTTAAAACCCAGACTGGTGGCATCTCCAAGGATAGCCCCTACAGTATTTACATTGGCAAATGCCCGGTAGTTGCCGATATTGTTGTTTCCGGTAGCTCCATAACTCATCCTGATTTTCAGGTCGTTTACAAAAGCATCCCTGTCATAGAAATTCTCATTGCTTACCCGCCATCCTATGGAAGCAGAAGGGAAATATCCCCAGCGGTTGTCTGCGCCAAATCTGGAGCTGCCATCCCATCTGGAGCCTATGGAAATCAGGTATTTATTGTCGTAAGCATAGTTGGCCCTGAAGAGTACAGAGGCCAAAGCGTTTTTTTCTATATTGGAGGTTAAGGAACTCATGGTTCCTGCATTTAAGGTTGGAATTTCGTCTGTGGAGAAATTGGTGGCCGAGGCACTGCTACTCGTGATTTTTGTGGTTTGTGCAGTGAAACCAGCGATCACATTCAGGTCGTGTTTGCCAAAACTTTTGGTATAGTTCAGGATGTTCTCGTTCAGTAAATCTATGGTTTCACTATTGGCCAGACTTCCTTTGGTGGAGGCCTGTGCCACTGCAGCGCCTTGTAAAAAAGGATCTCTGGTGGCCCATGATTTTTGGAAAAAGTCGTTCCTGGAATTGCTGATAAAAGCACCCCCGGATACCTTTAAAGAAAGTGCTTCGGAGAAGTTATACTGGACATTGGCATTGGCCAGTGTTTTGGAAATGGAAATGCGGTTGTTGATGCCGTACAGATTGCTGTAACCATTGTTATTTGCGGTAGCGGATAAATTTATCCCTTTATAGCGGGGATTGGTGGCGGGATCGAAGGCCCTTTGATGAACGATGTTGCCAACTGGTAATCCCGTTGCATCAGAAATATTTTGTGTGGCATAAAGTGGAAGCCAGGTGGCAAAGCTCCTGAGCAGGTCATGCACTTTATACACGGGAGCATCCTGCAAGGTATAAGAAGGGGTGATGCTCAGACCAATCTTCCATTTTTTATTAGGAGTGATGTCAATGTTAGCTTGTCCGCCATAGCGCTTGTAATTGTTGGTAGCGATCACGCCTTTATCAAAAAGGGCTTCACCTGAAACGTAATATTTTACCTTTTCCGTTCCTCCGCTTACATTCACCTGTGCGTTTTGAAAAGACCCGTTTCTGAAAACAATGTCTTGTGGATCTGTAGGCACATCAAATTGCTGAGCGGCAAGCAGCTCAGGAGATAAGACCCCATTGTTCACAGACTTTACATGCTCAGACCATTGGGAAAGGGTAGGGAAGTCTAATCTTCGGTATACTTCTTTAAATCCTGCTGAGGTATTTAAACCCACTACAGTTTTTCCGTTTTTTCCTGATTTGGAAGTGATCAGGATCACCCCGTTTGCTCCTCTGGAACCATAGATTGCCGCAGAAGCCGCATCTTTTAAGACTTCAATGCTTTCTACGTTGTTCATGTCTACAGAAGAGAGATCGGTAGGAACCGGATAACCATCTATAACGATCAGTGGATTGGTGCCGGCAGTGATCGAGGCTGCACCACGGATCCGGATCACCGGGGCCGCACCTGCAGTGGCATCGGTGGTTTGAATTTGTACTCCCGCCAGTTTTCCTGCCAGTGCCTGATCTGCCCTGGATACCGGGATCTGGTTCAGGTTATCATTACTCAGCCTGGCTACAGAGCCGGTAACGGATGATTTCTTTTGTGTGCCGTAGCCAATTACCACCACGGTATTCATCGTGTTTTCCTGTGCGGCAAGCACGATAGTAATGGTTTCAGTTTTGCTAACCGGATAGGTTTTTGATTGATAGCCCAGGTAATTGATCAGGAGGTTTTTTCCGGCGTCTACAGTAATGGAAAAGGCTCCTTTATCATCTGTAACTGTTCCTTGCTTGCTATCGGCAACAGTAACAGAAGCACCTGGCAGGATTCCGCCTTGTTCATCTTTTACAACACCCTGGATGGTTACTTTGGTTTGAGAAAATGCCGGTTTCAAAATCAGAAAACAGGAAATGACAAGGAGGAGCATACCTCGTAAGTAAACTTTCGAATTCATATTTAGTCGATTTATATTTGGTTCAGGTGGTATCCTACAGGTAAAATCCCTATTTACTGTAGAAAGCAGCTTTTTCTGTAGCAGCGTAAAGCCAGGTATTGGTTTAATTACGGGAGACCGCGGCCTCCCGTATGGTGATTCTGGTTTAAGAAAAGTTTAAACCGCCATTGATGTCGATATTCGTTCCGGTGATATAACTCGCCTGGTCTGATGCTAAGTAAACGATCAGGTCGGCAACTTCCGAAGCTTGTCCTTCCCGCTTTAATAAGGTTGCATTGGCCACATTTACCCGGACTTCAGGTTTGCTGAACGTATCATGAAAGGTGGTTGCAATCATGCCCGGTAGTACCGCATTTACACGGATGTTTTTCGGTCCCAGTTCCTTTGCCAGGGCTCTGGTATAGGTGGTTACTCCGCCTTTAGCGGTTGCATAGGCACTTGCACCGGGCCCGCCTCCATCTCTGCCCGCAAGGGAAGATAAATTGATGATTGAAGCGCCGGAACCCATATAAGGGATGGTCGCTTTGCTCACCAGAAACACGCTTTTCAGGTTGAGGTCCATCACCGCATCCCAGAAGTCTTCACCCAGCTCTGCGGTCGGTTTTCTGGCCACCATACCGCCTGCAACATTCACCAGGATATGGATCTCTTCTCCAAAGGCAGCTCTTGCCTGTTCGATCAGTTGAGTCACCTCAGCTGATTTGGTCACATCGCCTTTTACAATAATGGCCTCGCCACCATTTTCTTTAATCAGATTTAAGGTTTCCTCTGCATTGGCCAGATTGCTCAGGTAGTTGATCACTACTTTAGCCCCTTCCTGTGCCAGCTGTAAGGAAACAGCTCTTCCGATATCTCTTGAACCACCGGTTACAATTGCCACTTTGTTTTTTAAACGCATAGTAAAATATTTATGAATGAATGATTTTTTTAGAAGTAATGTATTTAATGCAGATCCAGGTAATTGGTACCAGCACTGCCGCCAGCACAAAGAAGGAAACGTAACTTGTTTTCGTCATCACAGGAACGGCCCAGGTAGTGATCAGGGTTCCGACTACCGCTGCGGTGCCACCCATGCCAGCTACGGTACCTACATTTTTCCCGTTGAAATAATCGCTGGGTAAGGTCTGCAGGTTGCCGATCAGGAACTGAAAACCGAAAAGGGTCGTGCCAATCAGCACCATGGCCAGGGATGGGTTTGCTTTTAAGCCATCCAGGTTATAGACAATGGCAACCAGGGATACCAGCATAAAACCACAACCAACAGCCACAGAATTTTTTCTTGCTTTAACCGCATCCACTCCCCGTTTTACCTGCCATGAAGAATGATAGCCGCCAAGCAGACTGCCGATTGCGGCAAAGAGGTAGGGTAGCCAGGTAAAGGCACCGATCTGTTTGATGTCGAAGAGAAACTGCTCTTTCAAAAAGGTGGGTAACCAGGTCACAAACAGCCACCATACCGGGTCAATAAAGAATCTGGCCATGATGATGCCCCAGGTATTTCTGAATTTCAATAATTCTCTCCAGCTCAGAACGGGCACCACTTCTACCGAACTGTTACTTTCCGGATCGGTATCGAGGATATAGTTTCTTTCTTTTTCTGTCAGCCATGGATGCTTTTCAGGAGCTGCTTTATTGATGATCAGCCAGGGGATGATCCAGATTAAGCCTAAAGCAGCAATGAGCACAAAGGTCATTTTCCAGCCGAAAACGATGTACAGAAAAGCAATGATAGGGGCGGAAACAACCGATCCCAATGAAGCTCCTGCGCCAAAGATTCCCTGTGCAATGGCCCGTTCTTTTGCCGGAAACCATTCTGCATTGCTCTTGGTTGCTCCGGGCCAGTTGCCTGCTTCAGAAAAACCGAGCATAAACCGGAATAGGTTAAAAGACATCAGCGACCTTGCAAAGGAATGCAGGGCAATGGAAATACTCCAGCCAATGATAGAAATGGTCATTCCCAATCTGGTTCCTACCGCATCCATCAGTTTACCCGTAAAGGTCTGACCCAATGCATAGGCAATCATGAAGAAGGTGGTAATCAGCGCGAGTGCATTTTTATTGTCTGCATCGGCAATCCCGAATTCCTTGTAAATATAAGGCCACATGATGTTAATGGCACTTCTGTCGATATAATTGATCACTGTTGCCAAGGCAATCAGCGCCACAATGTACCACCTTAACCCTTTAATTTTCATAAGCCCAGTCCTTTCAGGAATTCCATGATCTTTTCATTCACCATGGCATTGTCTTCCGCAGAAAATTTACCATGTAAACCGCCTTTTACGGTGATGAATTCGCTTTTAACCCCAATTTCGTCCAGCTTCGCCTTTAAGGCTACCGATTGCTCATAGGGAACGGTAGGATCGGCATCACCATGAACAATAAATACAGGCGGACTGCTTTTCTTTACCTGATACAACGGAGAAACGGATTTCGCAAAGTCTTTGTCGTTGGCTTTGGCACCCAGCCAGCTGCTGGCTGACTTGCTGGTTTTTAATTTACCATAGCCCCAGTCCCAGACATCGGTAATGCCATATTTATCGATAATGGCAGCCACTTTGATGTTTTCTATTCCTCTGCAATTGCCATCAAAAAGGTGGTCATTTTCCATTAAACCTCCCATTAAGGCCAGGTGTCCGCCTGCGGAAGCACCCATGATGACAATTTTGCTGACATCGATATTTAGCTTTTTTGCATTGCTGATCAGGTAGATCAAAGCGCAGCGTGTATCTTCTATAGCTGCAGGTGCTGTAGCTACACCAGTTAGCCGGTATTCAATATTGGCCACCGCGTAACCTTTTTTAAAGAAAGGACTGAAGCCGCCCTGAGATTCTTTAGTTCCTTTATTCCAGCCCCCTCCATGAATGTTGATGACCAAAGGCGAGGCTGCTCCTGTTGTGGGAGGAAAGTACAAATCCAGTTTCCCTTCCCAGCCGTTCACATTGGTATACACCAGGTTGAGCTGTTCATTGAACCCTTTGGGATATTGTACTTTTTTAACCGTTGCCGTGTCTTGTGCGCTAAGACTAAATGTGGTCCATAGCAAAGCGCATAGTATCGTGAGTTTTTTCATTTGAATAGGTTTTAGCTGATCATTTACAAGAAATCTTCCCGGTGCGGGGAGAACACGTCAATGAGGATTCCCGGTTCCAGGCATACACATCCATGAATTTCATGAGGGGGAGCGTAAAAGCCATCTCCTTTTTTCAGGATTCTTTTCTCGTCGCCAATCCTCATTTCAAAGACGCCGCTATCTACATAGGTCACCTGCGAATGGTGGTGTTCATGAAGTACGCCAATGGCTTCAGCTTCAAATTTTGCTTTCACTAACATGATTTTATCGTCGTACCCATAAACCTGTCTTTTGATACCGTTTTTTAGGTCCTGCCATTCTACTTGTTCTTCTATTTGAAATAAATTGCTTTGTAACATGTTGCTTAGTTGATTTTTATGAAGTTTTCTTTGTTGTTGTAATTGATCTGATACTGATAAGTTTTTCCCTTCACTTTAAAAGAAAGAGAGGCCCGGTCCGGATGGTTGGCGGTAACCTGAAGATCAGTAACCTGACTACTTGCTCCGGTCGTGGTTTCATTTACCGGATTGGTTTGTCCATGTGTTTCGGTAATGCTGAAAAAGAGCTGGTCTTTGCTGTCAGTAGAAGAAAGCATAAAGGCTTTGCTTTCCAGCAGACTGAGATCGGGATCATTTGCACCTAAGGACAATAACTTGAGGCTCAGTGGGGCATCGGCTGCAAAATGGACGGTATAAAAACGCTTGTTGTTTAAGATACTGAGGTATCCGCTTTTTCCTGGAACAGCTTGTTCTGCGTTGAGCCAGATGTGTTCATAGCCATATTTACTGCCCAGAGGTTTCAGCTGATCGGTAAATCCTTTGATTTTTGGACTGGCATCTACCAGATGACCTTTATACCAGAAGGGAAGGTCGTATTGATGCGCTTTATCTGAATTTACCCTGAATACGTCGATTAATAATGGTTTTTGAAGTTCTTTGACCTTGAGCAGGGCAGTGGTCCTGTTCATTCGAACGCCGGGATAAGCATGGTTTTCATCTGCACTAAAAATCTGCAGGTCTTTATCAATCTTAAAATAGCTGACCGATGCAGCGGTTTGCTGGGCAAGGTCGGCATTGGCTTTAAAGTTTGAGGTCTGGTCTACAGTTAAGGTATTATGGGCTATGGTTTGCTTAGCCCAGGTCTTATTCTCCGGAAGGTAATCACCCCCTTTTTTGGATTCAATGTTGATGAACCTGGCGGAACCGTAATCGGGGAATATTTCAACGCCATTGTCGTAATACAACAGGTTTAAACGATCAAAATGACCATGGCCCATTCCCTGCGAAGCAGCTTTAAGTACTACGGCCTGCTGGTCTTCATTGCTGCCTGATCTGAAGATACCCAGACCACCCTCCTTGCCGGAAGCACCATCTTTGATCAGCTGGCTCTGATAGGAAAAAGGTTTTGACCTGCCTTCACTCAGGTCTTTTGCAATTTTTAACCCGGCATCAGAAACCACTACTTCTCCTTGTTTTGCTGCAATGTCTAAAAGATCAGGCGAAGCGTTAATGTCTGCATAGGCAATGTCTACTCCGTAAACGAGTTCTGAAGATTCATAGGTTTTGCCTTTAATAGCATCGTTTATCGGGAAGAAGGTCCCATCGGTATAGGTGAGCTGTAAGGAGGTTTGAATGGCTTTCGCAAGCAACTGGTCACGGTATTGGAATATTTTTAGCTCGGGTTGATAATTATTGATGGTCTTGGCAAATAGGATAAAAGGAAGTAAGGCATAGCGTTGATAATAAGGTCCTTCTGTATAATATCCATCGGGCGAGAAAAGCTGATCAACCTGAGCGAGATAACCGGTCTTTCCGTCTTTAGCGGAGCCTTTTAAAGCCATCTGTACGTACTCAGGTTTGTTGATTACATAACCAGTCATGCCTACTGCAGCCACATCCCAGGTGGCATGGTTATGAATTTTGTCGAAAGTCCCGGCACAGTCTACCGTGAAAAATTTTAAGATAGGCTCAAACAGCTTTGATTCAATGGTTTTTCTGTTGCTGGCGGATAAGGCGTCATGAACCAGGTCGTAACTTTGAATGGTGTAGACCTGCCAGACAAAATCGTTGAGGCTTTGCCAGAAAATTCTTCCTCCCTGGTGGCCTTCTTTTCTTTTAGGATGTAGCGGCCATTTTTCATATTCTGCAGCATATTTTAACAGCATCTGTTCTACATAGGCCGCATATTTTTGATCTCCGCTGATCTGATAAGCGATGCCACAGCTGAGCATAGTGCTGTAATTCTTTTTGTGCTGCTCATGGCTTTTTCCGCCTCCGGCCTCTTTGGGTACCGGTACCTCAATGGCTTCCAGAATGGCTTTATCTGCATCGGATTTTATTTTCTTCCAGGACTTTTTAAGCAGGGCATAGGTTTGTACACCTTTTCTTAATGCACCAATATTCTGCTTGCTGAGCATAATGGAAGGATGCTCCTGCGAGAAGGATGAAAGGCTGAAAAAAAGGCAAATAAGTGCCCATACCAACTTTTTTAAGTAGTTCATAATGATGTTAAGAAGATTAAAATTTGCGGCTTATGCCATTTTTTCTGAGGGCGTCTTTATCTAATTACCATGTACAATCTTTTGTGCGGCAAATCCCGCTTTACTAATCTGGAACATGTCGTTTAAATGTGCAGCTACTGCATTTTCAGCGGCATCAATATCCTGTTCCTGTATTGCTTTTAAAATTTTTCTATGTTCATCGATGGCGAGTATACCACGGTTATCCCCGCATATTTTATTTTCTACGATGCTTTTAATGAGGTCTGGAATCAGAATCAGGATCATGGATTCAATCACAGAGTTTTTAGAGGCCTTAGCAATGCAGATGTGAAAAATCATGTCTTCTTCCACCGCATTCTGGTTGGCATTTACTTTGGCTTCATAATCTAATAAAGCTTCGTTCAGACTAATCAGGTCCTGCTCTGTTCTTCTCTCTGCTGCAAGTTTTACCGCATCAAGCTCCAGGTAATATCTGGCTTCCAGAAGGGCATTGAAATCTTCTTTATTGAATTTTATGATATCGGTAATGATGCTGTCCAGAACTTTGATGCTTAAACCGGATACATAGGTGCCACTTTGAGGATTGGTTTTGAGTAATCCATAAAACTCCAGTTTTAAAATGGCTTCGCGAACATAACTGCGGCCTACACCAAACTTCTCGGCAAGAAGCCTTTCAGCAGGAAGGCGGTCGCCGGGTTGAAGCTGCCCGGAAGTAATGAGTTGTTTGAGCTGCCCGATTATTTTATCTACGGGAGTCTCCACCTCTATAGATTTGATGGTTTCTATAAATGATTTCATAAGATATATTTGGTTTACCAATTATTGGTTTACCAAATCTATAAAATAAAATCATTAATCAAAAATTATTTGAAGGCAGTAGGAATGGGGAAAGATAGTGAGGCAAAATCAGGAATGTTAATTGGGTTCCAGGGTTAAAGGGCGGCTTTTTCGGGGATAGGAATAACTATATTTTTTACCAGGGAATAATCTTTGTCTTCATAATTCCATTCCAGCGTCATCTTCCATTTACCTTTTTTTATTCCGTCCAGAGAAATCTCTAAAATACCCTCTGGATCACTTTTAAGGTATTTTATGATGGCAGGATCCTTTATTTTATCCCTGTTAACAAAGAAGGCTTTAACTGCTACCTGATGTTCAAAACACATATTAATCTTTGCCATGTTATGATAATTAGATCAAACAGAATTTCAATAAGAAAGCGCAAATAATAAACCATTGAGACCTTAAATTGTTTGCCGGTTTAATTAATAACTGCTTCTTTATCAGTAGATATGTAACGTTGTTTTTACCGGGTAACCTGAAATCTTCAGGATTCCTGACTAAAAACCAGCAGCATTTTTCTTTGGCTTTTGTTCGATAAGGACGGTTAACCGGAACGTACCATGAACGTATACGGAACGTAGCATGAACGTCCTGAGCAATCCTCAGACGTTCATGCTACGTCTCAGGTCTGTTTTCAGGATGTTCCGTGTAACCGCCCTGACCGAAGGATGATCAGGTTTGCTGTTGATTCTTTTGGCTGATATTATGTAAAACTTTCCCGAAATCCTATAAAATTGTTCGGCAGTCCGGGACTTACCTTTGTGTTAGAATCTAATTAAGATACGTCATGAAAGAAAATATAGAAACCCTGACCTTGCCCGTTTTAGGAATGACCTGTGCCTCTTGTGCCACCAGTGTCCAGTCTATGATTGGCGCTCAGGAAGGGGTGGAACATGCGGAAGTGAATTATGCCACACAATCTGTAAAAGTAACTTACCATCCGGACCAGGTACAGCCTGCAGCTTTTCAAAAAGCAGTTCAGTCCATTGGATATGACCTGATCCTGGAAGTAGAAGGGGCAAAGGAGAAACAGGAAGAACTACAAAAGAACAATTATGAGTCTTTAAAAAAGAGGATGATTGCTTCTTCTGTCCTGGCGATACCGGTAGTCATCATCGGAATGTTGTTTATGGACATGCCTAACGGTAATTATTATATGTTGGCACTGACCACGCCGATCCTGTTTATTTTTGGAAGGAACTTCTTCATCAATGCTTGGAAACAGGCACAGCATGGAAAAGCAAATATGGATACCCTGGTCGCCTTAAGTACGGGAATTGCCTATATTTTTAGTGTATTCAATACTTTTTACCCGGAATTCTGGCATTCCAGAGGTTTACATCCTCATGTGTACTTCGAAGCAGCAGCAGTGGTCATTGTCTTTATTATGCTGGGGAAACTGCTCGAAGAAAAGGCAAAATCCAATACTTCATCGGCGATTAAAAAACTCGTTGGCTTACAACCAAAAACCGTGCTTCTGGTTACCGAAGATGGAGAAAAAGAAATTCCGGTAGCCGATGTACATATCGGAGATCTGCTCATGGTCCGTTCGGGAGAAAAAATTCCGGTAGATGGGGTTGTTTACTCGGGAAGTTCTTATGTGGATGAAAGCATGATTACCGGAGAGCCGGTGGCGGTATCCAAAATGGAGGGCGACAAAGTCTTCGCGGGTACGATCAATCAAAAAGGAACTTTCCGCTTTAAAGCAGAAAAGGTAGGCGGGGAAACCATGCTTGCCCAGATTATAAAATTAGTTCAGGATGCCCAGGGCTCAAAAGCACCGGTGCAGAAACTGGTAGATAAGATTGCAGGAATCTTTGTTCCGATTGTGATGCTTATCGCGGTACTGACGCTGGGGGCCTGGTTACTTTTAGGTGGAGAACATGCCTTTACTCATGGTCTTCTGGCAATGGTGACTGTATTGGTGATTGCCTGTCCTTGTGCGTTAGGGCTGGCCACACCTACAGCCATTATGGTTGGAATAGGGAAAGGTGCCGAAAGTGGTATCCTGATTAAAGATGCGGAAGCTTTGGAACTGGGCTATAAGGTAAATGCGGTAATCCTGGATAAAACCGGTACAATTACAGCCGGAAAGCCGGAAGTGACCGCACTGGAATGGGCTGGAAACCTCCCTGAAGAAAAAGGAACATTATCTGAAGTTCTGATGGCACTGGAACATGCCTCTGAGCATCCGCTTGCGGAAGCAATTGTGGGTCATCTGAAAGCAGCAGGAATAAAACCTGCAGAAATCAGTGGCTTTGAAAGCTTAACCGGAAAAGGAGTGGAAGGGGAATTCAAGGGTACAAAATACTGGGCAGGAAGCCATAAGATTTTAAAAGATCAGCAGATCGGGGTTTCTAAAGAATTGGAAAGCAGGGTGCTGCAATTGCAGGAACAGGCACAAACCGTGATTTATCTGGCCAATGCCACACAGGTCCTGGCCATAGTAGCCATTGCAGACCAGGTTAAAGAAGGATCAGCTAGAGCGGTAGCTGCCTTAAAAGCGCAGGGAATAGCGGTATATATGTTAACCGGTGATAACCAGCATACTGCAGCTTCAGTTGCTAAATATGCAGGGATTGACCATTTCAAAGCCGAAGTATTGCCCTCAGATAAAGCTGACTTTGTGAAGGAATTACAGGCTCAGGGAAAAGTAGTGGCGATGGTAGGTGATGGGATCAACGACAGTCAGGCATTGGCTCAGGCAGATGTTTCGATTGCCATGGGCAAGGGATCTGACATTGCGATAGATGTGGCCAAGATTACCCTGGTTTCTTCGGATCTGCAACAGGTGCCTAAAGCGTTGAGGCTTTCCAAATTAACGGTACGAACCATCAGACAGAACCTGTTCTGGGCCTTTATCTACAACCTGATCGGTATTCCTATTGCAGCGGGTCTGTTATATCCATTCAATGGATTTTTACTAAACCCGATGATTGCAGGGGCTGCAATGGCGCTGAGTTCGGTATCAGTAGTGGGAAATAGCCTGAGGTTAAAACTCTCTAAATTAAGTTAATCAATATCAATCATAATTAAATAATTCAAATGGAAACGTTAAAATTCAAAACCAATATCAAATGTTCAGGCTGTATTGCCACTGTTACTCCACATCTGAATAACCTGCCGGAAATCTCTAAATGGGAAGTGGATACGGTTGACCCGGATAAAATACTAACGATAGAAGGATCGGAATCTCTGGATGCCCAGGTCATTAAAGACACGCTGAGTAAAGCAGGATATACAGCTGAAAAAATATAAAACGATTACCTGCTCATGAAAATTAATCATCTGGTATGGTAAATTTAAAAGGAGAAACCGGAATTTCAGGTTTCTCCTGATTTATTTAGCATATTTGCCAGCAACACCATTTTCTATTCCTGATGATGAAAAAAATTGGAGCTTTAAGTTTTGCCGCATTTTACCTGATGTTAACCACAGGGATGTTTGTGTGCATGCTTCATTGTTCCGGTCGGTCTTTATTCGTTCCCGAAAAGACGCATTGCAGCGCCGCTAAAAAGGAAACAGGACTTCACAAAAAATCTGCGGCAGATCACAAATCCTGCGGAGCGTCGAAAGCTGCAGATTGCTGTGACGGACATGGAGAATATGTGATCAAGGAAAACATCAAAAGAACGATAGCTGATGAACTAAAGGTACCCGCCATGTTGCTGGCCATTAGCCTGTCTTCTTTTCCTGATTTACTGGTTCCGGACCTGCTGACCGGCAGGGAAAAATGGAACCCGGATACCGGACACCCTCCGGACCGGAAAACACCGCTTTATCTTTCAAACAGGGTACTCCTGATCTGATTCAAATCTCCTGGTTTAGGAAGCTGAAGTATAGGATACTTTGTGCAACCATGATCTGAAATTGAATTGTTATCAAGCCTGAATACTCATGTTATTACACATCAAAAATATGGTTTGCGGCCGTTGCACTATGGCGGTCCGCCAACTAATGGAAAATTTAAATTTCCGGGTTTCTGACCTTACGCTGGGAACCGTACAGATACACCCCGAACCAGACGGCCAGCAATTGGAGAATATTGCCGCGTCGCTGAAAATGCTGGGATTTGAATTGATAGATAAGGAAAAAGATCAGCTGGTAGAGCGGATCAAGAATGTGATCATTGAACTGGTGCACCATTCTGATCTGGCGAATCTGGAGCAAAGTATAGCCAGCATTATTGCCGGCCGCATCAACCGGGATTATACTTTTCTCAGTCGCCTGTTTTCTGATTCAGAAGCACTGACGATCGAAAAGTTTATCATCCATCAGAAAATAGAAAAAGTAAAGGAACTGATCGGATATGGGGAAATGAACATCAATGAGATTTCCGTGAAAATGGGCTACAGCAGCAGCGCTCACCTATCGGCACAGTTCAAGGCAATTACCGGTCTTTCTCCAAGTAAATTTAAATCTGCCGGAAGTCCGGGACGTACACCAATAGATAAAATTTAAACTCAATTTCCGAATTTTATAAAATAATTCCGTAATTATATAAAAATATAAGGGCGTAATTTTTAAACTTTGAACCTTAAATGAAAAGAACTCTGCTGACCATACTTGCTGTCTTCTACCTGGGTGTTTCCAGTGGGGCGACACTGCATTTCCATTATTGTATGGGAGAGCTGGTGAGCTGGGGTTTTGATCAGCAAAATAAAGACATCTGCGGGCTTTGTGGAATGCCGAAAGGAAAATCCAAACCCAAAACAAAATCTTGCTGTGAGGATGAAAAACAACAGCCGAAAGTAGATAAGTCTCAAAAGGCCAATACACCGATTTATGAGTTCAATGCCGCTTTATCGGCAGTCATCCTCCCTTCTTTATTTGTAAATTACAAACTGGAGATCCCTGTTAAAATCACCAGGGAAGCATGGAGCAATGCACCTCCCGACGGCAATAAAATTCCCGTCTTCCTGAAAAACTGTACCTACAGAATATAATACCCTTTCCTTTTATTTCCAGACGCATCCGCGTCATGGTTATGACACTGTCGTAACCCATTTTTTATTACATCCATTTTCTTAAATAATAACATTATGAAATCATTGAGATTCCTTCCGGCGGTCGTATTGACCTTCCTTAGCATTGGCGTATTTGCGCAAACCAAAGTTGACACCATTAAAGTTTCAGGTAACTGTTCCATGTGTAAAAGAACCATTGAAACTGCGCTTAAAGTGCCCGGCGTAACTACAGCAAGCTGGAGCCCGGAAACAAAAATGCTGAAGGTAAATTATGATGCTGCAAAAATTACCAACGAAGAAATACAGAAAAAGGTAGCCGCAGCAGGTTACGATACCCCAAAATTTAAAGCGCCTGATGAGGTGTATGATAAGCTTCATGGCTGCTGCCAGTATGACCGCGAAGGCGCAGAAAAACTTCCGGTTAAGGCGGGGAAAAAACACTAATCCGGAATCACCATCATTAACATAAAGAAATGGTACATAAAATTATAGAATGGTCAATGCGCAACCGGTTTATTGTACTGGTGCTTTCTGCGGGGCTGTTTATCTGGGGCATTTATGCCGTGAAGAAAAACCCCATAGATGCGATTCCTGACCTCTCAGAAAACCAGGTGATTGTATTTACAGAATGGATGGGCCGTTCGCCACAACTGATTGAAGATCAGATCACCTATCCGCTGGTCACCAATTTGCAGGGGATTCCTAAGATTAAATATGTTCGTGGTTCTTCCATGTTTGGGATGAGCTTTATCTACGTCATCTTTGAAGATGATGTGGATGTATACTGGGCAAGAGAACGGGTATTGGAAAGGATCAGTACGATATCCAGAACCCTGCCTGAAGGGGTTGCCCCTCAGCTTGGACCGGATGGAACGGGGGTAGGACATGTGTTGTGGTATACGTTGGATGCTCCGGATATGGATCTGGGAGAACAGCGGGCCATCCAGGACTGGTACGTGAAGTTTGCCTTGCAAACGGTACCGGGTGTAAGTGAAATTGCTTCTTTTGGCGGATTCCAGAAACAATACCAGATTTCGATAGATCCCAACAAGCTCCTTTATTATAAGCTGTCTGCCCCGGAGGTGATTGCAGCAGTACGAAGCAATAACAACGAATCGGGAGGCCGGAAGTTTGAAATGAGTGATATGGGCTATATCATCAAGACCTCCGGATACCTCAAGTCCATAAAGGAAATCTCAGACATTCCGGTGAAAAACCAAAATGGTACGCCGATCCGGATTTCGGACCTGGCAACAGTGCAGATGACCGGAGAAACGAGGCTTGGCATCTTTGATCAGAATGGAGAAGGGGAACGTGCAGGTGGGATCGTCGTCATGCGTTACGGCGAAAACGCAGCCGAGGTGATTGAAAAAGTAAAGGCTAAAATGAAAGAAGTATCGAAAGGATTGCCTAAAGGGGTGAAATTCGATATTGTATACGATCGTGGGGAGCTGATTAAAGAAGCGGTGGATTCCATCACACATACCCTGATTGAAGAAATGATCGTGGTTTCGATCATCGTGATCATTTTCCTTTTCCATTGGAGAAGCGCATTGAGCATCATCATTCAGATCCCGATCACGATTGCAGCAAGCTTTATCCTGCTGAATGCCTTTAACATTTCCTCCAACATCATGTCGCTGACCGGGATTGCGCTGGCCATCGGGGTGATCGTCGACAATGGGATTATCATGAGCGAAAATGCCTACAAACATCTTGCAGAACGTTATGCGATCTGGGAACAGGATCAACAAAAAACAACTGAATCATGATCAAGTGGATAAAAAATAGATTCCGTAAATCTCCGGATTGGATTACGGAAGAAGATCGCCTCGCGGTGATTACCAAATCCAGCAAACAGGTGTCCAGAGGCGTATTTTTTGCCACGGTCATCATCATTACTTCCTTCCTTCCGGTATTTATGTTAACCGGACAGGAGGGCAAATTATTCCATCCCCTGGCTTTTACCAAGACTTTCATCATGATTGTCGATGCCTTGCTGGTGATCACGCTTGCCCCGGTTTTGATTTCCTTTTTTATGAAAGGAAAATTCAGACCGGATCATGCAAACCCGGTAAACCGGGTGCTGGAAAAAGTATATGAACCGGTGATCAGGGTGGTCCTGAACTGGAGAAAAACAACATTGGCAGTCAATATCATTGCTTTATTGATCACCATTCCGCTGTTAAAAAACTTAGGTACAGAATTTATTCCGCCATTGGATGAACAGAGTATCCTGTTTATGCCGGTAACACTGCCGGATGTTTCCAATGCGGAAGCCAAAAGGATTTTACAGGTGCAGGACAAGATTATTAAATCGGTCCCTGAGGTAGATAAAGTTTTGGGAAAAGCAGGAAGGGCCAATACGGCGACCGACAATTCCCCGATCAGTATGATCGAAACGATCATCACCCTGAAGCCCAAAAAAGAATGGAGGGAAGGGGTAACGAAAAAGGACATCATCAATGAACTGGATGCCAAACTGCAGATTCCGGGAGTAGTGAACGGCTGGACCCAGCCCATCATCAACAGGATCAATATGCTGGCTACGGGAATCAGGACGGATGTTGGGATTAAGGTCTTCGGACAAAATCTGGATACCATCGCTTCCGTTTCAGAGCGGGTAAAAGCAGCATTGGAAGGAACAGCAGGTGTAAGTGACCTTTTTGTGGAACCGATTACAGGAGGTAAATACCTTTCTATTGATGTGAAACGTGAAGAACTGGCACGCTATGGCCTGAATGTGGATGATGTCAACCAGATTGTGGAAACGGCATTGGGTGGGGCTACGATCGGGAATACCATCGAAGGACGCCAGCGCTTTTCCATCAGTGTGCGTCTGGCCCAGGAATACAGAAACAGCATCGAAAGGATCAAACGCATCCCGGTACAGTCTAAAGGTTTTGGCGAAATTCCACTCTCTGCGGTTGCAGAGGTTAAATTCGAAGATGGTCCGCCAATGATCAGTTCCGATAATGCGATCCTGAGGGGTGCAGTTATGTTTAACGTGAGGGACAGGGACCTGGGAAGCACGGTACAGGATGCAATGGAAAAGCTGAACAAAGAAAAAGGAATACTTCCGGAAGGCTATTTTCTGGAATGGAGCGGACAATATGAAAACCTGATCAGGGGAAAACAGACACTGATGTGGATTGCTCCGGTAGTGCTGGTGATCATTTTCTTCTCTTTATACTTTGCCTTTCATTCTGTCAGGGAAGCTTTTCTAAGTCTGATCACGGTTCCTTTCGCTTTAATTGGTGGAGCATACATGATCTGGTTCTGGGATGTAAACCTTTCGGTAGGGGTTGCAGTAGGTTTTATTGCCTTGTTTGGAATCGCGGTGGAGACGGGAATTGTGATGGTCATCTACCTCAATGATGCCATGCAACAACTGATCAAATTGAAAGGAAATTCCAGCGAAACGATTACCAAAGCAGATTTAAGAGAATATGTGATTTTTGGGGCAGCAAGAAGGTTGAGACCAAAGCTGATGACGGTCTGTGTGTCGCTGTTTGGATTGGTACCGGTATTATGGGCCACAGGAGTAGGGGTAGATGTGATGCAGCCCATCGTCTTGCCGATGATCGGGGGAGTGCTGACTTCTTCTACGCATATCCTGCTGGTGACCCCACTGATCTTTTTAATGTCTAAAGAATACGAATTGAGAAAATATGGAAAACTGGAGGTGCATGATGTACAACATTAAGCGAATGATATGGCTGATTTGCCTGCTTCCTTTTTATTCGGCAGCACAGCAAAAACCAGTCCTTTCACTGGACACCATCCTGAACAGGATAGACCAGAATAATTTACTGCTGCAGTCGTATGGATTGAAAGCAGAAAGCTATAAACATACCGCCAAAGCGGCAACAGCCTGGATGGCCCCGATGGTTGGTGTCGGGACATTTATGACGCCATACCCGGGACAGGAAATGATGGACGACCGGGATAAGGGTTCCATCATGCTGCAATTTGAGCAGGATATTCCAAATCCGGTAAAGCTGAATGCGAACCGCAAGTTCATCGAGTCTAAAGGAAATGTAGAAAATGCAACCAGAGGGGTAACGCTGAACGAATATAAAGCCCAGGCGAAACGCCTGTATTTTACCTGGCTGGTGGCGATTCAGAAGATCTCGGTTTTGCAGAAGAACGAGAAGATCATGCAAACGATGAAAAAGATCGAAGAGATCAGGTATCCTTATAACCAGTCGAAACTGGGAAGTGTATATAAGGCTACGGCAAAGATTGAAGAAAACAGAAACATGATCCGGATGCAGGAAGGCGATATGGCCAAATCCAGGGCCTGGTTAAACAGCCTGATGAACAATCCCGGAAACATGGATTTTGCAATCGACTCTGCTTATCAGCCACAATACGTACCGGCAGCTTTAATTGATACGGCCAGTCTGGCAATGGTGAGAAAGGATATTAAAAAGATGGACTACAGTATCCATTCCATGAAACTGAATATTGAGGCCATGAAAAAACAGAGCCGGCCGGACTTTAAACTCCGCTTTGACCACATGTCGCCCTTAACTAAAATGATGCCCAAAGCCTTTAGTGTAATGGGGATGGTGAGTATTCCGATTGCTCCATGGTCTTCGAAAATGTATAAATCTGAAGCAAAAGGAATGGCTTACGAAGTGCTGGCCATGGAAAAGGAAAAATCAGCTATGCTGCAGGAAACGCAGGGAATGCTTTACGGGATGCAGTTTGAAATCCAGTCGATGCAAAAACGGATCGAAGCAATGGAAGATAAGATCATTCCTACCCTTCAGAAAACAATGGATGTCAGCTTCCTTAGCTATCGGGAGAACAAAATGGAACTTCCGGAAGTGATCGGAACCTGGGAGGCATTAACAATGATGCAAACCAGCGTACTGGATGAGAAACTTAAACTTTATTTAATGATCGTAGATTATGAGAAAGAATTATATCGTTAAGTCCGGAGCGTTGATTTTCCGGGTCTTTATGATCCCGGGGATTCTGGGAATGCTGCTGATCAGCTCCTGTAAGGAGAAAAAGAAAGACCATCATGATCCTGGAACGGTAAAAATTGACAGCAACCTTTCTCATTTGCTGAAACCTTCAAATGAACAGGTGGTATCTGCATTGCCGGTCATCAAAGCGACTTATGGTGCGAAAATTTTTACGGAGGAAGTTCAGGGAATCATTAACTATGATGCCAGAAATGAGCAGAACATCTCCAGCAAAGTTAGCGGGCGGATAGAGCGTCTATGGATAAAATACAATTATCAGCCGGTTAAAAAAGGACAGCTGATCATGGAAATTTATTCTCCGGACCTCGCAGCGGCACAACAGGAACTCTTGTTTATTCACCGTAGCGGAAATGATCCGGTGATGCTGGCACAGGGAAAACAGCGCCTGATCCTTTTAGGGATGACGCCTTCAGGAATCAGTAACTTATTAAAAACAGGAAAACCAGCTTACCGGATTCCGGTATACAGCAATGCCTCGGGATATATCCTGGAGAAAACAGCAGCAGCTTCAGTTACAGCCCCCCAGGCTCCCTCAGCTGCTGCTCCTTCAGGTGGTGATGGCATGAGCAACATGAGCGGACCGGCCTCATCAGGGGCTCCGGCTCCGGCAGCGGTACCGGTAGCTGCTCCGGTACTATTGAGAGAAGGACAATATGTAAGTGCGGGAGCTTCCCTTTTTACGATTTATAGTTCGGATCGCCTGGTGGCGGAGTTTTCATTGAAAGCAGCTTTTGCGGCGCACATTAAAAAAGGTAAAAAGTTCATCTTTTATAAAACTGCGGATAAGTCGGAAAGCCAGACGGCAGAGATCGGACTCATTCAGCCCACTTTTAAAAACGGAGAGAACTTTACCATTGCCCGGGCATATCTTGGGAACCCGACCATTAAACCTGGTCAGCTCGTGACGGCCAGAATTCCGGTGTTGCTCCAGGCTTCCTGGTGGTTGCCGGAACCTGCAGTGTTATCGGTAGGAAATAAGCGGGTCATCTTTAAGAAAGAAGGAAATGTATTTCTTCCTAAAGCGGTCAATGCGGGCATTACTATCGGAGGAATGGTTCAGATCAACCAGGATATCAGCGACTGGAACATCAGCAAAAATGCGGCTTATCTGGTAGACAGTGAGAGTTTTATTAAAATGACAGAAAATAATCAGCATTAAGGATATGGAACGGAAACTATTTATACAAAAATTCGCCTTGCTGGCCCTGGTTCCATCGGTATTTATTGCCGCCTGCAGTAGCGAAGAAAAGAAAACCGGAGAGGCGAAAGCGGTTAAAAAACAGACTTTTACCTGTCCCATGCACCCGCAGGTGATTAAGGAAGAGATGTCGACCTGCCCAATCTGCGGAATGGACCTGGTGCCTTTTGAAAAGAACAGTAATGAAAAGGCATTGACAGTAGATGAGAAGCGTCAGGCCCTGGCCAACATTACCACCATGGTGATTGGCGTTAATAACCTGTCGGGCGCAAAACAACTGAACGGACGCCTGACCGTAGACCCGGAACAAAGCAGTTATATTTCCAGCCGCATTGCCGGCCGGATAGAACAATTATACATCCGGGAAACCGGTGTAGTGGTAAAAAAAGGCCAGCCTTTATATCAATTGTATTCCGAGCAGCTGGCTACTTTACAACAGGAATACCTGATGGCGGTAGCTCAGGAGAAACAATTTCCGGGAGAAAAAATAGAAAAGCAGATTGTTGAATCTGCAAAACAAAAACTGTTGCTGTATGGGCAATCTGCCGGGCAGGTGCAGCAACTGCTGCACACGCAGAAGAAAAATCCTTACGTCACTTTCTTTGCCCCTGAAAGTGGGGTAGTGGCAGAACTTTATGTGAATCAGGGTCAGTATGTGACCGAAGGAGGTCCGATTCTTCGACTGGAGGGTTATGGGAATTTATGGGTGGAAGCCGATGTATATCCCAACGAAGCAAAAGGAATCAAAGAAGGACAAAGGGTAAAGGTGGTGATTCCGGGTTGGGAAGACCAGCCCCAGGAGATGACCATCAGTTTCATAACCCCTGCGTTACAATCCGGAACACAGCTGACCCAGATCCGGGGGAGCATTTCAAATCCAAATCATCAGTGGCAACCGGGTGCTCAGGCCAATGTTTTTCTTCCTTCCGGAAGCAACAGCGCAGTGCTGACTTTACCGGTAGATGCGGTGATCAGAGATGGCAAAGGAATGCATGTCTGGATCAAAAAAGGGAAGGATAGCTTTGAGCCTAAACGGGTAAACACAGGAGAAGAGAACGACAATCAGGTGGAAATCACTGCCGGCTTGCAGAATGGGGAGCAGGTAGTGGTAACGGGAGCTTACCTGTTGTACAGTGAATATATCCTGAAAAAAGGTAAAAATCCTGTTGAAGGCCTAAAGATAAGCGGATAACAACACATAAATTATAAACCATTAAACAATTTAAAAAATGAAAACAGTTAGAAATTTAGCATTTACCATCGCCACAGTAACGCTATTTGCAGCATGCGGAAATACACAGAAGCCGGCAGAAGAAAGTCATGATGGCCATGATCATGCAAAAGAATCCGCTGCGGGAACTACTGCCACTGCAGGCGGTGTATCTTTAAAAGATGACCGGCTAAACGCAGTTTATCCGCATTACCTGAAGTTGAGTACGGCATTGATCGCCGGTGATGTGGCAGAAGCAAAAGTAGCTGCTCAGGCAGTGGAACTGGGCGCAAAAGAACTTGGAAATGGAGCTGCCTTACTTGCGTTGACCAGCAAAATCAGCAATGCTTCAGATCTTGAAGTTCAAAGAACAGCTTTTGCTGCATTGAGTGCTGATTTTATTGAAAGGGTAAAAGCCTCGGGAGTCAATTCAGGAGAAATATATGTAGAGTATTGCCCGATGGCAATGAATGATAAAGGTGCTTCCTGGTTGAGCAATGATAAGGACATTAAAAATCCTTATTATGGAGCGTCAATGCTGACCTGCGGAGAAGTTAAAGAAACCATCAAATAAAAGGATTGGGTATTGCGGTCCGAAGGACCGCAATATTATAAAAACAAGGTCTTGTTGTCCATCAGGTATTGCAGCGATTCTACTACGATCTGCCGCGGTGGTTTTGGGTTAAACCCCAATTCTGTACGGGCCTTGCTGATGTCGAAATTCTGTTGCAATCCGGAAAACATGGCGAGGTCATTTACAGATAACAAGGGTGCCGTCCCTTTAATTTTACCGCCGATCTCCATCAGCCAGGCAATCAGGTACAATATTCCTTTCGGAACAGAGGCTGGCATTTTGATGCCCAGTTCAGGATATAATTCTTTGGCAATCGCCGTAACTTCCTGAATTCCCATGCATTGCTCATTGGCCAGGATGTAACGTTCCCCGTTTCTTCCCCTTTGTGCAGCCTGATAGAGTCCTTCCGCTACATCTTTAACATCAACCCAGTTCAGGGTAATTTTGGTGTCTACGGGAATTTCCTTGTTCAGGACCAGTTTTAAAATGCCATAGGATACACTTAGCGGAGGAAGGGCGACCTGACCAATCATGGCGGAGGGCATCACTGAAACGAGTTCTATCCCATGTTTTGCGGAGAGTTCAAAAGCGAGCTGCTCACCGTCGTTTTTTGAGTTGTAATACCAGTTCCGGCGGTCGGGATTATAGCCATTGCTTTCCCGGGTAGGAAGCCGGGTATAGTCTAATGCGGCAATGGAACTGACATAAATGATCTTTTTTACGCCGGCTTCTTTGGCTGCTTCGATGCAAAGTCTGGTTCCTTCCATATTCACCTCGTAGATTTCCTTTACCGGATTTTTAGCCCATAACTTAAAAGAAGCGCCAACGGAATAAAAGGTATGTACGCCCTCCAGCGCATGAACCATAGATTTTTTATCGGTGATGTCTGCTTTTACAAGTTGAGCTGTAAGTCCTTTAAAAGGGCTGGTGTTGGACAGGTCACGCACGGAAGCGCGAACATTGATTCCTTTATTCAGCAAGGCACGGACCAGGTTGTTTCCCAGATGCCCGTTGGCACCGGTAACCAGAGAAAGAGGTGTATTTTCCATTTGTTTATTTTTATAAAACAAAGGTCTGCTACCTGATTTCTAATCTACCTAACCTAGGTTAGGAAATGAGCTGTCTTCGGATTCTGCTGAGGCTTTCCGGCTTAATGCCGATAAAGGAAGCAATGATTTGCAGGGGAACCTGCTGAATCAGCCCGGGCGATTCATTCAATAGTTTCAAATACCGTTGTTCTGCCGAAAGTGTGAGTATATCTCTGGTCCGCTGTTCGTTATAGACGATAGACTGGTCATAGATCTTACGACCGGCCTCGGCCCATTTAGGACTCCGTTCATATAAAAGGTCCAGGTCCTTCCTGCTGATTCGGAGTACGGAACAGGCCGTGATGCATTCCACAATTTCTATAGACCTGCGCTGAGCCATAAAACTGCCAAAGGAAGTGATAAAACCATTCGGACAATTGATATGGCTGGTAACAGCCTCTCCATCATGATAATAATACACCCGGATGAATCCGGTATTGATAAAATATAAGTACCCGGGAATACTGTTCTCTTCCACCAATACACTTCCTTTTTTTAAGGTTACCGGATGAAAGAGCTGCTCAATCAGGGCCTTGTCCGTGTTTTCTGCATTTGCATATTCCGGAAAGAGGTTTAAGATTTTGTGATAAGGATCTTTCATCGGGATGTTTGTTTTTGTAATTGGTACTGGCTGTAAATTTGGTTAAAGATATTAGATATTATGATAAACTCTTCTAAGGGTTTACATGAAGAAATCTTCATATTCTTTATTTTGATAAGACGTACCTTTATCTGAAATCAGGTACTTGCTTATCCTATAAAAAAATGAAGCGATTTAAATTCTTTGTTCCCTTCCTCCGCGAAAACGGAAAAATTATATCCAGTTATGTGTTCAGTCTCTTTTTCATCGGACTGATTATATGGTTCATTAAACAGCAGCGTGGGGAGATACATGAGGTTAAAGGATTGCTGCTAACAGCCCAATGGTTCTGGTTGTCGATCGGGATTGCTTTGAGCGTGCTCTACGTTTTTATTCATGGCATGATGTACCGCTCTTCCTTTGCTGCGGTATCCAGTAGAATCTCCATCGCTGATGGTACTTTACTCTATTTAAAACGCAATTTCGTCAGCGTTTTTTTACCTGCCGGAGGAGTTTCTTCGCTGGCTTTTTTCAGTACTGCCATAGAACAGAAAGGGGTAAGCAAATCCCAGATTAATTTTGCCTCTTCCATTTATGGTTTTGTAGGCATCTTGTCGGTACTGGTGATCGCAATTCCTGTATTTATTTATGCGATTTTGCAGGGCAGTATCGGATATGGAGAGTGGTTTGGGCTGATTGCGGCAATCTTACTCATTGCGGGCATTTATCTGCTTTACCGCTCGGTGATTCATAAAGGAAGTTTTTACCGGTTTGTGGTCAGGTACATTCCGGTAATAGAGGTCTATGCTGCGGAATTCAGAAACAACCAGATTGAGCGGAAACATTTCATCTCCACCTTTCTGTACAGTAGCCTGATTGAGATCGTAGGGATCGTACATATTTATATTGCCATGCTGGCACTGAATATTCCTGCTTCCTGGATCATTGCCATTATCAGCTACATTGTGGCAGTGGTATTTCTGATCATTTCCCCTTTTTTAAGGGGGCTGGGAGCAGTAGAAGCTTCCATGACTTTTATCCTGACCCGTCTGGGCTATTCGGCACCGGAAGCAGTGTCCATTACCTTTCTTTACCGCTTCATGGAATTCTGGATCCCCATGGGGCTTGGTGCCATGAGCTTTCTTTTCCGGATCAATAAACTCTTAATGCGGGTGGTTCCGGCATTGTTCCTTTTATTGCTTGGGCTGATCAATGTCGTTTCTGTGCTCACTCCGGCAATCCATGAAAGGCTGAGGTTTCTGAAAGATTTTATCCCTGTGGAAGCGATTACGGCCTCCAATTATTTTGTTCTTGTGGCCGGATTGTTCCTGCTGATTACGGCGGCATTTATGTTGAAAGGGCTGCGCATGGCCTGGTATTTTGGCCTAGCCCTTTGTCTGCTTTCCTTCATCGGACACATCACCAAGGCCATTGATTATGAAGAAGCAGGATTCTCCCTGCTGGTGATCCTGATCCTCATTGGTTCCAGAAAGGAGTATTATGTGAAACATAATTCGAGGTTGAGGTCTTTTGGGATACAAACTACCTTACTGAGTATCCTTGGGATTCTGGTTTATGGAATACTGGGCTTTTATTTTCTGGATAAAAACCATTTCGGTATCGATTTCAGTTGGTCACAATCCATCAGGTATACTTTAGAAAACTTTGTGCTGATCGGAAATGAGGATCTGGTGCCTCTGGACCATTTTGCAAAAGGCTTTTTATATTCGATTAACATCAGTGGTTTCCTCTCTATAGGCTTTCTGATCTATACCCTGATCAGGCCATACATGATGAAAAACAATACTGAAGAAGAAGAATTTGAACAGGCAAAACAATTGCTGGAGCAATATGGAAATTCGGCAGTGGACTATTTTAAAACGTATCGGGATAAGCTGATCTATCGGACTGAAGCACTGGAAGGTTTTATCGCTTACCGCATTGCCGGAAATTTTGCGGTGGTACTGGAATGTCCGGTTTGTGAGGCGGCTTTGAGAACGGCCTTTATCAAAGATTTTGACCGTTATTGTTTTGAAAACGGAATGAAAAGTCTGTATTACCGCGTTCCGGAAGAAAGTCTGGAAGATTTTATGGCTCTGGGAAAGAAAAAGCTTTTCCTCGGACAGGAAGGAGTGCTGGACCTGGCTGGTTTTTCTTTGGAAGGAGGAAGCCGAAAGTCCATCCGCAATGCCTTGAAGAAGGTGTCCGATCAGGGTTTTCATACCCGGATCTATGAAGCTCCGGTTAAAGATGGCCTGTTGCAAAAATTAAAATCCGTTTCAGACGAATGGCTGGAGGGTACGGAAAGAGAAGAGATTGTTTTTTCTCAGGGGATGTTTAATTGGGAAGAGCTGAAAGCCCAGACCATTATTACGGTGGAAAATGCCGAAGAGAAAATCGTGGCATTCCTGAACGTCATTCCGGATTATGTGAAAGGAGAGGGGACCTACGACCTAATCCGTAAAACGACAGATGCTCCGAACGGAATCATTGATTTCATTATGGTGGGCCTGTTTAATCACCTGAAAGAACAAGGATGTATAGCAGTAAATCTTGGTTTTGCACCCTTGTCGGGCTTAATGGCCCCTCATAATTTCCCGGAAAGGTCGATGAAGTTTGCCTATGAAAAAATCAGGTCATTCTCTCATTATAAAGGCCTGCGGGCAGCCAAAGAAAAGTTCTCCCCGCAATGGCACAACAGGTATTTGATCTATGACCATGATTTTGATTTATTGCAGGTGCCTGCAGCATTAACTAAAGTGATTAAACCTTAAAAAGATGAGAAGATTTGCGATCGTATCCCTCTTACTGATCCTTTTGTGCAGTCCGGCTTTTGCCATGGGGCCGATCGATCAGATTTCCTACGGTAAGTTTGGTAAAATTACGGTGTATCATCCTGAAAAAGCACCTGTTTCTGTGGTCCTTTTTGTTTCGGGTGATGGGGGATGGAAGGATGCAGTAGTGCCGATGGCTAAAACTATGGCCGCTGAAGGGGCATTGGTGCTGGGAATTGATGCCCGGCACTATGCCTATTATTTGTCTAAAGTCTCTGCAGCCTGCCTTTATCCTGCTGCTGATTTTGAGGAACTGAGCTTATCGGTCCAAAAGAAATACAAATTGCCGGGTTATCACAAACCGATTTTAATGGGCTACTCTTACGGTGCCGTACTCATTTACGGAACGCTGGTACAGGCACCGGCAAATACGTTCAGTGGAGGAATTGCATTGGGCTTTTCTCCGGATATCAACCTTCGGAAACCGCTGTGTAAAGGGAATGGGCTGAATCAGCATGTGCTTAAAAAAGGGACCTCTTATTACCTGGAAAGTACAAAAAGTCTGACCGCACCTTTTTTCGTGTTAAACGGGGAGCAGGACCTGAGTTGTTCTTTTGATGAAGCGGAAGCTTTTCTAAAAGGAATGCCCATGACCGAACTGATTGCTTTGCCGAAAGTGGGACACGGCTTTCTCCATGATGCCGACTGGCAGCCGGAGCTGAGAAATGCCTATCAGAAAATCTTAAAGACGCCGGCTTTTGCGGAACAAAAAAACGGAACGCTGAGCAACCGGCAAATCAGGCCTTATACAGGAGATATGCCCCTGACATTGGTGCCTTCGGTGAGAAAAAATAACCTTCCGATGGTATTTATGATCTCCGGGGATGGCGGATGGACCGGCTTTGACCAGTCGCTGGCCGAATCCCTGGCCTCTCGGGGCTTTTCTGTAATCGGACTGGATGCACAGAAGTATTTCTGGAATGCCAAAACCCCGGACTATTGCGCCGCTGATATCAGTAGCGCTTTAACACATTATCGGGAAGAGCTGGGAAAGGATAATTTTATCCTGGCAGGTTATTCTTTTGGGGCATCCGTTGTCCCTTTTGTGGCCAACAGGTTGCCTCAGGGATTGAAAACACAGCTGAAAGCAGTGGTGTCTCTTTCTCCGGATGTTACAGCTGATTTTGAGATTCATCTGATCGACCTTTTAAATTTCGGACACGCGAAAGAGCAGTATGATGTCATCAGAGAGATGAAACGTATCAAAACAACAGATCCCGTTTCCATCTTCGGGACGGGCGAAGGAAACGGGATAAAAAGTAAATTTATAAATAATGGATTAAAAGTCATTACCGTTGCCGGAGACCATCATTTTAATAAGGACTATGCTTCCTTATCAGCGACTTTCTTAAAGCAGGTATCTGAATAAAACAGGTCTATTTTTGTTTGGATTCCAGCCTGTCCAGTTTCTCACAAATCTCCTCCAGCAAAATAAACTGCTTGGATTGGGTATCGTAAATGGTCTTGATCTGTTCTTCCAGCAGCAGATCCATCTTTAAATGAAGTTTGCGGATCTCCATCTCTGCCTTGAGGTTGATCAGGTAATCATTTTCTCCCCGCATCCGGTCTTTCTCTTCCTGCCTGTTTTGGCTCATCATAATGATCGGGGCCTGTAAAGCGGCAATACAGGAAAGAATCAGGTTCATCAGGATAAAGGGATAGGGATCAAAGGCGGCTTTGCCCGATGCGGCAGAATTGTAAATGATCCAGAAAGTAAGCACAATTAAAAACCAGATGATGAATACCCAGCTTCCACCAAAACGCGCGACCTTATCAGAGATCTTCTGTCCTTTGGTGATCATCTCTTCCGGTGGATTCAGTAGGTTATTTACAATGAGCTGCTCCTCTTCAATAGTATCTTTTACAATCTGATGAAGCTTTTTAAGGTGATCATTTTCATCAGACATGAGCTGATTAATTTCTTTGTTTTCCATGGATAAATGAGTGTTGAATGAAGCCTTTTGTGAGTGTGGCCATCGTTTAAATATAGACAATGTCCAATTCTTTAGGTGAATGTGTTATTTTTTATTTTTCTATTGTATTTTTAAAGTTAACTACTTAGTTTTGAGCTAAGAGGGGATTAATTATAGGGACAGCAAAATGTTGTCGTAGTCTTTCTCTGCCGTTCGCCCGGACGGTTACCTAAATTTTATAGATTGTGTGCTGTTGACGCCACCATACGCCGATATACTGCCTGGCTATAGCTGTGTGCAGGAGGTGGTCGTAGTGGTTTTTGATTCGTAGTTAATTAACATAAAAAAACTAACGTATGAGAAAGCAATGCTTATTGTTTGCGCAAAAATGTAATTGTAAAAGTGCAAGGCAAATGTTCAAAAATGATCTGTTTAATTTAAATCAGGGCTATGGACAAGTATAAGATTAATGAATGTATGGAAAAGCTGACTTATAGTCAGCACAAGTTGATTAAGCGACTTATCCCCGAAATTATTAAAGCTTCTATTAACACATTCCACAATTACAGAAAACTTCAGTTGGGCGATGATAAAGACATTCCTTATGAAACGGTCCGGATTCTGGAAGTGCTGTTTGACCTGGAAGTGGGAGGATTGGCGAATTTTAAAGTGAAAGGAAAAAGTTGCCGCGAGCTGTTCAAAGAGCATCATATTGCTATGATACAGCCAAGTGACGCTTACATGTAGCGTATGAAACAAAAACAGGAACCCGTTTTGGGTCCCTGTTTTTTTGTTTGATAGAAGGAGCCATCCTTACTCATGTCTTACGCTCTCATCCGTAAATTCTTGAATTTTGTCTTACATCCTTTTTTTCGTAGCCCTGGGGAAGATCTAATCTGTCTGGGATGAAGAAGGGAGGAGAACAATGAGGTCGGACAGCTCCAGTATTTTTATTTATTGGCCATCACTGCCATTCCTAATTTGGCGTCTACATTAGCCGTGGTTTTTAAACCTTTAGCCCAGATGGTGTAAATTTTTCCTTTTTCAATTTTAACTTTTGGAAGGCTGGCTAAAACATCAGTTTTACCATTTTCTTTGATCTCAAAATTGATTTCATCTCCGGCATCTGCAGCAACGAATAAGCTGGATTCTTTAAATGCTTTTTTAGCAACCAAAGCTTCTGCTTTTCCAGTGATGTTAAGATCAAGGGAACCTGCATCAGGGCTTAAATTAATGAAACGGATTTTTGCTTTATCTGCGGCAGGAGCGGTCAGGTCATCTTCTACAAAAACAATTGTGTTTGCAGTTTGATCCGCAACAAATGCAGAGTAAAATTTATCTTCTTTGAACTCAACAGGAAGTTTTACCAGAATATCAGTAACTCCTTTTTTTGTTGCACTCAACTCCTTTTTACCAGGTTTTACAATAGACAAATAATTGATGACCGTATTGTAGGTAAATGCAATGGTATTTGCTTTGTCTTTATCCACGAAAAAGTCAAGCTCCGCGAATCCCGGTGCAGCATGAACTACGGTCAGGTTTGCTGGCTTTACTACAGGTGGGGTAATCCCGTCTTTATCTTTTTTACATGAACTGAAAATGGTGGTTAACGTTAAGGCGCATACTAAAGTTTTGGCTACTGGAGAAAAGTAATTAGTCATTGTTTTCATTTTTAAGGTTTTTATAAAAATTAGTAATTGGTTAATGGCCATTAACGCTTTGTCTTTTAAAACGAACCTTTCTGTCAAAACGCAACAGGAAGGTTGAAATTAATTTGCAGAATTGAACGAAATTGAGGCTGAAGTTGAGAAAAGCTTGCACTTTCTTCCGTTTTTTGCTAGACGTTTTCTTCAGTTTTTGCTAAAATGACTGATCAACTGGCTAACATCTCTTCTCTATTATTTTTAGGAAATTCTCAAATTGCCGGATCGCATCGGCTACCTGAAAAGGAAACGATGCAGACTAAAATATACCCGCTAACATCAAAGGAAAATTCAATGTCAAAAGAAAAAAACAGGAAAAGATGTATAGCTGTTTTTGTGTTAATGGGGATGTTGATCACCCTGATTAGCCGGAGTGCTTTCGCCGGAAATGCTCCCCAGTTGCTGGTGGAGACGAAAAACAGCCTGCTCGTTTTTAGTATCGGAGGAAATGGAAAACTATACCAAAGTTATTTCGGACAAAAGCCGGGCCATGCCACAGATTATGCCTTGTTGCAATCTACCCGGCATGAGGCTTATATCGGGGCAGGAATGGGCGATCTTTTTGAACCCGCAATCCGTGTGATACATGCCGACGGAAACCCCTCACTAGATCTGGTATATGTTAGCCATAAAACAGAAAAAAAAGGAGATGACCTCAGCCTGACTTCCATTCGGCTGAAAGATCCAAAATATCCGGTAGAAGTGCTGCTCCATTTTGCAGCCTATTTTAAGGATGATGTGATAAAAACCTGGACTGAAATCAGGCACCAGGAAAAAAAGCCCCTGACACTCAGTAATTATGCTTCTTCCATGCTTCATTTTGAAGCTTCAAAATACTGGCTTAGTCAGTTTGACGGAGATTATATGACGGAAATGAGAATGAAAGAAAGCCAGCTGACCACGGGAATAAAAGTACTGGACAGTAAGCTGGGAACAAGGGCACACATGTACCGTGCACCGGCCTTCTTCCTTTCTTTCAATAAACCTTCAGATGAAAATAACGGAGAGCTGATCGCCGGTACACTGGCCTGGTCGGGGAACTTTCAATGTACTTTCGAAATTGATCAGCAAAACTCGCTGCGGGTAATCAATGGCATGAACCCCTATGCTTCTGAATATAAATTGCCGGCAGGAAAAACCTTTGAAACCCCAGCTTTTATATTCACTTACAGCAATAAAGGAAAGGGACAGGCAAGTAGAAACCTGCACCGATGGGCAAGACAATACGAAGTTTTGGACGGTGATCAGCCGCGTTTAACCTTGTTAAATAACTGGGAAGCAACACATATGGATTTTAATGAAAATGTCCTGGTAGAATTGTTTGAGGGGGCGAAGCAGCTTGGGGTAGATTTATTTTTACTGGATGATGGATGGTTTGGTAATAAGTATCCCAGGGACGGGGATAAAACTGCTTTGGGCGACTGGCAGGTGGATAAGAAAAAGCTTCCCAGCGGATTAGGACATCTGGTTAAAGAAGCCGGAAACAGAAATCTGAAGTTTGGCATCTGGCTGGAACCGGAAATGATCAGCCCTAAAAGTGAGCTCTATGAACAACATCCCGACTGGATCCTGAAATTGCCCAACAGGGAAGAATCTTATTCCAGAAACCAGCTGGTACTGGACCTGATTAATCCTAAGGTTCAGGATTTTGTCTTTAACCTGCTGAACGACCTGCTGACAGAAAATCCGGACATCGCTTTTATCAAATGGGATTGCAACAGGATGCTTACCAATACCTATTCCCCATTTCTGAAGGAGAATCAGGGCAACCTGTTCATTGACTATACCAAAAGTCTGTATCAAGTGATGGAACGTCTGAGGAAAAAATATCCTCATTTGCCGATCATGCTATGCGCGGGAGGGGGAGGTCGTGTAGATTACGGCGGACTGAAATATTTTAGTGAATTCTGGCCAAGTGACAATACAGACGGACTGGAAAGGGTATTCATCCAATGGGGATATCTGAATTTTTTTCCTTCACTTACGGTATCCAGTCACGTCACTTCCATGGGAAAACAATCCCTGAAATTCCGTACGGATGTGGCGATGATGGGAAAACTGGGATATGATATCCGGGTGAAAAACCTGTCACCGGATGAAATCAGGTTCAGTAACGCCGCGGTGCAAACCTATAAGAGAATCAGTGAGGTCATCTGGTTTGGCGATTTGTACCGTCTGGTTTCCCCATACGAAGAAAACAGGGCGGTATTAATGTATGTGAACGAAGCCAGAAATAAGGCCGTGCTGTTCAGTTATCTCCTTAATTTCAGAAGAAAAGAGTATATGGGAAAAGTCCTGCTGTCAGGATTGGATCCGGACAAGAGGTATAAAATTAAAGAAATCAATCTTTTGCCCGATGCGGTTTCTACACATCCGGATAACGGAAAATCTTATACTGGGGATTACCTCATGAAGGTGGGGTTAAACTTATCTCCTGGAAAGATCAGCCCCTTAAGCAGTGCTGTGTTTGAGTTGGTTATGGAATGAAAGGAGGATAAAAAGAGCGACATATAGGCTAATCAGAGAGATAAATATCTGACGGTTTTTTTTTCAATTAGATCATCAAATATAAACCGATCAAACCTTTAATTCATGATTAACCGAGCATTTTCTCTTTCTGGGTACCTTATGGTATTTATGTACTGCTGCTGTAGTCTGCAGGTGCTGGCAAAACGGCCGGCTGTTTATCATCCGTTTTATAGAAAGGTTCCCGAAGGAAATCTGAAGCCAGCGGTATTGAATTCAGATCAGGGTAGTTTCGTAGTGAAGGGAAAAGTGAGGGATGCGGAAGGAACTTTACCCAGTGTGATTGTTAAACTTAAAGGAACGGCTGTTGCTACCAGCACGGATGAAAACGGAAATTATAGCCTGACCATTCCCGAAGGTTCGGGAATCCTGGTCTTCAGTTCAATAGGTTATATCGCTCAGGAAATCCCGGTAAACAATAGAAATGTAATTGACGTTACGTTGCTTGCTGAAAATAAAACCCTGACGGAAGTGATTGTTGTAGGTTATGGAACACAGCGCAAATCCGACATCACCGGATCTATAGTTTCTGTTAATGAAAAGGCTTTAAGGGAAGTGCCCGTTGCCAATTTGTCTCAGGCTTTACAGGGAAAAGGAGCGGGTATCGACATTCAAAAAGGAGGAGGGAATAGTAAACCCGGAGCTTCCCCGGTGATCCGGATCCGTGGCGTACGGTCGATCAGTGCAGATAACGGGCCGCTGTTTGTAGTCGACGGAATTCCATTTAATGGAAATATAAATGACCTGAACCCTGATGATGTAGTCTCATTGGAAGTGCTTAAAGATGCTTCTTCTACGGCGATTTATGGTTCCAGGGGAGCAAACGGTGTCATCCTGGTCAGCACAAAAAGAGGGGCACCTGGTACTCCCGTTGTGACCTATAGCGGCTATGCGGGGTTAACCAAAAACCTGGGAGAAATCAATGTGATGAACGGAGCCCAGTTTGCCGACTTAAAAAAATGGGCGGTGGTAAACGGGAATTATGTAGATGGCAAACCGAAATATACCGGAATCGATGATCCCAGGTTACTGACCGATGGCATATTTGCGGCAGAAGAACTGGAAGGGATCAAATCGGGCAGGAGCACCAACTGGCAGGACCTGATCTATAAAACAGGTTTGAATACCAATCATCAGGTCGGTGTTTCCGGAGGAGTAGAAAAAACACAATATGCCGTATCTGCGGGATACCATAATGAAACCGGAATTTACCCCGGACAGGCATTTGAACGCTTTAGTGTAAAGGCCAGTTTTGATCAGCAGCTGGGTAAAATTGTAAAAGTCGGACTGAGTAGTTTAAATACTTACAATACCACTCGGGGAGAAGGGGCAAACCCGATGGGACAAGTGCTGCGTGCGAGTCCGCTTACCACTCCTTACGATAAAAACGGAGGCCTTGTGGGTTTTGTACCAGGAAGTGCAAATCAGGTCTGGAATCCGCTCGGTGATTTTGTGCCGGGCGCAAAGGAAGAAAACAGGAAACGGTTCGGCACTTTTACCACTTTATATGTGGATGTGAAGGTTGCAGAAGGATTTAAGTATAAGTTTAATGCCGGTACGGAGATCAAATCTGATAACTATGGGAATTTTTATGGAAGCGCAACCTCGAACAACCTCGGCGGCTTGTCTACATCCAGTAACCGCAATAGTTTCAGAAGTAATTATACCCTGGAAAATATCCTGACCTATGACAAAACTTTTGCCCTTAACCACCGGATCAACCTGACGGGCTTATTCAGCTTTCAGGAATCACTGAGCCAGTCGAACAGGTTTAATAACAATGATATTGCCGGTGAATTGTTGTACTATAACCCTACTTTCGGTGCCAACCTTACCGGAAGCGGGGAGTACGAAAAATGGGCCATCGTGTCTTATATGGGACGATTAAATTATGGCTATAAAAATAAATACCTGATGACGCTGACCATGCGTTCCGATGGTTCCTCACGACTGGCGCCGGGAAGTAAATACCAGCTGTTTCCCTCTGCAGCACTGGCCTGGAATGTGCTCGAAGAGTCTTTCCTGAAAGGGACTAAGACATGGTCAAACCTGAAGCTCAGGGCGAGTTACGGAAGAGTTGGAAATACAGCAATCGATGCGTATCAGACTTTGGGAAGCCTGGGTGCTGCCGTGTATAATTTTGGTGATCAGACCACTACCGGAGTTTACCTGGCTAATGTGGTAAATCCTGGTTTAAGATGGGAGTACACGACAACTGCCAATATCGGGCTGGATTTTGGCTTATTTGACAACCGGATTTCCGGATCAGTTGAAGCCTATAAGTCTTTTACCGAAGATCTGTTATTACCTCAAAACTTGCCGGCTACCTCCGGAATTCCTAATTCTATCCTGACGAATGTAGGAAAAACAGAGAATAAAGGACTGGAATTTCAGATCAGTACGGTGAATTTTAAGGGGGATGGAAAAAAGGAATTCTCCTGGACATCGGATGTAAATGTTTTTATCAATAGAGGGAAAATCACGGCATTGCAGGAAAATGTTACCAACGACATTACCAACAGCAGGTTTGTCGGGCAACCTATCGGAACGATTTATGATTACCGGAGGTTGGGCATCTGGCAAAATACAGCAGCAGATTCTGCCCTGGCGAGAAGTCTGGGCCTTTCATTAAGCGGAACGGGTTCTGTGATCGGGAATATCAAAGTAGACAATGCGAACACCACACCAAATGCTGCAGGAGAACAGCGCATCAATGCGGACGACCGGGTGTTCATCGGCTCCAGTCAGCCGAAATGGTCGGGTGGTTTAACCAATCGCTTTGCCTACCGCAATTTTGATTTTACAGTAGTGGCTTTTGGCCGTTTCGGAAGCACGATTGTAAGCCGGGTACACAACAGCGGGTTTGCCAATACTTTTCAGGGGAATTACAACAATCTGAATGTCCGTTACTGGACGCCAACAAACCAGGAGAATTACTGGCCGAAGCCGAATGCAGCTTCTACCAATACGCCAAATAACTCTACACTTGGATACTTTGACGGAACTTTTGTAAAGATCCGGAGCTTAACACTAGGTTATGTTCTGCCGGCTTCGGTGCTGACAAAAATCGGGGGCAAATCACTGCGGGTATATGCCACGGCCAATGATGCCTTTATCCTGTTTTCAAAATACCGCAATAAATACAGTGGTATAGATCCCGAAGCCATTGGCAGTGACAACAACAGAGGGGATGTAAATGTCGATACCCCGGCATCCTATTCCATTATTTTCGGACTTAATATGACGCTTTAATTCAATTAAAAGACCATGAGAAAGATCGCTATACTACTATATGCCTGCTTTACTTTAGCAGGAATTTCGGGTTGTAAAAAACAACTCAATGAAGAACCTCATTCCATTCTCACCCCGGAATTTTTCCGCACCACTCAGGGATTTAAAAAAGGGCTGGATGCGGCCTATGCGGGAACCAGAATGCTTTGGGGGACCCAGAACCTGTTCACTATGACGGTCATTGGTACGGATGAATTTTATACCGGAAAGGACGGTAACAATGACATCAATAAATACAACAGCAATTACAATACTTCCAATGGAACAGTTGCGGCAGTATGGAAGGAGTGTTATGTGCACATCAATACCTGCAATGGAATTATAGAAAATGCGCCGCAGGTAACGGGAATTGATGAAGCCGCTAAGGACAGAATGGTTGCCGAGGCTAAATTTTTAAGGGCCAATTTTTATTTTCTACTGGTACAGTTCTGGGGAGATGTGACGCTGAATAAAAGCTTTCAGACTGCGGCAACTACCGCTGCGGGCAGAAACTCTTTGGCTGAAGTGTACGACTTCATCATTGGGGATTTGAAAGAAGCAATCGCTACACCTGGTTTATATGCCAGTCCAAAAGCTGCGGGTGTACGTCCGGGACAGGCCAATAAAGCTGCAGCAATGCATGTGCTGGCTAAAGTTTATCTGGCCAGGGCAGGCTCTTCTGCTCAGAAAAATACGGATTACAAGGATGCGTATACGAATGCAATGGCGGTGATCAACAACAGCGGCCTGGCATTGCTTCCTGATTTCGGACAGGTATATGCAGAGGGAAATGAAGGAAGCAATGAAGTCCTGTGGAGTGTTCAGCATACCCCGAATTTAGCCTATAATGGACCTAACAATAGTGGAGGGGCCGATAACGTGTTGAACCACATGTGGGTTCCCCAATACGAATTGCAGCCTGGAATGATGCGGGATGTGTTTTATGGAAGGCCTTATATTCGTTGTGTCCCGACACCATGGCTTACCAATACCGCTTTTCAGGAAAGGGTAAATGATACCCGTTATAAAAAGACATTTCAAACGGTCTGGTATTGCAATAATGAAGCTTCTATTCCGGTATGGACAGCACCTCTGCCGCCGGGAGCACCTGCTAATGCAGTGGTTGGAAAACCCAAATTTGCATTGGGAGACACCGCGATTTTTATGCCTGGAAAAGACGTGACCAACGCACAGATTGCAGCTGCCAGGTACCTGCTGATTCCGCCACGAAATTATACAACGAGCCTTTCTCCTTATATGCAGAAGTATAATGATACCAAACGGGCAGATCTGAATTATCCTTCGATCCGGTCGGTAATTGTGTACCGTCTTGGGGAAACCTACCTGATTGCTGCAGAAGCGGCATTTATGGGTGGAGCAACTGCTGCGGATGCACTAAATAACCTGAATGTGATCCGCAGAAGAGCGGCATTTCCAAACCCGAATCCGGAGCTGATGAATGTAAACAACATCCCTTCACTTGATTTTATCCTTGATGAACGTTCCCGGGAACTTTGTGGTGAACTGACGCGCTGGTTGGATCTGGTCAGAACGGGTAAGCTGGAAGAAAGGGTGAAATTGTATAATAATGAAGCGAAAGGCAATATCAAACCTTTCCATATTTTACGCCCCATCCCTCAATCACAAATTGATGCCACGACTACGGGCCCGTCCTATCCTCAGAATGCAGGTTGGTTTTAATATAAACAGCATGAATATAAAAAAGAATACATGAAAAAGATCCTGATTTCCGGCCTGATTTCTATCGCCTTTCTGACCATTGGAAAAGCTGCTGATACCCATATTCTCAAGTATGGCGCTGTTCCGGATGGCAGCACCCTGAATACGCTGGCCATTCAAAAGGCCATTGATGAATGCCATCAATCTGGAGGGGGCAAAGTCATTTTCCCGGCCGGAAGATTTCTTTCCGGTACCATTGTGTTAAAAGATAACGTGACCCTCTATCTGGAAAAGGAGGCTGTGCTGCTCGGAAGTACGGAGCTGAAAGACTATACGAATATGGATCCTTTTACGGAAGGTCTGGGGATTGATGTAGGCTGGGCTTTGCTGGTCGCCATTGACGCCCGGAACATTGGTATTGAAGGCGCTGGCATAATCGACGGACAAGGGGCGGCAATCAAAGCAAAACATATTTTGACGGATACGCGCCCGGAGGGGCAACGCTGGGGCTTAAGGCCTTTTCTGGTCCGCATTGTACGTTGTACCGGAGTAAAAGTAACCGGGGTTACGCTGAAGTATGCCGGAGCCTGGACTTCTCATTATTTTCAGAGTAAAGAGATCCGTATTGAGGGCCTGAAGATCGAGAGTATAGGAGTGGCTCATAATGACGGAATCGGGATTGACGGATGCCAGAACGTAAGGATTAAAGATTGTGATATTGTGAGTGGTGATGATGCCCTTGTCTTTAAAACGACTTCAGAAAAAATGGCCTGTAAGGATATCGTGGTGTCGGGATTACGCTTAAAAAGCAACCAGGCGGGCATAAAAATAGGAACAGAATCGATGGCCGGTTTTGAAAATATAGAGATCTCAGATTGCCATATTTACGATACCAGGAACGGGGGGATCAAATTGCTGACGGTAGATGGGGCAAAGGTAAAGAATATCAGGATCTCTGACATCAGCATGAACAATGTAAGAACGCCCATGTTGTTTCGGCTGGGCTCCAGGCTCAGTGTTTTTCGTAAAGGAGAAAGCAAACAGCAAACGGGAATCATGGATCAGGTGAGCATTAAAAATGTAAAGGCTGTTGCAGCAGATGATGCGCAACTGATGCCCCCCAGCGGAATCCTGATTACGGGTGTTCCGGGTCATGACATTACCAACCTGAAGCTTGAAAATATAGAAATTACCCTGGCAGGAGGGGGGACTGAAAAAGATACTGAAGTAGTAGTTCCGGAAGCGGTAGATCAATATCCGGAAGTGAAAACCTTTGGCCCCAAAATTCCTGCCTATGGCTTATGGGCCAGACATGTAAAAGGGCTGAAGGTCATCAATGTGAAATTTATTCTCAAGGCCAAAGACTTGCGTCCGGCATTTGTTTATGACGATGTGAAGGAATTGGTTAATCCATAGGGGGCATGCCAAAGGAAGCCCATTCTTCTTTAGAGGGGCCATAGATCCCCGGAACAGGTAATCCAAGCATACGCATAATTACCGTCATCTGACTGCGGTGGTGGCTTTCATGGGCAATCAGAACGGAAAGAATTTTTCCCTTTTTCCATTCTTCACCATACATGTTTACCAGGTCATCAAGATTGGAATCTGTCCACTTTAACCGTACGGTTCGCATCAGTAAAGTATTGTAATTGACATAGGTTTCAATCAGTTCAGGCAGGGTAGCCGGAATGGGAAGTTCATGCAGCAGGTCGGTTTCAAATAAGCCTGCATTTTTACCCATTTCTGTAAGCGTTTGGGTGATGTGCCAGGCCAGACGCTCCAGAGAACGTACATTTTCATGAATTTTTACTGATTTTGTTTCCTCGGTAAGGTTCGAAAATAGTTTTACGGTACTTGACTCTTCTTCTTTACGTGTGGTCAGGAAATCTTCAATGCTACGGTACATAATTCTCAGGTGTTGTGTGATACGAAGGTGCAAAGATTTCTGCAATTGCTCAAATAAGATTGAATTCTTGAGATAAATTCTGCGTTCGTACCCAAATATCTGCGCTTATGTATTTTTTATTTCTTAGCGTTTCCGGATTGGTATATTTGTTAAGCAATTATGGAAAAGCCACTTAACAATAACCGATTTAGTCTTTACTGGAAATGTCAGCTCATCGGCTGGTCGCTGGCTTCTCTGTACTGGTTATTCCCGGCGATGTTAAACAGCCGGTATTTTAACCCAACAGCCGGATTGATTCATTTTATATTCGATGTGGCCATTGGGATCGGATTGACACATGCCTACCGGAGCCTTGCAAAAAAGAACCGCTGGGCCCTTCTGGAAACCAGCCGGCTGATATGGCGCATGATTCCTGCAGTCTTATTGATGGCATTATGGTATATGATCTTAATCTGCGCCAAGCTTTCCTGGATTAACGATTATTTTTTCCTGATTAATGGAAACAGGGTCAGTAAATCTTTTCCTGAAATGTATGTTTCTTACCGGGAGTTTTTATCCAATAACGGACTAACTGTTTTTATGACGGGGCTGCGCTTAATGTCGATCTGGGTATTGGCTTATCATCTTTATTTATATGCGCAAAGAGAGATTCAGACAACAAAAGAGAACGCGCGTCTGGTACTGATGGCTAAAGAAAAACAGCTGAGTAACCTCTCTGCCCAACTCAATCCACATTTCCTGTTCAATTCTTTGAATAACATTAAAGCACTGGTTATCGATGACCCAAAAGCGGCAAGAAGGGGAATCGACCTTTTATCCGAGCTCCTCAGAATTTCACTTTATCGGAAGGAATCTATTTTAATTCCGATCAAAGATGAGCTGGAGCTGGTGAAGGATTACCTGGAACTGGAAAAGCTGAGGTTTGGAGACCGGATGGAAAGTTGTATTGAGCTGAAAACTGACCTGGATCATTTACTCATTCCGCCATTATCTATTCATACCCTGGTTGAAAATGCAATTAAACACGGCATCGCAAATGAAAAGGAAGGAGGACTGATCCGTATAGAAGTCTGCAAAGAGGGAGCACAGGGATTAAGGATCAGTGTATTAAGTCCCGGGATTTTAGATGCCGAAAGAGGTAAAAAAGGAGTGGGGCTCAACAACCTGGAGGAGCGCTTAGCCCTGCAGTATGAGGGAAAAGCAAGTGTTGCCTTAATGCTTTTCGATTATAACATCGTATTGGCCACCATCATTATTCCTTTGCCATAAGACGATGATAAACGCCATTAACAAATAATTACCCACTGATGAAAAAAATGAAAGTTCTGATTGTTGACGATGAGCGGGCTGCGAGAGAGGAAGTCAGGCGCACCTTGTTAAATTATCCTTATTGTGAGGTAGTCGGGGAAGCAAAAAATGCGGATGAAGCAAGGGCTGAAATAAAAATGAAGTCGCCGGACCTTATTTTTCTGGACATTCAGATGCCTGGGGAATCGGGATTTGAACTGCTGGCTTCCCTGGAAGAGGTACCGGAAGTGATCTTTACCACGGCCTTCGACCAGTATGCACTGCAGGCTTTTGAAGTGAATGCACTGGATTACCTGATGAAACCGATCAGGGATGAGCGCTTTGCCAAGGCGATGGAACGGATGAGCGAAAAGAGAACGAAAAGAGCGGAACAGCGTTTAACCTCAGAACGGACTATTTTTATCAAAGACGGAGAACGCTGTCACTTTGTAAAACTAAAGGACATTTATCTGATAGAATCTATGGATAACTATGCCCGTTTGTATTTTGGAACGCAGAAGGCCTTTCTTAAAACCTCGTTGAACCAGTTGAATGAAAAGCTGGAGGGCCTGACTTTTTTTAGGATCAACCGGAACCAGATCATCAACCTCAATTATATCAAAGAAATTTATCCAATGCCAAAAGGAAAGCTACGCATCAGTTTGCAAACGGGAGACGTCCTGGATGTATCTGACCGGCAGTCCGTCAGGTTCAAACTCCTGAATGGGGTTTAGGATCTTCTTATTATAAATTTTAAGCTAAAAAAATGAAAACAACAATCCAGTTAATTTTGGTTTGCATGGCTCCTTTTGCCTGTGCTTTCGGGCAGCAGACCACACCTGCAGTACAAAAAGAAGTACCTGCAGCAGACATCTATGATATTCAGGATCGTATATTGATTAAAACTAAAGGCGGTCAGCAGCTGTCGGCAATCGTGGTGCGTAAAAAGGAATGGAAAGCGCCACAGGCAACTGCTTTATTTTTCACGATCTATGCCGATCATGAAAAGAACCTTGCCGAAGCAAAACGTTCCGCAGATCGTGGATATGTGGGAGTCGTGGCAAATTCCAGAGGGAAAGCTTTGAGTCCGGATCAGATCAATCCTTATGAGACAGAGGCGGAAGATGTAAATGGAGTGATCGACTGGATCAGTAAGCAAGGCTGGAGCGACGGGCGTGTGGCGATGTATGGCGGAAGTTATTCGGGTTTTGCGGCCTGGGCGGCCACAAAACACTTACATCCTGCATTAAAAACAATCATTCCATACGTGGCGGCAATTCCCGGATTTGGCCTGCCAATGGAAAATAACATTTTCCTGAACGCTAATTATGGATGGGGTTTTTATGTGAGCAATCATAAATACCTGGATACCACCAACTATTACAACCAGAAACACTGGAGGGATATGCAGTTTAACTGGTACCATAGTGGCCTTCCTTATCGTAAAATCGACAGTATTGAAGGCCGGCCAAATCCATTGCTGCAACGCTGGATTCAACATCCCGCCTACGACCGGTACTGGCAGAATATGGTGCCCTGGAAGGAAGATTTTGCAAAAATCAACATCCCTGTATTGTCCATTACCGGCTATTATGATGACGGACAGATTTCAGCGCTCCGCTATTTTAAAGAACATTATAAATACCATAGAAATGCGGATCATTACCTGATCATTGGCCCTTATGATCATTTTGGGGCACAGCGGGGTGGAAGCCCGGTATTGAGAGATTATAAAGTAGATCCGGTGAGCCTGATCAATACGGCTCAGATTACTTACGAATGGATGGATTATGTTTTGAAAGGGGGACCGAAGCCGGCATTGCTGAAGGATAAAATAAACTATCAGGTGATGGGCGCAAATGAATGGAAACATGCGCCGTCAATTGATAAAATGAGCAATCAGGTTCAGCGCCTTTACCTGACTGATCTAAAGTCGGGGGAAAACCATTTGTTACTACCTGGAAAGCCGGTTAAAGCGGGATTTTCCTTACAGGAAGTAGATTTTGCAGACCGCAACCATACCAATAATGATTACTATCCTTATCCTATCGTTCGTAAGGAACTGGACCGTTCTACAGGCTTGTATTTTATTTCTTCCCCATTTGAAGAAGAGGTCTCTGTAGATGGAATTTTCAGCGGGGTCCTGAAAGCAGAAATCAATAAAAAAGACATGGATGTCGGATTGGTTTTATATGAACTGATGCCTGATGGACAGTATTTTCACCTGTCTTACTTTTTAGGGCGTGCCAGCTATGCCCAGGACATGACCAGACGGACATTATTGAAAGCAGGGGCAATCAATACCATCCCCTTTTCCAGTACCCGTATGTTTAGCCGCCGTTTAAGTAAAGGAAGCCGCCTGCTGGTGGTTCTGGATATCAATAAAAATCCCTTTGCCCAAATCAATTACGGCACAGGAAAAGAGGTCAGTGAAGAAAGTATTGCAGATGCAAAAGTTCCTTTAAAAATCAAATGGTCTACAGACAGTTATGTGGATATCCCGGTCTGGAAATACTAGCTGTCTTTGATCTTCAGGTGGTCCTGAACCTGGTCTAAAAGCCCCTGTATGTCGTCAATCGGAAAATCTCCTCTTTTTCCATAGGTAATCAGACGCAGGTATTCCCCTAAAACAAGGCTCTGTCCATACTTGGTTCTGGACCATAGCTGTCTGTTGACGGGGAATTCTGCCTGATCCGATGGCAGGGGAAATGGGATACAATAGAGCTTAATGTCAGGGAAAAACCGTTTTAAAGATAAGGATGCCCTGGTTGAAGCATAAGAATGAGAAATAAAAGTGATACTTTTTATCTGATCAAAGGAAAATATTTTCCGTGCCTCGGTTACATTTTCAAGGGTGTTCCTGGAAATGACTTCCAGGACAATCTGTTTGTCTGCATATTTCTTCGCAGAAATAAAGGAGCGGATACTTTCCGATTCCGGTTTATGGTGATAATAGGACCCGCCAAAGTTGGCTACCCCACCGGTAATTAAAACTTTATTGATGATTTCAGTATCCAAAAGATCGCAGATCAGGTCTGCGATTTCTTTATGCTTTACATTGGATCCGAAAACAAAGAGCAGGTCTGAAGGGATAATATGCTCTTTCTGGAAACAAAGGTCGGTTAATACCGATACGAGTTCCGGGTCCATAATGGGACATTGTGGGGTTTTTAAAATCTCCCTGTGCAGTTCTTCTGGTTTCATATCCTGAAATTGACGATGTGTAAATATGAAAAGGATACCCCTCCTTCCTATTTTATTATGCCTATAACAATATTTGCCCCTACAAATTTGGAGTTCCCCCGAACTCCTTGTTTAATATAGCTATGTTTACGGAAATAAACAATATTTCTACCCATATCTGGTGATGTTCCGTATTAAACTCAATATCGGTAGATCTGATGAAGCTTCAATTGTTTTTTTTGTTCATTATGAAATCGGAATAATTCAGTCCTGCTTTTTTAAAACAAATCACTATATTTCTTATCACATGATAATATGTCTTAAAGCATTTATAGATTACCTTTACCAGCAATAAAAGGGGTATACAGGAGATTAATAAAATGAAATGGATCATCGCAATCTGGATTTCCAGACAATTTAAAAAGGTATAAAATGAATAAATATCTACTCTTTACTGCTTTGTTTGTATGGGGACTAAACGCACAATCTCAGGACTCGCTGAAAATCAGGATCTATCCCGATTATGATAAGGTAGGCAAGTTCCATCGTTTTCTTTTTGGTGAAAATTACCGGAAAGAATATACACAGGAAACCAAAGTACCGGTAATCAGGCTGTCTCAGATCAAAGGTGGCCTGACGCCGATTAAAAGAGGTGGGGGAAATCAGACCCATTCTTTACGTCTGGAAGATAAACAAGGAAAAGAATGGGTATTGAGAACTGTTGAAAAATACCCGGAAGTACTTTTACCCATGGAACTCAGACAGACTTTTGCAAAAGATATCATTAAAGATAACATGTCTGCCCAGCATCCTTTTTCGGCCCTGGTTGTTCCTGTTTTTGCAAGTGCTGCGGGAATTCCACATAGTGAGCCGATGATTGGCTGGGTGCTTCCGGATCCAAACCTTGGAGAGTATTCACAAGTGTTTGAAAACAGCCTTTGTCTTCTGGAAGAAAGAGAACCTGCGGGAGATACCGACAATACGGAAAAAATGCTGAAAAAGCTGAACGATAACAATGACAATAGCGTGAATGCAGCTTTGCTCTTAAAAGCAAAAGCTTTAGACGCTTTGCTCGGGGATTGGGACAGACATGAGGACCAGTGGAGGTGGATTCCGCAGAAAACAGATACCGGTTTAAAATATCAGGTTGTTCCGAGAGACCGGGATCAGGTATTTTATTTATCTCAGGGGCTTATTCCAAAATTTGCGCAGGCATCCTGGCTATTGCCGATGATACAGGGCTATGAACGGAACCTGCCGGATATCAATTGGTTTTTTTGGGAGGGAAGAAGTACCTATAACCGGGTTCTTGGACAGATTGATGAAAAACAATGGAATGCAATCGTGCAGGAATTCTGCGCTTCAATGACGGATGAGGTTTTTGAAAGAGCCCTGAAAAAACTGCCGCAACCAGGTTATTCGCTTCGCCATGATCAGTTGCTTGCCCAATTGAAAGAAAGAAGAAAACACCTGCCTGAAATGATGAATACCTATTATCATTTTCTCAACCGGATTGTAGACATTCAGGGAAGTAATAAAAATGAATTTGTTGAGGTGACAGACAATGAACAGAAAGGGCTGACTGTTACCATGCATAAATTGACCAAAGAGGGTCAACGCAAAGAGGTGATTTTTAACAGGTCCTATGATCCTGCAGTGACTAAGGAAATCCGCTTGTATGTCAGAGATGGAAATGACAGCCTGAGCCTGAACAATAAAAGTTCGAATATCAAACTTCGCATTGTCAATGGGGAAGGAAATAAACATTATCAGGTATTGAATGCTAAACGTCGGGTGCCGTTTTATGGAATGGAAGAAGGCCTGACTTATTCCGGGGCAGCATCGAGATTGACTAAACACATTGACAATGATACCAATAATACCCACTATGTAGCCACAGATCTTTATACCAGGAAGATGACCCTGCTCAATGCAAGCTTTAATGCAGATGATGGCCTTTCTCTTGGCCTTTCCTTTAAAATGATGAGCCCGGGTTTCAGAAAACTGCCTTTTGGAAATATTCATTCCTTTTCTTTCCTGCGTGCTTTTAAAACCAATGCTTTTAGCTTTAAGTATTCGGGGGAATGGTTCCAGGCCCTGGGTAAAGCAGATATCGTTTTGCTGGCTACCGCGTTTGCACCTGAAAACTCCCAGAATTTCTTTGGCCTGGGAAATGAAACGCCATACCGTAAAGATGGGGAGCACATTAAATATTACCGCGCACGTTTTAGTTTATATGAGCTGGATCCCGCATTGAGGTGGAGAGGAAACAAGACGGTGTGGACAGTCGGACCTTCATTTCAGTATTACCGTTTCAACAGACATGACAATGTAGGAAGGTTCATTAGCAATACAGACCTGCTGCATTCTCCGGATAGTGCCACTATAGATCAGGATAAATTGTATGCAGGTCTGGCGGTTGGTTTTACAAGAAACACCAGAAATAATGATGTTTTGCCTTCTTCGGGAAGTTTTATCGAGACAAAATTAAAAGCATATACCGGGTTAAACAGTACTGCAGAACCTTCTGTGCAGCTTCAGGGAAGTTATTCCATTTACCATCGTTTGGGAGGAGGGAAAAGGTTTACGCTGACAGACCGTATCGGCGGCGGACTAACCTTTGGAAAACAGGCTTTCTATCAATCTCATTTTCTCGGCGGACAAGGAAACCTGCTGGGTTTCCGTTCCTTCCGTTACGGTGGAAAACACATGCTGTATAACAACCTGGAGCTGAGGGCAAAGGTGGCGAATGTGGGTGGATATATATTACCGGGACAATTTGGCCTTACTGCCTTCTTTGATACCGGCAGGGTCTGGGAAAAGAATGATCAGTCGGATGTCTGGCATTACAGTTATGGGGGCGGGCTTTATTATGCGCCTGCAATCCTGACCGTAATACAGGCGCAACTGGCGCATTCAAAAGAAGGCTATTATCCTTATATCACGATGAAATTCAGGTACTAATAAAATTATATTTTATGAAAGAACTGAATTGCAATAATTTATAATTACATTTGTACTTTAATTATAATAAAAAATACAATGCAAGAAGGAGTAGTAAAATTTTTCAATGAAACTAAAGGTTTCGGATTTATCGTCCCAAGTTCGGGAGAGAGTGAAATCTTTGTTCATTCAACTGGCTTATTAGCCGACATTCGTGAGAACGATAAAGTTTCTTATGATGTTGAAGAAGGCCGTAAAGGTCTTAATGCAGTAAATGTTAAGGTGATTTAAATTTCCTCAATATAAATTGTGAAAACTGCCCCTCAAGGGCAGTTTTTTTTTGTCTTATACTTTTTGAAAGTATATCGAAACTTGTTGGGAAAGGAGATCTTTTACGAATTAAAGTTTTGCTATGGTAACTGGCTTCGCTGCCCCTTTTGTGGCAGAGAGGAACAGTTGTTCGGCCATTTTCTGATCATGACCGTAAATGTCATCTCTGAAATTTAAGCGTCCATGCTGATCTACCCATGCCGTGAAATAGGTGATGAAAACCGGAACCGGCTTTTTCAGGCGAACCCAGATCTCTTTGGTCGACTTCATTGCTTTCGCAATGTTATCCGGAGTCCATTGTTTTTGATCGGCCAGCAGGTATTCTGCCAGCTTTGCAGGCTGTGCCAGGCGGATACAACCATGGCTAAACGCCCTTTTCTCTTCTGCAAAGAGTGACTTTGCAGGTGTATCATGGAAATAAATGTCGTAACTGTTGGGGAAAAGGAACTTTACGCGGCCCAGAGAATTGTTATCTCCCGGTTTTTGACGGATCTGGGGAAGGCCATTGCTGGTCCCGGTCTGTTCCATGTTTTTATTCCTCAGGTAATTCCGGTTTCTTCTCATGGCCGGAAGAACTTCTGAGCGGACGATACTGGCAGGAATATTCCAGTAAGGGCTGAATACGATGTTTCTTAGTTTATTGCTGAAGATTACGGTTTTATTGGCCGCTTTACCTACCACAATTCCCATACTCAGCGCAATTTCTTTATCTTCAAAAACGTGTAGCTGATAGTCCGGGATGTTCACCAGAACCCTTCTTCCTGCTGGCATGGCGGGCATCCACCTCATGCGCTCCATATTGATGAGTAGTTTTTCTATACGCTCCTGAACAGGAACGTTCAATTCTTTGATCAGAGCAGCATCAATATTTCCGGTAGCCCGGTAGCCGAATTGTTGCTGCGCCTGTTTCACTGCTGTTTTTAAAGTCTCGTCAAACTCAGGAAGGGAATCCTTTAGAAGGGTATCTCCAAGTTCAAGAAAACGCTGACGGACCATTCTTACCGTAAGGCCGGTATCTCCCGTTTTATATCTTTTCTGCTTACCCAGGGAGATCTTTTCCCAGTCTCCCTTTTTTTGCAGGGTATAGTAGCGGAGCAATTCCTTTTTAAGGAGTTTGTACTGTTGGTTTACAGGTTCCCAATCGTCGATTTTGGTGTTTTTGCTGGCCATTAAAGAATCCAGTAATGCAGTGGCGCTCAGTTTTTTTCTGGGAATATGCCATTGTAAAACTTCGGGATCTACTTTTCCGGCATAAGCATTGGCCACATAGTTAAAAAAATGCCTGGTCAGCTGTAATTCCAATCCGGCCAGACTGCTGTCGGCTTTCTTAAATACGGTATCCTGTTTCATCAGGAGCTCCATTTTTTCATGCAATGTGGAGTCCAGCATGGTGCTGTCCCGGAAATCATTGACATAATCTTTGTTGAGTGTATAGAAAACCCTTGCCTGCTCTGTTAAACCTTTTTCACCAATCCAGGCAAACTGAAAGTTCCTGCTGTTGTAAAAGTTTCTCAGGTATTGTGCGGCGCTGTCGCCGAGCTGCTGACCGGAAATATAACGCTCCATCTGCAAACTGTCCAGTTCAAGCCGGGTTACTGCATTCTTAGGCGTGATGCTGATGTCTCTTTCAACTTTAGGTATTTTCTTCCTGTTACATGCGATAAATGCAATGGGAACAATCAATAATAACAAAAGCCATTTTTTCATTTTACAACAGTTTCTCTAATTGTTTTTCTGCTTGTTTATCAATCATCATCAGAAACTCATCAATTCTGATTTTTAATAATTTAGTCACTGCTGATGCCGGCATTCTTTTCAGGACCATTTTTGCTTTATCACTGCTATTCAGAAAGGTTCCTTCCTGCTCATTGAAGAAAAAGCTTCCTTGTTTAAAAACGCGCTCCTGACCTAAAAGGTCATCTTTCATGGAAATAAATTGAAGCGGATAGATTCTATGGGTTTTCTTTTCGTAAAGAATCCAGAAATATACTTTGGAAAGATCCGTTTCAAAGTCAAAATTACGTCGTTTGATTTCGACGAGGGAATTGTAAGGGGTATTAAAGAAATATAGTATTTCAAATGTTTCGGACATATTTCTGGGAAATAGCATTAAGGTAAATTGATTCCAGGCGAATATAGCTTTAAATATTCGGTCTTAAAATTGGTTGTCTTCTGTTTTTATTTGTAATAATTTTCATTCCTTTACAATTTCAAACAAAACAGTAACAAAATCTAAGATGAGCGAAGAATTTTATCTTCATATTTTTAATAAACAGAACGCTGTGGAGGCGGTTCCTTCCAATCAGGTGGTGGCCTCATGGGCCTTAAAACTGATGGACCTGATTTATCCGGAACGTTCCACTTATCCGAAATATACTTTTGCTGAAATACAGGGGATGTTTGCTGGTTTGGAAATTGAACTTACGGAGATACTGAATGCCACGAAGGCTTGTAAAAACTGTAATAATGAATTGATTTCGAAAGCCTTTTTTAAAATCCTTCCCGAGCTCTACCGTAAATTAAATACTGATATTTCTTCCATTTTAACGGGCGACCCGGCTGCAAAAAGTGAGTTTGAAATTATTCGTACCTATCCTGGGTTTCTGGCTATTTCCATGTATCGCATTGCGAATGCATTGCTGAAACTGGATGTTCCATTGATTCCACGAATCCTGACCGAATATGCACATTCCCAAACCGGAATAGACATCCATCCGGGAGCAGAGATCGGCGAGTATTTATACATAGATCATGGGACAGGAATTGTAATAGGGGAGACTACCATCATCGGTAATCACGTTAAATTATATCAGGGAGTAACCCTGGGAGCACTGAGTGTGGAGAAGTATATGGCCAATATCAAGCGTCATCCAACAATAGAAGACCATGTCATCATCTATTCCGGAGCAACGATCCTGGGAGGTGAAACCATTATTGGTGACCATTCCATCATCGGTGGAAACGTATGGCTCACCAAGAGCGTCCCTTCACATTCAACCGTTTATCATCAGTCGGCCATTAAAGTTATTGAAACAAAACACAGAGATTAAATTATGGGAAATATTGTAGCGTTTGTCGGAAATACCCCTTTAGTAGAGATTCAGAAATTACATTCCAATCCGGATGTGAAAATATATGCAAAACTGGAAGGCAATAACCCTGGAGGAAGTGTGAAAGATCGTGCAGCCCTCAATATGATCCGTAGTGCAATGGAAAGGGGTGATGTTAAAAAAGGAACGAAGCTGATTGAAGCGACAAGCGGAAATACAGGGATTGCACTGGCGATGATTGCGAGCATTTACGACCTGGAAATTGAACTGGTGATGCCTGCCAACTCTACAAGAGAACGTACCCTGACGATGGAAGCTTATGGCGCTAAAGTAACCCTCCTGGAATCTATTGAAATTTGCCGTGATTACGCCGAAGAAAAAGGAACGCATGAAGGATATTTTCTGCTAAACCAGTTTGCAAATCCGGATAACTACCTGGCTCATTATAAAACCACAGGTCCGGAGATCTGGAGAGACACCCATCAGCAAATTACCCATTTTGTGAGTTCTATGGGAACTACAGGCAGCATCATGGGCAATTCCATGTTCCTGAAAGAACAAAATCCGGAGATTCAGATTGTCGGTTGCCAACCCACAGAAGAGTCTTCTATTCCCGGAATCCGCAGGTGGCCTGTTGCGTACCTGCCTAAAATATTTGATCCTTCAAGAGTGGACCGTGTGATGGACGTTTCTCAAAAAGAAGCCACAGAAATGACCCGCAAACTGGCTAAAACCGAAGGGATCTTTGCCGGAATGAGTAGTGGTGGTGCATTGGCCTGCTCGCTCAGACTAGCCGAAGAACTGAGTTCCGGGCTGATCGTATTTATTGCATGCGACAGGGGAGACCGTTACCTGAGCAGCGAACTGTTCGGCTAATTTCAGGAAGGGGCGGTGTTCTTTCCGGAGGTATCCATCGCCTGCTGAACTGTTTTTTCTGCCGATAGGGTATGGCCTGGTCTGGAATCAGCTGGCTTTATTTCCTTAGCTTCCGGCTCTGTTTGGGCCGCCTGCTCCTGAACCGCTGCTAAGGAACCTGCATATACGCTGTCTGAGATCTGTGTGCCATCCGGACGGATAAAAGAAATATAGGCTTCCATATGCTCGTTTCTATGATCCGGATCGATGTAAAGTACATCTTTCCCCTCTACGCGTTTAGAGCCGATCAAATGATAATTGATGGTCTTATCTTTAGGGAAAAAAACCATGAGCATGGCACGGTCGTGATCGCGTTGACTGCATGTATCAGCAGTACCCCATGTGAACATTAAGCCATCTTCAGTTTTTTTGATCTGTACATCTTCAGCCACAGGAAGGCTGCCTTTGCTGATCAGAACTTTGCTGTAATCCAGGCTGAAGTTAGGATACTCGCCTTGTATTGCATTCATTTTATTATAAGAAACGGCTTCATTATAAGCGTTTCTGTTCGTTCCGGCCACCTCCAGACGAAATCCTGACCTGAGGAAATCAAGTGCCGGACTTAAAAACTGATTCACCACCGTCATCTTCTGGCAATTGGCTTTTCTTGCCGGAGTTAAGGGTTTTGAGCTCTTACCAATTTTCCTCATGATATTTTCTCCATTGAGTACATAACCCACCAGGTTACCCACTCTTCCGCGGATCATTCCGAACGGACCGCCTATTAATTTTCCCATTTTGATATTTTTAATTGATGAATAAAAATTATTTTACTCAATATACAAAATGAATTGCATATTCAGTTAATCTACGCGGCAATAAAATTTGTATTTCTCTGGTAGGTAATAGGCCCTTAACAGGTCGTTCAGACCAATCAGGGATCAATCAACCCCCTATCGTAAATCAAGAAGAAATGAATTGGATGAGGACGGAGATCAAGCGCACATTAAAGGGAATTAAAGGCGAAATCTTAAAAAAATCAAAAATACCTGAAAAAATCCGGAACACAGAAACAAAATCCGGAACTTAGGGAGTAAAACCTGGAACACAGGAAAAAATGTGAAGTACAAAGGATAATGGGGATAGCTGAAGAAAATAGATTGGACAGCGAGTCCTCACTCCTTATGTGTTGAATTACAATTCCCTCTCTCAAAAATTATAATTACCGTCCAATCTATTCATCCCTTAAACACAGTCTATTAAAACTGTGTTCTCGTATATAAACGCAATTTTTGCATTCCTATTCTTTGACTATTCAATTTTTTGCATTTTTGTTACACAAAGACAGGGATCTGAGAATTATATTTTAATTTGGCTGTCATCATGAAAAAAATTCTTATCCTGTTGCTGTTTAGCTTTTATAGCCAAAATCTATTGGCGCAGCCGGCATTAAAAATCATCTCCTATAATGTCTATAATTATTTTGAGTCTGAGCAGGAACGGAAGCAACGTTTCATCTCCTGGGCTACAATACAGCAGGCAGACGTGATTGCTTATCAGGAGCTCGTGAATATCAATGCACAGGAGCTAACACAATTGGGGCAGTCTATCGGGCATCCATACACCGCCCTGGCTAAGGAAAAAGGTTATGCTGTTGGGATTTCATCCAAATATCCAATTCAGGAAGTGAAGACGGTAACCAAAGGGATGCACCATGGTTTTATGGCAGTTCGCATTAAAGACCTGAATTTTATCATTGTACATTTATCACCCTTTAGTCATGAGAAAAGGCAGGAAGAAATTGGCCTCATTACCGACAGCTTAGCGCGCTGATCTATCTCAAAAAAAATCATTATCCTGGGAGATATGAATAGCCTGGCTGCTTCCGATAGTCTGGATTATAACCATAAGGGACGTTTGATCCCCATGCTGAAAAGTGATGAAAACAGTAAGATCAGCAATGCTAATCAGGGCCGTCTGGATTACAGCGTTACCGATGCGCTACTGAAAGCAGGTTTCTTAGATACCTGGTCTATGAAACATCACGCTTTCGATTATAGCTATCCTTCGGTGGAATTTGGCCCTGTCCCGGATTCCTCTAAAGAGCGGATTGATTATATTTTTATTTCGAAAGATCTGAAAAAGACCATGTTGAAATCTGCCATTTTAAAGGACGACATCAGCGACCATCTGTCTGATCACTATCCGATCAGCATTTTACTGGTCCCACCACACCCTTGAGGTTAAGGCATCACCTCCGGGCAGTCGTTTTACTGCTGCCCTGTAGTTGTCAGGGTTATTTAAGATCTCCGTAGATAAATAGATCATTCTTCTTGGAATGGTGCCATTGGTTACATTTCCAGGATAATTTACAGGAAGGAGACGGGGATATCCGGACCTTTTCCAATTGAGCCAGGACTCAATGAAATTGAAGGTTGTTCCTGTAGAGATCCAGTATTGCATATTGATCATTTCCAGTGATTTTTCTGTGGAAGACTGGTCCAGTACCTGGGATTTGACATAGTTGTTAATCTGTTCCATAGGGATATTGGCCTGTGGGTCTATCTGTGCCAGTGTTTGCAAAGCGCCCTTAATTCCATTGCTGAAATGGCTGGCTGCGGTACCGCTTACTTTCCACTTTCTTGCCGCTGCTTCAGCAAGGAGCAACTCGGTTTCTCCATAGGTCATTAAGAATACAGGGCCACCAAGCTTCAGATACACTGCTGTTCTTGGGCGTGAATATTTTCCCAGAGGGGCAACATCTGTTCCGCTGCCTGTTCCACCGGGATATTCCGGATAGCTGCGGATATCGGTTGTTCCTCCCAGCAAATCATAGCCGTTCGGCAGGCCGGTTTGAACTACCGGATCGGTATTTCCGGAAAGGTTTTGGTTGTTGTTGTTGGCAAATCCGTCAGGAGGAATTTCTCCGATTACTGACAACCTTGGGTCGGCTGTATTTTTGAGCTGATCAATCAGGGTTTTGCTCCAGCGTACTTCTCTATAATCGGACAGTGTGCGCAAGGCCAGTGAAGTTCCGTTCTGACTGGTAAAACTGGAGGCATCCATGGTAATGAAGGTATTGTCGTTGATGTCTGCAAAAGTTCCTCCGGCAGCGGCTTTTTCTGCCCAGTTCCTCGCTTTTTTCTGGTCAACTTTGGTCAGTCTCATGGCAATTCTGAGCATCAGCGAGTAGCCGAATTTCCGCCATTTTGTAAGGTCTCCTTTATAAAAAAGATCGGCAGTTGCTTTTGGAGCGGCGGGGTCCAGCTTGTTAATAGCGTTTTCCAGGTCGGTTAACATGGATTCATAAATATCTTCCTGGGTATCGTAAACCGGATATTTAATGCCTTCCCTGGCTTTTCCGGCCTGATGATAGGGCACATCACCATAGGTGTCTGTGATGCGCTGCAGGATCATGACAAACATGATGTCCCCGATATTAATCAGGTTTTTATAGGCCTCCGGATTTTTTTCCATGGCCAGTCGCTGCATCTCCCGGATTGCGGAAGCTTCGGCATAACCTTCATCAAAAATTCTTCCCTGATAATCTGTGAAGTTGGCCACATTGATGTACTTATCGCCATTGTTATAGTAATAATAGGTGGAAGCAAGCAATTGCATCATCGTACTCTGGTACAACAACTGATAATATCCTTTATTGGCAAATTTTAACTGTGCAGTAGACAAGAGAAAGTTCGGGTCGAAATTCTCTGGTCTGGACTTGGTCGGATCTGTATTGATGCGATCCAGGTCTGCTTTGGAGCAACCATAGCAGAGTGTCATCAAGCCGGCTAAGTAAAGTAGAAAAATACGTTTCATTCGATCCTTATTTAAATTTAAAATTCAGGTTGATGCCATAAGTTCTGGTGGAAGGCAATGACGCACCTTCTATACCCGCATAATTGAGCCTTGATGAAAACTCGGATTCGGGATCTATATTTTTAGTGTATTTAAGCAGGGTAAACAGGTTTCTTCCCACCAGGTCCAGGTTGATGCTGCTAAACGGCGTCTTTTTGATTAGTTTAGCAGGAAGCGCATAGCCCAATACTGCCTGTCTTAATTTGATAAAACTTCCGTTTAAAACCGAAATTGCGGAGATATTGGTGGCCAGCTGGGGATAATAATTGTAGGCAGGTACATTGATGGTGTTCCGGCTGCCGTCTTCCATTACCCCATCTGCAATGACTCCAGTTTCCCTTCCCGGAAGCGTGGCCTTATTGAGGCCCGAAACATAGGAGTAGTTTTCTGTTGCGGAGAGGATTTTATGACCAAACTTAAAGTCTACCAGAAAAGATAAACTGAAATTTTTATAGAAAAAGCTATTGCTGAAGCCTCCGTAAATTTTAGGCAGTGTAGCCCCCATAGGCTTGAGTTCCCCGCGTTTGGGAATGCCGTCACTTCCAATAATGATATTCCCCTCAGGATCCCTTTTATAGTCGTAGGCCATAATTTGTGTAATGGGTTTACCCACCACCATGGCGGTATTGGCATTTAAGGGGCGATAAGTACCAGTCAGGGAAAAACGGCTGCTTCCGTCAATGGACAAAAGCATATTATGAATATGGCTGAAGTTAAATCCTGATTTCCATTTAAAATTATCCTTTGCAACCGGAATGCCCTGAATGGTCAGCTCTGTCCCCACATTTCTGGTTTTTCCGAGGTTGACGTAAGCGGAGGTAAAACCGGTGGTAACGGATTGTATCGCACTGACGATTTCATTGTGTGTGGTGCGGTGAAACCAGGTCAGATCCAGATCCAGCCGGTTGTCGAAGAACCGGAGGTTAATTCCGGTCTCAAATTCATTTAAGGTAAAGGGTTTTAGATTGTAGTTGGGCAAACTTCGGTCATAATCTCCGAGCGGTGTTCCGTTTACTGCGTTTTCAGTAGCATAATAAGTTTGTGTGATATAGGGCTGAGCAGGTTCTCCGCTTGTTTTCGCAAAACTCGCCCTGATTTTTCCATAACTCAGTGATTTGGATCTGAGCAGGTCAGAGAAGATAAAACTTCCTGAAACCCCGGGTACAAAAATGCCCCTGCTGTTACCGGGCAGGGTGGAGTAGACATCATACCTTCCTGTAGAGGAAAGGTTCAGGAATTTTTTATAGTTCAGGTCAAAGGTATAATAAGCAGATTGGGTGACCAGCCTGGCCAGGGTATAAGTATCAGTCCTGGTGACCAGATTGGAAGGGGTGTAGAGGTATGGGGTATTAAACTGGTTCCCTTTGGAATCCGACAGATCGCTTTCCCGGTTCCGGTAGTTTGCGCCAATGGAAACATCCAGGTTAAGATCCTGCATCAGGTCTTTGTTGGCTGCCAGCAGAAAGTCGCTGTTGAGTTCTGAGGTTTGTATCTTTTGAAAAGCATTCAGCCCGCCTTGTCCGTTGATGGAAAATGAGGCCCCGGTAGGGATAATGCTGACGATCTGATCATTGCTGATGTCGTAACCTAACCTTCCCTGCAGGTAGAGCCAGTCGGTGAATTTATGTTTCAGGGAGGTGGAGGTAATGAAGCGGTTCCGTTTGGAAAGGTCTTTTCCTTTATTCAGCATAAAATAAGGGTTCGTTTTGTATTCATCATCGTTCCACCTCATTTCGCGTCCTGTTAAAGGATCGTAGCCCGGCGACAGCGCAATCTGGTCTGCGCTATTGGCCAGACTGGCAATTCCATAATTCGGGTTTAGCGTTCCGTCACTTAGGTATGACCTGTTTTTATTTTGCTCATTGATATAATTTCCATTAAAAGTAACACTCAGCCGCTTCGTTAAATCGTAGGAAGTAAAGAGGTTCAGCGTTTTTCTGTTCAGGTGGCCGTTTTTCAGGATAGACTGGTAATCGAGATTGGCGGCAGAGAGGCGAAACATACTTTTTTCATTCGCCCCGCTCAGGGAAACGGTATTGGTAAAAGTAGGGGCAGTATGGTAGAACCTTTGGATGTTGTCTTTCACCGCACTGTAGGGGTATTTCTTTCCATCAAACTGAATGGTAGGAAGGCCATCAAGCTTTTCTCCCCAGCTGGAAGATCCGGAAGCAATGGCCGCAGAAATACTTTCCGGCCTTCTGTTTTGTGTTCCCTGTCCGTAAACGTATTGAAAGTCGGTGTTTTTATAAGGACTGTCGAAAGAAAGGTTGGTATTGTACTCGATGCTTCCTGAATTTTTAATTCCTTTTTTTATCGTGATGATGATGACTCCATTCGCCGCACGGGCACCATAGAGGGCGGAGGCTGCTGAACCTTTTAATACGGTGATACTTTCCACATCATCGGGGTTGATATTGCTGATGCCATCGCCATAATCGGCACCGCCATATTCCGTTACATTTCCCCTCTGGGTATTGTCTATGGGTACACCATTGACCACAAACAAAGGAGATCCGGCATTCATACTTGCTGCACCACGCAGTAAAATCTTTGCAGAAGAAGAGGGGCCACCATACACACCGCTGATATTTAATCCGGCGATTTGCCCTTCCAGAGCGTAGATCAGATTGGATTCTCTTGCTTTGCTCAGCTCGGCACCGGAAATGGTAGAGAGGGAATAACCGATTTTTCGCTGTTCTTTTTTAATGTCCAAGGCGGTTACCACCACCTCATCGAGCTCATTCGTTTTAGCGATCATGGTAAGCTGAAGGTGGTTTAATGAACCGACAGGGATTTCTTTTTTTAAGTAGCCAACCTGAGAGGCCTGAATGGAGGTGTGGGGGAAAACAGGGACTGAAAATTCACCATTAGCATCGGTTGTGGTCGAAAAATCACTTCCTTTTACCCTGATGGAGGTTCCCGGAAGGGCTTGCCCACTTTCATTTATCACTTTTCCGGCAACCATTCTGGTCTCTGAATCGCTATGACGTGGCCTGATCACAATTAAATTGTTTTGAAGCAATTTATAGGTATAGCTGGAATTGGCCAGGATCTGGTCAAGGACTTTTAAGGCCTCTTCATCTTTGACCTGAATATTGATTTTATGAACGGGGATTTTACGCTCGCTAAAAATGAAATGATAGGAGGTTTGCTTTTGAATGGCATCAATTACTTTTTTAAAGTCGGCCGACTTAAAGCTGAGACTTACTTTGTTTTGCTGTTCGCCTTTAGATTGTGAATAGCTGTTTAAGGAGCCAACAAGCGTCAAAAAAATGACAATCCACCCAATTAGCCTCATTATAAATTTATATTTGATATCCCGGTTTGCGCGCCTTAAACACGCTTGCCGCCAAATTAGTAAATATAAACAGTTTTGTCTTGTATTTTATAACGAAATGGTTCAATAAGTTGCAGTGCTTTCAACGCCTGAGAGATATTTTCTTTTTCAAAAAATCCGGTAAACCTGGCGTTTTTTAAACTTTCATTTTTAAAGATAAGTGTGACGCCATACCACCTGGAAATGCTGTTGGCCAGTACTTCGAAAGTTTCATTTTTGAAAACCAGTTTGTTGTTCATCCAGGAGATCTCGGTATCATTAAAAGGGATCACACTATACAGGGCTGAAGCTTTTCCATCTGCCGCATGATTCTGTATACTGAACTTCTCTTTTGGTTTTAGCAGGACCTGTTTTTCCGGATGGTCTTTCATGCTGATCTGAATGGCTCCACTGATCAGTGTAGCTTCGGTATGAGGGTCGTTTTTATAGGCCTTCACATCGAATGTGGTGCCCAATACTTTGATGTTTATCTTTTCGGTATGAATGACAAAAGGATGCTGTGCGTCTTTACTCACATCGAAAAAGGCTTCTCCGGAAAGATAAACTTCCCTGCTGTCTCCTTTAAATTCGGCTGGATACCTGAGCTGGCTTTCGGCATTTAAAGTAACGAGGGTTCCATCCCCAAGCCTGATTTTTGAAACCCGCCTGCCAGGACTATTCGTTTCCTTCCAAACCAATGCCGTCTGTTCTGTGGGGAATGATTTTTTATAAAACAGCTGATAGGCCCCGAAAGAACAGATGCCGATGGCAAGCACTGCTGCAATCCTGTACCAGTTGCCATACCTGCCTGCCCGGACTTCAGTTAAAGGCATTTCATTTATTGCTGCCGCGCTAACTTTCAACGGACTTTCAGGAACTTCAATTTTTGATTTAATCTGCTCAAAAAGCTGCATTGCGGCTTCCTGATCAGTTTCTTTATACTGGAAATAATGACTTAAAGATTCATACTCTTGCCTATAGCCGGCATTTTCCTCCAGCAGAAGCATAAATTCTTTATGTTCTTCAAGGGAAATTTCGTCTGCCAGTTTTTTGCTAAGCAATTCTGTAAATCTTTGATCGGTCATTTTTAAGGATATTATCTGTTTTTTATGATGTGATATATTAAGGTTCCCATTTTTTCTAAAATTGCCTACAAAAGACTAAAAAATAATGCATTATCCCCAAAATCAGGATCAGATTGGCCATATTGCTGCTATTATTTTTTTTATGGTCCAGCTCATAGTAGGAGCTGAGCACAATTCTGAGTTTTGCAATTGCCCGGAACAATTGCGTCTGTACCGTGCGTGGAGAGATGTCTAAAATCTCTGCCACCTCTTTATACTTCATTCCATCCTCCTTAATTAGCTTGAAAACCATTTTTGCCTGGGCAGGGAGGGTATCTATTGCCTGGTCCAGTTTAAGATGCAGCTCTTTTCTCTCCAGTTCTTTGGAGGGATCCGTGCTATCCCGGAATTGAAAGCTTTGCGGCTGCTCTTCAATCTCTACCAGGTGCACATTGCTGTATTTACGGATGTGTTTTAAAGACTGGTTTTTTACCGCCACAAAAAGATAGGTTTCCGGATTAAGGACATGCAGGTTGTCCTTTCTGTTTTCCCAGCACTTTACAAATATTTCAGAAACAATTTCTTCTGCAACCTCTTTTTGCGAGACGTAATAAACGGAGAACTTCAAAAGCCTGGCAGCAAGGGAACGGTATAAAACCTCGAAAGATTTTAAATCATCTTCGACGCAAATCTTGGTCCACAGAGCAGATAAGTCAGGCTTTACGAGTTTCAATTGTTTTGATTAGGAGGTAATTATCCTCTGCAAGATAGGGATTAAAAATAATCTTCAAAAAAAATGAATTCCTTGTAGGCAATTTATTTCTAAACGGGGTCTCTATCCTATACCCGCTTTTATTTTAAAAAGGTAAAACGGTATAGCTAACCAATTATAAAACCTAACCGTATCAATGGAGATGAGAAAACCATTACAACTGACGTGTTTATTACTTTACGCTTCAGCAAATCTTTTTGCTGGAGTCAAGTCGGACAAATTAAAGAGCTTCCCGACGCTCAGCCTTTCCTCATTTAATGAAATGGAATTCAACTCATTCTATCAGGAAGGAATCAAAGGAACCGTAAAAGACGATGCCGGAGTAACGATACCAGGGGTATCCGTAAAAGTTAAGGGCGGCACTTTAACCACCCAGACCAATGTTTCAGGACAGTATGTGATCCAGGCTAAAGCAGGGGATATCCTGGTTTTTTCTTATGTGGGGTATCAGAGTAAAGAAGTCACCGTAGGAAGTACAAGTACTTTAGATGTGGTGCTTACCGGTGATTCACAGAATCTGGAAACGGTAGTGGTTACCGCTCTGGGGATTAAGAAATCTACCAAATCATTAACGTATAATGTCCAGACACTAGGCTCTAAAGAGGTGAATGACGTTAAGGATCCGAGTTTTGTAAACAGCTTAACCGGAAAAGTATCCGGTTTGACATTGACACACTCTTCGGCACCAGGTGGATCCACAAAAGCAGTACTTCGTGGAAATAAATCAATCAGTGGAAATAACAACGCGCTATATGTAGTGGATGGGGTACCTTTACCAAGTTTGTCTGGAAAGGGAACCAGTGATGGTTTTCAGCTAAGTGATGCCGGTGATGGGATTTCCAACCTGAATCCTGAGGACATCGAAGAAGTAAGTGTGTTGAGCGGGGCTTCTGCATCGGCACTTTACGGCGGACAGGCTTCGAATGGGGTGATCTTAATTACGACCAAGAAAGGAAAAGCCGGAAAAACGGTTGTTAACTTTAATTCCAGTACTACATTCGACAACCCTTTCCTTCTTCCTGAACTGCAACGCAGTTATGGAACGGCCAATAAAGCGAAACCAGAAGAAGGTCCAACTTTCAATGGTTGGGGCGCAAAAACAGCCAACCAAAGTAATTATACGCCTAATGACTTTTTTCAGACGGGTAAAACTTTTACCAATGCCTTGTCATTATCAGGTGGTACGGAGAAAAATCAATCTTTCTTCTCCGCTGCGGCAACCAATGCAGAGGGAATTATTCCCAATAACAAGCTGGATCGATACAACTTCTCTTTCAGAAATAACACCTCCTTTTTTGAGGATAAGTTAAGTGTGGATGCAAGGGCAGAATACATCTATCAGAAATCTCAGAACATGCCGGGACAGGGTGAATATTATAATCCAATCACCTCAGTTTATTTATTTCCTGGTGCTTCTTATAATTTTAATGATACTAAGAATTTTGAAACCTTTGACGCTGTCCGCAAAATAAACGTACAAAACTGGCCATATGGCGATCAGGGAATGTCACTTCAAAACCCTTACTGGATTGCCAACCGTAATATGTTTCAGACACAAAGAAACCGTATAGTAGGATCCGTAACGGCTAAATATAAGTTTACAGACTGGCTGAACCTTCAGGGACGGGTAAGAATGGACCGCTCTACAGATAAAGGAGAGAACAAGGTCTATGCAACGACAACGCCGGGGAACCTGGTTTCCAATAGTCCAAATGGACGTTATGCAACACTGGATAACCTGAACAGTCAGACTTATGCCGACCTGTTATTGAATTTCAATAAAGCGTTGGGTGAATTTACAATTAATGCTACCGCAGGTGCCAGTATCATCAATAACCTGACCAGCGGATTAACGATCGACGGGCCTCTGGATCCTTTTAAAGTACCTAACTTTTTTAGCGTCCTGAACCTGACGCAGGCGGGTATAGTATTTACGCCAAATACCTACAGAAAACAAACTCAGGCTGCTTTTTTAACCGCCTCCATCGGATATAAAAATTACCTGTTTTTGGACGTTTCCGGACGTAACGACTGGAATTCGACTTTACCAAAACCATTCTTCTATCCATCAGTGGGCTTAAGTGCCGTGATTAGTGAAATGGCGGAATTACCGGAATTTATTTCTTTTGCCAAACTAAGGGCATCTTATGCTGAAGTAGGTAACGAAATTCCTGATAACTATGCCTATGCAACAAACCCTTCTTTTCCAATCATCGGGGGTGCAATTGTTCCTTTCACAGGGAAACCTTTTACCACGTTAAATCCGGAAAGAAGTAAATCATTTGAATTCGGAGCAGATTTGAAATTCCTGGAAAATAAATTGAGTCTGAATGCCACCTATTACAGAACGAATACGGTAAATCAGTTCTTTAGAGTGAATGTATCCCCGACAGTAGGATACAATACCTATGACCTGAATGCAGGAGATGTTCAGAATCAGGGTCTTGAACTTTCATTGGGCTATAATGCGCAATTCGGAGAACTGAGCTGGAACCCGACCGTTAATTTCTCTTTCAACAGAAACAAAATCAAGGAACTGTATACTTATACCGATCCTGCAACCGGTCAGTTTATAGAGGTGAAGGAGTTTAGCTTAGGCGGTTCTTCTATCGTTAGAAAAGGTGGCTCTTATGGAGACATTCAGGTAAAAGATTTTATTCGTGATGCCAGCGGAAATCAGGTGCTGGATGATAAAGGCTTACCACAGTATTCTACCAATAATATCATTGCAGGTAATGTAAATCCAAGATACATGCTCAGCATGAGCAATGGCTTCAGGTACAAAAATTTTAACCTTAATTTCTTGGTCGACAGCCGTATCGGAGGAGAGGTGATTTCCAGAACCGAGCAGACTTTTGATAAACGTGGGATGTCACAACGAACTGCAGATTCCCGTAACCAAGGGGGAATAATGATTAATGGTGCAGATGCAACTGAAGCCTATTACAATAGAATAGGAGCCGAGCTGACGCCTTATATCTATAGTGCAACAAATATCCGTTTACGCGAGGTGTCATTTGGATATACCATCCCTGCAAAAGTATTTAACAACAAAATACAAAAGATACAGCTTTCTGTAATCGGCAGAAACTTATGGATGATCTATAAAAAAGCACCTTTTGATCCGGATGTAGTGACCCTTACCGGTAATGGCTTTCAGGGGTATGACTACTTCTCTATGCCGAGTTTAAGAAGCATTGGTTTCAACGTAAATTTCACATTTTAAGACCTAGTATCATCATATATTATGAGAACCTTAATAAAAAACACCAGACTTAGCGCGGCCATTTTTGCTGCAGCGTTTGTTATGGTACAGAGTTCATGCACAAAAGATTTTGACAAATACAATAGTAACCCAAATGGATTAACAGAAGAAGATCTGTTAAAAGACAACATTTCATCGGGTATCTTTATTCCTGAGATGCAGGTAAACATCATGTACTGCAAAACAAATGAGGATTACATTTATCAACTCCAGCAAAATCTAAATGCCGATATTTTTTCAGGATATTTTGCACCTCCGGGTGATTTCGGCGGGCCAAATAATTCCACTTATGCCTTAAAGAACGGCTGGAACTTATGGCCTTTTAAAGTGGGGTACAATGGGGTAATGAATGGATGGAGAGAGGTGTCGAAACGTGCGGTAACCAATCCCCAGTTCATTGCTGTAGCCAATATCCTCAAGGTAGAAGGCATGCACCGGGTGTCTGATATTTACGGACCAATTCCTTATTCTAAATTTGGGGCCGGGGCACTTGCCACGCCTTACGATGATCAGGAAACCGTTTATAACACTTTCTTTAAAGATCTGGACGATGCGATAAAATCGCTGACTGAGTTCGTGACTAAAAACCCATCTGATAATTCATTGAACCGTTTCGACCTGGTTTATGATGGGAACTATATTCAATGGATCAAATTTGCAAACTCATTAAAGCTCAGACTGGCCATTCGTATTGCCTATGCAAATCCTTCGCTGGCAAAGACCAAAGCAGAAGAAGCGGTAAATAATTCTTATGGATTACTTGCCTTAAATGGCGACAATGCGCTTGTAAAATCAGGTAAAGGGGTACCTACGAGGAATGGATTATGGGTAGATGATTTAAGTTATAACGATACCAGAATGAATGCTTCGGCAGAATCCATTCTGAAAGGATTTAAAGATCCGCGTTTATCTAAATACTTTATGACTTCAAAAGTGATTCCTGGTGATTATAAGGGCGTTCGCAGTGGGATTTCTTTTAGTGGTAAACCGGATGCGTACCTGAATTCTTCTTCTTCCACATTGAAGGAAAATACGCCGGTACAATACATGTGCGCAGCGGAAGTTGCCTTTCTGCGTGCAGAAGGAGCATTAAGAGGCTGGAGCATGGGGGGATCTGCCCAATCCTTTTATGAGCAGGGGGTGAAAATCTCTTTTGAGCAATACACCCTTGGAAGTTCTGATGCCAGCACTTATCTGAACAATAATACGAATACCCAGGCACCTTATACCGACCCGATCAATGCGGCGAATAATGTAACTGCAAATTCTCCATTGTTAAGTAAAACAACGGTTAAATGGGATGAGTCTGCTTCCATGGAACAAAAACTGGAACGCATCATTACCCAGAAATGGATTGCTATTTTTCCGGACGGACAGGAAGCATGGTCTGAATTCAGACGTACCGGTTATCCTAAAATTTTCCCTGTTGTGAATAACCAAAGCGGGGGAACGATCAATACAGAAAAACAAATCAGAAGATTGCCATTCTCTGAGGATGAATATAAAAACAATCAGGCAGAAGTAACCAAGGCAGTAAGCCTGCTTGGTGGTGCAGATAATGGGGGAACTAAACTTTGGTGGGATAAAAAACCTAATTAATTACAAACCATTCTAAAAAAATTGTCATGCAGCCAAGTACATCTTATTGTACCCTTTATCCCCCGCTAATGGTGCTGCATGACAATTTTTTATACCTTCGGGGTCAACAATGAAACCCTTATTTAAAAATTTAATGAAGCTTAAACACTTTTTACTTCTTGGCATTATCTTTTCCGTAGATCCTGTCTTTGCTCAAAAACCATTGACGAGCTATGTGGACCCCTACATCGGTTCAGCGGCTCATGGCCACGTATTTGTAGGTGCCAATGTTCCATTTGGAGCCGTACAGTTAGGCCCAACCAATGTTTTTGAAGGCTGGGACTGGTGCAGTGGTTATAATTATGCCAGCAATACGATTATAGGCTTTGCCCATACCCATTTAAGCGGAACGGGTATCGGCGACCTGAACGATATTTTAGTGATGCCTGCAACAGGTCCTTCACAACTCAATTATGTATCCACTTTTTCTCATGATAAAGAAGTGGTAAAAGCAGGGTATTATAGTGTGATCCTGGATAAGTATAAAATTAAAGCAGAGCTGACCAGTTCAGAAAGGGTCGGCTTTCACCGTTATACTTTTGAAAAAGGATCAAAAAATCCACATGTGATGCTGGATCTGAATGCGGGGGTAGGATGGGACAGTCCGGTGGAAACCTATGTGAAGCAAATCAATCCCACAACTTTAGTCGGCTATCGTCATTCTGCGGGATGGGCCAGCGATCAGCGCCTGTATTTTGCCGTCCGGCTTTCGCAGCCCCTGAGCAGTCTTTCCTTATCGGATAGCACCAGCTTAAGCACAAACAGAAAAGAATTAAAAGGTAAAAGAGTTAAAGCCGTTCTGAACTTTAAAGCCATTAACCAGGCCATTTTAAAATTGAAAGTAGGACTTTCTCCGGTGAGTTATGAAAATGCACTGGCCAATATCACAGTGGAAATTCCGGATTGGGATTTCGAACAGGCCAGATTGAAGGCCAATAATAAATGGGAAAAGGAATTGTCCAAACTGAAAATCAATGCAGATGAAGACGTAAAAAAGACATTTTATACCGCCATGTACCATACCATGTTCGCACCATCTATATTTAATGATGCCAACGGCGATTACAGGGGTACAGATAAAAAAGTATACCCTAAGGCAGATTTCAACAACTATACCACTTTCTCTTTATGGGATACCTACAGGGCTTATCATCCGCTGTTTACTTTCCTTCATCAGGATAAAGTATCCGATGTGGTGAATACGTTCCTGGCGATTTACAAACAGCAGGGAAAATTGCCGGTATGGCACCTGATGGGCAGTGAAACGAATACGATGATTGGCTACCATGCGGTTCCGATTATAGTGGATGCTTACCTGAAAGGATTCAAAGGATTTGATGCCAATCTTGCTTATGAGGCCATCAGACATTCTGCGATGCAAAATGTAGAAGGGATTCAATATGCACAAAAACTACAATATATCCCTTCTGAAAAGGTGATCGAATCTGTGGCAAAAGGACTGGAGTATGCTATTGACGACTGGTGTATTGCACAAATGGCAAAAGCCATGAATAAAGAAGCAGACTATAAATACTTTAGCCAGAGGGCTCAGTTATACCGCGAATATTTTGACCAGCAAAGTCAGTTTATGCGTGGTAAAATGGAGAACGGAAGCTGGAGGACCCCATTTAATCCGGTTGCTTCGAAACACCGAGAAGACGATTATACCGAAGGAAATGCCTGGCAGTATACCTGGCTGGTTCCTCAGGATCCCGAGGGACTGATCCAGCTGTTTGGTGGTGATGCCCCTTTTACCAGAAAGCTGGATACGCTGTTTAGCATGAGCTCAGCTATGGAAGCTGGCAGCTCACCGGACATTACCGGTTTAGTGGGCCAGTATGCACAGGGAAATGAACCGAACCACCATATCCCTTATTTGTATGCCTATGCTGGTCAGGCATGGAAAACGGCAGATCTGGTACGCCATATTACCGATTCCTTATACACGAACAAACCAGACGGCTTATGTGGTAATGAAGACCTTGGCCAGATGTCGTCCTGGTATGTTTTTTCAGCAATGGGCTTTTACCCTTTAAATCCTGCAAACGGAACGTATGTCTTCGGTTCTCCTTTAATTAATGACGCGGTGATCTCCCTTCCGGGAAATAAGAAATTCCGTATTAAAGCAGAAGGAAACAGCAAAGAGAATAAATACATCCAGAAAGTGGTATTAAATGGTAAACCCTATTTAAAATCTTATTTACGCCATAAAGACCTGGTAGCAGGTGGAGAGCTGATCCTCTTTATGGGCGCTAAACCTTCAGCAACCTGGGGAGTAAACCCGGCAGACCGGCCCCGTTCGGTAGCCATCGAATGATGAATTAATCTTTAAACAATAAACAATCTAACCAAAACCCTATGATGAACAAAAAAAACATGTTAAACAGCCTGGTGGCTGTAGTAACAGCAGGACTGCTTTTCTCAGCCTGTACAAAAGACGGACCTGTGGATGGAACGGACGTAACGGCCCCATCCACAGCTACGGCTAAAACCGGGCCTATCAGTGTCTGCTATGTGGAAGTGAACAACAACAATATCCTGAATGTTGGGAATTACACCCTGAAAAATGGCGGACAACAACTTTTCGATATTGCCATTATTTTTGCTGCGAATATCAATTACAATACGACAACCAAAAAAGCGGTGTTGTTTAATAATGATAAAGTAACCAAGGTACTGAGTAATAAAGCGACGTATATCAAGCCGCTACAAGACAAAGGAATCAAAGTTTTACTCTCTATTCTTGGAAACCATCAGGGAGCAGGCTTCTGTAATTTTACCAGTCGCGCTTCAGCAAAAGAATTTGCCCAGCAACTGAGCAATGCAGTGACTACCTATAATCTGGATGGAATCGACTTTGACGATGAATATGCAGAGTATGGTGTAAACGGAACAACTCAGCCAAACGACAGCTCATTCGTGATGCTGGTACAGGAACTCAGAAAACTAATGCCAACCAAACTGATTACTTTTTACTATTACGGACCTGCGGCTTCAAGGGTACAGTGGAACGGACAAAGGGTAGGAGATAACGTGAACTATAGCTGGAATGCCAATTACGGTAGTTTTTCAGCTCCGAATGTTCCACCAATGGGTAAAGCAGTATTAGGTCCGGCCGCAGTATGGATCAATCATACCAGCGCCAGTACGGCCAAATCATTGGCACAATCCACCAAAAACCAGGGTTATGGGGTTTACCTGGCTTATGACCTTCCGGGAACAAATATGGCTACTTATCTTTCTTCATTTTCAACGGTATTGTATGGAGATAGTGTGAAATTAAGCTCACCGCTGCAAAGCTGGCCTTAAGCGGAATTAACTAAATTATATCAACCCTATATCCCCCCGAAAAATGAAAAACTTTAAAATTTGCTTACTTGGCCTGGCCTTGCTGGGCTTCGGAACAGCCTGTAAGAAGAACCCGCCAACCACTGGTACAGATGTAACCACCGGAACTTTAATTGATTACAAAAACAGTCCTCACCAGCTGAGCGTGGGCTATTACCGCACCTGGCGCGACAGTGTAACCGAGAGTGGAAATGCAACGAGTATGCGCCGTCTGCCGGACAGCCTGGATATGGTGATGGTATTCCCGGATTATACCCCTCCTGAAAATGCTTACTGGAATGTGCTGAAAACCAATTATGTCCCTTATTTACATACCAAAGGAACGAAAGTAATCATCACTATTGGTGATTTGAACAGCGCGACCACTACCGGCGGACAGGACTCTACCGGTTATGCAGCCTGGGCAAAAACCATATATGATAAATGGGTAACAGAGTATAACCTGGACGGAATTGATATTGATGTGGAAAGCAATCCAACAGGAACTACGTTAACAAAAAAAGTGGCTGCAGTGAAAGCCTTGTCTAAGTATTTCGGGCCAAGATCGGGTACCGGTAAAAAGTTCATTTACGACACGAACCAGAACCCTACCACCTTCTTTACTTCCATTTATAAGCTAATCGATTATACGTTTTTGCAGGCTTACGGCAGAAGCACCAGTAATTTAACGAGCACCTTCAATCTGTATGCGGCTTACATTACCCCTGATAAATTCTTACCTGGTTTTTCTTTCTATGAAGAGAATGGGGCAAGCTGGGGAGATGTACAGTATCCTGATGCGACCCTGCAAAGCAGGTGTTATCAGTATGCGCGCTGGCAACCTACACAGGGAACCAAAGGAGGCGTGTTTTCTTATGCTATAGATCGGGATGTCCCTTATATCACGAACAGTATTATCGCTGCGGATTATGCGGTAACCAAAAAACTGATCAAAATCATGAATCCATAATCATGACCGATTAATATTTTCAGAAACAGGCCGTTATTTTTAATAGCGGCCTGTTTTTGTCTAAAACAAAACGGGGAGAAATTTTGCCTTTCTTCGCAGAATTTCAACTTTTATAGGTTCCAAATAAGCGGTCCCAGATGCTGGTGTAAAAACCGAAGTTACGGGTAATGTCCTGGTGGTGATCATGGTGAAAGCTGGAGCTTCCCAGATATTTTAACAGCGGTTTACTGCGTAGCTGAGCACTTAAAGGTTCTATCCCAAGATGTCCAATCATTCCGAACAATATATTGACCATCAGGTAGATCATAATGGCATAAATATTAAAAGAAGATGCCAGCAATAATAAGAGCCAAAGCGAACCAAAACCAAGGGTTTCCAGCGGATGCAATACGAACAAGTCTATGGGTTTAGGGTTTACTGCTTCATGATGGAGTCCGTGTATCGCCTGATATAACCAGGTTTTATGAATGACATAATGGAAGAGGTACATCAGCAGGTCCATTGCCAGAAACAGGATCAGCAAATCACTTAAAATGAATAGCGAAAACTCCGTACCGATGATAATGAAACCCTGTTTCCATAACCAATAACCCAGATAAGTAATTACCGTATTCAGTACATTGGTTATTCCGCAGATCAGCCAGTCCCTGGAAGTATAATGGTATGCCGGCATTGCCGCGGGAGAAAAATATTGACGGATGATTTTTCCCGACCATAAGACCATCAGGGTAATCAGAATGTTTTCCAATAAAAATACCGGCCATAAATAAATGGCCGGTAATTCCAGTAAATAAGCTAATCCATCATTTATCGTCATCTTCCGTTTCTTCCAGTTTGCCTTCTTTATTTCTTTTCAGGGCAACTTTTGGACTATCCTGCGTTCCCGTGATGCTCAAAGGGATTCCGATCAGACCAAAGGGAGGCAGGCCAAGTCTGCCACTGATATTTAAACGTCCGTCAAAGCTCACCTGTCCTTCAAAACGAGGCCTGAATCCGGCTACACGCATTTTGAACCTTTCGATGGTGATGATGTTATTTTTGATGGTGCTTTTGATGTTTACTTCAGACAGATCAGGATTGCTTAAGCTATCCCGGCGGGTGGCTTTACTCACTGCATTCATGAATTTGAAACCCATCATACTGATCTTTTTAACGGAGAGTGTTCCTCCGCCTTTCAGAGAAGGGAAAACAGGAAACATATCTTTATTCAGTTTTCCGGAAAGCTGATAATCCAGTCCGATAATCCCTTTTATTTTGGATGCCGAAGTAGCCAGTTCGCGGAAGAGTTTAATTTCTTTATATGCTTTGGAAACATCGAACTCCTTAGCAGAGATGTGGTAGTCGAAACTTGCAGAAGTAGGAGTCAAACTTTTATAGGTTGCCTCCATGCTTACCGGGGCATCAATCAGGTTAAAACTACTCTGGCTCAGGGTCATGGTTCCGTTATTCAGGGCTAATGTTCCCTTTGCATCTTTAATTTTCAGTCCGTTATAATATACTGAACCGGCATCAGCGGTTACAGAAACATTCAGGTTGTTTGGAATAATGATGACTCCGGCTCCGGATGTTGCTTTTCCAGGTTGCGCAGGGGCTTCATTATACACCATAAACTCGTCTGCAAAAAGCTGTTTGGTCTGCAGGTTAAAGTTACCGGTAAGCATGGCCTTTTCCGACAATACATAATTGATGATATTGCCCAGATGGCCGCTCATGGTAAAGTCGGACTTTCCGTAACTGGCATGGAAACGTTCAAATTTCATCTTATCCTGTGCAAAAGAGAACAATCCGTTTTTGATAAAGAAAGATTTTGGAAAAAGGTCTGATTCAAGTGTCAGCGCTTTAACCTCCACTCGTCCTTTGTTGTTCAGCTTTTGATACCGGCCATTCATGGCATCACTCTGTAATCCTTTAAAGGAGACATCAGTAAACACGGAACCTTTGACATTGTAGCCTTTGATGGCAAATAACTGGTACATTTTTCCGATGTCAACCGTTCCTTTGGAGCTGACGTCATAAGACATATTATCAAAATTCCGAAGGTCTGCTTTCAGCATAAAAGGCTGACCTGCCATTTGAAATGAGATCGGCTTGATGTTCAGCTGTGTACCTCTTAAGCTTCCGTCTCTATTGACCAGGGTTCCGTCCACAACGATTTGTTCCAGAGGCTGATCAAAATGGGCCGTTTTAATGCGTCCGTTTGCAAGTTTGATACTGGCAGTAGTTACCGGGAATAGTTTTTTAAGTTTATTATAACCACCCTTGCTCTGCACATCCAGGTGTAGCTCACCACTAAGTTCCAGGTCTTTGAGGGGATAGAAATTTTTGATCTCCGCAAAGTTGATCATGGATTTTAACCGAACGTCTATCGGGTTGTTTTCTGCCGTTTTTAATTTGGCAAAGCCCCTGATATAATTGCTCAATGCCTGGATATTAATGTCGCTGATCTCGAGTTTGGTGTTTTTGTAATTGCCATCCGGATTACTGCCGTTCATGCTGAAATTGATCTTGTCGATCGCTGCCGGAAGGGAAGCATATTTGAAATAACCGTTACTTACCGAAGAGGTTAAACTGAATTTCGGAATGGTGGCAATCACGGTATCAATTTGTCTGATTCCACTGCGGACTACCTTTCTGGTGTATTTGCCGTCTGCATCCAGGTCAAGGGCATAATGGCCTCTGATCTGGTCCAGCCCAAATACTTTAGCCCATTTGCCCATATCTATAGATGCCCTTGTTTTGATGTAAATTTCGGGTTCTTTTAATCCCTTTAGTTTGACTACCGAACTGACATGATCTTTCCCCATATTGAAATACAGGCTGTCCATATTGATGAATAGACTGTCCATATTCAGACTGGGTAATTTCGTTTGCAGGTTCAGGTATAAATTACGGATGGGCTCCGGTGCTTTAGGATTGGAAATTTGTCCGTCACGGATTTTCATATTAAAAGAAAGGGTAGGCATGGTTTTGCTTTTTGCCAGATATTTTCCGATCAGGGAAGCATCAATTTCGGCATAACCTTTAATATCGGTTTGTTCCATGCGGCTTGCCAGGGCAGGGGGCATGGCAGAAAAAATATTATGAAGGTCCGTCTCTTTGGCTTTAGTTCTAAAATTGATGTCATACCCATCCTTCAGAAAGGAGAAGCGGCCCACAAAATGGATTGGGAGGGAATTGATTTTCAGGTCATTTTCATCAAACATCAGATCCAGGGAATTGGTATTGATTTTGGTCAGGAGTTTGGCATTTACCTTTTTATTCAGCAGGTAAGGAGCCCCATCGTAGTAAAGGTCAAGGGTATCGATCTCTGCCTGGCTTTTCAGGTCAAATATGGCCTTACTTAAATCTCCCTGTCCGGAATAATTTAACCCTTTGGCACTGATCATCATCGGAACAGAACGGTCATTATAAATGAGGTTACTTTTCTTGATAAAGATGCCTTCAATTTTCAGGCCTGTGGCGCTGCTGTCTGTTTTCTTTGTGGTATCCGTTTTACTTTGATATACGTTATAATTGGCATTCCCTTTTTCATCTACTTCGATATGGATGTCAGCCTGATCAATAAAAATCTGATCTATTTTTACCTGATCTGAGAAAACAGTACTCAGGTCTACCCTGAAGGATAATTCTTTGGTGAATAGCAAGGTATCCTGCTGGAAGGGCGCAGCACCTTTTAAAGATAGGTTATGAAGGCTAAAAGTAAGGGAAGGAAAATGCTTAAAGAAGGATAGGTTACTGCTGTCGAACTTCACTTCTCCTTTGATATTTCCGTTGAGCCATTTTTTTACCTCCCTGGAAATGGTATCGGGCAATAAATAAGGGGTAATAAATAAGAGCAGTAACACCGATGCAAGCGTTATTCCGGTAATTTTAAGAACTTTTTTCAATCTGTGTGGTATTAAATAGATATTGGAACAAAGGTAATTCTTTAAAAATTAAAAACATATAAAATGAAAAGTCAGATCAGATTCCGGCAGGATAGAAAATTATAGGCAGTTCGCAGATATTTGAATTGCTTTAAGCAAACTAAAACACGATTATTGTATTTACGAACAGTATTCCTGGGGGAATACTTTAAAACTTAAAGATCAGATCATGAATGAAGACGAAATAAAAGGGGCTTTCCCTGAGCTTTCCAATGAGGTGTTGGCTAAAATTGATGAACTTTCCGAAAGCGGGAACGACTGTATGGATGAGGAGGATTTTGATGGGGCAGTGGAAATCTGGGAAGAAGCATTATCTCTTATTCCTGAACCTCAAAACCATTATATACAAAGCGTTTGGCTAAATGCTTCCATAGGGGATGCTTATTTTCTGCAGGATGATTTTGGTACGGCGCTGACTTACTTTCTGACGGCAAAAGGTAATGTGGAGGAAAATGTCTATTCCAATCCTTTCATCATGCTGCGTCTGGGAGAATGTTACCTGGAGGAGGGCGATCAGGAAAGGGCTAAGGAATTCCTTTTAAGAGCGTATTTATTGGATCCCGAAGAGATCTTTGAAGGGGAGGATGACAAGTACCTGGAATTTTTAAGCAGCAATGTAAATCTAAAAGAACAGCCTTAAAATAAGCATATGACTGTTACACCCGGCATCTCTAAACTGCGATGCCAGGTGTTTCTACCGGTTTATGTTTCCATCGCTTATGGCTCCAAAGCCAATATCCTCCGGATTCTGAGAGCGGATCTGGCAATAAACGGGAATGGATTCAGCTATAAAATTTGTACCTTGTAGGGGATAATTTTCACCTATAAAAAAAACTGTTATGAATCAGAAAGAAGTAAACGACGAATACGTAAATGCGGTAAATAAAATTGAAACGATCCTGAAGTTCGACAAAAGTGTTTATCCTACTGCTACAGATTTTATCAACCATCTGCTGGGGCTGGCGAAAGAAAACCATTTTCAGGTGCTGACAAAAGATGGTTCCAGCCTGGAGGATGCAATTAAAGGATAACTTCAGGTATTGTCTTATATTTATTGATATGAAACAAACGCTGATCGTCGTACTGTCAATGATGTTAATATCATTTGGTGGTCGTAATTCTTTTGCTCAGTCAAAGAGCCTGTTTAACGGAAAAGATTTAACTGGCTGGCACAGTGATGTACCTGATCATGATCAAAATCCAAACATTGAGCCGTCCTTCATTGTCCGTAATGGGCTATTGGTCAGTATGGGAACCCCGGGAGGGCACCTCATCACGGATGCTATTTATCAGAATTACCGCATTGAGCTGCAATACAGATTTTCATCTAAGCCAGGAAACTGTGGGGTACTGGTACATGCTTCAACACCAAGAGCGCTTTATGGGATGTTCCCAAAATCAATTGAAGTGCAAATGCAAAATAAGAATGCAGGAGATTTTTGGTGTATAGAAGAAGACGTTACCGTGCCTGACATGGAAGTAAGACGTGGTTCAAAGGAAAAATGGGGGGTAAATGGCGACAAGCTGCGGAGGATCAAAAGGAGGATAGACGGGGTTGAAAATCCTGTTGGCGAATGGAATAAAATGATTGTAGAATGTCTGGATAATAAAGTTAAAGTCTGGGTCAATGATCAGTTTGTAAACTACGGCTACGATTGTACTGCCAAAAGCGGAAATATAGCTTTACAGGCTGAAGGATCTGAGGTTGAGTTTAGAAAGGTCTGGATAAAACCCATTAAAAAACTAAGTAAAGACTAAACAGAAAATTGTCCTATCCGGTATTTCCGGACATCCAATAAGAGCCCGATCATGATTTATGATACGGGCTTTTTTATTTTTTTTCTAAAAAAGATACGGAAGAGTTATAAGTAAATGAATATTCATTTATATTTGTGTGCTCAATTGTAAAACTATGCGTATCAGAGATGTAAATAAAGTAGAGTTGGTAAAAGAAAAGGCAGTTGAACTACTTGTCAAGGTTGGTTTCGAGGGTTTTACCATGGGTAAACTGGCCAAAGAATGTGGGATTTCAGTAGCTACACTTTACATTTATTACAAGGATAAGGACGACCTGATTTTGCAGGTGGGTATGGAAGAAACGGAAAGAATGAGTGCCATGATGCTGGCAGATTTTGATCCGGAAGCTCCTTTTGCGGTAGGCTTGAAACAACAATGGAAAAACCGGGCAAAGGCTATGCTGGAAAATCCTTTATCGGTACAGATGATGGAGCAGCTGCGAACCTCGACCTATCAGGAGAAAATTTTTGAACGCCTGATTGAAACCTTTAAATCTACTCTGGGCAAGTTCATGCACAATGCCGTACAGAGAGGAGAGATAGAGGCGATGCCATTGGAAACTTACTGGTCTGTGGCCTTTGCGCCATTATACAACCTGATCCGTTTCCATAATGAAGGCCGGAGTATGGGCGGCCGGCCCTTTGTATTAACCGACGAGGTCCTTTGGGGCACCTTTGACCTGGTGTTAAAAGCTTTAAAAAAATAACCTAAAATGCAAAAACTATGGAACTCCAAATGAAAGACATCCTGCTTTTTAAGACTGACATCCGCACTGAAGGAGATAAGCAGCTGATCGCAAAAGTGATGCAGGAATACCAGATTGCAAATTGGACCGTGGACCAGGATGATGTCGACTGTGTCCTGAGGATCGTATCCTCCCAATTAAAACTAAACGATGTCATTGCGCTGGTCGTCCATAATGGATACCAGTGTGAAGAATTAACTTAATCAAAATTATTCTAATGGAACAAACACTCCCCAATCCCAATATTGCCGCCCCATTTTCGGGGTACCAGAAGCTGGTCATAGCTTTACTGGCCTTACTTCAATTTACCATTGTACTCGACTTTATGGTGCTTGCACCGCTTGGCGATTTTCTAATGAAATCATTGTCTATTACACCAAAAGGTTTTGGCCTGGTGGTTTCTGCCTATGCTTTCAGTGCCGGGGCCTCAGGAATCCTGGCAGCCGGTTTTGCCGACAAGTTTGACCGGAAACAGCTATTACTGTTTTTTTACACCGGATTTATCATCGGAACCCTGTGCTGCGCCATGTCTACCACTTATGAAATGCTGCTTGGCGCGAGAATCGTAACCGGCCTTTTCGGTGGAGTCATCGGAGCGATTTCTATGACCATCGTAACCGATCTTTTTGCCATTCACCAACGCGGACGCGTAATGGGTTTCGTACAAATGGCTTTTGCCGCCAGTCAGGTGCTTGGAATTCCGGTAGGACTTTACCTGGCCAACATCTGGGGCTGGCACGCGGCTTTCTTTATGATTGTAGGCCTCGCGATTCTGATTGGCCTGACCATTTTGTTTAGGGTCAAACCGATTGATCAGCACCTGGCACTTCAGTCCGATAAAAATGCTTTTCTACACCTGTGGCATGCCATCAGCAACCGTTCTTATCAAACCGGATTTCTCGCTACCGCTTTTCTGAGTGTAGGTGGTTTTATGCTGATGCCCTTTGGAAGTGCCTATCTGATCAATAACATTAAAATTACCCAGGCGGAATTGCCGGTAGTCTTCATGCTTACCGGAGTTGCTTCTATCATTATCATGCCTTTGATCGGTAAATTAAGTGATAAAGTAGACAAGTTTATGATCTTTTCCGCCGGATCTGTTCTGGCAGTTGTGCTGATCCTGATCTATACGAACCTGAGTCCGGTGCCGCTATGGGAAGTGGTGGTGCTGAATATGATCCTTTTTATGGGAATTATGAGCCGGATGATTCCTGCTACTACTTTAACAATGAGTGTACCGGATATGAAAGACAGAGGAGCTTTTATGAGTGTCAACTCTTCTCTGCAGCAGGTAGCGGGCGGAATAGCCGCTTTATGTGCTGGATTGATCGTTACGCAGGAAACAAAAAGCAGTCCGCTGCAACATTATGATACTCTTGGTCTGGTCGTTTCTGTCCTGGTTTTAATTTGCGGCATTTTCGTATACCGAGTAAGCGTAATGGTTAAAAAGAAAGAACAGCAAGGCTAACTGGAAAGCGTTCAATATGGAACAATTTATGTTCGATATTGAACGCTTTTTTCGTAGGATATCCACCTGACGATGGATTTACGGATAGTTTAAGGATTTGGCATTGAAATGGTTTCTATGAGGCTGCTGACCAGTTTATCTATAAATACTTCATCCGATGTTTAAACTTAACTTAAAGATTGCCTTCCGTAATATCTGGAAAAACAGAAGTGCTTCATTTGTCAATATTGCCGGATTAGCATTTGGCCTTGCCGGTTTTATTTTGATTTTATTGTATCTGAATTATGAAACAGGGTATGACAAATGGTCTCCAAAATTGAAGAACGTTTATAAAGTTGGGGTACATTTTCGCGTAGGTGCTGCAGATGAATGGTGGGAAACCATGCCTGCAAGTTTTATTTCACTGATCAGGGAGAAATCTCCTGACGTAGAGAGTGCCAGCATCACCGGCTGGGGAAATGAAGTCATTGAGCATGACCGTCAGTTTTATTATGAGCTCAACGCCAGACAGGCGGACAGCACCTTTTTCAGAACTTTTCCATTTACTTTCCTTCAGGGAGATATCAATACCGCGCTTGATCAGCCTAAGAGTGTTGTGATCAATAAAAAGACTGCGGTGATGTTGTTTGGGACTGAACAGGTATTGGGAAAAACCATAAAGCTGGGTTTAAAGAAAGAGATCCATACGATCACCGGGGTTTGGGACAATGAAAAGAACCGGACTCATTTCTGGGCAGATGTGATCACTCCTTTACCCATGCCTACAGAAGAGCATTGGGGCAATTTCAGTAACAATTCTTACATCCGGTTAAAAGAAGGGGTAGATCCAAAAGTGGCCCTTCCTAAACTTACCCGTTTGTTTATGGATGCCAAAGCACGCTGGTCGGCCAGGAATGCAAATAAGGTGATAAATACTAAAGGATTGCTGACTATAGCGGAAGCTCAGGCAATCCTGAATGAAGGAAGAGACAGTAAAACGGAACTGATCTATGAGCAGGTCGGGACTGTGTTTACCAGTTCCGTTTTCTATGGAAAAAGCAAAACAACAACGATGTATGTGTTGTCGGCACTGGCTATATTTTTATTGGCCATCGCGTGTATTAATTTCACCAATCTGGCTATTGCGCATGCCGGAAAACGCGCCCGTGAAATCGGGGTGAAGAAGGTATTGGGTGTAGAAAAAAGAATGCTGGTGGTTCAGTTTCTGTTTGAGACGTTTTTACAGACCACCTGTGCTTTTTTAGTAGGATTAACACTGGTGGAATTGCTGTTGCCTTATTTCAATAGTTTATTAGGTACCCAGCTCAGTTTATTCGGTGCCGGGAATGCATTCCTCTTGTTTCTGCAAGTGACTGTCGTCTTTATTCTGGTGACCCTTTGTGCCGGTTTGTATCCGGCAGTTTATTTCTCCGGATTTTTACCGGTTAAGGTATTGAAGGGCAATTTTGACCGGAGTGCCAGAGGTGTGTTCATCAGAAAGGTACTGGTGGTTACGCAGTTTGTGATTACCTGTACTTTTATCATCTGTTTTGCCGTGATGTTTAGTCAGCTTAAGTTCATGCGAAACAAAGATGTTGGCTTACAAAGGGATCAGGTGTTGTCTGTGAATGTACAAACGGATCGGATCAAAGAAATGCCTGCAGATAAGTTTGAACAAATCCGTCAAAGACTGAAACGCATTGAAGGGGTAAAACAGGTCACACTTTCCAGTCGTTCTCCCTGGGGCAACGGTGGCAGTTCGGGGGATTTAAATTACCTTGGACAAAACCTGATGGTACAGGATTATTATATTGGTTTTGATTATTTTGAAACGCTGGGTGCTGTTCTAAAGAGTGGCAGAGCCTTTTCCAATGCCACTTTTCGGGCAGATACGACTCATGTAGGCTCAGTGGTAAATGAAGCGATGGTAAAGGCACTTGGCCTCAAAAAGCCTATTGGAACTGTTTATGAACGTGGAGGGACAAACTACCGGATTCTTGGTGTAGTAAAAGATTTTAATGACCATGGGTTTGAGACTGAAGTAAAACCATCACATTTTATTGTGAGCCAGCGCTGGTATCAATATGGAAACCTGCTGATAAGCATCCATGCTGAAAATCCTCAGGAAACTTTAAAAAAGATCACCGAAGCCTGGACAAAGATCGAACCCGGCTTACCGGTCAGGTCCACCTGGCTCGACGAGTCTTTTGCTAAAAATATGAAAGATTACCAGCGCCAGGGAGTCTTGATGCAGGTGTTTAGCATCGCCACACTTTGTATTGCTTTGCTTGGCCTCTTTGCCTTAGCGACCTACAATGCCAGGGTCAGAACCCGGGAAATTGCAGTCCGAAGAGTACTTGGAGCCTCTACTTCCGGAATCTTAAAGCTCCTGAACAGAGAGTTTGTAGCATTGGTGGCAGTGGCCAACATCATTGCCTTTATCATCGCTTATATCCTGATGAACAAATGGCTGAATGGTTTCGCCTATCGCATAGAGGTGCCGGTCTTGTTGTTTGTACTGACCGGATTCTTATCGCTGTTGCTGACGATTCTTACCGTAAGCTGGCAGGCCTATAAAGCGGCCATGACCAATCCTGTTGATGCCCTGAAATATGAATAATTAAAACAGCTGGATCGTAGTTGCGTTCTGAGCCGCTGCGGGGGTATTCATTTTCTTTTTCAGGAGCTCATGAATCTTTTTCATGAGTAAATGAGGATCTTCCCAATTGCTGGCTTCTGCCGCTATTTCTGTAGCAGTACGCATTTTGTACAGCTTATTCTCTGCTGCCAAACGATGTTGCTGGAACAAATGAACCAGTTTCTGATCAGATTTACTTTTCGGCTTTCCGCGGATCTGTTTATTCAGCGGGTTGATCACCTGAAGGTTGATTTCTTTTGAGAAGTAATTGAATGCCGCTTCAATTCTGGCATGGATGGTTTTATGATCTTTTAGGCCGCTGTCTTTCTGTAATTGACGGAGCTGGGACTGAAAGCGTGAGGAAACATCCTGAAGTGCTTCTTCCGACCGGTTTAGGTTGCCTATTACCGACCTCAGTTCGGCGTCGTTAGACTTCATGATTTCATGATCTGAAGTTACTGTATTCAAAGACTCTATCACTTCCTGGAAAGAGAATACATTGGTAAATAAATGAATGATATATCTTTCCTGTGCTGACGACAAGAGTTCGCTGAGTGCGCCTTCATTACCGGTATTCATATAGTTCAGGACTTCCAAATTGGAGCGCAGACTTTCCTTATTGATTTTTGAGCGGAGGATCAGTCCGTTTAAGGTGCGGACCCTGCTGAGCGCCACATATACCTGTCCGGAAACAAAGGAATTACCCGCATCGATAATCGCACTGTCGAAAGTTAAACCCTGACTTTTATGAATCGTTACTGCCCAGGCCAGCTTGATCGGGAACTGATAAAATTCTCCTACCTGCTGCTGAACAATAGCCTGGTTTTCATTGGCTTTATATTCAAATGATTGCCAGGAAGCCCTTTCTAACAGAAGGTCTTCCTCATCGGGGAAGGAAATGTAGATTTCTTCGCCGGCGATGGATTTTATTTTTCCAATCTTACCATTGTAAAATTTTCTATTTTCGCCGGTATCATTCTTAATGAACATCACCTGAGCCCCTATTTTTAACCGCAGGGATTGTTCTACAGGAAGGTTCTGGACATTCAGTGTCCCGTCTACCTGCCCTTCAAAAATATAGTCTTGTCCTTCCAGCTCATCCAGTTTTTCATTATTCACTGCATTGGCCTCTGCATTGTGCGAGGTGATGATGATGTGATTGGATCCTTCTTCTTGTTTGAAATCAGGGTCAAAGCGCTGGTTCAGGATGGCCAGTCTGGCTTCACCGATCTGGTTGTTCCTGATGTCGTTCAGAATCTCAACGAATTCAGGTTCTGTTTGTCTGAATACCGTTTTCAGCTCGACCTGGAGCAATGGGTGTTGTTTGACTACTGTCGCCTCAAAGAAATAAGGAGAGGGGTATACCTTACTTAACAGGTCCCAGTCTTCTCTCTTGGTGACTGGTGGGAGCTGGAACAAATCGCCGATCAGCAGGAGTTGAACACCTCCAAAGGGGGCATCATTTTTCCTGACCATCCTGAGGATGGCATCTACGGCATCAATCACATCACAGCGAACCATAGAAACCTCATCAATGATCATCAGTTCCAGTTCTGTCAGCAGGCTTTTTCTTTCTCTGGAATAGTTGAGTTCAGTAAGCAGGTTTTTGATGGAGACTACACCCGCCCTTAAACTGGCCAGGCTCACATCTCCCGGAAAGAAGGATCCCGGAGGAAGCTGAAACAGGGAGTTGATGGTGACTCCTTTGGCATTCATTGCCGCCACGCCTGTTGGTGCGACGATGACCGTCTTTTTTGCGGTCGTTTCTTTTATCTTTCTGAGTAAAGTGGTTTTTCCCGTTCCGGCTTTTCCGGTAAGGAAGATACTTTGATTGGTATATTCAATAAAGGAGATGACTTTGTCAAAAATTTCATTGGAAGGGGCCGCAGTGCTCATATCTGCAAATTTAACCTAAATTTTTTAATGAATCAGGAAGTTAAGGCAATGATTTCAGGCAATCTGAGACAATTGTTTGAACAGCAGGGGATTCATAATGGTGATCACCGGGAAGTAGCCTGAGCCGGAAATTTTTTAGCTTCAATTCCTGTAAGGGTTTAGGATTTTCCGCCATACCATAGTAGCAGCTGACCGGCATATTCAGCTTTTCCACCTCCGGAATGACTTTATATGCTTTATCGTCTCCGGCCAGGTTGAGCAGGTCTGAGGTATGGACTTTAAATGCAGAGGAAGCAAAGGGGGAGAGTAATTGCAGGCCAGCAATTCTTCTTTTTGCCGGGGCAGGGAGCCGGTTGTAAATAAAGGGGACTACATCGGCACCAAATGAATAACCGCAGAGGTAAATTTTATGGGCTTTATATTTCCTGCCATAGGAGCGAAGCAGCATCCATACTTTTTTAGTCAGTTCTTCCGGAGTTTTCTGACTCCAGAAGAAGTTTCTGGAATTGAAGCCTATGGTATGAAATCCTTTTTCCGAAAACTGCCTGGCCAGCTCATCTTCAAATTCCAGCCAGCCTCCGTCGCCGGACAGAATAAGTATCATTTTCTTCGAATCAGAATCGGCAGAAGGGTAGAGGATGATCGGAAGCCCGAAGTCATCTCGTTCGAGTCCGGCATGATTTGTTTTTCTATCGCGGAGAAATAATCCACAACTGGAAAACAAAAGAACCATAACCATAGCGAAACCAATTTTCCAGCGCTCCATCCGTTCTTTTTATTCTTTATTTTATTGCCTTGCCTTATGTCAGATTAATAATGTAAATTACACAAAAAACACCTGTACTACCAACAACGAAATCCACATTTTTTGAGTTATCCACAGTTAACAAAAGTTATCCCACCTGTATAGATTTAGGAATGAGTGAGTTAGGAAAAAGGTGAGATTTTCCATCCGAATGTTGGTAAATTTTATGATCTTCGCACTCCCAAAACGACGGGCCCATCCGCTGTTTGAAAATTATAAACCGTAAAAATTAAAGAAGAACTATGCAAAACACTTGTACTCAAGTATGGAATAACTGTCTCCAAATTATAAAGGATAATATCCCGGCCCAGAGCTTTAAAACCTGGTTCGAGCCGATATCTGCCCTTAAGCTGGATGGTAGCGTTTTAACCGTACAGGTACCTAGTTTATTCTTTTATGAATGGCTTGAGGAGCACTATGTGGCGTTATTGCGCAAGACTGTTAAACAACAGCTTGGCACAGAAGGAAGATTGGAGTATAATATTGTGGTGGATAAGTCTACCAATGGGGCTTTACCGTACACCACTAATATGCCTTCAAACGGAAGCATGTCTTCCACAAACAGGAAACAGTCAATGCCTGTTCCGGTAAATGTAAACAGAGATATTAAGAACCCATTTGTGATTCCGGGATTGAAGAAGATGAATGTAGACCCACAACTGAATTCAAATTATACCTTTGATACTTTTGTTGAGGGTGACTGTAACCGCCTTGCCCGTTCGGCAGGACATGCGGTATCCGCAAAACCAGGAGCAACCTCCTTTAACCCTTTAATGATTTATGGTGCTTCAGGTCTTGGTAAGACCCACCTTGCACAGGCGATTGGAAATGAGATCAGACAAAACCTTCCTGATAAGCTGGTGATCTATCTTTCCTGCGAGAAGTTCTGTCAGCAGTTTGTGGAATCATTGAAAAACAATACGATCAATGATTTCGTGAATTTCTATCAGGCAATGGATGTAATCATCATGGATGATATCCACAACTTTGCCGGGAAAGAAAAAACGCAGGATATTTTCTTCCATATTTTCAACCACTTACACCAGTCGGGTAAGCAGATCATCATCACTTCAGATAAATCACCTAAAGACCTTACCGGTCTGGAAGAGCGTTTGCTAAGCCGTTTCAAATGGGGGCTTTCTGCGGATCTTCAGATTCCAGAACTGGAAACCAGAATTGCCATTCTGAGAAAGAAAATGTATGCTGATGGGATTGACCTGCCTGATGAGGTTGTTGAATATGTAGCACACAATATAGACAATAACGTTCGTGAGCTGGAAGGTGCAATGGTTTCGCTATTGGCACAATCCACAATGAACAAAAAGGAAATCGATTTGCAATTGGCTAAATCGATGTTGAAGAACTTTATCAAGAATACCAGTAAAGAGGTTTCTATGGATTATATCCAGAAGCTGGTTTGCGATTACTTTGAGGTTCCTGTACATTTACTGAAAGCGCCTACCCGTAAGAGGGAAATCGTTCAGGCGCGTCAGATCTCGATGTACTTATCTAAAGGAATGACCAAATCTTCATTGAAAACTATCGGTGCGTTTTTTGGGGGCAGGGATCACTCTACAGTAATCTATGCCTGTCAGACAGTAGAAGACCTGATCCAGACCGATAAGACGTTCAGGGCCTATGTAAATGATATTGAGAAGAAATTAAAAATGAGCTAA